>OW818680.1:0-4800000 GCA_942493055.1 uncultured bacterium | reverse complement strand
GTAAAGCTGCGGGCGCGCATTTGCCGCACCTGCTAAATAGCGCATGTCAAACCGGCGGAGACCGCCGACCGTCGCATCCTCCATCAACTCAATGTCGTTGAAGGCCAGATACCCTCCATTTGCGTTTGCCGCATTGTTGTTCACAATCGCGCCTTGTCCAGTGTAGCCATCCCCGGAAATCTTGAAGGCTTTGAAGGAGGTGATGGCATTCCGTCCGACATCGGACGTACCCAAGTTGTTTGCAGCATTGCCATAGTTAATGTCAAGCGTACCGCTTCCTGTAATAATCACAGGCGCTAACGCAGAACCCAGTGCGTTACTCGGAGCGGCATTGAAGCCAAGCTTGACCATACCGTTTGTGATCATGATCGGCTGAACGTCAAACCCCTTGCCGTCAATCGTCACCAGGCCTGAACCTCCCTTAAGCACAGGTCCGGCGCCGAGCATCTTTTCACCTGTAAATGTGTAGTCCTGCGTTCCAGTAAAGGTCATGGAAGCAGGCGACACGCTTGAAGGAACATTGATCGACCCGGGAGCGGCACCGTCAAAGGTGACGTTGGCCCCATTCGAGAAGGCCACATCATCACCCGCGCCATCGACCTTCCACGCGAGCGAGGAGATGTCCCATATGGTGCCCGCGCTCCAGACGAGATTACTTCCCGCGAAGCCGCCGTCGATCCGGACGGCCAAGGCACCATTGCTGATCACCCATGAGCCGCTCTGGCCGCCAGCCAGTCCTTCAATCGCCGGGAGCGTAGCCGGAAGCTCGGTCACGCCGACAAAGACGGGATAGTCATTGGCCAGGAGCGTACGCGGTGTCGCCAAAACCTTGACACTGCTGCCCGCTTCAAACGTCACCGAGGAGACCGTAATCGGACGTGCAATATCCATTGAAAGCGATGCGCCGGACGAGATATAGATCGAAGCTGTATGATTGATCGCTCCATTATTCGTCAGGACCAACATGCCTTGATTAATGATTGTCGCGCCTGTATATTGGTTGTCAGCGCCGAGCAGCAGGCTGCCAGTGCCTGTCTTGGTCAAGGCTCCATCTCCGCCGAGGCGACTGGAGACAAAGATATTCGCAGCGGTTGAGCCATCCTGCGTCGTACAGGAGAAGGTCGTGGCGCCATTCGCATCATCGAGTGTCAAATTAACCCCGAAGGCGGCAGAGGCGAGCGTGTATGAACCGAGCGTTGCTCCGGAGATCGAAGTGACGGCCAGTCCGACACCCTTGGTCATGCTGTTGAAACGGAGTGTTCCGCCTGTGACCGTCAGATAGCTTGACTTGTAGCCGTTGTCGCCAACGCGCAGGAGGTTGCCCTTTACCGTCCCTGTGCCGCTGAGATTAAGATACCCGCTTGTCGTATAGGCGTTATTTTCACCGAGGTAGAAAGTCGCCGTGGTCTCGATCGTACCGCCGCTGATATTGACCGTTCCAATACTATTGGCTCCGGTGCCGATCGCAATATTGCCTGCGGTCTGGTGCTTCAGATAGCCGCCGGTCATATTGAACGTGCCCTGGCTTTGACCCGCTCCGCCGCGGCCCAGCGCAAACCAGCTGTTGACGGTCAATGACCCATCAGACATATTCATCGTACCGACGCCGTTGTTGTCGCCGATCCATATTTCATTTCCGCCGCCTACAAAGGTACCACTATTAAAGTCCCAGGTGGCTGTTTCGCCTGCTGCGGAACCGACAACTACACGGGCCGCCGTGTTGTCCCCCGCTGTGACGAGTTTGCCGCCCTTGACAAGCGTGTACCCTGTAAAAGCGTTATTTGCAGAGAGCGTCAAGGTTCCCTCGCCTGTCTTAATCGGAGTGTACCCGCCAACAATGGAACCGCTCAAGGTCAGCGACCGCGACGCATCCACAAACATCGTGCGATCAGCGCCGACGAGGGTGATGGGCATTGACAGCGACACGTCACCACCCATTACAGAGAGGTTGCCGGCCAAGTTAATCCCATTGCCCGTAATGGTCCAGTCATTTGTGAAGGAGAGACCATTGAATTGCGTCACACCTGGGATGTCGTTGATGTTCGTGTTGCGAGTCGTCCCGGTAAAGACAAGCGTATCATAGGGACTGAGCGCAACATTGCCCATCCAGTTATCGGGACTGTACCAATTGCTGTCATCAGCGTCACCGCCATCCCAGATTGCCGTCTTTGCCGCAGGATAATAAGGAACTGTCGACCCTGTGCCACTATTATAGATCGTAGCGACTTCTGTCGCTCCAAGCGGACGATTCCAATAGGCCAGATCATCGACCATGGTTCCAGTTTTTTCAAGGAGGAAGCTCCCCCCCGCCCAACCGACCTGATAAAGAGCCATTTCACGGCAGGACTGACCATCCACATTAATGTTCAGGGAAGGGCTGATTGCCATCGTTGCCGCAACACCGTTGACATAGAACGTCACGACCCCGCCTTCACGCGTCCAGGCCAGGTGATTCCATCCGTCCATCGTCCCTTGCAACCGCAAGAAGTTATAGAGCGCGGTGCTTTGATCGCCAATAATCAGGCTGAACAGTCCGTTTGTAGTCACATCGATAGCCCAGCCTCTCGCCTGCGGATTGATAATACCGCGCGTCATGACAAAGCTGTTCGTCCCCTTGGCCGGAGCCGTCAAAGTCGCGGGAAGCTTGACCCAGACAGAGGAGGAAAAAGCATCTCCGTAAGGCTGGAAGCGGGTCTCGGCTGCGCTGCTGTAAGGACCGCCACCGGAGTTCACACCGTTGGCAAACATGGCTGCACTGTATGTGACTGTTCCCTGCGTCGGGAAGGGATTCAACGGGTTGAGACCGCCCGTGCAATTCATGTTCCCGTCAAAGGAATAATACTGCTGCAGGCCATCTTTCAAAGTTAGCGGGGCGGAAGTGTCCAGCACCAGCGCGATATCGTAGCCCCCCGTCGCGGAAGTCGTGGAAAAGTCTGCCTCATACGAAATGCGGAATTTGCGCCCCGATGAGGTGATCTTGCCAACAAAATTATCAAATGTCCCTCCGATCCCCCTTGAGGAAGTGTTGTTAAGGACAAAAACAATGTCATTGTTTTCAAAGGTTGCTTCAGGGACGCAGCTCGTATCCAGGGTGACCCCCGCATTGATATCGAAGCCGCCGGAGGAGGTCAGCACGCCGCTGGCTGGCATGGCGAAAAGGGAGTTTGCCAAAAGATTGATCTTCCCGGCAACAGATCCGGTGCCGCCTAAACTTGCGTTAGCAGCCACGTTGACTGTGCTTTCAGCGGCAGTCGAGCCATTGACCATGAGCCGTCCGCAGGTAACAGAGGTCAAGCCTGTATAGCTATTGCTTCCCGAGAGGATAAGGGTTCCATATTTATCTGTTCCGCCTTTATTTACACCACCGGTGCCCGTAATTCCATTAACAATTTCCAATGTGCCGGCATCCACTTCGGTTGTACCGCGATATGAGATGCTGCCCGTGAGCGTCACGGTATTGGTCCCCATCTTCCGCAAGGATCCGGTGCCTGTAATGTCATTTGCAATCGTCACATCATCTGAGCGATAGATGGCCAGCCACCCATTGTTGGTGACAGGACCCGTACCGAGCGATCCTGTGGCAGTATTCGTACCAACGCACAGCACGCCGTAGCGGATCACGGTCGGGCCCGCATAAGTGTTTGCCGCACCCAGATAGACCCAGGAGGTCGCCGAGGAAGCACCAATATTCAGTGTCTTGTCCGCGTCGCCGGAGATCACGCCTGAAATAGTGCCGGCCGCGTTTCCGCCGATCGAGGAACTCCCCTGGAGAATGACATTACCCTGAATATCACAGTTTCCGCCCAGGCGCAAGGCAAGTTCGTATCCTGTTTCACCCCAGCCGTTCATGTCGTACAACGCAATGCTCTGGGGAAATGTTCCTCCACCCCAGCAGCCGAGTGTTGCACCTGACTCAACAATAATTGTGGTTGCATTCCCCAGGCGAGTTCCAGTCGGCGGGACATAGACGCGCCCCTCTTCAATACGCAGGGTGCCGGTAAAGGTGGCCGGAAGGGCAAGGTCGCCCCAGTAGCGGTTCGCGTTGGCATTAACAGCCGCTGATGCGGCCGTCATGAGCGCGAGGGTCCCGTCGCCCGTGAACCGCGCCCAGCCGGCAGCCCCGGGCTGTGTCATGGTTGTCCCGTAGTAGAGCCGGAGCAAGCCCTCCGGGGTGATCGTATATGTCCCCGTGAGCGCGCCGTTGCCCACGCCATTGCCGATCTGGAAGGTGCCGTTGCTGACAATCGTCCCCGTGGTATAGATGTTCACATTCGTGAAGACAGCGGTGCCGCCCCCCAGCTTCAACACCCCATCAGGAGCCTCTGCATCCGTGATAAGGTCGGTGACATTTGTTGTGTCGCCAGTCGCCACATCAAAAGTAAGCGCTTGCACATTAAACGTCATCAGCAGCATGAGCGAACTCATGCACAAAGATACCCATACTTTTCTTAGAATCATCACACACCTCTTTTTCTTTGTGAGTTACCGATCCGTCATTGTTACGGACCGTAAAATACAATTACCCATAGCAAACTCTATTTTTACGCTAGCAAAAAAAGCCAGCAGATGACAAGCAAAAAATATGATTTATTTTGTAAAAGCCGCCCCTCGGTGATTTACCCCATTGATACACAGTCTTCTTTGGCTATCCAGAGCGCGCAGAAAAAACACATGCGAACACATATTAACCCGCCCCACCCACGTCACAAACCAATAATAACGGAGCTTCTATGTGCATAAAGTGACGGGGAATACGGCCACTGAATAAGGAGAAGGAGCAAAGCAGGCTTGCAACTGTCCTGATATTTACGGGGTTACGCCTCAAAGAAATAAGTGATCGTTTCTAGGAGTTCCGCCGGGGATGCCATCTTGCGCACAGGGCAGGGAAGGCTGCGGCTAAAGACACTCCCATACCCGCGCGTGACAAGGCGGGGGTCTGCGACAATGACGATCCCTTTGTCCGTACAGGTGCGGATGAGACGTCCAAAACCTTGACGGAAACGTATAACTGCCTGCGGCATGGAAAACTCGCGGAAGGAGCTTCCGCCAGCCTGATCAATCTGTTCGCAGCGCGCCTCGACAATCGGATCGCCGATGGACATAAAGGGCAGCCGCGCCATCACCACGCAACTCAGCGCATCGCCCGCGACATCGACACCCTCCCAGAAGGACTGGGCGCCCAGCAGCACGCACGGTCCGTCGCCCGAACGGAAGACGCGCGTTATCTGGTCGCGCGTGCCGCTGGAACCGTGAACCAGCAGGCGGATGCCGGCCTCGCGCAACGGTGTTTCGATCAGATGCACGACCTTGTTCATCATCTCGTAGCTGGTAAAGAGGCCCAAGGCGCGCCCTTTGGTCTTGATAAAGACGTCAAGCATGATGGCGCTCAATTGCTCGACATAGCTCCCTCCGTCCGTCCCGGTCGGTTCAGGCAGGCAGGTCAGCGCGTAGGTGCCGCATTGCTGGAGATAGTTGAAGGGGCTTTCAGCAATGCAGGTCAGCGTACGCCCCTGCTCAATCTTATCGAGCCCCAGCCGCTTGCCGATAAAGTCGAAGCTTCCGCCCACGCGCAACGTGGCGGAACAGAAGATGATGGAGGTCTTCTTCGAATAAAGACGTTCAGCCAGCGCACCGGATATCTTTAAGGGCGCAGCGACGAGACTCGCCTGCCCGTGCCAGAAGCGGCCTGCGGGCTCTGCCCAGAAGACGTAGTCGAGGTCTTGCGCATCCAGGACGAAATTGACATCCGTGCCAAAACATTGGAGCGTGGCTACAGCACCTTCGATATTCGAGGCCTGGTCCCCGTATAAGGCCAGTTCGCCTTCTGCAGCCTGACGAAGCAAGTCGGCCAGTTGCGTCAACAACTCTGTTGCCTTTTTGAGCGCACGACGCAGAACTTCGCGTTCGCTGGCCAGTTGGGGCTCGCTGAGCCGCTGCTCCGCAGACATGAAGGCGCCATTGCGGAAGACCAGACGCTTGAACAGGGGCATGGGTGCGTCGCCCACCAGCATGGCCGGCGTCACCCCCCCCGGCTCCGGCTCGCAACGGTAGCGGGCGGCGCGTCCGTCGTCACTCAGCAGCCCTTGCAGTCTGAGAAAAAGCTCATGCGCTGCCTCATGCACCCCGGCAAGCGCATGCTTCGACTCCCTGACGTGCTTGCGAATCGCCTCTGCGCGCTTTTCATCGGTTGTGATCGCGCCCTTGTCAAGGTGCGTCATTAGGACTTCCAGCGTACCGCTGCTCCGCTTATTTTTGGTGCGGCTCAGACGGTGCAGGATTTGGCTCAGCCGATACGGCGAGACCTCAATCGACAAATGCCGTGTCGCAGCCTCTTCAAGGTTGTGCGCTTCGTCAAAGACCAGCTGCGCATACGGGGGCAGCATGCCGCCGTCGGACTGCAAATCGGAGAAGACCAGCGCGTGGTTGGCGACAATCACATGCGCGGCCAGCGCCTTTGCACGGGCCTTCTGCAGGAAGCAGCGACGGTAAAAGCGACAGGCACGGCCCGAGCACTCCTCCCCGATGGAGGCCACCTTTGACAGAAAGGAGGGCTCAGCATGGCTTGCGCCTGCAAAGGCGTCCAGGTCTCCGTCCGGCGATTGCACCGCCCAGGCGACAACCTCGGTGAAGAGTCTGAGTTCCGGACGGTCCAGTTCAAACTGGGAGTGCTCCAGCAGAAGACCGAATTGCCGCAAGCAGAGGTAATTGGAACGTCCCTTCAGCACAGCCAAGCGGAGTTGCTTCCCCTCTTCCGTGCCAAATTCAGCGCGGATAGCCTCAAGCACCAAGGGCAGATCCTTTTCGATCAGTTGCGATTGCAGATTGCGCGTATTCGTGCTGACCACGACAGGCACATCGTTCAGCCGCGCCCAGGCAGCAGCGGGGATGAGATACGCCAGGCTCTTGCCGACGCCTGTGCCTGCCTCGACCACCAGATGCTTCCCCTCATTGAAGGCACGGATTACCGCTTTGAGCATCTCCAGTTGTCCGGCACGCGCCTCATACCCGGGCATGAGCCGGGCAAAGACGCCCCCGGGCATCAGATGCGAGGTGATGCGATCGGAAGAGAGCGGCGAACAATCTTCGTGACGGGTCTGCTCTTGACGCTCCGTGCGGGCACGGTCGCTCTTAAAGGCCTCTGTCCAATGCCCGCAGCTCACGCCTGTGTGGCGCACGCGATGGGCAATATCGCCAAATAGCTTTGCCAAGGGCTTCTCATCCAGATCACGCAACAGGAGTTCGATCGTTTCCAAGGCCCACAAGGGGAAGGAGAGGAGACGCTTTTCAATGGAGACCCAAACATTCCAAAGCCCTTCAGCCGTCGGGGTCACGCCCTCCTCGAAGAGTTGCTCTGCACGCTCAAGGGGCGCCTCCGAAAACGCGTAGGCGCGAAGCGACATGATGTCGATCATCGTTGTGCGCCGCTCCGGGAGCAGTTCCTCAAAGGCCGCAACATCGTTCGTCAGGTAAAGGATCTGCCCAACAGCCTCCGAGGGCTCATTTTCCAAGGCAAAAACAGTGAACGCAGGCGAATGACCTGCGTTCACTGAGGCGATCCAGACTGTTTGAATCGACACCATCCGGTTAGGCTTTCAAGACCCAGCCATTGAACATCGGCGAAGCTTTGAGTTTGTCAGCCTCCGGGTCATTCACAAAGCATTCGGTCTTTGGATTCCACTGGACTTTGTTACGTCCCAGGCGCAACGCGATATTGGCCAGATGCGCGATCGTTATGGAGCGATGGCCGATTTCACAGGTGCAGATGGTCGGCTCGCCGCTGTAGATACAGTCGATGAAGTTGCCCTCATGGCGGGCGCTCTTGTAGAGCTTGACAGCCTTGTCGTCCAACTTGGTGCGAATCAGCTCCGAGGGCGTGGTCTCCAGCTTGCCGCGCGTCACAAAGATCTTCTTGCCGCCCTCGCCATAAAACGTGATGCCATTGGGGTACTTGTCGCTCACAAAAACGCGCGTGCCTTCCTCGTAGACGACCTCGAAGGAGTAGTGCGCAGCCGTATTGAAGACCTTGTCACGGGAGGGCATGTCGCTTTTGAGGTTTTCAATGGCGATTGGCCCTGAATCATCCTTGCCCAACGCCCACTGCACAATGTCCAGGTGATGCGCACCCCAGTCTGTGATAGCGCCGCCGGAGTAGTCCAGGTTGTTACGCCAGGTCATATTGCGGTGCAGGGCCGGGATGTAGGGACGCTTCTGGGCTGGACCGAGCCAGAGATTGAAATCGGTCATCCATTCCGGAACAGGGGTAGGCTCCTGCGAGAAGTCTGCATCCGTCTTGTTCCAGCGGAAATGGCCGCCCGGCAGGCCGACTTCAATCTTCTCAAGCTTGCCGATCACGCCATTGCGAATAAATTCAGCAGCCATACGGAAATAGTTGTCCGAGCGCTGCTGGGAACCGACCTGGAAGGTCACCTGATTGGCCTTCATCGTATCAGCCATATAACGTCCCTCAGCGATGCAATAGGACATGGGCTTCTGTCCGTAGACATGGATGCCCTTGCTGGCTGCGGAAACGGCGTGAAGGGCGTGCCAGTGGTCCGGCGTACTGATGAGCACAGCATCCAGCTTCTCCTTCGCCAGCATCTCTCGGAAATCAATATACGTGGTGCAGGCTTTGTACCCCGGCTGATTCAGCTTCTTTGCATAAAATTCATCCACAATCCGCTTGCCGGCATTGCGACCGCCCTTCCGATTCGGGTCTGCATTGTACCCATAACACCCTGTCTCGGCAACCGGGTCTGCAACGGAGACGACCTGGACCTTGTCATTATTCAAGAAATTGCCGATATTATCCCCTGCCATCGTGCCGAAGCCGATCATGCCGAGCTGGATGCGGGCGGATGGCGCGGGGCGACCTTTACCCAGAGCGCCCATCGGAATGATGTACGGCGCGGCAACTGTGGCACCAACCCCTGAAACAAACTGACGTCGAGAGAACTGAACTGGTCTCATTGGGTACTCCTTGTTTTGCTGAAATTTTCCTCTTAAACACAGTGGGAGGTTAGTATGAACCCTCGATGGTCGTAAATCAACAAAAAAAGAGCCTCTTAAAGAGATGCCCACGCTTGAATTTATACCAAAAATGCGCTATCCTTTTTCGCTTATGAACCTGTATTTTATATTTTTGTAAAATATGGATGTGAAACAGTAATATGCGGAAACCCGCATTTCGGAGGATTAAACAATGACAAACTTCACATGGTACGATGTGAGTGATGCAACCGTTGGGTTGCTTTTCGGGCTTGCCGGTGTGCTCGGCGGCTATGCTTTTCGTGGCCTTATCGGCAAATGGCAGGCAGATACCCTTGAAAAACAGGCCAAACTGAAACTGAGCGAAGTGGATGTCGAAGTCAAAAGCAAGATGAAGGAGGCTGACATCTCCGCACGCGCGGAAGTGGTGAAAGCCAAGGAAGAGTTTGAAAAGAGCACCAAAACCCGACGCAAAGAACTGCAGGATATTGAAGACCGACTGACTGTCCGAGAAGAAAATATGGACAAAAAAGCGGCCATTCTGGACAAGAAGGACCAAACCATCGCGCAAAAGCAGGAAGAGGTCCTCCGAAAGGCCGAGGATATCCAGCAGAAGCGCGTGGAGACGGACCGGCGCATACAGGAGGCTGATACCCGCCTTCAGAAACTGGCCAGCATGACCTACGAAGAGGCCAAACGCGAACTCTATCACCGCGCGGAACAGGAAGTCAAAAGCGAGTCAGGAAACCTCATCCGGAAGATCCAGGAGGAGGCCAAGGAGACCGCCGAGAAGGAGGCCACACGCATCGTCACCATGGCTATCCAGCGTTATGCAATCGCCCATGCCAGCGAAACCGTGACCACCACGGTCCAATTGCCCAGCGACGACGTGAAAGGCCGCATCATCGGCCGTGAAGGTCGCAACATCCGCACGCTCGAAGCCGTCACCGGTATGACCATGCTGGTCGATGACACGCCCGAAGCGGTCGTCATCTCCGGCTTCGACCCTGTCCGCCGAGAAGTGGCCCGCCAAACCCTTGAGCTGCTGGTCGCAGACGGGCGCATCCATCCTGCCCGCATCGAGGAGATTGTCAAGAGCGTGACGGACAACCTTGAAAAGACGATCTTTGAAGCCGGCGAAGCCGCTGCGTATGAAGCGCAAGTACAAGGCGTGCCTGCCGATTTGCTGCAACACATGGGACGTCTCAAATTCAGGACCAGTTTCTCGCAGAACGTCCTGCGTCACTCGATTGAAGTCTCACACCTCATGGGCATGATGGCTTCTGAACTGGGGCTTGACCCTGTGCTGGCCCGTCGCATCGGGTTCTACCACGACATCGGAAAAGCCCTTGACCATACTGTCGAAGGGGCGCATGCCGCAATCGGCGCCGACCTGCTCAGGCGGAACGCGGAGAGCGACATGGTCGCAAACAGCGTCGCGGCACATCATGGCGACATACAGGCTGAAGGCGTGTATGGCGTCCTTTGCGCAGCAGCAGACGCCATCTCCAGCTCCCGCCCCGGCGCGCGCAATGAAAGCATGGGCATCTATGTCCAGCGCCTTGAAAAGCTGGAAGCCATTGCCAACAGCTTCCCAGGCGTGAAAAAGACCTTCGCCGTGCAGGCCGGACGCGAAGTGCGCGTTCTGGTAGACCCCATTCAAGTCAGCGACAATGATGCCATTGTCATGGCCCGCGAGATCTGCCAGCAGATCTCTGCAAACCTGCAGTTCCCTGGCCAAATCCGCGTTGTCATCGTCCGCGAAACCCGCTGCGTGGAATACGCCAAGTAAGGATAGGTCTCATGAAAATTCTTTTAGTCGGTGATATCGTCGGCGGCCCCGGCAGACGGATCTTCGCGGAGGTGGTCAAAAAACTCCGCGCGGAACATGCCATCCATGTCGTGATCGCGAATGCGGAGAACGCCGCAGCCGGAAACGGCATCACCCTGGCACTGGCCAATGAACTCTTCAAGGCCGGCGCAGATGTGCTGACCCTTGGCGACCACGCCTGGGGGCAGAAGGAACTCGAAGGGGTCATCGCCTCTGAAAAACGGTTGTTGCGCCCCGCAAACTTCCCTCCCGGTGTTCCCGGACAGGGGAGCGGCACGTATCAGACCACCTTTGGCCCGATCTCGGTTGTCAACCTGCAAGGCCGCGTCTTCATGGGCCCCATGGACTGCCCCTTCCGCACCATGGACGCCGTCCTGAAAACACTTCCTGCCAATGCGCCGGTCATTGTCGATTTCCATGCCGAGGCGACCTCTGAAAAGATCGCGATGGGGCATTACCTCGATGGCCGCATCGCGGCCCTCGTCGGCACGCATACGCATGTCCAGACCAGCGATGCCGTCCTCCTCCCGAAGGGGACAGCCTACATGACCGACCTCGGCATGACAGGCCCCGCGTTGTCGGTGATTGGCCGCGAGATCGCGCCGGTCACCCGGAAGTTTGTCACCGGCATGTCGACGAAGTTTGATGTGGCCTCCGGCCCGGCTGTACTCGAAGGCGCCATCCTCGAAATCGACAACGCGACCGGCAAAGCCCTTTCGATCACCCCCTACCGCTTCAGGGAATAGCCCTGTCATGCAAGAGCCCCTCAAACCACTCTCGATTACCGAACTGACGCAGCGCATCCGTTCTGCGGTAGAACCCACGTTTAGTTCAGTCTGCGTGGAAGGCGAGATTTCAGGGTTCAAGGTCTATTCCAGTGGGCACAGTTATTTTACGCTCAAGGATGCCGGGGCGATCATGAACGCGGTCCTCTTCTCGGGCGCTCGCGCGAAACTGCCGGCAGCCTTGACCCTGAAGGACGGCATGAAAGTCCGCGCGTATGGCTCGGTCACGATCTATCCCGACCGCGGCCAATACCAACTCGTCATCCGAAACCTGGAAGCCTCGGGCACGGGCGATTTGATGCAGCAGTATGAGGAGCTCAAGAGACGCCTTCAGCAGGAGGGCCTCTTTGCCCCTGAGCGCAAAAAACCGTTGCCCCTCTTTCCCCAGCGCATCGGCATTGTCACCTCCCCCACGGGCGCGGTCATCCACGATATCATCACGGTGCTGGGCAGGCGCTTCCCGAACCTCAACATCCGCCTCGCGCCCGTCAAAGTGCAAGGCGAAGGCGCAGCCAACAGCATTGCAAACGCGATCCATTACTTCAACACCGCGTCAACATGGATTCCCGATGTCCTGATCATTGGCCGGGGCGGCGGCAGCATTGAGGATCTCTGGGCCTTCAACGAGGAAGCTGTTGTCCGGGCTGTCGCAGCATCAGCGATTCCGACTATTTCCGCGGTTGGACATGAGACGGATGTGACCCTCTGCGACTTTGCAGCTGATGTCCGTGCGCCGACACCCTCCGCCGCGGCAGAGATCGTCATTGCGCCCAAAATTGAATTCCAGGCCAGGCTCGAACGCCTCCGTGAAGACGCCCACCACGCACTCACGCAACGCCTGGAGCACGGCATGCAACGGGTCGATGATTTTGATAACCGTTTGCGCAGCGCCCTCCAGCAGAAGGGGCATCAGTTCCGCAAGCGTGTTGAACTGGCCAGTGGCCGTCTCGGGGTCTTGCGTGAACGTCAGACCCGCACCCTGGAGTCACGCCTCGCGCTCTATCAGCAGCGGTTGCGCCAGGCTGCGCAACGGAAAAACGACCGTTACCGCGCACGTCTTGAAACACTCGCTCAGAAATGCGCCTTGCTGAACCCCCTCTCCGTGCTGGACCGCGGCTATAGCCTGACGCGCACAACGGACGGGAAGCTGGTGCGCTCCATCGCGGATGTCGCGCCCGAACAGGCGTTACTCACCCAAGTCAAGGACGGCATCATCACCAGCCGTGTCACACCATGATCAGCTCTGAAACCATCGAAAAAATCAAGCAGCTCATGATCCTCGCCAGCGTCTTCGAGGAGGATATCGAGGAGAGCTTTATCCTGGGTTCCGGACCCGGCGGACAGAAGGTCAACAAGACCTCCTCCACCGTGCGCCTCTACCACGAACCCAGCAAGACCACCATCAAGTATGGAGAGGGCCGTTCCCGCGAACTGAACCGCTGGCTGGCCCGCCGTCAACTGGCTGAGAAGATTCTTGAGAAGGAGAAGTCCGAACACTCCAAGCGCCGACAGGAGACCGAGCGCGTCCGCCGTCAGAAGCGCCGCCGTTCGCGTCGTCAGAAAGCAAAGATGGTCGCGGAGAAGCGTCAGCATGGCGAGAAGAAGACCGACCGTCAGCGCGTCAGCATCGACGCCGAGTAATCTCCGCTTTCAATTAGCTGCCTCTTATGTTACTTTAATTCATCAATAAGTCATCAATGAAGGAGTCATTATGCCTGTCTTAATTCCACTTGCCGATGGTGTTGAACCGCTGGAAGCAGTCACCATTATTGATGTATTGCGCCGCGCATCAATCCGTGTGACCACAGCCTCCTTGACCGACCATGTCACCATCCATGCTGCGCATGGCATCAAGCTTGCTGCGGACACCACCTGGGCCGCCATCAACCTCGCAGAATTTGGCGCGATTGTCCTTCCAGGCGGCGGTAAAGGAACCGAAGTTTTAAAGGCTGATACGCGCGTCCTCGATGCCGTACGTCAATTCGCGGAAGAGGGTCGCCATGTCGCAGCCATCTGCGCGGCGCCGACCGTCCTTGCAAAAGCCGGCGTGCTCCATGGACGCACAGCCACGTGCTATCCGACCTGCGCAGAGGAACTGGGCGAGTCCTACGAAAATGCTCCTGTCATTGCTGATGAAAATATCATCACGAGCCAAGGCCCCGGGACAGCCCTGCTCTTTGCGCTCGTGCTTGTGCAACACTTCAAAGGCGAAGAAGAGGCCAACACCGTTGCAGACGAAATGCTCACCGCTATCCAATAGTTTGATATGACCTCCCTTCATGCTTATGACTTGATGCTCACCATCCGTCTCTTCGAAGAGGCGATCGAACGTCTTTTCCTTGAGGGCCGCATCATGGGGACGGCCCACACCTGCATCGGACAGGAGGCGGTCGCCGTGGGTGTGGCCGCCGCATTGAAGCCAACGGATGCCATGACGTCGACGCATCGGGGACATGGCCATTTTCTTGCACGGGGTGCGGAGCCCAAGCGTGTGATGGCCGAACTCTTCGGACGCGCAACAGGCTATTCCCGCGGACGCGGCGGCAGCCAGATGATGATGGATCCCGCCATCGGATTTTACGGAGCAAACGGCATCACAGGCGCGAGCATCCCCTTTGCAGCCGGGCTGGCGCTTGATGCGCAGATGCGCAACTCCAACCGCGTCACGGTGAGCCTCTTTGGCGACGGAGCATCCAATCAAGGCGTCTTCCATGAAACACTGAACATGGCCGCGCTCTGGAAGCTGCCTGTCCTCTTCATTGTCGAGAACAACGGATACGCCATGTCCACCACCACGCAGCGCGGACTTGCCAACCCGTGCATTGCTGACCGCGCCAAAGCGTACGCCATGCCCGGCGCGACGGTTGACGGCAACGACTTCTTGGCTGTCCGCGACACGGTCTCAGCCTTTGCCGAAGCAGCACGTAACGGAAACGGGCCAGCCCTGATTGAATGCATGACCTATCGTCTCTCTGGTCATTCGCGTGGCGATCCGCGCACCTACCGCACACGCGAGGAAGAGTCGGCAGCCCTCAAAGGCGACCCGCTCCTGCGCATGGAAACATACCTTCGCGAGCAAGAAGCAGCCACAGAAGCCCTCTTGTCCGAACACCAGCAACAGATGCAAGCGCTCATTGACGAGGCCATCTGCTTCTGCGAGGCATCCCCCTTGCCAGATCCGGCTCTTTATCTTGCGGAGGCGCTGTCATGAGCGTCACCTTCACACAGGCTATCCGGGAGACGCTTGCGGCCGAGATGCAGCGCGACCCCTCCATCTTTCTCATGGGCGAAGACATCGGCGCTTATGGTGGCGCATTTGGTGTGACGCGCGGCCTCTTGGAGAGCTTCGGTCCGACGCGTGTGCGCGATACGCCCATCTCCGAACAGGCGCTCACCGGCATCGCCATCGGCGCGGCAGTCGCAGGTCAGCGCCCTGTGATTGAGTTCATGTTCATGGACTTCATCACGCTTGCCGTTGACCAACTCGCCAACATGGCCGCCAAGCTGAAACCCATTTACGGACTGGATTGCCCCCTCGTGATCCGCGCGCCGAGCGGTGGCGGACGCGGCTATGGCGCAACCCATTCACAGTCGCTTGAGCGTCTCTTCACGGGCATCCCCGGGATCACGATTGTTGCGCCGTCAAATGCGCAGGACGCGTCAGGGCTTTTACAAACCGCCCTGCGCTCAACATCGCCCGTCCTCTTCCTTGAGCACAAACTGCTCTATCCTTTGCGCTTTGATGATTTCAATCTATTACCCGCCCCGATTCCCTTTGGCGTGGCGAACGCGGTGCGCACAGGCACGGACGTGACCATGATTGCCTGGTCATATATGACACAGGTCGCGACACAGGCAGCGGATCACCTCAAGACATTAGGCATTTCAACGGAGGTCCTTGATCTGCTGACGCTCAATCCCCTCGACATCAGTATGATTGTTGAATCCATCCAGCAGACAGGCCGCGCACTGATTGTGGAGGAGGGCCCCAAGACGGGCGGCTTCGGCGCAGAAATCGCAGCTCAGATCATGGAGCAGGCGCACGATTATTTAGAGAAGCCTGTCGTGCGCCTGGCATCGCCAGACTTACCCATGCCCTCTGCGAAAAATCTCGAGGCTGCGTGCATCCCCTCGGCTGACGCGATCACGCAGGCTGTTCAACAGCTACTCAAGAGGGTGTAAACACCCGCCGCAAAACTTTCACCCCTGTTAAACATGAAGGAAAGACTTTCCGCGCAAGTTGTGCGTAGCGTGTTTACACGCGGCTCTCCACGCGGCTCTTATGCAACCTACCCTACAAGGCAAACGCTGCTTCCAGCATGATTATTGCGCCCCCAGCTTCTACATGATCACCATGACCACGCTGAACCGTGCACCGCTCTTCGGCGCGTGCGAAGGCGACTGCGTCACACCTTCGCGTGACGGCTGGGTCATGTATGAGCTGTGGCATGACATTCCGAAAACTTACCCACAAATTGAAACATCAACCTTCGTGATCATGCCGGATCACATTCATGCCATCATCCACGTGAAGGAACGCATGGAAAAGCCCGTGGGTGTACCCCTTCGCGCCTTCAAATCACTCGTCACGAGTGCCTTCCGCAAGCGTCACGACAACGCGACTATGCAGGTTTGGAATCCAGGGTATCATGACCTCTGCGTCTGGAGGCCGGGCTCGCTAAAGGCCTACACGAACTACATTCGTGACAACCCGCGCCGCCTCTCGCTGAAGCTGAAGCATCCGGATCTCTTCATCCGCGTGAATAACCTCATACAGGAGCGGCTTCCCAACGATCACGCCTGGAACGGCTATGGCAATCTTTTCCTGCTCGACCGCCCCATCGTAACCCCCGTGCAGGTATCGCGTCATGTCACCGCTGACGAACTCTCAGCCCTCAAGCTGGAGGTGCAGCATGATGCGGAGAACGGCGCTGTTATTATTTCCCCCTTTATCTCTCCGGGAGAAAAGGAAATTGTCGAGCACGTGATGGGACTGGAGCATGGCGATGTCATTTTGATGTACCCAGCGGGGTTTCCGCCATTATTCAAGCCACGGGGCAAGTACTTCGACTTATGCGCACAAGGACGACTCTTGGTGCTTTCCTGCTTGCCCTATTCCACGCATACACAGCCCCTCACGCGCGACCTCTGCCTTAATCTGAACACCTGGTGCAAAACCATTGCCGGTGCAGCGTCCGTATAGCCCCTTCCCTCTTCTTCGCAAGTTGTGCGTAGCGCGTTTACGCGCGCTCCCCCGCGCGGCTCCCCACGCGGTCTCCCCGCTTCCGCGCAATCGTCAGCGCCCACACCGTACTAGCGCCTGCATTTTTCAGGGCCTTGGCACATTCGTGAAGCGTGGCACCGGTGGTCATCACGTCATCCACAAGCAAGACGCACCGCTGACGCACCCATTCCGGACGTGCGACCGAAAATGCGCCAGACATATTCTCACGCCGCTTCACAGCATTGAAATGGGTCTGTGTCTCTGTCTGCCGGATGCGCACCAACGACTGCTCATCGAAGCGACGGTCAATGCGTTGCGCAAGCTCTTCCGCGAGAAGCGCCGCCTGGTTGTACGTCCGCTCACGCTGACGTGTCGGAAAGAGGGGGACCGGGAGGACCACATCGATTGCAGCGGCTGTAAAATGGGCTCGTACCGAGCCTTGCAACAGGTCGCACAGATCCTGCTTCATCCAAAACGCATGATTGTATTTGAAGGCGTGAATCTGCTCCTGCAACGTCCCTCGAAAATCAGCCGCTGCACGCGCGCGATCAAAAGCAGGCTTATGTGCACGGCAAGCGCCGCAGACAAAAGCATGCGACACAGGTCCTTCACTCGGATGACCGCAAACAGAACATTTGCCCATACCATCAAAGAGCGATATCGTGCGCAGGCAATCCCAGCACCAATACCGTTCTTCACGGTCTGACGGCATCTGGCATCCAGGGCAGACCCGTGGATAGACCCAATCGAGTAGCTTCCGCATGTTTCTCCTAACGACCTATAACTTAATCAACGACCTCTATGACTCACTATTTGCTTTTCAGATTACCCCTATTTCATCCGATAGGCAACTCAAAAAGATGAAATTCCCTTGTCCGCCAAGATGAAATATGCAATCCTATTCCCCGCTTAACAGGAGCAACCCCGAGTCGATGGCCTACACGTGGAAGTTATGACGATAACAACAGCTGAACACCGGTACAAAGCCTATCTTTTTCTCATCCTTACCACGTCCATCTGGGGCAGTTTGTATGTGGTCACGCGAATCGCGCTCGAAACCGTACCGCCCATCACGCTCCTCTTTTTTCGCTATGTCATTGCCTCCTGTGCGCTTTATGCGTTGGTTCATAAAGGCGAGATGCGAGCACAGATTAAGCCTGAACATCGAGGCACCATCCTCTTTATCGGCGCTGTCGCCTACTTCCTTTCCGTGGGGGCGCAAATTCTCGGCACCAAATACGCAGGCCCCTCAGTCGCTGCTCTGATCAACGCCATGAATCCAGTTTTTATCACGCTTTTTGCCGTGTTCCTCCTCAAAGAAAAGCTCACGTTCAACAAAGTCTTTGCCTTGCTCACCACCTTGGCCGGCGCCTATATCATACTGGGTGGCGCTAAAGCTGTCGGAACGGTTATCGGGGGACTCTTTTCTATTTTTTCGGTATTGCTGTGGTCGCTTTCCGCCATTTTTGTGCGACGCGTGACGCAACATTACGATGCCATAACTGTGACGGCGTATGCCATTTTCGTAGCGACCCTTTGCGCTCTTCCTGCGGCGGGTATTGAACTCGCCCTTGTGCCGCATAGCGGCATTTTCTCACTTACTAATATCTTGTGTTGCTTATATCTCGGAATTATTTGCACGGGGCTCGCGAGTATTCTTTGGAACAAGAGCCTCTCGCTTGTCGAGGCCAGTACATGTTCGCTCTTTTACCCGATTCAACCGCTGGTCTCCGTCCTGCTCGGCGTCGCTATTTTAGGGGAACAGATGAGCCTTCGCTTCATACTCGGGGCACTCCTCATCATCGGCGGCATCCTGTATGCCACGTTAACGGAAAAGAGCAGCAATAAGACGGCACAGACTGTTCTGTAACTTCACAAAATTGCCTTATTGCGTGATTGCCTTATTGCCTTATTTGAATGCTAAGCGTTGGACGTTGCGCGTTTTAACTGCGGGCGGAGGCCTTGACTCTTAACTGCAACCGTGTTACATTTTGACCACTTAAACACAAGCTAGTTTGCCCATCTATGACAATAGATAAACACCTAAAAATCGCAGGCTCCATGCAGGTCGGCATGGGAATTATAGGATTGCTACCGTGCCTAGCCATAGTCGTGTTAATATTTCGCGACATCTTTCGTCCTTTTGGCAATAACTATATTGGTTCAGACTCTTTTGTGTTTGAATTTTTTATGGTATTCCTTTTCTCCCTCATCTGCGGGCTCCAAATTTGGGTTGGATGCTCGCTTGCTCAGCAAAAGCGCTGGGCCACACGCATTGCGGGTTTTATCTGGTGTTTTTTCGGACTTTTCAATTTTCCGATCGGCACGGCAATCAATGGATACACGCTCTGGATATTGGTCCAGATCGACAAGACTGAAGCAATACGGAGTTCAAAAGAGAGGGCATAATATGACAAGGCAGGTATTATCAAGACGCGGGTTTATGGGGGCAGGCGCAACAGCAGCATTAGGGTTTTCATTGCTGCCTAACAATGCGCGGGGAGTCCCCCCCTCAGGAAAACTTAATATAGGTTGCATCGGCATCGGAGGACAAGGCGCAGGTGTAACCAGAGAACTGGCCTCGTTCGCCAATGTCAACATCGCAGCGCTGTGTGATGTGGACACAAAATATGCCGCTCACACAATCAAGGAATACCCGGGGCGTCCAGTTTATAATGACTACCGCGTCATGCTTGAAAAAGAGAAGGGGCTGGATGCCGTGATGATCGCCACACCGGATCACTGGCATGCGCCGATCTCCATTGCGGCGATGCAGCTGGGGAAACACGTTTATGTGGAGAAGCCGATGGCGCACACGATTGAGGAAGCACGCCTGATGGGCAAGGTGGCCGCTGACATGAAGGTCGTGACGCAGATGGGGAATAACGGACACGGGGGCGAAGGGCTACGACTGACAAAAGAGTGGATCGATGCAGGAGCGATTGGCAAGGTTAAGGAGGTTCATGTCTGGTCTGATCGTCCCGGCACCTTCTGGAACACACAGGGCATACTGCGTCCATCGGATAAGCCGCCGGTGCCCTCGACACTCGACTGGAATTTATGGCAGGGACCTGCTCCTGAACACTCTTATCATCCCGACTATGTTCCGCGCAAATGGCGCGGCTGGTTTGATTACGGCTGCGGCGCGCTGGGAGACATGATGGTTCACAACGCAGACCCCGCCTGGTATGCATTGGATCTGGGTGCCCCGGAGGCTGTTGAGGCTGTCACTTCAGAGACCAATCCAGACAGTTTCCCTTTGTGGAGCATTGTCACCTGGCACTTTGCAGCCAAGGGTAAGCGCGGCCCGATTAAGCTCATCTGGTATGATGGCGGGAAATTACCGCCACCGCCCCCCGGAATGGAGCCTGACCGCAAGCTGGGCGACAACGGTATTTACTTTGTGGGCGACAAGGGTGTGATATTGTGCGGTGGCTGGTCAGGTACGCCCAGACTGGTGCCCGAGAGCGCCATGAGCACCTTTGTACGTCCGGCCAAAACGATTCCCCGTAGTCCGGGCCACCGCAAAGAGTGGGTTGAGGCCTGCATAGCCGGGAAACCTGAAGATGCGCAGGCGGGGTTCTGGTATTCGGCCCCCTTCACCGAAGCGCTACTGGTGGGAGTGCTGCCGATTCGCCTTGGCAAACGGATTGAATGGGATGCCACGGCGATGCGGGCAACGAATGCTCCGGAAGCTGACGCGCTCATCCGCAAAGCGTACAGGAACGGATTCGGTTTGACCGCTATCCGCTAAGATGCTCGATCAATAAACTTTAAAAACAGGAGAAAAAAATGATGAACAAAAAGGGGACGCTGTCGTTGTGTGCGCTGCTGGCTGTTTTAACAGTAACAGCCGCAGACTATTCAATCAGGGGGACAACTGACAAGGATGTGGCCATCTACAAGGCTGGCGAAAAGATGCAGTTTACGTTCCGCGTCCTGGACGGGGAAACGCCAGTTGCTGGAAAGAAGCTTCAGTGGACGCGTACCGGCGATGACGGCAAAACAGAGAAAGGCGAAGGTGTCGCACCCCTTGAAGGCGTGGTCGTTACCACAGCCATGAACAAGCCGGGCTTTGTCCGTTATGAGGTGAAGGCCTTCGGGGAGGACGGCAAGAATTTGCAAGGATTCGTCGGAGGTTGGGGCGGCAATAAGAACGGCAATATCTTTTTTGACGGCGGAGCCTGCGTGGAGCCTGAGAAACTTCAGGCCGTCGAAGAACCAAATGATTTTGACGAATTTTGGAATGCAGCCAAGGCCAAACTTGCCAGTGTGCCGATCTCCGCAGACGCGAAGGAGGTGGCATGCAAGAATCCGAAAATCAAGCTTTATGCAGTGACGCTGGCCTGCGCTGGTCCGAAGCCGGTGACCGGCTATCTGACCATTCCGCTCAACGCAGAAAAGAAATCATTGCCGGCCATCGTGCAGTTTCACGGTTATGGCACCGGCAAGCACGGCCCTCCAGGCTGGTTCAATGAATCGGCCATCTTCTTTGACGTCAATGCACATGGCATGGAGCTCGGACGCGATGATGAATACTATAAACAACTTCAGAACGAACTGTCGGGATACTGTTTTAAAAACAATGAGAATGCCGACCGGGAGAAGAGCTATTACTACGGGATGGCGCTGCGGGTCATGAGGGCCTTGCAGTACGTAAAAACCCTGCCGGAATGGAACGGCAAAGAGCTTCACAGCAACGGCGGCAGCCAGGGCGGACTTCAGGGCTTATGGGGTGCGGGTCTGGACAGTGCTGTGACCTCCAGCGACATCTGGTCGCCCTGGAGCTGCGATTTCGGCGGCATTACGCTGGGCAGGCTGCGCGGGTGGCGTCCCGATTATGTGAAGCCCCTTGACTATTTTGATCCGGTGTTCCATGCCAAACGCATCAAGGGCAAGGTTCATCTGGTTGCCAATTATGGCGACTACACCTGCGCACCCTCCGGCGTATGGATTGTCTACAACAACATTTCTCACACGAGAAAGTCCATGGAAGTTAAACAGGGTTGCACGCATGGCTACGAAATGAAACACTGCATGAAATACACGACAACCCCTGAGGGAATCAAAGAGGCCGGCCAAAAGAAATAAGACCCGCCATCCATTAAAAAATCACCTTTGTTTTGTCTCTGTTTCAGAGTATACTAACACCCTTATTTTTATTGGAGAGAAAAGGCATGGCTTTAGCAAAACGCACACTTGAAATCAGCGTCCAAGAGATCACGGTCCCGGTAACCGGGGCCGGATTGCTGGATAAAACGTCCCATCTGCTCTCTGCAGAGCTCATCTGGCCGCGCGTCGGCATTGCCCAAAAGGCCGCCGCTCAACCCTGCCAACTTGAAAAGGGGCACTCAGACTTCGAGAAGGTCAACTGGGGACACCGCATCCTCTTCAAGGAGAACGTTGAAGGAAAGTTCGCTTTACGGATCGCCTTGACTGAAGTGCTGGACGATGAGGAACTTGAGAAGTTCTTACGGTCGTTCAGCGGCGCGGCCCTCGCCTTTGGCGCAGACATGCTCGCCCCGCTCTATCCGCCCTTTGGAAAACTTCTTGCAGCCCCGATTGACTACATCGCAAAGGATATCGAAAAATACCCAGGGCCCACGCGCCTCGTTGAAGGTCTTGTCGAACTGGATGCTTCCGACTTCCCTGAAAACTGCGAACAACCGTTGACCCTCCGTTTGCTAACCGCCAAAGCCCTGACGCAATCGCTCACACGCCGCGTCGCAGGTCGCACCCGCCATGAGAAGAAGACGATTCTTTCCAAAGGCGAGCCCAATGGCGACATCACGCTACTCATCCGTACACTCTAGAAATGCTCTGCTAACTTCTCTAAACAGCTAATAACCCGCTACAACATGAACACAACGCTCCTCTATATCCTCGCCGGAACAGTCGCCTATCTGATGGGATCCATTCCCTTTGGCTTCCTTATTGCAAAAACACAGGGGGTTGACATCCGCACAGTGGGCAGCGGCAACATCGGAGCAACAAACGTCTTCCGGTCCGTCAGTAAGAAACTGGGGGTCATCACCTTCGCACTCGACTTCCTGAAAGGCTACTGCGGCGCCGCACTTCTCCCGCTCCTTGCGAACGCAATAGCCTCTGCCCCGCTGGAAGGCCTTGTAGCAGACATTTTGCCGGTCTTCTGCGGGGCCCTGACCATCGCCGGACACAATTGGACCTGCTTCCTGGGCTTCAAGGGCGGCAAGGGCATTGCCACCAGCGCAGGCATGTTGATGGGGCTCTCTCCGCTGGGCGTAAGCATCGCCCTGAGCGTCTGGTTCGTGATCTTCGTGACCACGCGCTATGTCTCCGTCGCCTCCATCTGTGCCGCACTCACGATGGCTGTGCTCGTCTGGCCCCTGCACCTGAAAACGCATGGCGTCTGGTTCCCGGCGGTACTGACCTTGCTCGCAGCCCTGGCTATTTGGAAGCATCGCTCAAATATCGCGCGCCTCCGCGCAGGCACGGAGAGCCGAATCGAATTTGGAAAAAAAGGATCTTCATGAAAATTACAGTTATCGGCGACGGCGGCTGGGGCACAGCCATTGGCCTTTTGCTCAACACCAATGGCCACACCATCACACTCTGGGGCCCTTTTGAAGACTACCTGAAAGAGATCCGGAGCGCAGGCGAAAACACCCGCTATCTCAAGGGCGTCAAATTACCGGAGACCTTGCGCTGGACATCCAATCCCGCCGAAGCGATGGCCGGTGCCGAAGCAGTCGTACTCGCCATGCCCTCAAAATATTTCGCGGATGTCTGCCGGACCTTTGCCGGCCTCATCCCCCCCACCATCCCGGTTGTGAGCCTGACCAAGGGACTGTGCGAAGCCACCCACTGCCGCATGAGTGAACTGGCACAAGATATTCTGAAGGTCCCCTATGTCGTGGTCCTCTCCGGTCCGAGCCATGCGGAGGAGGTCGCCCGCAACATTCCAACCGCCGTGGTCGCTGCCTGCGAAGACGAGGCACGCGCACAGCAGATCCAGCAGCTCTTCACCACGCCGTTCTTCCGCGTCTACACCTCTACGGACCCGATCGGCGTGGAACTCGGCGGAGCCGTCAAAAACGTGATCGCCATCGCCGTCGGCGCCTCGGACGGCCTGGGCTTCGGCGACAACACCCGCGCGGCGCTGATCACGCGTGGACTGGCAGAGATCACACGCTTTGGCATCGCCTTTGGAGCAAAGCCTGAAACCCTTTCAGGTCTCAGCGGCGTCGGCGACCTCATCGTGACCTGTACCAGCCGTCATAGCCGCAACCACACGGTCGGCGAACGTCTGGGCAAGGGCGAGGCCATCCAGGAGATCATGTCCAGCATGACCATGGTCGCAGAAGGCGTCTGGAACGCAAAGGTCGTTTATGCGCTGGCGAAACGCGCCAACGTCTCCATGCCCATCACCGAAGCTGTTTATGGGCTCTGCTATGAAAACCTCTCGGTGAAAGATGCGGTCATCCGGCTCATCTCCCGCGACGCTAAACCCGAACACTAATCCAACGTAACGGAAAACCCCCTCATGAGTAACAGAATCGAACGCGCTGATTTCTTCATCGTCGGCAGCGGCATCGCGGGTCTCATGAGCGCGTTGCATCTCGCTGACCAGGGACGCGTTTTGCTGGTCACCAAAAAACGGCTGAATGACTGCAACACCAACCAGGCCCAGGGCGGCATCGCCTGTGTCATGGACAAGGTGGACAGTTTTGAGCAGCACATCCGTGACACGCTGATCGCCGGCGCTGGCTTGTGCAACGAGAAGGTTGTGCGCGAAGTCGTCTCGGGCGGCCCCAAGCGCATCCAGGAGTTGATTGACCTCGGTGTCGAGTTCCACCGGAAAGCGGACGGCTCGAAAGAGTTTGACCTCGGACGCGAAGGCGGACACTCCCAGCGTCGCGTGCTGCATGCCGGTGACATCACCGGGCAGCGCATCGAATCAGCCCTCGTCGGCCGGGTGCTCGCCCATCCCAACATTCAGACGCTCGAACATACGGTGGTCATTGATCTGATTACCACACGCTGGTTAAAGCAGTCAAACCCGGAAAACCAGTGCGTCGGCGCGTATGTCCTGAATCAATTGACCGGCGAGATATACGCGGTCCAATCCCCCGTGACGCTTCTCGCGACCGGCGGTTGCGGCAAGGCGTACCTCTATACCTGCAATCCTGATATTGCAACCGGCGACGGCGTTGCGCTCGCCTGGCGCGCAGGTGCCCGTATCGCCAACATGGAGTTCATCCAATTCCATCCCACCTGCCTGTATCATCCGCAGGCCAAGCGCTTCCTCATCAGCGAAGCGGTCCGCGGCGAAGGCGCGGAACTCGTCGATCCCGAAGGCCGCCCCTTCATGAAGAAGTATGACCCGCGCGGCTCGCTGGCTCCGCGCGACGTAGTCGCCCGCGCCATCGACTCTGAAATGAAGCGGACCGGCGCGCCCTATTGCTGCCTCGATATCCGGCACAAATCGCAAAGCTATTTGAAGGAACGGTTCCCCAAAATTTACGAGACCTGCGAAAAATTCGGCATCGACATGGCGACTGACCTGATCCCCATCGTCCCTTCCGCGCACTATTGCTGCGGCGGCATCCAGGCGACTTTGGACGGCGTGACCTCGTTGCCGGGGCTCTACGCTGTCGGAGAGACGGCCTGCACCGGCCTGCATGGTGCAAACCGTCTGGCCAGCAACTCGCTCTTGGAAGCTGTTGTGGGCGCGTATGAGACAGCCGGACGCATCATCAACAATCCGCAAAAGCTTCCCCTGAACATCAACATTCCTTCATGGGAATATGGAACCGCTGTTGCGAGCGACGAGGCGGTCATGGTCGCCCACAACTGGATGGAGGTCCGCACCTGCATGTGGGACTATGTGGGCATTGTCCGCACCAACAAGCGGCTGATGCGCGCAAGCAACCGCATTCGCAACCTCCGCCGAGAGATCCGCTCCTACTACTTTGATTATCTGGTCACCCCCGACACGCTGGAGCTTCGTAACCTCGCACTTGTCGCGGAGCTTATCATCCGCAGCGCCATGAGACGCCATGAGAGCCGCGGGCTCCACTTCACCCTCGACTACCCCTGCCTGATTGACAATCCGCGTAACACCGTCTTACCTGGAGGCAAGCACTAACGCACCATGACCGCGCCTCTACGTACGCAATGGATCCAACTCGCCTCGCTCACGCTTGCCCATGCCGTCGCCGATACCTTCGTCGGTATTATCTCGCCTGTATTGGTCCCGCTGTGTGACCACTACAGCGTCACCCTGCCGATGCTCATCTTTGCCTCGTCCATTCTGGGTTTTTCATCCAACATCTTCCAGATCCCCATCGGCCATCTGCATGCGAAATTGACCTCTCCCATCCTGATTGCAGGGGGCGTCTTGCTCGCGGGCACCTCGGTGTTTATGACGCAACTTCCGCTGACAGGCACGATCAGCGTCGTGGCCATGTCACTGATTGCTTTGATCGCCGGTTTAGGTGTTGCCACGGTCCATCCGGAAGGCCTGCGGGCAGTCCATGGGCTCAAGCTCATTCCCTCCTCCCTTTCAACCGCCGTCTTCATGGTCGCGGGCTTCTTCGGCTTCTCCAGCGGCGCCCTGCTCTCCTCGACGCTCGTCGACTCCTTTGGCATGGGGAGTCTGGCCTACCTCTATCTGCTGGCGCCCCTCTCCATTATTCCCCTCTGCCTCTGCAAGATTCGTTTGCCTATTGAAGCCGAGATGGTGCAGGAGGCTCCGAGCCCGACAGACAAGATACCGCACGTCCCCTTTGTCCCGCTCTTCATCATGGCCTCTATCCTGGCCATCTGCTCGCAGACGCAAGCCGCGCTCCTGCCCGCCTACCTGCAAAAAGAGGTCGGCTATTCGCTCTCCTTCAGCGGACTCTCCTTTACGCTCTTCGGCCTCGGCGGCATGGTCGGCGCAGTGACCTGGGGCGCACTGGCGCCCCGTATCGGCCATCTGCGCATTTTGATTACGGTCACCCTGCTCGGGGCTCCCATGACATTGATCTATTTACTCTGGGCGCCCCACAGCAAATGGGCTGTGGCCTTTTTAGCCTTCACGGGATTTATTGTTTACACGGGATTTCCGCTCTGTATCACGCTGGCGCGCTATGCGCAATCCTCGCTTCGTTTCGGCCAGCGCATGGGCTTTGCGAGCGGCGGCACCTGGGGCCTTGCAGCCATGACCCTCTGGTGCCTCGGCCCCCTCTCCTCCCACACCGGCCTCGGCCCGCTGCTCCACCTCATCTGGATCGGCTACCTCCTTGCAGCAGCCATCGGTATCTATGCCGCCCGCCGCGCAACGTAAAATATTTCTGGTGCGAAGCGAATTGGTATTCTTTTAACCTCGTGTTTGCGTCCACTGTGTGGTCGCAAAAAATCCGCCGTCCGCACCTGCTCACTGCTCCGCAGGCGGCATGCGCTTGAGCGCGACGGCGACAGCTACGCCGAGCACGCACGCGGCGAGCAGGACAGCCGCGGTCATCACCCAAGTCATATTGATCTTCCAGGTGGAGCCTTGCGCCTTCCCCTGTGTCAACGGGCCTAGCTCTGCGCGCACAGGCTTGATGCCGCTGGTCAGCAACGCGCGCACCTGACCCGGATTATGTCCGACAGCGAACACCTTGTCGGCGTTGCCGCACACCAGCAGGAGCGAATCGCCGACTGTACACGGAAATACTGCACGGTAGTCAGCGCCTTCACACGCGGCAAGGGCCAAATCCGATGCCTCGGCTTGCGCAGAAATCACCAGGCAATAGCGTTCTGCACGTGACTCGCTGCAGGTGATCGAGAGCTCTTCACGCAAATAGTCACGAAACGCTAACCGGGATATTGTTGCTGACGCAATCCGAATCCACCGGCTTCCGCCCGTCTCCGGGGTGTCGCGTTCAATTAAAAGCTGGCAGTCCACGCGGAACATGCGCGAGGCGGATTTCAGGGTGACGCGTTCCAGCGGCGCTTTGCCGAGTTCAAAGAAGATCATCGATGCCTTTGGAAACCGATTCCTCAACTCTGCGTCAGGCTCCTCCGCCAGCAAGCGAAATTCGCGCTTGACCAGCGGACGCGCATCATGGATCCACGACTCCTTCTGGATCCAGCCGTCCACACGTTCAATGCGGAAGGGGCGCTTCTCCTCAACAAACTGGCGATCAATGTTCTGGATCGCCCCCCCTTTGTCTTCAGAGGTCTTGACCGTCGTGGTCAACGGGGCGCCTGGGGCGACCATTTGGTCAACGGTCAGGCGTAAATAGCGCTGCTCAACTCCGGGCAACGCGATCTCCTTCACCCGGAAATCGGCAAAGGCGCTGACATCAAAAATGCGCGCCGACTCCACAACCGTCTTCCAGGTTACCCCATCAGCCGAAGCCTCCACCTTAATCTTGCGCTCAAAATCACGCAGCGGCGTATGAATGACCAGCCCGCTCAACGGGGAGAGCGTGGCGTCTTCAGACTCCTCCCGGCGAAGGACCATCTGCAACTTCTGCCCCTCGAGTTCTTCAACCTTATGAATGCGGAGCGAGCGTGTCTCGCGTGTAAAATGAGAACGCTTCGTGGTCACGCATTCAACCAGGAAGGGGACCGGGGTCGCGCCCTCACTCCGCACCACGCGCAGATCAGCGAGGTCTTCACGCGTGATTGCATAGAGCGCCTGAGGGAGAACAAGCTCCGCTAATTCATCCTGCGTGATAGCTGGCATCTTAACAGAGGCGCTATGGCTGAAAGTCTCATTGCTCGCAAAGGTTACAGAAACAAGACAGCAGACAGACAAGAGGATTTTACCGACATTCATAGATCTTTTACTCATTGGAACCGCCCTTCTTGTCACCTGTTGCCCCTGATTTAAAGGTATCTTGCTTCCTCAGATAGGCATACGCCGCGAGGAGCAGCACCACGCCGACCAGCGCGAAGGCAATCAACCGGAAAAGCACATCCGACTTTGCCAGATCAACAAAGAATATTTTGAAAATGGTAAGCGCGAAGAGAAAGAGTCCCACCATACGCAATTGCTTCTTTGCAAAGTGAAGTCCGCTGACCAGCAGGCTTAATCCGTAGCATCCCCACACAATGCTGACGGCCCACTGCCGGAACCCCTGCACATAAGCATCACTGAAGGTTGCAGCCTCAAACGTCAGGTAAAGGAATCCCATCGCCAGAACAACATTCAGGGAGAGGGCTTTTATCACCTTTTCATTGGGGTCGTCACCTTGGAAAACAGTCCAGATCTTGAGCAAAGCCATCATGCAGACCGCTGTGGAGACCACGCGCGCTAGAGCTGTCATAGTACTGAAGGGATCGTGGTGGCAGAGCTTATGAAGGTGCAAGGAGTCCGCGCCCATCCAACCAAAGAAGAACCACTGCCCCACAATCGCCACACCTGCCAGCCAGGTGAGTGTCGTCAGCGCCGAGGAAGAGAGATGCTTGCGCATCATCAGCAGATGAAAGACAAATGCACACCAGACCAATGTGATATTCGCATGGACAAACTCGGGCGCATAGATCTTGGACGCTAAAAACAGTTCAAAACTGACATATACGATCAAGCTGGCATAAAACACCACACCAGCAACCATCAACTCCTTCTGCAAGGATTGACCCTCATGCAGGCCTTCATCGCCGATCCGATGCTGAGCCGCTGCGGGAAGCCGCTTAAAGCATCGACCCGCAAGGAAGAGTGAAAGGATCGGAACGATAAACTCAGCAACACGATCCTTTAACCCATGGAAGTAGGATGTTTCGGGGCCGACTGCAAAGGAGTCAGGATTGAAAAATCCAATAAGCAGCCGCGCCAGGACAACCAAGTAGAGGCAGAGTGCACCGCGGATAAACATCTTGCTCTCCAATTTGCATCCAAGCCAGAGAAAGGCCAGGGCCTGTAACGCAAAGACCGTAGACAAAATATTTCCCGTGAACAGCAGCGGTAGCGCGATGCCGATAAGAATCACGGTCAAGGCAATGAAGGCAGACAGTAAACCGCGGTCAAAGTTCCGCAAATACAGGAACGCCCAGATGTGGATGACATAAAACGCTGCCATGCCCAACGCCAAAAATGCAAGGAATGTACGCGGATGGCCCCCCTTATCCATGATCCACCAGCCCCAGGCCAAGGCGGAACCCACATTCAGGAAGAGCGGAAGGATCTCCGCTGGTGTCACTTTAATCTTTCTGAAGACAGGGTAGATGAACATGGCGGTCGAGTAGACTGCGAAAAAGATCGAGACGTAGGTGGTTTCCAGGACTCCGCCTGTTCCATACTTCACAAGCGCTGTGCTGAAAAGGGCCGTGTTCAGAATAAAGCTGAGCCAGGTCAGGAGCGGCCATTGACGCCAAATCGACACGCAAAGAATACCCACCGCCAGCAGGAGCAGATACGCGCTCAGCCCTGGCAGATTCCCCTCTGAGGTTCTGATCATCACTGGGGTCAAATAGCCACCCACAGCTCCAAACGCGGCAATCGACAACGCATTGAACCTCACCGCGATGACCACAGCGGCAGCCGTCACGCCGATCATGCAACCGAACGCCACTTCCAGCGAGATCAGCTTGAACATCATCGAGGCCGCAAAAAAGGAAAAATAGAACATGGCCAATCCGCCACCAATAAATCCCTGTCCCAGCAAATGCAGTTTTTTGGTCATATTGCGCAACCCGAGCGCCACGAAGGCGGAACCAAAGAACAAGGCGCAGGCCACCCGTCCGGAAGGCCCCAATAGGCCGCGCTTGATGGAGAGTTGCAACCCAAATCCAACCGCCATGACAACGACGATGATGCCGATCCGGACGAGCCAGGCCGTGGCAATGGCAAATTCAGCAGGTACGCCCGGATTCCGGAACTCTTCACCGACGACAATCCAATTCCAAATCTTGCCCATGATGCGCCCCACGGCAGATTCAACAGGCGGGGGCTGCGTCACAGGCGGCTTCGGCATCACAGGCGTCTTCGGCAGCACAGGCGGCTGCAGCACAGGCGACTTCGGCAGCACAGGCGGCGGCTGGGGAGCTGCTGCCACATTCAGAGGCGCAACAACTGGCGGCAGCATAACCGCCTGAACAATCGTTGCTGGAGGTGTGACCGGCAGAGCGGCAGGAGCCACCTTCTTGGGAAGCTCATCCCCCTGGCGGAGCCGCGCAAGCTCCTCCCGAAGCGCAATAAACTGGCCGGAAACTTTAGCATCCAGTTTTTCGACTTTCGATTTGATATCCGATAATGAACTCAGCGTGACAATCATCAGAATGAAAATCACAAACAAGATCAAGAATAAGACAGCTTCCATACGTGTACTCCTTTTCGATCAACCCGGTTCCATAATATGGGGTTCAGTATACCCCACCGCGACTCCTTTTGTCCACTTGATTAGATACTTTCGATGAATCCTTGCAACCGTGTCATCAGCGACGGTACGAAAAAATCGGAGAGGGAGGGAATTTCGATTTCCAGGACAGGCAAATCGGAAATTGTCGAGAGCATGGAGGCTTCAAAGGCGCAATGGCTGGCTCCCGGGATACGCGAGACAATCATACCGCGTGCGCCACAGCGCTTGGCATCGAGCAGAGAAGCCACCATCCGCGCACGGATCGTGCCAGCCATGGGATCTGCCAGCGCCATGCGCGCCAGGGTGTCAAAGGGCGCGAGCGTTTCATCCAAGGGTTCAAGGGCATGGGCGAACATGAAATCCGTGCCGCAGAGTTGTCCTCCAGCCGCTTCCAGTAAATTCATGGCGCGCACATCCGCTACAGGATTGATCCAGTATACAGGCTTCAGATGCGCCTCAGCCTTGAGTGTGTCCGCCTCTTCCGCAACACGTGCCAGCACGGCTTCGCAGCACGTATAATCCGAACAGTAGTGAATCGCCATCATTTCGCAGACCAGTCGCTCCAGACTCGGCAGTGCACTGGCACGGATGCGTGCAAGCGAACGCCGCACACGATTCGAGCGGACAATCGCCTCGTGCAATCGTTCTTCGCTCATTGTTTCGCCTGTCTTCTGGTCAAGGATGTTTGCGATGCGGAGCAATTCGTCCTGAACAACATCCCGAAGCAGTGCCGGGACGCGCCGCCCATTTGATAATTCAAGCGTAGCTTCGTCTGCTGACGCCTCCCGGACATGCGGCATCTCCCAAAAATGAATCGGATGTCCGCGTTCCACCAGCCGCTGAGCAAGCGCCTTAAAATCATCGCAGATCGCGCCTGTGCTGCAGAACATGAGGTCAGGCATGGGGAAGTGGCATCCCAGTTCAAAGGCCCCCAGCATGGCGCGTACAGGGCAAAAACCCTCTCCTGCGCCAGCAGCATCCGCAGCCGGCATGAGATTCGTCGTCTGCTCCTTGAAACAGGGCAGCCACCAGGCGCCATCCGGATAGAAGGCAATTGCATCTGAATAGGCATTGACCAGAATCGGGATCGTGCCCAGGTCCTTTAATGCGCCGATGATCAGCGTGCCGGAGCGTCGTGCAGCATGTAGACGCTCCTCCTCAGTCATCAGAAAATTCCAGAGGTCATGCGAGGCTGGCGAGAGATGGAAGTCCAAATGGAGCAACCGCCGGTCGCCACTCTGCGCATGACGCTGCAAAGCGCCCTGATAAGCCTTGGGCAAGCAGGAGTCTTTTGGCGCCTGCCCATCTAATAATGCAAGCGAGCCCTTCATGCCCCCTCCTCGCTGCGCGCACGCACGAGCTCACAAAAGGCCTCCAGGCGAGTCGTGCTGGCGCCATCCGGGAATGACTGTCCCTGGCACTGGCCATCCATCACCCACTCCAGCACCGGCACCTTCACGACCTCATGCAGCCGGACACAGGCCAGGCGCCACACATCGCACCACGTGGTGCGCACAACGATCAGCCCGTCAAGGTGGCGCTCGGAAATCTTTGCTTGCACCTGCCCGTAGAAGGCAGTGTTGGGACGCTGAAAAACATCGCCCACCCTTTCGCCCCCTTCGCAGCCCCACAGTGAAATACGAACGCCACGATTCTCAAAGAACCGAACAACGCTCTGCTGATTCCCACAAAAGTGACCGCCTAGAACTCCGATTGAAAGTGTCGCCTCATTGTCTTCTCTCCTTGCGTCCTGCCGTCCTTGCGTCCTTGCGTCTCTCCCTGCCTCGCTACAGGGAATCAACCGGCCAGCAGCCTGCGGCAACTGAGCAACCCACTTCACTAAACGCGCTTTTTCAGCTTTGAGCAGACGATCTTGATGGATTGTAGATGGGAAATTAAACAAAAAAACACGGGCATCATCGTTCAGCCACTCCGCAGCGTGGCGCAACTGATCACAGGACGTTGTCAGGACCAGGCCATCCACCTGTGCGAGCAAGGCAGGGAGAAAGGCCAACGTACCGCACATCCCGGCCCGCAGGGTGAGCGGCTCGGAGGGCACGCTGTTGATGTCTCGCACCAGAACAACCTCCAGCCCCGTAAACCACGCATCCTGAATTGCACCTGATAGGACAGCTATTGTTTTCACATCACTTCTTTGTTTCCATTGCAAGCAAGGCGGCTCCATAGGCACCTGTATATTGCGGATGCTTTGGGATAACTAACGTGTGAGCTAGAACCTTTTCAAACGTGGCAGCCATGCCATAGACCTGCGCTACACCGCCCGTAAAGACAATGCGTCCTGAAATCTTTTTTCGGTCGCCCATCATGGCGACCACGCGTGCCGCAACAGCAGACTGAACACCGCGCATGATCACAGATGCGGAACTTCCTGATGCCAATAGACCAATGATTTCCGTCTCGGCAAAGACCACGCACATGCTGCTGATCGCGACCGCCGCATCCTGGGGCGCCTCGCGGAGCGTGGCTTCCAGTTCTGTCAGCGACACGCCCAAGCGCATCGCAACCACCTCCAGAAAACGCCCCGTGCCGGCTGCGCAGCGATCATTCATGGCGAAGTCATGGACACGGCCATGTTCAAGAAAGATGTATTTGCTGTCCTGCCCGCCGATTTCGATGATGGCACCCGCGTCCGGGAATTCGGCCACACAGCCCCTGGCATGGCAGGTGATCTCCGTCACGGCGCGATGGGCAAAGGAGAGGAAGTTTCGCGCATACCCTGTTGCCACGCACTGCACGACTGTAAGCCCATCAAGTGTCTCATCAAACAGCCGTTTTGCGCTCTCCGCTGGACGGACCGACTGGTCAATCATCCCGCGCCTCAGCACATGGCCTTCCGAATCAACCGCAACAATCTTTGTCGCGCGCGACCCGGCATCTATTCCGACATACACTTGACTGCTCATCAACTATCCCGCTTCCTAAATGACATCAGTATATCTTTTTCCGTAAGAAATGACCATGGAAAAAGCAACTCATTCGCCCTAAGTAATCAGTCATCAGTGATCAGTTATCAGTAATCCGTGTGGCGCGCGTAGCCATGGTAGGGCGCGTTTCGCCGAAACCGCCGCCTCCATGCGGGCAAGATGCCCACGCTCCTTTCAGCAGACAAACTTCAGCGTTGAGTGCATTAAAACGCTCAACGCTCAATGACTGATTACTGCTTACTGGCTACTGATCACTGCTTACTGACTCCTGCCCCCTTGTCAGCAAGCGGACAGACCAGGCGGAAGGTGATCGTATCCTCCGTGACTGCTTCGACTGTTAAATCACCTCCATGGGCGCGTGTAATCTCGCGGGCCAGGCTCAGGCCTAGGCCGAAGCCATCCTGCTTCCGGTTGCGCGAAGGATCGCCGCGATAGAACCGTTCAAAGAGATGCGCCACATCCACTGGCTCGCCGGGCTCAAGCGTATTCAGTATCGTCAAGACGGCCTGGCCCTCCTGCTTACGAAGGCGGCACTGAATCGTCCCATTCTCGCGATTATACTTGATCGCATTTGAAAAGAGGTTTTGAATCACCTGTTGGAAGAGCGCGGCATCCGCTTCGATGATGACATCTTCCTCACACACGCTGTCCAAGGTCAGGTCGGGCGCCAGCAGCGGCACGTCTTCGCACATGGCATTCACACAGTCAACCAGCGAAATGCTCGTTTTGGTGAGTGTCAGCTTGCCCGCATCGCTTTGCGCCAGCACCAGCAGCTTGTTGACGATCGATTTCAGGCGCTGCACCTCATCGAGCAGGCTGAGATAGAGTTGCTGCTCCGAAGAATCCGGAGGCGCATGGCGCAAGGCGTAATCCAGTTGCCCCTGCAAGATGGTCAACGGCGTCTTCAATTCGTGTGCAGCATCCGCGCTGAACCGCTTGGCCTGCAAGAAGCTTTTTTCGAGGCGCTCCAGCATGTGATTGATCACCTTGACAAGGGCGTCAAATTCATCGGAGGCACCGTTCACGTGGACCCGTTCGTGCAAGGCGGCGGAGGTCATCTGTTCAGCAACGCGCGTCACCGCCTTCACAGGGCGCAAGGCCACACCCGCCAGCACCCATCCTCCTGCGGCCAGCAAGAGCAAGCCCCCAGCAACAATCAGAATGACCATCATGCGGACCGAGCGCACCTCATTCGCAACCTCTGTCAGATCCCCCGCGATGTAGGCAGAGATGCCTTGATAGCGCAAGTGGAGCACACGCCACTGTTTGTGCTCTGCTTGATAGGTTGTCAGCGTCGGGGGCAAGGGAACACCTCTGCGCAGCATCGGGCCCTTGTCGTCACGGGGCCTGCCAAACCCTGGCGGGGGCAGAGCATCTGGCTCGCCGCGTTCCAGCGGCGAAATCTTATGAATCATATCCACGGTCAACGCAGCAGGCCAGGATGAGGACACATGCACGGTCCGGCCTTCCCGTCCAATCAGACGGACAGGAAACAAATTTCGAGCCTCCGACTCCTCAGCAGCAATGAGCGGAAGAGGCGTATCACCCAGTAACGGACTCGTCTGATACGTCCCTATCATACGACGCACAGGACCTTCTGAAAAGCGGCGCAGTTGGCGATCCATACGCTCGTAAGCAGCCTGCTCCGAAACCCGCAACAGCAGGAGCGCAAAGGCAATAAAGATCAGCCCGGATGTACAGACAGAAAAGAGCGCCATTTTAGCTTTAAACGATCGAACAAACATAGTAAGTCCTTGTAACTTGAAACTTGAAACGGGTGTCACACGGTTGGAATTCATTCGCCGACCTGTCTCCCCACAGCTAACAGCGAAGGCGGAACGAGCTGTCCCCTATCCCTTCACCTGTGCCCGCATGCGGTAACCAATTCCACGCGCCGTCTCGATCAGCGGATGCTCCGCGTCATCATCGATCTTTTTGCGCAACCTCCTGATGTTGACATCCACCAGATTGGTCTCGGGATCAAAGTCATACCCCCACACATGCTCCAGCAACTGGGTCCGCGTATACACGCGACCCGGCGAACGCATCAGCAATTCCAGCAGACTGAACTCGCGTGCCGTCAACTCGATTTCCGCTGTCCCCTTGAGCACCTTGTGGCGCAGGAGATCCATCTTCAACTCGCCGACCACCAGGTTGCCCGAGAGCGCATCCTTGCTGCGACGCGTAATCGCATGGAGCCGGGCAATCAACTCCTCGATATAAAAGGGTTTTGTCAAATAATCATCCGCGCCGATATTCAGTCCGTCAATGCGCTCATTCAGCCCCGAACGGGCTGTCACGAGAATCACAGGCGTCGTATCGCCCTTCTCGCGCATCCCGCGCAGAATACTGAGTCCATCACGGCCCGGCAACATGATGTCCAGGACAATGGCATCGTAGGTGCGCGTCTGAATAAAGTCCTGCGCATCGGTTCCATTCGCGCAGAGCTCGACATCAAACCCCTGCTCGCTTAATCCAAGACGGATAAAGCTGGCTATCTTCCGCTCGTCTTCAACAACAAGTATTCGCATGTGCACTATATTACATCCTGAAACGGCTCCCTGACCAGTCTTGAATGATGACAAAATCGTCATATTAATAAACGTGTGACTGTCATGATAAAATGGTTTAATAAGAGTGAACAGAGCCCCCATGGGCATACACACGTGTTCATAACAAAAGGAGTCGATCATGAATAAACACCTCATCGTTTCACTCGTCGCCGGTACAACCGCTGTTCTCTGCGGCATAGCTCAGGAACAACCGGACAGAAGGCAGAACTTCAGCCGCAAGAACCAGCAGAACACCCCGCCGGAAGAGCAGATCAATCAGCAACGCCCCATGCGTCCGCCGCAGGAAGGCATGGAAGGTCAATGTCCTATGCATCAGCAAGGCCCGCAGCGCGGCCCCCTGAGCGAAGTGCCTGGGCAGATGCCGCAGATGCGCGGCATGGCCAACCAAGGCCGCCCGACGCCGGGAGAGCCGCCGCCTCGCCGCCTCTTTGCTGATCCGGAAGCGCTGAAGGCAGCAGGAGCGACCGACGAACAACTGCAGACCTTCAGGAAGTTCATGCAGGAGCAGCGCCTGAAGCAGGTTGACATGCGCGCGGCTGTTGAAAAGGCCGAACTCACATTGCAGATACTCGAATCTGACGAAAAGTCTAAAGAGGACGACCTGCTCAAGGCAACGGAAAAAGTTTCGCAGGCAAAAGCAGAGATGCTCAAGCAGGAAACCCTCATGAAGATCAAGGTGAAAGAGATCTTTGGAGAAGCGGTTGTCAAAAAGGTCTTTGAAGCCAGCCAGAAGAAGCAGGTACAGCGGCCCCAGCAGCCGCAGGGACCGGATGAACAGCGCCAGGGCCAGCAACGGAAGGGCCAAGGTCAACGTCCGCAGCCTCCGGCAGGCCCCGTGGAAAAATAATTAAACTTATTTTAAAAAACGCGCTTGCATTACCCCCCGTGTTTTGATACATTTTGCCTTCCAAAGCGAGCTTAGCTCAGTTGGTAGAGCGCCACCTTGCCAAGGTGGTTGTCGAGGGTTCGACTCCCTTAGCTCGCTCCATTTTTTTCTAATGGGGGTGTAGCTCAGTTGGTAGAGCAAGTGACTCTTAATCACTGGGTCCACGGTTCGAGTCCGTGCACCCCTACCATTATCTAAGCCGGGTTTTATTGAAAAATAAAGCCCGGCTTTTTCTTTTACTCCAGGCCATTACACAATGAAAAAGCCCCGCGAGCAGAGATGCTTGCGGGGCTTTGTTCTTTTCAGCGTGCCTTCAGTTTATGACTGCGGCATGTTCGCCAGGTTCTGGAGCATGGTGAAGTTATCCTTGAAGAGTTCTTCCGCCTTCTTCAGCATGGCTTCACCGTTCGGATTGAGCTTGAGGAGCTGCTTGAAGCGGTTTTCCGTCAGCGCCGTTTCCGCGAAGGATTGCGTCGGAGCCTTGCAGTCAAGCTGCAACGGATTCTTCCCCTCGGCCTTGAGTTCCGGGTTGTAACGGTACAACGGGAAGTGGCCCGTCTCAACCGCGATCTTCTGGTGTTCGAAACCATTGATCATGTCGAAGCCCTGCGCGATACAGTGCGAGTACGCGATGATCAACGCGGGGCCGTCATACGCTTCCGCTTCAGCGAAGGCCTTGACCGTGGCTGCAGCATTGGCACCCAAGCTGACCTGCGCGACGTAGATGTTCTTGTACGTCATGGAGATCATGCCGAGGTTCTTCTTCATCTGCCCCTTGCCGGAGGCCGCAAACTTCGCGACTGCGCCGAGCGGGGTGGACTTGGAAGCCTGGCCGCCGGTGTTGGAGTAGACTTCGGTATCGAGCACCAGAATCTTGATGTTGCGCCCCGAGGCGAGCACGTGGTCAAGACCGCCGTAACCGATGTCATACGCCCAGCCGTCGCCGCCGATCGCCCATACGGACTTGCGGATCAGATAGTCTGCAACGCCCATCAGGTTCTTGCCGATCGGACCGTTGCACCCGCAGGTGCTGATCTGCTTCTTCAGTTCAGCCACGAGGCCGCGCATCGCTTCGACGCCTTCCGGCGTCTTCTGGTCAGCATCCTTGATCTTCTGCGCCACGTCCTTGAGCGCGGCGGGGGCCTTTTCTGCAACAAGAAGCTGCTCGATCAGTTCAAGGGCATAGCCATTGAGCTTATCCGCAGTCAGGCGCATGCCTAACGCGAACTCCGCGTTATCTTCGAAGAGCGAGTTGGCCCATGCCGGTCCACGCCCGTCTTCACGTGTGCAATACGGCGTGGTCGGGAGATTGCCGCCATAGATCGATGAGCATCCTGTGGCATTACCCACGAGCAACCGGTCGCCGACCAACTGCGTGAGCAGCTTGATGTAAGGCGTTTCGCCGCATCCTGCGCAGGCGCCGGAGAATTCGAAGAGCGGGCGCTTGAGCTGGCTGCCTTGAATCGTGCTCGCATTAATCTTGGAGCCGTCAGCTTCCGGCAATCCCAGGAAAAATTTCCAGTTCGCGACCTCTGGGACGCGCAACGGAATCTGATCCGCCATGTTGATGGCTTTCTTTGTCGGATCAACCTTGTTCTTGGCCGGGCAACGCTGGACGCAGAGTCCGCAGCCCGTGCAATCTTCCGGTGCGCACTGGATGGTGTACTTGAATCCGGGGAAGGCCTTGCCCACAATACCCTTGGCATCCGCGGACTTGAAGGTGGCAGGCGCGCCCTTGAGGCTTGCCGGATCATACACTTTGCCGCGGATTGAAGCGTGCGGGCAGACCAGTGAGCACTGCATACACTGGATGCAGGTGTCAGGGTCCCACGTCGGGATCTCGGTGGCGATGTTGCGCTTCTCCCACTGCGTGGTGGCGGTCGGCCAGGTGCCGTCGTTCGGCATCTGCGAGACCGGGATTGCGTCACCGCGCTGGGCCATGATTTCGGCTGTGACGAGCTTGACGAACGCAGGAGCCTCATCAGAGACGACCTTCGGCATCTTGCTCTTTCCAGCGGGCTTAGAGGGATAGTCGACCTTCTTCACGGCATCAGAAGCGGCGTCGATAGCGTCCCAGTTCTTCTTGACGACTGCATCGCCCTTGCTTCCGTAGCTCTTCTTTGCGGCCTTCTTCAGCGCGTTGATGGCCTCATCCTCAGGCAGGATGCCCGAGATCTTGAAGAATGCGGTCTGCATGATGGTGTTGATGCGTCCGCCGAGGTGCAATTCGTGATCGAGCTTGAGGGCGTTGACCACATAGAAATTCAACTTCTTGTCGATGATCTGCTGTTCGATCTCGTCGGGCATCTTGTCCCAGACTTCGTTCGCCTCGAAGGGCGAAGCCAGCAGGAAGGTGCCGCCGGGCTTGATGTTCGCGAGCATGTCATACTTCTCAAGGAAGGAGAAGTTGTGGCAGGCCACGAAGTCAGGCTTGGTGCAGAGATAGGTGCTGCGGATCAACTGCGGACCGAAGCGCAAGTGCGAAACGGTGATCGCACCGGCCTTCTTAGAATCGTACACGAAGTAACCCTGTGCAAAGTTCTCGGTGTCATCGCCGATGATCTTGATCGAATTCTTATTGGCGCCCACGGTACCGTCCGAGCCGAGACCGTAGAACATGCACTCCTTGCGGCCTTCATCCGCGAGGGTGAAGGGCAGAACCTTGAGGCTCAGGCCGGTGATGTCGTCGTTGATGCCGACTGCGAAGTGGTTCATCGGCTCTGCGATTTTCGCGTTGTCAAAGACTGCCTTGACCATGGCGGGGGTGAACTCCTTGGAGCCCAAACCGTAGCGGCCGCCGTAGGTCGGGATCCAGGACTTGATGTCGGCCAGCTTATACTGCATGATCTCGCCGATCGCAGTGCGGACGTCGACATAGAGGGGCTCGCCAATGGAGCCGGGCTCTTTGGTGCGGTCCAGAACCGTCAGCGTCTTGATGGTGCTGGGGAGGGCCATGGCAAAGGACTTGGCGTCGAACGGACGGAAGAGGCGCACCTTGATCACGCCAACCTTCTCGCCTTCCTTGTTGAGTTCCTCAACGGTCTCATGGACGGTTTCAGCGCCGGACCCAATGATCACGATCACATGCTCGGCATCAGCAGCGCCGACGTAATCGAACAGCTTGTACTGGCGGCCCGTGAGCTTGGCGAACTTGTCCATCTGCTTCTGGACGATCTCAGCCGTCGCGGCGTAGAACGAGTTGACTGTTTCACGGCCCTGGAAATAGACGTCCGGATTCTGGGCGGTGCCGCGGATGACGGGCTTCTCAGGATTGAGCGCGCGGGCGCGGTGGGCGGATACGAGATCATCGTCGATCATGGCGCGGATGGTCGATTGCTCGACCTGGTCGATCTTCTGCACTTCGTGCGAGGTGCGGAAGCCGTCAAAGAAATGGAGGAAGGGGATACGGGATTCGAGCGTCGCCGCGTGAGCGATGGTCGCCATGTCCATGACTTCCTGGACACTGTTCGAGGCCAGCATCGCAAAGCCGGTCTGGCGGCAGGCCATGACATCGCCATGGTCACCGAAGATCGAGAGGCCCTGCATCGCAAGGGCGCGGGCGGTGACGTGGAAGACGGTCGGCGTGAGTTCGCCAGCGATCTTGTACATGTTCGGGATCATCAGGAGCAAGCCCTGGGAAGCCGTAAAGGTGGTGGTAAGCGCGCCGGTGGTCAGTGCGCCATGGACAGCGCCTGCCGCGCCGCCTTCGGACTGAAGTTCGATCACATGCGGCACGCTGCCCCACAGGTTCTTCTCGCCCTTGGCAGCCCATTCGTCGGACCATTCGCCCATGGGGGAGGAAGGGGTGATCGGATAGATAGCAGCGACTTCACTGCATGCGAATGCGACTTCGGCAGCGGCTTGATTGCCGTCAACCATGATTTTATTGGCCATGATGTATTCTCCTTAGTTTATCCTAAACGTCTTGTTCTTTCTGCCTACTGAAATACACGAAAATGAATCCTGTATATCTAAACCCGTCCAGTCAAAAAGAAACTTCTTTTTTTAACAAAAAAACGAGTTAATAGGATACCTAAATTAGGGGTTCCTGTCAATCCGTGAAGGGCCAGAAAGCAACAATTCCTATTTTGCTTTTTTTCGGCAAACAAGCAGCATGAATCCGGATACGACGATAGAAGCGGCAAACGCAGGGAAGAAGGAGTCGGAGAGCTTTCCCCAGGCGCCGATCGCCGCATAGACGATGGAGACCGTCAGGTTGCCGAGGGCCGTCACCCACAATACTTTTGGGAAGGACTCACGGGCAAGTCCGCTGAAGAGCACGGAGATCTCGGCGAACATGGGCACAGGCCGCAAGGCGAGCAGCATCCAGATGCCCATTCGGTCGTAAAAGCCTCGCATCTGTTCCTGCTCGGCCTTGCCTATCAGCCGGGTTGTAGCCGGGGAGGCGATATAGCCCAGCGCATAGCCCAGGACCGTACTGGCCATCATCCCAGTAAAGGAGGCCAGCACCCCGCCCCAAAAACCTAAGACCAGTCCACATGCCACACTCGCGAGGCTTGAGGGGATGGGAAAGAGAATATCAGAGCCCAGCAACACCACCAACAGGAGTCCCGTCCTCCAGGGATGCGCATCCGCCTGGTTGACCAGCCGCATCGTCCAGCCGTCAATCGCAGGACCATACAGCCAAAACGAGATGCCGATTGCCACAAAGACAATTGCTGCCAATAGATATGTTCGATAGGCCTTCATGAGTTAAGAGAACAAAGTGAAAGCTGAAGGGTCCTCCGATACTCGTCCAGCGTGCGGCAGATTTTAATCTGGTCCCAAAGCTTCTCGCCTTGCGGAAAGTAGGCTTTGAGATAACTCCAAAGCTCTTTCATACGGCCCAGCACCGAGGCGGGGCCATGCAATTCCTGTTCACAGGCTGAAAGATAGGCCTCCAGGAAGGCCTGCAGACGCTTCGGGTCGCGCGGCACCTGATCCGTGCCCCGGATATCCTCCATGAGGAAGGGGTTGGCTGCCAGTCCACGTCCGATCATCCAGCGCGTAATCGCCGGGAAGCGCACCTTCAGACGGTGAAGGTCGTCTACTGTACGTATGTCACCATTATAGACAACGGGGTGTTTGCAGAGGGGATAGGTTTGCTCAAACGCATCGAGCAGCACCGTGCCTTCGTACATCTGCTTGGCGGTGCGCGCATGAATGGCGACTTCGCGAAGCGGAAAGGAGTTGATGAGCGGCATGCGCTCGGCAAGCAAGGTCGGCTTATCAACACCTAGGCGCACTTTGACGGAGAAGCCGTCTGGCATCTCCTCGCAGCCCACGGCGAGCATGGAGGCAAAGAGGCGCTCATCCCGCATCAGGCCAGCCCCCCTGCTCTTCTTGATGATGAAGGGCCACGGGCAGCCGGCATTCAGGTCAGCGCACGTATAGCCCAGATCCTTGAAGGCCTTTAAGAGCGTCCGCAACTGGACAGGGTCTTTACCGATGACCTGGGGAACCAAGGGAACCGATTGCTCGAGCGCAGGATTGACATCCTGAAGCAGCACAGGCTTGATCTTGATGCCGGAGACTGTGGCAATGAAAGGCGATACCGCCCGATCCGGCGCACGAAAATATTTCGCATGGATATTGCGGAACGTCCGGACCGTCACCCCGCGCAAGGGTGCAAGGCAGATATCATCCCCTATCATTTGATCTGGCATCCTTGTCGCACGGGTCAGCAATTGCTGACCCTTACAGCGCTCCGGTGAGCAAGCTGGTGAAGGCGGTGATGGGCATGGTGTCGCGGAAGTTATCCACGGTCTGACGGGCGTCCTTGATGAGCCCATGGACATCCTTGTAGAGATCCTCGTCCTTGGACAATTTTCCAAGCGTGCCCTCTCCGTTTTCAAGGCGTGCCGCCACAACCTTGAAGCTGGCGATGGCTGCGTCCATGTCATTGTAGAGCTTGTTGTTGTCAGCCGTGAGCTTACCCAGTGTGCCTTCACCCTTTCCAAGGCGCTCAGTCACGTTCTGGATATTGGCAACCGTATTCGTCAGATCCTTGTAAAGCGTGTCATCCGACGAGAGCAACTTGCCTAAGGTGCCTTCGCCCTTCTCAAGCCGGGCGGTCACGGACTTCACATTGCTCATCGAATCCTTCACATCCGCGTAAACAGCCCCGTCATCATTCAAGAAGCGGCCCAAAGAATTTGTACTTGAACTCAGCTTGCTGGTCAGGGTACGAATATCCGAGACTGCGCTCTGCAGATCCTTGTACAGGGACTCATCGTCAGACATCAACTTGCCCAGCATGCCCTTGCCAGACTCCAGGCGCTCGGTGATGGACTTGATCGAATCGGAAGCGGTCTCCAGATTCGCTACGATCTTCTTAAGCTTTCCATCTTCCGTGGCTTCCCGCATGTTTCCGATCACGTCACCCAAGTCCTTCATCCAATTCGGCGCAGGTATGCCTTCCAACACCGTCTCCTTGGACAACACCGCGCCAGTCCCCTCCGTAATGGCAACATGGTTGCCGCCCAGCATCGAGGAGGAGCGTACAGCAATCTCATACCCATCCTTTAAAACCACTTTCTCTTCCAGGGAGAGTCGCACCAGGACGCCACCGTTCGAAAACTTCACAGAAGAAACTTCACCCACGACAACGCCGCGCACACGCACGGAGTCTCGGATTTTCAAGCCTCCGGCATCCGCAAACTTCACACTGACCGTGTTTCTGTTCTTCCCCACAAAGAAATCATGCCCTGAAATAATCACGGTGAAATAGAATAGCACGACTAAGACGGCCGCCACAAAAACGCCCACCAATAACTCTGAGAACAACTCACTGTTTTTATGCTTCATACTTAACTCCTTTTCCTAATAATCGCCTTATACTTTTGAACGCTTTTTAAGTCCATCCTGCGAGATAAACTGAGCATCCAGAAAGGCCCGAGCCTCGGGATGGGTTGTTTGAATAAACTCCTCGGGTTCGCTCGGTTCCACAAATGCCCCATTTGACAACATCGCGATTCGGTCCGACACCAGCAGAGCGCCTTGCAGATCATGCGTGACCACCACGCTCGTCACACCCAACTCCGTATTCAAGCGACGGATCAGAGCATCAATGGAACGGGCAGTGACGGGATCAAGTCCTGATGTCGGCTCGTCATAGAGAATAATTTCCGGCTTATGGACAATCGCGCGCGCAAGTCCCGCGCGCTTCTGCATGCCGCCGGAAATCTCATTCGGAAATTTGTCATAGTCTTCTTCAAGCCCTACCATTTTCAGGACATCCATGACACGGGACTGGACTTCGTCTTCCGTGCAAATTTCCTTTTCGAGAAGCGGCAACGCCACATTGTCATACATGTTCATCCACCCGAGCAAGGCTCCGCCTTGAAAAAGATAACCAAAACGTGCACGCACGTTTTCAAGTGTCTTGCCCTCGGCGGAGCTGATCTCCACACCATCGACGAACACCTTCCCCTCCGTCGGGGTCAACAACCGGACGATATGCTTCAGGGTCACGCTCTTACCGCTTCCCGAAGAACCGATAATCGTAAACACTTCGCCCTTCTCGATCTCGAGCGACACATTATCGAGCACTTTTTTGCCACCCAGCACTTTAGTCACATGTTCAAACGTAATCATAATTCATCCTATAACGTATAGAACAACCGTGTCACAATATAACCGACAACCAAAATCAGCAAGAATGAGCTCACGACAGACTGTCGTGTGGCTCGGCCAACGCCAACTGCACCCTGCGTCGTACGCAATCCTTCGAGACAGGAGACACCCGTAATAAGGATACCAAAGATCAACGCTTTTAATAACCCCACCAGAAGGTCATATCGGTCTGCATTATCCATTGCAACCCGCATGTAGTGCATAAACGGCACACTCAATTGCGTCGCGGCAACCACCCCGCCACCCAACACGCTCAACACACACAAGTAGAACGAGAGCAGCGGCATCATGACAATCATGGCTGCCAGACGAGGGGCCACCAAATAGCGCACAGGATTGATGGACATGATCTCCAGTGCCGCAATTTCATCGTTCACCACCATGGTGCCAATTTGTGCAGCCATGGAGGAGCCTACGCAAGCCGCCAGAATCAATCCGGCCATAAACGGCCCCATCTCACGGAGCGATGAAATCATCACGCCCGCACCGACATACCCCTCCTGATTGTATCGGCGCATCTCCAGCCCCACCTGCAACGCGAGCACCATGCCAATAAACAGTCCCACCAGCGTAATCACCGGCAGGCTCTTAAGTCCAACGGTGTACATCTGCCGGAAGAACTCTTTCCGAGCTCTGCGATTCACAAACTGAAACGGAAAGAGCAACAGGGCTTCTACCGTCAACAGCGAGCCACGGCCAATGGTCGAGAAGAACTGCGTGAGCACTTGGTAAATCGTGACATGCTCGCAGTCAGCAAAAAGCGATTCACGTGTAAACCTCATTTGAGTAAACCCTCCAATTCTTCTTCGATTCCCGAGATGGGCCTGTTAGTAACCGGGGGCTTATGAACAGGGAGGATGAGCCCGCGTGGAGAGACCTCTGTCGCCGTCCCGTTCGGATACCGGAGATTCAAGATGCCCCAGAGCGCGTCATGTTCAATCTCCTCCGCAGTTTCGGAACGCTCATAGAACGTCCAGAACGGCGCCCAGTTGCGTTCAATGCCGCCTGCATAGCGTATCGGATTCAGCTCCAGGGTGCGCAGATGCGAGTAGTTCGGCGTCCGTTGCCACGTAAAGAAGGGCCACAGCCGCAGATAGTTATCCCGCTCCATTTCCTTGCCGCCGCTATCGTTCCTGTAGGTGGTTTCATGCACATAAAACGGAAAGAGTCGCGTCCGTTCAAAGCGTTGCCCCTTGAGGCGCATGTCTTCGTATGTGAAGAGGATCCAGCCGCCTGAATAGTAGGTCCGGTCTTCCCCGAGCGCCTGTCCGTAGAAGGGCCAAAAGATGCGTTTGCGCTCCGTGTCCGAATTATCGATCTTCACAAACGGCCACGGCATGTGCCACCGTTCACGCTTGTCGGTCTTGGCCCAGGTGAAGAAGGGCGGCAGCACCATCCGTTGCTGTTCCCGCTCACGGTCAACGCTTCCCGCAAACGGGAAGGACATCCACGCATCCCCGGGATTCAGCGTCGCCTCGTTGTAGACCGCTTCTGTCCAGAAGGGCCAGAAGAGATAGGACGATGAGCCCAGCCGGGTCTCCTTCGCACCGTAGAAGGGAAAAACATTCGTGTGCATCACATGCGCTTCGTCCTCTTCCCGCCCGATAATGGGCCAGAGGTAATACTCGCGCTCGCGCCCCACCACATTATAATTCAAATAGGCGGGAAACAGCACAAAATCAATATCCGACATGAGCCCCAGGAATTCAGGCACATGACCATACACCGGGAAGAGCGCCCAATAGTCCTCGGCTTGACGCGTCCTCCCGTTCAGCCAGAAGGGGAAGAGTCCCCACTGATAGCCAGACTCCGGATCCGAGATGTCCAAGTCGTTTCCAAACGCCAGCAAGCAACGCCACCAGAATTGCGTCTGGTTCCAATGCCCGGTCGCCAAGGGCCACATGAGATCTGTCACCTCTTCGCGCTCTTCAGGGTCGCTGCTGTGCGAATAGAAGGGCCGCAGCGCACAGAAATGGCTGCCGTCCGTCATCACGCGGCGCTCGTAGAAGGGGCCGATCCGCAAGCGGCTCGCGATGCGACTGGGCAGCTCATTGGTGGCAGCCGCCGACTCCAGCACCAGGCTTCCAACAATAAGCGTCACAAGGGAGACGCAGGATAAGAACGTCTTGGTCATACGATCTCTGTTCCCGATGCTTTAAAATAAGCATGGATCATGTTTTCACATCCAAAGGTCATCGCGATCAACGCTGCGCGGACCCACATGCCGTTGCGCATCTGCCGCCAGTACATGGCGCGCGGATCGCCATCCACGTCTGTCGAGATCTCATCCCGGCGCGGCAACGGATGCATCACAATCCCTGTGGGCTTTAACAAGGCAAGCTCGTCTTTCCCGAATTTAAATTTACGCGTATCAATCTGGGCGCTCTCCCCCTTTGCCTGATCCCACTCGTCCTGGATACGGGTCATGTAGACGGCGTCTGCTTCCGGAAGCTCTTTCCTAAAATCGTCGGTCACCGTGAAGACCGCCTGGCGTGACGTCAAGAACGCTTTCACGTCATCGCCGACCTGAAGCTGTTGCGGCGCGACAAAGATTTGACGGATGTTAGGATAGTTGACCAACAGCTGGGAGAGCGACCGCACGGTGCGGCCGCGCAGCAGGTCGCCGCAGAAGAGCACGGTCTTGTCTTTGAGTCCGCCTGTCTTGTCAAAGCTTCTCAGAAGCGTATACACATCCAGCAACGCCTGCGTCGGATGCTGATCCTGGCCGGAACCGGCATTGATGATGGGGATCGGGCGCTCGGAGTGGGACAAGCCCCATGCCATCCGCTCGGCCAGCCCTTTTTCAGGGGTCCGCATAATGATGAGGTCGAAGTAGGAACTGAAGGTCCGGACCGCATCTTCACGCGATTCCCCTTTAAACTCAGAGGACGTTGACGTGTCGCGGACCTCCCCCGTGGGCAAGCCGAGAATCTGACAGGCGGACAAAAACGAGAGGAAGGTGCGCGAACTCGGCTGTGAAAAATAGAGCATGGCACGCTTATGCGAGACCAGCGTCTTCAGAAATTCGGTTCCTTCCCGCGTCTTGGCGATAAACCGGATCTCATTGGCCAGATTGCTCAACTGACTCAGCAGCTTAAAGTTAAACTGTTGCGCAAACAGCGTATGATAGGGTGTCCCGCCGGGCTGCATCAGGTAGACCATCTTCTCGTCAAAACCCAATGCCTGGTAGGCATCCCAGCTTAAATCGCAAATCCGTTTCGGCATAAGCCCTCCTTCTCATTAAATCGCAGACAGGTCCGACAGAGCAGACACATAGAGCGCCTTGATGGTGTGCATACGATTTTCAGCCTCGTCAAAAACCTTTGAGAACGGCGCTTCAAACACATCGTCCGTCACTTCGAGCGCCCCAGACTCCGCTGTCATCGCGGTTTCGTGGTCATGGAAGGCAGGCAGGCAGTGCAGAAAGATCAGTTCCCCCCCTGCATTCCCCGTGGCCTCCACCAACGCCTGATTCACCTGGTAGGGGCGCAGCAGCTTTAAGCGCTTCTCCTTCTGCGCCTCTTCGCCCATGGAGACCCACACATCGGTATAGAGGACATTGGCCCCGGCGACGCCAGCCTTGGGATCATGCACAATCTCAACAGTCGCCCCATTGCGGGCCGCAACCTCACTGGCCTCTTGGACCAACACCGGATCAGGCGACAACTCCTTGGGGGTGCAATTCACAAAATGGACACCGGCCTTAACGCAGCCCAGCATCAATGAATTCGCAACATTGTTGCGCCCGTCCCCCACATAAGCCACCTTCAAGCCTTTCAGACGTCCAAAACTCTCCTGGATGGTCATCAGGTCTGCAAGAATCTGCGTCGGGTGGAAGAGATCGGTCAGGCCGTTCCAGACTGGCACCCCTGAATATTTAGCGAGCGTGGCAGCGGTCTTCTGCTCAAAGCCCCGGAAGAGGATGCCGTCAAAGATGCGGCCGAGCACGCGCGCTGTGTCCTTGACCGACTCCTTTGCGCCAAGATGAATATCATTTTTGGTGAGATATTCCGCAGAGCCGCCTTCATCGCGAATAGCAATGAGTGCGGAGTTACGGGTTCGCGTCGAGCTCTTTTCAAAAATGAGCGCAATATGTCGGCGATGCAGCAGATCTCCGCGAATGCCGGCGCGACGGCGCGCTTTCAGGTCAATCGCCAACTGGATCAGGCAGAGCATCTCTTCATCGGTAACATCGGCCAACCTCAACAGCGACCGACCATATAATTCTGGCATCCATTTAAGCATACGTCCTTCTTCCTTTCACATAAAGACATTCAACGTATAAGCACTGAAGCAGTTCTAAAGTTCGAGAGTGCTAAAGTTCTAAAGTTTGGAAACCCTTTAGGATCGAAGGACAGCAGCACGCAAGGACGCAAGCCAGATACTGCTTCAACTTTAGAACTTTCGAACTTTAGCATTTTAGAACTTCTTAAACCTTACTCCCACTCAATCGTCGCGGGCGGCTTTGAACTGATATCATAGACCACGCGATTAATGCCGCGCACCTCATTGATGATGCGATTGGAAATGCGGGCGAGGGTGTCATACGGCACGCGCGACCAATCCGCTGTCATCGCATCAACACTTTCGACTACGCGCAAGGCGCAGACATTTTCATACGTCCGCTGGTCGCCCATCACGCCGACCGACTTCACCGGCAGCAAGACAGCAAACGACTGCCAGAGCTGCTTGTAATTCGGCAGCTTGCGCATCTCTTCCTGCACGCGCAGATCGGCCTGCTGCAACAGCCGCACATTCTCAGCATTCACTTCGCCCAGGATGCGGACGCCGAGCCCCGGCCCCGGGAAGGGCTGCCGGTCAAGGAGTTCCTGATCCATGCCCATGACGCGGCCCACAGCGCGCACCTCATCTTTAAACAGCTCACGCAGCGGCTCAACCAAATCGAACTTCAAATCAGCCGGCAGGCCGCCGACATTGTGATGGCTCTTGATCGTATGGCTGGGGCCCTTTGTCGGGCTCACGCTCTCAATGATGTCCGGGTAGATCGTCCCCTGCCCCAGGAATTTGCAATCCTTAAACTGGCGGGCTTCCTCGGCAAAAACCTCAATAAATACGCGTCCGATGATCTTGCGCTTCTGCTCAGGCTCTGTCACGCCCTTCAGCGCGGAATAGAAGCGTTCCGCAGCACGCGAGACATGCACATCCATGCCCGCCTTGGCGCGGAACATCTCCTCGACCTGTGTGTCTTCGCCAGCGCGCAAGAGGCCATTGTCAACAAAGATGCAGTGCAGCTTGTCGCCGATCGCACGATGCAGCAATACCGCGACCACGGAGGAATCCACACCGCCGCTCAAGCCCAGCACGACGTGTTCGTCGCCGATCTGAGCCTTCAGTTTTCCGACAGTCTCCTCCACCCAGGAGGAGAGTTTCCAGTCGCCGGTACAGCCGCAGATGGAGAAGAGGAAGTTCTTGATAATCTTATCGCCATGCTGCGTGTGCACCACTTCCGGATGGAACTGCAACGCATAAAATTTCTTCTCCTCATGCTGCATGGCCACATGCGGACACGAGAGCGAGCGGGCTGAAACCTTGAAGCCGGGCGGCAAGACGACGACCTGGTCCCCGTGACTCATCCAGACGTTAAAATCACCGGGGATGCCGGCAAACAGCTTGCTGCCGACCGCGCCCTCAATGCTCGTATCCCCGTATTCCCGATGCTCTCCGGGGTTGACCGTCCCGCCCTGCATCTTGGCCATCAGTTGCATGCCATAACAGATGCCCAGCACAGGAATGCCGAGGTCAAACAGGGCCGGATCGCACAACGGCGCGCCCTCTTCAAAGACACTGTTGGGGCCGCCCGACAGAATGATTCCAGACGGGTTGCGTTCGCGCAACGTGGCCGCTGGGGTGTCAAAACGGAGAATTTCCGAATACACATGCTGCTCACGTACGCGCCGGGCAATCAGTTGCGTATATTGGGAACCGAAATCAAGAATGGCAATCCATTTGTGCTGCATAGAAAAGCGTCCTAAAAGATTAAGAATTTAATGGCGTATTATTATAATCGTTTTATTTCCACATTCCAAGCTTGAAATCGAAGTACAAAATTTTCTATAGTATCCCCTTCCTTTAACCCCTGTTAGCAAAGTCGAGGAGCACATCATGAGTAAACAAGTGAAAAAAGTTGGCATTTTAACCGCAGGCGGCTTGGCCCCTTGCCTCAGTTCTGCAATCGGGTACCTCATTGCTGAATATTCGCGTGTCGCGCCCGACGTGGAGATCATTGGCTACGTCAATGGCTACATGGGGCTCCTGAAGGGACAGAGCATCAAGGTCACCCCTGAAGTCCGCAAAAACGCCCTCTTCCTCACCGAGCATGGCGGAAGCCCCATCGGCAACAGCCGTGTCAAGCTCACGAATGTCAAGGACTGCGTCAAGCGCGGCCTCGTCAAGGAGGGCGAAGACCCCCAGAAGGTCGCGGCCGACCAGCTCGTGAAAGACGGCGTCGATGTGTTGCACACCATCGGCGGCGACGACACCAACACCGCAGCCGCAGACCTGGCAGCCTATCTCGCGCGGAATAACTACGGTCTGACCGTGGTGGGCCTGCCCAAGACCATCGACAACGATGTTTACCCCATCCGCCAGAGCCTCGGTGCCTGGACAGCCGCGGAAGAGGGCGCAGCCTATTTCGCAAACGTCGTCAAGGAGAACACCGCGAATCCGCGAATGCTCATCATCCATGAAGTCATGGGCCGCAACTGCGGCTGGCTCACAGCGGCGACGGCCGTCGCCTATCGCAAGATGATGGATGGCTTGCACTATCTGCCTGAATTCGGACTCACCCGCGACCGTGAAGAGGTCCATGCAGTCTACGTGCCGGAAATGGCCTTTGATGCGCAAGCTGAAGCCGCGCGCCTGCGCAAGGTCATGGACAAAAACGATTGCGTCAATATCTTCGTCTCAGAGGGTGCCTGCGTAGACACCATCATCAAGGAACTCGAAGCCAAGGGCGAAGAGGTTCCCCGCGACGCCTTCGGACACCCCCGCCTGGACAAGGTCAATGTCGGCGGCTGGTTTGCCAAGCAGTTCGGCGATATGCTGGGCGCAGAGAAGACCATGGTGCAGAAGAGCGGCTATTTCAGCCGTGCAGCGAAGCCGATTCAAGCGGACAAGGAGCTGATCAGCCGTTGCGCCACCAAGGCTGTGGAATGTGCGTTCGCCGGTATCGGCGGCGTGGTGGGCGAAGACGAGAACAAGAATAATGAACTGCGCGCCTGCGAATTCACCCGCATCAAAGGCGGCAAGCCCTTCGACCTTGACACGCCGTGGTTCACGGAGTTGCTACAGGCCCTCGGCCAGCCCAAGGGCGCGACGGTTCACGTCGCTCACTAGTCGAAGTGATAGCCGCACTTCACCCCTTCGGGCGCGACGAGATCGCGATCAGCGATATCGCGCTTATCCACGGGGAAGATGACGCAGTTCGGCATCCGGAAGGAGCCGTGAATCTTGCAGAGCGAAAGGCCTGCCTCTTCAAAATCCAGGGAGGGGCAGCCGTTTTTCGCGGTTAAATTGCAGCAGGTCCCGCACCGGGCGCACTCGCCTTTGCGGGTTGCAATGCTCTGACGCACATACCCAGGACGGAAGAGGTAGAAATAGAACCTTCGAAACACGCCACGCCACAGGATCATCCGCGTGCGGAAGGGTTGTTTCTTAAATTGTGGCGCCGAGCAAGAACATTTCATAAAATAAATCCGCGAAATAAAAAAAAGAAGATTGGTACATCCCCGTAGAAAAAGGATATAGTACTGATGCTTAATTTTTTTTACAAGTGAAAAGATGAACGAACTGCCCACCCTAATCGACAACGATCTCCTGGACGCTGAAGCGGAGCACGAAATCAACCTCGTTATTTCGCCTGACGCTGAGGGCCGCCTGGATGCCTGGCTCGCCTCGCAGGTGCCTGAACTTTCGCGCGCGCGCATTCAAGCGCTCATGAAAGAGGGCCGCATCACCTGCGATACCGACAGGGTCAAGGCGACTGACCGTCCCAAGGTGGGCAGCATGATCCGGATCCTGATCCCGATCCCGATTTCCGCAATCCCCCAGCCGGAAGCGATCCCCTTGACGATCATTTACGAAGATGCGGATATCCTTGTCCTCGACAAGCAGGCCGGGCTTGTCGCCCATCCTGCGCCCGGACACTTAACAGGCACCCTGGTGAACGCGCTCCTCCATCATTGCAAAGACCTTGCCGGCATTGGCGGCGTGGAACGTCCGGGGATTGTGCATCGTCTCGACAAAGACACGTCAGGGCTGATGGTTGTGGCCAAGAACGACGCGTCCATGGCTGGATTTGTGAAGCTCTTCCAGACAGGCGGGATGACTAAAAATTATTTGACCCTGGTCCATGGGACGCCCTTGAAAGCGAAAGGCATCATCCAGAATCTGATCGGGCGGCATCCTGTGGACCGCAAGAAGATGGCCATCGTCACCCTCAACGGACGAGTGGCAACCACCCATTACTGCGTGGAAAAGAAATTCAAAAACGCCACGCTGATGCGGTGCCGGATTGAGACAGGCCGTACGCATCAAATCCGCGTACACATGCACGCGTTGGGCTGTCCTGTCCTGGGCGACGTGCTCTATGGACGCCCCGCTGCGGACAAGCTGCTGCCCGTCATTCCGCTGCGCCAGATGCTGCATGCCGCGCAGCTCGCCTTCAACCATCCCGTGACACACCAACCACTCGCATTTGAATCGCCGTTGCCAGCTGATTTTGTAGCGGTGCTTGAGGCGCTGGCATAATCGTTTCTGCCTGCGCAAGTTAAGCATGCCGCCTGTGACAGTTCGGCTTTCCGCATTCATGCGGAAAAACACCCCGGGACGCAAGCCGAACGCGCCACCTGACTACGCCTCCTTGATCGTGCGCGAGACAGCCTGGCCCTCGGGGCCCAGCGCAGCGCGCGACGAGCCGCACGCGGCCAAGACCTGATCCGCGGTACGGAAATGACATTTGCAGGTCTTCAGCAAGATCTCAGGACCTGCTTTCTTCACCAACTCGATCGCGGATGCTTTGACCTGCTCTGACGCGCCTTTATGCGCGGTGATGCCATGGGTCTCACCGAGTCTTCCGAGCGAGCGCAGGAAGGCCTCACGCGCCAAGACAGAGGCTGCTGCAACGGCAATATCGGATTCCGCCTTGTGGCGCTGTTCCAACTTGATGGTGCGTCCCTTCTTCATGAGCGCATTCTTGATGACGCGCTCCGCGCCAAACTGGTCAGCGACCGCACGCGGACAGTCCGGGACGGTCTCCAGAATATTTTCAATGCACCGCGCATGGGCCCACGCCAAGAGCGTATTCACATTCCGCATCTTCGCATAGAGGCGGTTATAGGCTTCAGGCCCGATGGAGACGATTGAAAATTTTCCAGGCCCAAGCAGCTGTCTTGACTTGTTCCCCAGGAAGAAAACAGCCTTATCCGTCAGTTGCTTGCAGTCCTTCACCCCCATCTCCTGCATGGCATGGGCGATATCCGGATCGACATAGACGGCGCAGGCCACCAGCGGGCCGAAGAAATCGCCCTTGCCGCTTTCATCAATGCCCATGTGCGGCGAAACCAGCTCCGGATTGAGGATCTCCTCATACCCGACGGTCGCGCTCTGAAGCACATTCGGCTCCAGGAAGAAGAGGACAAAATCTTCAGCGCCCTTGCCCTGTACAAGGCACTTGCCGCTCTTGTAGAGATTCACGATACAGTCCTGCGCTTCGACCGCGATCAGGGTATGGGGGACCTCCTTACGCTTATAATTGCCCATGTTGAGCAGGATCTTGAGCGCCTCTTGCTGCTCCTTCGTGAGGACGAACGTAAATGAATTTTTCTTAATAGGTTCCATATGGGGAGGCAACTAGGGGTTAGGGTTCAGGGTTCAGGATCTCACTATAAGGTCGTTTTAAATTGAAAAAGGCGGCGCAAAACTGCGCCGCCTCTCTCTTCACTTCAGCTTGCCCGCCTACTCATAACGGTCTTTCAGTCCCCCTGGGAGCGGCATTGTCCCCTCCCACGAGGCGGGCGCGGACCAAGGCATCTCCGTGTCATTGGGCTCATACGACATACAGCCATTGAGCACGAAGATGCAGATGAATCCGACCAGGCAAGCCAACGCGATATTTCTCGGCTTAGAAGAATACGACATCGTCCTTCTCCACTGCGACTTGCTGCCAATCCGTGAGGATATCTGCTACGACCAGGTTCTTGCCCTTAACAACCTGGCGGATCTTCACGCGGGTGACAAACTCGCCACTTGCGCTCTGGCGGCCTTTACGGCGCACATTCATTTCAAGCTGCGGCAACGGATTTGCACGTTCGGGGCCAGTCATTTCGATCAAGGCGTCATCCGTGAATTCGATGATCACGAACTTATACTCATCATTCGCATCCACGACCTTGCCCTTCACGCCGGCTGTGAGGACCGATACAGCGACTCCGTCTTGAGTTGCGCCACCTGGAATCCCCTTGCCAGCAATACGATCCTTGAATTCCTTAATAAGCTTGGCTTGCTGTTCGATCTGCTCTCTCAGGCCAGCGATTTCGCTGTCCCGCTTCTCGATCTCAGCCTTTGCATCAGCCAATTCAGCCGTCAGTTCCTTCTTCTCAGCGGTCAGCTTGGCGACTTGCGCTTCGAGAGCAGCCTTCTCCTCTTTCAGCTTCTCGCACTCTTCGCGCGATTCCTTCAATTCACGCTTCGTGACGCGCCAATCCGTTTTCATCTTGTTCATCTCTGTCACGAGGGAGGTGATCATTTCACGCGCTTTTGTCAACTCGCCACGTGTCTTTTCTAAAACAGCCTTCTGCGCCATCGCGCGGTTGAGCATCTCCTCCAGCAGGGCGGCCATCGAACCCGGGCCATCCTTTTTCGGCTTGCCATCGAGCTCGGAGATCACATATTTTCCCGTGGTCTGATCTAATACGTAATAGCTGCGGAGCTGGCGGCGCTTATCAATCGTGGAGTAATCCAAGGTTGCCAAATTCTGCGTCTCGAGTTTAGCAGGATAGTTTTCAAACACCGAAGTGCGCTCGGGGTTGGCCAATTCGCGATCCGAAACCTCTGCGACATCCTTTTGGACATCTGGAGCCGGCACGTCAGCAGCATCAGCCGCTTCAATCGTTTTTGCTACCTTGATGACCTGTTCTTCGAACATGCTATTCCGTCCCAACAACACCTGCCGCTTCATAAATGAAAGCTGAGCAAATACCATTGCAACGATTGCTAAAATCAAAATGATGATCGCCAACACACGTAACGCTTTATCCATTTTAGTAACCTCTATTAAACAGAGTTTCCTTGTTTTTTGTAATGTTCAAACTTTAGATGAAAAGAGGGTGAAAAGCAATCACAAAAAATAAAAAAATTTAAAAAACAAAAAAACATCAGGTTCTATCATTTTGAATTTGACCAATCGCCCTATTTATCGTATAACGTAGCCATCATGGAAACGAAAAATAATTTTGTGGTTTCTGGTTGTGTCCGACAAGTTTTCGCCTGTGTCGGCATCGGATTTATTGCTTGTGCCCTCTTTTCGTCACCTGCCTATGCAGACGAGCTGAGCGACGAGTTGAAGTTCATTGACGAACTGCAGCGCCTGCGTATGCCGGATATTGCTGAAACCGTCATTGAGGAAGCGCGCAAGCGTTTTAAACCTGCGGAATACCCAGAGATCACAAACCAGTTGAAGGTGCGCGAGATCCAGGGCTTACTTTGGCTTGGCAAGTTTGCAGAAGTCCAAAAAATGGTGGAGGCCATAAAGGATAAGAACAGCGAGGAGTACTGGGCTTTGGTGCTCGCCATGGCAGACGGCTATTATGCTTTCCAGAATTATGCTGAAGCGGACAAGCGTTATAAGGATTTCTTCGTGAAGGTTGATAAGCCCGCGCGCGGTCTCGTCAGCTTCTATCGCGACTCTGCTTACAAGTATGTACAGATGCTCCTCTATCTCAACCGTGACGCCGAGGCGCTCGTGGCCTACCGCAACCTCTTTAAGATCCCCCTGGAAGAGGGCGTGCGCCGCAGCATCGAGGCTGAGGTCGCCGAACTCCTCCTGAAGCTCGTCCCGGCGGAAAAGAAGAAAGAGACGCGTGACGCCATGCTGAAGGAGACAGAGGCGCTCTGCGACAAGCTCTTGTGGAAGCAGGACATCTGGTTTGGAAAGGCCATCGTCATGAAGGCCCATGTTTATAAATTCCAAAACGATGTTAAGGGGGCTCAAAAACTCGTTGAATCCTATATGCCTCAGTTGCGCATTATCCATGATGCCTTAAAGGCCGAGGATCCGGACGGGTCACTGGGCCAGCTCCGCATGAGCCCGATGCCGCAGTGCCGCTACCTGCTGGCGACCCTGCGCATGGATACGGCCATGGCAGAAGCCAAGAAGCCCACGCCGAATGAAGATGTTATTAAGGATATGCTCCTGGGTGAGCGTGATCCGCAGACCAAACAGCGTCAGTCCAGCAATGGAGCCTACAGCCAGTTTATCAATGTGTTTGCCCGCTATCCTGAAAGCCAATGGGCTTTTGACGCAGGCGAGAAGGTGGATGCTATCCGCAAACTCATCAAAACACGCTATAATGTCCTTTTGAAGGAGGAGATCAAGCGGGAAGACATGGACAAGCTGGTCCAGAAGCAGTTCGAGGATGCCCAGTTGACCTTCCGCCAGAACCAATTCAAGGAAGCCATTGAAAAATATCTGGCTATTCTCAACAAATTCTCTGAATCCCCACGGGCCGTCGCTGCTTTTGGCGACCTGGCGATCGCGTATATTGAATCAGCAAACGATAATGCCTACAATGCCCTGATGGCAGAGGCTGTAACAGGCCACATCTCCGAACGTTTCTGCGAACGGCCCGCGCTCATGCGTGATGCAGGCGAGCAACTCCGCCGCATCGCTGAATACTATGGCGAGTTGAAGCTGGAAAACCAGAAGCGCGCAACCTATACGCTCTTCTTCCGGGATTATCCGACGCATTATGCAGCTGGACAGCTCATTATGAGCGACGCGGAGCGCGAATTTGCTGCCAAGAACTATAAGGCCGCCAGCAAGCGTTATCACGACATTGCGACGGTTTACACAAATTCCGTCTATTACTATAGCGCGCTGAGCCGTCTCGCCCAAATCGAGAAGGAAGAGGGACGCAACTTGAGTGAGATCGAGGCGTTGGAGATCTATGTTTCCAAGCTGACCGAACAGAACAAGCCCTCTTCAGAACTCATCAGCGGCAAGTTCCGCCTGGCTGATGCACAACGCGAATATGCGAGTATCGTCGCCAAGAACGCGTTTACCAATGCGGCTCCTGAAGCTGTCGCTGCAAACCAGGCTGAAGTTGCGAAGTGGCTGGCCCGCGCCATCGCCAGTTTGTCAGATATCACCAAGCGCCTCAACGACTCCCCTGCCGCCTACTTCTTGAATGCGGAGGAGAAGAAGCGCAACGAGCAGATCAAAGAGGCCGCCACCTTTACACGTGCGATCTGTCTGACACAAATCCAGCAACCGGCTGAGAAATTGACAGACCTTCGCAAAGCAGCCATCAAGGCCTTTGAAGCGTATGTGAAGGATTATCCGCAGGGCAAATACGCCGCACGTGCGCAAATGCAAATCGGTACCCTCTATACAATTCTTCAGGATGTCCCGAACGCGCAGGCGGCCTTTGAAAAGCTCAGCAAGGACTATCCCGGTTCCGACGAGGCCAAAAACTCCATCCCCGAACTTGCGAGAAGCTTGATCGAAATGGGGTTCAAGGGGGAAGGTGTGGCGAAGTATCGTCAAATGTTTGCAGCCAGCGGCAAGTACACGGACGGCCAATTCCTGGCAGCGGCCAAGGCGCTTGAGGAGGCCCGTGAATTCGACCTGGCGCTCCAATCCTACGAAAAGGCGATGGCCTTGACAAAGGACAAAACCGTAACCGCCCTTGCGAAACTGGGCAAGACGCGCACCCTCGTGGGGCAGAAACGTTTTTCAGATGCCTACAAAATGCTGCTGGACTTCACCAAGGAGTACGCCAAACTTGAAATCGTCGTAGATGCCAACCTGCTGCTGGTCGAGGTGGCAAGTGAACTCGGAAAAACGGAAAAGGACAATCTCGAACGTAAGCGTCTCTTCAACTCCGCCATTGAAGCCCTGCAAATGGTCAAGCGCTACAAGGAAGAGGGCGTTAGACTCGGCAAGCCCTTGGCGAATCCGGGTGAACTGAAGGAACTCGACCTGATGGCCGGTGAAATCCTCGTACGAAAGATGCAAGCTGAAAAGGCCCTTGGCCTCAATGAACAGGCTGTCGAGACGCGCGGGCATGCCATCGTCGCCTTTACCGGCATCAGTGTCTCCATCGACCCCAACAATGTGGCACTTGCCAACGTGCTGGAAAAGGCGTATTATAATGCCCTGCCGTTGATGGTGGAGCACAAGCTGTTTGAAGACGTCATCACGGACGGCGAAAACTATCTGAAGCAGTTCCCGAATGGCAAGTATCGTACGGATGTTCAAAGCTGGGTCAGCCAGGCAAAAATCACGAAATAGAACGATTTAACGAAAAAGGAAAGAACATGAGCAGACAAACCACAACCGTAGTATGGATGGTATCCCTTCTGATGACTGGAGCCGTATGGGGACAGATCCAGGGAACCATTATTAACAGTGAAGGCAAGCCATTCCATGGCGTGTTGAAGTGGAAGGTGCGCGAAAAGGCTTATAGCGTAACCGCCAACAACATGGATCTTGAGGTCGCTCTGGCAAACGTCGCTGAACTTCAGATTGCCAAGCCCAAAGAACTTGAGAATGCCGAAAAGCAGATGGCCGGCGGCAACGCGACCGTAGCAGTTCCCATTCTGGAAAAAATCGCAAAAGACTACTTCATGCTGAAATGGGACAAGCCAGCGATCCGGATGCTCGCGGAAGCCTACTTAAAGGCAGGAGAGAATGATAAGGCCGTCAAGTTGTGCGAATCGATCATCGCTGCTGACCCGACTGCTGGCTATCTGGGCGAAATCGCACCGATGTATTGGCAGTCTCTTTTGAAGACCGGCAAAACGGTTAAGGCTGATGAACTCATCGTGAAGGCGATCAAGAGCGGGGACAGACTGGCCTCCGCATTCGCGTTGATTATGCGAGGCGACTTGGTTTTGGCAACAGGCGATACGGCTGACAATGCAAAGAAGGCTCTACGGGATGGCTATCTGCGTGTGATTACGCTTTACAAAAGCGAGGCCGAAGCACAGCCAGAGGCGTTGTTCAAAGCCGCTAAATGCTTTGAAAAGGTGGGGCAGTCCGGCCGCGCTGATCAGATGCGCAGCGAGCTGAAGAAGAATTTTGCGGGATCTGAATGGGCTCAGAAGTAGCCACAAGGATGCCGCTCAAACGTGTAGAATGATAAAACAATACGAATACGGTCTGCCTGATAAGCAAGCCGCAAGGAAGGTAAGAGGTTAGCATAATGAAGAGATTGGTAATGATGTCCATTCTGATGATGGGAATGATGGTTTCAAGTTCAACGGTTTATGCGCAGGCAGCAGCCCCAGCACCAGCAGCAGGTACCGAAACAAAGCTGGAAGCTTCAGCTGACGCACAACCTGCAACCAAGAAGACAAGCACAGGACTCTTCGCGGTGATTGGAGGATCCGGATGGCTTGGCATTGTTCTCTGGCTGGCGCTCTTTGGTTGCGGTGTCGCAGCGATCTATTTCGCCGTGGACTGCTCCATCCTGATTCGCCCGCAGAAGATCATGCCAGAGTCACTGATTACGAACGTGAAGGCAGCTATGGCTGAGGGTGACGTGATGAAAGCATTGAAGTCCTGTGAAGTGGAACCAGGCCCCATGGCGAACATCCTCTCCGCTGGATTCTCGCATGTGGAAGAGGGCTTTGAGGTCATTCAGGAATCCATTGGTGCGGCTGCTGACTTGGAGACCGAGCGTCTCATGCAGCGCTTGACCTGGATCTCCGTATGCTCGAACTTGGCGCCGATGTTGGGTCTGCTGGGTACTGTGCAAGGTATGATTATGTGCTTCGAAACCCTGGCCACGGGCGCCCCGGACGTCGGTTCTTTGGCGTTGGCCATTTCACAGGCGCTCTGGACGACAGCGGCCGGACTGGCAGTCGCGATCCCGGCCATCACTGTTTATTACAGCATCCGTAATAACGCCAACCGTTTGATCTTGCGCATGCAGGCCATGACCGTGGAGCTGATTAAGGATCTGCGTAACGTCGAAGTCGTCAACGACTAATGGACGGATGAGCAGCGGCGCTAGGAGACGTTGTGTTGCGCAGCTTTATGCGCAACACAACCGATCTATAGCGTAAAACACTTTATTTAACCCCTTAAAGGGTTGCACAATGGCTAAACCAAGAAATGACCAGTGCGAGATTGATATGACGCCGATGATCGACGTCGTATTCCAACTCATTATCTTCTTCGTGGTCACCCTCAAGATGACGAGTGATGTCAACAAAGACATTGAACTCGAGGATGGCAAGCACGGCGAGACGATCACAGAAGAGAATCGTCCGCCGACTACCCTTGAAATTGAACTTGACCGTCATGGCTACATCTCAATTCACAATGGCAGAATGTCACCGGATCAGCTCAGTGTGATCATGCGTAACCGGGTCAACAAGCTTGGAAATCAGTTCCCTGTGTTGATCCGAGCGGACTTTCGAGCCAAGCACGAGCAAGTCAAAAAAGTCATGGATATCTGTACGGCCCGCGGCATCTGGAAGCTTTCGTTTGTCGCAGTCCAGGAGCATAAGGCTAAGCAAAAGTAATGACGGAGACTATTTAATATGGCTTACAAACGGAGACAAAATAAGGGCGAAACTCCTAAACTGGACATGACCCCGATGATTGACGTGGTTTTTCAGCTCTTGATTTTCTTTGTCGTGACCCTGAAGCAGGAAGATATTCTTTCGAAGCTCTCAGCGGCACGACCCGCGCCAGATCCAAACGCCATTAAGGATAAGCAACCTGATCCGACAACGATTATTGTTTGTCCGCAGGGGTTTCTTTTCAATGGCATGCCGATGCGCCTGGATGACCTTGACCGCCAGATGGCGCGTGTTTCAAGATCCAGCAAAACAGCGATGGTGCTCGTGAAGTGTACCATGGACTCACCGCATAAATTCCTTGTCCAGGCTCTTGATGTCTGTAACAAGCACGGCCTTCAGAACCTCTCAATTTTAAGCATGTAAGGAGAATGTGGTATGAGCATGAACCATGTCGAGACGGATTTAGTCGACGCGCAGTTAAAAGAAATCGACAAAATGTATACCGATGCGACCTACTGGCAACGTCTGAAGACGATGAAAGAGGGGCTGAAGGCACCGCGTGACTCCAAGGAATACAAAGAGGCGATGATTGAGATGCAGCGGCTCTCTGCGCCTGTTGTTGCCCTTCTGTTGCCGATATTCCTTATTGGAATACTGGCCGTATTATCAGCTGCAGCAAAAACAAATGACCGGGTGATCGAAACGCAGATCTTGGAAGTCGAAGAGATCAAGCAGCTTGAGGAGATCAAGGATCTTGAAAAACCACCGGAGCAGACGACGGATGTCACGGTCGATGTCCAGGTGGATGCGCCGAATGTCACCGACACCAAGCCCACGGATACGGTAATGAGTCCGCAGCCGCAGACTTTCGACGCGGTTCAAATCGTCAAAAGTCCGGTTATCCTCAAGAATATCTATGGCTCGACACGTAACACAGGCACACGCGGGGCGCAGCTCGCAAGGTACGGCGGCGACAAGGCGACCGAAGATGCGGTGATGCGAACACTCCGTTGGCTCAAGAAGAACCAGCAGTCAAACGGCTCCTGGCGTTCTCAAGGTATTGCCATGACAGGCCTTGCTGTCCTGACGTTCCTTGCGCACGGTGAAAAACCTGGCGATTCCGAGGAATTCGGCCCAACGATTCAAAAGGCCTTGGAATTCTTGATTAGCCAAGCGAACAACGGACGCTTCAAAGGCTGTGACGGACATGAATATGCGCTTCCCATTGCCACATACGCGATTTGTGAAGCCTACGGCATGACCATGAATCCGAATGTCAAGGAAGTCGCTGAAAAAGCCCTTGCTACCATTATCGCAGGACAGCACCCCTCTGGCGGTTGGGACTATAACGTCAAGCAGACAGACCGTGACGACACCTCTTACATGGGCTGGTGCGCACAGGCACTCAAAGCCGGCAAGATGGCGAACATGCACGTGGAAGGACTGGAAAAGGCAACGAAGCTCGCGATCCGAGGGTTCAAGAAAAACGCTGGCGCCAGCGGCGGCTTCGGCTATGTCGGCCCATCCGGCAATAGCGGCTTGACCTCTGTTGGAACGCTCTGCATGCAACTCCTCGGCGCTTCTGCTGAGAAGGAAGTCAAGATGTCGCTTGATATCATGGACACCTGGAGCCCTTCCTTTGAAGAAACTCAAGCCGCATTGGGAGGCAAGTCGTTACAGTATTACTTCTACTATGCCACGCAATGCAAGTTCCATGCAGGCGGACGTCGCTGGGATGCCTGGAACACCATGATGAAGAAGATCTATGTCCCTGCCCAGAAGATTACCCCCAAGGCCACCTCTGGCTATGTGGACCACAAAGGCAATCCTCAGGACATCGGCTGGTGGGAGAACAAGGACGCCCACACAGACCGTCCGGTCATGGATACCTGCTTGGCTGCACTTCAGCTCATGGTCTATTATCGTTATCTCCCCACGACCAGCGCTGCGGCGATCAAGGTCGAAGAGGAAATCAAAGTTTCGACATCTGACAAGGAAGACATCAAGGTTGACGCTGGCAATCTGTAAGACGTACGACAAGCGCCTGACCCTCAATACGCACGACGTGATCTTCACAAGGTGCCTGGTTTAGCAGGAGTCCCCTGCTAAGCCAGGCAATAACTGGAAGAAGGCTAACGTAATCAAAAGCGAGGAGGTGTGTCATGGTTTACGCGCATAAGAAAAAGATGGCGGAGTGTCCGAAGTTGGACATGACGCCCATGATCGATGTGGTCTTTCAGCTTCTGATCTTCTTCGTGGTCACGCTCAAGCAGGAAGACATCCTCTCGAAGCTTGTTGCGGACAGGCCATCCGTTCCAAATGATGTAGTCCAGGTTGAGCAGCAAGCAATCGTAGTCTCAGCTCAAGGCTTTTCTTACGGAGGACGCCCCATGCGTTTAGGCGAACTCGACAAGGTGTTGCAGCAACGTGCAAAATATGGCAAGACCGCCATGCTGGTGATCAAGTGTACAAAAGACTCACCGCACGCCTTTCTGGTCCAGGCGTTGGATTCCTGCAACAAGCACGAACTCGGCAACCTTTCGATCCTGAGTCTGTAGCACCATGGATGATCAGGAACATACGGCAACAGACGCGTTGCTCCCTGAACAGGTGGTTGTCGCTATTTTCCGCGAGCGCAAACTGAAACTTGCGCTCGCAGAGTCCTGTACTGGTGGCATGATTTCCGCACGCCTCACAAGCGTCCCAGGCGCATCGGACATCTTTAACGGCTCTATTGTCTGTTATGCCAATGAGGTCAAGCGCGATTTGCTGGGGGTACCGCAAGGGATCCTTGAAACAGAGGGCGCTGTCAGCGCCTCGTGTGCGAGAGCAATGGCTGAGGGAGCACGCAGAGCCTTAAAGAGTGATATCGCGGTATCCGTCACAGGTATTGCCGGGCCTGGCGGAGGGACCCCCTCCAAACCCGTCGGATGCGTCTTTATTGGCATTGCAACGGAAAAAAAGGTTTCAGCAGAAGAGTATCACTTTTCGGGCGACCGTGAACGCATCCGCAAACAAGCCGCCGATGCCGCCATTCGTATCGCGCTTAAAATCGCGAAGCAACTGAGGTAGAGGTGGCTATGTCGTTTGGATCCGAAGCTTGACAAGGTGGCGGAGCCGTCTCGGCTCCGGCCAGCGGCGGGACGCCGCTGCCACCTTAATGCTTCCCGGCTCACTTTCGGCGCTTACCTCAGCACGCTCGCGCCGAGGGCAATGATCAGAAGCGCTATGCAGAGGTTCAAACCTGCAAGCGTGCGCAAGAGCCACGGACGGGCGGTCACATATACGATGGCCCGCCGCATGTGCCAGGGATACAAGATCAGGACCATGCCTTTCACAATGCAGAGGTAGGCAAATGTCACCAGCACCAGACGCCACGGCGATTGATGAACGCGTGCCACATGCAGCAGTTCATACGGGAAGAGCGTCAGAATCGCTCCAATCGCTCTGCACGACAACAAATTATCCATCCACCAGCAGGTCAGACCTATACACGCCGCAACCGCAATCGGCAAGTACCGCTTATACGGATTGATCAAATCCAGATCCATCTGCCAGAGCGCATAACCCGCCCAGCCCCAGGCGATGGCCGTGAGCACATATCCGGCAATGGTACTCCGGGGCAGCGCGTTCAATGCTCGCCCCATCTTTTCCGGCAGCGCCAACAGGGAGAGGGCAAACAAGCCCAAACAGGAACCGATCACAAAACACCAAACAGAAAGCGTCATAGATTATCCTTTCAGCGCATGCTTCTGAATCTTAAAGAGTTCCTTGATCCCCTTCGCCGCCAACACGCGCAAGGTTTCGAGATCTTCCTCTGTAAACGGATTATGTTCGGCTGTCCCTTGAACTTCCACATACCGTCCGTCATCCGTCATGACGACATTCAAGTCCACTTCAGCCGACGAGTCGTGAATGTAATCCAAATCAAGCTCCGGCTTGCCGCTGCAAACACCCACACTGACAGCAGCAATGAAGTGCTTGAGCGGGGACTTCTGGAGCTTGCCAGCCTTGAGCAGCGCGTCAACCGCATCAGCCAGTGCCACCATGCCACCTGTGATCGAGGCGCAACGCGTGCCGCCATCCGCTTGTAAGACATCGCAATCAATCGTGATCGTCCGCTCGCCCAACGCTTCCATATCCACGGCGGCGCGCAGGGCGCGACCGATGAGCCGGCTGATCTCCGTGCTGCGCGCATCAGGCTTACCCCGTTTGATTTCGCGGTCCTTGCGCTCCTTCGTGCTCGACGGGAGCATGCTGTACTCGGCGGTGACCCAGCCTGTCCCTTTGCCCTTCAGAAACGGAGGCACCTTCTCTTCAACGCTTGCCGTACAGAGGACCCAGGTTTCGCCCTGGCGCATCAACACAGAACCGGCTGCAAATTTCGTAAACTGCCGTTCAAGGCTGACAGCACGCAATTGATTCGCTTTTTTCATGGCGAAAATTATGGGGTGGCTTGCCCTGAAAGTCAAGACGCACCTTACGCTTTTTTCATTGGGAGCGTCGAGGAGCTTTAGCCCCGCAGACACGTGCCCTAAATAAAAATGACTTTAAAGCATCGGACACGCTTGACTTTCACAGCCTGCTTTAGTAAAATATTGCGCTTAATTTTTCATCAACCCAAAGGCTTCTCCTAGGTCTGTATTATTTAGGGTACCCCTAAATAGTGTTGGTGGAATAACGAGGTGTGGATAATGATAGCAAACCTGATTCCATGGCTGGTGGTTTTTCCGTTAGTGGTGGGTGTCGTCCTGTTATTGATCTCCGGCGACACGGTGAGGCGCTACGCGATTTATGCCTTCACGGCTGCGATCATGGCCGGATCAATTCTTCTGGCGGTGACGCCTCATCCGAGCACGACACTGCTGGATGGCTTCGCCCACAACATCAGTTGGGGTATGCTGATTGTGGAGACGTTGATCGCCAGTTTCATTGTATGGGTGACAGTCCGGGCGAAGAACTGGTTGGCGCTCGGGTTGCTCCTGACGCAGTTCCTGCTGGTGGCGGGCTTTGAAATCCACGAGTTGCTCAAGCCGGTCTCTGCGACCGAAGCAGTCGTATCCGCAGTCGCCACCTCGGCCTCCGCTGTTTCGCCATGGCTTTTCTGCGACCAGCTCTCCGTGATCATGGTGCTGGTGATCGGTATTATCGGCGGGCTGATCTGTCTTTATGCTCCTGGCTACATGAAGGAGTTCCATGAGCACCACCATCCTGACTTCCGTGACCGTCGCCCGATGTTCTTCACAACCTTCTTCATCTTTCTGGGCGCGATGTTCGGCATCGTCTTTTCCAACAGCCTGAACTGGCTCTACTTCTTCTGGGAAATCACCACACTGAGTTCGTTTCTGCTCATCGGATACAAGGATACCCCTGAAGCCAGAACCAACTCGATGCGTGCCTTGACGATGAATCTGATGGGCGGGCTCGGCTTCGCTCTGGCGATCATCCTGCTGGGCCGCAACGGGATTGAGAGCCTGACGGAACTGCGGGGCCAGGGGCATACCTCTCAACTGATTATGATGGGCGCTGGACTGCTCGCGTTTGCCGGCATCACAAAAGCGGCCCAGTTCCCGTTCGCGGGGTGGTTGCGCGGCGCGATGGTGGCTCCGACACCGGTCTCCGCGCTGTTGCACTCCAGCACGATGGTGAAGGCGGGCGTCTATCTGGTGCTTCGACTCGCCCCTAATCTCGAAGGGACCACGGTAGGGATGATGGTCGCTCTGGTCGGTGCGGTCACGTTTGTCGCAGGTTCGCTCGTGGCCGTCTGCACCAGCGATGCAAAAAAAATATTGGCATACTCAACGGTGGCGAATCTCGGACTGATCGTCATGTGCGGCGGCATCGGCACCCAAGAGGCTGTCTGGGCTGGTATTCTGCTGATTATTTTCCATGCTGTGGCCAAGGCGCTTCTCTTCCTCTGCGTCGGTGTTGTGGAACATAAGACACACAGCCGGGATGTTGAAGATATGGCGGGACTGATTCTGCGCATGCCGAAAATCGCTGTGATGATCGAGATCGGCATTGCTGGAATGTTTCTCGCGCCTTTCGGCATGCTGATCAGCAAGTGGGCTGTTCTGAAGGCACTCGTGGATGCCCATCCGTTGTTCTCGATCTTTATCGTCTTCGGCAGCGCCGCCACACTTTTCTTCTGGGTTAAATGGCTGGGCAAGATGCTGCAGATCACGGGTTCGATGGAGAAGATGGAGAAGAACATCAGCGGTGGCAAGTGGATTGCCTTAGGTTCCCTGTCGGTTTTAACGATCCTCACCTGCGTGATCTTTCCGCTGATCTCGAATCAGTTTATTGAGCCGTATATCGGCGGCGGCTTCAAAGCAGCGGACAGCGTGCTGGGGCACAGCAACTTGATTGTAATGGGATTGATGCTGGGCATGGTGGCGATGTTCCCGCTGAGCTTCTTTAACTACAACCGCAAGGTGAAGGTCGTTGACGCCTACCTGGCTGGCGCCAATGTCGAATCGTCCGACGGCGTGGCGCGGTTCCAAGGTTCGGCAGGCATCATCCGCGATATGTCGATGCACAACTACTACATCGGCCAGTTGCTCGGCGAAGAACGGGTCTTCAAAGGTGGTTTTTGGATCGCCATTGCCGTGTTGCTGGGGTTAGTCGGAACATTCTTCCTGCCGACCGGCTTTCCAGAGGAGGTCATTCACACCATCGCACCGCACGCCATCTCCCTGAAGGAGATTTCAATCCGTCTGGCCGCGTATCTGGTGCTGGCGCCGCTCATCGGCGGACTACTGGCCGGTATCGACCGCAAGCTGACGGCTCGTATGCAGGGACGCCGGGGACCGCCTGTGCGACAGGCGTTTTATGATGTGGCCAAGCTCTGGGGGAAGGAGAGCATCGTGGTCCGCCGTTCGCAGAACTTCTACATTCTCTTCTTCTTTATTTTCGCGGTCTTCTCTGGAGCGCTCTTCTTCTGCGGCTCGGATCTGCTGCTGGTTATCTTCTCACTGACGCTGGCAGGTATTTTCTTTGTTCTCGCGGCCTACAAAGCGAGTTCGCCCTATAGCTTTATCGGAGCCGAACGCGAACTGATCCAGATGGTCGCCTACGAGCCGATGGTGCTGATGGCTGCCGTGGGCATGTACATGACGACCGGAAGCTTCCGGGTGGATGATATTTTCCTCAACCCCGCAAACCCGCTGAAACTGATCCTGATCTTCATCGGCTTCCTCTACATCTTGGAGATCAAATTCCGCAAGTCGCCGTTCGACCTTTCGACCTCGCACCATGCCCACCAGGAGCTGGTCAAAGGGATCACGACCGAATTCTCGGGCAAGATGCTGGCGCTGATTGAAATCGCCCACTGGTACGAAAACGTCATCCTCTTCGCGTGGGTCGGACTCTTCTTCGCCTTCAACCTGTGGGTCGGCGCCGCCGCGATGATTCTCGTCTTCTTCTTTATGATTTTCGTCGACAACACCTTCGCCCGCCTGAAATGGCAACTTGCCCTCAAGAGCGCCTGGACAGTCAGTCTGGTGCTGGCGCTGGCCAACCTGATTCTTCTATTCTTCTGGAAATGAAAGGAACACCTGAATGACTGCCTTTAAAAAGTCCCCGTGGGTGATCCATTACGATGCGTCGAGCTGCAACGGCTGCGACATCGAAGTGCTCGCCTGCCTGATGCCCAACTTTGACGTCGAACGTTTTGGTATCATCAACACCGGCAACCCCAAACACGCGGATATCTTTCTGGTGACCGGTTCGGTCAACGTGCAGAATGCGCCGGTTGTCCGCAACATCTACGCCCAGATGCCCGAACCCAAGGTCGTTGTCGCCATCGGTATCTGCGGCACCTCCGGCGGCATCTTCCGTGAATGCTACAATGTGCTCGGCGGCATCGACACCGTGATCCCGGTGGATGTGTATGTCCCCGGTTGCGCAGCCCGGCCTGAAGCGATTATCGACGGCGTGGTCCGCGCCCTTGACGTTCTCGAAGAGAAGCGCCGCTTCATGCTCTCGTCCACCGATGCGGTGGGCGGTGGCTTTATCATTAACCGGGCCAACCAGAAGGATATCCCGGAAATCCTCGCGTTGCAGAAGATTGCGTATCGCAGCGAAGCTGAGCTTTACGGCGACGACAGTGTTCCGGCGCTGGGACAGACCATGGAGGAGATCATGGCGGACTTCGACCGGATGATCTTCCTCAAGGCAGTCGTCAACGGCAAGATTATCGGCTCGATTCGCGGCTACCGAGAGGGAGATACCGCCTATATCAGCCGGGTCATTGTTCATCCCTATTTCCAGAGAAGAGGACTGGCGACCCGCTTGATCAAGCAGATCGAACAGGAGGTCGGCGATGTCCGCATGTATGAGGGGTTCACCGGCCACCAGAGTTTGCGAAACATCCACCTTTATGAAAAAATGGGGTACCGTCAGGTTCGCACCGTACCGTTTACCTCGACTGTCAACTGGGTCTATATGCAGAAGGAGCGGAAATGATTGAAGAACAGACTATTATCGCCGTCACGCCCGAAACGCTGGTGGCTGAAACGCGCAAGATGCGCGACCAAGGTTATCGACTGGTCCAGATCTGCGTGACGCGCCTGGGCGAAGAGCTCCAGCTCGACTACAGCTTTGACCTCAACCGCGCCTTTGTGAACTTCCGCTTCCTCCAGCCCAAAATCGGAGCGCGTGTTCCGAGCGTCAGCAGTATCTACTGGTGCGCCTTCACCTACGAGAACGAGATCAGCGATCTCTTCGGGGTTCAGGTCGATGGTAATGTCCTTGATTTCAAAGGCACGTTCTACAAGACCGCCATGAAGCATCCGTTTGTTCAAGACACTGCGCCGGCATCCATCCCTTCCCCGGCCAAACCGGAGGTCAAATAACTATGGGCACTCGCACAATCATTCCTTTCGGCCCGCAGCACCCCGTGCTTCCGGAGCCGATTCATATCGACTTGGTGGTCGAAGACGAAAAAGTGGTCGAGGCTGTCCCGTCCATCGGCTTCATCCACCGCGGACTTGAGAAACTCGTTGAGAAGAAAGACTACGTCGAGTTCGTCTATATCGCTGAACGCATCTGCGGCATCTGCAGCTTCATCCATGGCCAGACGTACTGCCAGGGCGTTGAAGAGATCATGAAGATCGAGATCCCGACGCGCGCCAAGTATCTGCGCACGATCTGGGGCGAACTTTCCCGCATTCACAGCCATCTGCTGTGGGCGGGGCTGATGGCCGATGCCTTCGGCTTCGAATCGCTCTTCATGCACAGCTGGCGGGTGCGCGAGCAGGTTCTGAACATCATCGAAGCCACGACCGGCGGACGCGTCATCTTCGGCTCCTGCCGCGTGGGCGGCGCCCGCCGCGACATTTCACCGGAGCAGATGACCTGGCTGCTCAAACAGATGGACGTGATTGAAAAAGAGATGCGCCTGATCACCGATATCTTCCTGAACGACAACTCGGTCAAGCACCGTCTCTGCGGCGTCGGCGTCATTTCCAAAGCCGACGCCATTTCGCTGGGCGCAGTCGGGCCGACCTTGCGCGGCAGCGGCGTGGCTGATGATATGCGCCTGCTGAAATATGCTGCTTTTGGCGAGCTCGATTTCGAGCCGATTATGAGAACCGAAGGCGACTCCTATAGCCGTTGCGCGGTGCGTTGTGCCGAGCTGTTCCAGTCGGTTGACCTGATCCGCCAGGCCGCGGCGAAGATCCCTGCAGGTGAAATCGCTGTCAAGGTGACTGGCACCCCCAACGGTGAATTTTTCTCGCGCGTCGAGCAGCCCCGAGGCGAAGTGGTCTATTATATCAAGGGCAACGGCACCAAGAACCTGGCCCGCTTCCGCGCCCGTACCCCCACGTTCGCCAATGTGCCGCCGCTGGTCAAGATGCTGGCGGGTTGCGAATTGGCCGACGTTCCGGTTCTGGTCCTGACTATTGACCCTTGCATCAGCTGCACGGAGAGGTAAACTTATGGCATTCTTTCAAATGAAAAAATTGATTCTGGCGTGGACGTTCCGTACGCCAGTCACGACCAACTATCCGTTTGAGCCGAGGAAAATATGTCCCGGTTCGCGGGGTCGTCTCGATGTCAAGATTTCCGACTGCATCTTCTGCACCTTGTGCGACAAGCGCTGCCCGACACAGGCTCTGGATGTCGACAAGGTCAATAAGAAGTGGAATATCGACCGCCTGCGCTGCATCTCCTGCGGCTACTGCGTCGAAGTCTGCCCGAAGAAATGCCTCCATCTCACAGGGGATCATGGCATCCCGACGGTGACCAAGGAAATGGAGACCTTCTAGAGGTCCGAGGATCCCTTGCTTGGCGTTGAACAACGCAGGCACAAAAAAAGGGCTCGGGGCAAAACCCCGAACCCTTTTTTTTTGAATCAGGCAGCTTACTTATTCAGATCCGCGCTGATTTCCGCCAGCTTTGCCTTGAGCGCAAACGGGAGACGGTTGCCGAACTTTGCGTATGACTCTGCGACCGTTGCGATCTCCTTCTTCCAGCCTTCCTTGTCGACGGAGAGAAGCGTTTCCATCGTGGCCTTCATGCAAGCTGCATCACGGTTCTTATCCACATAACCGTTCATGTCGAGTGCATCCGGGGTCGGGAGGAAACCGATTGCCGTCTCCTTGGCCTTGCCCTTGCCTTCGATACGCTCGCAGACCCACTTCAGGACGCGTGCGTTGTCACCGAAGCCGTTCCACATAAAGCCTTTTTCGTCCTTGCGGAACCAGTTCGTGAAGAACACCTTCGGGAGCTTGTTCGCATCCGTACGCAGCGGCATCGTGAGCCAGTGCAAGAGATAGTCACCGGTGTTGTAGGAGAAGAACGGCAACATCGCCATCGGGTCACGACGGACAACGCCGATCTGGCTGAGGTTGGCAGCCGTGGTCTCGGAGCCTGCTGCGGAACCCATGAACACCGCATGCGTCCAATCCTTGGCCTGGTTGACCAGAGGAATGACGGTCGGACGGCGTCCGCCGAACAAGAAAGCGTCGATCGGCACGCCTGCTGGATCTTCCCAGTTGGCGGCGATCACGGGGCACTGCGTCGCCGGCGCTGTGAAGCGGGCATTCGCATGTGCGGCCGGGCCCTCTTCGCCCTTGGCGTTGACATAGACCTTCTTGCCTTGCTCATTGACCTTCAAGGTCAAGTCATCACCCTTCCAGCCGACGACATGTGCCGGAGGCGGTACGCCCATGCCTTCCCACCAGATGTCGCCATCGTCGGTCAGCGCGCAGTTGGTGAAGATGGTGTTCTTGGTGATCGTACGCATCGCGTTCGGGTTGGAATCCATGGAGGTCCCTGGCGCAACGCCGAAGAAACCGGCTTCGGGATTGATCGCCCAGAGACGGCCATCTTCCTTGATCTTCATCCAGGCGATATCATCACCGATGGTCTCGACCTTCCAGCCCGGAAGCTTGGGTTCCATCATGGCGAGGTTGGTCTTGCCGCAGGCGCTCGGGAAGGCCGCCGCGATATTGTAGCACTTGTTTTCAGGCGAGGTGAGCTTCAAAATCAGCATGTGCTCAGCCAGCCAGCCCTCCTGCTTCGCCATGTACGAGGCGATGCGGAGCGCGAGACACTTCTTGCCGAGGAGCGCGTTGCCTCCATAGCCCGAGCCGAAGGACCAAATTTCGCTGGTCTCTGTGAAGTGAGCAATGTACTTCTTGTCGATCGGTGCGCAGGGCCAGGAGGAGTCCTTCTGGCCAGCCTTCAGCGGGGAGCCGATGGAGTGCAAACACTTGATATATTCGCCCTTCGCACCGAGCTGCTTCAGAACCTTCGTTCCGACGCGCGTCATGATATGCATATTGACAACCACATACGGGGAATCGGTCAGTTCGACGCCGATCTTGGCGATATCGGAGCCGATCGGCCCCATGGAGAAGGGGATCACATAGAGCGTGCGGCCCTTCATGCAACCCTTGTAGACCGCGGTCATGGTCTTCTTCAGCTCTGTGGGGTCAATCCAGTTGCAGTTCGGTCCAGCATCCTCTTTACGTGTGCAAGCGATGTAGGTGCGGTCTTCGACGCGCGCGACATCCGACCAGTGGGAGCGGGCCAGGTAGCTGCCCGGACGCTTCTTTGGATTCAACTTGGTAAAGACGCCGACCTTCACCATCAGGTCGCACAACTCGTTGTATTCCTTCTTGGAACCGTCACACCAGACCACATTCTTGGCTTGTGTGAGTTTGGCAAAATTCGTCACCCAGGCCAGCAATTCCTCATGCTGGGTCGGGAGTTTAGTTGCAACAGCCTTCTTGGCTGTCGTCTTGGCAGTCGTGGAGCAAGTGCAATTGCATTTGGCTGTTTTTTTGCAGGCCATGGTTAACCTCATTGTGCATTATTTGATCTCCTGCGATGCGAAGCGCGCAACAGGCACGACTCGTGCAAAAGATGGCGCATTAGTATAACGATTCGGAAATGCATCCGCAACCCAAAACAAAATCTTTTTTAGTTTTCCATGGAGCACGGGGGGGGGGGCCGCCCGTAGGTGTTAAGCTAAGAATGAATACTTTTTCGCAAAAGCCGCGAAGAAGAGCGCAAATGTAGGGGCCCGGCGCACCCGCACGGGTTCCGTTGGCCCGCCTCACCCATGAATACATGGACGGCGGAGCGAACATTTGCGCGGGATCAACTCAATTTTCATCAGCAAAAAACTTGTTTTTTGCTGATGAAAATGAAACCAGTATTCATCTGCGCGGCTATCCATTCCGCCGTCCGTGTATTGCCGCTCTATCGCTGACGCTCATCGCTCTTGCAAGCAAGCCTTAAGCGAGCGTTCGGACATCGTGTATACACTTGTCCTCTGCGCGTGCTTATTCACGGGTGAGGCGGATTAATGGAACCCGTGCGGGTTCGCCGGGCCCCTATAGCCGTGCAATCTTTTTGCGGTTTTTGCGGTAAAGTCTTTAACTACAAAACGTTGTATATTTTCAGTCCTTTGGTGTTGGCAAAAAATATCGCTCCTTAGCTTAACACCGATGGGGGACACCCGTCCGCTCTCGTTATTATTCTGACGGAGAGAGCATGGGCTCATGCAAGGGCATCTCCCCTCTGACCTCCTCTTTTGCCTGTATCCCGTTACGGGCAGAGGGCTGTTGCACAGGCATGATCATCAACATGCCCCAGGCGACCAATCCCGTGAGCAGGCCGATGACCGAACCGATCTTGAGCCATTCCCAGAAGGTGATATGCGCATGGGCACGCTTTTCAAGCACACCCAGCGCAATGATATTCGCCGTGGATCCCACGGCAGTAATATTGCCACCAAAGCAGGCGCCGAACAGCAGTGTCCACCAGAGCACGGAGAAGTCGGCCGACCGCTCGACCAGGGCCTGAATCACAGGCGTGAAGGCTGCCACAAAGACAATGTTGTCCACAAAGGCGGACCCCAAGGAGGAGAGAAGGAGCACGAAGGGCACCATCATCTTTGGCCCACCTTTGACAAGCGCGCTTAACTGATCAGCCATATTCCGGGTGACATGTTGCTCTTCCATCGATCCAGCGATTGCAAAGAGCAGCATGAAGAAGAGTAGCGTCCACCACTCGACGTCGTGTTCAACATAATGACGAGCCCTTTTAGGGCTACAGAGCATCAGAATGCCGGCGATCACAAGCGGGGTCACAATCAGGAAGGCATTCTTATTGTCAGCCCCTGTCAGCCCCAGAAAGGTTTCGATTTGGTGATGGAAGACGATGATCCCGATGGTGGCCAGAAGGACGAGCACCCCTCTCCGGTGCGGGATTCGCAGCAGGGGTCCCAACCCCTGGTTGTGCACCCGGTGAAGCTCCATCTGCTCTGTCATGTCTCGGATATCCTTGTGATACCAGATCAGCAAGGTGACCATCGTCACCAGAAGGGAGACCAGCGCAATGGGCGTCGCCCCGAGGATGAACTGGCTGAAGGTGAACCCCGCCTTGTTGCCAATAAAGATACCGACCGGATTGCCCAGCATGGTCGCAGCAGAACCGATATTGGTACAGAGCACCGCCATCAGCACAAAGGGCGTCGTCCTGACCTTTAAGGTTTCACAGACCTGGAAGACTAGCGCCAAGACAACAATAATCGAGGAGACTTCACCCACAACGCTTGAAAGGATGGCGGAAAGCAGGCACAAGATAACGACAAAGGCCGTACCGGTCATGCGCCTTTGATTGATGATGAGCTGAATGACCCAGGTAAGGAACCCGAGATCCTTCAGCGCGCCGACAATGATCATCATGCCGATCAGAAAGAAGATGATGTCCAACTCGGTCGCCCGCAAGAGGCCATGCAGGCTCATCGCCCGGGAGCCAATGAGAATTGAAATGCCAAGAAAGGTCACCGCCACACGTTGCTCCCAAAAGAGCAACGTCGTACAGATAACCCCGACAAATGTGCAGACCGAGACTTGCGAGAGGCCGGTCGGCGCAATCCCCAGAAGGCGGGTGACTCCCCCTGTCGCTGCCACCACCAGCACCATCACTCCCAATTTGAGGAGCGTCCGAAGATGAGAGGGCTTTCCAGTTTCACTTTGCATAGGGCATTACTCACGGAATACTTTGTTGAGAAACACAGGAAGATCGATGACACCGACCAGTTTTTTATCGTTGAGCACGTAACACCGGGAGGCGTTCTTACGCGTCAACTCGGCCGCGACAGACACCGCTGGAGATCCGACCTGAACAGAGGAGTAGGTCGTGGCCAGGATGTCGGAGAGCCAGGCGCTCTGCTCCTTGCGCAAGACATTCGCAAAGGGCTCAAAATTAATGATCGGCGAGAGGTCGTTCATCCACAAGAGGTAGTCTGGCAGGCAGACCTTCAGAAGCGCCCCTGCACTGACCACACCGACCATATCCCCGTCACGGTCCACAACCGGTATCTCGGCAACGTTCTTGCAGATAAAGCAATCTATCGCGGCCTTCAGGCTGTCGTTGCTCTGTAGCACGATCTGCGGATCATACATGATGTCGGCTGCGCAGACATGGCTCGGCAGCGTCATGCCAGACCGTTCAAAGAACTTCATGACCTCTTCGGGGGTTTTCAGGCGGGCAATGGCCTGCGGCGCATCCCGGTCCCGCATGATGGTCGCCAACGCGCGCAGAATCTGGAGATAAAACGCAGGCTGTTCGCGCGGGATGAGCACCATCAGCACCAGGTGTACGGGCTTGCCACTCCCGGGATGGAACTGGATGCCGAGCTCGGAGGTCGCAACACACACATACGGCTTAGTTAAGCCGTCCAGCCGTCCATGCGGTACGGCGATGCCGTCCGCAACCATCGTATTTTCCGTGTTCTCGCGCTCAATCACCGCATTGAAGTAGGTGTCAACCTCCTGTAAGCCATGCCGTTTCGCCAGATGTTCGAGCATGGTCCGAATCAGGGCGTTCCGGTGCAGCCCCTCCTGCTGTACGAGAATGTCTTCCACGCTAAAGAAAGAGGTGAGCTTGATCGCATTCTTTTGCTTTTCTGCCGTTTTGTGCATAATAAAGTCCTTCGTAAGGGACAGGATAGTTCTGGCAAGTACAATAACACCAAACCCTTCCCCCTGGCAATAGATAAAACGAGGAAAACCGTTTCTTTCCGCCTTTAGATCTGGCCGGCATACTTCGCGGCAGGGGTGAGGATGGTGGCGGTTTCGCCCTCCACGGTGAGGAGGAACGCCTCCGCCTTGAAGCGCACCCAGCCGCCGTCCTGCTCGATGCGGATGATGCCGGCCGGGCAGGCCGCGACCAGGGGCTCATGTCCGGCCATGACACCCAGCGACCCCTCGAAGGTCTTCACTTCAATCTGCGTGACGTCGCCCCGGAGGACTTCGCCACCGAGGGCCAGGATACGAAAGGGAAAGGTCTTGTTTTCCATGTTCTTACTTCTTGAGTGTCTCGGCCTTAGCGTAGACATCGTCGATCGTGCCGACCATGTAGAAAGCCTGCTCCGGCACTTCGTCGCATTTGCCGTCCAGGATGGCGGCAAAAGAGCGGATCGTGTCCGGGAGCTTCACGGTCGCCCCCTTCATGCCGGTGAACGTCTCCGCGACATGGAAGGGCTGCGAGAGGAGCTTCTGTATCTTGCGGGCGCGTGCTACGGTCAGCTTGTCGGCTTCAGAGAGCTCATCCATGCCCAAAATAGCAATGATGTCTCGTAGTTCCTTGTAACGCTGTAATATCTCCTGAACGCCATGCGCCACGCGCAGATGCTCTTCGCCCACCACGTCGGCAGCCAGAAGGGAGGAGCTGGAGGTCAGCGGATCCACGGCCGGATAGATGCCCTGCTCCACAATGGCGCGCGACAGTTCGGTGGTGGCGTCCAGATGCGAGAAGGTCGCAGCCGGCGCGGGATCCGTGTAGTCGTCCGCAGGCACGTAGACGGCCTGCACAGAGGTGATGGAGCCGTCCTTCGTGGAGGTGATGCGCTCCTGCAGTTCACCCATCTCGGTGCCGAGCGAGGGCTGGTAACCTGCCGCGGAAGGGATGCGGCCCAGCAGGGCGGAGACCTCGGCGCCGGCCTGGGTGAAGCGGAAGATGTTGTCGATGAAGAGCAGCACGTCCTGATGCATCGTATCCCGGAAGTATTCGGCGACGGTCAAGGCGGAGAGGGCGACGCGTGAGCGCGCGCCTGGCGGCTCGTTCATCTGGCCGAAGATCATCGAGGTCTTGTCCAGCACGCCCGCGCTCCCCATCTCCTGGTAAAGCGCGGTACCTTCGCGCGTGCGCTCGCCGACACCTGCGAAGACGGAATAGCCGCCATGCTCATGCGCGATATTGTTGATGAGTTCCTGGATGAGCACCGTCTTACCGACGCCCGCGCCGCCGAAGAGACCGATCTTGCCGCCTTTACGATAGGGCGTCAGCAGGTCAATGACCTTGATGCCGGTCACGAGGACCTGTGTGTTGGGGTCCTGGTCAATAAAGGGCGGCGGATTGCGGTGGATCGGCAAATACACGTCCGCTTTCACAGGACCCTTGCCGTCCACAGGACGCCCGAGCAGGTTCATGACACGCCCGAGCGTGGGAGTGCCCACCGGCATGGAGATGGAGTCTCCGGTATCGATCACCTCTGCATTGCGGACCAGTCCGATGGTCGAATCCATGGCAATGGCGCGGATACGGCAGTCACCCAGATGCTGCGCGACTTCGAGAACCAGGTTCCCGGGCTGATCATTGATCAGCGGATTCGAGGTGGTCAAGGCGTGAAGCAAGCGAGGACGGTAACCGTCCGGGAATTCCACGTCGACAACGGCGCCCAACACTTGAATGACGCGCCCTTTTTTCAAACCTTTTTCTTCAGCCATATTTAGTTCTCCTAGGCCAGCGTCTCGGCTCCGCTGACAATCTCCGTCAATTCGTTTGTAATCGCTGACTGGCGCGCACGGTTGCGCTGCAGCGTCAGGTCCTTCTCCATCACACGCAAGTTCGTCGTGGCGCTCTCCATGGCCATCACACGCGAGGCCTGCTCGCTGGCGGCGCGATGAAGCTGCGCCAGATAGACGTGGTAATGGACGAGCAGCCGGATGATCGTCACCAGCAACCGGTCGTCCAGGGGTTCCAGGATAGGCATCACAGCCTGGTGATCAGGCGCCTTACACACGGTTGCGCGGTCAAGCGGAAGGACTCGGCGGGTTTCCGGGTCGTGCTTCAGGGTGTTGACAAACCGGCTGCCCGCGATCCAGACTTCGGTGTAGGTGCCATCCATGAACCGCTCCATCGTGTAGGTGGAGATCGGCTCGGTCTCCTGGAAGCTCGGATGCGCAGAAAGGTTGAAGGGCTCCATGCACCCCGGCCATTCGCGGTTTAAGGCTGAATGCCCCTTGTGCCCCACGTAGATGACGGAGAGGGTGAACTCACGGGCGAGACGCTGTGCCGCGACCCAGTCGCGCACCTCGTGAACCACGAGACTGTTAAAGGAGCCGCAGAGTCCGCGGTCGGAACTCATGACGAGCAGCAGGATCTTTGCCGGGCCGGGGGGCGGCGGCTGGCAGAGCCGGTGCTTCTGGGCAGGAGGAAGCTGGGAAGCTAGTGCGGTCAGCTTCTTCAACTCTTTGCTGAAGGGCACGGGAAGCGCCAACTCGTTCTGGGCGCGATGCAAATGCGAGGCCGCGACCATCTTCATGGTCGAGGTCACGCGCCTCATCCCGCTCATCGCGTTCAGGCGCACATTAAACTCTCTAAAGTTCGGCATGGTAGGAAGTGTCAGTAAGTGTCAGTAAGTCTAAAAAGTGTCAGCAAGTAAAAATCAGGCAATAAGGCGATCACGCAATAAGGCAATTCCCTTTTTCTAATGGCTCCTGTACGGATTGAGCACGGTTCGCATCAGCGGATCCAGGAGCCCCTTGAGTTCATCGTCCATCACGGGCTTGGCAATGAAGCGTGCGGTGTAGGCGCGGCCCTCCTCCGTGTTGTCCAGCGCCTCGTAGAGCGCGCGCATGGCCTCTGGGAAGCGCGCTTCGGAGACGCCTGAGAAGCCCTTGCTGGAACCTGCGTACAGGGCAGCGACCTGCTTGTGGGCCGGCACGGGTTTGTTCGGCAACTGCCGCAGCACGCGCATCAGGGCGCGTCCGACATCGAGCTGCTCCAGGGTACTGGGATCGAGGTCGGAGGAGAAGCGCATGAAGGCCTCAAGTTCGCGGAACTGGGCAAGCTGGACACGCAGCGGGCCCGCGACCTGCTTCATGGCCTTGAGCTGCGCATCGCCGCCCACGCGTGAAACCGAGATGCCGGGGTTGATGGCCGGACGCTGCCCGGAGTGGAAGAGCCCGGACTCCAGGAAGATCTGTCCGTCAGTGATCGAAATCACGTTGGTCGGGATGTAGGCCGAGATGTCATTGGCCTGCGTCTCGACAATCGGGAGCGCCGTGAGGCTCCCCCCCCCCTTCGCATCGGAGAGTTTGGCGGCCCGTTCCAGCAGGCGGCTGTGGAGATAGAAGATATCGCCAGGGAAGGCTTCGCGTCCGGGCGGACGGCGGAGCAGGAGGGACATCTGTCGATAGGCCTGCGCATGCTTCGTCAGGTCGTCATAGATCACAAGCGTGTGGCCGCCGCGGTCGCGCCAGTACTCCGCCATCGCGCAGCCCGTATAGGGGGCCAGATATTGAAGCGGGGCCGGTTCCGAGGCGCTGGCCACGACCAGGGTCGTATAGGCCATGGCACCGTGCAGTTCCAGCAGCTTGTGCAGGGAGGCAACGGTCGAGAGCTTCTGCCCGATCGCCACATAGAAGCACTTGACGCCCGAGGTCGCCTGGTTGAGGATCGCGTCGATCGCGACCGTGGTCTTTCCCGTCTTGCGGTCCCCGATGATGAGTTCGCGCTGCCCGCGTCCGATCGGGGTCAGGGCGTCAATGGCCAGGATGCCGGTCTGCATCGGCTCACAGACATTCTTGCGTTCAATGATGGAGGGGGAGGTGGTCTCGACAGGCAGGTACTCCTCTGTCACGATAGGGCCCTTGCCATCGAGCGGACGGCCCAGGGCGTCGACGACACGGCCGACGAGGGCCGGTCCGACCGGCACAGAGACCACGCGCTGGGTCCGCTTGAAGATGTCCCCTTCGCGCACCAGCGTGTCATCGTCCAGGATCGCGACACCCACGGCGTCCTCTTCCAGGTTCAGGGCAAGCCCCGCCACACCATGTTCCGACTCCAACAGCTCGTTGAACATGACATTGGAAAGTCCATCGACCCGGGCAATGCCGTCGCCGACGCTCAGGACGGTGCCGAACTCCATCACATCGATCGGCTTGTCGATGGACTGAATCTGCCGTCTCAGCAAGGCTGAAATCTCATCTGGTTTCAACTGAATATTCATTTATCTCCTAAACGCCCGGCTTCCTGAGCCCCATGCGGAGCCTGTTCAGCCGTCCGGCCATACTGGCGTCGATCCGTTGATCGCCCAGCGTAATCACAAAACCTGCAATCAGCTCCGGGGCCACGGTCACCTGCATCTGCAGGGTGCCGCCCCGGGCTCTCAAAATCTCCGCTCTCACCTGCGCCAGCATCGCTTCGGTCGGTGACACCGCAAACGCGACATCCACATGCGTGCAGTGACGTTCCCGGTCATACCGCGTGTGGAACTGTTCGAGGACAAAGGGGATGAACTCCAGTTGCTCGCGGCGCGCAAGGGCACGCAGCAAAGCCAATACCGGCTCCGTGAAGGTCTTCCCCCAGAGGGCTGCCACCCCATTCTCATGGCTTGCCGCATTGCCGGGGTGGGCGCGTCTGCAGAATTGGCGCAACTCCAGCGACTCGCGCCACTGAACAGCCAGCGCATTCATGTCCGCAACCACGTCCTCCAGCTCTTGGCGTTCGACAGCGGAACGGTAGAGGGCTCTTGCGTAAGCGCGCGCGAAAAGGGTAGCTCTGTCGCTCACAGCTTCACCTCGTTCAGGAGTTGCTCTTGGTACGCCGTCTTCTGCCCCTCAGTCAAGGTCAGCCGCATCATCTGCTCCAAGGTCTCGGCCGCGCGGTTCGCGGCATCGAGGCGTAAGGCTTCAAAGGACTTCAGGTATTCCATTTCGATCTGGCGCTCCGCCTCCTCGACGCGGCGAGCCGCAGCCTGGCGCGCGTCCTCGTCAGCCTTGCCCACGATGGCCGCCGCATTTCTCTGGGCGTGCTCCGCGACCGTGCGCGACTGCTCCTCCGCCTGCCGGACAAGGGACTTGCCATGCGCTGCTGAGATGGCAATCTCATTCCGCGCCTGTTCCGCGCCCTCCAATGCATCCGAAACGCTCTTCTCGCGCTCGCCAACCGCCTTCAGGATGGGTTTCCATAGCAATTTATGCAGACAGATCGCCGCAATCAGAAAAGCCACCCAGGTCAGGACAATCATCTGTCCTGATACCTGCATGACATCCGAAGGCAAATTATGGATTGCATCGGGAATGCCCGGCACACTCTCGACTGCATGGGTCTCTGGCTGTTCGTTCACAATAGAACTCCTTAACTTCACTGGAATGATGGAACGGTGGAATACTGGAATGATGGAAATTTGAGACTTGAAACTCGAAACTTGGCCTACCTACTGCAACTGCTGACTGCTACTCTTCTAGTAGTCCACTATTCCAATATTCCCTTCTTCCAGCATTCCATTCTCTTTAGCCCTTCATCAAGCAGATGACCAAGGCGAAGAGCGCTGCACCCTCAATAAAGGCCCCGCCAATAATCATCGCCGTCTGCAACTTGGATTGCAGTTCCGGCTGGCGCGCCATGGATTGTAGGCCTGAGAAGAAGACCATGCCAATCCCAAGTCCTGCACCAATGATTGTCAAGCCCGCGCCGATTGCGGCTGTACTGATTTCTGCCAGTGGAAGCATCATACTCTGTCCCTCGTTTCTTTCTGGGTCAATGCTCTGGATTGACCATAATGTTAATGAAAATAGATGAAAGCAATGTAAAGATATAGGCCTGGAGGAAGGCCACGAAAAGTTCAAAAAAATACATCACAACCGCAACAGCGAGCGATGGTGCTGCCCCCCATCCGAAAAGGACTGTCATGCCGATGAGTGAATAAATGACGATATGCCCCGCCAGCATGTTGCAGAACAGACGGATCGTCAAGGCAAAGATGCGGGAGAAGAAACTGACGACTTCCATGACCACCATCATCGGCATCAACCAACCGGGCAGGCCATGCGGGACAAACGCGTTTTTAAAACCACGCACCCCACGGATCCGAAGGACGGCATAGAGGCAGACCAGCATGAAAATCGTCGCCAACCCGGCCGTGACACTGATGTTTCCCGTCACCGTGCTAAATAAGGGAATGAGCCCCAGCAGATTGCCGCACAGGATAAAGATAAACAAGGTGCAGAAGAAGGAGACGAAGCGGCGGCCGACTGCTTCACCCATATTCGCGTAGACAATATGGTCACGGATGAAGAGCACATAGAGCTCGGCAATCGCTGCAAAGCCTGTGGGGATCGTCTGGTAGCGGCGCCTCACCTGAAACCCGAGCGCACACAGGAGGAGCACTACGACACCGAGTATGACTGAATCATAGCGCAACCACTCCAGCGCATTGATGTGATAGAAGGGCACGTTCCATACGTCCTTCGAGCCTGTGTGCCGAAACACATGATGTTCGATGAACTTCTGGACCGACTCTTGCAACCCTGCATTCATGATTTCATACCAAGGACGAGGCCTCCAAAACCACTTTTCGCATTGCTTACAAAAAGAGAGAAATCTCCTTTTGAATGAAAGTTGCAAGCCATTATATCTGATTTGTCCGTTCCGTGTCAAACCCGCAATCATGATATTCGAAATAAATCTTTCCCCTCGCCCTCTGGATGCTTGCAAACCACTGCCCTGTTTTGTTATAGTGCAAACACATTTATCTCTTTTAGGGTGCAAACATAAGGTGTGTTTGCAGGAAACGGAATGGTCGGGCCGCCATCCATGAACTTGCGCAGTCGCGCAATGTGAATGGAAGGATGGCATGAAAATGACCCCCCCCACTCCGGGAATAAGCCCGTTAGCCGGTTTTTCCGTTGTCGCGTATCGCGTAAACACGTTTTTTTAGCCCCCCCCCCCCCTCTTCTATCTCTTTATTTTCAAGGAGTTTTCTATGTTATTACAAGGTCTTGTTTTGATGGTTGTCGGTCTTTTTATGGTCTTCTCGTTCCTGCTGTTGCTTGTCTTAATCCTGATGGCGAGCGAAAAAATCATTCCTCGTTTTAGTCACATCCTGCCGGATGAGCAATCCGTCTCGAAAGGCAGAAGGCCGGCTCCGGCGGGATCCGCAGTTCCGGCACGTGACACGGACGAGCAGATCGCCGTTGCTATCGCGGTCGCCACGGCGCACAGTCAACACGCGGCGTCCAAGTGTTAACAGATCTGAATCGGAACGGCCAGGTTACCAAAGGAGGCAAGTTATGGATGAAACGGCTAAGAAAAAAGTGCGTATTGGACTCTTTGGCTTTGGACGAACAGGCTCTTTGGTTGCGAAGGAGATGATCGATGCACCCCACTCAGAACTCGTCTGGGTGGTCCGAAGGACGGATACGCATGCCGGAGAATATGCCAGCCATATTCATAACTTCAGCCACAAAGAGGGGCTGATTCATTGGCTGGAGGACGTTGACAAGGACTTTTTCGATCTTAATCCCGTGGATGTGATCGTTGACTTCTCAGCCTCTCAAACCGTGCATGTCTACAAAGCAGCGGCCAATAGAGGCATTCGAATCCTCTCCGCCGTCTCTAATTATGAGCGCGACGACCTTGCTGAACTCAAAAAACTCGCACGCAAGACGGCCGTGCTCTATTCGCCCAACATTTCAATCGGCATCAACCTGCTCCTGCTGACAGCCATGGTTGTGCGCCGGGTTATTCCGCAAGCCGATGTTGCGATTTTAGAAGAGCATTTCCGGCAAAAAGCAGATATCTCGGGCACCGCGCTGCGGATTGCCAAGCAACTCAAGGTCGATCCTACAGAAAACATCAAGTCAATTCGTTCAGGCGGTATTGTCGGGAAACACGAGGTGCTCTTCGGTCTGCCCAACCAGACCCTCCGGATCACGCATGAAAGTTTGAACCGTGCATCGTTTGGACGTGGCGCGCTCGCGGGAGCAGAATGGCTTATGGAGTACTCGCGGGGATTCCTGACCATGGAGGAGATATTGGCGGAACGCTTCCGTGACGCCTTGAAGCATCTAAAATGAGACACTTTCTTGAAAAAATCCCTGAGCGCATTAGACTCCCGACGCTGACGGCCATTTACGGGGTTCTCGGCGGCCTGGTCGCGGTCGCCTTCATGCTCCTTGTCGACTACCTGTTCAAATGGGTCTGGCTGGGGCTCTCGGGCCTGGGACGGATGGAGTTTGTCCTCGGCAGTTTCGTAGTCATCTCCGCGACGTCCATCACCTCGGGAATCCTCATGACAAAAGTCCAGCCCGATGCGGCAGGCAGCGGAATTCCACAATTGAAGGCGGCCTACTGGAAAGATCTCGGGGCCGTCTCCTTCCGTGCGGTCGTGGTGAAGTTTATCGGCGGGGTCCTGACGTTAGCCGGCGGCACAAGCCTGGGCCGTGAAGGGCCGACGGTTTTCATTACAGGAGGGGCAGCCTCAAACATAGCGGGATGGCTTGGCGTCCCGTATCGCCGTCGCCGTCACGCCGCCGCATCTGGTGCTGCAGCCGGTCTTGCTGCTGCATTCAATACGCCTCTGGCCGCGATCAGCTTCGTCCTTGAAGAGATCCTGGGAGATCTGAACAGTCGGCTGCTCGGCAGTGTTGTTCTGGCCTCTGTCTGTGGCGCCTTTGTTGTCTATGCACTCATCGGGAGCCAGCCCTCGTTCCTGATGCCGACAATTGATGTGGCCTCCTGGAACATGTACCTTGCCGTACCGTTCGTTGCCCTGCTCAGTTCCTTAGCCGGAGTCCTCTTTCAGCGCGGCGCGCTCAACCTCCGATTGAAGATGCGCCAACGGAGCAAAATACCCACGTGGTTGCGCCCGTTCATCGGCGCACTGGTCACCTGGGCGGTGGGATGCACGGTCTATCTTACCTGCCACCGCCTGGGCGTTTTCGGCCTCGGCTACGCCGACCTGTCCGACGCCCTCCTGAACGGCATCGGCTGGAAAATCGCCGGCATCCTGGCCGTCGCCAAAATCATCGCGACGCTCGCCAGCTATGGCACCGGCGGCTGCGGCGGCATTTTCTCACCCACCTTGTTTATCGGTGCGATGTGCGGTTTTTTCACTGCCGGTGTCGCAAAGCACTGGCTGCCGCTCACCCCCGCCGACGAACTCGTGCTCGCCGCGACAGGTATGAGTGCTTGCTTCGGCGCAGTCGTGCGGGCGCCCTTCACCTCAATCCTGATGATTTTCGAAATGACGCACCAATTCGGAATGGTGCCCGCACTCATGCTGGGCACACTGATCAGTCAGGCAATCGCGCGTCTTGCAGGCTCTAGCAACTTCTACGAGGAGGTCCTGCTGCAGGATGGCCACGAGATCCATAAAATTGCACCTCCGCAGGATCTGACGGGCTGGCATAATATGTCTGTCTCTGTCCTTGCCAATAAAAAGCCTGTGGCACTCGCGAGTCTCTCGCCCGCCGCGCTGAAGGCCGCACTTGCGAAATATCCTTACCGCTGCTTTCCCGTCATCGTCAATGATGCGCTGCTCGGCGTCATCACGCGGGATGTCATAGAGCGTGCGCTCGCACTGGGCTGTGAACCGGAACTTCAAGAACCCGTCATCTTCCTGGAGCATCAATCGCTGCAGGAGGTTGAACCCCGGATGATCGAGTCCGCAGTCGGCCTTTTCCTCGTTGCAAAAACAGAGGGTGCACCGGTCACGGGCATCTTTACGCTCCACGACCTCATGCGCGCCCAAGCCGCCCTGATCGAGTAAAGTCCATCGGACTGCCGCTGTGAAAGCTCGACAAAAAACCGCTGAATTGCTAATCTGAAAACCTTTTGACGCTGACAGGAAAACTTTGGCATGCTCACTTCAACACAACTTCAGGCAGTCGCCTCACTCGCCGCACGGCGGGCAGGCGAACACGTACTCGAAAACCTTCATCGACGGGCTGATGCGAAATCGGTCCTGCGCACGGACATCAAGCACAAGCTCGACGTCGAAGCGCAGGATATCGCAACAGCCGTCATCCACGCGGCTTACCCGGACCATCTGATCTTCGGCGAGGAGTCCGAAACGCCCTGCCCCCCGGACGACGGCTATGTCTGGATCATCGACCCGATTGACGGGACCGTGAATTTTTTCCATGGCCTGCACTGGTGGTGCTGTTCCGTGGCCGTGCGCTTGAACGGCCGCACCATGGCCGGCGCCATCTACATCCCCCAGATGGATGAAATGTTCGAAGCCACCCACGACGGTCCGGCGACCTGTAACGGCGCCGTGATCCATGTTTCGGAGCAGAGCGACCCGGAACTGGCCATCATGGCGACAGGCATGGGCAAATGGCGCGACAAGGAAATCTCCCTTAAAATTTTCAGGACCATTACCGAATTGGTCCAGCGCCCGCGCCTCATGGGCGCGGCGGCCGCGGACATCTGTATGGTTGCGGCCGGCCGCTTCGATGCCTTCTTCGAATCGGGCATCTACCTCTGGGATATGGCCGCGGCCGGTTTAATTTTGGAACGCGCAGGCGGGATCTGCGATGTTTTAGCGCAGTATCCCAACAGGCGTCTTGCCGTGCTTGCGACCAATGGAAAGTTCCATGAAACCTGTAAAAAAGCGCTGCTGCCCCTGGTTGAAGAACAAAAAAATGAAAATTCTTGAAGCTGTCACTTGACAAGTGGCAGGTAAATTAGATAAAGTAACACCTCTTTTTGTCGCGGTATAAGGTATTCCGAATAGACAGAATAGTTGTTTGATGAAGGGTAAAGACATGGAAGCGTATGCAGTTTTGGCAACAGGCGGAAAGCAGTATCGAGTAACTGCCGGTGATACATTAGAAATTGAATGTCTCGAAGCGGAAGCTGGGACAGACATCGAGCTGGACACCGTCATGGCCGTTTCAGACGGCAAGGAACTAACCATTGGCATGCCTTATGTCAAAGGCGCAAAGGTCGTCCTGACGATCATGGGACACAAGCGTGGCGTAAAGCTGATTAACTTCAAGAAGAAACGCCGGAAAGGCTTTGCCCGCAGAATGGGACATCGTCAGGAATTGACGGTCGTTAAAGTTAAATCCGTTGCCTAACATGACGCTGAAGGGTTTCCCTTTAAGTCAACCAACAGTTAAGAAAGAGAGTCTCTTATGGCAGGTGCAGCAGCCGCGAGGAATGGTCGCGATAGTAACGCAAAGCGTTTGGGCGTCAAAAGGTACGATGGTCAGGTCGTCACAGCAGGTTCGGTCCTTATCCGTCAGCGCGGAACCAAGGTCCATCCGGGTTTGAATGTGGGCTGTGGACGTGATCACACGTTGTTCGCCCTCATCGACGGGACCGTGAAGTTCCAGAAAGATGGCAAAGTTGTCGCCATCCTTCCGATCGCCGAGTAACTTTTTTTCCTCTTACCTGACGGCCAGTGACCCCCGCGATTCGTGACTTCGGTCTGTTTCGCATATTGGAATGTCGCTGGTCGTTCGTTTTTTTATGAAAACACGTAAATTTGTTGATCAAGTTTCAATCCACATCCGGGCTGGCAAAGGCGGCGACGGAAGCTGTAGCTTCCGGCGTGAAGCCTGCGTGCCGGAAGGCGGACCTGACGGCGGCGACGGCGGCCGCGGCGGACATGTCATTTTTAAAGGCTGTCGCGATGTCGATTCGCTGATCGCCCTCTATTTTTCGCCGCTTGTTTTCGCAGAAGACGGTGTGCCGGGCAGGGGCCAGAAGATGTTCGGGCGCATGGGCAAGGATCTTGTGGTCCTGTTGCCGTGCGGCACAGAGGTCTTCAACGAAGAGACCGGCGAGATGGTTGCCGACATCATTGAGCATGACCAGGAAATCATCATCGCCAAGGGCGGCGACGGGGGCATGGGCAACGTCCATTTCCGCACGTCAACCCACCAGGTGCCGACAGAGCACACGCCGGGCGAGCCCGGCGAAGAGTTCCGCCTGCGCCTCGAACTCAAGACGATCGCGGATGCTGGCCTCCTGGGCTTTCCGAATGCCGGAAAATCCTCGCTCCTGACCCGCATCAGCGATGCGCATCCCAAAGTGGCCAGCTATCCCTTCACCACCTTGAACCCGATTGTGGGGACTGTGAATTTCGAAGATTTTTCGCAGCTCCGTGTCGCGGACATTCCAGGCATCATCGAAGGCGCGGCCGACGGCATCGGACTCGGTCTTGACTTCTTGCGCCACATCTCCCGCTCCAGCGTCCTCGTGTACGTCATCGACATGGCCGGCACGGATAATCGCAACCCGTGGGACGACTATCGGCAGTTGCGCAAGGAGATCAAACAATACGATGAGGCGCTCGTTGAACGCCCCTCGATTATCATCGCGAACAAGATGGATCAGCAGGCCGCGCTTGAGCTTCTTCCGGTGTTTATCAAAAAGACACGCACCAAGCCCATTCCCATGTCCACGCTCGATCCGCAGGACTCAGGAATCGCCGCCTTCAAGCAGCGCATCCATGACCTTCTCAAGCCCATCCCCCGAGGCGCCTTCCAGATTGAGAAGGCAAAAAAACGCGCCGCGAAGGTCAAGCCTGTGGTCGAGGCCGACGAACAGGAATTCATCTCGGAGGAGACCTTTGCCAAGGCGACCTTCTTCGACCTGGCCAAGAAGAAGACGAAGAAGCAGCAGCGTGAACTTAAATCCGAGTAGGCTTTAGGAATGAACTTTGCAGTGTTACGTGCGGTCGGACTCCTGCTGGCTTTTACAGTCGGTGGACTCCTTCCGGCGCTACACGCCTACAGTTGGCTGATTCGCTTCCTGCTCATCTTCATGTTGTTCGCCGTCTTTCTTCGGATCGAACCTTCACGAAAGATGATTCATCGCAGCCAGTTTTACGCCATCGGCTTCAACATTCTTTTTGCGTGCGGACTCTGGCAGCTTTTTTTACGCGCGGGCTACCCGGAACTTGCAAGGGTCGCCTTCTTCACCGCCATCACCCCGACCGCAACCGCGACCGCAGTCATTGTCTCGTTCATCGGCGGCAACGTCACCTACACCGTGACCACCTTCCTGCTCTCCAACCTGCTCATCTCGTGCTGCCTGCCGGTCCTCATCCCCTGGGTCATCGGCACCCCGGCCCTGGACATCACGCAGCATGTGCTCATCCGCGTCCTGACCGTCACCCTCGCCCCGCTGGCCCTGGCCATGCTGATCCGCGCCGGTTCAAAGTCAATGGCGCAGAAGATGGGCGAGCGTCTTTCCGCCTGGACCTTCTATGCATGGATTAGCCTCGTTGTCCTGATTGCAGCCCAGGCGCGCGACTTCCTCGACCAGCAGGCGCACATCCCCTGGGCGATGCTCAGCGCCATCGCGCTCCTCTCGCTGGTCATCTGCGCCACGAACTTCATGGTCGGCTACTTCATCGGACGTCCGCAGTATGGACTTGAATGCAGTCAAGCCCTCGGCCAGAAAAACAACTCCTACACCGTCTATCTCGCCCTGACGTATGCGAACCCCCTGGTAGCACTCGGGCCAACCCTCTATGTGCTCTGGCACAACCTCTGGAACGCCTGGCAACTTTACCGGCATGACACGCGCGCACTGGAAGAAAAATCGTCCGTTGCCGCTTCCTAAACTTCATCCGAAAAAAACGTACCTGCAAGCCCCTTTTTGCATTGCTTGAAGGGGGTGAAAGTCGGTATTATATATACCTTATATGGCCTTAGAAGAAAAAAACAAAACAGATCTCGAAGATTCACCCCCGAGCGCCTCTGTGCCGCCGAACGGTGAAGCACAGAAACAAGACCCGACTGCCGTCGCGGGAAGCATGCCCCCCAATAAAGCGTTTGGCGCATGGATTGTGATCGGACTTTTAATCATGCTCACCATCGGCATGTATTTCTACAAGCCCGAGAGTGAAATTAAAACCATTGACCATCAGGAGTTCCGCCAGATGGTCGATGCGCAGCAAATCAAGGATGACAAGGTCGAGTGGATCAGAGACCCAAATGGCATCATGTATTTGCGCTTCGCAAAGAAGACCAACGAAAAGGAGCAGTTCCGCGTCAACGCGCTGCCGTCCGAAGGCATGGAGCAATATTTGCAGGAGAAGAAGATTCGCTGGCAGATTGTCTACAGCAACAACTTCTTTGGCTCGCTGCTGCGTGAGATGCTCCCCATCATCATCATCCTGGGTATCATCTTCTTCCTCTTTGCACGCCAGATCAAAGATATGAATTCGCGGGCGATGGGCTTTGGCAAGAGCCGCGCAAAGATGCTGGCCAAGGAGACCAAGAAGCTGACCTTTGCAAACGTCGCCGGCATCACGGAAGCCAAGGAGGAGGTCCAGGAGATTGTCGAGTTCCTCAAAGACCCGAAGAAATTCCAGACGCTCGGCGGACGCATTCCCAAGGGCGTACTGCTCATGGGGCCTCCGGGAACCGGCAAGACGCTGCTCGCGAAAGCGATTGCAGGCGAAGCCGGCGTGCCCTTCTTCAGCATCAGCGGCTCTGATTTCGTCGAGATGTTCGTGGGCGTGGGCGCCTCGCGCGTCCGCGACATGTTTGACCAGGGCAAGAAAAACGCGCCCTGCATTATTTTCATCGACGAAATCGACGCCGTGGGCCGCAGCCGCTTCTCCGGCATCGGCGGCGGACATGACGAACGCGAGCAGACGCTCAATGCGCTGCTTGTGGAGATGGATGGCTTTGAAACATCCGAAGGCGTCATCATCATCGCGGCGACCAACCGCGCGGATGTGCTGGACCCTGCCCTGCTGAGGCCGGGACGCTTCGACCGTCAAATCATCATCGACATGCCCTCGAAGGAGGGACGCGAAGATATCCTCAAGTTGCACGCGCAGAAAGTCAAGCTCGGGCCCAACGCTGATCTCTCCCGCATTGCGCGCGGCACGCCGGGCTTCTCTGGCGCAGATCTGGCCAACTTGCTCAACGAAGCCGCCCTGCTCGCGGCGCGGACCAACAAAGCTGCGATTGAACAGGCGGATCTTGAAGAGGCCCGCGACAAAGTGCTCTGGGGACGCGAACGCCGCAGCCGGGCGATGGATGACAAGGAACGCCGTATCACGGCCTGGCATGAGGCTGGCCACGCGCTCCTGCAAGTGCTCTGCAAACATGCCGAGCCGCTGCACAAGGTGACGATCATTCCGCGTGGCCAGGCGCTGGGCGCCACCATGTCACTTCCTGAAAAGGACGTGCTCAACCGGACGCGCAATGAACTCCTTGATCAGCTCGTCGTCCTCATGGGCGGGCGCATTGCCGAACAACTGCACACGGGTGACATCTCGACAGGCGCACGTATGGACATCAAGATGGCCAGCGACATTGCGCACAAGATGGTCTGCTCGTTCGGCATGGCGGATGCCTTCGGCTTCCAGTCGTTTGGCGATAACCAAGAGACCCTCTTCTTTGGACGCGAAGTCACACGCAGCAAAACGTACAGCGAAGAGACTGCTGAAAAAATTGACAAGGAAGTGTCTCGCCTCGTCGATGACGCTTGGGCGCGCGCCCAGACCATCATTGTCGAGAACAAGGCCAAGCTGGAGTGCCTCGTCGAACGCTTGATTGAACGTGAGACCATGGACGGACGCGAAGTGGAAGCCTTGCTGAACGACAAACCCGAAGGCGAAAAGGTTGAAGGGGATGCAGCAACTATTGAGCATTGTAGCTAGGGAGGAGGAGCGCCAGAACGCACGCGGCGTAGCGCTCGATTCACCCCGACAGACGTTTCCCTTCTGGCAGTGCCGGGGACAACGCGTGTCTTTGGACACCCCCCGAATCATGGGTATCCTCAATGTCACACCGGATTCCTTTTCAGATGGCGGCTGTTACACGGATGTGGGCCGCGCAGTGGCTCATGCACAGGCCATGGTTGACGCAGGAGCGGACATTCTGGACATCGGAGGCGAATCAACACGGCCGGGCGCAGCCCCTGTTGGAGAAGCGGAGGAGCTTCGGCGGGTGCTGCCTGTGATCCAAGAACTGGCCAAGACCCTCACGGTGCCGATCTCGATCGACACGCGGCATGCAACGGTAGCGCGGCAAGCGCTTGAAGCTGGCGCTTGCATCGTGAATGATGTCGCACCCTTTGCAGGAGACAAAGCCATGGCCGCCGTGGTTCGCGAGGCCGGTGCAGGCCTTGTGCTGACCCATACCCGCGGAACCCCGCAGCACATGATGGAGAAGGCCTCTTATGCGGATGTCGTGGCGACTGTGGAAGCAGATCTGCGCCAGGCGTTGGCCTTCGCGAGGGAAGAGGGCATCGCCCGTGAAGCGTGCATCATCGACCCTGGACTCGGCTTTGCAAAAGGCACGCAGGACAATCTCCGTCTGCTGGCCGCACTGGAGCGCCTGAAGCGTTTGGCACCCGTGTTGATCGGAGCGTCTCGCAAGCGCTTCATCGGAGAGATCTGCGACGTACCGGAGGCTGCCAAGCGGTTGGGCGGCAGCCTCTGCGTAGCGGTGTGGAGCGTTTTGCATGGAGCCGCCATCGTACGTGTGCATGATGTGCGCGAGACGAAGGAAAGCCTAACCATGGCGATGGCCCTGAAGCACGCCTGCCTGAGTGAAAATAGAGCATGTTAGACGGATTTATACAGATTGAACTCACAGATGCCGTACAGATACTGATTCTGTACCTCTGCATCTATGGTGTTCTTCGATATGTCCGGGGCACACGCAGCGCGCAAGTGCTGATGGGCGTCGGAATCTTGGTACTTGTCTTCCTGGGGTTCACGAAACTCTTCCACTTCGATGTCCTCTCCCGCGTCATCTACTATGTGCTCGGAGGGTTCGCCTTGAGCATGGTGATTATTTTCCAGCATGAGATCCGCCGGGCGCTGGCCCTGATGGGCGGGCAGGCCTTATTTGCCCGGAACCGGGGCAGCCTGCAGCAACTGCATGTCCCCGAAGTCCTCTGCCAATCCATCCTGTATCTCGCTGAAAAAAGGATCGGCGCATTGATTGCGATTGAGCGGGGTATTTCGCTGGCAGGATACGAAGAGGCCGGCATACCGTTGCATGCGCTCATGAGCCGTGAACTCTGCATCTCCATCTTCACGCCCCCCCAGCCCCTACATGATGGCGGCTGTATTATTCGTGCGGGACGCATCGCTGCGGCGCGCTGCCTCTTCCCCATCTCCAGCCAGCCGGACTTGATATGCGGCACGCGTCATCGCGCCGCTGTGGGGCTCAGCGAAGAGACAGACGCTGTTATTTTTGTCGTGTCGGAAGAGACCGGCATCGTCTCTGTCGCGTACAATGGCAAGCTCAACCGCTATGAGGCAGACGTCCAGCGCAAGGTGCTTCGCTGGCTCCGCTTTGCAATGCCTGACCAGCGGCCTGGTCATGCGACTTTTTCAGCATGGCTCAAGAGCGGACTGATCCGCCAATGGAACCAGCTCGCGCATCACGCCAAGAGGAGGCCTGAACATGCAGACCATTAATGTCCGCAGCATTCTGTGGTTGATCTTCCTGCGCGACTGGCCTTGGAAGTTGCTCTCCCTTGCCATTGCGGTCATGATTTACTTCTCGGTCCGTGCGGAAATTAGCAATCTCAAGACCCTTGCGGTGTCCGTGATGGGCGATGTCGGTTATGTCGTGACCAGTTCCAAGCCGCAAACCGTGCACGTCACACTCCGTGGCTCGGAAACCGAATTAAGCCAGCTCTATACGCCCTCCATTTTTGTTGCCGTGGCCTCCAGTTCGAAGGGGACAAACGAAATCGAAACGATCCATCTGAAAGCGTCCTCTCTGAGACAAATCGGACGCTTGCGCGTTGTCCGCATCGATCCCGCTTTCGTGAATGTCCGGTTTGAGCATCCGCCCCAAATGGAGCCCCCTGTTACACCCATCATTCCCCCACCCGTTTTAACGAACCACCCCTCCGTAGAGCCCAAATCGGATCAGACGAAGATGGCCGCGGACGAACAGACAAGCAAGTAACGTTATGGATGAATTTGTAAAAGAGACTCCTCTACAGGACCGTCATGAAGTTGAACGCCGGGCTCATCGCCGGCTCTTCGGCATCATCTTGCTTCCGATTGCCTTCTTCCCGTTGCTCAGCATGATCACGTACAACTGGCGTGACATCTCCTTGCTGAACGTCCCCCCGTTAACCCCGCCGGCAAACCTGATCGGCCTGGTGGGCGCATGGTCGGTTTTCCTCGGGTATCATGTCTTTGGCCTCGTCCTCTGGGTCGTCCCCTTCCTGGTGCTGGGCTTCAGCATTCTTCTCCTCTACGGCAAGGTCGCGACCGTCGGGCGCAAAATGGCCTGGATGTTTCTCTTTCTCATGGCGCTGTGCTGCCTTGTTCAACTGGGGAGCGAAACCCTTTTTGACTCGACGCTGGAGTATCTCAACCTAAAGCCCAATGCAGGGGGGGCAATCGGCTATTGGCTGATGACCTGTCTGCTGTGCCGCTGGTTCAGTCCTGTCGGCGGCGGCATCCTGATGGTCAGCATCATGCTCTTTGCGCTCATGATGGTGATTGGCATCCGCAATATCGTCTACAGCCTGGGACGCCTGACGGAATGGTGCGCGGAACGCCAGGCGCGCCGCAAGGCGGAGCGTGAAAGCCTGAGCGCCAGCGAGCCGCTGCCCAGCGTTCCAAAAGTCAACACAATGGATCCCCAGAACCTGAAGGACGCTGCCAAGCGGGCTAAGGAAGAGGCTAAGCGGGCCCGCGAACTGGAGCGCCAACGCAAAGTCGCCGAGCGTGAAGCGGATGTTGTTGAACCTGCGCCACAACCTGATGTCATCCTTTCACGGCCACCCACACCGGCGCCTGTCCCCAAGTCCCTCTCTGTGGCTAGCCAGCCGCAACCCAACCTCGCTGATTATCCCATGCCTCCGATCTCGCTGCTCAACCCCATTCCCAAGGGGACGGCTGACCATGGCAATATCGAAGACATTGAGAAGATCATCATTGATACGCTTCAACATCAAAACGTCGCCGTTGAAGTGGTCAACACGATTGCAGGGCCTGTGGTGACCCAATATGAATTGCGGCCTGCACCGCACATCAAAGTTGAGAAAATCTCCTCGCTTCAGGGCAACCTGCAAATGGCGCTGGAAGCCAAGAGTATCCGCATCGAGGCCCCGATCCCCGGCAAGAACGCCGTGGGCATCGAGATCCCCAATCGCCGTGCGCGCCCCGTGACGTTCCGTGAAATCCTGGAAGGCCAGGCGTGGAAGAAAAACACCTGCGAGATCCCCTTGGTACTGGGCAAGGATGTCGCGGGCAATGACCTCATCTATGATTTGACAAAGGCTCCGCACTTGCTGGTCGCTGGAGCCACGGGCTCCGGAAAGAGCGTCTGCCTCAACTCGATCCTTGCCGGCATCCTGATGAGCCGTACGCCCGAACAGCTCCGGCTGATCTTGGTGGACCCCAAGCGCGTCGAGTTTACCGCGTACAATGATTTGCCTCATTTGCTCGTCCCGGTCATCAACGACTCCAAACGCGTCGCCTTCGGCCTCCGCTGGGCGATCATCGAAATGGACAAGCGCTACAAATTGCTCCAAAAAGTCGGGTGCCGTAATATTGTCTCCTTCAACACCCGCACGAAGACCACGCAAGGGGACTTCTTTGGCAGCGAGACACAGGAGGGCGCTGTCGATAGCATTCCGGAGAAACTGCCCTATATCGTCATCGTGGTGGATGAGGTCGCTGACATCATGGCGACTGTCGGCAAGGAGGTCGAGCCCGCCATTGCGCGCCTCACCTCCCTCTCGCGCGCCGTGGGCATCCATCTGATTCTCGCGACCCAGCGTCCCTCCGTAGATGTCATCACCGGCACGATTAAGGCCAATATTCCAGGCCGTATTGCGTTTAAGGTATCACAGGCCAATGACAGCCGTACCATTCTTGACTGCCCGGGGGCTGAAGAGCTCATCGGACGGGGTGATATGCTCTTTCTCAAAGAAGGGTCGCAACTTCAGCGTGCACAGGGCGCTTGGGTCGATGATGCTGAGATAGCGCGTGTTGTCGCCTTTGTGAAGGAGCACTGCACCTCTTGCTATGACCAGACCCTCATGGGCAAGATGGACCGGATCAAGGAGCTTGACCCGAACGAGGCGCTGGATGTGGGGCTGGATGATTCGACCGCGCCCGCCGGAGGCTCCGGAGTCGGCGGCGGGGGAGAGGGTGTGGTGGTCGACGAAGATTCTGATGAAGCCATGGCTGACAAGGCGCTGGAGGTGATCCGGATGACACGGCGCGCCTCAACAACCATGCTGCAACGAAGGATGCGCATCGGGTACACACGCGCCGCACGCCTCATGGACATCCTGGAAGCCCGGGGTATTGTTGCACCGCAGGGCTCAACAGGCGCAGGCGCGCGTGAAATTTTGATTGATCTGGATGCCGTCGTACCGACGCACGCGAGCAGTTCGAGCGTGACCGCCAGCCACTCACAAGCAGATGCGGAGGGAGCGACAGGGACAGACGCAGCAGCAGAGGAAACCATTTAAGGAGAACCATACTATGTCAATGGGTGAAATTCTGAGAACCGCACGGGAACAACGGGCTTTGTCGACATCGACCGCTGCGGAGAGTACGCACATGAAGGTGCAAATCATTGAGGATCTGGAAAACGAAGATTTCCGTCGTATCGCCGCACCTATTTACGGCCGTGGCTTTGTGAAGCTCTATGCTGAATTTCTTGAGCTGGACGCGGCTCCCTTAATCCGGGAATTCATGGATCTGTACACCGGGAAGCGCGCACCGGCTGTCGGTCGCCGTCCTGTTGACCCTGCGCCTGCTCCTGCGGAGCAGGAAGCCCCTGTTCCCGTAACCCGCACGGTACGGCAAAATGGGGTGACAAAAGCACCCCCTCTGAGCAAACCGCTTGTGCGCACGGTCGACACTGCACCCGCTCCGGAAGCACCTCCTGTTGCACCGGTACCGGCGCCCCTTCCGAAGCCAGCGCCAGCTCCTGCGCCTCTCCCTGAGCCAGATCTGGACGACGACCCCCTGACCTTGACCCCCTGCCTCACCCCGACCCGTGACTTCGGCTTCGCGGAGCCGGAGCAGCCCAATATCCAGCCCGTGGTGGACGAGCCGCTGGACACTGAGCCTGTCACGGAAGTCTCCGAGCCATCGGAAAGAAGATGGGTTGTCGAACCGGAAGCGGAGTTTGCAGCTCCGGACGGCGAACCGGATCTCTTCTCTCTGCAGATGCCCCAGCGACAACCTGTCACAACAACACCCCTGGCAAGCGTCGAGTCTAAAAAGAAAAAACCAACCGTCAACAAGCGGGGCCCGGGTCGCATTTTTGATATGGCCAGCCGCTTGGATTCATCGCCGATTGTCGATCCGCCTCAAGATGGTCAGGCGACCCAACGCCAAAACGCACATCTGAAGACCTTTGTCGACAGTTTCAAGCGCCTCAAAGACGCTGCTATTACCAAAGGCTTTTCGGACGATTTCCTACAGCAGTATCGTTTTCCGCTGATCGGGGCTGCAGCGATTTTATTGATCTGCATGCTGACCGGCGTGATGCTCGTGTTCTCCATGACATCCAAACCAAAAACGGAAACCACACACCAGAAATTCCCTCAGGTCGCGCCGATACCGGCCATGTACGCTGACTAACCCTTTTATTCACCTCCTCAAACCTGCCCCCTTATGCGTATTATACGTCAAAAAGCATTTGATCTCATCTTCAACAGTGACAATTATTCACAGGAGAGGCGTGAAGAAGCGACACAGCGCAGACTGTCAAACGCAATCACCATGCCCGAAACGCTTAACGCCATGGACATTCTCATTAAGGCACGATATCTGCTAACCTATTAAAAAGTCAATTTATGTCAACCTCAACAGACGCCTTTGCTGCACTCGTCTTAAAACAGACCGGACTCTTCAGCGAGATACAAATCACGCAAATCCTCGCCGCGGACCGTTCGGACGGCACCGGCATACCCGGTGTGGTTGTCCGACTGGGCGTGGCCCGTGAAGATGACTTCCTGAAACGCATCGGAGCCATCATTGGCTTGCCCTATCTCGACCTTGCGGATGTACGTCCGACCGATGAAGCCTTGACAAGCCTCCCGGCACGTGCCGTTTATCAGTATAATGTCCTGCCGCTGGCCCTGGAAAACGGGAACTTGAAGGTTGTCTCCTGTGACCCGTTCAACATTGCCATGACCGATGGGTTGCGCCTGGCAGCGGGCTGTCCCATTAAAGTGTCGCTGACGCCCCGCGAAGAGATCAACAAGGCCATCCACAAATATTACGGCGTGGGCGCGGATGCCATCGAGAAGATGATTGAGGACGGACGTTACGAAGTCGATTCCGACATCGCCTCCATCTCAAAGATCGACGTGAATGAAATGGGCGCTGAGGCGTCCATTGTGAAGTTCGTGAACCAGATCATTTCCGAAGCCGACCGTCAAGGCGCAACGGATATTCATGTGGAACCGATGGAAGATGAATTGCGTATCCGTTACCGCATCGACGGCATGCTGCACAAGGTGGATGTCCCCCCCCAGTTGAACAAACTGAAAGCTGCCATCATTTCGCGTATCAAGGTCATGGCGAATCTGGATATCGCCGAAAAGCGACTCCCCATGGACGGACGTATCGGCGTGCGCCTGAACAATGACGATATCGATATCCGCGTCTCGACCATGCCCACGGCGTATGGCGAATCCATCTCGTTGCGTCTCTTGCAGAAGTCCGGCAACTTCGTCAAACTCCAGGACCTGGGCTTCAATGACCGTGACCAGGCGCATATCGTCAAGCTCATCAACCGGCCGAACGGCATTATCCTGGTCACCGGCCCCACGGGCTCCGGCAAATCAACCTCCCTCTACGCCTTCCTGCATGAGATCAACAAGATGCAGGTGCGTATCCTGACGGCTGAAGATCCGATCGAATATGAAATGCCCGGGATCAACCAGGTGCTCGTCCGGCAAGATATCGGGCTCACCTTCGCCCGTGCGCTGCGCGCCTTCCTGCGTCAGGACCCGGACATCATCATGGTCGGTGAAATTCGAGACGGCGAAACCGCTGAAATCGCTATCAACGCCTCCTTGACCGGTCACTTGGTGCTCAGCACCTTGCACACCAACGACTCCGCAGGCGCCATCCCGCGTCTGATTGATATGGGTGCAGAACCCTTCCTCGTGGCCTCGGCCCTGGCCGGCGTCATGGCCCAGCGCCTGGTGCGCCGCCTCTGCCCGAAATGCCGGCGTGAAATCCCGCTCGACCTCAAATGGTATGACCTGCCCTACCCCCCCAGCTCGCCCAATGTCTTCGAAGCCAATGGCTGCGAATACTGCAAGCGGACTGGCTACAAGGGGCGTGGCGGACTCTTTGAGCTGCTCGTCGTGAATGAAGAGATCGAGTCGCTGATCATCGGGCGCAAACCTTCTGCTGTGATCCGAGAAGCCTCGTTGCGCGGCGGCATGAAATCGCTGCGTGAAGATGGCTGGCTCAAGGCCTTCCGCGGAATGACCTCCGTGGAGGAACTCATCCGTGTCACAGAGGACACCGAATAAAGAAACGATATGGCAACCTTTAACTACAAAGCAATGACCAAGGACGGCCGCAAGTTCGAAGGCACCGTAGATGCTTCGGACCGTCGCGGGGCCATGGTGGCTGTTGAGAAACTCGGCTATCGTCCGATTTCCGTTGTCGAGACAAAGTCGGCCAAGACCAAACAGAAGAGCACCTCGATCTGGAAGCTGAAAATCGGGAACGCGAAGCCGCGGATGAAGACCATGGAGGTCTTGCTCTTCACCTCTGAATTGGCAGACTTGATTGAAGCCGGGATGACGCTCGGCGCGGCACTCAACTGCCTGGCCAGCCAAGGCGAACCTGACTCCGCTCAAAACATCATTGCAGGGGATCTGCGGGATCGCATTATCCGCGGCGAACAGCTCTCCGATGCTGTCACGGCGCATCCTGACACCTTTCCTGCGCTCTACGGCAACATGATCAGGGCCGGTGAAGCCTCAGGCGCCATGATCGAAATTTTACGCCGTCTCGTGGAGCATTATGAACGCAGCGAGAGCATGAAGTCCAAAATCAAGTCCGCGATGACCTACCCGATTGTCGTGTTGATTCTCGGCGTTGTCACCGTCATCTTCACCATGGTCAAGGTGCTGCCCCAATTCAAGAAGATCTTTGAAAGCATGGATCAGGCGCTCCCCTTGCCGACACGCATCCTGATGGGCACCAGCGACTTCCTGTTAAAGTATGGCATCTTCCTGCTCTTCGCCGCCATCGCAGGCGCCGTGATGCTGAAGCGTTACATCAAAACACCCGAAGGCCGTTTCAAGCTGGATGGCCTCAAGCTGCGTACCCCGCTCATCAAAGGCATCATTGCGTGCGGCGCTTTTTCATCCCTGGCCTACACCATGAAGACCCTGCTGGCCAACGGCGTGAATGTCTTGCAGGCCTTACGGATCGCGGAGGAGACCTGCGGCAACGAAGTCATTGCAGGGGCCCTGCGCAATGCGCGCCAGCGCGTCACAGACGGCACCAGCATTTCAGGCCCGCTCGCAGCGAGCGCGGTATTCCCCAAGATGATGACGGACATGCTCTCGGTCGGCGAACAGTCCGGCGACATGCCCAGTTCGCTGGGGCATATCGGACGCCGTTATGAAACAGAGATGGACCGCAACATCAAGATTTTCACCAACGCGCTTGAGCCCATCCTGATCATCGTGATCGGCGGCGTGGTTGGTTTCGTGGCAATCAGTATCCTGATGGCCGTTTTCAAAGTCACATCCGCAATAGGAGCAAAGTAGGGGCCGGTCTCCGAGCCGGCCCTGCAGGGGCAGACCCCCGTGTCTGCCCGAAAGGAAAAAATGAACAACAAACACAACGAACAAGAACAGAAGCGCAACCGCCGTAGTGGTTTTACACTCGTCGAACTGTTGGTGGTGATCACCATCCTGGGCATCTTGGCAGCTGTCGCTGTCCAGAACGTGATGCAGCACATCGAGACGGCGCGTGTCACGGCGACCCGCACCAGTATCGCGGAGATTGAAAAGGCCGCGCAGATCTATTCCATGCAGCATAACGGCAAGTTCCCGAACACCATTGAAGACTTGACCGCGGGCACAGACGAGAAGCCGGGGTTGCTCAAAGAAGGGAACATCACAGATGCCTGGGGCACCCAGTTCCAGTTCACAAAGAGCGGCAAGAAGATCAAGATCACCTCAGCCGGCCCTGACGGCGAATTCGGCGGCGAAGACGATCTGACGAACTAATTGCGTTTAGGCAACAATGACCATCACCTCCTATAGACGTGGCTTCACGCTCATTGAGCTCCTGATTGTCTTGGTGATTTTCGGCATCATGGCCGCGCTCATCACGACATCCGTTGCCGGTGGCTCGGAGGCCGCTCACGTGCGCAGCGCAGCGCGGGGCTTTGTTCAGCTCTCCCGCTATGCGCGCACCATGGCGGTGTTGTATCAAAAGCCCATGCAGTTTTCCTTTACGGAGAGCGGGGAGTTGCGCGTAAAACCCTTTGCAATGGCAGCGGCGACCGAGAGCCTTGTCTCTGCAAAGGCCTTCGCAACGACGAACACGCTTGCCGATGCAGAGGCCGCAGCAGCGGCAGAGCTGGAGGCGGCTGAGTCGGTGGGTGGCGCGGGGTATAGCATGGCGGATATCGCAGCCGAACAGAAAAACGAGCAGGTGAAGATCACCTTTGCCGGATACGAGGATGTGATTGACGATGGCTGGCATTCACGGATGCGTGTTGCCTTTGCGGCAGAGGAGAGCAGCGTCACCAATGAGTTGGAAGAGGTTTCATCGCAAACGCAGATCCTTTATCGCAGCAACGGGACCTGCCGCCCCTACCGCGTCCAGATTTCCGGAGACGGAGAGGGCGCCGATGGCTATACGCTGAACATCATCATCGACCGTCTGGGTGTGGCCAAAATTGAAGAGGACGAAAAAGAAAAAGAATGAGAAAGAGCCGCGCAGGATTTACGCTCATTGAGATTCTGATTGCCACGATGATCCTGGCAACCGGGATCATGGTTTTGCTGACAGGCGTCGGCAACTGCGCAAAAATGATGACCCTTGCCAAGCAGTTTCAGGAGACCCAATACATCTTTTCGCTCGTGGATCTCAAGTTTCCGATCGAGGCCACGACCGATGTCGAGAATGATCTTCCGGTCGAGTCGATGAGCTGTGTGGAACTCCTTGAAGACCCCAGCCCTCAAATGCTGGAGATTTTGGAGCGCTACACCTTTGAGCGCACCGTTGATGAGCGGGAACTGGAGATGAACCAAGTAGATGACGGCCTCTTTATTGTCCGTTCCGTTGTCTCCTGGGGTACGGACGAAGATGACCGTGAAGAGCTGATTCGCTATGTCAGACAAACAAAGAATGCACCGAAGAAGAAGTAACAGAAGGAATAATGGAATGTTGGAATTTTGGAATACTGGAAGAAGGCACTCTTGGGAGGGACGAGCGTCTGCTCGTCCTAGGCACGCAGACGCGTGCCCCTCCCAGAGCCGATATTCGATTCCCCCAACATTCCATCATTCCAATATTCCAACATTCCATCATTCCACCATTCCATCATTCCAACATTCCCGTGCATCCTCCTCCCCGCGCCGCGGCTTCACACTCGTTGAAATCGTCATGGCGATTTCGATCCTTTCCGTGATGATGCTGATTTCGTTCTTCAGTTTTGATGCGATTGTTCAAAGCTGGCGCGCCGGGCAGGAGATGTCGAACACCATGGGGCAAGCTGACTACGTGATTGACCAGGTTGTCTCAGGGCTCCGTTCCGCCTACTATCCGGACTTGGGCAAGCAAGACTACAAATACGGCTTCTCGCTGATCAGCGACGGTGACGACGAAACCGCGCGCGACTCGATCAGCTGGGTCAAGATGGGGCCTGCGCTCGTCGGCGAAGAGTGCGGGTTCGCGGAATCCCCCCATCGCATCTCACTCTCTGTTTTTGAGGGCGGCCGGAACGGCGACGACGAGAAAGGCCTTGCGCTCAGGGCTTGGCGCATTGATCTCCAACTTGAAGATTTCAAGCCCGAGGAAGAGGTCACAGACTTTATCCTCGCGCCGCGCGTGATCGGGATGAACTGCAGGGTCCTTGACAAAACGCAACCCAAGAAGAACGATTTGCCCAACTGGCAGGATGAGTGGAAATTTTCAAACAGCATCCCCAAGGCCGTTGAACTCACCCTCTACATGGAACCCTTGAAAGAAGGCGAAGATCCGCTTGAGATCAAGCGCATCATCGAGATCCCCATGTCCGAACTCTCCCTCAACCCCGTCAGCAACGACAAGGGCAAGCAGACCTCCACCACAAAGAATCAGAATACGCGCGGCGGTACCGGAGGCAATAACCGAGGCACTGGTGGAAATAACCGAGGCACCGGTGGACAACCTCCTCCCACCATCGCCCCCATTGGGTCGACAACCCCCAAAATACCGCGACCGACTAAATGATAAGCCTCATAACACAGTTTGAGTTTTCGAGAGACGCGAGAGACGCGGAAGCTTCGAGAGAATCGATTCGGTCGATCCATTCGATTCTTCCGATTCGTTCGCTTCGCTCGACTTCTTCCGCATCCTCCCCCCGTCCACGTTCCGGCTCCGCGCTGATTATCGCGATCTGGACTGTGGCTTTGCTGAGCATCCTCGTGCTCTCGTTCTCCTTTGACGCCATCCTGGAGGGGCGCATCGCAACCTACGTCCGGCAGCGGCAGCGCGTCAACTACCTTACGCAATCCGGCATCGCGATTGCCGAGATGCTCCTTGAAAAACAGCGCAATGTCAGTGCAACATCGGTTACGACAGCAGAGGAGGACCGCTGGAAGGCACCGGCCCTGCGCATCAAGCGCGGCCAGACCGCCATCATCGATGAACCTCTAGGCGATGGGATCATCCACATCGAAATCATTCCGGAACAATCCCGGTGGAACATCAACAAGCTCTGCAACAGCGCACAGGGTGGCGGGGCAGCGGCCAACAAGCAAAACACAAGTCAGGCGCCCAGCCAGTACGACCTTGTCTGGGAACAAATCTTCGAGACCGCAGGCGTACCCGAAGAGATGATCCCGGACATGATTGACTGCTGGAACGACTGGACCGATATGGACAGCACGATTTCAGGCCGCAATGGCGCAGAAGATGAATACTACAAGCTCGAAGAGGACCCTAAAACACGCGAACCCCGTATCCCCTACACCGCGCGGAACGGCCCCATTGACACCATTGACGAGCTGCGCCTCATCAAAGGCTTTGTTCCAGCCATCCTTGACGGCGGCATCCTGAATCCGGAAGAAAAACGCCCGGATCAACAAATCGTCGTTCGAGGCATAAAGGAATTGTTTACCACGTACGGAGATGGTAAGATAAACGTCAATGCTGCACCCAGAGAGGTATTGATGACGATTCCGGACATGGACGATATCACAGCCGGAGCTATTATCGAGGAGCGGGAAGGGCGCGGCATGGGTGGCATGTCACGTTCGAGCAGCACGAGTGCCACCGGCGGCAAGAGTTCCACGAGCAGCAAGAATACCACGAGCAGCAAGAGTTCCACAGGCAGCAAGAATCCGACAGGGACTGGAGACGAAGAGGAAGATTTTTCATTCAAGTCCGTCGGGGACTTTATGTCAAGGGTGCCTGGTATACCTACCTCCGTACAACAGTTCATCACGGTGAATTCATCGGTGTTTCGACTGAATATCGAGGGCAGGTCAGCAGGTATTTCTCATCATATTGTCGCGATTGCTGAACTGAATGGCGAGAAGGTGCGTTATTTGAGATGGAGAGAGGATCCGTAGGGGCTTGATGAATCAAGCCCGTCCACGATATGAACCAAAACGAATTTATAGTCTGGGCGTTTGAACGCACACTGCTGCGCGGTGTGCGCTTTGTCAGCCGTGGCCGTGAAGGCTGGAACAAGGTCGACAGTGGCGTATGGCCGATTGTCGACGGAACAGCCGAAGCGCCCCAGGGGGGCGAAGCCGCTGAAGCACCTGCTACGGAAGCCGGTGAAGTTGTGGACGCCGACAAGCCGCTGGCCCGCGCCGTGCGCGAAGCGCGCTCGGCCACGCATGTGCGAAACGTCGTCCTCTCCCTTCCGCTCTCGCGGCTGCTCGTGCAGGTCATGAAGTTTCCGGCGGAGATGCGGAACGACCTTGCCGATGCCGTCTCGCTTCAAATGGATAAGCTGTCGCCCTTCGGAGGCGAGGAACTGACCATCAGCCATGAAGTCCTTGCTGAGACGGACACGGAAATCTGGGTGCTCTGCGCAGCCATGCCCGCCATCACCTTTGATGACATCGGCGCCGCGCTCCGTCTCTCGAAACTCCATGTCACACGGACAGATATTTCCGGCCTTGGCTGGTTCCGTGCCTTGTGCGCACCCCTTCAATTGACACGTCCGGGACGACGCGTCGTCCTGATGGACCTGGACGACGGCTGGGACATGATCGTGATTGACCATGGAATCCCCGTGCTGATCCGCGGGATGGGCATCCAGCAGGACATTGATTCACTCATCCGCGAAATCACCCTGTCGTTTATGAGCGCGGAGCTTGAAGCCGGCGCCTGCCTCGCGTCTGAAGTCCTGATCGTCTCCAATAATCCGCCGGACGCCGAACGCGACAGCCGCATTCAGAAATTGCTCGACGCCCCGGTCCACCATCATACGCCGCCGCATGAAGACGGCGGGGTCGAGGGTGTGGCCTTGCGGACGCGCGAAAACGCCTCCATGGATTTAACACCCGCGCTCTGGCGCAACGAAATCCGTGAAGCGAAGATAGCCAAGCAGGTCTACACGGGCATCGCGATCGCCATGACGATCTGGCTCGTGATCATGGGTTGGCTGTTTGGCGCACCGCGCTACTACAAATTCAGGACAGACCGCTCAAAAGCTTTTGCCAAGGCACATGAGAGAGCCTATAAGCAGGTTGCCGACACGCGCGCCCGCGTCAATCTCATTGAGTCGTACATGGATCGCACCCACTCCTCGCTTGAGATGTTGCGCATTGTCTCTGAAGCCCTGCCGCAGGGCATCACCCTGGCCGGCTTCACCTACAAGAAGGATGAAGGCATCAAAATCAACGGGGATGCGGATGAGCCCTCCTTGGTCTACGCCTACAAGGATGCCATCACGGAAAATCCTCTGTTTGAGACCGTCACCCTCACAGGTCCTTCCGCCAGTCGGGGCAAGCACAAGTTTGACATCGATGCGAAGTTTAAAGGAGCCCTGAAAGACAAATGAGCACGATTTCATCCAAAGAGAAGAATCTGTTGCTGATCGTCATCGTGGTCATCCTCTATGGCGCCGCAGCACTCTCCTATAAGCCACAGAAGACCGCACTGACCATTGCCAAGCGCAATTTTGAACGCGAGGAGAAGAAGTTCCTCGACGAACGTGCGCTGATTGCCGCGCGGGCCGAATGGAACCAGCGTTATGAGACTATGCGTTCCATGATGCCGCCCTTCCCGTATGAAAAGGATGTCGTGACCCATTGGCTCAGCCTCATGGACACAGCAGCCTCCAAGCAAGGCCTGACCATTTCACGCCGCCAGGCCAACAAAGAGGTCGAAGTCGGCGATGTCTTTGAACTTCCTCTGGACTGTAAAGACTGGGAGGGCACGCTGGAGCAACTGGTTAAATTTCTTTATGAGCTTGACCAGAAAGGCGCCATGCTCGACATGCGCCAACTCTATATCCGGCCGGCCAACAAGCCTGGTTTCCTGAAAGGAACATTCACCCTGTATTGCGCCTATATGCGCGGAGACTCCAAGTAGCAAACCAGTACAAACCGTTTTAAAAGGATCACACATACCATGAAACTCAAAAATCAGTTCCTCTCTGTCTGGATCTTATGCGCAGTGGCCACGAGCTTCTCAATGGCCCAGGATCAGGCCAATCCGTTACCGCCCGGACTCGTCCGAGTCGCCTCATCAAATGCGGCACCTGCTGTTGCCCCAGCACCTGCTCCGGCAGCGCTTGGGACAGCTCCCGCATCTGCACCCCGCGTGAGCCCAGTTACGATGCCTGCTCCTGCTCCCGCCACTCCACGAATGGCGCCACCCGCGGCCACGCCCCCTCCCGCAACGTTCGGCACAGGAAGCCGGACCACCGGAGCCAACCTCCTGGGCCTTCCTGGTGCCGGCACAGCAGCGACAACAGCCAGCACAGCAGCCAAAACAAATTCGACCGCGTTGAAGTTTGAAAATGCCGAATCCTCGATCGTCCTGATGGCGTATGCTGCTGCCACAGGCCGCACCCTTATCATGGCGCCCGATGTTCCCAAGGCCACCATCACGCTGAAGAGCCAGCCTGATATCGAACTGACGAAGGAAGAATATCTTGAGGCGATTGAGAAGACCCTGGCCATTAACAGCATCGTACTCGAACCGGATGGTGCTAAGTTTCTCAAAGTCTTCGCCAAGGGTAAGGTTCGCACAGAGGGTATCAAGACCATCATCGATGAGCCTGGCAAACCCCATCCTGAATTAGGCCGGACCATCAGCCAGATGATTACCTTCAAATACCTCGCAGTCGCTGAAGGGCAGAAGGCGCTCGAAGGTTTTAAAAAGCCTGACGGACTCTTCCAGATCTTTGAACGTACCAATACGATTCTCGTCACCGACACGCAGGAGAATATCAACCGGATGCTTGAAATCGTCAAGTTTATTGACAAGCCCATCGAAATCACGGATGAAGTCAATGTGCGAACCATCAAGTATGCAAAGGCTGACGACATCAAGAAGCGCATCGAGGAACTGGTTGCTGAATCCCAGAAGCAGCAACAAGCCAAGGAAGAGATCAAGTCCAACGCAGCCGGCGCCCCTGGCATCACGCGCACCAGCATGTCGCCGACGACAACCTCGATCCTCGGCTCTCGGAGCTTGCCTCCTGGTCTCGTGCGTCCGGGCTCACCTCCAGCACCTATCGTTCCCAATGAGACGCTCTCCGCCATGGTCAGCGACGCCGACCGCGGCATGATTCGCGGCAAGGTGCAGGTGATCGCAGACGAACGTTCCAACAAGCTCATCATCGTGACCCGCCCCGAGAATATGCTCTTTTTCGATAAGATCATTGACGTACTGGATATTCCGACCGCGGCTGATATTCAGGTCAAAATTATCCGCCTCCAGCACGCAACAGCCGACAGCACCGGCACCAAGGATGGCGAGAAGGGCATCGCAGATATCCTCAATGAACTGATCGGCAACGCCTCCGCTTCCAAAAGTTCCACGAGTTCGAAGAGCGGCTCGTCTTCCTCCAGTAACAAGCGCTCATCAAGCTATCCAGGCCCAGGCGGCAGTCAGAATCTGACCAGTGCCACGCCGACGCCTGCACCTGTTGCACCCGCAGCAACTGCGCCCCGAACAGCAGGTGACAGAGATGGCACGGGCAAAGTGGGCGAACTCAGCAAAGAAAACATCACCATCCTCGCGGACAAGCGTATCAACGGCCTGATCGTCATGGCCAGCCCCACAGACATGGCCATCCTGGAGTCTATCATCCAGGAGCTCGATGTTGAACTTGAGCAGGTCATCATTGAAACCGTCCTGCTTCAAGTCCAACTGACTGACACCATCAAGACAGGCATTGACTGGCTTCAGCAGCATGTCCAGACCAAGAATGACGTCACCTTTATGGGCGGTGGCGGTGGCGGCGATAATAATACCGTCAATGATTTAGTAAACATGGGTAGACTTGGCGCTAAGATTGCCGGCACCAAATATTATTTTCTCTTTGATAAGCTTGATCTCCGGATGGTGGTCGAAGCCTCTAAGGAAGACAGTCGTACAAAGGTGCTCCAGTCCCCTGTGCTCATGACCGTCAACAACAAGGAGGCCACACTGGAGTCGACGGACATGAAATATCTCTACAAGGGCGTGCGCTACGCCGGCAGTTACAACTATGGAACCGAGGTGCCGGACTTTGAGCAGCGTGACTTCGGTATCACCATCAAGGTCACCCCGCGGATCAGCCCTAACGGGAATGTGAACTTGTCTGTTGACCAGAAGTTTGAAACTGAGGGAAATCCCCAGTTCATTCCTGGCGCAGGAGGGACCTCGGATACAAATTCCGCCGGCGGAGGATCGAGCGGCGGCTACTACCCCACCATCAGCACGAGTAAACTTGTGGCGGAAGTCTCGGTCAAGAGCGGCCAGACCGTCATGCTGGGGGGCCTTGTAAAAACTTCAAGCGCCGTCTCTGACAGCGGCATCCCCATCTTGAAAGACATTCCCTGGATCGGCCGCTATCTCTTTGGCAAAACCGAGGACAAGGACGACTCCAAGGAGACCATGGTCTTCCTGACACCCTACGTGGTCAAAGGAAGCGACGAAGCTCAGAAAGAGGCGCTCCGCCGCATGGAAGGCGTCAACCTCGACGGCATCTGGTCGAAAGGCTGGTCGGACAGCAACCTTGCTGAATCACCCAAGACCAAAGATTTGCTCTCCCGCGAGCAACGTAGAATTGAACTGTTAAAGAAGGAGTCCGAAGCCCGTGAAGCGCTCAAAGAGCTTTACAAGGAGAACAACATCACGCCACCCCCTGAGAAGTTGTCGATCCCTGCGCCCAGCGCTGAAAAGGCTACGCCTCAGGAAGCCACGATTAAATCCTTTGGACAAATGCGCGTAATCGAGGAGAAGACGGAACCCCTCCTCGCCATCCCGCCCCCGGTTCGGACTCCGGAACCGGCTCCAGAAGCCGTAAAATAACGCTAAGCATCAGTGCTTCTCATGCGTCATTGAAACACCCTCAAAGGGGGCGGAGAGGTTGATGGGTTGCGGCAACCAGACGCGATACCCGCTGGCTTCGCCCCAGGGATTGCCGGCTGAGGCGTAATCGCACAGCCGCACTGAACAGGGCTTGCCGTCTCCAGTCACCGCAGGAATGTCCAGCACGATGTTCGCCTTAAAGGGCCCGGCCTCTGACACAAGACGCGCATCAATCACATCCGCTGCATCCGCAACGATCGTTACTGGACCCGCATGTGTATGGGCTTGCACGAGTCGGCGGTCCAGTGTCAAGATCACCGGCCCACGTTGTACGCAGACATGCGCAGTACCTGCTGGATCTTTTACGCGATAGGTCGCGTAGTCAACATTGACGATGAGGGTGTCACCTTTTTTCCACACCCGGCGGATCGGGAGGTAGCGTCCTGCAACAGCGCCTTCAACCGCCTTGCCATTGACCGTCACCGTTGTCTTACGACTCCAGACAGGGATGCGCAATTTCAGCGTCCACTCGGTCTCCGTTACCGGATCAACAGCAATTGAGACCGGTCCTTGCTTCGGATAATCCCCTGTAATCGACACCGTCGCCTGCGTTGTTTTCGCCTTGCCTGAATTGTAAAAATTCACGATGGCTCCCTCGGCGTCCTGCATCACTGCCAGCGCAGGCAGGAGCATCAAGGCGCGCGGCCCGCTGGCCACGCAGCAATTCATGTTCATGTTGCAGTGAAGCGGCGCAGGTCCGCGAATACCGGCAAGCGGATTGTAATGCGCCCACCACGTGCCATCGTCTTTCTGAGAGGCCATTAACGCGTTATAGGCGCACTGCTCAATCTGGTCAACGTACTGCGCATCTCCTGTCAGACGCAGGAGCTGGGCATTGAATTTAATCCATGTGGCCGCCACGCACGTCTCCATCCAGAACGATACGGGCACGCACTGCTTCATGCGCCCTGAATTCCAGCGTTCCCAACTTGAACCCGACCCGAGCACCGTCATCTCCGTTGCGGCAATGTCTGCATTCACATTCATTGCGGCCTGCAAATAAGTTTTCTCGCCTGTTGTCCGGTAGAGCTCTAAAAGTCCTTCGTAACAGGACATCATCTCATACGCCTTGGAATCGCCTCCGCTGGAATATCCCTTTTTAGTTGCATCCGGCTTGGGAAACATCTCATAGACGGTCACCTTATCCAACGCCTTGCGCACCAGGTGCGGACCCTTCTCCCCCTCCATCTGGGAGACGATCCCCTTCGCAAACTCCAAATAACGCGCCTCGCCCGTGGCCCGATACAGCAAGGAGATCGGCTCCAGGATGCTGGAGGCCGCCATGCCCTGCCAACAGCCGCACGTGGCGATATTCTTTCCGCCGGGACCGACCACCTGCTTGTAGGTATAGTCCGCCTCAGCCATGGCTGCTTTCAAGACGCGCTCATCATGCGTCACGTCGTAATAAGCCAATAGCCCCAGCAGCACATACTTGCGGCCCCAGATGTCCCAGTTAGAGGTCTGTGCCTCTGGCGCATAGTTACCGATGTACCCATCCGCCGTCTGCGTCTTGAGCAGTTCAGCAACCGCCTCATCCAGACGTTTCTTCAATTCAGGCGTGGGCTGATAGTGATAGGCCAACATGGCAGAGGTGAACCATTTGCCCCAGAACTCACTCTGCCACACCTTCTTTTCCGTGCGCTTTGTGAACGGCTCAATGAGTTCGGGGATGGACTGCTTCATCATGCGCCCCTGGTAACAGGTTGTGAGTTGCTCACCCCACCATCCAGAAAGCTCGATCTGCCCGGAATCAAGAAACAGGAACGTATCCTGCACGCTCGGCTTCACAGCGGCACACACGGTCATTCCGCAACCCATCATCAACCCGATCATGATCTTCTGCATAGTGATCCCCTTTATTTTTTGAAGGAATTAGTCTACCCCATTTGAGCTTTGTTCGCAATCCTCTGTTTGCGACATTTGTTGTCTCATTAAAACGCGAACTTTTTGATTGCATTTGTTCATAAAATAGCGATACTTTCAACATTTATTATTGGCTAGCCTTATAAAACTATGAATACACGCACCCTTTTTCTGATTGGCGGGGGAGTCATCAGCTTAACCCTTGTTTCTATTCTCTGTACTTTCTTTATAGGATTCCCAAAAAAAAAGGATGCTCAAGCGTTCGACAAAGGCGTGGCGCTTTCGGAACGAATCGCTCAGCAACCGAAACCTAAACTTGAGCATATCCCTCAACTGGCCTCATCGAACACGCCGGCTGCCATTACCCTTCACCCCGCGCCTGGGGCGACTGGGACAAGAAAGGGCCCCCTTTCTGACGCAACGCTTCAGGACCTTCGCAAAGCCTTCATTCTGCCACGCTTCCCGGAAGACCCTCAGATTCCAAAAAATCGGCAAGTGTTACTTGCCAACCGGCTACTGATCACGCCCACGAGCCGCTTCTTCCCTGAGGCGGCCTCCGGCAGACAGAAGCCCACGTCACGAAACACCACGCCCTTCATGGTCGTCTTCGCCGCTCCGCTTTCCGATGCCTCCCGAGACCTTTTGAAAAAGGCCGGGGCACTTGTCCGGGGCTTCATCCCCAATAATGCGATTCTTGCCGAACTGACCCCGGAGGCCCTTTCAAAGGTCGCGCAGCTCAGCGAGGTGACCACAGCAGCGGAGTTCTTCCCTGAGGACAAGCTCCAACCCTTCCTCGCCTCACTCATCGCAACCTATCCCCTGGACTCACAGGTGCGCGTGACGCTCCAGACCTTCGCGCCGGAAGATGCTGCGCTCATAGCTTCCCGCATCCGCGCCTCAGGGGGCACGGTGGAGGATGTCTCCGCAACCGAGCGACACGGATCGCTTCGGGCCACCCTTGCACTCGGGATGATTCGTCCGTTGACGCTGCTCAGCGAGGTCCATTGGATCGAGGAGCGCGTATCTCAAAAATTGCTCAACGACCAAGCAACCATCCCCTCGCACCTGAACACGCGAAACGCCTGGAATACCTGGGGCCTCACAGGCAAAGGCCAAGTGATCGGACATGCCGACACGGGACTCGACACGGGTGTGCTGGAAACCATGCACCCCGACTTCCAAGGACGCATCAAAGCCATCATTGCACGCGGGCGTGCAGGCGACCCCTCTGATCCTGATGGCCATGGGACACACACGGCTGGCTCGCTTTTCGGTTCTGGCGCAGCAAGCGGCGGGCAAATCAAAGGCATGGCCTGGGAGGCTGAGCTTGTCCACCAATCAGTGATGACAGCAAACGGATCGCTGGGAGGCATCCCCTCTGATCTGAATCTCCTCTTTCAGCAGGCTTACGATTATGGCACCCGCATCCATTCCGACAGCTGGGGCAGCGACACGTATGGCGCCTATGATTTCGACTGCGCCGTTGCGGATGAATTTGCCTGGAACCACCCGGATCATCTGACCGTCTTTGCTGCAGGCAATGCGGGCTCTGACACCTTCCCCTCGGATGGCGTTGTGGATCTGGGGGCCTGCGGTTCGCCGGCCAATGCAAAAAACAGTGTCTCTGTGGGCGCAACAGAGAGCGATCGCCCCTCTGGCACAGGGGGTGCGACCAGTTATACCTGGGGACAGGCATGGCCTGGCGATTACCCCACGGAGCCGATCTCCAGCGATCTGATCTCCACGAGCGCCACAACCTCTCCTTATCGTCAGGGCATGGCCGCCTTCTCCAGTCGCGGCCCGACTCAGGATGGCCGCATCAAACCCGATGTGGTGGCCCCAGGAACCGATGTGGTCTCCACACGCTCCTCTGTCGGCGATCCTGACGCGACTTGGGGACTCTATCCAGCCTTCCCTGACCGTTACTGTTTCAATGGCGGCTCAAGCATGTCGACGCCGCTGATTGCCGGCACCGCCGCTTTACTGCGTCAGTATGCCATCGAACGCGCAGGCATCACGAACCCCTCGTCAGCATTGATCAAGGCCATGCTCGTGGGCGGCGCCCGCTCGCTCACCCCCGGACAATATGGGACCGACAGCACGCGCGAGATCCCTGCTGAATCCCCCAACCCCATTGAAGGCTGGGGACAGGTCAATGTCTCGGACACCGTTCATCCGGAGAACCGGATGATCCGGCTCTTCGATCGTCTCTCTCCCGCCACAGGCCAGACCAATCTGCTGAATGTCACCGTCTTGCAGAGCGGCTCACCGCTGGATATCGCCTTGACCTGGATCGATTACCCCGCAACATTAGGAGCGGCAAAGACGCTTGTCAATAACCTGGATCTGCTGGTCATTGATCCGGAGGGCGTGCCTTATCTTCCTAACAATCAGACAGCGGCTGACACCCTGAACACCGTGGAGACGCTCCGCATCGCTTCAGCGAAGGCCGGCGTCTGGCAGATCAAAATCATTGGAGAGCAGGTGTTCTACGCCGGAGCCCCGGCAGCCGTCTATACACGCGGCGCCTTGGAAGCACCCCCGATCCTGGTCCACACGCCGCTGACCAACCAGACCTTCCTGACCTCCGTGCCCACGCCCGTGGATTTGCAGATTCAGTCGATCGCGCCCTTGACGAACAACGAGGCGCGCGTCCTCTGGACCACAGGCACGGACACCAGCGCAACCGGCACATGGACCTTTGCCAGCGCAACCTGGACCAGCAACGCGGCCTACCGCGCAATGATCCCAGCCCAGCTCCGTCCGATGCATGTCTGGTACTACATTCACGTCCAAACCGCCTCGACGAATCTCTTTGCGCCGCTCTCTGCGCCTGCGACAACCTATCACTTTTACACGGACGTACCAGTCTCCTTCACTGTCTCCGGTGTTCCCTCGAATTTCGGGACGGTCTCGCCAGGATATGGCATCAGCATCCACGCTTCAGGAGTCCCCTTCGAGGCCACGGCAACGGAACCTTACGACTGGCTGGCTGGCCTTCGTTGGGCGGCTTCAGGATGGACTGGGACCGGCGATGTGCCAGCTTCAGGACAGTCAAACCGGGTCTGGCTGACGTTTTATCAGGACAGCACCCTTTCGTGGAACTGGGGCCTCCAGTGCGCACTCACCAATGTCACCCATCTGATGGACAGCGACACCTTCTTTGCGCCAGAGATCACCTGGCACACCCAGAACGCGTTCGCAGCGCTTGAGCCTGCCCTTGAGCTGGGGTGGATCGGGTCAACCCCGTATGCCTTCTGCGGCTGGTCGCTGGATGGCCTCCGCCAGCCAGATGCAACCTCAACCGCATCAAACCCTTTAACTGGCATCCTGATGAACCAGCCCCGTTCCGCCCAGGCGGAGTATCTGCCGTTTAATCAAGACTCAAACGGAAACACCTTGAGCGACTGGTTCGAACTGCGCTATTTCGGGAGTATTTCAGAAAGTAACTTTTATGGCGATGACCTTGATGGCGACTTCTGGACCAACCTCGCGGAGTCCCTGGACAACACGGATCCGCGCGACGCCGCGAGCATGCCGCTTGTGCCTGTAATCGAGGTCTCCCCCTTGGAGCAGATCCAGTCGGCTCGCGCACCTTGGACTGTCACCGCGAAAGTCATTGACAACTTCAATGTAGAGGAGGTCTATCTCGTCTGGCGCGAGAAAAATGAGATCAACGAACAGTGGACACCTATGAGCTGGGTCAGCAACGACGTGTATACCGCCCAGCTCACGCCGCCCAATTCAGGCGCCCTGCGAGTCTACTACCGGGTGGTGGCCCGCGATCTGCTTGGGTACTACATGGCTGGCGAGTTCGATGCCGTCAGCCCGACCTATCAGGTTCTCGCCGACTATGATTCGCCCTGGGCCACATTCTCCTCCTCAGTCGAGGAACTGTACGCACTCTCCGAAACCCCGACGAACATCACCTTCACGGTCGGCAACCGAGCTGGCCCGGACCTGGTCTGGACCGCCCGTGCTGCTGCAGCGACCACCCCCTTCACCGCGACAAACAGCGCCTGGGCGCATGGAGGCGTCAACGATGTCTGGAATACGACGCGTCACCGCAGTTGGAATAACGAAGAGGTCTGGTACTGTGGCGTCCCGCACATATGGAACTATCCGGACAACTGCCATGCATGGCTCGACACCCCCGCATTCCTTGTGGCGCCGGACGGAGGACTCCTCTTCCGTCAGTGGCTCAAGTTCGAGTATGACCCCTCGATCACGGATAACCATTGCTGGGATGGCGCAGTCCTCGCGGTCTCGGTTGACAACGGCAACTCATTCACGTCGATCGAACCCGTCGGAGGATATCCCAACCTGATCGTCGAAAATGCGGAGTCGCCCTTCGCGCCTCATCGCCCCTGCCTGTATGGCAGCGGCGAAGGCTGGCAAACACGCCTTGTGGATTTGCGGGCCTATGCAGGGCAGACCGTCATCGTCCGCTTTGAATTCGGCTCAGATGCCGCTTCAACAGATGAAGGCTGGTATGTGGCAGGCGTAACGCCCTTTGGCTTCGACTCCCCAAGCGCGCCATGGTTTCAACCGCCAAGCATAAGCGGAGAGACCCCGGATATGTGGCAGACCCCTGTGACCATGAGCCTCAATCCGTCCACACTCCCCTACAACCAAGAGTCCGTCAATGTGATCCGCGTGAATTGCAACGATCCGGTAGCGGAGACCTTCCTGGTCCCTGTCACTGTCAGACGCGGATGCACCCTGACTGTAGGAAGCCTCGGTAACGGGACGGCCAGTTCTCCAATGACCTACTATTACCAAGTGCCTGAAGCCACTGTGACAGCTCTTCCAGACAGCTATTATCACCTGGATTCGTGGACGGGCGATCTCGCCGGCTCTTTGCAAAACGAAAATCTCCTCACGCTCGCCATGACCCAGTCACGACAGGTGACGGCGATCTTCCAGCCCAACCTGACCCCCACGCACCAGACTCCCGAATACTGGCTCGCGCAGTATGGCTGGACCACCGGCTTCGACGCCGCAGCCGAAGCCGATGGCGATCACGACGGGGTGCCCACCTGGCGCGAATATTTAGCGGACACCGACCCCACCTCCACAGAATCGGTCTTTAAAGTCATTGCCTTCTCGAACCAGACCAACCACGTGTTGATCAAGTGGACTGGAGGGATAATTCGCACGCAATACGTAGAAAAGGCTTCGACTTTTTCAGGCCCCTGGAACCGGATCTATACAAACCCGCCGCCCACGCCCTTAACGAACACCTTCTCGCATGCGACAAATTCGCTTTCCGGATTCTATCGCGTCATGATCCCCTAAACAGGGTTCTGCGCCTTCCAAGATGGCGCAGAACCCTATTTTTTAGCGAGCTACCTTATCAACCGAATTGCCGGCAGCCATCCACCCTTCGATTCCTTCGCGGTATTCGAGGACATTCGTATAACCGAACCGACGCAACTGTTCGGCTAACATATGACTGGCTGGGCATTTGAGATTCACGCAGTAGGTTACCACCAGCATCTGCTTGTCGGGCAGCATGGCGTTCACCAGCGCTTCGGTGGCATCAGGCGCAAGGACTTTGGCACCGGGGATACGGTTGCCGTCGTCATACTTGCCACTCCGCGCATCAAGCACCGTCATCGCCGACTTCGCCCGCATCATCGCCATCAGCGCGGCCGTATTGACGACACCGGACTTCGCACGCGCCATACAGGAGCACGCATGCGCCATGGATACACCCGCTGTGTCACCACCGCATTTTGGACACGCGGAAGATTTTGAATTTTTCATGCACGGGCATTGACAACCCGCTATCAGACCGGCGCAACATATCGCCGCCGCAACACTCAGTACCTGTTTCATTATTTGTTCTCCTTTTGGTTGAGCGCTGCCGAGATTAGTTGCGGCATCGCTCACATGATTCCTCGTTTTTATGACCGTCCACAAGGGCCGGCTACAATTTCTTCGATGGCAGCATGATAGACAATGAACCGTTCCACTGTCGATGGGGCGTTATCCTACCGAAGACGCTATGTGCGGGAACCCGACAAGGACCTTGTGCTCCTCATCCCACAGTTTAAGCCTGATAGCGGACAGACTTTTTTTGAGTGTAAGGGGTGCTTTTTCCTGTAATGCCGGAATTGCATCGTAACACTCCTTAAGCCGGTAGTTCGGAATCCGAGGCCGCAGATGGTGTACGTGATGATACCCGATGTTGCTGGAAAACCAACGCAGAACAGGCGGGAGTTGATAGAAGGAGCTGCCTTCCATTGACGCACGGATCACATCCCACTCCCCTTTGCGCGACCAATACACCCCCTCGAACTGATGCTGCACATAAAAGAGCCAGACACCTGCTGCTCCCGCAATCCATAGCACGGGCAATTGGACAAGCAGGTACGTCCGCCAGCCAAGGCACCCGACGGCGATTAGCACAAAGCCGGCAATCAGCAGGTTTGTCAGCACCACACTCATGCGCTCTTTGCGCGTCGACTTTCGAGTGGGAAGGCGATACCGAAGCAGAAAACTAAACAGCGCCCCCAACCCGATCAAACCCAAAGGGCTGCGGTAAAACTGATAAAACAGCTTTTTTATTTTTGATGCGTGCGCATACTCGGTTTGCGTCAATGTCCAGATATCACCAAAGCCGCGCGCATCAAGGTTGGCGTAACTCGCGTGGTGCCGAAGGTGACTGAAACGCCAGTCTTCGAACGGAGTAAAGACCAACAGGCCCAGGGCATAACCAAAGAATGTGTTCGCCCCCTTGCTTGTGAAGAGTGATCCATGGACACAATCGTGGAAAAGAATAAAAAGGCGGACCAGGAAAGCCGCCGCCACAACGGACACTATCAATGTCAGCGCGTAGGGGTAACCGCGTCGAACAGACAAGACCATGAGGAACATGCAGCAAAAGTAAGGGAGTAGCGTATTGACGAGTTGCCAACTGGCCTTAACCGTGCTGGAGTCCCGATAGTTCGACAGCGCGATATACCATTCTGGCCATTCGCGGCCCTGACTCCGTCCTTCCCGAGACTGCCCCGAATACTCTGTTTTGTCGATGCTCATCGTCACGTCTCCGATAGGGGCTGCCGCTCGCTCCCTTCGGGCCCCATGAAGAGATCCATTTTTCCTTTTTGTACAGGTTGATCGCCACAGGAACGAGTCTGTAGCAACACCCTCAGCGATGCGAGCTGTGGGGCAGGCCCTAGCCAGCCCCACCTGCCTTGCTATTCCACCTTGACCTCGATGGCCTTCGGCTTCGCCTTTTCTGTCTTCGGGATTTCCAGGCTCAGCATGCCATCCTTGAATGTGGCTTTGATATTCGACTCATCCACATTGTCGGGGAGTGTGAAGTTACGGGTGAACTCACCATAGCAGCGCTCGATGCGATGATACGTCTTGCCGGTCTCTTCCTTCTCCTGCTTGCGTTCGCCTCGGATGGAGAGCACGCCGTTATCCACGGTGATGCTGACATCCTCCTTCTTCACCTCGGGAACCTCCGCCTTGATCATGAACGCATTGTCCGTCTCGGCGATGTCCACGCGCGGTGTCCAGTCACCCGTGCGTGCGAGTTCCTGGCCTGCACCACCCGGTACGCAGCCTGCTCGCGTGTAACGATCAAACATATCGTCGATCTCTCGCCAGGGATCCCATTTAATGATAGCCATGATGTACCTCCTCGTTTTTGCGGGCGTTTGTTTTTCGCGTTCGAGCCGTGCCCGCGTTCAGCCTCGATGCTCTTTTTGAGATGAGCCTAGCTTACGAGATGGGACGGATAATCGCCATGGGGAATACGCCTACTGAAGCGCGCAAGGGGGGGAAGCCGGACAGGCTGAGAGCGGGACACCTGTGTTATGTTGCAAGGCCCATCTGCCATTGCTTAATAGCATCGATAGGGCATGCCAACATCAGCACATTCAGGGTCAGGTTGTCGCGATAGATAATGGCCATAACAATTTCAGTCACAGCAAATAAAAGGATGGAGAGCCGCAGTCCCAAATAGCGCGCGATGATGAACCCCGTGGCGCAACACGCCACATCCGCGACAGAGTTCACAATCGAATCCCCCAAGTACCCTACAGAGGCTGTGCCCTCGCGGTAACGATTGATAATGAAGGTGGAGTTTTCAAGTATCTCCCAGAAAACCTCCAGGCCTGCTGAGACGACAAACGCCCAGATGACAGAGATCTTGCGCATCACAAGCCAGATCGCGCCGCAGAAGATGACGCCATGCATGATGTGCGAGAAAGTATACGGATCAAGCACATGCTGCGAATTGTGCGAACTCCACGTGTCCCCGACCCAGATCGCCCATCCGTGACACGCGCACCACCAGACGCGCCCCTGCCATCGTAGCACGACGACCTGCAACACAATCAGCAACGCAATGGCCGCCAGCGCATAACAAACAGTCGTGATAGACGTTTTCGTAAAAATCGATTTCCCCGATTCATTCGTCCGTCCCTTATCTCGATTCTCTCGACTCATTCGATTCCTTCGCCCCATTATTCCCGCCACTCATCAGCCAAGCGTTGCACGAACACGTACAAAGTAATATTATCATGGTTCCGTTCAAGATGACCAGCTGAAAAGCAGCCAGGAAGTCGCTCCTGTTTCTCTGATTTTTCATATTGACTGACTTCACTTCGAATGATAACATCCAAAGACAGTCAGATAGAAGTGTGTAGATTTCTTGCGTACTTAACTAAGAAATAGGAGTAGTGACATGAAAAGCAAGCGTTTTGAATATCGGAATGTGGTTTTTTCAACTTTCTTATTAATGGTTTTCGCGGTTTCCGCAGCGGACAAGACGTGGACCGGCGCGGCAAGCGATAACAACTGGAACACTGCCGCGAACTGGAGCGGCGGCCTCCCCGGCACGGCAGACAAAGCGATTATCGCCACGCCTGGCGTATCCGTCAATGTGACCGCCAGCACGCAGATCCTGACGCTCCAGATCTCGGCCGGCGCCACTGGTGTATCCGTCAATATCGCCTCGGGCGTGACACTCACCCTCTCAAATTCGGGCGCACTCATTTACGCTGGCTATGAGGACGCCGTCATTAACGGCCCCGGCAGCCTTAAACTGTCCACCAACACCGGCGGTAACTATGCCGACTGGCAGCCCATGACCGGCAAGACCCTCACGATCAACGCGCCTATCGTCGCGAATAGCGATTCCGGCCTCGAAAACAACGCGGCGGGCACCCTCTTGATGACCAGCGCGTCCTCCGCCTTCACCGGCAATGTCACCATCACCGTGGCCGGCGGGACCATCGCGTTCACGTCCATTGCCAACTCTGGTGCCGCCTCGTCACTCGGCGCGGGCAGCAAACTCACGCACAGCACGGCGAACTGCGTCTACCGTTTCGTGGGTGATGCACCCGCCTCCGCCAACCGCGTGATCGAGTTGGGCAACACGCCGCTAACCCTCGAGCAGGCCGGCTCCGCCGCCCTCACGTTCTCCGGCACAGCCAGCGGCAACTCCGCCGCCGCCAAGACGCTCGTGCTGACCGGCGACTCCGCTGCGCTCGCGACATACTCGGGCTCCATCGCGAACGGCGCAAGCACGCTTTCTCTAACCAAGAGGGGCACAGGGGCATGGACGCTCTCCGGCGCGAACACGGCCACGGGCGCGCTTGCCGTCGAGGCGGGCACGCTCACGCTCGCCGGAGCGTCGCTGTTCACGAACGCCGTCCTGTCCAGCGGCGTCCTCGAGATCTCGCACGTCAACGCGTTGCCCAACACCGCTCCGCTGGTTCTTGCGGCGGGCACGCTCCGGCTGAACGTCGCGGCGCCGGCCCTCGGCCCCGTGACGATCTCGGGCTTCGTCACGCTCGACCTGTCGCCGCTCGCCTCGGACGCCACGCTGCCCGCCGTCACCATTACTCCGGGCGGGCGGGCGAACATCATCTCGTCCGTCCCCGTCTTCATGAGTGGCGCGACTCCGGGTCCGCTCTTCGGCATCCTTCTCAACGGCGCGGCGGCCTCCTACGACGCAACCGCCGGGGTGATTCCGTTTGACGGCCCCTCCGCGTCCGTCCCCGCCCTGGGTCCCTATGTGATCAACACCGCCGCCGGCACAGCCTACACCATCGACTACGAAGGCCCTGGAGGGGGCATCACGCTCGCCGATACCGTCACGACGATCTTCAGCCTCGCCCAACAATGGGGGACTCCTGCCGTTGTCACGGTCGCCGCCGACCAGACGCTCGCCGTCGACACCCTTTCCGTCGCGCCGACGGCCGCCGCCCTCACGCTAGGCGCGGTTTCCGGCGAAGGCTTTGTCACTTCGCCGTCCGGCACCCTCGCCCTGGATGTCGGCAATCCCGATACCGCGCTAACACTCTACGCGTCTGCCGCCGACGCTGCTCCCGGCACGCCGCTCGGCCTCGCGAAGCACGGTCCCGGAGAGGCGCTTCTCCACTCGCCAGCCTTCACTGGCCCGGTATCCCTCAACAGCGGCACGCTGGCGCTGTCGCCCGAAAATACGTTCAGCCTCCTGAGCTTGTGCGGCACCGGAACCCTCGCCAAAGCCGGTACTGGAACCCTGCTCCTGACCAACGCCAGCCCCAGTTTCACCGGCCCTGTCGTGATCCGCAGCGGTACGCTGGGCGTTGCGGTTTCGGACGCCGCCGGCCTTTCCTCGTCCAATCGTATCCTCACGATCCAAGCCAGCGGCGCCCTCGACGTCGGTCCCGGCACGGTCGCCAATACGACTGTCCTGCGCCAGCAGATCGTTGTTGCCGGTGACGGCCCGACCGGCCTCGGCGCCCTCGTCAACACGTCTCAGACGACGGATCAGACCGCCGCCCTACAAAAAGTGAAGCTTTCGGACGACGCGTCGGTCGGCGGCAGCAAGCGTATTGATATCCGTCCCTCCGGTACGGACTTCTGCTCGCTTGATCTTGCCGGGTACACGCTCTCCAAGATTTCGACCAACTACTTCGCCCTTCTCAACGTGCCTGTCACCCCAGACAGTCCCTCCAGCCCCGGCGTGTACGGTGGCATCGATCATCAGGGCGGCACGCTCTCCCTCGAGTCGGCCACCGACCTCCGCGGCTCGGCGGACAACACGCTCAATGTCGCCTCCGGTTCCATCCTCATGCTTTACTCCCTCTCGCCAAACGCGATCGCCTGGACGGTCAACGCCGCCGAAGGCGCGATCCTCCGGGCCGGCAACCTCGCGGGCGACACTTATAACCGCATCTCAGGCCCCGTCAACCTGACCGGCCCCGGCGACACCATCTTCAACCAGCAGAACGCTGGCGCCCAGGTCATCATCGCCGGCAAGATCTCCGGAGCAGGCGGCATCGCGCAGCCCTCCGGCCTCTTCCGCCTGCTGAACCCCACTAACGACTACGCGGGCACCACGACGGTCTCCAACAAAGATGTCTTGCTCCACGCCGCCTACCCGGGCTCGCTTCCTGGCTGGGATGGGGGACGCGTCACGATCACCAACGAGGCGTATCTCTCCATTTCGCTGGCAGACACGTCCGACCAGGGGTGGACCGTCGCCCAAATGCACGAATTGTTCTCCGGCAACTCGTTGGCCGGCACCAACGTCACGCTCAAGATCGACAGCGCGCTACTCTCTAGCCCAGAAGTTGACATCACCGACACCGTGACGCACGGGCTTCAGAAGATCGGATCCGGCACTCTCACCTTCAAAGCGCCAATCACTTCAGGCTTTAACCTCCTTATGGACGAAGGTTTTGCGGATATCCAATCACCCGGCCCGCACACGGTCGGTTATACGCGCACGTACACCGGCTCACTCATTCTCACCAACGACGCTGTTTTCGCGGTCGGCATCCCCAACCAGAGCCTCTATTTCGCCGACAAGGCGGGGGCGTTATCGCCCTCGAACCGCATCGCCGGCACCTCCTCGTTCACAGTCCCGGAGAACGGCTACAACAAGAGTTCCGGCAAGCTCGTCGTCGGGCAGAACGGCCACGCCGTGCTCGACATCGCGGAGAACGCCCGTGTATCGGGTCCCCTCTACGTGGGCAATAGCGCTGGTTCGGGAGGCGCGATCTACCAGTCCGGCGACTCCGTTGTCGTGAACACGGCTGGCGCGGCGAACGACGGCAGGATCGGCAACAGCGGCTACGGCCATTACTGGCTCGAATCGGGCACGTACACCAATAAGGGCTACACGCAGGTCGGTTACGCGAATAACTCTTACGGGATATTCCGCCAGACGGGCGGACACTTCGTCCTGTCGGCTGCCGGTACTCCTGCCACCGGCGTGGTTGGCGACTATTACGGCGGCAATCTCGCCGCCTCCCGCGGTGGCAACGGCGCGATCCTCCTCTATGGCGGCGATTTCCTGTATGGCCACACATGGACGGTCAACAGCGACGGCAGCTATGACTCCGCACCCGCATATTCCGTACTCACCATCGGCGGAGACGCCTACGCCAGAGTGGACAACGGCACCCTCGACATCGGCCGTTTGACCAACAGCCTCAGCACAGCCCTCATCAATTTCGAGGGGTACGGCGTGCTCCACGCCCGCCGCATCTACTCCTACGGTAATGCGTCCAAGAAATACGTCAATTTCAATGGCGGCACCTTCCGCGTCAACACGGGCGATAGCGTGTCATATCTCTTTAACTATACCGGAGTCAACCAGCCCACGCGTACCACGCTCTACGGTGAGGGCGCGACCTTTGACGTGCCCACGAATCTGACCCGTTCGGTTGACATTCCGCTTTCCGCGCCGTCTGGCCGCGGCCTCGTGAGTTTCAATTTGGACACGCCTCTGACCGGCTACTACGCGCCACCCTTCCCCATCCTGAACAGTCACGGCGGCTATGCCGGTTTCGTTGATACGGTCTATGACCGCGCCAGCGGCGCCGTGACCGGCTTCCGCGCCATTTCGTCCGGAAACGACCATCCCGCCGGCGACGTCACCGTCACCCTCACCGGCGGTGGCCAAACCAACGTCACGCTCACGCTCAGGACCGCGCCCGCCACCTCCGGCGGTCTCACCAAGACGGGTGGCGGCGTGCTCACCCTCACGTCGACGCAGAACACCTATTCCGGCCCTACGCGCGTCCGTGAAGGCACCCTCGCACTCGCTACCCCCGCTGCGCTTCCGTTCGCCTCGCCCGTCGAGGTCGGCGGCGCGGGCGCGTCGGCCCTGCTCAATCTCGGCGGCTTCGCGCTCACCAACACCAGCGTCACGCTCAAGGAGGGTGGCTCCATCGTAGGGGGAACACTCGCAGCGGCCGCCATCCGCAAAATCGGTACAGGCCGCGCCTCCCTCGCGCTGGCATCGTCCGTGGCCCCGTCCATCAACGTCCCGCGCGCTGATGACACGATTCGGCCTGGCCTGCAGGAGGGTATGATCCGCACCGCGTGGGTCGACGACGCCTGCAACCCCGGCGACACCTTCCAGCTTACCACCGTCGCCGGCAACGGCACGAAGGCCTCCAACGCCACGTTCGCCGACGGACGCTGGGCCGGCAACAACCACACCTGGATCTACACCGGCTACCTCTGGAACCGCGAGTCCACCAACGTGACATGGAAGCTTCGCGGGTCGTTTGACGACAATGTGACCCTTTGGGTCGACGAGACCTCTGTGCTCTCCGTCCTCGCCAACGCCGCCGCCAAGACCACGACCGTGACGCTCACACCCGGCCCGCACCTTATCCGGGCCAACTTCGGGGACGGAACCGGCAGCGTCGGCAACAGCCACTCCGGCGTGAGCGGCGTCGAGATCGACACCGGCAACGGCGCAGGCTGGCGTGCACTGACCGATCCGGGCGACGGCTCATTCCTAACTGTCTCCACGCAGCCGTGGGGGCCGTTCTGGCGCAAGCTCCAGTCCACACCCTCGCAGCCCGGCCTCTGGGAAGGCTCCGTGATGTACTCGCGCAACACGGTTGACCCCAACCCGATGAGTGCTGTCCAGCAGACCACCCGAGCGGTCAACGGCACGTGCGGTTCCGGCGGTGTCATCAATGGCTACACGTGGACAGACAACACGATGGTCGTCTACTCCGGCTACATCTGGAACCACGAGGGCCATGACGTGACGTGGACGCTCATGGAGAACTTCGACGACACCGCAGTCGTCAAGGTCGACGGTTCCGTGGTGCTCTGCGATGCCGGCTCGGCCACGACCACGCGCTCAAATGTGACCCTCTCCCCCGGCGCGCACCTTTTCGAGGCGCGCTTCGGCCAGCGCGGCGGCACCGCCGGCCTCTCGGCCACGCGCCCAGCCTGGTGGCCGGCCATGCCCGCCGGCTTGGGTGCCTTCCTGGTGGACTTCCAAGGCCGCAATACTGATGTCTTCGCCAACTACAACGTATTGGCCAACCCGGAGTCCGGTCTGCCGCTCCTCACCACCGGGCCCGCACTGCCCGGCACGGACACGGGTGCTGCGCTCGTCATCGACGAAGGCACGCTCTCGCTGGGCCCACTTCCCGGCCTCTACGAGGGGATGATTCCGGTGAACTGGAACACCAACTCGCCCAACCCCAAGACCGGCGTGCAGCTCACGACGCGCGCGGGCAACGGAATCAAGGCCAGCAACGCCACCTACGCGGATGGCTCCTGGGCCGGCAACAACCACACCTGGATTTACACCGGTTACCTCTGGAACCGTACCAGTTCCACGGTCACGTGGTCGTTCTGGGTCAGTTTCGACGACGACGTCCGGCTGATGATCGACGGCGTGCAGCTTCTCTACAACCACAACTCGGCCGGCACGCACATGAACGTCGCGCTGACGCCCGGGCCGCACGCCATTGATATCCGCTACGGTGACGGCAGCGGCAGTGTCGGCCCCTCCGTCACAGGGCTGCCGGGCGGACTCGCTTACGATCCGCTGGGCCGCGACTCGGCCACTGCCACCGATTACATCCTGTTGCGGGATCCTGGCGACGGCTCGCTCCTGACGACCGACCTGACTCCGGACTACTCGAGTCTCGCCGTTAACGTCGGGCCGAGCGGTACGCTGGACCTGGGCGGCGGCTCGGTTCAACCCGCTTCCGTGACGGGATCCGGCGCGGTCAGCAACGGCGTTCTCGCCGCCGGCAGCGTGTACCTCGTCAAGATCGATGGCGAAACCTGCACGTGCCTGTCACTCGCGAACGTGGATATCTCCGGACTGACGGTGATGCCTGCGGACGAAACTTCGGCGAACCCGCCCTTCCACACCTACGTGATTGCAACGGGTTCCTTTACCGGCAAGCCCGCCTTGTCGGGCTTCCCGGACAAATTCAAGCTGGAGGTCCGAGGCGACACGCTGGTTATGACCTCACAGAGAGGCTCGCTGATTTTACTGAGGTAGCGTTTCTGCTCGCGACTAGCGGTTGCGGGTGGCCACCTGGGAGCGTCTGCCGCGCCGGCACACAACGTGCTGTTCGGCAGCGCTTTTTCATTGGCTTTGCGTTGGCGTGAGAGGCGAACGACGATCATATGGGGTTGCTCGTTGGGACCCCATTTAAAAACAACATGCGCTACAGGCTGCTGCGCAAGGAGGGGGTTCTTCATCGCCCCTCAGACATCTCGAAGCTGTGGTCAGGGTTGTTATCGTCAGACGCTGCAAACAGACGGAAATGCACTGGCGGCATGGGAACGCCATACGAATCAGTGCCATCATCGCGCGACTCCGTTCGGAAACGTCCAATGCAACCTAATCTTCAACTAAAACGAATCACACCCCCTAGTTTATACCTGATGATTTCTAGCTTGCTGGCAAAGGAGGCAATCTGCTATTATCCACCACGTTTTCAGGGCGCGTGGTGAAATTGGCATACACGCAGGATTTAGGTTCCTGTGCCGCAAGGCGTGAGGGTTCGACCCCCTCCGCGCCCACCATCTCAACAGAGTCTTTTTTTATGATATTTGAAGGCAAAGTGGCTGTTGTGACTGGCGGCTCCAAGGGTATCGGACGCTGCCTCGTTGAAATGTTCGCCGCTCAAGGCGCATCTGTCGCTATCTTTGACAAAGAGCCAGCCGCTTCCGACACCCATCTCTTCGTTCAAGGCGATGCGGCTAAGCAGGAGGACCTTGAACGTTTTGCTCACGCCGTGATCGCAAAATTCGGAACCATCGACTTTCTCATCAACAATGCCTGCTTCAGCAATGGCGGCATCCTGAGCCAGTGCTCGTATGAAGCCTTCAATGAGATTCTGCATGTCGGCGTGACTGCGCCCTATTATCTTTCGATGCTCTTCCTGAAGCACTTTAACCCGGGCGCAAGCATCGTGAACATCTCTTCAACGCGCGCCTTCATGTCGCAACGCGACACTGAAAGCTATACCGCGGCCAAGGGCGGCATCACGGCGCTTACCCATGGACTCGCCATGAGCCTGACTGGCATCGCCCGCGTGAACAGCGTCGCCCCGGGATGGGTTGATACCCGCGCCTGGCAAGGCACTGAGCAAGCTATCGCACCTGTATCTGCTGCGGACAAGCTCCAGCATCCTTCCCAGCGCATCGGCGAACCGCAGGACATCGCTCGTGTTGTGCAGTTCCTCTGTTCACAGGATTCTGGCTTCATCAATGCTGAGAACATCACCGTAGATGGCGGCATGACCAAGCGCATGATCTATCACGGTGATGAAGGCTGGTCCCTGAACCCATGAACACCTTCCTCCAATTCCTGCTGGCAGCAGCCCTGCTCACACTTTCACCGGGACCGGATATTCTCTTTGTGCTGGCCAAAGGCATGGAGCAGGGACGTAAAATCGCGCTGGCAACAGCCTGGGGCATGTGCAGCGGATGTTTCGCACATACGCTGGCTGTCGCGCTGGGCGTCTCTGCGCTCTGCATGGCTGAGCCGCGCATCTTTATCGCGATTAAAATTTTTGGCGCCAGCTATCTTCTCTATCTCGCCTACAAGACGGTGCGCTCCGCCGTGACGCTCACCGTGCAGCCAGAAGCTGCGACGTTCCGCACCGCCTTTCAGCGCGGCGTGCTCATGAACCTGCTGAACCCCAAGGTCGCGCTCTTCTTCATCGCCTTCCTGCCTCAGTTTGTGAATCACACGTCCAGCATCTCCGTCCCTGTCCAACTTGCCACACTCGGCCTGCTCTTCACGGCACAAGGTTTCTTCTGGTTTACGCTTGTCGGACTCTTCTCCGGATTTATTGGCGGCTATATCCAGCGGTCCGCCAAACTCTCCCGCATCCTCCCCTACTGTTCCGCGGCAGTCCTTGTTCTCATCTCCATTTTCATCATCGTTGCGTAACACAAAACAAAGGAGCACTCCATGAAATACAATACACTGACACTCTGCGTTCTGCTTGCACTCGCATGCGCATCTCCTGTTCGAGCAGAAAAGGAACCTAAGTGTGGCGGCTACTCGCCCACGTGCGTCACAAACAAGGATACCATCGCTGTCGCCACTTTTGCGGTTCAGGCCCACGAGAAGGCTGCTAAAAAAGGAAAAGAGAAAACTGAAAAGTGTGAATTGGTCTCTATCCTCAGCGCAGAAACGCAGGTTGTCGCAGGGATGAATTACAAGCTTGAACTCAAGGTCAAGCTGAATGGCAAAGAGAAGACCGCGAAAGCCATTGTCTGGTGGCAGGCCTGGCGCAACCCTGACCCCTATCAACTGACCTCCTGGGAATGGGTCAAGGCAGAGACTTCCACAAAATAATAATACGTGTCAGCGCGTTATATTGTCACGCACTGACACGTATTCCGTTTTCGCTAACTCACCCACTACTCCTGCAGAAACAGCCAGACGTTGCCTGTGCTCTTCCTGTCTTCGCTACTGATATTACCGACCAGCAGGTCTAATTTGCCATCGTTATTCCAGTCTGCAACATCAAATCGATTACGATAGCCTTTTTCAAAGCCATCCCCTTTCACTTCGACAGGTTTTGCCGCCTCCAGTTTCGGAGCCTCAGCAGTCCCGCTATTTCGGAAGAAGAGAATCTTCGGCGATGATTCCGCACCGCAGAGCAGATCCACCTTTCCGTCCCTATCCCAGTCGATCAGATACGGGGACAAGCGCGACATACTCACGTTCGAGGCTGGCAAGACTATCGGTTTGGGAGCCTCAAACTTCGGGGCTTCTTTGGTTCCGATGTTTTTATACCAGACAATCAGATCGCGCGTCGGGCCGTCTTGACCAATCAACAGGTCTTTCAAGCCATCTCCATTCCAATCGGCAAAATGCAGTTTGGAATAAACACCGCTGATCTTTTTGGAGGTAGAGGGCTTGGCATGATATTGTCCCTTCGAGTCCCTCTCGTATTCTGTGCGCTCACCTACAATAGGTGTACCTGCAGCATCCACTTGAACCCCTGTTTCAAGGAGAGGTTCGTTACGCGTTCCTTTGTTGATGAATATCCAAACTTTTCCATTACTGTCGCCGGAGAGCAAATCCAGCTTGCCGTCATTATTCCAATCCACAACCTGTGGATAAGCTCCTACACATCAGCCAGCATCCAGACGTATAGGCCTATTGTCAGCCAATAGAGATTGTTCCTTCACAAACAGAGGAGCCGCATCTGTTCCGGTGTTGATGAACAGCTTCATGTTCCCGTCTTTGCCCATGAAATGGCCAACGACCAGATCCTTCTTCCCGTCGCCATTCCAATCTGCCACAGCCGGAACAAGATGTCCGACCTCGAAGGCTATCGGTTTGTCTCCGACGTTCAGCTTGACGCCTGTCTTAAAGACCGGCTCAGCCGCCGACGCGACAAGCGCACACGCCGCCATGGCAGCACACGATATTTTCTGCATGTGTAATCCTCCTTACAGTGTTTAGAATATTACTCTTCTTTCTAAAAAACGCAATCGCCTTTTTCCTGTTTTTTCGTGGCGGGTCTTTACCTGGTGGCCAGCATGTGTTATTATTTATCCTCTTTCCGCCACCTGATGCACTCAGGATAATCTCAAGAATTGATCCCATGAAGACACCCCTGACATTTAACCCCGTCTACAAAGACTATATCTGGGGAGGCGACCGCCTCTCCACCCATTTCCATCGCACGGGAACGCCAACCCCCTGTGCCGAATCATGGGAAATCTCTGCCCATCCGGACGGAACCAGCATTGTTTCTCAGGGCAAGTATGCCGGGCGTTCACTCCCTGACTTGGCCACTGAGTTCGGTGTAGCACTCATGGGGACAAAGACACCTGACCCCGCACGTTTTCCCTTGCTCTTCAAACTCATTGACGCCCGCGATAAGCTCAGCGTGCAGGTCCACCCGAACAACGCCAATGCGGCGCTCACCCACGGCGAGCCCAAGACGGAAATGTGGTACGTCCTCGACCGCCTTCAAGGTTCAAGCCTATATGCAGGACTCCGCGCAGGAACAACACCTGAAATGCTGCGCGCCGCGCTGGCTGATGGCACGGCAGACAAATGTCTGACGGAAGTGCGGGTCAATCCAGGCGACGCCATCTTCATCCCCGGCGGACTCGTCCATGCGATCGGCGACGGCTGCCTGATCTACGAAGTCCAGCAAAACTCCAACACCACCTATCGGCTCTACGACTGGAACCGCGTCGGCGCGGATGGCAAGCCGCGTCCGCTTCATATCGAAGAGAGCTTCAAGACGATCGACTGGAAGAACGGGGATGGGAATGCGCGAATGCGCGAATGCGTAAATGCTGGAATGGATGGATACCAATCCTTGGTCTCCTGCACATTCTTTCAAGTCGGGAAGCTTACATTGGCGGGGAGTACATCCGTAGCACACGACGGCACATCCTTTACCGCACTCTTTGTCGAAGACGGCAACGTCTCCGTCGAAGCAGGTGGCGAAACCGCGCAACTCACCAAGGGCATGAGTTGCCTCATCCCTGCGGCGGCGCAGAAATTCACCCTTACAGGCAACGCTTCATTACTCATCACAACCTTATGATCAAAACTACCTACCAACTCTTCACCGTCTTCGGAATCCCCATCAAGGCCGATCTCTCGCTCTTTATCCTGATCTTTATTCTGGCAAGGGGTGAAAGCGATCCATTCTATGCACTCGCGTTTGGACTCGTCCTGCTGGTTTCCATTTTACTGCACGAACTGGGGCACAGCCTCGTCGCCATGGCGTTCGGATGTCGCGTCAGAGACATCACCCTTATGATGATCGGCGGATGCGCCACCATGCTCTCCATGCCGCGTAAGGCATGGCAGGAGCTGCTCATGGCACTTGCTGGACCACTCGTCAGTCTTTTGCTCGCCATAGGAGGATTCCTCTTTGCTGGACTTCGTCTTGATGCCAATGGAGTGCTCGTTTATAAGCCGGGCATGATAAACGAATTTGTTCTTATAAAGGTCGGGGGGGTGAACCTCTTCCTCTTTGTTTTCAATTTGCTTCCGGCCTTTCCGATGGATGGCGGTCGCATCCTGCGGGCCTTCCTCCAGCAGTTTTTTATGACGAGGGTCAAGGCGACCTGGATTGCTTCACGCATCGGACGTTTTGTGGCCATTCTCATGGCGCTGAGCGTTGTTTATTCAGCGGTTACCGGCAAAATTGAAGGCTACATGTTTATCCGTCTGCTTATCGCCTTCTTCATTTTTCGGGCAGCAGAACAGGAGTATCAGATGGTGCTGGCCCAGGAAGGATACAGCAACGGAAACCCCTTTTCCCCCTTCGGCTTTCCCTTCTTCGGACGCACAACGCGCACGCCTCCCCCGGACGACGGGCAGGCCTACGTCAGCCCTCCTCCATACGAGCGCGGCAGCGGCAAACGCGTGGATGTCCGTAAAGAATAACCGAAATCGGGAACGACTTTTCTTTGGGCTGTTCTTTGGGCTTGCTCATCCTCCCCTCCTTTCGTATACTGATTGCCTTCTTTTCACGGCAATGGGGACATTTACTAGGGTAATACGTCCGCAACCGGATTAACAGGAGCAAAGACCATGATCGTTACCACAAAGGAACTCTTCCAGCATGCATACGGCAAGTATGCCATTGGCGCCTATAACATCAATAACCTCGAGCAGACCATGGGTCTCTTCAAGGGCAACGTAGACAGCAAAGCCCCCTTCATCGTTCAGCTTTCCAAGGGCGCTCGCACCTACAGCCACAAGCTGATGCTCGAAACCATGATGACCACCGCTGACAAGATCTTCCCCCAAGCCATTTTCGCCGTGCATCTGGACCATGGTGATGAAGTCACCTGCATGGACTGCATCAACTCGGGCGTTTACAGCTCAGTCATGATCGACGCGTCCCATGAGCCCCTCGAGAAGAACATCGAGATCACCAAGCGCGTCGTTGACGCAGCCCATGCAAAGGGTCTCGTTGTCGAAGCTGAACTCGGCTTGCTCAAGGGTATCGAAGAAGATGTCCATGCAGCCGACCATGTCTACACCAAGCCGGAAGAGGCTGAATATTTCGTCAAGCAGACCGGATGCGACTCCCTCGCGTGCGCAATCGGCACCTCCCATGGTGCCTTCAAGTTCCATGGCGACCAGAAGCTCCGCTTCGACATCCTCGAAGAGATCCAGAAGCGCCTGCCTGGCTTCCCGCTGGTGATGCACGGCTCCTCCTCGGTCCCGAAAGAGGAAGTCGACCGCATCAACGCAGCCGGCGGCAACATCAAGGGCGCATCCGGCGTTGACGCTCGCCAGTTCCTGGGCGCAGCCAAGCTCGGCGTCACCAAGATCAACATCGACACTGATGGCCGTCTGGTGTGGTGCCGCGTACACCGCGAATTCTTCCGCGACAATCCTGAGAAGTTTGACCTCCGCGATCCGGGCAAGGTCTTCATTCCGGAATATGCGAAGTTCATCGCAGCGAAGAACATCCTGCTCGGCTCCGCCGGCCAGGTCGACGCCCTCCGCGTTGCACTGACGAAGTAATCCGCTCACGCATCAGCGTACTCAAAAAGACCGACGGGCTTCAACCCGTCGGTCTTTTTTCATTCTGTTTTACCCCTGATATCTCAGAGTATTGTTTTTTCATCCCCCTGCTCCTATTTGGACTTGAAAAGACAACCCTCGATGATTTATTATACCTCCACACTTCATGAAGTGTGGAGGTAGTAAGAATGACAGGCGACTTAAATCCAACATTATGGCGTACGTGTAGAATGCTGGCAAATGCACGGCGCTTAAATATTATTCAACACCTCTCCTGCAAGGAGCCTCTAACGTTAACGCAACTGGCAACAGTGTGCAAAATGTCCCTGCCCTCCTGCAGTCAATACACACGCCAGATAACAGCTCGAGGCCTATGCAGGGAAACACAAAAAGGGCGCTATGCCTATTTTGATCTTTACCCAGACCCCGCAATTCCCTTCTCATCGATTTTACTCCAAGGCGTTGTTGCGTCTCTAAAGTATGCGAAGAAAGATTATAAAGAGCAGATAGCTGCCTTAACGGCGTATACGCATGTGCGCCGGATCACGATTGTGAACTTCATCGCTTCGAAAGGATCAGTCCGGCTATGTGATATGCAACACGAGTTGCATATCTCTGAATCGGCTTTGCTAAGGCATATTAATAAGCTCCTAAGGCGCAATGTTGTCTCGCTCTCCGACGATGAACGCTATTATCTGGGCACCCCTCCAACCATACTTGCAAAAGAACTCAAACGGATTGTGACAAAATCATACCTCCACACTTCATGAAGTGTGAAGGTATGGCTTAAATAACTTTGTTTCTCAATGATAGCCAGAAGGCGATATTGGCCAATCATGCTTTTTTTGATTCTCGTTGTGACTCTGAATTTACAAACACCCTCGAAAAGCATATACTCTTTGCCACTATGTTTAATCAAACCACCCCCGAATTGATGGATGACCTGACCTATCGCTGGGTACACCTGCAAGCGCATCTCAAAGCAGCAGGAGCGGATGCTCTCGTGATCAGTTCAAACGTAAACCTTTATTATGTCTCCGGCCGTATCTTCATGGGCCATGCAATCATCCTTGCAGAAGGCGCGCCCCTGTTTTGCGTCCGTCGCCCAGTCGGACTGAAAGGCGAACGCGTGCGCGAGATGCGCAAGATGGAACAGATCCCTGAACTGCTCGCGGAGGTCGGCATCCCGATGCCGGCGCGCGTGCTCATCGAAAATGATGAACTGTCCTATAGCGAATGGTCTCGCCTCGCTGCCGTATTCCCTGGCGCAGTCACCGGCAACGGCTCCGCGCTCCTCCGCCAATGCCGCATGGTGAAGTCCCCCTACGAAGTGCGCGTCATGAAGAAGACCGGACAACGCCATGCCGATGTCATCTCGCTCTTCCCTTCGGTTTACGAACCTGGCATGACCGACCATGCGTGGGCTGTCGAAATGTACCACGTCATGCTTAAGGCCGGCAACCTCGGCCAGTTCCGTATCGCAGGCTCGACCATGGAGGCCTTCATGGGAACCATCTTGGCCGGCGACAATGCCGGTGCCTGCTCCCCCTACGACTTCGCGCTCGGCGGGGCAGGCCTCAATCCCTCCCTCCCTGTTGGACAAAGCGGCATCAAGATGGAAGAGGGCATGGCGGTCCTGGTGGACATCGCAGGCAATTTCTACGGCTACATCACCGATTGCTCGCGCGTGTATGCCATTGGAAAACTTGCGCAAAAGGCTTATGATGCGCACCAGGTTTCCATCGACATCCGAAGCGCCATCATGGAGGCAGGCAAGCCTGGCACCCCTGCTGAAGACCTCTACAACCTCGCCCTCCAGATGGCGGAAAAGGCCGGCTTCTCAGATTATTTTATGGGCACCCAGCAGAAGGCGAAGTTCGTCGGACATGGGACAGGCATTGTCATCAATGAACTTCCCATTCTCGGGGCGCGCTCCAAGGACATCATGGCTGAAGGCATGACCATCGCACTCGAACCCAAGTTCGTCATCCCTGGCTCTGGCGCAGTCGGCGTTGAAGACACCCTCCTCGTCACAGCCAACGGCATGGAGAACCTCACCCCCGCCCCCTCCGACATCATCACCCTCTAACAATTATTTGAGAAGGAATATTGGAATGTTGGAATACTGGAATAATGAAACTGGAAACTTGAAACTCGAAACTTGGCACTGCCCACTGCTACTGCCGACTGCCCTCCATGGCCGCCGTAGCTTTAACGAAGGCGTCACCCCATCATTCCACCATTCCAACGTTCCATCATCCCAAATTAACTCACGCACTCACACACTAACGCACTAACGCACTTCCCACATGCTCCCCTACTGTCTCAATATTCACCGCGGCGAACGGCTCGATGAGGTCTATCAGGCGATAGACCAACATGCCTGTGCCGTCAAGACGCGCCTCCTGCCTGACGCCTTGTATCCCTTGGGGTTGCGGCTCGCCTCCACTGCGGCCCAAGAGCTGGCAGCCCCGAACAAGCGTCAAGCGTTTGCGGATTTCCTCACGCAACGAGGCCTTGTCTCCTCCATGATTAACGGATTTCCTTTTGGCACGTTCCATGACTTGCCAGTCAAGACCTCTGTCTATCTGCCCGACTGGTCCATGCAGGAACGGCTGGAGTACACCGCCAGACTCGCGCTCATCCTTGCGGACATCCTTCCAGAGAACGGCAAGGGAAGCATCTCCACGCTCCCCCTGGCCTATCAGAATCCAGTGCCAACAGAACAAAAGCGAATCGCGTTCGTCCGTCAGATTATTGTCCTGGCCTGCCTCCTGGACGAAATACGCACAGAACAGGGCAAGGAGATTGTCCTCGCCGTTGAACCCGAACCTGACTGCCTGCTGGAAGACACCCACAGCTTTATCGCCTGGTTCGAAAGCGAGCTTCTTTTAGAGGGCCGGCGCTGGCTCTCGGCGAACCAGAAGCGCACGCCAGAAGAGGCCGAGGCGCTTCTGCGCCGGCATGTCGGCATCTGTTTCGACACCTGCCACTTCGCGCTGGCATTTGAGGAACCCCTGACAGCGCTCAAACGCATCGAGCACGCCGAGATCACGGTTGCACGCATTCAACTCAGCGCAGCCATTCGCGCAACGGTCACCCCTCAATCGCTGGAGTCCTTACGCGCGTTTATCGAACCGGTCTACTTGCACCAGACCCGCATCCGCTTGCCGCGCGGCAAGATCATCCATTACCCGGACTTGACCGCAGAGACTCTCGCCGATGCCGCACAACATGAGGGAGCGGAATTGCGCACCCATTTCCATGTACCGCTCTTCTGGGACGGCAACGATGTCTTGGGCTCAACGCATGATGAGCTCACCCCCGCCTTCTTCCGTACCGCATCAGAAAAGAACTATCCCATGGAAATCGAGACCTACACCTTTGATGTGCTGCCTCCTGAATTGAAAGCAGCAAGCGTTGTAGAGAACCTTGTAAAAGAAACCCTCTGGGCTCATGAAAAGCAAAGAATATAGCCAACCTGCCGTGACCCCGGGCGGCTACCGTGAAATGTGGCGTATCGCCATGCCGCTCATCCTGAGCATGGGCGCCCTGACGATCATGCAATTCACGGATCGCGTCTTCCTGGCTCGTTATGGCAGCATCAGCCTTCAGGCGGCCTTGCCTGCCGGCATTCTTGCGCACACGCTGATCTGCCTCTTTCAGTCCATCGCAGGTTATTCCGGCACCTTCGCGGCACAGTACCACGGAGCAAAGAAGCCTGGCCACTGTGTACATGCAACCATCCAGGGACTTTGGCTCGCGCTCGCCACCTGGCCCATCATCCTCGCACTCATCCCAGTAGGCATCTGGCTGATGTCCCTGGGCGGACACGCGCCAGAGGTCTTTGCAGCGGAAAAATCCTATTTCATTATTTTAATGGTAACCGGTGTCGTTGTCCCTTTAAATGCTGCGGCCAGCGGATACTTCATGGGCATCGGGCGGACAAAAATCAATCTCATCGCCAGCATCATTGGATGCCTCATCAATATCGTCCTCGACTATGCGTTGATCTTTGGCGTCTGGGGCTTTCCGGAACTCGGCATACGCGGCGCAGCGTATGCGACGGCCTTTTCAGCGTTTGTCACCCTGGCCATTCAACTGGTCGTCTTCTTCCGTGCGAATGCCGTGCAGGACTATGTTGACATGAAGACGGAGGCCGCGCTCTCCGCCACAAATATCCGCTGGCTGATCTGGAAGCCCGACCTCGCCCTCCTGACGCGGATGTTGCGCTTCGGCACACCGACCGGACTGCAGATCCTGCTCGACCTCGGCTCCTTTTCGCTCTTCGTTATTTTGACAGGCCGCATGGGAAACCTCGCCCTTGCAGCCAGCAATATCGCCTTCAGCATCAACCACCTTGCCTTCGCGCCGCTGCTCGGGCTGAGTTGGGCCGCCGCCGCAGTCGTGGGCCAACACCAAGGCGCCCGCAACAGCGAGGCCGCAGAAAAGGCCGGCTTCACCGCCATGCGGATGGGGCTCTTCTACATGGCCTTGATCGGCAGCACCTTCATCCTGTTTCCGCAGGTCTATATTGCGCTCTTTAATCCGAAGGATGCTGTTTTTTCAGCTCAGGACTTGCTGGCCACTGGACGTCTGATGCTCATCATGATGACCATCTGGGGCTTTTTTGACAGCATCAGCATCATCCTTGTCGGCGGCTTGAAGGGTGCTGGAGATACGCGCTTTGTCCTCATCTACATGGCGCTCTGGAGTTGGGGCTTTTTCGTCCCGGGCTCAATCTTTATCGTCTGGAGCGGACAAAGCATCCTCACGCTCTGGTTGTGGCTGGCCCTCTATGTCTGCCTCTTTACAAGCGGCATCTGGCTGCGCTGGAAAAAGGGTGCCTGGAAGACCATTAAACTCATCCACCACGATGAGGTGCTTGCGCCATGAAGAAACTCCTCGTCATACAGGTCGCTGGCTTCGGTTATGATTTCGTACTCAAACAGGGTTCGCCTTCAGCCAGGACACCCTCTGCCTTAAAGTCCCTCTTCCCTGCATTGACCTGTACCGCGCAGGCCTCCTTGCGCACAGGAACTGCGCCAGCGCAGCACGGCATGGTCGCGAATGGATTCTTTGATACCACTCTCCGCAAGCCGCTCTTCTGGGAGCAGTCGTCAGCCCTCATTGCGGGCCAGCGCTTCTGGGAACCCTTCCAAGCGCGGGGCGGGACAGTCGGTCTTCTTTTCGTCCAGCAAAGTCTGGGCGAATCCGCAGATGCCATCATCTCTCCCGCCCCCATTCACACGCATGGCGGCGGCATGATCATGTCCTGCTACAGCAAGCCCGACACCCTCTATCCGCGCTTACAGAAAATCGTGCGACGTCCCTTTAAGTTGCACCACTACTGGGGTCCGCTCGCCTCTGTCAAGAGTTCGCGTTTTATCGCAGAGGCTGTCGCAGCTTATCTGCGTGAACCTGATGCGCCTGATCTGCTGATGACCTATCTGCCGGGACTCGATTACGACCTTCAGCGCTTCGGTCCGGATCATCCCCGCAGTGCAGCTGCCTATCAGGCAGTCAAGCACGACCTCTCAATCCTCTCGACAGCAGCAGAGGTAAACGGATACGAGATCGTCATTGTCGGCGACTATGCCATTACACCGGTCACGGACAGCGCCATCTTCCCGAATCGCGCTCTTCGTGACGCAGGACTCTTTGCAACACGCCAGATCAAACGGATGGCCTATCCTGATTATTATACGAGCAAGGCCTTCGCCGTTGTGGATCATCAAGTGGCAATGGTGCATCTCTTTGACACATCCGCTTTAGCCCAGGTCAAAGCAGTGCTGACCGCCTTGCCAGGTGTTGACCAGGTCCTTGACGCATCTGCGCAACAGGCCATGGGTATCGCACATCCACGCGCCGGTGATCTATTCCTGGTGGCGAAGAAGGGCGCCTGGTTCGCCTATCCGTGGTGGACGGATAAGCATGAAGCGCCTGATTATGCTACGCATGTGGATATCCACAACAAACCCGGATATGACCCGTGCGAACTCTTCTTTGGCCGCACACCCTTCCAGGTCAGCATGGATACCTCAAAAATCAAAGGCACGCATGGCCGAGCAGACACCGATTGCGATGTGGCCCTCATCTCCTCCACCCCGCTCCACGCCACCTCCTACCTTGAGCTGACCTCCCACATTCAAGAGTGGCTGCTGGGATGAAGCAGTTTTTTAATCACATCCATGCGATCACTGTGTGGTCGCATGAACATCCGGCGCCCAGGCGCTCGTCCCTCCCAATATGCACACTGCAAAAAGGTAGGGCATGGGTCTCCGACCCTGCCGCGGCGCGTTCAGAGAACGTCGCCCTACCTGCGCGCTGCGCGCTACCTCAGCGGCTCACCAGGTTGGGCACTTGCCTCTCTCATCCATTCGCACATTCCCGCATTCTCGAATTCGCGCATTTCTCCAAACATTTCCCTTGCTTCTGCAATCCCAAGCAGTAATAATGAAGCCAATCTTGGCTCGATTACCAGTAAAAGACAACGGACCTCCATTAGACGTTCGCACAAGAGAATGCTCATGAAAAGAAAACAAAAGACAAAATCGCTGCGGCAATATGCCTTGGTTCAATACGAAGCATATCCCGGTGAAAAACAGGGTGCTATTAAGAAGTGCGCTCATCTGATATTCCTTGGTGAAATTCCGAATATGCCTGGACATTGCGTCGTTTCGGATGTAAAGACAGGAAAGATCCTTGTAGGCTTTCACACAGATCGGTTTCATGAGATTCCAGATGATCAAACCTAAATAATGAAAATGCGGACCAGCGGTCGCTTCATGCGTCTTGCACGCTCGCTTCTGGAGAAACGCAATGTCCGGCAATCAAAACATAAACTTGGCGGGCTTAACAACAGAATTTGATATGGACAAGCCAGCTCATCATGCTATATCATTTAGGCACAAAAAGTGAGTCGTGCATACAGGATAGCAGGATATGAGAACCACACTTGATTTGCCCGAAGACCTTGTTAGGAACGCCATGAAGGTTTCCAAGCAGAAAACAAAGACAGCAGTCATCATTGCCGCGCTCGAAGATCTCGTTAGACGGAGTCGACTTCAAGCTTTGAAATCCTACAAAGGCAAAGTGCCTTTGGACATCGATCTGTCAACCTTGAGATGCAGGTCATGAAGGTTCTTGTGTGTGGTGGAAGAGTTGATTTCAGCGACATGATCTGGTACGATTAATCACAATTCGGAGGTTGGAATATGCCAATGGTGATGGAAAAGAGAGAAGCGCATAGGCTCGTGGATCAGATGCCCCAGAATGCAACATGGGATGACCTGATGCATGAAATTTATGTGCGAGAGGCAATTGAAAGCGGTCTTTCGGACAGCAGGGAAGGCAGAACCCGCGATGTCCATGAGGTGCGCGAAAAATACGGTTTGCCGGCATGAGGATTCACTGGACACAAACAGCAGAAAACCATCTTGATGCTATTTACAGCTATGTTGCCCAGATTTCTCCCGAATATGCCAAAAATCTGGTTGACCGCCTGACAAAACGATCACAGCAAATCGCAGATTTTCCTCTCTCAGGCCGACGTGTTCCCGAATATGAGTTAAACCAGATACTACAACTATTTTATGTCTATTTGCTCAACACCTCTACCCCCAGACTGTGAGAAGGAATTAAACCGATTGGTTGATTGCCTGTCAGATGGCGATCTCGCGATGCTGGCGGCCATGGAACCTGCCTTCCAGACTGGCGGCTTCCGCAACAGTAAGCCGCCAATCATCCGGACGCGCCTCCGCCAACTGGTCACAGGGTCCCAGCCTATCTCCGAAATACTTCGCAAGCACCTTGCCAAACGCTCGCGCATGGCTTCACTGGCCGACCTCCTGCCGCCCGATGTCATCTGCGACAACCGCCATGCCTTTGTCGCATTAACCAGTGCGAACACCTTTCTCGTTGCATTGCTCCTGGATGCCCGCGCCGAAATCCGGGAGAAGGCTGACGCATGGCTGAAAGAAGAGTCCCCTTTTCTCGCCCTCGTGCCTGAAGACTCCCTCAAACAATTGCGCGACATCTTCGAGCCCTTAACCGAATTGCTGGGGGCCTCGGCCTCCGATGGCCTTCCCGTCACACAAGAGGCCTGGCGCGCTCAAAAGGAGCAGCTCGATCTGCGCATCCGCGACCTCAGCGAACAGAACCGCCGTCTGCGGGGCGTGGACGATAAACTCGCCGGCCTTTTACGTCAGCTCAAGACCGCTGAGACGCAACTCGGCTCGACGAAAGAGAAGCTGGACGAAGCAGAGAAGACCCTCCGCCAAAAAAATGCCGAGACTGAAAAGCTTGTTGCGGCACTCAACAAAGAGACTGCCAATCGCGACGAACGCCTGACTGCCGCACTCGACCTTGCCTTAGCAAAAGAGTTTTTCGGCTGGCTCGGCACTGCACGCGCATTGGAAGCGCAAGCCCAAGCCGTCGACCCGTATGCCGATGTGCTGAAGCAGGCGGAAGCAGCCTTGGCTCACCAGGCTGAGCTCGACCGTCACACCGGCAACCGCATGACCCTGGAGACGAGGCTGACCGACCTGGAACAGATGCATGCTCGCATCATTCAGACCCTAGAGCATGCGATCCGCCAATCACCGGAACTTAAACGCATCGAGGCTACGCTTTCATCTGAAATCGAGAAGTTGCGCGGGGCCCTCTATTCTGCTGAGGCCGCATCGCCTATTGAGAACATGCTGATTGAACGGATACATGCGGCACCTGATAACGCATTGCCCGCCTTGCGTCCGTTGCCAGACCTGCTGACATCCGCCGGACTGCTGCAACCCGATTCACGGGGACGCGTCATGAAGGCGTTCCGAAAGCGCTTCGCCGCACTAGAGGCCATGGGTGTCGCCATGCCAGAGGAGGAGAAGGATGCCCGCAAACCATCCGTGAACCTCTTGGGGCGCGCATTGGCTGGACAGAAACCCCTGATGCTCCTCGTTGACGGCCATAATGCGCTCTTCGGGCTCCCGACGCGCTACAATCCACAACGCGGCTCAGCCGCCAGCGAAGGGGAGAAGCGCAACAAGCTGGTCGCGGACATCGTTCGCGTCACTGCGCCCAATCCAGCAGTCCGCGTCTGGGTCGTCTTTGACGGCCCCCAGCGGACAGACACGCAAGCATCCGCCAATGTCCGCGTCACCTACTCCGGGGGCGAGGGCGAACATCGCGCAGATGCAGTCTTGCTCGACAATATCAAATTCTTCCGTGCTGCAGATCCCAATATGGCTGTGTTGCTGGTCAGCAATGACAGCGACCTCTGCAAAGACGCTGCACGGCAAGGCGCACAGATTGTACCGGTCATGGATCTCGGCACCTTTTTCACCTGAGTAGCTCAGCATGAAGCACGCCAGACAGTTTCTTTTGAGTATCTGCATCCTGCTCTTCGCCGGGTTCATCTCCGACGGGAAGGGGCTCTCCTTTTTTGCAGCAGCACTGGGACTTTGCCTTGCAGACTGGGTCATACGCTCCGGCAAGCTTGCAGAGAACAGACGATTCCTGATCCTCGATCCGGATACGCTGAATGCGGAGCCGCTGTGCGAAGCCCTCAATCGAATCCTGAACGAGGTCCGTCACCTGCAGCGGCCGATCCAGTTACGCCTTGCGCCCCTGACGCAGCATCTGCGTTTCCATCCGCAGCTCCAACTCAATCGCGACGGGGAAATAGAAATTGTTGGTTGCAATGAAAAGGAGATTATTGAGCAGCCGCATGTCTGGATTGCCGATCATCCTTTGCCCCTGCAGTTGGCCACAGCAACCTGCTCGGTCCTGACCTTTACGCCCAGCAGCGGAGACCGGGTGCGCGTTGCACTGAACACCATGCCCTCGCTCTCTCAACGGGAATTGATCATCCTTGGATTGCTTTTGGCATTGAGTGCGGCTCTTGGCTTTAACAGCCTCTTTTCCGCCATTCTCGCCTTCACGCTCTACAGTGTCCTAAAGTTGGAGGGCACGGTTACACCCAATAGGTGCTAAGCTAAGAATGAATACTTTTTCGCAAAAGCCGCGAAGAAGAGCGCAAATGTCACGCCCGCCTCACCCATGAATACATGGACGGCGGAGCGAACATTTGCGCGGAAAATATCAAATATCCATCAGCGAAAAACTTGTTTTTCGCTGATGGATATGGAATCAGTAATCATCTGCGAGGCTATCCATTCCGCCGTCCGTGTATTCACGGGTGAGGCGGATGAGATAGCCTCGCAACATTTGCGGCTTTTGCGGTGAAATTTTCGACAAACCGTGAAGAGCACCTATTTCTTGGGCGCTGGTACAGACTTGCCTAAGCGGGCCAAGACCAGTTTCAGCGCAGCCCATACTTGCAACTTGGCTGCACGCGTCCCCTCTGCATCGCCCTTATTTTCAAAGCGGATGATATAGGAGGGATGATAGGTCGGCATCACCGGAATGTTCTCGTAGGCGGTCCACTGCCCCTGCATCCGCATGACCCCGGCCTGGTTCAAGAGGGCCTTGATGGCTGTACCGCCCAAGAGCACAATGACCTTCGGGCGTATAATGTTAATCTGTTCGCGTAAGAAGGGCAGGCATTTATGAATTTCATGCTGCTCCGGTGGACGGTTGTTGGGCGGACGGCACTTGCAGATGTTCGCAATATAGACATCCTCGCGCTGATAGCCCATGGCATTGATCATCTTCGTCAGGAACATGCCTGCTGCTCCGACAAACGCCAGGCCTTGAATATCTTCGTCCTCGCCGGGCGCCTCGCCAATGAACATCACATCCGGCGAATTGGAGTTGCCCTGCCCCATCACAGTCTTTGTGCGTCCCGCATGCAAGGGGCATTCCGTGCAGACACGAATGCGCTCCGCCATTTTCGCCAGCGCCTGCTCGCGACCCTCCGCTGTGAGCACAACGCCCGACACCAGCTTGATATTCTCTTCAATCTCGACTGAGTCCGGTAGCTTAAATTTTTCAAAGGGCGCTGGTTTTCCGGACTGCGCACCCGGGGCTGGACGCGACAGCGGGGCGCCTTGAGGAGCAACCTGCTTTGCAGCAGGCGACGCAGCATCCCATTTCGCAAGAAAGCCAGCAGGCAATTCAACCGTCCGCTCGCCCAATTCCTTGAGCAGCGTCACATGCTGAATCAACGCATCAATGTTATCACTCCACTCAGACATCCGTTACCCACATTTTTAATAAAAATTCGTTTTTGTTCCATTTCGTTTATGTGTATAACTGTATCAGATAAGGACGGCTGGTTCAAATCTCATTTTATTGTTCAAATTTCAAGTTTCAAAATCCCATTACATTTCACTTGCTTTGTCCGTCAAAAAGAGCAACAATCCAAGAATTGTTGGCACTGTTGCCTACAAAAGACTGAGGCCTATTATACATTCGCTGAGGTAATAAGTTTATGAAGCATTGTTGCAGGGAGATGCGGCGAGCTGTCGAGTACATATGCAAACGGCATCCAGATCGGCATGACTGTCCGGATTGCCTGATCAGCTATATCCCGAAGTTCGACGAATACGGCATCCTGATCCATGATGGTGGCACTTCAAGCTGTCGCATCACGCATTGTCCTTGGTGTGGAACCGCCCTGCCCAATAGCAAGCGGGACGAATGGTTTGATACTCTTGCCAAGATGGGTTTTGATGATCCAATAGCGCAGGACATCCCCAAGGCTTTTCTTACTGACAAATGGTTCAAAATGAAGAAGACAGCGAACAATCGCCCGAACCGTACCTCCGCCATGGGCCGCCGCGGGTAACATCCGTTTAACCTGGCCATTCATCGAGAATAATCATGAAAAAGCGAATTAAAAGTCACTTGGTTACAAATGCGCTCTTGCGGATAGAAAATACAACTGGCGAGCCTCCTTCACCATTTGAAAAACCAAATGACGTTATGGACTTCTGGGTGCTCGAACTCTCCTGGGATCCAGAACCGCTTGAAGCGTGGCAATTGCGAGTCGAACCTGTTTTACTCAGCCAACTCAGGAGAGTGAGAAGATGGGCACGTTCTGGAGCCAAATGTTTTCTCCACGCTCAAACAAGTCACCCGATTCCCACATACCCCGCTCTTTTCGTGCCGACATTTCTTGCTGTACTTTCGAAACTCAACTGTACGCTCGAACATTGCGTTGATAACGAATAATACCACTGCCGAAAAGGATTTACACTAAAAGGTCTATTTATACACAGGGAGGGACGAGCGTCTGCTCGTCCAGTCACGCAGACCCGTCTACGCCAAGGCTTCCTCCTACGCTCCGCTACGGCGGATAAAACGGTGGCCAGGCATCGGCGTTCCCAGAGGATAAGGTGGCGGAGCCGTCCCGGCTCCGGCGGGCAAGATGCCCGCGCTCCTTTGAGGGCAGCAATAGAAGGGAGCGTGGGCGTCCCGCCCGCATGAAAGAGGAGGTTCATTTTTTGCGACAGGTGGACAGACAAGAATGGCGCTAAGATAAGCGGCGGCTCTCCAAAGTCTCGCCCTGCTCCAACTTGCGGAGCTGTATTAAAATGGAGGGTGAAGCTACCTGTCACGCCGTAGCCTTGGCGTAGTCTGATATTCCCTCATTCCAATATTCCATCATTCCATAGAAACGAAATTCTCACTCCTCATCTGACGAGCTTCTCAAAAGCGATATGCGGGGAAAGACTCAAGAGCGGTTTAACAACCTCCCCTTTCGCCTGTTTCTCGGGCTCGGTGTAGGCGCCGTAGAAATTGCTGTTGCAGTCGATCCAGAGCGTGATGCGTCTCATTTCTTCCGGTGTCAGCTGCAGCTCGTGATGCCCTTTGGCTAGGAGCTGATACAGCTTTGAAACACGCGCACCATCCTGAGCCGGCAACGAGTAGGAACGTCCGTTGCTCTTGATCGCACCATTGCCGCCGCTTTTGCCCCAGGCCATGCCCTGCAACTTCGCAAAGGATTCGGACCAGCCATGCGATCCAAACTTCGTGCCGCTGAGACTGGGCCCCTTCTTCCCGTCAACACCTTTTGCGTGGCACGCGACACACTTGGCGTCCAGCACCGGCTGGACCAGCCTTGCGAAGGTCAACGGATAGGACCCTTCTCCTTCCGGCTTGATCTTGGACGGCGGACGCGACATCGCCAGCAGCGCCTTGCCGCCGGCGTTTTTCGGCGAGGTGTTCTTGCCCTCATGACAGCCCACGCAGGCCATCGTCTCGCCCGGATGCAGATAGGTCTCCGACCTCATCGTCATCACGCAGAGCCCCTTCTCATCAATCGCTTGAAAATAGACTGGGACCTCTGTCGGCATCTTGAAATGCACGCTGCCGTCCTCTTCGACAGGAACCGTCCCCAGCACGCCGCGGCACAGCGACTGCGCCGCCTTACCGATATTCGGCTCGTTGATCGTCAGGTTCGGCTTGGAGAAAATATGCACGATCCTCAGCTCTTTGATCTTCGTCCCTTCAGGGAACGCATATTCACCCTCGTAGATATTCATGATGGTCACAACGCCCTCGGAGCGATCCTCGCCCGTGACGCTATCAGCCTTCGCTTGTGTCGTCTTGATCGGTAACGCTGGCGGACACGGACGTGCCTTAAACGGAATCGGATCGAGCGCCGCGATCTGGTTGTCACGGTAGAGCAGTTCCCGGTTACCGAAACTGTCGATCAAATAGAGGCCATAGTTGCTTTTGCCAGAATCATAGACCGCGAGATAGTAATCTTCGCTCAGCGGCCAGGGTTGGCCATAGAACTCGCCATTCGGATTGTGTCTGCCGCTGGCGGCTTTGTGCGGATGCCCGGGTGCACTCTCAGACTCTGGGAAATGGGCTTCCGGCGTGATGCGCTTGAGCTGAGACATCGCCTTGTCGTCCTTCTCCATGAGATCGATCAGCACAAGCGACCCATAATTCTGCCCATGGTGCGGCGTGGAAACGCCCACATATTTATGGGAGTTCGGGATGGCCCTGTTCGCAAGCTCCATCCAGGGCCGCATTTCCCGCGTCTCCGGCCAGTTTCCGTGATAACTGCGCGGATCGCGCCCATCCGGGAAACAGTGCCAGATATGATGCGCAATATCCGAGTCGCGGTCGACATAATCCCAGCGCGAGTAGATGATCATCCCGTTATTGTCAACACTCGGATGCCACTCGTTGGTATCGTGATAACTCAACGGCATAACATCACTGCCGTCCGGCATCATGGCATGCAGCGTGTAGGTCGAGCAGAGCCTCGTACCGCACCGCTGATTACCGCCGATGCGGTCGGATATGAACACGATCCTCCCGCTCGGCAGGAAACACGGATCAAAATCATTATTGCGCCCAAAAGTCAGTTGCTTCAGATTACGAGCTGCGCCGGTCTCCGGGTCCAAGTCGGCCCGGAAGACATGCCAAACGCGCTCCGGCAGCCAGAGATAATGGTTATGCCCGGCTTTCTTTTCCAGGAAGTGCTCATTCTTCAGACGTTCCAGATTGTCGGTGATTGATTTCGGATCAAAGTCTTTCGGGATCTCCCGCTGTGCCTCCGTAAACGCAAACAGGATGCTCTTGGCATCGTAGTCCAGTTCCAGCGACATGAAAGAGCCTTTGTTATCAATAACCTTATCCTTCAGCGGGCCGCTCGTCACAGCAGCATCCTTCAGGATGCTGACCGCTTCGGCGTTATCGCTAAACGCATGATTCAAAATAAACACTCCGCCCTGGGGGTCCTGGTTGAACCCGAGATACTGGTCCACCATGTGATTGTCGCCGCCGCGCTGTTTGTTGTGCTTTACAAAAAGGATCTTGTCAAAGTCCAGTAAAGGATTCCGGAACGCGACCTTCCGGCGCAGCGCAGTCACCTTCATAAAGAGCGCCTGCTGCTGCTCAATTGTCAGATCCGGCTTGTTTTCGTTTTTCAACGCAGTCAGCGTTTGGGCTTCATCGAGCAGTTTCAGATTGCGATTCCTCTTCTGCAGATCCGCAATAAGCGCGGCTGTCCTGCGCTGGACGATGTCGACCGGCGTCTTATCAGAGTCCAGCACCAGCGCCTCCTGCCGGAGACTCTCCTTGGCCAGCCGCTCGTTATTCCAATTCGGGCGATCCAGGATCTGGCTGGCAAGCACACCGAACTCGCCAGGGTAGAGGGGACTCTGCGGACCGGACGCTTTTTTCTTAGCCTGCTTCGCGTCGGGGGCCGCCTTCTGCGGCGCAGCCACTGTACAGCATTCCGCAAGTCCTTCAATCTCTTTGGCAATGACAATAGTTCCCCACTTATTAATTGAGGGTATCGTCAGTTGGTCGTCTTTCTTGACCGCACGCTTATAGAAAGCTCCACCGTATGTTCCGCCGGCCTCAACCGTCGCTGAACCGACCTCCTGCCACTCCCCCTCCAATTTGAGATCCTTCGGTGCTATTTTTAAGCCTGGCTCTGTCTCCATTAAACAGATATAGATATCACTGGCCTCTTTCACATTCAGCGTTATCGAAGAGGCTGCCTTATGGTTATGCAGCGTGTACTGCAGTCCCAGCACTTCTTGGGGAATCTTCTGAAAGGTATAATTACGATTCGGATTGACCAGCGCATTCTCTTTCAACACGCTATAAAGCAGTGTATTGTCGCCCTTCACGTGCACCTTCGCCGCCATGCCCGAACAGGCCATAAACAGTAACACGGCGTATATCATCATCAGCTTCATAAGTTTCTCCCCTTTAAATTATTGTTAATCATTATGTGGCGGGGTGGTGAAAATAGTCAATCTTTAAAACAGACTATTTGCTGCACTCCACAGTCGGCGTGCTACTTCACCTTCTTTGGCGTGTAGACGATCTGTTTCTCGCCTTTGGTCTGTCGTTCGCCGTAAGGGGCGGACTGCCCCGGTTTGAACGGCAGTCCCCAGCGTCGGAGCGCCTCATCGGCAGTGGGGAAGTCGTCGCCAATACGTTTCAACTCCGCATCCAACTGGGCATCGAGCTTCTTTCGCAACTCTGCGCACGCCGGCTTGTCTGCCAGATTCTCCATCTGAAAGGGGTCTTTTGCATCGTCGAAAAGAAGGGTGGCCCCCTCTTTCTGGCGAATCAGGGTATTCGAGGCCGTACGAATCGCACGATAGGCGACTGTAGCCGCAGTGAACGGACTCACCTGCATATACAAGGCCGCGCGGTCACGCTCAGAGCCCTCGTTGATCAGGCCCGAGAGATCTTCTCCTTCAAGCGTGGCTGGCTTCGTGACACCCGTCAGCCCCAGCAGGGTCGGCAGAATGTCCGGCGTGGCCAGCGGCGTTCCGATCGTCCGTGCGGGCACGCTGCCCGGCAGGGTCATGAGGAAGGGGACGCGTGCCGACTCGTCCCACGCCACCTGCTTGGTGCAGGGACCAATACCATGCGAGCCCATCATTTCGCCGTGGTCAGCAGTGAAAACAAAGATCGTGTTCGTGTTCAGCCCTGTCTCGTCCAGGGTGGCGAGCAGATCGCCGATGCAACGGTCCAGCGCGGTGCAGTGGGCATAATACCCTTGCAGTTCCTTGCGAATCTTGCTTTCATCGCCCTTGACATTGGGCCCGAGCCGCAGGGACTCCGGAGGATAGAGCTTCTTTATCTCTTCAGGAGCACTGTTATGCGGGAAGTGCGGCGTGCCATAGGCGACCATCAGCACAAAGGGTTTTTCAGTTGCGACCTGGGAACGGAGATAGGCCTGCGCATCGCGCGTCTGGTCGTAGGCGTCATAGCCTTGCCAGAATTTCTTCACATCTGAATCCCCTTCGTAGTAATGGGAATGGTTATAGTTATGGTCGCACTCCGCGCCTTTCCAGTAGTCCCAGCCCTGACGCCGTTCGCGCGGGATGAAGGCGCCGCGGCCCTGGCCGTCCAGATGCCATTTGCCGATGTAGGCGGTGGCGTAACCTGCGGACTTGAAAATCTCGGCCATGCAGAGTTCCTCGTCCGGCAGGTGGAGGTCATTCAGGAACATGCCCGTGGAGGACGGGAAGCGCCCGGTCAGAAGCGAGGCGCGGTAAGGAGTGCAGACCGGGCAGACGGACACGGTGTTTCGGAAGTTCAAGCCACGCTTCGCCAGTTTGTCGAGGTTGGGCGTCTTGACGTTCGGGTCGCTCTCATATCCCGTCGCCTTGGCCCGCCATTGGTCGGCGAGTACAAATACAATGTTGGTCCGCTTGACCGCAGGCGCATGTTGCGCAGCGGAGGTGAGTGTCTGCAAGGCGAGCAGGACGGTCACGCAAGCCCCAGTGCGGATTAAGATTTGGCGATTGATGTGATTCATTGCTTTCTCCTCGTCAGCGCCCTGCCCAGCGCCTTCTTGTTGGGTTCTCAGAAATTTCATGAGGTGAGCCGCATAAAAACAGGATTCATAATTAATAGTTTTATATTATGCGGGGTGCGTCAAAATAGTCAACCTCTAAAACAGATACCCGAGACTCTTGCCAGAAGGCTTCAGCATCCTGTATAATACGCACACATGAAGAGTTCCTCCCCCTTTACCATTGAAGCCCCCTTTGCGCCGACAGGAGACCAGCCGCAAGCGATCGAGAAGCTTGTGGAGGGACTTCATGCGGGCGCAACTCGCCTCACGCTGGAGGGCGTCACCGGCTCGGGTAAAACCTTCACCATGGCGAATGTCATCCGCGAATGGGGACGCCCTGCGCTCATCGTCTCTCACAATAAGACGCTCGCGGCCCAACTGTTCGCTGAACTGAAAGCCTTCTTTCCAACGCACGCCGTTGAATATTTCATCAGCTATTACGACTACTATCAGCCGGAAGCCTATATTCCCCAAACCGATACGTACATTGAGAAGGACTCCGCCGTAAACGAGGAGATCGAACGCTACCGTCTCGGGGCGACCAATTCGCTGCTGGGACGGCGCGATGTCATTATCATCGCCTCCGTCTCCTGTATTTACGGCTTAGGCTCGCCAGAGGACTACAAGCAGATGCTTGTGGACCTCAAGCCCGGACAGGCCTGCGTGCGCGACCAGATGCTGGAGGAGCTGGTGGCCATCCAATACACGCGCAACGATTACGAGACGCAACCCGGCACCTTCCGTGTGCGGGGTGACACGGTTGACATCTTCCCCTCTTACAACACCTCCGGCGTCCGCGTCTCCTTCTTCGGCGATGAAATCGAGGAGATCAAGCGTTTCGATCCCATCAGCGGCAAGACCGAGAACCCAGCCCTGCTCCGCGCCGTGATATCGCCTGCAAAACATTTCGTGATGCCGAAGGAGAAGGTCAATCAGGCGCTTGACCGCATCAGTACGGAACTGGATGAGCGACTCAAGGAGTTGGAGAGCATGGGCAAGCTGCTCGAAGCGCAGCGCCTTAAGCAACGCACGGAATTCGACCTTGAAATGTTACGCGAGCTGGGCTATTGCAGCGGCGTTGAAAACTATTCGCGTCACTTAGCCGGACGTGCAGCAGGTGAGACACCTGCCTGCCTCCTCGACTATTTCAACGGCGAATTTCTGACCATCATTGACGAGTCCCATGTCACCCTGCCGCAAATCCGCGCCATGTTCAATGGCGACCAGGCGCGCAAACAAGTGCTGGTCGATTACGGCTTCCGTCTGCCCTCTGCCAAGGACAACCGTCCGCTCAACTTCAATGAGTTCCTCAACAAAGTCGGCCCGATCCTCTTCGCCTCCGCCACGCCCAGCGTTTATGAGAAGCAGGTGAGCGACGTGTTTGCAGAACAAGTCATACGTCCGACAGGCTTGCTGGATCCGCCCGTTGAAGTCAGGCCCCTGACAAACCAGATTGACGACCTCATGGAAGAGATCCGCCGGTGCGCTGAACACGGCGACCGCGTCCTCGTGACCACGCTCACCAAGCGGACAGCCGAAGATCTTACAGCTTATTTACATGAGACTGGTATCCGTGTGGAATATTTGCACAGCGGCATTGATGCGATCAAACGCGTCGACATCCTGGGGCGGTTGCGCAAAGGCGCTTTCGACTGCCTCATCGGCATCAACTTGCTCCGCGAAGGCCTTGACTTGCCAGAAGTCGCGCTGGTCGCCGTGTTGGACGCAGACAAGGAGGGCTTCCTTCGCTCCGCCACATCTTTGATTCAGACGGCAGGCCGTACCGCACGCCATATCAATGGCCGCGTGATTCTGTATGCCGACAAGATCACCGCGGCCATGCAACAGATGATGACGATCACACAGACGCGACGCGAAAAGCAACGGGCTTACAATACCGAGCACAATATTACACCGCAAAGCGTCAAACGCGCGATCCATGAATCGCTGAAGCTTTATGAAGAGGCCGAAGAGATCGAAGTCAGCATGGTCGCTGAATCACAGGAAGCCTACAATGTGCAGACCGTCATCGCCGACCTTGAACGCGAGATGCTGGAAGCCGCGCACGATCTTGAATTTGAACGCGCAGCAGCCTTGCGTGACGAGATCAAACTTCTGAAGAGCCACTAATATTTTTGAATCCGAAAAACACGACAACCCCTCCACTGAATCTCCCATCAAGACTAAGCCCTCTGTCAGAAACTGTTCGGTATCCAAACATTTGACAGAAGCGGTATGCAATTTATCTTGCTTCCGGTAGATCCCGCCGTACAGTACCGCAGAACGGATAACTAACCAGATGAATAGAGTTCCATTTCCATCAGCAAAAAAACCGCAAGCATACACTTGCGGTTCTAAATTGGCGCTCCCACGGAGAGTCGAACTCCGCTTACTAGGATGAAAACCTAATGTCCTAACCGATAGACGATGGGAGCAAAAGAAGGGCGTAAATTTATCAAAAGAGGCCTATAGATTGCAAGCCGAATTATAATCTTTTTTAAACTTTATTTTTAGGCTTTTCAAGGCGCATCCACTTTTGATACTCTTACCCCACATTTCTGCGGGCGTAATTCAATGGCAGAATAGGAGCTTCCCAAGCTTCACACGTGGGTTCGATTCCCATCGCCCGCTCCATATTTTCAACCCCTTGTCCTACAAGGGGTTATCTATTTTAAAGACCTGATATTTCGGCGAGTTACAACACCAGTTACAACATGTTCTGCTTCGTGCGAGATTGTGCTGGGGCCTTGTGTCGATCCACTACCCTATCTGCATTTTAAAACAGAAATTTTGTTTCACGCTATTTTCCCGTAATAAAAAAGAGGGCGATACCCACAACAAAAGAGCCAATGATGCCAGCCACAAAGGCAATGATGGCATACATGCCAGTGGCTCGGTTGATGACTTCTTCGCATTTGGTGAGTCGGGTACCGATCTCATCAATCTCTTTCTCGTGGTGTGGACATAGAGTCTTGATTGAGGCTATGTCACACTGGATCTGTCTCAACAAAGTAAATATCTCGTGGATGTTGGCTTCGCTCATAAGCTCCTCCTTGTCGCTTCTGTTCTGGGGATATAAACAGGTGTGCCGTCGGCTGACTGTATCGCTCCGATCTCTTCTCGGTACATCCTGCGGGCACTGGCAATGGCCCTGCGGTAAACAGAAGCATCTTTCCAAGCCTGATAGAAATAGTCTGTAAGGTATTCTTTCGTCACGCCGTCAGAGTCTAAATAGTAGAGGCCGAAACGGTATGCGATGTTGTAGAACACCGTCGCATCGATATAGGCCAAGCATGAAGTTGGAACAAGTGTCTTGTCGTCTTTGGCCGCCTCCTCGAAGGCGGCACCATAAGCTTCTCGGAAGTCCAGTACAGCCGCATTGACGATCTCGGTAATGGATTCGATCTTCATATTATGATAGCCGTTCCAAATATCGGAGGCGCTGGAGGCTGAAAGAATCAGCGGGTGCATTCGGTTGGGGGACCAACTGATATTGAAGCGGTCATACGTGTACGCAATCCACTCTTCAACAGGAGGTGGAACGACTGGATCTCCTTGAGGTGCTGGGATCGGATCTTCTGGCATAGGTCATTACCCTTTCATGTAATAAGTCTTTGTCATCTGGCCTGGGGCTGCTTTCTCATCAGGCACCAGCATGTTGCCAACCCTCGTATACCGCTTGCCGCCGATGATGACACGCCCCGTTTCAACGCGAGGAATATTCTTCCCTCCTTTGCCTCGTGGGGGCATTGGCGGCATGTATTTCTTGCCAGTGCCCATGTTGTAACCCAGCTTGCTTGCATCAACAGGGTTCTTGGGGTCCCAACGCAGGATCCCTTGCGGTGTCTGCCTGTCCAGAGGACCTTTCGGACCTGTGGACGAATAGAAGATGTTGGGTTTAGGTAATGCGTTAGCGGCTAGGAGTTTCTTCTTATTCTGATCGGCAATACCTTTATTGAAAGACTCCACAAATTTAGGATCCTTCCAGTAGGGAGAATCTGGAGGAGGAACCCACACGCTCATTTCAGTGTTGTTGCGTTTGCCCATCCTTTCATCGAATGTGGGAGATGCTCCTGCATAAACCGAGGGCTTAGGTGCCTGTTTACCTTTCTTAACCACAGGGTTAGCTTTCCTTGGGTTCGCCATCATCGCCCTAGCCCGTCTGACGGATAGAGCCGCTTGTCTGGCGGCATCACTCCATCTGTTATCTAAATCACTATTCATAGTATCCTCCATACAAAAAAAGGCGTACCTCCTCGAAAGGATCGGTACGCCTGTTCTATTCAAGTCAAGGGTTAGCTGATATTCAGACGGACCGCCGCAGAAGCATTGGTAATACGAACATCCTCAGACCAGTCAAACTTGGCCACCTCGACACGTCCGTCCTCTCTGACGTAACTGCCTGGCACCATGTATTGTCCCGCTAAACGGAACGTCTTCATGAAGCTCGGATCACGGCGAGTCGGATTTGCACGACGGGCAAAGATCAGGATCGCTGAATCAAGCAGGAACTTGATATCCTCGGTCTTGCCTTCAGGAGCATCGTCATAGACCATGTAGGAGGTCCGTACATCGGGGTTACCGATTAGGAGGTTCCCAGCTATGGGTTCCGTAGGAACAGCGAGACCGCCCTTCCCAAGGCCACCAACGATGCGTCCACGGACTTTCTCGGCATTCTTGAAGATCTTCCATGCAGAAGTGCCAAAGAGCACCCCGACCCCCATGAGTGAGCCATACTTAGCCGCTTTGATCACGGACAGGATGGCATCGTCAAGGTCAGAGACGGGATCAGCAGAGCTGTTCCATGTCTTTGATGTCCCAGCGCCTATGGCGGCAAGGGCCGCATCGATGACGGACTTCTCATGGGCCAAAGCCGCAACCTCAGCACAGGCAACCGCTCCTTCACGCAGACAGTCTTCCAGTTCACCAGCCTCAAGGCGTTCAAGGTTGTCCACTGGGTAGTCTAAGGCGTGGGGGTTACAGTTGTAGGATTCATCGCTCACGTCAAAGGAAAGCTCAGCCGCACGTCCACCAATGGCTCTAAGAGTCTGGGGGATGCGGAAGCGGTTCTTTTCGGTGTACTTCTTGAAGCGTCCGACGGAGGTCGGAACTTCAACGGTCGGTGCCAGAAAGTCAGCTACTGGCATGATGTTTGATTGAGCCGCGCCTTGGGCGAACTGCTTAAGGACGGGGCTTGCACTGATATCTGAAAGTCTACTCATAATGATTGTTCTCCTTTATTGGATTATGTTCCAGAAATGACGATGTTACCGACCATGGCGGGACGGCAAAGCAAAAGCTGGCCATCCACACCTTTTTCCTCGGCAATCGCGATTACTCGATAGGTTCCTGCGCTAGCAGGGATGACTCGCACCTTGCCCTTGTCTGCGGCAGTGCCTACGTCAGCCAATACAAGCTGATCGCCTGGGTTGCAAGTTCCCTTCAATGGGATTCGCACATTGCGGGTTTGTTCCAAGGGGGTCACCTGAACAAGCTTGGTGTCCGCCGCTCCTTCATCAAGGATATACGGGGTTATGGCCGTATTGGCCGCAGGTAGCTTGACCTCGGCAATGCCAGTATCATGGGTCAGTTCTACAAGACAGCCCTCCTTGCCAGTCAGGTCCTCACCTGCCAGCACAGAAAACTTACCTACCCGTGTGTTTGATTGATTACTCATGTTTGTTATTCTCCTTTAGGGGTTGAAAATTCAGCTTCTGCTCTTCGGAAGGCAACGAGATAGCCACAGCCATCTTTCTTAACGATCTCCTGAGCACGGTTACGCATCTTAAGGGCCATCTCCTCACCCTGACGGGGGGACGGATCTGGAGCCTCTGTGCGGTTGTGAAGGGGTCTGGCCTTTGCGGGTACAAACTCCTTTTCAATGGTTCCGCCGCTCTTGTTTTTCATTCGATTCAAAACGGCAAGCGTGGCAGAACGGTTTTCGATAAGGCGTTCACGCCAATACGGCTGATCCTCGGAATCAATGACATCGGCGTAAGCTTCGACTTCACGGTTGGCGATATTGTCCTCAGCTTCCACGATCTGCTGGACAAGGATTGCATTCTTATCCTGTTCCTCTGCTAACTGGGCCTCAAGCTCCGCTACTCTGGCTGAAAGCTCCTCGCATAAAGATGCGTAATCGAGAGTGTTCTCTTCTGGCATGGTGTTCCTCCTGTTGTTTTGACTATCTGCCTCTATATAGATGGGAGGAATGTCAACCAGAAGAGGTAAAAAGTTCTTAAAAGGTTGGGTTACTTGAATATACTTGTCGAGAAAACCTCAACTTGTTACCCTTCTATCCATCTGACCTGCGTTATTGAGTATACGAACGGAGATTTCACTTGGGTATAGAACAAGAAATATGTGACAGATTGCTTTCCTTGACACGTGACGAACTCTTGATTGTTGCGCGAAAGTTAAGAATTTTCGGATATCGAAAGCAAAACATGGATTGCTTGCGACAGCATATTTTAGAGATTGACTCCAGTAAAGTTAAAATTGCTATGTCTATTACGTGGTGGGATAGAAACTGCAAGTTAATTGCATGGATTTCTTTAATATCTGCCATAGTGACTATAATTGGATTTGTACTTGCTTTCTTGTCCCCTGGGGTCTCACAGAAAGACTTTGAAAGAACCATGCAACCTGTCAGTCAGGATGTCAGTCAGATTCGAGATAGACTAAATGCTAATCCTGAAGTTCTTGCCACAACTTTTAAAAAATTCATACGGGAGAAAGCTTGCGAACAAATTTTAAAAGAAAAGCTGGACGGACTTGGAATTGCCAGACTTGAAAGGCAGAGAGACTATCTATTACAAACAGTCGATAACCTTATTGAAATGCTGAAAAATGGTTTGCTTGAGGATGCGTCTCCAATTTTCGTTTCAGCAATGAACATTCTTTCAAATCCTGATCCTCAAACAGGAGGCCTTACGCATGCACTATCATATTTGAAAGCCTCTAGAGACCGTATTTTGAAGGATGCAAAACGATACGAAAGCGAAGAGACAAATGCACGGGAACGAAAACAAAATGCCTTGCGTCCAATTCTGATGGAAGCCTTACTGCATCAGCAGTCATTTGAGTGGGACGAAGCAGTGGAGGACTTACGTCTTGTTGTCCAAATAGCACCTAATTGGTGGGAGTGCCAGACCCAACTAGGCTTGCTATTAATGAATCGTGCATTGTGGAAAGAGTCTGAGCTCCACCTTCGTTCCGCTTTAAATATGACATCCGATGATATTTTAAAAGTTTTCAGTCTTCGCAATTTATCGGGACTATATGACGCACAGGGGATGTATCTTGAAGCCGAAAAGCTTAGTCGTGAAGCACTTGCTATGAGCGAAAGCAAACTCGGCAAAGAGCACCTTCAAACAGTAGAGTCAATGCATGCTCTTGGCATCACATTGATTCATCAGGAAAAATATGTAGATTCGCAACCTTTACTGGAAGGAGCGTGGAAGGCAAGAGACCGATTATTGGGCCCAAAGCACCCAGACACATTAACCAGCCTAAACAGCCTGGTTGTACTTCTGTTACATACTGGCGATCTCAAGCGAGCACAGTTATTGATAGATCAAACGTTTAAAGACAGCGCATCTGGAAAAATAATTATTCCAGCGCCACACCTTGGAAATTCCATAGTTTCTTTGCTAATTAAGCAAGGCGATTATGCACAGGCACTGCCATTAGCTGAACAAGATCTGAAAATCAACCAACAAGCTCATGGAGATGAAAATCCTGCTACTTTGGCGTGCATAAATAACGTAGCTTGGTTATATCAACAGAATGGTGATTATATAAAAGCGCAACCTCTGTTCGAGCGTGCATTGGAATTGCGCGAGCGAATTCTAGGAGCAGACCATCCCGAAACCATAATAAGCTTGAGAAATCTCGCCTTCTTATTATATCAAATGAAAAATCACGCAAAGGCACAACCGTATTACGAAAAAATAATGAAGTTTTGCGAACAGAAATATGGAAAAGATAATCCAACCACACTCACGAGCGTGAGAGATCTTGCAGTTATTTTGTGTGATCAAGGAAATTATAAGGAATCGCAAATCCTGTACGAACGTATTTTGGAAGCTCGTGAAAAAAGCCTTGGAAGGGATCATCCTGACACGGTAGCTATTATAGAAGACTTGGCGGGTGTACTATGCTGTAAAAAAGAATATTTAATAGCACAGTCTTTGTACGTGAGAGCACTAGAAGTAAGCGAGAGGACAAAGGGGAGAGAACATCCTGACACATTGAGAATTTTAAATTTTTTGGCAAAAGTGCTCTCCTTGAAAGGTGATTACGTAACCACGCAACCTTTGTTCGAACGGGTTTTAGATGCTCGCGAACGAGTGCTTGGCAGGGAGCATCCCGATACACTTATGAGTGTTGAGAATCTTGCCGCATTGCTGTGCAGTAAAAAAGAGTATTCAATGGCACAGCCTTTGTACGTGAGAGCACTAGAAGCAAGCGAGAGAACAAAGGGGCAGGATCATCCTGACACATTGCATATTGTGGACAATCTAGCAAAATTGCATTATCAGCAAGGTGATTATGCTAGAGCACAGTTTTACTATGAACGGTTATTGCGCTTTTATTTGATAAGATCAAGGGAGGCACAACACCCCCACTTTAAGCTAATGGAAACTTCGGGATGTTTTGCCCAGTGCTTGATAAAACAAGGCAGGTCTGAAAATGAGAGTTTAAAAGTTTTAGCGGACATCTCACAACCGTATGGGGTAAACCTAATAATGAAAAACGGTGATACACAATAGCCCTTGTGTATACGTGGGTTTGTACCTGCGCGAAGGATTTAGGTGTGCAATTTTATTTTCCAGATTGAGGCTCATTGGGAGGTGATTAAAAGAATGAACATTTCAGCAGAGACTATCGAGTCATTGTTGTATGAGAGTGAGAGCACAACGTTGGACTTCAAACGGGATCAATATTTGTTTGAAAACGCCTCTGACGACGAAAAGGGCGAGTTGCTGAAAGACATTCTCGCCTTTGCAAACTCCTGGCGAAGAACCGATGCTTACATTCTTATCGGTGTTGATGAAGTGCAGAGCGGCCGCAGTAACATTGTCGGTGTAGCGCAACATCTTGATGATGCAAAGCTTCAGCAGTTTGTGAATACTAAAACGCAAAGGCCATTACATTTTGCGTACTATGTTGTGCCTTTCGAAGGAAAGAGTTTAGGTGTGATACACATTCCGCCTCAGGAAAGACCGATCTATCTGAAGAGTAATTATGGCAAATTGACTAAGGCTACAGTTTACTTGAGAAGAGGTAGTTCAACTGCAATAGCAGATCCAGATGAAATTGCAAAGATGGGGCCTCCATCTTCCGCAACGATACATAATTTGCCAATTTTAAAAGCAGAGTTTTTCGATTCGGAGAAGCTCACGAACCTTGGAGACCATATAGAAGTAACAACAATCAACATTGATCTGCCCAAGCATTATGAATTTCCAGACTATGGGCGGAAATACGTGAATACTGGTTTTGGTGGAGGGTTTGAAATACCAGCGTTTAATGTTAATCACGATTACTGGCGTGATCTTGCAAAAGAATTGCAATTTTTACTGGGCTATACGTGCGTGGATTTTATTGTAACCAATACAGGGGATTGTGTTGCGAATGATGTAAGGATTGCAATTGAGATACATGACCCTAGCGAAACAATTATGTTGGCAGACACTAATAATAAGCCAGTCGAACCGTCAAAAAGCGCAATTATACTTCCCGCACTTCACATTAAAAGTGAGACTTCTGTAAAACATGTTGGCGGCAAGTGGTTGGCCCAGATTTTTCTTGGAAAAATACAGCCTAAAAGCCAAGCGCATTCCACAAACGGTCTTTATATTGGTTCACGGAATAACCAGACTGTTACCTTGAAAACAACCATCAGAGCGGACAATTTGCCAATTCCCACGGAAGGTGAACTTTTTGTAGAGTTTGAAACAAGCAAGCAATCATTCGGAGTTGATGAACTCATGCGCAAATTTAAGAAGCAGGAGGATGATGCAATAAAAGCTCGTCTTAAGGAACTCGGAGGCGACTGAAGCAAAATGCCATCTGGTGTTAAATATCTCTAATCGCTATAACCCTAGCTTTGGTAAGGATTTGATGATTTTCATGGTGTCGAGGGAGAGGTTGACGATGCTCTTGAGAAGGTCGATAATGTAGCGGGGATTCTTGTGTTCGTCATACCAAAGGTTGGGGTTAATCTGGTGATCTGCCTTTCTATACAGGTGGTGATGCCTTTCTAGCTTTGACACTTCTTTTCCCCTTCGCATTCCCCCTCGGCTGCTCACCACTCAAGACTACCACGCTAGTACTTTCAGGCAACCCAGATTCGCGTAAGAGTTGGTCCCACTCAGATTCTTTTCTAAAACGATTGGTCTCATAGATAACATAAATAAACCGTTTCCAGTCTTTCGACACATAACCGCGTGTATCCGCAAGAATTTCATCAGCAATTCTTGCCTCATCCTTCTTACTAGACAGGTATTTATATTCTATGAGAGTGCTAATTGACGGAATCCCTGTGTCTGGCTCAAAGTTCTTAATTTGTTTCGTCAACATAGGCTTGTGCTTCAAATCAGGAAACACACACTTGAGAATGGCTTCGATTCGCAAATGGACATCCGTTTCGCTTGATGGCAATCTGTCAAACACTTTAGGATCAGTAATTGAATAGTGAATGTCTCTAAGAATTTGAAGAACGTCTTTCGTGACTTCAGTGATCGTTTTTTCTGGGAACAAACTATCCAGACCCGCTTTGAAGCAACGTATTTGGGAAAGAACAGCGGAATACGGTTCCTCGCCAGGATCCCTCGCAGATTGATTAAATCCTCCAGCAGAAGACTTTGTCTTAATATATTCAGATTGAATCATCTGTTGGAAAGCAACGAGTCCCAGGGATTCCGCGAGAACAAGTAGCTGGAGAAAGCACGCCTCTATTATCCAAGATGGGTCCGCGTACTGATGCCCCTGAATGTACCATTGATCAAATTGGCCTGCCGCATCTAGAATCTGACGGTCTAATTTAAGAAGAGCAACCTGAATATCTAGCTTTTCTTTCATCAGTATGATCCCTTTCAATCGTGTAAAAACACATATGGCCATTCATCTGTCTTGCTGTCCACTTATGCAGTTCGTTTTCTAGAATAGCAGATCGAGGCTGACACAACAATTTATTCTGGCAAGTCATTAATTTATTCTGTGAATTAAATCATACTTAGGTTTATTTGTGAACCTTAAACCTTACTTTCTAAATGACAGTTCATTGTTTAAAGCACTGGGAACTTGCTAATTGTTGAACTCGCGGCTTCTGACTTTTTATTATCGAACTACCTTCCAGACAATTCATGTTCAGCGGAATGAGCTAGCAAGCCTTGCACTTGCTCATCTTGATTTATCCAAACTTTCCGATAAATCCCGACACGACAGATTGGTAGCTCGGGCTGGTGCCGAAACTTCGTGAAGCTGCATCCGAAGCCGAAATAACTGTATTGCATAATGCAATTAATTCAACCGACGGAGAGATTGACAGTCTGGTTTATGAGCTCTATGGCCTGACAACAGATGACATCGCAATCGTTGAAGGCGAATAATTCAACCTTTAAAGATTGACTTTTGTCTGCCACTTGTATTAGCCTACTCCCGAAAGATGATTAATACTGTTTGGAGAATGGGATGACTGAAAAATATGCCTACTATAGTATGTCTAACAACGATGAACAATCGGCTGTTAGTAACGTGGTGTACAAAGCCGCAAAGCGCTCTGGCATCAGAGTCTGGATGCTCGACGAGAAGGAAAATGATTTACCTGTTCAAGAGGCTGAAATTAACGCGATAAGGGCTGCATCTCTGGTAATTGCTGACGTATCGAAAGAGGCATCTAACGTGATGTTAGACATTGGTTATGCGCAAGCTCTTGGAAAACCGATCATCCTCATGGCCAACAAAAGCAGGTCAGTACCTTTCAGTTTTGCTGGCTACCCCGTGATTATTTACGGTGAAGATTTTATGCTAGACTTCTTTCAGAGGATGGAAGAAAATATTAAACGTGCATTGAGTAATCCCGATGAGTTTATTTTAGGCAATATGGCTTCGAATAGTGGCAAGCGTACAAGGGTTTTTTTGAGCTATAGTCGACATGACAAAGATTACCTCGACAGGCTACTTGTGCATCTTAAGCCTCTTGAACGAGATGGATTGATAGATTTGTGGGTTGATGCGAGACTACAGGCGGGAGATCGATGGAAGAAAGAAATCACAGTAGCTCTGGATCGTGCAACGGTTGCAATATTGCTGGTAAGCGCTGACTTCCTTGCTTCTGATTTCGTTATCAATAACGAACTTCCGCCACTTCTACGGAATGCTGCGGATAAGGGAACTCGGATTATTCCTCTGATTGTGAAGCCGTGTCGTTTTTTAAGACATGATGAGTTGAAGCATTTCCATGCGGTCAACGACCCCTCTCAAGCTCTCATCCTCCTTAATGAAGGAGAGAAGGAACTTCAGTACGACGCAGTTGCTTCCGAAGTTGAGAAGGCACTGTCGAAGGGCTAACAAACTATGGTACTCTTCGATCCGAACCCATCGCTTTTCTTCTTATTGTGGCACCAACTTGCATTTGCATTTACAGGGTGGTTTACCCATGGCCTTCCACTGGGCTACGGTCTTGACCTTGCCAGCCCGTGCTTCGCATTCAGGACAGTGGTTGCCGCTCTTGGTCTCCCCAAGCTCCCATTTGTAAAGCTTCTCCTCCCCTCCTGAACGGTTTCGGAGGCTTGTTGCAGGTTTGTTCCTGCGGACAAAATTACCGTCTGAATCGTACCATGCCCCGTCGATGTAATAACGACTCTTTGGGACGGCCGCTTTTCCGATAAAACTTTTGCCAACTCCGCCGTTGCTCTTGGCGCTGGGTTCAACTTGTTTCGTATTAAACTTGAAGCGTTTCTCGTTCAGATCATCGCGTATCTGCTTCAGCCTTTCCTTGGCGGCAGCCTTACGGGCTTCGTTTTTGCGCTTGCGTTCCAATTCGCCAAGCAACCACTTTTGGACACCTGTCAGCTTCTTTTTCGGGTCCGCCTTGGCTGGAGGCAGTTTTGGTGGTGGCACCTTTGCCTTGCCTGGCGGCATGGCAACAGGGACTTCCTTTTTCTTGGGGATGTCGTCGGTCTTGACCTGTACGGTCTCGCCAGACGGAGTCTTGATAGTAACCTCCCCCGTCTGATCGTCGATGGCCGTAGCTTCATAACCGTCTTCGCTGTCGCCCTCCCGTAGATATCTTTGGTTGCCTTCCTCATCCGTGAAGCTGACAAACTTGTTCCCTACGCTGTTGGTGCGGATGCTGGAGGCTTTGATCTTTGGGGCGGTAGAGCCTTCGTCATCGTCTTCGATATCGTCAAGGTTGCCGCTCCCATGGCTGGCACCTCCACAAGAGCATACGCATTCGCTTGCGGGTGAATCAGAGATGGCGCAAGCAAGGCTGTGCTTTCTGTTGGTCAATGGCTTAGCCCCTTTGATGTTCGGATCATTGGTGAGGGCAACACTCGTCAAGGACAGTGGCCGTAGCCGGCCACCACCGAGGTCTTCACAAAGTGAAGGCTTTGGAAAGACTGGAGAGACAAGGCGGTACTCCCCGCCTTCGACGGCTTCCTTGCCCTTGGTTGTCCAGCGGACCTTTGCCCACAATCCAGCATCATCAGCACGTAATGCAGTTATCCAGCCAGCCGCTTCACTCGATTTGTCGGTGTCCATACTGAAATGGTCGAAGTCAACCAGCAGGCCTGGGAAGTTCTCCGTGGAGGCCTTCTGGGTGAAGTCTTCCATGATGGCTTTGACCGCTTCCAAGTCTATAACCTGAACAACCCCAGCCCCAGCGTGTTCAAACTCCCCTAAAGGTGTGACATGTATCCAAGCGTCTTCGTTAAAATTAAATTTCATAGTATCCTCACTTGTAAAAAGAAGCGGCATCAAAAGCCTCGCCGTTTTCAATCGCTTTGATTACTTGTGCCTTGGTCATCTTCGGCACCTTTTTTTCGTAGGTGTCGATCCCGCCCCCTAGAAGGGAAATCATAGACATTGCTGTCGCGGTCCCGATGGGGTTGACTTTGTATTGCTCGTAGATATCCCGTGCAGAGAGCGGCAGGAGGTCATAAGGCACGTCACTGGCCTTATAGGGCTTGCCATCTATGCCTCTTCCTTTTGCAAGCGTGTATGCCGTGCCGTACAAAGGTGCAAGTGTTGATCGGATATACCTTCCCGATACATCGTCCCAATTATTTCTTCCCTTGTCATCATAGATCGATTCTGGTTTGCCACTGGCACCGACAAACTGGCCTGAGATAATTCGTGATGCGAATACCGCATGTTTACCTAACCCTGAAAGCGGATTGATTCTGTTATTGCCATATCGTATTACTCCAAAGTCATTAGACCTTTCATCCCATGACACTTTTGCTCCAGACAGCTTGGCAAGCCCGTAGAGGGTTCCGAGCCCAGCCAGATATTTACCATACTCCCCAGCAATGATCATCCGTGTCCGTGATGAACCCCCATAGAGAGGCTGGCCAAAGAGCATCTGCCAGCGGCTTACGGTAAGTTTCGGAGCAAAGAAAACCGTACTGAGTTCACTTGCGTATTTCTCAAGTGCTCCGAGGTCACCTCTGCCAGTGGCCGCATTTATGTAATTGGCTATTGCCTCAAGCTCTTTCTGGCTGACCGAGTTTTTAATCACCTCATCAGCAATGCTCTTTTGTACCCCTTTGACGCTCGCCAATGCATCATCCATGGAACTGAAACCTTCGTCGCTCAAACTCCTGATATACTTATCGTATGCGGCATTCCCTGCCTTTAAGCTGGCCTTGTTCGATGCGGCCTTCAATGCATCCAAAAGCGAATCAAAACTGTCGGCGCGAAGTGTATTGAGATAGGCGTTATAGGCACGTTCCGACATGTTCACCCCAGGGATTTTCTTTGCGAAGATGGCCTTAAATACTTCCTCGGAACTTTCGCCAGCCTCCGCCAGATACAAGCCCGACCCCTCATAAAGCTCGTAATACCTGCTGGACTTGATTCCGTTCATGACGGCTTGTGCCGCCCTTGTGCTTTTAGCGGCCCGTAGCATGTTGACATACGCTCTGGGTATCCTTGACGGATGGGCAATGGAAAGTATCCCTCCTTGGCGGAAGGGAGCTGACAAGTCGTATGCCGTCAATACCGACCGCTGGGAGTTCACGACATCGGATAAAGCTGACACGGTTTTCGAAGTAAGGCTTGTCGTTTTCGCAACTTGTGTAATGCCTGGAGCACCAACTGCCATCATCATTCCCATTTCCATAGCAGTATCCGAATCCTGCTTTCTCTTTTCGTCTTCAAGGTATTGCTGATACTCCTCTTCATCAACAGACGTCAGTTCGTCTTGGTCAGTTCTGGCCCGAATCGAGGGTGGCTGTCTTGGAATGGGAGAAGAGGCCACCTCGACAGTATTCTGGTCTGAGTGGTCGGCGCGGGTGCGGTGATTCCATCCCCACACGCTCCCATTGGCTCTCCGTGTAGCGAGGCTCTTGGCCCACGCCAACGGATTCCAGTTTGCTATGCCTTCTTTTTTCATCCTATTTTCCAGCCTTACGTGACGCATTCTTAGCATCGACAAATGCGCTATACTCTTTAACAAGTCGAGCTTCATCCGCAGTGATTTTCGTACCCCATGCTTCACGTTCTTCTATTTTCCGCACTGCTTCTCCAGCCCATGTCTCGTCCATACCCGCAAAACCAAGCTTACGGTAATCCTTCATTGAACGTCCCTTCCCGACAGGAGCGACCACAGCCGTATTCTGTTGCGGCGCATCGTCTGAACCATTGTCATTCGGTGGGGCTATAAACTCTTCTGGAACTTTGAATTTTCTTTGGAAGTCTTGAAACTCCTCGTTGTTTTTCGGATCTCGCTCAAATTTGTCCTGAAAGGAGTCCAAGCTCTCTGTGTGATATGCCTCGGAAAGGGCATCGACAGCCATCCTGTATTTGGCAACGTCATTATCTTTCTTGAGCTGAGCTATAAGGTTCTGCAAGGAGGGACGTTTATTCTCCTCGATCATCTTACGGAAACCATCCACCATCTTCTGCCAGTCGGCGGATGCTTTCTTCAGATCAGCCAGCATCTCCTCCTCAGCGTCCCCGTCAGGCTCCTTGCCTTCGGAAATCTTACGTTCCAGTTCGTCGATCAGAGCAAGACGCTCTTCTTCGGTCATTCCTCTGATACCGTTTTCCGTATAGGAATCATTCGCCTGTGCGGAGACCGCCTCGGCAGTACTTCCACCTTCAGGCTCGCTGGTGCCTGAACCTCCACCATGCATAGAACCTCCGCAACTGCAGTTACACTCATCACCCGTAGACGAGGCACAGGCGGCACTATGCTTACGGTTATACAATACTGCGTTTTCGGCTTTGGAAGAGATTATCCGTTTATCGCCATTAGGCATTACTCCTATCCAGATATCTCCACCTACGGGGTATGCGGACTCGTTAGGCTTAAGCTGAGGACGGACAACATTCTTTTCCCGTACATAACTGCGGAACTCTTCCATGTCAGATCGGTAGTAGGTATCCGTCTTTGGTTTGTCCGTTTCCCGCAGGTTCATGGATCCATTGTCGCGGATCTGGCGGTAGGCGTTCTTTTCAATCTCGATTTTACGAGCAGGCTGGGCCGAGTAGTATTCGGCTTTCTCTGCAACCATGTCCATCATGATCTCCCGTTCATCTGGATTCTTTCTTAGATAGTCGGCATTGCGTTTATCAAAATTCCTGCGGATGGATTTCTCAATCGCGGCTTTCGTATCAATCGCTTTCTCCGCAGGAGGTCTTGTTACCTCACCAATCCGCTGACCCTTCTGGGCTTTTGCGATCCCCGAGGTCAGGCCACCCATGACCGCAACGATCTCGTTGAAGTCTGAAATCGCATCATCTGTTCTCCGTACTTCAGCAAGCCAAGCTTTGAAAGATTCTCTCCTCTGGGTAGCCAGCTCGTCTGCATACGTTGACCGAGGGCCTATTGTTGGGACTCCTGACCGCTGGGATGCAAGATCCCGACGTACTGCCTCTGCATCCTCATTCAATGCATCCATGCTCCTGTCATAGCCTGAACTCGTGTAAGAGGGTGCTGTCGCACGTTTCCGTTTGTTCCAGCCCCACACCGATCCTGCCGCCTGACGCACTGCAAGACTCTTAGCTCGCGCTTCTGGTGTCCAGTTACGGATGCCTTCACCGTTTGCACGATTCGCAATACGGGTCTCCGCTTTGATGATTTCAATCTGTTCAGTGATATTCATAATTCTATTCTCCTATACGTTCCCCATCGGGGACGGTTGTTCAATTGAGGGTGATTCAAGGCTGACTCTGCCAAGGACATCCTTATTTACGGGTAGTCCGTAGGGATTCTCCTTTTTGATGCCGATTTCAAAATAGGCTTCCACTGGCCAATCTGGAAAAGCCTCAGCCAGCAAAGGCGCGTCAAAATCACGCTGGAACGCTTCGCTGATGACCGATGCATCCGCTTGGGCGATCTGATCAAATGCGTCCTGCTGGGCATTTCCTGCCAGTGTGCCGCTTCCAGACTCTGCAAGCATGGTCAGGGTGCCGCCAGTACCAAGTAAGGCAATCTGCTTGTCAAGGTAGGTGAGGTGCTCGGCGAATGGCGCGCGTCCGGAGCCGCCGCCATTCACGTGCGTCACGGTCGTCCCGTTTGGCAGGTATCCACGACCTGCCGAGGCAAGCTGTTCGGCTATCTCTGCATAGAGCTTTTCCTTTTCGGTGGTCGCTCCTGGGGGACCGACAAAGAAGAGGCTTGGGATGCCATATATCTCAAGGTAGCCGTCCCAGTCTTTTAAAGCCAGATTGCGTCGGAAATAATAGATGGCAAGCATACGGTCCAAGGCGCAAGGCTGTTCCAATACAATGAAGTTCTCCCTGTTCACTTTCTTTCCATCGACTATTCCAGACTTCGCCCCTGCATTGTACTGCCATTCCCCAAACATTCCTTTGCGGCACCAGAACCATTGCTCTACTGGCTCAAGCCTTGTCACTTCTCCTTGCTTGCCATAGTGCTTTTCAAGATGGGCGTAGCCTCGGAAAGAGGATGTTGCAAGGAAGGATACTGCTTCACGAAGGTTGCCTATACGGTCATATTCTGAAAGAAGGAAGTCAGCCTGTTCCCTTGCCAGCCCTGGGTTTTTGGGACTTTCATCCATCCTGACATTCCATTCCGCAGACATGAGCGCAGCCCTTCTTCTGGCAATCACAGTCGCAATCAGGGAGTCGGCCCGTTCCATGCCCTGGTAGAACCATTGCAAGTCGGCCATAGCTCCCCGCTCTCCCTCCTCAATCATGCGGACAATGCGTTCCATCGTGAGTCCGCGAAGGGGGTTCAAATTCTCGCGCCATTGGTTATCCTTGGATGTATAGATGAATGACATTAAGTATCCTTACTGCGTCACTTTCACATTTTCGGTGACGTTGGTCTGGTAATTCATCCCGCTGAACTGAATGATAAAGCCTGACGTGTAGGGCGGATCACCCAGACAGGAGGCGTAACCTTCGTAGCCCATGCCGTAAGGCGTGGAACCATAGCGATAACGTGCCCACGAATAGACTGTTTCGTCTGGGAAGGCTGCTCGGTTTTCGACAAGGATGTCCACTTCCTCGAACGTCACCACATAGCGCATGTCACTGCCATCAGTGACATCGTATTGCGGCTGATACGGCGTGAACTGCCCAGAGATATTCTCGACGCTCCACGTCTGCATCTGTTCCGCAGTGAATGGGAAGGGGTTGTCGCAGTAAGTGACGTCATACAGGGTGACGTTACTAATCCACCCCGAAACATCCTCGTATCTGTAAAGTACGTTGTTTGTAAGCACATACCAGATAGCCGAATTTTCTGTGTCATTAAATCGGACGCTCAACTCAACTGGAGCTGATGGCGTACTCTCGCTGGTTTGGACTTCAACCCCGTCTACGATCCACATCCCCAAAGCGGCAAAAGCTGACAACATCGTAACAACAATTAATGTCTTAAACATGATGAACCTCCCTATTTGCTGAGTGTGAAGACTTGGACCGAACCAGTGGCCCCGCCTCCATAGATTTTGACAATATCACCGAATTTGAATGACAACCCTTCTGGAGGTGTCATAACCATGGACTGGCCAAAGGTCTGTGTCGCCGCCAGTACTATCTCGATCCCGCTACTGACTCGTGAGACCCGTACCGTTTCCGTGGACACAGGTAGCACGTCTCCGAATTTGATTGCCACAGCGGAAAAATCCCATGAGGAGTTTCTCTGAGTGTTCGTGATGGCGATCCCGCCTGTCCCCATTGATCGCGTAAAATAGTCTCCAGCCACACCTCCAAGTGCGGTCAATATGATTGCTATACCTAAAACTTTTCTCATTCTTTCCTCCTATGCCAGTGTTACTGTTTTACTTCTTTTGTGCCAACCGTGTGTGAATGCTTGGAACAAGCCTTCACACATGCCATATTTGGCCCGTCCCCACTGTGCCAGCGCCAACGCGATCACACAATCGTCGTGATAGCCCCCTGGAGCGCTATAGCTGATGTTTCCAGTTGGCCCTATCTCATACTCGTATCGTTCCATCTCAGTTGTCAGAACCTCCCATGACGCTGGCCAGCCAACGTCTCTTTTCTCAATTGCCAGCATCAATCCCTGTATCAATTCCTTCTTGCTCTGCTGGGTGATCTTGAAAGCTGTGATGTCTGGCAGTTCTCTTGCCAAGGCATCATAGACAGGATCTCCAACACCTGTCGCGTCCAACATGAGCATTCCCTTCCATTGCTGGCAGAACTCCTTGATCCTCTGTTGCTGGAAAGGCCAGTCGATCTGGTTGAACCTTTCCATCGCCAGACAGCCGCCAGTCGCGGCATCCATGGCGATTAAAACAGTGAAGTCCGTATGCTTTGCAAGGTCGCATCCGATGATTACCCGACCGCTGGGCTTCAGGGGTACTTCACAATCAGGGAAGGTGCAGGCCTTCACTCCCTTGAACACACCTGCGGAGTCTTCGAGAAACTGAGCTTCGTACTCCTGTCGGAACACATCTGCTGGGAGTGTTCTCTTAGCCTCTTCCCATTCCTGCTTTGGAAAATACGGGGACATTGACGACGCGAAGGAAAAAGAGGTAAAGCCCTCCTCGCCAATCAAGCCCCGTGAAAACATATCGAAGAACCAATTCCGTCCGCTGGGTGTGGAGATGAATACTGCCCATCCAAGAGTCTGTGCAAGCGTCGGTCTTAAAGCATAGTTCCAAACGTCAACAGATACGTATGCGGCCTCATCAACAACCATCCCCTGAAAGCCAAACCCGCGAATCGAATCAGGGTTGTCGGAAGAGAGGAAGAAGACCCTACACAAGCCCTTGACCCCTTCAAATATTGCGCATGATGGCATTCTGCCCACGATTCTTACAAACCCTGGGGCTATCTCCTTGAAGGCATCTATCCCTCTGTCTGCAATGCCATACGTGGGAGCCACCCAGCAGTAATCGCCTCCAGCCTCTCCACATCCTCTGTCCAGCAGTTCAGCGGCCATACACAGGGTCTTGCCAAAGCGTCGGCCTGTGCAAACCGTACGGAAACGGCTATTCCTCGCCTTATGGATTTCCATCTGGGCAGGGTGCGGGACATAGTTAAGGATTGCTGACATCCAGAACCTCCGCTTCAATTATGTTGTCGGAGAGCTGGTCAGCCTGACTCTCGCCTGTGCCAACCTCAGTCAGGAACCGCCAGACCGCTGGTTTGCCGTCGTCACCCTCCTTGATAGCCAAAACATCCTTGGGCAGTAACGGGATCAGGACATCACGGGCAAAGCGGATCGGATACCTCATCGCTTCCTCGGTGAGACGCTCTACGTACTTCCGTCTGTTTCCCTCAATTTCAAACCAGTTATCAAGGGTCTTCAAGGCAAGGCTACGCCCCTTGGAAACGCCTAACGGCGGCCCCTTTGGGTTCCCTGATTGTCCTGGCTGAAATAACGGCATAACGTTCCTCTACGTATGCCTGAAATGTCAACCGAGGGGGATTCTTTACGTATTTTGGACAAAAAAGACTGCACTGTGAAGAATTACCAACACAGTGCAGACTATAAGAATATTAGTTATTAGCAAATACAGGACGTCTTTTAATTGGTATATAAAATAGAGGTAACAATGAGCATTAGGTCATTAAACTCATACGAGACCCATAAACAGTTTTAAATTTACGATATTCGGTTATAAAAGATATATTAGACGCTGAAACACCATGAATAGTAAAATAATATAAGTTAAGTTGTTCCATTCGTTTAATAACTTTTAGCCATTCAGTGAACATTCGAGATTTGGTAAAAGGATCCCATGTTAATGAATGCATCTTCATAAAATCAGGGTGCTTCGAAACATTGCTTTCAAGGATATACTTTAGAAAATCATCTGTCATTTCACGCTGAAAATTTGCACATTCTATATACTTTCTGATAAAGGTTTTATCGATCACATCATGGCCGTGTTTTCGCAATAGAGAATAAAAGTTTTTGACAAGTTGAGAATACATAGTTTGCGATTTGTCGATTATCCTGTCGGCCAGCAATTTCATAGTCTCTTTTTTGCCTAATAAATCAATTTCTGTAGCATCGATTTGATGAACACTAAGAAATGTTGTAAGCGCAATTGTTAACTTAGAATCCAAAACCTTCGGCAAGTTCTTTCTATATACAAAAAAGGCTGTAGCAATTTCTTTAGTGTCCTCTTCAGCAAATAGTTCTTCAAGTTCATGTTCAGTGTAGTCATGCAAAACTAAATGTGCTGTTAATGAAATGTCTCTTTTTTCAGCATCTTGCGCACAAATTGCTTCATATTTACTAAGGGTTAGAGCCTCAAATTGTTCAGTTTCGCCAAGCATCGATAAGTCATGTTTACTAATGTACCGTAGCGTCTCTAGAGCCCACTTGAAAAGGCTTGAATACTTATCTCGTGGAACTATGCTCATTGATCTCATAAAAAACTCCTCTTTCACATTGCGTAGTTGTATGCGGGATTATCAATTCGAAAACCTAAAACGCTGACAATTTATTAGCACGCATTGCAGAAATATATTTGATGACATTATATTCGAAATACTTATCGGTAATTTGTAAAATATGCGTATTGTCGGAAAAACGTTGATTAATCGAACCTCCGATAGATAAAACATCTAGTAAAATATTAGAACTCCAAAACACTAGGTACCTATCATGCATTTGTTCTTTCGTTTGAATAAACGAAATAGCTGAAAGCAAGCCATTCGTTGTGAAAAAAGGAACCATGCTCTTTATTTTAATTTTCCGAGCTTCTTTATTAGTATCGTTATCTTCATATGTTTCAAATTTCGAAATAACCTCTAATGAAACCTTTGGCATAGGCTCAAAATATGACATGAATATCGAAATATCCAAAGCCGTAAAAAATGGATCAATCAAAGTAATGTTTGTTAAAAGGTCGTTTATTGAGTATTTCCTTAGAATGTTCTTAACAAACTTTTGCGGGGTGCTCGAATGTAGTTGAGGGATACACGAAATTGGATCATGGTTTACTTCTTCACGAATATCTTGTACATGGTCTCTGAATTTAGACATATTAATCCCCAACAGTAAAGTTAGATTTATGAGTTAACTCAATTTTATCTCCGCTTGGAAGGAGTAAAGACCCAACAGAAACGGTGCTTGAAATTCGTATGCTTTTAATGAAGCCGTACTTCTTCCAAACAATTATTTGCCCATTATTTTCAACAATGAGTTCTACTTTGTCTGGGAAAGGGGAAACAGTAAACTCTTTAGACTTTTCGGAGACCTTAAATGTGAATTTGTTTACTATGGCTTGATTATTCCAGCAATTAACAGCAACATTACAATTTTGATATTTATTTAATTCATCAATCACTGTAATTTTCATCTGTGATGGGGCAACGTCCGCAGGTCTAGTCATCTTATCAACAAACTCCGCATCAATCAGAATTCGATATGGTACATATTCACTAAATGTATTTATCAATTCATTGTGCGATTTTAAATCCACATTGATACAATCCTTAATCGTATTAATAGCTTCCCGATCAATATCTATCCATTCGTAAAGTTGTTCATGCCTGGCATTTTTAGTAAAGTAAATATCGCTCTTCGTACATAGGTCTGTCAACGGATTAAATAACAGTTCGTCATCCTTTTTTGAAATAAATTCCGAGGACTCATCCTCGTAGGTAAATTCAAGTCTAATCTGCTCTATTTGCTTGTTTTGAAAATCAAAATAAATTTTCTTTTCTGCTGATTGAATAGTATGGATTTTCAAGCTACTGCCAACCATGTATAGAGAATAATTGGCACTAATCTTTTCCTCGTGAAAATTTGTATATGGCTTGTCAAATTCTGTCATTTCCCATTCTATACACTCTCCATATATCAGCTGATCTGTAGCAGAGCTGATTAGAAAATATCTATATTCTGTAGCCATTTCACCTCCATCCGATTACGTTTAGTGATAATTCTCTAGTTAAGAAGTTAAACGATGGTCATCTGCTCAAACAGCGGTATACCCTTAACAGACGCTGTATGTTCAAGTATAATTACTGAGCCAAGCGAAGCATTCTTTGCTAACTCTTTGAGGGTCTTAATTAAAGAGCTAATATTGTCAAAGCGTGTATTAAAACTCATACAGTGGAACGATTTAGTTTTCTTCTCAAAGCGAGGAATAACATCTTGTGCCGCTATGGACGTGTGAAATATTATGCGAACAATCGCGCCTGTAATGTCGTGTTTTAGCAATAACTTGTCCATAGCGTGTACCCGCTTTGTAACTTGCCAAACCTTTAAGTTGTTTTGGTTTTAATGGTGTGCCATCGAAATACTCAATAGTCCGTTTCGTCACTCATTCAGATCAGGTGCCTTATTGTGCTTGCGGGGTGTTTTCTCGAAAATTCTTACCTCCAAGGAATATGCGTATCGGCAAGCCTGTCGTGAGTTCATGACAGGCTGGACATTTGGCAGAGTTGCCCCAGCATGTATTGTGAAATATCTCATCGCATTTCATACAACGCTTCACAAGATCATTTTTTTGAAGTTCCTTTTTACAAACTGCACAAGTGGCTGGTGCTTTGGGACTGATTTCTGCAAACTTTGTCATATCGCTTTCCTTTTTTGGTTAATAGCTCAGTAGTGTTGAGACTCTATTGCACAAGATACACCTAACACAAATAGGCAGAAGTCTACCCTTTCGGGGAAAGACTGTCAAGAAAGTAGAGGCTCGTCCAAAGAATTCGTAAATGAAGAGACAAAAATGACTGCGCAACCAGTGACGTGTTACAACTTAGATGCCATAGGATAAGCGACGTGAATATCCAAAGATTATGTCACGGAACAGTGAGGGTAGCCCTTTTGCGAACCTGAGCAATTAACAACTGAAACATAGGAGAGGGAAAGAACATTCTTGATGCAAATTTCTCGTCTGAATATTTCGTGATCCGATCTATTATAAAGTTTTCAACTTGTGCAATGGTCAGATTTAGATAATTGACGTTAGGATGTTCCTCTGGAGAAATGAATAGCTTACATATGCGTTTTTTTATATCACCAATCGGATGGCCTGTATTGTTAGACAGAGTATTAACAACCTCAGCAACTTCAGTTTCAGGAACAAGTCCAAGGCGGCGAACTCCTGTTTGCAAATATTCCCGACGAAATAAGCTCCCCTCATCGAAGTTTCCCGTTTTGACTTCACATAATAGACCAACATAATAATTAAAATCTAAATGTGCAGTTAAATATGTATCCCAATCTTCTGGCATTCCTCCTACATCTTCAAATACATGTGGGGGGCGAACAGCAATTAAGTCAAAGTCAGACCTGAATTCAATCGCCTCAGTTTTATGAATAACATAATTGACTATAGGAAAGAAGCCGTTAAGTCGAAGGTACCAATAAACAAGCTCTTCTCCATAGTTCATAAAATATCATCCTTTTTTCAATCACAAGAACAAATAAAAAATCTAAGGTGCACTCGCAAGATGGCTCGTAACTACCATCGCTCCATTGACCATCGGTCCGCCAGTTCATTATTACCACATGAAAAACCCTCAAGATCGGGAAATAGGGAAAAATGATAGATGTTAAACGATTCTTTCAGAATATCCGCAGTAATCTCTTTGAGGGCTGGAGAGATAGCAATTGGAAGAAAAGATCCGTATCTATCCGATATTCTCACACTTCCCATAGACGAAGTACATGCATCACTATAAATAAAAACTGAATGTTGTGCTGCTGTCCTTGGAGTCAACCCATTTGGAGCCCAAGTCCTTGGGAAATCATACAAAGATAGACCCTCAACAATTTCAGCATAACACCCTTCCTCTATATAGCTCTCGTGTCCACTTAGGAATTGACAATGAATCCCGAAAAGTGCCCCATATTGGTCAGACTTTGCACATGCCGCGAACCAAAGAGCAACAAGAGCGTTTTTGGAACAATCCAGAAGGCGAGTTGCCGCGCCATAGTGTCGAAGGCGAGCCAACAACTCTATGTCTGATAGCTTACGACCCTCTGAAGTTTGGAAACCGTAATAGTAAGCTCTCTTTAATAGATAGGTTTCGTATGAGACAATTTCCTGTTCAACTTTATCGCAAGGCGTACTAAGCGTTATGCGATTTGAATTTAGAAGCCTTCTGTAAGCTGAACTATCCAGCCTCCAGGATATATCAGATTGTCCTCTCCACATTCGTGCACGTCCCGCATCACCTTCCTCATGAACAACTAAACCTAATAATTCCTGAAAAGTTTCTGGCTCAGGGAGTTGTCCAAATATATTACTTTCGAAGGTCTTCAATTTTGCATTCCCTCTCTATGCGGGGTCACGTTTAATTTGGTTTTTTGGATAATAAGCGATGTAAAATTGTGGCTAGGGTTTTACAACAGATTTTGAAACGTTAGTGGATATACTTTGTTGCAATGTTTTAATCTTAGGCATATATTCCGCAAAATCTGTCGAGTTTGAATACCAAGATTCCTTACCTTTCGCATATGAACATAATGCAGGAGATGACGAAAACATGTCCTTGAAATACTGTTCCCAAAGCAACCTGTTTTTTCCGTTCTTATCCATGTCAGGCAATTCAAAAACATAGTCATCTTGAAAAGCGTCAAAAAAATCAAGGTAGAGCTCGCAAACCGCCAAGACCGCATTGTAATTAGGATCGCTCCCGTCAACAGGTTTTGAGTCATAGAAGTAAGGACGAAGATGAGGTTTATCGACGAATAGCCGAGAAAGGTCGTTTCCCTCTTGTTGAAGTCCTTGCCATGTTTGCGCGATTACGGCATTTCGAGAAAGTCTGGTTTGAATGGTTTGTTCGGCTAGAGAATGTCTGACTAACATCGTCTGCCATCCAGAAAACCCCAAAGCGAAAGCCGCAACAAAAAATGAAAAAATCATTGTCCAAGTACGCACTACTTCTGCGTGCTCTCCTGGCGGTTTAGTTTGGATATTTTTTGTTTTTTTCATTTTAATGCCTCGGTTATAACTGCCCGCAAATATATCACTTGAATACAACCAGTTCAACCCTATAGTGAACTTAAGAATAGAAAATAGATAATATTACTTCCCTGTCGCCCCCAAGCAGATAGAGTTATTCCTGCTGGGGTTTCGACAGTAGCAAACATCCTGTATCCAATTTCCCCGACAACGCTAATAATTTTGCGTTGGAGGGAAATTTTTTAGCAAGGGGTACCCCCCCCCCTCAATAGATTGTTTTGTCTTTTCGGAGTATCTGGACTGCCCTATAAATGAAAAGGGCTTCTCTCCAAGTGAACTGGGAAAAGTGCTTTTCGAGGATCTCCGCCAACTGTTCAGCGGTCTTTTTTCTGCGTTCTCTGGTGGTCACGGCTTCCCTTTCTGAAAATGTCCCATCCTTGGCGATCTCTGTTTATGCTCTCGCGTGTCCGCCTGATCTGCCGTGGCCGTGTCGCCTTGCGTGTACTTTGCTCGGGTTCGTGGTCTGCGGTGTCGGGTCGGGGCTGCTGCCTGTTCTTCCAAGGATGGGAAAAGCTTACTTTCTGAATGTCGATACTGGGGCGGGCGTGAAAAATAAATCGAGTTCTGCGCCTGCCTGCGTGATCTCCTCAAGATCTACATAGCCCCATTCGCCATCTGGGCAAAGGTCGGACTTCACAAAACCGAATGCTTGAAGCTGTTCGGGTTCGGCGTCGGTCTCCGTTAGCCACCAGTCCCAGCCGTTGATAAAAAAATGGAGGTGGGCGGTCGGGTCTTTCTCGTCTTGGGTCGTGTATGTCTTGGGCATGGTCTGGAAGGTCTGCCACACCTTTTTAATAGTTTCAGCAATGGCAAGCCCTTCTTCACCCTTAAGGCTTTCCAGTAGTGCGCCTATCTCGCCTTGGGGCATGAGCTGGCGTTTCATCAACTCATTTAAAGCTTGGGCACCTTGCAAAATGCGTATGTCGTTTATCATGGTTCGGTTTCCTTTCGTGGTTGTGGTTGGTTTAGTATCCGTAAATCAATCGGTGAAAGGCTTTTTTACCCTTCTCGCCGTGTCTGGCTTCGATCACTCTGGAGGCCTGAAAATAGCGAAGTCTTCGCCCTTTCCGCTTTCCCTGCTTTACGTAGTGCTCTAGGCCTGTGGTTCCCATGTCTGCAAGTTTCATTTTCTCGTGTGTCATTGGTCGGGGGCTCCTTTCTGGTTAAAGTCCTGGGTCTGCATCGCTAAAACAATGGCCTAGGCCGTCCGTGTAGAGGTCTTCCCATTGCTGGCTTGTCCGTCTGCGTAGGACGGGGGGCGGTCTGGGGGTTGGTGTCTGGGTGGGTTCCGCGTTCGGGTGCGTCTGGGGGGCTGTGGTGTGGCCGCAATTCAATATCCTGTGGCCGTCCGTGGTTCGGTGTGGTGTCTCGGTCGCGTATTGTCCGCAAACTGGGCAAAGGGTCTGGTTTGGTGCTGGTGTGTTCATGGCGTTATTTCCTCCTCAAGGCTTCGGCATAGACAAGGCCTGTCCCGAATCCAAGCGCATCATGACAAGCTTGAATCGTTGCTCCTGAAGTAAAGACGTTATCAATAAAATACACCTTCTTGAGCGTAAAAGGCTTGTGAGGCTTCACCGTGATTTTCAATTCCTCGGGGGTCAAGGGTGCTTTCCTTTGGCGGTGGCGTTTGCACTGGCTTTCCGTGGGTTCGCTTCGTGTCAAAATATCCATTACCTGCGCCTCTCCTGTGCGGTCGTTTCTCATGATACGGTTTGCTAGCCATAGGTTTTGGCTTGTGTCGCCTTTGCTGTCGGGTACTGGTATCAAAATACAATCCTCCCCAGCGATTAAAGAGGCCATCTCATCGGCGCAAGCTTCGACAATCTCACGGGGGCAGGCTGGAGACTTCAAAAGGTATGCTCTTAGGTAGGCGGTTTGCTCCTCTCGGTTTCTGGGGCGTGTTCCGTTCTGCACGAATAGACAAGCCGTCTTTGTGGTTGTCAGTGTTGCGTATTTCATGGGGTTGTCTCCTTACGTGTTCGGGGTGGTCGTTGAAAATGAGACTAGGTTTCTCTCACGCATTGAAATGAAAGGGAGGTCTTCGTTTTCAAAACGGTTTCCTATGATGACATGATCAAAAACAGGTATTCCGATTATCCGAGAAGCTTCAACCAGTCTGCGAGTGGCGGTAATGTCTTCCATGCTGGGGGTGGGGTCGCCTGTCGGGTGGTTGTGTATGATTACCACTGCAGAAGCGCTTTCCGTGATTGCCTGTCTAAATACTTCTCTTGGGTGTACTGGGCAAGAATCAATTAAACCGCGTGTTATCTCCAGCGGTGAACCAATGATGTTGGATTTGACATCAAGCATGAGGACAAAAAACTGCTCTTGCTTTACGTCTTTGAAAAGTGGTGCCATAATGCGGTAAACTGCTGACGGTTCTTTAATCCGTGGCTTCTTTACGGCTATGTAAGAGGCGCAAGCCTCCATCATGTCTGCGTAGGTCATCGCCTGTTCAAGGGTCAAGGGGTTGTTTCTCATGGTGTGGTTTCCTTTCCTGTGGGCTGGTCTACTCTCCTGCAATCGTGGCTTCTGTGTCGGTGGCCTCTGGGGTAGCGTCTAGGATGTCGTCAAGCTTGCGGTCGTGGTACATCTTTTCAGCAAGGGTCAACGCTTCCCCATGGGATTTGAGCAGATACACTTTGCTGACGTTCGCGCCTGTGCTGGGGTTAATCACGCTGACCGCGTAATGAGTCCCCTTTGTGATCAAAACTGCCAGCGCGATACCTGCGGCAACTTTCGCCATTGTCTGGGCCGTGGTGCTGGGGGCTTTCTCTGCCTTGGGGTGTGCTTTCGCGTAGCAGGTCGGACAAAGGCTTTCTGTGTGCCATGCTTCGGCCTTGTATTCATTCGCGCAAGCTGTGCAGGTTGCCAATGTGAGAGCCTTGGCGGTGGTCTTCTTCGTGCGCTTGGTGGGCTTTGCTGTGTGGGTCGTGGTTGTGTTCATGGTCTTCTCTTTTCTGTCACTGCTGTGACTTTTTGTCATGCACTGTTTCTTTTCTGGAACCTGCAACGCACTCACGCTGTTGTCCAAATTCGAAAATCTAAGTGTCTTTTTTTGTTTCATAGTGAAATCCTCTTTTGGGTTTGCCTGCCCTTGTCTCTATCCCTCACCTGCACAAGTGACAAAAAGCCCCAAGACCGAAAGGGCTGTATGGCAGATGTCATGACATGTTCCCGTGAAGAATCCACAAAGAGCAGTTGTGAGCGGAGCATAAGAAGGTATTCCTACGTTGCTAGAGCGACGGAAAAATTACTTTTTAGGAGTGTCTGTAATCAGAAACCTCAAAAGTCTTTTTTCTGGCAAAACAACCGACTGGATTTAGGGGTTGTGGCATGAAGGTTGGAGATAACGATTACTCAAATGTTTTAGGATCAAGAGTTCAGTCATTCCCCTACAAAATTCAATCGCTATCTACAAGCGTCATCGGCGGCTGTTCCCTGGGGCGGCTTTGTACGGTGAGGGTAGAGACAAGGATAGGTAGACAAACCAGAGGGGTTCACGAAACAGAAAAAAACACTGGTGACTTGTCAAGATTCGGATTTGGACAATTGCAAAGAGTGCGCCTCCCAAGGAAGGGTAAAGCACTGTTGAGAGCGTAGCCGACAGCGCGACAGGGGAGGAACATCCCTGATCCTTAGAAATGCTTGATCCGTAGGCTTTGACAGAGACGTGGTTTACGTAGCAAGGGTGCAAGCTTGCTTGCATTAACTATCATGTTCCCTGTCTCAAAAGGGTGGTGGGCGGGCTGGGTAACAAATGGGTGTGGAAGCTCGCCGTGAAGGTTTTTCAAACAGTCACAAAGCTGGCGACTGACTGGGTGAACCCGAAGGGCTTGAAACATTCACGTTGAGATTCACGGTTGCCATATACGCAGACAGAGGGCGAAGAGGCAGGACGGAAGGAATCAAGCTACAACAACTGGCGTGTGAAGCGACGAAGCCCACTGGAGTTGTTCGGGGTCCCTGTATTCGGCGGTGAACAACACCGTGGTCAAGGGAAGTGGAACTAAGCAAAGGCGGCGGAGTGAAGATGACTGACCGCCTTGACGTCCCGTAGTCGGAGTGCGCTGGAGGATGCGATTAAAGACTTGCCCTTGAAGGAGGACAGACAAAAGTCGAAGGTCCCCTTTGATCCACAGGACGCGTAGCGCTTTTGATCGTCATCCGAAAGGTGAAGCCTTAGCATCCCCTCTAATGCTGTCCGCTTGCGGTGTGGCAGGTCTTCCAGTAGCTTGCGGATGGAAGACTTGGCACAAGGCATGAGAGGTCTGCCAGCGGTCAAACGGCGGGTGAGCCGTTGCCAACAATAAGAGCATTTCTTCATTGCCTAACTGGTTCTCCAAAAACTGCGTCTACTTGTTCATATTCCGAAACTCAAAAGTCTTCCAACGGATAATCACAGGCAAAGGTTCTTGCAAGACTCAGCGAAACAAGCGAGGCTTGCAAGACAATCTTCCAGACAGTGCGGGTTTGTGATTAAGCCGTCATTGGCTGGAAGTTCCTGAACAGATCACCCGAAGCCAAATATCCGCAAGGGGAAGCTGTTCGGGCATACATCAAAACAAAAACGCCCGTGGCCGCCAACAGAGTTTAAGCGGTTACGAGCGTTAAGTACGCGAAAAAGCGTACAGCAATCTTATATTATGGAGGGAAGGTGGTAGCTATCTCCACCTGACCGTGGAGCATGGCTCAGAAGCCACAAAGGACGGCGCGGATCTGAACGTGGGAGCAAAGCGAGCCGTGAAGAGACGCACTTTAAAAAGACGTCCGACTGGCTGGTACCCATCTGGAAGCCCGACTGAATCTGTATCCAGACTTGATATGGAATTCAAGCGTCGAATCCTCCCCATTCGCATAAGGTCTTATTAGCCGTTGCGAATATCGAACGGCTCCCCCCTTCGCCGATACAATATTCTGGTGGGGTCGACTGGGAGGGGGGATCTAAGGGGGGAGGCGTGTCGGGGAGGGACGTGAGGGAGGGCACGGAAGACGGGTCTGAGCCATGCGACTGACGGGGTGAAGCCCCTTACCGTAAGCCGACCATAGGAAGGCTGTGGACTAACGTAGCGTAGGGCGTTTCCCGTTGGCTATCTGCCAACTCGCCCGAAGCGGAGTGGGTGTTGGAAGCTTGAGCGGAGGTCGCTATCCCGTCCGCTATCTGCGGACTGCGACCGTAGCCAAGCTGTATTGGGGTAGGCAATGCGGAGTGCGCTTTCTCGACCGCTATCTGCGGTCTGCGCACGGAGCATGCCGAGAAGGACGAAGGTGGGGCTTTCCCGTTCGCTACCTGCGGACTGTCCCACCGAGTCCTGCCCCCTCTCTTATAGGCTACTGGTGAGTGGGTTATTATGCAGATTTACAACAGCAAAGCCAGTATCCACATACGATCTATCCTGTCTATTTCTTCTTCATTTTCTATCATTGGATATTCCTCTGTTACCCTCTGCCATAGGAGGCCTGTGTACTGCAGATAATGGGCTTGAATCACGAGGTTCCTTCCTTGGCAATAGATTCTGCAAAAGAGGTTCACGGGCCAAAGCCTTTCCAACCGCCTTCTCGACGGCTTGTCTTGAAATTCCTAACCGATTACCTATCTCGGAATAGGGCAAGTTCTGCATACGTAACATTATGCATTTTCTTGCTGGCAAGCTCTGATTGATCCACAGACTTAGAGCACTTATCAATGTGGACAGAGGCAATTTAGGATCACCAATGTCTTCATCGATGTTGTCGTATGGCTGTGGGCACTGGTCATCTGCTCTTTCTCTACTCCAGCTTTCATCATCAGGATTATTATCTCGGACTGAGTTTTCTGTGCAGTCTTCCCAGTAGGGCTTTGTACTGTACGAATCTTCGTTGAGTTCACATTTTGAACAGGGAGTATCCTTCCAGTCCTTACCCGAATGAGCCATATAGTTCTTACACTTGTGACAATTCATATTCAGTTACCCTAGTTTTAGCGTCTTTTTGATTTGATGCATTGGGTGCAGCTGTAATGATATTCCTCGGTCTGCCCTTCTGTTTCTGTCCCCTCGGTCAATGCTCTTAAACTGGCTTCTGAAATACCTATGGCCTTCGTGGTGCCTGGGGTATAGATGCGCTTCAGGATGCCTTGACTTGACAATTGGTCGATTCGCTTCACGCTAACACCTAAGTACGATGCCGCTTCTTCGCGGCGGATGATTCGTTGGATAGAATTTTTCGTTTTACCAGAGAGAACATTCTCAACTGCTTTCCAGATTTCACGTTTTTGTTGTGCGGTTGCTTTAACCCATATCAGTACTAATGCCTCTAAACTCATAATTACCTCGTTTTACCGTCATTTGAATTTCGACTGTGAACATATCATTTGTCCATCAGTATTCACAAGTGGTCGAAATATCGAAAAATCGTCGCGACAAAGTTGAATTGCCGTTATTTTTTCAAACAATCTACATCAAGAAATCTTTCTCTAGGTAAACTTTTCTTACATTTGGTAATTTATTGTTGCGCTAAGTAATAAATAATGATAATCTGTTGTCATCTCAATGAGAAAGGAGAAGTCATGGACAAGATAAGTGTTATTGCTGATTTAATAAACTTGCTGAAGGAGTATCAGGAAGAGTTAGGTGAGAAGCCTCAAGAGATCACCCATCTAACCTGTCCTCTAAGAGATCTTCCAAGCTTTGACAGCCTGATTAGTATTTCTTTCACGCAAAACTGCTTTAAGCGATATGACATTAAGGACGACAAGACCATATCCCTCTTATTCTCTTCAGAACCTAAACGAAATTTCAACAAACCAACCTTCCTAACTGTCGAGAATGTTGCAGAGCGTATTTGTACTATGATCAAAACAAACCATAATTAAGGAGCACGTATGAAAGAAGAAGAAAGAAAAGCACTTATTGCATCCAGATTATCAATTGCTCGACAACAAGCTGGGCTAACACAAGTCCAAGCATCTCGACAAATGGAGATGCATCGCCCAACAATAACCGAAATTGAAGCAGGACGTCGCGGGGTTTCTGCGCACGAGTTAGTGAAGTTTGCGGAAATATACAAAGTCGAATTAGATTGGTTGGCTGGATGGGATGCCGAAGGTGTTAATGAAGTTCGTGATGAATTAACGTTAGCTGCGAGAAATGCAGCAAATCTTAATCCAAATGATTTAGAGAAAGTAATTGCCCTATTAACGTCCATGAGAAAGACCTAATAAAACAATGCAAAACCTCAATTATGAGCAAATGGCTAGGATAGCATTTAAGGAGGCCGAATCGCTTCGCCTACAACGAGGCATCAGTAGGACCGACCCAATAGATCCTATTGATTTAGCCATTGATTGTGGTTGCGATGTAAGATTTAGCGATACCAACTCTTTAGAGGGAATCTACGCAACTAAACCTCGACCATGTATTATATTAGGATCTCGACGTCCATCAGGGCGAATTGCATTTACTTGTGGTCATGAGTTAGGACATCATGTATTTAAACATGGAACTAGTTTTGATAACGTATCTGATGGTATATCGAATCGCTCAGAAGAAAGATTAGCTGATTTATTTGCTGGTTATCTATTGATGTCGCCATTAGTCGTTAGAAGGGCAATGAAAGAGCGTGGAATTCAAGAAGGCTCGATAACAGCATTCCAAATATGGCAACTTGCTTCATATTTTGGGGTAGGTTACAAGACAGTGATTGACCACTTAGAATATTCCCTTCGCTTGCTGTTACCATTAATGAGTGGCGATTTAAGAAAAGTTCACCCTAAAGATATTAAGAATCAGTATGGCTGTCCCGCAGGAAACAACTTTATATTTGTTGATAAGCAATGGACTAAACGCGCGATTACCTTAGAATGTGGAGACCATATAATGTTGCCTTTCAAAACTTGCCACGAAAGTAATTTGCTAACACAAAAGAGGTATAGCGAAGAAAACACTTCAACATTAATTGAAGCAATAGCTCCTGGCTATTGTCGCTTGTTTGATCCTGACTCAGATTGGGCAGCCAATGTTAGGGTGTCTAGAAAAAACTATGAAGGATTGGCACAATATCGTTTTTTAGAGGAGTAAAGATTATGAAAGTTATAAAAGCAGAGACAATTGGGGCAGCGTGGACTAAAACACTAAGAGAATGCTATGAGGCTCAACACGGGACGCTTGGGACAACATGTGTTACTTTTTGTTCCGCACCATTTGAACTCAAGGAATGTACAGCAGCAATAGAACTCGATTGTTTCCTTAAACAAGCTGGAGCAAGTTCTATAACAACAGTAGCAAATACTATTTTCCCTAATTCTGTTTGGAAGATGAGTCACGAAGATCGCTCATTATTATACAAACAATATCTCGAGATGTGGCATCAGATTAAATTAGTCCCTACAAATAGTCATGGTGTTTATTTCCAGCGATTAATTGCTTTTGGACTTGATCGCATAGAGACACCTGTTAACCAACTCGAATTTATTATCGAAACTTGGAAAAAAGGTAACCATCGGTTCAGTGCACTACAAGCGGCCATTACTGACCCAGTGCTTGATATGTCAGATGCTAGACAACGAGGGTTCCCGTGTCTTCAGCAAATTGCCTTCCATCCTAAAGGTAAAAACGGGGAGGAAGGACTAGAAATCATTGCGTTCTACGCAAATCAACTTCTAATAGAAAAGGGGTATGGAAACTATTTAGGATTATACCATCTCGGACAGTTTATGGCATCTCAGATGGGACTTTCCTTGTCTTCCGTTTCCTGTATAGCGGGTTCTCTTAAACTTAGTAAAACATGCAACAAGAGGCCATTAAAGGATCTTGTTAACCAGCTCACAGAAAACTAAAATGTCAGAATCAACTCATAATAGTATGCGCGTTTCGCATAGCATCAAGAATGGTGATGGAATAAAAAGTGTTGCCAGAAGAGGCCAAAAGATGTCTTTATATCCTACCAAACCATCTATTGTATATGATACGTATTGGAAGTTTGCTGCTGAAAGACAAGAGGTGTTTTTCAGGAGATTGAATGGGTATCCTGCTCCTTGGAGTAAAGACCCCATTTTGCAAAACTTTAAGTTTACTAACGTTTATCGTGCTTCTGACCGTGTAAGTCAATACCTAATTCGGAAAGTGATATACTCTGAAGTTACGGCACCTGAAGATGTTTTGTTTAGAATACTCCTATTTAAACTCTTTAATAAAATAGAGACGTGGGATCTACTCTGTAGCGAATTTGGAACGATTACTTATAGGGAATTTAATCAAGAAATTGCCGACAAGAGACTCACCGAGGCAATGGATTCTGGGCAAACTATTTATTCTGCCGCCTATATTATGCCGTCGGGTGGACGATCAGCAGTTCCAACACGTAAACATCGGACACATTTAGACTTATTGATGAGGATGATGAAAAACGGTCTAGCCTCTAGTATCACGGCTGCCAAATCCTTACAAGAGGTGTTTCTCTTATTGAGGGAATATCCATTTGTTGGAGATTTTTTAGCTTATCAGTATACAATAGATATTAACTATAGCACTTTAATTGATTTTAGCGAATCATCGTTTGTCGTTCCTGGTCCTGGAGCGCGAGACGGTATACGGAAGTGTTTTATCGATTTCGGAGGATACAACGAAGTCGATTTGATTAAGCGAGTGGTCGATTTGCAAGAAGTCGAGTTCCAGAGACTTAATATAAATTTCAAATCTCTTTGGGGTCGGCCCCTACAGCTAATTGATTGCCAGAATTTATTTTGTGAGGTTGATAAATATGCGCGCGTCGCTCACCCCGAAATGAGTGGAATTACAGGACGGATTAAAATTAAGCAAAAATTCAAGGCAACTGTACTACCTATCGAATATTTTTATCCTCCTAAGTGGAACATTAATGATCTAGTGATAAAAACAATGAGAAGTGAACACAATAAGGAGGAATAGAAATGCAAACGCATAAACCACCTTTTCTTTTAAAAGAGCTAAAAATAGAGGTTACGCATAAATGCCCACTTAAATGTTGTCATTGTTCGAGCGTTTCCCACAGCGAATGCGAGAGAGAGATGCGTTGGGATGACTGTCGTCGTATTATTTATGACGCAACAGATGTTGGTGTGGATCAAATTGCTTTTTCAGGGGGGGAACCTTTGCTTTGGGGTGATCTTGAAAAAGCAGTCCAACTGGCTAGTGAACGTAACTGCAATGTAACGCTCTATACCTCAGGTCATACTTCTGGACTAAGCACTATAGCTAGGATTAAAAACCTGAGAGATAAAGGACTGTATCGCGCCATATTTAGCCTTTACAGTTCGAATCCGATAAAACATGATTCAATAACTGGCGTAGATGGTAGCTTCGGGATAACTACCAAAATCATAGAAGAGAGTGCTCAAAGTGGTATGGAAACAGAGATTCATTTTGTGCCAACAGCACAGAACTTTCTCGAACTATCGTCTGTAGTTGAATTGTCCAGCAAACTCGGGTCCAAACGTGTCAGTGTGTTACGGCTTGTGCCTCAAGGACGAGCTAAAAATCAGAAAGAGATGTTGTTGTCGTATGATCAAAATCAAGCATTAAGGATGTTAATCTTTGAGTTAAGAAATAAAGGCCATGACATACGTGTTGGCTCACCTTATAATTTTCTTATGGCAAGGGACAACCCGAAGTGCTGCGCGGCGATTGATAGGCTCACAATTAGTCCCGATCTTTCAATTTCTCCTTGTGATGCTTTTAAACACATTAGGCCGTCAGACCTTGGGATAACAGACGAATATTGTAATCTTAGTAAACACTCAATTAAAGATTGCTGGGCAAAATCATCTCTTTTGAATTTAGTTCGTACTTATCTTACGACACCTTTTGCAGACGAATGCAGCAAATGTGGTTCTATTGAGTCTTGTACTTCAGGTTGTCTCGCCCAAAAAATCATTCAGCATGGGTTTATGAAAAAAGTTCGCGACCCAATGTGTTTAAAAATTTAGCGCGAAGGTTTTCACCCCATCCTATTCTTGAAGTAATGAAGTACACCCGACAAATGTTCAAACATTTCTTGAATATCGCAATTTTCATGTAGAACTGTTTCCTGTAAAGTAGCTAAATAGTCAACTAATGGGGTTCCCTTTCTTTTCGCTGTAATATCAGCAGCAATTTCGAGGTTTGATTTTAGTTTCGAGGCGGGTTTAATATCTTTGTATCTGAGCAATAACAAACTCGCTAAAAGACGTGAAGTTCTAATAAATGCATGACGCATTTTGTCAGTTTCTCCATGAACAATATCAAGGTCGAGATGCATCCTCATTTGATTCAACACATCTATTGTTTTCTGGGAATCAAATAGCACATCAAACTCGCGGCCATTATGATCGAAATGGGCAGCATTATTACGAATTTTACGAAGACAGGTAAGCGCACCATGCTCACCAGCGCTTATGAGTCCAAAGGCCAAACAAAGTGAGATCTTTCCACTAAAATCGCCAGCTGGCCCTCTGGATTCTATTAATGATTTGCCAATTGAATCACTCGTACAAGCTCTCCGTATCATATAGCCAAGAATCTCTTCAAGGTAAGAAGATAAAATCAATATTAGACCGCGCTCTGACTCCTTGTTGATTAAAGCTGTGACCTTTTTAGGCATGCCTTTCAGAGCCATAATCGGATCTGGTTCTAAGGAGTCGTCTTCGTGGTTTTTTGACGTTTTACTCATAAGAGAAATTATGTGATTACTTATAGCATATTCATTGACGAACCCCAAGTATATAAGTGCAAATGAATAGGTACTTTTTGAATTTCATGTTTCTCAGGTATTAGGACATCAATAAAATGGGAGGCCGAAAAAATAAGTAATTTTTTTGTGCATAGGGACGCAAATTTGCGTATAATTAAAAATGATGTTAAATGAGTAGCATCAAACCTAATAATGAAACAGGTTGAAGTTTCATACAACACATAAAGGAGAGTGATTATCAAATAGAGATAAAACAAAAAGCCAATCCAGCTGGCAGGTGCTGTAGAAATGTAAGAGACTGCTTGAATGAGTTTTCAGGTAGTAGAGATAATAATAAGATACTTTATTACAAACAAGATACAATGGAGAAGAAAATGGATGGAAGAACAAGCAATAAAGGTAGTAAAAGCTACCAAAACTAGAAGAAAATTAATACAGAAAGGATATTGTGACTACAGCAATACAATAATATACGGCAATGTCACAGTATATAACGCACCTGTCATTATTAATGCACGAAGAACGGCATTCTTGCGCGATATAAAGGAGGCCATGCTGGCTTTTGCCAAGGCAGTATTGGACTATTTTGAACTGCGCAAATTGCTGCTTAGGGCGCTTATGGTAGTCAGCCTGATTATTCCTAGTGACTTAAATGTTCCGCAAGGGACAAGCACATCACTGGGAAAGTCGGATGTTCCGTATGCGATTATGAGTGGGTGTCGCAACGAAGGCTCAATCAAATATGAGAAAATCGTAAAGATTGAGTCCTTTGAGTATGTCTATTCTTATCGTGGGAAGCGTTATGATAGGAAACAGCATATTGTAAAATCGAATACTCTTAAAGGACGTAAAAATCCCAGAGAACGCGATAAATAAAATGTGTGTTTACCGTCCCCTACATCAACTGTGGGGGACGGTTTTTTGTTATAAGAAACGAGACAGCCCAAACATACACCCCTAATCCCAAGCCTGATCCTATCATGCCACCTCTTTCCATTGACCCAGATAGTAAATGAATCTTCTATTCAGGTATGCCCAGCTCCTCCCAACCCTTACTTTCAGTTCCTCATATTTATCGACCTTCAATAATTTCATAAAGCTATCCACCCCTTTCTTCCAGTACCCAGTCCCCTCCCTATAGACATTCTTGGGACTGATTTTCTTCCAGTTACGGGAATAACTTATTTTTTTCATTGAACTTTCACCTCCTCCTTTTGACAGCCTTTCCGCGGCCTCTAAGGTAATGTGTCGAGCAAGATATCTGGCTACCGCTTCCTTGTTCCTTACAGGCAAGATCTGAGTCCACCCCAAACCATAAGCCTCCTCACATTCTTCCATCCTATTCCATATACCCTCCTTTAGATAAGCTCCTAGAGTCCTATTATCCTGTTTCTTCACCGCTTTATGATCCACCCCCGTACCTACATCCACCCCTACATCAACAATAAAATGCCAATGGATAACATTCTTAGAGTTAATACTAACAACCCTACACCATTTCCTGTTTTCCCCAAAGACATATGCAAGGCCTCTCTTGTTGCCTACCCATGAGCTTAACATCTTAGATGCCTCCTTATACCCATCCTCATTATGAACTGATATAGGGGAAGGTAAGGTTATGGTCATGAATACACAGGTCTCAAAGTGATCTCCCATAAGGTTAATAGCATTGAGATATAGTGCTTGCGCACTCCTCTTGGAATGGATCTTTATACCTGACTCATATTTGACCTTTGGGATATCTGGAGATGTAAGATATGATTGTACCTGTTTACTTTCAAATATGGCCTCATAGTTATCTGACCCTTTAATGTATATCCTCTTATTGTTATTCATTTTACAGTACCTCCTTTATTGTTAAATTTATCTGATAGGGGTTTTTCAATGGAGATGACCTATGTATAGATAAAGAAGCGCTCTCCGATTTTCCCGTACCCAATGAGATAGCGGTATTCTCATCCTTTGAGTGAGTAGACATGATGCTGACATTATTAACTCTGGCAGCGTCTGGACGCTCGCTGGCGGGATGGCCCCCGTAGGTGTGGGTTTCTGTGTTGAATACAAACATATCCAACTGGCGGCTCCTGGAAGGCCTTCCTGTGGACGGGATGGCGACAAGTGTCGATCCCTCATTGTTATTGATCAGTGACGTGTGGTCACTGTGTGAATGCGCTATATGCATAGTGCTTTTCCCCTTTTCTTTGTTTTGTTGTTTCTTCATCAAAATAGATGCACAAGGCATCTCATTCTGAGAAATTCTTAAATCCAAACGTAAGGGCATTTATCGAAAAATGTTTGGCGAGTAAGTATCGCCACAACGAACAAGTTATATAAATTGCCCCAATGTGTATCTGCTCTTATCCCTCAGGCTATCTTCCTGTGGGATACACGAACAGTTCACGGACTTCTCATGAAGTATCCGAAATTTATGGATCGAAGTCAGGGGCGTACTTTATCTTGAGGGGCACGACCCTTAACTTTACCGATCAGCTATCATCTCTAATCCAGTCTTTTCCTGTGACCATCATTCATCGTCTGTACGGGTTAGGACGATCTGCAGCATCCCTGTCGAGTAACCTTCATAATGCCGCTTATACTCGTCGTCGTACTCATCCAGATCGTCCAGTTCACAACCAAACAAATCACAAGGATCTGTTTCGTCGGGGATAATTTCGAGGCAAGACTCGTCCACCTCCCAGCCAGTCGGACATACCCATTTAGTGCGCGAAATCGGATAGCCACACCCGCATGTATCACTATTGATATCGTGATCCAGGCAGTAATCCTCCCGATCATCAGGCAGTTTTACGATATTTACCCCTTCGTGTAATTGAAAGCAGACCGATAGTCCCTTGTGAAACTCGGATACCGCTTTAACCTTGATTGTCTCTTGTTTTGTTCCCTGCTTATCATCATTCATTTTTTGTACCTCTTTTTTGTGTTTTGTTCCTCCAGTTTCACATAAACCTTTATATGATCCGAACACCTCATGGACGTCTTCATGAAGTAACCGAATTCATCTGTTGAGTTTCTTTCTAATGACCTTTTGAGAAAGGCTTTTATAGAACTCGATACACAGTCATCTTACCCCCATCGGAATGCTCTATTACCTCTTCTTCGATAAGACAAGTCGATGGAGAGTTAACGCCTGATTCCATTACGGGGCTATCTAAATCCATCTCCCACCACGTCGTACTTTTCCGTATAGTGCTCTCAATCGGGGAGCCACAACCGCATGAACTGCCATTTTTACCGTGATCTAAGCAATTAGCTTTAACTTCGACGGTTTCTTTGCTTGTGTCCTGATTATTATTCATCTTGTTTTCCTACTTTCTGGTGTTTCCACCTTGTTTTTCACCCCCACCCCTACGAAAAACAGTTCCGTATAAGAGCGGTGGGCAAATTGTCTTTCGGTTACTACTATTAAGAAAATGCTGATTCCAGAAATTGAACCTTGCATCATACTCAAACTTGTAGTAAACTAATTGTTATAAACTTGTTTCTTTTTTTCATTCACGGCACACATGGTATCACATTTTTTCTCTTTGTCAAGAGTTTTCATCTTTTGAATTCAGGTGTTCTAAAAAAACACCCTTCCCTGCTGCCGTAAAAACGGTCTCGGGTACTTGCTGAACCTAGGAGGCTATCTCAGTGTCCGTGATCAACGTGACCATTACATGAGAATTTTTTAAGCCTACATTATAACAGAGGAACCATGTGGTTGAAGTTCCCATGACCCGCTTACATAGAAACGGAGCAAAATTTTTGTTCTTCTGCTTGCGGCGAATTTTGCTCACCGTTATCCCGCGCACCTTTATCTCTTGACCTTGAACCTGCTCACGGATCATCTTTATTGTATCTTTCATTCTTCTCTGCCTTTCTTTGCTCTTGTTTTTCCTTTTTCCTGTCAACCATATAAAACAGTTCTATATGACTGCAGGAAGCGAAATTGGCGGCAGTTATACTAAATATAGAATGAAAAATGTTAAAAAGCAGGCTCTTGCCCCTTGACTAACACCATTTTATTTAGTAAACTACTAAAATACCTTGTTTTGCTTTCATGTGACGTATTGTATGGGATAATATTTTTTTTGTCAAGAGAATACATATCGATACACTGAAATATTTTCTAAAAACGCTAATGTTTTTCGACATTTCACCATCTAAGCCCTTCGGACACCACTTTCCAAATCCTCCTCTGTTCCTTCTTGCAACTCAGCCAGAACAACTCTCGAATAGGTTCTCTTGGGCCGCTACATAAATATAAATTCGATTTCAAAGATTGAACTTGACAGGAATTTTTGTTTTGTTTGTAAAAGCTGGACTTTCAAAAATTTATCTGTTAGTATCTGAAATTGAAAAAGCCAATGATCTTTAAATATCACTGGCACAACAGGAAAACATAAAACAACAGAAAGGGAGGGTGAAGTGATGGCGAGTATGAGAGCATTAAATGAAGAAGGAGCGAGTAAGGAGTGTTTGAGTTCTGCGGAGTGGAGCAGGATTCCACCTACGGGGAAAACTCTGGAAGGGTTTTTCAGAAGTGAATTATATGGGTTGATCAGAAAGGGGCTTGTTAAGTCGGCGGCAATCAAAGAACCTGGATCACTCAAAACGGGGAAGCGGCTGATTTATATCCCCAGCCTGCGGAAGTACATAGCTTCTCACGTAGAAGTAAAGGAGGAGGCAGTTTAATCTGCCTCCCCCCCCTTTTCTGATCCAAGCGATCTGATTAACTATATATAGTTAATTTCAGGACAGCTTGATTTTGTTCAAGGCCTGCCGTATTCTATCAGGTTCTGTGTGGACATAAGCACGATCCACAGAGACCGAATCATGCCCGATGATTTCCATTGCTAGCGACTCACTGACTCCTGCATTACGCAACCATGAAGCTAGCGCATGACGCCACGAGTGAAAAGTCAACGGGTTCACCTCACGCGATACGTCCCCAACGGTTTCGCGCTTCTTGTTGTTTGGCTTTTCTTTGCAAATGCCTGCTTTGACCATCAGGCGCGTGAAGTCCTTTGAGACTGAACCGACATTCGCGCGACGCTTTAACTCGTACGCCCTAGGGTGTAGAGGAGTTATAGGCAACCCCCGTGGCAAGGTTTCAATGTGTGCCCATAGCTCATCACTCGCTGGGAGTGCCATCAAGCGGCCCGTTTTTTGAGTCGTGAACAGAACCTCTTTATTTGTAAAATCAATATTTGCCCACGTGAGGTCTACAAGGTCGCCCAGACGCTGGCCTGTGAATATGGCAAACCTCATTAATGACTGCCATTCGGGGTCTGCAACTTCCATCAGCCGCTTATACTGTTCCCTCGTGAATGCCTGTTTCGATACACTGTCATCTTGTAGCTCTTTCACTACGAAGGGATTTCCGACGATAACGCCCTCATTCATGGCACGTCCGAAAATTGCGCGCATAATTTTTACGGCATGGTTGGCCGTTACATTGCTGGCTTTCTCGGCAATCGTACAGCGAAAGCCAAGCGCGTGCACTTGCTTTACACTGAACATGGTTTTGTCAGCACCATAGTACTGCTCAAACTGTTTCATCTGGTGAATATAACTAACCAATGTACGAGGAGACAATTCCCCGCCGTAAACGACGGTCCAGTTCTTAAAGTATTCCCCAACAGTGTAAATACGTGAATCAGGGTCAATTTCTCGCGCAATCGAATTAAACTTCTCCCGCAGGTTATCCTTGCAGTTATTCGTTTTATAAGCGCCTTCGAAAGCATCGGCTATCTTTTGAGCTTTCTGCCTGTTGGCCTGTGTACAAAGTAGTTCTGTGGATTTGTTTTTTTGCTTCCCCTCCCTGTCTCGATAACAAGCGATCCAATAAGGAGACCTAGCCATTTTACGAAGAGATGCCATTGTAAACCTACTTTCTTTTGCGTCGTTGAGTTACAACAAAAGTTACAACAACTTACCTTGGTTTGTAAAGTACTATATTAAATAATCATTAGCAAAAACACTATGTAATACAATCGGAGACAGGCTTTTTCCTCCGTGGGTTCGATTCCCATCGCCCGCTCCATATTTTCAACCCCTTGTCCTGCAAGGGGTTTTTGTTTTCTGCGTTCGATGTTCATTGTTCAATGTTGGATGTTGGATGTTCCCCGAAATCCCCCCCCCCCCCCCGTCTCCCCAAGGTGGCGCAGCCGCTTGCCCGCCGCCCACGCCCACGCCCCTTTCTGATGGCACAGCAAAGGAGAACGGACTTTCCTGTCCGTTGAACCACGGGTTGGAAAACCCGTGCCCCTTTATGTTGGATGTTGGACGTTCAATGTTGGATGTTCAATGTTGGATGTTCGATGTTCTGCACCCAACAGGCAGGAAGCGTGTTCCTCCAGTTTCAAGTTTCACTAACGCAGAACTTGAAAAAAATCTCCTCTCAACCCGTTTATTCTTTTAATCCCAAAGTGGAAGGCGTAAAATACGGCCAAACCACGTGAGGCTGATGCTTCATGGGGTGCTTCACAGCACCTGTTTTTAAAGCATTTGGAACTGACGTCTCTTTAGCCCTGCTGAGGCGTCTCTCCTGAAAGAGTACAGGGCAACGAGAGGTGACCATGAGCTTGATCAATTCACGTTTGAATAAACCCGCCGCACTGCTCCTGTGCCTATTTGTTTCGCACAGTGCCGCAGCATCGGCCTATTACCAGAATAAACTCGTTAAAGACAGAGATGCGGACATTAACATCACCATTATGCGCTGGGGCACCCCTGATCAAGACGTTGGGCTGACCGGCAACAAGCGAGACCGGATCGTCGGCCAGATTGCGTCAGCCAAGCACCAGCAGGCCACATTAATATTTGAAACCAATCCGATCAACAACAAGAAGTACCAGATGATCATCAGCACGCGTGTCCATGCCTATAAGAGTCCCGATTATCGGGCTCCGTATTGTACGATCTGCTATAAGGGACGAAACAGCGCATATTCCGGTGCCAGCAATGCGACAGGCGCACTTGCCAGCGGAGGATGCTTTTTCGAGTTCGACTTTCCGCGTGACACCGCCATGGGGAAGTTCCGACTTGTCGATGTGCGGTGTTCGGGAAGTTCGCTTTCCACGACTGCGGGTGAATCCGTCACCTATTTTACAAGCTTTAACATCAGCCCTGACCTGGTGCGGAGCCCAATGAAAATCCCGCTTGCCCAGAAGGCTACACTGCATGAGGCCCAGTTCTCGCTCAATTTGATTGATGTCCCAGGCAGTGAAACGAAACCAGAGCCGGTAGCCCCTGCTACGGCTGCTACTGCTCCTGCTCCTGCTGCTGTTGCACCTGCTGCTGACACCCCCCTGGACAACGCGCCGCCGCTTGATCATCCGATCCGAAAAGAACTTGAACAGCACACAACGAAGATGATTGAGCAATACCGTAAAGAGGTCAACCAGCTCTGCATCAGCTATATTTCAGCCCTATCAGCCATTGAAGAGCGCGCCAAACAAGCTGCCGATCTGAAGTTGGTTGTTGACGTGAAGACCGAGAAAGATCGTTTTGCGGAGAGCAAGTCCATCCCTGATACGGCCTTAGCCAGCAATGCTGAAGTCAAAAAAATGCAAACCCTGTTCCAGACAAAAAAACAGGCCATGCAGAAACAACTCTCCGATCAACTGTCAAAGCTCGCCCAGTCTTATGTGAGCGGATTGAAAGCCCTTCAGGACGAATATACGAAAAGCGGAAAAATTGACGATGCTTTGAAAGTCAACCGCGAAATCACAACGGTCAAAGCCAATCCAAACCATATCATCCCTAAGACTGACACCGCCCCGCAGAGTAACGACGCTCAAAAATAACCATCTCGCAATACGCTAATATCCTTTCAACATAATTGTGGAACTATTCCATGGTATTTCCTTTGGGTGACTAATAACGGAGCGCCGTCGCCGCAATAATGCAAATAACATTCTTCTTGCTTTCTATAATAATAACGCTCATAATTTATAAATATTCTCAAGGTTATATTTGATTATGCAAACATGAGATAGCGTTCTTAGTCATAAGCATAGGTAAAATGCTCATAATAAGGAGGACATTCGAATGGCTACCCCTGCAATTATCCATGAAGCAGATGATATTAATCGGAAGTGTCGGCTTTGCAAACGCCTTGTAATAATAGCAACGATCCTTCAAGGTGTCGCATTGCTATCAACTTTTTTAAAAATTGGAAATGACAATCCTCCAGTGATCATGTTTATTTCGGGAGGTATTGCATTTTGCCTTTTAGTTGCAATTGCGTACTACCTTACCACACTCACTAAGTCGATTTTTGGAAGCTCAGGCCTCGTGCAGATAGGTATCGTTCTTGGGCTTATCCTTTTCTACATCCTCCCAGGCCCAGCTCTTGCAATTGTGTATGGCATAAATGCAATGATCCAGAAAAAGCTGAGGCGACAGACTTCAAGAAAACAATTTGTGTCTCTTCTCTCAGAAGAGCTACGAACCATGCGCGCGGGACTTGGACGAGCCCCTTCTGCGCACGTTATTGCCGATGGGAAGCAGAACAGGCTCCTGCGAATCGCACAAATGTACATTCCGAACGAGCAATTAACGGTTGCTGGTCTTTGTTTCTGGGCTGTGGTGGATAGGCAGGACACCAGCAGCAGGGCTGCTGGCATTGGAGGGCTTCACGGTGGACTTATTGGAGGCCTTATTGTTGGCGCAATAACGCAGGCAGTTGTCGCGCTCAATGCCAGATATAAGGCAGAAGCAGGAATCATTGCTGTTGGAGAGCGAAGTGTTTTCATCATGGGATTAGGCCCAACACCTTTGGCTGAATGTACCGGTGGTGGTTTGTCTCTTCCCGACGCGGTCGTAGAAGCGCTTTACACGGCAAGCGAAACAAAACAGTCCAATAATCATCTGATGCCCAATATGAGCGACATTGGAATCACACCGATTGCAATTGATGAGGGAAATACGCTTGCAATCACCATGCTAGCAGGGGAGCAAAATGTTCACCCTGCACTTGCAGGAATGCATATCGTTTCAAGGTGCGACCTACCTGACATTCACCAGCTAGCCGAGGCGATCCGCGGAATTATTAGTTTTCCAACAGCAGACGAAGTCTTTGAAGTTCTTAGTTACCCTGTTACTATGTCTAATTTAGGACTGCGGCGATTTGTTGAAAAGGCCATGATGTCGAAAGAGTTTGCAGATTACGTATTGGTCAAGATCATGGAAAAACCGAATTACAAAATGTTTTTCAAAGCCTGTCGAAAGGTCAATGGAAACGTTCGCGCTTCATTCATAGCTTTCTTGAAAAGGCGAGGTTCTTTCAGCTATGATCTCCAGCGACCAGGCATGTGGTTCTTTTATCTTTTTTCAGCCGTCTTTTGCGGTATGGGCGTTATGTTATTCATTCTTTTGGTGAATAAATGGCATGAACATCGTGACAATGGAACCGTTTTTCTTGTGGCTACAGGTGTTCTTGCCATATCCCTTGCGCTCTTCTGGGTATCTCAAAGGGAACGACTCTGGGCCCGTCGCGAACTAAAGGCATTCATGCACGGCCAACCGTGACAACGGCGAAAAAGCTTACGCAGCTAAATTTCACACGATCCTCTATGCGGGCTAAGGCGTGGTAGCCGTCTGTATACTATTTGTCTTTGACATTTTCGTCTTAAGCGATTGCCACGCATTGGTGCCTTTGGAAATCACCTCCTCGGCCACCTGTTTTGTTTTCTCAATCGTCTTATCCAGCAGCGTAGGCTCTTTGGGCAATACGTCGCTATACCCGGCCTGGATCAAGGCCTGTGAAAGATCGGGGTGAGCCACAACATCCGCCCATTTCCAGCCCCTGACATCCGCGCACGTTCCCAAAATGCCGACAAAGCGTTTGTTGACGACCACCCACCCCTTATCTGTTCGCACGAAATGGTGTGACGCGCACGAACCCAGTGAAAGAATCAGTGCAAGCGATAGGAGTCCCCAAAACCAGAGGCATCTCCGAGCCGAGCGCCGTTGAATAAGTGAGGTAAAATTGATTCTCATGCTTAAATTCCTCCAAATAAAGCCCACACAGCTACGCCTGTCAGTACGAGTGCGCCAAGAAGAATCAATATCATCCCTCGCATACTCCACCGCTGCTGCGGCATGACGCGTCCGAGCAACTGTCAAAGCTCGCCCAGTCTTATTTGAGCGGATTGAAAGCCCTTCAGGACGAATATACGAAAAGCGGAAAAATTGACGATGCTTTGAAAGTCAACCGCGAGATCGCAACGGTCAAAGCCAATCCAAACCATATCATCCCTAAGGCAGACACCGCCCCGCAGAGTAACGACGCTCAAAAATAACCATCTCGCACTCAGTGCGTTCGACCTGTCCGCCGTAGGCATCGCGAAGGTGGATGTTCCGCGAAAGCCATTCTTGTCTGTCCCCCTGTCTCCCCAAGGTGGCGCAGACATTCCTGTCTGCGGCTGATTGCGGGCCAAGGTGGCGGAGCCGTCCCGGCTCCGTGCGGGCGGGACGCCCACGCTCCTTTTCTGAAGGCAAAGCAAAGGAGAACGGTGATAAGGGGATAGACAAGAATGGCGCTAAGATAAGCGTATTCGGGAGCGACAAGAAGGTGAACGTCACTGGGAGCATAGGCATCCTGCCTGTGCACTCACCCAACAGGCAGGATGCCTGTTCCCCCAGTTCCTTGCAAGCCCAGTTTCAAGTATCACTAATACACTAACACACTCATGCACTAACGAACTTCTCTCCGTAAGCCTTGTCTGTCCCTTTGTCGCCCTTTACTAAACGAGTGGCATCGTATCTTATTCATTGTCTTGAATAACACCACACTACCACGACTCGGTCCGAATTTTTTGAGATTCGGGTGTATGATCTTTGCTTAAATTATTCGAGACTTTATTAAAAGGGGGCTCACTGGCCATTTTCTTAGGGAATGTAGGTTCTGCACTTGTCGGTGCTCGTTGTATGGACTTATTGCTTAGCACTATTTCTTGTATAGCGGTCCGGTCGGCGCTCAACACAAGGGTTGCGTTTTCGATATCCTTGGGTTCAGCTAACAACTTTAGAAGCTTGCCATTAATGGTTTCTTCAACCGTGTAGCCACCGCTGGAAATTTCAAGATATTCGTAATTAAAAGTGCTACCGTGGGATTCCCATTTCTCTTTTGTACGGACAGGAGTTACAGTAATGACATTTTGCCTTATCGCATCAACAAGGGGCACATTCAAAAAGCAGCTTGTCCCTTTGACAGTGACGAGAACACCTCTCTGATTGCCGTCTATGACATTCACCCAGAGACGCCCTCTTATGGTTCCTGTATAAGTCCCTTTTGTATTCGCGCAAAAAAAGGTGGAAACAAGAAATACAAGGGCTACAACGGTTAGCGTGATAGCCACCATGATCAGCCCAATTAAACACCGCCGACTAAGCAGGCTTCCGCTCGTATAGCCATTCAATATACGTGTTGAAATTTGACGTTCATGGGGCTGCGTGAGCGATAATGGAATATGCCCCAAACTATTGATTTCACGTAGAGCCCCCACCCTGTCAATAGCCTGAACAACTCCTGACACAATGGTTCCTGTCTTATCTCTGGCCGTATATGTAAAGTTCATTTTCTTGCCGACTGTCGTCCTCTCGCTGACTAGTTGCCCTTCGCCATCTCAATCAGGCTGTCAAGTTCTTGCTCCGTTAGGCCGGCCTTCATTAGAAACTCCGCTCGCGTCAATACAACGGGTGCTGATGGTTTATATATATTTATTTCGTTAAATACTGAAAAAACTGCTGCATCGCTCTTGAATAGTGATAGATGCTGAACAACTTTCTCCCCTTCCGTTAGGAAGAATTTCTGCTGCCAGTTACCATAACCGTCAGGACTTAGCTGCATTACTTTTCCGTTGCGAATCAGGTATTGCTGGGCTCCTGGACGTCCTTTCCCATGGACGACCATCTCAATACCCGTCCTGAGTTCATTGGCCTTGTAGATCGCTTGTACTTTTGCTCCGCTTGTCATAAAAGTGAAGTCTCGTGTATCTGCCAGAGATTGCAGTTCCTGTGTTAGATTCACAAACGCAAACGGGCTATGGAGCGTCAGCGTGTAGAGTTGAGAATGTAGCGTAGTATTCGCCACTGTCCGGCGCTCACCATCCGTCAGAACCTTGGTATCCGGAACAACATACTGAACTAAAACAGCTTCTATGGCCTTGAAATGTTCTTGGCGCGCTTCAATTAAAATCGAACACTCTATGGGTGATATGACTGCTTTTTCAGAGTCGAGTGATACAGTGACTTGTTTTGTTTCGCTTGGCACTTCAACTGTGAACTGTCTTTCAGAATAGCCCTTGGCCCTAAGATCCAGAACATATGTTTTCGGAGTGAGAAACGTCTCCGTGTGACGATCACAAGAGAGTATTTTTTCCGAACCGAACCCTATCTGTCTCTCGCGGTGCTCAAGGTTTATCTTCGTCTGTTCATAAGACAACGGTACGATCATCGGCGTTTCGCCGAGGTACTTACCCCCTAAATAGAGCTTTGCCTTTGGATTGCTTTCAACTGTGACCTCCTGAGTCAGGTTCTCCGTGTTCATGCCCACATAGATGAACTTATGATCCTTCACCGTGGTGCAACCTTGCATTAGCATAAGCACAAAGGTAATAATGGCGGCTACGCTTAAATTGCCGCCACTCGTCCTGATCATGGAATATCTCTTCTGCATGGCCATATCTCCTATTCTGGTGTTTTTTTTCGTAGCCAACGTCTAGTGAAAATTCGTTTTCTTTTGATAGCAATTGAAACAAGTTGCAACTATTATTGCTGTTTGGCATTTCAGAAGCAAGAGGAAATGTGACATGTTCTTCGAATGATGCTTTTAATATCATTACACCAGATTCAGGTACACCCGATTCTGATTTGGCTTAATAATTAAAACGCATTGTTTTACACCTCATTTCCAAGCCATAATTATCAGCGTGATTGCCGAATAAATTCCATAAACGCATAGAGGCAGGCGAAGGCAACCAGCGTTACGACTACTCCAATAAGTGAGTTGACCACCAGCCATAAGTAGACCTTTGCAAAACGATACACGGTGGGGCTTGACCTAAACTCACGAAACTCTGCAGGTGACAGGCCATCAATACCACCATTCCACACGAAAAGCGGTATGGCTCTCCCTCCACCTGGCGTAAAGACCTGCAACACCTCGGACAGTATTCCTGCTATAACTATAAGGCCGAAGGGAAGAGCAAATATACATGAGATCGCACCCGTTACAAATGCGAGTATAGTTGGCGACGATTCAGTAAGAGATACAACGAACGTCGCGAGTGATAGAATCCCTATAACTAGAAATGATATAATCTCTGGCTTACCCCCAAAACTACAGATCTCCAGAGATACTTGAACATTTTCATTACATGAAGGACATGCTATGTCCTTCCCCTGCTCTCTTGCATCAACTTTTACCACCTTATTGCATTTCGGACAAAGCAACTCTGGTGATTCCACATTGATGGGAGCGCGTCCCGTACTCCAGCCCGAAGTTGTAATTGATGTTGGTGTCAACCCCAGCAATTTGAGCGCACTCATAGCACTCATCGTATCGATAGCCTCAATTTTGCTTGAGACCCGTTCTCCAGTTTTTGTCAAGGCAGTGTAGCTAAAGCACGCTGTTTTCTCCTTGTTGTCCTGCAAGGTTGCTGGAACACGCAGCCGTTGCCTGCGATAGACGACAAAGGCAATACATAGCACTACAAGTACTGCGAACACGATAAGTATGCTCATTGTTAAAGATAAAGATGTGGCCTGAACGGTTGTCTCTTTCTCCTCTATCCTTGCCATAAACGAGTTGGATAACATGTCGACAATGTACGACTTCCCTTTTTCGGTAACAATTATCAACCTGCCGTCCACGAGATCTGTCACTTCAATTTTAATCCACTTGTTGGGCGCACTACGGGTATTAATTCGCAGAAAATTCTCTTTCCCTTTGATCACATTACGTTCGCTATCCCATCTCACTTCGCCTTGGAGTTCCAATTTGGCAATTCCTGCACCTTCATTGTTGTAACAGGTTACAGTATACGTCTGCGCCTCCAGTCCTTTCCAGAAGCCAGCTGTTTTTGTAATCAGGGAGCCTGTTTCGTCAAATGAAACCTGCTCTTTTCTTTTAACAGTCACTCCTCCACTGGCTTTCGTCTTTTCTTGATCCTTCATCAGATTTAGTACAACGTCGCCCTCCTTCATGCTGTCTCCGATTTCCACCGTTGTGTTCCGTAAATCCCCTCCAATACTCGCAGACTGTGCTTGTGCTTGAGGTGCGAGAATGACGATGAAACCAAAACTAAGCAGAAATCTGCATATGCATAATGGAATCCATCTGTAAACTTGTTCCCGTTTGGACAAAATCACTGTTTTTCCAGCAGGCACAGTTTTTTTCATTTTCTTTTCCTTTAGCGACAGTCTGTTTTTCAGCCTAATCAAAAAACTAGCATCATGTTAAGAGCTAAGGCGTGGTAGCCGTCTGTACACTATTTGTCTTTGACATTTTCGTCTTAAGCGATTGCCACGCATTGGTGCCTTTGGAAATCACCTCCTCGGCCACCTGTTTTGTTTTCTCAATCGTCTTATCCAGCAGCGTAGGCTCTTTGGGCAATACGTCGCTATACCCGGCCTGGATCAAGGCCTGTGAAAGATCGGGGTGAGCCACAACATCCGCCCATTTCCAGCCCCTGACATCCGCGCACGTTCCCAAAATGCCGACAAAGCGTTTGTTGACGACCACCCACCCCTTATCTGTTCGCACGAAATGGTGTGACGCGCACGAACCCAGTGAAAGAATCAGTGCAAGCGATAGGAGTCCCCAAAACCAGAGGCATCTCCGAGCCGAGCGCCGTTGAATAAGTGAGGTAAAATTGATTCTCATGCTTAAATTCCTCCAAATAAAGCCCACACAGCTACGCCTGTCAGTACGAGTGCGCCAAGAAGAATCAATATCATCCCTCGCATACTCCACCGCTGCTGCGGCATGACGCGTCTGGGCAGCGGAGAATCGATGCGCATCCGATCCACACGTCCCTGATGTTCGTTTTGTAATTGCTCTTTGCGGTTCATTTAAAACATCCCTTTCGATAATTTCATTGAAATGACGGGCTTGCTATTAAAAGACCACGCCCAGAATGGGTGAAGCAATCGTGCCGCATTGGTTCCATATTCCGATCTGGAGCCCTGCGCCGCTTTCCGCATAATTGACAAGTCCAATTTGCAACCCATACAAACGGGTGGCCACATTCCAAAGGCCACCAAGCTGTATGCCATTCATCGCGTTCACCCGGTTGTGGATAAATGTAAGCTGAATCGCCGCAGGTGTATCGCCACGAATCCGATTGTAAAGCCCCCCGATCTGTATGCCTCCAAAATCATCACAGATGTTGTCAAATACGTTGCAGCTGATTCCCGCAGCATCGCCTGACAACTCTCCGCTCAACCCGACATCGAGGCCGAAGATATCGTCATGTCCGACACTCCATCCTGGAATGCACGTGTTGAGACGTAGCCCATAGATGTCCCAGCCCGTTGTATAGGGAACGCTGAAGCCGAGAAGGGTGATTGCCAGGGGCGTCACGGGCTCGTCATCAGGCTTTGGCGTGAGGGCAGAGGAGGAGCCGGAGGTCTCAACAGGCACCACGTCCGGCGGCAAGGGCGGCGGGAGCCCAGCAGGGTGCCCGGAGCGCATGTCCGTGCCGGCGAAGGCCGCACACGCAAGACCCATTGACAATCCAAGACTAAAGATCTGTTTCATGTTTGTTACCTGTGAATGTTCAGCTCTTTAATCGTGTAGAGTCGGTTGATCAACCCGTCCGGGAAGCGATCCTTGTCGTAAACAATGCGCGCTTGTATGGTCTTGTTGACGTTGTCTGTCGCCAAAATCGTGCAGTCATACACGCCGCCCAGCTCACGGACACGCCGGACAAACTGTGTCGGGTATTCGGAGTGCGGCGAAAGGAACCAGGCATTGGCGATCGTCACGATGCAAATCTCCATCTTGCCGCCAACCTTGATGCAGGCATCCGCCAGCCAAGGCGAGACCTCGGCGCTCATCTTGTCCGCAACACTCTTGAGCGCATCGCCCTCCCCTCGCCCTGGCGCGCCTGTCACATCAAAACGGTTTCGCGCGATGACATCCTTCACGTGCTGCCCTACAATGGCATTATACTCCGGCGTACGCGTGACCGCCACATCCACATCGCCCTTGTAGACCACCCGTGTCCCGCGGGCATTCAGCGGCGCGCTGTTCACCGTCAGGTCGGCGATGATTTCAGCTGGGCCTGCATAAACCACCCTGTAGCCGGCCTTTGCGAGGGCACCCTGCACGCCGTTGCGCAGGTAGGTGGCGGTCTGCGCGGCCGACTCGCCAGAGGCGCTTGGACGTACCAGCACGCGTATCTGCTCAAGCACGGAGGAGGCCGTGGCCATCTGCGTCTCCTGGGGACGCAGATTCACGGCGTCCGGACGTGCTCCAACAGCTTTCACAAGCCCTGGCTGCTGCGTCTGAATCGTGCCGGGGCTGGTCACGACGGGCTGACCCTGGGCTGTGACGGTCTGATAACCCGAGGCTTTCGTGTCAACGGTTCTGCACGCTGTCAACACCAAAAGCCCGGCTGTGATTGAAAGGAAGGTGATATTTTTTTTCATAGATAATCTCCTGTTAACGAACACGGATCATAAATTTATAGACAAACACGCACAAGATGAGAATTCCCACGAGGAGTGCGACACGGGACAGATTCATGCCTCCCTGCAACTCTAGGACAACCTTATCCCACCAGGTGAGATTCTCCCCGTCCACGGTCGACTTGCGCACACCTGTGCCGCTGACAGAGGAAACCACAGCGAAATTGTTGTTGATGTCCTTGAGTTGCGCATCCAGGACAGCCTCCCAGCGGACTGGCTTCCCTTTATAGGCATCCACCTGCGTCGCGACCTTGCCGTCCAGGATCGCCCATTTGCCCGCTTCGCTCCCGCTGTTCGACTTCTTGACGATCCATTGGAGCACGGAGCTGTTGATCCCCTTGCCGTTCTCGACCCGGTTACGCAGGAAGCGGGCCATGCGGCGGTCATCGCCCTCTTCCGGCAACGCCAGGACGGTCACCTTCTTGTCCGCTTTGCTGAGGGCACTAAGAAAAACATCCCGCGTGGTCTTGCCAAACTCGCCTTTGAAGGGCATCAGCAGCGCCTGATAACCAGCGGCTTTTGCATCTAATGCTTTAACGGCATCTTCCGCCGCGAGCACCAAGGCCTTGCGCATATCCATCGTCACCTCGGGCTCTGCGAGCGGTGCTTCATACACACCTTCGACCGTCGCAGCCCACAGGACTTCAGAGGTTTCCACCTTGATGAGTCTCAAGGCCACGCGCACAGAGCTTTCTCCATCCTTCTCGCGGGCATCGATAAGCTGTCCGACCAGGAAGGCGTCGCACACTTTGAAGATGCCGGTCTTCGGCAGTGTCTTCGGATCATAGTCGCCGAAATCGGTGACCGCATCAAAGACCTTGTCAATCTCGGTCCAGTCCTCTGTCTTGTCCGCATGCGTCACAAAGGAGAGCCCCTGGGGCTTGTCCTTGATCAGGCTGGTCTCAAACACAGAGACCAAATTGCGCCAGTTCGGCACTGGCGCCGGGCTGTTGGGGTAGGTCAGCTTGACAAAGGCGATATTTTTAGCCTTGCCCTGCACATCCGAGGTCAGTTGCATGACCGACTGGAAGGAGGTGTCTTCAATCGCGTAGGACAGTTCGCGCTCGCCTGCGCCAACGGAACGCACCACGCCGATCGCCACCATCAGCGCCGCTGTGTACTGTGTGAATCTCTTCATGTTGTTGCTCCTTTGTTTGTGCCACCGCATTTGTGCAGTGGAAATTTATCTTCATTACTCCGCCAGCGGCTCTTCCTTGCCCGTAATACGGGGTGTGCTTGAAAGGGGCGGCTCGCTTGCTGTGCCCTCTTTTGTCTCCTCTGCGGAGGCGGGCAATTCGATATCGCCAAAGCCCGCCAGCTCGGAGTCGAAATCGCCCCCTTCGCGATCCTTCCGACGTCCCGCCTTTTCAAGGTCGCCCATGGCATCCTGGATGGATTCCGCGTCATCGGTCTTGTCCTCGACATCGCTGGCCAGCCGGTCAATCAGATCTTCATCCACCTTGCCGCGCAGACCATGCGCAATCAACTCCATAAACCGCCCCTTGATGGTCAGAATCGTCTTCTCGTTCTCCGACAGCAGCATGAACTCGCGCTCAAGACTCTTGTAATGCGTCATCAGGGTCTGCAGCTCCGTCTTCAGCATCCGTTGACGCACAGGCGCAGCGGCTTGATAGAGCTTCTTCTTGGCTGCGATTTGGATATGAAGGGCTTCCATCTCTGTTGCCGCCTTCTCACGGCGCACTGTATTCTCATCCAGGCTGCCATGCAGGGAACTCAGCATCGCCTCCGGGGAGCGGTCCACATGCAGCTTCGCCCAGATCGTCTTTGCGCCCGCGCCAATCTTTTGTGCCAGGAAGAGGGTTCCTGCCATGGCCTTCTTGGCCAGGTCAGCCGTAGCCTGCCGGACGAGCCTCAGTTCCTCCGCGCGCTCCGCCGCACGATCCTGGCTTTTCATTTCCGACTTCCGGCTTCCCATAATTGTATTCATCGCTTTCTCCTTCCAGCCATGCGCCCGACACTGTCCATTGCCCTGGCTCGCATGAAGTCTGCAAAACAGAGCCTCGCATCCCTTCTCCGTACAGCGCCCGCCGATCGCCCAGCGATTCGGCAACGCCTGCCCGCACACGCAACATTTTTTTTCTGACTCATTCATGAAGCAGTACTCACTTTAATGTGCATCATGATAACTCAATCCTCTTTCCTCTTCCATCAAATTCACAATCTCCTAAAACGCCGCTATATTACTATTTGTTTATGTTTGTTGTCAACTAGTATTTTTACTTATTTCTATTTTATTTTATTTATTGTTTGTTATTCAAGGTGGCACAGACATTCCTGTCTGCGATCAATTCGCCCGAATCGATGGAATCGACTGATTCGATTCTGTCGACTCTATCGATTTCCTCGACTCCCATCGACTCCCTGCCTCTCCTCGGAGGGACGCGCGTTGCGCGTCCGGTCATACCAATGTTTTACTCTCCCAATAACCCCATGTAGAGACTTTTACATTTGGTCATGGAAAATGAATAGCCTCTCCCGGCACACGCCTTGCAGACTTCGGAGCGAGACCCTGTCCCGCTGCACTCTCTGCAGGTTCCGTTGCCCGTACAGATGAGACAACGAAGCTGCTGTCCGTCAAGGCCTACTTTTGCACCTCTTCCAGCCCCTTCACAAGCAGAGCATCTTCCCGCACCTTTACATTTCAAGCAAACCTGCTTGCAGCGTCCGCCCTCACATTTGTTGCATTCGTCAGAGAGGCTCCTGTCTGACAAATCGGCAAGGGTCTGGCGCGGATAAACACGGTTGATTCCTATTCGCAAATCATAACCCTCTTTCGTATTCCCCATCGCCAACATCCCGAGGCAATAAATGACACTCCATCTGCATTTCTCATCAGGGTCATTGCTGGCCTGAATCAAGGGCTTCAATTTTGCGAGTTCCGTCCTGTCCATGGGATTTTTTTTCAGGTCGTTCATTGGTTTGTTTTTTATTCGGAGCGCTTCCTCCTGTTTTGCGAGGGCAGCCTGTTCCTCCTTCTCCTTCTGCTCCTGAACGAGGCGCTTGGCCTCTTCCAGCTTCGCCTTTTCTTCATCCAGGCGCTTCTGCTCTTCCGCTACCTTTTTTGCCTCATCTTCGATTCGTTTCTTTTCAGCGTCCAACGCCTCCTGCTTTCTTTTCTCCTCCGCAAGACGCAGGGCATTCTCCTGTTGCTGTCGCGCTTCCAACTTCTCGCTGGCGGCCTTCTCTGCCGCCTGTTGCTGTTGTTGCATCATGAGGATGCGCGCGGCTTCTGCAACCTTCTGCTGACGCTCTTCATCACTGACCGCGTTGGATATAGGCTGCTCCGAAACCTTCTGTGGTGGCTCGATCATGACAGGTTTAGGGACAGGGTCAAGCGGCTTATCAAGAGAGACGGACTCGTCCTCAGGTCCGCAGACCACCAGTTCAAAACTATAATCTCTTCTTTGTATAAGCGTCGCCGTCTTACGTGCTTTGGCAAATGAAGCCGATATTCCCTGACTCGCGATCAAGTCACGGTTCTGCTTGCTCGCATAGCCGATCTTGGTGATACGCCAGCCATTCTCCTTCATCTTTTCGCAGAACATATTCAACTCGGCCTGTGAGTCCAATCCAAAGACGACAAGCGTATTGGTCGGACTGCCTGACGGGAATTCACGCTGGATAAGCATACACAGCGTCTTGGGATGAAGCCAAATATCACTCGGCAGGTTCATGGGCGGAATGGCAGAGTCAGGATCGATATCGCTCGACTCGAAATAGGTATCCGCTTGATTATCATCAATAACAGGGGGGAGAGGTGTTGGTGGAACCGGTGGAGTCCGTTGAGTCATCTGGTGTTGAGGCGTGGTCCGTTGAGCAACCTGCTGTCTTTGAGGAATTTTACTGGCAATCGATTTATTATCCCAAGCTCTTCTGGCTTGGTATGTCCAAACTGAAAGTTTTCGTTCAGACTGCCTGGAGAAATAGCCCAAACTCCCGTAAAGCGCGACCAGGAGGGCAAAGGAAACTGCGGCGTAAGCGAATACCTTTTTTTGCTCAGCGTCCATCAACACCTTGACACCCCAATAGAGCAGGAACGCTGCATAGCCCCAGCCCAGCCAATAGGGTAGATGAAAATAAATCATGGAACCAATAATAGAACTCAAAAAAACAGGCGTGAGCGCGAAAACAACCAGTTTAAAGGCGTTCTCCCTGACCTTTGGCGCCCCGAATTTCGGAGCCAGTTCACTGATGAGTCGTGCGCCGAGATAGAGTCCTCCAAGGGTCAATAGATACCGCCCTAGGACGAGCAGCAGCATCGAACTGAGCGTCCAATAGCCAGAGGAATATCGGCTTGAATGAAACGCATCGACGACGGCTGGGATCAAGGAGGCGGCCACAAGCACAAAAACATATTGCTTGCAGAGTTGCCAAATCGTGCCCGGCTCCGCCTTCACAGATATCCATGACTGTTTCGGCTCAATAATAGTGCCCAGGATGCGATCAACAAAACGTGATACCGGTGGGACGACTCTCAGCAGATCCACCAGGAACTCCCTTCCGACCTGCAGATAGTGAGGAATGCGCAAGCGTTCTACCCAGGAGACGGCCTTATTAAACGTCTGCACCGCCTTGACGATATTCTCCCCGTTTTCTCCCAGCGCTTTCACAGAGTGCTCAACACTCAACTGAATCCCTGACAACGCCTCCCAGAAATCCAGACAGGAGTCATACCGCTGGGCCGGGTTCTTGGAGAGGGCGCGCATCAATGCCATATTTTGCAACGCTGACAACATGGGGAGCGGATCCGGGTCCCGCTGTCCCACTGCGGTCATCATGATGATCGGGTCCCCCGTCTCAAACGCACCCAGGAAGGGGACCTCCCCGCTCACCAATTCGTAGAAGAGCACCGCCAGCGCATACTGGTCTGTTTTGCCATCCTGCTTCTTGCCCGCCCATTGCTCGGGTGCCATATAGGGACGTGTGCCTGACGTATCGCCCTTCTCCTGCGAGACCCGGTTCATGCTGGAGCGGATCTCCGCCGCCAGCCCAAAGTCCAGCACCTTCAAGCTCAGTTCACCGCCCCCTGAGCCCTGAACCCCGAACCCTGCCCCCTTCTCCCGCGTCTCCACCATAATATTGGCAGGCTTAATATCGCGGTGCACCACCTTCTCAGCATGCGCATAATCCAAGGCCGAGGCGATCTGCCGGCAGATATCAAGGGCCAGATTGACAGGCACACGACCCTCGGTAAACTGCTTGCGCCATTTTGAGAGCGTCACCCCCGGAGCATACGTCATGACCATCAGCGTATCATCGGGAAGCACACGCAGGGACTGGCGCACCTGCTCATGCTCATAATGGACATCCCGTGCAGGATGGAGCACCAGCGCGGCCGCGATGTTCGGATGGTGCAACTTGGAGACCAAGGCAAAATTCCGGCGGATTTGATCCAGTTCCTCCGCGTTGTTCTTCACAACCGGCGGCAAGCCCTTGACAGCGACATCGATGCCAGAAACAGTATCGCGCGCAAGATAGACCACGCCGAAGCCGCCGCCGCCCAATTCACGGACGAGTTGATACTGGTCCACATGGCCCAGCGTGATCCCCTGTCCGCCTGTTGTGTCGCTCTCCCCCATGCTGGGTTCCTCAGTCGGAGAAACACGCCTCATGGTTTTCTGATTGCCGATTGAATCATCAATGTCAGTATTCATAGTCGTTACCTACCACGGTCACCCTTAACGCGACAATACAAGGCGGAAGCCGCTTTCCTCATTACGCACCATGGAAGCGGCACCGCTTTTGAAGTCGCACTTCATATACCCAGCGGAGGCATCAGCCCAGGATCCCCCTCGCCAGCCACCAAACTCCGAACGCGATGAATCCGTGCTGCAGCATTCCCAAACATTTCCTCCTACGCCAAACAAACCCCAAGCATTTTTTCCGCTCTGCTCAACCCCACAGGTGACAACTTTGCCATCACGATAGTTTTCGATGAAAATGGAGTCGATCACTTTCTCGTCATCATAATTGCCAGCCTGCCCAACAGGAGGCGGCCAAGTTTCACCCCACGGGTAGGTGCTTAAAAAAACACCGCATCGCATGCAGTCTGTGAATTCTGTCATCGTCGGCAGACGATACCGAAACTGCTGAAGTTTACCCGCATCCGCCTGAGAGAGCCACTCTGCATAAGCCACTGCTTCGCCGAAATGTATAAACACGACGGGCTGCCGATCACCATTCAGGGTATACTCTCGATTATCAGACCCTGTTTTATTTTTACTGCTATGCGTCGGCACTTTACGCCGATATTCCGCGTTCGTCACCTCATATTTGCCAACCCATATCTTGAGCGCCTTTACCCATACAAAAACCATTCCGGTTGAAGGAGACACCCACTCTTGTCCTTCTACAGGCTGAGCAGGGAGCTCAGATTTCGAAGGAGGCGCCCCTTGTTTATCTTCTGCTAGATAAGCAGGGCGCTCTGGCGTCTGAGGGGTACTGACAGTCTCCGGAATGGCAGCAATCACTGGCTTCACCTCTCTTAACGTGATTGTCTTGGGCCGAACCCCTTTCCAATCAGGGCTCATGACAAGGAACTCTTTCGCTTCATATTTTTTATCACCTTCTTCATAAGACAATTCAACACTGTATTGTGTTCTTTCCATAATTAGCTTTACAGGCGAAGGCCTTACCTCATTATCAATCTTCACTTGAGCATTGACCTCTTTACCGTTCACCATTGCAATCAATTTTAAGATCGGCATATTTAGATAGTCCTCCGCCCACCCTTTATATTTCTTAGCGGTTGCGTTTTGAGGATCCAGTTCCAGGAGTGCATTTGCCTGGACAAGAAGATCAGCCCACTCCTCTTGATCGACCATCTGCTTGGCCAGAAGCAGTCCATTCGTGAGCTGAGTTGCACGTGCGGCTTCCGCTTGACGCCGGGCCTCAGCCTTCTGACGCTCTTCCTCTGCAAGGCGAAGATCCTCCGCCTCCGCAGCCGCAGCCGCCATTTTCCGAGCCTCTTCTTCAGTCTTCAACCGCTCTGCCTCCAGCTCCTTCTCTTTTTCAAGTTTACTTTTGTTTAAGGCCTCCGCCGCGAGTTGTTGATCGGCCTCATCGGCCTGCTGCTTTATCTTTTTCTTCATGAGACGAATGGCTTCCGCCCTTTCCGGATCCATCTTTTCAATCCTGTCCGCAGCGGGATCGAATGGCTTAGTCGGCTCGCCGTTGACGGTCGCAAGTGCAATGTCCGCTGGTTTAACCAGACCCCCGGCGTCGTCTTCAGGACCGTAAACCAACAATTCGAAACTGAAATCCATCTTTTGCATAAGCGTCGTGATTCGCTTTGGCTTCGCAAATGACGCGGAGAAGTGAGGAGGCCCCATCCTGCCATACTGCTGGCCGTTTGGGCTTCCCATTCTGATGATTCTCCAGCCATTTGTCTTCATCATCTCACAAAACGAACTCAATTCCGACTGCGAACTCAATCCGAAGATAGCATGCGTATTGGTCGGGCTATTTGAAGGGAATTCACGCTGGATGAATATGCACTGGGCAGTAGGAGGCAACCAAACATCCTTTGGGAGGTTCATGGGCGGAAAAGCACTTCCTGGATAGATCCTGCTTGGCATAAACATCCACTGAGGGTTTTGGGGTGTACGTGGGGCATCTGGGTCACGCGGAGTCGAGGGCGGGGTGGTTGATGTAAACTCGCCACCGCCCGTTGGACGAACTTTCGTTGTATTCCAGATTGAAGAGAAGCCCCCTCTCAGAAGTCCCTGTTCAGAGCGCATGACAATATGGCTCACACTACTATTTAACCCCACCAAGAGCGCCACGGTTACAGCTGTATAGGCATACGCTTTCCCTTTTGGGCATTCCATCAGCACGCGTATTCCAAAATAGAGCAGAACAAGCGCATCTACCCAGGCCAGCCAATACAACCAAGCAAAGCCTCCAAAGCCAACAATCGACATTGCAAGAAATACGGGGACCAAGGAGAAGAAAACCAGCTTGAAAGCGCACTTTTTTTGGGCATCTAATTTTGCTGCCAGTCCATCGATTATCTTTGCCACAACAAAAAGACCGACCAGCGTCAACACATACCTCAAAAGGACACAAGACAATCTGCTCCCCAACGTCCAATACCCCGAAGTATATCTGCTCAAGTGGATCGCATTGAAGACGGAGGGCAGAAATGAGATCGCGACAAGCGCCAACGCGTATCCTCGATAGATTTCCCAAGCACTCTTTTTTTCTGAACGAATCCAGTTCCATGTGTCTCGCGGAGCTACCAGCATTCCCAAAACCCGATCAGCAAAACGTGAAACAGGGGGGATGACCGCAAGCAGGTCCACCAGCAACTCTCGTCCAATCTGGAGATACCTTAGCAGCGGCAAACGACTCACCCAGGAAACCGTCTTGTTATACGTCTGCACCGCCTTGATAATTTCCGCTCCATTTTTTCCCAGCGCATTGACAGAGTGCTCCACACTCACTTGCATCCCTGACAACGCCTCCGCGAAGGCGGAACAGCACTCATAGCGCTGGGCAGGATTCTTTGACAAGGCGCGCGCCAGAGCTGCATTTTGCGCAGCCGACAACATGGGCAACGTCTCGGGAGTGTTTCGTTCGACAGCCGCCATCATTACAACCGGATCACCCGTCTCAAACGCCCCTGCAAAGGGAACCTCGCCGCTCACCAATTCATAAAAAAGGACTGCCAGTGCATACTGGTCTGTTCTCCCATCCTGCTTCTTTCCTGCCCACTGTTCCGGCGCCATGTAAGGCCGCGTTCCGCTCGTATCGCCAGTCGCCTGGCTCACACGATTCATGCTGCTACGAATCTCGGCAGCCAAACCGAAATCCAGCACTTTCACGGCAAGCCGCATCTGAAGTTCTTCATAGGACACCTTCCCGGCCTCTGACATCCTCCGGCGCGTTTCAATCATGACATTTGCCGGCTTAATATCCCGGTGCACGACCTTCTCGCCATGGGCATAATCCATGGCTGACGCAATTTGCTGGCAGACATCAATAGCCTGCTTTACAGGCACACGACCTTCAGGAAACTGTTTGCGCCACTTTGAGAGCGTCACCCCTGGGGCATACGTCATGACCATCAGCGTATCACCGGAAACCACGCGCAGGGACTGCCGTACCTGCTCAAGCTCGTAATGAACATCCCGTGCACGATGAAGCACCAACGCAGCCGCGATATTCGGATGGTGCAGCTTTGAGACCAAGGCGAAATTACGACGGATTTGCTCAAGTTCCTCCTCATTGTTCTTCACAATGGGCGGCAACCCCTTGACAGCGACTTCGATCCCTGAGACCGTATCCCGTGCGAGGAAGACCACACCGAAGCCGCCACCACCGAGTTCACGGACGAGTTCATACTGGTCAACATGTCCCAGCGTGATCCCTTGCCGTCCGATGGTGGCGTTGTCCCCTATGCTGCTTTCGTCCGTCTCAATCACACCGCCCATGGTTTTCTGATTGCCGATCGATTCATCAATGTCAGTATTCATAGTAGATATTATTTATGGGGAACCTGATAAACTTACAGGATACTAAGAAAAGCAACAAAGCAACGTGGAAAATCGTACCCCTTTTTGCCCCGCTTGTCCAACACATTCTGCGCATTCCGGGCGAGCAAATTACACGAAAACACCTCTCCATGTCAGTATTCATAGCAACTGCCTAACAGTCCAAGGTAACTCACACATAATAAAAATCTTCAGACTCCTCTTTCGTCACTTCAGCGATACGCTTCACGGCGTTGTGCCCAATCACTGTTTCACTTCGATTCTTTCGAATTGGCTTAGGCCTTTCCATGTCGAAACTTGAACAGACTTTTCATTGTACTCAAAAGGAAGAGCCTGCTTTGTTAGCACCACGGTACCGTTGAATCTGAATTCAAGCTGGCTTCCAGTCATGGAAAGTTCAAGGTCAACAAATCCTTTAGTCTTAGACATCAACTTGCGAGAGATCAATATGGGAGCCCGATCGCGGCCGGACACTTTCTGGCTGATCCCAAAACCATTCCCATACCAAGCGAAACACGGCCCAATATGCAAAGCTACATGCATGCCGTTTATCTTTTTTACTCGCGCACGGATGGTGGCATTCTCCCCTTTCCAATCGAAGCTGAACCCGGTGTCATTTACGCATAAATATCCATCTTTGAAATAGACCTGACCCGAGGTGAATTTTGGGTCGGCCGGGTTGCAGCCATACAAATGCTTGCCGTCAAACAGCGTGACCCAGCCATCACGATCCGCCTTAGGAAGCGTCGGGATGACCCACGACACTGCGTTATTCAAGCCGACACCTGTGCTGGACTGGAGGGAGGAAGCCGGCGGCACCGACACGTCACCATTGGACAACACCACACGAAAGCCCTGAAAATTGTTGCGATAATCAGGTGCAAAGGCACAGCGCACCGAGGAAAGCAGATGAGGGGAAGGATTGTCGTCAAACGCCCCTCCCCAGCCCACGCCCCGTTGCACGCGTTTCGTCTGGCCGGGATCGTACAAATCCTCACACCATTTCCAGGCGTTCCCGCCCATGTCGTAAAGCCCATACCGGTTGGCCGCAAAACTACCTACAGGCGCTGTACAATAATCATAGTCGTCCACATGTAGTACAGTAGCATAATTTCCAGCCCCTTGCGGCGGCGGCCACTGCGTCCCCCATGGATACACATCCTTGACTTTCCTGTTCTTATCCTTGGGCGCGCCATTGCTTTCCAACTCCCCTATACCCAGCGCAAAACTCCATTCCGCATCCGTTGGCAAGCGATAGCTTTGCTGGCTAGAAAGTTTTCCCTCCTTCCGTTCCTTCGCCGTCAGCCATGCGCAGAAGGCCTGGGCGTCATCCCAATTCATACAAACGACCGGATGTAGAGGTGTCTGCGCAAATCCTGGATTGCTCCAGTCGTATTCCCATCCGCGCTCCCCCCACCCCTCTCCCTGTATCCATGTGTTTGGCACACTCCCTTTCCGGTAATCGTAGCCAGCATTGTTCGCGCGATCATTGACAAACACCGAAAAATCCTGCACGCGCGTATCCCAGATCGAAAACCTCACCGCCGTGCCAGGCACCGGCACGAAGACCATGCCGAGGCTGTTGGTCCACGGCTGACCAGATGGCGTTGGCGAGACCGGCGTGGCAATATCGGCTGCGGGCGATGCAGGGGTTGATGAGCTAGAGAAGGCGCGTACCGGCGCTTCCGGCGAGGCCGCAGCCGCACCGGCTTGCCCCCTTGGAACTCGCGCTGAGGGCACGTTACCTGCCTCCCCAGTCTGACTCCCGTCACCTGCCTTCTGTCTTCCGTAATGTTGCATCCATGCCACTGTCGCCACTGTGACGAACGACGCAAGCCCGACCAGCCAGGGCCACTTCCGGCTTCTGACCTCTGACTTCTGACTACCGTCTACCGTCTCCTGCCTCCTGCTGCCCGCGAGCGCCTTTACAAACTCGGCGCAACTTTCAAACCGTTGTTCCGGAACCTTGTCCAACCCCCTCAATAACGCCGCGTTGACGTGCGACGGAACACCCTTTAATGGCAGGGGAGCATCCTTCAACACCGCTTCGCGCAGCACCGCCGTATCGTGGTTCTCGAACGGCGGCGTCCCGCCCAGCAACTCGTAGACCGTTGCGGCCAACGCGTATTGGTCCGCGGTTGTTCCCTGCCGCTGGCCCCGCCACTGTTCGGGCGCCATGTAGGGCCCCGTACCGCTGGTGCCATGGGTTGCCTGGCTCACGCGGCTCAGGCTCATGTGGAGCTGCGCCGCCAAGCCGAAGTCCAGTACCTTCACTTCGCCCTCAAAGTTGACGCGCACATTACTCGGCTTTATATCCCGGTGGATCACGCCCTGCTCATGCGCGTAGTCCAACGCCTCAGCGATGCGGTATGCGATGATCGTCACCTCATCAAGCGTCAGCGGCCGTCCATCCTCGCGCCGACGCCGCACCCACTGCCGCACATCGTAACCGTCTACGCATTCCATGATCAGGTAATAGTCGCCTGTCACAACATCGCGTTCAAGTGTGTTGACATTGGCGATGTTCGGATGATGCAGCTTCGAGACCAGCCGGAAGTTCGCGCGCACCTCCTCCATCTCACCGCTGTTGTGCGCCACCTCGGGCGGCAACGCCTTAAGCGCCACGTCGATCCCAGCCACCGCATCGAAGCATCGATATACCACGCCCATGCCGCCCTGGCCGAGCTCTTCCGTCACGCGGTAACGCCCGAGGATCACATCCCCGGCACAAAAGCGCCGACCCACAGGACGCAGGCTGCCCGGGTGCATCGTCTTGACGCTGCCCAGGCTCTTGTCGTTGTTCGACCTTGCCCCTCCGGATGGCATCGTCTGAACACTGCCCAGGCTGCGGTCGTCTGATCCAGCAGGTTTCATCGTCTTTTGATTGCCGATTGATTTATCCATGTTGTGTTATCCGAATCTTTTTTTCTTAAAGGCCTCGAACTCGGACAGCATCTCAGACGTGATCGAACTCGGTATCCGTTGCCGGGCGTTTTCAAAATCATCGGCAATGATCACAGGCTCGCGCTCCGTGAGGACGGCGCGCCCCAGAGCCAACCGTTTAGCGGCATGAACAATTCCGGCCACATCACTTCCTGAAAATCCTTCCAACGATTCAGCAAGGGACTCCATGTTCACGGCTTCGTCGCATGCGGCAATGCCAATATGTTTTTTGAGGATGCCTAAGCGGGCTTCATAGTCCGGGGATCCGATATAGATCTTTTCATCGAAGCGGCCTGAGCGGAAGACCGCCTCGTCGATCTCCCAGGGCTTGTTCGTCGCACCGAGGATCAAGAGAATATTTTTAGTCTCCCTGAAGCCGCCGACATCCGCCAGAAACTGCGTCACCAGGCGATGATCCGCTCCAGACGTGCCATCCTCCCGCTTGGGCAGGAGCGCTTCGACCTCATCGAGAAAGAGAACCGCCATGGGCTGCTCCTGGGCCGTCTTAATCAAGCGGCTCAACCGCTGCTCAGACTCTCCGTACCACTTCGAGCGCACTTGAGCACCCGAGGCATAATAGAAGGGACACTGCAACACACCCGCGACAGCCTTGCCCAGCATGGTCTTTCCAGTCCCGGGAGGGCCATAGACAAGGACGCCGCCACCGGCATTCAGTCCCAACGCCCGGGCTTTTTCAGGACTGCTCATGGGATAGACCACCATTTCATGAATCACGCGCTTGGCCTCCGCCATCCCGCAAATATCCTCAAAGGTCACATCCGGCTTCTCCGCCACCAGCCACTCATCGCCGCCCGTCGCTTCTGCATCGGCCTTCTGTTCTCCACCGTCAGATCTCCTCCCATCAACTGCCGACTGCCCACTGCCCACTGCCGACTTTCTCTTCTTCAGCTCTCCTGACAACGCCACCCACCCATCCGCGTCTTGCGTATGCGCCTCTGCGACAGAACCGGAGGTACGCCCGGCAAGCGCATAACCGTATTCAGCCGCACGCGCGGCCTCCACTGCTGCGCGGGCATAGTCATGCACCTTCACGAATTCGGCACACGCTTGTTCATGCTCAGCCTTCATCTCTGCTAATGTCTTCATAACTGAACCTTTACAAAAAACAAAAAAAGAGGCACGCGTTATGGGAAGGACGAGCGCGTGTAATTTCTATTGGGGTTTCCACGCAACACCCTAAAAACGCGACAAAAGCATTTCTCTGTGAGCTCTGTGCCTCTGTGAGAAAAAAATCACAAGTCAGTTTGTTCCCGCATGGGCTCTTACATCGCTTACTTCCCGCCGAGCATCTCGCGCACCTTGTCCTGTCCTGAGCCGATGCGGCGTTCCATCTCGGAGGCGGTCTTGGCACCGCTCCCTGAAATTTCAGCGGCGACTTCCTGTTCCAGCGCCTGGCTGAGTTCTTCCATGGAGGGGATGTGATCCTGCAATGAACCGGTCGCCCCTTCCATCTCCTTGTCGTACAGGGAGGACCAGAAACGGTCCGCGTCCTGCTGTTCGCCGAGCAGTTCGCCGGCGGTGTCGAAGACATCCTCGACCATCTCAGGATTGATGTCGGTCACCTTGTTGACCGAGGCAAGGGCATTCGCAAATTCGGCATCGGTTCCTGCGGCCTCCATCTTCATCAGGTACTGCTCGAAGACCCACCGTTTCTGTTCCAGCTTGGTCATCAGCACCTGAGCAGCCCGATAGCTCGTCAGCGCACGCTGGGCCGCGGCCTTCTTGCCTTCCTTCAGCGCATCGCGCGCCTTCTGCCAGTCGGCATCGGCATCCTTGTCCATGCGCTTGGCACGGTCCTTCACATCCTGAATCGAATTCTCAGCCTGACGGAACGCGCGGCGGCGATCCTTACGCACCTCGCGTGCCTTCTCCTTCTTCGTCTTAATAAATAAAAAAGCCATGATACACCCCTCCTTTGTTGAACATCTTACAATCCATACTGAGCAAATGACCGGACTTCGATCATGCCGACGTGCCGTCCTGGCACAAGCCAGCCGAACGTGCCTGAGGAGCGGATGGAAAAGGCGCCCTGTTCATAGCAGACCACCATGCCCGCGCACTCAGGAAACACGCACCCTAAATCAAAGCAGGACCACGCCAGCAGATAGTGCTCCTGCACCTGATCGGTCCTGCGCAGCAGCAGCGCCGGGATGCGTCCATTCGAGCAGGCTTGACGGGCTTGCTGGCTGCAGGTGGAACACTGGGTAAAATCAAAGGGATGTGGACAGACGGTCAACTCGAAATCCGAGTGGCCTACGTTGTTGACCAAACCCAGTTGCCCGCGCGCTGGCAGGGTCTCCAGGGGAAGCCGCAGGGACCCCTGTATCGCTTTTCCCTGCCAGGAGATGCCCCAGGTCGAAGGCTTGGGACGGCCGTACTCATCCCGTACGCCATCTTGAAGCACACACGCCATACCCTCCAGCTCCACAGTGCAGTGAAACTTGCTGATCCGTTCGCAGAGTTGCACATCCGCAACACCTTGCGGATTGAAGCGGCGCGTCACCACGTGATTGTCCCGGTTCTTGCCCAGCGTCGCCCGGCGCTCAGCAATCAGATGCAGCATCTGTCCTCCCACAGAAAGGGAGAGGCGTTTGCAGAGCGCCTCCTGCGGAGGGGGCGTCGGAGACGCGGGTGCACTTTCGCAACCAGCCTCATAGAGTTCCTCTCGGCGATAGGCGCGCAGTTCCGTGTTCATCAGATTCAAGAGATCTGTCAAGGCGTGCGGATGTCCATTTTTCGTGAACTGCTTAAACGCACTCGCCGCATCCTGTGACAGATGCACATCCGAGGCATGCCCTGTCTTGATGTCGTTCGTGATGTTAAAGACAATACTCTCAGCGATTTTTCCGGCCGAACTGTCCGTGGGATAGACGTAGAGTTCGATCGTGGTCTCGAATTTCAGATTCTGGTGATCTTTGCGAAGCTGAAGATGCAGTTCCACTGGATGCGCCCCTGGCGGCATCGGAGGAATATTCAGCTTCAGCTCTTTGGTTTGGCCGAATTTTGGCTTCATCCAGGGGATCGCCGCAGCGCTTCCCCTCTGGAAGCGCAGGTTCACACGCACATCCTCCATGCCCTCCGCATGGGCGGAGAGCTTGAACCGCAAAACGCCATTCGCATTCTCCAGACAGGAGATCATCCGGTCGCGCTCCACCCACAACCAGGGACAGTCGTCAAAGGTAGAGGAGAAGGGTTCACTCTGCGAAGAAGTCGCAGCCTGCGTCGCCGGCTGCGGCCTCTCCTGGCTGGGCAGCTCAATCACAATTTTTTTATCTTGAGTCGGCAAGTCGTCCCGGAAGGGAGCCGGTTCCGGCTTCTGGGCTAATGGGTTGACGGAGCCGTCCTGCGCAGCGCCGCACTCATCGCAGAACGGCCCCTCAGCAGTCCGTTTGCCACACTCCTTGCACGTGATACGCGCCATTATTTTTAGTCCTCTGTTTTAACGTATGATCGTCTGCGGAGGCCCTCCGGGCCGTTTTGCCGCCTCGACCGCTGGTTCAAGCATGGTTTTAAGATTCTTGTCCTGCCGATCATTCGCATCGGCATAAAGTTTCTTCATCTCCGATAAGACACGTTCGGCATTTTCCTTGCTCTTGTCGCTCATGCTGGCGAGCGCCGCGGCAGCCGCAGGGCTGTGCCGGGCCGCTTCGGCCAGAATCTGCTCGGGCGTCATGTTCTGATTGCGCTCGGTGATCATGAGTTCCAGGAGCTGAGCCCGCACCGCCGGATCATCCACATCCATCAGCCGTTCCTGCAACGACATGTTCGCACGGCGCTTGGCATCCGCGGCTTTGCGCTCCTGGTCAACGCGGTCCTTCTCCTGCCGCAGCTTCAAGGCATCTCTGGCCTCCTCCATCTCCTGCGTAACAGCAATGCGCCGTACATCGGCATCCGTGTTGGCCTTCCTGATCTGAAGCTCAAGATTATAGTCATCCCATTTGACCTTGACGCCAATGGACTGCTCCACCTCCTGGTTTTCAACATCATGCTGATGGCGCAGTTCGTCCAGTTCATTCTGGTGATTAAAGCCACGGAGTAATACGGTGCGTTCCTGCTCGCGATGCGCCTGCGAAATGCCAAACTCCTGGGCTGCCTGCGCTTCATACTCCAACAGCTCGTTCTGGTCCTTGATCTGGGACATCGTCTCTTTGTTCAGCATGGCGCGCATCGTGGCCGCATATTCCAGCTGGCGGCGCTTGATATCCACGTCGCCGAGCTGCTCGGCATACTCCTCGTAGGCTTCGCCCGTGAACTCCGCAGAGGAGACGCGCACCACCTGGAGTCCATAGCGTCCCACATCTTCGCCGATCACCCGGACCATGGTCTCCTGTAGACGCATGCGCCGTTCAGGATCACGCACCAGGTCGTCCAGCTTCGAGGTCACGCAGAGCGCATCCACCGCCGTCCGGACGACCCCTTGCAACGAGGCTGAAATATCCTGATAGGTCAATTGGCGGCGATCCTTGAGGGCGTTTTCAAGAAAGGCGAGCGCGGAGGCCTTGTCATTGACAAAGCGCAGGATGACCTCACCGTAGAATTCAATGGGATGATGCTCTGCCGTGCGAAGTCCCTCGACCTTCAGCGGAAGCGCGACATCGCCCGCGTCCATGAGCACGGTCGAGCGCGGCGGCGGATTGCCGAACCAGTTGATCCGGCGCATCAGGCTATCAGGGTTGTGACGGCCGCTCTCGAGTATCCCGTGGAGATGTCCGCCGTCGATCACGACTGCGACGGTCCCCTCTTGAATCTGCAAATCATCTTTGAGCAGACGTTTGATGTCCCCGATTTCAAAGCGCTGGGCCAGCAGTCCGGGATCCTTGCGCCACACCCCGCCCGCGATGGCACTGCGGTCTTCAGGATACAAGGGCGTATTGCAATGCGAGCAGAACTGCGCGTCATTGCCAATCCATTTATTACACGAGGGGCACTTCCACCAGCCGCCCGGCGCGGGAGAGCCGCACTTGTTGCAGAAGCGGGCACCCTTGCGTACCGAGTTATTGCATCTGGGCCACTTGGGATCCAGCTTTCCCTGTTCCAGTGCAGCGGCTGTTAAAGCCTTGCCTGTATTCGGATCAATCAATGCGTCACACGTATCACTGAATATGCCCATCTTGTTCCTCGCTTTCTTTAAAACCCATCTTTGTTGAGAGTTTACGAATTGCCACCAACAGAGTCAACGTTAATTCATGAAAAAAGGGGTGAATTATTTCTTTTCAGCTTCGTTCTTGTGCGCTGCGCACTCCCGCACACCTTGACGCACCCAGCAATCAAAACAGACCGGAGCGCCGCAGACCGTGCACGCCTGTTGAAGCGTCCCCTTACTCCGATAGAAGGTCCCGCAGGCCATGCACGTTCCGCCCTCGAACGAACCCTTTTTACTCTGCTGCAGATACTCACCCAGATCCGAGCGCGACACGCGATAGAGCTTGCCGATCCGAGCGGCGGGCAACTCACCCGAGCGCACGAGACGATAAATGAGCTGATAAGTCACCCCCATCTCATCTGCGACCTCCTCCAAACTCAAAAACTCTTTATCAGTTGCCATAAGTATACTCCTCTTCTTTAAAACGCCACCATCTTAACGTTTGTTTATGTTTGTTGTCAACTGCTATTTTTAAATATTTTATTTTATCATTCATTATTCGATATTTCGGATGGACGCGCAAGGTGGCGCAGACATTCCTGTCTGCGCATTTTCCGGCACTGATTCGGAAGGATGCGCGCTTGGCCTCCGGAGCAAAGCATAGGAGGGTTGCGCGTCCGGTCACGCAACCAACCCCCGTCGCACGGGATTGTTGCGAACATATTCCCGTTTTTCATGGCAACTCTCGCCACCCGCAACTGCGTATCCCAGCAATCACGCTGGAAGATGGATTTACCGCGCTCAAGGGAGGGACGCGCTCTACCTATTCGAGTCTGAACTCGATTGTAAGTTCGTCATGCTTTTTAAGAAAACCTGCTGTTACATCACGAACTGGCGGGCAATTGGCTGCGGCCTTCAGTACGCTCGTGTCAAAGATAGTGCTGCCTGACGATTGAGTAATACGATAATTGACGAATCTGCCTGAAGCATCAAGGCGAATATAAAGTTTGGCCGGACGTGAACCCGCTTCACTTTGTTTCGGTTGCTTCCAAGCTTTGTAGAGTGCATTCCTGATCAGGCTAACACATGAGGATATTTCATCAACATCACTTCGCTGGTTACCTGACAAGACAAGGCGGAAGCCGTAGAAGTAGCTGCGGCCCGATCCGCCGCCGCCGTCGCGAGCCGCGCACCGCAAAACGTCGGGATAGTCGTAGCCCCACGACGCGCCGCGCCAAGCCCCGAACGACGAGCCGGAGACGTCCATCGCGCAGCTCTCCCACACGTTGCCTCCGATCCCGTAAAGGCCCCAGTCGTTCTTGCCGCTCTGTTCCACGGGACACGTAACCACAAACCCGTCATCATAAGCGTCTGTTTTATAATAGTTTCCGTACTTCGGCTGCAGCGCGTTTCCCCATGGGTACTCCCTGTTGTCACCGCACTGCGCCACAGTCTGCCACTCCATCTCCGAGATCACCCGATAACGCTTTCCTCCTAGCTTTTCTCTGTCTTTTTCCGTAAGCCACGCGGCATACGCCTTCGCATCGTCGAAATTCACCTGCACCACCGGCTGGCGGTCGCCGTTCAAGCTGTTCCCCTTGTAATCCTTGCTGTCGTGCGCAGCCTCCTTCTTCCGATACTCGCCGTTTGTCACCTCGTACTTGCCCACCCAGATCTTCAGGGCAGGTATCCAGACGAATTCCATGCCCGAAGAGGGCGAGACCCATGCTTGCCCATCAACAGGTTCCTTGCCATCTTCCCGGTTTTCGTGTTGCATCTGCTGTTCGGTCTTGGCATCAGCAGTAGAAGGCTCGTCTATCGATGCGTTCCTCGCAAGGCGGAAGCCGACGTAGATGATTTGGATGCCCGGGCCAGGCCTGTTCCGATCCGCGGATCGACAGTTCCCCTTGCTCATGTTCCACCCGCCGCTGCGGCGGACACGGCCAGCACCTGAAGCAGGCCCCTCAGGATCTGTCACGGAACCCGCAGGATACTCAGCATACCAGTCTTGGCACCACTCCCAGACGTTTCCGTGCATATCGTACAGTCCCCAGGCGTTCGCGCACTTGCGTCCGACTGCGTGGATCGTGTTTCCGCTGTTGGAAAAATACCAGCCCATCTCCTCCAGCGTTCCCGCATATGGACCCGTGCTCCCAGCCCGGCAAGCGTACTCCCACTCCGCCTCTGTGGGCAGGCGGAAATTCAAATTTCCAGTTTCAAGTTTTCCATTCAACTTTCTGATAAACGCCAGACAGTCGTCCCAGCTCACTGTCTCAACGGGTAAATCTGATCCTTTAAACTTGCTCGGGTTGCTCCCCATGATCGCCTCCCACTGCGCCTGCGTTACCTCCGTGCGCCCAAGCCAGAAGCTTTTCGTCAGCGTCACGCGGTGCTGGGACTCATCGCTCTCCCTGTTCGCTTCAGTGGAGGGGCTCCCCATCATAAAGCTACCTGCTGGGCACCAGGCCAGCTCGATTTTTACGCCGGAACCTAAATCAACCGTTTCCGTGTCTCCAGGTTCGAACCCGATCTTGATCCCGACCTTCAGACTTTGCAACTTGGTCTGGAGTGCCTTCAACCCAGACACGCTAGCGGACGTTAGGTAAGTAATATCCAGCTTGTCCGTCCCTATGAGTATAGCATCCGTCTCGGCTAGCAGCGCCTTCGCGGCAGCCCCTTTAACCGAAGTTATGTCTCGCCCGAGACGCTCTGCCAGCGGTTGCGCCTTCGCTGCCCACGCTGTATAGGCCGCCTCGGCCAGATCACGGGATTCTTTCTCTTCACGTGTCTTACGCTCTGAGGCCTGCCGCCGCTGCTCCGCCTCGGCTTCACCCTTCTCCTTCGCCAGCCGATCCTGCTCCGCAGCCTTCGCCTCGGCATCACCCTTCTCCTTCGCCAGCCGATCCTGCTCAGCGGCCTTCGCCTCGGTCACTGCTCCCGGCAAGGCTGCCAATGCTAATCCGTAGGCTCGGCTAGCCTCGGCAGGGTCAGCCGACGATACCTCGGCAGCCTTCTGCTGTTTCTGAACCTCAGCCCATTTTGCCCCGCCGTGCTTCTCCAGCAGCGCGCGGTCACGCGCCAGCGCCGATTCGAACGAGGCTTTCACCTTGCGGCAATCCTGCGCTGCTACTGCATTTTTCCGCGCAGAGGTGTATGCGGAAACGGCCTCCTGCCAGTCCTTGCCTGCCGCGTCGAACTCACCTTTCTCAAAGGTTTCGGCGGCTCGCGCACAGCCTCGCCCTCCAGCCGCATAAAGATCTGCTGCGTCGGTCGCGGACTGGGCCTGCTCAGCGTCAGACTTGGCCTTATCCGCTTCACCCCTCCGCGCCTCTGCGCCTCTGCGCGAGACATCCAACTCACCCAGCGCCTTGCACGATGCAAGCACCGCGTCGTAGCCGGTCTGCGCCTGGCCCCAGCCCTGGCTCTGACGCGCAGCCTCAGCTTCGCACCACGTGGTCTCCAAAGCCTTGATCTTCTCCCCGAAGCCCTGGCCTGGGTTCAGCTTCTGCGCCTCTTCCCGTGCCAGCGACGCAGCCGCGTACCGCTTGTTCACTTCGCGCTCGCCGGCCTTGGCCTCGTACCGCTTGCGCAGCTCGGACACGCCGACGCGTGTCCCTCCGAGTTGCCCCAGCTCCGTGATCTTGGTGCCCGCTTTCTCCAGATCCCCTGCGGCCAGCGCTGCTTCTGCCGCCGCTTCAAGCCCGGCAACCTTCTCCCGCTGCGCCGCATCGAGTTTCGCAGTCTGCTCACTGGCGGCCCTATCCCTCTCCATCTCTACCCTATAGGTCGCATACATCCTGTACGCCCCATACCCCAACGCGACCGCAACCGCCGCACCCACCAGCCACAGCGCGGCCTGGTTCCACTGCCGACTGCTACTACCGACTGCCACTCTCCCTCCCGCTAGGGAGGCTTTCAACTCCGCCGCTGTCTGCCAGCGTGCCGCAGGGTCGTTCTCCAGGCACTTGCCGATGATCGCGTCCCATGCCGGATCAAGCCCGGGCACCACCTGCGAGGCGGGTTTGGCCATCCCCCGCAGCCGCTGTCCTGTGATCATCCGGTACATCATCACGCCCAGCGCGTAGAGGTCGCTGCGTTCGTCCGCGGGTTTGCCCTCCTCCTGCTCGGGGCTCATGTAGCCGTACGTGCCCATCACAGAGCCCGTGCTGCTACGTTCGGAACGCTTCTTCTCGGTGAAGGTGTCCTGGTCGCCTATGGACATGGACCGCTGCATGCTCTGCGCCACCATCGTGCGCACCTGCTCCTCGCCGACCACCCGCGCCAGCCCGAAGTCGCAGATCTTCACGTCCGCAGCCGACAGATCCTTTGACGTCAGCAGGATATTCGCGGGCTTGAGGTCGCGGTGGACCACGCCCTTGCCGTGGGCGAAGGAGAGTCCGTCGCAGAGCCGGAGCATCAGCCGCCTCACGATCTCCGGCTCCAGCCGCTTCTCGATTGCCAGTGCCTCCTCCAGGTCGTATGGCTCCTCGGTGCCGTCCGCCGCCACGAAATCCATCACGAGGTAATAGAGCCCGGCCTCGACGTCGGAGTACTGGACATGGACGATGTTCGGATGCTGCAAGCGGGCCATTGTCTGCAGCTCCGTGCGGAAGCGTTCCACGAAGCCGGCGCGGCCCGAGAACTCGGACGGCAGGATCTTCAGCGCATGCAGCGTCTTCTGCAGCTCATGTCGCGCCAGATAGACCTGGCCCATGCCCCCGCGACCTAAGAGGCGCAGAACCTCATAACGTCCCAGCCGTGTGCCAGGCTCAAGCTCCGCCCGGCCCGCGCCGCCCGGCACGGCCCGCGTCACATCATTATTCATCGTCTGTTGCCCGTCACTCATCGATTACTCGATCCTCTCGCTATTTTGACATCTGCTTGCGTTTGGCCAGTCAGGAACATCACGACCCAAGCCCAAACGACTCTAAAATATCCGATGCAGTTGAGGTAAAGTTCTTCCCTTTAATCACAGACTCCTTTTTGACCATGCCGATCCAGGGGTAGTCTAAACACTCCCAGGAAGTAAATGTCCCCGTTGTTCCATCTTTCTGGTTTTCTGTCACCCTAACCTCTTTTCTGCACTTCAAAACCCGCCCATTGACTGTCACATCTTCCTGCGATAATGAAACAAGGGATACCGTTGAAAACGACTCAGACAATAAAGATGTGTTAGAATTGTTATATACTTTAACGCGGATCGTATGTTTTAATGTTGGGGCTATTGTATCCTCGGAAATCCAATATTTTGTCTCCATAGCCGTCTGCATCCCTGATCCAAAGTCTCTCTTTTCCGATTTAAGAAGGCACTTCGTTGTATATTCTTGTGCTCCAATCCTGATCGTCTCGCAACCCAAAAACTCCCTCTTTTCATCAAATGTCTTAAGCTTTTCCATCGTCGATTTAATTGATGCGGTGCTATCTTTGCCATTTGTGATTTGTCTGATCGGAGTACTTTTCGCTTCACCGAATGCTTCGTTGATATTCTGAGTATGTTCCGTAACAGTCTCGCTGGCATATCCTCCAGCAATCGTCATTGACGATGAGGACTTAAGGGTGTTGCGCGTCACAACTACATCTTCCCCGACATCCAAGAATTGTATTTCCTCCTGTGTTGTCGTTGAATTTGATCCAAGAGGAAAAGACATTTTCATTTTTGTAGTATAGGCCCGCTTGACCCAGCATCCTTTCTTTGCGGTACGATAAGGGTTCAGGCGCGACAGCATCGCATCCACCTGGCAATAATTCGTTTGCGCGGCTGAATCACCCGGGCACAATACTAATGCCTTCTTATAGGCTTTGTAGGCGGTTGAGTAGTCAGCCTTATCCCACGCCGACTTGCCGGAAACCATCTCTCCATCAAAGTCTTTTTGTCGTTGCGCCTTCGCGGCAATCGCTTTTTGCTCCTCCGCTAGACGCTCGGCTTCGGCCTGCTCTTTCGCCTTTTTATCGTCCGCCGCTTTTTTCTGCGCAGCCACATACTCGGCATCCGCCTGCTGAGCCTTCCCGGCCTCGGCCACCGCCCCCGGCAGTGCCGCCAACGCCAATCCGTAGGCGCGACTACCCTCCGCAGGGTCAGACGAAGACGCTTCGCCGGCCTTCTGCTGAAGCTTCACCTCGGCCCATTTTGACCCTCCGTACTTCTCCAGCAGCGCGCGGTCACGCGCCAGCGCCTCTTCGAACGACTCTTTCACCTTGCGGCAATCCTGGGCCGCCAGTGCCCGCTTCTGCGCCGAGGCATAAGATTGCGCCGCTTCCTGCCAGTCCTTCGATGCCACATCGAAGTCGCCTTTCTCAAAGGCTCCTGCGGCTCGGACACAGCCTCGCCCTCCAGCCGCATAAAGATCCGCTGCGTCGGTCGCGGACTGGGACTGCTCAGCGTCAGACTTGGCCTTCTCAGCTTCACCTCTTCGCGTCTTCGCGCCTTCGCGTGAGACCTCCGCATCTTTCAGCGTCTTGGACGACGCAATGACCGCGTCATAGCCGGTCACTGCCTGAGTCCAGCCCTGGCTCTGCCGCGCCGCCTCGGCTTCGCGCCAGGCCGTCTCCAGCGCCTTGAGCTTCTCCCCGAAGCCCTGTCCCGCGTCCAGTTTCATCGCCTCCTCGCGCGCCATTGAAGCCACCGCGCTCCGCTTGTTCGTATCGCTCTCGCCGGCCTTGGACTCGTAACGCTTGCGCAGCGCGGTTGCGCCCCCGGCCTGCCCCAGCTCCGCGATCTTGGAATCGGCCGTCTTTAAATCGCCCGCCGCCAGCGCCGCTTCCACCGCAGCCTCGAGCCCGGCAACCTTCTCGCGCTGCGCCGCGTCGAGCGCGGCGGATGCCGCAGCCGCACGGGCCGCCTCGGCGCGTTTCGCGTTGCTGGAATGAATTGCCCTGACGGACAAAATTGAGACAACGGCGATGACCGCAGCGCCAGCCAGCCAAAGCCACGCCTTGTTCCCCTTAACTTTAGAACTCCCGAACTTTAGAACTTTAGAACTGCCCTGCGTGACCCTCCCGCCAGCGTCCAATGCCGCCTTCAGAGCAACCGCAGTCTGCCAGCGTGCCGCAGGGTCGTTCTCCAGGCACTTGTCGATGATCGCGTCCCATGCCTTGTCCAGCCCTTGCACGACTGCCGACGGCGCCTTGGCGCGGCCCCGCAGCCGCTGGCCGGTGATCATGCGGTACATCATCACGCCCAGCGAGTAGAGGTCGCTGCGTTCGTCCGCGGGCTTGCCCTCCTCCTGCTCGGGGCTCATGTAGCCGTAGGTGCCCATCACGGAGCCGGTGCTGCTGCGCTCGGAGCGCTTCTTCTCGGTGAAGGTGTCCTGGTCGCCCATGGACATCGAACGCTGCATGCTCTGCGCCACCATCGTGCGCACCTGCTCCTCGCCGACCACCCGCGCCAGGCCGAAGTCGCAGATCTTCACGTCAGCAGCAGAAAGGTCTTTGGAGGTCAGCAGGACGTTCGCGGGCTTCAGGTCGCGGTGGACCACGCCCTGGCCGTGGGCGAAGGAGAGCCCATCGCAGAGCCGGAGCATCAGCCGCCTCACCGTCTCAGGCTCCAGCCGCTTCTCGACTGCCAGCGCCTCCTCCAGGTCGTACGGCTCCTCCGTGCCGTCGGCCGCGATGAAGTCCATCACCAGATAGTAGAGCCCGGCCTCGACGTCTGAGTACTGGACATGGACGATGTTTGAATGCTGCAACCTCGCCATGGTCTGCAGTTCCGTACGGAAGCGCTCCACGAAGCCCGCGCGGCCCGAGAACTCCGACGGCAGGATCTTTAATGCGTGCAGCGTCTTTTGCAACTCATGCCGAGCCAGGTAAACCTGGCCCATGCCACCGCGTCCGAGCAGTCGCAAAATCTCATAACGTCCCAACCGCGTACCAGGCTCAAGTTCCACACGTCCACCCTCCTTGGGATGATCTGCAGTCTTATTCCACGATAGATTTTCCATTCCACTCCTATAATAGGCATGCCCCACTATTCGGGGGCTACATTACAAATGTCGTGGTCATTGTGGCATATTTGGCTTGCGAGAATCAAGTCTTTCGCTTCTCTTTTTTACGCGGCGCGGGCTTCTCTTGACGCGTCCTCTGTTGCGGCATCAGCTTGCTGCCGGGCTGTAATGTAATACCCTCTTCACTGGCTACTGCTGAACCTTCAATCTTGAGATTACCATAACCAAACCAAGGATTTCCGGTGATCAACACCTTTTTATTTGCCAAGTATTGCATTCCAGTACCCGCTGGTCCACATAAGCCCTGATCGCCATCCCATTTGTACTTGGCCGAGAGTTCCCCGTTTCCAATCCAGATAGCCTGATCCTTGGCTTCAACCCACACGCGCTGAGGCAAGAGCGTACCCCAAGGCACAAAGTACCAGGTGCCAAACACCGCAGCCACCAGCACAATCACTGATATAGACGCAATGGCTATGCCGCGAACTGGCATACGTCTAGCACGTTGAGGCTGGCTTTCCGTCAGCTTGATAGGCAGCAACTTCATGCTTTCAAGTTTCCGTATTGCCTGCACCCGATCACCTGCTTCGATCATGTCTGTTACGAGAGACCCTGCTTGATCACGCGCCTTGTATAAAAATACTGACATTTTGACTCCCTTACTTTGCTGGACAGTTGTTGCGTCTAAACGCAGTTACGTAATCTGTGTTGGCCAGTTTATCTTCTCTCCATCGCCTCGGAGAGCGACCCATGCTCTGAACACATAGGTTCTTTTTCGAGTGGGTTGATTGTGTAGAAGCCGCCTTTGGGGCAGATCAGACCCGAAAAACCGTTCTTCAGATACGGCGACACATCTTGCTCCGTGATGTTTTTGCCGTTTCCGCCGATGCTGCCCACCAATGCTGCTTGCTCCTTGCACCCTTCTAATTGCCGCATATTGTAGATGCAGGCCCGGCGCTGACTGACCTCTTGGGCCTTCATAAAAGAGGGAAACGCTATGGCAGACAACAGACCTGTGACAGGGATGAGACAGGCGCAGATGATTGCGGCAATCACCACTCCGGAGATTCCACGCTCCGGGCCAGCGAAGGACTGAAGTATAGTGCGCGGAAAAGTTTTGACGCTTGTGCGGACCAGTTGATTAACACTTGATTGCATCATCCCTGCGAAGATCGGAGTGATGATCGTATAGCCGATCAGGATATTGAGGTACGGGATGACCTGGAAGATGCAAGCCGTGGTCGCTAAACCTCTGAGATTGCTGGGCTGCAAGCCATACACTCCTCGCTGCTCGTCGATGCGCAAACACAGCCTCCGGAAAGTAAAAAATATCCAGTAGAAGTTGAAGAACGGGATGAAGCAGAAGCCCACGGCCCTGCCTGCAGACGGATCATCGGCTCTGACGCGGCACATCTTCCCGTGCATCACGTTCAACCAGATGAACGTGAATAAGCCAAAGGTCACGAAGTGCAACAAGATGATAACCGCAACTGGGAATGTCGTCAGGTGATGAGGAGATGAAGATGGCGTTTTTGGCCGACTTGCGAAGGATGGCTGTGCCCGTGCCAGACTGGGGAGGGGGGGCGGCGGCGGAATCGGCACACTGTTGGATAACGGGACAGCGAACTCGGGAAGTTCCCCAAGTCTCTTCCAGTCGCCATGTCCTATGATTTGAACGTCTGTCGTCTTGTCAGCGCGCCCATCTTTAATCAACTGCAACAATTGGTCTGCCGTGAGAGGACTGTATCGCTTCCCATCATTGCAGATCAGCGTGTAGCTTGTGCCCGGTTCTCCTTCCCGTATCGGCAAGAGCTGAGGCATCTGCATCTGCCTGCCGCATGATGGGCAGTAAACAGCAGTCCTGCGCAGGTCTTCCGGCAACTCAAAATGTTTGGTGCAGTGAGGGCAGTCAAAAATCAAGTCATTCATGTTTATCATCTCAACGGAACTTTAATGTGTGCTCATTAATTCCCATAAGCGTTAGCAATTTTATTGATCAGCCAGATATAGATCGGAATGAGGACAACAAGTCCGCCAATGGGCGCATACAAGCCTAGAGTCAGGGGCTTGTTCCCCTCTGGGAGAGCGTCTGGGGCCCTCGGTCCCGAGGATGCCCTGCAATAGCCTATAATCGTTCCGATGATCATGCCCACAAGCGCCCCGAAGAGCGCGCCAATCAGTACGGTCGTGAATAAGGCGCCTCCAAACATAGGGAGCAGGACCCCCACATTGAGCTTCCCTTCCTTGAGGACTCCTCCGATTATAATAAAGGCTACCCACTTGACCCAATGCCATTTGACCGACAAGCCGAGCCCAAGGATCATGGCAACCCAGAGAACGCCTACAGACTCATTAGCCTCAAACATGAAAACCGCCGTATCCAACGCCTTCAGGATGACGCCGCCGATCACGCCATACCAGAGCCACTTCATTGTTCGATGCCAAATTGGACGATACAAAACATCAATGGATGGTCTGCAGTCGCCGAGCTGCTCCAGGGCTGTCCAGGCGGATTCTGTACGCGTGCCGGCCTCGTCCACCAGAACTTTGCGCACTTGCGTATTTCTTGCGAAATAGCTCTTCAGAATGTATTCGCGCAGGCGCTCCGCCGATGCGATCGTCACGGTTTCCCCGTTCTGGCGCACCACTTCGAATCGTTCGCCGGGTGCATCTGCGGGGACGCTCTCAGCGAGCGTAATCATAAGCGGCTCACGCAATGGAGGCACCACGGCAACTGGGCAAAACCGTTCGCCCGTCTCTACTGACCCCGAATGCCCGCCAGCAGGGGATGCGCCCATATTTGGGGTGGCCGCCGGTGCTACGACCGGAATGGGCACGGCCTCTGGCTCCGATATTCTAATGGGCAACAAACCGTGCTTTTCGAGCGCTCGAATGGCTTCAACGCGGTTGGGGGCCGTCACTGAACCTGTTTTTTTCTCCTTGCTCTTCGTCAGTGCCATGTAGGTGAATAGAAACATGGGGGTGCGTGAGATCCCGTGGGCTGATAGCCCAGTTTCGGCTCCATTAAGATTTCCCTGAAGCGCAGAGCTTTCTGGTGGGGAATAGCGCATGGGCTTGGGCAGAGGCCGCTGATCACTCGCCACATCAGCTCCCGTTCCAGCGGTCACGCTGCCAATATACGGAGGCGGAGCCTTGACGGATGACAGAGCAGCGAACTCGGCAATTTCCCCCAGTGCTTTCCAGTCGGAATTACCTTCGACTTGAACACGTGTCGCCGCGTTAACACGCCCTTCTCTGATCCACTGTCGCAACTGGTCTGCTGTGACGGGACCGTATCGGCTGCCATCGACTCCGATGATCGTGTAGGTTGAAGCCGGCCCTCCTTCCCGTAACTGAGCGAACGTAGGCGTCTGGATTCGATTTCCGCATGACGGACAGTCAACGACGGTGCCGCACATGTCCTCCGGCAACTCCAGATGTTGATTGCAGTGTGGGCAGGAAAACTTCAAGTCACTCATTATATATCCTCTCCTTTTTCCCGAACGTCTACTATAGATCAGTTGGCGTTTACTGACAGCCACTAAACGAATTAGATGAATTCTTGCGCTTTTAGAGCCAGAAATCAAGCTGAAAGTAAAGTATTTTAAGGTATAGCCCCCCTAATTAAGTTTTACAGTGAACTTAGTTAGTTTATTCCGACACCTTCCCAATTATCTCTGGGCGTCGTCTTCGGATTGTTTTATCATTTTTTCCGCATTGCCTTTTTATCTAAGACTTTGTAATATTCTCCAATCAGGTGGTTAAGCAATTAAATCAAAGCTTAGTTTTGCAATTGATGTACTGCGTACTTAAAGGGGAAAATGCAAGAGTTTAATATTTTCTTTAGTAATCGGAATGCTGATCAGAAGCGCGTCAATGCTTTACTGGCTGAACTACGAGACCTTCTACCGAATATGCCTTTCATAGATGGGTCAAAGCAAGTTCCGTCATCTGAAAACTGGAAGGAAGAGGCGACAAAAGTCTTGGCAACCTGTGATGCTGTGGTCTGTCTTGTGGGTCCAGAAACACATTGTAGTGCACCGGTCAACTGGGAGATCCTTGAGTCTTGCAGATTGGGCAAACCCATCCTCGTTGCACGTATGGCTCGTGATTATAAGGAACCCCCGGCATGTCTGGATGCAAAACTCTCGCCCATCGGATGGGAATCTTCAGAGCTTGCCGGCCGAATTGCTGAAATGCTTTTGGAACGCGCTCTGTTTTCAAAAGACCAGACGCAGGATCTCGACATGATATGGAAGCAATATGACGTTATGGTCAAAAGCTGGGAATCGCTCATTTCAAGACGGCAGCAGGTCAACACCCTTTATGTGACAGCCATAGCTGCTTTATTGGCGGGTACCGGAGTCGCTATCTCGTCCATCGACAAGACGGGAATTGTAAATGCGACAGCCGTAGCAACGCTTCTGGCACTGCTGGGCTTAGCGCTCAGCTTCAACTGGCGACGAACGATCATTTCGTATGGCACATTAAGCCGAGCAAAATCGAAAGTCGTAGCGGCGCTTGAGAAACACTTGCCTGCCCAACTATTTGATGCTGAATGGAAAATTTTAGAGGCTAAAAAATATAAATCCACCACGGACACTGATAAACAGACCGCTTATTGGTACATGATTATCTTTTTCATTGTAGCCTGCGTCTCTGGAGGCTTATCGGTTGGACATGTGATTTTGTCTCGAGGCAAAGACGCGCCTGTCTGTCAGTCATGCATGGCCAATAGAGCGACTACACCCGTCGCCGCCTTACAGCATTCCCCATCTGAAGCCTCAAAGATAATAGGAGTCTCTTCAGCAAACGTTCCAACAGGCACCAGCAATTCTGTGCTGTCCGTGCCACTCAAGTTTAAAAAAGATTAATCAGTTTCTTGATGTCTTCGTTGTGTGCACAGGCAAGATGCCTATGCTCCCAGTGGCGGACGCGCGCGTCCTTGTCAAAGGGGCACGGGTTTTCCAACCCGTGGAGCAACGGACAGGAAAGTCCGTTCTCCTTTGCCTGGCTGTGAGAAAGGAGCGTGGGCGTCTCGCCGAGCGCAGTGGGGTTCGTGGCATTCGAATGCTTGCCTCTCATTCCCAACTTGCCTGTAACTTCAATGGAATGTTGGAATATGGGAATGTTGAAATGATGGGAAATATCGGCTCTGGAGGGCCACGCTTTGTCGTGGCCGGACGCGACAGAGCGCGTCCCTCCAAAGGGTATCTGCTCAGTATTCTGACATTCCATTATTCCTCTTCAAAGTTACCCCTTGGTTTATTCCCGGGGCACTTCACTGCCTACTGCTACTGCCCACTGCTACTGCGCCGCCCCGAGCGGCGGGCTTACTTTTTCTTCATGAACTCGGCGGCGGTTTGCAGTTTCGGCGGATTGGTGTCGGCTTGGATGGCGGCGATGGCTTTGTCGAGTGCAAGTGCGTTGGGATCTTCTTCGCCCTTCTTCTTGGGTTTGCCGAGGGCGTCGCGCATCTTCTGAAGCGCAGGCACCAGATGGCGCGCGTTTCCGCCGTACCGCTTCAGGCTGTTCAGGCAGGGTTCAAAACGGCGTCCAGCGCCCCAACGGTCAGGCTCGAGGACCTCCAAGCACAACTGCATGCCCTCGGTGATGTGGTACTTGGAGAGCAGGTCGAGCCCTGCGAGGCGGATGCCGTCGGCGAACATCTCGTTGCTGGGCGCCAGCTTCTGCGTCGCCTTGATGATGGAGGGCAGGAGTATGGCGATGTCGCGCTCCGGCAGCTTGCCGTAGATACGGCTGAGGGAGCCGCGGGCAACGCTGTCCTCATTCTCCAACACCGACAGCATGGCCGGATAGAGCAACGCTGTGTCGACACCGACCAGGGAGTCGGCCAAGATGCTGGTGCGCGGGATGCGACTGCCAGGGAAGGGCTGGAACAACGCTACGCAAGCCGCGCGCTGGGCCGTGCGCCTCGGGTCCGCCGGGTTCGGCGTCACAGTCATGCGCAAGAGATCATCTACGCTGGCTTTGCGGGCTTCAGGGCCCAGCTCCGCCAGTGCCACGCAGGCCAGGCTCTGCAGCCACGGATCAGCGTCCTTGAGCAGCGCGCGTAACTGGGGGGCAGCGGCATCGGCCTTCGGACCGAGAAAGCCAAGCGCCTCACACGCCCCGTAACGGGCCTCCGGGGTTGCACTGGCCAGCAGTTTGAGCAGCGCGGGCACAAAGTCGCCCTCACACCGAGTCAAGCCCTGGGCTGAACGCTTGCGCACCGCAGGCGACCAGTTCGAGAGGCCGGCCAGCAACTGGTCTGGCGTGCGCCCGACGTAACCCTCCCGGGCCAGGGCGTGGTTGTAGTCGCGTCCCGCAGCAATGACCTCGGCTGTCTCTTTGGCGGTCAAGGCAGGTGCCACACACAGACGCTTGCCTGTCAGATAGAGGCTCTTCAGCGGCAATGCATAGGCCAGCAGATAGGCGCCTGTGGAGTCCCAACTCGTATACTTGCCATGCTCTTCCTCTCCGACTGGCGACCCCTGATAACCAAAACTTCCATCCCACTTCCGGGCCAGGTCATAGAACCAGGATTGCTCTTTCATGTAAGCGGCTGTGCCCAGAGGACCGCTGCGGGAGACGCCGGGCATTGCCCATAACAGGTTGAAGAAGTTGCCAGTGTGTCCGCGCTCGCGTTCAGCGTAAGCGGCTGTGGACATCTTGGCGTAGAAGGCCGTTGCCTTGGCATCGCCCACGAGATCAAAGAAGACCGCTGCACTGGAACACTTTCCGTTGTCCTCGTGGCCGGGCCAGGGCTGATGGTCGCCGTAAGGGATGGCGCCCTTGTTGACGAACCAGCGCAGGAAGTTTGCAGACTTGTCAATCGCGCGGTTGAGTTCAGGATCTTTCACGCCAGCCTGACGGGCCAGCGCCATGGAGACGGAGAGGCTGAGCCCGGGCTGGTTCATTGCGCCGTAGCCGTTGAGGTTGCCGTCCGGGCGGGCGAACTTGTGTCCCCAGAGTCCCATCGCCCCTTGGCCCTTGGCCGCCTCGAGTGCCAGACGCTTGACGCCCTCGAGCACAGACGTGTCGCCCGTGGCGATGACATACTCAGCCAGAAAAATATTGGCGTACCCGTAGAACCACGTGGCCATGCTGTCGGTCTCGTAGACCGCAGCCTTCTTGGCGTACTCAGCAAGCATCGGCCTGTACTCCTGCTTGCCAGAGGCCAGAAGGGCGAGTGCATTGAGGTCGTTCGGGATCGAGACAGCGCCCAACCCTTTTTTCGCGATGGCTTGGCAACCGAGGTCGAAAATCTTCTTCGATTTCGCACAGTCATACGGAGCACTATCGCTGTAAGCGCCCATGACCGTCAGCTTCAGCTCGACCTGCTCAGCCTTGCCATCACGCCAACGGATCAGCCGCAGCTTGCCACTGTTTTTTTCCTGCTCAGCAGCTGTGATGGCATTGGCAAACTGGATGCGGGCGTCATCGGAGAAGCCCTTCTCTCCAACGCCCAAAATGACATCGCCGCTTTTTAAAATCCCGTCGGCAGGCGAACCATTGTCAACAGCGGTCACCAGGATCTGCCGCGCTTCTGCCGTGTTGCCAGCCCAGCCATAGAGCCAGCCGCGCGCGCCAGTCGGCCCGAGGTTCCAGTCATGACTCTCATCCTTCTGTCCGCCCTTTGTGAAATCTGGCGGCGGCTGTTTCTCCTGTTTGCCCTTGCCTGCGGCGCTCGCACTCAGGACCGTGCCACAGAGCATAAGGCCACTGAACAGGACACTCAAATTCGAATTCCATTTAACGCGCTTCATTTTTTATCCTCTTTTTGTGTTGCTTCAGCCATGGCTTCGGCAAAGGCCTTGCCGATCTGTCCGAGGATCTTGGAGGATCCCAGGTAGTGATAGCCCTGATTGGATTTGCCCTTCTTCAGTATTTCGAGCTCGCGCTCGGTGACTTTCTCCTTATCGGCCTTGCTCCCCATCCGCTCGTCAATGCCGGCCAATTCGCTGTCCCAATACTTCTCTGTCAAGACCGCCGTGACATTCCCCTTGAACTCCGGCAGGGATGCAGGCGCGGCCATGGCGTCACGGAAATGCTGATGCACGCCTTTGTATCGTGGAGAGCTATACAGAGCTGTGGGTCCTCCGACGCCCATCACGCCGATCACGACATGCATCTTCGGGGCATCAAGGTCCTTGCGCACATCGCGGATGAGCGCTGCGAGCAGCTCGCTGTAGAGATCATAACCGCCGGGCTTTTCGCGATTCGGGTAGACGCCCCCGTTCACCATGTCATTCCAGCCCTGGAACCAGACAAAGCCCGCGAGCTCGTATTTCTGGTCGGGATCATAGCCCGGATAAACCTTCTTGATGTCCTTGAGCACGCTCTTTACATGCTCGACCATCAATCGATAGTATTCGCCTGTCTCCTTGCCGCTCTTCTTTGCGCCGCTGGGCGGAAGGAAGTCCCCGTACAAACTCTTCCCGCCCCAGGCGGTCTTGATCAACAGGATCGGTTCGTTGAGCTGCTTCTGCAGATAGATGCCGAAGGTGAACTCAGGGCCGATCTTGGGCTCTTTCCCCTGAGAGCCGAACTCAGCGGTCAACTGCCCCTGCCTCACAATGTTGCCCTCTTTGCCCCCGGTCAAGTAGGAGATCCATACCTTGTCGCACACGCGCGTTGTCCCGTCTGCATTGCGCATCTCCTTGAGCATGGGCGCCGTCGCCGGGTCCATGCCGATATGATCGAATGTGCGGACAGCGGCGTGGCCCTCCATGTTGGACTGCCCGGCCAGGATATAGACCTTGAGCGGCTTCTTGAGTTCGGCAGCCCCTGCTCCGGAGGCAGCAATCACCCATCCGGCTAACAGGCAGATGGCCCCAAATGTTTTCGTGCTCTTCATAGCGCTATTTCCCCCTCAGGTGGTCAGTGATCGAATTTTTTTAATTGACTGTAGTAGTATCGCAGGTGTGGTTTTAAAAAGCAACACTTCTGATAGGTGACAAAAGAGGTGACAAAGAATGGGGGAAGGAATAATGGATTGGTGGAATATTGGAAGAAGCCCTCTCTTGGGAGCGGCGCAGGCCTCTGCGCCACAGGCACGCAGGCGCGTGCCCCTCCCAACTCAATGGAGGGCCACGCTCTGTCGTGGCCGATTCCAGCGGCGGTCGTGACAGAGCACGTCCCTCCAGGAACATCCTTCCACTATTCCAGCATTCCCTTTTGAATTTACAGGACTGCTGTTTTGCATTCAAATCCTCAAAATCCTTTTAATCCTGTCAAAAAAAAGTTGAAGGCAAAATAAAGCGGTGCCGCGCTCGCCTTCCGTCTCTGCTTGTCACCGCACTCCAAAAAGTTCTCGCCATCTAATCTATTTTAGTGTGTTTCGTGGACAAAACTAGAAGTAGGTAATCCTGAAGCTGATGTTGGTGACCTGATTGACCACGGCTCCGGCTTTCCAGTCAAAGTCAATCAAGCGAAGATGCCACAAGACATCCGTCGTTGAATCTTGGTGGGCATTCACAGCCCAGCCGCTTCCCCACTCGGTGTCCATGCCGAGATTGGCCGGACAGGAACCCATCTGCTCCACACGCGCGACCCGCCGCGTCGTTGTATGCCGTACCATATACGCGAGCCTGTTGGGCCCCTCCTGCCCGCCCCAATCCCAGAAATAGAGCCCTGGCATGTTCACCATATAAAGCGGGATGGTGATGCCCCATTCCTGGACATGCTCGGGGAGAATTTGCCACTTGAAGAAGTCTGAAAAAGCCGCGGCGTTCACGGTCAGAATATCCGTGGTGGGAGTCTCATGTGTCACCACGCAGCTCGGGGGCGCGACTCTTGGAGCCGCCGGAATATTGAGCTTGAACGCGGGGTCGCCCAGCAAGATCCAGTTCCGTCGAAGGTCCATACGCCAGGCATCGTCCGGATTCAACGAGTTCGCTGTCACGCCCTTCAAGTAGCAACGTCCGAGAGGCTCCCCCTTGAGCATCGCAGCTTGGAACTCCCCTCTCATAGCCGCCTCATTGCCGCAACAGAGCCGGGGACTTCCAAGAAAAGCCACAGCACCCAGTCTGACTAAGGTGTTGACCACAATCAACTCGCCGGCGCCCATCACAGGAGGCTGGACGCCATCATTGACTGTTTCAAAATCAATGGCGGCCGCGGCACAGCCGGTCGAGTGGATGACCATGGGAGCGAGCACATGACGCGAACCCGTATCAAAAGACCCGCCAAGGAGTGACTGGGCCGAGTGCTCACCATGCAAATAAATGGCGGCGTCGAAAGGTTTGTTCCGCGTCACGTCCCTGTACAAAAACTCCTTGAACTCAAAACCATAATTACTGAACATGGGGTCCTTGCCCCTGCCTAAAAGGTCCCTTTCCCAGACTCCGTCAAACAGCTCCTCGTAGGTTGAAATCCTGCAGGCATACAACGTGGCGTCAAAGATGTTGTAGGCCATGATCCGTCCGATGGCGATGTCAGGAAATCGGTCCTCATCAGCTTCCGCATAGTCCAAATCAGTCGGTGCGTTCTCGAGAGAGCCTGCTACTTCATTGGGTGCACTGTAACTGAAAGGAATGCTGGCCGTGTTCCCCACCAACGCCAGATAATCAGGGTATCTGCCAAGGGCTTGATACAGCTGCCGAAGCTCGTTGCTGATAGGCTCATACCCTGTGTAGTGGAAAAGCTCTTTTGTGTTGGGCGCATAGGAGGTGATTGGAACAACGATCCCGTTCCGTCTCGCGGCAATAAAGGGAGCGACCAGGGAGAGCTTGGAGCCAGAGAGCAGCTTCAGATCCTTCGGATTCGTCGCGGCGAAATAATCCACCTTGATATTTTTTCCGGCCAGATACTTCACAATCGTCTCCGGGTTCGACAGCACGAGCGTGGTCAAGGCGGGCTTGGTCCTTTCGGCATTGACATAGATCACCTCTCTTGCACCCAGTGTGGCGACGGCCTTTTGAATCAGCGCTTGCTTTGTTGCATTGGAATTATAATAGATCAGGGGCGCATCCAGGGCGGAGGCCAAGGCCGAGGCCTGCAGCACATTCGGATAGTTCTTGCTGTTGATCGCGTCGCTTACGAGCACCACATCTTTAGAAGACGCCCAGTTGTTTGTGGCCATATAGACAGACAGTTCAACGCTTCCACGCGACGTGATTGGGCTACTCGCGACATTCGGGATCGTTGCAGTGAAATTGATGGTATTGATCAGCGTCGGGTGGTATCGGCGCAGATAGTCCTGCAGATAGACATTGGTGGCGAAGTCATTCGTAGAAGCGACGGTGAAGAGAGCGGGCACCCCGTTGTTGACGTGTTTTGACACGGGAATCAGACTCAAGTAGTCGTAGTCGGCAGCCGTCAAGCCATTGGTCGTTGTTTTCACGACGAACAGGCGGCAGGCTGACCCGTTGGTCGTCACGGTCACTGCATAGTCCTTGGCACTCCTGCCATCCTGCGCCCTGGCGATGTAATGCATCGGCGCGTCGAATTTTAAGGCTGGACTGGGGAGCGTGCAGGTGGCCAAACGAGAAAGCGTGAGTGTGGGCGTGAGGCCCGCCAATTGCCCCTCTGTCGTGCCCACGGGAACATTCACGACCACCTTGCCCGCAGTGTCGCTCATGGCGAAGATGGAGGAACGGCTTCCTACGAAGTTAGCATTGAATGACGTCACGTCACAGGCCGTGCTCGGCGGTGCTTTAGTGACTGTCACAACATAGACATTGGTGATGCCGCCAGCCATGACGGTATAGGGCATTGGCCCGGCAGTGAAGTTCGGACTGGGGACACAGCCGCTTTTTCGAGTGCACGTCCCGGAAGAGAGCAAGAAGACTGGTGCGAGGCTCGTCAGGACTGTCTCGAAGGGCACGGTCCATTCGATGGCGGCCTTGCCACCCACTGGCAAGCCGATGACAGCACGGCTACCAACCACGTTGGTCCCGAAGCTAAGAATCGTCGCCGGCGTATAATGTGTCACCAAGCCATACTTGGTCGCGAGGTATTGTCCGACGCTGTTTTGCTCTTCCGTTGTCAACGCATGCGAGTAGATTAAGACCTCGGCGATGTCCCCTACCCATGTGCGCCCGTGACTGCGATCCGCGGAGATCGTATTCGCCTGCACCGTGTCGGCTGTGACCAGCGTGATCAACTGGAACTCCCCCTCTGGCAGCGCGGTTGCTGTGCCATTCACCTGCGCGCCCATCAGCCGTGTTGTTCCCTTCAGGACAGACGCATGTGTGTTCTGTGCGCTCCACAGGTTGCCGTTATCCCCTCGATGAAAATCGTACGAGTCGGTGTCCCCCAGAAGAAAGGACAGATCTGATGGGCTCACGCCCTCTTTGACCACCCAGAAGACAGTCCGTATATTTTCGATGCGCGAAAAATTGAAGGAGGCTTGAGCAGCAGGGAAGCGCACCACGGGCTTGCCGTTGATCACGCGTACCTGGTACGTGGGTGTTCCCTGATCCAGGGTGGCGTGGTTGTTGTTGCCCGACAGGTCAGTCCACGCAGTCACTGTGGCGCCGTTGGTCAGGCCTGTGAGTTGCGCCGCATCCAGCCAGAGGGTGGGCGCTTGCATGCCGCCTGGCAGTGTGGTTGCGGCGTGAACGGTCGAGCCACTCCAGAGCATGCAGAGGGCCAGCGCAAGGCCCCGCACATTTCTGAAATTTATCCCCTCATTCATGCTCACGAATCCTCCCTGCCCGCGCTCCCTATTTCACGGGCTCGACATACTCGCCCTTGTCATTCCGGACAGATTCAATCGAAGCGCCATGATACGCGCGCGCCAGCACGGCGATGTTGCGGTCGTCGCCCTTTAACTCGCTCACCGGACGCGACAGGATTGGGTCGAGCGGCACAAGGCCATCGCCTGTGCGCGGCACGGTGAAGCCGTAGAGCCCGATGCCCGCCTGGAGCGCCTCAGGCACAACCTGGGTGGCGTCCTGCCCATTCCAGCGTGCCAGACAGGTGATGAGGCGCGTGTGCGGCCCCACCATGCTCCTGACAGCATCGACGCGCTTCTTGTCACCGGACTCGTTCATCAGCCAGTCAGACTCCTTGTACATGTCTGAATTCACGACATGCGGATGGGTTGTGTTGTTGCTCGTCAGCCAGATGATGCAGTTGGGATTGGCCTCCTTGGCAGCTTTGCGGATGGCCTTCCAGCAGCGGTCAATGGCCTTGCGGCTGTAGGCGAGATCCTGCTCCTTTGTCAATTTGTCTTCGCCTGGGAATGGCTCGCTCATGAGCTGCGTGTAGAGCTTCTTCTCGCACGCCAGCCATTGGTTTGTGGTGGAGGCGCGATTCGGCATCCAGACCCAGTCGATCATGAAGCCGTCAATGCCGGTCTTCTTGACCGCATCACTGATCGAGGACGAGAGGTAGGCCAGATACTCGTCCGTGTACGGGATGTGATAGGTGGTGGGCGTGCCGTAGCTGAGGTCGGGATGGTCGGTTCCCCATTTTGGATTGGAGGCGATACAGAAGTAGCCGAAGACCAGCATGCCCTCCTTGTGGCCGAGCTTCACCACCTCGGGCAGAAAGTCGTACTTGAGTTTCGGCTGCTCTGGAACGAAACCGTTCTTGTACCAGGCGTAACCGTTGCAGGAGATGCAGAAGGTCTGGATGACATTCGCGCCCATCGCCTTGTACCAGGCCACGTGCTTGGCGGGATCAGCGCTGGCCCAATTCCCCGGCGTTGCAAAGGGCTTGCGCTTACGGCCTGTCGCCGCCCAGTTGAAATCAAGGCAGTAGGCTTTGATCTCTGGTGCGGAGACGGGTGCGCCAGGCTCAATGGCTGACGCCGGCTTTGCAGCGGGCTTCTCCTCTGCAGCCAGAACAGCCAACGCTGCAGTAAGAACGCTAAACGCTGTGAGGATGTGTGTGCTCTTCTTCATCGTCGTGCTCTCCTGCTTGGCAGTGATGCAACGGGACAGATCAGACTGATCGGACGGATCTGTCAGATCTGCCTGAACCACTGCCCACTGCTTACTGCTACTGTTAACTGCCTACTGCTTCCGGTCCCCGAGCGGCGGGACTTTCATCTCTTCCATCCAGACGCTCAGCGGCGCACGGGCAGGGATGAAACCATCTTCCCGCCTGTTGTTCATCGGGAAGTTGGCTACGGCGATCGTCACCTTGCCACCTTTGAATTCACCTCTGAATTCAGGACTGACATGGCCGCCCCTGGGCTTAGCGCCCTCTCTTCGCCAGGCCGTGACGCCAGCTTTGGACTCCGCCAGCAGCTCGCCGTTGACGTAGATCGCGTACCCTTCTCCCGAATTGGAATGGACACTGCCGTAGACCCGGATGCGGTAGCGGCAGCCCTCCTTAAGCGGTGGCAGCTCGAAACTCTGGCGCAGCAGCAGCACGTCATTCTCGCACACTGTTTTCGGAGGCGTGCGCTTGCTGGGGCCATACCACTCAGGATAGACGTTCGCGTCTTTCTCAACGCCGAACGGCGCCACGCCGCTCTTCCAGCCCGCCTTCTTTGAATCGAAGTCCGGCGCGGACCAGTTCTCCATGCCGGCAGGGGCTAGCTGCTTCAGGTCCTTGATCCCGTTGGTTTTGGCCTGCGTTCCTGCCAGGTCGAAGCCATAGTACTCCCAAGAGGCCTCTTTCATCGCTCCGCCAAACGGCTTCCAATCGTACTCCTGAACGCCGATCGTGCGATAATAGTCCGCCACCTCGTCGAGCGTATCCTCCAGATGCGTCGGCATCTTTGCGGGCTTTGTCCCCTTGAGCGCCAGTTGCAACGACTCCAGATTCCGAGGGTTGCTCACGTAAGTGACCAGCGCACCGTCTAGAATGATCGGCTTAAGGGCGATCAGCGAAGCTGCCTTCTGCTCGGCTGTGGGTGCCGGCTTTGCAGCCTCTGCTGCCTCAGCAGCCGCGCGCACGGCTGTGCGGGCTTCGCGGTCGGTCTTCGGAATCGCCTCAGCTTCGCCGCCGAGCAGACGCACCATTGCGCGCCCCATCGCCTCGCCCACCAGCAGGTAGGTCTCAGGATTGCGGTTGTAGTGGTAGTCCTGGTTTCTTGGTGACTCTTCGATCTCGCGCCAGAAGTCGCGGGTGTCCACAGAGGCCACCGTACCGGCGAACTCCGGATGCTGCTTGGGATCGCCGACCGCCATCTGCGCCTCCCAGATGCCCTTCCATGGGCCTTCCACGATCCTGTAGCCATGGAAGCCGACCGTGGCCACGACTGCAGGCATCTTCGGCGCTTTGAATTCCTTGCGTAAATCATTAATCAAGTTTACGAGATGTTTCTCGTACTCCTCTTTCGCCGCGCCACTGTCCTTGTGGCCCTGGAACCAGCAGAAGCCGGCCATCTCGTAACCCTGGCCTTGGTAGCCGGGCACGACCTTGTCAATCGTGGCGAGCGTCTTGCGCACGCCTTCGACCATGGCGCGATATTCATACCCCTCGTACTTTTCGGCGCCCGGCGCATCCGTGCGTCCGCTCAAGGGCGGACGGAAGTCGAAGCCCAAGGAGCGATTGCCCTGGGCTGTCTTGATCAGCAGCACCTGTTCATCGTGGAAATCGCCCATCACATACCCGAAGCCCACCTCGGGGCCGATCGAGTTGCACTTCGGCAGGCAACGCTTGTTAGACTCGGCGCTCATTGGCGCACCCTTCCCCTCGGGTGTCAGGCGCGCCTCCTGGAAGTAAACGTCATTGCGTACACTCCATTTGCCCGTGTCGTCCAGCAGGTACTGGAACTTCTTCTCCTTCTTCGTCAACAGCTCAAGATCGCCGCGGCCCTCGATGTCCACCTGCTGAAGCCAGAACGCCGCTGAGCCGCTCTTGAAGTAGCGGATGGCCAGCGGGTAGCGCTTGCCTGTTTCGAGAGCGATCTTCGTGAAGGCTGGCTGGCCGTTGAGCTCCTTGCGGTAGACCTCCTTGTTGTCCAAGGTGACAACCGCATGGGTGCTCGCCTCAAAGCCCGCGTGTACGGTATAGAGCCCTGTTTCAGGCACCTCCAGCAGCGCGGTGACCCCGACACTCTGCGTCCCCTCCGTGGCAGGAAGCTTTTCCGTGACCGTCCCCAAGGCCACAGGGATCGTCTTGAGCGGCGGCTTGGCCGGATCATCATAGAGGGAGGCCTTGGCCTCGAAGAGTCCATGGCGGGCCACTGGTACAAAGTCCACGGCCTTCCCGTTATCGATGGTGCCGACCGGTATGACGCCCGGGATCAGCGCGGGATCAGCCGAGAGGTAGACGGTCGGATAGCGGGCTTTCGCGCCGCTGATGTCGCCCATGCCCACCATGTTGGACTGCCCTGCCAGGATGTAGACCTTGACTGGCTTCTTCGGATTGCCCGGCTGGCCGTCAGGCCTGGGCAGGTTCAGCGGGATTGTGGCCGCATGCAGGGTTGCGCCTGAACACGTCAGTCCCAGCGCGAGGATCAGTAATCTCTTCATGGTGTTTACCTGTAACTTTGAGCGTTAAGAGTTGAGCGTTCAGCGTTAAAAGTTAAAACGCTCAACGCTCAACGTTTCGAGTTTCAAGTTTCATTTTCGAACTTTAGAACTCGCGAACTTTAGAACTTCTCCTGGCTTACTTCATCAGCTCGATCATGGCCTTGCCCATGGCTTCGCCGACGTCCATGTAGACCTTGGCATTCCCGTTGTAGTGGCCATTGCCGCTTCCGCCGCGAGCCATGTCATGGGTATAGACGGTGGCGACGTTGCCCTTGAACTCGGGATACTTGCCGCTCTTGCCGTCCACGGCCATCATGGCATCCATGACGATCTCGGTGTTGCCGCCGCCGCCCTTCGTGGCTTCTCCCAGCGTGGCGATGACGAACTTCGCGTTCGGAGCGTTGAAATCCTTGCGCAGCGCCTTGATCACATTGACGAGATTCTCCTCGTACCGCTTGGAGAGCGCTTCGCTTCCGCAATCCCGCTCGCCCTGCCACCAGAGGAAGCCGGCCACTTCATAGCCCTTGGCGCCCGGATAATATTTGTCAAGTTCGGAGAGCACCGTCTTCGCATTGGCCACGTCGTCGTCATACTGCTTGCCGGCGTACCAACCGTATTTTGTCGGCTCTGCCTTTGTGCCCTTTTCCCAGCGATCGGGCGTCTCTTTGTAGCCGGCATAAACATGTGTGGTCTCCTTGCCTGTCTTGTCTTTGCTCGTGAACTCGAAACTCTTGCTTCCCGGAGGCAGGAGGTCCCAGCCCAGGGCGCGGTTGCCGATGCAGCTCTTGAGAATCATGACCGGTTCGTTGATGAAATCCCCAATCAAATGGCCGAACCCGTACTCCACGCCGATCTTTCCCTTGCCGACCTTCAGCGGCTCATTGTGCAGGACGTTCATGCCGCCGCCCTTGCCGACCATGACCTGGACGTTCCGGACATCACTCCGTTCAGCCCAGTTGCCGGCGGCATCGACGAGATACGGGTAGAGCTTCTCGGTCTTGACGGCGGTTTCCAGGGTCTCGCCCTTGGTGCCCGTGACATTTCCCATGCCGACCATGTTGGACTGCCCCATCAGGACGAAGACCTTGACAGGCTTTGTCATGTCCGCTTCCTTGCCCGCAGACGCGGGCTGCTTTTCCTCTGGCGCCGCGCTCACGAGCGCCGCCATTCCGATCACTGCGATACTACTGATGATGTTCTTCATGTTGTCTCTCCTTCTTTTTGGTTTTAATTCATTTGCTGCACAAACAGGCATCGTGTCTATAACTTCACTGGAATGTTGGAATAGTGGAACGATGGAATGATGGGGGAAGACGGGATACCGGCTCTGGGAGGGTCGCACGCTGTGCGACTGGCGCAGAGGCCTGCGCCGCTCCCGTTTGGGGAGGGCGGTCGGATCGACCGCCTGGACGGCGATCCGCCGTCTCTCCCGAGGGGTGTCTGCTTCCAGTATTCCAAGATTCCAACATTCCATTATTCCTTTTCCAGTTACTATCTCATTTGTTCCCGCATGGCTGGCAGCGGACTTGTTTATTTCACCGGGGTGAGGGTGATCTCCTTGATGGCGATACTCCGCGTCGGCTTCGAGAAGCTCAGCGTGTTCTTGCCCTGCACGAGTTTGACATCCACCGGCTTAGTTGCCTGCCAGGCGCCAAGCGTGAACGGGACAGGCAGCGTGACGGCTTGCTGCGCATTGGGCGTGAGCGTCAGCTCCGCCTCGCCATGCACAGTCACCACGCGGACTGCAACCGCATACGTGCCCGCCTTCGGCAGATCAACCGCGCACGAAAAGGTCGCGTTGCCGGCGCAGATCATCTGCTGTCCGCCCAGGAAGCTCTTCATGAGTTGCGCGCCCGTGCAGGCAGCAGCCGGGATCGTCATCACGCCATTCGGACCCGTGACGATCTTTTTGTCGGCGTCCGTGACAATCGCCTGCGCAACAGCCTTGGCCCGGCTCTCCGCGGATTCATTGGCCTCGCCCAGCTCCGTCCCCAGCGCGGCCAGGGCCACAGGCTTCGACTCGGCAATAATCACCTTCTCCTGAAAATACGCCAGGGTGTTCCACGTGCCGCCCTGACCCGCCTTCTGGCTGTTGTACTTCTGCTCGCCCAGCACGGTGCCAAGCCATTTCGCACGTAAGGCCTTGAGCTGCTCCTGGGCAAACTTGCGCACCTGTGTCTCCTGCAAGAAATCCATATCCGGGCGTCCATCTACGGTGCCGACCCCCCAGCCTCCTCCCAGGTTGACGACCCAGCCCGAGGGCGACCAGTGCGCCAGCGCGGCATGGGCGGGCTGCGGACGGCGGACGATCGGGATGCCGAAAGCGCGAAGGATGAAACCGCCGATAAAGGCGCGCCGTCCGCAGATGCCGCCATTCTTGAGCACGTTCTGGAAAAACTCCAGCGTATCGGTGTCCGTGTAGTCCTGCGAGTGCTTGTAGGCGACATCCGACCGGACCAAGCCCGAGTAGCGCCAGCCATAGTCAGGATTCAAAATATGGTCCGGCCGATAATTCCGCAGCATCTCCCGTCCCCAGGTCAAGACATGATCCGGCGCATCGCTATCGACGACCATCCGATACTCCCACACCGTCAGGTTGCTGAAGGCCTGATCCAATTCGCCATCAAGGCAAGCCTTCTCATAATGCAGGTGGCGCTTCACAGGGTCTACGAAGGCCGGTGCATGGGTCTTGGCCGCGGCATTGCGCTGTCCAAGCGGCACAGCATGCTCCAGACTCGTGGCCAGCGCCAGCCGTTGGAAATGGCCTGCCTTGGCGCGCGGACTCGCCTTCTGGATGTCGGCATAGATCTGCATCGCCTGACCATACTTGCCAGCCTTCGCGCCACCGGCTTCGAGCATCGCCTTCATCACCGCCGTGTCGGCCAGCAGTTTCTCAACCAAGGTTTCCTCTTCCTTGCCCTTCTGGGCGAAGGCTGCGAGCCCGTTGGGCGTCGCTTCGGTCAGCACGATGCACGGGAGGAGCTTCGCATCGAGCTTCTCACTCGACAGGAAGGGCGTCACATCGGCGAGAAGCGCCTTCACCGCAGCCAGTTCGGCGTTGCGCGCCTGCGTCAGCGCGTCCTGGGCTGTCTTGTTCAGCTGGGTCAGCTTCGGCTCCTCCTCCTTGGCCTTGTCCCAGGCCGCCTGACGCTCCTTGAGCGCCTTGAGCCCGTCCTCCTTGTTCGCCTGCCACTTGGCCAGATCCTTCTTCGCAGCTTCGCGTTCAGCTTCGGTGGTCGCCTTCTTCAACGCCGCCTCAGCCTGTGCGATGCCCTTCTCAGCGCCGCCGATCCACTTGCCCTTCGCGTGCTCCACAAGACCTTTTCCGCTGTTCACCTTGTTCAGGTTCGCCTGCGTTGTCGCGGCCTCCTTGGTCGCCTTTGCGACTGCGTCGCGGGCCGCTTGGAAAGCTGCCTTCTTTTGCTCTCCCACGGCGGGCACCGCTTTCGTGATCTCCGCCTTTAAAGCCGTCACCTGTTCGGTGTAGCGGGCCAGGAGTTTTTCACCCTCCGGTGTCAGGGTCTCCACTGGCGCGGGTTTCGAGGCGGCCATGCTGCTGCCGACTCCCAGTGCGATACAAAACCCGAGCGAGATGCCGCAGGCCAGATGCTGTGTTCTTTTCGTCATTCTAACTCATCCTTTCATGTCTAAATTACTTATACGCCTCATTGATGATGAAATCGACCAGCTCCAGGCATTGCTTGTTCACAACTGCCTCGCCCGCCTTGTCGCCGCGTTTGGTCGTCGTCCAGGCGTGACCCATCTCATATCCAGCGCTCTTGCCCGTGATCTGCTCTGGCTTCGTCACCTTCGGCGCAAGCGCCTTGCTCGGGATCGTGTAGAAGAAGTGCGCCTCCGGACTGCCGAATTTTTTCTTCCAGTCATTGGCCAGTACCGACAACTCGCTTCCGTAGTTCGCGCCCTGATCAGCTTCCATCATCTTCGGACTGCTGATAAAAAGTATACCCTTTAAACACGCCGGCGTAAAGGAACAGACCATGACATTGTAACCCTGGGATGCCTCGGAAGGCGTGGCGTTGTTGGCCAGGCTCGGATAGGTCCCCCAGGCTTTTCCATCCGGAACCTTCTTGGTTGCAATCATCTCAGGGATATACTCGCCCCAGTATTTTTTCCAGTCTGCCACGTAGCGCCTTACATTGGCATCGTAGTAGGGATTCCCCGGGTACATCGCGATGACGCTCTTGTAGTCTTCCAGGAGGCCGGGGGCCTGGTTGAGCGCATCTGCACTGATCCAGCTCTTCAACTCCTGATCCACGTCATCCTTGCCCGTGGCACCCTGCATGAAGATGATCCCCACGGGCCTGCCGCTCTTTTCCGCAAGGCGTCTGCCCAGCATCGCTGCCAGGCCGCCCTGCGCATCCTCCCAGCGGGAGGCAAACTTGTTGTCGGGCGTCATGGAGACCGAGACACTGTAGCGGGAGGGCATGCGATGAGTCGAGCGCTTGGACTGCCGCTTCATCACCCGCACCACGCCGCTGCCCGTTGCCGGTACGTCCGCCAGCGGCGCCATGGCCGGCGCCGCCACATACCAGACATCGCCGATCACGACATTCGTGCAGACGCGTTCGTGCGCCAGCTCGCCATTGATGGAAAAGGCGACCTTCAGCGTCTTGGGTTCAGCGCTGGCCTTCATCGGCGGCAGCGTGACCTGCCACTCGCGCATACCCGGCGTGACAGGGATCGTCTTTTCAACCCCCGCGAAGCTGAACTGGATCATGGCCGTGCCCTTGGCTTCGTAACCCCAATCATGCAGCGCGGAGCCCCAGATCGTCACAGGCATATCGGCTTGAAGAACTGCATTTCGGACAAACTGAGAGCTGAGCAGCGGCATCTTACGGTATTCCTCGAGCAACCCCGCCTTTGAGAGGTCGGGTGTCACACCATCAACCTTGACAAGCGCATCCGGCCACGTTTTACTCGTCACCAGTTTGTGTTCATAGTAAATGAACGGTGTCATCGGCAAGAGGGCACGATTGTAGAGGTTCGGCACAAACCCGACACCGCCGGTGGCGTAGGCAACGCCGCGTGGGGACTTCACCTTCGGCGAGGTGACGATCACCTTGTCGTTGTCAATCTTCATGGAGGCCCGATACCAGACTCGGTTTTCATCCGCAAGATAGAAGAGCGTCACCTTCTCCTCGCTGTTCTCCATGATCTTCGGGTTCGAGAAACCTGTCGTGCCCTTGTCCTTCCCCAGCGCGTTGGCGCCCGTTTCAGCGACCACCAGTCCGTCCTGGGCAAAGTCAAACTCCACCACCACCTGATTGCCCTGCACGGTGTAGGACTTGAACATCGGGCCATCGGCAACAACCGCTTTGCCGTACTGGTTCTTCAAAGCATGCAGCGCGAGGCGTTGACCCGGGACCGCTTTGTTGTAATAGTGGATGGCGCCAGTGACATCGATCTGACTGGCCATGCCTGTGTTTGGAATGTCGCGGGCCAGCCAGGCGCCGAGACGCATCTCGGACATCGCCTCGATATTGAACGCGTCTGAAACGCCATTCGGGCAGTAGAACTGATGGAAGTAGACAGGCAGGTCCGGACGGTTCCAGCAGGCCCGCCAGCCGCGGATCAAGCTGTGCAGATTGTCGTAGTAGGTGAGGCCGCCATTGATGTTGGCATAGCCTTGATTCCAGATGCAGCCGCGGAGCGCGTACGGGATCACCGGGTTAAGGCGGCCGTTGAACATCCAGGAGGGGTCGCGGTTGTCGTTCACATTGCCGGGCGTCGCGATTTTGACGGGCAGCGCCCCCTGCCCCTTCTTGACCCGTTCAGCATTGGCCTTTAGGGACTCCTCCTGTGCCTGATAGTATGCGCTCCACGCGGTCTTGTGCTCGGGTGTCGTGGGGTCGCTCTCCAGAATCTTCTGATAGACACTCTTGGTGTAGTCATCCTTGCCATCTGCGAACCCGCAGCGCGGCGTCCACGCTTCAATGCTGGTCTGGCTGAAGGAGCAGTTCAGGATGCCTATAGGGATCTGCAACTCCTCGTAGAGCTTGTGGGCAAAGGCGAAGGCCACAGCGCTATGTGTTGCAAACTCGCCCTGCTTCCACGAACCGAGCGCTTTCTCGATCGGATGCAGCGACGAATAAACGCTGGTGACCTGAAACTCACGGATGAGCGGCTGCTTGCCGTTTGTCGGGAGCCCGGCAATGATTTTGGCGACATCGCTCTTGCCGGCCATCCATTGCATGTTGGACTGACCTGAGGCCATCCAGACTTCGCCGACAAGTATGTTCTTGAGGATGACCTTCTTGCCCTCGCTGTCGCTGATCAGCATATCCGCCGGCTCGGCGCTGGCCTTAAGGGGCTTGAGCGCGAGCATCCACTTGCCGTCCTTGCCGGCCTCGGCGGTCTCACGCTGTCCAGCAAACTCCACCGTGATCTTCGTGCCGGGCTTGCTCCAGCCCCAGACAGGGACGGGCATCCCGCGCTGCAAGATCGCATGGTCGCGAAACGGCGCGCCTAACTCGATAGAAAGTGCGGCTTGAACAGCAGCGGGCTTTTCGTCAACAGCCGGATCATCGTTCTCATCCTGCGCCCTCAGGCACAACGGCGCCAGCAAGAGCGCGGAGATGACCGCTGTAGCAAGCCTTCCATGATTCCAGTATTCCATCATTGCAGTATTCCTTGTATTTCCGGTTATTTCGTCGGCTTCAGTGTGAACTGCTTAATCGTCAGACCGCGCGCGGGTTCATTTCGCGTAAATTTCAGCACATTCTTTCCCTTGACCAGCGCCACCTCCACCGGCGCGGTCTGCCCCCACGTGCCGAGGGTGTAGGGCAGCGCGATATCTGCGGGCTCCTTTGCATCGTTGGCTGCGACAAGCAGGTGCTGGTTGGGGCTCACGGTCACCACGCACGCGCTGAGCGCATACGTGCCGGCTGCGGGCGCGTCGAAGGTGTACGCGAAGGGCTCGGCCTTCCCGTTGCGGCTGTAGTGCATCTGCAGCCCGTCCTTGAAACTCTTCATGAAGATGATCTTCTCTGTGTTGTTGGTCGAGAAGGTGCAGGCCACTGCCGGAATCGTGATGCTCTTATCCTGTCCTACGACGATCTTCCGGTCCGCGTCGGTGAGGGTCACCGTTTCCACGACATCCTTCTCCTTGGAGACATTCGCTTCGCCGATATCCGTGCCGACCGCAGCCAGCGCAACCGCTTTGGATGCCTCGATAATCGCCTTCTGGCGATAGAGCGCCACGCCATTCCAGAAACCGGAAACCTCGGCGTTAAAGCCCAACGTCGGCGCCTCTCCAAGTAGAGTGCCAACCCACTGGGCGCGCAACACCTGCAGGTAGGCCTTCTCGTCCCTGCGGGCCTGGGTCATCGCCAGAAAATCATTATCCTGCTGGCCAGACTTCATCCATCCCCAGCCCCAGCCTGCACCGAGATTGATCACCCAGCCCTCGGGCGTCCAGTGGACCAGCGTGGCATGGCCCTTCTGTGGACGCGCCAACGTCGGAATACCAAAGCAGCGCAGGATGAAGCGTCCGAAAAACGCGCGCCGTCCGCAGACGCCGCCGGTATTAATGATATTCTGGAAGTTGTGCAGGGTGGGGATATCATTCACCTGCTCCTTTGAACCGTACTGGACATCCGTCTTCACAGCCTTCACATAACGCCAGCGATAGTCCGAGGTGGCAATGTGGTCGGGCCGATAGTTGCGGAGCATATCGCGTCCCCAGGTCAGCACCTCTTCTGTCTCATCGCCATTCGTGACGAAGCGGCAATCCCAGGCTGTCAGGGCCTTGAAAGCAGGATCCAACTCGCCAGCCAGATACGCCTTCTCAAAATGCAGATAGCGCTTCACGGGGTCGACCACGGTGGGCGCATTGGTCTTAGCCAGCGGGTTGCTCTGCGCGACCGGTATGGCATGCTCAAGGCTTGTGCCCAGCGCCAGACGCTGCAGGACGCCCTCCTTGGCTCGCGGACTGGCCTTCTGTATCCCCGTGTAGAGCAGCATGGCTTCGGCGTACTTGCCGCCTTCCGCACCGTCCGCTTCGAGCATCTGCTTCATCAACCCTGTATCGGACAGGAGCTTCTCCACGAGCGCCTCATACTCCTTGCCCTCCTGGGCAAAGGCCGCAAGGTAGCGCGGCGTGGCCTTTGACAGGACAACGCCCTTCACCAGGTAAGCGTCCAGGGTGTCGCTTGCCAGAAAGGGTGACAGGTCAGCCAATATGACCTTGGCGGGTGTCAGCGCATTTGTCTGGGCGAGCGCGAGGGTCGCCTTGATCGCAGCGTAAGCCTTTGCAGCAGCCTCCTTGTCCTTGACGCCCTTGCCGCCTTGTTCCCGCATCGCCTTCAATTCTGCAGCAGTCGCAGTTGCCTCGTCCTGATACGCCTTGAGGAAGGCTGCATTTTTCTGCTCATCGATCTTGGGAAGCGCCTTGACGCTTTCCGCCTGCGCGGTCTTCAACATCTCCGTGTATCGCGAAAGAAGTTTCTCCCCTTGCGCAGTCAGGGGCACTTCAGGCACTGCGGTTTTCGCATCTTTTTTATCGGCCGCTGATACAGGGGCGACGCCCAGGGTGATTGCTACGGCCAGCGCGGTCAGTTTTAATACGGTTTTAGATTTCATTCTGTTGTTCTCTCTATTTAGATGCACTGGAATGATGGAATATGGGAATGTTGGGTTAATGGAAAATACAGTCTTGGGGAGGGCGGTCGGATCGACCGCCAGGACGGCGATCCGCCGTCCCTCCCAGTTGCTGTATTTTCTCTTCCACTATTCCAGTATTCCACCATTCCGCTGTTCCTCTTTAGTCAGTTGCTCGTTTCTTCCAACCCATCTGGCAGGCGTTCACTTATACTTCATCGCCTTCATCTGAGCGTCCAATTCGGCGCTAAGTTTCGCTTTTCGAGCCGGATCAGCAACAAGATTCTTCACCTCATAAGGATCAAGCGCGACGTCGAACACTTCGGTCCATTCATCGCGGCCTTTGTATCTCACGAGTTTCTCGGTGGCCGTACGTATACCCACGAGGGTGGGTGTGCTCCCCATCTCCTTGAAGTACTCGGCAAGGAAGGACTGGCGCCAATTCGCCGGCTTCTGCCCTGCTGCGAGCGCTTTCCAGCTCACGCCTTGCATCCCGCTGTGCACGGGCAGGCCGGCCAGGTCGAGGAGGGTCGGGGCGAGATCGATGTTCAGCACCATCTCGTCGATGACCTGACCTTTGGGGAAGAGGCGCGGATAACGCACCAGCATCGGGATGCGGAGCGACTCCTCATAGATCGCGCGCTTGTCGCCCAGGCAATGTTCACCCAGAAAGTAGCCATTGTCACTGGCGTACACGACCACGGTGTCTTCGGCCAGGCCGAGTGCTTCCAGGGTGTCGAGCATTCTGCCGAGGTTCTCGTCGGCGCCGGTGACGTGACGGAAGTAGTCGAGATGGAGCGCGTTATCAGCGAGTCCCGGCGCATACTTGCCTGTGACAGGATCCGGCGCGTTGTAAATCGCGGGCACGCCCATATTCGGCGTGGTGCGGCTGGTCTCATTGGCATAGAGATTGCGCAGGCGTTCCGGCAGATTCTTCCCCCCGCGCGGACTGTGCGGACTTTTGAAGCCGACAACCATCGCGAACGGACGGTCTTTATTCTGCTTCATAAAGTCAATGGCAAAGTCAGTGCTGACATCATCCAGCCAGCCCTTCGTCGGCGTGGAGACACCGTTGATCTCAACGTCGCAGTCGTTGTAGCGTCCATGGCCGATGATACTCGCGGAGTAGTCGAAGCCCGGGCGCTGACCGCGCTGGTCACCCATGTGCCACTTGCCGATGTAGGCGGTGCGGTATCCTGCAGCACGCAGCAGTGTCGCATGTGTCACCGCGTTTGTCGGAAACTCCGTGTTGTTATTGATGATGCCGTTAATGTGGTTGTAACTGCCGGTGAGGAACGCGGCACGGCTCGGGGCGCAGAGCGAGAGGGTCGCAAAGGCGTTGCGGAAGCGCACGCCGCCAGCGGCCAGCCTGTCCATGTTGGGCGACTTGAACCAGGGGAAGCGCGCACGCTCCCCCTGCTCGCGCTGAACCACGCCCATCGCGTCCCAGCGCTGATCATCGGTATAGATAAACAGGAAGTTCGGCTTGCGCTCAGCCGCGTGCAAGGGAGCAACGCAAGCGAGGGCCAGCAACCCAACGGTTGCCAGTAAGCGAAAGGGGTGAGGCATTGCTACCCCCCAGCACGTTGAACCCCATTCCTTTAAACGCGTCATGACTCTGTCCCCTCATCTTTTTTTTATTTCAGGCCGTAATGACCTATCTTGCTTTACACCCCTTATTATCACCCCCTCGGGCTCCAAATACAATTCGGCAAATAGGTGACAAATAGGCTACAAGGAAGAAGTCTAAGAAGTGTCAGTAAGTTTGGAAGTGTCAGTAAGTTGTGCACGTGCGAAAAGCGACGTGAAACTGGCAACTTGAAACTTGTGAAAGCTGGGCTTACGTCTGGTTCGGCCAATCAGTCAACCAGTCAAAAGAAGAGGCGGGTGCTGGAGGTATGTTTCCAGCACCCGCCGTGTAGGTGTGTATTTATGTAGCTATAAGGTATGGTATGAAATAAATTTATTGTTTTCATTTTCGCATATTTCTCACAAAAAGGATACGCCATTTCAGGCGAAACTATCACCATTTCAGGCGATTGGAATCCTCAAGTACGCGGGTGCCGTTTACACGGGGTGCTGAAAGGCTCATGGAAACCCAAGACTGTTGAAACAAATCATGTCGGAGTCACCTTTAGAGTCGAAGCCACGGCAAAAGCAAATGGCGAGATTGAAATGATCCTTGAGCCAAAAATCGTCGATCTGCTGGGGTACATTGATTTGGACGACGAAGGAAAAAAGTTTCCGTATACCCGTGACGAAACCATAAAGTTGCCTGCCGGTCATCGCATACAGTCGGTCTTTTCGAATCGAGCACTAAAGACGCGTGTCACAACCACGCCGGGCCAGACCGTGGTGGTGGGCGGACTCACAGCACAGACAGGCTTTGCTAACCCGCAACCCGAAAAAAGGCAACTCCTGATATTTGTCACAGCCCGGATTGTAACGCCCGATAGCACCGAGACCGCCGAACAGATCGTTCTTAAGAAGCTGAAGAGCATCGTGATACCCGAAATGACCTTCCGCCCGCCCATAAACATTGTGGATGCTGTCGACTTCCTGAAGTCGGCAAGCCGCGATTACGATGATCCTAAGCTTCCAAAGGAGCAGCGCGGCGTGAACATGCTTCTGAAGCTTCCCTCTCAGCCAGGAGCCATCCCCGAGGTTCCGGCCATGAGCGCACGCTTCATCAGCCTCTATGATGCCATGAAACTGGTATGCGATGTGACAGGCATGAAGTTCCTAATTAGCGGGAACATCGTCTTTGTCGTACCGCCGAATACCGAATAATCCGGATCAATAAGTCCTGACCCGTTCAAAGACAAGCGCCCCGCCCGCCATGCGGGAATAATCGAGAGGAGTAATTTTTTTGCATCGAATGATGCGAACCACCCACCTTCGCGAATACGCCTTCCACCTGTTATGAGAGAAGAAAATCAATGATGTTGATAATACGGATGCCTTCAGTATCTACAGTGAACGGGGTGTCCATCGTCAAGATTACTTTTGGATAATGATCAGGAATGGCGCGCAGGGAAGCGAGTTCACGATTCAACGTCTCTTCGTTGTGTAGCGTGGTTGCAATTTGATAATAGATCTTCTCCGTGCTTTTTTCTGCAATGAAATCAACCTCCAGTGTTCCTATCTTACCGATGGAGACCGTATATCCGCGTCGCAAAAGTTCAAAGAAAATGACATTTTCGAGGACGAATCCATAATGCGCATTGCGAAGCCCCAGGAGGTGATTCCGAATGCCCAGATCACAGATATAGTATTTCTCTAGTGTTTTGAGAAAGAGTTTTCCTTTGATATCAAAGCGCTGGGCTTTGTAGATAATAAAAGCCTTTTCAAGCATCTGAAGATAATTGTCAATGGTTTCAGTACTGACTTTACGTCCTGCACTATTGAGATAGTCACTGATTTTCTTTGTGGATAATGGTTTCCCTATATTGTCAGCAATAAAACGTAAGACATTCTCCAGAAGGGCAACATCCCTCACTTCGTTGCGCTGCACAACATCTTTGACAATAACCGTATTGATGACGCCTGAAAGGAAGGGGTGAATGAGCTCGGGTCGATGATTAAATTCAGCGACAAGCGGCAGTCCCCCGAAAGTAAGATAGTCCTGGAACTGTTCTGCCTGGGTATCGGCAGAAGGAGCAAGGAAGGAAAGGTATTCTTTAAATGATAATGGATAGGTATGGATTTCAACATATCGCCCAGAAAGCAGGGTGGAGAGGTCGCTTGAGAGGAGATAGGCGTTCGAGCCGGTAATATAAATATCAACATTCAAATCTGTCGCAAATGAATTAATGGCACGTTCCCAATTAGAAACATACTGGATCTCATCCAGCAGGAGATAGGTCTTCTTCATGTTATTTATTCGGGTCTTGATATAAGCATACAAGTCTTTGTGCGTCTTAATGCTGTCATATTCCATAGACTCAAAATTCATGAAAATGATCTGACGCTCGGTTACGCGCCGTGCTTTGAGATACTCCTTAAATAGGCTCAATAGCGATGATTTGCCACAACGCCTCATCCCTGTGATAACCTTAATCAAAGGCTTGTCTTTGAATTGAATGAGCTGGGAAAGGTAAAAATCTCTGTTTTTCATGATCGGGTGCCTCCTAAAGAATTAAATATAACCGAATAACTTTTCATAATCAATAGTTTTTCGGTTATATCTGTAAAATTATTGTCAGCGGTTCGCCTCAGTCTTGCCCCGATTGCGAAGCTGCATTAAAAATGGAGGTCGAAGCTGCCTGTCACGTCGCCGTGTCCTCCGTAGGCATCGCGTAGGCGTCGACTACGCTTATCTTAGCGCCATTCAGTACAGACCCTTTTTCATCTCAATTTATTTGAGCCAGCCAAGAGAGACAAGAAACTTGTCGGCCGCCTTCTGGGTTTGTGTGCAGAACGGTTCGCGGTTGAAAAAGCCGTGGGGCTGGTTGTCGAAACCAACCAACTCACATCGATTCCCGGCTTTGATCATTTCCGCCGTGAACGCCTCTGCCGTCGCGTATGGCACCGTCGTGTCGGACTTGCCATGGAAGATGATGGTGGGCGGGGCGCCTTGTTTCACATGGTGCGCTGGTGAGATTTTTTCCAGCTTTGTGCCGAACCGCTCTTCAGTAGCCCTGTTACCACTGCCGGCAAATGTGTAGCCACCTAGCGGCGCCAGCACCAGGGCTGGATTGAATAGCACCAACGCGTTTGGCGTGGCGCTGATGTTCTTGTCTTCTGTCGGCTCATCGAACTCGGTGATGAACGCCGTGGCGGCCGCCAGGTGCCCGCCTGCGGAACCGCCGCCCGCTGCGATCCGGTTGGGGTCAACGCCGAGCTTGGCCGCGTTGGCGCGCACCCAACGAATGGCCGACCGCGCATCTGCGACGCACTGGAACGGCTTGACGTTCTGCCGGTTCTTGACCCGGTAATCCGCGGTGATCGCGACCATCCCGCGTCCGGCGAGATACCGGCATTGCTCCTCGAACTGCTGCGGCGATCCGGAACTCCAGCCGCCACCGAAGAAGAAGACAATCGCCGGCGCGTTGGATGCCGCCGCCGGGGCAAAGATGTAGAGTTCGAGCTTTGTGTCGCCGACAGTCTTGTATATCTCGACGCGCGCGCCCTTCATCTGCGGCGGATAAGATGTTCTGGCACCGCCCGACGGGGCCGCCATTGCCTGGGTTGCGAGGAACAGGAGGATGGTGAAGTTTAGTTTCATGTTTTTTCTTTATTGCGCGGGAATGAGTTTTTCGCCTGTGGCCGGGGCTTGGAACGTCGGCTCGCCAGTGAGGAGGCCGTGTTTCACAAGGAACTTGTCAGCGGAAATGAGTGTGACGGTCCGCCATGGCTCTTTGTTGAAGAAGCTGTGCGCCTGGCCTGGCGCGATCTGGAGATCGATGGTTTTCGTGCCGAGGGATTTCCATTTTGCATAAGCAACATCCCAACCTTTCTTCCAGGTATCCTTATCACCGAAGAAGGCGATCGCGGGCGGAAGATCGGCCTTGAGATGGCGCAGGATATCGACCTCGGAATCCTTGTTGTCATCGGGGGAAAAGGCGGGGTTGAACCAGAGGTAGGCGACGACGCGGGTGTCAATGTCCTTCGGATCCGCCGGATCGTTAAGGCCGGGATTCATCGTGGCGAGGGCGCTGATGTGTCCGCCTGCACTGCCGCCTCCGGTGATGATGCGAGCGGGATCAATACCCAGTTCCCCTGCGTGCTGCTTGAACCAGCGGATCGCGCTCTTCGCGTCGGTAACGCAGACGCTTTTGCGTGATTCGCCCTTGGCTGGCTTGACGGTGTCACCTTTGCCGAGCATCCGATACTCCGCCGTGGCACAGACCAACCCGCGGCTGGCGAAGTAGGCGCAGGCAGCTCGGAACTGATCCAGCGTACCGCCTCCCCAGCCACCGCCGTGGAAGAGGATCATGCCTGGCACTTTCGCCTTCGCTGGGTTGTGATTCGGCGGAAAGTAGATCTCCATCTGCCGTTCCTTTCCGGCTGAGGTCTTGTAGGTGTAGGGCTTGCCTGGCAAGTCCTTGGATTTGGCTGGCACTTCAGCGGCAAAGGAGCCACCCCAGAGGGTGCAAAGGAGGATCGTGAGGAGTATTTTCATTGCGCCTTTCGAGTTTGCGTTTATTTGTCTATGGTTCGTGCCTAGAGTTTGATAAACGGTTAACCCGTTCATTTATTGCACATCTCGTTCATCGCAGACAGAAATGTCTACGCCACCTTGCGGCGCTGCAAGGCTTTGGAAAGACTTACTGACACTTCCCCTCTGTTTTAAACCTCCTGCAATCCGTTTAGCCAAAGAGCGGTAATGAAATCGCCCCAAGGCAGGATCGTTATTCCGCCCACCTTCCGGATATGCTTCTCGCGCGAGACCACGATACAGTGCTTCAGCAGCCGCTCTTCCTTTAATGCCCTCAAGCCTTTCATGTCACGGTCATCAACATTCTCAGAGGCTTTGACCTCGATGGCGATTTCGTCGTTCAGGATGAAATCCACCTCGTAGCCGCTAAGCGAGCGCCAAAATGCCAGCCCTGCCCCCTTCCCCATGTAATCGATATAGCACTTCAACTCGTGAAAGACCCAGTGCTCGAAGGCGCCGCCGAATTCCGGCGAACCTGGATCGATTGCGCGGCGATTCTGCAACACGCGGGCTACTCCCGGATCAAAGAGATAGAGCTTCGAGGTGCCAACCGCTTTTCGCTTGATTGTTTTGCCCCAGGCGGGAAGCTCGTGTGCGATGAGGGTGTCTTTCAGGACTTGAAAGTACTCCTGGACCGTCGTTCGGGCCACTTGCGCGTCGTTCGAAATCTTCGCGTAGTTGATGAGTTTGCCGTTGCAAGCGGCCGCCACTTCCAGAAATCGGCTAAAGGCAGGAATATTGCGGGTAACGCCCTCGGCGACGATCTCCTCTTGCAGATAGCTCCCCGCGTAAGCCCTAAGATCCTCTTCCGGAGTGTCAGACAGGTAGACGCTGGGCAGGAGGCCAAAATTGATGGCCCGGTCTAAGTCAAAATGCGTTTTCAGCTCTTGCGCCGAAAACGGATGGATGTTGCGGATCCAAGCCCGTCCGCCCAAGAGATTGACCCCTCCCCTGCGCAGTTTACGTGCGCTCGACCCAGTTAGCAGGAAGCGGACGCCGCGCTCTTCGATCAGGCGGTGCACCTCATCCAGCAAGACAGGAAGTTTCTGAATCTCGTCAATCACCACACTCTGCCCGTCGACGCAATTATCCCGAAGCCTTTCGGGATTCCGGCTGAGCCTGACAAACTGCTGGTGCGACAGAAGGTCGATCACTGGGCAGGATGGTAGCGTGTTGCGAATCAGCCAGGATTTGCCCGACTGGCGCGGGCCTAACAAAAAGCATGATTTTTTGGCGAGGATCTCTTCAAGATTCAGAAGCCGTTTGATTTTCATATATCTCCCCATCTACCCGTTGTTCGCAGTTTTCGAATAATCACCGTGTTAGTTGGCGATTATTGACTAAAAATGCCAAGATAGTTGGCGATTATCATACTCAATAGGACTGGAGCTGTCAAGTTTCCAGTTAGCATCTTTTTGAAAAAGGGCTGCCCTTTCTTTTATTGCACGGTTGCCGACAAAGTTGCCTACAACTCTGATGCGGTACAGGCCCCGTGACTTCCAAGGTAACTCAAAAGGTGTTCATTTATCTGGCTCATGAATAGATCTTATTTCTTTTTCTTCTTGGGTGTCGCGCTGGCTTCGACTGGGTAACGCTTGACTTCGACATCATTCTTCTGCGCCACACCGGGCGTGCTGCGTCCGTCTGTGATGAGCTTCTCCAGCAGGGCTTTCATTTCTGCAACCTTCTCCGGCATCGTGGCGACAAGGTTGTTCGTTTCGCCGAGGTCGTCTGCGAGGTTGTAGAGCTGGATGGGTTGCGATTGATCGCCTCCTGAGCCCCAGCCGCCTGAGCCGGGCGCAGCAATATATTTCCATGAACCCTTGCGTACAGCAGGTGCGCCGTTAATGGATGCGCTCACGGCATTCTCGCGGATCGGCTTGTCTTCACCTTTGAGGAGTGGCAGGAGGCTGAAGCTGTCCTCGCCTGCGTTGTCCGGCAGCTTCGCGCCAAACACATCGGCAAAGGTGCGGAGGAAGTCGGCTTGATACACGAGCTGGCTGCAAACAGTGCCAGCCTTCACCACACCGGGCCAGCGCGCGATGAACGCCACGCGATGTCCGCCTTCCCAGGCGTCCGCCTTGTAGCCGCGCAGCGGGCCGCTGGGATAGTGGCCCTTCTCTTCCAGCTCCTTCGCACCGACGTAAGGTGCGCAGCCGTTGTCGGCGGTGAAGATGACAAGGGTATTGTCCGCTGCGCCGCTCTTCTCCAGTGCATCCAGCACGCGACCCACCACCGCGTCCGTCTCCATCACAAAATCAGCGAAGGAATTGAGACCGCTCTTGTCCTTCCACTCTGGCGTCACGGCGAGCGGCGTGTGCGGCGACGTGAGCGGCATGTAGACGAGGAAGGGCTCCTTCTTACTCACAGACTCGTTGATGAACTGGATCGTACGGTCCCCGAGTGCTGGCAAAATGCCTTCGAGCTTCCAATCCTTGACGGCTGGCCCCTGCTGGCTCGCCTGATTTTTAACCATGTATTCGCGCGGCAGAAACTGCGAGGGAATCCCGACTGTCCGGTCGTTTTCGATGAAGCAAAACGGCGGCCAGTTGGGAACGCTGGTGCCGAAGTAGAGATCAAAGCCCCGCGTGATCGGGCCACCCGCGATGGGCTTGGAAAAGATGTCACGCCAGGCAGCGATTTGCTGTTCGGTGGCGACAGCTCCGGCAGCAACGGCCTTCTTTTGTGCCCTGGCAGCTTCATCGGCGGGCGGCGTTGAAGGCGAAAGCAACGTGCGCTGATCCTTTGTGATCGGCCAATCCATGCCCAGATGCCACTTGCCGATACAGGCGGTGCGATACCCCTGCTGCTTCGCCAGCGTGCCGATGGTCATGCGGTCCGGAGCGATCAACGGCCCTTCAAACGCGCCGACGATGCCGCCCTGCAAGCGCGTGCGCCAATGATATCGTCCCGTGAGCAAGGTGTAACGTGAGGGCGAACAGACCCCCGAGGAGGAATGACCATCCGTGAAACGCATGCCCTGCGTGGCGAGGCGGTCGATGTTCGGCGTCGGGATTTTGCCACGTTGCTGATTGTAGCACTGGACATCGCCGTAGCCGAGATCATCGGCGAGGATGACGACGATGTTGGGTTTGCCTCCGGCTGTCTTCGCTTCGCTACGGCTCTCCTCAGCTGCCGCAAACGCTTGGGCGCTGAGGAACAGGCAGGTTGTCAGGGTTGTGATGGTTGTTTTCATGGTTGGTAAGCGTTCCTGTGTTTGACTCACTGATGAAGTGCGTTAAGCCGCGCCTTCATGCGCGCGGCGATGTCAGGATGTGCGCGCACGACGTTCTTGGTTTGATGCGGATCAGAGGCGAGGTTATAGAGCTGTTCGTCCGGCGCATCGGCTTTGAACGTGCCGTCTTCCACATCGCTGTTCACCTCGCCAGCAAATTTAAGTGCGGCCGGGCCGCCAAGATCGTGATCACCCACCTTGCTGCCTTTAAAGCCGCCGCCACCACGCGCGGGGATGTAAAACCAATCGCCCTGCCGTAGCGAGAGATGGCTTTTGTGGCTGGGAGAGACGACGAGTTCATCTCGCGAAGACACTCCAGGTTCACCGAGCCACGCGGACAACACGTTCAGGCTGTCGCGGCCCGTGTGCTTAACGCCCAGCAACGCCGCGAAGGACGCCAGAAAATCGACATGGCTGATGAGCTGACCGGAGACGCTGCCGGAGGCGATTTTTCCGGGCCAGCGCGCGATGAACGGCACGCGATGCCCGCCTTCCCAAGCGTCGAACTTGAAGCCCAGCCAATCGCCGTTGAGTCGGTGCCCGAGCTTGACCGCCTCCTGACCGCCCCGGTTCAGCATGCCGCCGTTGTCGCTGGTGACGATGACAAGCGTATGCTCTCGAAGTCCGACTTCATCGAGCGTGCGCATCACTTCGCCCACCATCCAGTCGAACTCCTGGATATAGTCGCCGTAGATACCGGCTCCACTGCTGCCCTTAAACTTCGCGCCGGGCGTGAAGGGGTGGTGAATGTGTGGCGTCGCGAAGTAGAGGAAGAACGGCTCCTTTGCGTGGGCGCGCATCCACGTGAGCGACTTCTCCGTGAGTGTGGTGCCGAGCTCGTCATCGCGATAGAGATCGTGCGCTGCTTTCGCGCCTGACATGCCTGGCTTCATCATTTTGTCAGGATACAATTGGGTGGGTGGCACACCGCCATATTTCAACGGGTCTTTGGGATCCAGGCCGACGACACGGTGATCTTCCACCCAGACGAACGGCGGATGACTGCTCACGACCGGAATGCCGAAGTAATGATCAAAGCCCAGCTCCAGAGGCCCGGGCTTCAAGTCCTGGTTCCAGTCTGGCTTCGGATGATCGCCAAAGCCGAGATGCCATTTGCCGAAGCAAGCCGTCGCATAACCCTGGGACTTGAGCAGGCTCGCGACAGTCATCTGCTTGACATCCACAACCAGCGGGCTTGGATTCATCACCGGCCCCCACAGATTGCGCCGGAAAGGATACTCGCCCGTGAGCAGCGCATAACGCGATGGCGTGCACACGGACGAGGCGGCGTGCGCATCAACAAACCGTCTACCCTGCGTGGCGAGCTTGTCGATGTTCGGCGTCTTCACCTTCGTCGCACCGTAGCAGCCGATGTCACCGAACCCCAGATCGTCCGCAAGAATCAACACGATGTTGGGTTTGTCAGCCGTAGCGGCAAACGTTTGAGCGCAAAGAAGCAGGCAGGTTGCCAGGGGTTTTATGTTTGTTTTCGTGATTTGCGGTGCCTTATTGAAAGCAAATTCTCGTCCCAGCCGACGGGAGCCTTTCATTCGTAAGCCCGTAAAGATGCCAAGAGCCGTTATACACGTGCTGTGTGACGGTGATCACGAGATTCTGCCCGGCCACGGCTCTAAATGGGTAGTTGATGTAATAGGCCGTGTTCGCCGCAGGCATGCCCACCGAGGTGGCATTGTCTTCGTTGAGCTGCGCCACCGTATGCGACAGGGGGCCGGGGCCATCCGGGTCGAAGACGATCGTCTCTGTCCGAGTGCCAGTTGCCCATTGCCTGACATAGATGCGGGTGATATAATAGGCTCCCGGCGTGAGCCCGCTCAGCGTCCACGTCGTTGTCCCGCCAGCGGCACAGTTGCCGTTGTAATACATATCCGTCATCAGATTGACCAGCGCACCGGAGACACCAGTCCCAGCATTGCCGACATTATCGTCAAGCGCTCCTGAAGCGGCCGCACGGGTGAAGTTCAGCGTGCCGTTGGCCGCTTTGTTGTAGGCATCAAACTGGACCCCGTTGATCAGGGCGCCCGGGGTACCCAGTCCAAAGTCCAGTTTGTGGGTATAGTTCTTATTCGCCCGGATATCACAGTCCGCATCATTGGTGATCTTAACAAAGGAGATGATATCGGTCATCGTGGTGAAATTCCACCTGGAGTTCCCTGTGACTGCGGGGCAGCTGCGGTCGGCATGATCGATGAACGCACCCCCATCCATCTCGACATAGTAGCTGGTATTCGTCTCTAAATTGCTGGAGGGATTGAGGGTCACCTGGGCATTGTTGACTGTGACGGCGGCGCTGTTCACATCAATCGTTTCCACCACACTGTCATCGCTGCTCCGCCTGAGGATAATATTGCCGGTTCCTTTCACCACATACGCGCTGAAGGTCGCCATTAGATCGGCGTTGACTAACATACCGACTCCTTCATCTGCAGGATACATGACTTTCAGGGTCGGCTGGACCTGCTCGCAACTCATCCCGTAGAGGTGCCAGGAGTTGTTTGCATTGTGCTGAATGGCCGTAATCACGAGATTCTCGCCAGTCACGGCGGTGAAGCGGTAGTTGATATAGTAGGCATCAGTCGCAGCCACCATCCCGACTGACGTGGCATCGTCTTCACTGACCACCGCCGTCGAGTTGGAGACCGGTCCGGCGCCGTCCGGGTCAAAGACAAGGGTTGCCAGCCGGGAGGCGCTAGTGCCCCACTGCCGGACATAGATGCGTACGTCATAGATGACGCCTGCAGTGAGTCCGCTCAGCGTCCAGGTGGTTGTCCCCCCGGCCGCATTAGCGTTGTTGTAATACATATCCCGCATCAGGTTAGCCAGATTACCAGAGACTCCGGGAGGGGTGTTGCCAGCGTGGTCGGTGGGCGTACCGGAAGAGACCGAACGGCTGAAGTTCAGAGTGCCGTTAGCCGCGTTATTGTAGGCAGCGAACTGGACCCCGTTGATCAGTGCCCCGGGGGTGCCCAGGCCGAAATCCAGTTTGTGGGTGTAGTTTTTAAACACGGTGATATCGCAATCCGCATCATTGGTGATCTTCACATAGGTGATCGGCTGAGGATCTACCATCAGCAGCACCACCCCGTCAATGAGGGTGGTACGGTCGGCAGTTCCTCCCAACGGATTCGTGGAACGGAAGGTCAGTATGTAGGAGGTCTTTGACGCGACAAAACGCGCGGTCCTCCGCAACATCCATGTTTGATTGGTCACATTGCTGTTGTTGTAGAGTGTCACAGCAGTGGGCAGCCCCTCATCCAGAATCACTGACAGATCATTGCCGGGGAGCTTTTCAGTGCGATAAGCCTCAAAAAAATTCAGATCGTAGGTGGCGCCGATGACAAGACCGCTCATGTCCTGGGTAATACTGGCATCATACTGAAGATAGGCAAACTGGTTGCCAAGGGGATCTGGCGAGGTGCTGGCGCATTTCCAGGGTGCGTTCGGACCGGATAGGCCCGCCTTTGCGCTGAAACCCCATGTTGCTCCAGCCGGCGCATACTCATAGCCGGTATCGCCTTTATCCGGCAGCTCAAAGCCAGTGTTATTCAGCGCGCTGACCGGAGTGGCGGCGAAAAAAAGACCCCCGATTACGGCAGCCATCAGTGTTACGGTTCGTACTTGCTGTTTTTTTTTCATACTCATGTACACCTCGTCTGTTTTTAATAACCCATTCTTATCAGTGGCTTTTATTTTGGCAGATGTTCCATGTGTGCTCAAGTTAAAAACTTCATCTTATTCAATCTAATTGCAAGGTCGCAAAAGACGCGCCTGTCTTCCATCATTCCATCACCGTTATTGGCCAGACCTTGCGACGAAGTTTCAAGCCTGCCGTGAACTCGAACGGCCCGGGCGTGGGATTGCCGACGTTTCTCAGGTCTTTAAAATAATCTTTGTCGAGCCGGCAAGGCGTGCCGTCGGGATGCACGAAGGATGCGTTGGGAACCACGGCCTTACCAAGCAACTCAGTGGTGACGAGTGGACGGGGCTGCGCAGATAGCCAGGCGGGATCGACTGCCATGTCGAGCCACCACTCGCCATCAGGGCCTTCGGCCAGTTTGATGTCCGGCTTGAATTCCGGGTTGACAACGGCCCCGCTTTCGTTGGTGCTCGGGCTGGCACCCGCCAGATAGACATTGCCGCTGGCTTGCAACGTGGCGGCCCATTTAGTGAAGGCGGTCGTGCCGCTGCCTCCCGCGAAGAGGTTGTTGTAGAACCGGCGGTCGGCTTTTTTGATATCGGACAGCCGCATCTCCGCCACTGTATGCGGCGCGAAAAAGGGCGTCTCCCGGCGTTCATCGCGGGCTTCGATCTTCCCGGTGATGAGGTTGTGTGCATAAGCCCCGCCCTGCGACCAGTCGCGCACCGAGGCACCCGAGAGGAAGAGATTATGGTCGATCAGGAACGGACCATGATCCACCTCCATAAAGAGATCGTTTCTGTTGTCGTGCAGCAGGTTGCCGGTGACACGCGGCCCCTGAGCCATCCAGTCCAGCCAGATGCCCCCAAAGCCTTCGCAACGGTAGATGTGGTTGTTCTTGATCACTGTATCCAGTGAGCCCAACAGCTTGAGCCCAGCTACGTCGGGTCCGCCGATCCACCCCTTGACCGCGATATCATGGATGATGTTGCCCTCGATCGTGCTGAATATCCCGCCGAGGCTGCCGTGGATGCCGTTCTTCTCGCAGTGCGAGATCCGGTTGCTGCGCACCACGTGGCTGCCGATGGTCTCCTTGGACCAGCCGTGCTGAAGCGCCAGCTCGCAGGAGGTGACAAAGCCCGGCGCAGTCACGGGCGGCATGGTTATGTTGTAGCGTCCGAGGTCGTAACGGCCGAGGGTGATGCCGGTGTTCATCGAGTAACTGATGGTGTTCTCCTCGATGATCCAACCCTTGCTCCAGTGGGTGCCAAGCAGTCCGACCTGCTCGGACATCGCCCCGGACCACGGCGTGGCAGCCTGGCGCATCGTGAAGCCGCGTACCGTGATGTAGTTGCGCCCCGGCTCTGAAGGGTAGAAGACGGATTGGCGCACGTTGATCTCGACGTTCTCCGCGTTCGGATCAACACCCTTGAACTGCGCCCAGATCGTGGTGTTTTCTTTGTCCACTTCAGCATACCAGAGTGGTCGGCCATGCGCTAACTTCAATACGTGAGCAAGTTCGCGCGCTTCATCCAGCCATGCGCCATTCAGGTAGACCGCCCCTGAATGCCGGTTAAAGCCGCCACGCGGCGTTCCATACCATTCGCCACCGATGACATCGTTGTAGGGGTTGAAGCCGTTGAAGAACGTATTCGGGATCACAACCTTCCAGAGATCCTCCTGGATCTTCTGCCACTGCTTGATGATCTCCGAACCTGTAATCACCGCCTTTTCTCCTGGGGCGGCCCGGTAGACGATGCGCTTCGACTCGGAGGTGCCGCCGCGTGGCGGGTTGACCCGTTCGCGATAGATCCCCTCATGCACAGTGACCGTGTCGCCTGGCTGCGCCACGAGAGCCGCAGCCGAGATCGTCCTGAACGGTTTTTGTTCCGTCCCCGCATTGTTGTCCTGGCCAGCAGGTGAGACGTGGTACTCTGCTGCACGCACTGTACAGGCCGATACAAGAAGAATTGCCGTCAACGCGTTCATCACTTTTTAGGGCTCCTCGATTTTGTCTGCGCTTCCAGTCTCACGATTTGTTTGGCATTTTCGAGCCTCTCCAGCAGCGCCGGATAAGGCACCTCCTGCACGCTCACGTTCTTATCCATGGCCAGCCCGGCTGCGATGGCCGCACTCTGGCTCAACGCCATGAAGACCGGCTCCATGCGGATCGAACCGTGCGCCACATGCGATGCGGAGAGGCAGATTGAAGAGAAGAGATTTTCGCACTGGCCCTTAGGCGGGATGATCGAGCGATAGGAAATGCCATAGGGCTTGGGCGGCACGCGCCAGATCACGCCGTCACTGATACAAAAGCCACGCTCGGTAACAAAGTGCTGGACCACATGCGAGTCCATGCCGAAGGAGCCCAGTCCCACCGGATCAGGAGCAGCGCGTTTGCCTTCGCAGTCGAGCTGTGTCATGACGTAGTCGCCCACCATGCGCCGCGCCTCGCGGATGTAGATCATCCACGGCCAGCCGTTGTTGTCCGTGAATTCATCCTTGGGCAAGCCGTAGGTCGCGGTCCTCTTGCGGATCTCCTCCGGCACGCGCGGATGGTTCGCCATCGTCCAGAGAAAGCCGCGGATATAGGTTTCATGCGCCTGCTCAATCTCGCGGCGGAGCTCGTAACTGGCTTCAGGATACTCCCAGTTCGCGCCCGGATAATCCGAGCCGACGGCGTGCATGTTGTTCCAGTCGACCTTCTGCCCGCCAGCCAACGGTTCGATGAGCGCAGGCAGGCGCAGGTCGCCCGCATCGAAGTTGCGCAGCAGCAGTTCGTGATCGCTTTCGCGATAGCCCGCAGGCTTTTCAAGGGGGATGCGGTTCTCAGGGTTGGTCGTGAGGCAGACGCGGTAGTTGAAGGCTTGAATCTTCTTGTCGCCCTGGCCATTCTTGAGACCCTCGATCTTGTGAATATGAGGCAGCAGTCCACTGCTACGGTCACCCGGCTTCACATAAGGGTCCACATCCTTGATGAAGTGATCCTTATCCTTCTGTCTGTAGTGGACGCGCGGGTTCGTGTCCCCGCGCCGCACGCCAGCCATATCTTCGCCGTACTGGCTTTCGGGCTCGCGTCCGACCGTATAGGTCACACCTGCCGCAGCCATCAGGTCGCCGACGTACGTCGCATCAATGAACATCTTGCCGGAGTAGGTCTTACCGCTGAGCATCGTGATGGCCTTGATCCGCTTGCCCTCCAGGGTCACGCCCTTGCCGGAGGTGCGGTCGAGTTTTTCATTGTAAACCACGGTCACACCAGCAGCCGTTAGCAACTGCTCGAAGACCTGCTTGCCGACGTGCGGCTCAAAACTCCGGACATAGTTTGTCTTGTAGGCCTTCGCCACGCCATCATAAAATTCTGAGGCGATGCCGCCGAAGGTGTCTCGACGTCCCAGGAAATCCGTGGCGCCAAGTCCGCTGGCGCTCATGCCGCCCGGAAAGCCCGTGGGGTTCAGCCAGATGACTGAGCGCCCCTCGCGCTTGGCTTCAATCGCAGCAACCACCGCCCCGGATGAGTCGCCATACACCACGACATCATGCGACAGCGCGGCCCCCTGTGCAGACGCAGGTGAAGAGCCAGACTCCCCGACGGCCTGTAACAGGGCCAGCGGCATCAGTATCAGGGCTACAAAGGCCGTGAAGTTGCATTTCATGTTTATACCTTTTGCTGTCAGTTGATTAGCCTGTTCGACTCATTGGTAACCTTGAAACTGTATCACTCCAAGCGTGATTGAAACAACGATAAAGTTTGCTGATTCTCTAATCCATGATCGAGAGGACCTCCGGGGTCGCGGGCGGGGTGAATGGTCTTGGGGCCGTTCAGGCGGTCTCTTTTTTGATGCCCGGCGTTGACGGCGCACCCCCAAACACGTATGATAGGCTCGTTTTCCGGAATGTTTCTGGCGCAGCCTATGGGTAGCTCGTGAATTAAAACGTACTTATACTTTTAACATGCGTAAACTGATTTTCATAATAGCAGGATTGGTAAGCGGCTTATATTCCCATGCCCAACGTGACTATTCCAAATACATCGAACCCGTTTATAAGGGCGTAGAAAGTACGGCTTTGAGTCTCTATGATGCAAATCCGGAAAGCCCGGATGGTAAACATATTTGCTTTGTCAAATATCCTGAAATCGTACAGGGCGGCCATTTGGGAAGACCGGTCAAAGCGCATGTCATGCTTAAAAACAGGACGACGGACACGACAAGGATGATCTTTGAAGTCTCCTGCAATAATCACAATGGCGTAAATGCCCTCTGGATCAATGACGCGTTACTTGCGTTTCAGGTCAATGACTTTAAAGATTTTGTTGTTTATAATATTCACTCCACGCAATCTGTTTTTGGATTGATGCAAGGTGAAATCGGGCATAAGTCGTTTAGTAATTTGCTCTTTTACTCGCTTTGCAATGCCAGGTTATTGACTTATGACAAGACACGTGCTCCTTATCCATCAGCGCGCGAAGGGATTTATTCCCTCAATTGTATGACCGGGGAAACAACCCAGATTGTACGACAAGAGGAGTTGATCAAAGCCTTTGTTGCCCAAAACCCGAAGGTGTCAACCAATGAAACCAACCTTTTACATGTCGAACCCAATCCGCAAAATGATAAACTCATGTTTGATTACCGTTATCGGAGCGACGCTACCCAGGCCTGGACATGCTTGCATGGCTTTGTTTATGCCAACGGCACCGGTATCCGGTGGATCCAAGAAAGGCCCATGCACGTGGTCTGGTTCGATGACACGAGTATGTTTGGCGTAGCCACAGAAGATCCTGAACACAAAATAGTTCGGTACGATCTGCACGGAAAGAAACTGGAGCTGCTAGGAGGCACAGCCACCCATGTCGGGGCTTCGCCGAAGCGCGACTGGTACGTTGGCGAAAGTGCCTTTTACAAACCCGAGGACGATGGGTTCACCCGCGTGTATTTATACAAAAAGGGGGAACAAAAACCGTATGCACGGCTAGCCGAATGGGCCAATACGAAAATAACATGGACGTGGGTCGCCCATGTCAATCCATCTTTTTCAGCCGACGGGAAACGAGTCTATTTTATTCGAGCTTCGAATAACGAAGATCGCTATGAAGCTGTTTTTATCAACCTTGCCAGCGTGGCCGCATCCACAAACTAAATTTCTCGCCCCCTCCAAATTTCGGACCCCGTTCAATTATTTTCATGCGCGTTGTTCTTCCCTACATCACGCGTTTGAGCCTCGTATGGGCGAGGTCGAAGGCGGTTCACCGACGGATGACAACCAGCCAGTCTTCAGTCGCATCAGCAGGCGGATTTCCGAGTGCGACGGACCCGCCGCCGTTGACACTGTTCACGGAGCCGTTGAGAAGGTCTCCGCCTGCACGCGGATTGAACCATTTCACAGTAAATGCACCCTTGGCTGCTGAGAGGTCGAAGTCGCTGGTGCCGCCGTTGGGAAGATAGACGAGGTAAAGCTCGCCGGCTTTGGCGAAGCAGAATTTCGAGATATCATCCTTGATGTTGCCAATGAGCGCGTTGGAGCTGGTCATTTCAGTGAGGGGGATTTTTTCTGTCCGGAAGAACTCCAGCGCGATGCGGCAATAGTCCCAGCTCTTGTCGCGGCTGCGGAAGTCCTGCGCGACGAGATCGTTTTCCGGGAGCGAATACCCGAAGTAGTACTCCACGCCCGCACCGCCGGCCATGAGGTTGCCCCAGAGGGTGAGCTTGCGTATGTCGTGCAGCGTGTAGGGCTTAGCAGTGAAGTTGCCTTCGGCCTTGGAGCCTTTGGTCTGCTTCTCCTTTGCGATGCCGTCATGTCCCTTGTAGCCCGGATCAGGCGGCACGCCGAGGCCGGCGGGATTCTGCTCGTCGTTCGCGACGACCCACGGACGACCGGCGGCAGCGGATTCGCGCAACCAATGCAACGTCTGCTGATGGACCGCTTTCCATGAGTTCTGCAAAGACACACCCGTGAGCAGGGATCTATCGCCCAGCAGCGGCTTATACACCTCATCCTGCTGCGGCGGAAAGGTATGGAGGACGATGTGATGCTGGTAGGGATCGGTGTCGTGGAGAAACTTCGCCATGTCGCGGATCTCATCGCTGCTCTGCGTGTTCTCCTCGCCGATGTTCCAGTTGAGCGCGAGAGCGTGGCCGAAGCGCGCGATAAGCTCGCGGCAATACAGCTTGCGCTCAAGGCCGAGCTTGCCTCCGTCGAGTGATTCGGGAACGACGCCAGGCTTGCGGCCCGAACCGAGACGGTTGTCATCCATTTCATTCTCCTGAAGTTTGAAATGCAGATAGAGGCCAAGCGCAGTGGCGTGATCAAACACCACGCCCCATTGGTCGAGCTTCGAGCAGTCGTAGTGCAGCATCGCGTTGCGCTCAGCAAAGGGCCAGACATTGTCACCGTCCCCTGCCGCGTTGTAGGTGAGGAAGGAGAAGGCATTGACGCCCTTGCCTGCGAGATAGTTCAACGCGCCGATCAGTCCCCTACCCTTGCCCTCGCGCCACGTCGGGTCGCCCGGATTCCAATCGTTCTTATGCGGTTCCCAGGTCTTGAGCGGTGATTTGTCAGGCTTGCCTGCGATGGTGTTGTCGAACTCCGTGTAGGCCATCAGCGTCTCAGGTGCATCAGGCCCAGCTTTCAGAAAATACGCTTTTGATCCTGCGAATTGTAGGTAGTGCTTGCCGACGTAGTGCAGACGCCCGTGTGCGCGAAAATCGCGGCCCGTCTTATCTGTCTTCGCAATCGTAAATTGCCCGCTTACGCCATCGAAGGGCTTCATCGCTGTGCCATTGTTGTCGAGCGCCGCATGCTTGCCGCGCGTGAAAGATACGGAATACGTCCAGGTGCCTGCTTTGTCCGGCGCAAGGTGCGCGCGCCACTTCGTGCCTGCTTCAGCGGAGCTGTTGCCCGCGTTGCCGTCCCCTGCAAAGTAGCCTGGCACGTGGTAACGCGGCGAACCCGACTCATGCGTAAAGGTCACTGACAGATTACAATCCGTGAATGGATTCGGCTCGTTGTCCAACTCATGCGCATACGGCCCGTCGAGCGTCAGCGTGACCTTGTGCCACTCCTTCAACTCCCCTGTTATCTCCACAATGCCCCTGCCGTCCGCGTTGCGCGGCAGCACGCGCGGAACAACTGTTTCTGCAGCAAGGGCTGTAACCTGTGCAACAAGAAGTAAGATCATCATTTTTTTCAGTCTCATAATTTCTCCACGTGTTGAAGTCTACTACAGTCAGGAGTGCCTATGCCTCCCAAAATTAAATATTCCTGTAAGTTGGGCGAATGATACTGGGAGAACAGGCATCTTGCCTGTTCGTTGGATGCACAGGCAGGATGCCTGTGCTCCCAGTGGCCATTGCTCATTTGTTGAATCCTTTCTCAGTGCCTCCGCGTTTTTTGTCGTCTTTGAGGGTGCCCGGCTTCCAGGTACGGGCGAGTTCGATGTCGGCGGCGACCTTCTCGGTCAATGCGGTGATGTCCACATAGCCCACACGATTATAGAGTGCCGGAACATAATGAGCATCGCGAATAGCGGCATATTTTTTCCAGTGGGACAGCGCATCTCCCAGAAGGCGTAATGCGGACTCCTGTTCGGAGGTGTCGCTGTTCGCGTCAAATAGGGCCAAGGCACACGCTCCGCGAATCTTGGACGCGTAGTAACGGCCCAGCCAGGAGAGCGCCTCGCAATCATTGACGGTCTTCCTGAGTTCGGAGTCCTGCTTGGCCGCCTCGCGGAGTGCGTCAAGCGCGGCCAATGTTTCCGTTGCCGCGCGCTCAAGAGCTTCGGCGATCTGGAGCGGTGTGGTCCCCTCCATCGGCTGGCCGGCGGCGAGACGCGCGCGCCAGTCGCGGATCGGGAGCACGTTCGCGCCTGGCATGGAGATGCCTTCCATGAAGTGGCGCACCGTGTAGAAGCCCTTGCTCTTCGGATGGCTCAGGCACGCCTCGGGATACCACTTGAGATCAATGTCCCCCCAGAAAAAGCGCGTGGTCAGCGGCATGACCTGCGAGGCTCCTTGCAGCGCGCGGAAGAGATGCTGCGACGACGCCTTGGGATGGCGGGCGGCCAGTGCCCGCTCAAAGTGGGCATCTGGCAGTGCGGGATCGTACGCCAGCCTGCCCCAGAGCATGAACGCGTACCACTGCTTCTCCATCACCAACGGGCGCGGATCTGGATTGGGATTGCGCTCAAGGAAGTCGCGGCCCCAGACGTAACCGTCCGGCCCCATGTAGAAGCCGGCCATCTTGTCAGCCGGAGGCATGTTGCGGATATAGTCGCGGGCATAGACAGGATCGCCGAAGCGGAAGGTGTAGATATCGTCATTCCGCACCGTGAGCCAGGTCTTCCTGCCAGGCGCGAGGCCCTCCAGCAGCGGCTGGATAAAGGGCGGGTTCGTGATCGAATACATGTGCGCCACGGAGTACTTGAAGCTGAACTCGAAGGGTCCCGGGTACTCTTTGAAGGCCTCCAGGATCTCGCTCTGAGCAGTCCAGTGGAAGCGATGGATCATGCCGAATGTGCGTTGGGGGTCGTCCTTCAATGCATCGCGCACGCCCTCGCCGTAGGTCTCCCACAGCCAGGCCTCCTTGACTTTGGAATCCATTTTGTGCGGCATGCCTTCGCCGGCTGTGATGCCCATGCCCGCGAGCAGCGGGTAGGTCTTCACCATCTCACGCACACTGGCGCGGAAATATTTCTTCGTGATCGCGTTATTCAGGTCATCTGTGATGCCGTGCTTACCCTCGGCGCCGTAGGTGAAGACGTTCCAAGTGAAAACATAGAGCTGAATGCCGCGGTCTGCTGCCTGTTGCATGACCCAGCGCCAGAAGGCGATCTTCTCATCCATGGTCATCCGCTTCAACACCTCGTGGTCAGCAAGCATGGCAGGACGCACCATGTCGCTACCTGAAAAGCTGAAGGTGTCGTCGAGCTTGGCGCGGGTGCGCCAGACATCATCCAGCGCGACCTCCGGGAACTCCGGCACCTTGACCATGGAGGGGAAGGGATGGAGGCTCCAGAGCGAGAGCACGTTGTAGCGGTGACGCGCCATCGCGTCGAGAAACTCCGTCCAGAACGCGCGCTCCCACATTTCGGGGATGTTCGCCTGAGCAGCATCTGAGCAGTCCGTGTAGCTCGGCGTGCGCAGGTCGAGCGGGATGTTGAACTTGATACCGCGCTTGGAGATGTGCGGCGTGTGGTCAGAGTCCTTCAGCGCGTCGAGCGTGCCTGTGCGAATAGCCTCCGCGATATCCAGTCCACCATACATCGCACCAGCGGCATCGGCCCCGCACACAAAGATCGTGCGGCGTCCGCTCGTGTTCTGTACGCGGATGCAATAGCTTTGTGCAACTGCATTGGTCTCGTTGCCGACAAGGAGCGAAACTCGCGTCGCATCAGCGTCCGCGCCCAGGGTCATGCCCTTCGCCACGGCCTCACGACGGATCTCCTCAGCGGCAAACTTGCCAGGTCCGCCTGTTGCAGGATCATTTGTTAAATCAATGCTTGAGGCCAGCGCAGAAAGAGAAAGCGCAGAAAACAAGACACCCCAGTACAGCGGAATGCCAGATGCTATTTTTTTATTCATTGTGCAAGTATCCCATACAGCCTCTTCTTTTATCAATCCCCACGTTCTTAGTGACAAACTACGGCTACCTGGTCGGCTTGTCCGTCAGTTTTGCCTTGAGCCGCTGATTGGCTTTGATGATGCAATTGAGCAATTCGGGGTTTCGCTCGCGGGTGAGGTCGAAGCGCTGGGGATCTTTCTGGTCCATGGGGCGATCCGACTGGTAGCACCACCAGTACGCCAGAGGGACCCCGGCCTCGACAACGCTGTCGAGCGCCTTCTCGACCCAGGGTCTGGCGGCTGCGGTATCGGTGTAGCTTTCGAAGTAGTCGGGAGTTTCTTTCCAGATCTTCGCCTCTCCTTTGGCTGTGGCATGGAGTCCGAGTTCGCCGATCATCAGCGGTTTGCCCAGGCGGTGCGCGATGCGCATCCACTCCTTGTTGCCGAGTAACGCCTCGCCGCCCACGCCGTCCGAGATGACGTACCCCGGCTTGTTGTTCATGTACGAATGGACATCGATCACATCCACGCCGGTATTGGCGTAGAGCAACTCGAAACATTTGAATTGCTCCTCAAGCGTATCTTTGCTCCAACTACGGCGCTGGTAGAGGTTCCACTGACTCTCGCGCAGGTGCGAGCCTCCACTGCTGACGAGCCGGAGCGGATCAGCAGTCTTGATGCGCTTCGTCACATCCTGGAGGAAGTCCGCCACCTGCTTCAGCGTGGGCATGCGTTCGTCATTAAAAATCCGGTCCTTGTTGCCAATGTCAGCCGACAGCGTGATCTCATTCCCGATCTCCCACATCAGCACGGTTTTGCGATGCTTGTAACGCCCGACTGTCTCGTCAATATAGCGGTAGAGCAATTGCCGTCCGCGCGATTCAGGATTCGACATCAGTTCGCGAGCCTGCTCCTCGCCGTGGACCCAGCCCTTGCCGGGGACCAGCTTCGTGTCGGTAAATCCGCCTGACGCCAGACTCCAGACCACGCGGATCTTATGCTTGTCGCAGAGCGCGAGCGCCTTGTCGAGCGCCTCGTAGAGCCCTTCGCGTTTCTTTGGATCTGCATACGACTCTGCTCCAGCCGGTCCCCACGGCAGGGCGAAGAAGCGAATGGTCTGAAAGCCCATCTCATGCAACTCGCGCAGCGCCTTGTCCTGAGCCTGCACCATCGGGTTCGCGTCATCCAGTGTTTTGCCAGCCACGCGCTGCTCATAGAGGTGCCAGAACAGGTCGAATTTATTGAAGCTGATCTCGGCGAACAACTGGCCGTCGAGATAGAAGCGCCCTTCACGCACCGAGAGGACATCGCTCTGCTTCATAGCTTCACGACCAACCTCGATTGCGCTCATTAGGATGTTCGTTTTCTCTTCCGCCGCGCCTGCCAAGCACACCGTTAGCAGGAGCGAGAGGCTAAGCAGTTTACATACGTTCATTTTCATTAACATGAATCAGATTATAGTCGTTTGATGCTTTGATATTCAAGGTGCAAGTTTTGTGTTTTATGTGGATTTTGTGGTTCCACCCATGTTGAAGTTACAGCCAAGAAAAGCGGTGCCGCACTCGCCTCACGGCTCTGTTTGTCACCGCACTCCAAAGCGTCCATGCCATTTCATAGATTTTCGTGTTTTTAGTGTTTTTCGTGGGCAAAAAAAAGTTGGTGTTGCAGACAAGCCCCCCGCCCAGGGTTCCGGGAACAAACCGACTGGTAACTTTTTTAGCATCGAATAGCGCGAACCACACGAATAAAAAGAATGTTTTACGCGAAGATCGCTATGAGAGGTGCTTGCACGGAAAGCCCCCGCAAGTGGCTGAATACAGCCGGGGCTTATCTCGTGCAAGCACCCGAGTGTCACGCATTGACTCTGGGTGAAGGACGAGCTGTGCCGTCGGCGTATTCGCCGAATGCGTAGGCACGCCGTCCTTCACCCAAATAGCGCTCTTTGCGAAAAAGTATTCAAGAATGAAAGTTCAAGTTACAGGCAAGCCCGAAGCGCTGCGACTTCAAACCTCGCACGTCTTCAACATTTTCTCCAGCGTCGGAAGCGCGTCCTTCGTGGGCGTGTATTCGTGTGCGAAGTAGCCTGTATATCCAAGGTCGGCAATCGCTTTGCAGATGGGCGGGTAGTAAAGCTCCTGTGTCTCGTCGAACGCGTGGCGGCCCGGGTTGCCGGCGGTGTGGAAGTGGCCGATGTAGTGAATGTTGTCGCGGATCGTGCGGATGATGTCGCCCTCCATGATCTGCATGTGGTAGATGTCGTAGAGGAGCTTGAAGCGCGGCGAAGCGACTGCCTTGCAGAGTCTGACGCCCCACGCCGTGTGGTCGCACATATAGCCGGGGTGGTCGACCTTGCTGTTGAGCAGTTCCATGCAGAGCGTGACGTTGGAATCCTCGGCCAAGGTTTTGATCTTATTGAGAAAAACAATGCAGTTTTCAAAACCCTGCTCGTCGGAAATTCCCGCGCGGTCGCCGGCCATGACGATGACGTTCGGTGCGCCCGCGGCAGCAGCGGCTTTGATCGCCTCGCGCAGCTTCGGGTCAATCTCCGCATGGTTCTTGAGGTCGTTGATGCCTTTCTTGATGCCGCTGCCGCCGGACAGCATGGTGGGGATCAGCCCGTATTCCCGGAGCGTCGGAAAGTCCGCCGGCCCCACAAAGTCAATCCCGACGATGCCCAGACGTGCGGCTTCGCGGCACATTCCGTTCAGGTCCAGTTTGGTATCCTTGAACACGCCGCGGCAGACGGATTGTTTCAACCGGCCTGGTCGGGGTGTTGGTGCTGCGGCATGGACGCTCGGCGTCAGCGCGGCGAGCGCGCCGGCACCGGCGAGGGCGGAGAGGAAGTGTCGGCGAGGAAGGCTGGAAGAAGTCATGTTCGTCATCAGTGGAAGGTTATTCATGATTCGTGTTCCTTGTTGGTTATTTTAGCGTTGTTTCATGGCAGTCGTTTCGTGTTCACAGGTTTCGTCCGTCCCGCACCAGTACGCGCACTTGGAACGGACTCATCGCCATGCGATGGGTGCCCGCGAGTTTAAACACCTCGCCTGAGAGACGGTCCACCCATACACCCTGGCACTGGGCGGGCATTGCCACTGAAGATGTCACGGGTTGCGGATTGAGGCTTATCAGCACCAAGGTTGTCTCTTGGTTTAGACCCCGCAGGGCGGCAAAGACGCCGTCCGATGCCTGCACAGCGGCGTAATCGGCGATGCCTTCGCGCAGCGCCCTGATCTCTTTACGCAGTCCATACAGCCGCGCCAGAAAATCCACACTCACCTGGCCTTGGCCCCCATAAACCGCCGGGTCTTCGTCGCCTTGGTAGAGCATCGGCACGCCTTCGATCAGGGCGCACAAGGCCAGCAGGGCACGCATCCTCTCGACTCCGTAGGCCTTGGCGGGCCGCTGCTTCTGAAACGCCCACATCACGGTGTCATGGTTGCTGATCCAGCGCATCTTGAGCGCGCCCGGCGGCAGCGTCTGCTGTTGGTCATGCAGGAACTGTTGAAGCGTGGCCGCCCAATCTGCCGGCGGCGCGTTGCGCTCCAGAAGGTCGACGTGCAGGAAGTAAAACTGGGAATCGTAGGTGAGATCCGCCACACGATTGAAAATGTTGGCTCCCGTATATTCCTCTGGCAGCACGACCACCGCTTGATGCACCCGCTCGTAACCTGCGCGGATCGCTTGATTCATCCCCAGCCCGCCGGCCAGCGAGGACAGCGACGGGCGATCGGTGACGGCTCGATTCCAGTTCAGGGGTCCGCCCGCGCCACAGTCCACGCGGGCTCCCACGGCCCCAAACTCCCGCGCCCCCCACTCGGCCGCGCGGCCCATGTAGTCCTGCCAGCCGGGATGGTGGTTGTCGAACGCGACCTGATTCCAAGCCGTCTGATACTTCCCATCGGGCGTGCGGGCGATCCATTCCGGGTGCTGACGGGCCAGCGGGGTAAACTCGGGCGGGCCGTGCGGCACGAGGTCGAACAGCAACCGGATGCCATTGCTGGCACAGGCGCGCGAAAGCGACTTCAGGTCTTCCGTGGTGCCCAGCACGTGATCCACCTGGTAATGGTCGAAGGGCGAATAGAGGTTCCACTTCAGGCCATCGCCGTGCTCCCAGATGGGCAGCAGCCACAGCAAGCCCACATGCATCCTCCGAAGCGTGGGCACGTAGCGCTCCAGCGCCCGAAAGCCGCCGTAGCGCAGGAAGTCCAGCTCCGGCGGCCCGCCAGGATGCCCGCAATACACCACGCTGTCGCGCAGTCCCGGCAGACCGTTCGTGGGCGCGCACAAGCCGATGGCGCGATACACCTCCTGAATCCCGCGCAGCGCCGCGTCGCGAGAGCCATCGGCCAGCCAGAAGTACTGCGTTCCCAGCGCCACCGTGGCACCGGGCTTGAGCCGCACCACGATGCCTTGCGCGTGAGTGATTTCGACGCCTGCGCCGCGCTTCAGCACAGACACCGGCGCGTACTCCTCCTCGCAGTGAAACCAAGAGCCCAATCCTCGTTGCGTCTTGGGATCCCACAAGACGACCAGAGGCTCTTCGCTCCGGGGTCGGAGCGGCGTATCCTCAGGAAGCGTGGCCGCAAGTTGATCCCCTACCGGCAGGCTGCCGGGGAAGATCACGCTCTGCCGCGCGCCAACCGACAGCGGCGGTGTCCGGAAGAAGCCAGTCTGGAAGAGCTGTTCCTGCGCCGAGACATTTCGCACGGCCATCTGCCGCGTGAACATCCGGGCATTATCCCGCAGCACAAACCCGACGCGATATTCAAAGTCACCCTGCCTGGCGACCACTTCCAACCGCTGTCCATCCGCCTCTTGCTTCAAGCTGTGTCCGCTGATGGCGGGCGCTTCGGCTTCTATAATGGGCAGGGCCGTTGCCAACCCGATCACCACCGGCCCACGGATGCCGCCGTCAAAGGCCCCGTTGGTGACTTTGAGCAGCAGCGCGTTGGTCTGCCCGCGACGTAGAAGCCGAGAGGGGAATGCGTAGCAGCGCGGCGTCTCCCAATGATGCGGCGTGCCGACTCCGGTGCGACCGATGCGCTGGCCGTTCAACCATGTCTCGTCCAAATCATCCACCGCGCCAATGACCAGCGCCAAGGGCGCCTCGGGCCAATGGGCCGGTGCCAGGAATTCACAGCGATACCAGAAATCGCCGACGCGCTCACGCAGAAGGTCGTCGCCCACCCCGCGTCGACTCGGCATAGGAGTCGGCGCCCACGTTGCGCCGTCGAAGCTCCCTTGCGGAAAGCGCGCGGCGATTTCGGGCGCGGGCGGATTCGGCGTATAGCGCCAGCCGTCCATCAAGGCGATGGCCTGTCGGTTGCTCAGCGCCTGCCTGACGCTCTCGAGATCGATCCTGGCGACGCCCGCCGGCGCGACTGCCGCGTGCGGCGACCTGCCGGAGACCATCTCTTCGCCGGAGCGCCGGTCAATCAGGCTGACCCAGTTCCCTGTGCGCGCATCAAACCGCAGCTTGAGATGCGCGTTCTCAAGCTGCCAATCAGCATCTGCAGCCAGCGCGGACGACGACACCAGCAGCAGGGCGATGAGAGGGATCTGCTTCCTCATGAGCGAATATTTTATCATCTGATGCTCCGTTCTACTGGGGTGCCTTGTGGAACTTGTAGTCAGAATAATTGACAAGAATCTTATTAGGCCACCCGATAAACCCGAAAAGTGTCCCCATCCACGAATTCTGTTCAACTTGAATGCTCGACCAGACAGGCAACGGCGTCTCTTCGCCTTCTATTTTCAGGAAGTTGTATTCAATCATCACAGTCAGATCCTTTGCCTCTGCCAAATATAACCGCGCCCCGGTCACAAGCCTGGTTTTCTTGTCGATGATCAATCGGATGGCATTCAGCCGAGCGTCCTTATGAAAAGGCCTGTCCAACTTTTCAAGGGCAACCACCAACTGCTCTTTTGACTCTTTGACCAGAACCAACTGTTCGCCCTTTGCGAGCTCTTCCTTGGCGAGCGACAGGAAAGATTTTGTTGCCTTGCCCCAAAAGGTGGCAAACCCACTCTTTTTGATTATCTCGTTCAGCTTGGGTTCGACCTGATCCCGGAACTCGGGAGGCAACCCCAGAATGCTCGCCTTGAAGTTGGCGTCACCGTTGCGATACAGCAATATGAGCTGGTTGATCTCTACAGGCAGCGGCGAACCCTCCGTAATTTTTTCCTCGATCAGCGTGTTCATCTGCTCCGAGGCCACAACAACATCAAAGTCATATCGAAACATACGCTCCGAGTTTTCAATCGCATATTGCACACGGCTCTGAATATTCGTTGAACTCCAATCATTCGTGTTTTGGGCCTTGCTGCTGAGGGCTGCAAGACAAAATCCGGCGAGTACTATTTTGCCTACAGAATAATGACCATTCATTTTCGTGTTCTCCCTTTTGGTTTCATCGTTATTAAAGTGTCGACGGCTTTGGGTATTAGCGGCTCCTCCCGCGGGCAAGGTCGGCCTTGAGCGCGGTGAAGAGTTCCTTCGCCTTGTCTGGTTCTTTCGCAAAGAGATTCGTCTTTTCGCCGGGATCAGTACGGAGGTTGAAGAGCTGGAACTTTTCGTTCGGCCCTTTGCCCGTAGTCTCGACGATGTGATCGGGCGTGATAATGCCGTCCTTTGCCACGTAAACCCATTCGGGGAGGATCAGTTTCCAATCGCCCTCCCGGATCGCGAGCGTGTAGGAGCCGTAGTTGACATGCACCATGCCGTTGCGAATGGGTTTCGCGGGCTTCTCGCCTCGCAGAAGAGGTGAGATGTCGAAGCTGTCCCCGCCGGCATCGTCCGGGAGTTTTTCGCCGAGCAGCGACGTGAGTGTCGCCATCATGTCGGTGAAGCAAATCAGCTCATTGCACGAGCTACCCGGCTTAATCTTGCCCGGCCAGTTCGCGATGAAGGGCATGCGGTGTCCGGCCTCGGTGAGCGCGCCTTTCATCCCATTCCACGGACCGGCGGCGCGGTGGCCCGACTTCTCGATATCCTGCGGATACCAGACAGGGCCGTTGTCGCTGGAGAAGAAGATCAGGGTGTTCTCCTTCAACTTCAGCCGCTCCAAAGTCGCCACCACTTGGCCGATCAGGGCATCCACGTTCATCACATAGTCGCCGTATTGACCCGCTCCACTCTTGCCTTTGAACGCGCTCGCTGTCGCCCACGGCGCATGCGGCGCGGGAATGGCGTAGTAGAGGAAAAACGGTTCCTTGCCAGTGCCCGCCGCGTGTTTCGCGAGCCACGCTTCGGCCTTCGTTGCGACGGGGGAAAGGTAGCCTTCGAAGGTCCACCCCGGCGCTGCCAGACCTTTGCGCCAATGCGCTCCCTGCGTCTCGGGGTTGGTCACGCCTTCGCCGGGATGATTTTCAATGGCCTCCGTCGGCGCGACGACAAAGCGCTTGTTCTCGATGAAGGCATACGGCCCCTGCTCCGGCGCATCGAAACCGAAGTAATAGTCGAAGCCGAAGTCCACAGGCGTGATCTTCAGCGTGCCATCGGCCTCGGCCTTTGACGACATGCCCTGATGCCATTTGCCGACGCAGGCCGTGGCATAACCCTGTTTCTTCATAAGCGTGGCAAGGTTTAAGCGCCCTGGCTCGTGCTGGAGCATCGGCTGCTGAAAGTGCAGCATCTCCCGGTTGTTGCGCGTCTGCACGGTCGCGTTCCGTGCGCTCCAATTGCGATACGGCATCCGCCCGCTCAGCAAACTATAGCGGCTCGGCACGCAGATGGACCCGCCCGCGTGCGCATCTGTGAAGCGCATTCCTTCACTCGCCAGGCGGTCAATATGCGGCGTCGCAATCTTCGAGTCGGGATTGAAGCAATGCGGATCGCCATAGCCCATATCATCGACGAGGATGATGAGCACATTGGGTTTGTCTCCGGCTATCTTCGTTGTCGCTTCAACGGCGTGCAACGAGGACAACGAGGCGGTCAGTAGGGCTGTCAGGAGTGTCAGTGTGGGGTTCATCATGGCGGCTATTCCTTCATCGTCGGCAGGGGCGGCTGCGTGAATGTTACGCCTTTCCACTCCGCTAAAATCTTCAGATACAGATATGGATCGGGCCATGAGCAGGAGGGCTCGATGACGGTGGACTCGGGCCATTCGTTCCAACTGGTGACCATGATGTAGTCCGCTTTGGCATCCGTGGCGGCGCGAAGGAAGTCGCGCAGCGTCTGACCGTCCCGGCGCGGCATCACGTAGGGATCATCGCGGAAGTTCGAGTTGTCGTGTCCGGGATGGACGGGCAGGAGCATCTTTTTGCCCGCGTCGTGGGCGAGTTTCGTCAGGTAGCAATATTTGCCGGCGAGGGCGTCATAGTCATGCGCCCGAAAATTCGAGAAGGTGCTGTAGAAGGCGAAGCTGTCCACGCCCGGTGTCACGAGCCAGTCAGCAGGGATGCATTTCTCGCGGTCGATGTCGCCGGCCTTGTTCGCCTTTCCATCGTGGGCGATCTTGTCCACGATCCAGTAGACCGGGCCGACTTCAGCCTCGACATATTTCTTCAGCAGCGGGAACTCTGCCGGCGTCAGTCCCGGCTTGGCTGCGACCTGATAGAGATACACCACCGGGCGCCCCTCTATCCGCAGGTAGGCAGGGTTGTCTTTGTAGCGTTTCAAGCCACGCGCGAGCATCGCCTGATAGTCCTCGAACTTCTGGTGAAACTGCGCACGTTCATCGAGCAGGGCGAATTTAAAGCCGTGTTTCTCTGCCGCTACCACGATGCCGCGATCCACGTTCTGGTCGAGCTGATTGTGCGTGTCCCACCAGTCCACGAGAAAGGCATCAATGCCCGCAGCCTTCGCCAGTTGCACGTGCCACTCGGCGACCTTGGGGTCGGCGCTGTCGTAGAGGCCTGCGAGCGGACGGAAGACGCTGTTCGGCGGCGGCTCGCCAGGCTGCTGTGCCTTCTTCGCCAACGCATTCGTGGCTGACGACGGATACGTCCAGTGCAGGAAGGGTTGCTTCGGATGCTGGGCATCGTGATACCAGCAATAGTAATTCGCCAGCAGGAGGGGACGAGCGGGCGGAGCATCTTCAGCGCGCAACGCCACCAGTGGCGCGAGCAGGAAGACGAGGATCGTGAGGGACCGGGTCATGTTTTCAGTTTCCTTTTTTTCTCCTTGTAAATCCTTGTTTAAACAATACTAAAACATCGTGTGACTGACAAGGGTTTGTGGACTGCGGATTTTTTTAATTTTAGAGGGTTGACATTTTTCGTCCTTTTCAGCACAATGACACCATAATTTAAAAGCGGCAGGTTCTGAATTGCTATGGTGACGTGAATGGAGGTCTATATGTGTACAGCACGAATGATGCAGGTCAAAGCGAGTCCACTTTCTTGCGCGGCAATGGCAGCGCTTTTCCTCTCTTTTTCAGTCCGCGCGGCGGATTACGACTGGAACGGATCCAGCAGCGGCGACTGGGGGACAGACGCCAACTGGAGTGCATCCCCGGTGTGGGGCGATCAGGCGAATATGCTTTTCTACGCCACCGACGCGGGCAACCTTTCAACCTTCCTGGGCGAATCGGCCCGTACCATCAGCTCACTCACTTTCAATTCCAATGCGACCAGTACCGTGCGGATCCGGCTTGCCAGCACGAGCGGTGGCACTGAAGCGCGCGACCTGAACCTGGGCAGCGACATGGTCGCCCCCGTGATCACGGTGGACGCGGGCTCCTCCGCGATTCACTACCTCGGCGAGGCGGGCGGCAACGTGGTGCTGCTCAACAACCTGACCGTCACGCAGAACGGCTCGGCAAACGTGCACATCACCCGCCCGGTGACCGGAAGCTACGGAATCACCAAGGAGGGAACCGGCGGGTTGCGCCTGCTCGCTGCGAACACCTACACGGGAAAGACGCTTGTGAAACAGGGCTCAATCGTGATTGCGTCGGCTGCCGGTCTGGGCGAAGAGCCGGTTTCGTTCGTCGCTGACCAGTTGACCCTGGACGGAGGCTGGCTCACCACCAGTGTGAATATCACCTCCCTGGGCAACAGGGGAATCACCCTGGGTGCCGGGGGAGGCGGCCTTGGTCCATTCAACAACATCACGCTGACCCTTGACACGCCGATCGCGGGTGTCGGCATGCTCAGCAAGGTTGGCAGCGGTACGGTGGTGCTCACCGGGGACAACACCTACAGCGGCGGCACGACGGTAGACAGCTATATCCTCCACGCGGGACATGATAACGCACTGGGCACCGGAGCCGTGACGTTCAACTCCACCGCCACCCGGCTGGTCATTGCAAACAGCGTCACCCTCACGAACAGCATCACGATCAACGGGGGCACGGGCGTGGCAGGCCGAGGGCTGATCGAGAACGGAGGCGCCGGGGGCAACGCCACGCTCAGCAACGGAACCCTGACCATAACCGGGAATGCCAGCGCCGGCGGCCACTTCGCCAGCACCGGCACCGGCGGGTCACTGACGATCGCCTGCCCCATCATTGCCAGCGTCACGCCCTCCTTCCGCATCGGCACCGGTATCTTCAGCGGCGGCGGGTCATATGCCAACTTCACCATCGGACAGGGAACGATCCGGCTCGGCGCGGACAACGGGCTCTCGACATCAGCCACACTTTCTATTGCCAGTTCAGCAGCCGCAAATCTGGACCTCGCCGGGTTCAATCAGCAGCTCGTCGGCATAACCCAGAGTTATTCCTCTCAGATCGGCAACAACAGCGGCGCCGGGGTCTCCACGCTGACGACCACCGGCACCTCGGTCTACTCGGGACTCATCCGTGACACGCTGGGCACGGACGGCGGCAAGGTCGCGCTGACCGTGGACGGCGGGGCGCTCACGCTCTTCGGCGCGAACAGCTACACCGGTCCTACGACCATCAGCGCCGGCACCCTTCAACTCGGCAACGCCGGCTTGAATGGTTCGCTGAGTCCTTCCAGCGCGATCAGCGTGGCCGAGAACGCCCTCTTCACAATCAACCAGACCGACACCGTCACCCAGGGCGCGGACTTCAGCAGCGCGGCCATTACGGGCGCCGGCGGCTTCACCCAGGCCGGCACGGGCACGACGGCCCTGACCGCCGCAAACAGCTACACCGGCCCCACGACCGTCAGCGCCGGCACCCTGCAGCTCGGCAACGGCGGCACGAGCGGCTCGTTGAACACCGCCAGCGCGCTCAGCGTGGCCGAGAATGCCCGCTTCGCTGTCAACCGGTCGGACCTCGTGACGCAGGGCACAGCGTTCAGCGGCGCGGCCCTCACGGGTGCCGGGGGCTTCACCCAGGCCGGCACGGGCACAACCATCCTCACCGCAGCGAACAGCTACACCGGCCCCACGACCGTCAGCGCCGGAATTCTGCAGCTCGGTGCAGCCAATACGCTTCCGACCTCCAGCCCGGTGATCCTCGGGAGCGGGACGCTGGCCCTGGGCGGCTTTGCCAACGCGGCCGGTGCCCTGACAGTCACAGGCACCGCCAAGATCGACCTGGGCACCTCGGGCAGCCTCAGCTTCGCCGACAGTTCCGGTGCCACATGGACGGGCAACCTGGTCCTGACCGGCACGCGCGGCGCGACGACCCTGCGCTTCGGCACGGACGCCAGCGCGCTGACCCCGGACCAGTTATCCCGCATCAGTTGTAACGGCAAGAATGTCTACCTCGATGCATCCGGGTACCTCACGGAGGGTTCAGCATACGGCTTCTACTGGGACGGCAACGGCACGGTCAGCGGCTTCGGCACAGCGGCCGGCACCTGGGCCGCGCCGACCATCAGCCAGTGGAGCTTCAGCGAGGACGGCACCGCGACACCCGAGGCAAGCGCCACGACATTCACCTTTCTTCCCGTGAACTTCGGAACCGCCTCCGCAGGCCTAGCCGCTGGCACCATCACCGTGAGCGGCACGGTCGAGGCGGGCAGCCTCCAGTTCGGGAGCGCATCTGAAGCCATCATCCTCTCCGGCGGCAGCATCATCCTCGCCGACACCTCCGCCCTCACGGTCAACACCACCACGGGCACTGTCAGCTCCGTCCTCGCGGGCGCGGCCACCGCACTCTCCAAGGCAGGGGACGGCACCCTGGTCCTTTCCGGCGCCAACACCTACACGGGCGCGACCACGATCAACGACGGCATCCTCGGGATCGCCAACGCCCTGGCTCTGCAGAACAGTCCGCTGGACACAGCCGGCAGCGTGACAGGGAGTGACACCACAGGCATGCGCGCCGCAGTGACCTCCCTGACCCTGGGCGGCCTGACAGGAGACAAGGACCTGTCCGCGCTCTTCAGCACGGTCGCAGGCGGCTATGAGAGCCTGGCCGGGATCGCGCTGAACGTCCCGACCGGTGCCGAGTTGATTTATGCAGGCGCTATCGCCAACGGCGCGGCGGGCATGACCCTCACCAAGAAGGGCGCTGGCACGCAGACGCTCACCGGCGCGAACACCTCCACCGGCAACCTCCAGATTGAGGCGGGGACCCTGAAGCTGGGCGGGAACGACCGACTCTCCAGCGCCTCGGGCCTGGAGATCGCGGCCAACGCTCCAGCCTCTGCCACCCTCGACCTGGACGGCTTTGACCAGACCCTCGCGAGGCTCGTTTACCAAGGTGTGAATTCATCGGGAGAACTCACGGTCATCGGTCAAGCCGGCAGCACCCTGACCGTCACTGCTCTCATCGACACCGCCATCGGCCCCGGCGGCGCGATTTCAGCAACACGCACGGTAACCGCCGATTTCTCCGGGCTCGACGCCTTTGTCTGGAATGGCTCCGGCTATAACTTCCGTATCGGACCGGAGGGCAATTCCAACACGGCGGCTAACCCCGGCACCTCCACCGTCTTGCTGGGCCGCGAAAACAGCCTCACGGCGGCAGCGATCAGGCTCGGCCACAAGGGACTCAGCAACCATGGAGGGACCTCGCTCATGAGCCTCGGGCAAACCAACGTGCTCCATGCCGACACCCTCAGCATCGGCGCCAGCGGACGTTCCTTTGCGACGCTGAATTTCCGAACAGGACTCACCACTCCCTGGACTAAGATCAGGGGCAAGAACGGCACGTCAGCGCTCGCTTCCTGGGACGTGGGAAAGGTGGCCACGTACGCCACCGCCACGGTCAAGGACTGGACGGCCACGGTGGATTTCACCGGAGGCGAACTCGATGCCGCCGTTGGCGCCCTGAGACTCGGCATGGCCGACACAGGCGCCCAAGCTGATCGCGCGGGCGTCCAGAACAGCTTTTTCAATATGCAAAAGGGCGTACTGGAGGTCACCACGCTGAGCCTCGGACTCCTTCTGGGCAGCGGGAGCGTTGCCAGCAGCAGAACGTTCATCGGCAACGGCACCTTCACGCTCAACCATGCAGACGGCATCGTCAAGGCTGAAAGTGTGATCCTGGGCACCAAGAACAACAGCCTCACCGTGAAATCCGGAGCTGTCGCCGCCGCCAACGGCGTCTTCAATCTGCAGGCCGGCACACTGGAGGCGAAAACCATCGGCTGCGGAGCGCAGACTGGCCCCGGCGACACCACCCAAGCCTTCAACTTCTCCGGCGGCACCGTGCGCAACCTTGCGAACAATGACCTGTCCATCGCCAACGCCCCGGTCAACCTCATCGGCAGCGGAACCCGCGTCTTCGAGGCGACTGAAGGCCGGTCGATCACTGTGGCCGACACCGCCGTCATCAACGGCGACGGCGGCTTCACCAAGGCAGGCGCCGGCACGCTGGCCCTCGCTGCCACCAACACCTACACCGGCGTGACCCGCGTCGAGGCCGGCACGCTCCAGCTGGGCGCGGACGACGCGATGGCTACGAACAGCGTTGTGGTGCTGGCCGGCGGCACGCTGGCCGTCGGAAACTTCGAAAACGAACTGGGCTTGCTGGAGATCACGGGTTCGGCCATGCTCGACCTCGGGGACGGCACGGGAAGCCTCAGCTTCCCGGACTGTTCGGCCGCCCTCTGGACGGGCACGCTCTCCCTCACGGGCAGACTCGGAAAGACGACGCTCCGTTTCGGTACAAGTGCTACCGCGTTGACCCCGGGACAGCTGGAACGCATCACCTTCAAAGGCCATAGCGTGAAAATCACGGAGGAGGGGTATATTGTGTGGACCCCAGGCACATTGGTCCGGTTCCATTAACAGGCCGGTCTCCGAAAGGTTTCTATTTCTTCTTCGCCTTCTTTGCCTCTGAGTTACCCTGTTTGCCGCCGGCAGGAGGTTTGTTTTCCTTGGGCAGTTGATTGCTCAGCTCCTTTTTCGCTGAAGGATCGCCGCCACCCTTCTTCGCAAGGTTGGTCCACTCGTAGGGATCGTCAGTTTCGTTGTTGAGTGTCTCCAGTTTTGAAAGGCAGTATCTCGGCACCGACGAGTCGGCCCTTGAGCATTAAAGTGATTTTCCGGCGGCGTTCATGAATCGTGCCTCCAGCGGGCCGAGGATGAGCGGGTCGGCCTGCGTGGGCGCAGTGGGCTTGAGAAGGTCGCCCAAGGCTTCCGCCGGAGCATGCCATGGTTCTTCGGAAAGATTAAGAATGATGGCGCCATGCTCGAAGCGGCGGCCGACGACAAGCGGGCCGCACATGATTTCAGGGTTGCGAAGGAGGAGGTCGCCGGAGTCTTGGATGGTGATTTCAAGGCGGGCGTGTTTCTCAGAATTGGCGCGGAAGTGAAACGTGTTGATGTGCCAGCCGGCGGCACCTGCGACACCCTGGCATTCGGTGTATTGGCGGTTGAGGGTTGCGTCTTTGGCGTAGCTGAGTTTTCCGGTGAGACGTGCGGTGACAGAGCGGGGAATGGCCGGATACGGTTCAAGCCCCGTGATCGGCTCGCGGGACTTGAGTTCTATTTTGAGCGTGAAGCCGTGGGTTAGATCAACGTTTTCGATGACCAGTCCGAGGGTGGGCGCGGGGGGTGCTACTGTCTGGCAGGAAAGGACCCATTCGCGTGCACTGGTTTTTTTCAGGATGCTGTCTTTGGTTTTTGCGGATGACACGCCCGCGGTAGCGTCGGTGAACGTTGGTCCAGAGGTCAGCAACAGGAGTCCGGATGAGGGCCGGCCGAGCCAGCCGGATTTACCGGAGGAAGTGGACTCGCCATAGAGGTAGGGACTTTTGTCTTTCATCACATGTTGTCCCGCGCCCCCCATGCCGATGCCCACGCCGAGCGCGGTGGCGACGCCGTGGGCGAGTTTGGTCATGCAGTCGTGTTGGGCGAGGTCGTGTTCGTTCTTGACCTTGTCAACGATGTAGGAGAAGTGAGGTGGGCGGCCGTATTTCTGCCAGTAGGCGTGGAGGTTGAGGGTGCTCGAGATGGCGCGATAGGCGTCGTTGTGAGTGACGAGGCCCTCGGACTCCATGCCGTTGAGGAGTGCGACGGAGCGCTGGCTGGCAGGGTTGTGGCTGTCGGCGGTGATGATGGCCTCGTCGCCGAGTTGGCAACGGAGGTTGGCGAGCATCGCGTTGACGCCGAGCCGCCAGCGATTCACGCCGTCGATGAGACCGCCGTCCGGGACGGAGTCGTTGTTGGTGTCGAAGTCGGGATTGACGTCATATTTCAGAACGTCAAAGGCGATGCCGTTGGCGAAAGGGGGCTGGCCGGGGGGTTTGATCCAGGCGACGAGGTTGCGCACGTAGATGTCGGCGGCTTGGAGGCCGTTGGGGTCGCGGGGGCAATCGGGGCTGAAGTTAAAATACCACATCGCGTTATCGGCCCAGGAGCCGCCAGCGATGGGCAGCACCAGGGTTTTTTCCCCCTCGAAGGCGCGCGGTGTCGAGCCGTAGCGGCCGCGTTTGACGGTGATCTGTGTTTTGGATTTTGAGACGAACGTAGCATATTCCGAGCGGTGCCATCGGCGGGTGCCGTCGGCAGCCACAGGCACGAGGAGAATGTCGGTCGGAAAGGCGACATCCTCGCCGCGCTTGCGGGCGTTCCCGAAAACATAATCCCTCTCGGTGAACGGGCGGGTGAGGTCCACCTTGAGCACGGTGTCATGGGCGGTGATCGATTTCATGAGGCGGGCACTGCTTTGGAAGAGCCAGTGGCCGGGAAAATAGTCCTTGAGGTTGTCGGTGTGGTAGCGGTCGTCGGCGATCCAGTCGAAGTGGCGCACGGCGACGGCTTCGCCGTTGAAGTGAACAAGGACGGTTTTTTCCGGGTGTTGCGCGCGCAGTGCGCGATAGGTGGCGCGGAGCTTGTCAGTGGGCAGTTCGGTCCGCTCCTCGTGAAAAACCTTGCTGATGCAGCCGTCGAGCCGGTTGAGGAAGGCCTGGCGGGTCTGCGGCGCGGCCGAGTCGTCGAGGTAGCTGGGAGGGCCATCGTCGTGGCGAAAAAAGAAGACCTGAGGGAAACTCGCATTCGCGTTGGACAGGTTTTCAAATTCGTGGGCGACGTATTGTGCTGCATCGAGGCGGACCGCGCCGTGGGCGAACCACAGCAGAAGGGTCACTAGAAGGGGCGAGGCGAAAGAAACTCGCCGTGAAGGATTATTTTGACGGGGGCGATGTGTGGTCATGCTTTATTTTTCCATTTACAATCAGGGGGCATGTTGTCTGTTTCCTGACTTGGGTTCCGGTGCCACGCCCGTCATGACTGGCACGGGCGGACTGTCCTTTTGCCAAGCGTCGAGTTGCGCAGCCAGTTTCTTCACAGTCTCTTCGCAGGCGGGTTCAGCGGCGAGGTTGTTGGTTTCCATTGGGTCCTTCGCCAAGTCGTACAATTCATACTCGCCGCCCTTCCTGGCGTTCTTGCGGTCGTTGCAGATCAGTTTGTATTGCGCCGTACGGACCATCGAACTGCCGCGCTCGGCGAAGGCGCAATTCCTCCAATTGCTCGCCTTGCCTGCAACGAGCGCGGTCATGCTGCGGCCCTGGATGCCCTGCGCCGGCAACGGCACGCCGGTGATTTCGCAGAGCGTCGGCATCACGTCAATGCTCTCGACGATGTTGGTGACGACGGCGCCACAATTGAACTGAGCGGCATAAGGACTATTGGCCGGAGCCTTCATCAGCAGCGGGATGCGGGTCGAACCTTCGTACATCGCGCCCTTGAACCACCGGTTGAGGTCGCCAAGCATGTTGCCATGGTCAGCGGTGAAAACGATGAGCGTGTTCTCGGCAAGGCCTTGCTTGCGCAACTGTTTCATCAACCGGCCGATGTTGTCATCCACCATCTTGACCTTCGCGTAGTAGGCGGCGGTCATCGCCTTAACGATCTTCGGGTCGTTGACTTCGTGCCGGCTGGCGCTCGTCGCCAGCTGTTTGGAAGTATCCTGTTTGAACGTCGGCGGCAACGGAATCTTTTCAGGATTATACTCGTTTTGATACATGCTCCAATACGGCTCGCAGAGGTGGGACGGACTGTGCGGGTCGAGGTAGCTCACGAACAGAAAAAACGGTTTGGCTTTGTCACGCTGGTCGAGGAAATCAAGTGCGCGCGCAGTGATCCAGGAGGTTTCTGAATCGGCATTGGGATACTTCAGCTTGCCCAGGTCTTTTCCGAGCGGATCGTCTGGGAAAGGCTGTGCCTGAAGACTCTTCTTCTGCGCGCCTTTGCCGTACTGTTTTGTCATGTACTCCGGCCACGACTGCAGCTTGCCGGGACCCTCATCCCGATACGACCAGAAGTGGTCAAAGCCGTAATCAATATTGTCGGGGCTGATGAAATGAAGTTTGCCACTGATGGCGGTCTGATAGCCGGCATGTTTGAGGATGGCTGGTAACAGCAACTGCGCTTCGCGCGGCGGCGTGCTGTTGTCAGTCGAGCCATGCACATGCGCGTACCGGCCCGTGAAGAAACTGTACCGCGACGGCGTGCAGATCGGCGCGACGGTGAAGGCGGTAGCGAAGCGCGTTCCCTCGCGGGCGAGACGGTCGAGGTTCGGCGTCTTGACGATCTCGTGGCCCGTGCAACTCATCACGTTCCACTTCATCTCGTCCACCATGATGAAGAGGATGTTGGGGCGGGTTGGCTGCGGTGCATCGGCGGCGTGCAACGCGGCCAGCGGCGCGAGCAGCAGGGCGGCGAGAATCGTGAGGGTCGTTATTATATGTGTCATCATGATTGTTGCAACATTCATGGTTTGGAAACAGCTCTGGGCGTAAAGATGAGCGTGTCAACGAACGCGTTTGTTTTGAAAAATGAGGCATCGAGCACAGGCTTCCCAGCGAGCGTAAGATTTTCGAAGATGAGGTTGCTGATGCGTGCATCGGCCTGGCCCCAGAGGATCTGCGGTTCGTTGAGTACGCTGGGCGCGGCGATGGAGATGTTCTGGAAGCGGATGCCTGACATGTCTCCGGCTTTGCGCTTGTCTCCATCTTTTGAATAGGGTTCGGGCATGGTCATGCAGATGAAGAACTGCTGCAGCGTCGGCCGGGGGTCCTCGATATTGATGTTTCGGAAGATCACCCCTGCCCCTGCGGCGCCTCCGCCCTCTCCGCGCATGTTGAAGACCCGTCCGCCGCTCCAGCGGTGCCATTTGGCGCGCGCATAGATCACATCGCACTCCTCCACCACCAACGTGCGGTCTATCAGTTGCGGCAGGGCAGAGAGCACAAACGACGAACCGTTGGCGTCGTTCCAGAGCACGGTGCGGCGGATGCCCAGTCCATTCACATAGAGCGAATCATCCTGGGTGCGGATAAAGCAGTCCTCGATCAGCGTATTGCCGAAGGGATTGATCCCGTCACCATTCGCGCGCCAGGTGAAGATCTTGGTCCACGTGACCGCGTTGGGATGACCTGCTTTATACGGGCTCACCAGCATGAGCGAGTGGGTCGCTGAGTCGGCGATGGTGATGCCTTCCACACGCGTATCGGTGGTGCCGACCAGTTCGATCGGACGATAAAGTCCATGTTCTTTTTCTGAAATCGCTGGCTCCACGTACTTCGGATGTTTCGTCCGCGCACCCGACAAGGTACCGAGGCCGAAGATGCGGATGTGATGTCCGTCTCCCCACTTCCGGTTAGATAGCGTGCCATAGACCATCGCATCTCCAGGGATGTAATAATTGCGGTTCGCGCGCAGGGGGAAGGCCAGCCCGACATCATGGACACCCGGAAGAAAATAGAGCGTAGTCCACGGTCCGTCAGAGGGCGGCATCTCACCCGGCTTCACAACCAACACGCCGGGATCATTGGGCTTGGGCTTGTTCTTCAACAACGGGTTGGCAAAAATCGAGACCGTGTGGAGCGGCGGCCCCTTGTAGCCCTTGCCCGTGTCCTGGCCGTCCATCTGTCCCTCGATATCGACGGCGACGAGACAGGGCTTGTCGAGTCTGACCAGAACCTTGCCGTCCTTGACGGAGCATGCAGATGCTTTGCGCTGCGGATGCACGGCTGCGGAGCGGATCGGCTGGCCATTGGCGCGGCAGATTTCCACCTCCACCGCGCCTGCGGTTTCAAAATTCACGTAGGTGTGCGTCCAGCCCGCCAGCGTGTCGAAGTAGGCTTCCGTCTTCTTGTCGACAGTCTTGCAGACGGTCTCCCACGCAAAGGCGCTCTGCCACGCGCTGCCATCGTTGGTCGGCCGCACACGCACGCTGTAATGCGGCGACGCTGCGAGTCCTGGCACAGGCTGATAGACCACCAACGCATCGTCAGCGCGCACCCCAGCCTGTGAAGCCAGGAGCAAGGCGATGAGGAGTGTGACGGCCAGGTTCATTATTCTCCTCCAGATTGATGCTTCGAGCTTTTGAATGTCACGGCATAGATGTTCGCGCTGCGGAGCTGGAACCGTAGCCGGATGCTCTTGCCAGCCAGTTCCCGTGCCGATCTGCCGCCCCAGACCAATGGCAGATTTATTTGATCGCCTGTTTTGATCAGGCATTTATCTGTTTCAAAACCCGGCACGATCAAGCCCTTCTCATCCAGCACCCCTACCCTGACATAGGCCTGCTGGGTGGCAAAGGGGCGATCGGGTGACGGGACTGCGGCGTTAAGTAGCAAATCCCCTGCAGGCATCACGAACGACGTTGTGGAGAACTCCGCATTGGCCCGTGCGCCCACATAGCTGAGGCGGTCCTGCTTCATGCCGACCAGACAGTTGCCGAAGCGGAAGAGGATCTGGCCGTTGAGGAGCATCGGATTATGGGTAATGCGAGGGTTGCCGGGGAACGCCTCCCCGAGCGCATTGACGTCCCGTCCGGGCCGCTCCCATCTGAGCCCTTCGCGGCCCACCCACCACTCCGTGTCCATCTGCGGCGCATGTTTGCCGGGAACGAGCGGGCTCGCCGCATAATTGAGCACCATCATGTAGCTTCGGTCGTGATACCAGAAGGCGTTTCCGCTGTAGAACTCCAGGTCCGGCGGATCGAGCGCATCCGGCACTGTGAAGAGCGCATCCGGGAGCGGTTTGAAGCCGGCGCCGCCTTGGGAATGTTTGAGACGGTTCCAAACATCCTCCATGGAGTCGGACGGCGTCCATGTCCGTCCGTCCGGACTGGTTCGAAACACCAGCACCCTTCGGCAGGTGTTGCCGTGATCAACGATGCGCTTGGTGCCTCCCGGCACGAACTGGAGGCTCTTTGAGATGAGAACATACCGCCGGATGTTGTGGTCCCAGAAGAGGCTGATGGCGTCGCCGTCGTAGAACAGCGGATTGTGGTCGTACTCTTTCCACAGGCGTCCGTCCGGACTGAAGAACGCGGTATAACGGAAGCCGTTGTTGTCCATTTTCAGCTTCAGCACCATGAACTCCTTGGCCTCGGGATTGTAGGTCATGGCCTGGTTGAAGGTCCAAGGTCCGGGCTCGGCCTCGTACAGGGTCGTGAGATTTTCGAACGTCACACCGTTGCGCGTGGTTGCATGGACAACCGACCACGCATTCGTCTCGCGAACCTGATCCCCATGCTTGGCAATCTGCTTGAACGTCAGGCCGTACACCTCCCACACGCCACCTGTTCCGGGCAGACAATAACTCAGCTCGAATCCCGGATTTTCGCAGACCTGCAACCGTTGCAGGGCACTGGTGCCAAAGTGGATTTTTCCCCATGTGTTCGTGATGTCCCGCTGATCGGAAAAAAGGAGCTTCATCTCCTCGTGTGGAGGCACAGCATCAACAGCGGCAACTTGCAACGCGGCCAGCGGTGTGAGCAACAGGGCGGTGAGCAGTGCAAGGGTGGCAGTGTACACGATTACTCCTTTAATGCTGATGCGCTAGTCGGTTGAGCACTCTTATTGCTTGCGGAATCAATCGGTTGCGACAGGGTCTTGCAAGTCTTCCAGCCGTCTACCGTCATCTCGCCATTCACGCCGCACGCGAACAAGAGCGGCTGCTCAAGCCCCTGCTGTTTTTCGGTGGCTTTGTTCGGATAGCGGGCGGTGTCAATGATGTTGACGAGCTTGTTGTTCTCCACGAGCGAACCTCCGCTGGCGTCGTTGCGGAAGAGCGGGCGCGGCGTGCCTTCGCATACGATGATGTTGTCCGTAAAACGAAACTCCGCGAAGCCGCTCTTTGCGTTGAAGCCGAAGAGTCCATCGTTCCGTGGCGTCTTCGTCGTGCGGACGATGATGTGGTTGTTGCGCACGTCGAGCTTTCCATACGGCTCGTTCATCCACATCACGCCACGTCCGGGATTGCTCACGAGGTTGTTGTGGAAGCTCGCCGGGCCCGGCGCGACTGCGTCGCCAAAGGCGCTGATGAGGTTCCCGTGATCCTTCTGCACATCGAAATCGAAGAGATTGTGATCGATCTCCACGCCGTTCCGCACGAACTCAATGCTGTAGCTGTCGCGAAAATAGTTGTGATGGATGTGGAAGGTGCAGCCGCTCTTCGGCACAGGGCCGCCTGCGTGTTTAGGAATCGAGATCGTACCATGGCAGATGTTGTGATCGATCTCCACGTCTTCGTCGTTCTCAAACGGGAGTTCCATCGAGAAGTTCACCTCGATCGTGTTGTGATGCATGCGGCAGCGTTTCGCCTGCCGGACTTTCATGCCGTAGTAGTGCTCGTTCGGCGCGCTTCGGGTTTCAAGGAAGCGGTTGTTCCAGATCTCCGAGTCCTCCATCCAGCAGGCGAAGATCCCTCCTCCGGTGATCCCGCCCTTCACCCCCGGCTTACCCTTCTCCCAACGGCCGCCCGCGTTGACGAATTCGCAGTCATGGATCTTAGCCTGCTTCAGGCCGAAGGTGCGCACGCCGCACCAGAGCGTGTCCTTCATCCGCAGGTGGTGCAGGTGCAGGCCGGTGTGGAACCAGGCGAAGAGCGCCCCGTGCAGGTACGGTCCATACAGAGCCATGTCCGAGATCGTGACCCCCTGCGTGTCCCGCTTGAGGCGGATCAGGTAGGCATCGGTATTTAAGCCCTCAAGCCGCATCTCCGGGTCGGGCAGGGCTGCTGTTGAGGGCTTCCAGGAGGCCGCGTGGGTGACAAGGGTCTTGTCCATGCCCGCGCCCTTGAGCGTCATCTTCGCCTTCAGTTCGAGCGTCCGCTCCAACGCGAAGGTGCCTGCGGCCAGTTCGATCGTGTCGCCCTCCTGACCCTTTTCCACGGCGGCCACCAGTTCAGCCACGGTCTGCACCAGGCCCGCCGCAGGACAGCAGAGAGTCGTTGCAGACAGCATCGCGAAGAACAGAACTCCCGACGAAGCGATAGTTTTCCTGACGATCATTTTTTTTCTTGCGTCTCGATCTTCACTTGCCGGCTTTTCTGACGCCGCGGCCGCCGGGCTTTGCAGCGTCGTAGGCAATGTTGGGGGTGGCGAACTTTGCGCCGACCTCTTTTTGCCAAGCCGCGAGTTCGGCGCGGAGCTGTGCCACGCGCTGCGGCTCTTTTTCAGCGAGGTTGCTCTGCTCGCCGAGATCTTTGGAAAGATCGAAGAGTTCCACGCGGTCGTCTTCCTGCCAGTGGATGAGCTTCCAGGGTCCGCGGCGGATGGCTGAACCCGGGGCTCCGCCCTGGTTGCCATAGTGCGGGTAGTGCCAGAAGAGGGCGCGCTCGGGCAGCGCATGACCGTTGAAGAGCGGCATGAGGCTCTTGCCGTCCAGCACCTGGCCGGGTTGCGGCTGGGCCTTCGCAGCCGCGAGCAGCGTGGGGAAATAGTCCGGACCGCTCACCGGTGTGTCGATGACGCTGCCAGGCTTCACGACAGCGGGCCAGCGCACCAGCAGCGGCTCGCGGATGCCGCCCTCATACATCCAGCCCTTGCCGCCGCGCAGCGGAAGGTTGGAGGTGGGCGAGCCTTCGCTCGTGGAGAGCCCGCCATTGTCGCTGGTGAAGATCACCAGAGTGTTTTCGCGCAGGCCGAGTTCATCGAGCTTGGCAAGGACTTTACCCACGGCAAGGTCCATCGCCTCGACCATGCCCGCATACACGGCATGCTCCTGCACGAGCCGAACCTCGCGCGTCCCTTCTTGTCCCCATGTCGCCGAGAGGTTGAGGCGCGCGCGCTTCGCCTCGTATTTCTTCCGCAGATCCTCGCGCGCCATGAGGGGCGTATGGACGGAGTAGAAGGCGAAGTAGGCGAAGAAGGGACGGTCCTTGTTCGCTTCAATGAACGTCGCTGTCTCTGTCGCAAGCCGGTCAGGCAGATGCTCGCCATCCGGGCCGTTGCTCAGGCGCGGATTGTTGTAGGGCGAGAAATATTGCTTACCTCCATACGGCCCGCCCCTGTCGCACCCGCCTTTGTTTATATCGAAGCCTTGATTCTCCGGCCACCAACCTTCGGGCCCGAGGTGCCACTTGCCAGCGAAGAAGGTTGCGTAACCGGCTGCCTTCATCGCCTTCGCGAGCGTCGGCGTATCGAGCGCGAGACGGTCGCTGTAGGGCGCGGGACGGAGGCGGGTATTGCGATTCCACTTCTCCGGCGCGGGGGCGCCGATGTAGTCCGTGATGCCGGTGCGCTGCGGCCACTGGCCGGTCATGATGCTCGCGCGGGAGGGCGAGCAGACCGGACAGGCGGCGTAAGCATCCGTGAAGCGCGCACCCTCCTTGGCCAGTCGGTCAAGGTTGGGCGTCTCGTAAAACGTGCTGCCATAACAGCCGAGGTCACGCTGGCCGAGATCGTCAGCGAGAATAAAGACGATGTTCGGCTTCCGTGCAGCTGCCTCAGCCGCTTGCACAAACGAGGCAACAGAGATCAGTGCGACAACGAAGAGAAGGGGAATCTTGTTCATGATAACTCCTGTACTTTAGTTCACTCAGTAATCATGAGGGACAGTGTACTTAAAGGCGACTCAGCTTGTCGAGTGGATTAGCGTGAAAATATTCAAATGCTCAACGCTGAGAAAAAGCACCTTAACCTTAAGTTTTTTTCCGAAGGGCGTGTCCAACCGCTGGCTACTTGAACGTGACGGCATCGCCGAGGCCGCAGAAGACTTCGTAGGGCATTTCAAAGACGGCGATGCAGAATTTAAAAGGCGCCACCACGCCGACGCCAAGATCTTTAAGCCCTTCCTTGAATTCGACTCCTGGCAATGGAGAAGCCACCACCTCGACCAGTCCCAGCGGAAGCCGCAAGCATTGTCCGAGTTGCCAGGGGATTTCAAGAATTGAACCTCCCGCGCGCTTCAGTCCGGGCAGGAATTGCTTCTGGGCGACAGCCACAGCCTGCACCCGCGGATCGGGGATGACAATAGGGCCCTCCGCGCAGCAGAGTTGCGCACATCCCATAAGTAGGCCACACATAATTAGTTTTTGCATCTTAACTGGGAACCTCCGGCAATTCCAATTTGGCAACAGCGGCCTGTTCAATAAACGTGGGCTTGTTCTTGAGAATAAAACGTCCTTCAACCTTTCCTTCTGGCGTGATCATGTCCGTATGCCACACCAACAAGTCGCTCGTCTGATATTCGCCATTCTTCAACGGCAGCACCTCTGAGATGGAGAGAATCTTGCGCGAGCCGTCCGAAAGGCGTCCCGTGTGCACCACGGCGTCGATGGCTGAGGCGACTTGTGCGCGCAACGCGACCAGGGGAATATCGATTCCGCTGAGGAGCGCGCACGTTTCAAGGCGGAAGAGGCAGTCGAGGGCCGTGTTGGCGTGGATGGTGGACATCGAGCCTGCATGACCGGTATTCAGCGCCTGGAGAAGATCCAGCGCTTCGCCGCCGCGGATTTCACCGATGACCAAACGATCCGGACGCAAACGCAACGACGAGTGAATCAGGTCACGGATCGTGACTTCGCCATTGCCGTTCTTGTCCGCCTTACGTGTCTCGAACGGGACAATATGCTCCTGCTGCAACTGCAGTTCGCTCGCATCTTCGATGACCAGCACGCGTTCTGCGTTTGGGATGAAGCTGCTCAGGGCATTCAGGACCGAGGTCTTGCCGGAAGACGTGGCGCCTGAAACAATGACATTCTTATGGAGCACGACCAAGGCCCGGATCAGCTTGATCGCGTCCTCCGAGAGGCTCCCATACGCGAGCATCTTATCGATCGTGATGGTGTCCTTCTTGAACTTGCGGATCGCGATGACCGTGCCGCAGCGCGACAGCGGCGGAATCACCGCATGGACGCGCGAGCCATCCGGCAGACGCGCGTCCAGCCGCGGATTATCCTCGTTCAGAAAGCGTCCGACGGACTTCGCGATATTCGCAGCCGCAGCTTTCAGTGCAGGCTCGCTGATGAATTTCGCCTCTGTCTTCTGAAGCTTGCCCTTCTTTTCGATGTAGACGTTCGAGGGTCCATTAATCATGATTTCCGAAACGTCATCATCTTCCAGATAGACGCGGATCGGCTCCAGGAACAAGACTAAAAACGAATTGCTATTATCCATCACATTTCTCCACTTTCCTCTGTTGTACAGGCGAAGACCCGCCTACGCGCAAGGCTACGGCGCGGCAGGCGCCTATACGCCCAACCGTCCGCTCACGTCTACGGCTTATAGATTTTAACCGGTTGCAGCGAGACCGGCTTCTGATTCTTTCCGCCGGTTCCCGTCCCTGTCCCAGGGTCGGTGACCCCGGGAAGCCAGCCAGCAAGCGTGTCCTTGATATTCCCGATCGCTTCCAATGTCTCCTTGATCTTATCCAGATCAACCAAAATGCTGTTCTCGTCGCCAAACAACTCCTCGTAGAGTTCCTGCGAGTTTTGGGAGACCTTCATGATCCATTCGATGAGTTGGCTGATATCTTTGAGCCCGAGTTTCTCCATCAGTTTATCCGCGCTCACTTCAAACTCCATGCGGACATTGCCGCCGATGCCGAGGGTGGCGCCTCCACCGATCGCGAATTTGATCTTTCCATCTTTGCCGATCGTGATAATTGCAGCGCCCTCCACGGACGCGCCGACCTGTCCTGTCGCAATAAGCTTCACCGAGGTGTCCACCCCGAGGACGGTCAACGTGGCTGTCGTGCTGATCTCAGCGCCGAGCGTTGCCCCGAGTTGTCCTCTTGCGCCAATGGTGAGGCCCTTGTCATCGACATACGCGCCGATCAGCCCCTCTCCCTTGAGCGCGGCTTCCAGTTTTCCGGCGACCTCGCCGGAGAGGCCCAGGTTGTCACTGCCGAGCTGTCCCTTGACAGCGCCTTCAACAACGGCTTCAAGGCCGACCTTGACTTCAACCATGCCGCCGTTCTCATCCCAGGTAACCGTCCCCTCGCCCTCGCCCTTGACGGTGGTCTTGCCTCCGGCATTCTCCGTGCCGAATTCCGTCTCATTCTCAAAAAGGGTCCCCTTGATCCCGATGGACTGCTCTTCGCCGGAGCCATCGCCGCCGAACTCATCCGCTCCTGCATTCTGGTAGGAGGTGCTGCCGGAGGTCGAATACTCACCGCTCCCCAGAATCTTCGGAGGGGTGGCCAGGGAGGCCACGGAGGAAAAGAGCAGAACGAGAAGCGCGAAGCACGCGACCAGAGGCTTATTCCATATGTCATTTATTTTTTTCATGATTGGCCTCCTTTACTTTACGCTGCCGGCTAATGGGTCGCCGCCCTTGGCGATGGTCGCCATATCATCCATGAACTTCTTTGCCTGAGGGGCGACTTCACTTGTGCCTGAAGCCACAACAGCCATCAATTGGAGTCCCTTCTTGATGTCCGCCTTGCTGATGACCAACGTACGCGCCAGGTTATACTTGGCCTTCACATTCGTCTTATCCGCGTCGAGGGCCTTTCCGTAACAGTAGATCGCCGTCTTTGCATCATTACGCTTCGAGGCCATTGTTCCCAGGTTGTTCCAAGCATCCGACAAGGAGGCATCCAGCTTCGTAGCTTGGAAATAGGCCTTTTCAGCCTCCTTCATCTTGCCGCGCTTCTCTTCCACGCAGCCCAGGGCGAACCAGGCGGTTCCGAGCGCGGGGAAATCCTTGACGGCCTGGTTTGCGAGGGCAGCGGCCTCCTCGAGATTTCCGGACTGCGTCAACAGGGCGATCGCATCCTGGCGCACGGTGAAGTCCTGTGGCATCTTGGGTAAAAGCTCCTGAAGGGTCTTTAGCGCAACCTCATTCTTGCCCTCCAGCATCTGCACGCGCGCCTGGAAGAGTCTGGCCTCTGGCCAGTCAGGATTTTTCTTCAGTGCCTCCGCGAGAAGCTGTGTCGGCTGTTGACGGGCGCCCGCCTTGAACAGCTCCTTGATTAAGTTGAGCTGTGCGACCGGTGTTTTATCCGTGGTCGCCAGAAGCACGCGCCAGAGCGCATCTTTGTCCTCTTGCTTGCGCTCCATTTTCTCATAGACGACTGATGTCAGCAGGAGCGTCTCGCGCATATTGATCGGATTGAGCTTCATGCTCGCAGAGAGGACTTTGGCAGCCGCGGGATAATCTTTTGCCGTGATCAGCAGCCGGGCCAGGTTATTCAAGGCCATGCCATGCTTGGGATCCGCCTTGATCGCCTGCTCATACGTTGCAATAGCCTCATCGAGCTTCTTCTGCCGTAACAACGCGGCAGCCAGATTGTTGATCGCAAGGGCATGCTGCGGATCAGCCTTCACAGCTTTACGGAACATGGCCTCGGCCTCTTCCACCCGGCCTTGCGCCAGCAAGATCGTGCCGGCGTTATTTGCAGCCGCAGTCAGAACAGTCTTTGCCGGCGCGTCAGCGATTTTTTCCGCCTCTTGTATGGCTTCACGATAGGAGCCAAGGGCGGCATCGGGACGATTGGCCTTCTCCATCTCAAGCCCCAGATCATAAGCTTTCATAGCAGGCTTTACGACCTCTGGGGGCATATTCTCCGTTTGCGCTCCTCGGGCAATCGGAGTTAGCGTTGCCATCAGAACGACAACGCTTAACCAGCTTAGCATATTCATGTGTGCCTCCTTTCATATCAAACATTGAAACAGCAACTTATTCCACGATGCCCCAGGAAAAACCAGCCTGGTTCAGCTTGATTTTCCAGACCATCACCGTAATCTTCAGTTTCTTGTTTTGGAAATTCATGAGTATACGGTCATTGGCATTTCCCAGCGGTATGGTTTGTTTCAGGTGCCACCCTTGCCCGCCCAGGCAGGCCTTGATCTGGTTGACGGCTGATTGATAGGTGACGGGCATGGCGCCATTCCTGCGCCAAGTCTTTCCTGAATCATCCTTTTCCGTAATGACTGCTGTGACAGGCATACGTATAGAGTAGGTCTTGGCCGCGCCCTGTGCCTGCGAGAGGGCCAGCAACAGCAGGAACAGCGTGAGCCTGAAGGCTCCCCTGCTGGAGTGACGGAACAGTGGAATGATGGAACGATGATACGGAGACCGAGGCAACCGTGCCCCTCTTCCCGTATTCCAATATTCCAATATTCCAGTATTCCAATATTCCAACATTCCGCTGCTCCTCTTGTTAAAGAATAAAAGTCGGTTTTTGACTCCAGATCCAATATACCCAGAAGCGTTCATAGTCCCTTCTGCTGGGAGCTGTAGGCTTGTCCGTGTCATTTTGCAGGCTACTTAAGTTGCTCCGATACTGCTGCACCGTCTTAAAGGGGTCATCCGCGTTATAGACCTTCTCATACCAGACGGCTGAAAAAACAGGCAGGCCGCTTTCATCGCAGACTTGGCGCGGATGCCAGGATCGATAGCCTTGCTCACTGCCCTTGGTGCGCATGAGCGCCGCACTGAGAAAATTATAGGTCGTCTCATTGTTGGAGGTCAGCGGTTGCATGCTCACCTGCAACTCCGTCACGGTGAGGATCATACTGTTCCAGAGGGTCTCCACCATCAACCACCCTTTGGTCCACGGAGGGGTCGGCGCAAGCATCGTGGCCTTTCCGCCGACAGCCATAGCCCACGGATACCGGTCCTGGTCCGTCTTCAAGGCACGCATCTGTTTTGCCTCGGTCAGCGTCGGAGGAACAAAGTCGCCGACAGGCGCGGGATCTCCAAAAAACCAGGGGCCCAGGGACATCACAGACAGGCTTCCACGATCATGGCGAATGCCGGCATGGATGGCAGAATTCCTGTCTAACTGCAGGAGCTTCTGTCGATGCATGAAGAGTTCGCCAATCCAGAATGTCCCGCCGAAGAGCGCGAAATAAATCGGCATCACCAGCAGAAATTCCATCATGACAGAACCTTTTGACGACTTCACCTTCATGACTCACCCTACTTTCCCGTATGCATTGAATCGTGATAAGACTTGGCATCCTTGGCATCTTGGTCCAGTTGCTGCCGATAGGCCTCCTGGGACTTCTTGGTTGCATTGCTGTCCGCGGTGGCGCCCCGCGCGCTCGAGTCAAACGCATAGAGAATCGAACGGCTGAACATGACAACGCCTAAAATGCATGCAACCGCAATCAGTAGGCCGACTATGACATACTCCATCATCACTGCCCCACGCTGACGCTTTATTGACGTGCCCTTATTCATTTTTTTCTCTCACAAAACTCAGTGTGTCAACTTTCCTGACAAACCGCTCCAGTCCAGACTCCCTGACATTAAGTGCGGCGCAGGGACGTCTCCAAAGGATGACGCGCCACCGCCATCCAAACCTTTCCATTGCTCGGTCATGATGGTACCCAGCACATCACTTGTGCCAATAAACATGCCCGGGCTTTCAACCTCGGTGCCCATGCAGAGCTTCCAGGCATCCTTGACCGGAAGGAAGACCGCATCCCAATCCGTCTCTTTCAGGTTCCAGTTCTTCTTCAACTGCTCAGGACTTGAACTTGAGGAGAGCGGCGCAGGGTCCGTATAGGCGATTTGATAACGCCCTGTATCTGAGGGATCCCGGTATCCGGCACGCGCTGCTGAAACAGCCCACATGTTTTTGACCGTGGGATTAAAGGCCTTATACAGACCCTCGCTGACCCTGCCGAAAATCTCATCCCAGGGATTCTTGCACTTCCGGGAGAGGCCCACAACGAGGGAGCCCTGTTTACCGAAGAAGAGCTCATTCAAGATCAGCGGCATGCAGAGCGCGCCGGTGTAATACATCTCCTTCGCCCCGCCGGAAAGCAGTTCCGGGTCATCTCCATAAGCCCGCCCGCCACCTGCCAGCAAGGGAATCGCTCCAGAACCGTTATAGTCCAAGACAGGCCAGGTGCAATTGTTGTCAGCCTCGTCAATGGTGCTTCCTCCGTTGCAATGGTCACACTCCCAGGCAGAGACCAGCGGGATATGAACCCAGCCGTCCACAACGGGGAAACAGAGCCATTTGGTTGCGCTCCAGTGCCATTCCGAAACAAGCGCGCTCGTCGTATCCGGACTTGAATCATCGTCCGCATCATCGTTCTTGCTGCTCGGCTCTACGAGGATGCCCGGCTTGTCCTGATACGCTGAAGAATCGCCTTCCGGCCCGAAGAGGTAGGCGCGCTGAATACCGATATCGCTGTCATTGGCCCGCCGTGTCCCGTCATGGCGGACGAACCAATGGTTGACGCCGCCGGCCTTCGACCCGGAGCCGACCTGCCCGCCGTCGTCCTGCTTCTTGTTAAAGGTCTTCCGGACCTCCGTATCATAATGGGGACCGGCAAAGGCCAAAAATCGCCGCTCATCCTCTTTCTTGTTGTTTAAAAAAATGAAATTGAGAATCGGCGTTTCATTCTGATACAGATAATATTGGAACTCGCCGGCGTTCACGAGGCGCTCAGGGAGGTTGGCCTTCAACACATTCGGGACGACCTCCTCGATCTTCCCCGGGAGCTTCATGATGGTGTCGATCAGGGCTATATTCATGGCGAGAATATTTGCCTTGTCGCAGAGGATTTGAGGCTCCAGCGTCGGCAGCCAATCGCACAAGGGGTTACCCGATCCGCCCTGGCCCATCAAATGGAGTTTGAAGAGCATCTGGAAAATCGGGATCATCATGTCGATGTTGTTTGGAATCGGGATCGTGCCCTCACAGTTCATGGCAAAGAGCTTATCGATGGTATAGAGTCCGCACCAATACGTTGAGCCCTGCGGGCCGCTGTCATGCGTGCCGTCACACTGGCCATACACTTCCCAAAAGTCTTCCATCTTATCCCGGTCTTCTTTCATCCGCGTCTCAGTCAGACCCACCCATTTATCCACGATATAGTCCATCTGCCGGCGGGTCATCTGCAAATAGGTCCACGCCATGGCCCGGTTAATGGTGGCGACACGGCTGATGGTGTCCGCCTGGATCACTGCCGCCGAGTAAGCCGCTGCATCCGAGGCATTCTGGAGTTCAATGCGCTGCCGGACGATGTCGCCGATCGAATAGACACCGCTGCAGAGGAGAAACATAAACATGAAGAGCGCCAGCGTCACGAGAAAAGCGGCTCCGCTCTCGTCTCTTCCGAGACGGACAAACGCTTTTCCAGCCGCTTTGAGGATCAGTTTCATAATGTTAAAGACTTAATGGATAGATAGCTGTGCTATAGGGTTTGGGCAGAATGCACATCTCTTTCAGCGTGATATAGGGATAGGAGTAATTCTTCTTCTCCTCCTGTCCTGTCCAGCCCATCCCGGGTTTTACGGCGATCACGCCGTCCCTGATCTGCTGGGCCACTTCATCCGCTGACGGTTTCTTCAAATAACTCATCATCTGCCCGGCCACGGGCATCAAAAGGGCAAAATCGAACTCGACCACCGCGCGCGTCTGCCACGGGCATGTGCCCATCATACCCATATAGTCGGTATCAGAATACCCTGTATAGACCCGGGTCCGCTTCTTGACTGACTCAGAAAAGGGGATCTTGCCCCACCCAGGAATCTCGGTCACATCCTGGGCATCGCCGTCGCCCTCATCATCAAAGGCGATCCAGGCGCAAACGCGCAACGCTGCATCTGTCGCCACGGGCTGATCACGGAACAGGGTATGGTTCGCGGTCAATGTCGATCGAGCCGCACAATAGGCCGCATAATGGACCACCTGGCGCGCCATCCAAATATGAGCAACCTGAAGCACGCCCATGATCATGACGAACAACAGCGGCATGACCAAGACGAACTCCATCATTGCTGAACCTGTATGGTGTTTTGTGCGCATTTTAAAAAATCAGTAGGTAACATCCCAGATAAAAGTCGCCCAGACCCCGACGGCGATGGCCACTCCGAACGGTATCCGGCAGTGTTCATTGTCCCGGGAAGGGAGGCCTTCCCGGCCAACCTTCCGGTCATAGCTCCAGTCCAGTACGCACCGCGCATAATGTTTCACGCGGCGCATATCGACCCGGCCGGCAAACCACATAATCAGCGCTAATAAGAAACCGGCAATGGACATGAAAAAGAGAAAATTCATGATATTGCCCATACCGACCAAGATGCCACAGGCGAAGAGCATCTTGACATCTCCCCCTCCTGCCGCCTTTAACAGGAACGGCAGGAAGAGGAAGAGCCCGCACAACAAGCCGGCCAGCAACCCCCGAACCGCCATCGGGAATCCGTCTGCGCCCAGATAGGCCGCCAGACAGACGGCTGCGCCGCCCAGCGTCAGCAGATTGGGCAGCCTCCGATGCTTGACATCCCAGACGCAGAGCGTCAGGAGCCACGGTGTCGCCAGCAACAGTTTAAGTGCAGTATCAGTCATGCTTATTTCACTGCTGTACCAGCAGTTTTACAGGCCATATTCGGTCATTTTGTTGCGCTGCCTTTAGCCGTACCCGTATGCAGACTGTCATGGTATTCACCAGCTTTCGTCGCATCCGCTTTTTGATCATCGCGCACCAAGTCCTGCGTGGACTTTGCATCCTTGGAATCGCCTGTCGCACCCTTTGCAGCGACGCTGAACATGCCGACGATCGTACGGCCAAACATCGCAACTGCCGTGACGCATGCAGCAGCAATCAGAACAGCCACGATGACGTATTCCATCATCACGGCGCCCTTCTGATCACCCGCCATGCGGCAGAGCATACGCCCGAGCAAATGCTTCTTTGCACGTGCAACGTTCCAGTTGAGTTTCATTTGTTTTTTCCCTTCATTAATCCAGTGCTGAACCCGAACATCCTGACCTGCATCACCCGATGCAAGCCCCTCCGAATCCCTCACTGCTCATTGTTCATAACCATCTTTTTGTGAAATTTCGCCTCTTCAGGGCGTCGGCAGGCAAATGCCCGCCATCACCCGCTGATACATGCCTGCCACATCCTTGCCTAAGGTTGGAGGCCCTGCCCCTGTAGCTTGATCCACAAACAGTATGTCATTCATCCACGTGTCATTCGTCAGATAATTATTGCCGGCAAAAAGGACAAGCGCGAGCATCATGATCAAGATGACGTACTCCATCATCACGGCACCTCGCTCCTGTTTTCTGTGACACCTCTTCATGGGACCCCTTTCGTAAGGCGTTGGGAGGCGGGAACGGTGCGAGGCAGAGGAACCGGCTTCCCCTGCTCCACCGCCTTTAAAACAGCCATCATCTGCTTGCGTGTCGCGGGATCCGCCTTCTTCAACTCCTCTTGGATACGCAGGTTAATCGCCTGATTGACAGCCTGCCCTTGGGCTGGTGCGCCTGAACGGCCTTTGCCGCCGGCAGAGGCCAGCAGCGTATCAGCAGTCATGGGGGTGAGCTTGATCTGGGGCAGCGTCGCGTTCGAGGAGGCCTGGGCCAGCGAGGCATTTATTTCAGGGATCCGCGCGTTGAACGCTTTGAGTTCGGCATTGATCTTCGCCTTCTCTTCAGCTGAACGGGGATCGCCTCTTCTCTTTTCTGCGCCTTTTTTCCGACTCCGCTGAGACGCTTGTCCCTGTCGTGCTTCAAGCTCTGCTACAGAGGCCTCCCTGACGACGTGCTTGCTTTCGCCTTGGCTCCTGTCCAACTGCCCTTGGACCTCACGCAACTCCCGTGTGTACTGTTGCCGTAGCTGGGCGGCATCCCCTGGCGTGATGCGCTGCTGCGCGCAGAGGATGAGCGCTGCGCCCATGCTCAGCATCAGAGAGAGACCTATCTGTTTCGTCTGGCTCACCATCTGTTACTCCTGTATCGTTGCCCACATGCGGCGCACCACCGGGTCACCGGGAATCCCCGTCGCGAGGATTTGCGTCCGAATCTCAATCGCTTTTTCCGGGGGCGCTGCATCATAATCGTTGTTCAGCTTCACCAGCGGCAATCTGTACTTTTTAAAGTCCTCGGACACCTTTTCACAGACATCCCGTGAATAGCGCCCGTCCGGCGCAAGATGAATCGCGACGGCACGGCCGAATATCGAACGCCGCGTCAACGTGTCTGCGGCTGTTTCGTCAAAGAGGAAGGTAATGATCTTGTCCCGGTTCGCCACTTGCTCCAGGCAATAGTCATGCACCTTTTGAATCTCGCCCCGGAGCAGCCACTTGTTTTGCGGCAGCGTCACGAAGCTGACATAGTCGACATAATTTCTGAAGAGATTTTTGATCTGCACGCATTCGGGCTGGAACTGCATCGACTCAAGAGCCGAGCCATCGTATTTTTCCGGCAGGGCGCGCAACAATTCATAGAAATAGTCCACGCCTAGCACCCGGTCATACGCGCCCTCAGGTTCAGTCCGGGTACGCTTGGGGATCTTACGCTTCAACACGTCACAGGCAAAGACATCCGGCCAGGTGGTTTCATCCATGAAGGCCTGAACGAGCTTGGGCGTCTTAAAGAGCTCAATGTTGTTCTTCTTGAAAACATTGAGCAGATGTTGTACCTGGGCTTTGGCAACCTGGAAGTTCTTGTCAATGTTCTCGATATTCTTCCGCTGGCTGTTGATATACGGGTTGACCGCGCATTCATCGACTGTCGGCAATTCAATAGAGGAGGAGACCTGATCAAATTTCAACGCGGCCAGGGCTGTGGCATTTTTCAGAAGCTGCTCCTGAATGGCCTGCATCTTCTTGATCGGCGCCAAATATCCCGAGGCCATCTGCTTGACCGTTCCGGTCGCCTTCTCTTCGACTGCGCTCAATTCAGCGACAATGAGCTTAAAGTTGGGATAGGGCTGTTCCAGTTGGGCGATAGCCTTATTCATGTCAGCCAAATGCGTCAAGTTGGCTGTCAGCGCCTCCAGCACTTTTCGGCTGTCCTCGAGCAAGGTCAGATACAGATCGTCCTTGGCCGCCTCCATCTGCTCAATGATGGCTGTCAGCTCTTGCTGCATAGTCTTCATCGCCTCCACGCCATGATCCGTACTCTTTAAGGATGCCTGGATTTTCAAGTAGCAGTCCAGATAGTCCTTCACCTTGCCCGCCTGATTCTTGGCCTTCATGGCATTCAATTCATTCCAGTTCCAGTTTTCCATCAGGTCACACCGCATAGAAGCTAAGGTCCGCACGGCTTCCGGCCACTCCCGCGCCTTCATGCTCTTCTGGACAAAGCTCCAGTCATTATAGGTCTTCTCCCAGGTGTTGACCTTCTCCAGGAGCGCTTCACACTCGACGCTATACTGCTGATACTGACGGGCATTCTGTGCCGACTCCAGACGGTTGCGTGCATCCACGAAACGTTCCTGAGACGCATAGATTTTAGCCATCTTTATCAAGTCTGGGGCAGAGGATGTCCCGACCAAATAGGCAAAATAGAAGATGGCTCCGGCGATCAGTGTCACGAGGATGGAGGCTATCTTCACCCAGAAGAAGGAGCGTGTATGTTTCACCGCCTTGTCCAGGAAGCGAAAATCCATGAACGCGAAGGAGACAATGTCGCCATCTTTCAACATACGCTTCTTGCCGCTCAGCGGAATGCGATTGACAAAGGTCCCGTTTGCACTCTTCAGGTCATTCACCCAGCACTCGCCCTTCTCATCCACGGAAAGCTCGGCATGACGACGGGAAATCAGGCTGTCCGCAAGGTGCAACTCGCTTTCAGGGTCAGAGCCCACACGAAGCATCTGTTGTCCAATGTCGAACACCTGGCCCTTGATCACCCCGCTGAGACACTCGAGCCGGTGGCATTTATTCATGGCGGTCGCCACGGCGGCTTGCTCCTTTTTCTGCGCTGCGACAGAGGAGACAAACAATTCGCTTTCGCCAATTTTAATACAGTCGCCGGTACTCAGCTTACGCTCCGTGATGCGCTCCCCGTTGAAGAAGAGCCCATTCCGGCTGCCAGCATCCACAATATGGATACCGTTGAACTTCTTTTTGAGGATCGCGTGCTTTGCACTGGCGGCACGGTCTTCCGAAGGGATCACCAGCGCACACTCCTTGCTCCGCCCGATCAATACCTCTCCCGCGATATCATCGGAAAAAAGTTCGCCCACCAGCTTGTGCTGATGCTCCAGCCTGAATTGTAGTCTGCCTGTAGATAACATAATTAATCCCATTGGTCGTTTCGAAGTTGATGACACCTCAAATCATCCTCATCTGAAAAAACAGTCAGGCAATCTTGGCGAATCGCTGCAGCGGCCTTCGTCAGATTCTTTGCCTGCGCTGAAAAGTAGCCGATCTTCTGGTTGTTGAGCCATTGCGATTGCTTAGCGCGTAAATCGCGCAGCAGCTCCATGGCTGCCTCGTACGTCACCGTGTCATTCGAGCGCAACGACGTGCCCAGAATATTTCGCAGCAAGTCCAAGATATGAGGCCACATGCGCGGCGTAGCGATCGTGCGATTCAGCATGGACCTGGCCTCGCTCAGCATCTCGGGCACCGTCAGCGGGAAGGTGACCTCCCCGGGCTCCCAGTGATTCACGACATAGCGCTGCGACACACTGATAAAGGGCGTACTGACCAGCAATGCCTCACCGCGATAGCGTTCTGAAGAGGGGATCTCCTTTTGGACAACGATTTCCCAGTCGCGGTCTTTGATGTACATCACCACACCGAACCAGGCCAGCTTGTCAACCGATCGCGTATAGAGCGCCAGTTGATGCGGCAGTCCGTTCTCTCGCCCTCTGAAGTAGACATTCTTGTCTTCGTCAAAGTTCCACTGGCCGCCTGAAGCCATCATCCTGTCCTGCCAGGCCTTGAACCCTTTCATGCGGTTCAAGGAGAGATTGTCGATGGACTTGTTCATGCTGAAAGTCACACGGCACGGCACATCACGCCGCTTGCCGATCCGGGTCATGGCCGTAATGCGGTTGGGTTCTTTCTTGACCTGCATGCTCCGATGCCGGGGGAAGTAGAGAATAAAATCTTTATCCACACCAATGTCCGGATAGATGACCTCATCGTTAAATTTGTCGCCGTCCATGGGCCAGGTCAAGGGATTCTCAATGTTGGTCTGTGAGACCATGTAACTGGTTCCGACAAGACAAGCGGAGGCCGCCATCCCGGCTGCAAGCCAGATGACCCACTTATTGACCTTGGGCTTACGTGTCTTCCGGAGCAGGTCCATCTCTTCCATGGTCGCAACACGCGTCTGCATCATCATGGTCTCGTTGTCATCTCCATCCTCGTCGGGTGCCTGGGATGTCTTGGCCTCGTCCGCTTCAGGATTCGCTTGCACGGGCGGTGCGGGACGTGTTGCGGGTTTGCTCGCGCGCACCTCTGGCGATGAAAAGAGTGGCCGTGGTTTCTCTTGCGGGGCCGCCTCCGGGATCACCGTCTGGTCCCGATCCGCCTCTACAGGCGCGTCAGCCAGGGTCGCGCCGTCATCCGTCTTCTCCGGGGCCCTGCGTGGCTCATCATCAGGAAGCTCGGTCTTTGACTCGTCAACGCCCGCGGAAGCCTTTGGCGCCTGCGACAGCCGAGCCGAGACCGGCGGCGGCACCATCACCTTGACCGCCGATGCAGCCGCAAAATTGGTCGGGGTGGTCATCCCCTCCGGCGAGCCTTCTTCTGGAGCCTCCCCCTCCGGAAGAGACCCGAGGACAAATGTGGTCGTGTCCCCCATGGCCACACAGTCGCCCTCGCTTAAGATGACAGCCTCGCCTTCGGCAAGGGCTTTTCCATTCACGTCAGTCCGGTGTGTACTCAGGTTTTTAAGCGCCACATCGCCCGACGGTAGAATGGTCAATTCAAGATGCTTCCCGGAGATATCGGGCGTGGTAAAACGATACGTCGCTGAACGTGAGCGCCCTAAGATAACAGATACTCCTTCAGTCAGCGGCCTGGAGTCGCCCTTGCACTCACCCGAAACAAACTGAATATGGTGATTGACCTTGCTCATAATAAATCCTTACTTCGAAAACATTGAGCCCATGCCGCTCGATTGGATCTTCAAGTATACCGGGACAAAAATGATAATGAACACCGACGGCATAATGAACAATGCCATCGGCAAAATCATCAGGGAGGGTGCGCGCTGCGCCTTCTGCTCGGCGAGGTTGAAACGTGCACGCCGCATCTCTTCGCTCTGGATGACCATCGTGTCAACGATGGATGCGCCAATTTCCGTGCCGTGCGCAACCGCGCCGACAAAGGTTGTAAACTCCTGCGTGTTCACACGCTCGGCCATGTTGCTGAGGGCCTCCACACGCGTCTTTCCCAGTTCAATCTGCTTCAGCATAATACCGAACTCCATGCTGAGCGCCCCGGGGATGCCCATGGAGACAAAATAACGGATCGAGGCATTGAAATCCAAACCGGAACGCATCGCAGACCCCACGAGGTCAATGGCAAAGGGCAGGCTCTTGATGATCTCCTGCTGGCGCTTATTCGCCAAACTGTCCACGGATGTCGCCGGATAAACCCAGCCAATGAATAAGGCGATCACTGCTCCAATCACGATTACCGCAGGCTTCAGCCCGAGCACCGCGCACCAGACGACCGTGATAAAGACCAAGGCGATACTATAGACGACCTGCGCTGTATAGACCATCTGAGGGGTAATTGCTAAATTCGCAACAACGATCTTCTTCTCGAGATCCTTGGTCTTCTTGGCGTTCATCTGCTCCATGGAGCTTCCGATGCCGGCTGAGCAGAGCGCACCAATCGGAAGCCGGGCCAGCTTAAAGAGTTTAGGAATCCGACCCGAATCAAAAGAGGTCGGCTGGGGAACGCTATCCTGACCGCCCCAAAGCTGTCCAGCAATCACAGGGATCAATACGGCAAGAAAGACAGCCATATACGCCATTATTGTCTGAATATCCATGATGCCTATACCTCAATCGTGACGATCTTGTTAATGATATAAAAACCAATCGTTTCCAGCAGGACAACTGTACCCAGCGCAGCCCACCCGACCGTTGTCCTCAACATCGGCGCCATCAACTCCGTATCCACGAGATACAAAATAATAAAGGCAACAAACGGGGAGGCGGAAATCGCGATCGCCTCAAAACGTCCTTGCGCCGTGAGCGTCCGGAGTTTGCCCTGGAATTCGGTGCGCCCGCGGATCATCTCTGTCATGCGGCCTAAAACTTCCGCCATGCTTCCGCCGGACTGCGAGGTCAACTTCACGGAGGTGATCAGCAAGCGCAAGTCCTCGCACGGCATGCGCTGATACATACGTTCGAGCGCCTCTGCCAGTTCCAGTCCAAACCGGTACTCGCGAAGCACCACCATCAGCTCTTCCTGGATCGGCCCTTCCAAGCGACGGGCAATGGCCTCCAGGCCCTGAGGCAGGGCCTGTCCCGAGCGCAACCCATTGGCAAGCCCCATGGTCAGATCGAGAATCCGGCTTTCAAACTTGTCTTTGCGATCCTTCAGCTTCCAGTTGAAATACCACACGGGCGCCAGCCAGCCCACAACCCCCATGCCGCCAGCGATGGGCATCCAAATCAGCGGATTCGTGACCGAGGCGAAGAGGAGGATGCCCGTAAAGAGTCCGCCGAGAACCACTGCACTTGAGACGCGCAGTTGCACCAGCCGCTGATCCGATATATAACGATTCATCGGATTCGCCCAGCTTTGAAGCTCCTTGGACTTGCGTTCCAATTCAACCTTTTCCAGGCTGATGCTGTTTGCGAGTCCTGCAAATGAATAGACCACCAGCACGACCGCGCCAAAGACCAACATGTAGACTAACCACACCATAACGTGACTCCTTAGTTATGCGGAACAAAAACGCCCATGTCCAACTTAAGGTCTCCGGAAGAACGTAACTCTTCCACAAAGTGAGGGATGTTGCCAGAGGGGGCATGGAAGCCGCGTACCTTGCCCTCATTGTCAAAGCCCTCCTGCTCGTACGTAAAGATATCCTGGAGCAGAATCGTGCTCCCTTCACGTCCGGCGACCTCTGAAATCTTGATGACCTTGCGCGAACCGTCCGGCATGCGGGTCTGCTGGACCACGAGGTTCACGGCAGAGGCGATCTGCTCACGGATCGCGACCGAGGGCAGTTCATAGCCGGCCATCATCACCATGTTTTCCAGACGCGCGAGCGCATCGCGGGGATTGTTCGCATGGCAGGTCGTCATGGAACCATCATGCCCCGTATTCATGGCCTGTAACATATCGAGCGCCTCAGCGCCGCGACATTCACCCACGATGATGCGATCCGGACGCATACGCAAAGTGTTGATCACGAGGTCTCGGATCGTCACACGCCCCTGGCCTTCAATGTTCGCCGGCCGCGCTTCGAGACGCACAATGTTGTGATGGGTCAGCTTCAGTTCGGCCGAGTCTTCCACCGTGACGATACGCTCGCTCCCGGGAATAAACTGGGAGAGAATATTCAACAGGGTCGTCTTGCCGGAACCCGTTCCGCCTGACACCAGAATGTTCTGGCGGGACCGGACCGCCTCCTCCAAGAAGAGGGCCATCTCCTTGGTCATGCTGCCATACTCGATCAAGTCGTCGGTCGTCAGCTTCTTGTCAGCAAACTTACGGATCGTCACCGACGCTCCGTCCAGCGCCAGGGGGGGGATAATCGCATTGACGCGCGAGCCATCCGGCAGACGCGCATCCACCATGGGGGAGGCTGCATCCACATGCCGTCCCAGCGGCTCGACAATGCGCTGAATAATGGCGATCAGATGCTGTGCGTTGAAAAACCGAACCCCCGTCTCAAAGAGCTTGCCTTTGCTTTCAATAAAGACATGGCTCGGACCATTGACCATCACTTCCGAAATGAGCTTGGAGCGCAGCAGCGGTGAAATCGGCCCAAAGCCCACCAACTCGTCAATCATGGCCTGCCGCAGCATGTCGTTCGGAATATCCGACGGCAACTCATGCCACAAATCACGCATGGTCTGATCCAGACAGATCTCCAGCTTGGCTTGCATCTCTTCTTTGGCAATCTCCTTCATCGCCGTCTCGGAGAGGTTGAGCTTTTCGAGGACGTAGGTATGGATCCTGTTCTTCAGCTTCATCACTTCATCCGTATACAGGATTTCAAGATCCTTGAACTCCCGCACGAAATCAGGGATAGCCGACTTGGACGATGCCTTCTCCGCACCTTTTTGCGCAGGCGGCGCAGCCGGCACAGGCGGTGCAGGCTTTGATGTAACAGGCTTAGGCAAAGGAGGCGCGGGCGGTACCGGCACGTTCTCGTCAAGGAAGGTTAACGTGAAGTCACCGATGACCGCCACATCGCCGGGGGAGATCAGCAAGCGCTCCGTCAGCGGAGCGCCATTCACCTTTGTCCCCGCGCTGCTCCCCGCATCTTCGAGAAACACCAAATCACCCGCACACTGGATACGGGCATGCAGACGGGAGACTGTTTTGGCCTGCAACACAATGTCACAGCTCTCGTTTCGTCCAATCTGCAGAACCCTGTCAGCTTGCAGACGCTCTTCCAGCAGGACAGACTTATCCAGTCGGGTGATTTTAAGTATCATAAGAACCTCGTGATTACCAGCAGAACCAGTTCAACCAGAACCAGAATCCATGGAAACGCTTCTCCTCATCGATCCTCTGTTGATTGGTCTTGTCCGCCTTCTCAAGGGTGTCGGCTGTCAAGGCTGAGGGCGGAATCTTGATCTGCGTGTCATTGGTCTGAACGCGCGGGCTGATCAGGATCAGCAACTGCATATCGCTCTGCGCGTTGCCGGATTCAGAGACAAACCACTGCAGGATGGGGGTATTACGCAGAATCGGCAAGCCCGCCTTTGACGTGCCTTCAACCAGGTCCTTCAGGCCGCCCAACACAACCGTCTTGTTCATTTCGCAAATGACCGAGGTCGAGATCTTGCTCTTCCGTTGTCCATAGTCGCCTGCGGTGTTCAACTGCGGCGGATCGCTGCGCTCAATAGCGATGTCCAGCTTCACCTTGTTGCCGCTGGTGAGCCCGCCACTGACCGTCATCTGCAACCCATATTGGACCTCTTTCAGATCGCCCGTGTTCTGTCCGCTCACGCGGATGTACATGGTGCCGCCATTGTGGAAGGTGGCCTCTTTCTTAGACTCATTGTTGCTGATAAAGGTCAAGTGCCCTGCGGTCTTGAAGCGTGTAACGCCTGTTTCGGCCATAAACTGAATCATGGAATTCAGCCCGACGCTCATCACCGCGCTGCCGCTGCCCTTGCCGGTGACAATGTCATAGAGGGCCGTTGGATTGAAACCAAAGAAGGAGTTGTTCGGAGACCCGAGTTTTTCGCCCTCAGATTTGGTGATCCCCACATAAACCGTCCCCACATCAATCATCGTGGGCTCAACCTTCAGGTTCGTCACCAGGCGGACCTTCCCGTCCGTGGCGATCCCTTCTGTCGCGATCCAGTTCTGCGTCGAGAAGAGCGACTTAATCGAAGCTAAATCAGCAGGATGATAGACACTGCCCGTGACCGTGATCACATTCTGCGCATACTGGAAGCCGATCTTGCCAGGCTCTGTGGGAATCGGGGTTTCTGAAACCACATACCCCGACTGCTCCAGCAACTTCTTCATGTTCAGAATCATTTCAGGCGCCGGACGGAACGTCGCATAGTTCTTGCACATGCCCTCGTACATGGGCAACACTTTCTGGAGATGCTCCCAGTTCTTGATGCTGCTGATCTCGCCCTTGATCGCGATATAGTCCTGATTGATCGAGATGTCCAACTCAGGAAGCGTATCCAGGTCCACTCTCAGCTTGTCATAGACTTGCCGGATATTGTCAACCACGGTCACCGAGAAGCGCTTGGTCATACCTGCGCCAATCACTTCCAGTTCGCACGTGCCCTGTTTCTGCCCGATAATTCGGAGTTGCTTCTCTGAAAAATTTTCGAGCTTGACGATGTCCGGCGAGGAGATCCGATAGTTCTGCATGACAAACGGAAGGTCGACCACCTTCAACGCGCCAATGCCCAACGACACTTTTTCAGCCTCTTGAGCCAAGCCGAAGCACGCGCACAGCGCCAATCCTAATACGAGTATACTTTTTTTCATGAGTGATGATCCTTTCTGATGTTTTACTTTGCGCCCTTCCCGGGGATTTCGGGAATTTTAACAGATGTCAACCCTTTACGCAGATCGAGGAAGGTGGTGTCATCCACGACCCCGCCATCCAAACGGTTCAAGGACGAACTGTCATTTGCACAGCGTAATGCCGGATAAAGTTCCGCAACACGCTGAGCCGCGATCAACGTAGCCGCCTGCTGGGGCGGCAATTCGACAATCACAGCCCGTACATTGTTCCCCTCCTCGCGGGTGATGCCGTCGCCAGCGCCGATGTCGAGAATATGTACGCTGGGAAACATAACCGAAGTCGCACGCTCTTCAACAATAACGGGCTCCGCGGAAAGATCTTTTGAAGGGATGCTCTTCTTGACGGAGAAGGTCGCCAGAATGGCAATTTCATCGCCGGGTTGAAGGAACTGGGTAATGCCATTGTCAGAGAAGGTCACCGGAACCGCCCAATTTCCCTTTTCCACCAACAGATTCAGGCTCTTGCTCATGCCCACATCATTAAGGAAAATGAAGTCATGCTTTTTGACGGAACGCAGCATGGTCTGTCCCATGACCATATTGGCTTTGCTCCAGAGCACGTGACGTTCAGACAAGGCAGACTCCGGGATTGCCCGCTCCCGAATGTAGCCGTCCAAGATCACTTCCTTCATGCCTAAGTCGCGCGTCGCCGCAACAACCCAAACCATTCCTTCACGCGTATCACCCGATTTCTTCATCATACGGCTAACGACAAAGACTGCCGCAAGACCCAGCAAAACCGCAATGATTAGCGGTATAGAATTTTTCATACTCCACCCTCTCTTTTTTGATGCGTCAGGCACCCATTGCCCATTTCGCAAAAAGTGTTCTCCATTCGTTAATTTTTATTTTACTCTCCTGTTCAAGTCCTTGTCAACAGACTTTTCACTGGATACCAAATCATTTAAGGCCTGTGTGGATCCTTCTTTGTCGCTCATTTTCATACTCGAACACCTACATCTGAGGAACAACAACACGATGATTCTTGCCCGGCAGGACCTCCATCTCCTGGACTATAGGCTGACCCCCTGGCTTTGTAAAACGGAAGAGCACCTTCCCAGGAGAGACGCGGGAATTTCTCGAAATGGGCTGCCACTGCTTGGCCTCGTCCTGAAATTCGACCGTCACCCGGCGATCACGCGACTCGACGGCAACCCGTACCGGCGACGCCAGCACGACCCGGTGCATGTTCAGCTTCTGCAGCGTCTGCGTCGCCTGAACAACAGGAACATCAGCAGCTTTCGCCTTGGCAATGGCCTCTGCAAGCTTGGTCACCTGGAAGTTGACAAACTCCAGTTCCTGCGATGTCAGCGCTGCGCGAGCCTCTTCTTCGGCATTTTTTAAGACCGTCCCCCAATCCACGCTCTTCTTGAGTTGCGCTTCACACTCCCGTTGCGCGGTGTCCAGTTTGACGGCCTCCGCGCTGTTGGTCGTACCCAGGGCGCGCCACTCTTTTGCAAGAGCGTCCCCTTGGATCAACTGGCCGCTCTTATACGCTGCCAGGGCTTTCTGATGAAGTCCGCCAGCCATTTTGGTACGGCAGACGGCTCGCGCCTGCTCAATGCGCTTCACACCCGCTGCCGCTGCAGCGGCATCCAACTTCTTTTCCTTAACAAAATCCTGCCAGTTCTTATGCTCCACATCGCCCGCAACAAGTGCTTCAGGCGTGCCCAGCGCATACAGCGATTCGATCTTGGCGACAAGTTGATCGACTTGCGCCATGAGTCCGGAGAGGCGGGCCTGTTCAGCCTTCTGGCTTTTTGCGACCGCCTCTTCGCGCGCCTTGGCTATTTCATCGCTCTGGTTCTGGCTGAGTGCGTCGCTGATCAACGCTTTCACACCTTTGATCGCCTGCACCCAGGTGTCCCGGCTCTTATCCCCTTTCTCGATCTCCCCCTGGAGATAGGCCGAAAGCGCCGCGTTCCGAAGTTCGTCACAGGCAGCCAGCTCGCGCCGTTGACGATCGGTAATTCCGGAGGGTTTTCCCACTTCGGCCTTCAGCCGCTCCTCTTCAGCCTTACGCGCAGCCTCAACTTTTGCATGTTCAGCCGCCCGCTTTTTGTCCGCCTCTGCTTTTGCCAGATCAGCGATCCTCTGCTTCTCCAGCTCCGCCTGTTTATCCGCCTCTGCCTTCTTCCGCGCAATTTCTTCCGCATTCCGCCCGACCCGCATGGTCGCCTCTGTCTTGGCGACACGGATGCGCGTCTCCTGGGCAGCCGACAGCTTGTCCGACTGACACGCCTTCCACTCGTTCCAGAGGTCTTCCAGGCGCTGCCCCTCCTTCATATCCCCTGCCCGGTAGGCCGCTTCCGTCTTTTCAAGCGTGCGGAGGATCTTTGCTTCAACCAGCGTGCGCGCATGCTGAGGCAGTTGCGCAACGCGGTTGGTCATATCGTAAAAGGCGAAATACTGAATCGCCAACTCCGGCGTCGCCTGCTCTTCACGCGCTGTCATGTGGCGCGAAGCGCCGTCCACCAGTTGCTTGAGCAGTTGGGACGACTTATCCCCGTAGGCCTTATACGCCGCAGGCGTCTCAAGGTTAGCCATGTCGCGCGCCATCTGTTCGCGTTGCTTCTCAACATCCGAGAGCAGTTGCTGCAGGAAGGACGCATCCTCCTTCATCTGGATGCTGGCCAGAGGTTTCTTGAAGAGGTTTTTTAATGGCTGACGCGCCAGGAAAAGGCCTCCCCCCAGCAGGCCAACGAGCGCGGCAACAATCGCAAGGGACTTTCCCCGGCGGGCAAAAAAGCCGGGCATCGACGGGGCTGCCGGTTTCTCATGGCTCGCAGCAGGTGCCGGCCTGGCCGCTTTCTTGGCCGGCTGAGGTGACGCCGGGTGAACAGCTGGCGATGGAACAGGCGCCGCAACGGACTTCTGCTTCTTAGCCCCTGCATCTGCCCGGGCGCTCTTCTTCAGATCTTCGAGTTCAGCCGGATTCGCCACCAGGGTCGCCATGGTCTCCGCGTCAACGGCCATGGTCTTTTCCGTGGCCCCCTCTTCCCCTTCATCGTGCTTTTCAGGCAGCGGGGCAACACTCTTCTTCGAACCCTTTTTAGGCCACTTTACGGGTTTTGAAGGCGGAAAAGCCAACCCTTTCCCCGGTGTCGCCTCCAGGAGTTGTTTCAGGATCTCTACAACCTCCATCGTGTCCGAGATCCGCTTGGAGAGGTCGGGCTCGATCATCGACTCCAACAAGCTCTTCAGGGTCGGATTCGCAAGGACCATCTCATCTTTGAATTCAGGCCTCGGCGGATTGGAGACAGACCGCGAGAGGTAGGTGAGCCAGGCTTGGCTGCCCGCCGGCAACCTGGGCAGCGGAAAGCGCCCTGTCAGCGCTTCGTAGAGGCATAAGCCAAAGGCATAAATATCAGAGGCCGCGCTTCCGCGTCCGCCATCCCCCCGCGCAAATTCCGGCGCCATGTAGTCTAACGTGCCGGGTACATGCCCCATGTGCGTCAGCGTCGCCTCTTCGTTGCGCGCCACGCCAAGATCCATGATGCAGGCGACCTGGGGCTTCCCCTCCGGGAAATAGAGGTTTGACGGCTTTAAATCGCGATGGAAAACAGAGGCCTGATGCAGCAAAGCCAGCCCCTCGGCATAGCGAATAAAGGCGACAAGGGCCTCTTCGTATGCAATACCGGCCCGCTCGCCTGTTGTTGCCCTGATCTTCTTGAGCTGGTCACGCAAGGAGCTCCCCGGCATGCCCTCCAAGAAGTTCATCACCAAAAAGCCATGGCCACCCAGCATTTTCGCCTCAGTGAAGTAGTCAATGAACTGGACAATACGATCATCCTCAAACTGCTTCAGGGTCTCTGCTTCTCGTTCGAACCGGTCTGTGAAACGGACGTCCAGCAAATACTTGATCGCCACAAGCCGCTTGTCCGGCAGCAGCCTTGCTTTGTAGACCCAGCCGAAGCCGCCGCCACCCACAAAGTGAAGGGCCTCGTAGGTGCGCCCCTCCGTCCCCTTCCAGATCGTCGTACGCAAGGGAGCGAAGGCGTCAGCAAGCTCCTGGAAGGACTGCTGGCGCTCTGCGGGATTGACCGAAAGCCCCTTGGTCAGAATCTCCTCAAGCCCTGCAACCACGGAGCGGATCTTGTCATCGACCTTGATCGCACCCTTCGCCTGGGCCACACTCCCGCGCTCGTAGGGCAGATTCCCCGTAAACATCTCGTGAACGCACAAGCAGAAACTGAAGATGTCCGACTGCACAGGCGTCTCCTTGGAACCCAGAAAGAGCTCCGGCGCCATATAGTCGAGTTTTCCAAAAACGCCCGTACTGTTCGTCTGCTCTGTGGGGCGTGTCGTCTTCGCCACCTCAAAGTCGATCAGCTTGACATCGCCGTTGTCGCACAGAAAGATGTTGGAGGGCGTCAAGTCGCGATGGATGATGTTTTTTGCCTGTGCATAGCAGAGCGCATCCAAACAGCACCGGCAAATGCGCAGCGCCTCATCCGCATCCACGCCAGACTGCAACGCCGTGATCTTTTGCTTCAAGGTCCTGCCATGCAAATATTCCATGATCACGAAATGGTAATAGTTGAAGACCTCTTTTTTTGATAGACAGCCGTAGTATTTGAGGATGCCGGGATGATTCAAGGCTGCCAGCGCCGTTGTCCGGGTGTGGAGCCGATGGTAGACCTTGCCATCGCTGTCCTGGACAGTCATGACCTTGATGGCCACCTGGTCGCCGATCTCCACGCCTTCATACTGCTTCTCTACGCACGTCGCAATATAAAGCACGCCCTGGCCACCCTCGCCTCCAGGCAGCTCACCCACAACTTGAAACCCACCGATTTTTATGTTTGCGGCATCTGACATCTGTTATTCCTGAATTACTTCGCCTCGTTGGAGATGGTATTGACGATTGTGACAAGCCGCAGTCTGCTCGCGTCCGTGTCCATCGCCTGCGTCTTCAGTTCAGCAGCCTCCTTGACGAGAGACTCCCATGTTTTTTTGTTCGCCTCTTTCATCCGCGTCTTTTTGGCATACAGTTCAACAGCATTGGTGTTCAAAAAAGCAACAAGCGCCTGTGCATAATTCCTGACGGCTTCAAGCTGCGCTTCTGTCAACTGCTTCAGCTTGGCGGCCGTCAGCGTCTGGCTGTCCGCCCACTGGACCAATGCCAGCCGGGCCTCTTCATAAGCCACCACGAGCGGACGCGTCTCTATATTTTTCGGCGCATGAATGACCATGAAGGTGTAGTAGGTCTTGGCTTGCGCTTCATGTTTGGCCATGCTGACCAAATTGAGCACCGTTTTCTCGCGCTCCGAAGCCCCGACATCGCCCCCCCCTGCTGTCACAGCAGCGGAGAGGCGTGCAGCCTCCTCCTCCTCGGCCCTCTGCTTTTCAGCGGCTAACCGCTGACGGTCGGCCTCTATCTTTTGGAGTTCGGCAACGCGTTTCTTCTCAGCCTCCGCCTTCACGCGCGCAGCTTCCGAAACCTTCTCGGCCTCTGCCTTGACGCGGGCCTCTTCGCGTTTACGCTTCTCTTCCTCAACTTTTTTCTTCGCGGCCTCAGCCTGCTCATCTTCAGCTTTTAGGCGGGCCGCTTCGGCTTTTTTTTCCGCTTCGACCTGCGCAGCGGCATCCTCTGCTTTCCGTTTGTCCGCTTCTGCCTTGAGCCGGGTCTCTTCAGCGCGCTTGGCCTCTGCCTCGGCATTCCGCTTGGCCTCTGCCTCTTCAGCAGCACGGATTTGCCCCATGGCCTGAAGCCGGGCCTCTGCTTGTATCTTTTCAATCAGCGCCGCCTGCTTTTCTGCGCTGTACTTCAAATAGAGGCCGAGTCCTGCCCCGCCGAGCGCAGCTAACAACAGGATCCCGATCGCAATCAGCAAGAGCGGAATACCCCTTTTCTTCGTGACCGGCGCCGGCTTCGAAACGGCAATAGGCGCCAAAGGCGTCCTGTATTCGGTCAGCCGCGTGACGCCATCGGCAACAGGGTCCAAGGGCGTCTGAGGCGTCGGGTTGGAGTCGCTCTTCGCATGGCCCCAATCGGGCGGGAACTGCTTGAGCACAGCGTCGCCAGGAAGCGGCTCCGGCAACGGCCCGACCCGTATCACCACCACAGTCACATTGTCCTTGCCGCCGTTCTTGAGGGCCGCCTCGACCAATTTGCGAGCCGTGGACTCGACATCCGGCTCCTGATGCACAATTTTGGATATGGCGGAGTCCTCCGCCATCTTCGAAAGTCCGTCGCTGCAGACAATGATCGTATCGCCTTCCGCCACATCAAAGGGTGTTGCCTCCACCTCTGTCTTCGTGGCCAGTCCGACCGCGCGCAGGATCACCCCTCGGAATTTCGGATTTAAATCTTTCTCATCCTTTATGCCTGCCGCATTGGCCAACGAATGGTCGCGGGTCACCAGCTTGCTGGTGTTGTTCCGGAAGTGGTAGACACGGCTGTCGCCGGCATGAAGCGCCACCGCTTTATTCGGGTGCTCTGGATCAAAACAGACACCCACGAAGGTGGAGCCCGTGCCGCTCTTGCTGCGCTCGTTTGAGCGATTCAAAATCCACGCGGAGGCGTCGTTGACCGCCTGGCAGATCCACGCCTGGGAGGCTGCGCAGGACAAGGGATGTGCAGGGTCAAAAGCCTTCAGGGTCTTGGTCAGCTCATCCACAATGGCCTTCGACGCGACCTCGCCATCTTCAGCCCCTCCCATGCCATCTGCAACAATGAAGATGCCATACTCAGGAAAAACCTGATAGGCATCCTCATTGTTTTTGCGCTTACACCCGACATCCGTCAGAGCGAAGCTCGTAAGATGCGAATAACATGCCGCCATAAAGCCTCCATCTCATCTCACACAGCACCTATAAAAATTCAATTGCAGTTTTTACTAATTTATCACTGTCTAACCTTCTCTGTCAATGAAGCTTTTCTGTCCTAAACAGGATTCTTTTGGAAAGGAACCGTAACAGATCCAGCTCCCCTGAGGTATCACGTCAAATTCGCGGCCGCATCTTTTTAAAAATCACATGATTTGCCGCTTGCCTTGGACATCATAAAAGTGCAAGAATAGTGCAACTTTAATCTGTGGCCCGGAGGAGGCTTGCAGATCGAGAGGTAACATCCTCGAAAACAGGAACCGCCCCGTGGAAACATTATGATCTCTTGCTTCTGTCCGCACTGCCATGCTCAATTTGCCTTTGATGACGCGTTGGCGGGCCGCAAGGCGCGCTGCGAACAGTGCGACACCGCCTTTATCGCACCCGCGCCTGGCTCTGAGAATGTGGTTGCCTCCCTCTTCCAGGAACCGCCATTCCCTGTACCGATGCCCCAGCCAGCGTCTCAACCGCTCCCGTCACCGATTGCAAAAGAAAAAAAGCGACGCCCCCTGCTCCCCTGGCTGGTCCTCCTGTCACTCGCCGGCGCAGGGATCTATTATACTGCCACTCGGATCCGGACTCCCCAGACGGCTTCCGCACAACCTAAGGGCACGAAGCCCTATTTCACCTTGACGTGCCAGCCGCCTGAGCTGGCGCAGCCGGCGCGCCGCGCCAGCCATTTCGAGGAGGCCTTGGAACTGGCCAAAGAAGGCAAACGGGACATCGTGATCCTTCAGCGCGGCAGCGACTGGAACCGCATCGGCGAGACCCTCTATCACGACATCTGGACTCAGGAGTCTTTCGCACGCGCACTCGGCGACGCCTTCGTCATGCTCACCGTCGACCGGCAGGAAGCCGTCTCCGCCGCACCGCTGCCCCCCATGCGCCGCGACAGCAAGGGGAACCCCATGCTGCCAGAGGGGCAGCCTCCCCAGAAGACACCCGTCCGGTTTTTAAGCGACCTGGCCGATGAGAAGATCGCCCCCCCCGCCAACGACCTCGTATCTGTCACCACCGAGGGAAAGGCCCCGTTTACCCGGCGGGCCGACGGCGCCTTTGTCGTTGACGGGACAAACGCCCCACCCAATCCGGCACAGGACATCCTGACGCTGAAATTGAAGCCCGCACGGGAAGGTCACCTGATCCGACTTGATTTCCTGACCGATCCCTCCCTCCCCGGCAACGGGCCTGGACGCGCCAGTAACGGAAATTTCGCCCTGAGCGAGATTGAAATCGCCATCGACGCGAAACCGGTTAAGGCGGACACCATCTGGGCCAGCCACTCGGAGGGCCACTGGATCGAAGCGTACCTGATTGACGGCATCACAAACAAGACCGACAATGGCTGGAACAGTGCAAGCCATCAGCACAAACGCCGCACCGTCATCCTCTCCCTTCCGGAATCCGTCCGGGCCGGAGGTGACATCGTGCTCCGCCTCCATGCGAAATCGCCCTGGGGACAGCACACGCCCGGGTGCATGTGTGCGGCTGTGCTGGCTGACCCTGCGATCGCCTCGGCGGTGAAAACCGTCTACGCCCTGCGAACCTTGCAGGTGAAAAACAGCGCCTTCACCTGGCAGGACAACACCTACTGCCCCCGCATCGCCTTGCTCGACAGCAAGGGCTGCGGCGTCGCCTGCCTGAACAACATCTTTTTAGATATGTCCGATCAGAAGCTGCTTGAGGCGATCCAGCACATGCGCGATGTCCGTCTAAAACGTGACGAACGGTGGGCACAGGCGGACAAGGAGTCCGGATCACGACGGGCAGAGCTGCTGCGCCAAGGCATGGCAATGCTGTTCACCGAAATCGGAAGCATCGTCAACTATGGCGTCTGGAAGGGCAATGGCAACTGTTACAAGTGGGTCTGGGACGAGGTCGCCAAGGCAGACCCGAAGGAGGAGACCTGGGCGCTCCGCTGGCTGAACACCGGCCTTGATCCGCGTTGCGGGGTCGCAGGCATGGAGCAGCTTGGCAAGCTGATGAACGACGGGAAATACCAGGAGGCCCTCGACCTCGTGGACGCAACCCTCGCTGATCCGAGGTTCAAGATCTTCTCAAAAGACCACAAGCAGCGCCTGCTGAATCAGAAATTCACCGCCTGCCAGCGCTGGGGAAAAGGACATGAGGAGCAACTGGTCAAAGCCCTTCGCGATATGGTCGCCGTTGATCCCGCCACCTATCTCGGACTCGGTGCGCTCGGTGACATGGTTCGCCATTGGCAGGTTCCTAAGCCCCGTTCCATCACGTATGGCTGGGGCGCCTCCCAGGTGGTTCCCGGCATGAACAGATGGTCTTTCGACATGGGACTGGATCTCCGCTTCGACCATGCGGGTCCCTACAAGATCCGCATCAGACATAACGCCGGAAAAGACACAGTCAAACTTCTTGGCATCCGTCTCAAGAATGAGCGGACTGGCATGGACTTGGCCGCGACCACCCCTGCAGCAGGCGAGAACGAGATCGGGCCTGGCAAAGTCATTGAGCTGGCCTGGCGACTGAACCCGGAGACATGGGCCCCCGACCGGAAACTTCTGATGGAACTGGAGGTCCAGGCTGAAGCAGGGAAGACCGAGTGCGGCGCCGCATTTGATGTCGAGCCGCAACTGGACGAAACCGAGTTTCCGGGGAAGATCCCACCTGCGCGCGACTATGCAGCCCTTCAACAAGAACTGGCCAGCGCCCTCCTGGCGTCACCGGAGCAGACCTCTCCCAAAAACGCCTCCCTCCTGGCCCGGCATGAGTTGCTCCGCGCCTGCGGCGCAGAGGCGCTCAACCGTCTCCAGAATCGACCGGGAGGGACGACGCTTCTTGAAAAACTGTTCAGCGACCCGCTCTGGATCGAGATGCTTCTGCTCGGTAACCCGCCCTCCGAATCCTACCTCCAGACCCTGGACAACCTGCGCCTCCTCAACCGTTACGTCGATGACCTCGACCGGCCTATCTATCGGCGTATGCTGACCGCCTTTGCCTTGCAGGGCGGGAAGACGCTCCCCTATCGCCTGCTGACCTCATTCCAGATGACGCAGAAAGCACATCGCGAGCAACGGCTGCATCCGAGCTTCGACCTGCTGGATGTCCGCTCCCTGCGCGAGGCCGTCTTCATCGGGTCACCTCAGGACTTTGAGTATCTGCTGAGCGCCCGCCAAATGATCATCGCCGACAGTTTTGGCGCCTGCTCCGTGTGGTATCGGATGAACAACGACTTCGGAACCTCCATCCATGGCGGCGGGTACCACGAGCCGTGGAACTGGTGCTGGCCGGCCTGGCGCGTCGCCCATCAGGTGGGCGGTGTCTGCGGGACCCTTTCAACCTTTGGCTCCCTGGTCACCCGCGCGCACGGGATCCCCTCTCACACCGTCGGACAGCCCGGGCACTGCGCGTATGTCGTCCGCGTGGGACAGGAGTGGCCTGTCGGAAACTCCGTGACCTGGCCGACCTACACCGGCGCCCCCGGCTGGGACGGCACAGGCTATTCCACCTTCCACCGCCTCTATGAACCCGTCATGGCTGAAACCGAAAAACGGCTCGCCGCCAGCCGCCTCCTCTGGCTGAGCCGCCTCCAGAAAGAGGCGGTCACCCCTCAGCTCCGCCTCCCGACAGAGCTGGGCTTCCAGCGCTATGCCCTGCCCAATGGCACGCTGCCGGACTTTTCCAAACTGACCCCTGTGCAGGAAGGCACGTCCGACTCCTTCTCGCTGGACTCACTCGCACCGGGGGCGAATGTCAATGTCGGGCTCGTGTGGACGGGCAGGCTGGAGGTGGTCACCTCGGGCCCGTTCCTTGTCGCCCTCAACGCGGACGACGTCGCGCGCATTCTCATTGACAACAAGGAGATTGTCAGGGTCAACTGCCAGCGCCTTGAAAAAGAGCTGGCACTCGCCCAGGGATCGCATGAGCTGAGGGTGGAGTATGTCCAAGCCGGAGGGGCTTATCACCTGGCGGTCTCGATCACCGGCGTCTCCAGGCTGGCCGACTGGGTCAACACAGCGGAGCGCGCCATTGCGGCACACCCCTTGAACTACGGCGTCTGGATGGATTATGTCCGGATGCTCGAAACCGTCAAAGAGGTGCCTCCTCAGCGCTGGCGGGAACTCGCCCGGCGCGCCGCCGACACCTTCGCCGTCTGCAACGAAGCCGGCTGGGCCATGGTCAAACGGTGTTATGAAAAAGGGTGCGCGGAGCAGTCGCCTGCGCAACGCTTTGACTTCCTGCTCGCCTGCAACCAGGACCTGGTGCAAGACCGCTGGCTTCGTCCGGAGGGCTATCAGATTGAAGGCTTCCTGAACTGGCAGGCCGACTGCATCAATGACCCCGACCTCGCGGTCAAGCTGTTCAAGCGGATGCTCGCCCTCCATCGGAGCAAAATCCCGGAGAACAATTGGATCTTCGGACAGGTCATGAACTGGGGCGCCAACCGCTTCGCCGCGAACAAGGCGACCTCCGCCAAATATGCCAGTGCCATGGAGGGTTATTTCTACGGCCCGGGCGGCACCACGGACAAGAACCAGATGTCCACGACGATCCTGACGAACATCCGGAAGGCCAGCGAAGCCGGCGACATGCAAAGCTACAGCCTCTGGTCTGACATGGCGGAGAAGTTCCTCCCAGCCCTCTCCCTAGGCGACATCCATCTCAATCCGGCCAGCGCCAAGCTCCATCCCGGGATCAGCCCCTTCCCCGGCACGCTCCTGTCGAAAGACGGCATGCTCAGAAGCAGTTCCGCATGCGGCTACGACCGCCCCAGGTCCTATCGCGCGATCGTAACGGACTCGGAGACCGGCGGGTATCTGGACACCAACCACGAGCCGAAGCCCTGGGCGATGGTCCAGTTGCTCGGCCCCTGCGAAGTCGCGGGCATCGTCCTTGTGGACCGCTTCGAATACAACAACCCCAAGGATCAGAACCAGGAAACGGAACTCCGCTGGCTCACCCCCTTCAAAGTCAGCCTGTCGCCGGACGGACGGACGTGGACGGATGTCGCGACCGTGACAGAACCCTCGACTACCAAAGTTTATCGCGTGGATTGCAACGGACGGAAAACTACGACACAGTATGTCCGTGTCGACGTGCTTCCGGATCCCAAAGCCGACCCCAAGGCCCAGCCAGGACGCCTCCACCTCCGTCATTTTCTGGTCTATGGGAAGAAACTCTACTAAGGGGCGGTTAATGCGTCGTCCTGCGGTATTCTGCAGGTGTCAGCCCGAAATAACGCTTGAAGAGATGGTGGAAGTGACTGACGCTCTCAAACCCGAGCTCAGCCGCGACCGCAACAACCTTTGCCTCGGGCTCGCTCAGCAGACGCGCCGCCTTCCGGAGGCGCAGCCGGTTAATAAAGTCCGTCGGCGTCTCGTTGTAATATTTCCGGAACGTCTTGCAGAGATGGCTCGGATGACACCGGCTGTTGGTGTGGAGGCGCTGAATCGCGCCGTGCAGATCCTCCCAGCCCTCGGCCGCCTCCCTCAACTTGGAAAGCCAGAGGGGCGGCACGCAATGCTCTGCCTGGGCCGCCGCAGTGCGTCCGAGATACTGCGCGAAGAGCTGCGCAGCCAAGGCGCGCGCCATGGGCGTGCTGTTCTCCGGGTTGACCACCTGCTCGGTGCTGATGCTCTCCATCTGGAGCATGAGCGTGCGCGCCTCCTCAAAGGCCAACAGGACGCAGGGCGCTTCTGAAGCGGTGTCGAAGCGATTGGCAATCGCCGGCGCCGCCAGATATTCCATGAGGTCGCGCACCACGGCCGAGGAGATCATCAGGCTGGCAAAAACCACGCGGGCCGAGTTGACGGGCAGCAGCCGATGCAAATCATACGGACGGACAAAGACCAGCGTCCCCGGGGATAAGATGTGGTGCCCGCCATTCACCTCATGCATCAGATACCCCTTGATCAGCAGGAGAATCTCGGCAAACTCGTGCACATGGAAGTCCTGAACCGACTCGCCGTTCAGGAGGATCTTCTCCCCGCTCAAATGGGGAAAACTGTTCATCACCGAGACTTCCCCGTCCTGAAAGAGATAGAGGAGCACGGCAGTCTGCGTCTTTTGAAGGAACTGTTCCTGCTGCACATTGAGCGGAACCTCTCCCCGGACAGCTTTCAAAGCTCTTTTATGAGTGGTCTTCTTTTTCATCAAAGGCAAATATAGAGCATATTTTTGGAAAAGCAAGAACAATCGAATGAATTGCATTTCCACGCTATATGTAGTACTCTTTAAAAACATTGCAGGGCTTTTATACATGGCGACATAAGCCCGCGCAGGTTACGGAGCGGAACGCCTTCGCGTTCCGGCCGGCGCGGGAAGCCGCGCCGCTCCTTGCTCGTCGGACACTTGTCGCCATGAATAGTTGTTACGAAATGCAAGTTGAAAGGATTAGAGTATGCCAGATTATGATACACTGAAGATTGCCATGAAGAGTGGCAAGGTCCCCGAAGTTAAACGCTTGGTCGATCTGCTCCTCACCGAGGGCGCACCCGCGAAGGACATTTTGAACCTCGGCTTGCTGGATGCCATGAATGAAGTCGGACAGCGCTTTAAAAAGAATGAAGTCTTTGTCCCGGAAGTCCTGGTCGCCGCACGCGCCATGAAGGCCGGCACCGAATTGCTCAAGCCCCATCTGATCAAGGCTGGCGTTCAGGCTGTCGCAACCGCCATCATGGGCACAGTCAAGGGCGACTTGCATGACATCGGCAAGAACCTCGTGGTCATGATGCTCGAAGGCGCGGGCTTCCAGGTCATCGACGCGGGCGTGGATGTCTCCCCTGAAAAGTTTATCGATCTGGCGAAGCAGCACAATGCGAAGGTTATCGGTCTCTCTGCGTTGCTGACCACCACCATGCCCAGCATGAAGACGGCCGTGGACGCCATCCGTGCAGCAGGTGTCGACGCCAAGATCATCATCGGCGGCGCGCCGGTCACACAGGCGTATTGCGACTCCATCGGTGCAAACGGCTACTCTCCGGATGCCGCTTCCGCTGCTGAACTCGCCAAGCAACTGATCGCTTAAGCGTAAGCGGTGTTGTCAATACACCGCTTCTTTCTCCTTCAAATCGCACAAACAGACAGAGCGCTCTGTCTCGTATAGGTTTATTGTCTCTATAACCAACCCAGCAGGAACAAAAAAATGACAGGCAAAGAACTCCTTTTTAACACGATTCATAATAAGCCCATGCCCCGCGCGGCCTGGGTCCCGTTTGTCGGCGTGCATGGCGGAAAACTGATCGATGTCACAGCGGATGACTATCTGCAGTCCGCGGAACTCATGGTCAAGGGACTTAAAAAGGCTGTTGAACTCTACAAGCCGGACGGCATCCCCGTCTGTTTCGACCTCCAACTGGAAGCCGAGGTCCTGGGGTGCCAGCTCCACTGGGCAAAAGCCGTCCCCCCCTCAGTCACCACCCATCCCCTCTCCGAGGGCAAGACGCTCGAAGACCTCCCCGTGTTTGACGAGACCAAGGGGCGCCTCCCCATCGTCATGTCTGCCTTGCGCACGCTGAAGACGGAGATCGGCGACGAGGTCGCCTTGTACGGCCTGATCTGCGGTCCCTTCACCCTGGCCCTCCATCTGCTCGGCAGCGAGATCTTCCTCCAGATGCTCGACGACCCGGACTATGTCAAGCGCGTCATGGCCTATTGCACAGAGATTGCCAACAAGACTGCTGCCGCGTATTTGAAGAATGGCGCAGACGTCATCGCGCTCGTCGACCCCATGACCAGCCAGATCTCGCCCGACCACTTTGCTGAGTTCGTCGCACCGTCCATCAACGCCATCTGCGACTTCATCCGCGAAAAGAAAGGCCTCTCCGCCCTGTTCGTCTGCGGCGATGTCACCCGCAACCTCGATGCCATGGTGGCCACCACGGCTGACTCCCTGCATGTCGACGAGCAGATCAATATGGAGCATCTTGCAAAAATCGCCGGAGAGAAGAATAAAGCCTTCGGCGGCAACATCAAACTGACGCTCACCCTCCTCCTCGGCAATGAGAACGACGCCCAGCGTGAAACCATCACCCTCTTCGATGCCTGCGGCAAGCGCGGCTTCATCCTCTCCCCGGGCTGCGACCTGCCCTACGATACACCCTCCAAGAACCTCGTGGCAGTCGCGGAGATGGTGCACGACGATTATGCGCGTGAAATGGCTCGCATCTCACTCAAGACGCTCGTCAGCACCATGGACCTGGCCCACGTCACATTGCCCCAGTATGCGGCGGAGAAGAAGGTCATCATCGATGTGATCACCCTCGACTCCACAGCCTGCGCGCCCTGCCAGTACATGATGGAGGCTGTCACCATGGCCGCAGCGTCCATTGATGCCCAGGCCTTCGCGATTCGCGAACACAAGATCAAAGAGCCGACGGGCATCAGCATGATGGTCAAGCTCGGGGTCAAGGCCCTTCCGACCATCTGCGTGGACGGCGAGGTCTGCTTCATCTCCATCATCCCTGACCAGACCACTCTCATCGAGCGCCTGAAAACCGCGCTGAACATGAAGGCCCATCCGACCTCCCTGATCGCACGCCTCCGCGTGGCGATTGCAAACAAGGAAGATCCGACCACACTGATCGACCAAATCGAGGCGCTGCTCACCCAGCGTGCCTCATGACCACAATCCCCATCTGGCTTGTGGTCGGCTTTCTCGGCGCTGGCAAGACAACGCTCCTGCGCCGCTTGGTCCACCATGCCAATGGACGCGGACTGCTCTTCATTGTGAACGAGTTCTCTGCCGTGGATGTCGATGCCGGGCTGGTGGAGCGCGAAGGCGGAACCGCCATCGCCGTGGCAGGCGGCAGCATCTTCTGCCGCTGCCTCGTCACGGAGTTCATCAGCACCCTGTCGCGCGTCTCGGAGGGCATCCAGATGCGCACAGGTGAAATTCTCCAGCCGCAAGGCGTGGTCATCGAAGCTAGCGGCATGGCTGATCCGCGCTCCATGAAACGCCTGCTCCAGGAGAGCGGACTCGACACGCGTTTCCATGTCGCGGGGGTGACCACGGTTGTTGATCCCGGAATCCTCATGAAGCTCCTGCTCGTCCTGCCCAACATCCGCGGGCAAATAGAGAGCGCAGATTTGATCCTGCTGAACAAGACAGACCTTCATGCGCCAGAGACCATCGCCAAGGTGCAAGAGAAGATCGCGCTGATCAATCCAATTGCCAGGATTGTGCGCTGCACGCACGGGAACGTCTCGCCGGACATCATCCTCGCAGACGGCCTTGCCGCGCGCATCGAGCAGATGGATGTTGCCTTCGGACTCTGCAAAGATCCGAACTTTGAACGTGAAGTCGTCACCTTTGACGCGCCTGTGACCACCGCCAGCCTGAAGGCCCTCTTTGCAGGAGCCGAAGACGGCCTTTACCGCGCAAAAGGCTCGATCAGGACAATAGAAGGATGGCTTTATCTGGATTGGAGCGCAGGACGCCTCACCCTCGAACCCTGCCCCCCTGCCCCCTCCTCGACCCTCGTCCTCATCTGGAATCCCGCCACCGGCAATAGCCTCCTCTCCCAGCTCCGCGCGCTCGGTCATCCGCGGCAATAGCCAAGCCCGCTCGCTCGGCACAAATGAAGGTGGTGCGGGAGTAGGGACATGAGAGACGATAGGGACGTGAGGGACATACACGCCCAAGCAGAGAAAGTCCCTCCAGTCACTCCTGTCGCTTCAGTCCCGTTACCGCAGTTATCTGTGCTTCCGACCTTTGCCTCCCATATTAAACCACAGTTGGCCTAATCACGGCACAAGCCAAACCTTGACCTAACAATTGATCACCTTGACGCATTTTCACCTTGAATTACTCATCATAAAGAACCAAAATAGCCCCATCGCTGGCAAGGTTGCCAGCAAAAGCCACGGGTGGCACATTAAACATTCGCCAAGATAAAATGAAAAAGAAGATTTCTAGAATATCGCTGATTGTTTATGTGATCCTGTTTGTTTTGGCATGGTTTCTTCTGTCAACGGAAGGCGGCTACGTCGTTTGGTTTCTCATCATGGGACTGTTTTCCATACCTCCAATTGTTGCCGGGCCGAAGAATTACAGGATTCTGGGTTCGATTGCTTTTGCCGTCGCTCTTGCGGCAGCGGCGTTTGATTATCACGCAGGCAAACGGTTGCATGCGAAACTACAAAAGCTTAGGGAGCAAGTGGAAATCAGACAGAAAACTGAGGCGAACAAGTCGCCCCAAGGTAACTCGCAAAAGCTAGCACCTTGAGCGATGACGTTCGAATATGAAACAGAAAGCAGACATATTGAACTGGGCTATGCTCTTTTCGGCAATTGCGCTTACGGCGGCATTTCTCGGCGCAAGGCAATGGTCAGCAATGTGTGTTGCGGCACAGCACGAACCTTCAGGAAGCAATATCTTTTCGGGCATACTTTCGTTAGCCTGCATGTTTCATGCAGGGCTTGTTAGCTTCATTGTAAGTGGAATATACAGCCTCGTTGTTAAGCGGAGCGACGCAATTCTTGGTTTCGCTATTGCAGCCATGTGCGCGTTACCGTTAATGATGATGAACTCAATTCTCGTCTATTTGCTTTGGTTCATTTTGGATTTTGTTGGACTCAAAAATCCACCCTTTAATCCTTACGATTTAAGGCTGATACTCCCTGTCACACTGACGATCCTTTCATTCCTTCACAAGCCCCGAAACAAACAACGAGCTACTAATTCGAACCAGGACGCCCACGTGTAGACCGGGTTCGTAACACCAGATTACAGCAATTGTTAGTGAGAGATCAAGGGAGGGAAGGCGCTTTCCTAAACAATTTATATTCTAAACCCAGCAACAAACAAAGACCTATGAAAAGAATAGGAAAGCGGACCAGCATAAAACATGCAGCCTGAAACGACCATTGTTGACCAGGGGTCGTAGCTAAAAATCCAACAATTGAAGTCATGCCTTCTTTTTTCCAAGGATTCGGTGCGTCTTGCTACACGCCGCAGTGAGGCCGTTATCCGATGTAAGTTTCAAAAACTCATTTCATCCCCCTCCAATGGCTGCCATTATCGGAGCCGATGCGGCATCAGATGTTTTCCCGGTTGATGAGATGATGACTTTTAGCAACCCTTCAGACTCCGTGCCAGTGATCGCCTTGTTAGCGATAATACGGCCCATGATATCCAAGGCAGACTGAAGTTCGGTGAGGCGGGCGATTTGGGCTTGGAGACGCTTCTCGTTCAAGGTATAGCCGGTGACCAGGTGGTCACGCAGGATCTGTGTCGCCCAGATGCGGAACTCGGTGCCTCGACGGGAGTTGACGCGGTATCCGACAGCAAGAACCATGTCCAGATTGTACAGATCCATCTGGCGTACTTTTCCGTCTGCGGCAACCTGTGCATTTTTTGCACAGGTTGGGGATTTGTCTAACTCCTTTGTTTCGTAAATGTTACGGATATGGCGAAGGATCACAGAGCGATCCCTTTCAAAGACGCGAGCCATCTGGTGAGCATCCAGCCAGAGGCTTTCCCCTTCAAGGCGGACATCAACCTGATTGGTTCCATCTTTCGTTCGGTAGATGATCATTTCACCGTCCTGAGCGTGAATACTCATTGGCTTCATCACGATACCTCCAGGTAATGAACTACTTTCCAGTCCGAGTCGTTATTGTCGACAATAAAATTCATTTGTAAAGAGTGCCAAAAGGGAGCAGAGGTGTCAAGCGTTGCGAATCCTTTATCCTTTGCTAGTCTCTTCCCTCTGCGCATCGCAGCCCAAGACACAGACTGGTCATTCATCATCATCATGATTGTGATTGTACTTGTTTGGGGCCTCGTTATTCAAGGAGCAACTTCTTTAGCATCCGAATGGCCCGAACCACCCACCTTCGCGAATACGGTGGGCAGGCACGAATCAGTGGCTCACCGAGATCCGGTAGCCGCAAAGCCAAACTGCAACTCCTTGAGGCAAGTGCCATATAATTTAAAACATTTGCCATTCAGCCATGAACGTGCCAATTATAGCCCCATTGTTTATTAAGTGCCCAACTCTGCTGGGACAGATCAACTGCTGTTCAAAAAAAAAAGATGCCCTACACACCACTTCATATGGGTCCGGGAATGATCGCAAAGGCGATGGTTCCACGGCATTTCAGCATCATCGCCTTCGGCATCACGCAGGTCCTTGTCGACTTGGAAGTCCTGTGGAATATGGAGCGTAATAACACGCCACTCCACACGTTCTTTCACACGTATTTAGGGGTGAGTCTCGTTGTTTTAATCCATCGAGCCCTTTCAGCCGTGGTCGGCTGCGAACCCCTGCAAGGGGCTCATTGACCCCTTCAACATGGAGATCGTCTTCAATCTGCTGTTCATTATTGGTCTCGTGTGGTTCATTATTGGAGAAATCTTGAGAAAACGGTCTGCTCTTGTATTGCTCACCCGCGCGGACGCGGGCTCGCAAACGGAGAGGCCGAACGTCGTAGAAAAATGAAATAGAATTGCCGATAGCAACACGACCTGATATGATACTGCCATGTTTTTTGAATGGGACACTCAAAAGGCCGTCAGCAACCAATTGAAGCACGGAGTTTCGTTTCAAGAGGCCGCGTCTGTGCTAAGTGACTTCCTTTCGGTCACGTATCATGACCCGGATCACTCTACCACGGAGCACAGGTTTATCACCGTGGGAACATCGCAGTCTGGGCGGTTGCTTATGGTCTCTCATACAGACCGCGGAGACAACATTCGGATCATCAGCGCAAGAAAAACGACACGTTCGGAAAGAAAACAGTATGAAGAAGGTGAATAACAGAGAAACGGAAGATGACTTGCGGCCAGAGTACGACTTCTCCAAACTCAATGGAGGCGTGCGTGGCAAATACGCAAAACGCATACAGCAAGGGACAAACCTTGTCCTGCTCTCCCCGGATGTGGCTCGGTACTTCCCCGATGAGCAATCGGTAAACACCGTCTTGAGGTCATTGGTCGGAATCGCCAAGATGGAGCTGAGCCACAGCCACTAAGTCACGCAAGCCAATGCGGCGAACAATTCGGTGGAGGCTGCGGAATACCGCCGCCTCATCGATGATGTTTATTGAGCGCCAAACCGAGTTGGGACAGATCAACTGCTGTTCAAAGAAAAAAGATGCCCTACACACCACTTCATATGGGTCCTGGAATGATCGTTAAAGCGATGGCTCCGCGGCAGTTCAGTATCATCGCCTTCGGCATCACGCAGGTTCTTGTCGACTTGGAAGTCCTGTGGAATATGGAGCGTAATAACACGCAGCTCCATACGTTCTTTCACACGTATTTAGGGGTGAGTCTCATTGTCCTCATCGCTATTCCTCTTGGAAAGACACTCAGCACATCTATTCGGCGAATCTGGAATTTTGCGGGAAAATACGTTTCCAGCTTTGACATGAACGTGCCTGAACAAACAACCTGGACAGCGACGATCCTTGGGGCCAGCATTGGGGCGTACAGCCATATCCTGTTTGACAGTTTCTACCATCTCGACATCAAGCCCTTTCAACCGTGGTCGGACGCAAATCCCTGCAAGGGGCTCATTGACCCCTTCAACATGGAGATCGTATTCAATCTGCTGTTCATTATTGGCCTCGTGTGGTTCATTATTGGAGAAATCTTAAGAAAACGAGCACAGCAAGGCATCCAGCAAAAAACCTGAAATCACACCTTGAGAAGTCTGCCGTAAAACGGTATTCTATTAAGTCAATTTTAACTCGTAAAGGATTCGGATCACCATGAGACCTGTCGTATTGATTATTCGTGATGGCTGGGGACTCAATCCCCGTGAAGTCGGAAATGCTGTTTTTGCTGCGCAGACCCCGACGATTGACCGCTTGAAAGAACGTTATCCATGGTCACGCCTGGCCTGCAGCGGTGAAGCCGTCGGCTTGCCGGACGGTTATCAGGGTTCCAGCGAGGTCGGCCATCTCAACATGGGTGCCGGACGCATCGTGATCCAGGAGCTGAAGCGCATTGACGACGGCTTGAGCACCGGCGAACTCTTCACCTCTCCGAAGTGGGCCGAGCTCATCGCGAACTGGAAGAAGAATAACAGCGCGCTCCACTTCATGGGCCTCTTGCAGGACGAGGGCGTCCATGCGCATCAGGAGCATCTCTTCAAGCTCATGAAGCGGGCACGCAGCGAATTCGCAACCGGAAAGATCATTGTCCATCCCTTCCTGGACGGACGTGATACGCCCCCGCGCAGCACTCTGGAATACATCGCACGCCTGGAGACTGAGATGAAGGCCGTCGGCCATTGCTCCATCGGCACGGTGATGGGCCGCTACTATTCCATGGACCGCTCGAAAAACTATAAGCTCACAGACGAAGCCTTCGCCTGCCTGGTTGAAGCCAAGGGACGCAAGGTCAGCAGCGCGGTCGAGGCTGTCAAGGACTCTTACGCCAAGGATATCACCCCGGACAACACGCCCATGACGGACGAATACATTCCGGCCTGCGTCATCGGAAACTATGCCGGCATCACGGATGGCGATTCGGTCATGCACTTCAACTATCGCCAGGACCGCGCGATCCAGCTAACACAGGCCTTTGTCTGCGACAACTACAAGGGGACGCGCGCCGTGCGTCCGCAGATCGTCTATCTCGGTTTCACACGCTACTGGGACGAGTTTACGCAATACCTGCTCGGTGCCATGGGCGGCGAAGGCGGCATGCCGAACCTCCTGGGCGAAGTGATCTCCAAGGCCGGCCTGAAGCAGCTCCGCATCGCGGAAACACAGAAGTTCCGTCATGTGACCAGCTTCTTCAATGGCAAGTCCACACAGCCTTACGCAGGCGAAGAGCAGGTGGACATCCCTGGACGGTTTGATCCGGCCACCTTCGCAAGCCATCCTGAAATGGAGGCTCAATTTGTAACAGAAGCGCTCCTTAAGAAGCTCGAGAACAACCCGTATGCGTTCGTGGCGGTGAACTTTGCCAACTGCGACATGGTCGGACACACAGGCGACGCGGATGCCGCACGCAAGGCTGTCGAAGTGGTGGACGCCTGCATCAGCAAGCTCCTGCCCCGCCTGATGGAACTGGATGCGCATGTGCTGATCACCGCAGATCATGGCAACGCGGAACAGATGGTGGACTACATCACGGGCATGACCAAAACCAGCCACACGCTGAACGATGTTGAATGCATCTATATTGCCAAGGACGCTGTGGGCACCAAGCTTGCCCCGACGGGCAAGCTAAGCGATGTTGCCCCGACGGTTCTTGCACTGCTGGGTCTGCCGATTCCGTCGGACATGACAGCCAATAATCTGATCCTTGGGAAGGAAGACTGGGCAAAATAAAGCATATCTAACGATGTTGCGCCTCAGCATAAAGCAGATATCCATTGCGACAAGCTTCTGGCTTATCGCATTATTTGCGTGTGCTCAATTGAAGATCAGCACCGCTTACTACAGTCCGCGAAACAAAGAGCGGGATGTCCGCACCAAGACGACGTTGCTGATCCTTCATACGACCGAAGCGGTGTCCGTCAGCGCGCTGCGCAAACTCAGCGACATGGGTGAATGCCACTACTGTATCGACGAGGCCGGGCGTATCTACAGCATCATCGACCCCCGCCGCGTAGCCTTTCATGCAGGGCGTAGCATGTGGAACGGCAAGCAAGAGGTGGACAACTTCTCGATTGGCATCGAGGTCTGTGGCTCGCATAACAAGCCGCTCAACACCGCACAGACAAAGTCCCTCAAGGATTTGATCGCTTACGTCAAGAGTGCCTATAAGCTCTCTGACACCCAAGTCATTCCTCATTCCCAGGTCGCTTATGGCGCGCCAAACAAATGGCAGTTGAGAAATCATCGAGGACGTAAACGTTGTGGCATGCAATTCGCCATGCCCTCCATCCGTACCAAGCTTGGGCTGAAGAGCCGTCCCTCAAAGGATCCGGACGTAGCCGCAAAACGCTTGGTGATTGCAGACCCAGCGCTCAGCGAGGTCCTCTACGGGAAAATGAACGCCTTTACAGCCCCTTCGCCCCAAGACTACGAGCCCAAGCAAGCCATCCCGGTGTTTAACAAAGCGACGACGCCCGCACGTTCAGCATCAGGTTATCAAACCATTGGCCTTAAACTGCGTGCTCAAGATATTGCAGGCAGAGCCGTGCGCCTCGCGTCGACCCTTTACGTCTACCCCAATGGCCGTTACGCCCAAGGTAATCAGCTTACCGCCGAGGCCATTCTCAAGCTGCCCTACGGGACAAAGGTTCTCCTGGATTACAGCGTGGCGGGGTCGGTCTCCTCGCAGCGGTCACCGATCACGATTTGCGGCAGCCGCTGGAAGCTCGCCACGACCTACTACCTCATCAATGGTGCCCTGATGCCCGGCAACATGGTTGACGACGGGAAAATTCCTGCCGGGACCGCCATCTTCACCAGAAACGACTAGCCTTTGCGGGATGACAACACGAGTTCCCTCATGATTAAAATACTTTTTCTGCTGTTTACGGGGTTGCTCTTTGTGGGCTGTACAACGACAAGAGAGGAGCAATACCTGTCTACATTCCGAAAGTCTTTCCACTACAAAACCTACCGGCTGGCATCCAACAAAGCGATCAAGCGTGCTGTCGCCGAGTACAATGCAACTGTTTCCGAACCGATTGAAAACGAGATGGCTCATGCACTGTTGGGGATCTCCTGGTTCCTCGCAGAAAGGAACGACTACTCCTTTATCGAAGCAGACCTTGTAAAGGCAGCGAACACCCAAGAAAGCAAGATGCTTGCCTTGGGGTTACAATCCATTGCGCTCTCCAAGATGAAATGCCCCACGCTGGCAGGCGCGTATTACAAAGAGTTGAAGGACTCCTTCTCTCTCCACCAGAAACGTGTTCCTGAAGTTGTTCAAGCGGAGCACAAGATGGTGCTCATCAGCCTGATCGCCGTCAGCCTTTACCAAGATGATTTGGACTTTGCGAAAGCTGCTGCGGATGCTTTCGGCACCTCCAGCCAGCTCGATTATCTCTCCCCGCTGCTCGGAGCCGTCATTGAAACGAAGACGGGCGAGCCCCTCAAGGCCCTGGAGCATCTGCAGGTGCTGAGCACGAGCGATACGTTCTCAGAGCGCACGAAAAAGCTCTTCTCGGAATCCGCCGACATGATCAAGGAGTGTCCCGAAGAGGAGCAACGCGGGCAAGCGCTCATGGACAAACTTATCCTGCAACTGGTCAAAGGTGCCCTGGACGATGTTTTTTCGGATGAGAACCAGCGCACCTTTTTAAAGAAGATCACAACCTTCGCCGCTCCGCTCGCAAAGGAGTGGTCAGCCCTGCAACCCTTCTCTGCTGAGCTCCCTGAGCATCCAGCCCCTGCACAGTAATTCGCTTCAAACTGATTAATTTCTGCATAATACAAAACAATGCTATTTTCGATTGATTCTTTGCCTCTGTTTAAGGTATTATAGATGGACTTTTTTTAACAAACAAGGAGATCATCATGGCCTATCAAATTACTGACAAGTGCGTTGCTTGCGGTCTGTGCAAAGATTCATGCCCGGTCGAGGCAATCAGCGAAGGAACCCCCTACAAAATTGATGCCGACAAGTGCGTCGACTGTGGAGCTTGCGCAGGCGAGTGTCCCAGTGAAGCAATCATTGCTGGCTAAAAGCAATTTGTGTCACAGTAAACGGTAGGAACCCCTACCGTTTTTTGTGTTTATATGCGTTACGCAATTATTTCGGACATCCATGCAAACGCCTCAGCGTTAAAAACCGCGCTGACCGATATTGCTGACATGAAGGTCGATAGAATTATCTGCCTTGGTGACTGTGTCGGCTATGGTCTCGAGCCGACTGAGACCTTGGAGTTGCTGTACCGAAAAGCCCATGTGGTCTTGATGGGAAACCATGATGCGGCTGTTTGCGGGAAATTGAGTACGCGATCCTTTTCTGAACGTGCAGCGAGCGCTGTCGAACGTCATCGCCAGCAGATATCCGAAACCGGCATGCGGTGGCTGGAACGCTTGCCGCTCATGGCGGAGGGGAAAAATTTCCGCTGCACCCATGGCGATTTCTCACGACCTGAACTCTTTCGATACGTCTTCTCCCCTGAAGAGGCCATGCCGTCCTGGAAGGCCACCACGGAGTCTGTTCTCTTCGTCGGCCATACCCATCATCCGCTTGTGCATGTGATCGGCCCCAGTGGCGTACCCCATGCGGTTGACTGCTGCGACTTTGAATGCGAACCGGGCAAGCGCTACATCGTCAACCCCGGAAGCATTGGCGCACCCCGCACTGAAAATGCCCGCTCAACCTACTGTATTTACGACGACAAAGCCAAGACCGTCGAATTCAGAAGCCTCCCCTTTGACTTTGAAGCGTATGTGCGCGCCCTGCAGGCGGCAAACGTGGACGTTGATCCCTCTGTCTTGCAACACGAGGCGTCCCAGTCCATGCCCGAAGTGCGTGAAGGCATCACCTTCTCGAACCATCCCTCTGACTTGGAAGCAGCCAAGGATGTGATCCACTCCATGCGGTTGCCCTCTGCAAAGTTCCTGCAAGGCTTGGCAACGACCTTAGTCCTTGGCTTATTATTAATCGCCACCCTTGGTGTGTATATGTGGGCCCAGACCCGCAAGGATGATGAACCGAAGTCCTTTTCCGGCTTTATTCCGGCACGTGAACTCGCAGCCCTCCAAGCACCTCCGCTCACAATGCCCGACAGAAATATCCTGCCCGCTCTCCCGACCGCTATCGCTGACAACGGCGTTGTGCCCGGCTGGCGTTACTGCGTTGAGGAAGGCCCCTTGCAACATGTCAAAACAGGCCTTCGGAGCGGCGAGATGGCACTCTCTTTCACCCATGATCAGTTCCTGCGTCTGGAACTCAGCGCGCCCCTTATCGTCCTGGGCGACTCCGGCATACAGGTCCTCCGTGCGCGGGGCCGCGTACGCCGTTCAGATGATTTTAACGGCACGGTTCTGTTTAACATCACCATGCTCGCCAAAAAGGAGGACGGGACCCTGGAGCAACTCATGACCGCCCCCTTCGAAGTGCGCAATACGCGCGGCGAACCCTTGGGCACCATGAGCCTGACGCGTAAAGTGCCCCTCGCGAAACGCACGACGCATGTCCGCTTTTCAATCGTGACCACCTTCAAGGGGACGCTCGACATTGAGCAGCCTGTGCTGACCGGGGAGAAAGATGATTAAGTCCGTTACCGATGAAGTTTGGGCATTCGATTGCGAATGGATCCCGGATTTACAGGCCGGGCGCATCCTCTATAAGCAGCCAGATGAAGTATCTTCCAAGGAAGTCTTAGAGACCATGTGGGAACATGGCGGCAAAACCCCGGAAAACCCACAGCCTTTCCTGAAGCTGATCCAGTGCCGTGTCGTCTCAATCGCAACCGTCATCCGCCGTGTCCTGCGCAATGGCGAGATTCAGCTCTTTCTGTTCGCCTTGCCAAACGATGTCACGGACGAAGCTCAGGACGAAGCCTATCTCCTGCGCCGCTTCTTGCTGGAAGGCCTTGCAACCAAGAATCCACAGCTGGTCGGATTTAATTCGCGGAATTCGGACTTGCGCATCTTGCTCCAGCGCGCTATTATCCATGGCATTGATGTCAAGGCTCTGGCCGAGCGCCTCCAGGCGAAACCGTGGGAGAGCCGTGACGTGGACCTGATGGAACTCGTGAGCGGTTTTGGAAAAAACACCACGGTCTCGCTCAATGAGCTGGCACAGCTCTCTGGAATCCCCGGCAAGCTGGACACGACCGGAGACGATGTGTGCGGGCTTTGGTATGCCGGCCAGCGCAAGGAGATCATTCGGTACAACTGCTTTGATGCGCTGACGACCTACCTCGTGTGGCTCCGCATGACCTTTGTCTCTGGCCTGTTTACGAAAGAGGAGTATCGGCTTGAACAACTCCGCGTCAGGAAGCTGATCGAAGAAACTGCCGCAAAACCCGGCGAAGCTTATCTGTTGAGCTACCTCGATGCCTGGAAGGATCTCAAGCGCCGTACAGGCCAAGTCGATGGTGTTTTTGAATAGAGACCTCTTATCCCTACCATGAGTTTACTTCCCACAATCACTACAGCGAAGGACGTGCAAGAGCTGACAGCCCCTCAGCTTCCGCAATTAGCGGAGGAGCTCCGCCAAGCCATCATCAACACCGTGAGCAAAAACGGCGGTCATCTGGCTTCCAATCTAGGCTCTGTCGAGCTGACGATTGCCTTGCTTCGTATCTTCTCCCCCCCGCAAGACAGGATCGTCTGGGATGTCGGCCATCAAGCCTACACCTGGAAGCTGCTGACCGGACGCCGCGAACAATTCAACACGATCCGAACCGCTGGCGGACTCTCCGGCTTCACCAAGCCTGAGGAGAGCCCCTGCGATGCCTCCATTTCTGGCCACGCGGGCACTGCGCTCTCAACCGCGCTCGGCATGGCGGTCGGGCAAGCCCGACAAGGCAAGGAAGGACATGTGGTGGCCGTCATCGGCGATGCCTCCATGACCAACGGCATCTCCCTTGAAGCTTTGAATAACATCGAAGATGTCGATGCAAAGGTGATCGTCATCCTCAATGACAATGAAATGTCGATTTCCGAAAATGTCGGAGCCCTCTCCCGCCGTCTGGGACGGATGCTCACCAGCGTCCGCTACAATCGCATCAAGGCCGCTGCAGAAGCCGCCGGACACCGGATGCACATGACCGCATTACGGGGCGTCTATCACAAGCTGGAGCAAGCCATCAAGAGCATCTGGCTTCAGAACGCCTTCTTTGAAGAGTTCGGCCTCCGCTATATCGGACCGATCGACGGTCATGATTTTGATGCGCTTGAAAACGCCTTCCAGTCTGCATGCGATGACAAGCGTTCCGTGCTGATTCATGTCGCCACCCAGAAGGGCCGAGGCTATCATCATGCCGAGAAAGCGCCGAGCGCCTGGCATGGGGTCAGCCCCTTCAACTGTGAGAGCGGCGAACAGACACAGAGTACTGCAAAGGGCTACTCCCAGGCTGTTGGCGAAACCCTGACCGCGCTGGCAGCAGACAACACGTCTATCATTGCCATCACAGCCGCCATGTGCTCGGGCACGGGGCTGGCCGCGTTTGCCCGACACTTTCCGCGCCGCTTCTTCGACGTCGGCATCTGCGAAGCCCATGCAGTTGTCTTTGCCGCAGGCCTTGCGTCAACCGGGCACCGTCCGGTCTTTGCAGTCTACTCCTCTTTCCTGCAGCGTGCGGTGGACTGCGTCATGCACGATGTCTGCATCCAGAATCTCCCGGTGCTCATCTGCATCGACCGCGCCGGCGTCGTCGGCAGCGACGGTCCGACGCATCATGGCATCTATGACATCCCCATGTTGCGCTGCCTGCCCAATCTGGTCATGATGCAGCCTGCGGACAATCAGGAGCTCGATGCCATGATCCGCTTTGCGCTGACACACGACGGGCCAGCCACGATCCGGTATCCGCGAGAACCCGGACCGCAAGCGGGAATACAAGAATGCGCGAATTCGGAAATGCGCGAATGCGCAAAACCGCAAATCAAACTCGGGGAAGCGCAGGTCCTCAGTAATCCGCCTGGTGTAACGATCTGGCTCTGGGCCTTGGGGGACATGCTTCCGCTTGCACACGAGATCGCCGCCCTTCTCGCAACCAAGGGCGTTTCGGCTGGCGTGGTCAATGCGCGCTTTATCAAGCCCCTCGATCTCACCTTGCTCAAGCGTCAGGCAACCGAGGGCGCCAAGCTCTTCATCACGCTTGAAAACGGAGCCGCAGCCGGAGGCTTCGGCTCCGCTGTTGCAGAGGCATTGGCAGCGGAAGGCATCTCGACACCCGTCAAAATCATCGGCTGGCCTGACCGCTTCATGGGGCAAGGCTCGACCACGCAATTGCGCGAGAGCGCCGGGCTGACTGCCGACAGGATCGCGGAGAGCGTGCTGTAAGCAGGAGACAAATGATGGACACGACCGAATACCTTTTCGATGGCCCTCACTGGGAGATCGATCCAACAGGACCGTTCGATATATTTTTTCAGGCCTTGCCAACACTCGTGCCACCAGAGGCCACTGTGTGCCTGTCAGATGGCGAGTGGGATGATGAAATTCAGCGCTTCCTCCAGCGTCACCACGTGCCTGCTCCTGAGGGTCTTATCTGTCCGTCTGAATTCCTCGATGGTGCACACATTCCCGCGACTACTGAAGCATTACATGAACTCGCTCAGATTGCGGGCCATCACGCTGATCCAGAGATCGCGATGTTTGTGGCCGTCTCACTCCATTCAAAGCAGATACTCGAAATGTTTGATGCCACATCTGATCCCTTTTCCGTTGCCCTGAGCATTTCCGAGGAGCGCGTGCAAAAGTTCTGCTCCTTGACAGGAGTCCAGTACCGGAAGAGACTTTAAGATTCCATTTTGCTTGCATCCTCCATCCCAAACAGCAATAATTAAACCAATTCAAAAGGAGGATTATGGTTATCACATCTAGGGGATTACTGTTTATCACCGTCCTGCTGGGTCTTGCCAGCGCATCTTCGCTTTTCGCGGAGAACGAGCCTCACAAAAAAGGCAGCTTTCAAATCACCTTTGACAAGCGCAGCCCCCTCAGTTCATTAGAGGAGATGGCGAAGCGTAAAACGTCAGACCTTGATCCGAAAGGTGCCTATCAGATTGAGGAGCTGACGTATGCGGTCACGGTGCCCAATGACTACACGCCCTCCAAACCCATGGGGCTTTTTGTCTGGATCAGTGCCGGCGACAGCGGAAAGGCGCCCAGGGAATTCGTGGAGCCCCTTGCCAAACACGGGTTCATCTATATTGGAGCTGACAAGACAGGAAACAATTATCCAGGGTCCCGGCGGTATGGCGCAGCCATTGATGCCGTGACCAATATGGTGTCCCTTTACAACATCGATCCGAGCAGGATCTTCGTGTCCGGCAATTCGGGCGGCGGCCGCTGCGCCAGCCGCATCGGCATCATGTTCCCGGAGGTCTTCACCGGGGGCGCCTTCTATGTCATCGGCTGCGATTTCTGGGACAACCTTGAAGTCCCAGGCAACGCGAAGGGCGCTTTCTGGTCAGGCTTCTGGCCCCAAAAGGACATTAAACTGATCAAGCAGTCTAAAGACCATCATTTCGTGTTTCTGACCGGAAGCAAAGATTTCAACCAGCCCGGGACTATCGCGGCCCATAAGGCCTACATGAAACAGGGGTTCCCCAATTGCACCTACATTGAAGTTCCGGAAATGGGGCACTCGACCCCTTCAAGCGAGTATTTTGAGAAGGGACTCGCCTTCCTCAATAGTCCACTTCAGGAGAAGGGAAATGCCGCGTTGAAAGAGGGCATGGCGAAGGTCGCTGCGAAGAAGTATGCTGAAGCCCTCCCGCTCTTTAAAAAGGCCAAGGGGTATGGCATCGAAGAGGCTCAGACACAGATTGATGCGATGGTCACCGGTGCGGACGCAGAGACTGCAAAGGGGCTGAAATACCTTGAAGAAAAGAATGTACCCGCTGCACGTGCTCTTTTCCAGGCACTTATCCGTGCCTGCGGCGAGGAGATCGCCAGCAAGGCAAAGGAGGAACTGACTAAAATCGAGAATGACCCGGCCTTTGTTAACGAGAAAAAAGCTGCCGAACTCTTTGTGATGATCCGGAACAGCTATGCAACAGCAGGCAAAGCCAAAACTGCAGAAGCGCTCAAGAAACTGATCGCAGACTATCCCGACACGAAAGCAGCGGAAAATGCCAAGGCGGCCTTGAAGAACATGGGCATCCAAGGCTAGCCCATGTTCATGGCATCGACATCGATGGAGAGGGTGACATCTTTGGGGAGCTCTATTTTCTTCAGCACGGCGTTCAGCGGCTGGGTCATGAGGCGCGTCGCAGAGGCGCGCAGGATGATCTGGTAGCGGAAATCGCCTTTAGCCTTTGAAAGCGGCGCAGGATAGGCATCAGAAGTTATAAAGTTCGAGCCGGCTTCGCTAAGAGCTACGCCGCGCCGGGGAAGTTCTAAAGTTCTAAAGTTGGAGGGATCGACCTTCTCCATGGCCTTAAGTTCTTTTGCCAGCCGCTCAGCTGAAAATTTCACGCGCTCTTCAGAGATCCCCTTGAAGCCCAGGCAGACGAGGTGGGTATAGGGAGGATAGTTGCCAGCCTGGCGTTCAGCAAGCTCTCGCTCGGCAAAGAGGACAAAGGCTTCCTCTTTCGACGCAGCCGCCAGAATCGCAGGATTCTCAGGTGTAAAGGTCTGCACATACACCTCCCCAGGCAATTCATCACGGCCGGCCCGGCCTGACACCTGTGCCAGCAACTGGTAGGTGCGCTCCCCTGCCCGGAAGTCCGGAATATGCAAACTCATGTCTGCTGACAGGACGCCGACCAGCGTGACGTTCGGAAAATCAAGCCCTTTGGCAATCATCTGCGTACCGATGAGAATATCCGCGTGGCCGCTTTTGAAGCGTCCCAGAATCTCATCATGGCTGGACTTGCGCGTAGTGATGTCCGCATCCATGCGCAAAATATTCGCCTTCTGAAAGATTTTCTTGAGGATCTCCTCCACCTTCTGCGTGCCGAAGCCTGCATAGCGGAAAGCGGGATCGTTGCACGCAGGGCACTTCTCCGGCACGTGCTTCCAACTGCCGCACACATGACAGCGCAGGCAGTTGTCAGTCCGGTGGTAGGTGTAGGAGACACTGCACTGGTCACACGACGGTGCATGACCGCAGGAGGGGCAGACCAGTGAATTGGAGTGTCCTCGGCGGTTCAAGAAGAGAATCGTCTGCTCGCCCCGTGAAAGACGCAGATGGATAGCATCCAGAAGTTCAGTTGAAAAGAGCTTGGCCTTGCCCAGACGCATGTCGATCACATGGACCGCCGGCATCGGACGGTTTGCCACGCGGCAGGTCAGATGCGCCACAGCATATTTGCCCTTCTGCACATTCAGCCAGGTCTCCATGGAGGGCGTCGCTGTGCCCAAGACCACCACGCAGGGTTCAAGATGGCCGCGCATGACCGCCACATCCCGCGCATGATAGCGCGGGGTCTCGTCCTGCTTGTAACTCGGTTCATGCTCTTCGTCCACGATGATGATCCCGAGATTCTGGACCGGCGCAAAGAGAGCGGAGCGCGGGCCGACCACGACTTGCGCCTCGCCGGTGCGGATGCGATGCCACTCGTCAAAGCGTTCGCCCTCGCTCAAGGCGCTGTGCAGCACGGCAATGCGCTGGCCGAAGCGCGCGGCAAACCGCTGGACGGTCTGGGGGGTGAGCGCAATTTCAGGCACCAGCACAATGGCGCCCTTACCCAGTTCCAGCGCATGTCCGATCGCTTGCAGATAGACCTCGGTCTTTCCAGATCCGGTTACGCCATAGAGGAGAAGCGGCTTGACCTTAAGATCAGTCCGATCCGACGGATCCGACTGATCAATCATTTTGACGATCATCGCGAGCGCCTGGGACTGTTCATGATTCAGCACAAGGGGTCTCGAAGGGAGAATCTTGCGGTTCGCAAGCGGATCCCGCCGCATCTGCTTCGGCTCGATTGTAAGGAAGCCCTTTTCCGCAAGCTTGCGCAATGTTTCCGTGGTACACGAAAACTCATGCAATAAAGGCTGGAGCCAGCCGCCGCCGACACGACGCACATTTTCGAGCAGTTCGGTTTGGCGCGGGGTGAGCGAGGTGGCGCAGACCTTTCCCGGTTCACCACCCTGCTTCAGCACGGTGACATACAACTGCTCCTTTGAGCGCATATCGCGGTTGCGCACAGCAGCAGGCAAGGCGCAGCGCAAAGCGATTTCAAAAGGCGCGCAATAATAGCCAGCCATCCAGCGGGTCAGCTCGATGAGCTTGGGCGATAGGTAGGTCGTCTGCGCATCCACCGAGAGGACTGTTCTAAGCTTGGGCTTATTATCCGCCGGCAGCTCAAAAAGCATGGGTTGCTCCTGGGAGCGCGGCCAGTCTTGTCCGCCCACGCCCCCACTGATGACCTCAATCACATACGCGTCTGCCTCGCGGCCGCCGAAGGGCACGCGCACGCGCTGACCGACGCGGATTGTTTCCGCCAGCTCCGGAGGCACCGCATAATCGAAAAGCCGATCAGCGGCAATATCTGTTGCGACACGAACGATCATAGTCTCGGACAAAAAAAAAGGAGCGGTGTACCGCTCCTTTTTGTCTCTGCTCTGTAAGAAGCACCTTATTTCGGGGCCTGCTCAGCATCCGGACCCAAATAGGTCAGAGGCTGTACACTGCTTCCAGAGATGGTGGTCTTAAAGGTCTGGCTGTTATACAGCACGCGGATTGTGGCATAACGACCCTGCATATTGACGGTGCCTCCGCCCTTACGGACCATGACGAAGCCCTTGTTTGAGAAGGGAGCCTTATAGGTGGCTGACCACTGCAACTTGGTATCGTCGATGCTAGGGAGATCCTTGCGGAGGGAGGTACAATCGAGGTTACGCGTCACGAGGATGGGGATGATATCTTCCATCTCATCACGGACGTTACCCGCGATCACCCACATGTTATTAGCGGCCTGAAGCTTGCCCTGTCCGGACTTGGCAGGTACACTTGCACCTGCCAGCTTGGAATAGTCAAAGCCCTTGACATACGGATCATGCTGATCGGTACCGACGTTCGGTCCGTCATAAAGCTCATAAAAATAATCCGAGCTGTTTTGGAAGGTCTTGATCCCGATATCCGCAGAAGCCGTATCCACACCGCTCTCCTGGGTCGTCTTCGGCCACACATTGCCGAGGCCCAACGGTTCACGGTCTGTATTGGCACTGGTGATCGCGATATAGATATCACGTCCACGAGCGGCAACGGCTGCCATGTTCGCCTTCATCATCGCATTCGAGATTGCAGGGAAGAGAGCAGCCGAGAGAATACCCAAGATACCGATCACCACGAGCAATTCTACAAGTGTAAAACCCTTGTTATTTGTTGCATTCATTTGAAGTCTCCTATTTTACAACCCAACCAAAGAGTTGCTTGTTTTTATTGGAGATACTGTATCACGCTTGTGAAAATGGGTCAAGTCTTAGCGCTGTAAAAGTGAAAAATTGTTCAGGCAGTGACTTTGAACTCCTAATTGCAAAGCCTCCATGAGTGTGCTAAACTTTGAGGAATGAAACTTTGGAACGTCGATAGGATCCGGACGAAAAAGTACGGCACGAAGCTGGCCACTGTCACCGTCACTGACTATACAAGCGCCCAGATTGCAGATGCTGCTGGGTTCCCGCTCTTGCTGGTCGGCGATTCGCTGGGCATGACCACGCTCGGCTTCTCATCCACGATACCGGTCACCCTGGAGATGATGCTGCATCATACAGCGGCTGTTGTCAGAGGCGTGCGGGATGCCCTGGTTGTCGCAGACATGCCTTTTCTGACCTATCAAGTTTCGATTTCAGAGGGGATAAAAAACGCCGGCCGCTTCTTGCAGGAGGCCGGGGCTGACGCTGTTAAAATCGAAGGTGGCGCGTTCCGCGCCGACCTGGTCAGCGCACTCACCCAGAATGGCATCCCCGTGCTCGGCCATATCGGACTGACCCCCCAATCCGTCAACCAGATGGGCGGGTATAAGGTGCAAGGCCGTACACCGGCTTCAGCCGAACAGCTCGTCGAGGACGCACGCATCCTTGAACAGGCCGGCGCGTTTGGCGTCGTCCTGGAGTGCATGCCGCCGGATGTGGCGGAAAATATTACTGCCGCCGTGGACATCCCGACCATCGGCATTGGCGCAGGAAGGGGCTGCGACGGTCAGATCCTCGTCCTGAACGACCTTCTCGGACTCTCCCTCAATCCCCCGGCCAAGTTTGTCAAACCGTATGCCGCACTGGCGAAAGTCATGCAGGAGGCCTTTGCTGCGTATATCAAGGAAGTCCAGGACGGGGCCTTCCCTTCAGACGAGCACTGTTATGCGCGCATCTCGTGAAGATATTGTCATAACAGGGCTCTCATGCCGGTTCGCGGAAGCGCCAGACCCCTGCGCCTTCTGGAAGCATATCCTGCAGCGCCACCGTTTGTTCACCCCCTTGCAGACAACCGATGCCAGCATGGGCCCTCCGCTCTTTGACCGCCCCTACCCGTCCGTCTCCGCCCAGTTGAACGACCTTTACGCCTGTAATGCGGCTGACCAATACTTCAAGCGCGAAATCAACGCAGGCGAGAATCCGGCCCTCTACTTCATGCTCCAGCTCGTCATGGATGCCTTGCGCGACAGCGGATGCTCCATCAACAGCCTGCCAACGGATCGCGTATCCTTGCGCATGGGGTACGCGCCGCCCTTCAATACCGCGGTCGTCAACTGGCTTCAGCACACCTTCATCCTTGACCAGACCGTCGGTATCATCCAAAAGTTTTTCCCGCATGCGCAGGCAGACCATGTGGCCACCATCCGGGCGCAACTGGCCGCCTCGCTCCCCAAGCCCAACGTCTATGCCTTCATGTCCGCCTTTGGCTCCTCGGTCGCGGCCTGGTCCGCACATCTGCTGGGGTTCGCAGGCCCCGCCACCACCATTGAATGCGGCGCCATCTCCGCGCACCAATCCTTCCAGCAGGCGATCGATGACTTGCTGATGCGGCGTTCAGATATCGCGGTCACCGGCGCGATCCAGCCCCCCATCACACGTCCGATCATTCAAGGACTTGCCGGCGCCATCAACTTCTCGCGCGGCAAACTCGTGATGCCCTTCAGCCGTGAAGCCGACGGCACCCTGCCCGGCGAAGGTGGCGCGGTCTTTATCTTGAAGAGGCTGAAAGACGCCTTGCGCGACAACGACCGCATTTATGCGATTGTCCACAGCCCCGAACTCGTGGCCGCCTCCCTGGAGCATCATCGCACCATTCCGCTCGCCCCTGAACGCATGATCCGTTCCATTAACCGCGCGTTCAAAAGAGCGAAGGTGACCCCTGACGACATCACCTACATCGAGGCGTATGGCTGCGGCGTCCCCCAGATCGACCAAGTGGAACTCAATGTCCTGCTCGAAACGTTTGGCGAGCGAAAAGCCGATCATCCGCTCGTCGGCATCGGCGCGGTCAAGGGCAATTTCGGCCACACGCTGGTCGCCTCGGGTGCAGCGTCGATCTTAAAGGCGACACTGGCTATTTATCACCGCATCCTGCCCCCGAATATTGAGATCGAGAAGCCATATCCGCGCCTCTCCTCTGCAAAGTCACCCTTGTACCTGCTGGACGAAGCACGGCCCTGGATGCGCGGCAAACGTGAGCATTTACGCAGGGCTGGCGTCTCGGCTGTCGATTTCACCGGCAGTTGCGGCATGGCCATCCTCGAAGAATATGCAGGAGGTGACGCATGATCCGCCACCACCTCTGCGACCTCTTTGAATCGGAACTCTTCCTCATTGGCGGCGATCATGACGCCGCGCTGATCGAAGAGTTGTCCAGCGTCCAATATCTCGCTGAACACGCCACAGGGCTCTCCTTGCAGGATCTCGCCTATACCTGCGCGAGCCGGGCACTCAAAAAGCCCCTGATCGTTTCGATTGTGGCCTCCACGCTCTCCGACCTCTGCGAGCGCGTCACGTTGGCTCATAAGAAGCTCTGTGACAAAGCCGGACGCATCCGCGATAAGAGCGGCACGTACTATTTCCGTGAGCCCCTCTGCCCCAAAGGACGTATCGCCTTTCTTTTTCCTGGCGTCATGTCGTTCTACCCTGACATGTTGCGCGATGTAAACCTGGTCTTCGACGACTGCCGGGGCGCTTTCGATGAACTGGAAGAGAGCGTGCAAGGGAATGCTGAAAACTTTGTGCCGTCGGACTTCATCTTCCCGCCTGCGGCCTGTTATCGTCCAGACTCACACGCCTTTGCAGCGGAAGCCTTTGCCGAGTCGTTTATCGCGAGCCATGTGGCCAACACAGCCCTGTACCGCCTCATCAACGGCATGGGTATTGAGCCAGACGGCCTGCTGGGGTTCAGCGGCGGCGATCTCTGCGCGCTGGAGGCTGCCGGTGTCTTTGGCAAGCTCTCACGTTCCAAGCGAGTAGCATTTTTACGTGAAGGCTACGAGATGCTCAGCAATCTGTCACAGCGTGACGATTTGCCGAAGTGCCTGATGTTCGCGGTCATGGATGCCACACGCGAACTTATGGAGTCCCTGATCGCCGCGCATCCCGGACGCATTGAAATCACCGCCTTTTACAGTCCGCGCCAACAGGCTATAGCCGTATCGCCCGAAATCGAGACAGAGGTCCTCGCCAAGTTGCAGGTTGCAGGTGCCAAGGTGATGCCCATCCCGATGGTCCGTCCCTTCAATACACCCTGGTGCGCCAAAGCACTCCCTGTGATTCAGCAGTTCCTGACGCACTGGGTCCGGCACATCCCGCGAGTCCCTGTTTATTCCTGTGCGACAGCCAACCTCATCTCGGCTCGCCCGCGTGAGATTTTGCAACTGAGCGGCGACCAATGGAATGAGCCTATTCGCCTGGAAGAGACCATCCAGCGGATGCACGCGGACGGGTTCCGCATCTTCATTGAGGTCGGCGTCCGCGGAAACCTCACCACCGCGGTCAGTGAAATCCTCAAGGGCAAGGAACATCAGGCTGTTGCCCTGAATCGCATCCACCGCTCTGGCATCACCCAGTTGAACCATGCCTTGGCCCTCTTAGCCGCACAAGGCGTGCCGCTTGATTTGACCGCCCTGCATCAAAGCCGGAATTCACGCCTGATCGACTTCGCCCATCCAGTCCTGCATGCTGAAATGCCCCGCACCCAACGGCTCTCCTCGGACTATCAGACCATGTCGGCCTTCTCCTTGGCGCTGGACATCAACGCCTCGCCTGCACCCCGGGCACCTGTCGATGCGATACGCAAGAACTTGCCGGATATCGGGGAGCGCAAACAGCTCTCGTTCGGAGCAGATTTCCCCTTGCTGGCCAATGGTGACATCCTGGAGGAACAGCCCGGCATCCTGGTTGAAGTCTCCAAGATGCTGACGCTCATGGATTATCCGTTCCTGGCGGACTACTCGATTGGCACGCATCAGCTCTCCTTTGTGGACCCCACCTTGAAAGGCCTCTCCGTTCTCTCTTTAGCCACTGGACTGGAAATCATGGCCGAGGCGGCACGCAAGTTGGTGCCGCGCACGCGCGTCGCAGAGGTCGACAATCTGCGGACACAGCGCTGGATCGGGTTCGAGCGCGGCAGCGTCTGCATCAAGGTCCGTGCGGAACGTATTTCCTGGAGCGACGCCCGCTACACCGCCATCAAGGTTCAGCTTCGCGACGATGCACCCAACAGTTCGTATACCTGGCCTGTGATGGAAGCCACAATCCTGCTGGCGAGTGCGACCCCTGTCGAACTGCCTCCTGCACATCCGCCCCCCTTGACGAATCCGCGGCAAGTCAACTGGTCCGGCCAGGAAATTTATCCGGAACGCCTCTTCCATGGAGAACGCCTCCGCCTCATCCGCCATGTCGATTTGTGGAGCGAGGATGGCATCGACTTCGAAATCGATGTGCCGACCCGTTCCGATGCCGTCACCTACACGCGGATGCCACTCTTCTCTGTCTGGCCCATGCTCCTGGACGGAATCGCCTCCAGCTTTTCGCTCTGGCGCTCCCACGAAAAGTTCCCAGGCGCGGTTTCGCTCCCCTTCCGGGCGCGCCGCATCTTCTTCCATGCATCGAACTTTACAGAGAATGCACGGCTGCGCGGCTATTTCCGGCTGACGTCGGTCACGCCGCGTTCCCATGTGGCGGATATTCAAGTGTCGGATGGCAACGGCAACCTGCTCATTGAGTTCAAGGGTTGGGAAGAGATTTGCGAGCGCGTCCCCAATGAGTATCACAAGTACATCCTGAAGCCTTCGGAACGCTTCTTGTCGCAGGAACTCCCCCTGAGTTTGCTGGGCAACCCCGTGTCGCCTGTCGCCACAGCCGTCATCACCGACGTGCCGGTAAAGATTTTCGAAGCCAACCAGGAGATGTGGCTCAAGGTGCTCGGACACGTCTTGCTCTCCACGCCAGAGCGCGATGAATGGATGGACATGCAGGGCTCCACCCTGCGCCGTGCGGAATGGCTGCTGGGACGCGCCACCGCCAAAGAGTCCGTCCGTCGCTACCTTCAGAAATATCTGCTGTCGCACTGGACCTCGGCGGATATCCAGATCTGGGCGGACGACGCAGGAAAGCCGAACGCCATCGGCCCCTGGCGCGATATCCTCAGAGCCTCGCGCCTGGATATTTCCATTGCACACACCTCGAAGCTGATCGTTGCAGCAGCAGCCGCAAATGCCCGCATCGGCATTGATATCGAGGCCATCGGACGCGACCTTTCGGAAGATTTCTCAAACGGTGTCTTTACGCCGGAAGAGATGGAACGCGCCGCGCAGATGCGCGAAAGCCCCATCGCCATGCTGAAGTTCTGGTGCGCTAAAGAGGCGATCTCCAAAGCGCTCGGAACCGGCATCCGGTACAGTCCCCGCGACCTGCACATTGTCGCAGTCGATGAAGAAAAGGGCTGCGTCTATATCGAATTGCTCGGCCAGTGGCTGGACACCTTTAAACAATTCAGAGGCCGGAAGAATATCGTCTATACCTCGGTCTACGCCGGACACGCCTTTGCCTCGTGCATCTTCTCCAACACGCTATTCGGGGACTAGGTTGCCAGGTGTCAGGGGTCGGGGTTCCGTTTTTTGTGGGTTCTCCACTTTGAAGTGACAACATAGCACAGTTTCCAGTTTCAAGTTTCCAGTTTCAAATTCTACTATTTGAAATTGCGAAAAGTTGCCAGTTTGTGTATACTGAACCCCAACTTTTCATCTAACAGGTTGTTTGGTGGATGATACGCAGCTGATTTGAATAAAACTATGCAGCATGTTACAGCAATTTTAAGTGGCGTCGGGAAGGCACTCCCTGAAAAGTGCCTCACAAATGCCGACCTCGAGAAAATGGTGGACACCAGTGACGAGTGGATCACCAAGCGTGTCGGCATCAAGGAACGACGGGTTGCCGCCGAGGGCGAATGGGCCTCCACGTTAGGCCTGCGGGCGGCAAAGGATGCCTTGGCCATGGCCAACCTCCCGGCTGATCAAATCGATTTGATTCTTGTTTCGACAACTACCCCGGACACGGTCTACCCCTCGGTCGCTTGCCTGATCCAGAAAGATCTGGGCGCGACACGCGCGGCTGTGCTGGATGTCTCTGCGGCTTGCACTGGCTTCATCTATGCCTCCGGCATCGCCTGGTCCATGATCCGCTCAGGCCTCATGAAACATGTCCTGGTGGTTTCGAGCGAAATTCTCACCTCCACCGTGGACTGGAAAGACCGCGACACCTGCGTGCTCTTCGGTGACGGCGCCGGAGCCGTGGTCTACAGCGCGTCTGACGAGGAGGGCCGCGGCATCCTCTCCATGACGCTCGGCGGCGACGGCAATCACTGCGACATCCTGAAGCTGCCCAACAGCGGCTGCCGCGCCTTCCCCGAACATCCAGGACGCTTCATCCAGATGCAGGGCAATGATGTCTTCAAACTGGCTGTACGGACCATGTCCGAGTGCGCCATCGAGGTATTGACCAGCGCAGGCCTGACAACCGCTGACGTCAAACTCATCATCCCGCATCAGGCGAATATTCGCATCATCGAAGCCATTGCCACGCGTTTGAAGGTGACTGAAGAACAGATGTTCGTCAATATTGAAAAATACGGTAACACCTCTTCTGCGACCATCCCCATTGCCCTTTGCGAGGCTCTTGAACAGGGCCGTCTCAAAAAAGGCGACGTGGTGGTCTTTGACGCCTTTGGCGCAGGTCTGACCTGGGGTGCCATGGTCGTGAAGGTCTAACATGAAACTGATACGCTTTCTTGCCGAATCCTCTATGCTTCCTGAATACGGAATCTTACAGGCGGACGGCTCTGCGGAGACAATCACTGGAGACCCCTGGTTCGGCGACTGGAAGCCCTCTGGCAAAAAAGTGCCTGTTAAAAAGCTGCTCGCACCTCTTCGGCCCTCCGTCATCCTGGCCATCGGTCTTAACTTCAAGGCCCACGCCATCGAAACGAATCAGCCCATTCCGACCCACCCTGTCCTCTTCATGAAGAGCCCGTGGGTCACCCAAAACCCTTTAGACCCCATTCTCATTCCCACCCGTCTCGCCAGCACCAAGGTCGATTACGAGGCTGAACTCGTGGTCATTCTCGGCAAGCAATGCAAGAATGCTACGCGCGAGAATGCCATGGACTATGTCTTCGGCTACACCTGCGGCAACGACGTGACCGCGCGCGACTGGCAGAAGAGCTTTGGCGGCAACCAGTGGTGCCGCGGAAAGTCCTTTGACACCTTCGCGCCCCTCGGACCGTGCATCGTCACCAAGGACGAGATCCCAGACCCGCAGAAGCTGACCCTCAAGGCCATTGTGAATAACGAGGTGCGCCAATGCAGCAGTACCGCAGACCATATTTTCTCCGTCATTGATCTGATCGTCTTCCTGAGCGGCAGCACCACGCTGCCCGCCGGGACCGTCATCTTTACAGGCACACCCTCGGGCGCAGGGTTCGCCATGCAACCCCCTGTCTTCTTAAAAGCCGGGGATCGTGTCACCATCTCGATTGAAGGGATCGGCGAATTGACCAATCCCGTTGAACTTGAATTATGATAGCCATTGTCGATTATAAAGCTGGAAACCTGACGAGTGTCCAACTCGCCTGTCGCGCTTTGGGTTGCGAGGCTGTTGTCACCTCTGACCCGCAACAGATCCTCTCTGCTGAACGCGTGATCTTCCCGGGCGTCGGCGCAGCCGGCGCGGCCATGAAGCACTTGACCTCCATGAAACTGGTCCAGGTCCTCCATGACGTCGCAAGCCGTGGAACCCCCTTCATGGGCATCTGCCTCGGTACGCAAATCCTCCTCGAGTTCTCGGAAGAGGACGGCGGAACCCCTACCCTCGGCCTGCTGCCTGGACGCGTCCCGCGCTTCCAGCCCACAGACCGTCGCGACAAGGTCCCGCAGATCGGCTGGAACCAGGTGCGCCAGGTCAGAAAACACCCCCTGCTGGAGGGTATTGACGACGACAGCGAATTCTATTTCGTCCACAGCTACTATCCCGCACCGGCCACCCCGGAACTGACCATCGGCACAACCGATTACGCAGGCATCACCTTCACGTCCATGCTCGGACGCGCCAATGTGGTGGCCACGCAGTTCCACCCGGAGAAGTCCGGCCGCATCGGCTTGAAACTCCTCAACAACTTCTTAACCTGGAATCCTTCGCGCTAGCGAGACTACTCTTATGCTGACGAAACGCATTATACCTTGCCTGGATGTGATCAACCGACGCGTGACCAAGGGCGTCAAATTCCAAAACAATGTTGACCTGGGCGACCCGGTCGAGATGGCGATCCGTTACTCGGATGGCGGATGCGACGAACTGGTCGTTTACGACATCACAGCCTCTGCCGAACGCCGTCCCATCGACATTGACATGGTGCGCGCGGTCGCAGCCGCTATCCGTATTCCCTTTGCAGTCGGCGGCGGCATTGCCACCCTCGAAGACATGTCGCGCGTGCTGCTGGCAGGCGCGGAAAAGGTCTCTGTCAATTCGTTGGCCATCAAGAATCCGCAGATCATCCGCGAAGGCGCACAGGCCTTCGGCTCGCAATGTGTCGTCCTCGGCATGGACCCTGTAGCAGTTCCCAATGATCCCCGCTTCCCGAGCGGTTATGAAGTCACGGCGCGCGGCTTCCGCGAGCGCACGGGCATGGATGCGGTTGAATGGGCCAAGCGTGCGGTTGACTTAGGGGCCGGCGAAATCGTGGTCAACTCCGTGGATGCCGACGGCACCCGTGCAGGCTTTGAACTTACGATCACACGCCTCATTGCCGAGGCTGTGAATGTGCCGGTTGTCGCCAGCGGTGGCGGCGGTACAGCAGCACATATCCGCGACGCCTTCACCATCGCAGGCGCAGACGCCGCGATTATCGCCGGCATGATCCACTCCGGCGAATACACCCTCCGCCAGATCAAAGATTCCCTCCACGCCGACCACGTCCCTGTGCGCATGCACTGGTAAGGGGTAATTTGAGCAAAGAATCTGAACGCCTCGACGTGCCCAGTGTCATTCATAATATCGCAACTTACGGCTTCCAAGAGAAACGATATGCGGTCGCAAATTGCGACCGCATAAGAAAAACGTAATATCCGCCGGACGGGAACAGACCGGCTAAAAGCATTTTTCTCGCAGAGGCGCGGAGGCGCAGAAAAAAAACAATCCAAAGAATCCCGGAGTTTCCCCACGCCGAAGCGAAGCTGTCGGGAATCCTGTCAAAAAATGAATTATTATTTTTCCGTGTTTTTCCGTGTGTTCCGTGGGTAAAGAATTGAATTTATAGCTAAGCGCTGAAAACTTATGCCGATACATCTGCTAGACGATCACCAAATCATCTTCCCGTCGCCGGAGTCTGCGACTGAAGATGGTGTGTTGGCTGTGGGCGGCGATTTACGCGTCGAGCGCTTACTGGTGGCCTATCGGAACGGTATTTTTCCTTGGCCTGTCTCTGGACTGCCGCTCGTCTGGTGGTCGCCCGACCCGCGCTTCGTCCTCTACCCGGCTGAACTGCAAATCCCGAAAAGCCTGCAACGCATTCTGAAAAAGAAACCCTTCACCTGCACGGTAGACACCTGTTTTGCAGATGTCATTGGAAAGTGCAGAGCCATCAAGCGTCCTGACCAGCCCGGCACCTGGATCACCGCCCAGATCAAGCAGGCGTACATCGCCCTCCATCACGCGGGACACGCCCACTCGATCGAGACATGGCTTGACAACCGGCTCGTCGGCGGACTCTATGGCGTGTCGATAGGACCCTGCTTTTTCGGCGAATCCATGTTCGCAACAGAACCTGACGCCAGCAAGTGCGCCTTTGTGCAACTGGTTCCCGCCCTGCAAGCGCAGGGGTGTCCCTTCATCGACTGCCAGGTCCACACCGACCACCTTGAACGCTTCGGCGCACGCGAAATTCCCCGCCCCCAATTCCTGGCTGAACTTGCAACCGCCCTCGCCTCGCCCCTAAAAATCGATTGGCCCTCCGTGCACAACAGCATGGCCTAGGGCGTTTCTTGAATATCCAATCATCAACACGGAATGATCAATAACCATCGGAAACGCGACTCTCCCTTGTATAGTGGAAATTTTGCCAAGCCCGCGCCGACCACGTCCCTGTGCGCATGCACGGACACCCATACCGTTGCCATCAGTTCTTTTTTTAACCTCTTTCGTGCTTCCACCCTGTCCGCCGTAGTCACGAAGGCGGATGTGGCCGCACGCTCCCCTCCGCATCACCGACTTACTGACACTTATCGAACATACCTTGTCTGTCCCTTTGTTCTCTGGGAACGCCGACGTCCTCGTCGGCCTCTAGCTTGCCGACGCGGACGTCGGCGCTCCCAGGAACATCCCCATTACATTGAATTGCACGTTGCTCCTGAAGGTTATGAAATAAAGCTATACCTCCACACTTCATGAAGTGTGGAGGTATGCATAGGATTTAATAAACTGTACTCGTTGTAATATCAAAGGTGCAAGCTGGAATCTCGTTTAGCAACAATCCGACTCACATCAATCCAGTCCTCAATGTTGCATATCGGCCTACTCAAACTTAACCAAGACTCAGCACTTTACCTCATGTTAAATCACAAGCCCTTTCCCTTCCGAGAGAAGCGTGGACATGAGATTTACGCTGATAGACAAGCATTTGGTGTCTTGACGGGCGGCATCTGAACCTATACTATATCGACATTGGGTGAGTACGTAACCTCAATACGAGGTAGGCTCAAAAACATTCTTGTCGAGAGGATATCGTGAAGCGTCTAGCAATAAGGATATCTGGCTGCTTGTTGATCTTTGTGGCCGTTGTAGTTGTTGTTCTTATTGTTCTTGCGTTGTTGGGAGCATTCTCAAAGGGCTCCTTCTTTGATCATTTTAGAAGGATCTCCCGTGTGACCACAATGATGCAAGAGTTCACCAAAGACGATTGGCGCCAACTTTATGCGGAGTGTGCCGAGGCCAAGAGCAACAACGTGGCAAGCTCCGGCACTTTCACCTCTGAACGGTGGCCGCCAATGATCCGAAAGCTGAATCCGCATTTTGCGCAGTTTGATGACGACACTGTGTATATGACCTGGACAGGCGGGTTCGACGATTTTATCCTGTGGCTTTGGGTCCTGCTAAAAGATGGGCCTCTTTCGGGTACCGACGCACAGTGTGCGGCAGCAGGAGTTTGGATATTGGATTCGCGTAAGCAGAGCGATCCGTTTGCTGTCTTCCTGGCGCCAGGCCACCCCAAGAACGGATTAGAGGAGCGACTACAAGGCGGTGGCGAGAAAAAATGAAAAGTGAGCGACTACATCTGCCAACTTGGGGCGCCGCTATCTACTACGCGGCAGCAATCGTATTACGTCCGGGAACCACAAGTCAATTTCCATTTCAAACTGACGATCTTGTGCTGTTCGGAGTGGTGCCGGCGATCGCTGGCGTCATCGGTATCCTCACGAGCGGGTGGCATGATGGCAGAACATTGGCATGGTGTATCTTCCTTTTGGGCGTCATAGGCGTTGCGTTTTCGTTTATTCCATGGCATCTTGCATTGCGGGAGATTGCCTTGTAAGGGCAGAAGGGTCGCATTTAAACGTATGACATTCGATCTCTTCTCTCATCTCACTCAACGTCAATGAGCCATCATGGTTTGAAAGCCATACTCACGGCTCATCATGGATGAGGCTACAATTATTCAGGATGCTGTTTTCCTCTTAGCGCTAAGGCACGCTGTGTTGTGCGAAGTTCATTGCGAAGGGTTCCTTCATTTGGTAACGCTGTCAGGTACTGGGAGGCAAACACGGATTGTCCAGACAGTGTCTGGATGATTGCACCAGACGCGTTTGTAGGCAACTCTGCATATTTCATCCTGGCCTCCAATTGCGCAGACACTGTCTTCGCAATCTCCCAGACCAATTAGAAAGACCGCATTTGCTAAACATTAACATTTTATGGTTATTATCAGATTCCTTTTTGTTCTGCCAGTATCACTTTTCGTCAATGACCGAGAGCATGGTAAACATTTTTCAATCCTCTAAATCCTGTTCATCATGTCAATAAGTTACTCCGCCGTTTGCTCGCGACCCGGCCAGGCGGCGGTCTTATCCCTAACTAGAATGGCTGACCGTCATTGCCAAGAAGGTTCACTTTTAGTATCCTAGCCGAAATTAGTCACTGAATTGAGGGGAGTACTTCGTATGCGTTATTCTTTTATTTGTTTATTTGCCGTAGCTGTCTCAACCGCTCTGCATGCCCAGCAATCAGCTGCCAATCCGTATGGCGTCTGTGCGCACCTGCCACGGGGCGGGGAGTTTAAGACGCATCAGGAGGAGCTGAAACTGATACGCGAAGTAGGACTGGGCTGGGTGCGCTCGGACTTTGACTGGAGCGGCATCCAGCGAAATCCGGACTCCTGGAGCTATGACCACCTGGACACCGTGATCACCCACGCGGAACAAGCCGGCATCCAGATGCTGCCCATCCTGGACTACAGCATCTCCTTCGCCAACCCCGCCTTCAAGCATCTTGACCTCTGGGGAAAATATGTGAGCAACACGGTGACGCGCTATCAGCACCGCTTGCCGGTCTGGGAAGTCTGGAACGAACAGAACCTCGAAGGCTTCTGGAAGAATGCCAACGCGGACGATTATTTTGTCCTGCTCAAGAAGAGCTATGAGACCATCAAGTCCGTCAACCCCAAACTCACAGTAGCCGTGGGCGGTTATGCAGGCGTTCCGATGCCGTTTATCGAGAAGCTCTATCAGTGCGGCGGCGCGGCCTATTTTGATATCATGAATGTCCATCCCTACAGCCACCCCGCTGTTCCGGAGACCCGGTTGGAGGCGCAACTGACGGAGCTGAAGACGCTGATGAAAAAATATGGCGACGTGAAGAAGCCCCTCTGGATCACAGAGATCGGCTGGCCCACACAGAAAAATCGCGTAGAAGCCCCCGGCATACTCAAAGCCGGATTGCAGGCTCTCAGCCCTGACCGGAAGGAACCCTGGCGCATTGCTGTCATCGATGACCCCTCCTATTCCGAGACCTCCGCGCCAGCTGATGACCTGCTGAAAGACGAATGCCCCGCCAATGCTCAAATACAACGGCTGACCCTTGAGGCGCTTTTTGCAGCAATAGAGTCCTCCAGCGTAGACGCGATTGTGCTGCCGTTTGATGAGGATTTTCCTGAGGACGGCTTTGACAAGCTCCTTGCGTTTGTACGCAAAGGCGGCGTCCTCATCGAGTATGGCGGCATGCCGATCTGGGACCCGATGAAGCGGCAGCCCGACGGCACTTGGCAGAAGTCAAAGGCGTATGGCGAAGCGTTCCGTGACCAGCTCCGCATCGGTGTGGAGGCGTGGTGGTACAAGAAGGGCGTCATCCCCGAGAAGATGCAGGTCGCGTATGTCGGACCTGCACAAGCCTTGCCCGGCGCAAAGAAGAGCGTCGAGGCCGAACGCTTTTTGAAGCCCCACAAATTTAAGGAGGGCGACCGTTTCATTCCGCTTCTCGCCGGGACGCATAACAGCTACACTGGGACCGCAGCAGCAGTCTACGCGTTCAACAGTGATCTCAAAGGCGCGGTGATCGTCTCCGCCTTGTTTGAACGTGGACAGCGCGGCAACAGCGAGGCCAAGCAGGCTAAGATGATTCCGCGCGCCAATCTCATAGCTCTTCAATGCGGTGTGGAGCGCATTTTCTGGTATGAGTTCCAAGCACCGGAAGTAGATCCCCTCGACCAGGAGAGCCATTTCGGCTTCGTACACAGCGACCTGTCACCTAAACCAGGCTATGCTGCATACAAGACACTCATCGCGATGCGTCCGCCTGGCTCCATCACGCTTGACCGGCCATGGAAGTCGGCTGACAACGCCCTCTACCATCCCCAGTGGAAGCAGCCGGACGGACGCATGGCAGGCGCGATCTGGGCTTATAAAAAAGCGGGCTCATACCGTTTGACCTTCTCGAAAAAGGAGATCACCTTCACTTCGCATACGGGCGAGAACAAGATGGTGCCGCTCACAGACAACACCTGCGTGCTCCCGCTCTCGGACGCCCCTATCTACTTTACAGGCGGCACACTTGAGAAGATACAAAAACTATAGTCCGATTAAGAAGCGCGATTCGAGAGAAGGAAGATCGAGCTTCACCCGCGTACAGGGCTCCCCCTTTTCTGTGATACGCTCGCTTTGTGCGAGTGCCATGGTTCCGTCATGCGGATTCCACAGATGCATCTCGTAGTGACCGCGCACGGTCAGTTCCGTGCTGAAGGGCTTGTCCGTGGAGTTGGCCACAAAATAGATCTGGCGTCCATCCTTGACCTTGTGCAGATACGACACCATACCTTCGACCTGTTTGCCTTTTGACTCGGTCTTCTGTAACGCGTTTTGAACGGGATTCGCCTCTGCAACACCCTCACCTTTTTTCGCGAAGCGCACATCCGGTGCCGGAAGCGCATCTTGAAGGGCCACGCCCAGTGTTTCGCTTTTAAAGGTCTGGATGAAATACGCCTGCCTCTTCTTGTGCTGATCCAAGATTTGTTTGAAGGCCTCGACCACTTCGGCATCCTTGCCGAACTCCGCTGACTTGCACGGTACCTGGCCCGTCACGATCACCTTGCCGCCCGCTTCGCAAAAGGCCTGCAGCTTCTTCGCATTGCTGGCATGAATCACGCGCATAGACGGCACTATCACGACACGATACTCCTCAAAATTGACTGCGTTATCTAAGCGAAGCACATTGCCCTTGATCGTTGTGCGGTTGTCCAAAATATCGGGATGGAGAAAGGTGAAGTCCTGCCGCAGTTCGCCTGTCAGACAGTCGCTGATTTCATTTAGATCTGTCGTGGGGGGCAGATAGAGTCCTGGATGCACATTGCCTACAACCTTCGGCTGATCGACCACCGCATCCATGCGTGCATGCGCATGCATCGCCGCGACGGGATAGAGCACCCCGATATCCGCCACATGACGTCCGCCTTGCAACAAGAGCGAGCAACGCGCGACCCACTCATTATACGTGGCGAGTTTGGGTCCGACCTCCGGGTTGAAATGGGAGATGAGCGGCTTGATGCGCATCTTCTCCGGCACATACCACATGCCATGCGGTAAAAAGAAATTGGCTCCACGCGCAAAGAGTTCCAGTCCTGAGCGATAGAGCATCGCTGCATCGAACTTTGCGTAGTTGCCATAGATCTCCACCGCGGTCAGCGGACGATCATAACTGGCGGATGCGGAGCTGGTGAGTTTGAAGCCAGGACGTCCATGACCGTAATAGTGAATCGAGTCAATCATCGGAATGTCACAGTGTTCATAAAAGCGGATATGGTCGCCGCCCAGAAACGTGGGCTGGGGATGATACTGCCCCATGGCATGCCCTGATGCGCCAATACCATGTTTCTTGGACCACTCATTCGTTTTTTTGGGATACCCCTCCGAAAGCAACCGTGCGCGGAAGCTAAAGAGCGCCACGCGCGCAGCTTCGGTTTCCGGACCGATGTCCTTCCAAAGGGCAGGATAATAGATAACCGGACTGAATCCATAACACTTCTGAAATTTTTCATTGAAATTGGGGGTCCAACTCCGTCGTTCATTGGCCCGCACATTGACATCATCAAAGAATGTCATCGTGATTGTCTTTCCAAAATATTCTGGGAAGCGTTTGGCGTATTCATCCAACGTGAGCGACAAGAAAGCATCCACAGATTCCGGATTCAGATAATCCACACACGACCGTGCGCGCACACAGGTAAAGAGCATGACTGTCCATTCGCCCTCAGGTGCAGCCCATTCCAGCTTGTTTCCGTTTTTCTTTTCGCTGATATCGATCCGCTGACCTGTCTTCTCATTCATGGCGACCGCGCCCATAAAAAAACCTTCCGGCAGGGCGGACTGCCAATTGGTTGGACCTGCTACGGTTGACGACGCCATGTCGAGGCGTGAAGCGAGATGCTCCGGGAACTTCTCGCGCATCTGCTTACCCGCTGAACCGCTTGGAAAATTAATGTCATCATAGAGGACGACCTTCATGTCCAACTTCTGGCAGGCCGCCAAGATGTTGCCGTACTGTTTAAAATAGCCGTCCGACAGATAGTCAGGCTTCGTCTCCGTGACCGGCAGGAGCGCAACGCCTGAAAAGCCACTTTGTTCCTTTGACGCCTTCAGTTGCTGCTCGATGCCCTCTTGGGTCAATTCGCCATTTAAGTGCCAAAGGGGCTGACTCTTCAAACAAAACGGCGCTGTTTTGAATTGCTCTTTCAACACAGCAATGTCTGTCGCCCCAAAACTCAAGGAGGCGAGTAAGATTCCAAAACAAAGCAAACTAATCATTTTTTTCATTTTTTTCTCTTCTCTGATTGAACTTAAAATCTTGATGCTTTTTCGCAAAGAACGCTATTTGGGTGAAGGACGGAGTGACGCTCTTTCGCTTGCGCTCATCGCTCCCGTCCGGCGGTTGCCGGAGCGGGCTTCAAGTGAGCGTTCGCACTGCGCGTATACGTTTGTGCTCTGCGCATACTTGTTGTCCTGCGCAAGCCCGTGGATACACGGGAGGCACAGCTCGTCCTTCACCCAGAGTCAATGCGTGCCACTCGGGTGCTTGCACGAGATAAGCCCCGGCTGTATTCAGCCACTTGCGGGGGCTTTCCGTGCAAGCACCTCTCATTGCGATCTTCGCGTAAAACATTTTTTCAGTCTTGCCTGGACGCCGTTTTATCCGCCGTAGCCTTGGCGGAGGTGGAAGAACCGAAGGCGGCTCCGGCCATACATTATACCATACGAGAAGGATTGCCATCCTTCCTGCGTTATGGAATAATCAAAAAACAAGCCACACCTTATCATTTACAAAAAGAGAGGTCAAATAAAAGGCAGTGGCGCGCCACATTTTCTATTCCATTATGACAACATCTGACATACCTGCAGTTAACAAATTGCTCAAAAAGGCGTATGAGTCAACGCATGCGCCGATCATTGAACTGGTCGCTGCGCAGACGAATGATCCTTTCCATGTCTTAGTGGGGACCATCCTGAGTGCGCGCACCAAAGATGCGTGCACAGCCGGAGCTTGCGGACGTCTATTCCAACACGTCATGACACCCGATGATTTGAAGAAGATCTCACAGGATAAACTGGAGAAGCTCATCTATCCTGTCGGTTTCTTCCGGGACAAGGCGCGTCATTTGAAAGAGCTGCCTTATGTGTTGGAGGAGAAATTCGGGGGCGTGTTGCCCAGCACGGTTGAAGAGCTTTGCGAATTGCCGGGTGTGGGACGCAAGACCGCCAACCTCGTGGTGGCACTGGGCTTTGACAAGCCAGGCATCTGCGTGGACGTGCATGTGCACCGCATCACCAACCGTCTCGGCCTCATCACGACCAAGACCCCCTACGATACCGAGATGGCGCTACGAAAAATTCTTCCGATAAAGTATTGGAAGACTTGGAACTCCTATCTCGTCTCCTTTGGCCAGACCCGCTGCGCCCCGCGCAATCCAAGGTGCACAGATTGCCCGATCAAGACATTCTGTGAGTCATGTCAGGCATAAGGGGCAGGGACACGAGAGACGATAGGGACGTAAGGGACATGACCGCCCATATTAGTGCACCCTTGGCCTAATCACGGAAATCCCTATAAAAAGCGAACGACAGCTTTCAATTTGCTCAGAATCCTCACATTTCGCTTGTATTTGAAAACCCAAACAGCAATAATCAAAACAACTTGGTTCGTATCCCAGAAAAAGACAACGAACCTCCATTAAACGTTCTGGTAGAACAATCCCGCGAACACGAACGGAAGACCTCCGGAGGACAACATGAACCGAACCGAGAGAACGACCGCCTGCACACTCGCTGCCGTCTGTGCGACCTGCGCGCTCTGTGCGACGGCACCGCGCATGGACTCTTCGAAACTGCTCATCGGCGCCTACTGCCTGCAGGCGAACGCGCGAACCGAAGCGCACGTAAAGGCGATCAGGGACTGCAGCGTGGATTTCATCGCCGGCGTGGGTGCCGACGACCGCGCCACGCTCGACCTCTTCGCAAAGCACGGTGTGGGCGCAATCGTCAACGGCGTTGTGCCCGGCTGGTGGGGCGGCGACGGAGAGAGCGCCGGCAAGTTGCGGGAGAAGAACCCGCCCGACGTCTACTCGAAGGGCGCGGCCGCGTTCACGGACCACCCAGCGATCTGGGCAGTCGACATCGGCGACGAACCTTCCGCGCTCGACTTCCCGTATTACGGCGAGGTCGTGCGCCAGTTGAACCGCGAGTTGCCGGGCGTGCCCCTCTACCTGAACCTCTATCCGAACTACGCGAGCGTCGTCCAGAACACGGGCAAGCAGACCGTCAACCAGCTCGGCACCACCACCTACGCGGAGCACGTGGCTGAGTACTGCCGCCACGTGCCGCTGGACTACATCTCGTACGATTTCTACCCCTACGTCGCGCACGCAGACTTCGACAGCTTCCTCTCGAAGTGCTACGATAACTTCATCCTCGTAGCGGACGCCTGCCGCCGCTCAGGACGTCGGTTCTGGTACATTCCCCAGGTGAACTCGCGCGAGGGCCAGCAGCCCACAAGCGAGAACCGCCTGCGCTTCCAAGCCTGCGCCGCCATGAGCTTCGGCGCAGAGGCGATCACGTGGGCGTGCTGGTGCAAGGGCTGGTGGACTAACAACGTGCTCGACGCCGTGGGCGTGCAGACGGAGCAGTACGCGAAGCTGAAGAAGCTCAACGCCGAACTGAAGCGCCTCGGGCCCGAGTACATGAAGTTCAGGTCCACGGCCACGCACTTCGTCGGCTTCCAGCGCGGGTCGCCGAGCAACCCGAAGGAGCCGGTGGCCTTCCCCGTCGCGCTCGACAACGGCTTCTTCAAGGGGGTGCGCGCCTCGAACGGCGCGCCGCTCCTCGTGGGCGAGATGTCCGCGCGCGACCCCGCCTGCACAGCGCGGGCGCTCTTCGTGACTGCGGCGGACGACCCCGAGGACGCGAAGCCCGCGTCGTTCGAACTCGTCTTCCGCGTGCCGGGCGCCAAGGCGTACGGCGGCGACGGCCCCATCCCAGTGAAAAAACTGCCGGACGGATCCTGCTTGGTTCCGATCCGCTCCTGCCAGGGCGTCCTCCTCGTCTCGGGCGAGTGAACGCATCCGCCGAAACGCGGCCATGCAGAACTACCAGTCGTCGGTCCGCAACCCTCCCGTCCGATCCTATAGCCGCTCAGAGGCGTGCCGGTCGCGGCCAGCACGGAAGGCGATTACCTTTCAATCAACTAGCCCGAGTTGCTGTCTGTACAATGGATTGAGGAGAAGTATCCAGTAAAGCAGAAGCACTGGAGGTTCTTGCGGCTCCAAAGATCGGTGCCAAGTACAATGATTTTGACAACCACTGAAAAGATTGGCAACAAGGCGGTGAGATCATTACTCGGCTTTGGGATAGACGAGACGTTCCTTCTTGCCCGTGAGCACATCCTGCAAGGTGTTTGCCATGCGGACGGAATAATTTTCACCCCCGCCCTTTTTCTGCTTCTTTCCTGTGACTCCCTCTGCACGTGCTTTGATCTCGGGCAGCAGCGGACGTGCAGCCTCCCCGAGTCGATCAATCACATTCGCAGCGTGTAACGCATAGACCGAATTCTCCTGCTGGACAAACCAGCGGCGAAGTGTTTCAATTGCTTCCGCTGTGCGTCCCAATTGACGCAGGGTGTCTGCGGCAGCCACCTGCACAGCGCCAGAGGCGTCTTCCTTTGCGGCCTTCAGCAGAGCGGCTTCGGCTGGGGCTGATGCCTTGCCCAGGATTGCGCACCCTTGTGCGGCCCACCAGCGCATATACTCACGCTTGTCCTCTGAAAGGACGCGTATAAACTCGGGCAGATTTTCAACCTTGCGATCTGAAGCCTTGATCGCGATTGCCAAGGCTTGCTCTGCTGAGAAAGCGCCTGCCTGTCGAGAAGCCTCATAGCCCTCATAAGCCGCGCCCTCGGGCAAGAGGCCATTGTCATTGCAGACAACCATCCACGCGCACAAAGCCTTGCGCATCTTTTCCAAGGTTTCTTGGCACTCCGGTTTTGCAGCAAGGTTGTTCATGCAGTCCGGATCGGCCTGCTTGTCATAGAGTTCTTCAGACGGCTTCTGTCCCCAAAAGAGCGCGGTCTGAGGCGTCAGTTTGTTTTCTTTTGCCAAGCGTGCCCAGGCCTGATAATCGCGTGCCTGAAACTTATAGTGGAGGAGTTGGACGTATGGCAGATCGGGACGGAAATTGCGAATGTAAAGATAGCGTTCGCTGACAGCCGAACGCACCATGTCGTACCGTTCATCCATGCGGTCGCGCGTACAGTGGACATATTCGCGCGCAGGCGCTTTGGCCTTGCCGGCAAAGGCGCGTCCCTGCATATACTTGGGAATCTCAAGCCCTACAATGGAGAGAACCGTCGGAGCAAAATCAACAAAGTGCACAACCTCCTTGATACGCGTGCCTGGCGCTGCGGGCGCAAGATGCTGCCACTTCGGCGGGAAGTAGATGATCAGCGGGACATGCGTTCCGCTGTCTTGCAGAAAGCGCTTGGTACGCGTCGTGATACCGCCATTGTCTCCGTAATAAAAGACGATGGTATTCTCTGCAAGCCCGGCAGCCTCCACCTGTTTCAGCTTCTCGCCGCACTGGCGGTCCATCTCCGTGATGCAGTCCATGGCGCGGGCGATGTCCTGACGGATCTCAGGAACATCCGGCTGATAGGGCGGCACGCGGACCGAGGCAGGGTCAGTCGGCGAGAAATCAAACTTCTTTTCCGCAGGGAAGAGACAGCTTTCATGACAGACTGTATGGTTGAAGACACTGAAGAAGGGCATCGTCGCTTGCGTGCGATCCTTCCAGCTTGCCTGAGCGCTGTTTGCGCACCAGAAGGAGTCTGCTTTTTGAATCAGCGGCGAGTTGTAATCGGTCTTTGAATTGTTGCTGGTATAGTAGCCAGCCTCTTTCAGATATTTCGGGAAGCCGGTCAGCCAGGCGGGAATCTTTCCGCTGGCGCGCATGTGCTGGGCCGGTCCGCAGGTTGTCGGAAACATACCCGTGATGATCGTGAAGCGCGATGGCGCGCAGACTGGCATAGAGTAGCAGTTCTCAAAGAGGATACCCCTCTTTGCCAAGGCGTCCAAGTTGGGCGTCCGTGCAAGCGTGTTTCCATAACACCCCAATGAGTTGTAGGCATTGTCCTCGCTGGTCAGCCAGAGGATATTCGGTCGTTCAGCCGCCATCGCGACACTGGCCAACATGAGCAGCGGAAAGAGTTTTTTGCACTTCATAAACAATCCCTTCGTTTTCCAGTTGATTCGACTTTTCCAAACAATCCTACTTTTTATTCCTGTCCGGCTGAGGCACGATCACTTCGCAGGCGTCCCCGGGGGTGAGCACGTGATCGAAGAGCGAATGGCCGGACTGGATCACCTGGACGCGAAGCTTGGCATCCGCGCGCGTGACGATCATATCGAAGTCTCCACCGAATGCCTTGATGTGCTTGAGCGACATAGACGGCCAGTTGTCAGGAAGACGCGGGGTGCAGCGGAATGTATTCAGTCCTGTCGGGAGGATTCCGAAAAGGCCTTCGATAAAGATGCGGCAGTAGAGTCCGGATTCGGAGGCAAGGTGACCTTGACCGCCTTCCGGGAAGGCTTCGACAGCATAGGGCACATGCTCACCGAGCAGACGGCGCTGGGTATAACGCGTCAGGTAATCAAGGGCCTTGGTTGTTTCACCTGCCTGGAAGACAGCACGCAGCGCATACAGGGTCGAACGGTCCCAAAAGACTTTATCCCCGGACTGGGAAGCGAGCCCATCAGGCGTCCACATGCGCGGCGAGAAGAGCGCATCAATGGTGGCCTTATTACGGGTGAAAATGCCCATGGACAAGGGCATACAGATCCATGAGCGCAATTTCGTGTTACCGTCATAATACCGATACGTGCTAAAGCCTTCGACTGTGGCACCGAAATACGTTTCAATGGCAGCGGCAAGGACATCGGCACGCTGGTCATATTCGGCTGCAATTGCGACCCTTTGAAGTGATCGCGCAAGATCCGCTGCGGAGCGGAGGGCCCCATAACAGAGGGAGGCTGTTGTCAGGTTGGCTTTGCCTGCGGGAAGACGGCCTTCGAGCTCGTCTTTGTCAGAGGCGATGACCCCTTCAGGAGTCTGCTGCCGTTTGCAGTATTCGAGGCTCCATTCGATCCCTTTCCAGAGTTCCTCAGCAATGGCGCGATCCCCCAGCGCCAGCGCGAAACGGGAGGCGCCATAGGCGTACATCGCAGCATCCCCGCGGTCGAAGGGGCCCCACGTGGACGTGCCTTCTGCAACGATGGAACAGGGAATGCGCTGATAGGTCGGTTTCATGAAGGCCATATATTGCCGGTAAGCATTGAGCGACCCTTGATTGCCGCCCGCTTCGCCGAGAAACGGAAAGAAGGGGCCGGCATATTCGACATTGTCGTTACACCACGTCGCGGCATAATAGCGGAGATTGCCCGGGGCGAGCATGAGTCCGCCACGGGTGTCATTCATGGCTTCCGCGACACGCCATTTGGCGAAGGTGAAGGCACGGTTGAGCATGGGGTCTGGCGTCTCAAGGACCAGCGTGTCATTGAGTAGGCTGATGAATTCACGTCTTCCCTTTTCCTCTTTTTCCGCATCGAGGGGAACAGCAGCGGACTCCTTGGGGCGAGCGGAAAAGAAAACCGTTAGTGTGAGCGACTTCCCAGGTTCGAGGCGCGCTGTTGCCGGCGCATCACAGGAGACCTCAGCGACATTGATGCCGTAAGGGCCCTTCTGCTCAGCGCTGAGGGCGATTGGCACCACGGCAATCGTAACCGGACGGGAACCGGAGTTCACAAGGGTCCAGCGATCAAGGGCGGCATATTTTTCGAAACACGGGAAGGTGACGCGTTTGACATGGATCGACTGAGCGGATCCGATAAACGAAAGGGTGCCATCGAGCAACGCTTCCGTGTATTTGACAGGGCCAAGCGGGGCGCCATCAACTGTGATTTTCGGTTCAGCCTCAACGCCGTAGTGGCGGATGAAACTGCCATGCGTATCGTTTGGAAGAATGCGCAACGAGGGCCAAACCAGGTCACGTTCAATCGTGAGCGTACAATCCGAGTTGATCGTATACCAGACTTTCTGGCCCGCGCGACGTCCGCCTTGTTCGATAAAATCACGATGCGGCACATTCGTGTCCGGTATCTTTGAGCGCGTCGTGTGGCCTGATCCAAGTGTCCAGCGGAGCGGTGGTTGCGGGGGAGCGATGGCGGCGGGCGGTTCGCCCCGATAAACGATTGAAGCATCAGCCCAGTCCGCATGATCGGATGAAATGCCGTCTCCAGCGTCATCCACGGACAAACGGAGGAGTCGGACGCCTGCGAGCGGAATTTGAACAGACGCACCGGGCATGCCGCCCTTCATCACAGAGCTGGTCCAGACGGTTTTTCCATCCGCAGCAATTGAAAACCGGACGCTCGCCTTTGCATGGCGCGAATCATCATCGATACCACAAATCGCCTGGAAGCTCATGGCCTTGCCATCCAGCGCCAGGTAGTAATCACTGACCGCGTGCGTCGCAATGCCTGTCTTGAACGCCACACCGTTGATGGAGAGCAGGCCACCGCCAAGAGACTGATTGGCAAGGGGCTTCCCATAGCCCACGCGCATCTGTCCGAGATCAAGGTCAGAGATGGCGATGCGCTTTTCTCCGTCGCCTACGACTGTTCCCTCAGCCACACAAAAGGCAGACACCATGCCCATCGCCATCCAGATCACAAAAAAAAACTTCATCAATCGGTTTCTCCTTCATTCGGCACAGACAACAGACCCTTACTTCTTAACGGGATTTTTAGGGTCGGGCTTTGGAGCGGGTTTTTTCGGCGCAGGCTTTTTGGGGTCAGGCTTCTTTGCTTCGGCCTTCTTCGGTTCGGCCTTCTTCGGCTCAGGCTTCTTCGCGACTTGCTGTTTGGCGGCAGCTTGCTTCTGCTTCTCCTGCTGTAGCCGTTTGGCCTCCTTTTCCATGCTTTCCTTTGTCCTCGGGACGCGTTCCAGTTCGGCTGCGGTTATTTCACCGTCCGAATTGACGTCATACGCATCCAAGGCGGCCTCGCACTGTGCCTTGGGCAGTCCATCAAGCTCCTTATAGTCGAGGATATTATTCCGGTTCTTATCCAGTTGCTTGAGCTGGGCCTTTTCCAGGAGGTTCGTCGACAAACCTCCCGCATGGACCGACGCTGTCAACACAGCACATCCAACACCTAATGCTAAATACCATTTATTCATTTTTTTCCTGTTATAAGATATCTCGTTCTGTCCTTAGTAGCTTTGGACTTCGGAAGATTCTATCACCTTTCGGTAATCAACTTCAATACGCTTCGCGAGTTCCTCCTGTACATTTTCAAAGCAAGCAAGGATCCGTTTATAGTCCGGGTCCTCCTTTGATGCAAACTGTTTCTTCGCCAAAGGAACGGCTAAAAAAGGATTTTTCTCCGGATGATCGAGGCGCACATAGAAGGTCTCCGGCAATTCGAAGCCGCGACGCGCAGCGATCTCCTTCAAGGTTTCATCCAATTTGGCAGGCAAGACTCGCCGGCATCCGGGGAGATTCGTCTGCTGCGACTGGGAGGTGCCATAGAAGGGCACGTTCACGTCGATCCACATCAGGATTCTGAGCTTCTCATCGGCTGACAGCTCCACGCGCTTGGTTCCATTGGTGCCGGGATGTCCGGAAACCACCACCGCCGCCAGCTTGCTGACAGGGGAGCCCCAGCTCTTCGGCTGGATCTTCAAGATGTTCGCCTCGCATCCATTATACGTGGTAATCCAGGACGTATAGGGATTCCCCTTGCCCTTGTTGGGGCCCCAATAGTCTGTATTCTTGGAGGCGGAGATGCTGTCCAGCCGGGCCAGATTTTCATAAGCGACATTAAAGAAATCGGTGCGGTCACCTGTGAGTTCGGGGGCGGGCGAGTCCGGCGCATCGCCGTTGTGACACTTCACGCAATGCTTATCCAGCACAGGCTGGACAATCCGCGGGAAGCTGAAGCCATCTTCAGCGCCCCAGGATGGCGGGGTCAGTTTTTCTGGCGCACGTGAGGCAGCGATTGAGCGTCCGCCGCTCGTGATCATGGTCGGCGAGACATAGTTGCGGTCGGCGTGGCAGCCGATGCAACTCTGTTTTTCGCCGGGCATGAAATGGGTAAAGGTGCGCATGCGCTGGACGGCGCGGCCTTCGGCATCGAGCGGCAGGAAGTATATCGGCACATTGGCAGGAGCCAGGAAATGCGCCGAGCCATCGGCCTCCACGGTGGCAAAGCCCCAGACCCGCTTGGGCGCGTAGGTCGCTGCACAGGAGACAACCGGGAACTGGAAGCCGAACTGACGGCGCGAGGTATCCGCGCGAATATCCTTTTCCATCTCCTGCACGATCGCAAGGCGCTTGATCTCGCCCGGCTTCACAAAGCCTTCCAGTCCGATCGCGACATTGTGCATGACAATATCAGCCCATGGCGCTGCGTTTTTTTCAACGCGGTACGGGCGGGGCGTCTTCGGCATCGCGCGCGGCCGGATCGGCTGCGGCGAGTAGAATCCCACACCGCGTTCCGGGCTGCGAAGCGCGATATCCAGGGTCCCCTTGTAGTCCCGCAGCAAGACCGTGCCCTGTTTGGAGACCAGAAAATAGGTGTCGTCCAAGGGGAAGGGACTTTCATACGGTCCGCGCATGGCATTACCTGCGCCAGCATCTGCAACTTTCCCCACACGCACATCAGGCGTTAAATTCGTGATGGCCTCCTGCGCATTGCCGCCTTTGGTCAGATCCAGCAAGCCGATCGCACCGCGGCAGGGGCCGTTGTGGCTCGTCATCACGCAGAGGATCTTTCCGGCTGTGCCTGGAATATCCCGGGCCTCCATGAAGGTCGCCGGGCAGAGCACGCGATTGCCGAAGACGCCGGCCAGGGAGGTCCCATCCGGATTGATCGCCCAAAGCGATTGGATGGGAATGGCCGGACGGTCAACATACTCCCAGCGGCTAAAGAGGATGCGCCCGTCCGTCATGATGGAGGGGGTAAAGTCGGTCAGGTAATTCGCAGAGAGACGAAGCGCATTTTTTCCGTCGCGGTCCGCACGGAAAAGCACAGGCGAGGTACTGGTCCAGCAATAGGCGAATGCGGGTTTGCGGTCAGACATGAAGGCGATCCCGCCGTCCGGCAGCCAGCAGGCGTTCATGTTGTTTGACTTCTCGGCTACCACCTTCTCCAGTCCGGTCCCATCAACATTGATCCGCCAGATTTCAAAGGGGGACTGCATGGTGCGTTTCCAGGAGAAGAGGATTTGCTTCCCGTCATACGACACCTGGCAATCGAGGATGACGCCCTCCGAGGCATCCACCAAAGAGGTCAAGGTGTCATCCGTGACATTGAGGCGATAGAGCCCGCCCCCCTGCCCCAGTCCTTCCACATGATACGTATACACGTGCGAGGGGTTGAGGGGCCTGCGTTTGATCAGGACGAGCGACTCAAAGCCCAGCTTCCCTTTGCGCAAGGCTTCAGCTGTCTGCCGGGATGCTTCGCTTTTCGAAAGCGCGCTCGCATACGCGCAGCGCACAAGCTTGTCAAACTCAGCTGGCGTGACCCCCTGCGGGAAGATCATCACTTCTGCGGCGCCGGGATTGCCGCCCCCCTGCTTAAACGCAAGCCGGAGCTTGGTGACGGTCCGCGTCTCGGGAAGCGTGATGCGCTGGGGGCCATGTTTCATTTCAAAAGAGGCGGAGGCACACGCGGTTGTCTCGTCATTACAGAAGACCTCGCATGCGCGCCAGCATTCATCCAGCGCGAATGCCGTGCGCCCGAAATAGAGAAGCTCGCGCACCTGAACAGGGGTTTTCCATTCGAAAGTGAGGGTCGCGCCCTTCGCATGCGTACTTCCGACAACGGCCCAGGCCTCCTGCACATCCTGGCCTCCGAGTTCGTCGGCCACCTTGCCGTCCGCCGCGAATTTGGCGGCATGCCCTGCATGAAACTCAGAATCGGCTGTGACCGTCGCCGACTGCGCCAGGTTTTCCGGCACGAACTGGGAGGCCAACACGTGCCCCCCCCCGACGAGAATGAAGCCCGCGATTGCATAGAATTTCGATGCCATCCTCACCCCCTGATTAACTTATGTACCCGTTTAAGGCATGCCCTTGTTCTCAGCCAAACGTCGTCTAAACGAAAACGCACGCACGTGTAAAGCATACCATAATTCGGCCCTGCGTCCAGTCTCATAAAATGGCAAATATGCGTTTCGTTTTTTGTCCGAGTGCCAGGTTGGCACGCCCCTTGCGTTAATACATACAGTTATTGCAGCTTTTGAGGGCAAAAACATTACAGGCAGGCTTAAAATAAGGATTCTGCCTGATAAAACGCCAGGAATTGGACATAGCTGTGAATACGGCAATACGCACTTCAAGCGTAAAACTGCGTTCAGCAGTAAGCACATAAGCCACGTCGGGGGACGTGGCTTGTTGCTTTATCGGAGGCGAAAAAACATTTAAAAAAGCGTCTGCGGGGACTTGTCAATCCACAGCAAGCGTGGTACACTTATTCACTGTGTCTATCGTGTAATTAACTGAAACGGAGATTTATGCCGAGTGATGATGCAATAGAGGTGATTGGAACGGTTGTAAAGGTCCTGCCTGCGACAATGTACAAAGTGAAACTGGAGAACGGACATGAAATTCTTGCCCACATTTCTGGCAAGATGCGGAAGTTCTTTATTAAGATCGCAGCGGGCGACAAAGTAACGCTTGAAATCTCACCCTATGACTTGACCAAGGGACGCATTATTTATCGTCACAAGACATAAGCTTTCCGGAAGACTTTTACAGACAGCATAGACAAAGGCTTTATGACATGAGTACGGCTCTTAAATATAAACGTGTTTTGCTCAAACTGAGTGGTGAAGTGCTCGGAAACAAGGCGACAGGTGAGTGCCTGGATCCAACGATTTTGGCCTCCATGGCCAAGCGTGTTGCGAAAGTAGCCAAGATGGGCGTACAGATTGGCATCGTGCTGGGCGGCGGAAATATTTTCCGCGGACTCAAGGGCCAATCCAAGGGCGTGAACCGTACGATCGGCGACAACATGGGCATGCTCGCAACCATCATCAACGGTCTGGCCATGCAGAACGCGCTGGAGCAACTGGGCATGGATACGCGCGTGCAGACAGCCATTGACATGCAGAAGGTCGCCGAACCCTTTATTCAGCGCCGGGCCCTACGCCATCTTGAAAAGGGGCGCATCGTGATTTTCGCAGGCGGAACCGGGAACCCCTATTTCAGCACAGACTCCGCAGCAGCCTTGCGCGCAAGTGAAATTGGCGCGGAAGTTTTATTGAAGGCGACAAAGGTCGACGGCGTTTACACAGCAGACCCGAACCTTGATCCAACCGCGACACGTTATGATCGCGTCTCCTACGAAGATGCGCTGACTAAGCGTTTAAAGGTCATGGACTCTGCCGCGTTCGCGTTGTGCATGGACAATAAGATCCCCATTGTTGTCTTTGACTTTTTTGATGACGAGGCTCTTGAGCGAATTGTTCGCGGGGAGACGATCGGCACATTGGTGAGTGATTGTGCAAGCAAAGGTTAAGCAGCATAAGGAGGACGAGAAGGATTATGCAAACGGTCAGCGATGTTTTAAAAGACGCAAATGTCAAGATGGACAACACGATGCGCATGCTGAAGGACCAATTTGGCGGTCTGCGCACAGGCAAGGCTTCACCCGCATTGGTCGATGGCGTTCAAGTTTCGTACTACGGCACGCCGACGCGTTTGCGTGATCTTGCTAACGTTTCCACTCCGGAGCCACGTCTTATTACGATCAGCCCGTATGACCCCACCGTGCTGGGTGAAATTGAAAAGGCTATCTTGGCCGCCAACCTGGGCGTCACGCCTCAAAGCGACGGCCGTTTAATTCGCGTACGTATCCCCGAGTTGAACGAAGAGCGCCGCAAGGAAATCGTGAAGGTTGCCAAGACACGCTCCGAAGAGGCGCGCGTCTCCATTCGTAACGTCCGCCGCGAGGGCAACGATTTGATCAAAGCGTTGCAGAAGGACGGCAAGATGACCGAGGACGAACGCGACCGCGGACTGGTCGAAGTGCAGAAGGCAACTGATTTGCATATTGCAAAGATTGACACCGAGTTGAAAAACAAAGAAGCTGAAATCATGGCTGTTTAAGCGAAAAAGGAGATTCATCATGGACGAGCAAACCCAACCGACTATCCCTCCGAAAGCCACACCGATGGCAGCGCCGGGAGCCCCACGCCCTATCACCGTGCGACTCAAACCCATCGCCCCACCGCCAGCCGCCGCAGCAAGCGGGGCAGCTTCGCCCATATCACCGATCATGCCAGCCTCAGCCGATGCAGCCACTGTACGGTTGCGCCCCGTCACACTTTCACCTTCAACAACCGCACAGATCCTTCCGGGAGGCGTGTCGTCAAGCCCCTCTCAGGTTGCGGCCACGATTCAAGCCGCGAAGTCCAAAACATCGCGCATCTCCCTGGATTCAGCCATTGGTGTTTCGACGTCAATTCCAATCGCGCCTTCAGATAACGCTGCGCCCAAGACTATCCGTCTGAAACGCCCCACTGATTTGGCAACACCTGGCGCATCGTCGACATCCCCGATCATTCCATCGAACTTCAAGTCTGCAACAGCGGCCATCATTCCCCCGCCGTCCGCCAGGCCAGCCTCGACACCCCCAGCTATGAAGTCGCCAACGACCAACATTCGCCAGACTTCACGCATCCCGGATTCCGTTATCCCGACAGAAGCACCTGCTGCCCCGGCTACAATGGACTCGACAACCGTCACCCAGAAGAAGACCTTGAAGATCCGCCGTCCTGGCGCACCCGATGCAGCAGCAGCAGCCGCTGCAGCCGAAGCTGCCTCTGGCGACTCCGTGGACGGCATCCAGATGACCCCCATCTCAGACCTTGAAGCCTACGGCGCACCTGCCTCAGGAGGATCTAAGGGATTGACCGTCACGGCCATCATCTTCGCATCGCTTGCCGCGATTCTGATGATCGCGCTGAACTGGTGTTTGGCTGCTGATGCGGTCGCTCCGCTGGCAGACAGGAACGCCTCCGCGTCCATTCCGATTGATGCTGAGATCAGTTGGCCGGGCAAGTTCGTCCAATAAGCGATTGCTTCAAAAAAAAGGGCCGCCTGCGTATCTCGCAGACGGCTCTTTTTTATAGGGCCTAACCCTTACGCTTAATATCCGTCGCCTGCAGGCGCGCCATCCAGGATCTTGTCGGCAGAGCCGACGCCCAGACGATCAACGCCCATCTTCGCGAACATGACCGCACGTTCCCAGTCGCGGATACCGCCGGACGGCTTCACCTTCGCGCGGCCCTTGCAGGTCTTCAGCATGACTTCGACTTGCTCGACCGTCGCACCGTCTCCGTTGAAACCCGTGGAGGTCTTCACGAAATCCGCGCCAGCCTGAATCGACAACTCGCATGCCTTAGCCACTTGTTCCAGCGTCAGCAGACAGGACTCCTGGATGACCTTGACCACAATGCCCTTCGGCTTGGCCACTTCGACAACAGCCTTGATATCGCGCACGACCCAGTCAAAATCGCCTGAGAGAAACTTGCCGATGTTCATCACCATGTCGAGTTCATTTGCACCGTCTTCGATCGCCAGCTTGGCTTCCAAAGCCTTGACTTCCGGACGGCTCGCGCCATGCGGAAAACCGACGACAACTGCTACGGTCGTTCCCGTGCCCTTCACCAGCGACGCAGCCAACGCCGTATCGCTCGGGCGCACACAGAGGTCGCCCACCTTCTTTGCAATGCACATCGCGGCATTCTTGCGGATGTCGTCATCTGTCATCGAGGGCTTCAGGACCGCGTGATCCATCATCTTTCCAATCTGCTCTTTTGTAAAATCCATGATTTTTTTCTCCGAAAAAAATAGTGACACTTCCAAACTTACTGACACTCTGGTCCTGTTTACAGGGCCAGGCGTCCGCCTGAGATGTTAAGGGACTGTGCCGTGATATAGTCCGATGCGGACGAGCAAAGGAAGACAGTCGTATCGACAACATCTTCAATGCTGGCCAGACGTCCCAGCGGAATCTTCGCCGCGAACTTCTTGACGACCTCCGCCTTCTCCTGCTTCATGTTCTCGATATAGTTGGCAGACATAAAGGTCCAGACGCCGGTGTTGTCCACAACGCCAGGGCAGACGCAGTTGACATTGATGTTGTCCTTGGCGAACTCGAATGCGAGCGCCTGTGTAAAGCTGATGATGGCACCCTTCGCCGCACTGTAGTGGCTGAGCAGGGCTGAACCGTTCTTACCGGATTGCGATGAATAGTTCACAATCTTCCCATACTTGGCAGCCTTCATGAAGGGCACCACATGCTTGATGAAGAAGAAGGTCCCCTTGCAATTCACAGCAAAGACGAAATCCCACTCCTTTTCAGTAATGGCTTCAATCGCATTCTGTCCCGCCACGCCAGCCACGTTCACGAGAATGTCAATCTTGTTATTGAAGCACTTCGCGGTTGCATCCACGACGGCCTTGACCTGTTCCTCGTTCGTCACGTCTGCTGCCAGGCCTTCAACCTGATAACCCGCCTGCTTCAGTTCTGCCACGGCCGCATCAACGCCCTCCTTCTTGAGGTCGGTAATAAATACGCGCGAACCGCACTGCGCCAAGCCGGCTGCAACGCTCTTGCCAATTGCGCCGGCTGCGCCGGTCACAAGGGCTGTCTTTCCTGTAAAATCAAGAAAGTTATTCATGCTTCTGTTTCTCCTTTTGTTTGTTATTAAACCGTAATAATCTGGACACCCGCTTTGCGGATGGCACTCGCCACCTCGGGCTGGATGCCTGAATCTGTAATGAAGGTATGCACCTTTTCAAGGGGCATAATGTAGGCGAACCCTGCGCGTAAGGTTTTCGACGAATCCGCCAGGACCACCAGACGTTCAGCCTGCGCCGCCATGGTCCGTACCACCTCTGCAATCTCAACGCTGTCCGCAGTCACGCCCTTGTCCGGCATGATGCCGTCTGCGCCCAGGAAGGCTGTTGAAACATGGAACTGCGTCAACTCACGCAAGGCGGTCGGGCCGACCATCACCTCGTTTTCAGGACGGAACTCACCGCCCGTGAAGGTGATTTTCAATCCCATGTTCGTACGCGCATACGGAAGCAGGAAGGTCGAATTGGTGACCACTTTGATATCGCGCTTGCCATAGAGGAAGCGCGGGATCAGCGAAGTCGTGGTGCCACCAACCAGCATGATCTCATCACCGCTGTGAATCATCTCCGCGGCAGCCTTCGCGATCCTGAGCTTGCCCTCATGGTTGACACGCTGACGCTCCAGGATAGAGGGATGGAAGGCCGGCAGCCCGCCACCGCGCGTACGGACAATGAGTCCCTGTTCCGCCATGTCGTTGAGGTCATTGCGAATCGTCACCTCTGACACGCTAAAATCCTTGGCCAGCTCCGCAACCGAGATACGGGGATTCTCCATGATCTTCTGGATGATCCCCTCTTCACGAGGTGAAAGGTTGTCGATCATAAACGCCTTACAGTTCAATCACCGACATCGTCTCTTCCTTGATGGCCTTGTGTGGCCCGAAGGAGAGATTGATATTCGAGACATAGACCTTGTTGCCAAAGCGGATACATTCAGAGGGCGAGACCAGCTTGCCACCTGCACCGCTGTTCGGCGCATTCTTCGCGACAATCGTCACCGTACCGCACGCCGTAGCGATTTTCACAACGGCATTACCAATGAAATCAGTTGTCCAAAGTCCGCCTTCCCCATCATATTGCAGACCATCCAGGCTCTCCACGCCAGCCCTGGAGCAATCGGCGAACGGCTTGAAGAGCTTGACCTTACGATCGGCGTCAAAGGTCAACTTCCACAGCACGGCATCGCCAAAGTTACAGACATAGAGATTGCCCTCTTCATCAGCAGCAATGCCGTTGGCACCGACCGAAAACTTGCCTGTCGTGGTAAAGCTTCCAACGCAGTGGGGATCCTTGGCTCCCGCCGTCACCTGGACCGGGGTCTCTGCATTCAGTTCGCTCAGCGCAAACTGATAAACGCCACTGGTGTGCACATCCTTTGTGCCGTAGTTGGTATCACACACATAAAGCGTATCGCCAAAGGTCGTAATGCCATTGGCCTCGTTAATGCCCTGGGCAACAACTTCAACCTTCTCGGCCTTCCCATCCTTCATCACGACACGCAAGATGCGCGAAAGCCCAAGACCCTTGCCTGCGAAATTTTGGTTGTCATTGACATACAGGTTGCCGTCTTTTGCAAAGACAATACCCAGCGCGCAGATCACGCCTGTCTTCGGATGAACAGGAAGCTCAACCACATCCACAAGCTGTCCGTCCTTGGCCAGCTTCACAATCTTGGACGGTTTTCCGGACGTGATGTTGTTCATGTTGATATAGAGTTCACCATCCTTGATGCACATGCCATCCGGATTGGTATACTTGCCAGTCAAGTCAAAGGCGAGCTTCGGTGTCTTCAATGCGCTCACTCCGGGCGTCGCCTTTGCAGGGGCCGGTGTTTTCGGTTTCTCGTTACATCCTGTGAAGCCAAACGCGAGTGCCGCGATTAACGAACCTGTTGCCACGTTCTGAAACATCATCATAACTTTCTTCCTCTCTTACTTAACTATAAAATGCCTTTAACGCCTGACACGCCTTACTGTAGGCTGCATACCGCGTTGCATAGATTTCTGCACGCAGCAGATTCGGCTCATACCGCCGTGCCATGCGCGTCATCGCCGTGATAGCGGCCTCGTACGTCGGATAGAGCCCCGTGGCGACAGCACCGGCTATCGCCGCACCCAACGCGCCCAGTTCGGAGCCATCCGGCACCTCGACAGGCACCTGGAAAATATCTGCGAACATCTGCATCCAGACCGCACTGCGCGCTGCCCCGCCTGTGATCCGGACGACCTCGGGCTTCTCGCGAAACGCATAGAGGCGCTGCATGTGCATGTTGTGCGAAAAGACACAGCCCTCGTAGACTGCACGTAAAATCTCGGCGCGCGTATGCTGGCTCCCGAGACCCAAGAATGTGGCCTTTGCAGGATAGCCCACATTTTCACCATAGAGGAAGGGCAAGAAGAGCGGATCCGTCTCCTTGGGGTCACAGAGGCCCACCACACTGTCTGCCCATGACAGGACAGAACCCTTGCCCTCCTGCTTCAATAAAATCTTCTTGTCTTCAAGGAATGTCGAGACGAACCACTCCAGATTCCCTGCGCCTGTCGGACTTCCTTCGAGCATCAGATACCAGCCCGGGATGCTGTAGCAGGAGGTCATGAACAAGCCCTTGTCCACCAAGGGTTCGTGCGCAATGTATTGGTTGTTGCCCCACGTGCCGGTCACAATCACAAACTGCCGTTCATCCATGCACCCGGAGGAGAGTCCGCACGCATCAATATCAAACATGCCGCCTGCGACGGGCGTACCCACCTTCAAGCCTGTCAACGCTGCGGCTTCCGCCGTGATCGTGCCGCAGACTTCCGCGCTCTGCACCAGGGGCGGCATCAGGCGCTTCATTTCAGGAATACCAAAAATATCAAGAACCGCGTCATCGTATTGCGCGGTCACCACATTCATGAGACTCGTGCCGCTCATGTCGGTGAGTTCCATCGCAATGTTGCCCGTCAGTTTGAAGCGCGTATAATCCTTGGCCATTAAGAGCGAGGAAGCCTTCTGGATCGACTCCGGCTCATACTCACGCAACCAGGCAAGGAGCGCATTCGGCTGCGCAGGCCAGACGCACTGCGCCGTCTTGGGAAGCGCCTGCGCGTCGATACCGCGCGCCTTCCAGTCTGCAATGATCGCTGCTGCACGTCCGTCAGAAGAATAGATACCGTTGCGGACGGGGTTGCCGTCCGCATCGATCAGATAAAGGCCATTGCCGTGCCCCGTGCAGGTGACACAGGCCATGTCCTCGGGATTCACGCCGGATTTTTCAACGGCTTCGCGAATCGCCGCCGCTGTATCCTGCCAGAGCACGTTCATGTCACGTTCGCTCCAGCCCGGAACCGTCACGATCGAAGCAACTGGCCGGCCTGCAACAGCCAGCTCCCGTCCGTCCGCAGCAAACACCGCAGCCTTGGAAACCGTTCCGCCGTTATCAATACCGACCAGATACTTCGCCATAGTGAATGCTCCTTACTTGCTCTCTTCCCGCTTCGGGTTGAAGAAGAGCGTCATCACGATCAAGCAGACCAGTGCGCACACGAGCGTCACGAGCCAGACCATTCCCCAGTTACCATTCAGCACGGTCGACCCATTCTGAAGGACTTCCGGCTTGGTGTAAAACTTGATGAGCGCATCATTCACAAACGTGCCGATAAACGAACCGATGCCGAAGGCCATCAGCGCATAGAATCCCTGCGCCTGCCCCTGCATGTCAGCAGAGGCGGTCTTGCCGACATAGACCTGACCACCCACGATGAAGAAGCCAAAGATGACGCCGTGGATCAAGATGCCGATATAGACCAGCGAAGTCATGTCCCCTGCTGCGAAATAGTAGGCGGCGTAACGGATCGTCAAGGCAGCAAGTCCAGCGACAATCGACCACTTCACGCCGAATTTGCGCATAGCCCAGGTCACCAGCAACATGCAGAAGACTTCCGCAGCCTGGCCGATGTACGTCACAGCGGTCACCTGCTGGAAGCCCTTGGATGACAGGAAGTCACCCAGGAAGGCAAAGTGAATATTGAAAGGGATCATGGCGACCAACGTCACAAAGATGAAGACCGCAAAGTTCTTGTCCTTCAACATGGAGAGCGCACGCAATCCAAGAGCATCCGAAACCGAGAACGGCTGACCTTTGCCCTTAGGAGGTGTCGCAGGGCAGAGCAAGGCGACCACGGCGGCAACAACCGCTGCACCCGCACCGCAATAGAAGGGAATATTGGTTCCGTCAATCTTAACCGCAAACACCTGCATGGCCACAAACCCGAACAACACGGAGGAGACCCAGCCGATGGTGCCGAACACACGAATCTGCGGGAACTGCTCAGCCGGACTGTTTGCCATGGCAATGGCTGCGGTCAAACCCCAGGTCGGCATGTAAAACAGCAGGGCAATCAGCAGATAGACAAAAACTTCCAACCCCGAGGTCGCACGCGCGGTCATGAAAAGCATCCCCGCACAGATCAGATTTGAAAACGCCAGCACCTTTTCGCCGTTAAAATAGCGATCCGCGAACATGCCCATCAGCGGCGAGGCCAACGAACCGAGTGCCATTGTCGAAAGGATCCACGGCTTCCACGACGCCCAGGCTTCACCTTGATTGGTCACATAAGGCGCAAGCGCTGCCCAAAAGACTGCGAACATGATAAACTGCAAGAACATCATTGCGCTCAATTTGAAGCGCGTACCCGTCGACATTGAACTGCTCATCGTGTGTGTATCCTTTCGTAATATTTTTAACGCATCATCAAGCCACCTGTCACGTCGAGCGTCGTGCCCGTCATGTAGCTGGACATGTCCGAAGCCAGGAAGAGAATGACACTGGCAATCTCTTCCGGCTGCGCAATGCGATAAAGAGGAATGCGCGAGAGGTATTGTTCCTTCCGCTCTTCCCAAAGTTTTGCCACCATCTCGGTCATCACCATGCCAGGGGCGACAGCGTTGACGTTGATGCCCTCTTTTGCGACTTCGCGTGCAATCGCACGCGTCATCGATACCAATGCTCCCTTGCTCGCATCATACGGCAGATGACCAGAGGTCGAGCCGAAAAACGCGGCCTGCGAAGCAACGTTGACAATCTTACCTTTTACACCCCGTTCACGCAAGCGTTTAATGAGCTCTTTGCAAGCGGTAAATGCGCCAGTCACATTGACCTGGAAGGTGTAGTTCCACTCCGCCTCCGTGTAGTTTTGAAGCGGGCCCTTGGGCAGATACGCAGCATTGTTCACCAGGATGTCCACCGCGCCAACGGTGGCGGCGGCCGTGTCGAACATCGCAATGATTTGCGCCTCGACCGACATGTCCGCGGCAATCGCGACGGCCTCCGTGCCATACGTCTGCTTGATTTCAGCCACAACCGCATCCGCGTCCTTGATAAAGTCCAGTTTCTCGTTCTTGAGGTAGTTGATGACGACCTTCGCGCCTTCGGCCGCGAAAGCAAAGGCGATCTTCCTGCCGACGCCGCTCGATGAGCCTGTGATCAGCGCCACTTTGTCTTTTAAATTCAGATTCATTGCGTTTTCTCCTTGCGGACGACCTGCGGGTCGCCCTTGCAGATTATTCTTTATTTGTACGAGCGACCAATTGGTCGCCCTTGCCTTATGGTTTCAGCACGACGCGCAGGGCGACGCCGCTCTTCATCAGTTCAATCGCATCCTTGAAGCCCTCGAAGGGCAACTGGTGCGTGATAATCTTATCAGCCGGGAAGCTGGGCTGGCCCAGAATCTCGACAGCCTTCGCGACATGCTCCGGCGTGGAGTCGCTCGTGCCGACCACCCGCAGTTCGCCGTAGTGCAGCAGGCGGCTGTCAAAGGCGATGGTACTCTTGCCAGCGGGCAGCGAGGCGAACAGGCAGACCGTGCCGCGTTTGCGCACCAGGGCGAGCGCCTGTTCCTGAGGGGCCGCCGCAGGCGCCGCGACAATCACGACATCCGCGCCATAACCGCCGGTCATCTCCTTCACAATGGCGCCCAAATCTTCCGTCGCCGGATTCACCAGACGGTCAAAGCCAAAGGTCGCACCCTGCGCCAGGCGCTCAGGATTGATCTCGGAAAGAATCACTTGCTTGGCGCCATACTGACGGGCCACCAGCGCATTGAGGATGCCCATCGGGCCTGCGCCCATCACCAGCACGGTGTCGCCAGGCTGCACCTGACTGTTCTCACAGGAGTTGACCGCGCAACTCACGGGCTCGGCCAGACACGCATAGAGCGGATTCACATGGGCTGGCACCTTGATCACATGGCCGTTCTTTAAGCCCTGTGCAGGAATGACAACATACTCCGCCATGCCGCCGTTATAGCCAAAGCCCATCGGCTGGATATTCGCACAGATGTTCTTCCAGCCCTTGAGGCAATAGGCGCAGGTGCCGCACGAAATGCTGGTGGCCATCACAATGCGCTCACCGACTGAAAAACCAGGGGCCTTTGCATCGACGATCACGGCGGCAAACTCATGCCCCACCACGATTGGCGGTTTCATGCGGGGATTCCCGGAGAGGTATGCCTTCATGTCCGATCCGCACACGGCACACGCATCCACCTTGGCTAAAAGCTCGCCTTCCCCGCACACGGGAACCGGGATCTCTTCCGCACGCACATCCAATTGCCCATGGTAAACAACCGCCCGCATAGTCTTTTGATTCATGATGTTTTCGCTTTCGTTTATCTTTCGTTTCTTATTTGAAAGGATTGCATTTTAGCAAAACAGGACCTGGCAATCAACAGGAAAACTCAAAAAAATGGGTTCTCCTGAACCCGATATGAAAACCTCCCATTGACACCATTGGAAGAAGGGGATATCATCCGCGCATATCGGTGCAGGTTTACGACTCGCTTGTTGACTACCCATTTTAACGTACAAAGGGAATTTAAGCATGGCAACCATACTGATCATAAGTTCGACCGTGGCGATTGTCGTTTCATTTCTCTGCTCGCTGGCAGAAGCGCTGCTGTTGAGCATCAATCCGCTGACCCTGAACAGACTTCAGTCCAAGACCCCCTACGCAGCGGAGTCCTGGAGACGCCTGAAGCGGAATGTGGCCCGCCCGATCACCGCCATCCTGGTGCTGAATACAGTTGCCCACACCGGCGGCGCCACTGTGGCGGGCGGCGCCTTTGCCCAAATTTACGGGGAACAGAATATTTGGATCTTCTCGGTGCTCTTCACCCTGATCATCCTGCTGGGGACAGAGATCCTTCCTAAAATCCTGGGTGTCACCTTCCGCAATCAGCTTGCGCCTGTAGCCGGGCCGATCTTGGAGCTCACCACCAAGCTGATGTACCCGTTCATCCAGGTGAGTGAACTGATCTTCAGACGCCTGGCTTCAGAGGGCGAGCCTGATCAGATCACAACAGCAGACCTCATCACCCTGGCGACGCTGGCGCGTTCAGGCAAGGCGATCAACCTGGAGCAGGAGAACATCATCGTCAATGCGCTGCGTCTAAGCCACAGTCCGATCACGAGCGCCATGATTCCGCTGGAGCGCATTCAATTTATGAGCATGGGAGAAAGCCCTGAAGCACTGCTCGCGCTGCTCCGGGACAGCGGTCACACGCGTTATCCGGTGAGCAAGAGCACGGATCCCAAGGAGATCTTCGCCTATGTCGTCACAAAGCGGGCGGTCCCAGCCACGCAAGACGACATCGTCGATCTTCTGACGCATGCCAAACCGATACAGACCGTCCACTTCCGAGCGACACTGATGACCGCGCTTCGCTCCATGCTCAAAAACAGGGAGCACCTGCTCTCGGTCGTGGACGCCAATAATCAGTGCATGGGGATCGTCACCCTGGAGGACATCGCAGGGGAACTTCTGAATGCGGATATCGAGGAGTTCAAGTAAATAAAAAAACGCGCAACGGCCACTGCCTTTGCGCGTCTTTTTATCAGCCTTCCCCGTGGGGGCTTAGCTTACTTCTTGCTCTCGGAACTGGCAAATGCCGGGCGACGTCCCTTGTAGCAGAGCAACATCACAGGCGCCGCAATATAGATCGTGGAGTAGGTACCTACAACCAAACCGATCATCATGGCCAAGGCGAAGTCGTTGATCGCACCGCCACCGAAGATGAAGAGTGAGAGGGATGCCAGCATCGTCGTCGTCGAGGTGAGGAAGGTACGGCTCAAAGTCGCATTGACCGCATGGTTCACCAAGGACGGGAAGTCCATCTTCAAGTCCTTGCGCAGGTCTTCGCGGATACGGTCGAAGATCACGATGGTATCATTGATCGAATAACCGACAATGGTCAGAATCGCAGCGACAATGGTCAGGCTCATCTGACGTCCTGTCAAGCTGTAGACACCGATCATGAAGAAGGCATCGTGAGCCAGAGCCACCAAGGCGCCGACAGCGAAGCCAAACTCGAAACGAAGCATGACATAGATGAAGACGCCGATCAGAGAGAAGAAGATCGCCAAATAAGCGGCATTCTTCAGATCCTTGCCGACAGCGGGGCCGACATCATCTTCCCCTGCCAACGCGAACTTATTGTCCGGCATCGTCTTGTTGAGTTCCTCTTGGATCAGGGTCGAAATATTCTTGCCGTCCTTCGTGATGGCACCGGTCTTGACAAGCAGAAGCTTGCCTGCATTATCCGGCGTTGACTGATACTGGATCGTTGCATCTGCTGAGACTTTCGCAACCGTGCTGCGGACATCAGCCAAGTTAGGTTCGCTGACATACGAGTAGGTCATTGCCGCACCGCCCGTGAAGTCGACCGACATCACGCTCACGGGATTCGTCCAGGCGCGATACATGAAGAGTGAACAGGAGCCCACAATAATGACGAGTGATGTAACCCCGCAAAGCTTGCCGTATTTCAAAAAGTCAATCTTCGTTGGCTTGATCAGGCTCATCATCCAATACGGTTTCGTCCGGCCTTCAGGAACGGTTGCATTGAAGATCAACCGTGTCACAACCAGCGCTGTAAACATACTGATCACCACACCTGCGGAGAGCGTAATCGCATAACCCCGAATCGGGCCAGCACCGAAGATGAAGAGAATCGCAGCGACCAGAAGCGTGGTGAGGTTTGAGTCCAAGATGGCCAGGAAGGCACGGTCATAACCAGCGGCTACAGCGGCTCGGGCTGACTTTTTAAGGGCAAACTCTTCACGAATACGCTCGAAGATCAGCACGTTCGCATCAACAGCCATACCCAGGGACAAGACAATACCGGCAATACCCGGAAGTGTCAGGACAGGCAAGTCTAATGCGCTCTTGGAGACCCCCGCATCCCGTATAAAGACGCTGAGTACGTTTGAAACAAAAATCAGGCCTGCCGGCAGGAGCACGAAATTCAACATCAACGCGATATTCGCGATCAACCCGCAATATGCATAGTAGATGAACATGAAGAGGACCACGAGGATCACGCCGGTCACAGAGGCTTTGATACCGCTGTTGATCGCATCCTGACCGAGTGTCGACCCCACTGCGCGCGTCTCGATGATCTTCATCGGAGCCGGCAGCGAACCAGCCTTCAGGATGTTGCTCAGCAAATTGGCCTCTGAAGGCGTAAAGCTGCCTTCAATCACGGCACGGCCATCTGGAATCTCACTGTTGATGGTCGGCGCGGAGTAGAGTGTGCTATCCAAAATGATAGCCAGACGGCGTCCAATTTCGCTGTTGTTGCTGGTGCCGCGGGGTTTATATTTGCGGGTCAGATGAGCAAACTCAATAGCACCCTGCGACGTGAAGGTCAAGGAAATGTGGATGCGCCCTGTCATGGTATCGCGCTCAACACTCGCGGTCGACAAAGCAGTGCCTGTCAACTCAGCTTTACGCGAGACAAAGATCGGCTCAAAGACCTCTGTGAGCCCTGTCGCACGACGCTCAAGCATAAAGGAGTAACGCATCTCCGGCATTTCGAAACGGGAGAGGCGGCGTGCATAATCAGGATCCTTGACCAACGCGTTATAGTTTGGCCCCTTCTTAAACGACCGGCCATCCTCGCCAAGGACAAAACCCTCAGGTACGCGCTTAGACGAGAAGACCTTGTCCACCAATTCAGCATTTCGCGGATGCACCAGCTTGAACTCCAAAAAGGCTGCACTCTGGATGCTCTGTTCCGCTGCTGCGCGCTGTTCAGGAGTCGCGCCAGGCAACTGGACGAAAATCCGATGATCCTTACCCCCCTGAATCAAGGGCTCGGCAACGCCGATACGGTCAACGCGATTACGAATCACCTCAATAGCACGGGCATCTGCTCCCTTTAAAATGCTGGCAACCTCTGCCTGAATCGCAGCTTCATTAATATCATTGCTGCTCCCGGCCTTGATGTTGGAGATCAGCTTTTCCTCATCAATGGCAATGGTAAAACTCGTACCGCCCGACAGGTCGAGACCCTTCTTAATCTTTTTATCCGGCGGCATCACGATAAACACCGACAACACGGTTAAAATTAATAATACAAGCCACTTCCAGAGGTCATTTCTGCTCATGTTTAAAATACTCCAATTCAACTATAAAATACCCTACAAAGGTAAAACGCATACCACATTATCAAATTCCGTCTGCGTTTTCACTAAGAAATGTCGAAAATGTAAGAAAAAGTTCGTCCCATCACTCTACAACGGGACGGAATCCGACATTATAGACCTTCTGCCAGGTCGGGTAGGGCTGACGATGCCAGGCGGAGCAGGAGTTCGGACGCTCACGCCACGAACCACCGCGTGTCACGCGCTGATCAGGCGTGCTCGTTGCCTTCGCATTCCGATCCCCCGTGTCCGCATACGGATAGTCCATATATTTAGAGAGCGTCCATTCGCGGGCGTTGCCGTTCATGTCATAAAGCCCCCAGGGATTGGGCTTCCATTTGCCGACCGGCTCTGTCACAAAGCCTCCGTCATTGAAGCGCGCATCCTGCGGGATCCAGTTGTCGTACGGATTTTCAGGATTCTTGTACCACCCCTGCTTATAGCTCTGGCTGTACGGATTGCAGGAGAAGTAGGATAGCATATAATCGCCCATGTTGGCGAAGGTGGAGAAGTCGTCATCCAAGCCGCCCCACCAGAAGGGACTGTCTGTCCCGGCGCGTGCCGCGCGTTCCCACTGCGCCTCGGTCGGCAAGGCAACCTTGATGCCGCTCTCCTTGCTCAGCCATTCGCAGAAGGCCTGGGCTTCGCGCCAGGTCACGCGGACCGCGGGCTGGTCCGGCATATCCTGCTCCCAGCTGCGGACGCCAAACTGATACCCGTGCCGATCCTCCATCCGGCTCTCAAAGAGAGGATTGAAGCGACGCATCTGCTCGTTTGAAATTTCCGTGGTGAGCATCCAGAAGCCCTTGTCGAGCGTCTGTACCTGAATAGGCCGCGCATCATGCGAATCGCCGCCCAACTGGAACTTGCCCGGCGGCACCCATGCGAACGTGAAACTCACCTTGTCGCACGTTGATCCCTTAACATCAAACTCCATGGAGCTCTTGCCTGCAAAATCGAGCTTCTTACGCCACAACACGCGACGGCTGTCGTCCATCACGACCAGGCGTGCATCCTTCAGCGTAGCAGCCTGTTCTGCCTTTGGAACGGAAAGCGTAATGCGTTCAACAGTCACTGGCTGGTCAAAAATCGTCTCCCAGAACTCAACCATGTCAACCTGGCGCGTCTGAGCAACCGTGTCGGGGTTGCCGTCTACGGCCAGCAACTCCTTGAAGGTCAGTCCGTCGCCGCCATCATCGCTCATCCAAGCACGCCCCGTGGACGCCACATTCTTGCCTGCGCTGTAGATGCCGATCTCGCCAATCGTCACGACGTGCGATTCGCCGCATTCGATGCGCACATATTTCGCCTTGGGCGCCTCATCCTTGGCCAGCGAAGAGAGCGGAACCTCGACAACCTTGGTGATCTGGCCTCCGGGCGCTGTCTTCTTTTGAAGTTCAGCCGCCTGCGCTGCGGTCAGGCGCTCGGTATCCGGAAGCGTCTGCTCCATCTCCTTGGCCGGACGTTTCTTGGGCTCGACAAACAGCGAGTCGTAGGACTGGACCTGCGGATAGACCTCCATGTCGATGTCATTATTAACTGGCGAATACTTGGCGCGCAACTCCTTGGCGCGTGTCGCAGTCCGCTCAACAACCGGATTCAGCCCCGGAATCTCGCCCCAGGCGCCAAAGAAGGGGGCGTTGAAGTCATGCCAGGCTGCAAGCCGTTCCCAGCTCTCTTTGTCCAACTCGACGCCCTTGTGGTTCTTTGCCAGCATCTGCGCCAATTCGGTCTGGCTGAAGTGATAATCCATGGGCGTGAACATCCGGCGGTCGCCTTCGATACCCGGCGTACGCAAAAAGCGCCACAGGTTGAAATAGGCGTGCGTGAACTTGCCGCCGGATCTCCAATTGCCGGCCATGGTGGTCTTCCAGTCGTTGATGGGCCTGTTCGGACTGAAGTCCGGCTTGGCCTTGGTCCCGTTGTGGCAGCCGACGCAATAGCGGTCGAGAACAGGCTGCACTTCACGGATAAAGCTGAAGCCGCGAGCCGCGCCATACCATTCCTTCAAGTCATCTGGCTTGCGATTGAGCAGCGGCGAGGGCGGCGGCGCCATATCCTGATTTTCATGGCAGCCCGCACAGGAGATGGTCTCTCCCGGCTGACCAATCACCCACGAGCGCATCACCTGCAAGGCCTGACCCTTTTCATCAATAGGCTGCAACGAGACAGTACAGTTCGCCGGAACAGTGAAGTAGGCGGAGCCGTCCTCCTTCACTGGCGCAACACCCAGAATGCGCTTCACATCCCAAGGTCCGTCCATGCCAACCGTCCCATACAGGCCGCCCATGTTACGGCGGCTGAAATAGTATTCGATCACGCGAATGCCCTTCACAACACCGCGGGGCACGCCTTCCAGCCCAGGGCCGGAGTAGATGTCCTGGATATGGACGCGCGCGGTCTTGGAGGCCAGGTTCACACGGTCCTGCAGCATCGGGGGCGGCTCCTGCTTGACAACCGGTGCCGGCTCGATATAAGCGGAGTCATCAGCATCTTTGATCAGGATCATGTTATCAAAGGTGTCCACCAGATAGATGCCCCACGGAATGTCACGCGCGGGCTTCATGGTCACCAAGTGATAGTTCTTGGAAAGCGGATAGGGATGGAGGAACTGCGGGAAACGTCCGCCAATCAGCCCGTCACGCACCACCGGGATCGTCTTCTTCCCATGATAGGGAATCTCAGCAACAACGCCTGAGTCATCACGGCGCCCTTGCGTGGTGTCGAAGATAAAGAGACGGCCGGAACGGCAACGGTCGTGATGCCCGCCGGCCACGCCGACAACCTGACGCGACTGGCCAGGGATCGGACGCGCAAAGAAGAAGGAGCCCGGGAACCAGGAGCCGCTCCCGCGCAATTCACGCTGATCCGTACCATCCGGGTTCATGCTGAACAGCATGCGCGAATTGGAGTGCGCAGCATCCGTATATTCCCAGCGCTGATACATCACGCGCCCATTCGGCAGCAAGGTCGGCGACCAGTTGGAGTCCTGCTCAAAGGTCAATTGGCGGACCGACTTGTCCGCAGGATCCAGACGGTACAGGCACATCATGAAGTCACCACCAAAGGTACAGGGCAAACCCTGATAGACGGCAGTCGACGTAAAGATCAGTTTTCCATCGGGCAAGTAGCACGGGTCCGCGTGAGCGACATCCTCGCCGTCATCCGGTGAAACCTGACGCGGATTAGCGCCGTCAGTACCCACTTCCCACAACCGGAAGTTTTTCTCTTTTTCTCCCGTCATCGCAAAGGCAATGCGGTCTGCATTGAAGTGGATTTCCGTGTCAATAATCGCCTGCTTCTTCTCCGGCTGGAACACGACCTTTTCCTTCACGTCCCCACGCAGATTGCTCAATTCGACAATGCTGTCATCCAACTGCGCGCCAATGCCGATACTTTGCATGGTCTTCCAGTTGTTCACCATGCCGATGGCGCCATCCATGGCTGTACGCGCATCGGCCTTGGGACGCCGGCGCACCGTGAGGATGCGATCAAAGTCAAGCAGCGGATTCGCCAGCAATGCTTCGCGTTTCAGTTTGTTCAGCTCCGCAACAATGCCGAGTTTCCGCTCGGCGGCCGCGGTCTTCAATTCAGCGTCCAACGCGCGCAGTTGCTTGAGATAATCTGCGCCCTTGGGATATTTGGAGTCGTACGTCGCCATCAAGTCTTCGATCGCCATCTCGACGGGACGTATCCGCCATTCATCAACAGCCGCGGCAGCTTGTTCCGTCAACGTTGCCTCAATGAAGAGTGCACGGACCGGCCACACGTCTTCCCATGTCTTGACGCCAGGCACTTTAACCTGTGCACGTTCCCGGTGGGAGAGCAACCGTGTTGCGGCTACATATTTTTTTGCAACTAAAACAGGTGTCGCTGAATCGGTCCAAATCTTGTTGCTCTTCTCAAGACTCATCTCGTCGCGTATCGCTTTGCTCGTAAACTCCGCCTCCAGCTTCTTCCAAATATCCCCCATCTCATCCTGCTCTTCGTCCTTGAAATTCTGCTTTACAAGAAACTTCACTTTGCCCTGACCACTTGGACGCGAGCGATCAACACCAATCCACGAGCGGAACTTCACACATTTCTGTTTGGAGATATCAAAACAAATTTCACTCTGCGCATGCGTCCCGAGACCAAACGTCATGGCTTCCTTCTTGCCGGAATACAACAAAGCTCCGCCTGTTGCAGCCTTGTCAACGCCCAGATGTCCCCACTCTTGCTTGACCGAAACAGGCTTCAGGGAGGAGACGCGTGTCTCTTTACCCGCCGCATCGATCAAGACAGCCTCACCCCAATGCGCCAAGTCGTAATTATAGTCAGCCTGTTTATCCACGATCAGCCAGAGTTTCTTCCACCCCGTAATATCGACTTCGATCTGTTTCGCCTCATCACCGCCAGCCATGGCATCACTCGCAAAACCCTTTTCCTCGGCGGGAGCACTCTTGGGTACGGCAGCCAGATACTCGACCATTCGTTCATGCCATGTCGCGCCCCATACCCCTTGCGCAACACTAATACACAGAACCCAAGCAATAAAACTCTTATGACCCATCATTTTCCCCTCCCCTTCATTTGAATACCCCTACTATAAACGAAACGACCCTCCCGCGCCATACCGATTTTAGCCACTGTTGAAAATCGGTATTTTATTTCCCGGCCGGCAGATGCAAACAGCGCCCTAAAACGCCTGCCGCAGCCTCCATCATCGTCTCCGCATGCGTCGGATGCGCATGCATCATCTCAGCCCACTCCTCGCAGGTCACCTCCGCAGCACGCAGTGCAGCGGCCTCGTTGATCAGTTCCGAAGCCAGCGGTCCTACCATGTGCACGCCCAGAATCGCCTGATGCTTCGGCTCCGACACAATCTTGACAAAGCCGTCCGCATGGCCCGCGCACTTGGCACGGCCATTGGCGGCAAACGGGAAACGCGACACCGTAATCTCGCCAACCTTTTCTTTGGCCTGCGCTTCGGTCAGCCCAATCCAGCCCACCTCCGGCGAACCATAGATGCACCCCGGCACAGCAGCCGCGTCAAATGTTGCGGAATGTCCCATGATGTTTTCGGCTGCAATTTCGCCCATCTTCGCAGCCGCGTGCGCGAGCATGGATTTCCCAGTGACATCGCCAATCGCATAGACTCCGGGAACCGATGTCTGCATCTGCGCATTGGTGCGAATAAAGCCACGCTCTTTTTCAATCGCCATCGATCCCAGCACCTCTGTGTTGGGCTTACGGCCAACCGCCACCAGCACATGGCTGGCCAAAAGCGATTCACCCGCGGCCAGCGACACCGTCAACCCGTGCTGCCCAGAGGCGATCTCCGTGACCTTCTGGCCTGTCAGGAAGGTGATACCGCGCTTTTCAAGCAGGTTCCGCAGCGTTGCCGCACATTCCGCGTCAATAAAGGGCGTAATGGTCTGCTCAGCTTCAACCACCGTCACCTTTACGTTGTACGCTGAAAAGATTTGCGCCATTTCAATACCGATGACACCTGCACCAATAATCACCAGCTCTTTCGGCATCTCGGTCAGGTTCAAGATCTCATCGGAAGTCAGCACGTTCGGCAAGTCGATACCCTTGATGGGCGGACGCGCAGGGCTGGAGCCTGTCGCAAGAATAATGCCCTTGGTGGCTTCGTACGTCTCATCACCGACCTGCACCTGATTCTTTCCGATCAAAGTGGCTTGGCCTGCGACCAATGCAACCTTGCGGCTGCGCAGCAGCCCCTTGATGCCTGCGACCAGCGGACTGACCACCGCATTCTTGGCTGCAACAGCCTTCGCCAGATCAATCGTGATGTTCGCATCGGCTAGCAGGATGCCGCGCGAGGCTGCCTGATGAATATGGTGGATGATCTCCGCATTGTGCAGATACGTCTTTGTGGGTATGCACCCGCGATTGAGGCAGGTGCCCCCTATTGCATCGCGTTCAATCAGGGTCACGGAGGCACCCAGCATCGCACTTTTTATTGCGGCAACATATCCGCCCGGACCGCCACCAATCACAATCACATCTGTTGTCTTCATCGTAAAGTCCTCTCACCTGGAATAATGGAATAGCGGAATTGTGGAATGCTGGGGAATAGCATCTGTTGCCACGGGGCTTCTCTTACATTATTCCAACATTCCATTATTCCAATATTCCTGGCTTCTCCAGATACCCCTTCACCTTATTCAAAAAATTCATCCCGCATACGCCATCGATCACACGATGATCATGCGTCAGGCAGAGCGGCATCATGGTCTTGGCCTTGACCTGGCCCTGATCCAAGAAGAGCCTCTCTTGCGCCGCGCAAATACCCAGTATCGCCACCTGCGGCAAATTGATAATCGGATTGAAGTGCTCAACGCCAAACATTCCCAGATTGGTTATCGTGAACGTTCCCCCGAGGAAGGCATCTGGCATCAGCTTGCCGTTCCGCGCAAGCTCGATCTGCTGCTTTGCAACCACCGCAAGGTCGGCAAGCGAATATTTCTGGGCCTTGCGCAGGACCGGCACAACGAGTCCATTGTCCAGTCCGACCGCCACGCCCAGATTCACATCCGGCCATGAATGGATGACATCGTTTTCTAATGTGGCATTGACCATCGGACTCTCACTGAGCGCACGCGCGACAGCGCACAAGATGAAATCGTTGACCGTGAAGGACTTGCCTTCTGCTTTGAGCTTCGCGCGTAACGCCAAGAGCGTTGTCACGTCCGCAGACAACGTCAGCGTCACCTCGGGGATCTCGCGCTTGCTGGCGCACATGCGCTGGGCAATCACCTTGCGCATGCCGACCAGCGGAATCTTTGTCGCTGGACGCGGCATTGCTTCGATATCCGCGACCGTGATCTTTCCGCCAACGCCAGTGCCCTTAACAGACTGCAAATCAATCTCGCGCTCCAAGGCCATCTTGCGCGCAAGCGGCGTCACCTTGATGTTCGCCTTGGCTTCGACATCCCGGCGCTTGATCACGCCGGACGCACTGGTCGGCACAAGCTTCACAAGGTCAATCTTCTTCTCCTTGGCTAAGGTCTTTGCCGCAGGTGTGGCGGCGATCTTGCCGAAGAGGCGCTGGGGAGCGACCTGCTGGACCTCACTGGGCGTGTTGACCTCTTTGACAGGAGCACTTGCCTTCACAACGGCAGCCTTTTTCTCAACAGCCGGGACCGCTTCGCCAGCCGCACCAATCCACGCAATCGTCTGAATCACGGGCACTACTGCGCCAGCCTCTTCAAGAATGGCCAGCAACACGCCACTGACTTCGGCTTCGACCTCCATCGAAACTTTGTCAGTCTCTATCTCCAGAATCGGCTCGCCCTTCTTGATCGGATCGCCGACCTTCTTCAGCCAGCGGGAGATGGTGCCTTGCTCCATCGCCATGCCGGCCTTGGGCATAATCACTGCGGTTGCCATGTCGTTACTCCATCAGTTTTTTGATGCCTTCAAGAATGACCGGCGTGGTGGGGACGATACTCGCCTCCAACTTCGGATTGTACGGGATCGGGACATCCGCGCCGCAGATGCGCAGTATAGGCGCATCCATGTAGTTAAAGGCCTCCGACTCGGTAATCACCGCTGCCAGTTCGCCGCCAAAGCCGCCCGTCTTGCACGCCTCGTGCACAATCATCACGCGGCCCGTCTTCATCGCGGAGGCAATGACGCTCTTCTTATCCAATGGGACCAAGGTGCGCAAATCAACGACTTCCACATCGATCCCGGATTCCTTGGCCTGCTCAGCCGCTTCAAGGCAACGGGCCACCATGCGGCCATACGTCAAAATCGTCACGTCCTTGCCTTCGCGCCGGATCGCCGCCTCGCCCAGCGGGACAATGTAATCCGTCTCCGGCACATCGCCCTTGATGCGATAGAGCAGCTTCTGCTCCAGCACAACCACTGCGTTATTATCACGGATCGCCGCCTTGACCAACCCCTTGGCATCATAAGGCGTGGAGGGCACAACAACCTTCAAGCCCGGCATGTTGCAGATCCAGGCTTCAGGACTCTGCGAGTGCTGACCTGCCGCGCCTGTCCCCGAGCCCGCCGGAGCACGCACGACGAGCGGCATCTGAGCCTGGCCGCCAAACATATAGCGCGTCTTGGCCGCCTGATTGCACAGCCCGTCGAAGCAACACGAAATAAAGTCCGAGAACATGATCTCGATAATCGGCCGCATCCCCGTCATGGCCGCGCCGACCGCCGCACCCATGATGGCCGCCTCGGAAATGGGCGTGTCGCGCACGCGTTCTTTTCCAAACTCGTTAAACATTCCGGCAGAGACACCGAAGGCGCCGCCATACGCGCCCACATCCTCGCCCATAAAAAAAACCTTCGGATCGCGACGCATCTCTTCGCTCATCGCTTCGCAAATCGCTTGTGCATACGTTATCTCTCTCATGCTACCAAAATCCTTTCGTACGGGTAGGCAATTGCCTACCCTGCGGACGACCTGTAGGTCGCCCCTGCATCATTCCGCATAAACATCTGTCAGTGCGCTCTCCAGTTCAGGCTCGGGACTGGCCTCCGCAAAGGCCAGCGCATCTTCAATCGATTTTTTGGCCTGCTCCTCCACCGCGTCAATCTCCGCTTCCGTGGCCAGCTTTTCGTCCAGCAACCAAGCGCGCATCAGCTTGATCGGGCAACGCTCCTTCCACGCCTCAATCACGCTCTTGTCGCGATACTTGTTGCCGTCGCTCTTGGAGTGACCCATGATGCGATAGGTGTTGGCAACCAGGAAGCCCGGGCCGTTCGTCTCGACATAGGCACGCGCCTCGACCGCTGCACGCCAGACAGCCATCACGTCATTGCCATCCACAGACCAGCCCTTCATTCCATACGCCTGCGCACGGATGGAGAGATCGGGAATGTTCATGGAGTCGCCCACGTGCATGGACATTCCATACTGATTGTTGACACAGACGAAGAGCACGGGCAGCTTCCAGATCGAGGCAAGGTTGAGGGCTTCATGGAAGGTGCCTTCGTTCGTCGAACCGTCGCCGCAGAAGCAGATGACCACGCGGTCAATCTTCTGGAGCCGCATACTCAAAGCCGCGCCGACAGCGATCGGGAACTGCGCGCCGACAATACCGTTCGCGCCCAGATTGCCCTTAGATAAGTCAGCGATGTGCATACACCCGCCCTTGCCCTTGCAAAAGCCGGTCGCCTTGCCCAGAAACTCGGCCATCATGCGGCCGATGTCCATGCCCTTGCCAATGCTCTGCCCATGGCCACGATGTGTCGCGTAAATCAGGTCATCGGGATGCAGCATGGTAGTCACGCCAATGGCAGCAGCCTCTTCGCCAATGCAAAAGTGAGCGGTCCCATGCACCCGGCCCAAGGAAAACAGGCGCGCCGCGTTCTCTTCAAACAGTCGCGTCTGCGACATCTTCAAATACATATCCAGCAACTGCTCCTTGGGAGGGAGTGCTGTGTTGTTTTTTTTCTTCTCGATCATGTTATCCTCGTCAGACGGACGACTTGTAAGTCGCCCCTACAGATTATTTTCCCATGGCAACTTCATACACCGCATAGAAATTCTCGAGCGGGATGTCCTGCATGAAATGGTTGCTCGGCGCAAAGATGTAGCCGCCGTCATGATGGAAGGCATCCAGGCACTTCTTGGCCTCGTCGCGTGCCTCCTGTACCGTGCCCGACAATGCGCCCTGCATGTCGAGTCCGCCATGAAAGACGATGTCCTTGCCAAATTCCTTTTTCAATTCAAAGGGGTCCATCCCGATTGCGCGCGGCTGCAACGAATTCAGCACGTCCACGCCCATGTCGATAAAATCAGGGATGAGGTCGCGAACCGCGCCGCAGGAGTGCATCCAGATTTTCGCCTTCGGCGCAAACGTCTTCACCGCATCAAAGAGACGCTTATATTCAGGCTTAAAGAATTCGCGATAAATCTCCGGTGCCACCAGCGGGCGGTCCTGCATGCCGTGATCACTGGAGAACTCCACCCACTCGATATACGGTGCGATCGGCTTCAAGGCATATTCGTGCATTTCAATCAGCACATCCGTTATCTTGGCAATCAGAGCCTTTGAGAACTCAGGGTTCACATAGAGGTCAACGAAGAAGTCCTCAAACCCGCGCAGATAGGGCCCGATATCCAAGGTCAGCCCCGAGACCAACGAACTCGTCCCGACAAAATAGGGTGTATTTTCAGCCCAATGCTTGGCAGAGTCCACCACGCCTGTCATGCGTCCGGGATCTTTCGGATTGGGCCAGCGATGCTTTTCAAGCAGGCTGCAATCCGCATCCATGAAGGGCACCTTCGCAATCATCGGCTCGCCGCCGACCTTCTTGAAACCCACGCCCCATTCATTGAACTCCACACCGTCGGCATCCACGGTCGGGGCAAAATATTTCGCTTTCCCGAACTGGATGTGGCGGAAGTCACAGCCGATGACGTCAGCGACACGCTCATCCATATAGTTGCCCGAGCGGCTCGCGCTGACAAACTTTCCAAGATCCTGCCATTTCTGGTCGCGAACAATCTCAAAATAGAGTTTGTCACACAAGCGGCTGGCAGACCCCCATGCGTCAATCGGCACCCGATCAGGCGTCTGATGGTTCAACGCTTTCCTAACACGTTCACGCGATGTCATTTTTCTAATTCTCCATATTTCCGTTGAAACTCGGCGATCTGCTGATAAATCTTGGCGTTATCCAGTGCCGTGTAGAGATTCTTATAGACCTCATAGAGATCATTGTAACGAGCGTTGTTGGCAACGTCCGGACGATAGAGCGTCTTCATCTTCACCAGGTTTTCAACGCCCGAGGCCGCATCCTTGAAGACGCCAACCCCGACGCCGCCCAGGATCGCCGCACCGGTCACAGCCGCATCGCCATTGACCAAGGTGCAGACCGGGTGGCCATAGACGTCCGCCTGGATCTGATTCCAGAGCGATGACTTGGTCGGGCCGCCCAGCAAGTGCACACGCTCAAAGGTCACGCCTGCCTGGACCAGCGACTCCAACATGTCGCGCACTTCCAGCGTAATGCCCTCAATAAAGGCGCGGGCCATGCAATAGCGGTCATGCGCAAAGGTCATGCCGATCAAGGTGCCGCGCGCAGCGGAATTCCAGCGCGGCGTTCCGGCGCTTGCAAAGTAGGGCATCAAGAGCAACCCTTTCGAACCGACAGGCGCCTTGCTGATCAGTTCGGTCAAAATATCGTAGGTATCGCGTCCGGCCATTTTTGCATACGCGGACTCCAGTTCCGCAAACTGGTCACGGAACCAGCGGAATACGCTCGCTGCGCCTGCCTGATAACCTTCAACCAGCCACAACCCCTTCATCACATGATTTGTGACCATGGTCCGGCGCGAGGCGTCATGGAACGCATGGTCCACGCAGGCGCAGACCGCGCCCCCCGTGCCCAGGGAGACCGAGAGCAGGTGCGGACAGACCACGCCTGCGCCCAGCGCGCCTGAATTCTGGTCGCCGGCACCGATGCACAACGGCGTACCTGCCTTCAGTCCTGTCGCCTTGGCCACAAGCTCAGAGACGCCGCCGACCCGGTCCCCATTGGCGCGCGGAATTGACAGCTGGTCCGCCGTCACATGGCCCACCTTCAGCAGGCGGTCGCTCCACTTCAACTGTGCAGTATCCCAGCAGCCATAAAACGCGGCATCACTGTGGTCGACATAGAATTCACCGGTGCCCCAGGAGTAGAGCAGGAAGTCATGCAACTGGACAACCTTGTGGACACGCGCCCAGGCTTCAGGTTCATGACGTTGAAGCCAGAGGATCTTGGAGAGCATCCAGGTCGTGCTTTGCGGCAGGCGCACAATGTCATAGAAGTCATCGTCGTTGACCTCCTTGCGGATCAACTCGATCTCTTCCGCCGTGCGGTTATCCTGCCAGGAGATCATCGGACGCACCAGCTTGCCATCGCGGCCCACTGCAATCGTGCAGCAGCGCTGCGCGGAGAAGGCGATGGAGCAGATGACATCCGGAGGCAGGCTTGCCTTGCGCAGAGCCTCGGCCGCAACGACAAAGGTCGTTTCGAGCAGCATGTTCGCATCCTGCTCGACCCAGCCAGGGCATGGATACGTGCAGGTGTATTCGCGATACGCCTGAGCAATCAAATTACCCGAATCATCAATGATGGCGGCCTTCGTGCCTGTTGTGCCGACATCAATGCCCATTAAATAGTTCATGATAATCTCCTATGCCGGGCGACCTGCGGGTCGCCCCTGCTGCCGGGCGACCAGTTGGTCGCCCCTACGTCGCCCCTACATGTTTCCGCGTTCCGCCTTGATCGTCGCCAGCATCGCCGCGATATTGGCAGCGGGCACATCCACCATGACCTCCTGGGACGGCGCAATGATATAGCGACCGCCTTTGCCCAGGATGCTGATGACACGTTTCGTCTCCGCGGCCACCTCTGCGGGTGTACCGTGCGGGAGAATTTCCTGCGTGTCGATACCGCCCCAGAAGGAGAGTTTGTCACCAAACTGCTTCTTGATGCGCTCAAGTCCCATGCACGGCTGCACCGGTTCGATCATATCCAGTCCGATCTCGATCAAATCAGGCAGGAAGGGCGTGACATCCCCGCAGGAGTGCATCATCATGGGGAGTCCAGCATCCTTGAAGACTTTGAAATGACGCGCAATACGCGGCTTGATGAGCTCATGGAACTGGGTCGGCGACACGAGCGTACCGACCTGGCAACCCAGGTCATCGCCATGATGGCCGACCTTGAAGCCAGCGGCCACTTTGCGCTTGGCAATCGCGACTTTGTAATCCGTGATCTTGTCCATCAGGATTTCGACGGATTCCGTGTCTGTGATAGACTCCATCATGAACTCTTCAAAGCCCATGAGGCAATAGGTCCGTTCGTAGATGCCTAAATACCCTGAAGGCACCACCAGATGCTCGCCATGGGCATTCGCCTTAAGGTCACGGAGCATGTCGTCCAGGTTATCCGGCCGCTCCGGATCAGGCGCCTGATAAGCCCGTGCCGCTTCAGCAAACGGCATGTCAAGGATCGCGCGGTCAAAGCCATCCGGAAGGAAGGGCGCCGCCATCTTGTTCTTCTCAGCATTGCCTTGAAGCGGATGATAGCAGGCGAAGAAGCCCTCCTCGCCGATCTTGATACCCATGCCCCAGCTATCATAGACAATTCCATTGACGCGATCGACCTTGGCATATCCCTTGGCCTCAAGCTCGGCCATCTTCACGGTGTCGTTCCGATAAAAGAGCGGTGTTTCGCACAGGGTCAGCGAGATGGCCAGATGATTGTCCAGGTAATCATCCAGCGCCTCCGCGCCGGAGAGGCCCAAAGCTTTAGCGACTGCACCATCCTTGGTGCGATCAGCAAGCGTAATCTGGCTCGGCAGATAATCCACCGGCAATCCCTTAATCACATTCAACGCGCGTTGCTCACGTGTCATAAGGCACCTCCTTTTGATCGAAGCGTTTTTCAACTAATTAAACGAATTTAGCTAATTCAAATTCGTTCAATTCGTTTAATTCGTTGATAAAATTATTCTTTCGGTTATTCCAGCTCTTACAGCGAAAGTTCGATGATCTCCTTGACGGCCTTCTTCGAGAGCGGAACTTTCGAAGCGAGTTTGCCATTCGCGCCAAAGTAGACGCGGACGCAGTCATCCAGCAACGTCTTCACAACCTTCTTCGAATTTTCAGGAATGCCCTGACACTGCGACAGACGGGTCTGGACACCGAGGCTGGAGATGAACTTTTCGAACTTGGCAATCACTTGGAGCGGCGTCATCTTCTTGCCGAACATGCGCTGGCCGAACTGGACATAACGTTCGGGATTGACCTGCCACGTCTTTTTCATGAAAGCAGGCATCACGATACCGAGCGACGCACCATGCGTCACACCCCAGCGGGCTGACATCGCATGCGCGATCATGTGCATCGGCGTGAAGCCGCCCGTGCCCGGCAGAATCCAGCCATTCCAGGACAAGGTGATTTCCCACATCAGGTCACCGCGCAGGGCGACATTTTTCGGATCTTTGAGGACCTTGCCGACATGGTCCATCTGCGTGCTCATGATCCCTTCCATGAGACGATCCTGCATCGGAACTTCATTCGTGCAGGTGAAGTAGATTTCAATGACGTGCGAAAGCGAGTCCACCACGCCGCAGGCGGTCTGATACGCCGGCAGCGAAATCGTGAGTTCAGGATCAAGAATCGACACCTTCGGATAGATGCACGGATGGAAGAGGTAGGTCTTTTCCATGGTCTCCGTGTTCGTGGCAACCGCACCGCAATTCATCTCGCTGGAGGTCGCAGGAAGGGTATTGATGAGAATGATCGGCAGAGCCGTCTCTGGCGGAATGGTCGCATTGCTGTCGTGGCGGCTGTACATCATCTTCCAGAGGTCGCCCTTGTAGAGCGTCCCGGCTGCAATCAGCTTCGCCGTATCCATCACGCTGCCGCCCCCGCAACCGATGACCAGATCAACCTTCTCCTTGCGGGCCAGCTTCGCGCCTGCTTCAATATCACTCATCAGGGGGTTGGCAACGGCCGCATAAAAGGGAACCACGGTCACGCCTTTTTCCGTGCAGAGCGCAACAACCTTGTCCAGCGTCTCTTTCATAAAGCCACAATCAGCATAAGAGACTAATAAGGCCTTTTTGCCCAGCGCGGCAGCTTCTGCGCCAATCTGCTTGACTTCACCCGCGCCAAAAACGATGCGTACTGGATTGTAAAATTGAAAATTGTTCATGCTTCCTCTCCTCTTAAAACAGTCATTTAATACATAATACCCGTAATCACGACGAACACCTTCACACTGTGAAAATGTGGCACCTATTTAATCAGAAATAAGCAACGACATCTATACCAATTTTCAACACTGTTCAAAAATGGTATTTATCGCGCGTCCGGCTGGCCTGAAGTCTCAGGGAACTCCAGCTTGCTGAGCGACCAGGCAATCGGAATGGACAAGAGATGAAGAAGCGTCAAGACGGGAAGTGCAACGGTTATGATTCTTTCGTTGGAAAAATGGAGCGCCGCAAAAAACATCCCAATCGTAACCATGCGTCCACCGTAGAAAAAGACCTCCTGGGCAAAGATATAGGTATAACTATTTCGCCCCTCCCCTTCTGCCACCTGATCCGCAGCGCGCAAGTAGAGCGTTGTGTACGCCATATCCGCAAGAGGTCCAAAGAAGAGCAGGACCATGATAAAGAAGAGCGCACTGCCTTCTGTATTCAGCACGGCATTCACGCACGCGCCGACCGCATACATGAGCGCACTGGCAATAAAGAACCAGATGCGGTGACGAGGGGCAGAGACCCGGCCCACAATATACAGCAGCAGTCCGGCAACCAACGCCCCCAGGCTTTGCACCTTTCCGAGCAGGAACTCATTTTGCCGAAGGACACAAAAGACCAGCAATACGGGCACAATAGATGCTAGCAACTGGGTAAATCCTCGTAAAAACGAAAGACAAAAGAGCCTCCAGGCAAGCGGCGAATGTCGGAAGAAGACGAACGCAGGCTTCCGGGGGAGAGGAAAGCGGTCCCGCACCATGAACCACGCGCTGGCCCCGGTGAGCAGGAGGGCAACCCCTTTGACGATCTTGTAGGACATCTCAGGCGTCCCCACCCGGCTCACAAACCATCCAATCGCAAACGAGGAGAGCATCGAGCAAAACGTCTGGAAGGACATCTCCAGGCTCTGAAAATAATTGCGCGTCTCATCTGTCGTGGAGACAAAGACTAAATAATTATGAGAGGCCCAGATAAAGGCGATCGCCACCCCAATAGCCGCCCCCACGAGGCTGACCGCCACGATACTGCTCAGATTGACAAGGGACAAGGTATACATGGAGACGCCTGTCAACGCCAGACCAAAGGCAAACATCCGCTCCGCGCCCCAACGGCTCATCCACCGCCCCACGATCCAGGAGACCACCGGCACAGCCGAATAAAGCGCCAACAAGAACCACATCATGGTCTTCACGCTATTCGTCTGCCGGAGGATATAGGCGCAGGAAAAGGTGTTCTGAAGTGGCGAGGTCAGGAAGTAAAGAAACATGGCAACCAGCAATGTCTTCACATTACGCTTCTGGCTGCGAAAAAAAGCGAATTCAGCAAACAAAAATCTGATAAATCCCAAGCGTCTCACGGCAATTTCCTTTTGAAGTCAACGCATCAGCATCCCCCAGAAACAAAAGAGTAATGCTCTTAAAACCATTTCTTGTAGCTCTGCAAAGTCCCATGAACTCACAAAAAATAACATGCGAAGTATATACGACTCGTCATTGGATTGTCCAATTGATTCCGCGCAGGACGACAACGAACATCGAAACCGCGGCGGGGCGACAACACAAACAGAGGCTTGGTCAGGAGCGACAATGTCTCGATGATGTTTGCCTTCCCCTCCTGAATGAAAACACCCTCGGAAAGCCTTTAAACTTGATAAAAGGAACCATGGTTGCTATCCTGACATCACAAACCAGAAACAAGGGGAGGTATGAAATCTTTGGATTTTAATCAGATGCTAATCCGTATGGGAGAATGGATGACGACCAGCGGTCTAAAAATCGGCCTGGTACTGCTGGTCGCACTCATCCTGTTCAAGATCGCGCGGCTGTTAATCGACCGCACCTTTTCGAGACTTGAGCAGCAGCATAACGAGGTCACCTTGATCCACACGGGAAAGCTCAAACAGCTTCTTTACAGGGCGCTTGCTACGATTCTGCTCTTAGCCGCCGTTCTGCTTTCGTTGGACATTGCAGGGGTGCGTGTCCTTAGCGAAGCCCTGCTGCAGACCCCCGTCGCACGTTGGATTTTAACATGCGGACTGAAGATCTTGGTTGTCGTGACCCTCGCATTTATTGCTTCCAAGGGGGGGGATCTGATGTTGGCTTATGGTTTTGCACACCTCGGAAAGACGGATGACAGCGAGATGCGAAAACGGACGCACACACTAACGTCTGTGATTCGCAATGCCCTCAACGTGTTGTTCATCTGTATTGCGGGACTCATGATTTTAGACACGCTGGAGCTTGACGTGAAGCCGATCCTGGCCACCGCCGGGGTCTTGGGCGTGGCAGTCGGTTTTGGCGCACAGCAACTGGTTCGCGACATCATCAACGGCTTTTTCATCCTTCTGGACGACCAAATCCGGGTCGGGGACGTTGTCGAGATTGCTGGGAAGTCCGGGCTGGTCGAGAATGTCAATCTGCGAATCACGACCCTGCGCGATCTCGCGGGAAACGTCCATTATGTCCGAAACGGCGACATCACGGTCGTGACCAATATGACCAAGGAGTGGTCGCGCTATGTCTTTGAGATTAGCGTGGCGTATCGTGAGAACGTGGATGAGGTGATCGCCGTGCTCCGGCAAGTCGACGACGACCTGCGGCAGGATCCCACGTTTGGAAAGGATATTCTGGAGCCTCTGGAGATTCTGGGGCTGGATAAATTTGCGGATTCCGCTGTCATCATCAAGGCCTTGATCAAGACCAAGCCGATCTGTCAGTGGTCGATCGGCCGCGAGTTCAATCGTCGCATGAAAATACGGTTTGATGCGCTGGGGATTGAAATCCCGTTCCCGCATGTCACGCTCTACATGGGACAGGACAAGAAGGGTGGCTCGCCACCTGTCCATGTCACTGTGAGCGAAGGCGTCTAAAGGAATCAGGAGGTTTGTTTATGGAGCTTGGGGTCATTGGAAATTGCAAGTCTGCTGCGCTCATTGATCAGCAGGGTACGATTGTCTGGTGTTGCCTGCCGGATTTTGACTCTGCGTCTGTGTTTGCTAAGTTGCTGGATGAGGGCAAGGGCGGTTCGTTCGGCTTTGACGTGGATGAGACCTATACGGTCAGCCAGGCGTATATCCGGAATACCAACATCTTGCGGACGGTGTTTGAAAGTCCGTCGGGTGGCTTCGAACTGCTTGACCTGATGCCGCGGCACAAAGACGACTATCAGCATTACGCCCCCCCGGAACTGTTGCGTTATCTTCGACGGACACATGGCAAGCCTGTCTTCAAGGTGCGTTATCAGCCCAGACTGGGGTATGCCCAGTATGAGACCGTCAGCGAAAGTCATTCAGCGTACATTAAAAGTCTGGTCCGGGAGGGCCCCTACGAATCCCTTTACCTCTACACGAACCTGGCGCATGCGGCTGTCCTGGAGGGGTATCCTGTGACGTTGGAATACGATGCCTTCCTTCTGCTCAGTTACCATCAGAAGGTCACTGCGGTGACCCAGGACCGGATGATTTTCGAAGTCGAGCGGACGAAGGTGTATTGGCTGGACTGGGTGGAGCGCACGTCTGCGCTCGCACGCTGGAACGAGCCGGTCCGGCGCAGCGCCCTGGTGTTGAAACTGCTCTCCTATCAGGAGACCGGGGCGATCCTGGCGGCGGTGACAACATCATTGCCTGAGTCGTTTGGCTCCAGACGAAACTGGGATTACCGCTTCTGCTGGATTCGGGATGCGACGATGACGCTGAACATCCTTTCGCAACTGGGCCATTTCAACATTGCGGAGAATTTTTTCAAGTATGTCCTGCGGGTGGTGCCGTATAAAGACGACGAAATTCAGATCATGTATGGCATCAGGGGAAGGAAGTCGCTGGAGGAGAAGGAACTGGACTGGCTGGGTGGGTATAAGGGCGACCGTCCTGTTCGCATCGGCAATGCCGCGCATATCCAGCGCCAGCATGACATCTACGGGGTCCTGCTGAATGCGATCCTCAAATACCTGGAGGTCTTTACCTGTGACGAGGCGACGATCGAGCATCTCTGGACCATGACCCGAAGTCTGGCCCGTGCGGTCATGCGCACCTGGCGGCTGCCGGATGTGAGCATCTGGGAATATCGGACGCATCCCGACCACTTCACCTTCTCGAAAATGCTGTGCTGGGTCGCATTGGACCGCAGCACCAAGATTGCCGAGCTGCTGGGCTCAGGCGGGCAAGCGGAGGCGTGGCGACAGGAGGCAGCAGCCATCCGCGCAGACATTTTAGCCAACAGTTGGTCTGAAATGGCGGGGGCGTTCACTCAGCGCTACGGCAGCGAAAGCCTGGATGCGTCTGTCTTGCTGATGGCCTCGTACGGCTTCATCGATCCGTTGGATTCCCGCTTTGTAGCGACGGTTCACAAGATCAAAAAGGAGCTGAGCCGGGACGGGCTCATGTTCCGCTATAAGGACGATGATGACTTCGGAACGCCCAAGTCGTCGTTTACCGTCTGTTCGTTCTGGATGGTCAAGGCACTCTGGCAGATTGGCGAACATGACGAGGCTGAGGCCATGTTTAACCGCTTGCTGGGCTATGCGAACGCGCTGGGATTATACAGTGAGGATCTGGATTTCACGACGAAAGAACAACTGGGCAATTTCCCTCAGGGGTATTCGCATCTGGCGCTGATTGACTGTGCCTTGACGCTGGGAGGCAAGCAGCGTGCCACGGCACCGATCTTCACACGTCCGGCCAGTCACTGATTTTCTTTCTGCAGAAGGGAAATGAAGCTCGTAATCTGACGTTCAATTCTTATAATACTGATATGCGTTTAATAATCATAGCGAATCGTCTGCCCGTCAAGCTGAAACGCTCCGAGGGCGGCTTTGCTTCCAAACGAAGCGAAGGGGGGCTGGCCACAGGGCTGGGCTCTTTGAAAGGGGGAATAGAGACCCACTGGATCGGCTGGCCAGGTCTCTGCGTGGAGGAGGAAGCGGACCGCGCCCATGTGAACCGCATGCTTGAAAAGCATTTGTTCCATCCGGTCTACCTTTCGAGCAAACAGATTGAGGACTACTACGAAAGTTTCTGCAACAATATTATCTGGCCCCTCTGCCACTATTTCTTCACCTATATCCAGTATGATAAAAACATGTGGGCCGCTTACCGCGAGGTCAACGAGATCTTTCTCAAGGAGGCGCTTCGCATCCTACAGCCGGGGGACAGGGTCTGGATTCAGGACTACCATCTGATGCTCTTGCCCGGCCTGTTGCGCAAGGCCATGCCGAATCTCTGCATCGGCTATTTCCACCACATTCCCTTCCCCTCCTTTGAGTTGTTCAGGGTGCTGCCGGAGCGTGCAGAGGTGCTGGACGGGCTGCTGGGGGCTGATCTGATCGGTTTTCACACCCATGACTACATGCGGCACTTTATCAGTGCGGCGTATCGCGTCCTGGGGGCTGATTGCGACTTGGACGAGATCCATACCGACGGACGTCTTGTCCAGGTAAACGCCTTTCCGATGGGGATCAGTTATCAGCAGTTTCATGATGCCATTTTGCGGAAGCCAGTATGTGAACTCGCCGACATCCTGCGACGGAAATTCAAGGATCTGAAAATCATGCTCTCGGTTGACCGTCTGGATTACAGCAAAGGCATCCTGCTGCGGCTGAAAGGCTTTGAACTCGCGCTGGAGACCTATCCGGAGTTGAGGGGACGCCTCTCCTTGCTGATGCTGGTCGTGCCCTCGCGGGACACGGTGCCGGAGTATGCGGAGTTAAAAAAGAAGATCGACGAGACCATCGGGTCACTCAATGGGCGCTATGCCACACTGACCTGGACACCCGTACGCTACTATTATCGCAGTTTTTCGCAGGACCGGCTGATGGCCCTCTACCACATCGCCGATATCGCGCTGGTCACCCCTTTGAGGGACGGCATGAACTTGGTGGCAAAAGAGTATGTCGCCGCCAAGCGCGACACGCCGGGGGTCCTGATTCTGAGTGACCGCGCCGGAGCGGCCATCGAACTGACGGATGCCTTGGTGGTGAACCCCAACAGCACGGATGAAATCTGTTCGGCCATCGCGACGGCCATGCGCATGCCCGAGGCTGAACAGCTGTTGCGCTTACGTCGTATGCAGGCCTTGCTGGCTCATCAGAATGTGGACAAGTGGGCAAGCGATTATCTGGAGGCGCTGAACCGCATCCATGACAGGAATCAGGTCTTGCGGGAGTCACGAATGTCCGCTTCCCATATTCAGACGATTCAGGCGCAGTATGCAAACGCGGAACGGCGGTTGCTGATTCTGGATTACGACGGCACACTCTCCCCTTTCTGCAAGCAGCCGGAGGAGGCCGTTCCCAGCGACAGGGTCAAGTCTATTCTGAAGCAACTGGGGAGCGACCCCCGCAACACCTTGGTCATTTGCAGCGGACGCGACCGCGACACACTGGATCGTTGGCTGGGGGATCTGCCAGTGGGATTGACAGCCGAACATGGCGCGTTTATTAAGGAAAATGGTGCCTGGCAGGGTCTCAATAACGAACCCGTCTTGTGGAGCGAGGACATCCTTGAGGTCGTCAATCGCATCACAAACCAGACGCAAGGTGCTCGCGTTGAAAGAAAGCGGACCACGCTCGTCTGGCACTATCGTAACTGCGATGCCTGGCTGGCGGATCTTCGCGAGAAGCAACTCATTCATGCCTTGATGCCGCTTTGCGCACAACAAAACTTGGTGATCACGCGCGGCAATAAAGTCGTGGAGATCAAGGCCACGAATGCCAACAAGGGCACAGAGGCGCTTCGGCTGCTGGCCAAGGAAGACTACTCCTTTGTATTGGCGATGGGCGATGATTTAACAGACGAAGACATGTTTCGCATGCTCCCCCCTACGGCGATCACAATCCGTGTCGGCTCATTCTCTCCCTCGGCCCGCTACACACTCGGCCCTCAGGCAGAGGTTCTCCCCCTCCTCCAGATGCTGATCGAATCTGGAGCTACAAAAAGGACACCATTGGAGGGCACGGTTACACCCGTGCCGCGGTCGGGATGTAACCCGACCCTTCAAAATCAATGAATCGAAAATGCGCCCGTGGCACCGACAAGCACTAAAAATGGGTTGGAATCTAAAGAAAAAGTTTGTTATTATTCAAGTTCTTTATGGCAAAGGTTAAACTTACAAAGACCGAATTAAAGGCGCAGAGCGATGCTCTCAAGCGTTTTCAGCGTTTTCTGCCGATGTTGCAGTTGAAAAAACAGCAGTTGCAAGCGGAAATAGCAGCCATTGCCGTGCGCCTTGAAGAGGCTGCTGCACTCGAAGCCGCGGAGCGAAAAGCGCTCAACACGTGGGTGTCGCTCTTTTCCGAACAAGCGTATGACGTGTCAACCCTTGTCACCGTCCATAAAGTGGTCACCACCACGAGCAATATCGCGGGCGTCTCGATCCCTGTTTTTAAGGAGCTCGAGACGACCTCCGCCACATTAGACCTCTTTGCGACCCCTGCCTGGCTGGATTCCGCCGCGCTCACACTGACGCGCATTTTACGGCTCAAGGCTGAGCAGGCTGTTTTAGAACGTCAGCGCGAACTGGTTACCCTTGAACTGACGACGACCTCCCAGCGCGTCAACCTCTTTGAAAAGGTTAAGATCCCCGAGTGCCGGGAGAAGATTCGTGTGATTAAGATCGCCCTGGGCGATGAGCAGACCGCCTCTGTCACCCGTGGCAAGATCGCCAAGGGCCGCAGCAAGAAGGAGAGCGCGAACGAGGAGGATGCCGCATGATCGTCCAGATGAAACACATGACCCTGCTCTGCATTGAGCAGGCACGCGAACAGACCCTCGACCTGCTGCGGTCGTACGGCATCGTTCATCTGAATATCGAGCATGCGGATTCCGAGCGCTTCCATAACGCCCACGCGAAACTGGCCCACAATCAAAAAGCCCAGCATATCATCGGCGCGGCAGTTGACGATAAACCCGTGGTCCCCGCACCTGCAGCCGCGTTCATCCACACACCTGAGCAAGTTGCCGCACTGGGCGAATGTATGAAGCGTCCCCTGCCCCCCCTCTCTGGCACAGAAGAGGAACAGATCGCAACCGTGATCCACCTTGCGGAGTTGCGCCAGACGCTGGTCAATGAAGCCGCCCGCCTGACACACGAGATCGCACGCGTCAAGTCCTTCGGAACCTTTGATGTCACCTTGCCCGCAAAGCTTGCCGCACAAGGCATTCCCGTGACCTTCTTCCGTTGCCACGGGCCGGCAACCGTCCCGACCCTGTTTTGCGCCATGGAGGACAAGACTGCGTATTGCGTTCAGGTTGGAGAGCCGAACCTCCCCAATGACGCTGAACTCCTTCCTGCGCCCCAAGCAGCGCTCCCGGACTTAGAAGCCGGACACGCGAAGGCGTGCTCCTGTGCAGACAAGATTGGCGAGTTTCTAAAGCAGGCAACAGACACAAAGAGGCTTCTGGCTGCGCATGAGCAATCCCTCAAGGATCAATGCCTCTTCGTGGCAGCCGCGGACACCATGAAAGCGCATGGCGCTGTCGTCTGGATTACCGGCTGGTGCCCCGCTGACCAGGCAGAGTCCCTGCGTCAGGCTGCACAGCAACAGGCCTGGGGCCTTGTCCTGCGCGACCCGGAAGCTTCCGACCAGGTTCCGACACTCCTGCGTCCGCCCGGCTGGCTGCGGCCCATGCTCTCCCTCTTCAAGGGCCTCGGCATTTCGCCTGCCTACAATGAGTCCGATGTCAGCCTCCCCTTCTTCGCCTTCTTCAGCATCTTCTTCGCGATGCTGGTGGGCGACGGCGGGTACGGCTTCGTCATTCTTGCGCTGGCGTTGTGGGGCAGGACCAAGGTAAAAGCGAACCCTGTGGCGCGTGCCCCCTTCACGTTGCTCACGGTCTTCTCCCTTGGGACCATCATCTGGGGTGCGCTCTCGAACACCTGGTTCGGCTTCCACCCCGCTGCTTTGTCAAACGCGGTGAGCCATTGGCTGACCCTGCCTGGCGGCAAGGGCGACAACAACATGATGCTCATCTGTTTCACCTTGGGCGTGGTTCATCTCAGCATCGCCCGCATCTGGAATGCGATCGTCCTCTTCCCGGACTCGAAGTTCCTGGCTCAAGTCGGCTGGATCGGCGTGATCTGGTTTATGTACTTCATGGCCGGAAACATCGTGGGGGTCTTACCCATGCCCTTTGCGATGAAGATTGTACTGGGCGTCTCCATCCTGCTCATCGCCCTTTTCATGCTGAAGCGGAGCGAATTGAAGGGTGGCGCGGCTGACCTCGGCCTGTTGCCGCTCAACATCATCTCCTGCCTGGGCGACATTATCTCGTACGTACGTCTCTTTGCCGTCGGCTTGGCCGGCGTCAAGGTCGCAGAAAACTTCAACGCGATGGCCCTGAGCTTGGACTGGCCGCTTTACCTGAAGATTGTACCGATCATCCTGATCCTGCTCCTCGGCCACGCACTCAACTTTGCGATGGCTGGCCTGAGCGTCCTGGTCCATGCCGTCCGTCTCAACACCCTGGAGTTCTCCAACCACAAAGGCATCTCCTGGGCCGGCATCCCTTTCAATCCCTTCCGCAAGACGGCAGGGGTGGAAGAATAGGCTTAAAGCCTAGGGGTGAGACTAAATACATCATGAAATGTTCCGCTCGTGTCTCGCGCAACGCCAGATCTGTAGGCCTGCTGATGGTTGCAGCCTGCATCTGGTTTCCATGCCTGCACGTGGTTTTCAAAAGGGACATCCGCCACTACCGCACCGCAGAAGGATTGTCGCCCTCTGCTCGTTTACTTGCTGCGACCTACCTGAACGTCTGGACCCACCCGGACCTGCGGGAACGCGAACTCGCTACCATGCGCCAGATCAACCCGGAGTGGGATTTCATGAGCCGGACGTATATGGTCCTGGCGCTGTCGAACATGGCGCTTCGGGACCCCGCGCTTCGAACGCAGGCGATTGAGATCATCGATGCGATCATCGCGGATACCCTTGCGTGCGAGCGGAAGGGCGGCTATGCGCATTTTCTTATGGATTACGGTCGTCAGGGAGGCTGGGTGATTGCTCCCCCGCGCAGTATCTTCGTGGACGGAGAACTCGCCATGATGATCGCCGCTCGCCGGCTTGTAGAGGAAGAGCCCAAGTACAAACCATTATTGTCTGAACGTGTCGAGGCCATGGTCCAGCGTATGCGGAAAAGCCCCGTCCTCTGCGCCGAGAGCTATCCCGACGAGTGCTGGCTCTTCTGTAACACAGTGGCCTTGGCCGCCGTGAGAATGGCCGACGCCCTCGACGGAACCGACCACAGCGAGTTCCTATCCTCGTGGGTACGGACTGGAAGCTTGAAACTGACCGAACCGCATACCGGCATCCTGATCTCCGCATTCGGCGTGGATGGCACCCCGGCTCCGGCCGGCCCTGGTCCCGAGGGCTCGTCCATCTGGATGGCTGCGCACATGCTGGAGGTGGTGGATCCGAAGTTCGCTGCGGATCAGTACCGCAGAGCACAGAGGGCGCTGGGCCGGAACTTCCTCGGCTTCGGATACTCCAGGGAATGGCCGCGCGGACACGAAGGCACGATGGATGTCGACTCGGGTCCGGTGATTCCCGTCTTCGGCGCCAGCGCCAGCGCGAGCGGACTCGCTATCTTGGCTGCGGCGGCCTTCGATGACACGGCTTACTTCGGCGCATTGATGACTTCATTGCGATGCGCGGGCTTCCCGACCGAGAAAAACGGGATGCTCAGATTCCAGGCCGGCAATCAGGTAGGCGATGCCGTGCTGCTCTACGCAATGGTCGAGGGCCCCCTCTGGGACAAGGTTGGAAGGAGCGTGCGCAAATGACGATCAAGGAACAAGAGCAACCCTGTTGTCAGCGAAGCCTCGCTCATGCATTCGCGCTCCGGGCTGTTACGCTGTGCGCTTTGTTCCTTGCGGCACACCTGCTGGGGTTCAGACGCTATACCTCCTTTCTGTCGGGTACAGCGACGTTCAATTATCTCCAGCTACTCGGCGGGGTCGTGTATATCTTGCTTTATGGTCTGTTCGTGGCGTGCGTGCCAGTGCTACTGATCGCCGCAGCCCTGGAGAAAGCCATGGAGTCATGGGATCGGTGGCGGAAAAGGGACTAAAGCGACAGCAGGGACTTTCTCTGCTTGGCGTTTATGTCCCTCGCGTCACTATTGTCACTCGTGTCCCTATTCCCGCACCACCTTGATCCCGTCAGGAGCCTTAATGTCGGAGGTGACTGTCCCGTCCGGCCTGCGTTCGTGGCGCACGCGCACCACGCCCAGCGGCGTCGGATAAGACCCTTCGGCAAAGGTCAGATCGCCCAGGTTGGGCTTGACGCGAATCATCTTGCAACCTGCCTCAACAGGCTGGATGCCCAGCACGTGATGAATCAGGAAGGGCGCAGGACCTGATGACCAGCCATGGCAGAGGCTGTGACGGAAGCCCTTGTAGCAGAACTCGCCATAGTCGCCATGGATGTCCTTCTTGCCGGCCACAGGCATCTCGTCGATGCGGAAGGCGTTATTGGTCCAGTTCACATTGAAATCTTCCCAGAAGCTGGTCGCGCCCATATCCAGCATCGCGCCCCAGTAATCGCGGACCGTATTGATGGCCATCTGATGCTCCCCTGCCTTGGACATAGCTTCGAGCATGTAGTACCCATAAAAGGTCGAGACGCCCTCTACACCGTTCTTGCCCAGCACGTCGCTCATCATCTCCTTGGGGTCACGCAAACCGGAGAGCGCCAATAAAGCCGCAGCCTGTTTGCTCGCTGCAGGGTCAGGCTTGATTGAGCGCAAGCGCGCAAGCGCCTCTTTGCAGATTTGGCGCATCGCGCTGTCGTTAAACACCTCCGCCATCTTTTCGCCGCAGGCAAAGGCCTCCACCATCAGCGCCTGCATACCTGCCTTAACCGCAGGCCCGTTGTGTTGTGTCGGCCAGTCCAGGAATCCGCTGGGGGTCGCGCATTTGCCCTCTTTATCAATGTGCTTGACCAAATTATCAAAGACCGCTTTCAGATAACCCTGCTGCTCTTTGAGGTAGGCGACATCGCCTGTATAGAAATACCAGTCGTACTGGCAACGGACCCACCAGAGCGTATAGGAGGGCATGCCATTCATCCACGCGTTTGCGGGGGTCGTGGCCTTCATGTAATTCAGCGACTTGGGCAGCACTTCCTGCGGACCGAAGACCGCCATTAAGGTCATGAGTTCCGGATGCATGTCGCCCATCCAGACGAGCCTGTCGCGCTTGATGCCATCCCAGATAAAATCCTGCGTGCAGAGGTGCAGAGTCCGCGCCGCAGTTCCCCACACGTTGTTCAGCCGCTCGTCACTTGACTTGAAGGAGCCGAGCTGCGCCATCGGACGCATGATCGAAACAGCCTCGATTGATTCCAGGCTGAGCACGCCTTTGGAGACCAGGTCGATGCGCACAAAACGGAAGCCTGTCTCCCCGGCCTCACGCGTGCCCAGCCAGGGCAGATCAATGACGCTGTCACGGATGGCATGGTCGTTGCACGCACCGCGCTCGCCAAATTCAGCCATCGCCTCAGCCGCGGATTCACCGAAGCGGATACGCACCTTCACGCCCTTACCGCTCGGACCGCCGGACATCAGCTTCACTCCGCCATGCAGTTCACGGCCAAAGTCCACTACAATCGAAGCTGGCGCTCCCTTGTTCTCCATGCGGCAGCCACTGCCGTTCAAAAAACGGCCTTCCGGAACCTGTCCCAGTTTCGGTTTCAGTAAAATCGTCGCATCACCGACCGTGGCCTGCTCCTGCGCACCCGAGGTCCACAACACCCGCGTCGGCAACAGATACGTCCGCGTCCGCGGATCAACACGCTCTGCTAAACAGACCGTCATCATCATCCCACTCAACAACAACCCGCCTACCATACGCTTACTCATAAAACCGACCCTTTCTTCTGTAGCTCACTTAAGCGTTAAGAGTTTGGCGTTAAGAGTTCCACAGACTATCAAACTCTCAACGTTTAACTCTCAATTAAGTAATTGCAACTATACCACATCGTCCCTGCCACAATCAATTCCAAGAAAGGATTGAGTCGAAATCGTGCCGAAATCGGGCGCATCCCTGATTCTTTGACTTGATTATGAAAGCTTGGAAATAGGCAACTGTAATTTCGGGTGTTGGTACCACAAAATCCACAAAAAACAAAAAACATGTAAATGCTAAGATCTTTTGGAGTGCGGTGACAAGCAAAGCCTTCAGGCACGCGCGGCACCGCTTTTCTTGGCTTCGTAAAAGCGGCGTCGCGCGGAATACCGCTTGCCGCACGCACTCCAAAGAGAACACGCTCTGCTTGTTCTCCGCTTGGTCGCCTTGGGCTAGTCAATGAATCGGGGATGCGCCGGGGATGCGCCCACCAAATTCTCGCTTGCGCTTCATTTTGAACCGTCCTATACTTGCCGCATGCTGAATAAAACAAAATCCTTGGAAATCAGATGAAGAAATCAGACGACTGCCAACTCAAAGTTTTCATTTCCAGCCGAGAGTCCACCTGTGATGAGTGCGGAGAAGATCTGGGTGCTCATGCGTGGATTGTCCTCAAGGGGGAAAAGGGCGCAACCTGCCTGACGTGCGCGGATATGGACCATCTTGTGTTCTTGCCTGCAGGCGACACCGCTCTCACACGGCGTTCAGGAAAATATTCAGGCCTTTCTGCCGTGGTGCTGAAATGGAGTCGCGCCCGTAAACGCTATGAACGACAGGGACTCCTTGTGGAAAACGAGGCCCTCGAACGCGCTGAGCGGGAATGTGAAGCCGACACGACGCAACGGGAGATGCGACGGGGCCAGGCGCTTCTGCGCCGCGCTGAACTCGACGATGAGTATATCAGGCGCTTCGCCGCGCATGTTCGCGAGATGTATCCCAACTGTCCGAAAGGAAGGGAGACGCTCATTGCTGAGCACGCCTGCCGGAAATACAGTGGCCGTGTCGGCCGCTGTGAAGCAGCCAAGAACTTTGATAGCAAAGCGGTCCGGCTTGCCGTGGCCGCCCATATTCGACATCAGGAAACAAACTATGATGAGCTGCTCTCAAGCATGGTCGAAAGAAGTGCTGCACGCTCGAAGGTACGTGACACCGTCACGGAAACCCTGAAGCTCTGGGAACAGGGGACTGATTGACTAAGCTTTGATTTGTTATAACCGCAAAGAACGCAAGGAACGCAGAGAAAACATCTCAATTACAGCACTCTGTTTCTTTTTTTCCTTCTTTGCGATCTTTGTGTTCTCTGTGGTTAATAACCACTGCTTTTTCTAGGTTAGAAACTCTGTGTTCTCTGTGTCTCTGTGTGAAACAAGTTATACCTTTGTTTATTCCGCTTGCGCTTCATTCCGAACCATCCTATACTTGCCGATCATTGCATAACACGCTAATCGTTGGGTGGGCACTTCGCGCAAAACAGAAGGGATAAAACGTGAAAAACAGACCATTTTTAGACGAAAAAATAAAGCCCACAAAAGATTCCTTAAAAGAAGTCCTAAAAGAGACTTTTAAGCATTATAATGCCATTTGCCAAATGACTGCCACATTCAAACATGAATGGAATTATTCAAAAGGCAGTGGCTGGATGGAAAAAGTATCGTCACCCAAGAAAGCCTTGTTTTATGTTATTCCATTGGTAGAATCCATAAAAATATCAATGGCCATCAGGGAAGAAGAGATAAACCAATTTAAATCAGATAGAGAAATGGACATTTTTAAAGACGATCTTGAGCATGCAAAAAAATTCACTGAAGGCTATCAGTTGATTTTTACAGTAGAGGACGATAAAAGTTTTTCCAAATTTCATGACTTTGCTTTGAAATTGATAGGTATTCGAACATGAGAAAACACCCAACAACCATCCTCAGCACCACTCCTTTTGCCATCCTCAAGGGAGAGGCTGAGGCTTTACACGCATGAATATTGACTTTTCATCACTGACACCTGACCGGGTCCTGGACGCGGTCGAGGACGCTGTGCGGCAACGCTGCACTGGCGTCATAAGGCCCCTGCCCAGCTACATCAACCGGGTCTATGAGATCGCGCTGGAGTCTGGCGAGCATCTCGTCGCCAAATTTTACCGTCCAGGACGCTGGAGCCGTGAGGCGCTGCTGGATGAGCATGCCTTTGTGCAGGCCTGCGCTGCTGATGAGATACCCGTCATCGCGCCACTGGCCTTCGTTAATGGCGGGACGCTCGGCGATGTCGACGGCATCGCCTTTGCGCTCTTTCCCCGGCGCGGCGGACGCCCCATTGAACCCGCTGATCCCGGCAATGCCCTGTGGGGCCGTCTGGGTTCGCTGCTCGCACGCGTCCACTGTGTCGGCGAGCGGACCAAGGCCGCTGCACGCCTGACCTTTCTTCCGTCCGTCACCACAGCTGCGGACCTCAACTACCTGCTCACCCATGATTTTCTGGATGCCCGTGAAGCGAAGCGGCTGGAGCGCTTCGGCACAGACTTACTGGAGGCCATCGAACCGCTCTTCAAAGGCGTCGAAACCCTTCGGCTGCATGGCGACTGCCAGCATACCAATGTGCTGGAGCGTCCGGACACCGGCGTCTTCCTGATCGACTTCGACGATATGATGAACGGGCCGCCTGTGCAGGACCTCTGGATGCTTTTGCCCGGCCGCCTGGAGGATGCCCGCGAGGAGATGGAGCAACTGCTCGAGGGATACGAGACCTTCCGCTCGTTTGATCGTCGCACCCTCGCGCTGATCGAACCCTTGCGGGCCATGCGAATGACCTACTATCTGGCCTGGTGCGCTCAGCAGGCAAAGGACGTCTCCTTCCTCCATCATCACCCCGGCTGGGGCTCCCACCCCTTCTGGTCAAAGGAACTCACCGAACTCGAAGAGCAACTCCGCGTGATTAAAGGCGAGGATGATGTTCCCTTGGATTGATGGGGATTTAAAACGTAAAACTCAAAAATTGAAACCTGGATATGAAAGCATTTTATCGTTCCAACTTTATTGCTAGCACGCTTCTGCTTTTCGCTGCCAAGTCCCTGTATGCTGCTGAACAGGACTCGCATCTGCAGCATGAGGTCGCTGAACGCGTGAAACCTTTTCTCCAGGAGATTTCAAAGGCTTTAGTCGTACAGGATCCTGCGGCCGTCCGCTCTGCAGCGACAAAGGCGACTTCAGCTCTCGGTCCATGGGCCGGCAAACCTGAAACCGACACACGCTACTACCCGCCTGTCGTCACAACACCCTTTGATGGTGCAACGGTGCGTGACACCTGGCTGAAGGAACTGGAACGTGGACAGCGAAACTTTCCCTGGACGAAAAATCCCGACGGTGATCCGCGCGTGATGACGGCCGGCTTACGCGAAGCAGCCTTCCCGCTTGACGCGCTTGCCCGGAGCGTCACGTTCTTTCCAGAACATCGTGCAAAGATCATGCAGCAGGTTCACGAAGGCGCCAACTGGTTGCTCAAGCTGCAACACGCCAGCGGCGTTTTCCCTTTTCCTGTCGGCCCGGGGCTGAAGCCTCGCGGAAAGGTCGGCACCATTGCCGCACAGATGATCAAAGACCATCCCGAGATCGTGGAGAACGACTGGATTGTCCATAGCCTCAAGGACGGCGGCCTGCAATTTGACAACAGTCTGTGCGGCCGCGCCTTGCTCAGCGCCTGGGACCTCACCCAGGATGATCGCTATCTGGCTGCCGCACGCAAAGCCGGAGACTGGGCCATGAAGCAGCCGCTCGTCCTGAACTGGAACTACAATGCCTTCAGCGTCGGTCTGCTCGCCCGCCTCGCCCGTGCGACAGGCGATGCCGCCTACCTGGATGCCGCCCTGAAAAAAGCGGAGACCGGCGTTCTTCCCGGACAGATGGCTGGTGGCCGGTGGTTCGACCCACACAACGCCTGCGCTGTCTATCACAACATCCTTCTGCGCGACTTGCTCGAACTCGCTCACGCCTTGCCTCCCGGCCATCCGTATCAGCCTACGCTGCTCGACGCCCTCACACGTGGTCTTGACCAAGCCGCGGACGAGACGTTGAAGAACGGTTATACAGGGACCTGGACAGACAACTTTGCACAGGGATTGCAATGGCTAGGCGAAAACAAAAAATGGCGTGACGCGCTGAACGTCAACATCAACGCCAGTGGCAAGGGGAGTGCACCTTCTCTCGGTGTCGCTGCGGTTGCCGTGCTCGAAGGCCTCCCGCCTCGTGCTCTGCGCTAACGTTTTCCATCTCGAAACATCATCGTAAAAAAAAGGAGCCACCATGAACAGCAAGAACCCGATGGGAATCAGGCGGAGAAATTTCGTCGAACTGATGGGCATTGCCGGCGCCACCTGGGGCGTGAGCCGGGCAGCATCTGGCAGTGCCGCTGAAACAAATCAGCAACCCGTGGATGCCAGCGGCAAGGTCATCCCGGGCTTCGAAAAGACCCAGGCTAGTCCAAACACGGCAACAGCCTGGCAGCCGTTTTCAGACCGAAAACTGCGCGTCGGTATTGCAGGGTACGGATTCTGTAAGTTCGGTGCTGCCTTTGATTTTCAGAACCATCCGAATGTGAGCGTGGTCGCGGTCACGGATCTGAACCCTGAACGATGCGCCGCACTTGCGAAGGTCTGCCGATGCGAGAAGAGCTATCCGTCGTGCGAGGAGATGCTGAAGGATGATTCGATCGAGGCTGTATTTATCGCCACAGATGCGCCCAGCCACGCACGGCTGGCTGTCCTGGCATTGGAGCGCGGCAAGCATGTCGCCTCGGCTGTGCCTGCGGTCTTCGGGTCGCTCGAAGACGCGGAGCGGCTCTTCAATACCGTGAAGAAGAGCGGGCTGAAGTACATGATGTTCGAAACCTCTTACTTCCATACCGATCTCTATGCGTGGCATCAGCGGTACCAGGCCGGAGGCATGGGCAAGATCATCTACTCCGAAGGCGAATATTACCACTATTGCAATACGCCTCTGGGGGGCTACAACCCGAAGACAAACAACGTGGATACCGAAGGATGGCGCAAGGGAGTGCCGCCGCAATGGTATCCGACCCACTCCAACGCCTATTATATCGGCGTCACAGGCAAGAGCTTCACCGAGGTCTCGTGTCTGGGCATGCCCAGCATCGTGCCTCACTTACAAGCCGAGAACAACGTTTACAAGAACCCCTTCGGCTCCGAGATCGCGCTCTTCCGCACCAGCGAAGGCGGCATGTCGCGGATGGCCGTGTGCTGGGATATGCCAGCCGCTGGCGGCGAGATGGGGCGCGTCTTCGGACAGAAGACCGAGCGCGTTTCCGTAAGCACCCAGAAACCGCCCCTGCCTCCCGGCGTCGATGCCGGCGGACATGGCGGAGCACACGGCTACCTCATGAGCGAGTTCGTGGATGCCATCCTGCGCAATCGCAAGCCATGGGTGGATGTTGCCCAAGCCTTGAACATGACCGTCGCCGGTATCGTGGCCCACCAGTCCGCGCTCAAAAACGGGGAGCTGATGAAGATCCCTCAGTTTGTCCTGTAAAACGAAAAGAAACGCTATGAAGAAAATATGTGCTTTCCACAAGCTTGTGGGGATTGGCGTATTAGCGCTGACACTGCTCAATCTTGGCTGCATAACAGGACGAGTGGCCAAGGACGTCTATGACTACTCCACGATTCCGTTTGAAGCCAAGCTGAATAATCGCGTTGTCCAGTTGCCGGCGTCGGGAAAATTCGTTCTGGAGTCTCATCTGGTCACAACTGTAGATCTCTTTCCTGCAGATGGGAACACTCAAAAGCCACGTCTGTTCCCCAAGATCAACTTCTCAATCGGTAAACGGAAGATCGGCTCAGATGAAGGAATCAAACAGCACCTTGACCGTGAATGGCTCGAATACAAAAAGTTCTTTCCCTTGGCTTCCTTCGCTGAGCTGTTTGACAACACCTACGTCAAGCAATGGACGCCGGCGGAGGGCGGCAACCCCGGACAAGGGTCCGTGGGCAACACCCGTCCCTCTGTGTCCGAGGAGCTATGGATCGCCAATATGTTCTGGTCCTCTAAAGGCAAGCCCAAGCCCGGCACCAAGTTCCTGATGACCGCCCATGGAAAGCGCGTGGTGGTGGTCATGGGCTACGAGACCGGGCCGGAAAGTCATGAGTTCCTGGGTGGGGCGCAAGGCGCAGTCTTCAAGGCACTGGGCATGAAGAACAATGATATTGCGGAGATCGCCTACCTCAAGGATCAGAGCGTCCCCGTCGGTCCCGTGATCACCCGCTAACGGCAGCGATTATTAAACTGTAGAGACTTTTCAACAGAAGCGTTGGGTTTCCAGGAAGATTGATTTCAGCGAGTGTATATGGTACTGTAAAAGAAGACCGTACCTCATACACTTACACAAGGGATGTCAGCCCATGAACAACAGAGAGATCGGAAGACGACACTTCATCTATTCAGCTGCCGGCGTGGCGCTTGCTGCAACCGCCCGGCCTGTGCGGGCTGATTCGACTCCCCTCCCCCAGACCGCAGGCCACGCGGAAAGCGCTTTCACAACAGAGGCGGATGTGCTGGTTGTCGGCGGAGGCACCGCAGGGACGATTGCAGCCATCCAAGCCGCACGGGCAGGCGCAAAGACGCTGCTCGTGGAACGCGGTTCCAAGTTAGGCGGCACCATGACCACAGGTGGCGTGGCCTTTCCAGGACTCTTCCATGCCTGGGGCAAGCAAGTCATCGCAGGTATCGGCTGGGAACTCGTCAAGGAGAGCTTGGAATTGGATGGCGGCACCTTCCCTGATTTCTCGAATATTCCTAAGCACCACCCTGAGCATCAGCTCAAGGTCAATCAATTCCTCTATCCGCTCCTCGCCGAAGAGAAGTGCGAACAGGCGGGAGTCAAGATTGCTTATTACGAGTTTCCACAAGCCATATCCCAAACGCCGGAGGGCTGGCGAGTCGAATGTGTGGGGTTTGGCACCTGCCGAACCGTTCTCTGCAAGCAGATCATTGACTGCACCGGCGGAGCGACTGTCGTGGGCCTGTTGGGATTGCCACGCTTACGCGAAGAGGAGACGCAGCCCGGCTCGATGCTTTTCAGGCTGGATAAGCCCTACGAAGCCGGCCGTATCGGCATTACCGACGCCCTCTACATTCTTGGTGCGGACTCCTCCAGCTCGCGCAGCGTGACCGCCGCGAATTTAAAGGGCCGGAAAGACCTTCTCCAGAAAATCCGCACCTCCAAGAAGCGCTTAACACACCTCCAACCCGAAGCCAGCTTCCGTGAAAGTTTTCGTATCGTCGGGGAGACACTCATCACGGTAGACGATTATACCAGCGGCAAGGTCTTCGAGGATGCAGTCTGCTATGCCTTCTATCCCGTTGACCTCCATACAAAGGGAGGCGTCAAACCCAAACCCTTGGCCAAGGGCACTGTGCCGACCATTCCGCTGAGCGCGCTGGTTCCCAAAGGGAGCAGCAACATCATCGTGGCAGGCCGATGCGTCTCCAGCGACCGCCTGGCCAATTCAGGCCTCCGCGTGCAGGCCTCCTGCATGGCCATGGGCCAAGCCGCCGGTGTCGCTGCGGCACTTGCAGCGGCCAAGAACACAACGCCCTTCAAGGTGCCCCTGAAAGAGATCCACGAGATGCTTCGCAAACACAACGCAATCATTCCCTCATAAAACGAGTTGAAGAAAACCTATGAAAAAAAGATGCACCTGGTGCGGAGATGATCCGCTGTACGTTTCATACCACGACAATGAGTGGGGCGTTCCGGTTCATGATGATCGGCTCCTGTTTGAATTTCTCATCCTGGAAGGGGCGCAGGCTCGGCCTGAGCTGGCTGACGGTTCTGAAGAAGCGAGATAACTACCGGAAGGCCTTTGACAACTTCGAGATCGAACGCGTCGCCAAGTATGGGCACCAGGAGATTGACCGCCTCCTTTTTGACCCGGGCATTATTCGTAACCGTCTCAAAATCGAATCCGCTATCAAGAATGCGCAAGGCGTCCTGGCCATTCAAGAGGAGTACGGGAGCTTCGACGCGTATCTCTGGGGCTTTGTGAACAACAGCCCCATTCAGAACAGTTGGACATCCATGGCTGATCTTCCCTCCAAATCAGCAGAGTCCGACCAGATGAGCAAAGAGCTGAAAAAGCGCGGCTTCAACTTTGTGGGCTCCACCATCTGCTACTCCCTGATGCAGGCTGTGGGCATGGTCAATGACCACCTTGTGGATTGCTACCGATACACAGAAATCGCGAAGGCAAATTAACCGCAAAGAACGCAAAGAACACAGAGAAAAGAGGCCTAACAGAGCATAAAGTAGGTGCTCTTGTATGGCCGTTAACGCTTGAAGTTGTTTCGCTGAGCAAGAAATACGATGCTGAACAAAGACTACAAAGACATGTTACGCGCTTTGTGCAACAAAAAGGTCAAAACAATTGCGAAATGGAAAGCGATGGGCAAGCCTAAATGCAAATGCAAGTGCAGGCTGGTGCCGGTGTGAAACTGTATCCCTTTTAACCACCTGTTTGCGACAACTGTGTGGTCGCAAAGAATTCCCCGTCCCAAAACCCAAGCCATGCGCTTCCCCCACTGTTATAAAGCAGCAAATACAATGAAAAGATAGACACCCGCAAAAAAGTGGGAGCGGAGGTCGTTTGACTCTTGACTCCCGCTCAGGGATGAGCGCCTTTTTTGCCTCTTTTACCACGTTGGCGGATCAGGGAATATCGTATTAGCCCAAACGTGTTCATTTTTCACTTTCGCCTCTGCATCTTCTTTTGACATACCCGAAAGTTTTATGATTTCTGTTGCCCCGAAAACCGTGGAGACTCCACTACGCGACTCTGCTAATCGACGAATACAGAACACCACCGCAGTATAGCTGCGCTTCTCTAATCTAATCTGGTTTCGCATCTCAGGCAAATAATGCATCACAACTCGTTCGTTTGGTTCATGTTCCTCTGAAACTGTTACAAGGGTATATAACTTTCCTTGAGTGCCGCCTTCGTCTCTTACAAATATACATTCATCAAATGGAATCCGAACGTCCGACACCGACACCTGTAACGGAACTGTAGCAAGCTGTATTCCGTTTGTCGAATAAAGATAGAGGATCTTTTTGCCAACTCCTTCAAAAAGCGCTTCTCCCTCGTTATAAGAAACAAGGGAAAATGATTGAGGGATCGCATTCTCAATTACGCCAGTCTTTTTATTTACGCAAAGCCAGCCAGGCGAATATGTCTCACCAAAATCCCCTAACCACAATTTAATAGCCCCCTTTAGCCACACATAATCACCGGACAAAAATATTTCTTTTGAAACATAGGCAGCTCCACCTCCAAGCGCCGTCTCTTTTTTTCGCTCCATGGCCTGTTTCCAAAAAGAGGGCAGCCTCATTGTAACATTATAAAACCCGTCACGGTCTTCGCATAATGCAGGTTCTAGTCCATGATTATTTTCTTCTGCAGCCTTATAGATTTTTTCCCAGCAAGAAGACGCATATTCAAAGCTCCATTTCGGAGAAGACACATCGATTTTCCATAGCGTTTTATCAGCGCTGTCTTTATAACAGAGAAGAAGCCCATCTGAGAAGGCGTAGATCACTCCATCCTTTCCCTTTATCAACGCTGGGTTATCTTCCCCATATACAAATAGTGAACATGAAACCACCATGGACAACAGAAAACAGCGTACGGGGGTTGAGTTAGCATCTTTCATAACTGTTTGAGCGTTCACTGCTTGAAGGTTGTTGAACAGACTTACGAAGACTCGGGGGTGGAGTTACTATTAAACTATAATCCCAAGCCCACCTGCCAAATATCATGCGCTGGATTATACTCCTTTGGGGAGTGGGCGGACAAGAGCAATTCCTGATTCAAAACAAATTCTGACGTCGCGGTTGACACTCCAGCCAACTGTAGAGGGGACATGATGTTTCCTTCCACGAGATAAGAAGACGAGAAAAATAGCAGTTGGTAGTGAGCAATGAGCGGTAGAAGTTGGGGGTCTTGGGTCCAGAGTCTGGAGTCCTCGTTAAGACAGCACACCAAAAGCGGCGTCGCGCGGAATACCGCTTGCCGCCGCACTCCAGATCGCTACGCAGATGGCCAACAGGCGAGCAGTTGGCAATGACCGCCTCAAGGCGGAACTCCGAACATCAATGCAGCAGTGCTCAGAATCCTGGCTCCTATAGATGGCGACATAAGTCCGCGCATGTTTTGGAGCGGAACGCCTTCGCGTTCCGGCCGGCGCGGGAAGCCGCGCCGCTCCATGCTCGTCGGACACTTATGTCGCCATGTATAACTGAGACGCGCCTCACTCCGGACGGAAGGTGAGGAGGAAGCCGCCGTTGGCGGAGAGGTCGAGGGCGATGCGGACATCAGGGGCTTGACCTGTGAAAGATTCCTCGATAGAGGCCCCCTGCTCTTTGGCATTGGGGTCACGGAAGATATCGACGGTGTAGGAGAGGGCGCGCAACTCCGCAGGCATACGCAGCCAGAGGTCTTCAAAGCGGACGGTCAAGGTGCGGCTCTCGCCCGTCACTCCGGACACGCGCCAGGTCGTCCCGCGCCGCTGCGCCACGACAGCAAAGATCCCTGGCTCGCCACGGATCATCCAGAAGTCGTCAATGGTTGCATCGCGTTCAATCGCGTATGAGTAGGCCTTGCAGAAGGCAGGTGTGAGACAGGCGGCAAAGGTCGGCGACGGAATGTCTCCGGCGACAAAGGGAACGACATCAAAGAGGGCCTGACAGCCCTGCTTGCCGTTTTGGATGGACCAGCTCTCAAGAGGCGCAGCTTCGAAGCGCTTCGCAGCCAGATCGCCCGGACGTTCGAAGACCGCCATCTGCAACGGGCTGCCAGCCCGCTGCCATTCAGCAACCAGCTTGCCGCTCGGCGCAAAGAAGATTCGTGTGGTACACCCTTTCAGCACTGATAGCTCCTCACATGGGTTTAATGATTATGCTTTTCGCTAAGATCGCAAATTGGGTGAATCACGGCGTGCCCTCGCAAGTCCGTGAATACACGGGGGCACAGCTCGTGGTTCACCCAGCATCAGCTTAAGAAGTCTCAGGTGCTTGCACGAGATAAGCCCCGGCGGTATCCCGCCACTTGCGGGGCTTTCCGTGCAAGCACCTTATAGCGTTCTTCGCGAAAAATACCCCGAAACTCTATAGTTGCAGGTTGCCGAAGGCATCGCCCAGGGAACCGAAGCTGCCGCTCGGCTGATTCGACAACCAGGTCGAGACCTCTTTGTTCTCGCCGTCAGGCGTGTTGTTGCGGTTCTCCCACTTCGCAGGGAGGGTCAGGGAGATGCGATCGCCTTCAATCGACTTCACCACGACTTCAATCTTGGTGGAGGGCGGGAACTGGCGTTCCATCTTCGAAACCGGATTGCCGCCCTTGGGCGTATCGGTTTCGCTGATGTGCAAGAGTCCGGTCTTCTCTTCCGAGAGGCGGACGAAGATGCCGAACGGCTGGATGGACTCAATAATGCCTTCAACCTTGACGCCTTCAGCCAATTCACCCGGCTTCAGGGCTTGGACGCGCTCATCCACCGGCGCGAGGCTGAAACGGTGACGTTCAATGTCAATGCTCTCAACCTTGAGCAAAATCTCCTGGCCTTCCGTGACAGCTTCGCGTGCGGACATGATCCGGCGTCCATTGCCCAGCTTGCCAATCGGAATCAATCCTTCCACGCCCGGAATCATCTGTGCAAACGCGCCGAAGCGTTCGAGCTTCGTGATCTTGCCCATGAAGGTGGTGCCCTGCGGGAACTTGAGCACAGCATCAGCCCAAGGATCGCCCTGTGCGCCGCGCAAGCTCAGCGAGATACGGTTGCGCTCCCAATCAAGCTCCTTGATCTGGACATCGACCTTGTCGCCGACCTTCACAACATCTTCCGGTTTCACATCGCGGGCCCAGGCGATTTCCTTGAGAGGAATCAAGCCTTCAACACCGCCAAGATCAACAAAGACGCCGAACTCAACAAGGCGCGTCACGGTTCCGCTCGCCACCATGCCGACCATCAACTCTTCAACCAACTCCAGACGCTGGGCTGCGCGATCCTTCTCGAGCAAGTCGCGGCGGCTCAAAATAATATTCTCTCCACGGCCGTCATCACCATACTCGGTGACGAGGAACATGAACTTCTCGCCGGTATACACGGCACCCTCCTGACGGAAGAGGCTGATCTGGGAGAAGGGACAGAAGCCGCGCTTGCCTGCGATCGTCACTTCGTAACCGCCCTTGACTTCCTTCTCGACCTTGCCCTCGATGGGCATCTGCTTGGCAAAGGCCTCCGCCAGCGTACGGTCAACAACCGTCTTGGAGTTGGAACTGCCCGTGAAGAGAAAGGCGCTATCCTTCATGCCGGCGAAGACGACCTCAATTGTGTCACCCACCTTGCACCGCATGGTCCCGTCTTCGTTCATCATGTCTGCCGGCGCAACAAGTCCTTCACGCTTGGCATTCACATCTAAAATCACAAATTGGTTGGTGATGTTCGTGACAACACCTTTGACGCGATCGCCCGGATTGAAGCCGCTTTTGTAGTTGGTCAACTGCGCGTTGAGCATTGATTCAAAATCCGCCATCGCTGATGATCTCTTCTTGTCCATAATTACTCGCTTTATTCGTTACTGGTCCTCTGACATCACCCAATCGCCTGAATTGGAAATGGTTATCGTAATGTTTCCCGCTATTGAAGGTCAAGCGTAAAGGCTGAAATGCGAGCAATTAATGCAATCCGATGCCATTCAGGGGCGCGCCCTTTTCGTCGAGGACGAAGATAGAGCCCATCGCCTTGAAATTCGTGTGGTCCGCAAACTCCCAGACGATCTTTTTGTCCCGTGTCACTTCAAAGATATGCGGCGCTTTCCCGATGAACCCATGCCCGATCCAACTGCACAGCGCAATGTTGCCGTTGGGAAGGATGAAGAAACCTGTCAGGAACTTCATGGGATTGATTGCCGGATTGGTCTTGTTCTCCATATCCTTGTTATCCAGGGACCAGACAATCTTCTTGTCAGGTGAAACCTCCATGAGGCATGCATTTTCATTCTCGGCAAAGGTTATCATGGTATTCCCGTTTTTCATGCGCACGGCGGCATACGCCTTTGAACCGGGCTTTGAGAACTGCCAGATCACCTTCCCGTCCGCATCATACTCGACAGCGCCGTCGCCGAGCTGTCCGACCAGATAGGTCCCCTTCTCGGTCTTTCGCGCATTCCGCATAAACCCGTGACCGCCCGTCTTCTTTCCCTCCCGAAGATAGAGTTGCTTCAGCACGGTGCCATCTGGCTTGACCTCGGTGAGCCGGGCGAGCGTACACTCGACCGCCAGGTAGTTTCCGTCGGGCAGCTTCTGGCAGCCATAGATCTCCGTATTGTCGCCCGAACTGTATTCGAAAATGACTTTTCCATCAAAAGAGACCTCGCGCATTTTCCCGCCATCCACAAACAGCGTACTCGTGGGCCAAACCCAAACATCGCCGACGTTCTTAGCCGGCTCTTTCCATGAAATCGAACCATTCGCTTCGACTTTTACAAGCTTGTTTCCGCCAAAGTCAGCCGCATAAAAGGCCTTGCCCTTCATATACGACTCTGCTGCAACACTATTCAATGCCAGCAATCCCACCAACGCACATGTCCACTTTGAACTGTTCATCCTAATTCCTCCATCATCTTTGTTACTGTTAAAAATTGTTTAAAAAGCTCCTCGTACTGCTGCGCGACAGGCGCATCAGGCTGATGGCGCTCCGCCGGACGGACAAACGCATCCATCACGGAAAAGTCTTTCCAGACCCCTGTGCCGATGCCTGCCAGCACAGCCGCGCCGAGTGCGGCACATTGCTGTCCGATGGTTGTGCGCATGATTTCGATAGCGTAGACATCCGCATAGAGCTGTCGCGTGAAGGCCGCGTTCGCGCCGCCGCCGACAAGGATCAGCGGCTCCTTGACCTCGACCAGCTTCTTCAACTCCGTCAGCACATTGCGCAAACCGAACGCTATGCCCTCCTGCGTGGCACGCAACAAATCCGCGCGCGTGTGACGCAATTCAAGACCCAGAAAGCCGCCTTTGCCCTTCGGACCTGAAAGCGTGGGAATGAAGAAGACGCCATTGGCGCCGACCGGCGAGGTGGCGGACTCCGCATCAATCTCTTTGTAGCTCAGCTCCTTGGCCATCACGCCCTTGACCCAGTTAAACGCCGTGCCTGCCGCAAAGATCGCCAGCGCGGAGACATACTGCCCGGGCACGACATGGTCAAACACATATGACCGTTTCACCTCATCCAGCAATGGCTGAGCGGATGAGACCGCAATCCAGCTCGACGACCCGAGCGAATTATAGGCGCGTCCGTCACGGAAGGCACCCGCACCCAGACTCATGCATGAATTGTCCACGCCGCCGGCGACAACCTTCACAGATTGCGGCAAGCCCAAGGCCTGTGTGGCTTCAGGTGTCAACGTGCCCAGCACCTGCGTGGAGGGAACGATCTTCGCAAAGATCGATGCAGGCAATCCGCTCGCGTCGATCAGGCGGGCCGAGTAGGCGCGCGCCTTCAAATCATAGACGCCGCTTCCGGAGGCATAGGACTGATCCGTGGCGCAGACGCCTGTCAGCTTGTAGTTGATGTAATCCTTCGTGCCCAGCACAATAGCGATCTGCTGGAACATCTCAGGCTCATGGCCCCTGAACCACATCAGCTTAAAGGAGGAATAGAGTTGCGCAGGAAAGCCATTGCCGGTCATGCGATACCACTCTGCTTCAGGGATACGCTGAAACACCTGCTTGGCCTCTTCCACGGCACGCGCATCAGACCAGATCGGGGTGCGGTCACGTAACAACTTGCCCTTTTTATCCAACGGCACGACACCCAGGCTATGTCCAGAAATACCAATGCCGACAATATGCTGCTTCACCTCGTCGGAGAGCGTCGCCACCAGCTTATGCGTACTGCTGATCGTCGCCTGCCACCACGCCTCCGGCTCCTGCTCATGAAAGCCTGCGGCGGGATAAAAGGTCGGATAGCCGTCGAAGCCGTCCGCGATGCACTGCCCTGCTTCATCGTAAAGCGAGGCCTTGATACCGCCTGTGCCAAAATCATACGCCAGTAGATAGTTCATGTGTCTCCCTTCGTTTGCAAATCGTCATTCATTGAACTTTTTCGCAAAGGTCGCAAATTGGGTGAAGGACGGCGTGCCCACGCAAATCCGTGAATACACGGGGGCACAGCTCGTCCTTCACCCGACATCCAAATTAATTATGTCATTCCATCAGCACCTTTCAGAATAACTCGCCTAATACCATGCTTGAGCATTTGCGAAACCCCGAAATTCAGCACCAATCCCAACGGAATATTCATAAGTTGCATATAGCTCAGTAGCTGTTGACGTTCTTCCAAAACAATCTCACCAGATTTTGACTTTCCTTCTATCATCAGACAATCATCCACTAGCAAGTCATATCTCAGCTCTTTTTCAAATACCATGCCTTCATATTCAATCCGAACAATCTGCTCTGTTGAACATCTGTGCCCACGCAACTTCAATTCATGCGCAAGACAAGTCATATAAATTGACTCCAGCAACCCTATTCCAAAATGTGCTTGCACCTTTAGCGCAGCCTCTATCACATCCTTTGTCAACATATTGGCTTTTTCATAAAGAGGATGCATATTGAATCTCCTTGGCAATATCCAATTGGAAATGCTCGGTTGCTTGCACGAGATAAGCCCCGGCGGTATTCCGCCACTTGCGGGGCTTTCCGTGCAAGCAACTCATAGCGTTCTATGCGAAAAACATTATCATAATCGTCAGTAATTTTCTGTACTGGGGCCGGTGTTCTCCAGGATTGCGCGGGCGGTCCGCACGCCGATGCCGAACCTCCGGACACCGCGTTCGTACATGGCGAGGAGCGTCGCTAAGTCCTTCACGCCGCCCGCGGCCTTGACCTGACAGCGGTCGCTGACCGTCTGCTTCATGAGGGCAACATTTTCGAGCGTCGCGCCGGTCGGCGCCCACCCTGTTCCGGTCTTGACCCACGAGGCGCCCGCTTCGACGCACCACTCACAGGCGCGCACGATCTCTTCGCTCGTCAGCCAGTGACATTCGAGGATGACTTTCACGGGTTTGCCTCCGGCTGCTTGCACCACGGAACGTACATCGTTCACGTAGGCTGCCTTGTCGTTGGCTTTGAGCCATGCGATATTGTTGACCATGTCGACTTCCTGGCATCCCATGGCAACCACCTCTTTCGCGGTCGCAACCTTGATTGACGTGGTCTCTCCGCCTCCGGGGAAACCGACTGCCCCGCCTGCGAAGACCGCGCTTCCTCCGAGTTGTGAAATCAGATACGGTGTATGCGCCGGCAAGGCAAAGACACAGATACAGCCATACTGTTTGGCCAGTTCAGCAGAAGCCTTGATCTCCTCAATCGTACTGTCTGCTCGGACAGCACTGATATCAATCATCTGTGCAATCTCTTTCGTTGTCATATATTTTCTCTTATATAGCCGTATATCCGCCATCAATAATCAGATCGCTTCCGGTCATATAGCTGGAGGCATCACTCGCCAAATAGATGAACAGGCCTGTGAGTTCGTCCGGCTTGCCGAGACGGCCCAAGGGAATGCGCGGCTTCCAGATCGCATGATAGTCAGTGAGCGGCTCGACGAGTTCGGTCATGATATAGCCGGGGCTGATGCTGTTGACACGGATATTGCGCGGGGCAAGCTCAATGGCCAGCGCCTTGGTCAACATCAGCACGGCACCCTTGGAGGCACAATAGTGGCCGATATCCTGAGGCGTATTGACGACATGACCGGACATCGAAGCCGTTGTAATGATGCTGCTGCCTGGCTTCATGACCTTCGCGCAACTCCGTGCGACCAGAAAGACACCCATGACATTCGTCTTCTGGATGCGCTCAAACTCCTCCAGCGGCATATCCGAAAGTTTGGCCAGCGACACAATGCCAGCGTTACACACGGCAACATCGATCCGGCCCCACTTCTTCAGCACTAAAGCGACCATGGAGGTGACAGAGGCTTCCTCAGTCACATCACAGGACACGGCAAAGACCGACTCGCCCAACTCCTTCTCGGTGTCTGTCAGTTTAATCGTGTCCCGTGCAACCAAAGCAACTTTTGCGCCCATCTTCACATATGCCCGCGCCACGGCCTTGCCAATGCCACTGGTCGCGCCTGTCACAATCGCCACCTTATCTGTCAGTTCAAACATAGTTCCTCCTTGTTTCATTCGTCATACACTTTTTGTCCGTTGCGAATCGCTTCGCGGTTACGCAGCTCGATCTGTCGGCGCTGCTCATATTTCGCCTCACGCTGGAGATCCTTTTCGCACGGCTTAAATCCGGGCATGTCCGCACGCGGCTTTTGCGTCAGCATCGCCATGCCTGCTTTGATGATTTCTATAGACTCTTGATACTGCGGCGTTGCCTTATCGAGATGCTGAATGCACGGACTCCATTCCGGCCGCTCAAAACTTACCTCCGGACCCCTGCTCGTGCCGTAATTCTGGAGATGCGCCAAATTCCATCCAGTCACCTCACTCAGCCGGTTCAACTGAGCACGCGTCAAGGGTGTCCGTCCGGTCTGGCTCTCCGGATAGGCACAGGCGTAGGTGGGGTAGTAGACGCCATTCACATCAACCCAGGTCACCATGCGTTCCAACTCCTCCGCTGACAATTTGACATCCTTGTGCTCAGAAATAGTCGGCGTGCGTAACTCTTTGATTAGCCTGCTGACATGCGATCCCCACGAATAGGCCTGCTGGATCTCAGCAGGACCGGCGCCGATGCTGCCCACATACTTCTTGCGCCAAAGCTCCATGTAGGCCGTATTAAAGGCCAGGGTGCGATCCGGTGCGAGATTGAGTTTCTGTCCGGCCTTCTTTCCGTAGTCGTGGCACGACACGCAATGCTTTGTGAAGACAGGCTGGACCTCCTCCATAAAGCTGAACTCCTTTGTGACCCCGCGCCAGCCTGTAAGTTTGCTCGGCGGACGGCTCAAAGCGCTTGAGTTCCGTCTGTCCCGCGAGGGCGGCGGCGCAAGGCGGTCATCATGACAGCCAATGCACCCCGCACGTTCGCCGGACTGCACACTCGTGCCACTGCGCATGGACTGCACCATCATTCCATCCGCATCAAGCAACTGGAAGTAGACAAACTTTTCGCTGGGGATTTCAAAATAGGCTGAGCCATCTTTTTCAACAGGAACCGTGCCCAGGATCCGTTTGTTTTCAAGGCTGTGCCAGTTCATGCCAGGGGCTGTGTAGCCCTGTCCATTCCATGAGCCCGGCGACCAGTGGCGCTTTTCAGGCGATTCGACAACGCGCAGATATTTGACTGTCCCGCGCGTGACACCCTTCATGTGCGTGCCTTCATACACATCAGTCACATAGAAGTGGCCGGCCTTGTTTTCAAAATCGCGGCGACGGGGAATCACCGGTGGACGGGGCGAGGATTTAAGAGGCATCGGGTCATAACAGCCGGGTTCCTCCAAATGAATCAGCGTCTCATTGCCAAACACATCAATCAGGTAAATGCCCATTTCATGACCGTACTTGGCATCACCCTCAATCCACTTCTGTCCGGGACGCAGGGTCATACGCGAACAGAGAAAATACTTATCGGAGAGCGGAAAGGGGCATTCATACTTAGGGTAGACGCTGATAAAACCATCCGCGTCAAATCCCTCTGTACGCACCCGCTTAATCGCATCAGCAGGCCACGTGCGGACAACAGGGGCTTGACCGTCAATGCCCTTTCGCCGATCCACGACGGCCAGCGCGCCCCACATCCGGAAGTGGTGCATGCCAAAGATACACAGCAGGTTCTCCGAGCCTGGAATGATCTTGGGGTAGTAGACCCCTGCTGGCGAGGCTGTGTTGTTCCCCCAATACAATGCCTGATTCACGCCGTCCGGATTCACGGTCCAGATGCCATGCGCATCGCCGAAGTTTCGATCCACATACTCCCAGCGGGCGTAGAGGATTTGTCCCTCAGATGTCAGCGTACCTTGATTATCGAACAGGTTGTTTTTCCCGATCTGATGGATATTCGCGCCATCCGACTCCATGCAGAAAATATTGGCTCCAATATCGCGGCTGCATTGGTTGTACTTCGGTTCGCGGGTCGAGGTGAAGGCGATACGGTCATCCGGCAGATAGAGCGGGTCGACATCGCTGACATTCGTCGCGCGGGTCAGTTGACGCAACCCGGTGCCATCACTGTTGACCTCCCAGATATGGAAGTCTTCATTGATCTGCCTGCGCATGGAGAAGACAATGCGCTTGCCATCAAAATGAACATCAGGATCACGCACAATACCATTCGGCGCTTCCACCAGCGTCATGACCTTGCCGGTCTTCAGATCCACCCTGCGCATCGCGCCCGGGCCCTGGAAACAGTGCGTATTCGCTTCGCAGGTATGAAAGAGCGTATCAATCGCGTGGAATCCACCCAGCTTGTATTGGTTGCGCCAAATATAGAGCAAGGGCTGATCGCTCACGAGCGGATTGGCAATCATGGCTTCGCGCTGCAACGCCATGAACGCCTTCGAGCGTCCATCCTTGTCGCTCGTGCAGATCTCGTCCAGCCGGGCAAGGTATGTCTTGCCGTCGGGATAGCGAGTCCCAAACGTCGCGATCAAATCTTGGATCGCAGCGCGCAGCGAATCGGGAGAAGATTGATTCTCCTCCGCCATTTTGGGCAACACCCGTTTACGTTTCGCAAACTGCTCAGCCGTCGCCTGTAAGTCGATTGTCCCTTGGGCAGTAAAGTCATCGCACGTCACATTTCCCCAACCGTCAGAATGTCCATCCACAATACGGAAGAAGACCTTCTGCCCGACCAACTGAGGCAGACTCCACTGGATGCGCGTCATGACCTCGCTATTCTTCCCTCGCGATTGGATATGCTCCTTGCCATCGAGGGTGCACAACGCAATATAGGTGTCCGCGTGGTGACCGCCACTCTGCAGGAACGACATCTCAGACGCTTCCAACTTGAACACGGGAGATTCAATCACGCCCATCTGTGCATCTGTCGATCGGTCTTGGGCTCCCTCGACCGTTGAAAGATGGAACTTGCCTTGGCGTGACGCATACTGGCCGCCGTTGTGATACGCTGCGCGGTCTGTAACAGTCCTGACAAACGCCCCCTCCACGACTCTCCATCCCTGAAGGTCGTTGGTCTCAAAATCAAAGCGCACCTCATTCGCAAACCCGCTCGTTGCGAGGAGGCCCATCACGCTGATAACAACCGCTGTTCTCTTTCCAGTATTCCAACATTCCAACATTCCAGAATTCCTTGTATTCCCGCTTATCCCTGATATCCCAAAATGCGTGAGATCTCCAAAGCGCCGTCACGGACCTGTTCACCGATACTTGGATACTGGCTGGGCTTCACACGATTGTCCGGCCCTGTCACCCAGATCGCCGCAATCGGATACCCGTTACGGTCAAAGATCGGCGCCCCTAAGCAGTAAATGCTGGCATACTCCTCCCCGCGATCAACCGAATACCCCTTTTCACGCACGGTGGACAGCTCCTGCTGAAACGCTTTGGCCGTCGTGATCGTGTGATCATTGTACTTCACGAATTTGATGTTCTGGATCGTACGGTCCCGTTGATCCTCAGGTAAAAAACCAAGGATCGCCTTGCCCGGCGCAGAGGCATGAAGACCAATGCGGTGCCCGGCCGTGAGCGAGAAGCGGAAGAGATGCGACCCCAGGACGCTCTCCAGCACAATGATCTCCATCTCATTCAGTACGCCCAAGGCGACGGTGTCATGCAAGGCATCGCGCAGTTTCCGCATGGTCGGCAAGGAGTTGCCCACAAGGTCTATTTCCGAGATCGCCTTCTGTCCCAGCATCAGCATCTTCATGGTATGCCGGAAGGCTTTGGTCTTTGGATTGCGCACCAAATAGCCGGCCTTCTCCAGACTGAGCGTCATCCGGAAGACGCTGGCTGAGGGACAGTGTAACTCTTCAGCAATTTCATTTTGACTCTTACCTTCCGGATGTTCCGCGAGGAACTCCAAAATGGCAAGGCCACGTTCAAGTCCGGGGACCGAATAGGTTGTGTCTGTCTTCTTTGCCTTACTGCTTGTCGCTGTCATAGATCTTCTTTCCTGTTCGTATGGCTTCATAGATTCTGCTTTCCGCCTGCAGCCGTTCCTGATAGCGGAGTTCGCGCGCCAGATCCTGCTCGCAGGGCTTAAAGCCAGGCGCATCCGCATCCGGGGTCTCGGCCAACCGCTTTCCGCCTTCACGAATCAGCTCGACGGCTTTCGTATAGTTCTCTGAGGACGCGTCCAGCTTTTCGAGGATGCGGCTCTTCTCCGGACGCGTAAAGCTGATTTGTGAACGTTGCCGTGCACCGTGGCTTCTGGAGACCTCGATGCCGGTCCAGCCTGAAATCGACTTGAGTTCACCCGCTGTCAGCGGCGAGCGGCCGCCTGGATTTTTAGAATACGCACATTCATAGCGCGGATAGTAGGGCGCATTGATGTCCACCCAGGTGATGAGCCGATCCATCTCTTCCTTCGAGAGTTTGACATCGTTGTGTCCTTTCTTCAGCACCTGAATCAACGGCGAGACGTGACTGCCCCAGCTATACGCTTCCTGAAACGCTGCAGGGCCGGCACCCACGCATTTGACTATTTTCAGCGCCCACAAATCAACATACGAGGTTGAAAAAAAGACATCGCGATCCCCTGCCAGATTCAGCTTTGCGCCAGCCTTTTTTCCGTAATCGTGGCAACTGACACAATGCTTATTAAAGACCGGCTGGACCTCCTGCTGGAAGCTGAAGAGACGCGCGGGTCCATACCAGCCATCGAGTTTGTCCGCATTGCGTGACAGAGCCTTCGGCTTCTGCTTCACAGGCGGGATATCCCCCACTCTGTTTTCATGGCACCCCACGCAGCCATACGTTTCGCCGGGCTGGACATAGATGCCCGAGCGCATGGACTGAATCAGCATGCCGTCTTTATCCAGAGCCTGGAAGAAGAGGTAGGTGTTCCCCGGCGCTTCAAAATAGGCGCTGCCATCCTCTTCCACCGGAACAGTGCCCAGAATACGCTTGTTCTCAAAATTCAGCCAATTCATTCCAGCAGCCTGTTCGCCCTGACCACCCCAGCCCCCTTGCGACCAGGAGCGCTTTTCTGGGGACTCCACAATGCGCAGATACTTGATCGCGCCGGGCTCGATGCCCTTCATGTGCGTACCGATCGCCGCGTTCTGCACATAGAAGTACCCTGTGCCATTCACCTCTTTAAAGTTCCGGCGTGTGGGCTGGACAGGCGGCTTTGCTCGCGGACGAATCGGCATCGGATCATAACACCCGGGCTCCTCCACGTAGACAAGCACTTCATTCCCATGCAGGTCCAGATAATAGATGCCCATTTCCTCGCCCTTGCCCGTCATGCGCGAACAGAGAAAATGCTCATCATCCAAAGGGAAGGGGTCTTCATACTTTGTTTTAAGACCAGCCGGCGAATCGAAATTTTGTCCCTCGGTTGTGATCTGTTCCCTGAACGCTGAAGGCCATGTGCGCAACACAGGCTCTTTGCCGTCGATTCCCTTTGAGCGATCGATCAGTCCTAAGGCTCCCCATGGACGGTCATGGCAGGCCGCCATCACTGCAAGGCTGAGGTGCGACTTGGAGAGCGTCCGCCCATCAATGACGCCCCCGGGACTCGTCGTGTTGTTGCCCCAATAAATCGCATGGCCTGTTCCATCCGGATTGCAGACCCAGAGGGCTTGCGCATCACCGAAGTTGCGGTCCACATACTCCCAGCGGTCATAGAGGATACGGCCGTCCGGCATCAGTGACGAATGCCCTTCAAACAGGGTCGACTTGCCGATCTGATGGATGTTCGCGCCATCCGGCTTCATCCGGTAGAGGTTGCACATGATGTGGCGGTTGCACATGCAATATTTAGGCTCGCGCGAACTGGAGAAGAGGATGTCGCCATCCGGCAGCCAGATCGGATCGATGTCTGAAACCTCTGGCTTCGAGGTGAGCTGTTTCGGTTCGGGCTTATCCAGCGAAAGTGTGTAGATATGATAATCGTCCGTCACGCCTTTGCGCATGGAGAAGACGAGGTTCTTGCCGTCAAAATCGACATCCGCATCTCGCACCGTAACCCCTTGACCAGGGGCGAAGAGCGCTGTGGCGTTTCCGCTCTTCACATCGAGCACCTTAAACCCGCCCTCGGTGTCATAACTTTGCGTATTGATCTCTTTAGTCTGGAACATCGTCTCTGTATTGTGATGATCCCGGCGGAACTGCCTCCGCGTTGCAAAGAGAATCGGCGAAGCGTTCACGAGCGGGTTCATCGTCACCAGCGCCTTACGCTGAAACGCGGCAATATCTTCTGTTGTTGCCAGCTCTTCAAGAAGCTTGGCAGCAGGATACTGCTTATACAGTCTTCCCAACTCTTCAATCGCGGCTTTGGTCGGTGCCAACACCTTGTCACGCATGGCTGCTTTCTGCTTGGCAATGCGCTCCGCCATCTTGGCCTCATCAACTTTTCCCGAGCAGGTGATGTCATCCACGATAATGTGCCCCCAGCCCCCTGTGGCATGGTCAACCACACGGAAGAAGAGCGGCTTGCCCAGATGTTCGGCCGGCACGGTCCATTCAACTGGCTTCATCGCCTGATTGCCTTGGCCGCGCGCAAACAGGATCTCTTTTCCTGCGTCCGTACAGAGCGCCACATAGACCCCTTGCCCGGCTCCCCCGCACACGCGCAACGTAACAGCGGGTGAATCGAGGATGACGAGCGGCGATTCAATCGTCCCCAGAAAGTCATCGCTGGGGCCCTGTTTCGTATCCAGCGTCGACAAAAAATACTTCCCCTCTTTTCCGAAAGGTTTTTGAGTATGCCACTCCGTGGCTCGATCGCAGACCAGCGTGCCGAAGCTCCCCTCCGTGATCTGCCACCCCTGCAAATCGCCAGCCTCAAAGCCAAATTTAATCTCTGCTGCAGGACAGAGCTGCGCCAACAGAAAAAAGCCCCCAATGATCATTTTCGGTATTTTCATAAGTAACATCCTCTTTTATTGATGAAATCGAGAATACGCCTTTTCGCGAATGAATTCAAGCCGAAATGTATCGCAGGGCGAACAAAATTTCCGGTCCGTCGTCCAGTCGCGTTGATTAAATTATATAATTTCCTGTAAAAATTATATAATTATTTTTTGTCGCATCCAGATGGCCTTTTGCTCTATACTGAAACAATAAGTTAACCAAGGAGTACAAACCATGAAGAGTTCAAGACGTACATTTCTGAAGGCAGCGGGAGCAGCTGTTGCGTTTCCAACCATTATTCCGTCGCATGTATTAGGGGAAAATGCGCCGAGCAAGACCATCGCACTCGGCCAGATAGGCTGCGGACGTATCGCGCGGGATATGGACATGGCTGGTTTGCAGAGGTGCAAGGGCACCCAGTATGTAGCGGTTTCAGACTGCGACAAGAACAGGGCTGAGGCTGCAAAGAGCTACTTAAAACGCGATGTTAAGGTCTATCAGGATTACCGTGAACTCATTGCAGACAAGAGCATTGACGCTGTTGTCATTTCAACACCTGACCACTGGCACGCACAGCCAGCCGTCGAAGCCGCCTTTGCCAAGAAGGACGTCTACATGCAGAAGCCCACCTCCCTCACCATCGATGAGGGTCGTTGCTTTGCGAACGCCATGGCACTCAATAAGACCGTCTTCCAACTTGGCTCGCAACAGCGCTCGTCCACTCAATTCCAGCGCGCCTGTACCCTGGTACGCAATGGACGCCTTGGCAAAATCCTTTCAATCGAAATCGGCCTGCCCGGCGACCCTGCAGGCGGCAAGACCGACAAGATGGCTGTCCCTGAGAATCTGAACTATGATTTGTGGCTCGGCTCCACGCCGGAGGTCTTTTATACTGAGGACCGTGTCCATCCGCAAAAGGGCTTCGGACGTCCGGGCTGGCTCCGATGCGAACAGTTCGGTGCGGGCATGATCACAGGCTGGGGAGCGCACCACCTGGACATTGCACACTGGGGCATGGGCTGGGAAGCCATGGGCCCTGTCACCATTGAGGGCAAGGGAAACTTCCATACCACCGGACTCTGGAATGTTCATGGCGACTATGACATCACGATGACGTATCCCGGAGATGTGAAGATGCGCGTCTGGGAGAAGTTCCCGAATGGCGTGCGTTTCATCGGCGAGAAGGGATGGATCTTCGTAAGCCGCGGCGCCGCAAAGATGACGGCATCGGACCCGGTCTCCCCCGGCAAGGCGCTCAAAGCCCTTGATGCCAGCGATGCGAAACTGCTCATCAGCGATCCTGCTTCTGAGCCGATCAAGCTGAACTGTTGGAACGGCATTCATCAGCAGAACTGGGTTAATTGCATGGCCACCCGCGAAGAGACCAATGTGCCTGCTGAAACCGCTCATCGCTCCTGCTCGGCATGTCTTCTCGCCCATATTGGCATGAAGCTGGGTCGCAAATTGACCTGGGATTACAAGACGGAGAAATTTGTGGGGGACGAGGCGGCCAACAAGCTGCTCGCCCGCGAAGAGCGCGCGCCCTACGGTGTGCGCCGCGCCTTTGAGAAACTTTCAAAGAACGCATAACACTAAACACCTCCTATGCCTAAAACCATCATCGCCCTGTGCCTGCTCAGCGCCACGCTGTCGCAGGCTCAAAATCTCAGTGCCGTCAAGGTCGGTTCACGCATTGACGTGACCCTTGACGGCGCCTATTTCACAAGTTACCGATGCACGCCGGACGAAAAATATCCCTTTTTCTTTCCGGTGAATGCACCCTCCGGCGCAGGGATCACCTCCATGCGCAACGGACAGTATCCGCACCACAGCTCGCTCTTCTTCGGGTGCGACCGCGTCAACGAGGGCAACTACTGGCAGGAGGGGCTTGACCGCGGCCAGATCATCTCCGAGGGAGCAAAACTGGTCGCTGAAAAGGGCAAAGAGATTGTCATCACGGATGCCTGCAACTGGACGCGTCCCGGCGCTGCCCAGCCCTTCCGAGACACGCGGAAGATCACCATCACAGCACCCTCGAAGACCCTCCGCCAGATTGACTTCGACGTGACTGTGGAAGCCTTGACGGACGTCGAGATCAAGACGACCAATCATGCTTTCTTCTCCGCGCGTGTCGCACCGGACATCTCCGTCCTGTACAGCAATACGCTGATCAATGCCGAAGGCAAGCAGACTCAAAAAGAGACCTCGGGCGTCGCATCAACATGGATGGCAGCCTTTGGCAAGCGTGGGAATGGGAAGACAGAGGGCATCGCCATTCTCCAACATCCGTCCAACGCGCTAATGGTTCAGACCAAGTGGCTGACACGCGATTACGGATTCTTCTCGCCGACGCCTTTCCAGTGGCCCGAGCAAAAAAGCGGGACCTCCATCAAAAAAGGGAGCAAACTGAATTTTAGGTATCGCGTCCTCGTCTTTGAAGGGGATCCTACATCCGTTCACATTGCTGAACGTTATGCCGAATTTGCAAAATAACCCTCACTCAAACAGGATCTAATATGACACAAGCACAATGGGAAAAAGTAGTCGCCGTCGTCAACGGACAATGCCTCGATAAGCCGCTCTGCGGCTTCATCGCAGACAGTCCCTGGCTGCCAGGCTGGACCAAGAAGGCTTCGATTCTGGATTATTTCACCTCGGACGAGGTGTGGTTCAAGACCAATCTCGAAGCCATACAAACCTTTCCGGATGCGATCTTCCTGCCGGGTTTCTGGTCGGAGTATGGCATGTGCACCGAGCCCTCGGCCTTCGGTTCCAAGCTGATCTGGCATGAGAACGACCTGCCCTTCGCCGCAACGATCGGCCAATCCGGCGAAAAGGCGCTCGTCCTGGAGAAGCCGGATGTCACCTCCGCAGGTCTTCTGCCCTTCACCCTGCGCCGCCTGGTGCGCATGCGTCCGGCCATCGAGGCGGAAGGCCACGCCATCCGCTTCGCAGTCGCGCGCGGGCCGCTCAACATTGCAACCTTCCTGATGGGCACGACTGAGTTCCTGATGGCCATGCAATTCGATCCGGAGGGCACGCATGCGATGCTCAACGTGATTACGGAGTTCCTGGAGGACTGGCTGAAGCTGCAGGCGAGCAGCATCCCCACGATCAAGGGAACCCTGCTGCTGGACGATATCGTCGGATTTTTGGGGCCTGACGACGTTGCCACCTTTGCGACGCCCTACTTGAAACGCGCCTTTGCCGCGATTGACAGCGACGTGCGCTTCTTCCACAACGACGCGAACGGAACGAGCTGCTCCTCGCAACTGGGCGACTGCGGCATCAACCTCTTCAACTTCGCCTTCGACCATCCGATCCAGGAGATGCGCGAATGGGTCGGCCCGAAAGTCTCCCTGCTGGGCAATATCCCTCCCCGGGATGTGCTGGCCGCTGGGACGCCGGAGGATGTGCGCAAGGCTGTAGCAGAGATGAAGACCGCGCTGGGCCAAGACTATACCCGCGTGATCTTCTCCTGTGGCGGCGGACTGCCCCCAGGCGTCTCCACAGCCAACATCAACGCTTTCCTGTCGGAAGCGTCGCAATAGCGGCGCGTCCAGCCATTCTCTTTTAACCACTTCCGTGCGTCCACTATGTGGTCGCACGAAGATCATCACGTCACGAGGCCCGCCTCAATAACCCCACCCCCCAAGACGCAATCGCCAGCATAGAGGACGAGCGACTGGCCGGGCGTGATGCCGAAGACGGGTTCAGCAAAGTGCACGCATGCGGAGTCGTCTGTAGCTGCTTCCAAGGTCGCTATCACGGGTTTTTGTCGATAGCGGACTTGCGCCATCAGCGAGGTTCCGATTGCCGGAATTTCGCGATGCCAATAAAATGCGCGCGCCTGGCAAGTGGTGCCATAGACAGCATCCGGGCGGCTGCTGAGCACAATCGTTCCTGTCGCGGCATCGATCGAGACGATCTTTGCACGCGTGCCTGTCGCGACTTTGAGGCCGCGCCGCTGACCGATCGTATATTGATGAATCCCGTCGTGACTGCCCAGTACCTTTCCGGTCTCATCGACAATCGTGCCGGGGATGGCCTTGCCATCATATTTTTGGCGCAACTGTTCGGCGACATGCCCCTCCGAGCTGGCAAAGCAGACATCTTGACTCTCCGCTCGCGAGGCATTGACCAATCCATACGCGTGAGCGCGCGCGCGAACCTCTGCCTTCGTCATGTCCCCCAGAGGAAACCGAACCCGCTGCCGCACCTCGGCTGAGAGACCATATAAAAAATAACTCTGGTCCTTTTCCGCATCCGCGCCGCGCCGGATCATCGGACGCTGCTGCTCATCGTAAGCCAAACGCGCATAATGGCCTGTTGCGACAAGCGCGCAGTTCTGTTCCTGCGCAGTCTGGACAAGGCTGGCAAACTTGATGCGCGGATTGCACCGGATGCAGGGATTGGGCGTTGCGCCGCGCGAGAAGGTCTCCCAGCAGGGACGGATCACTTCGCGCTCAAAGGCGACGCGACAGTCCACAACGACATGCTGGATGCCGAGCTGCGCAGCGGCAGCCGCGGCCACCGCAACTGAATCGGATCCGCCGCAGGCTTTCTGCGCCTGTTCATCTTTTGCAGGTTGCATGAGCAAGGTGACGCCCACCACTTCATAGCCTTCATCACGCAACATCATGGAGCAGACGGTTGAGTCGACCCCACCAGACAATCCGACAGCTATTCGTCTTTCCAACATTCCACTATTCCGATATTCCAGTATTCCACTGTTCCACTATTCCACTATTTGCTTTTTTAACTCTTCAAGATCACGCTTCTCAAGGTTTGACAAGGTCGTCTTCTCCAAAACAGCCACCGCCTTCAGGGCCTCCTGATTCTGCTTGCGGGCGATGGCCAGGCGGAGATCGACAAAGGCCAGTTTCGGGTCGTCGGCTTTCAACGTCCTGGCCTGTGTCAGCATTTTCTCTGCCTCATCTACTTTTCCTGCACGCACCAGCACATCTGCTAACAGGGCCCATGACTTATGGTTTTGCGCATCCTGCTGCGTCAGGCGGCGGGCAGCGGTCTCAGCCCGCCCCAGCGCACCGGCACGCATAGCCGCTTCCACATAATTGTTGAGAGAGGCTGAGGCGACCTTTGTTCCCTGGATACTGCGACCCAGATAGACCTCCGCATCCGCATAGAGCCCTTTTTCAAGACGGAACGTCCCCAGCACAAAATTGGCTCGTTCATGGTTTGACTTCTTGCGCAAAACTTGGATGGCATGCAGTTCAGCGGAGGGAGCATCGGAGAGCGCTGCGTCCAACCCGAGGACGAACTCCGCCAGGCAGTCGACATCCGGGCGATAGGCCATTGCGCGCAAGAAACAGGCCCTAGCCTGCTCATAGAAGGGAACACCCCGCGCCTGCATCAGCCGGGCCTGCAGGATCTGAGAATAATAGAGATCCGGCCCACCGCCCTGTAACAGCTTATTCAGGCGCGGCAAAATCACCTTCTCAACCTGATCAAACTCCTTCTGCTCAATCATAATCATGCCGAGCAACGCCATTAAAGCCGGCTTGTCTTTCGTAACAGAGGGGTCATCCATCATCAGGCGCGCACTTTTCAAATCCCCGGAAGCCAGATAATAAACAGCCCACTCCACACGCATGGCCTGCTTGGAGAGTCCGGAGCTCTCCCCGGTCATCAACCACGCATACGCTTCACGCAGATTGCCCTGGCGAAGCATGAGCCAGGACAAACCCGATATCGCCTCCGCATTCTGTGGATTCACAGCCAGCATCTTTTCGTAGGTTCGGCGGCTCTCCTCAAAGTCGCTTTTCATGACTTGGACTGACGCGAGTGCGGAAAGGAGATCAATCTGTGTCGACACATCCATCTGGCGTGACTGAGCCTGGCGCAACGTCGCGAGCACATATTCAGGCGAACTCGATGCAACCCATGACAAGCCCTGCTTCAAAAAGGTCTCTGGATTACGAACATAGCCATGGAACCGCGAGAGCGCCCCCACAGGATACCGCATATTCTTCTTCCGTTTGATCGAATCCAGCTCCTGGGAAAAGCTCTTCTTTTGGTCTGGAAAGGCTTGGCGATTAATGACGAGATCAATGAGGTTGAGCAGCGAACTGACATTCTCAGGATTGAATCTCCGAGCCAGCTGATACATCTGGAAGGCACCCTCCATATTGCCTGCATCATCCTGCAAGACTCCGAAATTATTGATGATCAACGACAACTGGCGCAAGGTCGCATCACGGTAACTCTTGGCTAATAAACCATGCACAGACGGTTGATCGACCTCCATGAGGGTGGCCAGGTTATTCCACATTTTTTCATCCTCTTTCAGGCGCGCTTTGACATCTGGCAGTTTATCGTCCTTCTTAATGCCGTAGAAGAGAACGCCATCTGCGACAGGCTGATAGCCACTGCTGTACCACAAGTCGGCAAAGGACAAGGTCACCGCGTGCTTGTGCATATCCGCGAAACCCAAGAAGACCTCCTCCATGAACAAGAGGAAGTTGCGTTCCAGCAATAAGTTTGCGCGCAACCAGAGGTTCTGGTCCATGGTCGCTTCCATGCGCTGCCGGATGAAGATCCTATAATTACGGTCGCCCGACCGGTAGGGTTGAAGCAGAATAATCTTCTTTTTGCGTTCATACGCGGCCAGGAGCAGGTTGGCGTCCAAGATGTCATTGGCGACAATCCACTCGCGCTCCCCCATACGATCCAGGACCATATTCGCCATGACATCCGCAAAGCGTCCATTGTTCTTCCGATAGCAAAGGACATTGGCAAGGGTTGCAAGCAGAATGACGAAAACGAGCAAAGTGACCGCAACTTGGCCTGCGGAACGCCCTGCTGCAACAATTGGTTTCTCTCGGATTTCACGCTCCTCCTTGCGTAAATCCTTCTCTTCTTCAAGTCGCGTGGGTTGAATCTTTAACTCCTGCGGCGCATTCATACTGATCAGCGCATACCAGGCTGCGACTAAGAAACCCACCCCGATTGTGCTGAAGAGGCCTGAAAAGAGCGGTATATGATCATCCGGTGCCCATGCAAACCACGCGGTTCCGCTATAGTTGAACAAGGCATAGCCGCCAATCAATGAGAGCACACCCCCCGCGATCAACGAGAAGGTCGTCCGATAGTTTCGCAAGGTGTAGACGCCCACAAAAAAGGCGGCCACGCCAAACAAGACGCTGGTGATGAGCACAGGAATCCATACTTGAGATGGCAGCAAGACCGAGATCTCCTGCAGTTGGTTACGATAAATAGCGATCACGGTTTTCACCATCACGTCACGGTTTAAGAGCACCTGATGAAAGGTCGCCGCCTGCCAGGAGGCCATCAGTAAATCCGCAGCGTATGCAACGACACCCAGAAGCAGACTGCACCAGACGCGCGGATGCCAGCAATCCCCATAGCCGATCCATTCAGCCAACAGCCAGATGATGGCGATGACGGGAAACGCCAACAGGAAGACAACCGACTCCGCCATCCAAGCACCATAGACAATCGCAAAGACAAACATCCAGACACCGCGGAAACTCCGCACGTACGCAAAAAAGACATTTAAGAGCACAAAGAAAAGCGCCGCATCCACAATCGCGGGCGTAAAGCGCGTAGAGGCTGCCCACACGGGCAAGGTCGTCGCTGTACAGACCACCGTCGCCCAAGCAGCGAACCGCGAAATACGCGGGGACCAGGATATGGCGGATTCCTCGCGCATGCATTCGGTGATAACCAGCCAGACCACTCGGAATACGGCACCGACCAGAATCGCCCCCAGAATCGCCGCCACAAGATTAAAGCGGAGCGCCAGCGAGCCCGGTACGGGTAAGCTCTGCACACAGGAGCCAAAAACAAAAAGCAAGGGACGCTCAAACGTAGAACGCACGTCCAGGCCGGATAACTGCGCGATCCATTGTGCAGAACGTCCGGGGAATGCTGTCAAACAGACAGTCAGACCATACAGTGCCCCGGCGAGCAGCGCCGCGAGCCAACTCATCCGTTTCATGCGCCGCAGGCGTGGAACCGAAACCCAGTAAAACGTACGAAATGTGTCCATTCCCTTAGCCCTTCCTGCTAAACTAATTCACTTGCAATAGTTTTGATTATGGCAAAGCACTTGCAAAAAGTCAATCGCGACCATCGTTATGTCGCGGACATCGTTATTCGTCGAGGGTCCCCTGATAGGCCACGCGCCGCACTTTTTGGACGGACGTACGCTCCAAAGGTTCACACTGAATCCGCAGTTTTCGGATATGCTTATAATCAGCAAGCGTCTCGGATTTTTCAACAACGGCTTCATGGATCATCTTTTCGATCATACCCCATGCGGGCTCCGTGCCATCGTTCGCGGCTGTAATGGCCTCGAGGTTCGGGACAATAATGCCACCGACCCGCTCCCCCGGGACACCCCCTACCGTATATCCGATCACCACAATGTCCGCAATGTACGGATGGCTGCTCAGCACATTCTCGACCTCTTCCGGATAAATATTCTTCCCCTCACGGTTGACAATGAGCGCCTTCTTGCGTCCACGAATCGTGATATACTTGTCAGCATCCATGGAGGCCAGATCGCCTGTTTTCAACCAGTCGCCATCAAAAGCCTCGCGCGTCGCCTCGATGTTTTTGAAGTAGCCCTTCATGACGATCGGCCCGCGCACCTGTAATTCGCCCACCCCTTGCTCATTGGGCTCCGCAATGCGGATTTCAATGTTTGCAATCTGCTTTCCGATGGTGCCGATGCGCGGCGCTTCAAGGGGGTTGATCGAGACCACGGGCGAACATTCCGTCAGGCCATAGCCCTCCAGGACAACAACGCCCAGCCGCTTAAACCCTTGCAGAATGTGCGTGGGACAGGGCGCGCCCCCCACGACGAAGAGCCGCAGACGTCCGCCCAGTTCCTTGAGAATACCCTTTCCCACCAGTCTTCCCAAACCTATTTTGAGGAGGAGGCGCGCAACAGGACGCACCTTCACCTTCGCATCAATCTTGTCGAGGAACTTTTCAACCAGCAACGGCACCGCCATAATAATGGTCGGTCTCAAAAATTTAGCGTCCTCGCTGATGGTCCGCAAACTCTGAACAAGGAACATCCCTGCCGCACAGTAAATCGGCAGGACAAGATTCGCCAGAAACGAGAAGGAGTGGAAGAGCGGCAGGACAACCAAAAGATCATCCGCGGTTGTCGCCAAACTTTTCAGCATAATTAGGGCAGCCTCCACATCGCTGAAAAAGTTGTTATGCGTCAGCATCGCGCCCTTGGGCTTGCCAGTCGTACCCGAAGTGTAGATAATCGACGCGACATCCTGCGGCGCAACGGTGTGAGCATCATAAAAGCACAAATCACCCGAAGCAAACTGCTTCCGAAGCGCTTCGAGGCTGTAACAGGTTCGACCGTCAATCGGCTGATAGGTTTCGCTCAAGTCCTGGGTGAATACCACGCGCTGCATCTTGGGCAGCGACGGCATTATCGTCTCCAGCAACCCGCGATGAGGAAGATCCGTGATCACCGTGGAGGTCTCAGAATTGCTCAGGATGTACGCGACTTCCTCCGCCCGCAACTTCGGATCAAGCGGAACAACTTGCACGGAAACCCCGGTCAAGGCAAGATAACTTTCGATCCAATCCAAGCCGTTATCAAGGATGATGGCCACGCGGTCATCCCCGGCCTGCACCCCGATGCGCCCGAACGCCTCGGAGAGCTGCTTCACACCTGCCAAAAGAGTTGTATAGGTCTTGCTGTGCCACTCCCCGTCACAATGATACCGGACCGCCACCCGGTTCGGCTGACGCAACACCGCACGATCTAATAACGCTCGAATCGTCATATCAAAACAAATCCACTTCCGTTTTTATACATGGCGTCAAGCCCGCGCAGGTTTCGGAGCGGAACGCCTTCGCGTTCCGGCCGGCGCGGGAAGCCGCGCCGCTCCATGCTCACTGGATACTTATGTCGCCATGTATAGTTTGTCACCGTATGACATTTTGTCATAACTTGCAAGCCAAATATGCGCTGTTTATTTCAACTCCGCCGATGCTACCTTGCGAAAGCCTTTAACAGCCAGGGTGCCCTCGTTGTTCATCTCGACAATCGCATAACCAGACGTCAGCCATCGAAGCGTGTAATAATGGATGCCCTCCATCACGCTTTTCGCCCCGGGGTGGTCATGTCCACTGAATACAGCCACCACCTTTTTGGACTCCGTCAACACGTTGCGAACCTCGGCCGCGTTCCGCACACAGATTGCAGCCCCATCGCTATCCAGCCGCTGATGGACAAAGACCATTGATTTCCCGTTGTGCTCCGCCAGTGTCTTCCTCAACCACGCCATCTCCTCCTTGGGGATGTTCGCGTCTTTCCAGTCAAAGTTCCCCTTGTCATACGGCGTGCCGTCGCGCTTGAAATTGGCATCGAGGACAATGAATTGAACCCCTTTATGGAGGAAGGCATAGTAGCTCTTCTCCTTCGGGATGCCGGTGTTCTCCACACTCTCCAGGAACGCTTTCTTGGACAGACTGTCCATGTCATGGTTGCCCAGCACGTGGTACCGGGGCCCCCTAAATTTGGCGAACTCCGCCTCGATCGTCCTCAGATAGGCCAGGGTTTTTACTTCGACCGGCGGATTGTCCTGATCCTTGAAATCACCCAACTCAATCAGGAAGTCAACCTTCTCGTGATTCATCGTCTCCACGCATTCGCGCATCAGCTTCAAGCCATCGCGATAGGCACGCCCCCCGCGTGACTCAGTATCCGCATAGTGCGTATCCGTCACCATGCCGAAGCGAAGCGTGTTCGTTCCAGATACAGACGGCTCCCCTCTACAAAGGCCCGCCAGCAAAAACAAAGCAACTACCATTCTCATTTTCATGTTGCTTACTCTACCATCCCTCTCCCCGTTATTCAAGACTAGCTACAATTGACACATCTATTCCATTGGGGTATCATCATGCTTCATGAATAAATGTATATGGACGTTATATTTGCTTCTGCCACTGGCTTTGCATGGCGCCGCAGAGGAGTCGCAGTCACTGGTCTTCAAAGATCCCTCGCCGCAGCGTTACCAGTTGCGCGCCCGGGCAAGCCAGATTGATCCGCGCGCAGCCCCCCACCCCGAGATCAATTTTATTTTCGAGAAGGACGGCAAACCGGCCGACTACGAAGACGCCTCCGTGGACACGCGTGTCAAGCCGCAGGGCAAGCTGGTGATCTGGCTGATGGGCCTGAACGCGCCGCTCTTCGAACGCATCAACAGCTACGGTCTGCACGCCATCCGCGTCCACTATGCCAACGGCTGGTTCGCCCAGTTCGGCAAGGAACCGCCACCCGCGGACGAACTGTTCCTCGGCAAGATCCGGCTCGAAGCCGCGACGGGCGAAGACTTCAGTGACGTCGTGACTATCCCCAAGCCGGACGGCATGATGGAACGCGCGCTTCAATTTGTGAAGTGGCTCGCCAAAGAGAATCCGCAAGGGGGCTGGGACTTCTTCCTGACAGAGGATCAGATAGCGCTACGCTGGGACCGGGTCATCATCTCAGGCGCATCCCACGGAGCCTCAACCGCGACACGCTTCGCCAAGCACCAGCGCGTGGACCGCGTGGTGATGTTCTGCGGTCCGCGCGACCAGTACGAGAAGTGGCAGGCGCTCCCCTCTGCTACGCCCTTGAACCGCTACTTCGGTTTCAGCCATGTGCTGGACGGCGGCTGGACCGGCCACCATTACGACCGCTCCTGGGAACTGATGGGCCTGAACCAGTTCGGCCCTGTGGTCGATGTCGATCAGGTCAAAGCGCCCTACAACAATACGCGCCGGCTGATCACGGCAGCAGATGTCAAAAGCAGCGCCCAGCGGGCGCACGGGGCAGTCACACCCGGCGGCTCAGCTGTGAAGGACGCAGCAGGACTCTATATCCACGAGCCTGTCTGGCGCTACCTCTTCAACCACCCTGTCGACCAAGTCGGACAACCTGTCCCCCCTGATCCAACGGTTCCGAAAGACCTGCGCACGAAAGCCCTTCAACCCAAGGAGAAGACAAAATGAGAAACCTTTTTCCTTTCACCCTGTTTGTTGCCGGCGCGTTGCAGGCAGCCGGCGCGCAAACAACGCCCAACATCGTCTTCGTCCTCTCAGACGACCATAGCTATCCGTATCTGGGCTGTTATGGCGAACCCCTGATCAAGACGCCGCACCTGGATCGCTTCGCCAGCGAGGGGATCAAGTTTCACCGCATGTTCACAGCTTCGCCCCAATGCGTGCCATCCCGCGCCACAATCATGACAGGACGCTCTCCTGTCGCGTGCCGCATCACCCGCTTCAGTTCGCCCTTGCCCCGTGAAGAGGTGACCTTCCCAGAACTGCTCCGCAAAGAGGCCGGCTACTTCGTCGGCGTGCTGGGGCGCAGCTACCACCTCGACGGCTCAGGCCGCGACCCGGATGCAAGCGCCCGCGTCTTTGATGAAAAGAAGATGAAGACCTTCCCCGAACGTTTCGACTACGTGAACACCTCCGCTCAAGACCTCGTCCCTGACCGCATGAAGACCTTCTTCGATCAACGCCCGAAAGAGAAGCCCTACTTCCTCTGGGTGAACTTCAGCGATCCGCACCACCCGTGGAGTTCGGGCGCGAATCCGCCTGATCCCGCCAAGCTGCGCGTGCCAGGCTTCCTGCCCGACCTGCCCGGCGTGCGCAGCGACCTCTCCCGCTACATGGGCGAGATCGAACATGCAGACACTGATTTTCAGACAGTGCTCAACATCATCAAGGAGCGCGCAGGGCTGGAGAATACGCTCATCATTTTCATGGGCGACAACGGCATGGCCTTTCCAAGCGGCAAAGGGACGTTGCATGACCCCGGACTGAATGTGCCCCTGCTCGCCTGGTGGCCGGGCGTGATCAAGCCCGGAGGCGAATCGCGCGCACTCATCTCCGGCGAAGACATCGCACCCACCTGCCTTGAAGCTGCAGGGCTGAAGGTTCCTGAACGCATCAGCGGCGTCAGCTTCCTGCCGCTTTTGCGCGGCACACCCTTCCCAGCCGAGCGCGCGCATATCTTCGGCGAGCGCGGACCGCATGGCGGCGCGACCTTCAATGAAACAACCAAGGCAAGCGCGGTCGACTACAGTCGCTGCGTGCGCAGCGGACGCTACAAGCTGATTTACAACGTGACACCTAATATGATCTACACGCCTGTGGACAGCACGGGCGATCCGAGTTGGCGTGACATTGTCAAGGCACACGAAGCAAAGACCCTCGCACCAGGATTCGAGACGCTGTATTTCACCTCACCCCGGGCAGTCTATGAGCTGTATGACCTTGAGAAGGATCCGAATGAACTGACCAATCTTTACAATCAAAAAGAAGTGGCGGAGGTGACACGCGAACTCAAAGAGGCCCTGCAGCGCAAGATGATCCTCGACTTCGACTACCTCCCGCTCCCCATCCCCGGCGGCAATCGAAAAATACAGGCGATTAAGAAAGTATTCAGTCGGCAGTAGGCAGTAGCAGTACTTCAGTGGCCAGAGGAGATCTTTTTTATCGCCGCAACCACACTCAGGAGCGATCACACTATCACATTTTCCACATACATCTTGCTTTGCATACTCTAGAGTGAAATTGCCTTACTACTTTAAAACTACCTGTCACAAAACAGCCTCAACCACTCTGACTCGACCAATCCGACTCGGGAAATCTCATGCCCCATATAAGATGCAATTCGTTGGGCATGGAGAGGTTTCATTTCGGCCAACCATTCAACAGTCCGTCCTGATGTATCGAAGCGAAACACTTTATCGTCTCGCGTGGCTACCACCCTTCCGTTGTTGCTTGCGGTGAATTCTGCCAACCAGAGCTTATCTCGAATCTTCCCCCCAGATGCCAAACAATGCGTGGCTGCATCTGAGTCTACAACTACCACACCGTTTCGCTTACCCGTGCAACCTTGCTTTGCATCTTCCTTCAGTCGCCAAAACGGGAACGAATATTGTTTACCTAGCTCCAATCTCTGGCAATCACAGATTGGCATTAAGCAGATACTATAATTCCATGATCCCTCACTATCATCCTTATGACGAACAATCGTTCCAAACCTTAGCGATCGTCCATCAACCCCATAATGCGTACGATTACAAAACAAAGCTGCAAGCTCCTCTGACCAACTCTTGCCATTAACCTGAAGCATTCGTTCGAAGTCTTTAAGGTAAGATGGCTTTATTCCGCGAAAGCCTTTCTCAAGCTCCTTCGCCTGCTTACAAACTCTGCTAGCATCCGATAACCCATCAATTCCATTGCTTAATATCTCTCGAAGCACTGGTTTAGCATCAAATGGCCCGCCTCCTTCAATTCGTGTCCAGGATTGTTCTGGATCACCAATTGCTAACTCGGCAATGGCTCCAGAAGAAGCTGAACGGATATCCACAATATTAGGCAATGCGTCTTCTAACACAGCTCTAATCTCATCAGCAAGGAGGTCAGGCATTTGTTCAAAAGCATCTTCATCCGACAACGCAAGGGCGCGATGAAGAAAGAAAGCGCCATCCATATCACCACGAAACTTATCAAGAACCCTTTTTGTATTCCGCCGTATTGCCGCCAACCCGTGGAGTGCAAAGGCAGGGAGTACTCCTTTATGGAGGCCGGCAAATTCTTCAATTACTCGGTTTGCCAAATCTTCTTCTTTTACTTCATAGGACTTAGATTCTGGAGGTCGCCCTGTGGACCCCGGCTTTCCAAAGATGCAAATCCGAGTTGCACCTGCCTTTAAGCGGAGACATCCTTCTTCAACTTCCACTTTACAGTCTCGCTGAGTGAGCTTTTCATAAAGCTCATTCATTACCGTATGCAGATTTGGCTTGTCTGTATATATCACACACAGTCGAATGTGATGAGGATATATGGACTCGCCCGCCTTGATGAGCTCAAACAGCAAGGCTGTCACACCCTCCCCGTCATCCCCATACAAGTCCCAGTCGGGAATAACTATATCCGCTCGCTCGCAAAGTCGATACAACTCGGAGTCAAGTGATGTCTTAAAATCTTTTCTGGGTTCGTATAAAGCACATACGATACCTTCTTGAGCGAAACTTTCCATTAACTCGCGGGGGTGGTATCCACTAATTCTGTCTGTTGTTATTACATCGGGCTGTGAACTCTCTTGCCCTGCCACCTGACTGCTCGACACTGGCAAAGGAGTTAGCGGCACAGGGGATCCTCGCACTTCTTCGCTGGATGGCGGAAAATCATCCTCCATCGATTCACTTGCTGTGAAATTTGGCTGCACAGTGAGAGCAGCATTTATCGCATCACTACTCACTTCCACCGGTCTTCCGCGTGCATATATATTATCATCCACAAATACGACATTTTGAAGATATCTTACTGTAGACCGCTTTACAAATTCTTGAACAGCACTCATTGAATGAACCTCAGAGAGGGAACTTGGATGTGGAAGGCAGCGCCAAAGCCATCTGGCGGCGCTTCCGCCGTTAAAATCATATTTTCACTAGCCAAAGCTCTAGCTGATATAAAAAGCCCTAACCCACGGCCACCTGGTTTCCTGCTAAATCCCCTTTCAAATATCCGCTGCTTATCCCGATTTTCGATCTCTGGTCCATTGTTGGCAATAATAAGTGAATCTGCCGTGGCATCTAGCCGAATAATGCGTTCCACTTTTGCAGAAGTCAGCCAGTAAATAGCATTGTCCACAAGATTTATCAGTGCAGGGTATAGAGTCGAAGGAAAACACTCCAACTGAACCGCAAGAAATGACTCTGAACACTCCAAGAGCACCTTATGGCGTTCTAACCGGTTGCTGAACAAATCTTTGATATAGTTACGCATGCTCTTGCCGCTTATAGGGACGGCTTTACGATATAGGCGGCGTTGAAGCGGTGTGAAAAGATTGAGGTGGCCATCGAGATGCTCAAAACTCGTCTTGATTGATTCATAAATGGGGCGCAGGCCCTCAGCTCTCCTGGAAATTTGGCCCAAATCTTGCACACTTCGTCTTACCTGTTTGATGGCTGCGGCAAATTCGTGATTGATGATCGCAACTGCAAGCCCCAGTTGGACCATTTCGAAGTCTTGCTCAGCTTGATCTTCCAACGCCAACATTCTCTCTTCCAATGCCTCCATCATTGCAGCAGGTTTTTCACCATCAGACCCTTTTAGATTTTCGGCAAGCGCCGCAAGCATATCCCTTGCCGCCATCAAGCCATCACGGTGCCTGGTCTCAATTTCCGTCAATTGACTTTCCCATTTGAACCGGAGCTTTTCAATTTCTTCGGGCTCCATATCTTGAAGAGGCGTTCGGTTCATATCGGCTTGAATGCCTCGAATAGTTTCATCAAGCGCGATACGAGCCTTTTCTGTAATTGAGGCAACAGTCTTGCGCGTTTCTGTGGCACTTTCATTAGCCATCTGTGATGCTTGTTCGAGCTGTTTCTTTCGGTCTGTAGCTAAACTTTTTATGCGATCATCCAAACGTTTCCGTTGGTCAATATAGATTCTGGCTTGGCGTGCAACTTGCCCAAGTGTAGATGCTATCTCATTCTCAAACGGTTCGAACAATTCTTTCTCAAGTCGCTCACTCTCCGCCAAATAGTTGCTCCAATCGGCAGTAAGTGCTTTGGTCAAAGCCACGCCTGCAGGCTTCTTTCTTTCGTATTCCTTGCGAAGAGCGGACAATGCTGTTGTTGCTTCTTGTTCCGCCCTGATTAGGCTAGCTGCAGCTTTATCCTGGTCCAGAATCTTTGATGCCGCCTCCATGCGGCTACGAGTCTGCGTTCGCAAACTTGCGATCTGTGACTCGGGCAACTTACTGTTAATCCGATCATTGAATGTCTGAAGAGACAAGCCAAATCGTTTTCTGCGTTCGTTAGCTCTCTTTTGCTGTTGCTCAAGAGCTTCCGCTCGGCGCTTTGATTCAATCTGATCGCGTTCAAACGTTTCTGTGTATGTGCCTCCCTTACGGAAGAACTCTGCCGCTAACTGAATGAGCAGATTGATTAAAATCTCGCGCAAATCCCGATAGGCTCGATTTGCTTGGAATCCCTCTCGTCCAGCTTTTTCTTCTAACTCGGGATTTGTGCCCCTAGTCAACAGAACGGAACCAAACATCCGTCTAAATGAAAAGAAATAATGTCCTGCGCCTTTATTGCGGCGCTTTTCAACTTCAATCCAATCAAATGAATGATCACCATAAGGGAGAATACGTATTCCATCTCGATAGACATAAAGTCCACCCAAATAGTCAAGCTTCATGTTAATTTCGGACCACCGCTCAGGATCGAGAATCGATTCTTTCTGATGCCCCTGAAGATAACCAAAAAGCACCTTGAATGGACCGCACTCGGTTTTTCTGCCGCTGCTCTCCGGCCAGGGAACAACCAGATTATTATATTCTTTGTTATAGACTCGTAACTTTCCGCCAAACTGCCCAAAGGAGTCTACTTCACCACACAGATAGTGGTCTGATGAGTTCAAAAGTTCCGCAGATGTAAAAAAGTTCTCGGGATAAAGATACTCTTCTCCAACTGCCGCACCAGGCAGCCACCGCATAAATGATGTCGATATGGGAGCCGGTTCGCTGCATCCAAACACTTGATCATAAAAACCCAGGAGCTGTTTTCTAAAACTATAGTCCTTATTTCTGTCTTCAGCCTGGAGTTCCAATTTTATGACCGGATTTGCCGGACCAATCAAAAAATGTGTGCCTGTCCCATCATGATCAAGAGACAGGAGAGAGCCATCCCGCCCGGCAAAAAATGTATCCAGGTCAGTCGGAGAAGGGTCAAAAGACTTCACATCCTTCACGATCTTCTCGAGGTTCAGTTCAGGATGAGATGATGCGATATCGTTAATACTAACAAGAAGTCGCTTCTTAAGCGTCACAATGTCTGATTTTGATGGCAATGCCCCACCTGGAAAGGTTTCAACCGGCAGATCAATATCCTCCAGATTTAGGCCTGGCATTTCGAATAGTCCCCAGTGAACCCAACACACCACAAGGTCGTGTACACCATCCGTACGGCGCGCGCGAGTCAACACAACAACTTGGTTTCCAAGTAAGGCTATAGCCAGCCGACCAATACCTTTCTCCCCTGTGATGGGACGGGCTGGCATGCCTGGCGGAACATAATGCTTAGCACGAGCAGATCCGAACTTGCTTTCGGTTCCAAGAACAAGCCACTTGTTCTCGAAATCATCCAGCGTCATCCCCACACCATCGTCTCGAACAACTACGATGCCTTTCGAACCTGGGCCAGCATCCTCAAAGAAGTCGACACGCACATGTGAAGCATACGCATCGTGGGCATTCTTGAAAAGCTCACTTAAAGCATTCTGGATGGTGGCGATCTGCTGCCGACCCAGCATGTCCACTGCTCTAGCTCGAGTGCGAATCTTTGACATAGTCTACCAACGTTAGGAGGTGAGTGCCGACTCGTTTAGCAAGTTCGGGAGGCACAGCATTCCCGATCTGACGTGCCAAGTGATTCTGGTTCGAACCGTGAAAGATAAAATTTTTCGGAAAAGACTGAAGCGTTGCCCCCTCTCGAATAGATATTGCCCGGTCTTCCTCTGGGTGACCAAATCTGCCATTTGAAAAACTGTTAAACCGTGTCGTTATAGTTGGGGCGGGACGGTCCCAATACATCCGTGCATAAACATCTCGAAAAATGTCATCGCGCCCCTTATATGCTGGAATCTGAAGCTCTGGATCATCCTTCCATGCGGTCCTATCTCCCCCAGGCCCCAAACTAGATCTGATTCTTCGTAGGTTCATAAGAGTAAGCTTGCACGCAGAATGCTGGAAATCAGTATCATCACGATGTCCTGCTTCAATTCGAGCAAACCCATTTCGTGCACCAATTACATCCGCAACTTTGAGCCTATTTTCAAGATCGCCTTCCGGAAGAGTGATTTTCGGAGATAATCGAGTAGCAAGCAGTAAATACCGAGTTCGGTTTTGGGGGACACCGTAGTGATTTGCATTAACAATTCCATCATCCCAAACATAGCCCAGCTTTTGCAGAAAGTTAGTAAACCCAAGAAGCGGCGATTGCCCCCGATTATGAAGTCCGGGAACATTTTCTACGATCACAAATCCCGGACGGAAATAACGAATAAATTTTTGAAACTGTTCAAGAAGAAAAGCTGTCTTGGCTGCTTTCGTCTTGTCGGTACGAATTTTACTCCAAAACTGGCATGGGCTACACCCAGCAAAGACCAGCGAAGGATCATCAGGGTAAATCTTTAAACGACGTTCCAAATCTGGTGCCGTTAAAGTACTGATATCATGCTTAATGAACATTGAACCAGGAATATTCGCCTCGTAGGTACATTTGCAGTCGGAATCGTTGTCAATCCCCGCAAGAACTTTGAAACCTGCGGAATGCAGTCCAAAACTCATTCCTCCTGCACCGCAGAAGAAATCAACGGCTTTTAAAATTGTTTTGTCTGTTGTAGACATACGTAATAAACTTTTTGTATGATAAGGCTAATGACTAGTGAGCATCTTTTAATCACCGAAAGAAGTAATCAACATACAACTTGTAGTTTACTAGAAATTGCTGGGACATGTCAAATATATCTCAGCCGACATCTCGTGAAAAAGCAAAAAGCATGCGCACAATGTTAAAATACTAAATGCAAGAGACAAAAAAACAATACGCATTTAAAAGTAATATGGCGAATGATTTCTCACCTACTTGACCTAATGTACCTCATTATCATCCGTTCCATTCGGTGAATTCGGTGATCAGGAAAGCAGCAGGCAGTGGATGTCAATACGGTGGAATCTATGAGACCGCCGAAGGTCAAGTCTCAAGCCACCTCTTCACCTTCTCACTGCGCATCGACTCTTTTCTTTTGTTCGTCATCAAGAACGTGCTGGTAAACGGTTTTATAGGTCTCTACATCTTCGATGCTGCGCTCGGGTGTGTTGGTGATGGCTGCATAGGTTGCACCTTTTTGATGGCAGATGTCGCGGATCTTTTTCCTCTGTTCGGAAGTGATTGTCCCCATGACAGGCGCGAGGCGGTCCACAATATATTGCCGGAGTCGCGCGCTACCAAACGTCTCCTTGCCGGCAGGCGGTATCATCGAGATCAACGCATTGTTCATGTCGTGTTTGTATTTTGCCAGTTCTTTTTTCAAGCCAGCGACCTTGCCCTTGTACTCTCCGTACAGCGGTTTGTCTGCCTCGATGTTGGTGTGCTTGTACTTCATGCGGAGCTGATCGTACTCCTCGATTCGTCCTTCCAATTCGGCAATCCGCACAGCGACTTGAGGTTCGGTCTCCTCAAACCTTTCGCGAATGACAGTAAACTTCTCGCGGGGTAATTCGCATTCGGACGCGATCAGCGCAAAGACTTCACGAAAGGTCAGCTCGCCCGGGTTCTCGACGAAGCGGATTGCTGGCTTGGACTTCTTCACAGCGGAGGCAGCAGGGATTTCACCTGTCCACTCTTTTCCAGTCAGCGACTTGTAAACCGTCTTGGCAATAATCGTCGCGCCAGCCGTGCTGGGGTGAACGTTGTCTTTGAACAACTCGTCCTTGCCCTCTGTTGCGGCATGCACATCAATGACCGTCGCACCCAGTTCAGCCGCAACCTGCTGGATCATCGGAATCTGCTCCCTCACACCGGCTTCGTTGATGCCGAAGGCGCCCTTCTTGGCCACATACGGCGGGGTGGCGCAAAAGATGCGCGGCTTGCTGGAGAGTTTCTGAAAGGAGTCCACCAGCTCTTTATAGAGTTTTGGAAATTCGTTCTTTTTAGCCCAGTTTTCAGGCTTGGTATCGTTGGTGCCGAGCAGGATGACAACCATGTCGGGATGCAGGAGCAATGCGTCCCTATACTCCTTCTGGATCCAAATCGCGTGTTTCTCCTCCTTTGCGAGCGCCGCGCCGCTATGACCGTAGGTACGTACGTCCCACGTCGCGTCCAGCATCCGGTCGAGCTGCTCTGACCACGACCACCCGGTGTCAGCGCCAACGCCGTACGTGATGCTATCCCCGAGACACGCCACGCGTTTCGGCGTGGCAGCCTGCGCGAACAGTGAGAACACCAGCAGAGCGATCTGCACGCCCCCCCTGCGGTTGAGCAACCAATGGTGAAGACTTGTTTTAATTTGCATTTGTTGAATTACTCCGAAATATTTTTAGATTTCTTAGGGTCCAGTTTAGGTTCATCATCTGCGAGCTTGGGCGCTGCTGTCTTTAATTTCTGAAGGTCTTCTTCCAGTCGCTTCTTCTGAATCTCAGGATCGTAGTCATAGCGTCCCAGCACCTGCTGACCCACCGGCGTCTTCAGATTGCGGTGGATGCGATCATGTGCGATGGCCAGCAGGGCTTGCACGCCGTCATTGGTGTTACGCATGGGCTCACCGAACATCTCCTCCCAGCATTGCTTCGCCCAGCCGATCTGGTTGTCGCCATAGCCGTCATACGCAGGGAGAAAGGGCGCTTCGCTGGGAAGGGTATCATCCTCCGTTGGTTTTCCGTCACGGATCCAACACCATGTCTTTCCTTTGTTCTCCTGCCAATCCAGCCAGAGCCTGCGCGAACAGAGGATGATGGTTTTCTTGCCGCTCTGCTTCTGCTCCTCGGGCAATCTATTCCACCTGTAGAAAATAGATTTCGGACTGGCCGGGTCAGGCTCTGGATAATATTTGAAGAGGGAATTGATAATCGAGAGCGCATCCCATGCGCCGTGCAGCGACGGCTTGTCCTTCCAACCGATGAACAGGCCACCAGCCCAAAAAATCTTTCCGTTTTTCACAAGCCGGATATCCGAGTCCGTGCCTGCAAACTGGCGTCCAATATTTTCGAGGTAATCGGGATTGGGCGGTTCCAGGTATCTGTCCTCTGGAGAGACAATCCACGGCTCTGTCAGCAGCGCACAGATCAAGTTCTGGGCTCGGTCGATGGTATAGATGTTGTCGAGCCTCATCCCCATTGCGCCAAATTTTGTGCGGATGAAATGGAAGCAGCAGGCCATGTCGCCCTTGTTGCCGCCGTATTCCAGCATACCCTTGTCATTGATTGTAGTCCTGATCACTTTTTCTGACGCCCGCTGCCATGCCTCATTCATATACGCGTGCTTGATCTCCGCATCAATCTCCTGATCCTGATCCTGATCCAACAGCCGCTTGAACGTACCCAGCCACGCGATAATTCGATGTCCCTGATTGCCCGCGCTCGTCCCCTGAAAGACTGGCGTCTGTACGGTCTTCCAATTATTCGTGTCAGTCCAATAGCCCAGCCACCACGTTTCAAAAGCCTTCGGATTGCTCCCGATGGTGTAGTACCACTGCGCAACCTCGGTGAATTTTCCATTTTCGCCGATCATGGCTACAGCTTTTGACTGTTTCGGATCCGCGCGAAGGATGGCCTTTGATTTTTTAACGCTGAATCCTTTGGGCGGATAGAGGGTGTACTCAAATTCATAGCCGGCATTCCGAGGGTCGATTGCGCACCCGACATGAGCGATGCCGACGATGGCCGTCACGCAACACGCTGCTTTTAAAACACGCATAAAATATTCCTGTACGATTATTCCCCTAAGTTGCGTACTCGCGCTTCTCACGCACCCGCACTTTGCAGAATGCCAGAACGGCATAGGCATGTCAAGCGTTGCCCATTTTTCACGTATTCTTTCTTCTCCCGTATTGACACTTTTATCCACTTGTGGCAGACTATCCACCATGAAATCGCTTCATCCAACTGGGTTGGCTGGTTTTCAGCAGGCGAGAGTTTGCGCCGGTCAATAAGCGTTTCACATCAAGTGTACAACACTTGAGGAGGATACTTATCATGTCAAAGAATCATGACGCGAAGAAGGACGAGAAGAAAAAACCCACCAAGACCTTAAAAGAAAAACGTCAAGAGAAGAAGGCCAAGAAAGAAGCCAAGTAGAAATTATCCTTCTATAGCGAACATCCAACAGGGACTGTTGTAAGTCTGCTGTTGGATGTTTTTTTGCTTTTAACGGCTTGTTGAAGATTCTATCGCAAAAGCCGCAATAAGAAGGGCGGTTATCCCGTCTGCCTCACGCTGAATACAGCACGGCAGAACGGATAACCGCCCAGATAATACAGATTTCATTTTCATCAGCAAAAAACAAGTTTTTTGCTGATGAAAATTGAGTTGATTCCGCGCAAATGTTCGCTCCGCCGTCCGTGTATTCACGGGTGAGGCGGGCTAAAGGAGCCCGTGCGGGCCCGCCGGGACCCTACATTTGCGCTCTTTTAGCGGTTTTTGCGCTAAAACACAAAGCCATTTCTCGCAGAGACCGTGAAACATTTTTTTAGCCGTATGAGCAGCAGTAGTCGGTCAGGGTGGCGACCTTCAAGCTGAACTTGGCATTTGCAGGAACCTCGAAGGACTCTCCGCCGTGGATTGTTTTCCAAGCGGCCTCGCCGGGCAGCAGCACCAGGAGTTCGCCCGCGAGAATTTCCATCAGCTCCTTCGCGTCCGTCCCGAAGGTATATTCACCGGGCAGCATGATGCCGAGGGTCTTCTTCGTGCCATCCGCGAAGAGCACGGTACGACTCGTCACTTTACCATCGGAATACACGTTCGCTTTTTTAATCACCGTCACATTTTTGAATTCACTCATGAGCTATCTCCCAAAGGGTTTCTATTGAAGCATGGCCATACGATAACGGGCTCACACCGCAAAGGCAAGTCTGTTTTTGAGTAATTCACTCTTCAACAATGACCGGACGGAAGCCGACATTGTAGATCTGCTGCCAGCAGGGGAAGTCGAGGCGGAAGGAGCTGGTGGCGCGGTGCGGGCGGTCATTCCAGGAGCCGCCGCGGATCACCTTACGCGCCGATGCCCCTGTGTCACTGACATCCTTGGGGTTTGGCACATACGGATAAGGGCGGCAGGTGTCCAGGCACCACTCCGCGACATTGCCATGCATGTCATAGAGTTTCCAGGCATTGGGTTGGTAACTTGCGACAGGCGCGAGGAGCATGCTTCCATCATCCACCGACGCGATCTTGGGAAGGTAATCCCAATATTTATTCGGGTTCTTCACAGGTTGAGGGTCCACACCGATCACAGCCATCTTCTTGAGCTGCACGTCCGCGAGATTGGCAGCGCGCGCGAAATCATTCGTGGCTGAACCATAACTCATCGCAGCGGCCGAACCTGCCCTGCAGGCATACTCCCATTGCGCTTCCGTTGGAAGGGTGACCTTCCGGCCAGACTTCGCGCTCAGCCATGCGCAGAAGGCCATGGATTGGTTCCACGAGACTCGGATGGCCGGATAGTCCGGCTTGTCCATGTCATAGCCGGGACGGACTTGGTCCTTGTAATGTTGATCATAGAAGCCGTTCCGATGAGCAGCATCGAACGCCTGGAACTGGGAGAGGGTAATCTCTGTCGTGCAGATCCAGAAGGGCTTGTCCATCGTGACAGCGGTCAAGGGCCGCTCATCCGCTGCGCCGTCCATGGAGCCCATGACAAAGGCGCCTGCCGGAATGCGGACAAAGGTGAGAAGTTTATTGTTGCCCAGGTCAAGCTTCAAGGTCGTCGCTCCGAGAGACTCCTGCTTCTTGCTCGCCACGTCAGCAGCCATGGGCCAGCCTTTTGCTGTAACGTTCAGGTAAGGGCCATCAATCAGCTGCTTCGGAATGACAGGCGTCTCGTCATACTTATCGCCGAACACGATGGCTTCGACATCCTCGTCGACACCGGCATACTGCTTTTTCAGCTCCTTGCGACGCTGGACGAAGTTGCCGGGGATGCGCTGCGTTTCGGACCAGGCGCCATGGCACGGGACATTGAGGTCGATCCAGGTGATGAGCCTATCCCATGCCTCGGGTTCGAGCTTGACGCCGTGGTGCCCCTTGCGCAGCATCTGAACGAGTTCAGACGTATCGGCATGGAACTCCAGCGGTGTCAGCAGATAGTAGACACCCTCGGGACCGTTCCTCCGGACATAAGGATGCAGCGCCATGTAGGATTGGGCGAAGCCGGCGAGCTGCCCGTCTTTTCCCACAATCTCGGTGTTCTTGAGATCCGGCCGCCCCGGCTTCGACCCGTCATGACACGATACGCAGTAGCGGTTCAATACGGGCTGCACCTCGCGAAGGAACGAGAAGCCGCGCACCGGTCCATGCCACGGGGTAATATCGACAGGCTCATGGGCCAAGGCGAGCGTCTTGACGGGCTGGAGCACCTGTTTCTGCGATTCATGACAACCCACGCAACTGACCTTTTCGCCTGGCATGCCCACAAACCAGGAGCGCATGAGCTGGAGCGCCTTGCCCTCCGCATCAAGAGGCTGAAGTGCTACAGGAGTGTTGGCAGGGATGTTGAACGAGGCTGAGCCGTCAGCCAGGACAGGCACGGTTCCGAGCAGGCGGCGGACATCCCAGGGACCCTCCATGCCGACCCGGTAATGGCCACCCATGTCGCGATAGGCGTATTCGTACTGATAGACGCGGAGCGCCTTGACTGACCCGCGCGGCACATTACGGAGTCCGGGGCCTTCATAGATGTTCTGGATGGAGACCGAGGCATCATTGCGCTTCAGATTTACCTTGTCGGGAATCACAGGCGGTAGCGGCCTCGGCTTGAGCGGTACTGGCTCGAAGAGCGACAGCTCCTGATCCTCGGCGATCAGCGTCAGATTGTTGAAAATATCAATCAGATAAATGCCCCACGGGCTCTTCGACGAAAGCTGGCACGACACCAGAAACGCTTGGTCGCTGATCGGATACGGGTGAAGGAACTTGGGCCAGCTGGCATCCACCAGATAATCTTTGATCTGCCCCATGGTCGAAGGCGTGGCCAGTGCAGGGGCAAGCCGCTGGAGGACGCCGTTGGTCTCTTGCTGACCCTTGGCCGCATCAAAGAGGAAGAGCTCCCCTGCCCGACACGTGCCGTGATGTCCGGAGACGACAGCGACAAACTTGGAGGAGGAACCGGGCAGCGGCTTCGGGAAGAACATCGTGTTCGGCCAATACGAATTGGAGCCGTAGAGCGCAGTCTGCCCGGTGCCGTCCGGATTCATCTGCATAAGGATGCGCGAGAAATAGTGGGCGGTATCCGTGTACTCCCAGCGCAGATAGAGGACGCGGCCGTTGGGCAGCATCGTGGGATGCCAGTCATTGTCCTGCTCATACGTGAGGCGACGCACATAGGTTCCGTCGGCATTCATGAGGTGCAGATTGGCGACATAGTCAGTCCCTCCGAAACAGGGGACGCCCGCAAAGGAGGCCGAGGAGTTGAAGATGATCCGTCCGTCCGGCAGGTACATCGGGTCATAGTTGTCGACATCGCCCAATGCTCCTGTGCTCACCTGACGCAGCCCGGAACCATCGGCTTGAATCTCAAATATCTGCCAGCGGTTATCAGCGCCGGCTGAGGCAAAGAGCATCGTCTTCGCATTAAAGTGGAGGTCAAATTCCGAAACAATGGCAGGCGTGGACGGACGAAAGACTGTTTTCCACTGACCGCTCCGGAGTGAGAGGGTCGCGATCTCATTGTCCCAGCCGATTGGATTGATGCAGGAGTTGCCGCAGAAATTAACCGGGAGTCCAAGGTTGTTGTGATAACCGCCCTTGACAAGTGACGCCGGCGCCTGGCGGCGCTTGATGGCCAGGATGCGGTCAAAGTCGATATCCGGATTGGACAGCAACACGTCCCGTTGAAACGCCTGCATCGCGGCACTCTTTTGCGAGGCAATCCTGAAGGGCTCTGACGTGGGCTCATTCGCGAGCCCGTCCAACACGGCCGGCAGCGCATGTTCATAAGCGGAGAGCCTCTTTTCAAACTGCTCCGGCAGCTTGAATCCCGGATGCCTGACAGCCATAGACTTAACCGCGTTACGGATGGCCTTGGGGTCAAAGGTCAGCAATAGCCCGTTCATGGCAGAGCTGGCGTTGAGAACCCTGACCTGCTTCAGGGTCGTCCAGTTCTGCCCATCTAAAGAAGTCTTGATCGTGAAGGACGAGAGAAGGCGGTCGGACAACTTCCGTTCGCGGTCTCGGGACAAGACAATATGGGACACCGTCGTCGCCACTGGCAACTCGATGGTGACCCAGGCTGTCGCCTCGGCAGGGATCCAACTATGCTCATTGCCATAGCGTCCGTCGTTCAGGAACTCAATGCGATGGCGGTCCGGATAGCCAGGCAGACACGAAGAGGCTGTGACCTTGGCACCGTTGCTGGCAAGCGCGAGGTTCTTATCCGATGCCAGGCCATATATTTCAAACTCGTCAATGCAGGGCTGTCCCTCCGCACCAACGACATCCAGTCTCACAAACTTGGCGCTTGTGGGCGGAAAGTCGAAACGATTGGCTTCGAAGGGTTTTAGTCCTGATATGATTTCGCGTTGCGGCTGATCAGAGAAAGCCTGAGCCAGCAACCCCAAGGGCGCAGTCAGGGTCACGAGACAAATGCGAGAGAACAGCTTCATAGTTTTCATGAATGGGTTGCCAACGGGAAATGATATCATTTATTTCTTCGGCGCGGTCGCGCCAAGACCGAGCAGCGGCAGCAGGTCGCGGCTTTCAGTGACGCCGTAGTTGAAGATGGTGAAGCCGTGCGTCTGGTAGCGACGCGTGATGGCGATCTGTTCAATCAACTGGTCGATGCCAAATTGCGAGGACGAGGCGCTGACGCCGATGCCCGGATAGCAGCGCGCCTTTCCAACCCACTGCACCTGCTGGGAGACCATGTTCTCAAAGCTGCGGTTGCTCTCCGTGTAGTCCATGGGACAGACAAAATCCAGCCACCCTTTTTCACACCATACTTTCCAGTCCTGACCGACGCTGTCGCGGTCAGAGGTCCAATTCCGGAAGACTGCAGCAGAGATCTTGATCTTCGGCTTAAGGGCCCGCGCCTGCTCGCTCACAGCCTTGACCACAGCCGTGATGTTCGACCTGCGCCATTCAAGCCATTGCTGACGCAAAGGTCCTTTGCCCTGCACATCCCCGGGCCAGCTCTGAAGCGTCACATGCGCTGCGCTCTGGAACCGCTCCTTGCACCCCGCGCAGAAACAGTGGTCGTTATCCGGATACCGGATGTAATCGAAGTGGATGCCTGTGACATCGTATTTGCGAGCAACCTCGACCATCGCATCAATCTCCAGCTTTTGATTGTCAGGATGGGACGGACACAGCCACGGCTCCTCCTTGCTGCGCGAACTCATCTGCAACCGCCCCGCGCTCCGCATCTTTTCGAGAAACGCAGTTGGCACAGCATGTCCGAGATTCCAGTTCACCTTCCAGACGTGCATCTCGATATTGTATTTCTTGCACGCGGCAAGACACAATGCGATCTGGTCGCCCTTCTCTGCAGAGACCACGGGCAACACCTGACTGTCGTAATGCGCCATACCGCCCCAGAGCATGTTCGGCAGGATAGCTGTGAAGCCATTGTCCGCCAACCGTTTGACCGCCTCGTCCCACGCCATGCCCGAGACACCCATTGCGTTGTGACACCAGAACGCCCGAAACTCGCCTGCCTCGGAGGGTTGCGCCAAGCAGAACGCCTCTTTCATCCGCTGGCTCGCAACCCCAGCCTGATCAATTGCCTCGGAGTATTTCCGCCGTGCGGCCAACTTGAGTGCTGAACCGCGCAATTGTTTAGCCTCGGCGATTGCGCTCAACACACGCTGCTTGCCACGCCCCAATGCCGTGATCTTCGCGACAGCCTCGTCAAAGCTTTTGTAGCCAGCCAGCGTCCCGATGCGCGCAAGGCTGGCATCCACGGCGCGCTGCCAGACTTCCGGCACAAGGTAGCCGACCATCGATAACAACATGCGCTGCTTATTCGCGAGGTCATCAGAGAGCAACACATGGGTCATCACCAAGCCGTTCGTCGAACCCACGATGGCAGCGTGTCCGGTTGCTTTGCCCTTGTCGTCAAGCCACTCCGCAAAGACGTGGCTCACGCCCGGAACAGGTTTGATGGCGTTGATGTTCCACGATTGTTGCTTCACGAGCGCAGGTGCGCCAGGCAGATCGCTGCCACCAAAACGCATCGACGAGAAATAGCCGGGATACGACTCGCGCACATGCTGTCCGCCTTCAACGTTCAACACCTTCCGCAGCTTGTCAGGAACGGAATAGAACACGAGAAGCTTACCGCCTGCCTCGGTATATTTCACGAGTTCGTTGACCACGCGGTCAGGCATGGACGGGTTGTGCGGCAACACGACAAGCTTCGCCGACTTCAATTGCTCGGCTGTCACCTCCAGATCACTGATCATTGCAGTGCCGATGTCCAGCGCCCGCAACGCCTGCGCCACAGCCTCTGCATACTGCATCACGCCCTGGGCCTCTTCAGGATTGTGCTGTGCAATCGACTCCGCCCGCACAATCGCCACCACAGCATCGCAGCCCAGTGCATCAATAGGCGCAATGTCACCGAGCAAGAGCGCTGTATCCGTGTCCCTTCCTCGCCACGCCGACATGCGGATCGTCTTGATCTGCCCCCACCCTGCTGGCTCGCCCTCGGTCCTCATTGCGGACTTCTCAAGGGTGATCAGGTTCCACGCGTTGGTCGCCTCCGGATAAAAGGTGGCGTGATACCAGCCATTGCCGCTTTGTAAATAGAGGCTGCAATGCGCGATCGGGTCTGTGTCCCGGCAGAAGATTTTGAACTGCACGCCACGGCATGTCGAAAAGTCGAGTTTGACGGCTTGATCCCACGACGCCCGTTCAAGGGTCGTCCCGGCAAAGTTGCAGGGCAATTGCCAGACAGCCTGCCCCTCCACATTCGTCACCATCGCCGGTGCTGTCCCGCCCATGGGGATCCATTTCGCCTGTTCCATTGCAAGAGTATTCGTAGCAACAAGAAGCGCGACGATTGCCCGCAGCACAAAAGATATCTTAACCATAGATTTCCTGCCTTTCGTTGGATTAACTGACTTAAACACAGCACAAACAGCCCATCTGCCAGGTATGCTGTTCGCGTGCCAGGAGCTCGTCAGCTGAGGCAGGGCCCCAACTGTCGCGCGGATAGGCAGCCAGGGGAGGAGCGTCTGGAGAGGACGCCCAGCCCTTCAGGATCGGGTCGATCAGCCGCCAGGCGCCTTCGATATTGTCGCTGCGGGTAAAGAGCGAGGCATCCCCCTTGATCGCGTCCAGGAGCAGCCGCTCGTAGGCATCCGGCAATGCGAGTCCACTAAAGGCTTTCGGATAGTCGAAGTCCATGTTGACCGAGTGGGACTGGTTGACGGTGTCCGGCACTTTGGTCTCAAAGCGGAAATGGATGCCCTCATTCGGCTGGATACAGATCGAGAGCATATTGGGGCGGAAGTTTTCGTTCTTCGCAAGATTGAACATCACATCCGGCGGCGGCTGGAACTCCACGATGATATAACTGCTCTTGTTGGCCATGGCCTTGCCGGAGCGAAGATAGAAGGGCACCCCCTTCCACCGCCAGTTGTCGATGTAGAGCTTAAGCGCGGCGAAGGTCGGGGTGTGCGAGTCAGGCGCGACACCCGCACTGGAGGTGTACCCCTCATACTGGCCCCTCGCCGTGTCGCTCAGGAGGATTGGCCGGATTGTCCCGAGCACTTTCGCCTTCTCATTGCGGATCGCGTCGGCATCGAGAGAGACCGGCGGTTCCATCGTCGCGAGGGTCAGCAATTGAAGCAGATGATTCTGGAACATGTCGCGCAACACCCCTGCCTGATCGTAATAACCGGCACGGCTGCCCACATCGACCTTCTCCGCCACGGTGATCTGGACATTCGACACATAGTGCCGGTTCCAGAGCGGTTCGAAAAGGGTATTGGCAAAGCGGAGGAAGAGAATATTCTGGGCTGTGTCCTTGCCCAGGTAGTGATCGATGCGATAAACCTGCTCCTCCTTGAACGCGGCATGCACCTGTTCGTTCAGCGCCTGCGCAGAGGCCAGATCCGTCCCAAAAGGTTTTTCAATCACGATGCGCCGCTTGCCCTCCTTCTCGCTGTTCATGCCAGCGGCAGCCAGATAGTCGCAAGCGGGGCCATAAAGAACCGGTGCTGTGGCTAAATAATACAGTCGGTCAGCAGGTCCCTTTTCGATGCCGTCGAGATAGGTCTTGAGGAGCCCGTAATCTGAGGCGACCTCTAAGTTTCCCCGGAAATAACGGACGCATTGCTGAAAAACGTTCCAAGCCCCTTCATCAAAGGCACTGCCCTCTTGCTCCTTGACACCGTCACACAGCCGCTCACGGAACTGCTCATCGCTCCACTCCCGGCGAGCGACCCCGACGATACGGAAACCCTCTGGAAGACGATCCTTCTTATAGGTGTTAAACAGCGCCGGGATCAGCTTGCGCTGGGTCAAGTCACCGGACGCGCCAAAGATGACAACCGTGATGCCTCGTGCGGAACTATTTTTTTCGCTCATAAGTTTATTTTTTCTTCAGCAGCACGCAAGCTCCGCCGCCAGGTGCGAGTTTGACGTGAAGGGTGTCCGTCGCCTTGACCGCCAGCTTGGAGGCCTTGTAGCTTTCGCACTGCGTCCGGTAATCCGAGTCAGCGCCGTCCTGGATGATCAGCGCATCAAAATCGCCAGCCCCCAGAAAGGCGAGCGGGATATCCAGTTCGCGAGGATCTTCGTTTGTCGCTGCGCCGACCAGCCAGGCACCGTCTTTAGCCTGCCGCGCCATGACAATATGTTCGCCGATCACGCCGCTGAGCGTCTTGCTCTCCTGCCAGGGCATTTGCTGAGCTGCAATGAACTCCAGGATCTCGGGGTGCTTGCGGTAATTTTCCGGAATGTCAGGGATAACCGTTGCGCCTGAAAACACGATGAGCGTCCGGGCACCTTCGCCAGCCAGCGTCGAGGGGACTTTTTTGGGACAATCCACACGTCCGGCCTGCGTCAGATCAGCCAGTCCGTTATTCATATCCAGAGGACCTGCCACCATGTTGACAAAAACAGAGGTCACAAAGGTCTTGGGCTCAAAGACGCGCCGCGCATCCAGTTGTGCATGGCAAAACTCGCGGGTCACCGCATTCGGCCATGTGCGCATCTGCCCGTAAGGATGGACCGGCCCATCGTGAAAATCACAGAGCAGTTTGTTTGTCGCGCACAACGCGGTGATCTGTTGCGTCCAGGCGTTCTTTTCCTGAGTGTTCCCCTTCATGAAGCCGTATTTGACACCTGCCGCACCCCAGGAGGAGTAGGTCTTCAAGGTGAGCGCGATTGGATAATTCCGCCCGCCGACGTCGTTTAAGTAGAGCCAGACGCCGACCCCTTTTTCTTTCGCGTACTGGATCAGTTTCCGCGCATCGCCCGCGTACCCTCCAACGGTCGGATTGGACTCCTTTTCATGTTCCTTGCCATACCAATCCGCGTCAAGCACCAGGTACCCGATCTTATTCTCAGCGGCAAAATCCACCATCCGCTTCCAGGAGGGGAGCGACATCTGATAGTTGAAGCCGGGGATTTTAGCACCGTTGATCCGCCAATCCCAAACCGCCACGGCTGGCTTGACCCACGAAAAATCCATGCCGGCCGCAGGGGGAGGATTCAGGAGTTCAATCAAGTGCGAGTCGATGAGCGCGCCTGGCGATCTGCCGAATAAGATCACCTTCCAGGACTCCGTCGGCTTGCTGGTCGAGTAGAACAACGTCTCCCCTTTTTTGGACCCCAGCACAAGGGATTCGCCCTTTTCCAGGAAGGCCTCGTGCACTGCAAGATAGCAGGCGTCACTCACCCGGATCGTCATGACAGGTAAACGTTTGCCCGTGTTCGCAGAGAGCTTTTCAGGCCCGATATTGTGATTTTCCCCATTATAATACCATGCGGTATAATCCCCCGCGAAGTTGAATTGCACAGCTTCGGAGCCTGCGCCGAGGGCACGGAAAGCCACACCGTCGTTATAGGCCCGGACAACGAACTGATAGGTCTTCATGTCCAGCGTCAACTCGTTATACTGTTCAGGAACAACGGCCCGCTTGCCCCATACCGGCTTCCAGAGGGCGTTTTCAGAACGGCGTGAAGTTCCCGTCAGCGTTCCGTTATCATAGCCCGCGCGGGAGGTTGTAATGAGTTCCATGCCGTCCGCACGGAAGGTGTAGCTGAGCTGGCCCTTCTCATTGCAGGCAAAGGCGATTTCGAGTTTTCCATCCGGAGACGTCGTTGTCAGGGGTTCACCGCCGAAGAGCACCAGCGCTTGGAGCGATAACAAACAAATCGGTATTCTTAATTTCATGTAATCTATTCCTTCTATGTGGGGTTTAACTTTTACTGAAAGTTTCTGAGCACGGGCAACACGCGTGTGGCGACCTCCTGGCTGATGATCTCGTAGGCGGGATTCTGCCAGTGAAATTTATCGCCGCTCGCAAGCTCCAGTTTGGAGGCCAGAATCGTATACACATCAATCCACTCGATGTTTTCGTCCTTCATGACCTGCGCGGAAAGGGTGTTCAGCCGGACCACCACATCGTTCTTGTCCCCCAGGCTTGCGACGGGTTTGTCCGGCGCAGGGCGTGCGCCCGTGTGGGGTGTGGTCGACAAGTAGAACATCTTAGCCTGCGGCGCGCCCTTTTTGAAGCTCCGGGTCAGTTTGCGCATGCGTTCGATGACCACCGCGTCGGTAACCGCTTCCGGGGTCCAGCTGAGCGAATGCAGGCCGTTGTTGAAAACGATCACGTCATACTTATAGCTGCTGGCCGCACTGATGATGGACTGTTCAGGGACATCCCCCCCTACGAAGCCGACAAAATGGAAAAGGTAGGCATTGTGTTTCTCGAGTATGGCATCAAAACGAGGACCGTATCCGCCTGAAATCGAGTCGCCGTAGATCAGCACCTTCGGCCATTCAGGGTGCTCAATTGTTTTTGGAGCGCTAAGCGCCCAGCCCTTCCCGCCCACGGTTTTGCGTTTGCTGTTCTCTTCACTTTTGGAAACAAACTTATAATCCGGACCATACACCTTCACATCGTGGATGGTGACTGGCAGAACCTTCGTCCGCGGATCGCTGTTACGTCCAACCCACATCGGCTCCGAGTTGGGGATCATCTCCATGAGGCAGCTCTTGATGGGCTTGTCGCCCGTGTAAAAGGTCGCAATGTTGTTGCGCACCGCCAGGGTGAAGGTGGAGGGGACATTCATCTCCGGCCAGGTTTTGCCGCACGCCAACCAGGTCTCCATCAGGATCTTGTTGACGGAGGAATAGATCGAGTAATTTCCAGGCGTCTCCCGGATATTCATAATCGAGAAATCAAAACCGTCATCCTTTGCGGTTTGCTTATTCATAAATGTAAACTGCGCTTTGCCCGGCAGTTCATTGACAGAGAGCGTCACCTGGACGGTGAAGTTCTTCTGATCCGGGAACGCCTCGGCTGGAACGGCAAAAGCGGCTCCGTCCCGCAGCGACACCTTGCCGTCCACCTTTTCCACCTTGCCTGTGCAGAGGCCAGGAGAGATGGCGTCCTTGGATAAATCCCAACGGAGGTCATCACCTGCCAGAACCAAACCAGGAAGGGATAAAATCAATCCAGCCATCAGCACGGGTGCAAAACACCCTGCTGCAAAATAGCGTCCACAGTGCCGCCTGCATCTCAAAATAGTATTATTCATAAGTATGCGTTCAAAAGTAACACGTCCCCCTATGGACTGTCAATTGATTTGCTGTAGAAGTGCCGTCCCCCTGCCCTCTCTTTTGAGTCTTATCGTCTCTCCGTCTTGGCGTCCTTGTTCAACCCACTGCTGGGACTTATCCTTTTTCCATCGTGAGGACTGTGAGGGATTCCCTCGTGCATGATGCGACCCTCCCCCTCGTTGGTCGAGGGAGAAGGCTGGAGGAAACGACTCTAATAATGAAATCGAAAAAAATCACGACATCGATTTTAAGCAGTGTTTACGGGGCTGATCTGGTGATCGGCTCGAATTTAACCGGACTGATCATTCCGACTTCAAGTACGGCTTCAGTGCCGCAAACCGGCTCTCGATTTCGGCGATGTCCTCTAGGGTGAGGGCCTGTTCCCTCATGATCGGCTTCGATGGGATGCTGCCTTTAGGCCCGTACTCGCGCGACAGCATGTTCTTGAAGATGCCGCGCTTCTTCCAGACGTACAGATGGAACCCCCTCAGCTGGTTGCAAGGGATCGTCTCCTTGAGGTTCAGCATCAGCAGGAACTTGCTGAACGCGTCCAGCAGGGCATGCGGGTCGGAGCCGCTCTGCATCAGCTCCCAGATTCGGGCCAGAACATCCGCGTAGACAGCGCGCTCGGTGATCAGCCCTTCCGTGCCCACGCGCGCCTGATACAGCCAGCCGAAGCCGCCCATCGCGCTGAACACCGTCTTGATCGCGGGCTTGGCCGCGACCATCTCTTTTATGCGCGGGACGACGGGGTCCGTTTCTTCTTTGATGTAGCCGAAATGCGGAGACTCGCGGGCCAGATCGATCAGCAGCTTGACCGAGGGCCCCGGCCCTTTGTAGGCGGTTCCGCCCGAGGTCTGGATGATCACCGGACGCTTGACGATGCCCGCCAGCGCGCGCCAGTACTGACGCATATCCTCTTCGGTCTTGCCCGAGTCCGGCGGCCGCGAGATGATCGCCGCAGGCGCCAGCTTTTCGACGTGCCGCGCGAAGAAGAGCATCTCCTCCGTGTCTTTGCCCTGCACGCCGAGGCACAGCGCCGAACGGCGGCCGCGCATGGCCTCAGACAGCACCTCCATGCCCCGCAGTTTTTCATCGGTCGTCAGCAGATCGACGCTGTCGCCCGACTGCGGCCAGATCATGCCCGGGCTGCCGCACGCGTCGACGAACTGCGCCTGTTTGGCCAGCACCTCGTAGTCCACCGCGCCCGACTCCGTGAAGGGTGTCGACAAAATCGGAAAAGGCCCCCGGACGCGCGGATCGCCCACGACGGGATCCGCGCAAAGCGACGCGGCGCTCTTGCACCCCTGCGTCATGGCTCCGGCCATGAGACCCGTTGCGCCGACCACGGCCGTCCCCAACATATGCCGCCGCGTCATCTGCATGTGATTCAACATGTCCGTTCCCCCATTAAGAATTTTAAATCTCAAATCCGAAAACCTTCGCGATACGTCGTCTGCAGAAAGCGATTCAGCTCCGGAAGGTTAGTACAGCGCATTCCGCCCCCGTCCCATTCGACGCGGCGACCGACGCCCGCGTGTATCGCGATGTCGCCGAGCAGGATGATCTCCGCCAGAGGCGCCGAATAGTCGAAGTTCGCGCAAGCCGGCGCGCCGCCGCGGCACGCCCGGAAGAAATCGTCCTGGTGCGTGCCCTTGATGCGCGGAAGCGTGGCAGGCGGTTTCGGGAATGCACGGTGGGCCTCCTCCGGCACCATGCGGCACCCATCGCCGAAGGGGCCGATCATCATGATGCCTTTGTCACCGATGAAGAGCGAGCCGTCGGCGCCGAAGTCCCGGTCGTACTTCTTTTCCAGCTCGACCACGAGCGGCGGGCGGTTCTGCGCATCGCGCGCCACGCAGTCGATGGCCCCCACCGTCTTCTTGTCATACGGCTGGCCCTTGGCGAGGCCGTCGTACCAGGTGAGCTTGACTGGATCCATGCCCTCGCGGGCCGGGAAATCCCAGCGAATGCGGGTACCAACAGGATAGTATTCGCTGCCACCGCCGCACATCTCCTCCACTTCCACCGACGTGGGACTCCTGAGTTTCAGTGCCCAGTAGATCGGGTCAATGATGTGGCTACCCATATTGCCGAGGGAACCGTTGCCGAAATCACGCCACCTGTGCCATGAATGGCGGTGTAGGCCTTCGTGGTAGTCGCGGAACGCCGCAGGTCCGACCCACTGCTCCCAGTCGAGGCCGTCCGGCACCGGAAGGGAGGCTGGGCGCCCCCCGCCGGGCAGGCCGTTGGCCCGGTCGCTCCAGCAGACGATCTCGCGCACCTGGCCGATCGCGCCGGCCCAGATGTACTCGCACAGGCGGCGGCAGCCCTCGCTCGAATGGCCGTGATTACCCACCTGCGTGACGACGCCGTGACGCTTGGCCTCCTCTCGGAGCTGCCTCACCTCGGCGATCGTGTGCGCCATCGGCTTCTCGACGTACACGTGGATGCCGCGCCGGATGGCCAAAAGCGTCGGCAGTGCGTGCTGGTGGTTGGGCGTGGCGACCACCACCGCCTCCAGTTCCTTGCCCATCTCGTCGAACAGCTTACGGTAGTCGGAGAACGTCCGGATCGAACCGGTATCGGCTTCAGGAACCGCCATACGGATAATTTCCAACGCTTTGGCGATTTGACGGCGATCCGGATCCACAAGCGCCACAATCCGCTCCTTGCAGACTTCCGGCAGGAGTGTCGTCCCCCGCCCCCCGCAGCCGATCAACGCGACGCGCAGTGGTTTCTTCGCGGGTGCTCCGCTTTGGCCGCGTACGCATAAGGCCGACAGCCCCCCGATGCCGACCGAAACCGTCTTGATGAAATCGCGTCTCCTCATTCTTGTTCCTCCCTGTTGTGGCTTATAGTTATCGCTACCTTATTCTAATCATCGTCCCTCTCCCGTATCACTTGTCTGGCCAAATCATTTGAAGAATCAAAATCGATTTATTCAGACCGTCACCCCGCAACATCCACTCCGTGTACGGGGCCGAGATACTGAAGTTCGAGCAGGCCGCAGGCCAGCCCTTGCACGCGCGGAATCCAGCATCTCATGCCACCGCTAAACCGGGAACGTCGCCGTCACGGCGGCGTCAGAACGCCCAAGCGGCGAGCCCGCCAGAACGCGGCCATAAGATGGATCGTCCGGCATGCGCCGAGACGTGCACGTGCCGGATCAGAATTCATAATCGACTTATAAAGTAGCTCTTTCTGACGACCGCCGAAGACGAAATCCTCAGCCATTAACTGCGCAAGTGCCGCCTCCCCACAGGCGCAGAGATAGAGTTCCTCTCCGCCGTTGACGCGGATCGCCCGCTCCGCCGCCATTCTTGCCACGGCTTGCATCGCGTCGGCGATCTTCGCCTTAAGCTCAGCATTCCTTTCCACCGCGAGCATCACTTCGAGCGAGGTCTGCATCTGCAAGAGGGTGTACGTCGGCATGGCGGAGCGGACCTGTGCGGCGGAAAGCGTCGGCAGCGTCAGCGACTGCTCGATCACGGGCGCGGCGTATTCGCGATACAGGCGGCTGTATTTTTCGTCCTGGCAGACGTCCCACGCGACCGCGTAGATCATCGGCAGACGAGCTGCTTCGTGGGGATAGACCTTCCACATGCGGCAGATGCCGCGTGGATCGCACGAGCCGTCTGCACGCAGAAAGTCGTAGTCGTTCCCGGGCGTGACGTTGCGGATCATCCGTTCCGCAACATCGCGCAGAAGCACGCGAATTTCGCCCCGCGTCGATTCGCTGCACAGCGGACTGCGGTAGTAGCGCCATAGACCGTGGACGAAGTGCGTGTACTGATCCCTCGACGACGTGATGCAGATGCTCTTGCCATCCTCGGCACAGACACCCCGTGCCACAAACCCGGAAACGCCGTGCACCGTCGCGCAGAGCTGGAGTCCCGCAAAGGTGTCGCGCGCGCACGCCGCGAGCGACGCATCGCGCGTCACCTCGTATTGGTCGGCCAGCATAGAGAGCACGAGCCCACCGAAAATGGCGCAGTCCTCCATGCCCACCCCGTAGCCCGCCTTGCTCTTGTCAGGGTCGAGCCGTCCGTTCGTAAACGCGCTCGCCGGCGTCACGCAGTCCGGCGGTGTCGCATAGAACAGATGCGTCTTCGGGTAGTAATACACGGACAACGTCCGCGCCCACGCCTGGTTCAGGCAGTTCGTCACAGCGTCATACTGCGCGGCCGTAAAGCCGTCAGGGGCCTCCGCCGCACCGGGCTGACCTCCCAACGCCAAACAGACAGAGGCGCACCCGAACACTGCGGCACACCACCCGACGCGAACACTGGTCCGTTCCATAAAGAACCCCTTTCCTCTCTCCGAATTGAAAAATAGCGGAAAGCTTCCGTCCCGGAACGTCCGCAACCGCGTTGCTCCAAGACAGGGGAATCATATCACACACCGAGAGAAGGAATCATTGAAAATCGCTCACGATCCGAACGCCGCCGTTCATGCCATAGGTGTCGCAGCCCTGGTCAGCAAGGCGCTCGCGTAGTCTGTGAAGCGTTTTTGCGTCTTATCGTCTCTCCGTCTTGGCGTCCTTGGTCTTTCCTTTGCGTCTTGATGTCTTCAGGTCTTTGCGTCCTTGGTCAATCCATTGCTGGTCCTCCCTCTGTCGTGAGGACACCAAGACTGAAAGACCAGGAGACTCAAAGGATGAAGACGGTTGGACTTAGTGACAAACAGGCTTGCGTTGAAACAGATGATTCTGTAAAATCTAGGTCATGGCGAGGCAGATAAAACATAAAAGGAGCTTGCCCATGAGTAGAAAGAACTTCTATCGGTTGCGTGTGATGATCTTCGGACTGGCTGTATGCTTGATGCTGCCAGGCTGCCGGACACCCAATGAAAAGGTGTGCGATACCGATGCGACATCCGCTGCTTCTGATCCAATCCAAGACACGCTCTGCAAACTAAAAGAGATCATCATCCCAGAGATGGCGTTCCCTCTGGACGCGACAATCACCGATGCGGTCGAATTCTTAAAGCAGGCGAGCCGCGACACCGCTAAACCGGGAACGCCTCTGGAGCAACGCGGCGTGAATTTCGAATTGCGCCTTCCACCTGCGCCTCAACAACGTGCTCTCGTCCCGGGCGACCCTTTTGCCGTGATAGTCCCAACCAACCTTGTCCATGCGATGTTCGCAGCCATGTCGGTCCGTTCCATCAGCCTGTACGACGCGCTTCAACTCGTGTGCGATGTGACCGATATGAGTTGGGGCATTGAGGAGGACGGCAAGGTTGTGATTGCTAAAAATGGATGTATTCATCTCACGCGTACGTATAATATTCCAACAGATCTCTATTTTCGTCTCTTCAGCAACCAAGAAAGCAATACGACCTACATCGATCCTAACATCGACCCTAACAAGGCCTGGAGCGAATTTTTCAAGCAACTGGGCGTGATGGAACCGCCTTTCGCTAAAGTCGAACACTTCTCTTCCATCGGCAAACTTCTTGTGACGAACACGCCGGAGAACCTGGCGATCATCGAGAGCATCTTTGATCGGTTCTCCCATCACATGGTCGAGGTGGAGGTGCAGATCCATGCCTTCCGCACTGCGGACATCGAGCGCCTGCGCCTCTCGGGCGGCGTGTCGCTGGAGTCGCTCATGGCCTTGCGGCAGAACGGGAAGGCTAAACCGGTGGCGGCGACAACAGCTCTGACGAAATCGGGGCAGGAGGCCATCGTGAAAGCCGTAAAGGAGGTCCGCTACCCGAGGGAGTTGCTGCCGGACGTCTTTGATGTGCGGGAGACGGGCATGATCCTGCAGGTCGTGCCCGAAGTCTCCCCAGACGACTCCCAGATCAACCTGACTCTGAAGCCTCAATGGGTCACGCTGGAGGGATGGGAATCCTATAGGGCTGTCCAAACAGCAGGTTGGACGCACAACGCCCTCTCGTTCAAACAACCTGTGTTCGGGGTGACAAGTTTCGAGACCTCGGCTAGGATGGATGACGGCAAGACGCTCTTGCTTGGAAGCTGTTCGACTCTGGACGGCGAGTGGGTGCAGGTCGGTTTTCTGACCGCCCGGTTGCGGGATGTCCAGCCGCTGTACGAGGGTGCTTGCACGAAGGGGACCAAAGCGCAGGATGAACAAAAGGATCAGGAGGCCATGAAGAAGCTGAAGGATATTGTTATCCCTGAGATGACGTTCCGCACGCCCGCCACGATCTTCGACGTGATACGGTTTATAAAAGAAGCCAGCATTCAATACGACAAAGAGAAAATTCCAGAAGCGCAGCGCGGTGTCAATTTCGTCTTGATATTACCAAGGCACTTCTTGGAACACACAGCAAGCAGCACAGATGGGGATCCTTTTGCAATAACTTATTATGCCCCGCCCGTCATCCCTGCCATAAGTGTCCGTTTCATCAATCTGTATGATGTGTTGAAGATCGTCCGTGAGGTAACGGGCATGGAGTTCCGCATCAGGAATGGAGTTGTCTGGATAAAGCCTCATATTGATCCATATGATCAATTTTTCACGCGACGGTACTTTTTGGACAAGCACCTGTGTGAGCGAATGAACGATGAAAGCAATAACTTTAAGCAGGACTGGAAAAAATTCTTTGGGCAATTAGGCGTGGAGTGGGCTGAGGGCTCTTCGATCAGCTATATGCCTTCCATTGGCATGTTGCGCGTCACAAACACGCCGGAGAATCTGGCCGTGTTTGAACAAGTGATAGACGACAATGATGATGTTTCTTGTATGGTCGAGGTGGATGTGCAGATACACGCCTTCCCAACTGAAGAGATCGAGCAGGTGCGCCTTTCAGGAGATGTATCGGTAGAAGCGCTGATGGGCTTGCGAAAGGCCGGGAAATCCAGGCAAATTGCCTCGGCCACGGTAGTGACAAGGACGGGGCAGGAGAGTATTGTGAAAGCCGTGCGGGAGATAATCTACCCGACGGAGCTGTGGACGGACTGCGAGCAGGAGGGATCGAATGGCTTGACGCCTGGCAACTTCACAACGCGGGAGGTCGGAATGACCCTGAAGGTCGTGCCTGAAATCAGCAACGCGTTTCAATTACTGATCAACTTGACGATAAAGCCTGAGTGGGTCACGCTGGAGGGCTGGGAAACGCATCACACGGATCAGGCGTCGGGCTGGAGGCATAAGAGTATCCCGTTCAAGCAGCCTATTTTCGGCGTGACAAGCTTCGAGACGCAGACCCTGTTTGAAGCCGGCAAGACCGTCTTGCTCGGGAGCCGTTCGACTCCGGACGGCAAATGGGTGCATATCGGGTTCCTGACGGCGAAAGAGATCCGTTAACCCCATTGTTTAGTTTCTTGTGTTGAAGCATGCGATTCTGTCCCCCCACGAAGATACTACTGGAAAGGGTTTTTCCCATGAGCAGAGCGAACGGCTACAGGTTGAATGTGATGATCTTCGGACTGGCTGTATGCTTGACAATGCCAGCCTGTCGTACGTGCACGGAAACAGCGTATGATGATACCACCGTTTCCGAGGCTGCCCGAGAGACGCGCTGCAAACTGAACGAGCTCATCATCCCGGAGATGGCGTTCCCCCTGCATGCTACGATTTCAGATGCAGTCGCATTTTTAAAGCAGGCGAGCCGCGAATACGATACGCCGTGGAGACTTTCAGGTGAGCGCGGCGTGCGTTTCGATTTGCATCTTCCTCCAACGCCGCAACCGATCGCCGACCCATTCACCGGTTCAATGCCGACTAACCCTGTCTATGCGATGGGTACTGCGATGTCGATCCGTTCCATTAGCCTGCATGATGCGCTTCAACTCGTCTGCGAGATATCCAGAATGAGTTGGCATATTTCGGAGGACGGTAAGGTTGTGATTAAAGAGATAGTCTGGCCTGATAGGGAAGAATGGGTCACTCGTTCGTATACCGTCCCACCGGAACTCGCCGATGCTCTGTTCACCAAGCATGATGGCCAAGTGTCCGACGTTGAACCGAATAAGGCCTGGGAGCTGTTTTTCGAACAACTGGGTGTGCCGCGTCCTTCTGTCCGTACCAACGACGTCTTCCAGTGCACATGTGGCAAGACGCATCGGGATCTCACCGAATACGTCTACCAGCCCATCAGCGGCACACTGCGCGTAACGAACACGCCGTGGAATCTGGCGATCATCGATCAGGTCTTCAAGGTGTTCGCCTTGCGCAAGGTCGAGGTAGAGATGCAGATACACGCCTTCCGCACGGCGGACATTGAGCGCCTGCGCCTCGCAGGTGGCGTGTCGTTGGAGGCACTCATGGAGTTGCGACAGAACGGGAAGGCGAAGCCGATAGCATCGGCCACTGCATTGACAAAGTCGGGGCAGGAGGCCATCGTGAAAGCTGTGCGGGAGGTGATCTACCCGACAGAGCTACTGGCAAAGAAGGGGCAGGCAGACTCCAATATGACCGTGCGGAGCGCGGTCAAAGCCTTGATGCCGGGCAACTTCATCATGCGGGAGACAGGCATGATCCTGCAGGTTAACCCTGAAGTCTCAGCTTTTGATCGATCTCAGATCCACTTGACAATGAAGCCGCAATGGATCTCTCTGGAGGGCTGGGAGTCCTATCCCGCTGACCAAGCCTCAGGCTGGACACACCACACCCTCTCGATCAAACAGCCCGTGTTCGGAGTGACAAGCTTCGAGACGAAAGCTGCCGTGAAGGATGGCGGGACAATCCTTGTCGGAAGCTGTTCCACACTGGACGGCGAGTGGGTGCATGTCGGGTTTCTGACCGCCCGGCGTATGGATAACCAGGTAGCGGTGTCTGATAAAAAGGCACTTCAGCAACAGGCACGGCGCGATGCGGAGGTTCTGAAGAAACTAAAACATATTGTGATCCCAGAGGTGACGTTCTGCCAGACTGCCACGATCTTCGATGCAGTACGGTTTTTCAAAGAGGCCAGTATCACATACGACAAAACAACGGCTGCCAAAGCGCAGCGCGGAGTCAACTTCGGCTTGAGATTATATCAAGGCTGGACTTCGACGGGGAGCAATACACATGTGGATCCCTTCGTCGCTCCTGCCCACAGTCCATACAGCCCTGCTGTTCCTGCCTTCAGTGCTCATTTCATCAATCTGTACGATGCGTTGAAACTCGTGTGTGATGTGACGGGCATGAAGTTCAATGTCAGGAACGGTGTTGTCTGGATAAACCCTGAGAATACGGGGGAATATTACCTCACGCGAATCTATCCAGCACCGTCTTCTTATCCATCCACTTTGTTTGAGAGGAGGACTGGCGCATATCGTTGCGCAGACGACAACGACAAGCGTGACTGGGCAAAATTCTATGAGCGACTGTGCAAAAACTGTGCTATGGACTCTTCGATAAGCTATCAGGCTTCCGTCAACCTATTGCGCGTGAAGAGCTCGCCAATGGTTCTGGATGAATTCGAAGCGTTGCTCGAAGATGTGGTTTATTCCCGAAAGGTCGAGGTGGATGTGCAGATACACGCCTTCCCCACGGAAGAGATCAAGCAGATGCGCCTCTCAGGCGACATATCAGTGGAAGCACTGATGACCTTACGCAAAAAAGGGAAGTCCAGACAGGTTGCCTCAGCCACGGTGGTGACAAAGTCGGGGCAGGAGGCATGCGTGAAAGCTGTGCGGGAGGTGATCTACCCGACGGACCTCAGCAGCATTTCGAGAGAAGGAGCCGGGGTGCTCGTGCCATCCGAGTTTGAGATGCGGGAGGTTGGCATGGCCCTGAAGGTCATGCCGGAACTCGATGCCTCGGGGCTGCTGATCAACCTGACGATGAAGCCGGAGTGGGTCACGTTGGAAGGATGGAAAACCTATCCGGCAGATCGGGCGGTGGGCTGGACGCACAAGAGGATTCCGTTCAAGCAGCCTATATTCGCTACGACGAGTTTCGAGACACAGACCCTTGTGGAAGCCGGCAAGACCGTCCTGTTCGGGAGCAGTTCGACCCCGGACGGCAAATGGGTGCATGTCGGGTTCCTGACGGTGAAATAGAGTCGCAAGGACGCAAAGACTGGAAGACCAAGAGACTCAAAGGATGAAGACTGGGAAGACTGCTTATTTAATCGGCTGCGTGCCTTTGCAAGCTGGAGAGCCTTCGACCAAAAGTCTTCTCCGTCTTTCTTTTGAGTCTTGTAGTCTATTCGTCTTGGCGTCCTTGGCCAACCCTTTGCGTCTTGGAGTCTTCAGGTCTTGGCGTCCTTGCTCAACCCATTCCTGAGCTACTTTCTGTTATTGAGGACGCAAAGACTGAAAGACTAAGAGACTCAAAGGATGAAGACCTAAAAGACCTTATTGCATTGGCTGCGTGCCTTTGCACGTTGGATAGCCGGTACACCCCCAGAAGGGGCCTTTCGCCGAAACACGCTGTTTCATGGGCTTGCCGCATTCGGGACATTGCGGCAGAGTTTTAACGAGTTCAGATGTGCGGACCTTATGCATGCGCTCTGAGATTCCGCCATCTTGTATGAACTGCTCTTCCTGCCGAGTCATCTGATTACTTAGCATCCCCATGGTCCGCAAGATCAGTACGATCAATGCATTCGCAACCACCCCAGGATCTTTGTGTTTCAGCCAGGGGTCAAACTTGCGCTTTTCCTGATGAAGGTAAACCCAATGATCATGCAGCACGTCCTCCGTGTAACTGAACGGCGCAAGATTAATGGATGCAACGGCTTGAAAATCGTTATCATGAATACTCCATGGCAACACTTCTCGTTCCGCAAGGAATGTTTCAAGGTCGTTTTGGAGTTCTGCAAGACTCGCGCGTGCAACATCGGTTAGCTTAATTTCTGTCTCCGCCGATGTCCCTGCACGTTCCGACCCTTCGGCGATATTGATGCGTCCCGAACGCGCCGCGCCAATCATTTGCCCGACAGTCTTTCCCAGCGAATCCTCCTGCCATGGAATGAATGCTTTGCAGAACTGAATAGCCCCCAGATGGATGATCGTTGCGAAGTTAAATGAAAACAGCTTACGATACCCACCGCTCTTCTTGAAGATAGTAGACATGATTAACCCTCTATTAATGACCCAAGTTCGATAAATACAGAGACGGATAGCCTTCGACCAAAAGTCTTTTCCGTCTTTCTTTTGAGTCGTGTAGTCTATCCGTCTTTAAGTCCTTGGTCAATTCCATTCTGGAACCGTTGGCAGGCTTTCTTGCTGTTTTTGAGGACGCCCAGACCGGAAGACTTAAAGACTCAAATATTAGTCTTCGCGGTCCTTCGGTCTTATCCTTTGCGTCTTGGGGTCTATCAGTCTTTGCGTCCTTGGGCAATCCATTGCTGGGCCATTCCTCTGTTTTAGGACGCCAAGACTGGAAGACTAAGAGACTCAAAGGATGACTAGCCAGAAGGCTATGGCCTTGAATTCTACACTTTCTTTAACGAACAAGTGGACATAGCCCATATTTTTTGGGAAACTGAAAAGGGTATAAGTCTGCCGGCCGAAGAGCGGGAACAAACGAAGAGGAGTTGCCTGAATAACCAATATCCAACAAGGAATATCCAATATCCAAGGGAAATGCCGCGCTTGGAGCGCGCTCTGCCTGGCCGCCGTAGCTTTAGCGAAGGAGTAACTTGTTTCTCACAGAGTACACAGAGGGATGTGTTTTTTCGTGATTTTCGTGTGTTTCGTGGGCAAAAACTTCAAGTTATAGGCGTGACAATCATCACATGTGCTATATGGGCATTGCTCGGGGGCTCGGCTCAGGCGCAAGTGGAAGCCGTCTGGCTGACCCACCGCGCACCATCCCCCGAAAAGACCGTCATCAACTGGAAGAGCGTGGCCCCTGGCCCTTCGCACGTGCGCTACGGCACGGACGCGACCTGCTCGCAAGAGGTCTGGATGAAGGGTGAGCGAACCCTGCACCATGTGGAGATCCCTACACCGCAGCGCGGTTCTAACATCTTCTATTGCGTCGAGACAGGCGGACAGAAATCAGAGACGCTCTCTTTTCAAACCTGTCCGGAAAACACCATTCGGATCGCGGTGGTCGGCGACTTGGGTTACGCAACCCATCCCGATCTGACAGCGCTCAAAGCGGACCGGCCGCACATGCTGATGACAGTCGGCGATAATGTGGCGCACATCACGAACCCCAAGCAGGCCGGGGACAAGACCACTATCCAGCCCTACATCGAACTGCTGAAATCTGAAGCTTCCTTTTTCGCTTCAACACCCTTCATGCCGATTCTCGGCAACCATGACAAGCAGGTCGGTCCACGGGTGAACAAGAAGCCAGGCTCCAGTTCAGAGGTCTATGACATCGACGCCACAGCCTACCTGAGCGTCTTCGCGCTGCCCGGCGCAGGCTGGACGTGGGCATTCACCATTCCGCAGGCCGACGTGACCTTCCTCGCTCTCGACCTCCACCACCTGAGTGACTTTGGTACAACGTTTCAGACGAGCCACGATCATCGGCGCGGGTCCGAGCAGTTCCAGTGGTACGACGAACAGACAGCTAAGACCAGATCGGGTTTTGTCGTGACGCTGATCAATGCGGAGAGCCGGTGCAGATCTCTGGAACAAGGCGCATGGCACGAGATGTTCAGCCGGGGCACAATGCTCATCACAGGGTTCGGCTATTATGCGGAGCGGGCTGTCGAATCAAATAACTTCCCCTACTACAACACCTGCGTCGCAAAACCCGGCACTGTGTACCGCGACGCCAAGGCGGTGGTCTGCGAGCCAGTCTCCAGCTATATGCTGCTGACCTTCGATTGTGCTGCAGGCACCCTGACAGCAGCATTGAAACAAATGGACGGTAGCGTGATTGACACACAGGTCTATCGGAAACGGAGCGCGAAGTGAGTGGAGAGAAGCAGGTAACAGTGACCAGGCAACTCTGATCCGGTAAATAATAAATGAATAAATACAATACTGTATAAATACAACTTTGTATATTGACAAGAGACGCACTCTTGTTGTATGATTCGCCGCATATGAGAAACATAACAGGTTCACCCGTAGAGAACGACGACTTTTTTGATCGTCCACAGGATCTTTCCCGCCTCCAGCGAGAGCTGGCAAGCAAGGCGAACATCTTGCTCACCGCTCCTCGCCGAGTCGGAAAGACATCCCTTGTATTGAAACTTTGCGAACTGGAACGTAAAGAAGGGAAAACCGCTGTCTTCATGAACGTCGAGGGTTGCCACGACGAGCTCGCTTTTGCAGAGAAACTTGTAGATGGACTGAATGAAAGCGGTCTGCACCCGGAAATGCTCAGTCGCGTCTTACTTACGTTCCGAAAGGTGCGAACGGCCATGAGCGGTATGAAATTCGGAACCGCAGGTGTCGACATGGATATGGGAACCCCTGAAGATCCGGATCACAGCACACTCGGACGCGCACTTGAGAGTATTTTCCGAAAAATAGAGAGCACTGAATCGCCTGTGCTTCTTGCAATCGATGAGATGCCTGAACTCCTGCTCGCTCTCGGCAAACAGGAGCAAGGAACAGAGCGTGTCAATCGACTGCTCCATTGGTTACGGGCTTTGCGCCAGACCCACCGAAAACACATACGATGGTTATTTCTCGGCTCCATCGGACTCGACAGCTTCGTAGATGACCGAAACCTTCGGAAGACGATCAACGACCTCACCGGCCTGCATCTGGAAGCGTTAGACTCTCAGGAAGCTGACCAATTTCTTGAGCGTTTGGGGGAGAGCAATGGCCTAGCGCTTGCACCGGAGCTTCGGTCACTGATTATTCAACGTGTCGGCTGGCCGCTGCCGCACCACTTGCAGATCGTCTTTCACGCTATCGTTGGCACAGAAACAAGTCACGCAGATGTTGCGGCTGTTGAAGCCGCCTTTGCCCATCTGCTTCTGCCAGAGAATCTCAGCCAGTTTGACACTTGGCGGCAGCGGCTGGACGAACAGTTTGAACAAAGCGACGCCACTGTGGCAAAGAATACCTTGTACCACCTTTGTCAGTATCCGGACGGTAGAACACGTCATCAGATTCTGAATGCTCTCATGAGCACCCGCCAGTCATCTGACCCCACTGTTGTTGAGGATCAATTATCACGCCTCTTGCTCATGCTCCAACGTGATGGTTATCTCCTGGAAAGTAACGGTAATTACGCCTTTCGCTCTTTTCTTCTTCGTGAATACTGGCTCTGCAGAGAAGTCCGATGAAAAACACAAAATCCATACTCTCCCTACATCAGCTTTCGCTCTACAACACCGGGCGAATGCCACCTGATCAAGTCATCGCCGCCTTTGCCGCCCGGCGGCCGGTGCTGGACCGCATTATCGCTGACCTCGCGGCTGAGAAACCTAAGAGCCGCGCTCAACATCACCTCATTGTTGGCCAGCGAGGCATGGGCAAAACAATGCTCCTCGCCCGCATAGCCGCCGAACTCCGCACTGAACCCGCGCTGCATGCACGATTCATCCCGCTTATCTTTGCAGAGGAGCAATACGCCGTTGATCGTCTCTCAAAGTTCTGGCTAAACTGCCTCGATTCCCTAGCTGATGCTCGTGAGCAGGCTGGGGATGCCCAAGCTGTCGTTGAAATCGACGCTACAGTCGCCCGGCTTACTGCGGGCGGCGCAAGCTCCGTGAAGGAGGACCAGCCCTTTGCCGATGACGTGTATAGTGCCTTTGCCAAGGCCGCACAAACTTCGGGCCAACGCCCCGTGTTGCTCGTGGACAACTTGCAGCTCGTCTTCGAACGTCTGCCAGAACGGCAGCAGCATAGCCTGCGTGAATTGCTCATGCGGCCAGGCGCTCCGATCCTCGTGGGTGCCAGTCCCTCTCCACCTCCACAGACACAGGATTACGGTGCCGCCTTCTATGATCATTTCAAAGTCCATTATCTCCGTCCGCTGGAAGAATCAGAGATGCGCGACTTGCTGTTGCATCTGGCCGAAACAGCCCAGCGCGAAGACGTCCGCCAGCGCGTGCTCCAGCATCCCGCTCGTTTGAAGGTGCTGCGCCACCTCACCGGCGGCAATCCTCGTACCACGCTCACACTCTTTTTCCTCTACGCCGAGGACTTCGCTCCCAGCGTATTCGGCGATCTCGAAGGACTGCTTGACCGTGTCACTCCGCTTTACAAAGCGCGTTTCGAAGAACTCACCACGCAACAGCAGGTGATCACCAGCGCCATAGCCAACCACTGGGATCCGGTCACCGCCTCAAAACTGGCTCAAGCCATTGGGCTACCGACTGGCACGATCAGTCCCCAGCTTGACCGCTTGGAAAAGATCGGCACCATCGAACGTGTTGACCTCTTTGACGAATCCAGCACGGGCTACCAGATTGCCGAACGTTTCTTCAACATCTGGTTCCTGATGCGCAGCGCCTCCCGCCGCCAGCGCCGCGAGGTGGAGTTTCTCACACGCTTTCTGGAGAGCTTCTACGAGCCCTCGGATCGTATCCGGCTGGCCCGGCACATGATGAACGAGGAGCACTTCAGCCCCGACCGCTATCTTTGGAGCCGCGCTGTCGCCGACAGTCTTTCAGAGCCTGAAACAGCCGAAGATCTCAAACGGCACAGCGAACTTATGGCCCTGCGAGCAGAAGCCTCCGAGGCTCGCCAGCGAATGCGTGAACTGATTGATTTCGACGCCCTACCGCCTTCGACACTGGCTTTCAACGGTCTGCACGAAAAACTTATGAGTCTTGTACCCGTCGGGGCGGACATTTCACCCGAGGTTTTCGCAAAAGCAGTGCTCGGCGACCGAGCCATGTTTGTCAGTGGTGAACGCGAACAGCTCGCCATGCGGGCGGGAACCTTGAACCAGGATGAAATCCATAGCGTCCTCGACACCCTCTCCAAGTCACGAAAGGCTGATGTACAAAACTATACCGAGGAGGCCGTCGCTTGGTTTTCCCATCGTTTGGCCAGTGGTCAAATTCTCAGCCGGGATGATGTCGCAGACTGGGACCGAGCATTTAAGCAAACAAACGATAGTAACTGCATCCTTTTGATGGTGGATTCACTGCCTGATGGCTTTGGCTCCAAACTCAGCGATACCAGCATCACCCTCATTCGCTCCAGCATCCAGCCGAGCGACACTACTGATGCATGGCAGTGGGATCAATGTGGCGAGCGGTTGCAAACTAGGCTTGGCCTCAATGACGAGGCTGAGAGGTCTTACCGCAAAGCAATAGAAATCGACCCGAATAATTCTTGGCCTTGGATTAGCCTAGGTAAACTTTTCGAAAACCGTCTCCACCGCTTTGACGAAGCTGAAATCGCCTACCGCGAGGCAATCGCTTGCGATTCCAAGAATGCCTGGGCTTGTTATTATCTGGGCTCCTTATTACAGAATCGTTTTCAGCGGTTTGATGAAGCCGAGAATGTGTACCGAGAGGCAATCGTCCACGCTCCAAATAATGCCTGGCTTTGGGACAGTCTTGGCAATCTGCTGCAACACCATCTCCAACGCTACGCCGATGCCGAAACGGCCTACCGCGAGGCAATTGCCTACGATCCGATAAATGCCTGGCCCTGGCTCAACTTAGCCGACCTACTGGCAAACCATCTCCAACGCTACGCCGATGCCGAGATTGCCTATCGTGAGGCAATCGCTCGCGATCCGAAGAATGACTGGCACTGGAACAACCTTGGCAACCTACTACAACACCATCTCCAGCGCTATGCCGAGGCCGAGATAGCCTATCGAGAAGCCATCTCATGTGAGCCAAAAAACATCTGGACCTGGAACAATCTTGGCAACCTTTTGAAGGACCATCTCCAGCGCTATGCCGAGGCCGAGACAGCTTACCGTGAGGCGATTGTCTGTGATTCAAAATTAGCTGCGCCTTGGAACGGTTTGGGCAACCTTTACTGCGACTTAATGGGGCGTATGAGTGATGCTGTAACAGTTTATAATACAGCCCGTCGTCTTGATCCGTCTAAGGACATCCCTCTTCAAAATATCATTTTTCTGCGACGCGACTTCATGGGAGAAGGCTCGGGGGCACGTCCATTGATGGATGAGTTGAGGGCAATACAAAAACAAGAATGTCCTGATACCACTCAGCTTCACGAAGCTTTATTTGCAGCTTACGACTCGAACTGGGGCCTCGCCCGTGATGCACTTGCCAAGGCTCTTTCCCTTCGTGACGGTGGTTTTATTGCGATCAATACCGACGATTGGCTCCGCGCCAGCGCTGTGCTGATACACCTCAACTACGGGGCTGAATTGATTGCCTTTCTGGAAGAGCGCGGTGACAACATCCGGTTGCGGCCTTGGGTGGAAGCTCTGCGGGCGTTGCAGATCGGGGACCGCCGGGCGTTGCAGAATATCGCGCCCGAAATCCGCGTTACTGCGGAGATTTTCTACGATGGTATCGAACGCCGACTTATTAAGCTCCCAGCAAAGACTCGCCGTCGTTCGTGATCAGTGGAACATGGGCAAAACGCCCATACCAAAAGGAAACAAAAGAAATGAGCCTGCAAAGCAGACGCGGATTTTTAAAAGTAGTGATGGGAGTTGCGGCACTCACAATGCTCACGTCTTTCAGCGTCGAATCCGAATCGAAGTCTGATTGGCTGGAGGCGTTCCGGGCAGCGGGCTTTGATCCGACGGCTGCAGGTAACAGCGTGTTTGTTGTTTGCGGGGATGTCCATGAGCCGGAGTACAGCGAGCATTTCCCTGCACAGATCGAGGCGTGGAACGCCATGCGGCCCGCGCCCCGTTTCGTCGCGCTGCTGGGCGACAACGGCTGTAGCGTCTCGCGTAATTTTGGACACACCCCTGACGAGAAGGGACTGGCACAGGCACGCATAGGGCTGGAGGGGCTACGTGCAAAGCTCGCACGGTTGGACGCGGGCATACCGCTCAAGCTGGTGATCGGTAACCACGACACGATGCCGGGCGAAACAGACGCCGCGTTTTTTCGGAGCGTGTTTCCTGCATGCCAGCCCTACGAGGCATTCGAGGTGTCAGGCATCCGCTTCATGATCTGGAATGGCGGACATGACGGCGGGATCGATCTACGTCAACGCGCGTGGATACGGGCGCAGGCTGCAGCGCTGCCACGCGACGCCTCGGCCGTGGTGCTTGTCCATCAACCCTCGCTGGGCATGACCGAACGCGAACGCGGGATTCCAGCGATGGTATGTGAGGCCTTTGCAGAACACACAGGCCCCCTCTGGCTGCTCGCCGGGCACGTCCACAACAACACCACCACTGTTTTCTCGCTACCCAAGACCAAGATCGTGCAAGTGGCTCACGTCAAGAGCGTCAACGGTTATTGGATCTACGGAATGAGCAACGGACGGATCGCGGCGCGCATCTACGGCGCTGTGAATAAGGGGTTCATCAGCGAGGCGATGCCCGACCTGAGCAAACCCGCGCAACCGATTCCGCTGCCCTTTGCAGGGCGTGACGATGTGCTGTGGCGTCTCTTGATCGGAGAGGATGAAGCGAGCACCAAAGCGGCCTTCGTGAGCGGCAAGGGCGGCAACTGCGGAACCTGGTGGTTCTATGTGGACGAACTGGTCGTCCGTCTGCCACTCGCCGCAGTTCCGTCCGCCACGCGCTTCGCTGTGCTGGCGGCCTTGAGCAAGCACCGCAAGACTGGCGAGCCCGTGCATATATACGCATCTGCGGATGGCGGGACGTGGACAGAGACAAAGCTCTTGGAGACGCACTCCTCCGTGAACCTGTATGCGATTCCGGAAGGAGTACGCAAAAGCCGCGAACTGTTTGTAAAGGTGAAGAGCTTTGGGTATAATGCGGACACCTGCGTCGGAGGCTTTGCGCTCTGCCGGTGAACGTATGATTCTGGAGGCAAGCCCGCCGTCCGGGGGGACCGGGAATAAACTGACTGGTAACTTTTTGCATCGAATGACACGAACCATAAGAATGAAAAGAATGTTTACGCGAAGATCGCGATGAGAGGTGCTTGCACGGAAAGCCCCCGCGAGTGGCTGAATACAGCCGGGGCTTATCTCGTGCAAGCACCCGAGTGTCACGAATTGACTCTGGGTGAAGGACGAGCTGTGCCGACGGCGTATTGCCGCTCTATCGCTGACGCTCATCGCTCTTGCTAGCAAGCTTTAAGCGAGCGTTCGGACGGCGTGGATACACTTGTCCTCTGCGCGTGCTTATTCGCCGATTGCGTAGGCACGCCGTCCTTCACCCAAATTGCGCTCTTTGCGAAAAAGTATTCAAAAATTGAATTTCTAGTTAAAGGTAAGACAATGACTACGATGATAGCGGTTTTAGGGGTGCTGGCCGGCCTTTTCGGCAAGGCGGAGTTCAAGCAGGAGGAGTATCTCACGCTCTCCGGCAAAGTCTCGCCGGAGGTTCGCATCGCCATGCGGCAGGAAGGCAACGATTATCGCATTCGCGTCGAGGCGGAGAATCCCTATGCGAAGGTCACGGCTCGCTTGGGCGTGGCAGCGGGCAAACATGCGGTCCTCGCCTTGGACAAGCTGCCGACGGAACGGAGCGTCACTGCCACGGAGATCGGCGAGGGCGAAGCGCTGCGGTTAGCGCTGGAGGTGAGCTGGTTTAACGCTGACGGCACACTGCGGCAGCGCGAGGTCTTCCGCGCACCATCGTCCGGCAACCGGTTGCCAGCGGATGCGCAGGAGTGGGACCGCTTTGATTACGTTGCGTACCGCGAACAAGTGGCGGACCTTGCGCAGCGCATCCGCATCCCTGTGCGTCAACCCATGGAGGGCAAGCTCTCGGTGGTCGTTGAGACAACGGACGGCAAGCGCATCCGCAATCTGGTTTCTGGGCAGGACGCAGCAGCAGGAACGCAGACACTCGACTGGGACGGACGCGACGAGGCGGGCAACCTGGTCGCACCCGGCACGTACCGCTTCCGCACAGCCTCGCATCCCGGCATCACGCCCGAATACAAGATGCAGTTCGCCAACGGCGGCGAGACGGCCTTCTTTCCTTTCGGCTCGAATCACGGCACCATGACTGCCATGGCGGCCAACAGCACGCTCGTGTTCGCAGCGGCGCCCCTCACCGAGGGCGGCTGGGCGATCATCGCGCTCGCGCCGGACGGTCATTTTATTCGCGGCTACCGGCAAATCGGCGGTGCCGGCATCGAAGAGGTCGCCTTGGCAGCGGATGAAAAGCAACTCTATGTGCTCAACGACGGCGGGGCCTGGGGCGGACGCGGTAAGGCGCCTGCCCTGACAATGACTGTCTATGATATCGCTACTGGCGACATCGTCTCGTTCAAGGGGAGCAAGGGGCAGTACACGGTTCTGCGCGAGCGCGACCTGCGCGAGTACAAGCCCGGCGAGAAGCGCTTCTATGCGCTGGCCGGAGCGGCCTGCCTCAACGGAAAGCTCTATGTGTCGGATCGCGAGAAGGGCTGCGTCCTCGTCATCGATACCGGGACAGGCAAGACCATCGACGAGATTCCGCTGCCACAGGCGGGCGTGTTGGCGGCCGACGTCAACAGACTGGTGGCCACATCCGGCATGAAGCTGGTCAGCCTTGATCCTGGGAGCAAAATTGTCTCTCCTCTCTTCCCCCTGCCCTTCATACCGCGCGGCCTCTGTCTCGACAAGGCGTGCTTCTATCTGACAGGCGATGCGGACAGCACGATCAAGGTGTTCAACCGGAGCGGCCAGTGCGTGAAAACAGTGGGCGAGCCGGGTGGCGCTTACGAGGGCGCGTGGCGTCCTGAGCGGCTGGTCGAACCAGTGGGCGTAACGCTTGCGCCCGATGGCGCGCTCTGGGTGGCTGAGGATCGGCGCAATCCGAAACGCCTGAGCAAATGGGATCTCGCGTCTGGAAAATGCGTGTATGACAAGGTGGGATGTCCAGCGTATGGCAGCCCGGGCTCTGGCTTTGATTCCGAACAGCCTGAGCGCTGGTTCGGCCAGCGCTGCCAATGGAAGATCGATCAGGTGTCAGGCAAGTCTCAGATCATCAGCGTACTCCAGAAGCACGAAGGTCACTTGCTGGGCAAGATCGAGGAGTGTCTCAACTACACCTTCGTGCATCAGGACGGACGGACCTTTGTGCTGGGCACTTACAAGGGCACGCTCATCTCAGAGCTGATGCCCGACGGCTCACTCAAAGACCGTGCACTGATCTCGGATGTGCATGGACTGCTTTACGGACTGGGATGGAAGCGCATCCCCGCTTTTTGCGACCTTGTGGAAAAACGTTTTCCCAAAGCCAACTACGAACAGAAGTACAGTGACGAGTCCTGCCGGTATGTCGGCACGCTCTGGGTGGATGCAGACAACGACGGCGACTTCGATGCCGAGGAGTTCCAGTTCCTGCCGACTGGAACCAAGCTGGCCTCCTTTGGCTGGGGGCTGAAGCTCAACGACCTGACCCTGCGCCTGCCCTATCGAAACGAGAAGAAGGAGGAGCAGGTCCTGACGTTGCGGCCAAACGGGTACACGGCGTGCGGCGCGCCTGCCTATTCGTTCGAGAAGGCACTCGCAACCGTCGCGCCGCTCAAGGACGAGCTGCCGCAGGGCAGCCGCACGATCCTCGACACGACCCTCAATGACGCGCGCGGTAATATCGTGGTGAACACTGCCCCCTTTCTCTTCAGCATCGCGGAAGACGGTCGCATCAACTGGCTCTTCCAGAACCGCTGGACCAATGTACACGGCTCACACAAGGCGCCGCTGCCCAAACCCGGCGAGTTGCAAGGCGTCTTGTTCGGACTTGGCACCGCACCGCTGGACAAACAGGGCGATGTGATGGTCTTCGTGGGGAATCACGGACGGTTTTTCGTGATGACAACCGACGGCCTCTATCTCGACGAGATGTTCCAAGACTGCCGCGTGGCAGAGGTTGTGGGTCCCGGACTCATCGGCGGCGAGGCCTTCGGCGGTTCGTTCGGGTATGACCGCATCAATAAGCGCTATGTGCTGCAGGCAGGCTGCAGCGGTTACCGCATCTACCATCTGAACGGACTCGACAAGGTCGTGCGCAACGAGGGCAAGATTACGGTCACCTCCGGGATGCTCGCGTCAGCGGCCCGGCGCACGCAGGCGGCCGCGCGTGAAGGCACGGTTCAGAAGCAGGCCGCGCTCGCGCGTCTGACTGAGAAGAAAGTGAACTTCGGAGCGCTGCCCGTCACCGCAGAATGGGAGAGCGGCAATTGGAGAATCCGCGTGCGGGGCGCATTCGACGACACGAACCTCTATCTCCACTACGATGTGGCAGACCCGTCCCCCTGGGTCAACAATGGCAAGGACTGGACGCAGCTCTTTAAGACGGGCGACTGCGTGGACCTGCAACTCGGCACGGACGCCTCCGCGCCCGCCGCACGTAAGGATGCAGCACCCGGCGACATCCGCCTCTCGATCGCGCCCTTCAACAACAAGCCGCTGGCGGTGCTCTACCGCTACCGCCTCAAGGACAAGACCGGTGCCAATCCAGCGGAGTTCGCGAGCCCGTGGCGCAGCGAGAAGGTGGACGACGTGCGCAAATTGGAACGCGTGAACGTGAATGTGCAACTCTCTGAAGGCGGCTATCGGCTGGAGGCGACCATCCCATTGGCTGAACTGGGACTGGAGAAGATCAGCAATCAAATCTTGCGCGGCGACTTCGGCGTGATCTACGGCGACCGTCTGGGCACAATCAATCTATCGCGCGTCTACTGGTCGAATCAGGCGACCGGTCTCGTGAACGACGTGCCAGGCGAAACCATGCTCGCGCCGGATCTCTGGGGATCAATCAAAGTTGGAGAGTAAAACATGAACAGATTAATGACCTATTGTTTAGTGACCGTCGCGTGTGCGACACTTTTGCCAAAAGAGGCATGCGCTGTACCGCCTGCCCCGAAGCCTTGTCTGGGCATGAATCTGGACGGCCCTTGCGACTGGAACACGGAGTTGCCCTTCGTTGACGTCTTCCGCTTATCGCGCAGATGGATCAGCCAGAAGAAAGGCTTGTCCTGGGGCAAGGGACCTGAGCTGGCGCTGGACGAGCGCGGCTGGGTCAAACAGCTCGACCCCGACTGCTGGGCCGAGACACCGCTCTGCACGATCGAGAAGGGACACTATCCGTCGGGCCGCTATACGGTCCTGTACGAAGGCAAGGGCGAACTGGCATTCACTGGCGCGGCATCCATCGCAGAGAAAAAACCGAACCGACTAATCATCCAGGTCGATGCTGCGAAGGGCGGCTTCTTCCTGCAGCTCCGGGCCACGGACCCTGGCGACCCCGTGCGCAACATCCGCGTGGTCATGCCCGGCTTCGAGGAGACTTTTGCGAAGCAGCCGTTCAACCCGGCGTTTCTCGCGCGCTGGCGCGGAGTCGCCTGCTTCCGGTTCATGGACTGGATGAAGACCAACGGCTCGAAGATCGGAACGTGGTCCGAGCGCCCGAAACCCGATGATGCGTCCTACGCGGTCAACGGCATTCCTGTGGAGGTGATGGTCGACCTCTGCAACCGGCAGACGGCTGATGCATGGTTCTGCATGCCTCATCTGGCGGACGATGACTACGTGCGCCAATTTGCGAAGGCAGTGAAAACAAATCTCAACCCTGAACGAAAGGTCTACATCGAATATTCCAACGAGGTCTGGAACGGGATGTTCGCGCAGAGTAAGTGGGCTGGCGAACAGGGCATCAAGCTCGGCTTCGCCAAGCAGCCCTGGGAGGCGGGATGGGCCTTCACCGCATATCGCTCGGTTCAGATCTTCCGCATCTGGGAGGATGTCTTCGGCGGACGTCAGCGGCTGATGCGCGTGCTGCCCTCGCAGGCTGCGAGCCCCAACGTCTCCGAGCGCGTCCTGGCATTCCAGGACGCCTACAAGCAGGCCGACGTATTGGCCATCGCGCCGTACATGGGCTTTAGCGTGCCAGCCAAGAGCGACAAGAAACTGAACGCTGAAACTGTCGCCACGTGGAGCGTGGAACAGGCACTCGACCACATGGCGAAGAATATTTTGCCGGAGAGTGTCGAGATGATCCGCAAGCAAAAGGCCATCGCCGACAAGTACGGCCTGCGGCTCGTCGCCTACGAAGCCGGCCAGCACATGGTGGGCGTGTTGGGCGGCGAGAACAACGAGGCGTTGACACGCCTCTTCCATGCGGCCAACCTGCATCCGCGCATGGGCGACCTCTACCGGGACTATTATGCAGCCTGGACAGCCGGGGGCGGTGACCTGCTGTGCAACTTCGCCTCTGTCGGCAAGTGGAGCAAGTGGGGAAGCTGGGGGCTGTTGCAGTACGCGGATGAGCCAGTCGCACAGTCGCCGAAATTCATGGCGACCCTGACCTGGGCCGCACAGTGCGGCCAGCCTGTGAACCTGCCGAAGTGAAAGTGAGCGTATAACATGCGGAATCTTCTTTTAGTGGCCTTCGGATGCATCGGCTTGTCGGCCAGCGCTGAGACCTTGCGCTTCGAGGGCGTGATCGGAAACTCGGGGGAGCTGGATAAGCCGGTGACCTTCGGGCCGATGCAGCGCGGGACGCGCGGGCTGGGCGTGGCGCACGATGCAAAGCAGGGCGTGCTGTATGAACGTGCCGGAAGCGGGCGGCTGAACGCATACGCGCTCGACGGCCGGTTGCTGGCGCACTACACGATCCCCACTGACGAAAACCATCAGGACATGATGACGCTGTGTGGCGACCATCTGGTGATGCTCCTGGGCGGGCGGCTCTGCACGTTGCGGCTGAACGCGCCGGACGGGGCAGCTGCAGAAAAGGTGTCTGCCGCGATCCCCGAGCCCGAGGTGCTCTCGTCATCGGCCCGCGAAGGCCGTGTGGCAGTGCGCAGCAAGAGCGGCAAGCTCGTGCTGCTGAATCCGGCTGACAACTCCGTCACGCCCTTCGGCGACGCACCGGGCGCGTATTGCAACGGCATGGACTGGGATGACAAGGGAGACTTTTTTTTGATCTTCGGCCGGGAGGCCAACAAGCTCGAGAACGGAAAGCTGGTGTCGAACAGCCTCTGGCCGAAGCGCTTCATCGGAACCCGCGAGTCAGGCATCGATTGCGCGACACGGCTAGGCGCGTTTTGGTACGGCAGTGCATATCACGGCACGATCAAACGCTTCACGCCCGACTTCGAGCCGGCGCCCGGCGTGGTGCTCGGTGGCGCGTCGGGACACTTCATCGGCCATGTGCCCTGCAACTACGATGTGGAACTGGCGCGTGGAATCCGGCTGGTCTCGCCGGGCCTCTTCGCCATCGCCGGCATGTATGGCGTGGTTCAATTAGCAGAGTGGCGTCCGGACCTGAAGAACCTCGTGCTGATCCGTCGCATCGGCGCGCTGGCGCAACCGGGCGGGATCGCAGTTGACGCACAGGGCCGTATTCTCGCTGGCAACAATATTTGGAATTGGAAAGACGGCGCGCTTGCGCCAGCGTACGTGAGCAATGTCTTCAAGATGATCGCGCCATGCGCCTCCCTTGATGCCGACACACGGGTCGGCCTTGCGGAAGTCTATGGCAAGGTGTCAATCGCCATGGGCCGCTTCGAAGAGGAGGCATTGTACTGCAACCGGCTCGACAAGCTTGGCCTTCCCAAAGACGTGGTCGGCGTCGCGCTCTATCGCGAGCAGCCTCAGTCAAAGGGCGGCAGGCGCTTCCTGGTGCTGGGCAATGCAGGCCAGACGAAGGTGCATGAGATCGTGGAGGACCTTCGTAACCCCTGGCGCAAGGATCTCGGTGACGTGAAGCTTCAGACCGCTACGCCTGTGAAGGCCTTCACCGCCGTGACGATGCAGGATGCGGAGACACTGATAGCGGCGGCGGATGGAGAGGTCATCACGTTCGGACGCGACGGCGCGAACTGGAAAGAGACCGGACGCTGGAACGACGGATTCGGCACGAAGATACGACTCGCCATCAACGAAGGACGGCTGGCTGTGGCTGATACCGAGAAGAACCGCGTTATCCTCTACGCTCTCACAGATCATCGCAAGCTGGCTGAGGCGCGCGTCACCACGCCGACCGAAGTCGCCCTTAACGGCAACTTCCTCGTGGTCTATGATGCGACCGGCCAGCGGCTGATGAAATTCAGCGTGCACGCTGGGAAATAGGCAAGTGTGTTGGTCTTTTTGCAGGCTGGAGTAGTCGGTGTTCGCTTGTTGCAAGCGAAGGGCTTATCTCCTGGGAACGCCGACGTCCTCGTCGGCCTTGACTTCCCGCGCCATATTTCTTGCCAACGAGGACGTCAGCGCTCCCAGGGCAATAAGGTGGCGGAGCCGTCTCGGCTCCGGCGGGCAAGATGCCCGCGCTCCTTTGAGGGCAGCAAAAGAAGGGAGCGTGGGCGTCCCGCCCGCATGAAAGAGGAGAGCCATTCTTGTCTGTCCCTCTGTTGCCCGTGCCCCTGTTGCCGACATGAAAAGTTAGTGGCATTGGGCATCTTGCCCGCTGGCGTACCGCGTGTATGCGGGCGGGACGCCCACGCTCCTTTTTTTTTAAGATGCACCATGCGGCCAGATTCGCGCGCTCCAGAAACTGACGCATTCCAGTTTCTTCAACATTTCCCTTGATTCTGCAATTCCAAACAGCAATACTTAACTCAACTTGGGTTCGTTTGCCAGCAACAAACAGCGATCCTCCATTAAGCAATAGCGAAAGAATAAACATGAAACTTCAGACCCTCATCCCTGTGCTAGCCCTTTTCGTGATTGTTTACGGATGTCAGAGCACGTCAGACACACCGGCGAAACATCCCGTGCAGACTTCGGTGACAATGCCAGGGTTTGAAAAGCGAATGTCTGGCAAGTGGGCGGAGTCACCGATCTGTCTGAGCGCAAACAACATGTCCATCGCGACGGGCCAACCTTCGCTGGTGCTCATGTCGAGCGGCGCCACGCACGTCCCGGTGTGGTCACTATCGGGTGGCACGGTTGGACAGTCTGTCGCCGGACTCGTGACCGGCTTGCCCAGCGGGTGCGCAGCAGTGAAGGTCGAGATCGTCGTGACCACAGCGGATGCGGCGACGAACGCCCTCTATGAGGATGTCTACAGATGCCACCTGTCGCAGATGGTGGAGAATTCCACCTTCACGTCCCGGTATGTTCAGGGTACTCCCGTGAGAACAGCGCTTCCCGCCGCACCGTTCCACACCCGGACTATCGTGCTGGAGTCCTATTACCCGGTGCTGCCGAACACGCCTCTGTGTGTGCGTATCCAGCGGGAGCCTGACGATCCCGCCGATACATTCACCCGCCCGACTGGCCTTGCCATGGTCAAGGTGACGCCCCTGGACGCTCTCGCGAAGCCACATGTCGTGCAGAACGTGAGAGGGTACAACTCGTGGCCGATGATTCAGGCCATCGGAGAGAAGCTGGTCTGCGTGTATAGCCGAGGCACAGCGCACACGATCGATGAAGACGCCCGCGCCGTTTACGCACGCACATCAACAGACGAAGGAAAAACGTGGACAACGGAAACGGTTGTCGCTAACACGCCGGGCTGTGGCGAGGTTGAAGTCGGCAAGGGGCTGGACTCCACGGGAGCGATGCTCCTCTGGGTGCGCCGAATCGGAGCGGGGTGTACCCACGACCTCTACCGCACCACGGATGGGGTGACGTTCGCGCGCATAGCGATGCCAAAGCTCGCCGTGGTTCCCGTGCAGATCTCCGACGTCTTCGCAGTCCCCACAGTCGGGCTCATGGCACTGTGGTTCGGGGGAAACTACGGCGATGACGGCCCGAGTCATTTGTGGGGCAAGCTGACGAGCAGTGACAACGGCGCCACCTGGAAACAGACCACCATCGAGTCCGGGCTGACCAAATCGCAGTGGCCGACTGAGCCTGCCGCTGTCTATCTCGGCAATGGCAAAATTCTCGCAATCGCACGGACAGAGCTGGGGGGTCCTTCCTCGATGCGCTCGCAATTCCAGATGGTCTCCTCGGACTACGGTGCGACGTGGACACGCGCGCAAACAAACATCGGTGATGTCTTTTGCTCCACGCCGAGCCTGATCTTCGACACCGAGACTGGCTTGCTGAGCAACTATTACTATCAGCGTGGCAAGGGCGGTCTCCTTCGGCGTCGAGTAGTCGATCCCGACAGCGTCTTCGGCAATCCGCTTAAGTGGCCGGCGTCCGAGGCGGTGGCCACGGGGAGTGAGTCCACGTTCGATGCGGGCAACGCGAACGCCACCACGATCAGGGGCACACACTTCCTCTCTTTCTACTCCGGCAAGGCACCTGACACGGCGATCCTGGTATCTGCGCTTCCGGCACCGACGGCCAAAGATTCGCTGCTCAGCCCCTCGCGCCCCAATGGGCCGCGAGACCTCCAGATGGTACCCAAAGCAAACACCGATATCCGCAACGGAGCGCGTCTCACACATGGGGAAAATCAAATTGAAACATCAAATCAGAAATGACCTCGCCACTGTCTGCAGCGGGCGAGCCACTCATGGCTTTCCAGTAATCCGCACAATCATCACTGCCGTTCTATGGGGCGTTGGTGTGTCAGTTGCCCAGGCGGCAACAACGGCCGCGACCGTCACGGTCCGCGTCCGGGAGACGCCTGGCGGACCTCAGATCCACGTCAACGACAAGTCGATCCCGCCGCGCTTCTTCTGGGGCAGCATGAACAGCGGAGTCCTTGCAGCGAAAACCGAGTGGGCCACCCACACCTTTGACTTCTCCCCCGGCGATGTGAAGGGCACCGGCACGCTCCACTTCCGCTTCGCACACGAACCCGGCGAAGTCTGGCTGGCCGACCTGCGCATCCAGGACGCGCAGACCCAGGAGGATGTCCTTCCCCCCGACTCCTTCGCCACCGATGAGGGCTTCGCGAAGCGTTGGGATCAGTGGCCCGTCGGCGCCGCCAACACCGTCGGCACCGTCAACGTCACCGAGGGCGCGGTCCACATCGTTCTCCAGAAACCAGCCGACAACAAATGGCCGGACTTCCACCTGCACAGCAAACCGAGGTTGCGCTTCGCCGCCGGCCGCACCTATCGCTGCACCTTCCGCACCAAGGGAACGCCGGAGAAGAGCCTCACGGTCTCTCTCTACAGCGTCGCAGGGGGAACGTGGACCTACGTGGGCGGCCCGCCTGGCTCGTTCCTCAGCCAGGTCGCCCTCGCCCGCGATGCCGGCGTCAACATGGTCTCCTTCTCCGCGCCCAACTGCTGGACGCCGCAGGATCAGCCCATCGACTGGAGGCCGCTCGACACGCTCTGCCGACAGATTATCAAGGTCAATCCAAACGTGCTCCTGGTCCCGCGCGTCGGAGCAGATGCGCCGTCGTGGTGGCTCGACCGTCACCCCGCAGCGCGCATGGTCTACGATGGCAATCAGGTCGCCAACCACTCCTGCGTCTCGGACCCCGAGTACCGCGCTGATGTCTGCGCGCACCTGGAGAAGCTCAGCCGACACCTCCTCGAAGCCTTCCCCGAACGCTTCGCCGGCATCCATCCCTGCGGACAGAACACCGGCGAGTGGTTCTATCATGACACGTGGAAGCGCCCGCTGAGCGGGTACGACCCGGCCACGAAGGCCGCCTTCCGCGCTTGGCTGAAAACGCACGGCGATGCGCAGGCGGATTCCGCGGAGCCTCCGACAGCCGACGAACGTCGCGCGCATCCGAACGGCCTCCTGCGCGATCCCGCCAAGGAAAAGCGCCTGATCGAGTTCGCTCGCTTCCAGCAACAGCAAATGGCCGACCACGTCGCCGCCATGGCCGCCGCCTGCCGCCGCGGCACCGACAACAAGAAACTGGTGATCTTCTTCTACGGATACCTCTTCGAGTTCCCCCCCTGCCAGAACAGCGCACCGACCAGCGGCCACTATGCCCTCTCGTCGCTGCTCAAAGGAAAGGATATCGACATCCTCTGCTCGCCCATTTCCTACAGCGACCGCGAATGGCTCGGAACCTCGGCCAGCATGACGGCCGCCGAGAGCGTCACGCGCAGTGGCATCCTGTGGCTAAACGAGGACGATTCGCGCACCTTCCTGGACCCGCGCAAGGAAGCCCATGCCCAGGAGGGCGGTCTGGTCAATCTGGAACAGACTCGACAGGTCATGAGGCGGAACACCGCTCAGGCGGCGCTTCGCGGATTCGGGACGTGGTGGATGGACCTGCCGGCTCAAGGCTGGTTCAACGATGCGCGCATCTGGGAAGAGATCTCGCTGCTCCAGCCTGTTGACGCCGCGATGCTCAAACGAAAAACGCGCTTCACGCCGGACATCGCAGCCATCGTGGACGAGGACAGCATGTGTCACCTGCCCGGCGGCTCGGCCGCGTTCGCCACCGAGCAGACCTGCCACGTCCGTGCGGCGCTTGGCCGCTCCGGCGCGCCGTATGGCCAGTACCTGCTGGACGATGTTGTCGCTGGGCGCGTCCCCGCAAAGTTGCAGGTCTTCCTCGCGGCGTGGGCACTCACGCCGGAAGAACGCACAGCCTTGGCCGCACAACGCAAGCCCGACACCGTGCGTGTCTGGTGCTACGCGCCAGGGTATCTCTACCCGGACCGCGTGGACAGTGCCGGCATCAAAGAAGTCACGGGCTTCGAAGCCAAGGCCATTACCTCGGGAACAGCCGTCGTCACGCCGACTGAGGCCGGCAAGAAACTGGGCCTGCGCGAGTCCTGGGGCCAGAAGCAGCAGATCCGCCCGCTCTTCAGCGTAACAGCCTCGGCCGACGAGACTCTGGCGACCTATGCCGACGGATCGACCGCCGTCGCAATGCGGCGTTCGGAGAAAGGCATTGATGTCTTCATCGGCGTCCCGCAGTTGACGCCCGAGTTGCTCCGCGCACTGGCCAAACTGGCCGGCGTGCACGTTTTCACCGAAGGCAACGCGACGCTCTGGGCTGCCGAAGGGTACCTGTCCGTCCAAGCCTTCGAGACTGGACCCCTGGTCATCGATACCGGCAAGCCGGGCTTGGTCGTGGACGCGCTGGACAACAAGCCCCTAGGCAAAGGCCCTCAGGTGACGTTACCCATGCAGAAGGGCGAGGTCCGTGTGATCAAGTACTGAGCACAAGCAATGGCTCTGTGTAGCGTTACGCCTTGACAGGCGGTGACCAGTTTCAAGTTTCTTGTAATACGTCAAATCCCGGGGGATACGCATGTATTGCATGAAATATCATTTTCCATGTGCGCGAGCAAAAAGGAGCGCGGGCATCTTGCCCGCTGGCGTGTGCGTGTATGCGGGCGGGACGCCCACGCTCCTTTTTTTAAGATGCCCCATGCGTACAGTCTCGCGAGCTTCAGAAACTTAGGCGTTCCAGTTTCTTCTACATTTCCCTTGATTCTCAAATCCGAAACAGTAATACTTGACTCATCCTTGGTTTGATTGCCAGCAAAAGACAACTGAGGCACATGAAACAATGGGCACAACAAAGATGATATTCTCTCGACATATGCCAAAGAATCCGCCGCCGACAAGAGGGGATCGCATTCGGTTGAGGATTAAAATTTGTTTTGCCGTGCTTCTTTACTTTGGTATATATGGTTTTTTGACATGCTATATGATTGTGTCCGTTTTCGCCGGTTCATTTTTCGCCGCCGCCGCCGTCGGCCTCTTATTCATTCTGCACTTCCTCCCTCAAGACACGCAAGACAAGACGCTCAATCGTCTCAGAGGATGCCGACAGGGAGAAGACATTGGCACTTTTGTTCATGCTTTGCCGATCCGAGATCTTGACGCATGGATCGTAAGGGCGACTTATGAGGAACTGTCTGCTGATTTGAAGACTGGCAAAGAACCGTTCCCGCTTCGGCCAACAGATCGCTTTGATGATCTTTGGATCGAAATGGACTATCTTGAGGATGGTTTACTTCCTGCTATCGCGGCTCGATGCCAACGGAGTCTGACGGACCTTGAGAAAAATCCACGAGTACAGACTGTTGAGACCGTGGAGGACCTGATTCAAATGCTTATGCTTCAACCGAAAGTGACGATAGCCGAACCAACCGCGGCAAGCCAGCTCCCACAGCTGGCTGGGTGAGTGGAAACGTTTTAAAAGTCAAAATTATGTTTATCTATAAGAAACACCTGCTATTCGTCTTGCTTGCTAGTGGCTATATTTTCATCAGCATTATTGCTGCTTTCCACAACACGTCAATGCCGTATCTAAGAGGAATCCCCATATTCATTTTTTGTGCCTGGCTCGCGTGTTATGCTAAAGGGGAACCTGTTCCCAGTGATATCGAGCGTTATCCCTACAGAATTATATACGTTATCATCGGCGTTACGGGAATGCTATTTCTTGTAATGCGAAGAATCATGATGATGTAAGTATTCTAACATCATCACCCTCCCCCTCCCCATTCTAGTGATGATGGGAGCTTGCTTACTTAGCCCTAAGAAAGAAAAGCCGGGCTAACGAGATAAAGAACCGAAATAACCATATATTTAGCCATGCTTTTGTATTGCTATTCGGAGATCAAACCGCTATTCTTTAAACTATGAACAAGACCTCATTCGAATGGGATCCTGTTAAAGACAGGCATAACCAACAAAAGCATGGCGTGGCTTTTATCACGGCGCAGTATGCTTTTGCAGACACCAAGCGCGTGATCTTAATCGATGAGGAGCACAGCAGCGGCGAAAATAGGTACTTTTGTCTAGGACGGGTCGGCGACGGTATTATGACCGTACGGTTCACGTATCGGGACAATGTCATCCGAATTTTCGGAGCTGGTTACTGGCGGAAAGGAAAGAAACTTTATGAAGAACAAAATCACATACACGAATGAACCCATGGGGAAGGTGCGGATCATTGCTGATGTTCTCCCATCACCGGCACAGCTTGCCTTCAAAGAGGAAAAGGTCAAGGTCACAATTTCGCTCAGTAAAGCGAGCCTTGATTTCTTCAAGGAACAGGCTGGGCTGCACAAAACTGCCTACCAGAAGATGATTCGGAATCTGTTAGATACGTATGCCGTCCAACACTCGAAATGAGTCCCGACAATGCGGTGCAGACTCCTCGCCATGGTCTTCGGCGAGACATTGACAGTGCCAGTCGTTCGGGCGGTTCGGCATCCGCCTACGCCAAGGCTACGGCGTGACAGGCAGCCTCACCCTCCAACTCATGGGCATGGCGTTTGCCGGGCGTATGCTGGAGGGCGAGGCTGAGGCGAGCCGTTGCTTTTCTTGGCGCCATTCCTGTCTGTCCCCCTGTCGCCAAAATGACGCTCCTCTTTCATGCGGGCGGGACGCCCACGCTCCCTTCTATTGCTGCCCTCAAAGGAGCGCGGGCATCTTGCCCGCCGGAGCCGGGACGGCTCCGCCACCATAATTACCCTGGGAGCGCTGATGTCCTCGTCGGCAAGAAAGGAGGCGCGGGCGGTCAAGGCCGACGGGGACGTCGGCGCTCCCAGGATGCGATACGACCGGGCACAGGCATCCCAAAGACAGCACACTCAAAAATACTGAAACTGAGGCTTTTTCCCAGTTTCAAGTTTCGAGTTTCAAAGGCTTAGCTGCTTATTTCGCATCGCCCAAAGCTTTTTTAGCCTTGTCGACAATCCCTTTGTTTTTGCTGGTCAGGAGCTTGGTCGCCAGATCCTTGACTGCCGGGGCAAGCGCTTTATCCTTGCGGAAATTGCCGATCATGTCGGCCGCAGACTGCTCAGCCTCGTTCTGCAACGCAGGATCATCCAGATAGGTAGCCACCATGGCCAGAGCATCTGCATGACGCACCGTCCGCAAATTACCAATAATCAATTTCTTTTCATCCGGACGCGTGGCCAGCGCATTTGCCGTCTTGAACATCTCGCATCGCTTGGACGCCTTAATGTTGACGGTCTCCAGACCTGCGATGTTGATATACCCCCGCAGCGCCAGAATACGCTCATTGTCTTTGGCTGATGTTTTCGCAAGCTCGAGCAGGGTGTCAGCCGCGCTTTCATTGCACCATGCCGCGAGGGACCGTAGCGCGTTCCCAGACAGTTCCGGGTTCGTTGAGCCCAGCGCTTTTTTCACGATGTCCAGCGCGTGAGGGGTTCCGGCGGACGAGGCCAGGGCGATAATCGCCACTTTACCGGCATCCGTCGTGCTCTCATAATAGGCGGCGACTGCGTCAAAGCATGTGGACTTCTCCTTGGCCTGCGCGCACACTTTACGTGCCGCTGCAATCGCGTCACTCATTTCCTTTTCGTCCTTGATAGCAAAAGCGGCCTTGGCCATCGCAGCGATATCCTCCTCTGTGGCCAGAGAACCGAGTCCGGCCCATGTCGCTTTCCGTACTGCGGCATCGCTGTCTGTGACGAGCTTGAACAAGGCCGGCACTGCGCTGCCGCAACTTCTGGCCACCAGTGCCTTGATGGCCGGTTCCTTGAGCTTGTTGTCTGACAGGGCTTGGATGAGCGCGTCATTGACGCTGGCACCCGGCATCTTCGCGAGCGCATCTGTGGCGCTTCCGCCTGTTGTCAGCAGAAGTTTCACGGTACTCTCGTTGCCGATCTTACCCAGAGCCGCCAGCGCGGCGTTACGGACACTCTCGTTCGTGCTGGCCATACATCCGGCGATGCTCTCCTGCGCCGCAGGATCGCCCCGCGAACCGAGCGCAATGAGCAAGCCCGTCTTCTTTGCATCCGGGAGCGTGGGCAGGACGTCAGCCATGGCTTTCGTCAGTGCCGCGCTCGGCTCGCCGCAGACCAACGTCAGCACGCCGCCGAGCATCTGGTCATCGTCGCCCTTGATAAAATCGACCATCAACGCGACAGCCTTCTTCTCGTCCGCAACCAACAATCCATTCAGGGCGCGGATACGCTGCGTTGACTTGCCCGCGAGGACCTGATCATAAAGGGCAACAGCCTGTGCCCCTGTGAGACTCCGCGCGCAGTCCAGAAGGGCATCTGTGTAAACCGGCACAAGGCTCTCCTTTGGTTTCAGTTTTCCCAGCACGCTTGCAGCGGACGCGCCACCGATCTTACCCAGCGCAACGATGGCTGCTCTGGCTACGGACGTGTCACTGTTCGAGGCGAGTTTCGCCACCACCTCGACAGCGTTGGCATCCCGCCGTACACCGAGGCTCCCCATGATACCGGGCTTCACCGTGTCAGGCGCGCTCTCCAGCGCAGCCAGCAGCGCCGCATCGGCCTTGGGGCTCTTCATCCGCTCCAGTACGAGACATGCGTAATGCGAGAGCACTTCGTCCTTCAGCAGGCCCGCCACTGCGGATATGCACTTCTCAGTGCCGATCTGTTGCAGCATGCGGCAGGCAAACGCTTTGCCGTCCTGCGTTGCGTCCTTAGCCGACACGACTGCGATGAGCGAATCCTCGATCGCAGCATGCTGGTCCACCGGCGTCTTCTGCAGAAGCTGTTCCGCATCGCCCGCCGCAGTTCCTTCGCCATATTTGTACTTCGCCAAGTCCTGCCAGACATCGCCGAACGACATCCCAGCTACCAGACAAAGCGTCATCATGATCATCGTCATATTCTTAATCTTGCGCATAAAAATCCTTTACGTATCACCTGTTTTCAGACATTCATTAAATCTGCCAAGGCCCGCGCCGCGGCCGGTCCACCAGCCTGCTGGCCTCGGGGTCGCCGATGAAGTCCTCTTTCACAGGATCCCACTTGAGCTTCCGGTTCAGGCTGTAACAGATATTGCCCAGGTGGCAGACTGTCGCTGTGCGATGCGCATACTCCACGTCCTGGAACGGACGCTTCCGTGAGATCACGCAGTTCACCAGATCCTTGATCGGCGAGTTGGCGCCGTCCTCATACCACCGCAAGCCCGGCGGAACCTTGAACTCGCGCAACGTCGTAGCCTGACCCTTCTCGCAGATGTACTTCGGCCCGCCATCGCCCACGTGCAGCTTCATGCCATTGGCAAAGACGTATGTGAGATACTTGTTGTCCTTGCCGTCGGGCGGTAGAATCTCCGTGGGTCCTGTGTGATCCAGGCCCATGCCGTGCAGCGCAGCGCCAAATTTGTGTCCGCCCCAGTCGGTCATCATGCCGCCGGAGTAGTCGGACCACGTCCGGAATCCCTGCCCGCCGAGTCCATAAGCCGCTCCGCAACGGAAGGGGTTATACGGCACCATGGGCGCCGGCCCCAGCCAGAGATCCCAGTTGATCGTGTTCGGAGGGATCTCCACTCCAGGCAGATAGCACTGCCGGGGCGGCCCACCTGGATCCGCAAACACTTCGAGAATATTGCCGAATTTTCCGCTACGCGCTGCGCAGGCCAGGGCGCCGTAGTCGCCGATGACGCGCTGACTGCCGGAGGAGAAGACGCGTCCGTACTGGCGTGCGACGTCGACCATCTTGCGGCCCTCGCCGATCGTCAGGGTCAGGGGCTTCTCGCAGTAGACATCCTTGCCGGCCTTCATCGCGTCGATTGAAATTTGCGCATGCCAATGATCCGGCGTAGCGCAGAGGATCATGTCGATATCGCTACGCGCGATCACTTCGCGGTAATCGACATACCCTTTGCAGTCCGTGTTTTTATACCGGTTATTCACCGTGTTCGTGATCCGTTCAAGATTCGCGTTCTTGACATCGCAGACCGCCACCACTTGAATCCGAGGATCGCCCATGAACTGTCCGAGATCGCCGGAGCCCTGTCCGCCCATGCCGATACCGGCCATGACGATGCGTTCGCTCGCCGGCGGCCTGCCCCCTGCGCCCAGCGCACTGGACGTAATAATGTTCGGCAGCGCGACTGCCGCACCTGTCGCTTTTAGAAACGACCTCCTCGATACGTTCACCTGTTTCATCGGATCCCCCCTTGTTATTAAAAATGTTTCATCCATTCGTCCGGAATAGGCTGGGCTGTCAGGCCGGGTCCTGAGAGGCGCAAGTCGGGCTTATCACCTGTCCAGGTCATCTCTCTTGCAGTCACTTGATCCTGTCCGCGACGAAGATCAATATAGGTGACCTTCAATGTGTGAAGTCCCTGCTTCACGGCAATGCTCCAGTTCCCATAATTATGATCTCGCGTAGAAGGATACCAAACCTCGTTGTCCAAAGCAACCTGAAGGTCGTACCCGCAGCGCACACCGATGTCGAAAAATTCCCAGGGGCCATGGAACGTATAAATTCCAGTGGCCGGCAAGTCGAGGACCCCCTCGTAGACAAAGGCATACGAATTGGCGTTCTGACGGCGGGCGCTGATCTCCATGCAGGACCGGGCCACGCCGGTAGAGACGGTCTTCAAGATCGGCAACTTCAAGATGGAGAGCGTCCAGTCATCCTCGAAATAACGAAAGGCGAGACCCGGCTTCAAGGGCTCCTTAGGTGCCGCCAGCGCGGGCTTCAGCTCGGTCGCCTTTGTGAAGATCGCACTGCGGTCGATGGAGGCCAGCACGCTGTCTTGGGTGGGGGGGATGATTGAAGCGCCCTTGCGGAAGGCGCGGGCCCGGACGCGGGTGGTGGCGGCCAGGCGGATCGGCTTCTCATAGCGCGCGGAGTCCAGCGTCGGCTCTGTGCCATCGAGGGTGAACCGCAGGTCTACATCCTTCGCAGGGTGCTGCAGCGTGACCTCCACGGCATCCAGGAAGAGATCCGTCTCCGGCAGGATGACGACCCGTTCAAGGGGACGGTAGATCGGCGTGAAGGTCACCCTCCCCTCGCGCTCCACAGCGAACTCCATATCCGTTGAGGAGAGCTTCTGCGATTTGCCGGCAAGGGCGAACTGCGTGCAGTCGAGCACAAGACCGTTGAGCGCCCCGTCCGGCTTGCGGCTGACAGCCAAGGCGCTGGCATTGACTTGGACTCCCTCGGCTTCAAGAGCGGCAGGGTGCAGCAGGGCTTGATAGGTCAGCCCAAAGCCGGCTGGTGTCACTGTTTTAAACCCGGCGCCGTTTTTCAGCGTGAGCCGTTCAAAGGAGTTCACCTCCTCTGCGAGCGTACGGCGGGGATAGAGCAGGCTGGCCACGAGTGCCGCGCGCTCGGCCTTAAAGTCGGAGCCGGCCACATGCGCGTTGCCATGCCAGGCGTCATTGCCCTGGGTGGTGGAGGCGGGATCGAAGAGGAGCGGGACGGAGGCGGCCTGCCAGATGGAGAGGTTGGGGTGTTTCGGGTTAGCGGTCTTGATACTCTGGGTGGCGCTGTCGAGCTTGATCTGGTCGCGCGTGTAGGCGTCTTCACGCGGCGGCGGCATCACGAACTTCTTGACCTGGTCCCGGGCGTACCAGTCCGGGGCATTGAGACGGTCAGGCTCGAAGCTCCATTGGAGGCGGTAGGCGTGCGGCTTTTCAGCCTGCACCCGGTCCGTCACCACCCAGCACCCCGCCTCCCGGAAGAAGATCACCTGGCGGGCGTGAGACACATCCTCCACAAAGACCGAGGGGCGGTCCTCGAACTTGCCGGCATAGGGAAGCTTCAGACTGCCTTCTGCCAGATCGAACGAGGCTGAGGTATGCCAGCGGTTGCTCAAGGGGTGCTGCCAGGCGGACTTGTCGCCGCGCGTGCCATAGAGGGGGCGTTGCGCGCGGGCCAGGTAGTTTGACGGATAGAGGTCCGTATAGGCTTCGTACATATTCCCTGCGCCATCCACCAGAAGCGGCGATTCCCATTTGAAGGGATTCAGCATGCTCTGTCCGTAGGCTTGCAGCGCGACATTCTTTTGATGACGCCAGTTGCCGGTCTGCGCGGGACGGAAGTCATGGAAATAGAGGAACCGCGCATCAGGCGCCCAGGCGTCACGCATGAAGTAATAGCCGCCATACGGATAGGCTTCCGACGTGAACTCCGGCGCAGGGCCCGTCATGTCGCCCAGGATGCGGGCGATGACGACCTTGTTGGCCGGCTCCGCGAGTGCCGGCATCATGAATTTCTTGAGGTAGGAACTCTTGCCAATGGTTTCCGCCCTCATATCTTTGGTGCAGCCCTTGTATCCGGGCAATGTGCCGTTGGGCGCAAAGTAGCGGATCAGGTAGCGGGCCATGACCATCTGATGCTCCAGGAGTTCCTGTTCCCACGCCGGGGTGAACCAGGCAGGCGGCTGCTTCATGGCGCGGAAGAGCGCAATGTCAGTGCCCGGCGAGAGGAGGTAATTCTTGTTATAGTTCGGGGCATAGTCCACGCTGGTGCCGTCCGCGTGCATATACTGGCGCGCATAGGACTCAATGATGCGGCGGCGTTCGGTCAGCAAGGTTGGCGCGTACTTCAACTCGGGGAAATTCATGGTGTTCTCTGTCAACAGCGCCCCGTACATGTGCATCGCCCGATTCGCGGCCGTGGCCCGGGCGCCCAGCACAATGAGCGGCAAGTCGGTGGTCCAGGTGTTGATGAAGAACCGGGCCAACGTCGTGGCAGGGACATGTTGATCCGCCTCGGCGCTGTTGAGGATAACGTAGGCCAGGTGGCGGAAGTTCGGCCCGGCTGCGCCGCCCGCATCCACGCCCATCAGGATTCCGGCCTCGGCCAGATCACGCCTGAAGTTCAACAGAAAATCGTCCACATAGGCGGACCATTGTTTAAGATAGGCGGGATCCTTCTTTTCCAGAAACGCGGCCAGCAGGGGCGTGAGGCACATGTCCTGCTGGTAGGCGCCGCCGATATAATTGTGGTCCTGGGGAATGTGCCACGTGCCGCTGCAGAAACCCGGCGGCATATAGGTCCAGTTCATGCGGCCCGGCTGGCTATTCTGCATGACCAGGTCAATCATGTGGGCGTTGTGTTTGCCGGCCCTGTAATAGGCAATGATGGAATCAACACCGTCGTTCGCCACTTTCTGAGGCCAGGGCTCATCGAATACCTGAAGGCGGTAGACCCCGCGCATGAGTTCATCCGGCTGGTTGTAATACTCGATAAAGGTTCGCTTGGCCGGATCGCGGGCATCGATCTTGACACCCTTGGGCGGATGGCGCAGGCGCTCAAAGACAAAGGCCTTATAGCTTTCAAGGGCGCCGCGGGCGTCGCCGGCTTGGCGCTTTACAAAGACCTGGCGGTAGAGTGCCGCCTGCTGTTCATCCTCAGGGCGATAGGCGGCGTCTATGAGCGCGAAGAGTTGATCCGCCAGGCGACGGACCGCGTCCTCCGAATCGCGCTGTTCAAAAGCGCGCGCCCGTTCCTCCAGATGCGCGGCAGGCGGAACCGCCACCTTGATTTCACGTGCGGGCGACCACTCATTTTTATGCTCGACCTGCGCGAAGAGCGGCGGCGCAGATATAAGGGCCAGTGTGAATACAACCGCAGAAAGAATGTACTGACAGCGAATGCGGGTATGTGTTTGCATTATCATCTTTCGATTCCTCTTCCGGCGTTCACCAACGCCTCCCCTTGCACCTGCTCAGACTTCAATACACGCAAGAGCGCCTCAAGGTAATAGTAGTCTGCGTAGTTGAGCGGAACATCAATTTCGTAATTCTTGGGGAGATTTCCCACGCTGTGCATCAGCAGAAAGTTGTTATTCGTTCCAGGCGCGGCACGATAGGACGGGGAACTCAGCGTGCACAATTGTTTGACCGCCATCGCGCGATAGCGCTTCGCCTTTTCGACGTCAACAGTGCCAGACAACTCCAGCAAGGCACTGGCCATGATCGCCGCAGCGGAAGCATCGCGCCACGCAGTGGGGATGTCCGGTGCATCGTAGTCCCAATACGGGACGCCGTCTGCTGGCAAGTTCTTATGGCTGATCAAGAAATCGGCAATGCCCGTTGCCCGCTCAAGATATCTCCTATCCTTTGTTTCGCGATACATCATCGTGAAGCCATAGAGTCCCCACGATTGTCCACGTGCCCAGGGGCCCTCTTTTGATCTCCCCTGCCCTGCGTAATATCCTGCAATTTTCCCTGTTTCGGGGCTGTAGTCAACAATGTGATACGCACTCCCGTCTGGCCGATAGTGATTCTTGAGCGTCATGTCCGCATGGTTGCATGAAATGTCATTGCATCGCGTATCTCCCCCGTTGTGGGCCGCCCACATCAGCAGTTCGAGGTTCATCATGTTGTCGATGATGACCGGAAAGGTGTGGCTATCCCAGGAGCGGATCAATCCCAGCTTTTCGTTATAGCGTGTGCAGAGCGATTTTGCCCCGTCCTGCAGCACCTCCTTGTAGCCGGGCACAGCCGCCAGACGCAGTCCATTGCCATAACTGCAATAGAGCATGAATCCCACGTCATGGTTGCCGGTGTAGTGACGAATCTTTTCCAGTCGCGCGGTGTAGTCCTGTGCAGCATTTTTCCACTCATCCGCTTTCGCAAACTCATACAGATACCAGAGCGAGCCCGGGAAAAAACCGCTGGTCCAATCGTCGGCCTTCACAGCAGAAAACTTTCCTTTGTCGACTGTTCTGGGAAGCAAACCCGGATGGGCTTCCATCTGCTTCAGCATCCCGCGATACTGCGTCTGCGCATCCGCAAAGATCGCTGGAATCATTTTCCGCAGTTCAGCTTCGGTATTGGGTTGCTTTGCAGGGGTTAGCTCGGCCTTTTCAGGCTGCGACAGGTTTTGCGCGGGAATCGTTAACGTGCTAGCAAGGAATAAAAAAACAACTGACTCAATAAGGGTTAGTATCATCATGCGGGGTTCGTACCTTGTGCCTTTCCTGAAAAATTATAAATGCTCGTCACTCAGTGCATCAGCCAAGCCGCAGGTATCGGCTGAGCCGCCATCCCTGGACCCGAGATTTTCAAATCGGGTGTAACGCCCGACCAGATGTAATCCCTCAAGCCTGGCTTGTTCAGTTTGGAGGGAGCGTCTGTCCGATAGTCAAGATAAGTAAGCTTGAACGGCTGCATCCCTTTTTTCAGAGCGACACTCCAGTTTCCAAAAGCATGGAGCCGTGTAGAGGGATACCATTGATTGAGACCGATGATTTGCGTGCGGTAACCGAAAGGCACGCTGTGGTTGCCAAGGTACACATTGAGTTCATATCCGGCATCCGTGTCAGGCATCGTGTACTCCCTGGGTGCATGAAACGTGTAGACACCGTCTTCAGGAATATTCAGGAAGCCTTTGTATTCAAGGGCAAAAAACTTCTGCCGCGGTGCGGGCTTATCCCCCACAGGCCCGTTGGATGCGGGAATCAGGTTCAGATCCCAAACCGCCTTTGTTTCGCAGGATGCCACAGGTTGCAGGGTGTCGAGGAATAGCCACATCCGCTTCCAGTCGGCTTCATAATAGTTGCACAGGATTCCTGTCTTCGGATTAAGCACCTTAACACTTTCAATCGGCTCCTCTTTTTTAAATACGCCGAAGCTGATTGGACTGGAAAGCGTGCCGCTCATGTAGTCCGGGTCTGTCGTTAAGCCGGGCCGATACGCCTTTGCCTTCACCACTGCACTGCAGGTCAGTTTGAAAGGCCCTTTGTAGAGCGGGGAATGAAGGTCAGGCTCTGTCCCATCAACTGTGTACCGTATCTCGATATCCTTGGTCCCGCTCGTAAGCGCCACATCCACCTCACCCATAAAAACATTTCGTTCAGGCAGGACTTTGACGGGGTCAATCGGCTGGTAGATTTGAACAAAGGAGACAGGCAGTTGGGAACGATCTGACGCAAAGGTGAATTCAAAATCGGCGGAAGGGATCGTCACGGCCTTTCCATTCACCGTCATCTGGCTGCAACCCAGCGCGACGCCCTTGTTTCCGCACAGAAGCAGGGATTCGCCATTCACGCGCACGGAACCTAATGTGATCTCAGCGGCAGGCGCGGTGGCACTCGCAAATAAAACTGATATGCCCTCCGGGGTTTGAGCTTCAAAACCCGTTACCCCGGCAGGCAGCGCAAGCGGCTTGATGGATTTTAGATCCGCCCCTCCCGCGACCTTGCGCGGATACGCGACGGTCACGACCTGCTGATTCCCAGCACCCTTCCACGACGCACTGACATCCATGCGGCTGCAGGACTGATAGTGGTTCTTGGGATCTTTAATGACTGTTTTCGTTTTGTAGGTTAAAGGCTGGCTGCAGAACTGGACCAGTGTCAGGTCAGCCTTTGCGCCTGGCTCCTTTGAACCCTCTGGCGCTGCCTTGCTCTGGGTGCTGATCGTTTTCGTGGCAGTGTCCACCTTGATATCCACTTCGTTGAGCGCAGGAATCGCGCAGGGCTTCATGGCAAGCCGCCAGACCTGCTCGTACTGATGCTCCTTCTCCGTCAGCATCCGGTCCGTGATGATCCACAGTTTGGCTTCACGCACATAGTGGACGAGGCGCTGGTGTTTGACATCGCGCTGAAGATTATCGTCCTTCTTGCTTGACTCGCTGCTCTCGTCAAGACCGTACTTTCCTGCAACAGCGGATTTGACATCCGGCGCGGAATACAGGCCTTCATAGACACCCTCCATGAGATTGAAGGTGCGTGAGGCATGCCAGCGCCATGGAGACGGCGTGGTCCAGGCACTGACCTGATAGACCTTGTGACGCGCAGGATCTTCAACCTTGTAGATTCCAGCGTGGAAGAACTGATTTTTTCCGTCCACAAGGATGGGTGAGCCCGGATACATGTAATGCCCGATGCTGTCGTCTACGAGCAGATCCTGCCCAAACGCGGCAAGGCCAAAGGAGTTGTTGTTGCTGCGGCTGCGAAAGCCGCCGTACGCGCCCGGTTGCGGCGAGCAGAAAAGCGCGCCATAGCCGCTCTCCTTCTCCCACCCTTCACGGACCACATTGTATCCGGCATACGGGAACCAGTCTGAGTCATAGTTCTCCGGACGGATGCCTGCACCCGGATTTGTCATAGCGGAACAGATCTGCTTGTTAAGCGGATTGTTATACGTCTCCGGGCTCATGTCATAATACTCGCCTGCAGGAATACCCGTAGCTGATCTTTTGTCACCGCCCCGAATAGGTATCGGATATTCGCCCTGCGGCGTCCTGATCCGGATGAAATAATTCAGATGTTCACCGAGATGCGTCCGTATCTCGTTCTTCCACTCCACGCTCTCCTTCAAGTCACTGATCCATGGAAGCTCGCGGTAACTTTGGAGCCCTTTCCGTGCATCGAGAAGACGAAGCGCGGCAAACACATCCAGATAATTGCTGTTGTACCACGGGCACTGCTGGTTCTCGGTCCCATCCCGGAGATTTTGCGTCACGGCGTTGTCCTCGATATTTCGGCGCAACCCCTCACGGAAAAGATCGGGGGCGATTTTGAACTCGTCGTAGAACATCGCCATAAGAAGCAACCCTGCGCTGGGCGTCCAGTTGTGGGTATTCGAGCGGATGTAGGCCATGGGGAGCAACAGATACTCCGACATGTATTTTCTAACGACCCGCGCAAAAGTCGCCGGAGGAAGGATCTCCTTGTTTTCGGGCGTCAGCGTGGCGAGTGCCGCCATCAGCCGTGTATAACTGATGAACCCTCCGCCTGAACTGGAATTGCCGCCATCAGGGACCTGGCACGGGTGAATGGAATCAGCATAATTTGAATGGATCGCCCAGTCGTCCAGATACTCGCCCCACCTCTTCAGATATTCGTCTTGTCGGGTTATGACATAAGCCTGTGCAAGGGGCGTGAAGGCCGAGGCTAGAAAAAGCCCGTTCGCAGGTGCGTTTGTAAATTGGATTTTCGCATCCCTCGCAAATGGATAATTCCAATTGACTGTTCCAGGCTCACCGACCTTGACCTCTTTCCCGTCAAGCATCACCAGCCCCTGCATCAGCTTATCCGCGGCTTCAACCGTCTTCGCCTGATCTGCGTTGGGACTCAAGACTGCACTCGGCCACATGCCCTGTCCGCACACGCCGCCCATCGTGGGATTCACATCCCAGGCCGAAAGCCCGGCCTGAGAAGGATAGCGGAGCTTGTTCATGAAGTACTTCTGGAAAGCCGAGAGCGCCTCCGCATACTTTTTCTCTTTAGCGAGCTTGGCGGTCTCCAGCATGCCCGGACGTGAACGGAACTTATTGATATTCATGCCCAGGTCATCCAGCACGAGCATCGTCAGGAATTCTTGAGCGAACGCCGAAACAGCTTCAGGATCATTTCGGTGCGCCCATGATGGCCGCTCTTGGGCAACGTCCGACGCTTCGGCAGCCCACGCGATAGGCGCCATGCAGAAGAGCAAGCAACCCACCAAGAGGCGCGTGGACAGGCCTTGTAAGGCTGTATTGTACTGTTTCGTCATAAGTTTCCTCGTTGCGCTTCATCAAGCGTCCTGCTAGGGTCAGGACGCCAAGACAAGCATGTTTGAGCCTTGTTTTTTCGGCTCAGCACAGCTTCGCCCTCCATTTTCAATTCAGCTTCGCAAGCTGGAGGGCGAGACTGAGGCGAGCCGACGCTTATTTTAGGCCGTGCGTGCCTGCCCTACATAATCGAAATCAATGTGCCTCTGTTGATAATTAGCAGGACGCGCTTATTAAGCCCTTCCAGGCGGACATAGGCGGATGTCACGCCATTCACGACCCACTTGTCAAGCGACGTTGCACCGCTGCTGCTGGCATAGGTCATGAGCACGGTAGAGGCCGGCAGTTGAGACAACGTGGCACTTTCGACGGCACTTACATTGACTATGCCATAGTTCGGGAGGGTCAACGTATCGACAACTGTGATACTATCCTGCGAGGCTGTCCCGTAATTCCACGCCAAACCTGCGCCCTCCTGCAGAACCAGGTTCGTCACGGCTAAGACTCCGACAGCTACGGTGCTCCCGCCTGAGACAAAGGCATTCGTGGCGATTGTTGTTGTGCCGGCGATCGAGCCCGTCCCGCCCAGCGTGCCGCTGTTGACCATTGTTGCGCCAACGTACGTATTCTGGCCGTTCAGCAACAGCGCGCCCGCTCCGGTCTTAGTCACTGCCCCGTTGCCGCTCAGAATGCCGGACAGAGCGATGTCGTAAGGCACGCCATTGGTATCCGCCGAACAGAAGGTCGTCGTGCCGGAGAGCAGACTCATGTCCAGACTGCTCGACCAGTTGGCCTTCGCATGGAGAATCCCACCCGAGAGCTGAACCGACTGCGTGCCTGTGCCACCACCATACACGATTCCACCCGAACCCAGATTCAGGGTGCCACCGCTCATCTTGAAGCGATCAACCGTGCCGACCGCGCCTTGGCGAGTGACCGCCGTTAAAGTAATCTTCTCCAGGTTGAGGATCCCTCCCCGGAAATCATAGAGATAGGTTCCGCCCGTCATCACTGCAGTAGCCTTCCCAACGACCAGTCCAGTTACGTTGGTCATGCCTACGATCCCATCCGTCTGAATGATCGAACCTGATCTGGAACCGCCATACGTATGGTTGCCGATCTCCAGCCGGTAACCCGTGATCTCCATACTGCCCCCATCCACCCGCAACGTCTCTCCGTTGCCGATAATGAAGAATCCCGTGCTGACCACACTTCCCTCGTTCGTCACAATCACCGTTCCTGTACGAATACCAAAGGCCTGCGAACTGAGGTTCGAATAAATGCCACCGCTGATTGTCGACGAATAGATTGTATTGTACGTAGAACCCGAAATGCGCACAAGTCCTCCCTTCATGAAGAGCACCGGATAAAAGTTGCCGCCACCGGAAGTGATATCAAAGATGCCGTCATTGACCTGCAAGCCCAAGCCGCCATTAGAGTTTCCGAAGGAGCCGGCTGTCTGAGCATAGCGTCCCCCGTTGATCACAAGGGCAGAGTTGGGTGACGTGACCGTGGTCGATATGATGTTACCTAAGTTCCCAGTGTTTGTCACCACGCCTCCCGCATTGACATTCATAGTTGCATTCGAAAGGGTCCCCCCCGTGAATCGAAACTCGTTTGTATTGATGTTGAGTGTCGTGCTGTTGCCACTGGTGTTGGCCACTACCATTCCGCTGATCGCATAGTTCACTGGATTTGTATATTCTACCGTATAGCTACCGCTGACGTTCAGCAAGGCGTTGGTGCCGGCCAACGGCACGCCGTTGTTCCACTTGCTGGCATCATCCCAACTGCCATTGACGGCGCTTGTCCACGCGCTGTTAACTGCGCATGCTGTTTCCGGGGCACCCAGCAACAGCCCCATGATCACCATGAATCCTCGTGCAAAAGGCCGCTTCAGTTCTTGCTTCATCATTCCCATCCTTTCCGTTCACTTGTTCTGTCCTGCGCAAGCCATCAGCGCAGTAATTTGGCACTGATCCGTACGTATGGCTTCTACTGTACTGCATTCTTTAAAATCCAGCAATACGGACAAATGTCTGTATAGGCGGAGGGCCATCTGGCCGCCCTCTTTGCCTGATGCGTAGCGCCCCTTTGTTAGTGCTTCAGATCACTTGTCACACGTAGCATCCCCGTCTTCGGGAAGATCGCTTCAAACTGCTCGGAGAGCACCATGCTCCCAAACGAGACAAAGTCGATCTTCTTATTTTCAATGCTGTTCTTGAGTAATGCTAACTTGCCGGGATGGGCAAAGGTGCAGGCGGAGAGGGTAATGGCTGTCTTCCCGTAGTCTTTCATCGCCTTGTTGCTGACAAAGCTGATCGGGTTGTTGCGAAAGGTGCTGTTGGCGATCACGATCGAATCAATCGGTGTCGCGACTGAAAGGAAGGGTGCTTCCCTGTCATGAAGGACCTTCACGTTGTCAAAGACGAGCCCTTGCTGCAGAGGGATGGTTGCGCCGGGGTAGTAGGAGCGGCTATATTTATCGTTGTCGAAATGAATGGAAAAAGAGGTTCGCGGTTCGGACAAAAAGATGTCGCGGAAGACGACATTCCGCACACCCGCCGCATAGACGACATCATCCTGTACAACGCCCCACCGAATACCGTCGAGCTCTTCTGCGCCCTGCTTGTGCACGGGACGCGTCACCGACTTGAACACCTTGCCGTCGGCTTGCATCTGCACCCGATAGAGACGGCCGCTTGAGACAACCGTATCGGATTGCTGAACCTCCATGCCCTCTTTCCAATCCACCCACGCGCCCGCAAGAATGCGGCAAAAATAACCGACCTTCCGCGTCGGCGCAGCCACATCGTAACAGTTCTGGACAACCCCCTCTTCGATCCACCCCAGTTCAGGATTGCTCGAAGAATAGTCATGCGCATTCAGCGCAACCGCATCATCGAAGGTATCAAAGACACCGTTGCTGATCGTGAAGCGCTTCCCGCGTCCCAGGTGTACGCCATCCTTCTTCCCCGTGATGATGACATCATGGATAATCAAGTCTTCAAAGGTGCAGACATGAATGCAGAATTGCATTTTTCCAAGATCGTAACAACGGAAACGCTCGATTCGAAGGTCTTTGACGTAGAAGAAGGCGAGCTGTCCGCGAAGGCCGTAAACCTGCCACTGGTCATGGCCATCCATCTCATTGACTTGGATCTGCAGGCCCTCAATCGTGATGTGACTGTCGTACGTCTTTGTCAATGCGCCTTTATTTAACAGGACATGGGAGAAACGTCCTTGCTCATTGACCTTCTGAAGGATGACGCCGGGACCGAACTGGAGCCTCGTGTTGCTTCCCACGTAAACAGTCCCGGCAATTTTATAGACACCGGGCTGGGTCACAAGAATCGTCCCCGTCTGGTCAACAGCCTTTTGCAAGGCCTTCATATTTTCGATGCCGCTGGCTGTGGTCGAAAAACCCACAAGCTTCGCATCGGTCATCGCCGACACCATACAACTGACACTGCACAATAACAGAATGATGGATTGTTTCATTGTTCTGACTTTCGTGTTCTTCCGGAATGGATCATTTGCGTCAAATCACGTTTCATCGCGCTCACGCGCTCGGGATAACGACCTGCCACGTTGTTGCGTTGCTCCGGGTCTGCGTCTACGTCATAAAGCTGGTCAACAGTGAAAATACCCCAGTCCTTCTCCCCTTTGATAAAAGCCTCTGGATCGCCCATTAAACCCGTGTTTGTCTTCGCCTGATCAGGTTTGAAGCGCGGATTGGTTGCTGCAGGCATGAACATCCATTTTCCGGAGCGCAGCGCCATGTCCGGAAATTCCGTGATCAAACTTGTACGCCCCACCCGGTCTTCGCCCACGAACGCCTTCGACAGGTCCGCCGTGTCGACGGCCTGCCCCTCGGGCACCTTCTGTCCGGTGAGCGTTGCAAAGCTGCCGACAAAGTCAACAAGGGAGATCAAGGCATCGCTCTGTCTGCCCCCTTGGGCGCCTCCCTTGGGCCAACGCACCAGGAAGGGGACGCGATGGCCGCCTTCATACAGGCTATACTTCTGGCCGCGATAGTGCGCTGTCGGACGATGGCCACTCAACTTTTCAACCGCCTGGTCCATATAGCCGTCACGCAGAATGGGGCCGTTATCGCTGGTCAGGATGACGAGCGTCTCCTCAGCGAGCCCGAGGCGGTCAAGCGCATCCAGCACAACACGGACTTGCTCATCGAACTGCAGAATCGCATCGCCTCGCGGACCCATCGTTGTTTTCCCCGCAAAGCGCGGATGGGGCACGCGCGGCACATGAATGTCATGCGTGGCGAAGTAGAGGAAGAAGGCGTTGTTTTTGTTCGCTTCAATAAACTTAACACTTTTGGCGGCCAGCGTGTCCGCCATATCCTCGTCAATCCAGCGCGCTTTCTGTCCGCCTTTCATAAAACCGATACGGCCGATGCCATTCACGATTGCATTGTTGTGACCGCGCGCCCAATCCAGCTTCAGCGTTGTCCGGTCCTTGATGCCGTCAGGTTCGCCAGGATAATTACCCTCGGCAATATTATAGTTCACGGAGATCGGATCACTCGGCTCCAGCCCGACAACCTTCTGGTTTTCCACATACACGCAAGGGACGCGGTCGCCTGTCGCAGGGAGTAAAAAGGAGTAGTCAAACCCGATTTCGCGCGGGCCAGGGATAATCTCCTTGTTCCAGTCGGTCTTCCCCGGACCCGGCCCCAGTCCCAGATGCCACTTGCCGACAGCGCCGGTGACGTAGCCCGCCTTCTTCAACAGCGATCCCAGCGTCAGCCGATTCGTATCGATCAGCAAGGCGGAATCGCCCGGCGCAATACCAGTGCCCTCTTTGCGCCAGGCATAGTCGCCGGTCAGGATTGAATAGCGCGTCGGCGTGCAGGTGGAGGAGGTCGCATGCACATCACGAAAGAGGATGCCCTCCTTGGCCAGCCTGTCCACATTGGGCGTCGTGACCTGCTTCGCCCCGTAGCACGAAAGGTCGCCAATACCCAGATCATCCGCCAGGATCATAACAATGTTCCGGGGCTTCTGGACGGCGAATCCTGTTGCCGCCAGAAAGAGGGGGATGCTTGCTACCCTGAATACGCTCTTTGAAAATCGGAATTGCATGTTCTCTATTGTTTCGCTCCTCCCCATGTTGCGAGATCGACTTGCTTGCCATCCGGGCAGGTCACCTTCACCATCGGTGTCGAGCCTTTCCAAATCAGCACAGGATTCACAAAGTTCTGCCACGTCTCGTGCTTGTAGGGCGTAGCGCGCATGTCTGTAAAGATCACCTTCAGCAGATGCTTCCCTTTGGCCAGCGCGATGGACCACGTGCCCATGTCATGCCAGCGATAGCTCGGCCACCACTCCTGTCCATCGATGAACACGCGCAGGTCATAGCCCGGATCATGATCCGGATAGACGAATTCGCGCGGCGCATGGAAGGTGTAGACACCGTCCTGTGTCGTCTCGACTCCCCCTTCATAGCTGACGGTGAAGGGCTTACCGGGAGTCCGCATGGAAAGATCGAAGAGCCTGTCCGTCTTCCCGCTCTTCTGCGGCTGGAAGAAGGCGCTTTGCGAAATGAGCGCGAAGGGTTGCCCCTCTATATAGTGCCAGACAAAAGAGCTGTTCGCCACGCTGACTGCTGGCGCGAGCGTCTGACGCGTATAGACCGCGCGCGTCGGCAGGCAGATATAACCAGGATCATACGCATAATTGCTTTCACGGGCCCCTTGGCGTGTCGCCAGCGCACGGAGTTCCGTGGTCTGCGTCAGTTTCAACGGTGCGGTATACACGGCGGATTGTGCCGTCGGCTCGCTGCCGTCCAGCGTGTAGCGGATCGTGACCTCCGGCGTGGCGCAGGCCAGCTTCACTGTTGCGGACTCTGTAAAGACGCTGGCCGACGCTTCAAAGGTCACGGGCTGGATGGGCGCATAAATAGCACGCACGACCTTTCCATTCAGACGCTCCTCACTCGCGAAGGGACCGAGCACGATCTTGCGGCCTTCACCGCTTTTCGCCTTCGTTTCCAGGATGCAATCCGCAAAATAGTTCTCCGATCCCAAGTCACATCGCTGCGGTGCCACAAGCGCATGCAGGGTCACATCTGTTCCATCTGGAGCCACCACATGGAAGAATGTCTCTGCTCCTCCAGGTCTGGGATCATTTCGTGTCGAGACCACCTTCCACTCATCTTGCTTTGTCCCTGCCGGGGTCGTGGTCAGGAAGGTCACCAAGACCTGATTGCCGGTGCCATTCCACTTGACCAGCAGGCGACGATAAAAGGCCAGCGCGTCCTGCACCTCCGGCTGGGCACGGCCAAAGATGCTCTCAGCGGCTTCGATCTCTTTCTTGCCCTTCTTGTCAAAGGGAAGGCCGTTCTTCGGATCGAATTCGTAGGTGAAGGCGTTCGGCGAAAAATGGCGCAAGGTGACATTCGGATAATCCGCGTTGAGCGAGCGAACGACCTTTGCTTCAGGGTCCACGCTCACCCCCTCCTTGTCCGTCCATTCTTTCTTCTCAAAGACGCTCTTCTTGAGGGGTGTCAGAATTTCAAAGGGCGCCTCATACTGGTGAGCAGCCTTAGAGGTGATCCGGTCAATCACGACCCATGCTTCAGGATTGCGGATATAGATGACTTGACGCGTATGCCGTTCGACATCCGTCACCGCCGGTTTGCCCATGGAGCGAAGACGGTAGTCCATCTTCATCTCGCCGCCCATCTGGAAGGGCGACCAATAGGGACGGCCTGTCTTGCGTTCCTCGTAGACCCCTTCATACATCCCCTCGGCAACATCAAAAGCCTCGCTGGAGTGCCAGCGGCCCTTGGTGGGCAATCCGTCTGACCAGACGAGGAACTCTGTCTTTCCGCCAGTATTGTCCACGCACTTGAAGTGCGAATTCTGTGTCCGTCCATCCACATAGACTGGTTGCCCGACCAGAAGAAAGCGCCCGTGATTGTGCAATTTATAAGCCGTGCAATCCTCGCCTGCGTTTGAGTTCAGCACACGTCCGCTGTGCATATAGAACATCGCGTCCGTCGGCTGCCAGCCGCCCCGCAAGAGGAAGAGTCCGAGGTTGGGGAGCACATCTGAAAAGTGCCGCGGCAGGCGGTCCGTCGCGCCTCTGAAAATCGTATCGACCATGCGTCCGGTCTCCCCCTCATTGATCACCCACGGACTCATGACATCGAAAGACGCATTGCCATACACCCAGGTGCGCTGCCCGATGAAGCGATCACGGCAATCACGAATTTTTTCGCGATGGCGGTAGCCATCCTGCTTGAGATGGCGGACGAGGTAATTCGCATTATACGTTAAGCTCTCTTTGATCTCCTTTGCAAAAACAGCATCGTACCAGAGGGGACGCGTCGCCTCGCACAGGCTATAGACTTCAGAGATGCGCTCGTTCCAGACGCCTTGGTGCCCCTCGTCGTTAAACTCCACATAACCGCCATCCGGAAAGACTGAGAAGGTCATATAGTTTTGGATGACGCGGGCTGTCTCACGGCTCACCCATTGACCTTGCTTGAAATCAGCGAGCAGCAGGCTGCAGCGCAGGTTCATGCCCATACCCATGATGTTCCAGTTGAAACGCGACCAGCGCGCCTGGAGAATCTGGGGTGAAAGATATTCATCCATGGCAGTCAGCAGCACACGCGCCAAGGTGGCGGACGGATACTGCTTCACGGTCCCGGGATGGAGCTGCTGCAAAGCGCGCAAGCGGCCTAAATGCTGAAGCATCATGCGCGGGATGAGGGTCGGATAGGCGCGCAGATTCCATGGATAAAGCGATTTACCTGAAAAGGGTTCGCCCGAAACATCCTGCGCCTGGATCGCATTCAGGTCATGTTGCACATTCATGCCCCAGTCGTCCATGTATTCACACCAGCGGGCAAGGTACTTTGCATCACCGGTGCTCTGATACGCATCCAACAGCCAACAGCGCAGACCGTCAGCGGTGTTTCCGCTTGTCCAGTCAATGTAATGGAACTGCCTCATGATATTCGTCCATTGCTCCACCTCTTCACTGTTGCGGTCGAGACTGGGCAGATAAGCCCAATTGACGGCACCTGGCTCGCCGGCCGTGATCTTCAGCAACTGCTTCTCGCCTTTCGGGTTGAGCATCGTGGCTACGCCGCGCATGGCATCCGCCACCCACCCTTCATGAATGGCCGGGGTCCCCAAGGCCGGACGGTCATCGCCGATAAAAACTGTCACCGGCAATCCATACCCCTCAATATTCACCAGCCGATCAAAAAAATAATCCCTGAACCCATCCAGAAACTCCTGATGGTTGCCGTGCTGATAACGCTCGATGGCCCATGCCAGTTTGGGACTGGGGCGAGAGGAACGCAGATTTCCAGGTTGCGGTGCAAGGGCAGCATAGAGACGGTCTGCCAGCGCCCGTATCTCCGCTGGACTATTTCGCTCGCGAAACCGTTTGAGCCGCTCAGCGGCATCGTGTGGCGGAGGCAAGGTCAACGCTGCACCCCCTGTCAACTCCAGGCCTGCGGGTTTCTGGTTTGTGAAGGCTTTGACAAAACTGCGGTAGCACTCCACGACCATGCCATAATCCTTTGCCGCAAGCGCCGCGTGCTCCGCCTGCTGTTTCAGGCGCGCCGCCTCTTCTGCGGGTTTCTGCTTTGCCAGTGCACCCTTATATGCATCCAAGGCCTTCTTGGCCTGGCCTTGAAGTTGCTTATAATGGAGGGCTGCAGCCTCTTCGAGCGCAGCGTAGCTCTTGATCTCCTCAGGGGAAGAGGGCATGCGCGCCGGAGGCCGCAGGGGCGGTTCGATTGCGAGACTTGCGACCACCCCTAAGAAAACCGACAGTGCGACCATGGAATATGTCTTCCTTCTTCGCCTATTTCTCAAGGTTATCTCCCTTCCTGATCATAAATCTTTTCGTTTTTGCGAAGCGCCTCATAGACGCGGCGTTCATGGGCCAGCCGTTCCTGATAACGCTTTTCGCGTTCCTGATCCTTGGCACAGGGCACAAACCCGGACATATCCGCGCGCGGCCGCTCCTGAAGGCGCTTGGCGCCCTCACGGATGAGCGCCAGTGCGTGAGCATATTCCGTCGATTGGCGATCCAGCTTGTCGAGGATGCGACTTTTCTCGGGCCGGTCAAAACTCACCTGTGCCCGCTGACGCGTATTCGCGCCCTTTGAAATCTGCTCGCCCGTCGATTTGCTGAGCTTCTGCAGTTCCGAAGCGGTCAGCGGCGAGCGTCCGCCGGGGCTGTCTGGATACGCGCTCTCATAGAAGGGATAATAGGGCGCATTGATATCCACCCAGGTGATCAGACGATTGCGTTCCTCTTCCGAGAGTTTAACGTTCTGGTGTCCCTTTAGAATTGTTTGCGTCAACTTCGAAGGATGACTTCCCCACGCGTAAGCTTGCATGATCTCAGCCGGACCTGCGCCAGCGCACACCAACAGACCTTTTGTTGACCAGAGGTCGACATAGGAGCTGGCGAAATAGACATCCCTGTCGCCGGCCAGATTCAGTTTCTCGCCAGCCTTCTTGTCATAGTCATGGCAGCTCACGCAATGCTTGTTGAAGACAGGCTGCACTTCGGCCTGGAAACTAAAGCATCGCGGCGGCCCATACCAGCCGGCCAGCTTGTCCGCCTTGCGCGTCATGGCCTTGGGCTGCGCCTTGACAGGTGGAATATCCCCGACACGGTTCTCATGGCAACCCACGCAGCCATACGTCTCGCCGGGCTGAACATAGATACCCGAGCGCATGGAGTGCACCATCATGCCATCCTTGTCGAGCGCCTGGAAGAAGACAAAGGTGTTTGAAGGCACTTCGAGGTAGGCGCTTCCATCCTCTTCCACAGGCACTGTGCCGAGAATCCGCTTATTCTCGAAGTTCAGCCAGTTCATGGCCGGATTCTGCGCCCCCTGCCCGCGCCAGCCGTTGTGGGTCCAGTTCCGCTTCTCAGGGGACTCGACAACACGCAGAGACTTGATCGAGCCTGGCTTGACGCCTTGCATGTGCGTCCCCACATAAATATTCTGAACATAAAAATAGCCCGGCGCCTTCACATCATCGAAGTTTCTGCGCATGGCCTGTTGAGGCGGCTTGGTGCGCGGACGTATCGGCATGGGACTGTAACAGCCTGGCGATTCAACATGCACCAGCACTTCGTTGCCATGCAAATCAAGGTAATAGATGCCCATCTCTTCGCCCGTGCCGGTCATGCGCGAACAGAGGAAATGGGAGTCATCCAATGGAAACGGATCTTCATATTTAATTGCGAGCGCCTTGGGGGAATCAAAGCTGCCGCGCTTGACCTTGATCTGCGCTTTGAATTCCGCAGGCCATGTGCGCAAGACAGGTTCCGGACCATCGACGCCCTTGGTGCGGTCTATGATCCCCAAGGCGCCCCACGGACGGTCATGGCAGGCCGCCAGTACGGCGATGCACTGGCTGGGGTTCGAGAGGGTCCGCGCATCGATCACGCCACCGGGGCTTGATGTGTTGTTGCCCCAATAAATCGCATGGCCCGTGCCATCGGGATTGCAGACCCACAAGCCCTGGGCGTCCCCGAAGTTGCGATCCACATACTCCCAGCGGTCATAGAGGATGCGTCCATCCGGCATCAGGCGTGAATGGCCCTCAAAGAGTGTGGACTTGCCGATCTGATGGATGTTGGCGCCATCCGGTTTCATCCGATAGAGATTGCACATGATGTGACGGTTGCACATGCAGTATTTGGGTTCGCGCGAACTCGAAAAAATAATGTCCCCGTCTGATAACCAGATCGGGTCAATGTCCGAGACCTCTCTCTTGAAGGTGAGTTGCTTCGGCGCGTTCCCCTTGCCCTCCAGCGCTAATGCATAAATGTGATAGCCATCGTCGATCCCCTTGCGCATGGAAAAGAGAAGGCGCTTGCCATCAAAGTCGATATCGGGGTCACGAACGGTCGCGCCCTTGCCCGGGTCGAGCAGCGTGGTGACTGAGCCGCCGCTGGCATCGAGCACCTTTAACGCGCCTTCCGTGTCATAGCTCGCCGTATTGAGTTCATTCGGTTGAAAGAGTGTCTCGGTATTGTGATGATCCTTGGCATATTGCTTCCGAGTCGTGAAGAGGATGGGATGCGCATTGACCAGCGGATTCAAGGTGACAAGTGCTTTACGCTGAAGCGCACTGACCGCCTGCTGATCGCTTGCCACTTCCAACTCCGCCAGCAACGCCTCCGCAGGATAGTCCTTGTGCTTCAGGGCAAGCTCCTTGATGGCCGCACGCGTAGCATCCTTTTGCACCACAGAAACTCTCTGCGCCATCAGGGATGGCGCAGAGAGGCAAAACAGGATTAATGTAAACCACTTCATGTTGTTTTTTACTGGAACGTAATCATCGTGCCGCCGCCTTTGCAAAGTGAAAATACCGTGGCAGTCGCCTTCACAAACCAAAGCGCCTGTTCACTCTCCGACATCGTTCCAAAGTCAATGATACTCTTGGGGATCGCCGGATAGGTCAGGGTGCCGCCGGGACAGGAGATCAGCGTATGCCATTGTCCACTCTGGATGGTCGCCATGTCCACAATATTTATAGTAACAGTGGCTAAATTCGCAGAGCCCTCCAGCGTGATCGTATTGGCTTTTTCCATGACAACCGTCTTGGTCACGCCGTCGAGGACACTTCCCGGCATTTGGGAGGGCCCGCTGATGCGCACGGAACCTGTGACCAGCAATGAACCCTCCAGAACCTGGCCCGCGCAATTCAACGAGCCGACTGTTTGGGTCAACCCATTCAAGTCCAGCGTCGCGTTATTGGTGATGATCAGAGCCGTGCCCGAGGGCAGGTAGCCAAGTCCTGTGGCGCTGTAATAAGAATCAGGGATGGCCACGCCCCACTTCTTCATCAATTCATATTCAACAGTCTTCTGCTCGTTCGACGACAGGCGTGTGCTGTAGGCGCGCGCCTCGCCAATCACACCCCTGAAGAAGGGATTCGCGCGGACAAGCCCTGTCTGTCCGATGGAATTGGTCTTGGCCACGGCGAGCGACGAACATGTGTCACCGCGTCGTGAAAAGAGGATGGTCGTCTGACCCGCCGTCAGCGTCCGTTCCGCAGCGTCCCCGTTCAAGGCGAGGGAACCGTTTGCTCCCATGTACAAATCAGTGCCTGCGTTGTTTTCGCCTGTCGGATGGAACGCATAACCGCTTTCGGATGTCCCGATGCGCAGGCCGTCCCCTGCATTGCCATTCCCGAATACACGGGAACGTTCCGGATTGGCAACATCCGTTTTCAGCACCAGTGCCACAGTCCCCATGGGGTTCATCATGCTGTTGGAGTCGAGACGCGCCAACGAAGAATTGTTTCCAAACTCAACGCCGCCCCGATTACCAAAAGCCTCGGGAAGATAGATAGGCGCCACATTGTCAGGATGGATTGTGGATGAAAACGTGGTCAGCGGACTCTCTTGTGTCTTCCAAACCGTCAAACGGCTGTTGTTCGTAAGGGTCAGGGAGTCTGTATCCATTGCATCGAGTGTATAGTTGATGGTGGCGGGTTGCGTCTTCGTAAAGCTCAACCCCTTGCCGAAGGTTACGCATCCCCCCTCGATCAGGGTCGAACCGCTCCAACTCCCTGTGGAGTCGGTATCCAGGAGGAAGGTCCCGTCGCCTGTCTTGACTAAATCAACTCGTCCTGCGATTGAGCCATTAAAGGTGTTTGTCTGCGTACCGGGGAGATGCAGGGTCACCTTGGCGAACTCGCCCCAGCCGCTGCTCTTCAATGTGCCTTCCCCTGTGAGATTGGTCAGCACAATACTCCTCTCATCCAAATCAAAGGTCGCGCCGGCAGAGAGCGACAACGTCTGATTGGACAGGATGATGCTCGACGCACCCGTAACAAAGTTGCTTCCCATCCACTTGTTCATCAGGTACTTCTCCGTGAGTTCACGTTCTTCGACATCCAAGGATACATTCCGGTTGTACGCGAGTATTTCACCCACTTCGGCATTGAAGGGGTTGTTCGCGCCGCCCCCAGCCCCCATCTTCGATCCTGCCAGTGACCGGCTATAAGGCGCAACTGCGGTAATGACATGGGGATTGGTGTCCGTATAAATAGGTGATGCATTCCCGGATGGAATACTGTTTGTCGTATCACGCTTCAGAATACGATCAATGAAAAAACGTCCGTTTGAGCCAGCTGCGCCCGTACCACTTACCGTAAAATCCTTGTCCCCGATCTGCTGTGACCACGACCAGGCTCCGCCTCCGCCACTGTCTTTGATCGCGCCGGTAGAACCTGTCCCCGTTCCTCCGCTCAGCAAAACACCGCTCAGTGGACCCCCATACAGAGAACTGCATTTTACCGCCGAAAAAAACGTAAAGTGTGCGATCGTCTGAGGTTGCGTCATCATGGAGGCTGCCGAGACTTTCTCGAAACTCACACTCCCCTTCCCGTTGAAGCCTGTCGACTTAAAGGCAGGATAGCCATTAACTGCCCCATTCCGCGCAAAGGAAACATTGCTTTCCATTGAAGACCAAGTCTGAACGTTATTTCCAGACTGGTAGGTGATACTTGAAGCCGCGCTTGCATCGAGGTGATACTGGAGTCCCTTGCGCGGGAAGAGCGGCAAAGGCCGGACTGTGCCGGCTGTCACGACGATGTTTGCCAGATCCGAAGAGTCCTTGATTTCGAGAACGCCTTCGCCTGCCTTGAAAATGACAGAACCTTTCAAAGGCAGGTCAAGGGACAAGACCTTGCCAGCAGGCACCGTGATCACATCCGTGATATGCAGCGCCCCGATGCCCCCCATGTAGGTGTGGTCCGTAACAGTCACTGTTTTTGCATAGACTTCATTCGTGATACTGACGTTCACGCTGAGTGACACCCGATTCGTGAACACCGCATCGTTCCCGGGACCATTGGCACTGTCCCACAACTGTTCGCCAATCGGTGTCGTTGCCCAGTTCGCATCTGACGTATCCCAGACACCATTGGCAACAGCGCCTGTCCAGTCAATAGCAAGACTGGTTAGACTCATGACTCCAAGCATTAACACGTAGACCGTTTTCATTGCATCGCTATTATTCATCGCTCGTCTCCTTTCCTTATTGGAATGTGATCATCGTACCTTTCGGCGCCAAAGTGACTATGACAGCGTTTCCGATCTTACGCACGACCCACAGACGGGAAGGCGGCAAAGAGGTTGTAATTAAACTATTTAATGCTCCGGCCGTCAGGGTTCCTGTGCTGGAGACCAGTGTAAAGGTCACACCGAGCGGAATGGATCCCACATCAGAGAAGCTGAAGGTCGTATTGCTGATATCTGCATCCCCCAGCAGTGTCAATGCATCTGTTGACTGCATGACCACGGTCATGACTTGACTTGCGGTAAATGCTGTTCCCGGCATCGTCGCACCGCCCTTCATGACGGAGACGTTCCCGCTTGTTACACTCAACGTGCCATTGGTGATCTGTCCACCGCAGGTCACAGAGGCCACATACTGCGTTACACCGTTCAGGTTGACAGAGGCGTTCGTGTGGACTGTGAGATCCGTCATAAACGGCAATGTTCCAGCTGTGCTCGAAGGATTCCCGTTGATGGTTAACCCCCACTTTGTCCCCAAATAGGCTTCAAGGCTACGTCGTTCCGGCGTGCTCAAGGAACGATTGTAGACCAGCACCTCTCCAATGTCTCCCTTAAAGTAGGCAGCTGCTTGATGTCCTCCTATCGCGGTCTTCATGGTACATGCCACATCCGAAACGGCTGCCCGGTCAACAATCAGCACATGCCATTGATTGAGGGTAAAACCAACATTGCCTGTTATATAAGCAGTCCCGTCTTTATGCGCGGTGTTCCCGTTGGCAAGGAAGGTCTTATAGCCCCATTGCCAGGAGGATGTCATATTATATTGGCGGATCCCGTCATCCACATTATCGACCCCAAAGAGGCCAGCCAGGTTAATGCTCGTACTCGTCGGACGGTTAACAATGACGACGGTCTTTGTAACTGCAGGAAGCGCATTGGTCAACTTGGTCGCACCGCTTGCGCCAAAGGAGAGATAGCCATTGGAAGATTCAGTAGGAACCGTATAGGTTGGACGATTCACAGCCGTGGCCTGTGTAAACGGACGGATCCCCAGTGTATCACGCCACTCCGCCACATCCGTGCCTGTACCCAAAGAGATCGAATTCGTCATGTTTGCGTCCAGATGATAGAGCAAGCCACTCTTCGGAACCGCCACTTTTTCAAGAATGATCTCTCCAGCTCTGACCTCTGTCTGCGCATAGCTCCCGGATTCAGCGATCCGCCACGTGGTCGTGTCGTCCTTCACTAATTTGGTATTAAGGGAAAGATGTGTCGTCAGCGTCATGTTTGTCGGACTTTGAAGCGTGATGGTTGAGACGCGAGAAGTTGCCGAGTTTACGAGCGTGCCTTCGCCCTGCAGCGAGGTGAAGGACTGGCTGTTGCCATAGAGGTCAAGCTGTGAAAGAGAGGCCAACGTCAGATCGTTTTTTGACAGAATGTTGGTTGAACTGGCGACCATCGGATTGACGGAAAGCGGAATGGCCTCATCAGCCCCCCACCATTTATCGGCAAGATAACGTTCGACCTCACGGCGCTCTGAGGTTGTCAAGGCGCGATCATATATAAGCATTTCATTAATATCGGCAGAGATACCCTCCTTTATTCCTTGATACGCAAAGGATCCCACCCCCAACACAATACCAGACGTCTCAACAGACGCAGCTTCACGTTCCAGCATCAACAGTTGAGGGGTTCCCGGCTGAACAGCCCGGTCACCGGATATGCCATACAGGAAAAATTTTCCGCTAAATCCTGTGTACATCCACCCAGCCCCCATATTCCAACGCCAAGTGGTCGCATTATTCATGGTGTACATACCATCGCCAGAATTTAAAGTTCCAGGCCCCATCTTTCCACATAACCGCTTATATGCGGGCACATTCTCACGCGTTAGGACAAAAAAGAGGGTGTATACCTTAATCTGATTGTTGATTGCTAGACAATCGTCCGCGAATTTGACCGCCCCACGGCCACCCATGCCGTTCGGGTTGTAAGTCGGACAAAGTCCTGCCACGCGCTGGGTAAAGCTATGTCCGCCGATTGTCGAGACCCAATTGGTCACCAGATTGCTCGCATTGGTAAAAACGCTGCTGAGGTTCGAGGCATCCAACTGACAGACCAGACCCGAGGTGGGAAGCGGCTGCATCGTGCGAAGCTGGACACTCCCTTCTCGGACGACAACAGGACTATCATTTGTAAAGGTTACGGACGGAGAGGATATCAGCGTCAGAGAACCCAGCCCTGTCTTATCAATCTTCGCATCGCTTGCCATCGGCGTGTTCAACATGACGGTCGACCGATTTCCTGCACTGATTTCACTGACCGTCAATTGCTTGCTACCAAGGATGTCAAGGCTGGTTGTTGCCTCTATTTTTTTTGCGGTCACAGCCTCTTGAAGTGTCACGCTCGCCTTGGTGCTGAACAGGGCGTTGTTGGTGGCTCCGTTTTCTGAATCCCATAACAGATCACTGCTGGTGTGGTCTGCCCAGTTCGTCCCTGTCGTGTTCCAGAACGAAACGGCTCCGCCCTGCCATTGCAGATCCTTCGCACAACAGGCCATCGATGCCACAAGCATGAACAGCGCTACACTAATCTTTTTCATCTTTCAATTCCTCTCTCTTGTTTCCTGAACGCGCACAGCACATCAAAGGGTTTCCCGGACTAGGCGTGTTCTGCGCATTTGACTCGTACTATATTCTTTTTTCGGAATTCCAACAATACGGACAAATGTCCGTAGTCCATTCCTACACTAAAGTGTCACTCGTTTGCCATCCGGCTGAGTCAGCTCCAGAACAGGCGTGGTGCCCTTCCAGAGCAGGGCGGGATTGGGGAAGTTGCGCCAGGTCTCATGTTTGTAGGGGATTGTACGCAGATCTGTGAAAATGACCTTCAACGTGTGCGGCCCCTTGGCCAATGCCGTAGACCACGACCCCAAGTTGAAGCGCTGGTAACTGGGCCACCATTCCTGTCCGTCCACGAAGACGCGCAGGTCATAGCCAGGGTCTTGATCCGGATAGACGAACTCGCGCGGCGCATGGAAGGTATAGACCCCGTCTTGTGACGCGCTGAACATCCCTTCGTAGGTCACACTGAAGGCCTTGCCCGGCGTGTGCATCGATACATCCAAGAGCTTTTCCGTTTTTCCTTGCTTCTGAGGCGCGAGAAAGCCGCTTTTGGCCAAGAGGGCAAAGGGCTGGCCTTCGGCATAGCGCCAGGCATAACCCGTTGTGACAGGCTTTGAGATCGCAGCCTGAAGCGCTTGTTTGCGGAACGTTGCACGGACAGGCAATGTCCGATACCCGGGATCATACGCATCGTCATTGTCTGTTGCGCCGTCCCGCACAGCTAGTGCGCGGAGGGTCGCGCTCTTTTTCAGTGTCACGGGCTCTCCATATTCTTTGGACTGGAGCGTTGGCTCCTTGCCATCCAGTGTGTAGAGGATGCGGGTGCCAGGCGTCGCGCAGGTCAGCTTGACTTGCATCTCCTCGACAAAGTGATCTGCTGGCGCACTGAACTGCACGGGCAGGATCGGCGCATATATCTTGCGGACGACGTGCAGGTTGCTCATTTCCGCACTGGATTCCGGACCGAGGATGATGGAGTGCTCATTCGTGCCTGAACGCACTGTCACTGCCGTATCCACCTGTATCTTCTTGTCCGGCCCCCAGTTGAAGGGCTTCACGCCTGCAACGACCTTCAGCCAGACATGACTCCCGAACTGCGCCACAAAAGACGTTCCTTTGCGCTCAACTATTTTAACGCGTGACGCTTCGTTCGTCTGCGTGGTGGTGAGGAGGGAGATCAGCACCTGATCACCCTCTCCTTCCCAGGAGGCGATGACGCGGCGCGTAAAGGGCAGGAGCCCCTTGGTATACTCATTGTTCAGTCCCCACGCCTTATCCAGTGCGGCCAGCTCCGCTTCTTTCTGGTTGCCGAGCGGCTTCAAGCTCGGATCAAAGGAGTAGTTCAGGGAGGCTTCGCTGAACTGGTGAATCACGGTGTTCGGATAATTGATGTTGCGCGTGCGAATCGTAAACTGACCTGGATCAATGGCGATGCGTCCGGGATCCTTGAGTTCTTTGAGTTCCTCCTTTCGAGCTGGCGTAAAGATTTCATACGGGGCCTCATACGCATGCTGGCCTTTTGCCTTCATGCGATCAATTACGACCCATGCATCCAATTTGCGCACATAGACGACTTGCCTCAGATGCGTCACATCCAGCACCGCCAGTTTGCCGATACTTTTTTGCCGTGAGGCCATATCAAAACCATTAAACTGGAAGACTGACCAATAGAGACGGCCTGCGCGCTCTTCATACGCGCCTTCATAGATGCCCTCACCCAAATCAAAGTGTTCGCTTGTGTGAGAGCGGCCCTTCATGGGCAGACCATCACTGTACACCAGAAATTCTGTCTTGCCGCCTGGATTGTCCACGCAGGAGTAATGTCCGTTCTGTGTACGGCCATCCACATAGACGGGCTGCCCGATCACCAGTTGCAGACCGTAATTATGCAGCTTGAAGCCATTGATATCCTCATTCGCATTCGAGTTGGGGACAGGTCCGGAATGCATGTAGAAGAATGGATCCGTCTTTTTCCAGCCACCCCGGAACAGAAATTCCCCCACATACGGAAGGACATCCGAGGTGTGTCGCGGCAGCAGTGCGTCGTTGTTGCGATAGACGGTCTCGATCATGCGGTTCAACTCGCCTGGCGAGTCGGTTACCCAAGGCACCTGGAGATCGAGGGACTGCCGGCCATAGCTCCACATCTGCTTGCCAACGATGGAGCCTTTGTTGCTGCGCACCTTGTCACGGTGGCGGAAGCCGTCCTGTTTCAGATGCCGCACCAGGAAGGAGGCGTCGCGGGTGAGGCTCTCGCGCATCCACGCTTCGAAACTCGCATCAAACCACTCCGGACGCGTCGTACGCGCCAAGTCGTAGACTTCCGAGATGCGCTGCGACCAGATGCCCTGATGACCTTCATCCGAGTACTCGATATAGGCCCCGTCCGGAAGCAGGGAGAAGGTCATGTAGTTCTGTATGACGCGCGCATTCTCGCGGCCGACCCACTGACCTGCTTTGAAATCCGAGAGCAGTAAGCTTGCGCGCATGTTGAAGCCCATCCCCATGATGTTCCAGTTGAAGCGGCTCCAGCGCGCATGGAGGATATGCGGGGAGAGATATTCATCCATGCCGGTCATCAAGGCTCTGGCCAGCGTCTGAGAGGGATACTGCTTGATCATGTCTGGATGCGCCAGTGCCATCACGCGCAGGCGCGTCAGGTACTGCACCAAAATGCGCGGCATGAGCGTGTGGTAGTAGCGCAGGTTTTCCGGGCAGCCATTCACATCGCGCTGCATAAACATCGACCAGGCATCCGTATACGCGGCATACGTGTTCAGGTAACGCACATCGCCTGTTGCATCATACGCATCGATCAGCCAGTTGCGCAGGCCGTCCCCTGAGCCGCCCAGAATTTCAAGCAGATTCCAATTCTGCACCATCTGCCACCACATATCCGCCTCTTCACGCACCTTCTTGTCGCGGCTCTCCAGGCGCTCCTTCAGATTGTCAAACGGCAGGTAGGCATAACTCACCTGGAAGGGTTCAGAGAACTTGATTTTCATCACCTCGCCTGGCTTCGCTTTGTTGGGGATTGACGCGATGCCTTTCATGGCGTCATCAACCCAGCTCTGGCGGATTTGCGGTGTCATCACCGCTGGACGGTCATCCAGGATAAAGACCGACGTTGGCAGCCCATATTTTTCAGGATGCGCCAGCCGGTCGATGAAATAATCACGGAACGCATCAAAGGCCGCCTCATAGTGACCCGCTTTGTAGAGTTCAACTGATTTTTGGGCGCCTGGCGCCTCCCCCTTGGCGTCCAGGTTCAGCTCATTGAAAAAGCGGTCCGCCAGCTTCTTGACCTCAGCAGGCGCATGACGGTTCTCAAACTCTGTCTTGCGTTGCGCCACGTCCTTCGGCAGTGGAAGGGCTATCGCGACATCCATCGAATTAGTCCAGTCAACACCCAAGGGCTTATAAGGCTTGTCCATGTTGCGGATGACCTGCCTCCAACTGTTCAAGACCTCCAGATAGAGCTCGGTCTCCAGAGCGGCCCTCTTCAGCGCTGCCTCTTTCGCGCTGACAGCCTCGGGTGACGCCTTCTGCTTGATCACGTTTTTCAGGTCGCCCTCCGCTCTTCGATAGACGCCCTGGTATTCGGTCAGCTTGACGCTCGCGAGCTTCTCGACCTCAACATATTCCTTCACCTCCGCCCGGGAGAGTGGAAGCCTTTCAGGTGCGCGCGTCGGCGCCTCCCGCGCATGGCTCGCACCTGCTCCAAAAACAATGATTGCAAAACCCACACGGAAGATTTCATGCTTCAAACAATAACCCCCCAGCATTCGCCAATCGCGCATAGCGTTGATTCCTCTCCTGATGTCCGCACCTAACATTGATTTTTACTGTACCGCATTTATCTCACTCCAGCAATACGGACAATTGTCGGTATGGAAGGGGGGAGGGGAAGTTCTAAAGTTCGAGAGTTCTAAAGTTCTAAAGTTTTTTCTTTCTTTGCGCTCTTTGTGTTCTCTGTGGTAAAACACGAAGATATTTTTTCTAGAAACCGTGAAGAGCCAGAAATAGAGCTTGTTCATTTGTCCAACGATGAGCGCCCCCTCTACTTGTTTGTTTCAGCAACACGTTCTTCCAGCCAGAGCTCGCTGACGACTGCATTGGCGCCGCCCTCTTTCTGTATCGTCAGCGAAAGCTCGCTCTGCCGCGAAAGTTCCTGCGGGATCTCCAGTGTCACGGTGCCAGGCAACTGCCGTCCAGCCGTGTAATTCGGCAGCAGGGTGGTATCCAGCAATTTAATGCTTCTTGCCTCTTTTCTGCCCTTGCACGAAATGCTTTGCATCCGCTGGGCATTGTTGTAATCCCACCAGGTCAGCCCAAGAACATAACGTTTCGTCGGATCCAGCCCCTTGACCTCAAACTTCAGACTGACATTGCTGAAGGCCAGAGCCCGCTGGGTCGGCGGCAGCTTCTCCACCTTCTGCATTTCTGGACACGTCCACCCTTGCCCCTGCACCTGAGAGAAGACAATATTCTTATCCAGGTCGGAGCTTGCCTGCAACCCGCCAGCCAGATACCCGACCAGCCGTCCCTTCTCCTTGCTCTGGCTGTTCAACTGCCGCACCCGGGTATTGATCAGCGCTTTGTCCACGTCCGTCAGCTCACGCAGCACCTCCGCACCTGCCCCTGGCCCCACAATGATGTTTTGCCAGTCTCCATAGAACGGCGCGTTGCAGTCAATCCAGCAGGCCAGCGCCTGCCAGTCGTCTGCAGCCAGCGTCAACCCGTGATGCCCCTTGGCCAGGACCTGCATCAGCCGGCTCTCATGGGAGCCTGTCTTGAACGCCTGCAACGGAAGCTTCGGCCCGTGATACCCGCCGACACGGACGTACGACACATAGTCCAGCAACTTCAGGAACGCGTCGCTGACCAGATGCTGAGGCCCCTGGTCCGGGTCGTGGGGCCCCGGAGCCTTCACCCATTTCAAGCCCCGCAGATCAAAACTCTTATCCTTGCCCTTCTCCCCGTCATGACACTTGACACACAGGCGGTCCAGGACCGGCTGCACGACCCTCGGAAAGGCAAGCCCGTCCGTGCCCCATGCAGGCGGCGTGATCTTCGAAGGCGCGCGTTTCAAGGCCATGAGCCCCTCTGTCGCAGAAGGGTTCGCTGCCGAGGAGTACGACTCATGGCACCCCACGCACCCCACAGTCTCGCCGGGCATGAGGTTCATGAAATTCCGCATGCGCCGAATTTCCAGATGATCTTTGTCAAGCGCTTCAAAGAAGAGCTGCCGGTTCGAGGGCGCCAGGAAACAGGCTGAGCCATCCTCCTCCACCGGAACCGTGCCCAGGACCCCGCGCGCATCCCACCCGCAGTTCACACCCATGTCAACCCGCTGGGGCGTGGTCTCAATAATCTTGGGGTGCGTTTCCAGCACGCGCAGGAATTTAACCTCGCCCGGTTTCACGCCAATCAGCCCCTTGTAGATATCCGTCACGATCAGCGTCCCGGGCGCCTGCGGATCATGCCCCTTCACCGTATCCGGCAACTCCTTCGGCCGCGGCCTGGGCTTCAGCGGCATGGGCGCATAGCACGAGAAATCGCTTCCCCGGTAAATCAGCTCCTTGTTCCCATGGATATCCTGCAGGTAAATCCCATAGCCAAACGCCGATGTATTGTTCGCGTCGAAGGAGTACACGCATAAGAAATGTTTTTCGGAAAGGGGCCAGGGCGACGTATACCAGCCTGTGTTGGGCAGCGCCTTGTAGGTCAGCTCCGGCTGCTCCACTTCATTTCCCAGCGCGCCGGTTTCCGGATACGCGACTTCCGGAGTCACGTTGATCATGGAGTCGAGCGTCCCCCGGTTCTTGGCCGGATCGACCAGCATCAGCGGTCCTACCCCTGAATTGTGATGCGCTGCTCCGGTGGCCATGAGTTTGCGGCTCCCCGGAACCTGGCGCGCTTCGAATAAGGCGATGGGCCCTTTGGAGAAGGAGAACCAGTCGCCGTAATAGAGCTGGGATCTCGTGCCATCCGGGTTCACAGCCCACACCTGCTGGATCACATTATATCCCTTCATCACATAGTCCCACCGGGTGTAGATGAGCCGTCCGTCGTCCAGCATGCTCGGATAAAATTCGCCCTCCTTAGGCTCCGTCACCTGACGCACGTCGGATCCGTCGGCCTTCATAGAGTAGATGCCGCAGACCAGCGCCCAGTTGCCGCACTGCACAAGGCGACCGGACCTGGACGACGTAAAGGCGATCCGCCCGTCCGGAAGAAAACACGGCTCCGTGTCCTCATAGCCGGGCGCACGGGTGAGATTCTTCAGGCCTGTCCCATCGATATTGATTGTCCAGATATCATACATCAGACATTTACCGCCGCGGACACCGGGCTGGCCATAGCCGTAGTTCATAGTACCGCCCATACGCGGTTCGGCATACGGGAAGACCAGTTGCTTCGCATCAAACGAGAGATCCGGCCGCCCGACCCCGCCGCGGGCATGGTCCGCATCCAGAAGCTCCCTGACTGAACCGTCAGGATGCAGCCCTGTCAGGATGCAGAGGCTCGCCCCGCCTGCCTGCGCCTCGCCGACACGATGCGAGCACTGGTGGTTGATCGACGGCCAGCGCCGCTTGACAAACACCAGGCTGGCGAAGTCCAGCCGTGGATTACTGAAGGCCAGCGCACGGAGCGCCCAGCGCAATTCCAGATAAGGTTTCAGCCAGGCGTCCCCTGCCGGACAATGGTCAGCGACAAGCTTGTCGCGTGCCGCGTTGATCTCCTCCAGCTTCTCGCGCGCCGCCTTCACTGCCGCGTTGCCGCCCAGCTCCTCCATATCCGTACACATCAGCCGACCACGCATGAGGAGCCCGTCAAGAGCCGCCGGCGAAGTGGCCGCAACCTGCCGCGTCACCTTCTCCTGCCGCTGCCAATCCGCCTCAATCGCCTTCCGCGCCGCAGGAGAAAGATTAGGATTATTAGACAGCGCCTCGCGCGCATCACTTGTTGCCGACCCGAAAGCCAGTACCGTATAGCACACGATTTTGAAAAAGCAATTCCCCTGCTTTACTCTCCCGCGCATAACAGTGATCCCCCCTACCTTAACATCGAATTAAATCTTTGGGTTTTTACTATACCTCATTTTTTGCAATCCAGCAATACGGAGAATTGTCTGTCGTGAAATACGATAATCAAGAGTTGCCTTCGGGTAGGCAATATGACAATATAAAAAATGTTTTGATAACTTGAATGGAATGTTGGAATGATGTTTCTGGAGGGTCCGGCAGCCGCCGGATGGCGGGCCGAAACATTGACAGTCATTTGCACGGTTCGGCACAGCCTCACCCTCCAGACCTATGGCGTGTGTCGAGCGTACGTTGGAGGGCGAGACTGTGGCGAGCCGGAAAAGTGACAGTCGTTTGCACGGTTCGGCACAGCCTCACCCTCCAGTTTCTTGGGTTTGCTATAACGATGAAAAGATTGATGCTGGTTTTTGTGATGGTCACGGGCTGGTGTTCTGCTCAGGCGGAAGACCTCACGACGATTCGTGCCGTCAAGCAACTGTCGCGTATCGAAGCAGGCAAGGGGCTTCCGGTCCGGCTGACCGGTATCGTTGCGCATCGCTTCGACTGGGCGGATGCGCCCTTTACCCTTGCGGCGCTCGATGACCCAACGGACATGGCTCTTTTTATCCGCCCCTCCGCGCGGCCTCCGCGTGCGATCAACGTCGGCGACGTGCTTGAGATTATCGGCACGACATCCGCCGGACGCCTTGTCCCTGGCGTCCAGGCGTCCGAGATCCGGCACATGGGACATCAGAAGCTTCCCTCCCCTCCGGTTAAACGACTTGCGGACCTCCGTCCGATCAGCCAGAACAATCCGCTCATCTCCCTGCAAGGCGTCCCGCAAACATTTAAAATCGCAACCTCCGGGCTCACCCATTCGCACTTTGTCCAGATGAACATCATGACTCCCGATGGCCTCTTTACTGCGGAAGTCCAGATGCCGTCCACCCTGCCAGCTTCGCAACAGTATGTCGACGCGGAAATCATGATCAGCGGCTGTCTCTCGCCCTTTTACAACCAGCGGGCTGAATTTCTCGGGATCCGCCTCCATGTCTCAGGAACGAATGACATCGTGGTGCTGAAGCCCTCCCCCGAAGACCCCTTCCGCCGGCCCCTCACCCGGCTCAATGAGATGCTCCCCGTCAGCGACGGCTACAGGGATGGCCACCGGAGGCGCGTCAGCGGCATTGTGACCTACTCCACGGGGAGCGCACTTTACATCCAAGAGGGGGACCATGCGCTCAAAATCAATACGCACGAGGAGTCGCCGCTTCAGGCAGGGGCCGTGATAGATGCTGTCGGGTTCCCGGCCATGGGAGACTGTTTCGCAGAATTGAACGAAGCGCTGATCCGGAAAACAGGGACGCGCGCACCTCCGGAGCCGCTCGTCCTCTCGCCCGATATTATTGCCGCAAGCAAGCAACCCAGCCCAGGCGCCGCCACTCTGGACCTTGACGGAAGGGTCGTGCAAATAGGGGGGGAGATCGTACAGGCGGGCGAACCGGTTGAAGGCCAGAGGAACATCCTCTTCCTTGCCGAAGGCTCTGTTTATAGTGCGCTTCTCGAAGAACGAAACAATGTGCCGTCCTTTGTAGAAAGGCTTCCCAAAAGTCAGCCTGTCAAGATCACAGGGATCCTCGTCTTTCATCGCACCGTGGATCAGCGCGAGAACTTTCCTCAGTCCTGGAAACTCTTGTTGCGTGACACCACTGACATCCAGATCTTGCCGGGCGGGCCATGGCTCACACGCCAGCGTGAAATAGGACTGCAGATCACAACCGCCCTGTTGCTCTTGCTGATGATCGGCATCATCATCGGACTTCGCATCCGGATCAGCAAGCAGAAGCAGCGCCAGCATGACATGGACCTCCTGCTGGCAGAGCGCAAGCGCATTGCCGCTGACTTGCATGATACACTCCAGCAAAACTTGGCTGGCATCAGCCTTCAAGTCCAAAGCGCCTTGAAGGCCACAGAGGCCGCACCGGGAAAAGTCGCGGGCTTCTTGCAAATCACCCGGCAAGCCCTGGAGGATGCACATGCCATGTTGCGCACCTCTGTCTGGGACCTCCGCGCAGCAACCATCAAAGGAACCTCGCTTGATCAAGCCATTGCAGCCTTGGCTCCCAGTATCCCTGAACACACCTTGACCTGCAGGCTCGATCTGTTGCCCAAAGATATTCCGGAGTCCAGTTCCACCCAACTTCTGGCGGTCATCAAGGAATCCATCACCAACATCGTGAAGCATGCTGAGGCAACCGAAATCGTGATCACCGCCTCGCCTGCGCAGGAGGGCTTTCAAATCACCATTGATGACAACGGGAAAGGGTTCGAATCCGCCTCGACTCCTTTTCCCTCCACAGGCCATTATGGCTTAATCGGCATGAAAGAGCGCATGCGCAGGATTGACGGCCTCTTTCAAATCGAGAGTGAGCCTGGACACGGGACACGCGTCATCCTGACCTTCCCGCTCCCGAAAAACAGGAGGCCGTCATGATCAATGTCATGCTGATTGATGACCACAACATCGTGCGCATGGGCCTGCGTATGGCCTTCCAGCTCACACCGGACATCATTGTCCTGTCAGAGGCCGAGAACCAGAAACAGGCGCTCGCCCGGCTCAAAACCGAAAAACCGGACATTATCCTGCTCGACATCCGGATGCCGGATAGCACTGGCATTGACCTACTCAAATTATTGCGCACGGAATACCCGTCCATCAAAGTGATCATGCTGACCATGTCAGACACGGAAGAGGATATCTATCAAGCCTTTCATCTGGGCGCCTCCGGCTACATCATGAAAAGCGCGCAGCCTGATACCATCATCGAGGCGGTGCGGGCCGTGCAGAGCGGCAAGACTGTCTTCCCTAAAAACATCCTACAGCAAATTGAACGGCGCGAACACCAGCAGGGACTCTCCTCGCGCCAACTCGAAGTGCTCACATTGATGGCAAAAGGCCTCTCCAATAAAGAAATCTCCGACACGACTCGCCTCAGCGAAAAGACGATACGCTTCTATAACACCATCATCTTTGAGAAACTCGGCGCCACCAACCGCACCGAAGCTGTCAAAACCGCCCTTCAGCGCGGCATCATCAAGATGGCATAAGAAAAGGCTCTAAATTCTTCCGCTCTTCCGTAACCACGCCATGGCCGTCTGGAGTCGATTGCGCGCACTTTCTGTCACCATTCGGAATCCAAACACTTTGATCGTTTCTGAAAAGAGTGCATCCTCTGGGCAGGAGTGCAATTCCAATAATATTTCATGCATCGCATTTGCAAGCTCTTCAGGCGGAATTTCGGCAATCTCACGCTTTTCAGTGTCTTCATCCACGCGGTTGCGATACTGCACGTAGTTGTTTGCTGAGACTCGGCTGGACCAATACACGTTCTCGTCGCCTAGCGCAGTGACCGTCACGTCAGCAGGCAAACACCGGGAAATCACCGCCTGGATACGCTCGCCTGCCCTCCCGAACTCCCAGTGCTGGAGCAGACGCCTTCGCAGAAGGGGCTCACAAATCGGAGCCTCGATGTCAATAATCTCGCTCAGTTGCTGCGTGATGAGCGGTATCGCCCTGGGCTCATAAAAGAAATCCTGCTGCTGACTACGTTTTTTCGACCACACCTTATACGCGCTGGCCAAGGATTTTCGGGCAGACAGCGGCTGCGGTTTCGAAACCTCCAACGATTGTTTGTCAGCCTCTTTTAGAACAGGAGCGGCAGGCATCTTCAACAACCCCTTCTCCGCATCCTTGACAACGGCCAACAGCCTCTGACGTGCTCGCTCGCGGTCATGCCACCAGTCGGCAATCCACATCCGATAGATCGTCCAGTTGAGTCCCTGCAGGACAGCACGACGTAAGATATCACGATCCCGTGCTGTAAGCTGGCTCATATAACCCGCCCCGTCACACTCAATGCCGAGCAGGTAAGCGCCAGGATCGTCTGGATGAACAATGGCCGCTGCTATGCGACATTCGGAGTTTCCGACATTGCGCCGCACCTGATACCCTTCTTGTTCAAGGAACTGGACAACGGAGGCCACAAACAGATCCTCTTGTGTGGCTGCAACGGTGTTCCCTATTTGGACAGTTGTCGTTTTCTCCGCGTACTCCAGGAACTCCTTCAAATGCTGGGCACCGATCGCCATGGTCCGATCCAAATCAATATCCTTGCTGAGTATTGAACTAAACACGATCACCTGCTCTTTTGCACGGGTAATCGCAACATTAAGGCGGCGCTCCCCCCCCTCGCGATTTAACGGCCCAAAATTCATGAAGAATTTGCCCTGGCGATCAGCACCATAGCAAACTGAAAAGAGGATCACATCACGCTCGTCACCCTGAACGTTTTCAAGATTTTTGACAAACAAAGGTTCGAGCTTTGATGCCTCCTCCAAGAAGGTGTCCAACTCCGGATGCTTCTCTCTTGCCTCATCAAGCAGATCTTCGATAAGCTGGCGCTGTACAATACTGAAAGTCACAATACCGACGCTCTTTTTACAGAGCACCGAATCCCTGGCCCTTTCCAGAATATTGCTGACAATTTCCTCTGCCTCACGTCGATTGGTCCGTGTCGAGACCCGATCATAATAGCCATCTTTCACATGAACCAACTTGACCCCGAAATGCGGATGATTGGAGGCAGAAGGAAATGTAAACAAGCGATTGTCGTAGTAATGCTTATTACTAAACGTAATAAGGGATTCATGTCTGCTGCGATAATGCCAGTTCAGATAGACAGGATGGATATCAGCCGCAATACACTCATCCAAGATACTCTCCAGATCATCCATGAACTCTTCATCGCCTTGCCCTGCTTCATCGTCAGCCTCTCCCTTCTGGAAAAAGTTCGTCGGTGGCATCTGTTTCGGATCGCCCACAACGACGAGCTGCTTCCCTCGGGCAATGACACCAATCGCATCCCACACCGGTATCTGCGAGGCTTCGTCAAAGACGATGAGGTCAAAGCCCTCCATATCCGGCGGCAAGTACTGCGCGACCGACAGCGGGCTCATCAGGAAACAGGGTTTCAGCGTCTTGGCCAGCGTGGGGATTTGTGACAGCAACTTGCGCACAGGCATGTGTCGCGCGCGTTTTGCGCACTCCCTCTTCAAGATGCCCAGCTCCGACGTGTTCGGTATATTACCGTTTATCCGCCTGGGAAGGCGCTGCGAGAGCTGCGCGATAATCATCTTTTTCGTGCACTCCGCATAGAGGTGATCCACCTCAGCAAAACGCTTGACCTGCGTGTCTCGCGTCTCTCCCACAAACTGACTGAGCGTCTGGCTTGCCGACAGGATCTGATCAAGCATCTTCTGGCAATAGGCATAATCAAAAAGCTCAGTCATTTTTTGCGCAAATCCATCGAGTGTCTGCAACTTATGAAGAACCTCACCCATGCCGCTGTTCAGCGCCTTGTCCTTATGCCCTTGCCATATACAGAAATGCCGAAGGCTGTTCAGATGCAGCAGCAGTTGGCCCATCCGCAGCTCCACCTTGTCCAGCGTCTGCTCGTCCGTGATGGTTGCAATGCAACCGTACCGGTCATTGAATGACTCCAAAGCTTCCGCGAACTGGTTGAAGGCGGATAAAAATTGATTGAGCTTTTCTCGCTCAGTCCGTCCGGGGCCATAGAGTTCCTGGCAACGCGGCAACAGGAGGGCAAGCTTCTCACAGCTGGAGGCCAGTTGCGCCTGACTGTTCCCGCAACAAGCCGCGAGCGCATCAAAAAACATGCTCGACCTGTCAAAAACGGATTTGACCTGCTTCCAGTCCGTCCCCTCCCCCTTCCATATCCCGCCCATTTTACGCTGCAAATAAGAAGCGTCTTCCTTAAATTGCCGGGCATGACCGACATAGGCTTTACAGATGACCGCCTTCGCCTTCAGCTCTGTGAGCGAGAGTTTATCAGCCCCCAGCTTCTTGATATGCTTCAGTTCCCGAACCAGCTGCCAGTTCCTCATGAACCTCACGAGGAATGAGGCCTGGCCATTTTTTGTGATGCGCGACAGGACCGAATCCCAGTCCACAGCGGCCAGTGCATCCAGATTGTAGGGAGCCAGCTCATCCCTCGCCTTTACAAACTGGAGGGCATTGCCAATGGCTCGCTCCAGTTCCACCCTGTTTGAGGCAAAGTCCTGTGATATGAAATCCGACGGGATCGCTTCTGAGTCTTTCAGCACCTCAAAAAGAGCAGCGACCTCATAAACCCTCTTTAACCCCGTCTCCTCCGCTGGAAGTCCAAGCGTGGTCGCATGGGGCTGAAAGACCTTTGCCAGCGCTCTCGCACAATCCCGGAGCCCTTCTGCACGCATCTTGAATTCCCGCTCGACTTGCGGGTTCCACTCAAAGGTGGCAAGCCCCGAAAAGGCCTGCTGAGCCGCTTCGGACACATACCGGTAGGCCTGCCCCAGATCCGCAGCAAATGCTTTTCTCTCTTCATACTGCTCGGTCGTGTCGGTTAGCAGGTCACACGAAAACCATCCGTCAATCCACGCTCCCTGCGCGCAGCTCATGACCCTGGCAAAGCAGTCGTATGCCGACAACCTGTTCGGATAAACGTGATGCAGGTCTGTCGTATATAAATGAAGCGCCTGCCGAAGTTTTGCCAGTTCCGTGACTGTCGCGTCCCATCCCTGGGGCGCACCCATCTCCGGCAGCTCAAGGACTTCGGAAAACTGCTTCAGCACATCCGCCTTGCCCGTCTTGTTGGAGTGCAATTCAAGGCAGAACGGCTGCAGCCCGATCTGGCTGAGCCGACGATAGACCACGTCAAGCGCCGCCTTCTTTTCTGAGACAAAAAGGACTTTCTTACCCCTGGCGAGGTTATGGGCGATGATGTTGGTGATCGTTTGCGACTTCCCTGTCCCGGGCGGACCATGGAGCACAAAATTCTTGTCCATGCCCGAGTATATGACGGCCGCGACTTGCGAGGAGTCTGCGCTGACAGGGCAAAAGAGATCCGAATACACCAGATTGGAATCAACATCTTTCGGGTCAAAGACCTCCACGCCATCGTCAAACATGGCTTCGCCGGATACGAGATGCCTTACGATTTCATTGTTTTTCAGGATTTCCTCGCGTGCCGTCAGGTCATTCCACATGATGAACTTGTTGAAGGAAAATCGCCCGAGTGCAATCTCTTCAAGCACTTCGCACCCCTTCACATCGCACAGGGCCTGCCGGAAGATCTGCATCACCTTCTTCACATCGACACCCATGTCATCGGTCGGCAGGGGATCCACGCCGGGGATGCTCACCTTAAACTCCTTGCGCAGCAACTCAAGAAGCGTCACATTGATCACCGCTTCATCGTCCATCCGTGAAAGGGTCACCGCCTGATTGCCGGAGGGCCGCTCAAGTCGGATCGGAATGAGGATGATGGGTGCGATGCAGGAGGTCGGTTGATTCGGATTGGGATGCGACAAAAAACCTGCCGCCAGAAAAAGGGTATTCACACCGCCCTCTTCGATATCTGCTATGCCCTGACGATACAACTCCTTGAGCCGGGCCTTGAGAACCTCTTCCGACAAGGGGGATAAGAGCCGGCCTTGCTTCATTTCACTTTCAATTCGCGCTTTTATATCGTCTGTGATCTGCAGCTTGCTCAACAGGCTCATGTTCCGCAGTTCCTGCTCATCCGAATGAACGAGGTTTCCAAACGGCAAGATCTGAAAAGACTGGCGCGAGGCGAGATTATCCTCAAGCGCCGAAATATCATGGCACAGCAGCCGCACGAACTGTTTGTTGTTCTCCTTCGCATTCAGCAGCCTGTTACGCAAGGAGAGGTCAAGCAGCTTCTGCCGCCAGCGCATGATGCGATTGCCAGCGACAGACTGTTCCTCCACTTCAATCGCGGTTTCCAGTTCCCTGATGGTCTCCTTGCCTGTATTTCGCTTCTGCGTCTCCGGCGGATTAAACTCAATCCCGTCTGTGCTGCGTTTCAATGGCAGGGGCAATATTCCACATTTGCGGGCGCACATCACATCAAGAGCAAAGACAAACGCGTCATCGTCATTCAGGTGAGCCCTCCTCGCCTCTGCTTCCGCGCTCTCAAAAGAGGTGCCCTTCGTCACGCAGGTCGTCTCAAAGACCACGAAGTCATCCAGTCCCACCAGCTTACGAATGGTTTGTAAGTCAGCCACCACGGGTTCTGAAAAATAGAAGTCTTTCAGGTGGCACCCTAAATAGGCGTGCCCTTTCGTGAGCATGATGACAGGATGGAGCCCGCATTGCTCCACTACGGAGGCTAAAAGCAGTGTCGTATCCAGGCAGGTTCCCAGCCTGAATTTATAAATCGCATCCGCAAAACGGATGCGCTGCCCTTCAAAGGAGGCAGGCGGATTGGCATAGTTGATTTGCCAGTTTAGGACGGCTCGATACGCCGCTGTGCATATCGCGTAGGCTCTCTTCTTGTCCTGGCTCTGATACCCGTTAATCGCAGACGACGCTGTCAACCGCTCCAGCTCAACGGCGACCTCCCCCATTAAGCCCGAGATGACCTCCAGGTTCGGCGTTACGAAGGAGCACAGCAACTCCGGATAAAGAGAGGCGCCGAGCCACTGGTCTGCTGCATAAGCCTCCATGGGGTAGGCGCTTTCCGCCAGGAGTACGTCACCTTGATAGACAGAGACCGTCACCTGCCCGACCACTTTATCCGAGAGCTGCGTGATAAAGGCATAATCCGCCTCGACATCCACCTGCTGGACAACATATTCCGCCCCCGCCGGGAGCTGTTCGATAAAGACTTTCTTTGCACAGATCATCGCCGGTGCTGCGGAGATGACACAGACCACGCCCTCCAAAACCTGCTCAGTCGCATTGGTGAGACGCAGAGAGCGGACAATCAGAATTCGCTTCTGATAGGCGGACAGATTAATCTTGTTGCAATAGTCCAGGTCTATTTTGACTGTCCCATTCATTGGCTGTAAATCAGCAGACATGCCTAAATCCTTCCTTATCATTTGAACTGTTGCAGATTGGGATGATTTTACTATCGATGAAAACAAAGCGCAACTGAAAAATCCCGCGCTACAGGAAAATACCGAGACCCTATACAACGGGTGCGTTTTGATTCATTGCAACTCCTGGGCGTATAGGCGTCCTCGCCCAATGCCACTAACTTTTCATATCGGCAACATGGTAGACGGGCAACTGGTGGACAGATAGGAATGGCTCCAAGATAAGCACGTTCGGGCCGTATTTTTGCGGCTCAGCACAGCTTCGCCCTCCACTTTAATACAGCTCCGCAAGTTGGAGGGCGAGACTTTGGCGAGCCGTCGCTTATCTTAGCGCCATTCTTGTCTGTCCCCCTGTCGCCAAGAATGCCCCTCCTCTTTCATGCGGGCGGGACCCGCCTACGCTGAGGCTACGGCGAGGCAGGCGCCCACGCTCCTTTCTATTGCTGCCCTCAAAGGAGCGCGGGCATCTTGCCCGCCGGAGCCGGGACGGCTCCGCCACCTTATCCTCTGGGAACGCCGACGCCTGGCCGCCGTAGCCTTGGCGGATCACGGGTGAGGCGGATTAATGGAACCCGTGCGGATCCGCCGGGCCCCTATAGCCGTGCAATCTTTCGCGGTTTTTGCGGTAGAATTATCGACATCGTACATAAAAAAAGGCGCACCCGCACGGGCGCGCCTTTTTTCGTTGTAGTGACCTAAACATTATACGGTCGGGAGGACAGCCCCGCGATACGCGCGCGTCAGCCAGTCCGGGTTGCCCGTGCCGTTCGTGAAGGCGAAGGCCTTGGGATCCCAGCACATGCGCTGCTTGTTGTAATACGCCTGGCTCATCAAGTGGCAGGCGATGGCCGTATGGCCGCCGACCAATTCGCTGGTGATGGGCTTTGCCTTGCGATCCCTGACACAGTCCAGGAAGTTGCGGACATGGTTCTTGCTGACTTCCAGCTTGACCTTGGCATCCTTCAGGAAGGTCTTGCTCGCCTTGGTATAGGCACCTTCGCAAGAGATCGTCTTGTCCTGCTCCTTGTCAATGAAACGGACAAAATCCTTGCCGTCCAGCTTGAGGTGGAATTTGCCGCGGGCAGCATACACTTCGCCGTTTTCACCGACGAACTTCAGGCCGTTGCCCTTGGCGATGTGTGTGAGCACCACGCCGCTGGCATATTTCATCGACACGCCATCCGTATTGTTCGGATTTGTGGAAGGCAGGATTTCAACAGGACCGCTGTCATCCATGCCCATGCCCCAGTGGGCGATGTCAATGTGATGCGCACCCCAGTCACCGATCATGCCTGTGGCAAATTCGCGATAACGACGCCAATTCGGGAATCCTTTGTGCACGCCGCGCGGCGAGAGCTGAGAATGATACGCGACCAACGGTGCTGGCCCGCACCACTTGTCCCAGTCAAGTCCCGGCTCCATAGTCTCTTCCTTCAAATCATACGGAATCGCAGGAGCGCCGATGTTAATCTCGATGGTCTTGATCTTGCCGAGCACATCGTTCCGAACCAATTCGCTTGCGACTCGGAATTCCGGATTGGCGGAACGCTGCATCGAACCCGTCTGCAACACGCGGTTGTATTTCTTCACCGCATCCATGACAGCGATCGCCTCTTTGATGTTATGGGTCAGCGGCTTCTCGCAATAGACATCCTTGCCGGCCTTCAAGGCTTCGATGGTGACAATGGCATGCCAGTGATCCGGCGTCGCGACAATGACGACATCAATCGACTTGTCCGCCAGCAATTCACGATAATCATTGTAGGCCTTGACTTCAGGCCCGCCATTCTTATAGGCTGCCTTCAAGGATTCGAGTGCGGCTGTGCGGCGCGTGGTGTCCACGTCGCAGACCGCGACGACTTCAACACCGTCATTTGAGCGGAAGCCGCCCATGACGCCACGCATCTGCGTCCCCATGCCCACGCATCCGACACGGATCTTCGCATTTGCCTTAGCTCCCTGAGCCCAGACGCTTGACGGCAAAATCAGCGGCGCACCCGCGCACGCAAGTCCCTTCAACATGTTTCGACGATTGAGAATCATTTGAGAAACTCCTCCCTTGGTTAGTTTTAATTAACATATCATAATGCCTTGAAAAAACAAAACTTTTTTGGGTTCTTCACGGTTTTTTAAGATTCTATCGCAAAAGCCGCAAAGGATAGCGCAAATGTCACGCCCGCCTCACCCATGAATACATGGACGGCGGAGCGAACATTTGCGCGGAATCAACTCAATTTTCATCAGCAAAAAACTTGTTTTTTGCTGATGAAAATGAAATTCGTTTTATCTGGGCGGTTATCCGTTCTGCCGTGCTGTATTCAGCGTGAGGCAGACGAGATAACCGCCCTTCTTATTGCGGTTTTTGCGCTAAAACACGAAACCATTATTTCCACGCGGACTGCCGGATCGCGCGGGGCGAGACACCCTGAATTCGGCGGACACTGCGTGAAAAATGAAAAGGGTTCTTAAACCCGCACCGATAAGCAATCTCCGAGATCGAAAGACCTGTCTCCGAGAGGAGCTGGATGCCCTTCTCGGTACGCAACTGCCACAGGTAACGTGAGGGGGTTTGACCTGTTACGTATTTGATTTTATAGATAAATGCCGTTTCTGAGTATCCGGACAGACGCTTCGCTTCACGCAGGCAGGCTTCGTCCGCAAAGTGGTCTTCCATGTGGCGGAGGATCCGACGTATCAAGAGATCCGGCTGATTCTTTTCATGCTTTGCAAGATGCAGGAATTCTGCAAATAGCGCCTTGGCCAGAAGGTCCACCACCTGTTGAGCATCAGGCGAATCCGTGATACTGAGCATGAACGCAGAGGAGATGATTCGGTGGAAGCACTCCGAGGGCGTAAGCGCCTTTTCTGTAGCAGCTAGTAAAGCATGTCTCATCTCACGGGACAAAGAGGAGGGCTCCACGCTACACCAAAAATGGCGCGTTTTCTGGGTCTCAGAAAAAACAAACCGTTCGTGATGGCCCGGTGTAAAGAGATAGACCTTGTCGATCTGCAAGGGGAAGGTCGCCTGGTCAATCGTCATCGAACATGAACCTGAAGAGAGCATCACCAATTCGAAGTCACGCTGGACGCGCGGTCCGCAGTATCCCCCGGGATTGTAGCTGACGTGGCCAAAGGTCGAATTGGCGGAATGGATATGCCGCTGATTCCACTCCACTTTTTCCCCATCGTAGGCGATATCTCCTTTTTTCATTGGCTTATTTCAACAAATTACCCCTCTATATGCAAGGCATATCTCGTCATGCTTTTTTGAATATTTGTAATCTAAGATATGTTTTTTGAAATTTAAGGCATTCCATTATTACAGCCTTTGTGCGAATATAATAACATTCGAGTCTCGTGATGTGCCCAGCCTCTTCTGGGCAGGAGCGAACGAAGGAGTAAAATTTAGCTATGGATTGCGCGGTTTGAGAACTTTTTACCACAAAGAACACAGAGAAAACAGATTAACCCTGAGTACAAGACAAAACATTTAGAAGTTGATCTTTGAGATCTTTGTGTTCTTTGCGGTAAAAAGAAATCAAGTTATAGCCAAGGAGGTTTGTATGACGCATAGAGAACGTTTGCAGATGACGTTGAACCATCAGCAGCCCGACCGCGTGGCTGTTGACTTCGGAAGCACAGCCGTGACCGGCATCCATGTAGCAGCCGTCCATCGCCTGCGCCAGGCGCTGCTCCCGGATCCGGCCTATCGCGTGAAGGTGATCGAGCCCTATCAGATGCTGGGCGAGGTCGACGCGGAGTTGGCCGAAAAACTCGGCATCGATGTCGAAGGTTTGCTAACACGCAAGAATCTTTTCGGGTTTGAAAACAGAGACTGGAAACCCTTCACCCTCTTTGACGGGACACCTGTGCTGGTGCCCGAGAACTTTAACACGACAACGGACGCGAATGGCGACCTGCTCATTTATCCGGAAGGTGACCGCTCTGCCCCGCCCAGCGGCCGCATGCCAAAAGGGTTTCACTTCTTTGACTCACTTATCCGGCAGCCGCCTGTGGATGACGACCACCTGAATCCTGCGGACAACACCGAAGAGTTTGGCTTGCTGAGCTCAGAGGACATCGCTTGGTATCGCCAACGGAAGGCGGCGTTGGATGCTTCAGGCAAGGGCGTCGTGATGACCATGCCGGGCACAGCCTTCGGGGATATCGCGCTCGTCCCTGCCCCCTGGATGAAATATCCCAAGGGCATCCGCGACATCGAGGAGTGGTATATTTCAACGGCTATTCGCAAGGAGTATGTCCATGCGATCTTCGAAAAGCAGTGCGAGATCGGATTGAAGAACTTGAAAACGCTCATTGACCTTTTAGGCCATACCGTTCAGGCTGTCTTCCTCACTGGCACGGACTTCGGAACGCAGCGCGGACTCTTTATCAGTCCCGATGCTTATCGCGAGATGTTCAAGCCTTACCACATCGCCATCAACAAATTCATTCATGCACACTCGACGTGGAAGACCTTTATCCACTCCTGCGGCGCGGTCAGTGAATTGATCCCTGATTTCATTGATGCTGGCTTCGACATCCTGAACCCCGTACAATGTTCAGCAGAGGGCATGGATGCCAACAGATTAAAATGCGAGTTCGGACAGGAGATCACCTTCTGGGGCGCCGCAGCCAATACGCAGCAGACACTTGCATTCGGCACCCCGGAGGAGGTCTATCGCGAATGCTGCGAGCGCATTGAGATCTTCGGCGACGGAGGTGGCTTTGTCTTTGACGCGATCCATAACGTCCAGGCCACCACGCCCGTCGAAAATATGCTGGCCATGTTCAAGGCGATCAAAGGCAATTCGTAAGAGGAATAATGGAATATGGGAATGGTGGAATAGAGGAATCATGCGAGAAAACATGGACAGCATACTGGAGGGACGCGCTCTGTCGCGTCCGGCCACGACAGAGCGTGGCCCTCCAAAGACATGTACTTCCCATCATTCCAGTATTCCTGCATTCCATCATTCCAATAAAGTTTTGAAAGGAACAGAAGCATGAGGCAAGAAAGAGTCACATTATTAAGTTTAGTCGCGCTGGTTTCCACCTTACATGCCACGGAGTTTCATGTGGCGCTCACGGGCAAGGATGCCAATGCCGGGACGCAGAGCGCCCCTTTACGCACGATCCAGCGTGGTGCGGATCTCGCGCAACCCGGCGACGTCATCACCGTGCACGAGGGCATCTACCGCGAGCGCATCAATCCGCCCCGGGGCGGCGTGTCTGACGCCCAGCGGATCGTCTATCAGGCCGCCCCCGGCGAGAAGGTCGTCATCACTGGCTCCGAGCCGGTCAAGGGGTGGGCCAAGGTCACGAATGACACCTGGAGCGTGACGATCCCGAACACGTTCTTCGGCGCCTTCAATCCCTACGCCGAGAAGGTTCATGGTGACTGGTTTAGCCCGCAAGGTCGCGTGCACCACCGCGGCTGTGTCTATCTCGGAAACGAGTCGCTTGCGGAGGCGCCCGACAGGGAGGTTGTCATGAAACCCGCCGGCGCCAAGCCGCTGTGGTTTGCCACAGTGGATGGTTTGGTAGAGACCCCCGCTGTCCCTGCGGGCAGCACGGTCATCTACGCCCAATTCCCCGGTGTCAACCCGAACGAAAGCGCGGTCGAAATCAATGTCCGCCCCACGGTCTTCACGCCGGAAAAGACGAATATCGATTACCTCACCGTGCGGGGCTTCGACCTGCGCAATGCCGCCTCCAACTGGGCCGCGCCGACTTCGGGCCAGCAGGGTCTGGTCACGGCGTATTGGTGCAAGGGGTGGCTCATCGAGAACAACGAGATCAGCAATTCCCGCTGCTGCGGCATTGCACTCGGCAAGTATTCCGACGAATACGACAACAAGCGCGGCAACAAGGAAGGTTACGACGGAACCATCGCCGATGCATTGAAATCAGGCGGCTGGTTCAAGGAGAAGATCGGCAGCCACGTTGTCCGGAGCAACCATATCCATCACTGCGGCCAGACGGGCATCGTAGGCAGCCTCGGCTGCGCCTTCAGCCGGATCGAGAACAATGAAATACACGACATCAACCTCAATCAGGGCTGGGGAGGAGCGGAAATGGCCGGGATCAAGTTCCATGCCGCGCTCGACGTTGTCATCAAGGGCAACCACATCTATAAGTGTGGCACGCACGGCGGGCTGTGGCTGGATTGGATGGCGCAGGGGACACAGGTCATTGGCAACCTGTTCCATGACAATGCGGGCAACGACATCTTCACGGAAGTGAATCACGGGCCGTTTCTCATCGCCAACAACATCCTGCTTTCGCCAGGCGGCTATCTCTCCAATTCCCAGGGAGGCTCCTACGCGCACAATCTGGTTCTGGGCAAGCTTCGTATTCAGCGCGACGGTCGTCAAACCCCCTACCACAAAGCGCACAGTACGGAACTGGCCGGCAGGCGTGACTGCCCGATCGGCGATGTCCGCTGGCACAACAACCTGTTGGCGGGAACGTGCAATCTGAATGCGTATGACAGCGCGGTCCTGCCGGTTACGGCAACGGGAAATGTTTTCACCCAAGGCGCAAAACCGTCGAAGTTCGACAAGGAAGCGTTAATCAAGGCCGACTTCAACCCTGGCATCACGCTGACGCAAAAGACGGACGGCTGGTATCTCACCCTCGCCTGCGATCCTGCATGGGCGACTGAACAGCCGCGCAAGCTGGTCACCTCCGAGATGCTCGGCAAAGCAGTGATCCCCGACCTGCCGTTTGAGAATCCGGACGGTTCGCCGTTTAAGATCGACACCGATTACTTCGGCAAGAAACGCGATGCCACGAACCCGTTCCCCGGTCCGTTTGAGAAACCAGTTCCGGCTGGAACAGATGTCAAGGTCTGGTAGGCCTGTCGTGCGGACTACCGAGAATAAACTGACTTGTAACACAAGAAATAATGGAATGATGGAATCTTGGAATACTGGAAGACTTTCTGGCAGAGATCGGGAGGGCGGTCGGATCGACCGCCGGACGGCGATCCGCCGTCCCTCCCAGAAGCGACATTCCGTCTCCCTCATTATTCCAACATTCCAATATTCCACCATTCCATTGGCGTTATAACGAAAGAGGTTCACAATGCGTGTATCACTGAATCCTGAAGAGGCCCTTGTCACCCCCAAGCACTTCCTCTTGCCCTGCCTGGTCGCCACCCTCGGTGGCTTGCTCTTCGGATACGATACCGCTGTCATCTCAGGCGGCATCGGTTTTTTGAAGCAGTTCTTTTCGCTCAACGCAACCCAGGAAGGCTGGGCGGCCTCCTCGGCCTTGCTCGGATGCGTCCTCGGCGTCTGCGTCACCGGATGGTTTAGCGACAAATTCGGGCGCAGGACGACCCTGATCGTTGCGGCCATCTTGTTTCTGATCTCCGCCATTGGCTCGGCGATTCCCCGTTCGCTCACAGAGTTTGTCCTTTACCGTGCGCTGGGGGGCATCGGCGTGGGCATCGCCTCCATGGTCTCGCCCATGTACATCGCTGAAATTGCCCCTGCTCATCTGCGCGGGCGACTGGTCTCGGTCAACCAGATCGCCATCGCCTCAGGCATGCTCATGGCCTATTTTATCAACACCTTCATTGCTGTCGGCAAAACAGAGGCCTGGAATGTCGCGCGCGGCTGGCGCTGGATGTTTGGCGCAGAGGCCTTGCCCTGCGTCCTCTTTCTTGTCCTGCTCTTCTTCGTGCCGGAGAGTCCGCGCTGGCTAAAGGGGTTGCACAAAGACGAGCACTCCACCTGGAAGACCGTACTCTCTCCGAAGATGCGTCGATTACTCGTGATCGGCGTGATCCTGGCTGCCATCCAACAAGTGACGGGCATCAATGTGATTCTCTATTATGCGCCGAAAATCTTTCAGTCGCTCGGCGTCAAAGGCGATGTCTCACTGATCAACACCACCATCATTGGTGGGGCGATGGTGCTCTTCACGTTAGTCGCGGTCACCTGGGTTGATAAGTGGGGGCGCCGCCCCCTGCTCCTCTGGGCCAGCGCAGGCATGGCCTTCTCGCTCTTCGCCTTCAGCTACGTCGCCTACATGCAGATGGCGGGTGTGATCGGACTCCTCCTGATCATCCTCTACATCGCCAGCTTCTCCATCGCGATGGGCCCCGTGGTGTGGGTGGTGCTCTCAGAAATGTTTCCGAACAACATACGGGGGCGCGCCATGTCGGTGGCGACCTTTGCGTTATGGATTTCAAACTACCTCGTCTCGCAGACCTTCCCGATGCTCAATGACAACGCCTTCCTCGTCAAGACCTTCCACTACGCCTTCCCCTTCTGGGTCTATGGCGCACTCTGCATCTTCTCCTTCTTCTTCGTCTGGCGCTGGATCCCTGAGACGAAAGGGCGGACGCTCGAAGAGATTGAACAGTATTGGAAGAGGACTGATGGATAATCGGCTTGCTGATGGAAGCTGTCTTGTGCTGTATCTTGCGGATAAACCGCTAACAGAAAGGGATGAAAAGGATGAAACATAAATCGTATCGCACACTGTTTTTGTGGACGTTAAGCGTTTTGCTATTTCTGTCTCGGGAGAGTCCGGCGGCCGAGCGTCAGACGCTTTCGCTGGACGGCGAATGGGAGATCGCCGAGGGGAAAGTACCGGATGCGATACCATCGGATTTCGCGCACACCGTGCCGGTGCCGGGGCTGGCCAACTTGGCGAGGCCGGCTTTTAAGGACGTAGACCAATTCATCAGCCGCGAGAATCTCTCCCGCCGTATCACCTACAAACGCGCGCCCGATGACTGGCTGGAGAAGTACTGGGTGGGCAAGGTGGATCAGGGCCGCGACTACTTCTGGTACCGCAAGACCTTCCGCGCCCCGAAGGAGCGGGCCGTGGCGCTGCTCAAGATCAGCAAGGCGCAGTTCGGCACAGCCGTCTGGCTCAACGGCCAGAAGCTGGGCGAGTACCCCGGCTGCTTCACAGCCAGCTTCTTCGCGCTCGGCAAGGCGATCCGCTGGAATGCGGAAAACACGGTTGTGATCCGCATCGGCGCGCACCCGGCCGTGCTGCCGGACACCTTTCCGACCGGCTCGGATTTCGAGAAGAACACCTGGTCGCCGGGCATCTACGACAGCGTGTCGGTGCGTTTCTGCGACAACCCCGTGATTGAAACCCTTCAAGTCGCGCCGCGCATTGCCGCGGGCGAGGCGTTGGTGCAGACCCGCGTGAAGAATTACTCTGCCGCGCCGCTCAGCGCCTCCGTGACCCACGCCGTCAAAACATGGAAGCGGGGGAAGTCGGTCGCTGCGGGCGACGCAATCGCCGTCGCGCTGCAGCCGGGCGAGGAGAAGGTATTGACGCAGACGGTCAAGATTCCCGATGCGCACCTCTGGTCGCCGGAGGATCCGTTCCTGTACGTCGTCGAGACGCGCACGGGCGGCGACTCGGTTGAGACGCGCTTCGGCATGCGCGAGTTCCGCTTCGATGCCGTCACCGGTCGCGCCCTCCTCAACGGCAAAATCTACTTTCTGCGCGGCTCGAACATCACCCTGCACCGGTTCTTCGAAGACCCGCTGTGCAAGGCGCTGCCGTGGAATGAGAAGTGGGTGCGCAAACTTCTCGGCGATGTCCCGAAGAACATGCACTGGAACTATTTCCGGTTCTGCATCGGCCCGGTGCCGGACCGCTGGTTCGAAATCTGCGACGAGGTCGGGCTGCTGATCCAGAACGAGTTCTTTGTTTGGACGGGCGCTCCGGGCTGGGGCAAGGGCTATTCGCGCACGCATGACAACGCCGAGATGATCCGGCAATACAAGGACTGGATGCGTGACAACTGGAATCATCCCAGCGTGGCGGTCTGGGACGCGAACAACGAGACCAAGGACGCAGCTTTCGGCGACACGATCATTCCGGCCGTTCGCCCGCTCGACTTGTCGAACCGGCCCTGGGAGAACAGCTACAACACGCCGGCTGCTCCGGACGATCCGGTGGAAGATCACCCGTACCTCATGATCGGCGGCTGGCACGGGCCGATGAAATTCAAGATGAGCGACCTCGAGTCGATGGACGGCAAACCGCGGGGCAAGCTGCCCTCTGCCACGAACCCGAAGCTCATCAACGAATACGGCTGGCTCTGGCTCAACCGAGACGGCACGCCGACGCTGCTCACCGAGAACGTATACGCGCAACTCTGCGGAACGAACAGCACGGCGCGGCAGCGGCTCGACCTCTACTCGTATCTGCTGGCCGGCAAGACCGAGTTCTGGCGCGCGCACCGCCAGTACGCCGGCATCGTTCACTTCGTCTACCTGACGTGCAGTTATCCCGGCGTCTACACGGCCGACCACTTCGCGGATGTGCCCCGGCTCAAGCTGGATCCGGCCTTTGCCGACTACATGGGCGAGGCGTTCAAGCCGCTGGGCGTCTACGTCAACTTCTTTCAACCCACACTGAAGGCGGGCGAGACGCGCGCCTTCAAGATCATGCTGGTCAACGACGAGCCGATCCCGCTGAGCGGCACGCTCCGCCTCGCACTCGTCAACGGCAGGGGCAAAGAACTCGTCTGCACCGAACAGCGTTTCGAGCTCAAGGCGGGCGCGGATACGAGTTATGAGCTCCCACTGACGGTCCCCGACGCGGCCGGCGCATGTGTACTCAGAGCCACGGCTGCAGCCGATCAGAAGACCGGAACGCCTCCGACGGTATGCAGGAGGTGGCTGACGGTCGAAGGGAATGTGAAATGAAGGCAGCCCACGCTTGAAGAACGTTTCGCTGCGCAGGGCCTTTGAGACGTGAGGCTGCCAGACAGGTTACATACGCCTGAACCTGCCTCGTGCGTCTTGAAAGACATTCGAAGAGATCGAGCGAGAAGTTCTAAAGTTCGAGAGTTCTAAAGTTGACGGAATATCCAATATCCAACACGGAATATCCAATATTCAAGGGGAAATCAAACGCACGGGAGGGCCACGCGCTGCCTGCCAAGCCGTAGATTTTCGAAGGCGGGTCGTGGCCGATCACCTGCCAGCCACCAGCCTCACGATCCCTAAACGCGCATCCCCGTCAGGAACTTTAGCATTTTAGAACTTTAGAACTTCTTAATGCGCCCTAATCAATGACAAGAACTCCTGGCGCGTGGCGCCTTCGGTCCGGAAGGAGCCGAGCACGGCCGAGGTGGTCATGACCGAGTTCTGCTTCTCCACGCCGCGCATCATCATGCAGAGGTGGCGGCACTCCATGACCACGCCGACGCCCTCGGCATCCACCTCCTCCATGATCGAGTCAGCGATCTGCTCCGTCAGGCGCTCCTGAATCTGGAGCCGGCGCGCGAAACAATCCACGATGCGTGCGATCTTGCTCACGCCGATCACCTTGTCCTTGGCGATGTAGCCCACATGGCAGCGGCCGTAGAAGGGCAGCATGTGGTGTTCGCACAAGCTGTAGATTTCGATGTCGCGAACGATGATCATGTGGTTCGTATGCGACTGGAAGACCGCATTGTTGACGACCCGCTTCGTCGTCTGCCGATAGCCGCCGGTCAGAAAGGCGAGCGACTCCGCCACGCGCTTCGGCGTCCCCTTCAACCCTTCGCGGTCAGGATCTTCGCCCAGCTCAATCAGGAGCTGACGCGTCAGCTCTGCCACTCGTGTCTTGTTCACTTGTTTTTTCATAACTACTTCTCCACATGCGCAAACAGTTTTTCCCCACAATGAGGACAATACTTGAAGACATCCTGCTTTTTTTCTTTTTCCTTATTGGCCATTGCCTCCATAAATCCAGCACTAATAATGCCTGTCGGCACAGCAACCATCCCAATACCTAACATTGCAATGATTGATGATAGTATTTTTCCAAGAGCCGTAACAGGATAAATATCGCCATATCCTACTGTAGTCAACGTGGCCACTGCCCACCAAAGCCCGGAAAAAGCATTTGCAAACTTATCCGGCTGCATCTCATGTTCAGCACCGTATATTAACAAAGAAGAAATCAACATTAACAAGCCGACGAGCAGGAAGGAGACTAATAATTGCTTGGCTTTAAGTTTAAAAACATTTGCTACTGACACAAAAGCATCCGTATATCGATTCAATTTAATAATCCGAAAGATCCTAATGATCCTAAGCGCACGAATACTTGCGAAGTTTACAGGTAGCAGGAAAGGCAAATAAATAGGCAATATGGAAAGCAAATCAATCACTGCCATCGGCGAACTAATATAACAGAAACGCGCTTCTAACCATGATCGTTCAGGATATAGATAATTCGCCGTCCAGAAACGCAAAACATACTCCACTGTAAAAATTATACCAATAATTGTTTCTGCCGTGTTTAACCAATGTTGGCCTTTCTCTTGAACGTCAAGCGTTGAGATAAAAAGGATGATAATGTTAATTAGAATCAAAAACATCATGGCAAGGTTAAAGAACCTACTCCACTTGTTTTTCCCGTTTAGCCCAATAATTTCATAAACTTTCTTCTTGTTTACCATTTTACACCTGTGGGACTGGAGTCATTCAGTGATTATCGTTTACTTATCACCTCACATTTTCAATATGGGGTTACCTTATCAAAAGTCTAACACCCCAAACAAGCCCATTCTACTTACGGTGCAGTGGTTTGTTGATGTACTCTTACCTCATTTTGTGCTCCATCAGGGCAATTAAGCAAAATTTGATTTTGACTCTGGCCAGAAACTATTATTTTTTTTGACTTGAATTGTGCGGGGAAAACCGCAACACTGACAACATATTTGTTTAGTTGGACTTCAAACCGACACTTTCGGTAATCTTGGTAGGCTTGAGATATTGGTATGACACAAAACACTACTATACGCACAAGAAGAGCCACTGGCCGGGTACAGACGCGCGAAGCCAAGAACCGGCAACGTGAATTAGATCGCCAAATAAAGGAGGCTGAAAAGCTTACAACTCTCGAACAGTCACGATTAGAGGTCGAAGCTTATGAAAACTCCCTAGACGTACTACTTTCTCTCCATAAGGAACAAACCGATGCGATAGACTGGCTTGCCATCGCTGTAGCCCTGCCTCCAATCCATCCTTGTCGCCAGAAGTATAACGAACTCAAAGCCCGTCAGAGCCTCGCCCTCCTGCCAACGGCCAAAAATAAAGATGTTGCCATTGAACTCGCAAAACAGCAGGATGAACGCGATTATGAGGAATCCCTTCAATCCTATGCCGCAGATTACGCAGAATGGTCAAACATGGCGAGTCTTGCCCGACGAATTCTCAACAGCGATCAAGATGCCTATATTGAGGCAGTAGAAAAAATCAACCCATTCTCTGAACTCGACGGTATTGGTTCCTCTTTTCACTTCACCAGTCACAATCCGCGCCTTGTCGAGGTCATGCTCAGTACTCATGGACGACAAGCAATTCCAGCGGAGCAGAAGCTTCTTACTGCATCAGGAAAAGTTTCCGTCAAGGCCATCCCGAAATCCCGTTTCGCAGAAATCTATCAGGACTATATATGTAGTTGCGTTTTGCGAGCGGCCCGTGAACTTTTCGCACTCCTTCCAATTGAGACTCTGCTGATCTCCTCCTCGGCGGAGACTTTGGACACAACTACTGGGCAGACTGTCGAGCGGCCGTTCCTTTCTGTCGTAATTTCTCGAAATATCATCAACTCTATTAACTTCAATATGATCGACCCGTCAGACTCAATTATGAGTATGCCACATCGTGGAGACCTCAGAACATCCCGAAAAACTGGCGATTTCGAGCTCATCACGCCTTTGACGGTCGCGGATCTCACCCCACAGGATGCATTCGTCAACAGAGACTTCAACGCAACCCTCGAAACGGCACAACGGCTTAGAGCAGAGCTTACAACTCAATGTGCAGCATTGAACCCAGAACTTACCTAACCCTTGTAATCCCCTGGAGATTGTTTTATGACTATATTCCTCGCCATTGCCTGCATAGGTCTTTTGATAGCCCTTGTTGTCTTCTTTTTAAAAACAAAGACCCTCAAAAACCTTGCTGACCAGCGCCAAAAAGAAGTAGCCGTGGCTAAGCAAGAAACCGTTCGTATAAGGTCAGAAACCTCGCAGTCCCTCGACGAGGCGCAAAAACTAATTGCCCAGCAAATCGCTGATATGCGCGTCGAAGCAGAACGAATCCGCCAACATTACGAAACTGAAGCGCGCCGAATTGTTGAAGACTCACAGACCCAACTTACCAAGGCTATGGCAGAGCTAAACGCCTTAAGCCATTTCGCTTCCCTTCGCAATGCTGAAGTCGAGGTTAGACAGGCACTCGATACCGCCATATCGGAAGCAACTGCATTACGTGCACAAGCAAGGACTCTCCTTGAGCAGACTCGATCAGCCGCTGAGACCGAACGTGTTAAGGCAACTGAGACAGCGAAGACGATCTATGAACAGGCAGATGCACGCCTCAACCAAGCTACGCGCGATGCTGGCTTAATCGTCGAAGATGCAGAAAAACGGGCAAGAGAGATTGCTGGAGAGGCTTATGATTCACTGCGCGACAAGCAGCTTCTTGAACGTGCTACTGAGGCCATGCGTAACATCATCGAAGGTTACGGCGACAGATACATTATTCCTACGCATAGTCTACTCGACAATTTGGCCGTTGAGTTTGGCTACACCTCAGCTGGCGAATCCCTCAAGTCAGCCAGGGCGCAATCCCGCCGAATGGTAGAGCAAGGCGAAGCTGCAACCTGTGAGTACGTTGAGGCGAACCGTAGAGAGACCGCCATCCGCTTTGTTATTGATGCGTTCAATGGCCGAGTCGATGCCATACTCACAAGAGTGAAACGCGACAACTATGGGATTTTGGAGCAAGAGATTCGCGACTCCTTCAGCCTCGTCAATTTTAACGGCAAAGCATTTCGAGAGGCCCGTATTCATGATACCTATCTAAATGCTAGACTTGAAGAATTGAAATGGGCTGTCGTCGTTCAGGAACTCGTCCGCAGACAACTTGAAGAGCAGCGCGAGATCAAGGCACGCATGCGCGATGAAGAGAAAGCGCGCAGGGAGTACGAACAGCAGATTCGTCAAGCGGCAAAGGAAGAGGAACTCACAAAGAAGGCACTCGAAGAGAAAGAACGTGAACTCGCTGCTGCACGGCTTGCATTCGAGCAAGCGACAGCACAAGACAAGGAAATGTGGGAACGCAAAATTGCCGAAATGCAGCAATCTAACGACACTCTTCGACTAGACCTAGCTGCTGCCACAGAGAAGAAACTCACGATCGCCCAGCAAACCAAAACTGGAACTGTTTACATTATCTCAAACGTTGGCACATTAGGAGAAGGTATCTACAAGATCGGCCAAACGCGTCGTCCCAACCCACAAGAACGTATTGACGAACTCGGCGACGCTAGCGTACCTTTTGACTTCGATGTTCACGCTTGGATCAAGAGTGATAACGCTCCAGTGCTTGAACACAAACTCCAAAAACGCTTTCTAGCTATGCAAATTAACAAAGTCAACTCACGCAAAGAATTCTTTCGTGTCTCTCTCAAAAATGTTCGCGAGGAAGTGGATCGGCTTAGCCAGTCCGAGCCACTCACAGTTGCCCATTGGACGGAGACTGCTGAGGCAACTCAGTATCGAGAGAGCCTCGACATTGAAAGCGATCCAGAAAAGTTCCAGAGGTGGCTTGCACGACAAGAAAAGCTCGCGGATCGTGAGTTGCGTTTAGATTCGCTTCGATTAACTTTATCTGATGTGACAGAATCTCAAGCAGAAGAGGACACAGTTTGAGCACCCAATGGGTGCTGAATCTTTGCCGTGGAAGATTTAGCACCTGTCGTGTGCTGAATTTGCAACCGATCAGAGCAACACCTTGTCTGTCCCCCTGTCATCCCTCAATCGGTTGCGAAAGAAAGGGAAGCGGAAATGGATTTTATAGCTGCTGAAAAGAGAGACTTGAAAGAACTGCTTGGTATGACCGGGCTCCTCTTCATAGCCTCAGCATGCGGCGCGATGACAGCGCATCCTGCAAGTGCCCTTGTCGGGGTTCTGAATTTAGTCGGATTACTTCTCTTCGTGCCCATATTCATCGGGGGCATACGCATCACCAAGCGGGGGACTCCTGCCATTAAAGTTTTGGGAGTCTTTTCCCTTATATTAACAGGGGCTCTCTTTAGTCAAACCATAAAATGGTTTTTTCAACTCAGATAACGTTTTCTTTCCGTGCTGTTCCGTGTTTTCCGTGGGCTATAATTCAACAATAGGAGATTAACCATGGACTTCGATAAAGACAAAGTAGATGATATGACATTAGCGCTTCTCTATCTCGTGATCTGCGAGCGAGTCAAAGGATTTGGCGGCCGGGCCTGGAAATCATTCGACTGGGACACAATGGACCGTCTGCATGAGAAGGGGCTTATCATGGATCCCAAAGGCAAAGCTAAGTCTGTCCACATGACCGAGGAAGGCATCCAAAAGGCCGAGGCGCTCTTCGTAAAACATTTTGGAAGCGCTCTAGAACAGGCACAATTGGCTGTTTCGGAGATCCGGCGTGATGTGAAGCGAGACAACCGTCTGACCATGAGCGATGTGGACGCTGAGATCAAAGCGGTACGCGCTGAACGAAAAACGAAAGCGGAATAATGATTTTTTACCGTTCTAGCAGAGAAGCAGTTCCGGCGAGCAAGAGAAAAACCGCTCCGGGTCAATGCCTTCAGCGCCAATGACAAGTACCCTGGCGTCTGGATAGGCTTTACGGAACGCGACAAGACCGGACATGTTTCGCGGTATTCCGCTCTTCACTTCGATGCCCCACGTTTGATGTCCATGGGTGACCACAAAATCCATCTCCTTTATTCCATCCCGCCAATAGGTGACAGACCACTCGGGCGTCGGCAAATGATTCAGCAAATGCGCGCCAACCGCATTTTCCAGGACACGCCCATACCACGCCGTGTCCGTCTGCATCTGTAAATAGGTGTAACCGGAGAGCGCATGTATCAAGGCATCATTCCAGAAGATAAGCTTTGGACTGCTCCCGCGACGCCGCAGATGCCCTGCCGAGTAGAGTTCCAATCCGGAAACAAGAAAGGCGGCCTCCAGCAATTTAAGGTAATGCGCCAGCGTCGTCGTGTTCCCCGCATCCAGGAGCTGCCCCAGCATCTTGTTGTAGGAAAGAATCTGGGCCGGGAAGCGAGCCGCCAGACTGAAGAGGTGCCGCATGAGAATGGGCTTACTGATCGTCGCGAGTTGAAAGACATCCCGCGCCAAAACCGTCTCCACCATGGCATCCGCCACATATTGCCGCCATTGCCGCTCATCATCTGAAAAAACAGCAGCCCCTGGATAACCACCAAAGTAGAGCCACTTGTTCAAATCCCAGCCAAAGGACTCCTGCATTTCAGAGAAACTCCAATGCATGCACCGGTGGAGGAAAAAGCGGCCATGGAGACTCTCCGTCAACCCGGCTTGGACCAGTAAAGCGGATGACCCCAGCAACACCACACGCAGGAGACTCTTTTCAGCCCGCGAACGGTCCCAAAGCCGTTTGACGGTCTCGCTCCAGCCTCTCACTTTTTGAACTTCATCCACGACCAGCAGAAAAGGACCTGGCCTCTGACGGGCTTCGGCTTCGGCCATCTGCCAGTGGCTCTCCAGCCACTCAGCACCGACAGGAAGAGCCATGTCTGCTGCAACCCAGTAATGGGGCATCAGACCTGATTCGCAAAGGTCCCGCATCGCCGTAGTTTTACCCACCTGACGCGGGCCCACAACGACATGAATCAGTCCAGGGGCCTTTTCAAGCCCTTTCTTGACTTCCTCAACGATCTTTCTTTTATAAGCCATAAATACTTATCTCCCTGATAAATAGGGGCAATTTATCATACTAGCCAAACGCTTGCAATAAAAATTACTCAACGCATTGAGTAATTTTACTCAATGCGTTGAGTATAGAGCAAGATGACTTCACGGAATGACAAGCGCACCCCCGCCAGCAAAGCTGGAATAAACTGAGGGGAGTATCTTGGAGAAGTGTGTTAATGTGTTAGCTGAAGAAGGTTGACAGAGATCGGGAGGGCGGTCGGATCGACCGTCGGACGGCGATCCGCCGTCCCTCCCAGAGACGGTATCCCGTCTTCCCCCAACATTCCTGTATTCCAACATTCCAATGAAGTTATAAACAGGGCCACAGACACAAACAACGCTACTCCCCCGCCATGTCTTTACGGGGCGCGGCGCGGAGGCGGTCGGAGGCGGCCTTGATGGCTTTCAACATGGTCTGGTAGTCCGGATCAGCCGTGGACTCAAAGAGCGGCTTGCCATCGGGTTTTTTGCACACGCCCCAGCCGCCTGCCTCCTTTGAGAGCGGGGCCTGCAGCATGGAGCTGTTTTGAGGATTCGTGAGGTTGATGCGCAGTTCCGGTCCGTAGATGAGGCTCGAGCCGTAACGCGGTATGGCCATGTGCGCACAGAGTCCGCGATCCTGCCAGAGCTTGCTGCTGACCGGGAAGGGGGCGTCCATGGAGCCGCCGCCAAAGCCCCAGGTGCCGCCGTTGTACACCGGCGTCTCATGGCAGCTCATGCAGCGTCTGTCAAAGACAGGCTTGATGCCGTCGTAAATGAGGTTCGGCGTGCTGGGATAGTGCTTGGACCAGTTCGCTTGCGACCAGATGCCGTCTGCCTGCCACGCATCGCGTGCGCCAGCGCCGCGGACGATCTCGCGCCCCTTCTCGTCTTTCACCTTGGTGTAGTCGTACGTCCCGTAATAGGGCACGTTGGCATCGATCCAGCACCAGACCCGGTAGCGCATGTCCGGAGGAATGGTCTTCCCGCAATGTTTGGAGTCGAGCACTTTCGTCTGGATCTTGCTGACAACGGCTCCGACGGTCTTCGGGAAGTTGTCGTCGTAGTCGTTGGCGAAAGGCTGATGCCATTCGACCAGGGCGCGCTCCACAAGGTTGTCGTAGGAGACGCAGAAGAAGCGCGTACGGTCGCCGCTTAAATCGAGGTGCGCTACGGGCCTCGGCCCGCTGTGGCAGCTGACGCAATAGCGGTTCCAGACAGGCTGCACGACGCGCTGATAGTCGATGACGCCCTGAGTCCCCCAGTTGGCCTGTTGGGGCGCGACCGGCGGCTGGCTGCTCGCCAACGGCTGCTTGGTCACAGAGGGCGGCACGCCCCCTTTGCGATTCTCGTGGCAGCCGATGCAGTTCTGCTTCTCGCCGGGCATGGTGTGCATGTCAGAGCCCATGCGCATGATGACCTGGCCTTCCGCGTTGAGCAGGTTCATGGAGATGTTGCGCAGGGCAGGCACCGTGAAATGGGCGGAACCGTCCGCGTTCACCGGGACCCTTCCGATCTCGCGGCGCACATGGACAGTGCCGCGTCCGATGATGGGCGTGTGGCCCCACGCTTCGCCGCCATCCATGCGCCGTGACTTCAACACCTGCTCCATCACCTGAATCCATTTGACTTCGCCGCGCTTGATATGCGGTTCGACGCCCAGATAGACATCATATACCATCAAGGTAGCGACGTCATTGGTGCGGGGCGCCTGGTTCAGCTGTTCAGGGTCCTCAAACACAAAGGGGACCGGCGTGCAGCCCTGCGCAACCTCTGGCGGTACAGGACGGGGCGCAAGGGGCATGGGATTGAAACAGCCCAGGTTGGTCGCAGACTCATAGAAGCAGAACCGGTTGCCGCGGTCATCCAGCAGGTAGAGGCGGTTTTTGAGTCCGCCGTCGCCTCCGTAGCTCGCGAGAAAGAGCTTCTCATTGACGGGATAGAGATCCTGCCAGAGCCAGGGGAGTCCTGTATCGCCCACGTAGGGACGCTGGAGGGTCAGGAAGCGGAAGCCCTCGCCGCGCGGCGCTTCTGGTCCTTTCAGATTCCAGACAAGCCCAGCCATGCCCGTATGGTTGTTGTGGTGCGGACCCAGCACGCAAAGCACTTCAGGCCGTCCGGGCACAGGCCGCGCAGCCCAGAAACCGCTCGGATCTTCAATGGTGTTGCCAAAGAAGAGCTTCATGGCGGTCCCGTCCGGATTCATGGTCCAGAGCGCCTGGCGGTTGTCCACATTCTTATCAATGCCATAGTCCCAGCGCGTGAAGAGGATCTTGCCGTCGTTCATGACTTGGGGCGTATGGTCGCTGTCGATATTGGCTGAGAGCTTCCGGATGTCTGAACCGTCGCGCGCACATGAATAGAGAAGGGGCGAGGTCTGGGCCTGGCACTGCACATACGTTGTGGCGCGGTCAGAGATGAAGATGAGCCGTCCGTCCGGCAGGAGGGCAGGACTGATGTTCTGGCACTGACCCCCGATGATTTTCTTCAGATTCTTCCCGTCCGTGCCGATCTCATAGATCTGCCAAAAGGGGCCGTCCTCTTTTCGTTTGGCGGAAAAGAAGATCGTCTTGCCGTCGTAGGAGAGATTCATGTCGAAGAGCTTGAGTTCCTCTTCAGCAAAGATCACTTTCGGGGACTCCTTCGGGTCGGCCGGATCAAAGAGACAGATGGAGGCCGGGCACGCCCCTTGAGATGAATGGGGGGCGATGGCATTGATTGAATAGGTTGGATAGGTCATGAAGAGAATAGGACCCGTCCGCTTGAGCTGTCCCTGCCAATGCGCGAGAATCGTCTGCCGGTCTAGCGGATTGACTGCCCGGATGGAGCGCTCATACGCAGCGCCCCCTTCGGTGAGCGGGATGGATTTGCGCGCCTCCTCCAGGGTCAACTGCGCGGGGTCGAACATCGGCTCCGGCAGGGCCTTCATCCTGAACACCCCTGACTTCGGCACGCCTTGCGCATCCAGTAGATAAGGCTGTTTCTCGTTCCTGCACACATCCTGCCAGCCCTCTGGCGCGAGCGTGCTGGAAACTGTGACGCCATCGATGGCAAAGGCAAAGCCATGCTTAGCAAACAGGGAGGTGATTTTGATGAGCAAACGATTCGCCCCCTTCTGCAAGGGCACGGATGCCACCAGAGCCGTCGGCCGATGCTCGGGACTGTAGACGCGCATCGCACGTCCGTTGGGTGCGCCATTGATCCATGCCTGTATGGCATCCTCCGCATAGACGCGCAGCGTTACGTTTGTCGCTACGGATGCAGTGATCGTGCGGTAAAGATAGGTTGTCTCATGGCGTGACGGCGCAGGACCGCGCGGCAACAGGTTGCGATACCCGTCTGCCCACTCCGGATGCTGCACCCATTTCGCAACGGTGAAGGCATCGTACATCGGAAAGGGCTTCCCCTCTGCATCCACATTGACGCCGGTGTAGCTTTTCGAGAGGTCCGCCAGCGCCGCCCCTTTTGCCAGCACGTCCGCTTCAGGCGCATAGACCTCTTTCGAACTGGGCACAAGGCTCCCAAACTGGGCATTCTTAAAGGGGCCGATCGCCTGCCAGGGAGAGAGCTGGATATCCGCACATGCTGAAGCGCATCTCAATGAAAGCACAATCCCGATTAAGACGCCCAACATATTTCTTCTTGCTTTTCTCACGCTCATCTCCCCTTCTCACGCCCGCCGCCTCGGTCCGGCGGCTGCCGGACGGGAATAAACGGAGAGGTATCTTGGAAAGGAATAATGGAATCTTGGAATATTGGAAGAAGACTATCTTGGGAGGGCGGTCGGGTCGACCGCCGGACGGCGATCCGCCGTCCCTCCCAGAGCCGGTATCCCGTCTCCCCCCCCATCCTGTCCGCCGGAGCCGTATCCGCGTAGGAGGAGATTCCAACATTCCCGTATTCCAACATTCCAGTTGAAGTTACAGACACACACCTAAACGAATCAGCTAATCGGTGCTGCTTTCTCCAACTCGCGGATGAGCGGCAGGAGCTTGTCGTAGACAGCCGCGGTCTCGGGCTGAGGCAGGCAGACGTCGCTGACCGGCGAGAAGGCCTCGGTCATCTTCGCCAGCGGCACGCCGTCCGCATGCGCAGCCATCATCGCGCCGCCCAGGGCAGCGGAATCCGCCACGGCAATGCTCTCCACACGCGCCTGGAAGACGTTCGCGAGCGTCTGGCGGATGCCAGGACTCTTCGAAGCGCCGCCGGTGACGCGGATACTCTTGAAGCTGCCGATCCAGGCCGCATGGCTGCGCAGAGCCAGTGCCTGGCCCTCCACTGTCGCACGGATACGCACTTCGGGTTTCGCAGCAGCAAAATCAAAATTCGCGCGCATGCCAGGCGTCAATACCGGCGGCGTGATCTCCGCTTCAAACCACGGCAATGCCAACTGGCCGTTATTGCCTGCAGGAGTCAGTTCGAAGGCGGTCTTGTCAAAGAAGGACCATTCCGCGCCAGCCTCTTTGCGCACGCGGTCGCGAGCGAGCGAGCCGTTCTTGAAGCAGGCCAGGCACATACAGCCGCCAGCCGGATTGCCCAGCACGTGTCCGCAGCCTTCAGGATCAGTCCTGAAACTCTCCAGCGAGGAGAAGAAGGTATCGCTCGTGCCCAGACTGATGACCGCCACGCCGGCGCTCCAGGCGCCCGTGCCGACCAAACTCGCAGGATTGTCGCCGGTCCAGACAGCCACAGGAATTCCGGCCTTCAAGCCGTACTTCGCAAAGTAGGCGTGCAAGTGGCCTGCGACACCGCCGGCGACAGGAGGCAACTTCTGCTGCAAGCCAGGCGCCGTGAATTCCGTGATCTGCGGATCCCAGGTGTTGGTCTTGAGATTCAAGAGATTCATGCCCGCGCCGTCGCCGCGGTCAATGGGCGCGTCCTTGCCGATCAGCACGGAGCAGAGGAAGGAGCTGACCAGATGAATGCGCGCGGTCTGCACATAGCGTTCCGGCTCGTGCTTCGCAAACTTGCGGATTTGCGGACCTGTAAAACGTTCAATCGCGGGAGAACCCGTATCGGTCTGCAGACGCGCGCCAAAGGCCTTGTCCAATTCGCGGCACTCCACGGATGTCGAGCTGTCCATCCAGATCGGCGCGGTCGGACGCGAAAGCGTGCTCTTGAGCTGTTCAGCCAGCGTCAACGCCGGATTTAAATTCGCAGCGACCTTCGCAAAGGTGCTGTTGAGGTAAACAGAGCCATGCTGCTGTCCGTCGCCGCCGATGGCCGCGATTTCGCTCATGGCAATTCCGCTCGCCTGCAAGCGCGTCAGCATCAGATCCAGCGCCGCCATCCACATCATCGGGTCGGAGTGCTTGACCAAGGGATCGGGATGCGCCAGCACGCCATCCGGACAGTTGAACTGCGGCAGGTCCGCCTTGAAATTCACATTCGCGCTGCCGATGATTTTTCCTGCTGAAGGATCGATGACCAATCCCTTCAAACTCTGTGTGCTGCTATCAATGCCTAAGTAGTATGCCATGTCTGTGCTCCTTTAATTTCAGTGGAATGATGGAACAATGGAATGGTGGAATAATGGGGAGAGTAGCAGTTGGCAGTAGCAGTTAGCAGTACCCCGGAAAGCTTCTAGTTCCCACACTCCAGTATTCCAATATTCCAACATTCCAATCTCTTACTTTACCAATACCGTCAAGCGCCGCGTCTTATAGTCGCCGCCATTGCTCATGAAGGTGTAATCCTGTTGTTCGCCCTTGGTGTTGTTGCCGATGCCGATGTCGCACGTCCCGCCGCCATTGAAATTATTGAAGGCGAAGAGTACGATCTTGTTTTTCCAGGCATGGACCTGCATAGAGCCATACGTGCCATCCGCAGCAGGCTGATCATCGAAATCATATTTTTGCTGGCTGGCGCCGTCCAAGCGCAATACGGTTCCGGGACCATAGTTCGCGCCCCAAAATTCGATGTTGCCGCCATCGCTGTCGGTCAGTGTCGGAAGCGTTTCCACATTGGAGCGCACCGTCAGATTATTGACCTTCATCTGGTGCTTGATGTTGCTCCCGGCATAAGGGATGGTTAACTTCTTCACATCCTTTGTAAAAGCATCCATGAACGTGGCCACATAGCGAATGCTGCCGCTGTTGTCTTCCAGTTGCAATACATACGCGACCTTTGAAAACTCTCCCGCACATGCGCTGTTGTCGGTGGAGTAGGCAGGCGCCTGCTGTGCAAACTTGGGATTCGCAGGAAGGTCGAGCTCATAGACCTTGCGAAAACCGTTCAACTCGGTCATCGCGAGCGCGCCATCGAGCTTCGGCATCTCACCGCAACGGAAGGCGCTGGTCGGCAGGCCAAGACCATTGACCAGGTTGGGCTCGGCGATTTGGTTCCAGGCAAAGCGCGCAGCCAGGGGCTTATCGATGGAGGCATTCGAAAGAACGACGGCAGAGCCTTCAATCACGGCATCCGCGGTTTTATACTGGCCATCCTGTCCAGCCATCTCAAACCAGTCAGGGGCTTTGCCATCGCGGGTCTTGAGTCCGTCGGCGCAATCAAAAGCAATGCGCATCTTTGCGCCTTCGATGGCAAACGACTTGTAGACAGGGCCGGACCATGCAATCTCCTTCATGCCGTATGTGCGATTGAGCGCCTGGTTGGCCATGCGCAGGCCCACGTCCTGCTTGTTACGCGGATGGATGTCTTTGGGGTTGCCGATGTCATTGATGACGGTATAGCCCGTATTCGGAATCGCGGCAGGCACTGCTGCCTGCGCCTCCCAGATACCCGGCAGGCGCGCCTCAGCGCCAGCTCCATAATTGTAGGGCGCGAGTTGCACGAGATAATATGGGAAGTCGCCCTGGCCCCAGACTGCGCGCCAGCCATTGACCAAGGCCTTAGTCTTCTCAAGATAAAGCATGCCTTCGCCATTGTTCGAGCAGCCTTGATACCAGATCGCGCCCTTGATCGCAAAGGGAACCAGGCCGGCCATCATGCCGTTATAGAGCACGGTCGGCTCCTGATGTTTACCGTTCCCCGTCGGGAAGATCAAGTTTTGCGGGAACTCCGGGGCGGGTGTTTCGATCGCCTGACCCGCTGCCTCGCGCTTCTTGGCATCGTCCATCCATACGTTCAAGGCAGCGATATACTCGTTCAAGGCCTTCTTGTGAACAGGCGTGGAGGGCGTGGCCATATCGACACGGCTCTTAATGCCTTCGAGCGCCGACAGGCCTTCAAAACCGCACGCAGGGGTCCAGGGCTCAATGCGGGTTCCGCCCCATGAGCTGTTGATCATGCCGACAGGGACCTTCAATGCTTCATGAAGACGGCGCCCGAAGAAGTAGGCCAGCGCGGACTGTCCTCCGATCGACTCCGGCGTGGTCACCTCCCACTTGGCGCTGATGTCGTCCTGTGGCGAAGGCTTAAAATTCTTGGGCGCCTTGAAGTGGCGGATCAGCGGCCAATTCGCACTGGCCTTCTCCTGGTCAAAATTATTACTCGCCTGCACAGGCCACTCCATGTTGGACTGTCCGGAGGCAAACCAGACTTCACCCACCACGACATTGTTCAGCGTAATGACATTCGAGGCGCTGACCTTAAAGACAGCTGGCGTTGCAGAGGCTTTCAAGGCATCGAGCTTCAACATCCACTTGCCATTGGCACCTGCGGTCGCTGACTTCTTCTGTCCTGCAAATTCGACTGTGACCTGCTCATTCGCATCGGCCCATCCCCAGACCGGCACGGGTTGCTGCTGCTGCAACACCATGTTCTCGCCGAAAATCGCCGGCACCTTCACTGCCGCCTGTAACGAGCAGGCGATCAATCCAAACGCTACTACAAACCGTTCGTGCTTCATCTTTCAACTCCTTCGTAAACTTCAATGGAATATGGGAATATGGGAATTTTGGAATGTTGGGGAACACAACTGGATGCTGGTTCTGGGAGAGCGGGCGGATCGCCCGCTTAGACGGCGATCCGCCGTCCCTCCCTGTAGCGCAGAGGCCTGCGCCGCTCCCAATGACCAGTGGTTTTCTCTCCCATTATTCCAAGATTCCAGTATTCCGACATTCCAGCATTCCAACATTCCAACATTCCACTATTCCAGTATTCCACTCCACTCTTAATGCACATTCATGATTTCCAGTTTCTCTCCCTCTTTCGGGAAGACCTGAACAGAGGCAATCGTCTTGAAATTCACATGGTCGTTGAAGGTCCAGACGACCTTCTTGTCGCGGGTGACCTCCAGGATATGCGGCGCTTTGCCGAATTGTCCATGGCCGACCCAGTTTGTGAGCAGGATGTTTCCATTGGGCAGGATCTGAAAGCCAGTCGTGAACTTCAGCGGCTTATCCGCCAAATCCTCGTTCGTCAGGCTCCACACAACCTCGCCTGCCGGATTAAATTCGCGCAAGCCCGTGGGCCCCTTGTCCGTCCCGGCCAGCATGGTGTTGCCGTTCGGAAGCCGCACCACGCTGTGGACGCCCGTGGGGAGCTTGGCTGTCCACACCTCTTTACCGTCCGCATCATATTCCGCTGCGCGGTTTCCGGCATAGTGTCCGACGAGGTAATGGCCATTCGGCAGCGCGCGCGCATTTCGCATATAGGCTCCGTTGCCCGGCGTGTCCTTGCCCTTTTCATTGTCCTTCGGTGCCAACGCCAAGGTCTTGACGACCTTGCCATCCGGGGCGACTTCCAACAATTTCGCGCCTGTGCACTCTGCAACGAAGGTGTTGCCGTTGGCGAGCCGTTGCGTACCATAGATCGTTGATTTGCTGGTGTACTCGAATTTGACCTTCTTATCCGCGATCGACACTTCGCGGACCGCTGTACCGGCCACAAAGAGGAGCGAGTCGCCCGGGAGAATCCACACGTCATTACAATTGGGCGCAGGGAAACTCCAACTCATGGTGCCGTCCGCCTCGACAATCGCAACCTTGCTGCCTGAATAATCGCCAACAGCAAAACGCCGCCCCTTCATAAATGATTCAGACTTCTCCTGTGCAACACAACCGACAGCTAACAAGACCCCTACGATACTCAACATCGACTTCATGGCTTATTTCCCCGTTTTTTTAGAGTCCTCCAGACTCGAAGCATTAAAAATGAAGCTTTGAGGATAAGACGTTTTATGCAAAATTACAAGAACAGAGTCAAGCGGGATCAGCAAATCGGGCGCAGGTGCGAGTTAGAGGTAGAAAAATCACACCCGACAGCCTTTGTGGCTCGACTGGAGGGGTTTAAAACGGTAATCTATATACCTTCAATTTTAGCCGTAGGGAGATATTACGCTTATGAAGATGTTGATGTTGCAAGGTGTGCAGGCTTTTTCAAAATTCCGACTCGACACGTTGGTTGAAAAAATATCCGAAACCATCCAGGGAACCACTACTCTTGAGGCGTGGTTTGTCTACCTGCTGGAGATCGAGAAGGACCTGGACGGCGAGACCTTATCGCGCGCCTGCTCCCTGCTCGGCGCCTCGGGTCATGCGAACCTGGCCGAGGGCTTTTTCGTCACCCCGCGCAAGGGAACCATCTCCCCCTGGTCTTCCAAGGCGACTGACATCTTTAATAACTGCGGCATCGCCTCGGTGACGCGCGTGGAACGTGGCGTTCACTTCTGCGTCTCCGTGGATGGCAAGCCTGTCTCGGTTGAAGCGCTGCGTCCGGTGCTGAATGCCCTGCATGACCGCATGACCGAGGGCGTGTATGTGGATCTGTCGGACTTCTTCGCACATCGCCCGCCGGCACGCGGCAAGTCGTTCGATGTGCTGGGACGCGGCATCGCCGCCTTGCAGGAGGCGAACACCACCATGGGGCTCGCCTTGAGCGAGGAGGAGATCAGCTACCTCTTCGAGAGCTACACCAAGGCCGGACGCAATCCCACAGACACGGAACTAGTGATGTTCGGCCAAGTGAACTCGGAACACTGCCGCCACAAGATTTTCAATGCGAACTGGATTATCGACGGCGAAGAGAAGGCCCAGTCGCTTTTCCAGATGATCAAGCATACCCACGCCTGCCATCCTGAAGGCACGCTGGTCGCTTACAAGGACAATTCAGGCGTCGTGGAAGGCGTCGAGACTGAGGCCTTCTTCATCGACACGGCCACCAAGACCTACCGCTTTGAGCCTGACCAGGTTGATATGCTCATGAAGGTCGAGACGCATAACCACCCGACTGCCATCTCCCCCTACCCTGGCGCAGCCACGGGCGTGGGCGGTGAAATCCGCGACGAGGCAGCGACCGGCATCGGCTCCAAGACCAAGGCCGGTCTCGCAGGCTTCATGGTTTCGAACTTGAATGTGCCGGGCTATCAGATGCCCTGGGAAAAAGAGTATGCGGAATTTCCCAAACGCCTGGCAACGCCCCTCTCCATCATGATCGAAGGTCCGATCGGCGGCGCAGCCTTTGGCAATGAATTCGGCCGTCCCCAACTCTGCGGCTTCTTCCGCACCTACGAAGAGGACGTCGCAGGTCGCCTCCGCGGCTACCACAAGCCCATCATGCTCGCAGGCGGCATGGGCAACATCCGCCGCAGTCAGGTCTACAAGAAGGACGTGCCCCCCGGCTCCATCATCGTGCAGCTCGGCGGACCCGCCATGCGCATCGGCCTCGGCGGTGGCGCAGCCTCCTCCATGACGACCGGCAGCAATGACGAAGCCCTTGACTTTGACTCGGTGCAACGCGGCAATGCCGAAGTCGAACGCCGCTGCCAGGAGGTCATCGACGCCTGCATCGCGCTCAGCGATGACAATCCCATTTTGAGCATCCATGACATCGGCGCAGGCGGACTCTCCAACGGCTGTCCCGAACTGGTCGAGAAGACCGGCGCCACCTTCGAACTCCGCAACGTGCACAACGAAGAGAAGTCCATGAGCCCCATGGAGGTCTGGTGCTGCGAAGCGCAGGAGCGTTATGTGCTGGCCATCCGTCCGGAAGACCGCGAACGCTTCGCCGCGCTCTGCGAACGCGAACGCTGCCCGGTCGCCTTCATCGGCGTGGCGCGTGATGATGAGCGGCTCGTGCTCCACGACGAACACTTCAGCGACAACCCCATTGACATGGACATCCGCGTGCTGCTCGGCAAGCCGCCCCGCATGCTGCGCGATGTGAAGCACACCACTGAAGCCTCCCGCAAGCTGGACTTCTCCGGCGTCACCCCTGCTGATGCGCTCCTGCGCGTGTTGCGTCTGCCGGCTGTTGCGGACAAGACCTTCCTCGTCACCATCGCCGACCGCTCCGTGACTGGCATGGTGCACCGCGATCAGATGGTCGGTCGCTATCAGCTTCCCATGGCCGACTGCGCCGTGACCACTGCTGGCTATAAGACAACAGCAGGCGAATCCATGGCCACAGGCGAGCGCACCCCAATCGCGCTGCTCGACGCCCCGGCTGCTGGACGCATGGCTGTCGCGGAATCGCTGACCAACCTCGCGGCAACAGATGTGGGCGCGATCGGCAACATCAAACTTTCAGCAAACTGGATGTGCGCCTGCGGCGAACAGGGCGAAGACGCCAAGCTCTTTGACACGGTCAAGGCTGTGGGCATTGACTTCTGTCCGCAGGTCGGCGTCTCCATTCCTGTCGGCAAGGACTCGCTCTCCATGCGCACCGTGTGGCAGGATGCCAAGGGCGCCTCGCATCGCCAAGTCGCGCCGCTCAGCCTGATCGTCACCGCCTTCGCGCCGGTCCAGGATGTGCGCAAGACCCTCACCCCTGACCTGAAGCCCGGCAGCAGCTCACTGCTCCTGATTGATCTGGGCCAGGGCAAGAACCGCCTCGGCGCCAGCGCGCTGGCGCAGGTCTACAACCAGGTCGGCGAACAGCCTGCGGATGCGGATGATCCCGCGCTCCTCAAGTCCTTCTTCGAAGCCATCCAGGAACTCGTCTCGCAGAAACTGTTGCTCGCGTACCACGACCGTTCAGACGGCGGACTCGCGGTGACGCTCACAGAGATGGCCATCTCCGGCGGACGCGGCATGAATGTGGAATTAGGGAGGGACGGCGGATCGCCGTCCGCGGGCGCAGAGCCTGCGCCCCTCCCGGTCCTTGCATCGCTCTTCAACGAAGAACTGGGAGCCGTGCTGCAAGTCGCGCAGGACAAGCTTGATGCGGTCATGCAGGTGCTCGCGAAGCATGGACTTGCAAAAGCGCCGTTCTGCACCTTGATCGGACAGCCGACGAATGACCGCGTGCTGAAGATCAAGGTCGGCAACAGCGTGGTCATCGACATGACCCTGCGCCAATTGCGCCGCACCTGGTCGGAACTCACCTACCACATGCAGTCCTTACGCGACAACCCCGACTGCGCGAAACAGGAATACGACAACGGTCTCGATGAACAAGACCCGGGCATGACCTTCAAGGTGACCTTTGATCCTGACAGTAAGGGCTTGGTGCACCAAGCCCCTTCCAAACCTCGCGTCGCGATCCTACGCGAACAGGGCGTAAACGGACATGTTGAAATGGGCGCGGCCTTTGCGTTTTCGGGCTTTGAATCCGTGGACGTACACATGACCGACCTCCTGAGCGGACGTGTGGATCTGAAGGATTTCAACGGCCTCGTGGCCTGTGGCGGCTTCTCTTACGGCGATGTGCTCGGCGCAGGCTCCGGCTGGGCGCGCAGCGTACTTTACAACGACAAGCTTCTTGCCATGTTCAAGACCTTCTTTGAACGGCCTGACACGATCACGCTTGGCGTCTGCAACGGCTGCCAGATGGTGTCGCAGCTCAAGGGCATCATCCCGGGTGCGCAGCACTGGCCAGCCTTCCGTCGAAACATCTCCGAACAGTTCGAGGCGCGTTACGCAACGCTGGAAGTCATGGACTCCCCGTCTGTGCTGCTCAAGGGTATGGCGGGTTCACGACTGCCCATCGCAGTCGCGCATGGCGAAGGACTCGCAGTCTTCGAGAATGCACAGGACGAAAAGAATGCCATCGCATCCCTGCGCTTTGTGGATGGACGCGGTCAGCCGACCGAGCGTTATCCTTGGAATCCGAACGGCTCCAAGGCTGGGCTGACAGGCTTCACCTCCGAAGACGGACGCGCCACGATCCTGATGCCGCATCCTGAACGCGGCTTCCGCTCCGTGCAGCTCTCCTATCGTCCGGATGACCTCTTCACGGGCGAAGCAGGGCCCTGGCTGCGCCTCTTCCAGAACGCCTACGACTTTGTGATGAGCAAGCGGTAGGCGATTGAAACTCGAAACTGGGAGACCCAAGGTCTCAGGGTTCAGGGAAGGACGGCATTCCAGTGGCCTTAGCAACTAAGAGAAAGACCGTCATAATGAATGGAAAAACTGACATACTCTTTAGGATGTTGAGCCTTGTCGTAATTATTTTCCTATTGGCTGTAATTGCCATAAGCTTCCTGAAATCTCGGAAAGTGTCGTCGATGACTGCCTGCATTGCAAACATGAAGCAACTGGAAGGTGCACGCGAACAGGCGTTTCTGGCTGGTCAAAACGCTTCAGCATTGGCTATTCTGTTGCACAACACGGATATCGTGATCACCAACAAGGTCAGCCGGTAGTCAGAATAGGGGACATGGGACGTGCGCCTTGGGACGTGCAGCACAGGTGGCGACCTCTGTGTTTAAAAACTACAGCCCCACAACTAACTTAAGAAAGAGTATAAAAATGGCTACCCCGAAAACAAACCCAATCACACACGCGATCAGCATTGCACCAAACGCCTTGAGATATGTGGTGTTAAAGAACGGAACCATGATCAACGCACCAAAGAAAAAGAAGCAACAGACACTAAATATTTCCATCCCCAACCCGAAGATCAAAGCGGCAATGCACCCAAGAACGGTCGTGCCCAGCGCACGAAGAAACGACCGATTTTCAATCTTCAGTAATGTTGCAGCCAGAAGAAGAAAGACCGCCTGAACAGAAAGAGCAGCCAAACCTCCAACTAAACACAAAAGAAACATACCAATATGTGTGCCTGTCATACGACCTTTCATATTTGCAAAGACATCTTTTTAGACGCTTCGATGTTGACTCTAATAACGACCCGATTTGCAACATGATCTCGGTTTTCTTCGGATAAGGCAAGATGAAAAAGTATATTTTTAGCCCACAAAATTACTTCAAAACGGCGCATCCCTTTATGGGCCATCCTGAACCCAAGTTATATTCACGCAATCCAATCTTTTCGCCTTGCTTTATTTACCCGCAAGCGACAAAATGAACACACTCTTGGTTGCTATAGAAACCCACCGGGAACCACCATTCAACCCAAAACAGAGAAAAACATGAAGAAATGGATTCTAAGATTGTTTAGTTTAGATGATGACCAGCTCAGAGGTAAAAAGGCAAAGTTTAATGGTTGGTTTTGTATTTTTTTGGGTTGCGCCTTAATGACCACCGCTCTTCTATTCTATTTATACTCGAGGCCGATCCTAGACGACATAGAATATAGAGCTCAGCGCTGTATCAAACACGTGAAACTTGACACCGACATTCCTCAGAACAATGTAAATGTTTTAAGGGCATTAAGAATGCTTGATACTCATCCGACTATACCCAAGCACTCACGTTGCATTTTAGTTGGATTTCTTTTATGTTTTGGCTTCCTATATACGCAGATGGGGCTCATGTATTTAAAGTTCCGATCGGTATTAAACAAAGAGCCTTCCAGCAAAAACAAAAATGAGATCGCCAACCAGACCCATCTGCCCATCACGGAGAACAACACCATGAATCATGAAGACACCAATTCATCCATAGCCTCATCATTCCGGAAGCTGATCGTCATCCTTGCGGTGCCGAGCGTCGTATTCAGCATATTCCTCATCTTCTTGATGGGCTTCATTGTTTATCTTTCACGGATTGGCGGGCGATCGTACGAGGACGCGCGCACCGTTGAGGTCGTGGTCGCAAAAACAAATCTCGTGGCAGGGGTTGTATTAGGGTATGACAATTTGGGCGCCAGGCAGTTCACGCAATCTCAACTGCAGACAAAGGACTTTGTCATTGAAGACCAGTGCACCGTTCTCTTTGGGCATCACATCAAGAAGCCGGTCGTGAAGGGAGAACCGATCACGTGGCACAATACGGATATCGTGATCACCAACAAGGTCAGCCAGTAGCCCTGACAGAGGACGTGGGACATGCGACTTTGAACGCTAGCCAGCAGAAGATAGGGTGCTATGTTCAATATGCATCTCCCGAGCAACCTCTTGCAACCGCTTATCGCCTGTCCAGAGGCGGCATCTCGCCATGAGGCATGCGGCAAGCAGGTGAATATCGATCAAACCGACTCCGCGTCCATTCAGCTGATGTCGCTCAATGAAGAAAAGGATTTCGTCATCGTCAGCTTTCTGAACATCTGGAAGCGCATGAAGGAGGGCTATGATCTCTTTTCTGTTCTTCAGGTTGCCACAGGCCACTTCACCGATCACGAACGGGTGGATACACGCTTCATCCCTCTCCAGCAGCGAAATTAAATGCGAGTTCTGCTTGCGAAAGTGATCCATCCAGATTGAAGAATCAACGAGGATCACAGTGGCGGTCTCCGCCGGGGGACCTGTCGAGCCTGCGGTTCTGTTCCACCGAGCACCGCCAAACGTTGCGCGCTCTGGCGGGCAATGAGCGTCTCCAGTCCGATTCGGACCAGAGCGGTCTTCTCCCGTACTCCGGTAAGCCGGGATGCGTCCTTGAGCAGCCTGTCATCTATATTGAGCGTTGTTCTCATGCATCACAATATGACATATACTGATGCATAAGTCAAGCATCCAGCTGAAGGGTTAAGCAGGTGCATCTGCGATTCATTGACCTGTTGACTGGGCGGGGAGGCTGGGCGTATAGGCTCGCCTATGCAGCAGCAGGCCCCCTGGGCGCATAGGCGTCCCCGCCTGTGCACTGGCGGTCCGGCCGCTGCCGGACGCCTCCAGCAACGGTTTTGGCTTAAAGTGTACAGGCGGGGACGCCTATACGCCCAGGAGAATGTGCAGGCGAGGCACCTATACACCCATGGGTTGAAACAAATCGTAGATGCGTCCTATACTCCCCGTGGCATTGTTTTATCTTTGCGCTCTATGTGCTCTTTGTGGTTAAATACGACTATTCGTTTTAGAATGAAGGGAACACAACATGAGAAACATTGGAAATGAGATTAAAACAGTCGCTGTCATCGGGATATCACTGCTGTCGCTTGCGGTGAGTGCGGCAGATGCCAGCAGGGAAGAACCGAAGGCGAAAGCCATGGTGGGCGCCTATTATTTCGATGGCTGGGCTGGGAAGAACCGCTTTGCCAATGACCCCGAGCAGCCATGGGCCAAAAATGCGCCGAGCCACTTGACCAAGCGGATGCTCCAGGAGTTCAGCGAGCGCGAACCGATCTGGGGCTGGCGCGATGATTCACTGGAAATCATGGAGAAGCAGATCGACCTTGCAGCGGACAATGGCATCGACTTCTTCCTCTTCTGCTGGTACTGGAGCGACGACAAGAAACCGATCAACACCCAGCGGATCATGGAGGACTCCAAGCACACCTGCCTCGACCTCTTCCTCAAGGCAAAGAACAACCACCGCATGAAATTCGCTCTTTTGGTCGCCAACCATCAGGGGCATGAGATCACAGGCACGGAGAACTGGAAGCAGGCCGGCGAGTTCTGGATGCCCTATCTCAAGCACAAACAGCACGTCACCGTCGGAGGGAAGCCGCTGATCGTCATCTTCAATGCCAAGGGGAGCGACAAGGACGGTTTTGCCGCCATGCAGGAGAGCGCAAAGAAAGCCGGCCTGTCGGGTCTGGCCCTTGCCGGATGCTCAGGCGGATCGCCGGAACTCTACACCCACCGCACGCATTACAACATCAACATGGGATACACGGCAGGCTCTGAGCAACACACGTACACAGAGTTGATCGCCGGAAACGTGGCCCAGTGGCGCGGCACGCCCGAGCAGCCCTACATGCCGATCATCACAGCAGGCTGGGACAAGCGTCCGTGGGAAGGCCCGGACGGCCTGGATCAGAAACCCGGCTGGTTCTATCCGGACCGCAAGCCGGAACAACTGGCGGAGTTCATGCGCAAGGCGATCGAGTGGATGGACAAGCATCCCGAGCAGACCACTGCCGAGCGGATCGTGCTGATCTATGCCTGGAACGAATTTGGCGAAGGCGGATATATCGCACCCACCCAAGGCGATCCCGACGGCCAATTTCTCAAAGCCCTGCGCTCCGTGCTCAAGCCAGGTGCGACGGCAGAGCTGAAATAAACATTGCCACGCCCCAGAAGATGGCAATTTGCAAAACTTCGCTCTAAAATCATTTTACCGCAAAAACCGCAAAAAGATTGCGCGGCTATCTCATCCGCCTCACCCGTGGATACACGGACGGCGGAATGGATAGCCGCGCAGATGAATACTGATTTCATATCCATCAGCGAAAAACAAGTTTTTCGCTGATGGATATTTGAGATTGCCCCGCGCAAATGTTCGCTCCGCCGTCCATGTATTCATGGGTGAGGCGGGCGTGACATTTGCGCTCTTCTTCGCGGCTTTTGCGAAAAAAGTATTTCCTTCTTAGCTTATCACCTATGGACAGTTTTAAATTCAATTATCCCAGTGGATCCAATGCCCAAGCAATCTGCTTGAAGCGCGTGCGAAAATACCAATCTTCAACACTGAATAAAATCGGCATTGCATCTTCTTTCACATGTGTGGTTAAATGGTCTTCAATATGTTACGGGAAGTTGCCAGTTTAATGGATGATCACTGTCTCGATGAAGGGGGAAATACCATGAAGATGAACGGACCATTGATGGCGCTGATCCTGTGCGCTAGCGGATGTTTCTGCTTTGCGCAGACAACTGAGTTCCCCTATCAGGACAACGGACCGAAAGAGCCTGTGACGCGGACGCTGAACGAAAAGGAGGCTGATGACCTCTTGCGCGCGGACTGGCTCTTCCGCATGGAAAACGTAGCTCCATTGACACGCGCCACGGAAGAGATCACCTGGACACGCCAGATGATCGAGCGTTACAGCGCGCGCATGGACCCGCAGCTCTTGAAGGCTGATACTGAACGTCTGAACAATTTGGAAAAAGAGCTCGCTGCGCTTTCAACAACTGCAACGACCAACCAACTGACTGACCTCTATCTGAAGATCCGGACGCTCAAACGTCAGATCATGTTCAAAGATCCGGTTATCAACTTTTCAAAGCTGCTCTTCATCGATGTGCCTGAACGCTACCCGCACGAATCCATGCACCGTGTCTACCCGCAGGCGCAACTGAACTGCGGACGCCTGCTGATGCTGGACGGACTGAATCCCGGAGGCAAGCTCACACGTGTCGCGCCCGAGACAGGATCAGGCTGGTTCTGGCGGCCGGAAGTATCGTTTGACGCAAAGAATATTCTCTTCTGTTTCCGTCCCAAAGGTGAACGCGTTTTCCACCTGTATGAAATCAATGTGGATGGCACAGGACTGCGTCAGCTCACGTCAGGCAGTTATGACGACATGGACCCCATCTATCTGCCGGACGGAAAGATTGTCTTCCTGACCAACCGGGGCAACAGTTATGCGCGGTGCACCGTGGGACACCCCAGCACCTTGGTCGCGCGTTGCGATGCAGACGGCAAGAACATCTATATCCTGAGCGGCGGCAATGAACCGGAATATACACCGACCCTGCTGCAGGACGGACGCATCCTCTATACGCGCTGGGAGTACACGGACAAGGAGCTGATGCGCATTCAAAGTCTGTGGACCGTCAATCCCGATGGCACAGGCACCAGCGTCTACTGGGGCAATCAGAGTTACTGGCCGGATATGCTGATGGAGGCGCATCCGATTCCCGGAGACCATCGCGTCATGTTCGCAGGACACGGACACCATCTGGTCTATAACGCCAGCATCGGTATTGTTGACCGCACGAAAGGGCTCAACTATCCGGACGGACTGACCAAGGTCACCTGGGACACCCCGTGGGCGGAGGTGGGCAACGGGCCAGCTGAACGCCAGGAGACGCCGCTTTATCATGTTGAAGGAAAGTTTGGCGGCTATAAGTCGCCTTATCCGCTGAGCAAGGAACTCTTCCTCGTCTCTGCCCGTCAGCGGTATCGTACCGTGTGGGGAGAGAATGCGCATCCCGCCAGCACGCCCTTCTGCATTTACCTGATGGACATCTATGGCAACCGCGAACTTATCTACTCCGGCACCTACAATCTGCTCTACCCCATGCCCGTGATTCCACGGCAGAAGCCACCGATCATCCCTGACCAGATTCAATGGGCAGGCGCGCAGAAGGACAAGGCACCTGTCAAGAGCGGGACCTTCTACAGTGCGGACATCTTTCAAGGCGCGGCCGCCAACCTGCGTCAGAAGGGCAAATTCCTTCGCGTGCTCACGATTGATCATATCACCTTCACGCTCGGAAAAAAATTACAGGACGTGGATCATCCAGGTCATCCCGCGCACATGCACTCAGGGCCTGTAATGTCCGTGACGCACAACGACGGGGTCAAACGCGTCTTAGGCACAGTCCCGATCGAGGCGGACGGCTCGGTCTTCTTTGAGGCACCGCCGTGCGTGACCCTTCACTTCCAAGTCCTGGATGAAAATCATCGCGCCCTCCACACGATGCGCTCCTTCACGAACCTGATGCCCGGTGAGAATCGCGGCTGTACAGGCTGTCACGAGGCAGGCAGCGCAGGCTCCGTGGTCGCAAAGGGAGACGCCTTGCAAAAGCCGCCGGCCAAACTGAAACCCTATCCGATGGGAGCAAGTTACTCGCTCGGATATGAACGCGACATCCAACCTATTCTGGACACCTACTGCGGCAAATGCCATCAAGGGAACGGCAAAGGGAAAGAGAAGCTGGACCTGACCTTGCGCAGGAGCGTAGACGGGGGCACCTTCCCGGAGCCCTATCTGACATTGACACTGGGAAAGAAGCGCCAGATTGGCGCCTTCCCAGGCGTATGCGAGGGCGGCATTGCGGATACGATCCTGGCCGAGGCGCATCCTTGGAGGCCTGAAGATTATCGTACCTTGCCGGCCATGACCAAACTCTCGGCCAACAGCCGCCTCATCGCCATCGCCAGCAGCGGCAAACATCACGAGGTCAAGGTCGATGAAAACAGCCTGTTCAAACTGATCCTCTGGGTCGATACGCTCTGTCCCTACCGTGGCGAACAGGAGGTGCGCACCATGGATGATCCTGATCCGGAAGATCCGCTATTTAGCCAATCCAACTATCCGCCGCGCGATCCTGAAACCGTGCAGGACGTCTATGCGCAGTCCCCCTATCGTCCTCGCACGCGGACCGCACCGCTCATCAACCGCGCCTATCGTCAGGACGAATTTCCGACGGTCGAGAGCCGTCTGCCACGCGATGAAAATGGCAATATTATTGCCCCAGTAATCTTTAGTAACGAGGTGAAGAAAGTCATTAACAAACTCTTCCGAGCACCTGTCGCTGCAACAGCGCAAAGCACCTATTCAAAAAGAGGTTCATCTGCGCGCAACACCCTCAACGGTTCGGGATGTTCCCCTGCTGGAGAGGTCACCACCAACTCCACGGTCTCCACGGCGATGTGGAGCGACGGGAACGATGTCTGGCTGAACTATGACGCGACCAACACCTGGATCACCTTTGACCTGGGCGAAGTGGTTACTGTACGCGGCCTGCATTACTGGGGCTACAACCACGCCACCACGGAGCGCCATCGCAACATCCAGAGTGCGCAGATCTATGCCGGCACACGTCTGCCTCCCAACGGAGCGGAGTATGCAGAAATGGGCAAGCTGTGGGGCACGCTTGTGGATGCCCTGACCTTCCCGCAACCCACAGGGACGGAAGACTACAAAGGCTCATCCCTCTTCTTTTCCAAGCCCGTCAAGACGCGCTACCTCCAGATCTACGTGACCTCCAAGTATCCTGGACGCGACAATTATATCGGCCTCGACGAAGTGCGTTTCTTCTGCGAACCCCAATAGTAGCTTTACACATCAGGGTAAACACATCTTAATTCGTACCGCAAAAACCGCTACAAGAGCGCAAATGTCACGCCCGCCTCGCCCATGAATACATGGACGGCGGAGCGAACATTTGCGCGGAATAGCATCAAATATCCATCAGCGAAAGACTTGTTTTTCACTGATGGATATGGAATCAGTATTCATCTGCGCGGCTATCCATTCCGCCGTCCGTGTATCCACGGGTGAGGCGGATGAGATAGCCGCGCAATCTCTTTGCGGTTTTTGCGGTTAAAACAAAACAAGTTATAGGCAAGTTTCGCTTGATTTTTACGGCATAAAGCGAAATGATAAGCGCACGACTGGCAAGGTTGCCAGCAGGAGAATGTACGTATGCAGAAACTTGTAACGATCTATTTAGATAATTCGGCCTATGGTCAAGGCAGGATGCTTGTAGGGTCATACGGTGACAAGCACGGCCTTGTCGAGGAACATCTTAAGGATTTCCTAGCAGAAGGCTGGACCATCACCAACCTGCACAGCTTTGGCGGCAACTCCGACGGCCTCTGCGTAAGGGGATGGATTACGGTTGTGCTTGAAAAGAAATGAAAAAACAAACACGAATAAAATATGCAGTGGCCATTTCACTGTTCGCTTTAATCGCTGTATGCTTCTTTGTTTTTTTTCCGTCCAGGCTCACACAAGAAGAACTACGTTTTAATATTTATAGCCGTTGGGTTGATTATTGGGATTCTGATAACGCGCTCAATCGTTATGTAAAACTCGCTGATCGAAATACTGGCATTGTACTCCCTGTCATGAAAAACGGACTCGTCATTGAAAACGACACTCCAGCAGACCTGTCGATTGAGTTAGATGCCAAGGGACGATTCTCCATCCATAACGCGGGAATGCCTGAATCAATTTTGGACACTATTCTTAAAAATCGCATTGCCAAATATGAAAATTTTTCCTGTCTGATCTGGGCCGATGCACGTGTTTCCGACACATCTCGAACAAACCTGATCAACAAACTTAAGAACCTGGGGTTGTCACCGATTTATCTCGTTGGAACCCGAGAGAAAAGTAATCACAAAGGGATTGATTATGTCGTTACGCCCTGCACTCTGGAACATGCAAATGACCCACAACCCGAGAGATAAACACTACTAACTCAACACGTTTTGAGATCGGAGATGATGATGAAAATAACAGGACCTCTCGCAGCTATACTGCTAGCAACGATTACAAGCTACATCATTGCCCAAGAGGGAGCCACGCCAGCCTATAGAGACCCTGATACGGGCTTGACATTCCCGCAAACGCTGGGCGGGTTAACGTTTTACAAAACACATAGTTATGATGAACCCGGCCTCGGGTACTCCTTGCGTTATGAAGGCAAGGATTTAACTAAGGCAGATATCTATGTTTACGACAAGCAGGTCGCCGATATTCCTAAAGGTCATAACAGTAAGCTCGTAACAGAGGAGGCACAATCCGTTAAAAAAGTTTTAGAGCTTATGCAGGAGCGAGGCGACTATAAGAATCTCACACAAACAGACCAGGGAGTGCGTCCAGCCACAGGACCATTTCAGTTCAGATGGGTCAAATTTGAATTTGTTCACGTTAAAGATGCAACTGATGGTGTAAAACTGATCTCTGAAACTTTCATCACAGGGTTTGCTGGCAGATTCGTCAAAGCGCGCTTGTCTTACGCAAAGAAGGATATCGAAGATGGCCGCAAGACCTCTGAGCACCTCGTCGCAGATCTATCCCAGATGTTAAAAAACGCCGGGGCAGGAAGTAAAGGCTCAACATCCCAATCCATTCTGAAAGCAATCGAGCTATTTCAAAAGGATCCATCGAGCGAGCAGGTACTTGCAATCATGAGACTCATCGTGAACTTTGCGCAGGAGTCTGAAGATGTAATTGTAAATATTGATGCCCAGAGCTGCCCCTGGATAGGTGACCGCGAATACAAACAGGGGCACGTGCTCTTGGCCGCTTATATAGCTGGCAATATCGAGCCCCAACTCAGAGGTGGACATAAACTGGACCATGCATACGAAGGAGCGCTCCAAGTAATCTCTACTTATGATCAACTTCGCAAACTACACATGACGGAAGAAGTTATCTGCATTGAGGAGTGGATCAGGCAAAAGAAAGCTGGAACCTTAAAGTCGTTTCTTCAGAAGAAAGAGAATAAACCAATAACGAACAACCCTAAAAAACTGTCCAATCTGTCACGTTAAGTCACTGTTTCAATATTCAGGATAGAATAGGAACCTATTTTTTAATTATTACCGCCCAAGGCCTGTAACTAAAGAAACCATGAAGAAGCGAACGATATTTATTGTATTGGGGTGCATCTGGTTGAGTGCGCTGTCGGCACTCATCGCTCTGGGCTGCTGGCTCGGGCCGCACGCCTTACGCGAGATTGCTGTTGGAATATTTGAGAGGGCGAGGCCTGCTGACATCCAGCATCCGAGAGAAATCTCCAGCCGATATTTCACCTTCAAATACCCTGGCAACTGGAAGGTCGATACGACTGATCCGGATTATGATCTAGACACCTATTTCGGCATCGATGCTCCTGCTCAAGGTTCAGTCATCGTACAATTCTTTGATCCGCAGATCACCCCGCAAGAGGGCGCTGATGCCATTGCGGAGAAGATGAAGAAACTCCTGCTGAACAGAACTGAAACGCCTTTTGAAACGTGGGGAAAACAAAAGGGATACGGAATACACCTGCGAGGTTTTCTTGCTGTCGGAATAGCAAGTATCCGAGTCTTTGGCCTGGGCAATCCCCAAGCAACCGTCGTCATCATTGAAATGCGATATGATGAAGACGAGCGCATCAACCGTCCTGGCTACGATCTCATCGCTGAGTCATTTGAGTGGAAAAACCTCTGACAGCAAAGACCACACAAATAAACGGAGGGATAACTTTTAGCTACGGATTGCGCGGATTGACGCGGATTGAGATTTTTTAACCACAACCAGCCTACGCCAAGGCTACGGCGGTCAGGAAGAACGCATAGAACACAGAGAAAACAGGTTAACCCAAATTACAAAACAGTGCATACAGAAGTTCATCTTTGAGATCTTTGTGTTCTTTGCGGTAAAAACTGAAGCTATAGGTAAGCCTTGTCATACGCACAGGAAGAACACAGAAGAAATGATTTGGTTCTTTTTCCGTGACATTCCGTGTGTTCCGTGGGGAAAGAGTTTTCCAACCGCGGATCAATTCAGAAGTTTCGCTTGATTTTTACAGGATAAAAAGCAATCATAGCAATTTCATTGGCTTGATTAACCGCAAGCGATTGAGAAGCTTTTCGAAATGACCACAAACGCTTTGAAGACGACTCTTAAATACATCTGGAACGTTCTGCTCATCGGTCTCATCACCCTTGCGGCTCTCTCGATCATTCCTCGCACCATTCCCGAAATGGCCGAGCCTGCAAAGAATCATGCCCATGCAGTCAGCCTCCCGCTCATCGCACGTCTTCAGGGACTCGGCCTTCTGTTAGGCATAACCGCATGCGTATCATCCCTCATGAGCTTTTGCTGGAGGTCTATTTCACGTCCAGCACGTTTCATGTATGCCACGATTTTTTCAACTCTTCTCATCGGGACAATCGCGAATATGGCTGTCGATATTTCTAACAGGGGGCAAGTATCCTATCACGACTACTTAACGTTTCTTATTGTGGTCTCACTCTTTCTCGCCCCTCTCATTGTCTACGGCAAAGGCTATCCACAGAGTCTCTTGGATTTAACATCGAGAAAAAAATAAGGAAAAAAGATGAAGCATGGAATCGTATGGGGAATAATGGCGGGGGTGATGTCGCTCTGCGTGGCGGCGGGAGCAGCGACTAATGGATATCAATTGGTGTGGGCGGATGAGTTTGATGTGGAGGGTCCGCCGAATCCCAAGAACTGGATTTTTGAGCAGGGCTTTGAACGCAACCAGGAGCTTCAGTGGTATCAGCCGGACAACGCAATCTGCAAGGGCGGCAAGCTCATCATCGAGGGACGCCGGGAACAGAAGCCCAATCCGAAATACAAGCAGGATGCCAAATACTGGGGCGACAAACGGCCGACCATCGAGTATACGTCCTCCAGCCTCAAGACACGCGGACTTCACAGCTGGCAGTACGGACGCTTTGAGATCAAAGCCAGATTCAAAACCCAGAAGGGTCTCTGGCCTGCGATCTGGCTGCTGGGCATCAAAGGCCAATGGCCGAGCTGCGGCGAGATCGATATCATGGAGTACTATGGACACAGCATCCTCGCGAATGCCTGTTGGGGCACGGAGAAACGGTGGGAGGCAAAGTGGGACAACAGCAAGAAACCGATGGAGTCCTTCAATGATCCGGCGTGGGACACCAAGTTCCATATCTGGCGCATGGACTGGGACAGCGAAGCGATCAAGATTTATGTCGATGATCTGCTGCTGAACACGATTGACCTCTCCCAGACGATCAACCCGACGGATCAGGGGCCAAAGAATCCCTTCCAGCAACCGCATTATCTCTTACTGAACCTGGCGATCGGCGGCAACTCCGGCGGCGATCCCTCAAAGACACCCTTCCCGACGCAGTATGAAATCGACTACGTCCGTGTCTTTCAGAAGAAGTAAGACGCTTATTTAGTCCTGCGTGTAATAGATATCATCCAGGTAAAAGGTGAGCGGCTTGCCAGGATTCGCAATGACCCACTTGAAGCCTGTCTTGATGCATTGCATGTCACGTCCGTCCAGCGGAATGCGATAGCGCGTCCAGACATTCTTGAGTACGACGTCTTTGAGTTCCGCCTGGGCGCTATCTGAAAACTCCGTATTCGTGAGTCCGCCAATCGCGAAGCTGACCTTTTCACCGCCTGTCTCGCCGCGCGCCCAGAAGACCAACATGGTCGCGCCTTCGAGATTGAAGCCGCCTGCTTGCTTGCCCCAGTCGTTGGCCGGATGCTGCCACATCACGCCCGCCCAGTTGTCCGAGGCGTTATAGGAGACCTTGATGCAGGTTGCGCCGCTATGCGGTTTCTCCGTGCAGCCCAGCTCCATCTTGATCGCGCCATGGTTGCCCATGTAGCCTGAGGCTGCCCAGCGCTCCGGCTCGCCTGAAGCAAAGACGGCGCACGGCAGCTTGACCTGAGCAGGCTTCGCCTTAAACTCAGCGCCTGCACCCTGTATCGCGCAATTGGCATACGCGGCATTTTTCTTTCCGTCGAACACGTATGCATAGAGGCGATACTTGCCGCCAGCCGGAGGCTTCACAATGACCTTCGGCGTGCCTTGGCCTGAGATGATCGCATCGGCGAATCCAGGAGGTGTCGGCTCGCCCACACCCGTCACATCATAATGCGCGGACTCCTGCATCAAGATCCACTTCCAGGTCAGCGGATCGTTTTCAGGATCAGAGGCCGAGGTTGATGCCGTGAATGTTTCGCCTTCGCTGGTCAGGACATCCTTGGAGACCTCCAGCTTTTCAATGTGCGGGACGCGATTGCCGACCTTCGACTCGCCCCAGCACTCCTGCATCGCCTCGGTTGCGGCGAGCTTGGAGTTGTCGGGCAGCAGCAGGCCATACCAGGTCGGCGTGGCCTCGACCTTGTATCCCCAGGTGAACGCATAGAGGCCGAGGCAGAGCTTTCCTTTGTCCGCTGCTGTGACCTTGCGATAAACCTCGCCATAGAATTTCCCCTTTTCCGTGCTGGTCAGTTCTGGGGGACAGCCAAAGGCGTTCTTCTTCACCTCCCACTGGCCGGGCGGACCGAACTCCGTGATGATGTAGGGCTTGGTGCCGCCAGCCTTGCGCCAGCGCTCGGGTATGGAGGCTGCGCCGCCATACGTGTTGATGCCCACGACATCGATTGCGGGGCAGAGACGATGAAGGGACTGGACCTTTGCATCGGGAATTTCCGCAATGACGGTCATCACAGGGTGGTGCGGGTCCAACGACTTGACCATCAGCGCCAAGTCGTTGATATGGTTCCACATCGACTCCTCATGCGAGCAATTCATCTCCATCTCATTGCCCAGCGCCCACATCAGCAGCGCAGGATGGTCCTTGTGTTTCAGCACCGTCTTCCGCACATCCTCTTTCTGGCGCGCAAGCGCGGCGGCATCGCCGTAATTGAAGCCATGCGCCTGGTGTCCCAGCCAATGGCCGATCGTGACGGTGAGCCCCTGCTTTTGCGCTTCGTCCAATTGTTGCGCCGCATCATCGCTGCCCCAGGTGCGGAAGGAGTTGCCGCCGAGCGCCTTCAAGAGGTCCTTGGGCCCGCCTCCGCCAGCGCCCCTGACAAAGTAGGGCTTGCTGTCCTTGACGAGCTGATAGGCACCCGCCTGGCCCTCGACCGTGACAACCGAGCCTGCAAAGGCAAGGCTGGCCGCTGTCGTTGCAACGAAGAGAATCTGATGTAACGTGATCATAAAGTTTCTCATATGTTTTGAACACTAACAAAGAATGTCGTTTATAGGCAAGTGCAATTTTCTGAAATTTTCTGCGCTTGCGCCGGAAACAGGGATTCGTGTATGCTGTTCGCACGTATGAAAACATGGCTGATGACAATGCGGATCTGGTCGCTGACTGCGACAACTATGCCCATCGCTTTAGGGGCTGTGCTGGCGCACCAGGCTGGTTGCTTCTCGTGGCTGCTCGTGGGTCTGATGCTGGCGTGCGGCTGGTGCCTGCAACTGGCCACTAACTTGCTGAACACTTACGGGGATGGCGTTTCAGGTGTGGACAAGGACAAGCCGCCGTGTCCCATACCCTTGCCGATTGTCCGCCGCGCAGGCACTGCACTGCTCCTGCTCAGCATCGTATTGGCGGCAGTGATTGTCGCGCTCTCGACCTGGAAGCTGCTCTTCTTCGCTGCCGCCGGGGTGCTGGGCGCCGCCTGCTATACCACCCGCTTCTTCAAATATGCCGGACTCGGGGTGCCGGGCGTTTTCCTGTTGATGGGACCGCTGGAGGTTCTCGCGTCCTTTTTTGCACAGACGCAAACCCTCTCCCTGAAAGCGGCCTTGCTCTCCCTGCCTGTCGGCTGCCTCGTCGCCGCCATTCTCCATGGCAATGACCTGCGCGACATCGCCTCTGACCGCGCGGCCAAGATCAAGACCTTCTCGCTCCTGACCGGTGAACGTTTCGCTTTCGGGCTCTATGTCGTCTTGAACATGGCACCGTTTGTCCTGCTGTGCATCCTGATGAGTTTGTATGTGCCATTCTACGCCTTCCTGCCTCCTTTCTTAGCATTGCCCTTGGGCCTTGCGCTCTCCCGTGACGCATTGCAACGCAAGCGGGTGGAGACGTTGGAGGAGCGTTCAGCCGGCTTTCATTTTCTCTTCTGTGCGCTGATGATTGTCAGCCTGCTTGTCTTTGGGCAATCGACATGAACCTTGATTCGATAAAACCTGACCCGGCCTCCAGCGAGGAGAAGGCGACGCAACTGCGACGGACCTTTGATGACCTTGCGCCTGAATATGACCGAGGCAATGCGTTGCTCTCCTTCGGCCTTGCCGCACACTGGCGGAAACAGGCCGTTGCATCTTTTTCAGAAGAGCGGCCGCAACAGGTGCTGGATGTGGCGTGCGGTACTGGCGATTTTTTAATTGCTGTGTTGAAGGCGAGCCCGACCAGCAGGGTCATCGGCCTTGATTTTTCGGAAGAGATGCTGACGCTTGCGCGCAGAAAAGTGGACAAAGCGGTCTTTGTGCACGGGGATGTGATGGCGTTGCCCTTTGACGCAGGACGTTTTGATGCGGTGACCGTGGGTTTCGGTCTGCGGAATTTCGTGGATATGCCCAAGGCATTATCGGAGATGGCCCGTGTGCTTAAGCCAGACGGCTGTCTGATCATCCTGGAGGCGACACGGCCGGGGACACGGCTGAAGCAGGGATTATTCAATGCCTACCAGAAGAGTGTGGCGCCGCTTGTGGGCTGGCTGACTGGTCATCCGGGCGCCTACAGCTATCTCATGCGCTCCATGCAGTCCATGCCGTCTTCGACCGAACTGGAGGCCCTGCTCGCGGCCGCAGGCTTCAGCGCCGTCCGCAAGACTGGCTTTGTCTTTGACATGTGCGTCTGTTATCACGCGACCCGGAAATAAGATTTGTTTTGCAATCAGAAAAAGAGGAGATTATACTTTGGTGAAAAGTAATGAGGAACATCCATGAGCGGATCTAAAATTTTTATTGCCCTGTTTATGCTTCCCTTCCTGGGCGTTGCCGTCTGGATGGGGTTCATGACCGTCCAAGCGGTGAACCGGGTTGAGGCGGCGCGGTCATGGAATGAAGCAAAGGCCGAGATCACCTCCTGCGTCTTACATCGCAACCGGGGCAGCAAAGGCGGCTACACCTATCGTGTGGACGCGGACTACACATATACCGTGGACTCCAAAAAGTACAACTCCAACAAGGTGTCGTTTTATTCCGGCACGGACAATATCGGACGCTTTCACCAGAATACGTTTCACAAACTGGATACCGCGCGCCTCAGCAAAAAGAGTTTCCCCTGCTGGGTGAACCCTGCTAATCCGGAAGAGGTCGTGCTGATTCGCGACCTGCGTCCGGAGATGATAGGATTCCAACTGATCTTCGTGTTTGCGTTTGGGGGCGCAGCAATAGCCGTCTTACTGGGGACACTGAGTTCCGGCGACTCGAAGCGTTTAGCGAACGGCAACATCCGGATGCGCAGCTCCGGCATTCACCGTTCGCTACTCCTCGGCGGCATCATAGCAGATGGCGTCGCGGGCTGGCTGCTGTGGAAGGTCGTCACACTCGTCGGCCTCGCAGCGATACCCTGGTATCTCTGGTTATGTGTACTCCCGGGAGTCATACTGACGGCCTGCGGTGTCTATTTCTGGATGCGCTTCTCCAAATTCGGCGTGAGCGAACTCATGCTCTCCTCCTCCATTGTCAGGCTCGGCGACCGCCTGCACGCGACTGTGATGATTCCCAAGATGGTGGAGGGCGAGTTCAAGGGCGTGCTCGCCTGCACGCACCAATACACGACCGGCTCTGGCAAGCATCGCTCCACGCATCATGACGTCCTGTGGAGTTCGGAGCTGATCAGCGGCGGTTCACCTGCAGGCTCAGAGCAGACACACGTCTCCTTCCATTTCGAACTTCCTGTCGCATCCCAGGGCGCACATCCGACCCGAGAGATGGGCAACACCAAATACTATTGGCGGCTCTCGGTCACCTCGGATATGCCGGGCGTTGATTACAAAGCTGCCTTCGATATTGTTGTCGAGTAACACCTATGCGCATTGTTTGGCTACGCCCCGGGACCGCGAACGGGTTCCAATGTGAAAACTGTTTGAGAGATCATCAGTTGCTGGATGGCTTTTCAAAGGCAGGCCATATTGTGCGCTCGTTACCGGTCTATCTTCCGCTTGCCGAGCAGGAGCGATCTCCGGTCTATTACGGCGCGGTCCGCATGTGGCTGGGCACGGCCTGGCCGCTCCTGCAAAAGCTCCCGGACAGCATCAACGCGCTGCTGGACCATCCCTGGCTGCTCTCACGCGTCGCACGCCTGGCGAAGACCAGCGATCCCTCGCAGGGCGCTGAGATGACGCTGGCGACGCTTAGCGGTCAATACGATCCGCGCCTGGATGCCGAACTCTTTGACGCGCTTGACCAACTCGGGGAGAAGCCGGAGGCGATTTTAATTTCAACCCCCCTGCTCGCCCATCAAGGCCGGATTTTGCACGCCTGCTTTCAGATCCCCTGGTATAGCCTGATCGGCGGGGAGGACCACTGGGTTGACCAGCTCGGTCACGGCATGACGGAGCGGGTGTGGCAACTGATACGCACAGAGAGCGCGTCCTGCGCAGCCTTCATCACGTGCGGGCAAGCGCTTGAGCAACGGATCGTTGAAGCGCTGGGCCTTGACACACGGAGGTGTATAAACGCATTTCCGGGAATAAACTGAGGGGGAACACGGAGAAGTGTCAATAAGTCTTAGAAGTGTCAGTACGTGTCAGCAAGTTGGGAATCAGAGGGAGGGACGGAGGATCGCCGTCCAGGCGGTCGATCCGACCGCCCTCCCCAAACGAACGGGAGCGGCGCAGGCCTCTGCGGCACAGGCACGCAGGCGCGTGCCCCTCCCATAGCCGCTATTCATCTTTTCCCATCATTCCAACATTCCCACCTGTCCGCCGTAGCCTTGGCGTAGGTGGATATTCCAACATTCCAGGGAAGCTACAGGCCGTTTATTCGTCCTTCTTGAACGGAAGCAGGATAAAGAAGGTCGTGCCTTTGCCGACTTCGGATTCGAGCCAGACAGAGCCATTGTGTTCCTTGATGATGGTCCCCACAATGCTGAGGCCGAGTCCTGTGCCCTTGCCGCGCGGTTTGGTCGTATAGAACGACTCAAAGACATGCTCCTGCTGGTCTTGCGGAATTCCGGCTCCCGTATCTCTCACCATACAACACCAGAACATCTCATCATCCCGGGTCACGGGTGAAATCTCCACGGTCAATGTGCGCGTCTCGCACGCATCCATGGCATCACAGGCATTGGCAAAAAGGTTCAAGAAGATCTGCTCGATCTGATTGAAGTCACCCATGACCCAGTGACGGTTCTTCGACATTTTACGCATTACATTGATGTTGGCGCGACGGAAGCGATGGCCCATAATAAAAAGGGCGTCATGGATCGGCTCATAGAGGTCAACGGGCTGATGCTGCTCCTTGACACCGCGTGCAAAATCGCGCAGGCGCGTGGTGATCGCCCCCATCGAACCCGCAGAATCCGTGATGACGTCCGCATATTGGCTGGCTTGATCACGAAACTCCTGCAGCGTGGTCGCTTTGTTCCCCGCGCTCTTCTTCATAATCTCAGCCACCATGACGATTGCGGTCAATGGGTTATTCAGGTCATGGACGACCCCTGCCGCGAGTTCGCCAATCGCTGCCAGGCGGCCCGCATGGAGCAAATGATCCTGCATCTCTTTTAGTTTGCGCATATCGCGCGAGACCGTAAAGGTCCGGAGAAATACTTTTTTCTCATCACGGATTGCCAGGGTGCGCAGTTCAACAGGGATGCGGGTTCCGTCCTTCGACAGAAACTGACTTTCAATACGCTTCTCTCCAGCGTACAGCTTTACCTCTTTAAAACCTTCCTCGACAGCCTCCAGAATCTCCTGCGGATAGAGCTGCCGAATGTTCATGGCCATCAGCTCATCACGCGTATACCCCAGCAGGCATGAGGCCATCTTATTGACGTAGATGATCTGCCCGTCCGAATTAACGGAATGAATCATGTCTGGAAAATCTTCAACCAGAATTTTGAACGCCTCTACCGAACCCAAGTCTACAGTACTCATAGGAATCCTCGCATTTTCCTGTCGCTATGCTTCACACCTCCACACGTGACATGCTGCCGACATGCACGTTATTCAGCATAATACAGGTGCTAGCATAGCATGTTCCCTCGGCGTTGTCACGCCTCTGACCGTTTTTTTCTTCTGCCGCGGAACGCCTTCGCGTTCCGGCCGGCGCGGGAAGCCGCGCCGCTCCCGAGAAACCCGACTGCGGGCTATTGATACATCTGACCCTTATGATTCAGCCAGCCTGCTGCATGGAGGCCTTTGGGATCACGGTGGGTCCAGTGGATCACGCCGCCCTTCGAATTAGGCTCATACTCTCCCAAAAAGGCGACCGTATCGCCCATACTAAGATTTCCAATCCGAGGGGCGATGTCGATGTTGTGAGCGATCAGCAATGTCTGTCCCGTCGAAAGCCTGATGATAAACCGCTGATGCCGACTTCCCGCTTGGTCATCCGGCAATATTCGGATGACCGTCCCGGAACCGGAAGTCATAGTTCCTGCGACAAACTGCTGCTGCTGAAGCGGACGAGGCGCGACCTCCTGTGCAAGTCGCTTCACAGGATCAAAGGCCAGCTTTGCCTTTACAAACCCCGAACAGGTTCTTACGGACTTTGAGAAAAGATCAAACGTGCTTTGTGGTTTATAACAACAAACCGCAAGAAGGAGCACGAGAAGGGTAACTTTCCAGTACGATCTTTTACGCGTCATTTTTCCTTCTTTTTAATCTTAATTTGCGTGTAATCCCGCCGCCAGGGGCAGGAAATAAACGGGCGGGTAACTTCTTTGCATCGAATGGCACGAACCATACGAATCAACGGCTCACCGAGACGGTTCGCCCTACCCTGCTTCGCATGAGGCATTTGTCTGATCCGAAGGCGGTAGGGCGAACCGTCTCGGTGAGCCGCAGTGTGGTTCGCGTCATTCGGATGCTTGCCTCTGATTCCCAACTTACTGACACTTACTGACACTTCTAAGACTTATTGACACTTCTCCAAGTTGCCCGTCAGTTCATTCCCACATGGCGGGCGGCGTCCTTACTTATACGGCGCTGTCCCTGCATTGTCAACCTTGTAGCCCCATTTCTGAATATACTCCGTGCCGGGGCGGAAATCATCCTGGGTCTTCTTGAGCAGACGCGTCAGTTCCCTTTCGAGCTTTTCTCGGACAGCGTGGCAGTTCGGATCAGCGACCTTGTTTTCCAGCTGATAGGGATCGACCACATTGTCATAGAGGAGCCAGGGGCCATTAAGTGTGCGCACATACGTATAGCGCGTCGTGCGCACTCCGCGATAGACTCGCCCACCCCGAGCAGTAGTCCACTCCCCGGAGGGCGCATAGCAGGCGATCAGGGCCGCGCTGTCAGCAGGTTCCGGCTGCTCGCCACGCAGAATTGGTGCATAGTTTTCGCCTTCCACAGTGGACGGCACCTCAACATTGCTCAACCCCAGCAGCGTCGGCATAAGGTCGGGTGTATTGATCAAGAGTTGGCTGATTCGTCCGTTTTTGAGCGCCGCAGGATACCGGATCAGCAACGGAACGCGAATGGACTCATCCCAGGGCCGCTGCTTGCGGGTCTCGCCCTGGGAACCGAGCATATCGCCATGATCCGAGGTGAAGACAAAGATCGTATTGTCGCGAAGTTTCTGCTCATCGAGGGTCTTGAGCAGATCGCCCAGGGCTTTATCGAGCGCAACAATGTGGGCATAATAACCTGCCAAGTCCGTGCGAAAGGGCGGCGTGTCTTTGGCGTTCTTACGCAATATGATCTTTGCTGGATCAAAGAGCTGATACGCCTCAGGCGCGGTGGGGTAGGGATTGTGAGGGGGGCCCCACGACAGGACCAGCAGAAAGGGCTTGTCCTCTTTTTTGCGGCTGCTGATATAGGCCTGCGCATCCTGGGTCTGGGCAAAGGCATCGTATCCCTTCCATACCTGCTTTGCCGGGTCATCCTGCGCATAAAAAAAGGATTGGTTATACTCGTGCGTACATTCCAAGACTTTCCAGTAATCAAAACCCTGATGCCGCTCTTTTGGAATATAGGCGGAGCGCCCCTGACCGTCCACATGCCACTTCCCGATATAGGCGGTGTCATACCCACCTGCCGTGAAGGCTTCGGCGATGGAGACCACATTGCTCCTCAGGCTCACGTCATTGATAAACAGCCCATGCCTGAGCGGATATTGTCCTGTCAGGAAACTTGCACGATACGGCGTACAGACCGGGGTGCAGGAGATGGCATATTTGAAATTGACGCTCTCGCTCGCCAGCTTATCGAGCGCGGGTGTCTTCCCGATCAGATTCGGGTCATTCTCCCAGGTGGTCGCCTGCGCGCGCCACTGGTCAGCCAAGACAAAGACCACGTTCGGCTTGGCCTCAGCGTTGAACGCTAGCACCGCCATTCCGAGCCCGATTCCCAAACTCATTAACTTGCCCATTATTTTTTCTCCAGTTTCAAGTTTCCAGTTTCTAGTTTCACATCGTCGGATAGCACGGTAAGCACGTACAGCACGGGGAGCACGAAACACTCCGGACTCGCTTGCTCAACTCATATCTCCTGCGCCAAAAATTCGGCGAGCGCGTCCTTCCAATGGGGCATGGGCGGAAGGCAGGCAAGCCGTAGCGCCCGTTTTTCCAAGCGTGAATTGGTCGGCCGCGGAGCTGGACGCGGGAACTCGGCGGTCGTACAGGGCACCACCTTCTGTGCGATGTTGCGCAGGCGAAATATTTCGCAGGCGAAGTCATACCAGGTCGCCTCGCCTTCGCATGTCAGATGGAAGGTTCCCTTCAACTCCGGGCGGGCAAGCAGCAATTGGAGGTGCCGGGCAACCGCCAGCGCACTGGTGGGATTGCCATGCTGATCATTGACCACCTTCAACTCCGGCAGATTGCGTTGTGCCAGCGCGAGCATGGCATGGACAAAGCTCGGGCCTCCCTTGCCATAGAGCCAGGCCACGCGCGCAACAATGTGATTGGGCGCATACTGACGGACCGCCTCTTCTCCGGCGAACTTACTTTGGCCATAGACCGTCTTTCCGCCATTGGCGAAGTCGGTTTCAGCATAGGGCTGATCCGAATCGCCCGGGAAGGCGTAGTCTGTCGAGATGGCGATCAAGCGCGCGTTGTGCGCTGCACACGCACGCGCCACGTTTTCAGAACCGAGGGCATTGATGCGGAAGGCGAGTTCCTTCTCTGACTCGCATTTATCCACGGCTGTCATGGCTGCGCAATGGATGACGCAATCCGGAGCATGCACTGCCATCGCAGCATTAAACTGCGGGGCATCCGTGATGTCCACCTCCATGTCAGTCGGGATCAGCTCAAAACCCTTCAGCTCCTCCATGAGCGTCCGTCCCAACATACCCTTCGCGCCTGTAATCAAGACCTTCATATCCGTTCATCTCCAAAAGCAAATCAGCTAATTATTCCGCAAAAACCAGCACTGTAAACCTTTCGATAGTCGGAACCCCGTTTTTCGCAAAGAGCGCAAGTTGGGTGAAGTACGGTGTGCCCTCGCAAGTCCGTGAATACACGGGGGCACAACTCGTCCTTCACCCAGCATCTCATGGTGCATGACACTCAGGTGCTTGCACGAGATAAGCCCGGCGGTATTCCGCCACTCGCGGGGCTTTCCGTGCAAGCACCTCATAGCGATCTTCGCGTAAACCATTTTCATGCAGATTATTCGTACCCGAACCTGAGAAGCAGGCGCTGTCAGAAATAGCGGTCAAATTAACTTGTACAGATTTCTTGCGGCTTTTGCGGTTAAAAACGCTCACAAACAAACGGTTCGATCTCCGCGAGGAGCGGCTGTTTCTTGTCTTTGTCCGAGAGGTTATACGGCAGATCGAGTTTCGGCCACGGGATGGCGATTTGGGGGTCATCCCAGCGGATGCCGCGTTCGCATTGCGGATTATAAAACGCATCGCACTTGTAACTGAAGATGGTGTTATCCTCCAAGACCAGGAAGCCATGCGCAAAGCCATGCGGGATGTAGATCTGATGCTTGTTCGCTTCCGAGAGTTCCACCATCACAACCTTCCCGAAGGTCGGGGATCCCTTGCGAATATCCACGGCGACATCCATGACCGCGCCGCGCACCACCCGGATCAGCTTCGCCTGCGCATGCGGCGCGATCTGATAATGCAACCCGCGCAACACTCCGCGCATGGACATGGATTCGTTGTCCTGTACAAAATGGCAGTCAATGCCGCATGCCGGATAACGCAGTTCCGAATAAGTCTCACAAAAGTAGCCTCGTGCATCCTGAAACACCTTCGGCTTCAGAACTTTCACATCTGCAATCTCTGTTTCAATAATTTCCATAACATCATCCTTAAAGAGGCTTTCAAAGTACCATGAAAGTCGATTGCCGTACAGTGGATTTTCATACGAGCGCTTTACCGTTTTATAACTTCAAATGTTTTTCACCTATACATGGCGACATAAGCCCTCGCAGGTTTCGGAGCGGAACGCCTTCGCGTTCCGGCCGGCGCGGGAAGCCGCGCCGCTCCATGTTCGTCGGACACTTATGTCGCCATGTATAAATGCCTTGCTAAAGACGCATTGCCTGCCAGACAAACTCGGCTCGCTTCTTCCAGTCCCACACATTCATGATCAGCTCATGGGCTAAACAAGCCTGTTCTTCGTAAAAGTCTTTGTCTGAAAGCAGGCGCAAGATCGTGTCTGCAAAAAGCTGCTCATCAAAACAGGGGATCTTGACCATGCCCTGCGGATAATACGTCTTGAGCGCCTCAAGATCGAAGGAGACGCCCGGCAATCTCCAGGCCATGCCTTCCGCTGCAGCCATGCCACCGCTGTCATACGTAGCGGGATGGACCATGACTTTGGACTGCTTGAAGATTTCGAACTTCTTCTCGCCGTCCATAAAGCCCAGGAGTTCAATGTTGCGCTCCAAGCCCAGTGCCTTGATTTTTGTTCGCGCCTCTTCTTCCAACGGCCCATTACCGATCATCGCCAGTTTGGCATCCGGTCTTTTCTCGCATACTTTTTTCCAGATATCAATCAGGAGCAAAACACCCTTCTGATAGTGGAACCGGCCAATAAAGCACGCATCATACTTTTTAGAGGGAGGAGGGCAGTCCCCAGTTTCAACTTTTAGCTTATCCCTTTTAGCTTGTCCCTTCAGGTATTCCTCGGATGCCGTCACATCCACTCCGCCCTGAACCACAATCACATCTTTCCTGGCGCGGCGATGATTGACAAAAAGCTTCACATCCGGCTCGCTGGTGACAAAGACCTTGTCGGCGTATTTATTGATCAGGTAATAGGAGGGCCGCTGCATCAGCCAATAGACCAGTCCGCGCAGACGCTGCAGGCCCTTATAGGGTGTGACCTTGGCCCAGGGGGCCGGGGCAAAGAGATAATAGCCCGCAATCCAGGTGATCTTCGGATTGCGCTGTTTCATCAGATACGCTGGATAAAAATCAGGATAAAAATCAGATGTTGAGTAGACCACATCCACATCCTTTAACGCCTGCTCGAATGTCTTCAGCGCCTGGATTCCAGCTTTAAGCCGCTGATAGGTATGCTTGAGCAAGCCGAGGATGCCATAGCGGGGATGGAGGGTCATCTTTGAGATCTGAAGGAATTCCGCCTCCACACCATTCCGTTTGGAGATCAGGATCGCCTCCTCTGCGCCCATCAACTGGATCGTGGCATAACGCTTCCATCCCTTGATCAGTTCGGTGAAGATGCGATCCCCGCCACTGAAACCAAGGCCAAGATTGTTGTTGGATATAAATACGATTTTCATGCCATGATTGTCTATAACTTGACTGTTTTGACGGAATACTTTTTCGCAAAGATCGCTATTTGGGTGAAGGACGGCGTGCCGCTCTTTCGCTTGCGCTCATCGCTCCCGCCTGGCGGCGGGCTCCAAGTGAGCGTTCGCACTGCGCGGATACGCTTGTGCTCTGCGCCTACTTGTTGTCCTTCGCAAGCCCGTGGATACACGGGAGGCACAGCTCGTCCTTCACCCGGAGTCCATGCGTGACACTCAGGTGCTTGCACGAGATAAGCCCCGGCGGTATTCCGCCACTCGCGGGGGCTTTCCGTGCAAGCACCTCTCATAGCGATCTTCGCGTAAAACATTCTTTTCATTCGTAAGGTTCGCGTCTTTCGATGCAACAAGTTACCACTCCGTTTATTCCTCTTCTCCTCGATAGTTGTCAAATATCATCTCCGCATTCGCGCTGCTGAACTGTCGCTCCGCATACGGGCGCGTATTATTCTTCAGCGTCTGATACCACGCCTGATCCGTAATCATCCGCTGCAGGGCGGCTGCGAAGCTTTCCAAAGACAACTCGCATAACACACCGACCGTGTTATCCATGGCATCGGGAATGCCGCCGATATTGGATGCCAGAACAGGCGTGCCGCAGGCAAGGGATTCACAGATGACCCGGCCGAAGCCTTCAGGATATTGCGAGGGGACCAAGACGACATCCGCAGCCTGATAGTAGGCGTGGAGTTGACTGTTCGGAACCAGCCCCACATACTCCAGATTGTCCAGGCGCTGTGCCGCATCCGCGACCCTCTGCTGGTTGGGGCCGCCTCCGGCAATCTTGAAACGGATGTTCGGAAACCGCCGCGCCAGTTCGATGACCACATCTTCGCCCTTGATCCCCATCAGACGACCGACGAAAAAGGCAGTGAAGGTAGGGGGGATACCCTCATTGGAATGTTGGAATATGGGAATATTGGAATGATGGGGTTGAGAGGCCTGGGAACTTTTGCTGTCCGCAAGATTGAAGCGCTGCAAGTCGATCCAGTAGCGATAAACATGGATCTTCTCTGCGGGGATGCCGAGTTTCACAAATTCATCCTTGGAGGCGTGGCAGAGGGTCAATACCACGTCCATACGCTTCAGCAGAAACGCGGTGACCTTTGCAAAGGCGCTTCCGGGGACAAACGAATAGAGCGCATGGGACTGGAAGACGAGGCGTTTGCGAAAAAGTTTTCCGAAGATCAACCCCACCATCGCCATGTTGATGCCATGGACATGGATGACCTCCACCTTGCGCATGTTCAGCGCCATGTAAAAAAAGAGGCGGACCATGAAATAGGGCACAATATAGAGCACCATCAAGGCCGGCGCCTTCTCAAGCTTCCGGAAGAGGTTGCCCCCGATCCACCAAAAGCGCCGGATCGTAAGATTGCCATGCTGCTCTCTGGGCCGATAGCTCTTGACCTCGGTCACAATGGGCTTATATGTTGCAATCCAGACACGCCAGTCCGGATGCTGGAGCTTAAAAGCCTCCGTCAGGTCCTCCAGATGCGTCTCCACCCCGCCCACATCCGGCGGGTAGGTCTGGGAAAGAACGAGGACACCCAAGGGGTTATTGGGATGTTTACGCTCTGTCTTTTCGTTTGCAACTTGCTCCATAGCCAGCCTATTCATTCGTTCCTAAGCGCTTCATAAAGGTTGAATGAATATACCATATTTGAGGGCTTTATTGAACATAAAGTTGGTAAAGATTTCGGGGGGATCCTCTTACGCGGAGAAGTGTCAATAAGTCTTAGAAGTGTCAGTAAGTGTCAGCAAGTTGGGAATTAGAGGCCAACCCGCCTCCCTCAGAGCGGGAATAAATGATGAGATAGCTTTTAGCTACGGATTGCGCGGATTGACCCGGATTGAGAAGTTTTTACCACAACCAGCCTATGCCTTCGCTAAAGCTTGCGCCTTCGCGATGCCTACGGCGGACAAGAAGGCTACGTCGCTCAAAAAGAACGCATAGAACAGAATAACTCGGAAGTTACAATTGGAGCATTTTCTCCTAAAAACCCGTTTCCCCCGTGGGGAAAACAGGGCTGACACAGCTTCCGTAACTTGATATTCCCAGAAAGTTCACGACGATTCTAAAAGAAAAAGCCACGACCATTCCGCATATCACTGCGGAATGGTCTTGACTATTCCGCAGTGATATGAAAAATAGGCACCATGCATTCCCCCCTACTCAGCATCATCATACCGGTCAAGAATGAAGCGCGCAATATCGCGCTCTGCATTGAATCGTTCCAAGCGGCTGTCCGCGAGGGGTGGGCCGAGATCCTGGTCATCGACAATTTCTCCACGGATGACACAAAGCGCATTGCGGAATCCCTGGGGGTGCGCGTGCTCCAGCAAGGCCCTGAGCGCAGCACCCAGCGCAACCGCGGCTGGAAGGAGGCCCAAGGCAGCTATGTCTTCTTTGTCGACGCGGATATGCGCGTGCCTGAAGTCACGCTTCGGGAGGTGCGGGGACGCATACAGTGTTCAGTCAACAGTAAACAGTGTTCAGTCAGCAATCCTCTTGAAACTGGGGACAGCGCATTGCCCACCCTGGCCGCCGTCTTGTCCGCCGTAGGCATAGCGAAGGCGGAAGCCTTGACGAAGGAGGCTGCCAACTGCCAACTGCCAACTGCTACTTGTTCACCTGTCGATGCGTTGTATGTGCGTGAAGTAAGGGCTGGCACTAACTGGTGGATCAAGGTCAGGAACTTTGAGCGCAGTTTCTACGACGCGACCTGCATTGACGGGCTACGCGTCATCAAGCGTTCCATTCTGGAACAGGTGGGCGGATATGATGAAAACCTGTTTGCCGCAGAAGACTGGGATTTGGACCGCCGGATCCTTGCCGTCACCTCGCAGGTGGCGTTAACCCAAGGCCATCTGATCCATGATGAAGGTGCCTTCTCGTTCAGCCGTCATTTGAAGAAGAAGGCCTACTACTCCACTAATTTTTCAGCCTACCTGGAGAAATGGGGCCAGGACGAGATCACCCGGAAACAGTTTGGCCTGTTCTATCGTTTCTTCACTGTCTTTTTTGAGCAGGGTAAATGGAAACGGGCACTCACGCATCCCCTTTACATGCTCGCCATCTGGCTTGAGCGCTTCTGTGTAGGGGTGCTCTATCTGACAAGGAGACGTTCTTCATGACCCAGCCCGCTTCGCCGAAAATTACGCTGATCGTGCCGGTTTACAACGGGAGCCGTTTTCTTGCCGAACTCTTTGACTCGGTAATTGCGCAAACGTTCCCTTACTGGACTTGCTTGTGTGTCAATGACGGGAGCAAGGATAATTCACGCGAAATCATCGCTGGCTATTGCAAAAAGGATTCCCGTTTTCAACTCATCGACAAAGCGAACGGCGGCACCGGGGACAGCCGAAATGTCGGGATGGCTCAGGCGCAGACGCCCTATATCATGTTTGCTGACCAGGATGACCTGCTGCATCCCCAGAGTTTTGAGATCGCCTATCAGTGCATCGAAGCCTCTGGAGCAGACCTGCTCCAGTTTGAGCGCACTCACTTTTCTAAACACTATCAGCCAACGCACTATGACGTCAAAGCCATTCACATTACGCCGCTCACCTGCTTGAGGAACGGCGAATATCCGGGCACGACCATCTGCGTCTGGCAATACATCTACCGCCTCACAGCGATCGGCGATTGCCTTTTCCCCAAGATCAGCGGCGGCGAAGATCACACGTTTTTGTTTGAACTCGCCTTCAAAGTGGAGAAATGGGCCAAGATTCCACAGCCTCTTTACGGGGTGCGCCGCAATCTGAACTCCACGTCACGCTCCATGCCGCTCTGGTACATTGACAATGCCTTTACCTGCTACCGGGAAGTCTATACCCGCTCGCAAAAATATCAGATCGATGCCAATCGCATCAAGAAGGACATCCACCAATGGGCGCTCTGGTTTTGCATCTCTGTTATTTTCGTCCATGGACGTTCCAAGACCTCTCGGGAGATGTTCCTTCGGACAGCGCAGAATATCAATAGCCTGAAAGCAGAGGGTATCCTTGACGCCAACCTCTCTTATCGAGGGAGACTCCTGCTGGGCTTGCTCACCCATCAACACTTTGCCCTGTTATCCGTCCTGGCCTGGACACTTGGGCTCCCCTCCTTGTCAAAGCCTATGCTTATTTTCTTTAAACGTTTGATCTTCCGTCTGAAAGATGCCTGATATGAAAACGAATGTTACCTTTATATCTGTAGTACGTGACAAGGCAATGTATGAAAAATGCATTACGAGTAACCCCCACGTCAATCGCCATACTTTAATTCCCATTGATAATTCGACTGAAAACAGAGGTATACCCTTTCGTTATAATCAGTTTTTAAATTCATATGACTACTCTAAAACAACCTGGTTTGTTTTCTGCCATGAGGATTTTGAATTTCAGGAAGACATCTACGACATATTACGCACATCAGACACGCATGTGCTATATGGCGCTATTGGCGCAATAACCAAAGTGCTTTTTGGACTGATCTATTTATGGCAACCCATCGGATCAATCATGGAGTCGAATAAGGACGGCACAGGCCTTCATCAAATTGGTTGCCCGGCCCCCAACAAGACACCCGTAGACACATTTGACGGGTGCTGCATCATTGTCCACTCAGATTTGATTCAGAAAACAGGTCTCCGCTTTGATGAGCATCTGTCATTTGATTTGTATGCCGAGGATATATGTGTCTCCGCTAAAGAAAACCATCAAATCCCCTCGCAGATATTGAATTTCAAGTGTCATCATTGGTCAGGGGGAAATGCCGGCGAGCGTTTTTATAAACAACTCGCGTATATACAAAACAAATATTCTCACTGTTGTTATACGAGTCTCTGCACGTACAACATTGGACATCCGAATATCATACGCCGACTCAATTACACGTTAAGAGGGATTCTAAAGCGTCTTCTTTTATGGGCAAGGAAAACATCCCGCTAAGCCGAATGTAATTTATGTTTCTGATAAGCTTTCCGAAGTCTCAACAATAGGGGATGGAATCTCTGTGGTATTAATTCGAAAACAATATATCTAAAACATTTTTCTCTCAGAAGAAAGTACTTTCGAGCAACCCATGTTGCCCGAATATATCGTGGTGTAACATTAAAGATGAGATGGCTGTATTTTGTTTTATTATCAAGCAAATACTGAGGAAATCTATTATCTAAGGCGACTCCATAAAAACGAGCATTTCCTCCAAAAGGGTCACGTCCTTTGCAGATGCGATCCGCCACAACACTTGCATCAAAATTATTCCCTACATTTAATTCTTGATGAGAAAAAGATTTAAGTTTCTCAACAATTGAATCAACCTTCCCCAAATATGAAAAATGCCACCCACCATTTGGCACAACAACATCTGCACCATAGAGGTGCCTGACTTTGTTAATCGTCACCCCATGATTATTTTCTTCAGGCAAATATTCGGAATATGCCACCTTGTATCTTTCATCGAATGTCAGAAAATCTTTGTAAAACAACATTTTTGTACCGCATCGCCAGATGGGAGTCGTATGACAGAGGTAGTTAAAATAATAATAATACATCGCCTGATGGAAAAGTTTAATACCCGGAGTATTGCGATACTGCTCCACTAAGACTGGATTGGGGATCTCATCTAAATCCGATATCAAGATCACATCGTCTGGCTTGGGATCAGCCAAACCACGGATGATGCAATTCCTCTGATGACTCTCATACGTCCAAGCAGTAACAAACCGAGGGTAATCATCCACAATTACATGAACTATCTTTGGCAGAAAATCTTTAAAACGATCTCGATTTTGATTGAAATACAAAGGCTTATTATGCCCTGAAAATGTCTTCGTTGCCTCGACAAGGACAAACCGATCCACAACGTCATTCAAGACATTCAGCCGGATCTCTAGCAGATCCAGTTCATTAAAGAATGTAAAGCAGTCGTATGTCATTTGTCCGCGCCTTCGTTCGGTTTATGCCCTATGTATTCAATCTCATCGATGAGAAAGCCCAGATAGTCCCATGCTGCTGGATTGATGTTTGCAACACATTCCAGCATTTTCCAGAAAATTCGGGGAAAGTAAGGAATAAATGCATAGCGGATCCGAATGGACTTTGTCACAAACAGTTGCCGTCCCCCCCACTGGTAAGGGATTGCCTGTCCCACATGCATACACGTAATAATGCTGAAATTCCATTTGTGCAGATGCCACGGATTAAAGGAGCTACGAAAATGAGGGACCTTAAAGTACAATTTACCATTCGGTTTCAAAATCCGGTGCATTTCGAGAATAGTCTTTTCAAAATCAACCACATGCTCAAGAAAGTGCTCCGAGAATATTTCATCGGCTGAGTTATCTTCAAACGGCCAGGGGAATGCGGATAAGTCGCAAACCACAGTGGGGTTTCCAACCGCATCAACATTAACATAGCCATCAATTATTTTTTCGCCGCAACCAAGATTAATCTTCATTTAAGTCACCAATCTCTTCGACCTTATAGGAAATAAACCGATCTTGAACCAACTGAGAGAACGCCCTATTTGAATGGAATCCAAGTGGCATTTCCCCACTTTTTTTGTATAAATCAAAATTGTCGTTAAGTGCAAATTTTGCAGCTTCTTCCGGCGGTGCCATACGAGCAATATCGCGATACATTCGTTCATAGGAAGGTAAAAACATGGTATAATAAATATCCTCATAGAAGAAAAAGCAATCAGGAATCAGTTTATATTTTCGTTTATAATACCATGCACCTATTTCAAAAAGCTTTCTTGATCGGAGTGAGAAACCGCCATTTCCAACACCACCAACATGCTTTCCACCAAGCAGTAGTAATTTTCCGAGCCCATGCGGTTTTTGCCACTCAGCCCATGGAGCCCCAATATAATCATATTTTCCCATAAACTCTTCAATCCCTGGTCGCAATGCCCAACCGTCTGGATGTACATACAACACATAATCTGTATCGACACGTCGGTGCAAATTTTCAATCGCATCATAGCACATGGAATATAAGTTGCCAGGCTGTAGGTCCTTACAATAGTCAAAACGGACCCTGTCTGGAAATTGCATACACAGTCGCTCAATTGAACTTGTTATGCGATTCACGATCAGCAAAGTTTTCAATAAACCAAACTGCTTCCAGGTTTCTCTAATGGCCATTTCAATATAACGAAATTCGTTGTTAAACACCTCTTCATTTTGCCAATAATGCCAAATGACAATCGTGATTGACGACGGCCCTAAATGAGACGGGGGATGGGACAACAAGCATCTAAGTTGTTTCAGTTGCCATTTTCTCATGTCTTGAGTTGCTATTTCCTGCTTCACACTTTTCTCCCCTCAAACTCAATTTCATCGATAGGCAAACCAAGCCAATCCCATTTGACAGGGGAAATATTGGCAAAATATCCAAGAATCCGCCCAAGCCTCTTACCAATAAATATGTAGTTGATCCTCAAACTCGTCTGTTCAAAAAGCTGAACACCATTCCACTGATAGGGTATTTTCAGACATAAGAGGCCACAGGTTACGACGCTAAACGGCCATTTGTGTAAATGCCATTGCGCAAATGGATTTCTAAAATGTGGGACTTTAAAGTGTAAGAGGCCTTTGGGTTTCAAAATACGATGCATTTCTAAGATCGTCCGTTCATAATCCTGGACATGCTCTAAGAAATGCGCCGAGGTGATTTCATCTGCAGAATTGTCCTCAAATGGCCAAGGGAACACAGACAAATCTACTTGCACATCGGGAGTACCGCACATGTCAACATTAACGTAACCCTCCAGCTTTTTCTCGCCGCACCCCAGATTTAATTTCATACAACCTCGCTAAAACATCTCCACGCTGGGAATGGGCGTAACAAATTTCGCTCCCCATTGCCGCGTGAAATCAAGGCGCTGAATAATCGAGTCCTTCCAATTCCAAGGCAATATCACAATATAGTCCGGCTTTTCTTCCTTCAATTTCTCCTCCCCATAAACAGGGATGTGGCTCCCCGGAAGGAATTTGCCTTGCTTGGCGGGCGTGATATCCGAAACAAAATCAATGAGATGCGGTTTAATCCCGCAGTAGTTCAACAAGGTATTTCCCTTTGCTGCGGCTCCATAGCCAGCAATCTTGGCACCCTCATGCTTCTTTTCCACCAGAAACTGAATAAAGTCGCGGCAGAGTGAATCGACCTTCACTTGGAAACCCGAATACGCATCCATCGTATCCAAACCGAGTTGCTGCTCATCCCGCAGGACCTTCAAGACTGTTGAGTCAATGGCGCGCGGAGAATCGCTGTGTGTCACATAGATTCGCAACGATCCGCCATGAACCTCCAATTCCTTCACTTGGAAAATTTTCAAGCCATGACGCTGAAACGCGGTCTGCAACGTCAATAAGGAAAAATAGGAATAGTGTTCATGATAGACCGTATCAAACTCCAGGCGTTCGATCAGATGGAGCAGATGGGGAAATTCCAGCGTAGCAACACCGGAAGGTTTTAAAATGAATTTGATTCCAGCGATGAAATCATTCAGATTGGGGACATGCGCCATGACATTATTCCCGAGGAACAGGTCGGCCTTCCCCTTGATGCGTGAAAGTTGTGAGGCGAAAGAGGCTGTAAAGAACTCCACCTCCGTGGGAATGCCCTTTTTCATGGCAACATCCGCTACAGACTTACTCGGCTCGATCCCACAACACGGGATGCCCTTCTGTTTGAAGAACTGCAGCAGATAGCCATCATTGGATGCGGCTTCGTAGACCATCGACTCTTTATCCAGCGAGAGCATCTCCGTAATATGCTGCACATATTCTTCAGCATGCTTAACAAACGCAGCCGAATAGCTTGAGAAGTAAACATATCCCGCGTTAAAGATATCATGCGAGACCGCACACTCATCAATTTGCACCAGCAAGCAACATTCGCAGACATAAACACACAACGGGAAATAGGTCTCAGGCTGTGCGAGCATCTCGGCTGTCAAAAACGAGTTGGAAGGGGGAGAATGCTGAAGATTCAGAAAAACTCGATTCAGTATGTGACCACAACTTCTACATTTCATATTCAATTATCCTCTATACACCCGAAAACGGTATCCCCTTCCTGGCGCAACGGCGTCGTGTCCGAAACCGAGATATACCAGGGAAGCTATAAAACAAATACCCCTGAAGCACTTTTAACACCTCTGAACACATTTCCTTAAAAGAAAGTCTGTGATAGTGTATTATTTTGTTATTAAACTGTACAGAACAAATAAAGTCCTCATATAGGCTTAAATTGGAAAGCAGTTCGGATTGTACAATAACTTGCTTATAATGGAACCCAAACGCTTGTGCGATGTACGGCAGGATATCCAGCACATCTTCTTCATCCACGGTTTTCATGAGCACCGCATGCTGTGGTGCCAACAGGTGCTCAGCCAATTGACTCAAAATAGGTGCACGAATCATAAAGGATCCTGTCGTTAAAACAGGAACATGGGACTCCTTACGCAACCGAATACCCATCTCATTCAGTTTCCGAATAAGTTCAGTGTCAAGGCTCAGGGGCATTTTCTTGCCAATAGCAAGTATAGGTTCAAGAACAGGCGCCAAAAGACCTAAATGTGCCTCTGAATGGAACATGCTGAGCAACTGGGATAAGTAGTTCTCCGAAGAGAAGAGCGAAGCTAACCAGGGGGGCCCCATACGACACTGCATAATCTCAGGAATATCCAGCGGCGTGTGCTTCCGCACCATGACAATATACTCATATTGATCGAAAAGATCATGAAAAACCTGCACGCAGCACGGTTTTCTTATTGCTTGGTTTGGACAAACTCGAATCGTCAGTGTATGAAAGCAAGGGTACTGCTGCGCGATCATTTCTTTTATCTCGTTAGCGCACGACTCGTGATCCACAAGCGCCAACACGTCAAGCGGGGTCGAAAGATGCTGACACCCCCCTATGCACGCCAACAAATCCTCGCTTCTTGTAAAATATCCGCAAACAGCTATACGTCCCCCCATGCCCTTACTCGCCCCGTCTGATTCTGAGAGCAGCGCTAACGAACCCGGCAGACTCCGCTGACACGAGACCGCCTGGGTCCGACGCATGTGATTCACGATCAGTTCTTGCGGATATCCACTCTTTGTCTCGCGAAGTGCATCAAAGAAATATCCCGCGATTGAATAGAGCCGGGCGAATCTTTCGGACACCGACTTCACCTTGATAAAGGGCATTCTTGCTTGCTTAACGAGAAAATCAGATGAATTCATGCAAAGAGGGTCGCCATGCCCAATTTCTGGAACAGCCTCTGTTTTGCATGAGTCATAATAATACACCCCCGAATATCCCTCATGTGATAGAACAGAAGAAAACATGACCTCCCCCTGCCAAACAGCATCATACATCGTCGCAAGCAAGGGAAGTGAATCCCAAAATCTCCAAAAAACATCAGAGACCAGAAGGGGCTTACGGATTACGGCCAAATAGGGTTGCCCATGCCTCGGAAATCCCATCGACTCTAAATGATTCGTGGGCATCCAAAAATCACACGCCTCCTGATCCATCTTGTCAAACATCTCACTTAATGGAAAGAGCGGCCCGTAACATGAGCAGTTGGCCAAGACTAATTCATCAAACGAACTGAAATAATCTTTCCCCTGAGTCATCAACACTTGCTTCCAGGCCCCCCAATCGAAACCTTCGTTACTGCGAATCGTAATGGAGTCCACAAGAGAGGTGATTTTCTTTTGCTCCTCTTGTGTCAGCTGCGAATTACTTACGAACACTATCGTTATCCCGTAATCGCGAAACGCCTTTAACTGGTAAATAATATGCGCATCGATCCTATCATCACAATCATAATGATGATACACCAGGATGCGTCTCTTATTCAGTACCGTTTTCATGCCATCCCCACCTTCTCTCTCGCATCTGGGTCGCTTTTCCATAAGAACTGGACAAGGATATACCCGAAGTTGATACATGTTGACACCAGCATGATAACAATGACAAGAGAGAGCCGACAGGGGTTATACACCTCAATCGTTCTCAACCAATCAGCGGGCATCCAAGGCGCGAAGTACGAATACCCCGTTACAACAAACAGAGCTATTATCTCAAAAACATAGAAAAGGGCAAACGGAATGACAAACTTAAATCGGCTCAGCGCCATTTCATACATCACATAGCAGTAGGTCATACCGCGAACAATACTAATCGCACAGAGCAACACCATGTAATGAACATATTGCTCATACACATGCCACTCGCCTTTCATCGAAAAGAACAGATAGGCAAGTGGCACCATTATGGCAGAAAAAAGAATGCCGCCCGCCAATTGCAACCCAAACGATTGAAGAAGAATTTTTCGTTGCCCCTCCATCTGTTTAGCATGCTTTTCTACAACAATTGGGAATAAGACAGACGCGCCAATAATTCCTAGGCTTGCTACAATATCTGAAAAGCGGGAGACCATATAATACCCTGCAGATTCTACGCCAGACAACCGGTGACGGATGATAAAGTTTTCTGCTGTCACAACCAGCATGCTAGAAAGCGAGAAAACTGCAAACCAGCCTACATATTGGAGAATGTCTCGCATATCCGCTCCCCAATACGAAACCCGTTGTATTTTGTTCCAAAAATATTTCCGTATAACAACCATGGAGCCGATGATGCAAAAGCAACTGGGCACAATTTGTCCTACAAAATAACCTGATAGCCCGCGGACCGGAAGTGCAAGCAAGAGGGAACCCAGCCGGAGAAACGCACCTGCAACCCCCATGAACGATAGGATCTTAAACTTTTTTAAGGCTTGAATCGCAGTACTGAAGACGGGTGCTAACGCACCCAAGACCCCAGAACAAATGATCAGGATGGAGAGACTGCCATCCTCGACGCGCAGACGCTTTAACAGATGCGGCATAGAGAAATAGGAAAGCCCAGAGACAAACAAAAAAGTTACGCCAGTAACAATGAAAACATCCCGTAGGAGAGCCTTGACCTTACCATACTCTTCCTGCGCCATATATTTGCTCAGAAATTTCATGAAGGGGATCATGAGAATGGACAAGGGGAGCCCCAGCAGACCACCAATAGACGTTAAAGGTAAAACAGCCCCAAGTTGTTCCTGTGGCACGTATTTGGGAACGAGCCATAGCCCGATGAACGCGTTAATGACAGCCCCTAACTGCTGGGTCACAAACAGAATAATCGTATACCACCAGAGCTCTCCGAGGCGGGCTTTTGTTTTTTCTTTTATGTTTTGGATTTTAATCATGACTTGTTTGGCTATTTATCCATCTCGCTGATTGCATTATTTTTTCACCAAATAAAAAACAGCACTATCCCCGCTGCGAATCCTGTTGAGCCACAATGCCCAGGCAGAAAAAAAGAGTCGTCTGAACAACCGAGTCGCTTTAGAGTAACAATGAATACTCTCTTGAAGTGAAATGTTTTTCGAATAAGCTTCGCTGCCATGGAACTGAAACCCTACTGAATCATACTTAACTTGACGGATCTGAAATCCAGTCTGTTCTGCCAAGCATTCCATGCTCGATCTCGTATGTAAGAAGAAATGACGCGGCGCATCCAAATCAGCCCAATTCTCCTTGTAGCGTTTCCATGCATACGAATCAGCAACCGGAATGCGGATGATGCAGACCCCGTTCTCATCCAAGTGGTTGAAAACCTGCTCCAATGTCTCCCGTGGATTGTGAACATGCTCAAAGGAGTGATTAAACATGACAACGTCCCACTTGGCTGTGATCTGACTCATTTCACATTTTTTAACAGTCAGCCCATTTGTGTAGGTGATGTCCTTGTCGAGATAAGGGTCGACGCCCAGCACGTTTACATACCCAAACTCTTTGAGCAGCCACAACACCTCTCCCCCTCCACATCCCACATCTAAAATACGCGTCTGCGTATTGATTTTCACACGCGATAACGCTTTAAAGACCGGGAACCGAGCTGGCATAACTTCATCAATAGGCCATAAGAAGGGAAAGCCCTGCTTCAATAAATGTTTGAAGTAAAAACAGGTGATCTTGCGCACCATCCCATGGCTGGGATAGTTTGGGGCCTGATACGAGTAGTAATCCCGAGGATAATACGCGGACATATCCGGCGGGAATTCTTTGATCTGCAAACAGCCACAACGCGAACACCGAACATAGTGGAAAACATCCCGCAGCCCAAACTGCATTTCACGCACGTGATATTCAATATTATGATCGTTATTGTGACAAATTCGACACTGCATGGTGAGTTCTCGTCTTATTCCAAAATAATTAATTCGATCAGGCAAGCTGTATTGACCTTAATGCCAGTCTGGCGGTCTGACGGGGAAACTCAAAAAATCGTATCCCCCATTTCGTGGCTTTCATAAATAAAATCACACGCGAACAAGTTCCCATTCTCCACATCTTTGAGTGTGCCAATTCAATGGTCATCTCCTTCATCAGAATGGCCTTGATTTTTTTTATAACGTCAGGGCGAAGCGGAGCAATCTGCACATCTTTAGTCAGTTGCTTTAGCGAGTTATATACCCATCGTTGCCGAATTGTCTCCCGTCTGAAGGTATCGCTTCTTCTTGTTGACAGACCGTCTCCCACTCGATATTTAAAAAGCAAATCAGGAAGAATCAGAATCGGACCTAATAGGTAGGCCCGTCTTACCATGACAGCGTCATCTGCCGTAAATCGTGTCGTGATAGGACCAAACATTTCTATCACCTTTTTCGAGTAAGCAAAGGCGGCCCCTGTTCTGCCATAGAGCCCATTCGGGGATCCCAATCGCATAAATGAAAGCAGGGAGCGAGAAACAAGGTCCTCCTTGCCCAGATTGTTAATTCCGACTTCCGTGCCGCCTTGATCTATCAGAATGGATGACACCGCTATTGCAGTGGGCTTTTTATCATACTTGATCCAGGCCTCCACGATGCGAGCCACTTTATCCGGCATAGAAATATCATCATCGCAGTTCATGATGAGCAACTCCCCGCGCATCAAGCTGAACACCTTATTTAGGTTTCCTATAAAACCAAGGTTTCGTTCATTTTGAAAGAGCCTGAGTTGATGAGGACCTTTGTAAGACTGGACCATCTCCCGAAGCATCTCGAAAGTCCCATCCATTGACCGATCATCGGACACAATAAGCTCAAGCGGCGAATAGGTCTGTTGCAACATGCTTTCGAAAGCTTCACGTGCATACTCCTTCCGATTGTACGAAAGCATGTAAAGAGTGACAAGTGGTCTATCCATTTGACTTTCGATTTGTCCTTTTTTTAATCAATCCAATAACTCTCTTAAACCAATAAGTTCAAATATACCCCATGCATGGACAAGTCTCAATCTAATACGTTTACTATTTTCCAGACGGACAACCCTTATCTGTAGATCTTTTCTATACTTTTTTTCAAAAAAAGGGAACATATTTCTATGTTCCCCCTTTAATCAAAACTTTATATCCACGTGTTCGTCAAATTCATTTCAAGATCGCCTTCACGCGGAAGAAGGCACTGGAAGGCGGAGGCAGGAGCGGAATCCACCTGCAACGATTCGCGGGCGCGCTGCTCTGGTCGGCGGCGGGTTCGAGAGAGATCGTCCATGCGGGCGCGCCCAGCTCGGAGGCCCCTTCCACGGTCAACAACACGAAGGCCTCGGTGGCCGGGTCCTGCGCGGGCGTCTCGATGACAAGAACGCCGTCCTGCCACAGGATGTCAATAACCGACTCCCCTTCCTCGAGGTTGCTGCCGAATGCGTACAGGAGCCCGTTCGCCTCGCCGCTCGCAAGATCGCGGGCTTCAAACGCGGCTGCCGCGCCAGCAAGACCCTTTGACTGCGCCCAGGTCTGGAAACTCAACGGCACCACTGCGCTCGTTGCGCCCGTCACGCCATCCTCGGAGCCGTCGAAGCTCGCCAAGCCCGTCAGTGTCACGCGGAGCCCCTCAGGACCGCTCACCGTGTAGGAGAGTGCCCGCGATGCGCCGTCATAGAAGGCCCACCTGATCTTACGGCTTGTGGGGTCCCAGGTCCCCTCATGCGAGATGTTCCCCACCACCACGCCAGCGCCGACAATCTCTTCCATACCATAGGCGCGCGTCCCCTGCGGCGGCATGATGACAAGGGTCACGGCATTCGACTGCACGTTGCGCATGACCCCGGGCTGGAGGATTGAGAAGGCCGTGAACAGCGGCGCGTCCGAGGATGCGCCGAGGGGGTCGCCTACTGAGATCCATCGCTTGGCCTCGGCTGGTACGTCTGCGCTGTAGACGTACTGCTCGCCCTGAAGATAGAGTGTGATCCCGCGGATCGCGATGGCCGTCTTCAAATTCTCCTGTGCGTTCTTCCAGCGGCTGATGCTCGCCGACACCTCGCTCTGGTCCACGCTCCAGTCGCCGTTCGCGTCGGCCGGATGCAAAAGTCCCGGGTTCTCCCCCGCCTCAAAGAGGGTGTCGCCGATGACAGGATAGCTGTTCCCCTCGCCGAAGCTGACCTGGCCCATGATGACGCTGCCCGCCCCAGAGACCGTGTACTGCAGGGCACGGTCGCGCACTTCTCCGCGCGAGTCGAAGAACCACTTCACCTTGCGGTTGAGCGCGTCCCATGTCCCGCCGTGCGAGATCGACAGCGGCACTATGCCGGCGGGGATGGAGTCCTCCACGCTCAGGACGCTCACGCCCTCTGGCACATCCACCGCGATGATGGCCGTGAGACCCGTAATCGTGCGCTGGGCTACTGGGCGTGGCGGTTCGACGCCCGCGCCGGAGACTGGCAGGGAAGAGGCACCCGCATTGCCTGCGCAGGCGATGGAGAGGACGCCGCCAAAGCTTCCGAGGAATGTCGGCGTGAAGGACACGGAGAGTGACGCGAACTCGCCCGGGCGAACCGTAAAGGCCAGCGGCGAGACCGTGAAGCCCTCGGGCACCGTCACGTCGGTGACGGCCAGTGGCTGGTTGCCCTCGTTCCAGACCTTGATGAAGCGCGTCGCCGTGGAGTTCCTGGCGACAGCGCCGAAGTCGAGCGTTCCCTCGAAGCGGGCAACGCTCGCCGGCGCCCCTTCGTTGTCCACGATCGTCACCGTCGCCGCGGCAGGGTCGCCCAGGACCGCACCTGTCGCGTCCACCAGCCTGACCGTGAAGGTCTCATTGCCCTCATAGCTATCGTCGTCCAGCATATCGATCACAATATTCCGAGCTGTGGTCGAACCTGCCGCCCACGACACGGTCATGACTTCGGTGGCATAATCCAAACCGTTTGTTGCGGTCCCATTTTCCACCACGTAAGAAACGCTGGCGGGGCCTGTGCTGCCATTCACGCGTTCCACCTTCAACACAACAGCCGCCGCATCCGTGTTCTCGGCAATGCTGTAGGATGCTTTTTGGAACCTGAGCAGACCGTGGGAGTCCCATTTCGCATAAAGCGTATGACCTTCCGCCCCAACATAATCCGTTGCAGAAATCGGCTTTGCGCAGGCAGCGTCAATGCACCATCCGGCAAACGTGTATCCGGTGCGAGTCGCGACAGGCAATGCGCCATACAGCGTGTCCTGAATATAGGTCCGACTTCCCACAGGCGTCCCGCCTTGCGAATTAAAGGAGACCGTTATTGTTGAAAGAAGGGTGCCGCCTCTTACAGCAACGCTATGGGTTGCCCCCACAGCAATCGATGTGACACCGGAGAGACCTGTCGGAACGGCACATTCACCGTTTACGTTCTTGCCCCAGGCCACGACCGTGCCGTTTGACTTCAACGCGAGGGTGTGCTCGTAAATAGATGCTATCGCTATCACACCGCTCAGACCTTCCGGAACCGTCGTTCGTCCATCGGCGTTGTTGCCCCAGGCCACGACCGTACCATCCCATTTCAAAGCCACATAATGGGACGTTCCAACAACAATCGATTTAACACCTGTCAGATTACTTGGCACACCCACATTTGCGCCCCAATTGACCACCGTGCCATCGGATTTAATGGCCAGACTCGTGCATGAACCCGCGGCAATCGCCACAACCCCGTTCAGTCCGGCGGGAACATTTCGCTCACCATTGTAATTACTCCCCCAGGCCACGACCGTCCCATCTGACTTCAGGGCAAGGCTATGATAGGCTCCTGCGGCAACGCCGACAACATTCGAGAGCGTGGAAGGCACATTCGACTCCCCATCGATGTTACGTCCCCAGGCCACGACTTTACCATCACTCTTAAGCGCAAGGCAATGATGCGCATACGTTGCCACTTTCACGACATTTGAAAGGTTGGCTGGCACATTGCAGGACCCCAGAGGATTATATCCCCATGCCGCGACTGTACCGTTGTTCTTCAAAATGATGGTATTTCCGTGCCCTGCTGCAACAGCGACAATCCCCGTATGCCCCGCAGGAAGGTTCAACTGTCCATGCGTATTATCGCCCCAGCCAACAAAGACCTGGTTGGTGCTGACGGTATTGACTTTCCATCGTGCATAAAGCGTATGGCTGCTGGCCCCCACACTGGCGGCCGCTTCGATTTTAATTCCACCCGTAATGGACGACCACCAAGCGTCAAACGTGTATCCGATCTTAGAGGGAACTGACAACGCGCCATATACCGCATTTTCGTTGTAAACCTTGTTGGGAATGACATTTCCGCCTTGTGAATCAAACGTCACCGTGACTTGAGGAGGCAGCGTTCCTGCGATTGCGACGCTGTGCCATGCACCTGCGGCGATAGCGGTCACCCCCGTCAGCCCTGAAGGGATGCTGCATTCGCCATGCTCGGTCTTGCCCCATGCCACGACAGTGCCATCCGACTTCAAAGCAAGCGTATGGTCATAAATAACGGCAATTTTTGTCACGCCGCTCAAGCCCTCAGGGACACTTGTGCGTCCGTCGGCGCTGTTCCCCCAGGCAACCACCGTTCCATTGGCTTTTAAAGCGACCGCATGCGAATTGCCAGCCCCGACGGCGATAACGCCTATCAAACCGCTTGGAATATTGCACTGCCCGCTTGTATTCAACCCCCACGCCACTACGGTTCCATCGGACTTAATAGCGTAACTGACACAGAATCCTGCAGTCACAGCCACAACGCCACTCAATCCCGCAGGGACATCCCGCTCGCCATAGTAATTGCTTCCCCAGGTCACGACCGTTCCGTCGCCCTTAACAGCCAAACTGTGATACGCGCCTGCGGCAATGCCACTGACATTGGCCAGCCCAGCGGGGACATTTGATTCCCCGTCCATATTCCGCCCCCATGCGACGACCGTGCCGTCCCCTTTGAGCGCCAGGCAGTGATGAGCGAAGGTGGACACCTTGACGACGCCGGAAAGATTCGATGGGACATTGCACGAGCCCAGCGGATTATAGCCCCAAGCAATAACCGTGCCGTCTGTCTTTAAGAGCACTGTGTTCCCGTGCCCTGTCGCGACGTCTACGACGCCGCCGGAAAACCCCGTAGGCAGTGTCAGTTGCCCGTGGCTGTTATCTCCCCAGCCGATAAAGGTCTGGCTGGCCATTGAACTCAGCGACGCAAGCGCGAACACCAGTGTATAAATTGTTTTTTTCATGTGATACCCCCTAGTCCTTCCTTGCAATGACCATCATGTTTTGCGTGTCAAACCATTTTATCAAAGGATAAATAAGAAGCAGCACCCTTCCGCGCCATGAGCCTTTGATACTCCAGAACAAATCGAGTGGAAACTCCAAGCTCAGATACCGGCGATCCAACAGTTGAAAATGGTTTTCCTCGAGCAGTGTTTTAATATTCTTCTCGTTGTATAACCACAAGTGTCTGGGTGAATCGAGATGGAACCAATATTTTTTCCCAAGACGACAGGCGAGCGAGTTTGTATTTGGCAACGCCATCACAACGATTCCTCCTGGCCTCAAAAGGGTGTGTATCCGTTGCAGCGCGAGGACAGGATCTTTGATATGCTCAAACACATGCCACAGGGTGATCACATCAAACTGCTCTGGCGTAAGAGAACCAAACAAAATATTGCCTTGCGTCACCTGAAGCCCTGCTTTTTTTGCATCTTCTACGGCTTCCTTCACTGGCTCAAGGCCATACGCGTCAAACAGGTGAGCATCGAGGGACTTTACAAAGCCACCGTTTCCACACCCCACATCGAGTAATTTACACGGCAACGATACATATTTCTTGAAAGTGTTGATTTTTCGACTGAGTAAAAACGAGGCAAAGAATCCCCATATTTTTCCCAAGAGCCCAGGTTCGGTTGCAGCATGATACCCATGAGGATAAAACTGCTTATAATAGAGGTCGTCCGTCTCAATGCTTGGCAGCCCGATTAGACCACAAGAGGCACATCTATAGACATCAAACTCTGCTCGCGGCTCCTGCAAATGAGATCCATGACGGTTCTCGCTTTTAAAGAGAACTGTTTTGAAAACTTCATTGCAAACTGGACAGTTCATACGGTACTCGTGTATTTTTGAGGTTATAAATAAGGATAGCTCACCCGTTCGGGGAAGTAAACATAAATTATTGTTTAGATCAAAACAATAATTTATCTATTTGGTGATGGGCTGCGGATTCGCATTTTAAAAATTAGTGGATTCCCTTTGTTAATCGGGGAAGAAATACATCTCGCAACCCCATAGACAAACCATCGGACTTTCGAAATCACCCCTATCAAGGACCAGCCCTTAGGCATAGGCTCCATAGGTTTTAACAGCGAGACCTTCATTTCACACTCAAACGCTTTATTACAAAAATAATCCAAGTATTCTGGCATTGACCAGTCGTGCATCTCGTTAGGGGTGGCAAGACCTTTCTCAGCAACGAACTTTGCTGGCAAAACCAACCGGACGATCTTTCCGACTTTATGGGCTGGATTGCCGCCGTTGGGTTCAACTGCATAGACAACCCCGCCATCCTTGAGCCAGTAGGCAAAGTTCTCAATCACCTTGTCAATGCTCGGAAAATGGTGAAGCACATTAAAGCAAGTGACCCCGTCCAGGGAGTGCGCATCAAAGAGGCTCTTGTCCTCCAAATCCCCGGCCTTGCACGTGTAGTTTGGCACAGTGGCATTGATCCGCTTGTTCGCCTCGATGGCCGCCTCGGCGATATCAACCCCGATGACTTGCGCTCCGCGTTTGGCCAGAGCCCTACCCCAGTCGCCAATACCGCAACCGCATTCGAGCATCCGTTCTCCGTTCATCTGCTCAGAAAAACCAAGGATCTGAAAACATTCTTTGATGTGTGCTTCATCGGATGGATGGTCGCTTTGAACAGTGTCCATGCCCCTGTTAAAGAAGTCGCGCTCCGCTTGCTTGTCTTGTTCTTTCATAGCGTCTTTCGCTTTTCAAATTTATCACATAAAATAAGCCATAAATATAGCCCATTTATGGGCAAGTCTCAATCCAATACGCAAAAGATTTTTGAATGACCGCTGAACTTCTAGGCAAGCCCGCGCCTGCGGAACTGGAATAAACGATTGAGTTACTTTTCTCAACGAATTAAACGAATGGAACGAATTGAAATTAGCTTAATTCGTTTAATTAGTTGAAAAAGAATGAAGTTCTTGGCAATCCGCTATTCCTCCAGCAGAAGCTGGAGGTCATACGACCAGTAAAAATAATAGGGGCTCAGCGGCGCAGGTGAAGGTGCCTTATCCCTCCACAAGAAGAAGCCCCGGCCAGCTACTGGATCGGATGGATCGACCTTCTCCGGCGTAAGAACGCCCTCATACGTGATCGTCTTAGAGGTGTGCGTCGTGCCATAGTCAAACCAGGCCTTAAAGGAGCCTTTAAAGAGACCTGTCGCACGCGTCAAGCCAATGGTCATGCCGACTGCGTTGGTAGGCGTCTCGTAATTGTATTCCCCTGCAACCTTCACCGCAGTGCCTGCCTTGGGAGTCACTAATCCCGTCAGGACACCTGCTGAGTTGGTCACCACCTTTAGGGACAATCCATCCGGATCCCAGCAGGCCGCATCGTATCGGTTCGTTCCGACCAACACTTCAGGAGCAGGTGTGTTTTCGGTGCTGACAGAAAGGACCCTGTTCCCAAAGTAGCGATAGAGATTGCCAACGGTATCATACCAGCCTCCGACCAAACCCAGCTCCCTTAAGAAGCCTGCGCCGTATTCCCCTGTTGCAAGAGGGTTGAAGTTCTCCCAGATAAAGGGCTCGGAGTTGTAGACCTGAACACGGACCACACCGGACGGAGAACGGACAAACTCCACAACACCGAAGAGGCCACCGCCCCTGTATGCCGTGGGAGCCGTGTAGATCACAGTCCACACGCGGCCCGTCTCATCAAGGACTAACATCCCGCTTAGGGAGATCGCGGTGCCGTCTGCAAGCTTGCCAACTGTCTTCACCATGCCAGCCTTGTCCACCGTGAACGTCAGATAGCCGCTGCCAAATTGATTTCCACCTGGCAAGGTCGCTGTATAGTAGCCGCTGAAAAGCGGGGCCAAAAGTGCGCTCATGCCTGGATCTCCCCACAGGCTACGGTAAAGAACGACCTGCTCGCTCCTTCCTTCCAGCACCCCGTCTGCAATGGAGAGCGTATCGGGGACCATGTTGGACGGGTCTCCAATCACAGGCTGACTGACCACCAGGGTCATGGGCCACGCCACCGTCCCTACCTTGGCTGTCGTAATCAAGATGAACGCGCCATCAGGCTCGCGTGCCGAGTAAGCGGGTGCGCTGAAGAGGAAGTTGGTTCCTCTCAGAGTAAACTTGCCGGCCATGTTGCCGATGGCGGTAATACTCATCGTGGCACTCCCGGAGCCTAGGGCTTCTGACCCGACGAGGCCGCTGAAGGTTCCCTTGGCCCAAACAGGCAGCGGGTCAATGGTCAACAGGAACGTCCGCGTGGTCGGCAGCAGATTTGCATTCTTAGCCGTGATGGTCACGATTCTGTTGGTGACGGGAACCGTGGGCACACCGCTGATTGACTGAGTTGCTTGCGTGTAGGACAAACCTGCAGGCAGGCCCGACAGGGTGACTGTGGCCAAGGCCTCGGACACCATCTCAACAGGCACTTCGAACGGAACACCGACCATGGCCCGCTGGGGTTGAATCTCTCCGATCGTCGGAGGGACGACATCAGCAATCCGCTTAAACGCTGCAACGAGTGTCACATCAATTGTTGTGCGAATGGTGCGGGAGGCGATCTGGCTATTGTCTGACCACTGTGTAAACGCCCAGCCCGTCACAGGAGTTGCGGTCAATGTCACACTCTTACCGGGCAGACAGAGCCCTGTGCCAGTCACCCTGCCACCCTCCGGCGGATAAGGAATCCCTGTCACCACAGGCACCTTCACAAAGTGCGCTGTAAGCGTCAGGTCACTAACACCCACCGTCAGCGTCTGGGAAGCCGAGAGCGGATAGGTCAACGGCACGCCCGATGTCCAGCCCGTGAAGAGCCATCCTGCACGCGGCTTCGCATTCAAGGAGATTCGCGCGCCAGGAATGTAGGTACCGCTTCCGGAAGCCATACCTCCCTCCGGGGAATCGGCAATAACATTGACCTGAACCGCTGTCTTGCCACCGGGAATCCAGACCACGCGATCCAGATAGGCGCGGCCTAATCCGTCGCCGCCCTGTTTATACTCCCACTTGAGCGCATGCGTCACGTTATTGTCCAGGCGGAGCGACTGCGCTGCCCAATCCGTATCGTTCGTAATCGCCAGCAACACCTTGGTGCCGTCCAGCAAGCTCAAGATGCCTTGACCCGTGACGCACCAGGCAAAGCTCACCGTGCCGGTTCCTGTAACCGATGTTCTCACATACGAGATTTTATTTGATGCCAACGCGCCACTCCAGGCAGCATCTTCCCCATCAAACGTCATTGCACTCTGAGGGGTCCACTTCGGCGTACCGCTTGTCGTCCATGAGAGTATCAGGTTGTCTAAGGCGTCAGCCAGCTTATCCGAACGATTCGCGTCCTTGATCGTCACAGCACAGCCGCGTTGCTCGCCGATCTGACGTCCGCTCGTGGGCGAACCCAGCATCAGATAGAAAACCTCATCCTGCTCAAACAAACTATCGGTCTTGATCGGAATCCTGACCATCTTTGTCTCCGCCACTCCGGATGCCCATGTCAATGTCGTCGGAGCTGCTGGCCAAATATAGTCTGCTGTTGTAGCCGTCCCCGACACTGCGTAAACAGTGACTGATGCTGGCCCGACAGCGAAGACCGGAATTTCTGCAATCCGATTGACACCCAGGCTTCCCTCAACAACAGTGACTGCTGCCTCTTCAAAGCATATTCCGCGCTTGACCGCTACTAAGTCCACAGCGATCATTTCAGAATCCGCCCAATACACGCCGCCCTCGCTGCTGCTGTTCCCGATATGAGGCTGGCTGCCCTCTGTGTACTCTTGCAACAAGGTCCGTCCGTCATTATCGGTGTCCGAGCTATTGTCGTTCGCCAGCGTCCCATAGTAGGTTTGCTCAAAGGCATCCGGCACGCCATCCGTGTCCGTGTCCCCAGCAAAGAGATGCGCCACAGCCTCGCGGTCCGTGCCATCCACCACGAAGCTGATTTTCCGCACGGACAAGCCCCAGGCATCCCGCTGCTGCACGCCGTCCAGCGTCCAGTAGCCGAAGCTCTCCTGCGTCATCTCCGGCGTGGTGATTGTCGTCCCGTCGGGCACGAAAGCCGATTGATTGATTGCACCCGTTGGCGCGCTGATGATCCGGTATTGGGAGTAGTTTGACAGGTTCACCGGCATGAGCGCGGAATCCGCCCAATACACGCCGCCTTCACTGCTGCTGTTCCCGATATGAGGCTGGCTTCCGGCTGTGTACTCCTGGAGCAACGTCCGTCCGTCGCCGTCCGTATCCGAGTTAGCGTCATTCGTCAGCGTCCCATAGTAGGTTTGCTCAAAGGCGTCCGGCACGCCATCCGTGTCCGTGTCCCCGGCGAAGAGATGCGCTACCGCCTCGCGATCCGCGCCCTCCACCACAAAGCTGATTTGCCGCACAGCCATGCCCCAGCCATCCCGCTGCTGTACGCCATCCAGTGTCCAATAGCCGAAGCTCTCCTGGGCCATGTTCGGAGTCGTGATCCGCGTCCCGTCCGGTACAAAAGCCGACTGATTGATTATGCCCGCTGGATCACTGATGATCCGGTATTGGGAATAGCTTGCAAGGTTCACCGGCATGAGCGCGGAATCCGCCCAATACACGCCGCCTTCGCTGCTCATATTCCCGATGTGCGGCAGGCTACCCGCCGTGTACTCCTGCAACAACGTGCGCCCGTCGCCGTCCGTATCCGACGTTGCACTGTTGGTGAGCGAGCCATAATAGACCTGCTCGTAAGCATCCGGAACCTGATCCCCGTCGCTATCGTTGCTGAAGAGGTAGGCAATGGCTTCACGATCCGTGTTCGTAACGACAAATGAGATTTGCGGTAGCGCGACGCCAAAGGGGTCCTGTTGGCGGACACCATCCAGGGACCAATACCCGAACGTATTTCCGCCCGGACGTTCCGGTGTCGTAATAGCTGTATTTGGGGGCACAACGGCGGACTGATTGACTGTTCCCGCAGGAATGCTACGTAATACATAACTGGGATATCCTTGCAGATTGACATTGATCATGGTTGAATCCGCCCAATAGACGCCGCCGAGACTATTGCTGTTTCCCAACAAGGGATGCAGCCCGTTGGCATATTCTGTGGCCAGGGGAACCCCGTCGCCATCAGGATCAGACGTTCCAGTATATGAGAGCGTATTGAAGTATTCGATTTCATACCCGTCAGGCAGGCCGTCACCATCGGTGTCCCGCGTAGACGGAAGATAGTGTGCAGTGTTGGTGGTCTGGCCAACAAGCACAAAGGACATTGGATTCTGTGACCGCCCCCAGGCATCACGAAACGAATTGGTTGGAAACCGATCATACGTCCAATGTGTAAAACGATTCGTGCTGTAGACAGCAGGAGCTGTTACAGTCGTGTAGTTAGTACCTGTCCCCAGCAATGCATTCGTGGAGACCGCCCCGATCTGTGTCCCGTCCGCATCATTGACTGACCTCTGCACATGCTGCACTTGAATTGCAAAGAGATTCAAGTTCGCCAGTGCCAGAGCCAAACCGAAGCCTTTTCGAATGATCGAAGAGGAGCGATACCCTCGAAGAGACGCACACCGTTCTGGCGGTCGCCTGATCGCACAAGATTGCGACACCTCGCAAGATGTCGTGAGCCAGCGCAATCCCCATGCTTCACAAATAGATGTTTGATCAAACATGATGTTTATCTGCTTAATCCGCTGACGGTTCAGTACTCACTGACAGATTATGAAAGCACCCTGATGCAATCGTCTTCACATTTGACAGCCCTGCGGGAATAACGCGTTGGCCATAACTGTTCCCCCCCCACGTCACGACTGTGCCATCGCTTTTAAGAGCGATGCTGCTCTCTGTTCCTGCTGCAATCGCCACCACATTCGTCAAGCCAGCAGGGACATTACATTGACCTTGAACATTATAGCCCCAAGCAACAACCATACCGTTGCTCTTTAAAGCCAGACTATGTTCATTTCCAGCAGCTATCGCCGTGACATTCGTCAGGCTGGCGGGTACGCTGCATTGATTGTGACCATTATAGCCCCATGCTACTACCGTTCCATTGCTCTTGAGCGCTAAACTGTGATAAAGTCCTGCAGCCACTGCAGTGACGTTTGAAAGGCCGGGAAGAACATTGCATTGACCACTTCCATTGTATCCCCACGCCACGACCGTACCATCCCCCTTTATCACCAAATTGTGTCCCGTTTCTTCTCCTAAGCCAAAAGCCACTACATTCGTCGCGCCAGCAGGCACATTGCATCGACCCTCACCATTATACCCCCAAGCCACTACTGTCCCGTCTCTCCTCAAGGCTAGACTATGGGTGTTTCCTCCTGCAACCGCAATCACATTCGTTGCACTGCTTGGAATGTTGCACTGCCCAAAATCATTAGACCCCCACATCACGAGTGTACCATCACTCTTCAGCACAATAATATGGCTTCCACCCGAAACAGCGGAGACGACATTAATCAGGCCAGCCGGAACTGAAAGAATCGGGTCACTGTTTCCCCACACCACCATAGCAGGTATGCCGGTGTATGACTTGCTGAGGGCGTGCCATGCATTGGTCCCCATAATACCGGAACGAGCAGCAACAGCTAAGTTGACATCCGCACGATCAGCAGGCTGTAGGTTCATCTGCTTCATGATATAGGGTGCTGCATAAGTCTTGAGTGCTGTGCCATTGACCAGCTCAGCTCCGCTAAAGGCACCGCTGGTTGCCGAGCCCCTCACAAGACCATTCGTAGCAACATTCAGCCCGGTATCGCGCATCGCATACTGGAAAAAGAGGGCATTGAGCACTTCCGCGTCCGTCGGTGCGTTTTTGCTGATGGTCAGGGCTTCGGTCGTCGCAGTCGCAGGGATTGCGAGCCATTCGAGCGGGAGCAGTCCGCGTGCGTCCTTACAGATGATCTCGAACTTGATGTTCCCCAATTCGACATCCCAGTCAGCGCCCACATCCCACACAAGCTGATGGCTGACATTGGCCGCCACGTTGGTTCCTAAATTGGCTCCTGTGCCATCCACAAAGGTCGTGGGCCTGAGCACTTTGGCAAACGACCGCACGCCGTCCACGAAGGCCAGAGGGAAGGCGCTCACCCGTGCGTCATCCGGGTCGTTTACGCGATAGGTGACCTCCATCAACGTCGTTCCCGGCCGCATGGCGCAGGATTCAATCACAGGGGTAGGAGCTGTATTGGCCATCACCCAACCGGAACCCATCATCACCATCATCATAACTGCTTTTATTCTCATGGCTTGCTTCGCTTTCTTTGACGTTTTATCGAGACGATTTTTCAATTTAGTGAATTTAGTTTAAATCTCCCGTTCGGAGAAATCAAGGCAATAAAACTCCACTTATCGTTTTAACCTCTGTCGAGGGTCAGGGTCATTTCAACTGTCTTTACCGCTTGGAATCCAGTTCGATCGGATAGGAGCGTTTCAGGCTCTGAGGCGCAAGGGCGGGATTGTTGTCCGGGACAAGATAGAACCCCAGGCCTGCTGGCAGGTCGTCGAAGACCTCCGAACGCCGCATCACGAGGACGCCGGAGTATTGCACAGTCACTGCCCTGTGGCGGAACCTCTCCTGCGCGGTGTAATCATAGTACACCTTGAAATTGCCGCTAAAGATGCCGGTGGCCTCCCGGAAGGTTAGCGTCGCCATCGAGCTGTTCTCGGAGGCCGAGTAGGTGTAGGCTCCGTTTACCAGGAGAGGCGCGACTCCCTTGGTGATGACCAGACGCGTGCCGTCCGCAGCCACGTTTATATCTGACGGGAAGACGGACTGTATGTTGGCGAAGCCTCCATTGTAGAAATAGGGCACCGCATTCGTCCCGGCGCTGAAGCGGTAATGGCCGGACAGGGCTTCAAGCGTGCTGTAGAAGCCGCCGCAGGCCTCGAGCAGTTCGCTGAAGCCGTCCATCCCGGATCCCGGCTTCTCCCACCGCAGGAACCAGCTCAGGTCGCGGTCGGTCACAATGGTCCGCTTGACGGGATCGAACCAGAGCAGTCCGCTCAGCCACCCCTTCTGCGCGTAGAGCGGCACAAAGAGCGGCACGCAGGCCTCGGGGCCGCACCCGTCGAAGAGGATCAGGGTGCTCGACTTTGAAAATTTCGTCCCGTCAGCCAGCACGCCGCTGATGTTGACATGGCCCTGGTTGCCGACGGTGATCGTCAGATAGCCGGTCCCCTCGGGGGCCGCCTCGGCCTCGCCCAGCGACAGCGCGCCGTATGCGGGCAGCGCGAGCGTATAATAGCCGCGGAACGTATTGAGTATCGCCTGCGCCTCAACATCCTGACGGTCAGCAAAGCGATTCCGCATACCGTCTACGACAAGTACTTCGCCTCCCAGCGAGCCGCCGGAGAGCGTGCCCCAGAAACGGGTCTGCCCGACAGAGAGGTCCAGGATCTCGCCTCCCTGCGCGGTCATCACTGCACGGCTGACATCCTCAGGATCGGCCGCAGTCAATACAGGGCTCTTAAACATCAGGGATTTGTCCTGCACACGGATCTTTGCGGTTATGTTGACACTTTCGTTGCGCCGGGAAACCGACATAGTCACGGTGCCCCTCACCTCAATTGTGGAGGTGCCATCAAAGTCGCCTTCGCTGTATAAGAAGCCTTCGTATCCGCCCAGTGTCGTCAACGGGGTTTCCACTCCCGGCTTGCACAGCAGGGGGATCTTCTCCCAGTTCGCATAGAGCGTATGGTCCCCGGCGATCGCGACCACAGAGGATGCCAGGATCTGCGTCCCTTGGCCGTTTACGCCTGTCCACCAGCCCTTGAACAGGTAATCCGGACGCTCAGCCATCGGCAGATCGCCGTACGCGTTGTCAAAGGTGACTGTCTTCGTACTCGGAGTGACAGCGCCAACTCCCGCGTTCAAATTCAGTGTATAGCTGTTCGCGGTCCAGTGCGCGTAAAGAGTCATATTGCTTGCGTTTAGCCAGCTGCAAGCGCTGGCCATGGTTGGCATATAATATTGGACGCCACCCTCCGGCGAGTCAAAATAACCAGTAAAGCTCCACCCAGTCCGTAAAGGTGTTGGTGCTTCGGGCATGGGCTGATTATAGGCGACAAGTACATTGCTTGATCGGCCAGAACCATCATTGGAGTTGAGCGTAACAATATAGTTGCCAACAACCGCTAATGCTTCTATTTCACTGGCCAATAGAGCCCGATCATAAATCTTGATGTCGTCCATGACCCCCAAGTAGTAAATGGATGGATCAAAATCAGCATCCTTACGCTTTCCGATACGTATAGGCTCGTCATTAATTTGAGAAAGGATTCGTCCTATGTTGATATACAAAGAATAAATAGCATCATCTACAAGTTCGCCGTTGACATAAAATCTGACACGGTTTTCTGATCGGTTTGCAGTGATAGCAATGTGCTGCCATTGATAATATTCCAAAGAGGTCATATTGGCGATATGCCCCTCTGAGCCGACGCCGCTAAACTGAGAGCAAAAATAGAGTTTCAAGGAATTATCTTGATAACAAAGGTCTAAATCAAAAAGTCCCCCATGCCCAGAATTGTATGGTGTATGGCTTCTGGAACGAGGCCCTGATGGCTGTTTGCTGATAAGAGCAGTTCCAGGACGAGTCTCTCCATTCGGCCCTTTTTGGGGACAAATCCATAATGAAACTGTTATGTTGGAAAGAGAATTATAGTGTGCACTGCTGGGTATCTCAATCCACGCATCCTGTCCATTAAAAAGCATGGCTGATCTTGCGTTTCCAACTCGATCTTCAGTAGTCTGCACATTATGGATAATTCCATGATTTCCATTTCCACTGGTATCCAAAGCTGAGTTGTCCGTAAAATCATATTCGGCAATCAGGCCTTCTCTGCTGTAAGCAAAAGATTCCACTGCCGAAAATAACATCACGCCCAAGAAGATACACTTCATGACATTAAACATATTCATCTCCTTTTCTCAGATGGACATCGATTATTTAGCACTAATTTCACACTTTACCGCCCGGCGTCCAGTTCGATCGGATAGGAGCGTTTCGGGCGCAGAGGTCCAAGGGCGGGATTGCTGTCCGGGACAAGATAGAACCCCAGGCCTGCGGGCAGATCGTCGAAGACCTCGGATCGCCTTGGCACGAGGATGCCGGAGTATTGCACAGTCACGGACTTGTGGTGTGCCCTCTCCTGTGCGGTGTAGTCGTAATAGAGCTTGAAATTGCCGCTAAAGATGCCGGTGGCCGCCCGGAAGGAGAGCGTCGCCATCGAAGCGTTCTCGGAAGCCGAGTAGGTGTAGGCTCCGTTTACCAGGAGAGGCGCGACACCCTTGGTGATGACCAGACGCGTGCCGTCAGCAGCCACATTTATGTCTGACGGGAAGACCGGCTGGATGGATGCGAAGCCGCCCATGTAGTAGTAGGGTACCGCATTTGCCCCGGCGCTGAAGCGGTAATGGACGGAGAGGGCGTCAAGCGAGCTGTAGAAGCCGCCGCAGGCCTCGAGCAACTCGCTGAAGCCATCCATCCCGGAGCCCGGCTTCTCCCACCGCAAGAACCAGCTCAAGTCGCGGTCAGTCACAATGGTCCGCTTGACAGGGTCGAACCAGAGCAGTCCGCTGATGCAGCCCTTCTGCGCGTAGAGCGGCATAAAGAGCGGCACGCAGGCCTCGGGGCCGCACCCGTCGAAGAGGATCAGGCTGCTCGACTTTGAGAATTTCGTCCCGTCAGCCAGCACGCCGCTGATGTTGACATGGCCCTGGTTGCCGACGGTGATCGTCAGATAGCCGCTCCCCTCGGGGGCCGCCTCGGCCTCGCCCAGCGACAGCGCGCCGTATGCGGGCAGCGCGAGCGTATAATAGCCGCGGAACGTATTGAGTATCGCCTGCGCCTCAACATCCTGACGGTCAGCAAAGCGATTCCGCATACCGTCTACGACAAGTACTTCGCCTCCCAGCGAGCCGCCGGAGAGCGTGCCCCAGAAACGGGTCTGCCCGACAGAGAGGTCCAGGATCTCGCCTCCCTGCGCGGTCATCACTGCACGGCTGACATCCTCAGGATCGGCCGCAGTCAATACAGGGCTCTTAAACATCAGGGATTTGTCCTGCACACGGATCTTTGCGGTTATGTTGACACTTTCGTTGCGCCGGGAAACCGACATAGTCACGGTGCCCCTCACCTCAATTGTGGAGGTGCCATCAAAGTCGCCTTCGCTGTATAAGAAGCCTTCGTATCCGCCCAGTGTCGTCAACGGGGTTTCCACTCCCGGCTTGCACAGCAGGGGGATCTTCTCCCAGTTCGCATAGAGCGTATGGTCCCCGGCGATCGCGACCACAGAGGATGCCAGGATCTGCGTCCCTTGGCCGTTTACGCCTGTCCACCAGCCCTTGAACAGGTAATCCGGACGCTCAGCCATCGGCAGATCGCCGTACGCGTTGTCAAAGGTGACTGTCTTCGTACCCGGAGTGACAGCGCCCCCCTGCGGATTAAAGGTCAGCAGGGCGGTCGCTAAAGCAAAGCTGGCGGAAATGCTGCGAGGCTGTGTCATCGCCACATTGAGCACACTGCCCTCCATGACGCATCCATTCGTCTCCCCTGCCCACCCCTCAAACGTCCATCCCACAGCAGGCACGGGAGTCAACTGGAGATTGTTGCCTGCAACATGCCAACCTGCGGCGGCATTGACGAACCCGTTCCCATTCGTCGTAACCTGAAGCAGGTATTCGGTCTGCCACAGCCATGTCAATGTCGCGTTGTTCGTCAACATCATCGTGACATTCGTAGGTCCTGCCTGTGTGAATTGGTTTCCGTCAACGGCTGCCCCAATGCAGGTATAACGCACGCCCCCATCCGTGACCGTCGCAGGTACATTAGCATTAACACTAGCACCGTAGGTGTACATTTGGACACCATTGCCCGGAATAGCCTCGCCGCGGGCTTCAACAATAGACAAGAACCTTCGGAGATCACCCGCATTTTCATTAAACCGGTCACTGAAATTCGTCTTAGAATGATTCCATATCTTGATATTGTCGAAGGCGACACTTCCCGACGGAACGCCTTGATGGGTCAGCAGACCAAAGAGTCCGTTTGTCGGGATGGCCATTTGTGAGCCGGTGCCCCCTCCCCAGTAGCTGGAATTGAGTTTACCATTAACATAAACAGCCGCTTTCCGTTGGCCGTTGTCAACCCCTGGAATACCTTGAGACGCCCACACAATAGCGTAGTGATGCCAATCGGTGACAGCATTCGTCTTGAGCGCGCTTTCATAAGTCCAATATCCGAAATATCCTGTTCCAGTATGCCCCAGACCAGCAACTCTAGCACAGATGCCCCCGTTCGCGGCCCCATCGTTGGAGCAATAGAAAAGTGCAAAATCATCAGATCCTGACTGATTGCGCGCCGCGACCAGACCTGGCCATATACCACCCGGTTGCCGAATGGTTCCGGAAAAACCGGTCAGTTTGGCCCAGAACTCAATGCAACCATCAGGGCCGGGCACAATTGTCGGTGGGAAGGTGACGCCCATCTGCTCCTGCATATTCAGCTCAACGGCTTTGCCAAAAGGTCCGTCCACAAAACGCCCGGCGTTCAGCGTACCATTGGGGCCGATCTCGCTGTTCCGCACTTCGTTCGTGGAGCCAAGCCGGTTCCAGAGCAGAAGGCCACTGCCAGAGGTTGGCGCTGCGGTCCACTTGGCATAAAGCACATGACTCTCTGTGCTGACTGACATGTCAGCAGAAACCGGCAACGTATATGCTTCATCTTTAAACCAGCCATCAAAAGTATATCCGTCTCGTGTTGGTATAGGCAGCACTCCGTAAAGCGTGTTTTCTGCGCAGACCTTGCTATCCACAGGACTTCCACCCTGGGAATTAAAGGATACTGTTAGCGTAACAGGCACTAGGCTTGTATCCACTAAAGCACCTGTAAATTGTTCACCCGCAGCAATGAACACTGCTTTCGCAAGTCCTGCAGGAACTACACATTTGTTATCGTCATTGTTTCCCCACATGACAATTGCCCCATCACTCTTCAGTGCTACAGTGTGATGCCATCCAGCAACAATAGCCGTTACATTTGAAAGGCCAGCAGGCACATTGCACTGCCCTTGACTGTTATCACCCCACGCAACAATTGTTCCATCGTCTTTGAGGGCCAGACTATGGGCGGCTCCAGCAGCAACGCTCTTGACGCCCGACAGGCCAGGAGGCATTGTGCATTGCCCAGAACTGTTTTGTCCCCAAGCGGCAACCGTACCGTCACTCTTTCTCACAATATTAAAGCAATGCCCAGCGGAAATCTGTGTTACATTAGAAAGATCCGCAGGAACATTTCCTTCACCATAAAAATTACTTCCCCAGACCACAACCGTTCCATCACTTTTCAGCGCAATCGTGTGGAAAGAGTCAGCATCAACGGCTATCACGCCAGAAAGACCTGCAGGCACATTACATTGACCATTTACATTGTATCCCCAGGCCCGAACAGTCCCATCGCTCTTGATAGCAAAACTGTGCCTGCCCCCGCCTCCAATCGCTTTGACACCTGTCCCCAGATCGCTTGGTATATTGCATTGCCCGGCGTTGTTTGACCCCCAAGCTACCACCGTCCCATCAGCCTTTATAGCAAGGGTGTGCCAGCCGGCTGTTGCCACGGTAGCTACATTGGTTACGTCGGCTGGAATTGTGCATTGCCCATAGATATTATTGCCCCATAAGAATAGTTTCTTTGCCTTAACTAAACTGCCAGCATCCTCAGTAAACCGGTCACTGAAATTCGTCTTAGAATGATTCCATATCTTGATATTGTCGAAGGCGACACTTCCCGACGGAACGCCTTGATGGGTCAGCAGACCAAAGAGTCCGTTTGTCGGGATGGCCAACTGTGAGCCGGTGCCCCCTCCCCAGTAGCTGGAATTGAGTTTACCATTAACATAAACAGCCGCTTTCCGTTGGCCGTTGTCAACCCCTGGAATACCTTGAGACGCCCACACAATAGCGTAGTGATGCCAATCGGTGACAGCATTCGTCTTGAGCGCGCTTTCATAAGTCCAATATCCGAAATATCCTGTTCCAGTATGACCCAGACCAGCAACTCTAGCACAGATGCCCCCGTTCGCGGCCCCATCGTTGGAGCAATAGAAAAGTGCAAAATCATCAGATCCTGACTGATTGCGCGCCGCGACCAGACCTGGCCATATACCACCCGGTTGCCGAATGGTTCCGGAAAAACCGGTCAGTTTTGCCCAGAACTCGATGCAACCATCAGGGCCGGGCACAATTGTCGGTGGGAAGGTGACGCCCATCTGCTCCTGCATATTCAGCTCAACGGCTTTGCCAAAAGGGCCATCGACAAAACTTCCAGCGTTCAGCGTGCCATTGGGACCGACCTCGCTGTTGTTCACTTCATTCGTGGAACCCAGCCGGTTCCAGAGCAGAAGGCCCGTGCCACTCCCCAAGGGAGTAGAAGGCAAATTGACTTCCATCAACGTCTCTTCCGTATTCGCAATGCCTATCCCTGCTAACATCATCACCAACATCATGACTGCTTTTGTTTTCATTGCGTATTCCACTTTCTTTGACGTTTCCTCGAAATGGTTTTTCAATTAAGTGACTTTAGTTTAATTCTCCCGTTCGGGAAAGTAAAGCCAATATTTCATTCAAAATTTAGCTGGGCACAGTTTCGAGTTGTTTGTGGTCAAAGGGCTTCATCAACAATCGGGAGCGGCGCAGGCTCTGCGCCATAGTCACGCAGGCGCGTGACCCTCCCAATGTGCTGGGAGGGACGGCGGATCGCCGTCCGGCGGTCGATCCGACCGCCCTCCCGATACGGTCTATGACTTGAGCGTTAAGAGTTGGGCGTTGAGCGTTAAGAGTTCCAAACTTTTAACTCTCAACGTTTAACTTTTAACTCTTAATTTTAAAATGAGAGAGCCTAGGCAGGACAGTAGCGACCAAGCAGACAAGGACTACCAGAAGACTGGTGACCATGGAGAGGAGGTTCAGATAATTTTTAACACGGACCTTGCAGGTCACGGCATGCTTGCCAGCAGGGAGTTGCACAGCGCACCATTGTCCGTTCGCCTGATAGAGGGGAACCTCCTTGCCATCCACAGCGGCCACGAGGTCGGCGGAGTATCGTTCGTTCCAGACGAGCAAACCAGCTTGCGGAAGCTGAACAATTGCATGGCTGACAAAGACGTTTTTCTCCCCGCGCATCTGACTGAAGGCGATGCCCTGAATGGGCAGCTCGGCCGGGGCAGTTGGAGCAGGCGCATCAGAGACGAGCAGTGTCTTGAGGGTCTGGGGCGCGCCCGTATTCGCGGTGTTCGCCTTGATGAGCTGAGCGATCTGGTCATCCGGCTTGATCCCGCCTGTCCACGTGAAAAAGACGCAGGGGTAGATCGGCTGCTTGGTGCGCTCCAGCAGGATGATAGATTGCTCAGAGGGCGAAGCGCTCCTGCGGACAAACCCCTGCCCCATCTCATACTCCGCGAGCGGTTTTGCCAGTTGCATCTGGATCACCTGTCCGGCCTGCTGGCGCGTGAGCAGCACAAACCGCGGCCCTGTGTAATCCCAATAGCGGAGGGGCTCTTTCCGGAGCGCCAGTGCAAGCGGACGCGCCTTGGCATTCGGATCCGTCTCATCCGGGAGCACATTCATGAAACCGTTGAGCGACAAGGAGGTGTTCAGCCAGTCCTGGACAGAGACGTTGCGCGTGACATAGTTCACGGCCAAAGCCGGTCGTCCCTGCGTCGCACGCTTCATATCCTTGACAATGGCATTCTCTTCATGATGCGCGCGCACATTGATGGGCATCACATAGCGCCGCGCAACTGCGGCAAGGTCGAAGACCCCGAACCCCACAAGAATACAGAGGACAAGGTTGATCTTTTTCGCCTGGGGCTTCTGCAGCCAGCCCACGTAGACGAGCACGATGACCGCCGCCATGATACCGACGGCGCGAAGGCAGTTGTAGGCGGTGTAACTGCGCAACACAGGGCCCATATTCCCCAGCCCGAGCTCAGCAATATGCTTCTCAATCGCCGCACTGTTCAGGGAGACACCCAGCCAGGCTATGACAAAGAGCGCGATGAACCCGCCCCCCAGGAGGAGCAGACGCTTCACGCCCTTCTCCGAGAAGCGCTGCGTCAGCAACGCCTGCATCCCGAAGCCCGCCAGCAGAGCTGTGGCCAGCTCTGTGAAGTGGAGGAACTTGACTGGCGCGCGCAGATAGTCCATATAAGGAATCGCATAGAAGAGCCGATAGATCGGGGTGTAACGCCCCAGCGCGAAAATCAGACAAATAACCCAGACCCCGGCCCAGAACGGAACATCGCGATAGTCCGGTTCCTGCTGACTGCTGACTGCCGACTGCTGACTGCTGACTGCCGACTGCTTTCTCTTCCCCAACCACGCGCAGAGGCCGATGAGGGCCAGGAAGACCGTGATCAACCCGAGGTAGGTGGTGTGCTGGCGGTAGTTGGGCATCATCTTGCCTGGCTCAAAGCGATAGGGACGGCCCAGGGCGCCCCAGTAGGGATAAGGGGGAGTCATGGCATTGTCCCCGAAGAAACCGGGGATCAGCAGTTCTGCGCAGTCGGCCAATGGAAGGCTCCAGTTGGTCGCAAAGATCCAGCGGTCCTCTTCCTGCTGTTTCTTGGCCTCAGGCATCGACTCTCCAGGCCCTGTTGCGCGCGCCGATTCTGCAATCTGCTTGTCGCGACCGACGAGGTTCTGCGTCAGCACGATATAGATGCTTGAGCCGCCGATCAAGCCTGCGATCACCGCCGAGAGGATGAATTTAGGCAGAAGCCGCATGAAGTCTGCCCGCGCGAGCCAGAGGCGCCTCAGCGCATAGACACCCAAGATGGCTGTAAAGAGCATCCAGACATCCGGTTGTCCGGATTGCGCCCACATGACACAGGCTGGCAAGAGGACAAAATAGCGCCATCGCCTTGTTTCAATCGCTTTGTTCAACAAGCCGAAGGACCAGAAGAAAAGGCCCATCATGATAAAGAAACCCATGTGGCCAGCACAGAAAAGCGTAAAGATATACCCCGAGAAACTGAGGAGCAACCCAGCGCCAAACGCGGGCAGGTAGTCCAGATGCTGCGACCGGAGATAATAGACACACGCCAGTCCAAAGAAGAAGAGGCACAGCACATATCTCATCTCGTGGAAGCCCACCTGTGGCAGGAGATTCAATAAGGTGAAGGGTGTAAACGTAGCTCCGCCAGAGAAGAGAGGGCCCATGGACCACACAAGAAAATCCTGACTGTAATACGGTGCGTCATCCGGAGAGGCAATCACGGTCCAAGCTGACATGACTTGCGAAAAAACAAAGGCCATCGCGAGTGCAAAGACACCGACGAACAGGAGGAACAACTGATTTCTTTTCATTTCTTGACTCCAAAGGAAAAGTATTTGTGGCTGAAGTAGCTGATGAGGGTGGCGGTGAGGATACAAAAGCAGTTGGCGATGGAGGGGTGGAGGTGGGCGAAGTTAACCAGCAAGGCCAAGACACCGGCGTTGATCAGCGCGATCCAGCCATAGACCAGATAGCATTTGAAATACTCTTTCCAGCCGTTGCTTCGGGACTGGAACACAATATACTTGTAGCAGAGGAAGGCGTTGGTAATGGCGATGATATTGGCGGGGATGACGAGTATGAGATAGTGGACGCGCGTATTCAAAAAATAGTGCAAGGCCGCGTAGACGAAGGCTCCAAACACGGTGTTCCATCCGCCCACGGCGAGATACCGCAAGGGCTGGTATCGCGGCTCGCGGAAAAGCGTCAGCACAAGATCTATTAGCTTGTCCATAACTTCACTTTTTTCAACTAATTAAACGAATTAAGCTAATTCTAATTCGTTCCATTCGTTTAATTCGTTGATAAAGCTGCGTCCTCCAGTTTCAAAATTCCAAGATTCCAGCATTCCACTATTCCTTCTCTTGAGCGTCATATTATAGGAGCATGGGGCAGGGGTCAACACATTTTGCCCCATAAATTGGATTGGACTTCTCCATACGTAAGTGTTACGCTTAAAAAAGTTAATTTAAATTAAAGAAAGGTGAATATGAACCTGAAACAGCACCTCTTTTCAACTGTGTTCGTGCTCTTGTTCGCTGCCGCGACCAGCATGGCTCAGCGTTACGATATCACACTCGGGAACCTTTTGTTCTCTCAAAACGGTGACGACCTGGAAGTCACGCAAAATGAACACACAGACACCTACGTGTTTAACAACGGGAGCTTCTCGAACATTCTGATCTGCGGCAACAGCGCCGTGACGGAGAATGTCATCTTGATTAACACGCCGTGGACCTCGTCCGGGTATGAGACGCTTATTACGTTGAGCAATGTCCTGATTCAGTCCAGCGCCAACGCACCGATGACCTTGATCTATCAGTCCAGCGTCCGGCTCTTCCTGGCAGCAGGCACCAGCAATGAACTCACAACAACTGCAGCAGGATACCCCGGCATTAAGGTCTCCGATGATAACGGCATTGCCAAGCTGAGGATCCTGGGAAGCGGCACGCTGGTTGCCAACGGCGGAGAATCCAGCGCAGGCATTGGCGGTGACTTCTATGGTGCTTGCGGTGAAGTCACCATTGAAGGCCGCGCAACCGTGATCGCTACCGGCGGCATGGGCGGTGCCGGTATCGGCGGCGGAGAGGCGACTGACGGCGGCCTCATTACGATTTCGAGCAATGCGGTCGTGATTGCCAAGGGCGGCAACGGAGGCACCAGCGTCTGGCTTGACACCTTGGGCGGCGCAGCCGGTATCGGCGGCGGCGGTTCAAGCTCTTACAGCGATTATGTCGGCGGCGCGGGGGGCACGATCACCTTTTCAGGCACTGCGCGCGTAACTGCGCAGGCGGGCGAAAAGGCGGCCGGCATCGGCGGCGGCGAAGAGGGGGACGGCGGCATTATCTCGATCAGTCCGTCCACCAAGGTCGCCGCCTTCAGCGACGGCACCCTTCCGGCCATCCATGACGCCGATAGCACTGTTACGGGAGACGGCTATGTGATACAGCTCAACTATTACAATCCGAAGACAGCCGGGACGACTAACACCGTCCTCCGGAGCGGCTCGGTGGTGACGAACGTTGTCGCAACTGTCGATTATCAGTCCATCGCGCTCTCGCTCACAGCAGCAAATACCTACCGGGTACGCTGCAACAACATCCCGCAGGAATCTCATGGTGATACAAAGTTCCCTGTGCTCGAGACGGGGCTGAACGTCTTCACGGCTGTGGCGGATACCAACAGCCTTCTCTTCACGACCTCAACGCCCGTGGAGGTCCCTTACGAGTGGCTTGCCGAGTACTATCCCTCGACGCCGGAAAACGAGTACGAGGAGCTGGCGAACTCAGACGGTGCGAACAGCTTTGCTGTCTGGGAGTCGTATGTCGCTGGACTGGTCCCGACGAATGCAGCGAGCACTTTCACGGCTTCGATCTCACTCACCAACCAGACCCCTTACATCTCGTGGTCGCCCAACTATCCTGACCGTGTCTATACGGTTCAAGGCAAAGGCCAACTCACGGATTCCGACTGGGGCCCCACCAACAGCGCCAGCCGCTTCTTCAACGTGAATGTTGAAAAGCCGTAGTGGCCTTTAATGCCCAATCGTCCACGTCCGATGTGCTGCGTTGGCGTTGGGGGGATTGCTTACATTTGGCCCGCTGCCTTTTGTGATTGCAGCTTTTAGCGTCCTCCTGCGATACACCCCATACAAAAGGGTCAGGAGCAAGGTCGCCACGCTGAGCAGGGCGAGGCGGTTCACCCGCGTGCGCGGCAGCCTCATGTTGACCTCGGCAAGCTTCTTTTGTGGCAGGGCAGCCACCTTTTCGAGCTCGGCTGCTGAGAGTTTTCCGTCCATCCAGTCCTGCACCCGCTCGGGGGGGATATTGCGCAGGTCCTCAACCTTTTTTTGAGCTTCTGCGCGTCTGGCCGCCTCCCCTTCGTGGCCGCTCTTCAGGTCTGTCTCGCGCGAGTCCCGCAACACCTGGTCGAGCACCATCTGGTCGGCAGACGCCGTCTCTTCTCTCATCGCACAGACCCTGCCTGAACCGAGGAGCAGCAGCGCCACACAACAACAGACATGAGCTCTCATTAAAGGACCTCCCGCCAGCCGACCACACGGGGGTCCGCCACAGACATTGGCAAGTAGATAAAAAAGTCCAGGCCGTCTGGACTGCGCGAGCCCAGACGGATATCCCAGTTGAATTTCACGGAGGTGCTGTAGATGATTCCTTCGTCCCGGCTCACCAGGGCACCGTTGAATTGGCACTGCCCCACCCGGCCCATGACCGCATGATTATTAAAGAGCACCGCATCCACCCGCGTGATCGCCGCTGACTGGACACTGTCTTTCACCTTCTTGTCGCCGACCATACTCTCGTAATATTTCCGGGCTGACTTACCACTCGGCTCGTATTTTTTTGTCGTTGAATTATAGGTGTACGTGATCTTTTCTCCGCTGTCCAGGGCTGTGTAGTTGCCATTAAACGTGGAGCCGTAACCGATCGATGAATCGGTGATGTCACAGGTGTACGGTTTAACAAAGGGGGGCGTAATATAGGGTTTTGTCGCACTCACCCACGCCGTATCCGTATAGTCGCCCAGCACAATATTGCCTTTCGCGACCAACCCCAGCATATCCTTTTTCACATTGTTTTTGACGGTCTGCTGGGGGTTGGTGTCGGGTTTCGTCCAGGCGGGCGCATCGCCGTACGTCACGTCGCCGACGATATGGACATTGCGGCCCGCGTAGATCGCGCCCTGGCCCTTAACGGTCCCTTTGATAATCACGTCGCCATCGATGACCACAGGACCGGAAATCTCAATGGGCTTGGAGGTCCCGTCCAACACGATGCTCCCCTTGTCGACCCCGTTTGCCAGGCCCGAAGGTCCGGTCCCGCTGTAGCACCCTGCGACGAGCGTCTTTCCGTTCTGCTTGATCGTGCCGTTCATATTGTCGGCAACAGTGCGATACCCCTCCAGATCGCCCAGGAACGGCATCTCCAAGGTCTCCTGATAGGAGAGCAACACGCCATTGGCCTCGTAGCCCATGGCCCATGCGGCGGACGCGGACGAGGGTGGGTTTGTCGGCCGCGCCCGCGTACCGACGCTCGCCCAATAATCACTTTGGGTCATAAAACGCGTATTGCCGCCGCCCGTCACGTTGATCACGCCGGGGGCGCCCAGTTCCGTGTTGGGAGCTGCAAAAGCGAACCCGTTGATGTATGAATAGCTGTCCAACGCCATATTCCCGTTCGCCCGGATATTCCCGTTCGCCGTACAGCCGGATCCCTGGAACCAGCCATAGTTATTGATAAAGTAGGCATGGTCGAAAACGGTTGACCGGCGGAGCGCATATTCAACGGTCTCCTCGATCACCTTTGAGACGGATATCCCTGTGGGGGTTTTCTGGGTTGCCCGTGCCTGCAACGTGACACGTGCATATTGGAGCGCCTCCCCCGCAAGGGAGCGGTTGATGCCTTGAATGGTGACGGAGACCGTCTGCCCGTTCACTGTCGCATCCTGCATCATTGCGCAGGCGTACCCTAATACGCCCACATTCTGAGCCGTATAGGAGTCAAACCAGGAGAGGACATTCCAGGTCGACGGGTATGCGCGATAATACCCCTTAAACTGCTGCAGGATATCCACCTTTGTGCGATCCAACGCTGTCTGCGCCGCGAGCCGGCATTGGGACGCAGTCGTGTAGACAGCCGCTGTGCGGGTGCCGTACAGTGCGTAGTTGAAGACACCTCCGGCAATGATCGCCACCACCAGAATGGAGCAGACCACGACCGGCAATACAAAACCCCTTTGCGAGGATCTCTTCTGCATGATTCCTCCTTCTCTCATTCGTTCATGATTTGCGCTTTGACCATGTTTTGCTGCTGATATCGACGATTTGCGATCGGGATGACCACATCCAGATTCACCTCGATGGTACCGTTCGTCATGTACAAACCAAAGACATTCGTGCCTTGAAAGACCATCGTGCCGCAATCCAGCCACTTCTCGTGCCGGTTCAGATCAGCAACCAGCTTCTTCTTGCCGCCCATCAGAAGCCTGTTTTTCTTGCCCTTATTAGGCTTGAAGCTGATTCCGTCGCCCTTGTTATTATTGCCGTTCACGAGCGACACTTCACTCTGACAGGCGTTCATCAGGCCACCATCCTCATTGATGTTGTACAAGAGTTTTTCCCGGAGTGCCCGGGACTGAAGGGACAGTTCCATGTCTGCGAAGGTCGCTTCAAGCATGCGCTGGCAGGAGATAATCGCCATGACAACCTGAGTCATGACCACCAGGGTCAGCGCGGTCGAGACCATCACTTCGATTAAGGTGAAGCCGCGCCGATAACGTGCCCGGCACCTGTTAGACTCCTGTGTGGCAGACCGTTTCACTTCGTTGCCCTGAATAGGTTTCTGTCAGCCCTGCATCGTTCGATCACATAATCATTCGGCAACCTGGCAAAGCCGCCGTTGGGCAGCGGCCACTGCACATTCGTCCGGATGATCCAATGGGTGGTGGGCACGCCGACCGGCGTGACAGACCAAAAAAGCGAGGCCGGCCTATTTTCAGACCAGGCCGAGGACCTCTCCGCAGGCACGGGCTCCCATTTGGCCTGTGCCTCGGGAAACTGCGCATCGAACCACGCGGTCTGCTGATTGAAATAAGCCCACGCCGTATCGTATGCGAGGGCATCCGCAGCCAAGTGCCACTTGACATTCGCAGCCATCCGCCGGCAGGCAGTCAACGTCTCCAGCAGACTCACCAGCAGCAGCAATGATATCGTCGAGGCAAAGAGGACTTCAACTAATGTGAACCCTTTTTGTCTCAGACACCTCACGTGGGGAGCTTTGACTCGCCGGTCTTCCCGGAGCGTCAACATCCGCTTCATGGTGTTCCAGATTAACATGACGTTAGGACCTGAACTCAACAACCTGAAAAAAGCATGAGGAACGGTCTATGACCCTTCCACAAAAATAACCCGTAAATTATTAATAACGATAACAAACCCGGCACCCCCCTGTCAACCCGAGAGTTCCCCGAACGGTATTTTTGTTTTTATTTTTATTGGGGCACGGTAATGCTCTTGCCGCATTTCATGCAGTTGACGTTAATGCCTGCGCCCTTGGGCGAGATGGCATGGTTGTGCCCGCAGTAGGGGCAATCGAAGACGATGTCTCCGGGACGGATCTCGTTCTCAGGTTGCAGCTGAGGCAACGCCGGAGCAACATAGACGGGTTCCGGGGGGGTCAGGGTGATCGGCGGCTCAGTGTCCAGGCGTGAGGGGAACTGATGGATGTCAAACACAGGAGCAGGGCTCGGCGGAAGCGCATCGCTCTTCCGTAGAATTTCCGTCAGCGTCTCGTTCATCCGGAAGAAGAGAATCAGATATTCGAAGGCCAGGCGGCACGCCAGCAACCCGAGGAGAACACCCACAAAGCTCTCGCCACATTTGCGGATGATCTCGCTCCGCGCCTCACCTTCAGTCACACCGAAATAGAGCATGGCCACAGGAAGCCCGATCAAAGCAGCCACGCCCAGGACCGTTACAAGGAGATTCAGCATGATGATGATTCGCGGCATCAACATGACGCGAAACGAGAAGAACTCAACCAGCTTATTGACATCGACGTTTGTTCGTATTCCTGATTTATTCATGTGAACCTCGCTTTCTTTTGTAATCATTAGAATACCACTTTGGCTGACTTCTGTCGAGGGGTGAACGGAATAATGGAATGGGGAAACTTGAGACTTGACTGGACACTTTTTTAACATCGAACAGCGCGAACGGCACGAATGATGTATAAAAAGTCGTTGCGAAGCGATTTGGAGACGCGCGAAGCAAGCGGTATTCCGCGCGACGCCGCTTTTGCGAGACCAAGAAGAGCGGTGCCGCGCTCGTCTTTCGACGCTGCTTGTCACCGCACTCCAAAAAGATCTCGCCAGCTCATTTTGTTTCCGTGCTTTTTCGCCTGCCTTAATCTATCCTAGACAAAGTAAAGAGATTAAGTAAGGAGACAAAGATCCCCACTTTTTTTCGTGATTTTCGTGTATTTCGTGGGCAAGGAAGTTGAAGTTATTGGAAACGATTCTTGACCGCAACAGCGAACTATGAGATTGTTTTAGTGTCATGAGAAGGGCTGACAACAGATTATTTTTGGCAAGGATGGTGGCTCTGCTGATCCTGTTCCTGAACTCCGGCTCAGAGGCGCTTGTTTTTTGCGTCACGAACGAGGTGGATTATCATCAGCAGGCGCCGACCGGAACGCTGGCGCAGAGCGGCTGGCAGCAGACGGTGATGATTGACGCCACGGGCGGGACGCTCAACCATTCAAACTTTCTCGGAACCATCATTCATTCCAACGCCCTGCTCACAGCAGCCCACATGTGGGAAATCAAGACCAACGACACCTTCCTGCTTGAAGGCAAGCATACCTTCACAGCACGCGCAACGACGAACAGCAGCGACCTGGCCATATACTTTTTTACGCCAGCCGTGACCAACCACGAACGGATCGCACGCATCAACATCGAGAGCGAGATTGATACGAATGCACGTGTTGTCTATCAGGGCACCGGGGCTGAACGCGGCGCCAGGGTCACAGCAGGCGCCTTCACAAACGGCTGGCTGTGGTCCGGCACGAATTGGTGGGCTTGCACATGGGGAACGCGCCGCTGGGGCATTAATCAGACCGTTGGCGCGACCGATGACGGCCTGTGCGCACTCGCCGCCTTTGACAATAACGGAGACCCTGACGAGTGTATGCTTTCGATCGGCGACAGCGGGGGGCCTGGTTTTATCAAGACCGGCAGCGGATGGAAGGTCGCCATGGTTAACTACTCGGTCCACCCGGGAACCTTTACGCTCTCGACCAATCCGCCTGTGAGCCAGTTTAATGCCTCTTTGTATGATTGTGCGGGGCTCTATTATCAAGGCGATACAGGATGGCAGTGGGTCCCGCCGGAGGATTCGCCAGCACCTTGCCTGCTGATCTGTTCGCGCACGTCGCAGCGTATTCAGTGGATCACCAATCAGGTTACGGGCATCACATTCCCGGCAGACCTCGGCCTTTCGTGGCGCTGCCAGACCAATCACCCATCAGCCACGCAGGCAGCCAGCGGACTCTGGTTTGATATTATTGCCACAAACGCGGGGCCCTATACGGCGCGCAATCTGTCGATTGATTTGACATGGGCGGGCGGCTTACATATTAACGCCAGCTCCGCCACACTGGGCTCGCTGGAAACGAACCGCTGGTCGATTCCTGTCCTTGGTGACGGAGGTGTCGCCACACTCCGCGTCGACACGGTTGTCTGGAATATGTCAGGCTATTGGGGCACCAATACCGCGATTCTCACCGCATCTGACAAACCGGATAACAACACAAGCAACAATGCTGCAGGGCTGCCGATCTTCTTGCCCGCCACAGCGACCCTGATCCAGCTCTGGTAAAGCATTAGTAGTCCTTCTTATAGTGGATACCGGCCAGCTTGAACTTCGTATCGATTTCAGCCTTGTCAACCGCCTTGATATAGGCCTCCTCCGGCGAGATCTGCTTCATGAGTGTTAAGCGCGTGAGTTCATCGCAGAAGTTCTGCATCCCGATATTTTTACTGGTCTGGATGATGGAGGGCAGCATGTGCGTTTTTCCTTCGCGGATCAACGCGGCCACGGGAGTATTGACGACGAGGACCTCAAAGGCCGCGATGCGTCCGCCCGTGATTCTGCGGCACAGCGTCTGCGCAACGACACCCTTCAGCGAGTCCGCCAACATGGAACGGATCTGATTCTGGCGATTGGCAGGAAATTTATCAATGATACGTTCAACGGTTGCAGCCGCACTGTTGGTATGCAAGGTCGCAAAGACAACGTGTCCGGTTTCTGCGGTTTCAATCGCGATTTCCATGGTTTCCAAGTCACGAATTTCGCCCACGAGCACAATGTCGGGGTCTTCGCGCAAGGCGGCGCGCAAGGCGCGCGCAAAACTTTGCGTATCCCGATGGACTTCGCGCTGATTGATCGCGCACTTGACGGGTATGTGCACAAATTCAATCGGATCTTCAATGGTGATAATGTGTTCGGTCCGGTGACGATTGATGAAGTCAATCATGGCCGAAAGCGTTGTTGATTTTCCGGAACCCGTCGGTCCTGTGACCACCACCAAGCCCTTGGACAGCATGCAGAAATCTTTAATGATAGGCGGCAGGCAGAGTTGCTCGAAGGTGGGAATCTTATCCGGGATCACACGAATGACGGTACCATAGCCATTCATATCCCGGAAGCCATTCACACGAAAACGTGCAAGTCCTTCAATGCTGTATGCGCAGTCCGTATCCTTGGTCTGTCCAAGCTCCTCGAAGTTCTTCGGGGGAAAGATGTCCTTCAGCAAGCCTAACACCTGGTCACTGCTGACGACCGGCTCTCCTTCTAATGCCTGAATAATACCATGGATACGGACATGCGGGACACGTTTTGCATAAAGGTGCAAATCGCTTCCACTCATGGAGACTAACTTCATCAGAAAACGATCTATACCTGCCATTTGTTCAGTTCCTATTCTTTTCGCTTCAGACGGAAGAATCCCTGCTGCGCGTCAGACGGGGCTGTCGCCTGGATTCTCCAGATGCTAAAGCCGTCCGGTGCGCTCCCCAAGACTTCAACCGAGGTGAACGGTATAACGGTCCACACACAGTCCTGGCCAGCCAGGGATGGGCTCCACTCCACCTCGTAGTTCGCAACGGATGCGCCCTCAAAGGTCATGCCGATCGACTTGGAGGTGGCGAGGGCCATGGCTGTAAACAGACCGGCCTGGCTCGGCTTCACAACCGTGTCGCTGAGTGTAAAGGTCATGATCTGAGGTTTCACGGCGATCGGGTCTGACGCAGCCGTGTAGGTCGCTGTCAAAACGATATCCTGTTCCGGCATCGTAAAGGTCTGACTGGGATCCCCGGGATCCACGATGCCGCCGAGTTGCCCGGACCACGCAGCGAAAACCATGCCGCTCGGAGCCGGATCAGCAAGAATCGTGACAAGCGTCCCTGACGGTATGACGCCCTTGACCGCTTCTGACAAGATATCCGGATTGGTGGCAAACTGAGCATCTGGGAAGACCAGCATCGTATTGGTGCCGCCCGTGATGTTCAGGTTATAGGTCGGGTACCACGTGGCGCCGCGAACCCAGCCGCAATCATCCAGAAAACTCTGGTCATAATCCTTGGTGTAGCGGAAGTTAAAGACTGGCCACGTCACATTGGAATCCGTGATCGGGGATTCGGCAGGACGCGTATAGCCTTTTTTCAGGACAAAGGTATTTGAGACCCAGCCTGTATTCTTGCCGCTGATCCAGTTCGTCGGAATCAGATCGAGCATGAGTTCCAGGCGATCATATTCCGACTCGCTCTTGGTCTGCCATTCAAACGTATAGATCCCGCCTGCTGGCTTAAAGAAATATTGGTTAAAGACAAAGCCGACCTGCGCGAGCTGGTTGTTGGTGACGTAGCCGAAGTTGCCAATCTTGACGGCGCTCTCCGTCGTATCCCAACGGACACCGCCATCCTCGCCGGAGAAGGTGTGAAGGCCTTTATCCTCCTTTGGATGGCGGATGAAACAGGGATCGAACTCCTGATTGATATTGGGAATGTCCTGGGCATCCAGGGCATCCACGAGTTCCATCGGAATCCACGTCACGCGATCGATTAGCATGAAGTTATCGTGCACCATGTAGGAATCGTCACGCGAATAACGGAGGGTCATCCAGACAGCCGCCGTCACTGGATAGGCGTTCAGGTACCAGGTCGTCTGGTCAACACTGTTCGTGGTCTTTTCGGAGAGGATCGGGGAGACCGGCACGCCATTGACCTCCAGCGCAATGCCATCCGCGTCTGCCTCCGTGTCACCGCGCCACCAGAAGAGCAGGATGCCATCACCTGTGAAACTGGCGGTGTTGAGAACGACACTCTGTCCAGGCCCGACCGAGGGACCGCCGAACTTCACAACCGGATCGTTGTAACGGACACCGCCGGAAGAGAGCGCCACGATTCCATTTGCGGAGTAGGAATCAACCGTAAAGGGCTGACCGCGGATGGTCAGGGCCGCAGCCAGTTTTTCCGCCTCGGTCTGATCGCGATAGTTGGCGGTCAGGGCCACGCTGCTCGCCGGCATCGTGAACCAGGTGACCTCCGCGTTCGCAACATTGATGGGCACATCCGGGGAGGCCGTCCACCCGTCAAAGGTCTTCCAGAGCGGGGCAGGGTTCGCCACAATGCGTACGGCAGCGCCAGGCGGATAGCCGTCCTGGGGCTCGCCATAGCCTTCATGCGCGGGATTCGGAAGCGACCCGGCATTCCATCCATTGACCACGGAGACGTGATAAGGCGCCACCTTCACGACAGCGGTGATGGTCACATCACGATTGGGCATGGTGAGCAGGGTGTCCCCGCGCAGCGGGTCGTCAAGATACTCCGTGTCGCCGCTCCAGGCGTCAAAGACCATCCCCGCAGGAATGGTGGCCACAACCGGCACCACCTGGCCGCTGAAGTAGGTGCCATCGCCTGTTCCGTTATTGACGGTCAGCGCGTATTTCACCTTGTAGTTGGCGGCCACCACTGTGTCTGCGGCCATGAAGACCGTCGTGGTCATGCTATTGACATCTGTGACGTTCGCGACATCGCCCGTCCACTTTTCAAACACTTGGAGCGGGGTGACATTGGTAGCGACGATGGTGACAATATCGCCGATAAAATAGGTTCCGCTTCCGGAGCCGTCCTGGACCGTCAAGATGCAGGTCGTGCGCGTCCAGGTGACGCTGTCAACCCAGGCGGCATCCTGCGCGGTCCAGCCGTTTCCATCCTTGATATAAGCCCAGCGGACCACATGTGATGTCGGATCCAGCATCTCGATCACCACATTTGTCCAGCCCGCCACACCCAAGCGCGTCTTGTCTCCCGTCATCGAAAACTTCTCCACACCGTCCACGTTACAGACGATCTTGTCACCCGTCTGACAGGCTGTGTAGCAGCGGAACGAGAGGGTCCCTGCGCCATTCAGCAAGACCTGGGTTTCCGTGGTCTGGCCATTGGCGACAAGCGGCGTGGTGCCGCTGAGCCCGCCCAGGCGTACTGCCAGGGCTCCGACAGCGCCTGCTGGCGGATTCCGGTCGAGGAAGCAAGCCTGGAAGCCATACGGGAAGGGGAGCGGATCGCCGGCCTGCAGGAAGGAGGGCGGCGCAAGCGGTCCGGGCACGGCCAGCTCTGTTGAGAGGTCATCCGGGATCCAGGCAATCGGTCCGACTTCACCGGTGTCGTCACCTGCCCAGGAGCCCAGCCAGTCGTCCTTGCTGTATTCCCATTTGAGGTTGTGCGGGCCAACGCCTGCAACAAATTGGGTCACCACGCCTGAGACCTCGCCAGAGATCTGCGTCTGGAGGACATCGTCCACATAGAAGCTGAGGAAATCCCAGCCCTCTTCGGAACTGACGTTCCAGGAGAAGACAACGGTTCCTGCATTCGTATACACGGTTTCAAAGAAGGCCACATCGCCGTCTGCGACAGGGCCAAGTGCCACTGAAGGGACTGCGGGGTTGACGGAGAAGACGGTCACATTGGAGGTCGCAATGGGTAGCGGCACACCGAGGACTTCGCTGATGATCTGATCGATGGGGTCAGTCAGGTAATTGGCGGTCACGGTAATGGCGCTCGCGGGCATCACCAGGGTCGTTGAGCTGAGCATCGTATTTTCCACGGTGTTCGTATCCCCTGTCCAGCCGATAAAGGTCATCCACTCCGAAACGGCATTGGTGGTCGAAATCGCGACAACATCGCCATTGGTATAGATCCCGCTGCCGCTCCCGTTGACAACCGTCAACTGATAGGGCATGAAATTGGCTTCATACGCACCGATATCCACAGAGCCCCCGATAATGCGAGCCATGCCAGCGGCATCCCGTTCCCCGCTGGCGTAGATATTGGCACCCCTATCCACACACGGCGAGCTGCGGGAGGGAATAAATGTTCCCGTGATGAATGCAGGGTCAGCCGTGATATTGCCGCCGCCGTCACGGACCGCACCGTGCGTGGTTTGCAGCGGGAGCGCGGATAAGCAGCAAAACTTAAAGATCGACGTATCTACTGTATTGTCCGGAAGCGAGAAATCGTCTAGTTGATTGAACCTGACGATCGAGTTGTTGACCGCACTGCTCCAGACACCGCCGCCGCAATTTGCTGTATTTGACTTGTTGTAAACAACCGTGCAGTTATTCAAGGTGCCCCAATAGGCGCCGGCGCCGCGATACGCGCTGCATCCGGTAATAATGCAGTTATTAATCTGCGGGGTGCGGTTGCCCATCGGGACGCAGACACCGCCGCCATTAATGATCGGGCTGTCCGGTGCATAGAGCGGCGAAGAGCTGGCATCAGCGTACCCGTCGAGCAAGGTAAAACCATCCAGCGCGCCTGCGGTCATATAGACGCAGCGCACCGAATTCGGGCCGTACGGAAGCTCTTCACTGTTTTTTCTGCCACGGATGATGGTTTGTTGAGCACCCTGCGTGCTGCGCACCGTCACATTCTTAGCGATGACAACACGCGATTTACCGGAGGCGGCCGGGGTTGTTCCCTCGCCGGTCTGGTAGGTGCCGGGGGCAACCAGGATGAGATCACCGGCAACCGCTTGATTCACAGCGGTCTGGATCGTCTGATAGGGCAGTACACTTGAGCCGTCGCCTGTGCTGTCACTACCCGTTGTCGCAACATAATAGGTCGCGGCCTGTAGCGAGAGGGCGGACAAAAACATCCCACCCACTAATAACGTATGTTTCCAATTCATTGCAGACTCCTAACGTTTAACGTTCAATGAGCATGTAAAAAGAGAGAGAGGGCTGTTCAGCGCCTCCCTCTTTTCATTCTAGACTTATGGAGCTGGCACAGGAGCAGCATCAGGCTTCACATTCTCGGTTGCTTTATTGATCTCTTCTTCTGTTCTCGTTTCACCCTTCTCTTCCTTGTCAACCGGGGCCATGGTCAGGCCGAGCAAATCAGTCCTCGTACGATCGCCGGGCTCCTTGCGCGAACCTGTAACGTACTCGCGACCCAGAACAGCGTTCTTGGGCAATCCCGCGTCCCGCTTCATGGTCGCAGGCTCAGTAATGCCGACCGTGACAAACACAATGATTTCTGTTTGCTCTTTCGTTCGGCTCTTCTGTCCAAACAGATACTCACCCAGAAAAGGAATCCGCCGCAGATAGGGTATGCCGGAGTCCACCGAATTCTCTTTAGTCCTGGTCAAGCCGCCGATCACGGCTGTATAGCCATCATTCATCGTGAAGGTCGTATTGATGCGCTTCACATCGATGATCGGATACCTCGGCAGCGGTATGCTCTTGTCGTCCGTGATCTCGTATGTCCCGATCTTGCTGCTGATGGCCGGCTCGATGACCACCGTGATCAAACCCGTGGGGCTGACACGCGGTGTGACCTTCAGGGTAATGCCGTAACTAAAGAATGCTTCGCCGACATTCAATTCGTTCTTGCCAGGAATGATGGCCAGTTCCGTGGTGATATCCAACTGATCCATATTCACGCCTGTGCGGGTTGAGCGGACGGTCACGTTAGGTTCCTTCACTGTCATGTCAATGGTCGCCTGCTCTTCATTCCCAATAATCACCCTCGGATTGGAGAACCACGCTACATCATCCAAACTCTCAAAGGCATTCAGCGCAAGGGAGAACGCATCGGCGGAGAGCGAGCCCGAGAAGGTCTGCTCCCGGAGTTCCGTAAACGTGTTCGCGACTGTATTCCCTGTGTTCACTTCTGAAGAAGCGGTGTCATCTGTAATGATATCACGAATGGCATTCTCGAAATGGTCTGAGCTTGTGGAGGTAGCAGAGCCTGTCCGTCCCCGTGTGCTGGTCCGGGTGTTGTCGCGATTCCGGGAATGGCTGGCACCAAAGGAGGCACCGTCAAAACTGACGCCCCACCCGTCTCCGCCCAAACCATTCCATTTGAGTCCTAATTCGCGACTCGCGCTTGCCGAGAGTTCGATAAAGCGAGCCTCGATATAGACTTGGGGACGCTGCACATCGATTTGCGCCAGGACCTTTTCGCATTCGTCCAGTTGTTGCTGCGTTGCTGTCACAATCACGGTATTGGCGGAGGGAAATGCCGAAACCGTGCCATTGATGGCGGCGCCGACAGGGGCAGGCCCTGTTGGAAGCGGCATGGACAGGTCGAAGGTCGTCTTAAAGAGCTGAGCAATATCCGCTGCACGCGCAAAGGAGAGCTTAAACGCCTTCGTGAACTTAGGAATATCGGTTGATTTGTTTCGGATGAGATAGATCCCGGTTCCCGCAGGCTGTTCAACCGCTTCCAGGCCTTGGGGGATCAAGATCGAATCAAGACCCTGCTTCCAGGGCACGTTATCCAGACGCATGCTGATCGCGACTGTGTTCAGATTGGTTCCTGTTGTGACGAGATTAGCGCCCGTCGTGTCACGGAACGCCTTAATCACATCGAGGAGCGGCGTATTGTCGAAGGTCAACGTGATCGGCACTTCAACACCCAGGGCCTTTGCGGGCGTGGCGGGTGTCACCGGTGTGGCCGTAATGTTAACGGTAACCTCCTTCGGTTTCTCCGTCTCAATAACCTGGACTGCTTCCTGAGCCATCAGACATGTCGTACTAGCAAAAAAAAGACTGGCTAATACACAGTAACCACTTGAATTCATCTTATTCATCGCTTACTCCTTTTTAGGTTTTACACCCTTTGTTAACCATTCTACACAACCCTCGTCTCGAACAAGCCCAATTGTCCGGGATTACAATCGCACCGCTTCCACGGGTACAAGATTCAATTTGCGCTCCGCAGGGATATCGACACGCCACGTAAAAACAACCCGTTGGTACGTGATTGAAATTTTGTCTCCAATGCGATATGACTTTCCGTTGATCAAAACAACCTGCCGGTCCCCGGCGACTGCAAAGCCAGTCATCTGTAAAAGCTTACGTGCTGCATCCCAGTCCTCGGAGGTGATCTCTCTTGGCTTCTGCTTGGGAGGCTGACTCACAGGAACGTCAATGACGGCTGGGGGAGTGACGACGGGCGGCAGATCCTTCTTGAGTTCATATCCGATCGGAAAGAAGGGGTCACGTGCAAGTGACGTGAAAGCCCAGGCGAGGGCCACACAAAACCCTCCGCACATGACCATCTTGTTCAGCTTCATCATCGTCCCCCCTTTCTTTTATTTCTGACCTGCGGGGCCTGATTGCAACCATTCATGTTTCACTGGCCACTCAAACGTGATGACCGCCTTATGACACTCTGGTGTCTGCGGTTGTGAAAGGATAACCAATCCAGAAAGAATTGTCAAGGGGTAGGTTTCTTCCGTTTCCTGGATGAAGCTCATAATCTCCAGGAAGGAGCCCTGGCCGATGCACTCGATCGGCTGTCTCGCATAGATCGTATTCGGGGCCGGCGTGGGCAGGCGCAACAGGATTGAGGGGGACTCTTTCACGTTCTCCAGGTTAAAATCGGCCTTCTGCGCAAGCGGCGTCAGCAGCGATTTCGCCCCCATTCGCATGGAATTCGAAAGCTCTTCCGGTTTCAGGATCCCTGTCTTGATCACCTGTTCCAATTCCGCCCGGATCAGCGCTGTCCGCTTCGTGACCTCACCCATGCACTTGATGTCAGCCTTCATTTTCGCCAGCGTCAGCTCCAAGCCACTGACCTCACTGCGCACCATGACACTGCGCGCACGCACCGGGAGAATCAAAAAGGCGATGACCGCGATTCCGCCCAGCATGGAGATCCCCGTCACAGCAAAGGAGAAGAGCAGCGGTTTTGAAATCTTTTTTAGAGAGTCAACGGATAGGCTCATTCAAACCTCCGAGGCAAGCATTCATACGTTATTTCAAAGGAGACGGTCTCTTGTGAGGGCGCGTTCCCCTGGCGAGATGCGAAAGAAGAGGCCTCTTCCTGGAAGGTGACTTTCGGTTTCCGCGCCGGGCTGATCAAGGATGCGAACGCGTTTCCTTGAAGGGCCTGCAAAAAGCGATTCACCTCGACGGGGTTTCCGCCGGTCTGAATCGAGCGTCCGGAGAACCGGAGCGTCACAACATCCATTAGGTTTGTCGGGCAGAGCTTCGACAACTCCATGGCGTTCGCCGGACGCACTTGAGGGCCACTGAACAAAGGAGGGGGCATCTTCGTCTGGAGTTCGAGCCTGGTTAACTGTATACGGCTCGACACGCAATTGGTCAGGCCGGCCAGCGTCGCCCCGACCAGACACTTTGAGTTCCGATAGAACCCGAGCTGCTTGAGCTGCGCCTGGATCTCCTTCTCCTCGGCCATCTCCTTCAAGACCCCTTCATGACTCGCTTTCAACTGGGCTATCTCCGTCTCAAGGAGCTGTTTTTTTGAAGCGATCCCCTCCACCTGCGAGGATTCCTGCAGCCACACAGCCAGGGGCGCCAGCAGGCAGAGCAACCCCAGGACAGGCACAATGAAACGTAACCGCAAGGGACTCGAACTGAAACGTTCAGAATCCAGGAGAAAATCAAAATGGAGTGCGTTTGTATTGTTCATGACACCTCCATCACAGCTAATGCGCCACCTATGGCACTGGTAAACAGCGACTCGACATCGGCTAGCTTGTCAGGCATCACCACCGCATCCTTCGCCAGGGGTATGCCTTCGAAAGGACGACAGTATATCAACCCCTTGCCGATCATTTTCTGGAAGATGGAATTCCAATAGCGCCCCCCGATCAAGGGGCCGGAGATAAAGAAGTTGCTGGCAGGGGCATTGCGACGGCGCGACAAGTAATCGTTCATAATTTCGATCTGGCGAATCAAGGGTTTCAGGATCGGCTCGAAATAGGGGGAGGCATCCATGGCATCCTCTTCCAGCAGCTGCTGCACCAGGATCGGGGATAACTGCATTTTGGCAGCCACCTCCTGCTGGATATGTGACGCGCCCAGGGGATAGTCACGATAAAGCACCGGGAGCCGATTCTGAAACGCCACAATCGTCGTGCTCTGAGACGAGACGAAAAGCGCAACGCTCGAACCGGCCGCTGCCTTGACAACCGGATGGTGGTTAAAGCCGCCCATAATCGCCAGCTGAGAGATCTGGAGCGAACAGGCGGTCGGCGAACGGCCTTCCGGAAAGAGCCCGGAGGCCCACACAGCCTGAAACTCCGGCAGCCCGGCCACCAGCTCCGGCATATCCGAGCCAAAGGCGCGGCGGATGTCCCGGTAAACGCACTGCTTCTTTTCAGGAATCTCTTCGTTCACCCCTGACGTGTGCCTCAGAAAACTCAACTTCGAGGTTACGGCCAGCGCCGCATTGGGGGAACAGAACGCCTTGGGCAGATTCCAGATCGGCCGATCAGAGGTGACCGCCTCCAGAGCCTGGGGCATCGTGTCCAGCAGATCAAGGATCCCGATCGCCTTGATCTCAACGCCCTGCTTGCCCCTCACCAGCCTGACAGCCGGAACTCCCGACAACCCAGATCCCAGCTCAAGGCCGACAACATCCGTGTACTTTTTTTTCAACAGCGAAGCTAGGCCTGGAGGTAATTTGATAACACTCATGGTTAGCAAATAATAGCATATTTCATGCCAAAATTCGAATCTTGGACACCATAATGCCAAAAGGCCATACACGGGGGCTGGAGACGGCAGACTTGAAACTAGGAATTGGACAAAAACGAAGGAGCACCTTGAAAAGGAACAATGGAATGACGGAATAATGGAATACAGGAAGAAGCCCCTATCGGGAGAGCGCTCGGGCCGATCGCCGGACGGCGCTCGGCCGTCCTTCCCAGAACCGGCATCCCGTCTCAAACCCCATCACTCCACCATTCCCCTTATTCCAACATTCCAGTTTGAAGTTACAGGCAAGCCGCGCCTCTTTCGCAAACATGAAACCTTGTTCGCATAAATGAGAAGCAGGGCGGACCGTTTTCAGCCTAGAACAGCCAAACCCGGATGGAATATCAGCCCATACGCCACTGGCATATTTTATGCTCCTTTAAAGTAAAAGTATGAATACGTCAAACTTATCATCACGGACCATCAAAATTGACATCCGTACACTCGCATGCGATATCAAGCCTTTGCAGCGCAGTGAACGATTAAACCGGGCCCAGGACCTGTTAAGTCAGATTGACTACCGTTTTTTATTTGAACGCGCCTATGACGCCATTCTGCTGACAGACCCGGACGGGCATATCCTGACCTGGAACAATCGCGCCCTTGAGTTTTTCGGGTACTCGGAAGAGGAGCTTTCACAATTGACGCTCCCCATGGTGATCGCCGGACTGAACGAGATGCTTCTGGCCACGATCCGGGAGACTGTCCGGCGGGGCCAGCACATGCGGATCCAGGCGTTTGGCATGCTGAAAAGCGGCGAGATGAACGCTGTCGAGCTGGTGATTACCGGGAACGGATTAGGAGAGACCGACCGGTTCTGCTGCCTGATCAAAAATATTCAGTCCCGTTGGCAGACCGAGCAGAACCTCAATTCGGCTTATCACGCCATGGACAATACCGATTCCGGTATCGGCATTGTCAACATGCAGGGGATTATCATCTATTCGAACCGCATGATGACCAAGTTGCTGGCAGAGGGTGACGAGGCCGCCATCCTCGGAAAACCGCTGACGGCCTGGTTTGACGCGGAGACCGTGATTGAGCCTCTCCTGGAACAGATTGCTAAACGCGAGTGCTGGTCTGGCGAACACAGCGTGATCATGGGGCAGCGGAGCTGCTGCTTCAGCCTTTCTGCCGTGCCCGACATCAACGCAGACAACGAGCTTACGGGCATGGTGCTGTCGATACGGGACATTGCCGAGCGCCGGCGCATGGAGATTGCAGAGCAGCAGGCCGCCCGGAACCGTACCGTCCTGGAGAGCCTGGGCTCTATTTGCCATGCGCTCACGCAACCCACCACGGTCCTGCTCACCAGCATCGAACTGCTGAAGCTGGAGTCTGGCATTGATGACGCCCAGCGCAAAGAGATGATTGCGCTCTGTTATGACACGATACTCGACATGCGCGAACAATTGGTGAAGATGAACAGCCGATGCGCGGAAGAAAACCCCCTTGAATAGTGAGGCCGAAGGGTGGTATGCTTATCGTTAGAGAATCTGAAACAGGTTTGAGAGGAGTGTTGGAGCTATGAATATTTCCACTAAAAAAAAGGGAATGTCCCTCTTGGAGATGACCTTCGCCGGAGCGATCCTCATGGTCGTCATCATCAGCGTGATCCCGCTCATTGACGGCATGGTCGGTCGCTTCCAGATGGCACGTGACCATTATATCGCCACCTCCCTCTGTCAGTCGCGCATCGAACGGGCCCGGATGATCCCCCTGGGCGACCTGCAACTTCTTGAAGAGCCTGTCAACCGCCCTGCTTACTTGAATGACATGGGCAACATCGAGCCGGGCGGCCGTTTTAAACGGACAACCCTTGTCGCCACGAACAGCCCCTCCGCAGGGCTCTCCACCATGACCGTCACGACCTATATCTGCATCTGCTCCCGATACGGCTGGCGCAAGGCCTTCCACCCGATACGGAGCAGATCGTTCTCCTGCAAGTTTACAGATGAAAAAGAGGAGCTGAACTACATCTTCACCCAGTACAACAAGTAGCCGGTGTTGACCGACCTCTGAGCGCCTTGAAAGGTTTATGCCATGAAAAACAAACAACACCTGAAAACCAGCGGGTTCACCATCATTGAACTCACGATGTCCGTGGGCATCCTAGCCCTGGTCGTCGGCATGGCCATGAGTTCGTGGGTCTCCTTCATGCAGAAGACCAACCGGATCAATGCGCAAGCCGCCCTTGACATGGAAGCCCGGCGCATCATTGAACATTTCCGCTCAGAGATGAGCAAGACCTCCCGCGACTCCATCATCTTCTATCCGCGTAACCAGGCCCCCTATCAGGCCGTCTCTTTTGCGCTGCCGGCAGACCAGGACGGCGACGGACTTGTGGATATGAATCCCGCGACGAGCAACATCCTCTGGCGGCAGACGATCGTGTACCATATTTTTAACCAGAATTCAAAGCCGCCTCAGATGCGACGTACGCAATTTGTCAACCGCAACCAGGCCGCCACGTTTGATGAGCGCTACAACCAAGTCGATCAGGTCGTTTCCGCCGGCCAGGGAACCGAGGCCTGCCTGCTGGGGGAGACCGCAAACATGAAGGTGATGTTTGAAAATCTCTTTACCGGCCGCCTCTGGCATGCGGAGGCACGCTTCGATGGTTATGCCCCGACACCCAACACCAAGGCGCGTGTCAACTTCGGCGTGACACCCATCCAGGCCGGCGCGCAACAGATCACCTTCACGGTCGTGGACAAGAACCCGATCTCCACAGGACGCAAAATCGGGCTGGACCGTCTGATGGTGAGCACCTCCGGATGGCCCATCGAAACCGAACTTCTTGCAGATGCAGCCTCCATACCCAAGGTCTATGCCGGTGTCGGACTGGCCAGTGCCGGTTACGGACTCCTCTCCGCTACCTCGGCCAACGGCCAGCAGGTTTCCCTCACGCTGAATAACGATATGATCGAAGAGTGTCTTTTCATCGGTGAAGCCCGGAATGTCCTTTTTTCCAACACAGTCGTCCGTCTTGATGAAAACTATAAGCCTACTGGCTTTGATAGCGGCGTGCTCTGTTCAAAGCTTGACGGGACGTGTCTGAACTCCTGGAGTGCCACGGAGCAGGGTATGAGCGACACCTCCTCGCTGGTTTATTTTCCAGTCCCCACCAACGCCCTCACCGTCATCCGCATCCCCATCCTCTCCGATACAGCCCTCAACGCGGAAGGGGAACCCAATGCATACGGCATCAGGAAGAGCGGCTTCAACCCTGTCTTCCGGCTGATGAAGGGAAATCTGAATGGCCGGGTTGACCTGAAACATGCCTCCTTCGTCATTATCCCGCCCGGTGAACTGCCCTTGACTTCTGACGGATTGATCAACAACGCCGCCATGGAGCCGCTCATCGGCTCAGCTCCGGACATCATACCGCTCAGCTGCTGGCAGAACGGCGTCGTGACCACCTGGTCGAATGCGCTGCCGCGAACCAGTGCACAGCCGTCACAGATTGTCGAACTCCACAACGCTACCAAGCGTAACATCTCCATCCCCATGGGCTGCACCCTCATGCTTCAGCTGGTCGTGGATGTGACGCCAGGGCCGGCAACGATCAATCATCTCGAAATGGTGCGCATGAACAGGCCCACGCTGCCTGCAGGATGCTGGTACAGATTTGCCGACAACCCTCTCGAGGCCATCAACATGACCAAGGTCCCGACCTGGATGAGTGCATCCTCCGGATCCTATATCCCCCTGCTGAGATCCCTGGTGGTCAACTACCCGGACGAGGGGGACTATATCTCCCATGTCTTCAACACCACAGACATTGATGGCAAGCAGAAGAACATCACGTGGGAGTCCCTGATGCCCGCGGGCGGTGGCGGTGCCTTACGCCTCTATGCCCGTTCGGGAAACTCCCTCTCCGCCAACGGCTATAACATCGAGGATGCTCCGGCCTGGGCATCGATCAGCCCCCTCTCCTCCACGCCGCCTTCCGGCGGAATCGCCATCGGCACTGGACAGTATGTTCAGTTCCGTGCTAAGTTCGAATCTCAAATATCCCGCCTTCCGCCTGACTCCGGTACGATCACGGCCTCTCCAACAGGTCCTTACCGGAACGACACACCGCGTCTGAGGTGGGTGCGTTACACGTGGCCAGGCGAGAAAAAATATGTCGATGTCGCAGGCGAGTTGCTCCAAGGACCGGATTGTGGTATCTTTACTGTGAAGGTGAATGGCCAGGAACTTGTCCGCGGCGTCACCATGGAAATCGAGATCTTCAAAGACATACGAGGCGTCGGCGGCAAACCCCTGCGAATCACCTCGTCCATCTCGGCGGAGGTTGATCCGCGCAACAGCGGCAAGTAACAGCTGATTGATTTTGAAATCGTGAATGACATGTTCATGTTCAAAAGTGAAAAGGAGGCTATCATGAAAACGAACCATTCGTTTAAAAAGAGCTCACGGTCTGGAACAGCGATCATCACTGTTCTTGGGCTCGTGTCGCTGATTTGCATGGCCAGTGGATACATGGCCTATACCGCATCACAGGAGATGCACATGTCCCATGTGCTGCGCGAATCGCTGAAGGCGAAGCTGATCGCCGAGTCGGGTTTAAACACCGCCTATCAACTGCTCAAGACGGACTTTTCAAAGGCCCCTGGGTTGAACCTGGAAAGCGAATTCGGCTCCGGGAAATACATCGTGACCAGCGTCCAGGATCCCAATAACGACAAGCGCTTCCAGTTGATCTCCAACGGCACCTGCGGAACATTAGGCAAATTCAAGGTCGCTGCGGATATCGAGAATCGTCCGATCATTATGAACGATTCAGACCCAGACGACCTCTACTTCGACTTTTTGTTTGATATTCTCGTCGGTGGCACCATGGATGTGAAAGGAAATTTTGACGTGGATGTCGAAACAATACACGCCAATGGGGACATCACGTCCAGGGGCAGCAGCTCTGTAGAAACCGTGACACTATCAAGTGGCGGAACCATTAAACTGTTCAAGTTTACCGGGTCTTCTACAATTCTACAAAATCAACCAGAGGTGGATGTTCAGTCTGCAGCGCTCACCGCTGCGATCAATGCGCTCAAGGCTTATGCGGAAAAGAATGGCGCCAAGTATGCCGACAGCGCTGACATACCCGCTAATCCGCCCGGCGGAGTCGCCTGGTGTACCAGTGACGGCGCGCGATGGATCGGGAGCGGGACAGGGTGTTTCATTTTTGAAGGCGATGCCTCGCTCCAAGGCGGTGGCCGTAGAGAGATTACATCTGTCAATGGATTCCCGGCAATCATCGTGCTCGGAACCGGACAAGTCAAAATTAACGCGCAAACGGTTGTCAATGGCGCAATCCTCGTTCCGAATGGCAGTATCTTCTTAGTCGGAACTGCTGAATTTTACGGCCCTGTCCTCGTGGGACAATCCTTCACCGGGAGCGGCACGGCCGAGCTGCATGCCGGTGACGGGCAAGGCTTCGCCCTGCCACCGAACGAGACAAAAACAGACAATGTCGTCATTACAGCATGGCACTAGTGAGACGAGCACTCTGGACACCTGATTGTGATGAGCAGGAGGTGTCCGGAGAGAAGCTCTCGTGAACTGACAGTGTTCTAATCATATTTTTTCTCATGACAAAAATTCCCTTCAGTAATGCCATCCTCCTTGTTCGTGACTTGGGGCTGCTTGTCAACCAAGTGGCGATTTATGGCATTACGCACAAAGTGATCCAGCAGCAGGCCATCGATTTCTTTAACCGCCTAAAACCCCTTGCGGAGGCTCACGACACCGTTGAGTTTTCCCTTCAGGGCGACAAACTCGCGGTCAATGGGGAAATTGATGGTATTGATATGATGTCCTCGCGCAATCTTAAGGAGAAGATGCTCCTTCATAAATTGCCGGGACTCATTTTTTCCAAGGACCTCCTGCAGGACGGGTTCATGACGCTCCTCTCCTGCCTTGGAAAACCCCCTGGAAAAGTACAGGAGATGGGCGGCTTTGAAGAGGTCTTGAAAAACTCCGGCATGAAGGGCGTCAGCCTTGTTCATTTCGTCTATGAGCGCGTCGGCACAAAGAATCCGCAATCCATCCCGCCCAAAGACGAGGAACCGCCCCCCCCTACCCCGGTCAAACGTCCGAAACGCGCCCGCAAACCGAAACCCGAAGGTCTGGAGGAGGGGATGGCTGCACAGCCCGCCATTGATCCTGAGCACCATGCACCCACGCAGGCACGCCTCCGGCGTAAACGCGTTCAGACAGAACTGGGCTCTCTTTTTGCCGAGGTCTCTCAGCTTGTTGCAGAAAAAAATGAGCCGCATAGCGAGAAAATGGTTGAGACCCTCCGCTCCATCCGAGATACGTTACGGACATCAACAGAACCCGCTAAGGAGCGGATTGCATCGTTGCTCGGCCAGGAGGAGGCCCTCCCCCCTGCAGTCCCCGGCACCCGGCCCAAACGGAAGAAGCCGAAAGCGCCTAAGTTCTCACATGCAGAGTATATGAGCCGCTTTGCGGAGCTGACACAAGAGATCGCACAACCGCTCACAGTCACGAACAGCGTGATCGAAGTCCTGCGCCAAGGCCAGATTGGCTCGCTGAATGAAACGCAGACACAGTTTCTCGATTTAGCCCTTGAAAGCGTTGACCGCGTCAACCAGCTCATCAAATATATGCACACGCTTTTCGGGGAACCTGCATCGTTTACCCCGGATACAAGTATCATCAAAGAGACGTATGTGTAGCTGAGCTGTCACTTCATTTTTTTTACCGCAAAGAACACAAAGATCGCAAAGATCAACTTCTAAATGCTATGTTTGGGCTATCAGAGATACTTCTCTTTTCTCTGAGTTCTATGCGTTCTTTGCGGTAAAAAAATTTTAATCCGCGCCAATCCGCGCAATCCGTAGCTAAAAGTTCCCCGTCGGTTTATTCCCGAAACCCCGTGCGGCCCTTCCTGAAAAAAAAAGAAAGGACGTGGTAACAAACCACGTCCTTCACTTTTAGAAAGTCACCTATACGCTTACTTGTAGAGCGAATGGGTGAATTCCGTATCGCCAGCGATACCAGGATTCGGGCATACAAACGTACCAGCCGGATCGGAAGGAACGCCGTAAACCGTCTTTGTTGCCGGGCAATTGGGGGTCACCTTCACATACGCCGAAGCACCGCAGAGCGCGCTCAGCTGAGGATTGGTGTTTCCTGCGAGCAGAGCCTGTTCGCGTGCTCCTTCGAGCTGCTTCATGTTCGCAATACAGGAGTTCATCTGAGACATCTTACGAGACCTCAGGAAGTTCGGAATAGCAATGGCGGCCAGAATACCGATAATCGCAACCACGATCATAATTTCAACGAGTGTGAAACCTTTGCGACTCATTTTCATAGTGTAATCCTTTCTACTGTTTCCTTGTTACCGGCAACGCTGTCGGCTGTTTTTATTAACAGCATCTAGCGTGCCAAAATCAAATCCGTCCGTTTTGCCTTCAAGCGTCCCGATTCCTGCATCAAACATTGACTAACAGATTTTAATCAAAGAGCGCTTTTTCTCACTTTTGCGAAGAACGAATCTCGTTTTTGCAAAAATTACTTGGGCAAAGCAACGGTATCTTCATCGGAAAGCTTACGATAGAGCGTTGCCAAACTCACTTGGAGCGTCTGGGCAGCTTTCTCCTTGTCACCCTGCGTAGAGGCCAGGATCTGCTCCATATACTCCTTCTCTTTCGCCTTGAGAAAGCTTCTCAACGAACCGCTCGCCATATCCGAGTTATCACCGGCGCCCGTGTGGGCGGGACGGAGATGGTTTGCATTCAGCGTGGCCTCCCTGACGACACGGGGTGGCAGCAGGTCAGGGGTGATATCCTCGCCCTCCATAAGGAAGGTCACCGCATGCTTGATCGCATTCTCAAGTTCACGTACATTGCCCGGCCACCGATAGGCGACTAAGAGCTCTTCAGCCTCTTTCGAAAGGGTCGTCTGGACTGGAGCATTCCGCATTTCCGAAAGCAGAAAATGCCTTGCCAAGGGCAAAATATCCTCAGGCCGGTCTCTTAAAGCAGGAATATCCAGCGTAATGACCGCAAACCGATAATACAGGTCAGGACGAAATGCGCCCTGTTGGACCAACTGCTCCAAGCTGGTGTTGCTCGCGGCAATCACACGGACATCTACGGGTATATTTTTAGTTCCGCCCACGCGACGCATCTCCTTTTCCTGCAAAACCCGCAACAATTTCCCCTGTAGCGCCAAGGGCAATGAGGAGATCTCGTCCAGGAACAAGGTGCCGCCATTGGCAACTTCAAAAAGGCCCTCTTTATCGGACACTGCGCCTGTAAAGGAACCTTTGACATGGCCAAACATCTCGGACTCCATAAGATGCTCAGGAATCGAGGCGCAATTAACAGCAACCCATGGCTTATCCTTACGCAGGCTCGCCTTGTGGAGGGTGCGGGCGATGACCTCCTTGCCGGTACCGCTCTCCCCGTTAATCAGAATGGTTGCGGCGGTCGGCGCGACACGCTCGATCTTTTTACAGACATCCAGCATGGCAGGATTCGTCGCAATCAGATTCTCAAATTGATAGCGCAGAGGGGTGTCACCGTTCACGGTTGCGACAACACTATTGTTCTTGGCATGTTCGACCGCCCGGCGCACGGTCGCCAGCATCTCGTCGACCTTGAACGGCTTGGTCATATAGTCAAAGACGCCTGCTTTTGTCGCTTCGACAGCTGTTTCAACCGAAGAATACGCCGTAAGGAGCACAAAGGGGACCTGGGGCTTGATTTTCTTGATCTCTCTGAAAAGCGCCATGCCGTCCATCGGAACCATGCGAAGATCGCTCACCACCACATCAATCGCCTCTTTTTTAAAGCACTCGAGTGCAGCAGGACCTGCATTGGCTGTCAAAACGTCAAAGCCATTGGCCTTCAAAAGGCTCTGCAACAGCAATAAAATGCGCGATTCATCATCTACAACTAATAATTTAGGCATCATGATAGTCCTTAAAAAAGATCGCCTCAAGTATACCAAAGCTAAAGAGGAGACACAACAACGATTATTAGCCTCCGACAACAGAGCCCAGCTTGAAGATCGGCAAGAACATCGCGATCACAATACCACCGATAATAATGCCCAGAAAAACCATCAGGAAAGGCTCCATCAAGGAGGTCAAGGTTGCCAGAAGGCTCTCGACTTCATCATCGTAGGTATTGGCAACGCTCTCCAGCATTTCATCCACGCGACCGCTCTTTTCGCCTGCGGCGATCATGCGGATCATCAGGATCGGCAGGCAGGCCTTCCCCTCCAGAGCCACGCTCAACAAGTTTCCTTGTTCAACACTTGTGCGGGCCGACAGAATAGCCTCCTCCATCACCTTGTTGCCCAGGGATTTTCCCACAATATCCATGGAGTCCAAAATGGGGACGCCGCTCGTTAACATCTGTGCGAAGAGACGGCAGAAGCGCGAAACAGCGACTTTTTGCAGCAAGGGGCCAAAAATAGGCAGCTTTAATTTGAACTGGTCGAATTTCAAACGGCCCACCGGGGTTGTGACCCACTGTTTAAAGATGAAAATTGATAATCCGACAACACCGATGACCACATACCATCGTGTCCGGACGAAACTGCTGATATCCACGAGAAACTGCGTCGGGCCTGGAAGGGCCTGTCCAAACCCCGAGAACATTTCTGCAAAAACAGGGACGACAAAGGTAATCAAGCCAGCTGCAATCACCAGAGCCATACCCAGGATCACGGTCGGATAGGTCATGGCTGACTTCACCTTACGGATCAGGCGAGCCGAGGAGTCGAGCATGGCCGCAAGCCGTTTCAGAACACCTGCAAACTGGCCGCTCTTCTCACCTGCGGCCACCATATTCACATACATCTCATCAAAAATCTTCGGGAATTGCCGCAACCCGTCTGAAACCGGCGCGCCCCCCTCAATGCTTTCGCGCAGACTCTTCAGCACAACCTTAAAGCCTGGATGTTCACACTGTTCCTCCAGCGTGCACACGGCAACCAAGATTGACATACCCGCGTTCAACATACTGGCTGTCTGCCGGGTAAAGGGAATGAGTTCCTTTTTTAAAATCTGCTTGACGCCTGCTACCTTTACACGCCGTACCGCTGTTGCCATAAAAGCCTCCTTGCTATTCAGAACCCGTTACTTCCAATGCCGAACGGAGTGATGTCAATCCGTCCCTTACTTTCATCAGCCCCGCCTCTTTCAAGGTGATCATCCCCTCCCGGACTGCCGTATCACGAATCATCGAAGCCGTCCCGCCCTTCACCGTAATATTGCGAATCTCATCCGTAATCGTCAAGACCTCCATGATCGCACCGCGGCCCTTGAAGCCCTGTGTGCATTTTGAACACCCCGGCCCTGGCTCATAGATGGTCACCCCGTCAAAAAAGTCCGGACGAATCGAATTTGCAATGAATACCGCTGGATCGATCGGCCCCATGGGCTTCTTACAGAAGGGGCAAATCTTACGATACAGGCGCTGGGCCTGGGCCAGAATGAGCGACGAGGCGATCAGGAAGGGGGGGACCTTCATATCCGTCAGACGGGCAATCACGCCTGCGGCGTCATTGGTATGCAGGGTGCTCAAGACCAAGTGACCTGTCAAGGCGGCCTTCACGGCAATGTCAGCCGTCTCGCCATCACGGATTTCACCCACCAGCACAATATCCGGATCTTGGCGCAAGACCGAGCGAAGCACTGATGCGAACGACAACCCCACCTGCTGGTTCACATGGACCTGGTTCACGCCATATAGCTGATATTCCACCGGATCTTCTGCGGTCACAATATTCACATCCGGCGTATTCAGATCCTGCAAACACGAATAGAGCGTTGTTGTTTTACCGGAACCCGTGGGCCCCGTCACCAGAATAATGCCATGCGGCTGCTCAATCGCATGCTGCATGGCCTTATAGGCGAAATCATCGAGTCCCAAAGCAGCCAAACTCGGTGCCAGATTCGTCTTGTCCAGCGTACGCATCACCACCTTCTCGCCATGGATCGTGGGCAGGATGCTCACGCGGATATCCACTTCCTTCTTCAACGCCTTGACCTTGAAACGGCCATCCTGCGGATTCCGGCGTTCAGCAATATCCAACTCCGCCATGATCTTGATACGGGAGACAATGGCATTGTGGAGCGAACGCGGGGGGCTGGGGCGCTCAATGAGGGCGCCGTCAATGCGATATCTGAGGCGCGAACTCTTCTCCATGGCCTCGAAATGAATATCACTGGCATTCGTGCGTAACGCCTCGACAAGCATCATATTCACCATCTTGATGACAGGCGCCTCATCCGCTTTATCAAGAGCCTGGTCGAGGTTCTCATCTTTCAGCGCCTCGGTCGACAACTCAATGTCGGCTTCCGGATTCTTCATGATGCTTTCCATGGCAAGCCCCGGATTGTCCGCATCCTGTTTGGTCTGCGCCCGGTTTAAGGCATCATTAACATCCTTCTCAAAAGCAACAAGCGGCACAATCTCAAGCTGGGTCAGACGCTCCATCTCCTCTTGCGCCATCAAGTCAAAGGGATCGCCAAAGACAACGGTCAGACGCTTGCCCACCTTCATCAGCGGCAAGGCCTTCAGCCGCGCCAGGTTCTTGGGCGTCGTCAACGTGAGCAACTCCGCAGGCGGCATGAACCCCGGGGGCAACTGGATCGGAGGCAGATTCAGATACGCGGCAACGGCTAATGTCAGCACATCAGGGGCGACCAATCCCGACTTAATCAGATGCTTCTCTAAAGGCGTCTTCCCGGCATCTTCAACAGCGTGCTCGAGTTGCTCAGGCGTGAGAACCTTACGTTCCAGCAATGCATTCTGAAAATTTGCATATTGATAATTTTGAGCCATAATGAGTATAATATTAAAGCAAATCGCGTGCCATTGGCAAGAAGATATTTTATTTGGCGGTCTACTTCTTAATCTTGCAAATCTTCTCTAAACGTGTATGCTTTAATGAATTGATCATACGAAAGAAGGAATGAATATGGCGCAAGTCGACCCTAAAATGATAGAGGCTATTGCCTTTTTTGAAGGTATGCTCGAGACCATGCCCAAGGACAGGACAGCCTTAGAGTTCCTTGCCGTGGCGTATGAACAGACTAAGCAAAGAGACAAACGCAGAGATGTGCTGGTCCGGCTTGTCGATGTCTTGTTGATGGAAAGCGATTATAAGAATGCCAAGGCCATTGCCGAGCATTTAAAAGCGTTCCATGATTTCATGCCTGCCATGCTGGCGATTGAACGCGTTGCCGCGCTCGCTGAACTGGACAACGTATCCGACACCGCAGCAGCAGGCGCTCCCCCTGCACCGGGGGCTGCTTTTACGCCTGCAAAGCCTACAAAAGAGTGGCCCGCCGATGTGCACTCCCTCAGTCACGCCTCGGCCTCTGCGGAAATGGATCTGGTCTGGTTCTGGCATGACAACGAATACTTACCCAAAGACTTTTGCATGGATATCATGAACGCCTTGACGGAACGTCCCGTCACAGACACCCCGTTGCTGGTTTCCGCATTGGCAATCCTCGATGAACACCATCCGGAATATACGGATCCGGTCATGGAGAAGATGCAACGCATCTGCAACATCCCCCCCATCCCTGTAGAGCTCTTCGAGCCAACACCTGCAGCCCTTCAGACATTGCCCCATCTGTTCTGTACGGTGAAGGGGGTCCTGCCTTTTGCACTGATGGGAAATGAGTTGCTCGTCACGCTCCTCAACCCGATGAACGAAGAGCTCAAGCGAGAGATCCTTGACCGTTCCGGCAGGTTTTGCCACTTTTTCCTGGCACACCCCAAGAGCTGGCAACACCTCTTCTCCAAAATTAGCCCAAGCTGACAAACGGGCGAATGGCCGCAATGAGTTGATCACGCGTATAGGGCTTGCCGAGAAACCCTTCAAACGGCTGAGCAGCGAACATCTGAGCGATCCGTTTTTCGCTATACCCGGAGACAATCACCACGGGTATCTCCGGGTTATGCTGGCGCAACAAACCCAACAATTTGACATTGTCTAGATTATCAATGGTTGCGTCCAGAAAAACGAGGTTGATCCGGTCCGAATTCTTCCCGAAGACCCCTATTGCATCCCGCTTACTGACCGCTTCCAGCGAATCAATCCCGAGCGACTTCAAAAGAATGCGTGTCGTCTGCAACACTGCTCGGTCATCTTCAATAATCAAGACGCATGATCGCTCAGACGTTGACTTTTTGGCGCTGATGACGCTCTCACTCACCTTGTCCTGGTCTTCCTCTGTTGGCGCCATCTTCGAAACAGGCAGCCAAATACGGAAGGTGGCGCCCTTGCCGACCTCTGAGGCGATGGAGATGGCGCCATTGTGTGTGTCCACAATGCCAAATGCCGTTGCAAGCCCCAGCCCGCGTCCAGATGATTTTGTTGAGAAGAACGGCTCGAAAACGCGTTTAAGGATCTCCTTGGGAATGCCGACGCCTGTATCGGCGATCTCGAAGACAACCCCTGGCTCACAGGCTAAGGAGTGTGTGCAGAAAAAGTCGCGCTTGATGTGCTCTGTCAACCTCAGCTCATACGTTCTAATCCGGACCGCACCCCGTAACCCGTTCATGGCTTCTGACGCATTCTTTAATAAATTGAGAAGGACCTTCCAGAATTGATGCGGATCCGCATCCACCTTGGGCAGATTCTCCCCCAAATCTAAATCGAGAATCACATTGGAGGCCATCACCCCCTGAAGTAACTTCTCCATGGCCAGTACGATTTCATTCGGATCTGACCGCTTGAACTTCACCTGGTTCTGGCCGGCATACGTCATCAACTCCCGCGTCAACTGGGATCCTTTTTCAGCGGCCTGAAGAATCGTCCGAATCCCTTCCAACTCCTCCTTGACAGGGTCTTTCCAGGTCACCTCAAGCGTATTACGGATCACCGTCAACATACTGTTCACGTCATGGGCAATCCCCGCCGCCAATGTGCCCAAGCTTTCAATCTTCTCAACCCGTACCATGTGCCCTTCGACCTGCTTCTTATGATCAGATTCTCGCTTCTCCCGCGTGATATCCTTCAGCACAACCAGCGCGTGTTCCACATTGATTTTGCAGGCTCGGACCTCAAAATGACGGAACATTTCCGAAGTCTCGCGCAAGGAGACAAACGCCAACTGGGATTTCCCCGTCCCAAACGTCTTCCCGATAGCCTCTTGAAGATGTTCACAGTCCTGCTCCAAGAAAAAGGGGGCCATCAAACATTCCCCGGCGACCACGCCGCGAATGGGAGAAACCAGATCCGGCTGCTTATACATTTTAACAAGCCTCGCCTCGCGATCAAAGAGGCAGACACAATCCGGGATGCTCGCCAGAAGGGCTGCCTGGTATTCGCGTTGCTCCGCCAGCGATTGTGTCTTTTCGGACAAACTCGCAACCATCTCGTTGATGCTCTGCACGAACAAGCCAAACTCGTCTTTTCCCTCCCATGCGAGCTTGGGATAGCCCCCGGGCGGATAGTGCCCCCCCATCACCTTCTTGACCGCCTCCGTTATTTGCCTCAAGGGCGCGAAGATCATCCGCGATTGCAGGCTGAAAACCAGGATGATGAAGAGGGTGCCGATGCCCGCAATGGCAATAATGACTGTCATCCATACGGCCGCATCCTGCTCAAGAGCCCCCCAATGAGCCCCCAAGTCAAAAGTAAGCAGCAGACAGGCAAGTGCAAGTATCGTTAAAACGCCCAAGCGAAGGCGTGCACTGTTCCAGAATTTAACTATGGGTAGGGCTTTCATTTTCAACGGGATAAAGAAATAGTATATCCTGATCTGCTAAACGATTGCAACAGGATTCAAATGAAACAAGGGCTATTTCTTGTCCGCGCGGAACAGTTTCAAGCTCATGGCATCAAACCTGACTGTCGCGAATTTTTGAGGATCCAGCGTGGCGATCAAGAATCCGACCGCATGTTCTGCCGGCAACTCAAGCGTACATCTCCCGAACGGCGTCCAGGAGCGACCATCTCGTGAGTGAAGGGCCTCAAACAAATTTTCACGGCGCACGATCATCAGATACCGCGGATCCAGCGCCAGGGGATTAGCACGCTTAACAATGACGGCCTTGTTGTCCGGATTCCGGACCTGTAGAAAGAGCTCCCCATTTCCCAGGAAACCGAAAAGCAGCCACGGAGAGGCGGAGGCATCCGTCCCTTTCACCTGGATCCCCGTCACATTCAACGGATCCTGATTGGCCGTGGCGGCAAACCGCGCAGAAAACGCATAGTAATTCGTGGCGACCTTTGACCAGATAAAACGGCCATGGTCATAACCGTTCCGCCAGGATGCCCATCTGTCAACCACGACGCCCGGGAGTTGGATCATCAGTGCGCCTCCCGTCTGCGAGGTGGTCCCACTCTTTGACTGGGCTCCAATATTGGTAATTTGCCAAAGTTGTTTTGTTTCGTCTGCGAACTCGTTCAGCAGCGGCAGCAGCGGAGTCGCCTGTACACGCGTCTTGCCGAGCGTTGAAGCGATAAAGCTCCTCAGCTCACCCACCTTCTGCCCGCTCCATTTCAAGGCGTTACCCACAACCGGCTGACGCTTGGCGAGATCGTTGACATAGATACTCGCATGATAGTAGCACATGTTCCACACTTTGTCACACGGTGGATACTGTACAGCGACAGCCAAAGCCCCAAGGGTCAGGAGCAGCAGGACAAAGAAGATCCTGCCCCGTCTTTTCGGCCGTGCACCCTTTTCGGGCTTCACGGAAGGAAGGGGTGAAGGAACTTCATAAGAACTGGGGGGGCTAGCGTATAATGAATCCATGGCTTCACGGGCGTTGGCCTTGTCCTCCTCAGACAAGACCAAGGGGGGCTCATGCTGCTCGAAGGACATCTCAAGGCGCTCAACCGTGTCGTTGCCAGGTTGTACAGGGGGCTGCGGCACGTCCAGGGACCGTAACGCCTCCTTGACTTCATACGCGAGGATATCGCTGTTCTGGAGACGGTCTTCCGGATGATACTCCAGCATCTTCATCACCAGCTTGCAGGTCGCGGGCGACACCTGCGGAGCAACCTCAGACAAGGGCGTAATCGGAACCTTGTCAATACGGGTCTTCAGCACTTCCGTCGCCGTCATCCCCGGGGTCGGCGGCCGGCCGGAGAGCAGATGATAAAGCGTGGCGCCCAAGCTGAAGATATCGCTGCGCAGGCTGTCCTTCTCACCATAAATCAACTCCGGCGCAATATAGTCAGGCGTTCCCATGAGGTTGTGATTGCTGTCATACCTCGCCATCCCCGTGAGCCCGAAATCAACCAGCTTTGAATTCCCGTCCCGGTCCATCACAATGTTCGCAGGCTTAATATCGCTATGCACAAGCCCTTCACGGTTCAGCGCAGCCAGCCCCTCGGCTACGTCCCCGGCCATCCGAAGGACGACACGCTCGTCAAGATGCCCCTCCTCCTGGACTTTTTTGGAAAAGTCCTGCCCAGTCACCAACTCCATGACCAGATAGGGATGCCCGTTTGAAAAACTCAGCGCATACACCTGGGCGACACGGGGATGGTTCAGCCTGCCCAAGGCACACGCCTCTTTACGCAGCCGCTCACAGGAATCCGGATCGCCTGCATAAGACCCCCGGAGCAACTTAATCGCCACTTCACGATCCAAGGTCTCATCCGTCGCACGATAAATAGACCCCATCTCCCCTTCGCCAATATTGCCGTGAATAAGGAAGTTGGCCAGACGTACCGACGCAAAGACCTTGCCGCCACAATGCGGACAGGGAATTAAGGAGAGCGGGCGAGCACCCGTCAATGCGACAAACGACCCACAATGGGGGCAGCTTACCTGATCAATCTGATCAAACAGCAGACCGTTCGTCTTTTTGTCCGCAGCCGGTGTGATCGGAAGAGTCAGCTTAGTTGAGGTATCACGATTGACCGGGCGAAGCGATAAGGGCTTATGGGATCCAGTTGACACAATTTAAATTATAGCAGTAATAATGCCAAAATCTAAAATATATCTCATACCCTCTTTTTTTGCAACGTGTTTTTTTGAACTTTAAAATTAAAGTCTTATTCCGTTTCGGCACATCTTCTGCTATATTTATTCCTTCATGAAAGTAAACATGAATACCTTTTTCCTTTTACCTGTCCCCCAATTGATCAAGCTGATGATTTTTTGCGGCCTGGTCCAAATCGGGGCTTATTACTTTGTCGGCGCCATGGCCGCCCCCACCAATCATGTCGCCATGCCCCAGCCCGACACCATCCTCTATTGTCAAGCCGCACGGCAAATCGCTGAGGGACAGCCTTTTATCTTCTCCCCCGGCGACAAGCCCTCAACCGGAACCACCTCTCACCTCTACCCCTTCCTCTTGGCCATCCCCTACGTTCTCGGCGCCACCGGAGACGATCTGATCACAGCCGGGTTCGCGCTGAACGCCGCCTTCTATCTTCTTTTTATCCTCTCCTGGGCGCTGATTGCCACCCGCCTTTGCCAGACCCCCCTTTCGCGCGGAGTCGCGTGCCTGCTCCTGGCACTCAACGGACATGCCACCATCGGCGCACTCGGCCAGACCGACACAGGACTCTTCATGGCCGTAAGCGCCGGACTCTTTGCAGCCCTGCTGACCGGACGCACAAAGACATTCGCCTGTTTGCTGGTGCTGGCCCCCTGGTGCAGACCTGAAGGCAGCGTACTGGCGGTCTTGTTCCCAATCATGCTCCTGGCGCGCCGCCTCTTCTGGCGCCAAGCCGCGTCTAAGACCGAGTGGGCGATCGCTGCCGCCGGAACGCTTTCAGCCATAGGCGTCCCGCTCTTTAATATCTGGCTCACCGGCGGGGCCCAGTTCCATTCGATCGTTTATAAAGGCTACTTCAAGCAATACGACCTGCTCCCGGCCGTTTTCCTGAGCGCAAAAGATGCGGTCCGGATGCTGCGCGAATTCTTTCTGGGATCCCCCGAGGCCCCACCCCGCGAATTTTTCTTCTTGCCGCTCTTCGGTGCCCTCTTTGCCTGGACCGGCATCTTGCGCCGCCCGTGGCTGAAGCCGTTAGCGTGGAAGGAGCTCTGGTGGATTGTCGCTCTGCTGGCCGCCTTGGGGGCCGTCGCCACCAGTGGCTGGCAGAACACGAATGTCGACCGTTACCTGGCATGGGTCTTCCCAGTCTGGCTCATTTATTCCGCAGAGGGGGCCACCTGGCTCACGCGGCATATCCATGTCGCCTCACGCTTCAAATCCCTCCCCGTATGGGCGCTCCTCGGGTATCAGAGCATGACCGCCTTCTGGATGCTCAGCTGCTTTGATTATAACAGCCAGATCTCCAACCAGGAGTATGAAGCCCTGAAGACCTTGGACACCCTGCTGCCCAAAAAGGCGAGCGTGGGGACCTTGCTCGCACCAGCCTACGCGATCCCTGGACGCCGCTTGATGCATCTCTGCGGCATCTACTCCCCGGACTTCCTCGTCCCCGAGACAGAGGTTGCCGTCAATTTCGAAAAAATCAAGCATCAGAAGGAGTGCCAGTTCGACTACTGGCTGCTCGATCCGGTCATCGCTTCGTGGGTCACGTCCAGAACCAATGTCTTCTATACCACGAAAATTCCGATCACGCTTGACTCCCTCTTCACCGCAAAGGCCGACTGGACCACGCTCGAGCGCAGCATCCAGCCGCTCGAAGTTGCCTCCCAGAAAACCCTGCAAGGCTGGAAAGAGGTCGACCGCCTGGATATCGGGTACCTCGAAGACGAGAAACGCTGCGCCTATTCCGAATTCAGCCGCTTTTATAGAGCCCACTATCATCCCATGCTGCTGACCGGGAACGTCGGGACCAACGTCATTGTAGAGGTCGGACGCGCCATTATCGGAAGCGAGAGCATGACGATACGTGCCACCCCCGGGCAGCCCCTGCGCGTCCTCTTACGGACCACAAGCACCGTCGCGCTCCGCCTGCGTAACGGTGGCAGCCAAGGGGGCTATAGCTTCAGTTTCAACTCGCCGCTTAAACTGCGCATCCATGTCGACGAGAAGGAGGCTGGCTACCACGAGATCCTTATTCAGGAGGAGAAGGACGTCTTCTCCGAGATCAGCTTCATCATTCCCGCCGAGGCGATCACGCAGCCCCGGCCACGGATCACACTCTATGGCGATCATGCTTCCTTTGCGTTCTGGTTCTACCAGCCAGAACCCCCAACCCGGTCAGCAGACGTCTAGTGAACCAAGTGACTTTGTACTATGAACGAACGGATTAAAGGTCTATGTGCCATGGTCGCGTTGTGTGTCGCTGTGCTCGCACCGTACCAGGGTCTTATTCTGGGAAAAGAGATCCCCATACCCTCTGATGTCTTTGTTTCTGATCTGGCTGACGCTGAATTCCCCATACGTGTCGAGGCCGGGAACCTCATCCGTTCAGGAGAACTTCCGTTCTGGACATCGAATATCATGACCGGGGCACCGTTTACCGTAGACCCCCTCTCCATGCTCCTCTTTACCCTCTTCCCCCCGGCGCTCGCCTTAGGCCTTCTCTATGGATGCCTCCTGCTGATAACCGCAACAGGAACCTACCTGCTGGCGCGCCATCTCGGGGCCTCCCGTGCCGGCGCGTTTCTCTCAGGTTTCTCGTTTGCCTGGTCAGGTTTTTTTGTCTGCCAAATGCGACATCTGGGCATCATCGGCACGGCTGCCTTTTTCCCGTTTGCCCTCTATTGCCTTGAAAAGGCCGTGGCGAACCAGGGGGACTGTGAGCAGGATGCGCGCCTCAGGTCCACCGCCCGCATGCTCGTATGGCTCATGCTGTTCGGCCTCTTTTTCGGCATGCAAATACTCGCGGGCTTCCCCCAGACCGTCTACATCTGCTCGCTCTTCTATGGCTTGCTTATCCTGTGGCGCGTCACGTGGCTGGCCTGGGGCCGTTCAGCTCAAACGTATCTGCGCCCCGTTTCCACCCTTGTCTTGGGCTCCGGAGGCGGCGTCGTGCTCGGAGCGCTCATGGGCATGATCATGCTGCTGCCGCTTTGGGAACTGAGCTCCGTGTCAGACCGGGCAGGAGGCATCACCCTTGAAGCCGCAACAGCCCTGCCCTATCCTTGGCGTTGCGTGCTAACATTTTTCTCCCCCTATTATTTTGGCGACATCTCCTGTCTCAATTTCACCTTCCAGAAAAACGCACTTTTCTGGGAAGTCTATGGCTATGCAGGCATGTTCACCCTCTTGCTCGCCTTGCTCGCGATGGGGGCGGGCCTCGCGCGTCTCGCCAGCATAAGAGCGCTGAAGACGCACGCGTGCAACACCCCGAGAATAAAAACGGGGCCGCTGCTCTTTTGGAGCTTTGTCTGCCTCTTCTCCTTCTGCATGGTCTTGGGACCTTTGACACCCCTTTACGAGCTTGCCTTTTATGGGTTGCCCGGCTTCTCCTCTTTTAGGTTTCCCACGCGCTTCCTTTTCGTCACCGTGCTGGCTGTCACACTCCTGGGCGGCCTCGGCCTCACCTGGCTTCAAACTTATTTCACCCGCTTCATCCCCCCGCATGCTGCGATGCGGAACCAATTGTTTATCGGCTTATTGTTTGTCGGCGTGACCCTCTTTGACTTGGTGTATCATAATCAGCGCCAGAACCCGATGGTCGAGGCCCAGACCTGGCTTAAAGCGCCTCCGTCAGCCCGCATCCTTCGCAAGGACCCGACCCCTGGACGCGTCTATTCACCGGATGCAGGCCAGCATCATGTACAATCCTTTACTGCTGCACAGGGATGGTCTGGCGATTTAACAGCGTATTACCTCCATCGCGACCTGCTTCAACCCAACTCGAACCTGCTGCATGGCATCCCCTCCTTAAATGCTTACGCAGGCATTTCGCCGCGCTGGGTCGTTGATCTCATCGGCGACCATAATCGCTACGGCCTTCTCCAGGAACTCCGGGCGCAGCGCGCACCCCAAGCCTATTACCACTGGCTGCAGGCGCTCTCGGTCCGCTGGCTGATCTCCCAAAGCCCCCTTGAAAGCCCGCTTCTCGCCTACACGGGAGAGACCGCCCCCATGTCACATCTCTATCAAGTGCAGAATCCCTTGCCGCGGGCACGCTTTGCCCAACAAATCCTGCGGGTCGATACGCTTCAGGAGATTAAGAAAAAGACGCTGGAGGACTCGTTGGATCCCCGACTCACAACCCTCATACACTCCGAACAGGATTTTGACACAGCAAAAAAAACACTCCTGGCTTGGGCGACAACAAATCCGGGAACATCCCAGACGAACCGCTCTGCAACGATTACCCTGGACCGCGCAACCCACGTCATCATCCAAGCCCAGTCCAGCCAAGGCGGGCTCCTCGTCCTTGCAGACACCTATTATCCTGGCTGGAAGGCAACGATTAATGGCGTGGGAACGCCGCTCATGCGCGTCAACCTGATGCACCGCGGCGTACTCGTCCCCCCTGGAAAACAGACCGTCACCTTCCGCTATCAGCCCTGGACCGTACGCTTGGGCATCACCCTTTCTGTGATGGGTTTTCTTTCCCTCGTCTCATTAATCTGGTACTTTTATTACATGTCAAAGGAGCGTCCATTATGAAGGCGGTTATTTTAGCAGGCGGCATGGGGACACGCATCTCCGAGGAATCCCATCTGAAACCGAAGCCCATGATCGAGATCGGGGGCTTCCCCATTCTCTGGCATATCATGAAAATCTATCATTCACACGGCGTGAACGATTTCATCATCTGCCTCGGCTACAAGGGTTCGATCATCAAGGACTTCTTCAAGAATTATTCACTCTATACCTCTGATGTCACCTTCGACATGCGAAAAGGCAAGATGATCGTCCACCGCCAACACAGCGAAGATTGGCGCGTGACCCTCGTGGATACCGGCATGAATTCGCTCACCGGAGGACGCCTGAAACGGGTCGCCGAATATTTGGATGACGAACCCTTCCACTTCACATACGGGGACGGTGTCGCGGATATCGACATCAAGAAACTGACCGCCTTCCACAAAAAAAATAAGAAGCTCGTGACCCTCACCGCTGTGCAACCCCCCGGACGCTACGGCGCGGTAGAGATGAACGACACCGGCGTGGTCACCGCCTTCCAGGAGAAGCCGCTGGGCGATGGCGCCTGGATCAACGGCGGCTTCTTTGTCGTGAACCCCAAGGCCATTGATTACGTCGAGGATGATCTCACGAACTGGGAAGCGCAGACACTGCCCAGAATCGTCAAGGAACACCAACTCTCCGCTTATGAACACCGAGGCTTCTGGGCCGCCATGGACACACTCCGCGATAAAGTCAGCCTCGAAGCCCACTGGGAAAAAGGCTCCGCCCCCTGGAAGGTCTGGAAGGAGTAAGAATGGAGCACTGGAATATTGGAATGTTGGAATACTGGATTATTGAAACTGGAAACTTGAAACTAGGCACTGCCAACTTCACACTGGTACTGCCAACTGCTCCTCTCCCCATCATTCCATCATTCCACCATTCCATTATTCCATTATTCTAAGAAATTTATCCGCCATGTACACGCACTTAAAAGGTCGTCGCATATTCATCACCGGGCATACGGGCTTCAAGGGAAGCTGGCTGGCGCTCTGGCTCCATGCGCTTGGGGCGAAAGTCTATGGCTATGCATTGCCGCCGCCCACACAGCCGTCCAACTATGAACTGTCCAACATCAAAGGTGTACTCAAGGATGAATGGCTTGCAGATATCCGTGACCGCGAGCAGATGAAACGCGCCGTCGCCGCGTGTCAGCCTGATGTCATTTTCCATCTCGCGGCCCAACCCCTGGTCCGCTATAGCTATAAAGAACCCTTCGAGACCTTTGATGTCAATGTCCTGGGAACCGCCAGTGTCCTGGATGCTGTCCGGGCGTCTGAAAGGCCGTGCGCGGTCATCTGCATCACGACTGACAAATGCTATGAAAACCGCGAACGGGAAGCGGGCTATTCAGAGGAGGAACCCATGGGCGGCTACGACCCCTACAGCGCCAGCAAGGGCGCTGCTGAAATCCTGATCGCCTCCTATCGCCGCGCCTTCTTTCATCCTGAAAAACTCTCCGCTCATGGCGTCCAACTCGCCTCCGCACGTGCTGGCAACGTGCTCGGCGGCGGCGATTTCGCGGAAGACCGAATTGTTGTCGACCTCGTGAAAGCCATGCTGAACGGAACGCGGATGAACATCCGGAATCCACATGCGATTCGCCCCTGGCAGCATGTGCTGGAACCCTTGTCCGGCTATCTCGCGCTGGCCGAGAAGATGCTCGCCTCGCCCGCTGCAACATGGTGTGAAGGCTGGAACTTCGGGCCTGAGTTCGAGAGCGAACGCACGGTCCGCGAACTTGCAGATCTCTTTCTCAACGCGTGGGGCAGCGGAAGCTGGACCGATGTGAGCGACGCAAACCATCCGCATGAAGCCGGTATTTTGCGCCTCAAGATCAACAAGGCGAAAAAAGAGCTGGAGTGGTCCCCCACGTGGAATTTCGAAACCATGATCCAGCGCACGGTCTCCTGGTATCGGCAGATGGAACACATCAGTCCTCAACAGTTGTGTTTGTCAGATATCGAAGCGTACTCTTTTTTAGCATCCGAATAACACGAACCACACGAATAGGAGAAAAATGAACGAAAAAATTCTCTTTAAAGATGAGTGCTATTCCATTCAAGGCGCAATCTTTGAAGTGCACAATATTATGGGTAATGGCTTCCTTGAGGCTGTCTACCAAGAGTGCTTAGAGAAAGAATTTGTGCTGAGAAGTATCCCTTTCGAAGCACAAAAAGGTCTAGCTCTTTCTTACAAAGGAGACCCGTTAAAACAAAAATATATTCCAGATTTTATTTGTCATGGAAAAATTATCGTTGAGCTGAAAGCATCTAAAAACCTTACGGAAGAACATAGAGCCCAAGTGATCAATTATCTTCAGGCAACAGGCTATGAGTTGGGATTGCTTGTCAATTTTTCTTCCTATCCCAAAGTAGCCATTACGCGTATTCTCAATACAGAAATTCCCATTGAACATTCGTGTGGTTCGCGTTATTCGGATGCTAAAAATGAGCACTAAAGAAACACTCAAAACTGAAATTCTGAACAAGGTGGCGGAGTATTATCAGCTCGTCCATGCCCCGCAGCAGCACAAGCCTTTCGTGGAAGGCGAGACCCGCGTGAATTACGCGGGCCGCGTTTTCGATGCGGCTGAGATGACGAACCTGGTGGAGGCCTCGCTCGACTTCTGGCTGACCTACGGGGACTATTCCCGCGCCTTCGAAAAACAGCTTTCCGATTATCTGGGCGTGCGCTTCTCCCTGCTCGTCAACTCAGGCTCGTCAGCTAACCTGCTGGCCTTCATGGCCCTGACCTCCCCCCTGCTCAAGGAGCGCCAGATTAAACGCGGGGATGAAGTCATCACCATCGCCTGCGGCTTTCCGACTACCGTCGCCCCGATCATCCAGTACGGCGCCGTGCCGGTCTTTGTGGACGTTGAACTCGACACGGCCAATATCGCTGTGAGCCAACTCGAACAGGCCATCTCCCCCAAGACAAAGGCCGTGATGATTGCTCACACATTGGGCAACCCTTTTGATGTTCAAGCCGTGAAGGCCTTTTGCACCCGGCATAATCTCTGGCTCGTCGAGGACAACTGCGATGCGCTGGGTTCGCGCATCGCCGGCCAATTGACCGGCACCTTCGGCGATATCGGGACCTCCAGCTTCTACCCCCCGCACCACATCACCATGGGCGAAGGCGGCGCGGTTTATACAGACAACCCCCTGCTGAACAAGATCATGCTCTCCCTGCGCGACTGGGGACGTGACTGCTGGTGCGACAGCGGCAAGGACAATACCTGCGGCTGCCGCTTCACAGGCCAGTTCGGGACGCTCCCCTTCGGCTACGACCATAAGTATGTCTACAGCCATTTCGGCTACAACCTGAAAGCCACAGACCTGCAAGCCGCCATCGGCTGCGCCCAGCTTGAGAAATTCCCCGCCTTTGTCCAAAAGCGCAAGGAAAATTACGCCAGCCTGCATGAGGGCGTCAAGAATATCCCCTGGCTTCGCGTGCAGCAGCCACTGCCAGGCGCCGAGCCCTCCTGGTTCGGCTTTCTGATGACCCTGACCCCCGATGCCCCCGTCACCCGCAACCAGTTCGCCGAGCATCTGGAAAAGAACAAGATTCAGACCCGAAATCTCTTTGCCGGCAACCTCACGCGCCATCCCTGTTTTGAATCCCTGTGCGAAGGCACCGATTATCGTATCGCCTCCCCCTTGCTCAACACCGACACCATTATGAACCAGAGCCTCTGGATCGGCGTCTACCCAGGAATGACCGCTCGCCACCTCGCCTATATGACCGCCACCATTCAAAACCTTTAGACTTCAAGGCGCGTACCGCGTGTTTCGTCAGCGGTCAGCGTGTAGAGGATCATTTCGTTGAGATCACCGAAATGATCGAGATTTGCAAAGGTGGCCAGCGTCCGATCAAAAATGAACGCATCCACTAACCATCTCGCATATATAGCGCCACCCTTCAGACCCTTTAGCTGGCTGGCGGGTTTTTGAAAACAATGAGTCCCTTGACTTCACCAGACGTATATGGCACACTTCATGCGTATGGATTCGTATGTTGGATGTAAATTCAGGAGTTAATTAAGCATGTCTGCCTTCCCTTACTCAAATCTGTTTATTCTTGAAATGGCGAATAACCACATGGGCGATCTCAACCATGGGCTTGCCATCATTCGTCAATGCCATGAGGCGGTCAAGGATTTCCCGTTCACCTTTGCCATCAAGTTCCAATACCGCAATCTCGACACCTTTATTCATCCGGATTTCAAAAATCGGCAGGACATCAAGTATGTCAAACGATTCCAGGAGACACGTCTTTCTCCTGAAGCGTTCATGACACTCAAAGCGGAAGCCAAGAAACTGGGGTTTCTGACCGCCTGTACGCCCTTTGACGAAGTCTCGGTTGACCTGATTGAAGAGCAAGGGTTTGACATCATCAAAATCGCGAGCTGCTCCTTCACGGACTGGCCCCTTTTAGAGCGCATTGTGCAGACCAACCTTCCGGTCGTCGCCTCGACTGCTGGCGTGCCGACAGATGATATCGACCGCGTCGTCTCCTTCCTGGAACACCGCGACAAGCCCTTATGCCTCATGCACTGCGTAGGCTCCTACCCGACCCCCGCCAACGAGCTGGAGCTGAATCAACTCGATTTCTTCCGTGAACGCTATGCCGAAATTGCGATCGGCTTCTCAACACACGAGGAGCCTACCAATGCGGACGCCGTCAAAGTGGCCGTTGCTAAAGGCGCAACCGCTTTCGAACGGCATGTGGGGGTGCCCACGCCATCAGCGCCCAACAACCCATACTCCTCGACGCCGGAACAGCTCCACACCTGGCTGCTCTCCGTGCAAGAGACGCTCGCCATGTGCGGCGTCAAACAGCAACGTCGCGCGATCTCCGAAAAGGAAGCCGCTGATCTGATCGGCCTCAAACGCGGTGTCTTCGCGCAGAAGGCCTTGGCTGCGGACACTCGGGTGACCCGGCAGGAGACCTTCCTGGCCATCCCCAATATCCCTGGACATCTCCTTGCGAATGACCTCTCCAAGTACGTGGAATATACGCTGCTCAAACCTGTTGAGCCGAATGCGCCCATTCTTCGCGATAACCTGAAAATTGTCGACCAGCGCGAACGCATTCTGGCCATCATCAAAAAACTGGCGATGCTCCTGAAAGAGAGCAAAGTCACCTTGCGTAATAAACTCACGCTGGAGTTGTCGCATCACTATGGTCTTGACCAGTTCGAGCGCTGGGGCTGCTCGATCATCAATTGCATCAATCGCGAGTACTGCAAGAAGATCATCCTCCTGCTCCCCGGGCAGGAAAATCCGTGCCATGCGCATAAGCTCAAAGAGGAGACCTTCCACATCCTCTACGGGACGATGCAACTCACGCTTGATGGCCAGACACAAACGTGCCAGTCAGGAGACATCATCACTGTCGAGCGTGGCAAACCCCATAGTTTCTCGTCACCCACAGGCGCTATCTTCGAAGAGGTCTCCACGACCCACTACACAAACGACTCCTACTACGACGACGCCTCTATCGCGCTGAACACCCACCGGAAAACTGAAATGACCTTCTGGGCCGACTGGCTGAAGAAGTCGATCTCGTAGATTTGCCATGATCACAATCGCCTGGGATATTGATGACGTCTTGAATAATCTGACTGAGTCCTGGCTTGCCACACAGCCGGGCCCTCCCAGTTATCGTTCGCTTATCCGTAATCCGCCGGACGGACTGGTGGGCCTCTCACTCGACCAGTACCTCGCCTCGCTCGATGTATTCCGAGCCACGCGTTATGCCGCGTTGCAACCCAACGCCGCTGTTCTGGAGTGGTTCCGACAGCACGGCGACCGCGCCCGCCATGTGGCCTTGTCCGCTGTGCCGCGCGCCTTCGCCTCTGTTTCAGCCTCTTGGACCTTTACACATTTTGGCGACTGGATCAGGTCGTTTACCTTTGTCCCCTCCCCGCGACCCTTTGATAGCCACCCGCCGTACGACACGACCAAAGGTCAGTTTCTCGCACGCTGCGGCACCATTGACGTGCTCGTCGAGGACAGCGAAGCCAATGCGCTTGACGCTCAGCAACTCGGCCTCACGGCCTTCCTCTACCCCCAGCCTTGGAACACGGCGAGGGACGCCTCGGTCCAAGACCTCCTTTCGCGCCTGACGGACCTCGTCTCCGCGCCTCACCTCTAAAAGAACACGACCATGAAACTTTCTGATTATGTGATGCAGTTCGTCGCCGACCAAGGTGTCCGGCACGTGTTTATGCTCCCCGGTGGCGGCTGCATGCACCTGGTGGAATCCCTGGGGTCTGAACGCAGACTCCAATTCATCTGCAACCTTCACGAGCAGGGCGCAGCCATCGCCGCGGATGCTTACTCCCAATGCACCAGCCACCTCGGCGTCGCCCTCGTCACGACAGGGCCGGGCGGAACCAACGCCATCACCGGTGTCGCAGGCGCCTGGCTTGACTCCACGCCCCTGCTCATGCTCTCGGGACAAGTGAAACGCGCAGATCTCTCGACTGGCAAAGGGGTGCGCCAGATGGGCTTTCAGGAAATTCCCATCATCGACCTGGTCAAGCCCATCACCAAATACGCCATCCTTGTACACGACCCGCTCACGATCCGCTACCATCTGGAGAAGGCGGTCTATCTCGCCCGCACCGGCCGCCCAGGTCCGGTCTGGATCGATATCCCGCTCGATGTCCAAGCCGCCACCATCGACGTGCAGACATTGGAACGCTTTGACCCCGGCAAGGAAGGCCTCTTGCCCAGCGTCAACGCGCAGCGCCTCAAGGAGCAGGTCCGTCGCACGCTTGAGATCCTGCGCACTGCCCAACGCCCGGTCCTGCTCGCAGGCAATGGCGTCCGGCTCGCGACTGCCCTGCCCGAATTCAACGCCGTGATCCGAAAGCTGAATATTCCGGTCCTCCTGACCTGGAAGGCGATTGACTTCCTCGCAGACGATGATCCCCTCTACGCGGGCCGTCCCGGCGCGATCGGCCAACGCGCAGCCAATTTTACACAGCAGAACGCGGATGCGCTCCTCGTGATCGGCGCCCGACTCGATCACGGCCAGACCGGTTACAACCATCCGAACTTTGCCCGTGGCGCTCAGAAGATCATGGTCGATATCGATGCAGCGGAAATCAATAAAATGGAGATGCCGATTGCCGAAAAGATTGCCAGCGACGCGCGTCTTTTTCTCAGCGAGATGTTGAATCAACTCGCGGGCGCATCCATGCCAGACCCTTCGGAATGGCGCGCGCGCGTAAGGGCTTGGCAGACACAGTATCCGCTCATCACAAAAGAGCACTGGAACCGGACCGACGCGGTCGATCTCTATGCCCTCATGGATGCCATTTCCGGCGAGATGACCGCTGAAGACCTGCTCATCCCCGGCAGTTCGGGACAGTGCAGCGAGTTGACCATGCAGGCGTTCAAGGTCAAGCTGGGGCAACGCGTCTTCAACACCGAAGGTTTGGGGCCCATGGGCTTTGGCCTCCCCGCTGCAATCGGCGGATGTATCGCAGCTCACAACCATCGCACCGTGTGTATCGACGGCGACGGCGGGTTCCAGATGAACATTCAAGAACTCGAACTGCTGCACCGCTTTCAATTGCCGGTCAAGCTCTTCGTCCTCAACAACCAGGGCTATGGCTCAATCCGAGGCTCCCAGCAGAATTTTTTCAACGGCCACTTTGTGGCCAGCGACCCGGAGAGCGGACTCACGCTTCCGGACTCCTGCCAGATTGCAACCGCCTACAAACTTCCAACCTGCAGACTGGTCAGTAATGACGGCCTCCGGGAGAAGATCCGCGAGATTTTGGCCGCCCCCGGACCGTGCATCTGCGATGTAGTCGTCCCAAAGAATCAGCCGACCAGCCCGAAGCTCTCGTCCTATCAGCGGAAGGACGGCAGCATGGCCTCGAAACCCCTCGAAGACCTCTGGCCCTTCCTGGACCGCGACGAGTTCCGCGCGAACATGATCATTCCACCGCTCCCCGAATAAACTATGAAAATTCTTATCACAGGCGGCAACGGCTTCATCGCCCGCAATCTGCTGGAGCACCTCAAGGCCGACCATGCGGTCGATTGTTTGGGCCGCGCCACGCTTGACCTCCTCGACTCCGCCCGCGTCGAAGACCGGCTCCGCGTCCACAAGTATGATGTCGTCATCCACGCAGCCACCTACGACGCCGCGCCCAAGCACTCCACCAAGAACCCGGGCCTGGTGCTCGAAAACAACCTCAAGATGTTCTTCCATATCGCCCGCTGCCAGGGACACTTCGGACGCATGCTCTATTTCGGCTCCGGAGCCGAGTTCAGTCGGCCGCACTGGATCCCCAAAATGCCGGAGAGCTATTTCGACAGCCACGTCCCGCACGACCCGTATGGTTTCTCGAAGTACCTCATGAACCTTCATGCGCAAGCCTCGGCGAAGATCTACAACCTGCGACTCTTCGGCCTCTTCGGCCCGGATGATGACTGGCGGACGCGCTTTCTCTCCAACGCCTGCTGCAGGGCCGTGCTGGACCAGCCGCTTGTGATGAACCAGAATCGCCGGTTCGACCACCTGTACGTGGGCGACCTCGCCCGCATTGTGCGCTGGTTCCTCACCGCCTCGCCCCAGCATCACACCTACAACGTCTGCTCCGGTCACGCGCATGCCTTCACGAATCTCGCGCGCGTGGTGCTCCAGACTTCTGGAAAGCAGCTCGACATTATCGCCAAGACCCCAGGCCTCGGTATCGAGTACAGCGGCGACAACTCGCGCCTGCTCGCTGAACTCGGCGGCTTCATGTTCACCCCGATCACCAAAGCCATCGAAACCGTTTATCGCTGGCATGACGCGAACCGAAACCTGCTCAACCCCGACTTTCTATGACCATCCCTGATGCTATCTCTTTTCTCGAGCAACAGATTGTTGACCCTACCGTGGGTCTCCCTGAGGAGGTTTTCCTCTTTGCAAGCCGCATCACGCCCATGGTGAATGTCGATCTGCTCGTGCGAGACAGCAACGGACGCACCTTGCTGTCCTGGCGCAACGACGCCTTTTCCGGCCAGGGCTGGCACATCCCCGGCGGCATCATCCGGTTCAGAGAAACCTTCGAGCAACGACTTTTGAAAGTAGCCGCCACGGAACTTGGGACACCGGTTGAGTTTGACCCAACCCCCATCGCACTTCACCAAATCATCCTTCCCGAGCAGAAGTCGCGCTCGCACTTCATCTCTTTTCTGTATGCATGCTCGCTGCCTGAAAGTTTCATCCCCGTCAACACTGGCCTGACCCCTACCACGACAGGCTTTCTCCAATGGCACACCCACTGTCCTGACACCTTGCTGCCCGTCCATGAAATCTATCGTCCGTATATCTGCACCAACCCTGCGTTTAAAGAGCTGTTGAAACGTACACAAACCAGGAGGACTCCTTTATGCCTGTAAACTTATGCCGAGTCTGTGGAGGCGGGTTCTTCAGTGAACCGCTGCTCACCTACTCGAATATGCCCAAAGCGGCACAGCACCTGCCTGACGCCACCACAGTCGCAGCCGACCGAGGCTGCGACCTCGAGATCTGCCAGTGTTCGCTGTGCGGACTCGTGCAACTGAACAGTGACCCTGTCCCCTATTGGCGAGAAGTGATCCGCGCAGCGGCCTTTTCACCAGAGATGGGCGAGTTCCGAAAGGTACAGTTCAAGGCTTTCGTGGAGGGTTACGGTCTAAAAGGAAAAAAGGTCATGGAAATCGGTTGTGGCAAGGGCGAATACCTCTCGCTCATGCAACAGGCAGGCGCTGCTGTTTATGGCACCGAGTTCGGCGAGGACTCCGCAGCACACTGCGTCAAGGCCGGCCTGAACGTTGAGCAGGTCTTCGTTGAAAGTCCTGCTGTCCAACTCGTCAACGCGCCTTTTGACGGTTTCTTCATCATGAATTTTCTGGAGCACCTGTGCAACCCGAACGCGACCTTGCAGGGCATTCACGCAAACCTTGCGGAGCACGCGGTAGGACTGATTGAGGTCCCGAACTTCGACATGATGCTCAAGAAAAACCTCTTCTCCGAATTCATCGGCGACCACCTCTTCTACTTTACCCGCGAGACCCTCAACGCCCTCTTGGAGCGCAATGGCTTCGAGGTCATCGAAACACAGGCGATCTGGCACGACTACATTATTTCATCCGTGGTCCGCAAGCGCACGCCCACTGACTTGTCGGCCTTCCGTAGCCAACAAGCTCACCTTAAAAGCGAGCTGGCCCGCTTCGTGGCAACCCATGGAAGCAAGAATGTCGCTGTGTGGGGTGCCGGCCATCAGGCGCTCGCTGTCCTGGCCTTGGCGGACCTGGGCGACTCAATCAAGTATGTGGTGGACTCCGCACCGTTCAAGCAGGGACGCTACACGCCTTCCACGCACATCCCGATTGTCGCGCCTGACACGCTCGCCACAGACCCCGTCGCGGCAATCATTGTCATGGCCGCTGCCTACTCTGATGAGGTCGCCGCCATCATTCGCAAGAAATTCGGTTCGCGCATGGCGATCGCTATTTTGCGCGACTCCGGTTTGGAGGCCGTTTGAACGCCCTGCACGAAAAAAAGGAACCCATGAGCACACCTTCGGTCACCACTCCCAAAAAACTTAATTTTCTGCTGGTCATGCCCCGCCTGGTTCAAAATGTCGGAGACGGCTACTCCTTCCCGCTCGGCATCGCCTATGTCTCGGCTGCGCTAAAGAAGGCGGGCTTCAACGTCACAGCGCTCAACCTGAACCACCGGGATGGCGAAGTCGCTGACATCCTCTGCCACGAAATTAAGACGCGCGACATCGATGTTGTTGCAACAGGCGGGCTCTCCTTCCAATACAGCACGTTGCGCAGTGTGATCGAAGCCAGCAAGCGCGCGAAGCCTGAAGTGATTACCATCGTAGGGGGCGGCATCATCACAAGCGATCCCGAGCCCGCGATGACGGCCCTCGCATACGCGGATTACGGCGTCGTCGGCGAAGGCGAGATCACTGCCGTTGAACTCTGCCGGATCCTGGAGACCGGAGGTGATCCGGCGACGGTCGAGGGGCTGATCTATCGCACGCCCGCTTCGGCCTGGCACACGACACCCCCGCGCAAGGAAATACGGAATCTCGATGAGCTTGCCTGGCCGGACTATGAAGGGTTCGACCTGAAAGCATTTTTCGACTCCTCCCCCAGCATCAGCGGACTCAACCGGAAGAACACGGTTTTCATGATCGCCAGCCGCTCATGTCCCTATAACTGCACCTTCTGCTTCCACACGGTCGGCAACAAATACCGGCAGCGGTCGCTCGACAGCTTCTTCGCCGAACTCGATTACATGGTAGCCAAATTCGACATCCACTACATCTGCCTGGCTGATGAACTCTTCTCCAACAACATTCAACGCGTCAAGGAGTTCTGTGAGCGGATCAAAAAGTACAATGTGCGCTGGTGGGCCCAGTTCCGTGTCGACTGCATGACCCCTGAACTGCTGACCATCCTGAAAGAGGGCGGCTGCGACGTCATGTCGTTCGGCCTCGAAAGCGCGGACAATCGCATCCTGAAGAGCATGCGGAAGCATACAACGGTCGAGCAGATCGAAAGCACGCTGAAGATGGTTTATGACGCCGGCATCTCCATGGAAGGGGCCTTCATCTTCGGCGATATCGAGGAGACCTGGGAGACTGCCAACAATACGCTCAACTGGTGGCGGGCCCACGCCGAGTACAAAATCAACCTGAACCTCATCACCGTCTATCCGGGCTCGTATCTGTACAAGTATGCCTGTGAAAAGGGGATCATCAAAGACAAGGTCCAGTTCCTCAAGGACGGCTGCCCTCAGATCAAGGTTTCCAAGTTGACCGACGAAGAGTTTGCGATTCTCATCCGGAACATCATGGAGGCGCCGATGACGCTGGCGAAGGTGATGTCCACCGTGGAGGTCAACAGCATCGACTGCAAAATGGGGCGCATCTCCGTTTCGGGCACCTGCACCGCCTGCCGCCATGCGAACCGCTGGGACAACATCAAGCTGTTCACCACGAACTTCCTGGGCTGCAAGGCGTGCGGACAGCGCTACAACATCGTCCTGCCCGACGTGATCCGGACAAACATCGACGACAACATCACCCGACTGCTTGAGACGCATGGCAAAGTTGCTGTCTGGGGAATCAACTACCACACCGCCGACCTGTTTAAGCATTCCGAGGTCCTGCATGACCCGAACGTCTACCCCGTTGACATCTCGGGAACGAAATCCATGATGGATCTCTACGGCAAGCGCATCCACTTCCCGGACATCATCCAGACCGAGGACATCCCGGTGGTCATCGTGGCCATCCCGGTTTACTACAGCCAGATCGACGGGCTGATTCGCATGAAGTACGCGCATGTCAAAAAAATCTTCGACATCTGTCAACTTGCAGAACCACTGGAGATGTCAACCCTCAAAGGAAACGCTCAATGACAAACAAACAAGAGGCACTCAAACCTGTTGAAAACGCCAAACGCGACCAGTTGCGACTGGAGAAGCCGCGCGTCTACGAGAAGATTCTCCAGTTTGACGAGAAGATCAAACGCGGCGAGAGCATTGCCATCATTCAGTTCCAGTACAATTACCGCTGTAATTTCAAATGCGACCATTGCTCCATCAAAGGGTTCCAAGGCAAGAAAGATACCCGTTCGTTCACGATTGCGGATGTCAAGGAACTCTCGCGTCAAGCCGATGAACTCGGTCTCGCCAACATAGTGATCACAGGGGGCGAGCCCTTGGTGTTTCCTGACTTTGATGAACTGGTAGCCGCCATCGACCCCCAGAAGTTCTACATCACCTCGGACTCCAACGGCTGGCTGCTCGACGACAAGAAGGCCAAGCATCTCAAAGCCATCGGCGTCGACAAGATCCAGCTCAGCCTCGACAGCCTCAACGCGAAAGAGCACGACGATTTCCGCCATGCGCCGGGCTCCTTTGACCGTTGCATGCGCGCCATCGACGCCTGCCTGAACGCGGGACTCAACCTCATCCTCTCCACTGTCGTGACCAAGCAGCGGATCCATACGCAGGAGTTCATCGACTACCTCGAATTCGCCAAGTCTAAAGGGGTCGGCACGTTTGTCACCTACGCGAAGCCCGTCGGCGCATGGGAGGGCAACTACGATTCGCTTGTCACCCCGGACGACATGGCCTACATGCGCGAGCTGGAGAAAAGTTATGCGGTCTTCACCCATCTGACGCCCTCCTACGGACTGGATCTGGGGTGTATCGCGGTCAAGCGCATGATCTCCATCACCCAGTACGGCGACGTGATGCCCTGCCCCTATATGCACCTCTCCCTCGGCAATATCTTTAACGAGCCGCTCAAGGACATCATCGAACGCGGCATGAACATCAAGTTCTTCGGCAAGCACATCAACACCTGCCTGATGGCCGAGAGCAGACCCTTCATCGACAAATACATCGCCGGGCGCATCTATGGCAAGCCCCTGCCCGTGCCGTGGAACGAGGTTTTCTCCAAAGAGGACTTGATTAATGAAAAGTGATGGTATATAGTGATGTTATGCAAATGACTCAATATAGAACGACGTTTTCATTTGATCGGGCCACGATGTTCACACTGAAAAACCTTGCTGCACGGTGGCGCGTATCTCAGGCAGAGGTCGTGCGGCGTTCGCTCGCTTTTGTCAATCAAAGCGAGAGTCTAGGAACAGATGTGTCACCGTTATCACGCCTCGAAAACTACCACAAAACAGGATCGATTGTTCGCGAAGACGCCGAGTTGTATTTACAGACAACCAAGGATGATCGCAAAAACTGGCGCAAATCATGATTTGCCTCGACACAAACTATCTGATTCGCATGCTCATCCCCGAAACGCTGGAATCTAAGCGCGTTAAAAAGTGGCTGAAGCAAGGCGAAAAGCTGACAACCTCATCCATCGCATGGTATGAGTTTCTGTGCGGACCTATAGGAGAGGAAGAAATACAGACCGTTCGCTCCTGCCTGCAAGGTGGAATCGTTGCCTTTGAAGAGGCCCAAATAACAGAAGCTGCTCGACTCTTTAATGTCACGGGCCGAGCACGGCGCTTGCGAGTTGATGCAATGATAGCATCCTGTGCAGTTACTGCCAACATTCCACTGGCAACAGATAATAAAGATGATTTTAGTGCGTTTGTGAAATACGGATTGATTTTGATGTCAGACTGACGAATAGTATCTTGCCGTAAAAAGACGAAAAGAAATCAACATGAAAACAATCAGCATGGTCTCCGGATGTTACAATGAAGAGGGCAATCTTCAGGAGTACTATGACCGCATCACGGCGGTCTTCAAAAAGTTTCCGCAATACGATTATGAAATCGTCGTGGCTGACAACTGCTCGACCGACAACAGCCGGGCAATCATCCGTGAGATCGCGGCCAAGGACCGGCGGTTCAAAGCCATCCTGAACGCCAACAACTTCGGCCATATCCGATCCCCGTATCACGCCCTGCTGCAAACCACGGGGGATGCCGTCGTTGTCTTATGCTCTGACCTGCAAGAACCGCCTGAGATGATTGAGACCTTCCTTCAGAAATGGGAGGAGGGGTTCATGATCGTCTGTGGTGTCAAGCCCAAGAGCAAGGAGAATCCGCTGATGTTCCTGGTCAGGCGCTTCTACTACCGCCTGCTGTCGACGTGTTCGGAGATCCATCAGATCCAGAACTTCACAGGCTTCGGCCTCTATGATCGAAAGGTGATCGAGGCGCTGAAAAAATACCATGACCCCTACCCCTATTTCCGGGGGCTCATCAGCGAAGTCGGCTTCAAGCGCACGGAGATCCCCTTTGTGCAGGCTGCGCGCAAACACGGCAGGACGCATAACAATTTCGCGACACTCTATGACACGGCCATGACCGGCTTTGTCAACCACACGAAGCTGCCCCTGCGCCTCGCGGCGTTCATGGGCTTCGTCGTGGCCGGGCTGAGCATGATCGCAGCCCTTGTCTACTTCATATACAAGTTGCTCTATTGGAACCAGTTCAATGTCGGCTTGGCTCCTTTGGTCATCGGTGTCTTCTTCTTCTCGTCTGTCCAACTGATCTTCATCGGCATCATCGGCGAATATATCGGCGCCATTTGGACACAAGTCAAAAACAAGCCGCTTGTGATTGAAGAGGAACGCATCAATTTCTGACGGCTTAGATACTTGTCAGGGGAGGTCGGTTTCTGCTATGATACTTTCTCTTGTGGGGGAGCAGACGTTGCTCCTCTGACATAGCTAAGGAGAAAAATATTATGGCATGGTTTGAAAAAAAGGCCGAAGCGCCTCTGCGCGTACCCACAGAAGCAGTATGGACTGTTTGTCCGTCATGTAAGGCCTACGTTGAGAAAGCTGAATGGAAAGCAACTGACAAAGTATGTCCCCGGTGCAATTATCATGACCGCCTCGGGTGCCGTGAGCGCGTGGTCTTGATAACAGATGCGGGAAGCTTTAAGGAATTGAATGCAAAGGTCAGCTTCAACGATCCCCTCGCTTTCAAGGATTCGACTGGCGCTTATGCTGACAAGGCCAAAGCGACCGTCGAAAAGACCGGCATTGGCGAGGCGATCCTCACCGGTTCCGCAACCATCGAAAAGATGCCCGTCATCCTGGGTGTCATGGACTTCAAGTTCCTCGGCGGATCTCTGGGCAGCGGCACGGGCGAACGCATCCTGCTGGCAGCCGAAGAGGCGCTGAAGCTGAAGCGTCCCCTACTCATTTTCAGCGCCTCCGGCGGCGCACGCATGCACGAGGGCATTGTCTCGCTCATGCAGATGGCCAAGACCTGCGCAGCGATCGCGCGCTTGAAAGAGGCCGGCCTACCCTATATCTCCATCATGACCGACCCGACCACCGGCGGCGTGTCAGCCAGCTATGCCATGGTGGGCGACCTCAACATCGCGGAACCCAAGGCCCTCATCGGCTTTGCAGGTCGCCGCGTGATTGAGCAGACCATCAAGCAGAAGCTCCCGGATGATTTTCAAACGGCAGAATATACCCAGTCGCACGGGTTTATCGACCATATCGTGCCTCGCAAGGAGATGAAGAGCTTCCTCGCAAGCGTACTGCGGTACGCGGGTTGCTCCTGTTAAACGATCTGTCCGATTTATCAAAAAAGGAATTTCATCATGGCTAAGAAAACAGTTGAAAAGAAGGATGCAGTGAAGGAAGTTAAACAAACCGCCTGGGATGTTGTCCAGCTCGCTCGCCACGCGGACCGCCCCAACATCGGGGACTACACCAAGCTGATGTGCGAGGACTTTGCGGAGCTGCACGGAGACCGTCTGTACGGCGACGACCGCAGCCTGATCGGCGGCTTCGCGACCATCGGCGGCGAACGCGTGATGCTCATCGGGCACCGCAAAGGACGCGGCATCGACGAGAACATCGAGGCGAATTTCGGCATGGCAAGCCCCGAGGGCTATCGCAAGGCCAAGCGTCTGATGAAGCTGGCGGAGAAGTTCCACCTGCCCGTCGTCTCGCTTGTGGACACCCCGGGAGCCTATCCAGGCAGCGAAGCTGAAGCCCGCGGCCAGGCAGAAGCCATTGCCCACAACCTCGAATTCATGGCCACGCTCAAAACACCGATGGTCATCGTCATCACGGGCGAAGGCGGCAGCGGGGGCGCCTTGGGCATTGCAGTCGGCGACCGGATACTGATGCTGCAGAACGCTGTCTATTCCGTTATCTCCCCTGAAGGCTGCGCCTCGATCTTGTGGCGTGATGGCACCAAGGCCGCACTCGCAGCGGAGACGCTGAAGATTACGGCCGAATCGCTCAAGGGCCTCGGCATCATCGACACGATCATACCGGAACCGAACGGTGGCGCACACACGGATGTGGCGAAGGCTATTGCGGCAGTCAAAAAAGCAATCCTCGAGAACCTCGCCGTACTGAAGAAAATCGAGCTCAAAGAGTTGCTCCAGCAGCGCTATGACAAGTTTGCTGCCATGGGACGTTTCTAATGGCATACGAAGTACTCGCACGAAAATGGCGTCCTCAACATTTTGAGGACGTCGTCGGGCAGGAGCATGTGACCCGTACACTTAAGAATGCGATTGAAGTGAGTCGCATTGCTCATGCTTATCTTTTCGTGGGACCGCGCGGTATCGGCAAGACGTCGCTGGCGCGCATCTTCGCCAAGGCGTTGAACTGTGAAAACGGTCCGACGCCGACACCCTGCTGTGAATGCACGATGTGCAAGGAGATCACAGCAGGCAACGCCTTGGATGTCATCGAAATCGACGGCGCCTCCAACAACGGCGTGGATCAGGTGCGCGATTTGCGCGACCAGGTCCAGTTCGCGCCGGCACGCGGACGCTTCAAAATCTTCATCATCGACGAAGTCCACATGCTCTCAACAGCGGCCTTCAATGCGTTGCTGAAGACCTTGGAGGAGCCGCCACCGCACGTGAAGTTCATCTTCGCGACAACCGAAGGCGACAAGGTGCTGCCCACCATTATTTCACGGTGCCAGCGCTTTGACCTCCGCCGCATCCAGACACCGCTCATTGTCGAACGCCTCCGCACCATCTGCAACTACGAGCGCATCGTGATTGATGAAGATGCGCTCCTCGCGGTCGCTCGCGGTGCCGAAGGCGGCATGCGCGATGCACTGTCTGCTCTCGACCAGCTGGTCTCGTTCAAGGGCGGTGCACTGACAGAAGATGACGTGCTCGCGGTCTTCGGACTCGTCTCCCGCCGTTCACTCGAAGGCCTCGCAACCGCCATACTCAAAGGCGACATGGCTGAGATTCTGAGGCTCGTCAGCGCCTTTGACAGCGCCGCAAAGACATGCGTCGCCTGACCGTCGAACTCATGGAACATTTCCGCAACCTGCTGGTCTGCCAATATGTCGGCGGCGAGACCATGAAAAATTTGGATGCAACTCCTGAACAGCTCAAGACGCTGACGGAACAGGCAGGTCTCGCGGACGCTGGCCGCGTGACGCAAATAGCCGATCAACTCGCGGAGATGGAGGGCCGTCTGCGCTTTGCCTTGTCAGTCCGGACGCTGATTGAAATGACCCTTATCCGTTGCGCACGTATCGCCCAGACGGTCTCACTTGAAGACATCCTGAAGCGACTCCACGCCATCCGCACCTCCGAACCCCCGGCTGCAGCGCCCCAAAAGGCGACGGAGTTCAGCTATGACGACCCCACTCTCAAACAGGCGATCAAAATGTTCGACGGTCAAATCGTTGACATTGAAAACGATTAATAGAAGACGAAGGACTCTCCATGAATTTGTTACTTAAAGCTATTTTCCCCTCCAGAAACGAACGAGAAATCAAGCGATTAAAACCCATTATCGACAAGATCAACCAACTGGAGTGCTCATACCAATCCCTTTCTGAGGACCAGTTAAAGGCGAAGACGTATGAGTTCAAGCAACGCGTAGCCAAAGGCGAAACGCTTGATTCCATCCTTCCCGAGGCCTTCGCAACTGTGAAAAACGCTTGTCGCCGGCTCTGCGGCACATCGCGTCAGGTCTGCGAACACGAACTGAAATGGGACATGATTCCGTTTGATGTCCAACTCATCGGCGGTATCGTATTGCACCAAGGCAAGATTGCTGAAATGCAGACGGGCGAAGGCAAGACCCTCTCCGCGACCCTGCCGCTCTACTTGAACGCGCTGAGCGGCAAGAATGTGCGCCTTGTGACGGTCAATGACTACCTCGCCCGCCGCGATGCGCAGTGGATGGGACACATCTACGAATACCTCGGTCTCACTGTCGGCTGCATCCAGAACAGCATGTCCCCCTCAGAACGCCGCCAGCAATATTCCTGCGACATCACGTATGGCACCAACAGTGAATTCGGCTTTGACTACCTGCGCGATAACGGCATGGCCGTTGAGCCGCAACAGGTCGTGCAGAGCGGCCATTTCTTTGCGATCATCGACGAAGTGGATAGCATCCTGATCGACGAAGCGCGTACGCCGCTCATCATTTCCGGCCCCGCCGCGCACTCCTCAACCGCTCAATATGTGGAGCTGAAGCCACGCGTGGAACGCCTGGTCCGTCGCCAGATGGAGATCTGTAATGACCTCGTGAACGATGCCAAGAAGGCGATCGACGAGAAGGATGACGAAACAGCGATGTTCAAGCTCTACCAGATCTATCACGGCATGCCGAAGCATACGCAGTTCCTGCACATGCTGGAAGAGCCCTCCATCCGCAAGTTGCATGAGCAGGTCGAGAACATGATGCTCACCGAGATGCGCAAAGAACAGGGACGCGAACTGCGCGAAGAGCTCCTCTTCACCATCGACGAGCGGACACGCGAAGTCTCGTTGACGGACAGCGGCAATGAGACGCTCTCGCCTGCTGACCCGGAGATGTTCGTGATGCCTGACCTGGTTTCCGCGCTCTCAGCGTTAGACGGCGACACCTCCCTCTCAGGCGATGAACGCGCCAAACAGCGCCAGAAGATCCAGTCCGACTTCATGACGCGCAGCGAGCGCGTCCACAATGTGGACCAGTTGCTCCGCGCCTACTGCCTGTACGAAAAGGATGTCGAATATGTCGTCCAGGACAACCGCGTCTACATCGTTGACGAGTACACAGGGCGCGTCCTTCCTGGACGTCGCTGGAGCGATGGCTTGCACCAGGCTGTCGAAGCCAAGGAAGGCGTGGAGATCGAACGCGAAACCCAGACGCTTGCCACCATCACCATCCAGAACTATTTCCGTCTGTATGAGAAGCTGGCTGGCATGACGGGTACCGCAGAGACCGAAGCCTCGGAGTTTCATGACATTTACAAACTCGACGTCATGGTCATCCCCACCAATCGCCCGGTGCGCCGCGTGGACAGCAACGACCAGATTTACAAATCACAGCGTGAAAAGTACAAAGCCATTATCGATGAGGTGATCAAGCGCCATAATAATGGGCAGCCCGTCCTGCTGGGTACCGTCACGGTCGATACCTCCGAAGTCCTGAGCCGCCTCTTGCGCCTCGCCAAGATCCCGCACAATGTGCTGAACGCCAAAAATCATGCGCGTGAAGCCGAAATCGTTTCACTCGCTGGACAGCCAGGCGCCGTCACCATTGCCACCAACATGGCGGGCCGCGGAACAGACATCAAGCTCGGCCCGAGCGTCGTCTGGGTGCCGGACACGACCATCAAGTCACAGATCAAGTTGGCCGAGTGTTATGACAATGGCCACAAGACCCTCCGCGAACTCTTGCTTGAAAAGCCCTGCGGGCTCCACGTCATCGGTTCGGAACGCCATGAGTCACGCCGTATTGACCGTCAGTTACGCGGACGCTGCGCGCGTCAGGGCGATCCGGGTTCCTCGCAATTCTACATCTCGCTGGAAGATCCGCTCATGCGCCTCTTCGGTTCCGACCGCATCGCCAGCATCATGACGCGTCTGGGCATGGAAGAGGGCGAAGCCTTGGAACACAAGTGGCTGAACCGCTCTGTGGAAACAGCCCAGCGCAGGGTTGAGCAGCAGAACTTCTCCATCCGTAAACGCACCCTCCAGTATGATGACGTCATGAACAAGCAACGTTCGGTCGTCTACGAGTTGCGCGGTGAAGTCCTGATGTCAGATAGCGCGCATGAGCGCATCTTGGATGTCTTTAACGACATTATCCTGACCCAGTGTGAAAAGTATTTGATGACTGCCAAAGATTCACAGCCTGAAGACTTGGTTGAATGGGTCTCCGACACCTTCCCGATTCCGCTCACGTTAAACGAGATGATCCCCTTCAAGGGCCAGCCTGAAAAAGCGGCTGAGCTGATTTACGGAAGAGTCGCAGAAGCTTATGAACTGAAGTGCACCTTGGAGGATCAACGCGTACTGCCCTTCATGGAGCGCGGAGTCTTCCTCAGTTGCATTGACCAGCAGTGGCAGGACTATCTGCGGGCCATGGACGAACTGCGCCACGGCGTCAGCCTGCGTGCATACGGCCAGCGCGACCCGCTCGTCGAGTACAAGCGCGAAGCCTTTGGCATGTTCGAAGCCTTGATGACGCAGATCAAGACCGAGGTTGCGACCTCGGTCTTCCGTGCCACCACGGTGCAGAACTACCAGCGCATGATGGCCCAGTCGCCCACACGCATTCAGACCACGCATGCGGACATGAACATGCTTGCAGGCGGCGAACAGCCACCCGAGACAGCCGCGCGGCAGATCTCGGCCGACGTGCCGCAGTCCGCTGTTGCAAACTTCGACGCTATGCTGGAGCACATGTCCAACAAGCCCCGTCAACAGTCACCCCAGTTTAAGAGCGACATGCGCAACATCGGCCGCAACGACACCTGCCCCTGCGGCAGCGGCAAGAAGTACAAGAAGTGCTGCGGCCAGGGCCTTTAATGCAGGGCGATAACGCCCTGCGGCAGTAACGCCGCCTGCCCTGTTACTGCCGCCTGCCGTTACCGCCGCCTGCCATTATTGGCAGGCATTGAGTTACCGCCGCTGCCCATTATTGGCCCATGTTACCGCCGCAGGCCATTATTGGCCTGCATTAAGGAGCCCCATGCCCCCTTATAAGCGAGCCGGCATCCGCGCCGAATGGCATGACTATACAGGCGCGGGGTTTTACATGATCACCCTTGTAACAGCCCCGCGCCGCAACCTCTTTGGCAGTTGCAAAGACAACGCTGTTCAGCTCTCCTCCGAAGGCAGCCATGTTATCGAGGCCTGGCATAAAATGCCATTCTTCACACCCCAGATCGAAGCGCAGGAACTCTGCGTCATGCCCGATCATCTCCATGGCATCCTCTTTGCGAAGGAAAAGCTCCCCCGCACCTTGAGCGCAATTGTGCGCGGCTTCAAGAGCGGAATCACCTCCGCGTTACGTCGCCTGAGCCTGGACCCTGACCTCTCTGTCTTTCAGGATGGCTTCCATGACTTGGTTTCCCTTCAGGTCAAGAGCATCAAGGCGTACAGTGCCTATATCCGCGACAACCCGCGGCGCTATTGTCTCAAGAAAGAGCACCCTGACCTGTTTACACGCCTGGACCATCTGTCCTCCCCGAATCTGCCGAAAGCGCGTCCCTGGAGGGGGTTTGGAAACCCCTTCCTCCTCGACAAGCCCCTCCGCCTGGCAATCCGCGTTTCGCGCTCCGCCACCCCCACAGAGATCCATGCGAAGAAGGCTTTTTTCCGGGAAGCCATCCAGCAAGGGGCGGTTTTGATCTCGCCCTTTATTTCACCTGGCGAGAAAGAGATGGTCGCCACGGCAATCGAAGAAGGCGGGAGCGTGATTGTGCTGAAGCACGAGGGCTTTCCTCCTCTTTATAAACCGAGCGGCGCTTATTTTGACCTGTGCGCGCAAGGCCGCCTTTTGATACTATCGTGTGCAGCGTTCACGGGCCAGAAAACGCCCCTGACCCGTGAAGCCTGCCTCGAAATGAATAGCTGGTGCAGCGCGATAGAGCAGGGCAATACCGCCGTGTTACCGCCGCAGGCCATTATTGGCCTGCATTAACCCCGCCGCTGCCGTTACCGCCGCAGGCCATTATTGGCCTGCATTAACCCCGCCGCTGCCGTTACTGCCGCTGCCCATGTTACCGCCGCAGGCCATTATTGGCCTGCATTAAAGGAGCCCCATGACCACACGCTTACTTCTGCCCGCCCTCCTCTTCGCCAGCATGAGCCTGGCCGCCCCTCGCCCCAACATCGTCTGTGTCTTTATCGATGACATGGGCTATACAGACATCGGCTGTTTCGCAGGCGAAGCCAAGACGCCCTGCCTCGACCGCATGGCCGCGGAGGGCATCCGCTTTACTCAGTTCTATGTCAACATGCCGATCTGCTCGCCTTCACGCTGCGCCTTACTCACAGGCCAGTACCCCCAACGCTGGAAGATCACCTCCTACCTGGCTGCCCGCCAGGAAAACACGAAGCGCGGCATGGCGCAGTGGCTAGACCCCAAGGCCCCTTCCATCGCACGCGCCCTCCAGTCATCGGGTTATGCCACAGGACACTTCGGCAAGTGGCATCTGGGCGGCCAGCGCGACGTGGGGGAAGCCCCCTTGATTTCGGAGTACGGCTTTGATGAATCTCTGACCAACTTCGAGGGACTGGGCGACCGCGTCCTGCCGGTCATGGGCGGCGTGGACGGGCGGCCTGCGAAGAAGAACGCTCTGGGCATGGGCAGCGAGAAACTGGGCCGCGGAAAAATCGAGTGGGCGCCCCGTCACGAAGTCACGGAACGCTTTGTCAGCCGAGGCATCGCATTCATGAAAAAAACGCAAGAAGCGAAGAAGCCCTTCTTCATCAACCTCTGGCCGGACGATGTCCACTCCCCCTACTCGCCGCCAGCAGGCAAAGCAGGCACAGGATCAAAGCGCGACCTGTACATCGGCGTGCTCGAAAACATGGATGCCCAACTCGGCGTACTCTTTGACTTTATCCGGAATAACGAAGCCCTCCGCACCAATACAGTCGTGATGATCGCCTCTGATAATGGCTACGAGCCAGGCGCGGGCACCGCCAAAGGATTCCGAGGATTCAAAGGCTTATTGTACGAGGGCGGCATCCGCTCGCCCCTCATCATGTGGGCACCCGGATATCAACCGCAGCAGATAAGAGGAACCAAGAATGAAAGCGCAATCTTCTCCTCCGTGGATATCAACCGCTCGCTCTATTCGCTCGCGGGAATTTCCGTTCCTGCTGAAGCCAAACTGGATGGCGAAAACGTAAAGGAAGCCCTACTCGGAACTGCAGCAACCGGACGCGCAGCGCCGATCTTCTGGAAGCGCCCTCCAGACCGGAAGGAAGCCTTCGGAGAACGCAACGCCGACTTGGCTGTCCGCGATGGACAATGGAAACTCCTGGTTGATCTCGACGGCTCAAACGTACAGCTCTACAATCTGACGACCGATGCCGCAGAGGCCAACAACCTGGCCACCGCCCAGCCCGACATCACCGCCCGCCTCCTCAAACTCGTCATGGCCTGGAACGCATCCCTCCCGTGAGAAAATACAAAGTTTGCTTTGAATCTTTTTCTTTGTGTTCTTTGTGCGCTTTGTGGTTAAATATGAAGCGTTGAGCTTTGGAGCGTCTTGAAACACATCAAACAGAAAGAGGCAAGCGATGACAACGAATGAGAACACCATCAACCCCGTTCCTTACAAGGACCGGAAAACCGGGCTGGCCATCTTTGGTGCGATCCAGATCGCCATGGGCGCCTTGTGCGCGTTGTTCGTCCCCCTGATGATCATGGGTATGCTGGCTGCGGCTGTCATGGACAAGGGGGCGGACGAGGCCCTGAGCGCGCGCGCCATGATCCCGGGATTGCTCGTCTACGTGCTCCTGGCCATCTGGTTCATCTGGATGGGGATCGGCTCCATTCAGGCGCGGCGGTGGGCGCGCGCCCTCTGTCTGGTCGCCTCATGGCTCTGGCTCATCAGCGGAATCGCGGGCATGCTCTTTATGCTGCTGTTCATGCCTGATATGTATGAGCAGATGAGCAAGGACGGCCAGATGCCCGCCAATGTCGTCACCATCGTCAAATATGTCACCTTCGGCTTCATGGCCATTATTTACATCCTTATCCCCGGAGCCTTCATCCTCTTCTATGGAAGCAAGAACACCCAGGCGACCTGCGAGCAGCGTGATCCCGTCGTCCGCTGGACCGATAAATGCCCGCTCCCTGTCTTGGCCTTGGTCCTCATGACCGGCTGCTGTGCAGCCTCCCTGCCCTTCATGGGGTTATACGGCTGGGCCGTCCCCTTCTTCGGCACCATCGTCACCGGCGTTGCCGGCGCAGGGATCGCCCTTATTTTTCTCGTGTTGCTCGTCTACATCACACGGGGACTCTATCGGCTGGATCTGAAGGCGTGGTGGTGCGCAGCCGGTCTGGCCGTGCTCTGGGGGGCCTCCTGCGCCATCACCTTCTCCCGCATCACCCTGATGGAGTTCTACGAAAAAGTGAACTTCCCTGCCCAGCAGTTGGAGATCATGAGAAAGATGTCTTTCACGCAGTCACACAGCCTGACGTACGTCTGCCTCTTCTGGGTCCTCCTGGTGCTGGTCTTCCTCCTCTATACAAAACGGTTTTTCAACAAGGAATGCACATGAAAACAATCGCACTTGTTTTAGCGCTGACCGTGTCCTGGACCGTCTCAGCTCAAGAGGTTAAAGCGCCACAAAACCCACGGAGGGTCAACAACGAACCGCGCGGACTCGGACGACGCATCGCGTTAAAGGAGGATGACAAGCCTGCGTTCCCTGCTCCGCCCGCAGGCTGGGATCTGAAACGCGAGGCGATTCCGCAGGGAAAGCTGGAGATGATCGACTATGACTCGAAGACCGTTGGCACCCGGCGCAAGATGCTGGTCTACACGCCGCCGGGCTACACGAAGGAGAAGAAATATCCGGTCCTCTACCTGCTGCATGGCATCGGCGGGGACGAAAACGAATGGAACCGGTTCGCCGCGCCGGATATCCTGCTTGACAATCTGATCGCCGAGGGCAAGGCCAACCCCATGATCATTGTCATGCCGAATGGCCGTGCACAGAAGAATGACCGTCCAGAGGGGGACATCTTTGCTGCCGCACCAGCCTTCGCAACATTTGAAAAAGATCTGCTGGAGGATCTCATCCCAGCCATCGAAGCACGTTACAGCACGTACACGAACCGGACAAACCGCGCGTTGGCCGGACTCTCCATGGGCGGCGGACAATCGTTGAACTTCGGCCTCGGGCATCTGGACAGCTTCGCCTGGGTGGGCGGTTTCTCCTCCGCGCCAAACACGAAGCCCTCCGCTGAACTCCTTCCCAAACCGGAAGCCGCCAAAGAACTCAAACTGCTCTGGCTCTCCTGCGGCAACAAGGACGGACTGATCTACATCAGCCAAGGGCTCCATGACTACCTCCAGCAACACAGCGTGCCGCATGTGTGGCACGTCACCGACTATAATCATGAACCGGCGGAATGGAAGCAAGCGCTCTATTACTTCGTTCAAAAGCTCTTCAAATAGCCTTGAATAATTAAAAAAAAGAAACTTTCACTCCTTTTCTGCTTTTCGGCTTGCTTTGCATGGAAGAAAACGAGAAACTGACCACGTTTTTAGTTCGGCCACCTTCAAAAGGCCACCCACCGCGAGTAGAAAGTTTATCACGATTATGAAGCAACGCATCAAGTATATTCACGACATGGTTCAACGGGGCGGCCCTAATGAAGAGGAGTATGACGAACTGGACGCTTGGTTCAGAGCCGCTATGGCCGACTATCGGAGCGGGGCCATCACCGAGGAGCAAATCAAAACCATCTGGGATGCTTTCGGTGTGGCAGGCTCCAGAGACACCATGCAAGGTTTTGTCTTTCTGAAACCCCATGGCTATCATGGCGACTGGGAGATCATTGACCGGATGTACACGCGCTGGATAAGCACGGACCCGAAGCTCCGCAAGTGGGACATCTACTTTCACAGCCGCCACGCGCCCAAGGCCGTCCGGAATCGGATCGCCTGCCTCCGCACCCGCCTCAATGCCCTGGTCAGCACGCGGGAGACAGGCCCCATCGAGGTCTTGGTCGTGGGCTGCGGTCCGGCTCGCGACATCAGTGATTATCTTGAACACCACCCCGATACTCGCGTGCACTTTACCTGCCTCGACCAAGATGAGACAGCCATTCAGCATGCACGCAGCCTCTGCGCCAAATGGCCGGCGTCCGTGGATTTCCGCCTCGCCAATGTCATTCGGCATCTCCCCAAGAAGACGTTTGACCTGGTCTGGGCTGCAGGACTCTTCGATTACTTCAATGATCAACTCTTTGTCTTGATGACGCGGAGGTTGCGCCACTGCATGAAGCCAGACGGGCTCCTGACCATCGGCAACTTCTCCACGCATAACCCCACGCGCGCCTACATGGAGTTCGGGGGCTGGTCGCTCATCCTCAGATCCGAAGAGGAGCTGATTGCCCTTGCGACGAAAGCCGGCATTCCAGCCGAAGAGATTCATATCACCACCGAGAGCGAAGGGGTGCAACTCTTTCTGGATATCCGCAAGAACGCATAAGCAGAGACATTTTATCAACAAAGGGGGAAGATCATGCACATTCAAAAGAAGGTGTTTGCAACTGTCGCGTGCGCTACATGGCTAGGATTCTCAAGCCTCGCAGCCACACAACCAAACTTCGTCGTCATCTTCATCGATGACATGGGCTATGCGGACATCGGCCCCTTCGGCGCCACAAAACAGAAGACCCCCAACCTCGACAAGATGGCGAAGGACGGCATGAAGATGACCTCCTTCTACGCCGCACCTGTCTGCTCCGTCTCGCGCGCGCAGATGATGACCGGCTGCTATGGCGCGCGCGTCTCCGTTCCCGGTGTCTTCTTCCCCGCGTGCCCTCAGGGACTCAACCCCAAAGAATTCACCATGGCCGAACGCCTCAAGGAGCAGGGCTACTCCACCGCCTGCATCGGCAAGTGGCACCTCGGCGACCAGCCTCAGTTCCTGCCCACTAAACAGGGCTTTGACTTCTACTATGGCATCCCCTACTCCAACGACATGCAACGCAAACCCAAGGATGACAGCGCATCTGTTGTCCCTCTGATGCGCAACGAGAAGGTCGACCGCCTGCTGAAGGAGGACGACCAGGACGGGATTGTTGAGCTCTATGTGAAGGAGGCAACCACCTTCATCCGCGACAACAAGGATAAGCCCTTCCTCCTCTACTTCCCTCACACAGCCGTCCACACGCCCATCCACCCGGGTAAAAAGTTCCAAGGCAAGTCCCAGAACGGACGCTTCGGCGATTGGGTCGAAGAGGTCGACTGGTCGGTCGGACAGGTCATGGATACATTGAAGGAACTGGGTCTCGATGAGAAGACCGTGGTCGTCTTCACAAGCGATAACGGCCCCTGGCTCGTGAAGAAGTCTGACGGCGGATGCGCGCTCCCGCTGCGCGGCGGCAAGGGCGGCACCTTCGAAGGCGGCGTCCGCGAGCCGACAATCGTGCGCTGGTCCGGCCATATTCCAGCCGGAACCGTCTGCGATACAGTAGCAGGCACGATCGACCTGCTACCGACCTTCGTCGCACTCGCAGGCGGCAAGGTGCCAGCAGAGCCTGTCATTGACGGACGCGACATCTCCAGCGTCCTCCTCGGCAAGACCCAGGAAACACAGCGCGAAGCCCACTACTATTTTGCAGGCTACAATCTCCAGGCCGTGCGTCAGGGCCCTTGGAAACTCGCGGTCAAGCCACAGAACGAGACCATGGGTGCCGCCAAGCAGGAGATGAAGAATCCGCGCCTCTACAACCTCGACGCCGATATCGGAGAGACCACGGATGTCTCCGAGAAAAACCCGGAGATCGTTGCGATGCTCACCGCGCTGATCACGAAGAAGGAAGCAGAAATCGGCGGCGACAACCCCACCGCGCGCCGTCCGCCGGGCATCGCTGAAAATCCCGTGACGCTTTATCCCACTGAGCCCAAAGCAGAGAAGAAGCAGGAAAAGAAAACAGCCAAGAAGCAGAAGAAATAATTATGAAAAAACAAATGCCATCTTATTATTCCATCGGCGTTGCCTCGCTCTTATTGACCTGCTGCACCTCCTGTTCTTATCTGCAGGGGCCTGCTCTTGATGCTGCCGTTCCTCCCGTGAGCGCGCCGTTCATGAGCTATCCAGCCGGGGCTTCGCCGGAGATCGTCGGCAAGCGGCTGGCGGATAACCTGCTCTCACGTCCGCACATGGTCTACAAGAACAACACGATCCATTACGCCGAGGCCTGCGCCGCGATGGGGGCTCTGCAGTTCGCCGGGCTGACCAAGGACAGCGAGCTGCTGAAGAGCCTGGTCGCCCACTATGCGCCGATCATCACGCCGGAGGGGGACAAGCAACTCGTGCCCAACCAGGCCCATGTCGATCACAGCGTCTTCGGCATCGTCCCCTTCGAGATCTATCTCCAAACCAAGAACCCGTCTTACCTTTCCCTCGGCAAGCGCTTGGTGGATGCGCAGTGGAAGGCGCCGCTGCTGGAGAACGGACTGACGCAAGAGACCCGCTGGTGGATCGACGACATGTGGATGGTCGGAGCGCTGCTGACCCAGGCGAACCGCGCCACGCAGGAGCCCCTTTATGCAGAGCGCGCCGGACTCTTTTTGAACGCGTACCTCGACAAGTTGCAGCAGCCCAACGGACTCTTCTTCCACGGACCTGATTTTCATTTCTTTTGGGGTCGCGGCAACGGCTGGGTTGCGGCATCCATGGCCTATGCGCTGCAAGTGGTGCCTGAATCCTCGCCCCACTATGCCCGCCTCATGAAAGGCTACAAGAAGATGATGGCAGGCCTGCTGGCCCATCAAGGGGCAGATGGCATGTGGCATCAGCTCATCGACCATCCGGAGTCCTACGAGGAGTCCTCCTGCACGGCCATGTTCACCTACGCCTTCATCACCGGTGTGAAACGCGGGTGGCTCGACAAGGCCACCTACGGGCCTGCCGCGCAGAAGGGCTGGCTCGCCCTCGTGAAACACCTCGACGACAAGGCCGAGCTGACCGACATCTGCATCGGCACGGGACAGAAGACCGACATCCAGTACTACCTCACCCGGCCGCGCAAGACCGGCGATTTCCATGGCCAGGCACCGGTGCTCTGGTGCGCTAACGCGCTGCTGCGCTAGAGCAAGATGCTCCCGCTACAATCAAACCCCGGAGGCGAATCATGAGCCGCCTCGCAGCGAAGAAAGTGGGGGGAGCTTCCAGCTCCCTTGTTCGGGAGCAAGATGCTCCCGCTACAATCAAACCCCAGAGGCGAATCATGAACCCCCCTCGCAGCGAAGAAAGTAGGGGGAGCTTCCAGCTCCCTTGTGCGGGAGCAGGATGCTCCCACCACAATCGCCCCCGCCCTAAAATACACGCTGAAGCCCAAACTGCACTTCCCCGAGTTTCGAGATGCGCAGGGATGGAAGGAAAAGAAACCATGAAAACACTCGCGATCAGCCTTTTAGGCATAGTATTGATTCCCGTGCTCGGGATTGCACAGTCCATGGTGCCGTGCGGCCAGGACGTGACGGAGCAGACGCTGAAAAATCCGGATGCGCTCCGGGCCCTGGAGTCGCCGGGGAAGGTCTTTCTCACAGAAGACTTCGAGTCCGCCACCTGGGCCGATCGTTTCTTTGACCTCTACGGTCTCAAGGAAGGGCGACTCCTCCTGGATACGAACACGGCGGAAGTCTGTCACGGGAAATCCTCACTGCGCTATGTCCTGGACAAGGGCCAAGGGGCGACAACCTCCCTCTGCTACTGGTTCGCGCCGGGCTACGACAAGGTCCACTTCCGCTGGTACTGCAAATTTGATGCGGACTTCGACCAGGGCAACCTGATGCACTTCTGCGGCCTGGCCGGCGTCAGCGGAACCGACAAGTACGCGGGCATGGGCGGAGCAGGCACCCGGCCCACGGGGTTTGACCGCTTCACGTCACGCTTCGAGCCGTGGCGCGCTTGGGGGAAGAATGCGGCGCCCGGCGCCATGAACTTCTACTCCTACTTCCCGTCGATGAAGGAAGACCCCAACATGAAGGGTAAGTTCTGGGGCAACCAGTTCTTCCCCTCCCGTCAGTTTATTCCGGAGCGTGGGAAATGGACGTGCTTCGAGATCATGCTGAAGGTGAACGATCCGGGCAAGGATAACGGCGAGCAGGCCGCGTGGGTCGACGGAAAGCTCTACGGGCACTTCACCGGCATCCAGTGGCGCAAGAGCGAAGAGGTCCGGATCAAGCGCATGACGCTGGGCGTCTACATCCATGACAATCCGAAACAGAACAGCGTCTGCTTCGATGACGTCGTCCTGTCGACCGGCTATATCGGCCCCGTCAATACGAACTAGAGCCTCATTTGACGCGTCCGGTGTAGGCGTCAGCGCCGGAGTTGTCGACCGCGTACTTGAAGAACTTGTCCTCAGCCTCCGTGCGCGCCTTGTCCCAGGGACGCGGACCGCCGCAGAGCTGCACGGCCCAGAGCTTCAGTTCCTTACGGTGCCAGTTGACCATGCAGTTGGTGCCCCACGCGCCGCCATGCCCGAACCAGGCGTCTTCCTTGTCTTCCTCCGGTGCGGAGAGCCCGAGCGAATAACCGCCCAAGCCTTTCGGACGCGTCGACTTCGCGAGAATTTCCTTCACGGTCTCCTCCTTGAGGATCCGCACGCCGTTATCACCCACGCCCAAATTCATGAGCATCTTGTAGAACTTGACCTGGTCGTTCGCGGTCGTCCAGAGCCCCGCGCCCGCCGATGCGAAGATGTGCTCGTCGTTGTAGGGACGCTGCTGCATCTCGTTCTGTACGCGGTACTTCGCAGGTGCATCCTTCACGCAGTCGTACATCTCCACCTGTGTCTTCAATTGCTTGTCGGTCGGCCGAAACGTGCTGGACGTCATGCCGAGCGGATCCAGGACGCGTTCCTTGAGGAAATCCTCCCAGCGCTTGCCGGTCACCACCTCGACGATGGCCGCGCCGATGTCGATGCCGGTGTTGGAATACTGCACCTTTGTGCCAGGCTCGAAGAGCAGCGGACACGCCGCCGCGATTGCCGCCGTCTGCCGGAGCGGCGCGCCGCCGGACCAGCCGCCGCCCTTGATGTTACCCTGCTTTGCACAGATCTCGAACGGGAATCCGCCGGTGTGGTTCAAGGCCATGCGGATCGTGAGCGCATTCTTCGCCTTGACGAGTCGCTTCACGCCGTTCGAGGTGGATTCATGGATCCAGAGTTCCGCGAACTCCGGCAGATATTTCGAAACAGGATCGTCGAGCGTGATCTTGCCTTCCTCGACGAGGATGGCGATGGTCACGCCGCAGAAGCCCTTTGTCTGCGAGCACTGCATGTAGACGTCGTCCATGGTGATCGGACGCTTCGCCGCGACGTCGGCGTACCCGACGCAGGCGTTTTCCTGCAGACCGTTCTTGTAGACGACATTGATCGCGCCGGGAAGCTGTCCGCTTTCAACGTAAGGGGCGAGCGCCTCCTTCACGAACGTCGTTCCCGAATGCTTTGGCCCGTTACAGACCGTGCAACACCCCGAGATCATCGCCGCACCGATCATGAGCATCATCAGTCGTTTCATCGTTGTATCCTTATCCCTTGGCGTTGTTCTTTCGCCTCCAAATTCCGTGAATGTGAATCACACTATAGTATGATTTTATCGAAAAGGCAAGCGGCATCCGTCGGCAGAAGAACGCATGGACAAGCACACGCAGGTACGGCAAACGATCTGCATAAATCGCATGAGATGTGCATATGAAGGAGGCGGCCATGAGGACAACGCTTGATCTGCCGGAAGATCTCTTGAAAAGACAGTTTGTCAGCGGAACGGCATCAACAAGGTGGGCCTTCCGGATCTGCTCATCGCGCAACATGCGCGGCAACATCACCTCCGCCTCTATACGCTCGACCGGCACTTCACCCTGCTTTCCCAATATTTTCTCCTGAACCTTTTGCGAGGCAGGTGCAGGGGACAAATGGGACAGGAGATACGCGTCTTGAGGCGCACGTCCACCTTCTCTCCAGTGTTCAGCGTTAAACGTTCGACGTTCGGAGTTTCTCCCCTCTCTCCTTGAGCGTTGAACGTTCAGCGTTGACCGTTTTTCTCTCCCACTTATCGTGCTTCCCCAGCTTATCCCGCTTAACTCGCCTCTCCCGCTTCTCCCCCACGCATTCAGCCGATAGCCGTCTATCTCAGCACTCGTCCCAGATAAATGTACAATGTTCAACTATGAGCGACCCCTGCCGCCATTCTTGACTCCTGCTCTAGGATGAGTGACCTCTTAGCCGCTGCATGCCTTGCAGATTTTCTGGACAACACGCGGTGGATACACGACACTAAAAAACAGCCAATGCATTAACGCTCATAAAACCCCAAGATTTGCGACAACTTTCGGTTCATCAACATCGGGAAAATTGTGAGTGGTGACATTAACGATAAGCGGATTTGACAGGAAAAACCGACATTCTGGAAGTTCGTTTTCCTTTTCGTAGAACCGCTGTTGTTCGTCAGTCCAGTTTGAACATTCCAATAGAATTTGCGTGTCTCCCGCGAATTCTTGCCTTTCGATAACAATGCCGACAACCTTCTGTAGATGTGGAAACTTCAATTTTGCGGCACCACAAGCCACGTGCAGAAGGTGTTTCCGTCTCTCAATATTGTCCGTTTGCATAGTGTTCATGGGAAACCAAAGTTGAAGGAAGACGTATGCTACATTGGGCCAAAACGATTGCATAAACGTTAGATTTCTGGTGAGGCCTCCCAGGCACTGCGGCTCGGGACTTGGAAATTTCGTGATCGCTTCATCAATGTGCTGTGACAACATGCGTCGCGCGACCCGAGGCTCTTTTGCCATGACAAAAGCGGCACCACAATTACCTACGGTGAGCAGATCGCGATCACTTATTAAAGATCCATGTAGAGCATTTCGACATGTCGTTTCGATAATTTCATCCCAAAGATACGAATGCAAGTCGTCTTGTTTTTTTCTTTGATAAGGGGGAAGTTTTGAGAAGGTTTGCCATATTCCCTCCTCTATCCCGACAAATTTCCGGTGCGTCGATTTTTTTTGCGCATCTATGGTCGTATTGTTTTGTGGTTTTTCCCCAATAAAATGTCTTTTGGCTGTTTCATCATATTGTGAATAGTAATGGGCGAGCAAATCCTCCTCCCCACAATAAATAAGGCCATCAACTTTTTCAATGGCCGTTTCTTTGGCCTTATGATACCAGATAAAGTCCGTAATTGTATCAAGTTCGTTCAGAAGAAGAGGAAGTGTTTCGTCGTCCAAGATGTGAACAGGGCTGTTTTTATCAAGATGAACAAGATATGGCCACGGATTGATATCCTCTAAAGTGCTGTTTTCGCTGGCATCGCCGTATGAGACCGCGACACTCCCCGTTATGTTGTTTGCAGAGTCTTTCAGGCATGCGTCTTTCGCCCCATGCGCGACGATGATCTTGTAGATTGTTACAGATTGTTTGTCAAATGTTACAGGCAATGAAACAGTTTTGGAGCAATCCAACCAGATGTTTCCACCACCCCGGACATAACGTTCCGCACCAGTGGCAGTGCGAATTTGGTCATCGATGGTCTTCCTTTTCCAGCGCTGCCACAGAGTCAGACAATTGTCCGCATCAGCATTGTCCAACACACGACTTTCCCGATCAAAAAACAAGAAAACTGTGTTCTCAAAAACGGCCAACACATCACACAGTTCCTTCCCATCATCCTTCCACGGATTGGGATAACACCAGAAGCTCAAAAAAACCTTGTTACACAGCTGTGCCAGTAGTCTTTCGGATTCCGTCACTCCGCTAGATTTTTCAATTTTCATTATAATATAATGTTCCTATACACATCTGAATCTCACGGCTTTTGCCGCCCGTCAACGCCCGGCGGCGAAAAACCACCTTCCGGTCCGCCCCGCTCCCTTTCACCCCGCCTTTGACTTGACATAGCGCTCGGGGATCGTATCGGGACATCGAGACACTAGCATCTCTCTCTTCATTTCTCATGCGTTTCGCACGCATCGCCTCACCCCCTCTGCCGCCCAACACGCGACCGCTCTGATTTGGCATACACTTGCTGCATCCATGTAAACCATCATATCACGCCGCGAGGGGAAGCACAGCCTTGTTTTAATAAAAGCCGACTGAACAAGTGTGCGTCAGCGATTCGTCCGCATGACGCGTCCCCTGCATGCGTAGCGGCGGTCATGGAGTGCGTGCGGCAAGCGGTATTCCGCGCGACGCCGCTTATATGCATGGACCGGAAAGCGGGCATGGCCACGCTAGGACCGGCGGCTCGCGGGGACGTTCGCCCTCCAGATTGTGATCGCTGTCATGACCGTAATCTTACTCCTACTTATTGAACCCCTTGTGGTTCATGAATTCCCAGATGCGCCCCATCCAGGTATAGCTGCCCGTGTCCGGGGCGGCCTTCCTCTGAAAACAGTGCCCGCGTTTGACAAGCGTGTGGAGATCGGACTGGATCCCCATCCGCCGAAGCTGCTCCCAGCATTTCACCGAATTCATCGCCGCCCAGCCGTCGGCGTCGCCGTGGATGAACAGGATCGGGCAGGTCCCGGGGTCGAACGCGAATTCGGGGACGAGTTCCGCGTCGTCCTCGTTGCCGCCCTTCGCGTTCGGAGCGTTTCCGCCGTCCGTGAGCGCGTACGCCGGATAGATCGCGACCGCCCACTGCACGTTGCAGGGCAGCTTGTCCACGTCATCGATCGGCCCGTAGGAGCTGCTTTTCGAGCTGGTCGCGCCCATGAGCGTCAGGTGTCCTCCGGCCGAGGAGCCCATGATGCCGATGCGGTCGGGATCGAGTCCCTTTGCCGCAGCCTGGCTGCGGACGATGCGGATGGCGCGCTGCACGTCCTGCCAGGCTGTCACATGCTTGGCCAGCCCGCCTTGAGGACGCGGCGTGCGATATTTCATCGTCACCACAGCCATGCCCTTCTCGTTCAGGTAACGACGCGCCGGCGCGACTTCAAATCCGTTGGGATCGTTGCCCATGTAGCTGCCGCCCGAGTAGATGATCTGAATTGCCTTCGTCTTAAGCGTTTTCGGCAGGTGCCATTCAAGATAAGGCTGGCACTGGTTTGACTGCACATCCGGCATCTTGCCTTCCGGCCAGAGGGGCTCCTTGCTGGTGTGGCCGCGCACGCTGTCGTTCGGATAACGCGCCATGAGATCCTCTTCCGCGCCAAGACGCCCGTCAAAATTCATCTGCCGCATGTACTCGGCGACACGGTCGAACCAGTGATCGTAGGCGGTACCGTCCTCGCCCTTGTTCGCGTCGCCCATGAACCCGTGCGAACGGTCCGCGAAGAGATGGATCTCGGCCGGGATCTTCATCCTGCGGAGCTGGCGGTAGATCTGCGTGGAGCCGATCGGCGAATAGATATCCGTCCCGCCGTGGAAGAGCGCCATCGGACAGGTCTTCGCGTCGAACTTGAACACTTCCGAGAGCTTGGCGTCGATCGCGTCGCCCTTGCGTGTGTTGGGGCCGGTGAGTCCGTCCGTGAGCGCGTAGGCGGTGTAGATCGGTACCGCCCAGTTGACGTGGCAGGGAAGGGGATCGAGTCCGTCGACCGGTGCGTAGGCCGGCGTGAGCGCGCTTGTGGCGAGCAAAACCGTCAGGTGCGCGCCTGCTGAAAAACCGAATACGCCGATCTTCTCCGGATCGAATCCGCGCTTCTTCGCATCGTTGCGGACGAGACGGATGGCGCGCTGCCCGTCAGCCCAGGCGCTCTGGTAGATGGGCAACCCCTGCGGACGCGGCGTGCGGTAGGTGAGGTTCACGCAGACGAAACCGAGTTCGGTGAACCGCTTCGCAACCCGGTCAATCCACACCCCGTCGCAGCAATTCTGATAGCCGCCGCCGGAAATGAGAACCATGCAGGCGCCGTTATTCGTCGTCGGCGCCTCGCACCAGTCGAGATGCGGCATCGTATTTTCCGCAGCCTTGAATCCCGGCGCTTTCACCTCCTGGGTCGTCGCCGCGATCTGCTGGGCCTGATAGTCCGGAATCTTTCCTTCCGGCCACAACGCGACCCGTTCCCCGGCGTATGTCAGCAAAGTGAACCCCAATCCCAAAACAAGCACCATCGTTTTTTTCATCATTTTGTCCCGCTAACATCCACTATGCCTCTTCGGCGACATGCCGGAGCCCATAGTTGATCTCTATTATACTGGGGAGGGCAAATGAATCAAGCCCCGTCTCCAAAAAAATGGTGATTTTAACTACGCTCCCTATTCCGCTCTATATTTTAGCAACCCTCATTTCTACTTGTCCGTCGCAGCGTAACAAGTGTCCGCAAATGCGGCCTTTTATCAGTGGCTTAAGGACGGGGTTATTCAATTCAAGGCGTCCCCTTTGTAGGGGGACGCCTTTTTCATCAAATCCCAACACCTCTGGCATCGACAGAATGAACTGGGTCGTGTACACTTTTCGCACAGTTGAAATATCGGAGGCTCCATGAAACACACCCTGTCGCTCTTCATCTTGATTGCATCAATCATCAGCGTCCATGCCGCACAGCGTCCAAACATTCTCTGGCTCATCGGCGAGGATCTCGGCACGGAGTTGGGCTGTTATGGCACAAAAGAAGTCGCGACGCCCAATCTCGACAAGCTTGCCAGCGAGGGCGTGCGCTACTCGCACTGCTACAACGGACATGTCTGCTCCCCAAGCCGGTCCGGATTCATGACCGGCATGTACCCCATCACCATCGGCGCCCACAATCACCGGACTGTGAACAAGAAGCCCTTACCCGAGGGCGTGCGCGTGCTGACCGACTGGCTGCGCCCAGCAGGCTACTTCACAGCGAACATCAAAACGCTCCCTGTTGTGTGCGGCTTCCAGGGCACGGGCAAGACGGATTGGAACTTCACGTATGAGGGCAAACCTTTTGACTCCGCCGACTGGAATGATCTCAAGATTCATCAGCCATTCTACGCACAGATCAATTTCCATGAGACCCACCGCGCGTTCCACGGACCCAAGAAAGCTGATCCCGCCAAGGTCGAGTTCCCCCCCTACTATCCCGACCACCCGGTGACGCGCGCGGACTGGGCGGCGTACCTGGATGACGTGAGCGAACTCGACCGCAAAATCGGCCTGGTCCTGCAGCAACTGGAACGCGATGGACTCGCGACCAACACGGTCGTCATCTTCTTCGGCGATAACGGCCAGGCGCACGTCCGCGGCAAACAGTTCTGTTACGAGAGCGGACTGCACGTGCCGCTCATGATCCGCTGGCCAAACGCATTAACCGCGCCGGACTGGTTCAAGCCCGGCACCGTGAACGACCGGTTACTGGAGGGCATTGATCTTGCGCCGACCACGCTCGCCATTGCCGGCGTACCTGTGCCACCCAAGATGCAAGGCCGTCCGATCTTTGGCGAACCCAAGCAGTATGTCTTCTGGGGACGCGACCGCTGCGATGAGACCGTGATGCGCATCCGCACTGTGCGTGACAGCCAATACCGCTACATTAAGAACTTCACGCCTGAAACGCCCTTCCTCTCAGCAAACGCCTACAAAGAGCGGCAGTACCCGGTCTGGAACCTCCTGAAGGAACTCCATGCAGCAGGAACCCTGACGCCCGCGCAAGATTTTCTCTGTAACCCGAAGATGCCTGCAGAGGAGCTCTATGATCTCCAGGCGGACCCGTTTGAAATTCGAAATCTCGCAGCTCTTCCTGAACATCAGGAAACAATGAACCGCTTGCGCGGCGTGTTGGAAAAATGGATCGAGGCGTCCAATGACCAAGGCCGCACCCCCGAGCCTCCTGGTGTTTGGACCGGCAAGAACGCTGCTAACAAAAAACAGAAAGGCAAAGCTAAATGAAAAAGCTCTTGTGTTTGCTGGCGCTGTGCACAGCTCAATTCTCCGCCCATGCCGCGCAACCCAATATCCTCTACATCCTCGCCGATGACATGGGATACGAAGATGCCGGATTTATGGGGAGCAAAGAGATCCGCACCCCGGAACTCGACAAGCTCGCTCACGCTGGCACGATCCTCTCCTCGTACTATGTCCAGCCCGTCTGCTCACCCACGCGCGCCACGTTGATGACGGGACGTTACCCGACGCGCACCGGTGTCTATACGATTGTTCGTCCGCATGCGCCCTGGGGCCTTGGCCTTGAGGAGCGCACTCTGCCGCAGGCCCTGCGCGAAGCAGGCTATGAGACGGCCATTGTCGGCAAGTGGCACCTGGGTGAATTCCAGGAGGCCTACCGTCCGACCAAACGCGGCTTCGACCATCAATACGGACACTGGTTCGGCGCGATTGATTACTTCACCCATAAGCGCGACGACACACTGGACTGGCACCGCGACGACCAGCCCTGCAAGGACGAAGGCTACTCCACGCACCTGATTGCAAAGGAGGCGTGCCGTCTCATCCGCGAGAAAACCTCAGAGAAACCGCTCTTCCTCTACCTGCCCTTCAATGCGGTTCATTCGCCGCATCAGGTGCCAGAGAGTTACCTCAAGCCCTACGGACACCTCAACGGCGTGCGCAAGACATATGCCGGCATGGTCTCAGCCATGGACGAAGCTGTCGGCCAGGTAATTGCGGCCTTGAAGGAGAAGGGACTCCTCGACAATACCCTGATCATCTTCTCCAGCGACAACGGCGGCCCCTCACCCGGGAAGGTGACGTCGAACGGTCCGTTGCGTGCGGGCAAGGGCACGATCTACGAAGGCGGCATCCGCGTCTGCGCCTTCGCCTCTTGGCCGGGACACATTCCTGCGGGCAAGACCATCAGCGAGCCGCTGCAAGGCGTGGACTGGTATCCGACCCTCCTCAAACTCGCAGGCGGTTCGCTCGACCAGAAGTTGCCGCTCGACGGACGCGACATCTGGCCGGTGCTGACGCAGGGCGCCAAGTCCCCGCACGATGCTTTGTTGATCTGCGCGACCAAGCGCGGCGGGGCTGCCCTGCGCATGGGCGACTGGAAGCTCGTTCATTCAGAAAAGAATGACGAACTGTATAATCTCTCCACGGATCTCGGCGAAGCAAAAGACCTTGCCTCCTCGCAACCTGAAAAGCTGAAAGAGCTTCAGGCCAAACTCACAGCATTGATGAAAGATGCAGCCCCAGCCGGCGGAGGCGATGACACCGAGGAGAATATTCCCGCAAAAACTCAAAAGAGAAAGAAAAAATAGGAAGGATTAGGGTATGAGCAATTTAAGATCGACGGACCGGCGGACATTTATGGCGTGTTGTGTATGTGCGGGATGCGCGGGTGTTCTGGGTGCAGCGGAGTCCTCCAGCCGTAACGCAAAAAGTTTGAAAGACACGACAACTACGTCCGGAGGCGCAGAAGGAGGCAAACTGTCTGACAAGAAAAGCTTTGATTTCGCCTATTGCGGCATCTACTGTACAGCTTGCGCGCTCCATCTGACAGGCGACAAGAAAGGCAAGAAGTGTAAGGGGTGCACGAATCCGGCCATGGAGTCCAAGTGTGCGATCTTTACCTGCGCTAAAAAGAAGAAGGTGGCGAACTGCGGCCTGTGCGAGAATTTCGACACGTGTGAGAAACTCAAGAAGCACCACGAGAAGCCGCTCTACCGTCAAGTAGCGCGCCGCACCTGTGAGAAAATCAAGAAGGACGGCATGGAGGCCGTGGCTGCGGAACAGAAGACGCGCTGGACGTGTAAGTCCTGCAACAAGCTCTTCCCGTGGAATACGACCAGCACCTGCCCGCACTGCAACAAGGCTATCGACGCACTCTCCGATAAAGATAAAGAGGCCTTAGCCGAGAAGGTCTAAGCACTTCAATATCGCAATGAAGGCGGGGCCGCTTGACAGGAAGGGTCAGCTTTGTTAATCTAGGAATCAATTTCCTAACTAGACAAGGACGGGTATGATCTCACGGCTGATACAAAACAAGGCTGCCACCTTCATCAAGGAGTTTAAAGCGCTCGCGATCACCGGGCCCCGGCAGTCCGGCAAGACAACGCTGGCGCAGAAGACCTTTCCAAAAAAGACGTATGTGACGCTTGAAGATCCCGACGTACGCGATTTCGCGTTGTCAGACCCTCGAGCCTTCCTCGCTCAATTTAAAGAGGGTGCTATCCTCGATGAGGTTCAGCGAGTGCCTCATCTTTTTTCCTATCTACAAGGGCTTCTGGACCGGTCGCAGAAATGTGGGCAGTATATCCTCACAGGTTCTCAGCAGTTTTCGCTGAACGCGGGTATCCCACAGTCGTTGGCTGGACGTATCGCGCATATCCATTTGCTGCCGCTTGCAGAGTTCGAGTTGGCATCGGCTTCACAGGGGAGCCCTTCGGTCTGGGATGCGGTATTCAAAGGGGGGTATCCCTCCCTTTTCCAAGCGCCGGTCTCGCCTGTCCACTGGCTGAATGCGTATATTGAAACCTATATCGAACGCGATGTTCAACAACTCAAGCAGGTCCATGACCGTACTCAATTCCGACAATTCGTCCGGTTATGCGCAGGCTCTGTCGGACAACTGGTCAGTCAGAACCGTCTCGGTGCGGATTGCGGTATCGACCAGAAGACAGCGGCAGCTTGGTTGAGTGTGTTAGAGGCTGGGTTCATCGCGTTTCGCCTCAACCCCTACCACACGAATTTTCGAAAGCGTCTGATAAAGACGCCAAAACTTTATTTCTACGACACGGGGCTCGCCTGCAGACTCCTGGGCATCCGTTCAACAGAAGAGTTGTCAGGCCATCCCTTGCGTGGAGCACTGTTTGAAAACTGGGTCCTGCTGGAGTTCATGAAAAAGGACTATGCCTGCGACAGTGGACGACAGTTCTACTTCTGGCGTGACCAGAGTGGATTTGAAGTCGATTTCCTTAGCGAGGACTCTGAAGGCTTTGACCTGATTGAGTGCAAATCCGGACAGACGCAGGCCACGGACTGGTTCGCCACCCTCAATGCATGGGTAAAGACGACAAAATCATCGCCCAGGTCATGCCATCTCATCTATGGCGGTACAGACGTGCTCACCCGTCAAGGTGTCCAGGTGCGAGGCTGGCAAACCTGTTCAGAAATCATTTCATGAAAATTCAACAAGACTTTCGTACATTGAAGACGTTTAGCCTGGCGGCGCTCTTATTTGTTTTCCAAATGCTGACCGGGTCGGCTGCTGTGAACGCTGCTGACGCAGGACGTGACATCACCACGCCGCGTGTTGAAGCCTTCCCGCGCGAGGGAAAGGGCTACACGCTCATCGACTGGCATCAGCGTGCAGAGGCGTTCCTCTCGTTCACGCTCGATCCTGTGCGCAAGGGCGAGTATCTGCCGCTGATGTGGTGGGACGACTCGAAGGTCCATTGGAAGGAGACGACGTTCGGCGTGCCGAGCTACGTCGGCATGAAAAACCAATGGGGCGTCTTTGGAAAAGAGCACGAAGGGATCGTCTCGATGGGCCTCCTCATCAGCGGCACACTGCTGGGAAAGGACATGACACAGTATGGCGTGCCCGGAAGTGCGCAACCTGTCAATCTCGTGCGGATGCAGGAGGCCTACTTCTCGCCGGAAGACGGGGTCTTCCTGAATAGCATCAACGGCCGTTCCGGGGGCAGCTTCTGGTATGAAATCACACCGAACCTTTTCGCGGGCGCCTTGGTCTCCGCCTACCCGCAGGAGAAAGCGCTGACCGATAAATGGCAAAAGTCCTGTGAACGCTGGGCCCAGGCGACGCTTCAATTGTGGCAGTTGAACGACTTCAGCTTTCAGGCCTATGACCTGCGCAGCCAACGCGCCACGGTTCAACGCTGGCGTGAGCCGGACTCCGCGGCGGCGTTGGCCTACCTGATGCAGATGGCCTTCGCAAAGTGGCCGGAAGAGAAAAAATTCTATCATGAGACGCGCCACGCGCTGGACTGGCTCTGCGCTCAGGAGCGGAATATCAACTACGAATTCTTTCCTTCGTTTGGCGTGTATGCCGCGGCGCGCTGCAATGCCGAGCACAACACCAGCTATGATGTCGGAAAAGTATTCGGCTGGTGTTTCGAAGACAGTGCGGTACGCGGCATCGGCCCCCATGAGAAGGATATCTCCAAGGGTGACGGCTGGGGTGTCGTTTGCGGCCGCTGGGGCGAGCACGACATTGCAGGGCTGGTGGGTGTCAGCCGCGGCGCGCTCTCGACGCCGAAGCATCGGGGCGGTTACGCGTTCGCCATGGAGACGTTTGTCTATGCCTGGCCTCTCGTCGCTGCGACGCGTTATGACAACCGTCTCGCGCGCGCCGTGGGTAAATGGATGCACGCAGCTGTCCATAGCGCGCGCCATTTCTACCCTGATCAACTCCCGCCGGAGAAACAAACCGACTGGGCGTGGGCCTCGAAATACACAACCGCCATCCCCTACGAGGGCCTCATAGAGAAAAACAATCAGACCGGTGAACCCGGACCGTTTGGCTCCGGCGATCCGTCGAACCATGGCTGGGGACCGCTCAATCTCGGCATCTACAGCGGCGCGTTGAGCGGCATCTTCGGCTCGCTCGTGAAGGCGACGAACGTCGAAGGCGTGATCGCGATCGACACGTGCAAGACGGATTATTTCGCAAAGCCCTCCTTCCCCACCACGCTGCTTTATAATCCCAGCCTCTTGCCGGTGAAGGTGAAGCTGCCGGTCGGCGACAAGCCTGTGCGCGTCTGGGACGCCAGCAGCAACACGTGGCTCGGCGAAGCCACAACGCGCGAGATTGAAATCACGATCGCGCCAGACGCCGCTGTGCTCGCCACGCTAGTTCCGGCGGAGCAGAAAACCCGCTTCGAACAGGGAAAGCTCTATGCTGGAAATGTCATCGTTGACTTCTCCGCGTCAGCGCCTGCAACGAGCTCAACACATCCTTAAGAGGAGCAATATGACTTCACATGTGTTACTTCCGTTCATCCTCTGCATGGCACTCTCGGCCTGTTGTGCGCAACAGCCGCTTCAAGGCCATCTCAAGGCGCATGACCCCTCCACGATTGCGAAGTGCGGCAACCGTTACACGATCTACTCCACAGGAAACGGCATCGTCTGGAAGTACTCGACAGATCTGACAAACTGGAGCACTGGCGGAAAAGTTTTTCCTCCTGGAAAAATTCCCGCATGGACCACGAATGCGGTCCCGCTCTACAAAGATCACCTCTGGGCTCCGGACATCATCCAGATGGCGACCAATAAATATTATCTCTATTACTCCGTCTCGTCGTGGGGCAGCCAAGTCTCGGCCATTGGATTAGCCGTGAACACAACCCTCGATCCGTCAGTGCCAGCCTACCAATGGATCGACCAGGGCATTGTGATACAGTCCCGCAAGGGCATGCCTTACAACTGCATCGACCCCAGCATCCTGATGGCCAGCGACAACACCCTCTGGATGGCCTTCGGCTCTTACTGGAAGGGCATCTACCTCATCCAGCTCGACCCTGCCACAGGCAAGCGGATCACACCCGCATCGCCTGTCACCCACCTGGCCAGCCAACCGCAGGCGATCGAAGCTGCATGCCTCATCCAGCGCGGAAAGTATTTCTATCTCTTTGTCAACTGGGGCTTCGGGTGCAAAGGCCTGGACAGCACATACGAAATCCGCGTGGGACGCAGCACCTCCGTAACCGGCCCCTATCTCGGCCGCGACGGCGTTGACCTGGCCAAGGGCGGCGGATCACTCTTCCTGAAAACGGAAGGACGCTTCATCGGCCCAGGCCATGCCGCGCGCTTTGTCGAGAACGGGACCGAGTGGTTCACCTACCACTACTACGACCGCGATGATAAAGGGATCTCCAAGCTGGCGCTCGCTCAACTCCACTGGACTTCGGACGACTGGCCCGATTTGCGCTAAGATAAGGCGTTGTGAGTCATTTTACAGGGTGGAGTAGTCGATGACCCAAACGCTCTCGTCGGCTCGCAAGAAACTGGGAGAACAGGCATCCTGCCTGTTTGTTGAGTGCACAGGCAGGATGCCCAATGCCACTAACTTTTCATTTCGGCAACAGGGGAACGGCCTACAGAGGGACAGACAAGAATGGCTCTCCTCTTTCATGCGGGCGGGACGCCCACGCTCCCTTCTGTTGCTGCCCTCAAAGGAGCGCGGGCATCTTGCCCGCCGGAGCCGGGACGGCTCCGCCACCTTATTGCCCTGGGAGCGCCGACGCCTGGCCGCCGTAGCCTTGGCGTCGGCGTTCCCAGGAGATAAGCCCTTCGCTTGCAACAAGCTAACACCGAAGATAAAGACGAAACAGGCTGCGAAAAATTAGGGAGATTAAGTAAGGAGACGAAGATGCTCATTTTTTCGTGATTTTCGTGTGTTTCGTGGGCAAAGAAGTTGAAGTTATAGGCAAGAAGAAGGGGGTCCGGCGTTGGCCGGACCCCCCTTTAATAATTTACGCTTGTTACTTAAAGAGTATGAGGGTGAATTCCGTGATGAGTTGGAGGGCGTTGCTGCGGCGGACAACCTTCCAGCCTGGAGGAAGCGGGGCGTCGGTCGTGGAAACGCCGGTCACACCGCTTGTGGTCTGAATGAGGGTGTACGTCTGCGTACGCACGAGCGCCTCCGGGTTGTTGATATGGAGCACCATGCCCGTGACGTCAAGCGAACCGGTCACGTCCAGCAGGTCGCCGAGGTCCGCGCGGTACTGCACGCCCGAAGCGAGTTGGACGTTGGCAAGCGCCAGAGTCCCGACCGTGCCGTCGCCAGCAGGGCTGATGACGCTCGTGGCGGCGAGGATGCCGTTGGAGATCGTTCCCGTGCCGGAGATTGAGCGGACGGTCTGGCTGCTGTCATTCAGGTCGAGCACCGTGCCTGCCGCAAGGTTGACATCCGTGTCTGCGAGGAGGCGGCCTACGTCCTCAGGTGCTGTCGCCGGACGGACAAAGACGTAGAGGTTGCGCACGTCATAGTTGCCCGCGTTATAGGTGAACGTGTAGTCAGGGTCGTTGTTGGACCACGTGGGGTTGTTGCCGATGCCGATACCGAGGGGATTCCCCGAACTGCCGCAGTGGGAGATGGAGAAGAGGACCTGTCCCGCGCCCCAGTTGTGGATCTGGAAGGAGCCGTGGCCGATGCCGGTATTGGAACCGTCATCGTTGAAATCAAAGGTGGTGGCACTGCCGCCGATGTCGGGCAGGCCGAGGCCGGTGCCGTAGTTGGAGGGCCAGATCTCGAGGTTGCCGGTGTTGACGCCGGTGGCTTCGGTGACAGTGCCGACGTTGGAGCGCACGTCCATGTTGTAGACCTTCTGCTGCCACTTGAAGGTGGCCCCGTTTCGGTTGGGGTAGCCGAGCTTCGTCCGATCCTGCGTGTGGGCGGTGAAGGAGACCCAGACCCAGTTGGTTGCGAGGGTGTTCTTGTCGCGGATTTCGAGGAAGTAGGCCACGCGGTCGAAGGGCAAGGTCTCGGCGGAGTTGTCGATGGTGTAAGCCGTGCCGTTGTACGCCGCAGCGGCTGTGGTGGAGACGGGGCTGTAGTAGACCATGTCGTAACCGTCAGCGGGGGAACCGACCTTGGCGAGGATGTCGGCGGGCACGGGCATCGCGCCTGCGGCTTCGGCCACGCGCAGGGTCCCCTCCGTCACCGTCGCGATGGGCGCGGGCGGTGTCGGCGGCACGAGGTCGCGCGTCAGGATGTAGAAGCGGCGGAGGGTGTAGCCGGTCTCGGCGTTCTGATCGAACGTGTAGTCGAGCTGGGCACCGCTTGATGTCTGGCTCGCGCCGGGACGGTTGCCGATGCCCATGCACAGGATGTTGTTGCCGCCACCGAAATTATCGACGGCGAAAAGGGTTTCGCCCGCGCCCCAGTTGTGGACCTGGAGACAGCCGTAGCCAGTCTGGTTGGGCGCAATGGAACCGGTGGGGGTGTCGTCGAAGTCGTAGATATCCGTGCGTCCGTTCAGACCGAGGGCGGGCGTGGTGCCGTTACCGTAGTTGGCGCAGAAGACCTCGATGTTGCCGGTGTCGGAGTCGGTGACCTCAGTGATGCCAGCGACGTTTGAGCGCACGGTGAGATTTCTGACCTTGCGCTGGTGCTGGAAGCGTTCTCCGGCGAGCTTTCCGGGGAAGGCGAGGGCACGGCGGTTGACGGTATGGGCATCAAAGGCGACCCAGACCCACTGCGACACGCTCTCGCCGGTCTTGCGGATTTCGAGATAGTAGGCCACGCGGTCGAAGCGGGCGGCGGACGCGGAGTTGTTGGTTTGCCAGAGGGCGGGATTGCAGTTGTAGATATCGGGGGAGTTGGTCGGGAAGACGTCGGTGCCGTAGGTGACGGAGAAGCCATCAGCAACGGAGCCGACCTTGGCGAGGATGTCGGCTGGGACGCCACTCGTGCCAGTGGCTGGGACGAGTCCCAGGGTCTCCTCATACGGGGAGTTGACGGTGAAGAGGGAGCCGTCGCCGGGATCTTCGAGTGGGTCGAGGGTATCGGCAAAGTCAGTGCCGGCGCTCCACGCGAGGCCCCTGTTCAGCTTGTCAACACCGATGGCGATACGAGTGCCGTCGGAGCGTGTCCAGTAGCCGCCGACGTTGCCTGTGCCCTGTCCGGCGCGCAGCTCGAACTTGTGCGGGCCAGGGGAGAGGGTGACGGTCTTGAGGGAGGTGTCGCTCGTGGTGATGAAACTGCCGCGCTCCACGACGACGGCGTCATCGATCTTGAGCTGGATATGGTCGTCCATGTTACAGGCGAACGTCCAGGTGACGCTGGACGACTGGCGGTTCCAGAGATAACCGGAATAGATATAGGTGGTGTTGTTGGGCCACTGGGCGCCGTTGATGTAAAGGCCTTCGCCGACGTAACCGTTGAGGGCGCGCCAGGTGGGAACAAACGCGAAACAGGGGTTGGTGGAGGACGAATCGGCTCCGCTGCCGACGACGAAACCCTCGGCAAGGCCGGGCACAGGAGTGAAGTCGGTGGAAACGGACGCGGGCGCGTTCGTGGTGAGGGCGAGTCGGGCAGAAAGGGTGAGGGTGCCGGGGCCTGTCTTATCCAGGGCGGCGGCGGTGAGCGATCCCGCGACAAGCGTGGAGTTTCCTGAAACGCGGAGGAGGGCGTTGGTGAGGTCGCGGCCCGCCGCGGAGAACGATGCGTTGTCGAGGATGAGCGCCGAGGTTTCAGTGATGCTGCCTGCCGGGGAGAGGGCAAGGGTGGCATCGGTGACGGCCGTGGGGCCGCGATAGGTGTTGGCGGCGGTTAGCGTGAGGGTCCCGGGGCCTTTGAGGGAGAGCCCGCCCGTTGTCGCGACAGGCCCGGTCACGGCCGTGGCGCCCGACGCGGTAGTGATGAAGCCGCCGCCCCCGAGGGTGACGGTTGGGGCGGAGGTGTAGCCGGAGCCAGGGCAGAGGATACGGAAACCAGTGACCTTGCCAGGCACGGCGTCGAGTTCAGCGACGGCGACGGCACCGGTGCCGCCTCCGCCGGAGATCAGGACGAAGGGCGGGGCGATGTAGCCCGCGCCAGGGTTGGAGACGGAGATGGCGGCGACGCCCATGCCGGAGGCTGCTGCGAGCGGATAGTCGAGGGTGAGGTTCTGCGTGTTGGCGTCGATGACGGCTCCGCCTTCATACACGGTGAGGCGTGGGTCGGGGGCGGTTCCGGATTTTCGGACTATGGCACCCGGGGCGGTGAGGGCGAGTTCGCCACCGTTAAAGTTGATGTAGGTCTGGGCGTTGGCGTTGTTGGCGGAGTTGCCGGTGCCGCTGCCTTTCTGGATATAGCCTGTGGAGAAGCGTCCGCCATTGAGGTTGACGATGGAGGTCGGGACGTTCTTCTCGTAGTTGCCGGTGAGGAGCCAGGCTGTGGAGACATTGGCGTCGCCGCCGACGGTAAGGATGGCGGAGAGCGGGGCGTCCTGTGTCTGGTTCTCGGGGAGCTGGATGTAGGTGGAGCCGGTGGTGAGGCTGCCGCCCTCGAGGAAGAGGTGCCCGTTGCCAGAGCGCGTGGCGAGGGTGCCGCCGTAATAGTCGCCGACAACGCCTTGGGCAGGGACGGTGCCGGAGTTGAAAGTGAAGGTTCCACCGGTCATGTGGAGGGTGCCGTAGGAGTTGGACTGGTGGCCGAACTGGGTGTAGCCCTTGGTCGTGAAGGACCCGCCCGTGATGTCGAGGTAGCCGAAACCGGAGTAACCGAAGCGGGAGTCCGAGCCGGACCCGCCGAAGTCGAGGACCGTGCCGCCGGTCTGGTAAACGGCTCCGGCTGCGGCCGCGCTGTTGCCGGCGTAGAGGCGTCCGGCGTAGGAGGCGTTGCTGCCGATGGTGAGGATACCTCTGGAACTGGTCCCGTCGCCGACGATGGTATAAGAACCGGAGAGATTGTAACCCGTGTCGCGATGGCGGAAGGCGGCGTCGCCGGTGAGTCTGGCGACTGCGAGATAATTGGAGTTGTTCTCGGCGCCGACGTAGAAGGCCTTGTTGTTGGCTGCAGCGTCCCAGAGACCGGACGTGAGTTCGATGATGCCGTTGTGGACGTAGAGAATGCCGGGGGATGGCGTGTCGGCGCTGCGGATCAGGATATTGGTGCCATATTTACGGATGCGGCAGGAGGGCAGCGCGCCGTCAATGGCGGCGGCGTATGGAGTGGCGTCAAGCGAGAAGGCCGGTCCGTCGCCTGCGGTGATTGCGCCTTGCGTCACAAGGTCGTTGATTCCTGCGGAGGTCCATCCCTTGGCAGGATCCACACCATCGCCGAGATAGGCATAGAACGTGCCACCGGAGAGGGTGAAGCCGACGGGATTGGGGATCGTGCCGTCATACGAAGTATAGAGGCTTCCGCCTGTGACAGTGGTCGAGCCTGTGAAGGTGTTGGTGGGATTGCGCAGGTAGGTGGTGCCTGAGCCTTGGACGAAGCCGCCCGCGCCGGATATCGGGCCGGAGAAGGTGACGTTGTTGGGTCCGTCGAGGGTGACGGTACCGGACTGGATGGTGACAGGGCCGGCCCAGTTGTTCTGGGCGGAGTTCCCGGATCGGGTGGAGATGTGCGCACCATTCTCGGCAAGGAGCGACCAGCGGATCGGGGTGGTGAGGTTGAAGAAATCGAAGGCCGCGCCGGAACGGAGGGTGAGCGTGTTGGCTGCAGAGCCACCGAGGTCGGTGGAGACTTCCATGCCGAAAGTGCCGCCGGTCACGTCGACGTCGGTGTCGTCAGTCACGCCTAAGATTCTGTCCGACGTGAGGATGAAGGCGGAGTTACCCGCTTTTGTGAGAGAGTGTCCACCGAAGTCAAGCGTGCCGTTGCGGATGTCGAAACGGCCTTGCTCGACATTCTGGCCAAGAATCGAGCCAAGAGGGATGGAGGGGCCGTAGGAGGTCCCCCCGCCGATGGTGGCGTCATCTGAGAGGGTGACGTATTTGAAGGCGTTGTACTGAAGCGCAGTCGTGTCGTTACGCAGGGCGCCGAGGCCGTCCGGACCGGAACCGGCGATGGTGAAAACATTGAGGAAGGTGATTGAGTTGAGCAGGACATCGGCGAGACCCACAGCGCCACCAGAGAGGACGTTGACAGGCCCGGTGCCGAAGGACGTGGATGTGCCGCCGTTCAGGATGCCGCCGGAGACGGCGGTACCGCCGGGATAGGCGTTCGCGGCGAGGAGGACGGCGCTGCCAGGGCCGGATTTGACGAGGGCTCCAGAACCGGAGACCGCGCCGCCGAGATACTGCGTGGTGCCAGCAGTGGATGGGGCCAGAGCAAGGTCCTGCGAGAAGAGGGTGGTGCCGAGGATTGTGGCAGGGCCTTCAAGCGTCACGTCGCCGGAGGTGATCAGCGAAACGGGACGGGCGGGGTCGCCAACAGCGGCGGCGGCGGTAAGCGCGCCGTCCGACGCAGAGAGCGTGAGCGTGGCGGGAGAGACGTCCGCGCCAACAGGGGCGTCTGCGATCTTCTCGTTGGTGATGCCGTAGATCCCGGGGTCTGGGTTACCCGTGACGTTGACGCGCCACGTTTTGACCGTGAGCTTGTCCGAGGCGGCGACGTAGCGCAGGGTCAGGGCGTGGGGCGGCGTATGGTTCTGGTCGAAGGAGAAGGAGACGACGGGCGCTGCGTTGGAGGTGGTGTAGAAGGTCCAGACGTGGGTGCGGTCGATGGCGGTGGGGAAGTTGTCCCATTCGCGGCCGTAGGCGCGGAACTCGTAGACGGCGCCGGGGGTGAGGCCGGAGAGGGTGATCGTCATATTGTAGCCGGCATACCCCATGCCGTTGATGAGATTGTAGAGACCGTCGCCGGCGGGACGCGGGATGGTGTTGGTCCAGCCGGAAGGGAAGTTTTCGTGGTGGGATCCGGCAGGAATCCCGGACCAGCCGAAACCGGTGCCGGGGTCGGTGTAGGTGGTGTTGTTTGTGATCTTGGTGAAGGTCACACCGTTGATGACGGCGACGGTGTCGACGGCCAGACCGGGATCCAGGAGGTGGGTGTAGGTTTTTGATGAAGAGATTTCTGTGGAGGCATCGTCAGTGAAAATGTCGATCCGCGGCTGGTTGATGCCGGAATAGAAGGCGTTCGTATGGGGCGCGGCTGAGGCGGTGAGGGTGCCGTTACTGACGGTGAGGGCCGCGCCGGATACGATGAGATTAGAGACGCCGAGGACACCGCCGCCAAGGTCGAGAACGCCAGAAGTAGGTGCGGCGTAATCGAGCTGGCCAAGGGTGACAGAGGGCTGCGCGAGCGTCAAGGTGGAGGCAGGCGCGTTGGAGACCGTGGCGGCAGAGCCGGGGGCATTCGGGATCTGTTCGCCGGTGACGGCGACGGGGGGAAGGGTGCTGGCGGCAGGGTAAAGGCCGTCGCTGTCACTGTATGCAGCAGGCAGGCCGTTGAGAAGGATGCCGCTGGCCGGGCCGGTGGCGAGGCCGGTGATGAAGATGCGGTTCCGCGCGGTGCCGGCGGCGGGAGCCGAAACGAGGAGGGTCTTGTTGTTGAGGGTGAGGTTGGAGATCGTGACGGCGGAGGCCGTCGCTGCAGCAGAAACGGAGAGGAAGGCGTTGGCGTTGGTGACAACAAGGGCCGGGAGGGCGAGCGTGAAGCTGTCCGCAGCGGCGGGGTTGAGGGCCAGGGTGCTGCCACTGAGGATAACCGACGGGCCGGAGAGGCTGGCGCCGGGCAGGACGGTGAGCGCGGCACCGGCATTGACCATGACCGCTCCGCTGACCGTGCCGGAGAGCGAGGCGGCGGCGTTGAGGGTGAGGTTACTGGCGAGCGTGCCGGAGATGTCAAGCGAGGAATTAGCCGCGAGGGTCGCGGGGCCGGCCCATGCGCCGGAGAGGGTGGTCGCACCGGCTGAGAGGGTGAGCGGACCAGTAGAGGTGTTCGGGCCGGAGAGGGTAAGCCCGAAGGGTTCCTCCTTGGTGATGCCGCCTGCACCGGACCGGATGCCGGAATACACGATGTTCCCAGCAGTAGCCTCGAAAACGACCGAGCCGTTACCGGAAATCGGGCCTGACAGGGTGAGGGTGCCAGAACCGGCGTTCTGGATGGCGGCGCGGTCTTTCTCGACGGTGAACGCCTTATCCGCGGAGGACGGTACTGCGGAGGTGACGCGCAGGCGGGCGGGGGTGCCGTTAAGCGGATTTATGAAATTGATGGTCGGCGAAGAACCGAGGGGGTTCGGTGTGCCGTTGGGCGCGACGAAGGGGACCTGGAGGCAGTTGCCGCGGTCAAAGGTGATGTTGCCGGGGATGTCGTTGTCGGGGTAGGTCAGGACGAGGGTGCCGTTGACCCAGCCGCCGCCGCCGTTATTCAGGGTCGCGAGGCCTGATGGGCATTCGAGGCGGCAGGAGATGGTGACCGGGTTGGCGGTCTGGAGGGCGATGGCGGCGGGGACGCCCACCTGGACGCGGGCGAGGCGCAGAACAGTGCCTTCGCCGCCGGAAATAGTGGCACCTGAAAGGGCGAAATCCCAGTTGTCGCGGCAGATGATGTTGGTGGTGTGCGGGGCGAGGATGAGTTCGCTGGGCAGATAGTTGTTGTCTTTCCAGAGGGTGCCGAGGGTGATGGGCCCGGTACAGGTGACGGTGCCGGGGGAGCGGAGGTGAAGCTCGATGGGGTTGTTGTTGGAGAGTTCGGAACCGGCGGGGCGGCGGAGAGTGTCAAAAGTGACAGGGCCGGTGCCGTAAACATAGATGTTACGCGCGGTATTGTTGGTGTAATTGAGGGTAAGACGCTTGGACGGCTCGTTGTTGTAGATGTCGAGGCTGCCGCCGAGGAGGAGGGTGGCGGCGACCGTCTGGTTGTTGACGGAACCGGCTTCGAGCGTGATACGTGCGGCGGGCAGGGAGAGTGTCTGGCCCGGGAGGCCGAGCGTGTAGGCCGTAGCGTCCGGGGCGAACATGATGTTGGAGGAATGGGACACTATCGCGTTAGCGGCACCGAGGGATACGGTGCTCTTGCCATTGCCGCTGCCGGAGAAGACAGCAGTCGCGAGGCCAAGGAGCAGGTTGTCCGACCAGTTGGCCGCTGTACCCCAGAGCACGTCGGGTCCGAGACCCGTCCAGTAGCGCCCGATGCCGGGCGTGGCGAACGCGCCGACGGCGCCGGAGAACGTGGCAGTGAAGGGACCCCCACTTGAAGCAGGCACGAGGTCGGTGATTGAGCCGTTAAAGGAGAGCGTCGAAACGATGTTCGGGAGTACTCCGGAAACGGTGAGCGTGATGCTGCGCAGGTCGGAGGAGAGCGCGGAGACGGCGGCGACCACACCTGCGGGGGAGACACCCCATGCGGCAGGGTTGGTGACAGCAGAGGAAGCGGCGAGGTCGATGGGTTTCGAGAACGTGACGGAAAGCGTATTCGCGGATGCATATCTGACCGTGGAGACGGCGGGCGGGACGAAGTCACCGTAAGGGGAGACGATGTTGGTGATGGCAGGGAACCACGCGGCGGCCATCTTTCCGTAGCCGACGTTGTTCGGGTGGAGGTTGTCGTACATGTCTGTCCGTTCCAGGTAGGCATGCATGTCGAGGAAGTGTACGCGGCGGCCCGCCAGTTGGTGCGCCTGGACGATGCCCGCGACGAACGGGTTGAAGTAGGTGTTGATCAGGACGTATTTTGAGTCCGAGTCGTTCGTGCCGCGTTTCAGCAGGGTGGTGACGATGATGTGCGCGTAGGGGCGGGCTGCGGCGATGCGGGTGATGAGCGCGTCGAGTTCGTTGATGGTTCCTGGGAAGTTCGGAGCGTCGCCAGTGTCGTTCGTGCCGATATGGACGAGGACCACATCGGGGACGTCGATCTGAGAGAGCCAGGTGAGGATGTTCTCGTAAAGGCCGTTGCTGGCGGCGGAAACATGCCAGCCACTGTGTCCCTCGTGGTTGATCTCCGCGCCGAGGCCGGCGTGAGGAATGGAGGTCTGGGTTCCGATGTAATCGACATTATAGCCCGCGTTGGTCAGCGCAACATAGAGCGGATAGCGGTAGCCTCCGCCGATGCCGTCGCTGTTGGCACCGTAGGTGATGGAATCGCCTAACGGCATGATCCTGATTCTTGGAGCCTGGGCCAAACACGGAATGGCTGTAATGAATACAGCAATAGATACCACTAATGCAAACATAGTTTTTTTCATAACACACCTCTTTTTATTTCTTCACTTCGAATCCACACTTGCGAACAATGTTAGCACAATTACCCAGTAAGTCAAAAAGAAAACGCCTTAAAAAAAATTTACGCGCTTGGGATTATTTTCTGTGCACTTTTGAACGATGCCGAATGCTGGCCCTTGTCCCCCGCGGAACCCCCTATCACTTCGCGATGGCGATCAAAAAGGAGTCGCCAAACTGGCACGCTCTCAGCTACAATGGAACCCAAATTTTTTTTGATAACACGTGAGGAGCGAGTATGAAGCGATTGGGCCTCTTTGAGGCGTTGCGGAGTGTGGAGGGCGCGGCAGGCACCACCCGAAGAGGGACACCGCAGGAACTTTTCTTTCAAGTGAAGGCGAAGGAAGAGGGATGCACCCTTCGTGTGGTCAATCGCCAGGGCGCTGAGGTGGATGCCGATTATCGTGCGTTCTGCGGGCCGCAACGGGAACTGCTCAAGGCGCTTGAGTCGGCCCGGGCGCAACGTGCCGACAAGGTCATCTGGGACGAGGAGGACGAAGAGGACGGCGTGCAGTTGGCGGAGCACAGTCATCTGCTCTGGCTGCTGGCACGCTGTGAGCATGTGGTGGACCACAAATTTCAACCGCTCTCGTTTTGTGAAACCCTGATGGAGGTGGCGCTGGAGCTGACGCCAGCGGAGGGCTGGGTGCGCGGCCAGTTGATGCTCCGTTCGGAGGATGCGCCGGCAGTGCCGCTGAAGCATCCGTCGATGGTGTCCGAATCCCACCTGCTCTTCGACCGCACGGTTTATCTCGTGAAGCCGCTGGGCACGGCCTTCCGGACGATCCCCCTGTTTGAAGACGCCTTTCCCGAGGCGCGCCTGAATGAGTGCCTGACGCTGCTGTTCTCCTCCTTCTCGAATGTGCGGGTCTCCTACCGTGATTATGCTGTGCAGACGGGCGACCCGGTGAAGGCGCGCCCGGCGCTGATCTTCCAGCAGGTGGATGAGCATGCCGCCCTTCACGTGGAAGTGTCACTCGTGTTGCCGGGACTGCCGCTCGAGTTTGTCCGGGATTACGATATCGGACGGGTGGCGTTTGTGGATGACATGGAGCAGGTGATCCGTGTGCGCGAGGTGGAGTATGGCGATATGCTGCTCGCCCGCTCCGAACTCCTGAAGCGGATCCAGAAACTGTCGCGCGCGCTGAAGTCCTCGGACGCCTATCTGATCGACGACGAGGAGGGGCTGGTGCTGGGGCCGGATCTCGCCGCCGAATTTCTCCATGGCCATCTGGCGGAACTGATCCACGACTTTGAGCTGTTCGGCGCGGAGAAGCTGAAGCAGTACAAGGTCAAGTATATGCAGCCCAAGCTCAGCGTGTCGCTCGGCCACGGGATCGACTTCCTGGAAGGCGAGGCCAGCCTGGACCTGGACGGCGAACGCTTTTCGTTGTTCGAGGTGTTGCAGCAGTATCGCAAGCAGTCGTATGTGGCGCTGTCGGATGGCAACCATGCGGTCCTCAATGCGGATTACATGGCAAAGCTCGCGCGCCTCTTCAAGAAGCAGAAACAGGGCGTGCGCATCTCCTTCTTCGACTTGCCGCTCATCGAGTCGCTTATGGAGGACAGCGCGGAACGGGCGGCCCTCCCGAAGTCGCGGGAGATCTTCAAGGGGTTCAATGCGCTGAGTGCGAAACCGTTGACGCTGCCCCGCTTCGTCGGGACGCTGCGCCCCTACCAGACAGATGGCGTCAAGTGGCTGGACTATCTGCATGAACATCGGCTGGGGGGTTGCCTAGCGGATGACATGGGGCTGGGCAAGACTATCCAGGCGATCGCGCTCCTTTCGCGCCTCTACCCGGACGAGAAGGGCGTGTCGCTGATCGTGATGCCCCGCAGCCTGCTCTTCAACTGGCGGCGCGAACTGGAGACCTTCTGTCCAACACTCACGGTCTACACCTACTACGCGGATGACCGCAACATGGACGAGGCCCGGAAGCATCAGATCGTCCTGACCACCTACGGGATGTTGCGCTCGGACATTGAGCTTTTTGCGGCTGTTCCCTTCCACGCGGTGATCCTGGATGAGTCGCAGGCGATCAAGAACCTGACCACGCAGACGGCCAAGGCGGCCCTGGCGCTCACCTGCACCTTCCGTCTCGCCCTCTCGGGCACGCCGATCGAGAACAACCTGGGCGAACTCTATACGCTCTTCCGCTTCCTGAATCCGACGATGTTCGGCTCCGGAAACGAGTTCGAGCGCGATTACGTGCAGCCGATCCAACGCACAGGCGACAAGGACGCCGCGCACGAGCTGCGGCGCAAGATCTATCCCTTTATCCTGCGCCGCCTCAAGGCGGACGTGCTCAAGGAGCTGCCGCCGAAAATCGAACAGGTCCTTTATGCGGAGATGGGCGTGGAGCAGAAGCGCTTCTACGAATCCCGCCGCCGCTTCTATCAGGAATTAATCAAGGGCGAGATCGAGCGGAAGGGGCTGGCGCAAAGCCGCTTCGTCGTGCTGGAGGCCCTGCTGGAACTGCGGCAGATCGCCACGGTGCCGGAATCGAAGAGCGACGGCCTGATCGTCTCCGCCAAACGGGAGATCCTGATGGAGACCCTCAAGGAGGCGGTGCTGAACAATCGCAAATGCCTCGTCTTCACGAATTTCCTGGCAGGGATCGAGCAGGTCTCCGAGGCGCTGAACGAAGAGGCGATCGAGCATCTCACCATGACCGGCGCCACATCCAACCGGCAGCAGTTGGTGGAGCGGTTCCAGAATGACCCGCGCCTCAAGGTCTTTGTGATGACGCTCAAGACGGGCGGGGTTGGGCTCAACCTGACTGCGGCGGATACGGTCTTCGTGCTCGACCCGTGGTGGAACACCTCCGCCGAAACCCAAGCCATCGACCGTACGCACCGCATCGGCCAGAGCAAAACCGTCTTCACCTACCGCCTGATCGCCAAGGACACGATCGAGGAGAAGATCATGGCGCTGCAGCAACGCAAGCGGGAGCTGGTCGACCAGATCGTCTCCAGCGACGGCGCCGCGCTGAAGGTCCTGACCGAAGCCGACATTGAACATTTATTAGGGGAGTAAGCGTATGAATGCGAGCGCGGATATGGGAAATCCAAAACAGTTTGGGGCCCCACTGGCAGAAGTCCTCCAACGATATTACGAGAATAGCGAGCTTTGGGCGCTGTATGATAAGATTGCGGGCCCGATTTTGGGCGAGCCAAAGTTGGAACGGATTCCCCGCAAGGACGTGATGGTCAACGCGATTGTCAGGGTGCTCAACTCCGTGACCGACGGAAAGCGCTTTTTCCAGGCTCTTGCTCCAGACGTGCAGAAGGTGCTTGCGCTACTCGCGTGGGCTGGCGACCTTCCGCTCCTGAGGGTGGAAGCAGAGGTCGGCTTCCTGATCACCGACACCCAAACAATCAAACCCAATATCCAGTATGACATTTCATACGAGGAGACGAAGGCGAAGACTGAGTTTCCCCTCATCGCGCTTGATCCAGGCAGCTACTATCAGTATAGTCGTCGATTTCCGAAGGATGTCGTGGTCGTACGGCTGCCTCCCGCGCTACGCGCCTGCCTGCGAAAGATCGTTCCTACGCCCAAGGGGTACACCTTCGAGCCTGTCGAGCGGCTTCCTGAAGGCCTGCGGACGTATCGCTGCGACGAGACGATCCAAGAGGATTTGCGCATGGTCGCCGATTATATCCACCGCGGCCATCTGCAGTACATCGGCAACGGGAGTCTCAAGAAGAGCTGTCTGCGTGCGGTGAGTGAATTCACCCGAGGCGGCGAATTCTTTCCCGTTGCGAGCGACTCACCCCAACTGTCGTTGCTGCGTACCGAACTCTTAGTCAACCTGCTCGCAAGCTGCGACGATAAAATCCGGCGTGCCATGTTGTCCGAACCGCCCGACCCCGCAGTGATCCTACGCGATTTCCTCGCGGAAGCCTTCACGAAAACACGTTTTTTTCACGACGTCCTGCTGAGCCATTTAAGCGGTACACGGATGGGCTACGATTATCAGAAAGAGAAGCCGATGCCCCTCTGGGCCATCTTCTCCAAGCTCAGCTCCTCGGGCTGGGTGACCGCCGATAACCTGCTCAAGTATCAACACTATCGCGAGATTTCACTCGACCTGTTCTACCATCCGCATTGCCGCGTGACCGTGGATCACAAAAATGAATATGGTCGTCGCGTCACGCATCGAAAGGTCGACTTGACTGTCAAGACCCAACAAGACTTCCTGATAACCCCGCTTTTGCAGGGCACGGCCTTCCTGTTGGCTGCACTGGGGTTCGCCGAAATCGCCTACTCACTACCGACGCATCCCACGTGGCAGCGTGACGGCGAGGAGTTCCTGACCGCGTGGGATGGGCTCTTTGCCCTGCGCCTCACACCCCTCGGCGCGTATGCGTTCAAGCAGACGGACGAGGTCACCCTGAATCGGGAGCAGCGTCAACACGCGGAGGTCTTCCTGAATCCGGACCGACTGACGGTCACGAGCCGCAACATCGATCCGGTCACTGAACTCTCCCTGCTCGAATTCATGGAGAAGCTCTCCGACGGCTGCTTCCGCATGACGCGCAAAAGCTTTCTGCACGGCTGCATCACCGATGCGCAGGTCCAGGCGCGCATCGAACAGTTCAAGTCCAACATCTCCGCCACGCCGCCCGCAGCCTGGCAGAACTTTCTCGACGACCTGAGTCAGGGTGTCGTTGCGCTGAAGTGCAAAAGCAAATACAAGGTGTACGACCTGACCAACACCCCGGGGTTGCGCCAGCTCTTCTCCACGGATCCCCTGCTGAAAGAAAAGACGCTCAAGGTGGAGAAGCTCAAGATCGCGATCTCCAAAACCGATCTGCCCCTCGTGACCCGCCGGCTCGCCGACCTGGGCTACCTCGTGCAGTAGGACTGCAATAAACAAAGGAGTAACTTATTTAATTAAGAGTTAAAAGTTAAACGTTAAGCGTTTGAATTTTCAATAAGGCAATAAGGCTCGTTGGAGCGAAGCGGAAACCATTCGGCGAATGCCGAAAGCGTAAGCGGTAATCACGCAATAAGGCAATTCTTTTGAAGTTCTAGACAAGGACCCCAATGAAACTTTTTTTTCTAACACTCTTGCTCAGCATCACCGCACAGGCGGTGACGAACACGCCTGCATCCTTGCTCCCGCACGGCAAGCGCATCTATACGCAAAACCAGAATCTCAATCAACAGGAATGGGACGCGTCGCTGCTGTATGCCGGAGAAACCTCGCCCCGCACGCCGCAAGGCTATCTTGCAACGGCAGACGAGAAGATGGCGAATCCTCCGCTCACACTCAAGGCGCGCGTCAAGACGGCAAACCGTTCCGCGTTTAATATCTTCGTGGCGTATGAGCCGAAGAGCGGCGCACACTGGGAACTCTACAGCTATGTCCAGTCAGGCGTATTGTCGTTTTATATTCCTGGCAACCGTCCGGCAGAGATCCGATCAACCGCCCTTGTCGCGGACAACCAGTGGCACGATCTACAGGTCAACTGGACACGCGATAAGATTGTCCTGCTCATGGATGGCAATACAGTCGCTGAAGCGCCCTACAACCGCCCAGCCGTAACAGCCAGCAATCACAAGATCGGTGTCGGCAGGCTGGTGGAGGGCACGCTCCGAGGCGATGGACAGGTGACCGATGTCGAGGTCAATGGCTGCCTGCTGGAAAAAGCAAAGCTGGCCGAGGCTGAGGATCTGTCTGCCCTGTTTCCCTCCGAAGGCCATGCGAACCTCTATGCGCCGGGAGTCAAGCCACCCAAAAATATTCCTGTCGCGACCTATACGCTGGATGTGCTCCCCTCCTTTCAACTGGAGTCCCTCAAGCCGGAGATGTTCCGTCCAGGAGTCCTTGCCTTCTGGTCCGAATATGTGAAGGAGCTTGAAGATCAAATCACCGGTGCCATGCCATTGCCCCGCGGCGCAGCGGATCAAGTCTACGACAAACACTCCCTCATCCAGCCCGGGGAGAAGACCGCCTTTGATGTGATGCTGCGCAGAACGCAATTGTTGATTGATTTCGCCAAAGCGCATTCCGACGCAGAAAAATGGCAGCGGGATCTGAACCGCATCAAGGCCGCTGGAAAGCCTCAGGATGTCTTTGTGCTCTGCGCCTTGCGACGCGTCGTGATGCTGGCGGACCCGGCACTCAAAACGTATAACTCCATGCTCTTCGTCGGTCGCGCCACGTATGCCGGCTCGCGGCTGACCAGCAAGACGAATACAGACCGGACTGGCGGTCATTTCGCGACGCAATGTTTCGGCTTTAACACGATTGAAGGCGGTGGACTTTTTGTGCTCGAGGGCTTCACCGCTGCGCAACCCCGTGTGCGCAATCTGCTCGACAACGCGATCGTTCAAAACGGAAAATATCAAGGCAAGCCCATCACAGAGGGCTCGTTCTGGTCACCTGAAGTAAGTTACGACGGCCAGACCGTCTACTTCGCACATTGCGCGTCCAAGCAGCATGTCTGGCAATGGAGCGAGGAGACCACCTGGAACATTTTTAAACTCGATATCGCGGCTAAAAAGATCTGGCAGCTGACAGAAGGTCCATGGAACGACTTCGACCCGACGGAACTCCCCTCGGGCCGCGTCGTCTTTGTCTCCGAGCGGCGCGGCGCATTCATCCGCTGCTTCACAGAGCCGTCCCGCCTCCGCGTCCCCACGTTTGTGCTGCACAGCATGAAGAATGACGGACGCGACATCTATCCGCTCTCGTATTACGAAACCAGCGAATGGCATCCCAGCGTGGACAACAACGGAATGCTGGTCTATGCGCGCTGGGACTACACCGACCGCGAGGATTGCCTCGGCAGCCTCTTCTGGATCGCCTATCCCGATGGACGCGACCCGCGCGCGCCACATGGCAACTATCCCTTTCCCTGGCACACCTTCGAGGACAACACACATGGCGACCATCGTTTCGGCAGATGTAAAGATGCGCCCTCCGCTTTGCCCATGTCCGAGATGCATACACGGTCGCTCCCCAACTCCAGCCGTTACGTCACCACACTCTCCGTGCATCACGGAGAATCATTCGGCACACTCGGCATTCTCGACTTGCGCCTCAAGGACGATTATCACTTCAGCCAATTGCGCCGCGTCACCCCCTACTCACCGCTGCCCGAGAGCGAATGCGCCGGGCGGCAGCACTACAAGTATGGCACAGCCTGGCCTGTGACGGACGATCTCTTTATCTGCAACCGCTGGGAAGATCTCGTGCTGGTGGATAAATACGGGAACGAGGAGCTGGTCTGCGAACGCGAGATCCTGCCCCTGGACGGCTATGATCCGCGGCTGCGCCTGACGCATCCCAAGCCCCTGCGCGCACGGCCGAAGCCCCCGACCATTCCTCAGCGCACCGCGCAAGGCGAAGATTTCAGAGAGGCGGATCAGCGTGCAACCATCGGCGTGATCAACGTCAACGTGACTGACCAGCCCTTCCCGAAAGATCGCAAGCCGACGCGCCTTCGCGTGTTGCAGGTTATCCCCAAGCACGATCCCTGGATGGACAAGCCCTATATCGGTTACGGCAAAGAGAACACGCCCCGCGTCGTATTAGGCACAACACCTATCGAGACAGACGGCAGCGCCTATTTCGAAGCGCCTGCCGGACGCCTGCTCATTTTCCAAGTCGTGGATGAAAAAAACATGGTCATCCAGACCATGCGCTCTGCCGCGTTCGTGCATCCCGGGGAACGGCTCACCTGCATCGGGTGCCACGAGTCCAAACAAGAGGCCAACCCCAGCACGCGCATCCAGCCGATCGCCTTCCGTCGCGAGGCAAAGAAACTGGAGGCTGAATGCAATATCCAGGGTCCGATCAGCTACACACTTCAGATCAAGCCTATCATGGAGCAACGTTGCGTGAGCTGCCACCAGAAAGAGAAGAAAGGCCCGCAGGACATGAGCTATGAAGGCTTGCGGCCCTACGCGCATTGGTTCGGCGGCGGCTTCTTAGGCAGCACGATGGAAAAGAACACGGGCGGCTCGCGCTCCATCCCCGGACGCTGCGGCGCCTTCCAGTCGCGCATCGGCCAGGCCTTGCTGACTCCGACGCATCAAGCCCGTACCAAGCCCGAAGACCGCCACGCCATCATCCTCTGGCTCGATGCGAATGCCCTGCGCTACACCGCCTTCCACGATCTGGAAAAACAAGAACAAGGCCATCTCGTCTGGCCCCTCCTCGACACCGACCCGGACAACGTGCTGAAAAACTTAGATTAACGGACAACTTAATTTTTTTTCTTTCGTCCCTTCTTCTCTACCGGTAGAAGCGGTGCGGTCAGGGACTCATAGAGTGCGAAGAGAAATTCGACGCGTTGGCGGTCGGAGGTGAATGGAGCGGTTCTATAACAACGGTCAACAGCTCGGTCAAGATCGGCATGGGCCTTCAAGAGGTCTGGCGGCATGGTCAAGGGATCGTAGAGGTCGGCCAGTGTCGAGCGCGGATATTTCTCGCGTACGTCCAGTACCGCCTGCGCCTTCGCCTCCACGTCGGCCACCTTTTTCGCATCACCCTTGAGGAGTCCGGACTTGTGCCCCTCCCTGGCCTTCGCCTCCTCTTCTATGCTGCCTTCATGGTAAGAAGTCCAATACGTCCGCGCTGCAGCCTCCCTGACACAGTCGGCATCGGTGCAAGGCGTGACTCCCTCCGGCGGGGACACATCCATCTGAGGCCAAGGGAAATTGTTGTAGACCAGTTTATTTGAATATCTGTAATCGGACTTCAGTCTGCCACAAACTTGCCTCACCCATGCCATGTGCATGGACGACGTGAGAATTCCGAAGTGATAGAGTGTGGCGTTTTGGATGACGTTCAATAGATTGCTGGCAATGATATCGTTTGTCACATAACCAATGGGTATGTAGGGGCGGCGTTCCGAAGAGACCCCTGGCACGACCAAGTAGGGACCGTCAGGAAAATTTTCGACATGAAAACGTGTGGGGGTTGCCGCTAGTTTCTGCGTTGGGAGACTCTTGCTTTCAAGTCTTAGCTTTCGGACAGATTCAATTCTCTTGATGACCTCCGGCATTCGTCTTAACTGGTCAGGCGGACAATCTTTCAGTAAGAGACACCACCGCTCGATGCCGTTGATGAACTCTTCCGAGCCAAGCCACCGTCTGAAATAGGGTGCGGCTGAGGGTTCAGTACGCAGGAAATCTGCTTTTTCAGCAGGCGTAAAAAGATAGTTCCCTCCGTCGATGGGCTTATTGCCAATGCCAATTCCAGGCACAGAACAGAGCGGGGATGATCGATTCAGTATAACCGTATCAGAGCCCTCAACGAGATAAGGGCTGATATTCTTAACCTGCGTAACAACGGATGTGCCTTCATGATCTTCATAAATACGCTTCGTCCCGCTGAACTGATTCGCGAACCCAATTATGACCACGTGGACATGGGCTTTGCCACGTGCTTCGCTCTGCCATACAAACGTGCGATGTCCGAAAATAATCTTTATGTCTCTGGAAAACATGGCATTCCAAAAAATGCCGACCTGCTCCCCCTGTGTGATGGAATTAGTGGAGACAAAGCCGACACGCGTCGGTGTATCCTTTATGAATTCCGCCGCCTTAAAGTACCAGGCCGTCACATAGTCCATTAATCCATAATTTTTAACCTTGCCTGCTATAAGTTCCATGTCTTTTCGCTGTTCATCGCTCTGGAACTTTGCCCCCACGAAGGGTGGATTGCCAAGAATATAGGAGCATTCGGCAGGGTTCATAACAGTGCGCCAGTTGAGTCGCAAGGCGTTATCATGACAGATGCGGGCAGCTTTCGTGAGTGGCAGGCGGGCGTAATATTTGCCGAATTTTTCGGCCAGCAGAAGGTTCATTTGGTGATCCATCAGCCAGAGGGCCGTCTCAGCAATGCGGGCTGGCCATTCCTCGATTTCAATGCCGAACATTTGATCGACGTCTACGTGGGACAGCAACGAGATGTCGGTAATGGTCTGTTCCCCATAACCCAATGCGTCGAGAACGTCCAATTCCAGAAGGCGCAACTCGCGGTAGGTGATCACTAAGAAATTGCCGCAACCACAAGCGGGATCGAAAAATTTGAGCGTTCCCAGCTTCTGATGAAAAGCAGCGAGTTTTTTGCGATCATGTTTAATGGATTCAAATTCCATACGCAGATCGTCAAGAAAGAGGGCATGTATCAACTTGAGAATATCGCGTTCGGAGGTGTAGTGCGCCCCGATCTGGCGACGTTCCGCAGGCAACATGATTGCCTGAAACAGCGAACCGAAGACAGCGGGAGATATGCGGCTCCAATCGAAACACGTACAGCGCACCAACGCATTCCGCATCTCCGTGTTCATTTCGGCAAGAGGTAAAACCTCGGAAAACAATCCGCCGTTCACGTAAGGCATGTTCAGCAGTCGGTCATCGAGGTTCTTCTGGCGCTGTTCACGCGGGGTGTCTAGAACCTGGAAGAGGCGTGCGAGGTGTAGCCCAAGATCGGAACCATCCGGGCGCGTCTCGTTCTCGATGTATTCCGTAAAAGCATTCGGATCAAAAATGTTGGTGTCTTCGGAGAACAGACAGAAAAGAATACGGACAAGGAAGCGTTCTAATGCGTGGCCAGTGTATCCCCCAGCTTTCATGGCATCGTGCAGTTGCCCCATGACCTCTGCCGCCTTGATGTTAATCGGGTCTTCATGACCAAACGTGCGAACTTTATAACCGGGAATAAAGCCAAAGAGGCGGATATGGCGATGCAAATCTTTTATCCGAATTTCGACCCGCTGGACATGCATACCGCAAAACAAAGGCAAATCGCGTACATCGTCGGGTTCGAGGTCAAAGAGAGCGAGACGATCAAAGTCCGTGACGATCACATACCGGGGGATTTCATCATGGCGTCCTTCACGGGCGAGGGATTGCAGATAGTCGAAGGCCTGAGATTCGGCTTGATCGAGACTTTTTCCGAGGGACTTGTGCTCAACGAGGAGCCGTCCCTTCCAGAAAAGGTCAATATACCCATACTGATTGTTGAACTTTCGGACGGGTTCCTCAAAGGTGGCGACGCTCCGCCGAGGAATGCCAAACACGTTGAAGAATGCTTCCCAAAAGGATTTTGCTTCGGCATCTTCACGGGTCTCGCCAGCCCATTCGCGCGAGAATTGGACTGCCCGCTGTTTGATCTCATTCCATCCCAATTGCATGAAAGACTTCCTCAGTGAATATTATGTTTTGAAAGTACCATAATTACCACCCTTCCGCAAGTCATGGGTTGGCACTATCTTTCTAATTATTCCGCAGCAGGGTTACACCCCATAGCGAAAGGGCAGCGCGCGCAGTACACTGTTCCCCATCAAGCGAGTAAGGGAGGACGCATGGTGCCAAGAGACAGACTGGACTTTCCGGAAAACTTCATCTGGGGCACCTCAACCGGAGGACACCAGGTGGAGGGCGGCAACGCATTTTCCGACTGGTGGGCTTGGGAGCAAAAGGGGTTCATCGTGGACAAAACGGTCTCGGGCCGCTGCATGGATTACTGGAACCGCCACGAAGAGGATCATGCCCTTATGGCGAAACTGGCCTACAAAGGGTTCCGCCTCGGTATCGAATGGGCCCGCGTCGAACCGCAGAAGGATCATTTCGACCGTGACGCGATCGAGCATTATCGAAAGATCCTTCAATCCCTTCGTCATCACAACTTCAAGATCTGCCTCACCCTGCACCACTGGGTGCTCCCGCACTGGGTCGCCGCCCAGGGCGACTGGCAGAATCCGGATACCGTGAGCCAATTCCTGCGCTACGTGACCTTCGTGATCGAGGAGTTGGGCGCCTTCCCCGATTACTGGGTGACGCTGAACGAACCGATGGTGCCGGCGATCATGGGCAATCTCCTGGGCCTTTTTCCGCCGCAGCGCCATTCGTTCAGAGCCTACCGTGCCGTATCCAGAGCCTATCTTCGCGCCCATGCGGGAGCCTACCGCCTGATCCACACGCTGCAGCCGCTGGCGCCGGACGGCACCCTGTCCAAGGTGGGTGTCGCCATGGCGTATCCCTGGATCGAACCCTGGAAATCGCCGGGGCCCGCAGGCTGGTACGAGCGCTTCGCTGTCTTCATCGCCCGACGGCTGGCCTCTGAGGCGTGGGATTATACGATCAGCACCGGAAAACCGCACTGGATCCATGGCGGGCCCGCCATTGCCGGGATCCGGAACTCCTACGATTATTGCGGCATCAACTACTACACGCGGGCGTCCCTGAAAGTTGACCGCCGCAAGCGCTGTCAGTACTGGATCGACGGCAGCCAGGTGCCAGCAGGAATAAAGGTGACGCAGATGGGGTGGCAGATCTATCCGGAGGGGTTGTATCGTACGATCCGCGCCGTATGGAAACGGTTCGGGAAGCCGATCCTCATCACCGAGAACGGCATCGCAGACGATACGGATGAAGAGCGGCCAGGTTATATTGTCGAGCACCTGGCACAGGTTCATCGGGCCCTTCGGGAAGACATCCCGATCCTCGGTTACTTCCACTGGTCATTCCTGGATAACTTCGAGTGGTGCGAAGGGTTTGCGAAACGCTTCGGTCTTGTCGCTGTTCAGCACGACGACCCGGATCTCAAGCGTGCGCCCCGCCGCAGTGCGTATCTGTACTCGGAAATCGCGCAGAAAAATGCGCTAACAAAGGAAATGGTCGAGGCCTATGCGCCCCAGGCCGTCGCAACAGTCTTTGGAACAGAGGACGCTAGACATTTAAACGTAAAAGGAGCAGTTATCAGTGATCAGTAATCGGTAATCAGTTGAATGCAAACGACATTTGCGTATACATCGACATCACCTTGTGGTGCGAAACCCACTGATCACTGATGACTGATAACTGGTTACTTAGGGCGAATGACGAGAACGAACTACCGTTTTTAGGTTAAAAGGAGACACGTATGAACAGTGACACCACTCAGCAGCAGGCGTCGACCCCTGATGCCATTACGATGACCCCCGCGAACCGGGGAGCCAAGCTCATCATTCTCTCGGCCAGTTCCGGAAGCGGCCACACGCGCGCAGGCGAAGCGCTGGAGATGGCGGCGGCAAACTTTCCCGGCATCGCCTCGGTGCGGCACATCGACGTGCTGGAGTATGGCTCAGCCCTGCTCGGAGAACTCTACTCAGACCTGTACAAACAGATGGTCAGCAAGACACCGTCGCTTTGGGGCTGGTGGTACGATAAGAGCGATACGCCGTGGAAGGGCGAAACATTTCGCGTCACCCTGGAGCGCTCGCAGATGCAACCGCTCATGGAGTGTCTGAAAGCCGAGGCTCCCGACATCACGATCTGCACGCATTTCCTGGCCTCCGATATCGTCTCCTACATGCTGCAACATGAGCAGCTCTCCACGCGGCATGCCGTTGTCGTGACCGATTTACATGTCCACGCCTTGTGGTTATGCCATCAGTTTGAACACTATTTTGTGCCCACCGATGAATCAGCCTATTACCTGCGCCAGATCGGGTTTCCGGATGATCGCATCACCGTGTCGGGCATCCCGATTCATCCGGCGTTTTCACAGCGCATGGATCACGAGGCGCTTCGAAGAAAATTCGCCCTCGACCCCTCGCTGCCCGTTGTCCTGCTCTCGGCTGGAACCTTCGGCATGGACTCGAGCATCGTGGCCCTTCGCGCCCTCCTGCAGATGGAACAGCCCGCCCAGATCGTGGCCCTTTGCGGAAAGAACGAGGAGCTCCTGGCCGAAGTCGTGCACGCGACGGAAGGCGCGCCGGCGCATCTGAAGTTCACGGCGCTGCCTTACACCGCTGATATGCACGAATGGATGGCGGTCGCCGACCTGTTTATTGGCAAGCCTGGCGGACTTACGATCTCGGAAGCCCTGGCGAGCGCCCTACCCATGATCCTCCTCAACCCGATCCCGGGACAGGAAGAGATCAATGCCGCAAGCATGCTCGAAGAGGGCGTGGCCGTGAGCCCGACCGATGTCGTCACGCTTCCGTACAAGGTGGATCTGCTGTTGCGCGAACCGCAGCGCCTTGCAGCCATGCGGGAGCGGATGAAGCAACTGGCACAGCCGCAGGCAGCCTATACGATCCTTGAGACCCTGCTCGGAACCCGGTCCACGTAAGCCTTGCCTGTAATTTGGGGTCAGGGTTCGGGGTTCAGGGTTCAGGTTGGACGTTCGATGTTGGATGTTCGATGTTCGTATTCATTCGTGTGGTTCGTGTCATTCGATGCAAAAAGTTACTCCTCGGTTTGTTCCTGGGGATTCACTGCCAACTGCCACTGCCCCGCCCTGGGCAGCGGGCTTGTCGGTAACTTAAGCGTTAAGAACCTCCGGATTACCGCTGCCACAGGATCCTCTCTTCTTCCAGCGGGATTGCGACGCCGTCGCACTGCGGGATCAGACGTGCCGTATAGTCTGCCGGAGGCCGCTCTGCGGACACGCTTCCTGTATAGACATAGCAGCCCGCCGCGTCAGCCAGCGGGTGGACGCGCATGATCTCCTGCCGCAACGGGACGCCGTCCTTCACGCCTTCTGCGTATAGCTCAACCCGCACCGCCGAGGGGTCGAGGCCGCTGAGACAGACCTTGACCTCAAAGACGTGCTGTCCGCCCCGCGTCTCTATCTGCACGTTATCGAAGTGCAGGGCGTCCCATTTTTTTTCCAGTCCGTCTCGCCACTCGACGATATGCTTGCCGAGCGTGCAGTTGTTGGCCTGGCGCGAACGGTAGGCTGCTGCAGCCGGGAGGTAGTGCAGTTCGGTGTACTCGCGCACCGCGCGGTCGGCGGAGAAGAGGGGCGTCAGCCGCGCCATGCTTTCCCGCATCCGTGCCACCCAGGCCCTGGGAACCCCCTCTTCGTCGCGGTCATAGAACTCCGGAATCACCTCCCGTTCCAGCAGGTTGTACAGTTGCTCGGCTTCGGCAGCGTCCCAGGCCGGATCGTCGTCGTGCTCTTTCCCGTCGCCCAAGGCCCAGCCCACATCCGGCGTGTAGGCCTCAGCCCACCAGCCGTCCAACTCCGAGAGGTTGAGCCCTCCGTTGACCAGCACCTTCATGCCGCTGGTCCCGCACGCCTCCCACGGCCGCCGCGGGGTGTTGATCCAGACATCGACCCCCTGCACCAGATGCTCGCTCATCAGCATGTTGTAATCGCTCAGAAAGATCGCATGGGGACGGACTGCGGGCTGGCGGATAAAACGGACCCACTCCTGAATCAAGGCCTTTCCGCCTTCGTCCGCCGGGTGGGCTTTGCCAGCAATGACGAGTTGTACCGGGCGTTGAGGATTGGAGAGCAGGCGCAGCAGGCGTTCCGGGTCGTGCAGCAACAGATTCGGTCTTTTGTAGGACACAAAGCGCCGTGCAAAACCCAGCGTCAGTACATGGGGGCTAAAGAGATGCCTCGCTTCCTCGATCGCATCGGGCGACGCGCCAGCAGCAACATAGTGCCGGACCAGACGCTGGCGGGCGTAGTCGATGAGCGGCTGGCTGGCGGCCGCACGGAACTGCCAGAGACGGGCATCCGGGATGCGGCGGATGTCCTGCTCCAGGGACTCCGTCGTCCTGCCGAGCCAGCGCTCCTTTCCGCAGGCTTCGGTCCAAAGCTCGTCGGCCGCCGCCGAATCCCAGGTCGGCATGTGGACACCGTTGGTCACGTGTCCGATAGGCACTTCGCCCTTCGGCCAATCCGGGAAGAGCGGCCCGAAGAGGCGCTGGCTGACGTGTCCGTGCAGACGGCTCACGCCGTTCACGGCACCGCTCCCGCGCAACGCCAGATAGGCCATGTTGAAACTTTCCGATGCATCGCCTGGATTCCGGCGGCCCAAGGCCAGCAAATCGCGGAGCGGCAGTCCGAGTTTCTTTTCGCTATATCCGCCGAGGTATTGCTCGATGAGCGCCGGGGCAAAAAGATCGAACCCGTCGTTCACCGCCGTATGCGTCGTGAAGAGGTTCCCCGCGCGCGTGACGGCGAGCGCAACAGGGAAGGGCTGGCCGCTCTCCTCCATGAATGTCCGGGCGCGCTCCAATACCGCGAAGGCGGCATGCCCCTCATTGAGATGACAGACTTCCGGACGGAGGCCGAGCGCTCGGAGCAACCGCCACCCGCCGATCCCCAGCAGCAGTTCCTGTTTCAGCCGCAGTTCCGGCCCGCCCCCGTACAGTTCGCTGGTGATTCCCCGGTGAATGGGAAGGTTCGCCGCGTCATTGCTGTCCAGCAGATAGAGCTTGACCTTGCCGACCTGCACCTGCCACGTGCGCAGCCACACCGAGTAACCGGGCAGAGCGATCTCCAGCCGCAGCCACTCGCCGTTCGGCTTACGCAAGGGCGTGATCGGCAGTTGTCCGGGATCGTTGTAGGGGTAAAGAGCCTGTTGCTCGCCATTCTTGTTGATCTCCTGACGGAAATAGCCCTGCTGGTACAACAGTCCCACGCCGACCACCGGCACCCCCAGGTCACTGGCGGCTTTGAGCTGGTCGCCAGCCACATTTCCCAGTCCTCCGGAATAGATCGGCAGCGCTTCGCTTAACATGAATTCCATGCTGAAATAGGCAACGCAGGTCAATGGCGTCTCCGGATGCTTCAGCTGAAACCACGCGGGCTTCTTCTCCTCACGTTTTTTAGCCAGCACGAGGTCGTTGATCCTCTTGCGAAAAGCCGGATCGGCCATCACATCCTGAATCTTCTGCCGAGAGACCGTCTGCAAAACATCCCAGGGATGGTGCGTCAGACCCCACAGGACCGGGTCGAGTTGCCGCCACACCTCATCGGTGGCGTGATTCCATGACCAGGCCATATCCAGAGCCAGTTCCGTCAGATAATCGAGACCCTGGATGTCTGTTGGCAATATGTTGTAGAGCGGTTTAATGACTGGCATCTGTTTGTGCATGTTTTCTCCTTTAAGCCCTGAGCCGGCGCTCATTCGTTTTCGATATGTCCCTTGATGCGCGCATACCCGCTGATTCCCTGCATGAATCGCAGCAGGCCGTAACTGAACCAACTGATGAACCGTAACCCCGCAGACTGCTGTTTCCAGTTGTCCGCCAGGATCCGGCATCCGTCAGTCACCCCGGTATTCTTCAGGTTTTGCGCCAAGGCCGCGCCGAAGGTCTCGTCGTCAATGATCACATTCGCCTCCATGGAAAGCAGCAGGCTGAACGGATCGATATTCGAAGACCCCACGGTCGCCCAATGCCCGTCAATCACGGCCACTTTTGCGTGGAGGAAACTCGCGCGGTACTCGTAAATCTCAATTCCTGCATTGAGCAGGTTGCCGTACAACGCCCGTGACGCATAATATTCGAGCGGATATTCCACCTTGCCTTGCAGCAATAAAATTACCCGCACGCCGCGCGCGGCCGCACGCATCAGCGCCTGGCGGAAAGAAAGCCCGGGCAAGAAATAGGCATGAGCCAGAATGATTTCAGATCGCGCCTGTCTGATCGCCTGCAGATACGCCGCCTCAATGTCACGGCGATGGTGGAAATTGTCTCTCCTCAAGAAAGCGGCATGCGTGTCCCCGCCTGTAAAACCCGAAGCCGGGAGTGTCCCGCCCTGGATCTCCCTTTTGCGGAAACGCTTCCACGACACAGCTGACCACAGCCGCTGAGCCGACAGGCGGATCACGTCAACCAGCGGCCCTTCCACGGCCACGGCGAAGTCGTAGCGGGGCGGCATGTCGGTCGCGCTGTCGACGACAATATTGATCCCGCCGACAAAGGCGATCGCCCGGTCCACCACCACGACTTTTCTGTGCATCCGGCGCAGGCGCCCGCGCCGAAACGTCCACGGAGATACGTGGGGCCGGAAGATAAGTGCTTTCACACCGCTTGCGCGCAAGCCGTCCAGCATGCTCCGCGCCAGATTCTTGGAGCCGTAGCCGTCGATCAGCACATGGACGGACACGCCGCGGCGCGCCGCCCGTGCCAGCGCATTCGCAATCCGCTGTCCGACGGCATCGTCTTCGTAAATATACGTCTCAAGGTAGATTTCATACCGGGCCCGGTCGAAGGCCGCTTCAAGGGCGGGGAAATAAGCTGCTCCGTTCTGTAGCAGGCTCACCCGGTTGCCGGGGAGAAGGCCGTACCCGCACACGGACGGGTCTGTCCGACACAACCTTCGAAAACGTCGTGTAACTTGTGACATACGGCTCCCCTCGCTCCACGTTAATGATCGTGCAGCCGTCCCAGGGTGTGATCGAGCGCGTGCTTGAGCTTGTGGGCGGCCCCTTCGATAGCCTGATGAAGGGTCTCCGCCTCATGCGTGACCGCCACGGGCTGGTGACCTTCGGGGCGCGCTTCCATCATGCAGCGTTTGTCATGCCCCCCGCTTTTCTCTCCGTTCTCGTCGCTGAGATGAACTTCGATCCGGCTCACATGGTCCGAGAGGTGCCCAAGCGTGTTTTCCACCACGGTTTCGGCATGTCGGGCCATGACTTCGTGTCCCTCGATTGTGTGGTCTGCGTTGATCTGTATTTTCAAGATTTTCTCCTGTGTTTAATCCTCTTTTGCGGATTCTCTGGCGGCTTGCAGCATTTGGTCGTGCTCGGCTTCCGCGACACCTTGTTCAACAAGCTGCGTCGTTTGGCTTCGCCCCTCGTCATCTTCGTCTTCATCGCCGGGAAACTCCGGGACTTGGAATCCGTCCGAGCCGGGCACGATATTCCAACCTTCAGATTCGGGTACCGATTCAAGGACGGCTTCCCTGGGGTCGGCATCCGGCCCACCCGACAATTCCCGTCTGGCTTGCTCCCAATCGGCTTTCGAGACGTCCTGTGCGAAACGGCCGTTGATAATGGCCAATTCAACAGCACGCTCCCGCACCATCCTGCGGGTAACGGCGCCAATTCCGATGAAATTATCGGTTATAGCGCCTTTGTTGCTCGGATTCGTATTCATAGTGAACATAATGATACTCCAAATGCCTGTTGGTTATGAACTTTTATGCACCACGGTTGCCCGTGGGATTGCCGGTGGTGCCCGCTTCATCGACCCAGTAGCCTTCGCGGTTGTAGTGTCCATGTAGCCGGGTCTCGTACTCGCGCGTGAGGAGCGACTCTTCCGTGTATTCCGGTGACTGCTGGATGGTCCTGCGGGAAAGCGAGACAAAGACTTTCGACTCATTCCAACTCACGCGCTCGATCCATTGCGGTGAAACCAGAACCTTTTTCCCAGGCCACCAGTTTCGGGTGGCGACCACCAAATAACGAATCGCCCACGTCTCGTCATCAATGATGAAATCCTCGACGTGCCCCATCGGGCCGTCTGCGGCTTCCATGTGATACCCGCTCACTGCATACGTGCTACGTAAATGGGCATCCCACCCCTTCGCGTCTGGAGAAAGTCCCTTGCCATCTCCGCGAGCATGCTCGATGTAGGGATAAGCGCCCCACATGTAGGGGCCACCCCAATACATCGGATAGCCGTAATACCCATGGTAGTCCACCTCGAATTGTCGCGAGACAGGCTTGTCACTTTCCCACGAGGGGCTGTCCTCAATCTGCTTTTGGGTTAAATCGACTGCGATCTGCTGCTCGTCTCGAAGCACGGCCTTGAGCGCATGCGGGGAGATCAGCACCTGCCGGCCCATGAGCCAGTTGCCCGTGTCGGCGACCAGGTAGCGGATCGTCCAGTGCAGGTCATCGAAATAGAATTCCTTGACCCTCCCTATTTCCCCGTCGAGGCAGTTTAATTTGTAACCCGTGAGTGCTTTGGCTTTGATTAACATAGTATTCCTTTCACGTTCGATGGTCGCTCAATGACGATCACTTTTTACTTGTGATAATACAGCAGGAATGGATCTATATCTATGGGGCATAACCCTACCCCAAATCACAGTCTCACGTTCCGCAGCCGCAGCGCATTGGTGATGACCGAGACGGAACTCAGGCTCATCGCGGCACCGGCAATGACAGGGCTGAGCAGCAGACCCAAGAACGGGTAAAGCACACCCGCCGCGATGGGAATGCCCAGCGCGTTGTAGAGAAAGGCGAAGATCAGATTCTGCCGGATGTTGCTCATCGTGGCTCTGCTCAGGCGGATGGCCTTGGCAATACCGAGCAGGTCACCTTTCACGAGGGTGATGCCGGCGCTTTGCATGGCCACGTCAGTGCCGGTGCCCATGGCGATGCCGACGTCCGCTTCGCTGAGCGCGGGCGCGTCGTTGATGCCATCGCCGGCCATCGCCACGTGCGTGCCTTCCGCGCGTAGCTTTTTGACATAAGCGACTTTCCCGGCGGGCTCGATCTCCGCCTCAACCGCATCGAGGCCGAGTTGCAGGGCCACTGCGTCCGCCGTGCGACGGTTGTCTCCGGTAAGCATGATGAGCTTTAGCCCGAGCGCGTGAAGTTCCTTGATGGCTTGTTCGGTCGTGGCTTTGATCGGATCCGCAACGGCGAGAACGCCTGCCGGTTTGCCATCCACCGCGACAAATATCACGGTCTTGCCCGCTTCTTGAAGCTTCGTCGCCGAGGCTTCGAGCGACTCCAGGCCGGCCATTTTCTCGTTCCGCAGAAATTCAGGTTTACCGACCAGCACCCTTCGACCCTCAAGAGTCCCGGCTACACCGCCAGCGGTCACAGAGCGAAAATCTCTCACCGCGTCGAGCATAAGGTTCTGTTCCTTTGCGCCCTGCACAATCGCAGCGGCGAGCGGGTGTTCGCTGTGCTGCTCCAGCGAGGCGGCGAGACGCAGGAACTCCTTCGCGTCAAAACCGTTCGTGGGCAGGACATCGACGAGCTTGGGTCTGCCCTCCGTCAGCGTTCCTGTTTTGTCCACGACGAGCGTAGTGACCTTCTCCAACTGTTCGAGCGCCTCGGCATTCTTCACGAGCACACCCGCCTGCGCGCCGCGCCCGACACCGACCATGACGGACATGGGCGTCGCCAGGCCAAGGGCGCACGGGCAAGCGATGATGAGGACCGCGACGGCGTTGACGATGGCGTGCGCGAACCGGGGCTCCGGCCCCAGCCCCAGCCAAACAGCGAACGTGATCACTGAAACCGCCAGCACCGCCGGCACGAAGATGCCCGCGACTTTGTCGGCGAGCGCTTGAATAGGCGCGCGACTGCGCTGCGCTTCGGCGACCATGTTCACGATCTGTCCGAGCAACGTATCGCTGCCGACGCGTTCGGCTTTCATGACAAAACTGCCGGTGCCGTTGACCGTGCCGCCGGTCACCTTGTCCCCGACGGCCTTCTCCACCGGGAGCGGTTCGCCGGTGATCATGGACTCCTCCACGCTGGAGTGCCCTTCGACCACCGCGCCGTCCACCGGAACCTTGTCACCCGGAACCACGCGCAACCAGTCGCCGACCTTCACCTGGTCAAGCGGGACTTCCTGGTCGCCCCCCGGTGCGACGCGTCGCGCGGTGGGCGGCGCGAGGTTGAGCAACGCTTTGAGCGCGCTGCCCGTACGGCTGCGCGCGCGCAGTTCGAGCACCTGGCCGAGCAGCACCAGCACCGTGACCATCGCGGCGGCCTCGAAATAAATGCCGACTTTGCCTCCGTGGTGCATCGCGGACGGGAACAGGCCGGGCGCCAGCATGGCCACCGCACTGAAGATGAAGGCCGCGCCGACGCCGATGGCGATCAGCGTGAACATGTTCAAGTGAAGCGTCATGAGCGAGCGCCAGCCGCGCTTGAAGAAGGGCCAGCCCGCCCAGCAGACCACGGGCAGGGTTAACGCAAATTGAAGCCAGCGCGAAGGGTCGCCGCTCACCCAGGGAAGCCGGCCCAGGGGCGGGATCAGGTGGGCCATCGCGAGGAGGAACACCGGCAGCGTCAGCGCTGCGCCGATCCAGAAGCGCCGCGTCATGTCACGCAGCTCGGTGGTGTCCTCCTTATCGGCGCCCGCGGTCACCGTCTTCGGTTCAAGTGCCATGCCACACGTGGGGCAATCGCCAGGATGGTCCTGCTGCACCTCTGGATGCATCGGACAGGTATAAACCGCTTTTGAGCCGGGGGCTGGCGCGGCGGAATGAGGTTCATCGCCCTTACGTTCCGCTGGTTTTGCTTCGCCTGGTTTTGACAGAAATATTTGACGACAGTGGTCGCTGCAAAAGTAGACGTTCTGTCCGTCACGCTCGGCAGAAAGAGCAGCTGTTTCGTCCACCGTCATGCCGCAGATAGGATCTTTGTGCATATCAAGTCCCTTCCCTTTCTTTTTCTGCGTTCAGTGCGCGTCGACCTTCTCCAGAAGCTCAATCTTGTCAATGGGCCAGCGCTTCAGGCCCTGCAAATTAGAAGGCTCAATAATCTTAAACTCAAACATGGGCTTTTCGTTTGAGACAAGATCTATCGGCAGGACTGGAATCCCTTTGTAGATCATCGGGTCGCCCTTCATGCCGAGGATAAACATATCACCGATGCGTGTGTTCAGGGCGATGAGCTCATATGGGTTACAGTTTTCGTACATATCGCTTACTCTACATATCAATCCAGTCGGTTCTTCTTCTTCACATGAATTCAGAGGATGTCGTCTATTTTTGCCGCCACGATGAAGTCGCTCTCGGTCAGGCCGTCAATCTTGTGTGTCCATATCTTGATCTCGACCTTGCCGTAACTCAGATAAATGTCAGGGTGATGGCCCTGTTCCTCCGCGATGCCTCCCACGCGATTGGTGAAAGCAAGGGCTTGCTTGAAGTCATCGAAGTGATAGCGCTTCTCCAGATGGTGCGACTCAACAACCTTCCAGCCCGGGTCTAACTGTGTAGACAGATGTTCCAACGCTTCCCCCTTCAGCGGGGGCGTGCCGACCTTACAAGGCTTGCAGGTCATCAGGCTTATTTCAGTGCTCATCACTTCCTCCTCTCTACTGGATCAGTTCAGCCCAAAGCGTGATCTCGACGTTACCGAGCGCTTTCGACACCGGACAGTTATTTTTGGCGTTCTCGGCAATCTCCTGAAACTTGGCGTTCTCGATGTCAGGAACCTGTGCTCGCGTATGCAGATCAACCGAGCCGATCTTGACGCCGTCGCCATCCGGGTTCAGCACAGCCTTGGCCACGGTCTCTACGCTGTCCGGCACAAAGCCCGCCCCGCTTAACGCGGCCGACAGGGCCATCGAAAAACAGCCCGCATGTGCGGCCGCCAAGAGCTCTTCAGGATTCGTGCCGTCTCCCTCTTCGAAACGGCTCGCGAACGTATATGGCTGATTAAACGACCCGTTCGCAAACGCTATCCTCCCAGTGCCTTCCTTCAGATTTCCATTCCATACCGCTTTCACTTCTTTCTTCGTCATGTTTATGCTCCTTACTTACTTTTTTCAATATATACCCTGATAGGATTGGACTCTATGGGGCATACTCCTACCACACATCACAGTCTCACGTTCCGTTGCAACGGGTATTCCCAGCGCGTTGTACAGAAAGGCGAAGGACAGGGTGAACGTTTGTGCTATATCCTGAAAAAGCCTGGGCGGCTTCCATCAGTGTTTCCGAGAGCGTCGGATGCGTATGGATGGTCAGCGCCAGATCATCCGCAACCGCGCCCATTTCCATGGCAAGCATGGCTTCGGCCAGCAACTCGCAAGCGCCGTGTCCAGGTATTCTCTCTCATTCATTGTGTACCTCTCCTGTGCTGTGGGGTTTCGCACTAGTTTTAATACAACAGGGGGACAGACAATCCTTTCTCTTGGGGCTTCGCAGGGGCCGCCGTGGAGAGGAACTTCTTCTGGCAATGGTCGCTGCAAAAGTAAAACGTCTGACCCCCGCGCGCGCTATGCAGCGCGGAAGCTTCGTCCACCGTCATACCGCAGATCGGGTCTTTGGTCATATCAGCGCTCAATCCGCGCTACTTTAACTGCGATGCCGCAAAGTCCCAGTTCACCAGATGCTCAAGGAATGCCTGAACAAAGTCCTTGCGCCGATTTTGAAAGTCCAGATAATAGGCGTGCTCCCAGACGTCACACGTCAGGAGCGCGGTCTGCCCGTGCGTGAGCGGCGTGTCCGCGTTGGAGGTCTTGACGATCTTCAACGTGTCGCCGTCCTGCACCAGCCAGGCCCAGCCGCTCCCGAACTGGGTCATGGCCGCGGTGCTGAAGGCGGTCTTGAAGGCCTCGAAGCTCCCGAACGACGCAATGATCCGCTCGGCCAGTTTGCCGGTCGGCACGCCCCCGCCGCTGGGTTTCATGCTCTTCCAGAAGAACGTGTGGTTCCAGACTTGGGCGGCGTTGTTGAAAATCCCAGCCTGTTCCGGCTTGCCCGCTGTTTGGCGGATGATCTCTTCCAGCGTCAACCCGGCGAGCTTCTCGCCAACCGCGAGCTTGTTCAGGTTATCCACGTAGGCCTGATGGTGTTTGCCGTAGTGGAAACTCATCGTCCGTGCCGAAATATAAGGCTCCAAAGCGTCCTGCGCGTAGGGCAGCGTCGGCAGCGTGATTGCGGCTGCACCCTTCGGGGCGTCCGCTTTGCAGCACATGTCCGACCCTTTGCTGTGCCCGCACTTCGGACACTGGGCTGCCGTCTCAAACTTCTCGCCGACATCCTTCCAGCCCGCGTTCCCGCCGGAGAAGTGTTTCACATTGGTGTAACCGAGTTTCGTTGCAGCCTCGACACCGGCCTTGTAGGCCGTGCACAGCGGGCTGCCGCAATAGGCCACCACCAGCGCGGTCTTATCCGCCGGCAGCTTCTTGGCGAGATCCGCCTTTGCGCCTTCGAAGTCAATGGCGCCTGGAATGTGACCGTTCGCATAGGACTTGCTGCCGTTGCAGTCGAGCAGCGTAACCGTCTTGTCCGCCATCGCTTGCTTAAGGTCCGCCAGGCTGATGTTCGGCACGCTTTTGATCTCAAGCGCTCCGGCAGTCGTTGCCACGCCAGAGCCCTCACGCGGGGTTCCAAATCCTTGGGCCATTGCCATCGTTGCCGTGAACGGCAGTACCGCTGTCATGATTCCGCACAGTATCGTCTTCATTCGTTGATCCTTTCGTGGTTGTGTTGTTTAATATTAAAGCACAGGATGAACCTGCGCTATGGGGTTAAATCCCTACAGTGCGACGCTCTGGTTTTCTGATATAATGTGGCATTTAACGTTCAGGGTTCCGCCCATGATGTTGTCACCCCGACAGAGTTTAATCCGAAAAGCCGTGCTCCTGTGTTTAATCACCGGCACGTCGCTTGTGCCGTTTTTTTTTCTTCGCCTGGACGAACCGTCTTTTTTCCTGAACGTGTTCAAGCTGCTGGCGAAAACCGGCTCCCTGTGCGGAACACTGCTCTTGTTTTGGCAGTTTCTTCTGGGCTATCGGCGGGCGGTCGCCGGCTGGGTCACATCCGACTACCTGTGGGTGCTTCAGCTGCACCGGCGTCTCGGGATCGGAGCCCTCTGTCTGATTGCGCTACATCCCGTTTTTATTATTCCCTATTACCAGATAAAGCCTGGGCTGCAATCCTTGCTCGGCATCCTGCCCGAGCCGCTGAATCTGTTTGTTCCACTCGGCATTTTGGCGTTTATACTGCTGCTGCTGATTGCGGTCAGCAGTACTGTTTTTCGGTCCCGTCTTTCTCTGCGGGTGTGGTACGGGACCCATCTGACCAGCTACGCCGTTCTCCCGCTTGTCTACATCCATGGTTTCCCCATCGGCATGACGCTGCAGGAAACCGGCTTAAGCAAAATCTGGATCATCCTGTTCGTGCTGACCGCCCTCTTTTTTGTGTTCCGCCTCTTGGGCCGTTTCGGGGTGTTCGACTCGCGCTATGAAGTGGTGCGTGTCACTCCAGCCTGCAAGGATACTGTCGAAATCGCTATGAAACCGCTCCGCCGTCCCTTGCGGCCCGACAGCGGCCAGTTTGCTTTTTTCCGGCGTGGCATCTTCAGCCCCGCCCGGCCGTTTACCGTTTCAAAATATGAAACAGAGACCGGCGAGCTGAGTATCACAGTCAAAGCCTTAGGACGGGTCAGCGGGCAGCTTCAAACGGTCAAGGCCAGAGAACGCTTCTGGGTCGACGGTCCGTACGGCGTGTTTGGCAGGGAAGCGTTTTGTACCTCACGTCCCGTTATCATGCTGGCCGGCGGCATCGGAATAACTCCGTTCCGGCGCCTGATTACGGAACTTGAAAACCTGCCGGACCGGAAAGCTTATCTGTTTTACGGCACGTTGAACGAAGAAGAGATTGCGCACCGCAGCGAAATGGCAGAGACGGAGCAGGTGGACGTGATTCATGTGCTGAGCGAACCGCCGGAACATGAGGCATTCGAAACCGGACTGATCACCATCGACCTGATTCGAAAATATGTCGATGAACCGCTGGCCGCTTGTGAATATTTTTTATGCGGACCGCCCCCGATGGTTACAAAACTTGAAACCGCCTTGAAGGAGACAGGCGTCCCCGGCGAACAGATCCATCACGAGCTTTTTTCCTTCTGAGTCTTGTTGGAATTTTATTGCTTCAACAAAGAAAAGACAGCCGAACACTCACGCACTGTCTTGGCGATCATGCCTTCCTCGTCCGTATGAATGACGCGGACCGCGACGCGACCGCCTGAGGCGGAGATCACACCCGCATTCGCCGCGTTGGGTTTCTCATCGATTTCAATGCCAAGAAATCCCAGCCCGTCGCAGATCCGGGCGCGAATGACCGCCTCGTTCTCGCCGATGCCGCCCGAGAACACCAGCGTGTCCAAGCCACCGAGCGCGGCAGCGAAAGAGCCAATCCACTTTTTGGCCTGATAGCAGAACAACGCCACGGCTTCCGCCGCCCGCACATCCTGCTTTTCATGGTCGATTAATTCGCGCATATCGGAGCTGGTTTCCGACACGCCGAGCAGTCCGGACTCGGAATTGACCATTTTGTTGAATTGCTTCGCGCTCATTTTTTCGCTGCGCGCCAGATACCAGACCAGTCCTGGATCGAGGTCGCCCGCGCGGGTGCTCATCACCAAGCCAGCCGCCGGCGTGAAGCCCATGCTGGTGTCCATGCTCTTGCCGTCGCGCACGGCCGCCAGGCTCGCGCCGTTGCCCAGGTGCGCAAGGATGACCCGGCCTCGTGCCGCCTCAGGCCCGGCCAGCCGGGCGAGTTCTTCCATCAGAAACGCGTATGACAAGCCGTGGAACCCGTACCGCCGCACGCCTTGCGCCTCGTAGCGCCGCGGGATCGGCAACAGCCGGGCTACGCGCGGCAGGTCGTGGTGAAAGGCCGTGTCGAAACACGCCACTTGCGGAAGGTCTGGGAAGCGGCGCTGAAACGCCTCGATCAACAGGATCTCCTCTGGCAGATGCTCAGGATCGAACGGGCTAAACCGGTTCAGTTCCTCAACCATTTCCGCAGTGATGACTTGCGGGGCGCTGTACTTCGGCCCGCCATGCACCACGCGGTGTCCCACCGCAGCCAGCGCGTCGTGTCCGATTCGCTGCTCAAGCCAATCCATCAGCATACCGACAGCCACCAAGTGATCCGGCGCCTCAATCGGACGCGAGAAGGTGTCCGCCGGGTCCGGTCCCTTCACCCGCAGCGTGGCAGCAGGCAAACCAATCCGCTCCAACGCGCCCTCCAGTATCCTTCGCTGCGGATCGCCTGCATCAAACAGCGCGAACTTGATGCTCGACGAACCGCCATTGAGGGTCAGTATGCTTGTGTGGGTCGGCTTCACGAGATGCTCTCCTTACGTTTTACCCCAGACCGGAATTGTCCTGCTGACGGGCACCCTTGTGCACCAGAGCCTCCATCAGTTTGTCGAATGGCAGATTGAATTTTTCGACCCCTTCATCCTCCAGTTGCCGGGTCACGTGCTCAAGGTCGATTCCGAGCGTCGCTAAGCGTTTCAACACGCGCACCGCTTCGGCAACCTCTTTTTCCAGGCTGGGTTTCGCGATGCCATGCGCGCGGAAGGCGTCAAGGGTTTCGAGCGGGGCCGTGTCAACCGTGTCCACGCCGATGAGGGCCTCGACGTATTTCACATCCCGGTACTCCGGATCTTTCGTGCCCGTACTGGCCCAGAGCAGTCGCTGGGCTCGCGCGCCCGCCTCCGTCAGGGTCTTAAACCGATCCGTGCCGAAAAGCTCCTTGTAGTTTTGATAGGCGATTTTTGCACTGGCGATGGCCACCTGTCCCCGCAGATCCCTCGCAAGGGACGCCTCTTGACCGCCTTGCTCGAGGAGGGGTTCCAACAGCTTATCCACAAGCACATCGATGCGGCTCACAAAGAAACTGGCCACCGAGGCAACATGCTTCACCTCCTTCCCGTGCGCAAAGCGCGCTTCGATGCCGGCGATGTAGGCTTCCGCCACCTGCCGGTAACGGGGCACCCCGAAAAGCAACGTCACGTTCACGTTGATCCCCTCGCTGATGAGGTACTGGATCGCGGGAAGCCCTTCGACTGTCGCCGGCACCTTGATGAAAACATTGGGTCTGTTCAGCGCGCACCAGAGGCGACGGGCTTCTTTTATTGTTCCGTCGGTGTCATGTGCGAGGTGGGGATTGACCTCCAGGCTGACATACCCGTCTTCTCCGTCCGTCTTGTCGTAGAGAGGACGGAATATGTCGGCTGCGCTCTGCACATCGCCCTGACTCAGCGCCTCGTAGATTTCCTTGGCACCCTTCCCCTGCAGCGCGAGGGAGCTGATGTCCTCATCGTAAGCATGACTCTCCACCATGGCCTTCTCGAAGATGGAGGGATTTGAGGTCATGCCCCTCAGTCCGTCTTCCTCGATCAGACGCCCAAGTTCGCCGCTGGTGATCAGATCCCGCCGAATATAGTCCAGCCAGATGGATTGGCCAAACGTTTCCAATTGTCTCAGTGGATTGTGCTCCATGTTCAAGCCTCCTTTGGAAGTTGCGTTTAAGGTTGTACGACCCAGCACCGCGCCAAGGCGCGTCTCATCACAAAAGCGCCATAGCCAGGGTTATTGATGGTGTTCCAGTGTCTCCGGCTGGGTCACGTGAAGGATCAGTTTGGCACGGGCCGTGTCCTCGGGAGAGCCCTCGGCGATCAATACGAATTTACCCGTCCTGATCGCTGTTTCGTATCGTATGATGCTATCCCTCGGGATGTTCAAGCTGTACAGGCCGGCACCCAGCGCGCTCATGCCGCCAACCAGCGCGGCGCCTTCCAGCGCCCCGACGATCCAGCTGACCAGCGGCCCCGCCACCAGCAGCGGCCCCAGTCCGGGAATCCAGAAGAACCCGGATCCGAACAGCAAGCCCCACAGCCCGCCCCAGAAGGCGCCGGTCTTGCCCCACACTTTCATCCGGTCGCCGGTATTGTAGTAGCCGACGACGTGTTCCTCGGTGTGATAGTCACGTCCGACAATCGACAGTTTCTTCATGTCAAACCCTGCTTGCTGAAGTTTCAGTACGGCCGTTTCGGCAGCCGTGTGCGAGGGATAGACGGCAACGATGGAATTGTTCAAGTTCATACGCTTCCTTTCTTGGGTGGTTTGCCCATAAGGATAATCTCCACAGCTTACGTCCGCTATGGGGAGTAAACCCTATCGCGAATTTCGCCCTCCTCTCAGGTCTCACTTCGCGGCAAGCCATGTATGCGCCTCGACCGTTTGGGTGTGGTCGAAGTAACGGACGCTCGCAGTGGTAAACGGCTGGCAGAATACGGCCAACCCTTTCTCCCACTTTGTTTCACCGATAATGGCCAGTCGCTCGATGTCGTTAAAGTGCTTCGCGTCGAATTTCATGTCCTCCCACAGCGCGCCCGCTGTCCAGCCGTGGAAGTCATGCAGTTCCACAAACATGCGGATCTTACCGTGTTGTTTAACCAGACGTTCCACCGCTGGCAAAAACGTTGCATAGTCGTCCTTGTTCAGTTTGCCGCTCAGACGGACTTCCAGCAGTCGGCCATTGTCGAGTTCCTTGAGTTCTACGTTCATATCATCTCTCCTTTGTTCGTGTGTTATTTTGTATCATGTTTTCGCTGAATTCAGCGCCTCGAAACCGGAGATCACGTCGAACAGTTCCTCGTCGATACCGCTTTGGCGCAGACGTTGGAAGATCCCGGCTGGCGGTCGATGGCGTTACCGAACACGTCGTAGCGTATGTCCACGACACTGCCGCGCACCGCGACGACCATGCCCGTGTTTTTTGGCATGGCATCTCGTTCCTGCAGAGCCTGTCGAACATCTGGACAATTCGTTGTCATGGACACTTGGATGCCTTTTTCATGATTACTAAAGAAAGAACGTCGCAACTTTTTAAATAGCGTATACCCTTATGTTTAAATATGCCATGGGGCAATACCCTACCCCCTCCCCGCCTCCTTTACGCGAGCCCATTGGTTTACCTATAACTTGGCCATTTTGTCGCACTTAAGCCATGTTGAAAATGGTAGGGCTCGTTCGCCGAACGAGCCGCGGACGGTTCGGCGAACCGTCCCTACCATACATCATTCGTTCCATTCGTTAAATTCGTTGATAAAGTTATCACCTCGTTTATTCCAGCTCTGCTGGCGGGGCGCTTGTCTGTAACTTGAACTTTTTTGCCCACGAAACACGAAAAAAAACGGGTATCTTTGTCTCCTTACTTAATCTCCCTACTTTGTCTTTCACAGATTAAGTAAACAGATTAAGAATAAAGAAACAAGTTACCCGGCCGTTTATTCCCGGTGCAAGGGTTATCGGATGGACAGGTGCAAATTGATTTCGACAAAGCTCCCGACAAAGCTCGCGACAAAGTTTATAGCACCCCGGGTGGGGCGCTTGTTTCTTATAAAATAGTAACGAACGGGGTCTTGACCGCTCCAGACAAATATGAGATTCTAAACGAATTGATAAAGGATCACATTATGTTTATACACACGGTTCTCTTCTGGCTTCGCGATAACTTGACACAGGCGGAGAAAGATCAATTTGAAACAGGGCTGAGCGCACTGACCGCCATTGCCTCTGTGAAGATGAAATTCTACGGGAGGCCTGCTGCGACACGCCGGCCGGTGATTGACTCCAGCTATTCGTATCAGCTTGTGCTGGGGTTCGAGGACATCAAAGGCCATGACGCCTACCAGATCGATCCTGCTCATATCAAATTTGTCAAGGAGTGCGCCCCGCTCTGGACCAAAGTGCTGATCTACGACGCGGAATAACCATGCAACCCGACGTTTCACAACAGAGCTTCTTAGAAGCTTCAGAACTCCTGGCCACACGCAACAGGAATCTGGGGCAACTTCTGTTGTCCGAGCGTTCCACAGGCTATCTCACGATCTTGCTGGAGATGCTGCGCTTCCGGCGCAATTATGAATCGGAGCCGATGCATGACGACCTCTTTGCCGCCGTGCGCGAAACGTTCGCTGAAACCGAGTACACGGGCGACGCTTTCAATCAAGATATCCGGCAGCTTCTGGAATGGTCTCTGATCACGGATCGGATCGAGAAGGAGCGCTTGCGCGGCTACAAGGATACGCGCAGACGCAAATACCGCTACCGGATCGCTGATGAGGCTGTCGCCTTTCTGCTCTGGCTGGAGGCGCGCCGGCGCGATGACCTCGAACCCCATGACACCGACACGCGCGACATGCTTGCGGAGCTGGTGGGCACGCTCAGCGAGGCCACGCGGCTCTTTAGCAAGTTTGCCTCCGACACCGTCGACGCCGAAGCCGCACGCCGCATCTTCTACCTGCTGTCTCGCATGAATAGCCTGACCGACAACGTCAGCCAGGCCCTCGGCGACTTCAACATGCGGCTCCTCGGCTTTGCCACGCAGCGTTATGATGTGACAACCGCCAAGGCAATCCTCGTCGAGCTCGACCGCTTCTTGAAACAGTTTCTCAATCGCATTCACACGCTGCGCACCGAGATCGCTCCGAAAATCAGCAGTCTGCGTCACACCCGCTACACCTCGCGGTGGCAGGCCTGCGAAGAGAAGATGCAAGAGGAGGCCAAAGCCACGGCCCACTTGATGCGCATCCACCTGCCCTCCCCTGAGAAGACGCTGGCGTCGCTCGCCGACTTCTACGCGCCGGAGGGCACGCTCGAACTCCTCTGCGTCCGCGTCAGTTCCGCCGCGCTCCAAGTCTGGCGTAAACTCTACACGCACCTGCGCGAACTGGAACGCCGTAGCCACAGGCTCGAAGACCTGCGGGCGCGCATCGCCGAAGTCGCACGTCTGGAGGAGGAGGCTGTGCCGACCGCCTTCCTGCGCGCCCTGCTCGCACCCGCCACCATGGTCGGCGACATGCACTTCTGGGACGAGAACGAAAAGGCCGCGCCGCCGCAACCGCGCTGGGAGCGTCATCGCGTCCGGGAAGAGGCCACACTCGAACTGCATGAAAAACCGCGCTCGAAGGATGCGGTTCCGCGCTCCATGGACGAAGAGCGCCTCAACGCGCTGAAGAGCTGGATCAGCCTGCGCGGACTCGCCCCGCTGTCGACGGGTGAATTGCGCCTCGTCTCTCAAGGCAAGTTCTCATCATTCGAAGATTTCCCGCGCCTCATCGAACTCGCACGCTCGGGGTTGCTGGGGAAAGGTGCCCGCCTCGCCAAAGCAGGACTCGCCCTCACCCCGATTGACAGCCCCGTGCGCGTCGAAGCCGAACTCAACGCCCTCGCGTTCGACGATCTTTCGTTATCGGTTTTTGCATCGAACAACACGAGCCAACACAAATGAAGATAAATTTTTACGCGAGGATCGCTATGAGAGGTGCTTGCACGGGAAGCCCCCGCAAGTGGCGGGATACCGCCGGGGCTTATCTCGTGCAAGCACCTGAGCATCATGCAACATGGATGCTGGGTGAAGTACGAGCTGTGCCTCCCGTGTATCCACGGGCTTGCGTAGGCACGCCGTACTTCACCCAACTAGCGCTCTTTGCGAAAAGGTATTCCACCATTCCAGTTTGAAGTTTTACACAAGGAACCGATCATGACACTCCAAGACTTAGTTGAACGCCAGAAGGATCGCGTGCAGGCGGTGCTGAACATCCTGCTGGAGAGCCCCTATTTCTACAAGAGGGACCACGAGGAGTCGTTCCTCTTCCTCTCGCGTTACCAGCGCGAATTCAGCGCTTTCTTCGAGACCTTCTACGGCTGGCAACTGGTCGTGGACGCCAAATGCGCGCGCCTCTACAAGCCGGACTGGTACAACTCCGCAATCACTCCGAAGAACCGGGAGATGTTCGATTTCACCCGTCGCAATGAATGCCTCGCCTTCATGTTGCTGCTGGAATTCTTCGAACAGCGGCTCGAAGAGGATTCCGCCAGCGTGGACGAACACGAGAACATCAAGTTCCGCTTCGGCGAACTCCTGATGTTCGAAGGCCAGCGCTTCCGCGAACTCTTCCCTGAGGAGGCGGAAGCCTTTAGCGACGAGCAGGTCCGCCAGATCCTGCGCCCTGTCATCCCGCAACTCGAAAAATTCCGCTTCCTGGAGAAGCTCGATCCCCCCAGCGACGAGATCATTGAGCAGGACGATACGATCTATGAATGCCTCCCCGCCCTCTGGCACTACAGCGTCCAGCGCATCTCCCGTCCGCTGGAGGAAGAAGGCGGGAAATAACGCTCAACGCTGAAGTGTCAATAAACTTCAGAGTTCAGAGTTGGACGTTGGATAAGTGCATTAGTTCATTAGTGCGCTAATTTGTTAGTTTGGGTGTTGACCGATTGAGGGGATTTATACGCCATATGAGGTGCATCTGCAAAGGGGCACGGACTTTCCAGTCCGTGGCTCAACGGGTTGGAAAACCCGTTCCCCTTTCTGACTATCCCGATGTTTGCACGGGAGCAGGATGCTCCCGCTACTTTGACGAATGCGTACCCGCCGGATCACCCATACGAAGAAAGGCTAGGGAATGCTCACGGGGGGGGCACCCATAATATCCTTGATAATTGATGATCCACTCATTAAAAATCAAGGTGCTTTTGAGGGAATTCAGGGGCTGATTCAAAAAAGTTGAATCGTACATCAGGGAGATCAGGGGTTGACTTTTGACAGAAACTGTCTAAAATTGGCCCCAATTATTGACACTGAAGCATTGCCTTATTGCGTGATTGCCTTATTATTGCTGACGCCCACAACTTACTGACACTTACTGACACTTCCCAACTTACTGACACTTATGAACTTCTACCGCATCACAAAAGTTCGCCTCGTGAACTTCCATAACTTCGTCAACGAGACCCTTGACGTGCGCGATGGCGGACACCTCTTCATGCTGGGCGACAACGGCTCCGGCAAGACCACGGTCCTGGACGCCATTCACTATGTACTGACCGCCGGGGAGTCCATGGAGTTCAACTCCGCGGCCCGCGTGGCAGGCTCCAAGCAGGGCGGACGCTCGATCCATGGCGTGGTGCTGCGCTACAACATTGAAAAGGGCGCGCTCAACCCCAATGGCGGCACCACCTACGCCGCGCTGGAGATCGCAGGCCGCAACAACCGCCCCGTCACCATCTGCATCGGCGTCAGCACCCACAGCATGGAGGAGAGCGTCGAACGCTGGGGCGTGATCAAGGAGTGCCCGCTCAGTGAGCTGCCCCTCACGCAGGAGAAGAACGGCAAGCTCTGCGTCCTCACCAAAAGCGAACTGAAAACCGCTGTCGGCGCCAGCCACTTTTACGGACAGATCGGCTCCTACGCCGAAGAACTGGCCACGCGTTTCTTCTCCGACCGCGAGACTTTCCGGGATGTCTGCAAGTTCATCGCCACAGGCAAGGCGTACCGCGAGATCGCCTCCAGGACAGGCGACTACCATCAGCTCTTCCGCGAGCTCTTGCAGGAGCCGCCCCGCGATGTCTTCGAGGAGGTCATCACGCAGCTCAAGTCCTTGGAGGAGAGCCGACAGGACCTCGATAAGCTGCGCAACAAGTTCGGCTTTGTCCAGACGCTCGACACGCTCCAATCCGTTGTGCAGAACGCACGTATCGACTCCGCCGCCATGCGCTGGCAGGAGCGGAACCTCGCAGCACGCGAATATCAGGCGGGCTTTGATATCGCGACGGAGCACCGCTCCGCTGAAGAACACCGCTTGGCTGAATTGACAGAGGATGCCACGCGCCTCAAGAATGTCCTGGATGCCGATGAACTGCGCCTCAGCGAACTCCGCCACAAAGATGCGGACGGCTTGGTCTTCAAAGAACGTGAAGCCGCAAATCTCTCCGAGCGCGCACGCATCAACCACGAGCAGTCGAAACGCAAACTCGTGATTGCGCAACAGGCGCATGAAGAGGCTACCGAGAAGTTGCTCAACGCCCGCGAGGGCCTCTGCAAACAGGCGCAGCATTTCATGCGTTCCCTCCAGAGCAGCGGACGCGGCCTGCCCTTCTCAACCTCCGCGCTCTCCTCGGTCTTGGAGGATGCGCAAAAGAGCGACGCCCCTGAAGGCGACCTCGCCGAGCTGCCCATCCTTGACCTGCGGACCCGCGCGGATGAGCTGATGCAGACCGTCAGCCGTCAACTGGCCCTCACGGAGGAGCGCTGCGAAGGACTCCTCCGTCGCCGGGCTGCCATCGAAGCGGACATGAAGGAGCGGCAGCTCCGGGGCGAGGCGATGCCCTTGGTCAAAGGCTTTAGCCAGGCGCAGCGCCTCCTGCAGCAGCGCATGATCAATGCAGTCCCGCTCTATGAAAAGCTGGTGCCGGCCTCCGGCGTCTCGCTCCGCGAATTGGCCGCCCTGGAGCAATTGCTGGGCGACGCGGTCCTCGCCACCTGGGTGACGGACGACACCAGCGCAAACGATGTCCGGAACCTCATCTTCCGCGAGTATCCTGAACAAGGGCTGGCTGTTGTCTCGGAGGACACGCACCCCATTCACTTGGACTGGCTGAAATCCTACTTCAACATCAAGGAGTCGGATGAGAAGGCGCTGATCGCCCTGCAGCATATTCTCAATGACAAGCATGGACCTCATGAAGAGAAGTTCCTGAATGCCTCAGTACTGCGTTTCCGCCTCCGCGAGCAACTGCGTCTGGACGCGCCCCCGCGCCTGCTCGGGGCCGAGGTTCGTCGCCGCGAAGGGGAACGCGAACTGCGCGCCCTTGAAAAGCAACTCGCCCAGACGGAAAAGGAACTCAAAGAGGCGACAGCCGAGCAGAACGATTTGCTGGACCAGCAAGGCAAGCTCACGCATCTTCGCACCCTGCTTCATGAAATCGCGCAAGATATCGCCCGCCTGCGTGACGGGGTTTTAAAGACCGCCCATGATGAGGCCATTCGCAAGAACGACCATGTGAATGCGCGCGCGGATTGCATGCAGCGCGAAGAGGAGTTGCAGATCGCGAAAGAGGCGCACGCGGATGTTTTAGTCGCCATGCGCAAGGCCGGCATCGAGGGGCTGCAGGAGATGTTGCGTGAACTTGAAAAGCGTATCGCCAAACGCAAGGCCGACTACGACAAGCTGACCAAGGAGACAGGGAAGGTCGAAGAGAAGATCAACAGCCTCAAGCAGGTCTGCACAAAGGCGCTTGCGGATCAAACCGATGCCCTTGCCGAACGCAACACGCACCAGGAGGCCCTGCTGGCGCTGGTCATGCCCAAGGTCACGCTGAATGAATTCATCCTCTCGCGCTGTACAACCGGGAGGGACGCAGGACCTGACCGCCGTAGCCTTGGCGAAGGTGGTTCGCCGTCCATCGCTGACAGCCGCAGCGCCCTGCTCGCCGCTGCAGACGCCCAGAGCCAAACCGCGCTCGTCACAGCGGAGAAGATCCGCAACACCGTCATCCAGAACGAGGGCATCGCCTTCGGGTTTGTCTATGAGGAGACGACCAACGCGCTCACCGACCGCCGCGGACGGATCCTCGCAGAGGTGCTGGAAGATACCGCCCGCCTGTTGCAGGAGCAGGAAGAACTCATCAATGAGCAGACCTTGAAGCTCTTCCGTCAGCTCGTCATGGACAATCTTGTGGGCGCGCTACAGCGCCACGTCTTGCGGCTCAATGAGATGTCCCGCCGCATCGGCAAGCTACTCAAGGACCGCACCTTCGGAAACAACCGCTACGCCTTCTCGATCACGCCGGTCGAGAACCGGAAGCGTCTCTATGACCTCATCTGCAACTATCGCGCGTTGGACCGCGAACAGACCGAGGGCGATTTGCGGGCCTTCATTGAAGACCACGCGGACGAGATCAAGAACACCGAAGTAGGTTCGATCCCCTCCGTGCTCGACTACCGCAACTGGTTCCGTTACGAACTCAAGGTGCTGACCACTGACGAGCAAGGCGTGGTGATGGACCGCAAAGTCAAGAGCATCGGCTCGGGCGGCGAACAGGCGGTCCCCAACTACTTGCTGGTGCTGACCATCGCCCATTTCCTCTTTGACAAAGAGCGCATCCGCCTGCCGGTGCTGATCTTTGACGAAGCGTTCTACGGTATCGACGCCGGACGCCGCGACCAGATCCTCGGCTTTGCCAGCGATTTGGAGCTGCAGCTCTTTGTCGCCTCCCCAGACCAGGATGGCGTGAAGAAAGAGATCCCCTTCTCCACCTCCATCTTCGTCCTCAAAGACGCCGCCTGCAATGTCCACCTCTATCCCTATCACTGGAACGCCGCACCCAAGCAGCTCGACATGCTCGATACCTCAGCCAACGTCCCCAAGCCCGTCGCGTTCGGCGAAGAGCTGTAAGATAATTCGTTATGACGCTCGAATACTGGAAAGAGCAGATAGAAAAGAGACCGGAACTCCGTCCCTGGCTGGAACGGCTGGGCCGGCTTGCTCTGAAGGGGGCGCGGCTTCCTGTGGAGGTTACGCTGGGGGAGGTGCCGCAGGAACGCGAGCTGCGCGACACACTCACGCAGCTCTTCGGACGCTCCTGCCGTGCCGTGCAGGGCAGGCTGAAAGTGCGTCTCGACGACGCTCAGCGCGACCCTTCCCGCTGGTTGCCGCTCGCAAACGCACTGGGCCTTCAAGCCCCGACGCTCCCTTCGGATGCTGCGCGTGAAGCGCACTGCACCTCTGTTTTTCGCAAGCTCCTGCTGCAATACCCCGGCGAGGCATCCTTGATTGAGGCAGCCTGGAAAGACGATGCTGTGCAGCGCTTTGTACGGTTCAACGCCGAGGCCTTGGATCGCCTGTTCGCGCTCTTCGAGGTCATTCGGTTCCTGCGCTCAACCCGTTCGAGCATCACCCTTTCCGAACTGGGCGCCCGGATCTTCAATGACAGCAAGTCCCTGCGCACCGGCGCCTTTCGTCAACAGCTTGAGCAGTTGCTGAGGCTGGACAGCGACATGCCGGAGACAACCTCCGCTGAACTCCTTGATCTGTACGGCATCATCGACAACCCCTACACGACGCATGTCGTGGTGTTCGTCCCGTTTGCCTACTGCACGACCAAAGGCGACTGGCTGGAGTGGCCGACGCAACTCTTCCAGCGCGGGGAGGCGGCCATCTTGTCGTGGGAAGCGGTCCGGACGATCAAGGCCATACGCTTGACCGCGCCCTGCACCACCCTGGTGACCAGCGAGAATGCCGCGCCCTTCTATCGCCTGGCTGAACAAAAGACTCCGTCACTTTACACAGAGGGCTACCCCAATCTGGCGGTCAAGACCCTGCTCCGACATTTTGCTGATGCGGGACTGGTAGCCCAGCACTGGGGCGACACCGATCTGGACGGCTACCGCATCGCCGAGCAGATCGCACGTTGCATCGCCATGACCTTCTATGCAGCACCTCCGCATGCGCCCATGACGCCCATCCCCCTTGACAGCCAGCAACGCCAGCGCCTCGAAGCCTTCATCACACGTCATCCCGACTTTCCGTATCTTCAGCAATTACGCCACACATTACTGAACGGCTGGATCGAACAGGAACAGTTTCTGTAGCGTTTGGGCGCATTTCCGATTCATTGACCTGACCGCCGAGTCCGCCCTTCGGTCAGGCACGGGGGGGCGGTCATTCCCTTTTGTGGCGCAGCCGTGACGACTCCAGAGAAAGTTCGACGACTTCCTCGATAAGCGCACGGAACTTCCTATAGGTCTCAACCTCCCTCCTGACGGCGGCGAGGCTATCGGGGCGGACATACTCCGACCTACTCCTGCCCCCGTGCGTGTAGCTGAGCTGGTTGAACGGCGTCAGTTTCTCCGCCGGGTTACGGTATTGCACCGTCAGCGTCCCGGGGCGCATTGCGCCGAGTTTCGCCATCGTGGCGAGCAGGGAGCTTATTTTCTTCTCTTTTTTCTCAAGTTCTGTTGACATGAAACCTCCTTTTGCGCATAATAGTAGCACTGCAATGCTACTATGTCAACAAAAAAAGGAGGGACGGTGAAAATAAATGGGGAGACGGTGCAGGTCAGCCCGCTGGCGGGGACGGAGCGGGCCTTTTTCGAGGGACGGAGGGAGGAGTTGCGGACTGGCTACGAGGAGCACGTCCAGAGGATGCTGGACGAATGGGAGGAGTCGTCCGGCGATGTGGCGGCACTCAGGCGCAAACGCTTCCGGGATGTCCGCCTCGCCACGTTCTTCGGGACGGTCGTCCTGCGGTGCCGGGAGGGGGTGAGCGGGGACGGGCGCTGGACGTGCCCCGCCCGTGCACATCTCGGCCTCAGGGCGAACCAGCATTTTTCGCCGGACATGGAGAGGCGCCTTGCCGTGCTCGCCACCGAGACGGGCAGCTATGAGAAGGCCGCCGTCCTCGCGGACGAGGCGGCGTGGTTCATCGCCAGCGACAACGCTACGCGTTCGACAGTCATACGCCTGGGCTCGGTCGCGGAAGAGACCCCACCGGCGGGCGCGGGCGCTGGGGCCGCGGGCTCCGAGGACACGCTCATCATCATGGCGGACGGCTGGAACGCCCGCCACCGCGGGGCGAACTGGGGCAAGAGCAAGGGCGACCGGAGTCTCCCGGAGCGCGTCCACTGGCACGAGATCCGCTCGGCGGTCGTCTTCAGACTCGCCGCACTGCTGGCCGTCAGCGGACGCCGGAAGGCCATCATGGAGAAGCATGTCGTGGCCGTCCCGGCTGACACTTCGCCCCACGACTTCGGCATCATCCTGCACGGCGAGGCGGTGAGGATGGGCCTCCTTAAGGCAAAGGCCGTCTTCTTCGTCATGGACGGCGGTGTATGGCTCTGGAACATTTACAAAGACCGTTTCGAGCAATGTTCACAGGCCATGTTGGACTTCTACCATCTCAGCCAGCACCTCCACGCCCTAGCTGCCGCACTCCACGGCGCGGGCACGGCCAAGGCGAAGGAGTGGTGCGGAAAAATCCTTCACAGCCTCAAGCACAAATCGCCCGACCGGCTGTTCAAGACGCTCGACGGGCTGCTGGAGGAGCCTCCCTCGGACGACCCGGCAGCCCTTGAGTCCATCCGCGCGCAGAACGCCTACTTCAGGAGCCACGCCGATCACATGGACTACGCCGCCAACGCAAAGCTTGGCGTGCCCGTTGGCAGCGGATCCGTCGAGTCCCTCTGCGCCCAGTTCCAGAACCGCCTCAAGCGGACCGGCCAGTTCTGGACCAAGGACGGCTTCGCCGCCCTGCTCAGAATCATCGTCAGGCACTGGAACGGTGAACTCGACTCCCTGTGGCTGGCATCCGCCTCATGACACAAGTCAATGAATCGGAAATGCGCCCGTAGCGTTTTTTCAATAAGGGGATTAATGGATATTTGCGAGGGAGTGTGATACAGTATATACGCGAATGTAATTAAAATGTATGCGAAAACAAGCTAATATCGGTGTGTTCAACTTGGGATTGATTGTGATGGGTATTGCCGTACAGGCAATAGCTGATGTGACAGTTGTCTTCAATGAAGTCATGTACCATCCGTCGCAGACGAATGAAGCGTCCTTTGAATGGATCGAACTGCGCAACCAACTGGCCGTTGACATGGATATCTCGGGCTGGACTATCGCCGGTGGCATTGATTATCGGTTTCCGGAAAACACCGTGATTGCGGGCGGGGGCTTTCTGGTGGTGGCCAGTTCTCCTGATGATCTCACGGCAGCCACGGGTGTGACCAATGTCGTGGGACCGTTTACAGGCCGTCTTAGCAACAGCGGCGAAAAATTGGAACTGCGTAATAACAATGCCCGTCTAATGGATGAGGTGGACTATGGAACGGAGGACACCTGGCCCTGCGCACCAGACGGAGCCGGCCCCTCACTCGCAAAAATCGACGAGGACGGCCCTGCCAGCGACCCGGCCAATTGGCGCGCGAGCCGCCAGATGGGTGGATCGCCAGGAATGCCTAACACACCGGTCCTCAGCGTCTCCGTTGATCCGACCGCCGTGCGACTCGACGCGACATGGCGGTATCGTACAAGCGCAACAGCCCCGGACGCGACCTGGCATGCGCGAGACTATGACGACAGCGCATGGAGCCAGGCGCCCGCTCTCTTCTACAGTGGCTCCGCAGGCGGCTGGACCGGCATGGAAGCACAGGCTATTTCGACATTGTTCAACAGCGGCCTGAATGTGACCGGACAGGCCGACTCCAATTATGTACTCACCGCATCGGCCTACAGCACACCACCCCCTCCCAACATCCCTGCCACCGTGATGGTCAACCACGCCAACTGGCTGGCCAACAATACAACTTCGCGCTGGATCGGCCCAGTGGCGAGCGGCACGACGAGCGTTCCCGCTGGCACGTATAATTTCCGCACCACCTTTAACCTCAGCGGCATGGATACGAACACAGCGCGTGTCACGCTTCGGTTTGCAGCGGATAACCGGGTGACCAATGTTTTTCTGAACGGCATTGCCAAGGGGTTGACCAATGTCGGGTTCAGCACCCTCAGCCCGGCAAGCGTGCTCTCCAATAATTTTACCTCAGGAATCAACACCCTCGACTTCTACACCGTCAACGACGGCACTTCCGCCAGCCCAGCGGGGTTCCGCGTCGAGGCCAGTGGCACAGCCAACTGGATATCGACAAACACTCTGCTGGTGACCAGCCCGGAGACCAAATACTTCCGCACAACCTTTGTCGTGAATGGCGATCCCATTGCCGCGACGCTCGCCCTTCGAACCGTTCTGGACGACGGTGCGGTTTACTATCTGAACGGCATTGAAGTGCTGCGGCTCAACATCCCGGACGGCCTGGTCTCGCACACGACACGCTCTATCACGAATGTTTCCAAGGCAACGCTCTCCGCGCCCTATCATTTGCCGACGGACGCCCTCGTAAGCGGTACAAATGTGCTGGCAGTCGAAGTGCATCAGGGCGCGACAGGCTCCAACGACATGATCTTTGGCGCAGAGCTGTCGCTGACCATCACAACCGGACTGTTGCCGACGGTGCCGACGCTCGCCTTCAACGAGCTGCCCTGCGTCACCAACCAGGTGTTCTGGGCTGAGATCGTCAACACCGGCACACAAGCCGTCACCCTGGCAAACGCTGTTTTCAAACGTTTCGGAACCGTTGACTACGAGGTTGCGATCCCTCCACAGACCGTTCCTCCCGGCGGCTTTCTGCTCCTCGACCGCGCCGACCTCGGCTTCGGCGCAGACCCCGGCGACAGGCTCGTGCTCTACACCTCCAACAAGACCGCTGTGATTGACGCGGCAGTCGCCAAAAGCTATCCCCTCGCGCGTTCCCCTGAAGGAACAGGTCCTTGGCTCCACCCGTCCGAAACCACACCCGGCGCGACCAACCGCGTCGCCCTCCGAGACGATGTCGTGATCAATGAAATCATGTACCACCCGCGTGACAGGCAGGGTCCGGCGACCAATTCGCCCGAGCAGTGGGTCGAACTCTTTAACCGCACTACAAATCCTGTGGACCTCACGGACTGGCGGTTGGAGATTGACGGCAAAACCGCCTACCGATTCCCTTCTGGACGCATCCTCGCGGGCAACAGCTATCTGGTTGTGGCGCGTGACGCTGTCTACCTGCAAGGCCTCTATCCCGCTGTCGATATCGTGGGCGACCTGTCGAGCCGACTGCCGGGCGGCGGCGGGAAGCTTGAACTCTTCGATAACGCCGCACTGCCGCTCGACCCCACCGTTGACCCGGATGCAGGCGGCAATCCCGTAGATGTCGTGCACTACAGGGACAACAGCCCATGGCCCTCGTATCCCGACGGACTCGGCGCCAGCCTCGAGTTACGCGACCCGCGTGCAGACAACTCGCGTCCTGAGGCTTGGCTCGCCAGCGATGAGAGCGCCAAGGTCGCTTGGCAGACCTACTCCTATCGAGGTACGGCGACTGTGGAGACAGCAAGCTCTCCCACACAATGGAAGGAGTTCGTGCTCGGTCTTATCGGCGAGGGCGAGGTGCTACTGGACGATGTCAGTGTCATTCAGTCGCCAGCTGGCGTCGCCACCCAGATGATCCAGAACACCTCCTTTGAAAGCGGGACGAACACCTGGCGACTCATCGGCAACCATCGTCACAGCGAGGTGATTATTGACCCTGACAACGCAGCCAACCATGTGCTGCGCCTGGTCTCCGAGGGCTACACAGAACACATGCACAATCACGTTGAGACAACCCTGACAAACGGCTTGTCCGTGGTCAACGGACGGGAGTACGAGATCTCCTACCGCGCAAAATGGGTCTCCGGCTGCAACCGGCTGCTATCGCGCCTCTATTTCAACCGGTTGCCCAAGTTAACGGAGATCACGCAACCCGTTCTGTATGGCACCCCCGGTGCCCGCAATTCGCGCTTTCAGTCGAACATCGGCCCCACCTTCGTCAATCTCTCGCATGCGCCTGTCGTGCCTACGAGCGGCCAGCCGGTCACCGTCTCTGTAACCGCGTCGGATCCGGATGGCGTGGCGACTGGCGTGCTCTATTACGCAGTGAACAGCGGCTCCTGGCAGACGCTTCCCATTACGCCGCAAGCTCTCTCCAGCGGTGCAGTGACGTTAAGTGCTGTCGTGCCTGGCCAAGCTTCCGGCAGCATTGTGCAGTTCTACATTGAAGCCAAAGACTCGCTCGGCGCGAAGGCCTTCTATCCAGCAGGCGGCACGAACTCGCGCGCCCTCTTCGAGGTCTCCAACGGGGCGGCCCTCCTGCCACGCCTCCACACGGTCCGCTTCGTCATGACGCCTGCGGACGCCACCTACCTGCACAATGCCATCAATGTCATGAGCAACGAGCGTCTCGGCTGCACACTCATCACGGATGAGAAGACCGTAGCCTACGACGCGGCCATGCACTTACAAGGCAGCGAGCGCGGCCGCCGTGACACCTCCCGTGTGGGCTTCACTGTGCGACTGCCGTCGGATCGTCCTTACCGCGGCATACTGGATGGCATCACCGTGGACCGCTCCGGCGGTTACTCGAACAATAATACTGGCGGAGACCAGAACGAGATTTTGCTCAAGCACGCGATCAACAAGGCTGGCGGGCTTCCGGGCATGTATGACGATCTCTGCCAGGTGTTTGCTCCGCGCGCGCAAGAAGATGGAACCGGCTTGCTCATCCTGGCCAAATACAGCGATGAATACCTTGATTCACAATACAAGGACGGCGGCGACGGGGAGCTCTTCAAGCTTGAACTGGTTTACTACCCGACCACGACACTGACAGGAGATGCGCAATCCTACAAACTTCCAGATCCAGACACGGTCCTCGGCACGGACATCAAGGATCTCGGCAATGACCCAGAGTCGTACCGCTGGACCTTCCTCAAGGAAAATGCGACAGATCGAAACCACTACGCTCCGATGGTCGCGCTGGCCAAGGCCTTCAGCCTGACCGGCACCGCGCTCGACACGCAGATGAAGCAGCTCATGGATGTGGACGAGTGGATGCGGGGCGTGGCTTTTATCTCTCTGATGGGCGCCAGCGATATTTACCCCAACGGTAATTCGCATAATGCGATCTTCTATTTCCGCTCCGAGGACGGCAAGGCCATGCTCTTCCCGTGGGATCTCGATTTTGCCTTTATACAAGCCATTGACACGGCCTTCCCCGGCACAGGCTCACCGAACACGGCCAAACTCGTCAACCTGCCCGGCAATCTCCACACCTATTACAGCCACCTCTATGACCTTTCGTCAGTCACTGGCGACTCCGCCTACATGGGCCGCTGGGCCACGCACTACTCCGGGCTGGTCGGCCAGAATTGGAGCGCGGCTGTCACCTACCTCAAGGATCGCGCAGACTATGTCCGCAGCAAGCTGTTCCTGGCGACCCCCTTCGCGATCACCAACAACCTCGGCAACGGCTTCGGCGTCACCAACAGCCCCGTGACGCTCGGCGGCACAGGAGCCGTCACCGTGAAGAGCATCACCATCAATGGCGTGACCTACCCGGTGACCTGGACCACCGTGACCAACTGGACCGTGACCGTGCCGCTCCCTGACGTCGAAAACCTCTTCACCCTGCAGGCCTACGATCTGCACGGCCTGATCCTCTCCAATGCGTGGGACACGCTCTCGGTCACTAACTACGGCCTGCTGGCGCCGCGTCCCGTGCTCATCAACGAGTGGATGGCGGAGAACAGCGGCCCCATTGGATACCCTGACCCTGTTGATCAGAAATTTCAAGACTGGTTCGAGCTCTACAATCCGAACTACGTGTCTGTGGATCTTTCAGGCTTCACCCTCACAGACGAGATTTCCAAGCCCGCCAAGTGGACCATCCCGACCAACACGGTCATCGGCCCCCTTGGCTTCCTCCTGGTCTGGGCAGACGATGAGCCCTCACAAAACGGGGCCGGCCCCTACAACGACCTCCATGCGACATTCAAGCTCAGCACTTCCGGCGAAGCGCTCGCGCTCTTCTCCCCCACAGGCGTGCAACAGCATGCGCTCACGTTCGGTCCTCAACAACAGAACGTCAGCCAGGGGTTCTTCACCGACGGAAACACCAACGCTTTGTACGGCATGCTCGGCTGGACCCCTCGCGCGCCAAACCAAATCAATGCCCCACCCGCACCGGGTGTCAGCGCTATCGATACCGACATGCCCGATGAAGTCGCCCTTTATTTACAGGTTGCGCCCAACCACGCCTTTGTCGTGCAGTACAAGGATGACCTGCAAGCTCCTGATTGGCTCCCGCTGGCCACCAACCGATCCCCCGTCAATGTGAGCACGTTCATCGACGAAACGACCAGCGGCGTCACGCAACGCTTCTATCGCGCCATCCTGCTACAGTAATATTTGTTTTACCGCAAAAACCGCTAAACGAGCGCAAATGTCACGCCCGCCTCACCCGTGAATACACGGACGGCGGAGCGAACATTTGCGCTGAAAATGAATTTGATACTCCCGATAACAGAAATCGCATTTTACCTTGGGTGACACCTTTTCTCTTCCTCCGCGTGGCTATCCATTCCGCCGTCCGTGTATTCACGGGTGAGGCGGATGAGATAGCCACGCAACATTTGCGGCTTTTGCGGTGAATTTTTCGACAAACCGTGAAGAACCGTAAATGTTCTAGACTCTCGGAAGTTCCCAGCCTTTACGATAGTCGCGCCGTAGGAGGCGGTCGGCCTCTGCGCTGTTCGGAATGCGCAACCGGCGCGCGTCCCACTGCAACACCGTATTCGGCACACGTATCGCGACCGTACCCAGCAGAATCGCTTCAGCCATCGGCCCTGTCTGCACAAAGTGCGATTCGCACATCTCACCGCCCAAAATGGCATCAAGAAAATGATGATAATGGTTGCGTCCCGCAAACTTCGGCTTGGCCCGTCCCATAAATTTAGCTTTGGGAAGCAGGACCGGACCCGAGGTGTGCGGCAACAGCATGGCGCCATCCGAGCCGATCACCATCGCGGACTCCGCCGGATACTCGTTGAACCCGGCTTCCTTGGCCAATGCCTGCACATCCGCAGGCGGAAAGATCAACCCGTCGAACCATTCGACTGTGAAGTCTTTACCGCCGCTCTTCTCGTTGCCGGGGAAGACCCAGGTGATGTGGTCGCTCTGCGGCCAGACATCCGCGCGGCGCGCCTTGTCGTTCTTCCAGGACTCCTGCACTTCGGCGGTGACACTCAACGGCGCATGAAGATCAAGCCCCTTCCAGACTGCATCAAAGATGTGGCATCCGATATCGCCGGACCACCCCGTGCCGAAATCCTGCCAGGCGCGCCATTTGCTGGGATGGTAAATCGATGGCGCAAACTCGCGTGCCGGCGCATTGCCGAGCCAGAGATCCCACGCCATGTGCGCAGGAGCCTGCTCGCCTTTGGCCGGACGCGGTCCTACGAGGCGATGGGCCTCAATCGCGCCCGGACGATTGGAGCAGAGAATAATGCGCTGAATCGTCCCGACTGCATTTTCGCGCAGCAGTTGCACGCCCAGCCGGTCGCCTGCGCCGGAGGCGTGCTGCGTGCCGAGTTGGGTCACGAGTCCCGAACGCTTCGCAGCCTGCGCCAACACGCGGCACTCCGCCACGTCATGGCAGAGCGGCTTCTGACAGTAGACGTGCTTGCCCGCCTTGATGGCGGAAAGTGAAATCAACGCGTGCATGTGATCCGGCACCGTCGCGTTCACCGAGTCGATCTTGTCGCCCTCCTTGGCCAGCATCTCGCGCCAGTCTGTATAACGGCGCGCATCCGGCACCAGTGCGCCGGCCCGGTCCAACTGCGTCTTATCCACATCGCAGATCGCCACGACCTGTGTTCGCGCATGCGACTTGAAATTGCTGAAGTCATTAAAGCCCATCATACCGCCGACACCGATACACGCATGGTTGACCTTGTTGTTCGCGGAAATCCGCCGAAGTGGTACTGGCGTGGTGCAACCTGAAAAGAATCCCGCTGCCGTTGCAGCAGACGTGGATGCCAAAAACGCTCGCCGATTCATCTCGTTCATTGTGACTCTCCTTTATTTAATTCTATAACTTGACTAGTTTGACGGAATACTTTTTCGCAAAGAACGCTATTTGGGTGAAGGACGGCGTGCCTTCGCAAGCCCGTGGATACACGGAAGGCACAGCTCGTCCTTCACCCAGAGTCAATGCGTGACACTCGGGTGCTTGCACGAGATAAGCCCCGGCTGTATTCAGCCACTCGCGGGGGCTTTCCGTGCAAGCACCTCTCATAGCGATCTTCGCGTAAAACATTTTTTTCATTCGTGTGGTTCGTGCCTGCCCGCCGTAGACGTATCCGCGAAGGCGGGTCATTCGAGGCAAAAAGTACAAATCAGTTTGTTCCCGCATGGCGGGCGGGGCGCTTATCTACTTGCTCTAATAGTCTGGAAATGGTGCCCACTTCGGAGGGCGCGCAGGAATCTCCCCACAACACGCGCAGCATCCGTTCAAATGCTTCCGCCTCTAACTTCGTCTTCTGCCGGAGGGCTTGAAAATCGTCACTCTGCGGAGACTCTGCGCTCAACGCCAGCGCACGGAGTCCGGACAACGCACCCGCAGCCAGTGACACGGGCTCCACGCCGTTCGCCAAACAGAGCCGCAGCGCGCCAAAGAGCCGGTCGGAACATCCGAGTTTGCGCAGCGGGTCTCGTATCGCACGCGCCACGGTGTCCGACAGATACGGATTGGTCATCCGAAGCAACAGATCATCAACATACTCGCAAAAGCCATCCGTTGTAAAGAGCGAATCTTGCAAATGGGCATAGCGACTGATGAGCGCCGCGCCCGCCTCCTCCAAAAATGCTTTTCGGACCTGTGCCAAGATTGCCGTCTCTTCACGCAATTCAGCAAGCGACGTTGCACCGCGCGCAGCCCCCAGAAAACCCAGCATGGTATGCGCCGCATTGTGTCCGAAGAGTTTCGCCTCTTCAAAGGGCAGCAAGTTGTCCTTTTCCTCAAAGGCCTTGATGCCCGGAACAAAACCCGGTAACCGGATACGCGAAACGAGAATACGGTTAAAGGACTCGACCAGAAAAGCGCGTGGAAAGCCAGGAGCAACCGGTGCGAGTCCGCGGCGGGCCATCTCCCCGGGGTCGCCGAGCACCTGGCTCATCTTGCCGATCACAGTATTAAGAAATTGCGCACGCGGAGAGCAGATCTCATTTTCCGTCGCACACCCGACCGCCCCTTCGAGAAGCTCAGCGGCGTGGTTGTTGTTTTCAGCGGTATAGACAACGGTCTGCAAAGTATTGTTCACAGCGAGCCCGTCTGCAATCAACTGTGCAACGGACATCTTACCGCCTGCCGTATAAGCAGCCACCGAAGGCAGGGAGGTCACGATCTCGGTCGCACGTCCAAGCGCTTCAAGGAGCTGCGCACGGTCTGACTCCACACGCGGATTGAGCAGCGTGACACCCTCGACAGTCACCGTCTCGACATGATCCGGCCACGCCACATTCACGGAATACCGACACCCGTTATTGCGCACTGCCGCCACCAGCAAGGGATCGATTTCAGCAATGACGATTTCGGAAAACGCGCCGCTGTCCCGCGCCTCCTTCGCGAACAATCCAGCCTGTATCGGGCCAAAGCCGAAACTGACCAGGACACGCTTCGCAGAATGATCATGTCTGTCTGACGCCAGCGCGATTCTCAACTCTTGCTCGGTCGAAAATATTTTTCCGCTCCGTACAACACGCAGCAGCGATTCAAAGGCGGGGATGCTCGCATAGCGATCATGCAGAGAGGCCGTGACATAGAGCGTGGCCATCAGATTCCCCATCTGCACAGCCTCTTCAATCGCCAGCGTGCCAGCCGTAAACGCATCACGGTTCTGCGCGACATACGCAACCAGGCCTGCGCGGAAGGAATCGCCCGCGCCGACCAGGTCGATCACGCGGCCAACCCGGTAACGCGACTCGCAGAAGAGCGTGTCATGCTTTTGTCCGCCAGGTTCGACCAGTTTGGCATACGCCCCATTTTTGACCGTCACACCAAACAGGCGGGTGCGCCCCGGTGTCGCGAATCGTTCCGCCACAAAATCCAAATACCGCAGGCAATGCTCATGCGTCTCGAGCTTCGGCGCGTCCGCCTGCGGATCAAGCGTGTTGAGGAGAAGCCGCGCTTCATCAGCAGAGGTGAAGAAGAGATCCAGCTCCGGCAACAGCGGCTCCAGCAAGTGATACGCCTCCACAGGCTGGTTGCGCGCGATCAGCTCCTGCGGATTCCCCGTCAGCGTATGGCTGTCTGCTATTGTCACACACCCCTGAGCCCGGCACCACGCCATGAACGCTGCGAGGTCCTTGCCGTTGTTGGCGTCACCCCTTGCCGAGAGCCCCGAGTACATGTAGTAGACGACGCGCGGTTTCAGTCGCTGCACCAGCGGCTTGAACGCTTCAAAGTCAAAGTCATTGTTTGCATTCGGGAAATAGGCGATGCCGCCCCGCTCGCCACCCGGCACCTCATGAATGAAGGTCGTGCCCGTCGGCAGGCTTGGATGCACCACTGTCCCGGTCATGTCCACGCCGCTTCGCGTCAGCGTGTCATAAAAGAAGCGACCTTGGACATCCAGTCCGCCAGACTCGCCTTTGCCCAGATTGACACCGACTGCGACTTGCAGACCCGCACGCGCAACAAGCGGTGCCGTGTTTCCGGGTCCGCCCGCTGTCGCACAGCCCGCGTCTACGTAGGCCTGAAGTTGCGCCTGGGTAAAGGACGGCATGTCAGCGGTCGCGCATTTGGCCAAGCCCCCGGCGCCGACTAAACGATCTACAAAACCAAAGTCTTGGTTGCGCAAGTCTAGCACAGCGGTATTCAGGATCAGTATATGCGTCTCGTCTTTCATGGACTGCTATAATGACAAATCTCGCCTTTAAACGCTACCAGCCCAGCCTCTTTTTTTTGTATTCTGGCATCACATGCAAACGAAATTCCCTTGGCATCCCTTTCAAAAGCCGTTAGACTTACACCATGAAATCAAAGCAGTCTGAGAATCCTCTCAAAGCCGAAAAGATCGAGTTGTTGCCCGGTGAATCCTTCCGGCTGTTGCAATGGCGGAAGAATATGCACGAAGCTGAACTCGTCGCAGCGGACGGCACGGTGCATCCCTTTGCAGGCTCTGGACAGGAGTGGCACCACCACTCACAGATGGAGCTGACCCTGATCACAAAGGGTTCGGGCACGCTCTTCATCGGCGACTCGATCACGCCCTTCACCGCGCCGGATCTCGTGCTCATCGGGCCGGACATGCCCCACTACTGGCATCTGCGCCACCCCTCGTCAGGCTTTGCCTTCCAGTTTGATTTCGAGCCTGCGCATCCCCTGTGGCTCTTTCCAGAGACAGCGACCCTTCGCAAACTCTGGAAGAGCGCTCGTTTCGGCCTTCGCTTGACAGGCCCTGATGGTCGCGCCATCCTCGATCTCACGGCCGCGGCACGCGCAAACGGGGGGCTGACGCGCTTAGCCTACCTCCTGCAGATCCTGGATACGCTCGCGCACGCCGACCCCCGGCAGATGCAAAAACTTTCCAGCAAGACCTTTGTGCCGCCTGTAGGGGAACTCACGTACCGCAGCCTCCAGAAGGCCATCTACTGGGTCTTCCAATCCTTTCAGGAGGACATCTCCTTCACTGATGTGCTGCGCACAACCCACATGTGCAAGGCCACGTTTGAACGCCACTTCAAGCGCCACACCGGCAAGAATTTCACGCAGTTTGTGACTGAAGTGCGTCTCAATTATGCCAGCCGTCAACTCATCGAGACTGATCTGCCTGTCGGCGAGATCGCCTTCGCCTCCGGCTACCGCAACCTCTCCCACTTCAACCACCAGTTCAAGGCTCTCTATGGCCTCTCCCCCCTCGCCTTCCGCCGCAAGGGCGCTGGCATCTGATGTTGTTTTCGTTTGACGTTCGACGTTCGATGTTGAATGTTCGACCTGTCCGCCGTAGCCTTGGCGAAGGTGGATGTTCGTATTCAGCGTTAAGAGTTAAGCGTTAAAATTTTGAACTTTTAACTCTCGATTTTACAAGTTACCCCTCTCGTTTATTCCCGGAGACCGCGAGCGGCTGGTTTACCTGTAACTTGAAGATGTTTTCAACGAATTAAGCTAATTCAAATTCGTTTCATTCGTTTAATTCGTTGATAGACAAATGTCAGGATTAGAGTGTAGCGGCTCACCGGGATCCGGCAGCCGCAGGGCAATGAGGCTTTTCCTTGAAAATTGGATATTCCATTCGCCCCATTCGGTGAATTCGGTGATCAAGAGGCTATAAGATCCAGCCCGTTGTACACTATCATTCATATTGTCCTATGTCCCAATACAACCCTTATGCCTCGAAGCCGTTTTCCGTGTTCTTCCGAGTGTTCCGTGGGGAAAAAATGGGCTAGAATGATTTACATGATTCTGCTTTCCATCCAGTCAAAATGTGTGATAGATTACTGCAAATACAAGAGCATTATTTTTCAGGGATAACGAATAAGATTCGGGGGGATCATGATTTGTTTTGCGCGTGTCGCACGATTGTTTTTCTGCGCTGCAACTGCGGCTGTTTTGACGGCAGCGGCAGCTGACACCCATGCCATCCCGCGCGTGCAGAGGGGAAAGGCAAAACCTAAAGTCCAAGTCGCGCCCAAGCCCTTGAACAGTGTAACGCCCGATCCGCTGGCCCCGATCCTGGAAGAGCTCGCTCTTTTTAATCCTGCCGCCATGGAGCGGGCCATCATTCATCTTGCTGGAAAATACCCGGAACGTTTTGACCAGATCAAGCTTCTGGCTGAACTGAAATCGCATACCGGCCAACTCGCGCCGACACTCGCGGCGCTGACGAAGAAGGATCCCTCCGCTGTTGCGCAGGCGCAGGCCATTCTCGATTTCAAACGGCGCGTGCTCTTGAGCAATCCCCTACTCGACTTTGACCAGATCCTTGCTGTTCAACGCATTCGTCCCGGCATGGAGAATGTTGTTGATCCCAATTGCGGACAGGTGGGGTTGGCCCCCAACTGGCTGGTGAATACAGACATCCCCAAAAAGGGCTGGGACAGCTCGATCGGAATCGTCTCTCTCACAGGCGACTTCACCCCTGTGGCAGAATCGTCCAATTTCATGGGGGACATGAGCCTCCATTTTGATGCTGACAAGGTGCTCTATTCATCCATCGGCACAGCGAACAACACGTGGCAGATTTTTGAATTGAACCTGAAGGACAAATCGATGCGCCAAGTAAGTCTTGGCACGTATGCGGACATTGATAGTTTCGATCCATGCTACCTGCCCAATGGAAAAATCATCTATGCCTCCACCGCCGGCTTCCAGGGCGTCCCCTGCATCGGCGGCAACGGCGACATCGCCAATCTCCATGTCATGGACAGCGACGGCACCCATATCCGCAGGCTGACCTTTGACCAGGAGAGCAACTGGAGTCCCTTCCTCATGCCGAACGGACGGATCATGTATCAGCGCTGGGAATATACGGACCTCTCCCATTTCTGGAGCCGGATTCTCTTCACCATGAACCCGGATGGCACCGACCAGAAAGCCTATTACGGCAGCAACTCGTGGTGGCCCAACACCCTCTTCTATGGCAAGCCGATCCCTGGCTCTCCCTCCTGTTTCACCGCGATCGTCGGCAACCACCATGGCGTCCAGCGCGCAGGCCAGCTGGTCCTGTTTGATGTGGCCAAAGGCCGCAATGAAGCCGAAGGCATCATACAGTCGATCCCTGGCTTTGACAAGCCTGTCGACCCTGTTGTCATTGATCACTATTTCACTGCCAACTGGCCCAAGATTCTCCACCCCTATCCGCTCAGCCGGGAGTTCCATCTGGCCGCAGTCAAACTCAATGCCTCGGATAAATTCGGAATCTACCTGCTGGACACCTTTGACAATCTGCTGCCTTTAAAGCGCGACCCGTCGCATCATTATGTCGAACCCCTTCCCTTGAAAAAGCGGAACGCGCCGCCGTTGGTCCCTGACCGGATTGATCTGAAAGCCAAAGACGCCACAGTCTCGATCTCTGATATCTATGCCGGGCCTGGACTGGCCGGCGTCCCGCGCGGCACAGTGAAGCGCCTGCGCATTTTCAAGTATGAGTTCTCGCCTCGGAAATTTGGCGGCCATGCCCAGACCGGAATCCAGAGCGGCTGGGATTTGAAAGTCATCCTCGGGACCGTGGATGTGGAGAACGACGGCTCCGTTCAGTTCAAGATCCCCTGCAACACCCCGCTTTCCCTGCAGCCGCTGGACGCCGAAGGAAAAGCCCTGGCCATCATGCGAAGCTGGACAACCGCCATGCCAGGCGAGACCCTCTCCTGCATCGGATGCCACGAGAGTCAGAACGAGGCGCCTCCGGTCCAGCCCTCCATTGCGTCACTCAAGCCACCGCAGACCATTCAACCCTGGTATGGTCCGACCCGCGGCTTCTCCTTCCTCCGCGAAGTCCAGCCCGTGCTCGATAAATACTGCATCGGGTGTCATGACGGACAGAAGCCCAACCGTCCCAATCTTGCAGATGCCAAGTGCGGGCGTTTCGGCGACGGGAATTTCATGCAGAACGCCATGCCGCGCTCCTACTTTGAACTGCAGCAGTTTGTGCGCCGTCCCGGACCGGAGGGCGATCTCCATCTGCAGACACCGCTCAACTTCCACGCCAACACCAGCGAACTGATCCAGATGCTGAACAAGGGACATCACAATGTCAAACTTGATAGGGCCGCCTGGGATCATTTAGTCACGTGGATCGACCTGAATGCGCAAGCGCATGGAAGCTGGGCGGAGATGAATGCGAATGGCGCGGCAAAGAAATTCATGACGCGCCGGGCCGACTTAAATCACGAGTACGCGACTTCAGTTGAGATCGAGTCGGAAGAGCCTTGCAAGCCCTATGAACGGACCGAAGCCTTTATCGCACCCGCCCCGCTGCCTGCCCCTGCGCCTGCGCCGACACTGGCAGGCTGGCCCTTTGCAGCCCAGGCCGCAGCCCCGGAGACCCTTGATCTGGGCAATGGCGTCTTGATGGACGTGGTCTCCATCCCTGCGGGACAATTCGTCATGGGCTCCAACAGCGAATCCCCTGAAGAACAGCCCCTGCATGTAACCGCAATTGCAAAGCCCTTTAAGATGGGCGTAACCGAAGTCACCCTGAAACAATACCAACAGTTTGCCAAGGAGCATAAGAACGGCTTGTACAACAAGCCCGGCGTGGTGGCCACCTACGGATTCTCCATGGACAAGGATAGCTTCCCTGTGATCCGTGTCTCCTGGGACCAGGCCAATGCATTCTGCGACTGGCTCTCGAAAAAGAGCGGCAAGCGAGTGACCTTGCCCACGGAAGCGCAATGGGAATGGGCCTGCCGCGCAGGAACCGACACCGTGACCTTCTTCGGTAATGTCGTGACTAACTATCCTGCCTACGCCAACATGTCCGACCCGACCTCAGACAACCGCCGCACCCAATACATGCCCTCGAATCACTGGAGCCTGGAACAAAAGAACGCTGCCTCGGCAGACAAAGCCCACTGCCTGAATGATGTCGGAGCCTACAAAGCCAATGGCTTCGGACTCAAAGATATGCTCGGCAATGTGGCCGAGTGGACCCGCTCCGAATTGAAACCCTACCCGTACTCGGATGCTGACGGACGGAACAATACGGCCATTGGCAGCAAAGTGGTCCGCGGAGGCTCCTGGAACGACCGCCCCGTATTATCAACCTCCAGCTACCGCCTCTCCTACCCAAGCTGGCAGCGCGTCTACAACGTCGGCTTCCGCGTGGTTGTTGAATAGAAAAGAATTGCCTTATTACCTTATTGCGTGATTGCCTTATTAAAAATTATCTCACCGAATTAAACGAATTAAACGAATCCCCTGCCTTATCTTTGCAAGTCTGCCAACTGTACCTGTTTAGTAGCCATGCTCGCCGCCTGCAGAGGGACAGACAAGAATGACTCTCCTCTTTCATGCGGGCGGGACGCCCACGCTCCCTTCTATTGCTGCCCTCAAAGGAGCGCGGGCATCTTGCCCGCCGGAGCCGGGACGGCTCCGCCACCTTATTGCCTGGGAGCACCGATGCTTGGCCGCCGTAGCCTTGGCGTAGGCGGGTCCGCGTCGGTAAGAAAGGTGGCGCGGGCGATCAAGGCCGACGGGGACGTCGGCGTTCCCAGGGGATAAGCCCTTCGCTTGCAACAAGCTAACACCGAAGATATAGACGAAACAGGCTGCGAAAAATTAGTGACATTGGGCATCCTGCCTGTGCATTCAACAAACAGGCAGGATGCCTGTTCTCCCAGTTTCTTGCGAGCCGACGATGAGCGTTTGGGTCATCGACTACTCCACCCTGTAAAACGACTCACATACGCTTATCTTAGCGCCATTCTTGTCTGTCCCCTTATTCGCATGGCCCTCTAGTTATGCCCGGAATGTCAACCGGAAACGGGGCGGAGGGCAAGCGAGATTTGAACGTCAGCCTGAGACACGGGTATCCCCGTTGTCTCAAGGCCATGGTTCGAGAACATTTAAGCGTGCACACCGACTTGCAGTCGTTCAGCAAGCCACACTTTAATCACTGCTTGTCTTGGCACACCGAGTCGCTGGGCTTCTTTATCCAGGGACTGAATCATCCAGACCGGGAAGTCAACATTAACCCGTTTTTGCTCTCTCCCTGGGCGGGTTGCCCTTGAAAAGTCCAGATATTTTGAAACGTCTTCTCCCTTATCAAACGCTTTATCAAAAGTTTCAGTTTTCGTATGCATTTACTTCCTCCTCCCTTGCGCGACGAACAGAGATAATTCGGATCGTTTCGCCTCTGTAAGTGAATATGACCGACCAGTGTTTCTGTCCGATCTTGCCGATCAACATAAACCGTGCTTCATTCTGCGTTCTTGCCGGGACAAGGAGGCGGTCCCTGTCTTCCCAAAGTATCTGGGCCTCAGCAAAGTCAATGCCGTGCTTTTCTTTGTTGGTCGCGCTTTTATGTGGATCGAATTCGAAATCCATGGTATACAGGATATACCTTTTTTATACTGGTTGTCAATTGCAGATTTAGGATGAACGCCATTTTTGATGGTTAACCCGATTAGCGATAACATTAAAAAAAAACCTGTTCGAGTCCTTATGGTTTGTTTCTGTCTTTGATCAACTTCACGGTCCACTGACCGAGCTTGAAATCCAAAAACAAAATACAGGTGGCAAAAACAGTCATCCTGTAGACAAGCCCACCGCCAGCGGGGCTGGAATAAACGAAGGAGTAACTTGTTTCTCACAGAGCCCACAGAGTGCACAGAGAAAGAAACCAATCCCCAAAATCCTGGATATCCCCACGCCGAAGCGAAGCTGTCGGAAAATCCTGTCAAAAAAAACTGAAGTTATAGGTAAGCCCCCCGCGCGGGTTGCTCCGTGAACAAACGAATTGGTAACTTTTAGCTACGGATTGCGCGGATTGATACGGATTGAGAATTTTTACCGTAGAGAGCACACAGAGGTTCATTCTTAATCTCTTTACTTAATCTCATTACTTAATCTGTGAGAGACAAAGTAAAAAGATTAAGTAAGGAGACGAAGATGGTGATTTTCCGTGTTTTTCCGTGTGTTCCGTGGGGAAAAAAGGACTTGCTTAATAGGCGGGAAACAGCGAAACTGAAAACCTTTATATTCCGTACGCCAATAGAGGACGACCGAATTTGATTAACCGTTCACCACATGAAGAAGGAAAACACGCATGAAGACACTGATACTCGCACCCCTCCTGCTGGCCATCAGCCATGCAGCATTCGCACAAGAAAACAAAGCTGAACAGAAACCCAAAATCGAACGGGAAAATATTGAGTGGTGCGATGTATGGATCCCCGGTGCAACGACTACCAACAAGCCGCGCGTGCTGCTGGTCGGTGACTCCATTACCAAGGGTTATTACAAAGTGGCCTCTGACCAGCTCGGAAACGGGGTGACCTGCGCGCGGTTTGCCACGTCGGCCTGCGTTGCCGACCCGGCCTTTCATGTCCAGCTCGAAGCCCTCCTCAGCCAGTACACCTTTGCACTGATTCACTTCAACAATGGCCTTCACGGCGTCGGCTACACAGAGGAAGAGTACCGCGCAGGTTATGAGAAGGCTCTGAAGTCCATTCAGAAGCATTCACCATCGACAAAACTGGTCTTGGCCTTATCCACTCCCTTAAATGAAACAAGCTCAGCGAACAGCCTGAATCCCCGCGTCAATGAGCGGAATAAAATTGTGAGTGAGTTGGCAAAGACATACGGAGCCGCGGTCAATGATTTGCATTCCATCTCAAAAGGCCACCCTGAATATTACACCGATGCCTATCACTACAAGGCTGTGGCGATTGAATTGCAAGGCAAGCAGGTCGGAGACACTATCAAAGAACAACTCAAGGGCAAATAAGCGGATTATAGCGACCTTAATAATAACCGCCGTTTTTGATTCACTATCCGCCCTCTTTTGATTAAGCTATACACATCTTAATAAAAGAGGGGATTATTTTTGAAACATGGCGATTATTGAGAATATAAAGAAACCTGCTCCTGCGGATGATTTTGCTGAACCGGGTGCTTTTAACAAGTGGATGACTATGGCGATTGCTGCTGCCGTTGCCTTTTGTGTGGTTGGATTGCTCCTGGTTTTATCCATAGAGGGGTGTCGTGATGGGTTTCCTTGGAAAAAAAAGGGGTCGAAGCGTGCAACGGAACAGCGCGAGGAGAAGGTGCCGCCACCGGACCTGTTCAATCCGGTGCGTGCGGCACCGGCCTCTTTCCCCCCGAACTCCAACATGCCGACCGGCAAAGAGGTGAACACCAGCGGCGCGATTCATTTAGAGAGCTTTGATCCGCAAAAAGAGCTGATCCGATTTGATGATCCGCGTGTCTGGTTTGAGAGCGACCAAGACACAAATGACACGGAAGATGACCACCAGATCCATCGTGCAATCGAGATACCCTTGAAGCGGCTTGTGAACCTGGTTGAGAAGCGAGGCGGGAAACTGAAGGTGCAGGAAGCCTACCGCGAGGCCAGCGACAAGCGAAAGATCCATCTTGAAACCTCGCTGCATCGTGAAGGCCGGGCACTCGACCTGACGGACGACGTGTTGGGTCTGGGCGATCTGGCCAAGCTCTGCTGGCAGGCAGGCTTTGATTATGTTCTTTATGAAGTCCCGTCAAAAGGCGGGCGTCATCTGCACTGTTCCGTCAAGCGGCTGCCCGAAGAAAAACAGCCTTGATTTCAATGGTTCTTGAAGGGAAAAATACTGAAACACATGACCGGGCGTTGATCGCCCTGAAAAGGATGAATATGATACGACTCATTGTAGCGGCTATCGCTCTCGTAACGGCAACAGCAGGCTATGCCGGAACCGAGAGAATCTTATTCCTGGGCAACAGCATCACGCTCCACGGAGCGAAGGCGTCAATCGGGTGGACCAATACCTGCGGCATGGCCGCCAGCGCCCCAGAGAAGGACTATGTCCACATCGTGACACGCGCTGTTGGCACGACCACCGGGACAGCACCGGTGACGATGGTCCAAAGCATCTCCGACTTTGAGAAACGCTACGAAACGTATGACCTGGCCCAACTGAAAAAAGCGCTGGATTTCAAGGCGGACACCATCATCGTTGCCATCGGCGAGAACGTGCCTGCCCTCGCTTCCGATGAGGCCAAGGCCAAGTTCAAAGCGAGTGTCCTGAAGTTGCTGACCGCCCTGAAAGAGAGCAACAACCCCACGATCCTCGTGCGAAGCTCGTTCTGGCAGAACAAGGCCAAGGACGAGACCCTCAAGCAAGCGTGCGCAGAGGCCGGCGGCGTGTTTGTCGATATCAGCGGCCTGAGCAAGGACGAGACCCATTTCGCCCGCTCAGAGCGTAGCTTCGCGCACAGCGGCGTCGCCGCTCATCCCGGCGACAAGGGCATGCAGGCCATAGCCGATGCACTGCTCGCCGCGCTCAAGACTACAAAGGCCTTCAGCAAATAATGATGCCTGTTTTTTTTCAGGGGAACCTTATGCGCACCTTGCTCATCGCCCTTTCACTGATGCTTCTTGTCGGCGCGACGCTGGCAGGCGAACGCCCTTACGAAATAGTCTGGGCGAACCGTACGCAGGATGACCATCCCGCGCTGGTCCCGTTCACGGATGTCCAAGGCTGGCGGGTCGAGACCGTCGACGCTGAAGCGCGTTTCGAACAATCTCAGGAGGTCCTGCTCTTCGGCGATTCCGTAGCGAAGCTCACTTACCGCGCCACTGGCCCGAAACCCTCCATCACGCTCATTCCGCCCGCACCTATCGCGATCACGAATGCGTTTGACGCGCTCTCCTGCTGGATCTACGGAAACAACCACAGTTATGCGCCTGACCCCAAAACCCCTCCTGTCAACATCGCGCTGAACTTCACCACGTCCGCAGGCAAGGCCTTTTCAATCCAGCTCGGTCGCATCGCCCACAAGGAGTGGTTCCTCTGCCATCGCCGTCTCGATGCTGACCTGATCGCGCAAGCCGCCCCAGGCTCAACCTTGCGTTCCATATCCGTGACGAACGGACGAAACCCCGAGGATCGCGTCCTCTATTTCAACAGCCTTGCGACATTTACAGAAACCTTCGCGCCGCTCACCTTCGCACCCCGACGTCAACGGGGCGTGCACCTGTTCCCCGCCTGCCCCCCCGGCGCGAACACCGGCCCTGGCACGTTGCCCTTTCCCGACACGCCCCTGACTATCATCCCGCGCGATTCCGCATCGTCTGTCACCCGCGTCACTAAAAGTAGCGACGGCCATTACGTGCTCGTCCGCGACGGCGAGGACGGCCGGCTCGAAGTCCGGCTGCCTTTCAAGGCCGGCGCATGGGACGACCTCGCCATGCGGTGGACGGAGAAGGGCGAGTGGCTTCCAGTCGGCCTCGGAGGCGGACTCTATTTCGCTTCCGAAAACAGCAAGGTCCCTCCCTTCCGCGCCACAACCGAAACAGTAACCATCACCACGGACGGCAAGAGCGTCACCTACGCAGGCAGCCTCATGGCCAGCAATCGCATCTCCCAGGTGAATATCCGCTTCCATCTTGTCGGCAAATCACTGGCCATGGACATTCAAGCGGACGGCGGACACATCTATGAAGTGCGCTTCGGCAGCACGCGCGGCTTAACGAACCCGCACCCCGTAACCCTGCCTTACTACACTTACGACGGCTACTCAGACGGACTCGCACGCCCCGCTGTGATCGTTTCAGGCTCAGCAGATGCTCCGCTCTTCTTCCTCGCGCAGATCGACTGGACACAGTCCAACGCCTCCCTCCCCTTTGCCGATGCCGCGAACATGTGTTTCGACGGTTCGCTCACAAGCAACGGCGGCACGCGTTACAACCGCAAAACCGATGGCGCGCGCAATCCCTGCTTCGAGCGGTTCGTCCTGACCCTCTCGCCAAAGTTTGAAGACGTGCTGCCGAACATCCCCAATCCGGTTTCACCTTGGAAGCACATCACCGGTACACGCGTCTGGCGCGCGCATGGTGCGCATATCCGTGCCAACGATGCCGACTACTGGCGCACTGTCCACCGCTGGGGCATGACCCAGCTCGTGGTCACCGACCATGAGACTGGCTGGCGCGACAACAACGAGAGCTTCACCTTCCGCACCAATCCAGCGCCCAAGAAGGGCGGCGACGAAGGCCAGTTCACCTATGCCCGCATCATGCAGGACGAACTCGGGTTCGTCTACGGCCCCTACAACAACTTCACCGACTTCGCACCGGTCAACGGCTTCTGGCATCCCGACATGATTTCACGTACGCAGGACAACCAGCTCCAGCACGCGTGGACCCGCTGCTACGCGCCCAAACCCGCCCGCGCAGTGGAGTTCTGCGAACGGCTTACGCCGATCATTGAAAAGAAGTTCGGCTTCAGTACCGCCTACTGCGATGTCCACACCGCAGTCCCCCCCTGGAGCCGCGTTGATTACGATGCCCGCGTGCCCGGCGCCGGAACGTTCGCCGCAGTCTTCTACGCCTACGGCGAAATCATGCTGCTTCAGAAAGCCGGCTGGGACGGCCCTGTCTACTCTGAAGGCAACAACCACTTTCCCTACTGCGGACTGACCGACGGCAACTACGCCCAAGACCAGAACTACCGGCCCTCTGAAAATCCGTGGCTCGTCGATTTTGACCTGCGCAAACTGCACGACCTCTGCTGCAACTTCGGCATGGGCGACCTTGACATGTTCTATCCCCGCACGAGTGCGCCGAAAGATCCCGACACGGCCAAAGACCGCTTTCTCGCAGCCACCGTAGCCTTCGGCCATCCTGGATTTTTGATCCGCGGACTCGACGGCGAATTGCGCAGTTACTACATGATCCAAGCGCTCGCCAGCATTTACACGCAGTCCTCAGTCGATAGCATCCGTTACGTGTCCGCCGACGGTAAAACATGTGACACCTCCCGCGCCCTTGCCAACAACAGCTATGCGCGCTCACAACTTGTCACCCGCTATGCCAACGGGTGCCTGACCGCTGTCAACGGCAACACGGATGAACGTCTCAAGACCTCTGTCGAAGACGCTCTACTCGACTTGCCGCCCAACGGCTACTGGGGCCGCAGCGCGGACAACACCGTGCGCATCTTCAGCGGCGATGTCAACAATCGCCGCGCCGACCTTTCAATCTCCCCCGCCTACACCTATATCGACGGACGCGGGTCGTTCGTCCGGTTCCCGGAAGGCGCAAGCGCCGGCGTCGCGATCTGCCGCAGCCTCACGAACGGCCTTGCAGAGGTCCTCATGCACAAAACAGCAGAAGCCGGATTCCCCTTCACCTTCACAGAGGCCGTCGCACTCGACAAGACAAACGCGATCATCGGCATTGCAGAGGTTCGCACCGCCCGTGGACTCAGCTACATTCAACCTGTGAAGAAGGCGTTCTCCTATCGTGTGCGCCGAACCATGCAACCGCCTGCCACCCTTCTCACCTGCGACCGCGACACCGTGAAGCCGGGCGAACAGATCATGGTGCACGGAAGCACAGAGCATGCGCTCACCATCGCCACAGACGCACAGCCCGGTGCGCGCCTCTGGTTCACGTTTGAAAACGCCTGGATCGATTTCACCGTGGCACTGCCGCCTCTGCCGCCTGCTGTTCCTGTCGCCAAAAAATCTTTGACGCTTCCCGCCTGGTACGCGCGCGGCATGGCGTTGCGGAACCAGCCTGAGCAGGCGCTGGATTCCACCACCGGCGCGCAACTGCACGCCGCGTCATCAAGTTGCGGCGGGGAGAGCAACCCTCGCGGACTCTTCATGCATCCGCCCTACATGGGCTGCACAGGATACACCTTTGCCCGTTATGCGCTCACGCTGCCCCGCGAGCCGCAGGCCTTCCGGTGCAGAGTCGGCAAGCAGGACGGCAGCGATCCGGGCGACGGCATTCTTTTCAAGGTGGTTGTCGAAGAGGCGGACGGCAAACGCACTGAGATCGCCCGCCGACTCGTCACCGCGCATGCATGGCACGCCTTGGAAGGCGCCTTGACCCCATGGGCAGGAAAATCCATAGCCTTACTGCTCATCACCGATGTGGGCGAGAAGGACAACAGCTCAGGGGATTGGGGCGCATGGGCCGATCTTTGCCTCGCGCCAGCCAACTCCGAGTAGATGCGTCCAGAAACGTTAAGCTTATGAAAATCGAACATGTTGCCTTTAACGTAGCCGATCCTGTTGCTGTTGCGGAATGGTATTGCTGTCATTGCGGCTTAAAGATCGTTCGACATATTCCGCAGCCGGCACAAACTCACTTCCTGTCCGATTCTGAATCGACCGTGCTGGAGGTTTACTGCAATCCACCGGATGCGGTTCCTGATTACCGATCGATGAACCCCCTTATTTTTCATCTGGCGTTTGCCAGTGCTGATCCCGTGGCGGATTCAAGGCGCTTAGTGCATGCTGGGGCTGTTGTTGTTGACGAGGTGCATCCCGACCCGTCATCGCACCTCATTATGATGCGGGATCCGTGGGGCTTGCCCTTACAGCTCTGCAAGCGGTCCAAGCCGTTGCTATAAGCCAAACGGCTTGAGCACGCGCTCCAGCGCTGCAGGCCCTTGCAGATAGGAGAGGATGACCCCGTAGTTGGTGATGGGCACCCCCACGGTTTCCAGGTCGCGCAGACGCGCCTGAAGCTTCTGCGCGCTGATCATGCAACCGCCGCAGTGGATAATGAGCTTATATTGTTCCAAATGCTTATTATCCTGAAACTCGCGTCCGAAATTGTGCTCAATCACCACGCCGGGATATTTCTTTGCGAAATGCTTCGGGATCTGCACCGTGCCGATATCCTCGCCGATACGTGAATGGTTGCACGCCTCGACAATGAGCACCTTGTCCTCGGATTTTAAGGTCTCCAGCGCCTTCACGCCTGTGGCGAATTCACTCAGCCTGCCACGGCTGAAATAGTTGATCATCACAATCGAGAAGGTGGTCAGTTCGATATCCTTCGGACACCACTCCTTCATGATATCCATGGCTTGCGAATCCGTGATCATCGTCTGCGGACGCTTCTGGAAATTATTCAGAAAATCATTAAACCGTTTCTTCTCTTCCGCGGCCTGCTCCTGCGTGCCGCGCGCTTTGCCTAAATCGAGACGGAACGAGACCGGGTAAGCCCACTGCCGCGTGATATACTCCTCGACCATGGCTTGGGGGCGCAGGTAGCGTCCCGGCGGCGTTTCGACATCCATCGGGATAATCAAAATATAGTACTCGTCTTTTTTGACAAAGGGCAGCAACTCCGTCTTATCCTGCTTCGGAGTATAATGCTTCAGGATAAACTCAATGAGTTCGGCGCGGTAATTGATGTTGTTCGCTTGGATGTGAATCTTTTTATAAAAGCGGAGCAGGTCTAACGATTGTTCGATCTGCGTCGTATCGGTTTGGGTAAACTGGTTGTAGATGATCAGAATCTGCTTATCAAGATCGCGGGCCTTCTCAATGACTTCCTGTTCCGTGTGGATATCCTGAGTCGCGGGATCGATGACCAGCAGCACCAGGTCGCACTCTTTTAAATCATTAAATGTTTTGTGGCGCTTCTTGTCTCCGAGCTCTCCAGCCTCATCCAGCCCGGCCGTGTCGAACAGTTTGACCGGGCCGATGCCATGGATCTCCTGCAGGGCGATTTTGGTGTCCGCCGTCGTGCCCGGTGTCGGGTCGACGATCGAGGTCTCCTGCTGGGTCAGCAAATTCATCACCGAGCTTTTGCCCGAGTTCATTTTGCCGAAAATACCGATATGATCTCTCTCTACTAGTACTGACATGGCGCAGAATTATACGCCCCTCTCTGCAAGGTGTCAAGCGAGGCGCAGGGGCAGACACATCTTAATTATATCGCAAAAGCCGCAAAGAGATTGCGCAGCTATCTCATCCGCCTCACCCGTGAATACACGGACGGCGGAATGGATAGCCGCGCGGAGGAAGAGAAGGGTGCCACACAACGAAATATCGGTGTTTACTGTTGTCAGGAGTATCAAGTTCATTTTCACCTTGGCTTCGGGCGCGCATCCAGGCACACGATCTCGCCTGCCGCATTGCGCGCATAGATCAGTCCGTGCGACAAGACCGGCGTGGTCCAGCAGCGCCCGGTCAGTATCTGTGCCTGCGCCAGGGGCCGATAGGCCTCTGCTGTCGCCTCTGCCACCACCAGTTCACCCTTCTCGCTCAGAAGTAGCAGCTTGTTGTCCGCCACCATCAATGAACCGCGGCGGATCGACGGCTCTGACCATCTCTTCTCGCCTGTCGCCCATGCCACGCAGGAGAGGTTCGCATCGTTGAATCCGTACAAGTTCCCCTTCCATAGGACCGAACTGTTCATGGGGGTCTTCAAGTTCTTGTTGCGCCAGAGTTCGCGCGGCGGATTGATCCTGATGTCGTACAGCGCGCAGCCCGCGTTGTTACCGGAGGAGACGAAGAGTTTTCCGTCGTGGATCACGGGGTCAGCCGCGTTGAAGTCCCATTCGGTCTGCCACGGGATCTCCCACAGACGCTTTCCTGTGTCTGCCTCTACGCCGATCACCGCATGTCCTGAAAAGAAGGCCAATGCCTGCTTCGCGCCTGAGAGAAACAACACGGGAGAAGAATACCCGGGGTGGCCCGCCGGACTCTGCCAAAGCACGGTGCCGTCCTTTTTATTGAACGCCGCGCCCGCCTGTCCAAGGCTCATGAATAAACGATCACCGACAATGAGGGGCGAACCCGCGTAGCGCCAGTTGTTTTTCCAGTCACCTTCTAAGAGCGGCCATCGCTCGAACTTCTTCTGCCAGACCACCAGGCCGCTCTGAGCGTCGAGGCAAAAGAGGTGACCGTCCTTGCTGAACGTGTAGACGCGGCCCTCATCCACGGCAGGAGTCGAGCCCGGTCCACCCTCGTACGAGAGCGGCTGGAGTTCGCACGCATAGCTGTGCCGCCACAGGACGTTGCCGGTCACAGCATCGAAACAGAACACCGTATCAGTACCGTCCGTGTTGCCCATCGTGTAGACGCGGCCGCGTGACACTGCAAAGGACGAGAACCCATTGCCCACCGATGCACGCCACAGCACGGGCAACCTGTCGGTGCTCCACTGACAGACCCAGCCCGCCTCACGCGAAATGCCACTGCGCTCCGGCCCTCGCCAGCAAGGCCAATCAGCGCCGCCCTCTGCAACGGCAAGCGCCTGTTGAGAGAGCAGGACCGATGCCAGAATGAACAACCCCGACAGTTTCATGTGCACGCCTCCAACCTGTTTTTGATGCCGCTTTCTACATGTACCGACATGGAGCGAAAGTATACGCCCCTCTTCCTGAGGTGTCAAGAGCACTACGGGCGCATCCCCGATTCATTGACTAGCCCAAGGCGACCAAATTGAGAACACACGGAAGGTGTTCTCTTTGGAGTGCGGTGGCAAGCGGTATTCCGCGCGACACCGCTTTTAAGAAGCCAAGAAAAGCGGTGCCGTGCGCGTCTGCAGACGCTGCTTGTCACCGCACTCCAAAAAGATTTCAGCATTTACATGTTTTGTGATTTTTTGTGGATTTTGTGGTTCCAACACCCAAAATTACAGTTACCTATTCACCCAGCTTTTATGACCAAGTCAATGAAACAGGGATGCGCCCCTCCTGCACGCAGGACTGAGTTTGGGCTTGTCGCTCTCATGGCCGGGTGTTAAGCTTATTCAAAATTTAGGAGGTGCGCTATGCAAATTCAATTACCCGCAGAGAGTCATCCAATAATGAACCTCACACGAAAGCAGTTCGTACACGCCGCGGCAGCAGCCGGCCTGTGCATCCATGCGGCACCGCTGTTCGCGCAGACGGCCCCGAAGAAATATCGCGTGGCGCTGATTGGCTGCGGCTGGTTCGGCACCGGCGACCTGCTGCGCCTGATCCAGGTCGCGCCGATAGAGGTGGTGGGGCTCTGCGACCCCGACCGCAACCAACTCGCCGCAGCGAGCGCGCTGGTCTGCGCGCGACTCAAGCTGCAAGCGGGTCCACCGACCTTCGCCGACTTCCGCGACCTGCTCGCGAAGCGGAACTTCGATCTGGTGCTGATCGGCACGCCCGACCACTGGCACGCGCTGCAGATGATCGCGGCCGTCGAGGCCGGCGCGGATGTCTACGTTCAGAAGCCCGTCAGCGTCGACGTGCTCGAAGGCGAGGCGATGGTGGCTGCTGCGCGCAAGCACAAGCGCGTCGTGCAGGTCGGTACGCAGCGCAAGAGCACCCCGCACCTGATCGAGGCCAAACGCCGCGTGGTCGAGGCCGGCCTGCTCGGCCGGATCGCCCACGTGGACATGTGCTGCTACTACCACATGCGCGCCAACGGCAACCCGCCGGTGGTGCCGGTGCCGGACACATTCGACTACGAGCTGTGGACCGGGCCTGCGCCGCTGCGGCCCTACGACGGGCTGCCGCATCGGCGCTGGTGGCGCACCTTGATGGAATACAGCAACGGCATCTGCGGCGACATGTGCGTGCACATGCTGGACACCGCCCGCTGGATGCTGGGCGTCGGCTGGCCCAAGCGCGTCTTCTCGACCGGCGGCATCTTTGTCCAGAAGGGGGGCAAGTCAAACACGTCCGACACCCAGACCGCCACCTTCGAGTATGACGGGCTGACGATGACGTGGCAGCACCGTTCGTGGGGCTCGCCACCTGACCCCGACTACCCGTGGGCGCTGACCCTCCATGGCGAGAAGGGCATGCTCAAGGCCAGCCCAATGCGCGCGGACTTCATCCCGTACGACACGAAGGCGGAAAAAATCCATTTCGAGTGCGTGTATGAGAAGGAGCAGTATCCCGAAGACGTGACGGAAAAGGACATTGAACTGCATGCCGCACCCGCCACGCGCCAGCACATGCGCGACTTCCTGGCGGCTGTCGAAAGCCGCGGCCGCCCTGTCGCGGACATCGAAGACGGCCACATCTCGACCGCAAGCTGCATCCTCGCCAATGTTGCGCTTGGACTGGGCCGCCCCCTTTCCTATGACCCTGTGAAACGGGTCGTGAAAGGCGATGCCGAGGCGACCCGGCTCCTGCGCCGCCCGTACCGTGCGCCGTGGCAACATCCGGAAGTGGGCTGAGGAGGGCGCTTGCTATAGGAACTGGATCAACGTGCCGTTCTGGCCATAAGTGTAAACGAGTTGCAGCGTGTTCCCGCTGACCTGGGTCTTGAAGAAGGCATTCGGGAAGAGACCGTCCTTAACCGACAATGTCCCTGTGGGCGGCACAGGCGCGGAGAGAATGGTCCACACGTGGTTGGTCTTCCAGTATCCGGTTCCTGACGAGGCCGGACTGATCCCTCCAAGGTAGTTAACTTCCAGTTTGCCGCCCGTGAGGGCTACTGTCCCGTTGAGCAGATTGATGGTCGAGAACGTGGTTGTTCCAGGGGAGGCGACCGCGTCGTCCTTCAACTGCTTCAACTCCCAGGCATACACCCCGCCGTTCTCGAACAAGAGGCTGCCGTCAATTTTCATGATACCCGGCAGCGTGCTCGGTCCAGGCAGCGAATAGGTGCCCGGATGCAGCTTGGCGGTTGGACTTGAGACATTGAAGAGGCCTTGGTTGGTACCAATGCCTGCCACCACCTGCCCGGACGGGATCGTGTAGCCGGAAGGCTTGTTCGCAACATGCAACCCGCTGGCCGCATGGATGACATTGATCACCTGTGCAGCGTTGATGTAGCCGTTTGTATTCAATTTCAGCGTAGTCCCTGTATCGACGACCACCTGCCCCGTGAAAGCGTCATTCGTCCCCCCCAACGACAAGGTATTACTGCCAGCATTGACTCGCGTCAGGTACAATATAGTGGACCCGGACAACTGTCCATTGCCAGGGAGGGTCAACGTAAACGCGTTCAAGTCGATCTTTGCGCCGCCAATTCCGATCACAAAGAGGCGGTTCGTGGCAATCGTGACGCTACTATTGTTCATCCGATAAACGGCATTGTTAGTGATGGTGACATATCGAAATCCGTTGGTGGTCGCACCGAAAAAGTCGCTGGTCAGCATGGCCGTTCCAGCGCAGAAGTAGGTGTTGCCGAAGTAGGTCGATTGTGTACCCCCCATGTAGGGCGTGCCTGTCGCCCCATTAGCATTGAAGTAGATGTCACGCGCGCCAGTGAATAGGGTACCCGTCAAATTAAAGTAGCCACTGCCATTATTGTTGATTTCCAGATCGCTGTTCAAAAGCACTTTGCTCGGTCCGTAATTCTGTTTGTTGCCGACTTGCTGTAACACAGCACGATTGGAATCGCCGCTATCCATGGTGACCTTTCCAGATCCACTAGTCAGCTTAAAAGCAGCGTTGGTAACGCCGATCTTGAGCGTGCCGACTGTCACGTCCGTATCGATCGTGATGGTGCGCTCGGCAGTGATAGCATTCGTAAAATACGCCGCATCCCCTGGAGCGTTAGGCACGCCGTTGTTCCAGTTGATTGAGTTGGTCCAGGAACCGTTGCCATCCGTGATCCAGGCACTGGAGATGGCTCCGGCCGGACTGGCCAGCAGCGCAACAACCATGCAACTCCCCGAAATAATCCGTGCTCTCATATTCATCATCCGCAAACATGCTTTCATAAGTCCCTCTTTTTCCCTGGTTATTTTTTTTCGTGATGGTGTGATGCTCTACCCTGAACGCCAGCATCATGAGTACTCAAGACGCACCCGAAAAACATCCCAAATTTCCAATACTATCTTGATCCTTATGGAGCAGGAAAACAAGACTAATGTTTGTCCTCCGCAAGAATAGGGCCGCTCCCCCTCCCAGGAAAGTTTCGCGCCTCTATCCTTGAACATCGGCGGCGGCTTTGTTAGACTCGCCTTCACTTTGCAGTGTACAGGAGAAAATAACATGACAATGATAGGAATGAGCATGATGGCGGCCTGTGGAATGGTAATGACCGTCTGTGCCGAGCAACAGGTGATCAATGTATGGCCCGAGGGCAAGGTGCCGCTTAAAACAAGCGACGCGCCTGAAAAGGTCAATCCTTCGAAGGATGACATCATCCGGCTGACCAACGTGAACAACCCCAGCCTCACGGTCTTCCTCGCCAAGGACACGGGCAAGCCAAACCCTGCTGTGATGATCTGTCCCGGCGGCGGCTACAGCATCCTCGCCTGGAACCTTGAGGGGACGGAAATGGCTGAATGGCTCAACAGCCAAGGCATCTCCGCATTCGTCCTCAAATACCGCGTGCCCGGCAACCGGGACGGCGCTTTGTGTGACGCACAGCGCGCCATGGGGCTGATCCGTTCCAAGGCGAAGGATTTCAACATCGACACGAACCGCCTGGGCATCATGGGCTTCTCTGCAGGGGCACACCTCTCCGTGCGGGTCAGCACGAATTTCGAAAAGCGGTTTTATGAAAATGTGGACGAAGTTGATGCGCAACCGAGCCGTCCGAATTTTGCACTCGTCATCTATCCGGCCTATCTCTTCCGCGAGGGCTACACCCTGGCGCCGGAACTTCCAGTGACCGCACAGACCCCGCCCACCTTCCTGTTGCAGGCCGAAGATGACACGCCGTATGTCGACAGCAGCCTGGCCTACGCCATCGCGCTCAAGGCGGCCAAGGTGCCGGTGGAGCTGCATATCTTCCCCAACGGCGGACACGGCTATGGTCTGCGGAAGAAGGGGAAGACCACAGACGTCTGGCCCGGCATCGCTGCAGCATGGCTGACCCGCGTGACAAAGTAATAACCACCGACGCACCCTCCATCATGAAAAAAATACACCGTACTCTTGCCTTCACCTGTTCACTGGTCTTCGCCGCAGCACTCGCGCTGGCCGATGATTCGACCACCCGTCGCGTCTTCGCGACTGATCTGACAACCCGCCTTGCAGCCTACAAGTCCGGCCGCGCCCATCTTGTGCCGAAAGGCGAGGGGCAACCCTTCGCCACCGCCTTCTGCGCCTCCGTGGCAGCCCAGATGCCGCACGCTTGGGATGTCCAGATGATCGAGAAGTCAACCGAAGCTGTCGCAGCGGGCGAGACACTCTCCCTGGTCTTTGCGATCCGGGATGCGACAGGTGGCGGCCATATGGGCGTCAAGCTCATGGACAAGGCGGGCAAGACGCTGTTCCGTCAGGAGATCAAGCCGGACGGCGTGTGGCGCAAGGCCCTCTTCAGCGCCACTGCGGCCAGCGCGTATGCGCCGGGTGAGCTCACCTTGATCCTCTTCTTCGGTCAGCAGCGACAGGAGTCGATGATCGCCGAAGCCGCCGTACTCGCATGCGCCTCCGGCGGCAAGCCCGCGCTGTCCCCCGAGCTGGCAGCGCTGCCTGAGATGGCCGAAGCGCGCCCCGTTGCCGCGCCTGCCGCACCTATCGTGCCCGCGGGGCCGTTTGTCATGCCTGTGCTGCCGCCGCTCGACACCAACACGCCCCGCTTTGTGATCTTCAAATTCGACGACCTGAAGGGACTCAAAAATCCGAAGCAGCCCGTGCATGGCCGCTTCCAACGTCTGGTTGACTACATCGAAACCAAGGGACTCAAAGCCAGTTTCGGCATCATCGCCAACTCCTTCGAGGAGAGCAACCCCGCCTACTGGGAGTGGATTTCTAAGCATGCGATTGAGAAGGGCGGACGCTTCGAATTCTGGTTCCACGGCTACAACCACGCCATGAACATGGTGGTGGACGGAAAGACCTGCAACGCCGAGTTCAGCGGGCCGTCATACGATTACCAATCTGAGCACTTCACCAAGGGCTGCAAGCTGATGCAAGAGCGCGTGGGCTTCCCCTTCCGCACCTTTGGCGCCGCAGGCAACGCGGTTGACTCCACGGGCGTGCGCGTGCTTGAAGAGCATCCGGAGATCAAGGTCTGGCTCTTCGGAAAGGCCCAGAAAGGATGCACCAAATTCGTGCTCACCCGATCGCCGGAACTTGAGCATAGCGTGGGCAAGGTGAGCTTCGACGCCTTCCTCAAGGGATACACGGCCCGGCGCACGCAGACGTGCGTGACGCTGCAAGGACACCCGACCATGTGGAGCGACGAGATGTTCGCAGACTTCCAACACATCGTGGAACTGCTCCAGGCCGACGGCCGCATCTTCCTGACCCCCTACGAATACTATCAGCGCATATCCAAATAAACGTCCAAACGTTCACCTTCGCTAAAGCTTCCGCCTTCGCGATGCCTACGGCGGATAAAACGTCGGGCAGGCACGAATCCGCGGCTCACCGGGACGGTTCGCCCTACCCGCTTCGCACGAGTCATTTGTCTGATCCGAAGGAGGGCGAACCGTCTCGGTGAGCCGCAAAATCTAATCCTGATTTTTTTATCACCGAATGAATTGGAATTAGCTTAATTCGTTTAATTAGGTGAAAAATCCATTATATGGCCGTCCGCTCGTCCTGAGCTCTTGCCGAACCTGCGTAGGTGGCCTCTTTCGGAATGCCGAAGGCGACCACTCCGAGGCTCTGCTCCAGAACGGCGTTAAGCCCCAGAGCCTCCGCGCCATTGAACAGGATACGCACGCGGATTGCAGGTTCGCCTTCCGACTTCCCCTTGCGGGACACATCAAGCGAGAGACCTGGATAGGGCTCGGCTTGACGGGTCAGGTTGATCAGGGTCGTCGTCGTGCGAGCGTCATGATAGAGACCCTTGCCGTCATTGATGGTTGTGGCTTGCCCGCGGAAGACCAGCAGCATCTGGCAGAGGTCGCTGAAATTCAATTTGACCGTGACGCGGTTCTGCCAGTCAAACGTGGCGTGCTGACGGTTGCCCTGATCATCCGTTCCTCCGGCGACGCTCTTCTGTTGCGCAAGCGTCATGAAGACCACGCCTTCGCGGTCCCCACAGGCGGGGATCACTTCAAACCGCACGGCGCTGCCACTCCCTTTGCTGTTCGCATGATAAAACGAAAGACGCGGACGATAAGGGCGAAAAGCAGTCTCTTCGTCGGCTGTCTTCTGTGCGTTCATTGGATTGTTCGTATCTGTATTCATGTGTGTCTCCTTGTGTGCTGTTGATGTTTTGTCTCACGAACCATTCGTAAGAACGCCATCAACATACCACACTCAGAAGACAGATATGTCGCCTGGCAGGCGACATTTTCAGTTAGACATTGTTTGTTGAGATTTTACCGCAAAAGCCGCAAGGAGATTGCGCGGCTATCTCATCCGCCTCACCCGTGAATACACGGACGGCGGAATGGATAGCCGCGCGGATAGAACGGTTTTTGCGCTGGAACACGAAGCGTCTTTATCCACACCCCGTGAGGACAGGTTGATCAAAGTCGTACAGCGCATCGTTGATCTTAAAGAGATCGTAGACGCCACGCTCGACAAAGAAGCGGATGATCAAATCGAAGGGCGCACTGCAGGACAGCGCGAAGCCCGCAGAGGACAAGAGTTCTTTCGTCTCCTCCAACGAGAGATGCAAGGCCAAGGCAAAAGCAATCACAGTCGCTTTTTTGGGCTGGTAATTTGGATCGCTCCTTATTTTTGCGAAGTGCTTGCGGTCAACATGCGCACGCTTATAAATTTCGACCTCATCAACGCCATGCTTCCGGATGAATTGCAGAAGGCATCGCGAAAACGGCATACTCGCATGGGCAAGATAGGCGGAGAGTTCCGGAGGCGCTTCGCACACGCACGTACCTGTTGCAGTCTCCTCAGGCGATTGATACTCCCCCATATAGGCGCGGAGTGCATTCAACGTTTCCGAATCAAGGCGCGACAGCGACTGTTCATGTTGCGGCGTTTCGTAGTTCATGGTTCTGATTTCCACTTCGCCCGATCACCTCGTCAACGGAAGGCTCTTCGGACGGATGCGCAATGCGCTGATAGTATAACGACTGACCCTTTGTTTCCCATAGTATAATATTTAAGAGCTTAGACACTCAAGATGTAACTTTTGTAAATTTTCATTTGTCTTGAACAAACGCAGATTTTTTGGGCTTGTCGCGAGACCGGCGACTATGGTATTGTTGTTCACATGAAGCCCATCGTGGGCCTGCTTGCAGGTCTTTTTTCGGTGGGCGTTTTTTTTGGATAAGCACGTATGGCGAGTCCCATCCTGAACCACTGCATTAGAGCCATCGATCCAGCGAACACGTGGCGAGACGAAATTCGAAACCTTTTCGCATCCCACCCCGAAGCACGTCCCACGCGCATGATGGGCGCACCTGTCGGCTGGGAAACCTCAACCTTCTGGAACTAATTTAAACACAATGAAGCCCTACTTGAAAAACAGTCAGGAAAACAGCCGGTGAACGTGGGCGTGTTCACATCTTGGGCCAAAGCAAAGAGTTTTGTCAAAACGCTTCCCAAGACTTTTGAATATGCTATCTATCAACTGCCAACGAATACATGCCTAACGGAAGGACCCAAGCTGAAGGATGTTCAGGGCTTCTTTGATCATTTACATTTCCCCACAGACGAGATCGAGCGAAAGACAGCCGACAAGAAAGGGAGAGTCATTTCGAAGAAAAAATGAATGTTGCTCACATGGCTAAAATAATGCGAAAGTTCAACGCGCCGCCCGAGGATGACAGCGTGATGCCGTCATTTCTATTCCAACCGGGAAAGTCAGGTGCCCTCAAAGGTGGAGCTTAGGACATTGACTGAACAGAGATGATGGCACGTAGGCGCGCGCCCCTCCCGGACTCGGTATCCGGCCTCCCCCCGCCATTCCAACATTCCCGCTTGTCCGCCGGCTGGTCCGCCGTAGCTTTAGCGAAGGAGGAAGGCATCGCGAAGGCGGATATTCCATCATTCCAATGTTCCACCATTCCAGTGAAGTACTGCTCAAGACTTCGCAGTCGCCGCTCGACAGCGCACCCCAAAACCCTTATGATACCGCCTTTTCTTTTTGGAGTCCGGTATGGTTTGGAGCAGTGCTGGAGGCGATCATCCGCATGGTCATCGAACGGAAATCAAGCGATGAGACCCCGCAGGAGGCCGCAGCCTCCCTGGTGTGAACCTCAGCCCACAACGGTCTCGTCATACCACCCGCCCCAATCCCTTTAGCGTTTTTGAAAATGGGTTATTCGTTTTCAGTATTTTCTGCCCGTACCCGTGGCGTATGTGCTCCTTGCGCCGTGATAGCCCAACGTGCTACTATAAAAAGGAAATGGGATTGCAAAAAATATGAAGAAGATCAACATCGGTTTCGTGCTTCTGCTGAGCGCAACGTATCTGCTGGAGGCGGGAACGAATGCCACGGAAAATCTGCTCGTCAACGGTGATTTTACCGGGGCGATGGAGGCCGGTCAGCCGGCACACTGGACTGTCGTGCCAGGACAAAAAATATCCATCGATGCGCAGGCGTCTGTGCCCGGCAACGGGCAGGCGCTACGTGTGGACATCGTCAAAGCAGCCGGCTCTAGCCTCGGCGAGATCCGGCAGTCGCTCAAGATCAAGCCCGGCTCGGCCTACCGTGTCGATGGCCTGCTGAAAGCCATGAAGCCGCAGGTCGCCGTGCTGGGCATCAAGCTGCGCAAGAACGGCAAGGAGGCCGCGCGGCTCGCGTCGGACTGGAACAGCGGCAAAGCGTGGACGCCCGTCTCCTGCGAGTTCAACACCGAGGACGCTGACGAGGTGCAGATCCTCTGCCGCTGGCGCCAGTCGGAGAAGGATCAGGTCGTGGGCCAGACCGTCTGGTTCGCCAACCTCACGCTCAAGGAGTTGGACAAGCCAGCGACCCCGAAGGCTGGCACCAGCGCCGCTGCAACCGGTCCCTGGACAGAGTTCATCCGCAAGGCCGCGTCGGTCAAGACAGCCGAAGCCGTGCCGCTGCCGCTGCCCGTCCCTGCCGGCGACCTCTTCATGACGCCGGACGGCGCGGGCGCGCGCACCGGAAGCGACTGGGCGAATGCCTTGCCCGGCAATGCGACCGGCGTGCTGCAGGCCGCATGGGATGTCCTGCCCCCCGGCCGCACCTGCCACATCGGCAGCGGCCTCTACGTCAACCTCTCGCTGAAGGTGACCAGCGGCGGCACCGGCGCAGACGCCCTCAAGCGCCTCGCCGGCGAAGACACCGGCAGCGGCCTCCCCTGGCTGGTAGGCGACTGGAAGACGGAGGATGTGGAACATGGAGCATCCTTTCTTTCGCTGGCTGGCGGCGTGAGCTACTGCGCCTTCGAACATCTCCGGCTGGCCCGCTATCAGCACGTGCTCTTCTCCAAGTCCGGACGTCATGTCGGCCTGCGCGTCCGAGACATAAACGCCTACGAGCTGCGCTTCGGCATCTTCCTCTGCGGCGGCGGCCTCGCCGACAAGCCGGACGATGCCTCTCGCGACATCGAGATCGCCGACTGCTCGTTTATTCATTTCACCAAGAGCGCCGTGCGCCTGCAAGGGGGCAACTACAATGTGCGCGTGTTGAACTGCACAGCCGACACCGGCGGCAAGGCGTGGATGAAGGAGGCTTTCCATATCGCATTCAACATCCAGGGCGATGCGGCGCGCCGGGGTAAGGAAGAGGCTCCCTGGGCCTCTGAGCACGACATCATCTTCGTCAACTGCGTCGCGCGCAACTGCATCTACTCCGAGGCGCGCTACTGGCAGGGCGACGGCTACTGCGCGGAACGCGGGATCAAGAATCTCGCCTTCATCAACTGCGCGGCCTTCGACTGCGCCGACGGCGGCTGGGACGTCAAGTCCGACAATGTCATCTTCGTCAACTGCATGAGCCTCCGCAACAAGATGAACTACCGTCTCTGGGGCACCGACTACCTCTTCAACTGCCTCTCGGCGAACTCCTTCAAGCGGGGCGGCAGCTGGACGTCCGCTGGCTTCTGGACCATCGGCACGATCCACGCGTCCCGTCTGACGATCGCGAATAACCAGGCGATGCAGGTCTTTGCGGACAGCAAGGGTGAGAATACCGCTGACATCACCTTTGAGCAGTGCCTTGTGGCGTCCAGCGTCCAGGAGGACGGGAAACCCGCCGCGCTCTACTCGAACGAGAGCCGCGTCAAGCGGAGTGAGCCAGCCGAGTGGTCACCTGCGGCCGGCGAGACAGCGGTAATCGGCGACGACCCCCAGTTCAAGCAGCCCGCGCTCGGCGCGACATGGCTGGGCGAGCCGGCCGATGCTTTTGACAGTCAGCGCTACACAGGTTCGCGCGGCTACGCTTCGGCAATCGCGTCCGCCTGGCGCAGACAGACAGCGGAGCAGCTCGTCAAGACAGCCAGAAGCCTGCTCCAGCATAAAGACTGGGCAGATTTGAAGGGCCAGGTCGAGGCCGCGACAGCGTCCTTTGGCGGCAAGGCCCCGTGAAGGTTTCATGAGATGCCGGCGGCCGTGTTGATGATTATCGTTTTGCGCAATAAGACGCTTGCTTTGTGTTCTGAAAATTTGGACAATACCTGTTACTGAACACTGAGGACTGAACACTGAACACTGAAAAAGGAGTCTGCAATGAATAAAGGGGTGATGTCTGTCTGTGTGTTACTTGTTTCAGGGTGTGTTGGGTTGAAGGATGCCGCGCAGACCGATGTGTTCGGCTCATGGCCCAAAGGGGCCTCGCCGCAAGAGGTGGGCAGCCGTGTCGCGGAGCGCTTCCTCGCGCAGCCGCACAGTCAATACGGACACAAAGGAACTCCCAAGCAGATCACCTATCCTGACGTCTGCACCTGGTACGGCTCACTCTGCTTCGCCAAGACAACGAAAAACAGCGGGCTGACCGCCCGCCTGGCGCAGCGCTTCGAGCCCCTGTTCGGCGCGGATGCGCGTCTCCTGCCGTTGGCCAACCATGTTGACAACTCGGTCTTCGGCGCAGTGCCGCTCGAATTGTATCTCCAGACAAAGGAGCCCCGTTATCTGACGCTGGGCAAGTCGTATGCCGACGACCAGTGGGCGCCCGCCAAAGGCAAGGATGACACGCCCGAGGCCCGCAGCTTCACGGCCCGCGGCCTGACGTGGCAGACGCGCTTTTGGATCGACGACATGTTCATGATCACCATGGTCCAGGCGCAGGCGTTCCGGGCTACGGGCGACCGGGCCTACATCGACCGTGCAGCCAAGGAGATGGTGGTTTATCTGGACACGTTGCAACGCCCCAACGGCCTCTTCTTCCACGCGCCGGACGTGCCCTTCTTCTGGGGACGCGGCAACGGCTGGATGGCGGCAGGCGTGGCCGAGTTGCTGGCATCCTTGCCCCAGGACAATCCGGACCGTCCCCGCATCCTGGCGGGCTACCGCAAGATGATGGAGGCCCTGCTGCGTTATCAGGGAAAGGACGGCATGTGGCGGCAACTCATCGACGACGAAGGGTCATGGCCAGAGACATCGGGGACCGCCATGTTCACCTTCGCCTTCATCACCGGCGTCAAGAATGGCTGGCTCGACAGCCAGACGTACGGACCTGCGGCACGCAAGGGCTGGCTGGCGCTGGTCACCTACCTCGACGAGAACAGCGACATCCGCGAGGTCTGCGAAGGGACCAACAAGAAAGCCGACCGTCAATACTATCTTGACCGTAAGCGCGTCACCGGCGACCTCCATGGCCAGGCTCCGCTCATCTGGTGCGCCGTCGCCCTCCTGCGCTGAGGCCTATAACGATGTGAGTGCGGGGTTCAACGACCTCTCCAAGCTCCGAGTCGTCCGCAAAAAACACTTTTTTATGGCACCAAAATAAGCCTATCCGAGTCGCTTTGTAGGCGGCTCAGCACAGCTTCGCCCTCCATTTTCAATGCTAATCCTTAGGCTGGAGGGCGAGACTGTGGCGAGCCGTTTCTTATCTTAGCGCCATTCAGGACAGACAAGCCTCTCCCGCAGCAATAAAGTGGCAACGGCGTCTCGCCGTTGAGACAGAGCCGAGACGGCTCTGCCACCTTCTCGCAGCAGGCCGTTAATCCCTCCAGAGATTCGAGCCCGGCGACGCTTGATCACAAACCCGCGCGGTCTCGAAGGCGTGCTTGCGAACCGTGCTGGTATCGCAAGTTCCCTATCAGAAACGGGTTGCTGATTAGCGACTCCAAACCTGTCCGACGGCACTTAGCGATGTACGCACGAATCCCCTACTGTCTTATAATTCTTTGTAACGTTCCGTCTTGAACTCCGGATGTACCTTTCCATCCTCCTTTAAGCGATAAACGCCCCATGCGCCAAGTTCGGAGAGACGCTTTGCTGTCCATCCCCTTTTAGGTTTGGCTGGACCGATCGCTTTGTTTCGATCCAATGCCAGATGCCAGAACCAACCCAAAAAACCAGTTCCTCCCCCTATGCGAGTTTCGTGAACCAACTTGTCATCGCCTATATAGTAGTTTCCCCACCACTCGAACTTCTCCTTGAGTTGCTTCTCTGTGAGCATGGCTCCCGCAAAAGCGATTTGCATTGATTGCATCCTCTACCTCCTTTATTTTACAGAACACTGTTGTTGATCCTTCTTCGCGCAAAGTCGACAACCTTGCGAACAGGAAACACATTATCTGTTTTCAGGATTAGTTTCAAGTGTTTGCTAACTGCAAACACAAGACGCCGATAGACCTCCCCTACCTTGTGGCAAGACTTCCCTTCGTAGCTACAGGAAGACATGCCACACCGCAAGCGGACGGCAGTCCGGGGGATGCGCGAAAAAGGCATAGTGACCGTATTTGGACGTAGGACATTCTATTCTTCCTGACGGGCAAATCCATTCTGCCGTCCTGTGTTTAAAGGTCATTCTCGCTTCCAATTCCATCAGTCCATGTCCAAAGATCCTCTCGCGCACCACTATGCTTTTCTCAGATCGGCTTTGATGTAATAACGGTCTTCTGAAATGCCAAGATCCTTGAAGAGTGCCTCAACATCCATTCGAAACTGACGCCAGTCAACGAGGGACTCAACCGCCTTGTTGTGGTTCAGCTTTCCGACCTTCCAGTAGTCAACATACGTATGTGCGGCTCGCACAACCGCCAATGCTTCTTCTGGCTTGATGACGGGCTCCATGCTGACCCAGGTGAAGACGCCCTCATCGTGCGCCCGCTTAAGGACGGTCAATCTGTCTTCGACGGAGGAGGCGAACGGTTCCCATTCTTTGCGAGAGGCATCATTGATGAAGCTGAGGGTGACCCCTAAATGAACGCCTGCCGCTTTCATTAGCGGCAAATCTGCCAGGATTAACTCTTTGTCCCCCTTGGTCAGGATGTCCACCTTCACCTGATGCGTCTGCGCAAGCTGAATAGCCTGGCGCGTTACATGCTCTTTCCCCTCAAGCTCCTGATATGGATCGCTCAAGAAACAGAAGAGTACCCGCCGGGGGTCACGGGAGAGCTTCTTCACATCCTTTGCAAAAAGGCCGAGGACGTTCTTGCGGACCTCTCCCTTCTCATGCCAGACCGAGCTGGTTGTGCGCATGCACCCAGGCGCATAGCAGTACGTGCAGCCGTGCGTACACCCCCGGTAAAGGTTGCACGCCAAGTCCGCATACTCTTTCGCCCGGCCCTTGGGCTCATAAATAACATTCATTGAAAAAGATTCCTTTTTTATAAAAGTGACATTTGCCCTGAGGGTGGATACGTTGTAGCCTTTTTCCAAAATTCTAATCCTCTTGGATGCCCTGACGCATAGATGAGTTGATAATAAGGGATGCCCGTCTCACCTTTGGAGCTAACTCTTACTTCTCCTTGATGGTTTAATCCGATTCGTTCCAGTTGGCGCTTGTACGCTTCTTGAAACTTCAAGCGAATGGAAAGCCGATCCCCTTTTTTGGCAAGATCCTGAATCTCGGAATCAGCAAAGAAGTTGCTATCCCCCAAGAATCGCTCATATTTAGCTCTGTTGACTTTATGCTTAATAGGTTCTTGCGCAGCCTCAAGAATGTTCCGATTAAGATCAATACCATCAAAATAGGAAATGATAAAATCACATTTTCTATTGGTTCGATCATAAATGGCTTTGATTGTATCAAAGGGTAACGAGCAATCTGTTGGATCAATCAGACAGAGAAACAATGCGTTGTCGTTCTTAATTGGAGGAAAAGCAGATAGAACGGAGTCGATATTGTAATAATCCCCTGTAACTGCCCTTGCGTTACTGATCTTCATGAATTTAATTCGTTTGTTTAGGACTTCCACAACATGCGAGTCACTATCAATAAAGATTGCCTCTTTGACATGCTTAAACTCAGGGTGGTTGATGACGGCTAATGCCGTTCCATCATGCTCGAACTGATTACGTGTCGAGCATCGTCCTGGGCCAGAACACAATTCAACATAATAGAGATCCTTCTTATACTTCATGCCTCCTGCAAAAATTCCAAGATACTGGACAAGATAATAAATTTTGTCAATCGCCCAAGCACCTACACAGCGAACAGGAAGCTCATCCAAAGAAGACAGCATATTCTTGCAACACCCATTTTCACGTGTGTTTTTCTCACGTTCAACAGTGTTGCATCTTTTGCAGCTTTCCAGCTTACACCTTCGAACATGCTCTTCGATATCAGTTCGTTTACTCATGACTACTAATCTTTCTTGAGTTTTTGTGCTCATCCACCGAACTTCTTCTTTAGTAAAGTTCGATGATTTACGACCCATAATTATTATCAAAATAGTACCATTTTATTCCCCGTCCGTATATTGGTTTTTACACTTCTTAATATAAAAAGCAGTTAGTTCTTTTAAAACATATCCTGTTCTATGCGAACAGCCAATTTTAGACGCTATCATCGAAGGCACGGCGACACTTGTTCCGTGGGCGGTCTGGTGGCTTCCGGAAGCCCCTCCAGCGGTCTCATAGATCCCGCCGTACTCTGTATGTGTAGTTAGAAACATGATTTCCCCTGTTGACTGTTGGCGGGTTCTTTGTGATACTCAGCCCAGTTAATTTCAAGTACAATCACAGAAACAACACCATGAAAAATACATCCGCTTGCATGATGACGCTGAAATACGCTGTTGGAATTATGGCCTTCGCCACGATGCAGCTCACCTCCTTCGCTGAGTCGGCTGTCAAGGCCTCGGAGGAGTACCCCGACTTCTACTCCGGCAACGCGACAAAGGGGATCGAGTTTGTCCAGTCGATCACAGTACTGGCGCCGGCATACTGCTCGAACATCAAGGGCGATGTCACCATCGTCTTCAAGGCCCCGGGCATGACGCTCGCGAAGGCTTCCTGCTGGCAGCAGCCCACGACGGACAATCCCGGCGAGTGGGGACACGACGTGCTGCTGGCTGACCTCAAACTCGGTGCCGACGCCACAGGCAGTTTCATCCTCCACGCTGATCAGTTTCCCAATGGACCCCTGACGATCCGCATCCAAGCCAAGAACGAAAAGAACCTGCAGGACTACTGTGAACTCCAGCTCTTCAACCTCGGCGGTCCCGTCTGGAACCAGGGCATCCCCAAGTCCGATCCCCCTGGAGCCAAGGGTATGAAGCTCGTCTTTGCCGACGACTTCAACGGCCCGCTCTCGATCTCGCCCAACGGCATGAATGCAACATACGCGGCCCACAAGACCGGCGGCGGCGACTTCAGCGGCTGGCCCTTCTCGGATCCCGAGGGTGACAACGAACCCTTCGGACAATCCGGCACCTTCCTGCGCATCCACGCCTCCAAGCCCCTCGGCACCAAGGGGCGCTCCGGCATCCTCTCCTCCATGCGCGGGGACGGCAGCGGCGTCAGCGTGTCCATCCCTTCGTACTTCGAGTGCCGCTTCGTCGCACAGTCTGCGCCCGGCACCTGGCCCGCCTTCTGGACGCTCACCAAAGGCACAATCGGCATGGACAAATCCGACCCGCTCTACGAATCCGTCGAGAAGATGGGCTGCGACGAACTGGACATCATTGAGGGCTACGGCGGCTATGGCCACAAGAATCCAAACTCCGGAGGCTTCTACAGTATCGTCTCCCATTTCTGGAAGCAGCCCAAACCGGAGTGGGTCGAAAAGAAGCTCCCTGACGGCTCGGCCAACCCCAGCTACAAGCCGACGTCCTTCAGGAGCGACACGCTTGCGCTTGCAGGCAAATCCTCGTGGTCGTGGACCTTCCACACCTACGCTGTCGCCATCACTGAAACCGATACGGTCTACTATCTCGACAACATCGAAGTCGGCCGCCACCCCACGGGCCCGACCTCCAAAGCGCAGCCCGCCTGGTTCCTGATCAACTACGCCATCGGCGGCATCAGCGGCTGGCAGATCGACATGGCCCGCTACAACAACCAGACTGACATGTGGGTGGACTACGTCCGCGTCTACTCCGGCTGCAGCCAGATGCCTGAGATCGTCCCCGCCGGATTCCCCGGCGCGAAACCCGCGATGGTCACGATCTCCTCCGGCATGGACGGCGCAGCGATCCACTACACAATTGACGACTCGGAACCCACGGAGCAGTCGTCGCTCTACCGGGAGCCCCTTGCCCTTTCCAAAGCCTGCATGGTGAAGGCGAAGGTCTTCGTCCAAGGCCTCAAGCCAAGCCCGACAGCCAAACGACTCGTCACTGCCGCGCCGGGCGTCGCGGGAAGCGTCGGCATAAACTTCGTCACTGCTGAAGGCAGCGACCAGGCGCTCAGCGCCAACGACGTCGCCGGCATCGGTCCTGAGGCGCAGGGCAACTGGAACGCGGTCAAGGCAGAGGCAAAGAGGGCATCCGGCTTCATCACGTCGGAGGGCGCGCACTCGCCGATCACCCTCTCCGTCGAAGGCGAAGCCAAGCCTGAAAATGGAGAGCCCTGGGGTTTTGGCGGCAACGACCTCAAACTCAAGCGCGGCAATCTCGCCTCCAATCCGCGTCTGGTGCTCAAAGGCATCCCCTACGCGAAATACGATGTGCTCGTCATTCTCGGAGCAGGCATCCACAACGTCCAGGGCGAAGTCTCCCTCTCCCCGCTCGGAAGCGAAAAACCGTCCGACGCCTTCTCGTTCGACTACGGCTGGACCAACGGTAAACACGCTCTCGCCACGACCAAGCCCGGCGAAAACGCCAAGAACATGAACTATATCGTCTTCAAAGGCGCAACCGCCCCGGACATTGCCGTCACGATGAAATGGCTCTCCGGCAAAGGCTGGACCGGCATCGCAGCGATCCAGATCGTCCCACGGCAGTAGCCGTGTCTTAGCTACGGGTTGACGCGGATTGACGCGAATTGAGAAAATTTTTACCACAAAGAACGCAGAGAACACAGAGAAATACCCCTGATAGCCAAAACACAGTATTTATACACATGACATAAGTATTCGACAGTCTGGGAGCGGCGCGGCTTCCCGCGCCGGCCGGAACGCGAAGGCGTTCCGCTCCAAAGAGCGCGCTCACTTATGTCTCCGTGTATAGAAGTTGATCTTTGCGATCTTTGTGTTCTTTGCGGTTAAAAAATATCACATGAGCGCACGGGGTTCAGCGACCTCTTCAGGCTCAGAGTCATCCGCAAAAACACTTTCCCGGATGACCCGTTCCGTGATGTCATCCAGAAAGGCGCGCAAGGTCGAGGAGAGTTTCTCAAACTCCGGCCAGAGCGTTTCATCGACGAACCGGCGCGGCACCTGAACCATGACCGTGGTCCGGCGCTGCCCTCGATAGCGATACGGCTTGAGTCCGTAACGGCGGAGCAAGGCGACGAAGAGGCGACGGGACCAGCCATCGCCCAGCGTGAATTTGAATTCCGTGGACGGGTCCGCGTCTTTCATCTCGGAGAGGCGCTGCCTGACCCGCTCCATGGCATTGGCCGCAGCCATGCGCTCGCCGGGCGTGGTCGCGCCGTCAAAAAGACGTTCAATGCTGCGCAACCGTTCAATCAATTGTTCTTCGCTCGTACTCATGCCGTAGTATAATCTCCCGGCCCCCAGAGACTCAAGGTGTAACTTTCATAGATTTTCATTGGCCTTGACATGAAAAAACTGTTTTGTCGTGAAACTGTCGATCAGGTCGATATCGATCACGATCTTTTGAGAGATGCTGCGCGAGAGGCGCTGGATCTGCAGATTCACGGACGAGGCTTGCGAGGGCTGGAAAGCATGCTGGTCGTCGCGCCGGAACTCGGACCACGGCAGGACAAGCTCGGACCACTCCTCGCCGACCTCGCAGTCCGTTTGATAGAAGCTTTGACGTTCGCGGGACATCGCATGCAGCGAGAGCGCGACCGTCTCAGTTGAAGGCTTGGCCCGGATTCGGAGTGCGAGCCCATCCTGTCCTGTGAGACTGGCGGCGGGTAGCGGGATGTTGGCATTCCCCCATGAGCATTCGCCAGCGGGCAGCGTCACGCGCAGGAAGGGCGGCCGGTCCGCAGGCGCGACGTGCTCGATGTCGACCATGGGGTTCGTGCTTGCCGTTGACTTACCCTCCCAGTTGGCGAGCAGCGTCCGCGAAGTGTCGGTGAAGCGGACCAGCGGCTGGCGTGAAGCCACGACTGGCGGAGGTGTTTGCGGACGGTGTTCTGCGCGCAGGTTGTCGACATCCACGGCGTCGAAGGCGGCCTCGCTGCGCCACAGCTCTTTAACAGGCGTGTCGCTGACGAGGCTGACCGAGCGCAGCCAGAGCGTGGCAGGCTGTTCTACGCTGTTGCCAGGATTGAGTTGAAAGGTGACGCTGCCGGGATTCTTGGAGGGATCGAAGGCCCTGCCGGTGTCGTCGCGAAATTCGCTGAAAGCAAAGCGCTGGGTGGTCCAGTCTTTCGCGGCGAGTGAAAGCGGTGCTCGATAAAAGCGCTGCGCCGCATGAAGCACGGCATAGACTGTGCGAGGGGAACCGTCGCCCGCATAGGTCACCTCCACAGCGCTGGCGCTCGAGAGCTGAAACGAGGGCGAGTTGATGTTCTGCCACGGCACGCGCGGCGTGGGCGAGAAGCTGCACTGCAAGGCCGTCTGGTTCAGGTGGCTTTCGCGGGTCAGCGTGATGACGCCGGGCGTGCGGTCTTTATCCTGCCAGTTGGCCCAGTACCCGTCCAGCGATGAGGAGAAGTCACCGATTGAGCGGCGAGCCGCGAAAAAGCGCCTGGCGGTGAAGGCTGTGCCCGGCGTAAACGTGTTGGTTGTGCCGGGCTCGGTGCAGGCGGCGAGTTGTCCGTCCGTCGCCCATGCGCGCGGGACACGGAAACGACCCCAAGCGTCCGTGTGCCAGCGCTGCGTGCCGCTGGCGATCTCGACATGACGTGCAGGGATGCCGAAGGCGTCCTGCAGCAGGCCGGAGGCGAAGCCGCCTGCGGGCGGTGCGGCGAAAGCGACGCCATCACGGGCGGGCAGGCGTTCGCCGGTTTCGAGGCACTCAAGAAAGCGCGATCCGTCCCTGCCTTCAGAGGGCAACCAGAGCGTAAAACGGCCGTCCTGCGCGACCGCAAGTGCGCGGCCCAGCGGGTCGAGGATGTGCGTGCCCGTGGCGGCGCGGCCGGAGAGGAGGCCGTGCGCGTTGCTGTTGGGGAGCATGACGAGGGAGCTACACAAGACGGTGCCGGCATCGAGCGTGAGGCGGCCTGCCTTCAGGGCGAAAGGCACAGGGCGCTGTTCCGGGAAATCGGGGGAGATCGCGAAAGCGGCGGCGGGGGCTGGACCGTTCCAGGCGAGAGCGACGCAGAGGTTGGTGCGGGGTTGCGGCCACACGTCGCGCAAGGAGAAGGCATGGTTGACGATGTGGACCGCGGTGCCGCAGGCGGAGGTGCGGACGCGCACGGTGAGGCGTTCTGGGGCCTGCGGCTGGCTGGCAGCAGGGTGCGAGCCGCGCAGCCACGGGGCGTACTCGCGATAAAAGTCAGCCATGCGGGCCAAGCAGGCGAGTGTCCCTTGGTCAACGGCGACATAGCTGTAACCGCGCAGGGGCAAGGCGAACTCACCGCCCGCCGCATAGGCTTCGGGAATGTAGAGGCTGAAGAAATGCGTCTGATCCGAGCGGGACATCGCGGTAAGTCGGTCGGTCTCTCCGGGCCAGTCCACAAAAAAGACGACGGGCTGTCCGGGGCAGACCTCGGAAGCGTCGGCGATGAGGTTCTCGTAATAGGCGAGGTAGCTGGCTCGGCCGTCGAGGCGGTTCTTGCGGAGCGGCGGCTGTATGTCGTTGTGGGGCTGCTGAAAGGCCACGCCGGGGCGTGCGGTGCCGTTGTGGTTGTAGGTACTGAGGAGTGTCCGTCCGTACTTCTCGCGGGCATAGCGGTCGGCATCCGCGAGGATGTCGGCGAAGATTGCTGACACGGTGTCGAACCGGAAAGTGCCTTGGGCCTTTCGGTTCCAGGCGTAGCCCCACTCGCGGTAGAGCGGGTTGGCGGAGGCGGCCCAGTCGCGCGGGTTGCCTTGCGGCGGGTTGTCGGCGAGCGGCTTGCCCTCCTTTCCCGGCGTCGACTGAAGATGACGGAGGTAGTCGAAGGTACGGATGGAGCCTCCGTGTTTCGTGAGGTCGATGTTGAACTCTGTTTGCCAGCGCTGATCATCCTCGCGCCAGCCCTGGCCGCCGCAGTATTTGCGGATGAGCCAGTCGCGGAAGGCGGCGCAGGCGTAAGGGTCGTAGCCCTCGGTCGGGTTCCAGTCGTAGTAACCCTCGATCTCGTCGTACCAGATGCCGACCGCTCCGGCGTCGATCTGGAGCCGCACCTCGCGTTTCAGGTAGTCGATCACCTTCGGGTTGTAGAGGCTCAGGTGGTACCAGCCGCTTGCGTTGGAAGGCCCGCAAAGGAAGGGTTTGCCGTCAATGCCGTGGCAGGCAAAATCGCGGAACGCCGCGTCATCCATGCCGTTCTCGCCGGGGTAGAGGGCGGCGAGGGTGATGCCGCCCTGGAGCAGGATGCCTTTTTCGCGGCAGGCCTGAGCCAGCGGAGCGTAGGCCTGCCAGTCGGGGGTGTTGTGCCACTTGAACCAGCCTCGACAAACAAAGTCGGGGTGGACGCGGGAGAGGATCTCGACGTCCTGCCGGGCGAAGACCGGCTCGTAAACCGCGAAGACGCGCACGTCGGCGATGGTCTTGACCGGCTCCCCCGCAGGGAGCTGAACTACACACAGAAGGAGGGTTGCTGTCAGGATGAACAGGTTGCTAAGTTTCATAAGTTCCATTGAAATCCACGAAGGGGCAATCAAAATGCTCTTCGCTCGTATTCATGCCGTAGTATAATCTCTCGGCCCCAAGAGACTCAAGGTGTAACTTTCATAAATTTCATTTGTCTTAAAGATTAGAAAGCATTATCTATTGTCTTTTCCATGCGAAAGTCCTATTATCCAAACATCCAATTTGGATTACCCGACTGTGTTAGTGCTGGGTTACAGGAAACGTGGAAGGAGTATCTCATGGGTTCGTCAGGCGTAAAGTATTTTGGCATGGCGTGTGTCAGCGCGCTTCTGGTGTGTTCAGCGCAGGCGTTCAAGGTGTATGTGTTCACCGACATGGAGGGCTGCAGCGGGGTGACGGGCAGCGAGCAAATCACGGGGACGCGCGCGGAAGAGGGCAAGCGGCTGATGGTCGAAGAGATGAACGCGTGCATCGCCGGGTGCTTTGCGGCCGGCGCGACGGAGGTCGTCGTGTGCGACGGCCACGGGAGCGGCACGAACGTGAACGCGAAGTTGATCGACCCGCGCGCCAAGCTGATTCAAGGTGCGACTCCTGGCGTGAGGTTCAAGGATTTTGAAGGGGCGGAGGCGCTGATCCTGCTGGGGTATCACGCCATGGCTTTGACGCCCGGGGCTGTGCTGGCCCACTCGTATTCGTCGGCGGCGATCCAGGGGATCTGGCTGAACGGGCGCGAGGTGGGCGAGATCGGCGTGGACGCGGCGATCGCGGCGGAGCATCAGGTCCCGGTGGTGATGGTTGCGGGCGATGACAAGACGGTTGCGGAGGCGTGCGCGTGGGTTCCGGGGGTGGCCACTTGCGAGACGAAGAAAGGCACGGGGCCGCAGAGCGCGGAGCTGGTGCCCGTGGAGGAGGCGCATCGGCTGATCACGCGTAAGACCGAAGAGGCTCTTGCGCGGCGAAAAGATGTGCGGCGTATCGCGGTGAGCTATCCGGCCACGATCCGGTGGGACTATCTCCCCGCGGGCTCACTGCGCACGCACAATCCCGCGTTCAAACCTGTTGAAAATCCGCGCCGGGTCGAGAAGACCGGGGACTCGGTCGAGAAACTTCTTTTAGGCAAGTGAGATGCGTGCGCAACAAGAGAAGCGCGAGGTGCTTGCGAGCGTCGCCCGCCAGCGGAACTGAAATAAACGAGAGGATTAATTTCTTAAATCCGTTCTGCCGCTATGCGTTTAAAGGCCATTCCCGCCCCCGATTCCATCATTCCACCATTCCATCATTCCATTGAGATATCGGCTATCGCGTCGGTTTCGTCTTGCGGAAGGCATCGACGTAGAGGCCGATTTTTTCGGTCGGGATTTCAGCGAGCGCGGGCATCATGCGCATAATCGCAGGGCTTTTCTTGAACTGAAGGATGTCTCGATTGGGGAGCCCCAAGTCGATCGGCTGGCCCGGCTTGGCCACTTCGTTCGAGAAGCCCTTGAGTTCATACGAGAGCTGCGAGGCCTTGTTCGTCCCGACCGTATCCACGACGCGGTTGTTTTCGCTGACGAGCTTCGGGAAGACGGCCTGCACCTGCTTGTCAAAGGAGAGCGGACTCTTTGTGGAGTCGATCAGCAGATTGTTCTTGAGGACGTTGCCGAGCGGCTCGCGGGGTGAATTATTCATGGTCGCTGCCAGGCGCGGATAACGTGTGCTCCACGGCGGATTTTTGTAATCCATTTTTTCAGCCCTCTCTTCAAGGTTCCATCCGTCGCCTGACTGGTTCCATTGCTTCCAGGTCATGCCGCGCGAATCAAAATGGAAGCTGATCATACTGTCCATGACCAGGTTGCAGGTGACGGTGTTGTCGCGTCCGCCGCCAATGAAGAGGGCGCGGCCGGCGCGCTGGAAGAGATTGCCGTGCAGGGTATCGCCTGAATCGCAGTCATCGAGATAGATGCCCATGAGGTGTTCATTCTGGCCTTGTCCGCCGCCGCCCAGGTCATGAAAATAATTGTAGCGGACCACATTGCCCTGGCTCGTCCAGTCGCGGCCCGTGTAGAAGGCCCCCACATCGCCGGTCTCCTGCTGCACGTTGTAGATTTCGTTGAGTTCGATCAGCTGTTCATTGCCGCCGTACAGGATTGCCGCATGCGGGGCATCGTGCATCACATTGTTGCGTACGATGTTTCCGCAGCCTTGAACCCCGAAGGCGCCTGCGTAGGTCCGGTTAAACTGTCCGAAGCGATAGACATGATTATTCTCTGCGACGTTGTTGGCCTTCACGAGGGCCTTCCGATCTCCCCCGCCCAGGACAATGCCTGCTGCGCCGACATCAAAGACATCACAGGACTGGACGCGATTATTTTTACCCTGGACCGAGATCGCGGTGCGGGCGACATTGCGGACCGTGCAGCCGGCGATGGTCATCGACTCGCAATCCTGAAGGCTGAGTCCCTCTCCGTGGTTGTAGGCAAAGGTCATGCCCTGAATCTGAACATGCTTCACCTGCTTCGCCACAACGAGAGGATGCTGGAGGGTTGCCAACACGATCTCCTCATGCTTCGCGTTAGGCTCAGGATAATAATAGAGCAGTTTGGCTTTGCGGTCCAGATACCACTCGCCCGGCGCATCGAGTTCTTCCAAAATGTTCAAGGCATAGAAGCGGCGTTCCTTCTTGCCCCACGTGCCCTTTGCAAGCCCATAGCCATGCATGCCTGCGAGGCGGACAACCCCCTTCTCCGTATCATAACTCGCGACTTTCAAGACTTCATCCGACCAGTCATGCGTCCAGTATCCATGGAGCCAGACGCCATCCGCCATGCTCCACTTGGCCATGCGCGCATCTTTGAATTCAAAGGCTCCCGGCTGTTTATCGCGACCTGGATCGACCACCTTGCTGAAGGTGACCCACTCGCCCTTATTCGGCCAGCGGGCCAGTGTTTTTGGAACGCCATCGACATAGAGGAACGGCGGTGCGACAGACCCCTTATAGTTTAGCGGAATTTGCGGCAGCTCGCCCTTCAGTTTCTGTGACACATCACAGACCAGGACATGCTTGCGGGCCTCTGGCTGCAAGCGGGCGAGGACTTTTTCGTCCGCAATCGGATTAAAACTCTTCTTGTCCAACAACGCACCGCCATAGAGCTTGGCACCGCCCTGGTTGCTGGCTTTATAGACGACAGGATTCACTTCAGACCCGCTGTCTTCAGGCGTCAGCTTAAAAGAGTCTGACAACAGATAGACACCGTCCTTGACGATCACGGTGAAGGAGTGGTCCGGGTTCACTTTTTTCGCTGCGCGAACCGCATCGCGCGCCTGTTCAAGGGTCGCAAACGGACGCCACCACGAGCCTGAAGCCTCTGCGCTGCCAGACGGCGAAACGTAAAATGATGTTTTCGCAAAACTCGTTGAGACGCTGTTGACCACTCCCAAAAAACAGATGAACGCTAGACTCGGATACTTCATATTTCCCCCTTAATAAAACATTAAGGGGGGAAGTATAAGCGGAAAGGCGAAGCGTTTCAAGTCCGCATTTTTCAACAGCAAGCCCGCCTCCCAGTTTGGGCTGCGGGCTCGGCTTGCTTACTTCAGGTGGATCACGGTTCCTGCCAGGAAGACGTTGACATACACCTGATTATTTTCCTCATGGAACCGCGTCTCATAGTTCTGCAACGCCGGAGGCAGCTCAACAGTCCAGGTTGACAGGTTCTCTGCACCCGAGATCGTCCCGAAGGTGAAGAGCGTGACCCGGAAGGGCGGCATCGCGCTGTCGAGGGTTTCCAGATGAACCGTATTCGCACCCTGAATCGTCAGCGCACCCTGGACAGCGACCTGATCAGAGTCGGAAGCCGACTTATCCACCCGGAGCGCAGCACTGGGCGTCAAGGTCAGGTTGCCGTTGACAGAGGTTGTCTGCACCACACCGTTTGTCAGATCCACAGCACCGCTGATCAACAGCGCACCATTCGAAACCGTGCCGCCGCCGCTCAAAGTCACCAGCGACTGACTCTGCCCATTCAGGTTGACCGTAGCCCCGGGCAACACCGTGATCGAACTCGTTACGGGAAGCGGGTTTGCAGCCGGCGTCCCGACAGCAAACCACTTCCACGAGAGATAGTCTTCAACCTGCTGGCGTTCTGTGTCGGTCAGGACGCGATCATACAAGAGTACTTCAGCGTGCGACTGCTTGCCTGAGTGGTAGATCCTGTCCCTGTTAAAGGTATTCGCCTGAACCGAGCCGACCGTCTGGACAGTGACCAGATTAAAGCCATTGTTAGCCGTAGTCTGCATCGGGAAGGTCAGTCCGTTCACTTGAACACGATTGACGTATGTTGTGCCGCTTCTGATGTTTGCCGATGCACTTCCATTCCAAAGAGGCTGCGTGGCATCCGTATCGTTCGGTCGGTGGAAATGATAGGCTGAATTATCAGTCAGGAGGAAACTTTCTCCCTTAAAGACTGAAAAAACAGTCCGAATGGCCGAATCGCGCGTAAACGTGAGATATTCGCCCGTATCATTGCCATACTGCGAATCAAAGGCAAGGGTCGGCAAGCCGTTCAACGTGCTCATCGCATAGGAAGGCTGACGAGTCCCAGACGTGTTAACCGCATGGGCACCGTTCCCGCTCTGGTCATTCCACTGCGTGATACGCCCCAAAGTATTTGTGGTGATCGCTCCAGGTAGAGCGGCATCAAACCAGCGTGCCACCCCCGTAACAGGAGGCGCAAATCCGATCGAGAGCGTACCGTTGCTCACAACAAAAGTGGATGTCGAAAGACCGGCCAAGCACTTCCCCGCGAGCGTCATCAGCCCTGCGCCTGATTTCTGAAGGGTCAAGGAACCCGCGCTGTTGGTCAATGTTCCTTCAAACAAGAAGTTGGCATTGTTCTCTCCAACAGTCAGTTTCCCACCGCCACAGTCAACCGTTCCATTGCCAAACAGCCCGTTGATGGTTTCGCTGTAACCATTCAGGTTGAGCCGACCATACAGATAGACGTCGCCCTTGCCCGGCCCATGCGGAATCTGCTCATCCGTCCCGAGCGCCAGCGTCTTATAGAGGTCGATTGTTGTGTTGCCTTGATAGTCATTGGGGTTGGCGGTCCTGTTGTTGAGTGTCGCGGTCAAGGATTCAGTCCTTCCCCCGTTACGCCGCAGCCAGAAACCGTTCGTGCCGGTGATCTGGCCGGTCAGGAACGCCGTGCCGTTGCCATAGTTGCTCAAGTTCACTGGAGCGAGATCACCCCGGAGGGTTCCCGCGAGCGTAAACCCTGTGGTATCAATACGGAAGGCGCCCTGCTGGTCTGTACCGAGCGAGGTATTGAAGACGATATCATTGAGAATCGTACCGTTCGCTGCGTAAAAGTAAATCTGAGCCTTGTCCGTCGCAGCTTCTCCGATGGTGATGGGGCCGCGCCCGAAGGGGCTGCTGACAATCGCGCCTGCCGCGCCGGTATTGACCGGGACGGTCCCCACTTCGAGCCGAGTGCCATTGCCGCTGCTGTATTTCAGCTTCAGTCCGCCCGAGAAGGTATTGTCGTTGTTATACAACCGCGGATTCGAATTATTATTCAACATCGTTAATGCGAGGATCCGCGTAGGCCCGTCAGCAAGCCGGGCGTAGACACCCCAACCCGCCATGGCGGAGATGAAGGCGGTCACCGTGAGGGTGTTCGTATCCGTGCCTGCGGCTGTGTCCGTGATCGTGCCACCCAAACCACCTGCACCGAGGTTTGTCACCGTGAAGGTGTATCCGTTCAGGTCAAGGGTGCCTGTGCCGCCCGCGGTCAGCGTCGTGCCGGTCGTCAGGGCATTCGCATGGTTGACCAGGAGCGTGCCGCCGTTCACCAGGGTCTCGCCAGTATAGGTGTTGGCCACGGCGAGGCTCATCGTGTTCGACCCCAGCTTCGCGATGCCGAGCGCGCCCGCGCCAAGGCCTGTCGAATCGCTGATCGACTCTGTCATTTCGAAATTGCCGCCCGGGAAGTTGGAGGTGTCAAAACCGATTTTGGAACCCGCCCGGAACCCGTTGGTGTTGATGCTCGTTGCCAGGTCATTCCGCAACGTGCTGAGCTGTTCAACGGTGAACTCGCCTGGACCGCCGACATTGAAGGCCAACGTGCCGCCATTCGCGACACTGATCTTCTCCTTGGTCCAGCTTCCGGTTTCGCCGTTGTAGAGCGCGGAGGGTTTGGCATGCAGCAGGATGCCAGCGTTCACAACCGTCGCGGTGTAGGTGTTGGCGCCCGAGAGGGTCACCTGTCCCGCGCCTGTCTTCGTGAGGGTCGCGTCGCCGCCCAGGTTCGCGCTGATCAGTCCGCTGGAGACGGTGTAGGAGGTGCCGGTCACAAAGCCCGAACCGTCAATCGTTCCGTCCGTAAGTGTCAGGTCACCGACTTTGAGGGCTGTGTCCACGGTGTAAATCGCAGTCGGCCCATTGAGCGTAAAGGCGCCTGTATCGAGAATGCTGCCGGTGATGAGCAGACGTCCGGCACTGATGGTTGTCCCGCCTGCGTAAGTATTGGCGCCCGCCAGCGTCACGAGAGCCGCACCTGCTTTGACGAAACCGCCATTGGTCAGCGCACCGTCAAACTGCACTTCGCTGTTGGCTGTCACCATGCGAGCCGCATTGGCAAGGTTGACCGCGTCGCTGAAAGTAAGCTTTCCGTTCAAATTGGTATTGCCCAGTATGATATTACCTGCGAAATTGACCGGATTGAGGATTGTGCGGGGCGTTGAGCTGTCTGAGGACATGTACCCGGTCCCAAAGGTCAGAGAGCCCACACCAAAGGGGCCGGAGACGAGCGCCCCGACTGTGCCGACACAGTCAACACCGACTTGAACGCGGGTTCCCCAAAAGCCCGAGGCTCCCGAATACGTGTTGGCGCCTTTGAGGATCAAATCGTAGTTGTTGTAAAAGTCAATGTTGTTGTAAAGTGTCACACCGTCCGCGATCGGGGCCTCAATAATGATCGGTGAAGCAGAGCCGCCGAACCAGTCTGCTGCATTTGCGCCCTGACCGCCGCCGATAAGGATGCGACCCCCGCTGCTCGTGATGGTGCCGCCCGTACCATTCAACGTCGTTCCACCATAATTCGCCGGGCCAAGGGTGATGTCGGACGCCAGATCGATGGTTCCGCCGCTCAGTGTCAGGACATTGAGCGCGATTTCGCTGTTGTTGAGGATGAGTTTTCCGGGTCCTGTCTTGGTCAGCGTTGTACCGCCTTTGACAATGCCTGCCAGCGTCACGTTCGTCTCACAGTAAACCGTAAACCCTGTGGTGTTTGTAAGCCCCAGATTGATCACCTGTGCATTTGCACTGACGTTGGTGATAGGCCCTGCAAGCTTGATGGCGTTGCCAGCCAAGATAAACGAACCGGCATCCGCGCTGAAGATGAGCCCATTGAACTGGGTTCCTTCCAGGAAGGAGTTGGTGTTCGACACCTGATTGTTGCCGGAGAAGATCAGCACATCGTTAGGAACGGGAACGGCATCCCAGTTGTCGATGGTTTGCCAATCGTTATCGACTCCTGCGCCGCTCCATGTCAGTGTTGCAGCAGTGGCGCCGCTGACCGCTGCCAAAAAAGCAAGCGCAACAATAAATCTAGACACACGCCTTTTATCAAAGGTGAACCTTTTCATTATTTTCTCCTCTGTTTGAGAGTAAACACACACATCTTATCCACGCCCATAGATAAAGATCATTATTATTTAAACACAACAGACAGCCGATGGCTATACCGATTTTGCCCACTGTTGAAAAGTGTTATTTTTGGGCGAAGGCGCTCACCCAGTCACGCATTTTTTCGAGCGTTTTCTGCCAGGCGCGCGCATCTGTACGGATATCCAGGAAGGTATCGAAGAGGTGAAGCCAGGCGCTCCAGAAGAACTCGATGGAGAGCATACGCTCTTCGACCTTGCCCATCTCCTCCAGCTGTTCGCCCTTGGGCAGCTTGAGTCCGCGGAAGCCGAAATCTGCATCCATGGTCGCGGTGTAGGAGCCGCCTCCATGGGCCATGGTGACTTTTGCACGTTTCAGTTTTTTACCGCAAATGAGCGCGGTACCGGCTTCGCGGCTGTTCAGGGGCAAGCCCTTGCGCAGCGCCACTTCGTGGGCGCCCTGGCCTTCGCGGAAGAAGGTGACAGGACCTTCCAGCATGATGCCGAACTCCCGGCCGTCTGGCAGATGATAGACGCCGCCATCTTTTTCCCACGCGAACCAGAGCCAGGTCATGAAGTCCATGCCGAGAGTCCCCTCGACTGGCGCATCAATCGTCGTGTCCGGTGTGAACATCACGGGGTCGAGATCCTTTGCATTGACCTGCTTGCGCCGCATGGCGGCAGTCTCCGGCGTCACCAGGATTGGCATGGAGTCAAGGGTATCCTTGGCATAGAGGACAAAGGCGTCGATCTGCGTGTCGGTCATTGCGCCGGCCACCAGGAGATCGTTGCGGAAATCCAGCACCGTGGGCATGCTCTGCAGCGTCGGCGGCATCTTGGGCTGAAGCATCGCGATCACACGCGCCTTCACCTCGGCTTTGGCCTTGCGCGGAAGCGTGTCCACGCCGCGCGCCTTCATCTCGATATCTTCCTCCAGCTTCTGATAGGCCCGCTGCAAGGAGGCGGGGATTTTCTTCTCCGCCTTCAGCAGTTGCACAGTGAGGAAAGGGCCTGCAATGCATTTTTCATCCGTGATCTCGCGGTCGAAGAGATGGCGCGGCCCGACCCAGCCCGAGATCGGATCGCGGTCCAGTTTCTCAATCGGCGGGGCAAGACGCCGGGCAAACTCCTCGACGATCGAAGAGGTATATTGCTGCGTCAGATAGAAGAGGCGGAAGCTGACATTCCCAGATTCAAAACCCATAAAACTCCTTGTGGTTATTCGTCCTTCTTTTCAGCCTTCTTATTCAACCCCAACTGAGCCGCGTAGGTATCGAACTGCGGAATCTGGGCCTTATAGCGGAAGACCATGCGCTTCATGGCAGCGCGCTGGCGGAAGGTCAGCGACTGCTGGCGCGCAAATTGCCCGGCGAGGCTGTCGTAGAAATCCTTGTCATTAAAGACCTGCTTGCCGCGCGTCACAGGCTCCTGCCAGGTGGTCACCTGTCCCAGCATCTCCAACAAGACAGGGCTTTCCGTATCCTGTTCCGTCTTGGACTGTTCTGCGGAAAGTCCGAGCTGTTCACGCACAGCATCGAAGTTCTCAAACTGCGAGGCATTCTGGACAATGATGCGCTCCAGTGCGGCAACCTGCTTATCGCTGAGCTTGCGTCCATGGACCACCTGACTGCGCAGCGACTCAACAAAGCCTGCCTGAGACTCCGAGAGCTTGACTTGATCGAGCACCTGAAAGCGCGTCATGGAGGACTCCGTGGTCGCCATGGCGTTATCCGTGGCGACGAGCTCCCCATATCCGAGTGCAGCCACTTTGGCTTCCATATCTGGAATCTGGGAACGATAGCGCAGTCCGATTTTGACCAGCGCTTCAACCTGTTTCTCCGAGATCGGCTTCTCTTTGGTCTCCAGCTGTTCAATGATGGAGGTCACAAAGCGCGCATCGCTGTATTTACGTTTGCCGCGCTGAACTTCCGGCGCCCACTCTGTGATCTGGCTGATCAAAGCCATCACGCCCGTCACCTTCGCCATATCCACCGGCGGCTCCTTGGCCAGATCCATCCACGTCGTAAAGCGCTTGTAGAACTCCTCCATCATCTGGGTCCATTCCAGTCGGCCCTCCTCGACATGATCCAACTCTTCTTCCATTTCAGCCGTAAAGTTCACATTAAAGAGCGCTTCGAGCTTCGCGACCAGCAGGTCATTGACCTTCAAGCCCAGCTCCGTGGGAGCGAGCTGGCGTTTTTCGCGCGTTGTATACTCCCGCGAATTCAGCGTTTCAATGATGGCCGCGTATGTTGAAGGGCGTCCCACGCCATTGGCTTCAAGCGCGCGGATGAGCGAGGCTTCGCTGAAACGTGACGGCGGCTTGGTCTCTTTACGGTCGCTCAGCCACTCCAGCACCTGCAGCACATCACCCGTGGCCAACGGCGGAAGGTGATCGACCTCTTCGACCTCCTCGTCTTCGTCTTCCTCTTTTTTCTTATGAATATTCAGGGCCATCACCTTCAAAAAGCCATCAAAGAGGACTTCCGAAGCAGAGGCGAAGAAGGTATAGACATGCGAAAGCCCCTCTTTGACCGGCTGGATCTCAACCGTCTTCTGTTCCAGTTTTGCAGCCGCCATCTGGCTGGCGACAAAGCGTTTCCAGATCAAATCGTACAGCTTGAGCGACTGGGGGTCCAAGACGCCTTTCAGGCTTTCGGGCGTGCGCAGGACATCCGTGGGGCGAATCGCTTCATGCGCCTCTTGCGCATTGCTACGGCTCTTATAATAGTTGGGTGTCTCAGGATAATAACCCGCGCCATACGATGACGTAATGAAGTCCTTGGCTGCGGCCTGCGCATCACGGGCGATATTGAACGAGTCCGTACGCATATAGGTGATCAGACCCACTGCCCCGGCACCCGCGATTTCAATACCTTCATACAATTTCTGAGCCAGGCTCATGGTGCGGTTCGGCGAGAAGCCGCAGAAACTGGAGGCGGCCTGCTGAAGCGTCGAGGTGATAAAGGGCGGCAGCGGCCGACGCGAGGTTTCGCGTATCCGGACATCCTTGACGCAGATCCGGGCGCCTTCGACCTCTGAGAGCAACGCCTTGGCAGCGGTTTCGGAGTTGACAGCAGGCTTTTCGCCATCGATCTTGACCAGCTTGATGGAGAAGGGATCCTTCGGGGGGGTCTGACGGCAGACATTGGCGCCCAGCACCCAATATTCCTCAATATTGAACGCCTGGATTTCGCGTTCGCGTTCCGAGACCAGGCGCAAGGCGACCGACTGCACACGGCCGGCACTCAAGCCGCGTTTGATACGGCTCCAGAGCATGGGGCTCACCTTATATCCCACAATACGGTCCAGGATGCGACGCGCCTGCTGGGCGTTCACACGATTCATATCGATGACACCCGGATTATCAAAGGCCGCCTTCACAGCCCGGGCTGTGATTTCATTATACTGCACACGAAAGAACGGCGTCTCCTTCGCATCTGCTGCGAGCGTCTCCTTGAGATGCCAGGCAATGGCCTCCCCTTCGCGGTCAGGATCGGGCGCCAGGTAGATGACGTCCGCGGTCTTGGCAGCCTTCTTGAGTTCCGCAACCGTCTTGGCCTTGTCCGAGGAAACGACATACTTCGGTGCGAAGTCATGCTCAATATCCACGCCCAACGTCCGTTCCGGCAAGTCACGGATGTGTCCGACCGAGGACTTCACAACGTATGCCGATCCTAAAATTTTTCCAATCGTCTTAGCCTTCGCAGGCGATTCGACAATGACAAGCTTCTTTCCCATGACACTTCTTCCTTTCTAAAAAATCTGACGCATGCTTGCGGGCTTGTTACGACGCCCGCATCACGATGCCACCCGGCATCAGCTTCATGACCCTCTTAATCTGCAAACTCACCAGCAGCGCATTCACCTGTCCGGCAGGCTGCCCTGTCTTACGGATGATGACATCGATCGGGGTCCCGCCCTCCTCGACGATGACCATGATCGACCGCTCCTCAGCCGTCAGCACCGGCACAACCTTCTGCTCCGCCCGGGGCTCGATCTTCTTCAGGGGCTGACGCATCTGCGTTGAGATACGCGCACTCTTGCCAATAAAGAGATCCTGGACTTCATCGATGACCTCTTCTGGCGATGTCACCAACCGCGCCCCCTCCTTCAGCAACTTATGGCAGCCCTGGGACGCTGCGGAATCAATGCGTCCCGGGATCACCATCACCGACCGATTCTGATCCATCCCCTGTCCTGCGGTAATCAGGGTCCCGCTGTTGAGCGGAGCCTCGACGACCAGCACGCCCCGGCAAAGCCCGCTGACGATACGGTTCCGCATCGGAAACGTCTGGCGGTCCGGCTGACGGCCGAAGGCGTACTCTGAAACAACCGCGCCGCCGGAGGTGGCAATCTCACGCGCCAGTTTCGTGTTCGACTTCGGATAGAGACAGTCGAGCGCGCCCCCCAGCACGGCCACGGTCTTGCCCTTGGCCTTCAGCGCACCCAGATGCGCCTCTGTATCAACACCCTCAGCCAGCCCGCTGGTGATGGTATACCCTGCGACGCCGAGCTGATACGCGAACCGACGCGCGGTCTCGCGACCGTAAACCGTCGGGTGACGCGTCCCCACAATAGCGATGGAGGGCGTATCCAACGCGGTCACGTCGCCCGCCACATACAGGACGAGCGGCGGATCCGCTATTTCCTTTAATAGGGCCGGATACGCTGGATCATCCCAGGTGATCACCTTTACGCCCGTCTTCGCAGCCCGCTGCAACTCTTCATCCGCGGAAACCTGTTTCAAATCCTGTGTCAGCAAAGCGGCGCGCTCGGTGCCGATCCCCGGGATGCCCCGAAGGGTCTCCTCGGACGCTTCGAACACGGCCGCAAGCGAACCCAGCGCTTCAATAATCTGCTGCGCCGTCACAGAGCCAATGCCCTGAACCCGGTTAAAGGCTATGAATGCTTCTCGTTCTGTCACGCGATACTTTTCCTCCGAAACCCAAGTCCCTCTGCCCCCGAAGGCGCAAAAGAATTTAAGGAAGTATCATATTTTTTTTGAATTGGCAAGGGCGGATAAGAAAAAAACTTTCATTTTTTAAAGGTTAGGAATTGACCAATTTGAAAAATGAGGGTAATATATTGACCGTTTTTTACCACGACTAGACCATTAAGGAGCAACGTTTCATGGCGAACATTAAGAGTGCAGTTAAGCGTGCCAAGCAGGCAACCGTGAGTCATACGCGCAACAAGGCCGGCAAGAGCCGTGTGTTGACCGCCCGCAAAAAAGTTTTAGCGGCGATTGAGTCTGGCAACAAGGAAGAGGCGACGAAGACTTATTCAGCGTACACCTCTGTCCTGGACAAGACAGCGAAGAAGGGCATCATTGCCAAGAACAATGCTGACCGCAAAAAATCACGCATGGCGATTAGCATTGCAAAGATGGGCTAATCCCCCTTTGTCTTCCATTTTAAGCGAGACCGGTCACCGTACAGACGTAAGGTGTCCGGTTTTGTTGTTCTATCTCGCGAGGCATGAAAACACTTTCCATACAGGATCTGGGCAGGGAACAGCCCTACGCAGACGTCTTGGCTCTTCAGGAGCAGACGCACGCTGCGCGTTGTAACGGGACTATTCCGGATACCTTTTTCCTGCTCGAGCATCGGCGCGTCTATACGTTGGGCCGTTCCGCCGAGGCCAACAACATTCTTTACTCACAAGAGACCCTGCAGCAGACAGGCATTGACCGGGTCGAAACGTCCCGCGGCGGGGATGTCACCTATCACGGCCCGGGGCAGCTGGTCGGGTACCCCATCATTCATATTGGAGAAGCCGACCTGAAGGTCATCGAATATGTCACGGCCCTGGAGGAGTCCTTGATTCGTGCGATGGCGACCTTCGGCATTGAAGCCGGACGCGATTCGCGTAACCGGGGCGTATGGGTCGGGAACAACAAGCTGGCGGCCATCGGCATCCGGGTGGCGCATTCGGTCACCATGCATGGCTTTGCGCTCAACGTGAACACTCAGCTGGCGGATTACTGCGGCATTATCTCCTGCGGCCTGCAAGACGCTGGGGTCACCTCCATGAGCAAGCTGCTGGGCAAGCCCCTCAACATGCCGACGGTAAAGCAGGCGGTCATCTCCTCCTTCAAACAGGTGTTTCAATACGCATAGGGCATCACTATGAAAGCCATCCTTAAATCGATACTTGAAGCCTTGGCCGTGATTCTGCTGGTGCCGCAACTCTTCGTCTTTCTCTACTTCTTCTGGCCGACGGTCCGCGGCGTAGACGGCTGGGGCATGATGAAGGCGCTGATCGCGCTGGGGTTCGCCGTCTCACGCCTGGCAGGCCCGATCCTCTATATCCTGTATCTTGTCATTGTCTCTGTGAACCGCGACAAGCGCCGGAGTGTCCTCTCCTTCCTGATCTGTTTTGCAACGGGGTACGCCTCTGTCATCGCATGGAATCTCTTCATCTACAAGAATTTTTCTTATGCGTGGGGCGTGCTCCCCGTGCTCATCTGCAGCCTGGGGGTCGCCACCTACCAGCTCTTCAAAGACGCGTCCCTCCTGGCCAAGCCCAAGCCTGAGCTCTTTCTCGCCAGCGATGTCTAAAAATCCCCAAAAAGACATGGAAAAATCATTGCGGGAGCCGCCTCAGTCTTGTTACACTATTCCGAATCAGGTGAGCCAGCTCGAGACGTTTTTCATTCATAACACCCCTGGAAACAGCATACATGCAACTCAAACAGAACTGTAAGTACTCTCTTTTAGTCCCCACCAGTATGGGCGCGCGCATCACGCCCGTCAACGGCCAGCCGGTTCACAGAGGCGGCCTCTTCATGATGCAGGCAACCAGCGCGGAGACGAATGTCGCCAGTGTCGCGGCGTATCTCGGCTTGCCCGTCAAGGTGCTGACAACCTTTGTCAAGGGAAGCCCGATTGCGCAGCTCTTGAAAGACGATCTACGCAGCCGGCACATGGACTTTGAAGGTGTTGAGGTGGCGCAGGGCGGACCCTGGGGCTACCGTCATCAGTTCAATATCGCGGACAGCGGTTTCGGCTCGCGCGGGCCCCGCGTCTGGAATGACCGCGCCGGAGAAGTCGGGCGCACACTGAACGTGAAAGATTTCGACCTCGACCGCATCTTCGGCCAGGAGGGCGTGCAGATTGTTCATCTGTCGGGACTGATCGGCGCGCTCTCGCCGGAGACCAGCACCTTCTGTCTTGAACTCGCACGGGCCGCCAAGAAGTACGGCACCAAGATCTCCTTTGACCTGAACTACCGCGCGTCATTTTGGAAAGGCCGTGAGACAGAGCTCTCTGCCATCTTCAAAGAGATCGCCGGCGTGTCGGATATTCTCCTCGGCAACGAAGAGGACTTCCAGCTCTGCCTGGGCATCCAGGGGCCTGAAGCTGGCGGCAAGGATATCAAGGCGAAGATTGACGGGTTCAAGGGCATGATCGAGCGCGTGAAGAAGGCGTTTCCGAATGCGCAGGTGTACGGCACGACCCTTCGCGAAGTTGAAGATTCGAACAACCACCTGTGGGGCGCACTCATGTCCGTCGGCCAGGAGTGGTTCACGGTCGAACCGCGCCACATTACGGTGATGGATCGCATCGGGGGCGGCGACGGCTTTGTCGGCGGCATGCTCTACGCCATCCTCAAAGGCTGGGAGCCGGAGAAGTGGATTCAGTTCGGCTGGGCCAGCGGCGCGCTTGCAACAACGATGCTGGTGGATTACGCATTGCCTGCCGATGAAGAGCAGGTCTGGAGTATCTGGAAGGGTAATGCCCGCGTCCAGCGTTAAAGTTTCAATGGGTTCAAGGAGCACTATGACGTTACATGGCACATTCACTGCAATAGTCACGCCTTTCAATACGGATGGAAGCATTGACTACGGAGCACTTCGCGACTTGGTTAAATGGCAGGTCGCCAGTGGCATCGAAGGGCTCGTGCCGGTTGGCACGACTGGCGAGTCACCGACCCTCGACATGGGAGAGCATCTCAAGGTCATCGAGGTCACCCTAGAGGCGGCCGCGAAGAAAGCCATCATTATTGCCGGGACAGGAGCCAACTCCACAGCAGAGGCGCTGGAGCTCACGCGCGAAGCCAAGCAGCTGGGCGCGGATGCCACCTTACAGGTCACCCCCTACTACAACAAGCCCAACGCAGAGGGCATGTATCGTCACTTCTCGGCTGTCGCTGACCTGGGGCTGCCGGTGGTGCTCTACAATGTGCCTGGCCGCGCAGGCAAGGAGATTCCGCTGGAGACCGTCGTGCGCCTAGCCGGCAATCCGATGATCGTCGCCATCAAGGAGGCGGCCGGCAGCGTCGACCGTGTCAGCGCCATTCTCAATGCGTGCGAACTCACCGTGTTGTCCGGCGATGACAGCCTGGCCCTTCCCATGATCAGCGTGGGGGCTTCGGGTGTCATCAGCGTGGCCTCCAATGTGATCCCCGCAGAGATGGCTAACCTCGTTCGCCTTGCACGCCTGGACAAGTTTTCGGACGCACGGGAGCTACACCGACTGTACTATCCGCTCTTCCGGGATCTCTTCATCGACACGAATCCGATTCCCGTCAAGGCGGCGCTTGCCATGATGGGCCGCATCCAGCCCACCTATCGCCTCCCGCTCTGCGAGCCCTCGGAGAAGATTCGCGAACAATTACACAAGACCCTCTCATCCCTCAACCTGATCTAATATGAAAATTGCTATTCTTGGAGCTGGCGGACGCATGGGTCAAAACCTCTTGCGCTGTTCACAGAAAATCAGCGGCTGCGAGGTTGTCGCGGCTGTTGAGTGTCATGATTTTCCTGCCCTCGGAAAGCAGGTCAAAGATTTCCCGGCTGCTCTGGCTTACACCTCGGAATGGCCTAAACAGGCCGAGGTGGTCATTGACTTCACCTTCCACTCCTGCGTGGCCTCGAACATCAAGCATGCGATTGAAAACAAACAGGCAGTTATCCTCGGGACCACGGGGCTCAGCGAAGAAGAGAAGCAATTTGTCCATGCGGCCAGCCAGCAGATCCCGATTGTCTGGGCGGCAAATATGAGCTTGGGCGTCAACCTGCTTCTGGAACTCGTCAAACGTGCGGCGGAAGTGCTCGATGACAGCTATGACATTGAAATTGTCGAGGCGCATCACCGCCTCAAAAAGGATGCCCCCAGCGGTACGGCGCTGATGCTGGCCGAGGCTGCGGCCGCCGGGCGGAAGGTCGCCCTCAAGGATGTCGCCTGTTACGGCCGCGAAGGAATCGTCGGCGAACGCCCGAAAGGCGAGATCGGCATCCATGCCGTGCGTGGCGGCGCGATAGTCGGCGACCATACGGTTGCTTTGATCGCCGACGAGGAGTGTGTTGAGATTACGCACAAGGCCAGCAGCCGCGAAGCGTTTGCCACAGGCGCGCTACGCGCTGCGCTCTGGCTCGCCAACCGCACGCCGGGCATCTACACCATGCGCGACGTGCTCGGCTTCACAGCTTAAGGGTCTTCAGGGGCGTCGCCCCCTTGTCACGTGAAACGCGCCACCCTTATGCCGGGGGATTGATCATGAATGCTGCAACCGTCATCCTCTCCCTGGGGAGCAACATCGAACCTCGAAAAAGCTTCCTTGATCTAGCCATGCAGGAATTAGCCGCGTTGCCTGGCACCCAGCACCTGCGTTGTTCGCCTGTCCATGAGACAGAGCCTGTGGACGTGCCTGAAGCGGAAGCCGGGCTTCTCTTTCTCAATGCGGTTGTCGTGCTTGAGACAGACCTATCGCCGCACGCCTTTTCAACAGCCATTCACGCGATTGAAGACCGGCTCGGCCGCACGCGGAATAACCACTATGGGGCCGCCCGCACGATCGACATTGATATCATCGCGTTTGGTGATCAGGTCATCAACACGCCGGCCCTGACACTTCCCCATCCGCGAGCCCATCAACGCGCCTTTGTGTTGCAGCCCCTTGCGGAACTCTTGCCCGATTACAAGCTTCCCGGACAGCAACAGACTGTTGCACAACTCCTGGCGGCCCTCCCGTCGCCCGCATAAAAAAGGAACAGGCCTCACGGCCTGTTCCTCACGCTTCTCTCACACGTTGCGAGTCCTATTCCTCGTCTGAGAGCGAGTAATCAAAGACATCCTTGCGCTCATTACGCTGCGCAGCGGCCTGTTCTTCCCGCGACAACGGATCAACCTTCGTGTCTTCCTCTTCCGTGATCTGGCGCACCGCGTCTGATCCGACAGCCACAGCCGGAGCAGTGGACATCTTTTGTCCGGCGCTATACCCATACGAGGCGTAGCCATACTTCGATCCGTATTTGTAACCATACTTATAATGGTAGTCATACTTTCCGAAGTGCTGATGGCGGCCAAAGTCCACATCATTCACCACGACACCAATGATGCGCGCGCCGGATTCCGTCAGGTGGCGATGCGCATGCTTCAACAAGTTAAAGCGTGTGCGTTCCGCGCAACACATAATCATCACGGAGTCCACGAGTGCGGCCAGCGTCATCACATCGCCCACGATGCCGAAGGGCGGCGAGTCCACGATGACCCGGTCATAATGTTCCCGGGCCCACTTGAACAGTTCAACAATGGCACCGCTTCCCATCAAGGCAGCCGGGCTGATCTCCGAAGAGGCCTTTGAACAGATCAAGTCCAGGTTTTCAATGCCGGAGGGGACGGGCAACGAGTCAAAAACGGCGGTGTCCCCCTTTGCCAGCGTATGGGGCAAGCTCCTGAACTCGGACGCCTTCTTTTCGAAGATACGTGCAATACGCGGACGGCGCATATCAAAGTCGATCAGCAAGGTCTTACGACCGCTCAAGGCGCAGGATTCCGCAATCGAGCACGAGGTAATCGTCTTTCCTTCGCCGGGTTGGGTACTCACGCACAAGAGCACTTTTGACAATTCGATATAGCGGGGCGAATCCAAGAGGTTGCGCAGACTTGCCACGGCTTCTGCAAATTGAGAAAACTTATCATTCACGACCAAGCGTGCAATCTGCTCACGTTTCTTGCGTCGGACATGAGGCAACACAACGAGCGTCTTCAGCCTGAGTCGCTGCTCAATATCTGAAAGCCCGACAATCTTGTCCTCCAGATGGTCTACCACCAGCACGAACAAGATGCCTAAGATCAAACCAACAAACGGACCCGCTGAAAAAATAATGAGCGGATTGGGCAGGACAGGCGAATCTGACTTATACGCAGGCTCGACCTGTTTAATGATCGCCGTATTTTCATCGGAGGCCACTTGCGCATCTTGCGTCCGCTGACGCAACGCCTGATATTGTTCCTCGGCCACCTTGCGATCACGCTCCAATTGTTCCAGGCGCATCTTTGCTGAGACGATCTTCAGTTCCAACTCGGAGATCGTCTTCATCAGTTCAGCTTTACGGGGCAGGAGCTGCGCCAACTGGCGTTGCAAGAGATCCAGATTAGCTTTTGCTGTCTCAAGGGCACGGAAAACGACATCTGCGAATTGCTGCTTGAAGATTTCGACTTCCCTCTCTTTTACCTTCACCTCAGGATGGTTGGCTGTGAAACGGGCCAAGAGCGAGTTTTTTTCGGCTAGCGCCTTCTGAAGCGTCTGGTAGGCGAGGCCGATCTCCAGCGAACGCGGGATCGAGTCCGGCAACGTGCCAAACTTTTCAGGATCACCCTGGATGGTCTCCAAGGTCTTTCGGATTTCGGTCGCGGTGAGCACCTTGCTCTCAATCTCAATTACGTCAGAGGTGATCTTCGTCAGCGCACCTTCTGCGAGTCTGATCTCGCTTGTCATCATGTCGATCGGATTGGCCGACCGGTAATCCAACATCTCCTTGTCTGCGCGTTCAAGTGTGCGGCGCTGCTGCTCCGTCGTCGAAGACAGCCAGGCAATGGCGGCATCCGCCTCGTTCCGGTTCATGTCCGTCGTGGACAACTCTGCGACCTTCGCATACGCGTTAGCCAAGTCCGCTGCGAGCTGTGAATCGGTTGAACGGACCGTGACGAAGATCAGTTTTGAACGCCGTTGCAAGGTCATTTTCGAACCGCCTAGCGTACGGCCCAACTCCTCATCCGTAAAGGTCGCGCTGGGATGTTCACTCCGATACTGCGTGACAATCTGCGTAAACACATCACGGCTTCTGAGACGCGCCAGACGGGTATTGAACACTTCGTCCAGGGTACCGCCAGCATCCATCTCCATAATCGGACCCTGCCTTCCGAAAATGGACGGCTTCCGGATGCTCATTTCGAAGCGGCTGGTGGCCTCAAAAATGATTGGAGAGACTTTAAAGACCGCAAAGGCCGTCAAGACGCCGACAATCACAAATACCAGGATGGTAATCCAACTCTGCGTACAGACACGCAAGATACGACCAATGGTCAACGAGCCAATAATCGTATCTTCCTCATCTGGATTACCTGCACCTACACCGCCGCCATAGTAATAGGCGTTACCACCGTACGCGTTGCCACCGTATGCTTGGCCGCCATAAGCAGGCGCTGATGCGCCATACATCGGACGTGGGGCGCCGCCGTAGTAGATCGGCCGCGCTTGCCCGCCATAATACATGGGACGGCGGCGTTCCACAGCTTTAGACTCTTGAGCCTCTTCGTGTTCCTCGCTCATCTTATTCCCCTCTCACTAAAAATGTTTGACCCTTTTTGTCGGGAGCAAACCAGGCAGCACCGCTAACACACAAAACCAACTCATAAAGACCGCAGGAGACTGGAATGGACTCGAAAACCACCCCTCTGCCAGCAACACGAGGATCGCTACCACGCCAGGAACAATATAGGGATCAACATTCAGGAAATCATTCCTTACGGAGGAATTGCCGTCACGCTTACCCAAAAGCCCTCGGATCCTTACAAACAGGGGAATGAGCAGCGTGATAATCATAGCCGCCAAGACGCCTGCTCCAATCACGCCCCACTCACACAAGAACTGAAAGCCATCATTCCATACGAATTGCTTGTCGTACTTGGTCTGCTTCCACTCCTTGTCTTCAATGACGGTTCCTAAGTACTGCTCGAAGCCATTCGCGCCGACGCCAGTCCAAGGGGTATCTTCCCAGATTTTAAAGGCTGCATTCATCCGAAAAGCCCGACTTTCAATCCTCTGCTCAAAAGAGGCTTTGTCCTGCAAGTCCATGAGTCTCGGAATGACAGGCGATTGAGGGGTGATAAATGCGACCGAGCACCCGACCAGCGTCACGGAAACTAAAATTCCCAAGATAAAACGAAATTGCTTCGAGAGTTGCACCCGCTGGAAATATAACATGCCGATTCGGAACAGAATGAGCATAACACCTGCAGCAAGGTACACAACCAGACTTAATCCCTGAGAAAACTGCAATAACCCCAGCAGATTCCCGATAAAAGCAAAGACCCACCAAAGCGCTTTTTTCAAGGGCTCAAACTTTGAACGCGACGAAGCCAGATCATGCCCCACGGCAATCAGAAACCAAAATGCGAAGAACGTCCCGGGATTACAGGCGCTTGGCTTCGTTGCCCATAGTGCAAACGGTGCGACACCTTCATGGCTTTGGAAAAGCGCATACACCGCCATCATGCCGCTAAGTATTGTTGCGGTGTCCAAAAAGAAGCGCTTGCTGCCCTTACCAAGCCCGTTTCGGATAACCAGCCCGCCCGCGAAAACTGCAACCACCCATGAAACCAATGCCCTTGCCGGCAGAGGCTTTACGCTATACGGGAGCCACTCCACAGGTGGCTGGCTGAACTTCCATACATCAGCATCGGTCAAGTAAACCAAGCTGCAGCCGCTGTTCAGCCACTGGATACAGACAATGCCGGCCAAGACAAGGCCCACATACGTGAACGAGTCGGCTTCCAAGGAGCGCACCACACGCTTGCGCGCTTCCGTGATTGACTCTTCCTTAAAAACAGTCGGCAACAACAAGAGTGACTCAACGGCAAAAAGTGACAGCCAAATCAAATAAATTGACCCCGTTGCCTCTGTCTTGAAAATGCTCATGCTGACCGCTGCAAAGAGAACGACCAACTGAAAAGCCAGCCAATACTTCGTCAAAAACTTCTGCATCATGCCAAAGAAACCTTTTTACAACAAAATGCCCACGCTCGTGTTGTTTTTCGCGTGGGCAAGCACCAAATTCACTTTTTAGCAGCCTTTCGGGCCTAATAACGGAACAGGCAGCCAATCGAGAGACGATAGCGTTCCCAATCGTCAGTCACTTCATCAGTCTGCAACGTATATTCAGCCGCCGCGTAAACACTAGCATATCTGATAAACCAATACGCGACGCGATAGCGAACAGCATACTGATCCGTCTCATAATCCCGCGTTGCGGTTTCGTCGTTCATCGTCTCATTGTTCTCACGCCGATACACAAAGTCAGCAGTCATGTCAATACGCTCTGTCGGCTTGTAACTCAACCCTGCCGAGAGGGACCAGATATTCTTAGCCTGTGCCTGTGCGGTTTCGCTCGGCTGGTAATAGGTGGCCGTGGCCAGTGTCGCAGCCCAACGCGGACTCATCTTCCAACTGATGGAAGCATTCACCGAAGGACTAATCGATGTATCATCAGCATAAGAATAAACATTCGCGCCCACCAGGATACGGTATTTCAGCCGTTCGGTAAACCGGGACCCGACACCGCCGGCGATCGAATAGCCCTCGCTCTCATTGCTCTCACCCTCAACGTCTGCATCGGACCAATAACGCTGATAGGATCCGTTCAGCAGGAGTGCTGTCTTCTGCGTGATCCCGTAATCGATTTCAGCCCCCACCTGAGCCGAGCTAAAGCCATACAACGGCTGATACTTCTCGGTTTCGCTCTCAAACCAGTTATCCGTATAGATAGCATTCAATCCAACTGACAAACGTTCGTTGATTTCGTAGGCGAGCAACCCGTCAACATCAAACTGGTGACGGTTACGCCAAATACCGCTGCCGCCGCCGGTGAGCATCGAATCGTTCTGGTTACTGAAGTAATAACGCTCACCCATGCGGAACTTCCACCCCTTCACCGACTCCACATAGACTTCCAGATCTTCACCATAGCGATGCGCATTCAAGATATCATATTTCTGATAGAGGTCATACGCATACCACGCATTACCCACAACGCCCCAATCTGTACCGCGGTACTCAGCATCCAAACCTGGATTGACGCGATAGATGATATCCGCTTGTTCGTCGGGTTGAAGACGAATGTTGGAATCATACGTCGCATCAATGCTGACATAGGGGGAGAGCTTGAAGTTGCCGAAACGCAAGCCGTCCGACCGTTGCGCCAGCAGTCCGATCGGCAACGCCACCATTGACATGAGAAGCATTGCTGTATACTTATTTTTTAGTGTGATCATTTTAAAACTCCCTTAGAGTAAAACTTTCGTAGTTAATTGCAGCGTCCGATGATGATTAGCGATTATTCGCCCGCGGTGTCGGCAAGCGATCCAATTGATTCGGATAAGGACATGGAGGCGGCGGGCATACAGGGCCAGGGATCGGTACAGGCACGGTCTGGATTCCAACATCACCAGGAACAAAGACGCCAATACCTGAGACACCTGAATCGGAGGTGTTCCGGTTTGCTGCAGCAGCGAAAGACCCGGTCAGACCACCAATGTCCACCAACAACTGTTCGATCTGGGAAGCACCGACACGCTGGACTTCAGATGCTGGCGGTTCTACGCGAATAGCCGCATCAGCCGCGGTCAACATGGGCTCATAATTGCCCTTCAGCGCCTCGTCAATCCAGTTCTTGGCAAGGTCACGGCTACGATCATCCGGGAGGTTCGCCATGAGCAACGCCTGCAGGCCTGGCGTCTCTTCTGGCGTGGTTGCAATCAAGAACAGCAATATCGCGAAGGTATTACGGACAGCGGGGTCATCCGTCTGCTTATTACGCTGGATCGCGAGCTTGACCGTCGTATCCGCCATGACTTTATATTGCTCGGGTGTCACTTTATTCAGCTTCGGATTGAAGCGCTTTGCCAGTGAACCAATGAGTCCCGGCATATATTCAACAGGGACAACAGCAATCACTTCAGCAATCACTTTATACCGGTCGTCATTCGTCAGGGGTGTGCTTGCAATGCAAGCCACCGACGCTTGGATTAACGACGCCAGCTTTTCTTCAGGGCTGAGCGGCATACGGGTGATGGCCTTGAGCAGGCGCTGCGTGAATTCGATTTTTTCGCCGGCGACGACTTGCCGCATGACCTCTTTGGCGACATCAGGGCTCTTGGCTGCATCCCCGATTCGCTTGAGCCACTGGGACCTCGTCAACACAGCCACATCAGAGGCTTGCTGTCCTGCTGCGGGAGGGGGAGTCGCTGTCTGTGCTACTGCTACACTTGCATATATCAATGCAACAGAACACACAATATAATATTGCGCACACTTGCTATTCATAATACCTGCTCCTTTTCTCTGTCTTAATACCACGTCTCGGGAACCCAGATAACATCTCCGGACTTCAACTGAATATCCAGCTCTGTTCGTCCCCCTTGGCCAATCTCAACAACATCAATAAAATACCGCGTGATCTTTCCGGTCTTCTCCCGGCGCGACACACGAATCCGCGTCTTGTCCGCCAGGGGCGTCGGATTGCCTGCTGCCATCAACGCGCGCGTCACTGTCAAGTCCCGGGTCGGTGGCATATTCACCGGGCCTGGCCGTTGCACAGAACCCATCACCAACACAGAACCCCACGGCGACTTCATGCCCATCGCCTCATTGTATACAAAGCTCACCGACACCTGAGGGTCAATGAAATATTTGGTATACGCCGCTTTAATCTGCTCCTGCAACGCGACCACGGTTAACCCGCCGCACTTCACCGTCCCGATCATCGGCATCACGATCTCACCGTTCAAATCCACTTCCTTGAGGACCTCTTCAACCGTGACTGAACCCGATGCTGTCACGCCGATCTTCAAATGCAACCCCGAACGGATCTTCGGGTCTCCGTCATCCCAATACTCTGGGGGAACGCCTTCAGGCTCTTCCCCTCTAGCAAAAGAATCCCAGAAGGCGGAACACCCGCAAAAAAGTGGCATGGCACTCACCATCAAAAAAAACATGCAAGCTGACAAGATGCGTCCCAAGGAAAACACGCAGCTCCTCCTAAAAAAAGCTTCTACCAAAGAAATCATGGTTCCAATGTATCACGTTCCCCCTTTCCTGTTCAAGTACAAAGCAAGAGATTTTGCTGGTAAATTTCCCCACATTCTCTTTTCGGAAAAACGGCAAAAACTTTTCTTTAGTCCGTCATTTCGCTAGCGTTATGTTCATTTTTAATTAGCGAGGGAAATTGCGGGTATTATGATTAAGCGTGCGCGATACGTGGGCGGGCACCAAGACCCACCCGTTTAGGATTCAATTTGCCTTGGCTGAAAAACCGGCCAAGCCGCTCACACTCGTGATCGGGCAGATCAATGTTGCGAACCTGAAGCCTGTAATAGCTTGCAGGAGATGGAACTCTTGTTTTTCAGGATGCGCGAACCGCGCGTAATCTTGCAGAGGCTGATTTGAAGATCCTCGGCGATTTTTCGCTGGGACACCCCTTGTGTCAATAACTCAAGAAGCCTCCAGCGCAAGGTCACATCACAAAGCTCGCCGCGGGTCAGCAACTCCTCTAAAAAAGCCTCCATCTCGTCTGGATCTGAAATGGCAACAAGCGCTGCGGCCAGCGCATGACGCGCAGCTGGTTGACATTTGTGTGTTGCACGTTTCATAGTTTATGCCATGCCGCGTTATCGTGGGCGTAGTTGGTTTTTCTTGTCTTCGGCGATTTCAATGGCCCGGCGACGGTCGCTAAGAACCATAAAGTTTAGTTTGTTACGATATAAGTCGGTGCAGGCATTGATATCGAGAAAGTAAACCCCGCCCTGATTGAGCCGGGACATCAAGTCCTGCGGCGATTGCGAATACCGCACCGCCTCAGGCAACACACTGAATAATGTTTTTGCAGTGCCATAGGTACCGTTAAGGCGCCCATACTTGTAATTGAACAGGAAAATCTCACCTTGCGCCAAACCCACCTCGAACCGTTGACGCATCATATCGAGCTTTTGACGAAGTTCGTCCTTCTGCTTTTGCGAAAGGATTACGGGTGCCGCCTTTTTCTCGCCAGGAGCTTCTTGCTTATCTTCCGGGTTCACCTTGGCCGGCCCCTCATTAAAAAGAGCGTCTAACGTGTTTCCCGCTGGCGCGTCCACTGGTTTTTCTTCGGCAGCAACAAGCTCATTCGTGGCAGGCGCTGGCGCCTCTTGCGCAGGGGCATCCGAAAAAATACTTGTTTTCTCGGGATCCTTTTTCTTGGGCTCCTCCGCTGTCTTCTTCGGCGGGGCGATGGCAGAGGGCGTCAACGTCTCAGCCGTCCATCCAAAGGGCTGTTCAACCTGGATCCGATTAATGAATATCCCGTTTCCTTTTCGCGACACCGTATACGGCGGCGCAAGATAACGGCCTTCTATAAAAACGAAACCTGAATTCTGCTGTGTTCCGACTGTGGTCCCCAAGGTTTCGATAGCCTCTTCGGGCACCTCTGGCAACTGGCCCCAACACACATGAACAAAAGCAATCAGGAAAAATACCCTACACGATGAAACTGGACACGTTATACGCATGAAAAATCCGCTTCCTGCTCCAAAAAAACCCCGCCTTGCCGTATTGCAGGACCCCTGAAACCTCTCCGTTGAGGTGGGTGCTCTAGTCGGTGGCCTCTGGTCCCTGCTTTTGACAGGTTTCCGTCTTACGCCGCGTTCAAACTCCCAATATAAAATGAAGGTCAGAGAAATACTGCTTATCCGCGAACAAGGCAGGGTCCACTTCGGTTAACTCACCGGGATTAAGACCCCTCCCGGATCCCAAAAAAGATTAACGTTACTATACCACAGATTTCGTGCTGGGTCAAATTGAGACTTTCACGATGCAGACACTTCTCTTACGAAAACCGTATGGCCGCAGCACGACCATGAGCCGCGAGCCCCTCGACTTGCGCAAAGGTCTCGATGGCCTGACAGGTCTTCACCAGATCCTCACGGGTAAATTCAACAAAACTGTGCCGGCGGCGGAACTCATCTGCGGTCAAGCCATTAAACATCCGTGCCGCGCCGCCTGTCGGCAACACATGACTCGGACCAGCAACGAAATCTCCGACCGGCTCGGGTGTCCATTCACCCACAAAGACAGCGCCAGCCGCACGCACGTCATTCACCAAGCTCCGGGCGTCTGTTGTCATGATCTCAAAATGTTCTGGCGCGAAACGGTTGATCAGTTCCATGCCCTCTTTAAGGTTCGGGACAACGACCAATAAAACACCCCCTGCCTCCATCACACGCTCCACCATCGCCGCGCGCGGCAATTTGCCGGTCTGCCAGGAGAGTTCGTCACAGACAGCCTGCGCCAGTGTTGCCGAATCTGTGACCAACAACGCCTTCTCTTCACCACTGCCATGTTCGACCTGAGAAAGCAGATCCGCCGCAACCCAGGCAGGACGCGCCGAGGCATCCGCCAAAATGGCGATCTCACTCGGCCCTGCCACCTGATCAATGGCTACATGTCCATAGACTTGCCGCTTAGCAGCCGTGACGTAGGCATTGCCCGGCCCTGCAATTTTCTGGACAGCCTTCACTGTCTTCGTCCCGAAGGCCATCATGCCAATAGCCTGGATTCCGCCCACGCGATAAATCTCCGTCGCTCCGGCCAGCTTCAGCGCATAGAGCAACACGGGGTTCACGCACTTATCTTTTCCGCAGGGCGTGCAGGCGACAATCTCTTTGACGCCGGCGGCCTTTGCAAGGGTCGCGGTCATAATCGCTGTCGATGCGAGCGGCGCGGTCCCTCCAGGCACATAAACGCCGACGCGGTCCATGGGGGAATAAAATTCACCCGTGTAGCCGCCCTCGGGCGTCTGAATATACCAAGGCTCGCGCAACCCTGCCTTGGCAAACGTCAGGACCCGGTCATGCGCGGCCTGCACCGCCCGCTTGGTCTGAGCCGGGACCGCTTTAACCGCTGCACGGAGTTCCGCCTCTGTCACACGCAAGTCACCTGCCTTCAACACCGCGCCATCAAATTTCTTTGCAGCCGCACATACCGCCGCGTCGCCCTGTTCACGGACAGCGGCCAGCACCTCCGCCGCCGCAGCCTCTGCAGCCGCAGGAAAAGCAGGCCGTGCCAAAAACAATTCCACAGCCTTCGCCGGCTTTTTCACGGACCACGTCACCACTTCAACATGAGACGAATAGGACCCGCTCTTATACCTCTTTTGCATGCGTTCCTCCCTCCTGTATCAAGGCGGCGCAGACTTCTTCCTTGGTCTGTGCCTCCATCAGTCGCTCCCGGATTGACACATTCAATAACCGTTGACAGAGCTGCGCCAAAAACTGAATATAGCTTGCCCCGCATGACTGTGGCGCAAGCATCTGGGCAAAAAGATGTGTGGGCAGGCCATCAGGCGCACCAAAGTCAACGCCTTGCGGATGAACGCCCAACATAAAAACAACATCCGAAACACAAGCCACGCGGCCATGGGGTATCGCCATGCCTTCCGGCTGCGCAGTCGGCGCACTGAGCTCACGATTGAGGATGGCGCGAACCGCATCCTCCTCGTCTTCTGCAGCCAACAAACCTTGTCGCACAGCCTCCTGAACCAACCGCGCAATGACATCTGTCCCGTTTTCCTCTGTCATGTTCAAGCAGACAATACTTTTTCGAACAACCTCATTGAATCCATTCATACTCGTTTAGAACCTCGTCCTCATATCTTTATTTCCAACAATATCATCCGCCAGCAGTTTGTCTAATCGCGTTCCAACCGGTCCCGGACACGTCACGCCCACAGCCAGATTTTCATACCTGCAGGCAGACGCGACATTTAACGTGGTGCCGATAATTAAAAGTTCCGCTGCCGAAGCGACCATCGCTTCCGTGATATCGGCAAATGCCATGCGCGTCAATGTACCGTCCTGCAGCAGCGTCTCTGCCAGTTTCATGACCCGCAACATGGTGGTGCCGTCGAGCACATAGTCCATTTTAGGGAAAAGCAGTTCCTGCTCTTTCGTAACAATGGCGACATTCTCTGTCGCCCCTTCAGCAAGGAAACCGTGCACATCATAGCTGACAACAAAATCAACGCCCGCATCAACCGCCTCGCGCTTCATCATCACATTCGGCAGATAGTTGCAATGCTTGTAGGTCGCGAAATTGCCTGCTTTGACAGGCACGTGACTCTTCTTCACCCGCGCGCCCTCCGGATGCGCGTTCATAAAGGGTGTTCCTGCCATATAGACAACAATATACAGGGAGGGGTGCGGCGACTCATAAGGGCTCACGCCCAAGCCCCCCGGGCCACGCGCCAAGATGACGCGACATGAACAGTCGTCGTGATTGGCAATCGCCAGGGTCTGAAGCACCTTGGCCCGGATGTCATCCAATCCGTCCGTCCAGTGCAGACCGATTTCACTGGCCGACCGTACGAGCCGCTTCAAATGCGCATCCAAGTTATAGGCACCGCGCTGGACGCACTTAAAGGTGTCGAAGACACCATCTCCGCGATGAACCAGATGATCATCGACAGGCACTTGCATCAACACGGGGTCAACGACCACGCCATCAAGAATGCTCGAATACATGGCGTAATAACGATTTTGCCACGACTGGCGAGTCGCGGCAAGTAGAGCTAAATACTGAGAACCATCAATCTGCTTCATGATCTGTAAGGCCTTAGCCTCCTACCTTTCATTTCGCGCTCAGGGACTACTGCTTAATGCCCAGACGGCGCTCCATGTCGCGGTTACGGGCGAGCCCCAGCTTGACGCTTTGCCGATAATACATCTCGGCTTCCGAAATCGCCTCCGGACGCATGTCCAACAAAAGCCAAGCCATGTTTAGATACGCATCCGGCCGCTGCGGATTCGCCTTCATGACTTTGTCCAGGAGCTCCATGGATTGGGTATAGGCACCTGCAGATAGATTCGCACCTGCAGCCAAAAGAAGAACAGCCTCGTCCGTCGGGAAGTCATCCATCATATCCGACAAGACAATCAAGGCCTCAGCCGGTTTCCCCTGCTCCACCTTCGACAGGGCGATCAGCAGACGCGCCTCTTTGTTTTCCGGATCTTTTTTCAACACTTTGATCAAGGATTGCTCCGCCTCATTATAACGTTCGACCAAGATCATGTCCTTGGCCCACTCCAGCTCTTCGCCCACCTTGACAGGCTCGTTGGAGACGGCCTTCTGATAAGCTTTCGGAACGTCCTCGGCGACGTCAGCTGCATTGACTTCGGCGCCGCTCTGCTTTGTGTTCAACTTGCGGGTCACCTCAATCACACGATTGGTCTCAGCCGCGCGCTTGCGCTCGGCGCGCATCTGCTCCAACTCGCTCGTATCCGTCACAGCGATGGTTCGAGACGAGGCCTGCGCCTCCTCCAGCAGGACGCGCTCGATTTCCGTTTCGCAAATGGCCTTCCGGAAACGTATGGGCGCGAGCTCGGCTGAAGGCACCAGGGGCGTATACTCCTGCTCCACCTTGATCAACGCAGCAAGCGCCTCGCGAAACAGCGAAATCGCTTTCTTGGAGTCATCTCCGATATACGCCTCCTGCGCCTTTGTCATCAAGTCGTTCGCGGGTTTGATCAGCTCCAACACGTTCGGCTTCTTCCCTTTCTCGGGAGTGGACGTGGGCACGGAGGGCTTCTCTTCTGCGCCAGCGACACCGGCCATCAAGAGCCCGAGCAAGATGTATTTAACTATTCGCATAATACCTCCATTATTCATCCTCTTCGTCACCCCAAAGACTCGCATCATCCTCGCCCCTTTCAGAGCCAAAGAGGTCCGCATCCTCGTCCTCCTCATCCCCTGCTTCGCCGCCTGCGAAAAGACGACTGCCCAACAGCCCGGAACTCTCCTCGGCTGAATAGAAGCGGCAATCAAATTCATCACAGGAAAAACACTCACGCGGCGAAAAGTCTTCTGCAAGCACAATGCCGTCCAAGACCAGCGGGCAGGTCTGGGCGGTTGGCTTCAGCGCAACCGGGATGAGCTTCTTTGCTGTCTCCTGCTTCACAGGCATTTTCACTGGTTTCACAAGCATTTTCACTGGCTTCGCAACCTTTTCAGGGGCTGCCTTCTTTGGCATCGCCTTCTTCGGTGCAGACATGCTCACACGCGTCTTACTTGTTTTTTGCTTCGCTACTGCCATGGCTCAATCTCCTTCCCGCGTCACACCTTACCAACGGTCCCACGTTTTTCGCTGAGCAGGGCTCATCGCCCTGAACCACATGATAAACGAAACGCGGAAATCGCTATCTTTTTCAGAGCCGTCGAGCCTCGTATAGGAGGTTCGATAGGCTGACCTCAGCTGAAACACCAGACAGTCCAAACTGTATTGGATGAAACCACCCACCTCGTCCAGAGCCCCGTCGTCCGTATCGTACCGAACATACATACTCCACGCCCAGGCATCGGTGATTTCATGGAAGAATCCTGTGTAAAGCACACTGTACTCTGCCTGATTCCACTGCTCCACAGGCGAGCTGTCATAGTCATATAGCTCATGATCGCGGCCCATATAACCACCGCCCACGCTGAACCGTGACGTCAACTTATAATGCGCATTTAGATCAATATAGGCCAGCCGATCCTCTTCCGTGTCCCACTCTGCAACCGCGCGCGACTGGAAGGATTCGATCGGGCTGAAAACAGTCTTCATGCCCACCATGCGAACGCCCTCATCCGCAATATTGGGTTCCGCGTCACTTGCGGAGGAATCGTCGATTTGAATGGCCGCAAAGAGGTCGACATCCAACACCGTGCGCGGCGCCCCAGTTGTCTCGCTTTTCGTCTGGAAGAGATTGCGGAGTCCCGGGCGCACGCCATGCCAGTCATACGGCAACCAGACGCCATCCATGCCGAACTGATCAAGCCACTCCAGGGAGCGGTCAACCCGGTCAAACATGTAGACTTGATTCTTGCCCTCTTCGTTCTTGATGTTGTCACTCCAGTCCACAGGCTGCCAGCTGTAATCGATATACGGCTCAACCGTATGACGCCAGCCATTTTCCCACCCGGACACAAAGCGCATCGAGGCCTCAGCACCCAATTCACCAGCATGCCGGTAAAGCGAGTCCCCGGAGCCTGAATCCTGGTAATACGTGCCCTGGTAGCCCGCACGCGGGACCACACTCAGCAGGTCATAAAACTTCATCGGGTAGGTCACGCGATGGGCCGTGTTCCCGCGCGCGGTCTCATAGTCTGCCCAGTCACCGGGATAATAGGCGTACAGCGGATCATCCGCCTTATCATAATAGGCAGCCTGGCGCTCTAAATAACCGACACGGGTCTGGCTCTCATAATTGATCCCGGTGTTGAACACGGGCGTTGGCATGATGTCCAGCCAGCCTTCCGGCAAACGCGCAACACCTCCGTAAAAGTCGTTTAACGGGCCGCTGGCCAAAACGCCTGTCGCTAAAGCATGCTCGCGATGTTCATACGAGGCGAAATTGATGGGGATGCTTTCGTCGCGATTCGAGGACTCAAAATAATCGTCCAGGACTTCTGAGTCGCTCAGATATTTACCGCGCACCAGGAACAGGTCACGCGGCGTAATATCTGTCGCATGCACGAGTTCCAGCTTGTACCGTTCAGAAGGGATCGTGGAGGACCAGTTCTTTCCGCCATTTTCATCGTCCGGGTCGCTATCCCAGAAATGGAAGGCGCTAAACTCACCTTCGCCCCAGCGCTTGAGATCCCACTCCAGCGTCTCGCCGACACCCACACCTCGCTTTGTGCGGAACTCCAGATGAGAAGTCGCATCCAGCTTCGGGCCTTCTTTCTGTTCCGAGCGATAGATGTTCAACTTGTACGAAAACAGCACATACCCGCCCCAGCGAGAGGTGAAACCTGGATGGACCCGAATGCCATAGTCGACATCCAGGGCGCGATACCAGTACGGCACGTAGAATAGAGGAATGCCAAACAGGTACGGCACCGCATTGTAAACTTCAGCATAGTCGCCGTCTTTTAAGCGGGCATCGCCAGCCAGACGAAAGTGAAGATGATGGAATTCGTTTGTACACGTGGTGACCGACACATCGTCCGCCAGATAAAGCCCCTCTTCTGTACGCTCCATCTGGCCCGCATACACCCTGAAATTGGCGGACTTCAAGAAGCCGTTCACCGCAAGGCCTTTGCCTGTTTTGTAGTTATACTCGACAGAGTCGCCCCGCCACTCGCCCATGCCGGGCTGCGTGATCACGACATGACCGCTTGCCTGCACGACACCGCTCTCACGGTGGACCTTTGCTAGATCCGAGGTCATCTCCTGTTTGTCGGTAATGACTTTGACATTCCCTGTCAAAATAATCCAGCCCGTCTTCTGGTTGACCTCGAATTTATCAGCCGTGCTCTCGAATTTTTCGATGCCCGACTTCATGTCCAGGAAAGATTCCACCTTGGACGAGATTTGTCCAAGGCTAACCCATGACAGGACTCCTATTCCAACAAAAATTAGAGCTTTTCTCATTTGTGCGCCATTATACTGTTTTTGAGTCACCAACGGAATACAAAACTTTGAACGAATCTCCATCCACAATGCAGAAGGACTCTGGATGACGATACATCTCCGACTTAAACGTCAGACGGCCTGTGTAACGACGCTGCAGCTCAACGAGGAACGCCTCATCTTCTTTACGCAGACGGTCCAGAACGCTCGGCGCGACAATCACTTGCAGATTGACATCGTGCCCCTCTTGAGCACCCTTGCGCATCAGGGCTCCAATTTGCCGTTGAATATCAGCGCTCAACGCGAGCGGCGACTTCACGCTGCCATGTCCACGGCAGTACGGACAGTCAGAGTACATTTTGGACAGCAGGCTCTCTTCCTGGCGCTGGCGTGTCATTTCCATGAGCCCCAGCTCAGAGATCTGAAGCACATTGGTGCGCGCGCGATCCCGCTTCAAGGCCTGCTTCATGGCCTTGTAAACCGTATTCTGGTGCTTACGGGACTTCATGTCAATCAAGTCGAGCACGACCAGACCGCCAATATTCCGCAACCGCAACTGACGCGCGGTCTCCTCAACCGCCTCGAGATTCACTTCGAGAATGGCATCTTCCTGCGACCCTTTACCGCGGTGCCGTCCCGTATTGACGTCGATCGAGATCAGCGCTTCCGTCTCTTCGATCACCAAATAGGCGCCGGACTTCAGATTGACTTTACGACGGAAGGTCTCTTCAATTTGACGCTCAACCCCGTAATGTTCGAAAATCGCCAGGTGGCCGTCGTAGTGACGGATGATGCTCTTTGCACGGCGCGAAATACGCGCAGCCACATTCCGGATGCGGGTATAGGAGTCGAAGTCATCGATCGTGACGCAGTCGATCTCTTCGGTCAGCCAGTCGCGGACCACGCGTTCGACCAAGTCAGGCTCCTGATAAACACAGGCTGGAGCCGTCAGGTTCTTGATGTTGTCTTGCAGTTCATTCCACGCTTCCATCAGGTTGCGCAAGTCGCGGACAAAGGAGCGCTGGTTCGCATTGGAGCCGACCGTGCGAACGATCAGTCCCGCATTCTCCGGCAGCGGCATCCGATCCAGAATCTTTTTCAGGCGCTGACGCTCCTTCGCGTCACCAATCTTCCGTGAAACGCCACGCAAATGGGTTCCCGGCATCATCACTAAATAACGGCCCGGCAGACTCAGGTTCGCCGTCACACGCGGCCCCTTGGTGCTGATAGGCCCCTTGGTCACCTGGACGACAATCTCTGTTCCGGGCGGGAAGCGCTTGTTGATCTCTTCGTTCGAGACGCGTTTGCGACGTGACGGACGCGCGTTTTCATCATCTTCATCCAAGCGGCTGTCATCGTCCGGAATCATATCCCAATAGTGCAGGAAGGCATTCTTCTTTAAGCCAATATCGACAAAGGCCGCCTGCAGGTCATGCTCCAGATTCTGGATACGCCCTTTAAAGATACTGCCCACCAACCGCTCCTCGGACGGGTGCTCCACAAGATACTCCTCGACACGGCCATTTTCGACCACAGCCACGCGTGTCTCGAGTTTTTCCGCATTCACAATGATCTCGCGCTTCGGCGCTGTTCGCTTAATCCATCCCATCACTTTCTTTATCCCATCCGTTAGTGGTTTCAACACGTTCATTTCTTTTCTCCTCTTATTGTGGCTTGCCAGAGCAAGCCTCTACGAAAAATGTGTCTCCGGTTCTCGTCCATACATGGAGACACTCTGCACCAGGCCTAATGCGACCATCATAGTCAGCATAAATGTTCGGCCATAACTGATAAACGGCAACGGCAATCCTGTGATCGGCATCAGTCCGATTGTCATGGCTATATTGATGAATGTATGACTAAACATCAAGGTCACCACGCCCACACAGAATAATCGCCCTCCGTCATCCCTACATCGAACGGCTACCCATAATCCTGTCCAGGTCAAGGACAGAAAGAGGAGCAGCACCATTAATGTTCCCACAAAGCCAGCCTCTTCAGCCAGCACTGCGAAAATAAAGTCGTTTGACGAAACAGACGGGGGCAGGTACCCCAGCATATAATGTTCGCCTTTGTTGTGTCCTTTGCCCCAGAAGCCGCCTGAACCGACTGCAATTTCAGATTGCCGCCGGTTATACCCGCTCCCATGCAGATCCTTGTCCGGAAACATGAAGACCTGTAAGCGCCTGAGCTGATGATCGCGCAGCCCTGTCGCCTGGATGAGCGCATCCCGGCGTTCCTTGGGCATCTTGACCGTTTCCGTGACATAGACAAGCCCCATCACCGCGGTTGCCGCGATGATGCCGATGATGGTGGAACCCCATAGGAGCTTCGGGGCGATATTCGCAGCAAACATCATCATGAAGATGGTGGGCACCAAGACCATCGCCGTGCCTAAATCCGGCTGTAACAGAATCAGGACCGCCGGGATGCCCACGACAATCAACGTCAACAAAAAGAGGCCGACCCCGCGCTTCTCGCCCCTGCGACTGTAGAGCCACGCCACCATCATGATAATCCCCAGCTTGGCTGGCTCCGAGGGCTGAATGCCAAAGAGCCAGCGCTTGGCCCCCATCTGAGAGTCCCCAATAATCGGGACAAGGATCAACAGCACCAGGATCACGCCGTAGGCGAGCCAACTCCAGGCGAGCACCCGCCGATAATTCACGAAGGCCGCCGCGCCATAGAGAAGAAGCCCCAGCAAGGCTGCTTCGGCATGGCGGATATACAACTGTTGCAAGCTGACATCATCCCGCACCGAACAGGAGCTGTACACATACAGCACACCCATGACGCAGAGGCAAAGCATGCTCACCAGCATCAGCGGGTTAAACAGGCGGAAGCGCTCCAGTCTCTCACGATTCTTAAACATGTCAGTCGCCTCCTGTCGGTAAGGGAGCCTCTACGCTCACAGGGGGCCTGTTCGTATCTTCTCCAAAAATGGAGACCAGCACGTCTTTCACAAGCGGCGCGACCGTCTTGCCGCCGGACTCGCCGTCTTCAACCACCATCGCAATCGCGATGCGCGGGTCTTCCGATGGCGCGAAGGCCATGAGCCATGTATTCTTATGACGCGTCCCCTTCACATCCACTTCCGCCGTGCCGGTCTTTGCGCTCACATCCGTTCCACGGATCTGGACCCGCCGCCCGGTGCCTTGCATGACCACGTCCCGCATCCCGCCCTTGACAACCGCTAAGGCCGACTCGGTCCAGTTCATGTTACGAAGAGGCTCCGCCATGCCCTCCTTCTTCAGGAGATGCGGCTGATAGACCTTGCCATTGTTGGCGATCGTTGCCGCCACAAGGGCCATCTGCAAGGGGGTCACCAAGAGCAATCCCTGCCCGATCGCAAGCTGGCACGTGTCCCCCGGACGCCACCGGTCATACATCCGGGCAAGCTTCCACTTCTCGTCCGGAAGCAACCCCGAACTCTCGTCCGGAAGATCAATCCCGGTCTTTGACCCCAGGCCGAAAGCTTCCGCCTGCGCAAAAATGGCGGGATAGCCGACCGTATGGCCCAGGTTACAGAAGAAACTGTTGCACGATTGCTCAATGGCGCGGCGCAGAGCAATCTCATGGTGTCCGTAGGTATCCCAACACTTGAGCCGCATGGTCCCCAGCTCGAAGGTCCCCGTACACGTGTAGAGTAGATTGGTGTCAAAGCCGGACTGCCCCAATGCCGCAAAAGCGGTCACCGGCTTAAAGATGCTCCCCGGCGCATAACGCCCCTGGATGGCCCGATTAAAGAGCGGATGGTGCTCGTCTTCCGTCAGCCGTTTCCACAAGCCCTGACGGATCACCGGAATAAATTCATTCGGATCAAATGTCGGCATACTGGCCATGGCCAGGATCTCGCCATTGCGCGGATCGATCACGACACCCGCGCCGCGCTTATCAAAGAGGGCGGCTTCCAGCGCGCGTTGAATCGCCACGTCCAGGGTGAGGTGCAGATCGCGCCCCGGAATCGCGGGCTCGCCCTCCCAGACCTTGTGCTTGTACCCGCGGGCATCCACACGGATCAACTGTTCGCCTAACTGCCCCGTCAGCCACTCATTATAGTACCCCTCGAGCCCGATCTTGCCATACATTTCCGGCAAGTAGAAGTGAGCCTCTTCCCCGGGACGTGGACGCGGACGGTCACGACGGACATACCCCAGCAGATGGACGGCCAACATCTTCTCCGGATAAAAGCGCTCCGGCTGCACATAGACGTCGACGCCGGGGAACTGGTCGGCATTCTCAGCCCAGCGCGCCAGCGTCACCTGGTCCACATCCTTCCAGGCAATCAAGGGCATCGGCAAGCTCCTGATCACATGATTCGAGACAGCCGCGTAAGAGAGCTCACGCGGAACACCCAGCACCCCCGCAAGCTTGTCGATGTCTTCACTCACAGCGTTGATGGTGTTGATCCATTTGCCACGCTTGCGCAGTTCCTCGACATAGTAGGCAATGCAGTAACTGGCACGATTCTCTGCCAGGCAGACACCGTTGCGGTCAAAGATCTTTCCGCGAGCCCCCGGAACCTGGACCCGGCGGATGCTCTGGCGGGCCTGGTCATTGGAAAAGGCTGACGACTGCACCACCTGCACGTGATACAGCGCATACGCTAAAAACAGAAAAGCCAGGCCAAAGAGAAGCGCCATCAGCGCAATTCGCCAGCTATCTGTCAGCTTTTGTCCGTCATACGATTCCATTCATTCCTTCGACATCGGTCGACTTGCCGTCAACCACACCCTTATACCGTTCAAGCCATGTACACAGCAGGAACATTGAAAAACCCGCCACGAGGCCCATGATTGTTGAGGCCCCGGCAAGCTTGAGCATGTCCACTGAAAAAAAAGCGGATGCCGGTCTGGCCGACCCATGCATGCGTCCACACCTGCTGAAGCATGCTCAAGATCGCCATCAACACCGTTCCCTGCAAAATCGTCGTCTCCACCAGGATCCGCCTGAGCAGCAATAAAAGCGCATAGCCACAGGCGAGAAAAACAAAGGTGCACCCCTGGAGCCCGCCGAGCACGTCCGTCAACACGCCGGCCCAGACCACAATCACCGCACTCATCAGCTTGGGCTTTTGCAACACATAATACGCGGCGACTGCCGTGAGGAAATAGCCTTTGACCGGCAACAGGCCTGTCGCAGGAATCATGTCCTGTAAGACCGCTGCAATCAGCACCGCAACCACGCTCAGGATGACAGACATATCAGGGAGCATTTTTATCCCCCCTTGCTGCCAAGATGAAGACATCCTGGAGTCCGGCCATGTCAACCGCCGGCATGATTTCGGCCTCACGCGAAAGATTCTGTGGCTCCATCGTGCTCGAAAGCAGATAGCCGATGGTCAACCCCTTGGGAAAAGTGTTGCCCAGCCCGGAGGTGATGACACGCGTGCGCGGAGCAGGTTCGAATTCACGCGCCATATAGCGTAAACGCAGGGGCTCGACCACATAGAGCAACGTCAATTTGGGATCCCCGCCTGGACGGACCCCGCCTCCGTAGAGAATGCCCCGGACAACCCCTGTCCCCTCCTCCGAAGGCAAATCCAATTCGCACGCCACACGGCTGTTGGGATCGGTAATGAGCATGACTTCGCTGGTGTGCAGCGAGAGGTCTGAGACGCGCCCGACAACCCCCTCCGGCACCATGACCAGGTCGCCCCGGCGCACGCCATGGACCGACCCTTTTCCCACGCGGACGGTCTGCCAAATGCCAGCCGTGCCCCCGCGCGAAATAATCGGCGCCGCCATCCAACGGCAGGATACGGGGGGCGTGTACTCCAGAAGGGTGCGCAGATGCTTGACTTCCGCCTCGCGGGTTTCCGCTTCGGCGAACATGACTTGAAGACGCGTCAGCTCCCGTTCCTGCTTTGCATAACGGGTCGCATAATTGACGCGCGTCAGTGCGGCGCGCGCATGCAGGCCTATGGTCTGGTCAAACCAGCGATAGGCATTTGAAAAGGGATAAAGGGTCTCACTCGCAAAGGAGCGTACACCGCTGCGCAGGAACACGAAGGCCCCCAGCGACACAACTAATAAAACAATCCATACTTTCGACTTCACCCGGCACGCTCCACCGTCCTAATAACGGCTTACGACCAGAGTTCCATCCGCAGAAGCATTAAATTCATTTATCTGCCAAGCTTTGACTTGGCAATAAAATTCAACTCATTCAGCACCACGCCTGTACCTTCCGCGACCGCACTCAGAGGGTCGTCGGCCACGGTTACAGGCAATCCTGTCTGTGAAGCAATAAGCTTGTCAAGACCACGCAGCAAGGCGCCACCTCCTGCCAGCACTAATCCGCGATCTACCAGGTCGGCCGCCAATTCGGGTGGGCATTTCTCAAGCGTAATGCGCACCGCGTCCACAATGGCCGAAACGGGTTCCTGCAAGGCATCCCGGATCTCTTCTGAAGTAACTGTCAGGGTTTTAGGCAAACCAGCCACTAAATCGCGGCCTTTTACCTCTATCGTGCACTCCTCGCCCAAAGGATAGGCTGAACCGATGGTGATTTTAATCTCCTCTGCGGTTCGCTCTCCGATCATCAGGTTGTAAACTCTTCGCATGTACTGAACGATACATTCGTCCATGGCGTCGCCACCCACGCGGACACTCCGCGCGTACACGATTCCGGCCAGCGAAATCAGGGCGACCTCACATGTGCCGCCACCAATATCAACAATCATGTTTCCGGCTGGTTCAGATACGGGCAATCCAACACCAATAGCCGCAGCCATCGGTTCTTCAATGAGGAATACCTCACGTGCACCCGCATGCCGTGCTGATTCTTGCACAGCTCGCTTCTCAACTTCCGTGATATCACTCGGAACAGCCACGATCACGCGTGGTTTGACCAACTTCCTCACATGCACCTTTCGGATGAAGTGACGAATCATCGCCTCCGTAATATCAAAGTCTGCAATCACGCCAGACTTCATCGGTCGGATCGCGACAATGTTACCCGGTGTGCGTCCCAACATCCTCTTGGCCTCTTCGCCGACAGCCAAAATACGTCGGGTGCCCTCCTGGATAGCGACCACAGAAGGCTCTCGGATCACAATACCGCGATCCTTTACATACACCAAAGTATTAGCGGTACCGAGATCCATCCCAATATCGCTTGAAAACAAGGATAAAAACTTGTCAAACATTGTTCGTTTTTCCTGCTAAATAAACGCCTAAACCACACTAAACTAGTGCAGAATGTTTATATTTTGTCCTATTTCATTGAAAGGGTCAAGCTGAAACCCCCCAACCAAGGGCATTTTTTTTGATGCTCTCTCCCTGAAAAAGCCGAAGCCCTCCTTGCGGGATTCCGAAACCCGGCCTCGATTGCCGATAACAAAGCTCCGGAATTACATCTTTTGACCCTCGACGGCCGGTGCGAGCAGTGCCTGGATGGTCTCGGCACAGGGGTCCCGGATGGGCTTGCTGTTCTTCTTTGCAGCATACTCTTCCTTGCCTCGGATCGCCTGGGCAAGCCCCTCCAGCCACATGCGTTTCTGCTCATCAGCTTTGATCTGTTTGGCGATGACCTTGATCGTATTCGCGAGCTGGGTGCACCCCTTTGGGGTGCGGCCGTCCGTAAGCGCTGTCTTCAACTGCGCCGTAATCTGGTCCAGCATGGGCTGATACTGCTCGACTTCAGCACGAGGCTTTTGCCCGGCGAGCTTTGCGAGTGCATGAACCGTGGGATCGGGTGTGATTGCCCCTCCCTTGCCGAAGAAGCATTCATGTCCCTGAATCTCCTGCCACCGCTCCAGTGCCCATTCGCGTTTGGCCTTCTTGTCCGTGATCATGCCTGCTGCAGCGGAAAGTGTCGCGGCCATTTTGTCACACACAGCGGCCGTCCGATTGGTCGCCACATGCGCTTTAAACGCCGCCTCTGTTTCCCGCAGCACACCCGGCAAGCCAATAATAGCAACCTTGTATTTGGCCAGCGTGACCTGATCATCGCACGCTTGCTTCTGGAGAAAGGCGAAAACCCCTGTTGCGCCTGCCGAGTCTCCCGGGACGGGCAGCTTGCCGATCGTGGCGTAACATCTCTGCTGGAGGGTCTGAAAATAGAGCCCATTTGTCGGGCAGCCCGGCTTGACAAGCGACGCGAACGGTTTAAGCGAGGCTTCATAAAAACAAATCGCATCGTTCGGGGCCTTGACCAGAGCATATCCAGCATCGTTCAGCAGGACGTTATACGGATTCAGGGCCAGCCCGCTTTCCAAGAGTTTCTGGCCATGCGCCTTGCGATCGGCTTCAGGCAGCTTCCGGTACAAGGAATATGCGAGGTTGGAGTCCAGATAGGCAGGCAACCCGTAGTTCACGGCCCACGCGATGCTCTGGTGATAGACCATCGGCTTACGCCCGTCCACATCCCCAAATACCCAGGCGCCGTGAACACCCGTGCCGGCGTCGCCTGCTGTCGCATACTGTCCGCCATGGCAATTGTAGGTTCCCGTCTTGGGATCAAGCCCGAACAAAATCAACGCACAATGTCCAGGCTGGCCTGCCGTGCACGAAGGCACACCCAGCGTGATGTGCGAACGGGCGGAAATGTTGGCCATCGTGCCGCAGACACCGCCGTCCTTGAGCATCATCTGGATGGTGCCGTACGTGAAGGGATACTCTTTCAACCGGCGCGCTGATTGCATGTCGCCTTGCTGCGCGATGCCGCCGATATACTCGCCATACGTTCGGAACTCGCCCTTGTCACGAAACGCAACCCAGCGCTCTTCGCGCTCACGCAGGGGCTGGTCGTTCGCAACCAGAAGCGTCAGGGTCGGCCACGGGGCCGTGAGCGGATAGCGCGGCCATTTGCGCTGCTCCTTCACCTCGGACGGAAAGGGGTATTCGTTGTTCCGAATCAGATAGGCGCAACGCTCGGCAGGCGTCGGGAGCGGGTCGCGCGCAGCTGGTAGCAGTCCCTTCGCTTCATACGCGGACTTAAAAAGCTTGTAGGCTTCCACCACTTTTTTGTAGGGCTCCCCGCGGACCATGTCGTGGCTGTTCCAGTGCACAACCTTCTCCCCGCTATCGATCTGCACGGTCAGGCCCTTTGCCTTCAGGTATGCATTAAATTTCTCCTGCCACGCTTTGCTCGCAATCACATCAGCGGCATAGAGTGTCCGCGTACGCTTCTCCGTAATCGGGATCATCTTCGGCTTGCCTTTTGCCTTGGGCGCCGGGATCGCAACGCCCTTGTCGTCGTATTTAAGCTCCGGCAACTCTTCCTTCTGGCCGACCACGACGTCTTCCACCACCGTATTCTCGTTCAGGAAGTTAATGATATGATCATTGAGATCAAGGGGACGACTCGGATCTTTCGTGTTCACCGGTTTCCGCGGATCACCACCGATCGACAACGTGATCAGCTCACGCGCAGAGAGGTCCGCTTTCGGACCCTCCTTAGCAAAGACCACAGCCGCGGCCAGCGCCAATTGCGTGTACTTTTTTCGGACAACTTCTGCGCCAAGGTCCAGTTCCAGCGACCGCAACATGAGCAATACGTTCATGGGCGCACTGCGCGTCCCGTACACGGTGGAAGCAACCCCGGGATCCCCCTCCACCCACGCCAAGAAATCAGCGGGCAGCGACTTGCCAGCCATTGTCAATTCCCGCCGCACGTCGGCCTTCAGAAAAGCCAGATACGCCTCTTTCACCGCTGGCGTGAACCCATACGCATGCTTCACCCACGTCTCACGCGCGGCCTTCCCTTCTGCTGATGACGCCATCGCCGCTGGAGCGTTTGTCTCCGCAGCACACACGTTCACCGATTGAAAAAATGCCAAAGCCAGAAAGCCCGACAGTGACACCATGAGATGATGTGAAGTTCTTGTTTTGACGCTGCACATAGGCGATCCCCCTTGTTCAGTCTCCCCCTGAAGACGTTTATGAATTTCAGGCTTCAGATTACTGAAACAACGCCAAATAGTCACGCGTTTTTGACTGAAATCTATCAAGATTGTGATTCGCATGATACGGCTTGCAACCGCATCCGAACTCCTCCACCTCGCATCTACGACAGGGGGACAGACAATGCTTTGCTGAAAGGAGCGCGGTCATCTTGACCGCACAGAGCCGAGACGGCTCTGCCACCCTCTCCTCTTTTAATCTCGGGTTTGTGACCACTGTGTGGTCGCAAAGAATCACCAGGAGGTCAAGGCCGACGAGGACCCTCCTACGCCAAGGCTACGGCGGACAGGCGTCGGCGTTCCTAGGTGACAGACAAGCCTTTTAAGGGAAAGCAATTGATCTGCCTGCTGTTCAAACGAAAGTGCCGGCTTTTCGTATTTCATACAGCCTCCCAGAAAAACAAAAACCCACCAAATTTGAGCGTGACCAGAGGCCAGAGGCTTAGTGGGTATGCTGGGGAATAGTTTACTATCAACGCTGTAGCCAGTCGCGTCCGCCTTTGGGCGACCAGGAGAGGTCGATGCGTGTGCGCGAAAACGGTAACTCGGCCTTCTCGCCGGACCGGTCTAACGGCGCGGAGGCGGTCGTCACCCACCGGCGGTCAAACTGCTGCGTGATAAAGGTGTTGCCTCTGCGGTCTGTAAAATGAAGTTCGCCGGCCTCCAAGATGCCCTCGACACACGGGGCTGTCTCGGAGATGAAGAGCGGCACATGCTGATACACCAGCAGTTCCGGCGGAAGCGGACTCTCGGCCAGGGCAAGCGCATTCGGAAGGGCGCACTCCGGAGAGAGGACAAAGGAGGCAATCCCCATCCGGGACAGCTCCGCTACAGCCATCCGGTTGAACCCGTACAGGCTCCAGTCCGCCGTGATCGAGGTCACCCCGTTCGCGCGCAGAAAGCGCCAGCCCGCCAGGTCGGCGCACTCCCAGTCGCCCCACCCCTCGTTGATCAACATCTTGACCGCCTCTTGCAAGCCCTGCCGCTCCTTCTCGCGTGAGACCAGCGGCATCGCCAGACGGATCTTCAGCCCCGGACAATCCGCCTTCCAGGACGCACTCCACTCCTTCAGCGATTCGGCGGAGACATGATCCAACAGGAGGACCAGCTGATCGCATTGTTCACGGATCAGTTCGAGTTGCTGAGCATCATACCCGTTCTTGCTCGAACAGCGCACCTTGATCGTCCGGCCTGTCCCGAGGCCTCCCTGTGTTGCTTTCGCGCCAGTCGCCTGCATGACCTCCTGCGCGATACGCGCAAGCCGCTCCGCCCGCAGTCGCGCCCAGGCCTCGTCCAAGGCGACCAGCACGAGACGCCGGGCCTCGTTCAACTTCGAGGCCGGCGCATAAAGCCCCTCCGGGTCGCTGAGCTTCACACTCCCAAAGGCCCAGGCAGATTCACCCAGACGTTCAAAGGCCTTGCACACAGCAGACTCCGTACGTTCGGGCTGCTGCGCCTGCTCAAGGTCCAGCGGAACAAAAATGGTCACAGACTCCCTTTTGCCCGCCTGCGGAATCAAGGCCTTCACCTGGATGCCGTTGACCTGCAGGGCGACGTCAAAATCAACACGCCTTCCAACCGTCAGCTCGGACTCGCGCACGGAATGAAGCTCATACGTGCGCCGGACCGCTTGCGAAGCGGAACAATAGACCGGGGAGCCCGGAGGAATAAACGGCGTCGCCTCCGCAGGCAGGGCAATCTCGACCCAGGAGTTTATCGGCGCCGTGATGACCAGGCGCTCGCTTCCCGTGATCCGCAACTGATGAACCGCAAAGCCGAACGGCTTGCCACCGTTGGGCAGTTCGATCTGGATGCCGTCATGCTTCTCAAGTTCCCGGTTCGTCTTAAAACGCAACCAGCGGACGCTGTTGCGGTCGTTCAGGACCGCATCCGAATCGCCGATGTAGGCGCCACGATGGCCAATCGCGACAGGGTCAATAATCGTTTCGCTCGACGCATTCCGTCCGTCGGCGTACAGCGTGGTCCAGGGACGGCTGAAGACCGTCTGCACATCCTGAACCATCTGGCGCTCCGCATGCGCAGACAAATGTCCATCGATTTTTTTGCGATAATAGTCACTCAGGCAGGCAACATAGAGCGGACTCTTCATCCGGCCTTCTATTTTCAAGGAGTGCGCCCCTGTCGCCACCACCTTGTCGAGCATGGGGGCAAGGGCAAGATCCTTCATCGAGAAGGGATAGCGCACACCCTTTTCGCTGTCGCACGAAACCCCTTCGCGGCAACAATAGGCGCACCGGCCGCGGTTGCCGCTGCGTTCGTGCAGCATCGCGGAGAAGAGACAAAGCCCGCTATAGCTATAGCAGAGGGCGCCATGGACAAAGACTTCAATCTCGACGCCGCTCTCTCTCACCAGATAGGCAATCTCTTCACAGCTTAATTCGCGCGCCAACACAACGCGCTTGAACCCCAGCTCCTTCAAGGCCAGCACCCCATCCAAGTTGTGCGCCGCCAGTTGCGTACTGGCATGCATCTCGAGGGACGGAAAATAGTCGCGCATCAGCCGGGCCACACCCAAGTCCTGGACGATCACGCCATCCGGAGCCAGTTCTTCCAGTTGCTCCAGCAGAGCTAACGCGGCTGGCAAATCCGCATCCGGCACAAGCGTGTTAAAGGTGACATAGACCTTCTTGGGTCTTTTAAATGAACGCGCGTAGGCCACGAGGACGCGCAGCCGTTCAGGCGTCATGTTATCCGCATCCGCGCGGGCTGAAAACAGGGGCAAGCCAACATACACGGCATCCGCGCCATACTGGAATGCGGCGAGCGCGGCGTCATACCCGCCCGCAGGTGCTAATAATTCAGGTTTCATAGTTTTGTGATTACCACGTTGGCGACTCCGGAAGCGCGCCATGGAACTCCGCAGCCAACGCGTCTGCATACGACCCGGCATACGTGCCGGCCAAAAAACGGGGGTACGCTTCGGAACAGAAACGCTCCCAGGAGGCCTCTTCATGGTCAGGCATGATCGGATAAAAAAGGATGCCGGTCTCCAGCGCCGCCTTCTGATCGCCCACTGCATCACCCATCATCAACATGCGTGAAGGGCAATAACGCCCCTCGGATGCCGCACGGATCTGCTCTGCCTTTGTTCCAAACTCAAGACCGGCCACCATGCCTGCATAAGCACGGATACCATGCGTCTCCCATTCGCGCACCAAGGCATCCTCCGGTGTCTGGGAGATAACAACAACATCACTTGTATCCTGCATCAACTGGAGCGCCTTCACTGCGCCAGGGAAGGGCGGGATCGGCTTCATGTTCGTGTTGATCTCTTCATTGACAGCCAAACTCCAGTCATACACGCGCTTCAACTCAGGATCGCCTGTTTTCGCGACAGCCTCCTTCAGCGTCGGATTGCCCAGCGGCACCCCTGAGTCCAAATAGCTCTTCAGCGTTGTAAAATCAGGGAACTGAATATCGCCAGGCCGTATACCGGGATAAGCCTTCAATAGTTCAAACACACGCACAAGCGCCGCGAAACGGTTGCTGCCACGCGACTTGGAATTCAGATTTACAAACTCCGCACAGGCCCGCAACGGGCCTTCAAAAGTTTCAAGACTCCAGAACTTGATGATGATGGGATGGAAATGAATGCACTGCTTCACGCGCATCGAGTCAAACACGCACCCATCCGAATCAATGCCGACGAGAAACTCATTGTTTTTTTTCAACAGACCATCTTTCATACGACCTACTTAAAACTTGGAGAGTTTTTCAACCAATTAAACGAATTCAACTAATTAAGCGTTAAGCGTTGGGCGTTAAGCGTTAAGCGTTCCAACTTTTACCTGTCCGCCGTCTTGTCCGCCGTAGCCTTGGCGAAGGCGGAAGCCGTATTCGCGAAGGTGGAACTCTCAACGTTTAACTTTTAACGCTCAATTTTAAAATGATTCCTTCGTTTGTTCCCAATCTGATGACGGATGATTATTGAACAACCGAGAAGGGCTCGACACCCACAGCCCCGGAGCTATCCTTGACTATTTTCTCAATCTTCTTCTCGACTTCATCCAGCTTCCCTGAACAGAACTTGAGCAAGTGCTGCCCCTCTTCAAACGAGGCGATCATCTTGTCCAAGTCAAGGGTCCCGGACTCCATGCCGGCAACGATCTCCTCCAGGCGTTTCAACGCCTGTTCAAATCCCATGGAAACATCCTCTTTCTTTGCCATAGCGCTCTCCTTAAAAGCTTTTATGATATCATAACTCCACGCCCCCTGACAACGCTCGGGTTCTGCTAATTGCGCTTCATTCTTTCTGATAGACGCGGACATAGTCGACATCCATCGACGTCCCGTCGATGGCATCCGTGACTGGTCCGGCCCACTTGATGATGGCGAGGCTCAGCCAGACCGGCGTTGGCTTGTGGCAGATCGTGTTTTTCTCTCTACGGATTTCCTTGCCGTCAAAGAACCAGATGAGCTCCTCCTTGTTCCATTCCAGTCCGTAGGTGTGGTACGTAGCCGCGAGGTTCATTCCCTCAGCTTTCTTCTCTTTACTTTTGGCCCAATGCTTTCCCGACCAATTATGAATGTTCATATTGATCTTGTCAGGATAGTGCCCTTCGTTGATATCGACCTCGAATTGCCCTTCTATGGCATCCACATTCTTATCACCCGTGGCCTTCGCCTCTGCGCGGTCCCGCGTCATGAGCCAGAACGAATTGTTCGTGCCCTTGGCCTTGGCATATTTATAACGGCACTCGAAATAGCCGTATAAAAATTTATTCTTCGTCCATAGACTTGCAGCGGTCCACTTCTGTCCGCCACGCTCCTCCTTCTTGGCCAGCAGACGCAGGATTCCATTCGTGACCAGCGCGTTCTCACGCCAGCGGCTGCAGAGGATGTGCCCGCTGGGTCCATTCTGAAATTCCCACGCCTTGTCCAGCTCCTTGTCCGCCCCGTCAAACTCATCCTTGAACATCAGCTTCCACTTCCCCGCCGGCAGTTTCGACGGCTGCTCAGCCGCATGCGCCATCGTGCCCGCCATCACAAACAGCCCGATCATTAAGACAGTGTAGCAGCTCTTTGACATTTTCATTTCCATATCGAATACCCCACCATAAAGAGTACGCCCATCATAAACAGGAAAGCACCAACTAAATTCAAGACCTTCACCACCTTAACTCGGTCTTGGCGCACATATTTTTCCGAATGTCCGCAGACCGAACTTCCAGCACAAAACAGCTTTAAGAGAGACACCTCTTTCTTTCTCCAAAATGTTGCTCCTATCGCTCCTAACACAAGAAAGAACATACCAGAGGTCGCGAGTGTAAATATTATAATTCTTTCAGTATGTGTAATCATATCGTTTAATAGACCTTCGTTTTTTTACTGGCAACCTAACCAACGGTGAACGTATTTTTGCCTTTTCTTATAGGTAAAGCAAGCTGTAAGTTTAATATAATCGTCGTTAAGCTTCATTTACGCAGCATTCTAGATCTGCACACCTCCACGCCGCAGAACACATCCTTCACTGAGGTCTTCAACTCTTCTCCAAGATCAACGCGTACTTGCCCTCTTTCGTTCCATATCTCATATATTCGTGTCACAGTATTCTTATGCCTCCCTGTTAGGATAACTACTTCATCGCCAACCTTGAACGGCCATCCCTGAATTCGTGCCGCTAGACGGGCGAGAACTCCCCAGATGAATATGCATCCCAGAATCAGGCCGATGAGTCCTGCAAGAATCGACGCAATAAGTATCCAGACCCAAGTACCGAGGTCAGGCACGAGTGCCCCCTCTTCCTGCAAAACAAGAAACATAAGTATGATTGCCACAATGACACCAAGTGCCATTGAGAATTTCGCCGTGTGCGCAACTACGTAATGGTGTGCCGCAGGTTTCATTTATTCTGAGTGCCGTGCCGGCGGAGGTGTTATTCGATCAATATATGAGTCCATGACAAGGTCTCCCCACTTTGTTGCCAAATCTTCGTTTGCTGGAAGGTCATAAATGGCTTGATAGTAATACTGGACGACTCGGCCTATGGCTGCAACAACTGTAGGAAAGGCGAAAGTTGGGCCCTTACGCCGTAATGTCTCATCAAAAGATCCTACCGCTATTTCACCTTTGAACGCTTGGGCTCCTCCAGAGTACTGCCACCACCTAAGAGCACATTCTGTTCCATCAAAATCGACTACGACTTTGCAGTTCACAAGCCTGATCTCCAGAGGGACTGGAAAATCATACGACGTACGAAGCCACTTGCCAAAATAGAGCATCTGATTTTTCAGATACGGATTTACATCTTTTAAATATCTCAGGGATAAGCTCATTCGTTAATAACCCTATCATTTGGTTTAATGCTGAGACGCGGCTTCGCGACGATAGCATGAAGGCCGTTGTTGGCAAGCTAACCAACAGCATGTTCAGTTTCTCCGATTTTCAGATACGAAGCAAGCGGAAAGACATTTTCCTCTCTGTTTGAGCTCCTCCTTCATCGTCTACACCCTCTCACAGTTTATAAACTGTGAGAGGAGGGCAGGCAAGACACGAGAAAAAAATTCAGCCTTGTAATACCACTTATGAAACCGTTTTTCGTTTTGTTTTCGGTGCACGTTTGCGCACGATGAGTTTGAGATCTTGAAGCTTCCGTCCGAGCACATCGTCCCGGATAAGAGGGAGCAGATCCTTCTCAAACCTTAGTGCGCTCAGTACTCATCATCGATCAGGAACATCTTGACCATGGGTTCCCCGATCTTCCAGGCTTCATCCCACGAGGGCTCTGGAGCTTCAAAGGTGACAACGAAGAGCGTATCTTTCTTGTCGTTGGAAATATACACTTGATGAATCACGATGGGGTTCGCAACCGGAGGAGCATTGCGATACCGGATGAAAAAGGCCTTAAAGGGGCCGCTGCTGACATCCTGCATGTCCAACTGCTTGTTGTCGCGGCTCTTTAGCACGGCTTGTCCCATCTTCAAGGCCGTGAGCGACGGGGCTATTCCCTTTTTTTTCTCTAACCCTTTGACGACTTGCAGCGTCAGTCCTGTCTCAAAGAGATCATTCGTCTTGACAGGATCTTTTGAGAGCGCATACGTATGCGAAGACGCGCCGGCCTTGTCTATCCGATGCCAATTTGTCGGGCAGAGAAAGGCGCTCTGCACCTCCTTAAACCTTTCCCATCTATACCCCTCTGGCGCTTTCGGCAAAGGAGTATCGTTGGCTGATTTCGAGGGCTCCGCTAAACAGGCATTCATGGCCGCCACACCGAGACACACCCACATCACTGTTCTCTTCATTTTACTCCAATACTGTACGTGATAAACATCGCTGGCATTGTGATTCCAAGAGCGTAGAAAGCAAAAACAGTGATCTCGATCATAAGGACAGAGAACAGCCAATGAGCACTGCCGATGTTCTTGTATCGTAAAACGGCCACCACTAAAGCTATAGTCGCCAGCATCCCAAAGGCAGGAATAATCGGGCCAAGCTTGAACGCTAATACAGTCTCCTCTGGCAATGGCTTATCCCCTAGCAAATAGCCCCAATTCTTTCGCATACACCATGATGTGCAGGAAACAACCCATGCTATCAGAGCTTGGACTCCGATCATGGCACCACACATCAGTATCGATTTGATTCTCTCATTCATAGTTAGTTTCCTCATACTGAAGCGCGGCCGCCCGACGATAGCAGGAAGGCCGTTGTGCGAAGCTCCTGTTCAATTTCCGAAATCTGTTTTGCGCACGCTGCCTGAACCTCTGATGATCTCGCTGCCTTCGATTTCAATCCAGTGAACGCCCCATTGATGGACTTGGGTACGAGAGCCTTTGGCGTAACGACCACAAGATAAGGCTTGGACATGCTGAAAATGTGCGAGGCCGCGAGATGCTTAAAAAGAGGGGGAAGCTTTGCGTCGCGCTCCCGCACGCAACCTTGATTGTGCCAGACAACTCGAAAATGGTCCGGGAGTACGGGGATGATATTGTTCTTCAGGAAGTCATGCCATCCGCGCTTTGAGGCACAGATCAAATAGACCGTGCCGTTCTCACGGCGGCGGAATACACGTAAGGCTACATTCACTCGCAGCTGGTGTAGGCATGCTGCAGGGAGGCATACAAACAGGAGAAACGGCACGAAAGCAACAAAGATCGGCAACAGGATGATGACAATGATAATGTTTCGGATCTTCTTCATTTCTCAAATCGAAGCGTGAGTATAATTTGTTTCTCTCGTTCGGGGAACGAACCAACAACATCTTCAGTTTCTCCCATTTTCAGATGCGAAGCAAGCGGAAAGCCTTTTTGTTTCTTTTTTAAACTCTTTCTTCATCGTATACAACCCTATCACAGTTTATAAACTGTGATAGGCCGGTCCTTACCCGAAGGCGCTTCACCTAAATCAAATCACCCAATAAAATAAGGGCTTCCGGCCACTTCTGTCACTTATTTTGCGAGATTACATGACGTGAAGTGCCTCTATCACAGTTTATAAACTGTGATAGTACGGCATGCAAGACACGAGAAAAAAGAGATGTCGAGGTCTTTTGGAGTGCGGTGACAAGCAGAGCCGGAAGGCGAGCGCGGCACCGCTTTTCTTGGCCTCACAAAAGCGGCGTCGCGCGGAATACCGCTTGGCGCACGCACTCCAGAAAAATTCTTTCCTCTGAGCGCTCTGTGAGAAACAAGTTGCTCCTCTTGTTTATTCCAGTTCTGCTAGCTATGGGGTTACCTGTTGATCAGCGGGTGTTGGCCCGTCGCACCCAAGTAGGCTCCGATAGAGGCGTTGATGATCGTGAGCACCAGACCGATAATGTTCAGGACAATGCCGGCTACGGCCATGCCGCGATTGGATGATTTAAGTCCCTTGATCCCGAGAACCAACCCCGTGATGGTGATCGGCGCTCCAAACAAGGGGATGAACCATGCAAGAAGCCCCAGGATGCCAAGAACCAGGGATGCAATTGCTTTGCCGCTGCCTGCGGTTTGTTCTTCTGCCATTTTTATTCTCCTGTTTTATGCGTTCATTGTTGCTTTGTGTGCCCTAGCGGACTTCTTTTTTCTTGATGCCCAGCGGACGGCTGATGAGCATCTGGAGCTTTGATTTCGGGCCGGTCAGCTTCGCCGCCAGGACGTCCTCTTCCGTGAAGTGGGCGAGCAAAATTTCACCGTCCGCCGCCCGGTTGCGGTCGTAGGAAATATAGAGCGTGCCATCCGGCGCTTGGAAGCCGTCGGGGTAGGAGATCCCCTTGCGGTCGTCGAGAAGGAGTCCGCCCTTCCATGTTTTGCCGTCGTCCTCGGAGAGCCAGGCACTGAGTTTCACGCGTCCCTGATGGGCATCGACGGCATCGCCGTGCTTGACCAGCAGCAAGCGTCCGGAGGCCAGACGGCGGATATGGAAGCGCGCGTTCGGCTGGCCAATTTCCGGGATCTCTGTAGGCGCAGTCCACGTTTTGCCTTTATCCTGCGAGATGCTTTGCATCATGCCCTTTGAGGTGCGGGCCAGCATCCAGATCGAGCCATCCTTGCGCTCGATAAAGATATGCTCATGCCAGTCCGGATTCGGGAACTGGACCCTGCCGCGGCGTTCCCATGTCGCGCCCTTGTCCGTCGAGACGAACGCATGCGCACCGCGAAGCGGATCGAGTTCCGGGAACGCGCCCTTGAACGGACCGAAGCCCGAGCTCTGATTGAGCGAAATCGGCAGCATCCATTCGCCCGTGCTCAGGACCGTGGGCTTATTCAACGTGACGCCATGCCAGATGCGGCGCGGTGCGGACCATTGCGGCTGTTCGGCGTCGGGATTCTCGCACACACTTGCCCAGACCCCTGCACGGCCATCGAACATATCCATGGACTGATCAAAAATCAGCCAGAGGCGGCCCAGCGGGTCGGTCCAGAGGTTACCCACCAACGTGCTGCGGTCCACGGGGAGGCTCTTCGAGTGGGTATCCACCACGAGGCGGGGCTTGGACCATGTTTCACCATCATCATCGCTGGTGGCCAGCACAAAGAAGGCCTTTGGACTGTCCCCCCCGGCGACCCAGCAGGCCCAGAGCCGGCCTTTGGGCGTCCGCTCGATACCGATGGTCATCCCGTAATCGAGCTTATCGTAGTCGTATTGCGGCAGGGGCGAGGTGTTCAGTTTCGGCGGCACGAGCGCGAAGTCAGCGATACGGCGCATCACATCGCGTTCATAGTCGCCCGCCTCCTTGGGGTTCATCAGCTCGAAACGCGCCTCTGGATTTTCGTTGGTGCTTTGCCCGAAAAGGGCAGAGGAGCACGCGGCCACGAGCAGAACCAAGCCAGTACGTATTCCGTCTTTCATAACAGTCTCCAAGGGGGATGGCCTCTCCATGAGGGGGTAAACTAACTAACCATGGACGTATTTTTGCTTTTTCTGAGCGACAAAGCAAGATGAAAGCATTATTACCCGTTGCCAAAAAAAATCGAAAAAGGGGCCATTGCCGTTGACTTGCCCCTCAAAAACAGATATATTATGTGTCCATTTTCTTTCTATAATAGGTGAACTCTGTCAAAAACTGGCAGAACTCATCTTAATTTGGTTTTAGGAAACGAGAAAAAAGGGCACGTATGGCAGCAAAAAAGATACCTCAGAAGAAGAAGGCGACAGACACCAAGAAACCCGTTAAAAAGGTCATGCCCGTTCACAAGCCCGTTGCGAAGGCTCACGCTCCTGCCCCTAAAAAGCATGCGAAACCAGAAGCAAAGGCAACCAAGAAGCCTGCTCATCCGCCTGCAAAGGCTGTCAAGGCTCCTGCTAAGGCCGTCAAGCCAGCGAAGGAGACTGTTGCGACCAAGAAGCCGGATGTGACAAAACCCGCTAAAGCAAAAAAAGAGGTTGTCGCGACCCCGAGCAAGCCCACACCCGCCCCAGCCGAAAAGGGCAAGAAAAAGGTCTCCGGCGTCTCGGCCTCCCTTGCGGAAAAGATCAAAAAGCCCGTTTCCGGCGAACTGGATCTGTCGGGGGAAAACGAAGAACCGACTGCCGAGGATTTGAATTTTGACGCAGAAGAGCTCTATAACCAAGCCGCTGAAAGCGAGCGCGTCCGCCCTTACCATGACGATTTGGCAATGGATGGGGATATCATCGATGAAGCCGATGCGTTCACGGCTGAGCCTGACACCAGCGACTCCGAGGAGATGCGGTTTGAGGTGGCGGACGGCACCGAGTTTTCCGTGGGCTATGAAACCGAGCTTGTCCTCGATGCTGACGCCGCGGATGCAAAAGCAAAACGCGAAGAGCGCAGCGAGCGCATCAAGTCATTGATCAAGCGCGCCGAAAACCAGGGCGGCTATTTAACCTACGACGATATTAACGAAGCGCTGCCGAACTCCCTCATCCGCGACACGGACATCGAATCCTACCTGGCCATTTTACGCGGCATGGATATCGAAATCATCGACGCCACCGAAGTCGAACGTTTCCGCAGCGAGCAGGAGAGCGAGGGCAATCGCGCCGGACGCGGCAGCCGGATGGACTTCTTTGACGACCCCATCCGCATGTATCTGCACCAGATGGGTCAAGTGCCTCTGCTGACACGCGAACAGGAAGTCGAAATCTGCAAGCGCATCGAATTCGCGGAGAGCAACGAACGTGAAATGTTTAACCAGTTCGGCTTTACGCCCCGGCTTTATCTCGAACTGATCGACCGCCTGGAGACGGGTGTCGAACGTTTCGACCGCGTGGTCACCGACAAGTTTGTCGACAGCCGCGATGCCTACATGGAAGGGATCGACAAGGTCAAAAAGAGCCTTCATGCCGCCAAGTCGAAATTGCTGAAAGCCTACGAAGACGTCTGCGCCGCGGGCAAGAAGGAAGACAAACTGAAAAAGGTCATGAAGGTCCTTGAAAAGGCCCGCCATGACCTGGTCGAAGTATTCTACAATTTAAATTTCAAGCAGAAGATCCTGGAAAGCCTCTGTACGGAAGCAGATGAGAAGATCTACCGTCCCTACAAGAGCATGCTGAACGAACGGACGAAGCAGTTGAAGCAACGCCCGACGAAGAAGCGTGACCAGATCATCCAGGACCTCTCAACACGTATTCATTCGATTGAGCAAGAATTCGCCATGGACCCGCAAGAGTTCATGACGAAGTTCGAATCCCTGCGCGAAATCCTGCGCAACGGACAGAAGGCACGTACTGAGATGGTCGAAGCGAACCTTCGACTCGTGATCAGCATCGTGAAGAAGTACATGAACCGCGGCCTTTCATTCCTTGACCTGATCCAAGAAGGAAACACAGGTCTGATGAAAGCCGTTGAGAAGTTCGAATATCGCCGTGGCTATAAGTTCAGCACATATGCCACCTGGTGGATCCGTCAGGCCGCGACACGTGCAATTGCCGATCAAGCCCGCACGATTCGCATCCCCGTTCACATGATTGAGACCATCAACAAGCTGCTCCGCGTCCAAAAGAAGTTGGTGCAGGAACTGGGGCGTGAACCGACGCCTGAAGAAGCCGCAGAAGAAATGGATATTCCCGTCGACCGTGTGCGCGCGGTATACCGCATGGCACAGCAACCCATCTCCTTACAGAGTCCGGTTGGCGACGGGGATGACGCTTATTTTGGCGATTTCATTGAAGATAAATCCGCAGAGAGCCCTTCAGAGATGACCGCATATAGCATGCTGAAGGAACGTCTGCAGGAGGTGCTGACAACCCTTGCCGACCGTGAACGACAGGTCCTGGATTACCGCTTCGGTCTGACCGATGGTTATTCCCGTACGCTGGAGGAGGTTGGCAAGCAGTTTAACGTGACGCGTGAACGTATCCGTCAGATTGAAGCGAAAGCGCTCCGTAAGCTGAGACATCCCACCCGTATGCGCAAACTGGAAGGCTTCCTGGAAACGCGTTAAGCATAGCCTTCCTCATCCAACACACACATAAATCAAGGAAAATTCTTGAGTATGAATCACCTCATGACCACATTAACCGAAATGGTTAAAGACCCCACCTCCGCCTGCATCCTCGCAGCAACAGGCCTCCTCGGACTCGTCCTCGGACTCATCATCGCCAAGTCTGGCTGCGGCCGCCGCAGCAGCAGAGGCGAGAGCGAAAGCTATGGCGATGGCTCGTGCGTCGAAATCTATGTCGGCAACTTGAGTTACGACATGACTGAAGCTCAGATGCGCAAGGAGTTCGAGCGGTATGGCGCCGTCAAGTCTTCACGTATCATCACCAACCGCTTCAACAGCAAGTCCAAGGGCTACGGCTTTATCGAAATGCCGAACCGTCCTGAAGCTGAAGCCGCCATCAAGGCGCTTCATGATAAGGACATCTATGGCCGCAAGCTTCGCGTGAATGAAGCGAAAAACAAGTCACACGAATAATGTCTTCGGACGCCATTCTTCAGGATAACAGAACCATGCGCATCGACATCGCACCAAGCGATCTCGATGCGCAGACGACACAAACAAAGTCGAGCAGGGTCCGTTTCCGTCGCTCCTGGCGTCTCCATGCATCTGAACGAAGCACGCCCTTCTTTAAATTGCTGGAAAGCGTTTATGATGCCGTGCTGATCACAGACCTTGAAGGAAAAATTCTGGAGTGCAATCAACGCGCTTCAGAGTTTTTCCTTCAACCGTCTCAGGAGTTGCTTGAGCTGTCCATCGTCAGGCTCATCTCCGGTGCAACCCCTTCGCTGATCACCACGATTCAAACCAACCTGGCTGATCAGAAGTACACCCTCGTCGAGGCGTATTGCAAACGTTCAGACAACACCTCTTTTCCGGCTGAGATCGCCATCAACAAAGTCGAGCTTGACGCCAAGGGGCAGCTCTGCTTTTTTATCCGCGACATGACGGTCCGCCATAATGCGCTCTGCGCGCTTCAAGATGCCAACGAACGCCTCCAGGCCCATGACCGGGCGCGGCTGGAGTTCGTCTCGAACGTCTCCCATGAACTGCGCACGCCGCTGACCTCGATGGTCTACGCGGTCAATAACATGATCCGGGGCGTGGTCGGCGCCATGCCTGAAAAGGCGATGCGCTACCTCGAGCGTCTGCAGGCCGACTGCCAGCGGCTTCTGGCCACCATCAATGACATCCTGGATGTCAGCCAGATCGAGAACAAGAGCCTCGTGCTCACCAAGCAGGTCGTCCCGATCAGCGCCTTCATCCATGACGGCCTCAATCCCGTTCAAATCCAAGCCGAAGCCAAGCACATCGATATACGCCTGGACATCCCCGCTCCTGAACTCTTCTGCCTTTGTGACGCCCAAAAGATGGAACGCGTCGTCCTCAACATCGTGGGCAACGCCATTAAGTTCACCCCGGAAAAGGGGGCCATCACGCTCTCGCTCAGCCGCGCGCCAGCAAAAACGAATATGGCGCTCGTGTCTGTCTGCGACACTGGCATGGGCGTCTCGCCCGAGATGCTCCCCAAGCTGGCGCAACGCTTCGTCCGCGCCGGAGACCATGTCGCCGGGACCGGACTCGGACTGGCGATCTCACGCGAAATCATCGACCTGCATGGCGGGAGCATCACCTTTGAAAGCCCTGTCAAAGGAACCACCTGCGGCACGGGTGTCTACATCGAACTGCCCCTGGCGCAACCTCCGCTGGTCATGGCCCTCTCGCAAGACACTGCCATCACCGCCTTCCTTTCAGCACATATCCAGAAGCTCGGGTACGGACTAACCTTTTTTGACCAGTCGAGTGTATTGCGCGACACCTGTTTTGAACATCCGCCTTCGTTGTTGATGCTGGACGGACGGATCACGGACATGGACATCCGCGAACTCGTCATGCAGCTCCGTGAAAATCCCAAGACCAAGCGCCTGCCGATTATCGCCTTTGCAAACGCGGTTCTGGCACGCGCAGATGTCGAACTCTACCGCCAGCAAGGCATCTTCTATTTCTGCCTGCCCTGGAACGAGACCGAACTCGCCAAGGCCCTCTCCATGGCCGTCCGCGGCAAGCTGCGCTAGTTTTCGACGTTCGATGTTGAATGTTGAATGTTCGATGTTCAACTTCAGCGTTAAGAGTTAGGCGTTTAGCGTTAAGCGTTCCACCTCCGCGAATACGACTTCCACTTACGCCAAGGCTACGGCGGATAAAACGAACTCTCAACGCTCAACGTTTAACTTTTAACTCTTAATTTAAGAAGCACCAAGTTTCAAGTTTCCAGTTTCAATGTTCCACTATTCCAACATTCCACTATTCCGTTTTCTCCAGAATACTCGTCGGCTCGTCGAGGGTTCCTGCGTAGAAGACCATGATCTCTGCCTCGGTCTTTCCCTCGTTGATCCCATAGTGCAGCGTATTCACGACTTCGATGATGGGGTCGCCCGCGACCAAGTGGAGTGTCGCTCCATTTGTGGTCACGACCGTCAACTCCCCGCTCAGCAGGACTCCGGCATTAATGATTGGGTGCTTGTGTGTATGAAGCCGCACGCCCGGCGGGATTTTTATGCGCAAGATGGTGATGTTGGGCTGCTGGCGCGGATACGCCGGCAGCAGCGCCCCATCCCAACAATTGGTTGAGCTGATGAGCTTCGTAACGCTGACCTTCGTAACGCTCTGCTCCCCGGCGGGATGCAACCCCGCGCAGCCAAACATGCAGAGCAGCAACAGAGGTGCAACCATGATCGCCAAAAAAGATTGTCTTTTCATGTGAATTTTGTCTTATCCTTCTATTTCTGGATTACTTTTCCGTGTTATTCCGTACTTTCCGTGGGTAAAATTAAAGAGTGGGCAGAGGTCGTCCATTCATGACCCGCTCACACTCCGTACGATTACGGAAGAACACAACGACACAGCCTGCAATCAGCATCACGCAGACTGCCTTCAGCATGAAGAGCCCAAAAGGTTTATACCAAGCGCCTGTCTGTGTCTCAACAATATCCGAAATGCCGAAGACAAAGAGCGTGAGGGAAAAGACCAGGAAAGACCTCTTCAATCTTGTCGTTCTCCGCACCGCTAAAAAAAGAAACCACGTCGCAAGAGCAAACCAGATGCCGGCTTCAACCACATTGAACCAAAAATGGCAGATTTCGATCATGGGCATAGTGCGCTATCTCGTTCTTTGTTTCCCAACGTTTTTCTTAGTGAGTCCCTCCGGACATGTTCAACGCGACGACTCCTCCGATGATGGCAACGATACCGATTACCTTCAGGATGCTGACCAGCTCTCGAAAACAGAGAACTCCGACGGTCGCTATCAAGGCGGTGCCGACACCGCTCCAGATGGCGTATGCGACGCTGACATCCACCCGCTTGAGTGCCAATGTCAGAAAATAAAAACAGATGCCGTAAAACAGCCACATCAACACGGATGGCGTGGATTTTGTAAACCCCGCCGAGAGTTTCATACAGATCGTGCCTGCCACTTCGGAGAGAATTGCGAATGTGAGGTAAAGCCAGTGCATATCGTCGTGTGTCCTAGACATATTATTGAGCCTGCCCCGCGCAGGCCCACTTAATTAGGCGGAAATCTAGCCTTTCGAGTGGTGGCTGTCAAGGGGCAAGGAGGGTATCACTTTTCAAAGTACGTTCGTGGCAACTGTGACTGCCGGATAATAGACAAAAGAGTCCCTGTTCTGATCTCATGATGCAGTGGGACGGGGACTGTGATTGTACCTTGTGCTGTTCGCATCTGCATAATGGCATGACTGCCTTTTTGGCGAACCAAAATAAAACCATGCTCGCTCAGCACACGGCAAACTTCATGCCCCGAAAAAATACCAAGTTTAGGCATAAACGGCTTCAAATCGAGAGATGTAGACTTCACCTGTCAATCGGCTCTTTATTTCTTGTGCATCCGCACACTCAAAATAGAGCTCTACCGCCTCTCGTAGATTGGTTGAGGCCTCTTCAACAGTATCTCCCTGGCTGGCGATATCCAGTTCGGGGCAGAGCGAAACAAAACCGTCTCCCTCACGCTCCACAAATGCTGTTAATGAACATTTTGACATACAATTCTCCACTTGGTTATTTTCACTATAGCAAATGTCGCACACAGATCCAAGGATGATATATTTTCAGAGGTATGTACAATCTTACTTGACCAGCACCCATACAGGTGTGCTGAACGCATGCCCCTGCCACTCCGCTTGCTGCACGCCTGCTTTGCGGAAGGCGACATCGATCGTGGAGGTGCCGCGTGTGAGGCGAAGGCCGATTGCTGTCGCAGAGTCGATGCGTGTCGCTTGCACAGGTTGTTCCTCGCCGTTGCGATACGGATTCAAGACCATCAATGCGTCGCTGGCTTTCACGCTCTTCAGGGTCAATGCTTCCAAATGCCAGTGATTCGGAAAATCGCCCCTGTTGCTGCCATACCCCTTCGGTGGCGGATTGAAGCCGTCGCTCTGTTTCAGACTCAAAGGCTGGTTTGAGAAATAGCGGATTGTCAGCCCTGCTTTTTTGCCGGTCAGTTTCGCAGTCTGTTGCGCTTCATCAATGTTAAACGCTGATAACCCATGCAGCATGAATTGATACTGGGCTGGCGCTTCTGCTTCGAAGTCATCGAAGACGACGATGAGGTCCGGCTTCACAAAGACAATCGCGCGCTCAGCCCGCCGGACGCCATTGGTATACGCCGCAATCGCTTCGCCGCGCACATAGTCGTATGCCGGCGTGAATTGCGATTCTAAAATGGAGCCCGCTGAGAGGAGTGAATGCGGACGCTGCCCCGCGCCATTGACCAGCACGCTGTTCTGCGACTTCGTCTCATGCACATACTGGTAGTGGAACTTGCTGCCATGCAAGTCCCGGTACGTATTGGCGGGCAGCAGGCACTCGCCGAACGCATTCAGCAGGATGCCCAGTTGCGCATTGTGTCCGTGGCTCTGCGTGCCAAAGGGATCAGCTTTAAAAAGGAGATGCACATCCGCGAGACTGTTCGTCAACGTCGTGTGGAGACTGGCCAGCCCTGTGCCCTTGAATATTTTTGACACCGGCTTATCAAGTGGCATTTTGGGTGCTGGTTTTTGAGGCAGATTCGCCAGCGAGAGAAGCGCCTTCCATCCTGAGGATTTGCCAGCACCCTTGGAGGAGTCGAGCCACCAGCTCCAATAAGCCGCATCCGGCGTCGTGCTCACCCGCGTGAAATAGTCCATGAAGGAACAACTGGCCGGGCGCCACGACAGGTCGCCCATCCCTGCATTGGGCGCGTTCGGGGACATCAGGTAGAGCGGCATATCCCCCACCTTGGAGAAGAAGGGTTTCTTCATGCCGTCAATGCCCAGCGCAGACCTCGACACCTGCATCCAGTCCGTGACTTTTGTAATGTACCCGGACATGTAACTCATGCCTTCATGCCAGCCGCCGTCATCGTCTGACCAGACCGGATAGACAGCATAAAATTTATTCAGCGCATAATCCAGCCACAGCTCTGCTTCCGGAATTTCGCCGTGCAAGCCAATCGCGATCTCCGCCAGCTTATGCCAGACGCGGTTGCCATGGCTGCCATACGGACGTGACAGATGTCCGTTGCCTCTCCCGGTCTCCCCATTCTTCCAGGCGTCGGTCCCGCGTCGCTGCCAGCCCTTGCGGAACTGGGCGCGGTCCTCTTCGGTCAAGGCATCATAGGCCCAGTCATAGGCTCGCACCGGATGATAGAGCATAGCCTTGCCTGCTTCGCAGTTCAGATCAAAATTGCTCGGCCCGTCAGGATCCCACGAAGCAAGCGCCATGACGAACTTTCGCGCGGCCTCGCCATATTTCGGCTCTTGGCTGATCATCCAGACAAACGACATGAGCTCAGCCTCTTCGCCTGCCGTGTCACTGGTCTTGCGGTTCGGCCACCAGTGCTTGACCGCCTCGTCATCGTTCTTGTCACGCGCGGATCCCCGCACGGTCGGCTCCGGTGTCGGACCGGATTTGATGAGCTTATCCGCCTGCTTCTTCATCTCGGTAACCATTTTTTCAGCCGCGCTCCCCTTTTCAGCGATTGCCTGACGGATGCGCGGCAGATCTTCCGGACGCAAGAAGAGCCGGGGATGGGTTTTGGGAAGCACGGCCTGGCGTTCTTCAACGCTTGGCAAGGGGAACGTCGCCGCCTCTTTGGGAATCACCACGGAACGCACCTTGCTCCAGCCGCCCGCACCTCGGAAGCGCCAATACCAGGTACCGGTCTCAAGGGGTTTGTGATAGGTATAAACACACCAGAGGTGATTGCTGATGGTCGTGACGGATTTCGTGAAGGCTGCGTCGCTCGCCCACTGCACCGTATACTGCTTGGCCTTGGGGTCATGCACCCAGGTCAAGGAGGGCGGATTCAGCGTTGCTGTTGCGCCGTCTAGCGGGCGATAACCCCAGTCCCCCTCCTTCGCGGCAATCTCCGTGCCCTCTGCGCTCAACGCGCTCCATGCAGGCAGAAGAACAGAAGAAAAAAAGACAAACACTCCAGCCCATTTCCGAACCATAGCTTCTCCTTACGCGCCATAGTAGGAGCGGATCAGCTCTTCGACATGCGGGTCATGCGCGACATCCAGGATCTTCATTTCACGGCGGGCGTTTTCAGCGGAGTCCGAGGCATGCGCGGCATTGACCATGATATTGGTGCCGAACTCACGGCGGATCGAACCGGGACGCGCCTTGTTGGGATCTGTTGCGCCCAGGATCTCGCGGATCTTAGCCACCGCGTCAATGCCTTCGTAGACGAGCGCCAGACACTCTTCCTTGCCCGGGTGTTTCTTTTCCTCAGCCGAACAAATGGAGGGACGATGCCCGGTCATGAACTCCACGATGTTTTCAAATTCGCGTTCAGCAAAGAGCGGGGCAAGCTGATTGCAGAGGTCGTCCATCTTCGCGGCATCAACCGGGAAGCCGAACTCGCGGGCCAGGGCCTGTGCGGCACGGTCGGAGCCAAAGTGCTTAAAGACCTTCTTCAGGTTCTCCTTGACCGGACCATAAAACTCCTCCGCCTGAGCAACAGACATGGCGAATTTCTTCACGCCCACAATGCGCAAGCCTGTGCTGGAAACCAAATCCATAATATTGCCCGCGCGCAGCGAAGGCTGGCGCCAGTTGTCCGGCTTCAGCATCACCAGCGTCCGTTGCACATCCTCATTCGGTTGGAAGTCCATCGCGCCGCGGACAAGTCCAGCGTCCTTCGGTAAATATTTCGCCAGCATCCTCAACACTTCGCCGACGACTTTGGTTGAAGCGCCGACCAAGACAGCGGGCTCAAAATATTCAACTTGATTCGTCACAGGGTCGCGCACCATGTCGCCGTAGGTATCGCGAACGGTCTGTCCGCTCATCCAGCGCTGACGGATACTGCCCGTCACTTCATAAATCTTCCGAACAGCATCTTCGCCTTCAAACAGCAGGAGCATGGTGCGGTGCGGACTTTTCGTCACTTTACATGGCGCATAGTTTTTACGGATGTAATTGGAAAAGAGCGCGCACTTTTCAGGGTCGGTCGTATCATACGTCGCAAGATACGTTGACAACTCATCCACAAACTCTTGAGAGGGGCCGATAATACGGGCTCCCACCAGCTTCAGGTCGGTCCTCACAAGATACCGAGCAATAATGCCGCCGGTGCGCGACTTACGGATCGGGTAGGGATTCATTAATACAAATGCTAATTCTTTAGCCATGATTCATTGTCCTCTTATACAGGCGTGTCGCAGCAAACACAATCAAAACGACTGCCATCGCCAACAGAATGACTGTTGCCAACGTCAGTACGCCACCTGCTGAAAACCCTTTTGCGCTCCATGCGGCAAAATTCTGTTTGAACAGATTGACCAAAGCCAAGCCGCTGGTCACCATCATAAACACCATGGGCACGCACACAAGCCAGGCCTTCTTGCCCTTGGCCAACAGCCAGAGCGTCACACCCAAGAGTGCCAGCGCTGCCAGGAGTTGATTCGCTGAGGCGAAGATCGGCCACAGCCCCTTTGTGCCTGCGCCCAGTAATAACGCCGCACTCGCTACGACCGCGACAAACGTCGCCACATAGCGATTACTCAACAGCGTCATTCCCGGCGACAGTGTGACCCCCTTCGCAACATGCTCTTCACGCGGCAACAACAGCTCCTGCCACGTAAAGCGCGCCAGACGTGTCGCGGTATCAAGGGTCGTCATCAAAAACGCCGCGAGCGCCAGTGACACAAAAACCTCGCCGACCTTGAAGGGAATGCCCAGCTTCTCCGTAAACCCTGCCAGCCCGCGCGCGAACATGGAGACCTCCCCCTGGGTCTTCAAAGCCGTCGTGTAGTCCGCCTGGGTCATCCAGGCCACAGCGATCAGAGCGACCAGCGCCAGCAACCCCTCCACCAACATGCCACCATAACCGACCAGTCGGATATGCTTTTCATTGGCGATCTGTTTAGCTGTGGTGCCGGAGGCCACCAAGGCATGAAACCCTGAACAGGCGCCGCAGGCGACGGTCACAAAGAGCATGGGCAACACCGGATCCATGGCGCCGCTCTTCGGATTCAATACGCTCCACCCGGTAAAGGCAGGGATTTGAATCGCGGGAGCCGCGACAAAGATGCCGAGTACGCCCAACGCGATCATGGCATACAGCAAATAGGAGTTCAGATAATCACGCGGCTGAAGCAGGATCCAGACCGGCAGCACAGACGCCGCAAAGCAGTAGGCCAGCAAGATCAGAGACCAAAGCGCGCGCGCCTCTTCTTTCGAACAGTTAAAGAGCGCCTGAATATTGAGCGGGAAAAGCACGCCCAGATAGACACAGCCGAACATGAGCGGAACGAAAATCCAAGTCGCCAGATGGAAGTTCATGCCCTTGCGATAGACGAGATAGCCAAACGCGGAGGCCAAGGCGATAAAGAGAAGCGACGCTGTTCCAACACAGGGCTCCGTGATGAATGTCCCCGCCACCAAAAAGGTGAACTGCGCCACAACCAGAATTAAGGTGATCAAGCAGAAGAGCAGGAAGAGCACACGTCCCCAATAGCCCATTAACGATTCAATGATGGTGCCGATCGAGCGCCCTTGGTTTCGTACGGAGAGGAAGAGCACGCTCATATCATGCATGGCGCCGATAAATACGCATCCGATCACCACCCACAACGCAACCGCCACCCAGCCGAACTGCGCAGCCAGGACAGGTCCGACAATCGGACCGGCGCCCGCGATACTGGCAAAGTGATGACCAAATAAGATCGCCGGCTGGGTTGGCACATAATCAACATCATCCCGCATTGTTTGAGCCGGCGTGGGTCGGCTCGGATCGATACCGAGCAGACGTCCGATCACCCCCCCATACAGAAAATAACCGACCAGCAGAAAAGCTCCGCCTACTATAAGAAGTAATGCACCATTCATAGCGATGACCTGCCTTAAACCCCTGCTTGGCCAGAAAAGAAACGTCTTGCGGCTTGCACATCCTTTTCAATCTGAAGTACCAATTCTTCAGTTGAAGCAAACCTTCGCTCCTCACGAATCCGCCCAAGAAAATCAATTGCAATCGGTTGATTGTAGAGTGTATCCCCCGAATAATCAAGCAAATGCGTCTCCAGGATCGGGTCGCGATTCGCGCCCACGGTCGGACAGACACCAAAATTCGAAAGGCTGTTGTAATAGCGTCCGCACACCTGCGTCCCGGTCACATACACGCCGAGCGGCGGAAGAATATCCGCCTGGGGCTGAATATTGGCTGTTGCGAAGCCCAGCGACGTTCCAAAACCCTTGCCCTTCATGACAACACCCCGCACGGAATAGGGCCGTCCCAGCATAGCTGTCGCGTCGTCCAGGTTGCCCTCCTGAATTGCAAAACGGATACGCGTACTGGAGACCTCCCTGTCCTGATAGTAGGCGTAGGGGACAATCGCCACCCGGAAGCCATACTCCTCGCCATACTTCGCCAGCAGCTCAGGCGTGCCTGCCGCACGGCAGCCAAACCGCCAATTTGCGCCACAGCGGACTTCACTCAGCTTGCCATTGGGAAGTGACTGTCCAGGCTCACCGCACAACCAGCGCACAAAATGTTCAGGTGACTGGAGCGCCAACTTACGTGTAAAGGTCAACATCAAGACGCCATCCAACCCAAGGGCTTCCAGACGCTCTAAACGCTCTTCACGCGAGGTCAGCAAGGGCGGAGCCTTCGAGGGTGCAAGCACAGCCAAGGGATGTCGGTTAAAGGTGAGCGCCCAAGCCTGGGCACCGGTCTCACGCGCCCGCGCAACCGTCTCCCCCAAGACGCGCTGATGCCCGATATGGACACCGTCGAAGAAACCAGCCGCCAATAGGATAGGGCTGTTCAATTCGCGAAGCTTTTCAGGCTGTGTAAATACATTCATCATGACTCGCCAGGACTCAAAGGAAATAAGGGTATTTAATTTACTAAACCCTCACCCCTAAAGCGAGTTCATTTTAATTCATAGCGATAATCGCGACAATTGGGTATATCTACCTCCACCGAAGCAGAAACGCATACCATTTGTGCCATATCCCGTCGCCACACGCATCAAGGCAATCAGGATCAGAGAACCCGAACTGCGGATTGGCATGGAGCCAGCCGATCTCACGCCCGTTGATCTTCTGCCCGTAGAGCGTGTGCATCCATTCGTGCAGGGAGATGTCGGCGGAATTGCCGCCTCTGGCGCGTTTATCCTCCAGGCGTTGCTTGCTCAGACAGCCCATCACGGGGCCTGCCCAGCCAGCAGCACCGATGTCCTCTTCGGTAATCAGGAGGGACTGGAAATTCTTATCGCTGGGCTGATGATTCGGAACGTCGTGCCAGCCGTTGCTCTCGAATTTGCTCCTGAAGGGGGCCGTCGCTTTGACAACCTTGATGTTCAACTCAAGGTGAGGCGCAATTTTTCCGAGCAGCGCAATCATCCGCTTCGACTCTTCTTCTGCGAATTTTTTGTCGCTGTCCTTCAGGTAATAAAGTTCGAGTGTAAAGGTGACCGTCTTCTTGAGCGGCGCCTCAAGAGGTCCGTTGAAGGCCGCAACAGGGGGCTCACCCTCGTACTCGATGACGGCTTCCGCCCAGTCGCCATGGTCCGAGCGAATGCCGTCGCCGCCGTCATCGACCTTCAACAGCAGTGAACGAACCCCTTTCAGAGGGACATCCGCGCTGACCGCCGCCATGCCCGGCTTCATCAGCGCGCTGCTCCACAGAAGCTTGCCATCGCCAAACACATGGAACTTCACACTGGCGGGGCTCGTGAGCGAATCGTCATCGATACCGCAGCGCGCATGAAAGCGCTTAGCCTTGCCATCGAGCGCGAGGGTAAAGTAGCTTTCTGCATGCACAGCAATCCCATGCTCGAAACGGATGCCCTTGATCTGCAGCGGGGTGCCCTCCATTGAACGGTTGATGCCCGGCTGCCCATAGCCCTGTCCCAGCAGTCTCAGATCGAGGGAAGAGAGTTGGAGCGACTTGCCCCCGGAGCCCGTGTTCTTTTCTGCGGCTGTTGACACGGAGACCCCCAACAGCAACCCTAAAACGAGCATCATCTGAATCTTCATACACCTGTCTCCTTGTGATCACTAGCCTGTTATTGTTCGGCCTCGGTCCAGTTTGCCGGGATGGCCAGGACCCTGGCATCTGCCCAGTCGGCATGATCGCTATTGATGCCGTTGCCGGCATCCGTTGCCCGTATCTTCAGCTCTGCCACGCCACTGATATCCACATCCAACTCCTTGGCAACGCCACAGACGAGCACACCGGAGGATGCCAACCTTTGTCCGTCCCCGTAAACCTCGAATTCGACACTTCCGCTGGAGGCGCTGTCATCAACGCCGACAACCGCCCTGAAGCGATTGTAAACCTTATCCAGCTTGTAGGTGACATCGGTAATAGCATGTACACCAATACCTTTTGTGTATACGCGGCCGCCAACCTTAAGCTCTTTTCCCATCACACTACGATTGGCAACCACGCCGCCATAGCCAATATTGGCTTTATCCCATTGAAGATCGCTCAGATAGGTCTTCCTGATCCCTTCGCGCGTGGTAAAGGATAAGGGCGCACTTTCCGCAGAACTGTTATTCAGCAAGTCCATCGCCTTCACGGTCAGGAGGTGACTTGTTTTAGGAATCAGTCCCGCGACAGAAAGGGTTGTCGTGTAGGTGCTGCCGTATGGCTTGCCATCCAGATAGACCCTGTATGCGTTCACACCGACATTGTCGGTCGCGGCGCTCCAACTGACTGTTGCGGAATCAGCGCGTGCCTCGACAAGCTTGAGATTCACAGGCCGTGAGGGCGGGATCGTATCCACAGTCGTGCCTTTGGCAATCAGTTGCGGGTTGGCCCAGTTCACGACTGCGGACGCATCACCGTCGTTGAGTGGCCGGGTTCCGAGAATTACATAGTTACAATCGCTCACGTCGATGCTGAACTTCTGCGCCGGCGAGTCAGGTTTCATCGTGCCGCTGTCAAACAACGTCCTGCCCATCTTGGCACCGCCCAAAATGACGAACTCGACATAACCTTGGACTGAATTCGTATCATCGAAGCCGATCTCCGTGATCAAATGAGAATAGCCTTTATTGAGCTCATACCGGATCACACTTGCACCCCGGACCCCCAAGCCCTTGGTGGTGCTCTTGCCGCCGACCATCAGCGGACCGTTGTTGACATTCTTATCTTTGACCGCCGGTGAAGCGTCCTTCATGATCCCATACGTCCAACTCATCTCGCTCACATCGTAATAGCCAGGTTTCAGCTTCCCTCCTTGATTCCGGAGTTCAAGCTCTTTGGCGCTCAGCAGCGGCAAGTCTGCAGCAGGCCTGCCGACAGCCTCGACAACAGCGACCTGACCGGCAGAGAGCGCAACAGAGACGACCGAGATTGTTTTTCCATTCAGATACTGAATCTTCGTCGTGCGCTCCACGCCATTCACTTTCAGTTTGGCATAGTTCCCATAGAAACGTGCGCCCCAGTTGATCGACTGGCCACTGTTGTTTTTCACCGTGGTCTTCATGTTGCCGTCATGCCGGATAAAGAGATCACGGCCACCGATCGGCACATGGTTTACCTCCACCCACTCAAGCCCCGAAGCCGGCAAGCGGGGAGCTGTGTAAAAGGCGTTGTTGGGCGCATCCGGCATCACCCCCATCAACCCTGCAATCGTATTCCCTATACAGGCGTAGGAGACTTCAGGGTAGCCAGCTTTGCTGTTCAGAATATTTTGCAGATACTTCCAGGCGATCTCTCTCTTGTTGTGCTTGTAAAAGACCTCGGGCAGATAGGTCTGCGCCTCGATATTCAGAGGAGAGGTTGTTTTATTTTGCTCGATGATGCTGTTGTCGACAAAGTCAAGATAGCGATCGACTCGCGGACCCAGATCGCCAAGCAGTGTCATCGGGATGAAGAAGCTCGCCTCTTTGCCCCACTCGGTCTGCACCCTGCCATAAAAATTCATGCCATTGCCATAGAGGCCCTTTGCCTCATCATACCAGTAGGTTTCGAAACAGGCGTTGACCTCCTTGGCTTTGTTGAGATATTTTTGGGCATTGGGCAGATCGCCTTTTTTGGCGAGAATGGCCGCGTAAGCCAATAAGGCTTGATACTGCGTGCCCAGGGAATCGCCGGCTGATATATTTTTAATCGTGGCATCCGGAAATTCAAAGAACGAGGCGAGCTGCGCCCGCTCATCAGCGATGCCGTCCGTGTTGACATCCTGATACTTCATGAAGCCGTTTTCTGCGTCATGCAGGTTCTGGTGAAAGGTGAAGAGCTCATCCGAGATCCACTTCTCGTCGCCCGTCCACAGATATTGTTCATAGCACCGCCACGCCATATCAAAGGAGGTCGGCAGACAACGCCAGTTGCAACTGCGGAAGTTTTCCTGCTCAGCAAGCGCGACATTATACTTGTAGTGCCAGTTCGGCCAGAAATAATCAGTCGTCTGACTGCCCTTGCGCCGATTGGCCCCCCAGGCGAAACTGTTCATCATTGAATAGTTCTCTGTATCGAGCCCCAGCAGATGGGCCCCCTCCAGTTGATGAGCAACGTCACGCACACAAAACTGTTCGATACTCATCGCCGCTGAGTAGCTGGGGATCTTGCAATCCGGCTTATCCGTCAAGACCAGTTGAAGCGCTTTCTCTTTCGCCCAGGCAAAGCCCGCGTTCAATTCCGGGTTGGAAGAATTTAAGGTCAGCGAACTTTTAACCTGCGTCACGTCCGAACCCGCCGACACCAGCGCTGCGAACACAGCAAGCATCAATGCCTGTGTCGACGCGCTGGAAAGGCGGGGCGTACAAGCGCTTCTGAGAGAACCCTTTTGCATGTTTTATCCCTTACTGGAACGTCACCAGAGTTCCGCCTGTGCGCTTGCTCCTGGAGGCTTGCAGGGTGTTGCCGTAAGCGCCGAGATTGATATGTTCTCCATTGTAATCAGATTCCAGGCTGTAGCTACTGGCAGGATCGCCCGCGTCGATGCACGGACTGGTCACAGCGTCATTCACCCAGCCGGTTGAAGTCCAGCGGCCATGCTTGGACTTCAGGTGCATGTCGTACGGCACGGTCGTGCTGCCGAACAACGGGTCGCTCAGGAATACCGAACCTGTAACCGGATATGTGACCGCGGGTGAAGCCTCGTCCGTATCGATAAGGGAATAGACGATGGACGCCGAAGAGTTGCCGTCGATCAGATGAACCTCATCCTTGCCGTCGGCATCGACCGACTCGTTCTCCCAGAAGATGGAATTGACGATGGCCACCGAGGTGTTTCCCGCGACCGCGATTGCGCCGCCGCGGTTTTTCGCCGAGTTCTTGGAGAACGTGCAGTTGATGACCTGGGCCGTGGCACCGCCGAGGATGTACAGCGCGCCGCCGCGCCCGTTCGGGGTTCCATCGGATCCCGCCGTATTGTCAACGAACGCGCAATTCCGGACAACGAGGCTGGTGTTGCACTCGAAGTGGATCGCGCCGCCATTGCCGTGCCGATATTCGTTATGTAGCGTGGCCCGATTACCCGAGAACATACAACGCTCCACGGTCATGGCTGCCGTGGCGGAGATCGCGGCGCCGTTGATGTTCCATGCATAGTGTCTGTTATTATAGAAGTTGCAGTTCCGCACCACGAGCCCCGCGCCGGTCGAGCGGAGGCCCGCTCCATCATGGGCCGCGTCGGTGGTACTGTTGTACCCTCTCTGGACTGTGAGTCCGTCCAGTGTCACATTCGTAGCCGTGATGTTGAAGCAGCGGTACGCATTGTTGCCGTCGACGATGACGGGATAAGCTGCCGCGTCACGCTGGGAGAGCAAGGTCATCCCGCTGGTGAATCCGCCGTAAATCGTAACGTTCGGCTTGGAAACCGAGATCTCCGAGCCATTCGTGTAGTTTTCTTGGGCCACCCAGATCGCGCCGCCATCGGCCACGTGGGCCAGCGCTGAGGTGAAGTTGGTGCAGGCATTCGCCCAGCTCGTGCCGTCCCCTGCACCGCCCGCGACATTCTTGTCCACATAGACGACCACACCGGCCGACGGATTATCTGTGATAGTCACCGTGGCCGCCGCCGGAGAATCGAACGTGTAGAGCGGGTCGGCGACCAGGGTCAGCGTCACTGTCTCGTCTCCCTCGATAGCGGTGTCATACAGGGGCGTGATGGTGATCGAGGCGCTCCTGGAGCCTGCGGGGATGGTCACCGATGAGGGGATCGTCGTATAGTCCGTGCCGTTCACGGCCGAGCCGCTGACGGTGTAATAGACCGTCAGGGGCTGGTCCGGGAGCATGTTGTCGTCTCCGGAGATGAGGAAAGAACCGGGGTTGGCGCCCAGCTCGGCGGCACTCGTGTCGCTGGCTTCGAGCGTCATCTTCGGCGGCACGTCGATGGTGAAGAAGGAGGCCGACGGTGTTGCCCAGTTTGTGCCATACTGATTGGCGGACTTGAAGGTGTAGTAATAGGTTGTGTTGATGTCCACAGTCACATTGGTGGAAAAGGCTGCGGGAAGTGCGGATGTGTTCGTTCCAAAATAATTCGTGTTCGCCCATTGACTCTCGTTGTTCGTACCGTCCGACTGGCCCCAATACACCCACACCTCTGCAGGTGCCGCGCCCGTGTAGGTCAGCATGCCGTTGAGCGTGGCTACGGTCTGTCCGGGAATATAGGTGACGCTGCCATTGCTGATCGCTGTGTCCGCTGCTGTCTTCGAAGCCTGCGCCGTGTTGCCGTAGGCACCCAGATTGATGCGCCCGCCGTTATAGGCCGGCTCATTTTCAAAGGCGCTGGCTGGCTGACCTGCATCAATGCACGGGCTGATCACAGCATCAATCACCCAGCCGCTGCCCGTCCAACGTCCGCCACGACTTTGAAGATGGAGATCATGCCCAGCCGCATCGGCGAACAACGGATTATTCGTGATCACATGGCTCACAGTAAGTGTGCCACCGGCATAAACTTCATCAGTGCCCGTCCCCGGCAGGCAGGCGTAATCAATCGACACCGAACCCGAGGAATAAATTTGCTGTCCTGTGGTTCGGTAACCTCGGGTATTCCCCCAGAAAATGCTGTTGGTGATCGCCAGCGGTGCACCGGCCGAATAGATCGCACCGCCATAGCCCTTCACCACGTTGTTGGTGTAGAATGTGCAGTTGACCACCCGGCCCGCACCTGAATTTCCCTTCAAGTAAATCGCGCCGCCACGGTGGTGCTCTTTGCCAGCCTCATCGTGGAGCACCGCATTGCCGTCAAAGATGCAGTTGAAGGCCTCGAACTGGCCATTCTGCGCCATCTGGATGGCGCCTCCGGCACCGTACGACGGATCACCCGCATTCTCATCCTTCGCCAGGTTGCTTTGGAAGACCGTATTGGAGACCAGCAGTGTCCCGGTGGAGTTAAAATAGATGCCTCCGCCGCCGTAACCATTCCCGCTCGAAGACGCTTTATTGTTGACCAAGATGCTGTTCAGCACAGCCATCGATTCTGCCGAGTAGATCCCGCCACCCGCATGGTTGTCGCCCGAAGCCGGGGCGGTGATACAATTGGAAATGATGCAACTCTGAACCGTCAGCCCTGCTCCGGCGTTGTAGATGCCTGCTCCGAAACCACCTATATTGCCCCGCTGAATAGTCAGCCCATTCAGCGTCACATTCGCCGCAGCGATATTGAAGCAGCGGTAGGCTTGATTGCCATCCACCGTCGCGACGAAGGCGGCACTGTCGCGCTGGGACAGTTCCGTCATCCCGTTGGTAAAACCGCCATAGATCGTCAGGTTCGAATTGTTGACCATCAATTGCGCACCCTCTGTATAGGTGCCCTGCGCCACCCAGATCTCGTCGCCGCCGTCCGTGACGTTCGCGAGGGCCGTTGTCAATGTTGTGTACGCATCTGTCCATGAGGTTCCGTTGTTGGCACCACTGGCACTCCCGTTCACATAAATTCTGCCCGCCCATACGGTTGAGGCACCCGTCAAGACGGTCACCAGTGCTGCCCCCAGCAGCAAGACTCTGTCACGGACCCAAAACCCTTGCATACAGGCTCCAGCTGTCATCCAAAATGGTTGAGCACAAATTTTCATTTTCATACATTTACTCCTTCTGGCATTGTCTTCTGGTGGAAGTATCCGGCTTGTCTCTGACTCTACCTGAATTCAGTAATGAGAGTATCTCACAACACTGCCGAGTCAGCAGTCACATTCTTTAATTAAATTTTATGCCTGATTGAACGTCATCCAACGCACGTATAGCCCCAAAACAAGGGGTTCTTTGAATTTTCACGGCAACCCCTCGAAATACTGCTTCATACGCGAAACAGTGTTGACCCTACCGAAGGTATGGAGTAAGATATAGAATATATGAATAGTGATAATCCGTTCCCTGCTTCTAACACACGACTGGATTTTAAGCGTTATGCTGGCGCGCTTTGCGAGGCTGCCGGGATCTGGTCGGTGAGGCAGTCATGGAGCGTGAATCCGCATGAGCCCAACACGTTCGAGATCAATTATGTGCATACAGGCGAGATGACCAATGTGCTCTCTGACGGTTCCCAGCTTCGCGTCCTCGGCGGCAATGTGTTGATTCTGCAGCCGGGCGTAAGGCATTGCTGCAATCACGGCGCTGTGAGCCCTGTCAACTACCTCGTCTTTGGAATCACACCGCAACCCCGCCTGCCCTGCCCGCCCTTCACGGCCAGCGAGACGCGCGCGATCCTGCGCGTACTCCGGGAAAGCGGCAACCGTGTGGTCCGCGCCTGTCGTGAGACGGATTCCACGTTTGTGGCCTTGCGCGATACGCTGTCCCTTCCGAAGGAGGAACAGCAGGCCTCCTGGCATGCGCCCTGGCTCCGCAACCTGGCGCAACGCATGTTCCTCTGCATCATCCGCTCCCTCATGGCAAACGAGAAGCCGCCCCAGTTTGGCGCGGTGGACTTGGTCCTGCAGATGATCGAGCGGGACCTGACAGAATCTCTCTCCGTGGCACAGATGGCCCATGCTGCTGGCGTCAGCCCGTCGCGCCTCGTCCAGCTGTTCCGTGAGCAGACGGGGTTGACACCTGCAGATTGCCGGATGCGGCTACGTTTGGAGGAGGCGCGCCGGCGACTGCTGAATACCGCTGTCACCGTCACCACGGTCGCCATCGATCTGGGCTTCTCCAGCAATCAGCACTTTGCCGGCAAATTCCGTAAATACTTCGGCCTTTCTCCCACAGACTTCCGAAAAGGTTCGAAGTCACCTGCTATTTCTTAGGCGTGATGGTCACCTGCTCGAAATCGGAGGTGTGCAGTTTGGAGCCGTCACGGTTGCCGGCTGTCACAGCCAGGCCTGCAAGCAGCTTTGCGTTCATGCCGACTCCTGTTCATGAGTTGGATTTATAACGTTTCCACGCGCAAACCGAAGACGCCGCCGGCGGTGCGGCCCTCGTGTGGCTGAAACTTCACAGTCACCTTATTCACCTTCTGCCCGAGCGCATCCGTCTTTCCTTGGATCAGATCGACGGGTATCGGATAGCGGACCTCGAAGAACTCGCCGGGCTTATTCTGCAACAGCGTCTGCGGCGCCAGCACCCGGTCATTCGCCAGGACATCGAAGACGCGCTTGTCCTTTTCGCCGCCCCAGTACGTGCAAACTAGCTGGCACGGCACCTCGGGGTTGACCTTGATCACATAGCTGAACGATTTGGTCGAATGTCGGAATGACTTTCCCTTGAACGGGGATGAGGTGCTTTCCCCCTTCAGCTCATGGTCTTTCTCGCTTCCGCGTTCGCCGATCAGGACAAAATCAACGGAGCTCTTCTTGAGCGCCTCAAACTCTGCCGATCGCCTGCTGGCATTCTTGAAGGCTTCACTGTTCACATCAGGCAGCCAGACCGCGTAGGAGAAGGCCGCTTCGTGACGTTGCGGCATGCTCTGGCGGTCACGATACCAGGTGCCGACATTGGCGAAAGGCAACATCAGCAGATCCACCTTCTGTCCGGATATCAGGGTCATTGGCACTTCGATTCCTGGACCGAGGGTCCGCGCAGGAGCCGCGACCATCTTGCAAGCTGGCGCGGCCTCTCCATTGATGCCGACACCTTCCCACACACAGAACGGGGCTTTCGATCCGCCCTGCCACCACACCGTGTCCAACGCATAGACCACAGGCCCGCGCATCAACGCCCAGTTCTTTCCGTTGCCGTCCCGCTCATCCTGCGGCATCCACTGCACAGTCATGGGCAAATTCATCTCGATGACATCGCCCGCCTTCCACGTGCGTGTAATGGACGCATAGCTACCCGGCTTGACCCCGTCAACTCGGTGACCATTGACCGTCACCGTGGGTGTCTGGCACCAGCCGGGAATCCTGACGTTGACACTGAACGCACTCTTTTTGGAGGGATCCACACGGATGACAATGCTTTCTTCCGCAGGGTATTGGGTCTCCTGTTTCAGCTTCACACTCAGGCCATCCTCCAGTCCCACAGTGGCGGAAGACGGGACATACTGGTTCACATAGACGCACGCCTTCCCTTTGGCGTAGAAGAAGAGCGGCAGAAGCGATACAACCCGATGCCCGCTCGCGGTGCAGCAATCCGGTCCGTGAAAATACTCCACCGGCTTCAAGCCATTCGGCGGGGTGTGGTAGCGATATGAATCGCCGTCAACAGTCTGCGAGGCGAAGACATGGTTGAGAATCAGACGCTCCATGGCATCGGCATATTTCACATCGCCCGTCAGCTCCAACAGGTATTGGGTCAGTTGCAGCCAGGACATGGTCGCACACGTCTCAACCACGCCACCGACATTAGGCTTGATATACTCTTTCTCGTAGTGCTCACCGACGCTTACACCGCCGGTGATATACATCTGCCGTTCCGCCACATCGTCCCACGCCCCGGCCACCTTGCGGAGATAGGACGGATCGCCGGTAATCTCATACATGCGTAGAAAGCCGAGGAAGTTCATCTGGAACGTATGGGAGTGGACATAGGGTTGAAGCTGATGAACACCCATGGTGCCCTTGGCGACTTGATCGAGGTTGGAGAAGGAATCCCAGCCGCTCCACGTGTCGATGTTATTGATCACCCATCCACCCCAGTCGGCATAGTTCTTTTCCCCGCTGACCTTCGCCAGGCGGAGCATCGGATCGATTAGCAGCGTCCCTTCCCAGCCATAGTGCGCTGTATGCCCGGCGATCTCTGAAAGATTGGTGAGCTTGGCTGCGGTCTTGGTACCTTCTGGCACCCAGGCATGCTGCGCGGTGATGATCGTCCGCACATTCTCTGGCGGCCGCAGCGGACTCGGCCAGAACTCAGCCTTGCCAGGGCCAATGTGGTTTACAAAATAATCGCCCAGCTTTCTGGCGGCCTCCAGCGCGGGCTTATCACCCCATTGCTCATAAGCGGTCAGCAACCCATGCAGGGTAAAATAAAGTTCGTAAGGGTCCATCCCTCGCAACGGTTTTTCCGGCGTGCGAACGTCCTTGGGCGTGACGCCGAGATAGCCGTCCGCCTCCTGACTGGCGATCATCCGGCGCAACGTCTCCCGCGCCTTCTTCTCCAGCTCCGCATCGCCAGTCTGTCGCGACACGATGACTGCGCTCTCCAGCCATTTGCCAGCCTGCTCGCCCACCCACCACCAGGCCCGGTGCTGGCGCTCCTCGATGATCTTGACCTGTGCATCAATGTTGAAGGTCTTCAGGTAGCCGTCCTTATTGGCCTGCATGCGTTCGCCAATAAAGCCTCCGAAGTCATGGACATCCCCAACGTTCAACGGATGCTCCACCCGTCCCGACGGAAAGGTTTTGGGAACCTTAACTTTCCCTGGCAACAATCGGCCCGCTTCGTCAAAATGGACCGGCAGCACGGCAGCGCGCTCAGAGTAGGGCGGACCAAAGAACGTCGACCACATCTGCCCTTGGGGGTCGGTGAAGAAGGCGTTATGGCCGCCATGCTGAATCGCCTCATAGCGCTCAGAGTAGGGTCCGAGAAGATTGGTGGAGGTCGCCACCAGGCAACTGTAACGGCCATCCATCTGATCTGAACAACAGAGATAGTATCGGCCTTCGCGCTTGAAGAGGAACATGCCTTCAAAGCCCACATGATCAAACGAGTCTTTACCAAAGATCCCTGCGCACAAGCCGGCATGATGATTCTTGTTGGTGTCGCTGGTTCCTGCCTTCAGCCAGTGATACGGCTCCGCCAAGCCAGACATGTCTGGCTTGAGTTTCGCGATCTTGCCGCTGTGCCAGGCGAAATAGAGGTCGCCGTTGTCCTCTTGGAACAAGGTGGCATCGATCTCATCGCCCAGACGCTCTGCAGGCTGCATATCAACATAGGGGCCTTCAGGCTTGCCGCTGGTGCTCTTCAGCAAACCACTTCCCGAAGTTTTTCCGGTCCCATCCCAGCCAGGTATGCTATAGGTCAGCCAGAACGTCCCTTTCAAATAATGGATTTCCGGGGCCCACAAAGGTTTCTTGGCTTCGAGATATTTTTTATGCCAGGGGCTCTCGCCATAACGCCAGACCGTTCCCAGGGGTTCCCACTTGACCATGTCCTTGGATTTCCAGATCCGGATTCCCTGTTCGTTGTTGAATCCCCAGAATGGCTCGCTCGTCCCAGTCAAATAATACGTGCTGTCAGGACCGATGCAGATCGAAGGATCCCGGATCGGCGTATCCATCAGCTTCCTCAAACCAACCGCCATATTCCCAGGCTGCACTGTCGTCGCCAGGGCTGGTAAGGCAAGCGCGCCGACGAGCAGTATACCCGCGGCCACATTCATAATCGCTTTTGAACTCATGATACCGCCTTGTGATTGCACTTACGCACATTCAAAGTTAAAGATCTCTAACCTGAAACGTGTACGCGTCCTCTTATTTCTTAGGCGTGATGGTCACCTGCTCGAAATCGGAGGTGTGCAGTTTAGAGCCGTCACGGTTGCCGGCTGTCACAGCCAGGCCGGCAAAGATCTTTGCCGGCATGTCGATCTTCAGGTCCGTTCCGGTCTGCGTCCAAGTCGTGCCGTCCTCGGAGATATACCCAGAGAACGTGCTGCCGCTCCGGACAAGTTTCACCCAATAGGGAGCCTTGAGGGTGTTTGCCTTGCTGACGGAACTGGCGCCGCCGGCCTCCTTGCGCGAGAAGACCCGGATACCGCCCGGCAGTCCGCCCAGCAACACGGAGACGTGCCGCGCATTATCCGCCAGCGACTCGCGCAGCATGATACCTGCCTTGGGTTCGCGTGACTTGATCTCCATGGTTGCAATCTTCGCTTTGATCTCCACATCCCCTTCGATCTCCTGATAGGCGTATTGGAAGTTGTCGAGACGCTGTCCGCCCTCGCCGATGTCACGGCCCGAACCCTTCACCGTAAAGCTGCTGCCCTCGCCCTTCGCACCGCCCCACGGACGTTGTTCGTATCCGATAAACGTCGTCTGCCATCCAGCCGGCAGCACGCCCTTCGTAACAAAGTTCACGGAGTCCAGCGCCCACGCCTCACCCTTCGCATTGCTGGCCTGGCAGCGGTAATAGTAGGTCGTCCAGGGCTGAAGGCCCGTGACCTCTGCGGTAAAGGCTGTTCCAGCTTTCTGCGAATCCACCTCTTTCACGTTCTGCCACTTGCTGGCTGTCGTGCCGCCGTCCATTGTCCCCCAGTAGAGTTTGACCTTTGTCGGGGAGAGCGCCTCATAGACGATCTTGCCGGAGAGCTTGGCGCTCTTTTCCGTCACATCCGTCGCCCAGTCACCGTTGTTCACCACGGCAGGCACGCCAGAAGCTTCATACGAGAAGAATATCTTCTTGTCGAGCACCGGGCCCCACTTGCCGATCTCGCGCGTCACAGCCACAAAGCGATTGTCCGAAGGCGTCATTCGCAGCACGACCAGATCCCCGTTGCTGCTGATCCAGTTGAGCCCGCGCCAGACGTTCTTCACGCCACCCCCTTGATGGCCCACCAACATGGCGATGACGTTGTACTCCTGTAGCACTTTCTGTAACTTGTCTGCGGCGCTGTAGGTCCACCAGTTTTCATCGATCGGACGGAAGTGCTGGATATAGACCACCGGACGGCCTGAAGTGCCGACATGCTCCTGAAGGTCCTTGATCAGGAAGTCGCGCGCGGCCTGAGGGTGATGCGCCCACCCGTATGCATCGGCCTCGCCCTGCCACACATTGCCACCGAACAGATTCAGATTCACAAAGTGAACCCCTTCCCAGTCCCACGAATAGTGGTACCCGTTCGAAGAGACGTTGTCAATAAGCTTGAGTTGTTTGCGGATGACATTGCGCTCCTTGACCTTGTTAAAAACAAAGAGATTGTCATTGAGATCGTGATTGCCGACACCCTCAAAGACAGGCCATTTACAACGGCCTTCTCCATTGACCCCGAAGTCGGCAATGTAGTCCGCCCATTGTTTCGGAAATTTTTGCGCGACCGCACCATCATTGATCAGATCGCCGGACATGATCACCCCGCGCGGTGTTCCGACCACGCCTCCGACTGCATCCGGATAAGGCTTTCCCGGAAGCGTGTTGATCTCCTCCATCATCTCGCTCTTCTCTTTCGGCGGCGCCTTGCCGCCATGATCAGCACCGTAATGGATGTCGGAATAACTGTAGAATGTGAGCTCCTTTGGCTCAGCCGCAAACACATTCAACCCCATCAGGATCCCAACGATTAAGGAACCCCCAGCAGATAACTTACTGTAACATTTTTTCATAATTTTTGTCCTCTCTATAACTTCAAAAAGATTGCCTTATTGCCTCATTGCCTTATTGCCTTATTTTCTGAACAATCAATTTCTCAATCCGCGTCAATCCGCGCAATCCGTAGCTAAAAGTTATCTCTTTCTTTTATTCCCGGACTCCGGGCGGGATGCTTGCCTATACCCTCACTTCGTTCTCCTCGCCTCCCACTCGCGCGTGTCGATCTCTTCGATCTTGCGTTGCTCATCCGGCGTATTGAGCCCGCCATAAGCATACGCTTTCATGCGGCATTTAGCACCATCGGTCTGAAAAACTATGAAGCTATATTCTGAGCGATAGATCTTCGAATGCGGATTGTCCTTGGCATGTTCAGACTTATACAGATGCGCCCCTGCGCCGCCCGCGATCAGCATCGTCGTCTTACCGGGCTCAGACCGCTCGTAGCAGTGGTCGTGTCCAGCAATGAGCGCAGTCACGCCATACTTTTCAAAAATCGGAAAATGGATGTCCTTGCCAAGACTGTCATTGCCATGACTGCCCGAAGACCAGGCCGGCGGATGTGTGAACGCGAAGATGAAGGAGGCTTTGCTTTCGGCCAGTTCCTTCTCCATGCGCACCAGGTTGGCAGAGCCCTTGCCCCAGTTCTCGAAACGATTCAAAGCGAAGAGTTGAAGCGGTCCGATCACCTGCGTGTAACTGCTGCGGTCATCCTGCGGGAAGCCAAAGAAATTATAAAGCATGGAAACATTGTTCTCGTGATTTCCAAAGGTGTAGAAGCAGGGAACCGTTGCCAAAAATTCCTCCGCTGGTTTTGAATACTCCCTGTCCCATGCCTCATAGTCATTGCCATTGCCGATGATGTCACCTGTGTGCATCACAAAATCAGGTTTGAATTTCATCGCCTCAGCCGAGATACGGCCCCAGATTTTTGGATTGTTACGCGCATCCCCCAAGGCGATGAACGTCCAGGGGCCCTTGCTCGAGAGGGTCTTCATTTTCCAGCTCTTGGACGAGGCCGTGGCTTCCGCTCCGACGAGCGAGGCCACTAGCTTGTATTCGTACTCCTTGCCTTCCTTCAGTCCGTCAGCGCGGAGACGGTGAATCACGCCCGGCTTGCTGGTCCATGTGCGACCATCACAATGCAACGTGACGGTTGCAGGCATGCGGGTCCGGCAACTGACCGTGAAATAATCGCAGCCAGCGGCACCCAGCACAGGCCCGGTCCGGATCTCAAATTTTTTGATGTCTGTGGGCCCCAGTTCCAGCTTGATAGCGCCCGTCGAAGCAGGCTTCAGCTTGCCCTTGTCCATGTTGACATTGATGGAGAAACTCGCCTCCAGCACGTTCTTACCGACCTTGAACTCCGAAGCAGGAATCCCCTCCACCTCCGGAACAAACATGTCCTTGGGCGGACCCACGAGCGGCTTTCCGTTCAATATCCACTCATTGATATGCGGCGGCTTCTTCAACGTAAAAAGGGTACCACCTGTAAGCGCGTCCACCGTAAATTCGGACCGCAACCGAAGCTCTTGCTTGCCCTGCTTCTCAAAAGTGATTTCCGGCGCCCAGCTTTCGGCTTCCCCTGCCTTGCTGGCGGTCACTGTGAGCGAAGCCTTCTCCAATAGATTCTGCGCAAGCGTATTTCCGGCGGGCAACATGATCATCGCCATGCTGACGCCAAGAAGAAGCCCTGAATAATAATTTGTCCGTTTTTTCATTGTTTTTTCCTCGCTCATTACCTGATCGCCTGCGTGTACTCGGTTTCGACGTTGTCGAAGTAGAGTCCTTGGAACTGGCCGACGCGGATCTTTGGAACCTCGCCTTTCTCGGGCTTCGGCAACGGGCCTTGGATGCTCTGCGGCAAGCCGATCTCCACGGTGTATGTCGTGTCTGGCGCGAGCAAGGCTACGTCGGCATAGAAGCCGATGAAGGTCTGGTTGCCGCTGTTCGGATAGATACCGTTGAAGGCCTTCTTGATTTCAAAGGGCTGCCCGTTAAGCTTCATCGTCACGTTCATATCCGGCTTGGCATCCGCGATGTTGACAAAGAGCAACAGACGCTCCGGTCCGATCCACGGTGCGATCCGGTCATCCTCTGTGTAGGGCACAGGCCAAGCAGCTTGGCGGGCCTTGAGCTGCTCGAAGATCCGTTTCGGAATAGCGAATTCGCTTTTGAAGGTTTCCCCCTTAAATTCAGGATCATACGTTCCAACCTGCTGACACTGGCTGAAGCGCGTACCGGCAAACGTCACCTTCACAGAGATCGCGGAGTCTGTCTGTGTGTACTTCATCTCTTGACCGTTAACCGTCACTGCTTTCACCGCGTCTCCCTTGGGCAGGACAACGACGAGGTCGCAGGAGGTGCCAACTTCACCGCTGACCTCTTTGAGTTCGAGACGGCCGTCTTTAAGGGTGGCAATGCCCGTCGCATTGAAGAGAAGCGGCTTACTGATCTTCTTCACGGGTGTCACAGAGAGCACAACCGCGCTGGCGCCCTCCATGGGCAACACCACCTTGTCGCCGAATTTCCACAGGCCCGCACCCGGCTTACCCACGAGAAGATTTTCGCGAGGATAGAGCTGCGTGATGAGATAGTCGCCCTCCTTGTTTAATCCAATCGTCTTGTCCAGCATGAACGTGCTATTGAGCTTACGATAATTCGCATTGAAGAGGAAGACGAATCCGCGATCCTCTTTAAATGCCGCGCTGGTGTCCGTCAGTCCCACCATGGGCGGCATGAGGATGCGCAGATTCTTTAGGACATCCATATTAGTGTCGGTCCAGTCCAGCCATTTCCTGCACCACGCCTGATCCGCCTTGCTGAGCGCCTTGAACTCGTTCTCGTCGCGCGCAGGAATAAAATTGAGCACGTGGTTGTAGGGTGCCGTGGCAATTGAGGAGATCACGGAATAGCGCCAGCCCAGATAGTCCCAGTCGGCCCGGCGCCACGGCTCGCGGTGCATTACGCCCTTTCCATCCGAGCGCTGTGTCTGATGGGTCATATAGCCTGGGACCACTTCCAGCGGATAGAAACCTTCCATGAGGAAGCGCCAGTTGACCCAGCGTACATGGTTGGCCGAGAGGCGGTCCGTATGCAGATCCGCACGCGCGCGGAAACTGCCGGGCTGTTCATCATGGCCGAAGGGATGCGGATAGGTGCCGCCCACCATGGTCCACGGCCCGAACCACTGATACTGCTGGCGCCCGTCAATCAGGATGTCCGGACACTTCTCGCGCAGCTTAGCAAGAATCCTGCGGCAACCATACCACTGGGCGTATTTGCTGCTGACCTTGTTGGTGGAGTTCTCCTGGTCGGTGTAGGCGATCCACCAGTGGTCAAAGGAGTAGCCGCCAATCCCGGCATTCTTCTTGAAGTCCACAAGCTTCTTCACAAACCAATCATGGAAACTGCGGCTCCCGGTATCGACTTGGATATAGCCGCCCGGCTTGTTGTTGCACCAGCGCGTCCACTCCATATCCTGCATCCAGGGCATGCTCGGATAGGCATACGCGACGAGCTTGATGCGTCTGTCTTTTGCATAGTCCAGCATCTCCTGAATACACACTGGCAGCTTGTCCTTGGCCGGATCCCATTGATTGTTGCGAATTTTCTGTCCCATGCCAAGCCAGAGCAGATTCTCCCAGCCCCAGGCATCACGGCACTCTTTCTGCTCGGAGACCTGACTGTTGGCAGGCGCATACAGAATGTACCCGCACCCCATCTCTGCAGCGCGATCGATGATGCGCTTGTATTCGGCCATCCCCTCTTGTGTGCCACAGTCGATCTGGTAATCGTTCACGCACCAGCCCACATGGATGCGCAGACTCCTTTCCGGCTTGATCATCGTGAAGGCCCGGACCAGTTGCTGATACGTCTCGACTTCCGCGAGATCGAGTTTGTCAGCATCCGCCACTGTCTTTTCCGGATCAGGCAGATAGGCCCATTCCGTCGGCGCACTCTTCATGACTTCAGTGCCACTCAGCGTGTAGAGAGCCAGACAGGCGCGATCCGATTCAAAGGGGCCAAATTCGGACTTCCATTCCATGTCGGCCTCATACTTCGATGAAATAATATTTTCCGCGTATCGCACCTTCGTGAAAAAATTCTGAACCGCGCACAATAATCCGTATGTCGGCTTATCGCCCTCGCCGAAGCGCAGGAAGAGGTTGCCCTTGCTCTGCTTAAAAAGGCTGACAGTCTTTTCATCCAATTGGCCGCTGAAGGGGTCGACAAGCTTGACGCGATAGGTAGCCCCTTCAGCACCCGAGAGAACGATTTGCTTAGTGACAAAATTCCACTCCGGCTTCAATTCGTAGACCACTTTCAACTGCCAGGTGCCTGAGTTGTAGGTGTAGGTCAACGTATCGCCACGCTTTTTCATGGCAACAGGAGGCATCAACGTAACTGTGCTGAGAGACGTCTCGCCCACCTGTATGGAGGCATCCTCGCAGCTGAAGCCAACACGCTGATTGTTCACGAGATCAGTGATGCTTGTCAGACCGTTCTTGCCAAACTCGACTTTGATTTTCTTATTCTTCAACATGGCTTCTTGGGCACAGGCTACAGTTGCAAACAATAGCGTCGCGCACGTGCTGACGCAAATGAACCGTGACCGGGGTGTGACAGACTGTGTTGAACGCATGCTCTTTGATCTCCTTATTTCATCTTTCTCATAGTAACTGCTTTTCCCGCTACGGATTACTTCGTGTTCATTTTTACAACGCCCGCCGACAGTGGCGGCATCGCAAATAGAACCGTCTGTCCGTCAACCTTCACCTCAGCCGCCTTCGGCCAGATCTTATGCGGTGTGTCCAGGCTATTCCGGGCATTCTCGTCAACCGGCGCGGCAAGCTGATATTCCGCGCTGTCCACCTTCGTCTTTCCATCCAGCGTCAACACCACGTCAACCGCCTCTTTGCCGACATTGACCGCCTTGAAATAGAGCGTCTTTCCGTCGGCTGATTTCGTGGCCACAGCATTGAGCGGCTTCTCCGGGCCTTCCATGGCCAGCCTGTTTGGCGCGAAGTTGTCGCGCCACATCTTCTGCACGACGTAGGTCGGCGCCGGATACCATGTGCGGTGATCGAAGAGGATCGAGCAGCTCGCCCAGCGCGGCTCGCCGGCGGCCGGCGCCGTCTGCAACCAGACAGCAGGGCAGGCCATGGGGACAAGCTCACCCGCGCGCTCGAAGGCATTGAGAATACCGCCGGTGTAGAGGCCGGACTTCCATGAGGCGTTCATCATGCCCCATTCCGAGCAGTAGATGAGGATGGACGGATTGGCCGAGGCCTTGATCAGCCCGCCGACCTCGTCCTTCATGAACGCTTCGAATCTGCGCGGGTCATCCACATAGTCCTGCGCATAACAGATCCCGTTGTAATAATGGATGCTCAAATAATCGAAATCCTTGGCCGCTGAAGCCAGCAACCGCTTGTTCCAGCCGTTAGAACTGCCCTTCCCGTCATCATACCCGTAACTGCCGCAGGCGATGATTTTCACCGAGGGGTCCTTGGCACGCAGCGCTCTGCTGAATTTCGTGACCACCTCGGCGTACTTCTCAGGCCCCATGCCCCAGGTCTCGTTGTCGATCTCCCAGTACTTGACGTTGTATGGCTTCGGGTGGCCGTTGGCGGCGCGGACTTTCCCCCATACCGTTGACGCATCGCCGTTGCAGTACTCCATCCACTCCAGCGCTTCCTGCTCACCCAGCGTCATGTTGACGGGGATGATCGGTTCCGCGCCGACCTTCTCACACAGGAGCATGAACTCGTCGGTTCCCATCTGATTCGGATCCTGGTCCGCCCAGATCACGTTCGGAAAATAGACCCGTTTTTCGCACGGCCCGATACCGTCCTTCCAGCGATACGCTGACGCGAAGCAGCCGCCGGGATAACGGATGGTCGCCGGCTTCTGTTCAGCGATAGCCTGAAGAAGATCGGGACGGAAACCGCCGGACTCCAAGGCGCTTTGCGAAAAGAGGGAGATCATATCCACGCTCACATCGCCCGCGCCGGCGAGGGCGAGTTCGAACACGGCATTGGACACCGTATGCGCGGCGGTGAATGCGAAGGTCTGCTGCTTCCACTCCGTGCCGACAGTGCTGAGTTCCTGTCGGAAGACAAGCTGCCCGTCCTCGCTCATGAGCCGCACTTGCACTCCCTTTTCGGCTGTTCCCTTCATCCATAGCGATCCGTGATAACACTCGCCGCCGCGGATCAACATCGGCTTCTGCCGGAGGCCCGCTTCGCCGTCTTCACCTTGGAGTTTGATCCGGAGTGACGTGTGACCGTTAAAAGGCTCGCGATTGTCGGCAAGGAAGTCGGCGCTCCCGAACATCTTCCAGTAGGCGGGTGCGACGGCGAGCGCGGTACGCGGCGGCAATCCCTCAAAGAGCGTCTTGCCATCAAGACTCGTGACCTTGATGTTGCGGAATTGGACATGCGAGTCCCAGCCCGACAGGCCAATCGCCCCGTGCAGGACGGGCGCTTGCGTATCAGTGGCATCCAAGACCAACTGGCCATCGAGCCAGACTTGATAGCGGGGGCCTTCACAGCGCACACGCACACGATACCAGCGCTCCTTCTCAATCATTCCAGCCACGCGTTTGCCAAAGGGTCTCCGGCCCTTTTCGAAGCCATGCTCGCGGTTCTGCCACCCGCCCATGTTGGCCCAGTAGAACTTGCCTTCCCCGGCCACCCGGAACAACACGATAAAGCCCTCCGCGCCATCAAGCTTGCGAGCTTCGAGCTGCACTTCGTAATCGCCCCATTTCGCGTCACCCAACACCAACCGCTGGTCGGTGATGCGCCCGGTGCTTTTCACCGTGTTGTCTTCAATCACCCACCCCCCGCCGCCTGTGGCTTCCAAGGAAGGATTGCGCACCATGTCTCCCCAGAGCCCGCCATGCACCGAGTTGAAGATGTGTTCCAGGAATTGGCCGTGGATGCCCACGTCAATCTGGTTGACCACGTTGTCGGAAGCGACCGAATAGGAAACCTTCGTTGGAGTCTGCGCACGAGCAGAAGCACCCGACACCAGGATCATCACAGCACAGAGTTTGCCGATAACACTTTTCATTTTACGCGTCATTGGGGGTTTCCTTTTTTTGTTGTCTTAAATCAAGAGCAGTCTCGTTTCATTGTTCATTCCGTCAGCGTTTTCGCAATGTGCGTCTCCAGTTGCTTGCGCTCCGCATCCGTCAAGGCGACTTTGTAGACGAAGACGTCGCCGATCTGGCCGTTGAACGCTGTCCAGGCATCCGGCGCATTGCGCAGCAGCGTGATCTGCTTGGCGAAGGGCCCTGCAACACCGGGCACCAGCTCCGTGAAGGCGCAAGGCTTGCTCTCCGACATCACCTCTTCGCCATTCGCATAGACCTTGTACGTGCCATCCGGCTGCACCACGAGACTCAGAAGCGTGACCTGTCCGTCGGGAATCGTCTTCGTACTGTTCTCCACCTTGCCGTTGCGACGCACACAGACCGCGCCTGTATCGCTCCGGATGCCGAGTACCAGCCGGTCGTAAAAGAGATCCACCAGCGAGAACCAACCCGAACTGGCGCTGCTGCGCACCGGCCGCGTCACGGCGACGATGCTCGCGCCCTTGCACGGGATGGGCTGATCAAAGGAGCCCACCTTGAAGCCCGCGGCCTTCTCGAACATACTGGCCGCATATTTGCGTCCGTCAATCTTCTCGACCGTCGGCTCCCCCATAGCTTCGAAGCTCTTGCCCGCAGGAGCTAACGCAGTCCAGGCCTTGCATGCCCCGTCTTCGGACAAGGCAGCGGCACGGCAGGCAAAGAGCAGTTCGTCCTCACGCGGAATGCTCCCCGCCAGCGCCTGCGTCCGTTTGAAGCTCGCTGCGATCGAATGCCCCTTGTTGACCGCCTTGAAGGCGAAGGTCGTCTGCTTGCCGGCCTCCTTGCCATCCACGAGGAGGCGGGCGATCATATAGCCGGGCAAGGCTTCGATGGTGAAGGTCTGATCCTGTCCCACGTTCACGACCTGCACGCCGCTGGGCGTGATGCGTCCGCCATAGCCCGCGAACGCATCCAGCATGCACGCGAAGGAGGCTTTGAGCGTGTGGTTTTTGCGGACATCGCTGAAGGTGTAGGCTTGCCGTGCACCAAGCGCTAGACCATCCACGCTCAACGATACGCAGTTGCCTGCATCCGGTTCGACTGTGAAGGCCGCAGATGCGCCCTGCGTCACGGTGATTGCGCCAGCGGGCAGAAGCTTCCCGCCCTTCTCCGCGGTCGCTGTAATTGTATAGCTCGGCGCTTTTTTGGAGAAGACTGCTTCGAGCGTGTGGCTTTCTTTGAGCGGATCAAAGGTGTAGTGCCTGATTGAGCCGACGGATGCGCCATCCACTTTGACATCCTGAATAAAGTAGCCTAGCCGTGGCGTGATGGTGTAGAGCACAGCCGTCCGCGGCAGATAGGCGGCCTTGCCCGCCGGCAAGATCTCGCCGCCTGCACCGGCTGTCGCAACGATGGTATGGCGGACGCTCACCTCTTCCACATGGAAGGGAGCGGCAGGCAGCCCGTCCTTGTTGTAGAGGTTGCATCCTTCTGGATTCTGCCAGCAGGCGTACGAGACTTTGCGCGGTGTTGTCACGTTCGGTGATGAGAGAACAACTTTGTTGTTCTTGATCACAGCCTTTGCAGGATGCCATTTGTTGTCCGTGCCAGCCAGGACAAACCGCTTCAGTTCAGCGCCCGGCATCTCCTTGGCTGGCTGATACCACACCTTCGAAGCGACCATCAATCCGCTGCCCACATGCTCGAACGAACAGACAACTGTGTTGCCCTCCACTGCGAGATCGCGCAGGACTGGCCCACTCGCGACGAGGGTTGGAAAACCATAGTCGTTCTTTAACGCCCAGAGTGCCAATCGCTCGCCTACCTCCAATTTATTCTGGGGATGATATCCTGCCCAGCTCACCTTCGAGATGCCGATGTCCATGGCCGAGGCGCATCCCGCATGCGGCAGAGCCATGGCCATGACCTGCTGCAACCGCGTATCCGCATCCCAGCCGCCGGAGTGGAGGACGGGCTCTTCTGTCTTGAGCAGTTCGCCGTAGTTGGCCAGCATGACGAGATAAAAGGGCATCTCTTCCAGTCCCCAAAGACGCTTGCAACCCTCTGACAACGCCTTCATCTTGAGATAGTAACTCTCCGGTGACTGGACTGAAATCTCGCTGTTCTCGCCCTGATACCAGAGCATGCCCTTAATGCCGTAGGGCACCAGCGGATGGACCATGCCATTGAAGAGCGAGAAGGGGCCACCCGGCATGCTCTTCTGCTGATAGAGCGGATGGAGGACAGGAATCTCCATGAGCCCGTCAGGCGAGAGCCACAGATCAATTTTTGTGCCGCCCACAGAGGCGACAAGAAGACCGATCGGAATCGAACCCTTCAGTTCGCGCTGCACCTTGCGTGCAAAATAAAAAGCCGTTGCCGAAAAGCTGCTGGCCGAACGCGGACTGCAGACGCTCCACTGCCCCTTCACGCTCTTCATCGGAGCAGCGGAGGATGCTGTCGGCACGGAAAAATGACGGATGCCCGGAAAGTCCGCGCTCGAAATATCTTCCGGCCTCTCACAACCGCCCAGACGCATGTCCATGTTCGACTGGCCACTGCAAAGCCACACATCACCGACCACCACGTCCTTCATAGTCAACGTATTCGCACCCACCACAGTCAGCGACTGCCCCGTCGCATCCGCCTTCATCGCCGCCAGCTTCACAAGCCATTCGCCCTGCGCGCTTGCTGTCGTTGACTGCGACTGCCCTTGGAACGTGACCGTCACCTTCTCGCCCGGCGCGGCTGTCCCGAAGACAGGGACAGGCCTGTCGCGCTGCAACACGCAGTGGTCACTGAACACGCCCGCCAGCTTCACCTCGGCCCACGCAGAACTGGTGAACCCCAGGAAGGCCCCTACGACAAAAGCTAAACACTGCATCCTCTTCATTCTCTCACTCCTCATGTTTCATTCCTCTTACAGCACCTTCATGATAGAACAGCCGAAGACACCGCCGGCCAGGCTGTCGCCCACGGGCTGGAAGCGGACCGTGACCTGGCTCTTGCCCTTCAGCAGGTCAGCGGGAATCGTGTACTCACGGTCAAAGAACTGGTTCGGCTTCTCGCCCTTCAGCGACTCGGTGGCGATCTTCTGTCCGTCCACAAGAATGTCGAAAGTGCGTCCGTTGTCCGAACCACAGTACGAGCAGGAGAGCACCTGCGGCTGATCCGGCAGCACCTTGAGGTCATACTGGAAGAAACCGCCGGGTTCGCAATGCCTCCAGCGCCGGCCCGCATGTTCGCCCGCCACGCTCTTCTCAGCCTTGAAGCCATGATCGCGCTCCGCCTGGTCGAAGAACTCGAGGCCGTCCACCTTGCGCGCATCCCGGAGGCGCTGACGCTCCTTCTCCGCCTTCATCTCCGCCTCCTTCGCAGCCCAGCGCGTTTCGTCGTAGATCTCCCAGTAGACCGTGTAGGGCTTGCGATATTCGAGATAGAAGGGCACAAAGGTCGTCTCGCCCTCCTGCTGCTCGAAGGACGTTCTGAAGGCCGAGGCCGGGGCCTTGAAGACATTGACCTCTCCAGGCACAGGCTTGAGCAGATCCAGGACTTTATCTTTGTCTCCACGAATGACGGAGACGGGATTGTCCTTCACGGACCAAGCGCACATCACGAGCGGGCCGACCATCACCGCGCACTTGTTCGGATCGTCGCGGAAGCCCTCGAAGCGGAGCGAGAAGGGCATGGTCAGCTCGACCGTGTCACCCCTCTTCCAGGTGCGGTTGAGCGTGAGCCATTGGCCAGGCTTGGCCGTGACCTCCTGCTGCCGGCCGTTAACCTTGAGCGTGACGCCTGTGAGCGCCCAGGCCGGATAACGCAGGTGAATCGCCAGTTCGACCGGCTGCTCAGCCGTGACCGTGAGCTTGGTGGAGGGCGTCTGCGGGAAGGCGGTCTCCTGACGGAGGGTCAGCCCCTTCTCCTTCCAGCGGAGTTCCGTGGCCATGAAGAGGTTGACATAGAGATCCTTGTCGCTGTGGAAGTAAACCGAGTCGCCATATTTCGACTGGCTCTCCATGCCGGTGCCGGTGCAGCACCAGAAGGAGTTGTCCGGCGTGCCGAAGCGGCTGGGGCGTTCCGAGCCGGGACGCAGGGGCATGTAATAGAGCACCATGCCCGTCTCGGGATTCTGCTGCGGCAGGATGTGGTTGACGAGGGCGCGTTCATAGTAGTCCGCGTATTCGGCCTTGGGTTCCCATGTGAAGAGCTGGCGTGTGAGCTTCAGCATGTTGTAGGTATTACAGGTCTCGGTCGGACTCGGTCCGATGTGCTTGGAGAGGTGCTCCTTGGGCGAGAAGTGTTCGCCATCGCTGTTGCCACCGATCACATACGACCGCTCCTTCGTCACGTTGTTCCAGAAGAACTCGCAGCCGGCGCGGAACGACGCGTCATCCGTGAATTCGTATTCGCGCGCAAGGCCGATTACTTTCGGAAACTGGGTGTTGGCGTGCAAGCCGGTGAGCTTATCCTCGCCCTTGATGACTGGATCAAGGATGACATGATGATTAAACCGCATGGCGAGCTTCAGGTATTCCTCTTTGCCGGTGACGCCATAGAGATTGGCGAGGGTTTCGTTCATACCGCCGTGTTCGCAATTCAACATGCGTTGCATCTCTGCATCCGTGAGCGACCCCATACGGAAACCGACCCAGCCAATAGCCTTCTCCAGCACGTCAAGGGCCTGCTTGTTGCCGCAGAGCTGGTACTGGTCGAGCAGCCCGGCATAGATCTTATGGAGCGTATACCACGGCGCCCAGACGGGCTTGTACGCTACCACGCGATCAATAAATTCTTCCGGATAAGCGCTGAGGTATCCGCTCGGAAACTTGGCCTGGCACTCGGCCATGCCCGCCACAACGCGAGCAGCCTGTTCCTTGAGCTGAGCGTTCCCGCTGCTCTGATAGGCCAGCGCGCAACCCGAGAGATAGTGGCCGATGGAATGTCCGCGCAACTCGCCTTTCGGCGCTTCCCAGCCGCCATAGGGCTTCGCAGAGGAGGCCAGGCCCGCGGTGAGACGGAACGCGTGGAGCAAGCGATCCGGATCGAGACTCAGCAGATACTTCTCATTCAGCTCCTCCGCATGCTTGAAAGGGCCGTCCAGCAACTTGACATCGGTCAAACTAAACGGCCTGACTTTAAGGGGCACCTTTTCCTGAACGTCCGCCCCGCAGATTGATGAAAAACAGAAGACCGACATGGCCAGCACGGCCATGGTGTGTGTTGTGTTGTGACTCATACTTTTTCCTTTCAATTGCAAGCTGGCAAGGGGAAATCTCTTTCCACGCCAGTCGGGTTGGCCGGATCAACATCCACAGGCGGCCACAGCGCCTCGCCCGCCTTTTGTGCGGCGATCTGCTTGCGGTCGTTCCCGATCCAGCCGATCTCATTCGAGTTCAGATCCAGCCACAGGGTGACGCGCCGCCAGTCGTCGTCCGTGAGCTTCAGATCCTTATGCTGCGGTTTCGTGGTGAGCGACTTCACGAGCCCGGATGCCCGCGCGCCGAAACGTCCAGGCGTGGTCCGCGACCCTCCGATGCCCAGCATGGCCAAGGAGGCGTGCTCGCCGGGATAGCTGAAGACAATATCATTCCGGGCCAGCGATGCATAGCTCATGTCCGGCGCCTTCGGATGCTTGCTGTGGCACGACACACATTTCTTATCAAACACCGGGATCTTGACGAGCTGGTAGTAATTAAACGGCATCGCGCCGCTCGCGACTTCCGGCACCAGTTTGGAGGGCGCGCGTTTCTGTGCTGTGACCCGGCCATACTCATTGCCGCTCTTCCACTTGTCCTCATGGCACCCAAGACAAGTCATCTGCTCGCCAGCATGCACATATGTAGCGGACCGCATGGAGTGGACCGCCATCCCCTTCTCGTCGAGAAGCTGGAATAAGAGCGCCTTGCCCACTGGCGCCTCGCAATAGACACTGCCATCTTCCTCAACCGGCACCACGCCCAAGGGCATGCGGCCGATCGAATCCGTGGCAAACGAGATTTGCGCGACTGACGCCAGACTGAACCAGTTGTCCAGCATCTGGGGAATGACCTGGACGATGCGCAGCCATTTCACTTTGATATCCTTTGGCAACTGCGCAGCGGCATCCGCGGTATAGACATTGATGATGCTGATGGTCGCACGCTTGTGCTCAGGCAGAGCCGCTCGGGCGCCCTGCCACGTCTGCACGGGCAATACAGGCGGCACAGGCCTTGGACGGACAGGGAAGGGATCCCTGACGCGATAGGCCGGGTTTCCCGGATCATAGATCAGCTCGCGATTGCCGAACCGATCCAGCAGATAAAGTCCCGTATGAAAATTACAGAGGTAAAAATCCTCGCTGAGCGGCCACGCCGTGCCATAGGCATGCTGAGCGTGCGGCTCGGTCTCAGGGAAAAAATATTCAGGCGTGATACGCCGGACCTGCGCCATGACACCGTCATCGGGAATGCGCGTATCGATCAGCACAAGACTTCCTGAAAAACCTTCATGGTGTCCCACGGCTGTCGCCGTGAACTTCGGCGAGTCGGGCACTGCACGGAACGCGAGCTCGGCATCCGGCCTCAAGTTGCGCCCGTAGACAAGCGTCTTTTTGCCGTACTGCTCAGGCTGGAGGCCCTCTGTCATGGCCGACAACGGCAGCGGATAGTTGCCGTGATAGTTACGCGGATCGCGCCCGTCCGGAAAACATTCCCAGAGATGGTGGGCGGTGCCCCAGTGGCGGTCCACATAGTCCCAACGGGTGTACACGATCTTTCCGTCATGTGTGACGCTCGGCGCCCATTCATTGGTCTCGTGATAACTCAGGCAGACCACATCCGAGCCATCGGGCTCCATGGAATAGAGCGTGTAGGTCAGCGACTGCGGCGTGAGCACGCACCGTCCTGCACCGCCACGGCGGGTCGATACAAACACGATCCTGCCGGACGGCAGCCTGCACGGGTCAAAATCATCCGCCTTCCCCTCGGTCAACTGAGTCAACTCACGCGTGGCAAGATCAAACCGGAAGATATGCCAGACCTCATCGCCCGTCGTCGCGGAGAAGAGCAGTTCCGTGCCATTGCAATCCAGCTCAAGCCCGGAGAACTTCTCGTTCGTCAGCTCCTTGCCTTTCCAGGCCCCTGAAGCAACCTTGACGCCTTCCAACAGGCTCACAGCTTCAGGCTTGGACTTGAAGTTCCTGATCATGATCGGCCCGCCACCCCGGCTGTGTCCGGCACAGATAGCCCGCGCCTGCTCGATAATGCGCCGCGGCCCTGGCTGTTCAAGCATGCAGGTGATGTCATCAAAGGCGAGCAACGGATTTGCAAAGACGACACAGCGGCGCAGCGCGCACACCTCAGCAAATACACGCCTGCGCTCATCAGCCCCGGTCACACGGTTCGTCTCTGATGACAAAGCGTTGAACTTCGTTTCGAACGCTTCGATGGTTGAGGCTGGCAACGCATTGTTCTTTTTGAAGAACTGAAGAAGCGCACCGGTGCGTCTCAGCACCACATCCAGCGGATCCTTGTCTGCGGAACACACTAGCGCCTGCGCATCCAACGCCTCCGCGGCCAGACGGTCACGCCAGACCTTGCCGGATGTTTTAAGCCTATTGATTTGAAAAACGGTCTCATCAAACTCGTTGTTCCAAGCCTGCTCCGCGGTGAGCTCTGCTGCGCGACTGGAAAACATCAGAAGCGCGCACGGCACAACAAGAAAAGCAATAGTAATCGGACGTGTCATTTGACCCGACATTCAGATCTCCCTCCCCCAAGCCTGATAATTAAATTGGAACTCGATATTCTTTTATTAATTTACTCGAAATGGCGCTGGTATGCAATTGTACTTTTTGCAATTGTCATTACATTTTCTGCAACATGTAGAAGTTGATGAATAAGCGAGAGGAGTAACTTCTTAAATTAAGAGTTAAAAGTTAAACGTTGAGAGTTAAAAGTTTGACCTGTCCGCCGTAGCCGGTGGAACGCTTAACGCTCAACGCCCAACTCTTAACGCTCAAATTACAGGTGAGCCGGCTACCCTTTTTTCTGATTCTTTTTAAGGGTGTCAATCTCCTTCTGAAGGGCCTCCGGGATAGGCGTCTGCAATTCGGAGAGGACCGTCAGCCGCTCCTGGACCCCGGCATAATCGCCCTGCTTGATTTGGATCCGCAGCAAGGTGAGTTGATAGATCGGCTGCTTCGGCTGGGCTGCAACAGCCTTGGCGGCGTGTTGCTCGGCCTCCACATATTTTCCGGCATCACATAAAACACATGCGAGCGTATCAAGCGCAACCAGGAGTCCGGGTTCGATCGCCAGAGACCGTTGGGCCAAGGCTTCGGCCTCCGCCAACTTCCCTTGACGACGCAGATTCTCAGCCAGATCATTACAGGCGGATGATGTAGCCTTTTTCGCAAGGCTTCTGCGGAGAAAGTCATCGGATTCTTGGAGTTTTCCGCGTGATAGCAACAAGGATCCCATCAAGTAGTTTGCGAGAGCATTCTCCGGATCGATGTTCAGCAGGCTCCGCGCGTCTGTTTCAGTAAACTCCTTATTGCCCAGGGCCAAGTCCACTTCGAAAAGAGCACTCCAGATATCCGGTACTGCCGCATTAATCGACAGCGCCCGGAGCAGGTAGTTCCTGGCCTCCATGAAGTGGGCTCGGCCTTTTTTCTTGAGCAGGAACCCGCGGACGGCATGGATCAGGAAATGGCCCGGGTTCTTCAGCGCTTTTTGCATTTGAGGCAGGACCGCCTTCTCGACTTGCAAGATGTCCCCCTGCTCCAGCAGGATATCCGCCTTCAAGGCCCAATAGCGTAGATCTGTGGGGAATTTCTGGGTCGCCTCCTCCAGAAGCACAAGCGCCCGGACTGTATCCTTCTGAAGGATGGACAGCGTAATGGAGGGGTAGAGCAAGGCCTCTTTTTCAACCCCGGCATCCAAGGCCTTCTGCAACCAAATTCCGGTCTCTGACATCTTATTCTGGCTCAGCATCTGCAAACACAATCCCATCAAGGCGGTTTTATTCGCAGGATCCTTCTCCAGCGCTGACAGATAACAGGCCTCTGCCTTGACAACATCTCCTGACTGGAGATAAAACGACGCGTTCTCGAGTAGCGCGTTAACTCCGGTCTGGTCTGACAGGGCAAGCGCTCTCTTGCTTTTATCGGCTGCAACCGCACTGACACCTAGAGACGACCATGTTTTTGCCTGCTTCTGGTAAAACGCGGGTTGCCGGATCGTCCCGTAATTCTGAAGAATCCACGTGATCTCCTGGTCCCGGTAACTACGCTCCGCAGTCAGAGCTTTGAGCTTCTTGCTCAGTCGGCTGATCATTTCGGGGTTCATTTTCTGCGCGCTGGCCAAAGCATATCCATTGACCACTGCACTCATATTTTTCGAATCAATCTCACTCGCTCGTAAATAGGCCTGATAGGCTTCCTCTGTCTTTCCCTGATCCTCCAGCAGGACACCCAACTCGTTGGCAGCCAGGCCGGCTTTCATCCGCAATGTTTCACTCAGTGCAGCCACAAACCCAGAGGCTCCTTTTTTCTGCAACAGCGGAAGCATCCGTCCAGTAAACACCCGGTTCTCTTCCGCAATCTTGGTGAGATCCAGTTTCTGGTCAGAGCGGGCACCTCCGAAAGCCAAACCTTCCGGCACGGGAATATAGCCACAGGAGGTCCAGAGATCCGGCATTGCAAAGACCATGGCCCGGCGTCCGGCCTCGGGATCGGCCAAGAACCACTCCCGCACAAACCGTACATTCCCCAGGGAAAGCGCATTCAATAGGCGCTGCCGGTTCAGTTCTTTTAAATCCGGACTGCTCACGATGATCCCCTTCAGTCGCTCACTCTCGCGCGGCAACGTCCGCGGCCTTAAAGTGACCAGCGTCAGCGGTTGCTTGCGCGCAGCAGCCTGAATCAAAAGGTGGTTATCAAGATAACTGTTCGATATGAGCCAGGTGCGACCTTTCATCTGGTCCAGCATCGCCCGGGCCGTCTCATCGGCGAAGTGACCGCGCCGCGTGTCCACCTCGTGAAAGCTCCGCCAGGGCGCCCCAAAAGCCATTAGCGCAAAGAGCGGCAGCAGCATTTTGGAAAGCCCGCGCAGGACCGGGCTGTGCTGCGGGGATGGCTGGTCGAGGTCACTCTCTTGCGCACTTGGCTCCAGATTGATGGATTGGAGGCAAGAGGCGATGGCTATCGCAGTGGCCGCTGCAAGGAACGCAGAGCCAAAAATCGGGAGATGGCCGATGGGTTGTAAAAAAAAGTAGGGCGCGATAGGCAGGTTCAACAACCCCGGAACCGCCACCGATATGACCAGCAGTAAGGCCAGCAACGTGTGTATCCCCCGCTCTTTAACGAGAATCTGCTTCCCGAACAGCAGGACTATCGCTGGCACCCCGGTTTGCACAACCACCAGAAGCCACCCTGAACGCGGGAAAAAGGACCTCAACTCCCGGTAGTGGCTGAATGGCAATGCTTTCGCGTAGGAGATGATCGTCGCCATGAGCGTAGTGTCTGCGGTATTTGTGCAATTCCTCACATACGCATAGACCGCGATCACGACTCCAGCCATCCCCGCCATCATGAGGCATCCCAAAATCGAACACCGATTGTCCGACAACAGGAACACCCTGAAAGCGAAATACACATAACACGGCAGCAAAAGCATGAAAACCGCTGAATCAAAGAGGCCGAGAACGAACAAAAAGGCAGAAAGCGCAAGTCGCGTATGGCTAAACTGGGTTTTGAGCATCGGAAAGAGGCTGAAAGAAGCGAGCGCCAGGAAGAGTTCGAAGAGCCCTTTGTCCAGCCGCGTCGCTGCAATCCAGACCGGAGCCATGAAAATAAAAAAGCCAGCAGCGGCTAACCCGCCCATGATCGCGATCGGCAGCAGCCGTTGATTGTAGGCCTCCACCTCCGCTGGCAACGCTGGGGCCTCTTCCTCAAATTCAGGCGCTTCCTCCCGCCCGCCTCCCCCGGCATCCTCACACGCTGAAAACAGAATCAAGCGCGAGATCAGATGATACAGCACCACTGCACAGAGCGTACCACAGAGCGCGGAAAAGAGATTCAGCCGCACGGGCAGGGAGAAGATTCCGATGGATGCGATCGCGCGTGTGACGAGCGCAAAAATGGGATTTGCTGCCTCGGACGGGGGGATTAAGCCTGCGGCCTCTGCCGTCAGGGCAGCGGAAAGTCCAGGATAAACGTCGTGCGAGAGTGTTAGGGCATACGTCACTGCAGCGATTAGGCCGGGAAGAGGCCAAAAGCGAATAAGCCTTTTCGCTAACTGAAGAATCGATGAATGAAACTCCATAATTCACCTGCCATTTTCTAACAAAAAAGGCCGCTGAAGAAATTCAGCGGCCTCATAAACACCGATTGCAAGAGACACCGGTTATAAAAAAGCTTATCCCTTCAGGGTGTTACGAGGGCGGCGGCGCAATCCTAAGACGGCACATCCTATGGCCAGAAGTGCCATGCTTGTAGGCTCAGGAACAAGCGTGTAGTTGTAAGTGATCGAGAGACCCGCAGTCCCGTTGGCCAACGAGCCAGAAAAAATTCCGGCGTCCTTGCTATCGGACATTTGGGCTGACAAACTAGCCGAGCTGCTTTCCAAATAGCCGCTGCCCGTAAATACATCCAAACCAGTGGTGAGCGTCTCAGATCCGGCAGCGCCCATGGTAGGTGCGAATGTCTCACTCTTAAACTCTAAACCGGCCATAATGTAAGCGTTACCATTATTGAATGCATGATCCATTGCCTGAATGACAGAGGCCCCGGCGGCGGAGAAAGTCAAACCCTGCCCGGCGGCGTAGTTGGCCGAGTAGACCGTCCCTGCACCCGAATAAGTGTTATTAAACTCAAAGGTTCCAGCCATGTCGGAACCCGTGATAGTGAGGGTCACGCTGGTCAGGACATACGATCCAGCCGCTTCCCCGGCGGCAACCGCGCTGGCCGAGTTAAACTTCAGGATGTCGTTGATGGTGGCCGTCCCGGGCGTGTTGAACACAATGGTACGGGTATCCGTCACGCTGTTGTTGACGATATCCCAAACCTGAGCCGCTTGCGCAATGCCTGTCAGTGCGATCAGCGTAAGAATAACGCTTCTTTTTTTCATGATTCCTTAACTCCTTTGGTTGATTTCAATAAGAAATTCAAAAATAACCCATTTACATTTTCACTATTTTATTATTTTTCAACGGTGTTCGTCAAGGCTATTTTTAAAAAATATTTTCTGTCCGGGATTGTCAATCAGGCGAAATCGTGACAACTGGAAAAATATGCGCGTATTCTGCAACAAATTTACACGAAATGTAATAAAAACAGCCGAATCAATACTTGTCTATACGGGCAACAAAATGTGCTAATCCCATTATGGAGAGAATTAGACAATGTGATTTTTTTTTATAAATGATATTGAGAATCCCGAAAAAATCCTTGGTCGTGCCTCCTACTTCACCTGAGCTGCAACGAGCTGCGCAATCGGAATGACGCGGGCAGCAAGCTGTTCGGGGGTCAGGGCGAGGATAGCGTCAAAGGACAAGGCGTCCTTGACATCATGGTCGCCGGATTTCAGACGGCGGAGGGCGTCGAGCGAGGCTCCGCACCCCAAGGTTTGGCCCACGTCATGCGCGAGTGTGCGCACGTAGGTTCCCTTTGTGCAATCCGTAATGAAGGAGACCTGCGGGGGCTTCCATTCGGTCAGGGCATAGCGATAGATATGGACCAGGCGGGGCTTGCGTTCAACCTCCTGGCCTTTGCGAGCGAGCTTGTAGAGCGGAACGCCATTCATCTTAATCGCTGAAACCATGGGGGGGATCTGATAGATGTCGCCTTCGAGCTTCTTCATCTCCGCGGCGACCTGCTCCTGCGTGATATGCTCAAAGGGGTGCTCTTCAAGAATCTCTCCGTCGCAATCCTGGCTGCTGGTGACGCGCCCCAGGCGCATCACCCCGCTGTAGACCTTATCGCTGCCCATGATCTGGTCGGAAAATTTTGTTCCTTTACCCAGCAGAATAATCAGCAGGCCTGTCGCATTCGGATCCAAGGTGCCGCCATGGCCAACCTTGGCGATCTTAAAGGTCTTACGGATTTTATGGACGACGTCATGAGACGTAGGCCCAACAGGCTTGTCAACGAGCAGGACGCCGTTGAAGCAATCAGAGGTCAAGGTTGTCATCGTAATAGATCAGTGTGCCGGCTTTTTCTCGGCATCCTTCTTCTCGCCGTCTTTCGGCGCATCTTTCTTGACGTCCTTCGGCGCGTCCTTCTTAACGTCCTTCTTTTCAGACGAGGAAGACATAAACCCAAACACCGGGACTTCCCGTCCAAGCTTGGCGACCATACGACTGTTCACATCCGAGATGGCATTGTTGATCAGCGTATTTTTCAAGGTCTCTTTGGCGACATCTTCAGGATCGGCTTTTTGCTTCTTCTTTCCAGCTGTCTTCTCCTTGGCATCTTCAGCAATCTTTTCCGCGATGCGATCTTCGAGCTGCGTCAACTTCTTCATGGCCGCCTCTTTGCTCGGGAAGTCAGACCCTATCTTCTTCGCCGTGCGCAATTTGATTTTCGCTGCTGGGAAGGGCATCTTATTATCCTTTATATTCGCCTCCCACTCCTTTTTTGCAGTCGCCATGATCGCAGGAAACACCTTCGCCTCTTCCTTGAGCTCAGTGGCCAGCTTCGTGGACTCCTCTTTGGTCAGAATCTGATGCTCTGACTGCCCCGCCATATCAAACACCTGATAAATCCCGACCGACTGAGCATAAACAGTCCCGACCATCCCCATCATCATACAAAATACAGTTTTGTTCATGTGAACCTCCTAATGTAAAAAAACAACTATATCACAATGGATCGGCTTCCGTCTATCCGTTATTTCTCACCGCCGGGTACCCACTCCTCTGAAAACCGGGCCGGGCGTCCCGGAGCCGCTGACTTCGGCGCGGGTGCCATTGCAGGCGCTGCCACCTGTTCCACGTGACGTGTAAAGTGCGGCGCTTCCGGAGCCGCTGACTTCGGTGCCGGAGCCACAACAGGCGCTGCCGCATGCTCCACTGGACGTGTAAAGTGCGGCGCTTTATGTTCTGGCTTGTCAACCTTCACAGGCTTTACAGGCTGAACATCCACACCCGTCGGGTGCTTTTCGGAAACAGACGGAACAACAGCCGGACGGACCTCCTCTGGCACAACAGGCGGCGCAGGCTCGTCAGCCGGACGGACTGGCGCTGCAGCAGGTGCAGGCTCTGCAGCAGCGGCTGCTGGGGTCGTTTCCGTTACAAAAGCAGAGGCTGGCGCTTGGTCCTCTCCAACAGGTATCTCGACAGACTCCTGTTCGGGTTGAGGTTCTGGAGCCGAAGCAGTTTCGCCAGGATGCTCGCGATGATGCTCACGCCTTGAAACCTTCGGTACAGGGGTGAGCAATGGATCATCCGCCTTCAGTATCGTACATTTCAGCTCTTCGTTGATGTACTTTTCAATCTCTGGGATCGTGAAGGATTCATCTTCATCCGCAAAGGAGATCGCGACACCGCTCGCGCCGGCACGTCCCGTGCGCCCGATGCGGTGCACATAGTCTTCCGGAGCGTAGGGGAAGTCAAAGTTAATCACGAAGCCGATGTCATCCACATGCAGACCGCGTCCCGCGACATCCGTCGCCACCACGATACGTGTCTTGCCTGAACGGAAGTCTTCCAGCACGCGCAAGCGACGGTTCTGATTCACGTCACCGCTCAAGGTTTCGCAACGCACGCCGCGGCGCTCCAAACTATCGGCCACATCATCCGTAGTGGTCCGCCGATTGCAGAAGACCAAAATGCGCGATTCCGGAAACTGCTGGATATGGTTATACAGCACCGTGAACTTCTCATCCGAGGTCACAACATACACAACCTGCTTGATACTCTTGGTCGTGACTTGCTCGACCTCGGTCTCGACACGGACAGGCTCTTCCATCCATTGCGAAGCCAGTTGCATGACATCCTCTGAGAGCGTCGCACTGTAGAGCATCGTGCCCCGTTTTTCCTTGGGCGGCAGCTTGCGGATGATCGTGCGAACATCCGGAATAAAGCCCATGTCGAGCATGCGGTCCGCTTCGTCAATCACCAGCGTGTCCACCATGGAGAGGTCAATCACGCGCGACCGTGCAAAGTCCAGCAGACGGCCCGGCGTCGCCACCAGCAGGTCCACAGGCTCATCCATGACTTCACGCTTCTGGCGTTCATAGTCCATGCCGCCATAGACGGCCAGCGAACGAAGTCCGCAGTACTTGCCGAGTTCATCGGCGTCCTTGCAAATCTGGATCACGAGCTCACGCGTCGGCGCGATCACCAGCGCACGCGGCCTCCCGCCTTTATCTGCGCGGCCTTCAGGCGTCCGCAAATAGCGCGTCAGGATGGCGACCAAGAAGGCCGCTGTCTTGCCGGTACCTGTCTGCGCCTTGCCAGCGACATTCTTGCCGGCCAACGCATGGACAAGACTCATCTCCTGAATCGGCGTGCAATACTGGAAGCCCTTGTCTGCCACGGCATGCATGATTTCAGCCGGCAAATCAAAATCGTGAAACCGCTTCTTCCCCTCGACTTCAGGGACCTGATAGAGGTCCAACGACCACGCCGCATGTCCGACGCGACGCTTTTCGAGTTCGGTATCGTTAATGGCCCCCCCGGGACGCTGCCGGTCCGAGGCCGTATTCATGCGGTCACCCGCATCGCGGTCACGACGGGAATTGTCGCCCGGACGCGCCACCGAACGTGCACTATGCGGAGGACGCTCCGCTGGACGTGATGACTCGTGGCGGCGCTCGGCTGGCGCCTCCTGCGGACGGACGCTCTCGGCATCCTGCGTTCGCGGCGGACGTTCTTGACGAGGCGGACGCTCCGGACGCGGCGGACGCTCTGGACGAGGCCCCCTCTGCGGCAACGGACCGTCACCCTTGGGATGCTGATGCCCGGGGCCGCGCGGCTGGCTCGTCCCTCCGGCTTCTCCTGCAGGGGCGCTTCCGCGAGACGGCCGGGAACGGCTTGGAGCACCGTCTCTTCCACCCCGGCCAGACGAATCACGCGTTCCCGCACTGCGGGGACCATTCGGACGCTCGGTGTTGCGCGGGCTACGCGCTGCCCAACGGCTGCTGTTCTTGCCGTCTGGGTCATGCTTCTGGCCGGAACGTTCAGGCTTGCCATGGGTGACTCCGCCCCGGCCATGGGCGTCTTTTCTGGCATCCGTCTTTTCTGCAGAGACGTTTCCCAGTAATTTGTCAGCAAGCTTTTTTAGAAATTTTAAAGGCATAATGGTAAAAAATAAAATACGGGCAAACCGCAGGCGCGGCGCCCGTATGTTCAACAAAATATGAAGAATAATACGACTAACGCTTCGAGAACTGGAAGCGCTTGCGGGCGCCAGGCTGACCGGGCTTTTTACGTTCCTTCATACGGGAGTCACGTGTCAGGCATCCTGCCTTCTTTAACACGTCACGGAGACTTTCATCCGCCGCAATCAAGGCACGGGACAACCCATGGCGGATTGCTCCGGACTGGCCGCTGATGCCGCCGCCCTTTGCAGAGACGAGCACATCATACTTGCCTTCCTGACCCGTCAGAGCCAAGGGCTGAGCCAAATACTGACGCATGGCTTCGCTGTGAATGTATTGGTCAATTTCAACGTCATTGACCATCCACTTACCTTTGCCAGGAACCAGGCGCACACGCGCGACCGCTGTTTTACGACGTCCTGTTCCTGCTGAAATTTCTTTCACCATCTTTTACCTCTTCCTTAGTGAAGCGACCACATCAAAATGCTGCCGCAACCGGTTTCTGCGCGGCATGCGGATGCTCGGCACCACGATAGACCTTGATACGGGTCATCATCCAGCGGCTGATGTTGTTCTTCGGCAACATACCCCAAACCGCCTCCATGATCACGCGTTCCGGATGCTTCTCCAGCATGGTTTCCGCAGTGAAGGTCTTGAGACCGCCACGCCAGCCGGAATAACGCTGGTATTCTTTTTGTGTCATTTTACGACCGGTCAAGCGAACCTTGTCCGCATTGATCACGACCACAAAATCACCTGTATCCACACTTGGATTGAACTTCGCACAGGTTTTACCGCGCAAAGTGTTGGCAATATTGACCGCAAGGCGGCCCAACGGCTTTTCTGCCGCATCGACCAGTTGCCAGCCACGGGCTAAGCCTGGATTTTCTGGAATAAACGTCTTCATCATTTTCAACCTATCTTGTCTCTTCCTACTTTTCACAAAAAGGTTTGCCATATTACCTTAATCGTCCCCCAATGTCAATGGCGTTTCCAATAAAATTTCATTTTTCTCATCCCCCGCATCCCCCCCGGCTCTGGGCCAAGGCCATGGCGCTGTTTTCACCGTCAAGCGCCGAGGAGAGGATGCCGCCGGCATAGCCAGCCCCCTCGCCGCAGGGATAAAGCCCCTGAATCTCGACATGCTGGAGGGTTTCGGGATCGCGCGGGATGCGCACAGGCGACGATGTCCGTGACTCGACACCCACCACGATGGCCTCCTGGGTGAGGAATCCGCGCATCTTATTGTCAAAAACTTTGATCCCCTCCTGAATACGCCTGCGAAGCGCCCCCGGCAGCCATTCATGCAGGGGCGAGACGCTTAAGCCTGGCAGGTAGGAGGACTCCGGCAAATCGCGCGGAGGGCGCTCCAGGACGAAGTCGGTGACCCGTTGCGCCGGCGCCACCTGGCCTCCGCCGCCGTACCGGAAGGCGAGCTTCTCCAGACGCTGCTGATAGCGCAACCCCGCCAGCGGATCAGGCGAGACCCCGCCGTCAATATCTTCAAGACGGATCTCAACCACAAGCCCCGCATTGGCAAAGGGGGTGTTGCGCCGCGCAGGCGACATCCCGTTCACCACAATCGTCTCCGGCGCCGTAGCAGCCGGAACAATGAATCCGCCCGGACACATGCAGAAGGAGTAGACCCCCCGCCCCTCTGCCTGATGCACCAGCGAATAGGCCGCAGGCGGTAAAAAGGGAATCTGCCCCGGCTCGCGATGATATTGAATCGCATTGATCAGCGCCTGGGGATGCTCAATGCGCACGCCCATGGCAAAAGCCTTTTGCTCAAGCCGCACGCCCTGACGCTTCAACCCCTCATACAGGTCATGCGCCGAGTGGCCAGTCGCCAGAATCACATCCTGACACTCAATCGTCTCCCCTGCCGCGGTCTTGAGTCCGCAAATCGCACCGTTCCGGATCAGAACCTCCTCGACGCGCACGCCAAAGCGGATCTCCCCGCCTGCCCGCTGAATCGTCTCGCGAAGATTCGCAATAATCGTCGGCAACTGGTCCGAGCCGATATGCGGATGCGCTTCGTAGGTGATCTCTTCCGGCGCGCCATGAAAATGGAGCCGGGCTAACGCGCGATCATTATCCCCGCGCTTTTTCGAACGCGTGTAGAGCTTGCCGTCTGAAAAGGTCCCTGCGCCGCCTTCGCCAAAACAGTAGTTGGACTCCGGATTCAGCTCTTGCGTCTGATGCAGGAGCGCAATGTCGCGCTTGCGCGTCGATACATCCTGCCCGCGCTCCAGCACAATCGGCCGGAAGCCGAGTTCAATCAAGCGAAGCGCTGCAAACAGTCCAGCCGGACCCGAACCGACAATATAGACCGCCGGCTTGGCCGAAACATCCGGGTATTCAAATTGCGGCTTATTAATCGTTTCCGCCGGGTCTGTGACCACCTCCAGCACGAGATTAATAATAATGGGTTTTCGCCGCGCATCAATCGAGCGCCGGCGCACACGCACGGACACCAGTTTATCAGCCGACAGATTGAGTTGCTGGGCAGCAGCCGCAACCAGGCGGTCATGCTGACCCGCAATTTCAGGGGTAAGTGCTAATGATATTTCTACAGACATTATAACCGGGCCTTTACAAAGTCGCGCAACGCCGCGACGGAGGAGAAATGACGAAGATCGAAGGCGTCGTCCTCAATAACAACCCCGAAGGCCTCCTCCAGCCCGACAACCAGCTCCAACAGACAGACAGAATCCACGCCATAGGTCTTCACCAATGACGCATCCGTGTCGATCAACTCGGGCGGCAGGTCCAAAAAGAGCCGCTCGACAATCATCTGCTTTAATTTTGCTTCAATCTGTTGCGCATCCATATTCGGGCCATACTATAACCTAATGCCCGCCCCCCTATCAAGAAGATACCAATTCAACAAGCCACTTGCCTGCAACTTGGGTGTCAGGGTTTGGGGTTCAGGGTTCTGGATCGCCCACGGCGCACCGGAAAAGCACGGAAAAATAAATTGGTGGCAAGAACTTTTTGGAGTGCGGTGACAAGCAGCGCCGAGAGGCGGGCGCGGCACCGCTTTCCAGCCTGTGCAGCAAGAAAAGCGGTGTCGCGAGGAATACCGCTTGCCACCGCACACCAAAAAAAAACTCGTCTTTGCGGTAAAATTTCTCAATCCGGGTCAATCCGCGCAATCCGTAGCTAAAAACTACCCGTCCGTCTATTCCTGGGGCCCAGACGTTCTCCTTTTACTTCCTACCTCCTCCTTGGACTGCAAAGGCAGCCCGAGTTCGTGAAAAATCGAGTCAATCGCGCACTGTGCAAGGATGGCGTAGGCTTCGGACTTCCAATGGAACTGGTCGCCCCGCGCAAGCGCGAGTTTGTTCACGAGCAGCCCATAGAAGTCATTTATCGGAATCTTCAACTCCTCCATGACCTTCGCCGCCATGCGATTATGATCAATCATGGTGGCGTTGATCTCGGGATCGAGCTCTGTAGGCTTCCCTTTGACAGTCACGGGGGTGCTGCTGGCCCAGATGATCTTCGCCTTAGGCATTTTTGCGCGGATGACCTCCATATAGGCCTTCGTCAATGGCTCAAAGGTGCCCTCCTTGATACGGCCCTTGGGCCAGCCATGCAACCCGATGTTGACGTGGACCACATCATACGGGCCATGGGCAAGCACTTCGGCAAGCAGCTTGTTGTAGTGCTCTGACTGGCAGTAGGGATTCACCCACGCATCCACATAAGCCTTGCCCTCAAGCTGTTTCGTCACGCTCTTCATATACCCGCTCAAGATCGAGTCCCCGATCAGCAAGACGCGCGGACGCGACGCATCAACAATCTTCGCCTGGTCCAGTCCCCAGCCCTTGCCGTCAGCGTGCAACCGCTTATCAGCCTCCACAGGCTTCGTCAGCGCAGAGTGATTTTGATTGGTCGCCCCTAATGTCTTCGAGCAACACATCCCCAGCACCACCAAAATAACAGCCGACATTCGCTTCATGATACTCATTGTTTCGAATCCTTCCTTTTTACGCTGACTCATTATTGAAAAGACTTTATTTCATTTTGATGGAACTGCGACGTCGCGCGCCTGCTTCGCCTCAGCCGTGTGCTTCTTGAAAAGCCGGTAATAGTGCTCCGTGTGTCCGCCTTTGGCCTGCGCCTTGAAATAATCGTAGGCATATGGCAATGCATAGCTGGATAAATTCGTGGCCGTACAAGAAACCCACCTGATCATCTCCGGCGGCAACTCCCCCGCGGCGCGTTCGAGTTCAACCAACACCTCGCGATGCAGCCGGAGACCGTCGTATTCAACCGCTTCGCGGAGCATCGCAAATTTCGTCGCATCCTGAAGTTCGCCACGGCGCACAGGCGTGGTGATCTCTTCATGCCGCTCTTGCTGATAGAGGTTCGTCATCTCAAAGACAATCACGCTGACGCGATGCGCGCCCTTCAACGTTTCGTTAAGGTCAATGTGTCCTTTGCCGTCTTTCAAGTAGGCAAGCCCGCCTGGCGAGTTTGTGGCTATACCGAACTCCGTGCCCCATTTGCGATCGACATACTCCGCCATACGAAGATACGAGGGACTCTGCTTGCGCAACCACTGATCCGTGGCCGCATCATTGGTGAAGGCCGGGATACACCCATGTTTAAGCACAGAGCGGAGCGCGTCAAGGCGGGCCGTGTTGGGCTTGCCTTCTGGGGTCCATGTCGGTGAGAGCCAGCCGCCTTCATCATGTTCGTTCCAGCCATAGATGATGATGGCTTGACTCGGGTTGATGTCACGGTTGCGCTTTGTCCAGTCCAAAGCCTCGCGCAGGTGTGTTGCGAGCTCTTCGGGTGTAGCTGTGACAGCGTCGATGAGCGGCTTCTGCTGTTCCGGCGGGGTCGGGTCAGGTGTCGCAGGGACCTTGTGCATCCAGGACGGCGGACGTTCGTTACGCGGACGCGTGTCCCAGCCTGCACTGACGAAGGTTACACTGGGGATACGGAGGTCCCGCCATTTTCCCCAGCGGTCGCGACGGATGAGCGCACATTGCTCCGCATACGAAGGCTGTGTCATGCTGTAACTCCCGCCGCGTGCGTACGCGGAAACAGCATCAAAGCCAAGCGCCACCCTGTCTTTCTCGTCCTGCGCCGGATTCCAGCCCATCAGCACGAGATATGGCGCCTTCAGGCCCGCGGCAATGGTTTGACGCTTCAACTCATCCCATGCCGGCTTCCCGAGTTTAGATGTTTTCACAAAAACAAACAGCAGCGGACGCCCCTCCAGCACAGTCTGGTAATGCGGGTCTTTAAAATGTTCTACCAGACGCCCAAACCCGTTGGTGCCGATCGCATCCATCCGTGACCCTTCCTCCACAAAGCAGTAACGAACACCCCGCTTATCTTTGGCTGCCCGGTAACGTTCCAACGCGATGCTCAGGTCAGCTGACTGATCCCAATAATCCACAAAAGCCCAGTAGTCCAGTCCTGCTTCAGCTGCGTATTCGATCTCTTTTTCAATGATCTCCTGCGAATCACCGTTGATGCTGACCTTGTCCAATCCCGTCACCTGGGCGAACCACGGCAACCGGAAGTGATACTTCGGCTGACCCAGGGAGCGCTCCATCTGTTTCACGACCCCACCTTCACCAGACCACCCATCCCAGCGAATCGCGCCGACAATAGGCGCATCGCTTCCAGCAGCGAACAGTTCAGGCAGCGGCGCCAGCAGCAGGGCAATGAATATCAAAAACGCATATCGGTTCATGTGAGGCCTCTGTTCATTGCTAATCATGGGTCGTTTCACTCCCCAGGTTCTCTTGTTGATGGACGTTCGCTGGCGAGATACTGGCGGCTGGCGGGGAAGGCGGCCGTGGGTCCGCGGGCATGACCACGATGTTGTCGAACAGTGCGGCCGTGTTGATTGCGACAACGCCGATGGCTCCGGCGAGGATTGGATCGCTCGTGTCCGTGTAGTCGATCCGCAGACCTTGGTCCGCATCGGCTGTGGGGTGCAGGCGGTTGAACCAGACGCGAATTCTCGGACCGCTCGCCGCAATGCGGAGCAGGTTCCATTCGTCGATCCGCGTCTTGTTTTTAAGGGTGGTTAGCTTCCACGTGGCGAGCGTTTGGCGGGAACCGTTGTTGAACTTGCTCAGAACGAGATTTTCGCGATCATATGTGACGGCATAGCCGCGCATTTGATCAAGCGCTTCACCGGGATGGTTGACCCTGAAGATCAGCCCGGCGTTGGCTGACATCGCGGTGTCCTTGGCGGACTGCATCGCAACGCGGCCTTCAAGGATGTAGTCGGTCCATTTCACATCTCCGGCAATCGCTTTGGCATCGGGCGGCAGACTGAGCGCATTGACCGCCTTCACCTCCTTCACTCCGTATGGGTGCCAGCCCTGACTACTGTGTTCAAAATCGGAATACAGAAGGGCTTGCGATTTTCCGGTGGCATAACTTCGGATGGCTTCGGCTTCCGCGAGCGACACCGGGGTCGCGTCCGGCCACAGCAATCCGCACCACGGAATTTCCGGCTCAGGCGCGCCCGGCTTGTCGATCCAATGCCAGCGGCAATTGGAGTTTCCGACCATCAACTCCCAGCAGAGATAGACGCCGGGCGTTGAGTTCCCGTCGGCGCGCCGTTTCTCCAGCCAGTCGATGATGCCGCATGGATCGCCGTGATCCTTCCGCGTTGCTTTCCAGCGCGCGCCAGCCTCTGTGATGACTGTTCCCTTTTTCGGGTTCGCATCGGCGAGCGTCCTCAAGGGGCCATGCGCGTTGCTGTAGATGTGGGCATCCACAATGTCTGTGACCTCTGAATCGCCCCAGCCCTGTGTTCCCTTTTCGCAGTTGAGCACGGGCTGCGTGGGCTCGACGTCCTTCGCCCACTGGTATCCGGCGCGTTTGAGTCTGTCACTATACGCCGCGCCAGGAGCAGGCTCGTTGAAGATTTCCCAGAAGAGTACACGCCGGTCCGTGCGGTGCGCACGAATCACCTCCTGGACGTACGGTTTGAACTTCTCGAGATGCTCCGCATCGCGATCGCGCTTCTGCGGACACTGCGCCCAGCGGCCGTTGTGCCAGCCCGCGATTGGCTCCGTCGGTTTGTCGAGGAAGATGCCTTCGTCCCGATGACAGTCGTCAAAGAACACGAACCCCGGTCTGATCCCGTTCCGCTCGCAGATCGTCAGAAACTTCTCCACGTTCGACAGGAAGACCGTTTTCTCCTCGTCGAAATTGATGTTGTGCAGGAAGACGCGCAACGTCGATATGCCAAAGTATTCACGAGCTGCCGCCAGTTCTTTCTCCACGACCTCGGGCCGGAAATCATGCCAGAACTGCACCTGGTTTACCGCATAGGCCGGTGTGTAGTTGGCCCCGACCAGCCCGTCCGTCGGCGGCTTGGGATTGGCGCGGTACGCCTTGCATGGCGCAACGCCAAGCACCGTATCGATCGATGCCCGAAAGATCCACGCCGTGTCGCGAGCCGGGAAAAAATTGCAATCGAATCCGCCAAAGTAAACATACCGGCCTGCATCTCCCGGAAAAGGTGAGACTGCGTAGGCGCGCGGCGCAACCAGCTTGGGCTTACCGGGCGACCAGCGATCATTGACTTCCTTGAGTCGATAACGTTGGTCGGAGTCCCGAATCAGATAGGAACCACTGGCATGCCAGCCGCCGTACGTATCGGGCCGGTATTGTTTATCCCTTCCGCCCTGTTCGATCCGTCCCTCCACACCTATGATGTGTACCGTACGCCCCGTGGCGGGATCTTTGAGCGGCAGCATGTCGCTGTAAGCGGCGATGACTCCGCCCCGCACAGCGGTGCCCCAGCTCTTCTGCAGCAGGGGCTTGATCTCCAATTCAACCGTCGCCTTGTTATCGCTGCCGGTGTCGAGGCGGATGATTCGGTCGGTGTGAGAGAACAGAAGCGACTCTCCGAAGCCGTCCGGCGCCGGCACGGCAGTCAGGCCGCGAATGCCGCCCAGCTCCCAGTGCTCGGGGGTGTTGTCGGAGTACACCTTCTCCCAGACTGGCTCCGACCCATCCGCGCGACGATAGACCGAGACTCCGACCGAGGCGTAAAGGCGGCCATTGGCCTCGGCAAAGGACATCGGCCGGATGGTCACCGGGCCCAGCTCCGCTTTGCCGTCCCAGCGGATCCGGCCGGGCTCCCCTGCGTCGTAGACGCCGCTGTAGAGGCCCAGCGCACCGGCTGCGACGAAGATGCGGTCGACTCCGGTCTTCTGATCGCGGTGAACAATCAGGGCGCGCGTCGAGCGCCGGTACTTCGGGTCGCCTTGCAGTGTTGTTTTCGCCCATGTGTTGCGGTCGTCATCTCGCGTCCAAATATGCGATTCCCCCTGACTGTCAGAAGCCGCCATCAACAGATTCACAGGTGATGCGAGCTCTTTGCCATCGCCGTCCGTCGTGAACGTCACCGATTTCAACGCTGTCACGCGCAGATGCTTGGCCCCCAGTTCCAGATCGACCTTCCAGCGTCCCCCCGGCGCATCCAGGACCAACACCCGGGCCCAGGGAATGTCAGGCGCGCGAGGATCCATCCAGTATCCGATCCCGGCGTATAGGCGGCCCTTATGCGCAGCCAGGTGCACAATTTCGGTACCCCCGATCGCCTCGGTCTCGGCCTTGAAGGATTGCTTCCACCCGCCGCCAATTTCGGCTCGTGAAAGGCAGGGTGTAGTCAGTTCTGCCAACAGGAAGGCGGTGATGAGTGAGTGGGTGTGTTTCATAGGCTGTTTACTCACGGCGCCTTTTTCAAGCCTTCCCATTTCACGACCCAAGAGCCGTCAGCAGGGAAACCGGGGGCAGGCTTGTCGGGAGACCCGTCCCAGCCTGCGGCCATCATGGCCACAGCGTAGAGCAGGCCGCCGTTGCCGGGCAGATACCAACCGCCATTGATTCCCTCGACGGAATAACTGTTCTTGGGACTCTCTTTCAGCAGGGCGTCCACAGCGATCTGCGGCTGGCCCGTGCGGGCGGCAGCCATGGCCATCCAGGGAAAATCCCAACCCCAGCAGCGGTTCCAATCCCACACGGTCCACACCTTGGCGACTGTGCGTTGCGCCGTCTCACCATCCACGCCCGCCACAGGCGGTAACATGCCCAAGACACCGACAGGGTCCGGATGCTCCCAGGCGCGCTTGGTGTAGGTGTCGCTCCAGTCCACCGAATGGACAAAGACGTCCTCCACCACGGGCAAGGCTGCTAGATTTTGACGCACGTCATCCCAATGCGCTTCGCGCGCCAAGCCTCGGCGCTGCCGCCATTCCTGGGCCTTGTCCAACCCCCAGCGCCAATAGGCAAGATCAAACACGGTATCGCGCGTGATCCCCTGCTCACTGGGCGGCATCACCGGGTTCAGGTGATAGATGCCAGTCGCGGCATCCTTGGTTGGATAATCAGCCATGTGCTCAGCAGTGCCTTCAACAATGTCAGCCCATTTGTCAAGCGTGGCGCGGGTCGGACGCAAACGATATTCCAACTCGGCGAAGAAGATCGGATGCGGCTGCTTCCACAGCAACACCTGATTGCCGCTCCACGGCGCGGTGCGGCCTTCTGGACCGACTGACTTCTGCCATTTCAACCCCTTGTAGCCGAGCTGCGCGGCCAGCTCCCGAGCTGCCGGGGCGAACCGCTGGTAACAGCCGATCGCCTTGTCAGCCTGATCCCAGCGATCCCAGAGTGCATAGTGGGCCAGATGCCACCAGACCATCTCCATGTGGAATTGACCACGCCAGCTGTCGATGCCCATCAGTCCGTTCTCGGAGGAGGGCCAACTGCCTGCGGACATCGCCGCCATCAAATATTGCGAGAGTACAATGCGGCGCTCCAACTCCTTCCAGCGCGGATCCTTGCTTCCGGAAAGATCAATGGCGCCTCCCGTGCTCCAGTGCTTCTCCCAGCGTGCAACACCGGCACGCTTCGTCTCCGCGCAGGTCGGCAGGGTAGCCGGTAAGGGCGTGGCTGAATACGCGCAGATGAAGGTCATAACCTTTGACCCGCGCGCCGACACTGTGTAGCCATTGCTTGTACCCGCCGATAGGCTGAAGGTCTCATTGTCAGGAACCTCCGCCTTCACCTCCTGCCCGTCGAGCGTGTAGGTGACCTTCATGCGCTTGGCCTTGCCCTTGGCCGGGTCAACGCCCATGGCCTGAAAACCCACCCGTTGCGAAATCTGGTCGCCCTGGACGGCTGCCGCGACCTTGGCGGTCACGTCGGCCCATTGATCATTGGCTCCGTATTCGGCACGCGTGATGACGAGCTTCTTCACGGCTGCCACGGGGCCCGGCGCGCGGATGGAGCCGTGTTCACCCGCTGCCAGCGAGGCGTGATAGGTGATCGCATCCACCTGGCGGACGAGATCGACACGTTGTCCGCTTTGGCGCAGCACGCGTGTTTCATGACCCGTGGTCCGGCTGAAATCACCGACCCAAGCCGTATTCTTCAGTGCCGGATAGGCGAAATCTAAAACCGCCTCCAGTTCGCCGCTTTCCACCAGCGCCGATTCAATGCGCACCGCCACTAAGTCGAGGGTCGGATGCACACACGTCTCGACGCTCACCTCCTGGCCCTTGAGCTGATAACGCGAGGACTGCACACCGGTCCAGAGATCGAGCGTCCGTTGCAGGCCGCTGATTTCGCCGGGCATCACAACGCGTCCGCCCGCCCCCATCAGGCGCAGGCGTCCCAGATTCATGATATGCGGATTATCGAACATCCACTTGCGAATCGCGCTTGTGTCAGCCGGAAATGTATCGCCTCCTGTATTGCGCCCCTTCTGAAAGGTGCCGGTCGGCGGCACGCGATCAGGCGTCCAGCCCTCCGGCAGGGGAAAGCTGTGCCATCCCCAGTGCGACATGGAATTGCCTGCAAACGTCTGCAACCCCGTGCCATCGGCCCCGAAGCAGAACTCGCCGTTGCCCAGCGGCAAGCGCCCAGAGACTTCATTCCACGTGATGTTATGCCGCGTCACCAGCGCATGCCGGTCGATGGCAGATTCACCCGCGTGCAGAACGGCAAGCGGGGTCAGCAGTAGAACGGTAAGACATGTACATGTGTGCTTCATGGTCAATCCTCTCATTTTCATTTTCGTGAATCTTTTTCCACGACCTCACGCGGAAGGAGTAATTCAGCGACACTACGGGCAAAGAGATGTGGCACTGTTAGCAGCCGTATGGCGCCGCGTCCATATCGAATGCTCCATAGCCTGCCATCCTCCCCGTCAGGCACCGGAAAGCTATAGAAATTGGGTTCGCGGCCGTTGAGCCAGAAGACCGGACGGTTGGCGGAGTCGCGGACTTCGCCGTGTCCGCCGCCAAACAGTCCGATCGTTTTCGTGCCCTTCGGTACATAGAAATACATTTGCCACAGGTTGTAATGGGAGTTCATTGGCTCGTCGCTGGATGACTTGATCACCCAGGGCAAAGACGAATTCCATTTCACCTGCGTGAGGTCCATGCCGTCGTTGAGTGTCAGCTTGTAAAGCCCAGGTTCCTCGACGCTGAGTGTGACGATGTGTGGATTGCCGTCAGGCGGGGTGCTGCAGTTCTGGTCGCTGAGTGTTTCGCGCGCTCCGATCTGGCTGGCACCGCCAAGTTTCCACAACTCTACACGCACGTTGCCGCGATTGCGGTAGTGAGCGATCAGGCCGCCGGTGATTTCGAGTTCGATCTTTGCGGGCGCATGTTCGACACGCGTGTAGAACACCTGCTGGCCGCGGGCGGCACCGAGCTTGCCGACGGGAACGTCCGGCAATTTCAACGGCGCGGCGCTGATCAGTTCGTCGGTGAATGTGACAGGCTTGAAATCAATTTTTGACAACGGATTGCGCTCGATGCCTTCCGCGATGAACCGGGTCAGTTCGTCGGCTGTGAACGGCAGGCTGCTTTTCCAAGGGTTCTTGCCTTCGGCCACATTCCACTGGGCATCGGCCGTAAGGGTGACGCTTTTGTCGCGGGCGACGAGGTCACGATAGAGGGCTTTGGCATGAACCATCATTGTTTTGCGCATGCGGTAGACATGGCGGATCAACGCTTCGAACGCCTGCTGGCGGTCAATGCCTTGCGCGTGTTCGTAGCGACGGTACAGATCAACATAGCGCGAGTAGAGCACAAGATCGTCGAGCCTGGCAGAAATTTCAGGCGAATCGGCCAGCCGGCGTGATTGATCGAGGGCGCGAAACATCCGGCCGAGTTGATCAGCGGCGACAAGGTGCGGCTGGGAGCCGTCGAGTTGCCGGTAGAATTCACGCATGGTTTCTTTCACTGGACCGAAGGCGCGGGAGAGGAAATCGTTCACGAGTTCATCGGTATGCGCCGCTTCTCCGACATCCCACAGCATCCGCGACGCAAGATAATAACCCAACCCGTTGGGACCCCAGTTGTCGCTCGACTCGGCGGAGAGGAACTGCGCGGACTTCCCGCGAAAATGCGGAAGGGTCCGCTTGAGGTAATCAAGGTTCCCTCCGCGCGCCGCGCCGGGAAGGTCGCGATCCCACGTGTTCACGCTGTAGTATTCGCGAATGCCGAGCATAGTCGCATGCTTCGACCAGCCATCGAGCAACTCGTCAATGGTGAAGCCTCCCGTGATGAAGGCGGTTGCAACGCTGATCACCACCGCCGGATGCGCACGGATGTTTGGCGGTGGCGAGTGATAGTTGTAAGCATACATGCCAACGAGTTTACCGGGATACTTCGCGGTGACGACTGCGGCGACTTCATTAGCGAGTGTAATGGCGCGATCAGTGACACTGCCGAGCTTTGCGCACGCATCGCATTCGCACCAGTTGCCACCATCACTCGGGTCCATCGAAACGGATTGTTGCGACAGGTTGGCGGTAAATTGCTTGAGCGCGTCGTCCACCACAAGCTGTCGGAGGCTGGCATTCGATATGCAAAACTTCGTTGATTTTCGCACGCCGCCGACAAGGCCGAGATACTCCGGGTGCGCCGCAAATTCCGGCCTGTTGCGTGCAAGGATGCCATCGTAGGCATGACCGGTATTTAACGCGATGCCCTGGACCGCGCGGTTTTTTTCGCACCAGTCGCGATATGGCTCCGCTGCATAATCCCAGGCGCCGAAACCATACCAGATGCGCCGCGAGTAATACGCCGGATGCTCAAACACATCCACCGTGAGGGCGAGTCGAGGTTGCGCAGGAATGACCTCCCATGTCTTGCCCGGGAAGAACTGCCGGTAACCGAGCCTGTACAAACAATCCCAAACCGCATGCCGCACCGCAAGGTCCGTGGCACCGATCAGCCACACGCCCTTCGCGTGCGAGCGCAGGAGGTAATCCTCACGCTTCATCGCGTCCGCAGTCTCGAATGTCACGCCGCTCTTGAGTCCCGGAAAATCTTCCGCGCGGCCGACAGCGATACCGCTTGCGCCATCGCCGGTCCTGATCTCGAACTTCGTTGCGGCCATGCGGCCCAGATAATCAGCGAGCACGGCTGCGCTGATTTGGGTTTCCTCCGAAGCGTTTGTAGCGATGATGACGGGTTGCAACGCCCTTCCTGCCTCGGCGAACGGCGTGGAAGCTTCGGCGTGTAATGCAGTCAGCGGAGCCAGCAGCAGGGAGGTAAGAAGTGTGTGGGTGTGTTTCATAGGTTGAAAAGCATTGGCATCTCATAAAAATAGCAACTTCCTCAGTATATATGACGCTTCATCAGATTGTCCAGCCATGAGCGACCCTGTCATATCATTTCATTCTATCAAGGCTTCTTCTTCCGCGTTCCCGGCGTCTTTGCATGATTTCCTTCCAGCCGTTTTATTTCGCGGTCAAAGTCCGAGATATATTCAACATCCTGCCGCGTACGGAAGATTTCGTATTCACCTTCGGCCTTCAGCTTTGCCTCCAAGGTGCTGACTTTGCCTTTGTCCTGAAGAACAGGGTAATCCGACAATTCGAGGAAGCTGTTGAGAAACTGAACCCAGTCAGACATTTTCATGAGAATGCCACGCTCGGCCCGGTTTTCTGCCAGATCGAGATAGGCTGAGACGATTCGGTTCAGCTCCCGGACGTGGGCTTGATTCAGGTAGTTTTTCGCCACGGTCACATCGGACTTAAGAATCTTGCCATGCGGCGCATGCTTCCATGTCGTCAGTCCCATGCAAAGTTTCTGCGCATCGGCGGAGGAATAGATCAGCTCTGCGGCTGTCTGGCCAGTGATCGCCCAATGCAGTTTGTTCTGAACAGCGGCAAAAAAATCTTTCGTGAGCGGTGCGGCAGTGTCGTAGTCTGCTGAGAGCGCGTAGATGTCGGTTATTTTCTGATAAAACCGCCGCTCGCTCGCCCGGATTTCCCGTATGCGTTCCAGCAGTTCGTCAAAATAATCCTTTCCGAAAAGCTTGCCGCCATTTTTCAGCCGTTCATCATCTATTGCAAATCCCTTGACCATGAACTCACGCAGGGTTTTGGTAGCCCAGATGCGAAATTGTGTCGCCTGATAACTGTTGACCCGATAGCCGACAGCGATAATGGCATCGAGGTTGTAATAGCGCGTCTGGTAGTTTTTTCCATCAGCGGCAGTTGTTTCCAAAATGGAAATAGCTGAAGATTCTTGCAATTCGCCGGAATCAAAGATGTTTTTAAGGTGTTTTGCAATGGCCGGAACCTGTACGCCGAAAAGTGCAGCCAGCGCCTTCTGGGTCAGCCAGACCGTTTCATTACGGCAAAACACCTCCACCTTCACCGCACCATCCGGTGCCGTGTAGAGCAGAAATTCCCCTCCTGGTACTGAGTCAGACGGTATCACATCATTCATACGCGATCTCCTGAAAAGAGTTGTTGTGAGTTGCTCACAGATTCGCTTCAAACGTGATAACTCATCATCATAGGCTAGATTATACTCATTTGAGGCAGGGTTGGACAAGCCGCAAGTTCAGATTGGAATAACGGAAAGGTTTGTCTGTTCGCAGTTTCAAGTTTTTATTTCCAACTTTAGCACTTTAGAACTTCCCTGGCTCGGCGTAGCTTCAAGCGAAGCCGGCTCGAACTTTAGAACTTCCCCAGCTTGTCTGTCCCCCTGTCGCTGGCTTCACTAACGTACTAACGCACTAATGAACTAACGCACTTCCCCTAACTTTAGAACTCTCGAACTTTAGAACTTCCCCATCTGTCCCCCTGTCGCCTCCAAACAGGCAGGATGCCTGTTCCCCCAGTTCCAAACATCCGGCTTCACTAACGTACTAACGCACTAATGAACTAACGAACTTCCCTGTCGAGTCCCTCGTGGACTGGCGACAGTTCCGTCTCGACATCGAAGCCCTCTTCAACGAACTCGCCTTTTCAGAAGACCGCTACTACATCAAAGCCGACCTGAGGAATGCATAGGCGGAATGGAATGCGCGAATGTTCAATGTCCTATATCCAAAAAAGACCCTTGGATCATTTTTGCCTCTAGTAAATCCCCAACGAAACCAATGTTTTTTTCAATTATTGAATTTTTATCTACGACCCCTAGCCCCCAACGCACCTGGTCCCCTCTCCTGGTCCCCCTGGGATGAGCGACCCCTGTGCCTTTCCGAACCCTAGCCCCCCCCGATGATTTAAACTTCATCGAAGTCATTATCAGATTTTTCAACAGGCACAATTACGCCTTGTTCACTCAAAAACTTGTCTGTTTCCTTGTCAAACTCTTCAATATTAAAATGACGCGAATGAATGTCTACTCTTCTAATCGCCTCATCTTTAAACTTATTAATAACTTGCCTAAACTCCCAGCATTCCATCTTATCAGAAGCTAAACTGACGGCACGATCCACAATCCGAGCTCCTAGTTGATAATGTTTTTCCGTTGCACGAGCCACGGCGTGAGCTAAACTCATAATTTTCGCAGACCCCAAGCGCATGGTGGCCTGTATTAGATCAGCGGCGTCAATAGGGCTAGCAACCCAAGCACCATATTTTTGTGAAACACTTACTCCGATCATTACCGCATCCCAAGTCAGGCAAATAATTTTCTCATTTCTTTCAGAATAGCATCGCCACATATGTCCAAGAACATTCACATCATGATCAACAAGTGTAGGAGATTTTTTTCGAGAAAGATTTTCCATCGTATACACATAGTCTGTCTGAATATCCTTTGTATAATTAATCCCTACTCGCGGAACATCTTCAAAAGGCACATCATTATCTTCGAATAACGGCTGCAACTCCTGCATTACTTTTCTAATTAATTGTTTCTTGTCCGCCATTACCAAACAAGCATTAGGCGAAATACATTTCACAAACTCAGCCAATGTTTCAGGAACCTTTTTCGACGCATTCTTTAATTGATAATAGTGGGACACATACCCGTTCTCAGAAAATTCCAAATCTCTATCAAAATCATCAATATTTACATAATCCATGGCAGCGACAAGGTGTGAGGCGCATTCGTTAAGATATACCCAAGGAATTTTTAAATGTGCCTTTTTGTCCAATAAAATTTGAATGGTTTCATTGGATTCGCTTGAAAAACGGCCCGTAGACGTACCAAAAATACGAGTACAGATATAAGGGATAGCAACAGAAGAATCAAGAATAACTTTCACATTACGCCAATTCGATACTCCCAGAACAGAAGCACAACTAGTAGCTTTTGAGTGCTCTAACGCAACATAAACGATGGAATTTATTAATTTATTAATTAACGGTGTGTCTCTTGCCAAGTCAACCATTTGTAGTAATACTTCATCGACTTTTGAAGTTACCACATGTGATTCTAAAATAAGTGATTTTAGCTCGTTCTTCGACTCCCCTTCCATATTCCCAAATCCGGTCATCACAAATGACAGCGACGCATGCTTGGCTATTTTAACTTGTTCCTCAACAAAACATCTCGCTAACAAAACAGACGCTTTTGATGATTTATTTAAATCCCAGTCAGCATTATATTGTTTTAGCAAGTCGAACTGCGAAGCTGAAAGCTGAGCAAGTTCACTCTCGTAAATACCGCCTGCCGTTTGCATTTCTAATTTTGCCGCATCACCTAAAACAAACCCGCTGGGGTTTTTAACAATAGCGGCATGCCCCATAAGGGCGTCAACTCGACCATTGATTTGCTGCTTACGAACAGACTGCGTTCCAAGAAATTCTAAGGCAAGTCTTACCAATTCTCCTCGTTCAAGTGGCGTACTAGAGTTATATAGACAAAGCATAATAGCCTTGTCATACATATTGTTTTGCAAGAGTTTTCGATCATTACTAAGACAAAAATATGAATGCAGCATTATTTCACGCTGATCTGGTCGATGCATAAGAGCAATATCCAATGGCAAATTAATTGCGTGTGCGAATTCCGCCAAAAGTTTGTTCTGCACAATTAGTCCGGCTAACTCAGTTGCTCCAAAACATTTTGCTGGGATTCCCACCTTCGTGAAAATATCATCTTCAAGTCTGAGTAGCGAAGTGGATTCTCGCGCTCTTGACGTAAGAAAGTAGAATCTTTTAGCCGCCAGAGTTTCTTTAGCATTCTGTGCATCTTCAATAGCTTTCGACTGCCAGTTTGCCTCCTGTGTAGTCTTCTGTATAGCAACGGTTTTATTATTAGCAGAATCATGAAAACATCTGAAATCTGACCCGCCATCCCCCTTTCCATCTACATCGATTGCTGACAACCCAAATATTTTATTAAGTATCAGACATAAAACACTGTCAAAATCGCTTTTACTCAGGCTTTTGATATGATTCTCGATTGTTTCTTGGTTCATTAGAAGGTACCTCCATTTGTGCGACCCCTAGCCCCCTTACGAGATGGGGTTGGTCAATTTCCTGCGTCTCAGCTAGACTTCTGGCCACCCTTATCACGGATTTCTCTAAGTTGTTGCAAATACCTTTTCCCTTCTTCGTGATGCAAGGATACCCAATTTGCCAGACCACATAATCTCAGTTGCTCTTCCGGTAAAAGTATCTTACCATTAAGATTATGAAATTGCGCGCGAATGGCACGCCTTTTCTCCCGAGGAATGCTTACTCTCGTATTAACTGTAAGTCCTGTTACTTCTCGGCGACATTTCGGCCCCGTTAGTCGTGTCTTTTTAGCATTTATAGAAAACCCGTATTTTCTAATGATCTCAGCGACAGCCTTTCGGAAATCATCATCGATTGCTGTCAGACTAGAAAAACTAAGATCATCAGCATATCGAGAGTAGACGATATTCTTTTCGGAACACAGGCTCTGAATTTCAATATCGCCTTTCAAGAACACCCCGTTGGCAATAGCAGGGCTGGTGGGCGCTCCTTGCGGCAACCAGCCATTAAGACAACAGAGAGAACTTAGTGTACGCGATGCAACAGGTGGATAACCCAAAGAAAAAAAGAAATCTCGAACACGGGATTGGCTAATCGACGGAAAGAAATCTTGAAGATCAATATTCCACAAGAAAGGGCGGTTAATATGCATTTCAGCCCCCATACCTGGATTTCTTCCACGCACAAAACCAAATGATGCCTCATGTGGTGGTGTCGGTGACAAGATGCAATCTAAAATGTATCGCTGAATTACTTTGAGGAATACACGTGGTGCTGCAATACTTCGTTCTCCACCATTTTTTTTCTTAACAGAAAAAGTATTATAAAATCTATGGCTCTGTAGTGCCATAGCCTGAATTAATTCTTTCGAAACCCCCAAATAAGAGGCAATCTCCAAACCGTTTAGTAGAGGTATTCTCTTAGCGCTTATGTGATGTTTTGCTAATAAACAGTCATCTTCATTCCAATTGAGACAGTTTTTTCCAAAGCTCAGCCAACGCTCTTCTGATAAAAAAGGAAAAAGAAATGGGTACAAGCTCATACTAAGGTGTTCCTTACTTACTGCGGAGAGCCGAAAGGCTTTACGCAGGACTGCGTAAAGCCTTTCGGCTCTCCGCAGTGCTTGTTTATCCAGAACAAATGATGTGATGGCGAAACGCCAACAAAGCCCGTTTGTTCAACCGGGGACGAATAAAGTCCTTGTACCCATTTCTCATGCATTATTGTACCTCATTTTATTAAGGCTGAAAAGTCGAATTTTATCTCTTCGTCTATGTTTTATCGCTAAACGAATCAAAGGTTCAGCCTTGGGTGTCACAATATAGTTGTTAGCAGCAGTACGCCACAAGTACTGTTGTTTTTCAAGCCTGGAAAAAGCCTTCACAAAGACGGCTTCCGGTACTTCATGGAAAAGTGGGTCATTTTTAAGGTGTTTGGAAACAGCGTCTGCTGTCACAGGCTGAGTTAGCTGCGCATACAATAGAATAACAGCGTCCATGGCATCATGTTTATCGCTGTTCAAAGAGGTGGCCATTTTCTTCTCCCCATTTCTGACTATGCACATAGGTTCTGTGTTTCCGATTGAAACTCGACCACTCATCCTCGACAAATGAAACTGCAGCATCAATGCATTTTTGATGTTGCAAATAGTCTATATATTGAGCACTCCCCTTGTCCTGCTTAAGAACTCTAACAACCCCGGCATTAAAGAAACTCTTTTCCTGAGAGTACTTCTCATGTATTATTGCTAACGATTTTATCGCCAAATGAGGTTGAGTTGCGAAAACGCTTAATTCGCAAATGGCACCAATACTTGCAGGAATAATAATAATTGCTTTACAGAAAAATTCAGCATGATCCATTTCGAAAGATAACGGATCTCCTTCCGGGAATCCCTTACACCAGGCTTTAAAGATGCTTTCCGTTTCCCCGTAATCAACCTTAAACCCAGCCTCGGCAAGTTTCTCTTTAATTAGATGTCTTATATATTTGGCATGCGCAACAACATTATCTTGCGTATCGGCAAGACAGGTCGGCTTCGGTACAACTTCATCAGGCGTACAGCATGGGCCAAAGACAAAGACACGAAACAAAGCCCTACTTAGACCGGAACGAATATCCGGTCTCATTTGCTTCGCGACATCTTTAATTAAGTTGTTGTCCATATCCTGCGAATTCCTATACCAACAATCATGTACATTCACAAGTTTCAAAGCTGTTATGGTAACACGACAACTAGGGTTTTTGCAACCGGAATTGCGTGCTCTGAATTGCGTGCTCGCAGCGTTTCTAAATACTTTGAAGTTTTCAACCTTGAATGCAACTTGGCAAAGTACCGCTATGTCACCTTTTAACATGCCGTTTTACTGCAATAACCGTTTGCCATATCAATGTTGCAAAAATAGTGTAGAACAGGAGGCTAATAAATTCCATGCCGGATTTTAAAAACTTGCTAAATGGCAGAATGTTAGCAGCAAAGTCATTGACGGCGTTAGAGACAACACTTATCACATTATTTGCGGGGACGTAAACATGATAAAGCATGTCATGTTTATAACCAGCAACTAGTAACGAATAAATCACTCCAACAACAGTTAACCAAATAATTGGCCTTAGATAACTTTGACCAAAGTCAGAAATGCACTCGTTAAGAATGAAAATAATCTTTTCTTGTGTCATTTTAGACGAGGCTAATCCTTCCTTGTATTTTTTCATCTCCCAAACAAAGAACCTATTCGCTTCGATGCTGTTGCCGATTTTGTCAAATGAGTGTTTAATTATCCTAAATGTTTCGCGATTTGTATTCTTAAGAGGAACTTGTGCATTCAAAAAATTTGGGGCCTCTTTCAAATTAATATATTCGATATCCAGACCGCCGTAAAAAGATGTGTTTCGGAAATTTACAAAACTTAGAAATGTTACATACTTAAAAAACGCAATATTTTCAAAACTTGAATCTTGTTTAATTCCAAATTCGCAATTTTCGAAACCAACGAACTCTTCAAAGATATTTCGCTCCATTGCGAACCGCGCAAATCTTGTTTTAAAAAGATCGGCAATCCCTGAAAAATTGGTGTTGACCACAAGGCATTCTTCAACTGTATTATTCTTAAATTCAAATTTGGATTTAAATAAACTATTTGACATAGAAAGCGTTTTAATAACATGATTTGAAAGAACAAATCTTTTCTCAAAAACACAATTTGAAATGTCTAGTTGGTTAATCATGTTCCCCTTCGGCTGCTCATCGCTAAACAAAGGTTCTTTAAAGTCGACAGCTTCAAAATTAACATTTCCTGAGAATGTACAGTAATAAAACAAAGGACTGGTGATGGTGCATCTATTTTCTGTTTCTGAACAAGTGTCGACATCTTTCTTAAATGTACAATGTTGATATAGGGTATTTTTATTAGAAGGCAACATTTGTAGGTCATAAATTAGCCAATTCTCAAGAAACTCGCATTCTTGAAAAAAACACTTTGCACCTTTAATATCCAATCCTATATCGCTGAATTTGCATTTGTTAAATTGAATCTGACCAAGTTTATTAAGTACTTGTAGATAGTCGAATTTATCTTTAGCATCTCTCCCTGAGAAACAAATAGAGGAGAAGCTATATGCTCTTGATTTAGTTAATTTGTCTATATCAAATGTATTTATATTGCTAACCAGATAACTTTTAAGAAATTCTTTCCGATTAAGACCTTCTTCCTTTTCATATTTAAAGGTTTGTTCAACAATGTTATCAACTAAAGCGGAAAAGAAGCTTGGCAATAAAGATGCTTGTTGAAAATCTTCTGAATAACTTTTCTTCTCGCAATGGAGGATGCATTTGGAATCATTGTAATTCGCTTCAAGCTGGCAATTTGCAACAATACATTTGCTCATATTATCCTCTTTTTCTTGATTATGTAGCGAAGTTTACAACCCTTTCAGCAGGGCATTAAGGAGGGTGGTTTGTTTGTGGGTGGCGGAGGTGATCTGATTTTCCATGGCGTCACACAGGGCCATGAGTTGATCGACCTTGGCCACAATGCGATGCTGCTCAGCGAGAGGAGGGAGAGGAACGCAAAATTCTCTCATCGTTTTTAGCGATACGTTCTTTATTGTTGTACCTGTCGCTGTGCCGAATGCATGATTAACAAAATAGTCACATTGGATCATCTTCTTAATATACTGCTTTTCAATCTGCGAAAATAGATTGAAATAGCAAGCGCTCTTTCCAAGCAATACTTTCTCGCCGTTATAAAAAGCAACATTTCCAATGGTTCCGTTAATTGAGACCAGGACTGTTTTGTCTGTTAGTTCTTTTTTATGTTTTTGAAACTCAGAAAATGAAACCCGCTTAGTATTTGTTTTAAAATCAATTACTCCATCATTGAGGTTGTTTCCATTGATGAAAAAATAGTCTCCGGCTTCGTCATATTTTGGGGTTCCATGAATGCCATCTCCTAGCAGCGAGACAATCTCCCCCAGTCTCACCCACTGCCAGCTCTTTGGTAATTCAAACGGGATCTCTTCAGGCTTGATGGGGGGCAATGGCTTGGGCTGCTTGATTTTGCCGGCTTTGATCAGGCGCTTTTTCTCGGCTTCTATCTCTTTAAGGAGTTCGGAGGCGGGATGGTCTTTGGGGTCTTGGGGAACGAGCTTGCCCATGACAGCGAGTTGGAGGATGGCTTTGCGGAGTTCTGTGACGTTCTCTTTGACAGCGTAGAGTTCGGGGAAGTGGGAGAAGAGGAAGTGTTGCACATGCTGCGGGCGCGAGGGCAGTGAGGCTGGGTCGAGCAGTTGACGGATGGCGGCGGCGTGGACAACGAGCCGTTTCTGATCGCTCTCCGCACGTAGCTTCTCCAAGACATCACAGCGGGCCATGAGCTGGTCGATCTTGGCCACGATGCGATGTTGCTCGGCGAGAGGCGGGAGAGGGAAGGCAATTGAAGCAAGCGCCTTGCTGGACATATTTGAAATGCCAACACCTTGACGATACTGGTTGATTTCGCCAGTTTCATTTAATTTTTCAAAAAACCTAAACGCGAAATAGGGCGAAATATTTTTATAGAAACGTGCTCGATGTACATGATTCTGGAAGCAAACTTCGGAGGCAAAATCCCATACTGCGGCTCGACCTGCCTCACCACCTTCGCAAATCAAAAGATCATTTTTTCGAGCAATACATCTTTCTATCTCACTATCTTTTATCGGCATTTGGCGGACATTAGTAAGTTCAAAACGCCCCCAATAAAGATTCGATGTAGTGATATAGTCTCGAAGTTCGCCAGTATTACGTCCCTTATCAAGTGTTTTTCCAGAATTGTGTTGAGAAATGGCTCCAAACCTTACCCATTCCCAACTTTTTGGCAATTTGTAAGGGACTTTTTCGAGTTTGACGGGAAGCAGTAGTTTGGGCTGTTTGATTTTGCCGGCTTTGATGAGGCGCTTTTTCTCGGCTTCGATTTCTTTGAGCAATTCTGAGGCGGGCGGATCGTTGGGGTCTTGCTTGACGAGTTTGCCTTGCATGGCGAGGGAGAGGATCAGCTCGCGCAGGCGTTTGATGCCGTCTGGGGCATCGAAGGCGGTATCGAAGTGGCGTTCGAGGAGAGTTTTCACGCGAAAGCCTCCTGGGGCAGAAGTGACTGGCGGTGGTTGACAGCTTCTTTATTTAACCACAAAGAACGCAAAGAACGCAGAGAACTAGAGAGATGAGGATGTAAGGAGGCGGACGCGACAGAGCGCGTCCCTCCAGCGGCGGCAGAGCGGGTACAAATGGAGGGGAGATTTTTTAGCATCGAATAGCGCGAACCACACGAATGGGGAAAACGATCATCCAACATCGAACGCTCAACATCGAACATCGAATTTTGAATAAGGCAATTCTTCGCAATCATTTCCATTAGCGGGGCCCTCCGAGGGCGGCGATGAGTTCCTGCTTGAGGGAGCTCTGGGTGGCGTGGAGTGCTTTAACAATTTCCTGGTATTCCTGCATCAACTCTTCGGGGTCGCGATGGGTGACTTCAACTTCGTGCGGATTTTTGCAGTCAAGGTTGTGGTTGCGTTCGGCCAGCGCTTCTGCGGAGATCTTCCAGGCGTGTTCGCTGGCTTTGCGGCCTTTGCGCGTCGCCCCACCCCACCACTTCTTTTCAAGGTCGAACTCTTCAATCGTCAAGGGCTTGGACCGTGAGTACGATTTGTAATCTGTCGGATACGGATGCTGGAAGAACCAGACCTCTTTGGTGGGTCCGCCCTTTTCAAAGAAGAGGACGTTGGTGGAGATGCTGGTGTAGGGACTGAAGACGCCCTTAGGCAACCGCACGATGGTATGGAGGTTGAACTCTTCGAGCAGTTCGCGTTTGAGCGAGGTCTTGACGCCTTCGCCAAAGAGGAAGCCGTCAGGCAACACCACGGCGGCGCGTCCGGTGTCGTGTTTTAAGAGGTGCATGATCAGCGCCATGAAGAGGTCGGCAGTCTCGCGGGTCTGGTATTTCTTCGGGAAGTTGTTCTCGATGCCGTCCTCTTCCATGCCGCCAAAGGGCGGATTGGTGATGATGATGTCCACGCGGTCGCGCGGTCCGTAGTCCTTGAGCGGACGGCTGAGGGTGTTGTCGTGGCGGACGTTGGTGGGCACATCAATGCCATGCAGCATCATGTTGGTCATGGCGAGCATGTGCGGGAGCGGTTTCTTCTCCACGCCCTGGATGCAGGATTGCAGTGTGGTGCGGTCCTCGTGCGTCTTGACCTGCTTGCTTAAGAACTCGATGGCGCAGGTCAGGAAGCCGCCTGTTCCGCAGGCCGGGTCGAGGATGGTCTCTCCAAGCTGAGGCTTGAGGATGTCCACCATGAACTGGGTGACGGCGCGGGGCGTGTAGTACTCGCCTGCATTGCCGGCGGATTGGAGGTCGGCGAGAATCTTTTCGTAGATGTCGTTGAAGAGGTGGCGGTCGCTGGAGGAGTTGAAATCGACATCCACTTCGATGGTGTTGATGACCTGACGGAGCAAGGTGCCGGACTTCATGTAGTTGTAGGCATCTTCGAAGACTGAGCCCACTACCTTGCCATGCGGGGAGACACCGGCTTTGGTCGCCAGCAGCTTGAGCGCAGGGAAGAGGTCGTTGTTGACGAAGTCGATCAGTTCCTCGCCCGTCATACCCTCGTCATCCTTGGCCCAGCTCGACCAACGGAAACGGCTTTGAAGGGGCGACTTGTAGCCGGGGACCGTGAGCATCCACTCCTGTTCCTTGTCGTCAAAGATTTTGAGGAAGAGCAGCCAGACCATCTGGCTGATGCGCTGGGCGTCGCCGTCGACGCCGACATCTTTGCGCATGATGTCTTGAATCGTCTTGATCAGTGAACCGATGGGCATGTGTTAGTCTCCAAAGTGATGTATTAGGCGCTATAAAGGGCTTGTTCAAGGTCACGGACGGCTTGCAGGTAGTTGTCCCGTCCGCCAAAGGCTCGGATAATTTCCATGGGCGTTCCGAAGTCCGTGAAGGGGGCGATGGCGAGGATCTGCGTCTCTTCGATATGCTCGACGCCTTCGTCGGCGTATTTGTCCAGCAAGGCTTCCAGCACGCGGCGGGCCTGGTCGCCATACCGCGTAAAGTAGTTGCGCTTCTTGACCTGCTCGGCACGTTCGCTGCGCGTCAGGGCAGGCATATCCCATGCGATATGGCAGACGAGGTCGAAGGGGTCAAATTGTTTGCCGGATTTGCGTCCGATCTCTTCGGCCAGGGCGTCAAAGAAGACGCCTTCGGAGGCCAACTGGGCGATGATAGCCTGTTTCCGTTCGGCGTTACTCCAGCGTTTCAAGAAATCGTCCATGGAAGCAAATTCGCGCTTCAGGGTCTTTCGGGTGTAGTCCTTCAGCGATTCAATGATCAGCTTACCTTTGGCATCAAAGTACTGCACGCGCTCAGCGACTACCTTGACCTCGACCTTGTCAACCACATAGCGGCGCACCCCATAGGCGACCATGTCTGATTTGTCAACAGATACGCCGATGGGCACCTGCTCATCGCTTGGCTCTGGATATAAGGGTTCATCGCCGGGGAAAGGCTCTTCAGGCAGCTCGGGAGGGACAGGAGATTCATCGTCTTTGGGCTGATAGATCTGGACAGGGTCGCCATCGAAGTCGGGATCGGCAAAGAGCTCCGTGGCCTTTTTGAAATCCATGATGGTGAAAAAGTATTTGTTGTAGTCCTCGTTGACGCGGGTGCCGCGTCCGATGATCTGCTTGAATTCGGTCATGGACTGAATACGCTGGTCGAGGACGATCAGCTTGCATGTCTGGGCGTCCACGCCGGTGCTCATCAACTTGGAGGTCGTGGCGATGACCGGGTAGGTGCTCTCCGGAAAGATGAAGTTGTCCAGTTCGGCCTTGCCCTCTTCGTTGTCGCCGGTGATGCGCATGACGTATCTGGGATTGCGGGAGGCGAGGTCGCTGTTTTCATTCACAAGCGCCTGGCGCATGCGCTCGGCGTGATCGATGTTGTCACAGAAGACAATGGTCTTGTCGAAGCGGTTGGTCTGGCGCAGAAACTCGCTGATCTTCCTGGCGACGAGCTGTGTGCGCTTTTCCAGAACCAAGGCCTTGTCAAAGTCCTTCTGGTTATAGATACGGTCCTCGATCAGGTTTCCATGCTTGTCGAGCATTCCCTTTTCTGGACGCCACCCTTCAAGATCCCTGTCCAAGTCAATGCGCACGACTTTGTAAGGCGCGAGGAAGCCGTCATCAATGCCCTGCCTCAGCGAATAGGTGTAGATGGGGTCGCCAAAGTAGTCGATGTTTGAGATCTCCTTGGTCTCCTTGGGCGTGGCGGTCAGACCGATCTGGGTTGCGGAGGTGAAATATTCAAGGATTTCGCGCCAGGCCGAGTCTTCGGCGGCGCTGCCGCGATGGCATTCATCAATCACGATCAGGTCAAAGAAGTCGGGACTGAACTGCTTATAGATGTTGCGTTCTTCCTCGTTACCTGTGACAGCCTGATAGAGCGAGAGATAAATCTCATAGGACTTGTTGGCCTGACGCTTCTGAATCTTGGTCATGGCCGAGCCGAAGGGCTTGAAGTCATTGGTCATAGTCTGATCGACCAGGATGTTGCGGTCTGCCAGAAAGAGGATGCGCTTCTTGGCCTTGGACTTCCAGAGGCGCCAGATGATCTGGAAGGCGGTAAAGGTTTTGCCTGTGCCGGTCGCCATCACTAAGAGGATGCGGTTTTGGCCTTTGGCAATGGCCTCTACCGTTTTATTGATGGCCAGCAACTGGTAATAGCGTGGAGTCTTATCGCTGCCGCCGCCATGATAATCCTGCGTGACCAGTTCATTTTGGCGTTCATTCAGTCCGCGCTGGGCAGCCCACTGCTGCCAGAGGGCCTGAGCGGAAGGAAACTCATCAAGGGACAACTCGCGTTCAAGGATGCCGTCTGAAGCGATGTTGTTGTGAAAGAGGAAGCCGTCCCCGTTTGAGCTGAAGACAAAGGGGACCTGCAACAGCTCCCCATAACTGAGCCCCTGCTGCATGCCATCGCCCAAGGAATGGGTGTTATCTTTGGCTTCGATGACAGCGATGGGAATATTGGGCTTATAGAACAAGACATAGTCCGCCCGTTTCAGCGTGGCGCGGGTATGGAGTTTGCCCCGGACAATGATTCTTCCCTTGGTGAGCGGGAACTCCTCCCGGATCTGCGTCGTCACATCCCAGCCCGCCTTTTCCAAGGCAGGCGTGATGAACTTCGTGCAGATGTCGCGCTCACTCAGGTCTTTTTTATTCATGCAGGTGCAATTAGTCTTCCAAAAGTTTTAAATTATCCCAATGGTACCACTTCTTCAAGACTTGGGCAAAGCGATTTTAATCAATACCGTGCTGATTTGCAACATGGCTCAGCCGACAAAAGTAACCCATCCTTTAAATCCTGTCAATCCTGTCGAAAACAACGACTACCCTTTTTCTAAATGTTCTAGCCGCGGGCTTCACAGTCAGCAAGTAGCAACACGGCAGTCGTCCGGTACTTCATGGGTGTCCCTCCTTAAACCACTCGTCGTTGATGATGCGACCCAGCAGGAAGAACTTCCGGTCCGGATACCAGAGCACCGGCTGGCCTTGGCGAAGATGGATGTTCGTATTCATTCGCGTGGTTCGTGTGGTTCGATGCAAAAAAAAGTTACTCCCTCGTTTATTCCCGGGGCGCGTACTGCCGACTGCTACTGCCGACTGCTACTGCCCCGCCCCGGGCGGTGGGCTTGTCTATAATTTCTTTTAGGGGATGAAGATCGGCACGGCCCATTTTCCGATGAGGATGGTTTCTCCAGCGACACACTCTTTTTGATAGAGCGTGCAAAAGTTGGCAGGCGATTGCGGACTGAAGAGCCGCACTTCGGGAATTGCGACCTTCTTGAAGCCCTGATCTATGAGCGCTTGCGATTGGGTGTCATTATTGCGTTCCGGCACGGGCGTGAGAAACCAAACCGTGCCGGCACGCTTGCATGTCAGGCTCTTCTTTCCATTCATCGCGATAGGCAGAACGTGCGCGGACTTTAAGGCCTCGGGCACTTCAGCGGCTACATAGTTGCGATCCGTGAAGAGCTTAACTCCGGACACGAAGGGCTGCGCTGTGGCATCCGCACTGGTGAGCGTGCCAGGGTTCTTGGCACGTAGTGGCTCACCCTCGCGATTGTCTTTCACCGACACCTTCACGACTACTTTCTCGCGCCCCCCAGTAGCTTTGCTCACGAGTTGGCGCAGTCGCACGTCAGCACTGACGTGCTTACCAGCAGCAACATCTTCTTCGCGGAAGAAGGCCAGGAGGATGTTGCGATCCGAAACGCGATTGTAGTCGTAGATGATGCGGATGAGTCCGTCCGGTGTCTGCTGTCCGTCGGGATAGGAGATTCCGGAACGTTCATCGAGCATCAGTCCGCCGCCCCATGTTTGGCCATCATCCTTGGAAATATAGGCCGTGAGATGCGAGCGTCCGGTGCGGGTGTCGAGCGGACCATGTTTGATAAGAAGCAACGCTCCCGAAGCAAGGCGGCTGATGAAGAAACGCGATGGCGTATGAAGAATCGCCGATGGTTTCAACTCCGGCCACGTCTTGCCGCGATCCGTGGAGACGCTTTCACCGATGCCATACTTCGTGCGCACGAGCAACCAGAGCGAACTGTCCTTGCGTTCAACAAACATGTGTTCATCGAACTGGCGGTCTGCCACGGGCACATTGCAGCCGCCGCGCAGCGACCACGTCTTGCCCGCATCAGCGGAGACGATCATCTGTGCGCTGTTGTCGTGCTCGCGCCACGTCGAGATTGGCAGCAGCCATTCGCCGGAGGAGAGCACGAGCGGTTTGCACATCATCACCCCGTCATTGAGGCGGCGAGGCTTTGACCACGCCGGATTCGCAGCATCCGGTTCGCCTGTCTCAATGCACCAGACGCCCAGCTCGACATCGTGACGGCTCTTGTCCATGTGCGACCATGAGAAAAACAGACGCCTGTCCGGCGATATCCACACCTCAGGGTCAAAACTGCGGATCGGGCCAGCCGCATCAGGGTCGACAATGAGCACTTCGGTCCATGTCGCCCCCCCGTCGCCGCTGGTGCTGAGCACGACGTAGTTGTTCGAATCCTCGCCCGGGGTCACGCCTGCATACCAGGTCGCCCACAAGCGTCCGCCTGGAGCCACAGCCAGGCTCGGAATGCCCTGGAACGCGCGGTTGGTGACCGCATGTTCCGGCAATGGCGGGCCGATGTAATTCGGTGGCGGAAGCGATGGCGCCTCGGCAGCGTGTAGCGCTGCTTGTGGTGACAAGAGCAAAACGACGAGATATGTGAGCGTGTTTTTCATGGCAGGTCTTTCAATAAATTCAATTTAACCGCAAAGAACACAAAGATCCCAAAGATCAACTTCTAAATGCTTTGTTTTGGCTATCAGGGATACTACTCTTTTCTCTGAGTTCTATGCGTTCTTTGCGGTAACAATTTCTCAATCCGCCCAATCCGTAGCTATAAGTTACAAGTCGGTTTATCCCCATCATTGCAACCAGAAGGAGCGCCAGTATTTCTCATCGGTCGCATAGACATCCACGGACTCGTCGGGCCCCAGCGTTGCTGGCAAAATTCCGAACCGTTTCATTTCACGGATGTACGGTACGTTAGGCATGAACCCCGGCATGTCGAAGCGCTTAATCTTGTTCAGATGCTCGCCGGCCTTGCGAATCGTGGCGAGGATCTTCTGATACGAGGGATCATTGGTGGAGCAGAATACCTGTGCCGACTGCCTGGCAGAGACCTGCCCGTTGGTCATGGCCCTGCACAGATCCAGTCCTCCTGCCTCCTTCGAAAGCGGGGCCAGGAGGGCCAGCGAGGCCTCCGGGTGTGAGAGGTTGAAGAGCAGCTCTCGATGGGTCTTGAATGCGTCATCCGGGTCCTTCTTCTTGCTCTTGGACACATGGCAGCTCTCGCAACGCGTCTCAAGTACAGCCTCAGGTATTCTACAGCCCACCATGCCCGTGCCGAGTGCTGCGTAGGTTCCCGCGTATGGCGCCCCGGATTCGATCCAGAGCCGTATCCACTTGGCTTCGAGCGGGGTCACCTTGACGTCATGATGGTTCCCGGCGATCTTCTTCATCAACGCACTTGCCGAACTCCCGATGCGGCGGGGCGCGATATTGGAGCGTCCATCCTTTCCATGCGAGACCTGGTTGCGGAGCATCAACGTGGCATAGCTGACAGAGAACTGGGGACCGCGATCCCCTGTCAACACCACCTTGCCTGAACGTTTCTCGTTGTCGTGGCACCGGACACAGTACTTGTTGAGGATCGGCTGGATATCGCGCGGAAAATCAAAGACAGCCGGCGCATCGGTGATCGGCGTTATGCGGCTGGGCTCCCGCTTCAGAGCCCGTGCTACAACACGGGAACTCGCGGCTTCCGTCCGGCTCTCATGACAGCCATAGCAACTGGTGGACTCCCCCGGCATCAGGCTGACAAAACTCTGCATCCGCTTGACCGACAGATCCTCGCGATCCAGCGCGATAAAGAAGAGGGGGCGCCCAGCCGGTACCTCGAAATACGCAGAGCCGTCCGGCTCCACAGGAACTGTCCCGAGAATGCGCGGCAACGTGAATGTCCCATCCAAGCTGATCGGCTCCATGGTGCCGCTGAAGTTGACGGGCTTGGGCAACGTCTCCAGGACCAGCAGCTTCGTGATCTCCCCCGGCTTGACCCCCTCCATATTGCGTCCCCGGGTCACATCCATCAGCGCCAGCCTGCCGGTCACCTCGCCAGCGTCCGTCTTGGAGGCAATCACCGGTTCACGCGGATGGGGCTGCACAGGCCGCGGCTCGTGCAAATCCAGATGACTGAGTGCTTCAGGCAGTGCATAGAAAGGCTCCGCCCGCCCGGAGCCATCGATGATCCAAAGTTTCTTTTCGCGTACTGCTATGAAGCAGTTGGTTGAAAACGCCCAGGGGTCACGCCAGTCGTCCTCTTTGGTGATGCGACTCGCAAAGCGCTGATCATCTGGCCCTGCTTTCGGCGAGATCACACCGATCGGGCCCGCATGTTCCTTTTTTCCGTGACCGGGAGAGAAGGAGACCACCACCTTGTCGGAGTCCGGGATGGGCTTGGCATCCAGGTAGACTGTGCCAGGGTGCATGTTGCCGAAATAGACCATCTGATTGCTTCCGTCAGGATTGATGGTCCAGAGATGGTGGTACTGGACTCTGCTGCGATCCACATATTCCCAGCGCATGAACAGGACCCTGCCGTCAGGCAGCATCCAGGGCGTATTGTCCTGCTCGATATTGAAGGAGAGCGGGATGATATTTTTTCCATCGCTATCGCAGCGATACATCGTAGCCACTTGTGTGAACCAGCAGTTCACCCAGCGCCTGCAGCGGGACGAACAGAATAAAATATCTCCATCCGGCAGATAGATGGGTTCAAGCTCATCATAGTCGCCATCCGTCAGTTGCCGCAGATTCGAACCGTCTGTGTTGATTTCATAAAGATGGTAATTCTTGCTGCCTCCCTTCCGGTAGGAGAAGATTATTTTGCTTCCGCTGTAATGCACCTGCGGATCCCGCACCCCTCCCTCAGGTTCATCCAGCAGGACCGTCACGCGCCCGCTGCGCAGATTCAGCAGACATAATTGCCCGCCGGCAGGTCCATACTGCATCTTGTTCGCATCAGACACCCAGTACCCGAAATTGGCATACCAGTGTCCGTCGCTCCCGATTCCCCGCACAGCAAAGACAAGATTTTCAACATGAACCATCGGCCCCGCAAGCGCCGAGGTCATCAAGTCGCTTGGAATTAATGATCCGGCGGGTGATCTTTTCACTTCGTCGGTCAGCAACCCTTCCAGCTGTTCTGTCCCAGCCCCGGCATTTTTTTGTCCTGATGCGGATTGTTGCGCATACAGCGCGGTCAGCGGCGCAATCAGCAGGGTTGTGATGAGAAGCGACTGCTTGACCATGTGAGTGTGGAAAGGTTGTTTCATCCCGATAGTCTCCTAGTTCCAATCATCCGTGCGGAATGGCGAGGCTGGAAGACCTGCGCCGTTGTAGAGATTACAGTCTGGATTTCCCGACCACGCATAGCGCACAGCTAGAGGCTTCTTCACGTCGCCACTTGAAACGATGATCTTATCACCTTGAATAACCGCCTGCGCGGGCATCCACTTTTTGTCCTCGCCTGCAATGACAAAGCCCTTCAGTGCGCCCTCTTTCGCCTTCAGGCCGGCATTGGCATGCTTGAACGACAACACGATCTCAGAACCGCGCACCTCATGTCCTGCTGGCAGCGGACCGCTGGTCGCGATCACGTTGCGGCCATACACGTCGCCAAGCGCCCAGAGCGCCAGCCGCTTGCCGACCTCCTGCTTATTCTGCGGATGAATATTCGTCGGATCGCCGATGTCCACCGTGATGGCCATGCCGGTATGCGGCAGTCTCAGGGTCTTGAGCATGCCCTCCCGCACAAGCTGCCAATCATCGCCCTCGCGAGTAAAGTTTGGCAGTTGCACCCATGCAAACGGAAACTCCTCGCCCCATCGCATGCGCCAGTCGTTCACCAGCAACGGCAACTGGTATTGGTAGAGCAGTCCTTTGCCGGGGTGCGAATTGGCCTCGCCCTGATACCACACAACGCCCCGCATCGCATAAGGAATCAGCGGCGCTATCTTGCCGTTGAACAAGCCTCCCACATTCCCCTTGCGTTTCGCCTGATCCAATGGATCAACTGGTTTCCGGGGTACCTTTTGCCCCGCCGCTTTAGCCTTGGCAACCTGATCCTTCCACGACGCCAGGGCCTTGGCGTAGTTCGCCTTCGCCTGCGTTTCATCCACCGCTGCAACCACTCGGGTCGGCTTGGCGACAGCTGCTTGAATTTCCGGCACCTGCTTCTGGACGTCCTCCGCCACCCATGATTCGATGGGCGTGCCGCCGACTGACGAGTTGATCAATCCCATGGGCACCTTCAGTTCGCGGGACAGTTCGCGGCCGAAAAAGTAAAGCGTTGCGGAAAAAGAACCGACCGCCTCCGGCGAACAGACCACCCACTGCCCGCTGGCATCGGACTGCGGCTGATTTGCAGCAGCGGAATTCTCTTTGAACATACGGATCAGCGGCAGCTTAGCAGCGGCTTGCTCCGTACTATAATCGCGGGCTCTGTTAACGCCCATGGCCATGTTCGATTGTCCTGAACCGAGCCAAACCTCGCCGACAAGCACATCGCGGATGACGAGTCCACCCACTTTCAACTCGCGAGGCTCAGCGCAGGCTTTGAGCGGATCCAGTTTTACGGTCCATTTGCCATTTGTATCCGCAACGGCTTTTTTTGTTTGTCCGGCAAACTCGACCTTCACGGCCTCGCCTGCAGGCGCCCAGCCCCAGATCGGAACAGGCTTGTCGCACTGGAGAACCATGTGATCGGAAAATAGCGCGGCGAGTTTCAGTTCAGCCGTTTGCGCGGCCAGCGGCAAGAGCATCAGGGCGGTCAGAAGTGCGTGTGCGGTTTTCATGATGTTTGTTTTTTCTCCATCTTTTTGGCAGCGTGCCTGTTAATATTCAGATTTATTCCTTCTTCCTGTAGACTCTCACGTAATCCACATCCATGCTCTTGCCTTCCAGGGCGGAGCTGGCCTTTCCGGCAAACGAGGCAACCTTGGTGCTGAGCAGGACCTCCTGCTCCGCCGTGCAGATGGTATGGGCAAGCGTGCGGACCTTCTTTCCGTCGAAATACCAGTTCAATTCTTTTGGAGTCCACTCCAAGGCGTACACGTGAAAATCCTTACTGAGATCTGTTTCGGCCTTATGCTTCTGACCGCTTCCGGTGTGCTTGCCCTTCCAGTTGTGCAGGTTCATCGATACTTCGTGCGGGTAATGCGCCTCGACAATGTCGATCTCAAAGCGGGCGAGGGTGGGATCCTTCAGCGCCAGCCGCTCCGGCGGGGTGTTCAGCCAGAACGCGTTGTTCAGTCCGGCCGCTCCGGCGATGCGGAAGCGGCACTCGAACCAGCCGTATTTCTGACGAAACGTCCTGGTTGAAAGCCACGCGCTGGTCCACTCCTTCTCGCTGCGGCGTGTAAGCAACCGCAGGTTCCCGGCTGAGACGGACACGTTCTTCGCCAGACGTTCCTTCTGGTCCTTGATAAACCATTTGTTCGTGTCAACCTGCTGGCCCTCGAACTCCTCGCTGAAGCTCAGCGTCCATCCGTCCTTCGCGGCCGACGCCGGGGTCTTCGCATCGATGTCCGCTGCATGCAGCGTGGCAAGCGGCACAAGCAACAGATAAAATGGTAAAGTGGCCATAACAACGCCGCTCTGCTTGTTCATGTTCGTATCCCCCTCATATAAATAAATTTTGCTTTTTGTGCTTTTTGTGGATTTTGTGGTTCCGTATTCTCTTCACGGCAACTCTGCAATCGAAATATTCCGGTACCACGCCTCGCTCGGCGGACCCGCATGGATCTGCACCGCGATGATGCCGAAGAGCGGGATCGCCGGATCGGTTTCGGTGTAGTCGAGCGTACGCACGTTGTTGACGAAGAGCTGTATCCGCGGCCCTTCGCAGCGGATCTCATACTGGTTCCAGTCGTCAGCCTTGAGACGCTCGATCATCTGCGCCCGGTTCTCGCTCACGCCCAGGATTTTGTTGCGGCGCGACTCGTCGTAGAGCTTGCCCCAATATCCGCCGTCCTTGCCCACCGACATGTCGGCCTGAAAGCCTTTGACCTCGTGGTGGTTCGGAATCCGCTGGGTCCTGAACTGGATGCCGGCATTGCACGGCCCCAGAATCTTGCACGCTGCGCGCAGGATGAAGTTGGTATAGAAACGCGTCGTCGCCAGAAACTCGTTGCGAGGAATCTTGTTTTGGAGATTGCCGCCCACGATGGCCCCCTCCGCAATACGGAAGCTGTTGGTCGTGTCCCCCTCCCAGCCATAAAAGTTCTTGGCGTTGAACAAGGGCTGGAAAGAGATCACCTCCAGCGCGGCCTGCAGACGCACCTGCTCGTCCGTGCTCGCCCCTGCTAATGCCGCCACCAGCGCGGCGGTCACCTCTTTCACGGGGAACTCACGCGCGGTCTGACAAGCCGCTTGTTGTGCAACAGGGTCATTGGACTTGACCTGCTCGACTAAGAAGGCAAGCCCTTTCTCCTTGCGCGCCAGGATCGCGCCCCGCGTCGCGCCGCTGCGATACGATGCCGGCAGCTCCGCCACACGCACTTCGTCGTACAGAGCCTTGGCGCCTTCGGTCTGCCCAAGGGCCATTTGCCGCTCCGCAGCCAGCAGACATCCTGCAGCCGCATCGGGGCGCGAGGCAGCAGGACCTGAACGTAACGCCGTGCGCAACGTCTCGATGCTGGCAGCATCGGCGATTCTCCCCAAGGAGAACAACGCCTCTTTGGCAACACCCTTCGCTGAGTCTGCTGCCAGTATTTTCAAGGCTTCGACTGCCTGCGTATCCCGCAGCACGCCTAATGAAGTGACCACCCCGGCCAAGCGTACGCCTTGAAGCGTGCCCAGCGCGGCGCGCAAGGCTGCCGCAGCAGAGGGGTCAGCAATATTCTCCAGTCCGCTCCGCGCATAAGCCGCAAGCTTCTCGTCGCCTAACAGCGCGGCTAAGGCAGGAACCGCTTCAGCAGTTCCAAACTCGCCAGCCTGCTGACAGGCGCGCGCCTTGCTGAAGACATCGGCATCGGACTTCAGAACCTCGATAAGTTTCTTCGTCTTCTCTGCATCTCCTCCAGCGACACACGTCAGTGCGGTCGCAAGTGAAAACAGAAAAGCAAAACATGTTGTACGGCAGCCATAATCAAATCTCATACGATCTCCTTGTCGATAAATTCAATTTTTCACCTAATTCACCTAATTAAACCAATTCCAATTCGTTCCATTCGGTTCATTCGGTGATAAACGTTGCTTTCCCGTTTGTTCCCCATATTCCACAGTGTCACCTCAAATGTTGAATGCCCACGGTTCCCGGCTGGCGCGGTTCCGCATGCGGTTGGCCTCGTCGTCGTTGACAAACTCCTCTTTCACCGGATCAAAGGTCAGCTTGCGTCCCAACTGCCACGAGAGCTGCGCCGCGAAGCAGGCCAGATGCGATTTGCGCATGACATCCTCGTTCGCGACTGTTTTGGCACGCGACTTGACACAGTCCAAGAAATTCCTTCCATGTGAGCCTGGATTCGTGCCGATGTTCGGAAAGAGTTTTTTGCGGATCTTCATCAGGTTCTCTGAGAGTGCGATCTCGCCGCTGTCGCCGGTCTCAACCCAGCCTTGGTCCCCTTCAAAACGGACTGGGCAGGTTCCTGTCGAGGTCCGGTACTGCGGATCGCGGTTTCCGAAGGCTGTCGGCAGATAGTCGCACACGACCTTGACCCCGTTCGCGTAGGTGCAGATCGCCTCGTTCTGTGTGGACTCAAACTCCAGCGGCGTGGTGTGGTCCGACTGGTTCGCCCATTGGCAGAGATCGAGCGTATGCGCACCCCAGTCCAGGAAGTTTCCGCCTGCCTCCAGGTCGTGATGTCCGCGCCAGCCGCCAACGACATATTTTTTGTTATAGGGCCGCCACGGCACAGGACCCAGCCAGCGATCCCAGTCGCACTCTTCTTTTGCTGGTTCAGGTTCACCCGGAAGCCACGTGTAAGATTTCTTCGGCACATAGACCGACGCGTGCAAGGTCTTCAACTGCCCCAGCCAGCCATTGTGCGCCATCTGCACCGCATACCTGAAATTCGACTGGCTGCGGCGTTGGGTGCCCGCCTGAAAGATGCGTCCATAACGATGGATGCCATCTGAAAGCGCTTGGATTTCGCCGATGGTCATGCCGCAGGGTTTTTCGCAATAGACATCCTTGCCGGCCTTGGCGGCCAGCAAGGCGGCCAGCGCATGCCAGTGGTCGCCTGTGGCGATGAGCACGGCATCGATATCTTGACGCGCCAGCAGTTCAAACATATCGCAATACATGACACAGTCCGTGTTTTTGTAGTGTTCGTCCGCTATCCGCTTGATCTCCTCGCGCCTGGAGCGCTGGACATCGCAGATCGCGACGAACTGCACATCCTTTTCAGGAAGCATGGCAACGGAAAGATCGAACTTGCCGCGCGGCCCCAATCCGATGCCGCCCAGCACGATCCGCTCGCTCGGCGCGATGGCTCCGTCACGTCCTAAGGCTGAAGCCGGAATCAAGTACGGCAGGGCCACTGCTCCGCCTGCCTGGAATGTCCGGGCTAAGAAATGGCGCCGTGTTGACGCGCCCTTCAGAATCTTCTTCTCTTTTCTCGCGATCATCCTCTACCTCCCCTCAAGATATCTAACAATTCTCATTATGTTACCTGAAACAGCAAAGCTCCGCTAGTGTTTTTCAAGCTCAATCCCCGTTTCGTTGACTCGGGCATAAAAACTTCTATATTTGGAACCACAGAATCCACAAAATAACACAAACTAGTTGATGTCGAGATCTTTTGGATTGCGGTGACAAGCAAAGCCGTAAGGCAAGTGCGGCACCGCTTTTCTTGGCTTCGTGAAAGCGGCGTCGCGCGGAATACCGCTTGCCGCACGCACTCCAAAATGTTCGATGTTATTTTTCCCACGTCCCATATCCAATGTCCCAAGTCCGAAACTTGAATTTGGACGCAGGACTTGCATTTCCCCGACTTATTGACACTTTCCAACTCACTGACACTTACTGACACTTCTCCACGTGACTCCTCCGTTTATTCCAGCCCTGCTGGAGGGGGGGCGCACACACCATCATTTTTTGTTCTCAGCGGTTTTAAGGTCTGCAAGATATTTGTCTCGGGCTTCCATAACCCACCCCTCGCCGCCACCTTGCATCAGGGAGGGTTCCCAGCCGTTTGAATTTTCGGCGGGGTTTCTTATAATGCATGCGTCGATCAACGCAGCCATCTTCCGGTATTTAGGATCGCTCGTGTCGCTGAACGCTTTCACCTGCTGCCAGCCGCCCTTCTGGGTCGGCAGGCCCATCATCAGAATACGGCTTTCCTCCGGCTGAGCGACATTGACGAGTGCGGAAGCCGGCTGCTTCGCAATCTTATCTCCGTAAACTTCTTTAATGTTCTCCCTCAATGCAGCAAGGCCTTTCTCTTCAAACCTTCTATCTTCGATCCTGTTCGGGAACAGGTCGCCAAAACACTGACCATTCAAGTCCAGCCATTCGATGACGCGCATATAACTTTCACGATCGGTCTCCGCCAGTTTAGGATGATTCTTCTCTCCCTTGAGGAGCATCTGTGCCACCTGGTTCTCATACGCATAGAACTTACGAGGCCGGCTGATATTCACACTGACCCCCGGGTATTCAGCATACGCGCTGCCACTGAACCCTTTATCCCCAATGCGATGCTGCCCTCTGCTGACAATCGCTTTAAGCGACTGTGGATATCGCCACGTGTCATACACCAGATTAACCTCTTTCTCGGTTTTATCCAGGCCATGACAGGTAATGCAGTACCGGTCGAGGACTGGCTGCACGGTCCGGGCAAAACTCATTCCCCCTTTGTACTGCGGCCCTGCCGCGGGTTTAATCGCAAGCTGCTGCATCTTTCCCAGTTTACCGGCAGTCGTCACATCTGGCGTGGTCCCTTCATCTTCGTGACACCCGACACAACTGCGAACTTCCCCTGGCATCAGATAAAAGAAACTTTTTTCGGTCATTAACGCCATGCCGTTCTCATCCAATATCTGCATTTGCAGGGAGGTGTTGGCCGGAACTTTGAAGACGGCTGAACCATCGGCGTCTACAGGCACCGTTCCCAGAACCTTTTTCGGAAGATCGTTCGGAACGGTCATCGTACACGAGAGCCTGCTCGCCCGGGGCTGCACGCCCAGTTCATTGATCCGCAACCACTTGATCATCCCTGGCTTAATAATGCCCTTGGGATCGTTGCGGGTCTGATAGGCATTCTGAAGGAAGACCAATCCAAACGGCTCCGCCTTTTCAGGCAGCATCGACGGCAGCGCCGACGGTGTCGTGCGAGCCCGAATCGGAATAGGCGAAACAGAGGCTACTTCTGGATCTTCATAAATCTTCTCGCGTAATCCCGCCGCATTAATCAAGTAGATCGCGCGGTCGGCCACGGGAGGCAGTTTCCCTTGCGGAGGAACCGGATGATTGGCCCGGGAAACCAGAAACCACTCTTCCGATAACGGATAGGGGTGACTGTAATGCGGGGAGGGCCAGCCCTGGCTTTCAGAGTAGGGTGTCTCTGGCGTGATATGAGCAATCGCCGCTTCACCATTTTCGCTGAACTGAGGGTCAATCACAACGGTTGTCCCGGTATTGTAGCTGTGATGCCCCTGCGCTGTCGCAACGATTTTATTTTTACCCGGGATGGCTGTAGCTTCAACAAATTGATGCGGGACGGTCATATCATTTCCGAAGAAATGAGTGATTGACGTTCCATCTGGCCGGCACCACCACAATTTATGGAAAAACATCTCATGGCGGTTGGTATATTCCCAGCGGGTAAAAATGATTCGTCCGTCATCCAGCACCGACGGCTCAACCTCATTCTCGTTGCCATAGGAAAGCTGGACAATATGATTTCCGTCCTTGTCACATTTATGAAGGTTCCAGGCAGGATTGTAGCGCCCCCCATGACAGCGCCCAAAGGACTGACAGCGTGTTGAGACAAAAACAATCTCTCCGCTCGGCAGATAACAAGGATCGTTATCCTCGATTAAAACCGTCGCGCGATCGTCCCAGGTCTCGAATGTGTCTCGCTTCGTGCCGGTCAGCTGACGCACCCACGACCCGTCAATCGCAGCCTCATAGAGAAAATAGCGGCGAAAATTCGGATTGGGTTCTGTATGATCACAAAATGCGAAGACCACGCGTTTGCCGTCATAACTCAGATCCGGATTGCGATATGCGCCCGGCGGCATCTTGCCTTCCAACAGGGTTCGAACCACCGGGTGCCCCGTCTTCCATCCGGAAAGGATCGACAGCCCCTTCCCGAGCCGGCTGTGCCGGCCCAGATGCTGGTCGCCGTTGTGGCTGTATTTGGTCGGCGGATTGCGGTTGATCAATATTTCATCAAAATTAAAGATCGGCTGACGTGTGAACGCTTTAAGAAAGACCGCCTGCATCTCAGCGTACTTCGCGAGATACTTGTCAAGATCGCCTGAAACACCCGCCAGCTCCTTGTCGAGCCTGGAAAGCTCCTTCTTCGCTGCGTCCGTTGCGGGGCTGCTCCTGCTGGCTTTATCAAGCGCATGAGCGGCCGATTCCGCATACCCGGCAATCACCTCCGTCTTTTTGATCAGGTCATTCCAGTTCTTCTCTATGGCAATCATATCATTCAGGTAATCGAAAGCGTCAACATCCAGTTGAAAAAAGGCCTTACGAACCGTAGCATCAAATTTTATTTTCAACCCGGGGACAGTCTTAACAGCATCCACTTTTTTGCTGATCCCCATAAACCTGTCATACTGCCTTGCCACTTCACTCATTTTGATGAAGCGCTCATAATCCGCTCCGGTTTTGACCGCTGCTGCCGCTTGGGTGACCGTACGCACAATAGCAGGATCAACACGTTTATCTACTGCATCAGCAATGATCTGCACCGCTTTATTCAGGTCAACAGGAGCATAACCAGAAGGCAGTATCGAGCCAAGAATCTTTTCATCAAACCCCGCTTTTCTGCAGGCCTCTTTGCGTAGGGCCAAGGGTGTCTTGAATTTTTCCAACCGGGAAGCGTTATCGATCCACCCCATACCGTCTGTGATATTAAACGCTCCAGAGATCCATTTGTAGCGGCCGCCCAGTTCCAGAGTGATCTCGCCATCACTTTTAATTTCAACTTCGTTTCTGGCTGCATTTGGCCAGATGTTCTTGATATCGGACAAATCAACCTTCACTTCAGGCTTGCCCTTTAAATACAAAGGCAGCTCGATGCCGTCGCCTCTGTCGACCATCATCTGTTTAATGCGACTCCCTCCGGCAGCCCCCATGTAGAGCTTATCTACGCCGGATACATCCAGTTTGAATTTCAAGGTCTGGTTCCCTGTCATCACATCCAGAAAGACAATCATCGGCAGCTTAGCGTCATTCTGGAAAGCAGGCACAGCACGCCCCTTTGCCAGTTCCATCTTCTGAATATTGTTCAAACAGGCAAGATAAGTATCGATCCGCGTCGCCTTTTTTTCAAACCACGCAGGCTCTGCACCCCTGGATGGGGCTGGACCGCTAAAAACCAGCACACCCAAAAGAAAACAGCGCCTTTTGATTGCATGCTGAGCATGCATGGATGCAAACGCATTGCATCCCAAAGACCATAACGTCATTGTAAGAAGCCCCCCTTGTCCGCGAATTCCCCGAATTTTTATGTCTCAAATCTTTAATTACTGATCATGTAGAGTATCAATTGTGCCCTTCCCTGTCAATGAACCGTATCGCAAAAATCATCGCGTGTTTGCCTTGCCGTTTAACGACACACGAAAATTGCCTTGTTGCCTCATTTATCCCCCTTCAGCGTTAAGCTTTGGAATCATTTTAACGCTCAACGTGGGATGTAATTGTTTTTCCATAAGCGCTTCCGGCTGTTCACTCGCCCCACGTCCCATGTCCAATGTCCCAAGTCCGAAACTTGAATTAGGACGTGGGACATGGGACGCGGGACGTGGGGTCAAAAAACGCACAAGAAAACATAATTGATCATTTTGGAGTGCGGTGACAAGTCCGGACTCGAAGGACGGGCGCGGCACCGCTTTTCTTGGCTACGCAAAGAGCGGCGGCGTCCGGCAGCCGCCGGAGAGAACGTCGCCCTACTCTAATGGACGTTGAACATGGATTGTCTTTCTTTCAATCTACATATCCGCCAACCCAGCAATCCCAAGGAATCCATACTCTTTTCCCGTTGACTTCATATTGACGAAAGGTCATATTCGCTCTTCATCATGGCAATTTAGCAAATCGCATGAAAGAAAATACAAAACCAACTCATGACATTGAGCAGCGATCTATTCATGTTGGAGTAAAAAATCAAGCGCGTTTACTTGGCGGATTCCTGAATAATTTGCTGGCGGATCATTGTCCAATGTCAGCAGATATTTTGGATGATTATCAGGGATCGACTCAAGAGGAGCAAGTTCCCTCTTCAACGTCTTTTCATCGCGAACCGATGCGGCAACCTGATAGTAGGCCAGCTCCGAACCATCAATCGTGACAAAGTCGATTTCCGTTGTTCCACACTTACCCACAAACACATGATGCCCCCTGCGAAGCAGTTCCAAATAAATAACATTCTCCAGGATGTGCCCTGTATCGCCGGGCTTATTCCCCAGTAGAAACGGGCGCAGACAAAGGTCGACCATGTAGAACTTCGCGCCTGTCTTCAGATATTCCTTTCCCTTCACGTCATAACGGTTCGCCCGATAGAGAATAAAGGCATCGCAAAGCGCACGGACATAGCCGTCCACGGTTGGAGCTGTCGTCTTGCGGCCTGAGGATGTCAGCGTGTTGCTGATCCCCTGTATGGAGGTAAGATTCCCGATATTGTCAAACATGAACCGCACGATGTTTTCCAAGATGGACACATCTTTGGAACCTGTTCTTTGTACAACGTCTTTGAGCAATACCGTGTTGTAGAGACCTGACAAATAATCCCGGGCTGTTGCCGCATCCTTGCCGATCTCGGTGACCAGATAAGGAAAGCCTCCTTGCTGCAGATAAGAGGGATAGGCCTTCTCGACACTCGTATGATTACCTGCTGCGTCCATATACTCCTTGAAGGAGAAGGGAAGCATGGCTATTTCAACATATCGGCCCGAGAGGAGTGTCGCTAACTCCCCTGAAAGCAAATGCGCATTGGAGCCTGTTATATAAAGATCCACATTTTTCATCACATAAAGACTGTCCACAGCCTTTTCGAAATCTTCAATGCGTTGCACTTCATCCAGAAAGACGTAATTCTTCTTGCCACGTACCAATTTCGACTCGACGAGCGTATAAAGATCCTTCCAGTCGGCGATATTCCGAAACTCTCCTTCTTCAAGATTGATGGAAATAATCGAGGAAGCTGCTACCCCCTCTCTCCTCAATACCGACCGAAACATCTCGAGGATCGTGGACTTTCCGCATCTGCGAATGCCCGTGACTACCTTTATCAGATGTTTATCTTTCAGCCGTTTTAGTTTTTCCAAATAGAGAGGCCTGTTAATCATAATCACCCTTTCTGCCACGAATGTTTACAGCGTATCACACCCGTTTAGTTCCTGCAAACAAAATAAAGTACACTTTAGAAAATATTGTTTTTTGAAAGTTTCTAAAATGCACTTTAGAAACTTTTGTCTAACTCCCTGCCTGGCCGCCGTTTTATCGCTCCATCGCCCTCTCCGTCGGCTTCTACGACCACAGCCACTTCTCCCGCACCTTCAAACAGTGGATGAACTGCTCCCCCCACCGCTATCGCAAGAACCATCAAGACCCCGCCAGCCCACGCTGAACATGGGATGTAATTGTTTTTCAATAAGCGTTGCCAGCTGTTCACTCGCCCCACGTCCCATGTCCAATGTCCCAAGTCCGAAACTTGAATTAGGACGTGGGTTCAAAAAACGCACAAGAAAACATAATTGATCATTTTGGAGTGCGGTGACAAGCCCGGACACGTAGGACGGGCGCGGCACCGCTTTTCTTGGCTACGCAAAGGGCGGTCGCAGGCGGCTCGGCTCAGCCCCGCCCTCCAGTCCTTTGGACATGGCAGCCATCAAGCTTGCGATGGCGAGACTTTGGCGAGCCGCGGATTTGGGTGGTTCATGTTATTCGACGCAAACACGTTACTCCCTCGTCTATTCCATGACATTGGACGGTGCAGTTATCGTCCTGCCCGGCTGATTGAATAGCACTCCCCCTTGTTTGTTTCAAACACGAGGAGTCCCTTTTCAGGGCTGGTGGTCGTGACCGGCTTGCCTTTATGGGTGATTGTGAGCGCGACATCCGACCGGATGCGGCAGGGCTTTCCGCTGATGGATTTGACCTGTGCTTGTGTGAGCTTGTCATCTTTCCATTGGATGTCGACCTCAAAGCCGTTGCGCGCACGCAAGCCAGAGACATTGCCCGTCGGCCAGGCTGAAGGCAAGGCCGGCAGCAGCTCGATCCAGCCGAGATGACTTTGCAGCAGCATCTCGGTTATTCCGGAGGTGGCTCCAAAGTTTCCGTCAATCTGGAAAGGCGGATGGGTATCAAACAAGTTGGGCAGTGTGTTGCCTTTCAACGCCTCTGAGAGCATCTTGTACGCATGATCGCCATCCAGCAGGCGAGCCCAGAAATTGATCTTCCACGCCTTTGACCAGCCTGTGCCGCCATCGCCTCGCTGCGCCAGCGTCACCTCGCAAGCCTTGGCCAGCTCCGGCGTCGTGCGCGGATGGATCTCTGCGCCGGGATGCAGTCCCCACAGATGCGACACATGGCGGTGTGTACTCTTCGGGTCATCTTTATCCTCCAGCCACTCCTGCAACTGGCCATGCTTACCGATCTGGTTCGGAGCAATCTTCGCCCGCATCTCGATGAGGTGTTTTCGCAGTTCGTGATCAATATCCATCACTTTTGAGGCTTCAATGACATTGTTAAAAAGATCCCGGATGATTTGATGGTCCATGGTTGGCCCCATCACCAGTCCGCCGTTCTCCGGGGAGTTGGAGGGGCCGGAGATCAGCCAGTGTTTATCGCTGCGCGGGTCTTCAACCAGCGTATCGATAAAAAAGAGCGCCGCCGCTCTCATCAGCGGGTAGGCGGTCTCCGCTAAATATTTCTGATCATTGCTGAATTCATAGTGCCACCAGAGATGCTGACACAGCCAGGCTCCGCCGACAACCCAGATGCCGTGGTTGGCGTTGTTGATCGGCGCAGCCCCTTTCCAGAGGTCAAAGTTGTGGTGGATCACCCAGCCCCTGGCCTTGTAGTGCTCTTTGGCCACAACAGTACCGGCGACCGCGATCTCTTGCAGCGCCGCCACCAAAGGGTCCACACACTCTGAGAGGTTCGCGATTTCCGCCGGCCAGTAGTTCATCTCGGTATTGATGTTGATGGTGTATTTGCTGTCCCAGGACGGCTTGAGACTTTCATTCCAAAGCCCCTGCAGGTTGGCCGGCTGAGAGCCCGGACGGCTGCACGCAATCAGCAGGTACCGGCCGTATTGATAAAACAGCTCGGCCAGTTGCGGATCCCCTTCGCTAAAGGACTTGATCCGTTCATTCGTGGGTCCCTTCGCACGGTCTGTGCTTCCGAGATTGAGCTTCACCCGCTGGAAGAGCCTTTGATGGTCCGCGATGTGATCCTGCTTCATCGCAACATAACTCTTCTCCGCAAGCTGCCTCAACGTCGTCTCATTCTTTGCGGCGGGATCTCCGCTGATATCGCGGAAGTTGACATAGCTGGTGGCCCCGACCAGAATCAAGGTCGCGGAATCGGCTTGTGTAATCTCAATTCCGAAGTCTGTTACGTTTATTTTCCCGCCCACTGTTTTGACAACCAGGCGCGCCTCAAAGCCTGTATTCTCTCCCTCGATTTTGCCGGACATGCTGAGCGTTTTGCCATCAACACGCTTAACAACAGTATTGGGGTGCGGGCTGGGCAGCGTAGCCTTCAGATTGATCTTGCCCGGTTGATCACAGGTCAGGTGCATGACAATGGCATTGTCGGGAAACGAAGCGAATGTCTCGCGCAGGTAGAGGGTGCCATTGCTCCTGTATTGCACCAGCGCCAGCGCGCGGCCCAAATCGAGTTCCCGCCGGTAATCCATGACCTGCGTGATCCCGGGAAACTCAAGCTTCAGGTCCCCGAACGGCTGATACGCCTCCTGACGGTTTGTGCCGTGGGTGTTGATGCTCATAAATTCTTTGTTGGCCAGCGCCTCCGCCTCCTTCTGCTTGTTGTCAAAGAGGAGCTTGCGGATCTCCGGCAGAAATTTCGCTGCGCCTTTATGCGCGTAATCATGAGGCTTGCCTGTAAAGAGCGTGTCGTCATTAAACTGGATACGCTCCTCAGCCACACCGCCAAAGACCATTGCGCCGAACCGTCCATTGCCAATGGGCAGGGCTTCATCCCATTTCTGCGCCGGCCTGCGATACCAAAGCGAGAGCGGTTGCTCAGGAGCAGCGGCTTCATTGTCGAATACCACCTCAGCCGCCCCCAGATTCACGGCGCAACAGAGTTGCAAGACTAAACAATAACTGACCCACATCTGTTTATTCATAGGACTCCTTGTCACAAAGTTTCACTACTTTACCAGATCAACAGCCATGCGACAAACTCAATATGCCATGGCAAACGCGTCTTAATTCTACCGCTAAAACCGCTAAAAGATTGCGCGGCTATCTCATCCGCCTCACCCATGAATACATGGACGGCGGAATGGATAGCCCCGCAGATAAATACTGATTCCATATCCATCAGCGAAAAACAAGTTTTTCGCTGATGGATATTAGAGATTACTCCGCGCAAATGTTCGCTCCGCCGTCCATGTATTCATGGGTGAGGCGGGCGTGACATTTGCGCTCTTCTTCGCGGTTTTTGCGAAAAAGTATTTCGCTCTTAGATGAACACCTAAGGGGTGCAACCCAATTCTTAATAAACGCTAAAATAAGCAATCCTGGAAATCCTGTCAAAAAACGGCTACACGTTACATGAAAAAGCTCTAACGTTCCGGCGTCTGGTTGTGCAAGAGGGAGACGGCGTCGCAATCTTGCAGATAGAGCCAGTTCGCTTTCGAGCTATTGTGGAGCCCTTTGGAAAGCGGCGCCCCTGCCGGATAATCAATGACATTATTTCGGATCAAGAGTCCGTTGACATTGTGGATCGAGAAGGGCGTGGCTGCTGTGCGACCGAAATAATTGCCTTCGATCACCATGTTTGTGACAGGCTTCGCCTCGAAGCGGCGACCATTGCTGCCGCCTCCTGGCGGATGCATCGAGACTGTGATCACCCCGCCCGCTGGCGGTGAGTCAATAAACCGATTGTTGCGCACCACCAGGTTGCGCGCAAAAGGACCCTCCATCCACGGACCCCAGGTCTCAAACTGCACGATGACTCCGTGCCCCACATTTTGCAACGTGTTGTTCTCGATGCGTCCGTTGGGCGACCCGTTGATCAGCGTGCGCTGAAAGTTATCATGCAGCCAGCAGTTGCGCAGGACAAAGCCAGTCGCTGAACGTTTGTTGTCCAAGACCACGAGGGAGAGTGGCGGAAGCCCCAGCGTCTTGTCGAGTTCCACAAGCGCCTCCCCCTTGGCTTTATATTTATCGCTGATCTCCAGCGACGGCCCGCCGGGCGTGTTGGTGACGGAAGTGACTTTGGCGCAGCCTAACAGCGCCAGTGATTTCTGGTTTCTGAACTCGATGGCATCCCCGACAGCATACGGTCCTTGCAGATAATACCTGCGGTCGCCCTCCCGCTGAACCACGCGCCCGAAACTGCCATGAATATTCAAGTTGTCATCCGCACCATAGGCCAGTTCGCACCGATCCAGCGTCGGGCCGCGATCCGTGCCGGCCAGATGGAAGATATCGGCACCGAAGGCGTGCAGGCGATTGGTGAATGGACGCCGCGTGGCGCGCACGCGATGGTAGACGTTCCCGCCTTCGCCCTCGCCCTCAAAGACTGCCATGCCAGGACTGGACCAGATGTTCACCCCTTCAAAACGCATGCTTGCACAGGCGGACGAGCGCAGCGCAGCGCCTGTGCGAAGCGTCGCCACGACATAATCCCCGGGTTGAAGCGCGGCAGGGATGCCGGCCCGCTCGATCTTGGAACACAGCACGCTGGAGCCGTCCTCTGAGGCCTCCCATGTGCCAGGACTGTGCTGATGGTTGATGAAGCGGCCTGCAGCATCGTAAAACATCAGGGCACGTTGCCCCTTGTTTTCAGCCGCACCGTTGGAGGTCCGAGGCTCATAGCCCTTCATGAGCGCTGCGCGAAGCGTCTTGGCCTTCCGGTCAACTTCGGTGACACGCGCTTGAAACCAGCAGGGCATTGTGAAGTCAATCGTCAGCCCGCGCACCGTCACATTCCGGCAGTGCTCAAAGAGAAGACCATGGATCAGCGGCGGCTCAAACCAGAAGGTCACGCCCTCGGCCATGATCTCCAGATTTTCAAGCCGTGCCAGTGTAGAGGCCTGACTCCACCGTGCATGAAACAGATAGTCGCCGGGGGGCAGCACGATCTTGTTGCGTTTCTCTTTTGAGGCCTCACGGATGGCTTGCAAAATATCCTGCCCTTTTTTACGCAGAAGACTTTTCTCCTCTTCGCTCCAGGTCGGATAGCCTGCCTGCGCATCAGCCCTCCAGCGGGAAAGATAGGGTTCGGAAATGATCTGAAACGTTGTGTGTACACGCACGGGCAGTGTCGTTGCTGAGACGAAGATCTCGACCTTGGATTGCACGTCTACGTCCAGGACAGCGATGTCCACGCCGTGGCAGAGATTGTCTGTGTGCTCGAACTTTCGACTCCAACAGCTCTTGCCATCGACACGCACCTCGATCAGAGCCTCCGCGTTCTCCGTCAGCTTCCGCACAGAGCCAACCAAGCGCACACTTCCCTTTTGGGGAGGCGTCCAGGTTCGCACGGCTCCACGGCCAGCCTGCGCTTCCAGCGTGGCATCTATCGTGCCCAGAGCATCATCAAAGCCTGAAGACTTTTCAGCAGCACATACGGGGCCTGAGCAGAAGAACAAGAGGCCAATTAAGCGAATAGTTTTACAAAGGCGGCGGCTTTGGGCAGAGGTATACATCATTTCACTTTCCATATTTTCACATCGTCGATCCAGACCGTATTGGGGATGAGGAAGCTGAACCAACGCTTCATGGGATGCGCAAACCCCTCGGAGGTGTGACTCACCATCAGCTTTCCGTCGATGCTGAGGCGCATCTGGTCGCCTTCTGTCACCAGAACAAGTTCGTGCCACTCGGTGTCAGGCTTCCAGGGCACGCTGCGCTGTTTGGTCTTGAGCAAGGCTTCCAGCTCTGCAGGCAGCTTCTCTTTGCGGGCAAGAAATGCTTCGCGTTTCTTGCGAATCTCCAAATTCATCACCCCGGTCTTGTGATCGCTGAGGGTGACTGCACTCTGTGTGAGGATGCCGTAGCAGAGATGTCCGGCATGAACCCCTTGGGTCTCGCGGTCTACGAAGCCGAGCTGAAGCGACTCCCCTTTGCTGAGGCCCGGGAACTTGAAGCGGACAATGACACCGCCATTGGTGAACCCCGCCTCGTGATGAATGTGCGCGGAATGTCCGGCCTCCTTGGAGGCGCTCGCGATTTTCAATATGCCCTGATCCAGGTCAGCCATCTTGATGTTGGGCACACGATTCGCGGTCGCGCTGTTCCATCCGTTGCCGATTGCTTTCGCAAGATTGCCATCCTCCTCGCGATCGAATGTGTCATGAAAAATAAGCTCGCCCTTTTCACGAAGCCACGCCGCATCATTCCGCTCCGCAACCCCGTCAGCAGCCTGCAACCACAGCGGAGCCATCAACGCAGCCAAAAGTGTCAATCCGTATTTCATCATCATCTCCCTCCCCTAAAGATAACTGCCGTGTCCCTGAATGACATTAAATTAGCAGATCAACTCTCATGCGACAAACTCAATTTGCGGGAGATCAGTGTGCTAGGTTCAATTATTAACCACAAAGAACGCAAAGAACACAAAGATCAACTTCCAAATGCTTTGCTTTGGTTATCAGGGATACTTCTCTTTTCTCTGAGTTCTATGCGTTCTTTGCGGTAAAATTTCTCAAGGCTCAAGTTTTAACTTTTAGCTTTTAGCTTTCTCCCAACACTCGACGCAGGTCGGCGAGTTCCGCATCGATATCTTCCGGGCTCTCGACTGTGTGAGCGATCTCTTCGCGCAAAATCTGGCGGTAGCGCTGGCGCAGGCGATGGACAATGACGCGCAACGCGCCTTCTGACTGATCCAGCCTCGCTGCAAGCTCAGGATACGGAATGGCACCTGCGCCGCTGGTCACGGCGATCTGCAACGTCTGGAAGAGTTCGCCTTTGCCGGATGCCTCGTACTCGCCACGCAGACGGCCGACCACGCGCTCCAGCAGGGTCAACGCCCATTGCCGCTCGTAGAGCCGCTCGGGCGTGAGACGATCCGCAGGCTCTGCCGCATAGCGCTCCTCAGCTTCCAGCGCATCCCATGAGATCGTCTGACGCACATCACGCTTAGCAGCGGATGACTTGTCCCACTCATCGGCCAGATAGTGCTTCAGACTGGCCAGCAGGAAGGCACGAAAGCGTCCCTGCCCGCGACTCAGTTCCGCGAGTGAATTCAAGCGGATCAGACGCGCAAAGAAGCCTTGCACCCGGTCCTCTGCATCATGCGATGAATAGCCACGACGACGGACATACGCATAGAGCGGATACCAGTAGGTCTGGCACAGCTCCCCCAGCGCTGCACGCGCACCGGTCGTGTCATTTGCGCGGCCAGCAGCCAACACGAGGGTCCAGCGCGTTGTCGCAAAGACCTCATGCGGTGATGGCTTGTCTTCACGCTTCATCGCAGGCTCCTGACATCTGTTGCCTCTTCTCGCTCGATCTGCTGTTGCTGGTGACGCCGAACCATTTCCTCTTTACCGCTTTGCTGCTGGGCGTTCGCCTCGTGCATCGCGGGAGTTGCTGTAAAAGAAAACCATGCGAAACTTAAACCCGCCATGAGCAACAGGAGCACAATGCCAACCAGGAAGACCACACCGCAACCAATGGCAACTGACTTGCCCGGACCGGGCTTGGCTTTCCGTATCCAGATCACCAAGAGAACGCCTGTCGCCACCACGACACAAAGGAACAGTCCGCCAACGATCAAAAAAAGACCTTCAGCCCAACTGATTCCTAGCATTGGAGCGCTCACGTTTCGCGGGTTCTCAGGTGAAGACCGTGTTACTTCTACAGGTGCAGCGGCCGGCAAATTCGCTTGCGCAGACACGTCACTCGGTTGTTTTTGACCGACATTTCCCGAACCGCGCCAGAGCACTGTCATGACACGCCCCACCAACGCTTCACGCTCGACCCGAATGTCTGACACGCCATTTCTGCTCAGCAGCATTTGGTCGGGATCCATCTCGTGAACACGCCCAGTATAATAGCATTTCTCCATCCTATAGACGACCAGGTCACCCTGCTTATACAGCTTTGTCTGTTTCCAAGTCAGCACAAGACTGCCTGCAGGAATCTCAGGCGCGAGCGAGTTGTTCTTGATGGTATACGAGCCGATGACCCATTGCTTCAGCGCCAACCCGATCACGACAGCCAGAGCGATCTCCGCCATTTTCTTCTGCCATCTGTTGCCTTTTCGTTTCAGCGCCTCTGCCGAGGGCTCCGGACGAAGACATCCTTCTCCTGTTTCAGCGAAGCGCATCAGCAGCAGGATCACCCAGAGCATGAGCGAAATCAGAAAGGCCATCATGACCATCAAGAGGCCGCCCATCGGCAGTTGCGGCGGCTGGACCCGGTTCGCCTCAAGGGTCAGCAGATGCAGTCCTCCGAAGAAAAGCGTCATCAGGCACGCCAGCCACGTCATGCGGCTGCGGATCATGGCAGCCGTCAATGCCCGGCGCTCAGGGATTAGCCAGAAATCTTTCCGAGGAAGATTGACGTACTTGGCGGGGAAAAATCGAACCATCGCTGACGTGCCTGTAAAGATCAAGCTGATCACAAGCGGAAATGCGATCTGGAACACCTGATACACGCTCCGGCTCATCCAGCCGTCGGCGCGGCCCTCAAAGCCGAAATGCGTGGCCACGCGCGCCGGCAACGTGTCTATGGTCGCTAAGACCATCGCCACGTATGCGGCATAGAGGAGGAGAAAGACGATTGCTGATGCATAGCCTGGCTTGCCTGCCTGCTCCATGCCAGCGGAAGCTTTGCTCGACAGCGCGGTCCCGATGGTCTCCAGCGACGTCCGCACCTCGCTGACCTGCTGGTAGCGGCGCTCCGGCCTCTGTTCCAAGGCGCGCAAGACCACTTCGTCCAGGCGCACATCGATGGTCACCTTTTTGGACGGCGCCTCCAGGGACTTCCCGGGCAGTTCGCCGGTGAGCATCTGATAGAAGACAACGCCCAGCGAGTAGATGTCAGCGCGATGATCCACCTCCGCAGGATGCTCGCGCTGCTCAGGTGCCATGTAGGCCGGAGTGCCCATGAGCAGGCTGGGCTGCGAGACTTCGCAGGGATGATCGGTCAGATCCGTCCGATCCGACTGATCTGTCTGATCAGCCGAGCGGACCAGCTTGGCCAGTCCGAAGTCAGCGACCTTCACGCGTCCGCGACGGTCAAGCAGAATGTTCTCGGGCTTGATATCGCGATGGACGATGCCCTGGTCGTGCGCATATTGAAGCGCATCGCAGATCTGCGGCACGATCGCCAGCGCCTCCCGCGAGGCCACGCGGCCTTCGTGGATCAGCTGGCGGAGGTTGACACCGTCCACATACTCCATCAGGAAATAAAAGAGGTCGCCAGCCTGACCGAACTCGTAGAGCGTCACGATATTCGGGTGGTTCAGCTTCGCCAGCGCCTTGGCCTCGCGTGCGAAGCGCTGGGCAAATGCCGGATCGCGTCCGATATCCGGCGGGAGGATCTTGAGTGCGACCGCACGGTCAAGGTTCTTTTGACGGGCCTTATAGACCGCGCCCATGCCGCCGCAACCCAGAAGTCCGTCGATCTCCAATTGCGGAAAGAGCGGCGCAAGTTCTTCGATCTCAGGCGGAACAAAATGTTTTGCAGCCCCGGCTGCCGTGGCATCCGCCACGCTCCCGAGTCCGGCAGCCAGCAGGCAGTCCGGGCAAAGTCCCATGAAATCCCGGCGGGGTGCCGGTTTGCCGCAACGTGAACAGCTTGTCATTGTCTTCATAATAGTCCTCTACAATCCTTCAGAGGATATCCCTCGCTGCTGTTACACGTATTTTTACAAGAAGTCTCATGTTTTTCAACCCAGCCGTTTCATGATAGCAGAATGACGCCTGAAAGAAAAGAGCGCGCCGCAAGAGGAGGACGGGTGGTGTGGAACAACTCGGGAAACTGTGGTAAGGTGCGTAATTTCAAAGACTTGCGACGTGTAACGGGGATGGAATCGGTTTGGAACAAACTGGCGCGTTACACTTGGCTAGTGACGGGGGTTTGGTACAAAAAAAGCCCGATGCAAGGTTGTTGCATCGGGCCTGCTTGTATCGGGGTGGGCACTTAATCAGGTTCGTTCGCCGGGGTTAGATCCCCGGATGAACCACGGTGCACCGGATGACGGGAGGTCGCTGATCCGCAGCTTTGCCTTTTGCCGGAGCGACCGGACAAACGAGTCGGCGATCTGAACCACCAAGGATAGCTTGTCCTCGGGGATGTCGTTTATGTCGGCGTAATCTGGGCCGCCAGACTTCCGATAGATGCCGGCCATGTAAGCGTCGCCGCAACCGTGGCCTCGTAGAAAGCCCAGGTCCGCTTCTATCGCCTGGAGGACATGTCTATACCTCCGCTCGCTCGCGTCGGCGTACAGGCGGATTGTGCGGGCATCCTGGGCGAGCTGTGCGAAATGCATCATCATGGTCTCGTACCGAGCGTTGGTATTGATCTTGGAAACGCTATCGCACCCGGGTATTGCCACCTGCATTTCCTTCTTTCGGAAGGCCTCGCGATCCGAGCCAAAGCCGGACACTTGAAATGCGTCACCAACCAGCTTAAAGAATGCGACTCTTTGACGTGTAGTCATTTATTCTTCCTCCGGCTTTCCGATCAGTGTCCTGGCCTCGATGAAGGCTGCGGCTTGCTTGTTCTTCCACCTTGGTGTTTGGCTTAGCCGGATACCTGCCCGGATCTGCTTAACCAGACGGCGAAGGTGGCCAGGCTGCCGAGCTGTTTCCATGGCGATTATGCGGAGTTCCTTCGGGTGATCTGGCCACATCTTTTCAAGCATGGTAACGGCTGCGTCATCCAGCCAGTCCATATCCTTTTTGCCGACCCCGCCAACATCAACCCGTATGCCTACACGGCTGTGGAGCTGATCGGATACGGATATTCGAGTTAGCACCTCGGGGTTACCGATCAAGGCAATCGGAATACCCGCAACGTCGTGAAGATCAAACAACCAGCGCAGCCCGGCAAGCGTCGCGCGCTGCGCCTGATCGATTACGATTATCCGCTCCGAGTTTTTCAAGCGGTTCGTAAGGAACTCTCCGCGTGTAAGCCCACCCTTTACCCGATGGAAGTTACGCACATCAAGAGAGTCAAACAGCTTACGAATGATTGAATGGTTATCACCCAGCCCCTCGGACAACTCAATGAAGATCGCCGTCTTGTTTTGCTGTGCATACTTCCGGCTTGCAGTGGACTTGCCAAGGCCAGCCGCTCCGGTGATCAAGCCAATGTCGCATGAGGTGCGGATCAGGTCGAGCATGCCGAACGTTGTCTCTGTAACTTCGGTATCGAAGTAGAATTCCTGCCAGCTCTGCTTGCGTGAATCAGATTCAATTATGTCCATCAGCGTCCGCTCGATCTCGGTCGCGTCGCCCTGGTAAGTTCCTGAAAGGTACTTTGAAATTGTCCCTTCATGAAAACCTGTGCGCTTGGCGATGGTCGCCATTGTGTAGCCTTTGGATTTTCTCCACGCTTCGATCTTCTGTTTAGTTCCATCCGTCGTTATCAGTTGATTGCTCATTTGTTACTCCTATCGTTGTGCTCTGGCTGGCCATGTCGCGGACAAGGCTTCGGCCTGATTTGCTTGTTACTTTCTTTTGCGTCTTCGGAGCCGGGCAACCGATGCCCTGCGCCAAAATCATATCGTTGTGCGTCATAGCCGCGAGGCGATCATCTGCCTCATCCTGGTGGCGCTCCTGGATCGGGGCAACCAGCGCGGCCCGTACACGTGCCTGATGCTCTTGCAGTGCGGTGACCGTGATCGTGTCGAGAGGATTGGTAGCCGCCCAGCGGTCGGCGACCCCGAGCACCTGCCCGGTGAATCGGTCGGCGATCACAGCATTGGCCAGGTTGTAGGGGGTGACGAAAAGGGCATACTCGCGCTCGGGTGATAGCTGCATGGTGTGGCCGTCCGGTGTCGTGACCACTCCAAGATACCGGATCGGATCAGGCGCGAGTCTGCGATTCTGGAATTCGATAGTCAGGTTATTCCGGCAGGTGACGATCTTTGCGTTGTCCATGCCGAGGATATCTACAATGCCCCATGACGGAACCTTGACAAGGTTGTGCCTGTACTGCTGCCAAACCTCTACCGGAGAAAGACGGCGCATGCGCGTGAATCCGTTTGTACGTGCGGCCTCCATGGCTGCCTGCTGCATGTGAACCGGAAGCATGGGGATGTCCCTCGTCGACCGCCAGTCGCCACGGCCATCCATCGACCACTCGGCTTCCACCCAGTCATTCGATTCCCATCCCTCGATCTTGTGATCCGTCCTGTTATAAATCTGATTATAGATAGCGTCTATCGTCCGGCCATATCCCGACCAGCTCAAACCACCGTGGGCGATACGCTCGACAAGACGCGGGTCCAACGTCTGAAGAGCTGCAAGTATCTTCTCCTCGTAATGCTCGAGGCCGTCCAGACCCTCCGGCCGATCCGTGCGCGAGTTGCCGCCTGTCTGACCGGGCAACATGGCGGAGGCGTAGTGAAGCAAACGGTGAGATGACTCGACCAACGCCTTGCTCCGGAAGTTTCCTTTCCCGGTGCCGTTCCACATTCCCTTATGGACTGCCTCGCCAATTATGTCTGCGTCGCGATACTGAATCTTGTTATCCGTGAGCCTGGAAATAATACGGCGCTTCTCTTCGCGGACTGCAGCCGAACCGTACTCAAGGCACCAAACGCATCCACCTATGTGATACCCGACCTCAGAAAGGATGTGCCAGACTAGCCACAGCATTTCAATTTCCTTCAAATTCTCTCGCTTGCCCGTCTCCTCGTCGCGGATCTGTGGCTTGAGGCCATACGCGATCTTGTTGGTGGAGGCTACATCGACGCACGCGAACTCAAGCGGACGCACCATCTGCTTGCTTTCCCCTGGAGCCACAAGCTCCGTATCGTGCCACACATCATCGAACTGGTAGATCTGCCCCGGCTCAAGCCCTGCTCGGGTAGAGAAGACTGGAGGGATCATCATGGACGCAGCCTTCATCCCGATGCGCGTCGCCTTGATCTCGAAGGGCGTCAGCTTCGCATAGCGTTGCAGGTTGCGGTACGTCATGCCCGGAGGTATCCAGTCAGTCGGGCACTTCTCGGGGACGCGCTCTCCGATATAGCACATGTTCCATAGGTCGCGCCAGTCGCCCAGCCCTTTGAATACCTTGCCAAGGCGCAAGTCGCATATAAAGTTATGCCAGGCGCGTTTGCTGCAACGTTGGTTTCGTTCGCAATACGCCTTGTAGATCTGCTCGACAGCCTCGCGTGGTAACGCCTTGACGCGATCCGGGGCTTTCGCCTTGTTGATCAACGTTGTCCAAGAGCGCCCCCCGGCAACCCATGCGTAGTATTTTTTACGGAGCATGGATTCGGAGTACCCGCGCTCATGAATCATAGCGTTTGCAACGGCCTTGCAGGCCTTGACCACATTGCGAGCGCTATCAATCGTTCGCATTGCATCTTCCAGAGCCCACACGGATGCGCGATGCTCTGGAGTCAGCTTGGCAAACATCGGGTCGACGGTCGCCGTGACAGGCGTTTCTACACCGTCAACAAATGCTTGGATTGTATTCATGGCGCGGGTTCCTTTCTTTACTTCTTATTCTCTTCTGACTGACGGGCCTTGCGCACGTTGCGCATGATCTCCTCGGACGCCGTCCGGAGGGAGGCCGCGATACCTTCCTGCTCTTCAATCGAGAGGATCGTCCAGGAACGCTGTGCGACAACCTCCTGGGTGATCTTACCGCGGATGCCATTATACAGGTCGGACACGGCTTGCTGGCGCTCACGCGGCGTGAGCTGGCGCGGCTCAACGGGCGGCTTCGCTCCACCCGCCATAGTTTCACCCTCGTCGGAAATGAACTCGGCCATCTGCTTGATGACCTTCGGTATCTCCTTTGCAGGGATGCGGTCGGCGATATCCTTGCCGTCCGTGATTAGGAGCTGGCTCGCGGCGCGATCCAGCAGCTTGCCGTCCATCTCGAACATCTGCGCCCATGCCTTGTCCGACGTGAGGTTGTACTTAACAAAGAACACCTCCGCGTTTTTCATGTAGCGCTGGATTGTGCGCTGGCTCTTCGCGGGGAACGTGGCGGCCAGGAACGGCTCCCACCCCCCGTGCTCAAACTGCCCCTTGATCGCCTTCAGGCCGATGCCTGCGCGAAGGGCGAAGAACTTGCCAAGCTCCGCGTTGGCCACATCCTGGCAGACCTGCCCGATCATGAGCTTGACCTGCGCGACCTGCGCCTCCGTCATGTTCTTGGCGAGCGGGTCGTTGGACATGACCTCCGGTGTGATTGCTTGCTTCGTTTGCTTCACTGCTTCTTTCTTCTCTGACTTACTCATTTTATCCTCGTTGTGTTGTTGTGCCCGTTGGGCGTTAGTTTGTGATTAGTTGTTTCCGAGAGCGACCTGGACGAACTTTCCGTTCGCGTCTTTCTCGTAAAAGCGGATATAGGTCTTCGTCTGCCAGACCTGGATGGACGCCCCGATGATGTCCATCGCCTTCTTCCACTGAGCGTCTTCAATCTGGACAGACTTAAGGCTTAGAATCTTCGCCACGCTCAGGTGGCCGTTCTTGTCCGTTTCAAAAGCCTTATGCACAATTGCCACGATGTTCGCGTTGCTCCCCTGCGACCACTGCTTGATCAGTTCAAAGATCATCTCACGGGCGATGGTGATCGATTCGTTGAACTCGATCTGGTCATCGTTTGCCCGGCAGATACGATAGCGGCCATCAAACGAGGTCATTGTGACATTGCCCTTGTCGCCGCCGATCTCCACGCCGTGCTCCTGGGCGGCAAGCTCAATAAACGACTTGATCCGCTCATAGCATAACGCCTTGAACTGTTCGACGTTTGCAGCGATCTGCTTCGCCTCTGTGACGAGATTCGCCACCAGATAGGCTCTTATCTTGTCGATCTCCTTGACCTGGTCCACCGGGACCAGATGCCCCAGGCTGTTCTTCATGTACCCTTCAGGCACTTCCTGTGTACTCATTTTAGTGTATCTCCTTGTTGTAAGACTCTCGACTTGAGAGTCGAAATTGGTTATCCGGCCACATTACTGAAAAGCATCTTCGCCTCCTCGAGGGAGAGCAGCGTTTTACGCTCCGGATCAAACGGCCTGTCGATCTTAACGATCACCCGCCAGTTTTTCTTTTTGGCCTCGGTCGGATTCTTCCCGATCACGCGGGCCAGCAACACGCCCTCCTGGATCATGTTATCCACGGTCGATCTGCAGCAGTCCAGGATCACGGCCGCCTGTCCGGGTGTCATGGTCTTAGCCTCCGGCACATCGGCAGTCAGCGCGTCGACCGCCGCACGGTCCACCTTCTCATTCTCGCCCCAGGGCATGAGGATCTGTTCGTGATGTGTTGCCATGATTGCCTCCTTACCTTAACTTCGCTATAGCCTCCTCCACGCGCGGATCGGCGCGGAAGGCTTTCTCGGCATTCATCTTCGTGATCTGCTCGCCACGCCAGAAATAAACACCGTATGAGCCCATGGTCTCGGTGGAGAATCCTGCAAGGGCGATGCAACCGTTGTCGGTTGTGAGTTCAAACGTGGTCGGGGATGTTTGCTCTACTCGCATGATTTGCCCCCTTTGTTCCATACTTCAATCGCAGTCTTCTTATCGCCGGATCGGAACATCGGCTTAGCTCCGCAATGTATGCACTCCACAGAAAAGCCATCTGACAGACGTTTCGTCAGCACAGACCCGTTGATGGATATTTTTGAATAGAACCCGCGCTCAATCAGCCCGGGGACTTCACCGCACTTGCAGTTCTTGATTTTCGGAGACTTACTTACCATAGGCCACCTCGCTTCCTTGGCACCGCCCGTGATCCGCGTCCGTGATGATGGCTCCGCACTCCTCGCACATCGAGTAGGCTGCCATCGGTTCAGAATTGCAGCCGCGGGCGAAGGCTGAAAACAGCATTGCAAGCGCGATGCACAGGCCGCATAAGAAGGCGATCAGCGCATTGTCCATCTGCTTGTCTGTAAATACCGTATCCTCCGACTCGTCTATCCGTGTGTCACTGTTCATAATGGTAGCTCCTCCTGGTGTTCAGTTTCGTGCCTGTCCGCCGTAGCCTCGGCGTAGGTGGATTGTTCGTGTTGTTCGTGGGAAGATGGATTGGCCGGCAGCCCGTCCCCGTTCTGTTCAAAGCCGGGGCACCATGTTGGCCGCTGGTTCCTGACATCCATGTAGATCGGGAGGTATACGTATTTCTCGCGGCAGATGTCGATCTGGTCGCATTCCTTGACGCTCTTCGCCCCGTCGATACAAAAGAAGCAACCCTCCCCTTGTGCCTGGATGATGGCCGCATTCTCTGTACGGCGCCGCTGATCCAGCGTCTCGACGCGCAGCCGCTCGCGCTCTTCTTGGCGCTTGATCTGCTCGGCCCTGTTGAAGTCCTTGAATATGTCGCGCTTCTCAAACATTGGCGACCTCCTGGTATCTGTGCCCGCACGCCGCCATGTCTGCGGCATGGGTACACTGGGTTGGCTGGGTGGCAGTTTCGCAGGGTGGCTGCAAAGCTACTGCAAGAACACCTCTCCGTGTGATCTCCGAGACGCGGAACTCCCACCCGCCGCCCCGGCGGATCTGAACGACAGCACGGCGCACGATCTGCTTATCGCAGCAGGCATAGAATCGAGCCCACCCAGCCTTGATCGGATGCCAGCCACCCTCCGGCCAAAACTCATGGCTTGACGGGGCTACTACGATTCGTGGTTTAAAGGTGCAGTCGGACATGGGGAACCTCCTTAAATGTCGATACGGAAGTGGTTGTTTTCTAATATCGTCAACCTGTAATCCGGGCAGAGGTATACTTTAGCTCCGGCAGGAACAATATCCTCAATACACCATGCGAAGCCTACAGGTGCCTCCACGCGCTTGCGTATAACAGCCGTGTCTAACCGTGCAAGACAACGGCCTTTGTGTGTGATCGCGACGGTGCAAGGGGTTCCGTCTGGCATCGCGTCAAGTTTTTTGATTTGTTGCTTAGTCATAGATGCCTCCTATCCGATCACCCCGAGTTGGACACCATCAGTGCGACGGCGAGATCCGCGCATAGCCCGCATGAGGACCGCTAGTTCTGGCTTCGGGAGGATCACAGCAGATATGGCTGCGTCATCAAGATAGAGAAATGCGAGAACCGGATCGTCGTTTAATGTTGGCCGGAAGAGAGCAATCGTATTTTTCAAAATCTTTTGCTGCTTGCGGGTCAGCATCATCCGAAACACATAGCGTTTTTCTCTGCTCATGGTTGCACCTCCTTTGCAAGATGGTGGTCACACTTGCCCTTGCGGCAGCTATGGCTATCATAGAGCCCGTCCGCTCCTCTCGCCTCGAACACATTAGCCGCCTGGTGGTACCGTGCGCACGTCGCCCGGATGGAGCAGTTACCGTTCACGCACTTCCTGAGTTGGTCAACATCGTCCGCGGCTGGCTTGTACTCTTGAGCCAGCTTGTTCCATGCCTTATAAGTCAAGGTTTTGGTTCGCAGCCACTCCGTCTTAATTGGCGTATGCTTCATGGATTCACCGCTCAAGGCGATCATACACAAAGGATTTCCAACGCAGTGCGTGCAGTGCTTTTTCTTCCCGCCTTTAAAGACGAGGGTAAGGGTTCCAGGCTGGTTTCCGCAGATTGGGCAGTCCGATATCTTCATGGCTGCACCCCCTTTTCGCAGCCGAGGCGGGGCTGTACCTCGTGGCCGATCCGCAAGGAGGGCGTCCCCACCGGGCGGGCTACTGCTACACGATTAGCTTGCGGTTCGTGCGCCGCACTCAAATAGTCATCAAGGTGGAGGCTGACGCGCAGCCAGACGGTCATAAGGTCAACCAGTTCGATATAGGCTTTCTGGCGGTTGCCGTTGGCCAGCTCGATGTTGAACTCAAGATGCTCCTCGTATCCGATGAGCTGGGCGGTGGTCTCCCCCGTGTCGTTGATCCCCTTGATCTCTTCCAGGATGTGCTGGCACTCTCCAAGACTCATGCTTGTCATTTCATCCGAGAACAGCGGGTGCTTTTCGCATGCCCGGTCGAGGTTGGATATGGCATCCGCGCAGAGACGGCCAAGGAAAGCCTTATCAATTTTGGTGGTGAGTGTATTAGGCATTAGCCACCTCCTGATCCTGTATGACACTGGCAGCGAATGCACGTGAAACAATATCAACCTCAAGCTGTGCTCTGCGGTAGTGTCTGCGAGCGCTGTCGAAGTGTGGGTCTATGGCGTCCATGTGCGGATAGCGCTTCATTTGCCTTTGCAGCACTTTCCATCTCCGCTTGTATTGCGTCAGCAGATTCATGGATGTCTCAGACAGTGTGATCGGCTTAGGCATGGGACACCTCCTGGCGCTCGGTGATTCCGAAACTGGAGCTGTTCGCCATGATGGCTTCCAGCTCGATCTTCATCAGCCTGGAAAACGAGGCCAAGCCTTTGATGCGGTTCATCCGGATCATGGCGACCGTCGCGGCGATTGTTTTTTGGCCTTCCTCGTCAAGCTTACGGAACCAGAGGTACTGGTTCCACAGCTCCGAACTGATATATTTTACTGCTTCTTCTTGCATGTTCATTCGAGTCTCCATTCGTTTAACCCCCCGGCAACCGCGCCAGGGTAAATTCTTACTTGCTCTTATTCGCCAGGCGGATGATGCGCCGCCCCATAGGCGTGTCGAAATTGCGTTTGCCCGACAGGACGTAACTCACCATTGTCGGGCTGCATCCGATCCGCTTCGCTAACGCCCGAACGCCCGTGGTGACCGTCTTTGTTTCCCGCTTAATCATTTTTTTGTTGTTCCTCTTCCGGTTTGGGTGTATCGTTGTCAATACCTGTTTACTGTGAACAAGGCGAACTATACACCCAAACGAGAGTATGTGTCAACACTCAAACGAGAATTATTATGAAAAATTTTTCTTCCAGGCTTGAGAGTCTGAGAGGGGATATGACGCAACGCCAGTTTGCTAATAAGCTCGGCGTGCCGTTAACCTCATATACTAATTGGGTATTGGGCTTGCGTACTCCCAACATGGAAGTCATCCAAAAAATATGCTCTCGTTTGAGCGTGTCCGCCGATTGGCTCCTGGGATTGTCAACCGCGCCTCCACCAATAGAAAAACGAGTTACCATGGGCGAGGAGTCCGGAGCATATCGCGCGGTCTGCCATGAGTGCGAAAAAAAGGATCACGAACTCGCAAAGAAGCAGGAGCATGTCGAACGCCTGGAACGAATCATAGACAAACTCACAAAGTGAACGGAGCATACTTATGTCCATATATCCACCTGACATGAAACCAACCGGAGCACATCCGACGTGTCCAACGGACAAGAAGCCACGCAGATTCGCGGGAGGCAAGATCAAGAGATTGGTCATCATGGGATGTGCCGGCCTGTTGGCTGTTGGTTTTATGGTTTTGAAAAACGACAAGGAATTAAAAAGATCCGCAAAGGAAACAATAGTCGAGCTGTGCGCCAACTATGAATACGTCGATAAGCTAAAGCTAGACGGGGCACTTACAAAACTTAATGCGGCGATTGAGCGCGTTAAACTTCTTAGCGTCGATCAAGAACAACAGGCCGCTTCCTTTGTGAGAGGGTTTCAGTCTTCGCTAGAATGGGCTGAAAACGATGTTGCCAATGCTAAAGATTTTCTATCAAAAGCGGATAACGACTACGCTAAGCAACGCAGGCGCGAAGCGCTTAACCAGGAGAAGAACGAACTAGAACAGAAGAAAAAAGAGTTCAGTGAGAAAATGCGGATTGTTTTAAACGCATATTAGCAAGGTGATTAAACTCTAACCAAAAGAAAGGAGCACAAAATGAAGAAAGCGATCATCGCCGCATGTGCGGCTTTAGTTGTGGTTGCGGTCATAGCCGCGTCACAGTGCCTCGGCACAACACTGAAGGGGGAGCGTTGTAAGAACATGACCAACAACTCCAACGGCTACTGCCACCTGCACGGCGGTAAATAGCGGCGGTCTCACCCGCCCCTTGCAGCCACCCTGCAAGGGGCTTTGAAACAGGAAGGATTATTTAGATGGCCTTTAGCATTGATTCAACGCACAGCGTTTTCTATAATACGAGCGTTCTCCCGACTCCAGATGATGTGATTAATTCACTTGCCGGGATCGATAAGATCGCCGTGCGAGTACCCGTCATATTAAGGGAGTTGTTCCCCGGCGGGCCGGTCACCGTAGAAGTCTATGTTAATAACATTGCGGCTGGGAGCCTGATAGACGACTTTAAGTTTCGGTTCTTATTTAAAGATGAGGCAGCGTTCAAGGCTTGGGCAAAAAAGGTTCGACAAAAAACAGGTATTGAGTTTATGACAGTGAATTATCCAGTTGTTTCTTTTGTTATAATCTGTGCTGTTTTATTTGGCGCACAATATGCCGCCACCCGAATGCTTGGCCGTGAAGGCGGAGGCAATAGTATTTCCGGAATATCAGATAATGCGGCTGCCATTATTAACAACGGTACTCTTAACATGAACATCTCGCCGGCTGAATTAAAAAACGCAATAGAAAAAGGAGCAGGGAACATGCTTAACATGTCATCTAATGTGTGTAAAATGATTGCTCCTGCAAAGCGTACTGACTCTACTAACGCGACAATTATTATCGATTCTAACGAGTCTTTAAAGATAACGACAGCTACAATTTCGGAAACCCCTATCCATGTTGATCGCTCTGTAATAAAGCCGGAAATGATTTTTCTTGCAGATACAGAAATTGTGATTCGATCTCTGGATTTAGACAATATTAGCAAGGGATGGAGTGTTGTGGTTCCTGGGCATTTTGATAAGCGCATACCCATGGAAGTCGCGCCTGGCGTTGACATGAGTAAGATACCAGCCGGAAGAAGAATTAAAGCGGACATTGAATTGTATTACACTTTAACTGACGAGGGAGATCGGAAATACAAACTTGCTCATCTGCGGAAAATTAAATAGCAATATATATACCGACCCAAGCCCTTTGCAATGACCTTGCAAGGGGCTTTTTTTGTGCCTAAATTTGGTCAAGCAAAAAACCAAAAGCGACACCGTGTCGCTTTTGAAACGCTCAAAAAATGAGCGTCAAGTTTTAGATATCGCCTCCTGAAATTCAAATCCACACGTGCCACGCGTGCGCGCGCGCTTTAAAGGATTACGCCTATAATTGCGGCCATGACACGATAACAAATTCAGGAGGCTACAAAATGTAACTCATCATCCGCCTCGTCGGAGATGACGTCAAAGACGAGGTTACATTTGCAGCAGAAAACGAGGTAGGGCATGGACGGGATAGACGGTGTACAAATTGCGGTTGGAGGGTCTGCACTTGCGATCATCGGCGGCATTGTCGGGAAATATATCCAGGCGCGTTTCGGTCGCACGGAGATCACCCCGAACCCGATCATGGTCCAGCGCCAGCCCGATCTTGTTGACAAACCCGACTGCGAGGTTCGCATGTCCAAGATCGAGAAACGCATAGAGCATCTCGAAACTGTGACAGATAAGAAGCTCGGAGATATCCACGAGAAAGTCAATGCATGCGCGACAGGTGTTTCAGCAATTCAAGGCTTTATTGAAGCGCTCAAAATGAAAGGACCCCGCTAACCATGAACATCGATCCCGAACTATGCGACGCCATCCGGCACGTGCTCGCGACCTGCGGAAACCGCGCATTGCTGCCAGCCCCCATTCTAACCTTCGTGCGGCCTTACATTACTGTCCCTCACACGTTAGCTGACGTTCAGCAACATCTTATACACCTTGAGTCGCGCGGCGATGTAAGGCGGCACGCCAATCCTGATAATCCCGAAATCCTCTCATGGTCCCTCACAGAACCCGGACGCATGATGGTGAAGTAAACCCCTGCAAAATAAGGCTATAACCCCGTGAAGGTCAACCAACCAAACACATGTAAAAATATCAAAAGCGACACGGTGTCGCCTTTGCCGGGGTTGCCTTGTAGTGTCAAAAACGACACCGTGTCGCTTTTCAAACAGCCCCCTAACCAGACCAAAAACGACACCGTGTCGCTTTTCAAACGCTCCCCCTACCAGACCAAAAGCGACACCGTGTCGCTTTTGAAAAGACACATTTCTTGCCTCCGGCGTGTTGGCATCATCCCCAAAAAAAGCGTGAGGTCAGCTTCTTCCTCCCGCCCTCCTTTCGTTGTGATGCCATTAACCGACACGCCGCGAGGCTTCCTTTTTCAGGAGGTGCGTTATGCGTAAACCCTCCCCGAAATCCAACCAGGCGACATTGACCGATGAGCAGCAGGAACGGCTCTTCGAGGCTTGCGTTTCAATGGGCTATTTCCGTGCCGCCCTGTGGGCCGAGAAAGAGTTCGGCCTACAGACCTCTACGGCTTCGCTCTCACGCTGGTATCAGAAGCGGGCCCAGGAGCTGACAACCGGGCGGCTCCGCAAGATGCTCCAGGGTGCGGATGACTTTGACGCTCAGCTCGACCGCAAGCAGGTGGACGCGAAGATATCCAACCTGCTGCGCACGAAATTCTTTGAAGTCATCCAGGGCACCGAAGATATCGAATCGGTCAAATCGTTCGGAACACTGCTGCTTAACTTCGTGCGTAACGAGCAGAATGACGAACGCCTGGACGTGATGCGCAAGCGCCTGGAGCAGACCGAGGCGCAGCTCATACTTGCCCGTACCGAATCACAGCAACTCGCCGTCGAGGGCTTGCTGAAAGAGGCGGAGGGGAACGAAGAGGCGAAGCGGTATCTCAATCAATTTTTAGCGGCACTGAAAAAATGAAGAAAGCTAAATCCATACGCGAGCAGATCGAAGCGGCGGCGGCACCTGACAAGGCTGCCGTGGCCGTTCCGGTTGTCGCCTCGCTTGCGGATTTCCAGCACCGTCATTGCCGCGTCAAAGTCGGCTCCAGTTATCTGCCGTATGACATGGAGGGCCGCCCGGCTCTCGAACTCGCCACGCAGTGGGTTGACGAGATCCTGAACTCGGGCCGCGCTGACTGCCGCATCAAGATTAAGGGCGGCGCACAGTGGGGCAAAACCGTCTGGGCGCTTAACACCTACGCTTATCTGCTCGGCATCAAGTTCCTCGGAGTTGGCTACTACCTTCCGGATCAGGCGTTGGTCGACGGCATTGTCGATACCAAGTTCCGTCCGGATGTCGTGGATCAGATCCCCTTTTTCAGTGGCCTGATTAAAGTCGGCAAATCAGTCAATGCATCCGGTAAGGCCGTCGACCGCAAGGGCGCGATCATGGCGACTGATGGCAGCCGCATCGCGCTCGGTTATTTCTTGGGCACGAATCGAGTGCCTACAACCTACACGCATGACGTGCAGATCGTGGACGAAAGGGATGACATCAATGAGCGAAACGAAAAATTCCTTGATGGGCGACTCACATCCTCCCCCGTGCGGTTGCGTATTGATATTGGCACAGCCCGGTATGACAAGGCCGGAATGGATAAGGAGTTTGAGGACAGCACTCAGCACGTCGCCTATATTTGTTGTGGCGGTTGCGGGCGCGATATCTCCCCAGAGGATGAGTGGCCTGGAGTCTGCCGTGTTAGAACTGGAGAAGATGCATCACCCAGTGATCCTCGCCTGTCCCTCGCCGGAGATTTCCGCACAGGAGATGGTGATCCAAGCCCTGTCACACACAACCCCTCCAATCGATATTATCTTGCATGCCCTCACTGCGGTGCAGTACTCGACAGATCACGAGTCGTGTACAAAGCCCGGCGTCCGGAAATGGCCGCCCTCGGTAAATATGGTGTGGAGGTTTCCCAGATCTCCACAGCCGCTATCGCTCTTACGCAGATCGTTGCCGCGTGGGCCTCCGCTGTGACCGACCCGGATAAGATGGTCGCGTTTCGGTGCGACCGCTGGGCGCGCCCGAAATCGAGCACTCAGGGAATCGACACTGGGATACTTGACAGGTGCCGCCGCGACTATGCTCTTTCCGTGGTCCCTGTCGGAAAACCGCGCTTTGCGGGCGTTGACACAGGCGACCGCCTGTGGTTCCTCGCCCGTGAGGTAGCGGGCAAGACAGACAAGAGCATCGCCTGGGCCGAGATGCTCTCACCCACGACAGCGACTCAGCGCATCCCCGCGCTCTTTAAAGCAAGCGGCCTGACCTGCCTGTTCATCGACATCGGCGCTGAACGTTCCATGGCGCGGGATATCAACATGCTGATCAACGATTTGACCGATAAGCCGGCAATACCTACGGAGCGCATTTCCGACCGTATCGATTTTGGGGCCGGCCTCGTGTGGGACGGCAAGCGTCAGCAGTGGTCTGGCCTCCGTTGCGCCTGCGTAGAATTTTCAGTCAAGCCAGGCGGCGGCATCGTACACGAGATCCGGTTCACCCAGGAGGGTCTCGCCTATCCGGTGATCCGGGCGAACCGTGACGAATGCATCCAGCGGTGTATCGACGAGTTCATGACGTATGATGATGGCTTGCTCGCCGTGGTCGACGGCGTGATCCGCACGGAGCCGGTTATGCACATGCCTTCCAACGCGCCCGGCTGCAATGAGTCTGTAAACGTCATGCAGCAGCATTTCATTTCAGGCTCGCGCAAGGTGCCCGGAAGCGACGGCAAGTCGCTCTCATTCATCGACAAGGTTGATAACCACTATCTGCTGGCAAACGCCTACAGCGCACTCGCCGAGGCCGTCTGTGGTCTGTCCGGGCTGAATGTAATCAATGCGAGTTGCGAAAGAATAAACGTGCTCGGCAGCCGCCATGGCACCATGGCCGGGAGGCCCCTAATATGATCAGCATTATTTCAAACGCCATCAAGGCGATCAAGCGAGCAAGCTCGGTTCCCGCGTCGCGTGTCTCAGCGGCGATGATGAACCAGTGGTCACCCCTGGAGTTCATGACTCCGGTGTCCCTCTCCGCTGCATTGCGCGAACTCAAGGCAGGCTCGCCCATGCAGTTTGCAAATCTATGGGATGATGCACGTGAGCGCGATGACATGCTCTCCTCGGTCGAACCTAAACGCCGCAAGGATGTGTCGCGGATCCCCTGGGAGATCACGAGCGAGGATGATACGCCGGAAGCCGAGCGCCAGAAAGAAATCCTCCAATACTTTTTCAAGTCGCTCCGCTGCACGGATGCGCTCGATAGCGACAAGTCCGGATCTGTATCCGCGCTGCTCCGCGGGATGATGCTCGCAGTCGGTTACGGCCACAGCGTTCATGAGATCATCTGGAAGCCGTCCGCGTCCGGCCTGTCCGCAGAGTTCCGTCAGATGCCCTTGCAGTTCTTTGAACGCCGCTCCGGCAAAATGCGGTACCTGCCCAGCGAAGGCGCATACAACGGCATCGATCTGGACGAAGGCGGCTGGCTTGTGACAGGCTGCGACGATAAGCTCGGCATCGCCTCCCTGGTATTGTACCTCTTCAAGCACATGCCGCTCCGCGACTGGCTGATCTACTGCGACCGTTACGCCATCCCCGGGCTTCATGGCAAGACCACCGCGCCGAAAGGTTCCGATGACTGGAACTCCCTGCGCGACTCGCTCCTGTCTTTCGGCCAGGACTGGGCATTGCTGACCGGGCAGGATGCGACGGTCGCTCCGGTTGACATCTCCGCGAAGGGTCAGCTTCCTTACCCGCCCTTGATCGAACGGTGTGACCGCCGCATGTCCGGCCTGTGGCGCGGCGGCGACCTGTCCAGCATGTCCAGCACGCAAGGGCAGGGCACGGGCTCGAACATGCAGGAAGGCGAAACCGATATCCTCCTGGTGGATGACGTGATGATGTGCGAGGAGGCGATCAATACGCGCATCGTCCCGTACGTGCTGCGCTACACGCTCGGCACGGATCAGGTGCTCGCGAACTTCCGGCTGCAGCAGGCAGACAAGCAGACCGAATCCAATCTCAAGGTTGATACGTTCCTGATCGATAGAGGCGTGGGCATATCGAAAAACTACCTGCGTGAAAAGTATGGCCGCCCGACACCGGATGCGGGCGACGAACTTGCGCAGCCGTCTGCGCAGCCGAATGCACTGCCCGGGCTTCCGACCGATACGCCGCCCGGACTTCCGGTGGCGGGAGCGGCCGCACCTGAAACAGTCGCGGATACAGCCATGAACGGAGCACAGGTGCAGTCCCTGGTTGAGATCGTCTCGAAGGTCGCAAGCGGCGAGATCCCGCTCTCCGTGGCGCCGTCGATTATCAAGGCCGCTTTCCCGATGCTGACGGATGACCGTATCAAGATGATGATCCCGACCGCCGCCCAGGTCAAGCCTCCGGCGCAGCCGCCAGTCCCGGCACCAAACGCCGAGACGGAGCAGATGGTGGATGCTTCGATTGCAGCCGTGCTGTCCGCGCTGGATAAAGACCTCTCCCCCGTGCGCGACCGCATACAGGCCGCGCTTGACCTCCCGGACGATCAGATGATGGAAGCGCTATCAAAGCTGCGCGACGAGATGCCGTCCCTCTTCCGTGCGATCACGGATGCAGGGATACTCCCCTCAACGATTGAAATGAAACTCGCCCAGGCATTCGCCTCGGGCATCAAAGGCAAGACGAAATGAAAAAGCTCGCTCCTACGCTTAACGCCGCAGCACTCCCGGAAGGCACCGCCGTTCCTGAGTGGATCAAGCTGCCGTATGCCAACGTGCCCTATAACCGCAACGGCATCGTCGGGACTCAGAAGCTCGACAAGTCCATCGCGCTTGAGCTGATCGAGTGGTTCAAGGGCGAGCTGGCGACCAATCCGAAGCTTGCTGCAGGCCTCCCGTTTTATGTGGGACATCCGGACTTTTTCTCAAACCCGACAGAGGAGATGCAGTGGGTGCGCAACCAGCCGCCGGCAATCGGCTGGGTCAAGGAACTGCGTGCCACGGATGAAGCTCTCGAGTTGCGCGTGGAATGGACTGACGAAGGCGCGAAGCTCGTACTCTCGAAGACGTATAAATTCTTCTCCCCCTATTTGCTCAATGAGCTCGTCGGCTCTGCGACCTATATCCCCCGCATGATGAAATCCTGCGGGCTGTCCAACACACCGAATTGGCCAATGCCTCCCATGGTCAACGCGGACACATCAACCGGAGGCGAACAGGAGTCAGGTATGACACTGCTTGAAAGCCTCATCGCCCTGCTGGGTGATCCGGCAATTACGACCGATGACCAAGTGGTCGAGAAGGTCAAGGGGTTGATCGCCGCGGCGGCATCCTCGAAACAGGAAGCCTCGACGGCTACGGCTAACGCCGAATCCGCAAAGGCCAAGGAAGTTGCGACCCGCAAGGAATTCGCGACGCACATCGTCAATGCGGCAATCGCGCGTGGGGCAATCCTACAGGATCACGCCACGTCACGTGTTGAAGACATGATCAACGCAGGCGACTTCGTCTCGAAGGTGAAGGAAGTCAATTCCCTCCCTCCGCTGATGAAGACTGCCAGCGAAGTTAGCGACGCCGCTAAAACGCGCGTCTCCACCGTCGCCTCGCAGCGCGGCCAGATCGTAGCCGCAGTCAACGCGGAAATGCAGAAGAGCGGAATCTCTTACAATGCGGCGTTCGAGCTTGTTCAGCGTACGCAACCCGCGCTTTTCGCAACGGCTTAAACCGAGTGGCGCAAGCCCTCATAACAAGAAAAGGAATGAACCAAATGAAAAAACTGGTTCCCATGATCAATGAGGCGGGTGTCCACAGCAACGGACGTTTCACCCGTCTGGCAGGTGCGGTTGTTAAGTCTGACCGCTTCCTGAAGATCGGCGCGGATGCAGCGCATGTCATCCATGCGACTGCTGCGGATAAGCCCATCGGCATCGGGCAGAATGACTGCGACGCAGCCGAGGAAGTCGTAACCGTCGCTTCGGGAGTGAATGCCCCCGGAACGAAACTGCTCCGCATGAGCGGTGCCTGCGCCGCAGGTGACGAACTGTGCCCGGCCGCAGACGGCAAGGCTCAGACGATTCCCGCGGCTCCAGCCGGGACGTACTATGCTGCGGCGCGTGCGATCACAGCAGGCGTTGATGATCAACTGGTCGAGGTGGAATCGTTCTACCCCAAGGCCGTAACCGTTAACTAATCGCTCCGGCCGTCAAGGCTGAACGATCAAAATCGAAAGAGAGAAAAAATGAAATCCCTCATTCCGCTCGTCCACGCAATCGCGGCGGACGGTTCATTCCTCGCAGCCAGCCAGGTCGGCAATCCGACCAATGGCCTGACCGCGCTCGCGAATGCTGACTCGTTTAACAACACGAACTTTAGCGTCCCCCTTACGGCATACGCCCAGGGCTGGCGCGATCCGTCGAAGATCGACGAGATCCTTGAGTTCCTGTTTCCGGGTGTCCAGGTGGCCAACAAGTTCCAGTGGTACAAGCATGACACTGAAGCTGACTTCCTCATCGACACCGATGATGCCCGTGCCCCGGGTGCTGACTTCAAGCAGGTCAAGGCCAGCGGGACAATCGTTGATTCGTCAACGGTCAATAAAGGTCTCACCATGTTCGTGGACATGGATGAGGTGCGCACGATTCCGAACTGGCAGCAACTGTACACGGAACGTCTGCTCCGTCGTTGCCAGCGGAACGATCTGTATTCGGCCATCATGCTCCTGGTCGCAGGTGCAGCCAACGCCAACAAGGTGTGGGACGGCGCGAGCGATCCGGATAACGACCTGATCACCATGATCGACGACAGCGGCGACGCCCTTGGCTTCAACCCCAACCGTGTCGCGTTCCTGGGTAAGACCTGGAACAAGCGCAACCTCGCCTATCGCGTCCAGGATACGGCGGGCGCACGTGCGTCCCTCATGCTCCGCGATGTCAACGAGGTCGCGGGCTATGTCGGAGCCCAGCAGGGCATGGTCATCAACAACCGCGTCAAGATCGACGGTGCTGCGAAGGGCAAGATCGGCGGCAACTATGTCATCGGTTTCTTTGCAGAGGCTGGCGTGGGTCCAGAAGACCCCTCCACGACGAAGCGGTTCTGGTCGCCCTGCGAAGGCGGCGAGCAGTATCGCGTCTACGTTGACCGCACGAACCCCAAGTTCGCGAAGATCACCGTGGAGCGTTACAACCGCATGGTTGTCACGAGCACGCTCGGTGCGAAGAAGTTGACCGTAGCCTAGACGAGGTAACCACTATGGCATGGAGATCCATCACAGAACTCGATATGCTCACCCGCATTTCAGCGGGCGAGTTGAACGGGATACGCACCCGGGCGGAGGATGAGGGCATGGGCGATATCATCGCCCAGTCCAAGTCTAACGTGTCCGAAAAGATTCGCGGCTTCGTGGCTGGCAACTCGTCGAATAAGATCGACGCGACGCCCGGCACGATCCCCGAGAATCTGATCGACATCGCGGTCGCGCTTCTTGTGGTGGATCTTTACAGCCGCAGTGGCGGCATCGTGATAGACATCAACGATACACGCATTAAAGCTTCCGACGCGGCAGAGCGCACACTGCGCGATGTCGCGTCGGGGTCTTTCGCAGTTTCTAAACCGGACGGCGTCGCCTCCGACGATTACACTCAGGCGGCATCGGCGGAACTGGCATCCAGATCAACCCCGTTGCGCCGAGACGATATGAGAGGGCTGTAACCATGGCTAACAGTGATGAGCTTTTAAAGGCCGTTGTCGCTAAGCTGCAGTCGCTCCCCCTGCTCTCTGGATTCCCCATTATTCCGGAGGATGCAAAAAACATCGCGACCGAAGTGAACAAGGCCCTTGCACAGTCGGGCGGTTTCTGCATCGTGGTCAGTACCGGAGACGGACGCAATGAATCCCCTGCCAACCCGACCCCTTCAGAATCGATGGAGGTCATGATCGAGTGCGGCGAGATACCCGCCATCAATCGCGTAGCCGGAGGCCGCTTGATCCCCTCGCTCAAGGTCGCTGTGGCATGCATCAAAGCCCTTCACCTGTTTTCTGTTGATACAGGCACCACGCTTGTCTTCGCACGCCGCGAAAAAGAGATCGATACAAAAGGCGGCCTAGTCAAACACACACCCATTTTCACAACCAAAATCGCGCACACGTAAAACGAGTCATCACGGGATGACGGAAAGGCCAACATGGCATCACCCTCAGTACAAAGAGCAGCTCTCATCCGCGGCCCCGGCTGCGCAATCTACGACAGCGTTACGCTGCACGCCCAGGAGGCGATCACAGCCGATGTCAAACTTTCCACGTTCCGTCCGAAGACGGCCACCCACGGCGAGGGCGCTCCCCGTATCCTGGATGCTGTCGGAGAGGTGACGTGGAATCCGACCGGACGCATCTCCGCCGAGATCCTCGCGATCTTCTTCCCGAGCATTTTCAAGGACCCGTCCCAGGGTGCCCGTGTATTTCCGGCTGCGGACAAGGCGTTGCTGATCCACGCCAAGGCGGGGGACAAGCTCCAGTTCACGAACGCCGCGCTCACGGGTATGCCCGTCATCGCCTTGACACCGTCCGCGACCGCCTTCGGCCCCGTGACGTTCTCGGCTGTGATCAAGGATAACACCCCACGCGAGACAGCCGGATCGTTTTACACCATCCCCAATACGGCTTCGTGGGCGTATCCGCTCCTGGATGATGATGTCGTGCTGCCGTACTCTGCGACATGGAATAACCTGAGCATCATCACGGAGACGGGCTGGCGCATCACGCCGACTGTCCAGCTCAACCCGATCACGGTCGACGGCATCGGCACGGTTGATTTCGAGATTCTCGGAGTCTCCGTAAAAGCATCTTGCAAGCCGTCTGCATGGACTGCCTCGCAGCTGCTCACCGCGCTCCGTCCGGAAGGCATCGCAATCGGCACGACTCTGCGCCTGGGCAAAGACCTCGTCATCACGGCGGCAGCTCCCGGCGGTCTGGAAGTGACGCTGTATGATGCCGTGCTTTCAGCGGCTCCCGCCGCGTATGCGCCGAACGCGCCACGCGCCGGGGAGATCACGTTCGAGGCGAGCCGAACCTTTGTCGGCGAGGCTCCGTCCACGACGCTCGGCAAGTTGTTCGATGTCACAATCGTACCGGAACCTGAAGCATAATGACAATCATCCTAAAGAACGCAGCAGGAACATCGACCGTGACATTGGTTCACGGCGCTGCAAAGCCTGCTGCGGACTACGCTCAGGGGCCGCTCGGAAACGAAGCAGCCTTTGAGTGTACGCTGACTGTCCAGGTGTCGCCTGCCATCCGGGCCGAATATGCCAACGTGATTACCCGTGGCAACCGTGTCGGAAGCTTTCCGTTTGGTGCCATCCGCCAGTTTTCAAGCGCGGCTCTGGCCTGTGCATTCGCGGCGCAGCACGTCATTGACATGCACGGCAAAAGCGTCCTCGAGCTTGGGGCCCCGTCGCTCACGAAACTGACTGGCGGCATAACGCGCTGCGCTCCCCGGGTGAGGGGCGTAACGGTTCAGGTCGATTACACATTCACCTACGGTAAAGTGGAGGCCATCATTGAAGCCTAACAAATCATTTTTGCTGGCAGTGTTCCTGCTCTGTGCGGTATCGGCACTGGCCGTTCCGCACCGCTGGGTCGCCGAGGTGTCGCGCCCGGTGTCCGAAGAAGTGTTCGCCTTCCAGGGCGAGACCATCGAGTTCTATCCGGAGATCACCGCATACGGCGAGCCGTTTGTCGCGGATGCCTACCAGCTCCATTACCAGACCAACGGCATGGGCGGCCTTTTCTTCAGCGGCGCGATCACGACTAACCTGCCCGTGTTGTTCACGCCATCGATGGATATCGGCGCGACCTCCTATTCCTTCTTTGTCGAGTCCACGAATTCAGTCGGGCTTTGCTTCAGGTCATTCGGCACGATTAAAATGCGCAAGTCCCCGGGCTTCGCACCCAATACAATCCCACTACCTGTCTCGCGGATCGACTTCGCATGCACGGCCTACACCAACGCCCCCTGGCTGCTTGCCGAATCAGACCCCGGCATCCCCTCCGCTGTATCGAACGCCGTCGCCCAGGCTCAATCAAACACGACAGCATTTGTAGCGGCCAACAAAACGTTTGCCTTATACAATCCATCGGCCCCAAGCGAGTACCTCGACGGGGCGGGCAATAAGCATGTTGTCAGCAATTTTTGGGAGATGACGTTTAGCGCCGACTTTGGTATGGAGGTCGCCTTTCCGACTGCCCAGACTAACTATCTTTTCACATCATGGGGCCAGCAATACTTCGAGGGAACCATCAGCTATTATTGGCTCGGCCACCCAGTGTACCTTACGTATTGGAGTATCAACCTGACTGGCATCTATCACAAGCCCGGAGGGTTTTATACGCGGGATTGGCTGCCAACCACAAACGCACTCGTACTAGATCCAGTCGCCGAAACAGGCGCGACAGGATACGCCTTCATCCGCGCATGGTCTACCACCAACCTGATCGCGACTCTCGCGTCACAAGCGGAGGTGGCTGGCCTGGTCTCCACGAATGAGACACGGCACGTCCGGCTCAACACGCTCACGGTAACGAACAAGATAACCGCGGCTGATGGGACTACGGTCATTATCCCCAGGACGCGGACGCTCATCGACTCCGCTTCTGTTGTCGCCGCAGACTGGCAAAACAGATACCTCTATAACTCAAGTGCTCGTCTCACCTTGGACTGGGACGGCGGTATTCTCACTGCGTATCATCCGGTCTACGGGTACTCTCAATCCCTTGACTGGATTAACCGCGCCTTGATGGATTCCGACGAACATACCGCGATGGCCTGGGGGGATCGGAACCTACAGTTCCCGACCGCTGGCATCGCGATAGATTGGTCTCTCGACAACGCCGTGACGATAAACGGGAGCGTGTCGATTCCCGGGACGGCTCTCATCGAAACGGAACTGCACCGTGACAGCTACACGAACATCATCTGGCGTTCAGTCTATTCCAATGGCTGGATGTGGCTCGTGGCTTATACAAACTATCCGGCAAACTGAGGGCTTTATGAAGGCAGTACTCTTTGCAATTTTCGTTATCGTTTCTCTCTGGCTCTATTGCTTGCTGGTTAAAGATCAGAATTTCGAGTCCTACCCGATCCCTGACGGAACGGGACAGTACTACAACCCGCTTTGAGGTCATAAATGAAACACGTCATTTGGATATTGATTATCGCCCTGTTTGTTGTCTGCACTATCGTCGGCGTGTCTTTCGGCCAGTCCCGGCAGGTGATCAGCGTGGATCAGAACGGGAACATCCAGCCTCCCGGATATGCCGCAGGTCTGACAGACATTGCCCGGGCTGAAGCGCAAGCCGCTGTCGTGGAGCAGTCCGTATCTATCGCCGCCGAGACAATGACGGAGGGGAGCAACATTGTAAACGGCGTTGTCCAGGTGCTGACCGGCGCTTATGGCTTCGGGTATATCACAGGACACACGATCAGCTTTTCGGGCGCCGTGCAGGTCTCTACCAACGCGGCTGCAGAGATCGCCTTTTTCCAGCCTGGCGTAGCCGGGACACTTACGACCAACGGGACGCAACACACGGGGCACTACCTGTGGCATTACTATACCGAGTCCATGAATACGACACCGCTCATCAAGTATAAGCGCGTGCTGAACTCGACCAACGCGTGGGAGTTTGCAGAGTTTCAGTCCACTGCGGAATACAACAATGAGACGGTCAATGGCGTGCTTTATGAGACAATCTATCGGTCGACGGTGTGGCTGCCGTCCATTTACGACTCCGCTTTCTTTATGGCCTTCTGTGAGATCCTCCCTGGCGGATCAGCCGGAGGCGCCCTTGACATTGTCGGATCGCTGACCATCGGAGGCCAGGCTTTATTCTCCGGCACAGTTACTAACGCTGGATTGATCCGTGTCTATTCGTCCGGCCTTTTGATGGGGGTTACACCGCAATGAAGATAACATCAAACACAGTTGCCATGATCGCGCTGACGCTTGCACTCGGATGGAACGCCTTCCCGACTCAAGCATCAAAGAACTCCGGCGGGCTTCGCCTTAGCCGCCCGATTGAAATGCCGACCGCCGTCCAGTTTTCATGGACGGGCGGAGTTGCGGGTACGTCATACAGCATCTATCGCCGCCTCCACGGAACCCAGCAATGGGAGCGCATCGCCATGGGGTTGTATGGTGTTTCGGGATCCGCAACCGTTCCAGGATTCACACTCAACTTGACCTGGGATTATGAGATCAGGGCGGAGGTTCCATGATTCGACTCGCATCCATAGTTGTGCTGTTCGCTTTATCGCTTGTCGCTCAGACGTCGAATGTTGAGACGGTCAAGGCGTGGACACGAACCCCGGTAATGGGCGACCCTGCCACGGGCGAGCTGCTTGACCCGTCCGGCATGCTGGCCCCAGCCATCCGGCAGATGGCGATTGAAGAGTCGCTCGCCGCATCGAGCAACCTTGTGACAGCGGCGCATACGGGGCTTACCGCTGCCATGGCCGAGCTGCTTGCCGTGACTAACAGGATCAGTGAGTTTGATGGCCGAATCTATATCGCGGCAGACATGGACAACGACGAGGGCTTTTCAAACCTATGGTCCGCTGTTGTCTCGGAGTCGATGGACACCAACGGGGTGATACACTATTACTGCCATTACAGCCGTGAGCTTTCAACGCCGCCAAAGACGCTATGGGAGTTTGATCTTTCCGAGTCCAATAAGATCTGGGTGGCCGGAACGGTCGCCACAAACAACGTCACCACGAACGTCCTCGGATATGCGTGCTACGATATCTCCGTCCCGAAGCCGGCCGCAGCTCTCAACATGACGATCCGGGCGCACAAGTTCATGAAGCTTGGAACGCCGACCGTCCCGTTCGATCTATCTTCTGCGGGGCTTGTCTTGATCCAGGGCGGCGTGACGAACACGCCCTACACCGGAACAATTGTCACCACTAACGCTGGCATCATCACGACAGAGGTCTATACCTCCGGCTTGATGCTGTCTCTTTCGGAGGTCTCAGAATGAAACGCACAATTGCAATACTCCTGCTTGCCGCATGCACGGCCGTTGCAGCCAAGAAGCCTGAGCAATGGCTGACACCCGAACGCCGCGCCGCGCTTAAGGTGATCGTGACCCGCCCGGTGATCATCAAGAAAGAGCACACGCAGGATGGTCGCATGATATTGACCTGGACAAACGGGCTGCATGGCTGCGTGACCACACAGAAGGTCGAGAAGGTTTTAGGCAAGCAGTCGAAGGATTCCAGGCGCGAGAAGCTCGAAGCCATCAAGGCCGAGCGAGACGCTCTCAAAAAAGAAAACGACAATCTCAAAAACAACAACACAAAAAAGGAGACAAAGTAATGGGCAATATGATCATCTCGTTATTGCAGACGAACGCTGTCATGGCGTTGATCGCAGGTGCGTTCGCAACGTACCTGGTTAAGTGGCTTGCTTCCCAGCAAGGTCTGCCGTTTAAGAAATACGAGGGGCTCGCAATCACGCTCTGCAAAGCGGCGATGGATGCGATCCCGGACGATACACCTAACAAGGGTGCGGCTCGTGCGGATTTCGTTCTGGGGAAATTCGTTGAAAAGTACACGGCGGCAACCGGAGTCACCCCCGACAGCAAGCAGCTTGTCGAGATCGCCTCCTGGATATCCATCGTACACAACGCCCTGGTGGAGTCGGGCACACTGAAAGGCTCCGCAAAATGAACAAGGAAGAAAAATCAAAACCTGCCAAGATGGCAGAGAAAGAGGAAAAAATGAAACAGAAGGCAAGCAAACTCGCGTCGAAACTCAAAGGTGTCGGGAAGGCTGTCACGTCGGCGACCGTGCTTTTGGCCATTGTGCTGTTTGCCGGATGCCAGAATTTGACTCCGGCCAGCCGGGCGAATGATGCCTCCTACGGGGATCAGGAACCCAGCCTCGTGATTAACGGGTCGAGTAACACCGTCACGTTCACGGTCACGATTGGGGATGGCATCTATGCTGATGCGTCCGGAGGCGGCGACTCGCAGACCTCCTCTCCTGTGCAGACAACCGACATCAAGCCGGATATCAAGGCCGCTGTCGGAGCCGGTGCCACGGCCAGTGGCGCAGCAGGTAATAATCCGGACTTCATGTCTACCGCAGCCAATGCCTTGTTCGGCTGGCTTGGCGTGAACAAAGGTGTCACATTGACTGACACAGAAAAAGCCGCCGCTACAGCAGCAGCCAAAGCAGCCTGCACGGATGGCTCCTGTGCCCTGCCCGCGGCAACCCCGTAACATCTTCCGGAACCATGTCGGTTCCGGGATACAAAAAAAAGGATACACAATGCGTAAAGCAAAAATAGGAATGCTTCTGATCGCCATACTCGGTATGGCTATGATGGTGCCGCAGCTTCAGGCCGCGGCAATCCCCCTCGATGGTGAACTGGCCATCGCCGCCGCATCAACGAACACGGTGGAGACAAAGGACTTCACCTCCTCGGCCATGGAGATCGACCGCATCGTGATCGGCCCATGCGTCGGGGCGACCGGCACGGTGTCCGTTGCCATTGCGGCGATGGACATCGGGGTCGCCACGTCCCTGGGCAGTGCAAGCTCGACAACTAACTCCGGAAGCGCGATCACGCCAATGGTGGCTGTTGTTGTGGGGGGGGTTACAAATCTGGTCCGGGTGACAAGCAGCCAGATCAGGTTCACGATTACCAAAGCCGCCAACCCGTCAGCCGTGACGATCCCATACCGGATCATCGCCCGACAGTGACGCGCCTGACCTGAATCATGAGAGGACTCAAACAGAATGACTGCCGCGCAATTCCTGAAATCGACCATCCCTGTCGGAACCCGTCTGAGTTCCGAGGAGATCGCCGTGCATATTCCACAGGCGTTGCGCGAGCAGTCATTTTTCTCTGCTCAGACCGTCTACGCGGATCATCTGTCCAACACGCGTGACGATATCACCAAGGCGCTCGACGGTGGCATGAGCCCCGCACAGATCCGCACCAACATGAAGCGCCGCCTCAACGAGCTAGGCTATCAGCCGGACCCGGACAAGCGCGGCTCGCTCGAAGACCTCTCCTCGGATACGCGGACCGCCCTTGTCATCAACCAGAATACGCAGAGGGCTCAAGGCTATGCCAAGTGGCGCTCCCTCCAGGATGATGAGACGCTCCAGGACTTCCCAGCCCTTGAACTCTTTCGCGCCGTAGCCAAGCGGAAGGAACGCGACTGGCGCACACGCTGGAACGAAGCCCGCGCCCAGCTCGGAGACGGGAATACAACCGCGACGTTCGCCACGTCGAAAGACGGCCCGTTCATCGCCATGGTCAACGATCCTATCTTCGCACTGGTCTCCCGTTTCGGTTCGCCGTATGACCCCCTTGATTACAACACGGGCATGCGCCAACGTCCGGTTTCCCGAGCCAAGGCCAAAGCCGCAGGTGTCCCCCTGGACACTGGCCTTGCAACCGAGCTGGCCAAGCCAGCCCGTGACCCGATGCAGGAAGTGGCCTCTTCATCCGTCGAAGGAATGGATGAGGATATCGTGCGCGAGTGGACTCAGGCGTTTGGCGAACGCGCCACCGTTTCAGGGGGCCGCGTGTACATCGCGCCGTCTGCCTCCGTAATCGACCAGGTCGCGTCCGCTGAAAAGGCGGGTCAATCAGCCATGGCGGTTTTCGGATTGCTTGGGAGCCAAGCCAAGGCCGTTTCCGATGCCGCCTCGACCATTGTCCCGGCAACCACATCGCTTTCCGTTTCGGCAGCAGACACGGCGCTCTTCGGAGCCGACGAGCTGAAGCGCATTCCGGCCCTTATCAAAGGTCGCGGCACATGGCGGCCGTCGACCGTGACCGAGCGGTCCCGTTACACGGGCGAGACAGTCACCTTTGAAGCCGCAAGCGGCGAGGTCATCACTTTCAAGATCGGCAGCGGCTCATCGCCCAAGCTCAGCGTCCACAGCATGAGGCAAAAGTCATGATGCTCACGATCACACTCGACAACCAAGAAGCCCGCCAGGCGATTGCCGATGCAGTCGGCAAGGCCAAGCCTTCGCGTGTTGCCAAGATCGTAGCAAAATCATCTGAGACGTTCGTGGCTGCACACTTGTTCAACCTGTCCAACACCCGCCACAAGGCCGGGCACATGTTCAACTTCTATGCAGCCGCGGCTGATGCGGTCTCGAGCGAGACAAACGAAGGCGACGCCCTTGTCCGGATACAGCACGAAGGGCTTGCCCTGCGTTACTTCGGCGGCATCGTGAAACCGTCCGGCCGCCCGTCCCTGGTCACAGGCCGTCCGATCCGCATGCTGGCCATCCCGACACCTGAAGCGGAGCAGCATACACCCGGGGATTACTCCGGCCTATTCCTGATCAAGTCGCGCAAGCTCGGCAAGGCCTATCTCGCTGGCAAGAAATCAAACGGCATGATCGGCATCCTCTTCCGGCTGGTTCCGCAGACCGTGCACAAGGCCGATGCAACCGTGCTGCCGTCTGCCGGCGCACTAACCGAAAATGCCGTGATGGCAATAATGGAGCACTTCCAGAAATGAACGCTGTAAAAGAATTGCTGATGCGCATCCGGTCAACCTACGACGGAGCCGGAACAACGGCCGCCGCCAAAGCCGTGGGCACAGACCTTGCCGCCGCAAACACCAAGGCATCCGAAACAGCCAAGAAGACTGGCAAGGATGTACAGGAGGCTGGCCAGCGCGGAGCAGACGGAATGAACGTCATGTCCGCTGCGACCGCCGCGATGAATGGAAACTTTGGAGGTGCAGCTACTGCCCTGGTTCCGTTGATAACAAAGATCAAAGCCCTGGGCGCGGCACTGACAACCGTGTCCCTCGTTATGGCCGCACTTACCCTCGCTTATACTGTGTTCTCAAAGATCGCGGAGTATGCAACGAAGGCGGCACAGGCGGTCGCCGAATTCAACGCTAAGTCTCGGGCAGATATGATTGAGGCCGTTACCAATGCCTACAACAGACAGGCAATCGCAATGGAACGCGTCTCGAAATTGCGCGACATAGAGCTCGAGCGTACCTTGGCGACAAACGAAGCCAACAAGGAGTTTGAGCTTGCGACCGCCAGACAGGCTAAGCTTACAGAGCTGAAGGGAACGACTGACGAGACACAGCGGGCCGAGATCGAGGCGAAGTATACGCGCGTCGAGCAGCAGATAACCGGTAATTATACTTCAAAGAATGAGCAAGCAGAATACAGCCGCATGAAAGCTCGAGAAGTTGAACTATGGGAAGCCTCTGAAAAAAAAGCCCAGGAGATACTACAAAAGAAAGCCATTCTTCGCAGGACGGTGAACAGCGCGGGGGATGCAGAGAAAGCGGCTGATGATCTGGATACACAAAATGCGTGGGGACAGAACTCCGGGCAGATCAAGGCGAAGCAGGATGAGGCAAAAAAAGCGCGAGATGATGCCGAGGCCATTCAAAAGGATATCGAGAAACTTGAACAGGATCGAGTTAATCTAGCGGATGAAGCAAAGAGGAATAGAGGTTTGCAGCCATCGGCTAAACGGCGTATGGAGGCCGCTGCATTGGGGCGTCAAAATGAAGTGTCTTCACTGGATATTTCTGATTCAGATCGGGCACGTTCCAGCCAAGAGGCAATGCGTCCGGCTGCATCCGCGCTAGATGCTGAGATGGCCGACCTTAACGCGAGCGATCAGCAAACGGTTGTCTCCGCATTGAAGTATCTCAAGGAAGAGGGGCAGTTGACCGTGGACGCTATTAAGCAGTGGACGGAGTATCTTCGCCAGATTAAAACTGCGCTTCGGGATCAGGAAGCCCGACAGAGGAACCAGTAATGTACTACCAGGCACGCATAGGCACAGGATCATGGATCAGCCTTGCCTCACTCGGGGCCAGCAACCTCCGGCGCACGCTGGTGTTGAGCGGCATCGACACCTTTGAATTTGATGTTACGTCCGCGCTGGCCTTGACCGAGGATGTCAGCTTCACATACAACGCACTGGTGTCCATCCGCAGGCAGACAACCGACAGCCTTGTTGCCGCGACCGATCAATGGTACTTCCGTGGGCGTGTGCGTTCCGTCCCGCGTTCAGGATCGGGTCAGTCCGAACAGTACCATGTCCGGCTTGATGGTCCCTGGAGCTGGTTTGAAAAAACTTTGTATCGCCAGTCATGGGCAGAGGGTGGCTCGAGTATCTCCAAACCTAGAGCCGTGCTCTTCATGCAAGCCAACGGAGCGCGTCTTGCAACCGGTCCGCAGATGCAGGCTATAGCTGACGTGGCCATTGCATCCGGAGCGCCCTGCACGGTCCAAGCCATCACTGGCGGCATTACACCGCCGTATGACGAGCAGACCAATATCACCTGCGCCCAGGCACTCATCAAGGCGCTGTCCTATCATCCTCACGGCGCCGTATGGTTTGACTACTCGACCGAGACCCCCGTCCTGAAGTACGGGCAGCGCTCTGCACTCACGGCCGCCTCGATATCCGTGCTCGGGAAAACAGGACTGTCGATCGCTCAGCGCACAGACCTGCAAGTCCCGGCGATTGCGATTTACTATGAGAAGCAAAACACGGTGGACGGCGCATCCGTACCGCAGACCACTCGCGATCTTTACCCGACCAATGCCGATCCTTATGGCGCCGATGTGCTCTCAGCCGTCTTCGATCTTCGAGGCAACACCGTTACAACCGTCTCGCAGTACATCAAGGCCGAGCAGTTCCCAAGCAACTATAACGACTCGGCCTGGTGGCTTGCCAGAGTCCCCCGGCTTAAAGACTACACCTCTATTACAATATCCGGAGGCGACCGTCTGCACGATACCAATCTTGCCAACATTCTGGTGGAGGGTGAAAAAACGCCTTGGATGAACCAGTCATTCGAGCCCGAGCGTATCCAGTGTGACGCGCTTTGTGTCATGGAGGATGGCAACGGCAATATTGTGGACAAACATACGGAGACGGTCACACTCGAAGTAACGGCTACAGGATGCCCCAACGGAGAAACGGTCTATCGCAACCTAGCGTCTTTCGATCCAGGCGAGGATATCCCTTCAGGTATTGCCCAGGCGTTATACACCGAGTGGGCTCAGCTTCACTTCGAAGGAAGCCTCACAATTACAGAGGATGAGCCGACAGGGCAGGCATTGCCAGGGCATCGGCTGAACCTTACAGACGGCCGTACAGAGTGGGCGACAATGTCCGCATTAGTATGTCGGGCAACCGAAGATATAGACAACGGGACAACCTCCGTCGAGTTCGGACCGCCTTCATGGACTGATATTGATTCCCGCGTATCTTTTGAGCGCACGGCCAGAGCTCGGCTATACGCACAGTCCAGATCGTTGATAACTGGCGCATCAACCGCAACGGGCATACAAGGCCCGACCGGGGCGCAGGAAATACGCGACGGCTCTACAAACGCAGCTCTTCATATCAATCGCTTTCAGGACACAGCGGATCTTAACAAACTTATTAATCTCGATCCCGCTCAGATATCCCCTGCGGCCGTCGTGACCGGCTCCCGGGAAATCAAGCCGCGCCTGGCATACATCCCCGTCATGGATAACGGGGTGCTCAAGGCTCAACAGGCTGTTGTCCTATGTGGGGCTCCATCTGGAGACCTTACTGATATTGCCGGCAACGTAAGCAGCACAGACGCGGACATAAAAACAATCGCCGACGCGAACTCGGCGGGCGCTACTGCTACGACTAAGGCGGCTAAGGCTGACCACGTCCACGCCGACAAGAGGGCTAGGACAAGCGGCTACACAGTTACAGACATCTCGCTTGGTGCTTCCCCAACGCCTGGAACGCTTGCAGCTTACACCAATACCTGGAACGTTTCCAGCAACACGACTGGCGTTAAAGTCAGTGTTTTGACGCGCATTCGTTATTCCGAATCGGATGCGACTCCCACGATCCATTTCTTTTACAGGACCATGACGTATGATCCTTGTGGCCGCTTATTAGAGGTCACAGCCGAAGGCCGTGTATCCGTAGCAATCCCAGTAGCGGTAACGATAACTTAAAAATATGCCACTCGCCAGAAAAGCAGGTTATGGTTTATGCATGCAGTCTTCATCAAAGCGTTTGATAAGATTGCAGAGCGGATGGTTTTCACTTCCTTTTATGTCCGGTGCCTACTGTTCAAGGACAACAGCCAACCAATATATAGACAATGCCTCCCAGCTTCAATTGATGCAAAGTGCATGTTGGAATTGGTTTCCGACACAAGGGACTGGCGCATGGGTGTCAACCGGAGCATCTCTGGCGACACCAATGTATATTGTTGAACAAGGCGGGGCTAATGCCGGTGCTGTCACGGTAGGATATCCTTGGCAGAATGAATGTACTCAAGTCCATGCTGTCAACCGATTCCAATTCCCGTCACTCTTGACCGGGTATAACATAACAGGCGTTAGGATTTGGCTTGAAAGTCCCGGGGAGGTGTGGCGTGATTTCACACTGAACTCCAGTTACAACGTGATAGACGACGTTTGGTATGCGCCGGTCACAACGATTGGCGGCGCTTTGAATTTTCGAGTATCCTCTACTTTGCAAGTTCCGTCTTTTGCTTCTTCAAGTCCTGACATGTCAATAACAGCACAGTTGCTCACAGATAATTCGTGGAATGTGGTTGATGTCGAATCATGGAATCCGTTTTCATATTGGGGATTGTCCAGGTTCAATGCTGGCGGTTGGTCTTACTACGACTTGTCTGCCGCCACGGTTACATGGATCAATTCCAACAGAACCTTTTATCTCCATTCTAATTGGACGGCGGACTATATGCCGTTCTATTGGCTTGGCCGGAATGTGAGCACGTACACCAGGCACATCAGAGGACTTGTGATACAGGTCTATTGCGAGTTTTAATCAATGGCAGAAGAAGACGAATACTCCGGAGATTTTACACCTCCAGTTGTAGAAGACAACAGCTCTTCATACTTTATTCAGGGAGAGGGATTTTCAGATCCTCCCCCGCCTGAAGGGAATCCTGCGCCATTGCCACTTGAACCAAACGAGTGGGCAGTCGAGTTTTACGAGCTAGATGTTGAATGATTTTAGCCGCCACTGAGTAGTGACGGCTTCGTTCATGAGGTTGCCACCTCATGACTAACCCATGGGAACCGCGGTCCCGAACAAGTTACCTGCCAGGCGAAGCCGTCTGTGGCTGTTGTTAGGTTGGGTAGCTTATCAAAGGACTGATAAGATGAAAAGCCCATTGGCATCGGTTATAAAATCACTGGATATTATACCCGCCTACCGCGACGACCACGTCGCTCTGATCCACGGCGACTGCCGGGATCTTCTTCCACGAATCTCGGACACCAACCGAGTCGTTATTGTTTCCGATCCGCCCTATGGCATCAAGTGGGTTCACAGCAGCAACCCACGTCCAATTGTGGGGGATGACAAGCCCTTTGACCCTTCGCATTTACTGCGCTTTAAATGCGTTCTGTTCGGGGGGCAGCATTACCATACCTTACTTCCGGCCAAAGGCTCCTGGTTGATCTGGGACAAGCGTTGCCCCCATGCTGGCGGTCGTAAGGCCTGTAACGTCGGACCATGCCACACAAACGACATCGGGGACTACGAGGATATATGGTGCTCCTTTCACACGCACCGGACAATCTACCGCCACTATTGGAACGGCGGAGGCAAGGCAAGCGAGAGGGGAAGCAAGCGCATCCATCCAACACAGAAGCCCGTCCTGTTGATGCTGTGGCTGATTTCAGAGTTCACGGAACCTGGCGACTTGATTATTGATCCCTATTGCGGGTCATGCTCTACGCTGTTGGCCGCTCGCGCCATGGGCCGCCACGCTATTGGCTTCGAGATCGACAAGCAATACATCGCCCCTGCGTGTGATCGGCTTAGGGGGGCTGCAAATGAAGCTTAGATACGCGACCGTCTGTTCAGGCATCGAGGCCATGTCTGTAGCCGTGCGGCCGTTGGGCTGGGAACCAGCCTGGTTCTCCGAGATTGAGCCGTTCGCATGCACGGTCCTGGACCATCACTATCCGCATGTTCCCAACGTTGGCGACATGCTCAAAATCAAAGGAAAAAACTATGAAGGTAAGATCGATATTATTGCAGGGGGTACACCCTGCCAAAGCTTCTCACGTGGTGGGTTGCAAAAAGGGCTGTCAGACTTGCGCGGGCGCCTGTCGCCAGCCTTTGCCCGCCTGGCTATTACAACACGGTCGCCGTGGGTGCTCTGGGAGAACGTCTACGGAGCACTTATCCTTGACAAGGGTGTCCCGTTCGCCAGCATCCTGCAAAGCTTCACAGGGCGTAAAATCAAGCCTCCGGAGCGAGGCTGGAAGAGTGCAGGGATCATCATTGGCCGCCCAGGGCATTATAGCGTCGCGTGGCGCGTGCTGGACAGCCAGTTTACCAGAGTGGCCGGATATGAAGGGGCTCTCCCTCAGTGCCGGAGGCGTCTCTGGCTTGTGGGATATCGTGGAACATGGACCGCACCTGCGGAGATACTTATTGGGGCGCAAAGCCAGCCGCCAATATCTAGACCGTGTCGAGTACCGTCAGATCGTTATCCCTCAGCTCTTCCGGGAAGCGCTGGAAACCCAATCGTTGTTCAAGGGAGCATGATCAGCCGCTCCCCGACCAATGAGTTCCTTGGACGCAAGAAGGGATTCCAGTCCGGGGCATGCTTCACTCTGACAACGCGCAGGGATCACTATGTGCTCGCCGGAGACGGGGTGCGTAGAATGACCCCTACAGAGGCCGAGCGGCTTCAGGGGTTCCCAGATGGCTATACGGACGTGATCTACAGGGGCAGGGAGGCGACACATGGGAAGAGGATGTTTGCCTTGGGCAACTCATGGCCGATTAACTGCGCTCGATGGGTTTGCAGCCGGATCGATGACTATGTTGCAGGCCGCTTGCAAGATCCGGGGCCTTTAGGCTAGTTTGTTCCATACCTGTGTCAATGTGTTCCGTTGGGCGCGTCGTGATAATCCGCCAGCGAAGCTGGAGGCGTAGGTGGAGGCGTAGGTGGAAGCCGCTGGCGTAGGCGTTCCCAGAGCAATAAGGTGGCGGTGCCGCCTGCCCACCGTAGCTTTAGCGTAGGCGGGTCCCGGCTCCGGCGGGCAAGATGCCCGCGCTCCTTTGTGGGCAGCAATAGAAGGGAGCGTGGGCGCCTGCCACGCCGTAGCCTTTGGCGTAGGCGGGTCCCGCCCGCATGAAAGAGGAGCGTCACTTTTGCCGACATGAAAAGTTGTGGCATTGGGCGAGACGCCTATGCGCCAACGGATCAGACTACGCGAATCAACAAATTAAACGAGTGGAACGAATTGGAATTAGCTTAATTCGTTTAATTCGTTGAGAAACAGTTTGACGTTATCGTCAATCTCAGGCATGGCAGAGTTCGACCATCTGCTCATAATTTTTGAGGGTCGTTGCGGAAATGGTTCGCCCATACGGTGAGGCTGAGGGCATCAGGACAAACCCCCTGCCCGCGCCCCGCGTCCCTTCCTCAAGCGCACGCGTGATCTTCTCCCGGAATTGATCTGGCGGAAGGTTTTCAATATCGGTGATTTCGAGATTGCCAAAGAGAACGAACTGCTTGCCATAGTTCTCACGGACATAAGAGAGCTCCACATCGCCCTGATGCGGGGGTTCGACGGGATCAATGGCATCCGCACCAGACTCCACGAGCGCATCCAGCACACGCTTGATGCGTCCGTGCAGGTGTACGCGCGCAATCCCGCCTGTTGCGTGGATGGTTTTGATGAACGCTGTCGCATAGCGCAGCCAGTAGTCGCGGAACAGCTCAAGGGACATATAAGGCTCTGTGGCATACTCCGCGCCGGTGAGACGCCACAGACGTCCAGGAAAGGCGGCGGCATTGAAATCCGCCTCCCGTTGCGCAAGGCGCGCCGTGCGTTCAAGCAGTCGATGCATCAACTCCGGATTTGCAAAGGCCATCATCAAGAAATCCTGCATATTCATCAACCGGGCTGCGCGATTCAGGTGGTCGGGGAAGTCCATCATGACAATGCCCGTGTCGCCCAGCAACGCCTCCTGCTGGAGATGGGGCGTGATATCGTACGTGCAATCAAAGAACTCTTCCGGCAAAGTCAGCCAGGCCTCGACATCCGCTTCGCTCTTGAGCAGATGTTCCAGGTGCCAGACCGTGTCAATATCCGCATCCCGGCGCGTCAATGAGGTGTATTCCTTGCCAGCAATGCACAGGGTCGTCTTTGTAAAGCGTGAGCGCCCCTCCTCCCAAGTCTGGACAACGGGCTGATTTTTCAACAGGCTCTTCACCTTCATCATGCGGATCAGATCGGTATGCTCGTCCGCCAGCTTGAGAAGCGGCTGCCAGTCCGGGGAGTGATAAATGTTGTAGGAATCTGGATCGCCGGGATTGACAACAAAGCCGCCGATCTCATAAAAGTTGACTGCCGGGCGGTCAATTGTCCGCCCCTGGAGTGTCGCTATCAATCGTTCTTTGCGTGTCATGGAATTCATATACCCGATTCTCACATGAGCCTCTTAAGCTCGCACCCTTTACTTTTCAAAAGCCAATACTTCAACCAGATGTCGTCCGGTGTTCGCTGAGTTGCTTGTCATCGTTAAGCGGAGATAGCGGGCTTGGACAGGTGTGAACGTGCATTCATATCCGTCTTTTGTTGACGGTGCGGTGTTTGTGCGACAGTCAACGAGCAGCTTCCAGGTCTTGTTGTCAAGGGAGCTTTCAAGCGTGAAACCATAAGAGCGGCTGTCGCCATAGTAGCCGATCACGACGACGCGGCCGACCCTTGTCGGGTTTTCCAAATCCACCTGCCACCATGCAGACTTATCCTGCACTGCATCCGTGCCCCAATAGCGCGCCGTATCCACATAGCCGTCGTTGGCAAAGGCGGCGGACATGCCCGGCAGCGCAAAGGAACACGTGACCGACTTATCAAGAGCCAGATGCCGCATGGGTCGAGGGGCATACTTCTCATATAAGCGCTTCGAAAGCGTCAGACAATCACCCTGGGGCGCTGCCGGATACAGCTCCCGCGACGCGGCCCACGCGTTCTCGAAGCGCAGGAGCTCCGCGTTGCAAGCAGCCTGATCGAAGGCGCACCCTGCCTCGAGCGCCTCCTGCTGGCGGCGGAAGAATATCTCCCACCGTTTTCCATAGAAGCTGTTGACCATTCCGGACCACTCCTTCCATGCATAATCGCGAAGCGGGGTCCCTTGTCCCCACAGGGTCAGCACACGCCGCGCATTCCACTCCATCGTCTCACGCTCCTTTTCTGTCTCGCCCCAGCGCTTCGCATCCTCCAGCCAGCGGCCGAGCAGGAAATGGCGGTCGGTGGCGAGCAGTTCGTCAAGATCTCTCAAAAGCACCAGGAATGCCTGTGTGGCCATCAGGAACTGTCTGGCGTCGCCGACGCGCTGGGCCGCGACCGCCTGATCATAGAGCATGCCTGCGTGCTCCGCCAAATACTGTCGGCCCACGTTAACCAGATCATGACTGTATGTTTCCGTGCCTCCCACCCGCGTGCCGGCCTGGATCAGATGAAGCCAAGCCTTTGCCAGAGCACCCGGCGGATTTCGCCCGAAACGACGTGCCGGGCCCGGGAATGAGGTCACAATCGTACGGCTTTCCGTATGGCGATGGCCGGAGTAGATCTCACGCAACAGGATATCCCATGCGGCGGCGGCATCCGCATCCTCCTGCCCGTAGCGATAGCGGGCAAACTCACGCATCCAAACTGACAGGTCCTTTGTCCCCTCCTGCCAAGCCTGCTCAAACATCAGATCGTACAGCGGCGGGTTATGGCCGAGCCCCTCCACAATCAGACCGACACCGCGCAGGTTCTGTCCGTGGGCATGCGCACGCACTGCAGGCAGGTCACGGACCCGCTCAAGCGGACCCGAGCCACCAATGACGGTATTGTTGCCGAAGGTGTAGACGAAGCTCCAAACCCAGGGCTTGCCGAAGAAGCCGTCGGTCTGGTTCCAGACGGGCGTCTTCTCGCAGAACAGGTCGAGCACCTCCATCCCTTCGTTCGGCACAGCGTCGAGGAAAGCCTTGACCCGCTCGCGCGTCCAAAAACTGCGTCCGTGAAAAAAGGCCCAGCTCTGCAGGAGCCAGACCGCCTGCGGATCGGTCTTCGCCATGCCGTCATAGATCGCACGGCCCAGCTTCGCCAGATAGTCCAGTTCCCCGCTCGGAGGCTTCATCTCAATGAAGGAATCGGCGGCATACAGGTGATCGGTCCCGAACAGTCTCGTCTGCTCCTCCAAAAAGGCCGAGCCGATCTTTTGGAAGAGCGGGTCCGTCGGGTCAAGCATCCACGTGTCCCACTCGATCCAATGGATGCGCTGGGCTTTTGCGCCGGGGAACTTTTTGAGTAATACCTCTGGCACATGTCCTGTGAACCCCTGCAAGACGGGCTGCATGCCCAACTCACGCTCGCGTGCCAGGATCCTCTTCTGCAATGCCACGCGCCGGGCTGTCCAACTCTTCGGAAGCGGACCGCCGTGGCTGTCCAGACAGCCCATCCACTGGAATGGCAAGTAGGGCGGCCCCGCCAAATAAGCCTCAAGCTCCTGATCGCTCAGGCCGAACCGACGTCCCACGGCCTGCCACACGGCTTCCTGTCCCGTGACGGCCAGCGGCTGGTTGATCCCCTGCAATGCCATCCAATCAATGAACGGCTCCCACTCCGCCCAATCCCACCATGGCAGGGAGTACCCGAAGGCACAGTAGTTCAAAAAATAGCGCGCTGGCGCCCAGCCGACGATGCGCATCTTCTCTTTCACAACTGGCAACTTTTCCGGGACCGTCAACTGGGTTCCATTTATGGAAACATGACATTGGCAATAATATTTCAGATACCAGTTGAACCCGAAAGACATGCTGAGTGCATTGTTGCCACGAATGACAATCTGTCCGTCCTTGGATTCAAGTTCAAAGACATCCTTCCCTTGATCAGACGGAATGATCTGGAGAACAAACTGGTCCGCCTGTTTCGGCAGGAGCCGCCCGATCAGAGCCTGGGCGGCCTCCACACATGAGAGCGTCTTTTGTATGCCGAGGGCGTTGGGGACGGGCTCAGCGATCAGCCGCGCCATCATCGGCAATAAACTGAAGATCAGAAAAACCTGAACATAAACATAGCGTTTCTTCATAAATTCCATTTTCCCCTTAAGAATCTTGATGTGCTGAACACTATAGCAAATCTCCTGTTTTGCGTCTTGAATAAATCAGGCGAGCTTGTGTATAATCCAAGCATGAAAAAGGAACAGTTAAAGAACCAGTTTATTTCACAGATTGGCGACTGGAATATTGTCACCACCCTCTTTGATGCCATTCATGAGGTGGCTTTTTTTATGCTGGACCGGGAGGGCCGGATCGTCATGTTCAACCGCCGCTCCTGCGAACTCTTCAACTTCCGGAATGAAGCGGAAGCCCTTGGCAAGACCAATTACGACCTCTTCCCCAAGCATCTGGCCGACCACTACACCGCAGGCGACCGGCAGATCATGGAGTCCAAAAAGCCGGTCCTGAACGAGCTGGAAGTCTCTCCTGTGGAAACAAACCGGATGACGATCCACAACAAGTTCCCGGTGTATGGCAAGCGGGGCCAGGTCATCGGCGTGGCGGGGGTCTATAAGTTCATTGATCACGTCAGTGACAATCCGAACTGGTTCGGCCATTTCACAAAAGTCATCGACTATATCCACAGCCGTTATGCCAGCAAACTCTCGATCGGCGAACTTGCTAAGCTCTCCCATCTGTCGGAGAGTCAGCTCACCCGGCGCTTCAGAAAACTATTTGGCGTCGCGCCGCACGAATACATCCTGCGCGTCCGCGTCGATGCGGCCCGCACACTCCTGGAGGAAACAAACCGGACGATCAGTGACATCGCCGTGGAGGTCGGCTTTACGGATCATAGCCACTTCATCCGCTCCTTCAAGCAACTCCGGGGCATCACCCCGACGCAGTACCGGAAAAGACATCACGAGCAGCCGGACTAGATCCTTACCGGGTAAAGTGTAGCTGTTTTTTGACAGGATTTCTGGAATTCCCAGGATTGTTTATAAAGATTTCACCGCGAAAACCGCGAAAAGATTGCGCGGCTATCTCATCCGCCTCACCCGTGGATACACGGACGGCGGAATGGATAGCCGCGCAGATGAATTCTGGTTTCATTTTCATCAGCAAAAAACAAGTTTTTTGCTGATGAAAATTGAGTTGATTCCGCGCAAATGTTCGCTCCGCCGTCCATGTACCTGTCCGCCGTAGACGTATCCGCGAAGGTGGATTCATGGGTGAGGCGGGCCAACGGAACCCGTGCGGGTTCGCCGGGCCCCTACATTTGCGCTCTTCTTCGCGGCTTTTGCGAAAAAGTATCCATTCCTAGCTTAACACCTATGGGGCACAACCGTGCCGCGGTCGGTGCGCTTTAATCGCGTTCCACCTTCACCGAACGGAACAGGACGTCATTGTCGCTGAGCGTCACTGGCTTGCCGCTCGAGGTGGTGATCTTCTTGAGGACAACTTCGCGCGTGATCGCGTACGGGAACGGCTGTTTTTCAGTGCCGGCAGAGCCCGGGTTGAAGTTGCCAAAGACCACCGGCCCCTTCTTCGACTCCGTCCCGTCCTCGATCTTCAGACCCTCGACGACCAGACGCCCAGGCATCTGGCATGGGTATCCGAAGTCGTGCTGGCCGTCATTGGAGCCATTGAGGATGATTCCGCCCGGCCCTGTCATGAACCGGCAGTTGCGAATTGTGATGTTGCCGGTCCAGGTGCTGCCATAATCTTCGCGCAGACCGATGAAGTGCCTGCCCTGCACCGTGCTGTTCTCGATGAGGAACTCGCCGAACCCCGTGAGCAGCACCCCCATGTAGCCGATCGTCGAGTTGCGAATGGTGGCGTTGGTCACGCCTTGATGGGCATCGAAGCGAGACAAGGCGCAGCCCTCATACGAAAGATTCTTGCAGAAGTTGGTGCCGATCACCCCCCAGCGGGTGCGGTCCATGATGTCCGTGGACTGTTTCACGTTCACCAGGGCCACGTTGACGGCCTTTGACAGCGAGATGTCATAGCTGCCCATCGCCACCCGCTTGCCTGCTGATCCGATCGTGTGATAGGTCTTGTGACCGCACAGCATGGTATCCTTGATGGTCACATTGGCACAGCTGGAGACGACGATGAAGCCGCCGTACGGTTGCCCCTGTTCGCCCTCCCCTGTCACGCAATGTTCCAGCCCTTCGATCAGGACGTTCGACCTCCGAACCTTGATGCCGCGTGCATGGTACCGGTAGGAGGATTCCGAGGCATTGGCAATCGTGGTAAAGTGTCCGCCGCGCAGCGTCAGGCGTGTCTTGTCCACCGGCAAGGCCTCAATGCTCGTCACCTTCTTGAAATCCCAGATGATCGGCGTCTTCGGATCGACGTTGCCCAGTTCATCCACCAGAAAGACATCGGTCTGCGGCGACCCGTTGTTCTGGTTCCTGCCGCGTCGGATGAAGCGCTTGGTGCCGGAGTCGTTGGCCATCACAAGGCAAGGGCCGGGCAGCTTCACGTCGATGCGGCGCTGGTTGACGGAGAGCGAATTGACCCCCTCCAGCTTGATCGGCTTCAGCGCCGAGACGACCTCAAACACATCCGCCCGGTGGTTCTGGACGTGGGTGTCGTCGATGATGAACTTCGCCTTGCCGAAGTCCGTGTCGGTCATGACGACGATCGTGTGATTCCCTCCGCCGAGATAATAGGTCGCCCCGTCCTTGGCCCTCACCGGCAGGCCCACTTTGTTGGCGTGTTCGTGCGCCTTGACCAGCGCCTCGAAATCGTCAGTCTTGCCGTCCCCCTTGGCCCCGAAATCCTCGTAACGAACCGGTTCCGTCGCGCTGGGCGACGTCTGTTCATTCCCCTGGGAAACCGACGCCAACAGCAGCAAAGCCGCGCTTGCTAAGAATATTTTATTCATAAGTGCCGGATATCTTACCAGAAAACCGCCATGACACAACCTCATTCAAAGGGCGACAGGGGGACAGACAAGGGATGGGAAGAGAAGTTCTAAAGTTCGAGAGTTCTAAAGTGCTAAAGTTGGAAGAGTTTTGGTAGTGCGCGACAGGGGGACAGACAAGGGATGGGAAGAGAAGTTCTAAAGTTCGAGAGTTCTAAAGTGCTAAAGTTGGAAGAGTTTTGGTAGTGCGCGACAGGGGGACAGACAAGGGATGGGAAGAGAAGTTCTAAAGTTCGAGAGTTCTAAAGTGCTAAAGTTGGAAGAGTTTTGGTAGTGCGCGACAGGGGGACAGACAAGCTTTTCGCCAGGGGATAAGGTGGCGGAGCCGCCTGCCTCGCCGTAGCCTTAGCGAAGGCGGGTCCCGGCTCCGGCGGGCAAGACGCCCAATGTCACTAACTTTTCGCTACACTTTCATGCCACGTTCACTCCCGCGGCCACGACAGAGCGTGGCCCTCCAAGGCCCTGCGGACGGTTCCGCCTACGCGAGTATGCTACGGCGGACAGGTCGGCGAACCGTCCCTACCATGAGTTGCACGAGTCAGACGCAAAGCATGGTAGGGCGCGATCGCCGAGCGCGCCGTTGACTCGACCGCCCTCCCCTTTTAACCTCGTGCGTGCGTCCACTGAGTGGTCGCACGAAGATCTGTCCTTACTGTCAAACGCAGCTCAAGTGGCGACAGGGGGACAGACAATGCTTTATGGGGCAAACACCTTATTGCTTCTTATACAGATTCGGGCTAATATTTCGCCAATGAACAAGATAAACATTCACAAAAGGATCACACTTATGAAACATTCAACCATGCTGTTACTGCTGACAGGATTCATCGCCTTCGCACCGTGCTTGGGCGAAGCCGCGGAGGATAAGGCGACGGCCGACGAAGGGCACAGCGCAATCCACAAGATCGTGATGTTCATACCGAACGTCATTCTCGACTTTGTTGATGTTGTGCGATTGCGTGTGCGTGTCGGGCCCGGTATCGCCGCGGATGTCCGGGCGACCGAATTAGCTTCTGTGTTCGTTGGGTCCTACGGGTCGGTCTATGCGGGCCTGCCCGGTCCACGTAACAGAAGAAGGCCCAAACTCCCGATCGGACTTGAAAGCCGTAGCGGCGCACAGGTCAGCGTTATCGATGCCACGGCGGAAGGCAACATCGGTCCGGATTACGGTCCTGCGGAGATCGGCGTCGGCGTACACCTCCTCATCGTCGGCGTGGATGTCGGCGTGGAGCCCCTGGAACTGCTTGACTTCGTGACCGGCCTCGTCTTCATCGACCTGCGAAACGATGACCTATAACTTGAACTTTCATTCTTGAATACTTTTTCGCAAAAGCCGCGAAGAAGAGCGCAAATGTAGGGGCCCGGCGAACCCGCACGGGTTCCGTTGGCCCGCCTCACCCATGAATCCACCTTCGCGGATACGTCTACGGCGGACAGGTACATGGACGGCGGAGCGAACATTTGCGCGGAATCAACTCAATTTTCATCAGCAAAAAACTTGTTTTTTGCTGATGAAAATGAAACCAGTATTCATCTGCGCGGCTATCCATTCCGCCGTCCGTGTATTCACGGGTGAGGCGGATGAGATAGCCGCGCAATCTTATAGCGGTTTTTGCGGTAAAATCTTTAATTACAAACCGTTGCATATTGCCAGTCTTTTGGTGTTGGCGACAAATATCGCTCCTTAGCTTAACACCTATGGGCTGCATGCCCGCCGTTTTATCCGCCGTAGGCGTTGCGAAGGCGGAAGCCTTGGCGAAGGTGGGTATTCAGCCACTTGCGGGGGCTTTCCGTGCAAGCACCTCTCATAGCGATCTTCGCGTAAAACATTCTTTTTATTCGTGTGGTTCGCGCTATTCGATGCAAAAAAGTTACCAGTCGGTTTATTCCCGAAAACTGATCACTGTATACTGAACACTGATCACTGAACACTGATCTCTGCCCACTGCCCCTTCACCGTTCCCGCGTCTGGCGGATGGCCTTCTGCCATCCGGCGTAACAGGCATGACGCTTGTCTGCGCTCATCGTTCCCAAAAACTGGCGGTCCAGCTTCCAGGAGGAGCTGATCTCCTGTTTGTCCTTCCAGAATCCGATTGCCAGCCCCGCCAGATACGCGGCACCGAGCGCCGTTGTTTCAGCGACGACAGGCCGGAGCACCGTGGCATCCAGGATGTCCGCCTGAAACTGCATCAGGAAATTATTTTCAACTGCGCCGCCATCCACTTTTAAAGCGGAAAGTTTAATGCCGGAGTCATCCTCCATAGCCTCCAGCACATCTTTGGCCTGGAACGCAATCGACTCCAGCGCAGCCCTGACGATATGGTTTTTATTGGCTCCGCGGGTCAGCCCGGTAATCGTTCCACGGGCGTACATATCCCAGTAAGGCGACCCCAGGCCGACAAAGGCGGGCACCACATAGACGCCGTTGCTGTCAACCACCTGTTGCGCGCACGCCTCCGACTCCGCCGCTGAGGAGATGAGCTGCAGTTCATCCCGCAGCCACTGTACCACCGCGCCGGCCACAAAGATACTCCCTTCCAGGGCATACTCCACCCTGCCTCCGATTCCGATCGCAATCGTGGAGAGCAGTCCGTGATGCGACTCCACCAGCTTCTGGCCGGTATTCATCAGCATAAAGCAACCGGTCCCGTAGGTGCTCTTGGCCTCCCCCGGGTTGAAGCAGGCCTGTCCAAAGAGAGCGGCCTGCTGATCGCCGGCCATGCCGGCAACCGGGACGGGGGTGCCGGACAGAAGGGTCTCCCCGTAAACCGCACTGGAGTTGCCGACCTGCGGCAGCAGGGCTGCCGGGATATCCAGCTCCTGCAGCAACCGCTCATCCCACCTCAACTCCCGGATATTGTAGAGCATCGTGCGGGAGGCATTGGTATAGTCGGTCGCATGCACACGGCCCTCCGTGAGCTTCCAGAGCAGCCACGTATCGACGGTTCCGAAGAGCAGGTCCCCCTGCTCCGCCTTTTCGCGCGCCCCTGCAACGTGATCCAGAATCCACTTAATCTTGGTTCCTGAGAAATAAGCATCCGGCACCAGTCCGGTGTTGTGCTTGATATAGGCCTCAAGACCCTCGCGGCTCCGCAGTTCATCGCAGACGCCGGCTGTACGGCGGCACTGCCAGACAATGGCATTGTAGACCGGCACGCCGGTGTGGCGGTCCCAGACGATTGTCGTCTCGCGCTGGTTGGTGATCCCGAGCGCGGCAACCTGTTCCGGCGCGACTCCGGAACGCTCCAGGACCTCGTCCAGCACAGCCCGCTGCGAGTTCCAGATATCCATGGGGTCATGCTCGACCCAGCCCGGCCGGGGGTAGAGCTGCTGAAACGCACGCTGCGCGCAAGCCACGATTCCGCCCTCACGATTGAAAATAATCGCACGCGAACTGGTCGTCCCCTGATCCAACGCAATGACATACTCTTTTTTCATGCTGGAAGTATAGCGACAAACAGCCCCAAAAGGCACGAAAAATATTTTGTCACCAGCAGTACGGCGGGATCTATGAGACCGCCGAATGCCTGTCAAGGCGTTGCGCCCCGAGTTTCAAGTTTCCAGTTTCACGTTACACTTTAGAACTTCTCCCTCCACCCCTTGTCTGTCCCCCTATTCATCAGATGTTTATTTGGCGCACAATTATTAATTGCGCCATATAAACTTTTTTTATGGCGCAATATGACGAAATGCGCCATAATGTGGACTATGCCAAAACGAATACCAGAAAAAGAACTCGAAGCTGTGCTTCAAGCTGTGGCTCGTTTCCCGGAGTCAGCCTCTATTGATCAACTAACGGGCGCGTTTGAACAGGCGATACCACGCCGCACATTACAGCGTCGTGTTGCCTTGCTTGTCAGCGAAAGGCGGTTGTCCGCCGAAGGGATGGGACGGGGATGTCGCTACCGCCTCCCGACGACCCCAAGTGAAGCTCAAACACGTGTGGGTGTGCCAGGGGCTTTGATGTATTCTCCTGAGGCCGAGGAGATAAGGGCTGTTGTTTCTTCATCTATTTCTAGACGGAAACCTGTCGGCTATGACCGGACATTTCTGGATCGATATCGTCCCAATGAATCATTCTATTTGTCCCCGGAGATTCGGTCGCATCTTTCCTCCTTGGGCGCGGTTCCGGGCGGAAGTTTTCCCCCGGGAACGTATGTGCATCAGGTTTTCAGCCGCCTTTTAATTGATCTCTCCTGGAATTCCAGCCGACTGGAGGGCAATACCTATTCATTGCTGGAGACCGAACGCTTGTTGGAGTTCGGTGAGAATGCCGAGGGTCGTGATGCACGCGAGGCGCAAATGATTCTAAACCATAAGGCCGCCATTGAGTTGCTGGCGGATACCAGCGAGGAAATAGGATTCAATCGCTATACGATCTGCAATCTGCATGCATTGCTTTCAGAAAATCTCCTCCCTGATCCGCAGGCCTGTGGACGGATCAGGACAAAAAGTGTGGGCATCACAGGGACTGTGTTTCAGCCGCTTCAGGTTCCCCAATTGATCAATGAATGTTTTGAACAGGTGCTTCATACGGCCGATGCCGTAGAGGATGTTTTTGAAAAAGCTTTTTTCGTCATGGTGCATCTGCCCTACCTCCAGCCCTTTGAAGATGTGAACAAGCGCGTTTCCCGGCTCGCGGCTAATATTTCTTTAATTCGCGCGAACTTTTGTCCGCTTTCGTTTGTGGATGTCCCTGAGCAGGATTACACCCAGGGTATTCTCGGTGTCTATGAGTTGACTCGTGTTGAGTTGCTACGCGATGTGTTCATCTGGGCCTATGAGCGCTCCTGTGCGCGCTATTCTGCTGTGCGTCAATCGCTGGGCGAACCGGATCCGTTTCGTTTGCGGTATCGCCAGGAATTGATGGAGATGGTTGCTGCTGTGGTTCGCGGACGGCTCGACAAGAAAATGGCCGGCGCATGGATCAGTCATTTTGTGTCCGAACATGCGACGGCAGATGACCGGCCCCGTCTTGTTGAAGTAGCGGAGACCGAACTTATGGCACTCCACGAGGGGAATATTGCCCGTTACCGTTTACGCCCTTCCGAGTATCAGTCTTGGCGGGTGAATTGGCGATAATGACTTTCAACAGGACTGTAAGCAAAAATTTCCACGTGTAAACCTTGTCTGTCCCCCTGTTCTCTCAGTTGGTTCGACGTTCGATGTTCGATGTTCTGTAAGCCTTGTCTGTCCCCCTGTCGCCTCTCCCCCTTGTCGCCTCCAACACTTTAGAACTTTAGCACTCTCGAACTTTAGAACTTCTTCCATGTCTCTCACGTCCCTAATCTCGCCCGAGTTCGCCAGTTGGATGCCATTTAACGTCGCAACTCGTTGGAAATCAACAAAACGACCCCAAAAAGTCTTGACTACATTTTCAGTTCCAAGTGTAAGGATTGTCTGTCCCCCTGTTCACTCAGTTGGACGTTGGATGTTCGATGTTGAATGTTCGATGTTCTGTAAGCCTTGTCTGTCCCCCTGTTCTCTCAGTTGGTTCGACGTTCGATGTTCGATGTTGAATGTTCGATGTTCTGCAAGCCTTGTCTGTCCCCTTGTGGCCCCAAGCAAACTTCCCCCAACTTTAGAACTCTCGAACTTTAGCACTTTAGAACTTCTCTGGCCCCCTGTCGCCTTATCAAGACACCATCCGGAGAGACCGTCCAGGTTAAGACCGACGACATTCCTAAGAAAAAGGAAGTCCCTGCAGCCGTTCCTCCAGGCGGCGCAAAGGTGCCCCCGGCAAAACTGCCGCCTGTCAAGGTTGATCCGAAAAAGGGCTCTTCTCGGTTTGTCGAAAAACGATAACTGAATAGCCAAGCGTTTGAGATGACAGGCAACTCGTAAATGCTTTTCGCTAAGAGCGCTATAAGGTGCTTGCACGGAAAGCCCCCGCAAATGGCGGAATACCCACCTTCGCTAAAGCTACGGCGGGCTGGCCGCCGGGGCTTATCTCGTGCAAGCACCTGAGCCGTCTCAAAAGATGCCGGGTGAAGGACGAGCTGTGCCCTCCGTGTATTCACGGACTTGCGAGGGCACGCCGTCCTTCACCCAATTTGCGCCCTTTGCGTAAAACATCTACTACCCAGTAAATTATTCGACAAACCGTGAAGAACCCAAAAAAGAAACTGACGGGGATTGAAAAATGGCGACTCGGCGAGATTTAACGGGAACGCAAAAACGAAGCCCGCAAGGCTGCGGCAAAGGAAAGGCTGAAACAGATACGCGATGATCTGGCCGCGAAGCGTTACAAGTTGACCACCGGGCAATCCCCTGACAAGGCCAAAAGTAATGGCGGTGCTGGTAAAAGCTTCGTCAGCAAGCCGGTCATCCCCAAGACGCGCTACTACATCGACGGCGCATGGTATGACGGCAACGGCACTTTCATCAGCCGGAACAAGCCAGCAACCACGCTCCGCAACCGCTCAGGCGATGAGAAGCTTTACAAGTGGGTGCTCGGCGAGACCAAGACTGGAAAACATTGCTCCGATTGCGAAGCCCGCGCTGGCAAGGTCAAGTCTATCGCCGAGTGGAAAGCGATGGGCAAACCAATGTGTAAATGCAAGTGCAAGCTGGTGCCTCAGTAAGAATCATCGACGAATTTAAGTGATCGACCGCTATGAAGGAACACTAACGCACTCTCGCACTAACGAACTAATGCACTTCTCCCCTCTTCTTGACTCCCGTTCTGGGATGAACGACCACGCTACCGTTAAAACTAAGCCACGTATCGAGACTATGGTGTAATGATCGTCATTTCGGAAGGCACGCCCAGTATTGCACGGAAGAATCCCGATTGCGATTCGGACGGGCGGGGCACTTGCCAGGGCGTCGCGCCGTTCTGTCCTCCAATATAACCTGTGACGGGATGCCATGAGGTCTCGCCGGGTCTCAATGACTCCACATAATAAACACGTCCGGTTGTGGTCTGAATATCTCCCGAAAGAACGTCTCCGTCAGCACGGAAAGACAACATGCGCAGACAAGAAGTCGGATCAGTGGGATCGGTCCCCGCAACCATTTCACTCTGGTTGTCCATCCCGTCACCGTCCGGATCATCGGCAGCGTTGCGGAGGTTTCGTGCCTCCGGTGACAGCGAATTCCAGTTGTATTGTCCAATCCATTGGTCGGGCAGACTAAAGCCCAGCGTAAAGGTGTACGGCACAAGCGGCACGCTCGTCCGCACCCGGTAGAAAGCCTGCGGCATGCTGTCCAAGATGCGTACCAGCACTTGCGTCCGGTTCGAGACGGCCACAAACGGCTCGCTCACCGTCATCCATGTGCCGGTGACCGTTGGCGCTACTTGAATGACGTACGCCTTGTTATTGACGCTCTGGAAGACGAGCGGCAGATAGCTCTGCGTGTTCACCGGTGTACGCTGTCCTACATCAGTAATTCGCAGCAGCGAAACCACATTCAGCGGATCTGTACCGGACTCGTATTCTTTCTCGTTGTTCATGCCGTCGCCGTCGGGATCGGTGTCTGGCTCTGAAAGGATATTCGTGATCGATCCAAAGTAATGCATCGACCACATCTGATAAGCATTCCACACGATGACAGACACTGACTGCGTGTTTGTACCGCTTCCCGTCGGCCCGCTGACGGTCAGGATTACTTCGTTGGTTCCCGGCGCGGCATAGGTGTGCGCGATGCCTGTCCCGACCATGTTGGTAGCCGTGCCGTCGCCGAAATCCCAGTGCCAGTTGGTGATCGTGCCCGAAGACATGTCTGCGAACTCCACAGTCAACGCCGCCGGATCGCCTGTCGGCGCGGCAACGAAATCGGCGATGGGCGGCTGGAAGCTGTAGAACCGTATGTTGTCAATCCGCAACGTGGCGTTCGTCGATGTTCCGCCCATCAGCCCGAAGAACAACTCATTGGTCGTCCCCGCCCACGCCGATACGTCCAGAAACCTGCTCGATGAGACGTAGTTGGTCGGAATGTATTTCGCTTCGAGCGAAAACAGCGCGTTCGTATCGATGCCACACACAAGCACGTCGTCCATCGGATCGCCGGATAAGCTGAAATCGAACGCCATCGCAATCGAATTGGAAGGGATTAGCAACGGTATCCACGCCATCGCTGACGTGTTGGTTGAGACGCTACCGCTCACATCCAACATACGCACCGCATTGCCCTGAGACAACTGAATTGGCGCGGTTGCAGGGCTGCTCAACATTAGAAAGAGCCCTTGAACACCGCCTAGACTATTCAGAATGTGATCTTGTTGAGTAATGGAATTGAACCACTGTGATATATCCTGTCCCATTCTTTGCGCAGAAGTGTTAACTGATGCAAACACATTCCCAGTTGCTTGAATTACCGTCGTTTTAACACCGCCAATTATGCCAAGCGGTAAGATTGATCCCCCGTATGCAGCTGCCGCCCAAGACGGGAGCGGCTCCAAAGCAAGCTGATCTGATGCTAATGGTTTCTGTCGATAGTGATAAGTCACACCTGCCGGGAAATCGGTCGGGGGCAAAACCGAGGGGCCACCATATTCAAAGCTCATCTGAAAGCCAAGAGGGTTTTTCACATTCGTCGGATCCGCAATTGTCAAACCGTACCATTTTACCGGGTAGCCATGCTGGGCTTCAACACCGGGATCGTAATCCGCTGCCTTTTGCAGCCAGACATTGACCACTTGCGGAAGCGGGGCAGCTACAAACGACACATAATTGTCGGCCCAAGTGAAACGCACTGGCAATGGAGTCCCCATCTTTTCCTGTGTTGAGCTAATTGCGGAATTTAGACTTAGTATTAGGTTCCCAAAATCTTCAGCCACTAGGGCCTGGTCAAACAATGTGATGTGGACGGGCACCGCATTTAGCGCCCATGGCGTAGGTGATAGCACCTCGGACCTTGGTGTTCCCGTGCACTCGCCATGCAAGTAGTTGATTGCGGCGGCGTTGACAATCGTGCCCAGACTGTGACCTATGAAATGAATCGGCTGCGAGTATTTTGACTTCAACACATCCAATAAGGCTTTACCGAGAGCAACGCCCTGAGCTGGCGTGCGCTCTGCCGCAAATGCAGGTAGTAAGCGGAACAGCCCCATATCTTCGGCAGCATAGCGCCAATCCCATATCACGATGTTAGCATTGTTGGCTGCGATTCCGTTAGCACGCAATTGCGCTGCCATGTCTGCTGGCCAAAGATTATACGCAGTATCGTTAATGGCCGCATCGAATACGTTTGTCTTAACCCATCCGTGCGTCATCACGATCGTCATAAGGTTGGTCGAAGGTGCGTTTTCGGCAGTAATGTTTACGAAATTCGTCCCGTCAAAAACCTTCAGGTTGCTGCCCATCGGCCCTGCTGGTGGTTGTGTAAAAGCCGGTGAAGGTTGCCGGTTTGTCTGCTGTACCGAAGGCGCTGTCAGTAATGCACCAAGCCGGAAGTTCTTGACTGCGGTCGCCGAGCTCAATGTCAGTGGACGAACGCAAGGGGCGTGCGACGCTTCCGACGCGGTGAGTATGTACGCGCCCGACCCTAAAGCTGGCAACGCATAATGTCCGCCCGAGTCCGTTGTGGTTATCGCAACAACCGACTGCTGGACGGATGCCGTAACCGTTGCGCCGAGAATCCCCGTTCCCGCCAGATCTGTGACCGTTCCGCGCACGACCAGCGATGTCGGGTTATTCCCGGACTGATAGAAGTAGCTCACATATGGGCTATACAGCAGATGCAAGATGTCATCGCCCGGCCACTCGTAGTACTGGTAGCTGACAACAGGGCTAATGACGGCACTGTTCGTCAAGGCTGCGGTACCGAAGTCGTCTGGGTATTGGTAACTGACGACGGGGCTGATGACGCCGTTGGTCAATGCCTCACCGCTGACATCCTCCGGGTACTGATAGCTCACGACAGCCGACACCGCGTTCGTGAAGAGCGCGTCGGCGAGCACCGGCGACGAACCGAATGCGAAGAGCGCGGCGAGCACGCATATCTGTTGGAACGGCTTCATGGAAGTACGTCAGTTAGACACGGGAGTGGTCGCGTAGATCAACCCGCCGCCGTGGGGCATGTTGATTGATACCGTCGCCGTGCTGGACGCTGTCGTGCCAGAGCTGTTGTACCCGACCGCGCTGACGGACATTCCGCTTGACGGACAAACGGTCACGGTGATTGGCGTGTTCAGAGGAATATTTGTGCAATTGACCACAATCGACACGGGATTCTCTTGTTGTGCAGATAGCAAGGCATCAGGTGTGGCGATCTTTCCCGTCGGTGAGGGGGGTACGGGAACACCTCCGACGCTGGCGACAGTTAAGTGCGCGGCCTGATTTGCAGCCGGCATAATAACAGGTTGATAACCGGTTGAAAAAACGCGATTTGTTGAGCCTGCAAACGCATTAACCGGCGAATCGAATCTGATTCTTCCGCACCCGCCAGGAGAACCTCCTGCTCCAACCGCACCATTCCCATTTATTGTATTGGCCACAAGCCTTATTCCGCCACCACTGCCGTAACCATTAATGCCGCCTCCGCCACCATTAGCAATAATAGTGCCATTAACAGTGATTGACCCTGACACAGCGATTAATATTGCGCCGCCTCCGCCACCACCGCCTCTAGCGTCGATATAAGAGCCGTAACCATTATATATTCGATTGCAGCCACCACAGCCTGATCCCCCAACCAACGGTATCAAGAATGGAGATCCATACGTCGATCCAGGCAGCACACCGTTGTTGGTGGTTCCCATTGAGCCATAAGAACCATTCCCGCCAATTATATAGGTGCCGTATTGGAGGACAGCGCTGCCGATGCCACCGCCCCCCGGCCCAAGTCCTACACTTGGCGACACACCTCCGTTCCCCCCTCCATAACCACCTGGACCCCCGGCTGCGCCAAACTCGTTGGTCGCGCTTTTTCCCGACACATCAACAGTTCCGCTGATTGTGCAGTTGTTTTGGACAAGCCAAGTCACGGGGGTGTTAGCAGTATTCGGAATAAACTTAACAGTGACGCCAGCCGGAATATTGACGGACGTGTAGTTATAAACACCGTTCGGATGGTCAGCCATGTCGATGGTGATATTGCTTGTCGGATTGAACGCGCCGTCGCTGCCGTCGCTGCCGCTGTTGACCTGCGCGAGTCCCGGCAAGACAAAAACACCGGCACTTAGCAACAAGAGCGAAATCAGCGTGGCTTGCCGACAGAGACTCCGCCTTCGATTAGTGAATTTCGCCATGACCACCCATCCCATCAAACCAGCCTTGACTTTGTTCATATCTGATTCTCCCTTCTGATTCCATCCCGCCTTATGCCTTTAATTTCCACGTAACAGTTCACGCAGTATTACTATTCTATAAGAAATTTAGTCTAGATGGTTCCCGCGTCAAAAGCAAGGACGAAAAAAGTGACGCACTATGCCGACAGAGAACACTGTCGATTAAGTATCCTTGCGCGGGAAGCTTAAAGTATACTGCCGCCACATGGCGCTCTAAGGGCAAATGCAAGTTCTGGCTGGGGCCTGTTTAACACGACTTTCCCCGTTCGACGGGTTTTTTGACTTTTTTAGGGCGAATTCGAGTGCTTTCTAATCCCCCAGAAACAGCTTCTTAAGTTTTTCAGGATTGGCCGTGAGTTCGTCCGGTGTGCCGGAGAAAACGACCTTGCCAAGTTTCAGGGAGTAGACGTGGTCAGCAATGGCGAGAACCTTGCGAACCTTCTGCTCGACGATCAGCACCGTCACTCCGTGCGCCCGGTTCACCTCGACAATCTTTTCGAATACGTCGGCCAATACGTTCGGCGAAAGACCGAGGGACGGCTCATCGAGCAGCAGGAGCTTGGGCTTGGAGACAAGTGCCCGGGCTATCGCCACCATCTGCTGTTCACCGCCGGAAAGGGTGCCCGCCACTCGCTTTAGCAGTCCCGTTAGTTGAGGGAAGGTGGGTAGCACGGTCTCGACACGCGTCCGGACCTCCTTCGATGGCAAGTGTGTCCCGCCAAGTTCGAGGTTCTCCCGCACGTTGAGTTCGCCGAAGACCCGGTTTCCCTGAGGACAGAAAGTGATACCCCGCCGAACCCGTTGAGCCGGACTACACTTTCCAAGCGACTCGCCATCGAAGGTGATCGTGCCAGCCCAAAGCGGTAAAAGCCCGTGAACAACCTTCAAGACAGTGGATTTCCCAGCACCATTCGGCCCGATAATGGCCGTGATCTTGCCAGTACGGGCGACAAGATCGACACCAGATAACACCTGCTTCTTGCCATATCCGGTATCTATAGATGTCAAATTAAGAATATGATTGTTATCAGTCAAGATAAGCCTCAATTACGCGCGGGTCGTTCAGAACTTGGTCAGGGGGCCCCTCACAGATCTTCCGTCCGGCATCCATGAAGATCATGCGATGTGCTATGCTCTTCAGGGCGTCTATGTCATGCTCAATGACTATAGCGGACTTGCCTTGTTTGGGCAGGTCAGCTATGATCGCCAGAATCCGCTCTGCCATTTCCGGCGCGATCCCGGCCACGGGTTCGTCGAATAGTAACAACTCCGCATCTGCTGCCAAGCAACACACAATCGAGAGCAACTTCTGCTGGCCGTAAGATAGGTTGTCGGCCAAATCATTGGCCTTCTCCAAGAGTCCAGTCGTTCTAAGCAGCTCCATCGCCTTCTCCCGGTTCGCCGCTTCATGACGCTTACATAACCCGGGCCTAAAGAAAACGCTTAACAACTTCTCGCCGGGCTGGTTCTTAAAGCAGAGCAGTACATTCTCCAAAACCGTGATCCGGCGGATCAGGCGCAGGTTTTGGAACGTCCGCGCGATCCCGAGATTCGCGATCTTGTGGATAGGCATGCCGACCAGGACGTGTTCCTTGAACCGCACGCTGCCTGCATCGGGTTGAAGCAGACCATTCACCACATTGAACAGCGTCGTCTTTCCAGCGCCATTTGGTCCTATCAAACCAAGAACTTCCTTCGCCGTGACTGTCATGGAAACATCTGAAAGCGCTTGTACGCCCCCGAACTGTTTCGAAACGTTCAAGAATGAAAGGATGCTCACGATTTGTCACTCCCTCCCAAAATCATAGCCGCCGAAGATACCTCTCGGCCTGAAAAGCATAAAACCCAGCAGAACAGCGCCATAGAGAATCTGTCTGGCGTTTGCCGCGAGTGGTCCCGACAGACCGACCATACGGAGGCTTTCGGGTAGTAGCACTAAGAATAGCGCTCCTGCCCAAGGGCCCCATGTGGTTCCAGCCCCGCCGAGCACAACCATCGACAGAATGAGAATTGAGTCAGACAGGGCAAAGCTCGACGGGTCAATGAAACTCGCGTATGCCGCGAACATACAACCTGCGACAGCCGACATCGCTGCACCCATCGCGAAAGCGATACTTTTGAGGTTCACAACTGGCTTCCCCATCAGCGAAGTCAAGGGCTCGTTTTCACGCACGGCACAAAGCGCACGCCCCATTGGGGAGCGTTCAACGCGCCAGAATATAACGGACACTATTATCGCTATCGCCACATAGAGGATCAGGAACTTGAACTGTGCCCCAATATGGCACGTCAGGATGACAGGCTGGGGGATATCAGGAAGGCCAAGAGGTCCACGCGTCAGGCCTATCCAGTTTGTTAACACAGCCAATACGACAATCTGGAAACCAAGCGAAGTTACCGAGAAGAAATCACCCTTCAACGGGGAGGTAATCACCGAAATCAGGAAGCCTATCAACCCGACACCCACCAGCGAGATCAGAACCGCGAAAGGCCATGGGCAACCGAGTCTGATGGTCAAGAGCGCTCCAGTGTATGCTCCCAGTCCGGCAAATGCAGCCTGGCACACGGACACCATGCCCGCATATCCACTCACAAAGCTAAGTGCCCGTGAGAGTACGGCATAAACACATGCCATCACCGCGATATGTACAATATAGTCCACTTCATCAACCTTTACGCCTGACGATTCCTAAGGGCCGGAAAACCATGAATCCGATGAGTAACAGGAACGCAGCGCCCTGCTGCCACTGACTGCCTACCACCCAGGCGGCTAACTGAAGCACCACGCCAAGACACGCCGCCCCCACTAACGTTCCCGCAACACTCACCCCACCTCCTAGCACGACTGACACGACACCGAGAAGAAACGGCTCCATGCCCATGGTCGGTGTGGCATCGTAATCCAAGGCTATGAGAATGCCCGCAAGCGCGCCAAGACCTGCGGCCATACCAAAGACCATCATATTCGTTCGGACCTGTGGTATGCCAATACACTCTGCAAGATCTGGGTTGCACCCCAGAACCCTGATATTCCTTCCAGCCCTCGTAGCACGGAGAATCGCCACGACAGCCACAATTGCTGTAGTCTCCACAATCAGGGAGAAGCCCTGCACCCCCGTCAACCGGCCCCCACCCAGACTTAACGTAAATTCGGGCACACCCTGTCGAATGGACGTAACATGGTCGCCAAATGTCATGGCAAGCGCATTTTCAACCATAACATAGATTCCAAGCGAGGCAACCATCTGGACAAGCGGAGATGCCTTCCTCTTCGCCAAACTTCGGAACACAACCAGATAGAGTCCAGCCCCCAGCAGGCCAACCGTGAAAACCGCAATCAATGATGCCGGAAGTAGAGAAACGCCAAGACCAGTTCGGGCTGCAAACACAGCGTAGGCACCACAGGACACGAAAGCAGCGTGGGCAAAACAGAAAAAACCTGCCGTCCGGTAGATCAACAGGAACCCTACACCGATGAGCGCGTATAACCCCGTAGCGAGAATAGCATTCAGGAGCAGTTGCATGCTGGTCTTTCCCGGCCAGATACCTGCTTGGTACAAGTCCGCGCTGACTGATGGCCAAGGATTTCCTGCTCCATTTCCTCGACCATGTCTGGGGGGAGAATCCCGGAGTTCTCTCGGAAGGGGCAGAAGTAGTGGCGGTGGTACATCTCACGCTGCTTGCATCGCTGCCAAATGGAGGCCAGCGGCTCCTCTGTTAGCGATCCCAGTCGCTCGAAGGTTCCCGGGCAATGATACACGTCACCACGATTCGTAATATACAGCCCGTTACCCAACTGCGTGCACTCCAGCCCGCCCATGAACGGTGAAACCGTCGAGAATGGAATGTCGTGGCGGCGATTGTACTCGTAGATGCTGCGATAGAGAGTCTTCTTCTCATCGATCGTTATGTCGTAATCCGGATGCCGGAAGTACACATCGCAGGGCATGGAGATGACCACGTCCTCGTATACATTGAGTTTCGTCCGCAGTTCGTAGATCCTCATGATCTCATGCAGGTTGCGACGCCCGACGTTAACTTCCAAGCCAAGTCGTGTCGGATCATGTTGACTGAACCCCGCCTCGATCAACACCTCCAATGCGCGATCTCGTATCTTTGCATATCCGGGCACCCCAACGATCATATCCTGCAAATCGTGGTCAATTGCATCCATCTTCAGGAAGACGGACATTCCCAGATCGTCATGCATCCACCGCGCCAACTCCAGCGGTGAGATTCCATAGAGCTGCTTACATAGGGCTTCATCACCCAGAACCGTTCCCGATGTAAACAGAACGACTATGAGGCCCTTACTGGCCATGTAGGTGAGGGCCTCACGAAAATGAGTTTCCTCCGTGATCTCGCCGCCACCGATGAGTTTGACTGACTTCGCTCCCAGTTCAACAGCCTGATCAACCGTTTTCTTCCACGATTCGAAAGATAAGAGGGGTTTACGATGGTGCGCACTAGTATCGTCGTCATCTCGCGAGTCCTGCGTGCGATAGCAGTACACGCACCGCAAGGGACATGCCTCGCCCAACTCAAAATCGAACGTCAATAGTCGGCCTTCAACATTTGCCGTATTGAGCGTTGCCTCGTCAAATAGCCAGCCTCTGATTCCGTTTATCATGGTGTTGTGATGTCTTCCTTCTTGGCGATCAGTATCCACACTGGATGGGTGTGAAGATTCAAGACCGACTGTCCAATTTCATCTGTTATCTTGTGCAGTTCCACCACCCGACAGTGGTACAACCCACACACGATATCACCTGCCAACTTGTCTTTTTTCGTTAAGGAGAAGAAACCCGCATTAACCACTAATTGGCGAACCGTTTCCCCGTCGTGCTTGACAATTTCGACCTGTTTCTCCCGAAACTTCGCTTCGTTATCGAGATCGCAAAGCGCGGCACTACTAAGCGACGTTCTGTCCGACAGAAATGCGTGAATCATCACACCATGTGGAGCGAGAACCTTGTGACAGTTGGTGAACAAGTTCTTTAGCAGTGGAGCGTCCAGATAATGTAATACATGATAACTGTGTATGAGGTGATACTTGCCACCCTGCTGTTCCAAATTACTCCAGAAGGCTTCATTCGTGATGTCTTCGCAACGAAAGATACAGGTTCCGAGGTGGGATTGCTTCGCAACTCCGCCTATGTGTAAATTGATGAGTTTATCAAAGCGTTCCTGATGGCTTGAGTACATGTCAACCGCAGTGATATCAATGTTACAATCAGACAGACCGGCAGCTAGGTTGATAGAATCCCGACCGTATGCTGCGCCCAGTTCAAGCGTTTTGATTTTGGAGCCGCCGGACAACTGTTGACCAGCGACTGCTCGAACGTACCGGGACGCGATTTCACTGACGACGCTGCCGGCTGGACCATAAGGAAACTCGTTGTACAAATCATCTAGAGTTCGGGTTCCGACAACATGAGGCGTGGAAACTCCCTCGTCCGGTTGACCAGGCTTCGTTTTATCTGCCAGAATTTGCAGGTAATCCAAAAAACCAGTTATGGCATTCCAACTGTATTGCTGTGTGCTTGCTGCAGGAGAGTTTTCCGTATTGCCGAATGTCGGAGTGAGGTGCAAAGCATCCGTTGTTGGATCGTGCCACGACAACATGAGGTCGCTAAAATCCCCTCCAATGTAGGCGCCCAAGCAACACAACCAATTGGTCTTTCGGTTTGGTTGCGTATTGCCCTTGACTTTTTTGGAACGGACGCCGATAGCGAATAAGTCAATTGGTATGTGATGATTGAAGAAGATATCCGCCCAGTCTGACGATGTAGTTGGCGATTGGCTCTTGTTTTTTATCTTTTCGCGCAAGTTGCACCAGTCTGGATCCGAAAATGCTTGCGCCATTGGAGAAGCGATAGGATCGCTATTTTCTATCTTAGTGAAAAACATATTGTGGATATGCTCATCATTCAATTCGATTTGAGAGAAATCAGCGAGTTGCGGATGGTAAAGCGACTTAAAGACATCTATGGCATTTTTGTTAGTAAAACTTTTATCTGGATATGGCACAGAAACAAAATCCTCAATTTCAGGCAACAGCTTGTCAAAGAACTTCACATGGTTGCCATACTGAGATCTGTCCTTGTCTGTAACGATATAACCTAACTCCGTAGCCGCATTCAATGCCCTGCCTGCCCCATCGTCCATATAGATTGGTTTCAATTGGTCGGACATCGGCAAAGTGGCGACAGCCGTCCATTCAGAAGTAACTGATATTTCGTTGCGTTTAATCGCCTTACTGTCAGTAGCATCACCTTCCTTAATGGTGAGACAACACCTTTGGAAGGTGATCGGATACGCGGAAGTATGCAACATCCAAACGTGACCCAAATGGGATTGCGCACCGTTTTGCAATGCACTATTATACTCGTATGCAAGTCGTCTCGTCTTCCAACGCACACGATCCCAATCAAGGGCCACACTTGAAAGATTCCCAGCAAGGTTCGCGGCGTTTAAGTAATGATCGAGTTTCAAAGTCAAGGTCGTGAAAAGTACAAGCTCTTTGTCCCCATCGATTTTAACGTCGTGTTTTTCGCATATTTTCTCGGCATGAACGTAGATTTCATCGACAATTCCCGACATAATTCCGAAATTAGCCTGCACCGTGTTAGGACGCTCGGCACTGTTCCGCTCCGTCCCCACACTATCTACCAGTTTTCGCATGAATTCCGACGCGAGGAAGGTTCTCGCATACACCTGCTTCGCATCTATTTCAGTCGTCGCTTGCTTCAAATAGTGCGAACCAACGCGTTGAATCCGCTTGCGGAGTTTGTCTACGGGATCCCTAACAGCATCCTTCATAAGATTCACAATTGCTTCATCACCGCAACCTTTCAGTCCTGCGGCGAAGACCCCCTGCGTTTCTACGTAGTCCATGCACTCAACAATACTTTTATGTATCTTGGTCATCTCCGTCAGGGTCGCCTTGTTATTTTGCTCCATCGCCGTCAAAGTCGTCTTGTTTGTCTGCACAGCAGCGTCCAACTGGCGAGGCACATTTTTGACTACCTTTTGGATATTCACCATATCATAGTGCACGTCTTCTAAGTGATGAAAAAGCATGACGACAAAATCTGTCAGGAAAGATGTCAGTACTACGCCGAACACCGATCCTGAGTAACTGCGCAGAAACTCCGAGACAAGTGCAAGAAGGCTGTGTGCAGGGCGCCCGCTCACCAACTGTTCACATACGAAGGCCCCCAGAACGCCGTACAGTCCTATGGCCAAGATCCAAAACCACAGCCTTTCTCTGACAAAGCGAAGAACGTTGAGCCGCTGGCCCTCGGCATCAATGCTTCCTGCATGATTACCGCATGATGAACCGGGGCGTTCGCATGGCGAAAGCCATTGCACTGAGTTGACTGCCATCTGATAGCCAACGAGTGAGACGATTAAGCCATAAAGCACAACGAGGATACCCAGCACAACACCTATGTGAGTCAATTGCACAGAGTACACTACGGTGCAAGCAATAACCATCAGAATTGATCCAACCACGAGCCAACGTCGCGCCCACAATGCACCCGCACAGTGCCCCCCATACGGATTATGAGAACAGGGGAAGCATGCTACAACGAATGAGCAGATAATGGACGCAGCAAAGAGACAGCAAAGCGCACCTATGGCAGTAAAGTTACCGATCGACAACGGTTGAGAAGAGGAAACGAAAACGCGAGCAACGCACAGAATGCATAAAATATAGAGCGCAAGCAATATTGCGGTGCTTTTCACGCTACCCGGCACTCGTGCGCACAGTGCTGCCAAAACTGACTGGGCATGCGACGAGAAACTTGCCGGAGAAGTGGATCCGTTTTCCGTGTTGCTTTCCCTCATTTGTTAATTCCTCCAATTGCGCAACCTGTATTCGTATAAACGACATAAGTTGTCTGTCGAGGTTTGTCATCGGTTAGCCCGAGGAGTTAACTCGAATTTATCAGATCTCACCCTGTAGACGTAAAATTGCTTGTCCACCTCTCCTTTCTGGTCAAACGACGTTAGGCCAGTAATGCCCTTGAAGTCCTTTACGGCATACAGTCCGTTCTTGATGCTGTCCGCATCGAAGGGGACCTTACTCAATACAGACGCCACAATCTTACCCGCTTCGTAGGCATAGGCGGCATATACGGTCGGCGATTCGCGATACTTGGCCTTGAAGTTCTGCTCGAACTTCGCGATGAGTTCATCGCTCACGCCATAACCCATGGCCATCAACGTATAGTAGGTGCTTTCGGCGGCTGGTCCGGCGATCTTTATGAGGTCGGGCGAGTAGGAACCATCGCCGCCGATGAACGGACAGGTGAGGCCGAGTTCTCTGGCCTGTTTCAGAATCAACCCCGTTTCGCCGGCTTGGCCCGGAAAATAGACAAACTCGGGTGAAGTCGCCTTGATCTTCTCGATCGAAGTGCGGAAGTCCTTCTGGAGTGGGGCGAATCCTTCGTAAAACACTACTCGACCACCAGCCGCCTCAAACGCCTTTTTGAATTCCGCCGCCAGACTCACACCGTATTCGTCATTTACGTGGAAGACCGCCACCGTCTTCTTCTGCAGTCGGTCGAGAGCAAAGCGTGCGGCGCATGTGCCCTGGGCCTTGTTTGGGGGAACGATCCTGAAAATGTAGTCGCCGGCATCCTTGATGGCATCGGCGGTGGCGCTGGCCGAAAGGAGAACAACCTTATTACGTTCGGCTATCGGGGCAATGGCGAGCGTCACACGCGAACTGAACGCACCGATGATTAGGGGCACTTTGTTGACACTGATAAGTTTGTTGATGGCTTGCGCGCCAACTTTTGCATCAATCCGGTCATCCTCGTAAATGACTTCCAGTTTTTTGCCCCCAAACATACCGCTGGCATTGGCTTCCTCGACCGCCATGTCAAGTCCCTGTTTGGTCTCCTTCCCGTACGTGGCGACCTCTCCGCTTAAGATAGAGATACATCCGATCTGCATAGTCTGGGGAACCCCTGTTTTGCCATCTCCGACTTTTCTTGCAAAAGACCAGAAAAGGATTCCCACCAGAATCACCACCGCAACCGCAACCACTATTTTTGTCTTCATCGCTATCTATACCTCCATGCAATCGAACCATCAAACATCGACTAGGCCTAGTGTCCCTCAAATGCCCTTCTGGGCCGTTACCACAGTGTATGGCCACTTCAGTTTTGAGAAATCATACCTGCAAGTACGGGCGTACCCAGCAGTCTGCAACCACTCGATGACCTGATGACTGTCGAACCGTGTATATGACAGTCGGGCTTTTCTGGAATCGTGCCCGGCCCGGATGGGAATGAAGTCGTAGTCGACATGCTGTCGTTCACCCTCATAGGAAACGCGATCCATAAGCCAGTACGGCTGTCCGTCGAGTTCCACTCGCTGGAGGCAGCGGCAGACATCGACCGGTCTGCCCTGTTCGACCAGCAAAGAGGCATCCTGACGAAGCCAGGATCGAAGGTCAAGGACAAGCAAACCCGATGATGTCAGGCCGCATTCGTAGATGACCTTCAGGCTTTTCGTCACCTCTTCTTTCGTCGCGTGTGCGAGCGAGTTGCCGAGGAAATAGACAACGTCGAACTGGCCCGCCGTCTCGAAATAGGCCGCCAGGTCACGCCAGTTGCTCGGAGGCGGACGAAGCGCAATTGCATCAGCGGGCCACTGGGCCAACATGTCGCCAGACCCGTCGATGGCGCTAACCTTCGCGTATCCATCTCGCACTAATCCGCAGACCACGTCCCCAGTACCACATGCTGCGTCCAGTATCCGGCTTTGCTTGCCAACTCCATGGACATCAAAGAGCACCTTAAGCACACGGGTCTGCGCAGCAAATAAATCGAGTCCGCCTGCAACTTGGCGATAAACATTGGCAAAGGTGTCGTAGTTCTGCTTCATAGTATAGTCCTCGACATTGCCGCTGGCATGATTGTGGAAACGGCTTGCAGGCACCAGCGAGAGGGAGCATGCATGTAGGCTATGCGTTGGCGGTCGTGATGGGTATGCATAGCGGCTATGCTCCGGGGGCTAAGTTGCGGACGGCGATGGGCGGAATCTTCGGGAAGCCCTCGCGTTGGAACCATTGGGCATAGCACTGGCGAACAACCGTGATGTGAGGGGCGACGAGTTGTCCGATCCCGTTCCGAGATTCCGCAGCCGCAAAAGATGTCTGCTATACGTTCAATCTTCACACCGCGTTCTTTTGCGTAAGCGACGGCCTTTTGAGTAATAAATGCCAGAAACTTAGCCGGATAAGCAAGAATCCGATGCATCAGAGGCTCTCGCTCGCCGCCATAATCCCAATAACCGGCACAAGAACTCTTAGAACTTTGTGCGACTGAGCTGACTTGTGGTCCAAATTGCATCGAAAATACTAGTCCCGTCTTGTAATATACGTCAAGTGATTACAACCTAAATTCAGGTTTACACATGTAATTAATACCAAACCGAAATAGGTACGTCAAGTCACCACGTCAAGTATCATCCACTTTATTGTCTGCGAAAGCAATTTCGTCGCGATTTCGCATCGCGGTTGATACTCCTGGCATATAATGGATCATGTCTAAACACAAAAGGAACACGATGCCAGGTCAAAGCCCATCGGAGTCGATCAGGGTGCGGTCGTGGTTGTTCTGTTCCAGCCACCAGTAAGTAAAGTGTTTTGACAGCCAGCTCGCTGCTTTTTCTGTGGCCAGAGCGCGGTACTGGGAGGTATAGAGAATGGGGATTCCGAATTTTGCCTCAATGGCGTCGAGCGTTCCGCAGACCGCATTGGGATGCGCCTCGGTTACGAGATCGTCGTTAAGGGAGTACGCGGTCTTCATGTCCTCGTAGGTTGCCTCGATAATGATTGCCTTCCAACGGTAAGCCGCCAGCCGTTCGCAGGAGCGGATAAAGCGTGCGCGTCCAGCCATCGTGCTGCCGATAGCGTCGGCCAGGGACTTGCGCTCAAGCGACAGGATATCCTGCATGCCCTCGATGGAATAGTCCCCGGCTGCGAGCTTAACCCGTTTCTCCCCTCCGATCCAGTTGGGGTGGCTTTCAGCCAGCGGGAATGGCATCTGCTCGCGCGTGTCCACCAGCACTATCGGTTTGGGAATTTTCCACGCTCTCACAACAGCCCCACCATTCCGCATCACGCACAAACGCGATGAGCCGGACTTAACAAAGTTTTCCCTCATAGTCATTCCAGTTTAGTTTTTTGTTCAATGTCAGACCCTGCGGACGCTTCCTCTTTACACCCTATCCCTTTTCAATTATTGCCAGCAGGTGGCGAGCGCGTGTCATGGCCGTATAAAGGCCCTGTGAATTCCAGCGCTCATCAGCCGGATCGACATCCAACAGGATGACGGCATCCGCATTCAATCTAACTTCTCTACGAACGTTCCGAGAATGGGAAAAGACATTTCGCTCTTTTCAATTTCAACAGGTGTGTAAGCAGGATTTTCCGAGAGGAACCGCCAAAGCAATGGATGCTCCTTGTACCGTTTAACAGCATAGTCGCCCGAGCCGGACGTAAAATCAGCCGCAATAACGATCTGGCCGTCCTTGCGGGGTGTCCGGTGGTAGTCGAAGACCAGAAGATCGCCAACCTTGAAAAGCGGTTCCATCGAGTCGCCTGCCACGCGGATCACAAACCGTTTCGCCTTGCAGAGGTGATGCGGCACAGCCACCCAGTCAAGCTCCGTCACATCGTTGATGCTGCCCGTTAAGAAACCATCGAAGAAGGTCGTGCTCGCAGCAAGCGAGCCGACAACAGGCAGCGCATCGACAAATGCGCGCCTGGGGATCTCCTCGGGCGAGAGCAATGCCATGTCGGATGGTTGCATTCTCCCTGGAGGGACGCGCTCCGTCGCGTCCGGTCCTGTTTTTTTAGCATCCGAATCACGCGAAAGGCCCGAATCAAAATGATAGGTAGGGCGACGGTCTCCGACCGCGCCGGAGTTGTATCCACTTATACTTACTGCACCGTCCAACTGTATGGACTCTTCCACAAAGTCTGGATAGACAAAGCCTGTACCCCGTGCGACACCCCCCTTGGGTGACCAGCGTTCAACCCCACGTTGCAGCGCGACCGTCTCAACAGCTTCCGCAAATGCCGAGAAGGCCGGAACCTCCCATTGAGCTTCAGCATGATTACGGCCAAAAAGCGTGCGGTTTAGTTCGATGTCAAAACGTTCAGGCATGGCCCGGCGCGCTGTCTGCCAGCAGTCAACGATCCGTTCCCGGCTGCTCAACAGCGTCTCGCGACTCACCAACTTGTCGCGCTTTTCATTGTTGACCTTCGCATCTGCGGGAAGCAGGTTCCAAAGGTCATTATTATGCCAGAGTGAAAACGGAATCGCATGATCCACATCAAAACGGCGATCCTTCAACGCAACCTCAGTCCATACACACTGAAGTTCAGCTTGTGACGTATAGATGTCGCGGGCATCCGAAACATCACGCTCCGTCTCTGGACGCATCAAGAGTTTTTCAAGGACGCGTGTCAAGGGGACTTGCTGCCGTGATATTTCCACGGTCAGTTCGGCCCAGCGCAGGATGATGGCCTCCCCTATCCAATGGCCAACCAGCGAGAGTTCGCGCCAGACTTCAGCATTGAAGTGGATACGACCCAATGAGGCATAGAGGGATTGCGGGGAATGACACTTCTTCGCTGCCTGCCGTGAACCTTCAAATTCAAAGCCGCCCTGGCTCGCATACTTCACAGGACCCACAACAATCGTGTTCGCGATGCTATTTAATGCGGCATCCGTCAACTGGCGGGCCAGCGGATCAAGTTTCCCGGATTGGAATTCGGCATGGAAGCGACTGAGTCCATTTTGTCCATGGTAATGCAATGCCAGCTCGGTAAGCGCTTTACGGAAGGCAATCGGTTTGTTGACCTCCATACCGCGCTTCTGCGGAATAATCGGCTCCGTCCCCGTATCAATCAAGGGCCAATAGTAATAGAGCCACTTTTCGCTGACCAGTCCAAGAGGAACGCTCACGGTGCCATTCGCATGCCAGCGTGCCTGACGACTGGAGGTCTGAGCGATGTCACAGAGTGCCCGGAGCAGGGCCAGCTTGTACGTGGCATCCTTCTTGTCATGATTGATGACCGCCTCAATCTGATCAACAGGACGGGTGCCTGTCGCATGGTCACAGCCGAAGACCAGGGTTGTCCAGCGGATGCCGCGCTTCAAGCTGTCCTCAGTGTCCTCCTGTGCCAGTACGACAAAGCCCAGGCGTTCAAAGATCAGACGCACCTCACCAGGCTCACGGTTCACATAGAGACGAGGGTCGGCATCCGAGCTTTCACGACCCGCGCAAAACGAACAGATGAAACGTCCGCGGGGCTTCAGCAGCGACCGGATTTGAAAAGCCAAGTCAAAGAACGACTGATTCGGGATGTGCATCAGGATGGCGATTGCCACGACGGCATCAAACCGTTCTGTCAAAAGGGGGTGCCCAACGGGAAGCGGAAATGTCGCATGCTGAAACGAGAGACGGGAGACGGTCTCCGCGCTCAATGTCGATGCCTGAAGCCTCGCCTTCTCAAGCATCCCTGCGCTGCCATCTGTCGCAGTGACAGCAAGCCCCAACCCCGCCATGAAGATCGCATCCCGACCTGAACCACACCCGATTTCAAGGACAGACCCCGACGACGGCAGCCAGCGCATCAGCAGCTTATGCAACGCCTCCGGCTCCGCCGCTTGATACTGCGCCGAAAAAGTCTCTGCGTGGCCGTCATAATGCTTTATGGTTTCTTCATGCATAATTTACATTGGTCGCCATAATACCCCGATCAGAAAGAATCTGGAACACACAAGTTAAGGGATGTTGAGGTGAAAAAACCGATTACAAATGCTTGTTGAGTTTTAAGCCCTCATGCAGGCCGTTTGAATAGAAAAACTGTTTCTGCTCCCAATTGAATTCAGGATTGCCCGTATGAATGATTCCATGATGATTAGGACAAACAATCATTATGTTTGAGGCATCGTTGTTTAGCGATTTACAGAAATACTCGATATGATGGGTATGCGCGACTGTCGTTCCGTAAGGTTCACCGATTGGCAAGCCACATATTTGGCACCGATAAGAATAGAACCGTTTTAAGCCTTCACCGATGGCCTGATCAAGCTTACGCAATTTAACGAGTTGTGGCCGCAAAATATACTCTGGACTGTCCTTTGCTTGTAAAATTTGTTCAACATACAGTTCATCCATGCCCTTGACTGTCTTTTTTCCCTCGCGTACTTCATCAGCCGTTATGCACTCCAGCACGAACATATCAGGTAGAACTGGCGAAGAATAGAAGACTAAAAACTCTTGCTTGTTTGCAGGAACGGAGATTTGCTGACGCGAATTCTGCAACAAGGCTCTTTTTTCGGTTAAGTATTGATAGCTTGAGCAAAAAATGGACTGAAGTTTTTTTGCAACCTCACTTTTGGGACTCCATTTGAGCTGCAAAAGCTCTTTGTGGCCTTTATATTTATCTCCATCAAACCCAATGTTTGACAGTAACACCTTATACTCCACTCCCTCCAAGGACAAAGTGACCTTTCGCGTTTCACCCTTCTTTAAGACGATGTTTAGAGAGTCATAAAAAGCACCTTGAAGCGAAACTGGAATATTGACGCCTAAGTTAAGTGCCGACCAGTCTATCACCTTTTTAAAGATATAGTTCTCGCTCATGAGATGGACAAGCCTTTGCCTTCTGTTTGTTTTTCACTTCTGAAACTCTTACTTGATGATCACTTGCTGTTATGTGATTTGAAACAAAGCAAGTGCCAAAAATGTTACTGATAAAAACGCTGTTTAGCAACTCGCAAATGCCAGATTATCGCAGAATGTTAGAGCGTTCATCGCTGTAAGGTGGATATCGCAAGTTTAGGGAGGCCAAAGATCGCACCTAAAAATTCAACAAATCAATATGATGCTTTGTGTTCTGAGGCTACACTCCTAAGAAACTTTATAAATTGGAAGTTAGCAGTTTGTCAATTTTATCAAATGCAAGATAGCGGTCGGTGAAGGCGGTAATCCAAGGTGCATCGGAGTGGAGGCGCAGTGCGGCTACGAAGTCTTCCAGGGTCCAAGACGCAAAGGAATCTTCGTTCGTGAGGTGGGTGCGGTAGGTGCTCAGCGCCGTGGAGACATGCGTGTTGTCTTTGGGATAGAGGGTTTCTTAGCCATAGGAAGAAGTTCGTTAGTGCGTTAGTGCATTAGTGCGTTAGCGGGGAGAGGGGAGAAGTTCTAAAGTGGGAGAAGAATTGCCTTATTGCGTGATTGCCTTATTGCGTTATTGGAAGTGTATCCGCCTACGCAGATTCGCCTCCGGCGCATAAACGGCGGACAAGAACTGGAAACTTGAAACTGGGCAATGTCCTGATTTCTGTCCTGATCCGTGTATTTCGCAAAGACGAAGGCCGGAATCCGGACACGATGTCCTGATTTATGTCCGGATAGGTGAGGCTGGAGCGCTAGGTTGAGGGTTTCTGTCATTTCAACACCTCCCAGTGGCCGCCTTTGTCAGGGCCGATGCGGCGGAGGCGATTCAGCTTTTTGAGGGCGGCGAGCTGCTTTTCAACAGCCCTTGTCGTCAGTCCAAGGCTGGCAGCAAGTTCGGAAATCGTCACACGCGGATTGTTTGCCAATGCGTGTAGAATTTCAGAATCGGTTTTCTCCGAACTTTTCTCCCCTCGCATCTGGGCGGCTGCCAGTGCAGCATCTTCGGGGTTTTCTTTTATGATCACGTTGAAGACGGTGAGTTTCATTTCCTGGTCTCCAACGTCTTGCGCGTTTTCTCCAGTTCCGAGGCTAGCACCTTTTCATCTGGCAGTGCGGTAAGGTATTCGGGCGACAGGGGGACAGACAAGGCTTGCTCTGGATTCTCCTTCACTTCAACTCCCCGCTTCATTCTCTGTTGATTTCGTGTTCAAGTTCATAAAGCCCCTCCATGATGGATTCCCAGGATGGATATGGACCGAAAATCATCGCCCGCATGGCTTGATAATCCTTCGCAAGTGCCTGAGCCGCCGCCAGTGATGGCAACAGGCGCAAGGTACCACGCTTAGCCTGTTCATAGTTCGCCCAGCCGCGGGGATAAAATTTCTGTTTGAACGCCACGACCGCTGACAGCAGGTCGTCTTGCGCCAATGCGCGGTCCTTTACCTCTGACTGGCCAATCATGTGAAGGTCGTAATAGTGGCGGGAATAACGCGGCGGGGTCTGGATCGTCTCTGGCCGATGATGCTCATGATGCAGGATCGTGGCTTTTTCCCAGAACGTCCGTTCTGCGCAAATCGTCGGGAACTGGACGGGTTGCATGCCCAACTCCGGATTGCACTCGGCAACATAACTTTGCAAAGAGGCCGTCTCATGCGGGGACCACGCAGCCAAGGGGCCGATCTCCAGTTTGACAGTCGGTGAGAGATACTCGGATTTGGAAACGCCTGGATAGATGACGTTCAGGACATGGTCGTCCGAAGCGTCGGATGTGACCCGGCAACACTGCCCGCACGCGGCTGAGATAAGCGGAAGAATCGTCTGCGTTATATAGGTGCCAGCAAGGGCTTCAATCTCTTTGTTGAAGAGGTCCTGCTTCGTCTTTGAGCGTTCCTCCATCGGGTTGAGTTCCGATACACAACGCCAGTCCAGGATCAGGTCAATATCCTCTGAAAAGCGATGGATCAGATGAAAGACCTTTGACAGGGATGTCCCCCCTTTGAAGCGAAGTATCTTGCATAGCGGCGGGGATGTGAATAGCTTTTCAAGTGTCCAGCAGACCCAAAAGTCTTTCTCAATCATGGACACCGGAATCTTTTTGATGGCTGCGACATCCGCGAAGATGGCAAGCCGTTCCTTTTCAGACGCTGTGGCTATACGGTTCATCTGGCCTCCTTCTCATCCGCTATATTCCTGATGATCTCATAGACCCACCCTGTGACCGTCGTGGTGTCCGATTTGATTTTGTTCCATTGGTCTGCATTGTATCGTGCCTTAAGCTTCGAAATGAGATCCGGGGTCACGTAGTTCTCTCCTAATGCTTTCAGTGCATGCACGACCAACATGCTCTCTGGATGACGCATGGACGTTTCGCGGCTGGATTTTTTCCTGAACTCCAATGTCTGCCCGTCAATCATATAGCGGCGGTTCGGGCCGCTGGAAAAATAGCAGTACTTCGCCGGGATTTGGGTCGAAAGCCCCAGTGCATTGAGTGCAGTGTTCCCCTCCGGCTGGAGGGTCCACCTGAACTTACGGGCTAACGCCGAAGCCACCTGGCTCACATCCGGAGCCACCTGCCTTTTCAGGATCTCGCTGTAGCGGGGATCGTCATAAATCCCCCGCATGATCCTGCGGATAACACCTTTCTTAGCCAGGGAAGACAACGTCTGGTCAATCTCATACCGCTGAAATTCGTGTATAAAATCATGCGATGAAAATACCCACCCCCCCCCATGCCCTTGAATCCTAGATAGTATCTTGCTTCGTAAAGAGTTACACATGATAAATACCTCTTAGTTTTATAGAAATATATACTATTTTTTCTATAAAGCCAACTCCTTTTTTTGTTTTCTGTCATCAATTGTCGGACACTGTTCGATCTCGCGATTCGTAAAGGGCCTATTCGGACTGCGGGAGGAGAATGATACCGGAAGAAGGGGGGGGCACATTTATTCGCATATTAACATTAACGATATTGGGGCGCTCTGTAGCGCAACGCCTTGACAGGCGTTCGGCGGTCTCATAGATCCCGCCGTACGGGCGACAGGGGACAATGGGAAGTTCGTTAGTTCATTAGTGCGGAAGTGCGGAAGTGGGGGAAGGGGAGAAGTTCTAAAGTTCGAGAGTTCTAAAGTTCTAAAGTGTTGGGAAAGTGCGATAGTGCGTTAGTGATGCAAGAAACTGGGAGAACAGGCAGGATGCCTTGAATATCCAATCATCAACATCCGCCTTCGCGATGCCTTCCACCTTCGCGATGCCTACGGCGGATAAAACGGCGGACAGGTTGAACGTCCAACATCGAACATCCAACATCGAACATCCAACATCGAACGGTGTCAAAGGGGCACGGGTTTTCCAACCCGTAGTTCAACGGACAGGAAAGTCCGTTCTCCTTTGCCTTGCCATCAGAAAGGAGCGTGGGCGCCACCTTTCTTGCCGACATGGACCCGCCTCTTGCAAAGCAAGAATAAACGAGAGGATTAACTTTTGAAATTAAGACATTAAACGCTTAACGCTCAAGTTACAGGCTTAGCGTATCGGATAAAATAGTACCCGAATCTCACTAAAAATAAACTTGCCAAATTGTTCAGCTGTTGCTACACTGTATGCCAGTTGCAAGCAACTGGCATACAGTGTAGCAACAAATATTAATTCCTGTTAAGTGCCTCCCCATTTTCCGTCACGATGTGGACGTTTCTACTTGCAAGGTGCTGCACAGCGTGGTACTCTCCTATAAGTTATTAATAACTTATAGGAGAGTACCACGCCAATTAATGTATGAACGCAATTATCCAAACAGACATGTGGACCCGTATATTAGCTGAGTTAGGCGAGAGACTGAAAAAACCGTCAGCAGATTTACCGAATATCCAATGGCTATCAGAGCCGCGCTTGAAACGCCTGCTTGTTGACGTGCGGAAGGCCACTAAAGCACCGTCCACGCTATCCGGGGTCAAGCTGTTGCGGATGCTTGTGGACAGTAAGCTCGCGCAGATGCTCAAGCTTGATGACTATCAATCAAACAAGATGCCCCATATCGTCTATTATCTGGAGCTTGGCGCTATGCCGCCGATCTCACCTGTCGAACTCTTGCAGACGACCCAAGTCTCTTTTGATCGTTCCGTCATCTGCTACTTCACGGCACTCGAGTATCATGAGCTGACCACTCAAGAGACGCCTCATCACCACATAGCATCCCTGAAAAAACCTACACGACCGAAAGGCGCAACGCAACTCCAGTCTGCGTCTGGGCAAACAGCACTGTCCAACCGCACCCCCTATCTGGGCACACTCCTGTTTAATTACGAGGGGGTCCCCTACTATGTGACCTATCGAGATCCCCAGCTGATTCCCGGCATACAGACCGTTCATCTTTCCCCCACATGCCAGGTACGCATGACAACGCTTGAGCAGACGCTGCTGGATACCCTACACAAGCCTTGGAGTTGCGGAGGTTCGTCCGTGGTCTTTGAGGCGTGGGAGCGGGGCGTGCCGCTGCTCGACGAGGCACGGACAGCCGAGTATTTGCTGAAGATTGGGAGGTCCGACCTTACGCGGAGAGTTGGATATATGTTGGAGAATAACAACTACTCGGCCGTCGACCCACAGTTAGTCAAGCTCCTGAATGATGCCAAGGCAAAAGTAAAGAAGGGGCAGATGCCGACAATCCCCTTACTTCCAGATGTCCCCTCAAAATCGCTGGATGACACATGGGGTGTTTACACATGAACAAGACAGGACAAAACCAGTGGAGGAATAACGTGCTGGAGTTTGCGCTGGAAGCGTTCGCCAGACATGAGCCCCTCAGGTCTGTTCTTGTGTTTAAAGGGGCCCGCATTCTGAATATGAGGCTGGGGGATACGCCTTTGCGGCAATCGTTTGATCTCGACTCGAATCTGGACGTCCAATGTGCAGATAAGTACCCGTTAAAAGCGGATCGTCTTTCGTTCCTTAAAGAGCAAAGTGAAGTTGCACTCAGAAAGCACATCTCCCGGCAAGATCCTGCTCATTTCAAATTAAACTTCGTCACTGTTGAAGTGAACCCGCCAAACGACCCCCACCCCTTTAACTGGGACGGCTATATAGTTAAGATCAACATGTCCGATGCGGACCGGCCAGCGGTAAAGTCACCGCCTAATGCCGAGATCGACATTGCCTCTCCAGAGACATTAGGGCTAGGCGCTGTATCAGATCTGGAACTTTCAAACGGATTGACCGTTCACGCTTATACGTTGGAACGGATTGCGGGCGAGAAGATGCGCGCTTTTCTCAGCTCGCTGCCTGCTTACATCACGAAAATCAAGCGCAGAAGTGATGCCATCCGCGTGAAGGACTTATACGACATGGCACGTATCCGGCGTGCCCGCGAAGTGAAGGACAACGCATTCTGGAAGAAGGCCGGTCATGAGTTTAGATTGGCCTGCGGATCTCGCTTTATAGATTGTGCCGGCATCCAAACATTTGCCGAGAACTTGGATACGACGCGGCAACGTTACGAGTCCCATCCAACTCTTCCCAAGGACATCGCCTTTGAAGAAGCCTGGACAACCATTCAAGTCATCGTAGCGCTGTATGAGAAACTCGGGATCGTGCCATTTGAATATCCAATTCCCCCGTCTGTCCCCAATATATAAGCGACAATGAGAGTATAGGTTGGAGAAGTGCGTTAGTGCATTAGTTCGTTAGTTGGGGAAATGCGCGAATGCGTGAATGCGTGAATGCGCGAATGCGCGAATGGGGAGTTGGGGAAGTGCGGGAAGAAGTTCTAAAGTTCTAAAGTGTTGGAGAAGTTCGTTAGTTCATTGGTGCGTTAGTTTATTAGTTGATAGCTTCGCGTGAAAAATAACAGCCATCCGGGCAGCGATCCGTCATCATGCCGACGTGGCCGTCAGCGCTCCCAGGCAGGGCAGGGTCACGCGTCTGCGTGACCGGACGAGCAGACGCTCGTCCCTCCCCTGATGCGAGACGCCTCAGCCACTTTGCGCATCGCATGCCCTACGGAAAGGACGCGACTGGAAACTTCGCAAGGCAAGGTGGCAGAGCCGTCCCGGCTCTGTGCCGAAGGGGACGTCGTCGCTCCCAGGATACGATGTGCCTACAACCGCCCATGAAAAGTTAGTGGCAGCGGGCAAGATGCCCGCGCTCCTTTCTTACGAATCCAAGGCACGCAGTCTCTCCCGCCGGTCCCTTGGGCTTTTCCTTGGATATTGTCTATTCAAAAAACAAAAAACCCAACAAACACAGGGTGTTTATTGGGGTGAAGATGGTGGCGGGTGAGGGGCACGATCCCCCGACACGTGGATTATGATTCCACTGCTCTACCAACTGAGCTAACCCGCCAAAAGTTCGTTAAGCTTACAAAATCCGTGGGGCGATTGTCAACGTGAAAGCACGAAAATCCAATTTTATTATGCCTGAAGAGAAGAAAGAGGAAACTTAGAGAAGTTCTAAAGTGCTAAAATGCTAAAGTTCTAAAGTTGCAACGCTCAAGTTTAATAAGGCCATTATTCCCCCTCTTCGCCGCCGCCGAGGGCTTTGTAAAAGGTGACCACTTTTTGAGCTAACAGCGCGCGATGGCGCATCTGCACATCTTGGGCTGCCAGAAGTGCGCGCTGCGCAATCAGGACCTCTGTAAAGTCTGTACTCCCGGCTTTGAAAAGTTCTCCGGCGATCCGGATGGCTCGCTGATTCGCCTCGACTGCTTTTTGAAGCGTGTCACCCCTCACGGCCTCCTGGTTGTAACTCTGCCAGGCGGATTCCGCTTCGGTGTAGGCCTCCAGCACCGTCTGCTGGTAGGCCAGCACCGCCTGCTCGGCCAGCGCTTTGCGCTCTTCGACCTGCGCACGGATACGGCCGGCGCTGAAGATATTCCAGGAGACGCGCGGACCGACACGGATTGACTCTGTCAGGACGCTCCACTGGTCCAGCCCTGTCGTGGGAACCGATGCGCCCAGGGAGCCGATCAAAGCGAACCTCGGATAGAGCTCTGCCTCGGCCACGCCGATGCGGGCGGTCGCGGCTTTCACAGCCTCCTCGGCCTTGCGCACGTCCGGACGCCTGCGCAGCAGTTCGTTGGGCAGCAGCGACGGAAGCGTTGCGGGCAGCGCGGGGAAGGTTGTCGAGGCGATTAATTGAGCCTTCCGCGCATTCGGAACGTCCCCCAGCAAAAGTTCGAGTTGAAGAATGCCATCCGCCAATCCCGACTCTAACGCCGGGATCTGCGCGGTCGTGGAGAGCACCTGCGCTTCGGCATTGGCCAGATCCAGGCCGGAGACAGCCTTGGCCTGATGACGTTTACGGGTGATCTCAGCAGAGTGCGTCTGCGTCACCAGATTCGACTGTGTCACCTCGATGATACTCTGGAACATGCGGACGTTGAGATAGGCCATCGCGATTTCCGCTGCGACAGAAACGTTGATATCGCGCTGCGTATAATACATGCCGACAAGCTCGGCTTCCCGCGCCTCGAGTTCGCGCCGCGCGCCGCCAAAGATATCCAGCTCCCACGTGGCGTCGAAGCCCGCGGCAAAGGTGCCGCCCCATTCGCCCACGATCCCGCTGCCCGTCGCACTGTAGCCGACACCCGCTGGATTGCCGAACTTGCGTCCGTAATTATAATTCGCGAGGCCTGTTAACGAGGGCCACAAGCCAGCCTTGGCCTGGGCCATCTGCGCACGCGACTGGCGCACGCGCTGAAGCCCGGACTGGATCGTGAGGTTGTTGGTCAGTCCTGCGCTCACCAGGTCCGATAACACAGGGTCATCCAGCTTCTGCCACCATTGGACGAGTTGCTCGGTGCGGTTCGTGGATCCCGTCGACAGAAACTCTTTCGGCTCTGCGACCTCAGGCTTTTTATAATCAGGGCCGAGGGTGCAGCCGGGAAAAAAGCTAAAAGCTAAAAGTGAAAAGGTAAAAGTGAGGGCAGTTCTAAAGTTCGAGAGTTCTAAAGTTCTAAAGTGAGGGGAGAAGTGAGTGACTGCGCGAATGCGGGAATGCGGGAGTGCGGGAATGCGGGAAAGGGAAACTTGAAACTTGAAACTTGAAACTGGAAACTGGAAACTTGAAGAACGTCCAACATCCAATGTGTTTCTCGCGGAGGAGCGAAGTGAAGAAAAATAACGCACTAATGCACTAACGAAATAACGCACTTCTCTACGCATGATTGGCCTCCAGTTTTTCCAACTCGCGCTCGGCGGCATGGGGAGGCTTCTGCCATTTGGCCAGCAGCAGGTAGGCGGTGGGTACGACGATCAGGGTGAGCAGGCAGGCGCTCAGGCCGCCATAGACGACCACCGCGCCGAGGCAGCGGCGGCTCATGGCGCCTGCGCCGCTGGCCAGCAGCAGCGGGATCGCGCCGACCACGGTCGAGATGCCCGTCATCAGGATCGGGCGCAGGCGCATGCTGGCCGCATTGATCAGCGCCTTCTCAAACTCCATACCGTCGTCGCGCAACTGGTTGGCGAATTCAACAATCAAAATTCCGTTCTTCGCGGCGAGGCCGATCAGCATGATCACACCGATCTGGCTGTAGATATTCATGGTCGCGCCGGTATACCAGAGTCCGGCGAGCGCGCCGATCATGCCGAGGGGGACGGTCAGCATCACCACAAAGGGACTGATAAAGCTTTCAAACTGGGCAGCGAGTGTCAGATAGGCGATCAGCAGCGCCAGGCCGAAGATGAGGGCCATGGAGCCTGAGGCCTCTTTAAAGTCCTTGGACTGCCCTTTATACCCGATCTGCACTTCAGGGGGCAATTCGGTACGCACGGTCTTCTCCAGAAAATCAAGGACCTGTCCCAGGCTGTAACCTGCGGCCACGTTTCCGGTCAAGGTAATGGAGCGCATGCGATTGAAGCGGTTGAGCGTAGCGGCATCGCCGACCTCCTTGACCGTCACCAGGTTGTCGAGCGGGATGGGCTCCTGCTGCGTAGCCGAGCGCACATAGATATTACGCAGGTCCGCCAGTGAGCCGCGATTATTCAAGGCCGCTTGCAGCATGACATCGTACTCCTGCCCCCGGTCGACAAAGGTCGTGATGCGCTTGGAGCCCAGGAGCGTCTCCAAGGCGCCCCCGATGGATTTGGTCGAAACGCCCAATTCCGCTGCGCGGTCCTTGTTGATCTGGACATGGATTTGCGGAGTCGTCTCCTTGTAGTCGTAGTCGACATCCAGGAAGCCCGGATAGCCCTTCACCTTCTGCATCAAGGTGTCGCGCCAGACCAGCAGCTCCTTGTAGTCCGGCCCGCCGATCACGAACTGCACCGGCATGCCGCGCGTGCTGATGCCGGTCGGCAAGGAGGGTAGGGCGCGCGCGCCGGGGATCTTCGCGAGCAGCGGACGCGTCTGATTCAAGACCTCCATGCTGGTGCGCGAGCGCTCCCGCCAGGGCGTAAAGTCGAGGATGAGTCGCGCCGTATTGACAGCCCCGTCACTTCCGAAATGCCCAGGAAGGAGGAGCAGACCCCATTTCAGTTCATGGTCCTCAAAGGACGCCATCGACGCGGGGATGAACTGGTCGACCAGTTTGTTCATCGCATAGAAGCCTGTCCCCTCCGGAGCCTGCATCATGACAAAGAAGAAGCCTCGATCCTCCAGCGGTTCAAACTCCGTCGGAATGATCTTCCAGCCCCAGACGACAAAGACACAGATTGTCGCGAAAAGGAGCGTTGTAAAAATTTTGAGTTTGGTGATCATTCCCAGGAAGGCGCGGTAGCCCCGTTCCAAGTGGCCCATGCACCAATCCACACCCATGCCGACGAGGGAGACCTCCTCATGGCTCTTCAACAAGCGCGCGCAGAGCAACGGCGTGAGCGTCAACGCCACCAGGCTCGAGAAGCAGACGGCCGCGCTCATCGCCACCGCGAACTCTGTAAACATTTTGCCGGCCTTGCCTTCCCACAGGAGAATCGGAAGGAAGACGGCCAGCAAGACAGCGGTCGTGGCAATCACCGCGATCAGCACCTGGTTTGAGCCCCGTGCGGCAGCCACCATGGGCGTTTCGCCCTCCTTGATCCGGCGATGCACATTCTCCAGCACCACAATGGCATCGTCGACCACCATGCCGATCGCCAGCACCAAGGCGAGCAAGGTCAGGATGTTCAAGCTGTAGCCGCAGGCATAGAGCACGATATACGAGCAGACCAGGGAGATGGGCACTGTGATCGACGGGATCAGCGCGGCGCGCAGATTGCCCAGGAAGAGGAAGAGGATGGCGATCACCAAGACCGAGGAGACCAGAAGCGAACTCTTGACCTCCTTGATGGACTCGTTGATGAACAGGGCTTCGTCACGCCGGATAAAGAGATTCATGCCCGCAGGCGCGGTCTTGTTCAGCTCCTCCACCAGTTTCGTCGCCGCTTTGGAGATGATCAGCGCATTTCCCTTGGAGTGCTTATAGAGTCCAAGGCCGATGGCTGTACCGCCAATTCCGGACATATCCTTGCCATAGTACGAGAAGGAGGAGCGGACCTGTCGCGGTTCCAGGCGGACATCGGCAATGTCCTGCATCCGAATCAAGTCGCCATTGGCGCGGCGCTTAATGACGAGGCGGCTGAACTCCTCCGCAGTCGAATAGGGACGCGACACGCGCACCGTGAATTCGCGCGTCGTGGATTCGATACGGCCTGCGGGAGATTCGACATTCTCTGTCAGCAAGGCGGCTTCGACATCTTCGAAGGTGATATTACGCGCGGCCATGGCCTCTGGCTTCAACCAGATCCGCATGGCTTGTCGCTGCTCGCCGAAAATGCGCACATTTGCAACGCCATCGATCACTGAGAAGCGGTCCGTGTAATAACGGTCCGTATAGTCGGAAAGTTCCATGCGGCTCATCGTGGTGCTCGTCGCGCCCACGATGATGGTCGGCATCATGGTGACATCCACCTTGGAAATCACAGGGGCATCCGCCTCTTCCGGAAGAGCGCCCATGATGCGTGACACGCGGTCACGCACATCGTTCGCCGCATCATCGATGTCGCGCGAGATGGCGAACTCCACGGTCACACGCGATTCGCCGTCGCTGCTCTCGGATTCAACCATCACGATGCCATCAATGCCTGCGATGGTGTCCTCGACCATCTGGGTGATCTTGCTCTCAATCACGACGGCGCTCGCACCGGGATAGGAGGTGCGGACAGAAACGGCCGGGATTTCGATGTCCGGATATTCGCGCACCGTCAGGCGCTGAAGCGAGATACCGCCAAAGACCATCAGGATCAACATCAGCACGATGGTGGCGACGGGGCGGACAATGGAGAATCTGCAAATGTTCATTTGCGCTCCTCGACCACAACAGGCTGTCCGTCAGAGATTTTAGCGACCCCTTCCGTCACGACCGAGGCCTGGGCCTCCAAGCCAGAGAGCACCTCGACACGGCCGTTTGAACGCCGCCCGACCAGCACCTCTTTGCGGAAGACCTTCTTCTGCTCCGGCACATAGACAAAGACATGCTGTTTCTCGCCCAGGCTTGTCAGCGACTCCTCCGGGACGCTCTGACACTCTTCAACGCCCATGTTCAGGGTCAGCGACAAGAGCATGCCCGGAAGCAGGCGCAGCTCCTTGTTATCGATGACGCCACGGACTTGCGCACTCCGCGTCTGCTCATGGATACGGGGCTCGACCATCCGGATGGTGCCTTCAAAAGAGACGCCCGGGTAGGCGACATTCGAAGCTATAAAAACCATCCCTGCTTTGATTTTCGAGGTATACTTCTCAGGCACCGGGAAGTCGACATAGACCTGCTCGATATCATCGAGCGTGGTGATCTTTGTGCCGGGTGTCACCAGGTCGCCCAGACTCACCAAACGCAATCCCACCACACCGGAAAACGGAGCGGCAATTTTTCGGTCCGCGCAATCCGCCTCTGCCTTTATCTTCTCTGCCTTCGCAACAGCCAGACGCGTCCGGCGGTCATCCAGCTCCTTTTGCGGAATCGCATCCTCCTTGAGCAGCCACGCCAGGCGCTCCTCTTCGCGCTGATGTTCCGCGATGGCCAGCTCTGTGACGCTGATGGCGGCCTGCTCCTGTGCCGACTGCAGCTCAACGAGCAGGTCGCCCTTCTTCACGCGCTGGCCATGGTCAAAATGAAGCGCTGTTATTTTTTCTGTGACCTGTGCTGAGATATCCACGGACTCCCGTGCCGCAACCGTTCCTAAGCAGACCAGCGTATCCTCGATCTTCATCTTTTCGACAGGCTTCACAACGACAAGCGGTGCAGTGCCATCGCGCTTCTTTGTGGCGATGCGTGTGGGCTCTGTTGTCATCACCAGTCGGACAGACCAGACGAGCAAGCCCACGCCAATCACAATTTCAAGAATCCATTTAAGCCACTTCATTCAATTCCCCCTTCTGGTCACTTTCGAGATACGGCTTCTGGGTCACTTGGGTACTTTCGGTACTACGGGACCCAGGATCAGTTCTAAAGTTCTAAAATGCTAAAGTGCTAAAGTTGAAAAGGTCTTGGACGCTGGACTCTGGCAATAACTTTAGAACTCTCGAACTTTAGAACTTTAGAACTACTAAACCCTCATGCAACCTGGCGCACGCGGATACGGGATCACGTCGCGTATATTGTGCATGCCGGTGCAGAACTGGACGAGGCGTTCAAAGCCCAATCCGAACCCTGCATGCGGCACGCTTCCATAGCGGCGCAAGTCCAGATACTGACGATATTCCGCTGGATCGAAGCCTGCTTTCGTCAGCACGCTTTCCAGCACCTCCAGCCGCTCCTCACGTTGGCTGCCGCCGATGATTTCCCCGACCTCCGGCAACAGCACATCCATCGCAGCGACCGTCTTACCATCCCCATTGCGACGCATATAAAAGGCTTTGATCTCCGCAGGATAATCCGTCACGACAACGGGCCCCTTGAAGATCTCCTCCGCCAGGAAACGTTCATGTTCGGACTGCAAGTCCATGCCCCACTTCACAGGAAACTCAAAGGTCGTGCCGGAGGTCTCCAGGAGGCGGATCGCCTCGGTATAGGTCACGCGTCCGAAGGGCGCCTCCACAAGACGTTCCAGGCGCGCCACGACTCCGGGCAATACGCGCTGATCGAAAAAGTTTAAGTCCGCACCGCATTGTTCAAGGACCGCTTTGAAGACGTGCCTTAAAAAGGCTTCCGCCAGCAGCGCATCATCGTTCAAGTCGGCAAAGGCCATCTCCGGCTCCAGCATCCAGAACTCCGAGAGATGGCGCCGCGTGTTTGAATTCTCAGCCCGGAAGGTGGGACCGAAGGTATAGATGTCGCCCATGGCGCAGGCATACGACTCGCCTTCGAGCTGACCGCTCACGGTCAACGATGTTTTTGCGCCGAAGAAATCCTGTGAATAATCGACCTGACCCTCGGGATTCAAGGGGAGCTTGTGCGGATCGAGTGTGGTCACCTGGAACATCGCCCCTGCACCTTCGCAATCGTTCGCGGTGATAATGGGGGTATGCACATAGAAGAAGCCGCGTTCATGGAAGAAGCGGTGCAACTCATACGCCAGCACATCGCGTACGCGTGCGATGGCACCGAACGTGTTCGTGCGCGCACGCAGATGCGGAAGTTCGCGCAGGCGGTCAAAGTTGATCTTCTGTTTTCCGAGCGGATAGTCGAGCGGATCGGAAAAACCATACACCGTTATTTTTTCCGCCTTCACTTCCACGCTTTGACCGCTGCCGCTGGAGGCCACGAGCATTCCTTCGACAGAGATGGATGCACCCGGATGCAACTTCACAATGTCGCGCTCGTAGTTCTCCAGCGTGGCCGGCGCGATAATTTGAAGGTTGGCCAAGCAGGATCCATCATTTAATTCGATGAACGAGAAGCCGCCCTTTGAATCGCGGCGTGTCCGAACCCACCCCGCCACCTGGACAGGCACATCACGACACGTCGCAGCGAGCAGCGCCTTAATTCGCGTTTTCATGCAAGCTCCTGATAGAAGGGGGCCCAATAGGAGAGGATGAGATCCGCGCCTGCGCGATCAATGGCCATGAGCGATTCGCGCGCCATGGCGCGAAGGTCGCCCCAGCCGCGTTCCGCGGCTGCATGGATCATGCTGTACTCGCCGCTCACATTGTAGGCCGCCACCGGCAGATCTGTCCGCTCACGGATTTGCGCCAGCAGATCCAGATAAAAGAGGGTCGGCTTGATCATGAGGATGTCTGCGCCTTCGGCCTCATCGAACTCCGACTCGCGAAGTGCGGCACGGGGATTCGCATACGAGGCCTGATAGCCCTTGCGGTCGCCTGCGGAGGGCGCTGAATTTTCAGCCTCGCGGAACGGCCCGTACATCGAGGAGGCAAACTTGGTGGAGTAGGCCATGAGCAGCGTATCTTTGAAATCATTCTCCATGAGCGCTTTGCGGATCGCGAGGATCTGTCCGTCCATCATCGCGCTCGGGGCCACGACATCTGCGCCTGCGGCTGCGTGGGACAACGCCACACGCGCCAGGAGTTCGCACGACGCATCATTATCCACGTGCCCGTGGCTGTCCAGAGGTCCGCAGTGTCCATGGTCCGTATAGGCACACAGGCAGACATCGGTCATCACCACCAGATTGGGGAAGGCGCGTTTAATCAAGGGGATTGCACGCTGCACGGCGCCCTTCGCGTCAAACGCGCCAGAGCCAGCCTTATCTTTCACGCCTTCGGTCTGGCCAAAGAGCAGCACGCCGCCGATACCCTGCTTCGCTGCGGGTTCGAGCTCGTGCAGCAGTTCATCCGTACTCAGCCGGAACTGGCCCGGCATAGCGGAGATCGCTTCGCGCCGTTTCTGTCCCTCGACAACAAAGAGCGGCCAGACAAACTTTGAAGCAGCGGGGAAGGGCTGGTCAAACATCCGGCGGATGGCCGGTGTCCTGCGCAGGCGACGCAAACGTATTTCTGGAAAATTCATTTTTTTTCTCCTGTTATCAATCCGGTATGAAGAGGATTTGCCCGGGGCGAATCGTGTTGGCAGTCTTCAGATTATTCGCCTTCATGATCACGTCAAGGCTCTTGCCGTAGCCGCGCGCGATTTCCGAGAGCGTCTGCCCCTTTTCGACCGTGTGATTATAGCCGGTCTTCGCACGCGACGAAGTTGTTGTGGTGGTCGTGGTAGGTTGGCGCGTAGAAGTCGTGGAGGCCCCTGAGCGGGAAACGACCTTGTCGATGCGCGCCACAAGGTCATCGGTGATCTCCTTCTTGAGTGTGTCGCGCTCTGAGCGGAGCAGGGCGATATCCCGTTTGAGCGCGGCGATCTCTTCTGCGGATGACGCGGAGTTGACTCTGGATTCCACGCGTTGCAACCGGAGATCCAACTCGATTTGGTTGCGGTTCATTTCCGCCATCTGTTCTGCGAGATGGCGCACTTCATTGTTCGTCTGCTGCGTCGAGATCGCGAGTTTCGTCACCTTCGGATCCGGTTTGCGTTCAAAGGGTGTACCATCAAAATGTTGACAGCCCGAGAACAATGCAAGCCCGCCGACTGCACACATACAACTCATCCACTGTTTCATCATATGACTTTTCGCTCCTTATAGTGAGGGTAAAAAATAGAAAAATATCCACGCGGCGAGACCCATTGCCGCGCACGCCAAAAAGGCCTGCATCCGCGCTTCCGCGAGATCATCGGCCGAGGTCCGCCGCAACTGCTTCATGCCGCCTGCTGAGATGTAGTGGAAGAGTTTCTGGCGTGCAAACATCGGTTTGAAACGCCTGCTGAAATACTCCCGCCGTCCGGATTCATCTTCGCGCACATCCAAGCGGAACGTGTGCGGCGTTCGTCCGCCGCCCACAAAGACACTGGGGTTTGATTCTTTTAAAAATCGTTTACGACTTGTACTCATCTCGCGACCTCAAGGAACGACGATGACCTGGCCGACACGGATACGTCCATCCGGATCAATGTTCGCCCGATTTGCATCGCGGATTTTTTTCCAATGCGTTGCATCGCCATAAAATTTTTCTGCCACCTTGAAGAGCGTATCGCCTGACTGAACCGTATAGGTGCGGGGCTCTGTGGCGGGCTTGCCCTTCTTCTCTTTCGCTGTCGTGTGTGAATCTGTCTTTGCGTCTGTCGTATGGGTCACTGTCGTGACAGGTGCTTCATCCAGCTTCTGCTGCACTTTTTTGAGTACATCGCTCGCTGACTCCTCTGCGGGCGTTGTTCCGGTTTGCTTGGCAGCCTCGGAGGCGACCTCTTCCGCTTCCTGACGCAACTCGCGCAAACTCTTGGCATCGCGCGTCTTCGTGTTATTTGCCGCGCGTTCTCGCTCTGCTATGACAGAGGCGGTATTGGCATCCTTTTCAGCTTTTTCAGCCGAGCGGATTTTATTCAGGATCTCCCGCAGACGATCTGTTTCAAGTTGAGCGGCCGTAGCATTTTTTTCCGCGCGATCCTTTGCTTCGCTCAACACCGACTTCTCCCCTTCAAGCTTCGTGATCTGGCGCTTCAAGGTGTCATTTTCCTTCAGCAGGTGGGCTTGTGACAAGCCCTGGACGGAATCTCCGAGCTTGCGCAACAGTTGTGGCGCCAGCAATTGCTCGGTGACCCGGATCCGATCCTGGACAAGCGCGGTCTTCTCCGTGTCCGGACGCAGGGAGAGATACTGTTTGTAGTGATAGAGCGCGCTGATGTAATCCTCTTCATGGTCCTGCAGCAAGTTCGCCAGATGGAAGTGGACCGAATAGGCGTGGGGTTCTTCGACGAGCATCGTGCGATACAAACGGACAGCCTCTTTTAAGTCCCCTGTCTGTTCCGCCGAGCGTGCGCGACGTGAGAGCGACGAATTACGTTCCTTGGCTTCATCGGCTGAAACATCCGTCTTGGAGCACCCCACGAGCAGCGAGAGAGAGAGTCCACAGAAAATCAGAGCAACACATCGCATCATAAGCATCCTTAAAAAAAGACCATTCCAGTCATTTTTCGATTGGTTTATTCCCCCAACTCGAATATCATTTAACCTGTTTTCTTCTGAGAGTTAAAAGAAAACATCTATTTTACTTCTCTGGCGGACAAATGACCACAGAAAACGACAAAAAAATTTGGGATGCCGCAAATGCCTGCCTCGGTCCTTCAGGGTGCTTGAGCATCATCATGCCCGCATACGGGCTGGAAAAGGTCATTGCCGAAAATATCGAGGCCGTCTGCGGCGTGCTCCGGGGGCATATTCCTTTTGAGGTCGTCCCTGTGGATGACGGCAGTCCAGACGCCACAGCCGCTGCTATCCAGCAGGAGGCGGAGCGCCATCCCCACGAGGTCACGCCCGTCTTTATCAAGGTCAATGCCGGCAAGGGCAATGCGCTTCGCAGAGGGTTTGCCGCCTCACGCGGCTCGTATATCTTACTGCTCGACGGGGACCTTGATCTTTCGCCCTCTAAAATTTCCGTCTTCTTTGACGTCATGAAGCGGGAAGAGGCGGCGATCGTCATTGGTTCTAAGCGGCATCCGGATTCGGTCGTTGACTATCCCTGGCACCGCCGCTTGGCAAGTAGCGTCTACTTCTCGATTGTCCGTCTGTTGGTCGGGTTGCCGGTCACCGACACGCAGGTGGGGATGAAGCTCTTCCGGCGGGACGCGCTACAATGGGCCTTTGACCGCATGCTGGTCAAGGCCTTTGCCTTTGATTTGGAAATCCTCTCCATCGCCCATGCAAAGGGGTTCAAGGTCGCCGAAGCGCCGATCCACCTCCAGTTTGGCGAAAAACTGGGGTGCCTCTCCTGGTCAAACGTGAAACAGGTCATGATGGACACCCTGGCCATCTTCTACCGCCTGCGCGTCTTGCGTTACTATGGCAGTGTCGAGGTGGCCCCGAAGCCAGAGAAGCCCATGACGGTTTCCGTGGTGATCGCCTGTCCGGCGCCCAGCCCCTACCTGACCGAGTGCCTGAATGCCCTTGCGCACCAGACCTATCCGCATTTTGAAGTCATCGTGCTGCCGGATGCCGCCACCCATGTCGGTGACTATCCCTTCCCGCTCCAGGTCATCCCGACGGGCAAGACGCGGCCTGCGGAGAAGCGCAACCTGGGTATCCGGCACGCCAAGGGCGAGATCGTCGCCTTCCTGGATGACGACGCCTTTCCGATCGCCAACTGGCTGGAGCATGCGGTCAAATACTTTACGCTGCCGGATGTGGGGGGTGTGGGCGGTCCGGGCGTGACACCTCCGGGCGACCCCTTCATGGCGCAGGCCGGCGGATGCGTCTATGCCAATCGGTTGGTCTCCGGGAACTACCGGTATCGTTACGTCGGCGACCGCGTGCGCTCGAATGTGGATGACGTCCCGAGTTGCAACCTCTTTGTGCGTCGGGAGACGCTCCTTGCGATCAACGGCTACCGGACCGACTTCTGGCCGGGGGAGGACACGATCCTCTGCATTGACATTGTCTTTGGGCAGAAGAAGCGCATCGTCTATGATCCCTGGGTGATTGTCTACCACCACCGCCGTCCGCTCTTCGGGCCGCACCTGCGCCAGATCGGGCGCTACGCGCTTCATCGCGGCCATTTCGCGAAGCGCTTTCCGTCCACGTCCCTGCGCTTCAGTTATCTTATTCCGACATTGTTTGTCCTGGGCCTGGTTGTCGGTCTGCCGCTCGCCTTTTTGCACCCGTGGCTCTTTTACACCTATTTCGGCGTAGTGGCGCTCTACGGCTTCATCACGCTTGTGTCGTCCTTCTCCCTCTCGCCGTCCTTATGGTTCATGACCTGGCTCGGCGTGATGGCCACGCATGTCGTCTACGGCATCCGCTTCCTGATGGGGCTTCTCTCCCGTCGCATGCCCTGTGAAGTCGAACGCTTCGACCACCCGGCCGAGCAGAAGTGATGGATATTATGCAACGCAATAAAAGATTGTTAGACAGTTTCAGACTCCTCGGCTTCACGCTCGTGATGCTACTCGTCTGCCTGCATTTCAAGGCGTTTCTGAGGCCGATCCTCTCCTTTGACCTCGTGAAGCTCTACAGTTCGCAGTTGCTCACCTACGAATGGATCATGCCCCTGCTGAGCCTCCTCGTGCTGATTGACGGACGAAAGATGCTGTGGCACGCAGCCGGGCTGCCCTCCTGGCGGGGCTTGGGCATGACCGTCGTCCTGCTGGCGGCCTTCGCCGTCTCCGTGCACTCCGAAAATCCGCCCCTGGAATTCCTCTCCGTCATAGCCCTGACGTACGCCCTCGCGTATGCCTTCTGGGGGCAGGGTGTTGCGGCGCTGCTCAGGTTCCCCTTGGCCCTGCTGGCCTTCACCATTCCCCTCTCGTTCTATCTGGCGCTGGTCGACAACCTCTCCCCTGCTCTCTCGTCGGGGCTGACCCTCCTCGGCAGTGCACTGGAGTTGTCCGGCTTTGAAACATTCAAGGGGTGGTTAAACCTGAAGGATTTCACGCTGGGGGCCTCTTCCCCCTACAGCGGCCTGCAACTCCTCTTTTCCGTCACAGCGACCACCTTCTCCATGGCCCACTTCACGTTGTCCATACGCTCCCAGCGGCTAGCCCTCTATCTCTGCACGTTCCCGGTCGCTTATCTTATCGATCTGATCCGCTCCTTCCTCATCTGCTTGATCGCCTGCCTGACGGATCACGCCACGGCCGTCAGCTTCTATAACGGCTCCTCCGATTACCTGTCCTTCTTCGTTGCAGTGCTCTTTATCTTCCAGACGGCGAACCTGGTCGTCACGATCAGCGCCCGGTACAAGAAGCCGTCACCCAACGCGTGGCTGCGCAGCCTTGAAGAGAAAGAGAAACAGGTGAATAAACCCGAGCAGAGCCTCGCTCAGTCCTCCTCCATCGTCTTCCTCACGCTCATCGCTGCCGCGCTGACCTTCCTCCTCATCGGCTAGACGCATCAGCCCAGCGCCACATCGAGGATCATCATCAGAGAAAAGCCGGCCATCGTCGACATCGTCACACTATCAATATTGGCTTCCAGTCGCTGCGATTCCGGTATCAGTTCCTCCACAACCACAAAAATCATCGCGCCGGCGGCAAAGCAGAGCGCATACGGCAAAACACTCTGCATGTGAATCACAAACAACGCCCCGAGCACCCCGGCAACGGGCTCCACCACCCCGGAGGCCTGGCCCATCAGAAAGCTCTTCATGCGCCCCATGCCCTCCCGGCGCAGCGGCAAGGAGACCGCAGCGCCTTCCGGAAAATTCTGGAGGCCAATGCCGATGGCCAAGGCAATGGCGCTGCCGATCGTTGCGGAAGGCAGACCGGCCGCCACGGCCCCGAAAGCGACACCGACCGCAAGTCCTTCGGGGATATTATGCAGGGTGATGGCCAGCACCAGCAGGGTGCTGCGCTGCCAGGAGGTCTTGATCCCCTCGCTGTGCTTGATGCTTAATCCGGGATGGAGGTGGGGCAGCAGACGGTCTGTCACCCGCATGAAAATGCCGCCGCCCAGGAAGCCGATCACAGCCGTCAGCCAGGGGTTTCTTCCCATCTGCTCCGCCATCTCGATGCCGGGTGCCAGCAACGACCAGAAGCTTGCCGCGATCATGACACCTGCCGCGAAGCCGAGCATACAGTCCATCAGCTTACGATTGACTGTCTTGGTAAAGACTACTATTGCCGCGCCCGCCGCTGTGACACCCCAAGTAAAGAGGGTGGCGAAAAACGCCTGTGTGACAGGACTGTACTGCTGGATATATTCGGTCATCTTCGTTCTTTCCTGTTCGTGTTGGCTAATGTAGTGGTCAGTATCTCTTTTTAAAGCACCTAAAGCAAGCGCAAATCACCGACCGTGTTTAGAGTTCCTGCTTGCACGGTGAGCCAGGAATGTCGCGGACGAAACGCGGGAGGGCCAGGCCGCCGAGGTGCTTGGGCAGTTCGCGCGCAATGCGCCTGGCCTTGGCCAGCGGCACGCGGAAATGGGCGATGCCGGCAACCGGATCGCACTGGAAAATGTAATAGGGACGCACCCGTGCGCGTTGCAAGGCCGAGCAGAGCGCGACCATCTCTTCCACAGAATCATTAACGCCTTTTAAGAGGACGCTCTGGTTGGAGACTGGGATCCCGGCATCCACCAAACGTGCACAGGCGATGATGGCTTCGGGCGTCAATTCGCTGACATGATTGAACTGGACGTTGACCCACACCTTCTTGTAGATGCTCAAATTTTTTACGAGCGCCGTTGTTATACGACCCGGATTAACCGCCGGCATCCGCGTCCCAATGCGCACGGCATCAATCTGCGGCAGAGAGGCAAAGGCATTCACAAAATCCATCAATTTCGTATCTGACAGCATGAGCGGATCGCCGCCGGACAAGAGCACTTCACGGACCAGCGGATGATTCCTCACATACGCCACGGCAACGGCCAACTGCTTGGGGGTACGGATCACCTCCGCTTGATGAAGGAGTCCCTTGCGTGTACAGTGACGGCAGTTCACAGCGCACTGGTCAGAGGTCATCACCAGCACGCGATTGGGGAAACGCTGCTTCACGCCATAGGAGCGGGCGGCATTTGTCTTCTCCGCAAAGGGGTCGGCAACCATGCCCGGCTCTTCGATCAGCTCTTCCAGAGCAGGGAGTGCCTGCTTGGCCCAGGCGCCGTCCGGATCCGTGCGGATCTGCTCACGGATATAGGCGGATATTTTAACAGGGTACCGTGTGCATACCCTGTCAAGGGCATCGTTCTTTTCGATCATGCGTTTATTCATTTCTCAGGGCGGGATCGAGCATGTCACGCAGGGCATCGGCAAGCTGGTTGAAGGCCAGGACCAGGAAGAAGATGGAACAGGTCACGAAGGTCATCTCCCACCAAACCCCCTGCCACAAACGCAGACGCGCATTGTTGATCATGATGCCCCACGAGGGCTCACTCTGCACGCCAATGCCCAGAAAGCTGATGAAGACCTCGGTCGCCACGGAAGCCGGAAAGCGTATTGAAAAGGCGATCAGGATGATGTGCGAGACATTGGGCAGGATGTGGCGGAACATGATCCGGGACGGACTATACCCCAGCACCTCCGCAGCCAGCACGTAGGTGCGCCCGCGATGCTTGATCACCTCTGCGCGCACGTTGCGGCAGACGCTCACCCAGGTGGTCAGTCCAATCCCCAGATAAATGCCCATCAGCCCCTTACCCGCCACCATGGCTACCGCAAGGATGAACAGCAGGCCCGGCATGGATGCCACGGTCGCAGAGAGCCAGACCACGAGGCTGTCCATGCGCCCTCCGAAGTATCCGCCCAGGCATCCCAGCAGGACCCCGAGCGGAATAGCGATGAGCGAGGTCACAATCCCGACATGAAAGGCGATGCGCGTGCCTTGTATCAGGCGTTGGGCAACATCGCGTCCCAGGTTGTCGCTGCCCAGCAGATAAAAGGGGCGGTTAACATCCCCTTTATCCGCCGCTGGGGAGGCGCACGTCCCTCCCTGAAAGCAGCGCACAAAGGCAGGCGGAACATAGCGATGCGCTTCGTTCACCTCATTATACGCGGGTGTCCGATCCTGCATGCGCGCCACCTGATAGGCCCCTTCGCCATAGAGGGCCGCCACGGCATACAGGGCCACAATGACCAGGCTCAAGCGCGTATCCCAACGCTTCCAGAGGCGCGCCATTATGGAGGAGGACTGTCGCATCTGACAATTACAGAGACGCCATTTTTTCCAATTCGCGCGTGCGTTTGATGACATCAGCCTTGGTCAGCTTTTCAAGCCGCTCAATGCTGAAGCCCTCCACGCAGAAGGAGGCCATGGCGCTGGCGAAGAAGAGCGCCTTGCGCATGGTGCGGACGTTCAACGCTTTTGCCTTGGAGAGATAGCCCATGAAGGCACCGGCGTATGTATCCCCTGCGCCCGTCGGATCTTTGAGCGTCTTCACCGGATAGGCCGGAACAATAAAGACCTCTTTTTTCGTGAAGAGCAGTGCGCCGTGTTCGCCCTTCTTGAGGAGCACATAGCTCGGCCCCATCTTCAGGATTTCCGTAGCGCAGTCCCTCAGATTCCACTTGCCCGTCAACTGGCGCGCCTCACCGTCATTGACGGTCAGCAAATCCACTTCGGCAATGATCTTTTTCAAAGAGGGCAGTGCAATATCAATCCAGAGGTTCATGGAGTCCAGCGCGACAAACTTGGGCTTCTTCGCCTGCTTGAGCACATGAAATTGCAGATCCGGCTGGATGTTTCCCAGCAACACAAAGGGGGCGTTGCGATAGCTCTCGGGCAGCGCAGGAGAGAAGTCAGCGAAGACCCCAAGCTCCGTCCTGAGCGTGTCGCGGTCAATCATATTCTCATCATACTTGCCTGCCCAGCGGAAGTTCAAGCCCACCTTGTGCTGAACGCCTTCGAGATCGGTGCCGAACTTCGTCCAGCGCTTGACAAACGCCTTCGGAAAATCACTTCCCACGACACCCACGGCCCCTACATGCGCGCCCGCGAAGGAGGCGGCGGCTGTCGCAAAGGGCAGCGACCCCCCGAGCAATTCCTTACGATTCGCCTCACGGGTCTCGACATCATCAATGCCGATCGAACCCACCATCCATACGTCAATCTTCTTTGCCATTATTATTTTCCTTTTGCAGGGCTTGATATATCAAGCCCCTACTGATTATTTTATCAACGCGTCCACGGCCAGCAAATAGCCCTTGCCGCCGAACCCCATGATCTGGCCCACGCAGACCGGAGCCGTCAGGCTGATATGCCGGAAGGCTTCGCGCTTATGCGTGTTCGAGAGATGGACCTCCACCGTCGGTACGCCGCATGCGGCGATGGCGTCACGCAAGGCGACGCTCGTGTGCGTATAGGCGGCAGGATTGATGATGATCCCGTCATACTGTCCGCGCGCAGCACCGATGGCCTGTACCAGTTCGGCTTCGGAATCACTCTGGAAGGCTGTCATCTGTACGCCTTTCACGGCGGCATACGCATGCGCGCCCGCGACGATTTGCTCGAGTGTTTCCGACCCATAGATGGCAGGTTCACGCGTTCCGAGCAACTTAAGGTTCGGTCCATTCACCAACAGAATCTTCATTTGCCTCTTCTCCTTTCGAATAGGTGTCCGGACGCGACAGGCGCGACAACTGGACATCTTCCTTCGTTAATGTCAAAAACCGTCCTTCGCGGGTGCGTACCGTGAGCCGTCCCCGCATGACATCGCGTCCGACGACCATCCCCTCGGCATCCTGAGTTTCTTTGACACAGTGCACGAGACTGCCGGACTCCGGCAAGCCGATGCCGGCCTCCTGATATTGTTCGCATTCAAAGGCCAGACAGCATTTTAAGCGCCCGCAATGGCCATTGGCCGTAACAGGGTTGAGCGGCACGTCCTGCACCTTCGCCATGCGGGTTGTCAGATTCTGGAACTGGCGCTGCCAGGTGCAGCAACAGGCGGCACGTCCGCAATGGCCGAGGCACCCCATGAAGGAGCACTCGTCGCGCACCCCCACCTGCCACAAATCAACCACAGTCTTGAAGTCGCGCTGAATCTGGTTGATGAAGCGCCGCAGATCAACAACGGCCGAGGCACCATAACGGATAAAGAGACGCTCCCGCATAAAGGAGAAACGCACATGCAAGACTTTGACATGGCTCCGCTCATGGACGACGGACAACTGAAAAGCGTGGCGCGCCTTCTCGGCGATTTCCATGTTGGTCTTCACCAGGGCCTCATCCTCGGCCGTCTGTTTGCGCAGCACGCGAAAGGAGGGCAACTCCTCAGCCGGTTGCAGGTCGGTCACCTTCACGACATGCCCGACGTCCTGGCCATAATCCAGCACGCAGATGCAATACTCACCTGCCTTGAACGGTGTCTGAAGCTCTTTTTCAGAGATCACGCATTGAACGACGCCGCCTTCGGGCATTTGCACATGGACAATTTTCTGCATCTACGCTTTATCTCCTACACCATGGAAAATGCGGTCTACCGCATACGCCAGGACACTCTCTTCATTTAAATTACGATCAAACTGCCGGGCCAGTTCTTCCACGGCATTCAAGTTATACAGCGTCTGCGCAAGCGTCAAACGTGCGGCGCGTTCCTTCAGCAGGTCGCTCTTTTCCGTAAAATGAATCAGCTCAGCACCGCCAGACTTGATAACAAACAGATCCCGATACCAGCGCATAAACGTGATCAAAAAGTCCATGCGCATCTCGCGATACCGCGCGCTGACTTTTGCATTGAACACATCGTCATCCTCGTCGACTTTCTCGTTGGCATCCGCCTCTTCCCGGACCCAAACCTCTGCCTTCTCTTTCATCTCTTCGAGCAGCTTGGTCAACTGGCTTGACATGACCAGGCGCTCGATCGGCGTCTTGTAGTAGGAGCTCGACAGCGTGGAGACCAAGGTGCCGAGCCACGGCTCGCTCAATTCGCGGAAGGCATCCAGGTCAATCCGCTGGCAGCGTGAAATAATCGTGGGAAGCAACTGCTGCGGCGCATCGGTCAGCAAGAGGAAGAGGGTCCGCTCCGGCGGTTCTTCGAGCGTCTTGAGAAAGGCATTCGCCGAGGAGTCATTGAGGCGGTCCGCGCCCACCAGGACCCCGACCTTCCAGCCGCCGACAAAGGAGGTCTGCGAAATTTCCGCCAGCAATTTTTCGCGCATCTGCTCCGCGCTGATGACGCGCGACTTCATTTCAGGAAAAATCCAATGCACATCCGGCTCCGTGCGCTCCGCCACGCGCCGGCAACTGTCGCAGGTGCCGCACGGCTTCTCCTCCGCCGTACAGAAGAGGGTGCGGATGAGGCGAATCGCAAAGTCCATGCCACACCCGCGGACCGAGCCGACAATGAGGTAGCCATGCGCAGGACGTCCAGCGTCCAGCGCCCGTTTCACCATCAGAAATGTTTCGTCAAAGGTCATGGCTTATAAAAGGTGCGATTCGAAAAAGTGCTAACAAAAAAACCGGCTTTCAACGACGCGTCGGACATCCTCGGCCACGGCGTCACGCTCACGCTCCGTGCCGATCACGGCGATACGCTCCGGCTCTTCTGCTGCCAGCGCAAGAAATCCATTACGGACCTTTTCATGGAACGCAGCGGCTTCACGTTCGATGCGGTCCGGCGCGGTGGCGGTCTCTTGTTGACGGGCCGCCAGACGTTCACGGCTCGTCAGCGGGGCGACATCCAAGAGCACGGTCAAGTCCGGGCGCAGTCCGTTGATGGAAAAGGCATTGACCGCCTTCAGCCCCGCCATCTCAAAGCCGCGGCCATACCCCTGATACGCAAAGGTCGAATCATCAAAGCGGTCGCACAGGACCCACTTGCCCGCTGCCAGCGCCGGGCGGATGAGCCCCTCCACATGCTGGGCGCGGCTCGCCAGGAAGAGCAGTACTTCCGCGCGCGGCACAGGCGCCTCGCTGTGATCATGCTGAAGGATTTTTCGAATCTCCTCCCCCAGCGGCGTGCCCCCGGGTTCGCGCGTCAGGACGACTTCGATGCCACGCGCCTCCAGATAGGCCTTCAGCAACTTAATATGCGTTGACTTGCCGCTGCCCTCCGGACCTTCGAAAGTTATAAATTTTCCGCACATTTTCACTTTAAACTTTTCACTTTAAACTTTTTACTTTCTGCCCTTCTTTGCCGTCTCTGACTTCCCAGCCTTTGGCCGCCAGTTCATCGCGGAGGCGGTCGGACTCGGCCCACTGCTTGGCCGCGCGTGCGGCGGCGCGAGCATCCACCAAGGCCTGAACCTCGGACGGGATGCCGTCCTCCTTGGGTGCGCGCCCAAAGCGCACGATTCCCAGCACGGTATCCATCTTTTCAAACAGGGCGAGGATCGCTGCGGCCTCTTGCGGCTTCAACGCCTCCTGGCTCAGGGCGATATTGCTCTCGCGAACCAAGGCAAACAACGCTGCCAAAGCCTCCGGAATATTGAGGTCATCATTCACGGCCTCGGTAAAATCAGCCAGGCATTTTACGAACGGGGCAGCGGCATCAATTGCTTTTTGCGAACCGGCCAGAGCCTCTAATGCATCCACGCATTCGTCAATGCGGGCCAGCGAACTGCGGGCAGCGCCCAGCGCATCGAAGGTGAAGTTGAGCGCCTGACGGTAGTGACCGTTGATCAGCACATAGCGGATCTCGCGGCCGGTGTAGCCTTTGGCGATCAACTCGCGTAGCGTGAAGAAGTTGCCGAGCGACTTGGACATCTTTTCGCCATTGACGCGCAGATGCGCACAATGCATCCAGAGATTCACAAAGGTTTTTCCGGTCGCGCCTTCGGTCTGCGCGATCTCATTTTCGTGATGCGGGAAGAGATTGTCGATACCGCCGGTGTGGATGTCGAAGGTGTCGCCCAGGTACTTCATGGCCATGGCGGAACATTCGAGGTGCCAGCCCGGACGCCCCCTGCCCCACGGTGAATCCCAGACCACGTCGCCATCGGAGGCCTCATACGCCTTCCAGAGCGCGAAATCGCCATAGCCTTCCTTCTCGTATTCATCATCCGCGACACGGGCGCCGACGCGCAGATGCTCGCGATCCAGATGCGCGAGGCGTCCGTACTGCGGCAACCGGGAGACGCTGAAATAGACCGAGCCGTCCTCCGACTGATAAGCCAGCCCCTTTTCGAAAAGACGCTGGACGATTGCGATCATCTCCGGGATATGGTCTGTCGCTGCTGGATAGAGCTCGGCAGGCTGGATGTTGATGGCTTTTAAATCCTCGAAAAAAGCCTGGATAAAGGGCGCTGTGAACGTCTTGAGCGGAACGCCTGCGGCCTTGGCACCACGGATGGTCTTGTCATCCACATCCGTCAGGTTCATCACCTGGGTCACGCGGCAGCCGTTAAACTGGATCGCCCGGCGAAGAATATCCTCGAACGTGTAGGCGCGGAAATTCCCGATATGCGCAAAATTGTAAACCGTGGGGCCGCACGTATACATGCGCACGTGGCCAGGTTCGATTGGTGCAACAGGTTCCTTGTTGCGCGTCATGCTATTGTAAAAATTCATCTTAAAAGCTCCTCAGTCACAAAGGTGATATATTACACCATGACGGGGCGCAAATGAATATCAAATTGCCAGTGACTGATTTTATTTTTGCCACCTTCGACGCCTTGGCAGGCGTTCGGCGGTCTCATAGATCCCGCCGTACTGTACGGCTGGACGTATCGGACAGCCGTTTGCACAGCATAGGTCCCCGCGGCGCGTTGTGAAACGGAAAATTGCAGGCTTGCCAAACGCACCGCACATGCGGTATAGTATTGTCTATTAATAAGCGTCTTCGGGGCTGGGTGAGATTCCCAACCGGCGGTAAAGCCCGCGACTGCCTTTAACAGGGCACTGACACGGTTCAATTCCGTGGCCGACAGTAAAGTCTGGATGAAAGAAGATGGTTTAAGCATTTTTTATTTGGTTTGCCCCGATTGCGCTCGTGATCGGGTTTTTTTTATGAGTGAAGTCTTTGATAGTGTTGAAACGTGCATCGCGGCGTTCCGTACAGGAGCATTTGTCGTGGTGGCAGACGACGAGAACCGTGAAAACGAAGGCGATTTAATCATCGCCGCTGAAAAGGTCACGCCGGAGTCCATCAATTTCATGGCCATGCATGCGCGCGGCCTGATCTGTGTTCCCATGACGCATGAACGCCTTCAGAAGCTAGGCATCGAGCGGGCGCCCAGCCGCAACCACGGCGACAAATACTCCACAGCCTTCACCTACTCTGTCGATGCGGCCAAGAACATTTCAACTGGCATCAGCGCCGCGGACCGTGCGGAGACGGTGCGTGTTTTGGTGGATGACAACGCGACGCCCGCCGATCTGGTCAGTCCGGGGCACCTCTTCCCCTTGCAGGCCCGCGAAGGCGGCGTCCTGCTGAGGGCGGGCCATACGGAAGCTGCTGTTGACCTCTCAAAGCTGTCCGGGCTCAAACCGGCCGGGGTCATCTGTGAGATCATGCAGCCGGACGGCTCGATGGCGCGGTTGCCGCACTTAAGAGCCTTTGCCAAGACGCACCAGTTGAAGATGCTCTCGATTGCCGACTTGATTGCATACCGCCGGTCTCGCGAGCGCCTGATCGAGTTGCTCGAAGAGGTGAACCTTCCGACAGCCTACGGACAATTCAAGTTGCGCCTCTACCGTTCGTCACCGGACGGGCTGGATCATTTGGCGCTCATCAAGGGCGACCTCTCCTCTGTAGATGCGCCGCTGGTGCGCGTGCACAGCGAATGCCTGACGGGCGATGTCTTTGGTTCAGCGCGGTGCGATTGCGGCAGCCAGCTCCATACGGCCATGAGTATGATCGAGAAAGCCGGGTGCGGCGTGGTGCTCTACATGCGCCAGGAAGGCCGCGGCATCGGACTGGCCAACAAGCTGCACGCTTACAAGCTGCAGGAGAAGGGCCTCGACACCGTCGAGGCCAACATTGAACTCGGCTTCGCGCCGGACTTGCGTGATTATGGCGTGGGCGCGCAGATGCTGGCGGACCTGGGATTGAAACGCATCCGACTGATGACCAACAACCCTAAGAAGCTCATCGGCCTGCAAGGGTACGGACTTGAAGTTTCTGAGCGCGTGCCCATCATGTTTGAGCCAGGAGCCTTTAACGAGAAATACCTGGCCACCAAGAAGGCGAAGATGGGGCATATGATTTAATGCGCGAATGCGTGAATGCGGGAATGCGCGAATGTGTAGAGTTTTTGAAAGGAGATGAGTATGAAAGAAGTAACAGGAAACCTGAATGCCGCTGGGATGAAGATGGCGATTGTCGTCAGCCGTTTTAACAGCTTTTTCACGGAACAGCTCGTGAAGGGCGCGGAGGACTGCTTTGTGCGCCATGGAGGGAAGGATGCCGACTTGATGCTCGTGCGCGTCCCCGGTGCGAATGAGATCCCGAACGTGGCTCAAAAGATCGCGGCCTCAGGCAAGTTCAACGCGATCATTGCGCTCGGCGCGGTGATCCAGGGTGCGACGCCTCATGCAGACCTGATTAACGGCACGGTCGCGCGCGCGCTTTCCAAGATTGCTCTCGACACCGGCGTGCCTGTGTTAAACGGCATCGTCTGTGCACAAAACATGGAACAGGTCATTGAACGCGCCGGCACCAAGCAAGGCAACAAAGGCTGGGATGCGGTCCTCGCCGCCATCGAGACCGTCTCCGTACTGAAGGCTCTTTAAGGTATTATTATGGCAACAAGAAGACAAGGCCGTGAATGGGCCATACAGATGATCTTTCAGGCGGATATGAATCCAGGGCTTGAACTGGACATGACCATCCCGAAGTTTTGGCGGCAGCAGTGGACGTGCCAGATGGAGGCGATGCGAGATGATGATCCGGATGCCGTCGAGGAGGATAGCGACAAGCCTGTCGAGGACCGCGTGGCCCCCTCGAAGATTCGCATATTCACGGAAAAACTTGTCCGGGGCGTCATGTCGCACCTGCCGGATATTGATGCCAAGCTTCAAACGTATGTCCAGAATTGGCCCATGCACCGCATGGGGTCGATCGAACGCAACGTCTTGCGTCTCGCGTTCTATGAAATGATGTACTGCAGCGATGTGCCGCATGCTGTGGTCTTGAACGAGGCGATTGACCTCGCAAAGTATTTCAGCAATGCCGATGCCGGACGTTTCGTGAACGGCATTTTGGACCGGTTGCACAAGGACATGGAAAAAGAGAAAGCGTAACGCGGCAACCTGTCGCGTGCGCTTCAAAACGCATGACGCCCTCTGACACAACCTATATGCGACGGGCTTTGGCGCTTGCGCGCAAAGCACTCGGTTGCACACGTCCGAATCCCCCTGTCGGCGCCCTCGTCGTCAAGGGCGGACAGATCATCGGCGAGGGCTTCCATACCTGCGCTGGCCAGCCCCATGCCGAGGTGGAGGCCTTGAATGGCTGTCGCGTGTCGCCACAAGGTGCAACGCTCTATGTGACCTTGGAGCCCTGTTGCACACATGGACGGACACCTCCCTGCACGGAGCGAATCTTGAAAGAGAAGATTGCGCGGGTCGTGGTCGGGTGTCACGACGAAAACGACTGCCACTGCGGACGCGGACTTGAGATTTTGCGCAACAAGGGCGTAGAGGTCGTCTTCGGCATCTGCGAGGCCGAAGCCAAGGAACTGGTCCGTCCCTTCTTCAAGCATGTGACCACGGGATATCCGTTTCTAACACTCAAGCTCGCCATGACCCTGGACGGACGCATAGCAGACTGTAGAGGAGCCTCCAAGTGGATCACCGGCGAGGCTGCCCGGAACGCTGTGCAGCGGATGCGCAGAGGCGCAGATGCCATCATGGTCGGCGCGGGCACACTATGCGCAGACAACCCCTCCCTGCTCTATCGCGGCAAGGGGCGCGACAACCTGATGCGCGTTATTGTTGATGAAACCGGCCGGACGCCCGCAACAGCGACGGTGCTCACCGACTCAGCCGCCACGCGGACGCTCATCGCCACCTTGGCCACAACAGCACAAAAGAAGATCGCCTCCTGGCAGCAGCAGGGCGCGGCAGCCTGGATCTTCAAGCCGGACAAGGACGGACATCTTCCGTTAAAGCAACTGCTGCGGCGTCTCGGCAAGGCGGGCTATCTGCATGTCCTGTGCGAGGGCGGCGGCACACTGGCCGGCGCCTTGCACGATGCGCGGTTAATCGATGAATATTGCCTCTTTTATGCACCGGCGATCTTAGGCGATTCACGCGCGGTCAGCGGCTTTGCAGGAAAAGGCGTGCGGATGAAAAACCTGGAGCGCCTGCAGCTTCAGTCTGTCAAACGTATTGGCGAGGACCTGCTTGTGCGCCTACTTCCTCGCTGTGGCTGTGAATAAACATCGAACATTCAACATCGAACGTCGAATACTCAATTTTATTAAGGCAATAACGCAATAAGGCAATAAGGCAATTATCACACCATGTTTACAGGACTCGTACAAAAAGTTGGACGGTTAAAGAACATGACGCGTTCACACGGCGGCTGGACGCTCTCGGTCGCGCATGACGCATGGGAGGATTCCCTTGTCCTTGGCGAAAGCGTCGCGGTGCAGGGCGCGTGCCTGACGGTCACGACCTTCGGCAGCGGCTGGTTCACGGCTGACATCCTCGATGAAACCCTGCAACGCACCGCATTGCGGATCTCGCGGGAAGGCGCGCGACTCAACCTCGAGCGTGCGCTCGCCCTTGGGGACCGGCTGGGCGGACATATTGTGAGCGGTCATATTGACGAGACCGGCACACTGGCCAGCATTGAAGACCGCGGACGCGATCTGGCATGGCGCATTCAGTGTTCGCGGGCGCTTTCACGTCAGACGGTCATGAAGGGATCGATCGCGATTGACGGCGTCAGCTTGACGGTCAGCGGACTCGATGACGAGCATATCGAAGTGAACCTGATTCCGCACACGCTCGAGGTCACCAGCCTGTGTGACCGCAAGCCCGGCGACGCCCTCAACCTGGAGGGCGACATCCTGGGCAAGTATGTGGCGCGCCTGCTCGGGCGCGACACAGACTCCACAAGCATCACCGAAGCGATGCTCCGCGAAAACGGGTTTCTGTAGAAGACTCCCTATTCGTCATCCGCCTTGGGCTTCTCCTTGCCGATCGCGGGAGCAGGCTCGCTCTTGATCTTCTGGATGATTTGATCCACGATCTCCGGATGGGTGCGCAGAAACTCGGTCGCAGCGATGGAGCCCTGGCCGATTTGTTCCGTTCCGAAGCTCAGCCATGAGCCGCGCTTGGTGACCACATTACGCGTGAGCGCCGCATCCAGCACTGACCCTTCCCATGAAATACCGCGGGAATACAGGATGTCGAACTCCGCTTCCGTGAAAGGGGGCGCCATCTTGTTCTTGACGACCTTCACGCGCGTACGATTGCCGATCACGGTCCCTGCGGGATCCTTGATCGAGCCGATGCGTTGCACGTTCAAGCGGACAGACGAGTAGAACTTGAGCGCCTTGCCGCCGGGCGTTGTTTCCGGATTACCGAACATCACGCCGATTTTATCGCGCATCTGATTGGTGAAAATACAGAGCGTCTTGGTCTGAGCGATCACGCTGGTGAGCTTACGCATCGCCTGAGACATCAGGCGCGCCTGAAGCCCCATGTGCGAGTCGCCCATGCTACCGTCGATTTCCGCCTGCGGGGTCAGCGCCGCAACGGAGTCCACAACCACCACATCCAAGGCACCGCTCCGGATGAGCTGCTCCGTGATGGTTAAAGCCTCTTCGCCCGAGCTCGGCTGGGAGACCAGCAGATCATCCAGGTTCACGCCGATACGGCGCGCATAACTTGGATCCAACGCATGCTCCGCATCCACAAAAGCAGCGAGCCCGCCAGACTTCTGTGCATTCGCGATCACGTGCAACGCAAGCGTGGTCTTTCCCGAAGACTCCTGTCCAAAACATTCGACCACGCGTCCGCGCGGCAGGCCGCCCACGCCCAAGGCCAAATTCAATGAATAAGCGCCTGTTGAAATAACAGCGATATCCTTGTTTGCCGACGCTTCTCCCATGCGCATAATGGAGGCTTCGCCGAACTCTTTCCGGATCTGACTTAATACGGATTCAAGCTGCGTATTTGATGATTTTTTTTCTGCCATACCTACGACTCCTTTTTGTATAAAATGGAAGTGTTATGGTATCAAAAGGGCGTGCTTTATAAAATACAAAGTGTCTCCCTTCTCACTCTTTTTTTCAGCCCCGCTTTCCCCCCTTTATTTTCAAGCGTTGTTGTGCTATCGTATTGACATGAACGAGAAATACAAGAAGATTTTGTTTTGTACGGATTTTTCAGACAGCGCTTACTTTGCCTTCACCTTTGCGGTGCGAGCTGCAGAGCGTAATGCAGGGGCAGAGCTGATACTCTTTCATGTGATTCCAGAACCTGACGCCCAATTCTGGAAAGGGTATATCTATGAGGTCGGCGATATGGATGCCAAGGCGCGTGCGGACATTGATGCGCGCGTGGAGGCTGATTACAAGGCGCGCCTGCCTGAACCGCTGAACCTGAAAGTCGAGATGCGGATTGGCGACCCAGCCCGGGCGATTCTTGAATATGCGGAGGCTGAAGGGGTTGATCTGATTGTGATGGGCAGGCAGGGCCACCAACCGATCACGCAATGGCTCCTGGGGAATGTCGCCTCTAAAATAGCGCGCAAGACAACGTGCCCGGTATTGATCGTGCCGATAGAAGCCAAGAAGAAGTGGTCAGTTGCCAGTTGTCAGTGATCAGTGGGAAGTGGTCAGTTGTCAGTGCGAAGCCCACTGATAACTGTTTACTGATCACTGATTACTTCTCAGTAGCTGTCAGCACTTCACACCCTGTGCGTGTGACCAGGATCACATCCTCGATGCGCACACCGAAGCGTCCGGGCAGATAGATGCCGGGCTCCACGGTCAGCAGCATGCCCGGCTTCAGGATGGTCTGGCAGACATCTGCAAAGCGGGGCATCTCATGAATTTCCAAGCCGAGCGAATGGCCAAGGCCGTGTCCGAAATGTTTGCCGTGGCCGGCTTTCTCAATATAGTTGCGGGCAATCTCATCGATCTCGCTGCATTTACGTCCGGGACGGATTGCGCGTATGGCTTTGAGGTTCGCCCCCAGGACAATTTTATAAATGTCCCGATATTCAGCGGTTGCTTTTCCAAGGCAGAAACTACGGGTCATGTCCGAGCAGTAGTAATCCTTCATGACACCCATATCGATCAGGACCGGACTGTTTTCTAACAGGGGCGTGTCATCCGGTTGATGATGGCACTCTGCGCCATTCTTCCCAGCACACACAATGGTGTCAAAGGCTTCGCCCTGTCCGCAGAAATCAGCGCCCCGCCGGATGAGGTTGCGCACGTCCCATTCGGTCATGCCCGGCGCAAGTTGCGAACGTGCAGCGGCGAAGACCGCATCTGTCGCATGAACAGCCGCTCGGATGCAGCGTTGCTCTGCCGGAGACTTGATGCTGCGCAGCTCGTCAATCGCGGTTGAAACATTGACCCATTCGGCCTTCGGAAAGGCCTCCTTCCACTTGCCAAAACGGTCTGCGGAAAGGCTTCCCTCGTAGCCAATGCGTTTCCACGGCTTCCCTATTTTCGCAAGGGACGCTGTTTCCTCTGCATTTTTCCAGATGAGTTTGACCGTCAAAAAGGTCAAGGTACGCTTTGCAGCGACAAAATAGCGGAAATCCGTATAAAATACTGGTTCTTCGGCTGTGATCAACATACCATTCGAGGCACAGAATCCCGTGAAATAATAACGGTTAATATCTGATACGATCAGAATGGCATCGAGTTTCTCACGCTTCTGATAGGCCTGAAGCTTTCGCAGACGCGCGACGAATTCAGCCGGAGGAAGCGAGTGTGCAGGAGATGAATGGTCCATATGTTTTCCTAAGGTTTCAGCTCAACCTCAAGGCGGAAGAAACGTTGCGGCGCATTGGTGGCAGGCGTTGGATGTACATTGTAAACCCACGACCAGACACCGGCCTCACCAACGGTCCAAGGCGTCAGCTCAACAACATTATTGGTCTGCCAGAGTTCACCCACATTGCCGAGATCCGTCTTGCCCTTCACAAAGAAGTCCAGGTCTGTTGCCGAGAGCGAACGGCGATAGCCCAAGTAGAGATAACGTCCGTCAGCCACATTCGGCGCACCTACCAGGTTCGTCAAGCCGCCGAGAATATAAATGCCGCCATTCAGATTTGTCGGGTTCAGCCCCATGCCGTACTTAATCAGATTGGCGATCCCGTCTCCTGACTGGTCCGCATTATCACCCAGATAGCTGTCCGGAAGCGGGAAGTAGAGACTCTTCCACTCCTCAAAGGGCGTCATGCTGCCGCTGCGTATTCTCAGCGAAAACTCGCCCGTGGTTGCGACACTATTGGCATCCTGAACGGTAATGCCGAAGGTATAGAGGCCGGCTTGCGTCGGCGTCCCGCTGATGACACCGGTATTCGGGTCCAGCGTCAAGCCCGGAGGCAGAATATCAGATGTCACGACGCGCCACGTGTAGGGCAACAGTGTTCCGCCCGTCGCCTCTAAGGTCACTGGCGGATAGAGCACTTGGTTCGTGCCTTCCGGCAAGAGCGTCGGTGTCAAAAACTCCAGAGGAAACGCTGTTCGTTCTCCGCGCACATCCACATCATCGATACAAATTCCCCAGCCGCCTCTGGCAGAGCCTACAAAGGCGATTCGATAGGTTGCTGAAGGATCCGGCAAATTAAAGGTCTGCTGTGTCCACTTCGTTATTGCAGTTACATTCGTGCCTGAAAAATAGTCGGCATCATAATTCGTCAAAACATTCCAGCTCCCCTGTTCGTTCGAGCGATACCAGACCGAAAGCCAGTCTTGATTATTCAGGTTGTTGAGATACCGTTTCATGCATAACTGGAAGGAGAGTGTCGTATTCACACACCCACCCAAATCAAAAGGCTTTGTCATCAGCGTGGCCATTTGCGGCAGCCCGCCAGGCCCAGCCTCTCCCCAAAGGCACGCGTTATAGGGCGCGCTGAATGCGCTGCCAGGTGCACGCGCGGTACTTGTATACGGACTATAAGTTCCCGCCGTGGTCCTCCATGCTGCAGTTGAGCCTTCGTGCGTTATCTGAACCCAGTCATCCGGCAAAACAGTTTCATTAAAGGGCTCCCAATAGGGAACAATTCCAGGAGGAAGAATCTTAAGCGAAAAGAGATTTGTCGATGCCTTGTTGTCATATCCCGTGACAGCCACTCTGAAATACGTCTGTGTACTTCCGACGGGTATGCCGCTGATGATACCGGTTACTGAATCGAGTATCAAACCGCGAGGCAAACCGTTTGAAACGATGTTCCACTGGTATGGGGCAATGCCACCGACTGCCTCAAGTTGCGTGGAATAGGAGAAGTTATCAAAGCCTGACGGCAACGTGTCACGTGTGAGAATCACGGGTGCCCCACCGTCATCCGTGATGGATACGGTGTCGACGCAAACACCATACCCGGACTTCGCCACGCCCTCAAAGGCGATCTGGTAGGTCCGTGTAGGTTCTGGCAACGGGACGATCCGCTGCGTCCAACTGGTGACATTGTTTGTATACGTCATGAGCCTCGTCCAAGGACCGTCAACCACGTTTCTGTAGTAGACGCGCAACTGATCCTGTCCGCTCCAGCGTTGCATAAAATGCCAGAAAACCAATCGTGAATTGTTCGGCATCTGCGTCAGATCAATGACTGGCGAAACGAGCTTGGACGCAATAAGTGAACCGGCACTGGGCGTACCAAAGAAGAAAGCATATTGATAATCGCTATGCGCTGCAAAAGGCGGCGAGATGCCATCCATACCCCCTGGATAGCCAATTTTCCAATCAACTGTATTGGCCACATACTCAATGGACCAGCCAGAAGGCAGCTTGCCGTCATCCGTCAAGAAGTCCTCCTTTAAAACAGGGGCTCTGGGATATTCAACAGAAAAGGCCAAGGTATTGGTCGCCTTCGCGCCCCCAATAAGATCCGTGACCTCCACATCAAACGCTGTCATTGGAATCGGCAAGTCCCATTGCCCGATGATCACCCCTGCGGGGGTGAGGGTAAAGCCGCTCGGCAAGGACATCCCATTGACAAGAGCATACTGATAAGAAGTAAGGCCCAGTGCATTCGTAAAGCCGCCCACAGAGGCTAACGTCACCAGCGGCACTGTCAATGTGTAGTTTGTCTCGCAGAGGGCGATTGGCAGAGGTGTCGGGGTCACAATCTGGAGCGGCGGCACTGGGTCATCGATCAGAATGGCATCCAGACTGACGCCATGCCCGCCCATAGCCCAGCCTTCAAAGGCAAAATAGACTCCTTTGCCAGCCGCTGACTCCGGCAAAGTTATAGTATGCTCTTGCCACATCGGTTCTGGTGCAGTAAGGGTCGCAATAGGTCCGATCCACTCGTTCGTGTATGCTGTCTTATAGTAAATTCTCAAAGAATCCGGGAGAGAATAGAGTCTGTTTTCCAGATAGTACGCAAAGGAAATTCTAACGTCGCGGGCGTATGGGCCGAATTGGATCATGGGCGAAATCATGCGTGTAATATGTTGCGGAAGGCTGGCACTGCCAAGATCGGTGAACACACCCAGATAGGCATTCTTTTCGCCCTCAAACGGCTGTAAGGGCCGTCCTGACGGAGATCCAATCCGCGTACGCCAAAGCACAGTATTCGAAACGCTCTCTTGATGCCACCCTGTCAAGGGGCTTTCCATAACACCATTAAAGTTCTCGCTGAAGGGCGCGGGATAGGCAGGAAGAATAACGATCTCAAAGGTGTTGGTCGCAGTCTGCTTGTCAATACAGGTTACAACAACCGTGAACGTGTTTGTGCTTGGCTCCATGGACAGCCCGGACAAAACACCATTTGTCGAAAAAGTGAAGTTCTGTGGAAGCTGGCCATCGATCATTTGCCACGTATAAAGCGGATAGATTCCTCCAGATGCTCTAAATTGTAGAGAATAAGGACTACCGACTCGGCCATCCGGCAACGGACTTTCGGTTTCGATTTTAACTGCAGGCCCAGGCCCCATTACGGCAATCCATGCCTGAATAGTCGGCACAAGCCAATCCATATTCAAGTCCACTGCTGCAGAAAACCAGTAGCTTCTAATTGCGTGATAATCCGTTTCCCCTGTACAATAGTGTTCTAACACCCGATAGGCCAACTTCTCGGAATTCTTAATACCGATGCCTGTCATATTGTATTCATATAATTCATTTGTACCGACGCCGCCCTCTGTCAACAAATAGAAGAAGAAATTCTGAACGCCCGAGTTGATATGCACGCCTCCATTGTCCCAGGCCTCCGTATGCCAATACTCGCCAAAATACATTGAAGGCTGTTCACTTCCCCACCCCACCACAGCCGTATTCTTTGGATTACGCATATCTCGAAGCGCAGTAGATGTCAACCAGGCATCTTCGCCCATGAGCCAATCTGCTGTTCCCGGACTAGCTTGAGGATAGAGAGCAGATCCATCTGGCTGTCCAAAAAATTCAATACATGCTCCAAATATATCAGAGAAGGACTCATTGAGCGCCCCAGACTCATCTTGATAAACGAGGCCTGCAGCGGATTCAGTAACACCATGAGTCAGTTCATGGCCCATGACATCCAAAACGCCAATACAGGTTGCTTCAATATTGTCTCCATCGCCAATGGTAATGGTCGCCCCATCCCAGTATCCATTCACAAAGTTGACTCCATGATGCACATTGACAGGGATCATCGTTCCCCGATTATCCCAGCTATTTCTTCCCATGACCTGTCTAAAATACAGTTGCACCGTATTAACGTTTACAGCAATAGACATTTCCGCAGGATCAGAATCGCCCCAGTTATCGGTCGTTCGATAGGCGATAGAGTTTTCGTCGGTATAAACACCACCGCCCCCTTCATTATAGAGTTGCCAATGATTCGCGGGATTGTGCAGAAAGAAATTCAAGGAGGCATCGGTCCAGCCTTGAACTGTTCGAATCCCGTCATCGCCCGTAACACGTGTCTCTGATGGCAAAATTTGCCCTGTGATCGGAACTGCTCTTCCAGCTGCGTTTGGGGTAAGAGCCTTAACATCATTATAGGCATTTAGTATCGTGCCATCCATGGCATCCACCCAATAGAGCCAATACCCCGGAATTTTGATGCCGGCCCCTGCGTATTTTAATGCTAACTCATACGCCAACCGTGGCTCTTGGTTGTTTCTGGCATGCACAACGAGTTCTGGTTTTTTAGCGACCGTAATCGCGTCGTTGCCTCTGGATTTTAAATCGGCTTGTGCAATTTGAAGGGCATCCTGATGCTTGAGCGAGGCCTTTGTAACTACCCGGATATCTTTGATATATTCACCATTGACTTCATAAGCCGTCCCTGAAGCATCGAAATGCACAATCAGCTCGCCGCCGACAACTCGTAATCCTTTATAGTATTGTCTCATTCGAGCATGCTTATGACCAAGCTCATCAGAAGTGGTCTTCCGCTCGATAAACTCTGATTTTGCATCTGCTATGCCAAAAAGCGGGGAAACCGCATCCAGTAATACCGCTGGATCATTTCGCAAGACCCCTCGACCTTTTCCTGTGAAACTCCGATTGCCCAAGTCCTGTGCACGAACAGAGCGGGGTGTCTGTGATCGGTCATCCCATAGTATTCTAACACCTTCTTTTTCAGCCGCAGAGCGGACCTCCTTCTGCTGCTGTGTCGCTACACGCTTGATATGCTGTACGAGATTAGTTGATTGAGACGCCTGTGCCCGAGTCTTGCTCCCGTCCGACAACGGGTCAGCCCGAAACGCATGCGTTGAAATTGCAGCGAAGCATGCAATTCCTAGCCATAAACTTCTGTTGGGTCGTAAAAGCATAACTCGAACTCGCCATTCTGATTTCACAAATCAGTAACATACTCAAAATTAAATATCCTCAAACCCTCGCTTGACCCAAAAGTGGTCAAGCGAGGCTTCAGGATTACGATTACTGGATGCCTTCGGCAACTTCAACGCAGAAGAATCCGCTTGTGCCCGCAGCAGGCAGGGTGTCCAGGACACTCGTAACAGTCTCTGTTCCGTTTGCGTCCACCGTGACCTGATCAATCTTGACAGCCATCCATTCGCTACGGGGTAGCGCAAGGGAGGTTGAGAACTTGACTGTATACGTGTAGGTCTTTACAGCGGTATCACTCAATGTTCCGGCAACGCCAAGCAGTGTCTGCACGAAGAGCGAATCAGACTGCGCAGGCTGTCCCGGCGTCAATGCCCAGTTCAGCGTTGTCCCGCCCGTCGTGACATTCAAGCTCTGTATGGTCACGGCTGGAGGCGTCGCAGGAATCACGTCCGGATCAGCGACAGCCATGCTGAAGAAGGCATCCTGCTGTTCACTCGTCCCGGCAGTCATGTAAAGCATCATGGCGATGATTCCGCTCGACGAGAGATTCGGATTGATCTCCGAGTCCCCGCGATAAACCCAGCTATCAAGCGGTCCCAGTGTGGTCAGGTTTCCGTTGAGCTGATACTCATAAGCATCCGGGAACCAGTCCTGATCCGTGTCACTATCTTCGATGTAGACGGTGACGAGCGGGCTGGTCGCCGATGCGAGCACCTCAATCGGCCTGACATCGTAGAGCGACTTGTTCTCGCCATAGTAGTTCGCATAACCCCAAGATTCCCATGTATCGAGCACACCATTGACATTGGAGTCGATGAAGGCGCGTACGTAATAGGTGGCTGGCTTCAGGCCGCGCATTGCGATGGCGTTCGTCGCAGACAGGCTTGTGTTCGTGATCAACCCGATCTGGCTTGCGGCAAAGGTATACTGTGCTGCAGGGAAGCCGGTGAAGCCACGATTATTAAACGCCTGGACGACTACGTTGTCCGCGAGTGTCGTTGCTGCGCCAAAGTACTTGACAACCGCTCTGAGCTGTCCGTAGCCTGACGATGACCCCATCAGATTCGTCGCTGTTCCTGACGGAGGCAGCGGCTTGTTGACATCCCAACGGAAGATCTTCCACGCAGACCAGTCCCCGGCTGCGGTGGTAACCGTGCTATATTTCGAATTCAGCATCTGAACGCGCCAATAGTAGACGCCGTTGTTCATCACATTCTTGTCGCCCATGTAGAACGGAGCGTCCCAGATGTAATTTCCAGTCTTCGTATCCTGTAACGGCACTTGGCGTACGGTGATCGGATAGACCAGCGGACCCGACGACGAACCACGACGTATTTCGAAAGCGAAGGCATTATAGCCATCGTACGTGGAGGTCAATGACCAACTAAAGGTCGGACGAGCCGAGTAGACATAAGCGCCGTGAGCTGGCGTTACGGTCGTTGGAACCGCACGTGTAGCATCAAACTTATTCGTAAAGGACGCGATCAGGGTATTGTTCGTCAGAATATCGTTGTCGCCAACATACACTTTATACCCGACTGCACCAACCGCACTCGGTGTCAGGATACCCGCGAAGCCCCAATCCAACCCATAGCCTTCATAGCTCGGCATGGTCATCAGATCGCCCTCATGGATATAATCACGTCCGAAGATCGTCTTATCAAAGATCGGACCCACCGTGAAGCTACTGGTCTGCACAGACGTACGGACGATTCGAACACGCTTATAACCAACGACTGGCTCTTGGGCGCCGCCACCGCCGCCCTGATCCACGGCTGTTCCAAAGATAACATCCTCTGAGCGCAGACCTGTTGTCAGGGAGAGGCGCAGATTGTTTGGCGTATAGTCTGTCAACTGGATGTCGAGTGCATTCTCATCCCAGCCGATATCCGTCTCGAACGGTGTCCCGAGTCCTGCAGGCTCGCCAGCATCCCAAGCGCCGTTATCGTCCACGTCGATGAAGGCGAAGAAATAGTTCTTCCCTTCCTTCAGCGCGCCGGTGGTGGCGCGGCCCAGATAGACATTCTGCGGCCAGCCATTGGGAAGCTTGGTCTCATACGTCATCTCGTAATAGGAGAGCCGGGAATCCACATAGCTGTCACGCTGCTGCGGATAGTTCGCCTGATCCGTGATGATGACGGTGTTCTCGTAGGTTCCCATATTAAGAACCATTTCACCCGTGATGTAATTGATGGTTCCGATCTCATCCATGGCACCACCCGCACCGTTAGCGTAAATGACGCCGTTCATGTCAAAGCCATTCTGGGCGACATCCCCTGTCCAGGTGTCTGTCAACTGGATCTGGAGGGTGCCTGGAACGACTGAACCGGGCGACAGACGCGTACGGATGATCTTGTTCGCATAGAACCCGAGCGGCATCGTATTCTGCTGCGCCGCTGCCTGTCCGAAGGCGATATTCCAGGTCGCGTCCGCAAAACCGAGCATGTCCGACGTCGAGAACGCCTGGATGATCATATTGCCGGTGGTCTGAATGCCCTTGTAGTTGAGGCGTGTCGCCACGATCGGCACGGGGTACTCGAAGGTCGTGATTTCGTTGACCATCACCAGCTCACGCAGATCAGGGCGTACGGACGCGACAGCCTGGCTGTAACGCGCTTCAGCCCAGTTGGACCAGCCGTCCGAATCATAGTCTGTCTTGGAATCAAAGACATACGGATTGGCTGCGCCAGGCGCATAGAGCTCCTCCCACCAGCCTTCGATAAAGTCATGGTCGGAGAACATCGCACCGTAGTTGAGCCTGCCGCCTGCCGGCTTCATGAAGTAATCCGAGACCGGCTGCGCAGGATTGGTCTTGAACTTGAGCGGATTCGAGTAACGGAACTTGTAGACCTCTGTAATCTGGTACTCCGCATAGTTGGAGAGCGCATCCTTGTCAGGGTCGCCCAGCGAACCGCTTTCGCCTGTGGAATCCGTGATGCTCAAGCCATACATGCTCTTCCACCAGTCCGGCATGCCGTCACCATTGCTGTCTGCGATCTGCGCAAACGCTGCGGTGTAGTCCGTGGTGTTCGCTGCACTCGGCAGCATGCCCTTGGCCAAGTCACGCTGATAAGCCTCGCCATTGGTCATGCCATTATCCTTATAGTAGGCATTGGTACCCGTGTAGAGGTCCGTCCAGGCATCAGTCGTTCCATGCAATGCTATCCACCAGGTCGGAAGCCCGTCATCCGTAGTCCCGCTGTTTTCCAGCCAGTTGCCAGTCGCGCCCAACTCATCCCAGAAGTCCGTGCACTGCTTGGCCCATGCGCTACCGATCGGCAACAGGTCAATCATTGATGTTAGACCGTAGGTGAAGCCATAGGGATCATTGTTGTTCGGGAAGCTGTTTTGCGCCTCAAGGTTACCTGCTGCACGGCGTGTCCAGTAGATAGAGTCCGAGACCACATTATCATTGACAAAGACGACCGGCCCATTCGTATTCGCGAGCTGGGTCACGCGCGGCATGTGAGTCACCACGTTCTCAATCCACGGCAGGTAGTGCCAATTGTTGTAAACCGTATTCTTGACAGGACACCGATTCCACCAGTTAACCATGGCACCGGCTGCATTACCATTCAGTCGATTATCATTAACAGCAGTACTATTAAAGCCACGCGGCACCTGGGCAACATATTGCTCAGTATCAGCGCTGAACAGATTGTTGAAGGTGTAATAGTTCATCAAAATCGGGGAGAGGAAGTTGTTTGTCGAGAGCGCAGTACGACCAGCGCCGCCATTCAACTCTTGCAGAATCTGTGTCCGATTCGCAAGGATGTCATCGCGCGTAAAGCGTTTTTTGAAGTTATCATTAATCTCCTGATTACTCCGCGCTCCATCCCAGACACGGACTTCATCGATCCATCCACGATAGAAGTTGTTATAATCTGCCCATGTTACCGGTATTATTGTTCCAACACGCGTCCACGCCATCCCAAAATTAATACCGACTCCAAGTGACGTAAGATTGATGCTTCCCGCTCCTATTGTCAAAGCACCTTCTCGATAGACAATATCCGTTATTGCATCTTGCGTCGGGTAGCTCCGAACAGGATCAATGCCTGTGGCAGGGATCAATGTGGTTGCCATTTCGCCTTGCGAGACACCGTTGACAAATAGGGTGAACTTCTGCGTACGTCCATCCATACGGGCTGCCAAGTGGACCCACGTGTTAGACACAATCTTCTCGCCATAGAGGCGGACTGTGTCCGTATGTTCGTCGTGCCCACCTGGATTATCGAATCCGCCAAAGACGCGTCCATCCGGCGCAATGCCGATCAGGAAATTACGGCGCAGGCGGGGCGACGCAGGATCCTGGCTGGCGTCTGACTGCAAATAGTCAAAGGCGCGTTCAATCAAAATCTGCACATTATTATTTGTCGCCCAATCGGGACGTGCCCAGAGTTCAACGGTGAAGCTGCGGAACGCCTGCTCCATATCCGCGAATGCGGTCCCTGCAATGGAAGCGTAATCCGAGTACATAAATGGGGATACAGCAGCAGAATTGTTTCCGCTGAACCAGATCGCCTGACGACGAACCGGATCTTCGCTGTCGCGCGGATCAGACTTTGCACCCCGGTTTGTAATCAGTTCATCTTTGTCCGAGCCCCCGTCGTTATCTGTATCATACCCTTCGTTCATCTCGAACTGGTACGTAAAGAGAGGTACTGGCACTGGCGGCCAGAAGAACATCGGACGATACATCAAACTGCTTGGCGTATAGAAACGGGCGGTAATACTTCCCAGATTCGACGGATCAGTCATCCAGATCGGCGACGGATCGGTGTTATAGTTTTCCACCAACGGCGTATTGACTGCCAGCATCTCTTCCAAATTCAAAAGGCCGTCAGCATCTGGATCCGAGTCTGGCATTCCGTTCACCCACGGGAAGAGTATGAAGTCTTTCTCGAAAGCATAAGCAAGTGTCCAGTAGTTGTTTGCGTATGACAATGGCGGTGGCGCTGTAGGCACGGGGTAACCCGGTGCGCCATAAGCGTATGCCACACGGTCATCTAACAAGTCAGCGCGCATACCATTGCCGAGCAACGGATTTATACCATGGTACATCTCATAATAATCGTCCATGTTGTCATAGTCCGAGTCCGGGTTCTGCGGATCGGTTGAACAGTAACGCGCACCTGCAGGACGCATCCACCAGAGCGGCGCAGTGGCTGGCCATCCTAGGCGGCACTGATCCCATTCCATGACAACCTCGGTAAACAGCGAACCTATTTGGAAGGTGCTGTCCATAGGCTGTCCGACTTGTCCAGTCACGGGATCAGGATCAAAGTCTACATTGTTAATCATGGCATTGGGTTCAGGAATATCATAGCGGTAGCAGCGGAGGGATTGCGTCATGTACTCCTCAAAGCTCAGGAGTCCGTCCAAATCCGTGTCCTTGTTCTCGTCTGCAACGGTGCCGTCCTGCCCGTCTGTAATGGTCATTGCAACAGCGATTGCTGGCTGCCCCGGGAGCACTGGAGGCAGTGTCGTTGTTCCATCCGCGGCAACAGGAGCTCCTGCAAACTGACTTTCCCAAGCATCCGGCAGTGCATCGCGGTCGGTATCGACAGAATTCGGATTCAATCCGCCACCGGCTATACAGATACCGCCAATATCCACAGCGTTACCATAGACGAAGGCGCGTTCTCCTCCATCACTCACATTATCATCATCGGTATCCGTACTCCATGGATCCGTCGGCCAGAATTTATTCACCCAGTAGGTGTCCGCATGGCCGACCGGGCGCTGGATAGTGACTGCAGCCGTCCCTGTAACAGGAATCGTAGCTGGAGCTATTGCACCATAATAGAGTGCTGCATTTAAATAAGTAGGAAGCGAGTCGGTTGCCCAATATTCCTCTTGGTAAGACACGCCGTCATCAGGCCTGTTACCATCGCCATCCGCCGCATCCCACGGTGAGTAGGCGAAGGCGTTGTCAGCCAGCCAAGCGCCCCGATCTTCTGCCACGGCAACATAAAGCTCCCAGCCGTCTGGCACACCGTCTGACAAGGCGGGCGTGGCATCGGTGTCAGGCGTACACGGATGCGTGGTAAAGCGGGCCCATGCCTCCTGCATCAGGATTCGGGTCGTTGCCGTATTTGCGATTCCGGCAGTCAAGCGGCCGATCCAGCCATTCGGGCCAATCATTCCATTCATTTGAAGTTCATACATAAACTTCATGAGAAGGTATTCATCCAGAGCTGTAAATGGACGTGTGTCTGGCGCATGCGGCGGTAGCCAAGGCCCAAACCGTTCAGCGGGGCCATAAGGCCAGCCGGCCGGCGCACCACCCGTCACGTAGGCAGCTGCAAATCTGGGAAGAGCCAAGCGCCAAGCGACACGCGGATCAAAACCGTTCTCCATACGCACCTGGAAGTGCAGGATGATCGCGTTGATGGCTACATCTGCAGGACCTGCGATGCGATCATTAGGCGTCAGAACATTAGCTGCAACCGGTCGTCCTACAGCCCAAGGCCCTGTGGCATCATCACCATAACGATAAGCTGTCGTGAGGGTCGCCATGTCCTGAACATTGTTGGTATCGAGTGCCACCAGATAGTGGTTGGTAGTAACGAGGAAAACGAAATCACCAATTTCATTTTCTGCCGTATTGGTGGTTACCACCTGAATATGTTGACGGGCCACTGTCGAGATGGCAAAGTAATCGCCGTCCGGATTGTTCTGGGCAACCAGATTTCCGTCACGCCCATCCTGGGGATTGAAACCACGGAGGATTTCCCATGCATCGTTCATGATATCGCCGTCGGTGTCCCAGTTGGTCGGGTCTGTACCGATCACGAGCTCTTCGATGTCCAAAAGACCGTCATTGTCAAAATCTTCGCGCCAGCGAGCTTCCGTATATGTGCTGCGCGGATTGAGCGGGTTAAACGCAAGCTGTATTTCGGAATAGTCGATGACCTCGCCCTGGGCAATATTTCGTGGATTGAAACGCGAGCCCATGCGGTGAACAAAGCGGGACTGATAATAGAACCAATATTCCCAGCCATCCGGGTAGCCGTCGCCATCACTGTCTTCCAACGTGGGATCCGTCATGGGGTCATCGAGCGTGCCCAGGATACCATCGTAACCACGGACTTCCATGAAGGCGGTGAAGGCATTGACCGGCACCGCGTCAGCAGCGGTATTAGGGTTAGCGACTGGACGGAAGTCAATGACCCCCTGATTGTCACCCGTCGGATAGACCGGCAGGAAATCTTCATCTTCGTTGAAAGCACGGAGGTTTTCAAACCAGATCGGATCCAAAGCGGTATCCGTGCCCCCTGCGGCGGCTGGATCAATAAAGTATCTCTGCACCAGACGGTCTGGAATGCCATCCTGATTAAGATCGCCGTTGTTGATGCCTGCGGGGGTTTCCACGTCAGCTGCATCATACTCAACTGTAAAGATGGCGCTGACTTGGACCATCGTACCGTTCAGCGTTGCAGTACCGCCAGCCGTGCCACCAGTACCGACTGTTCCGGTCGGCAAATTGATAATGGTCTGTGCCGGTGCGAGCGGCTGTGTTACATGCAGCGGATTCTGGAAGGCGGCCAGAGGACCGTCCCACGCGAAGAAGTAACTCCGTTTGCCAGACCCAGGTAACGGAGTCGGGGTGGGGATGGCGCGCAGTTGCGCGGTCATGGCATCCGCGCTGAAGTAGAAGGTGTAGAAGAACTCAGTCGCATTCCAGAGCGAGGGGCTCGCCGCAGGGGCGACGATCGTGCCAGTCCCTAAATCGGTATACCCGTTGAAACCTGCTGTGTTGGGCCCGATGGGCAAGGCAATGACCTGCTTGGAGTCCTTGACCGTCACATAGAAGCTGATGACCGAGAAGTAACCATCCTTATCCGTTGCTGTCACTGTCACAGAGACCTGTGATGATGCTGCGTTATAGGTATGCGTGGTTGACCCGGAGCCGCCCGTGGTTGTGGAGCTCGTGCCGTCACCCCAGTCCCAGAAAAGGTTCATGGTCGGCAGATCGGCCGTGACATCGCGAATCGACCAATTGAAGGTACGCGGTTGACCAACGGTTGCAACTGTATTGGTGCTGCCGTCAACCGGCTGCAGGAAGACAGGCGCCACATTTTGCACCAAAACCTGGCCGGGCTGGAACTGCGTGTACAGGGTTGACCCGGGATCTCCGGCGACAATGCGAGGCGTGACCGTAAATCCTGCGATTTGGCTCAAGGGCGTACCGTCCTGGACTGTGAAGTTCACCTGCTTGGTCGATTGTGACGAGAAGAAGGTGACGCTGGCAGGAATGGTGACTGCTCCGTTCACTGCGCTATTGGCGGGTGTCACATCAAGATAGACAGTCACGGGGGTGATGATGCCGGCCGAGACGGGCGTCTGCGACAACATGACTGTCAGTTGCTTGGCCGTCGTATCATTTTCTGCAATAAAGACGGGGTAATCCACAACTGTGACGGATGGCGGGGGTAAGGGAGGAACCACCATGATCGGGAAGGTGACCGTGCGCTCTCCACCATCCTTGTCCGTGGCGACCATCGTCACCGTCTGCGCGCCGAGCGCGGTGAAGGTATTGGTGACGGTACCATTTGCACCAATCGATGTCTTGGTCGTCCCATCTTCAAACTGGAACTGCACGCTGATTGGCGGCGTTCCGTTCACGTCGGCGACAATGTCTGTGGCCTTGTAGCGGAAGCCGAAGGGCTTGCCCAGCTCAATGGCATTATAGGGGGGCAGAGCGGATGTCGTGGGCTGGCAGGTCGGAACCGTGTCGATCCCCGGGGCGACGTTCTCGATAACGACAATCGCGGGAGATACGCCCGGATACTGAGCTTGTGCTGCCGCATTGGTAATGGTCGGTGTAATCAGAATACCCGAGGCAGTCTTTGCCGTGCCATCTTTAAGGGTCATGGAATACGGTACGGAACTTGTCAGGCCCGTGGCAATGAAAATGTTATTGGTGACCGTCAGCGTCAGACAGTCATCCGAGGAGGTGCTATCGGTCACATAGGTACCCACGAGCGACACAATTGTGTTTTGTAAAGCGGGAACCGAAAGTACAACCCTGTATTTGGCCGTGGTATCACCCTCTAGATAGGTGAAGTCGGCACGGTCCACAACGACCGCGACATTTGCCGGTTTGGGTGCCGGAGAGACGATAATCGTGTGTGACGGCAAGGTGTAGACTCCGCCATCCGCATCTGTGACCGTCAATGTGACCGTGTAGCTTCTGGGCGTGTTACCCACGTTAATATAGGTCTTGTTGAATATTCCGGACGTCGTGAAGTTGGTCTGGGTAATGGAGGGGCCATCACCGAAGTTCCACTTGAAAGCGACCCCTCTGGCCAGATCCGCATCCACATCGATCAAGTCGCTCCACTCAAAGGCCACGGGCGTGTTTTCATCGGCAATGGCCGGCGGGTACCACTGGACGGTCGGCGGGACATTGCCGACGTTGATGACCCCGGCTGACTGCATCGTATACTTGGTCGTATTCGTGGCGGACGGCATGACGCGTACATACGGAGCCCGGCTGCTCTCTTTTGTACCGTTTACGGCACTGAAGGGGTAATACACTGACCGCTCCTGGCCGGCATTGACGAAGAACCCGCCAGGCTGGGGTGTAATCACGATATTTGTTGTTGTGCTCGGCTGATGCGCGATGGAAAAGTCGACATAGACACGGCTCGGATTCGACTCCGAGAGAACGATCCGGAACAGCCCCGTTTCCACTTCGTTTGTCTCTGAGATCGACATCGTTGACTGGCCGTTCAGGAACTCCAAGCTGATGGTCGGTGCTCCAGGCGGTTCAATGGTGACTGCGCGGCTAATAGAGTTCGTAAGACTCGGCGGCTTATAGTCTGAAGGGCGCTGTGCATAAACCATTGCAATCGTTGGAATTGCGTTTGTATCCAAGCCCTTGATCGCAAAGTCCGCAAAGTCCTGGCCAGCGGGGATCGTCACCTCCAGGGCCTGGTTCGGAATTGAACCGATCTGGAGCACATTCGTGTGCGGTGTCCAGATCATGACTTTTACCGGCACGCTGTTCGTCGCGCCTGACTTGATGCGCCACAGGGTCGAAGGCTGGCGTGCGATCAGGGTGGTGGGACTGTTCGCATCGTCAAAACTCAGGGTGGTGATACGAATATTTTGGGACGAGAGATCAAAGTCGCCCTGTGTTATAAGTCCGGTGTCCATGTCATTATTGCCAGGCTGATTATAGAGGTTGTTGTCAACCTTCCACGTGACATTGCTCCAGCTTCCGTCTGAGTAGGCCTTATAAATCCAACATTGGTTCGGGACAATCGTAAAACCCGATGACGACGTTGAGAAAATCTTCAGAGGGTCTGCCATATCCCCTGGGCGGATCGTATAGGAGAAGGTCAGATCTGTACGGTTTAGCAAATTGAAAGGCGCAACCGTCCATTCCGACCGGATGAGCGTTGCATATGCCGTGGAGGAGGAGCCGTCGGAGCCGACTTGCATGCGAATCTCCGGCTGAGCATACGTCGTGTTGAACAGATTGGAGACCACAATCGTTCCGTAGAGGCGAATGGTGAACTCCACCGTGGCGCCAGGCGCTGTAAAGGACGAATTGGCTGACGGAGAGTAGAATCCGATAATATCTCCCTGCGCATACGCACTTGTCACGCCCATCACACCGCACGCGATGAAGGGGAGTACCATCTTCTTTAACATCATTGTGAATCGTTTTTTAGTATTCATTTTGTTTCTCCAGTTTAAACTGATTAAATCAGTGAAAATCCTTGCGCTACTTTTTCTCGACCCTCTTGGGCCCCGAGCCGCCATCAATGGCCTTTGCTTTCCCTTCAGAAACAGCTTGATGCGCACGCGCCTCTTCCTGCATGCGCATGCGAATTAAGTTCTCTGCCTGCTGCTTCGTGGCTTTGGCACCTGCGTCCAGCTTTTTGAATTGCTCATCCAACGCACCCCACTCTGAATCAGCCGCCAGCGCCTTGGTTAACGCCTCATCTGTGGCTTCAGCGGGAAGCGTCGCTTTGACGCGCGTCACACATTGCGTCATCTTCAGGGAAAGGGCGAAAAGCGACCGGTTATCCTGGGCTTGCTGCTGGCGATTGGTCATGAGCGAGGCGATGTAACCTTTGTCATTCGCACGATTGGAGTAGACCTCCTCCAGTTTAACCGTCTCTTTACGCTTGCATCCGGAGAGCACTAAAACAATGAACAGCAGCAGCAGCGCATGCCCGAAAACCCCAGCATACCGGTTAAAACCACACAATATAGGCTTACACACACACCGCATAAAGCTACATTCCTAACTGTAAAAAGACACGCTTCCCCCCTCTAAAAGAGAAAAATACACTACACAAAAGTTTCAGTATCATACCATGAACCTACTGTTGTAAACAAGGGTAAAAATGCTTTTTTTTTGGATTGACTAAAACCCTTTAACCTGTAAAAATTCACACCTATGTCTTCTGAAGAACTCACTCCTATGATGCGGCAGTATCGGCGAATCAAGGCCGAATTACCGGAGGGCGTAATTCTGCTGTTTCGTCTCGGCGACTTTTATGAGATGTTTTTTGAAGATGCCCGCGCAGCCGCCCCCATCCTCGGCGTCGCGCTGACACAGCGCGGCGGGACGCCCATGTGCGGCGTGCCTTACCATGCCATTGACGCCTATCTCGCCAAACTGATCCGGGCTGGGAAAAAAGCAGCCATCTGCGACCAGATGGAGGATCCTAGCCAGGCCAAAGGAATCGTCCGCAGGGAGGTCACCCGCGTCATCACGCCCGGCACGGTCACCGAGGACGAAATCCTGGATTCCGCGCGCAATAATTTCCTGGCCGCCCTTTATCTCCAAAACAGTGCTGTCGGGCTCGCCCTGCTCGACCTCTCGACAGGCGTATTCATGGCTGAACTGCTCCCGGATATCGACGCGCTGACAGAGGCGTTGAAGCGCTACTCCCCGAGCGAGTGCCTGGTCGGTCAGTCGCAACAGTCAGACCCCCGCCTTTCGCATATCCTGATCCCGTCGATCGCAGGGGCCGTGACGACGATTGATGACTGGACGCTGGAGTATGATTGCGCGTATGACCGGCTCTTGCGTCATTTCAAGGTCCATTCCCTCCAGGGCTACGGCTGCGAGGGCGTCCCGGCCCTCGTCTGCCCGTCCGGCGCCCTGATGCAGTATGTCTGCGAGCAGCTTCACCACAACGCGGGGCACATCCGCTCCCTCCAGATCCGTCACTCCGCCCACTTCCTGATGCTGGATGACAACACCTGCGGCAACCTCGATCTGATCCCCCAGCGGGGCAAAGCCAGGGAGCATACGCTTCTGGGGGTCCTGGACAACACCCAGACACCCATGGGCGCACGCCTGCTCCGTTCCTGGATCGTCCGCCCGCTCCGACAGCAGGCCGAGATCCATGCACGCTTGGACACCGTTGAGTTTTTTACTCGTAATCGTATTATTTTAAACAACTTACGTGAAAAGTTTTCGAGCATCCGCGACTTGGAACGATTGATCGCCCGAATCAACGCGAATCGGTGTAACGGCCGTGATGTGAAGGCGTTAGAAGGCTCACTCCTTCCAATGCCCGAAATCCGGGACTGCCTGGCGAAAACAGGCAATGCGCTGCTGACCGAGCTTTCGAGCCGCATCCACCCCCTGCCGGAACTGGTGGACTTGATCCATGCGGCCCTTGATGACTCGCCCGCGATCGGACTCAAGGACGGCGGCATCATTCGTAGCGGTTATAATAAGGATTTGGACGAGCTTCGGGCCCTAGCCTCGGAGGGCCATGCCTGGCTCGCCAAATACCAAGCCTCCGAACAGGACCGGACCGGTATTAAGACCCTCAAGGTGCGCCACAACAAGATCTTCGGCTTTTATATCGAAATTTCCAAGGGCCAGGCTGCCTCCGCACCCCCGGAGTATGAACGCCGCCAGACCCTCGTGAACGCGGAACGCTTCATCACTCCGGAGCTGAAGACGTACGAGCAGAAGATCTTCGGCGCACAGGACAAAGCCGTCGCCATGGAATTTGAGCTCTTTTGCGAAATCCGGGAGCGCGTCGCCACCCATACAGCTGAAATCCAGGAGACCGCCGATGCGCTGGCGCAACTGGATGTCTTGGCTTCGTTTGCAGACCGGGCCCTCGCGCTCGGCTATGTCCGCCCCGAAATGACACTGGATGATACGCTGATCATTAAGGATGGCCGCCACCCCGTCATTGAACAGCTTCCCGACGCCGAACAGTTCGTCCCCAATGACGCGCTGCTCGACTGCACCCGCAACCAGATCATGCTGATCACCGGACCGAACATGGCCGGCAAGTCGACCTATATCCGGCAAGTCGCGCTGATCGCCATCATGGCCCACCTGGGCTCCTTTGTCCCGGCCCGTATCGCGAAGATCGGCCTCCTCGACCGCGTCTTCACACGCGTGGGCGCCGGTGATGACCTCGCCCGCGGCCGCAGCACCTTCATGGTGGAGATGCAGGAGACCGCCAACATTTTGAACAATGCCACGGAGAAGAGCCTGATCGTACTCGATGAGATCGGACGCGGGACCAGCACCTTCGACGGCATCAGTATCGCCTGGGCAGTCGCGGAGTATCTGCATAATGTCCCCCGCGTCAAGGCCAAGACCCTCTTCGCCACGCACTATCACGAACTCACCGACCTGGCCATCACGCTCCAGGGCGTGAAAAACTACACGGTCCAGGTGCGCGAACATGGCGACAGCGTGGTCTTCCTGCGACGAATCGCGCCGGGCACTGCAGACAAGAGCTATGGGATCCATGTCGCACGCCTTGCCGGCATGCCGGACGAGGTCATCAATCGCTCCAATGAAATTTTAGCCAACCTCGAAGAGGGTGAACTTGAGGCTGGCCTGCCCAAACTCGCCAGACCCCCGACCAAAAAGAAAAATCAAGACCCTTCCAATCAATTAACCCTCTTTTAAGTACGGGCAGCGGCCCTGTCCCTGCCCTTTTCAGAAAGGAACCCTACATGCCAGCAAATATACTCGACGGCAAACAACTCGCGGCAAACATGCGCGCAGATATCGCACAGCTAGTGGCAGATCTCAAGGCGACGCGGGGCATTACACCCGGCCTCGGCGTCATCCTCATTGGCCTTGACCCAGCCTCCACCTCGTACGTCACGGCGAAGGAAAAGGCCTGCGAGGAGGCCGGCATGCATTCGGAAGATGTCCGCGTGCCCGCTGGAACCACACAGGCGGAGGCCCTGGCCCTCGTCCAAAAGATGAATGCCGACCCGCGCATCCACGGCATTCTCGTGCAGCTTCCGCTTCCGAAGCATATCGATGAAGCCGCTGTCATTAACGCCATCGCACCTGAAAAGGATGTGGACGGCTTCACGCCGATCAACGTGGGCCGCATGATGATTGGCGAGACCTGCTTCCTGCCCTGCACGCCCCATGGCATCATTCAAATGCTGATCAGCGCCGGCATCGAGACCTCCGGCAAACATGCGGTCGTCATCGGACGCAGCAACATCGTCGGCAAGCCTGTCGCCCATCTCTTGATGCGCAAGGCCAAAGGCGGCAACGCCACCGTGACCGTCTGCCATACCGGCACAAAAGATTTGGCCGCCTTCACGAAGCAGGCGGACATCCTGGTTGTTGCAGCCGGCCGTCCCAACACAGTCACCGGCGACATGGTCAAGCCTGGCGCCGTGATTATCGATGTGGGCGTCAACCGCATCCCGGATGCCACCAAGAAAAACGGCTTCCGCCTCGTCGGCGATGTCGACTTCGACTCTGCCGCACAGGTCGCCTCGCTGATTACGCCCGTCCCGGGCGGCGTCGGCCCCATGACCATCACCATGCTTCTGTATAACACCCTTGAATCTGCTACGCGCACAAAATAATTATGAAAACAATCAACACCCCCAACGCCCCCGCTGCGATCGGCCCCTACGCTCAGGCCATTGAAGCCAACGGCTTTCTCTTCTGCTCTGGACAGCTTCCGATTAACCCGGCGACCGGCACGATCGAAGTCGCCGGACCTGCTGAACAAACCATGCGCGTGCTCCTCAACCTGCGCGCGGTTCTTGAGGCAGCGGGTTCAAGCTTGAATAAAGTTGTGAAGACAACCGTCTTCCTCACCGACATGGGCGAGTTTCCCTTCATGAACAAAGTGTATGAGGAGATGTTCGCAGGACACAAACCTGCGCGCGCGACGGTTGAGGTGTCACGCCTTCCCAAGAATGCCCGCGTTGAAATCGAGGCCATCGCTGTTACCGCCGTGCCACATTCTTGTGGCACATGATCTCTCCGCCGTGCCGCCTGTTACTGCCGTGCTGCATTCTTGCGGCACACCCAACCATGAAACGCTTATTTGATATAACACTCACCCTCTTCACAGCGCCCCTCTGGCTACCCCTGCTGGCAGGGGTAGCATGTGCTGTGTGGCTCTGCCTGGGCTCTCCTGTTCTCTTCATACAAGAGCGGCCAGGCTTGAAAGGAAAGATTTTTAGGTTATTCAAATTTCGCACCATGCGCCTGGGCGACGCCCCGGACGCCGAACGCCTGACACGCCTCGGACGTTTCCTGCGCGCCACAAGCCTTGACGAACTGCCGGAACTCATCAATGTCCTGAAGGGGGAGATGTCTCTTGTGGGTCCGCGTCCCCTGCTCGTCCGTTATTTGTCGCGCTACACGCCGGAGCAGATGCGCCGCCACGAGGTACGTCCAGGCCTGACAGGATGGGCGCAAATCAACGGCCGCAACGCGCTCACGTGGGAAGAGAAGTTCGCTTATGATGTCTGGTACGTTGACCACCAAACGTTCGGACTCGACCTGAAAATACTGGGGCTTACCGCGTGGCGCGTCTTGACGCGTCACGGCATCACTGCAGCGGGCGAAGCCACCATGGGTGAATTCAAGGGAGTGAAATGAAAAAAATAATCATCATCGGTGCCAGCGGTTTCGGCAAGGAAATCGCCTGGGTTATTGACCGCATGAATCAGGCGGGCAGCGAACTGGGATTGATCGGCTTCTGTGACGACGCACCCGATAAACAGCGCGGCACCTTTGGGGGCTTCCCGCTACTCGGCAGCGTGGAGGAGGCCGCAGCGCATCTCCCGGGCTCACGCTTCATCTGCGCCATCGGCAACAATCGCGCACGGCAATCCGTTGTCGCGCGCGCCTGCGCCACAGGACTTCTCCCTCACACCATCATTGACCCCACGGCGGTTATCGCGCCAGACACCACGCTTGGCATCGGCTCCTTCATCGGCATCGGAAGCATTGTCTCTGTCGGGGCCGTCATCGGCAGTCATGTCATCGTGAACCACCAAGCCTGTGTCGGCCATGATGTCACGCTGGCCGATTTCGCGCAGGTCTGTCCTGGCGCCCGCATCTCCGGCGGTTCTGACATCGGAGAAGGCGCACTTCTGGGAACAAACGCCGCAACCCTTCCGCTTACCGTTATGGGGGCATGGTCGACGCTCGGCGCAGGCACGACCGCCATGACCAATATTCCTGAATACACCACCCTCGCCCGATTGAAATAACAGCCGTTATTATGCAGCTCTTCACAGATAACGCATCAAAACCCAACAAGCTTTCTTATGGACTCCTCTTTGCTTGTTTCTTCCTCCTTTATGCAGCGACGGCTCAACGCGGTGTGAGCTGGCAGGACAGCGGTGAATTTCAGTATCGTGTGCTCGTGCATGACTATTTTTGGATTTCGGGTATTGCACGCGCACACCCAAGCTACATCGCCGGTGCAGAATTATTCTCAAGTCTCTTCCCTTTCTCCTGCCGCTTTTATGCGCTGAATCTTTTTAGCGGACTGGGCATGGCGGTCGCCTTGCTTCTGATGGCCCGCATCCTTTTTAAGCTACACCTCAAAGCTTCCACCGTCATCGTCGCGGTCATGACGCTTGGCTTATCACACATGGTGTGGTGGATGTCCACAATTGCAGAAGTCTATACGTGGTCGATCGCTTTTTTGATGGCAGAACTCGTCTGCCTGTTCAACATTTGCAATCTGAAGGATGATAACATCCCCTCGCATATTAACGCCTGGGCAACGCTTGCATTGATCAACGGCTTCCATGCTTCCCTCCATAATTTTGCCTTTTTAAATCTGCCGGTCTATGCCCTCCTCTTTATCTATCTGTACCTCCGAAAGCGTTTCTGGCTGAAGGCATATATCGTTTTTGTTTCAGCCTGTTCCTGGCTCATTGGAGCCTGTCTACTCGTCACGCTTTTCCAGATCGAATGGAGCACAACACACTCCTTCGTTGCGACGTTCAAGAGTCTCTTGTTCGGTCGCGAATTTGCAGACGTTGTCGCAGGCACACGAGCGATCAACTGGCCGCTGGCCAAAATGAATTTAGCCTTGGCCAGCATCAGCTTGCTCAACCCCGCGTGGCTCTTTGCGTGCTGGGCCGGACGGACATACAGCAAGCAGTCATGTTTTAAAATTGCGCTTCTTGGCTTAACCCTTATTCACGGCGCGTTCTGGGCTCGCTATTTTGTACCCGATCAAGCGACGTTTATCTTGCCCTCCCTGGCGCTGCTCGCCATCTGGGTTGGCATCGGCTTAGACAGCGTCACACTTCACCGAAAACAGGTGATGGCGTTGTGCGCCATAATCATCCTGTCATCGCTTGCAACTCCGTTAATCATCCATCACGTTTTGCAGGCCAAACAAGGCGGAGTCAAACGGGCGCGCGAACTTCCCTTTAGAAATGAAGGTAGCTACTGGCTCTTCCCCTGGAAGCACAATGAACAATCAGCCGCTCGCTTTGTCAACCAGGTTTGTGCTATCCTGAAAGAAGGAGATGTTCTGATTGCGGATAATACAGCGGCTGGCCCCATCATGGCCGCGCAAGCTGCGGGACTTCTGACACCCCATATTCGTATCATTGCATTTTTTACAGGCGAGACAGACGAGGAGGTCATCCAACTGATCAAAACAAAAGAGCGCGTTTACATTGTCTCGCCTGTTGCCGGGTATGCATCAAGCGCCTTGCTGACAGGCCGGTTTACGTTTGAAAAAGAGGATGTCCTTTATCGTATCAGGAGCGTACGTCATGAATGAACGCATTTTTTTATCGCCCCCGTGGATGGGCGGCGATGAGCGCAAGCTGGTCGATGCCGCCTTCGACTCAAACTATGTGGCGCCGTGCGGCCCCATGGTCGACCGGTTTGAAAAAGATTTTGCCGCCTTTAGTCACCGGCCCAGCGCCTGCGCGTTATCCAGTTGCACCGCCGCACTTGACCTGCTCTGCCGTGAACTCGACATCCAGCGCGGCGATACGATTTTCTGCTCTGATTTAACGTTTGTCGCCTCGATTGCCCCCGCCGTCCATCGCGGCGCAACACCCGTCTTTATTGATAGCGACGAGCAGACGTGGAACATGAATCCAGACCTGCTCGCCGAAGCCCTTGCAGAGGCGAAGCGTGACAACTGCTTGCCCAAGGCGGTCATTGCCGTTGACCTCTATGGCCAATGCTGCGATTACGACCGCCTCGAGACCATCTGCGCCGCTTACGAAGTCCCGCTGCTCATTGACGCTGCAGAAGCCCTTGGCGCAACCTATCAGCAGCGTCCAGCAGGCGATGCTGGCTGGGCCTCGGTCTACTCCTTCAACGGCAACAAGATTATCACCACCTCCGGCGGCGGCATGCTGACCTCCCCCGATTCAGCCCTTGTCGAACGCGCGCGCAAACGCTCCCAGCAATCGCGCGAGAATCACATCTGGTATGAACATGGTGAACTCGGCTACAATTATCGCATGAGCAATATCGTCGCGGCGATCGGCGTCGGACAACTTCAAATCTTGCCGGAGATCATTCGCCGCAAACACCAGATCTTCAGCTGGTATCGCGAAAACCTGAAAGATCTTTCAGGTTTGGCGTTTATGCCCGAAGCCTCTTACGGCAAGGCCACGCGCTGGTTAACCGTGATCACCCTTAACGCGGAAAATGCGAAACCCGAAGCGGCCTCGCCCTCGCAGGATGTCTTCGCCGTTATGAAAGCGCTAGAAGATGAAAACATTGAGTCACGCCCGCTCTGGAAGCCCATGCATCTGCAACCCGTTTTTCAAGCTGCAAAAATTTACGGAGGCGCTGTCAGCAAGCGCTATTTCAACGCTGGGCTCTGCCTCCCCTCGGGCGCAGGCCTGACGCAAGCGAACGTCGAACGCATCAGCGGAATTGTAAAGCAGGCTTTCTCTGAAAAATAAAGAGCTCTGAAAATGAATGGCCGTATTTTTAAATATTACCCTGCCGCCATCCTCATGCTCCACTGTTTATGTTGCTCCGTGCATGCGCAAATAATAACGCTGGGATCTTTGCTTGACGAAATGGTCGATACGGAACGACTTACGCGCCTCCCCACGGATCCCTATCGATTGCTGCATGCAAGCAGTTATGATCGGCGGGCCATACAGCCACACACGGTCGCCTGGTTCTCAAACAGCGATTTTGGTTTGAACACAAGCAATAATTATGTCCGAATCGAAACAATCGATGGCCGAACCGAGTATGTGCTGATGGAGGCTGACGGACCAGGCGCGATCGTTCGCTTCTGGACAACGGTAAATTACGCGGGAGCCAAGACCTTAAGGATCTTTCTTGATCACTCGACAGTGCCGGTCATCAAAGGGACCTTAACACAACTCATCGGTCGCAACGGGCTAGTCAAAAGCCCCTTATCCTTTCTGTCATCGATGGGAAACTGGGATGGAGACACGGGCACAGGGCATAATCTTTACTTGCCGATTCCGTTTGCCCAGCATTGTAAAATCACGCTGGAGCATTCAAGTGGCAACTATCAAGTGTATTACAATATTGACTACAGAATCTATGATCCGCCCGCTTCGGTCGAAACCTTCACCTCAAGTTCTCTCGCGCTTTACAATGCTCAATATGTTTCCACCCTCTCCACCTTGTCCAACAGCCACCCCCGTGTTGTCAACGCCCCTATCACGAACAGATGGTCTGGACGCCTGAAACGAGATAGCGGAACGCACGAATTTAACTTCAGCGGGCCTGCTGCGATACGTTACGTAAAACTGCAATTGAGCGCGACAGACCTGATGCAAGCGTTGCGCAGCACGCACCTTGAAATGAATTTTGACGGGGAGACAAATGCTGTTCATTGTCCGATCGGCGACTTCTTTGGAACCGGCGGGTCCGTCATAACGGGGTGCACCTGGTTCGTGGAGTTTAAATCAAATCACGTGATGCATGCCTTCTGGATGATGCCTTTTAAACAATCCTCAACGCTTCGCCTCGTCAACCATGGCCGGCAACCGGTTGACATCGTGCAGGCCGAGATTGTGTCGGGCCCTTATCAGTGGCAGACCAACAGCCTACACTTTCACGCCTCCTGGCGCGAATACCTTTTCGAAGATTCTAATAAATCAGCTTTGGGTTGGGTCGGAGAAGATCTTAATTATATCACCTTAGAGGGCGCAGGGCGATTGGTGGGCGATTCGTTAAGCATCTTCAACGACGCCGGGACTGATATACCGCATAGCTACGGAAACTGGTGGGGGGAAGGTGACGAAAAAATCTATGTGGACGGCGAAACATTCCCCTCTCATTTTGGAACAGGAACTGAAGATTATTATGGTTATGCCTGGTGCATGCCTGCTGTTTTTAACACCCCCTTTATTGCACAACCGGTAGGCTACGGGAACAGCCGAACAGGAAAAGCGATTAATACACGCATGCGATTGTTGGATGACTTGCCGTATCGCTCAAGCCTCGTGTTTGACATGGAGCTGCTTCCCTGGCGTGCGGGGCACCACCGCTTTGCGCCTACTGTCTTTTGGTATGCTTTACCCGGCGGCACATGTCACACGCCGGACCCGCTGGCTGCATCGCAGCTGCCAGTGGCCCAGACAACATCAGGAATAGAATTAGCAACCAACACCTGCCCCATTGGCCTGCGCTTGGAATTTGATCGGCTGACGATCACGCAGAATTCGGGCGGCTCCACCAGCATCGTCACGACGAACGGCTGGGGATTGAGCCAAGAAAAGTGCCTCTTCTGGAAATCATGTCCGCCGGGAGCTTCGCTCACGTTTGAATTCCAAGCCGCTTTTACAGGCGAATGCGCGTTGGCGAGCAAAATGATTTCCCTCCCCGAATCCGGTGCCTTATCGGTCTGGCTCAATGATGTACCGATTATTAATAACATCGCTCTGACAGGAGAGGCCGGTCATCCATTCACGCTTCACCTGGGTAGACACATCGTCAACAAAGGCGTCAATCAACTCCGTGTTGAAGTTGCAGGGCTGGCCATTGAACACTCCTCAGCAGATTTTGTCTTTGATTATTTGGAAAATGAGGGGCCTTATACTGTTTCGCGCCTGTGGCCTTGGACCGAAGTTGGAACATTGATTTTTCTAGGGCAATAATTGATGTGGATGACCATCCGTTATTCATGCTAAACTATAAACTTTAATCCTGTAGCTCCGAGAAGGAAAACCGATGATTGTACAGAACAAGATGTTGGATTGGGCCCGATATGCAATGATCGCCATCATGGTTGTCTTTGCCTATTTCAACTATGCTGGCATGTTTAGTTATACCATGATCATGTTTAAACAACCCCTGGAGGACATGTCGCATGGCTGGGTTATTCCCTTTGTCAGCCTCTTTGCGATTTGGAAAACGCGCCAGGCATTCTCCAGCGCGCTGTCCAATGGCCGACCCTCCTGGGCCGGCTTTTTCTGGTCCTTACTTTTTCTGGTCGTCGCCTGGTTCGGAGCACGCGGCCAGCAATCCCGCATTGAGCAGCTGTCGCTGATCGGGCTGATTTGGTCTATCCCTTATGCGCTGTGGGGACGCCAGACTGCGAAGCTCATGTTGTTCCCCGCAGGATTCCTCTTGTTTACCATTCCCATTTCATCCTTTCTTGATTTCTTCACCCTTCACCTGCGCATATTTTCGTCGAGTATGGCAACCGGCATTCTCAATGGCTTCGGCATGGCTATTGAACGCTCGGGGACCGCGCTCTTCTCTCAAGTGCCCGGAGGGGAGTTCAATGTGGACGTCGCTGACCCGTGCAGCGGCATTCGCTCGCTCTTTGCCATGATGGCGCTGACAGCGGCATACGCCCACTTCACCTTGAAGACGCGCCTTCAGAAGTGGATGCTCTTTGCCTGTTCCTTGCCCATCGCAATGGTGGGCAATATGTTCCGGATCTTCTCCATCTGCCTGGTCGCACGCTTCTTCGGACAACAAATTGCGACAGGCTTCTATCATGACTATTCCGGTTTTGTCATTTTTGTCATCGGTGTCTTACTCATGTTCGAATCATGCCGCTGGGTGACCAAATTAGATCACTGGATGAAGAAAACCTTTTCTCGCCTCGACTCACTCTTTTCTGCTGCATCTGAAACATGCGCGCCGGCCGGGCGACTGGCCTGGAAAGACGTTGCGCCAGCCGGACTCGTCTGCTGTTGTGTGCTCTTTGTCTTTATCAGCAACCGGATGGTTGGAGCGCCTGAATATGATGACACGCGCTTTATTGTCCCGGAACTTCCCAGGCAAATCGGGAACTTCATAGGCGACCAACCCTGGTTCTGCCACAACGAGCAGTGCAATGAAAGCGCGGAGGAGCAGACCCTGCTTGCAAAAAACTGTCAGCAACCCGACGGCTTTAAGTGCCCCACATGCGGCGGCAAAATGCAAAAAGTGTCTATGGGTGAAAAACAGGATCTCCCCCCAGACACGGAAATCCTGAAACGCATTTATCGCTCTTCCGACGGGCTCACCTATTCGGTAAGCGTGGTCATCGGCGGACGAAGCCGCGGCAGTATCCATCGTGCGGAGCTCTGTCTGCCAGCACAAGGCTTCGTGATGCTCAGTGCAAAAAAAGAGAAGTTAAACATCAAGTCCGGACGGCCCAAGGAAGCGCGCATCATCCAAGCCCAACGATCCTCTTCCGATTATCGCTTTGCTCTTGTCTATTGGTTTGTAAGCCGAGAACATGAGTGCGGCTCACATGCCAAACGTATTTTACTCGACATCTGGGATCGTTCTATTCATAATCGTATCAACCGTTGGGTCATGGTTGCTGTGAACGTATCAACTCCTTTGGATGAGGCAGATGCAAGAAGGCAATTTGAGAACTTCGTGGATGAGTTTTACCCCAAAATACTTCTCAAGTGAGCAGGAGCAGGCATGGGAATAAAGATCTTAACATGGCTAAGAGCATTGGCGATGTTTGCTTTAATCATCCTTGCTTTCCTCCATTTCAAAAGCGCTTTGTTGAGCGCTATGGAGATTGATTTGACGAAGCTCTCCGCCTCACAACTGATCTCATACGAGTGGATCATCCCCTTTATCAGCTTCTATGCGCTCCTGAGCCGAAGAGACGACATTTCACGCGCGGCTGGCGTACCCTCTTGGGCCGGCTTCGGATTAACCTGTCTCTTTCTTACTGCCCTTTCTATATCAGCGCACACCAGCAAGCCCCCGTTCCAGCTTCTCTCCATTGCTGGCGTCATTTTTTCCGTCTCATACGCATTCTGGGGAAAAGAAGCCGCCAAACTTTTATGGTTCCCCATGAGTTTCCTGATCTTCGCCGTTCCGGTTTTCTTCTATCTCGAGTGCCTCAAGACACTCTCCGACACGCTGCCCGAGTTGATCATGCGCTTTGGTACAGCCGTTGAACAAGCCGGGTTTAAATCCTTCTGTGACCTGCTTGAACTGAAGGGCTTCTCTCTGAAATCAGCAGACCCCTCGCGTGGCATACACTCTCTTTTTGCGATGTTAGCGATCGCAACAACCTTTGCACATTTTACGGTTAAGACACGCCCGCAACGCTTGGCGCTCTTCTGTTTCTCAATCCCAGTGACCATCATTGCTAATCTGTTTTCCTCGTTGCTCATCTGCCTGATCGCGCTTAAACTCGATCGCCAGTGGGCACTAACCTTTTATGCTCACTATTCTCAATATATGACCTTCGTCATCAGCTTACTCCTGATTTTCAAAGCTGCAAACGTGATTGTCCGCTTCAGCGAGAGGCTCAAAAAGCCGACCGCAAAGGAGTGGCTGAACAGCATTGAAGAGCGAGAAACGCAGATCGACATGAAGGAGCAGAGCATTGTGAAATCAGTCGCCATTGTCTGCCTGGTGCTCATGGTCGGCATGTTGGCCTTCTGCTTCACAAACTAAACCCTATTGGACGAATGAAGCATGGTCCTCTTCGTGAAAAGAGGGGACGCAGGGGTAAACAAGCCACTCCTGCTCCAAGGTGCAAATCAAGGCCGCGCTATGTAAAAAACCCACCCAGCTTTCCGCTGTGTAGGTGCGCGCCTGGATGCCCGCAAGAAACGCCGCAACAAAAATATCATGCGACACGAGCATGTTGAGTTGCCGGGTCGTCATGCGTTGCATCCACGCAAGCATCTGGGGTGTCGCAACAGCGACATCGTGCGAGTAAAGCGCAGACCCCGTCCGCAGATAGTCCAGCATGTACTGGATATAGCCGCGACGCATCATCTCGCCAGGCAACTTGTCAATCTCGTTATAATAAAAATTCTGCAATCCCAAAATCGGTTCATTGTCAATCTCGGCGCCTGAAAAGCCCATCCCCTCCGCAAGACAGGCGGCGGTCATCTGGCAACGCACCATCGGGCTCGACAGGAATCGGACATCATACGGCCCAGCCAGCAGGTAACCCGCGTCCTTCGCCATCTGTTCGCCTCGGGGCGTCAATGCCAATGTCTGACCAAACGTCGTGTCGCCCGGTATAATCGGTGGACGCTCCGAGTGCCGAATCAGTAATGACACCTTGCACCCCTGCGCCAAGAACTGTTTCACGCGCTTGAAGTCAATCGTTTCTGTGTAAACTTTCATTTTTTCCTTGCCTCTAGCTTGAAGAGTTTTTCAACGAATTAAACTAATTAAACTAATTATTTTTTTCATGCTTTGCGAGTAGCTGCTTGCCCTACTCTCAATTCGTTCAATTCGTTTAATTCGTTGATAAAAAAGTTGCTCGTCCGTTTATTCCCGCAAGGCGAGCGGCGGGCTTACTTCTATGCGCAAACTTTTTCCCTGTTTGCCCTCCACCGCGAAACGGCTCGCAATCCGATACCCCGGCACCCAAACAAGCTCATCGCCGCAAACCAGCAACGGCACCCCATCGCGTGTGTGCTCCGGCACTTTCGCATCCACAAAAACATCCTGCACTTTTTTCGTCCCCTTCATTCCATAGGGCTGAAGACGGTCCCCTGGCTTGCGACTCCTGACGATCAGCGGCTTGCCCCCCAGCGCCTCGGGATTGATCGTGCACACTGCAGGATAGCCCCCTGCCCCATGCGCGACACTCTCAATCCCTATGGCCGGCGCGCATGATATGATTGTAGATCCCCAGGAGGTCTTGCCCCGGATGTTGACCTTCTTGGCCGGCCTCGCAACAGGCATCGCTTTGATAATCCGTAGTGCGCCGTCCTGATGAATCGCATACACCGCTTCAGCAAGCTGTTCTTTCTCACCGGCCTCCATGGACAGCAATCGCTCAATTGTCTCAAAGCCGCTTGGCAACGGAGCTTCCGCTTTCCAGAGCCACACCCGCATCACACGCCGCTGCAACGCCAATGGAGAGGCCTTGAGTCTCTTCATATCCAAAGCCTGGTCATGCCTTTCGCGGGAAATATAATCCTGCGCCATCTCCTCCAGGAGCGCATCTTCCTCTTGTAAAATCTCTGCGGTCCTGCACACGTTCATCCGTAGAGCAGGCCCAAACTTCTCTTCCAAAAAAGGCAAGATCTCATGCCGCATCTGGTTGCGCGGAATCGACACATCCTTGTTTGTCGTGTCTTCGCGCCACGTGATTTTCTTCTGCTTGAGCCAGCTACGGATGGCATCTCCCGAGACATGCAGCAGGGGCCGTATAAAGCCGCGCGCCCGTTCTTTCAAGGGCGCCAAACCCGAGGCCCCTGCCCCGCGCATCAGACGCAGCAAGACGGTCTCCGCTACATCATCCGCCTGGTGTCCTGTGGCAATCGCATCAAGTTTGTACTTCGCACGGCACGCTGCGAAGAAAGCTTGTCGCACCTCCCGCGCCGCCATCTCGACAGAGATTGCCGCGGTTTGATGAGCCGTGACTTCATGCCGTTCTGCAGCACATGTTGCTCCTGCTTTTTTCGCAAGCGCCTTGACCCATTTCGCATCCTGTGCGGACGTGCTGCGCAATCCATGATCCAAATGCAGGACAACAAGTTTGATATTATTTTTTTTGCAGATCGATGCCAGTAGGTATAATAATGCCACCGAATCCGCCCCGCCTGACACCGCCACGCCCAGGCGCTTCACACCCTGCAACAGCCCCTTACGCTCGATCACCGCTTGCACAGTGTCCGCAAGGCCGTCTGCATCATCACAATAGAGGGGTGCATTTTTTTGCATATCCCATATCTATTCAGCCCGCCATCAGGCCGGCAACCGCCGCGCCGATCACGGGGGATTCGTCGACCTTGATGAGGTCGTAGGAGATGCCTCGCGGCTTCAGCAATGCTGCCAGCTCTTGCTGTACGCGATTCTGGAAGTCGGCTGTGAGGGTCTTGTAGTACGTCGAGCCATCGACATTCACGCAGACCGGACGTTGCGGATCTTTGCCTTCGCCGGTCTTGAGAATCGCGGAAGCCAGATTAACTGCTGTCAGCACAGCAGCACGCGCATAGACAGGCGTACACAATTGTTTGACGAGTACACGGTCGGCATCCGTAAACGATTCAACCAGGAAGGGATTGTCCGCTGTTGGCTTGTCCCCGCAGAAATCATCCAGGTGCTTGTTGGAGAGGCTCTCCCGTGCTTGAATCGCCTGTGCTGCAGAGGCGGAGAAGAACCCTTTCTTTGCAGCCGCTTTGAGCACTTCAAAGCCGATACGGCCGAGATAGGCACCCGAGATCATCTTCTCGAAGACATAACGTCCGCAATCATTGGTCTGCGCATCCATGGCCTGATCAAAGGCCGATTGCGTCACACGGCTGAACCCGCCGGATTCGACATTGATGACCTGCGACTCCGTCTGATCCAAATCGCTTCGCTTGGTGATGCGCGCATTGTGCTCGACGTAGGCTGTGTTGGTTCCTGTCCCCAGGATAAAACCCACATAAGCGCTGTACGCTTTGGCCACGCCTGCGCTCTTGCCTGCCAGCAAGGTCGCAACAGTGTCATTCAGAATGATGGCCTTGCGCTGGAAGCCGCGCTTGGCCAATTGGCCCTGCAACCCGGAGCCGATCAACGTGCCGACAACCGAGGGGACCTCGATCTGCTTGGTCCAGTAAATGAGCTTCGCATCGCACGTCGGCGTGATTTCAGCCGGATAAGAGAAGCAGAAGCCGATCATCTCGGAGGTGGCGATGACAGGCATCAGGAAGTCGGCAAAGGCCTCATAAAAAGCCTCAGCCGAAAGTTCCCCGTGGGTCCCGGGCATCGGACGCTTCAGGAAGGAGCCGATGGCGGCCTTGCCGCTTGCCTCGATCGTGACAACAGCCGCGCGCAAATTCGTCCCGCCCGCATCCAGTACAACAACAGGGGTGTCTGTCTTCACGGGTTTATCAATTGTGATGAAGGAGGGGATCATCATCAGGCTGGAGGGCTTGCCCGCCAACCCGGCATCCATCTCTTCCATAAATGTGGCGAGCAAGACCGCACGATTGATCGTCTCAACATCCAGTCCGTTCTCTTTTAAAAACGTGCCTGCGTCCATGATATCCCCCTGTGATTAGAATCCAAAGTTGCCGCCCACGCGACTGCGGCTCGGCTGCACCAATTCACGGAAAGGCGCCGGGACACTCTGCGACTGCCACAATTGCTGGAAGCGTTGCTCCGTACGCAACTGACTGCGCGTGGCTTCCCCGCCTAATTCAACTGCACGGCGCCAGGCATCATATCCTTCGTTGCTCTTGCCTTGTACAATGCTCAACCAGCCCACTTCAACCCATCCCTTCGGCTCACGCGGAGCCAGCGTCACATAGCGGCGGAAGGCTGTCATGGCCAAGTCCACCCGGCGCACGCTTGTCAACATGGCCCCAACTTCGAAAACGGCATCCGCAGGGGCCTTGTCGTTCTTTAAGACCATGTCGCTCAACTGGGCCAGTTCGGCTTGAAGGTTCAGCCGAGCGTAAATCGCAAGCAGATCCATGATGTCCTTGATGTTTGCGCCCGTCCCTAATTTCGCCTGGAGTTCCGTACGACGCTTATCGCAGGTCTCAATATCATTGATCTGATCCAGGAACCCCTTGGCGCTCGTATTGTATTCGTCGATCTTCAGATAGGCGGATATCAGCTCCTTCGCATCCGCATAGCGGCGCTGGTTCATGCAGAGTTCCGCCAGACGGAAATTGCCTTCCGGACTCTCCGGGCACAGTTCAACCGACTGGCGGAACGCGTACTCCGCCTCCGCGATCATGCCGCGATAGAGATAGAGACCAGCGATCGCGGAACGCATCTTGGAGAAGGACTTTTTGGCGTCGGCATTGCGGCTGAACTCTTCGCGCGCTGTAAACTCCTTAGTCAGCTTGTCCCAGTACGCTTTGTCCTTGGCCACGATGTCCTGCCAGAGCTTCGGGTCCTGCTGCGGCGACGGGAGCACATCCTTCTCGATCTTCATGATGACACCTGCAGGCCTCAGATACGGATACATCCATTGGATGACATAGCTCTCTTCAACGTAGAACGCATGATTGGTCTTGTTCCAGTCAAAGATGAACTTGGCCAGGATGCCGTTGATCTCCATCACCGCCAAAGCCCCTGTCACCTGCACACGGCCATCCTGGATCACGATGTCCCCGCGGTTCGGACGCGTCCCGTTCTGGACTTCCGTGACAAACTGCTGGAAGGCGCGCGCGCTGTCATCCGGGGAGGGGATCCGGATCGGCTTTTTCGGAAAATCATTCTTACGGTCCAGCGCATTCCAGCCCCACTTGAAGACGCTCCGCTGCCAGGCCTCCTTATAGGAATTCGACAGCGTCTGAGGATCCTCCGGATTGGGACGGCTGTAGTCGTAGTGATTACGGATGTAGTTCATGTAGGTTCCATCCGCCAAGGCATTCTGCGTAATGATGTAGACGTCGGAACGGTCAAACTCACTGCCCTTCGACTCCGGCAGATGTGGGCTCTGGTAGCGATGCTGGGGCTTCACACGGCTTTCGCAGAAGATCATGTAGGTCGGAACGAAACGCCCCGGATCTGTGCCGCCGAACAGGACCGCATCCTTCTCCATATCCGGGTAGCCGCCTCCCGGACAGAACATGCGATAACCGAACTGATAGCCGAAATCATGCGTCGTGAGCGAGCAGAGGCTCCAGTTCTTCGCATACGGAATGATGGGCAGTGCCAGCAGCGCGAGACAGGCCACATAGACGAGCGCCTTGGGGACCGTGCGCCAGATGGAGAGCACGAACGCAAAGGTCATCGCAATGCCATATCCAATCAGCATGGCATAAAAACCATGGGCTGGAGCAAAGAACTTGATTGTGATCTCCTGCTCCTGACGGTCCAGCTTGGGATTGATGATCATGATCAGTCCAAGGCTGGAGGCCAGGAAGGCCGCCCAGACAAAAATCGCCCAGGAACGCCCCGGCCATTCCAAATAGAGCCAGAAGATAATCAGTAAACAGAGGAGCGTGGAGAGCCCAAAACCCCAAACGATGAGCTGGGTGGAGAAGGCGAAGGGCAGCTTCAACACCACCGTGCGCAAGAGGGAGATGAAGAGCATCGCGACAGGGATCGATCCCACCCAGACCAGCAAGAGCCATGCATATTTTTTCGCATTCAGGGACAGCTGTTTGACCATCCACCAGGTCGAGACCCCCAACGTCACCAGACCGAAGAGACAGAGCGGCGTCGAGTACTGCCTCAGCAAGCCCCTAATAAAGACCCAGATCTGGATATGGATGATGGAGCCGCATGGGTCCGCCATCTGGAGCTTCTCATACTGACCGCGCGTAATCGCATGGAGGAAGCCCTCCTTCGTGGAAGCAAAACCCCAGTTCATCGGCGGATTGGTCGAGGCGGCAATGGGCATGTACAGGTACAACGCACAGCCGCACAGGAAGAGGCCTGTGTAAATGAGGGCATGGCGCCAACTGACCCATTCTGCTTTAATACCAGTGATCAGCAAGAGCGCGCCCGCGCCCATCATTCCGATGATCTTGGGCAGCGTCCCGCTATCGTCCTTCAACCAGGCAAAGAGCGAAAAGACCGCGGCCAAGCTGAAGAGCACCGCCACAGTCAAATCCCAGAAGGTCGACAGGGAGGTCATCATCAACTGGAACGGATTGACGCGAACCTTGGCCAAGAGCTGCTCGTCGCGCTGCTGGAAAAACTTATCCAACCCCAAGGCCAATGTTCCGGCCACCAATGCCAAGGCCATCACAGCCACGGTCTGATGGTTGGTCATACTCAACCCGTACGTCAGCAAGGAGGCATAGAGGAATCCTTTGCGCCGGGGCTGCACCATCCAGGCAAAGAAGAAGCAGGCGATCAGGATAAACGAAAAGGCGTTCAACACGCGCATCTCAGAGACGCTCGCCCAGAGCCAGACACCGCGATTGAAGCCGAACAGCAAGGAGGCGCTCGTGCCGACCGACAAGGCTATCCAGTGCAACAGACGGGCGTCGATCTTTTTGGACCACGGCAAGGTATGGAGCAACACACGTGTGCTGCGCGTCATCATCAGCGTCATCACACCGACGGTCAGGCCGCCCGTCACCACCGACAGCAGGCCGATCCGCCACGCCGGATTGCCAAAGGGGCAAATGAAATGGCTCCAGATGTAACCCAGGAAGGCCCAGAGCGGATAGCCGGGCGGATGCGGAACGCCAAAGGTAAAGGCGCCCGTCACCAGTTCGCCGGAGTCCTGCAGCGTCACCTCGGGCGCCATATTCCGCATAAACACCACCGTCGAAAAAACAAAGGACAACACAGAGGCAATCCAGTCTTCGATTTTAAAGAAATGCCTCGCCGAGTCTTTCTCCGAGTCTTCCTGACTATCCACACCATTCTTTAGTTGTTCGCTCATCGTTCATGTATCCTTATTTCACGGTTGAACCCGCTAATGCACCTGCATCCGGAGAAACAACAAATAATGCGCCATCCGGATTTCCTGCCGCCAAAATCATGCCTTCCGACATACCGAATTTCATCTTGCGTGGCGCAAGGTTCGCAACCATCACCACCTGACGGCCCACGAGCTTCGCAGGGTCATACGCCTTTCGGATGCCCGCGAAGACTTGGCGCGGCTTGGCCTCGCCAATGTCCAGCATCACCTTCAACAGCTTATCCGCGCCTTCGACATATTCGGCGCTCACCACTGTCGCCACGCGTAAGTCCATCTTGGCGAAGGTGTCGTAGTCGATGGTATCGAGAACGGGCGACACAGGGACGGGCGACCGATCGGTCGCCCCTGCAGGCTGCGCCACAGGCGCAGCCTTGCTCGCCTCGATCATCTTCTCCACGACGGCGGGATCGACGCGCGTGGCCAGATATTCGTACGGGTTGATGGCCACGTTCTCGATCGCCTTCTCCAAATCCGACCACTGATAGGCTTGCTCGCCGAAGAGCTTTGCCACGCGTTCCGAATACACCGGCAACACCGGCTGCAGGTAAATCGCCAGCACCCGGAAGATGTTGAGCACGGAGGTCATCACCTGCCGCGCGGCTTCCAAGTCGGTCTTGACGAGCGCCCAGGGAGCCTTCGTGTCAAAGTATTGGTTGGCCGCATCCGCGAGGTCGCGAATCTCGACCATGGCCTTTCCGAAATCACGGTCTTCATAATAGGCTGCCACGGCATCCGCACGGCTGCAGGCCGTCTGCCACAAGGCCCGGCCTTCTGTGTCCATCACGCCGGTTTTGCCTCCGAGGCTCTTGTGCAGCATCTGCGCGCCGCGCGAGGCCAGGTTGGTGATCTTGCCGACCAGGTCGGAGTTCACACGGTTCACAAAGTCGCCCAGGTTCATATCCAGGTCGTCCGTGGTGCCATTCAGCTTGCAGGCATAATAGAAGCGCAGGTCTTGCGGATTCAAATAGTCCAGGTAGGTGCGCGCCTTGACAAAGGTGCCTTTGGACTTGCTCATCTTTTCGCCGTTGACCGTCAGGAAGCCATGCACAAAGACCTGGTTCGGGGTCTTGATCCCCGCCACATGCAACATGGCCGGCCAGAAGAGCGAGTGAAAACGGACAATGTCCTTGCCAATGAAGTGATACAGCTCGGCTTCTGGATTGTTCCACCAGGCATCGATCTCCTGCCCGTGATCCGTACACCATTTCTGAAGCGACGCCAGATAGCCGATCGGCGCATCCACCCAGACATAGAAGAACTTGTTCGGATGCCCCGGGATTTCAAAACCAAAGTAGGGTGCGTCACGCGAAATGCACCAGCCGCGCAACGGTTCGTTGAACCATTCCAGCAGCTTATGCGCCACATCCGGAGCCGTATGCTTCGGAATCCAGGCCTTCAGGAAATCACGGAAGGGCTCGAGTTCGAAAAAGAGATGCTCGCTGTTGCGCATGACCGGCGTGGACCCGCAGGTCACACAGGTCGCGCCCTTGAGTTCTTCAGCCGCGTAGGTCTGGCCGCACACATCACAGGCGTCGCCATACTGATTTTCAGCGCCGCACTTCGGACAGGTCCCCTTGACAAACCGGTCGGGCAGGAACATGGCGTCATGCTCGCAATACAGTTGGGGCAGTTCGTGAACCGTAATGGCGCCGCTCTTCTGCATCGCAGCAAAAATGCGGTTGCTGAACAGCCGGTTCTCTTCAGAGTTCGTCGAATAGTAGTTATCAAAGCGGATCTGGAACTCGGCGAAATCCTTGGTGTGCTGCCCATGGCTGCGGGCGATCAGCGTCTCCGGGGCGATGCCTTCGGCGCGCGCGCGCAACATGATGGGCGTGCCATGCGTGTCGTCTGCACAGATATAGAGGCACTCATGGTTGCGCATCTTCTGGAACCGCACCCAGAAATCGGTTTGCAGGTATTCGACCAGATGGCCAATATGAATATCGCCGTTCGCATAGGGCAAGGCCGATGTCACAACTATTTTTCGCTTGGTGTTCACTATGAAAATATCCTCTTAGAGAAAGTGTTTTAGTATATAAAATTTGGCCAAAAAACTCAATTCGATAATGTGTTTAAAACAAAGTCCCTCTCCCGTTCCTCCTTTAGCTTGTTCCTCAATCCGTTTTTAGCTATATTATTTTTCTTCTTTAACAAGCGAGGGCCAGATGAAATACGACAAAAACCATGCGTTGCTTCAAAGTGAAATCCCCGGACTTCCCCCACCCCGCCGTGGCAAGGTGCGCGACCTTTATGATCTGGGCGACAGCCTGCTGCTCGTGGCAACCGACCGCATCAGCGCCTTTGACGTGATCATGCCCAATGGCATCCCGGACAAAGGACGCATCCTGAACACCCTGAGCGTCTTCTGGTTTGACCTGCTGAAATGGATGCCGAATCATCTGATTACCGCCAATGTCGACCAATATCCGGCTGCCTTGCAGTGCGTGAAAGAGGACCTGCGCGGGCGTTCCATGCTCGTCAAGAAGGTCTCCATCGTCCCCTTTGAGTGTATTGTCCGAGGCTACCTCACAGGCTCCGGCTTCAAGGAGTATCAGAAGAGCGGCACCGTCAATGAGCAGAAGCTGCGCGCCGGCTACCTGAACGGCTCCAAGCTCGATGTCGCGCTCTTCACGCCCAGCACCAAGGCGGAGCAGGGCGAACACGACCTGCCGATCTCGCTGGTCGACATGGCCGCCCAGATTGGCGAGCAGCAGACAAAGGAACTCGCTGACATCTCCCTCCGGTGCTATTCCAATGCGGCGGACTACGCTGCGCAGCACGGGATCATCATCGCGGACACCAAGTTTGAATTCGGCGTGGACACCCAGGGCAAGTTCATCCTCGCGGATGAAGTGTTGACCCCTGACTCCAGCCGCTTCTGGCCCCAGGAGAGCTATGCCGTCGGCAGCAATCCGCCCAGCCTGGATAAACAGTTCGTTCGCGACTGGCTCGACAGCGTCAAGTTCAACCACCAGCCGCCTGCCCCTGTGCTGCCGGATGACGTTGTCACCAAGACGCGCGAAAAATATGTCGCGGCGTTCGAGACGCTGACGAAGCAGAAATTTGTTTAGGGGTCAACCAGGGAGATTAGGGTTTCGACGAGACCCCTTTGAGGATGAGGCCAGCTGGCGTGCACTGTTTAAAAACCATGCGCCCCAGGTTATGGTCTTCACTGTTGTCTGCTATTTTTGCACCTTCCACGCGGGAGATCAGCCCCACCACATTGCCGCACGTGTCCATCACCGGGCCGCCGCTGGCGCCTCGTCCAAACTCAGCCGTGATCTCCAGCCACTCGGTCACACCCAGAACCTGCCTTCCCTTCATGGCACCCTGTGCGGCGAGCGTCTTGCCCTTGCCATAGCGCGCCACATGTCCCTTACCAAAGGAGAAAAAGTGTTCGTTCGGATGGCTCACCAGGAAGACCTCTGAGCCTACGGAGACATTGCCCTTCAGGGGAAGCGGTTTAAGCTTAAGCTCCGGGATGCGGATCAGGGCCCAGTCCTCGACCGGATCAGCCGCGAGCACTTCCGTGACGCCGGCGACTTTCCCATCCGCTGTAATCGCGACCATGCCGAGCGAGTTGGTCATGCTGGAGACCACATGATGGTTCGTCAGGAAGACGCCGTCTTCAGAAACCGCAAAACCCGCGCCTGTGCTCAAATGCAGGTTGTTGCACTTCCCGCACAAATAAACAGAGCCCATGATCACCACGCTGGACCGGCCATGCTCATACTGATCACTCGCGGGCAACACGTGAGCATTGGGATGCGCAAACGCCACCTTTGTGGTCTGACGATTCAATTGACTTCGCAAGGTATCGCCCGACGTCAACGTCTTTGCGTCAAGCCGCTTCTTGGCTTCTGAGAGAAGTTGCGCCTTCATCGACTGGTCATCGATCGCACCCTTGAGAATGCCCTCCTTCGCTCCTCGCGAAGTTGTCTCCTCACCAAACGTCTTGCACCCCTGAATCAGGAGCCCAACAACAACGACCATTAAACTCACCACGCCATTTCGAACTTGCATACGCCTCCCTCCATTTCTTGTCCTACGGTTCAACGCTAACAGTCTCCAGCGACAAACTGAATGTCACCTTAAAGCACTTAAAAACGGCTCTGTTAATTGGATCCGAATACCCGAGCGGACATGACGATGGATCTATTCTCATCTCCATCGCTTTCCGTAGCGGCATCACGCCCTTCCCTGGAACTTTGGTCAATAACGCAGAGGGATCCAGATACAGCTTCTTTGGGTTATCAATCAAGGGAGCGAAGACACGCGCATTGTTTTCACAGAACTCAACAACATCGCTTCCTGCTGGCGGCACTACGGTCAAAGGCCACCGCTCTTCTGCCGCCCGATAATTCACAAGCCCGCCCTGCAGTGCCACACGCATGGACTCAACTTGTCTCTTTCTGGCCAGTTCCATGGCTTTCATAGCGGCACCGGTGGCCAAAGTCGCAATGAGTGCCATCACAAGGACAACCATCATTAACTCAATCAAGGTAAAACCCGTTTTTGTTTTCATGAGCCCCGCTCCTTCACCTCCATCCAAACTGAATGGTCGGAATAGTAGCAGGTGAACCGCCTGTTGACAAGCGCGCACCTTCTTTTCCCACAAAGGGACAGACAAGGAATCGATAGTACACCTACTGTTTGGATTGCCATCGTGGCTGGGTTGTAAGCGGGTTGCCTTTGCATGGCTATACAGGCACATCAAGGCATGTCCGGGTGAGAGAAGATGGCCGCTAAAAACGAAATATTGCATTTTTGGGAAAGCAACTACTCCCGTGGATGTTATTTCCCTCCACGGTTCTTATAGGTGCGACTTATTTTGGGCTGATCGGCTATGCCAGCGGAGAGACGCTGACCGGCGAGACTCGGAGGTCGCGCGCGGTGCAGAGCCCCTCTGCCAGGCAGAAGCGCATCCTGCGCGCGCCGGTCTTGCGCTTCGCCCCGAAGTGGGCGCGGTTGCGTTCGAATACGGACTCCACGAACGCCCTGCTGCCGAACGCCAGGCCGTCCCGGAAGTAGCGGACGCGGCAGCGCAGGAGGTCGGGCAGCGGCATCCTGCCGCCGCGCTCGATCACCTCACGCGCCTCCTCAGACGAGAACCCAGCGCGCCGGAGCCTGCCTGCTTCGTCGCGGCGTTCCTCGCCATGGGTGTAGAGGGAGGCGCGGTAGGCAGCCATGGCCTCTGAAACGTCCGCTTTCTGCGTCGGCCTGCCGAAGGACTGGAGTGCGAGGATGCCCTGCCGCGCGGAAGCGGAGCCGCCGCACGCCTCGCCATAGCCGCTCCAGCGGTATTCCGCCGGATCCTTCACGATCCCGGCGCGCACGGGGTTGAGGTCGATGTAGGCCGCCACCGTGGAGAGCGCGCGGCTTTCGCCTTCCACCAGGAGGCTGGCGTAGCGGCCCTCCCAGAGCGTCCCGGTGCGCGAGTGGCGCCGGTTGAAGGAGATGGAGTAGCACTGCTTGAGGAGCTTCATGAAGGGGCTGATGTCGCCCATGCGCCGGCGAAGCACATCCTGCTCACGTTCGGCGAGCTGCCCGAGACCGCCCGTGCGCCAGTCCTCCCAGCGCTGCTTATAGCGCTCTGCCTCCAACGATCCGTAGAGTGACCCGATGCGCCTGAGCAGCTCCGTGTCGTCCAGCACGGGCTGCGCCGGCACATCGAGCAGGACATGGAAGTGGTTCGAGAGGATCGCGTAGGTGAGCACCCTCACGCCCGAGAAGACCTCCGCCTTGCGCAGGATGTGCCGGAAGATCTCCCTCTCGCCGTCGTCCATCTTGAAACTCCTGTCTACGATCCGGCTCGTGACATGGTAACATCCGATCCCCGCCTCCGCCTTGATTCTCGCTTTTCTCATACGCCGCTCCTTTCTGTTTCGGGAGAGTTTGTCTGTCCCCCTGTTGTAAGAACGGCACGAGATTATCACATCCGTATTGGAAAAATGTCGCCTTCAAGGCGACATTTTCATAATATGTCTGTCCCCTTATCCAAATCAGCGAGTCGGGTGATAGCATGTCTGTCCCTCTGTGCTGCAAAAGCCTCGACGCTCTCGAAGATATCGCCCGTTTTTTCCGCTCCCCACTTTCAGCTTGCTTTGTCCAGCAAGAAACGCAAAAATTCGCACATCGTTGGCGAGCTCGTCCACAAAAGACAAGTGAACCAGATTAACCGATGGGCAAGAGAGCACTCAATGAAAAAGACACTGTCTCCTCGTAACGCAAAAAAAAGAGTCATCGACCTCTGCTGGGTACTACTCGCAGCAAACCCCAAGCAATCTGACAAAGCTATTCAGAGCGCGGCGATAGATTTGCATGACATCGAAATGGCTTGCCTCGAAGGGTGCATCGCCATTTCAGAGTTGCGGCGGCACGATCCAAAAAACAAAGAAAAGACGCGAGAGATGCTCATTGGACTAGATATCAAAATTATTGATGAGATTGTTCGTCATGCCTCAAGCCTAAGAAAATTCTTTAGAGAAACTGGCATTAGAGACAATATCTCTAAGCGTAAGGCAAAGAAAAAATAGTCGATTCCCGGACTTGGGATTCTGGACGTGGGAGATTAGTGCCAGCCAACTGCCGACTGCCACTCTCTTCTTTGTGTTCTATGCGTTCTTTGTGGTTAAAGATTTTTTACTCTTCGCAGACCACGCGGAAGCCGACATCGAAGACGGGCTGCCACGGCCAGTAGGAGACACAGGAACGCTCTGTGAGTTGCTTGGGCAGCGAGGCGAAGGAGCCGCCCATCGCAATCGCGCGTCCTTCGCTGTCGAGATCAGAAGTCCATTCCCAGACATTGCCGAAGACATCATAGAGCCCTGTCTTGCTTTCAGGATAGGTTCCGACCGGCGCAGTCGCACGCACCTTGTCATTCATGTTCGTGTCCCCGGGACGCCAGTTCATAACCGCACCGCTGGGCAACCCCCAAGGAGCCAGTGTCTTCTCCAGGTGGAAGGTCAAGTCAGCAAAGTTCCCTTGTCCGCGGCCCGCTGCCTTTGCAAAGAAGATGCGCTCCATCATCGTTGGCAACCGATATCTCTTGCCGCTCTTCTTGCTCAGCCATTCGCAGTAGGCCTTTGCCTTTGCTTGCGGCACGCGGACAACCGGCTGGTCCGGTTCATTCACAGGGAAGCCGCGCTCATGGATGGAGAACTGAAGGAACCCGCCCACTTCGATGCCGCTGTCATGCTGCGGATCAAACTCGGCGAACTCTTTATTGGTGACCTCCTTCGGCGCAACCACGCCCTTCACCGGTTGCGGCAATGGTGTCAGGGTCATGATCATGTTGGGGCGCGCATTCTCTACGAGTTTGCCTTCAAATTTGGGCTTGGACGGATTGGCGCGGAACTCATAATCTTCCGGGTCTTCATCGATGTAAGCATAACGCTTCAGAAGTTCACGGCGACGCTCCGCGACCTGCTTCGTCCGAGCTTCGCCACTGATCTCGGTCCACGTGCCGTGCGCCGGCGTGTTGAGATCAATCCACGTATTGATGCGGTCCCAGGACTCCGTATCCAGTTTGACACTCTTATGCCCCGCCTCCAGCATGCGTACAAGATCCGTGGTCGAGGCATGGAACTCGTAGGGCTTCAGCAGATGCATGTCGCTTTCCATGGTGTGGTTGCGCACATATTTCTTGAGCGCCAGATAGGCCGGCGGGAAGTGCGCCGCGCGATAGCCTCCGCTGGAGGCCATATAGGTCTGGTCTGGACGCATCTTGAAGTTGGGGACTTCCTTGTCCTCGCCGTCATGGCAGGCGACACAATATTTGTCGAGGACAGGCTGGACTTCGCGGTTAAAGGAGAAACCGCGGACCGGCCCATACCATGGGCGGATTTTCTCGATCGGCTTGTTGTGCGCATCGATGCGATTGGCCGGCGTGGAACTGTTCATCGGCTCATGGCAGCCCACGCAGGTCTGGATCTCGCCCGGCATGGACATCACCCAGCTGCGCATCAGTTGGACCGCCCGTCCTTTTGCGTCCAAAGGCTGGATCATGAGCGGAATGTTCGGCGGCACTTCGAAGAACGCTGAGCCGTCCTCGGAGACCGGGACTGTGCCGATGATGCGGCGCACATCCCAGGGACCGTCTTCGCCCACGCGGTCCACTTGTCCGCCCATGCCGCGATACGAATACGCATACGTGCCAATGCGAAGGGACTTGATCGTCCCGCGCGGCACACCTGCCAATCCCGGGCCGGCGTAGATGTCGAGGAGGTTAATGTAGCCAGGCTTAGCCTTGGCAATCTGAGACGGCAGCACCGGCGGGCGCTTCGTCGGTTTGACCAGAACAGGTTCAAAGAGCGCATACTGGGCATCTTCAGCAATCAATGTCATGTTGTCGAACATGTCGACCAGATAAAGACCCCAGGGCGTCTTGGGATCGGGCTTCATCGGCGCAATGAAATAATTTCCGCCCAGCGGCAACGGATGGAGGAACTTCGGCCACGATTGATCTACGAGGTGGTCGAGAATTTTGGGTTCCACTTTTTGACCGCGCCCCGGAATGCGCTGCACCACGCCATCTGTCTCATGGCGACCCTTGGACGGATCAAACACCACCAGTTCGCCCATGCGCGCCACGCCATGATGCCCCGTGACAATCGCGGCAAACTTTCCAGCCCCGTCGGGAATCGGCTTCGCATAGAACATGGCGTTTGGCCAATAGGAGTTACTGCCATAAAATTCCCGCTGGGCAGTGCCATCCGGATTCATGCTGAAGAGAATGCGCGCCACAAAATGAGGAATGTCGCTGTACTCCCACCGCTGATACATCACGCGTCCATCCTGCAGCATCGTTGGATTCCAGTTGTGTTCCTGATCGTAGGTCAGACGGCGGATGCCCTCCTTGTCCTGACGATAGAGGTGGTAAATGTGCGAGCCGCCCCGGACACAGGGGACGCCGATCATAGTTGCTGTTGACAAGAAGAGCGTCGCATCATCCGCCAGCCAGCAACCGGCCAGGTTGTCCACGTCATCATCCGGGATCTGCTGCATCTCCGTAAAGTGCTCGGGGGTGTCCAGGTTGACTTCATAGACGCGCATCTTCCCCTTTTCATTCTGCGAGGAGAACATGAGGCGCTTGGCATCCCAGTGCAAGGCAAGTTCGCCCAGGTAATCATTCGGCTTGCGCGGCTTAATCACAGTTCGTGTGGTCGGCACGCCAGCCAGATTCTCCATCAGGATCACTTCGTTTGTCAAATTCTTGCTGCTGCCGCGCACATTGTCCCAGTTCGTCGGCAGCGCCAGATCCCTGACGCCGCGCTTCACCAATAACAGCTTGGCATCCTTCAGCATCGGCAAACTGAAGAGCGCCGTGCGAATTGCGGAGAGCAACTTTTCAACGTCAGCCTCAACCGTGCTGTCATCCGCGTTCGCAAGCCGCTCCTGCAATGTGTCGAGCTGCGGTTGAAGGGCTTCAGCCTTGAGGGAGGTCGCGCCAGGCCATTGGCTCTCCATATCTTTCAAGGCCAAGGAAATCGACTCCGCACGGAGGGTCCCCAACTTTTTCTTCAACGCCAGCCGTGACGCCGGAACGCTCTTCTGCGCGCGGATGTTCCATTTTGTCATCAACGAGGCTTCGATCTCTTTTCGCACGTTTTCAGGTAAGGCGCGATCATAAGCAAGCACCTCAGCAATGAGGCCTGTATAATAGCGGCCATGCGCATAAGTACCCAAGGCTGTTGCTGCGGATGTAGGCGAAGCCCCGACTGCCGTTAATAGATAGGGCTGATTGGGAAGCACCTCGGCATCTCCCTCAACAACCTGTCCATTCAAGGCCAGGAGGCCACCCTTTGTAAAATCGTTTGCATTCCCAGGATTCCGCCACACTGAGCCTTGTTCACACATGCGCAGACCCAGGTCCTGTCCGTAAACACCCCAGATCCCGGCAATCGGAGTCTGCTTTTCAGCGTGCTGGGTCACAATAAAAAGTGTTTGAACCTTCGTCGCGCCATTCGCAACCAGATGCGACGGGGCAACAACGCCAAAGGAGACGCCCGGATGACTTCCAAAAGCCTTTGCCGTCAGGGCCGGTTGCTCGTTGGCCCCTTTCTGCTCAAAGGCAACGGCTTTGCCATCAGCATCTTTCCAGGCAGTAACCCGGCCCGCAGTACAGAGCACACTGTCCGCCTTTGTGACATCCAAATGGAAGACCAAGCCATCCGTTGAAAACGCCCCGGCCAAGATCGTCAGCGGCAGCAATAGAGCAAGTAGACCCATACCCCAATAGGTGTTTTTCATAATATTCGTCATCCCCCCTTTATTCAGAATAGTGAAATAATACCTCATCAATGCGCAAAAAGGCAATGCCACTTTTGCACAGTGATTAAAAACGGTATTTTTTTACCTGATGATCGGCAACTGGGTCTTCCTGGAGGCTCTGGAGATCCCTCCCAGGTTGACCACCTGTGTATAGCCCATCCTCTCCAGGGTTGCGCGAGCGATCGAAGCCCGGCTGCCCGAATGGCAATAGAGATAAATTTGAACAGCCTTATCCGGCGCCACCACAGGGATCCGTTCGCGAATGGTTTCGTAGGGAATGAGGACAGCACCCGTCAGATGCCCAACCTCGTATTCCTCAAGGGTCCGCACATCGAACAACAAATATTTTTCCGGCAGGGTCACGGCCACCGTGTGACAGCCCGCCACGAAGAGCGAACCGATCAGGCAAAGAATCTTTTTCCCCAAACGCATATAAAACCTCCCTAAAGTCAATTGAAGCTCTTACTATAACACGCCCTCCAGCAAACTACAAAAAAAATATTTCTAGGCTTCTCTATTTGAACTGAATTTTATATAGTGTATCTCCTTAAAGAAACAGCCTTCGCTTGAGTGTTGGACGTTTCATTTTAACACCGTAATGAAAAAAGGAATCATGAATACACCCCTCGCCTACATCACGTGCTCAGCGCTCCTCTCCTGTTCGACAACACTCTTCGCACAAACGAACACGATGGCGGCCGCCACCACTCAACCCTCCAAGAGTACCCTCAGATGGGATGCAGGCGGGGACATCCGTCTCCAGGAGGAGATGTATGACGACATTCCGGGCATGCTGGACGGAGACTATCACAACTATTTCCGCTTACGCACGCGTGTGTGGGGACAAGTCGAGAACGATGATTTCCGTCTCTACCTCCGCTTTGCGAACGAGTTTTTCCAGACCCTCAAGCCAGCGCATGACCATAACTACCGATTCCCTGACGAGCTTTTCGTCGACAACCTCTATCTGGATCTCAACAACCTTTTTTGGGATCGCGTGAACCTCCGCGTCGGGCGCCAGGATTTTCTCGGGGCGCAGGGCCCCATCTATGGCGCAGGCCGAGTCTTGTGCGACGGTACGCCAGCCGACACTTCACGCTCCGTCTTCATGGACGCCATCAAGGCGACGATTATCTTGGATGAAAAAAATACGCTCGATGTTCTTGGCATCTACAACAGCGCCGAAAACTATTTGAGCATGGGCCATTCACATGATCCCTTCGGGAACACATGGAACTACCGCCCCACAACCATGCTCCAGTTCCCGCCCCCGACGGATGACATGGACGAGTATGGCGGCGGACTCTATTTCAAATCGCGCGAATTACAAGAGGTCCCCTTTGACGTCTATTATATCTTTAAACGGGAGACCGATGCGCGTCTGCCCTGGGGCGCTCATCTGCCTGGCCGTAGCACACATACCGTGGGCCTCCGCGTGACACCCAAAATATCCGAATCCCTCTCCGCAGAAGTGGAAGGGGCTGCACAGGCCGGCGAAAAGGACAATGGCGCAGACTGCTTCGGCTATATGGTGTATGGAAGCCTGACATACGCCCCCAACCTGAGCGAAAAGATCAAACCCTATCTCACAGGCGCATGTTATTTTCTCTCGGGCGATAAAAACCGGGGCACAGACGAGAACGACTCCGCCTGGAATCCGCTCTGGGCACGTTGGCCCCAGATTAGCGAGCTGTATGTGTATAACTTCATGTACGGCGCAGGGTACTGGTCAAACCTCCTCTACCCTCACCTGCAAGCCGGCGTCAGCTTCGGACAGGGGCATCGCATCGGAGCCAGCACAGGACCTATGTTAGCAGCTGTTGAAGACGATCTGGGTGGTGGCGGCGGCTCCCTGTATGGCTGGCTGGGCACGTTGCGCTATGACTTCCCATTGCTCAAGAACATTTTTGGTGGCAGGGGCGATCTCTTTGGGCACGTCGTCGGCGAAGTGCTTGATCCGGGCGATTACTACGCCTCTGATGACACCGCCTACTTCGTCCGCTGGGAACTCTCGTTCCAGTTCTAAGACCGCGTTCAATAGCCTTGAAGTCGTAAAGGGGCGCATGTTATCATGAGTCCATGAATACATCCCCTGCCTCGATACCCATGCTCGACTCCGCGCGCGCCATCACACGCGCGCTTCAAGCGGCTGGCCATGAGGCGCTCTTCGCGGGCGGGTGCGTACGAGACCGACTGCTCGGACGTCCGTTGAAAGATATCGATATCGCAACTTCCGCAACGCCCGACCAGATCGAAGCGCTCTTCCAAGGCCAGACAGTCGCGGTCGGGAAATCGTTCGGGGTCATCCTTGTCCTAAAAGACGGCTACTCTTTCGACGTGGCGACCTTCCGCTCCGACGGCGCCTACGTGGATGGCCGCCATCCCGAATCCGTAGCCTATACAACAGCGGAAGCGGATGCCGCCCGGCGCGACTTCACCATCAACGGACTCTTTGAAGAACCGGAAACAGGCGAAATTGTGGACTACGTGAACGGACGGGCTGATCTCGCCGCACAGCTCATCCGCACAATCGGAAATCCCGAACAACGCTTTCAGGAGGATCACCTGCGGATGTTCCGCGCCCTCCGCTTTGCCTCCGTGCTCGGCTTTCAGCTGGATGGAGCGACGTTGAAATCCATCAAGGACCATGCCTCTTGGATCTGCAGTGTCAGCGCAGAGCGGACCTCGAAGGAGCTTATTCGGATGCTCTGCGAATCCTCCAAGCCGTCAATCGGCCTGGATCTTCTCCTCGAATCCGGCCTGCTGGCCTATATCCTCCCGGAGGTCGCGGCCATGAAGGGGGTTGCTCAGCCCCCCAAATACCATCCTGAAGGTGATGTCTGGATCCATACACTGCTCATGGTAGACACCCTTGCCGAGCGCAGAACCGAGACTGGCATCCCCTTTGAACAGCTCATGCTGGGCGTGCTCTTGCATGATATCGGCAAGCCATCCACCTCCTGCACCGCACCCGACAGCGAAACAGGCGAGCTTCGCATACGCTTTCCCAATCATGCCCCCCATGGGGCGATCCTGACGCATGCCGTTCTCGAACGCATGAAGCTCCCTTCCGCCTGCATCGAGGCCGTCGTAGCGCTTGTTGCCGAGCACATGCACTTTGTCGATGCGAAAAAGATGCGGCCGGCCAAGTTAAGACGCCTCCTCGGCAACACCTATTTCACAGCCTCCCTGGAACTCATGTGGCTCGACATCCACCACAGCAACAAGGACTTCTCAACCTGGCAGTTTCTCAAATCCAGCCACGACGCGTTCATCCATGAGCCCATCCTGCCTGAACCGCTCATCCGCGGTCGCGATTTAGTGGCGCGCGGCGTCACCCCCGGCCCGGAGATGGGCAAACTGCTGGAGAAACTCTACGACGCCCAACTCGAAGACAGGCTGGAGGAAGAGCTCAAATTACTCTGTATTTCACAAACAGGGGTATGATATACTCGTTCAAATCCTGAAACACTTCAGAATGGCAAAAAAACCAAAAACATTTTGGCGGAAAATTCGAGCCACGTTGGAGATCCTTCCGATTTCGCTCGGCCTTTGGACGATTCCCTTCCTGACCCGCAAGCAGCTCCTTTGGCTCGTAAAGGTCATGGGGTCAGTTGCCTCTGTCTGCGACCGTGCAGGACGCAGTTATGCCATCGCAAACATTGACTATGTCTTCCCAAACCTCTCCGCAAAACGCAAAAAGCTCATCCTGATCGGTTGCTACCGGAACATCGCGCGCGTCTTGCTGGACATGTTCTGGTTCGGCCAGGCCAGTTTGGAGCGGGTCAGAACATGGGTGGACCTCGCTCCGGGCTGGCGAGCGACACTTGATCGTCCCGGACCTAAAATTATTGTGACTGCGCACCACGGAAACTGGGAGATGGCCGGCCATGCCGTGATCGCCGGCGGCTATACATTGATGAGCGTCGGCAAGCAACTGGGCAGCGATGCGACAACCGAAAAACTCAATGCTTTCCGCTCGCGCCTGGGCCAGCAGATCATCTTAAGCGAAGGCGCGCTCATGCCCCTTTTGCGTACGCTTAAAAAGGGCGGCAACATCGCCTTGCTGGCCGATCAGTATCTCAACGAGGCGAAAGGCGGCATCTGGACGACATTTCTGGGGCACCCCTCCCTGACCGCGCCCTCACCGGCCTTCTTTGCTCAGCGCATCAAAAAAGATGTGCTCATTGGCGTCGCCTATATGCAGGCACGGCCTGACGGACATTACCGGTGCATCGATCCGATCCTTCTCTATCCCGAAGAAGGCGAAAGCTTGGAGGCCCTCACACAGCGCGTCTCGGATGCCTCCTCGAAAGTCATCAGACGCTTCCCGACACAGTGGCTCTTTGCCTATAAACGGTGGCGGGCCATCCCAGAAGGCGCGGACCCAAAAGACTATCCGTTCTATGCGCAAAGCGTGAAGCGCAAACCATGAGTACATCCCTAGACCTCTCCTGCCCTCACGCGGATTACACGCCGCTGCGGGCAACACAGTTTTATATTCCGCTGATTATCCAGTCGGTCTCCCAAAGCCTGACCTATCCGTTAGTCGCGTCCATTGTATCGCACGGTGAAAATGGCGTGCTGGGGCTGGCAGCCTTTGCACAAGGGCAGGCCATCATGTTTGTCATCAGCGCCTGCGGCGGCGGCCTCCTCACAACCGGCATGGTCTTTGCCCGCTCAAAGGAGGGCTTTGCCCTCTTCAAACAACTGAATCTCCTGATGACCATTGTCTTGCTCATTGTACAGGCCTGCGCTTGCCTGCCCGCCATACACCCCGTCATCTTCCAGTCCATCCTGGGACTCAAAGACCCCATGGCCGGTATCGCACGCGAAGTGCTCTTCCTCTCCATTCCCATGCAACTCTTCTTCTTCCTGCGAACGCCCGCGTTAACAGCACTTTACAATGCGCGCGCAAGCTCTGTCGCGAACTGGGCAACACTCTGCCGCATTGCGCTGACCGCCTTGCTGGCCCCCTTTTTCATCCACTACGGGCTCGTGGGTTATAAAATGGGGTTGCTGGCCATGACCGTTCCCGTTTTTCTGGAGATGGCCCTGGCAGGTTGTTTTGCGCGGCCCTATATTCGCAACCTCAGACCTGCCCTCGAACGGGTCGCCAGTCTCCGCTCCCAACTCCTCTTCACCATCCCCATCTCCTTCGGCGGTATCCTGCTCGCGCTTTCCGGCTTCATGGTCGGCGCCTTCATTGCGCGCGCCCCGGGTGCCGAGCGCATGCTGGCCATCCATTATGTCACCATGGGTATTGTCAACCCGGTCAGCTATGCGGCTATCCGGATGCAGGCCGTGGTGCTCGCCTTCCCTCCCGCCGACCGCAGAGGCCACCATCTTTTCCGCTACGCAGTTGCCGCAGGCCTTGTGCTGATGATCTTGCCCCTCCTGGGACAAATCCCCTGGATTGCCGGCTGGTATTTCGGCACGATCCAGAACTTGCCCGCACAGGACATCCCCTTTGCCATGCGCGCCATGCTCACGATTTCGATCCTGCCGATTATCCAGACCATCCGCGGACACGCTGAGGGGCTCGCAGCCTGGATGAAGCGCCCGAATGCCATCCTCGCCGGACAAGCGGTCTACCTGGCCTCCATCGTCTGCTCGCTCTTTGTCTGCCTCAACACCGGCGTCCCGGGTTATCTCATGGGTGTCGTCTCCTATCTGGTCGCCGTGTCACTGACCTTTTTCACCGTCCGCATGGGGCTCGTCCTGGCGGAGGAGGAGATGATGAACGTCGAACTGCGCATCCCCAACGATGAGTAGGCAACCTTTTATGGACCGAAACTTTATAAACCCCCGCATCCCGCTGGTCAATGCCGTCACAGCCTGGCTGATTGACCAGAGCCGCACCACACGGGCAGGTGTCAAATCCCTGAGCCACCTCCTGGTGATCGTCCCCACCCGGCAGGCGGGGCGCCGCCTCCGCCTCGCCCTGGCCGAACAGACCGGCGGCTGCCTGCCGCCCATGATCCGCCTGCCGCCTCAGATGATCGTCCCCGCGCAAGCCCCTGACCTCCCGGTGTGCACGCCTGCTGAAACCATCGCCCTGCTGAGCCGCTTCCTGCTGGAACTCGATCTGAACGACTTCCCGAATCTCTTCCCCGAGAAAGGCAGGCCAGGCCAGAAATCCTTCTCCTGGGCCCTCGGGGTCGCCCGGCAACTCACGGATCTCTGGTCCATGCTCCAGGAGAACGCCTTGGCCATGGACGATGTCGCTGGCTCCATTGCAACCCTCCTCGCCGATGAAACCCTGGATGTCGAGGTGGAACGCTGGAATGACTTGTCTGAAGTGGAGCAACGCTTCTTCTCTGTGCTGAAGGCGAACGGACGCACCCCGGCCTCGCTGCTGCGCAAACAGGCTGTCGCGCAACCGCTGCGCCCCGAGGGCATCGAGCGGATCGTCCTGCCTGGCTTGGTCGACGCCCAGCCCGCACTCTATCCCGTCCTGGAGAAGCTCAGCGCCGCTTGCCCGCTCACGGTCCTGATCCATGCCGAACCTTCTGACACGGATAAATATGATCCCTGGGGCCGCCCGGAACCTGCACAGTGGATGGAGAGCCAGGCGCCCCTGCTGCTGCTTCAGGACGATGCCATCACGCTGTCCGCGAACAGCGCTGAGCAGGCTCGCTTCGTGGCCGAACGCTTCGCCGCTGTCCCGCCTTCGGAGGAGCGCCCCTCGCTCGGCATGGCGGACGACAACCTCTTCAGCGAACTTCAATCCGCCTTCCTCTCCCATGACATGCTCCTGCACAATCCAGCAGCCTATCCGCTCTCCACCGCCTCGCTGGGACGCCTCATCCATCAGCTCGAACGCCTCTGCAGTCAGCCGCGCTTCACCGTCCTCGCCGCCTTCCTGCGCGAGGCGGATGTGATGTGCTGGCTCAAAGCCCGCTTTGCAGCGCTCCCGGAGTTCGCCTACACCGATATCCTCCGCGCCTTGGATGAACTTCAGAACACCCACCTGCCGCAGACGCTGGAGGAGACCTTCCGTTTCGCTGCTCAGGCTTGCGAAGGCGAGGCGCGTTCGGCTCAGGCCAAGCGCAAGTGGACCCATCTGCGCCTGGCGCTCGAAGCCGTCCGCGACCTGCTGGACCCCAAGGGCCGCACCCGCCTGCTCCATCTGACCTCCATGCTCCAGACGCTCTTCCAGCCCCGCACGCTGGAGGAGACCAAGCCCGGCGACCGCGAACTGGCCGCAGCCGCAGCAGCAGCCCAGGAGGTCTTCCAGGCATTCACCTCGCCACTCGTCACCGCGACCCTTGATGAGGCGCAGCAGTCGCAGCTCTTCGAATCCCTTCTCGCAGAGACCACCTACCAGCTCGAACCCGATGACCCGGAGGTGCTGCTGACCGAGGGCTGGCTGGAACTCCCCTGGAGCCCTGCTCAGGAGCTGGTCATCACCGGCTTCAACGAGGGCTGCGTGCCGGATGCCGTCGTAGGCCACGCCTTCCTGCCGGATGCGCTGCGCAAGGGCCTCGGCCTGACCAGCAATGACCGCCGGACCGCCCGCGACACCTGCCTGCTGCAGGCGCTTCTGACCTCGCGCGCGCCCCACGCCGTGCACATCACCCTCGAACGCGTCTCCAGTCGCAACGATGTCCGCAAGCCCTCCCGCCTGCTCTTCCTCTGCGACGAGGCGACCCTGGCCCGACGCGCCAAGGCGCTCTTCCGCGATGCCGAGACCTCGGCGACCGGCCACCCGCGCTCGCTCCCCGACGCGTGGCGCCTGACGTTGCCGATCCCTCAGAAGCCTTTGGACACGCTCGCCGTAACCTCCTTCAAGTCCTACCTGGCCTGCCCCTTCACCTTCTACCTGAGCAATGTCCTGCGCATGAAGCCCTGTGATGACCGCGTGGCGGAGATGGACGCCCTGACCTTCGGAAACCTCTGTCATCACGCTCTGGAGCGGTTCGGACGTTCCACGCTCAAAGACGAGACGGACGCCGAGACCATCGCAGCATTCCTTGAGGCTGAAGTCTGGACAAACGTGCGCACGCTCTTCGGCGAAGACCTGCCCGCCGTCATCCACCTACAAACCCTCTCCGCCTGTGAGCGTCTGCGCTTCTTCGCTGCTGAGCAGGCGAAGCTGCGATCCGACGGACGGAAGATCGAACAGATCGAACTTCCTCTCGCGCTCGCACTCAAGGCCTTCAAGATCACCGGCCGCGTCGACCGCATCGACTACTGCAAGCAGACCGGCACGTGGTACCTCCTCGACTATAAGACCTGGGACAAGCTCGGCAAACAGGAGGGACTCGGCCGCTTCACCTCCTCCAGCATCGCTGACCTCACCTTCGCAGAGGAGCGCGGCTTCGAATCCTTTGCCTTCGAGGAGAAGCAACGGGTCTGGACAGACCTGCAGTTGCCGCTCTATCTGCTGATGGCCCAGGCCGGCGGGCTTGTGCCCAATGATGCGCGCGTGGAGTGCGGGTACTTCGTGCTCGGCGAAACTACGGATGAGACACGCTGTGTCACCTGGGATTTCTCCGGCTATCGCGACCACGCCTACGACACGGTCCAGCGCGCGGTTGAACGCCTTCAGGCCGGACTCTACTGGCCCCCGTCCCCCAAGGATGTCTGGGCTTATGATTTCGCTTCGCTCATTCTGGAAAACCCTGAACAGAGCATTTCTCTTGCCTGGCTCGAAGACCAGAAGGCCCGTCTCGCGAAGGGAGGCCAGCCATGAAAAACACGCTGATCAGAGCCTCCGCCGGAACCGGCAAGACCTTTGCGCTCGCCACGCGCATGATCCGTCTCCTGCTCCTGGACGTCGAGCCTCACCATGTCGTGGCCCTCACCTTCTCGCGCGCCGCGGCAGGCGAAATCTTCAACAAGATCGCAGAGCGCCTGGCCAAGGCATCCTCCTCAGATGCGTATGCAAAAGAGGAGTCCGGCTATCTCTTCCAGGATCTCGACCCTGCGCAGGCGCAGGTGATCCGCAAGGAATATGGCCCCACGATTTCCAGAGAAACGTTTGTCGGCCTCCTGCGCAAACTGATCGCGACCCAGCATGCCAGCTTGATCGGCACGATCGACAGCTTCATGACCCGGATCGTCCAGGCCTTTCCGCTGGAACTCGGACTTCAGGGGCAGATGACCATCATGGAGGACTACCGCATCCAACGTGAAAAGAACGCGGCCGTCCACGCGGTCCTGAGTCGCGCCGCAACCAGCCAGCAGAGCAAACTTTTCTTCGAAGCGTTCCGTCTTGCCAACTTTGGACGCGAGACCAAATCGTTTGCCGAGAAGCTCGCCGCTTTCCTCGACACCTGGCACGACATCCTTCTCGACTGTCCCAATCCGGAAGCCTGGGGTCAGCCCGAGATCATCTGGCCCGCTGGCTCACCCTTCCTGTCGGCTCCGGAGCGGTTTGACCGAAACGCGCTTGGAGCGCTCGCAGACCGTCTCGCAGAGGAGATCCGTCCCGGGTGGGGCACTGGGAAAGAGGCTGCGCAGTGGGATCAGTTCTGCGACTTTGTCCGCACCTTCAACTGCCACTTCCCCTCATCGCTCACAGCCGGGATCAAGAACGTGCTGAATGCGTACAGACAGCACGAGAACGCGCTGATCATGAAGTACCAGCGGATGGAGCGCGGCTTCACAGGCGAAGAGGCGCGGCTCATCCGAGGGGCGATCGAAACACTCTACGGTCTCGTGCTCCATGCGCGCTGCCAGACCACGCAGGGGATCTATGCACTCATGCTCCAGATCGAAGCGGCCTATAACCAGAAGACCCGCAACCAGGGACTCCTGACCTTTGCCGATATTCCGCGCCTGATCACCCGCCTCGACGAGACGGTCCGCCAGAACATCGAATACCGCTTTGACAGCCGCTTCAGCCATTGGGCGCTCGATGAGTTCCAGGACACCTCCCACGCGCAGTGGGGCGCGATCCGCAACCTGGTGGACGAAGCCCTCCAATCAGACCAGCCCGACCACTCGCTCTTCATCGTGGGCGACATGAAACAGGCCATCTATGGCTGGCGCGGGGGCGATGTCGCGATCTTCGAGCAAGAGGCCAGCACCGGCAACTATGAACTCGGGGACCTGAATACCTCGTACCGGTATTGTCCCCAGATCGCCGAAGCCGTGAACCGCATCTTTGACGGCACGAGCATCCGCGCCTTCCTCGCCGGAGCCGCAGACGAGGCCGGTGCGAAGTGGCAGAACCTCTGGCGCAAACACGTCTCCAGACAGCCGGACGGCTTTGTGCAGATCGACCGCGTGCGAGAGAAGGACAGCGCCAACGACGAGAGCGCAATCGATCCCTACATCGAAGCCACCTGCAACCACCTTCATGAAGTCCAGCCATGGACGCGCGGACTGAGCGCAGCCATCCTGGTGCGCGCTAACGACCACGGCAAAGCCTTTGCAGAGGGGCTTCGCCGAGCAGGCATCCCGGCGGTCTGGGAAGGGGAGAGCGCCATCAGCGACACGCCCGTGGTCACCGCGTTGCTCCACCTCCTGCAAGTCGCGGAACATCCGGACAACACCCTGGCCTGGGAGCATGTCTGCGCCACGCCGCTCGCCAGGCCCCTTTTCCAAAAAGCGTGCGCACTGCCGCGAGAAGAAGGGATGCTTCTCCTCTCGCAGCGTGTGCTGGAGGATGTCTCCCGGCTCGGCTTGCCGCGCGCTCTGAGCACCTACATCGAGGCGCTTGGCGGGAGCGGCACGGACAGCTTCACGCAGACACGGCTCGAAGCGCTCCTCCAGGCCGCCACGCAGTTCACTGCAAGCGCAGACCCGGAGACCACACTCTCCGACTTCACCGAATTTGTGGACGCCTTCACGACACGCGACGTGGCAGACACCTCGACCGTCAAGATCCTCACCATCCACCGCAGCAAGGGCCTCGGCTTCGACCTGGTCTTTGTTCCAATCATCGAACATCACGGAGTCGATGCATCGCGTCCCGACGAAGTGCTCTGCGGCCCGGACAATACCTGGCTGCTGACCCATCCCGGACAGCAGCTCATTGCTGCGGATGAAGTCCTCGCAGAGGCCAGCAGGCGCACGCTGAACAGCGAAGTCTTTGAAGCCCTCTGTGTGAACTACGTGGCCATGACCCGCGCCAAGCGCGCCCTCTACGTACTGCTCAAGTCCGCGCCCAAGACCAAGTCTGAGGCGCTCTATTTCAGCAATCACATCGAGAGCACTTTAGAAGGCGGGCTGCCGTGGACACTCGGCGACCCGGCCTGGTTCACGCACGCGCATCCTGTCGCTGTTTCAGCGGCCCCGCAACAGGCCGTGATGACGCTCTCCCGTCCCAAGCGGCAGCATATCCGAAGGGTCACGCCCTCCTCGGCTGTCCATTACGGTAGAGCGGCCAGCGAACTCTTCACGCCGCAGCTTGGCCAGTTCGCAGCCGAGCGCGGCACGCGGTTGCATGCGTCCCTCAGCAAGATTGAGTGGCTTGAGGAGAACGCCGGTCAGCCAGCGGATATTTCTAAAGACGATCTCGACCTCACCCGCGCCTCTGCCTTCCGCGCGGCCTTGAGCCGTTCGTCCTTTACGGTTGATCTCTGGCGCGAAACATCGTTTGAACTCGTCTTTGATGGCCAGTGGATCTCCGGGACCTTCGACCGCGTCGTCTTCTTTGAAGAACAAGGCCGGCGCAAAGCCGAGATCCTTGATTTTAAATCCAACCGCCGGCACGACAACGAAACAGAAGCGGATTTTGCAAAGCGCATGCAAGAGACGTATGCCAGCCAGATGACCAGCTATCGTCAAGCGCTCACGCACCTCTCAGGAATTTTCGCACGCGACATCCGTTGCACACTGCTCCTGATCGACACCCTCCAAGCTGTCTCCGTGTGAGGCACGCCGCTTACTTCAGCAGCGCGTAGAGCGCGGGGTCTTTTATCTTAATTTCGTCAGGGGTGAGCCCGTCCATCTCATGCGGGAAGACAATCCAGTCTTCGGTCGCGCTCACATAGAAGTCGGGCTTGAGCGTGGTCTTGTTTTGGCCGGGTTTCCAATAGACAGTTGCAAAGCGCAGGTCCACATCGCAAGCGGCAAAGCGATCCCTGACCGCGCGCGCGGTCAGGCCGCTATCAAAGACATCGTCCACCACCAGCAGGCGCGTCCCTTCCGGCATATCTTTGAAAACCTCATCCGCATGTTCGAAGCGGACTTCATGCTCGCGTGACTTGATGCCGGTATAGGACTGGCATTTGATGATCTGGTGCCGGGGACGGTAGCCATGGTAGTAAAAGAACTCATGAACCGCGATGCCGACCGGCGCACCGCCGCGCCACAGCGCAATGATATAGTCGGGCTGCCAGCCCGAATCCATGATCAAGCGGGCGAGCCGCCACGTATCCCGCAAATAGTCATTCGCCGAGAGAAAGATTTTGTTGACGGTGCTCATATACTCATCATCTTCATGTAGACTTTTAGCAGGGGCGGGCCGTAAAAGGACCAGATCAGCGCGCCTGCGGCAATATAAGGTCCGAAGGGGATCTCGCTCTGCAGCTTCGCGCTACGCAGGGCGATCATCGTAACACCGACGATGCTGCCCAAAAAGGAGGAGGCCACAATGGTGAAAAGCACAGCCTCCCAACCCAGGAAGGCACCAATCGCGCCCAGCAGTTTGACATCGCCAAACCCCATGGCCTCTTTCTTGAAGATCTTTTCGCCAATCCACGAGATTGCGAAGAGTGAACAGAAGCCGATGGAGAGTCCCAGCCCTGAGTGCATCAGCCCTTTCCACCAAATCTCCTGGCCATGCATCGCCGGAACCAGCGCACTCAGGAGCGGCCCGACAATCATGCCGCCAATGGTCACGGAGTCCGGGAGGATGTAGTGTTCAAAGTCGACAAAGGTGCCCAGCACCAAGCCCGAGACGAAGAGCCAATAGATGGGCACGATCAGCGCGTGCTGAATCGGCTGCATGTAGAACGTGTCAGGTAGCGTCCACTGCACGTAGACCGCCAGGAAGAGCGCGGCTGTCAGCAGCTCGACCAGGGTGTAACGGATCGCGATAGGCCCCTTGCAGGCGGCGCATTTGCCGCGCAAAACGCACCAGCTCAGCACAGGGATGTTCAGATACCACGGGATCAAGGTGTTGCAATGCGGACAGTGCGACCGCGGGGTCACCACGGATTCATCCCGGGGTATCCGATAGATACAGACGTTCAGAAAACTGCCGACACAGGCACCGAAGAGGGCGGAAAACATGGCAAACAATGTAAAATAGAAAAAGATTTCATCGATGTCCATGTAATCGCTCTCCTTGCTATAACTTTACTGGGATAATGAAATTTGAAACTATACACAGCGACATAAGTATTCGACCGTCTGGGAGCGGCGCGGCTTCCCGCGCCGGCCGGAACGCGAAGGCGTTCCGCTCCAAACCGAGCGCTCACTTATGTCGCCGTGTATAGAAACTTGAAACTTGTTTGGGACAGGACACCAAGTTTCAAGTATCCAGTTTCAAGTTTCAATACGCCTGTATCCAGGCTTACTTCACTTCCTTCACGATCGAGGTCGCGGCCTTGAGGACGCCTGCGACATTCGCGAGATCCGTCGGGATGATCATGGAGTTGTTCGTCTTTGCCAGCTTGCCGAACTCATTCAGGTACTGCTGGGCGAGCTGCATGTTGACTGCTTCCGAACCACCCTTGGCGCTGATGGCTGTAGCCACGCGTTCAATACCTGTGGCCTGTGCCTGTGCCACGAGGAGAATTTCCTGTGAACGGCCTTCAGCTTCATTGATGCGCTTCATCTTTTCACCTTCGGACTTGGCGATCGCTTCCTGCTTATCACCTTCCGCGCGGTTGATCTTGGCCTGGCGGTCGCCTTCGGATTCAGCAATCAAGGCACGCTTTTCACGTTCAGCGCGCATCTGCTTTTCCATGGCGTCACGGATGGTCTGCGGAGGCGTGATGTTCTTGATCTCGTAACGGGTCACCTTGATACCCCAGGGATCAGAAGCTTTATCAACGGCTTCAACAATTTGACAGTTCACCAGCGTGCGCTCCTCAAAGCTCTTATCCAATTCCAGCTTGCCCATCTCGCTACGCATGGTGGTCTGTGCCAACTGCGTTGTTGCAAAGAGGTAGTTTCCGATACCATAGGAGGCTTTGGCCGCATCCATGACTTGGAGGTAGAGGATGCCGTCCACTTCCACGGTGATGTTATCACGTGTGATACATTGTTGGGGCGGAACGTCAATCGCCTGTTCCTTCAAGGTGTGCTTGTAGGCCACGTTATCTACGATCGGCCACAGTAGATGCAAGCCTGCATCCAGTGTCTTGTAATACTTGCCCAGGCGTTCAACAATGAAAGCCTGTTTCTGAGGCACAATGCGAATGCACTTCAGTATCGTGTATACAACGGCTATTGCAACAGCTATCCCTATGAACTTGTCCATGCTTTTTACTCCTTGTTTTTTGTTATGTGAGAACGTTTACGCGTTTTTTTCGACGTACAGCGTCAGATTCTTCTTGCTCTTAATCCGGACCTGCATACCGACATCCAACTCTTCCTCCGCTTCGGCTGTCCAGTTCGAACCATTAAACTCCACACGTCCGGGTTTCGCTGGGGAAATAAATTCAACAACCGTCGCGCGCTTCCCGGAGAAGGAATCAAACATGTCATCCGTCACTTCGGATGTTCCGGAGAAGGTCTGCTTCAAGGTCTTGCGCAGCAGGGCAATGAAGAGGATGGAAAACGCGGAAAACATCAGCCATTGGACCAGTTGGGGAAGCCCCGGCACCAGCCAGGTGATCAGCGCAAGGACCAAGGCGGCCAGGCCAAAAAAGATGGAGACCAGGCCAGGCGTCATCACCTCAAGAATAATCAAGCCAATACCTGCGTAAAGCCAATAAACTGCAGTCATCATAAGAGAGTTCCTCCGTTGTTATGTGTGAGATGATAAGTCACCTTTTGTGATAAGTCAATGTTGAGTTTCATAAAACCCCTTCTCGCAGGCACGGACAAAACCTTCGACAATCGTTTTCATCTGCTGCCACTCTTCGCGGATGCGGTTGGCTTCGTCCCGGTCAATCCTCCCGTCATCAGCCATGCCGACCGAGATCACATGGATCAGGTCTGAGAACTCCTTGAGGATCTTGTGGGTCTGCTGCATCATGGCTGGCAGGGTGCTCTTATCGGCAAGGCTGTCAGCGACAAAAACCCCTCCTGCCTGAGCGCAGAGCCAGTCGACCGGACTCCTGTCCTCGGTCAAGCGGACGATCTGAGCGACACGGTCCAGGGGATTGACCGCCCCGGAATCCTCTGTCCCTTTGTTGGACTCGCACCACTTGTAGAGGAGCGGGGCAGAGAGCCCCAGCTCTGCGGCACAGTGCTTGACACCCAGTTTCTTAAAACAGTGGCTGAGCAACTCATGACTTTCCATACCGTTACGCTCCTTTGCTTTCATGCGGAACAGATTATCGATTATTCTGAGCCCTGCCTATTATAGATTGCTGGATAGTTTATAAGGCTTGCTCAAGCCATTTGCTGGCCAGACGCAGGGTGAGCTTCTGGCGGATATCGCGAGAGGAGGCGCCGAATTCAATTGCATATTCGCCTGCGTCCGCGCGGAACGTCTTGTCCGCGACGCTGTAGTAGGAGAGGTCTTTCGGTGAAATCACGAAAAGCGCGCGCTGGGTCTCACCGGGCTTCAAGCTGAGCGTGGTGAAGTGCTTGAGTTCGCGCACCGGCTTTTCAATCGCGGGTTTCAGATCCGAGACATAGAGCTGCACAATCTCTTTGCCATCACGCTTGCCGGTGTTGGTCACGGGGATGCTGATTTCAACCGTGCCATCGGCCTTCAGCTCAGCGGTTGCGGCAACGGGTTTGTCATACGCGAAGGTCGTGTAGGAGAGTCCGTGTCCGAAGGGGAAGCGCGGCGCGATCTTTTTGTGATCATACCACCGGTAGCCGACAAAGATGGATTCCGCATAGGTGACGTTTGTCGGGTTGTAGGCGTTGAGCATCACTGCCGGCGTATCCGCCAGCTTCATGGGCACGGTGTGGGGCATCTTGCCGGAGGGGTTGACATCGCCGAAGAGAACCGCTGCCAGCGCGCGGCCAGCCTCTTGTCCGCCATACCAGTCCTGGACCAGTGTGGCACAGGCGCTCGCCCAGGGCAACTCCGATGGAGCGCCGCTGTGATGGACAACCACCGCATCGGGACGCCAGGACAAGAGCGTCTGAAGCGCTTCGTCGTGTCCGGGCGGCAGCAAGAGACTCGGACGGTCACCGCCTTCGCACTCCAGTGCGCGTCCATGTCCATGCTCGGTGCCTGTAATCGCGATGACCGCATCAGCGGACTTCACAGCCTTCTCAATCTCCGCCTGGCTCATGCCACGTTCAGAGGGTAACTGCCATCCAAAGGTGCAGATCGATTCGCTCTTGCCCTTGCGGTACTCCACAACAACCGTATATTCCTTCTTTGCTTCGAGCGCCACGTCGGTCGTGGCAAACGGGGTCTTGCAGTCAGCCTTCCAGTTATCCACCACGACCTTACCGTCGATTGTGATCCGCGTGCCCGCCTCTTCGTTGGCGCTGACGCCCACTTGATAGAGGCCGGATTCCGGCGCGACCAGTTTCGCGGTCCAGCGCACAGAGAAAGCGTCGGGTGTCACCTCCTTGACAGGCGCGTTGGATTTCCAGTCGACATTCAGCTTGCGTTCAAAACCAGAGGCTGCAGGCGCGCCGTCAAGATTCATGTTTGCAAAGTAGTCAGCCTTCCATGCCCGCACGGTCATGCCGGCATCCTTGATATGCGTGTCAAAGGTGTTGATGCAGCTCTCGTTGACCGGCAGCAGCTTAGACTGTTCATCCGCCAGCGTCAGCGGCGCATAGATGACCTTGACGCTGTTGCCGAGCTTCTCCTTGATGCCCTCCAGCGGCGTGATCTCATAAAGCGGCTTGCCCTCTGCGCTCCAGCCCTTGCCGCAATGTTTGGTGATGGCGTTCTTTCCCAGCACCACAAGGGTCTTGAGCGCCTTTGCATCGAGCGGCAGGATCTGCTTATCGTTCTTCAGCAGCACGATCCCTTGCTCCGCGACTGCACGGGCGATCTGATGGTGTTCGGGTGTGTTGCGCGAACCCTTTGCGCGCGCACGGCCATCCAGGAAGCCGATCTTCGCCATGACGTACAGAATACGGAGCACCTTCTCATCAATCATGGCGGCTGGCACCTTTTCCTCCTTCACCGCCTGAGCCAGAGGCGCCTTGAAATAACGGATATCCTTGCCGGCGTTCATCTCAACGTCCGTACCGCCAAAGGCAGCTCCGAGCGTATCGTGCATGCTGCCCCAGTCGGTCACGACAAACCCGGCGAAGCCCCACTCCTTGCGCAGGATCTGGTTGTTGAGATAGTCGCTGTGGCTGCAATAGACGCCGCGCAACTTGTTATAGGCGTTCATGACGGTCAGGACCTTGGCCTCCTGCACCGCCGCGCGGAAGGCCGGCAGATAAATTTCACGGAGCGCGCGTTCGTCCACCTCGACATTCATGGTATTGCGTTCCAGTTCCTGGCTGTTGACAGCGAAGTGCTTGACGCAGGAAGCCACGTCGTGCGACTGCACGGCGCGGATGAAGGGCACCACCATGCCTGCGGCGAGCGCGGGATCTTCGGTCATGTATTCGAAGTTGCGTCCGCACACCGGGGTGCGCATGATATTCACGCCCGGGCCCAGCATCATATCCTTGCCGCGGTCGCGCGCCTCTTCGCCGATAACGTTGCCGAATTTCGTTGCGAGTCCGACATCCCAGGTGGCTGCCAGTGCGGTGAGCGTCGGCATCGCGGTTGAGAAGTCGTCTTTGCGATTGGCGGAATCAAAGGTCTGGCGGGCTAAGTCCGGACGCACGTTGTGCGGACCGTCAGACATCCAGAACTCATTCATGATGCCGACCCGCGGAAGCGCGTTCAGCGTCATGGTACTGTTGCCGGCACAGAGGGAGAGCTTTTCCTCGAGGGTCATCTTCGCCAGCGTCTGCCGGGCGAGGACCATGGCTTTGTCCTGTGCAAAAAGAGAACCGCACACCACCAGCAGCATCAGATAAGCATATTTCTTCATCGTCATCCCCTTACTGTTATTTTATAAACTGTTTCTCACACTCGAACGGGCCAAGGCTGAAATAGCGCCCTCCACCGTTGCTTCATCGCCGATCACATCGGCTTTCGCGCCGACCGCCTGCAACGCGGCCTCTGTGGGCTTGCCGATCGCAACAAGCACCTTGCCTTGTAACTCCTGCGCGCCAAACTGTCCGCAGAACGACTCGACTCCTGACGCGCTGGCGAAGAAGATCGCCTCATGCGGCGGCAGCGCCTCGTAACGGATCCACTCATTTTCATAGAGCGTTGCATCCTCAACGATTGCGCCTTTTGCGCGCAGGACATCGGCCAGCAGCGTCCCTGCCTTCTCCGAGCGCAGGCGAAGGACGCGCGCACCTGTAAAGTCTGCTGCCTGCAGCAAAGCCGCCAAGCCCTCGGCGCTGTAGTCCATCGGCGGCATCAGATCCGGCTGGATGCCAAAGGCCTTCAAGGCCGAGGCGGAGCCTGGACCGCAGGTCATGATTTTAGGAATCCTCCTCAAATCGTTCTGCTTCGCCTGCTCCATAAAGAGCTGGACCGCCGAGGGCGAGGTGAGGACGATCCAATCGTACGCCGTATAGTCCGCGTGCAGGGCGCACGGCACGAGTTTGATGAGCGGACGCAGAACCGGGTAGCCGCCAAAATCTGTGATGCGCACGGCGGCCTTCTCCAGCAATGCCTCGCTGCAGGTCACGAGCACGCGCTGACCGCTCAAGGCTCCGATATCACGTTGATAGGTGGTCGCCGCAGCCGAGCCGATAATCACCAGGCCGGGCGCATCATTGTTGAGGTTTGAAAATTGAGACTTCAGTTGATTCAAGTCCATCATCTGGATGACCTCTTGGTCCGAGCCCGCGTCATACACAACAGCCACGGGCGTATGGCCCTCCCACCCTTCATCCATGAGCTGCTGAGCCATGTCCGGAGCGACGCTCAGGGACATGAAGAGCACCAGAGGAACTTTGTCGCGCACTGCGCGGCCGACACCCGAGACGCCGCCCTCCGCCGCACGGGGTGTCATGGCCGTGAAGCCGCGCGACACGCCGCGCTTGGTCAGCAACATGCCCGTGCCGGTTGTGGCAACGGTCAAGGCGCTCACACCGGCACGGACGCGATAGGGAATGGCCAGGCGGTCAAGCTCCTCGATCTCTTCAGCCAAGCGACCGAACAACCCGGGGTCTCCGCCCTTCAGACGCACGACGCGTTTGCCCTGCCGCGCATATTTTGCGATGAGCGTTGTGATGTCTGTCTGCTTCACGCTATGTTCGCCACAGCGCTTGCCGACAAAGACGCGCTCCGCTCCCAACGGCACATACTTCAGGAGCGCTTCATCCATCAAAACATCATAGAGGCAGACCTCTGCCTGGCGCAGATCATTAATGCCTCCGAGGGTGCAATAATCGGCTGAGCCCACGCCAGCGCCGACAAAGCGGACCGCCTTGACAAAATAGCCGCGCAGCTTCGTCAGCACCGGGTCCCCCATCCTGAAGGTGATTGCCAGATAACCCTGTCCTGCGGGCACAGAAAGCGCTTCCAGAGGCACCCATTCCGTCACGCGATCCTCCAAGTTCAGGCGATTCAACGCCGCGCCCGCCATGAGCATGGCATCATAATGACCGGCGTCGAGCTGGTCCAGCCGGGACTGGATCGTGCCGCGGATCGTCTTCATTGTTGCCCGAGGGAAGCGCGTCTGGCAATAGGCTTCACGCCGGGCGCTGCTGATGCCGACCACCGGCGCCGCCGAAAGGTCGGCCATGCTCTTGCCCTTCGGGAGGATCCAGGCGTCGCGCGGATCTTCGCGCCAGGGGAGCCAGAACCAATCAAGGTCCGAAGCCACAGGGTCAGGCAGGTCCTTGGCGCTGTGGACAGCGATGTCGATGCGGCCGCTCCGCAGGGCCTCGTCCAGGTCACGCGTAAAAAAGTCATCGGGACTCAGCCGCAGATCGGTCGTGAGATCCACGTCGCCCATGGTGGCCATCGGCGCGACGGTGAATCCAAGTTCCGGGAAGAGCTTCTCCATGCGATTCAACGCATCCTGCGTCTGAATCATTGCAAGCTTACTTCCCCGTGTCCCGACTTTTAATAAGGTCTTCATGAATTTTTAATACCCCTGTCATTTCTGGACTGTGGTTCTGCCGACGGAGAAGACAGACGAATCCGTTTTTGTGAACGCGCCGTCAAAGGCATGACGTTCGACCGCCCCCGCCTCGACTGCGGCCTTCACCTTCTCACGTGTCGGCGAGCCGACCTGTGGGAGCAGCGGCGCCAGCAAGGGCGCGACCTCAGCCAGATGCGCCTTTATTTTCGCTACGTCCGGCTCCAGAATCTGGAGATATTTATCACCCAGCCGCTGTTGCAGCAAGGCCTCATCGTACTTGACTGTTGTCTTCGGATAATAGCGGACTGTCAACTGCTTCGTGTCCAGCATAGGGGTCCACATACTTTGCCCGGTCTGCTGCATGTGCGCGACCAGCACATCCCGCCACCGCTTTTTCTCAGTCTCCAGTTTTGCGACCTCTTCCTGAATCTCAACATAGCGCTTAAGGGCATCCTGAACGGTACTCACGCATTCCTCGCTTTCTTTTTCACCCAAGTCGATACAGTGTACCGATGTTCCTTGGAAAAAGGCAATAAGAAAAGAGGTTATTTGCCCTTAATGAGCTGGCGGACGGCGCGGATCTCCTCCTCCTCCTGAGGGATCAATGCCCGCTTGATGGAGACAGCCTCCTGCAGCAACAGGAGGGCTTCAGGTTTATTGCCCTGGCCGATACGCGCACGCGCCAGATGGGCGAGCAGTGTCGGGTTGCGTCCGCCGCCGCAGGTGATGGCCCGCTCCAGCGCCTTCACAGCCTCGTCGTGACGACTGGCAGCGATGAGCGTCATGCCCAGCGTATCCCAGGCCGCACCAAAGGTCGGCATCCGCTTGACCGCTTCGCTTGCCCGTTGTTCCGCCAGCGCGACTTCGCCCTGTTGCAAGAGAACCCAGGCCAGATCGTTGAGCGCCTCTGGGGCGGGGGAGAGCGCAACGCTCTTCTCGAGCCAAGGCCGTGCTTCAGCCCACGCGTTTGCCCGCAACTGAATCACGCCCAGGATATAGTGGGCCAGCGCACTGCGGCTATCCAGTAAAATCAGGAAGCGGGCCATATCAGAGGTCTTCTCGCGGATGCCGAGCAGCAGATCCAGACGGAGGATGCGCTCCATGACCTCCACACTCTTGGCGCGATGGCGCAGGGCCTCGTCGAACAAGCTTCTGGCTTGCGGCGCAGCGCCTTTATCAAGGGCTTGCAAAGCCTCGACGACGATCCCGTTAAACTTGCGGCCTTTTTCCAGTCTGTGAATCTCGCGCAGACAGAGATCCACCATCTTCGTGTCGCGTTGGCCCAGTGCCACGCCCGCCATGAGGGCCCATGCCGCAAGATCATCGTTGGAGCGGTCGAGCGCGGCCTGTGCCAGAACGCGCGCCCGTCCGAGATCGCCGGCCCGGCTGTAGAGACCGGCCACGACCAAGTCCAGCCCCTCCTTCAGCTGGGCGGGCTTATCCGCTCGCCGCAGCCAGACGCAGGCGCTTGCCGTGTCATTCGTCGCAAGGGCGAGCTGAGCGAGCCCGATCAGCACCCGCGCATCATCCGGCCGCACCGCCAGTTGGCGTTCGTAGATGATCCGGCTCTCTTCAAGCCGTCCCTCCTCCAAGCAGACCTGCGCCAGGATAGCCTCTTGCGAGTCATTCTTCTTCGCATCTGAAGAGAGGGTCAGTGACCGATTCAAGCCAGCTGCCGTGATGCCCGGCTGTCCCGAGAGCGCCCAGACATGCCCCATGGCAGCATACGCGTCGGCTTGGCGCACATAGCCGTAGCGACGCGTCAACGACCACCATTGGAGATTAGGTTTGGCATCCACCAAGGTCTTCAGCTCCGCCAGGATAGCAGGCGCGTCATTGGTGACGACGCCTTGCCGGACCAGCGCGCCCAGGTTGAGAAGGGCACTCACGTTGTAGGGCTCATAGTGACGTGCGCGCACATACGCCAGACCGGCCAGCGCCGGCCTCCCGTGGTCCTCCAGCCAGACCCCCGCATTATTCGCAACAAAGCTCACATGACGACGGGCATGCGCCCGGAAAGCGGCCACTGCTGGCGGATCGCTTTTACGGCTTTCAACGAGCGGTTCCATCTGGTTCCACCCCTCCACGTTCCGGGCCCAGACCTCCTCCGGCGTAGCGCCTAGGCTACCTGAAGCGTCGTCTCCGACAAAGACGAGGCTGTTCGGCTGCGGTTGCAGGCCCGCCGCGTACCAGAGATCGGGCAGCGCCAGAATCGCAACCTGACCCGAAAGATTGGTCCCGTTTCCAAACCATTGGCGCACCAGCGGGTTCATTCCGATGCGGCACGCATTTGCAAGCTGGGGGTCACTGAACTTGCCAGCCATATAGTCGCGATACATCTCGTCGGACATGCGCGTCACATTCAGGACATTCAAGGCTAGACCCTTCTGATGCGCATCAATCAGGATCATGCTGTCCAGCGAGCCGCCAGTCAGAAGCCAGGGGCGCCCGCCCGTTGCATCGACGATCTTGGCGACATAGCCTGAAACAACCGAGCGCAGGAGCGCGGAGGCCTCTGAACCGTTGGAGACCGCCCCTTTGACGAGGATCAGCGCCACCAGGGCCAGAACTGCATAAGGGGCGTGGACCACGATGCTCGGCCGTTTCCATACGTTCCATTTCGGATGCTGCATTGCCGCGCGATACCAAAACGCCGCAACCCAGCCGCTGGTCAGTGCAGAGAGGAGGACCGGCGTCAGCCATGGGAACTGCTCACCGTGAAGGGACCACATCGAGAAGGGCGCATCGAGAAAGATGCCGACTGCTGCCAGTGCAGCTAAACCATGCAGTACAGGATGATCCGACAATGGCTCCCATTGGCGGGACACCCGTGTTTTTTGGGGCCACACCAGCAGTCCGGCGCAGACCAGCCACGGCACGATCACCGTCAAGACGCCCAAGAGCCATCCGTCAGTAGTCACCCCGAGCCGCATCAGCAGCACCTGTCCCCACATCAACTCAGCGACGACCCGCCAGAGCGGGAGCAAGCCTGTCAATCGATGTCCCTCAGTGCCAAGGAAACTGGCCGACTGAACAACCATGATGATTGAATAGGGCACCAAGAGCGATGCGATCAATTGTGCCGCCAACTTGAAACTGAGACGGCGGGCGCGGAAGAGCATCCGTAAACAGCCGAAAAGCGCAAAGGGCGTCAGCCAAAAGTAGGCCACGCTTTGAGAGGCTCCAAGTCCGCCCCAGAGCAATACAGCAAAGGCCCAGCGCGACTGCAGGGTCACTGCAAAACGGAATACGAGGACAAACCAGATCACGAGCAAGAGACTGTTTAGCGTCCCGGTGTCGGCACGCAAGGCCGCTGACCAGAAGGGTGGCGAGAACGCGAGCGCGGCGCTCCCTGCCAAGGCTGCAATGCGTGCTAACGTGCGCCCCTCCTCGCGACGGATGAGCTTCTCATCACACCGGGTCAAAACGACCTGCTGCAGCAGCCAGCCGGTCAGATAGACACAGGCGACTGCGCAAACCAAACTGAAGAGGTTCAGTGCCAAGACCGGTTGTGGAAGCAGCGTCAAGGGATGGGTCAGGAGAAACCAGAGGGAGGAGGCCGGGGCGAGCCGCGGCTCCAAGTCCAAGGCCTTGGCGATCAGATCACTGGAGCGGCCAGGCATGGCGCTGCGGCTCACCATACAGAGATAAACAAAGAACACGGCGCTTGTCAGCACCGTGTTCCATAAATCAGGGCGGCTTGCCGTGTTTGCAGAACCGCCTGTTGTGGTCGAGGTTCCACGCATGGGGGTAGACACTTAGACCTTCCGGCGGCGCATCGCCAACACTGTCACGCCCAAGGCCAGCAGCGCCATCGAGGTGGGTTCCGGAACCGTGATCGTGTCAGACCAGCCTTGATCCGGCAGATCCTTGTTGGAGTTGATGTGCTGTGAAGACGTTGCAAAAGCAACCTGGAAGGAATCAACAGGTGTTTCGCTATTGGCCGTCAGTGTTGCATCAAAGGTCGCCTTATCAAAAGCGAAGTCCACAAAATAATCCGAGCCTGCAGGCGTATCAGCAAACGTCGTGGTGTCGCCATTCGGATTGTACGTATACCAATCCGTTGCCACGCCACCCGTCGGCCCCACATGGGGCGAAGCCACATACGCGAGTGCGCTCCAAGCAGTGACATCCGTGGGGCTGCCAGCCGTAGCGCGGGCCAATTCAACCTGGTTATCACCTGTCATGTCCCACTGGATTACCCAGTCGGCTGTATTGTCTGCGTCCGTATTAAGAACGGCCTGCCAGACATTGTTGATAGCCCCGCCAGCCATTGGATCGCTGTCCACGCGCATACGGAAATACATATACTGTCCGTCATAAGCATAATATGCAGCAGGGTTTGCAGCATTTCCGACAATATCCAGTTTTGCAGGGTTGGGCGGCGTGCTATAGTTGGGGTCGTTACTGTCCGGCGGCTCGACATGGCCGTCTTGATAGGCGTTGCCCCCTACGGTGACCGCGCTCCAGGTCACGGTGTTAAAGGATGGTACGGCCTGTGCAACGGATGCGATTATGCATGCGCCGATTGCGGCGTTCAGCATTCTATTTTTCATGTTCATGTCCTTCCCCTTTCAATCGATCAGGAGACTTTTTTGTCTACAATATCGATAGATATTTTTAAACTTTACCACATCCAGAAGCTGGGATTCAAGCAGATTTCTAAAATTAATGAAAAAGTGAAAGAAGGCTCTATTCACCCCGCAGGCTCTTGATAATGCGCTCGTAGCTCTCGCGGTTGGCGTCGAGGACGCGATCACATATCGCGTTTGCGCGATCCAAGGAGCCGTTCTGCTCCCGGAACCAGCGTTTCAGCTCGTCCAGGTCTGCCACGCGGACAGTACCGCCGCACGCATCGAACGCGGGATCTATATTGCGGGGGATGCCGATATCGACAAAAAAGACGCCGTTGGGATTCAAGACCTGCTGGTGCGCCGCAGCCGTCACAACGGGCAACTGCGTATCCACGGCACTGAGCACCACATCCGCCTCGGGTAAGACCTCCGAAAGCTGGTCCAATTGAACAACCCGGACCCCTTTTTCCGCCTCGGGCTTGTTGGAGTGGTAGGCCCAGATGCATGAAAAGTGACGGTCAAGCAACCCCTTCATCACGCCGCGTCCGACCACCCCGGAGCCAATGACCAACGCCGTGCCCGGCTGAACCTTCTTGGCATCCAGGTAGCGCAGCGCCACATCTTCGATCTCGGAGACATCGAGCAGGGTTCCCAGCTCGGCGCGGACGTCTTTGGAGACGCGCAGCGCGGAGTCGCAGAGGCCCCGGATGAGGGAGCCGGCCCAGCCACGGGTCACGGCCTCGTCAATGGCGTCTTTCAGTTGGGCCACCACATGCACCTCGCCCGGGACCTGGGAGTCCATGCCGGCGGTCACCTTGCAGACGTGGGCAAAGGCATCAAAGCCATGCTTCATGTAAAAGAGATCTGAGGAGAGCCGGTCAAAGCGCATCAAGCGGCGCAGAATTCCGGACGTTCCCGCTTCCTTGGAGATTGCCGCGACGATTTCGACACGGTTGCAGGTGTTCAGGATCAGAAATTCATGGACGCCCCAGACCTGGCGGATCATCTCGCCCAGCTCCTCCCGCTCGCGCAACAGCAGATGGTAGGGCGCGCGTTCGGCCATGCCCAGATACGCATGGCTCGTGCCCAGGACCAGCAGGTCCGAGCTTTCAATGGAATCCAGATGTTTGCGCAGATTGTCTTTGACCAGACGCGACTGCACGCAGGACCTGCCGCTCGTGGAGACGGCAATCATCACCTCGCCCGCGCGAATGATCGCCGGGGTCACAAAATCACCGTCCGGCCAGTTCCCGTCTGCGCAGCAGCAGGGGACTTTCGCCTGCTTGGAAAGCTCCAGGATTTGCCGGTTCACATGTTTGTCGTCCGTACAGGCAAAGACCAGCGAAGCGCCCTCGATGTCCGACGCCTCAAAGCGACGGGCCAGATAGGTGATGCAGCCGGCCTCCGCCAACTGGATCAACTCGCGGACGCAATCCGGGCAGACCAAGTCGACCTGCGCATCGGCATCCAGCAGCAATTCAATTTTACGCTGGCCCACGCGCCCGCCGCCCACGACCAGCACACGCCTTCCCTCGATCAATGTATTGACCGGGAACGTCTTGCGCACCGGCCTGAAATCCCTCTTTTCCATAATTTTTAAACTATATCAGAATCCGTCCCTTTTCGGAATTTCATTTTTGCTTATGGCCCTTTTTTTGTTCAGCAAAGTGCTGCAAGGAGACGCCAAAGTGTTTGACCAGGAGCGCGTGGAGCGCCTGGTCGACGGCCTGGCCCTCTCCCTTCAGGCGATTGACCCCCAGCACATCCGGCGCCTCCCCGTCATCCAAAAAGACCGTGATGATCTGATCGGTTGTCAGCCCTTCCCCGTAATGGCAGAGCAGGTAGCGGTTTTCATCCCCCTCGACTTTAGCAAGGATGGTGTTGCGCTCAAGCTTGTCAAGCACGTCGCGGACCAAGCCATGGGGAATGCCCTGCTGACGCGCAAAGGTGTCAGATTCAAAGGGTTGGCCCTCTTGTTCGCGCGCGCTCTTTTCCGCCGCTGCGCAGATGGCGCACGCCAGGATGACCCGCGTGCGGGGACTTGCCTTGGACGCATATTGCTCGAGGATATAGGTGTCGCGGTTCTGGGACGCAAAGGCAATCTCTGCGCCGATCAGCACGATCTGCCAGCTCGTGTACATCCAGAGCAGAAGAATCGGCAGGAGGGCGAAACCGCCATACACCATGCTGTTGCCCGCAATCCCCACCTGCAGCATGGCGCAGATCTTCAGCCAGGCCGCGAACAGGAGCATGGTCACAAAGCCGCCAATCAGGGCAGGACGCATCTTGACGCGCTCATTCGGCATGAAGCCCAGCAGGAAGGCGAACATCAACGTGCCTAGCATAAGCGGGATCACGGCCCTCAGGAAGGAGCCCCCCATGAACCCGCGCACCGTTTCCGGTGTCACACTGCCCAGGGTCTTGTTCATAATCTCCAGGACATGCGAGACAACAGGAATGGAGGAGGCCGCCACGATCAGGATCGGGAGCACGATGCTCACGCTGGTGTAATCCGTGAACTTCCGCACAACCGACCTGCACCGGGTCACACCCCAGATCTCGTTAAAACTGTTTTCGATCTTTTCCAGCATGCCGATGACGGTCCAGAGCAAAAGGAGCAGCCCGATGAGACCGAGCGTCCGGAAGTCAATGTGCTCCACCTGTTTAAACAACTTCTCCGTGATGTCACGAGCCTGCTTCCCGAAGAGTCGGACGACTTCAACCTGCTCCGGAGTCTTTGCGCCCCAGGCCGGGGCAGGGACATTGGTGCTGGCCTGCACCACAGGGCGCTCCATCTGCGAAAGCCATGCGTCCAGATGGGCGCTCGCCCGATGGCGCAAGAGGTCAGCACCGCCCAACGAACGTGTCAGCCCCAGGGCCAGGACAAGGACCGGCACCAAGGCTAACAACGAATAGTAAGTCAGCGAGGCGGCGTGCAACGGGCAACGGTGGCGCTGGAAGCCATGCAGGACCAAGCTCACGAAGCGCAACGTCTTCACCGCCATCCGTCGCGGATAAGAGAGTTCCTGCATGGACAGCAGCCACTGCCCACGCGTCAAAAAATTAAAAATCCATGCACTCAGCGATGGTTTTTCAGATGCCTTTTTCATCCCGCGCTACACGGGGCCAACCCCGTCCCTTCCGTATTAGACCCAGCCACATTAAGCACGGACGGCATAAAAGTCAATCTGAAAAAATGAGAAATGAAAAGTGAAAAGTGAAAAATGGAGGCGTTCATTCAATGTTCAGTTCACTGTTTATTTGATTTTCTTTGTGTTCTTTGTGCTCTTTGTGGTTAAATACTGAACACCGAACCCTGAAACCAAGAAATTAATAGGCAAGTAAGTATGAAAAAAAGAAATGTTCGTTTTGTTCTGTTCTCGATGAGCGCGCTCTTCCTGAGCGTCAGCGCGCTTCAGGCTGATGAAGGGATGTGGCTCTATACGACGCCACCGTCCCAACAGCTGAAGGATAAGTATGGCTTTGAACCGTCCAATGCCTGGCTTGAGCATGTGCAAAAGTCCTCCATCCGTTTCAACAGCGGCGGCTCGGGTTCGTTTGTCTCCAAGGACGGCCTGCTGATCTCCAATCATCATGTCGCGGCCGACAGCCTGCAGAAATTCGGCGACGAGCAGCACAATTATCTGCGGGATGGCTTCATCGCCCGCACGCGCGCCGAGGAGAAGAAATGCCTCGACCTGGAACTCAATGTGCTGATGGGGATTGAAGATGTGACCGCCCGCGTCAAGGCGGCGGTCAAGCCTGAGCAGTCAGCGGAGGAGTCCTTTGCAGCCCGCCGGGCTGTCATGGCGGCCATTGAAAAGGAGTCGCTTGAAAAGACAGGCTTGCGCAGTGACGTGGTGACCTTGTACCAGGGCGGCCTCTACCATCTCTATCGCTACAAGAAGTACACGGACGTGCGCCTGGTCTTCGCGCCTGAACAGCAGATCGCCTTCTTCGGAGGTGACCCTGATAATTTCGAATACCCGCGCTTCAACTTGGACATCTGTTTTTTCCGCGCCTACGAAAACAACAAGCCCGCGCAGATCCAGCATTACCTGAAATTCAGCCCGACCGGTCCGGCCGCGGATGAGCTGGTCTTTGTTTCGGGCCATCCCGGCCATACTTCCCGGTCTCTGACCCTGGATGAACTGGGCGACCTGCGTGATCAACGTTTCCCGTATACGTTGCAGTATCTGTATCGCCTGGAAGTCATGCTGGGCGCATACAGCGCCCGCAGCGAGGAGAACGCCCGCCGCGCGAGGGATGTGCTCTTCGGCGTACAGAACAGCCGCAAGGCGCGCGAGGGCGGGCTCGCCGGCTTGCTGGATCCGCAGATCATGGCGCACAAACAGGCTGATGAGACGCTCCTGCGCCAGCGTGTGGAAGGAAACCCTGACCTGAAGGATGCCCTGGCCGCCTGGGAGACGATTGCAGCCGCACAGAAGGTGCTTCGCGAAAAGGCGCTCCTGCACCGCCTGCTGGAGAGTGGTCACGGTCTCAACTGCACGCTGTTCGGCATTGCAAGGACCTTGCTGCGCTCGGCGGACGAGAAGACCAAACCCAACGGCGACCGGCTTCGCGAGTTCCGCGATTCCGGCAAGGAGTCGCTGGAATTGGAACTCTTCTCCGAAGAGCCGCTGTACAATGATTTTGAGCAGCTCAAGCTGGCGGCTTCCCTGACCTGGCTGGCCGGCAACCTGGGCTATACCCATCCGCTCGTGAAGCAGGTGCTAGCCGGGAAATCGCCCACCGAGCGCGCAGCCGAGCTGGTCTCTGGCACAAAGGTGAAGGATGTCGCGGTCCGCCGCAAGCTCTATGCAGGCACACCGAAGGATATTGAAGCCGCGCATGACCCCATGATCGAACTCGCCCGGCTGGTGGATGGTGAGGCGCGGGCCGTGCGGAAGATTGTTGAGACGCAGGACGAGGTGAAGCAGCAGGCTTACGGCAAGATTGCCGCGGCACGCTTTGCACTCGAAGGCACGACGGTCTATCCGGATGCCACCTTCACGTTGAGGCTGGCGTTCGGCACAGTAAAAGGCTTTGAACAGGAAGGGCAGAAAATTCCATATCAGACCACGTTGGCCGGGTTGTATGAGCGGGCTGACCAGCACAAGAATCAGCCGCCGTTTGATCTGCCGCCCCGCTGGATCGAGAAGAAATCAAAGCTCGATATGAAGACACCGATGAACTTCGTCTCCACTGCGGATATCATCGGCGGCAACTCCGGGAGCCCGGTCGTGAACCCCAAGGGCGAATTTGTCGGCATCATCTTTGACGGCAACATCCAGTCCCTGGTCCTGGACTTCATCTATACTGATACGCAAGCCCGCGCCGTCTCTGTGAATGCCGACGTCATGATCGAAGCCCTGCGAAAAGTATACGATGCCGGCTTTCTGGCGGATGAGTTGCTGAAGTAAGTGTCAGCCGGCTGACACTTCTAAGACTTATTGACACTTCTCCAGGTTCAGAGCTCAAAATAAGGGTTGCACCAGAGCACCGATTGGTGTAATATTTGCGCTGTCGTTCGGAATAATTACGCTTATCATGACAGAACTTACAGAAATATTGAAGGTTTTTGGTCCCGTGCCCATGACGGGGTCCGATCTTTCAGGAACACTTTCGGATTATGATTCGCCGAAGGATAAGCTGGCCTATATGGTGAAGCAAGGTCAGTTGGTACGTTTAAAGCGTGATCTCTATTGTGTTGCCAGCAAGATCACGGGCGAACGCTACTCTCTGCCGCTGATTGCGAACCATCTGTATGGGCCTTCGTATGTTTCACTTGAAACGGCGCTCTCTTACTATCAGCTCATTCCTGAACGGGTCGTCAGTACGCAGTCGGTCGTGAGTAAGCGGGCGAAGCGGTTCGTCTCCCCCCTGGGAATCTTTAGCTATCAGACGGTCCCGAGCGATTACTATTCCATCGGGATAAGGCAGGAGGTTGCCGGGAACCGCTTTACGTTTTTGATAGCTTCGCCGGAAAAGGCTTTGTGCGATTTGTTGCTGATGCGTTCTCGGTTGCGGCTTACCTCTGCTCGCGCCATGCAAGCCTTCCTGCTGGATGAGATGCGCATGGACTTATCGGAGTTGAAGCGTCCAGACCTTGCTGTTATTGACGCATGCATAGCCACCAACCATAAGCCGCTTGAATTACAATCCTTACGAAAGGTCCTTGAGCATGAATGTGTTTGATTCCATGATGGCGGCTTATTCGGTCCAGTCGGATGCGGAGTATCGGAACGCGCTTCATGAGGTGATGCAGAAGATCACCTTGGCAGGACTTCATCGCGGGAATTTTTTCACGCATGCCGCATTTTATGGCGGAACCTGCCTGCATCTTTTTCATGACCTGCCCCGTTTTTCCGAGGACATGGATTTTTCCCTGCTCAAGGAGGATCTGTCGTTCACGCTGGACGATTACGCAGAGGCTATCATGGCAGAATTCAAGGCGCTCGGGAGGGAGGTGACCTTTACGCGCAAGGATAAGCCCCTCCGTTCCGCTATCGAATCCGCTTTTCTGAAGGATAACACGGCGGTCTATAATCTCTCCTTTAAGACGGAGCGGACGGTCAAGATTAAGATTGAGGTGGACACCTCGCCCCCTTTGGGATTCACGACGGCGAATCATACGTTGCTGCTGCCCTTCTCATTTGTCGTCCGTTGCTTTGATTTGCCATGTCTTTATGCAGGGAAACTGCATGCGCTCCTGTTTCGAAATTGGAAAAACCGTGTGAAGGGACGTGACTGGTATGACTTGGAGTGGTATGCGCGGCATCGTATCAAGGTGGACCTTCACCATTTTTGCCAACGCATGAAGCAGAGCCATCCTCAGGAACCGCTCCCGCAAACCATTGCCGAAGTAAAGATACTCCTCAAAAAGAGGATTGAGCTGCTGAATATTGACCAGGTCAAGGAGGATGTCTTGCCTTTCATCAAGACGCCTTCTGAACTGGATATCTGGAGCCGGGAATATTTCCTCATGCTGGCAGAGGAACTCATCTGATCTGTTAGGCGGGCGGCTGCTCGCTATCCCGGCAACCTGAAGCAGAAGACAATCCAGATAATTAAAATGTTGGTGTTGGTGCACTGTCGTGTCCACGCGGGAAGCACGACAAAGCAGATAAGCATCCTTCAGGCAAATGAATCTGGGAATGCGCGCGCGCCCAAACGAATAACCAGCAATTCTAATTATGGCCGAGACCGCCTAAAGGCGGAACTCCAAACGAAAGAAATCCTGTACAAAACCGTTCGGAGTACCGCCTTTAGGCGGAATCTTAATTGTATCCAAAGCCATAATTAGAATTGCTGACGAATAACGCTTTAGGCTTTGCAGAAGCACGAAAAAACGGTATCCTTTTCACCTGACTTGGAAAATTTACAGACGAAGGATGAAGGAGCTTTATGTGGGATTATACTGAAAAGGTCATGGATCACTTCCGGAACCCCCGGAATGTCGGAAAGATTGAAAAGCCTGACGGCGTCGGCACGGTCGGCTCTCTGGCCTGCGGCGACTCCCTGACCCTCATGTTTAAGATGGGGCCGGACGGGCGGATCCAGGAGGTCAAGTTCCAGACCTTCGGCTGCGCCAGTGCCATTGCCTCCTCCTCCGCCCTGACCGAGATGGTGATCGGCAAGACCATCGAAGAGGCCGAGAAGATCACGAACAAGGACATCGCCGACTTCCTGGGCGGCCTTCCGAACCAGAAGATGCACTGCTCGGTCATGGGACGCGAAGCGCTCGATGTCGCGATCCATAATTTTAAGACCGGGGAGACCATGGTCAAGAACCTCGAAGATCACATCATCTGCACCTGCTTCGGCGTCTCTGAGAACGAAATCCGCCGGGTCATCGCCGAGAACAGCCTGACCACAATCGACGAGGTCACCAACTATTGCAAGGCCGGCGGCGGTTGCGGCATGTGCCATGGCGAGATCCAGAAGCTGATCGACCTTGTTCAGAACGACCGTTCAACGCCCCCTGCGCAACCGACAGCTCCTGTGCACAAAAAAATGTCGAACATTCAGCGGATGAAGCTCATCGAGGAGATTGTGGACCGCGAAATCCGTCCGCAACTGCAACGGGACGGCGGCGACATCGAACTGCTCGACATCGAGGGCGACAAAGTGGTCATCGCCTTCCGCGGCATGTGCGCAGGCTGTACATCCGCACCCTTCACGCGCCAGGATTTCATCCAAAAGAAGTTGCGCGAGTTTGTCTCCCCGACCCTCGAGGTCGTCGAGGGGCCCCATTAATGATGCTTTTTTAGATTGAAAAGATGCTTGAGACCCAAAAAGCGAAACGATTCTTTGTCAATGCGCTCACCTTCGGCCGCGTTCCTCTGGTATTTCTCTTTATGATCACGGCGATCATCCAGGCGTACTATCCCATGGCGACCTGGCTGATCTTTATGGCAGCGGTATTCCTTTCAGCCGCGAGTCTGACCGACCTCTTCGACGGGATGCTCGCGCGGAAGTGGAATGTCGTGAGCAAGTTTGGCGCGTTGGCTGATCCGCTGATGGACAAGGTCTTCTACCTCGTCGTCTTCCCGACGCTGCTGTGGATGTTGGGGCGCATGCCGAGCGAGACCATCCATGCCTTGGTCATGCTGGTCTTTACGGTCCTCTATATCCTGCGCGACCAGTGGGTCAGCTTCCTCCGCTCGATCGGAACCATGTATAATGCGGACTGCCGCGCGAACTGGCTGGGTAAGTTCAGGACCGCCGCCAGTTTCCCGGCCTCCGTGGTCATCTACGTCTATGCGGCGTATCAACCCTGGTTCCTGCCGCAGTGGCTTATCTTCGTCATTGAAGCCCTGCTCATCGTGCTCAATTTCTGGTCCATGATCGCCTACACCCGCCAATACCTGCCCTATATGCGGGAGGCGATAAAATAAAAGAGGAATAATGGAATGATGGAATTTTGGAATACTGGATTGTTGAAACTTGAAACTCGAAACTTGATACTGCCAACTGGTACTGCCGACTGCTTCTCTTCCCATCATTCCAACATTCCCGCCTGTCCGCCGGAGCCTTGGCAAAGGCGGATATTCCAGCATTCCAATGAAGGAGATTCCCGTGAGTCAAACGATTGATGTCGCCTACGTCGCCGAACTGGCGCGCCTGGCCCTGACGCCTGAAGAGGCGCAGGCTTTTCAAAAACAGTTGGAGAACATCGTCCACTACGTGGAAAAAATAGCCCAACTCGATGTTTCCGGTATTGAGCCGACGCTCCACGGACAGGGACAGGTCAATGTCTTCCGGGACGATGTGGTCGTGCCCTCCACCATCCGTGAGACCGCCCTCTCCAACGCCCCCGCGCGCAATAACTACGAAGTCAAACTTCCCAAGATCGTGGAAGACGCATAGCGGACAGCGGATTATTTGACCGTTTTTTGTTCTGGATTTCGCTGCTTCTCTGCCAATTCTTTGAGAAGCCCAATGATCTCGTCATTCTGTTTTTCAATCCGATCCATGTGGACCGTGGCTCTCTCCATGTAGGGTTCATTGCGTCGTCCAACTCGGCGCAGGAAAAAGTATAGAAATCCGAAGATGATCGGAAGGGGCAGAAACCCCTCAAGCATCTTCCGTCCAAAGGACTTTTGGATTTCATCTGCCGCCCAGGCAGGGACAGCCAAGAAAAGCGCAACGACCGCCATGACCATCATGTATTTCGCCATTTTCATCGTGATATCCTCCCAACGTCTCAAGCCAGGTTGAGGCGCGCTAGCGCCGATAACCTGAATGTATTGGTTCGCCAATTATTTCGTTTAGGCCTTCGATGATTTGACTCATCTCGTCATCTGACACATGTCCCATGCGCTTGCCAAGGCGCTCAACGGAGAGTGTTCTGATCTGGCTTATTTTGACCCACGTTGGCTTTGGAAGGGGAACGCTGGTGATTTCCATGGTTAAGGGGAAGCCCGCTTTCTGGGGCTGACTTGTCAGCGCCATTGCAATCACAGTGCCTGACCGATCATTAAAAATCTCCGGGCTAAGAATAAGTGCTGGGCGTAGTCCTGACTGCTCATGGCCTTTGACCGGATTCAGATCGGCCCAAACAATATCGCCTCTCAATATTCTGGCCATGAGGCGACCTCCTTCGACATGCCCTCCTCGGCCCAAGCCTGCTCCACCTTCGGATCAAGCTTTGCGCATTCATGGGCAAGTCGGTTTACAGAAAGACGTGCCACTTTCTCTCGGACAGCCTCTTGAATGGCGCGGCTACGGTTAGGGAATACATGCCGTCTAACGAGCCGATCCAGATCACCCAGAATGTCTTGTTCGAGTGTGATAGCTATTTTTGCTACAGCCATAAGACCTCCTTAATTTTTATGGTATGACTATACATCATACTGCATCTTACGGCAATCTCTTTCTTTTGTCTAACGAGCATCACTTCTCCGGCGTGGCCTTTGGGACGTCGCCGGGAGTCGTTTGCAGGGGATCAATAAGATAGGCTGTCAGTTCCGGGACGATCCCCTTGAGTTCCTTGAGAACCAGCTCGGCAGTGCCTTCGGCTCCTTTGCTACTAAAGTGGGTTGCGTCAGTTTTGTTGAAGTTGTACGCTGCGCTGGCCTCCGGGCCCAGCTTGTTATGATGCTCAATGCTGAGCGTGTTGAGATCTATAAAGGGGACCGCTTCCTCGTTGGCCACAGCTTTAGCCGAAAGCGCAAAAGCAGGCAATGAGCGGTCTCCATGCATGACAATCGAAACGATCTTGCCATGCTCATCAAATGTACGGCGCGTGACCGAACTCAAAACGATCGGCTTGCACCCCCCTCGCTTGATCCGCTCCACATAATCTTTCAATTTCGCGCTGTAGGTCTTGGCATCGTAGACCTTCATATCGTTGTGTCCGAATTGGACCAGGATATAGTCGGGCTTGTGCGTGATGAGTTCATCCAGCTTCTTGGACAGCGACTCCAGGGTTGCCCCGTTTTTTGCATAGTTCAGCACCGTCACGCGGTCGTTAAACCGATTTGTTAAAGCAGGCCCCCATCCGTATGTGCTGGCAACAGTGGAGTCGCCTATTAATCCGATGGTTAATTTTTTGTCGTTGGCCGCAACGGCAGACACCGAAAGGATGAACAAAGACACCGCAACGATCCCGCCCATTGATTTCCTAAGCATGCGCTTCTCTCCTGCCATTGATTAACGTTTTATGCAATGTGCGGCAAGTATAGGACGGTTCGGAATTCAGCGCAAGCGGAATTTGCCGAATTTACCTTCCTTCGCACCCCTTGCGGCGTTGACATCCGAGGGGTGGCTGTGTTACCTTTTAGGCCTCATTTTTTACATGGACATTGCATGAATATTGACACCCTGACTATTTCCAAGGCAGCAGAGGGATTGCGGAAGCGCGATTTCTCCGCTGTTGAACTGACGCAGAGCGTATTGGAGGCCATTGCTGAAAAAGATGGTCCGATCAATGCCTACCTGACCGTGGACGCTGAAGGCGCCTTGAAGCAGGCCACAGCCGCCGATGCGGCACGGAGCGCCGGGCAAGACAACGATCTGCTCGGCATCCCGGTCGCCATCAAGGACATCATCAATGTCGAGGGCCAGCCCTGCACCTGCGCCTCCAAGATGCTCGAAGGCTATATCTCGCCGTATGATGCAACTGTCGCAGCACGCCTCCGTTCCGCAGGCGCAGTCTTTGCCGGACGCACGAACATGGACGAGTTCGCCATGGGTTCCTCCACGGAGAACTCGGCGTTCAAGCCGACGCGCAACCCGCACGACCTCGCGCGCGTGCCCGGGGGCTCCAGCGGCGGATCTGCAGCAGCCGTGGCTGCTGGAACCGCGCTTGCAGCGCTCGGGACAGATACCGGCGGCTCCATCCGCCAGCCAGCCTCCTTCTGCGGCTGCGTCGGCCTGAAACCCTCTTACGGACGCGTCTCGCGCTATGGTGTGACCGCGTATGCCTCGTCACTCGACCAAGTGGGCCCCATGACCAAGACCGTCGAGGACGCCGCGATCCTCTTGCAGGCCCTGGCCGGCGTGGACAGCCATGACGGCACCACGGCGAATGTCGAGGCCCCTGATTACCGGGCAGCCTTGAAAGGCGGACTCCAGGGGCTGCGCATCGGCATGCCCAAGGAGTACTTCATCGAGGGGACCGACCCTGAGGTGATGAGCGCCATCCGCGCGGCCATTGACACCTGTGCAAAGGCCGGCGCGGAGATCGTCGAGGTCAGCCTGCCGCACACGGAATATGCGATTGCTGTCTACTACATCATCGCCACGGCGGAGGCCTCCACCAACCTGGCGCGCTTTGACGGCGTCCGTTACGGACACCGCACCGCCAATCCGGGATCCGTCTTCGACCTCTACGCCAAGAGCCGCGCCGAAGGGTTCGGCACTGAAGTCAAGCGGCGCATCATCCTCGGCACCTACGTGCTGAGCAGCGGCTACTACGATGCCTACTATGGACGCGCGCAGAAGGTCCGGACCCTCATCCGGAACGATTTTTCAAACGCCTTTCAGCACTGCGACGTGCTGATGACGCCTGTGGCGCCAACAGCGGCCTATAAGATCGGCGACGCCACGAATGATCCACTCAAGATGTATCTGGGCGACATCTTTACCGTGCCGGCCAACCTTGCGGGCCTTTGCAGCTTGTCCGTCCCGTGCGGCATGACCCACGACCGCCTGCCCATCGGCCTGCAACTCCTGGGCCCGGCCTTTGGGGAACCCACCCTTTTGCGAGTTGGGGCAGGCTATGAAAGGTTAAGAGCATGACTCAAGCGACAAAGTTCGCGACAAAGCTCGCGACAAAGTTTTAATAAGGCAATAAGGCAATCACGCAATAAGGCAATTCTTTTGAAGTTATAGACCATGAAATATTTGACCACCATAGGACTTGAGACGCATGTGCAGTTAAAGACTGCGACAAAGATGTTTTGCGGCTGCAGCCTGAAGTTCGGCGAAGAGCCCAACACGAACGTCTGTCCGGTCTGCCTGGGCTATCCGGGCGCCCTGCCCGTGGCCAACCGCGAAGCGATCAAACTGACCGTCATGTCCGGCCTGATGCTGGGCTGCACCATCAACAAGCACAGCACCTTTGACCGGAAGAACTACTTCTATCCGGACATGGCGAAGGACTATCAGATTTCGCAGAACACCCACCCGCTCTGCCTGGGCGGCGGCGTGACCATTCAGACCCCGGCCGGGCCCAAGCTCATCCGCATCAACCACATCCACTTGGAGGAAGACGCAGCCAAGATCAACCACTATGGACAATTCAGCGGCGTGGATTTCAACCGTGGCGGCACGCCGCTCATGGAGATCGTCTCCGAGCCGGACCTCTCCTCCCCGGACGAGGCCATGGCCTATTTGCAGGCGCTGAAGCAGATCCTGGTCTATACGGGCGTGAGCGACTGCAATCTGGAAGAGGGCAACATGCGCTCGGACGTCAACGTCAGCATCCGGCCTGAAGGGCAGGTGAAGCTCGGCACGAAGGTGGAGATCAAGAACATGAACACCTTCAAGGGCATCTATGCGGCCGCAAACTACGAGATCGCCCGGCAGACTTATGCTGTGACCCATGGCCAGAGCCTGATCCAGGAGACCCGCCGCTGGGAGCCAGATATTAACGAAACCCAGTCCATGCGCTCCAAGGAGAATGCGCATGACTACCGTTATCTTCCGGAGCCTGACCTCGTGCCCATCGCCTTGGGCGAAGCGCAGATTGAAGCGTGGCGCGCGGAGCTGCCTGAACTGCCCTCCCTGCGCCGTGCGCGCATGATGGAGGAGTACGGCATTCCGGAATATGACGCGGGCGTGCTCGCGGACGCCAAAGAGAACGCCGACTTCTTCGAGGCGACGGCCAAGCGCTGCGGCAAGAATCTTTACAAAATCGTCTCCAACTGGTTCATGGTCGAGGTCATGCGCCTTTTATCGGAAAGCGGCAAGTCGATTGGCGAATGCGCCCTGACCCCGGACTCCCTGGCGGAATTGATCGTGTTGGCGGATCAACGGGTGATCAACGGCCCGACCGCCAAGGAGCTGATTCCGGAGCTCTTCGAGAAGGGAGGCATGCCCAAAGCGCTGGTCGAGGCGCGCGGTCTCGGACAGGTCAGCGACACCTCTGCCTTGGAAGCGTTTGTGCAGCAAGCCATCGCCTCGAACCCGAAATCGGTCGAGGATTATAAAGCGGGCAAAAAGGCCGCAGCTGGTTATTTTGTGGGGCAGGTCATGAAACTCAGCAAAGGCAAAGCCGACCCCAAACTGGTCGGTGAACTCGTCGCAAAAGCCTTGGAATAATACCTGCTTGATTTTAGGCTTGCAACATACGGTCGATTTAACGGAAACTAGAACGAATTTATGAGTAGGTCGTATAAAGTAAAAGAGCTGGTTTCGTATGCACGAATGAATCAACGGCGCGTTTTCGATGTTGATTCGTATGCGTCTTCTGTTTATGAGAGCGCAACAGGATATCAGACTGAATTGGAGCGGGCGGGGTTATGTGTTTTAACGTTTGAGTCACAACCGCATCTTCTCTCTCAGGGTCAATTTATGTTTTGGCCTATTGATGATGCTCAGCCCTCGCGACTGTCTGGAGCAGATCATGTCTATTGTTCGCCTGCTAAGAAACGCCCCATAGCCATTGACTTATTTGCCGGTGCAGGAGGATTGTCTCTGGGCTTTGAGCAAGCGGGTTTTGATGTTGCAGCGTGTGTGGAGATTGATCCGATCCATTGTGCAACACACGAATTTAACTTTCCCTATTCAGCGTCCATCTGCGCAGATGTTCGTGATCTCACGGGCCAACTCATCCGAGAGAGGTCCGGGATAGCTGATCGCCCTGTGGATGTTGTCTGCGGGGGAGCACCCTGTCAGGGATTCTCGCTGATTGGGAAGAGAGCCTTTGATGATCCCCGCAATCAGCTTGTCTATCATTATGTGCGACTTGTCAAAGATTTGGCCCCGAAATATTGTGTCTTCGAAAACGTGAAGGGGTTGACGGTTGGTAATCATGTCACCTTCTTGCACGAATTAATTGAAGCGCTCCAGTTGATCGGATATCAGGTTGTACAGCCCTATCGTGTTCTGAATGCGGCTCACTATGGTGTTCCGCAGAACCGACAACGGCTTTTCCTGCTCGCGTATCGCGAGGATCAGGCAGCCCCCGTCTATCCTATTGAGCAGCAACGTACGGTTACGGTAGGTGAAGCGATCGGCGACCTTCCAAATGCAGACGATTTTGAAGAGCTGATGGACTCCGACACAACCCATGTCAAATGGAAGCCGAAATCGCTCTATTCAAAATATCTTAAAGGCGTGGAGCATGATCCGGCGGACTTTAGTTATTCTCGAACCTGTAATCCCGATTTATTAACATCCAGTTTACGTACAACGCATACGGCAGAATCCGTGCGCCGCTTTGAATTAGCCGAGTCCGGCATGACAGAGCCGATTAGCCGATTTTTCAAACTCGATCTGAAAGGTTTATGCAATACACTGCGGGCCGGGACAGACAGTGCGCGCGGGGCCTTTACCTCGCCGCGCCCCATTCATCCTGTTTATCCGAGAGTCATCACGGTACGAGAGGCAGCACGCATTCATTCATATCCAGATTGGTTCAGATTCCATGTGACGAAATGGCATGGCTTCCGTCAAATAGGAAACAGTGTTCCTCCGTTGCTTGGACGGGCCGTCGCATCAGAAATTATACAGGCCTTGGGCATCTCACCTAAATATCACACCAACCCCATTTCGCTTGGAAACCCTGCGTTATTGTCCCTCGACATGAAACAAGCGGCGAATCATTTTAGTGTATCCTCGACAGTTATAGCTCAGCGTACTCGTAAAAAAGAAAAGGTAGCGGTATGAAAACAGTTCTCAATCGATATGAACAGCTTTTAGAAGCGATCTTCTTTAAACACTACAAAACAGGGGTGAATGAGTTTTGTTTTCTGAGAGACGAATTAGAGAAAACCGCAACCGAGCTTGGCATTATGTTGCCGAAGAACCTGGGAGATATCATCTATTCTTTTCGTTACCGAACCAATCTTCCGGCTTCCGTGACGAAGACAGCCAAAAAAGGATTGTCCTGGATGATCAGAGGCGCAGGCAAAGGGAAGTATTGCTTTAAACAGTCGCCACACGTAAAGATTGAGCCTGATATTCATCTTTTGCCGATCAAAATCCCGAATGCCACACCCGAAATCCTTATAAAAAATGCTTTCGATGACGAACAAGCCATGCTGGCAAAGGTTCGCTACAATAGGCTTGTCGATATTTTCCTTGGGATAACCGCGCATTCCATGCAAAATCATCTGAGGACAACAGTTTCAAGTGTTGGCCAGATAGAGATTGACGAGCTGTATGTCGGGGTTGACCGGAGAGGGAGGCAGTTTATTGTTCCCGTTCAAGCAAAAACAGCAAAAGACCGACATGGCGTCGTACAAACGGAACAAGATATCGCTTTTTGCCGGGAAAGGTTTCCCGATCTCCTTTGCCGGGCGGTTTCCGTGCATCTGCTGGGGGATGATCGGCTGGCGATGTTTGAACTGACGATGGAGGGTGAAGATGTTAGGATTATTGACCAGAAACACTATGTCCTTGTGCCCGCAAAGGATATCACGGCAGAAGATTTGCGACGATATGATGTTTGAAATCGGCCTGATGCGATTCCGGTGATTTAGTCGCCAAGGCTTTGGAGCAATAATTAACTTGTCTGAATTCGATTAAAAGGGTAATTTAGTCGCTTTCAAAAAGAGGTCATGAAAGTTTGTGTGTGGCAACATGACTGGCAGATTGGACTTTTCGAGAAGATGGGAGAACCACTGTGACTTCAAATGATGATTATGTCTTGGAACTCTTGCAGGAGCAGGGATACGTCTCGCCTGAGCAGGTGACGGCTGTGATGAATTCGCTCAAGCAGGAGGGAGAGACCACGCTGGACATTCTGATCCAGACGGGCGCGGTCACCGAAGATATCGTCCTGGGAATGATTGCGACACAATTTGGCATGCAGTATGTCCATGTCAACGCAGACGCCATCGACCCTTCGGTGAAGGATATCATCCCCAGCGATCTCGCCCGCAAGTATGGCGTGGTCCCGGTCTTCGCCACGGACACCTCTGTGACCGTCGCCCTCAGCGATCCGATGGCCTACGACACGGTCGACAGCCTTCACTATGTGCTCAAGCGCGATGTGGACGCCGTGATTGCGCCGCGCCTCGAAGTGAAGGCGGCCGTGGACAAGCTCTATCCCCCGGAATTTGAAAACATCTTTGACAAGGATGATCCCAACGTCGATGTCACGGAAAAAGACAAGTCAGAGGTGACCTCCGACTCCAAGGACTCCGATGCGCCGATTATTCGTCTCGTCAGCCTGATCATCACCGAGGCGGTCAAGATGCGCGCGTCGGACATTCACCTCGAACCCATGGAACGCACCTTCCGTGTGCGTTACCGCATTGACGGCGCCCTGCGCGAGATGGACAGCCCCAACAAGCGCCTTCAGGCCGCCATCCTCAGCCGCATCAAGATCATGTCGAACATGAAGATCTCTGAAAAACGGATTCCGCAGGACGGACGTATTCAGATTAAGGTCCAAGGCCGCGATCTCGACTTGCGTGTCTCGTCCGTGCCGACGAACCACGGCGAAAGTATCGTCATGCGTATTCTCGACAAGACCAACCTCTCGCTCGGCTTGCCGCAGCTGGGCTTCCTGTCAGACGACCAGAACAAATTTGAACGCCTGATCACCCTGCCGGACGGCGTGCTGCTCGTGACCGGCCCGACCGGTTCCGGTAAGACCACGACGCTCTACGCGTGCTTGGGACAGATCAACCTGCCGGACCGTAAAATCATTACGGTTGAAGACCCCGTCGAATATGTGATGTCCGGCATCAACCAGGTCGGCGTGAATCGCGATGTGGGGCTGGACTTCTCCACCGCGCTCCGCTCCATCTTGCGTCAGGCGCCGAACATCGTGATGATCGGTGAAATTCGTGACCATGAGACTGCGGACATCGCCATGGAAGCCGCGCTCACAGGTCACTTGGTCTTCAGCACCCTCCACACCAATGACGCCCCCAGCGCTGTCACCCGTCTGCTGGATATCGGCGTGAAGCCCTTCTTGGTCGCCTCGGCGCTCCGAGCCGCCATGGCCCAACGCCTGGTGCGCGCAATCTGTACCAACTGCAAGACCGAATACACCCCGACAGACCGTGAAATCAAGATGCTCGGCGCCATCGGCAAGAGCGTGGCCGGGACAAAGATGTTCAAGGGAACAGGCTGCCCGAACTGCAGCAACAACGGCTACAAGGGGCGTAAAGGTATCTTTGAGATTTTCATGATCGATGACACCATCCAGCGCCTGATCTTCGATCATTCGCCTGCCACAATTTTACGTGCACGCGCACGCGAAATGGGCATGCGCACCTTACGTGAAGATGGCATATTGAAAATTGCGTCAGGCATGACCTCGCTTGAAGAAGTCCTACGCGCAACCATGGGAGATGCAGACTAATGAGCCTCGAAATGACCATGAACGATTTGTTGCAGGCAACCGTAGACGAAGGGTCCTCGGACCTGCATATCCGCGTAGGCGTACCGCCGATGCTGCGCGTCCACGGTTCGCTCACGCCCCTGGACGTCCCGCCCTTTACACGGGAAGACACGTATGAACTTGTCAAGTCCATCACCCCTGAAGAGCGCATGAACGAGATCGAACGTGTCGGCGGCACCGACTATGCGCTCCCCTTCCGAGATGTCGCCCGTTTTCGCGTCAGCGCCTTCAAGGAGCGCGGCAACTACTCACTCGTCTTGCGCCAGATTCCCAGCAAGCTGCTCACCCTGGAGCAAATCGGCCTACCGGAGCAGGTGCAGGAACTCCTCTTTAAACCGCGCGGACTCATCCTCGTCACCGGGCCCACGGGCTCGGGCAAGACCACGACGCTCGCCAGCATGTTGAACATCATTAACAACGAGCGCGACGTGCACATCATCACGGTTGAAGACCCGATCGAATATTACCATGCGCACAAGAAGTCGATTGTCACCCAGCGTGAAATCGGCACAGACGTCCCCTCCTTTGCAGAGGCGATTCGCCGCGCGCTGCGCCAAGACCCGGATGTGATTCTCGTCGGTGAAATGCGCGATCTCGAAACCATGCAGGCGGCCATCACCGCTGCTGAAACCGGACACTTGGTCTTCGCCACGCTGCATACGACCGGCGCGGCCGCAACGGTCGACCGTATTGTGGACGCCTTCCCGACTGACCAGCAGGAGCAGGTTCGTACGCAGCTCTCCGTCAGTATCGTGGCTGTGATCTCGCAACTCCTCTTACCGCGTGCGGACAAACCGGGCCGCGTCGCCGCGTTTGAAATCATGATCTCAACGCCCTCCATCCGCTCCCGTATCCGCGACAACAAGACCTTCCAGATCACCTCGGATATCCAGACGGGCGCCAAGTTTGGCATGATCGCCCTGGACTCCCATCTGCTCGAACTCTACATGGCGGGACTGATTTCCTACGATGACCTCGTCACCAAGTCACAGGACCCTGACACGCTGGTTCAGAAGCTGAAATCTGAACTCCAAACCAAAGGAAGAGGTTAATACTTATGCCTGATGAACCCATTGCCGAACCTGTTTTCACCTACGAGCCTCTTTTGGATTTGATGACCAGCAACGGTATCATCGATCACGAGCAGGTCGATGAGTTGCGTGAGGAACATACGCGCAGCGGCAAGTCGATCCGTACGCTGCTCGTCACAACAGGCTATGTGACGGAAGACGATATGCTGAGCATGATGGCCTCCTACCAAGGATGCGAAGTGATTGACCTGACCACGGCGACACTGAACTCCGATATTATCGAAAGCGTCCCCGGCAACATCGCCCGCATGTATATGATCGTCCCGGTCGCCGCGACAGCAGGCACCATCACCTTGGCCACGTGCGACCTCGTCGATCCGCATGTCATGGATGAACTCATGTTCGTGCTGACCAAGGATATCCACTTTGTCTTCGCCCATGAGAAAGATGTGCGCGAGCGCGTCTCTGAATATTATGGCGATGAGAGTGCAACGGTCGCGGACATGATTAACAGTCTCGACTCGGACATGGCGAACAACGTCGCACTGGGCGCTGACGACAGCATGGACGAGAAGAGCATCGAGTCTGCCGCCTCCGCCGCCCCTGTGATCCGCTTTGTGAACCTGGTCCTCTATCAAGCTGTGACGGACCGCGCCTCAGACATCCACTTCGAACCGTTTGAAAAAGATTTCAAGATCCGCTACCGTGTGGATGGCGCACTCTATGAAATGGCCCCGCCGCCCCGGCGTCTGGCTCTTCCGATCATCTCCCGCGTCAAGGTCATGTCTGGCCTGAACATCGCTGAACGCCGCGTCCCCCAGGACGGACGTATCGCCTTAACCGTGGCAGGCAAGCAGATCGATTTGCGTGTTTCGTGCTTGCCGACCTCGTTCGGCGAGAGCGTGGTGCTACGTGTGTTGGATCGTAGTGTGGTGTCGCTGGACCTTGAAAATATCGGGCTGCCGGAAGACATCTTCGAAAACCTCACCATGGATGTGGAAAAACCCAATGGCATTATCATCGTCACAGGGCCAACCGGTTCCGGCAAGACGACCACACTCTACTCCTGTCTCGGCCGCATCAACAAGATTGATTCCAAACTGCTCACCGCCGAAGAGCCGGTCGAATATGACATTGACGGCATCGTGCAGGTGCAGATCAACCCGAGTACGGGCAACACCTTCCCGAAGGTGCTCCGCGCCTTCTTGCGTCAAGACCCGGACATCATGATGATCGGTGAAATTCGCGACCTTGAAACCGCGCAGATCGCGGTTCAGGCCTCCCTCACGGGCCATCTGGTCTTCAGCACGCTTCACACGAACGACGCCTCGGGCGCCGTGACACGTCTCATCGATATGAACGTGGAACCCTATCTCATCGCCTCGACCCTGGAAGCCGTGCTGGGGCAGCGTCTCGTGCGCACCATCTGCCCGCTCTGCAAAGAGGCCTTCACCCCTGACAGCGAGGCCATCGCCCGTCTCGGGCTGAAACCGGAAGATGTCGGCAACCGCCAGTTCTATTACGGCAAAGGCTGCACCAAATGCAGCGGGACCGGCTACAAAGGCCGTAAAGGCGTCTTCGAATATCTGCGGGTCACGGATCCCATCCGAGACCTCATTAACGAACGCCGCCCGACCCTCTTCATCCGTGAACGCGCCCGCGAACTGGGCATGCGGACCATGCGTGAAGACGCCATCCGAAACGTCCTCGACGGCTATACCACGATCGACGAGATCTTGCGATACACGTAATATAGCCGCACGTCCGTTCTTTCCAATACGCCTTACCGGGTAAGACAGGGGAATGTATGCTCAATATGGCTGTGGGGCTGTTCGCACTGGCACTTGGAAACTGGAACCTGACGTTCAACGAAGCGGACGCCCGGCTGGAACTCGCGCACGATGCAGGCTCGGTGCACATCAGCGGCACCCTCGGTTTTTCCGTTGGGGAGAAGCGGTGGCGGGTGGTCGCGCCGCGTGATGCGATGCGCACGCGGCTGGCGTTGCTCGACGAGCGGGGTGACGTGCAGGGGTATCTCGCCTTCGTGGACAACGGCGACCGGCTGGAACTGCTGGTCTATCACCGGACAGCGCAGAACTACAGCGGCGAACTTCAGTTCGTAGGCGATGTCGTCTTCACACCCGAGAGCTTTGCCTGCCGTACGGAACCCTTGAAGACATCGCGCGTGCTACAGCTTGCGTCGGGGCCTGCCGATTCTGCACTGAACAACGCGCTGTTCGATCCGCAACTCGACCGTGCGCTCCTAATCAGCGCGCCGCAGCGGCGGCTGACTACAAAAAGCCCGGGCGTGTATGGCGTGTCGCTGCGCGCGCGGATCGAGGAGGCGTCTGAGTCCGTCTGGACCTTCACAGTCGAGCGCGACTACTACCGCCGCCGTTATATCCCGTACTATCGACCCCTCGACCGGACGCGCTGCCCCTCAGCGCCCACGGGCTGGATGTCGTGGAACACCTATTTTGACAAAGCTACGGCAGCGGATAATCTTGCCGAGGCACGGATCGGCCAGGCGCAGCTGCAACCGTTCGGTATGGAGTTCTGGTCCATCGAGTCGTGGCAGGACAACTCCGACCAGTTGCCCGTGAGCGCCTTCGACAACCTGAGCTTGACGCCCAGTCCCCGCAAGTTCCCCGGGGGGATGAAAAAGCTGGCGGATGACATCCGCGCGCTGGGGTTCCGCCCGGGGATCTGGACCGCGCCCTTCGGCACGGGCAGTGACGCGTTCTACGCCGCACACAAGGCGTGGTTCCTGCATGACGAGCAAGGCAAGCCGATCTCGACATGGAACGGGAAGTACACGATCGATCCGTCGCAGCAGGAGGTGATCGACCATTTGCGCGAGATCCACCGCATCCAGTCGCGGGAGTGGGGCTATGATTTCTTCAAGATCGACGGCATGTCAGGCCGCAACCGCGGCTATTGCGCACACTTCTTCGAGCGCCCGGAGATCCGGGCCCGGTTCAAGGACCCCGCCTGTCCGAACCCGTTCGAGCGCTGTGTCAAGGCGTTCCGCGAGGGCATCGGCCCGGACCGCATCTTTCTGGCGTGCCAGGGCCATTTCACGGGTGCAGAGGTCGCCATGGCCGACGCGGCGCGCACAGGCGCAGACATCGTACATCCAAACCAGCCGCCTAAATGGGCGAACCTGCTCACTCAGGCGACCTGCACACTAAACCAGATTTTCGCTCACAACATCGTCTTCTACTCCGACCCGGACACGTTACTGGTCGGTGATTTTTTGGGCATCGAGCAGGCCCGGCTCTCCACGACCGTGGTGGCACTTCCGGGGCAGATGATGTTTTCAGGCGACAAGCTCGCAGGGCTCGCGCCGGAGCGCATGCGTTTGCTGCAGCAGACGCTGCCGGTCTGCAATGTGCGTCCGCTGGATCTCTACCCGGTCTTCCGTCTCTTGCCTGTCTGGAACCTCAAGATCGCGCGCCCCTTCGCAACATGGGATGTGGTGGCGCTCTTCAACTGGGAAGAGGCCCCGGCGCAAAAGGGGTTCGACTTCGCGGAACTCGGGCTCGACCCGGAGGCGGGCTACGCCGTGTACGAGTTCTGGACCGGCACAAGCCACGGTGTACGCTCGGGGCGCTTCGAGGTGGAGGTGCCAGGACATGGCACGCGCCTGCTGGCGGTGCATCGGGCGACCCCGCACCCACAGTTCCTCAGCAGCGACCGACACCTCACGCAGGGCGGTGTCGAGTTGAAGGCGCTCGCGTGGGATGCGGGGTCAAAGACGCTCGCGGGAACAGTGGCCGCAGTGAAGGGCTTTCCGTTGACCTTGCGCTTTCGCATCCCGCCAGGTTATACGTTCGACACGGCGCGTGCGGAGGGCGGGGTGGCATGCAAGGCAGCCCTCGAAACGCCAGAACTGCTGGCCGTGACACTGACCGCACCCGCCTCAGGGCCTGTGCCCTTTGAATTGCACTGGAAATAAAGCGTCGCCCGGCTGGGCCTGAATCAGTAATAACCAACTGAAGGCGGCCTTCTTGTGTCGCGACGATCATATCAATACAGTCTGAAATTTCTAATGGCATGTTTTCCCCTGTGTTGCCGCCCGATTCGTCGCTCGGAATTTAATTATGAAATACCACCCCTGGCAGATTCTCTGCTTTTGAGAAGGCTGTCAGATCAGAGGCAATCTTATCATTTCCCTTTAATTTCGCTTCTTTTGCCATGAGAGCCAGCAAGAATGCTTTGTATTTAATCCAATCAAATTTTGAGGAAGAATAGCGCCCTCCAAAAGAGTATGCTTGATTAAAGGCCTCTTTATGTTGTGTTGAAAAGAGATCATCGTAGATCGGCTTATTTGCGCGATATTTGGGAATAGATGCGATGTATTGAGTGGCTAGGGATTTGATTTCTGCACTCGCCTTAGTTTTTGTGTGCATCTTCATGCCAACAACAACAGCAATCAGAATTAATACTGGAATAAGTCGTGCAACCCTCTTCATAAGTGTTCTCCCTCTTCGAATGTCTAATCTTTGGGTAAGTAGGTTAATACCTAATGCTTTAAAAATAAACACGTAATATTGTCGCTGTTCGGGATTGGAGAAGCAAGGGAAAAGAAGCGGAAAAAATTGCGCCACGGGCCAAAGGGACAGACATGCTATCCCCTGCTTCCGCACGGAGCAACGATTGGGTTCGCCTGTTTGTTGGGCAACTTCCTCAGCGACATAAGGGGACAGACAAGAATGGCGCTAAGATAGCAACGGCTCGCCTCAGTCTCGCCAGCTTGCGAATCCGCTTTGAAAATGGAGGGCGAAGCTGCGCTGAGCCACAAAAATACGACTTGAATATGCTTATCTTAGCCATTCGGGACAGACATGTTATGCAAATGTCGCCTTGAAGGCGACATTTTTCCAGTACGGATGTGATAATCTCGTGCCGTTCTTACAACAGGGGGACAGACAAACTCTCCCATAAGGAAAGGAGCGGCGTATGAGAAAAGCGAGAATCAAGGCGGAGGCGGGGATCGGATGTTACCATGTCACGAGCCGGATCGTAGACAGGAGCTTCAAGATGGACGACGGCGAGCGGGAGATCTTCCGGCACATCCTGCGCAAGGCGGAGGTCTTCTCGGGCGTGAGGGTGCTCACCTACGCGATCCTCTCGAACCACTTCCATGTCCTGCTCGATGTGCCGGCGCAGCCCGTGCTGGACGACACGGAGCTGCTCAGGCGCATCGGGTCACTCTACGGATCGTTGGAGGCAGAGCGCTATAAGCAGCGCTGGGAGGACTGGCGCACGGGCGGTCTCGGGCAGCTCGCCGAACGTGAGCAGGATGTGCTTCGCCGGCGCATGGGCGACATCAGCCCCTTCATGAAGCTCCTCAAGCAGTGCTACTCCATCTCCTTCAACCGGCGCCACTCGCGCACCGGGACGCTCTGGGAGGGCCGCTACGCCAGCCTCCTGGTGGAAGGCGAAAGCCGCGCGCTCTCAACGGTTGCGGCCTACATCGACCTCAACCCCGTGCGCGCCGGGATCGTGAAGGATCCGGCGGAGTACCGCTGGAGCGGCTACGGCGAGGCGTGCGGCGGCTCCGCTTCCGCGCGGCAGAGCATCCTCGCACTCCAGTCCTTCGGCATGCCAGCGCAGAAAGCTGACGTCGCAGAGGCCCTGGCGGCCTACCGCGCCTCCCTTTACACCCATGGCGAGGAACGCCGCGACGAAGCAGGCAGGCTTCGGCGCGTTGGGTTCTCGCCTGAAGAGGCGCGTGAGGTGATCGAACGCGGGGGCAGGATGCCGCTGCCCGACCTCCTGCGCTGCCGCGTCCGCTACTTCCGGGACGGCCTGGCGTTCGGCAGCAGGGCGTTCGTGGAGTCCGTATTCGAACGCAACCGCGCCCACTTCGGGGCGAAGCGCAAGACCGGCGCGCGCAGGATGCGCTTCTGCCTGGCAGAGGGGCTCTGCACCGCGCGCGACCTCCGAGTCTCGCCGGTCAGCGTCTCTCCGCTGGCATAGCCGATCAGCCCAAAATAAGTCGCACCTATAAGAACCGTGGAGGAAAATAACATCCACGGGAGTAGTTGCTTTCCCAAAAATGCAATATTTCGTTTTTAGCGGCCATCTTCTCTCACCCGGACATGCCTTGATGTGCCTGTATAGCCATGCAAAGGCAACCCGCTGATAACCCTGTGCCCAAACCGGAGGCGCACTTTCGATTCCTTGTCTGTCCCCTTGTGGGGGGTGGGGGGGATTTTCGGCGTCTTTTCATTTGACGCAACCTCAATCTTAAGGCTGATCCGCATAAAAGTCTTCGGTGTCATGAGTTAAGACGCAACGCGGCCAAATTATTTTTAAAAATCGGCCTTGCATGAGCAGGGCCGTTTTTGCTATTCTTAACGGCCTAATCGCGCGAATAGTCGAGTGACTTTTGTCGTGCGGAAGCGAAGACGAAGCGGCGTCAGGCGCCGAATCGTCAAAGCGGATTAACCAGACATGTTCAGGCGCATTGTCGCCGTCTCATGTCACTGTTTAAGGAATCATCATGGAAATGCCTGTCTCGACCCTCACCGGTCTCACCCTTCAGGACCTGCTGGATGCAGGTCTGCACTTCGGACATCAAACCAAGCGTTGGAACCCCAAGATGAAGCGCTATATCTTTGACAAGCGCAACGGGATCCACATCATCGATTTGACCCAGACCATCACCCTCATTGACGATGCCGCGGCTTTCTTGCGCGATGTCGTGTTGAGCGGCAAGCGGGCGCTCTTCGTGGCCACCAAGAAGCAGGCACAGGAAGTCGTCAAGCAAGCAGCCGAAGCGTGCGGCCAGAACTTCATGACCGAGCGCTGGCTCGGCGGCACACTGACCAACAACCAGACCATCCGTCGCAGCGTCAAGCGCATGCGCCAGATCGAAACCATGGGCCGCAACAACAACGGCGTGCTCTCCGTTCACAAGAAGGAAGCGTCCAGCCTCCGCCGCGAACTCGAGAAGCTCCAGAAGAACTTGGGCGGCGTCGCAGACATGGACAGCAAGCCGGGCGCCATGATCGTCGTCGATATCTGCCGCGAGCAGAACGCCGTCGCAGAAGCAACCCGCCTGGGCATTCCGATCGTGGCGATTGTCGACACGAACGCGGATCCGGATCCTATCGAACATGTCATTCCTGGCAATGACGATGCCGTCCGCGGAATCAAGCTCATTGTGGACGCCTTCGCTAAGGTGATGAAGGAAGCGAACGACGAGTATCAGCACGTGGCCGCGGAACGTCAACGCCAGCGCGATGCCGAGCAGGTCCAGTCCGATGCCCAAGACAAGGTCGCCCGCAAGGTCCGCCGTGACAAGGACGAAGGCGACAGCGACGATGCCGGCAAAAAGGCAAAGACCCGTCTGATGGAGACCCGCAAGAAAGCTGCCAAGGCAGCCAAGGATGCGACCATTGCCAAGGCAGCCTCTGTCGAAGCTGTTCCGGCTGAAGAAGCACCGGCCGAGGCCGTTGAAGCACCCGTCGCTGAGTAACAGAACACCGATACCGTAAGGAGCTTTTATTATGGCAGATATCACAGTTGCTACAATTAATGATTTACGTCAGCGTACCAACGCGGGAATGATGGATTGCAAGAAGGCGCTCATCGAGACAAACGGTGACATGGACGCTGCAATCAAGATTCTCCGTGAAAAGGGCCTGGCCATCCAGGTCAAGCGCGCGGACAAGGAATCGAAGGAAGGCATCATCAAGGCCATCGTCGCGGCAGATGGCAAGACCATCGCCATGGCGGAGGTCAACACCGAAACCGACTTCGTGGCCAAGACCGATAACTTCAAGAACTTCGTCACCGCTGTCACCCAGCAGGTGATGGACAAGGGCGAAGAGATCGGCGACAGCATGAAGGACGCGCACATGACCATCGTCTCGCAGACCGGCGAGAACGTCAAGATCCGCCGCACGGCGCGTTATGTGCTCAGCTGCACGGGCAAGATCGAGTCCTATATTCACATGGGCGGCAAAGTCGGCGTGATCGTCGAAGTCGAATGCGGCAAGGCTGAGACAGCCTCCCACCCGACCTTCGTCGAACTGGTCCACGACCTTTCGCTCCAGATCGCCGCAGCGGCGCCCCGGTACTTGGTGCCGGAGGAGGTCCCTGCTGACGTTGTCGAGGCTGAAAAGGACATCTATCGTAATCAGGTCCAGGGCAAGCCGGCCAACATCGTCGAGAACATCCTGAAGGGCAAGATCCAGAAGTTCTACTCGGACATCTGCTTGATCCATCAGGCCTTCGTCAAAGAGCCGAAGCAGTCGATCACCGACATCGTCAAAGCGTGCGAAAAGGCAACGGGCGACACGGTGACCATCAAGCGCTTCGTCCGCTTCCAGCTTGGCGCGTAAATCATGCCTCCGTGCTGACCGTGCTCTCCGAGACAGGCGTAACCCGCTTGAACGCGTGAGCAGCACGGAAGGCGCGGACATTCTTTTTGTCACAGCTATGAACATTGAACAACGTTTCCGTGCGCTGCTTCCTGAAGCGCGCCGTATTGTGGTCAAGATCGGAACCCGCGTCATTGCAGAAAAGAGCGGACATCCCGACATGCGCCCCCTCAAGAGCCTCGTGAAGCAGCTCTCTGAACTGCATCGCAAGGGCTATGAGCTTCTCGTGGTCTCCTCCGGCGCCATCGGCGCAGGGGTTGATGCCCTGGGGCTCAAGGAGCGTCCGGCGGGCGTCCCAGACCTGCAGATGTGCGCAGCAATCGGCCAGGCGCGCCTCATGGCCAACTACGAAGCGTTGTTCTCCTCTCAGAAGATTATCATCGGCCAAGTCTTGCTGACCCATGCTGACTTCCAGCACCGCATCCGTTACGCCAATGCGAAGCGCACCATGGAACACATGATGACCCAGCACGTGATTCCGATCATCAACGAGAACGATGTTGTCGCGGATGAGGAGATCAAGGCTGACCTCTCCCTGGGGGACAATGATTACCTCGCCGCGTTGGTCGTCAAGCTTGTCCGCGCCGACCTCCTGATCATCCTCAGCACGGTTGACGGCGTCCTGGATGCCAACAACAAGCGCATCCCGTATGTGGACAAAGTATCGGACGTCCTGAAGTTCGTCAGCGCTGAGAAGGGCGGCAACCTCTCCAAAGGCGGCATGGATTCGAAGCTCAATGCCGCGCAGATCGCCACCAAGACAGGCTGCGGCGTCGTCATCGCCGGCGGCCGCAATGCAAACGTCTTGTCAGACATCATGTCCGGCAAGGACACCGGCACCCTGATCCTCAGCAACGCGCTGTAAGTTCAGGAGACAGGGTTCAGGAAGAAAAGGGTTCAGGCTTGTTAATGTTGCCCGAACCCTGAACCCTCCTCTTACTGAACCCTCTTTCAAAAAGAATGCGAACAGCGGAAAGCGCGAATAAGCCGGATTCTGTTCACCACGTAAACGTGGCTCCGATCATTCATCTAAGCAATCTACCCGAGACCCTATCCAGCCCCGAAAGGCTGGAACGACGCGAGCCGCGTCTCGAATCCCCTATTTGATCTTGCTCCAGAGAGGGCTTGCCCTGCGACGGTGCTCTCACAACCGCCCGGTGGTCTCTTAAACCGCCTTTTCACCCTTATTCCGCTTGCGCGGAACGGTTTGTTTTCTGTGGCGCTTTCCGTTGGTGTCGATCTAGCAACACCCCTCCGACCTTCACGATCGGATCTCTCGCTCTGCGGAGTCCGGACTTTCCTCCCCTGCACAAGGCAGGAGCGATCGGTCACGTCTTTCCACTGTTCGCAAAAAAAGGACAGACGTTGAAGTCTGACCGTAAATCAACGATAAAGAATGCGTCCGCACATTTGACAGGCGACCAAGCCCTGGTTCCGGCGGACCAACTGCGCGATCGAGGGCGGCTGCTGCAGATTGCACCCCTTGCACACGCCATCTTCCTGAAGCAGGACCACCACGGGCCACCGCTTGGTCAGGAGGCGGTCATAAATAAAGAGCTCGCGCGGCTGCACCAGCTTTGCCGCATCTGCGCGCGCCTTCTGCGTGGCTGCCAGATCGGCCTCAACCTCTGCCAGGCGGGCATCCAGTTCAGCGCAATATACATCAACCACTGACTGTTCCTCGCTGAGCTTCGCCTCTTTCTCATTCACGGCGGTCTTGCACGGCGTCACGTGATCCATCGCGCCGATCAATTGGGCTTCGGACACGTCGATATCTTTTTCGATCTTTGCGATCTCAAGATTGTAGGCCTGGAATTCCTTGTTCGTCTTTAATTGGCCCTGGTGCTTCTTCAGCTCGAGAATCTTATCTCGCAACAGCTTGACATCCCCTTCCAGATTCGCCACCTTCAGCTGAGCGGCCTTTAATTCGCTCCTGACGTGCTCAAGTGCGCTTCGCGCGCCACTCAAACGAGCAGCCTCTTGGCTTTTACGCTGAGGGATATCTTTCGATTCCTGTTGTAAGGCGCGGATACGCCCATCGATTTCCTGCAAATCCAATAAAGCTTGTACAACACTCACCGGTGCACTTCCTTCCGAATTAAAATTATAAAGAACAGGTCTTAAAGTGATATAGTGTATCCCAAACCGCCCCTCTGTGTCAAACACCGTTCCCTCCCGTATGTAAAAAAATCAAAAAAAGATTACGTCCACCTGCAACAGTTTTGTTATACTTTATCCATCTTTTTTTCGATTAACAGCTTATACAAGACATGCTACCGTTTCACATTGTTCTCGTCCGACCCGAAATCCCGCACAACACGGGGGCCATTGGACGCGTCTGCGTCGGACTGGACTGCGCCTTGCATCTGATCCGTCCCCTCGGCTTCCATCTGGACGCCCATCACCTCAAGCGCGCCGGGATGGACTACTGGCAGCATGTGCATCTCACGATACACGACACCTGGGATGCGTTTCTCGAAACCGTGAAGCCTGCGCATCTCTTCTTCTTGAGTACCCGCGGCGAACAGTCGCTCTACTCCTGCTCCTTCACCGCAAACGATGCGCTGGTGTTTGGCAATGAGAGCTCGGGACTTCCAGAGCCTTTCTACGACACCTACCGTGAGCAGCTTTTTAAAATCCCCATGCCCGGCGAACACGCCCGCAGCATCAACCTCGCCAATGCCGTCTCCCTCACGGCGTATGAAGCCTATCGACAACTTAACAGCAAGTAGTTCATTATGAAAAGAAAACCGGAAGATGCGACCGTCCGTATCCAAGTTCCGCCCACCGAGCGGATCGCTCCTGCGGCCATGCCCCAAGGCACGGAGAGTGTTGTGCCGCAGCTCGCGCCCGCTGACTCGTCGCTCTCGCGCTCCGACCGTCTTTTTGATCACTATGCCATCTACAGTAAAATCGGCGACGGCGGCATGGGCGTTGTCTATTTGGCCCGCGACAAACGCCTGGACCGCTTTGTCGCCATCAAGCGCCTGAACATCCAGGCGCAAGCGATCCCCGCGCTGCGCCAACGCTTTCTCTATGAGGCCCGCGCCGTGGCTGCGCTCAGCCATGTGCACATCATCCACATCTATGCGCTCGGAGAAGATGATGACGGCCCCTACATCGTCATGGAGTATATCGCAGGCCCGGATGATCCGGAGATCCAGAAAGAGACCCGGGGCAGCGGACTCGCCAAACCCAATCCGCCGCTTACGCTTGACCAATATGTCTCCAAACATGGCCAGTACACGCTGGATGATGCCATCACCCTTGTCACAAAAATCGGCAAGGCTGTCGCCTACGCACACAGCAGCGGCGTGATCCACCGGGACCTGAAGCCCAGCAACATCCTGATCGACAAGACCAACGAGCCCAAGATCGTCGATTTCGGCCTGGCGCGGCTCATGCATAAGGGGGAGGCCGACCTCACAGCCCCCGGCGAGAAACTGCTCTCCCTCGGGTATGGCGCACCTGAACAAGAGACCGATGCGAGTCAATCCGATGAACGCGCAGATGTGTACGGCCTGGGCGCGCTGCTCTATTTTCTGCTGACCGGACAGAACCCCCGCTTCTTCCGAGAACAGGATATCCCGGTGCAGATACGCGAGGTCACGCTCAAGGCCTTAGCAACAGACAAAGAACAGCGCTGGCCGTCAGCGCTGGCCTTTGTCGATGCGCTCATACAAGCCCGGGAACGCACAAAAATCGAGCTGCCCACCGTGAAGACGACGTGGCGCTGCAAATGGTGCGACGCTGTCAACCCCCTGACCCTGAAGTATTGCGCTGAATGCGGCTGGGATGGAAGCGAAGCCTGCCCCGAATGCGGTTCCGACTCCTTCATTGGCGTCCAATTCTGCGGCAATTGCGGAGCGGATACGCGCACCTACGAGACGCTCGCGGCGATTTTGAAAAAGATGCGCGAAGCCGCCCAGCAGCACCGTTTCGAACGGGTCATCCTCTATGCGGGCCGCATCCACGGCTTTGAGCCCGCCGGTCCCACAGGACGCCAAATGCTGAACGAAGTGGGCACACTGCGCGATCAAGCCGAGAAGAATATCCACAGGCGCAACCAGCTCAAAGAGCAGATCCCCATGGAAATCCGCGCTGAAAACTTCGAACGCGCGGCACTCTTCATCAAGCAGTACCGTGACCTCTCGGAGGAGCAGTATGCCTTTCTGGCGGAAGAGCAGAGTTTGCCCGAGCAGATTCTTCTGCGCGACCTTGAACGCATCAACCAGACCATCCGCCAGCATGATTGGTCAACCGCCACACGCCTGTATACGGAACTCGTCAAGACACCCGGAGCCACAAATACGGAGGAGTGCATCCGCATCGGAAGACGCATCCGCATTCACCGGATTCATAAGCGCGTCCACACCGGAGCCTCCATCGTCTTCACAGCCTTCATCCTCTACCTCGCCTTGCTACCGCTCTTCGCACAGCAATTCAAGGACACCCTCTGGACCGCGCCTTACCATCTTGCGCGCCCGGGTCTCTGGTTCTATGAACGGAGCCTTCTCTCCTGGCCGCTTCAGGTTTACGCCCACAACTGGCTGGGCGGAAACGCGACGATCCGGAGTTGCCTCACCTCTGCGATTGAATCGACGGAGGACTTCCCGGACTTCCCCTCTGTTTCACAAAGTCCCGAGTTTGTCGCGCTCGAACAGAAGAAGAATGACTACGTCCACCAGCTCGAAGCCCTGATGGCAGCCCAAAGCACGGCCTTGCGGACCTGGTCCCAGGAGTTTCTCCGCGAACTCGACATGCTGATGGAGCGCCGCCGCACAGCCGGCGATTTCGAGGGATGGGCCAGCGCCCAAGAGGAGCGCAAGCACTTCGAGGAGAACAATAAAATCGAGGAGCCCGCCAACGAAGCGCCAGACGATATCACGGATTTACGACTGCTCAAAAGCAAATACCGTCAACTCTCCGAGGAGCAACGCATCCTCCACAATCGCCGCATCATCACCCTCTGCAAAAAGTACATCAGCGAATTGACCGACCTCCAGCGCAACTACATGCAAACCGGAAAGATGGATGTCGCCTCCGCAATCAACACGGAAATCCGGCGTGTCCGCGCCTTGCCGCAATACTCAGAGGCTGAACCGGAAACCCAAGCCCCGACAGTGACGAGCGACTCTGAAAAAAATCAGACCTCCTTCCCTCCGTCCGGCCCGGAAACCCAAGGGGAGGATCTCGTCAAACAACGCGCCAACTTCGAAAAAGAGTTGACGGAGATCGAGAATTCAGCCCTGCAAGCCTCCGGTCAGTGGCCGGAAAAGTATATCGAGGAATTGAATACCCTCATGGATGCCTTCCAACGCGCCGGCGATTACAGTGGCTGGGAGACCGTCCGGGAAGAGATCTTCCGCTTTGAAGCTGACCGGATCATCCAGCCTCGCCATTTCAACACACAGGTGCTGGGGCTTCTGGATCTCCAACGCAAGTACCACCAGCTTCGCGACACCCTTCGCCGGGCGAAGTCCAAGCAGATTATCGACGCGACTGAACAATATGTCGTCTCCCTCCAGAAACATCAGAAGAACCTGACGGTCAGCGGACAGATGGAGGCTGCTGCCATGGTCCAGGCTGAGATCAAACGGGTCCGCTCGCGTCTCGACTTCATCGAAGCGCAGACCCTGATGACCGCGCCGCCCTCTGACACGAACAACACCAATACCGTGACGGCTATCACCCAACCCAAACCATAACCAAAGTGAATATCCAATATCCAACAAGGAAGATTTAAGTGAAAGACGCACTCTGCAAAATCATTCACCATGCCCCGCTGAAAGCAGGCTACTGGACGCTCACTCTTGATGCCAAGGAGCTCGCCGCCGTTGCGCAGCCGGGCCAATTCGTACACATCCGCATCCCCTCTCTGGAAGAGACGGCGTTGCGCAGGCCCTTCAGTATTTTCGGGGCCACAGACGGGAAGCTTAAAATCCTCTACAAGAGCGTCGGACGAGGAACCGAAAAACTGACCGCGCTCAAGGCTGGCGAGAAACTCTCTGTTATTGGCCCCCTTGGAAAGGGCTTCCCCTTGACCCTCAAAGGCGTGCCCCTCTTGGTCGGCGGCGGGTTCGGCGTGGCGCCGCTCTGTTTCCTTGCGGAAAAACTCCCGAGGAAAGGCACGGTCTTCATCGGCGGGCGGACCGCGGATGACATCCTCGCCAGCGAGTTGCTGCAGCACATGGGCTGGAGCGTCTACATCACCACGCAAGATGGCTCGCAAGGCGAGACCGGACTGGTCACCCAGCCGCTTGACCGCGAGATCAAGCAGCTCAAGCTCAAGAACCTGGCCTTCGATCTCTTCGCCTGCGGACCGGACGGCATGCTCAAGGCCGTGGGCCAGCGCGCCATCGAACACAACATGAAGGGCTGGCTCTCACTCGACAAGCACATGGTCTGCGGCGTCGGCGCCTGCCTGGCCTGCATCCAGAAGCTTCGCAAAGAAGACGGCATTGAATGGACCGGCCGCGTCTGCCGCGACGGACCTGTTTTCGAATCCCGCGAAATCGTCTGGTGAGGGCTTGTCTATAACTTGAACTTTCATTCTTGAATACTTTTTCGCAAAGAGCGCTATTTGGGTGAAGGACGGCGTGCCTACGCATTCGGCGAATACGCCGACGGCACAGCTCGTCCTTCACCCAGAGTCGATGCGTGACACTCGGGTGCTTGCACGAGATAAGCCCCGGCTGCATGCCCGCCGTAGCCTTGGCGAAGGTGGGTATTCAGCCACTTGCGGGGGCTTTCCGTGCAAGCACCTCTCATAGCGATCTTCGCGTAAAACATTCTTTTTATTCGTGTGGTTCGCGCTATTCGATGCTAAATAAGTTACCAGTCAGTTTATTCCCGGGGCCCCGGGCGGCGGGCTTGCCTGTAACTTGGCCATTTTGTCGCACGTAAGCCATGTTGGAAATGGTAGGGCTCGTTCGCCGAACGAGCCGCGGACGGTTCGGCGAACCGTCCCTACCATACATCATTCGCTCCATTCGTTTAATTCGTTGATAAAGTTATCTCCTCGTTTATTCCAGCTCTGCTGGCGGGGCGCTTACCTGTAACTTCAAAATCATTGCGTTATTGCGTGATTACCGCTTCGCTTTCGGCATTCGCCGAATGGTTTCCGCTTCGCTTCAACGAGCCTTATTGCCTTATTCAAAATTCAAAATTCGACGTTCGATGTTCGATGTTGAATGTTTGACCTGTCACGCCGTAGCCTTCTTGTCCGCCGTAGCTTTAGCGGAGGTGGAACTCTATCCCCCTATGAAGCACGAAACCCCCGAGAGACCGACGCAGGAAGACCGCAGACAAGCTGGAAAATATCAGTTTCATGAAATCACACGTTTTGGGACGTATTTCTTTCGTAACCCGTTGATGATCAACAATACTTTCGTTGCTTTGCATGAATTTCTTAAAATAAGTTTTGGGACGCTCCGTCGCTTTGCAATAAATCGCCAATATATTGATATGGGACAGACTCGATTTTATAACTCCTTGATTTTCAACAAATGAACTCTTCATTCTTGTCCCAAAACAATATTTTTGCCATACTAATTTTTTTGATATGGGACAGTCCCATAATAATAAGGATAATGAACGAAAAGAACAGATCCATAGCAGTGGGGATATTCAAGCGAATTCAGTCGGGCTTCCCCGCCTTGACCATGCGGCTGGACTTGCATACAGCGAATGTCGATATGGAACTGGATATTCCGCAGCAAGAGGGGCTGATCGTCCCTGTGAACCTAAACCTTCAGGAAGACGAGCTTCATATGAACGCCGGAGCGTTCTGCTTGGAGTGGTTTCCGTGCGGTGAGGAGTTCATCCAGCAAAGGTACTTCGATGCGGTGCAGGGATTCATCTCTGGCAGGTTGCGCATTCGAGAACACTGGCGAGGGGACAGGGCCGTCAAGGCAGAGCTTCAGGAACCGCAGGGCGGCGGATGGCGGACGATTGGGACGTGGTCAACGATGCACGTTCCAGGGCCTTGGGGGAAGACAATTCAGATCAAACGGAATGCACAACCAGCTCATCCATGCGACGCGCGAAACGCGCGCGCATGATGAGCATCGTTCGTCGGAGTGAATCATGCGCACACACGTTGAGTTCCGTTCAGCCAAGTTTCCGCCCTACGAAGGCGAGCAGGAGCAAGTCAATCCCGACTTGTGGGGCAAGCGATTGGCCGAGTATCTGACAGAGAAGCTACGAGCGGCCGGTATTCAGACCGGCGAGATTTACGCCGAAGATTGGGGCTGGGGTATTCCGTTGCCGCACGATGGATTTTCCATGTGGATAGGTTGCGGGCATTATCAGGAGTACTCGGACGGGTACTTGGTTTTCGTTGAGCCGAGCAAGCCGATGATTCGAAAGTTCTTCAGGAAGATTGATACCACCGCAGATGTCGGCAGAGTTTCCGATGCGCTGGACAAGATTCTGGCTTCAGACCCGGATATTCAGGCTCTCCGGTGGTGGAGTGAGGATGAGAGGTAAGAGCCGAACCCGTCAGCCCACACAACGGCGTGACCGCCGTGTGTGGCTGACATTCGGAACACATGATGAGAAAACGCATTCTGACAACCAGCTTTCTGGTGGCACTCGTGCTCAGTCTCACGGGATGTGCCTATAACCTGCAATATCGCGTGAGCACAGCCACGTCATCGACCGGAAAGACTATCAACTACTCTCGCATTGATTATCCAGATGTCGCGTTACACGTTCGCCTTTTCAATGACATTTGCACTCAGAGAAATTCTCTCTTCCCGTTGATACAAGAGGATCCCGATTTGGGATTCTACAGGTGCAGGCCGTCCTACGACACAACCAAGGAATTCAGGCTATTGATAGGCATTCTGCCGAAGAGTGCAGGCTACTCTCTGGACGCGAAACAGATCACGCTGCTCGTGGATAATGTCGAAGTTAGTGTGGCCGGGATCGAAGGCCCAGTCGACTATTTCCCATATACTAGTTTTGCGTTTTCGAAGCACTGGGATGAGACGCAATTGAAGAAGAAAGCAGCTGAAGGATACGTTTTTGCCTTTCCTTCTAAAGCAACCAGCGGAAAAGCTTTTTCCGTTCCTTACAAGGAAGGGATCAGAAGGAATGCAGATAATGACGAGCTTGTTATTGAAGTTCCCCAAATTGATCTCTGGAATTGTTTTGAGTTGATATTCAATTGTCCAACACCCTCGCCAGGGCAAGATATTAAGTTGAGAGTTGAAGGCTTGCGCAGAACGGGCAATCCAATAAAGATACGTCCTATAGAGTTCAGGGAGATTCTATACAAAGATCGTGGGCAAAACATATAAACCGGAGAAGAAGGGTTCCTAATTTTCTGCAGGTTACGTCGCTAACGCGCCAAACCTGAGAAATGACGTTGTTCAATCTGAAATGAAGTAAAAACATTATTTACTTGTCGCCGTGGGATTATAATGGTATAAATATCCCACAATAAGGAGTTGATTCTATGCCGCAAATAATACCAATAAGAGACCTGAAAAACACATCCGCAATCTCGGAAAAGTGCCGCTTGTCGGACACCCCCATCTTCATTACCAAAAACGGTTATGGTGATATGGTGATTATGAGCATGAAGCGCTATGAAGAGAGTCTGGCAAAGCTGGATGTCTATGCCAAGCTTGCCGATGCCGAACAGCAAGTGCAGCAGGGTCTGTCGAAAGAAGCGACCGCCTCTTTAAAATCTCTTCGGGCAAAATATCATGTATAGACTGAATGTTACAGAGCTTGCTGAGCAGGACTTGGATGGCATCGTGAATTACATGACGGGCGAACTTGCCAACCCCATCGCTGCACGTGCGTTCTTGGAGAAGATTGAGGACTGTTATGCACTCCTCAAGACCCGTCCCAAAATCTATGTGGTGTGCGATGACCCCTATTTGAGAAATAAAGGGTATCGAAAAGCTCTGATCGGCAATTACCTCTTGATTTTCAGAATCGAAGAACAGACGAAGCGGATTCATATTCTTCGATTTTTCTATGGAGCGCAAGATTACTTGAGTCAATTATAACAACCGAACCAGGCGGTTGAGGCGACGGGATACCGCCGCCTCACCGCTAACGTCCAAATCTCCTTACCCTCCACTTCGTCCCCATGATATAGCTTTTCAAAATATTAAAACGACCCTAACCGCGCCGTTGAACGACCTTCACGGCGCGGTCTTTTCTTTTCTACCGCCGACTCCGGCCCCGGTTGACATTCCAGTCATAACGAGAGGACTTACGTTATGCCGCCATATCTATTCCAGCCGGGAAAATCAGGGAACCCCAAGGGACCGCCGTTAGGCACGACCAAGGGGCGTGTGGAACTCTCAACGTTTAACTCTCAACTCTCAATTTGAGAAGTTACTCCTTCGTTTGTTCCAGTTCCGCTGGCGGCGGGCTTACCGCTTGGCTCTTGGATGAAACCGCGCATGGACATTGACGACCTCGCCGTCATCGACATGCGTATAGACTTGCGTGGTGGAGATGTCCGCATGGCCGAGCATCTCCTGGATCGCGCGGATCTGGGTGCCATGCGCCAGCAAATGCGTGGCAAAGCAGTGGCGCAGCACATGAGGTGAAATATCCTTTGCAAGACCGGCGGCCTGCGCGCGCTTCATCAGCATATCGAAGATGCCCTGCCGGGTGAAGGGCTTGCCGAGCCGGGTCAGGAAGAGCCCGGTCTGCGTGGTGTCGCCTCTACTCAAGGACGGCCGCGCCTCAGCCAGATACTTGTTCAGCCAGCCGCACGCTTCGCTGCCCAGCGGCACAAAGCGCTGCTTGTTGCCCTTGCCGATGCACCGGACCAACGTCTCGTCCATTCGGATATCCGAGACCCGCAAATTCACCACCTCCGAGACACGCAAGCCCGAGGCATAAAAAAGTTCCAGCATGCAACGGTCCCGGATGCCCTGGACACTGGTCCCCTCGATGGAGTTCAACAGGGTCGCGACCTCCTGCTCCGACAAGGTACGCGGCAAGATGCGTCCCTTCTTCGAAGACTCGATGGTCTCCGTGACATCTTCGCTCATCTGCTTTTCCGCAAGAAGATATTGGAAGAGGACTTTGATGGCGACGAGCCGCCGGGCGCGCGTGGCGATGGCCAGGCCCTGGCGTTTTTCATAGAGCAGGTAATCCGTAACATGCTCCCGCGTCACCTGCGCAAACGCCGTCACCTTTGCGACACCCTCCAGATACGCAAAGAAATCCGAGAGGTCGCGCTCATACGCCGCGCGCGTATTCTCGGACAACCCGCGTTCATACGCGATCGAATCTAAAAACTGTGCCGCTTTCTTACGCATTATGTTTTAAACACCCCAATTGAAGATATGTCCATCTTAAAGCCTCAACCCTAAAACCACAAATCTAAAATAGACTATCAAGTTCTTTTCTTTTGAAAAACAGGCTCTGAATCTGATACGCTCTTGCGCATGAAACAAAAGAAGGCTGAACCTGAAAAAGTTGATGCATTGCTCTTGAAGCATTACGGGAAATATCCCGCCGAGACGAATCCGAAGCTGATGGACGAGTTGCTCTGGTTTATGCTTAGCACGCGCACCACGGTGCAGTCGTGCGAAAAGGCTTTTCAGGCGTGCAAACTTCTCTTCCCCACGCATGAGGCGATTCTCAAAGCCCCTGTTGAGGCGCTTGCCGCGCCCCTGAAGTGCACCGGCTTCTCCAACCGCCGCGCAGCCGACATCCGGGAATCCTGGCGCCTCATCCAAGCAACCTTTGGCCGGCTGACCCTGAGTCCGCTCAAGCGCATGACCACGCAAGAGGCTGAAGCCTTCCTGCTGTCCCTCCCTGGCGTCGGCACCAAGGTCGCCCGCTGCTTCCTCCAATTCGGACTCAATGCCAATGTCTTTGCCGTCGACACCCACATCTGGCGCATCTCGCAGCGCCTCGGCTGGATTCCCGACCAAAAGGGCGCTGCCCCGCATCAGAAGGGCGTGGACGCCATCCAGGCGCTCGTCCCCATGACCGACGCCATATCGCTTCACGTCAACATGATCTTTCTCGGACGCGACTTCTGTTACGCCCAAGCCCCGAACTGCCCAAGCTGTCCCTTGCGCAACCTCTGTCCAAGCGCCGGATGACGGCTGTTTGGAGTTCCGCCTTCAGGCTGGGCAGAAGCGAGGGCAGAACTTTTATCAACGAATTAAACGAATGGAACGAATTGGAATTAGCTTAATTCGGTTAATTTGGTGAAAAAACTTGATGTTATCAGCAAATCGAGGCGGGCTTTTCAGAAAAAATGAGCTTTTTTGCTTTTCGCGCTCGACTCGCCTCCTCTGTTTTGATATTTTAACACTCCTTTTCATCCCGAGTAAGGATGATTGAACGATCCTGTACGGGCTTTCATGGCTGACTGCCCTGCGGGTTCAGGCTTCAACACGAGACGAGGTATATTATGCCTAGAATGAAGACCAAGAAGAGCGCGGTAAAGCGCCTTAAAATGTCGGCCACGGGCAACGTGAAACGGTCACAAGCTGGCAAGTCCCATTTGAATGGGTACAAGTCACGCGGACGTAAGCGCAATCTCCGTGGTACCACCACCATTGATGTAACATTCCAAAAGACTGCGGCGCGTATGCTGCAGGGCAACTAAGGAGATTGAACCATGCGTGTCAGTAATGGACCAGCTTCAAGAGAGCGCCGCCGCAGGCGGTTAGAGCTCGCGAAAGGTTTTCGCGGCTCCCGTAGCAAACTTTTCCGCCAGGCCACAGAGGCTGTCGATCGCGCACAGCGTTTGGCAACCATCCACCGCAAGGACCGCAAACGCGAGTTCCGCGCCTTGTGGATCACCCGTATCAACCTGGCCGTCCGCGCTGAAGGGATGACCTACAGCCGCTTCATGGAAGGCGTCATCAAGGCTGGCATCGAAATCAATCGCAAGATGCTCTCCGAAATGGCAATCCAGGATGCGGAAGGCTTCAAGAAGATTGTCGCCCAGGCGCGCGCAGCCCTGGTGAAGTAACGCAGCTTCCAACAGCTCAACGAGAGGCCGGCCCTGAAAAGGCTGGTCTCTTTTTTTGGGAACAATCAGTGCGGGGGCGGGGGAATCTGGGGGGCGGACTCAAAGACGTTCTTATAGTGTCCGTAGTGGAGCAGGATCTGCTCGACGTAGTGGATCGTCTCCGCGGCGCGGCAATAGCCATACTGGACCTGCGCGGCATATTCAGGACGGGAGAGCAGCTTCAGCCCTGTCTCGACATGTCCGTGCCAGCGGTCGGGGTCCAGCCCTTGCAGCCGTGTGACCTGCCGGGCGTCCGCGACATGTCCAGGTCCGGCGTTATAGCTTGCCAGGGCGAAGCAGAGCTTGTCGGTCTGCACCACCTGTCCGTCGACCCCGTTATAGAGCTTGGAGAGATATTTGACACCCGCATGGATGCCCGGATCGGGTGTGACCACATCGCGGAACCCCAGTTCGCGCGCGGTCTCCGGCATCAGTTGCATCAGCCCCTTGGCCCCGCAATGTGACCGGACCGAGGGATCAAACCTGCTCTCCTGATAGGCTTGCGCAGCCAAGAAGAGCCAGTCAAAACCATAAAGCGACCCATACTTTTGAAAGAGTCCGTCATATTTTGAAATGCACCGTTTGTCCCTGTCCAGAAACACCGGCACGATCGTCTGCGCAAAGGTCTCACTCGTAAAGTAACGGTTGACGCGCTGGTTATAAAAGGCGCTCTTATGTTCTCTTTCCCAGAAGGCATTGATCGCCTCGGCGAGCGCCGGGTTCTGACGGCGGATGAGCCAGCTCCACGATTCTTTGCGGGAGACCGGGAAGAGCGGCTTCACACGGCATCCGCCCTCCATGGCCAGGAGCACCATCGTATCCTCGCACACCGTGAGGTCATAGCGTCCATCTGCGACACGCTCCAGCTTTTCGAGTTCGGAGATGCTGTTCGGGGCAGGGACCAGTTCAAAGGAGGCGCCTTCGGCGAGCAGTTCCCGCAGCGTATCATGATATGAGGTCCCTTCGCGCACAAAGATCCTGCGCTCCTTCAGGGCGGTGATGTTCCTGGCGGCCTCGTCGAGCCGCCCCACCGCCACCTGGGTCGCTCCGCCGTACGGACGGGTGAAGAGCAGGTCCGTCAGGGTCTGTTCGCGCTTCTTTGTCCGTGTGACGTTCGCCGCGATCAGGTCGCCCTTCCCCTGCCGGAGCCACTCCTCCAACTCCATCCAGTTCGGGGGCACCACAATGGCGACCTTCAGGTGATGCGCGGCAGCGAACTTTTCAACCAGTTCGAACTCGAACCCGAGCACGCGGCCATGATGAATATAGCAGCAGAAGGGGTTGTTGCGCGTAATCATGCGCAAGACGCCCCGCTTCTTGATCGCCGCCCAGTCGGCTGTTGAAGGCGTGTCAGCCGCTGTTCCGCCCTGCTGCTCCTGGAGCAGCCGCGCAAACGGCGTCGGAGCCTCCTCCCCGCAGACCTGACAGACAAGCAACAGGAGAGCGGCACTGACACACGTCACTAAAACGCGCTGACTCTGCATGCACCCCTCCTCGTTTGTTAATCTTGACACTACTATAGTTGAGCAAAACGAACAAAATGTCAAAATTATTTTTTGGAGTGCGACGGCAAGCGATCAGTTCCATCCCGTCCGAGTTCGGCTACTTCTGGTTTTTCATCAGTGTCGCCATCGTCTCGGCGCAGGCATTGCCGAAGCGCGCAAAGAAGCGGGCGCTGCCCAGGTAGTGATACGCCCGGTCGCTGCCGGCGTTATTCCACTCTGGAAAGCGCTGCTGCCAGGCCGAATAGATCGGAACGATCGCATAGTCGTAGTACGGATAGCTCTCCACCGCGCTCACATTCCCGGCGAATTCCGGAAACGTCGCTGCTTCGCGCTGAGCCACCGCGACTGCATGTTCGGCTGTTTGCTTCTTGCCGTGGGCAACCGCCTCTGCGTGGGAAATCGGCCCGTAATCGATATTCTTGTCCGTCGAGGAGGTGCCGATCACGCCGATCACGAACGGCATCTTCGGGGTCTTGAACTCCGCGCGAATGTCGCGGATGAAATTGATCATGTGCTCCTTGTAGCGCGTGGGCTTGTCTCCGAACTGATCGTTAAAGCCCTGGAACCAGAGGAACCCGGCCATTTCGTAGCCAGCTGCGGAGTCGTAGCCGGGATAGTATTTCGGCAACTCGCTGAGCACGTCTCGGACCTGCTTCACCAGCGCCTCGTACTTGGGGCCGGGCGCAATGCCGGGGGCGGTTTCATTGCCGACCTGCTTGGACGAGGGCGGGCGGAACCCGCCGTCGAGGTCGATGCCCCCCCAGGAGACCTTGATCAGCAACACCGGCGCATCAAGCAGCTTTTCCAGGGCCATGCCGAAGCCGTATTCGGGTCCGATCTGGTTCAGGTCGGCGCCGCAGCCGGTGGCAATGGGGCCGGTGATCCCGGTCGCGCTTTTTTTCTTGTCGATTTCTCCGAAGGCTGCGATATGGACCTTGCTGCCGGTCTTGTACTGGATGCTATCCATCAGCGCGCCCTTCTCCTTGCACAGGGTTTCAATCTGCTGACTCAAGTCGTCGACCCCTTTCTGCTTGGCGAGCCAGCGGCCCGACTTTGGAATATCCGGCTCCCCCTTTTTCTTCTTCCCGCCCTTCGCCTGCTCTTCTTTCTTGACTGCCACATCGTTCTTATGGCTGTCCTTATAGGCCTTCATCTCGGCCCCGGCCACCTCGTTCAACTCCTTGCGGGCTTTTGCAACAGGGTCTGCGAGCGCGTCAATCTTCTTCTGGATCGCTTCCATCTTGGGCTTGACCGACCTCACCACCTCATCGTGATTGACGATGAGCATTTTCGCCAATTCAGCGTCTTCCGCCCGCGGCGAGACCAGCAGGTTCGCCAGGAGCCGGGTGCGTGAGTGACCCACCATATTGGACTGGCCGGAAAGGACAAAAACGCGCAGCTTCTTTTTGCTGATTTCCGCCGTGTTCGCCCCTAAGACACACAGCAACCCCAGACTCACGCCAATCGCAAGCACCTTATTCATACGATCCTCCTTACGTAACCCCTTACCCCCATGACATGAAATCACTCGTTCCGATGTCAAAAACTTCGCGACCCGCTCCCGGCGGTTATTGTCTAGTCGACACGTTTGACGGAGACATAGAACGGTCCCCGCGCCTGACCTGATTGCTCGTCGATAAACAGCCCCTCCAGCGTGGCGGGCCCAGCTTTCAGGCCGACTGCGAACGTCACCGCCACAGCGTCCGCAGGCACCGGCAAGGCTTGCTCGAGCGCCCCGACCTTGAGCGTTGCCCGCGTGGCCGGGAGCGCGGTCCCGCCGGGGAAGCCGGCCGTGATCGGCAGGTTCAGCTCCCGGGGCCACCGGCGGAATTCGATTTCATAGCGCCCGTCCCGGGCCACCTCGATCATCCAGTGCCCCTTAAATTCAAGCCCGTCCCTGCGGGGGCGCCCCTGCTTGATCTGCGACTGGGCAAACAGCTCGTAGGGCGTCCCGAGCCAGTCGTGCGTATTCAGGCTCGTGGGATTGGCGTGATCTGAGCCGACGACCATGCGCACGGGTTTGTCAAAATCAGTCGCGACATCATGCCACCACTGGTCATAAGCTTTACGCAGGTCGGCCATCACCTCCGGATGCTGGCCTGCCACGTCGCGCCGCTGGCCGGGGTCCGTCTTGATCTCGTACAGTTCGCGGCCGTTGACACAGCGCCAGCGGCCGGTCATCACCGCATAGTTCTTGCCCTTGACCGGATCGATCTCACGCTGATTGTGGACGACCAGGGTGCGGCGGGGCCCGTCCGCGTCCGGTTTCTCGGAAGCGCGCAACCAGGGCGCCAGGCTGACGCCATCAAACGTCACACCCGGCGGCAGCGCAAGTCCGCAGAGGTCAAGCAGCGTGGGCAGCAGGTCGAAGGTAGCCGCCAGCCGGCTCACGTCACGGCCACCGACGATTCCACCGCCAGGCCAGTATATGAAGCAGGGAACCCGGTGCCCCCCGTCGTACTCGGAAATTTTCGCTCCCCGCATGCCGGCGTTGTAGCCGTCGACAGGGAACTCCTGAGCATCGAACCGGCAGCCATCCTCCGTGCCGTTGTCGCTCATGAACAGGAGGATCGTATTCTTCTCGAGCCCCAATTGCGTCAGCTCCTGGCGAAGCCGCCCCAGGTTCTCGTCAATGTTGGCGATCATGCCGTAGAAGCGGGCCCGGGCTTCGGGCGTCTTGCCTTCAAACGGCTTGACGTACTGCTCCGGGGCGCGGCACGGACCGTGCGGGGCGTTGAGCGGGAGGTAGCAGAAGAACGGGCGTTCTCGGTTTTCACGGATGAAACGGGTCGCCTGCTCAAACCAGACATCCGTGCAGTACCCCTTGAATTTTTCGGGGCTCCCGTTGCGGAGGTACGTGTCATCGAAGTAATCGTTTCCCCAATAGTCCGGGCTGTTGCCGATGGCACCGCCCCCGAAGGTGAGGACTTCCTGGAACCCGCGGTCCTGAGGACGGAAGGGGTAACTGTCGCCCAGATGCCACTTGCCGAACAGGCCCGTGCGGTAGCCGCCGGCGGCAAAGATATCGGCCATGGTGACTTCGTTGGCGCGAAGGATCGACCGGCCCTGAACCGTATGCCAGACACCTGCGCGGGCCGAATAGCGGCCGGTCAGCAACGATGCGCGGGAAGGCGAGCAGCTGGGGTCTGAGTGGCAGTCGGTCAGACGGACGCCTTGCTCATGAAGCGTGTCCATGGCGGGTGTCTTCAGAAGCGGATTGCCGTGACAGCTCATGTCACCGTACCCCTGGTCGTCCGTCAGCACCAGAATCACGTTGGGCTTTCGGGAACGCGGCGTGTCCCCGCCTGCTTCCACGGCAAAGCAGGTGTCGGCAGGTATAGCCCCCCCGATGAGGCTCATGACAAGAACCCCTGCCCACGTGATACCTATTTGAGTCATATTTTTTAGCATCTTTCTTTCCGTTGTTGTCAATGCGCTGAGTGCTCCTGGAGGCAAAGCCTGTTCATTTTCCGTTCGACAGATTCGCAGGATAAGCAGCCTCAACCCTGCCGTATTTACCTTCCCATTTTTCAACCGCCTCTTTGAGAACGGAGAGCACTTTTTTGTTCGCACCGCCGGTCCCCGGATCACGATCCGGGATCTTCAGCTTGCCGGATTCGACTGAGGCGATCGTCGCCTTGAGCGCCTGGCAGAGCACCTTGCCGTCTTTACCCTGCGCCTCAAGGATCGTGGTCATGGAATCTGTCCAGCGGCTGCCGGCCACCAGCCAGAGGGAATGCTGGTATTCGGGTGTCCATGTCTTCATATAACCGGCATATTCATCCGCGGCCATGGCATACACACTCCTGTCCATCTTCTTGAACAGCATGCCCGTCTTGAAGGCGCACTGCTGCCGGGCCGGATCGGCAGTCCCCCTCGGAATCTGCGGATCGGAAATCTGTCGCCCCATGATGGCCACGCATTTCTTCATATCTGCTGCGGAAAGGCTGACCTTCTGCTTCTTAAAGAGATATTCCATCGCAGTACCATAATCACCCTGCGGCTTGCTGTGTTTCTCCTGCGCGAACACCTCTGCCAACATGAACATCTCCGCCGGCTGGATCGTATGGCCCAGCCCCACAAGGGCCCAGAAAGCGGATTCATGCAAATACCACTCTTCGTGTTTCAGCCAGGGCGTGATCAGCGTGAGATTCTTGCGGATGTCTTCCGGCTTTGCCTTGGACATCGCATACAAGGCGCCGTCGACTTCCCAGAGCGCCGATTGCGGATTCTTCAGAATCTTGACCAGCCCCGGCAGAAAGCGGGCCGAGACCTGCTCCGGCGTGAAGGCGGACTTGCAACGGCCTTCCATGCCCCTGAAAAAACCATTGTCATTGGAGATGCCCTCACATGCCGCCCTGCGCACCCGTGGATCCGGATGGCCCAAAGCCTTGGCCAGTTCATCCGCAGCCTGCAGCTCGGCAAGCTTCTTGGCGGCTTCGATTCGAATCACTGAGTTATAGTGCAGCAGCGCGCGGGCACAAACCTTCTTGTCGCCTTTTTCAATGGCTTCAAAGAGTTCGTGCGGCTCGAGATCATCCGCGCCATAACCCTCGCAATTCGCTGTTCGCGGGAAGAGGTCATCGTTCGCATTGCCCCAGGGACGGACCGGCACCTTCACCGGCTGGCTGTACGTTGTGGGCGACAGGCCCAAGATGCGCAACTTCCGAAGCGGCGCCGTATAGGCCAGCCCCATTCCGCCTGTCCCCCACTCCAGACCACTGTAGCGCTCTTCGCCCACCATTGAAAACCCGCCGCCCGGCTGGCGTGAAAGATCATAATACCAGGCCAGCCGTTTCATGTGCGTGCGGTAATGGTTGGTCTTGTCCGCCGGCACCAGGTGCGCGGCCATGCTGCGCCAGATCACATCAAAGCCTCCGCCGGTATGACCGGCACGCACCCACCGGTAGGAATCCGCCATGTCCGTGGCCAGATACTGCCCCGCCGAATGGTAGGGATCATTCGGCAGCAGTTGCAAGCCGCAGGCCAGCATGCCGTTTTTGCCGTTGCAACTCATCCACGCCTCAGGACGATGATCCCCGTACGGCACTGAATGATGGCCGGCAAAGCGGTAGAAAAGATGCAGGGCTTCCGTAAACATGGGCTCCTTCACTTCAACGCCGCACTCCTTCGCCAGAATGAGGGCCGTCAGGATGGGCGCGCCAGCCGGATTCATCAGGCCGCCCTGCACATAGCCCATGTTTTGCTCCTTGGCCAGACCGCCATGCGCCCAGCCGCCCGTATATTGGGACTCTGCGCAGCCGTCGGCCAGACGCTTCAGTCCCGGCAGGACCGTCTTATCCCCGGTTCTCAGGTAGTATTCCGCCAGCAGGATGCCCTGGTAACCCCTCGGCCAGTTGCTGCCCCCGCCCGTGGTTGGCTTGTCGGCAATCCGCAGAATCATAGGTTTCACTGCAGCCAGATCCTGCTCTTCTCCTGTGGACAGCAGGAAAAGTCCAGCCAGCATGCTCTGGATGCTGCCGCCACTCAGCAAGGCGCTCGACAGAATCGTTGCGCGGGTCTGCTGAATGATCTTCGCGGATTTTTGACACGTGAGGGGCCAGGTCTCACTGTAGGCGCCCAGCACGGGAATGGTCACTGTGATCTTAGTACCCCCCTTCAATTCAAAGATGACCTTGCCGTCCTTGGCTTCTGCTTCCCCCACGGCTTCACCGAGCATGACCAGCGGATCATTCCCGGCATTGGCGAAGGATCTGCCGTTGACCCCCACGACAACCTGTCCCTTGGTGAACTTCCCTGCAGCAGGCGAGCCGGCAATCATATCGCTGACGGTCACAAGCAATCCCTTTTCGAGAGTCAATTTCAGCCCCGTGACACCGACACTGAATGCGGGATAGGCGCTCTTGCTCTGCGCGTCGGGATTCATGACGAATATTTTCGCAAAACCGGATTGCGCAAAAATAACCCCCAACGACAGCACGACAATTAATTTCTTCATAGGTTTCCTGATGCGTATTGTTACCTGGACTGAGAATGATTGGGGATCGCCCCCCCAAGTCTAATAAATCATGATCATCGTCCCCGGCGGAAGCGGACTCTTGACATGCAGAAGACCGGAGCACACTTTGGGTCCATTGCTTGCATAGCTCGGAAAGTAGCTCGCGAAATTCGTGTTGACCGTGAGACTGGCATTGATCACCGCCGACGTGACGCTGCCATAGTAACCGTCCGGCTGTTTCACACCATTGACATACAACGTAGCAATTTTTTCGACGACACCGGCTTCGATCCAGATGTAACAGTTGGTTCCTATCGACGTGGAGAGCGATAGGCTGGCCGTATCGGCAATCGCATTGGTGATTGTCGAGCGTAACCGTAGCGCGCTTGTGTCTGGGTATATCGTCACGTCCGAACTGCCGAACATATGATCGCCGTAGACCTGGATAGAGGCCTCGCCCGACGCCATTTGACTGGTACTGACTGAGTTGCCCTTGATGAGTGTCACGCCGCTGTAGTCGTTCGAGCAGGTGTAGCTGGCGTATCTCTGGCCATGGATAAAGGTCACGTCAGAGGGGCTGATCTGTTCCTTGATATGACCTTTAAACGTCTGAGGCGTGCCTCCGCCGGAGCCAAGTTGGAGCGTCGCACGATAAAGGTTGACGGTAGCGGTCATGGTGCCACCGTAGGGGATGCCAAAGCTGTTATTTAAACCATATACATCCACGCGGCTCAACACGTTGCTGAAGAACTTGTTTTGGTTGGCATTCGCAAAACTGTTCGTCAAGATGATATGACGGATCCCCGAAGCACTCGCCCACGTTATACCGCCATCCGTCACCGATAGGGGTATATCGTCGGGTATGACATTACACGAGACGTTCCAATTTTTTCCTGTGACCGAGAAGACATCCCCAAGAGGAGCCAGCGTCAGCGTCCCGCTGCCTCCCACGTTGATGTTTTGGGTGCCCAACGCGCGCCATGCCCCCACACTGACAGAATCCCCCGCGTTCAGATTGACCGTTTTTTGAACCGTGTTGTTGAACACGGCGACATCCTCGGAAGTGCCCGGATACCCGGAGGGCGTCCAGTTCACAGTGTTGGTCCACGACTTATCCAACGGACTATTGTACGCAGGGCCGTTCCAGGTATAGTCCGTGGCCTGCGCAGCAGACCCCGCCAGCAGCAGCAGTCCCGCTGCAGCACCTCTCAACGCCGTGCATCCCTGACCTCGCCTGAAAAGGCCCGTCGCGGAAAAGCGCTGGGCCATTTGTTTCATCACGTTTGTCTTGTTCATGCGGTTCTCCTGTTCGGTTGTCAACTCTGTGAAAGAATGGGGCTATCATATTTGAAGCCGTTTTAAAAGCAAAGCCCGAAAGTTAACTAGTTAATTTATCAGGAGAGGCTGTTACGCCAAATAAAAGCAGAAGCTGAGAAGGCCGCAGCAGCTGTCGATCCCTTATCAGCGCGCTGCGAATTTTGCGACGGCCTGGGAGCGGGAGTTGACATGGAGCTTCTCGTAAATCTGGCGGACATGTGCGTTGACGGTATAGACGCTGCTGCCCAGCTCTGCGGCAATCTCCTTGTAGAGCAGCCCGCGGGCAAGCAGTCCCAGCACTGCGTGCTCGCGCGGCGTGAGCGCACCGCCCTGCGGCGGCTCCTGCTGCTGAAAGGACTGCACGACTTTGCGGGCGATCGAGGCCGACATCGGCGAGCCTCCTCGGCGGACATCGGCGATGGCGTCCAGCAGTTGTGCACGGCTGGCGCGCTTGAGCAGGTAACCGGTCGCCCCTGCCGCCAACGCCTGAAAGATCCGCTGCACGTCTTCGTACACCGTGACCATCACAAACTGTGCGGACGGCAGTTGCGCCTTGAGGTGCTGGACGCACGCGATGCCGTCGGCGCCGGGCAGGTTGATGTCCACCAGCACCACGTGCGGGGCCAGGGCTGGCAGTTCGAGCATCGCACGCTCGGCGTCTTCGTATGCGCCGACCAGCGTCATCCCCTCCGTCTGCTTGATCCAGCTGCTGATGATGCGGCGCAGGGGGGCGTTGTCCTCGACAATAGCCACGCAGGTGTTCATACGGGGAACCTCCAACGCATTCGAATTTCCGTGCCGGAGCCGGGCTGGCTCCTGATTTCGCACTGCCCGCCGATATCCGCGAGCCGTTTCCGGATACTGCCCAGACCGTGGCCGCGCCCGGGGCGGGCCCCGCCGGAGTCCACCTCGAACCCGCAGCCGTTGTCGGCGATGACCAGCACGCCTTCCGGCGGCTCGACCGCGAGGCGGATGTCAACCGCCGTCGCCTGGGCGTGCCGGATGACATTGTTCAGGATTTCCTTGAACGCGAGCAGCAGGTGGTGTCTCACTTCGGAGGGGACCTGCAACGCGGGCAGCGTCTCCGGGATGTCAAACCGGCAACTCACCTGGGCGCCGGAGAGAAACTCCTGCGCCAGAAAGGCCAGATAGCCGACCAGGCCTTCGAGCGTATCCTGGCCCGGGTCCACCGCCCAGACCGTCTCGTCCAGTGCGCGGGTGGCTTCGCGGGCCGTGGTACGCATCTTATCGATGTCGCCCGAAAGGTCCGACGGCAACCCGGGGTGATTCAGCAGCGTATCGCCCAGATAAGCGATCTGTGTCAGGTTGGCACCGAGATCGTCGTGCAGGTCCTGGGCGATGCGCATCCGCTCCCGCTCCGTGGCCTGTTGCAGTTTCAGCCGCTCCAGCTTGAACCGGTAGCGCCGCCTCGACCAGAGGAGGAGTCCGCCGCCCGACAGCCCGGCGAGCGCGAGCAGGCCGCCCGCGCGGACCCAGACCCTCTCCCACCAGAATGGTTCAACCGTGAGATCCAGCGACGCGCCTGTTTCGTTCCAGACCCCGTCGCTGCTGCGGGCGGCCACCTGGAAACGGTAGCGACCAGGCGGGATCAGGGCGTAGATGGCCGAGCGATGCTTGCCGGTGTCGACCCACTCCGCATCCAGGCCGTGCAACCGGTGCTTGAACCCGATGTTTTCCTGCATTGTGAAACCCGGCGCCGTAAAGACGAATTCGACCTGCCGTCGGCTGTCGGGCGGCAACTGCACATGCCTGCTGTCCTGAGCGAGTTCAACCGGCGCGGGGCAGCCCTCAGCTTTCAAGGGGTCTCCTTCCCGGTAATTCGCCACCGTCTTGCCGCCGACATTCACCCGCTCGATCACCACAGAAGGCGGCTCCGGATTCTCCCGGATGTCGTCCGCGTACACCACGGCCAAACCGGACTGCATCGCAAACAGCAGTCGGCCATCAGGGCTGCGAAACGCACCCGGCCAGGCGCTGTAACTGGCCTGCAAGCCCGGCAGCCCTTCCTTCTGCCGGTAGACCACCGGCCACACCCGTGCGGCCCGGCCCTTTGCCACGTCGTCCAGTTCCTTTTCGCGCACGCGAAAGATGCCCCGGTTTCCAGCGATCCACAGCCGGCCGCAGCCGTCCTCGAGAAGCTGGGAGATGTAGTCGTCCGGCAGCCCGTCCACCATGCGGAACTGGCTGAAGCGTCCGGCGTTCAAGCGCCCCAGGCCCTGCCCCCCGTAGCCGATCCACAGCGTGCTGTCCGGCGTGGCCAGCAGCGAGCGGATCGCGCTGGCGCCCGCCTGCCCTGTCTTGCCGGTCTCGTCCGTCAGGATGTCTTCGCGCACCCGCAGCAACCGTCCATGGGCGGTGCCCACCCAGCAGTCGCCTGCGGGGTCCATAGCCAGCGCCGTGACCGGCCCGCTTCCGGAGGGCAGGGTGAAGGTTAGGGCCTTCCCAGACTTCAGGCGCTGCACCGCGTGCTGCGGCGCCTCAGTCGCGCCGAGCCCGGTCCAGAGAGCGCCGTCTGCTGTTGTCAGCAGCGCGCTGACACTATCGCTGCCCAGCCCGTTCGTCGCGCTGATGCTCTCGGTGACCCTCCCGTTGTGCCAACGGTGCAACCCCGCGAAGGAGGTGCCGATCCATACGCCGCCCGCAGGATCTGCAGCCACGCAGTCGGCATCCGAGAACGACCAGCCGTCAGCGGCGGACAGCGGCGTCCAGCCCTGCCCCGCACTCCACACCACCGTCCTTTTCTGCGCGATGACCGCCCACAGTCGCCCGTCCGTGTCCTGGCAGAGCGACCGCACCCCCTCGAACGTAACCGTGGAGTCGGTGGTCATCAGCGTAACCACCGTCGGCTTCAGTTGCTTCAGACCGCCGCCCCGCGTGCCGACCCAGATGTTTCCATCCCGGTCTTCCTTCACGCCGAGAATGGTCTGGTGCGACGTGCTCGCTTTCGCGAAAACCGCGCCGTCAAAACTGAACAGATCCGCCTGCCGCGTGCCGATCCACAGGCGGCCGACCCGGTCTTCGTAAAGGATCGTCGGGTCCGCCTCGGAGGCCTCTGTCGGCAGGTCGCCAGCTTTCACCAGGGCGTCTTTCTCTGAATACGTGTAAAGTTGGCTGCCCAGGCAAACCCAGAGGCCCCCGGAACGCTTGCAGGCGATACGTTCCGGGCGCTCGCCCTTGATGCGCTCGGGCGGGAGCCTCTGCAGCGGATGGAACCTGCCCTCCCGAAAGATTCCCAGCCATCCCCCTTGCGAGAACCACAGCTCTCCTTGCCTGCCACTCGTCAGATAGCAGGTGTTGCCGCCGGGCAGGCCGTCCTCCACAGTGAACCGTCGCACCTGGCCGGCGCTGATGCGCGCAACCTCGCCGCTGAGGTACGACACCCAAACGCCACCTTCGGAGTCTTCCACGATCCGCCGTACTTCACGGTCCGGCAAACCGTTCACCGGGGAAAAAAGCTTCGTCTTGCCCTTCGCGTCCATGCAGACCACGCCCCCTCGCTCTTTGGCGACCCACAACCGTCCGAAGCGGTCGTTCAGGAGGGCTTGGCCCATCGCCAGCATGTTGCCCCCCGGAAGCGGGATCTGCCGGAACTGTATTCCGTCGAAACGCACCAGCCCAGTCAGCGTGGCCACCCAGAGAAAGCCGTCGGGCGTCTGCTCGATCCCCACCACGGTGTTGTCCGGCAACCCCGCATCGGACTGCCAGGTGCGGACGAACCACGGCGGTGCCGCAAGCGTAAAAGCCGATGCCAGAACAACCGAAATCCACAGGCTGTAGTGCATCACTCTTTTGTTACGGGGAAAGACCATCAGAAAATCAAACGCTCCTCATCGTTAAAAATAAAATATAGACATCTCCTGCTCTTGTCAAGGGGTGATTCACTATTTTCCCTGCCTCTCGCCAAAAAAACCTTGCTGGGCGCTTGCTTTTGGAATCTTAAAGCGATACCATATCTCGTACTAAAACTAACCGTAAAGGAGTCCTGCCATGTTAATACCTCTGCTCGCCTTTCTCGCGATCCCTGTCGTGCTCGTGCTCATCGTCATCGGCATGTACAACGGCCTCGTCCTGCTCCGCAACCGCTTCAAGAATGCCTTTGCACAAATCGACGTGCAGCTGAAGCGCCGTTATGACCTGATCCCCAATCTGGTCGAGACGGCGAAGGGCTACATGAAGCACGAGCGCGAAACCCTCGAAGCCGTCATCACGGCCCGCAACCAGGCCTTCGGCGCAGCCTCCGCCGCCAGCAAGGACCCCAGCAATCCGGATGCCATGCAGAGCCTCCTCAAGGCGGAAAGTTCATTAAAAGGCAGCATGGGACGCATGATGCTCGTGGTGGAACGCTATCCCGATCTGAAGGCTGACAAGAGCATGTCGATGCTCATGGAGGAACTGACCTCCACGGAGAACAAGATCTCTTTCGCACGCCAGGCTTACAATGACGCCGTGACCGCCTACAACATCAAGCGCGAGAGCTTCCCGACCAACCTGATCGCCGGCGCCTTCAACTTCCAGGCGGCCTCCCTCTTCGAGGTCGTGGAACCCACAGAGCGCGAACCCGTCAAGGTGCAGTTTTAAAGTTCTAAAATGCTAAAGTGCTAAAGTGCTAAAGTGAAACTTGAATCAGTGATCACTGCTCTTTCTAGGTTTAGGCGTCAAGCCGCCAAAGAGCCGTTGGAACTTTAGAAATTTAGAACTCTCGAACTTTAGAACTTCTACTCCATCCCTTTAAAGACCTTTAATGCGCGGAGGATGGCGGACTGCGTCATGCGGATGGCATCTGCCGGGCAGACTTCATGGCAGCAGCAGCAACTGATGCAGACGCTTGATTTCAAGAGCGGCGGTTTCGTCGTGTCTTCAAGGGTCAGCGCATTTACAGGGCACGCTTTTACGCATTTGCCGCAGCGGATACAGGCCGTCTCGGAAAAGGCAGGATGGACCCAGACAATGCGTCCAAGTCCCTTCACCAAAAACGCGGGCAACAGATTGAGCACATGCGCGCCCGAGGGGACCTCGAAGGATTTAACCCTGATCGTATCCCCCGCACAGGTATAGCCTTTGCCTTGCGGCCCCGCGAGGTAGGGGACGCGCCTTTCATCAATGTTCAGGATGCCGCACAAGGCGCGGTCCATCGCAAACGGATTTTCCGAAGCCGCCAGAAAACCCAGCGCAACCGGGGTGCCGCAGGAGGGCCCCTGCCCTTCCATGCCCACAATCCCGTCCGCAAGCGTGATCGACTGCGGAATGACCGTCCAGATCGTCGAAAGCAGCTTCCCGAAATCCTTTGTCTTCGGATGCTGCCGGTGCATCAGCGTCTTGGAGTAGCCCGGCAAGACGCCATACATGTTTTTGACCGCCGCGGTCAGCAGGGTCAGGGCGTGCGTCTTGACCTTGGGCAGGTTGACGACATAATCCACCTCCAGCACCGGCTGCGCCACGGCAAAGGAATACCCCTCCACCTTGAACGACTTCACACCGGCCTGCTCGAACGACAGCAGGGTCACCTGCTCTTGACTGCACACGTCGCGGATCCCGGAGTTCTGCCAGACATTCTTTAAGTTGGCCGTGCTGGCCGGACTGTCCCCGACCACGACATAGGCCCCGTGCTGTTTCAGCCAGCGGATGACCTGTCGCACGACCTCCGGATGCGTGGTCACGGCCTGCTCGGGCGTCCGGTCGGTCAGCAGGTTCGGCTTCACCAGCACACGTTTGCCGCACAAGACATTGGCAGCCTTCCAGCCGGAAAGCTCGAACGCACGCGCAACCGCCGCAGCGAGCCCCTCGCCATAATCGTCACACTTAACAAATGCTACAACATCCATAGATTACAACTGCGAACCCTTCGAGGGTTTCAGGACAAAATTCTGAATCTTGGTCGCGGTGTCCTTGTACTGCTTGTCCGCCTTCAGCGCAAGCCAGTCCGGGTGAGCCATAAATTTCTTCCAGGAAGCCTCTTTCACCTCGTTGCTGTCAAACGCCAGCAGGTAGGTCAGATTGGGCAGGTACTGTCCTGCAATGGCCTCGCCAAAAAAGACCGGCGGCATGCCGCAGGCGCGGAAGACCCCGATCTCTCCGCCGGCCTCGAACATGGATATCTTCTTGGCGTTGCGTTCCGGCGTGTAGCTGTTATAGATGCGCAACTGGAAGACGCGTTCAGGAGACGTTGAAACCTGCACAACCGAGGGGCAGGTCGCAAAGGCCTGAAAGAGGTCGCTTGAGCAACTGTCATACAGGGGTGTTTTGACCGGGGCCGTGAAAAGGGCCTCCGCCTCTTTCATGTAGGCTGCATCAGCCAGCAATTGACGCTCCATCTCAACCGCCTTCTGGAGCTCTGCAAAAGCCGCCACGACAAAGACCGTGGTATTCAAGTTCGTCATGCCCTTGTTCAACGTGCCGTCCGTCCAGAAAATACCGACCTTCTTCACGCCTTGCCGGTTCAACGCCGGAACCAGCGCCTTGTCAAAGAGCGCCATCAACGTGTCGCGCTGCTCAACGCTCCCGCAGGCATAGCGTTTAAAGTCAATCCACTCGCGCTCCGCCGCACTCGCACGCAGACCCCCGATGACCACCACGCAAACCGCAATCCAAACCAGACATTTCTTCATCATAACCTCCCTTTTAGTACTCATAGGATACACACTGCGGAAACCGAGTGCAAGGCAGAAAAAAGGGTGCGATTTTTTCGGTTGCCATCTGCAGGGGTTTAGTCGTATACTGCCGATATCTATTTTATGAACAATAATCGGAACAAAATCGGAGGAGCCATGAGTGGAAAGAAAGCGTGGATGGGCGTGGTCGTCCTTCTTCTCTTTATGGGGACCGGATGCGTTAATTTCGTCAAAACGAATAACGTCGCCTTGAGAGGGCTTGATGTGTTGTGCACGCCCGGCATTACCGAAGAGTGTGTCACGGTCTCCAATTACGGATACTATCTCTTTAACGTGCTCCCCATCTTCTGCGGGAACACGACGGACGGACGGCTCGGAAACACGGTATGGTTCCAGAACCATGTGACACTCGAACGTACGCAAACCGTCCTGCTGCGCGAAATTAAATGCACGCGCCCGCTCGTGACCAATCTGCAGCCCCACTCCTACGAGACCTGTTTCTTTAGCGTCATCCCCTACATCGGGAACTCCCTCGGCATTGTGTGGTATAAGCAGATTGACCTTTCCGCCATTCTCGTCAGACCCAAAAACTAAGGAATATACAGCATGAAGACTATTCTGAACAGCGTATGGATCCTCGCGTTAGGCGTCTGCCTCTCTGGCTGTGCCACCATCAAGCTGGCCCGAAACTTTGAAGGCTTGCGCGTAGACGGCGGTGCAAAGCCTATCGCAACGGTTGCCATTGAGAATTACGGCTACTACCTCTTCGGGTACATCCCGCTGATAACCGGCGAACCGCGATACCCCAATTCGCTGGTCTGCAACCTTTTTAGCGATACCGTGACCGCGCAGAATAACATGACGATGCTCTCGAAGACCGCACATAAAGTGGGCGGACGCAAGGTTTCGCATGTGCGCGTCTATGAAGACTGGACAGGCTCCTTCTCGTTCTGGCTCGTCTGGAAGAAGGAGCTCTTTACCGGGGCGGTCATTACCGAATGAGCGTTGAACTGCTCGCACCCGCAGGCGATATGACCTGCTTACAGGCCGCACTGGATGCAGGCGCCCAGGCTGTGTATCTGGGCTTGCAGTCGCTGAACATGCGACAACTGGCAACCCGTAATTTCACGCTGGAAACCCTGCCGGAGGCCTCGGCCCGCTGCCGCGCACGCGGAGTCAAGCTCTACCTCACCTTGAACAGCATCCTCTATGAGCAGGAGCTTCCGGAGATGGAGGAGACCTTGCGCCGCGCCAAGCCCTTTATCGATGCCGCGATCGTGGCGGACTGGGCTACCATCAAAGCCTGTCAGCAGCTCGGCATCCCCTTCCATATCTCCACGCAGATGTCCTGTTCCAATTCCGTGGCCGCCCGTTTCTTGGTCGACCAGGGAGCGGCGCGTATTGTCATGGCGCGCGAATGTGCGCTGGAGGAAGTCGCGGCCATCGCAAAAAGCGGGATTGAGATTGAAACCTTTGTGCACGGGGCGATCTGTGTGGCTGTCGCAGGCCGCTGCCTGCTGTCACATGAGGCCTACGGGTGCTCCAGCAGCCGCGGCGAGTGCCATCAGCCCTGCCGCCGCGAATTTCTGATCAAAGAGATCCGAGAAGGGGAGAATGCCGATGCGGAGTTCATTGTCCAGCCCCACACGGTGCTTTCGGCGCGTGACCTCTGCTCGCTCCCCTTCATGGATAAATTGATGGCCGCTGGCATTGCGTCGTTCAAGATCGAGGGGCGCGCGCGCAATCCCGAGTACGTGAAGACCGTGGTCACCGCCTATCGCCGCGCCATCCAGGCCGTTGAGGACGGAAGCTTTAGCGCGGCGCTCGCAGAAGAACTCATGGCGGACTGCGCCAAGGTCTATCACCGCGAATTCAGCGTCGGACTTTTTCATGGACGTCCCGGCGCACAGCAATTTACAAACACCGATGCCAATCAGGCCACGACCAAAAAATTGTATGTGGGCCATGTACTCAATTATTATTCACACGCGAAAGTCGCGCAGATTCTGATTCACGATCAGGCCATTGCCGTGGGAGACACCCTCTCCATTCACGGCGAGACGACCGGCGTGGTTGATTTGGTTGTCACTGATTTACGACGCGACAGCGAAGTCTGTACACGCGCCGAGCGCGGAACATGGATCACCTTCCCCTGCGCCGATCGCGTGCGCACCCATGACAAGGTCTATCGCGTCATTGACGTTTGTCAATGACAGTTCTAAAGTGCTAAAGTTCGAGAGTTCTAAAGTGTGAGGGAGCGCCGCTGGGAACTGGTGGCGGCGATAGCTTTGGAGTGCGGTGGCACCCGCCGTCGCACCTGCGGTGCTATGGCGAGGCAGGAGCGGTATTCCGCGCGACACCGCTTTGGCGAAACCAAGTTTCAAGTTTCCAGTTCCAAGTTTCACTTCCGCACTTTAGAACTTTAGCATTTTAGAACTTTAGAACTATCCTCGGCCAGCTCTGGCCGCTTCTTCTTGATTTCTTCGACAATCTGCGTGATGCCCGCGAAGTGCCAGCCATCCAGCATAATGACTGACCTGTCGGCACAGGTTAAGCGCACGATCCCCTTGTCGTTCCACTTCGACCAGTCGATGGACTGGATATCCGCGTATGCGATTGGCCGTGGACCTATGCCCGTGCCGCTCAAACCCTTTTCGTCCGCGCAAAATTTCTGGGTCGCTTTCATGCCGACCACTCCGAAGGCCAGCAGCGCAAAGAAGAGGGTGATCCCTGCCTGCACCCATTGCGTTCCGATATCCTTCTCCGAGTAGACGGGCTTTTCAAAAAGAGACTGCATCTGCTTGGCCTGCATCTCCCGGGAGGCTGTGTCGTTCGCCAGACGGTCAGGCAATTTCAGCTCCCCCAGTTTGCGCGTCAGCTTTGAGGGCACCTCGTATCCGTGAACCGCAAATACGCGCTCAAGCTCGCTCTTCCCGTCTTCCGCTCGCTCCATCCAGGCCGTCACCGTGAGATTGGTTGCCAGCAACGCCGGACGCGCAGCCTCCATCCCTTTGTTCTTGTTCGGCCACGCCGTTGTCCCATCGTAGATGGACCAGGCGCAAATGCCGAGCATCATCAAGCCAACACCCCCGATACGCAACGCATACTCACGATTGATCTTTGCAGTGACCATGGATTCTCCTCAGCCTCTTTAACTCAGCGCGTGTACCATCATGGATGACCAGGTCATGCACTCCACCAACTGATCGACGCCGAAGGATTCGTTCGGACAATGAATCTTGTCCTCCTCACGTCCGAAGCCCACCAGCAAAGGCGCAGCGCCGGAAATGGCTTGCAGCGTGGCCACGATCGGGATCGAGGCCCCCTCCCAGCGGAAAAGCGCCCCGCGCGGATCCATCTGCCCCAACACATCCGACGCGAGACGGAAGATGGGGGACTTGAGGGGGAGGCGGAACCCAGGCGCGCCTCTGCAGGCTTCGGATAAGACGACCTTCATGCCACGCGGGCAATGGGACTCCAGATGCTTCTGCACCGCGGCATACGTCTCAGCAGGCACCTGTCCAGGAACCAGGCGCATGCTGATCTTGGCCAGCGCTGACGCGGGGATGACCGTCTTCGAGCCCGGCCCGCCATAGCCTGTGTGGATGCCGTTGATCTCAATGGTCGGCATGAAACTGCCCCGCATCACCATATCCATGTTCTCTTGACCGCCAGCAGGCGGACACCCGACCTCCTTCTCATATTGCTCATCGGAGATAGCGCCTTTCATGGCATGGTCGTGCTCTTCATCGCTGGGTGGAGAGATCCGGTCGTTGAATCCTGCCACCGCGATGGAGCCATCAGGATTGTGCAGCGAGGCGAGCAGGCGCGCCATGCCTTGGGCAGGATTGGGCGCCACGCCTCCATGAACGCCGGAGTGCAAATCGTGGTCAGGCCCTGTCAGCGTGACTGTAAAATGCTGCACGCCACGAAGACCCGCAACAATGGAGGGCTGCTTGTCCGGCCCGCTCGACGTGTCGCAGACCATCATGACATCCGCGCGGATGCGCGCTGCCATTTCAGGCGCAAGCAGCGAGAGCGCCTCGCTGCCGCTCTCCTCTTGTCCCTCAATAAGCACTTTCAGCGTCGGGAGAGGCTTGCCTGCTTCGATCAGCGCCTTCACCCCGTGGAGAAATCCAAAGAGCTGCCCCTTGTTGTCCTGGGCGCCACGCGCATACACGCGGCCATCAATCAGCGTCGGCTCAAAGGGAGGGGTCTTCCACTCATTCAGCGGATCTTCAGGCTGCACATCGTAATGTCCGTAGAAGAGCACGTTCATATCACTCTTCTCACCCAGACGTTCGGCAAAGAGGACCGGTACGGGACGACCTGCAGAAGGCAATAAAATCTCCACATCAAAGCCGAGCGGCCTCAGAAAGAGCTTCAGCCAGGCTGCACCGCGCGCGCAATCACTGAGCCGTTTCGGATCCGTACCGACGGTCGGGATCCGTAAAAAATCGAACCACTCCTCCATGATGGCTGGACGGTTTTTCTCAAAATACTCTTGGGCAAATTGTTTATTCATGGTGAAGCAGTATAGCAAATGACCCTCGCGATATGCAAGCGCAGCTATGCGTCCATAGGAAAACGCCCCACGCGCGCCAGCGCATCCGTTTCTATACACGGCGACATACAGATCGGCGCGGCTTCCCGCGCCGGCTTGACAGTCCCGGAGCGGCGCGGCTTCCCGCGCCGGCCGGAACGCGAAGGCGTTCCGCTCCGTCGCCGTCTCTAATAAATAGTGGCCTTCCCTTTCTCAAGGTGTTATGCTCATGCACGTTTAATACGAGAATAATACTATGAATAAACGGGATGTCATGCGGGATGTTTTTTCAGGCAAGGTTCCGGCTTATGTGCCCTGGCACTACCAGTTTACACAAGAACCCTGGGAGATGCTCTGTCATCATTTCGGAAGCGCGGATGCCGCCGAAGCTGCAATAGACAACCATATTCTCGAACTGGGCTCAGCCATCGGCTTCTTTGATGATATGGGGAATGACCGCGTCAAAGACGCGTTCGGCGTCATCTGGGACCGCAGTGTAGACAAGGACATCGGCGTTGTCGAAACGCCGGTGCTGCCCGAGCCGACGCTCAAGGGCTACACCTTCCCGAATCCGCAGGACGGCCGCTTCTTCAAAGACATTCCGGCTCGGATCGGAAAATATCCCGACCGCTTCCGCGTCTTCTACATTGGCTTTTCCCTCTTCGAGCGCGCCTGGACCCTGCGTGGCATGGAAAATCTCCTGCTCGACTTTATCGACAACCCGGAATTCGTCCATGACCTCTTCACGACCATTGCGGATTATAACATTGCCATGGTCCGAAAAGCTGTGACCTACGATATCGATGCCGTCTACTTTGGCGATGATTGGGGACAGCAACACGGCCTCATCATGGGCAAACCCTTCTGGGACGACTTCATCAAGCCGCAATTGAAACGCATGTACGGCGCCGTGCGCTCAGCAGACAAGTTCCAGATGATACACTCCTGCGGCGACGTGGATGAACTCTTCGATGACTTGATTGACTGCGGCCTCCAATGCTTCAACCCCTTCCAGCCCGAAGTCATGGACACCAGCGCCCTGCTCAAGCAGTACAGAGGGCGTCTGGCCTTTCATGGCGGACTCTCCACGCAACACACGTTACCTTATGGCACAGAAGAAGAGGTCCGGAAAGAGAGCCAACGACTGCTTGAAGAGGGCCGGAACGGCAGCTACATCTTCGCTCCTTCTCACGCTGTTGAGGATGACGTGCCCCTCCCAAACATCCTCGCCTTCATCGACGAGGCGAAGAAAGCGCGCGCGCGATGAACTCCGTGCTTTCCGAACTACCCGGGCTATCCGCGCTTTCCGATCTCTTTCGCGTATTCGCGTTTGTCCCTTTCACCTTTCCCCATTTGCCTTTTCTAAGGGAATCGGCTACACTTTCCTGAGTTCATCGATTTAATCGAATGAGCGGTTAGGCGGAAAGGTGCGCGTATGAATATCAACCCAGAAAAAGAACCTGTGCGGCAAGCCGTTAAAGGAGCTGTCACGCTCACAAACATCGTTTTCGCAGGCCTAGCAATCGCTGTGATTGTCATCGTGCTCTGGTATTTCTTGCGTACCGTCAAGGAGACCTCCTCAACCGTGAGCGAGCGCAACCGGAATGTCATCGAAGCGCGTAAAGCGCTGGTGACCGAGCAGACAGAACGGCTGAAAAATGCCCGCCAAGCGCAAGAGATGCCGTGAGAGTTGAGAGAAGTTCGTTAGTTCATTAGTGCGTGAGTTCGTGAGTTTTTCGTGCTCCCCGAGCTGTCCGCGCTTGACGTGCTATCCGACAAAATTAAGCCCGTTTTATCTGGGCATTTGTCCGTTCTGCCGTGCTTTATCTAGCGTAAGACAAATAAATAAACGCTTAACTCTTAATTTAAGAAATGTGGGGAGCCCGATTATTTATTGAAAAGCGCTTTCTGAGCGCGGTAGATGTTGGACGGATACAAAGTCTGTCCGGGCTTCACAATCTCAACATGGTAGGCCTCTGACGGCGTCTGCGTGACACCGATAATGTTGAGCGTGGAGGGTCCCCAGTTTTTCGGGGGAGGCGGCATCGCCTTGATCCCGCGCAAATTCCAGAACGTTTCCCAGCCCGCGCTATGCAGTCCTAAATTCGCGCCACCGCCACACCGCCAAATACGGTTCCCTTCGCCGCAGTCGATGTCGGTGAAAACGTTCGCAAAGGGCGCCCGCTTGTGGTGATCAAACGCGATGTCATCGCCGCGCCCGGCCTCAAAGACATTGCCAGAGGAGCCGACCGACACGGTCATGTCATGCACATAACTCATGCGGAAGTCGAAGCCCGTGATCAGATTGTCCCCGCCGCCGATTGAGATGCCGTGATGTCCCTGGCACCCCTTGGTGGTCAGGTATTTGTTCTTGGCAAACATCGGCTTGTCGTGCGTAAAGACGACATTCGTGATCGTGTTGTGATACCCGCCGATAAACAGCCCGCCTTCCGCATTGTGCAGCTGCACATCACGGACCCAGCAATTGAAGGCGCCGCTCATCGCGATCGCGTTGTAGCCCAGTTCAGAGAACTCGCCCCTCCATTGGACTGCCGGAAACTCAAAGCGCATATTCTCAAAGCCTGAGTTGGTGACCGAGGGCGCGAAGGGCGTGACGGTCGGAGACCACGTCGCTGCAAGATCGAAGCGCAAGGGTCGGTCAAGCTTGAGCCAGACGCCCTCCTGATGATTGGTCATGGCCAGGATCCGCGCCGGCTGACGCGCTGTCAAAGATTTGATTTGCGTGAGGTTGCCGGGCGTTCCATTGTAGACCCAGTTCAATAAGCTCTTCTCGTCGTCGTCCTTGGCCTGAACTTCAACCCAGTCTCCCGTGGCCAGGGATCCCCCTGCTTTTAATTTAATCGCCGTGTCGCCCCGTTGAGCAGGCGCGACAACCGGCACGCCCTTGGCCGATGTGTTGCGCCCGCTGATCTGGAAAAAGCCGCCGCCCCAGGAGTAGTTGCTGGTACGCTGCCCGGTGGTGGTCGCGCCCCAGTTGGGCTTGACGGAATCCAGCGGAACAGGGAAATAGAGGACGCTCTTCTCAGCCTTTCCGCGCAGGACGATGTTGGGCTTGTTGATCGTCACAAAGTTGGTGATGACATAACGCCCTTCAGGAATCAGGATAGCACCATACGCTGTCGCAGCGATCGCCTTGTTGAAGGCCGCGGAGTCATCGGTCGTCCCATCACCCTTCGCCCCAAAGTCTTTGACATTGGCCGTGACGGGCAGTGCCGGGATCGCGATCCGGCCCATGCCATATCCTGCAAGCGCGCAATAGGGCAGATTGCTTTTGGGCGTCCAGCGCTCCCCGCGCAGACCCCAGAGCGTTGAAGTGCTGCTCTCCCCATGAACAGCCTGCCCCATGAACAAAGCAAGCGCGACAAATCCCCCGAACAAAATATTATTTTCCATGGGGGCTACTATACCAAGCTTGGCGAGACGAAGCAAGAGAGGGTATGGGAGAAGTTCTAAAGTGCTAAAGTTCGAGAGTTCTAAAGTTGTGAGAAGTGCGCGAGTGCGTAAGTTAGCTGTGTTTTTTGACAGGTTGACTGGGTGACAGGTTGACTGATTGAGTTGATTGACAAGATTGACTGATTGACTGGCGTTTTAAAACTTTAGAACTTTAGCACTCTCGAACTTTAGAACTTCTCCCTCCCCCTATCCCAGGATCGGCGTTCCTGCGAAGAAGCGGTCCATCATGGCGCTGTGTTCAGCGTCTGAATACCCGCCGCTTTCAATCGACACCCAGCCGCTGTAGCCGATCTCTTCGATGACCTTGCGCACGGAGACCCAGTCGATGCTGCCCTTGCCGATGGGAATGAAGCCCCCTTCGTTTTTGGCTGCGCGGTCGATCTTGAAATCTTTGATGTGCAGCCGCACGATGTCAGGCCCGAAGGCGCGGAGCCACGCTTCAGTCGGCGCATAGCGCACATGGTTGCCCAAGTCGAGGTAGGGACGAACCCACTTGTTTTTGAATGACTTCACAAACGCGGCCGCGAAGTCCGGTTTCACCCAGAGGTTGTTCCAGACGTTTTCAAGTCCGATGACCACATTGTGCTTCTCTGCAATCGGAATCAGCTCTTCTACAGCAGCGCGTGAGCGCTCCGTAGCGATATTCTGCTTCTCGATGTATTCCGCAAAGGCTTCCGGACCTTCTGCAGCGCGCGTCATCTTGAGTGTCACGGGATCATACGCGATGTTGAATTGTGAGGGCGCAGGCATCTTGCCGTCGATGCGACAGGGCACCAGCAGCATGGCCGTCGCGCCGAACTCCGCCGTGATCTCCAGCGCGCGCTTCGCATCGTCAATGGATTTGCGGCGCTCCCCCTCGTTCGCATGGTTGAACTGCGCCCAGCCATACATCAGCGAGTGGATTTTCAAGCCGTGCTGCTCCGCGCATTTTTTTCCTGCGCGCGCTGCTTCAACCGAGGCATCCTTGTGCTGGATCTCAAAGCCGGGGAAGCCGGCCTTCGCGATGCGCTCGCACGTGGCATCATCCGCCTTGGGCGCAATGAGCGCCTTGAGCAGCTGGGTCTTGAACGCCGGCGCGCTTTGGGCAAAGAGCTGTTGCGCCTTAAAGGCAGCAACGCCAGCCGCTGCGCCGCCGATAAAGAGTCGTCTGGATAAAGTTGGTTGGTTCATCGTGGTTGTGTCTTTCTGGTGGGAGAGAGGTACTGTCGGGACTGAGGGGTACTGGGGTACTGATTACTGTTCACTTGCCGGGGATGGGTGCTTCGAATTCCTTGGGCAACGCGACGTCACCTTTATCAAAGTCCTCGGGCAGGAAGGGGTTGTTCATGTTATAGAATTCACTCTTGTCATTGGTCAGCAGGTCGCTCATGCGCACAGTACGTCCGCTGTAGCAGGCGAGCGTGCCCATGAGCGTGGTGGCCGTCGCCATGGCGACCTGTTCGCCATCCTGTAAGTGTTTGCCCGTCAGCAAGCCGTTCAGGAAGTCCCAGTGCTCCATGGTCATCATGTTGCCGTCGCGATCCTTGACGCGCTCTTCATCGTAGGCGACGGGCTTGCCGTCAAAGCGCGTAATCTTGCCGAGCACGGAGCATTCGCCCTCCGTGCCGGTCAGGAGCGTACCGCAGCGATCCGAGCAGCCGTCGACTTGACGGGCGATCGCGTGGATATGCAGGCCTTCGTCATAGTCGTAATCGACGCTCAGACAGTCGTAGCCGTTGCCGATGGCGCGGCGATGACGTGCGCCGATGCCCATGGCGGTCTTGGGGTAGCGGCCGATGAACCAGTTGGCAAGATCCACTTCATGAATGCCCTGCTCCGTCAGATTATCGCCGGACATCTCGCGCCAGAAGTACCAGGCAGTGGAGAGGTAGGCTGCATTGGAGTCGCCAGGCTTGCGCGCTTTCATGTAGCCCGTGGCATTCATGCCGCCGTGACAGCGATAGACCACGCCGCCCCGGATCGGGCCGATGGCACCCTCCTGCATGGGTTTGATCATGCGCAACGCACGATTGTTATGACGGTGACAGGTGCCGGACAAGATGGAGAGGTTCGCCTTCTTTGCAGCTTCAACGCTGGCGAGGAAGCGCCGCAGGCCAGCCGGGTCTGTGGCGATCGGCTTCTCGGCGAAGATATGCTTGCCGGCCTTGACGCACGCTTCCACGTGGAGCGGACGGAAGAAGGGCGGCGTGGCCAGCAGGACGATTTCCGCCGCAGACTCCATGACCTTCAGGTAACCCGTGGCACCGCCAAAGGCCTGCTTCTCATCACACCCATGACGCTTGCAAATGGCAAGGGCCTTTTCCTGATTGAAATCTGCCGCTGCGACAAGAGTGACCTTGCATCCAATGCGCGTGGCGGCATCCATGATGTTTTGGACAGCCCCGCTGCCCCGCCCGCCACAGCCCACGATTGCGATTTTGAACTCGCGCTTCGCTGCGGTTGTTTGCGCGAATAGTGATTGATGGTGCGCTGCTGCAAAGGCGGCCGCTCCTCCCACGAATAGCCGTCTAGAGATATTCCACTCGTTCATCGGTTTATACCCTCCCTTTTAATACTTTAAGAAAAGTGACTATAAAGTATAACAGATTAAACGCGCGTTTGCACGGATTATTTTGAGAAGTTCTAAAGTTCTAAAATGCTAAAGTTCTAAAGTTGTGAGAAGTTCGCCAGTGCGTGAGTTAGCTCTGTTTTTTGACAGGTTGATCCGCCTTCGCGACGCCTACGGCGGACAGGCCGGGTGACAGGTTGACCGATTGAGCAGATGGACAAGGGGGACTGGGTTGACTTGGGGATTTAAAACTTTAGAACTTTAGAACTCTCGAACTTTAGAACTTCCCCAAGGCTGCGTCGATCGCTGCGATGAGCTTCTCTTTGTCTGTGAACCCTGTAAAGGCTTGGATGGGCTTGCCGTCCTTGAAGAGCATCAGGGTCGGCACATATTCCAGCTTGAACTGTTTGATGCGCTTCTTGGAGGTGTCGATGTCGAAGCGTGCGATGACCGCGCGGTTGCTGATGGCGACAGCGACTTCATCGACGACAGGGCTTTGCGTTTTACACGGCGCGCACCAGACGGCCCAGAAGTCAACGAGCGTCACGCCCTCTTCGATGGCGCGATCAAAGGTCGCCTCCGTCAAGGTGACGGTGTGGCCGGGCGCGGCGCCAAGCTCAGCCAGCCGTTTCTCGACGGTCCGCTGGCACCCGCACAGGAGTGCGAGCGCGAGTCCTATCGCTAAGTACTTGCACATAGATGTTCTTCCACCAACCGTACCCTTGGTCCCGTAGTCCCCTCAGTGCCGAAATGCCACCCAGCATTAACCCGCTTCAACAGGGTACTGAGGTACTACGGCACTGGGTACTGCCCACTACTACGGCCTACTGGCCTCAGCTTTGCAACGCCGTGATGCAGATGGTGCCATAAATATCATCCGAGGAGCAGCCGCGAGAGAGGTCATTGACCGGTTTCGCAAGGCCCTGGATAACCGGACCGAGCGCCGTCGCGCCCGCCAGGCGTTCCACGAGCTTGTAGCAGATGTTTCCAGCCTGGAGATCCGGGAAGATGAGCACATTCGCATCGCCCTTGATGACACCGTTCTTGTTCTTCGATGCGCCCACGGCAGGGACGATCGCCGCGTCCGCCTGGATCTCGCCATCCACGATGGCATCCACGCCAAGTTCCGTAAAGCGAGCCTTTGTCAGTTCGGCTGCGAGGCGGACCTTGTCGACGAGTTCGTGCTTCGCGCTGCCCTTGGACGAGAAGCTCAAGAAGGCCACGCGCGGCTGCTTGTTGAGCAGCTTGCGATAGGTTTGCGCCGTGGCATGTGCGATGTCCACCAGCTCTTCGGCTGTGGGATTGGGGTTGACTGCGCAGTCCGCAAAGAGCAACGTGGCGTCGCCGGAGAGCGTCGGCGCTTTGAGGTCCATGATAAAGGTCGAGGAGGCGAGCTTGATGCCTTTGGCCGTGCCCACGCAATGGAAGGCGCTGCGCAGCATATCGCCCGTGGAGGCGATGGAGCCGGCGACCATGCCCTGCGCGAGGTCGAGCGCCACCATCATGTTGCCGAAGTAGAGGCGGTTTGACTTGACCGTCTTCAGCGCCTCCTCTTCGGTCATGCCCTTGGCCTTGCGCTTTTCATAGAGCGCGCTGGCGAGTTGGGGCAGGAGGTCGGAGGCGGTGTAATCAACGGCCTTCAGGCCAGCTGAGGCGAGCGTGACGCCGGCCTGAGCTTCAGCGGCTGCGATCTCTTCGGCTGTACCGAGGACGACCGGCTTGCAGAGTTTGGTCTGTGCGGCCTTGACAGCCGCGAGGATGACGCGGGGATCCATCCCTTCCGGGAGGACGATGGTTTTGTTTGCGGCTTGCGCGCGCGGAATCATGGTATCAAGAATGCTCATGGGGTTCCTTACTTTTTCATGGAGTCGGAGAGGACTTGGAAGGTCTCGCGCGCAATCATCAGCTCTTCGTTGGTCGGGATGACAATCGCGGGCGTCTTCGATTCGGGCGTGCTGACCACTCCGAGCACGCCGAAGACCTCCTGGTTCTTAGCCTCATCGAGCGTGCAGCCGATGGCCTCAAGACGGGAGATGATGGCCTTGCGGGCCGGGTGGCTGTTCTCGCCGATGCCGCCCGTGAAGACGATGGCGTCCGCGCCGCCCAGAAGTGTGTAGTACCCGCCGATGTAGAGCGCCGCGCGGTGGGCGAACATTTCAATCGCGTTAATTGCTGCAGACTTGCCTTGCGCTGCCGCGTTGACGGTGTCACGCATGTCGCCACTGTTGATGCCGTTGATGCCATAGAGTCCGCTCTTCTTGTTGAGCACGCTATCGATCTCATCGATGGTCATGCCTTTGCGCGCGAGATAGAAGATGATGGCGGGGTCGATATCGCCGCTGCGCGTGCCCATGATCATGCCCGGCAAGGGCGTCAGCCCCATGCTGGTGTCCAGCACCTTGCCGCCCTTGATGGCGGCGATGGAGGAGCCGTTCCCCATGTGGCAGGTGATCAGCTTCAATTCGGAGACGGGGCGCTTGAGAAAATCAGCTGCTGCCTGCATAACGAATTTATGCGAGGTGCCGTGAAAGCCATATTTGCGAATGCCGTAGTCCTCATAAAACGCCTGCGGGATGGCGTACATGAACGCATGCTTGGGCATGGTCTGATGGAACGCCGTGTCAAACACAGCCACATTCGGTACCTGGGGAAAGACCGTCTCGCAGGCCACGATGCCGTCAAGATTTGCGGGGTTGTGCAGCGGGGCGAGGTCAAAACATTTCTTGATGGTCGCCTTCACGTCCTCCGTCACCAAGGCTGGCTCGGTGAAATACTCTGCACCATGGACTGTACGATGGCCGACCGCCTTGACTTCATTGAGCGACTTCATCACGCCATGAGGAGAGCCGACGAGCATCTTACACGCCATCGCCAGCGCCTTGCCGTGGTTCTCCGCGGCGATCCCCTGCTCGATCTTCTTTTGACCGGCGCGCTGGTAGACCAGGTTGGCGTTATCGGTTCCGATACGCTCCACGAGTCCTTTCGCCAGCATGGCCTCGCCGGACATGTCGAAGATCATGAATTTGAGCGAGGAGCTTCCCGAGTTGATCACGAGAATTTTGTCATATTTCTTGTAGGGCATAATCAAACTTTCTTGTAGTCTTCTGCTTGTGTTTGGATACGTTTTAAAGACGGAAGTGCACACGATATTAATCCGAAAAAACGGGGTTTATTTTGCTCCTATTTGGCGCAGGATTCAAGACTTAAAAGAAAAAAAATCGGATAATCAAAAAACACAGTTGACAATCCGATGAGAAAAAGGATATCTTAATCACACATTACGAAGTAGGATTATTTCGTGAGAGGGTCTGCAGATGCCAAGTAAGTTTTCGAATATGCTTGGTGGCCAGAGGAGTTTGGACGAAGCGGACGGAGCATTTTAAGGGGCTGCTTGTTGTGCTGGCGCACATGGGTAGCATAGGCTGGTTGCCTACATAACTGGATTAGCCATGGGGTCTGGTTCTGCCTGGTACACAATAACATGGCATGGTTCAAGTACAGAAGGATAGAAAATGGATATCTATGTGGGCAATCTTGCCTATTCTACGAGTGATGACTCCCTGAAGACTGCATTTGGAGCGTATGGTGAAGTCACCTCCGCTCGCGTTGTTACCGATCGGATGACCGGTCGTTCCAAGGGTTTCGGTTTTGTCGAAATGCCCGATCGCGCTCAGGCGCAGGCTGCAATCGACGCACTGAATGGCAAGGATGTGGACGGTCGCGCACTTCGCGTGAACGAATCCCAGCCTAAGCCCCGCGAAGAGCGTCGCAGCGGCGGCGGTGGCGGCGGCGGCGGTTTCGGTGGTGGTCGTCCCAGCGGCGGCGGCGGTGGTCGCGGCGGCATGGGCGGCGGCGAACGTCGCGAGCGTCGCGAGACCCGCTGGTAGTTCGTTTTCGTTCAATAGAACGTTCTGAAAAAACGAGTCGCTCCTTTGGGGCCGACTCGTTTTTTATTAATTTTACGCAAGAAACATACGATGTTATCCTACGAGCGCAAACAGTGGACACTTACCCCGGGCATCATCCTGGCCGGGGTCGATGAAGCCGGCCGCGGTTGTCTGGCCGGACCCGTCGTCGCAGGCGCCGTCTCGATGTCCCCTGAAACAGCGGAGGCCCTCTATGCCGGCGAACTCGCAGGGCTGAACGACTCCAAGCAGCTTTCGCCTGCGCAACGCGAACATTACTTTGAGATTCTGACGCAGACAGCATCTGTCGCCTGGGCCACGGGACAAGCTTCTGCAGCAGAGATCGACACCTATAATATTTTAGTGGCCACCCACATGGCGATGCGCCGCGCCGTCGAGGCCCTGAGCGTCCATGCCGAACATATCCTGGTCGATGGCCTTCCCGTGAAGGGACTCCCCTGCCCCTCGACCGCGATTATCAAGGGCGATGCGCACAGTTTCCTGATTGCCGCGGCCAGCGTTGTTGCCAAGGTCTCGCGGGATCACCTGATGTGCGCCCTCCATGAACTCTATCCGCACTATGGCTTCGCCGCGCACAAGGGCTATGGCGTGAACGAGCATGTGGCCGCGCTTCATAAATATGGCTCATGCCTTGAACATCGCCATACCTTCCGTCCTGTCCAGGACGTGGATTGCCACTTGCCCGGCTTTTAACTAAGCGTCGCGAGCCAGTCCCGTATCGGTGCCTCGGGCAGCCCCATGATATTCGTGTAGGAGCCGCAATAACGGGCGATCAGCAGCTCGCCGTTCTCATCAATGTCGTACGCGCCCGCGCGGTCAAGCGGCTGTGTCCGCTCCAGATACGCGCGGATAATCGCCTCCGTCAGATGCTTGAAGGTCACGGAGGAGGCTTCGACCCGGACCTCCGGCTCCTCTTCGCCCGGACGCCCCAGAGCAACAGCCGTGTAGACGATCTGGGTCCGTCCGGAAAAGGCGCGCAGAAAGGCGGCCGCCTCTGCAAGGTCGTTCGGCTTGCCAATCAGGCGTCCCTCAAACCACACAAGGGTGTCCGCCGTGATCAGGGCGGCCCCGGGATGCTGAGCACGGCAGGCGCGATATTTGGTGCGCGCATTAAAGACAACGGTGTGCACCGGATCTTCGGAGTCGTGTATTTCCTCCGTCTCCGGCATCGTGATTGAAAACGGAATACCGAAAGACTCCAGTATCTTTTTTCGCCGAGGCGATGCCGAGCCCAGAACAAGGGGGAATGAAAGTGTGTGCATGATGCGTCCTTTTGGGCGTATACCATACACGATCTGGCGCTGACATGTCTATCCTTTAGTCGTCTGGCGTCTCGCGGATGCACCTCCTCTGCTTTGCGCGAGCACAAAGGAGCGCGGGCATCCTGCCCGCATGCAGCAGCGGCCGGGACGGCCACGCTCCCTTCTGCTGAAAGGAGCGCGGGCATCCTGCCCGCATGCAGCAGCGGCCGGGACGGCCACGCTCCCTTCCTGAAAGGAGCGCGGGCATCTTGCCCGCATGCAGAAGAGGCCGGGCCCCGCCCAAGATGGCGTGGCAGGCGGCCACACGCGCGCTCCCAAAATACAATTGCGGAAAGCGCCTCATGTGTGGCATACTGATTGGCATGAAATGGACGCAGTATAGTTCAGGCCTCGTCAGGCGCGTATGCCTTGCCTCGGTTCTCTTGCCGTTGCTGGCGGGTGCCGTTGACTTCGGATCCTCTAAAAATTATCCGAATATCGGGCTGAAGTTTCCGAATCTGCGCAATGCAAAGGCGGACCCCGTGCCCCCGCCGGAGGCCTCCTCCTTCATCTTGGCGGAGCCCAATACGCTGACGCGCGTCGACCTCTTTACGCCGTATGATCTCTGGTTCCGCAAGGTCTGTTGCGGGCGCTGGTTTGACCTCTCGGGCAACCGGCTGATTCTGGGACGCATGTCCCACCGTCTGCCGGAGGCGAACGAAAAAACAATTTCGCGGAGGACCTTTGAGACGCTCCTCGACGCTGCCGAATTCGACTCGCATACGGACGAACTCATGCAGGAGTGGGTGGAGGCCTTTTCCGGCTATAAGGTCTCCGGCTCAAAAGGGCTGTCGCAAACGGGCCCCGCGCTGAACACCCTCTCCTATTATCCCTGCGAAAAGACCAATGTGCTGATCTATGCGTTCCAGCCAAGCCAGCTCGAGGGCTCCACCAACCCGGACTGGTTCTGCGTTATTGTCGAGTCGCCCGGCGCGCGCCAGTTCGACAAACTGAAGGCGCAGGTCGAGGAGCACTTCCTGGGCAAGATCGAGATCCCCAGCCGTTCGTCAAAAGGGGATGGCGCCGTTGTCGAGGAGATGGAACTCTCCAAGAAGAGCGCCGCGCCCATCGACTTGCCGGATCACCCGGTCCGGCTTGAAGCGCGCAAGAGCGTCGAAAATTATGACACCTGGTGGATTCACGAATCAGAAGGTTTTGTCATCCTTTCCGACGTCAGCAGCGAGATGGGCAAGCCGGTTGTCACGGATCTGCTGAAGACCATGCCGCTCCTGAAACAGGCGTTCATTAAATTAGTGCCGCCCCTGACCCGCGAACCGGATGTGTCGATCATTCGGATCTTTCAGAGCCCCGAGGACTACATCCGCTATGTCGGCCTGGCGCAGGCCTGGACCGGCGGACTCTGGATGCCTGCACGGCGTGAACTGGTCTTGCGGGAAGTCCCGAGCACGACCGCGATCTCCAAGACGTTGCGCCATGAGGCCTTCCATCAGTACCTCTCCTACGCGTATTGCCTGCTGAGCGCCCCGCCCTGGATGAACGAGGGGCATGCCTGCTTCTTTGAGAATACGAGCGTCACCTCCAAGGGGAAGCTCTCGTTTGACGAGGATGAAAAATTCGTCAGCCTGCTCCTTGAAAATATGGAGACGCTTTCCGCCTTCATCCCGGACCTCATGAAGGCCAGCTATGCCGATTTCTATGCCGGGACCGATGCGCAGCGCGAGATGAAATATGCGCTCGCCTGGGGAATCGTCTATTATCTTCAAAAAGGGGCGCCCGTTGAACGCAATACCGAGTTTAAGTCGCTGTTGCCGGATCTGGCAACAGCACTGGCTGAGACCGAAAGCTATGCGAGAGCCATGGAGTCTCTGCTCGCGACCGTGGACATGCCGGTCTTCCAGAGCAACTTCAAAGAGTTCTGGACGCGCCGCCGCTCCTCCGCCCTGCAATACGATCCGCTGAAATAGCGGCTTATAGCCCGGCGTCCTTGATCTCCTTGGTCAACGCCTTCAGCTCCTCGGAGTTCTTATCCACCTTGGTCAATGCCGCTTTGAAGTAGTCATCCGCTTCAGCGAGCGCCTTCTTCTGGTTCTCGGCATCCGGGATGGAGGCGTAGATCTTCGCGATGCGCACCGCATTGCGCCCCAGAATCCATTCGCGGCTGTAGGCCATGCCTGTTGACGGATCAAACTCTTCGGTCTGCTTGGCGTTCTTCCACTCCGTCATGAACTGGCGGAAGTTCTCAATCGCCTCCAACGGCTTGTTCTTCGCCAAGGCGCGATGGGCCTTGACCTTGGGAATCGTCGTGGAGTGCCACTCCTTGTCCTTGCCGGGAATCCCCTTCTCCAGCATCTCGACCGCCAAGTCGTAGTTCTCCGTGATAAAGGCGCCATCCAACATTTTGAGCTTGATGGATTGAATCGTGGACTCATCCTTGCACGTCGCCAGGATTTGCGCGCCGATTGCACAGAGCTGCTTCACAATCTCCTTGTCATCAATCATGTTGTAAAAATGACGGTCAAACAAGATCCCGACTTGTTCCGGGGAGATCTTCTCCTTCAGCAACGCCTCGAGGGAGGAGGGCAGAAGCTTCTTGTCCTTGGCGACGTTGGCATCAACCCAGGTCGATGTCGCCGCGCGAATGATGAGCGGCTTGTTCGCTGCAGCACGCCAAACCAGCGGACATGTCTTTTCAAGGACATCCATCTGCTTGTTCTTCTTCAACGCGTCAAAACTCTGGCGCAGGAGCGGAACGCAGACCGCCTCGGGCAGACGGTTGACACAGAACATGACGGCTTCAGGAAGGGCCTCCCAGCGTTTCGCTACAATGCGGTTCTTGAGAACAGTCGCCGTGGCCATCTCCTGGAAATGCGCGAGTTTCTTCTTGGATGAAATATAGGCCGCGGTCTGCTCAACGGCATCATATTGTCCGGCGCTGATCATGCGGTCAAGGGCCTGCTGCACCATCGGCACGGAGACTTCCGCCTTCAGTTTTGCATGGGCCTTATCAATCGCGGCATTCAAAGCGACAAGATCTTTGCCTGTGGCGGCCGTTGCTAATTGCGACTCGCACGCCTGGCGTAACTTTGCTTCGCGCGCCAGTTGCTCCTCCACACTGGGCTTGCATCCGGAAAAGAGGACCATCATCACCACAGCGCTCAACCCGATTCCTTGGACAATTCTTTTCATAGTAGCTCCTAAGCCTTTTCAATTAAAGGTTTAACAGTATATGAAAACGTCAACGAAATCTCAATACAATATTCTGAGGCAGGGAAAGTGAAACTGGAAACTGGGGCACACCGTGCTTTCCGCGCTATACGTGCTTTCCGTCGCTTGTCTCTAACTTGAACTTTCATTCTTGAATACTTTTTCGCAAAGAGCGCTATTTGGGTGAAGGACGGCGTGCCTACGCATTCGGCGAATACGCCGACGGCACAGCTCGTCCTTCACCCAGAGTCGATAAGTGACACTCGGGTGCTTGCACGAGATAAGCCCCGGCTGTATTCAGCCACTTGCGGGGGCTTTCCGTGCAAGCACCTCTCATAGCGATCTTCGCGTAAAACATTCTTTTTATTCGCGTGGTTCGCGTCATTCGATGCTAAAGAAGTTACTCCTTCGTTTATTCCAGCTCCGCTGGCTAGCCGCTTACCGATTTTTGACCGGTGTGGGCGACATCTCGAAGACGAGTGAGCCGCCAGCCATGATCTCGCGGTGCGCCAGCTTGAAGCCGCTGACCGGCTTGTTATTGAGCGTGACGGACTTGACATACTTGTTGGCTTCGGAGAGGCCTTTGGCCTCGACCGTGAAGGTCTTGCCGCCAGCCAAGTTCAGCGTGACCTTGGGCACTTGCGGCGCACCGAAGGTGTAGCCGTCGTTGCACGGGTTGAAGGGGTAGAAGCCCATGGCCGAGAAGATGTACCAGGCCGACATCTGGCCGCAGTCGTCATTGCCGCAGAGGCCGTCCGGCGTATTCGTGTACTGCGTATCAAAGACCTTGCGCACCTGCTCCTCGCCCTTCCAGGCGTCACCTGCATAGTTGAAGAAGTAGATGACGTGATGGCTCGGTTCGTTCCCGTGCGCGTATTGCCCGATCAGCCCTGTGACATCCAAAACCTTTTCGCCAATCACATGGCCGGGCTGGAGGAACAGGGAGCTGAGCTTGTCCGAAAAAGGCTTCTTGCCGCCCATGAGCTCAATGAGCCCCTCGGGGTCTTGCATCACATGCCACGTGTACTGCCAGGAGTTGCCCTCCACATAGTCGCTGCCCCAGTGGCTCAGCTTGGCCGGATCAAAGGGTGTGCGCCAGTTGCCCTTGGTGTCCTTGCCGCGCAGGAACTTTGTCTCCGGATCAAAGACGCTCTTGTAATAGCCTGCCCGCTTGGTGAAGAAGGCTGCGTCGTCTGTTTTGCCCAGCGCCTTTGCGAATTGAGCCGCGCAATAATCGTCGTAGCCATGCTCGACGAGACGCGAGACGCTGCCGCCTTTGGTGATGTCAAAGGGAAGGTAGCCGTATTTATCGTAGGCTTCACATTCAAAACCCTGGTTCGGCTTGGTGATCGACTCCTTGATGCTCTGGTAGGCAGCCGCGGCGTCAAAGCCACGGAAGCCTTTAAGGTAGGCATCGACAATGACCGGGATCGAGTGGATGCCGACCATGCAGTGATTCTCTTTGCCCCAGAGCGTCCAGATGGGCAGATAGCCTTGCGCTTTGTGATGCGCGATCATGGTGTTGATAAAACCGTCCACGCGCTCAGGTGAGAGGATCGTATAGAGCGGATGCGCCGCGCGGTAGGTGTCCCAGAGCGAGAGCGTCGAGTAGTAGGCGCCGCCCGGGATGCTGGCCACCTTGTCGTCTGCGCCGCGATACTGTCCGTCAACATCCGAAATGTCCGTGGGCTGGATGAAGAGGTGATACATGGCGGTATAGAAGTTCTCCTTCTGCGCCGGCGTGCCCTCGATGATCGCGCGACTCAGGAAGCTGTTCCAGGAGGCGCGGGTCTTCGCCAGGACAGCGTCGAACTCCCAGCCGCTGACTTCAGCCATCAGGTTCTTCTTCGCGCCTTCAATGCTGACGCTGGAGAGCGCGATCTTGCTCTGGACCGTCTCGCCGGCCTTGAGGTTGAAATCAAGAACGTAACGTGCACCCTTCTCGCCCTTCCTGGGCTCCAGCTTCTGCATCGCGGCGATCGGACGGTCAAAGGTGATCACATAGTAATAATAGCGCGTGACCCAGCCCTTGGTCTGGCTCCAGCCGGAGATCGTGTAGGGATCTTCTTTTTTGGAATCGCCCTGCAGGACGCGGTTGTCGAGCTGCCCCTGGCCGCCGGCCAGGCCGTGCTGGAGATCGACGAGCAGGCGCGCAGGCGCGGCTTTCTGGTACGTCATGCGATAGAAGGCCACGCGGGGCGTCGCCGTGATCTCAACGTCCACACCGAAATCCTCGAGCGTGACGCCATAATAGCCGACGCGCGCCTTCTGCGTCTCCTTCTTGTATGTGCTGAAAAAATCCGGACGGCGGTAGTCGCCTGTGAAGGGCTGGATCTGGATGTCGCCTAAGTCCGCGCACCCGGTGCCGTTGAGATGCGTCTGCGAAAAGCCGCGGATCTTCTCATCCGTGAAGACATAGCCCGAGCAGTACATCCAATTCGCGTTCCCCGTGTCAGGGCTCGCCTGGATCATGCCGAAAGGCGCGCAGGCACCTGGGAAGGTGTGTCCTGTGGCTGCACCGCCGATCAGCGGATTGACATACTGCGTGACATCCTTCGTGCCGCATTTGAACGGGCAACTGCACCCGGCAATCAGCACGACCGTAAACAAACTGATCATGATACGCTTCATCTCTTGAGTCCTTCCTTCGTTATAAATGGTGATAGTTTACCGAATCGCCCCGTATTGGGCAATCCCTTTAAATTAAAACGCATCAGCGCTTGGGCATCTCCGCAGGAAAATCTTTTTTCGCACGGAACGCCTGTGTCGCCTGCCCGGTCAGCCAGAGGTAATGGTCGGAGGGCATCGCTCCATAGCTTTGATAGGTGAACGTCTCGCCCTGGGGCGGCTTGTTGTTGACCTTGAAGATCTGCGTCCCCTCGTCCACTTCATCGAACATCGCCACATACACGCAGGGCGCTCCCACGCGCTTGGCTGTCTCAAATTGTGACCAGAGAAAGGCGCCGTCATGACGCGGGATGTCCGTGGTGACCCCTTTGAGATTCTTCCAGCTGAAGCCCGGGTAGACGACCGGCATGAAGGTGAGCTTCTCTTGTTGACACCAGGCCAGATCCTCTCGCCAGACCTTCTCAGGATAGGACTTCACCTGCTCATGATGGTAACGGCCCACGCTCCACGAATGGACCACATCCGCCTTGCGTATGATGTCGAGCAGGCGTTTGTCCGGCACGGCGTCAGCCTCGAGCGAACGCCACTTGAAGGGCACGCCCAGCAGCACCGCATAGCCCTGCTGCTTAAAGAAATCCACCAGACGCTCACAGGCCGCCAAATCATACTTGCGCTTGTCATTAAACCCAACACCCCACAGCGCCACGAGCGGCTTCCCCTTGTGATGCTGCCACGCGAGATCCTGTTCGCTGCGGATGACCCCCGAGCCAACCAGATGCTTCCAGTCTGCCATCACAATCTCGTCCGCGCGTTCATTGAGCCCGGAGAGGTCATACATGAGCGTGTAAGAACGTCCGTGCTTGAGCGCCGCTTCACGGCAATAGCGCAACACGCGGTCCCCGGAGGCGCGGAACGCCGAGGGCTTCAAATCAGGACCGCCATACATGTCCGTGGGAAAGCGCTGCACCATGACGCCGTCTATGCCGTACTGTTTCATCCAGGCAAAGTGGCGGTCGATGGTTGCAGGGTTGTCAGAGGAGACGACCTCGGCCATGCCGCCCTCCTTACAGGCGAGCGGCAGGCGTGCGCGCTCCTGCGGCGCGGCTTCGGAGACGTCCGGCAGATAATCGGTCAACGCCGCTGCGACGCCGTTGTGGTGGCTCACATAGTGCCGCCATCCGGCTTGCGCAGTATCGTTCGGTGTGCGGAACCATCCCTGGTAGCCGCAGAGCACCCGCCCTTCAAGCGAGGGCCATAAAGGCTGCGCGCCCTGCGCCGCGAGCGCGACGAGCCAAGCTCCTATCATCGTCTGTTTGAGCGTCATCATAAAGTCGTTTGTCGTTTCCCTTTGTTGGACTGTTGTTCGAGACTATACTGATTATTTCTCGAAACTTCAAACGATTAAAAGGGTGACAAAAGGGGGACAAGAGCGGGAACGAGAAGTTCTAAAGTGCTAAAGTGCTAAAGTTGTAGAAGTGCGTGAGTTTTTCGTGCTCCCCGAGCTGTCCGCGCTTGACGCGCTATCCGACGAATTGAAGCTGGACACTTTTTTTACCACGAAATACACGAAATGCACGAAAATGGTGCTAGAAGGGTGGCGAAAGCTTTGGAGTGCGGTGGCAAGCGGTATTCCGTGCGACACCGCTTTTGGGGCAGCTAAGAAAAGCGGTGTCGCGCCAGGTCCTGCAGCTGCCGGACCTCGGCTTGCCACCGCACTCCAAGACGTCTCGGACGAGACGTAGCTAAGCCTCAAAACTTTCGTGTGTTTCGAGTATTTCGTGGATAAAACGCTTAACGTTTAACTCTTAATTTAAGAAATCGAAACTGGACACTTGGCAAAGGAGGTTGCCCGTCATTCCAACATTCCCATCTTCCATTATTCCACTGAAGCCGTCACGACGCGCTGGTAGATTTCCAGCAACCGGATCTTCCCATGAAATTGATAGGACGCCTCTCCCCCGGCGGTATACTGGCCGATGTGCCCCTCGCCCCCCCGCGGCAGCACCTCCGCCGGCACGGCACACTCGCCGACCTTGACCCCGTCCTGATAGAGGCGGGCGAAAGAGCCGTCAAACGTGGCGACCACGCGCGTCCATTGCCCCGCCACGAGGGTGCCGCCGTCGCAGGAGACGCCGCCGAGATGGAAGCGCCATTTGCGGCCGATGCACTGGAGGAACCAGCCGCGCCCCTGAAAATCGCCAAGCCCCGCCACCACCGGCATCTCGTTGACCGAGTCAAAGGCGAGTTCCGCCACGACCGAAAAGGGCCCGCCATTGAACAGCGGCGTTGCGTTCACTGTCGCAAAGCCATTCGCTCCGGTGACAAAGACCCCCTCCTGGAAAACAGCCTTTCGCTTCAGCGTCAGGCCCGGCGCATCCGGGGCAAGGGTGAAGATGGGCTCCTTGCGAAGCGGCTTGGCCTGCACCGTCACCCATGTGGCCGCATCCTTTTTCGGTGCGACGCGCGCAGCGCCGGGCCCCATGAGGACAACCGTGTACTGCGTCGGCTTCTGCTGATGGAACAGGGCATCTGTGAAGGCCGGCGCCAGCAAGGGCTCCTTGTTGAGCCGCGTGATTGCGCCACCCTCCGACTGCCCGTACACGTCATACTGCTCCAGCCCGGCAATGCCCTGCGTCTCCCACGCCAGCATATTCACCCCCTCGCCTGCTTCAGCCTGCGGCTTCACACCCTGCTGCAACGCCGCGCCTGCCTTGGCCTCGTGCGAGACCCGGACAGGCTCGGAGCGCTGGGCCTGGAAGGAGGTCAGCGGACACCGCGTGCCCGCGGGCATCGCAGCCTGCTCAGGCTTGTGCTGGTAGTCATAGACCGCGCCGCTCTTCATCGTGCCGCAGGTCTCCGCAGGATCAGAGACAAAGACAACCGCGTAGTGCACCTTGCCCGGCGGCGGGTTCGTATCGCAGAAGGTCGCGCGCTCCGTGCGGCCGATGAGCGTGGTCGCGTCCGGTTTGAATTTCGCTTTCTTGCCGCGATGGATCTCGGCGATCAAGCCGATCATGCGCGCCGAGGACTCCCAGTTCAGACGCACAAAGCCATAGACCTCGTCTGCGGCTTTGACCTCCGGCAAGGGCTCCGGCAGCGCCTGGGGGAGGATCTGGCGCGCGCGGCCCTCCATGATACCGCCGCCGACCAGATCCGCGTACGGCATGTCCACGCGCGGCTTGGAGAGCAGCTCCGCCCGCCCGGCGCGGATGATGCCGAGCATCTTCTGGTAGTGCGCATCGGCTGTGGAGAGGAAGGGCGTCACCGGCTTGCCCTCCGCAGGCCAGCGCGTCGGCCAGACTTGCGTCGGGAACTTGTCGAGATCCTGCACGCTGTGCAGATATCCGAAGCCGTAGAAGAGGCCGCGGCGCGAAAAGCTTTGATCCACCTTGCGCTCGCGGCAGAGGGCTAATCCGAAGCCCCCCTTCGCAGCAAAGGACTGGGGCAGCGGCGCGCGCAGGATCGTGCTCATCTCCGGCTTCTCAAAGTTGATCCAGTTGTCAAAGCGCTTGATCGCGCCCTTGTCGTCCGCATGGCACGAGACACACCCCGCCTCCTTCATGACCTCCTTCAGCGCCTGGGCTGTCTTTGGATAAGCCGGCAGACGCGGCGGCGCATGCGTATAGTCCCAGGTCCCGGAATACATCGCATTCGAATCCATCCACGCGAAGACCATCTCCTTCTCCGCCGGCGTGAGATACAGCGCATGCATCGGCTTGAGCAGGGTGTCCGCGAGGATCGCCTTGCCGCTGCCATGCTCGTAGGGGCCGAAGACCTTGCACGACCAGTAGGCCGTGCCGTTCATCCCGCAGATGCCGCCGACCATCTCCGCCGTATGCATCCGTTCGCGCCGCGCGCTCAGGTTCTCATACGAGATGTTGAAGACCTCGGTCCAGCCAGCTGAGAGATCGAGGCCCTTGGCCATGCCTTGCACGCCGCCATGGCAGCTCACGCACTTCGCGTCCCAGATCGGCTGGATCTTCTGAGCATAGTCCAGCCAGCCCGTGCCCCAGGACTCGGGCTTTAACTGCTTGGGCTTGCGGTCCGCGAGCCGCGGCATGCCCATGGCCTTCGGATTATACTCGTGACAGCCCGCGCAACTGCGCGTCGTGCCCGGCGCCGCCTGGATAAAGGTGCGCATACCGCGCACCATCTTGTAATCCTGATCCAGCAACTGGAAGAAGAGCGCGCGTCCCGAGGGCGCCTCGAAATAGACCGAGCCATCCTCCTCGACCGGGACGATGCCGTGATAGATCTTCGCGCTCCACGCCATTGCCGCCGAGATCGGGAAGGTCTGGTTGAAGCCGTTCCCGCCCGGCGTGCCGCTCACCCGCGAGGTCTCCTCCAGCACGCGCAGCCACTTGATGGAGCCGCGCTTCACTGTGGGCATCGAGACATAGACGTCATTGACAAAGAAGGCGCCGGTTGTCTTGGTACGGTCGGTCATGTCGAGCGACGTGCGCGGCGCAGGACGCGCCACCAGCGGGATCGGATTGTGGAGGTCGATCGCAGGATCGCTGTGAATCAAGGCCTTCTTCCCGGAGCGGTCGATGAGCATCATCGCATTCAGCTTGCCATTGCTCCGATTGCGGAAGCCGCCGCCAGCCTGGGGAATCTTGGGCGCGTCTGGCTCGTTGGGAATGCCGCTGTAGAGCACGACGTATGGGTTGAGCGCCCAAGGGTCGCATGATTCGCCGCGGTCATGCGTCGGCTTGGCAGGCGATTCGAAATTGATGATCGCAGCCGGATCATCCTTGCCGATGCGCGTGTCAATCATGGCGATGGTGCCGCGCGGCGGCGCATTATGCGGGGTGAACGCGGCCACCACCAAAGCATCCTCGCCCGGCACAGGCTTGGCCTGGAGCACAGCCTCGGGGAAGACCATGTTGTTCGCATAGAGCGCCGTCTCATTGCGGCCGTCCGGCAGGACGGTCCAGAGGCTCTGGATCACAAGCGCATTGCGGTCCACATACTCCCAGCGTCCAAAGAGGATGCGTCCGTCCGGCAGGACGCATGGATCAAACTCCGTCACATTGTTCACCGAGATGGTGTGGATGTCACTGCCGTCCGCATTCATCACATGCAAGATCGCCACGCCATTGTTGGCGCACGGGACCAGTCCGCTGTAGCGCGTCGAGGTGAAGATGATGCGGCCGTCCGGCAAATAACAGGGCTTCACATCGTGATGGCCCCCGCCGCTGCCCTTGTAGGGGTTGCCGTTCTTGTCGAGGTTGGTGATCTGGCGCAGTCCAGTGCCATCGATATTAATTTCATAGATGGTGGAGCTGCCTGTGGCCTGGCCCTTGTAGCAGAAGAGCAATTTCTTCGCATCATAGGAGAGTGAGGGATCAAAATAGATGCCGTCCCCGAGCGTATTCGTCGTGGTCGCGTCGATGACCGAACGGACGCGATGCTGCTCCTGGGGGTCTGCGGGGTTCTCCAGCACATAGAGTCCGCCGCCCGGCCGCCACTGATAAAAGCTGTCGTAGATATGAAGCCCCTGGTAATTGAAACGCTTCGTAAAGAGGATCGGCGCCTTCAGCAGCGCGCGGTCCGCAACCTGCTCTGCGCTCACCTTCTCTTCCCCCTGACACAAGAGCGCGCTCCCCCAGAACAGAAACAGCCAGCGTGCAATCGATTTTCCCTGTATCATATACGAAGTCTCCCCAGTTTCAAGTTTCTAATTTCAAGTTGTAATTCTACCATAATTCCCCCAAGCGTCCAGTCTCATAAACTGGCTAAAGCGACTTTCGGTTTTTGGTGGACAAAGACAAGGTGCGAATACGAGGAAAGGTTGAGATCGGAAAGTACGGAAAGCGCGGATAGCCCGGAATGACTCACGAGCTATCCGTGCTGTCCGAGCTATCCGAGCTTTCCGAAAAACCGAATTTTAATAAATGCGCTTGCATCAACCCCCGTTGCTTGGTTACGATACGACTTCTTTTAGGAGTCGTTTTATGGAAATATTTAGCAAGAAATCCGGCTATCGCTGGATGGATGTCTACATTCTTGCCAATGTGGCGGAGCTGGGCACCTGCCACTTTTGCAAGCGGTTTCTCACCCTTCAGAATGACCCCGGCGGACGTACCTTCGCGCAGATGACACATGCCGCAAGGTCGGGTTGCCGTAACATTGCCGAAGGCTGTGAGCGCCTCACGACGTCACAAGCATCGGGTATCGACCTTGTTAATGTCGCATATGGAAGCTTATGTGAACTGCGCGACGATTACAACAAGTGGCTCATGCTCGACAGACAGGCACCGTGGTCGACCAGCTCTACGGAGGCGCAGCGGATTTATGCAATCCGTCTTGATCCTGCAGCGTACACCGAGGATATCAATCACGCCTGTTGCCTGCACATCCTTGCGCAGTATGAAAAATTCGCTGCATGGCTTGACAATCCAGACAGCCATATTCGAGCGAATACGCTTCTGATCCTGCTGCAGCGCACGATCACCATGCTTGAAAACTACATGGCCCGGCTGGGCAAGGACTTTGTCGAGGAGGGCGGCTTCAAGGAGCGCATGAGCACGGTTCGAGGCGAAGCCCGCGCCCAACAGGAGGGTGTTCCGGAGGAGTCGCCTGCTTGCCCTTTGTGTGGCGGCGGTATGCGGCTGCGCAAAACAAAGGACGGTGCGCGATCCTTCTGGGGCTGCACAGAGTATCCGGCCTGTAAAGGCATCGTCGCGTTTCAGAAGAAGGGTTGATAGCGGGAAGCGCGGATAGTTCGGGATTTATTGCGCGCTATCCGTGCTGTCCGTACTTTCCGAGCTTTCCGTACTTTCCGAGCTTTCCGAAAACCTGTATTTAAAGAATTCCTTTTGTTGAAAGAACGGCCAGACTCCGCTATCATGAAGGGATGAAGATGGATTTGCGAAAAATGCTCTTGCCCCACTTGACGCGCATCCGCGACCGCTTCCGCGAGGCGGTCGGCATGGCGATTGTGGACGAAGTCGCCTGCGACGGGCTGATCCTCGCCTCGGTGCCGCCACTAGAGCGTTTCGGCTTCATGCTGACAGAGGGATGCCGCTTCCCGATTCACACCGGCGCGCCGACCAAGGCGATGGCCGCCTTCCTGCCCGAAGAGCGTCAGAAAGCGCTCCTCGCGAAGCTGACCTACAAGCGCTTCACCGCCACGACCCTCACCACGCGCAAAGCCTTCACAGCCGAGCTCTCCAAGATCCGCGCGTGCGGCTATGCGCTGGACCGCGCCGAAGAGGTCGAAGGGTGCTACTGTATCGCGGTGCCGCTCTTCGCGCCCAACGGCGAACCCCTTGCAGGCATCTGGTATACGGGCCCCTCCAGCCGGCTCTCCATTGCGCAGCTCGAGGCGACCTACCCCGAACTCCGCGCCCTGGTCGACCACGCCCAGCACGACCTCCACACCTTCATCAAGACCTCCTCCGGCAAAGCGATCCAGTCCGAGAAGATGGCGTTAGCGCGGCAACGGCTGGAAGAGCCCCCCTTCAACACCTCCTACGACATGCCGACCCTGGCGCGCTCGCTCGGCATGAGCTACTCCATGTTCCGCCACCTCTTCAAAGCGCACTTTGACATCAGCCCCTCGCAATACCGCCTCAACAGCCGCATTGCAGAAGCGCAGCGGCTGATCCTGAACAGCAAGCAGCCGATCGCGCGCATCGCCGAAGAGACCGGTTTCCAGACCCTGACCCACTTCTCCGTGATCTTCAAAGCCAAAACCGGCTCCTCCCCCAGCGCCTACCGCGCCGTCGCACTCCCCTCGCCTGAGTAACATCGGCCATACACGGTTTGTTGGAAGCATTGCCTCGTTTTTTCACCGCAAAAACCGCGAAGAAGAGCGCGACTATCTCATCCGCCTCACCCGTGGATACACGGACGGCGGAATGGATAGTCGCGCAGAAAATATTGATTTCATATTCATCAGCGAAAAACTTGTTTTTCGCTGATGAATATTTGATGTTACTCCGCGCAAAGGGTCGCTCTGCCGTGCATGTATTCATGCGTGAGGCAGGCTGACCCTTTGCGCTCTCCTTTGCGGCTTTTGCGGTAGAATCCTACCGGATTTCCTGTTTCGAACTTCACGCTTGCAAACGCCCCATGAAAATGGCAAACTAACGCTCTCTTTTTTCAAGGGCGCTTATCTCAGTTGGTTAGAGAGTCTGGTTTACACCCAGAATGTCGGGGGTTCGAGTCCCTCAGCGCCCACCAACCTTCGCCTATCGGCGAAGGTTGCCCGCCGTAGTCAAATTGCGGCAACGCCACAATTTGCGAAGGAGGGCTAGGGTCTTGCCCGCCGGCCTGCCCGCCGGCACGCCCGCCGTTTCATCCGCCGTCTTGTCCGCCGTAGGCATCGCGTAGGCGGAAGCCTTGGCGTAGGAGGGCTTATGTATTACGTTTACATCCTTCGCTCAATAAAGTTTCCCGCAGAGTACTACACAGGTTCAACCGCGGATCTCGAAGCACGGCTTCATAAGCACAACAAAGGCGATGTTCCGCACACTGCAAAATTAACGCCCTGGGCGCTAGAGGTATTTTTTGCGTTCCAAACAGAAGAGAAGGCGCAGGCGTTCGAACGCTATCTCAAGACCGGATCAGGGCGCGAGTTCGCCCGCCGCCACTTCCGATAGCCTTCGCCCGCCTGTCGGTTATGCTCGATGTTCCACGAAAGCCTAGTCTTTCCCCCTGTCTCCATAAAAACTTTAGCACTTTAGAACTCTCGAACTTTAGAACTTCTCTCGTGCCTATTCCCCCAGTTTCTTGCATCACTAACGTACTAACGCACTTCTCAAAAACTTTAGCACTTTAGAACTCTCGAACTTTAGAACTTCTCCATCCTGCTCCCGGCGACCGTGGCGGCTGCTGTTCGGAGTTCCGTCCGGCAACTGCCGGACGGCAGGGACAACAGGGCCTTGCCTGCGCCGAATTCACAGATAACCTGTCCCCCTGTTCGATGTTGGATGTTGGATGTTCGATGTTCAATGTTGGATGTTCAGTGTTCGACCTGTCCGCCGTAGGCATCGCGAAGGTGGATGTTCAAAGTTCGATGTTCAATGTTGGATGTTGGATGTTCGATGTTCCATGAAAGCCTTGTCTGTCCCCCTGTCTGCCCAAAAACTTTAGAACTTTAGCACTTTAGAACTTTAGAACTTCTCTCGTGCCTGTTCCCCCAGTTTCTTGCATCACTAACGTACTAACGCACTAACGAACTTTAGAAAGCACAACTATTCTGTTGTCTTTTCCAAGTGAAAGGCATATTATCCAAACATCCAATTTATGTTACCCGACGGGTTTAGGGGTAACTTTCTATACGACATAGAAAGAGAAGGAAAAGTTTTCGTGGGGTTACGGAAGCCGCAGGAGGAAGAGCGGATGAGGGAGCAAGCTATCAGACTCAAAATCTTTATCAGCAGCGTGCAGAAGGAGTTCGCCGAGGAACGGCGAGCCTTAAAAGAGTACCTTACGCATGATGCTCTGCTGAGCCGCTTTATTGATGACGTCTTCCTTTTCGAGGATGTACCCGCATGCAACCAAAGACCGGATGATCTCTATCTGCCGGAGGTTGCAGGGTGCGATATCTATCTCGCTCTGCTAGGCGCGAAATACGGGTGGAGGGATGCGAATGGGAAATCGCCGACGGAACTTGAGTTCGACCACGCCACGAAAACGCACCGGGAACGGCTTGTCTTTGTGAAAGGCTCCAACGATGTTGGACGCGAGCCTGAAATGGCGGCCCTTGTCCGCAAAGCCGGAAATCAGGTGACGCGCCGCCGTTTTTCCGACACGCCTGAACTGATCCGTGAAGTATACGCCAGCATGGTCGATGCGCTTGGGCACCGGGGGGCGCTGCGTCTGACGCCGTTCGACGGCACGGTTTGTCCGGGCGCGACGCTGCAGGATATCGATGACGCGCATATCGCCGAGTTTCTGGAGATGGCCGGGGCGAAGGGGCGGTTGACCTTCAAGGGCGCGCGCTCGACAAAAGCGGTCCTGCAGAATTTCAACCTGCTGCAGGACGAGAAGCCCACCAACGCGGCGGTGTTGCTGTTCGGCAAGACACCCTCGAAGTTCTTCAGCAACGCGCAGGTTCATTGCTTCCATTTTCTCGGGACGGAAAAACGCAAGCCGATCGCCTCCCAGCAACCCTACGAAGGAACGCTTTTCGAAGTGATCGACCAAGCTGTGGAGTTTGTTCTCGGCAAGCTCGACCGGAGAGTCGGCACACGGGTTGCTGGCACGCGGGCGCCTGTCGCTTATGAGATTCCGCGTTCGGTTGTCACCGAGGCGATTGTCAATGCCGTAGCCCACCGGAACTACGCGAGCAACGGCTTTGTCCAAGTGCTTGTTTTCGCCGACCGCGTGGAAGTCTGGAATCCGGGGGAGTTGCCGCCGGGGCTGACACCAGCGCTGCTGCGCGAACCGCACGGGCCGATCCCCCGCAATCCATTGATCGCGGAACCGCTCTTCCGGGTCCAGTATGTGGAAAAGGCGGGGACGGGGACAACGGACATGATTTCAGACTGCCGGGAGGCCGGTCTGCCGGAACCCGAATTCAAGCAGCATGGCCCGCACTTCGTGGTGACCCTCTGGCGTGACTGGCTCACGGAAGAGGTCCTGGCGCGGCTGGATCTGAACGAGCAGCAGATGCTGGCGGTCAAACATCTTAAGAGCGCGGGGCGGATATCCAACTCCGAATACCGCAAGCTTACGGGTGCATCCGAAAGCACGGCGCTCCGGGAGCTTCGCCAGCTGGCCGCCCTCGGGATCGTCCGAAAGTCAAAGGAGACCGGCCAGTCCGCACACTATGTGTATGTGAAAACTGAACCCGTCACGAACCCGTCAAACCCGTCAGCCGGATGCAAAAAAGGAACCCGTCACGAACCCGTCAATCCCGTCACAGGCAAGTTAGAAAAAACAGGTCTTACGGCCCGAGTCACCCTGAAAAACAAGCGTTTTATTAAGGAAGAACGCGAAAAAGATGGGTCTACAGCGGCCATGAAGACGGAAAGAAGGAGTACAGGCACTTCCAAAGGCGAGGCCCATGATAAGGCCCATGACGAGGCCCATGACCTCACGGAGATCAAAAAGAAAATTCTCACCGCTTGTGCTAGGAGACCATACAGCACGCCAGAACTTCTCAGAGCTTTGGGCTACAGGACCCGAACCGGTAACTTTAAAAAAGCACTGGCCCACTTGATCGGCATCGAGATGATAGAAAGAACTGTTCCAGATGCCGCCCGGAGCAAAAACCAACAATACCGTCTCACCGCGAAAGGCCAAACGTATCTCGCCTCCGTCCGAAAGGGGGAGGGACAATGAATTTTCCAAGTTTCACACACGCACGAATGAACTTCTCAAAACTTTAGAACTTTAGAACTCCCTGGCCGCCGTAGCTTTAGCGAAGGAGGCTCGAACTTTAGAACTGACGAACTTCGGATTCAAACGCATAACAAGGAGCATGTATGTCAACCAGTGTTCATTACAAAGGGGTGTTAGCGGATACGCAGACGCAGGAGCGTCTTCTGGAGTTTCTGCGCGGCTATGCGCAAACCAGGGGCTGGAAATATACGGATGTCGACGATGACCAGGCAAAGCTGAAAGGCATCCTGTTGCAACCGTCCAGCGAGATTGAACTGACGCCCTTTCTCTTTGACGCAGAGGGGCATCTCCACGCCTTTGCGGATCTGATCGCGCCACATGATCCGCTTCCACAAAAATACTGGATCGCCTCTGTGAAGACCCATTACGCAGGCGTCGAAGAGCACATCGCCTTCATCCATCTCCTGAGGCAGGTCAAGGAACAGTTCTTTCCGAACTTGGAAGTGACGGATGAAAGCGACTACTGGACGCATGGGGACGAAGCCCAGGCGCGCGCCTATTTCAGTCGCATGGACGGCTATTTAAGCGCCTTTAAAAAACGGCTGGAGAATGACGTCGCCCCAGGCGACTCTGCCGATGAAGATTCCCTCTTCGAAAACATCCTCCGCGCCGCCGAGATGGCCAAGCGTGAGGTCGACTCGAAGTAGTGGAAGGAGAACGGACTTTCCAGTCCGTGCTTCAACGGGTTGGAAAACCCGTTCCCCTTTGACAATGTTGGATGTTCGATGTTCGATGTTGGATGTTCAGTGTTCGATGTTCTGCCCCCAACAGGCAGGATGCCTGTTCCCCCAGTTTCTTGCATCACTCACGTACTAACGCACTAATGCACTAACGAACTTCCCAAAACTTCTTCATCCCGCGCCCTTGACAAGCAAAAGTGGCGGGAGCATCCTGCTCCCGGCGACCGTGGTAGCTGCTGTTCGGAGTTCCGTCCGGCAACCGCCGGACGGCAGGGACAACAGGGCCTTGGCTGCGCCGAATTCACTGATAACCTGTCCCCCTGTTGTATGTTCAACCTGTCCGCCGTAGGCATCGCGAAGGTGGATGTTCAAAGTTCGATGTTCTGCCCCCAACAGGCAGGATGCCTGTTCCCCCAGTTTCAAGCATCACTAACGTACTAACGCACTAATGCACTAACGAACTCTCCCAACTTTAGCACTTTAGAACTCCCGAACTTTAGAACTTCTCTCGTGCCTGTTCCCCCAGTTTCTTGCATCACTAACGTACTAACGAACTAATGCACTAACGAACTTATTTCCATGCTTGCCCAGACATGTATTAAATGTTAAATTTTAATAACTTTTTATCATCCAAGTTTGTCATCCCCACCCAGTTCGCCGCCCCCGCCGAGTTCGAACTCCTCACCTGGCTGGTGATCAAAAGAGAAAGTGACAACGCATGAAAAAAACCAAAACATCCACCATCGCAGTGAGGGGGACACCCGTCACGGTTCTTTCTCTCAAGGAAGGTGATTACATCTCTCTCACGGATATCGCGAAGCACAAAGAGCCTGATCGCTCGGATCATGTCATTCAGAACTGGATGCGTAACCGCAATACAATCGAATTTCTTGGCATATGGGAGAGTCTTTACAATACTGATTTTAAACCCCTCGAATTCGAGGGGTTTAGAAATCGGGCTGGCCTCAATAGTTTTGTACTGACACCTCGTCAATGGATCGACAGTACGGCTGCAGTTGGGCTGGTCTCTAACTCGGGGCGCTACGGTGGCACCTACGCCCACAAGGACATCGCCTTTGAGTTCGCCGCGTGGATTTCGGTCGAATTCAAACTCTACCTCATTAAGGAGTTCCAGCGTCTCAAAGACGATGAAAGCGATCGTTTGAAGCTTGGCTGGAACCTTCAGAGAACACTCGCGAAGATCAACTACCGCATCCATACAGACGCCATCAAGGAGACGCTCATCCCGCCATCAGTCACCAAGGCGCAAGCATCCGCCGTTTATGCCAGCGAGGCCGACCTCCTCAATGTCGCCCTCTTCGGCCAGACCGCGAAACAATGGCGGGATGCTCATCCCGACGCCGAGGGCAACATCCGCGATCACGCGCCATTGGAGCAACTCGTTGTCCTCACGAATCTGGAGAGCCTAAACTCTGTTCTCATCCGCCAAGGGATGCCGCAGTCCGAGCGCCTCACCAGGCTTAACACCATCGCTATCACACAAATGCGCACCCTGCTTGCGGCCAGCAACGTGAAACGTCTGAAATAAACTTTTTGAAAGCCCTCCAACAGATCCAAGACCATCGACTTCAGATACCGAGGTGTACACTCAAAGAACAAGGCCTCGTCACCTGTGTCGGACGCGGCCCGGGAGCTAAATGGAGAAAAGAGGGTAATACGCCTTGAAAGAGTGTAAAAGAGAGGGTAATAGTTAATCGATATGGGTATTTTATCAGGTACTACCCAATGAATAGGGTACTGAATTGGGTACTGGAGATAAGCCATTCTAAATCACCCCTTCAACAGATGGCAGGAATTGTCCCTTCCGTCCCTCCGGTCCCTCTCGTCGCTTACGTCCCTGATTTCCGACGCACTGCGTCGGATTTCTCAGATAAGTACTGAACTGAAGGAATTTGCCACACAGTGTGTGGCGAATTTTCCATTCCGAATCAGCCGCTACAAACTCCACCTCCCCACCGAAGAGGAACTCGTCACTGAGTTGAAACGTGAAACCCGAGCCTTGAGATAGCACTCCCCAAAATCTCCCAACTTTAGAACTTCTCTATCCCTGGGAGCGCCGACGTCTCGTCGGCAAGAAAGCGCCTGCCACGCTCCTTTCCGACGGCGAAGGCAAAGGAGAACGGACTTTCCTGTCCGTTGAATGACGGGGCTCGAACCCGCGCATCCTTGCCCCTTAAAAGTACGCTGCCCCAGGCGAATAATCTTGCAAAAACGCCTTTGATAACCCCCCCTTTAGCCTCTTGGTTGTCATTGTCTGAAATGGTATAATTAACCCATCTTCACGGTTTGTTGAAAATTTTACCGCAAAAACCGCAAAGAGATTGCACGGCTATCTCATCCGCCTCACCCGTGAATACACGGACGGCGGAATGGATAGCCGCGCAGATGAATACTGGTTTCATTTTCATCAGCAAAAAACAAGTTTTTTGCTGATGAAAATTGAGTTGATCCCGCGCAAATGTTCGCTCCGCCGTCCGTGTATTCACGGGTGAGGCGGGCGTGACATTTGCGCTCTAATAGCGGTTTTTGCGGTGAAGTCTTTAATTAAACCATTTCAGCCTGCCCGCCGTAGCCTTGTCGTAGGAGGGTAAAGTTATGAAAAAAACGATGTCATCCGACGCATTCAGGAAATGGGCAAACCGCTTCAGGTGTGAAGCTGTGATCGACGGCGCTGCGCTGCTGCGCAACCATCTTCAGCGCATCGGCCTGCCGGACGAGCCTGAGAAATTGGTTGAAGGGACCCTTCTGTTTGTGAATGTCGCTGGTGCATATTCCGAGAATGAAGGTCGAACCATTAAAGAATTCCTTTCCCAGCAGTCCTATCGCCCCACGCTGGACCCCAACGCCTACTATTCTTTTACCTTTAATTTGCGCCAGCACACCTTCGCACGCATCATCACACCGCTCAAGGACAAGACCCTCGACCTGGCTGACCTCTACGGCCACCCGTGGAAAGAGTTCAAGATGTGCGGATATTCCGAAATACGGATCGCCCGTCTGGATGACACTCCCCTTTCAGAAGCAGAATACGATCAGATCGAAAAAACAATCACCGACGACATTTTCTTTGACTTCACCGATGATGAGGTCTTGATCGCTTTCGACCGCGAGGCCGTCCCCGGCATCCTCGTCGCTTATTTTCTGGATGTGGAAACCGATATGGAAGAAAACTAGGCATTAAACTTTAGCACTTTAGAACTCCCGAACTTTAGAACTTCATAATGAGGTCCTGCTCGCTTTCGACCGTGAGGCTGTCCCCGGTATTTTAGTCGCCTATTTCCTCGATCTGGAGACCGATGTGGAACTAAGCTAGGGGGGTAAACTTGATAAAAGAGACACCCCGATGGTTGTTATTTCTGAAGCCATTTCCATGAGAGTTATCTTTTTTAGCTGCAAGCATCCTAGTAAATCCCTTCCTTACGCATCAGAAACTCGACTACGCGGACGCTGTATGGCTTAGACGCGCCGTGAGACAGCTCCGCACAGACCGCATCCGCTAGCCCAGGCGCGTACCCCGCGCGCCCCTGCGTTTCACTCCGGGGCGCGCGAAACACGATACCTTTTATCCGGAAAAGGTATCCAAAAACCGGTACTCATAAGCCGGACGGACTGAAGTCTTCGGAAAGTCCTGATGAAAATAGCCGACAGACATTAGTTTTGTCAAAACCACACGATTTTCCCTTGATTCTGAAATAATAAACAGCAATAATAAAAACCATATTGCTTAGGTAGCCAGCATATGGCTATGATTCTCCAGTAACCGTTCGCTTTCATAAAAAAGGAATTAAGGAAGTATGTCACCATTTACGATTTCTTTAATAATTGCAGTAGTTGCTGCTATTGCGGGAGCTTTCGTTAGCTCTTTAAGTGGATTATTTTTTGATATTCTACTTGGGAAGAAAAGAAAGTTTGGCAAGCAACGTCTCTTAGCAGGTAAATGGGAAACTAGTTGGGACTACGAGATCGCTGGAAACATCAAAAAGTACACGGACATTATTGATCTAAAGCAGTACGGGGTAAGACTAAACGGGAAAGCGTCCGATGGTCGGCATGAATATGCCTTTAAAGGGCGACTATTGCCCAATGGAGTTCTTCAAGGCACATATGAAGATGTGCAACAGCACACGAATTGGTATGGTTCTGTTGAACTCATAATTTCTGATGATGGACAAAAAATGACAGGGAAATGGATTGGACGTTATGGTGAACAAGTTATCTGTGGAAATTGGGTATGGAAAAAGGTTTAAAGAACAAACTTGCCAAACAATAACAAGCTTTCATTGTGCCGTAGCGCACATGGGAAACACGTGTTCGGCTGTTGAATGAGCGCCATCACAAGTGAAGAGAAAGAAAGCACGATATGATTCATGTGTTTATTGCGTCATCTGCAGAGTCACTGTCCATTGTCAAGAAGGTCGAGGGACTATTGCCGCCAGGATACTCCGCTCATCCGTGGACAGAATCGGGCAACTTCCTGCCGGGCAACGCAACAGTGTCATCTCTGGAGGAAATTGCTGAACGCATGGATTGTGGTCTTTTTGTATGTGCGCCGAATGATTTTCTCACCATTCGAGGAAAGAGGGGCCGCACTATGCGCGACAACGTCCTTTTTGAACTAGGCCTATTTTTTGGAAGAATGGGGAAGGATCGCTCATTCATTCTGACGCCACGCGGTACACCGCTGCACATACCGACTGACTTGATCTATTTACAACGGAAAGAAGTAAGGCGTGGTATAGTAACTCAGCGTTTCTTGGCAGGCTTTCAGAGAACGCGCAGGATGCCTATCTGCCCAGCGATGTTGACAAAGAGAAATATGCGGAAGGATTTGAATGTGTGCTTAGGTTCTAGTCGCCAGCAGGCCAGAAGTGGCCGAACCAACGCTCCACTGTATTTTTCGCCAGCAGAGAATTCGTGTTCGGGCGACGTGTAACGTTCAGAAAATAGACGTAAATTAAACTCGCAAATAAAACAGTATAAGTTTCGTCGACTTAAAGCGATGCGACTACACATGCTTGTTAAGCGACGATAAAGGAGATTGCAATGCCAAGCTTTGATAATTATAACCCGACGATAAGGTGGATTCACCTCTCAGACTTGCATATGACTGAACAGGGCGTCAACAGGTTTAACATCGTTACGATTCTACCTAGTCTGCTGGATGACATAAAGACGTTCGAGCCGCACTTTGTACTCTTTTCAGGTGATTTGAGTTATAGTGGCAAAAAAACTGAGTATGATATGGTTGACGCTTTTCTAGCCGATCTTTCAGAGCAGTGCTCCCTAGAGCCGAGCAGAATTATACTTGCTCCTGGCAACCATGATGTCGACTGGAAGGCACTTGAACGGTTGCACAATTTATCAATGCCAGAAATTAATTCTCAGGATTCATTCACTGAACTCGTTCAGGATCAGAGCACACTTAATCTGCTGCTTTCTGCTCAGGCTTCTTATTTATCATTTGCTAGCAAATATGGAAATTGTTCGTCAGTACCACATATGCCATTAAGCCGCACCAATCATATAAACCTGAAAAACAAGAAGGTGACAGTTGTGGCTGTATCGGACAACCTTCTGGGCCGAATCGGAAAAACATCAGAAAACAGGGAGTTTGACTATGGCGGCCTTGCAGTAGGGTCAATACAAATGCACAATATTTGTCAGAGCCTACACAAACATGACCCCGACATAACAATACTTATTACGCATCATCCGACCTCATATCTTCAGCAATGGGACAAAAGCGTCGTTGAAAGTTATTTGTCGAAGCACTTTAACTTTCATTTCTTTGGCCATCTTCATGAACAATGCTTTCATTGTACTTCAAACCAAATCGGAGAATACATCTCTGTTCAGAGCGGATCTATTTTTTCAGATTATCATGGCAAGAACCTATATTCACAAGTAACATGGAATCTGAACAGCAACAAGATCAACATAACCGAGCGGCATTATAACAAACAGTCGCAAAGCTGGGTTGCGACCGACAATTCGTTCGAGATTTCGCTCAACAAAAAATCCAATTTTCCTGATGACATTGAATTAGTATCATACAACTTGGCTGATTATGAACTCGTTAAGGGATCATCTTTTAGATGCAATATTAGAGAGTACAAATTGGATTTTGACGAAATCATCGAGAAGGTCGCGAACATTTTCAAGGCTCATATTAACTATTTCAGAAGAGATTTCGAAAAGCTGCCAATTCCTATTGACACTGATTATTATTTAGTAGCAACTAAATGTCAGAAGAAAATTGAATTTCACATGATTAAACCATGCAAGGAGCTTGAACTGTCGCAAATTCTTGACTGGAATCGTGTCATTCTTGACTATCGCAAATGTACCTATTTTTCTTATCGTGAGCCTGATTACAGTTTTAGTAATTTTCCGCATGAATACAAAACAGCAGTTCGTACTCATCGGGAAATTATTCTTGAGATTAGAGATTTCTACAAAAAATATGACAAGCTTGACTTAGCTGGTAACATCACAAAGTATACTGGCTGTGCCCAGAAAATTCATTTTCAGTTAGCTTCTTCCGAGCAGAATCTGCAAGAAGCGGAATACTATTTTCGCGCACGACGAACTATGCCACCAATCACTGCTAATTCGCAAATTATAATTCATCTGGAAGCCTCGCTAATGCATCTTCACAAAGCAATTCTTTCACATTTCCCAGGCGACCCTTGGTGAACGATTGCCGGAATTATAACCATTTAAGATCTTTGTAAGTGCTTCATGTAACAGCCACTTGGGTTACTGTGGTTATACATTCGTTGATAAAATCATCGGCACTCTTATCAGGTGATCTGAAGTGATCGGCTAATTCATTTTTGTTTAGCAACAGAACGCCGCCGATTTCTGAAGAAAACTCACATAGATCATTAGCCGTTGCTCCAATCAAGATTTGATTCTGATCTTTGACTGGTATGACCAAAGGCAAATTGGCTAATACGGTATTCGTGTATTTTACATGATGTATCAGTAGCATTTAATCACTCCTCATGAGCAGCGGGTTTATAGATGCAATAAAAAGCCTCTATATTCACATAACACTCTTTCCCTTGTTGATACAACACGACGGCAACATCAATCGAACGGAAGCGACCTATTTCGCCTTCTCAACGGTCAGGGTCTGGGGTTTTGAGAGTTCCTGTCCCTTTTTGGTCTTGGCCGTAACTTCAACCTGCTGTTCAGCAAACAAGTTTTCCAGTTTTACGGTCACGATGCCATTAGCCAAGATTTTCATGTTGTTCGACGGATTCGGTGCGCTGAGAATGCCCGCAGGGCTAATATCCTTCACATCGGCATTGAAGTGGGCTAAAACATCATTAGTGCATCCAGTTTCCCACTTGCTGACTTTCAATCGGAAGGAGCCAATGTTATTTGCATCGCGGGCGATTATTTTGGGGCTTACAAGAGACAACTCAACCGCAGGAACATCCTTGTCTAATGCAAGAGTGTAATCGAGTCTGTCGAAAACCCAATTCGTTGTAATTTGACCTGATGGTTCAACCCAGAAAAGTGATAGCGTCTTGGGTTCATTCGCAGTCCACTTGCTGGTTGACGGAAATTCAATGAGAAGTCCAGTACTGTCATTGTCAGCACTGACCGAAGTGGCGGAAAACGTGATCGGTTTATTCTTCTGATCCAATGCAGAAAGCATCGCTTGAAAGCGCGAGACCTTTGGTCTTCCTGCATTTCTGATGTGAACTGAAATTTTGTTTCCATCGTCTAAAACACTTAGAGGCTCGTTAGTACTCACAAACCCTTGATCACTGATCCTACAGTCAGACCGTGCAGGTGCCTGAGGAAGCGGAATGCTACTGAAGTCGTATCCGCGTTTTAACAAGAGCTTGGAGATTTTTCCCCAGAGTTCAATGGAGCGAATAATATTTAACTTGTTAGTTTCAGCCCCATTTATCTGCTCTGTCTCCAAAGGAGGTAATGCATTCATGATACCGCGTATCCGCCTTGTTGGTGGATTAATAGTAGGACCTGACACTTCCTTTTTGTATAAACATGTGATGAGAGATAAAAATTCTTCCCTGTTTGAGTTTTTTACTTCCTCTGTAAGCTGAGCGATTAATGTGGCATTTGTACTTAAATTGAGCATGACACTGGGCTCACCAAATAGCCTAATGCACTCTTGCTTGATTGCTTTTGAGTCATCATCTCTTCGGGCTGGTAATTTTGTTCCTTTGTTTGCATCGTACATAGACACTTTTGAATATGCATTAAGCCTTTGCTTTGGCAGGAGGGCATCTTCTTTCTTAACAAGGGCTATCAGTGTAATTTTGTGCGTCCTCGGAACCATCGCGTAAATACTGCCGGCCTGTTGCATTGCACCTAATCGCACGCGAATTGTATTATCAGAAAGTCGGCCAACAGTAAGCAAACTGTTATGCTCGCGTCCTAGTAAAGATCGTACAAATTCATTTCTCCCTTTAGCAGCGACAGCAGCGCTCACCCAGTTCCATCCACCGCTGAGTTCCAAAGCCGTATTAATGATTTCACTCGAACTCAAATCGCATGCTCGCGTTTCAACATTATCAGTAACCAAACAAGGAATGATACGCACTGACTCTGGCCAAATACTGTTGGTATGGAGCTGTTCGACTGAGAATGATACATCAACAACAGCATCGTAGGGTGCATTCCGTAATTTAGTCATGCAAGCGACTTCGAGCCGCACGATATAAGGTTCATAATCATCGTCAACACCAAGGTCTTTGTAGAGTCGGTTCAGTAAATGAACCTCTTGATAGAGGGCGGTCGCCGTCCAATACTTGAGAAACGGATCAACTTTAATGTCTCCCTCCGCTGTAGCTTGCAATGGGGCTAAAGTTGACGTTGCTACTGGTGCTCCATCAACCGCATTCGATTGGAGCTTTCTTTCGCTTGTATTCTCTGAGCTTCTAATCCCGTCACTTGTTGTAACTAATTTATGATCTACATTCGAAACAGTGGGAAGAGCCACGGCTGCAGTGTAGGTCTGCTCTGAGCGGCTTGCGTCCGCTCTCCTTTGTGTTATTGGTACTGCAGCATTCAACGCATCTTCAGAATCAAACTTGAATGAGGGTTGGAGGTCATTGCGGTAGGCGTCGTAATGCATTGGAGGGAAGAGCGTGACATGAACAGTTCCCAGATCGTCTTGATATCTAACGGTGTTTTGCTCGAAAGGACTTGTGAGGCAACCTGATAGAATTAGGAATATGCCTGCCATCATAGTGTATACGCCCACGTAGTTTCTTGTGCTCTTCATACGGACCCTCCTTTAAAACGTTTGAATAAACTATCGGAACCTCACTTTTTCAAAAGTATGCACAATCGGGATTATTATGTCAAGATTACGTTTGAAATATTCGCGATATAGAATTGCGTTCTGTCCTACTATTATCAATTGTGTTCCGTAACATATTCTGCTTAAGAACTTTATAACAGTTACATCTATATATACACATAACCATCCTTCAAAGGTGGCTGGATATCGTGGTACTACCCAAATCGCATAACTCCAAACTCGACGACCTCTCTTATTTACAAGAGGAACCCTAACAAATTCTTTGAAACGGCACTGATTTTAATATTTCCTTCCCCCTATGTTTAGTTTAATATTTAAACATTACGTTTATTTGGCTTGAATCCATAACAGGTCGTAGCTTGTTTTCAGTGGCAAAGTTCGGATCAGTTAGATCCGAAAATGCAAGGTGTTACAAAGGAATGAAAGAAGATTCATGGCAAGTGATTCAGACAATTCACTAAATCTTGGGCATCGAGAACGCTTGAGAGATCGATTCCGGGGTTCTGGTGGCGCGTCACTTGCCGACCATGAACTTCTTGAATTTCTTCTCACCTATTCTATTCCCCGAAAAGATACCAAGCCACTCGCAAAAGCCTTGCTCAAGCAACACAGGTCCTTCAGTGCGGTTCTCGACCAGCCGTGGAACGAACTGGAGAACTGTGATGGCGTGGGGCCGTCTTCTAGTACGCTTATCTCTTTGGTCCGCGCGTGTATCCACCGCTACTTTGAGCACAAAACTAAAAGTAGGAGGCGAATCTCGGAACCACGTGATATTGCACAACTTGTCAGAACCTGCATCCCTGCGGCAAACCGTGAATGCTTAGTGCTGATTTGTCTGGATGATGCTAACAGGTTTGGTCATAGTGCGACAGTTTCAGAGGGCACCTTGAACCGCCTTCCGGTTTACCCCCGTGAGATTATAAAGGAGGCGCTCCTGCATAATGCCTCCGGAATTATTCTTGCACATAGTCATCCGTCTGGAACATCAGCCCCCTCAGAGGCTGATCACCGGATCACCGCACGCCTGGATGAGTTGCTGCTTGAGATGGGCATTCGGTTCATCGATCACCTGATTGTTTCGCCTGACTCCATCTTTAGTCTGAAGACAGGAGAGTTACTGTGAGTAATTTTGGATTTCTTCAAACAGAGTGGCCTGAGCTGGCTGAACTTGGTGCGCTGGCAGAAAAATATCTGTATCAGGATGCCAACGCAGCGCTCACGAAGCTTCGCTTGTTTGCAGAGACCCAGACTAAATATCTGATCGCTTACGAGAACCTGAACGAGCCCTTTGACGGAGCTCAGATTAAGCGGCTCAACCTGCTGCAAAGCAAAGGCATCATACCGGATACCATTGGCCCGTTGTTTCATTCCATCCGGAAGGCAGGAAACCGCGCAACGCACGAAGGTTATGCGAGCGAAGATGGTGCAAAAACACAGCTTCAAGTTGCCCATCATTTAGCAGAATGGTTCGCGAAGACCTATAGCACCTCCCATCTCTCGATTGACAGCTTCACCATGCCAGTGCCGTCCGCTTCTCAGGATGATCTGGAGCAACTTGCATCCGAATTAACGCGGGCCAATGAACAGCTGGCACAGGAAAACTCAAAGCTGTTGGAAAAGCTGGAGATGTTAAAGGGGCTGGAGGTTTCAAAGGCGCAACGTTCTGAACGCCGGAGATCTTCGGCTCGCGCATCGAAGACTCTGAATCTTTCAGAGGCGGAAACCCGTCAGCTCATAGATGATCAGTTGAACGCTGCTGGTTGGATTGCCGATACCGTGAATCTCCGTTATGCAATGGGTGCCCGGCCGGAGAAGGGCAAAAACAAAGCCATTGCGGAGTGGCCGACCTCTTCAGGGCCGGCTGATTACGCATTATTTGCAGGTATGGACTTGATCGGCTTTGTTGAGGCCAAGAAATGGGGCAAGCAGGTTGTTTCTGACGTTGGACAGGCCAAACGGTATTCCTGTGATATCGTAATCAAAGGGGAAGAGTGCTTTATCGGAGGGCCTTGGAGCAAATATAAAGTCCCCTTCATGTTTTCAACCAATGGAAGGCCCTATTTAAAGCAGTTGGAAGACAAGTCCGGTATTTGGTTTCTGGATGGACGAGAATCTACAAACCATCCCAGACCATTGCATGCATGGTACTCCTCTGAAGGGCTCAAAGACCTTCTCAAGCAGGATATCGTCGCTGCCACTAAAAAAATCGAAAAGGAATCATTTGATTATCTGGGCCTGAGAGACTATCAGGAAACCGCTGTGCGTAAAGTGGAGAAGGCGCTTCTGAGCAATCAGCAAGCTATCCTACTGGCCATGGCGACCGGCACCGGCAAGACGCGTACGGCTATCGCATTGATTTACCGCCTGATCAAATCAGACCGCTTTAAACGTGTTCTCTTCCTGGTGGACCGCAATGCTCTGGGTGAACAGGCGAGCGACAGTTTCCATGACATTCAGATCGAGGATTTTCTCAGCTTCTCTGAAACTTTTGGAGTCGCGGACATAGACACGACTGAAGTGGAGTCGGATACACGAGTCGATGTTTCCACCGTCCAAAGTATTATGCGCCGTATCATGTTTAGCAACGACGATGCAAAAATACCAACCGTGGATCAATACGACTGCATTGTGGTGGATGAAGCCCATCGTGGTTATACGCTTGACCGTGAAATGAGCGATACAGAACTCGAATACCGCGATCAGAACGATTACATCAGCAAATATCGCAAGGTTATTGAGTATTTCGATGCGGTCAAGATCGGGATGACGGCAACACCCGCCCCTCACACGATAGAGATTTTTGGCGCGCCGGTCTATACCTACAGCTATCGTGAGGCCGTGATTGATGGTTGGTTGGTTGATCACGAACCTCCGCACCAAATCACAACATCATTATCCAAAAACGGTATCAAGTGGAATAAAGGCGATACGATTCCTGTTTTTGACACTAAAACGGGAGAGATCACCAATATCGAAAATATTCCGGATGAAGTGAATATCGAAGTGGATGGATTCAACCAGAAAGTGCTTACAGAAGAATTCAATCGAACGGTTATAAAAGAGCTGATTAAGGATCTTGATCCAGATGGCGATGAGAAAACGCTGATCTATGCTGCTTCAGATGATCATGCCGACACCGTGGTTCGCATCCTCAAAGAGGAATTTGAGGCGATGGGTTGTCCGGCTGACGACGATGCTATCCGGAAGATAACAGGGTCCATCGATAAACCCTTGCAGGCCATCCGCCATTATAAGAACGAGCATTTCCCCAATATTGCCGTTACCGTCGACCTACTGACCACCGGTATCGATGTGCCCAAGATCTGCAACCTCGTCTTTATCAGGCGTGTCCGCTCCAGAATTCTTTATGAGCAGATGCTGGGCCGCGCCACCCGTCTATGTGATGAAATCAAGAAAGATCATTTTAATATCTACGATGCGGTCCGCCTGTATGAAGCACTTGAAGAAGTGACCAATATGAAGCCGGTTGCCCCGAATCCGAAAACAACGTTGGTCACCCTGATTGGAGAGCTGCTCGACATAGACGATCCGGCTAAGCAGAAACTCCACATCGGTCAGCTGGTTGCCAAGTTGCAGCGCAAAGTACGGGGTATCCAGGGGGAAACCGCTGAGCAATTCGAAACACTGACAGGCGGAGTGACCCTTGCAGAGTTTATCAAGGATCTCCGCGATGCAGAACCGGAGCAGGTGAGAACAATAGTCCAAACCAACCGTAGGTATTTTGAGTTCCTTGACGAAAACAGCAGCCAGCCTAGACGGGTTCTCATATCCGATCACCCCGATGAGCTGGAGTCGCATACGCGCGGTTATGGAACAGGGGAGAAGCCCGAAGACTATCTGAATGAGTTCAAGGCCTTTATTCTGGATAACATGAACAAAATCCCGGCACTGAGCATCATCTGCCAACGGCCACGGGAACTCACACGGCAATCGTTGAAGGAGCTTAAACTCGAATTGGATCTGCATGGATTCACTGAGAAAAGTCTACGGGTAGCCTGGCAGGAGTGGACGAATGAAGATATTGCCGCCGATGTGATCTCTTTCATTCGACGTCAGGCATTGGGCGATCCGCTCCTAAGCCATGAAGAGCGGATTAAAAAGGCCATGCAGAAAATCTTTTCAATGAAAGAGTGGAATGCGGTTCAAAAAAAATGGCTCACTCGGTTTGAGATGCAGCTCATTAAGGAAACCATTATTCAGAAAGACGATCTGAATGAAGGCGTTTTTCGGGAAGAGGGCGGATTCAGCCGCATCAACAAAATTTTTCAAGGCCAGTTGACAGATGTCATTGATAAGCTAAACGAGGCTCTTTATAGTGAGCAAAGGAAGTATGGATGAGTACAGTAGAAATTGTTCAAAAATTATGGAATTTATGCGATGTGCTGCGCGATGACGGGATAACCTATCATCAGTACGTCACCGAGTTGACCTATCTGCTGTTTCTGAAAATGGCCAAAGAAACGGGCGTAGAAGACAAAATACCTGCTGGGTATCGCTGGGACGACTTAACCCCTTTACAGGGAACTACCTTAAAGAAGTTTTATGAAGAGCTCCTGCGTCACCTTGGCGGTGAAGAATCCAAGGGCCGCATCAAGGAAATCTATGCCAACGCCCGCAGCGATATCCAACATCCGGCCAACCTTGCAAAGCTGATTTCTGAACTCAACAAGCTTGACTGGTACGAAGCCAAGCGGGAAGGACTGGGCGACCTGTATGAAGGCTTGCTCCAGAAAAACTCGGAAGAGAAGAAATCGGGTGCAGGGCAGTATTTTACCCCGCGCCCTCTGATTGACTCCATGGTGCGGCTTACCCAGCCCGAGCTGAAAGAGCGTTGTTTTGATCCGGCAGCCGGGACATTCGGCTTCATGATAGCCGCCAATAATTATGTTGAATCAAAGTCAAGCAAGTTTGAGTGGTCGACAGCAGAACGGAATTTCCAACGCAAGGAAGCATTCTCCGGCGTCGAATTAGTGCAAGATGCCCACCGTCTGGCGCTTATGAATGCCATGCTGCACGATATTGATGGCGATCTGCTACTCGGTGACTCGCTCTCAAGCCGGGCAGAGAAGCTGAAAGACTTTGACGTGATCCTAACCAATCCGCCTTTCGGGACAAAAACAGGCGGTGAGCAGCCCACGCGCTCAGATCTGACCTTCCCCACGGCCAACAAACAACTCAACTTCATGCAGGTCATTTACAGGTCGCTCAAGAAAAATGGTAAAGCACGGGCAGCGGTTGTTGTGCCAGACAATGTTTTGTTCGAAGCTGGGGTCGGCACGGCCATACGCCGCGACCTGATGGACAAGTGCAACCTGCACACCATCCTGCGTTTACCGACTGGAATTTTCTATGCCCAGGGGGTAAAGACGAATGTGTTGTTTTTCACACGGGGCAAGACTGAAAAGGACAACACAAAAAATGTTTGGGTCTACGATCTGCGTTCAAATATGCCCAGCTTCGGCAAGCGCACACCGTTTGGAGAGGAGCATCTTGAGCCCTTTGAGAAGGTCTACGGCAAGAAGGTAGATGGAAGCAGCAAACGAACTGAGAGGGAGTGGTCTTTCTTGCCGGAAGGCACTGAACATACCGAAGAAAATTCACGTTGGCGTTGTTTTTCAAGGGATTGGATTCGCGACACTAAAGGTGACTCGCTCGATATTTCATGGATCAAAGACAGCGACAGTGTCGATGCAGCCAATTTGCCAGAGCCCGACATGCTTGCTGCAGAAGCCATGGCCGAACTCACGGAAGCACTGCGCGAACTCGATGGTCTTATGTCCGCCCTTGGCAAAACCGATGAATCAAAAGCGCAGAAAACCCTGCTGGCCGAGGTCCTCGGCTTTTCCGAGGAATCTAAGAAATGATTGAGGCAGCTATACCCTGTGGATGGAAGTTCGCAGAAATTGATCAACTTTGCGATTTGATCAATGGTCGCGCATTCAAGCCAACTGATTGGGGCAATGATGGGCTTCCAATTATACGCATTCAAAATCTTAACAATCAAGACGCATCATTTAACCATTGCGCTGGGGAAGTTGAGGAGAAGCATCTTGTAAAAAACGGAGATCTCCTTTTTGCATGGTCAGGTACTCCCGGCACCTCATTTGGGGCACATGTTTGGTATGGCGGTGATGCAGTACTGAATCAGCATATTTTCAAGATAGCGTTTCCAGAGGAACTGATTGATAAGCACTTCTTTAGATTTGCCATCAATCAGAAGTTAGACGAGTTGATTTCTAGTGCTCAAGGCGGAGTTGGTTTGCGCCACGTAACAAAAGGAATATTTGAAAAGACAGTATTGGTTTTTCCACCTTTAGCAGAGCAACAGCAAATCGTGAAACAGCTAGACGCTCTGCTGACGCAGGTGGACAAATGCAAAACTCGCCTTGGCTCCATTACTGCCGTCCTCAAACGTTTCCGCCAATCCACACTGTCCGCCGCAGTCTCCGGCAAACTCACCGAACAGTGGCGGGTAGGTAACGCCATGCCCCTTGCCTCTTGGGTCACAAAAAGACTCAAAGAAATATCCTCTGATGTAACATATGGGTACACCGCTAAATCAACGGTCCGAGAAGTTGGTCCAAAAATGTTGAGGATTACTGACATTCAAAGTAATTACGTAAACTGGGTAGATGTCCCATTCTGTGAGATTGAAGAGAGAAAAAAAGAAACTTATTTGTTAAAGAAAGGAGATTTGCTGTTCGCAAGGACGGGAGCAACCGTTGGGAAAAGCTTCCTAATATCTGAAACGCCCCCCGAGGCTGTATTCGCTTCGTATTTGATACGAGTTAGATGCGGTTCGCAGAATTCAATCGAGTATCTCTCGTTGTTTTTCCAATCAACTCAATACTGGTCGCAAATATTGGAGTTTAGCGCTGGAATTGGTCAGCCAAACGTGAATGGAACAAAATTGAAAGAGCTTTTAATTCCAATACCTGAGTTTGCTGAGCAAACGGAAATCGTTCGTCGTGTCATGGAGATTCTTTCTTATGCCGACCAGGTTGAGAAGCGCGTTAACGATGCCCTTTCACGCATCAATCACCTAACTCAATCGATCCTTGCCAAAGCCTTTAGCGGTGAACTCACCGCCGACTGGCGCGCAGCCAATCCCGGCCTCATCACTGGCGAAAACTCCAGCGAGGCCTTGCTGAAACGAATCAAAGCAGAGCGCGTAATCTTGGCGCTAACCACCGAGGACAAAAAGAAAACTTTAAAAAAAAGGACAGGTAGTCGTATGAAGTCAAAGAAGATCGTCCCTGTTATTGATGCACTCAAAGCAACCGGAAAGGCACTTAGCACCAAGCAACTCTTAGAACACTCCGGATATCCTAGTGATGCAGATACCCAAATGCTTGAACGATTCTTCCTCGATATTCGCGACAGCTTAGATGCCAAGCAAATTTCAAAAGTTCGGAAGGCTAATGAAGATTATTTCACTTTGCTTGTCTGAGGATTACTATGAAAATTGATAAACTACACATCCGATCCCGCTTTAAAAACCTTGAGACTGTACAGGTGGATTTTGATGAAAAGAACTTGATGACAGTGATTGTTGGACGAAATGGATCCGGAAAGTCCAACGTAGTGGAGGCGTTAGTTGCAATCTTTAGAAATCTGGACTTGGGAGAAGCACCTCCATTCTCCTACTTTATCCGATACAAATTGGGGTCAGGCAAAGATGAGTGTTGGGTTGAAGTGGATGCTGACCCCAATAGAGGCGCATTAGCGAAGCAACATCAAGTGACTGTTTCAAAAGGTAGCAAATCTAATCTAATTCCATTTTCAACTTTAAAACGCGACCGAAAGACAGGTAAGGCACCTTATCTTCCAAACTATTTGTTTGCGTACTATTCCGGCCCAAGTGATAGGCTTGAAAATTATTTTCGAGCCCACCGAACTGACTTTTACACGAAACTGCTCTATGGCGAAGTTAATTTAAAGGGAAATTTGCGGCCTCTCTTTTACGCAAAACCTTTTCACAGTCAGTTTGTACTACTCGCCTTTTTCTTAAGCAAACAAAATAATACTGAAAAGCAATTCTTGATGGAACAGCTCGGCATCAAGAGTCTTGATAGTGTGCATTTTGTAATGAGAAAACCCGCCTGGTCTAAGTCCAAGGACGAGCTGTTTTGGGGTGCCTTTGGAGTCGTTCGCCAATTTTTAGACAGACTTTACCCTTACACACTTGCACCAATTAAGATCATGCGGCAAGAAGATACAACTCTTACAGGGAGCAAGGTGCGCAACGAATTTTTCCATCTATTTCTTCCTGACATTAAGGCCCTAAGAGCTTTTGCAAAAGGATTAACTCCTGATGTCTTCTTTAAGATGTTAGAAAGCACATTGTTGTCCGAGATTATCTCTGAGGTCAATGTTAGGGTCAACGTCACCTATAGTAAAGAACCCCTTACCTTCCGTGAACTAAGTGAGGGGGAGCAACAGTTGTTAACTGTCTTAGGGTTGCTCAAATTTACTGGTGGGCGCGACTCACTTTTTTTATTAGATGAGCCGGACACACATCTGAACCCTTCGTGGGCGGTCAACTATCTTAAGTACTTGCGCGAGTTTGTTCCTGACCATAAGACCAGCCATTTGCTGATGGTTACTCACCACCCCATGACGATCGCCGAATTAGAGAAAGAACAAGTGCAGGTGATGAAAAGAGAAGACACCGGCGAAGTTACAGCTAGTATGCCGGAAGAGAGTCCACGTGGAATGGGCGTTAACTTGATATTGCGAAGTGATATGTTTGGTCTTGAAACAACACTGGACGATGCAACAAACAGGAAACTGACTAGACGAAATGCTTTGGCCTGCAAAGATAAGTTAAGTGCGGGCGAAGTACTCGAATTGGAACGCATTAATGAGGAAGTCGATCTTTTAGGGTTCAATACCAGTTCTGATGACCCGGATTACACGGACTTTCTGCAACAAAAGTATCATTCTAAAGCTAGAGAGGTGAGTACATGCGGTGGATCAGCAAAGACGAAGTTGAAGAGTGTCTAAAAGTGAAATGGCGAACAAGTGCCGCTTCAGCTCTCGCAAAGTTGAAAACGGCCATAACTCCAGCTGAACGCAAGACGATTCTTAAAACAGAAAAGGCGTCAAAGGTTTGGCGGGATTTCTATAAGCTATTACCGGCACATTTGAAAAAAAAGTGTTGGTATTGCGAGGCTGAGGAGATACGATCCGATATGCCAGTTGACCATTTTCGTCCTAAGAGCGGAGTCGAAGAAGACAAACGTCATACAGGGTATTGGTGGCTAGCCTTTGACTGGGAAAACTATCGTTGCGCGTGTTCATTCTGTAACAGTCGACATGTCATGGAAGAGACTGCGGGAGGAAAGCAAAGCCGTTTCCCCCTTGAGAACCCCAAAAGACGAGCCTATACCCAAACCGACAACATTGATCTTGAGGAGCCCTATTTTCTAGACCCCTTTAATGTCGATGATGAAAAGCTACTTTGGTTTGATGCAGACGGCGTACCAGAACCTTGCCCGGGAGCCAATGCGACACAGCGCAAGAAGGTGCAAAATTCAATAGATATTTTTCACTTACACGAAGGTAAAATTGCCCGGAAAAGAAATAATATAAGGATATCAATTGCTAAGCTTGTCAAGGACTTAAAGCAATACACAAGCGATAATAATAAACAAGGTCAGAAGAAAATAAAACAGCAACTTAAAAAAATGATACGCGATACTGAGATGCTTTCAAGGGCTGCAGTTGTTTACTTGCGTGCACATCGTGACATTCCAGAAGTAAAAGACATTCTGCAAATTGATTAGGAGCAATTGACTGAGCCCTGGTTCACTGAAAGTGCAAGATTGGGTGTGTGCTGCAGGTGTTTAGGCAATAGTAGAGACGGGATTGATTCCGGATGGCAAGAGATGAAAAAGGATGAATGATTTTATGAGCACTACAACAGAATCTTTTGTTAACTCTTTTCAGTTGGCCGTTGTTCGGCTGGCAACATTGCAAGTTGAGCGAAATAACCCGGGTCGGTTGATTTTTGCAACAGTGTCACTTCTCCCCTTTGGTCGACCTCCTCCACCGAAAATGGCTGGCGTGGATATACATAATCTGGCAAAGAAAGGCAGTAAAATTTTCTTTCGTCGGGTTGTAATGAGTGTTACAGGAGCTATAGACTGGTATCGTTCACTTGAAGCACATCCTATAACACCTTTGCCCTCCCGTAAGGAGGATGTCGTTGAAAAACTTGATGGCATTCCTATTATTGTTTCAAAATTTGAGGATGATCCTTTATGGCCTAATCTTGGGTTTCCCATATGTGGCCGGGTATTTGAGCATTCCCTGAGGAGCAGCGATCCTGCACCATTTATTGGCTCATCCCTATCCAGAGTCCATCGTCGTTTTGGTACTGGAGAAGGCTTTGAAACTTTGCTATCCAATGAGGCTGCATTGGTATTCATTGCAAGACGGTTACATATTAACTTAAAAGACTATTCAGAGTACTTGGGCAGCATTGTAATGGTTGTTCCAGATCCCATTATCAAACAGATTGATAATTTCATGATTCCTGCCAACTCAGAACAAGGCGAGCGAATACATTATCGTTTTGTGCCACGAGCAAGGCAGTCTCTAGCTGGAACGCAAATTACGATGTTTGACGAGCAAGCTGGGCTCTTGTCCGGTTTCGAGAGCAAGGACATCCCCTCCGATGGAATACTCGATATTGAAAAGGGTAGTTGCTGTGGATCATATGGATATGTAGTAACTCACCCTGTTCACGGTGTATTGTTATATCGCCCACCCGCAGGTTTCATACGGAATATTGTTTGCAATATTGGCGTTGTTGATCAAGTTCGTAAAGTCCGTGTGCCCTTAGGCGAATCATCCCGATCACCAATAAATACATATTCCGTCAACAGGACTTTGCCTGTCCGTGGGGTTGAAGTTAGCGAGGAGCTACCCATGCCCAATGCAAATGTCCGTGTTGGAATTGCTGCAAACAAACGAGATAAGGCAATTTGCGCCGCACATTATGATCAACGTTGGTTTGGTAGCGGATCTCGAGAAGAGGCAATGGATTTTATTCGTTCGAGGGTTTATCGCGCTAGAAAACGCATTATGATTGCCGACCCGTATTTTGGGGTTTTGCAAATTCCTCAATACCTTCTGGCAATTACCAGCGGGGATATCAGAATAGAAGTTCTTACTTCACGACTAGCGTTTGAAACTAGATTTTCTGAAGAGGATGAGGTCGACGAGAAAACTTTTTGCGCGACTAGTTCTTTCGCAGAGAAACTTGGTCACTTTAATGATGAAATTGAGAGGATTAAGCGAGAAGGTAATACTGATATTCGAGTTATGGTGTTAAAAGGGAAGTCTCCGAAGCTACACGACCGTTTTTTAGTTGTTGATGACAATATCTGGTTTGTGGGCAATTCTTTAAATACGTTAGGGGATCGTTCTTCGATGATTATTAAACTTCCAAATCCTGATGAAGTATTGTCTGAATTGGAGGACATGATAAAGGAATCAGATGATTTTGAGACATACCGCCAGAGACGGATCTGTGCAGCGGAAGCAATGAAAGTATGAAGCAGTTTTCGAATATCATCAAAACATCAGAAGATCCTAGGCTCCCAATAGCCAATAAAGAAATTCTCTGGCCAGGTGAAACAGGAATTGGAAGTTTACCTAATGGAGACAGTGATCGTTTTCCTGATATTTTGGCTATTAAACTGAGAATTTCTTGTGATCAACCTACACCCTTAAATTCGTTCAAAGAAGCAGTTGGGAATGCACAAAGACGTGTGTGGATTATTGATCCTTACTTTCTTGAATCGGATAAGTGTAAATGCAACCGTCAAGTTCGTATTGATCAAATTCTTAACTGGATGAATGAAACGATGTTGGCAAATGACATTCGGATATTGACTAATGAACTTGAAGGACCTGGGAGTAAGGAAATTTGTTGCGATGTTGTTAACCAATTTCAGGAGCATGCGGAATTGATAAACAGATTCCGACTTCCAGGTGGAGTAAGATGCCATATTGAGGTGCGTTTCACTTTGAATCGGACTTTCAATTATGTACATGACCGTTTTGCCATTATCGACGATGAACTTTGGCATTTTGGTGCTACGGTGGGAGGCTTCCACTCTCAAGTAAGTGCTGCTACACGCGGTTGGAGAGCTTCAGATCACGGCGCCGATGAATTCTTTTTATTAGCTTGGGGTGGGGATCTTCTAAAGGGGAAAAATTAAAAATGACTTTTAAATGGCCGAGCGAACGAATTTCCAAACCCTATCATAGTTTAGATACTTACTCGATTGATCCGCAAGATGAATTTAACCAATTCCTGCTTGCATATCCTGCTGGATTGCCGATTGAATTTGATATGGCTGTAACGTGGATTATACAAGGCGGCAATAGTATCGTCGAACTTGAGAGGCGAATGACTGATGTCTGTAAGACATTAGACTTGGACGGTCGGCCTGAAAAAGTTAGCTTTCTTATGGTCTGGAGTTGTGCTAAAGCACTTGCAACTTCACCCTTAATTCAAACGTGGCAAACAGTGAGAATGCTAAGTAGCAATTCCAACCAATTAGAACAATTTTTAACAGATGCCATGCTGGTTTATGCATGCGAGGTGCCAACTGCCAAGGATGCCTACGTGAGCCTTGCTAGGGAAACATTTTGTGCACTAGATAATGATAGACTTGAATCGCAGTTTAAAAGATATAATGATAAGCGACAACAACTCAAAATGGCCTGGCATGAAAACGTTGAAAGGCTTGTTTCCCTTTGGCTGGGCTTACGAGATGAATGTATTTTATTGTACGAAGAAGAGTTTCCCCTGTTTAAAGTTTTAAATGTTATTGATCCTTCTGGTTTTGTTTCCCTTTTAGCGATTTCTAGCAATCCCTATCTTGTTAATTCGGCGTTATGGGCTACTGGTGCATTTGATAAATTTTGTATTTGGGAAGAACTGGCATGTTCTGCACCCACCGCATTCGATAAGGACGGAATTTGGAGCAGTTCTGTATTTTTGCCCCTGTTGTTGGTCATGGCGCGTGATAAGGTTGTACAGTCATGTATGCAAGTTTCTCATGCTGAAACGTTAGAAGTCAAAGAGGCTGCGGTCAAACAAGAGATATGTGATTGTTCAGAAGCTGTCATTGCTGTTTTGGTCAAACGGAATGATGCGATGCCCCTTTTTACGCGATGGTCTGCATGGCTGATGCGTCAATTGTTGACGCAAGGGTTTAAAAAGGCAACCGATATTCATTCATCTGCAATGGCAGATGATGCGTTGCTTGATGCGATTGGTTGCCAGCTGAAGAACCAGAAATTAAATACTGTGCCCACTCCAGATGCTCCTGCTTGGGAGTGTTGGTGCTACCTGGCTGTTTTGTCTAGTTTCGCCCATAGCAAATTTATTTCCGTTCCTAACTGTGATGGATTCCTTGAAGAATGGGAGATTAGTGCTGATGAATGGACAGTCGAAAGAGGTAAGCAACTTCGGGAACGATGTAATTTGTTTCTAGGTCTTAATCGCGACATACCGGGTGATGCGGCAAATTGCTTGGCCTATCCTATCGCCATGTCGGAATCCTCTGTGGATAAATGGATCAAATTGTGGAATGCTAGTCTGTCATTGCGCGAAATAGTTGAGTTTGGTGATGTCGATGCGCTTAAGACAGATGAGCATCAATCCCGTTCTGAGGCAGGAAGAATGCAATTTTTTGTTTTTTGTATGGGACTATCGATTTTGGATCAATCTGTAGAACGAAGTGTAACAAGTGACTCTTTATTGGCAAGAAATTTAACAATATTACATTCAGCACTGGAATCAGCTGTACGGGAAATGCTTGAAATCGACGATTCATTTAACAGAAAAAAATGGTTGCAAGCTCTCCAGCATTTGGCCATAAGACGCCTGCTATGGGAGAACAATGATGATTTTGCTAAAGAAAATAATAGTTTTTCTATATTCCTCCCTGGTGATACCCCCACATTTTGTGATTACCTAACTGCTGCGAGTAATGATGAATTGGAATTGTTGTCGATCTTGCAAACGACGCTTCTTCATTTTTCTAATCACAAAGCTATTCGCGAAAAAATTAATGAGGCATCAATTGATTTGGGTAAAGTGATTGAAACACTGAAACGATTGCACAGTATTGGCAAGGGAAAGTATTTTGTTGATGAAAGCCAACTTCGTTCGTTAGTGACGTTAAATGAAGTTGATTCCCTCTGACATTATAGACGTTAAAAGTGTGTTTTATGGAGTCGGGACCGCCATGAATTACAAATTGGCGTGTTTTGTGAGTTGGAATTTTACCATTGCAAAAAGGTGACTGGATATTCCAATTCGAGTGGCGCAAGTCGGAGTGTATCTATGAAAGTTGAATGTAGCGGTATAGCTAATGTGGGATATGAACCTTACTGGATCAAAAAAGAGGTCTATGATACTCACTTCGATCAAAATGACGCTCGGTTACTCTTTCCTGAAGTACTAAAGCAGGGATATTTGATTGAATGGTTTTCGTTGATGAGAAGGGTGCCTTATCCTTCATTATGCCTAGAATTGATTTCAAGAAAGGTAAAACGCAGTTTGCTAATGGGCGGCATAGAACAGCTCGTCTGTTTGAGCATCTTGCTGAGGTTTCCATTGCATTTAAAACGGATTCGGATGAGGGAATGCAATTATGCGAGATTGCCCCGTTTGGCAATTGACGCCTCTTTTTACTTTTCAACATTTGACTTCATCCCAGCCCTTATGGTATAAATTAAAAAGTATTGGTATCTTATTCTTTTCAGTTCCAGAATAAATCAGACCTGTGAGGGTCTAGGTAGATACTAGTTTTATTTGTTATAATGGGACTGATCCGCTGTCAGGAAGTGACACACAAATATGACGCTGTGCAACTATCAAAAGGTCCCATGATAGTGCGTTGGGAGGTGCCAAATAAAATCCATATTTGATTTTCCTAAGATCATCGAGTCTCTTGCAGAAACTTTTTTTTTAAATCTCGAGAACTATGATGGCGAACTTTATAAGAATTTTTTCGTAGAACGAGTTGAAGATGCAGAGTTTTTATGTTCTCGACTTACTGAAGTCGAATCTTTTGGGGGCAATGTGCTGGTTGTTGGCGAACCTGGAATCGGGAAAACAAATTTTTTACGCTGGGTTATTCACTCTTCAGAATTCATTAAGTTGCACAACGTGGACATGTGTACTCTAATGGATATGCGAAAAAAACCGTATTCAGAAGAGGCTCACAAAACATTTATTTCTGAAATTAAGGGTTGTTTCGCAAACGTAATCCAGAAGCATCTGGCGGTTTTCGGGGATCCATGCAACGACATCCCACTGGATTCCAATACAAGTGAGGCCAACAACGCCAGATATAATTATTGTGCACAGAAGCTGGACAATCTTCAAGTGCGAGTGACTGATCCGCAAAAACAAATTCAATACTTGTTTCTTGACGATGTTGATTACCTGCCTGTTTGTTGCTTTTCGGAGATACTCGAAAATCTTAAGCCTATCCTGCTATCTCGGTATTTCTGTGTTATTATTGCTTGTCGAACACCTGCCTTCAACACACTCCAGAGCCATCGCGATTTCAACATTGGCAGAGCTTTTGATGATGCGAAGATCATTCGCCTTCATCCACTCCCTGTTCACAAAATTTTAAAAGCGCGAATGCGCATTATAGCCGACGGTAATCAAAGCGCTCGCAAAGTCCTTACATCAACTCACCCATCAGGAATTGTTTTGAGATTTTTCTCCGTATTAGAGTACATAATATCGCAACTTGAAAAAGATGATGACATAGAGGTCTTCAAATATGCGTTCACACCTAAGCAGCATTCTTTCATGCGAATGATGTCAAACGGCAATATTAGGCATGTTCTTAAAATGGCGCAAGAATACTTGAACTATATGAGCAATCATAGAAAGGAAATTAAAAAGCTCCAGGGCGGGTATTGGATAGGTAGACCAGCCGTCATTGAGCACTTCACAAATTCACAAATTGATTCCAAAATTCGTATTCACAATATTCATTTAAAAAAAACATTTCAGTATACGTCTGCATCAGAGCAAAAAAGGAGGAAGATTGCTCCTCAGAGAGTTGGGAACTCGATCTATGTTCTTTTATTGGAAACTTATAAACATTTTCAGTACCCTAACCGTCTCGATGCACAATACATGGAAAAACTCGACCAGGAGTATGGGTTGACTGATCGCGATTTTAAAGATGGGACAGCAGACTTGATTGACCTCGAGCTAATTCGCGAACGATTGCTTTCATCGCGTCCGCCAATTGGAACGAAAACTTTGCCAAATGATTACGACCTGACTGAAAAGGGTGAGTGCTATCTCAATTACCTAATACATTGGGATAAATACATAGAGCGGTTTGGTATTAGCGAGCATCACAAAACATTCAAAACACAAGAGACTATGACCGCCGTTAGCGAAGCACTGCTTCAATTTCTCGTGAATATAATAGCGTTGAAAAGAAAGATTAACCAGGGCTTGCCTGACGCTGATTTCAAGGTCGCCAAGCAACCATTCAGGGATCAATTTTGCAAGTTGAATCGCGCACTCTTCCGACATCTTGATCCTACTGATAAACTGACGATTCCGAAACTGCTGGATGCTGACATCACTTACTATTTATCCTCATGGCTTCAGGTGATCGAAACCTATAAGCTTGATGAACAAACAAACTACTTGTTTCTTCATGAAAATGTTTTGGCGGCGGCGGCAGAACGAAATCTTCCTATTGAGACACGCGATATTTATGACATGCCAGCATTTCAGAGGTTCTTAACAACTTTTGTGCGTGAACCAGAGTACGAGAAACAAGGGCAATGACCTTCATTTCTAGAAAAAAGTGTTACTTTTATCGAGTTGATGGGAAACAGAACAGGTCCTGTGCTGTCAATAAAAGTTGGTGCTTCTTGTGCAGTATGTACGTCATAAAAATATCAGGGCTGGATCTGAAAGAGCACGTGAATTTAGCATTCTTGGCCATAAACGGAAGAAGGGCTCTTTTATTTTCAATGCTTGCACTCATCTGCTCTTCTATAATGATTGTTCTTAAATTGTTTGAAGAGCGTCCGAAAGATAAAACACCTGTATATATTCTGTCATTCAAGGAAGAGGACAAAGCATTCGTCAAACGAGAAATGTGTCGCAGTTCTTTGTTTGGCGCATTTTCTAACTTAGCATGGTGTCCGGCAATCAAAACAGTAGATGGTGGTATCAGCATGCGGACGAATTTATTTGAATTCAGCACCCTTGGCGTAAGTAATTTTGTCATTTTGGCGGAAACAAGCACGGATCTTGCCAACCCCATTGGGTGTCCACTGGAAACCACCGTTCTCTCTAGCGGATGGCCCTATTTTAAAGATGCTCACGAGACAAATAATGCCGCCCGTCTCTACCGACTCCGCAAACCAAATAAGTCATGTCCGTAGTATGCTGGGCAAGGAAGGGCGGATTCGGACGCAGGACATTGCGGAACAGAGATGAGGCCTTGAGTATGATCAATTAAGCCATCGCTACTATTGCTGTTTTCATGTATTCGAGCAGCGACACCAATTTTCTTTAGTTTGTTCGTTCATTGTTTTCCCTTCTGTTGTTGTGCATTTAGAGTGATTGTGTAAATCTCTGGCGTGTTCACGAGCCTGATTGCGCCAAAACGGATGCGAGGTTCGCGTCTTTCGAAAGCTTTGTTGATTATTTGCATCATTTTCTCGTCAATCAACGGGTGCCAATCCGGGGCGAGGATGTAAGTGTCGATGGATTCGGTCTGCTTGATCTCAGCATTGGGCTTCTTGAATTTGAATCGCTTAGCCTGGACATCCGCCATGACGTAGGAGTAGAAGAACATCTCTGACAGAATGCCTAGTCTCTCATTCCCCTCTTTTTTCAACTCAAACAAGAAGAGCTTTTTTTCATTTTTGCTGACACCCCAAAGATCAATGGCACTGTGATTTCTTGGAAAAACCACGTGTTCAGCTTTTGAGCTAACGCAGTCCATGAATACACCGACTGGCAACTGGCGATCTATTTTGTCGATCTTCAAGAGCCTGCAGAGTTCTTCCTGATGCTCGACAATGAAACACTCCAGCTTATGTTCACTCCCCATGGACTCCTCAAGGCTGTTGCACTGCTCGTCCAGCTTTGAGGAGCGCGGCATCGATGCGACATTGAGGAGAAACTTAGGCTTCGGCTTATGCCCAATTTCTTCCGTTTTTAGCTTGCTGATCTCAGGGAGGTTTAAGGGGGCGACGCTGAACCACTCCGCGAACAAGGACTTGAATTGGTTCACGCGATAGAGGAAACGCTGATAATGAGGATCGGATGCATCCTCTGTAAACACCCAGCTTAATTCCACGCGGTCGAACTCCTTGGACAGCCATCGCTTCAGGGCGAGCGCCCAGCCTTCGAAGGATGCCTGGTTATCCTGCATGTTTGCTTTAACAGAGGAAGATTCCAGACGCATCCGCACCGTTTTTCCGTCGCGGGTGAATATGATCGAGCTCGGAAGCTTGATTTTTCGTGGGGGGCTTCTAAAAAGATCTCGAAGTAGCTCTTCAATTTCTTTGTTGTTAGATACAGCAGTCATTTTGTCCTTCCTTAGAGGCAATTAGGTGCTCACATCCCACCACTCGTTATCCGGATGCACGTGCACCCGATCGAAAGTTTGGGCGAATAATTCTGGTTCGGCGCAGTGGAAGGGGACGGCCACGGCTGAGGCGAAGGCGTTGCGGAGGCGTTTCAGGTCAATCACAGAGGCATGACCTGATGTGTGGCAATGGTGCAGTTTGATGTTGCGCTGATCCAGCCACGCAAGGAACGGCTTCATCCGCTCTTCCTTGAGATAGCCGTCCCACATGGAGTAGATCAGGCAGGCGCCGCTGAGGCAGTTGGCTTTCTCCAAGTCACGGCTCATGGCAGGGCGAAACAGCATCACAGAATGGCTGGCCGCGGCAACTAACTCTTCAGGGTAGATGCGGTCGAGCTTGTACTTCTCTGCGATATGAAACGATTGATCCTGGATGATCCTCATCTTTTGTGATAAGGGCAGGAAGACTTTGATCTCTTTCCAATAGGCCTGTGGCAGTCTGGGGTTCTCTGTGGCCGCCAGGATGTGGGCCGTATACATGTCGATGATGAACTGTCGCCCTGAACGCTTGGCTGCCCTGAAGACCGTGACCAGCCGGTCAATGTTTTGTCCCGAACACCAGACCAGCGGCATCCCGGACGTTCTCCTGAATATCTGTACAAGTTCTTCTTCAAGATCGTCCTCGGTCGGAAAGCCCACTCCCGTACCCTCCCGCTGCAAGGTCGTGCCCTCCATGAGAAGAATGTCGACTTTCGCTGGAGGATACGCGACCAGCCGGTCGAACAGTTCTGACTTCCTGCCATGTCCGCGAAGATCACCGGTGTAGAAGAGCCGCTTGCCGTCGGCTTCGATCAGCACGGCATACGCATCATACGCGGAGTGGTCCACGAGATAGGGCGTGATCGTAAAGGGTCCGAGCTTGATCGGCGTGTTGTTTTTAAGATGAATGACCTGCTTGAACGTCCCGCCGGACGGCGTGAAGTCCGCAGCAGCCTTGAGGATGCGCTCTGCTGCGTCGCCCATCAGGAAGCGTGTCGATTCCGGCAGCCGGTGCGCCAGCCCATAGTGGTCTTGATGCGGATGCGACAGGATGACTCCCAGGAGCGAGGCATCTTCTTCTTGAAACCCTTGGACAGCCGGCATTGTAGCCATTTCGGGATCAGGGCAGTCCAGAGGTTGGCCGATGTCGAGGACCAGTCTCTTCCCCTGGGATTCAATTTCGATGCACGTGCCGCCGATCTCCTTGGCGCCGCGGTGAATACAGACCTTCATAAAAACACCTTTCGTGATTGCGGTACAAGATACTCGCCAGGAGGAAGAATGTCAAACATGGAGAAGTTCTAAAGTTCTAAAATGCTAAAGTTCTAAAGTGGGGGAAGTGCGCGAATGCGGGAATGGAGAAGTGCTAAAGTTCTAGCCGGCTTCGCTGAGAGCTTCCGCCTACGCCAAGGCTTCCGCCTACGCGATGCCTACGGCGGACAAGACGGCGGATAAATCGCCGTGCCAGGGAAATGCTAAAGTTCTAAAGTTGGGGAAAGTGAAACTGGAAAGGGAGAAGTTCTAAAGTTTTAGAGAATGCGGGAGTTGAGATTATTTTTCATTTCGCTTGCTTTAACCATCTCAGGCAGTAATACTATTGCACATGCTTGATAGGGTCATCAGCATACAAAATAACTACTTCGTATTACGTTAGGAATTAAAAAAATGTATGTGATTATGTTTTGCCTGCCGTTTATTCTGCCGACTTTGCTCTCCATTATACTTCTATGTGTAAGAGGCAAAGGACGCAGAATTGTTCCGTTGCTCTCTATCATTTTCAACATCGCACTCTATGTGATAATGATATGGTCACCCCATGGGCAAACACCTGCATTCAGGTTGCCTTTCAAATTCATGAACTATCCTTATGTCTGTGTTGCTGTGCTCTTTATTGGCTTGGTCGTCGAGATGGGCGTTCGTGCGGCAGGAAGATGGTCGAAACCAACAATAGCCGGTGCGGATAGACCTCCGATGAATAGCTGCATCAGCATGGTAGACATCGTTACCCTTTGCGTTGTCCTCACCAGCCCCATGGGTATTATTGACCCCAGAATGATCAGCTCTCTTGTGTGGTATTATTTTATCCTCCTGGCAGCATCACAGTTGCAAGGACTAAAAACTCGCTGGATCATGATTATATTTTGGTTATATGGATGTTTACAACTTGTGTACTTCGCCCTAAGCCTTGCCTATAATCCAGAATTCCGAGCAGTGACTGGCTTCCGGCTTCCTCAAACAACAATCCAAGATTTTATTTATTGGGCCGGCTGGTATTCCTTAATAGCACATGTAACTTTCGGGTTCGCTTTTTATTCGCTTTGCAAAAAATTCAAAGCACATCTCATGGCGCTAGGGAAACAGATCATACCTTCAATAAACAGTGCCGACGGGACGTCGGCGCTCCCAGGGGATCAGTTGGCAGAGCCGCCTCGGCTCTGTGCGGAGAAGGCACCCACGCTCATCGACATTGACGTGAATGGATGATAAGGGCTCGCAAGAAACTGGGGGAACAGGCATCCTGCCTGTTTGGTGCAGAACATCGAACATCCAACATTGAACATCCAACAGGGGCACGGGTTTTCCAACCCGTGGTTCAACGGACAGGAAAGTCCGTTCTCCTTTGCCTTGCCTTCAGAAAGGAGCGCGGGCTCCGCCACCTTGAACCGTAATCAACCGCAGACAGGAATGTCTGCGCCACCTTTCTTGCAGACAGGGGGACAGACTAGGGTTTCGCGAAACATCCAACACTGAACATCCAACATTGAACATCCAACATTGAACATCCAACGGACATGGCAACAGGGGGACAGGTTATCAGTGAATTCGGCGCAGGTCGGCAAGGCCCTGTGGTCCCTGCCGTCCGGCAGTTGCCGGACGGAACTCCGAACAGCAGCCAACATGATCGCCGGGAGCAGGATGCTCCCGCCACTTTTGCTTGTCAAGGGCGCGGTAGGTGGGCTATTCTATCGACATGGCTTATAAGCCGATAGAATTTTGGAGACTACACCATGAACACTGAGTCTAACCGCGTTGAATTCAAGCGAGAACTGACCGACAACCTCGAACGGCAGTTCCCCAAAGTTTGAGTTCTTCCCGGACCGGCTGGAGATCACATCAGCAGGAGGTCTCCCTTATGGCCTGGAGCTGGATGATTTCTTCTTAGGGCATTCAGCCCCGCGTAACAAAGAGATTATGCGCGTCTTTCGTGATTTGGAACTGGTCGAACATCTGGGTTCCGGCATTCCGCGTATCTTGACCGCTTATGGCCACGAGGTTTTCAAAGTCAGCAGGAATTTTATCCGCCTGGTCTTCCCCTACGCCGTGCCGATACAAGTCACCCCACCAGTCACCCCACCAGTCACCCCACCAGTCGCCCCACCAGTCTTGGTGCTGGCACGCCTCCTCGAGAATGCTGTTGCAATGGGAAATGCCGAGATCCGCCAGCACTTAGGGCTTAAGGATCGAACCCACATACGCGAACACTATCTGGACCCCGCGCTTTCAGAAGGCATTATAGAAGCGACCCTCCCCGACAAACCCAACAGCCGCCTGCAAAAGTACCGTCTTACCGACAAGGGGCGTGCGCTTCTGAGCCAGGAGGCTGGCCATGAATAAGCCACAGCCGCTAATGGAAAAAGGGTACATGGGTCGTATTCGGACGTAGAACATTGACCGTATAGATGAAGGGACGGGAAGAAGTGCTAAAGTTCTAAAATGCTAAAGTTCTAAAGTTTTTGGAGAAGTGCGTTAGTATATTAGTGATGCAAGAAACTGGGGGAACAGGCGCGAGAGAAGTTCTAAAGTTCGAAAGTGCTAAAGTTCTAAAGTTTTTGGGCAGACAGGGGGACAGACAAGGCTTTCATGGAACATCGAACATCCAACAGGGGGACAGGTTATCAGTGAATTCGGCACAGGTCGGCAAGACCCTGGTGTCCCTGCCGTCCGGCAGTTGCCGGACGGAACTCCGAACAAGAGCCAACTTGATCGCCGGGAGCAGGATGCTCCCGCCACTTTTGCTTGTCAAGGGCGCGGTAGGTGGGCTATCCTATCGGCATGGCTTAAAAGCCGATAGAATTTTGGAGACTACACCATGAATGATGAACCTGAGAACAAACCGCCGCAAATCATCATCTATGAGACGGACGACAAGGTCGCCCGCGTCAGCGTGCGCCTTGAGGATGAAAGCGTCTGGCTGACCAACGCGCAATTGGCGCAACTCTTCCAGGTGTCGAAATCCACGGTGAGCGAGCATATCAAGAATATCTTTGACAGCGGGGAATTGTTGCCCGATGCAGTTGTTCGGAATTTCCGAACAACTGCTACAGACGGCAGAAGGGTCATATTCGGACGGCGGACATTGACCGCATAGATGAAGGGAAATGAGGGGCCGAAAGAAGTGCTAAAGTGCTAAAATGCTAAAGTTCTAAAGTTTTGGAAGCAGGGGGACAGGCAGGCTTTCGCGGAACATCGAACATTCAACATCCAACATCGCGATGCCTACGGCGGACAAGACGGCGGACAGGTTGAACATCGAACATCCAACATCCAACATTGAACATCCAACAGGGGGACAGGTTATCAGTGAATTCTGAACATTGAACATCCAACACTGAACATTGAACATCGAACGGACATGGCAACAGGGGGACAGGTTATCAGTGAATTCAGCGCAGGTCGGCAAGACCCTGTTGTCCGTGCCGTCCGGCAGTTGCCGGACGGAACTCCGAACAAGAGCCAACATGATCGCCGGGAGCAGGATGCTCCCGCCACTTTTGCTTGTCAAGGGCGCGGGATGAAGAAGTTCTAAAGTTGGGAGAGTTCGTTAGTACTTTAGTGATGCAAGAAACTGGGGGAACAGGCGCGAGAGAAGTTCTAAAGTGCTAAAGTGCTAAAGTTCTAAAGTTTTGGAAGCAGGGGGACAGGCAGGCTTTCGCGGAACATCCAACATCCTCCTTCGCGATGCCTACGGCGGACAGGTTGAACACTGAACATCGAACACTGAACATCGAACATTGAACAGGGCTGCTATACCTGCGCGATGCGTTTGGCGATGTCGTCGATCTGGTCGATGCTGAGGAAGCCGATGTTCAGCACATCGACGAACCCGCTCTTGAGCGCATAGGCGAGGGAGTCGTTGACTTTGTCGCTCTCGCTGGCAAAACTCCCCTCCCCCAAGATCTTCATGCCGATGATCCCCTGTCCTGAGGCGTGCATCTTTTTGATCACGCGGACATTCTCGTCCACAGGGCCGTCCATCTTGACGCCAAAAGGATTGATGCGCACATGCGCGACGTCGATCCAGGACTCTGTGGCGCAGCGCTCCAGCGCCGGGAAGCCATGCACCGTGACGCCGTGCGCGCGGATCTTGCCGCCCTTTTTCGCAGCCTCCAAATCCTTCATCATCGTCTCGAGTTCGGTCGGCCATGTCGCCTGATCCAGGCAGTGGAGCTGGACCAGGTCAATATACTCGGTCTTGGCCTCCTTGAGAAAGCGCTCGATCAGGACCGGCACGGCCTTCTTGTCAGCGTCCGGTATGCCGTTCTTCCGCCACCAGATCTTTGAGATCAGCGTGTAGCTTTCGCGCTTGAATGGCGCCAGCGCTTCCGCAATGATCGGGTGGGATCCGTAGAGGTCAGCCGAGTCGAAACAGCGTATGCCGCGCGCGTAGCCGTCCCGCAAAAGCTTGATGAATACCTCTCTGCCGAGCCGCGTCTGCTTGGATTCCCGCTGCCAGGCCCCTACCCCGGTCCCGAAGCAGAGGCGGGAGGTGACGAGCCCGCTCTTGCCCAGGGGGACCTTGTCAAAGGCGCTGAAGGCTTTGCCGCCGGATTTCTCGCTCAGGCAGCCGCCGGACAAGGCACCGACGCTTAATGCGATGAAGTTTCTCCGCTTGCATGTTCCTCTGCTCTCGTGTGTCATCGTGCTTCCCTCCTCTGAATCGCAGACGAGACGCTCTGCGTCATATACTGAGTTTTTCAATCATCCATTTGTAGGCCTTGGGATGGTAGTCGCTGCCGCGGACTCCGTGGCCGGTCTCGGGGTAGATGAGAAAGCGCTTCTCTGCCTTGAGCAGATTGTAGGGTGCAAAGTTGGTGCGCGGCGGACAGATGGTATCTTGCAGCCCCACGCCCATATAGACGGGACAGGTGATCCAGTCCGCAAAGTTCTTCACGTCGTAGTAGGTGAGCATCGCGTACATCGCCTCTTGCGTGACGCCCTTGTCATTCGTTGCGAGATAGTGGCGGTAGACGCCCCCGGGCCACGGCGTGAGTTCAATGAAGGTCGGAATGTCGCAGAAGCCGGGAATCGTGGGCATGCAGAAGGCAACACGCTTGTCCAGGGCCGCGCAGATGTAGGAGAGCGTGCCGCCCTGGCTGCCGCCTTCGACCGCGATGCGGCTCTGGTCCACTTCGGGACGCGTACAGACAAAGTCGATCGCGCGCACGGTGTCCAGATAGGCGCCGCGGAAGTAGTAGTCGTCGCGGCTGTCGAGGCGGTAGGACATCCACTCGCCATAGATATTCCCGGGCTTCATCACGCCCTGGCCGCGCGTGGAGGCGACGTAGCGGATGACGGGCTGGTCGTCGCGCTGAGGGATCGCCGGCCCTGAGCTGTAGCCGAGGAAGCGGACGACGGTGGGATACTTGCCCGGCTTCTTGGGCACCAGATAGTGACCTCCCACCACGACATCGCCGAAGGAGTGCATGCGCACTTCGTAGAGGTTCTGCGCTTCGGTGCAGAGGTTGGTGAGCAGGACCATGGAATAGCGCGGCTCCACCTTGGAGAGCTCTGCGAGCCCCTTCTCCCAGAAGCTTTTGAAGTCGGGCTTGGCTGAAGGCGCACAGATGATCTTCTCCGGTTCATAGCCGAGGTTGAAGGCGGTCGTCGGTCCGCTCGTGTTGTCCCATTCCAGATGGGCCGTGACGCGGTAAAAGCCCGGCTGACTGACCTTGTGGCTGAAGGCCTGTTTCATCAGGCCCGCCTTGGGGAGCGAGAGCGGCGTCTTCAGAACCGTGACAGGCGCGCCGGCATCGGTCTTGATCTCCGTGACCAGCACACCGTCGATCTTCTGCTGGCTGGTGTTGTTCAGGTGGATGGTGGCGGAGAGGGCCTCGTCGTTATAGAAGACGCCCTTCTCCTGCACGAGCTGAACGCCGATCCGCACAGGGAGGTTGGTGTTGGCTGCAGGCGCTTGCGCACAGGCGACTGCGACGGCCAGCGCTGCGGAAATGATTACGGAAATGTATCGCTGATGCATTTGTGTATTCCTCTCGTTCATTCTAGCTCCACGGTTAATGAGCTTGCGACCATGGTATAGTTTTGCATGGAGACTGTCAAGGGAACGGGCGAGGCGGTTCGCGGAAAAGCTCTTCGGGTTTTACCGCAAAAACCGCAAAAAGATTGCGCGGCTATCTCATCCGCCTCACCCGTGGATACACGGACGGCGGAATGGATAGCCGCGCAGATGAATACCGGGTTCATTTTCATCAGCAAAAAACAAGTTTTTTGCTGATGAAAATTGAGTTGATTCCGCGCAAATGTTCGCTCCGCCGTCCATGTATCCATGGGTGAGGCGGCCGTGACATTTGCGCTCTTCTTCGCGGCTTTTGCGAAAAAGTACTCATCTTAGCTTAACCCCTATGGGGTGTAACCGTGCCCCCCAAATATGCGTGCTAAACAATCGCCATTACTTTGCGCTCAGGTGCTGCTGGAGGAAGGCCTTCTGGAGCGCATAGATGTCGCCGACCCATTGATCTTCCTTGGGCAGTCCTTGATGTCCCTTGTGAGGATAGGCGATGATGCACTTCTTGGCGCTGATGTTGTTGTAGGTGGCGAAGATGCCGGTGGCCGGACAGGTGGTATCGATCAGACCCGCGAAGATCTGGGTCTCCGCCTTGGAGCGCGAAGCCAGGAAGACGTTGTCACAGTAGGCGACAGCCTTGGCGATCTCGCGCGTCTCGTCGTTCATCACGACCTGTTTGGAGTTCCAGCCGAGTGGACGCGGCCATCCCGCGAGCTGGGGATCCGTCAATGCGCAGAGCGCGGGGACAATCGCGGAAATCGCGGAGACGCGGCTGTCGAGTCCTGCGGCGGCCAAGGCCTGGCCTCCGCCTTGGCTCTCTCCCAGGGCGATGAGGTGGTGGCCATCCCAGCCCTTCTCTGCACAGAGGAAGTCGATGCTTCTGAGGAGCCGCAGATACATGCCGACGAAATAGAAGTCGTCCTTGTTGGTTTTGCCAATCGCGGAATAATTTTTCAGCTCGCCGTTTTCAAGGTTCTGGTAATACTCCTTGGGCTTGTCGTTCGGGATGCCGTGGGCATTGATGTCCAGAACCATGGCGCCATACGTCTTGGCGAAGTTCATCGCCTCCTTGGGGCTGGCAATGCACCACGAACCTGAGACGCCCGCAGCCCGGAGACGGAGTATCGCAGGGCAGCCGCCTGCCTTGGCTTGCTTGGGCCTGACAAAATAGCCCATGACCGGACGGACGCCTTTCACAGGGACCTCGATGCGCAGCGTGAAGCATTCATAATCCGCATACTCAGCACCCGCGATGGTCTTTTTCTGGTCGTCCGAGAGCGGGGTCGTGTCGAAGGAGAGGGGCGCTGATTTCAAAAGCTCTTTCTTCGCCTTCCAGAAGGCGTCGAAATCCGCAGGCTCAACGCCTGACGAGCGGATCTCAGGCGGACAGACCAGCGTACCTGCAGACGAGGTCACTGCTTTTGCATCGCCTTGCGCAGGCAGCGTCACGTCGCACCTGTATGCGCCAGGCTTGGAGGGCTTGACGCGGAGTGTCAGCGCGTTGTCGGCAGAGGCTTTCTCCGCCGGAACTTCTGTGTCTCCATTGAACAGGATCTTTGCTGTGGCCTTCTCAAGGTCAACCGCGCTCTTGCCCTCTCCGGGTTTGACAGTGAAGACGATGTCGCGTCCTGCTGTATAGGGCCCTGATGCGTCATCGGAGGTGATGGTGAATGGTTCGGCGGCGTTGTTTAAAAGCGGGACAAGACTTAGCGCTGCTGCGAACAGGAAGGTCTTTAGATCCCGTAGTCTATAATCGAAACGTATTGTTTTTTTCATCTGTTTTCACTTTCTCTTTCCTTTAATTTATTTTAACCACAAAGAACACAAAGAGCTCAAAGATCAACTTCTAAATGCTTTGTTTTGGGTATCAGGGATACTTCTCTTTTCTCTGAGTTCTCTGAGTTCTTTGTGGTAAAAAATTCTCAATCCTATCAATCCTGTAAATCCTGTCAAAAAAAAATCTCTCGTTAATTTTCAGGGCACAAGATGACGGGCTTATTTCCACAACGTCTCTAACCATTTGATGGATTGGGTTTGCCATGCGTCCCAGCTCGGTCCCTTATAGCCGCTCAAGCCATGTCCGCCGTTGGGCAGCACCAGGTATTCCGCTTTGACCTTATGAGCTTGAAGCGCTTCATAAAACATCCGGCTGTTATCCGGCAGGACGACCTTGTCATCCTTGGCATGCGCCAAAAAGCAGGGCGGCGTCTGGTCGGTCACCTGCTTCTCATTCGAGAATAATGTGATCTCCTCGGGCTTGGGGTCCGGGCCCAAGAGGTTGCGTCGTGATCCGCCATGCGTGGTCTGGTCCATGGTGATGACAGGATAGATCAGAATGCCGAAGTCAGGACGGCAACTGAGCTGATTGACAGGATCTGCAGCCTTGGGGTCGCCAGCATCGAAATGCGTAACCGCCGTGGAGGCCAGATGTCCACCTGCAGAAAAACCCATGATCCCGATGCGCTTGGGATCACAGCCCCATGCTTTGGCATTGGCGCGCGTCATGCGGATGGCGCGTTGCGCATCCAGCAACGGAATATTCTTGTTGCCCTTGGGCAGGCGATACTCCAAGACAACGCCTGTGATGTTGTGCTTGTTGAGCCAGCGCGCAATGCCGGTCCCTTCTGGCGCTGTACACAGACCGCCATATCCGCCGCCCGGGCAAATCACGACTGCTGTCCCGTTCGGCTGCGCCGGACGATGGATCGTGATAAACGCATCCGCCTCTGCAAATTTTCCGTCGCCCACAGGGGCATGCCCTGACCAGAGGCTGATCTTCTCAGGTTTGTTCTCGGCATCCGCCGTATTCTGATCTTGTGCGTTGATGGCGCTTGCCACCAACATGCTCATCGCGCTCAATACTAATCTTTTGCTCATTTTGTTCTCCTTTTTTTAGTGTCCAGTTTTGTGTGCTAGCTAATTAAGACTTTTACGCAAAAACCGCTAATTTTCGCAAATGTCACGCCCGCCTCACCCATGGATACATGGACGGCGGAGCGAACATTTGCGAGGAATTTAATCGGTGTCCGCACCTTTCAAAATTACTCGTTGAATGCCCCTGTCTCCAAAGCGGATGTCGCCAAAATTGAAAATCAAACCCAAAGGAACATCCAGTAAGTTAGCATAACTCAACAATTGGTGCCGATATTCGGGGTGCATTCCTGAATCGGAAACCTTTGATTCCACCAATAAGCACTCTTCCGTGAGCAAGTCAAACCGAAGATGCTCCTCAAACGTCAAACCTTTATACGTGATATTGATGCGCTTTTCCGTTTGCACATGATACCCTAGCAACTCCAATTCGCGGGCTAGACAACGTGTATAAATAGATTCGAGAAGTCCTGGGCCAAAATGCTTATACACTTCTATAGCACAGCGGATAACAATCGGCGTAAGCTCATTCGCCTTCGTGTATAATGGATGCATATCGTTCCTTACTTAACTCTGCGCGGCTATCCATTCCGCCGTCCGTGTATCCACGGGTGAGGCGGATGAGATAGCCGCGCAATCTTCTTGCGGCTTTTGCGATAAAAAAATCACAAGCTTCTTTCTTCTTCGTGCAACAGCTTCCAGGCTTCTTTCGTGATGGCGATCGGTTGAGGGCCTGACTCTTTGCCGAGCACCATGGTTGAAGGGTCTGCGGGGTCGAAGGCTTTCCACTCCGGGAGGCCAGGGCCGTTGGGATTTCCAGTCTTCACAAAATTCACCCAATAAGAAGAGACTTGTTCGGCGACTTGGCGGTCTTCATCTCGCCAGCCTTTATCCGAGCCTGCCACGTTATTGAATTCGTAGAGCATGTCAGCACCATGATACGCCCCCCGCTTCGGATCGAGCGGCTGCGCTTGTGTGAAGAGATAGGTATACGATGGCGACTTGGCGGTCTTGGCGCGCTTCTTGGCCCAATGATAAATATCAGCTAAGCGGAATTCAACGCTGATCTTCTTCCACATCTCCTTGGCCTCCTGAGCCGTCTTAGCCGGATACTGGGCCAGGACCTGCTCCAGCTTTTCCGGCGGGCATTTGCGTGCGACACGTGTCTTGAAAAGTTCAACCGTGGTGTAGGGATCATACTGGGCCGGCGGATCAAAGTCGTCGGAGGTCATGCCAGTAATGGTCGGCACATCGCTGACAAGTCCCTTTGCTAAGGCCGTGGGATAATTATCCGGATAGACCGGGGTGCGATAGGTCGGTCCGCCCACGCCCTTCAAAAGCTCAGCGGCGGGGATGGCACGCAACTCTTCGAGGGTCTTGATGTTCTTGCTCTGCGCGAGTTTTATGCCGCTCTGCTCAGCCTGCCACATATTTCCAATCGCATTTGGCTTCATCAGAAAATCGTAGGGGAAGCTGATCGCGATCAGTCCGCGGAAGAGTCCTTTGGCCAGGGGACTCGCAGAGAGGTAGTGCACATTGCTGGAACCGGTGGATTGACCACTGAGCGTCACCTTGGTGGGATCGCCTCCAAAGGCGGCGATGTTGTTCTGAACCCATTTCAATGCGGCGATGAGATCCAGGGAACCATAGTTGGAGCAGGACTTCAGCGGCGACTCCTTGGTCAGTTCGGGATGGCCCATCAGACTGAAACTGCCCAGGCGGTGGTTGGCTGTGACAAGGATGATTCCTTTCTTCGCCATGCCGTCGCCATTGAAATCGCCGGACCCGAATTGATAGCACCCGCCATGGACAAAGAAGAGGACTGGCAGATCTTTTCCCGAAGCGTTTGCGGGAACCCAGACATTCAGGAAGAGACAGTCTTCGCTCGTGTTCTCCACAGGGTTGGTGGTGCCGAACTTGACCTGCGGACACCTCTTGCCGAAGGTGTCTGCGAGGCGGACCCCCTCCCACTTCAGGGGCGGCTGCGGTTCGCGCCAGCGCAACGCGCCGACAGGCGGTGCCGCGTAGGGTATGCCTTTGAAGGAGACCACGTCCTTGTCTGCATTCAGAACGCCTTGGATCAGTCCGGTTTCGATTTTGATCGGCTGGGTCAGCTCGACTGCATTCGCCAACATAGGCGCGAGCAACACAAGAATAAATTTCATGGTAGCGCTAGTTTACTTGACGTCGGACTTCTGCTGCGTGCTCAGCACAGCCATGATTTTGGCGGCCACTTCGGCTCCCAGGATCTCATAACCGCCATCTCTGAAATGGCAGTTATTAGCGATCTTGTGCTCGGTGGGTATATCTTTCACCTTCGAGTAAAGGTCCACGACGGGGATGTTGAGTGCGGCCATGATTTCACCGGACAGTTTATTGACCCGCTCGCTGTTGCCTTCTACATATTCAGCCGCGCCCTTTGGAACGGGCGTGGTATTGACCCAGATCAGCTTCGCTCCTGTGGCCTGGAGTTTCGCGACGATCGTTTTCAGCTCATTCGTATAGGTGGTGTCCGGGGTTTTGCGGTCATGGATTCCGAAATTGAAGGTGATCACATCCCACTTGTTGCTCGCGTCGCCGAGCCAGACGTCGAGGCTCTTGATGCCATAGGATAACTTGCCGCAATTCGCCGGTGCCCGATGCAGATTCACCTTGCCTTTGAGTGCATGACGGACCGGCAGGGTGTAGCCGCGCGAGATGGAGTCGCCGATAATCAAGACCCTCGGCAACTTCGGATCATCCTTCACATAATCCCATGCAGTTTCGCGGCCCGCTGATTTCTCGTTCTTGTAACCAGGCAGATAGAAGCTGCCGAGATTTTCTTCCAAGACCTTCTCCCACGCCGCTTCATCCGGGGACATGGAGGCTTTGCGTTTGGCGTCGATGGCGAGATTGTAGGCGGGCTCTGTTTCTGTTTTTGTTCCCCGCTTTTCAAGCACGGGTTTGGCGGCTGATGCAGCGTAGAGATTCAAGCCTCCTAAAACACATAAGGCCGCGATTCCAAGCACACGGCTCACACGGATGAACGGAATGTTAGCGCTGTTGTTTTTTTGATTTGAGTTCATGACTGTCTTCTCTTTCTTTTTTTGTTATCGGCCTATCGCTTTGGAAATACTGTAGCGGTTCATTGTTTAGTTTATTCCCTAAGACCATACAAAGGCGAGTCAATAATTTCATATTCGTGCATAAGCCTGCCGCCGGCGGAGGGCTTACACGGGACAGCAGCACAAATCAGGGTACTGGTGTGCCGATGATGAGCAGCTGGCCGGCATAGAACCAGGTGCCCTCGGGGATGCTCTTGACCGTGAATGTGACCGTGTGTTCGCCCGGCGGTTGCGCGGGCAGGTACCAGAAGCGCGCGTATTTGCGGATCTTCTCCGTCTGGAGGCGCTTCATGATTACGGGCGTGCCGTTGTCGACCACAGCCTCCACCACGCAGGGCTCGCCATAGGGGATGTCGCTCATACCAACTGTCGTGCCGTTCCACCTGACTGTGACGGTGGCGCCCGCGCGGTCGCACTTCACAGCTCCGCGCAACATGGCGTGCGTGCGGCCCCGGTCCTCGATGTAGACCGTATCCTTTGCCGTGTCGACCGGCGTCCAGCCTGCACTCAACACCGCGTTGGTGATCGGCAGGAGTGAGGCGACCTCCCAGTTCGCGGACTCCAGCGGCGCAGGCAGCGTGTGAGGTTGAGGCGTTCCCGCCGGCAGCATCTTCAGCATCGCGCGCGCGATGATTTCGCAGTAGAGGTCGTGTCCGGCATCTCCCGGATGGACCCCGTCTTTGGAGAAGACCAGTTTGTCCGCCACAGGCGCATCCGCTTTGAAGATCAGCGTTCCCGCCTTTTCGCGTTGTGCGACCTCCACGCCGAGATCAATGGTGGGAATGTTGTAGGCGTTGGCCACGGTCTCCATGACCCTCCCGAATGCTGGCGGGCGCCCGGCCTGCAGATCCTTCAGCATCCATTGTCCGATGGTATAGACAAAGCAGATATCGGTCTTCGGGTTCTCCTTCCAGATATGCCGTACAACACCTTCGACCGACTTCGCCTCATAGCCTCCGCCGCCATTGACGCGGCACTCGAGGAAGACCAGATCCGGCTTCTGAACAAGCACATCACCCTGAAGGCGGCACGCGCTGTAGTCAGAGCCTGTGCCGGAAATCGCCGCGTTGATCTCGATGATCTCGGATTTGGGATACTGAGCCTTAAACCACGCCAGGGTTTTGGGCCTCCAGCCCGCAGCCGCTGTAATGCTCCCGCCTAAATACGCGATGCGCACCGGCTCGCCAGCCTTCAATTTCGCGGACACATTCGGCACCCCGTCCCGCGCACGAAATTCCTCTGCTACGTTGACGTCATGAGTGCTTGTTGCGGCAAGGAGTGTTGTCGCGCATAACACAAAACCTGCTATCATTATTTTCATTGGACCTTGCCTAATTCATTCAGCCCCAAGCGCGGCCAGAGGAGTTTCATCACATGGAGGTTGGGGCTGATATTGAGATGCAGACGGAAAAAGCGTTCGTGTTCAGGCTCATCCTGGATGAGCTTGCGGTTAAAATAATCATTCAGCGCCACACCGATGGCGCCGGACCGGGAGATGCCAGCCGTGCAGTGGACGATGATCGGACGCGGATCAGGCCTTTTTACAAAGCGGACGATCGCATCCGCGTCCTGGTCGGTCATAAAATGATAGTAGGGAATTTTGGGATTCCGGGTTTGGCTTTCTTCCAACAAAGGATAATCTGCCGGATCAGCATCATCAAAGTGCAGGAGCAAAATATTATTCGCTGCCCAGTACTCCCAACTGAAGGGCGGATCCTCGTGGACACGGACCGAGTTCACAGAGATGATGCGATGGGAGTCAATTATACTCGCCTCTTGGGCCGTTCCACACAAGCCCTCGAAATAGTAACGGTCTTTGACAGTTATTTTCATAAGTTCTCCAGTGGCCATTATTTAAAACTACGCAGTAAACATTCTTTATTTTTCACACGCAACACCCAAGGTGTATTGAAAATATACTAAAAACCCAGCTTCCTGACAAGAGTTTTACCATAATTTCATTGGAGTCGAAGAGCCGACCGTGTATCATGGTGGCCGAACAAAGGAGAATCAGATGAAAACAGTGTTGCTTTTTGTTTTGTTGGCCGTGACGTGTCAGGGCGCCGGCCCGTGGGATCGGGAGGAGCTCTTTCAAACGCCCAAGAGCTATGATGCTCCTGAGTATTACACCAACGGGGTGAAGGCCTGCTTCTATGAGAGCGTCGCCTACTCGGGCGTGACCACGCGCGTCTTTGCCTATTACGGCTTTCCGACCAACTGCACCGGGAAGGTGCCTGCGATGGTGCTGATCCACGGCGGGGGCGGCTCTGCCTTCTGGAACTGGGTGAAGCTCTGGAACAGCCGGGGCTATGCGGCGATCTCGATGGACACCTGCGGCGCCATCAGCAACAACGGCTACAACAACCATCCGCGCTCCCCCTGGGGCGGGCCTGCGGGATGGGGCGGCTGGAAGCAGACCCCCTGGCCGCTGAAGGACCAATGGACCTACCACGCTGTTGCCGCGGCGATCAAGGGCCACTCCCTGCTGCGCAGCTTTGACGAGGTGGACCCTGACCGCATCGGCGTGACCGGCATCTCGTGGGGCGGGTACCTGACCTGCATTGTCGCGCCGCTCGATATGCGCTTCAAATGCGCAGTCCCTGTCTATGGCTGCGGCTACATCTATGAGTGTCCGCTCTATGGCATCAGGAAGGAGGATGCGCAGGCGCGGGAATTCTGGAACACCCATTGGGACCCTTCGCTCTACCTGCCGCAGGCGACCATGCCCTTCCTCTGGGTCACGGGCAGCAATGACTTCGCCTTCCCCATGGATTCGCTGAAGAAGAGTTACGCGCTCTTGAAGACGCCCTCCACCCTCTGCCTGCGTGTGCGTATGCCCCACGGACACGGGCCTGCGGGCGAGGGCCCTACGGAGATCCTGGCCTTTGCGGATCAGGTTTTGAAGAAGGGGCCAGCCCTGCCCTCGGTCTCCGCGCCGACGCGCAACGGACAGGAGGTCTCCGCCGCGATTAGCCTGAAGCAGCCACAGCCTGTGAAGGCCGAGCTCAACTACACCTGCGCTAAAGGGGCATGGAAGGAACGCAAATGGGAGACGATCCCTGCGCAAGTGGAGGCGGACGGGAAAACCATCCGAGGCGTTCTACCGGAAGGCACCACGGTCTACTACTTCAACCTCCTCTTCGCCGACAAGCTGGTCGTCAGCAGTCCGCACGAGGAATTATAGGTTTGCGGACAAGGGTGGGGCTGGAAATAAACTGCCTAATACTTTTCTTGCATCGAATGGCGGAATCCTGGGCGTATAGGCGTCCTCGCCTGTACAGCGAAGCCGGGTTTATATGGCTGGCGGCTTTCCTTGCCGCCAGTGAACAGGCGGGGACGCCTATTCGCCCAACAAGGCAACCAATTCCAACATTCCAGTATTCCAACATTCCAGCGAAGTTTTACCTTCGCTTAAACGTTGAACAGCCGGCCTTCGCGCAGGCGCACGCGCTGGATGACGATGCCCAGCTCTTGTTCAAAGCGGCGGGCCAGTTGCGTCTCATTCTCGGTAAAGAAGGTGATCGCCACGCCCTTTGCGCCTGCGCGGGCGGTACGCCCGACGCGATGCAGGTAGGCCTTGCTGAGGGTCGGCACGTCGAGGTTGACGACGTGCGTAATATCCGGGATGTCGAGTCCGCGCGCCGCCACGTCCGAGGCGATCAGCACATTGGCGCGTCCGGTTCGGAAGCTTTCCATGGCCTGCTGGCGGTCCTGCTTCGTGAACGCGGCATGCAGCTGGGCGACATTGATCTTGTGGTGCGCCAGCTTGGCCGCCACGTTCTCCGCGGTCTCGGTGCGGTGGACGAAGACCATGATACGCTCGGATGACAGCGCATGTACCAGGCTGCGCAGTACATCAGCCTTGTCGCGCTCCTCGCAGACGAGGCCCAGGTGTTCGATGTTCGCATTGATGGTGACACCGACGGTCCGCAACATGACCAGGTTGGGCGCGAGCGTCGCGATGGCCGCCGCGCTCTGCGCCTGTTCCGTCGCGGAGACAAAGACAAGCTGGCGGTCGCGCGGCATGTTGTGCAACATCTCGCGGATCGTCTTTTCGCTCGCATCGAACATCAGGCGGTCTGCCTCGTCGACCACGACACATTTGATCAGATGCGCCTTGAGCTTGCGGAGCTGGATCAGTTCATGGATGCGGCCCGGCGAGCCGACGACCAGATGCGGCTTGGTCTTGAGCTTTTCGACCTGGCGGTCGATCAGCGTGCCGCCGACCAGGACCAGCGAGCGGAGCGGCCGGCCGGCGTTCTGTGCGAGTTCACTGCACTGGCGCTGGATCTGCAGCGCGAGCTCGTGCGTCGGCGCGATCACCACAAGTTGTATCGCAGGGAGCGTGAGATCGAGACGCCCCAGGAGCGGCAGCAAATAGGCCAGCGTCTTGCCCGTGCCGGTCTCAGCGCACAAATAGGCGTCCTTGCCTGCGGACAAGACCGGATAGGCCACGGTCTGGATGGGCATCGGTTCAGTGATCTTCTGTTTCGCCAAGGCCGCGACCAGATCCTCTGGCACGCCAATTTCAGTAAAAGTCATAATGGTCTCGTGTGAACTCTACAAAGAGGTGAATTGGGTTTCAGTATGCCATGTTCAGGCCTGTTGTGCACGGATAAAATGCACCCTGTGGATTGAAACGGGCGCACCCGGTGTTAAGCTAAGGGGCGATATTTGTTGCAAACACCAAAAGGCTGACAATATACAACATTTTGTAATTAAAGACTTTACCGCAAAAACCGCAAAAAGATTGCGCGGCTATCTCATCCGCCTCACCCGTGGATACACGGACGGCGGAATGGATAGCCGCGCAGATGAATACTGGTTTCATTTTCATCAGCAAAAAACAAGTTTTTTGCTGATGAAAATTGAGTTGATTCCGCGCAAATGTTCGCTCCGCCGTCCATGTATTCATGGGTGAGGCGGGCGTGACATTTGCGCTCTTCTTCGCGGCTTTTGCGAAAAGTATTCATTCTTACCTTAACACCTATGCGGTGTAACCCGACCCTCCAAAGTCAATGAATTGGGGATGCGCACGATTGAAACTGGATCCACCTTCGCGAATACGCCTCCGGCGGACAAGAACTTGAAACTGGTGAGATGAACCTGTACAATCCCTCATTCGAATGAAGTCATCAACGAGGAGCAACGAGGTGGCGACGATAACCAAGAGAAGTCAGCGACGGATGGCGCGTGAGCGCAAGACGTTCCTGGCCATGCTCACGCTGTTTTGCCATGACCAGCACGGGACCGCAGCAGGACTCTGTGCGGCGTGTGAGCAGCTACACGCGTATGCGCTCGAGCGCTCAGCGCACTGCCCGTTTCAGGAGGACAAGCCGACCTGCCTGAAGTGTCCGGTGCACTGTTATAAGCCGGAGATGCGGACGAAGGTCCGCGAGGTGATGCGCTATGCCGGCCCCAAAATGATGCTGCGTCACCCCGTCCTCGCCCTCTTGCACCTCTGGGAAGGCGTGCGTTCATAACGTGATCGCCGATAGTCAAGCATCTCACTTGTCTTTCCGGGGGCAAAAGAATATAATAATCTCGCAAATTATGAAGGAAGAGCGGCTGCAACACGTATTATGAAACAGACAACCCATAGGGCTAAGATGAACTTCCAGCACCTGTCGTGCTGGGGTTTGCTCCTGTTTGCCTGGGGAATCTTCTTTGCCGGAGATGCTGCTGCTCAGCGAGCCGCGGAGGTGCTCAAGGCTCACGGCCCGCTCTCTGATCCGGGGAACCGCGCGCGCGCCATGGAGGAGATGCGCATCGGCGAAAACGAGCGCCAGACCGCAGCGCGTGCGCGCGCCCTGCAACTGGGCCTGCCGTTGCGGGGCAGGTTCCCGGACGGTAGCGTTTTTGAGCTGGCCGAATTTGACGGGGATAAGCCGCTTTACAAAAAGACGTGCAATGCAACCGCGGCCGTCTCGATCGGTTCAAACATCATCAGGGCTGCGCCTTACGACGCCGCGGGCACCGGGGGCACTGTCGGGCTCTGGGATGCCTCGTCGGCCTTGACAACGCACCAGGAGTTCGGCGGACGCGTGACCACCCAGGATGGCTCAACGGCAACCGAGGACCACTCCACCCATGTGGCAGGAACTATTTGCGCCGCCGGCATCATTTCCATCGCCAGGGGCATGGCCACGAACACGTGGGTGGACAGCTATGACTGGGATAACGACTTCAGCGAAATGACAACCCGTGGAGCCTCGACTGCAGGCGAGTCCGGTAAAATTTATGTTTCCAATCACAGTTATGGGTTTGGCGCAGGCTGGTCCTATACCGGAACACCGGTATGGACCTGGAATGGCTCCGGGACAACCGCAGCAGGCTACGAGAACGCCTTCGGCGCCTATGACATCTACGCAAGAGATGCTGACTCGCTGGCCTATAGCCTCCCCTACTATCTGATCTTCTGGGCGGCAGGCAATGACCGCGACAACAACCCGTCAAGCGGCCAGTCCGTCGCGCTCAACCCTTTAACCCCCTTAGTGACCGTTGCATACAACCCGGAACTCCATCCGCCAGGTGACGGGACCTACCGCAATGGTTATGACACCATCAGCTTCTGCGCCTTGGCTAAGAACGTGGTCACCGTGGGCTCGGTCAATGACGCTCAGAACGGGGGAATACGCTATCTCCCCGCGGCCACGATGTCGCTCTTCTCGTCCTGGGGCCCTACGGATGACGGGCGCATCAAGCCGGATGTGGTGGCGAACGGTGCTTCGCTCTACTCGTGCTTCAGGACGAGCAACAGCGCATACGGATCGATGAGCGGCACAAGCATGGCGACCCCTGGCGCGACCGGACTGGCGCAGCAGCTCGTCAGCTACTACAAGACCCGCTTCCCTGGACAATACATGCGCGCCAGCACGCTCAAAGGACTCCTGATCCATACGGCAGACGACCTCGCCCCTGCGGGGCCGGATTATAAGTCCGGCTGGGGGCTGCTGAACGGCCAGGCCGCAGCAGACCTGATTGCCTCCGCCGCGACGAATACGCTGGCACCGCGCCTCATCGAGCAGCAGCTCACGACTGCGGTCCCTACGCGGACGCATTCCTTCACCTGGAACGGCGTCTCTCCGATCCGCGTGACCCTGTGCTGGACCGATCCAGCGGGTGCAGCGACCACCACGCATGATTCGCGGACCGCCCGCCTTGTGAACAACCTCAACCTGCGTCTCATCGGCCCCACAGGGACGCAGCATTTACCGTACGTCATGCCCTTTGTCGGAGATTGGACAACGAACACCCTCTCCGCTGCTGCTGTCACGGGCACCAACGACACGGACAACATCGAGCAGGTGCTCGTGGCTGCGCCACCGGCTGCTGGAACCTACCAGGCCGTCATCTCGTACAGCGGCACGCTCGCCAACAGCCAGCAGGCCTATTCGATCCTGATCACAGGCTCCGCGCCAAGCGCGCCCAATCCACAGTCCGTCACGCCGGACTCCGCTGAAAGCGGCCTCATTGCACTGACCATAACCGGCGAGTCCTTTGCGTCGGGCGCAACCGTAACCTTCTTCCGCAGCGGCACTAGCGACGTTCCGGCGACCGTCTCCAACGTGACCTCCACCATCATCGCCTGTTCCGTGAATGTGACTGGAATGTCCGCAGGTCCCTGGGACGTGCGCGTCACGAACCCGGACAGCAAGACAGGTTCGCTGGCCGGGTGCTTCACGGTGGTCCGCACGCTTGCGGCTCAGGACTTTGATCCCGACGCGCCAGGCTGGACGACCTCGGTGACGTTCGGAGACCCTCCCAGCGGCTGGGCGCTCTCTACCCTCTCCGTTCACACAGCACCCAACGCCTATCGTATCGTCCCGCCAACAGCGAAGAAGACCGACAACCTTATTTCAGAAGGGATCGCCATACCCTCCGCAGCCCAGAGCCTGCGATTCCATTTCTGGCACAGCTTCACCTTGGAGAGTTTCGATGGCGGGCTCTTGGAAATCTCTCCGAACAACGGGCTGACCTGGTATGGCATCGGCTCGCTCGGATCGGGAACAGCGTTCGTCCAGGGTGGCTATACAACCATGATCGCCGGGCGCGGAGGCAACAAGAGCAACCGTGCTGAATTCGTTGGACAGAGCGCCTGGAGCGGCTCCACGAGCGGAACGTTCACGGAGGCGGTCGTCTCCCTTGACTCTGCCATCTTTGCCGGGAAGACCCTGCGCGCGCGGTGGCGCCTCAGCACGGATACAGTCAATGACGCCGGCACCTGGTTCTGGGCCGTGGACTCTGTTCGCATCACAGGGTATGCGCCGCCCGCGAAAGGAACAATCATCCTGATCTACATCCAGTAAGCGCACACGCCAGCAGCCGAAGGCAGCCCTGTGAGAACGAATCACGTCACATGTGTTTTATTAAAACAATGGTTAACAGTTATAAGGCCTCTTCTCTCGCGTTCATTATTTTGTGTGTGGCCTCCGCACGCGGTAGCACAAATGGGCTCTTGCACATTCCATGGGACAAGCCCGCTCTTCGCGCCGGCGGAGCCAAAGGCTTTGTGGAGCTTGCCAATGGGGACCTGCTGGCCACACGGACCGTTGGACATGGACTTGCATCAAAGATCATCTGCTCCAAGAGTCCGGACGGCGGCAAGACTTGGCGTGATTTCTCAACGATCGACCAAGACGAGACTCCGGGCAGCGACCTCGGAGACGGACATCTGATCGAGCTTCGTGACCATGCTATTCTCTATTCTTATCGAAAAAATGTTCATGGGGCAGCAGCCACGAACGGGCCCCGTTATGAGATCCGCGTGGCTGTGAGCCGCGACAGCGGGTCAAGCTGGATGCCCCACTCGATTGTAAAAGCCGTCCGCGCTGAACAGGGCGAGGTGCGCGGACTCTGGTCAAGCGCCCTGCATCAGCGCAAAGACGGGGCCCTCCTCTGTTTTTACGATGATGAGGACGCAGCCTGGCAGGCAGGCTTCAAACGTCATCAATGGCTCATGATGAAGCAGTGGGACAACAAAACCGCAACATGGTCTGCCCCTGTGATTGTGAGCCGGGCTAAGGTTCCCAAGCATCTTTCTCGCGACGGCATGCCGAGCGTGGTAGAGCTGCCAGACAGCACCTTGCTCTGCGCGCTGGAAAGCGTCGCAACAGAAAAACCGCATTACAATGTCATTCGTCTCGTCAGGTCCAGCGACGGAGGCAAGAGCTGGAGCTGGCAGAGACCAGAGCGGCAGATCCTCTATGCCCCGGCCCAAAAGAATTTTTCCGCTGCATCCCCCTGGCTCAGCCAGTTAAAGGATAAACGGCTTGTCTGCGCCTTCGCCACGGAGGAAGACCGTGACGCGCCCGACACCCCCGGTGCACCGGTCAAGACGATGAACCGCGATATCAAGTTTGTCTCCAGCAGCGATCAGGGCAGAACATGGACAACACCTGCTTCTCCTGTTGCACTGGAGACACACAAGACCTACATGCCGCAGCTGATCCAGCTCCAGCATCCGCGACACAAGGGCGCGTTTATCTGCCTCTATCTGGATACCGTCCTGGGCTTCCGCTGCCTGCGCGGAGATTAGAGCATTTTGTAATTAAAGACTTTACCGCAAAAGCCGCAAAGCAGAGCGCAAATGTAGGGTCCCGGCGGACCCGCACGGGTTCCGTTGGCCCGCCTCACCCATGAATACATGGACGGCGGAGCGAACATTTGCGCGGAATCAACTCAATTTTCATCAGCAAAAAACTTGTTTTTTGCTGATGAAAATGAAATTCGTTTTATCTGGGCGGTTATCCGTTCTGCCGTGCTGTATTCAGCGTGAGGCAGACGAGATAACCGCCCTTCTTATTGCGGTTTTTGCGTTAAAATTCTTAAAGTGCGCTAGCGGAGATTATTGTTATTTAAGGTCACATCCGAGCACGCGGTGGTCGAGACCTTGACCTCCCCGCCAGTCGAGCGGTTATTAATGACTGTCAATCCCTTCACACTCTTGGCGGAGATGCTTCCGCCGTCAAAGAAGTTCTCCTCGATGCGGATGTTCTCGTGGACCGGCTCCTCAGGTTTCGGATTGCGGACTTGCGGATTGATCTGGATGCCGCAGTTAATGAAGCGGTTGCTCCGCACGAGCATATCGCGCACAGGACCGGATTCGAACCAGCCTTCAGCGTCATCTTCGATCAGGATGCCTGCCATGGCAGGCCGATGAAAAGTGTTGCCCTCGATCAGCACCTTGCCGCGCGTGGTCAGGAGAAAGCCGCGCACAGGGTCCATGCTGACGTGGACGTTGCGGACCGTGAGGTTGGGATACCAGGTGATATTGTCGAGCACGTCGTTCTGTCCGAAAGCCGGCACCGGACCATCCAGGGTGAGGATCCACTCCCGCTCGTTCTTCTGCTCCACCTTCGTCACATGCCGACGCGGATTGCCCGGTAGCTCGCGCAATGTCGAATGGCCGATGACCGCGACCTCGTCGCCGGGGATATATGCGGCAAAGCCAAAGGTCTGACCGTGCATGAAGCGCACGAGTACCTGGTTTTCGGAAAGCTTCTCAATGATGCGCAGATGCGTGCCATGGCAATTGATCGCGTCATCCTGCATGCCGGAGAGACGGCAGGAGTCTATGCGTATCTCGCCGCGGCAGTTGGAGAACTGGAAGATGTCGCCCCAGGCCGGGCAGGTCCGGAAGGTGCCTGCAGGCGGGATCACGTTCACCCGTTCGATCGTGAGTGTGTCGGTGAACTGGCTGACAAAGCCCATGCCGGTCAAGGCGTTGAATTCACAATCGCGGAAGGTGATGGCTTTGCTCCGCGTATTGTGCACGCCTACGGAGTCGCGGCTGATCAGCCTGAAATGAAACTGGTGCCCTTTTTGCAAGCCATGGTTTGTTCCGGCCCAGGTCAGCCGCACCTGACCATTGCCCAGCTCCTCGATCTTGTCGGCGGTCAGTCCGTCCGGCTGCATAAAGCTCTTCTTCCCGCCGCGCCAGCAGCGCCCCTCTTCAGGAATGCCCTCCTGCACCATGAGACCGCCTTTGCCGAGGTCGCCGGTCCAGCGCAACTTCGCCCCTTCGATCACATAGTCGGACTGCTCCGCAATGCGCAGCACCGCACTGTTCGTGCCCACCTCCATCACACGGAATTCGGAGACGGTCGGACGCTTGAGATCAAAGACCAGATTCGCATACGAGATATCCTCGGCGTGATCATTGACGATCTCGACCATGCGACCGCCGCTGAGAATGGTTGTCTTCTTCTCGCCTGACTCGCCGCCCCCCTCGATGCGCAGATGCTTGACCTGTTCGACAAGGAGGGTGATCGGCTTGGGCGTCTTCGGGTCATCGCTTGAATTGCTGATGTAGTAGGGCCGCCGCACCGCACCCTCAAGCGCGAACTCATGAACGCCCGGCAGAAACCGAATCACAATAGGTTTTACGGCCGTGCCCTCGCCTGAGGGAGTCAAGGAGGAAGCATGCGGCCCTGGCGCGATAACGACCTGGTCACCCGCAGCCAAACGCATCGCATTGATCTTGGCGAGCGACTTCCAGGCGATGTCTTTCGAGGTGCCTACCCGGGTGTCATCGCCTTTAACAGGGTCCACGTAATAGGTGGCATTGCCGGGCGAAACCGCGAGCGCTTCCTTCGCATGGCTGACAGCACCGCAACCCGCCAAGATTATGCAGATGATACTTTTGCTGAAACGATTATACATATCAACCTTTCTTGGGGCACATCTGCGGTTCTGTACAAGTGGGTAAAACACTCGTGCTATAGCTTAACGCTTTGACAGGCATTCGGCGGTCTCATAGATCCCGCCGTACTGTACGGCTGGACGTATCGGACAGCCGTTTCTAGTTTCAAGTTTCCAGTTTCCAGTTTCAAGTTTCCAGTTTCAAGTTTCAATCTTACAACCACGCCCAGATCCAGTGCAAGATCGCGAGGGTCAAGCCGCAATAGCCGGCGGTCACGTGGATATTCAGGAAGATGCGGCCAAAGCGTTTGCGGATGATGCCTTGGAGTTGCGCCAGCACCAGCAAGATGAAGGAGGCGATACCGAACCAATACCAGAGCACCGGCGGGTTGCCATATTGAAACAGGTAGATGATCGCATGGGTGGCGAGGCCGAGGAAGAGTCCCAGCGCCGAGAAGATGTGGATCGGACGGAAGCGACGCGCCAAGCGACGGCGGTTGTGTCCGCTGATGAACATCAGCAGGGTGCAGGCCACAGCCAGATAACCGCTCCACTCCGCCACACGCTTCGTCAGGCGTGACGGCTTCCAGCCCGGATGCGCCAGGCGCTCTTGGATGGAGGCCGGCAATGAATGAGGCACTGGGTCAGCAAGAAACTCCACCGGCGGAAGCGTCGTGACTCCATTGCTCATGGGTTGTTCCTGAACAGGCGCGACGCGCGGCTCCGGGATTGGCTGAACAATGTTATTCGGGGTAGACTCTGTCACGACGGCCGGACTGAAATGCTTGGCCGCATCGAGGCTCGAGTCCTCATGAAAATAGGTGGCCATATACGCCACGACGCGGTCAGCCTGGGCTTCGGTGAAGGTGATCGCGGCATTCTGGGTATAGACACGCATGTTGGCGACAGTGAGTTCCCAAGCCTTGCGCGAACGAGGCGTGACGTAGTAATCGAGGCAGTGGCACCCCGTGCACGCGCTCAGGACATGCTGCCGCTCGGCTTCGTCATCCGCCACTTGGCTAAAGGCAACCGACCCGACAAAGACCATTGCAACGCATGCAAGACGCATCATCACCGTTTCACTCCATGAGTATAAAGTTTTCGTGATTAAAAGCGATACCCTACCGTCGCAATAAATATATCAATCCCGTCGTTGGGCTGCGTGATTGACCCATTGGAGTAGTGCATGTATCTGATGCTGACGTCTACATAATCAAATTTGACACCTGCTCCGATCCGGTCTTCAAACTGAAAACCTGTCGAAAAGTTGCGCGGGCCGAGATGCGTTTCGGAGATACCGGCAACGCCGATTCCAGCCTCAATATAGGGCTGTATTTTCATGTCCGGAGGACCGAAGTAGTAGACAAAAACAGGGGAAAAGGCACCGTTGTAAATCCGGTCATCGCCCTCGTACCATAACCCTGCAGAAGCTTCGTAGTAGCCAGACAGCCAGCCTGTTGCATTTTGAAAAAACTTGTATTCCGAGTCCTTTCTCAGCCCTAAACGATAAATGCCAAACTCGTTGTGACGGCTTACGCCCGCGCCGACGCTGATGCTGTCGAGGAAGGAAAAACCTTCCGCGCAGCTAGTTAATCCAAAGAAACAAACACTTGCGAAAATGGCCCATCTCATCTTCATAATCTGCTCCTTTTATTGGATGACACCCCCTGTGTCCGAATGGGGTCTGTCCCTTTTTGGTGGAACATGACATGTGAAGACCTTAACGGATTCGCGCAGATCATGCAATATCTATTTATTCAACACCGTAACGCTGTTCATGCCGTAGGGCAACAACGTAATGGCAGGGCCTGCTGGCTTGCCGGCGCGTGAGACGGTGACGGTCTGGGGTTTGTCGGAGAGGGAGCGCAGGCGGAGCGTCTGTGCGCCGCTCTCTTCGCTCCGAATAATGGTTGCCGCGACGTTGGGATTGTCAAGCGTCAGGAAAGAGGCCGGGAGCGGATCTGACTGGGCGTTGAGGGGGATCAGCGGCTGCGCCTGTTCCATGCCGAAACGGTTGGCCGCGACAGCGTCGAAGCCGCCTTCGTGCGGCATCAGGCGGTAGCGGAACAGGACCTCCCCTTCCTGCGAGAGCGGAAAGTTGGTATGCCAGTGATTGTTCATGGCCCAGGAATAGACCGCCGGGCGATCCACAGCCTTGTCCGTGAAGGCAAGAGGCAGCCCGAACCATGTCGACGGAATGAGGGCGGTAATGGCACCCGCCTCAAACAGAGGCGCGTCGAGCGAACACCAGGTGACGCCTGCCTCGGGATTGGAGATGTCAAGCCAGCGTTGCAACACAAACCAGTCGCGGTTGCCCTGCGGCCACTGGTCCTTTTCGACCTCCATCACGCCCCATGGAATATCCACGCGGGTCCTGGCCTGCGGCAGATTGAAGGCGAAGCCGAAATGGATGCCCTCCTTCTCCAGCACCGGCGCCTTGTTGACGCGATTCGCGCATTCGAGCCAGGGTTCTCCGTGAACAAGACGGACAGTTCGGACCAGACGATGACAGCCGGGAGCCTTTGAGGTGACACGCAGTTCAGCAACCAACGGCCCGTTCTCTGCGGTATCAATGACGATATCCGTATCCGCCTGTCCTGGCTTCGCAGGATTTTCCTTCGGCTCTTTTCCATTGCCCTTGACTTGGCGGAAGGCATTGAGTCCGCCATCCACCTTGGGGTCTGCAAAGTTGCGGTCGGAGCCCGCTTTCTTCAGGCAGATGATATTGCCGCTCTTCGGATCAAGCTCGGCCATGAGGATGTCGTTGGAGATCGTGCTGCCGTCGATCCTGCACGCGCCTTTCAAGGGGCATTGTCCGCTCTTGATTTGGAATTGCCGAGCAGCAAAGGGAGGGATCTCTCCTGCGAGGAAGACCAGTTCGCCTGTGGAGAGCCGCTGGGCCAACACGTCTTTGCCTTGGCTGTCCACGACACGATCACCGAAGCTGCTGTAGGCAGGCGGGATCGTGACCAGTCCGCCGTGCGCCCAGGAGTGCGTGTTGAAGACCGTGACAAAGTCATAGCTGTGCTTCCCGAGAGCGCCATTCGATTTGTTGGCGGCCGGGGCGACCGCTTCATCGAGCAGCGTGCGGCTGCGTTCGTCAGCGTCGCGGAAGAACCGCTGTTTGTTTTGCCAGATCGTATTCTGGAAAAAAATATCGTTACGCGAATCTTCCGTGGTCCAGGTGTGTTCCGCCGCCAGCAGGATGGAACGCCACGCCTCATCGAAGTCGGCGCGGTCAACAGGGAGGCCGGGATGGAGCAGCGACCAGAGTGTTTCAGCCTGGATCAGACGCTCGCGTGCGTTGCGCAGGGAGGCGGTTTCGCGTGCGGCCGTGCCGAGCCCGTCGGTCCAGTACTCGGTGTAATCGCCTTTGACAACAGGGAGCTTGTCGCCGTATCTCTTTTCAATCATCGCCATGATGTCATGTGCGCCGGAGAGCTCGATGTGCGGATAAGCATAGCGTTCGTTCCAGGCTTTGACAGCCTTGGGCAGATCGCAATCCAGCGGCGTGTTGTCCCAGAGCGACCAGGAGAGCACGAGAAAATCATACGGGGAGTCCGTCTTTTCTTGGGCCGTGCACTGACCGGTAAAGTCGACGTTGGCATCGCCTGTCTGAATACGCAAGGGAATCTTGGCGGGATCGCGCTGGCCCATCCACGGACGGCCTGTCGCGCCGCCTTTGGTCATGCTCCCTGCATTGGCATAGCCGCCGGGCTGGAAGAAGAGGATCTTCGACTGTCCGTCAGGCCCGACCCACCAGAACGGTTTGCCGTCGATATTTTTATGGGCGTTGCCCGCGCGGTCGGAGTTCGGCCAGGACATGATGTAGCGCACGCCCATCTGGTTCATGACCGGGATGATGCCCCAGGTGAACCCGGGAATGTCCATCTGCTGCAGGGTGTCCACAGGTGCGCCCGTGAGTTCCCGCATTTTTGCCGCGAAGGTGAACTGATGGAAAAGCTCCTCTTCGCAGCAGGCGCTGGTGTTGAGATGGAGATAGCCCGCATCCAGGCAGAGCGTCCCCTCTTTGACAGCCTTGACGACCGCGGCGCGTTCAGCTTCGCTCCCCTTGGTCCAGAGCCGTTCGACGGGCCACATGATTTCCGGATTCCAACGCGACTGGGCGCCTTTAGGATAGGCCGCGCTCTCCTGTCCGAGTTTGATGCCCTCGCGGATATTGTTCTTGTGAAGGATCTCGACATTCTTCTGCAGCGTGGTATAGCCGATGTCGACATGGGAGTGCGAATAGAGGTAGACGGTCCAGTGCCGCATCTTGGGAACGCGGAGGGAGACGGCCTGCGCTTCCGGCACGTCCTTCAGTGTGAGCGTGGCTTCGCACTCCGCATCGACGCCCGCGCGGTCCGGCAGCAGGACCGCGGCAGACGGTGCGCCCGCCTTGACAGGAAACGTCTCTGTCTTCCCCTCGCATGCCACGAGAAGCGTCGCATCGGAGGCGAGAGGCCCGCCTTTGAAGGTTACCAGGACTTCGCGTGCTGCCCCGCCCTTTGGACGATGACGATAGAACGGCTGCGCCTTGGCCTCCAGCGCGAGCGGCTGGCGTGATGGCGCAGTGTCTGCTGCAAACAGTGCGCCCTGCATGGACAGCACTGTGACAATGATTGCTGTGTTCCTCATGGTCATCATTTAGGAGCCCCCTTTTATTTGCCAAGCTTTTCACCGGTACCGACCACCCATGTCTCTTTACCGGAGGCATCTTTGCCGCGTGTGACGGTATGCAGCAGGAAAGAGCCGCTGGCTGTTTTTTCAATGCGGAACTTGAGATCCGGGTTCCTCATTTTTTCCTTCTGTGCTTTGGAGAAGAGTTGTAATTCACGAGCCTTCTGCCAGGCATTGAAGGCCTTGAAAATAGCGTCGCGGTCAGGGGTCTTGTCAATCGCGTCCTGACTGACGGAGAGCGCAAAGGTGGAGTCCCAGCCGATCGCCTTGGCCATCATGTTTTCCGCGTCCGCCAGATTTCCGACCCAGCCTTGAATGCCGAACGTGCCGGGGAACCAACTGCCGGTGAAGGCGTTCCCGATGTCCTTGCCCTCGATGTTGCGCCGGCCCTGGGAGGGGATGTACATGTTGTTGCCGCCGCCGAGGTCGCAGACATTCATGAACTCCCACGCGCCTGCAAAGACGTTGGAGCCGGTCACGCGCGGCCACTTGCCTGTCTTGGCATGGTAGCCTTCGAAGAGCCGGCGGTTGAAGATCTTCATCGCATAGTAGCCGTGGTTCTGATACATCAGGCATTCATAGCCATCATAGTTGATCGTGTCCATGCCGTTGCGGACCATGATGTCCACATAGTCGTCAGCGTACTCCAGCAGGAGCTTCATGTCAGGCACGAAGCCGTTGTAGCAGTTCTGCTGAAGCTTGACCAGTTCGTCGCCTGCCTTATGGGGGACCGCCTTCGAAGCATGGCCGCGCTTGACGCCTTTCAGGGTCCACGGGGCGGCTTCGCTGATGCCGTCGTAGCGCATCATCTCGCCATCCACCTGAATGTAGTTGGAGTCATCGCCCCGCGGCCAGGTGCCTTTCTCTGCGAGGAAGGAGGGGTCGGTGACGACAAGATCCGTGTCCGTCTCGGAAATATCCTTGGCCAGTTTCGTGCGGCAGACCGTCTGCAGGTTCGTGCTGGGGACAGGCGTGACATCGCGGCAGATCCCCCCCTGGAGAAACATGCACAGCGTGTGCAGTCCGCCGTGCGTGAGGCCTTCCTTGTGGCACATGTCAGCAAATTCCTTGTAGGTGATATTTTTACCGCCGAAGCTGACATGGCCGACCCAGCCGCTCGGACGGTTGGAGTAGAACTCCCCTGTGTCGCGCGAGATATCCTTGAAGCCCATGGCCTTGGCGTATTCAATGGCTTTGTCGACAGGGCCGTTCCAGTAGAGGGTCGGACGGGCTGCTGCGGGATCGCGGACCCAGCGGCCGTCACGGTCGGTGATATAGGGAAGCCCCTCGGTCTTGAAGATATGTTCAAGCGTGGCCAGGCCGCGGTCATCCGGGCAGGCATAGAGCGCCACGGCGGAGCCGATGAAGTCCACCCCCGGCACGGGGTCGCTGGTCATGTGGCGCGGACGCGAGCGCGGGAAGCCGGGCAGGAGCGAGTAGAGATGCGTGTAGGAGCGGCGGCGGTCGCGGGCGTGGTAGGCGATTGTCGAGCCGAAGGCCGGCTCAAGCTTGGCGCCGTTGCCGAAGACCTGCTGGAAATACTCCTCAGGGTGCGAATAGAAAGCGGTGTCGCAGACTCCGTCGCCGCCAATGTTGAACCACTGGCCCTCCTTGTACTTTTCCGGCACGGGATATTTGACCGGATCAGGCGAATGGATGTAGTAGCCCATGCCGTAGCAGTCACCGTCGGCCACGGGACCGGCGATCGTGTTGTCATCAAGACCGAAGAGGCCGATGGCGAAGGCGTCATCGCGCACGACACCGATGATGTCGCCGATGATTTTGGAGATCGATGTGTTCAGGGGCCCCCAGACGACGTTGTCCACGGTTCCGCGCGGCTCCAGCGACACGAGCTGAAAGCGAAGATACTCTTTTTTGGCGACCGCCTTGACCACGGCGGTCGCACCGTTGGCATACTTCACCTTCATGTCTTTCGAGAGCAGAGAGAAGGTGGCGGATACCGGCATCACCAACTTATCATTGGGCTGTCCGTACTCATGCAAGCTCAGCAAGGGGGATGGATGTTGGGCTGGCGAGTATTCCTTGCCTGTGTCCTGCGCCACAATGGAGGTGATGTATCCGGTGTCATCGATCTTCACACGGGCATACTCCGTCCTGAACGTCTGCCCGTTTCCTGCCCCCACCATGAGTGTCCCCGCCATCGTGAGCAGCCCTGTAGCCATCAACAGCTTTGTCATATTTCAGTCTTCCTTTTTGTGTGTGTTGTTGTCGAAGATAACGCTCTTCTCTAGGACATAAACCATGAATAAAAGATTCATTTTTTATTCACTTTTGTTGCTTTTTAAAAAGTCCTTTAAAAATCGCCATTATTCCAAAAATACATGTATTTAAATTCCCTGTTTAAATACGCGTTCATCAATTGATTGTTATATTATGCACGATTCAGCGTGTTTTATCAAGTACTCAAATTAATCTTTTTATGCGGCGCCCTCTCTACAAAACGCCATTTTGATCTTTCGTTTTCATCCACACTTTGCTAGCATTTTTGAAATCAGAAAAGGAACACAGCCATGAAGCTTCTCTCTGCAGCAACCCCTTGGGTGCTCGCCTGTCTTGTCGGCACGAGCGGATATTCCGACGGACAGAAAAATGCACCCCTTGCGCCATCTTATGCAGTCCGTCCTAATGTTATCGTCTTGATCACCGATGATCTCGGATACGGTGACGCCAACTGCTACGGTGCCAAACCCGAGCATCTCAAAACCCCGAACATTGACCGTCTCGCCGCTGAGGGCATCCGCTTCACAGACGGCCATTCCGCGTCATCGGTCTGTACCCCCAGCCGTTGCTCGCTGTTGACCGGGGACTATGCCTACCGTCATCCCCGGGGAAGCGGCATTCTGCCTGGCAATGCTCCGCTCTTCATTGACACCCACGTTTTCACGCTGCCGGGCATGTTCAAGGCAAAGGGTTACGCCACCGGATTCGTCGGCAAATGGCATCTGGGACTCGGCGCAGTCGGCGGAACCATTGACTGGAACGGGGAGATTAAGCCCGGTCCCAACGAGATCGGCTTTGACGAAGCCTTCTTCATTCCCGCCACCGGCGACCGCGTCCCCACTGTATTCGTCCGCAACCATAAGGTCGAAAACCTTGACCCGAAGGATCCGATCACCGTGTCCTACAAAGGCCGTATCGGCAACGAGCCGACTGGCATATCCCATCCTGAATTGGCGACCGTCCTCCTCGGCAAAAAGAATGAAGGCCACCTGGACGCCATCACCAAGGGCGTCTCCCGTATCGGGTTCATGACCGGCGGCGCATCCGCCTTGTGGACAGATCAAGACATCTCCGACACCCTCCTTGCCGAAACCGTTCATTTCCTGGAAAAGAGCAAAGAAAAGCCCTTCTTCCTTTATCTCGCCACCCACGGCATTCACGAGCCTCGCATCCCCCACCCTCGCTTCGCTGGCAAAAGCGGAGCCGGCACCTATGGCGACCATATTCTTGAACTCGACGATCTCGTTGGCCAACTCCTCGCCCAGCTCAAACGCCTCAACCTTGACGACAACACCCTCATCGTCTTCAGCTCCGACAACGGCGGCAGCACGGAGGGCGGCAACGGACGTTACGACTATGGGGCACGGGGCAACCGGCAGGGCCATCTCATCTGCGGCGTGCTGCGTGGCGGCAAAGGCAATGTCTTCGAAGGCGGCACGCGGGTCCCGTTCATCGTCCGCTGGCCCGCGCAAGTCCCTGCAGGAAAGGTCTCCCCTGCGCTGGTTAGCCAAACCGACCTTGTGGCCTCATTTGCACGGTTACTCGACACCCAACTCCCGGAGAATGCCGCCCGCGACAGCGTGGATGTCCTTGACGCCCTCCTCGGCAAATCGGACAGCGGCCGTCAGGAGCTGCTCGAACACCCCATGGGCGGGTTCCACGGCTCAGCCCTGCGCCAGGGCAACTGGAAATTCATCAACGGACAGCTCTACGATCTGTCGAACGACCTTTCCGAAAAGAAGAATCTCGCCAAAGAGCAACCCGACCGCGTCAAGGCGATGGCCACCCGGCTCAAGGAACTTCAATCCGCAACGCCAGTTGCCCTCGCCAGGCCTACCGCAGTTCAGGCCGCCTGGCAGGATCTGGATTTTGGCATCCTGTTCTGCTATGACGCCTATGTCTATGAAGACGGACGCGTCGAGTATCCGAACCCGGCTAAAGTCCTGGCCGACCCCCAGGGATATGCGAACCTGCAGAACCCGCAGAAGTTCAACACTGACCAATGGCTGGAGGTCGCCAAATCCATGGGCGCCAGCCACGCCATCTTCACTGCCAAACACTGGCTCGGCTTTTGCCACTGGCAGTCGGACGCCAACCCCTACAGCATGAAGGCACTCAAATGGCGGGACGGTAAAGGCGACATGGTGAAAGAGTTCACCGACTCCTGCCGCAAATACGGTCTGGCCGCGGGGATTTTTACAGAAGCCAGCGAAGATGTCCGGCAAAGCGTCCGTAAATTCAAGGTGACCCCAAAATCACCCCTGACCCAAGCGGAATACGAGCGTCAGGTCGCGGGCGAACTCGAAGAACTCTGCACCCAGTACGGTCCGCTGTGCGAAATATGGTACGACATGCGCGAGGGGCATTTCACCGCGCCGTTCCGGGCGATCATGAACAAGCACCAGCCCGGTGCCGTCTTTTACGGTCCGGACTACCGCTGGGGCGGTGGCAGCGAAGACGGCCAGGTCAACTACCCCTGCTGGGCGACGGCCGACGCCAATACCTGGGACTCGAAAGTGCTCCGCAACGGCGATGTCAACTCCAAGAACTGGCGTCCCGCCCGTGCCGACGCCCCCTTGCGCGGATCCAAAGGCGTTCATGACTGGTACTGGCACCCCAACCGCGAACACGGCGTGGATTCCCTCGAAAAACTGCAAAAGATGTACTACAACTGCGTCGGCCGCAACGCCAAACTCATCATCGGCCTGACCCCTGATCGCGACGGCCTCATCCCCGCACCTGATGCCGCCCGCTGCAAGGAGTTCGGCGTGTGGCTGGAAAAAACGTTCGGCGGCAAACCATTGGCCGAAACCTCGGGCAACGGCCGCGAATTCACCCTCGAAATCCCGGCAGATATCACAACCCCGGTCGCCCACATCGTCTTGCAGGAAGACATCCGGCACGGCGAGCGGGTCCGCACGTTCACCGTAGAAGAAGCGCTTGCGGACGGAACCTGGAAACAGCTCTGCGCGGGCAGTTGCATCGGCCACAAATTCATCGCCCCGGTCAGCAGCACCGCTCGCAAATTCCGGTTGCACATCACCGAGTCAATCGGCGACCCGCAAATCCGGTCATTTCAGATCCGGTGATCAGAGCGTACAGAGAAAAGCATGGTCACAAGGTTTTTGTTTTAGTTTAAAACACGGGATTCTCATTTTATTTTAATCCCCACGCCTTGTTCGGCAGGGGCGCCAATTCAAGTTCGAGCGTTCCGCCGGCGACGATTTCCCTGTGGTCGACCCAGCAGCGCTCCAACGGCTGGCCGTTGAGCCTGGCGGATTGGATGTAGCGTTCGCCAGACCCGTTGCCGCGCGCGACGACGGTGAACACCTTGGGTTTGCCGTCCGCGCTCACGCCATAGAGCGGGTCGATGCGCAGCGTCACCTTGTCGAAGAGCGGAGTGAAGAGCTCGTAGCGCGTGTCGCCGGGGCAGGACTGGTGGAGTCCCATGCCCGCCAGCACGTACCAGGCCGAAACCTGGCCGACATCGTCGGAGCCGCACAGGCCCATCGGCCCGGTCTTGTAGGCCTTGTCGCAGATGTGGCGCACCCACTTTTGCGTCAGCCACGGCGCGCCGAGGCGGTTGAAGAGGAAGGGGATGAGGTGCGACGGCTCGTTGACATGGGTGTAGTAGGCGTTGCCGTGGAAGCTGGCGACATCCCGGGTCTTCTCGAAGAACTCCTCCAGCCGGGCCAGCAGCTTCTCGCGTCCGCCAGTCAACTCGGCCAGGCCCTGGATGTCGTGCGGCACATGCCAGCCTTGTTGGCCGGGGTTGCACTCGAGGCAGGCGCCGTTCAGCCAGCCGGTCTTCGAGTCGTAGAGTCCGCGCCAGCCTTCGCTACGCTTCTTGAAGCGCGCGGCGTCCTCGGCGTTCCCCATGGCTTCCGCCAGGCGGTACATGTTCCATTCGGGCAGGCTGCATTCGAGCGACACCGACAGGTCGCCGGCGCGGAAGCCCTTCTCGCCGACGCCGACTCTTTCGCAGGTGGACTTGGCCAGACGGTAGGCTTGTGCCACATCGAAATTGCGCAGGCCCTTGGCATAGGCATCGCCGATGCAGGTGACGGCGGCGTTGCCCACCATGCAGTCGCAGTAGGCGTTGAACAGGTCCCAGCGCGACAGGTAGCCCTTCTGAGATTCATCGGCCAGGTCGCACAGGGATTGGAGGGTGTCGCCGACAGCCTTGGGGTTCACCAGCGTGAGCAGCGGAAACGCGCTGCGGTACACATCCCAGCCGCTGAAGGAGGTGCGCCGCCCATACGCCGCTCCGGTACGGACGGTGCGTAGCTTGTCGCCGCGGACGAACGCGCCGTCCGCATCCGAGACGGTTCGCGGGTCCACCATCGCCCGGTAGAGCGAGGAGTAGAAGATGGCGCGCTGGTCGGCGGAGCCCCCCTCGACCCCAACGCGGGAAAGTTCCTCGTTCCAAGCCTTTTCCGCCGTGGCACGCACGGCCTCGAAGTCCCAGCCGGCGATGTCGTGTTCGAGGTTCCGGCGGGCGCCTTCGACCGAGTTCATCGAAAGGCCGACCTTCATCAGCACCTGCTCCTTGTTTGTCGTCGCGAACGCTGTGTAGAAGCCGATGTGCTTCCCTTCTTTTTCGCGGCAGCCGGGCGTCACCTTGGCTGCGGCCATCTTGTCGAAGAACCCTTTCATCGGCTGGGCGCCCTTGCGCTTCTCGCCGTCCGTGATCTCCGCTTCCCACACGCCGCAGTCCGTGATGGGCTTGGTGAACTCGGCGCGGAAGTGGACCGTATAGTTCACACAGCGTCCGCGTCCGTTGCGGAAGCCGCCGCCGGTGTAGTCGCAGCGCATCCACCCCTCGATGGCGTTGTCGCCGACCACCTTCACCGATTCCATGACGGCGGTGCCGCCGATGCGGCGCGCCAGGTCGACCTGGATGCGCGCGTGCTTGTGCTCGGGGAAGGTGAAGCGCAGGATCCCGGCGCGCGGCGCAGCAGCGAGTTCGGCGCGCACGCCGTGGTCGACCAGGGTGACGGCGTAGTAGCCGGCCTTGGCAACTTCGCCCTCCTTGCGCGAGAGGTAGCCGGTGCCGGGCTTGCCGGTCTCGCCGTAAGAGGTCTTGAGCGGCCCGGTGGTCGGCGTGACGAGGAAGTTTCCCAGGTCGCCGAAGGCGCCGACCCCGCTCATGTGCATGAAGCTAAAACCCATCAGGGTCGTGTGCTCGTGGATGTAGCCCGCGCCGAAATCGCCCTCGCTGACGGAATCGGGGCCGAGCTGGACAAGGCCGAAGGGTGTGGTCGCGGCGGGATTGAGGCCGCCCATCCAGGCGTAGTGGCGGGTGCCCTCGCTGGTGCCAAAGAACGGATCGACCCAGTCGGAAGGCGCTGGCGTCGTCGTGGAGGCGCTGCAGGCTGTAATGAACAGGCAGGAAGAAATGAAAAATAGGATTGTCCTCATGGTTTTCTTTCGGTGGCAGGGCGTCTTTCGGACACTGGCGGAGTCGGCAGGGCTTTCAAGGGAAAAATGGTGATGTCCTTTTGCCGGGCTTCCGGGATGACGCGCTCGACCACGACTTTGCCGTCCTCGACCCGACCCTCGACAGTGGTCTGCTTCGGGGCGTGGAGTTTGAAGTGGACGTTCCATTCAGCGGGCCAGGCAGGGCCGAGGAGGATGCGGTCGCCGTCGGTCTGCATGAGCATCTCCTGGAGTGCGGTCATGGCGACGCCGGCGTGATCGGTGTCCGGGGGATGGTCGAACAGGCCGCCGCTGATATATTGGGTCACATAGAAGGCCGGAAAACGGTAGCCGGAGAAGCAGAGTTTTTTGACGGTGTAGTCGGCAGCGCGTTCCGTTTCGCCCATGCGGGCGAAGTTGATCGCATTCTGGTACCAGCATTGATTCTGGTGTTGGACCTTGGCGTTGACCGGCCCGAGTTCCCACGTGTTCCTGACCCATTCCATATCGGAGCGGCCCAGCGAGACCGCCGAGAACGGGAAGCAGATGTACATCTGCGGGAAATCCATGTTTTCGTTACGGAAGATCCATTCGGGATCCTTATCGGCGGCGGCATAGAGTTTCCGGCCGTCCTTTTCAATGACCTTGAATTCCGGGATACGCCTGACAAAGCCCTCCACATAGTGGCGCTGCTTGGAGGAGAGCACCCCGGCCGGAGTTGCGAGGAGGTCGCGGGCGAGCGCCTGGAGTCCAGCCAGCACATCGATGTTGTTGACGCAGCCATGGTAGGGTTCGCAGGCGTCACTGGGGTAGATGACCAGTTTCCCGTTGGCGTCCAACGGGGTGCCCGTCTCCTTCTTGAGCTTAGCCTGGTAGTACTGGTCGTAGTAGGAGATGATGCCGTAGGCGGCATCGGGGTAGCCGGCTGTTTTCATGCCGGTATAGGCATCGTGGCCGAGCATCATCAGGGCGAAAACCATGCTGGAGGTATAGTGATAGTGCAGGTGTTTCGGCTTGCAGCGGCCGTCAGGGGTGATCCCGATGGAATCAAGTCCGAAGACGCTGAAGGCTTCGGAGTAGGCGACGCCGTCCACGTTCCAGAATTTCTTGGCGCGGAGCCGGTTCACCTCCGTGCGTTCGCGGTAAACCTCGCAACCGACCTTGAGCAGGTCGAAGTCGCCGGCGCGCATCATCGGCCAATAGACGAGCATCTGGTTCTGCCCCATGAAGTGGCAACCGCCCCAGACACGGTTGTCGGGATTGCCGGAGCAGGTGAAGTTGCCGCCGTTGAAAAGCGTCATCATCCGTCCGGACGGGTTGGCCGCCAGCATGTAGCGGGAAAGCTGGTAATTGCGGGCGGCCTGCCATGGCTGTTCGCCAGCCTTGCGGTCAATCGTGATATGGCTGCGGTTCCAGAACGCCTCCCACCATTTGAGGGCGGCGGTGCGGGCGGCGGGCAGATCCTTGACGGCCTCCTGGGCTGATTGGGCGAGCCCGGATGTCCAAGCGGACAGCGATGTGTCCTGCTCCATGCGGAAGGTGAGCGTGAGGTCCAGCTCCTTGACCGGCTTCGCCGTCTTGACCGCCGTAACGTGGGTGGGCAGCCCGTTGAATTTTCCGGTTGCGGAGTGTGCGGGAACCAGACCCATCGCGTCGAGACGCCCCCCTTCGATCAGACCGGAGAGCGGGTCGGGAACACACGCGGCGAACTCCTCGACCATCTGCGCCTTCATATCCTTGAGCCGGCGCGGATTTTCCTTCGCCAACTGTTTCGCCCACTGAATGCCGCCATCGACAGTTTTCGCCTCGTAGCCGCTCCAGGTCTCGTAGGCGACGGTCAGGCCGACGGGCGTCTCCGACCGCATGTGCGCGTGAATCACGGGCGTACCGGCCTCGCCCCAGAGCGTGACGGCAAAGGGTTTGCCCTCGGCACCTTGTCCGCTCACCGCCATTTCACTCCGTGCAAGCCGCAACTCCTGACGGAACGCCTTGGCGAACACCGGCTGGTCGGGCGTGATCCGGATCAGGCCGAGCTTGATCTGCAAACCGGTTTCGTCGAGACAATTCGGGCTGCCGACGAGCACGAGCAGATCGTTGCCCTCGACCCAGACATTGACCCCGAGATTATGGCCGGCGAGCGGCATGGAGTCGTTGGAACGCTTGCTGGGGGTTTCCCAGACGACATTATAATTTCCTGCGTTCACGGAAGGCATTTCAGCCGCGCCACAGATTCCAATGAAGGAGAATAAGATGCTTACCGTTACTGTCAGCACTTGTTTTTTCATGTGCATCATATCTGACTTTCAATCATCATCACTTGAGGATAATACTTGCAGGTGCGTAAGCCCTGAGCGTAAGGTTGAGTTTATTGTTCGTGAGGACGATTGACTCGCCAGCCTTTTCGCCACGGAGGTTAACAGGCGTGGCTGTTTTGAACGTTGCACCGGACGGTAACGTAACCGTGATCGGCCCAGAGTTGCCTGCCTGTTCCCACAGGCGCAGGAGGGTGCCAGCGCTGCCGTCGGGATCGGCGCCAAAGGCTGTCACGAGGACGCCTTTGCGGGAGAGGGTGAGCCCTGCCTGCTGCTTCGGCAACTGGCCCCCGGGGCCGCTCGCGGAGGCTGCCAGCAGCGGCAGACGCGTCTCCCACGATTTCACAGCAAGGGTTTCGGCGATAGTGGTGCCAGGGGCAACGGGCCAGACGCAGACGCTGGCGCTCCAAGAGCCGTCAATCCAATACGGGAAGTTGGTGTTCCACATGTTGTTGTAAAGATGGACAAAGATGGTCCCGTTTTTCGGGAGATAGTCGAAGGTGTACTTCCACAGGCCGGGCTCGCCGAAGCTCATGAGCGGCGCGTCAGGAGAACACAGGGCCATGCCTGCGCCACGGATATCCGTGACGGCAGCCCCTGTATGAACGCCGTACAGATGACGGTTGCCTCCCGCGATCTGATCCTTGGCAAGATCCATCGGCCCGCCGAGACGGCCGACCGTGAAGCGGGCATCCTTCACGGCGAAGGGGAAGCAGAGCCAGCCGCCCTCAGGGATCGCGTCGGGCGTCTTTTCAACAATGCGCCAAGCCGCATTTACACTGGCTTGCTCTTTGGGGAACGTGAAGGTGATATTAATCGCCTTGGCAAGGCCAAGCGTGTCAACAGCAGTGAGCGTGAGCACGTCGGCCAGCGGCGAGCGGGAAAGCGTCGCCTTCCAACTCGGGGGCGTCAAGGCGGCATATTTGGCATCAGCAGGCATGTCGGGCTTGACCGTGCCGTTATAAGAATTGTTCATGGTGTTGTAGCGGTTATAGTAATCCAGTGTCTGCGCCTGACTGAATTTCTCATGCAAAAATTGGCCAAGAATATATGGACTTGCCTGATCCACCAGCTCGCGGCCTGTAGCTTTTTCGACGAGAGAGGAGATGCCTCCGCGCTTGAGGTCAACAGCGGCTGTAAAGTGAGCGGTCTTCAGGATGGCTTTGTCGGACAGAGCGGACGTGTCGGACAGGTCGGACGTGTCGGACAGGGTCTTATAGCCGTTGGCAGGCACAGCATCAGCGAAAAGACGCTTGCCATTGATTTCAACAATGCCCGAACGCTCCCATGGCAGCGGGTTGAAGACGACGACGCGCTCGCCGTTCTGTTTCACGGCCTTCGCCAACATCTGAAGCCGTTCAGTCAATCCGGCATTGGCGATGGCTTCGGTCTTGCGGATGAAGGCGCGGTGGTCATCGAACGAAGACTCAAACTTTTTGTAGAATCCCTTTGCCCGTGCATCGCGAAAGGCATCGCCATAGAGGAAGCGGCCCGGAAGTCCCGGCATCGCCCAGAAGCCGTACCACGGACACATCGCGCCCCAGGTGTGCTCGCCGTAGAGCATGCTGTTCTCATACGCCTCGGCAAGCGGACCGGCGAGCGGCGCGGGGGTCAATCCCCATACACGCAGTTCCGTATCCATGAGATCGAGCGCGGGCAAAAGTGGACGGACACGGCGGGCTGTCTCCGACTCCACGGGCATAGCCGCCACGCCATGAATCCACGGATCAACCATGTCGCCCCGGATCACAGGAAGTTCAGGCTTCTCAGCCAGCAGCGCCTTGGCGAAATCGTCCATGCTGCTGAAATGCAATGTCACGCCCGGCATTTTGGAGATGACGTCACGCACATGCGCCACTTCGCCCGGAGAGGGCGGACCTTCATTGTCGTGGGTCATGACGACGGCGAGATAATTTTTGGCTGGCCAGTCCTTCGGCGGCGTCAGCGATGAGCCATATTGATTGGCGCAGAAGGTGAGCAGGCGCGAGCCGTCGGGCGCCTCCCACCAGAACAGCTGCGGCGTCATCGGCCCGCGGCAGGAGTAGTTGTAACCGAGCTGGAAGAATTTAACGCCGGCATGGGTGAGCAGCGTCGGCAGAAACCAGGAATGCGCAGGGACATCCGTCATTTTGCATGAGATCGAAAGCGGTTGGCCGTAGGTGCGGGCGATGGAGGAGGAGAAGCCAAGCGAGCGGACATAATCCTCCATGTCCATCACGTCAGACTCCATCGTCGCCGGCAGCGCGTGAACCACAATCGTCCCTTCCCGGAGCGCCTGCTCAATCTTTGCCTTGCGGACCGGGTCCTGCTTGGGCCCGAGAATGTTACGCGCCATCGGCCAGCCGGCGATCGTCCACTTGAAGCGCTCGGCAGCCGGCTTCGCACGATCAGCCTCGATCATGCGGATGGCGTTGTCCATCATCTGGACACGGTACTTCTCGTTCACCGCATCTGCGGACAGGGTATAGCCAAGGTCGCAATGGGTCTTAAAGACAACCCAGATGTCAGTCACACCGGGGGCCGTCTTGCCGGGAAGAAGATTCGAGGGAAACGGAGGAACAGGGACGGGCGAATGCGGCTGATTCTGCGCCAGAGCAGTACAGGCAGCAAAAACAAAACCGATCACAAGCTTCTTTCTCATTATTTTCCTCCCGCGCTTTGAGGTACGACTGTTTTTCCATCGGACAAGATGCGCACTGTTACGGTGCTGCCAGCTTTGACCTCGACCTTCGGCCACGCGAGGAACGCGGTAGTCCCCTGCGGCTTATTCGCCTGTTTTGCGGACTCCGCAAAGAGGGCAACCTTGGCATCGAACTTCGTTGGGTTCTTGATCTCAAGTTTGACACCGGCACCATCGCGGGAAAAAACGCTGGCTTCAACAGCGTCGAAGACATAGAAACGGTCCGTGTCGGTCTGCAGGTAGATGCCGGGGAGCTCCTGCGCCATCAGGGCTCCATTCGTTTCGTTCCAGCCCGTCACATGGTCACCACGGGAGCCGCGGGAGTCGGCATCGCAGTAGGTGAGACGTTCATTCGTGCGTCCGTTGGGGCGGATGCTCTCGCCGTGGGCGGCAACGATATCACGGATCAGTTCGGCATAGCGGGTGTCGCCCGTGGCGCGGTAGATCTTGAACAGCGCGTCACCGGAGCTGGTGCAGATACCCGGGGCGCCATGCTTGTTCTGGGTACTGGCCCAGAAAACGCCGGCAAGCTTAGCACCGAGGCTGCCAAGTTCAGTGAACTTCGGCAGTTCATAGTCGTAGGAGACGGTCCACGTGGCGACAAGGTGGGCGACCTGAAGGCACTTCTCAAGCCAAGCTTTATCTCCGGTGACCTCATACAGGGCCATCAGGGAGGACATGAGGGCGGCGGCGGTTTCGGAATCGGCGTTCTGCAGGATGTCGGCACAACCGCCCGTTGTGAAGCCCTGCTTGACGAAGTCGCGCGCATAGTAGAACTTCGCAGCCTCCATGGCGACCCTGATGTATTCCGGATTGTTGAAGTAGACCGAAGCGTAGGCGAGCCCCTGAATGACGGGAGCGCCCCCGGTGGTATTGTATTCCGAGACCGCACCCGTCTTGACATTGATCATCTTGCCCCATTGCCCGTCCTTCTTCCACGTGGCGACAAAGGCATCGGCAAGTTTCTGGATGCCGCTCTCCCATTCGGGCTTTATTGCATGACCCCTGTTTTGAGCTTTGAGCAGATTGAACTGCTTGATCATCCAAAAGAGCGTGTCCCCCATCGTGCGGGACTGATTCATATCCGGTCTCGGTTCACGGAACGCGAGATTGCCATCTTGGCGGATGGCGTAGTGGAAATAGCCGGACGGTTCCTGCGCTCTGAAACCGAAGTCAAATGTCTGACTGACGCGGTCGAGGTGTTTTTCGTCGCCAAGGACCAGCATCGGAAAGGTGTTTATCCAGCCGCCGATCCAGCCGAAGGCGATCCAGTTCCCGTTTTCAGGGCAATAGAAGTTGCAACTCTTGCTGACCAGAAAACGACTGTCAATGAGATCAGTCATGTATTTTTCGACTTGGCTTGCAGGGAGAAGCTTGCGCGGGTGGTTCGGACCGGTGAGCGCCTTGCGCACGGTCATGAACTTCTCAAGAACGGCCGGAATGTCGGCGGCGGCGAAACTGTACAGGCGCAGCTTGAGGGTGATCGCGTCGCCGCCCTTCAGCGAGATGCCGCGGTCAGGGCTGTTGCTGAAGCCAAGGAACTCGGGTTTGCGTTCGCGTACGCCAGGCGCGGCGATGACGAGGGAGGCGCGCGAGCGGTCAAGGCTCTCTTCAATGGCAAAGGCGGTGTCGAGTATTTCGCCGTTGGGCTTACGCAGAAAATCGCCGTTAGAGACACGTCCCGCCTGCTCGGCAAGAATGATGAAGCCTTGTTTGGCCTTTGGGTCGAACACGCAGATCGCCGGCGTGGTCGCGTTACTGGCGTTGACCTCCACCTTCGAAGGTTTGTTGTCCTCGACCTCCAGACGCGGGAGGTCGCCCTGCGTGAGCGGCAAATCCGTACGGTAATAGTCGGCGTTATCGAGGCCGGCTGCATACCCGCGATTGACGGTACGCAAGCGGTTGCCGTTGTAAAGGGCTGCGGGAATCAAGGTGTAGTTGTCTTTGCTCCAGGCAGAAAAGTCGAACGCCGCCGCGATCCCTGCGGACAATGCCCCACCCTCTTTGAGCATGACCGAAAGCGTCAGGTCACAAGCATCGGCTTCGCCGGCGACGGGCTTGACATCCACGGCGAGCGCCCACGTGGAATTCGGGAGTTCCAGCTTGCCGCCGGACAGTGCCCGGCTGGCCTCCAGGCTCGCCCCCTTGTACCAGCAGACGACAGGACGGAAGCGGGCGGTAAGCTCTTTGAGAAAGCGATCCACGGAAGCCGTGGCAGCGTCGGGTTTTGTGAGCGACGAAGCGCCCTCGACAGGAAGCCAGGTGCGAGCCGAAGCATCTTTGGGGAAGGCATCAGATGACGGGAGTGTTGCGAGTTCATGGGGAGACATTCTTCTGAGCGAAAAATCGGCAAACAGGACATCCTCGGCGCCGCCGACAAAGAGTCGCGTGTCGTTATTGAAGGCTGCAGACCCGCTTGGAACTTGAAGCGATCCTGTAGCCGCGAAGCGCGCGCCCGGCTTCCAATTCCGGTGGATCTCCAGCCACGCGCATTTCTTGACCGCATCCCACGAGAGGCGCAAGCGATGGGTGCCATCCCCCAGTTGCGCCTCCTCTGCAGGCTGTGCGTCCACGGTCGCGAGCACGCGTCCGCCGCCAAAATCGTTCGGAGCCATCCTGAAGACCAGTGACGGCGCCAGGGTCGGCTCGCCATACGCTTTCGGGTCCGGCTTGCCATTGCCCAGGCCCATGAAGGCGCAGCCGTTGCCGCCATGACCGCTCCTAATCGTGACGGTTATTTCCGCTTGGAAGCTCTCCTTGGCCATCCAGCCTTGTGATGTTGTCGCATACGCGCGGGCGCTGCCCGAAAACGCAGGGACGGGGGTGTCGGGCTGAAGCTCGGCGGCATTCAACGGCAAGGTTGCAGGCGTCACCATGAAGACGGTGACAAGGGAGAGAAGTGTGTTTTTCATGTGTTGTCCTTTTCAGATAATCAGAGGGCGAGGCCTTCGAGGTCGGTGATGACCATGTCAGCGCCGGCATGGAGCGAGGTGGCCTCCAACTTGAAGTAGCGTGCGGTCACGGGCTTGGCGAAGGGAATGCGGACGGCGCCGGGGGTGCTCTCCAGATTGCCCTCATGAATTTTGCGCCAGAGTTTGCCGTCGTCGCTGACGTGAAGGGTGAAGGCGTTAATGCGGCCGGTGGCGTCGCGGATGGTGGAGTGGACGGAAAGGGCGGAGAGGGTGACGGGCTCGCCCATGTCCCAGGCGAAGTGCTGGGTCAACTGTCCGCCGCGGTGGGTCCAGGCGGTGCCGGGGGCGGCCACGAGCACTCGGGAGGACAGCACCCCGGCCGCCAGGATCAGGCCCCAAAACAGCACTGAGTGGAATATTTTCATGGTACAGCGATCTTCATCATACTGGAAGCCATTGCCATGTAGAGTGATCGTTTATTTGGCGTCATCCCAGAGCGCTTCGATTTCTTCCAGGGACTTCCCTTTGGTCTCCGGAACGTAGCGCCAGGTGTAGAAAACCTGGGCCAAGGCGACCGCGCCGAGGAAGAAGAAGGTGTTCGCCTGGCCGAGGTGTTTGAACGCGACCGGGAAGAGCAGAACAACGATGGCGTTGGCGATCCACTGAACAAGGACGGGGACAATCATGGCTTCGCCGCGGACCCGGTTGGGGAAAATTTCCGGCACGAGGGTCCAAAAGACCGGGCCGATACAGGATGCGAAGAAGGCGATGTAGGCGAGGATTAGGCCTAGGGCGACCATTCCTTTGAAATGACCGGTGAGGATGGCAGTGGCCAGGGAGAAGAGGATGACGGTCATGCCGACGGAACCGATGATGTAGATCGGTCTACGTCCGAAGCGGTCGATGGTCCAGAAGGAGACGAAGGTGAACAGGAGATTGACGGTGCCGATACCGAAGGTGGCGAACAAGGCGGAGTCCATGTGGAACCCGGCGGTTTCAAAGATTTTCGGGGCGTAATCGATGATGGTATTGATACCGGAAAAGTGGATCAGGATGGCCAGGAAGAAGCCGACGGTGAGGGATTTCCGCAGACTGGCGGTCTGCAGCATTTCCGACCAGGACATTTTGGCACCGGTGAAACTTTCTTGGATTTCGGCGGTTTCGCGGAGGGCCCCCTCTTTGCCGAGGATACGTTCCAGGATGGTGAACGACTCTTCCTTGCGTCCGGCTTTGAAGAGGTAGCGCGGGGTTTCCGGGGCACGCAGGATCAGCAGGAAGAAGACAATGGACGGAATGACGCCGGAAAAGAACATCCAACGCCATTGCCAGGGGCCGAGGTCACAGACATGGGCGTTAAACCAGTCGAACGGAACCGCCCCTTTGAGTGCGTAATTGAGCAGGAAGGAGAAGAAAATGCCGATGACGATGGCCAGCTGGTAACAGGTGCACATTCGGCCGCGGATCGACGGCGGGGATATCTCGGCGATGTACATGGGGGCGAGAATGGAGGCGCCGCCGACCGCCAAGCCGCCGAGGAAGCGGGTTGCCAGGAAGGCGGTGAAGTTGGGCGACAATGCCATGGCCAGCGAGGTGACGGCGAAAAGCAGAGCCACGCAAAGAAGCGGGATTCGGCGGCCATGATGGTCGGCCAAATAGCCGGCGACGAAGGCACCGAGGGCGCATCCGAACAGCAAGGCGCTGAAGGCGATCCCCATCCCCCATTCATCCAGTTTGAAATATTCGGTCAGAAACGGTCCGGCACCAGCGATAATCGCGATGTCGAAGCCGAACAGTAACCCGCCGAGAGCAGCCGTAAACCCCAGCAGGCTAACATACGAGAGATTGATTTTTGCCGTCATTCCGATTCCCTTTCATTTTTCATTTTATAGTTGGAAAGATACAAACCCAAGCGCGTCCCGTCGCTGCTCACCATTTTTTAAGACGCTCCAAAATTGCGGGTTGCGCGGACTCCGGAGCAGCGAGGCAGAGATAGATGCCTTCGGGTGACATCGCGTCGATCAGCGGTTCGAGCTCGTCGAGATGGATGTCGATGACCAGTCCCTTTCCGGCCGCCTGGATTTTTTCCATCAGCGGCAACCATTGCATGATCGGCAAGTCGTCGCCGACGCCTTGGACCCATTGAATGGCCTGAATCTGCGGGATTTCAAGGACGCGGTCGACATGGCGGGCGACGCCCTTGCCGTCGAGGTGGAAGATGTTATGGGTCATGTGGGCGGCCTCGGCCTTGAGCGACGGCAAATAGAATTCGTCAAAGGCTTCCGGGGCGATCATGTTGGTGAAATCGCAACTGGGAATGTGCATTTTTCCCCAGACGGGGATGCCCATCCAAGTGACGGAGGGTTGGCCGGCGGCGGAAAGGACTGCATTGTAGTGGTCGTAAACCTCGAAGAAATGGGCGTCGGCGAGTCTGACCATGGCGCGGACATCTTCCGGGCAGTCGATAAGGTCGAGGCAGAGTTCTTGCGGATTGCGCCAATCGGCGACGCAGTCGAGCCCACCGTGGAGGTCGGTGTAGCCGACGAGCGCCTGCCCCGGGCATTTCTCCAGCGCGATGCGGGTCATCTCCTCAATCTTTTGGAAATAGAGGTTGTTCCAATCAAACTTAAGTCTGGCGATGTCGTCATGGCTGTGAACCGGATGCCGAATCCAGGAGGTGACCTCTTCGTAATCGAGTTCGGCGCCGAAGAAGGCAGCGTAGATATTGGGGCCGAGGTTTGGCCAGTAGACGGGGAAGGTTTCGCCGTGAAATTGGCGGGAACGGGCATGTTCGAGATAATGATCAACCTGATATTCCGCGTCGAACCAGCGGGCTTTCAGAGTAGGCCAGCGGGCGGAGGAGACCGGCGCCTGGTCATATTCGGCGTTGTGAAGTCCGAAGCGTACCGGCGGGCGGTCTAGCTTTTCGTGGCGGAACCACGCCTCGATGCGCTTCATCGCCTGTTCAAAATCGGGTTTGGCACAAAGTTGACGGGTCATAAGCTCTCCTGTTTGAAATGGACTGCGCACTTCGGCATCACTTCGTCCTCTTGCCCGAGTCGACCGTGTATCGGAGGAAGGCATAGTCCGCCAGCTGGTTGATTCCGAACTCGGCTCCGCCATCGCTTCCCACGCGAACCGCCCGCTTGCCACCATTACGCAGATCTTCGATTTCGATATCTTTCCCCGCAAGGAACTTCAACTGGATCGTGCGCTTGGCTTCGGCGTTGTGGAGTTCGCGGAAGAGGATCAGGTGTCCCGATTTTCCGCCTGGGCTTACCATCTGGAATCCGCTCCAGCTCGCGTTGTCGGGCATGTCGCCGACGGGAAAGGTCAGGCTGGTGAAGATTTCGTCACGGTGCGCCTTGTAGGTCGCGATCAGCGCCTTCAGTTCCATGCGCCCCTCCGCATCGAGAAACTGCGCGCTCTGGAAGAACTCCGGCACGAAGGGCAGTCCCATTGCGAAACAATAGCCGTGGCTGTGCTGCGACGCGTCGCTGAGATCCTTCCGCGTGCGCTTCGGATTCTGCAACATCACTTGAAGCTTGTTGGCCGGAAAATACTTTGCCATCAGCCAGTGCTGGCGCAGCACCTGAAACGGCACCAGGGTCAGGTGCGCCGGCCGGCCCTCCTGGATGTTCTGGAAGTAGATGCTCCCGTACTCCTTTGCGAAGTACCAGCCGTAGCGCGGGTCGTCGTATTCGGGGCAGAGCGTGAACTGCGTGTTCGGCGAATACTTCATGATCTCCCGGTACTTCGCGATCCGCGCCTCGTAGTCGCTCCGACTGGCGAGATGGTCAAAGTCCACCTTCCACGTGATAAAGCCCAACTCATCGAGATTTTTCTTCAGGTCCGCCAGGTTCGCATTGCGTATCGCGACCCACAGGCCAAGGCGCACGCCCGCCTGGTCGGCGGCACCTTTGATATTTTTCCAGCCGTCGCGGTACTTCGGCAGAAAGCCGCTCGCGCCGGGACCGCCGCCCGCTTTTTGCCACCCGTCATCAATCTGTAGAACATCAATGCCGAGATCCGCGAGCAGCGGGATTTCCTTCAGCACAAAATCCTCTGCTGTGAATTGCGCCCCGCCGGGATTCGCCGGGCCCCACGTGTTCGAGAGAATGAAGGCGTCGCGCTTCACATTCACAGGATAGCGCGCCGCGTCGAATTGCTTCAGGGCCAGTTGCAGTCCGTCGTCGCCGCCCTGGTACACGATGCTCCACGTCGCCCAGCATTCGCGGAAACGCTCGGGGACAATCTCAGAGGGTGTCAGACCCCAGCCGGTCACGGCCAGCCCCCGCGGGTTGGCATAGAAGGCACCGGTGTAATGCGCTTGCTGGTTCACGCACTTCGGCGACTCTTTGACCGCGATCACCCCCGCGTCGCCATATTTCACGGCCACGCCGCTGGCCCAGTCAATGTCCTCGCGCAGGAAGATCGGCCAGCCCTTGGCCACCTGCTCCTTGAGCATGTCCTGGCTCTGGTCGTGACGGTTACCGGGATTGTTGTAATAGCCCCAATACAGCCGCTCGCTCTTCACCGCAAAGTTCAGCGGCAGATACTCCGTTCGCGCGCTTGGCTTCAGGAACGTCGCACCGCAATCGGAGTACGCGCCTTCCTTCTCTGGCAGGCCCTTGGGCGAGAACCCCGGCAGCGCCTTCACGCGCAGTTGCGTGCGCAGCCCCGGCGCATCAGGAAACGCCCAGATCACGTGCTGGATTTCAAGCTTGGCCTTTTCGTAGCGAACGGTGGTGACAACTTCGAGATGCTTGCCGGTAAAGCTTTCGTCGTCGCTGACCCGTGCTGTGCTCTCGACCAGCGCGCCTTCCGTGGCATCGTTCAGTGCGCCCGGCAGATCCCAGTCGCTCGCGTATTTCGGTCCGAAGGCCCACTCCTGACCGGATCGCACATCGCGAAGCCCGGTTGTCACAAGCCCCTTGCCTGTCCACCGCCACGTGCGCTCGATCACGCCCGTGCTGACAGTCAATTCATTGCTGGAGCAGCTCACGCGCGCGGCACCCAGCGTACCCGCCGCACTCAATGCGTCAGCCGCGTGAATTTCGAATGACTGGAATAGCGCGAGCGCCAGAATTCCCATGACTGGAAGTGTTCGTTCATTCATTGTATGCCTTTCGTTTGGTTTCACGTGAACTGGGCAAATGCCCTGTTTTGTAAAGAGTCTGCAAAAAAACCACTTTCGTTTGAATATAGCATTCAGGCCGCAGACTGTCGAGCCTGATCCCGGCGTTTCCGCGTCATCAAATCCTCACTTCTTCATCATGATCATCGCACAACCACGGACCAGCGGGATACGGAACTTCATCGCGCCATCCTTGAACGAACCTTCGAGGGGTGCGGCCTGTTCCGTGCCGGGATGCAAGCCGGAACATTTCATTGCTTCGAGTCCGCCGATGTTTCGCACCACGACTTCCGCCGTATCTGCCGCGCCGCCGAACGTGACAGGCACCACATAGCCGCCGGGAACTTCGAAGAGATTCACTTTCACGCCCGGCGTTGTCGTTTCCACGCAGTGCGGGGCGAGCACCCACTTCTTGCCGCGCATCGCGTCGAGCAGCGGGCCGTAATCCAGATAGAGCTGATCGGCTGACGTCTCAGGGTTGATGCAGTGGTTGTTGTAGGGATAGGGTGCCGTCGGAAAGACGCCGAGGTGCAGGTGGCGCTGCATGAACGCGTCGGGGTTGGGCTGGCGCAGCGTTTCATTGTAGGTCCATGCGACGACGGGTTTGCGGGCACCGAGCAGCGCGGATGCGTTCAGGGCATTGCCATTGTTTCCGAACTCCGTGTAGATGCCGTCGAGTTCGCGGCACAGCTCCAGGCGCACGGTCATCATGTTCGAAAAGATCACCTTGTCCGCCTTGTGCATCTGCGGCCCCATCTTGTCCATCAGCGTGATCCACGAACGGAACAGGCTGCGGGCCGGCTTGCCGCCCACCCAGCTCACGCCGTCGTCAGCCTTGGGGTTGTAGAGTCGCAGCCAGTCGGCGCGGTCGATGCAGATGCCGTCGGTGTCGGGCAGCATCCGCGTATTACGGTCCGCCTGCTCGAGCATGAAGCGGAGATAATCGGGATCACCGACATCGGTGATGAAGGCCTTGTAACACGTGCCGATGCCCGGATCGAAGACAGCGTTGGGCAGCTTGCCGTGTAAATACGCGACCGGGTCTTTCCACAAGTCGGGATCGTCCGCATTCGCGACGGCTTTGCGTCCGTACATGTTCTTCCCGAATTCGGTGACGTTGAAATAACTGAGAACTGAAAACCCGTTCGTCTTCATGTAGCGGGCGTAGTCGTTCATCTGCCGGCAGGAACTCGTCGGCCCTTTGTAAGCCGCCGATTTCTCGTCGCAGGAACGCGTCCATTTCTCGTCGGCATCCTTCACCGGCGGGATGAACATGCCCATGTAGGGAAAATCATCGGACAGCTTCCAGTTGAAGCCGAACGCCATCTTCTTGAACTTCGCGACATCAATCTCCCGCTCGCCGGTCGAGTACGCGCCGCACCCGGCAATCTGATGCGCACGCGGGTTCGGTGCCTCGAAGAATTGCGGATACCGGCCGGTCATGAAGCGAAGGCCTCCGCGCCATGACGCTTCGTGTGACACAAGGTGCATCGTGAACTTTAAGGTCTTTCCATCGCCTATCCGGTGATTGGTCCGCGTGAATTGGAGCTGACCCGACTCGGACACGGCGAGATCCATAGTAAGCAGCACGTCGTCCGGCGCGAGCAAGAGACTCAGTCCCGCGTCGCTCCCCGGCGCAAGCACCGTGAAGAGCGGGAGCGCGATGAAATCGTTGCCGACAGGACAACCCTGCGCGACATTCCCATAGTGCCAACTACGGTTGAGGAACCCCACCGGAACCAGCGGATCGCTCCAGCTACCATTGACCGATGCCTTGCCCGCCTGCACCCGCGCTGCCAACTCGGGTGTCAGTTGCGTACCGGAAAAATCAGGCGAACCCCACGCGGCCCAGATCAGCCGTTTTTCCGGCTTCGCACATTTCATCCGCGAAATGATGGGGGCGCTCCATGGCTTGTCATCGCTGGTGATTTCGATTTCCCACCGGATGCTATTTCCATCCGGCGTAAAGCGGTCGGTCAATGTCGCGCGGTGGCCCTGCGCATCGGCCAGCCTCCGTGTGAACGCATAGCCGCCGTTAGCCATCGCCACCGCAACGTCGCCTGTTGGCCGGCAACCCCCGAGCCGCGTCTGGCCCGACACATCCATCACCGACGAACCGATCATGCGTCCCTGCTTGTCGAGTTTGATGGTGAAGCCGGGCACCTTCACTTCATAGGCTGTCTTCTGATCGCTGACTTCTGACCGCTGACCTTTGAGCACCGGCTCGGCCCAGTCCGCATGATCGCAACTGATGCCGTCGCCCGCGTCGGTCACGACCAGCCGAAGTTCCTGCGCGCCTGCGACCGACACATTCAACGGCTTCGCGGCATCACCCATGCGCATCACACCACTGTCAAAAAGCTTCGTGCCGTCAACAAAGACCTGAAACACCACGCTGGCCTTGCCTGCCTCGGGGTGATCTTTTAAAAAATCATCCACGCCGACGCAGGCCGTGAAATTCGTGTATTGACCATCGAGTTCGTAAACAAGTTCACTGGCTGCATGCGTACCCAGCCCGTGCGCGAAAGACCTGCCGGCAATCGTGAGCGCCTTTCCGCCCACGCCCTTGTCGGCCTGCAACTGTCCCCACCCCTGCCGGGCGGCGGACAGCCCCAGACCCGCCAGCGGTACTGCGTCCGGCTCCGCCGCGCAAACTTCCCATGACTGGAGAAGTGCCAGCGCCAGAATTCCAATGATTGGAAATCCGCGTTTTCCTGCGAGTGATCGTTCATGTGTCATCATTTCTTTACTCCGTGATCACGATTATCTATTTGATCTGTGGCATTGTCAACGGCCAAATTTTTCCCTCATCCCGATGCCGCCTGCGGCCGGATTTAGAAGGGAGAGGAGAAAACGGTTCAGCTCCGGATGTTCAATTCTGGTGTAAAAGATGTGCGGAATATCTTTTTCATGGTTTCGCATCCCTGACGGATCCGGTTTTGAAGATGGTGACATCCTTGCGGCGGCTTTCGGGAGTGACCTTGAGATCCTTGACTTCACCGTTTTCGACACGGGCTTCGACGACGGTTTTCCGGGGAGCGTGGAGCTTGAAGGAGGCGTTCCAACCTCTCGGCCAGGCGGGCAAAAGGATGATTTTCTTTTCATCGGCCTGCATGAGCATGCTTTGGACCGTGTTTTGACAAACACTGCCGTTATCCAGGTCCGGCACCCAGTCGCCGTTAACATAGAAGGTCGGGAATCGGTAGCCGCCGCTCAGCAGGAAGCGGTTCGCCAGCATGTGGGTGGCATCGTTCGCCAAACCGAGATGGGCAGCGAAGAGGATGTCGTTATGCCAGCAACTGTTCATCACGAACTGCTTGTCGCGTAGCCTGAAGGAGTCTTGCGCCATCTTGAGATCACCACTGAGGATGCCATGTTGGCGATAGGGCCAGACGGCGTATAGATTGATGTTTTCCGCATTCAGCCGGGCACCCCAGATTTTTTCGGCGTGGGCGAGGATCGGGGTGTCCTTCTTGACCATCATCGGGATGGGCGGCATTTCGGAAAATACCCGGTTCCATCGTGTGCGCAGTTCCTTGGTGACCAGCGAATCCGGCAACTCGGCGAGTCGAGTCAGGACATCGCGGAGCCCGGCGATTTCAGGCAGGGGGTTGACTGCATTGGGGATAGACTCGAGCGCTTGCGCCGGGTCGAGGCGGATTTTGCCCTTCTCGTCGCGACCGTAGTGTTCGTCATAGAAAGCGATGATTTCCGTAACGACGGGGATGAGTGTCTCCTTGGCGAAGGCATCGTCGCCGGTGTGGCGGTGCCATTCGAGCATCATGGCGCAGAGTTCGATGTTGCCCTGCCAATATCTGCGGATGTAGGTGTTGTCTGACAGGCCGAGCTCCTTGCCGGTGCGATCCCAGCCGTAGTTGCTATTGGCATAGGTGCCCCAGGGAGTCATGGTCTCGAGGAATAACGCGCCGCCGTGCTTGTAGTAAGTGCGAACCCGGTGGCGGGCCATGGGGAGAAGATCGCGATACATGTTGAAAAACGGCAGAACTTGCTCGTAGTCGCCGGCTTGCAGCATGGGCCAGTAGATGTGACGCTCGTTCTGGAACCAGAACGGCACGCCCCAGGAGCGGGTGTCCGCCGTGACGGAGGAATCCGCTTTGGCTCTTTGGGTGAATCCATCCATGGTGAAAATCGCGCCATTGAACTTGATCGGCGCCTTGCCACGCCCGGTGCAGGCGGTGACAAAACGGTGGAGGTGCCAGCCAAGGCTGACGGCGGCGGTTTCCTTGGGGTTGCCGCCGGAGACGGTGACATCGCTGCGGTTCCAGAAATCGCGCCACCATTTTCCATGCGCGGCACGGGCGGTTGCCAGGTTTTCCGAATGGAGGCGGTCCGATAGGCTGGCCAACTCTTTCAACCAGGCATCCGCTGTTTGGGTCTGGGCTGTCAGCGGCATCAGCGTGACATGGGTCGCTTTCATCGGTGTGACGGTGGCGAGACGCTCCGCGGACTCGGAAACCATGCCCTCTGCTTGGATGACGGCACCGGAGGTCCGGTTCAGCAGCGGGTCGGCTGGAGCGTCCTTTGGAAGCGGCAGGAGCCCTTGCAACTTCAAGTCTGCGGGACGAAGGGTGGTTGGGTTGCGGTGATACCAGACGATCCGGTTTTTGAAATCCGCGTTACCGTTGACCAAGGTGTCAGGATATTGGATCGGCGGTTCCTTTTCCGACATGCCGGAAACATAATGGAGCACCAGCTTTCCTGACAACGGCTTCTTTTCCGTTCGCCACATCTCGAGTGCTATCATCTGGCGGAACGGCGTTGCCGACTCTGATTCCACATGGACGACCGGGTTGTTGGCATCCACCCACACATTCAGGAGCAAGGCGGAGTCGCCCTCGCCCGCCGTGATGCGGATGGTGCCGTCCTTCAACGAAAGCTCCTGCTTGAACGGCTTGCCCTTGGCGAAAGGGAAGTTGTCGAAGTGAACGCGGACGCGCCCCAGTTTGAGGATGCGCCCGTATGAATCGAAGGAGTCAGTCTTGCCGACGAAAAAGAGCAGGTCGCCGTTCTCCTCGGTCCAGACATTGAGCCCGATGTCGCCGTTGCCGACTGGCATGGAATTCCGCGAGAAGTCGCTGTGCGAATCCCAGACAACATTGAATTGATCCAGCGAAGGAACATGTTGGTTGGCGTCAGGATAGGCGGTATCAGCTGCGGCTCTGACTGGGGGCGATGGCTCCGCGGCAAAGAGGTTGACACCTAAGGTGGAGAGGGAGAGGATGAGCGTGGGGGAGATGATGAATTTCATGGGGATGTCCTGTGTTTCGGCCACACCTTGATTTCGCCATTCACGGGCGTTTCGAAGGGGCCGGGGAAGGGATTGGTTGCGTCGCGCGTGTTGTTGAAGTAGTCGGTGTCGATCTTCAGCGGCGAACCGTCTGGATTCTCGAAGGGGAGGTCGGGGATCACGGCCTTGCCGAGCCGTTCGGTGGTGACAAGCTGGCGTTTCTGTTCGGCCGACCACGTCGGGTCGCCCTTCATCTCCAAATACCAACCGTCCGCCTTCCGGGTCAGCTTCACACCAGCGTCGAAATCGGGCTTGACCAGGGCGCCAGCTTCGAACTTCGAGGGTGTCGCGCCCTTGACAAATACGTTGCCTGCGGCGGCCACCGGCAGGGCTGCGGCGTTGTAGGCGTTGAGGTTGCAGCGACCCGCGAGCAGGTTGTTGTACCAGCGGACATCGCCGACCGGGCAGTCGTGCAGGCCGACCAGCTCCGTGCTGTGCGCCTTGTGGAAGGGCGTGCGGCGGCCATCGGGAATGATCTGCAAGTGTCCCGTGACCAGGTTGTGCGCGTAGGCGCCGCCTTCCGAGTTGGCAAGATAGGCGCCGGGCGAGAGAAAGATGTTGTTGGCGACAAGGAAGGGGCCGTGGTCAACCTCCGTAAAGAGATCATGCCCCAGATTGTCGTGGAAGAGATTGTTCTTAATCTGGGTGCCCTGCGCCATCCAGTCGAGCCACAGCCCTCCGGGGTGTCCGTTGTGGTGGATATGGTTGCCGGTGATCACCGTGTCAATGGCGCCGTGAAACTTGATGCCGGCCATCTCCGCGCCAGACCAGATCCCCTGCATGTTGCAGTCATGGATATCGTTGCCGGTGATGGTGCTGAACGCGCAGCCGAGGCTGCCGACAATGCCGGTCTGGCCGCAGTGGTGGATGTGATTGTTGCGTACAATGTGGCCCCCGATTTTTTCCTTGGACCAACCGTCTTTCTTGAGCGCGTCGTCGATGGTCAGATAATAGCCTTCGGTGGTGCCGCGCTTGCCGTCCCACTGGTCGGAATATTTACCGAGCGCGATGCCGCAGCAGCGGGAGTAGCTGATCTCGTTGTTCTCAATGATCCAGCCTTTGTTCCAGTACGCCGTGACCAGGCCGACTTGTCCGGCAGTGGGGGCGGCCCAGTTGCTGGCGGCGTTTCGCAGATCGAAGCCCCGGACCGTGATATAGTCGATGTTGGTCTTTTCCGGTGTGAAGACAGTCGGGCGGACAGCGATTTCCACCGCGCCCTCGTTCGGGTTGACGCCGGGGAACTGGGCATAGATGATGGTGTTGCCGACGCCCTGCGCCATCGCCTTTTTTACCGCCGCATGCGACTTGAAGACCATATACAGGTTTTTCACACCTGCTGTTTTTTTGATCTTGGCCGTGAACGTCTGCCATTTCTGCCAGTCGCCGGTAACAGGCACTGCGCACGTCCCGAGCAGTTCGCCGTCGAAGTGGCCGTCGCGGAGTTCGATGACGCCGCCGGTGCCGGGCGCGGTGGCGGCGCGGATCTCGACACTTTCCGAGCCTGCTCCAAAATCGACCGCGTCGTAGCGCAGCCAGCTGCCCTGGGTGATAAAACCGACACATTGCCCGCCTTCGGAACAGGGGGCGTCTTTCGTGCCGCTCCGCGTGGACGCTTTGACAGCGGGGACAAGCGTGCCGGCAGCGGCCTTGAAGGAGACAATGTTCATCAGATAAGTGGACGCGGCTTCCTCCGCCAAGCCGTCAACTGTGGAGAACCACATCGGGTTTGAGCCAACGGGTTTCATGACAGCATCCAGATTGGGGGCTTCGGCAAGCCATTTGCCGTCCAGATAAACAGTGCCTCGGCGATGAATACGGCCATGGCCATTAAACCAATCCCCGTGAACCTTCTCGGCATACGGATTGAATGCGCCGAAATATGAATTGGGCAGGGTCACTTTCCACGTATCGCCTGATATTTTTTCCCAGCCTTTGACCGCATCGGATCCCGTGATGGTCACCTTTTCGCCCGGCGCGGCCTGATAGGTGATGCGGAGGGTGTCGGAAGTGCCGCCGCGCGGCGGGTTGATGCGTTCGCGGTAAATGCCGGCATGGACTGTCACGGTGTCGCCGGGCTGGGCCCTGTTGGCGGCGACCGTAATCGTTTTGAGCGGACTTGCCTTTGAACCGCGGTTTGCATCGTCCCCGTTGACAGCGACATGAATCTCCCTCGGGCTGGTGGCTGCGAAGAGCGTGCATCCAGCAGTTAGAACTCCGACGGCAAGAACAACCGAGGCGTTGACAGAATTTAATGTGGACTTCATAGGTGACGCTTTCTTTGTGAATGAAACAGGATACAGAGATCACTGCTGATCCTGTACCCTGTTCTCAGGGCACGCCTGCCATGCGCTGACGCACGAAGAGGATTAGAAGAAGGAGATTATCGTATTACCCGGTTTGATCCACAGCATCAACGTGTTGTCGATCTCCAGATAAACTTCTGGCGATGAGCTGGCGAAGTGGTAGGAACCGGTGTCCAGCACGGGGGTCGTGAATGTCCCGGCAGGGACAGCCGATGAACGTGCCAGCACATACTTGCCGGGCTTCAGATTTACCGGCGCGTTCACATGCACTTCGGTCGCGTTGAACGTCATCACGCCCGCGATGGTTATCGCGGTGGTGTTGGTCTTGGTGATGGGGTCCAGCGTGAGCGTGAAAACGGCCTTGGCGCCGGTATTGAAGGTCGCCGCGCCGTTGATGCTGCCCGTGCCCCCGAGCGTCGCGCCTGGGGTCACGCTGAAGGCACCGGTGCCGCTGTTACGGCCGTTGACCAGCAGCGTGCCGTCGTTGACCGCGGTCGTGCCGGAGTAGGTGTTGTTGCCGGCAAGAGTCTGCGTGCCGCTGCCGACCTTCGCCACACCCCAGCCTCCGCCAATGGCACCGGAATAGCTGCCGTTGCGGTTGTTGTTGCCCATGGTGAGGCCGGTGTTGTTGAGCGCGCTCTGGCAGTTTAGCGTGATCGCGCCGGTTCCTTTGAGCGCACCGCAGGTTTCGCCGCCCCAGACGATGCTCCAGGTCGCGGCGGTATCGACCGTCACGTCGTTGTTGGTGAAGTTGAGGTTCTGGTTGCCGGCGGTATTTCCGCTATAGGTACGCCCCTGGGTGATGACATTGCCCTTGATGAGCACGTCGCCAGTGAAATCGCTGGCTGGCGAGCTGTTGCTCAGCTGGCTGGTGCGCAGCGGGTACGTCGTGCCGTCCAGGATCAGCGCGGTGGTGCCGGTGGGAATGCTCGTGCCCTGGATGCGCCAGTTCATGTCCTGGGGTGTGATATGGTTGGGAGCGGTGTGCGTTGCCTTGAGTGTCACAGGCACGGTGCCGGCGAGGTTGAGGGTGGTTTCGATGCCGGCATCGTTCTGCGGAAGCGCGCTGCCGCCATTGATCGTGATCGTCTGGCTGGTGCCGTAGTTCGAGTTGGTGATCGCAGCTAGCCTGACCTTCGAGGTGATGGCGCTGTCCGCCCGGAACTCCACCGGATTGGCGCCGGTGCCGGAGTCGCCCAGCACGACTGTGGAACCGCCTGTGCCGAGCGCGTTGGCATGGTTGGCCACCAAAGTTCCGCTCACGGTGACAGCGCCGGCGTATGTGCCGTTGCCGCCCAACACGAGGGTGCCGGGGCCGGACTTGGTGAGGGCGCCCGCGCCCGTAAGGGCGCCGCCGGAGGTGAGCGACGTGCCGTCCGCGACGCAGACCGTGCCGCCGTTGGCGGTGACGTCGACCGTCCGCGACCAGCTTCCCGCAGTGCCCGTGTATTCGAGGGAGCCGCCATTGAAGGTGAGGGCGCCCGTGCCCAGCCCGCCGGACTGCGACATCGAAACAAGCCCTGCGTTGAGGGCGACCGCGCCGGCCGTGTTATTCACGTTCGAAATTGTCACCGTGCCGTTGCCGTTCTTGTTGATCGTGCCGCCGGAGATGCCGTTTGCTCCCTGGAGCGTGTAGCTGGTGGTGTTGCTGAAGGTGGTGGAGATCGGCGAGACGTCGCCGCTGGAAATATCAACCGTCGTACTGGCGGGGCTGTCGTTGAAGAAGACGATGTCGCCGGGCATGAACTGCGTGTCTGCGTTGTTGCCGTTCAGCTTCCAGTTGGTGTCCGCCGTGTTCCACGCGGTGCCGGTCGCACCGGTCCAGTAGACGCTCGCAGCCGCATCATAATAAAGTTGGATCTTTGTGCCCGTGCCATCCACGTTCGGCGTGTAGGCGCGTGAGTTGGACTTGAGGGCTGCAAGGACACTGGACGCATTGGGCGCGGTGATCGCGCTGGCGGAAACGAGCAGGTCGTAGTAGGTGCCGCTCGTCAGCCCCATACCGGAGGCCTCCAGAATCACTTTCCCGTCACCGCCGTTGATGGCCAGACTGGTAACGGCAATTGGCTTGTAGTCCGAGTTTGTTGAAACCGTCCCCTTGAGCGTGGTGATGTCGGCGGCTATGGAGCCAAGCGTCACATCCGCTGCGGTCAGGGTGCCTGAACCGTTGTAGCCGCCCTGGAGAGCGCCGCCGGATTGAACCGTGATGTTGCTGGCCACGCCGGCGCCGCCGAAGGTCGCGTTAGCGGCCACCGACACGGAGCCGGCAATCCCGCCGGCCGGGATGGTAATGATGGTGGCGGAAGCGTTGAAATATTTGTTATACAGATACGTTTCGACCAGCGTGCGTTCAGCCGATGTCAACTGGCGGTTGAAGACCAGCAGTTCGGCGATGTCGCCGTCGGACAGCTCACTGGTATTCCAGCCGCCGCCCAGCCGCAGGCCCCCGGTGGGGCCGGCCCCGCCCGTGCCGTTGCCCAGGGCCGTCTCGCCGGCGGCGTCATACCGGTAGCCCAGCATGTTGGCTCCGCCAGTCGCGCCATTGATCCAGATATGGGGGTTCGTATCGGCTGCGGATCCCAGACTACCGCCATTCCAGTAATTGACGTTCATATTGTTGCTCCAGTAGCCAAGGATCCAGTTGACGCCGTTGCCGGACACCAGGCGCTGTTTCGTCGCGCCGATCCGGCCGACGTAGATGACGGACAGGGTGGTTCCGAAATTGTAGCTGTTGCTCAGCTCCTTGCCGGCGAAAAAGGTGACCGTCGGCTTGTTGTTGAAGGCGGCGTTGGCCGCCGTGTAGGCGGGGGTGGCCCCTGATCCGGAGACTGTCAGGTTAGCCGCGCCGCCGCTTGCCTTGTTGACCCAGTTGGTGATGGCGGTGCCATTGGCCGGGACCGTCCCGTTGCCGTTGGGGTCGCCCGCGTCCACCCAGAATATCATCCCGGAGATCGCGTAGGGATTGGTGACGGCTCCCGACATCTGCATCAGGAGCTTCCCGTCGCTGACGGCGGTGTTGCCGGTGTAGGTCTGCGACTCCGACAGGGCCACGGTGCCGGACCCCACTTTTTCCACTGTGGCATTGACCGAACCGCCGGCGATGATCTTGGAGAACGTCCACGAATCGGCCGCCAGCGGCGCATTGAGCTGCACCTTCGGGGTGTTGGCGGCGCCCATCGTAATGCCGCTGGCCCACGCGGTCGTCTTGGTGAGTTTGAGGGTGCCGTTGTTGAGGGCGGTAGCGTTGGCAAAGTTGGCATTGGCGCCGCGGAACTCCTGCGTGCCGGTGCCCCCGAGGGTCAGCGTGCCGGACATGCTCTCGATGGTGCCCTCGTAAATGCGCTTGCCTTCGTTGTCGGCGTTGTTCGCGTTGATGGTGAGGGTGTATTGGGGAATGTTCCTGTACATCCGTCCGCCGTTGCCGCTGCCGAGGTTGCCGCTGGCCAGGCCGTCGAGGGTTTCGGTGACCGTGCCGGAGTTGTTCCAGCTCCACGCCGCGCTGGAATCAATGATCAGCATCGCAGTATCGGGGATGACGGTGTTGTTGACCGCGCCGCTACCCTGGTGGCGCAGTTCGCCGCCCTTGACCTGGATGTTGCCGAGGAAGTCGTTGGCGACCGTGTTATCCGCCTGCCAATAGAAGTTGTTGTTTCCGGTCCGTTGGAAAATGAAACTCACATTGCCGGAACCGGCACCGTTGCCAGTGATCTTGCCTACATTTTGGAAGCCTTCGTGAGTGTTGTCTCCATACCGTTCGATGATCAGTGCACTATCGAGAGTGGTGTTACCTGGTGTGACCCTCGGGCCGCCCCAGGCGTTGGAGCGGATTTTCGAACCGGTGCCGCCCACGGTCAGCGATGCCATGTTGAAACTCTGGCCGTTGGCATCGAGCGTGGCATCGGTGTCGCCAGTCAGGCCGAGGGTTACCGCGTTTGGTGTGGTAGAATTGAGTGCCCCAGCGTTGCCCATCTTGACCGTGCCGCCGCGGATGGTGAGTCCGCCCGAGAAGGTGTTGTTGCCGCCCAGCGTCAGCGTTCCCGTGCCGGCCTTGACCATGCCGCCCGTGCCGGCCAAGATGCTGTTGATCGTCGTGGCGGCACCCGCGTTGGTGATGACCGCGCCTGGCGAGAGCGTCAGGGTATTGCCGGTGAGGGTATAGCCCGTTGTGTTAAACGTGAGGGCCAGGGCGGTAATGCCTTCGGTGAGGTTAATCGTGCCCGCGCCGGTGGAGCCGAAAATTGCGCTGTCGGGGTTGGCATTGCTCCAGTTGGTCGGCGTGGCGCCGTCCAGCCAGTTGCTCGTGGCTGTGTCCCAGTTGCCGCCAACCGGACCGTTCCAGGTCAGGGTCGTCGCCCAGGTGGTGGTAGCAAAGGCGGATATCATGAACACAAAGATCAGACGGTTGATCAGCCTTTGTGTGGTCGTTGTCGTATTCATACTCTCTTCCCTTTCTTTTGTTGCTGTTAGTATCCCACATTCTCCGAATGAATACTTTTCTGTACGTACAAAACTTTTTAGAAACATTTCCTCGGTCTATGGGATGCCAGACATTACTTGTGAATCATTTGTATTCACCAAAATCCTCGCATGCCCGGACCATGGCATCCACGCTCGCGGGCGGCGGCTGCAAAGAGCGTGCATCCGGCCATCAGTGCTGCGACGCTAAGAAGAACAGAGGCGCTGAGAGCGGGTAACGTGAACTTCATAGGCGCGGATTCCTTGGATGATAAGACAGGATCCGGGAATCAGACGTGATCCCGGATCCTGTTTTTTTGTGCTGTTACAATCGTTGACGTGTTAGAAGAACGAGATCAGCGTGTTGCGCGGATTGACCGACAGCATCAGCGTGTTGTTGACCGTGTCCAAATAGACCGCGGCTGAGGCGAAGTCGGGGCCGTAGGAGCCGCTGTCCAGCACGGGGGTCGGCGCGAGGCTGCCTGACGGAGTGGCACTGGAGTTGGCCAGGGCATACTTCCCGGGCTTCAGGCTCTCCGGCGCGTTCACATGCACTTCGGTCGTGTTGAAGGTCATCACGCCCGCGATGGCCAGCGGGGTGGTGTTGGTCTTGGTGACCGGATCCAGCGTGAGCGTGAACACGGCCTTGGCGCCGGTATTGAAGGTCGCCGCGCCGTTGATGCTGCCGACGCCGCCGAGCGTCGCGCCCGAGGCCACGCTGAACGCGCCGCTGCCGCTGTTGCTGCCGTTGACCAGCAGCGTACCGCCGTTGACCGTGGTCGTGCCTGTATAGGTGTTCGCGCCGCCCAACACAACAGTGCCTGCGCCGGATTTCACGAAGTTGCCCGCGCCTGTTCCCACGGTGATGGCGTTGTTGTACGTCCAGATGCCGTTGGTGCGACTCAGTTCAAGGGCGCCGCCGTTCAGGATGATTTCGCTGGACGCGAAGTCGGGCGCCTCCTGAAGCACAAGCGTACCAGCGTTGACCGTGGTGGTGCCTGTATAGGTGTTGGTGCCCGACAGCGTGACGATGCCCGCTCCGGATTTCACAAGGTTGCCCGCGCCTGTTCCGGCGGAGATGGGCTTGCTGTACGCCCACGAGCCGCTCGTGCGTTTCAACTCAAGCGTGCCGCCGTTCATGATGACCTCCTGGGAGTTGAATGCGGTGGTATCCTGCAGGACGAGCAAGCCGTCGTTGACCGTAGTGGCCCCTGTGTAATAGATATCGGCATTCCACAGTTCCTGCGTGCCGGTGCCGGACTTTCCGAAGCTGAGCGCGCCGTTGCCGGTACCGTTGTTCTGGTTCCGGATGCAGGTTTTATAGACGTAGCGGCCGCTTCCGGTGACATTCAGCGTCCCCGGGGGGATGTTGTTGTCATTCGCGCCATCATATCCGGCGTTCTCAATGATTGCCGGCGAAGTATCAAGGTTAACAATGCCCGCCACGGTTTCCGTCTTGCCGTTGAGCCGGAACTCATAGACATCGCCGGTGTGTTCGAAGCGCAGGACGGCCGTGTCGGCGATCTGCTCATTGGCATTGATCGTAAGGTCATGGTAGGGCCAGATGGACAGCTTGGATACGATGTCGCCGCCGATGGCATTGCCGGTGGGGCTGTTGAGGAAGATGCGGCGGCCGTAAAGATGGGTTTCGCCGGAGAAGGTGTTGTTGGTGACAAAGGTGAGGCCGGCACTGGCATTGGCACCCGTGCCTTCAAGACGCAGAATTCCGTTGGTGCCCGATATCTGGCCAACGTAGGTCACAGCCCCAGCGCCATAGTTCAGGGTCAGCGTGCCAGCGTCGATCTGCAACGCCTGGGAGATCGTGCCGCTGGTGTACGGCAGCACGAGCGTGCCGGGGCCGGACTTTGTGAGGACACCTGCGCCGCTGAACGTGCCGCCGGACGTGAGCGACGCGCCCGTTGCGACCTTGATCGTGCCGCCATTGGTCGTCACATCAATAGGTCGCGACCAGCTACCTGTTGCGCCTGTGTATTCAAGGGTGCCGCCGTTGAAATTTAGGGCCCCCGTGCCCAGTCCGCCGGACTGTGTGATCGAAAGAACCCCTTCGTTGAGGGCGACTGCGCCAGCCGTGGCGTTCACGTTCGCGATTGTCACCGTGCCGTTGCCATTCTTCGTGATAAACCCGGAGGAGATGCCGTTCGCTCCCTGAAGCGTGTAGCTGGTGTCCGTTGTATTGCTGAAGGTGGTGGAGACCGGGGAGACATTGCCGCTGGAAATATCAACCGTCGTACTGGTAGGACTGTCGTTGAAGAAGACGACATCATTCGCCATGAACGGGGTGATGGCATTGTTGCCGCTCAGCCTCCAATTGCCCGTGGCAATATCCCAGGCGGTCCCGTTCTCTCCTGTCCAGTAGACGCTCGCCGCCGCATCATAATAGATCTGGATGGTCTTACCTTCGTTCACGATCATGGGCGTATAGACACGCGAGTTGGACTTGAGGGCTGCGACGACGCTGGACGCGTTCGGCGCGGTGATGGCGTTGGCCGAGACCAGCACATCATAAGCCGTGCCGCTGACAAGACCGATGCCAGAAACATCCAGCAGCACCGACTGGTCGCCGCCGCTGAGCGTGAGATTGTTGACAGCGAAGCCCTTGTACCCCGACGTTCCTGAAAGCGTTCCCTTGAGCGTGGCCGTGTCCGTTGACACGCTGCCCAGTGTCACATTCGCGGCGGTGAGGGTACCTGCGCTGTTATAGCCGCCTTCCAAGATGGCGGCGTTCGTCACCGTAATATTGCCCGCAGTTGCGGTACCGCCAAAGGTGGCGCCTGATGCGACGCTCACGGCCGGGGCGGTGGTGAAGCCTGTCGAGTTCAGATAGAGCTTACCCTCGGTCACCGTCAACGCTTCCATGGAATTTCCAACAAACGAACTACTCGCCGCAGGCGACAGCACCGTCGTCCCAAGCCCAACCTTCTCGATTTTCGCATTCGCCGAGCCGCCGGTGATCTGCCTGGAGAATATCCACGAATCCGCGCTGAGCGGCGAGTTAAGCAGGAGCGTCGCCACATTGCTCGCATGAAAGGCGAGGGCGCTGTTCCAGGCCGTGGTCTTGGTCAGCTTTAGCGTGCCCTGGTTGAGACTGACCCCTTGGGAAATCGCGATGTTCGCGCCGGAAAGCTCCTGCGTTCCGGTTCCGGTCTTGGTCAACGTGCCTCTCATGCCGCCCACGGTACCGGAGAAAACGCGCTTGCCATCATTGCTGCTGTTACTGGCGTTGATGGTCAGGATCACATTATTAGGATTGCCCATGGTCCCAGCGCCCGCCAGACCGTCAATGGTCTCGACCACCCCGCCCGTGTTCCAACGCCATTCCCCGCTTTCGATCCAGAGCATGGAGGCATCTGGGATTGTCTGGTTTCCGCCGGCGGTTCCGTTCTGAACGGCAATAAAACCTTTGGAATGGACGTTGCCGGTGAAGTCGTGAACCACGCCAGCAGCCGTCGTGAAGTAATTCTGCATGCCGCTGGTGTTGCTGAAGATAAGTGTGTCATTGCCCGATCCGCCGCCGCTGCCGCTGATCTTTGCACTCCACGTGATCTGGTCCCATCTGGGGTAGCTGACAATGCTTTGGTTGATGTTCAAGGGGCTGCTCAGGGTCGCGCCTTTGATCGTATAGGACCAGGAGCCGCTGTTCTGCGTCATGGAGATGGTCGCACCCGTCACGTTGGCGGGAACGGTCAGGGCTCCAAGCGAGGTGCCACTGGCATTGATATTGATCGTTGGATTTGCAGACCCGTCGGCTCCCAGCACGATGGCGTTGGGCGTGGTGGAATTCAGCGCAGCCAAGTTGTTGAGCTGGAGGGTTCCGGAACTGATGGTCACGCCGCCGGTGAACGTGTTGTTGCCACCCAGCGTCAGCGTGCCTGTTCCCGTCTTAACCATGCCGCCCGTGCCGGCCAAGCGGCTGTTGATCGTCGCAGCAGCATTCGCGGTGATGACCGCGCCGGCCGAAAGCGTCAGGAGGTTGACATTGTTGGTGAGGATGTAACCCGACGCATTGAACGTGAGGCCTGTGGAGGTGATGGCCTCGGCCAGATTGACCGTGCCCGCGCCGGTCGCTCCGAAGACCGCGCTGTCGGGGTTGGTGTTGCTCCAGGTGGCCGGGGTAGCGCCATCCAGCCAGTTGCTCGTGGCGGTGTCCCAGTTGCCGCCGACCGGACCGTTCCAGGTGAGGGGGGTGGCTTGGGTGACGATGGCAAGGGTTAACATGGCCATTGCCAGAAGGGAACGTTTGATGAACGTTCGTGATGTCGTGATGTTCTGTGTGATACTCATTTCTCTCTCCTTTTTTACTTGATGAACTTATTTGTATTCACCAAAATCCTCGCATGCCCGGACCATGGCATCCACGCTCGCGGGTGGCGTGTCACGTCCGAGACAACAGCCGCTGCTGACGATGAAACGTCCGCCGGGTTTGCCCTGCTCGATCAGCGTCCGCGTCAACTGATAAATCTCATCCGGTGTTGACGACACTAACTTGCTGGTATTCAGGTTCCCCTTCAGCGTCATCGTCTTTCCAATCCTGCGTTTGGCATCCGGCACGTCCACCTGCCAGTCAATCTCCACGGCATCGCTTCCTGTCTCCAGCAGACTTTCCAGGCTGTCGTCCAATTTGCCGCAGATATGCAGAAGCGATTGTTTTCCAATCGCATGGATGCGCTCGACGACCATCTTCTCATACGGCATGACATGCCGGCAATAGGTCTCCCGGCTGACAAGGCTGTTGGAGGCGAAGCCCTCACCGATCCAGATGCACGCGGGATCCAAGGCGACCAGTTCATCGACCCACTTCAAGGCAAAGGGAACCCGCAACGCAATCGCTTTATCCAGACCATCCGGATCATCAATCGTAGCCATCATCAGGTTGTTGACACCGACTAAGAATGCGACTTGGGAATACGGTCCCGTGACCGTTGTATTGATCAGATATCTCTTCCGGATGGACTCGGGGATGGCTTGGAGTGTCCGCAGGCACGCCTTCATCAGGTACTCGTCTGTCGCAAATCTCGGATCATTAAAATCCGTGATCTCGCACGCCCCGATCGAGCCGATGTCGTTTTCAGGCACATACCAGGTCAGTCCACCCGTGGTCTTGACCGTCCATGTCCCCTTCCGTTTGCTCGCATCCTGGATGATATCGCTGGAGAGTCCGATGTTGATCGACACGCCGTCAATGTCAGGATGCCGCTCCAAGGTCTTCACCAATGCATAAGCATACGCTTCCGGATTCATGAAACACTCGCCGACAGGCATATCGGCGACTGCGGCTGCATACGATGTGTCAATCAGCGGCACGCAAGGAACCCGGTCAGGGATCTCGCCCTTCAACGCCTTCACTGCTCGCTCTCGTGATGTCATCGTTTTACTCCTTGTTGCTCTCGTGTTGACTTTGCCGTGCTCCACGTCCTACTCGAAGACAGCCTGAGCCATAGCTTCCACATTCGCAGGCGACACATTGGGCAAAATCGCCTCATGGCTCGGACTCACAACCAGATTAGGCCCCAACAGACGCTTCACGCGTCGGACTTCGGCCTTAACCTGCTCTGGCGTCCCGTTCGTCAGCAGATTCTGGGTGTCGATGCCCCCCATAAAAGCAATCTTCCCCTTAAACTCCCGCGCCAGCGTTTCCGCATCCATGTTTGTCGCCAGCGCCTGCAAGGGATGGAGACAGTCCACGCCCGCATCGATCAGCCGGGGAATGACCTCGTGGATCGAACCGCACGAATGGAGGATGACCTGATGCCCGTGCCGATGCCCCTGCTCCGTGAAGCGGCGGAACCAGGGCAGGATGAACCGGTCAAACTGCGTCGGCCCGCAGATCAGGCTGGTCTGTGTCCCAAAATCATTGCCGAAAAAGAAGCCGTCCAGCTGATCCCCGGCCGCTTTGAAAAAACGTTCGTTGGCTTCATAATAGAACGCGCACACATGGTCTGTCACAGCCTCGACAACCCTGGGATGGGTGTACATCTTCACGAGATACTCCTCCATCCCGAGCAAATCACAGATGTTGTGAAAAAAGCAGGTCCAGAAGCCGCCCATCCGATACACATCGCCCGTCTTACTCAAATCAGCCAGACAGGAATCGAAATTGAGGAAGTCAGGGTCGGGCCACGGGAAGCGCGCGACCTCGGCAACCGTCTCACATAACGCCAGGGGTGGATGCGCATGCTTTGTTCGGTCCACCCCGGAATCAAACAAGGTACGTCCAGACGGATCCTGATAAACATCCGGATAGGATTGCGGCCTGATCCAGACGATGTCATCGCCGATGTCGCGCCGGAACGCCTGCTCGGTCTGAGTGCCGAAATAGCGATGCAACCCTGGCCATGTATCGGCATGGGGCTTGCCGACCCAGAAGCCGCACCGTTCAACAGGTTCGCCTGCAATCAACTGTTTGATCAACGCCCGCTTCACTAAAACTCCTTTATGACCGAAATGTGAACAGGCCATCTTTCAGCGCATATCATTTCGATCACCGCCTGTCCGTAGGATCAAAGGCTTCGCATGAATAGATGACTGTTTCTTTTTATGACTTAAACTATATTCTCTTTTTTCCAGAATGTCATTATCGTTTATGGAAGTTTTATATATCATTTTTAGCACTCAAACCGCACGAAAAGACGGCAAAAAATGTTAACTTTCGAGAGTGAGATTTGAAACTTGATACTGGAAACTTGAAACTGGGCAGCGTTTTAGCTACGGATTGCGCGGATTGACTCGGATTGAGCGTGTCAAGTGTCCAGTTTCACTTTAGCACTTTAGAACTCCCTGGCCGCCGTAGCTTTAGCGAAGGAGGCTCGAACTTCTCCGGCTCGGCGTAGCTTCAAGCGAAGCCGGCTAGAACTTCTTCCCCTTCCCCTTCGCTTCCTCCGGCGGCAGCGAGCGTGGGTCGCTGGCGATCAGCCAGACACACCGGGCAAGCGCCCTGCCGCCTTTGTAAACCGGAACATGGAAGAGGCGGAAGAAGAGATTCTCCGCTTTCAGACGGCGCTCGAAGGTGTTATCGATCGCGCCGGACCAGACCGCCAAGCAGCCCTTGGCGTGCAGCGCGCGCATGCAGGCCTGGAGGCCCTGCCGACTGTAGAGGCGGTCGTTGCCTGCGGCAGTCAACGCCTCCGGACCGTTATCGACATCGAGCATGATCGCGTCAAAGGCGTGCTCCGACTGCTGGATCAGGTTCATCACGTCACACACCTTGAGCACCACGCGCGGATCACGCAGCGGATGGTTCGTGAGTTCGCCCAGATAGTCGCGGTTCCACTGGACCACATCCGGGATCAGTTCGCTCACCACAACCGTGGCATCCGGCTGAAGCAGGTCCAGCGTCTGACGCAAGGTATAGCCCATGCCGAGGCCGCCGATCAGCACCGTGGGATTCTGACGCGCCGCGATGCGCGCGCACCCCAGCCGGGCCAGTTCCAGTTCAGACTCATGCGCGCGGCTGGTCATCAGTTCCTGACAGCCCACCTTCATGGAGAAGTCAGCATCATGCTGAACAAGCGTCAGTATTTCGCCATCCGGCGTCTTCGTCGTCGCAATCTTTAAGGTCGGTTTCATAGTGATTGCGCATCATAAACGATTCTCCGGATTGTGTCAAAACGGAATGGGACATTTTCCAGGATAGGCGAGTCTGGATGCAAAGTATAAAACAGGAGCGTGGGCGCCTGCCACGCCGTAGCCTTTGGCGTAGGCGGGTCCCGCCCGCCCCTTCATGCGGGCAAGATGCCCGCGCTCCTTTCGGAAGGGAGCGTGGCCGTCCCGGCCGCATCTTCATGCGGGCAAGATGCCCGCGCTCCTTTTTGCTCGCGCAAAGCGGAGGTGGCGCTTCATGCGATAACCTCGCATCTCCGGAAACTGGCTCATGATGTCAAAACTGCAGACGTCTTCTGTTATTGGAATTTGATCATGGTTCCTGGATATGGCTGGCCGCTCAGGACACGCAGGACGCCCGTACCCGTAAAACGGGGATCTTTGATGAATGCTGGACTGGAGTACGACCCCCAGGTGCCTCTATACTGCTGGACACCGTCTACGTAGAATTCGTTGACGGTCTCGCTGGAATCCAGGTGCACCGTTGCTCCCGTGGCAGCGAGGGTGAGCCTCTTGGAGTCGGAAATGGCAGCGCCGTTTCCGGCCAGGCGCAGCGTGCCGCCGTTGACGGTCACATTTTCGGTTCCGAGCCTGCCGTTGCCGCCCACCTCCAGCGTTCCCGCCTGAACCGTCGTGTTGCCGACGAAGGTACCAACGCCGGTGATGACCCAAGTGCCTGCGCCGTCCTTCTTGAGTGCGGTCGTGGTCGTGCCGACGATGTCGCCGATGACCATGGCAAAGGTGTTGCTGCCCGTATTGCTGCCGGTGAGGGTCAGGGTACGGTTGCCGCCGGTCTCCCAGAAGTTCGGCGATGCCGTTGCCGTGAAGCTGATCATGGCTGAAGGATCGCTGCCGGAGGCGTCGATTGTGCCGCCGCCACCCGTAACGCTGAGACGAATCGCACGGTCCGTGCTCTGCGGAGTCGAGCCCGTATATTGGAGGGTGCCCCCGCGGAAGAGAAGGCCGATCTCGCCGTTATTCCCCGCATTTTCACTCGCCGCCGCGCGCTTGCCCAGGCTGCCGGAAACTCCATAGTTCGACAGATTGGCCACGTTGAGAATGCCGCCCGACAGGATCGTCACGCCAACGTAGGTGTTGTTGGTGCTGGCGAGCACCCATTTTCCCAAGCCGCTCTTGTTCAGGTGGAGCGTGGTTCCCCCCGTGTCGGAGACAGGCGTAGCAAAGGTGTTGTCGCCGGTGTTGCTCCCCGTAAGAGTGAAGGTGCGGGTGCCCGGCCACTCCCAGAAGTTAGGCGAGGCAAGCGTGCGTGTGAAATTCAAGGTTGCTGAAGGGACGGTACCGGACGCGTCGATCGTGCCGCCGCCGCCCAAGGTGCTGAGGCGGATCGCGCGGTCGGTGCTCTGCGGCGTCGCTCCGGTATATTGAAGCGTGCCGCCGCGGAAGAGAAGTCCGATTTCGCCATTATTTCCGGCGTTTTCGCTTGAGAGCGCCCGGTTGCCGAGACTGCTGTTGGCGCCATAGTCCGAGAGAGTGGCTACATTGACAGTTCCGCCTGCGAGAAAGGTTACGCCGGAGTAGCTGCTGTCGGGGCTGGCGAGCTTCAGAGGGCCGGTACCGGTTTTGACAAGGGTGATCGCCTGGTTGGTGCCATTGTCAGCGATAACGCCGCTGAAGGTGTTGGTCGTGATTTGATTGATCATCAGGGAGACCGGCGTCGTGGCAGCGCTGTTGGTGATCATACCGCCGCTCCCGTTGAAATCAGAGAGCGAGGCAATCATTTGCGTGCCGCCGTCAAGATCAAGGGTCGCACCACGCGCAACCTGTAGCGTTGTCATTGATGCCAGCCCGTTTGGAATCTGCTGGTTGGTAAACCCATACAGATGCCAGCTTGCAGCACTTGTATTGGCGGCACTGAGTTCGAGTTTCCCCTCAGTCCCTGCCACGTAGGGGAAGTCGATGTAGTTTCCGGTATAGTTCGAGTCTTCGCTCAGGGCGTTTAGTTTCGTGAGCGTTCCCGTGCCGGGATCAAAGGTCCAGTTGGAGATACGGTCATTATTGGGGTTCTCCCAGGAGCGATAATAGACTCTGGCATTGTAGGCCTGTCCGGGTGTCAGCCCTGTGAGCGTCAGGGTTTGCGTGTTGTTTCCGGGGCCATAATAAAAGTGATTCAGAAGTTCGCGCGTCTGTTGGCCTGTTACAGGCTGGAAGCCTGTGGGGAAGTTGCCGGACGCGTTATAGTTGCCCCAGTTCGCCAGCGACCAGTTGATCGGGCCACTGGAGCCACTGGCTGCTGTGCCGGTATTGGTGAACGTCACGCCGTTGATGTTCAGGTTGGCGCCCTGGTTAAACGCGAGCGCCAGATTGTAGCCGTTTGTGCCATACCGTACGTTGGCGGTACCAATGCCCGACGTGAGATCGTTCGTAAAGGTCTGGGTCGTGGCAACACCAGTCGGGTTGGCGGAGAGCTTCACAAGACCAGCCCCGATATTCAGCGCCTTGCCTCCGGCGGCCGGGCCTGCAAGGACCAGGGTGCCCATGCCTGTTTTCAGAACCTCATTGCTCAGCGCGAGCGAGGCCGCGATCGTATGCGTGCCAGAAGGGGTCGAGAGAACAGAAGCGCCTCCCACGTCGGCTTGGAGTGTCAGCATATTGGTTCCGGAGACTGTCCATGCATTCGCGCCATCAAGCTGAATGTGGCCTATTGTGACAGGGGCGTCGAGATTGAGCGATGTGGGCGTGCCCTGCGCCACGAGGTTGGCGTTGGCACCTGCTGCGTTGGGTACGCCCGGCGCGCCCCACGCGGCTGTGGTCCAGTCCGCGCCGCTGGCCCAGGCGTTCGTGAAGACATGTTCCGTGGTGAAGCCGTACTGGTGCATGCTGTAGTTTAAAGCCCGCTGGGTGAAGCTCACCGACTCACTCGTATTGCTGGCTGTGAAGGTGTAGCGGAGGAGGTTCGCATTGGGCTTTCCGCCGATGCTCTGGTCATACGGGAGGAGCGAAGCCCCGGACGAAGAGGTGGTATCCAGTAAGCGCGCACCCGCGCTGTCCCAGGATTTGGAATAGAACGTCATCACGTAGGTCTGCCCCACGGTCAGACCGCTGAGCGTAAAGGTTTCGCTTGCTCCAGCCGGTTTGGAGGAAGCGTAGTTGAAGGTGCTGAGCAAGGTGCCAAGAACGCCGCCGATGGTGGTGTCTAGACCGGTATTATACGTGGAATCCAAGCCCGCGGTTGACCATGTGCCGCCGCTGGGATTTGCACCGGAAGCGCCTGAAAAGAGTACGCCATTAATCGTGACGCCGCCGCCATTGATATTCACCGCATTCAGATACGTTTTACTCGATGAGAGACCCACGCTCGCATCGAGATCGCCTGAGCCGAGCGGGCCTGATTGCGAGAACATCCCTTGCGCCCAGGCGGATGCCGGCCCGAGGAGAAGCGCCCCGATGAGCATCTGCGTTACACACTTCCCGACTCCGTCCATCATCCTTTTTTTCATACACACACTCCTCTATCATGCACTTTTTTTTGAAATTCTCATAAATAGTGCTGAACTACGACACGAAACCCAGCACTTTTTAAACAAAGGTGTGATAGCGCACAGATTTTCTCATATTCCACGGGGGTTGTCTTGTCGGGTAAACTACGTACAAGAGGACGGGGCACATCTGCGATTCGTTGACCTTGGGCATTAACACCACTATGCATATGTAGCGCAACGCCTTAGCAGGCGTTCGGCGGTCTCATAGATCCCGCCGTACTGTACGGCAGAAGCCGCCTTCGGTACTCCGGCGGCCAGGCGTATCGGACTGCCGCTTGTTAGAAAAAGCGCATCTAACTCGTTTACCGCCGGAAACATGATGCGAAGCTCATTCAGCGCTGGCAGATATTCGCCGCAACGCACAGGACTGCCGATCTGCTCCCGCTTGTCCAGCAGCAGCACCTTCATACCGCCACGCGCAGCATACGTTGCAGTCGTGCTGCCTGCGGGTCCTGCACCAACAACGATGACATCAAAAAATATGTTTTCCAAGTTCAAAGTTCAAGTTTATCACACTTATACCAGGTTGAAAAAAGGTAGGACTCGTTCGGCGAACCGTCTCGGTGAGCCGCAGATTCGTGTGGTTCGTGTCATTCGATGCTAAACATTTTACCCCTCGTTTATTCCCGGGGCACTGATCACTGATTACTGAACGCTGAACACTGCGCCGCCCCGGGCGGTGGGATTGCCTACGCATGGTTGCGCAACTTGAGTTCGGAGGGATGGGGATAGAGGTAGTGTTGTTGCATGAGGTATGGAATCTGGTAGAGATAGATGAAGTGGCGGAAGAGTGTCATCGGCACAATGAGCGGCACCTGCTCGCGGGCGTATTCTTCGATCACCTCGCCCAGCTCGGTCCGCTCCGCAGGCGTCAGGCGTTCTGAAAAATAACCCTGCATGTGTTGCAAGGCATTCACATGGCGTCCGATGGTCGCATGCGTGGCCATGGTGCTCAGGTAGCCCTTCTCGTAGGCCAGAATATTTTCAGCGAGATTCGCTGCGGTCGTCCCGGCGACGAGCGGCCCCAGCTCCTGCGCGCCCTCGGGCGAGTGCGCCATCAGCAGATATTTCGAACTGGCGTGGAACCCCTGAAGTCCGGCGACCGACGGATGCGCCACCACCTCGTCACGGAAGCGCTTGAGCGCAAAGACCCGCTCAATGAAGTTTTCACGCAGTACCGCATCGTTCAGGCGTCCCTCCTCTTCGCAGGGCAGAGTGGGGAAGGCCTGCGTAAAGGCGCGCGCAAAGAGTCCGGAGGTATATTGCGTGGTGGGGTTCCCCTCGGGTGTGTAGAGCTTCACATGGAAGAGGCCTGACGAGGGTGACTTGGATTTAAAGATAAAGCCGTGCAGATCCTTGTCTCGGAGCATCTGGACGGTCTTTTCGCAATATGCGAGCATCTGCGCGGTGTAGTCGGTCTTGCTCCTGATGCCCACCAGGCGCACCGCCTCGGGCGTGCCCTCCAGATGCATGGCTTCGCGCGGCACAGAGAGTCCGCAGCCCACCTCCGGACAGACCGGCACATACTCAAAATAAGGTGCCAGCGTCTCGGTCAAATAAGGGTCATGCTTATGGCCGCCGTCGAAGCGGACCTGCTCGCCCAGGAGGCAGGCTGAGACGCCGATCGGAATCTTCGGAAAAACAGACGGGACTTCTTTCATCACCATGCTCCTTGTTGGAAGAATTAACGCTACGCTTTCGACATTCGTCGAATGGTTTCCGCTTCGCTTCAACGAGCCTTATTGCGTTATTGCCTGATTGCCTATAGATGGTAGGGCGTCGCTTGCCGAGCGCGCCGCCCTCTGCCCACTGCATTTACAGTCAGACTGCTACTGCCACTGCCGACTGCTACTGCCACTGCCGACTGCTACTGCCGACTGCTACTGCCAACTGCTGCTGCCTCCCGCAGGCGCAACAGGCGTTCGCCTGCGGCATTCAGGGTCTCGACGCGCTTGGCAAAGTGGAAGCGGACCAGATGCCGGACCGGCTCGCGGAAGAAGCTGGAGCCGGGCACGGCAGCCACGCCGACCTCTCGGGCCATCCATTCGCAAAAGGCCACGTCGTCCGTCACGTTGAACTCGCTGGCATCGACCATGACATAGTAAGCGCCCTGCGGACGGGTGTAGCGCAAGCCCGCGCGATCCAGCCAGCCCGTAAACACATCGCGCATGGCTGTGTATTTTGCAGCGAGTTCCTGATAATAGCTGTCCGGAAACTCCAGCGCCGTGACAGCCGCCTCCTGCAAGGGGGCCGCCGCGCCGACAGTCAGGAAATCATGCACTTTACGGACCACGTCAATCACGGCGGGTGCAGCCACAACAGTTCCCAAGCGCCAGCCTGTGATGGAATAGGTTTTGGAGAGCGAACTGCACGAGATCGTGCGCTCGAACATGCCTGGCAGCGAGGCCATGTAGGTATGCTTGTTGGGCGCGTAGACGATGTGCTCATAGACTTCATCCGTGATGACAAAGGCGTCGAACTCCTGCGCGAGGCCGGCGATCAGCTCCAGTTCGCTCCGCGTAAAGACCTTGCCGGAGGGGTTGGACGGATTACAGAGGATCAGCGCCTTGGGACGATGGGTTTCAAAGGCCGCGCGCAGTTCAGCGGGATCAAAATCAAAATGGGGCGGACGCAGCGGCACATAGACCGGCACGGCACCGGTCAGCACCGTGTCGGCTGTATAGTTTTCATAGAAGGGCGAGAAGATCACCACCTTATCGCCGGGATTGCAGGCGGTCATCATCGCCGCCATCATAGCCTCTGTGCTGCCGCAGGTGACAACGACATTCGCATCCGCATCCACAGGGATACCCATGAAACGCGACTGCTTGCGGGCGAATGCCTGACGGAAATTCGCGGCGCCCCACGTGACAGCATACTGATGAGGCCCCTGACGCCCTGCGCGCTCCGCCGCGGCCAGCAGTTCAGCAGGCGGATCAAAGTCGGGGAAGCCCTGAGAGAGGTTCACAGCTCCGCACGCATTCGCAACGCGCGTCATGCGGCGGATCACAGATTCGGTGAAGTGGCGGGTGCGGTCACTGGTCGGAGGCATGCTCGAACTCCTTTGCTAAAGGTGATCATCATACTACAACCGCCTGTTGTGTTCAATGCTTGAACAACCAACGTTTAACGCTGAAGTTTTTTCAGATCGGCCACGGACTCGCGCGCAACCAAGGTGCCGCTCAGGCAGATGTCGCGAACAGCCGAGGTCTTGTGTGCCCCGCTTCGGGACTCTTCCACCAGTTCGGCAGCCAGGCGGACTGCTGTCCTCGCTAGCTCTTCAAGCGGTTGACGGATCACGGTCTGCGGAGGCGAGAAGTATTGGTAGAACGGGATGTCTTCGAGCGTCACGGTTGAAATGTCTTTGCCGATTTTCAGTCCGAGCACATTCTGAAGCACATGCAAAACCTGCGGCGCCGTATCTTCGCTGAAATTGAGGATGCCAGTCACCTCTTTGGCAGCCCAGCGGCACACCGTGTCGTGCGGCGGTTGTCCTTCAGTGAAAAAGATCCACTCGGGCACTATCTTGATTTTTGCCGCCTTCAAGGCAGCCTTGTAGCCCCGCAGCCGTTCGCAGGCGCCCCACTCGTGTGGAAGATCGGCCAGGAAGGCAATGCGCCGGTGGCCGTGCTCAAGCAGGTGCTTTGTCGCCAGCAGCCCCTGCTCGTAGTGATCAGTATAGACGCTATGGATGCCCTGCCGGACGAGCGGATGGTTAATCGTGATCACGGGAAGGCGCGGAACCTCCAGAAGTTCGATGATCCGGTCCGTGAAGACGACACCGATCGCGGCCACGATATGCGACTGCCCGACTTGCTCGAAGTTTTCCTCCTCGAAGACCTCCACCCCGAAGCCCTCCTTCGCTGCCAGCCGCTCGATCAGGGAGGTCATGATAGCGGTATACCCCACGGGCAACGTCGGGCTGTGGCGGCCAGCGATCAGCGCGATGTTCGAGCGCGTCGACCGCTGGACAAAACCGACTTCACGCGCCGCGATCATCACGCGCCGACGCAGGTCTTCATCCACTGATTCGGCGCCGTTCATCACGCGCGACACGGTGCCCAGGGAGACCCCCGCACGCCGCGCCACCGCCGTGATCGATGACACCCTCACCGGGGAGTTGTTTTCTTTCTTCGAAACTTTAATCGTTTTCTTTTCCATATGTCAGACCCAAGTAGTGATGATATCTTATCAGGGTGCCACACGCAAAGCAACCAACTGATACGGCCGCAAATCAAGCAACACGCCCCCTCCTGTGCGCGCAACAACCGTTCCTGTGGCCAAGGCTGTCACAGCGCCCTTGCCCGGCACATTCACACGAACTTGCTTGCGCTCTGTCGTCGCCGTGTTCACCACCGAGACATAGAGGCCGTGCTTGCCCGCGTCAATCACGCGCATCGCCACCGCAGGATCGCTGCAACCCTTGTCGACACGCTGACTCGGCAGGGCGGGCAACGCCAAAAAGTTCGCGTTGAAGTCACGCACGTAGCGCGGGAAGCCGCGACCGAAGTTGTTGCCGCAGAGATAGCCGATCATCGTCGGATCCCCATTCGCCAGGGCCACCGCTTCAGCCTGCATGCAGAAGGGACCGGCGCGCTCCACGTCGGCCACAAAGTAGCCAAGCTTCTCCTTGTCGTTCGAATCGTTCATCATGTTCTCGTTGAGCGCATAGTGCCTCAAGAGCGCCAAGCCCGTGGGTGCGCGGTAGAGGTCGAGCGTCTTGGGCGAGCTGACGGTATAGAGGCGGTTGAAGGGATGCGTGAGCAGCACTCCCTCGACTGACTTGTAGGTCGCGGGATCGTCGGCCGGATTCGCGTGATGGATCTCCCAACCGCCCCAGTTGGCTCCTGTCGAGAGCAGTGCCTTTAGGTAGAGGTCCTGCTCAGCCACCTGCGTCGGTGTCAGAACCTGCCATTTGCGGTCCAGCGGCGGCTTGTGCGTTTCGCTCTCCAAGAGCGGCTTCCAGACATCCGGGGAGTCTGTGAAGAAACGCGGCTGAAAATCGCCGAAGCCTTTTCCGGGTTCGCTCGCGCATCCTGTGAAGAGGACGAACGCATCCGCGATACCCTTCTCGCGCAGATAGTCGCGAATGCCCACAAAAAAGTCCCGGCGCTTGGTGTCCCACCAGGCGATGTACCGCCCATAGAGCTCCTTGTCCGCTTTCAAGGCGTCGCGCGTGATGGCAACACCTTTGTTGGCCTCGGCAATGAAACGCTTGAGCGTATCAGGGGCGAAGCTGACCGGCATCTGCGAGCGCGGTCTGATCCAGATACCAGGGAAGTGCGCCTTCTTCTGCATGTTCACAACGGTCAAGTCGAGCATCTTCTTAAAGTCGGCGTAGGTGTCGGGATCCGTGATGTCCGCATTCGAGGTCTCGATCCACGTGATGTGCGTATAGTTCCCTTCGCCCTTGAGTGGACGCGCACGGCGCTGGTTTCCGAGACCCTCCTGGCCCTTGCTGCCGCTGTACTCGTAGTAGGGCAGCACATCAAAGCCGTTCTTGCCCATCAGCTCCACGATCTGTCGCCACAGGTCCTTCTGCTCGCCATTAAAATAGACCCATTTGTTGCCGCCGTACTCGGTCGGATCCCAGTGCTGACAGGCACCGAATTCCAATAAGTCCTTGGAGTAGGTGTTGATGCCCAGAAACTTCATTTGATCCGCCTTGAAGCGGTACCAGTCGAGAGCAGTGTCCACGCCGCAATCTTCAGGCTTCTTGCCGCCGATCACGCCGTCGGCCATCTCCTCGCGCCAGAAGATCCGGCGGCGCGGCACGCCGTCCGGAGGGAAGTTGACTGTGAGCGTGAGCTTCTCCTCGTCCACGACTTCATAGAGCCGGATGCTCGCCACGGCCGCACCCTTTGAGAAGGGGTCGTTCTCAGAGGAGAACTGCGCCACGGTCACGTCGAAGCCGTCCTCGGGCGTCAGCGTGCGCGGACGGTTCGAGCCGCGCACCATCCCCTTTTCCGCAAAGCGGTCATGCAACCGGAAGAAGAGCGTCCACGTCTCCCACTTGCCGGAGAGCGGCATGTTCAGGGACTCCACCTGGCTGTCGACGTATTTGGCGTGCATCGTGTCGCCCGTGGCAAGCCCGGTGTGGAGTCCGCGCGAGGTCTCGTTGCCGGTGTTGATGATCACGAAGCCGCGCGGCGCGTCCTCAGGGTACTCGACCGCCAGCACGTAGGCGCCGCCGGGCCGCAGCAGCTTGCGCGCGCCGAGCCTGAAGGTCATGTAAACGCACTCCTTCGCTGTCGGCGCCAGCGTGCGGCAGGGGCGCCCGAGGATCGTCTCCACGCGGGTCGCGTCCGCGGGGTCGCAGCGCATCTCGTGTCCGGGCTGGGCCGCGGAGCAGGTCACTTCGTCGACGAGCGAGAGCCGGCCGAACGGCGCCAGCTCCACCAGCGGACGCTTGAGCGCCTCTTCTCGGGCCTTTGCCAAGGCGGCCTGGCGCCCGGCTTCTTTGCGCTCGGCCTCGGCCTTGGCTGTCTTTATGGACTCCCAGCCGCGCGCCGAATAGGCATCAAGCGCAATCTCGTTAAAGATCGCGCCCGGCGTCTTGAGTTCGAGCATCAGGTAACGCGACACGACGTTGAGCGGCAGCGCGCCCCAGCTTTTGTAGCGCTTGCAGTCGTAGGTGGCGACTGCCTGCCACGCGCCGGGCTTGCCCGCGTGGACCAGCACGTCGCCCGAGTTGTTCATGTCATAGAACCAGAGTGTCGCCAGCGGCGTCTCCGCGCCGAGGTCGATCACAGCCTGGAAGGGAAACGACTTGTTATGCTGTGACGAGACTTTCCATCCTGTCGTCGGCTCGCCGGCTGGCGGGTCTCCGGCTTCGAGCTGTTCGTCCACCAGCCCTGAAAAGTCTGCGTTCGGCGAACTCGATGTCACCATCTCCGGCTTCAGCAGCAGCCGATACTGGCCTGGCGGCGTCGCCCAGGCGACACACGACAGCATTGCGAGCAACAGACCCGCCTGGAGCGGGGATACACCTGATTTCATGGTTACCATATTCATATCCTCCTATTTTTGCCGGAGCACGATCACTTCCGCGCCCGGCACACCGCCGTAGCGCACGACACCATTGATGACCGGATGTTCAGACCGGAGAGCCCCCTGCTCGACCTGACACGCCTTCCACTCGGGCGGCACGCAGGTTTCCAGCGTCAGTTCCGTATCATAAAACTCCTGAGCCGCCAAACTGGAAAGCTGGATACGGATCTGCTCTTTCTCTGCCTGCAGAACCTTGACCTGCGCACTGTCACGCTCGGTAAGATACTTGTGGTACGTGATGTGGTCCGTCACCCAGACCTGATTGCTGCAGGCGGCCAACTTGTCGAGCAACGCTGTAAAAATATCCGTCGGCGTGACCAGCCAGTCGCCGCCCACGCCATGAAAATCGAGATGACCCATATCGCCTTTGGCAATGGCCTTGTCCACCAGCCCGACTACCTCGTCGGCAGTCTTGACGTGGAACGGATAGCTGAAGAAGGGCGGCCGCTCGATCAGGTGATACTTGAGCAAGGCCGCTTTCTTCTCCTCCTCGCTGACCTTCCACGGCACGCCCCCGGGACGGGCGAAAGAGACCAGACAGGGCTGTTTCCGCTTAGGATAGCACGACTGGATCGCCTCCGCGCTGCGTGACAGCTCGACATCCAATTGCGCTGCATTCGTAGCCCCTGCATGGGTGAAGGTGTGATTCCCGTAGACCACCGCGGGGTCAGCGGGCATTGTCTTATTCCAGGCCTCGGCAACTTTCCGATAGTATGAGGTCCCCTGATTGAGGTAGAACGTTCCAACCATGCCATGCTGGCGTAACAGCGGGATGGCTGTCTGAATATGGCTTTCGCAGCCGTCATCGAAGCCCATAAAAAAGACAGCCTTTTTTCCGTCCTTCCATTTCAAGACCGAAGTCTCGCCAACTTTCCCCCCGTCCGCAGCCTGACTGTCAGACACCATTCCTGCGATGACACCCGCCGCGAGTGCAATTAACACGTATTTTTTCATTATCGCTTTCCCATAACTTCACATTTGGAACCACAAAACCCACAAACATCACAAAAAACAATCTCTGCCTCACCTTCATAGATACGACTCATCTCGTTCTCAGTCGAGCAGGATGCGGCCCCACATCCAGGGATGCGCCTGGACGCTGTCGAGTTTGGAGGCGGGCCAGAAAGCCTCGCGCAGATCGCGCAGGCCCTGAACGGCAAGGGTGAAGCTCAGGGCCATCTCATCGCCATTCTTCGGGTTCCACTCGCCAAGTTCGGCGGCCGGAATGAGAATTTCCATCGCATAGCCCGCCTCGATGCGCTTCGCGAAAGACTGCACCTTGATGTCCGTCCCCGTTTTGAAGTCGGGGTGCCGCGACCAGTTCCCGAGGAACACGCGGTGCTCGTCAACCAGCGGGCAGAGCCAGAACTGGCGGTCGGTTTTTGCCCATTCGGAGCCCTCCTTGAAATGGGCGACTGGGCCGATCATCAGCTCCAGGCAGTCGGCGGCACGCCAGAACGCGCGAGGATCGGCGACAAGGGCCTTGCTGTTATGCATTTCAATTCCGATGTAAAGGCCCTCGGGCGCATAACCGAAACGGATATCAGCGGTTTCAAGCTCGCCGCGGGGGCCGATCATCCAGTTGGGAAGCTTGGCGCTGACGGGCCAATCCTTCAGATCGCCATCGAGTTTGAGGCCCTTAACGGCGGAAAGCTTCCATTCGCGCGGGACGATAGGCGCTTTCTCGAGTGCCAGACCTTGGGCGTTATACACGATGATTTTGGGTGTGACACCCTTGTCGTCCGCACGGAGCGTCGTCGACTTGGCCAGCTTGAACGTCAGCTCTGTGCTCTTGCCGGCATCAAGCTCCGAGACGGCCTCGGGGGGATCGATCTGCCAGCCGTCCGGAAGCTCCGGACGCAGGATATGCTTTTTATGTGCGGCGGACTGGTTATTGACGGTCACCTTGAACGTCCCGTCGAAACCGACGGATGCCGTCTTGATGAAGGCCTCGGGGATGATGTCAACATCGATGGGCATGAGCTTTTTGACGCCCTGGTTGATGCCCGTGACGACCATGACGCCCGAGCCGCGCGGAGTGCCTTCCGGAATCGTAACGGTCAGGCCTTGATCTGTTTTCACGGATGTCCAGCCCTTGGGAGTCTCGACCGAGTACTCGCCGACCTGGGTAACCGCGATGTGGATTGGCTCTCCGGAAACGGAGCGGACGTAGTGCTTGGAGGTGACCTCCATCGGGGCCTGCCGCAGCCAGTCGCAAGCCTTGTCGATGCCGACATACCAGGTCGGGGCGATGTTGAGTTCGCGCGGGCCTGCGGCAACTTTCGCGCCGAACATGTCGTAGACAGCTTCGCATGCCGGAGGCTTGATGGTGAGGCCCTCCTTCTTCTCCAGATCGATGAGAAACGCCGCAGCGACAAGCTTGCCGTTCGACTCAAAGATCTGGGCCATGGCGTTGGGCGACAGCTTGGCGTATCCGACGTACTTCATGCCTTCGGGAAGGAGGCTGCGCAGCGCCGCGAAGGCGGCGGCCACGGGTTTGGGCTCCAGCTTGGGCTTGTGGTCGAAGATGCCGCACCCGTCAAAGAAATTGACCGCCTCTGGGCTGTCGTCGTACCAATACCAAAACATCTTATCGACGCCGCAGGCGAAGCCGAGCATATAGCCGCGCTGGATGTACGCGGCCTGCTCCCATTCGGAGACGGGCTGGCCGGCCTTGGTGTCCCACCCCCATTCGGTGATCCATGTCTGGCGGTTCTTGCCATCCATGTGAGCGACCTGATCCCACTCAAGATAGGTGTCGCGAAGGAGCGAGGTGCTAGCGTCGGATTGGCCGGTATTCGCGTTGTTCTTGCATATCTCGGGGGCTTGGAGCCCGCAGTAGCGGTGGCCGTTCAGGACGTCGACGTCGGCATAGCGGCCGGCTTCAATATGGGCTCGGGCCGCCTCGATCGGGATGCTGGCCGCGCCCTGCTCAACGACCCAGTTGTCGGGGGCGATGGCTTTGGATATCTGCCCGAAAACCTGATGCCGGCATCCATAGCGGGAACTCCTCATGCCCTCTTCGTAGCCGGTGCCTTTGAGCTGAAACTCATTGTCGAGTTCCCAGCAGGTCTGGCCGGGAAACGAGGCGATGATGTTGGCAAGATTGCGGCGCCACTCCTTGGAGGGCTTCTCCTCTTTGGGATCTTCTTGAAGGGCACCCATGAGGCAGGGCAGCAGCTTGAGCTCCTCGTTTTTGACACTTTCGACGATCTTAGGATACCAAGGCCAACCGCCGTAGTTACCCTCGCCGCGGGCTCGGACCATCCACCCGTAGTTGAACGCGTAATCGCGCACCCAGACAAAGCCCAGGCGGGAAAGGCGCTTATAATCGACCGTCGTGCCGCTGTGGATGTTGATTGCATAAGGGCTCCACGTCTTCTGCTCCTCGGTGAGCTTCGGCGGACGGAGAATCACAACATAGCGGTGCGTGAAGGAGCGCGGCTCCCCAAGCCCTTTCAACGTGACCTGTACTTTGTAGGCCCCCGGCTGCGCGAAGGGCAGCTTGAAGGTCTGCTTGGAAAAGTCGAGGCAAGAGAACCCGGTGATCGCAATAGGCTTCTCGGCCCCGTCTGCGGAAACAACCTTGGCCGCAGCCTCCAACGACAGCGCATCCCCCCGCCAGCTTCCGACGACCAAGCTGGCCTCCGGCGCAGCCTCATCCGCGTAAAAAATATTCCCGTGGGCCGGGAACTGGACGACCGCCAGAACCGGACGTTCGGCGAGGGGCACCTCGGTGACATCCGTGAAGACCCGGAGGTCACAAAGGTCGATGACGGAGCTTTCAGGGGCCGACTCATTGCGCCGTCCCCAGTTATTGACAACGACCCCTGCGAACTTGAGCGGGCGCGGCCAGTTGTCAGGGATTTTGGCATCCAGCCGGACCCACTGGCCGGGCTTCTGCTCCTTGACGCCGATCTCAAGCTTCTGCTTGCGTCCGTTGATCTCGAGCTCGGAGACACCGTTCGTATTCGCGAAACGGAAGGAGAGGGCGTTGATCGCCTTGTCGGAGCGCACCCACCCGGCGATGCGCTGAGGGGCTCCCGGCAGGGCGCCTTCGATCGGCAAGGCGTCCCAATAGGCGAAGGCGCGTGCCGGATAAGTCACTTGAATCCGCAGGGACTTTCCGGCGGCGGGCGCTTCGGGCGCCCGCGCGCTGATCGCCGAAAAACTGCCCCTCGCGCTGACCCATTCGCCCTGCTTCCAAGGGCAACTGTCCGGGTCCACCATGTCCCGAGAGACCACCTGCGACAGGATCAGACTCGGGCTACTCAAAAGAATGACGGCAAGCGCTGCAAACCTCATGTTATTCAATCTCCATTTAGGCATCACCCCGGCTGTTCACCTCGGGGCTAAACCTTTTTTCAGAGTCCTAGTGGATCCGTATCATCGTTCCGTGCTGAAGCGTGTCCCGGTACTTGAGGACAAGCTTGGTGCCTTGGATTTCAAAGGAACCGGTCATTTCCGGGTTCTGAATGGTAAAGTTGACAGGATTAAGTCCTGTCACGTTCGGGCTCGCGGCATCCGTCCAGTCAATAACGGTCAGCGTGCCGAACCACACATTACGATTGCTCGCATACACGTAGCAGTCAACCGCCCCAAGGTTTTTCAGTGTCTTGCCGGTGCCGGCAAACCGGATTCCTGTTTTGTTGGAACCGTCCAGAGTGATCTGCATGTTTGCGCCGGCGTTCAGTGTCAGGTTGCCTTCAAACGTCGTCGTGCCAAGGCGGTTGTCGATTGAAAGGGCTCCGCCCTTCTCAACCGTCACGGCGCCGGACATTTTTCCGCCGCCGCCCAGCACCGCACCGTTCGTCTTCACATTCAACGCCAGCGAGGCCCCCAATGCGCCGGAGACGCGGAGTTCCCCCTCGTAAATGTTCATCGTTCCGGCCAACGTATTGGTTGCGGTCAGTTCAAGCGTGCCATTGCCGTACTTGCTGACAGTTGCCGTGCTGGTGTTGTAATTTGTGATGACACCGCTGATACGGCCGTCCACATCCGCCGAGCCGTTATACGAGAAGAACGACATACTGTTGATGTATAGCGGGTTCTGGAAGGTCACCGTCGCATCCGCATTGGCGGCGCCCAGAATGATGTTGCTGAGGAACGGAGCCACATTCGTCACGCCTTGGAAAGCGCCGCCGATATTGACCTTCCTGTCGGCTCCATACGCTGCCCACCCGCCCGTATTCGAATAGCCACCCGATGTCTTGGAATACACACACCCTGCGCTTGTTCCGATCGGATTCGTGAAGTCACCATAGCCCAGCCCAAGGATTCCGCCGATGGTACCTAATTTCGTGATGCAAACAGCGTTCGACGGCGAAAACGCCTCGCTGTGTCGAGCCAGAAAAACACCGTCGGCAATGATTGTTTCGGCAAGGTAGCTGGACCGGCCGCTGACTTCGAGGGTCCCAGTTCCTTTTTTCACATAACCGTTATTCGCGCCCGTCTGGACCGTCGGGCCGCCGATCTTGACAAGGGGAACGTTGATTGTGAGAGGACAGTTTCTTCCCGCATTGCTGTCATTGAAGGTGACGGTATTGGTCCCGAAATTGATCGGATAATTACCATCTATAATGATGCCATCCCCGCCGTTGAGAAAGATTGCCGGATTATTCTCAAACACAAGAGGTCCGCCGGCTTCATTAACAAAACGGTTAAATGTCGGGGAACCGGCACCATGGATTGTAAACTCAATCCTTTTCAGCTTTGAAAACGCATTCCGATGCCTGATGAAAACCGGCACAGCCGAACTTTTTGTAAATCCTCCGGTAAACCCGGAGTTGTCGCCGGACACGATCAGGGCTGCCAGATTACCGGTTCCACCCAAGCGGATAATGTTGTTCTCGTTTCCAGCAATGGAACCGGAGAATTCAAGTGTTCCAGACACCAGATTGATATAGCGGTTTGCCAAAAATGCCGCGTCCGGGAAGGCAACGCCGGCTGAAATGACATTGGTCCCCGTTGTGCACTGCTCTATCATGTAAACGCCGGAGTAGTTGTATCCCGAGGCTGTCAGCGTAAGCACGGTGCCGGGCTCGCCGCTGAGCACATAACCTCCGCAGGCGGGTGTCGCGCTGGCGGAGTTCGTGCCGAGACCCGGAGTAAAGAACAGGCCGAAAACCGACGCTGATGTGGAAAGGCGAGGCTGGGTGACCCTGTCTGTCGCGAAAAAGGCCCGGTCCCCACTCCCCGGAGCCGTCGTATTTGTCCAGCTTGCGCCGGCATTGAAATCCGTTCCGGTGTTACCCCAGTACCGATCAACACCCGCGAGCACTTCCATACCCACGAAGGCGGTCATTAAAAAACACATGACCATGAAGACAAAACTTTTCCTGTGCGCTGTCCGTTTCATAGCATTTTCCTTTTTCTTCTGCTGACCCGTCGTTCGTTTCCCTAAACCAGCATCGCATACAGTTTGGCAGTATTTTCCCGATCCTGCAAGTAAAAATTTCATAGTTTAATGAAATATTTCATTGCTTAACAAATTGAGCCGCATCCTATTCATGATTATAAACAGCCCGATGTTGGCACTGTCGTGCCTCCAGTAAAGAGAAAGATAAAAACGAAATGCACAATCTGTGGAGGTGATAAGATCATTACGCCTCTTGAAAAAGAAAAGGCAAAAAAACAATCTCAAAAGAATAATTTGTGTTAATCGTTTCCTTCAGACAGGAAGCCGTCTTGTCCACCGTTTTATCCGCCGTAGCTTTAGCGAAGGTGGAAGACCCTGTTTCGCCCTGCCGAAACAGGGCGAAGGGGCGTGTTGAAGCAAAGGATTGTTTTTTGTGTGACCATTGCCCTCCTACGCCTGCAAGCGGCGATGCCGCGCGCAGGACTCCGGCGGGCAGCCTTCGCCGTCTGGCTCGCTGGCTTGCCAGCCGTAGACCCTTTTTCGCTCCGCCGAAAAAGGGCGAAGGCTGGTGGGCCCAGCAGGACTCGAACCTGCGACCAAAGGATTATGAGTCCTCCGCTCTGACCGACTGAGCTATAGGCCCTTAAAAAGGAAAGGCAGTGTATCACGACAGCGGCACCCTTTTCAAGTGCATGGATAAAAAATTATTGCTCTAGGTTGCGGCTTCGAGCGCCTTAGTCGCCTGCATCAGCATGGCGGCTGAGGCGCGCAATGCGGCGCTTTCCGACTCTGAAAGCGGACTCTCGACAATTCTTTCCACCCCTCTGGATGAGACGATACAGGGCACACCCAGACAGACATCGCGAAGGCCGAATTCGCCTTCAAGCATGGCTGACACGGTCAGCACGCTGCTTTGTCCCCGTAAAATAGCCGCTGAAATCCGGACGAGCGCCAGCCCGACAGCGAAGCACGTCGCGCCCTTGTACCCAATAATGTGGTAGGCGGATTCCCGCACCGCCTGCTCGATCTTCTTTCGCTCGGAGGCCCAATCCTTGCAGGTACCGCAAATCGGGCAGTAGTCATCCATGGACATGCCCGCGATATGGGTCATGGACCACGCCACGAATTCGCTGTCGCCATGTTCGCCCAGGACGTACCCGTGTACATTGTGGACGTCGATCCCGCAATGGGTTGCGAGCAGGTGGCGGAGTCGACCGCTATCGAGTACGGTGCCAGAGCCGATCACGCGTCCCCTGCTCCAGCCGCTGCAGGTGAGGGCCACGTGAGTCATAATATCAACAGGGTTACTTACGACCAGCATCACCGCAGAGGAGTTCTGGGCCACGATGTCCGCGACAATGCTGCGAATAATGCCTGCATTTTTCTGCAGCAGCTGGAGGCGGGTCTCTCCGGGACGCTGCGCAGCGCCAGCCGTGATGACGATCAACTGGGCATCCGCATAGTCGGCTGCGCTGCCCAGACGGATGGCGACCGTCGGGAAGAACGGCTGGCCATGGACCAGATCCAGAACCTGTCCTTTGGCAAGATCCTCATTCTTGTCGATCAGTGCGATCTCGTCCGCCAGCCCGCTCTGGGCAAGCGCGTAACAGAAGGTGGCGCCGACGGCTCCAGCCCCCACCACCACGACTTTCCGCCTCGGAATTGAATATGGCATCATGACTCCCTCCTTAAACTGAAATCCCGAAAAGTTTACCCACGGCCGCAGTCAGCGCCATGGCCAGCGTCCCCCAGAAACAGACGCGTATGGCCCCGCGAAGCGGTGAAGCGCCTCCTGTGAAGGCGGCAATGCCACCCAGTGTGCCCAGCAACGCAATCGCCAAAACAGGAACGAGCCACAGCAAGGAGGAGACTGGGGCAACAGAGGCCGTCACGACCGGAATGACGGCACCGATGGTAAAGGACGCGGCAGACCAGAAGGCAGCCTGAAACGGGCGCGCGCTGAGCACCTCCGTAATGCCCAACTCGTCCCGCGCATGCGCGCCGAGCGCATCCTTTTTCATCAGCTGGCGCGACACCTCCAGCGCGAGTGGCTCGTCTAGCCCGCGCTCCTGATAAATGACCGCCAGCTCAATCAGCTCTTCGTCCCACTCGTTTGCCAGGGCTTCGGTTTCCAGTTTCAGATCCGCTTGCTCGGTGTCTGCCTGGGACTGGACCGACACATACTCCCCGGCTGCCATGGACATGGCGCCCGCGACCAGGCCGGCAGTGCCTGCGAGCACAATGCTGCCCTGCGTTGCGCCCGCCGCGGCAACGCCCACAATCAAGCTGGCTGTGGAGACAATGCCGTCATTGGCCCCTAAGACGGCTGCGCGCAGCCAGCCCGAGCGGTGGATACGATGATGTTCAGGATGTACAAAGTTCATGTCTGCCAGTTTCTCTGTTTTGCGTTTATATAGCAAGCGGAAAAGAATCTGGCTTGGCAGGCATGCGGGGACCTTGTACTATTTAACCCAATACTTGGGTCAATTTAGAGAAAAGGTCGTTATGTCGATGAGCGCAGAGCTGCCCAATCGCAAAAACTTGCGCTTGAAAGGGTGGCATTATACCTCCGGGAGCTATTTCGTCACGTGCAACACGCAGGCGAATAGGGCGTTGTTCGGAGCGGTTGTGAACGGGCGTATGGTCTTGAGTGAGGCCGGTAAAATCGCGGAGGCGTGCTGGAGAGAAATCCCAGCGCATTTTCCGATTGCGCGGATTGATGCGTTTGTCATCATGCCCACCCATGTGCATGGCGTTGTGCAGTTGATGCAGGGGTCAGCAATTGCTGACCCGTACACATTGGGCGATGTCATTGGGGCCTATAAATCGGCGGTGTCGAGGACCATCGGCAAGCAGATCGCCCCCCCTGCCGCTGGCATTTGGCATCGGAATTATTGGGATGTGATTGTGAAGGATGAGAAGGCGCTGGAGAATATTCGCAATTACATTCGCTTCAACCCGATGAATTATCAGGTGGTCATGAATTGCGGCGAACCGAAATATCTGGGAGATCGCGCGCTGTTGAGGATGGCGAGCGTTGGCTTCCTGGCATCGCGCGGCGAAGCGGCATTGCATGGCACCCTACCTCTCAAATCGGGCGAGGTCATTATGTCGGGTTTTCTTTCGCCCATGGAGCGCGCATTATTCAGGGCGGGCTTGGCGAATCGTAAGCCCATGATCTGGGTGAAGCCCTGGGCGCTGGAGGAGGGCATTGATGCTCCGCCCATCCGGAGCGCGATCGATGAAGGCCGCTTATTGATCCTATCGCCTTTCGCCGAACAGATCGATGCCCCGAGCGTGCGGCGTGCGGCCTGGTGTAACCAGTATGTGCTGGCTCACTGCAGCCGCATGGTCGTAGGACATTTAACTCCAGGCGGCATGCTGGCGTGCATTCTTTCGGAAGCGTCCGCTGATTTGGAAATCGCCTACCTCTCTTCGCTTTCTTCGGAATTAGTATTGAAACACACTAATAATGCTCAGAAATAGTATTGCAATACTAATAAATGTTCTATAGCATAGGTACGCAATCCAAAAGACAGAATCGAGACAGGGTCGGGCGCAAAGATACCTCTTTGGCTCTTTGGCTTTCTTTATTGAGTGTTCTGTGTTTCCACGTTCTCCTATTCCAATCTGAATTCCGCCTTGTCTATTCGATCCGCAAGCGAGTATAATCCAACGTATGATTTTATCATTCATGAAGAGGGCTCTCTTGAGCGCAGTGATCGCTGCCGGGGTGAGTGACGGTCTGTGCCTGGCTCAAGGGACTGCAGCCGGAACACGGCTTCCGGAGAAAAAATGGCCCGACGTGAGCGGCGTGGTGATCGACGGCGCGCTGGACCTTTCCCGCCCGAAGATGGAAGCCGTAGCTCGTTGCATGATGGCACAACAGGCGGCGATGAAGGCGGGCGACATGGAGCTGTGCCAAAAGATCGGACAGGAGGCGACGTCCAATCTGGTCAATGTGGTGAGGCCGACGCGTCCGCTCCCGTACGCGGCGGTGTCGCTTTTCGCTGGCAGCCCGCGTTCGGCTCAAGTTCGCCAATGGAACACCACGGCGGACGCCGACGGCAAGTTCGAGTTTTTTGACGTGCCCAGGGGGGTTTACAGGATCGTCGCGAAGGACACGCGTCAGGGGACAAATGGTTGTCCGTCGGCTGAGCTGACGATCGAGCACTACCACAGTCATGCGAACGTGCGTCCGGTGGTCTATCCGAAGACCGTGACCGTGACAGGGCGGGTGACGGATTCGCTGGGCCGCCCTGTGACGAATGTGACGATCGAGGCCAAACACGGACACGAGTCTTTTGTGGAAACAGAGGGTGACTTCACCCGGGCCTACCACGAGACCTCGGCATTGACGGACAGCGAAGGACGTTACGAACTGAAGAGGCTGGTTCCCGCAGGTGTTTGGGAGGCACGCGGGCTCGAAGGGGGCGGCTATGGCAGTCCTTACGCCTGGTACACGGTAAATATCTCCGCACCGGGCTATCTTCCTGCACAGGCGTTCGTGCCGGTGGTTCCCGAGGAGACGCGTCAGGCGGCCAAAACCCTTTTTTCACTGCTGACGAGTCAGGCCACCCCCCATGAAAAAGCCTCATGGCATCAAACAAAGCCTGTCGAGCAGCCTCCCTGTCAGGGGCATAAGCTTTCCGGAGTAGACTTCGTGCTCTATAAATCTGTTCGCGTCGAGGGAATCTTTGTCAACAAGGACGGCTTGCCGCAACCAGGATACCGGGTGAGTCTCTGGCCGACCAACGACGTGCGTTGGTCTTCGTATCAGGCATTCTCGGCGAATCCACCCTTGACTGCCAGCAATCCCGAAGGCCGGTTTCGCTTTGACAGCGTGGCGCCTGGCGCATATAAGGTGCGGGCTTATGAGGGGGACCGGCTTGTCAGCGGCAACTCCCCGCTGGTGGTGACGGTACGGGAAGGTGAGCCAGTCTCAGGCTTGCGACTGGTGAATGACGCGCTGCCGTGTGGAACGATCAGGGGCGTGGTGACCGATGCGGAGACCGGGAAACCCGTCAAGGGCGTGACGATCTATGCTGTCAACAAGGAGACGGGAGCGGGGGCCTACATACCGGTCCGTTGCCTGTGCGGCAACGGCAGTTACCACACCTCCGAGTGCGAGCAATGGGCCGTGCGAGCAATTCAGACGAACGATTTTAGTGTCTCGACCTTGCGCGGAGGCGGAATATCCCCCGGCATGAACGAACTGGCAGTGAAGGCACCTGGATACGCAGACGAGCTCGTGCGGGTCAACGTCACATCGGGCGGGGTATCGGAGCAGGATGTCAAACTGTGGCGCTCGAGGACGATCCGGATCAGGCCGGTCATTAAAAAAGGCGCACGCGTAGACTATTACGCGAGCTTGCCGGAGAAGCCGCCGCTCGTCCGGTATGTGGCGATTCCCGAGGCCGGAGGCCGGTCTGTTGAGGGGGGCAAGCCCATCGTGTCGGACGGATGCGACGAACTTACGGGGCTGAAGCCTGGGCGCTACACCCTCCGCGGCGGGGTCGGTTACCTGCCAGGGCATGTGCAGCGCTACGAGACCGTGCCACTGGAGATCACCTCAGCCCAGACCAACGAAGTCGCCTTGGCTTTCAGCGGAGGGTGTGAAATTAAACTGGAGCTCGCTTTTGCACCAGGCACAGCCATCTGGGTATCGCTCGAAACTGCCGATACGCCCCCCAATCAAGATCCGGAACAGAATTCCGGCCTGAGGGCACGCGCCTATTTCAGAGAGCCAGGATCCTATCTGTTGCCTGATCTGAGTCCGGGGCGTTACAGGCTGAGTTTATTCCGCATGAAAGTCCCCGCCGGCAGGGGGTCGGAGAAAATAGGTACCCCGGCTCAGGTCTCAGACGTCACACTGGTAGAGGGCGCTGCGACACAGACTTTAAAATATGAGCTTTAGAAGGGATGTTCTGCCAAGCGGCCATTCAGATGAAACGAATACGTCTAGGGCGTGAGCAACGGCAGGCCGCCGTCGGCCGTGCGCTCGAAGCCGATCACCTTGATGCACCGCTTGTGATCGTTTTTGCTCAGGGAGTTGTCGTGGTAGAAGAGGTACCACTTGCCCTCGACCTGGACGATGCTGTGGTGGGTCGTCCAGCCGCGCACGGGTTCGAGCAGCTTGCCCCGGTAGGTGTAGGGTCCCTCGGGCTTGTCGCTGGTGGCCCACACGAGGTAGTGCGTGTCGCCGGTCGAGTACGTCAGGTAATAGGTCTTGTTGAACTTATGCACCCAGATGCCCTCGAAGAAGCGGCGCTTGTTGTCGCCGGACGTGATGGGCTTTCCGTTTTCGTCCTGGATGCTGATCTCCAGCGCCGGCCCGGCCAGGCTCAGCAGGTCCTCGCTCAGCCGCGCGACGCGCGGTCCCAGCGCAGGCTGGTCCGCCGGCGGGCAGGCGCCCTTGGGATCGAACGTGCCTGCACGCCATTTCTCGAGCTGTCCGCCCCAGAGACCGCCAAAGAACAGATAGGCCTTATTGTCGTCGTCGATGAAGACCGCGGGATCGATGCTGAAGCTTCCGTCGAGCGGCTTGGGTTCGGCCTTGAACGGACCGGACGGCTTGTCACTGGTGGCCACGCCGATCCGAAAGATATTTGACTTGTCACGCGCCGGGAAAAAAAGGTAGTAACGGCCGTTTCGGAAGGCGGCGTCTGGCGCCCACAGCTGCTTTGACGCCCAGGGCACGTCCTTGATGTGCAGGACCTCGCCATGATCCACGACAGGCGCATCGACCATATTGGCCATCGAATAGACGCGATAGTCCGCCATATCGAACTGATCGGCGTCATCGGAACTGGGCGTGTTGGTATCGAGATCGTGCGACGGGTAGATGTAGACCTTGCCCTCGAACACGTGCGCTGACGGGTCAGCGGTGTACAGGTCAGTCACCAGAGGCGTCCGATATTTGACCGGCTCCACCGCGCCCACGAGCCCTGCCAGCATGACTGTCACACCCACTAAAACCATAAAACCTGTTTTCATCATTGCCTTCCTTTTGAATAAAGAATGCTCCTCACTATATACGACCCCCCATCAGATTGTCCACCGAATTCAGAGGGAACAGGTGCTGTTTATCCCGTCAGTTTGACACAGAGGGCGCAGAGGAAGCCGACGAGGGTGGAGAGCCCTGCAATTGTGCCACCGCCCTGCTCAAAGGCTTCCGGAAGCATGGTATTGGCGATCATGGTGAGCATGGCGCCAGCGGCTATCCCTTCGATGCAGGAGATCAGGTACACCATAACACCCTGAGGGTCAGGGGGAAAGAGGTACGCCCCGAGCAAGGCACCCAGACCGGTGATGAGACAGAGGGAGATCCACATAACCATAATATTCGAGATGCTTTTTCCCTGTTTCTTCATGGTGACGGCACTGGACATGGCCTCAGGAAGGTTTGCCAGAAAAACACCTGCAATAAAGGCGACACTCATCGCCGAGTTCGTGGCTATGGCTGCGGTCACCAGCATGCCGATGATCAGTGATTCGGGGATGCCGTCGAGCGCAATGCCGAGCCAGATCGCCAAGGCGGCCCCGCCCTTGTGCCCCTGCGCGGCGTTGCTCAGATCCTTGTCGGTGATGATGACTGGAAACTGGCTGAAGCGGTCAAGCGCTTTTGCGTGCCATTCAAGGGCCGCTTCCCGGAAACTGGCATCCTTGTTGCGGATATCCTTCAGCCGGTCAATGACGATTTTTTTGATGGCTTCCTGCATGGGGGCAGAACGCTTGAGCAGGTCAACAAAGTCAGCTTTTCCCAGTGAAAACAGCTCCGTCGGAGCAAGCGTCTTGACCGTTGCGGTGCGAGGCTGGTCAGAGATCAGGGCCATTTCTCCAAAGGTGTCCCCCACGCCTATCGTAGCGATTTTTATTTCTGACATTTCGCAATGCCGGGTGATCTCGACGCCTCCCTTGACAATGAAGTACAGCTCCAGGCCCTCATCACCCTGCTGGAAGACGGTTTCGTTTGCCTCGAAGTTCCGGGGCTGAATGCGCGGGATCAGACTGGCGATCTCTTCGGGGGGCAGTGCCTGAAGGAAGGTGATTTCGCTGAGACTTTTCAGCATGCGCTCTGCGCTGTCGAGCCGATTTTTTTCGAGTTCCTTTTTAACCAACGCATGCTTGCGCAGAAAGCCTCCCTGCGCGTTGAGCATCCGGTTCAGGATTTCAAACAAGAGGCCGCCCAAGAGCGCTCCGAAAACGATCATCAGGACAACCCATTTGTCGTGCTTCTCTTTGGCGACATGCAGGCTATGGCCGAAAAGTTCGATGGTGAGCGCAAACAGAAGGGCGCCGCCGCCAAAGGCCATCAGCGATGACGTGACTTTCTGCGCCGGCTTGGAAAACACGCCGATCGCAGCTCCAAGGGGCAGAGAGACTGAGCTGACCACGCCCCACATCAGCGCTTGGAATGAAGTTCCCATATCCACCTCCACAATGGCTATTCACGGATGTCAGATCCATGACGGGTGTGACGCCGCGATGTCATGATGAGGAGTGTTGCAGAAAGCGCGATAAATGTCAAGAGCACGCCCCCCCTGTCAGCGATCAAAAGCGGCCATAGATGACCATGGCGCACTTCGGGCAGCGGGCGGAGGAGGAGAGATGGTTCTCCATGATCCTGTAGCCGGAGCGGCGGATGAGGAGGGCGTTGCAGGACGGACAGAAGGTCGTTTCGCCGTCTTCGGTTTCGACGTTGCCGATATAGACGTAGTGAAGGCCTGATTGCTTTGCAATCTCGCGGGCGCGCAGGAGCGTCGCTGTCGGCGTCGGAGGAAGGCCCAGCAGCCGGTGACACGGGAAGAAGCGGGAGAAGTGCACCGGGATCTGAGGCCCGAGTGTCTGAACCAGCCAGTCGCAAAGCCCTTTGATATCCGAGTCGCTGTCATTCAGGGTCGGGATGACCAGGTTGGTGATTTCCAGGTGGACGCCTGCGGCATGCATCTGTCGCGCGGCACGCAGCACGGGTTGCAACGATGCCCCGCAAATCTTGTGATAGAAATCATCGCTGAAGGCTTTGATGTCGAGGTTGACCGCATCCAGAAAGGGAAGCAGCTCCGCAAGGGGCTCTTGATTGATATACCCGGCGGTCACCATGACGTTACTCAGCCCTGCGGCTCGCGTGGCCTTGCAGCAGGCCAGCGTATATTCATAACTGACCAGCGGTTCCGTGTAGGTGTAGGCGACATGGTTGCATCCCTCGCGCCGGGCCCATTCCGGCAGGTGTTCCGGCGGCAGGTCATAGGTGTCCAACGCCGAGGGGTCGCCCTGCGAGATCTCCGCGTTCTGGCAGTTCTTGCAGGTGAGGTTGCAGCCGGCCGTGCCGATCGAGAGGATGGGCTCGCCGGGATGGAAGTGGAAGAGCGGCTTCTTCTCCATGGGGTCCACATGGACGGCACACGGCTTGCCGAAGGTGACGGGCACAATCGTCCCGTTCACATTCATGCGCACCCGGCAGGCGCCGTGACCGCCTTCCGGGAGCGTGCAGTATCGTGGACAAATATCACAGGTTTTCATAATAACACCTCATTTGACAATCGAATGGCCCGGAGCGGCGCTGACGGGACGGCCGAGGCTGGCGAGGCGTTCGCAGACGCGGCGGACGCTGACCTCGGGGTCGTCATCGACGCTGGGCTTGTTCGGGTAGAGCTGGTATTGGCGGCGGTAGATTGCCGGCGTGATATTGGGCATGAAGATATTCGCGCCGCCGTGCATGACGCGGTCGCGTCCGCTGGCATCGAGGGCGTCAAAGGCTGTGGTGGCGGGGATATGCGCCAGCGGATTCAGGATGCGCAGGAGGGCCATGGTCGCATAATAAATGTCATGGTTCTCCAGCGCGGGGTTGCCTGCAAGCGGCGTATCCGGATGGGCGAGGAAGGGTCCGCACCCGATCATCTGGAGTTTGAGCTGGGTGGTGAAGAGCACATCGCGGGCGATCTGCTCCAGGGTCGCGCGGGCGGCGTCCTTGGGCGTCTCCCCTGAGAGAAAAGGCGGAATGCCGATCATGAAGCCGCTGCCGACCTGGAAACCGAGTTCGCGCAGGTCTGTGAGGCACTGGATACGGCGGGCAAAGCTTTCATCCGGATGGATAGCGCCGAAGATGAGCTCATTGGAGGTTTCAAAGCGTAAGAGATAGCGGTCGCAGCCTGCGGCTTTGAGCGCGGAAAGCTCCTCCCACGGCCGCACACCGATGGAGAGGGTGACGGCCATGCCGGTTTCCGACTTGATGCGCTGGATCATCTCGCTCAGGAGGGGGACCGTATAGAAGGGGTCTTCGCCGGACTGGAGCACGACCGTGCCGCAGCCCATGGCCTTGCCGAGGCGGGCGGTCTCGACGATTTCATCCACGGGCATACGGTAACGCGAGATCTGGGTGTTTTCGCACCGGATGCCGCAATAGGTGCATTGGTTACGGCAGACGTTTGAAAACTCGATAATGCCCCGGAGATAGACCGTGTCGCCCAAGTGGCGGGCGCGTACGCGGTCAGCCGCGTCGCAAAGCGCCTCACAGGCCTCGCCGGAAAGCGCAGCCTGCTGAAGCTTCTCCATAATTTCCTGAGCATTTAATAACATGGTCTTATTATCAGAAAGATTAGCTTAAAATGCAAAGATTATTTACCGGGGAATATCTATACCTTGGATCGTCCGCAATGACCTGACCGCCACTTTTTTGTTAAAAATGATAATTGTTAGTTGCAAGTGAAATACGATTTTGGCACAATACGCGCCCCCATGAAACAGGAAGGGTCATCCATTTCGATTGAGACGCCCGCGAAAATCAACCTCACGCTTGAAGTGTTAGGCAAGCGGGCGGATGGCTACCACGCGCTCAGAAGCGTCGTGATGCCGGTGTCATTGACCGACACCGTGACCATGACCACCACAAGCGCCGGCATCTCCCTCACGGTGACGGCCGAGCCGTGGGTGGATCTCGCGCTCATCGGCGCCCCTGAAAAGAACCTCTGCTTCCGGGCCGCCCAGATGATGCAGGCGCGTTACCACGTGGAGGCCGGCGCTACGCTCCATATTCATAAGCGCATACCGATCGGCGGGGGCATGGGCGGCGGGAGCGCGGATGCCGCCGCCGTCATCCGGGGGCTCAACGAGCTCTGGGAGCTGGACCTTCCGCGCGGCGAAATGATGGAGCTGGGCGCCGAGCTTGGAAGCGACATTCCAGCGCTGGTACATGGCGGAGCCGTGCTCATGGAGGGCCGCGGCGAGTATATCACCGGCCTATTCCAGGGCCTTACCGAGGAGACGTGCCGCGGTTTCTGGGTGGTGATCGCCAATCCGGGCATCCCCTGCTGCACAGCGGAAGTTTTCAAAAACTGGAAAGCGGGCTTGACTCCACCCCCCCACTTCCTTCATAATATGCTCTCTTTTGTCCGAACAGGCCACGTGGCCGCAGCGGCAGACGTATTGTATAACGGTTTGCAAGAGGGGGTTTTTGAACGCTATCCCCTTGTCGCACAGGCAGCTCAGCAGCTTCAGGTTGCGGGCTGTTTTGGTGTTTTGCTTTCCGGGAGCGGCTCGTCTGTCTTTGGTCTGGTGCGAGACGAAGCGCATGGACAAGAGGTATGCCGGAGACTCGACGAGCGCCTGTGGCATATATTAGTTCGTACTTGCCCGGTGGTGTAATGGCAGCACAAGAGACTTTGACTCTTTCAGAGGTGGTTCGAATCCACCCCGGGCAACCATTTTTAGGTGACTTATGATCGTATTTTCAGGAACAGCAAATCTGCCGTTGGCAGAGAAGATGATGCAGTATCTTGGCGGCAAGCTGGGCAACGCGAAGATTCGCCGTTTCCCGGATGGCGAGACCCATGTCAAGATCGAAGACAACATCCGCGGGATGGATGTCTTTATTGTTCAGCCCATCTGCACGCAGCCCAACGAGATGCTGATGGAGCTCCTGATCATGATTGACGCCTGCCGCCGTGGCTCTGCGAAGCGCATCACGGCTGTCCTCCCCTATTACGGCTATGCGCGCCAGGATCGCAAGGATCAGCCGCGCGTCCCGATTACCGCAAAGCTGGTCGCCAATCTGCTGGTGGCGGCCGGAGCTGACCGCATCCTCGCGATGGATTTGCATGCCCAGCAGATACAAGGATTTTTTGATATTCCCGTTGACCACCTGCACGCCGCGCCAGTAATGGTGAAGTACCTGCGCGAGATGAAGCTGAAGAAGCCGCTGGTTGTGTCGCCCGATACCGGAGGGGCGAAGACAGCGTATAGCTACTCGCAATTGCTGGGCACAGGCCTGGCGATTGTGGCGAAGCAGAGGTTGGGAGACGCGGAGGTGGATGCGTTCAGCGTCGTCGGTGACGTTGAAGGCTGTGACGTGATCCTGGTCGATGACATGACCACAACCTGCGGCACGCTCTGTGCGGCAGCGAAGATCGTCCGAGAGAAGGGCGCGGCGTCCGTAAGGGCTGCTGTGACACACTTCCCTCTGACGGATAAAGGCGTAGAGCGCCTGAAGACCGAAGCTGGCATCAATGAGCTGGTGGTCACAGATACCGTTCCGTTGCGGAGCGACCTGGACCTCAGCCAATTGCCCGTGAAGGTGACTGTGCTCTCCGTCTCTGAGCTGCTCGGCGAAGCGGTTCGCAGGATCCACAACGACCAGTCGATAAGCTCGCTGTTCAGGCATGAAGAGGGCGAAAACTAGCATAGTGTTTTCGCTTCGCATGTTTGAAGGGTCCCTTATCGACTTAGGACTATCCGTAGAACAGATTTGAGATTGGCGCGGGAGGAAAGAACGCAGACAGGGCATCGTGGTTGCTGCCTTGCGAGTGAACGACCTTTAAACGCCGAGTGGGGGTCTGCTTGCGGAACAGATGAAACAAGGAATAAAATGGAACAATTAAAACTCAAAACCGAGATGCGCGGCGCCACAGAACAAGGCTCCAAAGCATCCGGTCGTTTACGCCGTTCAGGTCTCGTTCCTGCTGCGGTGAACCGGATTGAGGGCGGCACCACGCTGATCAAGTTTAATGCACATGAATTCGAAATGATGCTTAAACACCACACCAGCGAACACGTGCTCGTCTCCCTCGATCTGGATGGTACGCTTGTGCCCGCGCTGATGCGCGAAGTGCAACACAACGTGATGACCGGCAAACCGATCCACGTGGATTTCGGCGAAGTCTCGCTGACCAAGAAGATCCGCGTCTCCATCCCGGTCCATGTCTTCGGCGAGCCCGAAGGCGTCAAGCTCGGCGGCGGCGTTCTCCAGCAGACCCTCCGTGCGGTCGACGTGGAGTGCTTGCCGACAGACATCCTCGAACATTTCGATGTGGATGTCTCAGCCCTCAAGGTTGGCCAGACCCTGTTCGTGCGCGACTTGATGATGGGCGACAAGTACACGGTGATGACTCCGAAGGACATTTCGTTCGCAGGCGTTGTCGCCATCCAGGAAGAAGCCGCACCTGTGGTTGCTGAAGGGGCCGCAGTTGCAACCCCTGATGTCGTAACCAAGGGCAAGAAGGAAGAAGAGGGGGCAGCACCGGCTGCCGGCGCTTCTGGAGCAAAAGCAGCACCCGCGGCAAAGGCAGCACCTGCAGCAAAGGGCGCTTCTGCCAAGAAGTAACCAGGAGGATATGTCCGCGTGAAAGTGATTGCGGGACTGGGCAACCCCGGCCAAGCCTACGCTCATACGCCGCACAATGTCGGCTTCGATGTTGTCGACGAGATTGCGCAGCGGCTTAAGGTCGAGTGGAAAAACAGTTCGGGCTTTCAAGCACGCACCGTGAAGACGATTTATGCAGGACAGCAGCTCATGCTGGTGAAGCCTCAGACGTTTATGAATCTGAGCGGAAACAGCGTAGCCCCCCTGCTGAGGTATTTTGGCGGTACGCCAGCCGACCTGACCGTGATTTCGGATGACGCAGATTTGCCCTTGGGGCGGTTGCGGATCCGGGCGAACGGCGGCAGCGGCGGGCACCGGGGACTGCTCTCGATCATTGAGCAGCTCGGCACTGAAGCCTTCCCGCGTTTACGCGTGGGAGTCGGACGTGAGGACCGTCAAAGCGATTTGGCCAGCCAAGTGCTGTCCAAACTCGACGAACCCCGGCAGAACCTCTTGCGGAAATCAGTCGAAGCAGCGGCAGACGCGGCATTGTTCCTGATTGAACAAGGTTTGAACGAGACGATGAACCGGTTCAACGGTTGGAGCGCGGAACCCCCGCCTGCACCGGAAGACCGGAAATGAGAATGGATTTTTCATCATGAAAAAATACGATGGCATGTACATCTTCGCAAACGTTGCGAAGGATGATTCGATCGACGGACTGGTCGAAAAGGCGAGCAATGAAATTACCCGCCTGAACGGCAAGGTGCTGAGCACGACCGTGCTCGGCAAGAAGACCTTCGCACGTCCGATGCAGAAGAAGGATGGCGGCGTTTTCGTCAAGATCCGCTTCGAATTGAATCCCGCCCAGGTGGTCACCCTCCAGGGCCGTTATCGCCTGCTCGAGGAGTTCTTCCGCGTGCAGCTCCTCACTGTTGACGAACGCCGCGAGGCCAAGATCGTCAAGCAGGCCGAGGAACAGAGGGTCCGTGACGCAGCACGCGCTGCCTTAGCGGAAGAGAAAGCCGAAGCTGCAGCTGAAAAACATAACGCGGAAGAGGCATAAGCCAACTCACGCGCAACGTAGAAGGACGGTGAACAATGGCATCCTTTAACAAAGTGATTCTCATGGGAAACCTGACGCGGGACCCGGAAATCCGCCAAGCAGGGACCGGCGTCAAAGTCGCGGACCTGGGACTGGCGGTGACCGAGAGCTGGCGCGATAAGAGCGGGCAGACCAAAGAGGTGACCTGTTTTGTGGATGTTGTTGTCTGGGACAAGCTTGCGGAACTCTGCGGCCAGTACCTCACCAAAGGTCGTCCGGTCCTCGTCGAGGGCAGACTTCAGATGGATGAGTGGAAAAACCAGCAGGGTGAAAAGCGCTCGAAGCTGCGCGTCCGTGCCGAAACGGTCAAGTTCCTCGGAACGAAACCCGCCGGCGCACCCGCGCAAGCAGGCGCACCCGCACACACGGCCGTGGCTCCGACAACGGGTCATGCCGATACGCCAGAGGCGTTTGCCTCAGAAGGCGGCTTGCCTCAGGACGATGAAAATTTACCGTTCTAAACCATTGAGCAGAAGATTAGGAGAAACTGTTTATGCCTATGCACAAGAAAGAGAAGAAACCGGGCCGCGAATATCGCGACCGTGATTTTGACAATTCACCGATGCGCAAGCGCGTCGTGCTGGATCCGAACACGCTGATCGATGAGACTGACATCGAGAGCCTGCGTCGTTTCGTAACGGAATACGGCAAAATTATTCCGGCGCGTATTTCCGGCGTGACCGCTGCACAACAGCGCCAAATCAAGAGCGGCATCCGCCGTGCACGTAACATGGGCTTACTGGCCTAACAACAAGAGAGGACGATTATTATGGCTACTGAAATTCTTTTGTTGGCAGATATTGTCAACCTCGGCAAGGCCGGTGATGTCGTGAAGGTGAAGGACGGTTACGCCCGTAACTACCTGTTGCCGAAAGACCTCGCTGCCCCTGTGTCACAGGGTGCTTTGCGCCGCTTGGAAAAGATGCGCAAGGAACGCGAAGAACTCTCGCGCATCCAGCTCGCAGAGGCTAAGGACAAGGCTGCAAAGCTCGCCAAGGTCTCTGTGACGCTCCGCGAGAAGGTCGTCGAAGGCACGCACCTGTACGGCTCCGTCCATGCGGCGGACATCCTCAAGGCGCTGGAAGCTGACTCCAAGATCGCCCTGGACAAGAGCCAGATCGACCTCGCTGAACCGATCAAGGAGACCGGTTCGTACGATGTCGCGATCAAGCTCCATCCCGAAGTGACCTGCACCATCAAGGTGTGGGTTGTCGAAGGCTAATACATGCAGATCCCTTTACGGGACGCGCATCAAAAAAGGCGAGGGCAACCTCGCCTTTTTTTTATTTCCCTTCACCCTTCATCCTGGATCAGGTGTCTTTGATTATTTCAGTGTTCCGATCAATACAGTTGCAAAAAATGCCATGCCTTTTGCAAAAAATACAATAGCCCCTTTTTAAGAAGGCGTGTTACTATAAGCGTCCTCTGGCTCCATGTATTCCAATAAACGACTGAGATCTACACAATGAAACAAAAACTCATACCCCTCTTTTTTCCTTTTACACCTTTCTGCGCTCGCTTTGTTTGCATGCCGCTTGTGTTGGGATGCGCTTTGTTTGCAGCGGCTGCCGAACCCGTCGCCCTCCGGGTTGAGAACAGCCGGAAGCCGATCAGCAACGATCTCATGGGCATCTTTTTTGAAGACCTGAACTATGCTGCAGACGGCGGTCTCTATGCCGAGATGGTGCAGAACAGGACCTTCGAGTACAGCCCAAAATGCAACGCGGCGTGGAATGGCCTTTCGTTCTGGTCGCTTGTGGAGCAGGACGGGAAGGGAAGCGTGGAACTCTCCCAAAAGGCCCCCTACCATCCGAACAGTCCCCAATATGCCGTCCTGACAGTCTCGCGTGCCGGCGGGGGCGTTGGACTGAAGAACGAGGGGTTTGACGGCTTTCCGCTGAAAAGCGGAGAGACTTATATTTTCTCCTGTTACGCCCGAAGGGAACGAGGAGACGCCAACCACGCTTATGTGAGGCTCGAAAACGAATGGGGCCATGTCCTGTCGGCGGCGCATCTCAATGACATCCCGCGCGAATGGACAAAGTTGACTGCGGAGCTCACCGTCTCGCAGGATGAACGCAACGCGCGCCTTGTCCTGCTCTTCAAGGAGGAGGGGGCAATCGCGCTCGACATGGTCTCGCTTTTTCCAAAGAACACCTTCAAGGGCCGTCCCAACGGACTCCGGGCTGATCTGGCACAAACCATTGCGGATTTGAAACCGCGCTTCGTTCGCTTCCCGGGCGGCTGCCTGGCGCATGGCGACGGACTGGAGAACATCTACAACTGGAAGCGGACCATCGGCCCTGTCGAACACCGCCTCTTCGACCGTAACATCTGGCGTTACGGCCAGACCTTTGGCTTAGGGTACTTTGAGTACTTCCAGTTCTGCGAAGACATCGGGGCGACGCCGCTGCCGGTTGTCGCCGCGGGCGTCTCCTGCCAAAATTCCGGAAACTACAAGACCGCGCCCGTCAAAAAGGGGCAGGCCTGCATTCCGCTGGAGCAGATGCCCGCCTATATTCAAGATGTCTTAGATCTCATTGAGTTCGCAAATGGCGATCCCTCCACGCCATGGGGGAAGGTCCGCGCAGAGATGGGACATCCCCTGCCTTTCAACCTCAGATATCTGGGTGTCGGCAACGAAGACAAGATCACGCCCGAGTTTGAGCAGCGCTATAAGATGATCGAAGACGCAATCTACAAGAAATATCCGGAGCTGATCGTGTGCGGAACCGTGGGGCCTGCCCCCCAAGGACCGGACTTCGAGGCGGGCTGGGCCTTCGCAAATAAACAAAAATGCAAGATGGTAGATGAGCACTACTATGTCGCCCCCGACTGGTTCTGGGACAACCTGAACCGCTATGACGGCTATGACCGTAAAAAATCCGCTGTCTATCTGGGAGAGTACGCCGCCCACGACAAGCCGCGGCTCAACACCCTGCGCGGGGCACTTGCCGAGGCCGCCTATCTCACCGCGCTTGAGCGCAACGGCGACATCGTCCGCCTCGCGTCTTATGCCCCTCTCCTTGCGAAGCAGGGACGCACGCAGTGGGTGCCTGACATGATCTACTTTGACAACCACAGCATCACGCGCAGCATCAGCTACACTGTGCAGCAGCTCTTCAGCGTCCATGCCGGCGACACGTATTTGAAAACGACCCTTTCAGACAGCAATAATCTCATAGCCGCTTCCTGCGTCTGCAACACTCAAAACGACTTGATCCTCAAAGTGGTCAGCCGTGCGAAGGAAACACGCAGGGTAGCCCTTAATCTTTCAGAGGTTTTGAAAGAAACAGTTCCTGCGACCGTCATCACGCTTTCCGGCAATGAGATGGATGTGAACACCTTCGGAAAACCGCCCACCGTGGTCCCCATTGAAAAGCACTCGACACTCTCGCCGCATATGGAACTCGAACTCCCTCCCTGTTCCTTGACAGTCATCCGGTGCGCGATAAAAAAATAGCGGAAAAAATCCTCGGGCCTTTTCGCCTTGCCGTCATCTTGCCAACGTGCTATTCTTTTCACTCTTTGCCAAAAAATTGAATAGCCGATTCGAGTTTATTTATGCCCCGAGCCCCAAAAGTTTCCTCTGACAGCCGAACCGCGATGCGCGTGCCTCCCAACAGCCTGGAGGCTGAACGCGGCGTATTGGGTTCCATTCTCCTGGATGCAGGAAGCGACAGCCGCGTGCTCGACCTCTGCATCGAAAACAACATCTCCGTGGAGTCGTTTGTTTCCTCGTCGCATCAACTGATTTTTGAAACGGTCTTTGAGATGTCGCGCGCTGGAGTCTTGATTGATCCGCTGACCCTCTGCGACCGCTTGCGCGCCCTCGAACGGCTGGAGGCGATCGGCGGCGCAGCCACCATCCAATCGCTCATTGACGGCACCCCCACTTCGGCCCATGCCGAATATTACATCGGGATCCTGCGCCAAAAACATTTGCTGCGCAAAGTCATCACCGCCTCCCGCGATGCGGAACGACGTTGCTTTGACGAAGCGGTCAGCGCGGATATCATCCTTGGAGAGGTCGAGCAGAAATTTTTAGGAATAGCAGACAAGAACAGCAGCACGGGCGTCTCGTGGCCGCAGGCGATCGGCAACACCATGGCGCACATTGAAAAGCTCTTCATGCAGGGTTCGGGCGCGGTCTCCGGCTTGCCGACAGGCTTTGCCAACCTCGACAAGAAGCTGAAGGGGCTGCGTGCTGGCGAAATGATTGTGCTGGCCGCGCGTCCCTCCATGGGCAAGACCTCGCTGGCCATGAACATTGCTGAGTGCATCTCGCTCGGCCGTGATATCTATGGCCGGCCCATGAAGGGCGATCACAACCGGCCGCATCCGCTGGCCGTATTTTCGCTTGAAATGTCCACAGAGTCGCTGGCAATGCGTATGCTCTGCGGCTTTGCAAAAGTCCCTGGATTCCAGATCGACCAAGGCATGGCCGGATCCAAAAAATTTCACGGCCAGTTGGCCGAGGCCGCATCCATGCTGGCCAAGGCGCCTATTTATGTCGACGATGCCGGCGGTCTGGATGTCATGGACATGCGTGCGCGTGCGCGCCGTCTGAAGAAGCGCTACAAGATCGAACTGATCATCATCGACTATCTGCAGCTCTGCAATTGCCGCGAATTCTCCAAGCAGGGCCGCCAGATTGAAACGTCTCAGATCTCGGGACAGATCAAGGCTATGGCCAAGGAACTCAATCTGCCGGTCATCGTGTTGAGCCAGCTCAGCCGTGCGCCTGAACAGCGCGGCGACAAATCGAACAAGCCCAAACTCTCGGATTTGCGCGATTCTGGCGCGATTGAGCAGGATGCCGACGTGGCGCTCCTGCTGCGCCGTCCGTGCAAGGCCCCGGGCTCAGAAGAATCAGAGGACCGTCTTCTGGCGATCGTGGACGTAGCCAAGCATCGTAACGGCCCCACGGGCGAAGTCCGTCTTAACTTTGAAGACGATCTGACGCGCTTTGGTGACCGGGCAGACTCCAGCAGCAGCGAGACAGCCGGGCTGGATCCGACCAACGACCCGATGGGCTAAGGCAGGTAGCGGCCTTTTTGAGACCACTTTTTGTGACCACACAGTGGTCACAAAAAAAAGGAAGGGCCGCAGACTGGTTAAAGTCTGCGGCCCTGGAAATAAAAACCGGCGGCGTCCTACTCTCCCACAGGCGCGTCCTGCAGTACCCTCGGCGATGGGGCCCTTCACTTCCGTGTTCGGAATGGGAACGGGTGTTTCCTCCCCTCTGAGGCCACCGGAAAAACTGTCGCTGCATAGTCTGTGAAGAGAAGGATTGCGACGCAGGCGCGGACGGTGTCGCACCATCCAGGCTCACGGCTCTTGATTGTGAAGTGCGGCTTTTAATTAAAAGACGCAAAAAACGGCCAAGCCTCACGGCTGATTAGTATCGGTCAGCTGAGCCCATTGCTGGGCTTGCACCTCCGACCTATCGAGGTCGTAGTCTACAACCTGCCTTCAGACCCTTTCGGGTGGGAGAACTTGTCTTTGGGGAGGCTTGGCGCTTAGATGCTTTCAGCGCTTATCCGTTCCCGGCTTGGCTACCCGGCGATGCCGCTGGCGCGACAACCGGAACACCATAGGCCAGTCATTCCCGGTCCTCTCGTACTAGGGAATGTTCCCATCAATTCTCCTGCGCCCACAGAGGATAAGGACCGAACTGTCTCACGACGTTCTGAACCCAGCTCGCGTACCGCTTTAATTGGCGAACAGCCAAACCCTTGGGACCTTCTCCAGCCCCAGGATGCGATGAGCCGACATCGAGGTGCCAAACCGCCGCGTCGATGTGAACTCTCGGCGGCGATCAGCCTGTTATCCCCGGAGTACCTTTTATCCGTTGAGCGACGGCGCTACCACGAGCTACCGCCGGATCACTATGTCCTGCTTTCGCATCTGCTCCGCGTGTCCGCGTCGCAGTTAAGCCACCTTCTACCATTGCGCTCAACGCGCGGTTGCTGACCGCGCTGAGGTGACCTTCGAACTCCTCCGTTACTGTTTGGGAGGAAACCGCCCCAGTCAAACTGACCCTCTGGCATGGTCCCGCGGCCCGTTGAGGGCGTCGCGGTTAGGATTCCGTTCGTTTGAGACTGGTATTTCACTGACGCCTCCGCCCCCCCCGAAGGGGGAGCTTCCAAGGCTCCCAGCTATGCTACGCACAAACGACCAGAACACAGTGCCAGATTACAGTAAAGGTTCACAGGGTCTTTCCGTCCTTCTGCGGGAATCCGGCATTTTCACCGGCATTACAACTTCACCGAGATCCTCGTTGAGACAGTGCCCACAGCGTTACACGATTCGTGCAGGTCGGAACTTACCCGACAAGGAATTTCGCTACCTTAGGACCGTTATAGTTACGGCCGACATTCACGGGGGCTTCGGTTCAGAGCTTCGCCTTGCGGCTAACCCCTTGCCTTGACCTTTCCGCATTGGTCACGTGTCACACTCCATACGTCCACTTGCATGTTTGCGGAGTGCTGTGTTTTTGTTAAACAGTCGCATGGGCCCATTTACTGCGCCCCCTCGCGGGGGACCCCTTCTCCCGAAGTTACGGGGCTATTGTGCCGAGTTCCTTAACGAGGTTTCTCTCGCGCGCCTTGGTATCTTTCTACCCTCCCACCTGTGTCGGTTTTGGTACGGATCCGGAATGAATCCTTAGGGGTTTTTCTTGTCGGCATGGCGTAGGCGGCTTGGGCCCGTTTGACGGGGCCCTCGCGCCATGGCGAGGATTTGTGGCCTGCGGATTTGCCTGCAGGCCGTCCCTTCCATGGCGAGGAGTCGTCCATCTGACCCCCCGCTTAGCCTTCCGCGTTCCCCATCGGTAAACTCCATCCCGGAGCGCAGGAATATTAACCCGCTGTCCATCGAATACGCCTTTCGGCCTCTCCTTAGGATCCGGCTGACCCCGGGCGGACGAACCTGCCCCGGGAAACCTTGGGATTCCGGCGACCGTGATTCTCACACGGTTTTTCGTTACTCATGTCCGCATAATCACTGGCATGCGGTCCACCGCAGCTTCCGCTACGGCTTCAGCCCTGCATGCCACGCTCCCCTACCAGCTCACGCTCCGCGAATTCGGCACGACGTTTGACTCCCGATCATTTTCGGCGCGGAATCTCTCGACTAGTCAGCTGTTACGCACTGTTTAAATGGTGGCTGCCTCTAAGCCAACATCCTAGCTGTCAATGAGACTCCACATCCTTAGTGACTTAACGTCGTTTTGGGGCCTTATTCGGCGGTCTGGGCTGTTTCCCTCTCGACTATGAAGCTTAGCCCCCACAGTCTCACTCCCCTGCTGACGCCTATGGTATTCGGAGTTTGACAGGCTTCGGTACCCCGGTAGGGGCCCTAGACCAGTCAGTGCTCTACCCCCATAGGTTGCGTTACAGGAGGCTGCCCCTAAAGGCATTTCGGGGAGAACCAGCTATCACCCGGTTTGATAAGTCTTTCGCTCCAATCCTCAGCTCATCGAAAACCTTTTCAACGGTTACTCGTTCGGCCCTCCACCGCCTGTTACAGCGGCTTCGGCCTGGCCAAGGATAGCTCACACGGGCTTCGGGTCCACCCCGTACGACTTGACGCCCATTTCGGACTCGCTTTCGCTGCGGCTCCCCTTCCGGGTTAGCCTTGCCGCACAGGGTGACTCGCGGACTCATTATGCAAAAGGCAAACGGTCACGTCTTGCGACGCTCCCATAGCTTTGTGGGCGCACGATTTCAGGTCTCTTTCACTCCCCTTCCGGGGTTCTTTTCGCCTTTCCCTCGCGGTACTTGTTCACTATCGGTCATCACGGAGTATTTAGCCTTGGAGGGTGGGCCCCCCTGATTCGGACGGGGTTTCACGTGTCCCGTCCTACTTGGGATCCCGGTAGGCCTGCTAGGGCTTTCGGCTAAGGGGCTTTCACCCGCTGCGGCCGGACTTTCCAGTCCGTTCGCCTAGCCGTCGCAGTGCCATGTCCCGGTCCCGCAACCCCGGAGTGCAAGCACTCCGGTTTGGGCTGATGCGCGTTCGCTCGCCACTACTTGCGCAATCTCAATTGATTTCTCCTCCTCGGGGTACTGAGATGTTTCACTTCCCCCGGTGTCGCTCCTCCCGCCCTATCTTAGTTCAGGCGGGGGTCATGGGCTGTTAAGGCCCATGGGGTTCCCCCATTCGGAAACGCCCGGATCAAAGCCTATGTGCGGCTCCCCGGGCCTTATCGCAGCTTATCGCGTCCTTCATCGCCTCGTGATGCCAAGGCATCCGTCGTGCGCCCGTATACGCTTGGCCGGACCTGTAAGGGTACGGCACCAATCTCGCGCTTCTACGTTGCAATCTCTTCTCTTCCCAGACTATGCAGTTGTCAAAGATCAAACCCCGCCTGAGCGGGGAAAACCGTCGCGATATGTTCAGCCTTCAAGTAAGCCGCCCCGTCCATTCGTAAATGGTGGGCGTGCCTGGAATCGAACCGGGGACCTCGTCCTTATCAGGGACGCGCTCTAACCAACTGAGCTACACGCCCGGCAGGATGGTGGAGGCAGCCGGAGTCGAACCGGCGACATCCAGCTTGCAAAGCTGGCGCTCTACCAATTGAGCTATGCCCCCGGACGACGGGCCTTCTTACTTCTCGCGCTGAATCGCGCGCCTAGGCGCCTCGCGGGGCCGCTGCGTGCGGCCCGATGGGGATGCGGGAAAATGAAACTCATGCCGGGTCACAGGCTCGCGCCTGTTTCACCATAGCCGCCGCATCTCTGCGGGGCTGTCTCCTTAGAAAGGAGGTGATCCAACCGCTGGTTCCCCAACGGTTACCTTGTTACGACTTCATCCCAATCACCGCCCACACCTTAGACGGCCGCCCCCTTTCGGTTGGCAGGGCTGTCTTCGGGTGCAGACGGCTTTCATGATGTGACGGGCGGTGTGTACAAGGCCCGGGAACGTATTCACGGCGCCGTAGCTGATGCGCCGTTACTAGCAAATCCGACTTCATGGGGTCGGGTTGCAGACCCCAATCTGAACTGGGGCCGGTTTTGGGGATTGGCTCCGCCTCGCGGCCTCGCTTCCCTTTGTACCGGCCATTGTAGCACGTGTGCAGCCCAAGATGTAAGGGCCATACTGACTTGACGTCATCCCCACCTTCCTCCTGTGTAAACAGGCAGTCTGTCCAGAGTTCCCGCCATTACGCGCTGGCAACTGGACACAGGGGTTGCGTTCGTTGCTGGACTTAACCAAACACCTCACGGCACGAACTGACGACAGCCATGCAGCACCTGTGCAGCACCCTCGAAGGAATCCCACTTTCATGGGATGTGCAGCTGCATGTCAAACCTTGGTAAGGTTCTTCGCGTTGCATCGAATTAAGCCACATGCTCCTCTGCTTGTGCGGGCCCCCGTCAATTTCTTTGAGTTTTAACCTTGCGGCCGTACTCCCCAGGCGGCACACTTAACGCGTTAGCTCCGACACGGGGGGGGTGAAATCCCCCCGCGTCAAGTGTGCACCGTTTAAGGCAAGGACTACCAGGGTATCTAATCCTGTTTGCTCCCCTTGCTTTCGCGCCTCAGCGTCAGTTTCGTTCCAGGGATCCGCCTTCGCCACCGGTGTTCTACAGGATATCAACGCATTTCACCGCTACACCCTGTATTCCGATCCCCCCTCCCGAACTCGAGCCGTGCAGTTTGGGGCGCACTTTCCGGGTTGAGCCCGGAGATTTCACACCCCACACACACGGCCGCCTACGCGCCCTTTACGCCCAGTAAATCCGAACAACGCTCGCCACCTCTGTATTACCGCGGCTGCTGGCACAGAGTTAGCCGTGGCTTCCTCTTGAGGTACCGTCAAGTCGGCGCGGGTATTACCCGCCCTCCCCTCTTCCCTCATGACAGGAGTTTACAACCCGAAGGCCGTCGTCCTCCACGCAGCGTCGCATCGTCAGGGTTTCCCCCATTGCGAATGATCCTCGACTGCAGCCTCCCGTAGGAGTCTGGGCAGTATCTCAGTCCCAGTGCGGCTGGTCGTCCTCTCAGACCAGCTAACCGTAAGCCTTGGTGGGCCGTTACCCCGCCAACTAGCTGATGGTACGCGGACCCTTCCTCCGGGGGCTGGCCTTGCGGTCCCAGCCTTTAACGTCGGAGGCATGTGCCTCCGCGTCGCATTCGGTATTAGCTCCGTTTTCACGGGGTTATCCCCACCCGGTGGACAGGTTGTCCACGCGCTCCTCGCCCTTCCGCCACTCCCGGCGGCCTGTATTGCTACAGGCCGCCGAGCGTTCGACTTGCATGCCTAATCCACGCTGCCAGCGTTCGTTCTGAGCCAGAATCAAACTCTCAGAAAAATTCTTCTGAGTTGGGGCGGACTGCTCCGCCCCGAACTTCAAATAAGTTGTTGACCTAGCACAAGCTTCATTTTCCCACATCCCCGCCGGGCCGTCCAAAACTGAACCGGACTCCGTGGAGGATGCGCCTAAGCTTCGGTTGTCAAAAGATCAAATTTTCTTCTTGCGTTTCAGGCTCTCGCCTTGTTTCGCAAAGGACGTTCAAGGTATCAAAACCAACCCCGCCCTGTCAACAGCCGATTTAAAATTTCTTCAATTTATTTTCGGCCGCCCCCTCTTCCGCCGCCTCGGTCTCGCAACGTCTGGTGGCGCAAAAGGACGGTTAATTTATCAAAGGTGACCCCGAAATGTCAACGGGTATTTTGAAAAAAGTTTTTAAATCGTTTTTAAATGCAAAAAGCCTGCCCTTCGGCAGGCCCCTTCACATGCGTTTCACCCCCGTCTTTATTGGGCTTCATGCTCGTGCATCTTCTTAATCTCGGCCTCGCTCCGCTTCTTCGTACGCTTGGTCAGGAAGCGACTCGCGGCGTACATCGCGAGAATCAGGATGAGCGCAAGCCCGATTTGCGCCGTCTTGCTCTCGAGATGGCGTAAGATGTGCTCTTTAATAAAGTCTGCGGCGAGCAGAAAGAGATAAGCCTGTATGGCCGCAGCCAGGAAGAGGATAACCAGGAAGCGGCCAAAGGGATAGCGCATGCTCCCGGTCGAGACATAGACGAGCGTGCGTAGCCCAGGAACAAAGCGGGCAATAAAGGAGGCCCAGGCCGCATGGTTGCCATACTTGGCCTTAATATAGTCCACACGCTCAGGATCTGCAAAGCGATAGCGGACCAGGAGGTCCATCGCAAAGCGACCAATCACGTAGAGCCCAATATCCCCCACCATGCCACCGATCGTCATGGAGGCAAAGGTGAGCCACCAATTGGCGATGAGATTGGTCTTGAGCATCACCACCACGGCACAGCGGGCTGGATCTTCGATAAAGCAGGTGAAGACAATAATGACCAGCGCCTGTAACCAGGGGTTGTTTGTTAGGGTTTCACAAAACTGGATAAACATCTCTTCCATACACACATCCCTTTTTTACGGCTCCACTTCGGCCGGGCTCTCCGGCTCCGCCTCGACATCGCCCAGCAGGACTTGCGCCTCTAGCTCCGGAATGGTCTCGACGTGTTTGAGCGCGCGACTCATCTTCCGTGTGCGTACGCCCGCGTCTTCGATCACCTTGTCCGCTTCGTTCAGCTTCTTTTGCAGCCGCTCGAACACATCGCCAAACTTGACAAACTCGGTCTTGACCGCGGCCAGCACTTGCCAGACCTCGCTGCTGCGCTTCTCAATAGCCAGAGTCCTGAAACCCATCTGCAGGCTGTTCAACATGGCCATCAAGGTCGTCGGACCTGACACGTTCACGCGGTAGAGCCGCTGCAGGTCGTCCACCAGGCCAGGCCTGCGCAGCACTTCGGCATAGAGGCCTTCCGTCGGCAGGAAGAGGATTCCGAAATCCGTCGTGAAGGGCGGAAAGAGATACTTGTCGCGGATGTCTTTGGCGGAATCGCGGATGCGCCGCTCCAACGCCTTGAGCCCTGCCTCGAGCGCCTCTTTGTCGCTGGCCTCCGCAGCAGCCTGCACCCGCTCGTAATCTTCCTTGGGAAACTTGGCGTCGATCGGCAGCCAGACCGGTGCCGTATCGTTTCGCCCGGGCAGGCGGATCGCATATTCCACGACCTCTGATGATTTGGGGTTCACCCGGACATTCATCGCGTATTGGTCGGGCGTGAAAATCTGCTCAAGGATGGCACCCAGTTGATATTCGCCCCAGGTGCCGCGGCTCTTGACGTTCGTCAGCAGACTCTTCAAATCGCCCACGCCAGTCGCCAGCTGCTGCATCTCGCCCAGTCCGCGCGCCACATCTTCCAAACGCTTACTCACGATTTCAAAGCGCTCGCCCAGGCGCTTCTCAAGGGTCTCATGCAGCTTCTCGTCCACGGTCTTGCGCATCTCTTCAAGCTGCGCCGCATTGTCGGCGCGCACCTTTTCGAGTTCGTTGGTCACAGCCTGGCGAATGCTCTCCAGACGCGCCTGCACGGTTTCGAGCAGGCGATTATAATTCTCGGTTTGCTCCTGACGCTGCAAGACCGAGGTCTCCGCGAGGGAGCGCCGCAGGGCGTCCATGCGGGTGCCCACTTCATCCCGCAGGCCACGCGATTCCGTTGCGGCCTGGTTGCGGCTACGCTCAAATTCATCCCGCATCTGGCCTTCCGCTTGGCTATTTACAGTGCGTTTAAAGAACAGCTGCCAAACAAACAACACCAGTAGAAGGGTTGTGAGCAGGGCGATATAGGCGATCAGTATTTCAATGGAGATCATAGGTAATGGGAGGTATTATCTCATAGGCTCCTCGATTAATTCAATCCAAATTTCTCATTGCGAACCAGGACAGTTTTCGATATTCTAATCCACTTTCTTTCTAAAGAAGAAGAGGTCGGCCCTGCGACAGGGGTCTTGAAGGACGACACAGAAAGGCATTATGAAACAGTATAAAGTTGGTCTCGTTGGTATTGGCGCTGTCGGAACAGAGATGGTCAAGGTCTTGCGTCAGCGCAACTTCCCGGCCAGTGAAATCCGTATTCTTGCCACGCGTGAACGCGACGAAGAGGTCGCGGGCGAAACGTTTCATGTGCTGGAGACAAAGGCCGACTCTTTTGATGGACTCGACATCGTCCTTTTCGCGGGTACCGAAGGCTCCAAGGGCGCCTCGAAGATGTGGGGCTGGGAGGCTGTCAAGCGCGGCGCAGTCGTGATTGACAATGGCGATGATTTCCGCATGGATGACCGTGTCCCCCTCGTGATCCCCGAAATCAACCCGGAAGCGCTTGATCAGCACCAGGGCTTTATTGCGAATCCGAATTGCTCGACCATCATCACCCTGATGGGCATCGCCCCGCTGCATCGCGTGAACCCCCTGAAGCACATGACCGCCGTCACCTTCCAGTCCGTCAGCGGAACCGGCCGTTCCGCCATCGATGAACTCGATGCGCAGGTGCGTGCATACGTTGCCAGCGGGAACACCCCTGCTGACGCATGTCTCGCGAACGTGCAGAAATCCGCCTATCCCCACCAGATCGCCTTTAACGTCCTGCCCCAGATCGGCAGCGCGAAGAAGGAGATGCCGGGCTTCACGACTGAAGAGGCGAAGATGACCTTCGAGTCGCGCAAGATCCTGGGCGCGCCGGATCTGCAGATCGGCTGCACCTGCGTGCGCGTGCCGGTCTTCTTTGCGCACAGCGTCGCCATCCATGCGCAGTTCACGAACCCGTTCACCCCGGACGAGGTCCGTGACGTGATCAGGAAATCGGCGGGCGTGAAGCTCATCGACGATCTCTCCTCCAGCCAGTATCCGCTGCCGCTCGACATCCAGCACGGCGATGACGTGGGCGTGGGCCGCATCCGCATTGACACCAGCCGCGAGAACGGCATGGCCTTGTGGTGCTGCGGCGACAATATCCGCAAGGGCGCCGCACAGAACGCAGTCCAGATCGCAGAGGCGATGATCGCGCGCGGCTTGATCTAAAAGGGGCCTTGCCTTAATACACCTTTTAGTGCTATTTTATTGTCCATGAAGACAATCTTTCTCGCACTGATCATGGTGAGCGCACTCTCTTTGCATGCAGAGACAGTTGCGCTTTTTAACGGCAAGGATCTGTCAGGCTGGAAGACTGCGGACATCTGGGGAAACGGCAAAGTCGAGGCGCTCTCGAATGGCGTGATCTCGTGCGGACTCGGCAAGCCGCTCACCGGCCTCGCCTACACCAACAGCTTTCCGACCATGTCATACGAAGTCAAGATGGAGGCCCTGCGCAAAGAGGGCTCCGACTTCTTTGTCGCCATGACCATCCCTGTCGAATCCAACGCCTGCACCGTCGTGATCGGCGGCTGGGGCGGCGGTCTCTGCGGCATCTCGTCGATCAACTTCCTGGATGCCTCTGAAAACCAGTACTCCGAAGGTGTCGTGTTTAAAAACGACGTCTGGTACACCTTGCGCGTGCGCGTGACGCCAGGACTGCTTGAGGTGTTTTTAAACGACACGCTCTACACAGCGAAAGTCCCGTTTGAGAGCAGCTCAGCCTTCACCCTGCGAGCGGGCAGCGACATCGACAAAACAAAACCCTTCGGCCTCGCCACCTACGAAACAAAAGCTCTCTGGCGCAATCTCACGGTGATGACGCTTGAGAAGAAATAGCTATTTGCAGGGTTTCGCGGCCCACAACAAACCGCGCCAGCGTTCAACACGCAGTAGAAGCTTGACATTTCCTCTCTAAATAAGTTAAAGTTCAATATATAAATAACCTATGGCTGTTATGCGTAGCATAGTGAATTTTAGTGCATGTGCAGTCACTCTCGAAAGGAATAGCGAATCATGAAAAATCCTTCGATGTTTCAGGGCGGTTGCCGGGGACTTATTATTATTTTGGCTCTTGGTCTTTCACCCATTGTTCCTGCCTCCTTTGCGCAGGAGCTGCTGCCGGAGCTGGCAGGGCCTGCGGCGAGGCAGAAGGCTGCTTATGAAGCGCTGTACAAACAGAAGAGGGAGTCCGTCGCTCTTGCGACAAAGCCCTATCTGTCCGCGCTCGATAGCCTTGAGAAAACAGCCACGGCCAAGGGCGAGCTTAAACTGGTCGCCGCAATCAACAATGAGCGCGAGGCAGCCCTTGCAGGGACCCTTGGCCCCGAGCTGCCTGCCGCATTGCCCAAGATGAACCTCCTGGGCACACGTAAGGCACTGATGACCAAACTCGAACAGCTCAACGCTGACTTCGCGCGGCGCAGGAAACAGACTGACGCCGACTACCTGCGTTTTCTCGCGACGCTCCAAACCAAGGCTTCCTCAAACCCCGAACTCGCCAAACAGCTCGCCGCTGAAAAGTCCGCACTGTTGGAGGACGGCTGTTCGGCTTTGACCGAATGCGGAAAGTCGTCTAAGAAAGCGAACTCGAAGAATGTTGTCGTCAACGGCGATTTTGAGAAGCTCGCTGAAGGCAAACCGGAGGGGTGGCAGAATTCGCAAACCGTGACAGTTGAGACAGAGAAAGGGAATAAGTTTGTACGGTTCGACGTGAAAACAGCTTATAGAGATGGCACAGCGGACTCTCTCTCCATAAACCAGACGATTGAATCGCCGATTCCGGCAAAAGCAGAACGCATCACAATGACCGTTCGGATTAGAACGCAAAATGTCACTGTTATACCGGCAAAGGCCAATTGGCCTGTTCTCTATGCACGTATTTGTGATGATAACAACAAAGAGATTAAGCTCTTTCAGGTACAAGGCCGAACTGTTAAAAATGGCGTCTGGAAAGAGTTTGTTAGCGAACAGGCAATTCCCATTGATTCACTTAAACTGCATATTAGGATTTCCACCGGAGGTTGTCCTGGGCAGTTCGACTTCGATGATGTCGTGGTGACGTTTAAGTAGGCGGGGATGAATATTCAACAACCAACAAGGAATATCCAATTTCCAAGTGGAGGCGAGGTAATGACCAAGAGCATTTATTTGATAATGATGGTAGTGGCTGCCATGCTCAACGCGCAGGAGCTGCTGCCGGAGCTGGCAGGGTCCGCGGCGAAGCACAAGGCTGCGGATGAGGCGCTGGACAGGCAGAAGCAGGAGGCTGTCGCCGTTGCGACCAAGCCCTATCTCTCGGCGCTGGATGGCATCGAGAAATCCGCCACAGCCAAGGGCGAGCTTGAAGTGGTCGCCGCTGTCGTCAAAGAGCGCGAGGCGGCCGTTGCAGGGACACTTGATCCCGAGCTGCCTGCCGCGCTGCCCAAGATGAAACTTCAAGGCACACGCAAAGCGTTGCTGACCAAACTCGAACAGCTCAACAATGACTTTGCCAAGCGCAAAAAACAGTCCGACGCCGACTATCTGCGCTTTCTCGCGACGCTCCAGACCAAGGCTTCTTCGAATCCTGAACTCGCCAAGCAACTGGCAACCGAGAAGGCCGCATTGCTGGCCGGCAGCACAGCGAATGGGAGCGGCGGGACAACGGCAAAGGCACCCCGCGGAAAGAATATTGTCGCAAATGGGGATCTCGAAAAGATCGTCACCGGCAAAGTAGAGGGATGGGTATATGGAGACTTTGTGACTGTGGAAAAGGAGAACAAGAATACATTTCTCAGGTTTAAGAATGTTCCCCTTAATAATGATGGATCCGTGAGGAGTGAATACATTTGGCAGTCGATTGAGTTTCCTGCGGATGCAAAAACTGTAACCCTCTCCGCACGATGCCGAGCCACGCTCGCCCCGGGGTCCAAGGGAAAGCCAGCAGCCTTTATCATCTTTTACGACAAGAACGGAAAAGAGATTCATTTTGTTTTCGGAAACCTGCCGGAGTATAAAGGTTTCTGGAAAACGATTGAACAAATCGGGTTGGTCCCCAAGGATGCGGTTAAAGCAGGCATGGCCCTGACAAATGACAAGTGCTCCGGCCTGATCGACTTCGATGATGTTGAAGTGACGTTCAAGTAGGCAGCATAAACTCGCCGAATGAGCACCTTTTATCAACGAATTAAACGAATGGAACGAATTGGAATTAGCTTAATTCGGTTAATTAGCTGAGAATAATCAATTTATTGGCAAGTTAATGATCTTCATTTGCTGGGCTTGATATACCTGTCTAAGTCCGGACGGACGCGGTCGGCCATCAGTTTGTAGCCATCGGCATTGAAGTGGAGCTGGTCTTTGAGAAAGAGCTCGGCGCGCGGCTTGCCATCAGCTCCCTGAGCCATGTCGTATATTTCAATGTACCGGAGATGCGCTTTCCCTTTGATGAAGTCAGCGATCAGGTCATTGAGGGTTTTCGTAATGCCCGCCTGCTTCAAGCGCGAGTTGCAGGGGCCGAAGGAGATGTAGATAATATCGGTCTCCGGAAGCTGGGCATGCACCGTGGTGACAAAGTTTGTGAAGTCCCCAAAGACCTCTTCAGCCGATTTTCCTGCCCAGAGGTCATTGCCGCCGGAGCGGAGGTAAACAGCCTTAGGCGCATACGGAAAAATAATGCGCGGTGCAAAATGGGTGGCGTCCACAATCTGCGAGCCGCCAAAGCCGCGGTTGATGACGGTGTGTTTCGAAAAATCCTTTGCAAGGGTCTTCCACATGCGGATGGTGGAGGAGCCGATAAAGAGGATCGCGCCTTTGGGCGGAGGAATCGTGGCATCCGCTTTCTCGTATGCAGAGACCTCCTTCTCCCATTTATCAAAATTGTGTTGAGTTTTCTCTGCCCCGAATGCTGAACAGACGGGCGTGACCAAAACAAGTGCTAAATATGAGAGTGTTTTTATTGTGTTCATTGTGTTTCTCTCTTCATCAGACCATACCCCGCAAAGCGCGATAAATTCATCTCGATGGCCTTTCTTAGGTGGTGGTGTCAAAGTGATGCCTCCTGATGAGTTTTTCAGTATGCCTCAATAATGATTCTTCGTCAAGTGCGGGAATGCAATGGTCAGTAATTCAAATTATAAGCAAGCCAGCCTAAAGGCGGAACTCCAAACAGGTTTGTGGACGGGTGCAATCCCGGGGAATGTGACGCAACCCCGTTGGGGTAGGCGGATTGTTTCGCCCCATACCCCAGGGTAGCGGAAATACCGCAACCCTGGGCTGTATTACGCAGCCCCTTCGGGGCAGACAATCCCAACGGCCCCATATAATACGATACACCACAGCCTTTTCGGGGCAGGTAGTCCATCCAGCCCTATTCGACAACGCTGCCCCTTCGGGTCAGACAACCCCACCGGGGTTGCATCCACCAGCCTAGGGTTGCGGTACTCCGCTACCCTAGGAAAAGCCACACAATAGAAGTGCCTACCCCAACGGGGTTGAGTAAGCTCCGGAAACGGCCCCCGTCACACGCTATTCTGGATTTTTTAGCGTCGTCGCCTGCTTGAACATGCGAATCTCTTCCGCCTGTGCCAGAAGCAGTGTGGCCAATTCGTTTGTGCTCACAATTCTCATACTTCTGTCTCTAAAAAGGATACTTCGCCTGGACTTAAACATTTTTTTATACGACACGTCCATCTTTTCGTGGACGACGACAATATTAGTCGAGATGCTGGAGACTAAATACTCTGGAAAGGAGTAATCGTCCATATATGCGAATCGGTTCAAGCCCACGAGTTTGAAACCTACTAGAGCCAGAATAAAGACCGTCGCCGCAATGCCAATGATTGCTTTATCCCATCGGGACAATCTTTTGCTAGAACCAGAATACGCGATTGCAAGCACACCTAGAAAGAAAATGGGGCCAAACAAACCAATTAATATAATGCCATTGAAAAGATGCGCTTGCTTATTACTGCGTCCTTCTACTTTTTTCTCCTTCAGAACCTCGCAGGCAGGAACCCATGTGTTAACAGGCGAATTCGTAACGGATTGAACCGGTGCATACTGCAAAAATTTCACGATATTGCGCTGTGATGGGACTGATAGCGATATGCTCGCCTCTGCTGACGAACTGGCCAAGAGCAGGAAAGCACAAAGCAATCCTTTTGGTAATGTAAGGTTACAGATCATTTTATTAGATCTGCCAGCCAGGATTTCGTTTCTGGTTTGCGGTAAGCGGTGCCGGTGAACTGTGCCAGCAGGGTCTCGCCGCAGCAGACATCGACATGATAGAGGGCGGTGCGGCCGCCAAGGTTGACTTCGCGCGCCTTGGCCTCCACGACCTCGCCGGCTTTGACGGTCTTCATATATTCCATGTGAGTGGAGAGCGCCACAGCCAGCGGACCATGCGCATTGGCAGCCAGCGCAAAGGCTGCATCCGCCAGCGTATAGAGGTAACCGCCATGCGCGGAGCCGAAGCTGTTGAGGTGTTCGGGCTGAAGCGTGCCCCACACCCGCGCCTGCCCAGGCGCGAGGAGTTCAGCTTCCAAACCGAGATGCGCCATAAAGGGATCGAGTAGTTTAGTATTCATAGACCTCTTGGGTGTGGACGCGCCTTTTTCCGGTCGCGACGAATCAGCGTTTAAATGAGAAGAACGTCTCCGCCTTGACTGGCTTGTTGTCAACCTCCAGTACAGGATAGGCGAGAAAATTAATAGGGCCGGATGCCGGCGATGGGTCGACCTTGAGATCGCGTCCCACGGTGAACTCAAACCTGTTGGCCGGGTGATGTCCAAAATAATAAATTCCAAGCTCGTTGTACTTGTCGGCCTCGCTGATATCCACTGGCCACCATTTTCCTTCCGCGTAGAACTCCGCCCAGCAGTGGTAGCCGTCGACACCGCCTTCATTGCGCTCAGACGGAAGCGCCGCACCTATTGCAAAGCGGGCCGGAATATGGGCCGAGCGAGCGAGCGCAATAAAGTAGGAGTGAAAGTCCGTGCAGTTGCCATAGAGCGAGTTGCAGGCATGGACGGCATCTCCCTTGCCCCAGCCTTCCCCGTATTTCATGTAGCGCATGTGGTCGATGATGTGGTCATAGATCGCCCGGGACCGCACAAGATCGTTCTCTTTGTTATTGAGGATCTCTTTGACTATTTTATCGAAGCGCTTGTCTTGAGGGATCAGCGCATCGGCCTTGAGATATTTTTCAGCATCGGCTTTGTCAGCGCTGTAGGCACCTTTTTCCAAGCGCACGACATGAAACACCATCGCAATCTTCGTTCCGCTGTGTTTAGGCTCAAGCTCCATAAATACGACTTTGTTGCCGTGCGCGGAGTCCTCCAGGATCCGATGTGCCGCAGGAAACGTGAGCTCTTTCACCGTGACTGTCTGAAAGGCATCGGATTGCGGCATCGGCAGCCATACTTTTGCGCCGCCCGCGATTTTTGGGAGCGTTGCCTCATAGATGAAATCAAATGTGTCCCGCTCTTTGATCACGCCGAGCAGTTGATGGGATGCTCCGTCAACTGGGACGCGTGCCCACGTTTTGTCCTTCTGCTGTTCCCAGAGATAGAACGGCTGGCCGTTGAGCTTATGGACGGTGGTCTCGGTGACTTTCATGGTTCCGGGCCTGCCCTCGAGATAGAAATCCACGTCATAGAAGTCCCCGTCTTCAGCGGCGAGGTCGACGCAAGCAAAATGCTGGGTCGGTGTCAGGACAGCAAGATATTCAAAGTGTATGCGAACAAGGCGCAGCTTAAGATGCTTGCCGTTAAATGACAAATTGAATGTGCCACTGCCCGCGCGAGTCTGCTCAGCAATATGTCGCGTGATGGCCTCACTGATATCTGCGGTGACCACGCCGTATCTGCTGTTCGTTTTAAAGCATCCGCAGGCCGTCAACAGCAGGCAAAATAGAAATGCCCGTCCGCAGACGATGGCTGCCTGACCGTCCATTTTAACGTTCATGCCGCCCTTCCCAATTAATGCGCGGGATGATCTTTCGGAGCCGCCGGGGGTTTAGGTGTCGCTGTCTCATCTTTTTTACAGCCGGCGATTGCTGCGGTCAGGGTTATTGCTGTCAGAACGAGAAACGCTGTACGTATCATCTTTTTCATAACTGCTCTCCTCAATTTAAACGAGTTATACTATAGCGTGATCTCTATTACAGGTCAAGGGCTGGTTTCGGGCAGTTTTCCCCATGGTTATAGGCGGTCTTAACCGCAGCAGGAGGCGCTTTCGGAGGGGATGAGTTTTTCAGTCAAAGCAACGTGATAGGTGAGCCACATCGTGAGGATGTAGGCGTCCACAGGGGAGAGCGCCTGAATCTCTTTGAGATACTCTTTCGCCGGAAGGCCTTTGACGATCGCCTTCACTTCGCTGGGAACCACGGCAGCTTCGCGCGACTCAATCATCTGCTTGAGCGACGCTTTGGCTGTCGCCCACTGCTTGACCACTTTTTGATTGTCGTCCTGCGGCGCAGCATCGTTCTCAAATGATTGCTGAACCTTCTCCATCAGCTCATTAAGACGCATGAAGCGCTCTTTCAGAACCTCTGCAAGGCGTGTACGCGCGCCGACAAAGCACGCGTTCTGGAACGGGTCTGCGCTCATATATGCAGCACGCACCACGCGGTACCAGGCATCGAGGGCCAGGATGTTGCCGATATAGGTGAGGTTGTTGTGGACAATATGGGTGACGCTTGAGAATTTATGCGCATCGTATTTCATCTCGATATTGCGCTTAAAGCCCGCACGCGCCACGAGCTGCCCCGGCTCATCCACGTCGCCACGCCAGATCTGTCCGGCAGGGATGACCGTGCCATACGCGATCTTGCACGGCCCCACCATGCCGCCCTGGCCACCCAGGAAAATGGGGTCCTGATTCAGCAGCACGCCATTGGGCACATCTCCGACCAGTGAGGCGGTCGCCTTGTCCTGATGCGGCGTGAAGTTGAAATGGATGTAGGAGGAGCCGATCTCTGAATGGTTCTTGCGGCTGGTGCCGCCGGCCATGAGCGCATCACAGAAATTGATCAGGCTGCCGGAGGTGACCCACGGCATGAAGATCGTCTGCTTGATGCCCACGCTGTGCGCAATGGAGGCGCCCTCTTCGAGCAAACATCCCGGACGCACATGCGCGCAACTCGCGGCCTTGGCATCGTCCAGGAAGGTCGCGCCCTCAAAGAAGCCGCCCGCCAGATGAACGCGCGCGCCCAGTTGGCAGTTGTTGAGGGTGGCCGGCGCCTCCGCGCCGATCACGCAACCAGGGCCAATCGAAAGCTCCGCCCCTGACAACCGGCAGCCCGGATGAAAGACCACATCCGGCGCAATGCGATCAAAACAGACATCGGGTGCTATAAACGGTGTACCCTCTTGAAGATCATGGCGTGTATTCATGGTTCGGTCCTATTTGTTTCACGTGCAATGGAATGAATATTAACGATGGCTTTCAAAAATAGCAACCGAAAAACCGCCGTGATATTCAATATAACGAGGAGGTGACTTGCGTTGTTCACGCTTTTTTGGCATATTATTACACATGAAAGGTTTAGAAAATATCATTACATCGTCTCCTGATATTCTTGGGGGCGATCCGGTTTTTGCTGGAACTCGCGTGCCGGCGAAAAACTTGCTGGATTGCCTGGAACAGGGTGACTCGATTGACCTTTTCTTGTATGACTTCCCAACCGTGACACGGGAGCAGGTTGTTGCCGTGTTGGAAGCCGCCAAACGAGATATGCTGGAGGCAGTTCCTGCATGAAGATCATTCTGGACGAATGCCTTCCTGTCCGACTCGTGAGAGATCTCCCCGATCACGCTGTGACCACAGTTCCGCGACAAGGTTGGGCTGGTGTAACCAACGGTGCGTTACTGAAACGCGTTGAACCTGACTTTGATGTCTTTATCACCATGGACTCCAACATTGTCCATCAACAGAATTTGACGGGGCTTGATGTCTGCTTAATTATTCTTCATGGCCCTAACAGTCGATACGAAACATTACAACCGCTCTTACCGCAGATAAGAGAAGCTCTTCTTCAAGCCAAGCCCGGCTCTGTTTTTCATTTTGAAAACTAACATCGTACGTACGGTTTGGAATGACAGGGGAGAGACAAGTCTTTCACTTTCGTTTTCGTGCCTTCATACATGCCCATCCGCATCCGATCGCGGCTGTTACGCCCATCAATATCCAGAACCAACCCATGCAGGGGATCTTCTGCCAGAAGATGGCCAGTAAACCTTTTGCAAAAAAAATAACAGAGGCCAGTCCGAAAGAAGCGGCGAAAATCTCTGGTCGTTCTGACTTCATCTGATAGTTTCCCTGCTCTCTATTGCCTTCGATACTTTTCTGACTTGGGCGCATGTCAAGAGCGAAGCACCAATAAGGCAATCACGCAATAAGGCAGTAAGGCAATTTTCCGGCACACCTTAATGCCGGAAGCTGCGCTGGCCGGTGAAGACCATGGCGACGTTGGCGTCGTTGCAGCAGTCGATCACATCCCAGTCGCGCATCGCGCCGCCGGGCTGGACGATCGCGGTGATGCCTTCGCGGATACCCACCTCTGCTCCATCGCGGAAGGGGAAGAAGGCGTCGGAGACCATGCTGCATCCCTGCAAGCCGCCATGCTTGGCCTTGACCTCTTCGTCGATCTCGGACATGCGCTTCGTTCCTTCATCGCCGAACTTCATCGCCAGCTCGTTGTAGGGGGTCGTATATTTTTCCCAGGCAATCCAGTCCGCCAGCTTACGATAGGCCTTGTCGCGCGCGATTTCTGCGACGCCCACGCGGTCCTGCTCGCCCGTGCCAATGCCGACGGTTGCACCGTCCTTGATGTAGAGCACGGAGTTGCTGGTCACGCCGGCTTCCACGAGCCAGCCGAAAATGAGGTCGTCGTATTCCTGGGCGGTTGGCACGCGCTTGGTCTTGTGCACCACGCCGTCCTTGGTCGTGCACTCCGCCAGCATGAGCTGGGAGGCCTTGCGCGCTTCCGGGACGAAGGACCACTGCGCCACCAGACCACCATCGATGAGCGATTTGAAGTCCACCACGCGCTGCGCCACGAAGCTTGTGAGCTTGGCCATGTTGTTGATACGCATCACGCGCAAATTTTTCTTGGTGTTGAAAATCTCCATCACGCCGGGCGCGAACTCCGGGGCGACCACGACCTCGGCGTATGCATCCGCAACCAGCTTCGCAGTCTCGAGATCCACTTCGCGGTTCAGCGCAATGCATCCGCCGAAAGCGGCCAGGCGGTCAGCCTTGTTGGCGCGGAAATAGGCTTCAGCCAACGTCGGAGCCTTGGCCACGCCGCAGGGGTTGTTATGCTTCACGATGATGGCGCAGGGCGTGTCGTCGAGATAGCGCAGGATGTTGAGCGCATTGTCGGCATCCGTGAGATTGGTCTTGCCGGGATGCTTGCCGGACTGGAGCAACTCCGGATCAGAGGCGAGATAGTGTCCGGGCGCGAGTGCGGTCACATCGCCCAGCACGAGATTGCCATTGACGAGCTTATACATGGCGGCTTCCTGGCCAGGATTCTCGCCATAGCGCAACCCCTTGTTTTCGCCGTCGATGACCCAGGACACCTTTTCGAATTTCAGTGTCTGACGTTTGCTGCCATCGATAAACGAAATTTCCATCTCCGGTGTGAAATGGTCGTCCATGATTGTCTTGTATGCTGCCTTGAGGTCAATGGCCATAATGTCACGTCCTTTCGTTTAACACTTACAGAGAATTGGAATAGTGGAATAATGGAATGATGGAATAGTGGGGAATACACGCCTTTGGAGGGCCACGCTTTGTCGTGGCCGGACGCGACAGAGCGCGTCCCTCCAGATTGACGGCCGTTTTTCTCCAATTTCCCAGTATTCCAAACATTCCCATATTCCTCCGTCGCTTACAAATAGGGGTTTGAACGTTTCTCTTCGCCGAGTGTTGATTCAAGGCCATGTCCGCAGATGATACGGACCGCATCCGGCATTTGTTTGAGCTTGAGCAGGGAGGCCTCCATCTGCTCCATGCTGCCGCCGGGAAAATCCGTGCGTCCGATGGAGCCTGCAAAGAGCGTGTCGCCGGTCACCATCAGATTTTCAGATGTGAAATACGTGCACCAGCTTCCGGGGGTATGTCCGGGAGTATGGATGAAGGTCGCGGTCAGCCCGCCGCAGGTCAGCGTATCGCCATCGCCCTTGGAGGTGTCGAGCGACGCCGGACGCTTCGTGCTGGTATAGGGCGGCATCTGGTTCATCGGCGAGAAGGCCATGGCGACATCATCCGCATGGAGATAGACGGGCACAGGATAACGTGCCAGCACCTCATTCAGCGCAGAGATATGATCGAAGTGCGCATGGGTCAGAACAATCACACCCACCTGAAGATTTTCTTTCTTCAGCGCTGCAAAGATCGTCGCCGCATCATACCCCGGATCGAAGAGCCACGCCTGGTTCGGATCCTGCCACAGGATCACGCAATTCGCCTCATAGATGCCTAACGGTAAAATAAGTTTGTTCATAGCTTGATCCCTTCGACGGAGAAGTCGGCCAGGTCTTCGAGAATCCAGTCCGCGGGCGAGAGATCCTGGGGATGTTCGACCGGACGCGAAAGCGCAACGCAGTACATGCCGGCAGCCTTTGCCGAGCGCACGCCCGCGCCGGAGTCTTCGAACACGACGCACTGCTGCGGAGCAACGCCCAGCTTCTTCGCGCCGAGCAGGAAGCCATCGGGCGCCGGCTTGCCGTTCTCATAATCTTCAGAGCCCAGCACAAACTTCACATGCGCTTCCGCTTCCATCAGGCGGACCGCGTTCTCAACATCGTTATGCGGCGAGCCGGAGACGATGATCACGGGATAATTATTTGCGAGCGACTTGAGCAGCGTCACAGATGTGGGAATCAGAATACTTCCCGTGTCTTGACATTGGCGCACATAATAGGCGCGCAATTGTAGGGCCATCTCCTGAATCGTGACGACCTTCAATTCAGGCGCCAGCGTAATCACTTTGCGATAGATGTCAAACCAGGAATGGCCCACGATGATCTTCATCATCTCCTGGCGGGAGATGGTGCAGCCATGATCCGCAAGATAGGCGACCATCGCAGCCACCCAGAGCATCTCGGAGTCGATCAGGGTGCCATCCAAGTCAAAGATAAATGCTTTAACGTCCATTACTCGCCCTTCGCCTGCCCGCAACACTTCTTGTACTTCTTGCCGCTACCGCAGATACAGGGGTCGTTGCGTCCGACCTTCGGCATTTCGCGGCGGATCGGTTCGGTCCCGAAAATCTTGCCGTCGATAAACGTCCACTTGCCATCGATCTTTTCAAACTGCGCCAGCTCGTGATGTTCAAAGTCGTTTTCCTTCACTGCATACCGCGCAATGAATTCAACGGTTCCGGTCGTGTCTGTCTCGGAGCCGCCCTCGGCCTTGACGATCTCCATGCCGTTCCACTTGGCGGACTCTGCCCACTTACGGCTGTTCTCAGCATCGAACTCCTTGCGCACGCTAGGCCCGGAGGTCTTGTACAGATAATCAATCACGCCCATGGCGTAGGCGCAGTAGCGAGAGCGCATCAACTGGGATGCGGTCTTGGGCGATGCCTGCTCCAACAGAAACGGTTCGCAGCAGACATCAAAATTCTGACCACTGCCACAGGGACATAAATCACTCATCTCTTTAACTCCTATTTTTATGCACTGAACGTCTTGTAAAGTTTTTCCAGTCGTTCAATCGTCTCAATCAATTCTTTTTGGCGGGCGCGCTGCTGTTCAATGACCACGGGGGGTGCCTTCGACACGAAGGTTTCATTCGAAAGCTTGGCGATCACGCTGCTCAAGAAGCCTTTCGACTTGTCGATCTCCGTCTTGATGCGAGCCGACTCAGCCGCTACGTCCACGAGGCCTTCGAGGGAGAGGTAGATCGTGCCGAGCTTGCAGAGCGTACCCGGCATGGCCTTCTCGCCGCCGCCTGTCACGATGTCCAGCCCTTCCGCGCGAAGTTGCTGCTTGAGGCTGTCGAGGTCAGCGGTCAGCCGCTTGGCTGTCGCCTCGTCAACCGCCTGCAACACATAGTTCACAGCCTTGGACGGCGCAACATTGTATTCAGCGCGCAAGGCGCGACCGGCGGTCACGAGTTCACGTTTCTCTGTGACATACGCCGTAGTCGCTGCGCTGAGCCCCCAGGCCTTGCGCTGCTCGTCCGAATAGGGCTTCGGCCAGGGCGCGCGCATAATGGTCTCTTCGGGTTTGCCATAGCCCATCTCGTGCCAGAGCTCTTCGGTGATGAAGGGCATGTAGGGATGCAGCAGCTTGATGGACTTCGAGAAGACGTCGGTCATCACGGCCAGCACCTGTGCGCGGCGCGCTTCGTCCGTGCCGTACAGATCCTGCTTGGCATATTCGAGATACCAGTCGCAGAAGTTGCTCCAGACGAAATTATAGATGGCCAGGGCGCCATCCTGCAGGCGGAACTTCTCCAGATGCTCGGTCATCTCAGCGATCGTGGTCGACAAAGAGTCCAGCACATGGCGGTCATCATCGCGCAGCAACTCTGGATTCAACACCAGTTCTTGGACAGATAGAGCGGACGACTTGCCCGTCGCCTCGGCCATCTTTTCCAGCTGCATCTGCATGAAGCGCGCGGCATTCCAGATCTTGGTGCCGAAGTTACGGCCGATTTCGAACTTCTCCATGTTCACTTGGACATCCATGCCGGCGGAGGTGATCAGCATGAGGCTGAAGCGCAGGGAGTCTGCGCTGTATTGGGAGATGATGTCGAGCGGGTCAATGGAGTTGCCCAGGCTCTTGCTCATCTTGCGTCCCTTGTCATCTCGCACCGTGCCGTGGATATAGACATTGCTAAAGGGGATGTCACCCATAAACTTACACCCGGCCATGATCATACGCGCCACCCAGAAGAAGATAATTTCCGGTGCCGTCGCCAGATCGTTGGTCGGATAATAGAATTTCAAGTCCTTGTTTTCGTGCGGCCAGCCAAAAGTGCTGAAGGGCCAGAGCCAGGACGAGAACCACGTATCCAGCACGTCTTCATCTTGCGTGATATTGGTTGCGCCGCACTTCGGGCAGATTGCGGGCGCGGTCTTTGCAGCCCATTCCAGCTCGCAGGTTTCGCAGGTGAAGACCGGAATGCGATGACCCCACCAGATCTGACGCGAGATGCACCAGTCGCGGATATTTTCCATCCAGTCAAAATAGGTCTTTTCCCAGCGTTGCGGGGTAAAGGTGATGCGGCCGGAGCGCACAGCTTCGATGGCCGGAGCGGCGAGCGGCTTCATCTTCACAAACCACTGCTTGGAGAGGCGCGGCTCGACAACGGTGTCGCACCGGTAGCAGTGTCCGACCGCATGCGGATGCGGATCGACCTTCACGAGCAAGCCGAGCGCATCGAGATCAGCAACCACCTGCTTGCGGCAGGCGAAGCGGTCCATGCCCGCATACTTGCCGGCCTCTGTGTTCATGTTGCCCTCGCCGGTCATGACGTCCAGCATGGGCAGGTTGTGGCGCTTCGCCACCTGGAAGTCATTGGGATCATGCGCAGGCGTGATCTTCACAACGCCGGTTCCGAAGGCGCGGTCCACATAATCATCCGCAACCACCGGGATCTCGCGGTTCATCAGGGGGAGCATCACGGTCTTGCCGATCAACGCCTGATAGCGCTCATCAGCCGGATTGACCGCGACCGCGGTATCGCCCAGCATGGTCTCGGGACGGGTCGTCGCGACAACCACTTCGCCGCCGCCAGGGATCGGGTAGCGGATATGCCACAGGTTGCCGATCGTATCCACGTGTTCGCTCTCTTCATCCGAGAGCGCGGTATGGCAGCGCGGACACCAGTTCACGATGTAGTTGCCGCGATAGATCAAGCCTTCTTCATACAGACGGCAGAAGACTTCGGAGACAGCTTCGCTCAGCCCGGCGTCCATGGTGAAGCGTTCACGTGACCAGTCGCAGCTTGCGCCGAGCTTCCGCAACTGTCCCACGATCGTGTTGCCATACTGCTGCTTCCACTCCCAGACACGTTCCAGAAATTTTTCACGGCCCAGATCGCGCCGGGAGAGGCCCTCCTTGCGCAAGGCTTTTTCCACGACATTCTGCGTCGCGATACCGGCATGGTCGGTTCCGGGAATCCAGACGGTGTTGCGTCCCTGCATCCGGCGCCAGCGCACCAGCACATCCTGAATCGTATTGTTCAGCGCGTGGCCCATGTGCAGGATGCCGGTCACGTTCGGCGGCGGAATGACGACGCTATAGGGGGCGCCTTCCTGCGAGGAATCGGCGTGGAAGTGTTTATTCTCCTCCCACCATTGATACCACTTGGTTTCGACTGCTTGCGGATCGTAATTCTTTTCCATAATCCAATCACCGGCTCGTTGTTACGTCATCATCCTTCCCGTCCCAATTTTGAACGGGTTAATAGTTAACCAAAAATGATCCCCTTTTAGGAGGAAAAAAGCGCGTCTTTTGTAATAAAAAACAGGTGAGGGATGACGGACCGGTGATTGGGTTTCCCTTATTGACCCTGTTGAGGCAAACGCGTAATTTCATACAGCAGCGTGGCTGTGCCCGGCATGCAATCCGTAGCCGCTGTAAAGCAGAGCTTTCCAGCCACCACCGACGAATTGACCTTGCCTGTGCGCTTGCCGCTCGTGGAGAGGGCATACACGGTATAGGCTTCGGGATTCTTCAGCGAAAGGCTAATCTTTGCGTTTCCTTTACGCACGAGATGCGGCAGACGCCCCCAGGCCAGCAGGGTCTTACGGGACTGCTCGGCAAAGGTGATGTCGCTGTTTTGAATGTCAGTCAAATGGGTCAGCAACAGACGGGATGAGGTCCTGATGGGGTCCTGATCCAGCGCGCTCACCCAGACCGTGGCAGCAGCCTCGCTGACCACAAACGACAGCGCATCCGCATCGATCGTCCCCAGTTCGGCGAAGCCACCGCAGGTCCGAGGTGTCTTCAAGACAAAGGTCCCTTTGTCGCGGTCAAGCTGCAACGCGCCATCGCCGCATGGCACAACGGGGTCGGCCTTGGCCAGCAGACGCTCGATCTCTTTTGACGGAAGCGAATAAACACGAGGATAGGTCTCGCTCCACCGCGTCCCGGCCGGAGCATGCTCCGCCACGACAGTCCCCATCTTCGCATACCACGCCAGCCAGGTGAACTGCGTATTGTTCTGAGGCATGGACTCCTGCATCGCTGACAGGGCTTTTTTGGGCAGCACCAGGGCATAGCTATTTTTCAGCGGCGCAAGGTCCTTGCGCAGAAAAAGGCAGAAGGAGGCGCGTTCAGCAGCCTGAGAGAGCGGATCGCCCACCATGTCGAAATAGTTCATCTTCGGGGCGACGGCCCCGGTAAACGAGTCACTGGCATGGCTGTAGCAGAAGCGCCAAACACCTGCCCAGTCCTGAAGGGCGCCCAAGGCACCTGTCACAATTCCGCCGATACCACGGAACTGGCCAGGCGACGAGAAGTTATATTCGGTCACGGTGAAGGGTTTGTTCAGCAAACGACGGTGAACCACGCCCTGGGCGCCCATGTTCTTCCCCTTGATCGGGTTGACGTTTTCGCAAGCGCTGGGAAGATTCCACTGGCGTTCGATAAACCGGGGATGGTCAACGTAAAAATGGTCATCTACATAGTCGTAAAGCTCATCGCGCGGAATCTGGTCAACCGCATGATTCGTCCAGCAGCTCATATTGGTGACCAAGGCGCGGCACTTCAGTTCATCCCGCAGAAAAGCCTTTGCACGTGTAACAAAGCGCAATTCCATATCCTTCAAGAACAACTTGAACGCAACGATTGTGCGTCCGCCGCCATAAATGTTCTTGGGAAGCGCATCATCGATGCCCTTATAGGCCTCCGGCTCTTGTTTACGCTTCTGAGCCAGCCACTCACTCCAGGCCTGCCGCCACTCCGGAATATTTTCCATCTCGCTCAGGAAGTTCCCAAAGTTCCCCTCATTGATCAAGGCCAGCCAGGCAAGCGCAGGCTCATCCTTATACGCGCGGCCGGTATGGGGATTGACATGCTGCATCCAGTTCCGAGTAAACTGTTTCAGGTTCTCCCAGGCTCCGTCATGCACGGCCACCAGCACCTTAAATTCATTCATCGCAATAGTCCCGGGACGGTCAATTCCGACCGTCTTCCACTTGACGCTGCGCGACACATAGAGATCGGTCGTCACATAAAGGCCTTCGTTGATACACGCGGCGATCAAAGCGTCCCACTTGGCCATCTGATCAGGGTTGAGGGTGGTGTCGTCTGGGGAGCCCTGTACAAAGCCTCCATCATGGTGATGAATACGGATTGCATTGTAACCCAGCATCGTCAACCGCCTGGCGAGGCGCTTGGCCTGATCGGCGTCAGGAAAATTCGCCGAGAAGCAGAGGTTCACGCCATAGAAACGCTGGAGACTGTCGGGTTTCTTCTCGAAGACAAAGTGAGGCCCCTTGGCCAGCATATAGCCATACTTTCCTGCGGGGGCGTCATGGAAACCCATCTTTGAAAAATCCACGGCAGAGCCGGGTTCAAGATCCAGTTCAGCCGTCAGCGGAATCCACTCCGTGCCTGCCTGAATCTTGATCGGCGAGTCAAAGACGAGTCGTGGTTTTTCCTGAAGAGCAATGGCGAATCTCACAGAATAGGGTTCGCCAGCCTTGAAAACCCTGGGCGCGCCATTATGGCCGATGCGGACCGAGAAGTTGTTTCCCCACTGACGGTCATCCTGCACCATCACAGCCGTGGGCTTCGGGAACGAGAGGGTCATGGTACGCCCCGCCTGTGTCCGCAAGACCAGTGTGGTACACGCCCCTGAACCGACGAACATATTTTTATACTCTGTGGGAAAGGGCTCCTGGTGCCCGTCTCGGATCCAGGTGCCACCTGTAAATTCGTCCGCGGACAAGGTAAGTCCGATGCAGAGCGCGTCGAAAGCGGTATCTGTCTTAGGGGCAAACGAATAGTTGGCGTGTATTACGCCAGTTGTTCCATCCTGGGAGAAGGCGCCTTCCCCTGTGAGAAAAAGATTCTTGTCGTGCTTGAAAGAGAAGGGATACGTCTGGGTCGTCTTAAGCGGGATCGCGCCAGAACTGCCGCCGCTGACGGTCCACTCCTTCATGAAATATTTGGGCTGGATCTCACACGACGGCGAATCGATCTCCATCTGCGCCCCAGCCGTGATCTTCACCTCCGCGGCCCAGGCCAAGAAACCCCCTGCGCTCAGTACTGTATAAGCAACCCCGATCCATTTTTTCATGGTTTCCCCTTCAATTCGGTTTTTATAAAACAAACGCCGAAGGGTGTGTGCCTTCGGCGTATGCCCTGTGTAAAACAGGAGTGTGGTGTATTTATATACTTGGTTGTGTGTGGTTAATATATTCTTGGGTTGTGGTGTGTGTATGAAAAAACTGTGAATACTATAGCAGGGGGCATGCCAATACGTGTGCAAGCCGAAAAACAGGGTTTTTTGTCACAAAAAATAAGAAAACACCCATTTCTGGATGTTTTATAAGCCTCATACGATTATTGAGCTGCATTCAACTGAATGCTATTTTGAACGAAAACTGCATACACAAGTATGCGCCCCCCTCATCTGGCGTGACAGGCGGTCGCCTACTTTGCGTCAAGTTGGCTCAGGCGCTCTTCAAGAGCTGCGACCTTGGCTTTGAGCTTATCGACCGTGCGGGGCAAGAGCAACTGGGCGCCGAGTTCCCGGCGTGAGACAGCCGGCAGGCCGAGGTAGAACTCGCCGGGAGGCACGTCTTTGGAGAGTCCGCTAGCCGGGCCGACCTGGCCGCGGTCACCGATGGTCAGATGGCCGGAGATGCCGGCCTGGGCCCAGATGATGCAGCCCTGGCCAATGCGGGTGCTGCCGGCAACGCCAGCCTGGGCGATAATCCCGCTGTAGTCGCCGACCTGGACATTATGACCGAGCTGGACAAGATTGTCGATCTTGACGCTGTTCCCGACGCGTGTGCGTCCGAAACGGGCCCGGTCAATGGTGGTATTGCAGCCGATTTCCACATCATCGCCCAATTCGACAATGCCGATCTGGGGAATCTTTTCAATCTTAATGGAGCCGTCCGGCTTGATAATGGGGTTGAAGCCGTAGCCGTCGCCGCCCAGGCGGACGCCCGAGTGGAGGATCACGCGCTGGCCGATAATCGTGCCTTCGCGGATGGTCACCTGCGGATAGATATGGCCATGGCTCCCGATCTTGACGTTCGAACCGACAAAGACCTGGGCCTCGATGACGCACCCCTCGCCGATGACGGAGTTATCCTCGATCACTGTATATGCGCCCACATGGACATCCTTGCCCAGTTGGACCTTCTCTCCAATAACAGCGGTCGGGTGGATGCCCGGCGCGCGCAGGACAGGCGCGGGCGCATACCACGCCCCGACCTGCGCAAACGCGGCATTCGGGCTATCGACGCGGATGACTGCCTTTGCTGAAGACTCCCCTGCCCAATCACGCGCAACCAAGACACAGCTGGCGTGTGTCGCGGCCAGCTGTTTTCCGTACTTTGAATCTGTAAAGAAACTGATGTCGCCTGTGCGGGCCTCGCTCAGGCTGGACATCGCGACGATCTCCACGGAGCCATCGCCCTCGAGTTGCCCCGACAGCTTATCAGCAATGTCTTGTGCGCGCATCATAATATGATTACTTCTTCGTTGCAGCAGCGGCAGCCGCTTTCTTTTCTGCCTCTTCCTTGGCTTCCTTGCGGACCTTCGGGTCAATGCCCATCCGTTTGAGCACATCGTCGGTCACATCCATCTTCGGGTCATGGTAGGCGAGCGTTGAGGCGTCCATCACCAGCGAAGCCTTCGTGTCCTTGGCATACTTGGTAATGGTCTCCCGGATCTCACCGGTCACCTGGCGCAGCAGGCGGGAATCCAGTTCAGCGAGTTCGCGTTGAAGCTTCTGGGCTTCCTGGCGCAGATCGCGTTCCGCTTCAGCCACCACATCACGCTGTTTCAGCGCCTTGGTTTCAGCTTCTGTGCGCGCCTTATCGCTGAGCACGGGATTGCGGGCATCCTTGGCGACACGCTCGAAATCCTCACGGAGCTGCTCAAAACGCTCACGGCGCTTATCCAGCTTGTCCTGATATTCCTTTTCCGTATCCGACATCAACTTGCGGTCACGTTCACGATTCGGGTGATACCGGATCAGATCAATCATGCTTACGACAACGGTCTTTTCCTCAGCCAGACCCATCATGGCGGTTAACAGTACCGCGATCATCAAACTTGTAGCTTTCATCATTACCTTTCTGCAACAGCACCCTCGCTGTTGACGAACATTTGTTATTCAAAACCGACCGAGAAGGAGAAGACCTCCTCATCCGTATAGTCATCATCCGAAATAAAGGGCTTGGAGAAGTCGAAACGAATCGGGAAGCCCGGGATATCGATCCGCAAGCCAACACCCACCGAAACGCACGCGCCGTGCATCTCGCCTCCAAACGCCTCTTCACCCAAGGAGCCTGCATCCGTGAAGACCGCAACCCGGACAGCCTTGAACACGGGGATCGTGTACTCCGCCGTCGCCATGATCAGCGACTTGCCGCCCATGGGCGAATAGCTGCCGCTCTTGTCCGTATCGGAGAAGAGTTTCGGGCCCAAGCCGCGATACTCCACGCCACGCACCGAGCGCGGACCGCCCAGGTAGAGGCTCTCATAAACCGGCAGTTCGCCGCTATAGGCGTCTACGGTTTCGACACGGCCACGCAAGCTCAACACATGCTTCCACCACGGCATCTCAAACCAGTGACGGTGGGAGGCGCCGACACGATAAAACTCATTGTCTCCAATGAAGCCTTCAGACAAGTCGCCGAAGATCATGGAGTGGTACCCGCGGGTGGGGATGAAGGCCTGGTTACGCGTGTCGGTTGACCAGTACAGGCGGCCCACGCTGTTGATGTTGCCGCCATACTCATGCTCCTGCCACTTCCAAAACTGATCTGTGTTATCATAGGTGTCTGGCGTTGAGGATTCGCCGTTTTCCAAAAACCACTCCGAGCGGTTGACCTCTTCCATATCCACCTGTTCAAGGGTATACCGGAGGCCCAGCCGTCCGATCTTGACCGGATAGGAGAGCCCGACGTTCGCGCCTGAGCGCACTTCGTCATACTGGTCAAACCAGCGCATCCGGCGATAAGCCTCGACGGTGAGCGCCAGCGGCTGGTTGAAGAGCCATGGTTCAGTCCAGGAAGCCTCCACGGTTTCACGGCGCGGACCATATTCAACACCCAAACGCGCCTTCTGTCCAGCGCCCTTGAAGTTGGGCCAGTTCAGAATATCGAAGTTGCTCTGCGAAATTTCACCGTACCCGAAGATGCTGTCCACAGTCGAAACACCGATGCCCAGCATGAAGTTTCCGGTCCGCTGCTCAGTGACTTCATAGACGAGGTCGCGCTTGCCGGGATCATCGGTCTTCTCCGTATAGTGACGCACTTCAGAGAAATAACCGAGGTTCTTCAGGCGGGCTTCGCTGCGGTCTGCGCGGACTTCATTCAAAATTTCACCGGGGCTGACCAGCACTTCGCGACGGATCACCTTGTCCTTGGTCGCGTTGTTCCCGCGAATGACCACATTCCGGATATACGCCAGCTGTCCTTCATGCACATCGAAGGTGACGGTTGCGCGCCCTGGCCGTCCCGGCACAGGGTCGATCAAGGGACGCACCACAGTGTCCACATACCCGCGCGACCCATAATAGTCGCGAATATCCTTTGCCGCGTCATTCACAGCCTGACGTCCGCAAACCATCTCTTTCTGGAGACGGGAACTTGCCAGCACATCGTTCTCCGGGAAGAGCTTCACGCCCCGGATCGCAGTGGCTTCCGTCGTGTAGGCATCCCCTTCCGTCACCTTGAAAACCATGTCCACCTTCTCTTCGGCAACCTTTTCAGTGACAGGATATTCGACCTGGGCATCCAGAAACCCTTTATTCTGATAGACTTCCTCAGCCAGCTGACGAGCGTCCTCCAAGGCCTGCTCCGTCACAATCGCATCCGTGAACCAGCCGCGCGGATCATACCACGGCATGTCGCCAAAGGAATAACGCAACTCTTCTTCGTCAACCGACGGGTTGCCGACAAACTTAAACGCGCGGATCTTCTCGCGTGCGCCCTCGTCAATAATAAAGGTCACCTGGGCAAAGCCAACACTGTTGGTCATGGGCTCCATCACCACGCTGACCTTGATGTTCCGATAGTAGCGCTTGATATATTCGTCGCGGATTTTGCTGACTTTCGAGGCCAGGATCTGTTCATCGATAGGATCGCCGTTTTTCAGCTCGGTATACTTCCGGATCCTGCTCTCACCCATATAGTCGTTGCCACGGATCGAAATGGGCTCCTGAAAGCGATAACGGCGCTTGATGGAGTAAATGACCTGCACGCCTTCCGCGAGGGAGGTGTCAACTTCGACGCTGACATCCTCGAAGCGCTCGGTGTCCAGCAGCGTCCGCACATCCTTAGACAGGGCCTTCGTCAGCTCCTCCTGGGGAAGCGTATCGCCCTCTTTCACGCTACAATACTGCAACACGTCTGTGGCGTCCGTGCCAAACTTGTCCAGCGCACGCACCGTCACCTTCTTGACGGTCTCGCCAAAAGCCGTTCCGACCGCAAACAAAACGACCAAACATAATCCGTGATGTAGCTTAACCATAGATGATATACCTCTCTTCTAAATAAAACGGAAGATTATACGACAGCAGTATGGCGAATACAAGGACGAAAAAACCGTGTTTACGCGCCTGCGGGCGGGTTCACACGCAACAGCCGCTTGCCCGTGAAGCTGATAAGCGCCGCGCCCAGCGGCGCGGTCAGCAGGATGCTCAGGACCGCCACCGCCAAAATCACCTCGCCCGGAGCCGTGCTCATCCCGGCAGCAGACATCGCGACCAGGGGTGACGCGCCGATCGCCGCCTGCACCGTCGCCTTGGGGAAGTAGGCGAAGACCACAAAAAGGCGCTCTTTCGCCGTCAGGTTGGAACGGAGGAGGCAGAGGCAGACCCCGAGCGAACGTCCGACCAACCCCACCAGGATCACCCCTGCGCCAGCCAGGCCGACCGACCACGCCAGCCCCACATTCACCTGCGCCCCGACCAGCACGAAGAGCAACAGTTGAGCGAAGATCCAGAGCTTGCCCAGTTTTTCCGACATCTCCTGCGCCGCCCGGACCTCTAACTCGTAGATCATCACGCCGATCGCCATAATGGACATCAGGGCCGAGTAGGGAACAAAACCCTCGACCCAGGGCTGCGCCTGGGTCAGCACGATCGCCACCGCGAGCAGGACCAGGAGACGTTTGGTGGCGCGCGGGTTGGCGTGTTTGAAGAGGAGGTGCAAGCCATACCCCGCGGCGAGCCCGAAGCCGATGCCGGTCAGCACAGAAACAGGGATGGCCGCCAGTTGCGCCGTGATCTCTGACGCGTGTCCGACATAAGCGGCTGTAAATGAGGTGCAGAGCACGATCGCCACTGCGTCATCACAGGAGGCGCCTGCCAGGATGAGCGTCGGGATGCCCTTGTCCGTCCCGCGCCCCTCGCGATTGAACTGGATCATGTAGGGGACGATGACCGCCGGCGAGACCGCTGCCAGCACCGCGCCCAGCAGGGCAGCTTCATGGAAGGTCAGCGGCAAGACCAGCGGAGCAAAAAAGGCGACCGCGGCTGTCTCGCAGAGGCAGGGGACAAACGACATCAGGACAGCGCGCAAGCCGACCGCAGCCAGTTGCTGGCGGTTCATTTCAAAGCCGGCGCGGAAAAGGATGACGACAAGCGCCACGATCCGCAAATCTGCGCCGACGGCGTAGAGTCCGGGATCAATCAGGTTGAGGGCGAACGGTCCGGCGACCAGTCCCAGCAGCAACAACCCAAGAAGCCCGGGGGCTTTGAGTTTGTTTGCGACCCACTCAAACACCATCCCTGCGAGTATTACTTCTGCAATGCCAAGAATCATGGTGCGCAATATACAGGATTCCCCAACCCCGGGCAACTTGATTTTCACAGACTATAGACGACGGGATTAGCGAGACGCCCGATATTTTGGAGTGCGGTGCCAAGCGGTATTCCGCGCGACACCGCTTTTGTGTTGCCTGGGCCGATAGGCTCAGCCTCACTCGACCGGGTTGGCGATTTTGAAGGTCCAGGCATGCTCGCAGGGCATGTTGCCGGGATTGACTGCGGGCGGCTGGAGGACGAGCTTGCCGTCAGCGCACGAGAAGGCCACAGGCAGCGCGCTGCCCAGCAGAGTCACGGCGTCGGCCTTGGCGATGTGGTCGATCACGAGGGGCGACTGGGGCCAGCGGACGCAGATCACGTAAAGGGCATCGGGCTTCTTGGAGAAGTACACCTTAGACTCCCGCATGTTCTTGGGGCGATGCTTCCACGCGGTGGTGCCATAGATGGCCTCGCCGTTCATTGCGAGCCACTTGCCCATGTCGAGCAGCCGCTCCTGCATGATCACCGGGATGAGGCCGTCAGCCTGCGGTCCGATGTTGAGGAGCAGATTGCCGCCGCGGCTGACCTTCTCGATGAGCGTCTCCACGCACTGCGCGGAGGTCATGTAGTGGGCTGTGGTCTCGAAGCGGTTGAAGCCGAACGAGCCGCCGATGCCGCGGCACTCCTCCCAGGGGTGGACGAACTGGGTGTCGAGGGCGCTGCCCGAGTGGACGAGGTCATATTCCGTGGTGAAATGGCCCCCGTGTAAGCCGCGCGTCTTCTTGCCCCAGCGGTCGTTGACCACGACGGTCTCCTTGACTGGCGACTCGTTGTAGAGCCACGTGAGGAAGTCGACACTGCGCAGTTCTTCGTCGCTGAAATCCCATTCTCCGTCCGTCCAGATGATTTCCGGGCTGTAGCGGGTCACCAGTTCCTTCATTTGGGGCAGATTCATCTCTGCCACCCAGCGGCCGATCGATTCTTTCGAGTAGAGCGGGTTTCCCCACTCAAGCAGCGAATAGTAAAAACCCATGTGAAGCCCGGCTTTTTTGACGGCTGCGCTCAGGTCGCCTGCGAGGTCGCGGTGGGCGCCGATAAACTGGCTGTTCCAGCGCGGGCTGTAGGCGCTGGGGAAGAGGGCGAACCCATCGTGGTGCTTGGAGGTCAAGACCACGTAGCGCGCGCCGGCACGCTTGAAAAGGTCAGCCCACTGGTCAGGGTTGAAGTGCTCCGCGCGGAACTGCGTGGCAAAGTCAGCATAGGTTGCGCGCTCCCCGAAGGTCCGTGCATGGAAGTTGGTGAAAGCCGGATTCTTGGTGCGCATGCGGTTGTCGTAGTGCTCGGAGTACTTCGCATAGACGTTGGCCTCATCCGTCGGCGCGTAAGCGGGTACGGCGTAGACGCCCCAATGGATGAAGATGCCGAACTTGGCCTCCTGCCACCATTGCGGAGTCGGTCGCTTGTCAAGCGATGTCCACTCAGCTTTGTAAACGGTCTCGGCTCCACACGTGCCAGCGCAGAGGAGCAGGGCGAGCAATAGACTATTTTTCATGACGTTAGTCTGTCAAAAGCTCTTCAGGATGTCAAGCACACCACCGAAAGCGGGCTTGGGCTGATACTGCCGGTCAAACAGCAACGGGTAGTTGGTGCGGCCTTTTACAGGATAGTTGTTCAACCACGAACGTCCGTCGTGCGTTCCCCAAAAGCCCATCATCGTCACAGAGGGGTGCTTGATGATGACCGACACTATTTCGCTATAGCGCCGTGAGAGCCGCGCCTGCACGTCAGGCGGCAACCCAGCGGGATAGGGATCAACCCCTTTTTCTGTCACTGCCATGTTCGCTCCGCTCACAGTGCGTTGAAGCGGGTCTACATCCAGCTCCGTGATCATGACCTTCACGCCCTCAGCCGCCAGCGCCTCGATGCCGGACGCGATCATCTCCGGGGGCGGCCAGTCGATGAGCCAATGGCCCTGGATGCCCACGGCGTCAATGCGGAGCCCCTTCGCTTTGAGGGAGCGAACCAACCGCCGCGCTTTCTCCAACTTCGCTGGCTGCTCGATGTTGTAGTCGTTGTAATAGAGCTCCGCGTCCGGATCAGCAGCCCGGGCGAACTCGAACGCCTTTTCGATGTAGTCATTGCCGATTGCACGCAGCGCGGGCGTATCCCTCAGGTATTCGCCATCTGCATCGCTAATGGCCTCATTGACAACATCCCACGCTTTGATGCGGCCTTTGTAATGCCCCATGACCGTGGTAATGTAGTTCTTGAGATTCTCCAGCGCCTTCTCACGGGGCAACGGTTTTCCTGCGCAGTCCTCAAAGAGCCATTTCCGCGTCACGAAGTGCCAGACCAGCATGTGCCCGAAGACCGGCATCTTATTCTGTTCCGCGAACGCGACCACTGCGTCGCCGCGCTCAAATGTATATTTTCCGTTTTCATCGACCAGATGCTCAGGCATGAACTCATATTCCGGCGTGAGGCAGCCGAACTGCTTCACGATCAACGCGGCAAGCTTCGCGTCTTTGAGGTCAACAGTCGCTGCTGCACAGCCGACCAGCAGCCGCTTCCCCGCAGCTTCTTGCAGGGTCTGCGCACCCGACAGCAGGGCGTTGGTCGCTTGCCCTTCTGACTGTACTTCAGCTTGGCTGCATGCTTCGGTCACAATCGCAGTCGGCGTTTTCTCTCCCCAGCGGAAGCGGCTCAACGAGATATCCAGTGGCTTAAACTGGTTGCCTAATATTACCAGTTTCTCCGTGGAGGTCACGTAAATATTGGGCAACGGCGAGTTCAGAATCGTGTTGTTGCGGATGACGATATTTTTGTGGGCGCCGCTCGGAGCGAGCGCACCCGTACCGCCACGGGCAACGACCTCAATGGCTGTTGCACGACAGTCTGTGATTTGATTGTCTGCAATGACCAGATCACTGCTACTCCCCGACTCCAGCCACCACCATTCAGGAGCGACCAAGACGGAGGCCATCCAACAGCCTGTCAGCCGGTTGTTGATGACCTGCCCGTTGCTGCCCTTAATGAGGATGCCGCGCGAACGGTTGAAACCGAAATCGCAGTCCTTGACCAAGAATCCGTTGCCGGTATGACGTGTCGATGCGACCACTGAGCCCATGGGCATTGCCACGGCTCGATCCAACGTCAGCGTCCAGGCGTCCGTATCGGGGTTGCCCAAGCCGTCCTTCGTTCCTTGGTTCATGTGTTGAGCTTTGAGAAAAGCTTGTTCCTCAGGCTTGACCTTGCCGTCCGCTTCCATCGCAACAACCTTCGCATCTGCCAGACGTTCCCCCGTATACGAGACCAGTTCAACAGAGTCGCCGACGGAGATGTTGCTTTTGCGACGCGACAGCATACGGATCGTATTCTGGTTGCTCCCCATGACCATATAATATTCGCCACAGATATTGACACAGTCATCGCCCTGATACTTGGCGGTGCAACTGATGATCTGCGGACCGCGGACCGCATGTTTGCTATGAAAGGCGTCTGCATCACTGGAACGCAGGCGACGTAACCCGCGCGGCTGGAGATCTTCTGCCAGCGGACGGCGATCAATGCTGCACCGACGATAGGTGGTTCCGTCGCAGTCATGTTCCAGGTAACTGAAACAGTTGGAGGCATAGAGCCGGATATCCTCCAGCACCACATTCGCCGAGTTCGCCGTCACAATCGCATGGCCCGCCAGTCCGCCGGGCGCAGTCGAACTGTTAGTCACCAGAATATCGCCCACCTCCTCCAAATCCCTTTTCGGATCAAAGCGATGGGCTGCGCCACGTGACACGCGATACCGGCGATTGCCCAAGGACTGGAACGGCCCCCAGTCGTAGCGCGTCTCGACTTTGAGCAACTCGGTGCGCTGATCAAAGATCTCGATCCGCATTTCGAGATTTTCAGGATAGCCCTCGATAATCTCAAACTCAAGCCATGTTTTATCAGGTGCCATGGCCACGATGCGCCCCTGCGTGAAGGGCAGTGGATCGTAGTCGATGGTCAATCCCCGTAGCGACAGATTGCGGCAGTTGTCGATGGTCAGGGCCAGCGTAGTCTCCGTACACACCATCTCGACATCCTTCGCGATGATCTCGACATCCTGAAGGTCGCGCAACCGCAGATGGCACTGCCGTTGCGGTTTCACGCAGTAACGGCCCGGCGGCACGACAACCCGCTTTTGACCCGCTGCGAGCTCCTGGTTGATAAACCCTTGCAAATCAAATGGCGTTCCAGATCCTTTGTGAACGATCTTTGCTGATTGCTGCGTGGCAGCAGATACAGGCAAGACGCCTAACGCAACAAGGGCAATGAAAACGCCTTTTGTTACATGACTTAATCCGAGCGATGTATGTATATTCATGTTTCGTATTTCAAAAAACGCTTCCGGCTTCTACTTCTGTGGACCGCTCCAGAGCTTGCCCAGCAGGGCAAAACACTCCGGATCATGTTTTTTCAGCTCCTCCCGCGTAAACGGAAAAAAGTCGTTGCGCGAAAAGAATGCTTCGGTGTTTTCGGCGAAATACTCTTTTTCATTGGCCATGGCGTATGCTTTGTCAAACGTGTTGGCGCGATCACTCCCATGCCAGTGTTCAACCTTGTCGTAGCTCTTGCTCCCCTTCGCACGCGCGTAGGCTGCCAGGATGTCGGCCTGGGCATAACCCAGCACACGCTCATGATAGGCATGGGCCAGTTCATGCAGCGCGAAATTGGGCATGCGATTGATCTCACGCTCAAAGATACGCACATTGGTAAACTCCACGCCCTTTGCCATGGCCGGGTCCCGCCCATTCGCTTTCAACCATGCTGCGCTGGGATGAAATTCAGCACGCGGCCTGATATTCGGATATTCAGGCGACAAATACAAGGCTGTCTTCTGCAATTCAGTTACGGCCGGGGCAGGCACGACGGCTACAATCTCATCCAGCATCCTCTTCAGCAGGTCCAAGGCCTTTGCTGTTGCGGCAGCCTCATGGGTGAGCAGATCTTTACTGATGTGAACCGTCCATCCTGAGATAGTCCGCGTCTCACGCCCGTTCGCCGCGTCATTGCGCGCCTTGGCTTGGGCTCGAATCGCCTCCTGCGCCTTCAACAGCCGTTCCGGCCACTTGAATGCGGGCGCTGTTTCAGGATTGTAACCTGCCAGGTGTCCTGTCAGGCGAGTCGCCGGCTTCGTGTAGAGCGGCGATGCATCGCCGAAGACTTCACGGCAGAGCGCCGCAAGCCCGGGATCGTATTCAATAAGCTGTGCCCGCGTGTGGACATGATTATGATCCGCGTCGTCAAAGCGGTCGTGCCCATACCAGGAGGCGACTCCGACAGCGAAGTACTCGTGATGGTTGATCGACGCGTACTTGCCCTTAAACCGCCCGGCCTTCATCGCGGCCTCGTAAGCACTCCTGACCCGCGCATCGAATGTCGGGTCAACATTGACCATCCCTCGGAGGTGCGCACAGTGGGCAAACTCATGGATAAGGATGCGCTCCTTGCGGTAAGGGTCGCCCGCATAGCAGAGCAGGTTTTCCTCCCCGACTGAACAATAGGGATCTGTTTCGCTGCCGCCCATGCCGCGCGCCCGCACATCCCGGTAGTCCTTTGCCGAGAACTCCTCGAAGCCCTTGACCTTCTGTTCCGCAAGCCACTTGAACTCCGGCAGGTCCGTGGTATATTCGTTATACGCCATCACGCACAGGCGCGCGCCGCTCTTGATCAGCGCCTCGCGCAGATCCGGTCGATGCGACAGCATCATCTTCACAATGAACGCGGCCTCCTTCAGGGCATACGGATTGACCTTGTCTGAACCGACAATGGGAAAGCCGTCAGCGCTGACGACCTGCTTATAAAAGGCCGGCACGCCATCATGCCCCTCAGGATCGAAGCGATACGCCTGAACCGGCACGACGCTGGTGACTTTCGCGGTCGTCTTGTCCACCCGCCCCACGATCTCGAACTGATGCCCCAACGTCGTATCAATGATGGTATAGCGTCCAGGCTCAACAGTGCCATTCGGCACGCGCTGAGATGCGGACGAGAGCCAGAAGATGTCGGCTGCCTGGCTGCTGCCATTGATGATCTGCAGTTTTGGACGCGCCTGCTTCGGAGCATCGACTGCCAGAGCCGCAAGGGGCAACCCCCACAGTACGACACTAAATCCCAAGGTTGATAGCACCTTATATTTCGAATAGCCCATCCTCATTGTCCCCCTCCTCAGCATTTATTCAACATGCGCTGGATTATACTCGCTTGGGAACGTATTGGACAAGAGCAAAGAAGGAGATGAATCATACCAAAATAAAGTATTTAGACTTTAATCTGAGGAAGCGCCATTTAGATGCATAAGAGGCTGAACATTAAATGTTTTTCGCGAAGATCGCTATTAGGTGCAAGAGAAGCTGGGTGAAGTACGAGCTGTGCCCCCATGTATCCATGGATTTGCGTAGGCACGCCGTACTTCACCCAACTTGCGCCCTTTGCGAAAAAGTATCGAATCGTCTTTTTTCTTTCCGCTTAACGCTGAAGTGATTCCCCCATATACCCACTCGTCTGCTCAGCGATACGGGAACTATACTCTTGCATTTGCCCATAATCGCCCTGCAAAAGTCCTTCAAGAGAAAGATCCTCATCCAAATCCGGCCAATGTAAACCAAATGGCGAGATTTCGATTTTGTTGAGCTGGTCGGGGGTACCCTTGGAAAGACGCGGATTCCCCTGTACCGGAAATTTAATCTCCACCCCGTTTCCACATTGGACAACAATCAGTCCAGCGCTATAAAAAGCCGACATCAGCCCTTGTTTATTTGAAAAACTCATACCATTTCTCCTGAATCAACTTCCGATTTTCCATCACCATCTGACGTGCCCGCGACAAATCTCCCACTTTCATATTAAGCGATTCCCTCAGTTCAACCTCATCATCCGACACCTTGAAGACCGCTTCACCACCACCATGCCACACATGCACATGAATCGGCTCATGATCATTGCTGTAAAAGAAGAACCTAAACCCGTCATTTTCAAATATTTTCGGCATCCTAGCTCCTCTATTTAAACGACCCCTACAAACATTTCTGACCCATATTTTTCAATTTTACTTATCCTCCGCAGCAATGTAAAGCCAGCAATTCTACTTGCTCTCTCCTCATTCGGGCGCTGATTCAACAAAAGAGGCCTTGTCTGCCCCCCTGTACCCTGGGAACGCCGACGTCCTCGTCGGCCTTGACCGCACGCGCCATATTTCTTGCCGACGCGGACGTCGGCGCTCCCAGAGCAATAAGGTGGCGGAGCCGTCTCGGCTCCGGCGGGCAAGATGCCCGCGCTCCTTTCTGGGCAGCAATAGAAGGGAGCGTGGGCGTCTCGCCCGCATGAAAGAGGAGGGGGCATTTTTGGCGACAGGGGGGGCAGACAAGATTGGCGCTAAGACAAGCGACGGCTCGCCAAAGTCTCGCCCTCCAGCTTGCGAATCCGACTTGAAAATGGAGGGCGAAGCTGCCTGTCACGCCGTAGCCTTGGCGAAGGCGGATGCTGAGCCGGAAAAATACGGCCCGACCGTGCTTATCTTGGAGCCATTCTTGTCTGTTCCTCTGTTGCCCGTTCCCCAGTTAACGACTTGAAAAGTTAGTGGCATTGGGCATCCTGCCTGTGCACTCCCCAAACAGGCAGGAGCCTGTTCTCCCAGTTTCTTGCGAGCCGACGATGAGCGCTTTGGAGATCGACTACTCCGCCCTATAAAACGACTCACATACGCCTATCTTAGCGCCATTCATGTCTGTCCCCTTGTGGCCCTCATACGCCTGGCCGTACCAATTTACTGACACTTCCAAACTTATTGACACTTCCACATTGAGGTCCTTCGTCTTATTTTTGAGTTTTGGCGTCTTCATGTCCGGCGTCCTCAATCCAAACAAGGCGGATAAGGGGACAGACAAAGCTTTATGAATTTCGAGCGCGCCCTGGCAGGACTTGACGGGATGGTATGACTTTTTTGGCTCTCGGTTCATTTAGCTCTTGCTTTATTCGCAATTCGCGAATAAAGTATGGCCATGACAAAAGGACAGGATATTCTGGTGTTGTTGAAACTTATTGCACAGTCTGGCAAGAAGGCGTCGTATATGCAACTTGCCGCTTCTCTGGGCATGAGCCCTTCAGAAGTTCATGCCGCTGTAGGGCGTTTGGCATTGGCGGGGTTTCTGAACGCTGAAGAGCGTATTCCCAACCGTAAAGCTGTACGTGAGTTTCTTGTTCATGGGTTGCGGTATGTATTTCCCATGGAGCGAAAAGGCGGCTTATGTCGGGGCATTCCTACAGCACAAGGCGCTCCCATGGTGGGGTCGGCCTTTGATTTAAAAGGTGAACCGCCGCCCGTGTGGCCTGATGCAACTGGAAAGGTCAGAGGTTTGGGAGTTCTCCCCATTTATTCAGCTGCGCCAAAAGCATCGATGCATGACCCAGACCTTTACAAACTGTTAGTCTATTGCGATCTCCTGCGGGGCGGACAGGCCAGGGAACGCGCATGGGCGGAACAACAACTTGATAAGACATTAAACAAGGATCAAGCCTAATGTCAACCTCTCTTCAACGTATAGCAACCATTGCAGAGCAATTGAAAGGCTTGCCATATGACTTTGCATTTCTTGGTGGCGCCGTATTGGAGGTTCTAATTACCGACAAAGGTGCCCCCAGCATACGAACAACCAAGGATGTGGATGTGCTGGTCAACGCAACCACCCGAAAGGCCTATTCAGATCTTGAGGCCCTCTTGCGTCAATTAGGTTTTAAGCATGACACCTCAGAGGATGCGCCTATTTGCCGTTGGATTTTCAGAGACATTATACTCGATGTGATGCCACCCAGCAGAGATGTCCTAGGATGGAATACGCGTTGGCTAATGAAAGCCCTGGCCTCTGCGGTTGTCGTTAACGCAAACACCCCAGATATACGGATTGTTACCGCGCCATACTTTCTAGCATCAAAGATCGAAGCGTTTGAAGGTCGCGGCAACAACGATTATATCAGCAGTCACGATATGGAGGATTTTATTTCGGTGATCAACGGCCGCGAAACCATCGTCGATGATATCAAAAGTTCAGATGTTGAATTGCAGCAGTTTCTGGCACATAAGATTGCCTGTTTTTTGAAGCAATGTCTTTTTGTTGAGTCCTTAGACGGCCATCTTGCTGATGAGTCAGACATCCTGCCTAGAAAGAAGATAGTACTCGACCGTCTCTGCCAAATAAGTAATTGCTCATAGGGCGGAGTAACTCCCAATCGCAAGGCTGGCCAAGGACTCAAAGACTGAGAGACTAACAGACTCAAAAAGGGTCTTGCGAAATATGCATTTTCTGTCCCCCTGTGGCATCATTTCACAATGAATATAAACGCTGTTTATTATCTGTGCGTTGCCCACAAATCCTCAGTTTTCTGAGCCGAACCTGACTGATCAAAAGCGTCAAATGTCGAGTGTCAAAATACAGTCCCTATTACCCCTTTGAATTTTTAGTTACGATCCGGAGTCCTTCAATGATGATTAATGCTCAACTGAATGATCATTGTTCGTCTCCGTGTTTTGTTTTTTAAACGGCAGCGTATTGATCTCGCAGTATACACTCTCAATTTCTTTGGACCCAACAAGCCTAGTTTCTGTTGCCTGGATAGTCAGGTTTGTTCCATCGACATTTCTTATAAGCACTAAACGCCGTCCATAGGCGTCGAAGATAAGATTGTTCGGATTTAAGCGCGCCTCTCCTGTAAAAAAGAAATTAATGCTATTTGAATTACAGTCTCTTAGGTGGTGTCCCGCCAACACAAAAGCAAGTTCCTCAATGTTTGTGCATGAATACGGATACGTCCCATATTTGTGATTGTAATCTTGTAACGCAGAGCTATACCCCTTAAGTCGAATTAATGAATTTCGTGTTTTCCTGATGCGGGTGAGTTCTCCAAAATTAGGCCACCTTACAAAGAATAAAGATGCCACATAAAATCCAATACCCCAAAGTAGAACTCTAAAGATTTGCTTGCCGAGTTTCTTTTGCATGGTTACCAAGTGCTTGTTTGTCGCAGCTGTTTAATCAAGGGCATAGGAACCGTGTTTGGACACAGGACATTCGATCCTGGCTGACGGTCAAATCCATTCTGCCACTACGCATAATAAAGCCATGTCCACTCATCATCATGCGCTGGATTATACTCGCTTGGGGAAGGGTTGGACAAGTCGCAAGTTCGTTAATTCCAGCTCAGCTGGTGAGAGGCGAATGACGGGGTGAGCGGGTGGCCATGCGGCAGTCCAATACGCCTAGCCGCCGCCCCATTCCGTCACTTCGCAGCCTGAATCGGTTGTTCCCCGGCAATAATTTGGTCAAGACGCTTCGAGAGCTCTGGCCAGCCAAGGCCGGTCTCGTCAGTGAGCCAGCCGTTATAGCCCACCTCTTCGAGCGCCTTTCGGACCTCCGGCCAGCGGACGCTGCCCTGCCCGATACCCGACCAGTTGCCGGTCTTGCCATCATCGCTGATCTTGTAGTCTTTGACGTGTATCTTGGCAATCCGCAGGCCAAACGTACGGATCCACACCTCGGGCATGTAGGCGAGCTCTACCTTGTCACCCCGCAGGATGCCAGCATATTTGACGTGGTTGCCAACGTCGAAATATGCTTTCACCCAGGGGCTGTTGAACGAGGCAACCACCCAGTTGTAGAGCTCCGGCCTGACACACCAGTTGTTCCAAACGTTTTCGAGGGCAATGACAACCCTGGTCTCCTCGGCCAGCGGGAGTAGCTTCTTCACCGACTCGCGAACACCATCCATTGAGCGATTGTGCGCCTCGATATAGGCCTTGTACTTTTCGTTGTCACCGGCGACGAGCTTGGTGATATGGCCGTTGGTCCCGTCAAACGTGATGTCGAACTCCCACGGTTCGGGAGCGGGCTTGGCGCCGCAGCCGCCAACAGGGGCGAGCACGGCATCGGCGCCATACGCCTGTGCGGCACGCAGGCCGCTTTCTGAACCGCCGCCCATAACCGAGTGGATTGTCAAACCGTACTTCCCGGCCAGTTCGCGGGCAGCCTTCGCAGTATCCACCGGAACGGTGTAGGCTTCGAAGCCTTCCAGTCCGGCATCTTTCATTTTCTTGAACGTTTCCTCGTTCATCTGGTTAGCACGAAGGATGACGGCCTTGTGGAGTCTGGTCTTGAAAGCCGGCGGCTCGGCAGCGCGCCCAAAGGCTGCAAGGCCAAGGCCTGCAATTGAAGCTCCAATGAAATCACGCCGTGGCATAACAGTTCTCATCTTACACTCTCCCTTCTCCGAACGAGTTACGTTCGCATACAGGCTACAGGAAATGATCCCTGTGCCATCCTAGCAGGTCTTAGCCATTAAGCGTCCAGCCGTCGCGGTATTTCCTACTGAAAAACCGGTCAGCTTCTGGACAATTCGTTGCCTTCATGCTCTTCTCGTCCCATTCCAGTTTTTTACCGGCCTGGTATGCGGCAAGCGCGAGCATGTTGTTCTCTACGAGGGTTCCAGAGAACTCGAAGTTGCAGGATGTCTTCTTGTCTGTCTTGCAGGCATTAATCCATTCCCTGTGATGACCTTGGGATCCGGGGATCAGGTCTTCCTTCTTCGGTGACGTGTACTGGGTCAGGTCGCCCTTCATCATGACCATCCTGAAATCGTAATCCCCGTACAGGATGCCTTTGTCGCCGTAAACGATAATTCCCTTAAAAGCTGTTTCGCGGTTAAATATGGGCGAGGGCATTCCCGGTTTTTTCCCGCCGTCATACCACTGAACCTTTATGGCTGGGCGCCAGTCGTTGGCTGGATGCTCCCAGGTTGCGGTCAGCCATTCCGGGCAGGTGTCGGTACTTAATGGTGTACCCTGAGCCTCGCAGGTTGTCGGACTCTTGAGGTCGAGCAGGTAGGTCGCCATGTCCATCATGTGGCTTCCCATGTCGCCAATCTGGCCGGCGCCGAAGTCCCAGAACCGGTTCCAGCCCAGGCAGCCTCCAGGGAAATACCCGGGGTTGTAAGGATGGAACGGGGAAGGCCCGATCCACAGGTCCCAGTTGATGTTTTCCGGCACGGGTGTGACTTCGGGCAGATAACTGCCGCCCTTGGGCGTGCGACTGCACCAGACGTGGGCGGACCTGATCGTGCCCAGCATGCCGCCCCTGATGAGTTCAACCATTCTCCGGTAATTGTCCGAAGCATGAATCTGGGTCCCCATCTGGGTTGCGATTTTGTCCTTGTTCTTTGCGTAGGTTTCGCGGAGGACCCTGGCTTCTTGCACGGATATGGCGATAGGTTTTTCGCAGTAGACGTGCTTGCCCCGGTTCATGGCCCAGTTTGCAACGAACGCGTGGGTGTGGTCGGTGGTAGAACAGACAACGGCATCAATGTCCTTCTGCTCCAGGCACTTTCTCCAGTCCTCATACGTCTTTGCTCCGGGGTGTTTCTTTGAGGCCTGCGCAAGATTGTTCTTGTTGAGGTCACACAGAGCGACAATGTTTTCGCTGCTGACATCGTTCAGATTTGAGCCGCCTCGGCCGCCACAGCCGATAACGGCGATATTAAGTTTCTCGTTCGGCGAGTTTCCCTGTGCAAGTAAGCCGGACCTGAGAAGCATGAGCCCCGCGCCAGTGCATGCGCTTTGTTTGAGGAATGATCGGCGTTTCATGTGTTTCTGTCTCCTTTTTTGTTGATCCGTTTCTATCTCTTTGTCCCGAGTGAATGGCATGTCTGTCCCCTTGTGGGCATGCGGCAGTCCGATACGCCTGGCCGCCGTTTTATCCGCCGTAGCTTTAACGAAGGCGGAAGGACCGAAAAAGGCTCCTGCCGTACCAACTTACTGACACTTGCTGACACTTCCAAACTTACTGACACTTCCCAATTGCGGACTTTCGTCTTACTTATGAGTCTTGGCGTCTTCATGTCCAGCGTCCGCCGCAGGAGCTTTATCCCCTTTGTCGCACACAGCCCACAGTCGATTGCCATGGACCGTAAAGAGGACGCCATTGGCGACGCAGGGCGTGCTGCACCCGTCCGGTTTCTTGTCGTCGATGGTCCCGAGCACGGTCAGGGTCTTGCTCACGGCCAGGATTGTTTTGGCGGCATACAGTTTGCCGTCTACAGCCAGCAAGCCAGTGTTCAACTGGCCATGGTCGCCTTTGAGTGCGTAAGTCCAGTATTTCTTCCCGGTGTCCGCATCCAGGCAGTGGATCACGCTGACTTCATCGATGACGAATACGAGCCCCCCGGCAATGGCCACTGTGGTCATCGACGCATTCAGGTCGTCGCAACTCCAGATTTTTCCGCGCTCAGTGACATCGCCGGTCTTTGTCGCGTCAATGCAGACCAGGTAGCCCTTGCTGTTCTTGCTGCCATGGACCGGATCACCGCCGATCGCCACATAGACCCGGTTGCTATAAAACACAGGGGTGGCAATGATATCGCACGGATGTTTCCGTCCGTCCCCCTTGATGCCATGCGGATAAAACGGCGCGTTCCTGTAGTCCTTCGGCAGACAGTCAAACGACCAGATTTTCTTGAGGAGCGGCACGTCCGGCAATTTTTCCGTCGGGAGGACGTCGATCGGCGTGGCGACCGGCAATTTAATCGAATAACGGAACTCCAGTTTCGTCGCCGGCTTCTGCGTGGAAGAGAGGACGTTGAACCGCTCCGCATATTCTGTTGGGGTGAGCCCGGCGGTGTCTTTGTCTTTGACGTCGATATAATAGACGATCGGCCCGCGCAGGGATGTCGTGACCCACTGGTCTGGAACGATCTTCGCTGCGGGATCAACCGGTTCGAACGCGGTACAGCGTCCATCGCCGGTGGCAAAGAGGATCTGCGCCTGTCCGTTCACCATCGCCAGCGAGGGCGACGACCATTGTCCGCGCCAGAGCTGCTCGCCGATCTGTTCGTCGTCACGTGCGACGAGCTGGCCGGTCTTCTTGTTGAGCACGATCAGGCTCGGGGTCAGGGGATAAAACGGTTTGTTTTGCGTCTTGTAACGTCCGTTGCCGGTACACGCATAGACAAAGTCGCCATGGATCAGGACCGAGCAACTGGCCACATGATCCTGCATGATGCGAAAGGTCTTGGCCATGTCATACCGCCACGCGAAAGGCTGTGCGGAAGGCGCAGCCGCGTCGGCGGGCTTAAGCCAGGCGTTCAGATCCAGGCAGACGACCTCGGGATAGGGGGCGACAAAATAGAGGCGGTCGCCCTCGACAGCCGGCGTGGAACAGATGCCGTAGTTATCGCATTTGACGTGTGACGGACCGCAGACAAAGCGGCCCAGTTCCTTCCCGGTCTCCTCGTCGAAGCAGAGCATCATGGCCTCTGCGTACGAATTGCCGGACGAGCCGATGAAGACCTTGCCCTGGCTGACGACAGGGCTGCCGAAGGTCCTATTGCCCAGTTTGGCGACCCATTTGATATTTTTCGTGGTGGACAGGTCGATGTCACCGTTGTCTTTTTTCTGGCCGAGCGCATACCAGGCGGGCAGGCCCTTCTCTGTTTCAGAGGCCATATTGCGCGAGGGCGTCCCGCCCCACGAGGGCCAATCCGCGGCAGACATATTGATAACACCGGAGAACAGGCTCATGCATAGAAGCGCGATGTTATTCAATGCCTTCATAGTATCACCCTTTTTTAAGCGTAGGTGTGCATGCCGGAGAAGAGCCTGGAGACGTTGATCCAGGTCAGGGTCAGGATCACGAAGAGGAAGCCGATCCAGAGCAGGATGGCGAGCAGGCGCGGATGGCGGAGTCCGGTCTTGAGCCGGCAATGGAAGTATGCGGCGTACATGAACCAGGTGGCCAGCGACCACATCTCCTTGGGATCCCACTGCCAGTAGTGTCCCCAGCAGATCTTGCCCCAGATAGAACCCAGAAAGAGACCGACCGTCATGAGCACGAAGCCCATGGCTGCTGTCTGGCGTGAGGCGGCGTCAGCCCGTGAAAGCTCAAGGTAGTGCGGATCACTGGGCGTCAGTTCGCCGACGCTCTTGAAGAGCGGGAGCGCCATGAAGGCTGAGCGCGCGAGAATGATATAGGCTGCTACATAACTGCCCACATGCGGAATAAAGAGCGGACTCTGCAGCGCCGGCGGCAGGGCGCGCGGCTCTTCGCTAAAGACAAAGCCAGCCGGGAAGAGGATGATGAGCCCCAGCAGCGCATCTTGAAAATCCGTATCCGCACCTGTCTGATAGCGGCTCAGCAGGGACAGGGGCCACAAGAAAGCAGCCATGCAGAGAAAGAACTCGAACAAATTCTGCATGGGCGGATGGCCCGTGTGAAATCCGCGATACACAACGGCCGCTGTCGCGACAGCAAAGCCTGCGAACCAGAAACCGCGGCCGAGCGCTTTACGTTGCGTCTTCAGCAGAATGGCGGCCAGCAGGAAGGCGGCCATGGTCACATAGATCAGCAGTCCCTGGGGTGTGAATTTCAGATGCATCACAACGCTCCTTTCGTGACACGGAAGAAACGCGCTGCAAACCAGAAGGCCCCTGCAAAGAGCACCGCGAAGCCGGCATAGACCATCGGGAGGCCCGGATCACGGATGAACTGCAAGACGGTATAATTCACTGGCCGGCCCAGACGGTCCTGCGTCTGACCCCAGCTCATCTGATAGATATAATACCCTTGCACAACAGCCGGATGGTTGACGCGGATATTTTCGCGGCGTGGCGGCTTGCCCGTCTCCTGGATGGTCACTTCGCTGCGGTATTCGCGCACAGGGGCTTCATAGCCTGGCTCGCGGGAGGGATAGCGCTCGACAACGAACTTTTCAAGCCGCACGATAAACGGCACGCGGCCGACAGCTAACTCCAGCCGCGCCCCTGTGAAGAGTTCGCTGCTCACATCACCGTCAACCATGGCCATCATGCCTGTCACGGGGTGGTCACGCGTCTCTGAAAGGACAGCATAGCGTCCGATCAGCCAGCCTGCCATAATCAGCGCGCATCCCACATGAAACAGAGCCGAGTGAAAGCGCTTGTGAAAAAGCGCGCGGATTCCGCTCACGGCAATGGCGATTGTCAGCAGAGTCACTCCCGCAAGGTTGGGCCAGGCGCTCATCCACTCCCCTGCCCGGGTTGCACCCAGGCACGCGAGCACGATGGAACCTACAGAGAGGAGGCAACACAGCCAGGTTGCCACACTGAGCCCAAGTATTTTATTCAGGAGCGCCTTCATCCAAATCGCTAGACCTTTTTAACTGCATCGAGTTCCAGCTCGACCAGCAGATCATCGCGGCAGACATCCGCCTCGATGGTCACCAGCGGCATGGCGGTCAGATTGTTTTTCTTGAGCCACGCCTGCCAGACCGGCATATATTCCGGCTTCTTGAGGTACATGATGGCGCGGGTCGTATCCGCAAAGCTCATGCCACGCGAAACCAGGATCGCCTCGACCACATCCATGGTCAATTGAATCTGCTTTTCAGCATCGTCAACAAAGGCTGTTGCCCCGCCCGGCTCAATGCTAGCAGTGCCGGAGATCATGAGCGTCCGGTAGTCGGGGGTACCGATTTCCACGGCACGGCTGAAAGAGCTTCTGTAGCTCAAGGCTGAACATTGCAAAGGCGATTCGACGATCTGGAGCGTGGTTTGGCTGTTTTTGGGCTTCACGGCGATCGCGCACGCGGTGATGGCCGCGCCACAGATATTCGCGGTGCCAATGCCCGTGCTGGCCGGGACACGTCCGTCATAGACGCGACGCGAGGTAAAGAAGGCATCGCGCGCACGATTGAAGGGGTCATACCACTCCAGGATCTTGTCCATGTAAAGCCAAGTACGTGCCACATCGGCAAACGTCATGTTTGCCTCTTTGAGCGCATCTTCTATCCCTTCGAAGAGGGAGGTCGTCTGGTCGACACGCGAGGCGGACAGGTCCTTGGGCAGGACGCCTGTGAGCAAGCAATATTCCGCATTGGCATCTTCATAGCATACACCAACGGTCAGGCCATTGCGCTTAATCAGGCGTGTCTCTGTCCCGGTTGCGGACCAGCGGGACCACACAGGAGGAAAGGCATCAGACTGATTGCACAGCCACATTTGAGGGACATCCGTCCCTTTTGCATCAAGGCCTGCGCTCTTCAACGCCGCCGGACTTCCCCAGCCCGCCAGCGACAATGCACGGCCTTCGCACATGGGCACCCCTTTGGCGATGTCCAAAAGCCCCCATTCCTGCGCACGCAGGACTCCCCCGTTTTTCAATGATACCTTCATTATATCCCCCTCTAACTTAATAAACTTAATAAGACAGAATATATTCCGCCAGCTCTTTGATCTCTTCTTTTGATAAATCTTTTGTCGCACCATGCACATCCTTGGGATTGCAGGTTGTCAGCACCTCTTCCATGGTCAGCGCGCGGCCATCATACAAATAAGGGGCCGTACGCCACATTTCCGTCAGCGAGGTGGTGTCGAAGGCGCGGCCCTCTTCATTGCCGACGCCCAGGAGCGGATGCTTCTGTAAATCCGTGAAGAGGGGATAGCCGTCAGGGGCTTTCTTGGTGGCTGGATGACAATCCACACACCCCGCCTTCTTAAAGATCTTCTCCCCGCGCTTTGCGCTCTTTGAGAGCGAGCCATCCACCAGATAGGGGCTCGGGACAGGCCGGAGGGAGATCACATACTCATCGATACAGACGGCGTCTTCATCCGGGCGGACGACAAACTGGATATGGGTCAACCCCTTACGGTTGCACATGGCCATGCCCTCGCGGATACCCGTCACCATCGTCGGAGGGGTCAAATTAGAATAGAGCATGTTTTTGGTCTGCTTGGGGTTGCCGATGCCATCATTGATCAAGTCCCAATTCAGCGCATCTGCACGCCCGTCGGGATGGCAGCTCGCGCAGCTTTGCCACTGCTGGAAGCACATGGCGCCGTCATTGAAGAGCATCTCGCCGCGGCGGACGCGGTCCTTCGTAATGTCGAAATCCTTCGTGAGCAGAATCGGGAGCGGCTTCAAGACGCTGTCGGTCAGGTTCACCTGCACCACGCGCTCGGCATAATAACAGGCCACATAGACGCGGCTGCCGCAGATGGTCAGGCCGCGCGGGCCATCCCCCTCCAGTTTCACACGGCGGCGGATCGTCACCAGGAAGGAGAGATCATTCGGGACGTCGGTCGCTGACTTCGTGACCTCTGTCACCTTCTCTCCCTTTGCGGCCTTATCGAGGCGGCTATGGAGCGCTTCGCGATCAATCACGCTGATTTCGCGTGTGCCCGCATGGGCGACCACCAGAGTCTTGCCATCCGGGGAGACGGTCACGCCCCAGGGGTTTGCAGCGCCCAGATCCACATCATCCAGCAGCACGGTATTGATGTAATCGCCTGTTTCACCGTTGAAGACGCTCAGGCCCGCGGTATTCATCCAGCCGCGCTCCAACTGTGTGGTCGGCAGCTGATAGCGTCCGAAGGTATGCGTCACATAAACAAATTTTCCATCCGGCGAGGCGGTCGTTCCGCGAACGCCCGTGCTGCCATTGGGGAGCATCATGTTCTTCAGCACTTTACGGGTTGCGGTATCAATCACTGATACAGTCGCAGCAACGATATCGTCCGTGGCTTTGACAGCTGGCAGATGATTCGCCACAAAGAGTAACTTCCCCCCGCCGGCTAAGACGGCTGCATGCGGTTCGCGCACAACAGGGATCGTCTCGAGGAGCTTCATCTTGTCTGCGTCAATGACCATCACATTATTATTAAAACGGTTGAGCACATAGACGGTCTTCCCGTCTGCGCTGACGACCGGCGCCATGGGCGTATGGCCGACAGCCAGGCTATCCTTGATCTTTCCGACGGCTGTCACCTTAAAGAGTTTGCCCTCCTCAACGCCACCCGTGACATAAACAGACCCATCTGCTGCAACGGCGAGCCCCGAGGGGTTGGCTTTAAGCGACCATGTTTCAACGACTTGATCGGTTGCGGGGTCCACCTTCAGCACCTTCTTCGACGTGGCTGCGGTGACATAAAGCATCTTGTTGTCGGGTGAAAGAACAACATATTCAGGTGAAAAATAGGTTGCCCCCATCACGTGACAGGCGAGACTCATGAACAGGATAACCAATGTGTTGTGTCGCTTCATACAGATTCCCTTCTTTCGACTTTTTTCTTAAATGGTACGTCCGACGGATTCCGCAACCGCCTTCATCTGCTTCACCATACGATAGAGCTCTTCGGGTTTCTCGCTCTGATCGCCATCGCACAGCGCCTTTTCCGGTTGGTTGTGCACTTCAACCATGAGCGCATCCGCGCCGCACGCGACCGCCGCGAGCGACATGGGGGTCACCAGGGACATCCGCCCTGTTCCATGGCTGGGATCCACAGCGATCGGCATCCAGGTCCGTTGCTTCAGCAGCGGAACAGCATTCAGGTCCAGCGTAAAACGTGTCGCCGTCTCAAAGGTCCGGATGCCGCGTTCACACATCACGACCTGGTCATTGCCCGTTGCCAGAATATACTCCGCCGCCAGCAGAAACTCCTCGATGCGCGCGCTCATTCCCCGCTTCAAAAAAATAGGTTTTCCGGTTTCACCGGCCGCACGCAACAAAACATAATTGTCCATATTACGGCAGCCCAGTTGCAGCATATCCGCCACACGGGAGACCTGGCTCAACTGGCTGGACTCCATCACCTCCGTAACCACTGGCAAGCCGGTCTTCTCACGGGCTTCCGCAAGAATTTCAAGCCCTTTTTCACATAACCCCTGAAACGAATAGGGCGATGTGCGTGGCTTATAGGCCCCGCCTCGCAACATCGTGGCGCCGGCCTCCTTCACCGCACAGGCTATTTCAAGCATTTGCGCACGGCTCTCGACAGTGCAGGGCCCAGCGACTAAGACGATCTTCGGCCCTCCGAACACGCAGCCACCTACGGTGACGACGCGTCCCGATTCCCCCGCGTTCATTCTTTCAAATTTCATGATCATCCATCCGCTCGTACTTCGTTTATGTTTTCGTTATGGCTGGGTATTCCCCTGTCCCCAGCCACTTCAAGAACACGCGACAAAACGTTATTTACTCTACCATGATTATTGTGCCTGACGCAACTTGTAAATGCGTTCCATGCGCACGCCGATATCTTCAAATCCGATATCAGCTCCGTAAACGTCCTTATAGAAGCTGAACGCCTTTTCATAATCGCCCGACTCCTCTGCCAAGACGCCGAGTTCGAAAACAACTTTCTTCTTGAGGTCGTCCATGATTTCCAACTGTTCGTTTGCGGTCTCCAATTGCATGACAGCCATATCACGCTGCCCTTTCTTCGCGAAACACTTGGCCAGATAGAAGAGCGACTCCACGCGTTCTTTGGGACTGCGCTGCGCCATCTGCAACTGGCCGATCGCCTCGTCGAAGTACTCATATTTGAAATACAGCACACCCAGTTCGAACCGGAGCTTGAGATCATTCGGATAACGCTGCACGCGCGCGGAGAGGTCATCAAAGACAAACTGATTCATTTCGCCTTCCAGATCAGCGGCCTCGGCCGCGCTGCCTGCGGCCTTGAGCTCATCAATCTTGGCTTCAAAGGCTGAAATCTTCGCCTGCGTGATGGCGCGATCCAATTCGGGGTCTGCGGCATTAATCTTGCGCGCATCCTCCAGCGTCTGCACCGCTTCATTAAAGCGCTTGTTTTGCAGGTAGACCCGCGCCAACGCCCGATAAAAGTTGAGATTGTTCGGCTCGGCAGCGATGCGCTGCTTAGCCTCATCGATGAGGGCATCTGCGTCAGACCCGGACTGGACGGACTTGGCCTTCATATCGAGCTTCGCAGCCTGATCCTTGTTCGCGATGAGGTCGCGATAGCCATCCTTCTTGCCGGAGGTCTCTTCCCAGCCAGCCGCCATAGTCACACGCGCTTCAGCATCCTTGAGCTGTTTAAAAATTTGCTGATCGTTCGGCAGGAAGGCATTCAGTTTAGCATACGCATCACGGGCCTTGGTATAGTCGCCCACCTTCATGTAGAACTCGGCGACGCGACGCAGCAGCTTCATGTCGTCCGGATTGTTCTCGTAGGCGGACTCGACGGTAAAGAGCGCGGCATCCGCATGACCGGAGGCTTCCGCGATTTCAACCGCCAGTTCGACATTCAACGAGTGGAGCGGATTTCGGGAGAGCAGTTTTTCGCACTCCACCAGGGCCGCCTCCAGCTTGCCGCCCTTTTGAAGGGCTGAAATCTTAGCGCGCGCGAGCATCGAACCGAACTCCTGCATCTGGGTCGCCAGCCTGCTCTTCTTCTCGCGCTTGAATTTGGTGATCTGCGCCGCCCTTAAAAATTTACGGGCCAGGGAAAAGCCAGGTGAAAGCGTGACGCACTGCATGAGCATATCAATTGCAATATCTAAATTCCCACGCTCAAACGCAGTCACTCCCTTCTTGTAAAAGTTTTGCGCCTGCTGCGCGGTTAAATCGCTTTTTACTTCTGCCATAAAAAATCCTATCGAAACAAGTTAAAATCGGTTTCCAATTTGAGCTGCCATTATAGACAGGATATGGTATTACGTCAAGCCTTCGCACTTTTTAAAGATTTCTTTAAATATGCACTTGACTTTTTACGCCAGAAGTTACAGAGTATAAGCTACAAAAAAGAAGTAAAAGTTTTGCAGGTTTAAAACGTGGAAGCATTGTTCAAAATTATTACGAAAACAGCGATTGTTGCCGCATTTGGTATTGTGGTTGCGGGCGGGTTATTTATTTTGCCTCCCAAGATTCAAGACATGCGCAGCCTCGAAGCTCAGCGGAACGAAATCAAGCGGAAGATTGATTATAAGGAAAAAGAGATCGAGACGCTGAAATTGCGCCAGCAGCGCTTTTCCACAGATCCGGAGTTCGTTGAGCTTATTGCGCGTCAAAATAAACGCATCCGCGCCAATGAATTGATTTTTGTCACTGAGCCGAAATAACCGCCCTTTATTTTAGGGCGAAATCACACACCATCGGCAAGTGATCCGACAGCCGTATATTCGGCATCCTGAACCGCTCCAGGCGTAACTCGTCGCTATAGCAGACATAATCCAGTTCACGCAAGGGAGCCCAGCTTGGGAAACTCGCGCGGCCGTGCGCATTCGCGCTCGCTAAGCCCGAGGCCTTCAAAAAGAGCTTCGCCTCCCACGGGCCTTTGAGAAAATTAAAGTCGCCGGCCAGGATGCAGGGTTTCTTGCGGGCCATGACAATGTCATGCAGATCATAAAGCTGACGCCTCCGGGCATACCCGCCCAGCGCCAGATGGGTCACAAAGATCGTGAGCTCTTCTGTTTCCACTTCAATGACCAGCCGCTTGAAGCCATGCGCCAGTTCATGAAAAACCTTGCGCAGGACGGGCGGGCGACTCAGCACGGCATTGATCTGCTTGTTGAGCACGGGCAGATGACGCCCCATGATGCCCGTTTCCGCATACTTCCCGCGATAGACCGCCGCGTACCCCAGCTCCCGCGCCAGCAGCTCGGCCTGATTCTGGCGGCCGGAGCGATAGGACCCCCCATCGACCTCGACCAGCCCCACCACATCCGCATCCACACATTTCAGGAAGCGCTGCACAGTTGGAAAATGGCGCGTGGTCTTGGCCATAAAGCCGAGCCAGGCCATCTGCTGCAACCAGCCGGAACCATATTGGATGTTATAACACAAGAAGCGCATGAGGCTTACTTTAGCGCAAACACCCCCGGTTCCGCAACTCTAGAAGCGCATATCTAAGCTTAAAATAAAATTACGGCCAGCTTCATTGCTGCCAGAGCCGTGGACGCGGTAATCCTTATCCAGGAGATTGTCGATCGCGACCCCTAGATTCGCATAATCGCAGACCTGACAGCCCGCCCGCACACCCGCGGTGTAATAACCGGAGGTCCCCTGCTTGGAGACGCGCTGGGTGTCACCGCCCTGTTGTTCGCTGTAGGTTAAGCGATCTTCGCGATCTACCGCCTGATTGTAAAACTCGACAAAGAAGCGCTTATCAGACGTCTGCCAGCGCAGTGCGGCAAATCCGGCAAGCGGCGCGGTCCTGAAATTGTCGTCTGAACCCGTTACAATCTGATTCGCGCTGTTTTTATAATACGTATCCGTATAGCCTTCCGACCAGGCGATGCCCCCCCGCACCACCCAGTTTTCCGTCACTTCGTAGGCTCCGTCGATCTCAGCACCCTGCACATATCCGTCGCCGCTGTTTTCGGAACTCGAAATGATCTCTTTGCCGTTCTGCTCGTAGACAGAGGTGATCTGGTCGCGCATCCAGGTGTAATACCACGCCGCCTGGAGGGTCAGTCCGTCTTTCATCCATTTGGCACCGCACTCATACGTCAGATAGTGTTCAGGATCAACCTGCGGCGACGGCGTTTCGTAGGTGTTTGACTTTGACGCGCGATAGGAGGTCAGATCCGAGAGATTGGGCGAGCGGAACGCCTGCCCTAACCCGCTATAGAGCATCAGCGCACGATCATCCGTCACATAATAGGCCAGACGGATATTCGCCGAGACATCATACCAGCTCTTCTCAAAGGACTGTCCGCGCTGCTCGGGCTTCTTGCCGCCCGGCGCAACAGAATAATAGTCATCAACAATGGCATGCGCATACGTGCCGCGGACGCCCGGCGTCACTTCAAAGTGGTCTCCCAGCGGTATACGGTCCTCAACGAAAATACCCGCGAGATCATAAGAGGAATTGTCCGCAACCGGCCCTTGGATGCGTTCAGCGGGAACGCCTTTTTTGATTTCATGATTATAGGTGTCCACGATGTCCCGCGAATAATCCATGCCGTAGACAAAAGTTCCCAGATCGGTCTCTTTCATGAGTTCGACATTAAAGCCTGGCGTCACCACGTCGAAGCCGTCCCAGGTCTTTTTACTGTCTGTCCATTTGCTGACGGCATACTGGTCCTCTTCCTGGATTTGGCAGAAGAGCGTGAAGCGAAGGGTGTCATAGATCCACGTCGGTTCATCGTCCCGGAGTTGCAGATAAGCCAGCCGGCGATCCTGTTCGAACGTCCGCATCCGTTCGTCACCGACTGTCGTGCCCTCCCACGAAATCCCGTGGATCGTCTTATGCGTACGCCACACATCATCCAACTCGACACTCTGCCACGCCAGGACGATCTCGCGCTCGCCTGCCAATTTGATCCGCGCCTTGAGATCATAATCAAACTCGGAGTAGCCTGTCTTCTCTTGGCGCCCGACATGATGTCCGCCCTGCAAGTCGCCAAAATTCTTGTATGTTATCCCAGCATGAACCGCTGTCCAGTCTGTCGCCACCTCGCCCTGCGCACGGCCGATCATTGAACGCTCCGCACTGGAGAAGCGCGTGAAGAGGCGGCTGCCATAACGGTATTCGCCGTCCTCGGCATAAGCCGGCTCATAGCTGAACGCCTGTACCGTGCCGCCCACCGCATCGCTCCCGTACAATACAGAGGCCGGCCCCTTCAGCATTTCAATGGCCGCAAGGCTGTAACAGTCAACCGTGTTCCAATATTGATTCGGGCCGCTGCGGAAGACCGCATTATTTAAACGGATGCCATCGATGAGCAGGAGCGTACGGAACCCGGTAAAGCCGCGCAAATAGGGCGAGCCCTGTCCCGGCGAGGTCTTCTGCGTCCGCACCGAGGGATCATCCTTAAACGCCTCGGGCAACGAGCGCGTCCCCTGCTCCGCCATCTGCTTTTCATCGACGCGCGAGATCATCGCCGGCGTCTCGTGGATGGGACGCCCCACACGCGAGGCTGTCACCACAATCGTGGGAAGGTTAGTCGCCACGTGTGACGCGGCCTGTTCACTGACATTGGTCTCTGCAGCAAAAGCAGCCGCAGACGCAAGAGATGCAATCAAGACGATATCGAATGTTTTCATAGTGCTCTTATAAACGCCGCCTTGCTGGGTTCGGTTCAAAAATTCAAAAACTTTTTCACACTTGCGCCAATGGCCAAAGCGCGTTACCATACTCCCCTATGCCGCCCGCTTCAACAGATACCCCAACACCTCTTGATGATGCAGCCCTCATGCTCCGTGTGCGCAACGGAGATCATGCCGCGTTTTCGCTGGTGATGCGAACATATGAAAAGAAAGTTTTGAACTTTTTCATCCGGCTGGGCGTTCAATATGATGCGGAGGATTTAACGCAGCAGACCTTCCTCCGGCTGTATCGCTATCGTGACCGGTATGAGGCCACAGCAAAAGTCTCAACCTTCCTCTTCCTGCTTGCGCGTCAGGTCTGGATCGATGAACTTCGAAAACGCATGCGGAGAAAGAAGCTGGCTGAGTCCGTGGCACTGGAGACCCAAGGGGTGACTGCGCGCTCTACAGCAGATGAAGTGGCTGCAAGCGGAACCGTTGATTTGCAGGCAGCGCTTCACACGTTGCCTGTAGAGATGCGCCTCGTGATCGAACTGGGCGTCTATCAGGATCTGCCCTACGCGGAGATCGCCCAGATCCTGGAGATTCCGGAAGGCACCGTGAAGTCACGGATGTTTAATGCGCTGGCACAGCTTCGCCGGCTGTTGGCAAAAGAGATTTTATGAATATTCAAACCCATTTGAATGAGTACCCTGAAGCGGACGCGGCTGAGCTCCGCTCGCTCGTGCAGCGCTTACGCGCCATGCCCGAACAGGAGCCGTCCCCGGAACTGCATGCACAGACGATGGCAAAAACGTTTAACGCTCACCTGTCCGCCGTAGCTTTAGCGAAGGTGGAACGTTTAACGTTTAACGCTCAATTTAAGAAGTGGCTCCTTGCCGCTGCCGCCGGGCTCGTCCTTCTGCTTTCCGCCGCACTCCTCTTGCGCTCCTCCCCTCAACAGCTCTCGCCAGACCTGCAGTGGCTGATGTCCCAGCAGGAGGCAGATGGCACCTGGAATCCCGCGCGCCATGGCGGCACTGAACTCTTCCGGCCCGCATTAACCGCACTCTCCATCCTTGCACTGGACACCGCTGCTGCCACATACTCGGACGCCATTGGAAAAGGGCTGGCCGCGCTGAAACGCCTGCAGTCACCGGAGGGGCTTTTCAAGAGTCCGGATGCCCAGGCGCAGGCCTACAACCTGGCCATGACAACCTTTGCGCTCGCGCGCTGCACGCCCCAGTCGCCAGCGGCGCAGCCCATGGTCACGCGGGCGGTCGAAGCGATTAAAACCGCGCAACTGCCCAATGGGAGCTGGGACTATGCGCCGACGCCAGAGGGCAATATTGCGATCACCTCCTGGATGGTGCGCGCACTGAAAAGCGCGGAGGAAAGCGGACTATGCGACTCCCAGGCTGCCCAGCGTAAGGGCCTGCGCTGGCTGCTGCGCACGACCGCCTCTCAGAACGGATATGTCAGCTACAAACCCACGGAGCAAGCCTCTGACACGCTCACGGCCTTAACCGCCATCTCCTTCATCACGGCAGGCCAGGAGTTCCCGGACGTGCAGACCTGCGCCCATCAAATGACCGACCGCTTAGCCCTGAAAACGCGCCCTGAATCCCAGCGCGACTGCTATCGCGATTACGCCAAGATTGTGGCACTTGAGTTAGCGGGGAAGCAGGACGAAGCGCTTCGTATCCGGCAGGCCATGAAGTCGCTGAGCAAAAATACAGACACCTGGCAACTGGCCGGCGGCGAGCTCTACACCGTCGCCTTTACAGCGCTCTGCAAGTAGAGGCTCAGCTCTAAAGTATAAGACAATTCAGCATTGGAGGGACGCGCTCTGTCGCGTCCGCTGGTTGCCCAATGCATGTTGAGTCCGAAGGCCTGGAGGGATTATACAAGCTCTTCAAACAAGGGATGGCGAGAAGCTTTTTTGTCGAAGGTCAGGACGCTAGTACACCCTTTATTCTGAGCAACATGTCCAATGAGAAGGTCAGACAAGTCTCCTTTAGTCGTCTGCGCGGTCTCCAGCCACTCACGCAAGACAGAAGCAGACTCAAAATCAAGGACTCTCAATGCGAGCAGCCCCTTCAGCGCCTCAACAATCTCAGCAGGCGTGTATTCATAAACAGAATCCAGGACCCACAGTGTCTCCAGCACAACCAAGAGAGAGACAAAAAATCGTTCATTCTTCTTTTCCGCATTCTTGAAGAGGCGATAAACGAGTTGCGCCTGACGCGGTTCATCTGAGACAAGGAAGCGGACGAGGATGTTAGTATCTAAGGCCTTCATGACTGAAAGGCCTTTCTTGTGCGTTGCCGAATACCCTCGTTCATGGCGTCTACGCTTACAGGAGTTTGCTGCTTTCTCTTGAGGCAGCCAAACACGTCATCCACCTTTTGGGACAAGGGGCGCAAGACCGCTTCCTGATCATTCAGCGTAAAGATCACCGTGCTGCCCATTTCCAAATGGAAGAGATCTCGAATGGGTTTCGGCAACGTCAGTTGTCCCTTGCTTGTCATTGTGGCTGTCAGCATCATAATCCTTCCTTTCCTTAAATTCCTTACTTTTGTTTCTTCCTTACATAATACCGCATGCGTCCACCTCTGTCAACACGTTCATATTTCAATACGCAGCTTTTACTTGTCCGCCGTAGCCGCGAAGGTGCAACGCTTAACTCTAAAGTAAATTTCTAAAACTTAAACGTTCAGAGTTAGACGTTGGATGGTTGTCCCACCATAGCCGTTGCGAATGCGGATCGCGACACTGGACGAGTGGCTTTAAAGAACATTAGCCAGAACGTCGCACAGACTATAACGCTCTTCTTGTATACCTGATTCAATGTTATAGGCGATTACTGAGCCTTCTGTATCTCCAACCCAGATCAAATCACCCTTTGGATCAAACTTGGCTGTCCATCCTGGAAATTCGTATGTTTTTTCTAATGTATGGGCGTTGCAGACAATGACCCCCAAATGTGTGCACACTGCAAAATAGCGCCCATCTTTTGAACATACTATTTGGCGGTGCCTAGGGTAAGACAACGTCCCAATATATGCACGTAATTCGACATCGTGAATATCAACGACATCCTCCGCATAGTCGGCCGGGCAGAAGAACCAATGTGCTGTTGTTGACCGCTCAGCGGATTCATGGGCCATGGATGCAATCTCAATCTCTTCGTCTAGTTTGCCTGTCGTACAGGAATAGATGCGGATAATATTGGCTTCGTATATCCATAGCATGTTGCGGCTGTGAGCAAAACGCACATAGATACTTGATATGGCTTTTTTTGCCCTTGCGGGAAACTCGTACAACAGTTCAAGGCTTTCAAAATCCCACACACGAATCACGTTGTCGCCGTGTTTACTTGCGATGTATTTATAATCCGGTGAAAAATAGAGTTGTTCGAGTGGACTATTATGCTTTAGTTCTCGTAATGTTACTTTTTTTCTCCTAGTAACCACTGACGAAGTTTTCCTGTTTTACTCCAAGACAGGATGCCGAGCCCATCCCCTTTTATTCGGGAAAGTCCCTTTAGACTTGCACTTATAGAACCTTCGGGTATCTCGACAACTTGTTTTGTGTAACGGGTCTCAACGATAAGCGATGAGGAGTCTGCAAGAAAGGTCCCTGTCCATCCATCCAAAACAGTGGAAACTTTTTGCGCTCTTCTATCCCATACTACGGTCTTTGAGCTGAGAGAATTATCATCCGATGCAGCAACCCAATGTCCATCTGGAGATACGGCTATGTTTGTAATCCTGTTTGCTTCTGGATCACGAAGCATTATCGGTTTTTTCACGATTCCGTATTCCGAGAGCCCTGTCTTTGCATCGTAACATGTTGCCCATTCTTCATCCGGAGCCAATGGAGGCATTTTGAGCGTAGGGTCTTTTTCCATCTCCTTTTCTATGTCTTCAATCTCCTTTTCGAAGCCTTCGATCATCGCAGATAGTTTTTCATCTCTACTCTTTTCGTCGGAGTCCTTCATTATTCGAAGTAAGGCTATCAATGCTTTCTTCATTTTGAAATCTTTCTCTTGAAGGGAATATGTTTAAAGAATACGCACTTTGCAGGGAAAAATAACGCTTAACGCTTAACGCTAAAGTGAAACCTCTTAAACTTAAACGTTAAGAGTTAAACGTTCTTCACATTCTTCGGGCAGACGGGATAGCAGCGGCCGCAGGCGATGCAGTTATAGCGGTCGGCTTCATGCTCGTCGCGTCGGCGGAGCTGTGAGAGGCCCAGCATGCGCAGGGCGATGATGAGGCCGAGCAGGCCCCCGGCAACAGCGCTTCCCTGGCGGAAATGCTCTGTTATTGTCTCGGCCTGCAGAAGCAGATCTTCTCGCGTATAGCCCTGTTTCTTGGAGGCTTCGACTTCCGGATAGAGCGCCTCTGTTGCGGGCGTGCTGACGAGCAGGGCATCGCGCATCTTGACAACCGGATGGGCAGAAGCGAGCAGCGTGCCGCCCGCCATCCAGCCTGCTGCCGAAAAACCGATGACCACGAGCGGCGCAATGACCATCAATTTCACAAACCGGCGAAAGAGGTGCGCACGCTCGGTTTCATTGGGCTTTTCACGCGGGATCTCTATTGCGTCTACGGGGCAGACGCCCACGCACAGCCGGCAGTTGATACACGTCTCCTTGGTAATCTTGATAGGCTTCCAGGACAAACGAGAACACCATTCCAGCAAGACGCTGTACGGACAGAAATAGCGGCAATACGGACGCGCGACCACCATGCCTAGCAGTAGGACCGCCATCCCGGTCAAGAGCAATGGCAGCGGTGCGCTTCTCCGGAAGAGCCCGACAAAGGGATCGGTGCGACAGATCAAATAACCCGCTCCATTCAGTGTGTAGACCACGCCAAAAAACAAAACGATCAACGGGATCAGACGCAACACCGCATTCCAGGCGCGCGGAACACGTTGCGGACGAACAATAAAGAGATCCTGCAATGCCCCCAGCGGACAGACTGAGGAGCAAAAAACACGCCCAAACAGGAGCGCAAAGAGGAGCGGCAATGCAAAGAAGGCCGCAACACCCCACGCCAGGCCGCCTCCATGCCAGGCGGCAACAGCCACATTTTGAATCGTGCCGATCGGACAGAAACACCCCTGCCGGACAAACCCGAACCATGCCAGGCAGAGCATGGAAAAGGCTAATAGCCAGCGGCGCGAGCGGAGGCGATGCACAAGCCATGCGGAAACACCCAGCGCGAGCAGCAGGATCGCAACATCCATCCACTCGGAGACAATGGCGGTCACGGGTGGATGGAAGGCTGTGGGGACGACGTGGCCTGTGTCAAACTGCGGTTGCGGAAAGCGCGACTCCGCGCGCGCAGTCAAGGCGAACAGCATCATCAACCCTGCAACCCCTAAGCGAGAAAGAACAGTTTTATTTAACCACAGAGAACACAAAGAGCACAAAGAATGAAACAGCTTAGACTCGTGCTGTAATCCAGATGTTTTCTCTGCGTTCCTTGCGTTCTTTGCGGTTAATATTCTTTCACTCATATTGAACTGCCGAATATAGGTTCACAGCTTTTCCTTGAGCAAATAGGGCGAATGCTCGGGGACACGCACGAAGGCCTCGGACGGACAGGCCTCGGCAATGCTACAGGTGTTGCAGTTCTTGCACCGATCATGCCGGACCTGCAAGTAGAGGGACCCGTTTCCAAAGTTGGCGCAGCTTTTCACGCACAGGCCGCAGGCCGTGCACAGCGGCTCCTTAATCGTGTATTCGAAATAGGGGGGTTCGATGAATTTACGATTGATCGCCCCTGTCGGGCAGATCTGATTTTCTGCAGCCTCGTCCAGGCGGGAGGCATCAGGCTTAAAGTAGCCAAAGCAGAGTTTACAATAGCCACACATCACAAAGCCATGCGTACATTTCACAGCAGAGGGTTGCAGAACACAGGCTGTTTCACACTTGCCGCACTGGATGCACTTGCGCGGATCAAGCTGCCAGACCATGCGGTCACTCCGATTGATTCCCGAGGCACGATAGACGAGTGCGGCAACGACAGTTCCCGTTCCCGCACGAAATAACCAGGACAATAGATTCCGACGCGTCGTTTGACTCTCGTTCCCAGCCATATCATCCCCCAGCTGAAGATTTATACGGCGGCAGCAACGATTTGGTTCTTCTCGTTCAGCCGGACCGCTTTCGGTTGATGGGCGCATTGCTCAGCTTCTGTGAGCTGACACCAGACCATCACAATCAGTCGATCGCCTACGGAGCCCAGATGTGCCGTGGCCCCATTCAGACAACAGACGCCGCTGCCTCGCGGACCGGTAATGGCATACGTTTCAAAACGGTTGCCATTCTCTAAATCAGCCACCAGCAGTTTCTCGTAGTGCAGAATGCCAACGGCATCCATCAGATCCTCGTCGATCGTCAAGCTGCCTTCATAGTCCTTGTTCGCCTCTGTCACACGAACATGGTGCAACTTTGCTTTAAGTACTGTACAGATCATAAGAGTTCTTTTGCTTTTCGGTACGCTCCATTATTCGACCGAACAACTGGCTCGTACCTGGTCAGCCGTAATCGTAATTTTTTTCACATCCTTTTGGCCGGGGACCTCATACATGATTTCCATCATGAACGATTCCATCACCGCACGCAAGCCGCGTGCGCCAGCCTTACGCTTCATGGCAAGGCGCGCCATCTCACGCAACGCCTCTTCTTCGAAGGCCAGGTCGACACCTTCCATCGCCAGCAATTTCTGATACTGATGGACCAGGCAATTCTTAGGCTCCGTCAGCACGCGGACCAGATCCTCCTCGGTCATCTCGGCCATGGAGGCCAGCACCGGAAGGCGGCCGGTAAATTCAGGGATCAGGCCAAAGCGAATCAGGTCTTCTGGCTGGACATCCAGCGGAGCAGCCGCACTCTTGGCGGTCACGCTCTGCCCGGAGGCATCTTTCAACAGGTCTTTATAGCCAATGCTCCGACGTCCCTGACGCTGTTTGACAATGGAGTCGAGCCCCACAAACGCGCCCCCGCAAATAAACAGAATGTTCCGCGTATTCAGCTTCAGATACTCCTGCTGCGGATGCTTGCGTCCGCCTTGCGGCGGCACACGGGCAGTCGTCCCTTCCAAAATCTTGAGCAGGGCCTGCTGGACGCCTTCGCCGGAGACATCGCGCGTAATCGAGACATTCTCAGTCTTGCGCGCGATCTTGTCGATTTCATCGATATAGACGATGCCACGTTCCGCGCGCGGAAGGTCGCCATCGGCCGCCTGGATGAGATAGAGCAGGATATTCTCAACATCCTCGCCGACATACCCTGCCTCTGTGAGCGTGGTCGCGTCAGCAATCGCGAAGGGGACATCCAACATCTTCGCGAGCGTTTTTGCGAAGAGCGTCTTGCCGCAGCCCGTCGGGCCGATCATCAGGATGTTGCTCTTCTCGATCTCGACATCCGCGAACTTGCCATCCTTCTTCCCCTCTTCCTGCGTCAACCGCTTGTAGTGGTTGTGCACCGCGACCGCCAACATCTTCTTGGTGTGGTGATGGCCAATAATATACTCATCCAGGAAAGCCTTAATCGCTGTCGGAGCTGGCACGGTTAGCTTCGTCACACGCCCTGCCTGCTTTGCGGTTTTCGGTTTCTGATCCGCTAGCAAATGGCCGCAGACCTCGACACATTCACTGCAAATATTACCATCAGGGCCGGGGATGATAATCGGAACTTCCGTTTCATTCCTGCCGCAAAAAGAACAGACTAAACCTGCTGGGGGTCGACGAGCCATCTCTTATTTCTCCACAGGACGCTTGACGAGGACTTCATCAACCAATCCATAAGCTTTTGCTTCTGTAGCGGACATAAAGAAGTCGCGCTCGGTATCATTCGTAAGGGTGTTAATATCCTTGCCCGTATGAAAGGCAAGGATCTCATTGAGGCGATCTTTCAAGCGCAGGATCTCCTTGGCCGCAATGCTGATGTCCGAGGCCTTTCCTTCTGCGCCGCCCCAGGGCTGGTGAATCATGATCCGCGCATTGGGCAGCGCAAACCGCTTGCCCTTGCGGCCTGCAGCCATCAATACAGCGCCCATACTGGCCGCCTGTCCCACGCAATAGGTTGCAATGTCGCAGGTCAGATACTGCATCGTATCATAGATGGCCAGACCCGCTGTCACGGATCCGCCGGGGGAGTTGATATAGATCGAGATCTCCTTGGTCGCATCCTGCGACTGAAGGAAGAGCAACTGGGCGATGATCAGGTTGCTAACCGCATCATCGATGCCCGAGCCGATAAAGACAATACGATCCTGCAGCAAACGCGAATAGATATCCCACGACCGTTCGCCCCGCCCCGTCTGTTCCACCACGATGGGGACCAACATAGACGCTTTTTCAATACTCATAATCGCTTATCCTTACTTCAACGTGTCCACCAGCATCTTGATCACCTTTTGGTTTCGCACCTGAGCGCGCAAATCATCCATACGGCCATTCTTCTCGACGCGGGCACGCAACTGGACCGGTGTCAGACGATATTCGACAGCAGCCTCTTCAAGCCACTGACTCACATCCTCTTCCGAGGCCTCAATCTTCTCCTGATCGGCGATCGCGGCGAGCATATAGCGCACGCGCAGTTGACGCTTCGCCATGGCTGTCGCACTTTCGACGATTTCCGCGCGGTTCTTTTCAAGATCGTCCTTGGTCGCGCCACGCTGGCTGGCCTCTTCTGCCATACGTCCGAGCGTCTCGTTAATCTCCTGTTCCAGCTCGGATTGCGGCAATTCAAAATCCGCCTTCGACATGAGCTTCTCGATAATGTCGCTTTCGAACTTACGCGTCGCAGCCTGATTCGCCTGTTCCGTCAGACGTTCACGCGTGGTCTCGCGAAGCTTACTGATCGACTCGATCTTCATCTGCTGGACGACCTCTTCATCTGTCGGAAGCGCGCGACACCGCACTTCGCCCACAGACAGGGTATAGACAGCCGTCTGATTCTTCAGCGCCTCTGGCAGGTGATCTCCTTCAAAGACAAATTCGGTGGTCTTGGTTTCGCCGCTCTTCATGCCGATCACGGCAGCGACCAACTGCGGCAGGAAACGGTCATCGCTGACCTGCATCCAGTAGGCCTTGCCCTCTGCGATGGCCGCTGCTTCCGGCACCAGCTCCTTGATGGGCTGTCCATTCACCTTGCCCTCGAAATCAACGCAGGCGAGGTCATTCCGCTGAACAGCATAGCCCGTTTCAGCGGCGTTAAACTTTGCAAAGGCCTCGCGGATATGCTGGAGGCGCTCGTCAATCTGATCCTCAGTCACGCCATCCACGACGAACTTCATGGAAAACTTTTTATAGGCCGGCACTTTGATCGTGGGCTCCACATCGACGACAAACGACGCTGTTATTCCCGTCTCCGGGGAGAAGCGGACATCCTCGACATTCACCAGGTTGACCTGCTTGATCTTCTCCTGTTCGATCACCTTCATGTACAGCGAGCGCAGCAACCGTGTGTGGACCTCTTCGCGAATTTCATTGGAATAGTTCTTTTTAATGATGTCTACCGGTGCCTTGCCCGCGCGGAAACCGGGGATCCGGCCGTTCTTGACGAAATAACCCACAACAGCGTCATAATCCTTGCGGGTCTCTTCTGCTTCAGCCTTCACCGTAATCTTGACTCGGCACGCATCCATCTCTAATTTATCGATCTTCATTCTTCTAGCCCTTTCAAAAAGTAAGGCAAAAAGTATAACAGAAACCAAAGCGCCCTTCAATTGAGAAGGGCGCAAATGGTCTACTAATTTTTAACGGTTATGGACTCCCAAAACCGTACCGCCCCAGTTACGAATCCTTGATGCCCATCAGGAATTCGGCATTGCTCTTGCTGCCTTTCAGGCGTTTAATCACCATCTCCATGCACTCGACCGGCGGCACGCCATTCAAGGCGCGGCGCAAAATCCAGGTGCGGCTCAGTTCATCGGGATAGAGGAGCAGTTCCTCCTTGCGCGTGCCGGACTTTTCAATGTTGATCGCCGGAAAGACGCGTTTGTCCACCAACTGGCGGTCCAAGGAGAGCTCCATATTGCCCGTGCCCTTGAACTCTTCGAAAATAACCTCGTCCATGCGGCTGCCCGTATCCACAAGCGCGGTTGCAATAATCGTCAGGCTCCCGCCATGTTCAATGTTTCGGGCAGCGCCGAAGAAACGTTTGGGCTTATGAAGCGCATTGGCATCCACACCGCCCGAGAGAATCTTGCCGCTGTTGGGTTGCACCGTATTATAGGCGCGAGCCAGACGCGTGATACTGTCGAGCAGGATGACGACATCCTTGCCGTTTTCAACTTGGCGTTTGGCCACATCAATGACCATTTCAGCGACTTGGACATGGCGCTCCGGCGCCTCATCAAAGGTCGAACTGATCACTTGCGCTTTTGTATTGCGCTGCATATCCGTCACCTCTTCAGGCCGCTCATCAATCAACAGGATGAAGAGCATCGCGTCCGGATGGTTGGTGGAGATAGAGTTCGCCACCTTCTGCAACAGGACCGTCTTGCCGGTGCGAGGAGGTGCCACAATCAGCCCGCGCTGACCAAAGCCGATCGGCGTGAAGATATCCATGACCCGCATGGAGTATTCCTCCGCCTTGGTTTCGAGTACGATACGGCGGTCCGGAAAGAGCGGGGTCAGGTTTTCAAAGTAGATGGTGCGGCGCGCCTCGACCGGCGGCTTTCCATTCATGGTATCCACGCGCCCCAAGGCGAAGAAACGCTCCTTCTCCTTCGGGTCGCGTACAGGCCCTTCAATCACGTCACCGGTACGCAGCCCGAAACGACGTACCTGCGAAGGCGACACGTAGACATCTTCGGGACACTGCAGGTAGTTGTTTTTAGGTGAGCGCAGGAAGCCATACCCGTCCGGCAGAATTTCAAGCACCCCGCTGGTAATCACAACGCCTCCTCGGCGCAAGTAATTGCGGATGACTTCAAAAATTACATCATGCTTGCGCATGCACGACAGATCTTCCGGGTTCGCATGGGGAATCAGCGTATGCAGATCCGCAATTTCCATCTTCTGCAAGCTGGTCAGGTGCAGATCAGGCAGCTTTTCCGGAATCGGGGGCTGATAGACCTCCACGACCGGTCCGTTTGGCGGCAGCGGATGCTGAATGTTGGCGCCATCAAAATTCTCAGGGAGAGAAGGCTGATAGACAGCCTGAGGCTGCGGGGGTGGCGCTTCTTGCGGCGTGACGGGATGGATTGGCGCGTCCGGAGGGGCATCATAGTCCCCCATGCCTGGAGGCAACTTACCCTGTCCTGGTCTCGCGGGGCCACGGCCGCGGCCGCTGTGCTGCTTCTGCGGACGCCGGGGGCGACCTCCATTTTTATTGGGGCCGCTGTGATGCTGACTCGGGCCATTATTATGATGAGGCGGATGCCCCCCTTGTTCGGCATGGCCGCGGCGTGGTTCGCGCGCCCCTGAGGGCTTCGCAACTGGATGATTCACGGCTGGGCGCACTGTAAAACGTGTCCATTTCGATGGCGGCACATCGGCGCTCGGCGCCGGATGATGACCGCTTCCTTCAGAACCTTCTTGTTCTGTGCTCATATTCGGATTTCTCCATCAAGAGGCGATAAATACGCTTCGCCTCGTTCGCCAGCGTTCCTTCGCCAGCATTATTGTTTACCGTCAGATGCGCCCGTGCGGCTTTTTCCGCCATCGGCATTTGCGAATCCAGACGTTGGTGAGCTTGTTCTGCGGAAAGCCCCCTGAACCGCATTAACCGATCAATCTGTGTTTGCGTATCACTTTGCACACAGATGATCAAATCCCAATCTGCTTCCCAGCCAACTTCAAACAACAGCGGGATGACTGCCGCCCTGATTGCGCACCCACCCGGATGCTCTCTCCATCTTTGAATCCTATCCCGCACCAGTGGGTGCACGATTTCATTCAGATCCTTCCTGGCCTTGGGATCGCTAAAGACGATCTGCCCAAGCCTCCCTCGATCCACGCTTCCGTCGTGTGCAATCACCTGATTGCCAAAACGGGCTCGTATCGGCTCCACAGCTTCGCCCCCTGACGCCTGCAACGCATGCACAACATCATCGGCATCTAAAATTTCAACGCCTAACTGTTGTAAGTACGCTGAAAATAAACTTTTTCCACAGGCGATGCCGCCTGTTATAGCTACTGATAATGACATCAAATAAGATGCGTAAGGGGTAGAGATTTCGCCCGTTGAACGAGCCACGGATCAATACAATACTCAATCTGTATTGAACGTGTGTGCCTCATGTTGGATAAACGTGAGGCACACATTTTAATAAGTTATCTTCAGCGCTCTTTCCTAACTTGCCCTACGCGTGACAGCAGCCGATTAAGGCGTTGCCGTTGCCGGTGCTGCGACAGGCGGCGCAACGGGTTGAGGCGTATTAGGAGTCCCGCCAGGGGTGGCGAGAGTCGATTCGTTACCGCTCGTCCTCACGGCACGTCCGGCCGGATCAACCAGTCGTGCTGTGACAAAGATCAAGAGGTTCCGTTTATCAGACTGCTCTGACCGACTTTGGAAGAAGCGCCCGAGATAAGGAATATCGCCCAAGAAGGGAATCTTGTCCTCCATCGTCTTACGCTCTTCGGTAATCAAGCCACCCATGACCACGGTTGCTCCGTTATAAACCAGCAACTGTGTTTCAACTGAACGAACCGTAAAGAAGGGCTGTTCCATCGGGAGCTCGACATATTCTGTCTTTGAGATTGTAATGGGGATACCCAAAGCGTCCAAAACGCCTGTGGGTTCGGTTACCGTCTTCGGCAACTTCGTTCCGTAGTTCTTCCAGACCGGTTCAGAGACAACCTGTGGCTTCATGGTGAGGTTAATCATCTGACCTTCCGAAGAGACTTCCGGGACTACCTGCAGGATCACGCCGACTTCGCGCATCGTGAAGTTCTGAGGTTCGACGATAGCAATAGGCTCACCTGTTCCGCCACCGCTAAGACCGCCGCCTGTATTGCCCTGCTGCGAGATCTGCACATTGAACTCGCTGGGATAGATATACTCGGTCACCACCTTCATGATCGCTTCCTGGCCAGACTTGGTGGTCACTTTGGGAGCCGAAAGCACGTCCGTGTCTGAGCGCTGGCAGAGCGCGTGCAGAATCATAGAGACATCGGCACCGCCGATAAAGGCATTCAACTTCAGGAATTTGTCGTTGACAGGCGCCCCCTCGCCGACAATCGGATTGTTCAGCGTATTCAAATAACGCATCCCGGTGGTATATCCCGTATCTGTTCCGTCTATGGCATTCATGCCCATGTTATGGTTATTAGCGGGGATCTGTCCATATTGTCCTGGCGCATAACCGGCACCCAAACGGCCAGGTGTCGTATACGGCGCATAGCCCATCATAGGAGTTCCGTCTGGGTTGTTCAACAGGTTGCCGAGCGCGTCTTTGAGCTGCACAGGGGTATTGCTGAAGTTCTTCAACCCGAGGACGTTCTCTGCAAAGCCGCTGGCGCTCCAGCTAAAGTCACCGTTGAGCAACCATTCAAAGCCGAGAGAGTTCAGGTCGTTCTGAGACACTTCGACAAAACGTGTTTCGATTTCGACCAGACGCGGCGTCACATTCAAATCTTCAAGGACCTGCTCGAAGGTGGCCAGCCATTCGGACGTGTTCGTGACACGCAGCTTGCCGATGGTCGAGAGGTAGGAGATCGAGGAGCCGATCGGCCACTGGACGCCCATTTGCTGGAAGAACTGCTTCCACTTCTCTTCATCCTTCACGCCACCCATGCTCTCGGTGCTCATAAAGGTAGATTCGCCGGTGCGAGCAGCTCCGCCACCCGCCGTGGACGACAGTTCGCTTGAGGCACTTCCAAGACGCTCGGAGAGGGTCGGCAACACATTGTATGAACGTGTCACCAATTTTTCATCCGGGTCATTCAACGGAACGATCATCACAATGTTTCCGCTGATACGGAACTTCATGCCTGTGACGTCACACACCAGTTTCAGTGCGTCAAAGAGATTGATGAAACGCGCACTCATCGCAGGTATCACGGGGATACCTGTCGAAGCCGTGGCTGATGCAGCGAAGGGATCTGCTGCAGCTGCCGTTCCTTCGGCCGGTGCCAGCTGTGCTGTGGAGGCCAGCTTGAGGATCAAGTTCACGCCACGCTGATCAAGAGGAATTTCAGGATCATCATAGTCGCGGCTCGCCTGCTTGAAGAAGTCAATCGCATCCACAATCGTTGCTGGCGGACGGAAGGTCACTTCAGGAATCACAATGGTCTTAAGCTTCTTATTGACGACCTGCTCAGCGGACTTCGTATCGCTGATGGTGACGGTGGGGGTCTTCGTCACCACTTCGTTTGCGCCCTTGGGCAGCTGCGGGCTGTCTGACGCATAGCGGTCAGGCGTCCAAGCCCTCACGACATCCTTAATCATCATCGCGCGTGTCGCATCAAACTCAGAATCCGCGGAGATCTTCATCTGCTCGGCGATCTGCTTTCTCAAGGTGATCGCGTCATCATTGCCAGGATAGTCACGCAAGACGAGTTCACACTCCTCGATGGCCTTGGCATATTCTGCCGTGGTGAAGTGTTGACGGGAACGGCGAAGACGTTTACGAATTTCGTCACGTTGTGTCTTGTAGTCTGCCTCATTCAAACGATGCGAAATGGAGGAGTTGTCACGGATAGCCTTCTCCGGTTCTTGCTTGATGAGTTCCAGAAGGCGAGCTGCCTTGACATGACCCCGGCGATGGGCTTCTTCCGCCATGGCTTTTGCTTTCCCAAGTTCGCGAATCTTAAACAGCGCCGATGCTTCCACATAATAGGACTCTGCTTCACCGTCGGCGGCTCTCTTGCGGGCCTCTGCATTAGCCGGGCGATTCACGATGAAGAGCTGAGCTTGCTTATATTGTTCGCAGGCCAGCATGTAATCACCCTTCTTGAATGACTTGTCCGCATTTTCAAGCAGTTTAAATCCATGATCATCCATGGATTTCAGACGGGTTGTTTCCAACGTAACCAGCTCTGAAATGATTTGGTTTTTCTCGTCAGCGGACTCTATTGGCTTGGCTTCAGCGACGACAGCGGGGGTTTCTGGCTTCACTTCTACGGGTGCTGCCGGGGTCGCTTCTGCAGGCTTAGCAACGTCTGCGACGGGTGCAGGTTCCGCCGCAGGAGCAACGGGCATTGCCTCAGCAACGGGCTTCACTTCTGCGGGTTTTTCAGCCGGAGCCGCAGGTGCAGGTTCCGCAACAGGCGCTACAGGAGCAGGCTCTGCAACAGGAGCAGGGGGTTTCACTTCAGCTGGCTTTTCGGCTGGAGCCACAGGAGCGGGTTCTGCAACAGGAGCTACGGGGGCTGGCTCTGCAGCGGGCTTCACTTCAGCTGGCTTTTCTGCAGGTGCAGCGGGTTTCTTTGTTCCGCCAAGCTCTTGGAGGAGACCTTCCAAATTATCATCGGCAGCCAACACGGCGGTTGACACACCAAATACAGCAATCATACATCCAACCAAAAACAATTTCATTTTGAAACTCATTTTAAGCCACTCCTTCTTACTCGCCTTCCACCTACCAAGTGATAAATAAAGCCGACAGTTTAGCTTATTACTCTTAACTAATCAAGCTTCTTGACAACTTTTTGTTTACCACTGGCCGTATTTTCCACTTTGATCGTATTTGTAGCCATGTCAATCGCAATCACACGATATGTTTCTTCGCGCAGTTTGAACTCCTGGTTTTCGATAAGCTTAAGCTCCAGCTTATCAATCAGAAAATCAAGCGTTGCTTCAACATCCGTATTCTTTCCGACCTCATCGACTTGTAATAGGATCTCCTTGCCATCAGTTTTACGTTTTAATACCACTGTTGATACATCGACGACTTTCGTTTTGCCGGGCGTAAGCGGATTATCGCGTTTCTCCGACTTCACCGTCACGGTCCCAGCGACATAACCCGTATCGCCGATGGCCTCACCTTCATTCACAAAGTAGGTGCGCGGGAGCTTGCCGGTCCAGTTAATGGTCAACTGCTTGGCGCCGCCGGGCATGATATTCACACCGCGGAAGACAAGCGGAAGTTTCATGCTCTTCAACTCCTTCAGCACGAGCTTCTCAGCATAGATCGGATGGGAGTTTTTATCTTTAGGGTGCGTTTTCAAACGATACTCTTCCAGAACCGAGAAGCCATCTTCATCCAAATCGAGCGACACGTCCGTCTCCGGGGGCAGGCCCATATCACGCAGCCATTTTGCCGGAACACCGCTAGCATTCACTTCAGGATCGGTTTCACCCACCTTCGGTTGCTTTTCACCGCAGGCCCAACATTGGGAGGCTTCAAAGGGGACCGGCTTTTTACAGGCTGGATTGACACAGGTCACGCGACGCTCAGGAACCAGGAAGCTCGGCTTCGTCTCATCCCCTTCTAACATTTTAAACGGGGAGGTCACGGTTTTGACTGCCTTGTTGTACGGCTCCATGTCGATAGGCGCAACATCTGATTTAGCCGGCTTTAACGCTTCCACCTCGTCCATATAAATTGTCACGCGCTCTTTTTGCTTCACACCTGCTGTAATCAACCAAGCAAGCGAGATCAACAGAATAACCAAGGCCACGACGACCACGACTTTGTCGTAGTATCGTACGAGAGGCATATCATCACGTGTTTGATTTGCAGCCACGGTTTTTATACTCCCTTAAACAAGTAAACATCTACACTCAATTTCACATTCAACGGCGGCTCGCGCCCGGGATCCGTTACCGTTCGGTCGCTAGGGGAGGCTGCCGCAGAAGCAGACGAGGTTTTTGCCTCTTCCGCCGCTTTCGCTGCTTCCTTTTTGCGTTGTTCCGCGATTAAAATAGAATCCTCGACCTTGACGAATTCGACCCCGGAGACCACCAGGAAGGCATCCATTGAAGCCAGACGGTTAAGCGTCGCGATCAGTGCGGCCGGCTTCGCCTGAAAGCCGAAGGTGAATTTCTGGCGGGTCAGCATGCTGCTTAAGACAGGACTCATGGCATCGGTTTCAACCGCGCCAGCGCCCGCCGCTGGATTCTGCCCCGGCCTACGCGCCGCAGCGGCGGCAGAACGGCGGGGTGCCACAGAAGAGGTCCCCGGCTTCTTGTCCGCTGCATCCGCCTCGAACACATCGCGCTCGACCACTGTCAATTTTCCAATATTAGACGCGAAAAGCTCGCGGACCACCAGATGAATCAGCTTGAGTTGCTGGGCCAGTTGCGCCACATCGCTCTTCTGTGGAAGGCTGTCCGAATCCATATACCGATCAAAGCCGAATTTGAAGTCAGCCGTCACAAACTTACCGGCCGGGGACTTCTCGGCGACGAGTTCCCGGACCGTCTGTTGCAACTCTTGCTTGAAGCGCACAGGTGATAGATCTTCCACCCGGATTGATGCCTTTGACAAGATGTTCGAAGCTTCCGTTGCCCAGGCCCCCAGAAGGATCTGATCCTCCTTGATGCGCTTGATGTTGGCGTCGCTCGGGAAGACCTTCGCCTGATAGAGCGATTTCAATTGCTCGTAGGCCTGGTCGCGTTGCTGTGCAGCCCCGCTGCTGGTGGAGAGCGCCATGAAAAACAGGGCGCCCAAGACAAGGCAGGCCACACCTAAGACAGCCCCCACCCCAATGACTATTCCTTGTTGTCTGTTTATCATTTTGCGACACCCTTCGCGCTGACGGGAACGCCTCGGCGCACTTCAATTGTAAACTCGGCCAGATAAGCTTCAATATCTTTACTGCCGATGATCTTGGCCTCTGTATGCTCACCAAAGATAGCCTGCTCTTTCAGCCGGTCACACAGCTCTTCAACCGCGCTGACTTTCAGATTTCTCGCCTTTGCCTTTTCTTCGATCTGACGCATCGCGTCAACCCAGCCACGGCCTTGAAGGATTATCCCGTCAACAACACCGGCCTCGTTCTTAATGGTTTTGACCTCCATCAGCCACATGCCGTCCATCATGCTCTTGCGGACCGCGTCCATGCGGCGCTGCCATTCGGAGCGCGCTTCGAACAAATCCTTTAAGGCATCCGTCCTTTGCTTGACCGCGTCCTTGGCCTTTCGGACCGCATCCAGTTTGCTTTGGTCCGCCTGCTTGCTCTGCAACTCCGACTCGACCCGCTGACGCTGCGATTCATACAGCGTGGTCATGTTGGTCATATAGACCGTCCAGCTGCCCAAGCTCATCAGGATGCCCAATGCCGCCAACCCCAAGAACGGCAGCCGTTTCTTCAGGGTCTTCTGCTTGACCAGCTCCGGCGGCATCAGGTTAACCTCGACCGGGCAGGCCAACGAACGCCGCAAGGCCAACCCGACCACCTCTGCCAGCATGAAGGCGTCTACACCAATCTGTTCGCGGTTAATGCGCGGAGCAATGCCGATGTTGACAAACGGATTGAGATACTCCACTTCGACTTGCAGCTTCTCCTTGAAGAACAGGTCCAAGTGCGGCAGCAGCGAGGTCCCGCCCGTCAAAATGAGACGGACCGGCGCTGAACCGCCTTGCTGGCTCCGATAGAAGTTAATCGAGCGGCTGATCTCCGCATGCAGACGCGTCATGACGTTGCGGACTACGCGCGAAATATGCTCGTTCGTCTCATCTTCGCTCTGATGGACGCCGCCGAGCGAGACATAGCCACGCTCGCGCTTCAACTGTTCCGCGGCCTCCACGGGAATTTGCAAGCTCTTGGCCAGTTCCTGCGTGATCGCATTGCCAGCAACCGGAATACAGCGACTGTAGATACGTTCGTCTTCAACAAAAATCAGATTCGTGGAGCGCGCGCCAATGTCCAGCACCATGGTACAGCCGACCAGCGTCGCATGGTTGAAACGCAGGGCGTTATAAATCGCCATGGGGGCGACATCGATAATTTCAGGCTCAAACCCTGCCTTCACGACAGCGTCCGTGACTTCGCGTACACTGTCGAGCTTCGCCGCAACGATCATCGCATTCTGCTCGCCCGTGGAGTCATCGCCGATAAACTGATGATGCCAGACGATTTCATCGAGCGGGAACGGCACATTCTGCTCGACTTCGTACTGCACCATCTGCAGGAGCTTGTCCTTGGCCACAGCCGGAAGCTTCACGAAACGGGGGAAGACCACCTGTCCCGACAAGGTAATCAGCAAGGGAGCCTGCCGCATGCCATGCGACTTCATCAATGAACGCATGGCTGAAACCAAGACTTCGCTGTTACTCGTTGAGCCCTCAGCTGGCGGAGCCATCTCCGCCATTCCATAATTCAACAACTTAGGCGGGTTGCCGCCCTGAATTGCGAATTCTGCCAAAGCTATTTTGCTTGCCCCTACGTTGAGAGCAAGAATGCGATTAGAGGAAAACACTATAGCACCACCTCGTAATCGTCCGCATTAATTAAAGCGAACGGCGTCTTTGAACGATCCATCAAACCACCTGTACGACGTGAAACCTGGGGCTTGTCCAGAACATTGGCGTCTTTCCACCACTCTTTGGTCGGATAATTGATGGTTGATTCTGACTGGGAAGCCAGGACCGTTCCATCCTTGCCAATAATCTCCAAAGCCAAGGAGATCGGCTCGCCATAACGCTCCACCATGCTCGGAGGCAATGCGACGCTGCTCATATGGTCGCCTTTGGGAATGTTCACATATCTCAGCGTCAAGGTGTAGTAACTGTAGTTGTCTTTGCCCTCGTCGTCTTTACCCTTGGTCATGACGTGATACGTGAATGAAAGCTCGTCCGTCCATTTGGCTGCAGTCGAGTATTTGACTTCGAAGAGCGCCCATTCACGAGGCCGCTTTGAAATCTTGGGCTGACCGCCTACGGCAGTTGTGTTAAATTCAGGCGTACGAACCATCGCTGTCTTGTTCGGCGGCGGGAACCGCTTAATCTCAACCTTGTCCGCTTTCTCCTCCGCGCCACCCTTGGCCGTACCCGTCGTGGATGTGCGGTTGCCTGTGCCTGTTCTCAACTGCGCAAAAACAGGTTCAGCCACGAGAACAGCAGCCAGTACAGCCGCGCTAGACACCAAACACTGAACAGATAAATTCATGACAACCTCCTGTCAACATGCTCTGTTACAAGAAACACTTTATTTCTATTTAGGTATTTCAGTTTACCCTTAAGAGGACACAAATGCAACCCCTTTTTAGAAGAAAATCACGTACAGGATCGCCGTTACGATCACCACACCTATGCCGGCTATTTTCGCTCCTTTCGAGGATTGTAAATCCAAGTGCGTATTGGAGTGGAAAACGATCGGCTGCGGCAACCGGTAAATCATGCCTACCACCGTCATGACGGCCAGGATCACCACTAAGCAGATGGCCATACGGTCCAGGAATGCAAAGGTTGTGAAGCGGCGCAGCAATTCATAGCAGACGGGGTTGAGCAAGAGCGCGATCACCCCTGTGATGCCCGCGCCACGGCGATTGATGAAGCCGTAGATGAAGGCCGCCAGAATACCCGTTGAAACATATCCCTGGAACTCCTGGATGAATTTGAAGATGCCGCCGAAATTGGGGTTGTTCAATTCAGGAGCCAGCAGACAGCCCATCACGACAAAGACGCCAATGCACACACGCCCCACCTTCACCAGCGCGTCCTGCGTCGCATGCTTGTTCAGGTACTTGGCATAAATGTCCATCGTGAAAATCGTGGAGGCCGCATTCAGCACCGCGGCCAGAGAGGAGATGATGGCGCCCAGCAGTGCCGCCAGCACAAAACCCAGCAGCCCCGTCCCCGGCTTCAGCAGATTCTTGATGAGATGCCCGAGCGCGGAATCGTTCTGTATCCCCACAAGCGCCATCTTCTGTGCGACGAGGAAGTCCTTGTCGCCTGCTTTCTTGCCGGCGTTTTTAACCTTCAAAATAGTTTCAACCGCCACATTATGCGCAATGATCTTTGGGACCGCCTCCGCATGGGCAGGATTGCTCTTCCAGTAGCGGTCCGGTTCCAGAAGCGTCACGGAATCGACCTTGCCCATCTCGGCCAGGGCCTTTTCATTGGAAACCTGTATCTTGGGCGAATTACCAGCGCTCACCACCATGTCCTTGGTGTAGAGGTTAAAGGCGATCAGGCCGGGGAAGACAATCACAAAGGGGATGACCAGCTTCAACGCGGCTGCCAGCACTATACCCTTCTGGCCTTGGGCCAGGGAGGCCGACCCGAGCAGACGCTGGGTGATATACTGATTCAGACCCCAGTAGTAGAAGTTCGGGATCCACAAGCCCAAGACCAGCGCTGTCCACGGGATGTCCGGGTTTTGAGCGCTCATCACCATGTGCAATTTGTCTTTGTTCAGTTCAAAGAAGCGCGCCACACCTCCCTCAGGAATAGCTCCGATCACAGGCGCAATACCCGTCTCACCAACACCGACCGTCAGCGAAGATGGATCGGCTAGGCCTAGTGCCCGGAACGCGAAATAGGTGATGACCGCCCCGCCCAGCACCAGGGCTGTTCCCTGAATAAGGTCGGCCCAGGCGCACGCTTTCAGGCCGCCCACCGCCACATACACGGCTGCCAGCAGCCCCATCAGCCAGCAGCACGCTGTCAGACTTAAGTTGATATTGTATTGGGCAAATAATTCGCACATGGGCAATGCGCCCGCATAAATAACGCCAGCCAGCGACACGCCGACGAGAATCAGCAACGTCGCAAAGGCCATCAAGGAGCGGGCCAAGGGATTGTAACGGTGTTCCAGAAACTGCGGGATCGTATAGATGCCGGTCTTGAGGAAGTGCGGCAGAAAACAGAAAGCCACCACGACCAAGGTCACGGCAGCCATCCATTCATAGCTCGCGATGGCCAGGCCCAGGGACCCTGCAGCGGCACCCGACATCCCGACAAACTGTTCTGCGGATATATTCGCGGCAATCAGCGAAATGCCGATCAGCCACCACTTCAGCCCGCGCCCCGCCAGGAAGTAATCAGCCGCGCCGCCCTCTTCGCTGTGCGCGCTCTTGCTTTTCCATAAACCGACAACCATCACCAACAGGATAAACCCGAAGAATACCGCAATATCTATGAAGCCCATACTCTATTTCCTTTCTGTATACTTATTTTGATCCAAAACGATATTCCGTGGTCGTCTTGTAGACGGCGCCGGGGCGCAGAATCGTCGACGGGAAGTTCGGCTGGTTCGGGGAGTCCGGCGAATGCTGTGTTTCCAGTGCGAGACCGCCACGGTAGCAGATGTTCTTGCCCTTTGTCTTGCTCGGCATCTTGTCGGTCATGAAATTACCGCAGTAGAACTGGATCGCCGGCTCGGTCGTCCAGACTTCCATAGTGCGGCCGGTTGTCTTTTCAAAAAGAGCCGCAGCCTTCACCAGCTTGCCATTCGGGTTGTCGAGCACCCAGTTGTGGTCGTAACCGCCACCGAATTCGAGCTGCTCGTTCTTGACGTTGATGCGCTCGCCAATCACGTGCGGGGTGGTGAAGTCAAAGGGCGTCCCCTTGACAGAGGCCAGCTTCCCAGTCGGAATCAGCCCCTTGTCCACAGGGGTGATCTTGTCGGCAAAGAGGGTCAGTTCATGATCCAGGATGTCGCCGCTGGCTTCACCCTTGAAATTGAAGTACAAATGCTGGGTGAGGTTGATCGGCGTCGCCTTGTCCGTGGTGGCCTGATATTCAATGCGCCAGACATTGTCGGGCGTCAACCAGTAGGTGACCTGGATCTTGAGCGTTCCGGGATACCCCTGATCGCCGTCCGGGCTGGTCATCGAAAGCTTCAGGCCGACTGTCTTTGTCTTGTCTTCCGTCAAAGGCTCAACCTGCCAGATAACCGAATCAAACCCCTTTGCCCCGCCATGGAGCGAACAGGGAATGCCGTTGGGCACATTATTGGTCGGCAAGGTATAGGTCTTGCCGTCCAGCGTGAACTTGCCATTGGCGATACGGTTGCCAAAACGGCCAATCAAGGAGCCAAAATAGGGGTCATGCGTCTCATAACCGGCCACATCATTAAAGCCAGCCGTGATATCAATGGCTTTGCCTGTGCGATCAGGTGTGTACAGACGGACGATCTTGCCGCCGTAATCAATAACATCCATGACCACGCCGCCAGCGCCGGTCAGGGTATATTGGTGGACCAGCTGCCCATCCTTGGTCTTGCCAAAGGGTTTGACTACAACAGAAGCTTCTTTACCATTCATAGCTTGTCCTTTCTTACACATCATACAACCTGTCACGCACGCCGCCAGCACACTGGCCGTGGCAATTGTCATTACTGAATTTTTCATGGGTTTTCTCCTGTGCGCGCTGAAAAACCGCGCACACATGCTGTTTTACTTTGCTCGAACATCAAACGCCGCAACGCCTTTTCCGCGACGCAGATAGAGGATGCCATCTGAGACAACCGGCGAGGACCAATGGGGCCCTTCACCATAGTTCACCTTAAAAGAGGAGATCACCTTGCACGGACAGGACTTGACATCCACCAGCATCACGTTCCCGCCATTTTCATCGTACGTGATCATGCCCACAGGCGTAATACAGAAAGAGGTCTTCTTTGCGCCCTCTACCTTGCACATCTCCGTGCCATCCTTCGGATTGAAGCAGGAGAGCTTGCCTCCGCCGGAGCTGAAAATGCGTCCTTCATACAACGCAGTCCCCTGGAAGTGGTTGTCGCTGGACTTGTCCTGCCAGACGATCTTCGCGTCGTTGCCGTTCACCTCAATCATCTCGGAGCCGTGGCCATACCCGGAGCTGACGAAAATCTTGTTTTCTGCCACCAGTATGGGCGTATTCGGATGCACTGCGTATTTGTTGCGGTGGCCGACCTTCCACAGCGGCGTCCCTTTTTCAGCACATACACCCACAATATTGTCTTCCAGCATCGTGACCACCTGCCGCTTGCCGCCAATCGTCAAAAGGGCCGGCGAACAGTAGGCGCTGCGCTCGCTCAATCCCGTGCTCTTCCAGATCAGCTTGCCCGTCTTCGCATCTAAGGCCACGACTGACGTGTCCGGACCGCCGGGCTGACAGATCACCTTGCCGTCATAGACCAGGGGGTTTTCTGCAATGCCCCACGTGATGTTGCGGCCGCCATATTCCTTGAAGGTGTCCACAAACCAGACCTTCTTCTTGAGGCTGATGTCAAAACAGGCCAGTCCGCCCTCACCGCTCATGAGATAGAGCATGTTGCCGACGACCGTCGGAGAGGTGCGCGCACACTCAAAATTCTTGTCCCATTCCGGCCCGTACGGCTGCTTCCACAAGGTTGCGCCTGTCTTCGGATTGATCGCATAGAGATAGCCCGTCAAATCGCCCTTCTTGCCTTCATTACCCGTAATATACATCACGCCCTTGACCAGGATCGGCTCGGAATAGCCAGCGCCCGGCAGATTAATCTGCCACAGTTGCTTTGGCCCCCCCTCAGGCCACGACACCATCAGACCCTTCTCTGTAATGATCAAATCGCGGCTGCTTCCACGCCATTGCGTCCAATCATCCCCCTTAACCTGCATGGAACAAACACCCACAGACAACAGCAGAAACAGACCTGAACTCTTCATGTCGTATGACTCCTTTTAAACCTTTTAGCACCTCTTCAACCCTTCAAAAACAGCAAAAAGGTTTTAAGACTATATCGGATTCGCTTAAAAAATCCAAGCCAATCTTGTCTAAAAAACGCAATCATGCTATATTTTCAGCTCATGACAAACTCAAACACGATTGAAGTGATCGCACGCGGTGTCTGCGTGATGGACAACCAGGTGTTACTCTGCTTTGGACGCAAATCCGGCATCGCCTACCTGCCGGGCGGACACATTGATTTCGGCGAGACCGGCCGCCAGGCCCTGGTGCGCGAGATCCAGGAGGAACTCGGCCGCACCTCCCAAGCCGGACGCTTTCTCGGCTGCTGTGAGCACGCCTTCGTCCAGAACGGAGAACAAAAATCCGAGCTCAACCTCGTCTTCGAACTCACCGTCGACGGCATCTCCCCGGACAAGCCCCTCGCCGCCGCGGAGGACTGGATCGGCTTCACGTGGCACCCCCTCGACCAGCTCGCCACAGCCCGCTTCGAGCCCGCCCGCCTCGGCGCCGTCCTCCCCGACTGGCTCGCCCACCCCGGCCAGCATCTGGAATAGGCGCTATTTGATAAGTTGCACATCCACCTTGTAGAAACAGCGATTCGTATTCGGCGCCTGGCTTGTGTACAAGAGAGGACCATTGGTGCCCACGACATTCGCGAAGCTCGTCGGCACCCAGGAGGGCAAACCGAGGTCACTCGCCGAGTAGACGGTATACTGGCGCCCGGAAACACTCTGCCAGCCAATGGTAATGCCCGCACCATTTGTGTTCGCACCACAAGTCTCCACCTTGAAATAGCTGGCTGCGTTTGTGGGGATGGTGCCCGCGATGTACTCCGCCAGCGCGTCAAAGTGATCATTGTCGACATCCACCAGCGCGTTATTTACAAGCGGATTGGACGCATACATGAGTTCCCAGCCGTCTGGTATCTCATCGCCGTCGGAATCCGCCTTGAAAGGGCTGGTACGGTACACATTTAACTCGTCAATATCTCGCACGCCATCCTCGTCGATATCCGGACGGTACTCGTGCGCGCCGATGTCAGGCGCTGCGCCATAAGCCACGGAGAGTCCGTCAATGTCCTGCGTAGCACCCCAGTTCACGCCTCCGTCGATCCCGGTAGACCCTTCTTTCAAATTGAATCTTCCGGCCTCTAGATCGAGGAACTTCAGGAGCGTGTCCCCCGCTTCAAGCGAGAAGAGACAGTTTTTCCGTGGAAGAATGGTGGACGCATTGAACTCCGTGATACCGCCACTATGATAGTTGTATCTGAGAATAACGTTCGTCAGCGCCGGGTACTTATTAAAGGTCGCAGAGAAAAAGTCACATCCGCCAAATCCATAAGTCGCTTCTTTCGTGTTTCTTGAGATCGTGACATTCCGCAGCGTACCATAACCGTCATAATACTCCACCGCGGCCGCTTCCTTGTGCCCTGTTCTGCTCCTGTTGTTGACAAATTCGCAATAGCTGATGATGGGCGAAGACTCCCTGATGTAGAGCGCGCTGGCTCCGCTTTCCGCGTTGTTTTGCGTCAGCCGGCTCTTTTCTAAACGGCAGGCGGCTGTCTGGAAAAGGACTCCGCCGCCGCCGCAATAGGCCGTGCAGTTGGAGACGACCAGGTGCGACAGGAGCATATTCTGCCCGCCCTTCACAATAAAACCACCTGCCCAGCGCGCGAGACCAAAGACGTAACTCGCATTCCCGTTGATCAGGACAAAGCCGTCGAGCGTCATGTCAGTGCAGTCGAAGAGGGAGACGACCGTCTTCATGTTCTGACCATCGATAACAGACGGAGGCCCGTCTGGCGCACGCTTTTTGAAGTCTTCCGAATAACCGCCCACGATCTTCAGGCCACTCTTCCCGCTCAGGCTGATGTTCTCCCGATACGTACCCCCCGCAACCTTGATCGTGTCGCCATAACGGGCGGCATTCATCGCTGCCTGGATGGAGGAATAGTGTGCGGCACCATTATCGTTGACCGTGATCACCCCGGCGTTAGGATCTACGACAAAACTGAACAGGGTGGACGGACGACTCGACCCCGGCGGCGAAAAGCCGCTGCCCCCAAAGGGCAAGGTGATGGTGTTCTGTTGCGGAGTGATATCCTGCGCCGCAAAATAATAGGTCGCGGTTGATCCCGACGCGATATAAGGGATTTGGAAGGAATAGGTGCTCCCGCTCGGGCCGTCAGCATCCGTGACGTTTGTCCAGACCCCGCCGGTCGAATAATAGAGCCGCGGCGCATTCGCGCCAGTGGCGATTCCTGTTGTGTCTGAGATGTCAGCGGTCACGGTGAAAGGACCGGTGTTCGTCTGCCCCGGTAAAGGCGTATGCACGATTCGCGGGAGATCATAATCGACACCTTGCGCCATGGCCACCGCACGATAGGCGTTTAAACGGCCGTACCCCATCTCCGCATCCCACACCCCGTTTGTCTTCAGCGCCCCATATCCGTACCGACCCACACGCTCCGCGCTCAGGGTCATGAGACGCGTCACCTGCCCGTGCGACAGGGAGTCATCCACGGAGAGCACCAACGCCGCGACACCCGCAGCAAAGGGCGCAGCAGCTGATGTGCCGCCAAAGCGACTCATATAATCATCGTCACTATAGCCACCCGCCCCCGTATGGTCAGTCGTGTAAATCTTCACGCCTGGGGCCACACAGTCAAGCAGCTCCCCATAGTCTGATCCCCAAGAGGTCTCCCCGTCAACACTGGCAGGCGATTTCCGCTCATCCGCAGGCGAAGAGGCCCCCACGGTCAAGAGTTCCGGCATATTCGCAGGGAAGGACGAAATGGCGCCGTTGTCATTGCCCGCTGCCACCGCCACCACGCAGCCCTTTCCGGACCGTCCGGAGGTCGTAGCCGTCAACAGAGCATCCCTCAGCGCACTGATTTGGCTTCCCGAACCCCACGAAAGATTCAGCACCGATGCGCCGTGTTGCCAGGCCCAGCCGATACCGTTAACCGCCCACTCCACATTCATGACCCACTGACTGCCTGAGCTGTAGGCGATGCGGACAGGCACGACCCGGCAGCCAGGGGCAACGCCGGAAACCCCCAGCCCGTTGTTGGGCACAGCCGCAAGGATTCCTGCAATGCTCGTTCCGTGTGCATCAACGGCCAAGGGCCGGGGATCTGCATTGTTGTCTACAAAGTCGAACCAGGTATGGGTTGGCGCCATGGCGGAGACCAGATCGGGATGATCCCACTCCACACCATCATCCAGCACAGCGACCCAGATATTGGAGCGCCCCTGTGTGACAGACCAAGCTTCAGGAACATCGAGATCTGCGTCGCTAGCAATTCCCGGGACAGGATCGGGCAAGGCTTGCCCCGTATTCTCCAGCGCCCACTGCTGCCAAAAGAACGGATCAGCGGTCGCAGGCTTAATCAACCCCAGCCAGTTCGGCTCCGCATAGAGGACCTCCGGAAGGGACGCGAGCTTCCACGCAATCGCAAAAGTCGCCTCGATCATCTCCTCCGGAAACGCAAACGAGTAGAGATTTTCAGGACCCAGAAGGTTTTTGCGTGACGTGGCACCGACCATGCCAGCAATGCGGTCGATCTCCTCCGGGGTTTTAGGGTCTCGGAACCTGACGTTGATCCGGCCCGTGAGAAACAGTTTGTCGTCTCCCTCGCCAAAAACAGGCAGCATGACATCGCCGCTGTTCAGCGCCTCGACATTTTCCTCTGCCGCCGCCAAGGGCAGAAGCAGATAGCGGTTCTCGATGACTTGCCCCTTCTCGCGCACCTCTGCTGTTAAGCGTGAAGCCTCGCGCAGATGAACCACGACGCAGTCTCTGCGGATGGTCGGGAAGCTCATGAAGGCCTCTTCCGGCATATTAATCAGCGCCCTGACATCGATGTTTGTGCCCCCTTGCTGCACACCTTGGCAAAGGTTGGCCGCCTTCGTGACTTCATTCGTTCGCGCTGCACGCACCGTCACACGCTTCACAGGCGTTGACTGCTCTGCAAACGGGGGGTTCTGGAGAACGGGCCTTGGCTCCTTCGTCAGACCCGACAACCATACGGAAACTACGATCAGTGCTACTGCACTGAACAAAACAATACCTTTGTTCATAACGACCGCCTCAAGTATCAAAATGCGTGTATCTAGTCACTTATTAGCACATGTTGACCCTAACACATGCCGACTAGCCACGTTTTGATATATAATTAAGGCGGGATTGTTTCATATTTGGGCGTCTAAGTCAAGCGACGCAAATAGCAAAATTTAGAGACGCGTCGCTCATTTCGTCATCTTCAGCGCCTCCAGTTTTGCGCCCAGGATCGCGTCGAGCTTTGCAAGATCGGCGGGATAAAGGGAAACCAGTTTTTTACCCGCATGCATATAGAGGTCTTGCTTGAGGTACATGCCAGCCTTATACCGAGGCGTATCTCAATGTCTTCTTGTCTTCGACCTTCGTCTCCCAGTTGCGACGCTCCGTGGCTGTCTCATCAAAGCAGGCATCGCAGAAAATACGCTGGAAAAACCGTTGGCAGCGCGCATACTCATCGGGTTGCACGCACACACCGCAACGCGAACAATGGTGCACAACGGCTTTATCACGCAGTTCTACCGCTGCCTTGGCATTGACCACGCCCGAGAGCTTTCCAATGGCCGATGCAGCTATACGCCGCACCAAAGGCGATTCTGAGGCACAATAATCCTGAAGTTCTGAAAAACCCCCAGCAGAAGCGCTCTCACCCAATGCCTTTGCGTGCGAAGCGAGCTTGGCTTCGGTGGCATAGATCATGACCGGCGCTCCTTTCTGTGCATAGACTCTCTACGTCCCATAGACTTCGAATCGTCATGAGCCCGTAGAGAGTCGAGAGACGACTCGAAGGGCGGCCCTTACCGGTCGAACTGGCCGTCGAAGGCGATGGCGCTGGGCGCGAAGTCGACCTTCTTGACGAATTCGCAGGCTTCCTTGGCGCCGTGGCAGCGGTCCATGCGGGAGTCTTCCCACTCGACCGACAGAGGCCCTGTGTAGCGGATGTCATTGAGCGCGACGATGATCTCTTCAAAGTTGATATCGCCGTGACCCAGTGAGCGGAAGTCCCAGAAGCGGCGCGGATCAGCAAATTCCGTATGCCCGCCAAAGACGCCGACCGTGCCGTCGCCATGACCCCACCACGCATCCTTCATGTGGCAGTGGAAAATGCGGTCCGGGAAGGTGCGGATGAACTTCACGTAGTCTACGCCCTGATAACCGAAGTGCGACGGGTCGAAGTTGAACCCAAAGGCCGGATGACCATCCAGTGCTTCCAACGCGCGCTGCGCAGAGGCGATGTCAAAGGCGATCTCCGTCGGGTGCACTTCGAGTGCGAACTTGATGCCGTTGTCAGCATAGACATCCAGAATCGGCTTCCAGGTCTTTGCGAACTCTTTGTAGCCGTTGGCAATCTGTCCCGGCGTGCAGGGCGGGAAGGAGTAGAGCAGGTGCCAGATCGGCGAACCCGTGAAACCATTCACAACCTTGATGCCCATGTTCTTGGCGGCTTTGGCGGCCTTCTTCTGCATCTCGATCGCCCACTTCTTGGCAGCCTTGGGATCGCCCTTCAGCGCCTTCGGAGCAAAGATGTAGTGGCGTTCATCAATATTGTCCGAGACCAACTGGCCGGAGAGGTGGTTGGAGATCGCGAAGCACTCTAAGCCGTTTTCCTTGAGGAGCCCACGCTTGTCTTCACAATAGCCCTTGCTCTTCGAAGCGACATCCAAATCCATGTGGTCGCCCCAGCAAGCCAGCTCAAGACCTTCATAGCCAAAGCCCTTTGCCATCTTGCACAGCTCTGCCAAAGGCAAATCAGCCCACTGCCCTGTAAACAACGTTACTTTTCTTGCCATCTTTATTCCTCCTTGCGTTCGTTAAAAACATGTTCCAACCTTGAAACACGTTTTCCAAACAAATCATAGTCGAAAGAAGATACTCTACTTCTGCTATTCCTTCAAGCCTCTTTTTTCTTTGAAGAAAGCCTGGAACATCTCGCGGCATTCAATCTCCATCACACCGGCCAGAATCTCGGGCCGATGATTGAGTCCTTCATGATTGAGAATCGAAAAAACCGAGTGGCCGCCGCGCTTGGGGTCTGAAAGCCCCCACACCACCAGCGGAATCCGCGCCAGCACAATCGCGCCGGCGCACATCGCACACGGCTCTTTGGTCACATACAAAATCGTATTGGTGAGTCGCCAGTCGCCCAGCGCAGCAGCCGCCTGTGTAATAGCCACGATCTCCGCATGCGCCGTCGGATCTTTGAGCATCTCCGTCTGATTGTGCGCACGCGCAATGATCTTGCCGCTCACGACGATCTCCCCCTCGGAAGGCATGCGTATAATCACGCAGCCGGTCGGCACTTCGCCTGCTTCGGCAGCGCGCTCAGCCTCGTGCAGCGCCTGCCGCATAAATTTTTCATGAAATTCGGGGGTAAGCATATCTGTTACTCGATGGTCTTAAAGAAGACGCGCTTGGCTTTGCCCTCCGGACGAGGGAGGGTGCCGGGTTTCCAAATGTCGCCGTCCGGTGAAAATCCGAGGTCTTCTTTGAGCTGCTTTTCTACCATGTAGCCGGTGACACCCTCTTCTGCCTCGACATTGACATGCAACTTCTTGATGCCCTGGTGATCTTCGATGATGAGTTGATACTCCGGACAGACCCCCGGAATCTTGAGCAGCGATTGCTCGACCTGCGCCGGGAAGAAGTTTACGCCTGAAACAATGAGCATGTCATCCAAACGGCCTGTAATACGCGCCAGCCGCAGGCCCGTGCGTCCGCAGGCGCAGGGCTCGCGGGAGACCACGCTGCTCCAGTCGCCCGTGCGGAAGCGGACCACCGGCAGCGCTTCGCGCGTCAGCGCGGTGACCACCACTTCGCCGATCTCCCCGTCTGGAACAGGTCTGCCAGTAACCGGGTGAATGATCTCGATGATGTACTGGTCTTCCCACTGATGCAAGCCGTTGTGGAAGGAACAGTCCATGCCGAGCGTGCCAATGCCGCCCGTCTCGGTCATGCCGTAAATATCATAGACCTCGATTCCGAGCCGAGCATGAATACGCTCCTTCATGGCTTCCGAAAATGTTTCCGCGCCGAAGATGCCGATCTGCAGATCTGGGAGTTCGTTCTTCTGCTCGTCCAGCATCTCGATGATGCGCACCGCATAAGAGACGACGCCCGTGATAATGCGTGACTTAAAATCCTTGGCGAGTTTAATCTGGCGAGCGGTATTGCCTGCACCGCAGGGCAAAATAAACAGGCCTGCCGCGCGCGCACCGTGATAACAGCCGAACCCGCCATTGAAGAGCCCGAACCCCGGCGTGATCTGACAGACATCGCCCTGCTTTGCCCCGGACATCATATAGCAGCGCGCCATGCACTCGCCCCACTGGTTGAGGTCATGCTCCGTGTAGGGCATCACCACGGGCGTGCCCGTCGAACCGCTCGACATGTGCATCTCTGCAATCTTCTGTTTATCCACGCACATCATACCCAGCGGATACTCCTTGCGGAAATCATCCTTGGACATGAAGGGCAGCGAGGTCAGCGCTTCAAGCCCCTGAAAATTTTTCGCATCCACGCCAGCCTCAGCAAACTTTGCCTGAAAATAGGGGTTACAGGCAGCAACAGTGCGGACAACCTCGCGAAGCTTGGCGTCCTGAAGTGTTGTCAGCTCTTGACGCGAAAGCGTCTCAGCCCTGTGATTAAAATAGCTCATCGAAAAATCCTTTATTTCGCAAATCCGGCCAGCAAGCCAACCATGATGTTTGGGAAGAAGAGTAACAAAAGGTAGACGAGAACAAAAGCCGGAAGAAAGCGCATAGCGCCTCTAAATACCTGGGCAGATGTGGCATCCGGACTCATACTCGATACGACAAAACAGGAGATGCCGATGGGCGGCGTGATGGCACCCAGCGTCGTGACAAGTGCAACCATTTCGCCGAACCAGATCAGGTCATAGCCCATCTGGACCACCAGCGGCTGGAAGAGCGGGAGCGAAATGAGCAGGAAGGCCAGAGCATCCATGAGGCAACCTCCGACCAGATAACAGGCGGTCATCAAGAGCAGGATCATAAGCGGCGCCATGTTCATCTGCACCACCCAGTCTGTCAGCAGAAAGGGAAGGCGCGTCAAGACGAGAAAACGGCCAAAGACTGTCGCGCCCGCCAAGATCAAAAACACCATGGCGGTGATGCGCAGGGTGGCGGAGAGCGATTTCATGAAGCCTTGCATCGAGAGCTTGCCGCGAACAGTACAGCCGACGATTCCCAGCAAAGCACCGATTCCCGCAGCTTCCGTCGGCGTCACAAGTCCTGAGAACATGGAGGCCATGATGATGCCAAAGAGCACCCCGACCTCAACCACATCCGGCAGGGTGGCCAGTCGTTCCCTGAGGCTCTTGCGTTGGCCTTCCGGCGCCCAATCCGGATGCTGCAACAGTGTCACTTTAATGGTCAGCACAAAAAAGACGGCTAACAAGAAGCCGGTCAGGATGCTGCCGGCAAAGAGCTTGCCAATGCTCTGTCCTGTATAGAGCCCATAAACCACCAGCACAATACTGGGCGGAATCACCGCGCCCAGCGTGGAGCCGACAGCAATACTGCCACATTTTAATTCGGGGTGGTAGTTCTGCTCGGTCATGGGCTTGAGTGCCACGGAACTCATGGTCGCGGCTGTCGCCGTGTTGGAACCGCAGATTGTGGAAAACCCGGCGCAGGCAAAAATCGTCGTGATTGCCAACCCGCCGCGCCGATGACCGAACCACGCCTGTGCCGCATGAAAAAGACGATCGCTATACCCGGCATGAAAAATCACCTCGCCCAACAGCACGAAGAGCGGGATCACGGTGAAGCCGTAATTGGAAAAGACCGTCCAGACCTCGGCACCTGTCGTGCCCTGGAAAACCGCACTTAACCCCTGGGCCGGATTCAAGACCAACAAGCCCACAAAGCCCGCCATCAGCATCGCAAGCCCGGGGGACATCCCCGTAAAGAGGATCAGCCCCAACATCAGAGCAATCCCTAAAAAACCTATAAGCGTTCCATCCATAATTTCCATCAATCATCAATCGCGACCGAGCCATTTTGCTCCTGAACAGGTTCGTCACAAACCTCGTTCATTTTCGTGCTGTTCTTATCTTTTCCGGCCAGCAACAGAATAAAATCCGTGAGAAACGAGAGCCCTAACAGGAGCAGCCCCAAAACCACGCCATACATCAGCCAAGGATAGGGAAGCTTCAATGTTTCAGAGACCTCGCCAGCCCGCAGCAGACTGGCGGCCCGATACGAAAGCTGGTAGGCCAGAAGGAACATCAGGACGGAGCCCGCTAAGACATTGAAGGCCCCGATCCAGCGGCGCACGCGTAGCGAATAGGTGCGCGTAAAGAAATCCAGCTCGACATGTCCGCGCTGCCGCTGCGTCTCGGCCAGAGCCAATGCCGCCATCAGCGCCCCTGCGAATCCGGAGAGTTCATAGCTCGCGCTGATGGGCATATCCAGGAGACGGCAGACCATATTGCAGGCAGCCAAAATAATAAGCCCCAGCAACAGCGCTCCCGAGAGGATCATACCCGCCAGGCATAATCGTTTCTCGACGACTACCAGTCTCTCAAAAAACATTTACTTCGCCTTTTGGGCCTGAATGAACTCCAGGACCGCCTTGCCGTCCACATTTTTTGCAGCCGTGCGCTTGACATAATCTTCGATGATCGGTTCGGCTGTCTTTCGAAGGGTGGCGCGCTCTTCAGCAGCGAGTTCGTTCACGGTCAGCTTATGCTTTTCCTTCGCCCAGGCGATGGCCTCCTCGACATGCTGATCCACGTAGGTGCCGGTCCACTCCGCCTGCTCGCGATAGAGTCCGTCCAGCACCTGTTTGACATCCGTCGGCAGCGCATCATACTTGGCCCTGTTCATGACGACTGCAAAACTGATCACCGGCAGGTCGGCCTTCAGCACGAAGGGACAGTAGGCGGCATAGTTCATGTCCTTGAGCACTTCGCCGGAGGAGACGAGCCCTTTGACCACGCCCTTTTGGAGCGCATCCGGAACATCGGATTGGGGCATAGCCACAGGCGACGCCTCTAAGCGGGTCAGCATCGCAGCGCCGGTCCCTGAGGAGCGCAACGCCATGTTCTTCAGGTCAGCCAAGGTCTTCACTTCCTTGCTGCTCATGACCATGGCCGGCGGACAGGTAAAGACTGTCAGCACCTTGACCTTCTCGAACTCTGCAGGCTTAAACTGTTCCACCACCCCGGCCAGAATCCGGCTGGCGGTCTTGGCATCCGCAAAAAAGTGCGGCAGGTCCATCGCCTCGGTCACCGGAAAGCGCCCGGGCTGGTAACTCATGGCGAAGTTGCCGATATCCGCCGTGCCTGCGATGACGCCATCAAAGATGTCCTTGGCGCCGAGCAGCGTACCGCCGGGGTAGGTGTTGACCTTGACCTTGCCCTTTGTCCGCTTCTCCACTTCGCCTTTCCAGTGCTCCATCTGGACACACGGAAAGGTGGACGCAGGCGGGAAGTTCGCGTAATTCAATGTGATGGCCGGAGCCGACGTTGCGCCTGCCTGGCCCTTGCCACACCCCGTCATGAAGAGTGCAAAAAGAGAGCAGCTCAGCAACATGCCCGAACGCGCTATGAGACCTATCCCGTCCTGTTGTTTTTTCATCGCGATACCTCCCTCTAAAAATTTCAAAGATGTGATTCTATAGAAAGAAACGAGCGCTTGTAAAGCAGATTATTGATTTTTCAGCGCATTCTCTTTCGCATGTCGGGCGTGACATGCGCATTAAATTTTGATAATTTATTGACCTTTTTAACACCTGATTGTGAATGGGAGCATGAGCGATGAGCCAAAAAGTATTATTATCGGCGAATGAAGCGGTTGCCTGGGCCGCGGCAAATGCGGGATGCACCGTTGCCTCCGCCTATCCAGGTACCCCGAGCACGGAGATCCTGGAGAATATCGCCAAGTTCAAGGCGACCATCAATTGCGAATGGGCCGTGAACGAAAAGGTCGCCATGGAGGTCGCCATCGGCGCTTCCATCGCCGGCGCGCGTTCCCTGACGGCCATGAAGCATGTAGGACTCAACGTCGCCATGGATCCGCTCATGACGTATACCTACGTGGGCGCAAACGGCGGCCTGGTGATTGTCGTCGCAGACGATCCCGGCATGCACAGCTCGCAGAACGAGCAGGACTCCCGCAATCTCGTCAAGTTCGCCCGTTCACCGCTCTTCGAGCCAGCAGACAGCCAGGAGACGTTTGATATGGTCCAAGAGGCATTTGAGGTGTCTGAAAAATTTCAGGTCCCGACCTTTATCCGTCTGACCACGCGCACCTCCCACACCTCGACCATCGTGGATGTCGGCGACCATTTCGCCCCTAAGCAACAGCCGCGTAAACCGTACGTCAAGGACATCAAGCATTATATCCCGGTTCCGATGTTTGCACGGCCCCAACGCATTGCGGTTCAGGCGCGCACCGAGGCGCTTCGCGCTTATGCGTGTGAAACGCCCTTTAACCACATGGAGATGGCCAGCACCAAGCTCGGCATCATCACCTCCGGCGTGACGTACCAGTATGTCAAGGAGGCCTTCCCGGAGTTCAGCGTCTTGAAGCTCGGGTTCTCTAATCCCTTGCCCACGAACCTCATTAAACAGTTCGCCTCGAAAGTTGACAAGATCCTGGTCATCGAAGAACTCGATCCTTTCCTGGAAGATCAGATTTGCGCGCTGGGCATTCAGGTCGTTGCCCATACAACGGAACTGAACATGATGGAGATGAACCCCATGCGCTTGATGGCGCTCCGTAAGGAGGTGCTGGGCGACACCGAAATCGCAACGCCCCCGCGCGCCGACGCCGGACTGCCCACGCGGCCGCCTGTGCTCTGCTCGGGTTGCTCGCATCGCGGTGTCTTCTACATGCTCTCCAAGCTCGGCGCCACGGTCACAGGCGATATCGGGTGCTATACGCTGGGAGCGTTCCCTCCCCTCAACGCCATGGACACCACCATCTGCATGGGCGCGTGCATCGGCAATGTTTTCGGCATGGAGAAGGCCGGGCTGCCCGGACGCAAGTGCGCAGTCATCGGCGACTCCACCTTCTTCCACTCCGGCCTCACGGGCATCCTGAACGTGCTCTACAACGGCGGTAAAGTCACCACCATCGTACTCGACAACCGCATCACTGGCATGACCGGCCACCAGGAAAACCCGGGCTCCGGCAAGACGCTTAGCGGCGACGAGGCTCCTGTCACGGACATCGCGGAGGTCGCAAAGGGTATGGGCTTCAAGCGCGTCGTACGCGTCGATGCGTATAACCTGAAGGCGCTTGAACAAGTGCTGACCGAGGCGCTTGATGCCCCTGAACCCTCCGTGGTCATCGCCTACGGCCCCTGCCGAATCGCCGCAAAGCTGATGAATGCAGGCACCTTCGCGGTGGACAGTGACAAGTGCAAGGCGTGCGGCGGCTGCTTCAAGCTCGGCTGCCCCGCCATTGAACGCGGCAAGGCCATGGCGTCCGGCAAGCACTTCAAGGCGCATATCGACCCCGTGCAATGCTCTGGCTGCAACCTCTGCAAGCAGGTCTGTAAATTTGACGCCATCTCCCAGATTCGATAAGGAACAAAGAACATGAAGACAGTCAATGTATCATTAGTCGGTGTCGGCGGACAGGGCATCCTGCTCACCAGCGACATTCTTGCAAAGACAGCCGCGCTCGCCGGCCTGGATGTCAAGAAGAGCGAAGTCCATGGCATGGCGCAACGCGGCGGCAGTGTGATCAGCCAGGTGCGCTTTGGCGACAAGGTCTATTCACCGATCATCTCTGACGGCACGAGCGATCTGCTGGTCTCGTTTGAGCGGCTTGAAGCCCTTCGGTGGCGTCATCTGCTGGCCCCGACAGGCAAGGTGCTCATCAATGACATGAACATGACCCCCATCACCGTCTCGAGCGGCCAGCAAGCAGCCGTAACCGATCTATCCGAGCGGCTCAAAGCCGAGTATCCGGGAGCGTTATACATCGATGCGCTCACGGTTGCCAAGAACCTGGGCAATACGCGCGCCATGAATATGGTCGTCGCGGGCGCCATCTCCACGCTGATGCCCTTTGAGCTCAGCGTGTGGGAACAAGCCATGAAGGAACGCATTCCCGCTAAGCTGCTCGACATGAACATCAAGGCCTTCGAGGCCGGACGTCAATTGATCACACAATAATCGCCCTGAACCTACTTAAGAGAAGTAATCAGTTGTCAGTTATCAGTGGGCTTCGCACCAAGTAGTGATGTCGATGTATATGCGGCTGTCATTTGCATCCAACTGATTACTGATTACTGATGACTGATTACTTAGGCTGAACCGTCTAAAACCCGAACTACCCATGGCTCATGCGTGACGCATTGACATGCCGGACAGCATCTTCACCCAGCTTTGCCCGTAGCGCATCCACCGCGCGGCAAAGCTTTTCTTTTTTTGCATGGCTCACGGTCTCATCGCCAAAGAGCGTCAACTGCTCGCGCGGATGCGAACTCAACCCCGTCACGCCGAAACCAATCAAGCGGACAGGCTGGATCAATTTTTCAGCTTCAAAGAGCTTGAGGGCCATGGCGCGAAACGAAAAGTCGTCGCACACCGGCACCTCAAAGGGCGCCTGGCGCGTGATCGTCTTAAAGTCCGCCCAGCGCATCTTCATGCGGCCTGTCGCCGCATAATACCCCTGGCGCCGCACACGCTGGCCCACATCATCGACCAGTCCGCGAATCACATCGCGGATCTCTTCGCGATCCGAACAATCCGTCAGAAAGGTGTATTCACGCGAAATGCTTTTCTCAACGTTGTCCGTCTCCACCGCCCGGCTGTCTTCGCCAAAGGCGAGCGCCATGATGTGCTCCATGAAGCGCGCACCAAAGAGCGCCTCGATTTTTTTCGGATCAGCCTTCTGGATATCCGCGACCATATGATAGCCGGCGCGGGTCAGGGCTTCCCCTGTCACCTTGCCGACACCCCAGAGGTTGCCGACCTTCATGGAGCCTAGGAAACGGATGATGCCGCCGCGCGTGTTCGGCACGACAAAAAATCCATCCGGCTTGGCGCGTTCACTCCCCAGCTTGGCCAGAAATTTGTTATGCGCCACACCCACGGAGGCCGCGAGATTGACCTCCTTATGAATCAGGGCCCGCAGTTGCTTGGCCATGGATTCACCGGAGCCGAAGAGCGTATGCGCGCCTGTCACATCAATGAAGGCTTCATCACATGAGACAGGCTCGATCAGCGGGGAGAAGCGCTCAAAGATTTCAAAAACCTTGCGGGAGGCTTCATCATAACGCGCCATGTCCGGAGGAAGAAAGACCGCCTGCGGACAGCGGCGATACGCCTCGCGGGAGGGCATGGCCGAGTGTATCCCAAAGACGCGCGCTTCATAAGAACACGTGGATACAACTCCCCGCTGATCAGGCGGGGAGCCGACAACCACAGGCTTGCCTCTTAATTCAGGCCGGTCGCGCTGTTCGACGGAGGCGAAAAACGCATCCATGTCGATATGGAGGATACAACGGTCCATCGCCCCTAAATCTGGAGCGGATCAAAATCGGTGCGTGCTGCGGGCTTCGGGGCTTGATGCTGAGGCTGCTCTGTCTTCGGAGCTGCCGGCGCCTGGTGTCCGCCACCCCCACCTCCGCCTCCGCCGCTACCTGCTTTGACCGGCTTCGGTGCGAGCATACAGCCCAGCACACGGCCAATGAGTTTCGGGGACTGCTCAGTGATCGCGAAGGGTAAACAAGCTTCAACAACCTTGTTCACGAGCTCTACGCCGATCTCCTTGTGCGCATTTTCACGCCCGCGATATTGCAAGGTGATCTTGACCTTGTCGCCCTCGTCAATGAAACTCTTAATCTGGCGCAGCTTGTGTTCAAGATCGCCAGTATCTGTCGTTGCATGGAATTTGACTTCCTTGATCTGGACGACCTTCTGGTTCTTGCGCGCGGTTTTGCGCTTGATGCTCTCCTCGTAACGGAACTTGCCGTAGTCCATAATCTTACAGACTGGCGGTTCTGCATTAGGAGACACCTCTACGAGATCAAGGCCCTGTGCATCGGCAAGGCGTTGCGCCTCGCGCGTTGCCATAACGCCGAGCATCTGTCCTGCGGGGTCCAGCAAGCGAACGGTCTGGACTCGAATCTTGAAGTTTACACGAATGAATGAAGCGATAGCTCACCTCGATACTTACGGCCGATTTCGCGGCCTTTTGTTTTGTTAATAAATCAGGCCTTTAAGGCCTCGTTGAAAAGTTCCTCAAAAGCTTCCAGGGTCATGGCGCCCTTGTCGCCCGTCTCGCGGCTTCTGACGGAAACCACGCCTGCCTCGACATCACGTCCGCCAATCACGAGCATGAAGGGCACCTTCTCCAGCTGCGCGCGGCGAATCTTTGCGCCCAGCTTCTCGTTGTCCGCATCGACGCCCACGCGCATGTCCTTCTCGCGCAACTTCGCAGCAAGCGCGTTCGCATGTTCGACCTGGCCCGAAGTAATCGGCAGGAGGCGCACTTGCTCGGGCGCCAGCCATACAGGGAACGCGCCAGCGTAATGCTCGATCAAGATACCGAAGAAGCGCTCCAGGCTGCCCAGCAGCGCACGGTGCACCATGTAGGGCTGATGCTCCTTGCCGTCTTCTCCGACGTAAGTCATATCAAAGCGCTCCGGCAAGTTGAAGTCGAACTGGATCGTGCCCAACTGCCACGGACGCCCCAGCGCATCCTTGATCTTGAGGTCGATCTTCGGACCGTAAAACGCGCCGCCGCCTTCGTCAACCTGATAGGCAATGCCTTCAGCTTCCAGCGCACTGCGCAGGGACGCGGTCGCCTGGTCCCAGCGCTCCGGCAAGCCCACAGCCTTTTCCGGACGCGTCGAGAGGAAGGCCGTAATATCGTTGAAGCCGAAACGGCGCAAAATGCGCAAGGCAAAATTCACAGTCTGACGGACTTCGCCTTCGATCTGTTCCGGGGTGCAGAAGATATGCGCATCGTCCTGCGTAAAGCCGCGCACGCGGAGCAGTCCATGACGCACGCCTTCCTTCTCGTAACGGTAAACTGTCCCGAGTTCAGCCCAGCGGAGCGGCAGATCGCGATACGAATACTTGCGGGTCTTGTAGATCTGGATGTGGAAGGGGCAGTTCATCGGCTTTACATAATACTGCTCAGTCGATGCATGCGACCCTTCGCCCTCTTGCACGCTCATGCAGGGAAACATGCCTTCGCGATAGAAACTCAGATGGCCGGAGGTCTCCCACAGATGGGCGCGGCCCACATGCGGCGTGAAGACCATTTCGTAACCTGCGCGATAGTGTTCCTTGCGCCAGTAATCTTCGATAGCCACGCGGATGCGCGCGCCCTTCGGGTGCCAATGCGCCAGACCAGGGCCCACATCTTCGCTGATGCTGAAGAGCTCGAGCTCCTTGCCCAGCTTGCGATGGTCGCGTTTCTTCGCCTCTTCAATACGCGCGAGCGTGGCGTCGAGCGCCTCCTGGGAGACATCGGCCATGCCGTATAGACGCTGCAACATCGGATTCTTCTCGTCGCCGCGATAATAGGAGCCTGCGATCGACATGATCTTGACTGCGCCCACCTCCGAGGTCTTCGCCAGATGCGGACCGCGGCAGAGGTCTACAAAATTACCACATTTATAAAGGGAAATGGCATCGCCTTCGGGGATATCCGCCAGACGCTCCAGCTTATAGGTCTGTCCGGCAAAAGCTTTGGCAGCCTCTTCGCGCGTGACTTCCAGGCGCTCAAAAGGCAGGCCAGCCTTGATAATCGACTTCATCTCCGCTTCAATCTTGGGGAAGTCTTCAGGAGCCAGGCGATGCTCCAAATCAAAATCATAATAGAAGCCGTCTTCTGTCGACGGACCGATATCGAGCTTCACGTTCGGGAACAGGCGGCAGACAGCCGCCGCCATCACATGCGCCGCACTGTGACGCATTACTTCAAGTGTATCCAATTTAAACCTCCTAGCTGGAGAACGTACAAATGTCCGCCAGCAATCAATAATGAAAGCGATTAGTTTCCCCTATCTGCGCCATTTTGTCAACGGCAAAGCCGTAGCCAGCACTCTTTTTGAAGAAGCAGGATATGCATGGACACTTGACATGTATACCATGATCATATACATTATTGCGTATGCCAGAAGACATTGTCATACCAGAGTGGACGGGTTTTGATTGGAGCGGCGGCAACGCCGAAAAGAATTGGGAAGGGCACGGAGTCCGTCCTTCTGAAGCAGAGCAGGTGTTTTTCAATCGCCCTCTATTAGTAGCTGATGACATTGCCCATTCTGGACACGAGAAAAGGTTCTATGTGCTCGGACAGACAGATGAACGGCGTGAATTGTTTATTGTATTCACGATGCGTGGTAAGCATATTAGGGTCATATCGGCACGAGACATGCACCGGAAAGAACGGAGGATATTCAGATCATGATAAAAAAACCTATTCCTAAATTCAAAAACGAAGATGCGGAAAGAAAGTTTTGGGCAGAACAGGATTCTACGGAGCACCTTGACTGGGCAACGGCCAAACGGGCCATCTTTCCAAATTTGAAACCCTCGACCAAGACGATTTCTCTGCGTTTGCCTGAGTCAATGATCGAGTCCTTAAAGCTGCTGGCAAACAAGCGAGACGTTCCTTACCAATCCCTTATGAAAGTTTTTTTGGTTGAACGGATCGAAGCAGAATTTCCGTCGATCGGACAAAAACGGCAAAGCGCAAATAAGCCGTTACACGCGACGGCTTACAGCCGCGCGTGAGCGGTATTTATTGCCTGATGTGAAAATTCAAACGCCAAAGGAAACATCATGGACAAATATGATCCCAACAAGGCCCCTGATCCCGTTGAATGGATGGCGCTTGATGAGTCTGAGCGAATCACTCTCATTGATCACTACCACCGGCATGCGCGGGTGAAGTTGCCCAATGTGCAGCTCCACGCGCATTTCCATGTCATTGTCGAAAACCAGATCGCCCTGGGCGATGAGATGAACGTGGCGAAGACGCTCAAACGCCTCATGGACGATGGCCTCGACCGGCACGACGCCCTTCATGCCATCGCCTCTGTCTTGAGCCGCCACATGTACCGCTTGATGTCTAAGGAATCTTCGGCGTTCAGCCCGGAGGAGTACGCATCTGATCTGGAAGCGCTGACCGTCGAGAAGTGGAGAGCGCTGGGCGAAGAAGCGGAATGAGCCAATAAACGTGATTGTGCGTTCCGACTGTCGCGTTGGAAGAGGGGGAGAGCGATCCGCCGTCCCTCCCTTTTGGTTCCACTTACGCACGACCCTCACGAGAATTACCACACAAGCTCGTTTATGATGCCCCAGTACGGCCATTCATCCGCTGAAGCAACACTCCCTTTGCGGACAGGGTTGTTGCGCACATATTCCCATTTCTCGTGGTAGCTATGGCCTGCGCGCAATTGTGTGTCCCAGCAGTCGCGTTGAAAGATGGATTTCTGTGCCCTCTCCGGGAGCGGCGCAGGCCTCTGCGCCACAGTCGCGCAGGCGCGCGACCCTCCCACCCCAAGTCCAGACTTATGGCCACTTTCCAACTTACCCTGCTCTACGCCACGATGTTAATCAGGCGGCCGGGGACGCAGATGACTTTGCGGATGGGTTTGCCAGCGAGCGCAGCTTGAACCGCCTCTTGCTTGAGCGCGATTTCCTGCATCGCAGCTTCGTCTGCGCCCACAGGCATCATCACGCGCGCCTTGGGCTTGCCCAAGACCTGCACAAGCACTTCAACCTCTGAGACTTTAAGAAAATCTTCGTTAAAGGTCGGCCACGGTTCGTAGGCGAGCGTCTGCGTCTTGCCCAAAATCTCCCACAGCTCTTCGCCAAGATGCGGCGCAAATGGCGCGAGCAGGAGCACATACTTCTCTGCTGCTTCGCGCGGCAGGGGCTTGTTGCCGCTGAATTCGTTGATGAAAATCATCATCTGGCTGATCGCTGTGTTGAAGCTCATGGTGTCCAGATCTTCCGTGACCTTCTTGATGGTCGCGTGAAGCAGGCGCTTCTGATCAGCGTTCATCGGCTCATCCGTGAGCGTCTGCTCCGCAATCATGCGGAAGGAGCGCTTCAGGAAGCGGAAGACACCCTCGACACCCTGCGTGTTCCAGGGCTTGGTCGCTTCAAGCGGACCCATGAACATTTCGTAGAGGCGCATAGAATCCGCACCATATTCACCAATCACGTCTTCGGGATTGACCACGTTCTTGAGCGACTTCGACATCTTCGCGGCAAACTCAACCAGCTTCTCGCCCGTCTCCTTGTGATGCGCCCCATCAGGCCGATGGTCCACCAGGTCAATCGGCACCAGCGCCCCACGGCTGTCCTTGTGGGAGATGCCCAGGATCATGCCTTGATTGACCAACTTCTGGAAGGGTTCCTTGGTCGAGACATAGCCCAGATCAAAGAGCACCTTATGCCAGAAGCGCGCATAGAGCAGATGCAACACCGCATGCTCTGCGCCGCCGACATAGAGATCGACCGGCATCCAATATTTTTCCTTGGCCGGATCAATCGCCATCTTGTCGTTGTCCGGATCAATATAGCGCAGGTAATACCAGCAGGAACCTGCCCACTGCGGCATGGTGTTGGTTTCACGAACGCCCTTCATGCCTGTCTTGGGATCCACATAGCTCAGCCACTCCTTGGCCTTGGCGAGCGGCGGTTCGCCTGTGCCTGTGGGCTTGAAATCTTCCATGGGCGGCAGGAGCACCGGCAGATCGTTCTCGTCGATCAGCTTCATGGTGCCGTCTTCCATGTGAACCACAGGAAAGGGCTCGCCCCAGTAACGCTGACGGCTGAAGAGCCAGTCGCGCAGTTTATATTTGACCGCGCTCTTGCCGACACCGCGCGCTGCAAGCCAGTCAATCGTCGCACGCTTGGAGTCCTTGACCTCCATGCCGTTGATATCCAGTCCCTGGTCGTTTGCAGAACGGATCATCTTGCCGTTGCCGGTCCAGCAGGCCTTGCCGTCCAACACATCCTGCACGTTGACCTTCTCAGCCGCAGCCTCCTGCGCATCAGGCTCGATGATGCAGACCACGGGGATATTAAATTTCTGTGCAAACTCGAAGTCACGCGTATCGTGCGCCGGCACAGCCATGATGGCGCCTGTGCCGTAACTGATGAGCACATAGTCCGCAATCCAGATCGGCAGCTTGTCGCCCGTGACCGGATTGATCGCATACGCGCCGGTGAAGACGCCAGTCTTCTCCGTCGCCAGCTCTGTGCGGTCCATATCGCTCTTGCGTGAAGAGGCTTCCTGATACTGCTTCACCGCTGCGCGCTGGGCATCCGTAGTGATCTGATCGACCAGCGGATGTTCCGGCGACAAGACCATGTAAGTCGCACCGAACAGCGTGTCCGGACGCGTCGTATAAACCGTGACCGTAGGGGCGACCGGCAGGTCGTCCGCAACCGTAAAGGTCACTTCCGCGCCTTCGGACTTGCCAATCCAGTTGCGCTGCATCTCCTTGATGCCTTCGGACCAGTCGAGCGTTTCGAGGTCGGCCAGCAGACGCTCCGCATATTCGGTAATCTTGAGCATCCATTGGCGCATGGGCTTGCGAATGACCGGATGGTTGCCGCGCTCGCTCTTGCCATCAATGACCTCTTCGTTCGCCAGCACCGTACCCAGCGCAGGACACCAGTTGACCGGCACTTCCGCGATGTAGGCGAGGCCCTTCTTGTAGAGCTGTTCAAAAATCCATTGCGTCCACCGATAGTATTTCTCGTCCGTGGTGTTGACTTCGCGGTCCCAGTCGTAACTGAACCCCAGCGCCTTGATCTGTTCACGGAAGCGGTTGATATTCTTCCCTGTGGTGACCGAAGGATGCGTGCCCGTCTCGACCGCATACTGTTCCGCCGGAAGGCCGAAGGCGTCCCACCCCATCGGATGCAACACATTGAAGCCCCTCATGCGCTTGTAACGGCAGAGGATGTCCGTCGCGGTATACCCTTCCGGATGGCCGACATGCAAGCCTGCGCCGCTGGGATAGGGGAACATATCGAGACAGTAGAACTTCGGCTTGTGGGTATCGAAATCATTGACCTTGAAGGTCTTCTTCGTCTCCCAGTAGTTCTGCCACTTCTTCTCGATTGTCGTAAAGTTATATTCGCTCATATAGAATTGCCTTTAAGAATTGCGTTATTGCCTGATTGCCTTATTGCGTTATTGGGGGGACTGACGGACTCTTACTGATTGCCTTATTGTTTCGAACTGAACGTCCGATGCTTTGAAACAAAGAATACAGTTCTTTGGCCTCAACAAGTAATGGTTTGAAAGACTCATGTTGCTGTTGAGGAATACCTTTCAGCCGAATAAGAATGCTCAACCAATACACCGTTTCATTTGCCTCTTTTATGACTATACTAAGTTTATGGACAAAATCATCTTTCGATTCCGCTCGATTTGCTTCACGATAATTGGCGCCTATTGAACTCCCTGATTTTGCCAGTTGAAAGACAATCACTTTAAGAATGATACGAGCCGGCAGCTCATCCAAGGCAGTCAACAGATCAACTGCAAAATTCAACGTCCGCTCCTCTAATTGCTCCTTAAACTCCTCTGGTTTCAGTCTCATAGATTCTCTCTTAATAAGGCAATAACGCAATAAGGCAATAAGGCAATTCTCTCTAGGGTTGTTTGGGATAGAGATTCATGGCCGAAGGGATCGCGAGGATCGTCGCGGTCATCAGGTCGATGGTCTTTTCAACGTCTGAAAGACTGAGTGTTTCGATCGGGCTGTGCATGTAGCGCAGCGGGATGCTGAACTGAGCAACTGCAGCGCCGGAGCGCGTCATACGCATTGCATACGCGCAGGTGCCCGTGCCGCGGCTGCGCACCTGAATCTGCGTCTCCATCTTCATCTTCTCCGCCTCAGCCACGATCAATGCCCGCACACCTTTGTGATAGGTCGGCCCGCACCCCACCACTGGTCCCTTCCCCAGCCGGATATCGCCGACGCTCTTCTTGTCGTCCTTCTGCGCATCTGACGCAAAGGTCACATCCACGCACAAGCCGATATGCGGATTGATGTCATACGCGGAGGTGTATCCGCCGATGAGCCCGACCTCTTCCTGGACGCTCGCGACCATGTGCAGGGCGACATTCAATTTCTTGTCCACCAGCCGCTTCATCACCTCTGTCACGATAAAGGCACCGATACGATTGTCAAAGCCGCGGCAGGCCACACGGTCATTGCCCAGCGGCCGCCAGCCGGAATCGACAACCGCGCAATCGCCCAAGGAGACCAGCTTGAGCGCGTCTTCACGACTCGTCGCGCCGATGTCGACAAAGATATCCGTCAACTCCTTGGGTGCGCAATTCTCGCGTTCCTTCGGGGACATCAAATGAATCGGACGACCGCCGAAGACGCCATTCACGGGGCCGTTCTTGCCCTGAATAATGATACGTTCGCTCAAGACCGTCGGAACCGTCACACCGCCCAGCGCTGAGACGTAAAGGAAACCGTCGTCATCGATATGCTGTACAATGAAGCCGATCTCATCGCAATGCCCTTCGATCATTACGCGCAAGGGAGCTTCCTTGTTGAGGCATGCGCGCAGATTGCCATGGATATCGATCTCCATGTCCTTGACGCCCGCCTGCTTCAGGGCTTCAGCCAGCACCTTCATGCCGTCATATTCAAAACCTGTCGGCGTCGGTGTCGCCACCAGCTTCTTCAGTAGGTCACATGCAGTGTCATTCATCGTAGTTGCTCCTGGGTAAGTGTCAGTAAGTCTGGAAGTGTCAATAAGTGTCAGTAAGTCCGATCAAAAAGGCTCGTTACGTATCCGTAACCATTCGGCGAATGCCGAAAGCGAAGCGGTAATTCCTAGTTCACATTCGTTATGACCGCTTTGATCCGGCGCACACCAGCGGAGGAGGACTCTTCCTTCTGGATCTTAAAGCCGCCCAGCTCGCTCGTGTTCGCTGCATGAGGTCCGCCGCAGACTTCCATGGAGAAATCGCCCATGGAGTAGACCTTCACCTGTTCGCCATATTTGCCAGCGAAGAGCGCTGTGGCGCCCTTGGCCTTGGCTGCTTCAAACTCCATGGTCTCAACCGTAATGGGCATCGCACGCTTAATCTGCTCGTTCACGATATCTTCGACCTTCTGGATCTGCTCCGGCGTCATCTTGTCGGGGTGCGAGAAGTCGAAGCGCAACCGCTCCGGCGTAATGTTCGACCCCTTCTGGAGTGCGTGTGAACCGAGTACGAGCTGCAAGGCTTTGTGCATCAGATGCGTGGCGGAATGCAGGCGCGTCGTCGCGACCGTGTTGTCGGCTAAGCCGCCCTTGAAGGTTGCATCACCCTGCTTGGAGGTCTCCTGGTGCTTCTTGAAGGCTTCGTCATAGCCTTCGCGATCAACAGCCAGCCCCTGTTCAGCCGCAAGCTCCTCTGTAAACTCCAGCGGGAAGCCGTAGGTGTCATAGAGCTTGAACGCGGTGCGTCCGGAGAGCGTGGTCTGTCCGTGCTGCTTGAGCGCGTCGGCCACCTTGTCAAATTCCTTCTGCCCGAATACGAGCGTCTTTTCAAAGCGTTCCTCTTCCGTGACCAGTTCATGAATCACGGTCTGACGATGCGTTTCAAGTTCCGGATAGACATGCTTGTAGTTCTCGATGATGATTTCAGCAAGCGTACGCGTATAACCCGGCGCGATGCCGAGCAACTTCGCGTACCGGACGGAACGGCGGATCAAGCGGCGCAACACATAGTTTGCGCCCAGGTTGCCGGGTTTCACACCGCCCTTGGGATCGCCCAGGATGAAGACCGAGGTCCGCATGTGATCCGCAATGATACGCGAAGCGCGGATGGCCTGCTCCTCCGGGGGCTGCAACGTGGAGAGTTCTTTAATCTTCGCCATCAGCGGAGCAAAGAGTTCAGTCTCATAGACCGTGGCATAGCCGTTCATCATGCAGATCGTGCGTTCGACGCCCATGCCCGTGTCGACGTTGCTCTGTTTGAGCGGTTCGTAGGTACCCTCTGCGGTCTTGTTGTACTGCATGAAGACATCGTTCCAGATTTCGATATACTTGCCGCAGCGGCAGCCCGGACGGCAATCCGGGCAGCAGGCTGGCTTGCCTGTGTCGATGAACATTTCAGTGTCCGGTCCGCAAGGTCCGGTCGTGCCCGCAGGTCCCCACCAGTTGTCTTCCTTGGGCAATGCATAAATGCGCGCAGGCGGAATGCCCAGGCTCTCCCAGATCGCGATGGACTCTTCGTCGCGCGGCACATGGCCTTCGCCTTCAAAGACGGTCACGCTGAGCTGTTCCGGCGAGAAGCCCAGATGCTGGGTCAGAAACTCATACGACCAGGAGATCGCCTCCTTCTTGAAGTAGTCGCCGAGCGACCAGTTGCCCATCATTTCAAAGAAGGTCAAGTGGCAGGAATCGCCCACGGCATCGATATCGCCTGTGCGGACGCACTTCTGCACATCGGTCAGGCGCGAACCGGCCGGATGCTTCTCGCCCAGCAGATACGGCACCAGCGGATGCATGCCCGCAGTGGTGAAGAGCACGGTCGGGTCATTTTCCGGAATCAGCGAGGCGCCGGAAATAATGGCATGGCCCTTGGACTCAAAAAACTTCAGATACTTGTCACGTAATTGGTCAGCTGTCAGTTTCATTTTTTTCTCCGTAAAAAATCATTGGAATGATGGAATATTGGAATGGTGGAATGATGGGAAAACCGAATATCGGCTATGGGAGGGGCGCGCGTCTATGCGCCTTGGACGAGCAGACGCTCGTCCATCCCTTTGGCGCAGAGGCCTGCGCCGCTCCCCATCGTCCATGACTCTCTCTACCATAATTCCAATATTCCATCATTCCATTATTCCGTTTTTTCTCTCACTTCTTAAGCTGTGCAAACCGTTCGGTCTTGGGCAGAACCCCGACCAGCGGACGGGCATAGTCTATGAAGGCCTGCGTCACATCATTACCCGCCTTGTTGATAAATTCGTCCGGCATGTGACGCGTCTCCTTGGCGACGCTCCGCAACGGAACCACTTCAAAATCCACGGCATATTTTTTGGTCGCCTGGCGCTTAATGGCAATCGAGCCGCTCAAAATATCGTCGCACACCGCAGCTTGAAGCGCTGCAACGCCCACAAGGCGCGCCTCCATGGCGTCGCTGGACGAAGCAATACCCGGGAAGGAACGCTGGAGATACCCGAACGTGTCTGCGCGCACGCGCTTGATCCCTGCCTTCTCCTTGACGATGCCGGCGAGCAGGTCGCCCAGGGCGCCTGTGCCGCTCAGCTGCACATTGCCATGGGAGTCGACCTCCTTGGTGTACTTCGCGAGGATCGGCGTGCCGTCCTTGTCCGCAATCCCTTCGGAGACTGCGATGACACAGCGGCCAAACTTCTTCATTGCCTTCTGGACGTCCTTCACAAACCCCTCGATGGTAAAGGGCCGTTCCGGCAGATAGATCAGATGCGGTCCGTCATCCGCTTCGGTACGCGCCAACGCGGCGGCTGCGGTCAGGAAGCCTGCGTTACGCCCCATGATGACATCAATCTTTACGCCGCCCAGCGCCCGGTTGTCCAGGTCGTCGCCCTTGATGGCGCACGCCACGAAACGCGCCGCGCTGCCATAGCCAGGGGTGTGGTCGTTTTCGCGCAAATCATTGTCAATCGTCTTGGGGATGTGGAAGCAACGGATGCCGTATGCCGCCTGCTGCGCGGCTTCGTTGATGATATGGACCGTCTCAGCCGAGTCGTTGCCGCCGATGTAGAAGAAATAGCGGATCTCGAGCTTCTTCAGCACTTTGAAGATCGCCTGGCAATCTTCAGGGGTCGGCTTGCGGCGCACAGAGCCCAGGGCTGAAGCCGGGGTGTTGGCCACCGCCTCCAGCGTCGAACGGCTCTCCTTGCGCAAATCAATAAACTTTTGATCTAAAATACCTTGGATGCCATGCAGTGCGCCATAAATCTTGCCGACCGCCTTGTTTTCACGCGCCGCGAGAACGGCTCCTACCAGACTCTGGTTGATGACCATGGACGGACCACCGCTCTGGGCGATCAGCATATTCCCTTTTTTCATTGCTAGCTCCTTTAGCTCTTTTCTATAGAGAGTCAATTATGATACACTTTTCGAATGCGAAAAGGGAAGGCAGAAATAGAGGAATATGTCGAGGAGAACGGGGATTTTTCCTTTGTCCCCAACGAGTCTGTATTCCACGTTGAACCCAACCCCGTCCGTCGCACATTGACGCCCCGGGATGTTGAGCATAATCAGCGCGTCTCCAAGCTTTTTGACAACGTCGTTCCCGGTCTACCGATTGATGCTGACCCCCCCCAAATCCGCCCCCCGGTGCAGCCCTTCTCCGAGGTGATGGAGGCCACCCTGAAGCGGCTCAACATTCAGGCCAGTCCTTTCTTGGAAACGCTTGCTGAGAAATGGGACTCCCTGGTCCCGCCAGCCATCGCCAAGCTGACGCGCCCGGGCAAGTGGGAAAACAACATCCTGTACGTCTATGTCCCCTCTTCCATGCACCTCTTCGAGCTCCGGCGCACGGCCCTTCATCAGATCGAAGAGGCTGTACGGACCTTTGCCGGAGAAACCCTGGTGCGCCAAGTCCGCCTGATGGTGGATGTGCCAAAATAAGGAGAACCTATGACCCCTCGAACACTTGAACTCGTTAATTGGACCCTGGACAAGAAGTGCCGCGCGGTCGTCGAAGCGCTCGCCAAGCGCGGCTTCACAGCCCAATTTTGCGCCACCGGCGAGGAGGCGGGTGCCTACATCCTCGCGCAGGCCAAGGAGGCCCAGAACGTCGGCTTCGGCGGTTCGCTCTCCGTAGCCGACCTCAAGCTAACCACCCTGCTGGCGGACCAAGGCAAAGAGATCATCAACCACGGATTCCCGGATCTGACACCCGAACAGAGGCTGACGGCGATGCGCCGCCAGCTCACCTGCGACCTCTTCCTGACGGGTGCGAACGCCGTGACCATGGACGGCCAGATCGTCAATATCGACGGCAACGGCAACCGCGTCGGCTCCATGCTCTTCGGTCCCAAGAAGGTCATCATCGTAGTCGGCCGCAACAAGATTGTCGACGGCTCTGTTGAAGATGCGATTGCGCGCATCAAAGATAAAGCCTCGCCCCCGAACGCGATGCGCCTGAGCAAGCAGACCCCCTGCGCCGTGACAGGGATCTGCTCGAACTGCGATTCACCCCAGCGCATCTGCCGCATCACGACCATCCTTGAACGTAAGCCTTCCCTGACCGACATTCACGTACTTGTCGTAAATGAGGATATGGGACTGTAGAGAAATGCGCGAATGCGTGAATGTGTTAATTGTTCCCCATATAAACAGTACCCCAGTACCCAAGTTCCCTTGTTCCCTAAATCGTATGAATTTAACTGAAAAAGAAGCCGCGCTCCTGGTTGCCTTGCAACGGGGCATTCCCTTATGCGAAACCCCCTTTGCGCAGCTTGCCACAGAGCAAGGCATGACCGAAGACGAGGTGCTGGCCTTTATACGCCAGCGCCTCGCCGAGGGTGATGCGCGCCGCTTTGGCGCAGTCTTTGATTCGCGGCGTTTAGGCTATCGCAGCGCGCTTTGCGCCATCAAGGTGCCCGCCCCAGAGCTCGAGCGCGTGGCATCCATTGTTGCGGCCGAACCTGGGGTCACCCATTGTTACGAGCGCAAGGCGATGACAAAGGCGCAATCCGCCGCTGTTCAACAGACCTATCCCAACCTCTGGTTTACCTTGGCCGCGCCCGCAGATGGTTTTGCGGAAACGCTCGGAGCCCTGCGAGACTCCTGCGCGCCTTACGCCATCGACGAGCTTCCCGCGTTGCAGCGCTTCAAGATTGATGTCGTCTTCGACCTGCGGACCCGCAACCGCGATGAACGCGTGGAACAACGCAACAAGACCGATCTGAATGCGACAACAACGGAGTCTTTGACTGCCTGCCAGCAGAAGATCATCCGCGTCATGCAGGCGAACATTCCGCTGAACAGCCGCCTCTTTGCGTCGCCCGCCGCTGAATTGGGCCTCTCGGAAAAAGAGTTGCTTGAGCAACTCCGTTTATGGCAGGAACGCGGCGTCATGCGGCGCATTGCCCTGTTGCTGCGGCATCGCGAAATCGGCTTCAAGGCCAATGGCATGTGCTGCTGGGAGGTGCCCGCGGAAGAGATTAAAGCGGCTGGACGCCGCGTCGCCGCCTTCCCCGAGGTGACACATTGCTATGAACGTCCGCCGACCCCCTACTTCCCCTTCAGGCTTTATGCGATGATCCATACGCCCTCGCCTGAAGAGACTCTGGCGCTCTTTGAGCGCATCACCCGCGAAGCAGGTCTCGCCCAAGGCGAACTGCTCCTTTCATCCACCGAGTTCAAAAAAACAAGCATGTCCTTCTTCTGAGGGAGCGCCTTGTAGATTGTCACCTTATGAAAATTACCATTGATAGAAACATGCCGTATGCCAAGGAAGCATTCAGTACCCTCGGGGAGGTCTTCGCAAGGGACGGCCGCGACCTGACGATCGCTGACGTCCGCGATGCCGACGCGCTCTTTACCCGCTCGACCACCAAGGTCAATGCAGCTCTTTTAGGCGGAAGCGCTGTCCGTTATTATGGCAGTGCCGTGATCGGGACGGACCATATCGACATCCCGTATCTCGAATCGCGTCACATCCCCTGGGTGGCCGCCCCGGGCTGCAACGCCGAGAGCGTGGCGAATTATGTCACCTCCGCGTTGCTCTGGTTGGGCGCCCAGCATGGCTTCTCCCTCAAGGGCAAGACCATCGGCATCATCGGCTGCGGCAATGTCGGTAGCAAGGTGTTGCGTCATGCCAAGGCGCTTGGCCTCAGTATTATCGTCTCTGACCCGCCCCTGCAACGTGCTGAAACGAAGCTTCCAAAACCCGCACGTTTTGCTTCATTGCCGGAGTTGCTCGCTGAAGCGGACATCGTCACCTGCCATGTCCCGTTGACCAAAACAGGGCCGGATGCGACCTTTCAGATGCTGAATACCGACCAGTTTGCGCAGATGAAACCCGGCGTCATCTTCATCAATGCTGCCCGCGGTGCGATCCTTTCGACAGATGCGCTTCTGGCTGTACTCGGGTCACGCATCGCACACGCCGTCATCGACTGCTGGGAGGGCGAGCCCACCTATCGCACCGATCTCCTGGCGCGCGTGGATATCGCCACCCCGCACATTGCCGGGCACTCTTACGAAGGCAAGGTCAATGGCACTAAGATCGTCTATAAAGCCTATCTCGCCTGGCTTGCGCAGGCTGCCGGCGACCCTGCCTGCCGTGAACGCGCTGCGGAACTTCTGCGCGAGGAAAACATCGAGAAGCTCTTCGCGCTTCCAGCACCCCCTGTGCCGCAGGTCGATCTGTCTCAAATTAAAGATACGGAAGAGTTGCTCCGTCAGGCCGTCCTTCGCGTCTACGACATTGAAGCGGACTCCCTGCGCCTGAAGCGGTCGTGCGTCGAAGACCCTGCGGCGCGCGCAGCAGCCTTTGACCAGCAACGCAGCAAATATCCGATGCGCCGCGAATTCACGTCGACAACAATCACGCTCAAGAAGCCCACGCAAAAACTTCTTACGACGCTTCAAGGACTCGGCTTTAAGATCGAAGGGGCGGCGGAATAGTGGAAGGGTAACTTTTCAAATTGAGCGTTAAAAGTTAAACGTTGAGAGTTAAATGTTCAACGTCCAACGCTTAACGCTAAAGTTATAGACAGGAACGAACATGTCTAACACACTTTCATCCGCCGCAAAACCCTTCCCTTGGGAACATCGCCGCTGGCGAGAGGGTACGTGCCGTTCCGGGTTGGGCGCTCAGACAATAGGCTTCTGGATTGCAGCACTTATATTATTCGGTGTTGCGGCTTTGATCATCGTCAAGAATCCGGGCATACTGTACTTTTCCCGGGTCCGGTGGGAAATCCTCTTCCCATACGGCATCGGTGCAAGCGGCCTGATCTTTCTGATTGCCGCACTTGTCGCGACCTCCCGCTGGCTCCGCTTCAGCAGATGCCGTGTGCAGATGCGCACAGTGCCCGGTGTCATCGGCGGCCATTTTCGCGGCGAGGTCTTATTGCCGGAGTCGTTCCCCTCGGATACCGATGTAAGGATGGAGTTGATCTGCGAAACCACGACGACGATCCACGGCAAAGGTGATAGCAGCGATGAGGTGTCTGTCGACCGCGTATGGGCACATACGATCCGGGTCAACACGAATGCCTCCTTGTGCCATGACGGCCACTGCGCCATCCCGTTCGATTATACGATCCCGTATGGCCTGACCGATGAGACAGACTCCAAAAGCCGAGGGGACTTCCGCGTGGTTGTTCGCTGGACACTGCGCGTCTTTGCGAAACTGCCGGGCCCGGATCTCAACATGCGCTTCCGCGTGCCCGTCTTCCGGACTTCCGCAAGCGATCCATCGGTCAAGGGCCACCAGCAAACAGAAAAACCGCTCGAGGCCTTTTTACATGATATCGGGCAGAGGCGGCGCGTGCGTACAGAATTTGAAAACGGCGCGACCACCTATATCTGCGATGCCATAGGCATGCAGAAGGGACTTTGCGTGATCCCGTTGATCTTCGGGCTTGTGATGCTGTCGGTCGGGGTATTTGTGCCCGGCAACGAGTTGCCAGGTCTCCTGAAAGATGTACTGAAGGCTTCGCACGGATGGCACAACCTCTTTCGCCTCTTTCCACTGTTCATGTGTCTGGGGGTCTGCATGCTCGGGGCTGTCTTTAGCTTTATCGGACTCCTGCTTCTCCTCATGGGTGTGCGTGGCTTAATCGCCCGGCGCACCTGGATCGAGAACGGAATGATTCATCAGCGTTCGCGATTCTTAGGTATTCCGTGGACACGTCACTGCCCGTGCTCGAGTGCAACAGGGGTGAATCTCAGCGACACCACCAAGAGCGGCGGCCAGATCTGGTATGATGTTGTGATCGAACGGAACACGGAGTCGCAATACAAGCGCTTTGAATGGCGCTACCTCTTCAGCCGCATCACCGTCGCCACGAACGTCCCGACCGAGCGCGAGGCGCAAGATATTGTCGACCATCTAAAAAAAGATTTGCGGCTCTAACTTCACTGGAATGGTGGAATACTTTTTCGCAAAGAACGCTATTTGGGTGAAGGACGGCGTGCCTACGCAATCGGCGAATACGCCGTCGGCACAGCTCGTCCTTCACCCAGAGTCCTTATGTGCCCATCGGGTGCTTGCACGAGATAAGCCCCGGCTGTATTCAGCCACTCGCGGGGGCTTTCCGTGCAAGCACCTCTCATAGCGATCTTCGCGTAAAACATTCTTTTCATTCGAGTGGTTCGCGTTATTCGATGAAAAAAGTTACATCATCGTTTATTCCCGGACCCCCGGTCGGGCTTACCACCTTACTTCAATCGCTCGCGGCTTTCCGCAAGCCAGGCATCGTTCAGCTCCGTGAGGCTCTTGCAGGTCATTGTCTGCCAGAAGTCATCGGTATACTGTTTTTCTCTCAAGGCCGTGTTCAACTTTATCAGCAACGTCCCGTCTTTATCATACGTGTGGATGACCCAGTCGATGAAGTTCGCGGAGATCCGATAACTCGAATCATAGCGCGCTTTGTCGATATTGTGGCGCGTCAATTTCGCACCCTTTGTCTGCGGCTCATAGAGGAACCAGCGCACATAATCCGCAATACCCTCTGTCAGCCATCCCGGCGCACCCCCCGGGTAGCTCTGCACAATATGCGCCACCTCGTGGATGACCGCGCCGACCGCCTCATGCCGATTCTTTCCAGCCCACTGCGCATTGAGGTTGATGGTGCCGCCGCCTGCTGATGCCGGCACGCCGCCCATATCGGTCTTAAGCCTCATGCATAAAATCTGCTGCCCTACGGGCTTCACGCCGAGGACCCGACAGACTTTTGAATATTCATTTGTACAGACCGGCAGGACGTTCTCTTTGATCCACGCCTCCAGTTCGGGCGCGAGTGTATAATCAACGGCAAGGCGCAGCGACTGATCTGTTGTCACAACTTCGGTGGTGAATTGTTTTTTCTGAACAGCAGGCACCTGCGTCGGCGACGGACTCTTCATGCCCACAATATCCAGCTCGCAGAAAAACGTATTGCCGAAAGGTGAACACGCTGTTGTCCGATGCAGATCCAGCAGCAGATAGCGATATGAGCCCAGAGAACCTGTGGTGTCAGAAATTGAAGCGATGTGCTGACCGAATGACCCGTGCGTGGTGCGGGTATTCACGTCGATTACTTTTTTCCAGCCCTGCTGCTCTAGTTTTTTTGTACGCACCAGATCAGCGGGTTGCGGAGTGGCTGTCCCCGTATACGCATACACGGTATACACCTGGGGCGCACGGGTCGATTGATGCCAGGAATAGGTGTTAATCTGTTTGATCTCCTGGGCCTGTTCAAACGTGATGAGCAAGCGGCCGCCATCGGTACTCGGTGCAAAAAAGAGAGCGCGCCTGGGATCATCCGAGGAACGTGGAATCTCACCATCGGAGAGGCAATCGGGTTTCGCTGCATTTGAATCGAGTTGACCTTCGATGACTGTGATGCGATAGGGCAGGTCATTATTGGAGGGCAACGGCAATGTTGAAAATGAAAAAGCATTCGCAATGGCAGAGGTGGCTGTATGACAGACCGGCTCGGCCTGCAACCACGCAGTTTGTAAGACGATTCCCATGCATGCGCATGCGCACGTAAAACGCTGTTTATTCATGACAACACTATATCAGCACCTCCCCCCGTTGGTCGAGCCTGAATAGTTCGGGGCAAGCGCATCTTCATTTTACCGCAAAATGATTTCGCGGGTTGATGCAGATTGAGAGATTTTTACCACAAAGAACGCAGAGAACACAGAGAAAAGCTTTTTCTGAGTACAAAACAAAGCACTTAGAAGTTGATCTTTGCGATCTTTGTGTTCTTTGCGGTTAATAAAGTATTCCGCTTTTAGCAGAGCAAACCTCGTTTTGACTCGTATTTGCAGGGCCTCTCTGTTATGTTCTTAAATAATTTGAAGGGAATAAACGTATGTCAAAATGGCTACTGATGGGACTTGCCGGGATGCTGGGGTTTACGAGCTGGGCAAAGGCCCCCAATATTGTTTTAGTCTTCTGCGATGATTTGGGGTACACCGATATCGGGTGCTTTGGCGCCAAGGGATACAGCACGCCCAACATCGACACACTGGCCAAAGAGGGCATGCGCTTTAACAACTTTTGCGCTGCTCAGGCCGTATGCTCCGCCTCGCGCGCTGCGTTGATGACAGGCTGTTATCCGAACCGCGTGGGAATCACCGGCGCACTCGGTCCACATTCCAAAAAAGGGCTTTCAACTGAAGAGAAGACCATTGCCTCTGTATTGAAGGCGGGCGGTTATGCGACGGCGATCATTGGGAAATGGCACTTGGGGGATGCACCGGAATTCTCCCCGCTCAATCATGGCTTTGACACTTTTTTCGGACTGCCCTATTCGAACGACATGTGGCCCCATCGCAACAAGCAGTGGCCGACGTTGAAGCTCTATGAAAACCGCGAGACGGTTGCGGACATTCTCTCGCTGACCGACCAAGACACCCTGACCACCCGTTACACAGAGAAGGCTGTCGAATTTGTGAAGAAGAACAAGGACAAACCCTTCTTCCTCTATCTGGCACAGTCGATGCCGCATGTCCCGCTGGGCGTCTCCTCTAAATTCAAAGGGAAGAGCGAACAAGGGATGTTTGGCGATGTCCTGATGGAGATCGACTGGTCTGTCGGCGAAGTGATGAAGGCGCTGAAGGAGTGCGGACTCGAAGAGGAGACGCTGGTGATCTTTACATCGGATAACGGACCTTGGCTCAACTGGGGCAACCATAGCGGGACCTGTCGCGGCTTACGGGAAGGGAAGGGGTGCTCGTTTGATGGCGGACACCGCGTGCCCTGCGTGATGCGCTGGCCCAAGCGCATTCCTGCGGCAACCGCCTGCGAGCGCTTCGCCACCACGCTCGACATCCTGCCGACGCTGGCCAAGCTGGCGCAGGTTCCCCTGCCTGAACGCCGTATCGACGGAGTTGATATTTCCAAGCTGCTCTTTAACGAACCCGGCGACTCGCCACGTAAATCGTTTTATTACTATTACAACGCGAACGACCTCGAAGCCGTGCGGCGCGATAACTGGAAACTGGTCCTGCCGCACAGCTTCCGCTCCTATCAGGGCGTCACGCCTGGCATGGACGGCAAGGAAGGTCCTTATGCGAGAGGCACCGCGACCTACGCGCTCTACGATCTCACCGCAGACATGGCCGAGCAAACCGATGTGAAAGAAAAGCATCCCGAGATCGTTGCCGAACTCGAGAATCTTGTAAAAGAGGCCCGCGCCGATCTTGGCGACAACCTCACAAAATCAACCGGTGCCAACCGGCGTCAGGCAGGGAGTGTCACAGGGAAGTAAGGACTCAACGATGAACACACAACACACGCCTCTTGCTCAACGTTTGCGCGTCATGGTGATCGGCGCGCATCCTGATGATTGTGAAATCTGTGCCGGGGGGACAATTCTCAAGTATCAGGCCGCAGGCGCCGTGGTCAACATGGTCTCTTTTTTGAACGGCGACAAGGGCCATATATCGATGCAGCCGGAGGCGTTGAGGGCGCGTCGCTTAGCCGAGACCCGGCGAGTCAAGGAGATCCTGGGCGTCAACGACTACCTCGTGCTGCCTGACAATGAAGACGGGGAACTGATGCCCTCCATCGAGATGCGCAAAACCATGACGCGCCTGATCCGGGCGTTTGAACTGAGCGAGTATGGACACCTTCCGACGGCAGAGGAGCTGAAGGCCCTTTTTCCCTTTCTGTAACGTGGAGTGATGGGGGCACGGACTTTCCTGTCCGTGCTCCAACGGGTTGGAAAACCCGTTCTCCTTCTACTTGAGCGTTAAGCGTTTAACGCTCAAGTAGAACCGAATATCGCCTCTGCCGTTCCAGGTTTAGAAGAATGAGATGCGTGTGCCAGGCCTGTAAACAAGGAACCCGTTTTCATCCAGAATATAGCCCGCGACGCCCCTCTTTTTGATCTTGCCGAGCTGCTGCTTGGTCAGCGCCTCCTTGTTTGTCCCGAAGCGGATGGAAGCGCCGTCAACAAAGTCGCCGGTGATGGTCAAAGTGCCGGGCCAGGTTGTCAGAGCGCTGTCGGCAAAGACCAGCTTGCCGCCCGCGCCTAGGTTGATCGTCGCGTCGCCCGTCACCGTCAGCGTGCTGACGGCGTTCGAGTAGACGCCGGCATCCAGGGTGCCTGCGCCCAGCGAGACGGGTGTGGCCGGGGAGAGCGTGCCGTTCGCGCCCAGCGCCATCGTCCCCTCGCTGACCGTCGTCGTGTTGGTGTAGGTGTTCGCCCCGGTCAGCGTCAGCGTGCCGTCGCCGGTCTTGGTGAGTCCGCCGCTCGTGTTGGCGGCAGTTCCGATCGTGAATCCGCTCGCCGCCACGGTCGGACCGCCGCCGGTCACCGTCACAGTCGCGGGAACAACCATATAGTTCCCCGGACTGGTCACCGTGATGGAGCCGACCTTGAACGTGTTGTTGCCGGTGCCGTCGTCCACCATGTTGGCGACCGCCGTGGCACGCACGCCGGTGCCGTCGGTAATGGCAACGTATGGGGCACCAATGTAGCCGGAACCCCCGTTGGCAACGGAAATACTGCTGATGCCATTACCTGTCGGTGCCAGCAGGTTCTGCCCGATGGTGATGGGATAACCGCCATCATCAATGGTCGCGCCGCCGGCATGAACGAACGCATTATCAAGCCCCTGAAAGAAGTTCGCGCCCGCGCCGGTGTTGGCCTTCAGCGTGCCGCCATTGAAGTTGAAGACGGTCGTAGCGCTCGCATTCCCCTCGAACACCCGCTTGATCCTCAGCGTGCCGGCATTGAGGTTGACTACTGCCGTCCCCACACCGACCCGCCCCATATTCAACTCGTTTGCGATGTCAATGCTGGCCGTTCCGGCCAACGTCAGTTCACCGCGATACGCCGCGTTGGCCGTGTACACCATGATAATCGGCTGGGAGCCGCCGATCATGCCGCCCGTCTGGTACAGCACGCCGATGCCATTGTTGCCGACGATCAACCCGTTCGCGGTGGAGACGATGGAACCGCCGTTAAGATACATGAGCCCGGTGCCAATACGGGCAATCTGAATCCATCCGTTGTTCGTCAATGAGCCACCGTCATTCCGGTAGAAACCATAGGCACCGGCATTGTTATGAGCGATGTTGAACTCGTTCGACCCGCTGATAGCGCCGCCCAATTGGTAGAGCGCGCCGCTGGAGTTGTTCTCGTTGCCGACCGTGTATCCATTGCTGGTATGAGTCTTCTGGATCATCCCACTTTCCATCACCACCACGCCCTTGCTACCGGTAGCGGGGCCAATCTGGATCCAATTGTTGCCGGTTTGGGTTATCGTAGCATTGTTTCGCAAGACCAGCCGGGCGTTGTCGCCTGATGTCGTTCCTACGAGAATCTGGGTGCCAGATGAATTGCTGTACGCAGCCTGATCCATCACAAGGCTCCCAAACCGTACCGACAAACCGCCCGTCGTGGCCGTATTGTTCAGCCAGGTCAACGTGCCAGTGCCCAGCTTTGTCATGAGTGCTGACCCGCTAATGCCACCGGTGAGGGTCAGTGTCGTCCCTGCGGTATTGACATCAATACTGCTCGAGGCGGTGGTAGTGATCGCGCGATTCATGCTCACGGATCCCCCCGTGTACTGAAGGGTGCCCCCTCCCAGCGCAATTGCCGTACCTTGTCCGATGTTGCATGCAACCCCGCTGTCGGCAATCGTGTTTACGCTCAAGGTGCCGCCGCTGATCGTGGTGTCGCCGGTGAAGGTGTTGGCACCGGTGAGGGTTAGCGTGCCGGCCGCCGTCTTCGTCAGAGCCAGCGTACCGAGCCCGTCCTCCAACACGCCCGTGAAGGTGGCGTTGCCGGTGCTGCTATTGCCGACCGTGAGCAGTAACGGTCCGGCGGCGCCGCCGCTGATGTCCCCGTTGATCGTTCCTGCTTCCGGGCCGATCGACGTGTTGCCCATCAACTTTACGGGCGCGTTGAGCGTATTGGCCAACCGGATCGCGCCCCGGTTTTCGCTGTTGCCTGTGCCGATCGCATCAACTCGGGAGAACGTGCTTGCCGCGCCGTTGATAAACAACTGGGAGCCGCTTCCGATCGCGACCAAGGCACTCGGCGCGTTGACGCCGCTCACGCTCCACTTGTCGCCAGAGGTTCCCGCCGCAGAGAGTTCGACCGTTCCCGCGAAGCCGCCCACGTTTGCCATGGTGGTATTTCTCGCCGTCGTGCCCGCCGCGAAGTTGAGTTGCAAGCGTCCGACGCCCGTGAACACGTTGCCAATCATGGTGGTCGCCGAGGTGGTGTTGTTGTTGTTCAGCCGCAGCGTGGAACCGGCGCCGACGGACGTCGCGCCTGTCCCGATGCTGTTTTGTGTGGTGTTCACGGTGGCCGTCAACTGCCCTGAATCCGCGTGGATCGTATTGCCCCCCGTGTACGTGTTAGTCGCGCTAAGCGTCAGCGTGCCGTCTCCGCTCATGACCAGCGATCCGCTGCCACTGATGACGCCGTCTAACGTCTGATTCGCTGAGCTGTCGTACTGGAATACGCTGCCGGTGGTGCCCAAGCCTATCGTGCCGGAATATGTTCCGCTGTTCAACTGCCCTGAACCGCCGATGCCCAGTGAACCTTCGTTCACCCACGTGTTCCCGGTGTAGGTGTTGATATTGTTCAGGGTCAGCGCGTTCGCTCCGGTCTTGTTCAGCCCGTAGGCCCCTCCGATCGGCGCGCCGATGACCAGATCGCCCGACGCGGCAGCAAAGGTGTGCGTGCCGGTCATTGTCAGCCCGTCCAGGTTGACTGTCTGCGTGTTCGGCGTCAGGTTCACGACGCTGCCGCCCAGACTGATGGCGTTGCCCGAGAGGGTGTAGGTCCCGTTCTGGTCGAAAAATATCCCGTTGAAGGTCGCGCCGACGAAGTCGTTGACATTGACCTGCCGTACCGCATCCAGTTGCCCGAACGTAAGTGTCTCCCCGCCGGTTGGCGTCAACGTCCAGTTTCCGGACGTGTTCCAATTGTCGTTCGCACCGCCGCCGGTCCACTCGGACACGGAGACCGCCGCAAGGGTCAGCGTGATCCACGTTCCGTCCGTCCCGAAGGTGTAGCTGAGGCCCGGCTGCGGGTTCAGAACCGAGAGGTTAGCCGCAGCGGGCGTTCCAGTGTATTGGATCAACTGATAAACCCCCGGTGTCGTCCACGGGGTGGTCGTGCCCTCGGCATACAGATAAACCCCGCCGCCGTTGATGGTCACTTCGGCGGCACCCGAGATCTTGTCGTTGGCAGGCGTCGCGTTGAACTCGAACACCAGCTCGCTACCCGGCTGCAGGGTACGTGCATCGCTCAGCGTCAGCGTCCCCACGCCGCCGGCTCCGGGGGCGACCCGCCCGCCTGCGGCTACCGTCACCGCACCCGTTATACTGCCCGTGCCCGCCAGCGTGCCACCGCTGTTCACGGTCACCGCGCCTGCGCCAGTCTTCGTGCCGGTAAAGGAAAGTGTTCCGCCGTTGATCGTCGTGGAGCCCAGGTAGCTGCTGTCCGTCGCGCTCAGCGTCACCGTGCCGGCTCCGTTCTTAGCGATCTTCCCCGTAGTCTGGCCGCTCTGATTAACGATCTTACCCGAAACCGTCAGCGCATCACCGGCCAGCGGTGTGTCAAACGTCAGATTCCCGCTATTGCTAAGACCGAGTGTATTGTTTGATCCAGTGATGATATTTCCGGCGCCGTTCGCCGTCAGCGTCCGGGCCGCGTTGAAGTAGAAGGTTCCGTAGGTCGCGTTGTTTCCGACTGCGGAGCCGCTCTCTAATGCGCCACCATTAAGCGTTATATCGCCGCCGATGGTCTGAGCCGCGCCATCAATCGCCCGGATGGTCCCCCACACCGTAAGAGGACCGCGCAGCCGGTTATCCGAGGCCGTGCCGTTGTTGATCGTAATATAGCTATTCACGCCCACCGAGCTCCCCGCTGACCCGGTATAGGCCCCATTCGTACAAATCAACTCCCCGCCGTTCACCGTTGTGGTGCCGTTGTAGTTGATGTTCCCGCCGCTCAGCGTCTGGGTGCCAGCTCCGCTCTTGACCAGCGAAATCGTGCCGCCAGAGCCGCGCAGGTAGCCATTGAACACGTACGTTCCTGATCCGTTCAGGATCAGGGTGGAGAGAGGCCCGACCGCCGGCACCGTCACCTGTTCGCGGTGCTGAATGACGCCGTATCCGCTCCTGCCGCCCGCGTTGTCAAGGCCGGCCAGGGTCTGGGTCGTGCCCAGGAGTTCGAACCGCACATGATCCCCCGAGTTGCCTCGGAAGTACATCACAGCGCCCGGCGCGAACTGGTTGTCCACCGTGGTGTACACGTCCGGCGACCAGTTATGGATCCCGATGAAATTGCCTGGAATCGCGTACGCTCCACCGGTCTTGCCTAGCCCCAGCCTGCCAACTTGCAGCATTGTCGTGCCAGTATACGTGTTCGACGCATCCCCAGCCAGAATCAGATCGCCGGTTCCGTCCTTGGTCATACCGCCTCCCGCCACCGCTCCGTCCACGATGATGCCCGACATGGTCGTCGTGCTGTTGTCGTTTCCGACGGTCAATACGCCTCCATTAAGAAGCGCCTGGCTGCCCGCACCCCCTGACAGCGAGCCAATCGCCACGCTCACGCCGTTGATGTCCAGTCTGGAAGTGGCGTCCGTCAGCGTCACCGCCGTCGTCGCCGGCATCGTGCCCAGCCATTTCCTCATCAGATACTGTTCCACCTGCAGCCGCTCTTCATCTGTCAGCGCACGGTCGTAGATCAGAATCTCGCCGATGTCACCACGCCAGGAGCGGCCGGCAATGTTTCTGTCCTTGGCAATGCTATTTGCAGTGACGTTGTCCGTCGTCACCACGCTCAAGAGCTTCATGGCGCCGGCGCCAAACGCGGTGGTCGTCCCGTTGACAGTGAGCCCATTCATCCGGGTCACGCCGTTTTTGATGTTCGCGTGCGTGTGAGCCGAATTCCAGATGAGGTCATTGTCACCCCGATGGAAATGATAAAGATTGGCGCTCGTATCACCGAGGAAGAAATTGATGCTGTTGCCGGTGTCCAGCTCCCTCCCGACAAAGAACACCGACCGTATCGCCGCGAGCTGTGTGAAACTGTAATAGCTGTTGCCGTCATTGGTGAACCGCACCACCGGCAGGCCGCGGCCGCCATTGACTACGTACACCGGCGTCCCCCCGCCGCGCGTTGCATTGCGACCGCTCCCTGAGAGGTCGGCCCAGGTGTCGAGCTGGGATCCGTCCGCGACGCCAGTAATCGCCGCAGCGTCCCAGCGGGCGACCAGACCTGCGCTCACCGGCAGCGCTTCCGCCGTGCTCTGCAGCTTCACAGTGCCCGCCGCGACCGTCGTGGCGCCGGTGTACGTGTTGACGCCGCTCACCGTCAGCGTTCCCGAGCCGGTCTTGGCAATGCCGCCGGCTCCCGAGACCTCACCGGAGAGCGTCAGTTCCCCCGCGACGACGAACGTGCCCGCGCCCGCGCCCAGGCTCAGCGGTAGGGCCAGTTCGTTCACGCCGGTGTTGGCGACCGAGCTGCCCAGTGCCAGCGCGTTACCGCTGATCGTGTAACCGCCCTCCAGGGCGAGGCTAAATACGGAAGTCAGCAGATCGTTCGTGTTCGCCTTGTTGCCTGCCCCGGCGGGAAATAGCAGCGGCGCATCGTTAATCGGGGTGGTGTTCGCAAGCCAGTTCTGCCCCAAAGCCCACGACCCGGAGGTCTCGCCGTCCCACGTCGAGAGCGCTGCGGCGGTATCGAACACCAGCACCACGGCACCGGGATTGGCGGTCGTGCCGTCATAATCCACAGACCAGAATGCGTTGGGCAGCCCGCTCACCGCCGCAAACACTCCCGTCACCCGGGAGGCGTCGTCAACGATCACGTATTCCGCCGCGGAGGGCAGAGCGTCCTGCACCACATTCAGCGTCAGATTTGCTATATTGATAGTGCCCGCTCCGCTCACCGCGATGAAGTCCGACAGGGAACCCGCGATCCGGTAGTTGATCGTCCCGTTCCCGTTCACCGTCCCGCCGGTGATGGTCATCTTGGCCCGCGGCAGAGAGCCGTTCAGCGTCAGCGTGCCGCCCTCCACCGTGGTCATGCCGGTGTACGTGTTGACGCCGCCGAGGGTCAATGTGGAGGCCTGGCTCTTGCGCAACGCGCCGGCGCCGCTGATCTCGCCGCTCAGCGTTTGATCGGCCGTGCTGTCATCGTGCAGCGTGGCCCCCGCCGCCAGGGCGATCGCTCCCGCGTAGCTCCCGCCGCCCAGCCGCCCGGTCCCGGCGAGCGTCAGCGTGCCGGCGGAGACGGTGGTCGCGCCGCTGAATGTGTTGTCGCCGCTGAGCGTCCATGTTCCCGTGCCCGCCTTGGTGAGCGTCAGTCCGCTGCCGGCAATTGCTCCGCCCATCACACCGTTTCCCGCGCCGATCAGTTGGAGCGACGGCATCGTGCCGGTGCCGCCGGTGGTGACGTTCCCGCCGAGGGTCAGGGTCTGGCCGGCGACCGTGTTCTCGATGATTCCGCCGTTAGTGTTGCCGCTGTTGCTCTGGATGTTGATGGCCCGGTCGCTCGCTCCGCCGGCGGCGCCGGTAAACTGCAGTCTACCCGTGTTGTTGTAACCGCTCTGCCCGAGCGTGATCGTGTTGCCGGCGCCCAACGCGCTGTTGACGCCTGCGTCCGCGATCGAGTTGACGCTGATCGCACCTTGGTTAATCACAACATTGCCGAAACTGTTGTCTGCGTTGCTCAGCGTCACCGTTCCGCCATCCGTCTTGTTCACTCCGCCGCTGATCGTGATCGCCCCGGACACCGCGAAACTCTGCACCCCGCGTAAAGTCAAAATCCCGGTTCCAGTGAAGCCGCCGGTCAAGGTGAGAAGTCCCGAACCGCTGTTGTAAAAGGTGGTGGTGCCGCTGAGATTGATCACCCGGTCAGAGGAAAGCGCCGCTCCTGTGTACGTCAGCGTGCCGGCCACGTCAACGGTCGCGTCCGCCACCGTCGTGGGTGCGCCCAGCGCGCTGGCGCCGCCGTTGACGTTGCCAATGGTGTTGAAGCTCAGCGTCCCGCCACTCACCGTGGTCTTGCCGGTGTAGGTGTTGTTCGTGCCGCTCAAGGTCAGCGTCCCCGAACCGCTCTTGGTCAGTCCGTAGCTGCCGCTGATCGCGTAGTTGCCGACCGTCAACGTCCTACTTGCGCCAACATTCCAGGTCTGGCTGGCCTGTAAGGCGACCGGGTTGTTAATAGTGAGGTTCTGCGTTGCGGCTGACATGTCAATGCCGGTACCGGACAGGCCGGTGAGGTTGATCGTGGACGATTCCGTGTTGGCGATGGTGATCGCCCCTCCGGGTGATGTGACAATGATCTTGCCCCAGTTCACAGTCCCGCCAAGCGCGGTGCTTCCATTTCCGCCGCAGGTTGCATCCCACTGCACGGAATCAGACGCGGTGGGCAATGTGCCACCCCAGGCAGCAGCCGTATTCAAGAGGTCGGTGTTGTTCTGCCGAATGTAATCGGCCGCCCGCGCCGTATCCGCGCCGAGCATCACCACCGCCGCCGCGATCACCGCGGCGCTCCACCCTTGCAGGGACCGATTGATCATCCCTGTCATGACACTGATACCCTTGTTTGCTGTTTTCATGCTTTTTCTCCTCCTCCGCCCGAGCGGTGTTAACGTTCACAACTGACACACTATATTATTCTTATATTTATACTCTTTTTGTCTTATTGCGTCAATGGACATAATTACGCGGCTATTTTGACCCAGAATATCCAATATCCAGCAAGGAATATCCCGTTTCCAACGGTTAGCTTGTCTGTCCCTCTGATCGCCCCGCGACCTATGCCCTCTACAATCTCACCGCAGACATGGCAGAGCAAACCGATGTGAAAGAAAAGCATCCCGAGATCGTTGCCGAACTCGAGAAGCTTGTTAAAGAGGCCCGCGCCGACCTGGGCGACAACCTCACAAAATCACCCGGCGCCAACCGCCGTGCGTCTGGAATCGTCACTCAGAAATGATTGCCTACTGGAACATGATCATCGTTCCGCCATTGAAGAACAGTTCATAGACGTTTCCCGTTTGGCGGACTTTCCAGCAGGTGCCTATCGGAGTCAGGGTGTACGTGCCGGTCAAGCTGTCCGTGATGAAGAGCGGATAGCGCACACCACGGTCTAACGATCCTTCGTTGGCGAGATTGAGCGTGACGCCGCTTCCGAAAACAATGCTTGGCGCGGAGAAGAGGGCTTGGCTCCCAACCTCGGCTTGTAGGGTCGTATTGTTGAAGGTCAGCGACGAGCCTGCTCCGGTCACCTGCACGCGACGTGTCGCATTCAGCCCGAGTGAAACCGCGTTGTAGACCAGTGCGCCATTGGTGATGGTTCCCTGGCCGCCTGCAAAGGCGAAGGTGTTCGTTCCGCCACTCATATCCAACATGGCCCCCGAGGCGATCTCGATCACTGCATTCGTCGGGAAAGCCGTGGTCTGCGTTGGCGTCTCGGCTGTCTTCAGCGTCGTGCCCAGCCATTTCTGTGCCAGCGCCTCTTCGTATGTCGCGCGTTCAGCTCCGAGGGCTTTATCGAAGATCAACACTTCGGCAATCTGGATGTTAGCGGGCAGGTTGTTCGGGGCGATGCCCGCGATCGTCAGGTTGTTCAAACCTGTGTTGTTGTGCCCTTCTGTGAAGGCGATGCGCCCGGTCGTACTGTCGCAGCGGCCGTTCACATAGACCATGGAGCTGTTTGCAACGCCGTTGCGCAGGACCGCCGTGTAGATGACGGGCTTGCTGACCGTGTCCAGTCCATACACCCGGACTTGTCCATTGTTAGCGGCAATGCCGTAGTCAATCGTCGGATAGTTGAGGAGCTGGAACCGATCATAGCCACCATTGTCATGGCCATAGATTGCCTGATTGGCGCCGGTCAATCTGAGCGGACGGTAGACCATCATAATCGTCATCTCCGGGACGACCGTGTAATTGGGATTGTAGGGGATGTCCATCCAATCGTTGGAACCGTCAAACTGGAGGACGGGCTTGTTGTTAAAGAGCGGTTCGGAAATCACAAAGCGCGGCGCTTTTGTTGTGTCGGCTTGGGCGGCGTGCTTGTTGTTGCCGCTCTGATCCGTGAAGGAGGTGACGATGGCGTTGTTGGTCTCGGTCAGCACCGAGGCGTCAAGGCGCACAACCGGCAACACGGACGAGGCGGGATTGATCCACTTCTCCTGCAACTTCAGCTCCTCTGCCTCGCGCTCCGTATCCGACAGGGCGCGTGCATAGAGCTTGAATTCGGCGAGTTGGATATGTGAGGCGCATGAACCGTTCACCTGCTTGGCGCCGATGGTCAGGGACGACTCCGCCGTGCCGACCTCCACGTTGTTGAAGGCGACACAGGCCGGCGCGCCATCCACATAGACGCGCGACCCTTCGGAAAGACCAGCCCTGAAGACCGCACTGTACACAACAGGCTTGGAGGGCACTTGCAGATTCTCAACACGGATTCCACCATTAAAGGCAGCCACGTTGCCATAGCCAGCATTTATTGTCGTGAGCATCTGCTGTCTATCCCAGCCTCCGTTGTCATGGCCCCACAGACATTTGTCCGCAGCAGGGGTGATGGAGAGGGGGCGATAGACCATGAGCACCGTCATTTCCGGCATCACTTCGGAGGAGATGTCCAGGTTGACGGTTAAGTAGGAGCTGGAGCCGTTGAATTCAATGGCTGGTTTGTTGTTCAGCTCCGGAACGGAGGAGGCAAACGTCGGACTATTGGAGGGCGCGATGACATACCAGCCCGCCATATTCGTCACAGCGATCACGTTGGTGTAGCTTCCCATGTCTGCAAGCGTCAGCGTGTTCGTAGACGAGGCATCGATATGAACAAGGGTATCTATACTCACACCCCACTTGGCCCGCAGGTCACGTTCGATTTTATCACGTGCCTCGCGGGAGAGCGTCTTATCAAAGACCATAAATTCTGCGAGCTCAATAAAACCATAATAATTGCCTGAAAAGGTGATCGCGCCAATGCCAAAGCGCGTGTGGCCTAAATCTCCCATGCCCGCTTGAACACCGGGGTGCCCAATTGCCGAACTGCACATGCTGTTGACGTGCACATAGGATGACGCATTCGCTCTTAGGGCAGCGGAGTACACCATGGGTTGCAGCGTGTCAAGGCCTGCAACATGATGATTATTCGCCCCGCCAGGCGCAAAGTCATACGCATTAGCACTTCCTCCACTCCAATAAAGCAACTGGAGTCGGTCCCAACCCCCGTTATCGCAACCGAAAAGCGACTGATTGCCTGAATAGGCGGTCATGCGATAGACAGCGACGATTGTGCACTCTGGCATCACATCGGGATTGATGTTCAGATTGACGTCCAGCACATCGTTTGCACCATCAAAGCGAAAGACCTTTCTTCCGCCAAATTGTACCGACTCAACATACTTGGGTGCTTTATCAACATTGTTTTGATAAGGGGCGACAACCCCAACCGCTCCTGACTTATCCACCCATGCCGTCAGAGCACCTGCTGTGTTGGTCGTAATCGTGGAGAGGTCCGAAGCGTCAAGATGAAGACGCAGACCATAATCTTTCAGGGCTCCACCTGAAATCTTGAGCGAGCCTGCCTGAACGTGGTTCGTGCCCGAAAGCTTGTGTGCGCCGACTGCGGTAAGTGTGCCAGCGCCTTTCTTAATCAGTCTCCCGCCCGCTACCGACTGCTCAAAGGGAACGCGCGTAGTGATCGCATAATCGGTATCAACTGTCGCTCCGTTTGAACCCACGCTGATCGCCGACAAACTGGGCCCCGTAATAAAGTTTGAGTTTGCTGTAAGCGCTTTGAGTGTGCCTCCGTTGAGAGAAACACGGGAACGGCCAAAGGGGTTCGCTTGTATTGCATCCAGCCAAAGCTCACCACCGGTCATATCCAACTTCGCATCTGAAAAAGTTAAAGCCCGGGTGCCGCCCATATAGAGATAACCATGCAACCCCTGAATATTGCTTCCCGCCGGCGCGACAGCATCATCAGTCCCCAGCTTCACGGCGCCGCCAGAGATGTTCAGGGTGCCGATGCCTCTGAAAAAAGCTTGCGCCCGAGGATCCTGATACCACGACGAAATGGCCGCATTCCATCCGATATCGACAACCCCGCCCTCAACAATCACATTTGCCGAAGGCTGCACGCGAGCAGCGCCACCGCCGGCCCCTAGCCGGAGCAGTCCGCCAGTCCTCTGGGCAGCGGTCGCCCCGTCGTGATCCACGCATTTGAAGGTCCCGTCCTTCACACGGACCTCTGCGCCGTTGTTGTTGTCAACCCCCATGATGAAGCCGATCGAAGTCCCTGCTGGCGCCGTGCCGCATGAAAATATTCCGGCACCCGTATCCAGTGTGATCACCTGGGATGCTTGAAGGATTGGATAGTAATTCACATAGAGCGAGGCGTCTTTTGCAAGCTTCAATTTGTTGTTGCTGTCGCTGGACCACGAATAGGCACGAATGGTCCCGTTGGATAAGATGTTGGGGACTGCCGCGCTCTCGCAAAACCAACCGAAATTCGTGATGACCTGCGTCGTGCCTCCCAAATCCAAGACACCGCTCTGCTCGCCCATGTGAATGGTCTGCCCCGGGCGGAAGACCGCCGTGGAATCAAGGATTGTCTTACCCTCACTCGGAACGAAGGTGCTCATAAACAAATCTTGGACGCCTTTAATCAGCAACGTTCCAGCACCCATTTTGCGGAAAGGTTTTTCTGTTACAATCGTATTACTCTCAAGGGTCAGATTAGCCCCTGCTGCAATATCCGCACGCACATCCACGCCCCCGGCCAGATTATTCGTTAATGGTTGCCCCGTAATGGTTACGTCAGTACCTGAGCCGGTCACCTCGATGCCGGCGTTCCCCGGGCCAATGAGGATGCCCGGCTGCGTTACGGTGATCGTGCCCGAATTGGTGAAGACTGCCGTATTCAATCCATTATTCACCCACGCAGTCGAAACGTTGTTCGTGAGCCAATGCTCGGATGTCAAATCCCAGTCGCCGGTGGCGTTCTCCACTTTACGCGTCGCCTCCAACGCCTGCACATGAATCGCCGCACCCATGAGACTAAGACCTGCCATGACTTTATACACGTTCATAAACACCCGCCTTCTGATTAGAAACCTGCCCCATTCACACCGAGGACGTTTTGTTCAAAAACCACTAATGAAAATGTGATTTTATATATGATATTGATTTCACACATAAAACCAACTTTCATAAATGAAATAAACCATATCTTGCCTTAAAATGCAACATAAAAAAGTATAAATCGTCTTTTTGCTTAAAAACATCATGCGTCGCACGTTTTCCGCTTGCAACCTCCATGCCGCCCATGATAGAGTTATTTTCATAAAAGAAAAGCAACTTCATATATGAAATAGAGGTTTCATGTGTGGAATTTGCTTGAGACGTGTAACGAGGTTGGAAAACGACGGAGGCTAGACATGCAGAACAGAAAACAAACGAAGATGGTGTGGTTCAGCCAGCGAATGACAGTACTGTGGTTCGCACTATCAACCCTATTGACTGGCGGTGTTTCAGCGGATACGTTTACGTGGAGCACCAACACAACAGGCGCAGCACAGGATGGCTCCGGAGCATGGAATAACACGGTGTCCAATTGGGTCGGCGCGGGTGATACCCATGTTCTCTGGAACAATACAAACGGTGACACAGCAGTGTTTGGCGCAAACGGAGTTGGAGGTACTGTGACCGCCAGTTCTGGCATCACCATCGGTGGTCTGACTTTCAATGCGATTTTCAACGCCACCTACACGCTAGCGGGATCATTGATTTTGACCAATGCTCCAACCATCACAGCGAATACCAATGCAACCATCAGCGGCATTCTGAGTGGTTCTGCGGGAGTTGTCACAACTGGCGCAGGCACATTGACCCTCGGCGGCGCAAACACCTTCACCGGCAATCTGGTTGTCGCCGGGGGTACGCTGCGAGACACACTTCAAGTGAATAGCGCCGCGCCGACCGCGACTGGGCTGGGCAACATGACAAGTGTCGGCAGGCTAATCCAGGTGAATAGCGGTGCGAACCTTCTCTTCGCCAATAACGATCCAATCGGCAGCGCCACCGTGTTGCAGAACACCTCTTTTGTCGTCGACGGCGGAACCGTCAATCATGGTAATTACTTTGTAACCATGCCCAACATCCTGCTCACAAACGGCGCGATCCTCACGGGTGGCAACGGTGTTTACCCTGCTTTTCAAACTTACAACCTGATGGGCAGCGTAACAGTCTCCGGGACCTCCGGTTCAACCATCACCACCACAGGCACATCTTTGACGGGCGTTCATCTGGGCAATGGAAACAACAGCTTCATCGTGAATCCGACGGGCTCAGACCCAGATTTGACGGTGAGCGCGCCATTAGTCAACAGGCCCAACTCCCTGGCCGCCTCAGGCTTCATCAAGGCCGGAGCGGGAAAGATGATGCTGACGGCGGACAACGCTTTCAGCGGCGGCGTGACAGTCTCTAACGGTGTTCTACAGGTAGGTGTCGGCGGAGCGGTCGGGACAATCGGCACGGGGGCTAACACAATCAACCTCGTAAATGCTGATGCGACGCTCGTGTTCGACCGGTCTGGGATGCTGACGCAGTCTGGTGCGATTTCCGGCAACGGGTCACTCATCAAGAAAGGGGCGGGATTACTCACACTGTCCGGTGTGAACACCTATAGTGGCGGTACGGCAATCAGTAACGGGATTCTGGCCGCGACAATTATGAACTCACTGCCCAACTATTCCACTCCCGGCAAGGTGACATTGTCAAGTGGCGCAGGGCTATCGATCGGTGTCGGCAGTTGGTCGGACGCGGCCATCACCGCTCTCATCGGCGCGGGCGCTTACGGCAGCGACACATTATTCGGCTTTGACACGACCGCCGGCAACTATACGTACAGCGGTCAGTTTGCCCTTCCCTCCGTCGCAGGTCTTGTCAAGACAGGACCGAATGTTCTGAGCATCACGGGGGGCAACACGTGTGCCGGCGGGTTAACCGTGTTCGGCGGCATCCTGCAGGCTGATTTCGGAACCGGCATTTCCGCTTCTTCAAATCTGACACTGACAGCGGCCTCCCTCTCTTCAATCAGCGGCAGCCTCACGGCCTCGCTCGGCACGGGGGCTGGACAGATTACCTTGACCCCTAACACCGCCAGCGGCTTCAGCGCAATCAATACGCCTCTCACCGTCAACCTCGGCGGCGCAGGCGACCCCTTGTCCTGGGGTTCGTTGCCTTTCAATCCGAGCGCGTTTGTGCTGAACGACACAGGAGCGAATACCAATCTGACTTTCCAGAATGCGATTGCACTCAACAACGCAACTCGCACGATCACTGTGAATGCTGCTGTGGCAGAGATCAGTGGCGTGATCTCCAACGGCAGCGTCACTGCCGGTCTTGTGAAGAACGGCGCAGGCACGTTAAAGCTGACAGCCGCAAATACCTTCACGGGCGGAATGACCGTCAACGCCGGAACGCTCGCGCTCTCGGGCGGCAACAATCGCCTGAGCACAAGCGGTGCGATCACCGTCAGCAACGGCAAGCTCGATCTCGGCGGCAACTCACAGACCACGTCCGGCACCGTGGTTTTTGATAACGCGGTGGTGACCAACGGCACGATCACCAAGTCGGTTGCCGCTTACGATGCCCGCAGCGGGACCATCTCGGCCTCTCTCGGTGGCGCCGTAGGCTTGACTAAAACGACGACGGGAACGCTGATCCTGAGCGGGGCCAATACATACACCGGCAACACCTTCCTTAATGGGGGCACGACCCTAATCAACGGCGGCACCATTTCGGGCCCTGGCTATATGGATGTCGGAGCCTACAATAATCCCGCAACGCTCATATTTAATTCTGGCTCCATTACTGCCGGAAGCCAGTTTGTCATCGGCGCGCACGGAACCAGCAGCGGTATCCAGAGCAATGGCACGCTCCAGGTGAACGCTCCATTCTATATCGGCGGATATGGCGATGGTGCTGGCGTCGGTACCTACACGCAGGTCGGCGGCACGGTCACAGTGACTGGAGGGATCAACTTCAATGGAGGCGGGCCAAATTCAGGGGTTTACAATCTGTCCGGGGGGAGCTTGACCGTGAACATCTTAACGAAGAATGGCGGTGCTGGGGCTGGAACATTCAACTTCAACGGCGGCGTATTGAAACCCCGCGCGTCTTCAACGACCTTCATGCAGGGGCTTACAACCGCGAACGTCCAACTCGGCGGCGCACGTTTTGACACAGCAGGATTTGATATCACCGTAGGCCAGCCGCTGTTGCATGAAGCCGCGCTAGGAGTCACGCTCGACGGCGGACTCGCCAAACTCGGGGCTGGCGTGCTTACGCTGAGCGGAAAGAGCAGCTACAATGGCACAACCATCATCAGCAACGGCACGCTGCGTTTAGGCGTTGCACATGCGATCACCAACACCGGAGCGGTGCGTGTGGAGGGAGGCATCTATGATTTGAACGGCTTCGCCGTCACCAATAGCGCCGTGTCCCTGAGTTCCGGCTCGATCATCAACGGCTCGATGAACGCCGCTTCGTTTACGCTGGCAGATTCGGGGACCCTCCTGGCCAATCTCGATGGCGGCACACTAACAAAAACTGGCTCTGGAACGGCCATGCTGTATGCTGGCAACACCTTCACGGGCGCGATATCCATCACGCAGGGTACACTGACACTTTCTCCTCTGGGGACTAACCTTAAGTTGCGTTTGGACGCCTCAGACGTTTCAAGTTTGGCTACGAACGCGAACGGAACAGGTGCAATTACGGCCATGGGCCAGCCAGTCGGTTATTGGGGTGACCGGAGCGGCAACAACAAACCCGCCCTCCAAGCCAGCTTGGCCCGCCGACCGACCTATACAAATAGCCCGGCAGCTTTCAACAATCTGCCCGTGCTCCAATTCGACGGCGTGGATGATGATATCACGAGCATGTTGAATATTAATGCTGCAGCCATTCCGAACCTGACGATTATGATGGTCTATCGGCAGGTGGCGAAGACGGCCAACAGCGGGTTGTGGGGACACGACGACGGCGGTTGGGATCGGCTCCAACTCCTAAACTTCTCCGCTGGAGGGCTGTACGATGGGTACCCAATCTCAACCGTGAACGACCGTACACCCGTGAAAGGCATGAACACAAACGCTGTGCTGATCTACACGGCCAGTCTGAAGAACGGGGTCACCAATGGTTCGTACGTCTACATTAACGGTGTGGCTGATGCCAATACCGGCCTGCCGGCCTTTACCTCTACTGAGGGGTCGGGGGTCGCATCGTTGACGCTCGCCAACATCGCGCCGGGAGTCGGCTACCGCGGCAATATCCAGATCGGCGAGGTGCTGGTCTTTGACAGCACACTAGCTGACACGACCCGCAGGAATGTTGAAACCTACCTGAAAAACAAATGGCTGGGGGCTTCTGATCCATTCACGCCTTCCATCCTGACGAACGGGGCGGTGCAAGTCGCGTCAGGGGCGGTGCTGAATCTCGACAATGCCTCACACACGGTGGCCTCGATCAGCGGCGAAGGTGTACTCTCCAACGGATCGTTGACCGTCACCGGTACGATTTCACCTGCAGGGGAGTCTATCGGGACCTTGAAGCTCTCGAATGTCGCTCTAAGTGGAACCCTGCGGGTCAATGTTACGAGCGATGGTTCCTGTGACCAATTGGCCAGCACCGGCAATCTGTCTCTCGCTGGGCTGACCCTGCAAATCGCAGACACGGGCCTGCTGAACTGGCAGAAGAGCTACACGATTGTTACGTGTTCCGGGTCGTTGACTGGCGAGCTCACGGCGACCCTGCCGAATAACTGGAAGATCAAGTATGACCGAACAGAGGGCGCTGCAACCGCTACGCTTGTCTATATCCCGATAGGCTCAATGGTTCGGTTTATGTAGAGGGGACGGGGACGGAATAGTGGAATAGTGGAATGTTGGAATAGTGAAAGAAGACCCCACTGGAGGGACGCGCTCTGCTTGGCCGCCGTAGCTTTAGCGAAGGAGGGTCGCGTCCGGCCACGACGAAGCGTGGCCCTCCAGAACCGGTATCCCGTCTTTTTCCCATCATTCCCATATTCCCTTATTCCAACATTCCAGTGAATTTATAGGCGTTTGCACAAAGGAGCAACATGAATACGGTTTCGAGGAGAAGGTCGGGGGCGCTGCTGTCGGCCCTGTGGTTGGCTGTTGCCGGCTTCGGGGCCGCAAACGTGGCGTATGCCGAAGCCGTAGACACCCTGCGCTGGCGGTCTTCGCTGGAACTCCGTCTGAGCGGGTATTGCGGCACGTCCACGTTAGCTGACTTCCCCGTCCTGGTCACACTCGATCCCGCGACCCTGACAGACTTTCGGTACGTTGATTTTGCGCCGCAAGGTGCGGACTTGCGTTTCACTGACGCGGACAATACCGTGGTCTTAAACCACGAGATCGAGACGTGGAACACCAACGGCGTTTCGCGCGTCTGGGTGCGCGTCCCCTCTCTGGTCTCCAATCAAATCATCCGCGCCTTCTGGCGCAATCCCGACGCACCAGCACCCAACTCCGCCACGGTCTGGGACGCTGCCTTCCGCGGCGTGTGGCACCTGTCGGATACGCTGAATGATGCGACCACCAATGCCAACAACGGCGTCAACACAGGATCCGTCGCAACAAACGGTGTTGTTTCTGGCGGTCGTTTTTTCGGCGGCAGCGCCTTTATCGATTGCGGAAACAATGCGTCTTTAAACTTAACGAGCAACCAGCTCACCCTCTCGGCCTGGATCAAACCGAACGCCATCAATGGTAACGCGATCATCAGCAAGTCTGTTGCAGCCACTCATGTGTCGCCTTATTACAGTTGGGTCCTGTATACCGTGAGTTCAGGTCTGCATTGCCGTATCGACACGACTTCTGCGACAAAAGGGACGCTCTCCGTGGGGCAGTGGCAACACACCGCAGCTGTTTACAACGGCAGCCTGGTCACCTTGTTTATCAACGGGCAATCGGCTGGCTCATTCGCTAAGTCCGGAAACCTGCTGAGCACGACCCGCAACGTGCGCCTGGGCGGACGCGACACCAGTCCACTCGGCGAGTATTTCAACGGCGCACTCGACGAGGTGCGGATTTCATCCGTGGCGCGCTCAGCAGATTGGGTCCGCGCGGAACGGGACACCATGGCCAGCGCAACCTTCTGCACCTTTGGAAACGTCACGGAAACATGGGCGCCCCGCGTGACAGAAGACATCGGTGCGACGAACGTATTTTCAACGAGCGCTGTTCTGACCGGCTCACTGGTCTCCACGGGCAATGCGCCGGCCACAGTCTGGGTCTGCTGGGGCACGAGCGACAGCGGCACGAACTTTACCGCCTGGGCCCAGAAGACCAGTCTCGGCGTCCGGACCCCCGGTGCATTCAACCAAGCGATCACCGGACTAACACCGGAGACATCTTACTTTTTCCGCTGCCGCGCTGTGAACACGTACGGCGAGAGCTGGTCCGCTGCGCAGACCTTCACACCGCGCTATCCGCGTCTCTCCCTTGCGGACGCGCAAAGCCTGGAAGGACATTCTGGGACAACTGCTCTACTCTTCCGCGTGTCCCTCTCGTATGCCCCGCCTGATCCTGTGTCGCTCCATTATGCCACGTCACCTGCAACTGCCGACGCGCAAGATTTTCAGTCTGCAACAGGGGATCTCAACATTCCCGCTGGTCAGGCAGAGGGAACAATCACCGTATTCGCAACAGGCGACACAACAACAGAGCCCGATGAGTTTTTCTCTGTTGCGTTGAGTTCTGTAACAGGTGCCTTCGTGGAAAAATCCAGCGCCGCTGGATTGATTCTGGACGATGACCGGACGAACAGCCTCTCGCCTTGCGCAGGTGTGGCCGATGCCCTACGCGGTCGACTTTATGTGGCCCGATACACAGATATGAGCATCGGGGTGATCGATACAACAGCGAACCGTCTGATTCAGGCGTTTGCCCTGCCCGCAGCACCGAACGGTGTCGCGCTTAACGCGGATGGCACGCGCTTGTATGTGGCCGCAGGCGGGGCTGAGGGTCACGTAGTTGTGCTTGATGCAGCGAGTGGCGCGCTTCTGGAGACGTTCGATGCTGGACATACACCGATGTCGCCTGTCGTGAGTCCAGATGGTAACACGCTCTACATCTGCAATCGCTTTTCCGATGACGTATCGATCATCCGCCTCTCCGATGGCGCGACGCTGGCCCGGGTCGCGGTCGGACGTCAGCCGCATGCGGCAGCGCTGACCCCGGACGGCACGAAACTCTTTGTCGCTGAACATTTGCCTGTCGGACCGTCGACCAATGCCGCCATTGCAGGCGCCGTAAGCATCATCAACACAACAACGCGAACGCTTTCAAGTCGCATCCTGCTGCCACCGGGCTCGCAAGCGCTCCGCGGCATCTGCGTGTCTGCCAATGGCGCAAAAGTTTATGTGACGCATGTGCTTTCGCGCTTCTATGCGCCGACCACGCAAGTGCTGCGCGGCTGGATGAACACTGCGGCGCTCAGTGTCATTGATGCAGTGACCGGCACACTCGTCAATACCGTCTTGCTAGATGATCTTGATCTCGGAGCAGCCAACCCCTGGGGCGTAATCTGCTCAACGAACAATCAATATCTGTGTGTGAGCCACGCCGGCACACATGAGGTGAGCGTCATCGATCAAGCCGCGCTACTGTCAAAACTTCAGACAGGTGATTCAGATACGCCTCAGGATTTAACATATCTGGTCGGGGTGCGTCGCCGGCTGCCGCTCAAAGGCAATGGCCCGAGGGGCCTCGCCTTAATCGGCACGGCACTCTATGCTGCGGAATATTTCAGCGACACCGTCGGCACCGTGAACATCGCACCGGGATTTGAATATGGCGCGACAGAGATCCCTGCGGGCGGACCGCGTACGCCTGATACGGTGCGCCTGGGCGAGCAGAACTACAATGACGCCCGGCTCTGTCTGCAGAACTGGCAGAGTTGCGCAAGCTGCCACCCGGACGCGCGCGCTGACAGTCTGAACTGGGACCTGATCAACGATGGCTTCGGCAGTCCCAAAAATACGAAGAGCCATGTCTTCTCGATCCAGACACCGCCCGCCATGTCCACAGGCATCCGCGCCAGCGCCCAGATCGCGGTGCGCTCCGGACTGCGTTATATCCAGTTCGTCAGCCAGCCTGAGTCCTGCGCAGCAGCGATCGATGCTTATCTAACAGCGCTCCGTCCCGAGGCGAGTCCCCGTCTCGTAGCTGGCGCATTAAACGAAGCCGCTGCACGCGGAGCATTGCTCTTCCAATCGCAGAGCTGCACCGGGTGTCACAGCGGCGACTATTTGACGGACGGGCAACGGCACGATATCGGAACCGCAACCGATCACGAAGTCGGGGTGACGTTCGATACGCCGACCCTGCGGGAACTCTGGCGCACCGCCCCCTATCTGCACGACGGGCGCTCTCCATCTGTGCGTGACGTGGTCCTCACAGTCCATGCGAGCCGCGTCAGCGGCTTGACCCCCTCACAAATTGACGACTTGGTGGAGTACTTAATGTCCTTATGAAAAATATGACTCCACATAGCATGACCTTCAAATGGATACTGAGTCTAGGCGCCTTGAGCCTTGGGGTCTCTCAAGCGTTTGCTGCGTTACCTGCAACAACGACTAACCAGCCGATCCTCTTCGTGGTCCGCAATCAGTATCAGACAGACCACCACAACACGCACACCATGTACCCTTCCGCGCCCAACGAGATCAGCAATGGGTTTTATGAGGGTGGCAACTCTGCGCTAAAAGTTTTCGATCCAGCCACGGGGCTCGTGCGGACAATTTTGAATGCAGGGACGACAGGCGTTGTGCGCGATCCGGATGTGCACTTCAGCGGCACGCGTATCGTGTTCGCATGGCGCAAGAGCCTGGCGGACTGTTATCATATTTATGAGATCAACACGGACGGGTCGGGATTGAAGCAACTGACGGCCCTTTCAGACGTGGACGACTTCGATCCGATCTATCTGCCGGATGACCGCATCGTCTTTGTCTCGGGCCGCGAGCCGAAATATGTGATGTGCAACAAACATCTTTCGCACAACCTCTACCGCATGGACGCCGACGGCGCCAACATCACCCAGATCGCAAAAAGCACGCTGTTCGAAGGACATCCGAGTCTGATGTCTGACGGCCGCATCCTCTATGACCGCTGGGAGTATGTGGACCGCAACTTCGGTGACGCGCAAGGCCTTTGGACCAGCGATCCTGAAGGCACGGAGCACGCCATCTACTTCGGCAACAACACCAGCAGTCCCGGCGGTGTGATTGACGCGCAAGAGATTCCGGGAACACACATGTCCGTCTGTACCTTCGTCGCCTGCCACGACAAACCGTGGGGCGCTATCGCGATCATCGACCGCCGCCTGGCCCGCGACGGCGCACCTGCTGTGGTCCGCACCTGGCCCGACGGACTTGCGAGTTGGGTGAAGGTCAACGCCGTCGTCAACGGTGACTATGACATCTTCGCCAGCACCTCTCCCAAGCAGGAGGACCCGTTCCCGCTCGTAGATCCTGCGACCGGCGTCGGCGGACGGTATTTCCTCTGTTCGCGCAATACCGGCGTCGGCGAGCACATGGCACTCTATCTTCTGGATGCGACAGACGGAAGTGCCACACTGCTCCACGACGAGGGCAGCGGCGACGTGGGCTGCTTCGATCCCATGCCGTTGGTGCCTAGAAATCGTCCTGGCGTCGTGACCTCGCCCCGTAAATATGACGACACCCCCGGACGTTTCTACGTGATGGATGTCTACAAAGGCACCCACATGACGGGCGTCGCGCGCGGCACAGTCAAATACCTGCGTGTGGTGGAGTCGCCTGAGAAGCGCTATTACAGCAGCCAAGTCTGGAATGCGCAGGGCATCGAAGCGCCTGGCGTGAACTGGGACAGCTTTGAGACCAAGCGCATCCTCGGCACTGTACCGGTCGAAGCCGACGGTTCAGCCCATTTTCTGGTGCCGCCGAGGACCTTTGTCTTCTTCCAACTGCTCGATGAGCAGGGCCGGATGATCCAGTCCATGCGCTCCGGCACCGTCATCCAGCCAGGCGAGGCACAGGGCTGCATCGGCTGTCACGACGACCGCAAACTCGCTCCGCATCCGACCGGCGCGCGAATGCCGGAAGCCTTCATGCGCGCCCCTGACACGCTGAACGGCTGGCAGGGCGAACCAGCGAAGCTGTTCAACTACCTCGCCGAGGTGCAGCCTGTATTCAATGCGAAGTGCATGACCTGTCACGATACAGGCGGCACGGGTGCAACAAAAGTGGTTCTCGCAGGCGATAAGGGAATCTGCTTCAACGCTTCTTATGTCGAGCTGTGGCGCAAGGGCTACACAGGCGCGATCGGCGCCGGGCCGGCGGCCATCCGTCCTGCCAAGAGCTGGGGCTCCTACGTCAGCAAACTGGTCCAGACGATCCAAGGCTCCCACACCAACCGCGTCACGCTCACGGCGGCAGAGTTCGACCGCATCGTCACCTGGGTTGATCTCAATGCGGTCTACTATCCAAGTTACGCCGCAAACTATCCGGGCAATGCGGGCGGGCGCTCTCCGCTGACCTCCGCCCAGTTGAGTCAGATCGCCACCTACACTGGCAAGAATGTTTCGACCGCCGACAGCGTCAAGAGCGTGGGCGAACTCATCTGGTTCGACCGGCCTGAGCAGAGTCCCTGCCTAAGCGGAGTGACCGGCACGAACTACACGAATGCGCTGGCGCTGATCCAGGCCGGGCAGGCTGCGCTCATCACAAAGCCGCGCGAGGATATGACGAATTGCGTCCTGATGAACGCGACCGACCTCTGGAGAGAGAACAAATATCAGACGCGCCTCTTCCGCGAGGCGATGAATCGCGCCGCGATCACTGCGGGTGCCAAGGTCTATGACACACAGGCCCTGCTGGCCGTCGCGAATGGCGCACCGCAAGGCTCGAATCTCACCTCTGCGGTTCTCAGCGGTAAGCTGGTTTATACGGTCAGCAACGAGACAGCTGCTGTTTATATGGCCTGGGGTACCTGGGACGCAGGGGAAAACACCAACCTCTGGGAGCATGTCACTCAGATCGGGACTCAGGGCATTGGCGCATTCTCCTTTGCGCTCACCAATTTGCCGCCGGGACGGCCCTTGATGTTCCGGGTTTTCGCCGCCAACAGTCAGGGGCTCGTCTCTTCACATGTCAGCACCGTGTTCGACACCTTCTCCTTGCTCGGCATGATACCCACGCCGCTCACGTTTACCTGGAGCACGAGTCTGACGGGCGCGGCTATGGATGGCGCGGGTGCATGGAACACCTCAACAGCAAACTGGACAGACTCCAACGACACGCATGCGGTCTGGTGCAATGTGCTCGGCGATACAGCAGCCTTCGGTGCGGGCGGAACAGCCGGAACCGTGACGCTCGACGCAGGCGGCATCATGGCCGGCGGCGTGGTCTTCAATGCGAGCGTGACAGGGACGTATACGCTGACTGGCGGTCCGCTTCTGCTGACGAATGCGCCGGTTGTTCAGGTTGACGCGACCGCACAGATCGCCTCACCGATATCAGGCGCGGCAGGGTTCACGAAAACTGGCGCGGGTACGTTGATCCTCAGCGGCAGCAACACCTACAGCGGAGTCATGGCGATCGAGACAGGCACCGTGAAACTTGCCTCACAGTCACTGACTACACCAACCCTCTGGCTGGATGCATCCAACATTTCGACCCTGGCCACCAATGCAAATGGAACAGGAGCGATCACGGTGTCGGGCCAGCCCGTCGGATATTGGGGCGACTTAAGCGGCAACGGGAAGCCAGCGACACAGGCAACAAACGGACGCCGGCCAACCTACACCAACAGCGTGGCGGACTTCAACTGGAAGGCGGCGCTCCTGTTCGACGGTTCGGATGACGATATCACCAGCCTCCTGGACATCAACGCGACAAACCTTCCGAACATGACGATTATCATGGTCTACCGGCAGGTAGCCAAGACGGCCAATAGCGGATTGTGGGGCCATGACAACGGCAGCTGGGACCGATTCCAACTGTTGAATTTCACGGCGGGAGGACAGTACGACGGTTACCCGATCAGCACATACAACAACCGGACACCCGTGAAGGGGATGAGCACGAATACTGTGTTGATCTATTCTGCCGTGTTAAAGAACGGTGTGGCAAACGGCTCGTACGTCTATGTCAACGGCCTGTCCGACAGCAATAACGGACTGCCTGCTTTCACCTCGCAGGAGTACGACACCGGCCTGGCCTCATTCACACTCGGAAACATCGCCCCGGGCTCCGGGTATCGCGGAAACATCCAGGTCGGCGAGGTGCTGGTTTACGACACCGCGCTGAGCGATGCCACACGAGTCAAGGTGGAGTCTTACCTGCGCAGCAAGTGGCTGGACGCGCCTAAGCCGTCCATGCAGGTTCTTCCCTCGGAGAGTGCGGTGCAGGTCTCGGCTGGCGCGGCGCTGGATCTCGGTGGCCTGGAGCAGCGCGTGGCTTCCGCGAGCGGCAGCGGCACGGTCTCCAATGGCACGCTGACGGTAACGCAGACGCTTGCGCCCGGCAACACGAATGCCATCGGCATGCTCACATTGCCAGGTTCTCCCATCGTGAATGGCGCGACCCTGTTGGTGGATGTTGCAGCAAACGGGTCAAGCGACCGCCTGGTCGTCGCCGGAGACCTCTCCCTTTCAGAACTCTTCTTGCAGATCGCTGACCCCGGGCTTCTCAGCGCTTGGAAGCGATACACGCTGATCACCTGTTCAGGCGCGTTGACAGGCGAACTCCTGACGAACCTGCCGGAGAACTGGAGCATTCGCTATGATCGGACCGCCGGGACGGTCACGCTCTATTATCCAAACCCCGGCACGCTCATCCAGTTGATGTAGAAAACGAGGGAGTGACAAGAGAGGAATGTTGGAATAGTGGAATACTGGAATAGCGGAAGAAGGCTCTCTTGGAAGCGGCGCAGGATCTGAGCCATGATCTTGGGCGAGCCGAGCAAAGGGCAGTCGCAGGCGGCTCGGCCCAGCCTCGCCCTCCAGACCTTTGGACATGGCAGCCGTCAAGCTTGCGAATGCGGAGGAGTAGGCTGGTTGCGGTAAAAAATCTCAATCCGTGCCAATCCGCGCAATCCGTAGCTAAATTGGTCTTGTCAATTTCCAAGAACCATTCTATTCTATTCTTCCTTAAGTACTCAACGATGAACACACAACACACTTCCCCCTTTCAACAATTACGCGTCATGGTCATCGGTGCCCATCCAGATGATTGCGAAATCTGTGCAGGGGGGACCATTCTCAAGTACCAGGCCGCAGGCGCGGTGGTCAACATGGTCTCCTTTTTAAACGGCGACAAGGGCCACATGTCGATGCAGCCGGACGCCTTGAAGGCGAGGCGCTTTGCCGAGACCCAGCGGGTCAAGGAGATCCTGGGCGTCAGCAGTTATCAGGTCATTCCAGATCAGAGCGATGGCGAGCTGGTCCCCTCGATTGAGATGCGCAAAACCATGACGCGCCTCATCCGGGAGTTTGATCCTCATATAATTTTCACCCATCGGACGTGCGACTACCATGCTGACCATCGCGCCGTCGGCGTGCTGGTGCAGGATGCCTCGTATCTGCTGGGCGTCCCGCTCTGGTGTCCGGAGACACCGATCCCCCGGAACAAGCCCGTGCTCTTCTATATGTCCGATGCGTTCAAGACCCCTGCGGAGTTACGTCCGGACATTGTTGTGGCGATCGATGCGGAGATGGACCGCTCCCTTGAAGCGCTCTGCGCGCACGAATCCCAGTTCTTCGAATGGCTGCGCTTCGACCGCCGCATCACAGAGGAGGTGCCCGCCTCCCTCGAAGGCCGTAAAGCGTTTATCGGAAAGTATTGGCTCAACGACCGGAAGGCGCTTGATGCGAACCGCTTCCGCGCCCAGCTCATCGCCCGTTATGGCGAACAAGGCAAGCGTGTGCGCTTTGCCGAGGCGTTTGAACTCAGCGAGTACGGATACCTTCCGACCCCAGCTGAGCTAAATAAACTCTTTCCGTTTTTGCCGAACAACTAGTTTATGAGAATGTTTTACGCTAAGAACGCTATTAGGTGCTTGCACGGAAAGCCCCCGCGAGTGGCGGGATACCGCCGGGGCTTATCTCGTGCAAGCACCCGAGCCTTGACATTATGGATGCCGGGTGAAGGACGATCCGGCCACCGCCGGACTACCGTGCCTGTCCGCCGTAGCCTTGGCGAAGGAGGATATCCACGGGCTTGCGAAGGCACGCCGTCCTTCACCCAACTCGCGCCCTTTGCGAAAAAGAATTTTGCTATCACAAACAATTGGACAACACATTACACACACAGGAGAGCATCATGATAGACATTTCATTGGGGCGGATTATGGAGGATCAGTTTTTCCTGAAAAAAGATCAGCTCTTGATCGAGGCTCGGAAAAAGCTCGAAGCCATGCAGGAGACGAAGGCCAACCTGGCGCAGGTTTCCGGAATTACGGACGAAGCTGTTCTGGATAAATTGATTAAGCTCGATATCCGTCCGGATGTCCTGGCAACGCTCTTTGCCATCCCGCTCATTGAGGTGGCATGGGCGGATGGCGAACTGCAGGACAAAGAGCGGGATGAATTATTCCGCTTTGTACACAAGGCAGGCTTACGCAATAAGCAGGTGGATACCATTATGCTCTCGGTCTGGCTCAAGCAGAAACCAGGCCCTGAACTCATGGAGGCCTGGGAACACTACATCCAGGCGCTCTGCCAGCAATTGAGCCCTGAAGAGCGCCAGTCCCTGAAAGCGGAGGTGCTGACGGACGCGCGCATTGTCGCGAATGCGGCCGGAGGCTTCCTGGGCTTCGGCACGCTCTCTCCCGAAGAACAAAAAGTGCTGGCCCAACTTGAAGCCGCCTTCAAGTAAGAAAAACAAACGCGAGGCCGGGTTCGGCCGCGCGTTTGTTTTTTTGGTGCTTCGATCGAGGACGCCATGGGTTACATGAAGCTGATCATGGTGCCCACGGAGATGATCCTGATTTCACCCGCGACATTATCATAGACCACGCCCATGCCGGTGCCTTCGAGGTTGGTTGATGCGAATTTACCTGTGAGCTGGCCAGGCGTGAAGGTGGCGATGCGATAGACTTTTGAGCTACGCAGTAAGCTTGGATTTTCAATCTGCAGGGCAAGGCCGGACAAGTTAAGCGCCCCCTGCACGTTTAGCAAATCGCTGGTGCCGTCCGTGGCCATGTCGATGCGCAGGGTGCCTCCCAGGGTCGTTGAAGCGGCAATCGTCAGCGTATCGAGTGCTCCGATTCCGCCAGGTGCGATCATGTTCGTGACAGACAACGTGCCGTTCGTCATCAGGCCGCTGCCACTGAGACTGGTCAGGGACTGGCTCAGGCCGCCGAGATCCAGTGTGCTCCCGCCTGTCAGCGTGACGATTGCTGTTTCTGGGAGAATGCTGATAGACGGTAAAGCGTCAGGTCCCAACACCGAGTTTGTCGCGAGTTGTGTCTGCGATAAGGCTGCGTTCCAGATGCGAACCTCGTTGTAGCTCGCGTTCGCACAGGCGTCATTGTACTCGGATTGTCCGAGCCACATGTTGGTCTGGAGCAGGTCGGCTAGCGTGAAGTTCACGCTCATCGATCCGGATTTGAGCGTTGCACCCGTCGCATCCATCTTATACCACTGGAGAAGGGTGGTTCCGCCTGCTCCTCCGCCAGGCGTGATGACCATCGCTATATGAAATTCCTGATTGAGTGTGTACGGTTGCATGGTGTTGTCTACAGCTACTCCGTTAGGTTTGCACTCCACACGATCCGATGTTAACGTAGTGCCCGTCGTCCAGCTCATAATAATATTTGTCGTCTGGCTCGCACCGAAATCAAAAATGCGGCTCCAGTTTTGTATTGAACGCTGCGTCGCCCATAGTTCGATGGTAACTGGCGCATTGTTCGTGGGCAGAATATTCTGGCCCAGCGAAACGAACGCCGCCGTTCCCTTTCCGCCGCCGGGAAGTGTGACTTGACTGGAACTCCATGTGGCCCCTGATCCCCCGATTGTTGCGGTCTGTCCGCCTACGGAGTCCGTCAAGTCGTTGTTAAAGCCCCACCGATGTTTTAGCGGCGAGCTCAGAAGCACGCTTCCGCCTTGCACGGTCATCTCGCCTGCAAAACCGCTGGAACCGGAGAGTCTTAACGCGCCTGAGCCAGTCTTGACAAGACCGGCTGTGCCCGTGATCGGGACATCGATCGTGCCCGAACCCGTGACGATCACAGAGGAGGCCATTAATGTGCCGTTCTCGATGGTGCCGCCGTTTACAGTGACTGTGCTGTTGGTCACCGTGAACCCGCCCAGACTGTAGGTGCCGCCTGCCACGTTTACGTTAGCACCAACCGGAAGCGCAGTTGCCACGCCTAAGATCAACACACCATTGCTGATCGATGTAGCACCTGTATAGGTGTTCGTAGCTGTTAGCGTGAGCATGCCTGAGCCCAATTTCGTGAGACCCCCGCTCGCACTGGCGCCAATAGAGACTGTGCCCAAAGTTGCGGCGGAGGTGTATCCGCCGCCTGCCAGAGTGACGGTTGGCGCACTCGTATAGCCAAACCCTGGATTGGTAATCTGAATAGTCGTGACCGTTCCAAGAGGCAGGTTGACCAGTGCTCGTGCTGTAGCACCTGTGCCTCCTCCCCCTGTGAACTGGACCACGGGTTCACCGATGTATCCAGCGCCGTTGCCCGTAAGCGGGATGGAGGTCACGCCGTTTCCGGTGGGTGCCAACAACGGCTGGGGAATTTTAACATTTACGTTTGTCGTGTCGATCATTGCACCACCGGGATAGACATACGCGCCGCTCAGATTTTGAATAAGATTCTGAAGGTTTGCGCTCGCGAGCAGCTTTCCGCCATGAAGATTCAGATAAGACGGCCCTGTGGCTGTCTTGTTGATGGTGGTGGTACGTAAGACGCCGCCCCTGAGATTGAGAATACTGTTGGCTGTGCTCCCCATAAAGCGGAAACCGCCCGCTGCTGCATTGAGAAGCCCACCGTTAACGTTGACCTCGCCACGGCCGGCTAAATTAGCCCAGCTTATACCAAAATTGGCTGGCGCAATCAGTTCGCCGTCATTCACATGAATATATCCTGTGCCCCCGTTGCGACCGCAGAACAGATAGAGGTTGGCTGTCGGAGCGAAGGTGCCTCCGTCCAGCGTGAGCACACCGTATCCTGAGGTGTTGTACCCGACGGCGATTTCGTTTCCAGTGAACGTTCCGCCGGTTTGACGGAAGTAGCCATAACCCGACTCGCCGATATCGATGCCGCCAGCAGTCGCGCCGCCGACGTTGGCGAGTGCGCCCCCGGTCAGATAGACAGCGCCGGCAGACGGATTGACTGTTCCGATCTTCATATAGCGGACGCTGAGGTTCGTGGATACAGTGGCCACGCCGCGCGTCCCATTTGCGTTTCCGACGACCAGATCATAGGCGCCAACTGTAGCGGTCGGTCCGCTCACAGTGAGGCGTCCCGCGCCTGCTACTATTAAAGCGCCAGCGAAGGAGTTGACGCTCGCCGTGTTTGTAATCGTCATTGTGGCGGAGTTGTTGATGGTCACTGCACCTAAATAGTTGCTGCTGGTCGAAGCCAGTGCCAGCGTTCCGTCGTTGACCGTTGTAGCACCGGTGTATACATTCGTGCCTGCCAACGTCAATGTGCCAGCCCCACCCTTTGTCAACGCTCCTGTCCCTGTGCTGTTGCTGATGTTGCCCGTGATTGCGGCACTGGTGCCCGCCGCGTTCACGTTAATAGACCGCGATGCGCCGTTCAAATCCAGTCCGTTGACGAGGGTGAGCTCGCTGTTCGCAGACGTCTCATTCAACAGCAGAGGGTTTGGATTAAAGAGCGTGGACCCCCATTGGAGTGTTGCTGCGGAGCCGCCGACATTGACCGACAACGGCGTATTAAAGGCACTGAATCCGTGAGCGCTACCTGAAATCAAATTGATCTGACCCGCGCCTGTGCCCAGCGCAGCTGTAATACTGCCGTTCGCAGAAGAGAGCGTTCCGCCGCTGAGCGTGACATTGGTTGTGTTTGGCAGTCCTGTCCCAAAATCAGCCTGCAGAATGCCTCCGTAAGCAATTGTGCTGCCCGTATACGTGCTGTTTCCACTTAGCTTCAGTGTGTTGGGTCCTACTTTCAATAGACCGAGCGGGTAACTGATATCCGCGCTATTTGTGTAGTTTCCGCCAGTCGTATCGAAGCCGAACGATGAATCGGCCCCAAAGGTTGCGTTGGCCATAAGCGAGTCGATCTCGTTTGTGCTCCACTGTCCTGCGCCGCCGACTCCGACGACCAGCCCTGCCCCACTGTTGACCGAAACCTTCCCTGACAGATTGTAGCCCGGCAACGAACTCGCTTTGGAGACCGAGAGGACGCCGTTGCTGACCATGGTATTCCCCGAATAGGCATTCGCTCCGCTGAGCGTCAAAAAGCCCGTCCCCAGCTTTGTCAGACTACCCGCCCCCCCTCCATCCAGCAGATTCTGGGCGATCGTGATCACGTTGTTGCTGGAGTCGATGGTCGCACCACCTGCTTTCACATTGACAGCCGTCAGCCCCTGCATGAAGTTGGCAATAGTCGCCCCATTTCCCCTCGCTCGCAACGTCCCTCCATCAAAGTTGAAAGTTCCGCTGCCGTTGACGTTGTTCCTATACACGATAGGGGTAACGATTTGAGCATTGGTCGAAAGTGTCACAATCCCTATTCCCAAAGCCGTGTGTCCGATGCTTAGTCCGCCGTTAAGTTCCGCCACGCCACTGCCGCTCACAGTAAATGTGCCTGTCCCCTCCTCGCCGACGATCAGTCGGCAGCCAGGAGCAGTCTGGTTGAACACGCCGCCTGAAAGTGCGTAAGATCCTGTGCTGCCAACGAAGCGTCCCACCACGGGCCATTGGCCACTGTTGAGCGTGCCGCCGGTTTGTGTCAAAGAGCCCTTACCTGATCCGCCGATTTGAAAATTGGATGCGCCGGTATCTAAGGTTCCATCCGACAGACTGTAGGAGCCGACCCCGCTGGCCGCATCACCAAACCGCCAATCGCCACCGGCTCCCATCTTCGTCAGCTTTCCACCGGTTTGTATCACCGTGCCTGTGCCCAGGCCTCCGACCGTTAGCAGTCCTGCGGAGAGTTCTCCCGTACTCATCTCGATCGTTCCCGCTGAATTGCTCGCGACTGTACCAATAGCGATGGTCGTAAGATTCGTGACGATGCCGCCATCGAATTGCGCTGTGCCTCCGTTTGCGATCAAGGCTGTCTCGCCCACGCCCGGCACACCTGTTGGATTCCAGTTCAGTTCGTTGGTGAATGAACCGCTCGTGACATTCCAGTCCGCTGCAAGCGCGGACAGACTCATCATCATACAGACGATGAACTTTACACAACTCTGTTTCATATCGCTCTCCTGATTTTCACCTGTGTTCATGGGACACCCGCTCATGAACCCAGTATTCCTGTGACATGTTAAACTCACACGGAATATCACAATTTACTCTTAACTTAGCATAATCTGTTCAAGGAAGATATTATACATTTTGCAATTTCGATTATAATTTTTGCAACCTTTCCAAGGAGATACGGACGTTCTTGTCCGTGCTTCAACGGGTTGGAAAACCCGTTCTCCCTTGGGCTCACCGCTACCCCCAATACTCCTCATACAAGGCCTTTACCGTCGGGTGATCCGGAGCGATATCATAAGCTGATGCGATAGAATCTGCAGCCGAGTCGTCATCTTCTGTCTTCTTGTAAAACATGGTTTTCGCCACTAGCCAGGCGACCATGGCGAGGGGATGGGTCTCTTCGGGGACAGGGGCCCGCTTGATCAGCTCCTCTGCCTCGGCCAGGCACTCCTTGCCAATGAGAACATGCATGAGGTTTGCCCATGCGAAGAGATACTCGGGCTGCTCCTTGATGAGCGTACGCAGCATCTCCTCGGCTTCGTCCAGGCGGCCCTGATAAAAAAGACTCACGGCGTAATTGAACCGCGCAGGATAATAGTCCGGGGCCTCTTGCATGATGCGCTGAAAGGCCTTGCCGTTCGCCGTCCAGTTCGTCTTCTTCTTGTGTGTATCCTTGCAGGCTTTTATATATAGCGATTCCAGCTCCTCCGAGATCTCCCCGCCAAAACGGAAATCCGGATTCAGGCGCGTGCCGCTGAGGACGATTTTTTTGCGCTCGCCTTTTATGAGGACCTCGACCTCCTGCCCCGGGTTGACCGCGCCTGCATGCTGTAAATGGGTCAGTGCCTTTATTCGGAATTCGTCCGAGCCGAAGCTTCCGTTGGCGATCTTCCATAGAAAGGGGATGACATCCGGATGGAGGATGTTCTCAAGCATGTCGAGCGCCTCCGCCGCGGCCGAGGGTTTCTCGTTGCAGAACACTTCGCAGACATCCAGGATGATGCGTCGGTCACGCCACCCCTTAAGGTTATCCAGAAATTCAACTTCCAGAAGGTCAGGCGGAATAACCTCCTGCGAATAGAGATAGGGCCAGTCCCCCAGCACGGTATGCGGTGCAGTGCCCTCGCGAAGATGCGCCCGATACCGTCGGATGATTTCCGCCTTGTAATGACTCTCCTTCTGACGGCTTAAATCCTGTTGTGCGCGCGCCCGGTCGCCGAGGTTTGCAGCGGCCACGCCCGTGAAGAAGCAGATGTCGGGGTTGCTCCGGAAGGGACTCGCATCCGCAACAGCAAGAATATCCTGATGCCGCTTAAAACGGCAGAGCGCCTCGCAGACCTTGATGCAGGCATCCGCGCTGGGCATCCCGAGCTTGAGCGCGGCGTCCAGGCATTGGCGGGAGAGTGCCTCGTCGCCGTCGATATAATGATAAATCGAAAGATTCGCCAGGCCAAAGGGATTGGGAAAGGAGGAGTCCTTCAGACTTTGGCTCTGGACGCGGATGGCCTCTTTGAGGCGGCCTGTCACATAGAGGCAGAGCGCCAGATTGTTTGCAGGCGTATAGAAGTCCGGCCCTGCTTTCATCGCCTGCTTAAACAGCTTTATCGCGCCTTCATAGTCACCCGCCGCCATCAGGCGCACCCCCCTGCTGTTGGTCAGGAGGTTCTCTTCCGTGACACTTACTAAAAACGTCTGGTTGGCGGCCAGCGGCTCCGCCGCGACCCAATTCGCCGAAAAACGCTCCAGCGGCAGGTCGCGCGCCTTCTGGTAACAGCAAAACTTATACTTCTTGCCACTGCCGCAGGGACAGGGGTCGTAGGGGTCGGGCGTGTCTGTCATGGAGTCCTCATTCAATGGCGTAATAGTTCTCGCCTGTCAGTATGGCGCGAAGCTCTTGGACGAACTTGCTAAAATCGGGGTGGGTGGTATTTTGCCGCAGAATCGTGATCATGGCCGTGACCCCCTCGGCCTCTTTGCCCAGCAGGACCAAGTCAGCGGCACGCCGCCAGTGCAGCCTGGGCAAGGTCACCAGGGTGATCAGATTCGCACTGTTGGTCCGGGCGATCCGCTTGGCGCGGGCGGTCTCGTTGACGATCCGCTTCTCCCAGAGCGGGATCAGAGCCGGACTTTTGGTTTTCCGCAGGAACGGCAGGACGGTCTTGTCCAGCATGCCGTCCGTGTTCGCCGGGTTCCACTCCCAGTTCTTGTCCTGCTCCTTGGGCTTCTCGCCCTCTTGCGGCCCGCCCAGCTTCGGCCCCAGGCGGAAATACTTGGAGAGCAACCCCTGATTGATGGGACGATCCAGGAGCTCGGTGGAGATCTTCTGGTGGGTGTCGAACCTGTTTTCGAAGGCCCAGGCTTTAAACACATGCTGGATCAATGCTTCGGCCAGTTTGTCCTCCTTCTCCGCGTTGGCGCGGAGATAGGTGAGGTGGAGGTAGTTCGCATGCAACTCCAGCGCGGCCAGAAAATTCTCGGATTTCAGCGCGTCATCCTGGGCGTTCTTCCACTTCTTGAACTCCGTGTTGTCCTTTTTCGTCCCCTCGAAACGGATGGCGAAAACAGCGTCTTCGTAGAGGTTGAGCAGGTTCTTCTTGCTGGTGAGCGCCTTGAGCAGGGAGTCCCACAAGACCTTCATCTCGGTCGTTGCCTTCTCCTGGTGGGCCTGCTCCAGCTTGTCCAGCTCCTTGAGGATGGCAGCCTTATCGATAGCCGCCGGCTGCCCGTTTTTCTGGGCAAGGGCAACGCCGACCAGCAACACCGTCAGTACGCTTGCGACAGCCCTGTTCACTTTTTTTGTCATCTTCTGCTCCCTTGTTGACGAACGTTTGATGTGGCTCAGGCGGTTTGCTGGCAACTGTGCCAACGACGGGTGAATTTTTGCGCTTTTCGATGGACAATGCAAGCGGAAATGATCTGTTTCTTGAAGTTTGCGATTTGAAACCGGGAGAACAGGCATCCTGCCCAATGCTACTAACTTTTCGCAGTGCGTTTTTCTTTTTTTCGGCTCCATCCCGTTGCAGTCGAAAGGCTTTCACGATTTCCGGGCCTTGCTCACGGCGATAGGGGGACAGACAATTCTTATGCTCCCAGTTTCTTGCGAGCCGACGATGAGCGTTTGGGCCATCGACTACTCCACCCTGTAAAACGACTCACAACGCCTTATCTTAGCGCCATTCTTGTCTGTCCCCTTATCACTCTGGGAGCGCCGACGTTCGCGTCGGCAAGAAAGGTGGCGAGGGCGTTCAAGGCCGACGGGGACCCGCCTACGCCAAGGCTACGGTGGCCAGGCGTCGGCGTTCCCAGGAGATAAGTCCTTCGTTTGTAACAAGATAAAGCCGAAAAGTAGAAGACGGCGATAGGGGGACAGACAATTCTTATGCTGCGACGATTAGATTGTCTGTCCCTCTGTTCGCTAAAGAATCGACGGAATCGAGATAATCGATTGAATCGCATAAGGATTGTCTGTCCCCTTATCACCTGACGTGCTGAGGCGCGAGTTGGGGTCGCCGCCCGATGCGGGTTGCCTACGGCTGTTTCGGCTGGCTGCTTTCGGAACCCTCCGCAAGGGTCAGCCAGTTTCCGATCCTGTCCTGCACCTGTGTACGCATCGTGAAGAAGAGAAAGTGGGTTTGTCCGTCGTAGATCTGGTCGTCCACACGCATGCCTGCGCCCGACATCAACGCGATCACCCCCCGGATGTAACGGACGGGAATACGGTTGTCAGCGGTTCCGTGCAGGACTAGGATCGGTTTGTCTTTCCAGGCTTGAACAAACGAGCCTTTCAAGAGGACCTCGGCGTCCAGGACAGGGGAGATCAATAGGAGCCCCCGGTAGGCATCGGGCGAACGTCGCGCCCCGAGGCAGACGCCCCGACCGCCGTTCGATAGACCAGCAAGATAGATTCTGGAGGGGTCCAGCCTGGGATTAGAAACGCAATACTGGCGCGCCTGTTCGATTGCCGCCTCACCGCCCGGCGCATCCCAATTCCCTGCTCCGAAGGTGGGTGCCACTATCGCAAAGCCATGGGTGTCAGCGATGCGTTTCCACACCCACAAGTAACCCTTGAAATTGCCCAGGCTGCCATGCAGGAAGATAACCACCGGCATCCGCTCACGCGGGGTTCCTTTCGGTATGTATTCGTAAAAATGGCCGATCACCGGGTTGCGAAGGAAGATATCCCGATACGCGTGATTCATGACCGAGCCGAGGCACTCGAATTCCGCAGAGCGCCGCATCTCCCCATAGACCTCACGCACTTGCGTTCGCAGTTCCAGGGTGTTGGGCTCGTCCATGAGCGAATCCAGCCCCGGTATGACGTACGTTCCCAATAGGAGCTGGTCCATTTCTGGAACGAGGTTTGCCATGGAGGCTCGACGATACGCAGTCGCACCCGTAAAGCACGACCTTGCGGACGCGCCTGCGAGCGGTTGTCCGTCCGAAGTGAGGATGTAGTTGATCCCAAGGAAGACCAGGGCTAGAACGCCCAGACACGCACTGGCCGTAAGGGTGCCTCGTTTCCGCTTTCGGTACGCTGCGAACCACAAGGTCACGGGGACCAGAAGGCCGGCGATGACAGCCATCGCAAAGAGGCGTCCCTGGAAGGTTTCCCCGTGCACAAGCAAAAGCCCGGCCAGTATGAATGGAGTTACGGCGAGGATGATGTAAAGGGCCATCGCAAGCGAGAGCGCGAAGCGCATCTCCGGGTTCATACGAAATATTCCATATTCGTTCATCCTCTTGTCTGTCCCCATATCAGCATACGAAATATTCCATATTCGTTCATCCTCTTGTCTGTCCCCATATCAGCACGAACAGTTCGGTGCCTCGTTGGCTTCTCTGGTTATTTCCTCAATTCTCCGGTCGTTTAGCCATACGCAGTCAACAATATCGTACGCCTGCTGAGCTAGGCTGGTCCCAATGACATCGCTTCTTGCGAGGCTTCTTCCGACGAGTTCACTCGTGGCGACAGGCCTTAAGGATGAGTCGATCAGCATGAACTGCGGCCCATTTGCTGTCCGTCTGAACGCCATCGAAACAGAGAAGCGATCCAGCCGTTGAGTTCCTTCGCCCCAGCGGCCCATGATCAGGTCAAAGTGCGCCCCGTGTTTGGCTACATGGCCGACCGTCCATTGGAGCCACGGCAGTAAACGCATCCCCAAACGGAACGCGACATGCCGCCACCGCAGTCGCAAGGGCCAAACTCCTTCTCGCCAACGGTCTCTATCTGTCTGTCACTCATCTGGATTAGCCCAACGATGCAGGTTCGCTCTCTTTTCCTGGCAAACGAACCGCGAATGGTTTGATTATGGCTGTTTGGGATGGGAGAAACAAGCGAACTGTGAGATGCCATTTGAAACTGGGTGGCCGGGGGAGTGCTATAGATTGTCTGTCCCTCTGTACGCTCACGACGCCGCTTTTGCGAGACCAAGAAAAGCGGTGCCGCGCTCGCCTTCCGGCTCTGCTTGTCACCGCACTCCAAAAAGATCTCGCCCTCTCATATGGTTTTTCGTGTCTTTAGTGTGCTTCGTGGAAAACCCTGAACCCTATTTTTCCTGGACATCGATGCACAGGACAGCAGGGAGCGGGCTGGCCGGTTTTTCAGGCAGCGTGACTGAGACTCGTCCGCCTTCCTGTTTGACGGCGAGCGGCTTGCGGTCGCCGAGTAAATAGGCCGCGGTCGCTCGGCCCTTGAGCGCGGGCGTTTCAAACGTCGCTCCCGGCCAGGTGAAGAGGTGGAAATAGAGTTTGCCGGGCTGGGTCGTGCAGCGCCACTCTTTCTTGGCGGTGAAGCTTGCGTGCCCCTTGCTGTCTTTCTTCGCCGGATCGCAGCTCCCAAGTTCGTCACCGAAGGGTGTGCGGCCTGCGCCATAGATGGCTTCGCCATTTGTCTTGAGCCACGCGCCGACATTACGCAGGATATCCTGGCTGGGCTGCGGAATGGCGCCATCACCGTCAGGGCCGACGTTGAGCAGATAGTTGCCGCCCTTGCTGACGATATCCACGAGCTTGAAACAGATGTCTTCGGGTGTCTTCCAGTTGTGGTCGTCCTTCTTGAAGCCCCAGGTGTCGTTGACGGTTGCAGCGGTCTCCCACGCGCCAGGGGTGACGCTATGCGGAATCTCGTTGTCACCGCGCGACTGGTAGTCGTGGTGGCCGCCGGAACCCAGGCGGCTGTTGATGAGTGTAGCGGGCTGGATCGAGCGCACCAGGTCAGCGACCTGCTTGCTGCGCTCGGGCGTCATCAGGGTCGGCACATCAAACCAGATCAGGCCGATGGAACCGTAGTTCGTCAAGAGCTCCTTGAGCTGGGGCATGGACTTATCGCGCAGGTACTGGTCAAAGTCCTTCTTGTCGTTCGAGGCGAAATCCCAGGTGTTGTTGGCACCGTTGGGTTCGTGCCAATCCGTGGCCTGCGAGTAGTAGAAGCAGAAGGTGATGCCGCGCTTGGCGCAGGCCTCTTGCAGCTCCTTGAACGGATCGCGCTTCCAGGGCGTGGCATCGTAGCAGTTGTAGGCGCTGACCGCGGAACGGTAGAGCGCAAAGCCGTCATGATGCTTGCAGTCAAAGACGAGGTACTTCATGCCGGCGTCCACGGCGAGTTGCGCCCATTCATCCGCATTGAACTTCGTGGGGTTGAACTGTTTGGCGAGCAGTTCATACTCCTTCACCGGGATCTTCGCATTGTGCATGATCCACTCACCAATACCGCCGATCGGCTTGCCCTTCCACTCACCGGCAGGGATCGAGTAGAGACCCCAATTGATGAACAGCCCGTACTTGGCCTGGTCGAACCACTTCAGGCGAGCTAGGCGCTGTTGATCCGCCTGCATTGCTTTTTCAATGGACTCCGGCAGCTTTGCGCCAGGCGCATAGACATGGAACTCTTCGATGGAGGGCACTTCGCTGGCTTTCAAAATATTCAGGCGCACAAAGCGCGCATTGACCGTCGGGAAGTCGTAGGCGCGGCGTCCGGCAATGGTCGTGCCGCGATGCAACGGCTTCCATTCATCGCCCGCCTTATATTCGATCACAAACGCTTCTGTGCGCGGATACCCGATCTCCATGACCACTGCACGGCCAATGGCGGTCTCCTTGCCCAGATCGATTTCGAGCCAGCCGCTGCGGGCATCAGCCTTTGCGCCCCAGCGCGTGGACTCATCATTGTCATACGCTTGCGCGGCCTCATAACCCGCGCTCCAGATGCTGGAGGCTTTGATCGGAAGCTTGACGGGCTCTGGCTCAGCGGGGAGAGGCGCTTTGTTGCGGATCATCTCGCCCACGGCGCGCAGCGTCTTCACGTCGATCTCACGCAGCTTGCCTTCGTAGTCGGGCCCGGCATCCAGAGCGAAAACATTGCCGTACTTCACGGCACCCAAGTAATCCTTGTACAACGCCGCAGCCGACCTGCAAAGCCCGTCATGAATCGGCAGCGAGTAGAACCACATGGCGCCGCCTTTGTGTCCGGGCAGAATCGGATAGGTGAACTCGGCCAGCCGGTACGTGGAGGCCGGCGCATCCCGCATGTGCGGCCCTGCTGCGCCGTGATCCGTCAGCGGACCGGGTTTGCCCATTTCACCGAGACGGATATCTGCTCCAGCCTGCGCACCATGGTTGAAACCGACAAAGCATCCAGGCTGTAAGCTTTTGCAGAACTCCACAGTATTGGAGTGGCTCAGTCCGCCGTCACCCACCGCATGGTCGAACCAGATATACTCAATGGGACCATACTGCGTGAGCAGTTCCTTGAGCTGGGCCTTCTTCATCTCGGGGTTCGGTCCGCTCTTCTTGCCTTGAACAGAGCCTTCCCATGTCCAGTCCCCTTCTGAAAAATAGAGCGCCAGTTTGATGCCGTACTTGTCGCACGATTTCTTCAGTTCAGCCAGCACGTCGCGTCCGAGCGGAGCCTTGGTCACTTTGCGATCCGTGGTCTTGGTGTCCCAGAGGCAGAAGCCGTCGTGATGTTTGGTCAGGAAGAGGATGTAGCCCATCTCAGCCTCCTTGGCGGTACGCGCCCATTGGTCCGTGTCACAGCCTGTAGCCTTAAAGAAAGACACATCCGTGATGCCGGGTGTCCACTCCTTGCCCGAGAAGGTGCTGAACGACCAGCAGATGAACATCCCCCATTTTAAATCCTGGAGCTCCTTTGTCCGCTGTTGCATATCAACCGGCGCATCTGCTGCGAAAAGCGATGAAAACAGAAGCGTCGTGAATAGCGCGATGCGCATGAATCGTTTCTTCATAGTTGTTCCCCTTTTTTTTATCTATACCTTGCTTTGTTTTAACCGCAAAGAACACAAAGATCGCAAAGATCAACTTCTAAATGCTTTGTTTTCTTCATCTGGGCATATCTCTTTTCTCTGTGTTCTATGCGTTCTTCTTGACCGCCGTAGCCTTGGCGTAGGCTGGTTGCGGTAAAAAATTCTCAATCCTATCAATCCTGTAAATCCTGTCGAAGAATACCTCTTCGTTTATTCCGTCATGCCTCCCCGATAAAGACGCGGCCAGAAAAATCCGTAAAGCGCAATAAAGCAGAAGCAGACGAGCGGCATCAGGAAGCCGGTCTGCATGGACCACTGATCTGCCATCCAGCCCATGAACATCGGCATGATCGCGCCGCCGACAATCGCGGTGACCATCCAGGAGGAGGCGACTTTTGTGCGCTCGCCAAGTCCGTGAATCGCCAACGCGAAGTGGGTCGGATACATGATCGACATGAAGAAGAAGCTGAGGATGAGCGCGATGACCGAGGCCCATCCCAGTCCTGCAAAGACGAGGGTCATGAGCACGACATTCGCAAGAGAATAAAAGCCCAGGACGCGATGGGCAGGCGCAAAGCGCAGTAGCGCGCTCCCAGAGAAACGTCCGACTGTGAAGAGGATAAATGCCCCAGAGAGCAGCGCGCTCGCACAATACTCAGTAATGTGCCACGTGCCCGCTTCAAGGTATTTCATAGGTGCAGGCAGAAGATCCGCAAGCCAGACAGGCAAGGGGGGCATATAGGCGGGATCTTTGACATAGTTGATGAAGAAGCTGAAGATGCCGATCTGCGCCGCGCAGTAGAGAAATTGCGAAACAATCGCAAAGATGAAATGAAGTTCCTGATGCAAGGGACGTTGAACTTGCTCTGTCTCCGATACCGTACGCTGATCCGCGGGCGCGTGCATCTCCGGCACAGGCGCCTTTATGAAGGCCAGAATCAGCAGGGTCACGATTCCCGCAACAATCAGGTAGGGAATGTACAAGCTGGTATTGCTTGTGTTGGCCTCTGCTGTCTTGGACAACACAAAGGACCCGCCCAAGATCGGACCGAAGATCCAGCCCACGGCATTGCAACTTTGCGCCAGATTGATTCGCGCCACACTCGCGCTCGGATGTCCCAGCACCGTGGCATACGGATTGGCGATCGTCTCGATGAAGGTAAAGCCGCTGGAGACGAGGCCAAGTGCCGCGAGGAAGAAACTGAAGACCACGACCTGCGTTCCGGTGACTTGGGTGACCGGCACAAAGCAGAGACAGCCCAGCACAATGATCGACAGACCCACGAGAATGCCCGCGCGATATCCGAAACGCCGCGCAAAGAGTCCGGCTGGCAGAGCCAGCAGGAAATAGCCGCCATACCAGACCCCTTGCACAAAGGCGGACTGCGCCTTGGTAACCTGGAGCGAGTTCTGGAAGTGCTTGTTCAACACATCGATCATACCGTTGCACAATCCGGACAGACAGAAGAGTCCGCAAATCAGCAGAAAGGTCAGCAGATGGTTCCTGCCATCCTCGGTCCGAAACATATTTCCTTCTGATTTCATTTTTGACTCTCCGCTGTTTGGTGTCGGACTTGGGACACGGGACTTGGGACTCGCAGTGTTGAATGTTTGATTTGCACGTTCCGCAATCCTCCAAATAACGCACTAACGCACTCACGAACTCACGCACTTCTCTACTGCTTCCATCGCCAGCTTCGCCCAGGCCCAGAGGCGTTCGGGATGATGGCGTACCGTCGAGATATCCTTCATAATCAGCTCCACAGGGCATCCTTTTGCGATATCGAGGAACTCCGTCATCTCGCGTTTGGCGCGCACAGGATCAAAACCGTCCTCTGCGAAGACCGCAGGATTCGGCTTGCGGCTCAGCACGTAGTCGCCGCCTGACTGCTCGGCAATCTGTTTGCTGTTACACCAGGGACTCGCAGAGATCTTGCGCAGATTCGGAATGCGCTTCAACTGGTCCATCTTGTTGCTCAAGGGTTCGCAGCAGCCATAGTAGGTCAGACCAAAACGCTTCAGCCAGCGCAGGTCATGTTCGATCGCGAACTCCCAATGCATCTCCGGCGAGACCTCCGAGAAGATCTGCGCATTGGAACAGCCCCACATGTTATGCGGACGGACATGGTTTGCATCAAACTCCTTGCCGGGCAATTCGCTTGTGTAGCCGTAGCCGCCGGAGCCGATGCGCGTATTGTTGCAATCGATTGAGAGGAGGTTCTGCGCATCCAGTTGATCCAACTCGATCATCCAGGCATCGACCATGCGGTCCACAGCGGCATGCACGAGATCCGGACGCATGATCAGGTCCATCATGGCATTTTCAATGCCCCACCAGCGGATGAGAAAATCCCAGGGCGTGTACCAGATGTGGGTCTGTCCGACCTTCTTGATGGGCATGACGCCGTTGTACACGTCACACATCGCCTGATAGTGAAGCTCCGTGGCGGCCGCATGGTAGGAGACCACAGGCATCTTGATTTTTTCGAGATCCTCGACATCATTGATCTGCACATGGAAATGGCGCGAGACGATATCGCCCTCCTCCGATGTTTTCACAATATCGACATCCTCCATGATCCCGAAGTCCGTGCTGTGAAACATCAGGGGAGCGGTCAGGAAGTCATCCACGATCATATCGCACGGCATGTGGCGCCACTGATAGAGCAGGCGGCGCAGCTCGCGCTCCTGATCCTGCGCCCAGGGATGTTCGCAGCGCAGCGTCAGCTCGTCATTGACATTCATCTCATGCCAGCAGACCTCATTCAGCCAGACCATGGGACGCACAGGCTTCAAATCATTCAAAGCCTGCCAGAGCTTCGCCTTCTCCTGATGCACGGGCAACTGCGCGATGGTTGCGACCTCAGAGGCGAGTGCGCGTAGCATATTTTTATCCGCCTGCTGCAAATGAACTTCATTCGCCTGCGGGGGCGGCGTGTGATGACTCGGATCGTGTAACATGTCCTGCTCCTTTGTCCAATTGACAGTAGCGTAGCAGATCACCCTTAAAATGTCATTACACGAAACGGTTTAATTCTTACACGATTTAGGCGGGATAGAAAATGTGTTAGTGTTAATCAGGAAATGTTGCGCGCTGTACGTGCTGTACGTGCTTACCGCGCTATCTGACATGGGTTAAAGGGCTGCGGCCAGCAATCCGTGGGCAGGTGAAATCGGCAGTTAACAATTATGTTGGGGAGGAACAATGGAAGGGTAGAGCATTGTAAGTAGTCGCTACCGGGAGGGACGGCGGATCGCCGTCCAGGCGGTCGATCCGACCGCCCTCCCAAAACAGGTGAGCCGCACATGCCAGCGAATAAATGATGTCAGAGTTTGGGCGTATTGGCTTTGAGGGTTCTATTCTGCGGCGTGTTGGACCTTCTGAGTCTGACATGGATATGGACGTTGGGTGTTCCTTTGACCGAGCGGACCTCTTTGAGTTCGAGGTATTTCTGTTTGCGGGCGAGTTCACCCAACTTCGGATACCCATAGTTGCGCGGATCGAAGGAAGGATTGTTCTTCAGCAGCATGGAGCCCACCTGTCCAAGCGGCACCCATCCGTCATCGGATGATATAGCCGTGACTGCTGCGCGAATCATCTGTTCGAGTTTCGCGTTCTCCTTAATCTTGTCGGCGCTAATGATATCCTCTGTTTTCGGGCCCGCAGGTCGCTGTGCTGTTGGCAGACGTGGGGCAGGTACAGGCTCTTGCTGGGTTCGCAAAATCTCGGTATAGACAAACTTGTCGCAGGCTGCCACAAAGGGTGTGGGGGTCTTTTTTTCGCCAAAGCCATAGACGACCAGCCCGGCTTCCCGGATACGGGTGGCCAGGCGGGTGAAATCGCTGTCGGACGAGACCAGGCAGAAGCCGTTGAGATGCCCGGTGTGCAACAGATCCATGGCATCAATGATCAGGGACGAGTCCGTCGCGTTCTTGCCGATGGTATAGGCGAATTGCTGGATGGGCTGGATTGCCAACTCGTTAAGAACCGTTTTCCAGCCCTTCAGTTTTTCCGTTGTCCAGTCCCCGTAGATCCGTTTGACGCTCGCGGTGCCATAGCGTGCTATTTCTGCAAGGAGTTCGTTAATGATGGAGGGCTGTGCATTGTCTGCGTCGATGAGTACGGCGAGTTTGGTCGTGTTGTCCATCGTATCCTCCCATAATACTTCAGCGTTAAGAGTTGAGCGTTCAGCGTTCCACATTTATACTTGCATTACGGTATCACGACCCTCTGCTTTTTGCAAGCCCCACGCCTTTGGGCCCGATAATAAACAGACGGAGTACTTTTTATCAACGAATTAAACGAATGGAACGAATTGGAATTAGCTAAATTTGTTTAATTAGTTGAAAACCATCTCGATGTTGTATTAAAATGCACGCCGTAAGGAGATAGAGGTTGTCCATTATGAAAAAGATCATCTTAGCCGTCATGTTCGTTGTCTCGGTCAGTCACGCGCAAGACTACTCACTCGATTCATTCAAGAAGACCTACGAGCAGAAGCAGCAGGCGCTGGTGGCTCAATATGGCAAGGATCTCGACGCTGGGTTGCTGGATCTCAAAAAGAAGGGTGATTTCGACAATTACCTGCTTCTTGAAGCTGAAAAGAAGCGCTTTGATGCCGAAAAGCGTGTTCCGGATTTGGCTGCGACCAAGGAGCCTTATCGTTCCGCGACCGTGGCTTATGGACAAGCGCTGGTCAATTTGCAAGAGCAGTATATCAAAGCCCTAGACGAGCAGGTTAAGAAGAATCTCATTGCCAACCGGATCGAGGAGGCGAAGGCCGCCAAAGCCGCAAAGGATGAAGTCGCTGCCGCGCTGGCTGGATTAAAGGAGACGTTGCCAGCCCAACCTCCGAAGCCGGCTGTTGTTGCGGAGCCCGTACCTGAAAAGCCAGCGCTCCTCGGGAGCCTGTTCACAACCTATTCCAAGGATCTGGCGCTCTATTACACATTTGATAAGAATTCGGGCAGTTCCGTGCTGGATACGAGCAAAAATAAAAACGACGGCCGGTTGCTCGGTGCAAAATGGGTGCCCGAGGGGAAGGTGGGAGGGGCGTCTGTTTTTAACGGGGGCACGGAGCGTATCCTGGTGGATCATGATGCCAGCCTGGAGCTGGGGTCAGGCCCTCGGACAATCGGTGCGTGGATCAAAAGTTACGGAAGCACGCATACTTACCAGTCCATCTTTTGCAAAGGCTCGAACCCTGGCTATTCGCTTCGTCTGGCTCGTTTTCCGGCCAGAGCCCTTGAATACTTTAAAAGCGGCGGCCAGGACGCCACGTTTTACACCGCTTCGCAGACGATCAGTGACTCGGATTGGCATCATGTTGTGGTGGTTGACCAAGGGAGCGGCACGGTGGAATTTTATATGGACGGTGTTTTTCTTGAAGCCATGACCAAGCAGAATTATAACTCCAACACCAAGGAGAAGGCGGCCGTCGGGGGCTTGGCGAACACGAATCATGGCCAATGGTTCAATGGGAACATCGATGAACTGTTCATCTTTAAGCGCGCGTTGACCAAGACAGAGGTTAAGCGGCTCTACGACGCGCAGAGCAAGTAGACTTGCCGATCAGCGAAATGAAGAGGCACCTTTTATCAACGAATTAAACGAATGGAACGAATTGTAATTAGCTGAATTCGTTTAATTCGTTGAAAACGATCTCCGCGTTATGGACCGCATGTGGTCGCTTTCTTGTGTGCATCCCGATGCTGTTTGGGCGAGCAGCCGAGCTTGTCGGTGAAGAGGCGGGTGAAGTAGTGGGGGAGATCGAAGCCGACCTTTGCGGCAATCTCCGCAACGGGGAAGTCTGTCTCCTCCAGAAGCTTGCTGGCATGTTTCAGGCGGATGGACAGCTGGAACTGCAGGGGCGTCTGACGGGTCAGCTTCAAAAAGTTCCGGCGGAAGGTGGTCTCGCTGATCCCGATATGCGCGGCGAGCTTATAATAGTCGATCTTTTCAAAGGCATGCCGAAGAATATGGGCCTGGGCCTTCCGGATCGCATAAAAATATTTTGCGCCGGGCTCGTTATTTTCCTTCAGCTCGATGAGATGGCCCAAGAGCGCCAGGACCTCCCCGCCGGTTGAGAGGGGATACTCCAACGGAGCCTCCACCATGCCTTCGACAAAATCACGGATCGCCAGCTCAAACTCAACCGGCCGGTTCAAGGTGACAATCGGCTCTTCAGGCGTCAGAAAGCATGTGACCAGACGCTTCGCCATGTCGCCCTGGAAGCCGACCCAGAGCGACTCCCAGCCGGTCTGGGGATCTGGCCGGTGACGATACCACTCGTTTGCAAAGACAATGAACGCTGAGCCGGCCTTCACCTGTTGGAGTCCGGCCTGACGGTTTTCATGGAAGCCCTGTCCTTTGGCGACATAGACGAGGTAGTACTCTTTCAGGACGCGTCCATCACGCCAGGTGAAGACATGGGAGCCGGGCGTCTCGGGCGGCGGGTAGCTCTTATAGCCAGCCGGGATGCTCTCCTTGCCGCAGTCGGTCAAGTAGATGCCCCAGCGCTGCTGGGCCTCGGAGATGGGAAAGTATTTGAAATTCTTCATGGTCGTGTTACTCGGTTGTGGGTATTAACATGACCATATTCCCGCGCCTGAAGCAAGTCCAAAATAAAACTCCGATGCAACGAGGATGAACTTGGGTTAATGATTTAAACCCCGTTGCATCGGAGACGCGCTCCGGCGGCGACCCAGCCGTCGGAGAACATGGAAACAGAAGGCGCGGAACGAGGCAAAGTTGTTCAAAAAAACTAAGCACCCGCATCCGTCAACCTCCTCCCACGTGGCACAAACATTTGTTTGTATTACGCAGTAACATACCCGTCTTTTGACTCAACACAGACTGAACTCGCCAACGACCCTGTGGTGAATGGAATGATGGCATTGTAGCTATCCCAGGCGGCAAACACAAGCTGAATGTGCGAGGAGCCGTTTATATTGTACGTACATTAGAAATTAAGTCTATTTGTTCTTCTGCGCCCTCCGCCCTCTATTTTAGTCAGACTTATGGCGAGACTCCTATTTGGGTGATTGACTCGAAAACGACAACAACTCCTTTAAAATTAACCATTATCCCCGCTTCCGGATCCTTTTCTCATCAGGCCTATTTCATTTTTTACTCACAGCTGGATCACGCTTATTTTTATCGGGTTGGAGCTGTTTGATAAAATGTGCAATAAAACAATGTTGCCATTTAGCGCGTGTCCGCCTTGCTCGTCAGGGATCTTTATTAAGGGATGGGCTTTGCCCGGATAATTTGTTAAAGTGCTCTCTCTTTTATTGGGAGACCCTCATGACGATTGAAACGTTTGGCCTTTATTTGGTGATTACAAACCCGGCGACCTCATACGAGGCTTGCACGGAGGCGGCTGTGCGGGCGGGGCTTCGCTATGTGCAACTGCGCATGAAGAAGGCCCCGCGCGAGACCCTTCTTGCGATTGCAAAAAATATGCGCTCCATTACACGCGGCTCAAGGACGGTATTTATTGTGAACGATGATCCTGCGCTGGCGGAGGAGGTGGAGGCCGATGGCGTGCACGTGGGACAGGAGGACATGCCCGTGTCCGAGGTGCGTCGTCGTTTCCCGTCGCTGCGCGTGGTCGGACTCTCGACACACAATCCCCTTCAAGCAAAGGCTGCTGAAGCCCTTTCACCGGATTATTGCGGCGTCGGCCCTGTCTATGCGACGCCGACTAAGGAGATACCTGATCCGGCGCTGGGGCCAACGCTCGCAGGGGAGATCATACGCGCGGCGCCCTTCACGACCGTGGCCATCGGCGGGATCAACGCGGGCAACATGCGCGACGTGCGCCAAGCAGGAGCGATCAATTTTGCTGTGGTTCGTCCGGTCTGCCTCTCGCTGACGCCCTACGATGCCATCCGCAGGCTGCAAGAGGCCTGGTTTGCAACACCGTGACCTTTAGGCGCCTGTCGTCAAGTGATTTTCGCTATACGACCAGGCGGTCACTTTGACGTTCGCCTCCTTGGCCATAAGCAGCAACGTATTCTGCCGCTCGCGGGGCAGGCTGCAGGTCAGGACAATATGCCTGATCTTCTGCTCTTTGCAGATCACGGGTATATCATATAAATTACCCAGCACATCGTAGCTGTAGATGACGCGATCGGCAAACTCGAGATGGTCGTCAATAATACCTACGATTACGCTTTCCTCGGAGGCGATCATAGCCTCGCGGATGCGCAAATAATTACGGAAGCGCATGCCGGCGCCATACACGAGGATGCGTTCCGTTTTTTCGTTGTTGAGCAGCGCACGTCGCTTCATCAACGTCATCGCGCCCCGGAGCGTCTCACCGGCAATCCGTATCCCCACAATCGGAATCGAGGCAAGCGCCATGAAGACGATGACAAACCTGAAAATATGTTCGCGCCCATACAACAGCCAGAGAAACGCGCTTCCCACGAGAGCCCCCATGAACACCGCACCGATCAGATAGGAGATGTCCGCGAAATGGGTCCGACTCCAGACGCGGCGATAGGTCTTGGCCAGCACCAGCATCACAAAGACGGAGACCACAAAAAGCGGCAGCTTTGTCAGCACCGCCACACGCGGCACTTGCAAATAGATAATCCAATAGGAAAAAACACTCGCCAGCGACAACGCCATGAGATCGAAGAGCACGAACAGGGGCGTAATCAACCCCTTCCTGATCGCGACATGCTGGTTGGAGAGCAGCTTCCCCGTATCCCACAGTTCAAGGCGCGCCAAGTGGCGCACAATCACCATCACGGCCACAATGAAGGCCATTAAAAAGACGCCGGGACCCTGCTTTTTAAGCATGACGCCCAGCCACGCCACACCCACCAGGGCCGCGCTGATCCCGTATAACACCCATGCCGCGTTCCGCTGGTTGAGGGTGCTCTGCAAGATGCGGTGGTGGACATGATCCTTGTCGGGCTGCATCACGCGAATGCGCTTCCCAAGCTCCTGGCCCACACTGCTTTTTTGCAATAACGCGCGCACGGTCCGGCGCCAAATAGCCAAGAGCGTGTCAAAGAGGGGGACGCCCATGGCTAACAGCGGAACCACGATGGCTGGCAGCAGCTCCATGCGTGAACCGCTTTCCAAAGGAAGGACCGCCATGCAAAGGCCCAGGAACATGCTCCCCGTATCCCCGAGAAAGACGGTTGCGGGATGGAAGTTATAGCGCAGGAACCCCAGACAGGCGCCACAAAGTGCGAGATAGGGGATCACGCTGGTGAACTGCCCGGCAAAAAAGAGCGAGCCGGCAATGCCGGCGGAGGCGATCATGGCGAGCCCGGATGCCAGGCCGTCCAGGCCGTCAATCAAGTTAAACGCATTGATAGCCCCCACAATCCAAAAGACCGTGACCGCATAGTCGAGCCAGAGCGGAAACGCGACAAAGATCCCGCCCACCCGGACTCCCGTCACAAAAAGGAAGGTTGCGACAAGGAGCTGGCCTGTCAGTTTCACCGCGGGGTGCATGCCCCACTTATCATCGACGAACCCGAGCGCCAGCAAGGCGAAGGAGGCAACGAAGAAAGAGCCCTGGAAGGCGTAGGAGAAAGCGACACCGATGGGGGCCTCTGATAAAAAGACGTAGGCCCCGAGGATCAGATGGAACGCAAAAAAGACTGACAGACCGCCCCCCCTTGGAATCGGCTTTTTATGGACACGCCGGGCATCCGGCTGGTCAATCATGCCCAGCTTGCGGACAAACTCGCGACACATGGGTGTTAAGATCAAGGATAACACCAATGCGCCCACGAAAATGGAAGCATACCTCACCCCGTCCAGAAGCTTATCTGATAACGGCGTATGTCCTGTTACGGTATCCACCCACGTCTGTACCCAATCAATCCGCATGACCCATCTTTCAATTGAATTTAGGTGTTTAGTATAGCACTCGAAAACGGTTATGACAAGGTACTTCTGAACATGATTTTAGCTGTATCCCGCTCGGGTTGAAGAGGTTCCCCAGACGGAACATCTTTGTTTCCACCACCCAGTGACGTATTCTGTCAATAGAGAAGGACACCGAAAGGAAGATTAGTTGCATACCGCTTCTGTCAAATGCTTGGACACCGAACGGCGGTGGAAAGAGCTATGAGGGCGGGCCGCAGATTCAGTGGAGGGAGGCTGCGGTATTCCGCTGCCTCCCTCCACTGAATGAAGCTCCCTCACCAGCCTTCTTAGCTGGCTCTGGATGGACTTGTACAGCGTGATGGAGTTTGTCTTGCTATACATGTCCAGATACCGGCGGACCCGCGGATCGGAAGGTTTCACCGCCAGAAGCCGTTCGAGAGGAGTGGATGGCTTGTCGTATTTTTTTATGTACCTGACGCCTTTGCTTTCCTTCCGCCTCTTGGACACAAGCTTCTTGCAGGGGCGGAACAGGTTCGTGTAGAGGGCGATGTCCATGCAGACCTTCTTCAGCGCGTCGTACTGCTCCATCCTGTCAAAACGTATGTCCGAAAAGTACTCGCGGACGACTGAGCCGTTCTTCTGCTCTATCCTGCAGTTGTCGTTCTTCCTGTAGGCACGCGAGCGGCTGATCCGGCAGCCCGTGACCGCCTCGGCAAGTTTTCCGATGAAGATATAGTTGATGAACTCTGAGCCGTTGTCGGGGTGCATGTGGAGGATGTCGAAGGGCAGCCTCCCGACGATTGAAAGCATGGCCTGCGCCGTGTTTTCACCCCCGTGGTTCCACGTCGGGGCGCATTCGAACCATTGCGTCAGCGCATCCGTCAGGCTGCCGATTGAAAAGAACGACCCCGCCATGTTTCCGCCGCAGAGGAAGACCGTGTCCACCTGGCAGGTGCCGACCGAGTCCTCGGGCAGCTCGCTGCCGGGGCATTCGGGGATTGAAGACTTCAAGGCGTTCATCCCGGAAGCCTTGTTCCTCCGATATCCGGCCACGCCGTCACGCTTCAGGGATCGTCCGATGGTGGACACGCTCATCCTCAGCACCTTCCCCAGCGCATCCGCGCGAACTTCATTCCCGAGGGCGCAATAGTCGGATGCCGTCCTTGCGAGCATGGTCTTCAGATATTCCGGGCATGGCCGTCCGGCGGCGGCCCACAGTCTGCCCAGCAGCTTTCTATCCTCCTCGCCGTAGCTCGGCCCGCGCCCCCTGTGAGGGCGGTATACGCGTTTCCCCCTCAATAGCTTGTTCAAGTATTTACGGGAGCACCCGTATGTCTGGCATAATGAATCCAGCGTTTTCCCTTTCGCAGTCTTTGTCCGCATGGCGGCGTATTGCTGTTTGAACTTCGCAAGGTTGTCCCTGAATGTGAGAGTAGACATCGTTTTCATCCCTTTAGATTACGGTGTCCACGCATTTGACAGAAGCGCTTTTTTCATCGGACACCCTTTTCACCTTTTCGGTGTCCTTAATAATGACAGACCGCGGTGAAAAGGGGCTTTTGGGTTTCAACTTGACTTTTTATCACGGCGCGGTTAATGTGCAGAGACATTCTTTCTAGAACACCGAGGATTCTTGACCATGCCTTTATTGCCGTCCTTATTTCATGATAGACGCCTGCCAGCCTTGACGGTGTTTTTTGGCTCCTTTCTTCTCTTTCTGGTTCAACCCCTGACCGGACGGACCTTGCTGCCCGTCTTCGGCGGCAGTGCGTCTGTCTGGATGGTCTGCCTGGCGGTCTACCAGACGCTGCTGCTCGTCGGCTATGGCTATGCGCATCTCCTTGCGGGCGCCGACAGGAAAGACTCCCATCGCCACACAAAGCGGCATCTCTACCTCTTGGCAGGCAGTATCCTCTGGACGCTCGGCATGGTCTGCCTGCGCCCCCTCCTCAAAAACTATTTTGGAACCAGCGAAGACCCGACACTGGAGGTCTTGTTCTGCGTCTTGCTCTTCGTGGGGCTGCCTTATGTTCTCCTTTCCGCAAACTCCTCCCTCGTCCAGTCCTGGGTCTCCCAAGGGGCGCAACCACAGAGAACGGATGTTTATCGCTTGTATGCGATTTCCAACTTCGGGTCGTTCTGCGGTCTGCTCATCTATCCCTTCCTGCTGGAGCCCTTTGTGCCGCTCACCTGGCAGTGGCTGGGCTTTGCACTCTGCCTCGCGGGCTATGTGGCCTTGCTCGCCAAGCTGGCGAAGCGCTTGGGCGGGCAGGTTGCCGGGTCTGACAAGTCGGACTTGTCGGACAGGTCTGACGGTACAGAGACGACGGAGGCCATTCGCGCATTCCCGCATTCGCGCATTCCCGAATTCCTCTGGCTCCTCTTGCCGGCCACAAGCGCCTTCCTGCTGAACGCCATTACGGTCTATCTCTCGATTGATGTCACCCCCATGCCCTTTGTGTGGGTGGCTCTGCTCTCTGCGTTCTTGCTGAGTTATGTGATTGGCTTTTCTTCCTGGACATTCTGTTGCCGCTGGCTCTGGTCTCTTGGTGCCGTCATCACCTTGATCGCCGCCGCCTACGCGCGCGGCCTCTGGGGGACCGGCAGCTTTGTCCCCAATGCCTCGGCAGGCCTTGCGCTCTTGCTCATTGTCGGCTCCCTGTTGCACGGGTGGCTCTATGAGACGCGGCCGGAGGCCAGCAAACTGACGCGCTACTATCTCTTCATCTCCGCCGGCGGTGCCCTCGGCGGACTGACCTCGTCCTTCTTGGCGCCGGTCCTCTTTACCCAGGTCTGGGAATATCCCCTGATCCTCTCCCTCTGCTCCGGACTGGTCGCGTGGCGCACAGTCCCTCGTTATCGCCTCCCCGTGGCCTGCCTCAGCATGATCCTGTGGCTGGTGTTGGCTCATTACACGCAGCGGCGGACAGAGTCGACGACCCTGTATCGGTCACGCAACTTCTATGGCTGCCTTGCGGTTACGCAGACGTTCTATAAGGACGGTTCGCGCATGACGCCGCTCCATTTTCTGTGGTATGGCCAGACCACACACGGGATGCAACTCATGTCGCAAGACCAGCAACACATCCCGACCTCTTACTTTGGCCCAACCGGCGGGGGCATCGCGTTTAACGCGCATCCGAAATATCAGCAAGGCCTCCCGATGAAGGTGGGCATCGTCGGACTCGGAGCCGGCACGCTGGCCACGTATGGGCGCCCCGGTGATCTCTTCCGCTTCTATGAGATCAATACGCAGGTCATCGACGTGGCGACGAATGCCAACCTCTTCACCTATTTGCCAACCTCGGCCGCCGCGATCGACCTCGTCGTGGGGGATGCGCGCCGCATGCTGGAGCGGGAACGCGCCAACCATCAGCTCAACCCGAAGCGGGACCCCCTGTATGACTTGCTCGTCATTGACGCCTACAATGGCGATGCCGTGCCGTACCACTTGACCACGCGGGAAGCCTTCCAGCTCTATTTCGACCGGATTGCGCCGGACGGCATGCTGGCGGTACACATCAGCAACTGGCACATTGACCTGCTGCCCATCTGCAAATCTATCGCTTCTGACTTGGGCGTCTGCGCCTACGGCTCCATCGGATACATGGACTCGAATATCACCATCGGCGCGATCTGGGTCTTCATGACCCGACAGCCTAACTCGTATCATTATCCCAACCGCCCGCAAAAAATCCGCGATGTCAACTGGTCAGAGGTGCGGAACATCCGCACCCTCACCGATGAGCGCGGCAGCCTCATGACACTCCTACGGTAAAACGACTCTTTCTTCTATCAGCTGACGCAGATGGTCATAATCGTAAGCATCGATCAGGATGCGGATGCCATTGGCAAGCGCGGCATGGTCGCGCTCAAGGGTATCCACCAAGCTGCGCAACTGCTGGATGTCCCCGCGATGCAAGGCCTGGCTGAGCAGGTGGCACATTTCAACGGGCAAGCGTGAGAGGGCTTCGGCATCAATGGCGGGCTTCCCTTGAGGAATGATGAGCGCCTGAGGCTCATATTCATACTGGAGCCCTGTCACGCGCCGGATCTCCTCCAACAGTTTCTCGCGGTGCACGGGCTTGGGAACATATCCATTCGCACCAGCGGCGAGAACCGCCTCCTGCTCGTCGCCATCCCCTGAGGCGCTCACGATCAACACGGCAAACTTCTCCCCGCCTGGCATTTCTCGCAGATGCCGGATAGCCTCGTAACCGTCCATCTCTGGCATTCGTATGTCCATCAGCACAAGGTCGATGTCCAGGCATTGGCGCAGCCGGCTGAGGGCGCTGGCGGCGCTGGCGGCTGTCTCGACCCGGATTCCGACCGGTTCCAGCAGCTCAACCAGCATCTCGCGGTTGTCTGAGTCATCATCGACCACCAGGATCCTGCAGGGCGGCTGGCCGGAAGCAATCCGACGTACGACGCCTTTGCTCCGCTGTTCAAGGGCGGCCGGTTCGGCTGCCCGTATTTTGAAGGTGAAGCGGAAGCAACTCCCCTCCCCGGGGAGGCTTCGAATCAACGCGATATCACCGCCCAGCGCGCGCGCGTAACGCCGGCATAAGGGGAGGCCGAGACCTGTCCCTTTCGGTGCCTTTCCTCCGCGTTCCGTGTGCGTGTAGAAAAGTTCAAAAAGGTGCTCCTTCTCCTCGGGCCGGATGCCACATCCGGTGTCCTCGACATCCACCGCCAGCGTGAGGGTCTCCGACGCGCTGTCCGGCAGAAGAGAGGCGGAGAGGCGGACCCCTCCCTTTTCCGTGAACTTCAGCGCGTTGCCGACCAGATTCACGAGCACCTGCCGGACCTTTCCAGAATCTGAACGGATGAAGCGCGGCACCTCCGGCGTATAGGACACCTGCAACGTCAACACCTGTGCTGCAGGATGCTTCACAAATATCAGCCGTACGTCCTCCAGTGCCTGATAGAAGTCAAATATGCCTATCGAGAGTTTGAGCTCCTTGGTGTCGCTGCGGACAAGATCCAGCAAGTCGTTCAACAGTTCCAGGAGATGTTCGCCGCTCCGCGTGATGGAACCCAGCTTTTTCGACATCGGACAGTCCCGTGCAACACACTCGCGCCCCATGATCTGCGCATACCCGAGGATCGCATTTAAGGGGGTCCGGATCTCGTGTGACATGTTCGCCAGGAAGAGGCTCTTTGCGCGCGCAGCCTCTTGCGCCGCATCCCGCGCCTCGGTCAGCCGTTTTTGAAGCTCCTGGGTTTCGCGTTCCATGCTTCTGCGGGACTCGAAGTGCGCATAGAGCTCCGCGAGCACCTGAAGCAAGGCGACCTCCTCCTCTTTCCAGCGGCGCTCCTGTAGCACGGAGTCAAACCCTACAAAGCCGAGGCACACGTTGTCCTGCATCAGCGGCAGCGAGATAAGGGATTGTATGCCTTGCGGAATAAGGAACGCCCGCAGGGGGTCCTCTTTCGGCATCGCGACAACATACGGGATATGGATGCGGGCACCCCGTCGATGCACAGCGACCCAGTCAGCAAAACTCGTAAACGGCACGGACTGGAGATTGTCCATGACAGGCGTGACCCCGGCCTGACACCACTCATGGGTGTTGGTCATCACCCCGGCCTCAAAGTTGTAGGAGAACAGATAGGCGCGATCCGCGTGGATCAGACGGCCCATGGTCTCCAGCGACTCGTTAATTGCCGCATTCTGCCGCTCTAAGGGCACATTGACAAACTCGGTGGCTAAGCGCATCAGCGCGCGCTGGATCACGGAAAGTCTGGACAGTTCCCGCTCCGCATGCTTACGCGCTGTAATGTCGGTCATGACAGACAGAAAGTAGTGCTGCCCCTGACTGCAGAACGTTTCACCGAAAAAGAGTCCGTCCATGAACGACCCATCCTTACGCCGCATCTGCACCTCAAAGTCGGCAAGGCGTCCCTCTCTCTTTAGGCGGTCGTTCACAGCAAGACGTTGCTCCTCCTTCGCAAAGAGCTTCAGAGACGCCGAGCTTTGACCGATGACCTCTTCGCGCGTGAAGCCGAGCGCCTTCAAAAAGGCGTCGTTGATGTCGATGAAGCGTCGGTCCGGCAGGCTGGTCAGCGCGATCGGGCAGGGATTGTTCCGGAAAAGACGTTCGAAACGCTGATTGGCCTCGCGCTCTGTTGACAGGTTCTTGCTGACACTGAAGAGGCACTTCACGCCATTCCAGTGCCCGAGCCAGACACGGGTCTCGACTGGCACCTGGCTGCCGTCTTTACAGACCCACGGCAAAGGACTGCTTTCGCGCTCGCCCGGGAACATCGCTGCAAAATTCGCTTCGGTTTCTTGCCGCGTTTCTGGTGGATGCAACTCCGGCACACGCATCTTGCAAAGCTCTTCATTGGTGTATCCCAATGTCCGCGCGAGTGCCGCGTTGGCAAGCAGGATACGTCCGTCTTGGGTTGCCACCAGAAGCATGTCGGTCATGGTCTCAAAGAAGGTCCGGAAGTTGGCCTCGCTCTCCAGAAGCGCAACCTCCGCCTGATAGTGCGCCGTGATATCGCAGCCGATGCCCAGGATGCCGATCAGTTCCCCGTCTGGGCCCCAATAGGGGGCCTTGAGGGTATCCAGCAGAACCTTTCGTCCATCCGGATAGGTGATCCACTCTTCATTGTGGCGAGGCTCGCGGAGTTCCATCACCCGGCGATCATTCGCCCGATAGGCCTCCGCAGCAGACTGATCAAAGAGCTCATAGTCTGTCTTGCCGAGAAGTTCCTCCTTTGACACGCCTACAAACGTGAGGAAGTTCGGATTGCACCCCAGATAACGCCCCTCGAGATCTTTAAAGAAGATAATGTCAGGCATGGAGTCCAGCAGGGCGTTGATCAGGCTGGCTTGGCGCTTGATACTGTCCTCCGAACGTTTCATCTCGGTTATATCCCAGTTGGTGCCAATCATGTGCAGCGCCCTGCCGGAGACATCGCGCTGCACACTTGCAAAGCCACGGATAGTCCGGACGGTTCCATCCGGCCAGAGGATTCTGAAGTCATCTTCATACTCTTTCTCCCCTCGCAACGCGAGTTGGATGCGCTCGTCAACGCGCTGGCGGTCATCCGGATGAATCCTCGCATGCCAGGTCTCATGCAGGTCGGTAGAGGGGGATGGCGTCATGCCATAGAGCCGGAACATCTGCTCATCACAGACCAGACGGCTCGTTGTCACATCGAGGTCCCAGATGCCGATGCCGCCTGAACGCACAGCCAAGGAGAGGCGTTCCGCAGTCCGGAGGAGCGACTCCTTGCTCGTCTGCAGATCAGCGGTCATCTGTTCCGCCAACTGCTGGGCATTACGCCGAGTATCCAGCAAGACCTGCAAGAGAAGACAAACCAAGAGGGTGCCGACTGTTCCACCACTGAAAATCACCCAGGCACCCACATATTTGATCGTCCAGAAGCCGCTCTTCGGTTGTCGAAACAAGAGCGTCCAAGCATGGCTGTTATACTCAATCCGGAGCCGCTTTTCCAACTGGCCCTTCACAGCCAGCACGTCGCGCCCGGACGAGACGGCAAAGAGACAGCTCTCCGGGGAGATATGCTCGCCGTCAAAGATCGACAGGCGAAGCCCTTTTTTAAGGCTACTATTTTGCGCGCCCAAGATCCCCAGGAAGAGATCATTCATCCGATACGGACTATACACCCAGCCGATAATAGCGGCCCGGCGCTCTTCAACCGTCGCTGTGGGCATGCCATTGCGATAGACCGGCACATACATTAAGGCTCCGAATTGAACCTCGCGGTCTGTCTCCTGCACCAGAATCACCTTGCCGGAAAGGGCGACAGCATCTGAGTCCCGTGCGTGCTCCATCGCGGCCCGCCGGACCGGCTCTGAAAACATGTCATAGCCGAAGGCCCGCAGATTACGGCCCGCGAACGGCTCCAAATAGATGATCGAGGAATAGCGTTCCCGCTCCCCTGCTGGATGCACCTGGTACTCCGGGAAGCCCTCGTTGCGGATCTCCTGCGTGTGTTGTGCCAAGGCTTCACGCGGAACCAGCACGGCAAAACCAAAGCCCTGGACGCCTGGCAGTTGCTTCTCGATCCTAAGCCCCTGGGTGAAGCGGCGCCACTCTTCCCGCGTCACCCGATCCGAGGCGTTGAATAACGCAACACCGCTCCACAGGATCCGGGCATGCTGATCCAGCCGACGCGTAATCATCCGTTCCGTGGCGCTACAGCTCGTTCTAAATTCCTGATCTTCCAGCCGCTCGATATTGACTTTACTATTCCAGGTGGCTGAAAGGGTCAGCATGAGGCCGATCAAGAGCACCCCCCAGATGATCAACCGCGTCATGCGATCCGACGGCGCGTGGTTTAATAAATACTTTTTCGTGTTAATTTCACCTCGTGGCAAAGCTTATCAAAGAGGCAACAGGGGTACAAGGAAACTTCCGTGTTAAATGTCCCTAGTTAAAACCCTCTTTTGCAACATATAGGGGTTGATTTTCATTCTTCATTCTGGTAATTTCACAACTCCAAATCAAGGAGTTTTTATGAGTTCTTTTTTACTTGTCGATGACCATACAGTCCTGCGGAGCGGCGTGGCCCGCCTGTTAAAGGCCGCATTTCCAGGGGCCGTGATTGGCGAAGCCAGCAACGGTGATGAGGCACTCCGCTTGCTGAAGACCGTGGCCTGGGATATGATGCTCCTGGATATAGGGCTTCCCGGCCGTTCCGGACTGGAGATCCTGCAAGAAGTCCAGCAACACTGGCCCGCCTTGCCTGTCCTGGTGCTGACGGGCTTGGCGGATGATGCCATTGCCATACGCGTATTTGAGGTCGGTGCCATGGGGTACTTATCCAAAGAGTGCTCTGAAGACGATCTGCTGAAAGCTGTTCATAAACTTCTTGGGGGCGGCCGCTATTTGACCCCGTCCCTTGCTGAGAAACTAGCGGCGAATCTGGGCAAATCGCACGCACCCCTTCACCCCGAGGGTGCGCCACCGTTGAAGGGCCGGATGCTGGACGTTCTGATACGCCTCGGCCAAGGGGACACCGTCAAGACCATCGCCGCGGATATGCAGTTGAGCATCAAGACCGTCTCCACCTATCGTACGCGCGTCCTCGAACGCCTTCACCTAAAGTCCAACACCGACATCGTGCGCTACTGCCTCCTCAGGGGGCTGGCACAGTAGTTTGCAATGGGTTAATGATTTTCATACGTGGAGGCGGATTGAACTTCACATGCGCCGCAGCGTGAACAGGTATAGAGCGTATTCGATGTCTTCGCGTACACCATGCGACCATACTTGTCTTGTCCGCACAACTCGTAAGCAGTATCCATAAACTTCGGCGCTTCCTTGTAAAGATGCTTCACACGTCCGCACCGCTGACAAACACACGTTTTCAGGTCGAAATCACATCCCAAGAACGTGCAAGCTAGCCATCCCCATTCACAATTCATAAGCGCCCTTTTTTTTTACGATATTAAACGTCTTGCCCCAAGCTTTCGTGTTCTGATCGTCGTGGAAAACAGTAGCTCGCAACAGCTTAATAAATTTCATACGTGAAGACGGATTGTATATCGCGTGCGCCGCAGCGCAAACATGTGAAGAGATTATTCGAGGTCTTCGCATACACCGTGTTTCCATACCTGTCTTGCCCACATGATTCATAAACAGTATCCATGAACTTCGGAGCCTTCCCGAAAAAGTGTTTCTCGCAATCGCACCGCTGACAAGCACATTTGTTTGGGGCGGAACTCCCCCTGTTGACCGCACGAACCAGCACTTCCCTCTGATTAATCATATACTTCCCTCCTTTTACTATAAGTATTATTCTACCCCTTAGCCCTCTTGTTATGCTAGTCGGAAAAAAGCGAAAGGGGCGTAGGACATTATAACCTGTAATTATACATGGCGATGGAGCGGAACGCCTTCGCGTTCCGGCCGGCGCGGGAAGCCGCGCCGCTCCATGTTCGTCGGACACTCATGTCGCCATGTATAGAATTACGCGCTCCTCCTCTCTGGTATCTTGCTTTCTGTCAAAGCTTCTGCAACAATAAATAAAAAAAAGGATCAAAAGTGTAGACATGGACGATAAACATTCCTCTCCGATCATCATGTTCGTTGACGATGAACCAGATAATTTAAATCTGCTTCACCTCTTCTTTTCACGGACGCCCTACTCGTTGCGCTTTTTCACCTCTGGCGCACACGCCTGGGCTGCTGCCCAAGAGGAGATGCCGGACCTGCTGTTGCTGGATGTCCGTATGCCGGGGATGGACGGCTATGAGGTCTGCAGACGCTTCAAGGAGGATGATCGCCTCCGCTCCATTCCCATCCTCTTCCTCAGTGCACTCGCCTCAACAGAGGAGATCACCAAGGGCTTTGACCTGGGCGCAGTCGATTACATCACCAAGCCCTTCCGGGAGGCAGAGGTCCTGGCCCGCGTGCGCACCCATCTTGCGTTGAGCCTCGCCTATGCCCGCCTGGCCGAACAGCATGTCTATTTGCAGGACCTCGAACGCCAGCGGGATACCTTTGTGCACATGCTGGTTCACGACTTGCGGAGCCCCCTCATGGCCATGCTCTGCCATTTACGGGCCGTGGAGACCTCCGGCGCCACGCGGCTTGACGAAGAAGAGCTGAGCGGCCTCCGTACAGCGATCCAGTGTACACGGATCCTCAGCCGCATGGTCTCTACCGTCGTTGATCTCAGCCGGATGGAGCATACGCAGTTAACCTTGGATTGCCAGCGCGTGACCCTTGAAGCGCTCTTCCGCGACGCCCTGGAACAGGTCGTGGATCCCCTCTCCGGCAGACGCGTCACCCAGCAGCTCGCCGAAGGGTGCCCGCCGGTCTTCTGCGATCAGGATCTGAGCGCACGCATCCTCGGCAACCTGCTGTCCAATGCGATCAAATACACCCCGTCGGCTACAGATATCCTCCTGGGTGCAGAACCCGCACCTGACGGAAAGGTCCGGATCTGGGTGAAAGACCACGGCCCGGGCATCCCGCTGGAGGAGCAGGGGAGCATCTTCGAAAAGTTTGTCGTCTCTCAACACGCCAAACGCGCCGACGCGTCATCAACAGGCCTGGGATTGGCTTTCTGCAAACTCGCGGCAGAGGCCCAAGGCGGCACGATCGGAGTCGAAAGCGAAGCTGGCCACGGAAGCCTCTTCTGGTTCACTCTGCCTGTCGCATAAGGGGCTTTGCCCCTCCAAGTAACCCTGTAGGAAAAAATGAAGATACCGGTAATTAATTTCTACAATTTCTATTGACATTAACGGCTTTACATTGTGCCCCGGAAGCCTCATACTTTCAAGCTAGATTATAGTGTGTGAAAGGTTGGGGTGGTGGTATGACTAATAATATTTTCGTTCTGTACGGTCGTCGTATTGGAAGGCGCTCGCTTTCCCTCTTGGCCTTGAGTGCGTTGCACTTCATGGTTGTTCCTGCTGCAAATGCACAGCTCGTGCTCAGCGAACTGATGTATAATCCCGTGGGCGGCAGCACGAATGAATTTGTTGAACTCCACAATGCCGGAAACACAGCCGTCGATGTCGGCGGCTGGCGCTTCATTGCAGGCATCAGCTACACCTTCCCCCTGCCCTCCGTAATCGAAGCAAAGGGCTATCTCGTGGTGGCGGTCAACCGCCCGGCCTTCATCGCGCTCTACCCCGCTGTGACGAACCTCGCCGCAGGGGCCTATACCGGACAACTGAGCAACCAGGGCGAAGCCGTCACCCTCGCCGACGCCGCGGGCGCCACGGTCTTCACCGTCACCTATAACAACAAGGCGCCCTGGCCGCTCGCAGCCGACGGACTCGGCAGCTCGCTTGTCCTCAGCGACCCCGCAGCCCCGGCCGCGGACCCGGCCAGCTGGGTGGCCAGCGCACAGTTGAGCGGCTCCCCGGGCGGATCCGATACCGCCTTCCTGCAAGACGTTGTCCTCAATGAAGTGCTGGCGCACACCGACCCGCCGCAAGAGGATGCCGTGGAGTTGCGGAACCTGACCACCAACACCATCAGCCTCGCAGGCTGGTACCTGAGCGACGACACGGTCGTGCGCAAGAAATTCCGCTTCCCGGAGGGCACCGTGATCCCGCCCCTCGGCTACCGGGTCGTCTATCAGTCCCAGCTGTTGAGCGGACTCGTCCCCTTCTCCCTCAGCGCCAAGGGCGAGGGGCTCTATCTCTCGGAGGCGAACGCGTCTGATCAGCTCGTCCGTTTTGTCGACCAATACCCGTACGAAGCCTCTCAGAACGGGTTCTCCTTCGGCCGCTATCCGGACGGCACAGGCCCCTTCATCACACTGAGCAGCCCCACTTTCGGGGTCAGCGACCCCGCCACAGTCGAGGCCTTCAGAGCCGGCGCAGGCGCACGCAACGCAGGACCCAAGATCGGCCCGGTCATCATCAACGAAATCATGTATCATCCAGCAGACTCGAATGCGCTGAACCGCCTCGCCTGCGAATATGTGGAGCTCTTGAATATCTCCGCGCAGCCCGTCCCGCTCTATAACCTCCAGGAGCCGACCAACACCTGGACGCTGACAGGAGGGATCAGCTATGCCTTCCCCACCAACCTGACACTGCTGCCGGGCCAGTTCGCCCTCGTCCTCTCCACGAATGCGGTGGAGGCCTTCCGCCAAAGCTATGGCCTGAGCACCAACCTGCTGATTCTCGGCCCCTGGTCAAAAGCGCTCAACAACGCGGGCGACACGGTCCGCCTCCGCGCCCCGAACACCGTGGAGGAAGACGGCACCCTCGGACGCTTCGTGGTGGACGAGGTCACCTATCAGGACCAGCTCCCGTGGCCCTTGGCCGCAGACGGACTGGGCGGCGCCCTGGAGCGCACAGACCCCCTGGCTTATGGAAACACCGCGGCCAACTGGCACGCCTTGCCCGACACCGGAACGCCCGGGACGACCAACTCAGCCTATCTCCCGCCGGGCTCGGTCATCATCAGCGAAATCATGGCTTCCAACCGGAGCACCCTGCGCGACGAGGAGGGCGAGTACTCCGACTGGATCGAACTCTGCAACACAACCTTCCGCACCATCTCGCTCAAAGGCTGGCACCTCACTGACCAGGCGGACACGCCCACGCTCTGGACCTTCCCAGATGTCTCGATCCCCCCTTACGGACAGCTCATCGTCTTCGCCTCCCAGAAGAACCGCACAGACCCGAACAACACGCTCCACACCAACTTCAGCTTGGACAGCAACGGCGAATACCTCGCGCTCTTCCGCAACGACCTGACCCTGGAGTCTGCGTTTGCGCCCGTCTTCCCGCCGCAGGCGGCCGATGTCAGCTACGGCGTTGACTCCCTGGGCACACGCGTCGAAACCCCCGTCTCCTTCGGCACCCAGGGACGCTATCTCGTGCCGACCAACGCAACCCAGCTTGCGGCGAACTGGAACACCCCCGCCTTTGTTGACAGCGCCTGGACCCCCGCGGGAAACGGGGTCGGCTATGACACGGACCCTGATTACCGCCCCCTCTTCCAGACGGATCTCTACTCCGAAATGTATGGCAAGCAAGGCTCAGCCTTCATCCGTTACCCCTTCTTCTTGCAGGAGAGCGCCAGTATGGACCAGATGACGCTGCGCGTCAAGTTTGACGACGGCTTTGTCGCCTGGCTCAACGGCACGCTCGTCGCCTCCAATAACGCGCCGGCCCTCCCGGTCTGGAACTCCCGCGCGCCCGCCACCCGCAGTGAATCCCTCGCAATCGAATTTCTGAATGTGGACCTGAGCGCCTTCTCGCATCTGCTCCTGGAGGGGACCAATGTGCTGGCGCTACAGGCCCTCAACAACTCCTCGACCAGCTCTGACTTGCTGCTCATGAGCGAGCTGTCACTCACCTCGACGCCCACGACCACGGTTGTCTCCCAGGTCATCGGCTATTTGAACACCGCCACACCCGGCTCGGGAAACAGCAGCGCCTTTGCCGCGGTGGCCCAGCCGCCGCTCCTCTCACACCCCGGCGGCCTCTTCACCGGAAGCCTCCTCCTCTCCATCACCTCTCCACAGCCTGATGCCGTGCTCCGGTACACGCTCGACGGAAGCGAACCGACCGCCGCGTCACCCCTCTACGCTGCCCCTCTGGAGATCACCGGCCCCGTCGAGGTGCGGGTGCGCGCCTTCGTGTCCGGACAGGTGCCGAGCCCCGTCGTGGGCGCGGTCTTCCGCCGGAGCTTCCTCGGGATCAACGAGGTCATGGCCAGCAACGCCATCTCTACGCCTGAAATTGCGGACTTCACCGACTTCGGCGACTGGCTCGAGCTCTACAATGACAGCGATGCCGCCGTGGATCTCAGCGGCTACCACCTCTCCGACAACCTGGAGCAACCCTTCCGCTGGCGCATCCCGTCCGGCGCCGTCATTCCCGCGAAGGGCTTCCTGCTCGTCTGGGCTGACGGCTATGACTCACATCCCGGGCTCACACTGACCCGCCCCTTCTGGCCCAACACCAGCTTTGTGACCCGCGCCTATCACGCCAACTTCAAGCTCTCTGCGGACGGCGAACAGGTCGGACTCTTCACGCCAGGCGGCAGCCTGATCGACGGCGTCACCTTTGGCTTGCAGCAGACCGACATCTCCTACGGCCGCCTCCCGGACGGCGGAGGCCAGTGGGGCTATTTCGGGGAACCTACAGCCGGCACCCCCAACCGCGCGCCCCAACTGGACCACAACCTCCATCGCGCCCCCGCCGTTACCGTCTCTCCCGCAGAGCCGCTCTTTGTCACGGGCTCCGTGACGGTCACGCTCTCGTCCGGAACAGGCATCTCCTCCGCGCTCCGCTACACGCTGGATGGCAGCCAGCCGACCTCCGCGTCGCTGCTCTATACCAACGCCTTCCTGGTCACCACAACCACCGTGGTGCGCGCCCGCGCTTTCGCCGCAGGACTCCACCCCGGACCTGTGGCCACCCGCACCTTCCTCGTGAACCAGCGCAAGCCGGACCTGCCCGTGGTCTCTCTGGTGGTCGACCCCCTGCTCTTCTTTGACCCTGTGACCGGCATCTTCCAGAACAGCCTCAAGGAACGCGAGGTCCCGGTATCGGTCCACTTCTCGACTTCCCCCTCCAACACCGCGTTCCAGGTAGACGCCGGCCTGCGCCTCTTCAGCTACAACACCTTCCTCGGCGCACAGAAGCCCTTCACGATCTACCTTGACGGCAAGTACGGCACCTCCGAACTCGGCTACCACCTCTTCCCTGAAAAGCCGCTCGGCCTCTTCGACCGCTTTGTCTTCCGTAACGGCTGCGACGATTGGAACGACGCCTACTTCCGTGACAGCCTCTGTGTCAAGCTCATGGAAAATCAGATCGACTGCGGCTTGCAGGCCTACCGTCCCGCAGTCGCCTTCCTCAACGGCGCTTACTATGGCCTGCTGGAGTTGCGTGAAAAGCTGGATGAGATGTTCGCCGCACTGAATGACAAGATCCCGCTGGAACAGGTTGATTTTTACGAAATGGATGGTGTCGGCACCGGCGCTGATCCGATCCTCGCCTACGGCAGCGAGGATACCTGGCTCGCCCTGACCGCCTTCCTGAGCACACACAGCCTGTCAGACCCGACGAACTACGCGCACGTCTGCTCCCAGGTCGATATCGGCAACCTCATCGACTACGTGAGCGCCGGCAGCTTTGTGGATGACACCTCCTGGTTCCAAAACCGCAAATGGTGGCGCGACCGCCGGGCAGGCGGCCGGTGGCGCTGGGGCTTCTTCGACTTTGACCGCGCCCTGCTCGGCGGCAACGAGAATGAGAACCAACTCGCGGACATGGCCGCCAACATGGAGGTCTTCCATGAGCTGCTGCAGAATGCCGAGTTCCGGAAGCTCTTTGCCCAGCGGTTCGCAGCCCACATGAACAGCACATTCCACCCCAGCCGGGTCATCCCCATCATTGACCGCGAAGCCGCACGGATTCGCTCCGAGATGCCCTACTACGTGGCGAAATATGCGTCTCAGAGCGGCATCGCCTCCCTGGCGGCCTGGGAGGCCGAGGTCGAGGAGATCAAGACCTTTGCCCGCGCACGCCCGGCCAATGTCCTGCAGCACCTCGCCACCCTGATGGGGAGCTCCGGGACTGCGTCCATCCAGACCACGACCCCTGGCGGCGGACGCCTCCTGGCCAACCGCATCCCCCTCATCAACGGCCTCACCAACGCCCTGCTCGCCGCTGTCCCGGTCACCCTCACGGCACAGCCGGACATCGGGCAGACCTTTGCCTACTGGACCATCACGAGCAACGCCGTCACCTCGCTCTTCCCTGCGGGCTCGACCTGGCGCTACCGCGTGGTCACCAATGAAGTCCCCCGCTGGAACCAGCCGCCCTTTGACGACGCCGCCTGGGCTTCTGGCGAAGGCCAGCTCGGCTATGGCGACGGCGATGAAGCCACCGTCATCGGCGCCTCCTCCAACCTCATCACCTGCGCCCTTTTCCGGCGCGCCTTCACCGTTGCCAACGCCGCCGCAGTCACGGCGCTGAGCCTCCAGCTTCTGCGCGACGACGGCGTGATCGTCTACCTCAACGGCACGGAAATCCTGCGTTCCAACATGCCTGCGGGCGCTGTCACCCCCGCCACCTTCGCCTCTTCGAACATCACCGGAACCAGTTCGCCGGACGAAAACGCCTTTCTTCCGTTCACGCTCCAAAACACGCCCCTGGTGGAGGGTGTCAATCTGCTCGCGGTTGAACTCCATCAGTCGTCGGTCAATTACAGCGACCTCGGCTTTGATATGGCAGCCAGCCTCTCCTACGCGTTCGGCACGACAGAGACCAACACCTCCGCAAGCCTGACGTTTACACCCAGTGCCGCCACGGGGCTGAGCATCGAGGCCTTCTTCCTCCCTTCGGGCGAGAGCCTGCTCCCGTCCACCATCACAGGCACCTTCACGCTCACCGCCGCCGGCTCGCCCTGGCTGGCCACCGGCGATGTTTATGTCCCCTCCAACGCCTGCCTGGCAGTCCAGTCCGGGGTGACCCTCCAGATGCCCGGCTCAGCAAGCCTCTACGTGCAGGGTGAGGTGCGGATGGAAGGCACGCCCCTCTCCCCGGTCCGTATCGAACCCAACACCAACGACAACGCCCGCGCCCGCCAGTACCTCGACCCCGCGCTCGCCCAGGCGGGCAGCCTTGAGCCACGCTGGGGCGGCCTTGCTTTCCACCATGCCGACCACACCGGCATCCTCTCCAACGTGATCCTCCGCGGGGCCTCCCTGGCCGCCGCCGACCCGGTCAACATGAAGGCCGCCATCTCCGCCTTCGGTTCGGATCTGCTGATGCGCGGACTCGACATCGCGGAGGCGCAACTCCCGATCTTCGTACAGGAGGGCAACCTGACGATCCTCGAACAGAGCCGCATCGTCATGGGTGTGATCGGCGATGGCATCAATATCAAGCGAGCGCGTTACGCGCGTGTTGAAGGGTGCGAATTCTACTCGTCCGGCCTGACGGTCGATACCGACGCCATCGACTACGACGGCATCCAGGGCGGCATCATCCGGGGCAACTATCTGCATGACTTCATGGGCGACAACAACGACGCCATCGACATCGGCGAGGGCACCCTCGACCTGCTCGTCGAGAACAACCGGATCGAACGCTGCTTCGACAAGGCCGTTTCAATCGGGCAGGCCTCGACTGCGATTGTCCGACGTAACATCATCAAGGAGGTCGGCATGGGCCTCGGCATCAAAGACGCGGGTTCGTACGGCCTCATCGAGAACAACACCTTCCGCGATGTCACGCACGCCGTCGCCGTCTACGAGAAGAATCCGGGCGCAGGCAGAGGTGCCGCGACGGTTCGCAACTGCATCGTCTCGCACGCAACAGCAGCGCCCTTCACCTGTGACACGCGCTCCTCGCTCCAGGTCTCCTATACCCTCTCCGACACAGAGCCTGTTCCCGGAACCGGCAACCGCTTTGCCGAACCCCAGTTCCTGCGTCCGAGCCAAGACAACTTCGCCCTCCAGACAGGCTCCGCAGCCGTAGATGCCGGCGATCCGGCCGCCCCGCGTGATCCTGACGGCTCGCGCGCTGATATGGGCGCGCTTCCGTTTGACTGGCGCCAAGGACATCTCGTCATCTCTGAAATCCACTACCATCCGGCAGTAGCCGGCCAACCCGAGTTTGTTGAACTGTACAATCCGGGCGGGGCCGCGCTCGACCTCACGGGCTACTCCTTTTCGCAGGGCCTCACCTACGCCTTCCCGCCTGGGGCGCTGTTGAACCCCGGCGCCCGGTGGGTTCTCGCCTCCGGCCCGGGCATCGCCGGGGCCACGGTCTGGTCAGTCGGCGCGCTGGACAACGCCGGCGAGACGCTCGAACTGCTCGATGCCGCCTCCAATGAGATCGACCGCGTCACCTACAGCCCCTTTGCCCCATGGCCCGCAGCAGCCGACGGCCAGGGTCCGTCGCTCGCGCTGCTCCATCCAAAGTGGGACAACGCCTTGCCGTCAAGCTGGCGTGCGAGCGTGCTCCCGGGCGGCTCGCCCGGCGCAGAAGAGCGGACAGCTTACAACACGCCGGTCTGGTGGCTGGCACAGTGGGGCGCGACCAATAACTTCGATGCAGCCGCAGCAGCCGATTGGGACCTTGACGGTGTGAGCAACTGGTCCGAGTATGTCGCCGGGACCCAGCCCACAAACGCGAGCAGCCTGTTTCTGGTGCAGATCGCCTCCTCTGGCGACAGCACCGTGGTGGCCTGCGCCACAGTGCCGGCGGGTGTCGAGGAGGGCGGCAAGCAACGCTATTACTCCCTGCTGAGCCGTACCAATCTGGTGACAGGCAGCTGGCAGGCCATTGACGGGTACACGGATATCCTCGGCCTTGGACAGACTATCGTGTACACCAACCAGCCAGCCGGAGCAACCGGGTTCATCCGCGCCAACACTGAGCTACGGTAGCGTAGTCTAATTCGTTTGAGTAATGTCGGCCAGCAACTGCCGGGCATCATCGGCCGTGACCGTGCGCGGATTAGCGGCTGTGGAGCCGGAGGCGAGCACTTCGGAGACAAAGGTCTCGAGATCGTCCACACGCTTTCCGGAGAAGGGATTTTCAAGCGCCATTTCCGAAAGCCATTCCTGAACGTGCGCTTCGACATCCAGATTGTGACGCTCCTTCAGATAGACGATGTCCTTTGCAATGACGGCACGGTTGAAGGCCAGCGCAGCAGGCAGACAGCAGGCGCAGGTCAGTCCGTGCGCAGCATGAAAACGAGCACCCAGCGGATGCGCCAAGCCATGGATCACGCCCAGGCGGGCATGTGAGAAGGCGAGTCCTGTTACATAGCTGGCCTCCAGCATGTCGGCCGCGAAGCTCATGTCGCCCCGATAGAGCGGCAGCAGCGACTGGCTGATGCGCACAAGCGCCAGTTCCGAAAGCGCGCGCGTGAAGGGCGTCGCATATTTACTGGTAAACGATTCGAAGGCCTGGATAAAGGCATCCAGACCTGCTGCCGCAATGGTCTCTTTGGGACACCCGGACAGAAGCTCGGGATCCAGCAAAACAATTTTCGGCATGAAGGAGGGATGCCGGATCGACTGCTTAAAACATTCCGCCGGATTCGTCAGGACCGAGACAACCGTGGCTTCTGATCCTGTACCCGCCGTGGCCGGCGCAGCAATCAGCGGAAGCGTCGCAGGCAATATCGCGCTCGCGTTACGCTGATAAAAGGCCGTCGTCTCAGGCGCGTCGACCAAGCCTGCCGCGGCCTTTGCCAGATCGATCACGCTGCCGCCGCCCACAGCGGCCACCCAGTCCGGCCGGTCGCGCTTGAGTTCTGCCCGCAAAGTGTCAACTCCATCCACCGTCGGCTCGCCGCCGCCATGCTCCCAGGTGCGGACCGTCTTTGCGTTTCCGATAATCTCCGCAAGCTTCCCGGACTTCACCAGCGAACGGCCGTGCACCAGCACGCCACGCGGACCGAAGAGGGTGGCCGTCTGCACCAAAGATCGCACAGCTCCAGGCTTTGCGATCGTCTGTTGAGGCAAGAGTAATTGTTGAGGAATGATCATGGGGGGGAATGAAACTTGATACTTGAAACTGGAAAAGTCACTGGAATTATGGAATATGGGAATGGTGGAATAATGGGGAAACCAAATATCGGATCTGGGAGGGGCACGCGTCTGCGTGCCCTGGACGCGCAGACGCGCGTCCCTCCCGATGGCGCAGAGGTCTGCGCCACTCCCTCATTCGTTCTGTATTCCAGTATTCCAACATTCCACTATTCCCGTCTTCAATACAGCATGATAATGGCGGCGATGACGAGCGGTTCCGTGCCGGTATTTTCGACGCTGTGCGACGCACCGTTGCCGGTCAGGATGGCATCGCCAGGAGCAATGTCAACCCATTCGCCCTTTTCAAGGATGCGGCCGGTGCCGGAGATGACAATATAAACTTCGTCATCCGCCTCGTGCGCATGCTGACCGATAGTTGCGCCAGGCGCAATGATCATGCGCGTACAGAGGCGCACCTTAGCTTTGAAATTATCCGGTTTGAACCAGTGCTCCAAGCGCACGGTTCCCTTGCCGCCGCGCATGTTTTCACGATCTTCAGTTATACACGCATTGTTCTTTGTAATCATGCTGCTCCTTGTCAAACTCGCGTTAAAATGAAGTTAAACTATACCGTTTCATCTCGCTTTCTGCAAGGCTCCTTTCACGCGTTTTAAAACACGCGGCATATCTGCGATTCGTTGAATTTTCGGGCGTATAGGCGTCTGCCACTAACTTTTCTTGTCTGTCCCCCTGTCTCCATAAACGACCCTCCATTTCATGCGGGCGGGACGCCCACGCTCCCTTCTGTTGCTGCCCTCAAAGGAGCGCGGGCATCTTGCCCGCCGGAGCCGGGACGGCTCCGCCACCTTAATTGCCCTGGGAGCATAGGCATCCTGCCTGTGCATTTAACAAACAGGCAGGATGCCTGTTCTCCCAGTTTCTTGCGAGCTGACGATGAGCGTTTTGGAAATCGACTACTCCGCCCATAAAAACGACTCAATTACGCTTATCTTAGCGCCATTCTTGTCTGTCCCCTTATCATCCTTTGTTCAAACAGGCTCAATTTCAGCTTGCTTTATCCATCAAAAAGCGCAAACATTCACCCTTCGTTGGCAAGGTTGCCAGCAAAAGACACATGAGGCACATTGAACGTTCGGGAAGGAGAAATTATGAGAAAAAGAATCGCCCTGTGGCTCGTAATGTCACTAGTTATCAAAATCGAAGGTTATTCTGCTGAAGGTCAGAAAGTCGAATTGAAAATACAAATTCCAAAATTGATATGTACTGTCTACCCGCCTCCTATCCCAAATGGAGCTAATATTGACCCGGCGTTAATCAGGATGCCAATTTACCCTTCCGCCAAGGGGGTTATTCCTCAGCCAACCGCAATTGAGAATCGCCGTCCGCCTTTTTTTGTTCCAAAGGGATTTGACAGTCTGCTTTCCATTGGCAAGAAGGTGACGAGTAATGACATGACTCCTACGATTGGGTCGCTTGACCAAGTGACCGATGGCATCAAACAAGACGAACTAGAGTTTGTTGTGTTAAACGGGACTAATAAATGGATTCAAATAGACCTTTTGGAGCCTTTTAGCATCTCGGCGATAATAATATGGCGTCATATTACTTACCGAAGGATATACCGTAACGTCGTTGTTCAGATTGGAAATGACAATGATTTTAAAAATTCTTTTACGCTATTTAATAGCGATACAAATAACATTCTAGGCTTAGGCATCGGCAAAGATTACGAGTATATTGAGACCGAAGAGGGAAAACTCATTGATGCTAAATGTATCAAAGCCCGTTATGTACGACTGCATAGCAACGGAAACTATAGTAATAACGATAATCACTATCTTGAGGTGGAAGTTTACGGCAAAGGCAAAGAAACTAATCCCCCTTCGAAACAGGCAGAAAGCGAAACCCAAATTATAAACAATAAAAATACCAACTAGGCCTCTCAGGTTACGTCGCATTAGCGCCGAACCTGAAGGTAGGCGTTCCTAGAACGAAAACACGCTTTGCCAGTCGGCTTCGCTCTGTTTCTGCTCGTTGGGCACCACCAGCGAGAGGGTCATGCGGCTGGGCGTAAAGACGGACTCCGCCACATGCTGCACATCCTCAACAGTGACCTTGCGAATACCTTCCAGCGTCTCTGCTGGCGGGATCAGGCGGCCATAGTTCAGAATCGAGCTTCCGAGCAAGAGCATCTGATGCTCAGCGCCTTCGAGTCCGAGACGGAAGGTGCCCTGGAGATAATCCTTGGCGCGCTTCAGTTCCGAGGGGGTGACCTTCTTCTCGATGATGCGCCGGATCTCCTTGCAGGTCAGCTTCAGTGCGGCTTCCGCGCGGGCAGCGTCAAAGCCGCCGCTGATGGTAAACATGCCGGTCTCTTCAAACAACTGGTAGGAGGAGTGGATGGAATAACAGAGTCCGTGTTTTTCGCGGACTGTCTGGAAAAGGCGCGAACTCATATTTTCACCCAGTATGCCGTTGAGCAGCCGCATCGCGTAACGGCGGTCGTCATGGCGTCCGAAGGTCCGGAAGCCCGCCACCGCATGAACCTGTCCGATATCCTTGCGCGTCATGATAAAAGGTTTTTGCTTCGTCTCGCCGCTGACGAGCTGATAGGTGAGGCCTTTGCGCTTCCCTGCGGAGGCGAAGGCCTTCTCCACGCACGCCACGCAATCCTCGTGCTTGATGCGCCCGGCAAAGGCAAAGACCGTCGCAGAGGGCGTATAGGCGCGCGCCTTGTAGTCCAGCATGGCCTTGCGGTCAATGGGTAGCAGGGTCTTTTCGCTGCCCGCCAACGGACGTCCCATCGCATGGTTCACATACATGGCCTCCTGCAACTGCTCCTGCACCACGGCCTGCGGCTGATCCTGATACATCTTGATCTCTTCGATAATGACAGCCCGCTCGCGCTCAAGGTCCTCCTGCGTGATGGTGGCGTTCATGTACATGTCCGTCAACACATCCACAGCCTGCGAGAGGAACTCATACGGAAGACGTGCATAATAGCAGGTGTTCTCCTCCTGCGTAAAGGCGTTCAGGTACCCGCCGCGCCCTTCGATCGCCTGTGAAATTTGCAAGGCCGAGCGCGTTTTTGTCCCCTTGAAGAGCAGGTGTTCGAGAAAATGGCTGATGCCGGTTTGCGAGGCCTTCTCATGGCGGCCGCCCGCGTTCGCCCAGAGGCCGATTGCCACGCTCTCCGCATCATCCATGGCAGAGGTCACGATCGTGGCTCCATTTTTCAAGATCGTCTTATGCGTATTTTTCATAAATTAACAAGGTCCGTTTCTTCTTATTGCAAAGCAATGTGTTCTACCGCAAAAACCGCTATTAGAGCGCAAATGTCACGCCCGCCTCACCCATGGATACATGGACGGCGGAGCGAACATTTGCGCTGAAAAAACAAAGTCGATGCAACTGATAGCAGTAAACACCGATATTTCTTTCTGTTTCCCTTTTTGTTTCCTCTGTGCGGCTATCCATTCCGCCGTCCGTGTATCCACGGGTGAGGCGGATGAGATAGCCGCACAATCTCATTGCGGTTTTTGCGAAAAAAAATAATCACGCTCGTCGGGCCGCAGCCATCATGGCTGCGAGGGTTGTCTTGCCGTCATACAGTGCTTTGCCGACAATGGCTCCGAAAAGATTTGCGCAGCCCAAGGCGCGCAAGGACGTCACATGTTCAGGGGCGCTCACGCCGCCGGAGGCGATGATGTTGCACTTCGGGACCGCCTGGCACATCTGCTTCATCGCATGCAGATTCGGACCGCCCAACATACCGTCCGTCGCTGTGTCGGTATAGATGATCGTCTTCACGCCGACGCCTTCCATCTGTTTTGCGAGATCGACCGCGCGCGTGCCGGTGGTCTCGACCCAGCCCTTGACCTGGACAAAGCCGTCGCGCGCATCAATGCCAACAGCGATACGGTCGCCAAAGCGTTGGACCAGCGCCGCCAGCGTTTCCATGTTTTCGAGCGCGCGCGTACCGATGATGGCGCGTGCAACGCCTTCGTTCAAGAGCGTCTCGATCTGCGCATCCGTGCGCAAGCCGCCGCCCACTTCAACTGGGATCTTGAGTGCCCGAATAATGTTCCCGATGACTGCGGCATGTTTCGGTTCGCCTTGAAACGCGCCGTCGAGATCCACGACATGCAGCTGTTCCGCGCCTTGCACGAGCCAGACCAGCGCCTGCTCTACGGGGTTATCCGAGTAGACGGTCACCTCGTCGGCCTTGCCTTGGCGGAGCCGCACGCACTTACCGTCCTTTAAGTCAATCGCAGGTAAAATAATCATCTTACAGCGTCCCCTTGCTTGACGGGATTCCCTTTTCGCGCGGATCAGCCTCCACTGCCATACGGAAGGCGCGTGCAAACCCCTTGAAGAGCGCTTCGCATACGTGATGCACCTCATCGCCATAGATGTGGCGCAGGTGAATATTCATGCGGCCTTCAACCGAGACGGCGCGGAAAAATTCTTCGAGCAGCTTCACATCAAAGTCGCCGGTCTTCGCATGCTTCAAAGCGCTCGCGAAGACGCAGAAGGGGCGTCCGCCCAGATCCACGGCGACCTCTGCCAGCGATTCATCCATGGGCAGCACAAAGAAGCCATACCGGCGAATGCCCTTACGGTCTCCCAGGGCCTCCTGGATGCAGGCTCCGAGTACAAGGCCGACATCTTCCACGGTATGATGAAAGTCAACATGCACATCGCCTTTAGCCTGAAGCTCAAGGTCCACGAGCGCATGTTTGACAAACAGTTCCAGCATGTGATCCAGAAAGCCAATACCGGTCGCGATTTTTGCTACACCTGTACCATCCAGGTTCAGCGCCATCACGATATCGGTTTCGCGTGTCTTACGAGTCTTGGTTGCTGTACGCATGTAAAACCCTCCTTATTCTTGCGCCGTTTTCTCTTTTTTCTTAATCGCCTTCTCCCGCAGCCAGATAGCCCAGATGCAAATTTCATACAGCGCGCACATCGGGACAGCCATGATGATTTGCGATAAGGGATCCGGCGGTGTCAGCACCATGGAGAGGGCGAAGATAATCACAATGGCCAGGCGCCGCTTGTCGCGCAGCATCTGTGACGAGATAATTCCGAGCCAGCCGAGGGCCAGCAGCAAAAGCGGCAACTGGAAGGCCAAGCCAAAACCGATCAGCATTTTCAGCACAAACGAGACGTGCTCGTCAATCCGCACAATGTCGTTACGAAGCCCCACCCAAGCCGTGATTTGCTCCAGCACCTGGATCGCAATCGTCAACGTGGTGGCATACGCCAGCCAGACACCGCCCAGGAAGAGGAAGGTCGAGCCGAGCAGGCAGAAGAGGATGAGCGTCTTTTCGCTGCGCTTCAAGCCGGGAAAGACAAAGCGCAGGATAAAATACATAATCAGCGGCAAACTCAGGGTTGTCCCGCCCCAGAAGACGATGCGCAAGATCATCTCCACGCCGACTGTCCATCCCAACCCTTGCACCTTATCGAGTGACGTGCCTGCAGGAGCCATGAGAAATTCCATGATCTTGGGGATAAAGGGGACAATGATCAGGGAACAGATCACCCAGGAGATTGCGCACTTGATCACGCAATCGCGCAAATCCAGCAGGTGTTCGAGAAAGGGCCGAGGCGGATCATTGTAATCATCCGCCACACTTTTTTGCTTCAGAGAAAAACGTCCGAGCTTCATGCCTTCTTTTCCCCTTCCATACCTGCGACGACTTCTTCATTGCCATAATACGGAGCAGAGTCTGGAAGCCCCTCGCTGGGATAGGCATCCGCCTCTTTCGTTTCAACGCCTGCTGTTTCCGGAGCGCTTGCTGGCATTTCGCCCGTTTCGCTGACCACATCCTTATGTTCAGGCTCATCGGGAGTGTGTCCATGCTCCTCGCTGTAGTCATAGTCGGGGTAGTGCGGCTCCTCGGGTTGCGGCGGATGGGGTTCGAGATCCTGGTCCATGGAGAGTATCTGGCGCTTAAACTCATCGGCTGCGCGGCGGAACGTCTCTGTCCAGCGGCCCAGCTTGCGCGCCATCTCAGGGAGACGATTGGGGCCCATGACGATCAGGATGACGGCCAGCATCACAATCCACTCCCCCATGCCGACGGATTCCATTATAAATGCGAACTGAGGCATATCCATCCTCTGAAATCCTCTCTTCTTGAAAACGGCAAACGGCTATGCCTCCCCCCGCACAGGATTTCTTGTGCGAACAGGATGCGATAGCCGTGCGTGACAATCCGCGTCGAAACGCGGGCATGTCGGTTATTTCTGGTACAGTGCGAACTCGCCGCGGCGATTCAGCTTCCAGGCTGCTTCGCCTGAACCTGCCACTGCCGGCTTTTCAGAACCGAAGCTGCGTGTCTGGACACGCTTGGCATCGACACCAAGATTGGCGAGGTGGCTGCAAATGGCCTGTGCGCGATTTTCGCCCAGCGCGAGATTGTATTCAGCGCTGCCGCGTGCGTCGCAATGACCTTCAACGACCAGCACCTGCGATTCATTCGCGAGGAGGTGCTTGGCGACTTGCTCAATCTTAGCGATTTCGCTCGGTGCCAGTGCATAGCTATCAAAGGCGAAGTAGACAGGCGAGAGCGTGATGCCTTCGACCTTCTTCAGCGTATCCTCAAAACGTGCGCCAGCGGTCAGGGATGCTCCCGTGAGTTCATCCTGGATATTCTTGATTTCCGTCGGATCCGTAACCGTGTTCAAGGCCGGATCCTCTTCGCCCCACCAGCTCTCGCAGCCTGTTCCCAAGCCCAGCAAACCGCACACCAGTGCGATATTTGCAATCATCATGCGTGACTTCATCATGCTACCTATCTCCTTTTTTGTTTTGTATCTTTTATGACGTGATTACTTGCTCCAGTCCGGTGAACGCCAGTTACCTTGCGCCTGAATCAACCGTACCGCTGGATCGCCCAGTGCGTCCAGGATGTAAAGTGTATTCCTCGCCGAACAAATGATATGCCGCCCGTCCGGGGCCCAGGAGGGATCTTCGCAGCCCTCGGGCTGTCCCGGGACAAGCTCCGATGACGCATCCCCGCTCGGATTCATCATCGCGATCTGGAAGGTTCCGCCGCGCAACGTAGCATAGCAAATTTTTCCCTTTGAGCTCCAGCTCGGATTTACGTTTTGTGAGCCCTTGAAGGTCAGGCGCTTGGAGGCGCGCGATTCGACATCCACCACATAGAGCTGCGGGGATTTGGACGTGTCGCTGACATAGACAATGCTTCTGCCGTCCGGCGACCAGCTGGGGCTGGATTCAGCACCTTGCGGCGTCTTGGTCATGCGCGCGACCTTGGAGGTCCCCAAGTCGAGCACATAGAGCTCGGCATTCCCCTGATGCGACAGGATCAGCGCGATGCGACGTCCATCAGGCGAAAATGCTCCGCCGGTATTGAGGCCCTTGAAATTGGCCAGGACCTTGCGTGACCCACCAATGGTCTGACGCATCAGCATGGGATAGCCTGGCTTGAGGCTCGTGTAGATCAAGTCGTTGCGATTCACGCCCCATTGCGGACCGATCACGCCCGCACTGTCATGCGTGACCTGATACATTCCGCTGCCGTCAGCGTCGCACACGTAGACATCGCCGTTATTGCTGCCGCGACGATTCAAAAAAACGAGCCTTGAAGATGCCATCCCTTTTTCGTTTTTAATCTGTTTGACCATCTCATCCGCAAGCGCATGGGCCGCCAGCCGCACCTCCGCCTTGCTCGCAGCCTTATTGGCCCAGTTAAAATTCTTGCCCGGCCAGGCCACTTTGCAATTGCTCTGCAGGCCGACGCCTGTTTCGAGCAGCGCGCCCAGCACGTTGATGGTTCCGTCGTTTCCGCTGGACAGCTTGAACCAGCCGGAGAGTTCGAGGTCGCGCTTGAGCGTCTGCACAAAGAGCTGCCCGTTCGCGCCTGAGGCGCGCAGGCCCGCCAGCGACACGGAATCCTTCTTTGCGCCGGCCTTCTCAATGGTGATCTGCAACGGCTGACTTTGTGCGCAGGCGCTGTCGCTTACGCTCACCAGCATCCCGGCCGCGGCCAGTACAATAAAAAAGTTTTTCAGTGGGTTAAACATAGTCGAAGAGTATACCCCGTAGGGCCTTGCTCCCGCAAGCCCAATTTTCATCAGATTTCACGCATTCTTACGGCGGAAGGTTAGCCCTCTTTTTAGGGTTTTGGGGATTGACTCTATTTATATGCGCTCCTATAATGAGCGCCAATTGCTGACGCAACCCCTTTGGGGTAGGGATTTCTTTTGCGCGGATCGTCCCAGGGTAGCGGAAATACCGCAACCCTGGGCTAGAGGATAGAACCCCGTTGGGGTTCAAGCGCCTGCCCCAAAGGGGCTACGTAACATAGCCCAGGGTTCCGGTATTACGCTACCCTGGGTCCGGGGTTGCGGTATCGCGCCAACCTGGGTGGATTTACGCCAAAGGCGTTTCGTATGCTAGCCCAGGGTTGCGGTATTACGCTACCCTGGGTCCAGGGTTGCGGCATCGCGCTACCCTGGGGAAACGTCAGCCACACCATCAACCCCAACGGGGTTGCGTCACAGGAGGGTCACACGTATGCCACAATCGTTATCATGTGTTCACGTGCATCTGGTGTTTTCGACAAAAGACCGCGAACCCTTTTTACGGAATGCTGATATCCGAAGCGAAATGCATGCCTATTTGGGCGGGGTTTCAAAGAAGCTGGATTGCACGCCGGTCATCATCGGGGGCGCGGAAGATCATGTGCATCTTCTCTGTCGATTGGCACGGACACTCTCGCAGGCAGACTGGGTGAAAGAACTCAAACGAGTTTCCAGCATCTGGATCAAGCAGCGGGATCCCGCGCTGGCGGCGTTCGCCTGGCAAGGAGGCTATGGCGCGTTCTCGGTCAGCGACTCTGCTATGGACAAAACGCGCGAGTACATCTCCCGCCAAGAAGAACACCACAAAAAGCAGACCTTCCAAGACGAGTACCGCGCATTCCTTCGTAGACACGCATTGGAATGGGATGAGCGGTTTGTTTGGGAATGACGCAACCCCGTTGGGGTAGGAAACCCTTTTACATGACCCCCCTCCCCAGGGTAGCGGAAATACCGCAACCCTGGGCTATATTACGTAGCCCCTTTGGGGCTGTTTCCACAACCCAAACGGTGTTATCTCCATCAGCCAGGGTTGTTGCATCGCGCTACCCTGGGTGGATTTACGCCAAAGGCGTTTCGTATGCTAGCCCAGGGTTGCGGTATTACGCTACCCTGGGTCCGGGGTTGCGGCATCGCGCTACCCTGGGACATGAGTCAAATCCCGCCTTACGCCAACGGCGTTTTGTATGATAGCCCAGGGTTGCGTTATTACGCTACCCTGGGTGGACGCGGCGCCTCGCCAGCCGCATACCCCAACGGGGTTATATCCCCCATCCCAGGGTTGCGGCAGCGCGCTACCCCGGGGCGAGGGAATAAATAAAAACATACGTTTTTTTTCTCCTTTTCGGTTTTCACGCTTGCTTAAAGGGGGCAAGGTGCGTATGATATATCCTTCCTTTTTTACCCTTATTAAGGTTTGAAAGGACTAAAAGGAGTTAAGAAACTATGGCTAAGATTAATTTCGGCGGTGTTGTTGAGACCGTCGTCACACGTAAAGAGTATTCGCTGAAGAGGGCCCAGGCATTCCTGAAGAAGGAAACCATCGCTATTATCGGTTATGGCGTCCAGGGTCCGGCTCAGGCGTTGAATATGCGCGACAATGGTGTCAATGTCATCATCGGACAGGACAAGAAGTTCGCCAATGACTGGAAGCGCGCGGAGAAGGATGGCTTTAAGGCCGGCAAGACCTTGTTTGATATCGAGGAAGCCTGCCAGAAAGCGTCCGTCGTGATGATTCTGTTGAACGATGCTGCCATCAAGCAGGTATGGCCGCGCATCGCACCCTTTATGACCGACGGCAAGGCGCTCTATTTCTCGCATGGCTTCGGCTGGGTCTATCGCAAGCTGACGGGCGTGAAGGTGAGCGAGCATGTCGATGTGATCATGGTCGCCCCCAAGGGTTCAGGCACCTCCGTCCGCCGCAACTTCCTCGCAGGCGTCGGCATCAATTCCAGCTTCGCGATCGCACAGGACGCAACGGGCAAGGCGCTTGACCGTACGCTCTCCATCGGTATCGCAGTCGGTTCCGGCTACCTCTTCCCGACCTCCTTCGAACACGAAGTGACCTCGGATCTGGTGGGCGAACGCGGCGTGCTGATGGGCTGCCTCGCAGGCGTGATGGAAGCACAGTACGATGTCCTCCGCAAGAACGGCCACAGCCCGTCAGAAGCCTTCAATGAGACTGTTGAAGAGCTGACGCAGAGCCTGATCCGCCTCGTGGACGAAAACGGCATGGACTGGATGTATGCCAACTGCTCCGCGACGGCACAGCGCGGCGCCTTGGATTGGAAGCCCCAGTTCAAGAAGGCGACACTCCCGGTCTTCACCAAGCTCTATGAAGAAGTCAAGAGCCAGCGCGAAGCCAAGCACGTCATCAAGACCTGCGGCACCGCGGACTACAAGGCGAAGCTCGAAAAGGAACTCAAGGTGATCCGCGATTCCGAAATGTGGCAGGCTGGCGCAGCATGCCGCAGCCTCCGCCCGAACGAAAAGGCGAAAGCCAATGCAGCCAAGGCCAAGGGCGTTTCCGGCCGTGGCTCCAACTAAGGAAGCACTGCTTCTGAATTGAAAAAAGCCGCAGGATTGATCTCCTGCGGCTTTTTTATTGCATCGAATGCCGCGAACAGCGCGACTGCTAAAGCAGCGTATCTGGCTGGTGCCTGGCTGACTGACCTAATTTTAACCTCGACTTTGCGTCCACTGTGTGGTCGCAAAAAGTCCGCCGTCCACCCGTATGCCCGCTCACACGACCCGCCCGAAGGCAAGGTGGCAGCGGCGTCTCGCCGCTGAGCAGAGCCGGGACGGCTCTGCCACTTTCATTGCCACGGGGGGCGTCGCGTCAGCGGCGCTTTGGAGTGCGGTGACAAGCGGTATCCCGCGCGGCACCGCTTTATCAAGCACCAGCGACGCGACGTGAAGGCAGAGGAATCGTAGCTAAAAATTCAACAATTGATCTCATGCCTTCTTTTCTCCAAGGATTTGAAGCGTCTTCCGACAAGCCCTAACGAGCTCTTTATGCTTTCTCAGCCTAACAGTGTTTGAAAACGATATCACGTGCTTCACCATGCCAGCGAGTATACTTAATTTGTCTTTCGTCTTCAAGGCACATTTTTCTGAAAGAACCTGCGCCCATTAAGTGTCTTGGCAACCCACCTAAATTTCATTTGTTGAATATTTAGCTACGACTCTATTGCCTCCTATTGCCTCCATTGGCGCAATCGGTTGCGCTGAAAAAGTCCCGACGATACAAAACAAAGTGCCCACGAATCAAATGGTTGTCAACGCGATGATCCTCAGGTGACAACGAATGCAGTATTGGTGCAGTTGTTTGAGGTGTTTTCATGCTTGTCAGACTTTTTCAGCGCAACCCACATTCTACATATCGAAATCATGCTTTGTTTTCTCCGAGGATTTTCCTGTTCTGATTCCAGCATTGCAGGCGTCTACTTATTCATACCGCAGACAGTCGATGGGGTTGAGGCTGGAGGCGCGGAGGGCCGGATAGAAGCCGAAGAAGATCCCCACGAAGGCGCTGAAGCCGAAGGAGATGACCACGGAAATCGGAGTCACGTAAATCGGCCACTTATTGAGGTCGCCCACGGTGTAGGCCCCGCCCACCCCCAGGAGGATGCCGAGAATGCCGCCCATGGTGGAGAGCACGGCGGCCTCGGTGAGGAACTGGAGCATGATCGCGAGGGGCGTGGCGCCGATCGCCATGCGCAAGCCGATTTCGCGCGTGCGCTCCGTGACCGAGACGAGCATGATGTTCATGATGCCGATGCCGCCCACCAGCAGGGAGATGGAGGCGACGACCGCCATGAGGATCGTCATCATGGAGGAGACGCTCGTGAGCATATCCGAGATTTCTGTCATGTCCACAATGGTAAAGTCGTCATCCATGTCAGGCCCCAGGCGGTGGCGCTGACGCAGCAAGTCCGCCAGCGCGCGCTTGGCCTCCGGCAGTTGCTCCAGGGAGTAGAGGCTGAACAGCAGCTGGTCCACATTATTGAACGACCCGCGCCGCAAGACGCGCTGGACCGTCGTCAACGGCATGATGATGATGTCGTCCTGGTCCTGCCCCATGGAGGTCGTCCCCTTCTTGGCGAGCACCCCCAGGACTTTGAACGGCATGTTCTTAATGCGGAACGTTTCACCCACCGGATCTTGGCCGTCAAAAAGGTTGTCCACGATGGTCTGTCCGACGACACAGACGCGCGCGCCTGTGCGCATATCCGAGTCGGTGAAAAAGACGCCCGACCCCACATCCCATTTCCGGACCGTGACAAACTCAGGCGTCACGCCCTGGATCTGCGTGGACCAGTTGTTCTGCTGAAAAATGGCCTGCCCGCCACTCCTGACCAGCGGCGTATAGGACTTGATCAGGTCCGGGTGGTCCCGTTGCATGGCATCGCCATCTTCACGCATGAGCGTCTGGTAGCCGCCGTGCCCGCCATGCACGCCGCCCTTCTTCATACTGCCGCCAAAGACAATGACCATGTTATCGCCCATGGAGCTGATCTGCGCCTTCATGCTGGTCGAGGCGCCCTCGCCGATGGCCACGACGGCGATCACCGCCGCGATGCCGACAATAATGCCCAGCGCGGTCAGGATCGAGCGCACTTTATTGCGGAACAGGGCCCGCATCGCGACTTTGAAGATCATAAAACCGTTCATGCGACCACCTTTCCGTCGCGCATGATGACTTTCCGCTTGGCGAACGCAGCCACATCGTTTTCATGGGTGACCATCACAATTGTCTGGCCCTGTTCATTCAGCTTCTGGAAGAACTGCATGATATCCGCTGTCGCACGGGAGTCGAGGTTACCGGTGGGTTCGTCTGCCAGGAGCAGCGGCGGATTATTCATCAGCGCACGCGCAATCGCGACGCGCTGCTGCTGTCCGCCGGAAAGCTGGGCCGGGGTATGCAGCATGCGGTCGCCCAGTCCGACATGCTCGAGCAGATACTCCGCTCGCTCGTGCAGGGCTTTCCCGCGTGGCGCCTTGGGATTATAGAGCATGGGCAGCTCCACATTTTCACGCGCAGTGGTACGCGCCAGCAGATTGAAACTCTGGAAGACAAAGCCGATCTTGAGATTGCGGACCCGTGCCAGCGCCGCACGGCTCATTCCGGCCACCGCAATTCCGTCCAGGATATAGCTGCCGGAGGTCGGCACATCGAGGCACCCGATGACATTGAGCAGCGTGCTCTTGCCGGAGCCGCTATGCCCCATGATCGCGATAAAGTCTCCCTTTTCCACCTGCATGGAGACCCCGTTCAGGGCCCAGACTTCCTCCTGGCCCATATTGTAGCCGCGTTTTAATTCGTTGATGTCGATCAGCATAAAAGGGGTTCCATCCTAACGTGATGCATGGCGTACGCTATGACTGGGCATCTTGGGGGTGAAGGGATTTGTCTCCTTTTCCGTTGAGGCCGATGAAGCCGTCTGGATGCCGACGATGACTTCGCGTCCGCTCAGATCCTTTTCAGACTCAACCCCCACCATGGTCCCGTCGGAAAGTTTTTGTGTGATTTTCATCCGCTCAGGCTTATTATCCGGCCCGAGAAGCCAAACTCCCGAACCGCCCTCCCGTTTTTTGGGGCCTTTATCTTCATCACTGGCTTGCACCATGTCGGGCGGGGTGAAGCGCAGAGCCGCCGTGGGGATGCGAAGGACGTTTTCCGCGCGGCCCGTTTCCACGGCAAGATTCGCGGTCATGCCTGGGAAGAGGCTTTTATTGGGGTTTTCCGCCTCAATGATCACCGGGAAGGTGACGACATTCTGCACGCTGGTTGCGGACATGCGCACCTGCACCACAGCGCCTGTGAAGACGATGCGGTTATACGCATCCACGGAGAAGGTGACACGCTGCCCAGCCGCAATGCCGCCGATGTCCGACTCCGGGATATCCGCCTGGATCTGGATGCGGTTCAGGTCGGTCGCAATCGTAAAGATGGTCTGCGCATTCATGCTCGACACGACGGTCTGGCCTTCATCGACATTGCGCTGGATGATCACGCCGTCCACGGGCGACTTGATGGTGGTGTACCCCAGGTTGGCGCGGGACAGTTGAAGGGAGGCCTCGCCCTGCTGGATCATCGCCTCGGTCTGCTTGATGGACGACTCCGTCTGCGCAACAGCCGCTTCATTGACCTTCACCTGCGCGACCAGCGCATCACGGTTGGAAAGCGCGGTGTCATAATCCGACTGGGCCACCATCTCGGTTTCGCGGAGTTGTTTCATGCGCGCCAGCTCCTTCTCGGCCAAGGCGAGCTTGGCTTGCGTCAATTCGACATTCGCACGGGCCTGGGCGTTGTTGGCTCTTGCCGAAAGCACATTCGCTTTTGCCGAAGCGAGGTTTGCTTCATCCCTCGAAACATTCGCTTGATAGACGGCCGCATCGATCTGTGCGATCTGCTGTCCGACTTTGACTTCATCATTAAAATCCACGTACAGTTTTTTAATCGGTCCATTGACCTGCGTACCCACCAAGATATTCTTAATCGGCTTCACGGTTCCGGTGGCCCGCACTTCCTGGACAATTTCGCCGCGTTCAATTTTACGCGTACGCCACTGCGTCTCTTGTTTTTGGGGCTTCCAACGCAACCAGGCTTGCCAGCCTCCAATACCGAGGGCCGTGAGCACAAAAAGGATGATGATTACTTTTTTCATTATTGCATTCCTATAATGGCGTAGACGCCCGCCTTTGCATTTTCAAGCGTGTACCGTGCGGTTACCGTCGCGCTGCGGGCGCGCGTATAGATGACCTGCGCGTCCGTCACTTCTAAAATCGAACTCGTGCCGACCTCAAACTGCTTTTTGACCAGATCCATATTTTCTTTGGCCTGTAATTCCATCTCTTCTGCGACGCCTTTTCCCTGGCGTGCGGTTTCCAAGGTCGACAGCGCGGCGATCAGCAGCATCACGGTCTGCTGGTCCTGCTGCGCCAGCCTGGCGCGCGTCTGGCGCAGCGCCGTGACACTGAGCAGGATGTTGTCGCGCTTTTCAAACGCCCTGAACAGGTCTTGCACAAGACCGACCCCCCACGAGAGCCCGAGCGTCTGCATATCGCCCGTGGCATAGGCTGTCGAGGCGGTCGCGCGGATTTGCGGATAGAGTTCCGCGATGGTGCGGTCCACCGAGGCAACGGCGGCATCCACATTGGCGCGCAGCGCACGCAAGGTGGGCTGATTGGTTTGCGCCACGGCGAAGAGTCCATCAAAATCGCCCCCGGGCTCCGGCAGGCGGACCTCCGGCTCCAAAGCATAAGAGCCGACCTTGCCCAGTCCCATCTGATTGTTGAGCTCCGCGCGCGCGGTCGTGATGGTATTGCTGGCGGTCAGCAGGGAGAGCAGCGCATTGCTGCGATCCGCCTTGGCCTTGGTGACATCATACTTGCGCCCAGTGCCGATCTTCAGCCGCAGCTCCGCCTGGCGCAACAGCTCGTCATATTGCCTGAGGTTCTCTTCATCGACCACGCACTGCGCCTGGGCTTGCGCCAGCTTAAAATAGGCAGCACGGACCTCCTGAACACGCTGGACACGCGTCTCGCTCAGGGTCTCCTGCGCCGCGATTAAATCAGCGACTGCCGCGCGAAGGCTCGCACGGGTCCGCCCGAAATCATAGAGCACCCACGTGAGCGACAAGCTGCCACTGAAGTCCTCTGTGGTATTGAAGTCCCAGTTCTGGGTCGAATTACCCTTTTTGTTACCATCATAGCCCACAGACCCCGAAAGCGTCGGTCTCCGGTTTGAGCCGGCCTTGCTGACATTGATGCGTGCGGCTATCACGTTTTGCGTGGCCATGACCATAGACGGATGCCACTTCAAGGAATACTCCTGAGCAGTCGTCAGGGGAAGAACCGCTCCCTCGGGAACAGCAAACTCCTGTACAGTGGCTGTACGCTCCCCCGAAGGCAGAGAGGCACCCGACTCCTTCTGAGCCTCCCGCGCCTGGCGGACCGTTGAGCACCCGGTCATCAATCCTAGAGCTGCCAGAAACGTTAAAAGTAGTGTTTTCATTTTTATACTATACGGACTTTTTCAGACACCTGCAAACATAATCAGGTGAATCTATTTAATTCATCGTGTGGCAGGGAATGAATTTATGTAAACGGATCATCCTATTCTTTATTGCCGCTCTGTCCTAACCTTCAACAATAAAAAGTCACACCCCTTCACGCCCAAGGGGTTGACGCTTTAATAGTTACGTGATAAACTCTTTGAACTGTTAGAGATTATGCACTTTGATAATGACATCTCATCTGAAACCATGACCTATACGCTCCCCTTGCAAAGCGAGGTGGGGGCTGTCATTCATTTCATGGAGTCGCGCAAGGGCAGTATCCGGGCTGGACTGGACATCGGGTTCAGCCATGCCGGGGTCAGCAAGTCCTTGCGTCGCTTCGGCGGTTACTGGATGACGGTAGAGATGAATGAGGCGCGCCGTGCGGCTGTGGCCCCGTTGTTAGAGGTGGATACCGTCCTGACTGCTGGCCGCAAGGGCGAACTCCCCTTTGAGGACAAACAGTTTGATATCGTCGTCGTCTCGTCGTCAGTCTTTACCGCCAATCCCAAAGAGTCGTATGAGATGATCCGCGAATGTCATCGGGTGATCAAAGCCGGCGGTCATATCGTCTTTACGGTGATCCGAAAGAAGACCACCGAGCTGGGACCGGCTGTTGAAAATGCGGCGACCGGCGTCTCGTCGTCCCTCATTGGCTATAGCGAGGCCGCTGTCTTTCAACTGCTCCGTGACGGCTTTGATGTGTTAGGCTTCCGTTATTCCTGCCGCTTTCTGGTGCAGTTGATCTCTTCCTGGGAGATGAGCCAGCGTCAGTCGGGCGTCGTTCCCGGCGCAGGCACGCGTTTCTTATATAGCATCGCGAACCTGCTGGATTCGGTTTTCCTCTTTTTCACAAAGGGCTATCAATTAACCGTCTTTGGCCATCGCAAAGGTTGGCGCGAAAAACGGTCGAACGTCTTATCGGAGGTTACGCCCGTTTCAGATGCCGTGCTCTTTGATCCGCGGCGCGGCTCGAAGAGTGTCTCGTCCATGCGCTTCAAATAAAACAGGAGCCGCCTCTTTGTTTTCTCTATTTTCACTCAACATTCCAACGGAACCTCAGCTATGAAAAAACAACTCGCTCTTCTTTTTTCGCTCCTCCCCCTCTTGGCCAGCGCGGAGACCCCTCCTGTCGCCCCGCCGATCCCCTATACGCGCTATACGCTGGATAACGGCCTCACCCTGATCGTCCATGAAGACCACAAGGCGCCGATTGTGGCGGTCAACGTCTGGTATCACGTGGGCTCGAAGAACGAAAAGCCCGGGCGCACCGGCCTGGCCCATCTGTTCGAGCACCTGATGTTTAACGGGAGTGAACACTTTAAGGACGAGTGGTTCCGCTCCACGGAAAAGGTGGGCGCAACAGATTTGAACGGCACCACCAGCGACGATCGGACCAATTATTTTCAAAACGTCCCCAAAGATGCCCTAGACTACATGCTCTGGCTCGAGTCGGACCGCATGGGCCATTTTTTAGGCGTGCTGACCCAGGAGAAGCTGGATGAGCAGCGCGGGGTGGTGCAGAATGAAAAGCGGCAGGGGGACAACCAGCCCTATCGCGTCGCCTGGAAGCTCATCACAGAGAACGCCTGGCCCAAGGGACATCCCTATTCGTGGGAGGTCATCGGCTCGATGGAGGACCTGAATGCGACGACGCTCGACGATGCCAAGACCTGGTTCAAGACCTATTATGGCGCGGCCAACGCGACCTTGGTCATTGCAGGGGATGTCAAGGCGGATGAGGTGCTCCAGAAGGTCAAGCGCGCCTTTGGCAACATTCCGTCCGGACCGCCCCTGGCGCGCCAATCGAGCTGGATCGCCAAGCGCACCGGCACACACCGCCAGCGCGCGCATGACCATGTCCCTGCAGCCCGCATCTACAAAGTGTGGAACATCCCCGGCTATGGCAACCAGACCGCTACGCATCTGGAGATGGCCGCCTCCGTCTTGGGCGACGGACAAAACTCCCGCCTGTATCAGCGCCTGGTCTGCGTGGATAAGATCGCGACCAGTGTCTCCGTGAATGCGGACCAGAGCGAGATCGCGGGGCTCTTTTTCATTGTCGCGACGGCCCAGGAGGACCGTCACATCCCCCAGATCAACGCAGCGATTGACGAGGAGCTCGCACGCTTCATCAACGACGGCCCGAAGCGTGAAGAGCTGGCGCGTGTCAAGACACAGGCAGAAGCCAGTTTTATTCAAGGCTTGGAGCGGATCGGCGGCTTCGGGGGCAAGTCTGATCTGCTCGCCCGGAACAGCGTCTATCTCAATGACCCCAGCTATTATCTCGTCCAGCAAGAGGATATTCGCAGTGCGCGCGCCGCTCAGATCCGCGAAGCCGCCAGCACCTGGCTGGCGGATGGTGAATATCAATTGACCATTGAGCCCTATCCGAAATTCCGGGGGGAGACGAATGTGTTTGACCGCACCACGGTCACGGTGCCGCGCCTGGAGCCCATGGCCCACTTCCCGGAGATCACACGCGCCAAACTGCGCAACGGCCTGCAGGTCGTCCTCGCACCGCGCGCGGGTGTCCCGATGATCAAGATGTCCTTGCTGGCCCCCAGGGGCGTGACCTCCGACCCTGTCGGAGGCGCAGGCACTGCGCGCCTGACCATGAATCTGTTGACCGAGAGCACGCGTCACCATAATGCGGAACGGCTCGCAGCGCGTCTGGCATTGCTCGGCGCCACCATCTCGGCCTCGGCCTCCCTTGAAAACGCTTCGGTCTCGCTCAGCGCCCTGAAGAAGAATCTGGATGACTCGCTGGCCTATTATAACTCCGTAATCGCGGAGTCCGCCTTTGCTGAGGTCGATTTCCTGCGTCTGCAAACCAAGCAGCTCGCGGATATCCGCCGAGAGCTGCGCGAGCCGATGTCCATGGCCATGCGCCTCTTGCCGCAGGTGCTGTACGGCGTTCAGTCGCCCTATGGGCGCCCGTTGTCCGGCAATGGCTTCGAGGCTGACGTGGCAGCCTTGAAACGCGAAAACTGTCTGCGCTTCTATCAGCAGGCTTTTGCGCCCGCCACAGCCACCCTCCTGGTGACCGGCGATTTCACGCGTGAAGAAATCCTGCCGAAGTTGGAACGCACGCTGGGCCGCTGGAAAGGGTCGCTTCCCCCGGGCATGGCCAAGGTGCCCCTCTATCCCACCTTCCGGACAACCGCGCAGCCCACGATTACGATTGTGGACAAGCCCGGCGCTGTCCAAAGTGTCATCGTGGCCGCCAATCTCGCACCGCCGCGCGATGAGAGCACGCACCTCGCAAGCGAATTGATGAACCAGGTCCTGGGCGGCTCCTTCACCTCGCGTATCAACATGAACCTGCGCGAAGAGAAGCACTGGACCTACGGCGCGCGCTCGGGGATCGTCTCCGCGCGTGCCACACGCCCCTTCTATGTGGCGACGCAGGTGCAGACGGACAAGACCGTGGAGACGATGCGTGAAATCGCAAAGGAGATCAACGACCTCTTCCATGAGCGCCCCATCTCGGACAGCGAGTTCCAGCAGGTCCGCACGGCACAGGCGCTGCGCCTCTCCGGCAAGTGGGAAACCCTGGACCAGGTGATGGCTTCGCTCGCGGAACTGGCGACCTTCCAGTTACCGGATGACTATTTCAAGACAGCGGCCCAGCGGGTCGGTTCCGTCACCTGCCAGGATGCCCGGCAGGCCGCAATTCAAACACTTCGTCCCAAAAATCTCTCGTGGATTATCGTTGGCGACCGCGCAAAAATCGAGGCGGGCGTTCAAGCGGCGGGCCTCGGCGAAATCCGCCTTCCAAACGACTGTCAATAAGTGGGGGGCATGCTTCTGAAAGGTGCCTTGTTTAAGGTACCTTTTTTTCTGTTAACGCTTTACGGTTCAGCGCATTACATTTTTCAACAGACCCTGTTCATAACTTGTTGATGAAATGATTATTCTTTTCCATTGTTTTGCACCCGTAGATATGGTTTAACTATATCAACCTTTTAAAGGGATATTCGCGGAGCAAAAAAGCGCTCCGCCGGTTCATTTTTTGGTGGAAATATTACAACATGAATAATGATTTAGCGTTGTGGCAGCAAGCTACAGAGCATTTAAAAAGTGTCATTAAGAGCAAAGATCTTTTTGAGCGCTGGATAGAAATTATTAAACCTGATGCAATCAGGGACAACTGTTTTTATCTGACAGTGGATAATGATTTTTATCAAGATTGGCTGGACAAGAACTACAAAAGCCTCATTCTGACCGCCTTGCATGCCTCTGGCGCGCCCATGGACATGAAGCTCAAGTTCGATGTGCTGCGCCCCTCTGATGGCGTGGCGCCCATGGAAAAGCAGCTCCTGCCGCCGGAGCCCGAACACAAGCGGCCGCGTCAGCGGAGCACCATGCTGGCCAGTCCGCTCAATCCGATTTTCACCTTTGAAAATTTTGTCACCGGCCCGGCCAATAATTTTGCGCATGCGGCAGCCCTTGGCGCGTCTCAAGCGCCAGGCCGCGCTTATAACCCTTTGTTTATTCACGGGCAGACCGGCATTGGAAAGACGCATCTCATGCAGGCGGTCGGACATAGTGTGCTCAAGAAGCCGGGCATGTCGATCTGTTATGTGTCATCTGAAACGCTCCTCAACGAATATATCGATGCGCTCCAGAAGCGCACGATCGTCGATTTCAGAAATCGCTATCGCCGGGCAGACGTGCTCCTCGTCGATGATATTCAATTTCTCTGCGGCAAAGACAGTATCCAGGAAGAATTTTTCCACACCTTCAATGCGCTCTTTGATTCCCATAAGCAAATCATCATGACCAGCGATGTCGCGCCCCAGAAATTGAAGGGCCTGGAGCCCCGCCTGGTGTCGCGCTTTGAATGGGGCATGGTGACGGAAATTGAGTGCCCTGATTTCGAAACGCGCCTGGCTATTCTGCGCTACAAGCTCTCCCTGACCAGTGTGAAGCTTCCCAGTGACGTGCTGACCTTTATTGCGGAGAACATCAAGTCGAACGTGCGCAGCTTAGAAGGCGCGTTGAAACGGACGATTGCCTTTGCAGACTTGAACCACAATCAAGTCATGACCACCGAGATGTTGCGGACCCTCCTGAAGGATCAACTCAGCAACGAGCGGCAAAAAGATATCACCCCGGATGAAATCCAGCGGATCGTTGTCGACTATTTTGATCTGCGCATGGCAGACATGTCGAGTAAGAAGCGCACCCGCATGCTGGCTGCGCCCCGGCAGATCGCCATGTTCCTCTGTCGCAAGATGACCATGCTCTCGTTACCGGAGATCGCACAATCGTTTGGCAAGACGCATGCGACGGTGGTCCATGCCTGTAAAACAATTCAAGATCGTCTGCAAATCGAGAACGAATTGCGTGAATCCGTGAAGCATATTGTGCATCAGCTTGGCCGGGATTCCTCCTTTATCAATCTGTAACCCGTTGGAAAGAGTCGAATGTTATGAACAGCGAGGTGTTGAAAGTATGTTGAAACCCTGTTCATCATTTAACAATAGATGTGACCTTATGAACAGCCTGCTCAACAGCGCCTCAATTCATCTTCACCCGTCATCACCTTATCAACATCCTTATTGCTGGACTTCGCTGCATGCAATCGCCTGAATGAATGAGAGTTAGAGAGTTATTATCAGCTTTCAACACCGCCTAATATTACTACTATTGATACTTTACATTAATACATAATATCAGCTATAATTCCCACTTTGAAATTTTTGATTTCATCAAAGGAGCATCTGTAATGAAATTCACAGTTATACGATCCAAATTTCTTGAAGGCTTAATGACGGTTCAAAATGTTGTTTCGTCAAAAGGGACGCTTCAGATATTATCGAATGCCTTAATTCATGTGGAAAATAATCAGATGTCCATTACGACAACCGACTTGGATATCTCCATGCGGTGCGTGATCCCCTGCGAAGTTGAACAGCCTGGAAGTACGACGCTTCCGATCCGCCGCGTCGTGAGCATGATGAAAGAATTGAATGAAGGCAATGTGACCGTGCAGGTCGCAGAGGATGATGAAGCAAAGTTTCAGAGCGGTTCATCCTTTTTCAGAATTATTGGTCTGCCGACGCGCGATTTTCCGCCGATCCCTGCTACAGAGGGAAAATTCAGCTATCGCATTGATCAGGGCGTGCTCAAGGAGATGTTGCGCAAGACGAGCTATGCTGCCTCCTTGGATGAGACACGGCGCGTTCTGAATGGCGTTCTGATGGCGTTTAAGAGCAACAAGCTGACGATGGTGGCGACAGATGGCCGGCGTTTGGCGCTGGTGGATCACGAAGTGGAATTTCCAGAGCAGGCCGAGACGGAGATGATCCTGCCGACCAAGGCGGTCAACGAACTGATGCGCGTGTTGCAGAATGAAGGGGAAGTGAAGATTTATGCGCAGAAGAATCAAGTGGTGTTTGAGATGGGCACCACGATCATGAGCAGCAAGCTGGTGGATGGCGTCTATCCGAATTATCGGCAAGTGATTCCCGGCGGATGCGATGAGCGTGTCACCCTTGAGCGTGAAGAGCTGTTGCGAGCGGTGCGCCGTGTCTCCGTCATGACAACCGACAAATCCAATGCGGTGCGGCTGACCTTCTCGGCCAATCAGTTGACGATTAATATCACCAGCCAGGAGGTCGGTGAAGGACGCGAAACCATTCCGGTCAAGTATGCCGGCAAGGAAATTTCCATCGTCTTTAATCCTGAATATGTGATGGATCCGTTAAAGAACATGGATGACGATGAAGTCTACTTTGAATTGAGCGACGGACATAGCCCGGCCCTGTTGAAGTGTAGCGTTCCCTTCCTCTATGTTCTCATGCCGCTCCGCCTGAACTAAAAAAGGTGTAAAACGTCATTGCAATTCGCGTGGCGTTTTGAGATTATCATTCCCTTTCAATTTATTGCCTCATAGTGTAACGGCAGCACAACAGATTCTGACTCTGTTTGTTTAGGTTCGAATCCTAATGAGGCAACCATTTAAAAATATATGAGTGATATAACGGAACAGGATGTCGGTTTGGAAGTTGCGCTGCCACGGCTCGTTGAAGAATTGTCCATCACCCCGCGCCAGATTGCCTCGGTCGCCAAGTTGCTGGCTGAGGGAAACACCATTCCCTTTATTGCGCGTTATCGCAAAGAGGTGCATGGAAATTTGGATGAAGTTCAGATTTCAAAAATCCAGGAGCGTCTCTCGTATTACCGCGAACTCGAAGAACGCCGTGCGACCATTTTAAAATCCATTGACGAGCAGGGGAAGCTGACCGAGGAGCTCAAGGCAAAAATAGAGGCTTGCGGATCCAAGACGACCCTCGAAGATTTGTATCTGCCCTATAAGCCGAAGCGCCGTACACGCGCCATGATCGCACGAGAGAAGGGGTTGGAGCCGCTGGCTGAATTGATCGTCCAGCAAGGCCCCGGCGATCCTGAGGCCGCTGCAGCCGCCTTTGTGAATGCGGAAAAGGGTGTTGAGGATTGTGCCGCAGCGCTTGCGGGCGCCCGTGACATTGTCGCTGAAATGATCTCGGAAAACGCGGATGTGCGCGGCTTGGTCCGTCAGGCCTTCTTTGCCGAGGGAATGATTGTTTCGGAAGTGGTGGATCCCAAGCCGACGGAGCCCACCAAATTTGAACAGTATTATGACTTTAAAGAAAAGATCGCCGACATCCCGTCGCACCGGTTTTTGGCGATTCGTCGCGGCCAGGACGAAAAAGTCTTACGCGTCAAGATAACCTGCGATTCAACGGCCTCGGTCCGGCGCATCCTTGAAATCTATAAGCTGAATGAACGCTCACCCTTTGCCGGTCTCTTGAAACAGGCGGTCGAAGACAGTTATAAACGGCTGATCGAGCCGAGCGTTGAAATCGATGTCAGCGTCGAGACGAAGATGAAGTCTGACCGTGCGGCTGTAGAGATCTTTGCGCAAAACTTGCGCAATCTGCTGCTGCAGGCCCCCATGGGCGAGAAGAAGGTGATCGCGATTGACCCCGGCCTGCGGACCGGCTGTAAATGCGCCGCCCTGGATGCGACAGGGAAGTTCATGGAAACCTGCACCATCTACCCGACGCAGGGTGAACGCAGAGAGGTCGAAGCCCAGGTGGACTTGTGCAAGATGGTCTCCAAGTATCGGCCGCATGCCATCGCCATCGGCAATGGCACGGCGGGACGCGAGACAGAAACCTTTGTGCGCAACACCTTCAAGGAGGCTAATGTCAAGGATGTGATGGTGGTCTCCGTGAATGAATCCGGAGCCTCTGTCTATAGCGCTTCCGAAGTAGCGCGTGAAGAGTTCGGTGACTTGGATTTAACCATCCGAGGCGCGATTTCGATCGGCCGCCGCTTGCAGGATCCGCTGGCCGAATTGGTCAAGATCGATCCGAAGGCGATTGGCGTGGGGCAATATCAGCATGATGTGCACCAACCCCTCTTGGCCTCGAAGCTGGATGACGTGGTGGTGAGTTGCGTGAACCATGTCGGCGTGGAGCTGAACACCGCCAGCGCGCCGCTGCTGACGCGCGTCTCAGGGATTGGCTCCACCATGGCCAAGAAGATCGTCAGCTATCGCAATGAGCATGGCGCATTCAGCAGTCGCAAGCAATTGAGCAAGGTCCCTGGCATGGGGCCGAAGACCTTTGAGCAGGCTGCGGGCTTCCTGCGCATCCGGGATTCTGAGCAGCCCCTGGATGCCTCGGCAGTCCATCCCGAACGTTATGCACTTGTGGAACAGATGGCCAAAGATTTGGGTGTGGAACTCGCCGACCTGATCGGCCATCCGGATAAGGTCGAGCAGATCAAGATCGCGAACTATGTATCGGAGTCTGTCGGCGAGCCGACCCTGCGAGATATCGTTGCGGAACTGAAGAAGCCGGGACGTGATCCGCGCGCAACTTTTGAAAAGCCGGCCTTCCGCGATGACGTGACGGAGATTGAACACGTCAAGGAGGGCATGACCCTGGAAGGCGTGGTCACCAATGTTACCGCCTTTGGCGCCTTTGTGGACATCGGCGTCCATCAGGACGGCCTGATTCATGTCTCTGAACTGTCGAACCGCTTTATCAAGGATCCGGCGGAAGTGGTCAAGACCGGCGACCGCCTGAAGGTGCGCGTGCTCTCCGTGGACAAGGTGCGCCGGCGTATTTCGTTGAGTGCGAAGACCCCGACCACCGGCACTCCTGCTGGCAGCGGCGCACCCCAGCGTCCACAAGAGCGTGGGCCGGCTCCACGGCCCTCCGGCGGCGGCTATCCAGGCAGTCGGCCGCGCGAGGAACGGCGGCCCTTCTCAAGCGGCTTCACTGCCAATCCCTTTGGGAACTTATGATGAACGACACGATCGCGGCGATTGCAACAGCGCCCGGTCCCGGGGGCGTCTGCGTGGTCCGGATTTCAGGTCCGGAGGCGCTGCAGGTGGCAGACCGTCTCACCCCGCTCACGTCGCATAAACCGAGCCGGCGGGCAGCCGGGAGCTTTTTTTACGCAGACATTATCCATCCCCTGACGCACGAAAAAGTCGATGACGCCCTGGTGCTGCTCTTTCAGGGGCCGCGCAGCTTTACAGGCGAAGAGGTTGTCGAGATCCAGGGGCATGGCGGCACACTGCCCTCGCGTCAGCTCCTGGATGCTGTACTGGCTGCTGGGGCGCGTATCGCCGAGCCCGGCGAGTTCTCCAAGCGCGCCTTTCTAAATGGCCGTATCGACCTGACCCAGGCCGAGGCAATCTGCGACTTCATCCAATCCAAGTCCGAACGCATGGCGCATGTCGCACGCGCCCAGTTGGACGGGCAATTGGGCACGCGCATGACCGCCCTCTATGAAACCCTGCTCAGCCATTGCGCAGAGGCCGAGCATCAGCTTGATTTTGATGAAGGCGAGTTGTCCGAGACCTTCTTAACGCAGACCACACAGGCCGTCGAACAGACAATGCTAGAGCTCTCGGCGTTGATCCGCTCCTGGGAGACCCATGGGCATGTGTTGCGTGACGGCGCCCTGGTGGTGTTGAGCGGTAAACCGAATGCCGGGAAGTCCTCGTTGCTAAACGCCTTGCTGGGACGCAATCGTGCCATCGTGCATCATGTGCCGGGCACGACTCGCGATGTCATCGAGGAGAGCCTGCTGGTGGAGGGAATCCCGCTCCGCCTGGCGGACACGGCCGGACTGCGCATGGCCACAGATGATGTGGAACAGGAGGGCATCTCACGGTCCCGCGCGCTGATCCAGCAGGCGGATGTCAACCTGCACGTCGTCGACGCGACGACGGTGACAGATATGGAGATTGCCGAGCTTCCGCGCGATGACCGGTCCATCCTTGTTTTGACCAAGAGCGATCTGCTCGCGGGTCACGGCGAAGAACAGGGAAGTGACGCGCTGATCAGGGTATCCGCTAAAACAGGGTTGGGCCTGAAGGGCTTGACAGAAGCGATTCTCCAGAAACTGGGTGTCGTGAATCCCTCAGACAACATCGAGATCATCAATCAGCGGCATGTTCAGGAACTCCGGTCAGCAGTTGCGGCGACCGAGCAGGCGCATGCCACCTTGATCAAAAAGGATCTCGTCATTGCGGCCAATGAACTCCGCGTGGCAGCAGAGGCGCTTGGACGCATTGTCGGACGCGTCTATACCGATGATTTGCTGGAGGCCATCTTTTCGCGCTTTTGTGTTGGTAAATAGGCGATATTTTTTTTGCTATTTCAACTTGACAACTTAAAAACCCCTTTAAAATAGGGGTTTTTCCTACCTCCCCCAGCCTGTTCATAACTAGTTGATAACTGTTCATTCAATTATTTTGACAGAATAAATCAATAAATTATTATCGATTCGTAAGTATTTATAAATAAGCATGTTACACCTAAAATGTGAATATTTTTAATGTCGTTTCAACCGTTTAAAACACCAGAAAGATGGTTGTCAATAAAAACACAAATAATTGAAATATGCTCTCCGGGAGGTGAGCAAGAATTGCGTTATTGCCTTATGGCGTTATAGCCTTATTTATCGTTTATTTATCAGTAAAGCAAATGAAGTTAGACGAGTATTTTTTGGAGTGCGGTGGCAAGCGGTATTCCGCGCGACACCGCTTTTCTCACTGCACAGACCTGAAAGCGGTGCACGCGCGCACCATGAGGGAATAAACGGACTGGTAACTTTTTATCAACGAATTAAACGAATGAAACGAAGTGAGAAATATTTACCGCAAGGAACGCAGAGAACTCAGAGAAAAGAGAAGTGTCCCTGAAAGCTAAACCAAAGCATTCAGAAGTTGATCTTCGAGCTCTTTGTGTTTTTCTTGACCGCCGTAGGCCTTGGCGTAGGCTGGTTGTGGTTAAAACAAATCAAGTTATAGGCAAGCCCGCCGCCCGCCATGCGGGAACAAACGATAGAGAATCAGCGGCTCACCGAGACGGTTCGCCCTACCTGCTTCGCACGGGGCAACTATCTGATCCGAAGGATGTAGGGCGAACCGTCTCGGTGAGCCGCTGAGTTCCAGAAAATAACGCAATAAGGCAATTCGTTTGAAGTTATCCCCGGCCCCCCATACTTCAACCTTGCCATCATGCGAGAAATAACGTAAGCTGAAAAGCACAACCTTGCGGGTTGCAAGAAAGGGATCGCAGAGACGTGAAAGAAGCAGTTCAAGAGTTTGATGTGATTGTGGTGGGTGGAGGCCATGCGGGCTGCGAAGCCGCGCTTGTCAGTGCACGTATGGGGTGCAGGACCCTCTTGCTGACGAGCAAGCTGGACGCGATCGCGAAGATGCCGTGCAATCCATCGATTGGCGGGCTCGCTAAATCGCATCTTGTGCACGAGCTTGATGCCTTAGGCGGAGAGATGGGGGTGAATGCGGATCTGTGCGGTATCCAGTCCAAGATGCTCAACGTGAGCCGGGGACCCGCTGTCCAGGCGACGCGCACGCAATGCGACAAGGAGGTCTACGCCAAACGCATGCAGCAGGTGCTCCAAAGCATGCCTAATCTGGATATTTTGGAAGATGAGTGCGTCGAGCTGCTGGTGAGTGACTCTATCTGTTATGGCGTTACTGCCAAGCGAACAGGTGGATTAACCTCAAAGAAGGTTGTTTTAACGACCGGCACCGCACTGGCAGGAAAGATCTTTGTCGGGAACGAGGTCGAGGAGGGGGGCGGGGATGGGCGTCCAGCGGCGTCCAGGTTGGCTTTGGCGCTCCGTACGGCAGGATTTGAGATGTTCCGCCTGAAGACCGGAACCCCCCCTCGCTTATTGGCCAAAAGCATCGACTGGGGTAAAACAACCCTTCAGCCAGGCGATGAACCCCCTCCTTTCTTCTCCCTTCAGACTAAAATGTTCCACGTGGAACAAAATAGAGAATGTTCCACGTGGAACATTTTGCGGCCCTGGCCCCCTGGGGCAGACCAAATACCCTGCTGGCTGACGCATACCACGGAACAAACACACGAGATCATCCGGTCTAATCTCGGTTCAAGCGCGCTGTATGGCGGTCTCATCGAGGGCACGGGTGTTCGTTATTGTCCGTCCATCGAGGATAAGGTCGTCAAGTTCTCGGGGGCGACGCGTCATCATGTCTTCTTGGAACCCGAAGGGCGGCAGACGGACTGGATCTATCCGAACGGTCTCTCCAACAGCCTTCCTCGTTCCGTTCAGGAGAAGCTGGTCCGGAGTGTCCCCGGACTCGAAGCGGCTATATTTGCAGCGTATGCGTATGCGATTGAATACGATGCAGTTGATGCGCGAGAATTGAGACACACGTTAGAGAGCAAGCGCATCAAGGGGCTCTTCTTTGCTGGGCAGGTGAACGGCACGACGGGTTATGAAGAGGCTGCGGCTCAAGGATTCATGGCAGGTGCGAATGCGGCCTTGCAGGTACAGGGGCGCGAACCTTTGATCTTAAGCCGCCAGGACGCCTATATCGGCGTGATGATCGACGACTTGGTGATCAAAGGGACGAACGAACCGTATCGGATGTTTACCTCGCGTGCTGAGCGTCGCATGATCCTGCGGCAGGACAATGCGCGGTACCGTCTCTTAGCGGCTGCCGACTATTTAGGCGTTTCCCCGCAAGCCTGCCGCGACCAGACGCGCCAGTTCGAGCAGCAGATTACAGAGGAACTGGCGCGGCTGAATAGCGTCCGTGTCCTGGGCCAGACGCTCTTTTCCATCCTTTCCCGTCCCGGAAACCGCTATGCGGATGTACAGATAGGGAATAATGGAATGCTGGAATCTTGGAATACTGGGGAAGAACCGCAGTGCGAGCACGAGAACACTCACCATTCCACCATTCCACCATTCCACCATTCCAGCCTGTCCACCGTAGCCTTGGCGGAGGTGGGTGACGTTATCGACCAGATCGAACTGCGCGTGAAATATGCGGGCTATATTGCTCAGGAAGAGAGAGCGGCCAATCGCGCCAAAGGGCAAGAATCGGTGAAGATCCCGGGATGGCTTGATTATTGGAAGATACCCTCGCTTCGTTATGAATGCCGTGAAAAGCTGTCCAAGATCAAGCCGGAGAATTTAGGAGAGGCTGCGCGCATCCCGGGTGTGAATCCGCCGGACATCGCGGTTCTGTCCCTTCTGATCAAGCGTGGCCATCATTAACAAGTTATGCGACATAACGAAAACGTTTTTGCTGGCAGTTCTTTATCACCGGATTAAACGGAGGGAAGGAATTGGAATGAGCTCAATTGGGTTCATGAGGTGAGAAGCCTGTTCTATAGGTCAGCCCCCTGCCCGCCCCGCGGGAATAAGCGAGGGAGTAACTCTTTTCGTACGGCTCGTCGTAAGCCTGGGCGCCTATAAGCCCCGTAGCGCCCAATCCCGCGATTTCATCATGCCCATATTCCAACAGTCCGATGAAATTACAGGATGCGTCCTTGCTAAAATGACTTACAAAGTTGCAAAGTTGCATTGCCAGGGCGTTCCAGCTTGACATTCTTGGGCGGAATAGCCTAGTATAGAGTGCCTTTTAAGGAAGAGAAGGAGTTGTTTATGAAAAAAATAGTTAAACCAGTGGCAAAAAAGGCGGCAGCGCCTAAAGTTGTCAAGGCATCGGTCGTTCCGAAAGCAGAAGTTAAAAAAGCGGTTGTGAAAGAGGAGAAGGCTAAGACACAGCGCGTCACCTTCAGTGTACGTGCACAAGCGGGCAGCAAGGTCTTCATCGCAGGGTCCTTCAATGATTGGGATCCGACCGCGAAGCAGTTGCTTGACAAGAAGGGCGACGGCCTCTTCGTTGCAACGCTGAACCTCGAACCAGGTGCTCATCAGTATAAGTTCGTGATCGACGGTATCTGGTGCGCCGACCCGGAATGCACCGACTGGGTCCATAATGATCATGGCACCCTGAACAGCGTGAAGAACGTGGAATAACAACGTGCAAACATTCCGGCCACGGCTTGCAGTGACGCTCGGCGACCCTGCTGGAGTCGGGCCGGAATTGGTTTTACGTTTGCTGGCCGATGAACAACTGGCGGCTCAATGTCAGCTCGTTGTGTACGGGAATGAGACAATAGCGATGCGTGTCGCGGAAGCGACACGCATCTCTTTTTTCTCCAAAGGCAGCACCGCAGGCAACCTGCTTCATGGACATGAATGGGTGAACATCCCTTTTCCTGAGGCAAAGACGATTGCGCCGGGTCTCGTCCAGGAGGCTTGCGGCAGACAGGCGCTGGCCTGTATCGAACGCGCCACGCAGGACGTCATTGACAAAAAAGCCGCTGCGCTGGTGACAGCCCCCATCAACAAAGAGGCTATGCATTTAGCCGGCGTCACCTTTCCCGGACATACGGAATTGCTGGCGCATCTGGTAAAAAGCTCCTCAGACCCGTGCATGGCCTTTGTGGCGTCTGTCGATCCGGCGAAGCCAGCCTTTCCCATGGTCAGCCTGGTGACCATCCATGAGCCGCTCGCCAAGGTCTCTTCGCTGCTCACAATCGAACGCGTTGAACGCGTAATCCGGCTGACGCATGACGGCTGCGTGAAACGCGGCATGACCCAGCCGCGCATCGGCGTGCTGGCCTTTAATCCCCATGCCGGCGAAAACGGTCTCTTTGGCGATGAAGAGGCGCGCGTGATCCTGCCGGCCATCGAACGCGCACGAAAAGAGGGACTCCATGTTTCAGGACCGCTGGTCCCGGATACTGCTTTTCTGACCCGCTATGATGCGGTCGTGGCCATGTATCATGACCAGGGGCTGATCCCCTTTAAGATGGTGGCCTTTGATTCCGGCGTGAATATCACCCTGGGGCTCCCCATCATCCGCACCTCCCCGGATCACGGCACAGCCTTTAACATCGCCTGGCAGGGCATCGCAAAGCCCGAGAGTTTTAAAAATGCTGTTCTGCTCGCAACACAAATGGCCGCGACGAGGAAAGCGGAATAACTTCTTTAGCATCGAGTGACACGAACCACACGAATAAAAAGAATGTTTTACGCGAAGATCGCTATGAGAGGTGCTTGCACGGAAAGCCCCCGCAAGTGGCTGAATACAGCCGGGGCTTATCTCGTGCAAGCACCCGAGTATCACTCATCGACTCTGGGTGAAGGACGAGCTGTGCCGTCGGCGTATTCGCCGAATGCGTAGGCACGCCGTCCTTCACCCAAATAGCGATCTTTGCGGAAAAGTATTCAAGAATGAAAGTTGAAGTTACAGCCAAGGAGAGAAAAATGAAGACACTGATGATAGGCCTGGTCACCCTGGCAGGCTTTTTTGCAAACGCCGAATCTTCGGTCTGGAAGGTGAGCAAGGGCGCTTCGGTGCTCTATGTGGGCGCCACCTGCCATCTGTTGCGCGAAGCGGATTTCCCGTTGCCGCCTGAATTTGATAAGGCTTTCAAAGCCGCTGCGCTGACGGTCTTTGAAACGGACATCGGCAAGCTTCAAGACCCGGCCATGCAGCAGGAGGTGGTGAAGCGGACGATGTATGCGGACGGCTCCACCGTCGACAAGCATCTCTCCCCTGCATCCTATCGGCTGATCCAGGCCTACTGCAGCTCGAATAATATTCCCGTGGAGGCGCTCAACCGGTTTAAGCCCGCCATGCTCATGGTGACGATCTCCTCTTTGGAACTGATGAAGATGGGCGCGAACCAGCAGGGGGTCGACGCTTTTTATCACAAGCTGGCTACAAAAGAGGGCAAGCGGATTGAGGGGCTGGAGACGGTCGAGGAGCAGCTGGACTACATCGTCTCCATGGCGGATGGCCATGAGGATGACTTCGTCCGCTATTCCATGGAGGATCTGAAGAAACTCAAAGAGACATTTGATACGCTGGTGGCTGCCTGGCGCAAAGGCGATGACGAGAAGATCGATGCCCTGATGGTCAAAGACCTGAAGTCGCGCCTGCCGGGCCTCTACAAAACAATGATCACCGACAGGAATAATCGGTGGTTGCCCAAGATTGAGGCCTATTTGAAGACGCCTCAGAGCGAATTTATTCTCGTGGGAGCAGGCCATCTCGGCGGATCGGAGGGCGTTCTTGCGGCGCTTCGCAAAAAAGGCTATCTGGTCCAGAAGTTATAAGCTGGCTCAGATGCGCGAAAACCCCTCTTGGTAGAGCAGGTGCACGGCCTGTTCCAGGAAATCTTCCGGCGTGGAGGCTCCGCTGGTCACGCCGAGCGCATGATAGGGGCTCCAGTCGTGCTGGGTGAGCTGGGAAAGGTCGCTGATCAGAACCGCCTCTGCCCCCCCTGCTTGCGCAGTCTCCACTAAGCGTTGGCTATTGGAGCTGTTCTCGGATCCCAGGACAATCACGCAGTCACAGTGATGTGCGAGCTCTTTGACCGCACGCTGGCGGTCGCGGGTCGCATAACAGATGTCCGCGTGGGGCGGACAGACGAGCTGGGTATAGTGCGCGCGTAAGGCCGTCATCACAGCCTCGACCTGCGCTTCGCCCAAGGTGGTCTGCGTGACCACCGCGAGCGGACGGTCTTTCGGAAAATCAAGCGTCAAGACCTCGTCGGCACTTTCAACAACCCGGACGCGCTCGGGCGCCTCCCCGACCACGCCGATCACCTCTTCGTGGTTCCGATGGCCGATGCAGACAATGTTGATGCCCGTGGAGGCAAAGCGGCGCACCTCATCATGCACCTTGGCGACAAAGGGACAGGTTGCATCAATCACCTGCAAGTGTCGCGCAACAGCCTGTTCACGCACGACCGGCGAGACGCCATGTGCGGAGAAGAGCAGGCGGGAACCCTCGGGGACCTCATCCACGCGCTTCACAAAGATCATGCCGCGCTTCGAAAGTCCGGAAACAACATGCTGGTTGTGAACGATCTCATTCAGGCAATAGATGACATCCCCGTCGGTTTTCGGGAGCAACGCTTTTTCGGCCATGTTAATGGCGCGCGCCACCCCGGAGCAGAAGCCGTGCGGATTGGCAATAAAGAGAAATTTATCAGAAGGGGATGCTCCGGAGTCATCTTCGGGCTCGCTGAAATCAACTCCCTCTGAATCATCCGCTTCGTTGAAGAGCTCGGGGTTTCCATCTTGCAAACTGTTGAGGATCTGCTCGGCGGAGGTCAGATAGGCCTTCTTGCTGTTGCACTCTTTGCAGCAGGGCACGACGTTCCCCTTGGTGCTGGCGCCCCCGCGGGAGACAGGCACGATATGATCCATGGTGATCTCGTCTGGCGGGACCTTCTGATGGCAATAGTGGCAGACACCGAGCAAGCACTGCTGCTGCCACCAGATGCTTTTCTTCAGATCGCGCGCCCGTTCGCGTTCACGCCGGACATGCGCTGGGTCGCTGGAGATATCAATCCAATCACTCATACACGTTTAAAGAGCCCTGTGCGCCAATTCTCGATGCGAATCGACTCCACTTCTTTCAATCCGAGTGCTTCATACGCCGCTTTCACAGACGGGTACTGTTCCACCAGAATACCTGACAAAATCAGACTGGGTGATTTTCTCACACCTTGCAAGGTGTGAGAAAAGGGAGAGAGGGATTCAACAATGGGTTTTGCGAACTGGATGAGCACAGGCGCGAGAATATTCGCGACCACGATGTCGGCAGGAGGGTAGGCATGTGACAGGTCGTCGATGGTAAAGGGGATCGAGACGTTGTTGATGGCGGCATTCTCATCAGACACCTTTTTGCAGTCCGGGTCGTTATCAAAGCCGCGTACATCCTTGAACCCGAGCAGCGCCGCGCCAATCGCCAAGATTCCGGAGCCGCACCCCATGTCGAGCACCGTTCGGTTCACATCCTCTGCAGCTAGCTGATCCAGAAAGCGGAGACAGCCCTGGGTCGTCGCATGTTTGCCGGTGCCGAAGCTGAGTCCGGGATCCAGCGTGATGATCACTTCGCCCGGTTTCGCCTCGTATTTTTCCCAGGACGGACGCACCACCACGCGGTCGGAAATTTTCTCCACATGGAAGAAGCGCTTCCAGGCTTCAGCCCAGTCCGCGCGCGCCAGTGTCGAAAGCTCGGGCTTGAGCGGTGGCAGGCCCGCCAGTTCAGCAGCCTGCATCAGCGACTTGCTCACAAAATCCGCCTGCGAAGCGTCCTCTAAGAACACATCGATACGGCAGACCTTGGTCTCCAGGTCAAACCACGCGGTCGGCGTAAAAACATCCGAATCCAGCAGTTCAAAGAGTGCATCAACATCTTCCTCCGCAATGGCGCAGGAAACAACAGTCAGTGTGTCAGAAATCATTTGCGAATAATGATAGCATGTGCGTGAACGCTCCGCTACAGAAAAGGAATTTATTATGGGCATACATACGGTTTTGTGTATGGGCTGGATTTGCTGGCCGAATACGGGCTCAAAGGATTGTCTGTCCCCCCTGTTGTCCGGGACGGATGTTCGCGCGCCCACTCAGTGGACGCACAGAGGTTAAAAGAAAAATGGCGGGGTGGCTGGCGGCAGATGTTGGCACGGTGGGGCAGTTGACTGAGCAGACAAACCTGCCTCCAAGAGGCCCTTCGGGGCCCGAGTCGGGGCACAGTGAGGGGTACAGTCAGGGGTACAGTCAGAAATGGTTCTTTGTGTCTTGCAGGTGCAAAAATGACCCTCCTCTTTCATGCGGGCGGGACGCCCACGCTCCCTTCTGTTGCTGCCCTCAAAGGAGCGCGGGCATCTTGCCCGCCGGAGCCGAGACGGCTCCGCCACCTTATTGCTCTGGGAACTCCGACGTCCTCGTCGGCAAAAAAGGTGGCGCGGGCGGTCAAGGCCGATGGGGACGTCGGCGCTCCCAGGGGATAAGCCCTTCGATTGCAACAAGCTAACACTGAAGAAACGGGCTGCGAAAAGTTAGAGGCATTGGGCAGGATGCCTGTTCACCCAGTTTCTTGTGCGCCGCGCGCCACTTTTGGAGTTTTACTTGCGCCTTGAATATAAAAGACAAAAACGAGTATAATCCGCGACATAATGAGTCGTGCGTATGGCTTTTATTGCATGGCCGCAGAATGAAAGGAAATCAGATGAATAAAATAGGAACGCTTTTTTTAATGGTAACGTTGGCAGCTGTTTTAGGGCTAACTGAAAAAGCGCCGGTTGATTTGCCCGCGCGCATCAAAGAGCTGAACAGCTACTGGGCCGAGGTCTCCCGCTGTGTCAGAGAAGGCGACTTCGCGGGCTACAAGGCTAACCGTTCTGAAGCGCGGCACCTGGAAAATCATGATGGAGTATCAGAAGTCAAAAGGTACCGAAGAAGAGTGGAATAAGCTCAAGGAGTGAGCGAACTGTGCGCTCGACCACATTTCTCTATTGCGTCACCGATGAATAGTAGATATTATAAAAATAATAAAAAGTAAAGGCCGCTCATGAAGAAAATCGTTACCATGGTTCTTGTTTCGCTTGTCTCGACATGTTTGTTTTCGCAGCAGACGAGTACCGATGCGGAGGTGATCAGTGCGTCGGACACGCTGTTGAAGACGCAGAATGACCCCAAGGCCTGGCAGACCTTCCAAGAGGTCATCCGCTCGGATGCCTACGCGCCCGATATTCGCAGCCGCGTAATGTTCTTGTTCGCGGTCAAGAATCTGTTGCAGATGAACACCAATCTGTTTGCTTCAGCCTTACAAAAGGTGCAGACGCGATATCCGAAAGAGGGCACGGCATTAGCTGAGCGTCTGACGCCGGCGGATTGGCTTGTCCCGTGCCAAACCTGCGGGGGCACGGGAATGAGACAAGCCCCTGTTTCGACAGCACAGGGAGGCACCGCCCGCTGCTTAAATTGCGTCGGAACCGGAAAGATTGTCCAGTTAAGTCCGAGCGTCAAAGAGCAGGTCACTATTGTGCTGAACGAAATCAAAGCGCTCGCAACTGAAAACATCCAGTTCGCGGCAGCGTCGAAAAAAGCCCTGGCGGAGTATGTACCGCAGCAGCGCATCACAGCGCTAAAGGACGTAGTGAACAAATATGCCCACCGGACAGACTTGGATGAGGTGAAGCAGGCTTTGACAAAAAGTGAGGCCGAGCTTGCGAAGAAAGAGGCTGACACCCAAAAGAGAGAAGCGGAACAGGCGCTACGCGAACAAGAAGAGAGGGACTATCAGGCCATCTGTTCGAGCCTGGAAAACCTTCCCACCTCTGGCATCGCCGTGATGACGCGGGAAATCGACCGCTTCGTTGAAAAGTATCCGAGGTCGCTCAACCGTATAGAGCTGGAAATCACCAAGTCCAAGCTGGAGCGGCGGATTAAAATCAACACCTATATTTGGAATGGGTCTTGCATTTGCATGGGGCTGGCCTTCGTTTCTTTGTGCTTCTCGTTTATCAAAGGGCTGTTTACAGGGAAAAAGAAAGAGACGGGCCCCCTTGCTGTTCCCGGCTTAACCCAGGCGAGCGAGGACTCCGACCCTTTGGCCGGCACCTTTACCGACAGCGATCAGCCCTTAAACAAATGACACCCCTTCCGGGAGCGAATGCCCTATGACAACCTTTCACATTCTCCTGCAACAGGCCTTGGCGCTGAACGCCTCCGACCTCTTTATCACCGCCACGAAGCCGCCCTATTTTCGCGTCAAGGGACAGGTCACGCCCGTTGAGGACCCGACCCCCATTACGGAAGAGGAGGTTTGCGCCTTCCGCCTCGCCATCCTTGGCGAAAACAGCGAGGCCCTCTATCAGCGCAAAGGCACGCGTGACATCTCTTTTATGCTGTCAAGAACAGAGCGCTTCCGCCTGAATTTTTTCAGCACGTTGCAGGGCTCTGCTTTTGTCGCGCGTCCGCTGCGTATGGGAGGCCAGCTCCATGCGGAGGCGCTGCACCTGCCGCCCGTCCTGCTGGAGCTTTGCACGCACGACCGGGGGCTGATTCTGGTTGTCGGCTCAACGGGCAGTGGAAAGTCCACCACGCTGGCGACCATGGTCAATCACATCAACCGGACGGCGAGCAAACACATCCTGACGCTGGAGGATCCCGTCGAGTTTGTCCACACCGACATTCAGTCGCTGATTTCCCAGCGCGAGATCAATGTGCATGCGGAGAACTTTGTCGACGCGTTGCGGAGCGGGCTGCGGGAAAATCCGGATGTCATTGTCATCGGGGAAATGCGCGACACGGAAACCATGCAGGTCGCCGTCAACGCCGCGCTCACGGGTCATTTGGTGATTGCGACTGTCCATACTTCGAACGCGATCCAGACGATCGAGCGGATCATCACCATGTTCCCTGCGGACGTGCGCAACCAGGTCGCAACGGACGTCTCCATGGCGCTGCTGGGTGTCGTGGCGCAACGCCTGTTGCCGTCTGCGAAAACGGAAGGCATGGTGCCGGCCGTTGAGGTTCTGCTGACCTCATCGACTGTCCGCAAGCTTATTGAGGACCGCAACTACCTGATGCTGGACGACCTGCTCAGGCAGACCAGCGTGCCCGGCATGCAAACGTTCTGCCGGGAGATTTTCCGTCTCTACCAGGCGGGCGAAATCACGCTGGCCGATGCGCGGCGCGCGGCCGACAACATCGACGAGTTCGACTTGTTGGTGCGCGGCATGGAGGCGGGCTCGGACACGTTCCGTCAGCACTACGGTGACAAGACCAGCCAAGACGACACGGACACGCTGGACATGATCGACCTGCTCTCCCTGGCCGCCCACCAACGGGCCAGTGATCTCTTACTGACGGTCGGCAAACCGCCTACCGTCCGAATCAACGGGGAGTGGTGCGCCGTCGATTTACCGCCCTTGTGCGACAGTGACGTGCGCCGTCTCGTCTTGAGCATCATCAACCAGCGCCAGCGTACCGCGCTGGAAGAGAACCGCGAGCTCGACTTTTCGCTCTCCTTCCTCTTGGCAGGGCCAAGCGGAGAAAAAAAGAACAGCCGCTTCCGCGTCAACGTCTTCTATCAGCGGGGCTCCTTGGGCACTGTGCTGCGCATCGTGAACAATGAAATCCCCAAGCCCGAACGCCTCGGAATCCCTCCCCGCGTCATCGAGCTGACGCAGAAGAAGCAGGGGCTTATCCTTGTCGTCGGGCCGACGGGCAGCGGAAAGTCCACCACGCTGGCCAGCCTGGTCGACGCCATCAACCATACGCGCCCGGCGCACATCATCACCATCGAAGACCCGGTCGAGTTCGCCTACACCAACGACCTGTCCATTATCGAGCAGCGGGAGGTTCACTCCGACACCCTTTCTTTTGCGACCGCTTTGAAACACGCCATGCGTCAAGCGCCCGATATCATCATGGTCGGCGAAATGCGCGATACGGCGACCATGGCGGCCGCGCTGACCGCTTCAGAAACCGGGCACTTGGTCTTTGCGACCCTTCACACAAACACGGCGCCGCAGACCATCGACCGCATCATCGACTCCTTTTCGGCGGAGCATCAGAACCAGATCCGCCAACAACTGGCCTCCGCGTTGATCGGAATCGTCTCGCAGCGCCTCTTGCCCCGCCAGGACGGAAAAGGCCGCATTGCGGCCTTTGAGGTGATGATCGCAACGCCGCCGGTCTGTGCGCTGATCCGCGACAACAAAACGTTCCAGCTGCAATCCATTATTGAGACCAGCCAGAAGGACGGCATGCTGACGCTCGAATACTACATGAACGCCCTGGCCCAACGCGGGCTGATCGCCCAAGAAGAGCTCGGAAAATATCTGACCGATGCCAAGCGGTTTGGCTAGAGCGTTTTCTTAAACCTCGGTGCACACAGCCGCGTGCGCGGAGATCTCCTTGCTGATCTCTGCGAGGAGGGCTTCTCCGACGCATGTGTTGACTTTGACGATCGCGAGCGAGCGGTTGGTCTTGGTGTCATGCGGGTTGCGCATGTCTTCGATGTTGATGCCTGCATCCGCCAGCTTGCGGCTGATGGTGGCGATGACGCCCGGGCGGTCCTCGTAGACGCAGAAGAGCGTCATGCCGCTGGGCTCGAAATAGAGGCGGTCAAATTCATCGATGCGCGAGACCATCACGCGGCTTTCGGTCACGGTGCCACGCACGCTGTAGCTCTTGAGCTGCTTATCCGGCTGTTCCACGGAGATGTCCACGGTCAGCGCATTGCCATAGCCCTTGTCAATGGTCTCGCGGTTCACGAGCTCGATGCCCATCTCCTTGAGGAACTTGAGAGCGGCCTTGTAATCATTGTAACGGTCGAAGTCCTTCCAGAGTCCGGAGAGGAGCGAGACCGTCAGCCACTTGCCGAAGGGGGCGAGCTGGCCATAGAAACTGGTTTCAATCAGCTTGATGGGACGGGTTGTGCCCGCGAGTTGACGGACGAGCATGGCGAGGTTGAAGGCCAGTTCGCAATAGGCGCGCTCCAGTCCCTCGGGGATGTCACGGTTCACGATGCAACTCATATCGCCCTTCTCATCCAGGTCAATGAGCTCCTTGGCGGAACGCTCGGCGGCGACAAAGTTCGCTTCGTTCGTGTTCGCGCCCAGGTGGGGCAGCATGAGGTCAGCGATATCGACCATGGGCTTCGGACCGGCTTCGTCCTTGGTGTAGACATCGTTCAAGTAACGCAAGCCCTTTTCAGCTTTGATGGCGCGGAATGCGTCTTCATCGATAATGCCATAGCGTGCGCAGTTGACGAGGGTGGCGCCCTTCTTCATGAGTCCGAGCAGCTTCGCGCCGACCAGGTTCTTGGTGCTTTCACCGCCCGGGATGTGAAGGGTCACATAATCGCACTGCTCAAAAATCTGTTCCAGCGTTGCGCTCTCAATGCCCAGTTCGCGCATGCGGTCGCTGTTGACAATCGGATCATACGCCAGGAAGCGGCATTCAAAGCCTGCGAGGCGCTTGGCGACGAGGCGTCCGATGTTTCCGAAGCCCACGATGCCGATGGTCTTGTTGGTGACTTCGCGGCCCATGTACTTGCTCTTCTCCCACAAGCCGGCGCGCGTGGTGGTGTCGGCGGCGACGATATGGCGCGCATCCGCCAGCATCATCGCGATCACTTCCTCGGCCACGCCATTGGCGTTCGCGCCGGGGGTGTTCATGACATCCACGCCCTTCTTGCGGGCATGCTTCGTGTCGATGGTATCAAAGCCGGCGCCCGCGCGGACCACGACCTTCAACTGAGGCAATACGTCGATGATGGCCGCGGGAACTTTTTCGCTGCGCACGATGAGCGCGTAGGTGTCCGGATGCGCCTTCACCAGCTCTTCAATCGGTGTCTTCCCGTCCTGGATCACGGTATACCCGCCATGCGCTTTTAAAATGTCTGCTGCTACGGAATCTAATTTTGTTGGGATGAGAACCTTTTTCATGCTTCAACTGTTCCTTCCGGTTTGATAAACTTAACACACAAACAGACGGATCAGGATCAAGCCACATCCATCTGGAAAAAGAATTAGTTTAGCTGAAGTAGCGCGCAAACGCAAGAACTTGCAGGAAAAACGGAATGAACAAACAGACGCTCTTTTTTATGATGGCCCTGATGACGCTGGGCGTGCTGGCCCAAGACGGCCAATCTTCGGGGTCCCGGTCAACCGGCTCAACCAGCCGGCGCGGGGGGTATGCGACGGATCAGTTCGAGGGCTTCGAAATTCCAGACGGCGATGAGCGTCTCGAGCAGAAGTCGTGGTCGATCTGGTACAGCGTCTCCGAAGACACGCCCGCGAAGCAACTGGAATACGCGCGGAAAGCGCATGCAGAGGGACGGTCGCGTCGTGCGCGGAAGGGTTATGAGGCCTTGATCCGAGAATGGCCGACCTCCAAGGAGGCCGCAGAGGCCCAGCTCGCGCTTGCGCAGCATTATGAGTCGCGCAAGGACTATGCGCGCGCCTTTGAGGAGTATCAATACCTGCTGACCTTCTTTGCCGGAAGCTGTCCCTACAATGAAGTGCTCGATCGCCAATATAAACTGGCGAATGTCTTGCGGAGCGACAATCGCAGTATGTTTGGCTGGATGTTGGGCGAGCCCGCTGCAGACCGTATCCGCTATGAGCAGATCGTGCGCAATGCGCCCCGCGCGCCACTCGCCCCCACCTGCATGTTGATCGCCGGGGATATTCGCCGGGAGGAGAAGGAGGTCGAGGAGGCCATCAAGATCTATGAAGGCTTGCTGAATCGTTATCCGCGTTCGTCAGAGGCTCCGATCGCCGCCTTCTTTGCTGCGGACTGCCGTTATAAACGCGCGAAGTCCCAAGAGACCAACGAGGCGAACACCCGCGATGCCATCGCCTTTATGAGGACGGTGCTCACGATCATGCCCAACCATCCCCAGCGTGAACAGTTCTCCCTCTGGTCTGCCGAATTGAGCCAGCAGCTCGAAGAGAGCAGTTATAAGACCGCTTATTTTTATGACACCAAGCAGCGGAATAAAGCCGCTGCTATCGCCGCGTACCGCCGTTTTCAGTCTGAGTTCCGTGATTCGAAGTACGCCGACACTGTCCGTCAGCGCCTTATGGAACTCGAACCTGTAGCTTCTGAGAAAGGAACTAATAAATGAGAACGAAATTTGCCCTCAACCTGTTGCTGGTGCTGGGAGGAAGCCTGCTGATGTCTGGCTGTGGAACCTACCGCGCGACCTCTGGCGTGCCTGCTGAGTTGCGGACGATTGCCGTCCCTGTGTTCGAAAATAAGACCGGCTATCCAGAGTTCGGAGCGATCGCCACGCAACATGCGTTGCGTGAAATCCAGCGTGAGGGCAGTTTTAAAATTGCGCCGCTGGAGTCTGCTTCGCTCAAGCTGCTCTGCTCGGTGCACAGCGAAAAACGCGGGTTCAGTTTAAACCGCACATACGGTACACGAGCCTCGGAGAATCGGTTTAGGCTCATCGCCTCGGTGACGCTCGTGGAGCGCAGCACCGGCAAGTTCCTGTTGGATAATCTCCAGATTGAGGCTATGACAACCTTCATGACGTATGATGACATGCTCACGGGGATGCAAAGTGCAGCCCCGCGAGTATCGGAGGAACTCGCGCGGAATATCGTCGACACGGTCCTCGCGCTGTGGACGCCGAAAAAGGAAGAGAAGCCCGCTCCTGCCATCGAAGCAAAGGTTCCGGAAGCTCAAGTGCCTGAGGCGAAAACCCCGGAAGTGAAGGCGCCTGAGACAAAAGCTCCAGAAGCTAAAGCACCCGAGACGAAAGTTCCTGAAGTGAAAGTTCCAGAAGTGAAAGCGCCGGAAATTAAAATCCCCGAGGGCGGACTCCTCATCCAGCTTCCCCAGGAAACGGAAGACCAGCTCAAACCTCGGAAATATCGGTAATCCCCCGCACATGAAAATGCATGCTACACAGCAGGTCGAATCTGCCATCCTTGCGCAGGTCGTCCTCGCTCAGCGTGACCCTGCGGAAGCCTCGGATTCGTTGCTGGAACTGGGGCGGTTGGCAGACACCGCGGGTTTTCAGGTCTCGGGACAGATTACGCAAAACCGTGAGAAACCCGATGGCGGCACCTGCTTTGGCAAGGGGAAGGCCGAGGATCTCAAGGCCTTGGTCCGGGAGACACAGGCCGGCGCGGTGATCTTCGATAATGTCCTGAGCTCCATCCAGTCGTACAATCTGACCGTGGCGTTGCCAGGGATCCGCATCATGGACCGCACGGAAATCATTCTGGAAATTTTTGCACGCCGCGCGCACTCGGCTGAAGCGCAACTGCAAGTTGAACTGGCGCAGCTCGAATTTCAGCTTTCACGTATCCCGGTGACCGAAGAGCAGCAACGCTTTAAGGGCGGTATCGGCATGAAGGGTCCGGGCGAGAGCCATCTGCAATTGCGTAATGCGCCGATCCGTCGCCGCATTGCGGACTTGCGTAAAAAGCTTGAAGATATCCAAGCGCGTCAACAAACCGTTCATCGCAAGGACAAGCGCGAAATGCCCGTGGTCTCGCTGGTGGGCTATACCAATGCCGGAAAGTCCACGCTGCTCAACAAACTTTCAGGAGCTGATGCGTATGTGGATGACCGCCTCTTCGCAACGCTCGATACAAAGACGCGCATGGTCTGGCTTTCGCAACGGCAGAAGCTGTTGCTGACCGACACGGTCGGCTTTATCCGCAATTTACCGCACGGCTTGGTGGCCTCTTTTAAATCGACGCTGGATATTGCCGTGCAAGCTGATTTGCTGCTCGTCGTGGTCGATGCCGCCTACCCGCGCGTGGATGACCATATCGAAGTGTGCTATCAGACGCTGAAGGAGATCGGCGCGCAGGATGTCCCGCATGTGTTGGTGCTGAATAAATGCGACTGCGGAACAGCAGACACGTCCCTGCTGCATGTGGTGGAGCGGTATCCGCATGCCATTCCCGTCTCCGCTAAAACAGGCTATGGGCTGGATGTGCTCAAGCAGACCATGATACAGGAGCTCCAAAAATGCTGCACATTGTGGCAACTCCCATCGGCAACCTCGCGGATCTGAGTCCGCGCGCCTTGGAAACATTGAAGACCGCAGACCTGATCGCGTGTGAAGATACGCGACGCACCTGGGGCTTGCTGAGCGCCTTTAATATCCCGCGCCCGGAGATGATCTCGTATCGCCAAGGCAATGAAGAGCGTATTGCGGAGCGCATCATCCAGGCCTCACAGGCCGGCCGCTCCGTCGCGCTCTGCTCGGATGGCGGCTATCCCGGCATCAGCGATCCCGGCTACCGCTTGATCCGCCGCGCGGCGCAGGAAAAGGTGCCGTATGATGTCCTGCCCGGCGCCTCCGCCGTGGATGTGGCCCTGCTGCTCTCCGGCTTGTCCACCTCGAGCTTCACCTTCAAAGGCTTTCCGCCCCGCAAGCCCGGTGTGCTGCGTCGCTTCTTTGATGAAGAAAAAGAGCTGCCGCACACGTTGATCATTTTTGAATCGCCCTTCCGTGTGGCCGCCTGTCTGAAGGCGGCGTATGAGGTGCTGGGCGACCGCGAGGCCGCGGTCTGCATCGAACTCACCAAAGCCCACGAGCGCGTGTCGCGCGGCTTCCTCTCCGAACTCGTCAAGGAGTATGACAACAAGACCGTCAAAGGCGAGGTCGCGATCGTCATCGCCGGCAACAATCCTAAATTCGCCCGCGCAAATGAAGAGGGCGACGAACCCGATGCTGAAGAGGCCGAGGATGTTCCGCTCTCGATCAACATGGACGAAGAGATATGAACTGTAAAAAAGAAGCGAATCTTGCGCGTTGCACCTGCTCCTACAGCGGCTGTTCTAAAAAAGGCGTCTGCTGCGACTGCCTCTCCTATCACCTCGCCCAGCGGCAATTGCCCGCCTGCTGCTTCCCTGCGGATGCTGAACGCACCTATGATCGCAGCTTCGAACACTTTGCGCGCCTGGTGCTCTCGGCGAAGTAACGCCTTTTTTAGTCTCTTGACAGTCATTGCCCGAAACTATATCATTTCCCCAAGTCGCAGGGGTGTTTCCTGCGTGAAGCAGGCTCAATAATACGGTTCGATTAAACGTATTGACGCGTTCATTTGGCCGTTCCCAAGAACGAAAGGTAGAGTCATGCATTCAACTGCCCGCCTCGCAACTCATGCACGAAGGAACTCACGCACGTACGCGCTTCTCCTACGCTTTTTCCTCCTTGCCCTCGCACCCCTCGCCTCTTTCGCCCAGACCGAGGGCAACTACACCTACACCACGAACTCCAGCGGCCAGGCCACCATCACCCGCTTCAGTACCTCCTACTCTGGCGAACTTTCTATCACGAACGAATTGGGCGGTTGCCTCGTAGTCGCACTCGGAAGTTCTTCATTCTCAGTCTGCACCCTCATGACGGGCGTGACGATCCCCAACAGCGTCACTAACATCGGTGGAGGTGCCTTCGCTGAATGCTCTGGCCTGACAAACCTCATTATCGGGACCGCTGTGCAAACAATCGACGAATTTGCATTCAACAACTGCCACGGCCTAAAGAGCCTCACGATCCCCGACAGCGTCACCAACATCGGCGGACACGCCTTCGCTTACTGTCATGGCCTGACAAACCTTGTTATTGGAACCGCCGTGCAAACAATCGGCGTCGCTGCGTTCACTGACTGCTACGGCCTGACGAGCGTCACGATCCCCGAGAGCGTCACCGGCCTCGGCGAAGCCGCCTTCGCGTCGTGCGTCAACCTGACCCGCGTGACCCTTCTGAATGAACTGTCGACGTTTCTCGCAGGCGCCGTGTTCGGAGAAGCCGGCGGAGCCTTGAAAGAAGTGATTATCGGTGACTCTGTCGGGGAAATCGGCGTCAACGCGTTCTTCGACTGCTACGGCATGACAAACCTCGTTATCGGGGCCGCCGTGCAAACCATCGGCGACTACGCGTTCTCCTCCTGCTCCGGCCTGACGAACGTCACGCTCCCCGACAGCGTCACCGGCATCGGGGCCTACGCGTTCTCCTCCTGCTCCGGTCTGACGAACGTCACGCTCCCCGACAGCGTCACCGGCATCGGCGATGGCGCGTTCGCTGACTGCTACGGCCTGACAAACCTCGTTATCGGGACCGCTGTGCAAACAATTGGCGTCGGTGCGTTCTATACATGCGACAGCCTGACCAGTGTCTCAATCCCCGGCAGCGTCACCAACATCATGGATGCCGCATTCGCTTTCTGCAGACACCTGACGAGCGTCACGATCCCTTCCGGCGTCATCGGCCTCGGCGAAAACGCCTTCGTATTCTGCGACAACCTGACCCGCGTAACCCTTCTGAATGACCTGTCGACGTTTCGTGTAGACTCCGTGTTCGGAGCATCCGGCGGAGCCTTGACAGAGGTGATTATCGGTGACTCCGTCGGGGAAATCGGAGACTCCGCGTTCACTGACTGCTACGGCCTGACAAACCTCGTTATCGGAAGCGCCGTGCAAACCATCGGCGACTCCGCGTTCAACTGGTGCTACGGCCTGACGAGCGTCACGATCCCCGACAGCGTCACCAACATCGGAGACTCAGCCTTCGCTAGCTGTAGTCTGACAAACCTCGTTATCGGAGCCGCCGTGCAAACAATCGGCAACCATGCGTTCTCCGACTCTATGGGCCTGACGAGCGTCACGATCCCTGACAGCGTCACCGGCCTCGGCGACTCCGCGTTCGCTGAATGCTACGGCCTGACAGACCTCGTTATCGGAGCCGCCGTGCAAACAATCAGCAACACGGTATTCTTTAATTGCACCAGCCTGACCCGCATAACGCTTCTGAATGATCTGTCGACGTTTCGCGCAGATGCCGTGTTCGAAAAATCCTTCGGAGGCTTGACAGAGGTAATTATCGGTGACTATGGCGGGGAAATCGGCGATAACGCGTTCACGGACTGCACCAGCTTGAAGAGCGTCACGATCCTCGACGGCGCCACCGGCATCGGCTATGCCGCCTTCGCTGAATGCCGCGGCCTGACTAACCTCGTTATCGGGGCCGCCGTGCAAACAATCGACGAATTTGCATTCAACAACTGCCACGGCCTGACGAGCGTCACGATCCCCGACAGCGTCACCAACATCGGCAGACACGCCTTTGCCTCCTGCCACGGCCTGACAAACCTCGTTATCGGGGCCGCCGTGCAAACCATCGGCGACTCCGCCTTTGTTGGGTGCTACGGCCTGACGAGCGTCACGATCCCCGACAGCGTCACCGGCATCGGCGACTCCGCCTTCGCGTTGTGCGGCAGCCTGACCCGCGTGACCCTTCTGAATGACCTGTCGACGTTTCTCGTAGCCACCGTGTTCGGAGAAGCCGGCGGAGCATTGACAGAGGTGATTATCGGTGACTCCGTCGGGGAAATCGGCGACTCCGCGTTCACTGACTGCTACCGCGTGACAAACCTCGTTATCGGGGCCTCCGTGCAAACCATCGGCGACTCCGCTTTCACTGGCTGCTACGGTCTGACGAGCGTCACGCTCCCCGACAGCGTCACCGGCATCGGTGAAAACGCTTTCACTGGCTGCTACGGCCTGATGAGCGTCACGATCCCCGACAGCGTCACCAACATCGGCGATGGCGCGTTCGCTGAATGCTACGGCCTGACAAACCTCGTTATCGGAGCCGCCGTGCAAACAATCGGAACCGCTGCGTTTTACCTTTGCGACAACCTGACCCGCGTCACGATCCCCTCTGGCGTCACCGGCATCGGCGACGCCGGCTTCGCAATGTGCGGCAACCTGACCCGCGTCTTTTTCGAAGGCAACGCCCCCACACTCGGAGGCGAGAACGCATTTTATTCGGTTCCGGCCATAGTCTACTACCTGCCTGACACCACCGGCTGGGACACCTTCTTGGGCGGACGACCGACCCTGCTCTGGAACCCAACCATCCAACAAGACGCCGCCTTCGGTTTTGAGTCTAACCGCTTCGGCTTCAACATCACAGGCACCACCAACATCCCCGTCGTGGTGGAAGCCTCTACAAACCTCTCATCCGACGTGTGGACTCCGCTCACAAATGCCACCCTCGGCACATCTGGTTTGCTCTACTTCAGCGATCCGTCCTCTTCCACCCGCCCCGTCCGATTCTACCGCATCGTCTGGCCGTGAACGGTGAGATATGGCCTATATGGACAAGCCACAGGCGGTTCACCTGCCAGTACGAATCTCCTTGCCGTCCCGCCCGTCACGATCCCTTAAGGCTGACATTTCAGGTGCAACTGGAGAACATTGTCCTGATCACGGGAACCCCTATAAAACGCGAACGACAGTCATGCCTTTTTGTAAGAATAGCCTATTTGCCTATTCCCACGCTGTATTTCTCTGTGCCTCTGTGGGGAACATCTTGGAGAAAACATATTCCTATTTCCCCTTGATTTCCAGCATGTCAATATGTCACCTATCCTGCCGTCTATTAAAGCAGTTGACTATTTCCCCGGCCTACTCTAAACTTATAACAATTATTGTATGCGTGGTTATGTGTGTCGGCCCCCGAGGTGTGTTTTCAGGCTGTCCTAGAAGTGCGTGTGTGAACGCTCTCGTCGCGTGACAAAGGCTGGAGGGAAAATGAAGAATAACAGGTGCTGGAAGTCCTTGACGACGGGGTGTCGGTTCGCCTTGCTTACGGTGTTAGCAGGCGTGGTGTTCTGTGTCGCGACCTCGTCCGCGGCGCCGATGAATGGGTTGGAGTCCCGCTACACACAGCCGGATGGCACGAGCATTATGCTCAAATTCTTCGGTGATGAATTCTATGCACGAACAGAGACCGCGGATGGCTACACGGTTGTATTTGATCCTGACACAAAGGCCTATTACTTCGCCGCCTTGTCGCCCGACGGCAATGAGTTGGTATCAACAGGTCAAGAGGTCGGCAAGGCCGACCCTGCCAAGCGCGGCATCGCCAAGAGCCTCAAAATAAATCCGGAGTCTCGGGCGGCCAAGGCCAAAAAGAGATATGCGGAACTTGAAGCGGTTGTTCAACAGGAGGCGAGATGGAATGCAGTCAAGAAGGCCAGCCGAAAATATCATGAGCTCAAAAAAAGGGTTAAGGAACAGGAAAAGGCGGGCAAGAAAGGCTTTGTGATCCCTCTGGGGACGATTTTCCCGGATTCGGAGATTCCTGCTGCCCCTCCGATCACGTCTGCTTCTGAAGGTGAAGGAACGGTTACTGTGGAGCCGCCGATTGAACTGGCTCCTCCATCGTTCACGCTCACAGGGAATGTCGTAGGGTTGACGATCCTCGTGGATTTCTCGGATGAGCCAGGAACGGTTGTCACCCAGGCGCAGGTGGATGACTACTGCAACAAGCCGAATTACACGGGGTTTTCAAACGCTGGCTCCATCTACGACTATTTCTCCGTCCAGTCCGGCGGAAATTTGCGCTATAACAACAACGTGACCTACTATGTGCGGGTTCCGCATCCCAAAACATATTACAATGTTACAACGACTGACTGCGGAACATGCGGGCGCTTGCTGTTGAACGATGCGTTAGACGTTCTCCTGGCTAATGGTTATGACTTTTCGAAATTAACAACGAAAAGCGGGGGGTATGTCCGTGCCTGCAATGTGCTGTTTGCCGGCGCAAACAGCGGCGTCTGGTCGAAGGGGCTTTGGCCTCATCGTTCGGGTATTTCTGCAAAAAATGTGGGCGGCGGAAAGTATATCTCGGACTATCAGATTACCGACATCGGTACCACGGCCAGTTTGAGGATCGGGACGGTCTGCCATGAGAACGGCCACATGCTGCTGGGGTATCCGGACCTCTATTCGTATGATGGCAATGCCGCCGGTGTCGGCAGCTTTTCCTTGATGGATGGTGGTAACTACGGCGGGAGCCCTTCGGGAACCCATCCCGTGAACGTCGATTCGTATCTCAAGGCGGCTTCCGGCTGGATGGACGTCATCGACTTGGACAGTTCGAGCCATCAACGCTGTACGGTGCAGGTGGACGGCAATCAGCTCTACCGTTATCGCAATCCGTCCAAGTCTCAAGAATATTTTCTCTTCGAGGTCAGGGATAATACCGGCTATGAAGGTCCCTTCGGGGGCCAAAGCGGGAGCGTCAATCCGAGTGCCGGACTCGTGGCTTATCACGTACTCGAGACGGGCAATAATCCCTATTCCAGCATTTGGACCTCCAGGAACCCGACCAACTCGTATGCAACACCCTACGAAGTACTGCTCGTGGAAGCGAACCCCACAGTCGCGGTCACCCCGTGGTACGATGACCCCGCTCCTGATTCTTCCGACGCGTTCAAGAGCAGCGGCGTGAGTTACATCTCGGACACCACGACAAACGCCCTCAAGTTCTGGGATGCGACCGGCCGTAACACCGACTCAGGCTGCATCATCACCAATATCAGCGCAGACAGTTCGAGCATGACCTTTGTCGTCGGGGCAGGGGTTCCCGGCGGGACCCCGAGCATCGCCCTGAGCCGGACCTCGATCGACAGTTTCTGTGGCTACGGGGGTACGGCAGCGTCTCAGATGTTCACCCTCTGCAATGGTCAAGGGGGGACACTCAGCTACACGATCAGCGATGACCAGCCCTGGCTCTCCTGTTCACCGGCGAGTGGCACGGCAACGAATGAGATTGATTCCATCGCCGTCAATTTCTCCACCAGCGGTCTTGCAGTCGGTTCGTATTCGGCAACCATCACGGTTACCGATCTGGCCGCCTCCCCCACAACAGCAACCATTACCGTCAACCTCACCGTCAATGCGCAGCCAATCATGACGGTCTCGCGTACGACTATATCCGAAAACGGCCTTTCCGGCATGACCGGCCCGCAGGTTCCTTTCACCATCAATAATACCGGTGGCGGCGCGATGACCTATTCGCTTAGCAAGACGCAAAGCTGGTTAACCCTCTCTTCTACAAATGGGGCAATCGTGAACGAAACGGACACGATCTATGTCACGCTTGATTCCACCCTGCTGGCTTCAGGCACCTACAACGACACGATCACGATCACCTCTCCGGAAGCCTCCAATTCCCCCCGGACGATTCCGGTTACGTTTTCGGTCAACGGCGATGAGATCGTCGTCACTTCGCCCAATGGAGGAGAAACGCTTGTTACCGGAACCCAGATGAATATCGCCTGGGGAAGCAGTATCGGGGGAACCGTTTCGATCATCCTGCTCAAGAACGGTTTTTTGGATACCCTGATCACCTCCTCAACCGCGAATGACGGCAGTTACAGCTGGGCCATCCCCAACACCAAGACAGGTTCTGATTTCAAGATCCGGATCACCAGCCTGGATGCCAGTCCGGGGTTTGCGGATGAGAGCAATGGAACGTTCTCCCTGCAGCGGCCTCCCTTGCTGAATGAAAATTTCGAGGCTTCAAGAAGCCTGCCAACCGGTTGGACGCAGGCGCTCCTGACAGGCAATGTCACCTGGAAAGTGCAAAATGGCGGCGGAACTTCCGGCGGCAGCAGTCCCAGCACGGCCCACAGCGGGACTAACAATATGGCATTATGTGACACGGACACGGCCGATGATATTACCCGCTTATATACACCAAAATGGGGTGCCATCGGTTACACGAATCTCGTGTTGAACTTCTGGCACACGCAGGCTTTTTGGTCACCTGATCAGGATTATCTCAATGTCTTCTACAGCACGAATGGAGGATCGAGTTGGGTGGTCGTTGCAAGTTATTCGAATGACGTGGTGTCGTGGACGGAGCGTAGCCTGATTTTGCCAGGCACCGGCACGAACTGCATGGTGGCGTTTGAAGGTAATGCCAAGTATGGGTATGGTGTTTGTATCGATGATGTGAGCGTCACCGGTGAATATGTCGGTTCCCCGGTCATCGTGACGAAAAGCGGTGGATCAATCGATGTCGTCGAGGGCGGCGCGACGGACTCCTATACGGTCGTGCTGGGTGCAGCTCCGACGCACAACGTGGTCATTACCGTCACCCCGGATTCGCAGGTCAGCGTAAATCCGTCTACCCTCACCTTCACGACAGGCAATTGGGCCTCGCCTCAAACAGAGACCGTGACGGCTGTTAATGATACAGCCCATGAAAGGAATCACTTCGGCACGATCACCCATTCTGCGGCCAGCACGGATCCCACGTACAATGGCGTTGCGGTTGACAGTGTACTCGTGAGCATCACGGACAATGATAACAGCGCACCGACGGTTGATGCAGGTCCGGACCAGACTGTTCTGATGACAGGATCCTCTTGGTCCCCGAGCCAAACGAATGTATCGCTCTGGCTGGATGCCGGCGACGCGGCGACACTTGTATTGAATGGAAGCACGATCAGCACATGGCAGGACAAGAGCGGCAACGGAAGGCACGCAACGCAGGGCACGGCCGGCAACCAGCCCACCGACACCGCCAACGGCTTAAATGGTAAACACGTCGTGAGATTCGACGGTACTACCGACTTTTTGAACGTTAACTTGGATTTTCTCGCAGGCGTGTCACACGCGGCGTTCATCGTCACCAAGCCCACCACGTATACCGATATTTATGGTGCGGCAACGGGAAGTTCTAGTTCCAACAGTCTTCATGTCGGATTTATCACTTCAGCAAATTACCGCATGAACTATTGGGGAAATGACTGGAACGGGGGAATCTCGGCTAATTTCCGAGCAGGGAACGCGAATCTGCTGAATTATATATGGACGTCCGGGTCGAATAAGGAGATATTTGCAAACGGTAGCTCCGAGGGGACTTCAGGGTCGGCCGGCGTCATGGGGCCGATGGCAGGTGGCGGGCGCCTTTCAAACGTCGTAGGTCACGGTTACTACGGTGGCGATATGGCTGAGTTCATCATGGTTACAGGAACGGTCACGGTCGCCACGCGTGAGAAATTTGAAGGGTACCTTGCTCACAAATGGGCCCTTACGAACTATCTGCCCGTTGGCCACACATATAAGGTTACATCACCCAACAATATATCGGCGACAACCAATCTGAATGGCACGGTCACCGATGCGGACAACGACCCGGTGACCGCGCTCTGGAGCTTGGTGAGCGGTCCTGGGCCGGTGGTGTTTGCTGATGCGACGGCCGTAGATACGGCCGCGAACTTCACGGTGCAAGGTGTCTATACGCTGCGCCTGAGCGCCTCGGATGGCGTGCTCCAGACGACCGACGATGTGGTGATCACGGTTACGACCAATGCCTTGCCTCTTACGATTATGGCACCGACAAATCTGAGCGCAGTTGCTGTGGCGACGAACCGGATTGAGCTGGCCTGGACGGACAACAGCGCGAATGAGACCGGTTTCGTGATCGAGCGTTCCGCAACAAGCGGTTCAGGCTTCGCCGCTATCGGCACAGCTGCAGCCAACGCCACGATCTATACGGACAGCACTGTCAGCGCCGCTTCGACCTATTACTACCGTGTCTCAGCCACCAACACCACAGCGAGCAGCACGCCATCTGTTGAGGCCTCTGCAACCACGCCGAAGATACCCGCAACAGTTATACTCGGCAACCTCTCTCAGACCTACGCCGGCACGGCACGCGTTGTTACCTATACGACCGCGCCGACAGGGCTTGCTGTGACAATGACTTACAACGGCCGCGCCAGCGCGCCGACCAACACCGGCAGCTACGCTGTGACAGGTACCGTGGTCAGCGCGACCTACGCAGGCAGCACCAATGGCACGCTGACGGTTTCGCCGAAGAGCGCCGGCACCTTCACAATCGCAAACGTCGGACCCTTCACCTACGATGGAGCCGCGAAGACTCCTGAGCCCCAGGTGAACGACGGCGCGACGGTCTTGGCCAAGAATATCGCCTACACGCTCAGCTACGCGGCCAACACCAACGCGGGTGTCGCCACGGTGACCGTCACCGGCATCAACAACTACAATGGCACGCAGGCGAAGAACTTCACGATCAGCCCGGCCACACTCACTGTGACGCCGACCTCCGGTCTGACGAAGATCCTCGGCGCTGCCGATCCGACGCTGACCTATAACAACGCAGGTGCGGTGGCCGGCGAGACGGCCGGCTTCTCCGGCGCGCTCTCCCGCACGGCAGGCGAGGCCATCGGCGCCTACGCGATCACGCAGGGCACGCTGGCCCTAGCTGCCAACGGCGCCTTCAAGGTCGCGAACTATACGCTCTCCTTCACGCCGGGCGTGACCTTTGCGATCACCCCGAGGAGCGCCTCGCTGCTGACGATCGCGGCCATTACACCCTTCACCTACGACGGCTCCGCAAAGACACCCGAGCCGGAAGTGAAGGACGGCTTGACGGTGCTGACCAAGGGTGTTGACTACACGCTGTCGTACGCGGACAACACGGCCGCTGGCACGGCCACACTGACCGTGACCGGCATGGGCAACTACACCGGCACACAGAACAAGACCTTCACCATCAACAAGGCCTCCCCGACAGTGAACACCTGGCCGACGGGTACGGTCATCACGGTCGGACAACCACTCTCCGCCTCGACCCTCAGCGGCGGGAGCGCCTCGGTTTCAGGGACATTCAGTTTCGATGCGCCGAGTACGGTGCCGCCCGTGGGCGTCTGTACAGCAGCAGTGACTTTCGCAGCCACCGACAGTGTCAACTACGCAGCAGTCAACGGCACGGGCGAGGTGACCGTCAGAGAGGCTGTACCCGCTGCACCCACAGCGCTTACGGCACTGCCCTCCGTCGGGCAGGTGGCCCTGAGTTGGACGCCCTCGGCGGGTGCGACGGGCTACAACGTGAAGCGGGCAACGACCGTGGGAGGCACCTACAGCACCATCGCCTCTCCAGCCGGAACGAATTTCGTGGACTCCGGGTTGAGTAGCGGCACGACCTACTACTACAGGGTCTCATCACTCAATGCCGGCGGAGAGAGTGACGATTCCGGAGCAGGCGGCGCGTTGATTCCGTACGGACTGCCGTTCGTTGAGAATTTCGAGGGTCTGAGCGTGGGCAGCCTTGACGGACAGAACGGCTGGGCGGCCATGGACACCATCGTCCAGACAGCAACCGCACGAGGGATCCAGGCAGCCAGCATCACGTCCGGAGCCGGTTATTTGCAGCATGCCTTTGAAGGCGCCTATACGAATGTGTGGACCGATTTCATGCTGCAACCCGTCTTCTTTGAAAGCGCACCATCCGTGACGGAGCCCACGGGCACTGTTATTTTTTACTTCAACAACAACGGCCATCCGGTCGTGTATGACGGGACAACGCCCGTCGAACTGTCAGCGGTCACGATCACGACCGGGGCGTGGATCCGGGTGACGGTCAGGAGCGACTATGTGGCCAGGAAATGGAGCCTGTATGTCAACGCTTCGCTGGCTGCAGCCAATCTGGCCTTCTGCGCGAATGAGCCCTTGGTTTACACGAGCTTCGAAGTCAGCGGGGCAGGCTCCACAAGCGTGGCCTTAGACGACTTGTCGATCAGTCTCCTGCCGCCCTGGCCACCTGCAAACAAAGGCACGGTCCTTCTGTTTATGCTGGAATAGTTTTGGCCATTCTCTTATTCACAGTGCCAAACGAAAAGGATAAACACGCGAATTAATAACACAATGAAGGCGAGGCAGGCCTTTTTCTTCACCCGCAATTTTCTTGCTTATCTGTCTCATTGGGAGGTATCATACAAGGAAATCGGCTATGCTCACGAGGGCATGAAACAGACACCGTGAAACGGAGATGTTTTCCAGGACGTTTTTATTGACGAACGTTGAAACAAGGGAAGGAATTGAGAAATGAAAAGTGATTTGAAGTCAAAGGGAACCTGGATTCACCGTTTTGCCATACGGCTGTTTACCCTCGTTCTTGCGGTCTTGATATTCTGGGCGCTAGGATTTTTGGTGGACGATATCCGGTCTATTACCGGCCCTGACTATTCCGCTATCGAGCATAAACACCTCGACAAGGAGCTTGTCGCAAAACGGTGCGCTCTTGAAAAACAAGTTGCTGATCTCACCCGGCAGATTGAGAATCAGACGGAGAAACAGCGGGTCGTGGGGGACAGTTCCCGCAATCTGCAGCAGACCATCAACCAACTCATCGAACTCCAGAAACTCGGTCTGCAGAAGAGCATTGTCTTTTCGGAAACCGAGCAAGTGAACTTCACGAGCAGCCTGAAACTCTTTCTGGACAATCAGAGGAAATATCAGGAGCTGAGTCAAACAGTATCGGACATGCTTGAACGCAAACAGGGGCTCGTTCGGGAGAAGGAACAGGCTGAACAAGAAATTGAACGGCAACGGCAGCCGGCCAGGGCGGAGTTCGAGAAACTGAGTGAGAAACACCGCCTGAAACTCGCCTTTTTCCAATTGGCGATTCTATTGCCCATTCTTGTTATCGCGGCAGGTTTCATCATCAAGAAACGTTCCAGCATCTACTTCCCGCTGTTCTTGGCTTTCGGCGCGGCAACACTGATCAAAGTCGCTCTTGTGGTTCACGAGTATTTTCCGAGCAAACACTTCAAGTACATCCTCATCGGTGGCCTGTTGATCGTGGTGGCCCGGCTGTTGATTTATTTCATCCGCACCATCGCGTTTCCAAAGGCGCAGTGGCTGATCAAGCAATACCGGGAGGCCTACGAGCGGTTTCTCTGTCCCGTATGTGAATACCCCATCAGAATCGGTCCGCGTCGTTTTCTGTTTTGGACGCGCCGGACGGTCAACAAGATCGTGGTGCCGGGCGATCATGGCATCCCGGAAGAGACGTACACGTGTCCGTCATGCGGCTGCAATCTGTTTGAGGAATGCCCGTCTTGCCACAAGGTCAGACATGCGATGCTTCCAAACTGCTCGCACTGCGGAGCAGAGAAGGAAGTCAAGTGATGACCATGGTACGAGTGAAAATAACTTCACGCGTGTCCATGGCTTTGTCGCGGCTGGACCGTTGGCAGCGTTTATGGCGCTTGTGCTATCGTGTTGCCTGATGAATTGGACGGCGATGGCGATAGGCCACGACCTCCAGCTTGTCCTCAGGGCGACGCTGGCCACAGTTACAGGTCCGTTCGACGGCACAATCGCTAGACCGGGTGATGCAGCCGCATGGATGGTTGCTCGGTGGTGCTTGCCCGTCTGTGTCTCCAATAAAAAAACCATTAAGACGGAGAGAGCAAGATATGACCCTCGATTGCAAACATCTCCATGAGGAAATCCAATCTGCCTTTGCAGACATTATGGGACCGCCGAAGATAACCCTTGCAGAAGCCAGAGGCTTAGATGACTACCATCCTTGCCTTGCTGAACTCCGGGCAACCCAAAGCCACCACCGTCGCTGGCAGGACTGTTTTTTGAGGAAACGCTCACGCCGTGGGTAACCGCACTGAAGTCATTTGATTGACCCTGTCGGCATAAGACGATTCTCCTTTTTCTCTTGATCTCCAGCATGTCTTTATGTAAGAATGTAAGGAAACAAGGAAATGCTATGCTTGCAAAACTGACCAGCAAAAATCAATTGACTCTACCCAAGCGCATTATTGAGCAGTTTGGCGCTGTGCGATATTTTTCTGTGGAAACGGAATATGGGAGGATCATTCTTGAACCCGTCAATACGAATTCACTGAGTGTTGTGCGCGAAAAAATGGAATCACTCGGGATCACAGAAAAAGATCTGCAGGAGGCCATCACATGGTCGCGCAAGCGGAAATAGTCCAGCCTCGGGTCGTCTTTGATACAAACGTGATCCTTTCAGCTTTGCTCTTTCGCTCGGGGCGGGTTTCCTGGATTAGTGACGCGTGGAAAGGCAAGCGGATCATCCCGTTGGTTTCAAAAGAGACGCTTTGTGAATTGCTTCGCGTGCTGGCGTATCCGAAATTCAAGCTGACACCCGTGGAACAGCAGACCGTGATCGAGTCGTTTCTTCCGTATGCCGAAACAGTAAATGTTCGCAACATCCAAACAATTCCTGTTTGCAGAGATCCGCACGATCAGAAATTTTTGCTCCTGGCGAAGCAGAGCGGCGCAGATTTTCTGGTGACTGGCGATGCAGACCTTCTTGCGGTTGAGAATTTTAAAGGGTGCCCAATCATCACCCCTGAACACTTTTCAAAAATAATAAATACAAACTGAGCATGAACCTTCTCTTTCTACAACTGCCGCGCCTGGATCACGATGTCACCTCGCCGGGCGAAAACAACATGCTGGCCGCAGCCTGCTTGACCGCTGCACTGGAACGCTCGGAAACGGGAAAGCAGTGGACTGTTCTTCGCGCGCTTTCGGAACAGGAGACCGGCAGCGACCAAGCCCTGATCACGGCGCTGGTGAAGGCGCAGCCCGATGCCATTGCAGCCACCTGCTACTTATGGAACATCGAGCGCACGCTCCATCTGCTCGCTTGCGTGCGCAAGATTCTGCCACACGTCTGGATCGTACTGGGCGGACCCGAAATCGCGGATCAACATCCGCTCCTCAAACGATCAATCGCAGATGCACTCTGTATCGGCGAGGGCGAGCCCCTCTTCCCTGAAATTTTAGAGCAGTTTCAAAAGGGGCGTTCCGCGACCCGGATCTATCGCGCGTGCGACGCAAAGCCCATCCGCCTCGTTGATGCGCTGCCTGCGCCGGACCACCCGATCAATAAGCCCGATGCCTTTGGCATGGCGTATTTGGAGACGAATCGCGGCTGTCCCATGAAGTGCGCCTTCTGCTGCTACAATCTCAGGCGCAGTGCAACTACCTGCCTGGAGCCGGACGATGTTGCGGAACGCATCCGCATCCTGCGCAAGCGCGCCGCAAAAGAGATCCGGCTCGTGGACCCGACCTTTAATGCGCATCCGCGCTTTGATGAGATGCTCGAGATGTTGCGCCGCGTCAACCGCGATAAAAAGATCGCCTTCTTTGTTGAGATCCGCGCGGATACGCTGACTGATGCACAGGCCAAGCTCATGGCGCAAGCCGGCATCACAGAGGCCGAGGTGGGCGTGCAGAGCACAGACCCGAAGGTGCTCCGCATCATCCATCGTCCGCTGAATGAACAGAAGGTCTGGCGCGGCATCGAGGCCCTGCTGCGCCACAACATCAAGCCGACCGTCGATTTTATGTATGCGCTGCCTGCGCAGGACGCACAGGACATGCAGCGTTCCATCGACTGGCTGGCGCGCTTTGGCGATGCGATTCACCCGCAATTTCTGCCGACCCTCCTGCTGCCCGGAACAGAATTGCGTGACCGTGCGAAAGAGCTCGGCCTGCGCGCGCAACCGCTGCCGCCCTACCGCGTGCTGGCAACAGACGAGCTCTCTTCTGCGCAACTGGCACGTGTTGAACAGACCGCCTCTGAGATGCTCGGCGGTTTTGACTCGCCGACACCGCGCTTTGTCGGCAAGCGCCTTGCAGGGTTGTTTAACCCGAAGCGTGTGACAGAAGGACAGAAGGACGGAAGGACGGAAGAAAAGAATCGAGCGACGCGCTACTTCGACTTCTCGTACGAAGGCCTGCCGCAGATCATTGAGACGATCAAGGCGGCCGTGAACAGCGAGCCGCACATCTTGTGGCAATTCGTGCTGACTGTCAGTGAAGAGTTCCCCTTGGATGTTTTGGATGAGCTGGTAGCTGTGCTGCGGGGCTTACCCGGCCATTGGCTGGACCGTCTGGTCTCGCCGCTCGGCCAAAAGAAAATGGTGGCGCGTCGGCTTTTTATCAAACTCGCACCGCAGGCGGTGATCGAGGCCTCATGGAAAGACGAAGCCGAATATGTATTAAGCGAAGCCTTTCATTAATAACAAAGGAGAGCCATGACTACATTAAGAACGGGGGCAATTGGATTTGTTTGCGCACTGGCGATCGGGGCGCATGCGGAGAAGCCGAATATTCTGATGATTGTCGGCGATGACATGGGATATGCGGATGTCGGGTTCCACGGTTGCAAAGATATTCCCACGCCCAATCTGGACGCTCTGGCGGCCTCAGGCGTAAAATTTACAAACGGCTATGTGACAGGTCCCTACTGTTCGCCGACGCGTGCAGGCTTGATGGCAGGCCGCTGTCAGACACGTTTCGGACACGAGTTCAACCCGAGCGGCGGCGATCAGGGCTTGCCGCTTACAGAGAAGACGATTGCGGATCGGATGAAAGCCGTGGGCTATACAACAGGCCTTGTCGGCAAATGGCATCTGGGAGCTGCGCCGGAGATGCGTCCGATGAAGCGCGGCTTTGATGAGTTCTTTGGTTTTTTAGGTGGTGCAAACAGTTACAAGGATGCAGGCAACTATCTGCGCGGCAATGAGCCTGTCAAGGAGATCGGCTATTCAACCGACGCGTTTGGTCGCGAAGCAGTCAGCTTCATCGACCGGAACAAAGGCAAGCCCTGGTTCCTCTACCTCGCCTTTAATGCGGTGCATACGCCCATGCAGGCAACCGATGACCGTCTTGAAAAATTCAAACATATCCAAGACACCCAGCGGCGCACCTACGCTGCCATGATGTCCGCCATGGATGATTCCATCGGTATCGTCCTCAAAAAATTGAAGGATGAGCAGTTGGACAAGAACACGCTCGTCACCTTCATCAGCGACAACGGAGGGCCGGTCATGAAGGGCGTCACGATCAATGGCTCTGTCAATGCGCCGTTGAGAGGCTCCAAGCGCACCACGCTTGAAGGCGGCATCCGCGTCCCCTTTGTCATGAGCTGGCCTGGAACCATCAAGCCGGGCATCTATGAGAACCCGGTGATCCAGCTCGACCTCACCGCGACCTTTGCGACCCTTGCAGGCGCCTCACTGGACAAACTCGAAGGCGTGCACGTGCTCCCGTATCTGGCGGGTGAAAAGAAAGAGGCACCGCATCAGACGCTCTGCTGGCGCTTTGGCAAGCAGATGGCGATCCGGGACGGCAACTACAAGCTAGTCCGTTATGACATCAACGTCATTCCCGAGATGGTCGGCAAGAACGAGGTCACGCCCTTTGAGCTTTACGATCTGTCAAAGGATATCGGTGAGAGCAACGATCTCGCCAAGGATATGCCTGACAAGGTCAAGGAGTTTCAGGCCAAGTGGGAGGCCTGGGACAAACTCAATGTGCCACCCCTCTGGGGCGGCGCCCATGCCCAGAAAAGAGATAACGACGGCCCCGAGCCCGGCGCAAAAGCGAATAAGCGCAAGCGGAAATAAGCCCCGCTCCATCTGAACAGTATTCGTATTTATGGTCGCATTTATGATTTCGGGGTTGACTAATATGGCCTTCGTATCATAATAGATCATATTCAAGGGGTTCATAATAAGGAGATATCATGAAGGGACAATCCATTAGCTCAACCGTGTTCGCAACCGTCGCAGCGCTCCTGCTCGCGCAGCCCGGCATGACACAGCAAACGGCATTGGCCAAGCAGGCGGGACTGGGCCCGGTGAAGGTTTTCATCCTTGCCGGGCAGTCCAACATGGAAGGGCAAGGCATTATTGCCTCGGAGCCGAGACATAATGACGGCAAGGGGAGTCTCGAATATGTTGTGAAAGATCCGAAGACGGCAGCCCGCTTCAAACACCTGGCAGATAAGGATGGCAAGTGGCTGGTGCGGGATGATGTCTGGATTTCCTATCTCGACCGCAAAGGGCCGTTGACCGTAGGGTTCGGCGCGAAACCGGGGCTAATCGGGCCGGAACTGGGGTTCGGCTGGGTTATGGGGAATGCACTGGCAGAACCGGTGCTGCTGATCAAATGCGCCTGGGGCGGCAAGAGTCTGGGGGTTGATTTCCGTCCGCCAAGTTCAGGTTCTGTGCCGTATAAATTTGGCGCGAAAGCCCAAGAGGCTTTTGACAAAGATCCGACCATGACCGGCAAGTATTATCGCGAAACACTTTCACTTGTGCGGGAAACGCTCAGCCGGCTGAAAGAAATCGTGCCGGGGTCCGAGGGACGCGGTTATGAGATAGTCGGTTTCGGCTGGCATCAGGGCTGGAATGACCGTGTTGATTCTCAGTGCAATGCGGAGTACGAGAAGAACATGGCGAATTTTATTCGCGACATCCGTCAAGAACTGAAGATTCCGAAGCTGCCCTTCGTGATTGCCGAGACTGGCATGGGCGGATTCGAGGAGAAAAATCCGCGTGCGCTCTCCCTGATGAAAGCCCAGGCCGCCGTGGCCGAGTATCCCGAGTTCAAGGGGAATGTCGCGTTTGTCGGCACCAAAGCTTTTTGGCGTCCGAGAGAGGAATCGCCCACCCGGCAGGATTATCACTGGTTCTCCAATGCCGAGACCTATTACCTCATCGGCGAGGCCATGGGCGAGGCCATGAAAAAATTGATCGGGAGTAAGTGAGCCTTTTGTCTGGAGGGGTGACTTGAATAGCGTGGTGGCATATTCGTTGCGGGTCGTTGCGGTGATTGTCGCAACGACTGGACCAGTGGGGGCGAGCCCGCCGTGGCTGGTCCGCACCTGGCAGGCGGACACGGGGTTGCCGGACAATACGGTGGTCGCCATCGAGCAGACGGGCGACGGATTTCTGTGGGTGGCGACGAAGACAGGGCTGGCGCGTTTCGATGGCGTGCAATTCACGCCCTTCCCTTTGACGTCGGCCACGTCGCCAACGATTCCGATCCAGGCCCTGCTGGCTGACCGACGCGGCCGTTTATGGGTCGCGAAGGACTTGGGTGCCGTGGTCTGCGTGGAGAGGGGACGGGTTACGACGGTTATTCCTTCGGGGGACGGGCAACTGAACCGCAGGACGGTTTCGCTGGTGGAAGACACCGAAGGAGCGGTATGGGTGTCTTATATCACCGGGGAAGTCGTGCGTATACAGGACGGGCAAGCCTCTTTGTTCGCTGTTCCGGGGGGGAACTCGGTCGGCGGGGCTTGTCAACTGGAGATGGATGGCAAGGGGCAATTGTGGTTTTTCAAAGGGGGCTGGGTCGGTGTTTTTAGGGAGGGCGCATTTCATCCTGTGGCGGAGTTTGACGGGCAACTTATCGCAGGAGCGCGTGACGGCGGGATCTGGCTATGCAAGGCAAAAGAGCTGACGCGCCTCACCGATGGCGCGATACCGACAAAGAAGGGCAGTCTGTCAATAAAGGAGACCACGGTGACGCCGACGATCCTGTACGAGGATGCGGCCGGTATGCTGTGGATCGGTACACGCGAGGTGGGCTTGTTCCGTTACGATGGCGCAGGGTTTGCGACCGAGCACTTTGCACGGCAGACGGTTCTGAGTCTGAAGCATGACCGTGACGGGAACGTCTGGGTCGGTACGCGCGGTGGCGGCTTGAGTCAATTGCAGCCGCGGGTTGTTGAACTGCTGACCACGGGCTCCAGCACGTCGTTCGAGTCGGTACGGTCCGTCTGCCAGGACACGTCCGGCCACCTCTGGGCAGTCGGCTGGCAAAAAGGGGTGGTATTGCGGAACACAGAGCTTGGCTGGAAGCCGTTGTCCGTAGAAGACGGGTGGAATGCCTCTGATGTCCAATGCGTGGCTGCAGATCCTGGCGGTGGCATCTGGATCGGCACGGAAAACGACGGCCTTTTCCATTGGCGGGAGGGGCGAGTTGGACCCCATCTTTGTACCACAAACGGATTGGCTGGAGTCCGGGTTTATGCTTTGCTGACCACAGCCACAGGGGCACTTTGGATCGGCGCTGGAACGCCAGAAACGAAACGGCAGTACTTGCAGTGCCGTGAGGCTGGGCTGTTGCGTACATTTGACCTGCCTGCAGAAAGTGGGCCTGTTGCGGCCTTGACCGTGGATGCCGCAGGGGACTGCTGGGCGGCTACGGCCAGAGGTCTGCTGCTAAAGGTGGGAAAGAACGGGTTGATCGATGAGACCCCGCGCACATTAGCTGGTGCGAGGACCATACGGTGTCTATTGGCGACACCAGACGGCAGTGTATGGATCGGATATGGCGGTCAGGGATTGGGGCGGCTACAATCTGGACGTTTCACCCATTGCAGGATGGAACAGGGGTTGCCGGATGACTACATTTCCAACATACTTCTGGATGACCGTGGCCGTCTGTGGTGCGCGGGTAACCGGGGCATTTTTTCAATCCGAGAAAAGGAACTCACTGATCTGGCTGCGGGACGTGTGAAGCGTGTGCGGCCGGTGGCCTATTGGCAGAAAGACGGGTTGCCAGGATTGCAGGCCAGTTACGACGCTTGGCCGAGCGCGCTGCGCTGCGGGGACGGGCGGCTCTTGTTCGCGACGCAGTCGGGCGTGGCCGTTGTCTATACGTCGGCTCTTAAACTGAATCCGAATCCGCCCACCGTCGTGATCGAGCGCGTCGTCTCCAACGGGAAAACTATGGCGGCTTATGGGGTCGGCGAGTCTCCCTCTATACGAGCGGATAGGGTGCCGGCCGAATTGTGTCAAGAGGGCGTGCCCCTTGATCTGCCGCCTGGCCAGAAGCAGGTCGAGATTACCTTCACCGCCTTGAGTTTGATGAAGCCGGACGCTCTCAGCTTCAAATATCGGTTGTGGGGCGTCGATACGGACTGGATAGATGCAGGCCTGCGTCGAGGTGCCACCTATTCCTGGCTTCCGCCCGGGCGCTACCGCTTCCAGGTGACAGCCTGTAACAGCGATGGCGTCTGGAATGAGACCGGTGCGGAATTGGCGCTGATGGTTGCGCCTTACTGGTGGGAACGGGGCTGGGTTCGCGTGCTGGGACTGTTGCTGGCCATCGGGGCGCTGGCGGGCTGGGGCGTTTCAGTTATTCGTCGACGCCATCGTTTTCAGATCGAGCGGATGAGGATAAGGCAGGCGACGGAACAGGAACGGGTCCGCATCGCCCGGGACTTGCATGACGATCTAGGCGCACGCCTGACTGAGATCAGCCTGCTTGGGTCGCTGGGTGTGCGCCCGGCGACAACGCTGAAAAAAGCGCAGGGGTATTTGGGCGAGATTGTCGAACATTCGCGTGAGATGGTGGCCGCGCTGGATGAGATTGTGTGGGCGGTGAACCCTAAGAATGATGCGCTCACATCAGTCATCTCTTATTTTTGTCATTATGCCCAGCGATTTCTTGAGGCAACGCCTATCCACTGCAGGTTGGATGTGGCCAAGGAGTTGCCGCAGGCCCCGCTTGACTCCGAGCAGCGGCACGGACTCTTTCTCGCGTTCAAGGAGGCGCTGAACAATGCGGTGCGTCACTCGGTTGCGACGGAGTTGTGGCTGAGGGTGTCTGTCCGCGAGGGCACGCTCCAGATGCTGATCGAAGACAATGGACGGGGCCTTGCTGAGGGATCAACCGCCGAGGGCGCCGACGGCCTGATCAACATGCGTGATCGCCTCTCCCGCCTGGGGGGGGGCTGCGACGTACGCAGCGACGCTGGGGGCGGAACCGTTGTGACCTTCACCCTGCCGCTGGCAAGACAAAAAAAGGGTTAAAGCGATGAAAAAACAGGGTACCAAAAAAGAGGCTCTTCTTTCAACAGGTACGATTTCCGTCGGCATCGTCGAGGATGCCTCCGGTGTCCGGCGCAATCTCCAGCGACTGATCGAAGAGACCCCTGGGTTTACCTGTCTGTGCGCCTGCGATTGCGGCGAGGACGCGCTACGCGAGATTCCCTGCGTCAGGCCGGACGTGGTGCTGATGGACCTCCATCTGCCCAATCTTTCGGGTATCGAGTGCACGGCACGATTGAAAGAGCTTCTGCCGACATTGCAGGTCATCATCCTCACCGTGTATGATGACACCGAGACGATCTTCAATGCCCTGCGCGCCGGAGCCTGCGGTTATCTCTTGAAGCGCGCTGCCCCGGAGTCGATTCTCGCTGCGATCACGGAGGTTCGGCAGGGGGGCGCGCCCATGACCAGCGAGATCGCGCGCAAGCTGGTTGAGACGTTTCAAGAGACCCCGTCCCAGAACGCCACGGAGTTGAGCCTGACCCCGCGTGAACAGGAGATCCTCGAACTGCTCTCGCAAGGCTTTGCCAATAAGGAGATCGCGCAGCGGCTGAGTCTGAGTTTCGATACCATCCGCTGGCATCTGAAACTGATTTACGAGAAGCTCCATGTCCGGTCGCGTACCGAGGCTGCGCATAAGTTCCGTAACGACCGAGAACGGACTAAGGCCGGCCCCGTGACATTGCCGTTGCCCCGCCGTCCTATCTAAAGCGCTGTCACGGACAGGGTGCAAAAACCACTCATTTGAGTAGTTGCGGTCTCCTCGGATTGAGAGGTATACTGTAAATAGATTAAGTTTGTGTATTTTGTAAATCGAAAAACGATGACTACTCCGGAGGTTCGTATGACTTATCGCAATGAACGGGTTCTGTTGAAAGGGGTTCTGTCAAATCGCATGCCTGTCTGCACGCTGGCTATGCCCTTGTTTGTTATGGCAGTGGTGTGTTGCGCCTGCACTGCACAGGCTGGGGACGGCACGTGGAACACGGCCAACGCTGGAAATTGGAGTACCGCTGGAAATTGGTTGAGCAGTCTGATCGCCGACGGACAAAGTGCGACGGCCAATCTCATGTATAACATTACAGCCGATCGCACGATCACCATTGATGGCGCGTCGGCCTCGCGTACACTGGGCATCCTGAACATAGGCGACAGTACCACGAGCAGCCACACCTTTACTCTTGATGCTAGCGGAGGCGGCACGCTGACTTTTGACAACAACGTGGCCAATGCGCAGCTCAACCAGGTCAGCACCAGCTTCGGTGACATAATCAGTGTGCCGCTCCTGTTGAAAGGTCCGCTCGACCTCGCGAATGCCTCGCCTAAGACGCTCACCCTTTCGGGCGGCATCACCTCCGGCGCCAGCAGTGGCAGTCAGCCCCTTTCCAATCTGGGTGCCGCTGTCGGTGTTGTCACCATCAGTGGCGCCATTGGCGATGGCTCCTCGGGCGGCTCCATCGCCGTTGTCCAAAACAGCGCCAACAGCGCATTGACCCTCTCCGGCGCCAACACCTACAGCGGCGGCACGACCGTGAAGGCTGGCACACTGAGAATCACGGGCGACAATCTTCCCGTCGCGGGTACCCTCATCGTCGGCGGTGGCGGCGCTACCCTCGATTTGGCTGACGGGATCGCCCGGACGCACACCGTGGCCGGGCTGACCCTTACGAACGCCGCGCTTGTGAAACTGGATTGGGCCGGCACACCGTCGGCTGACCAACTCTCCACCGCTGCTGCGGCCACAATGAGCGGTACAGTGGCGCTCTTTCCTGCGGGCAGTTTCGCCTCGGGTAGCCCGTACACGTTTCTAACTGCCGGAAGCGGCCTCGACGATGCCACCTACGTGGTCGCCAACAACACGAACTACTCCGCCGCGATAGCGGTTACCGCGACCGCCGTGACGCTGACACCGACGACCGCCACGGCCTTGACGACCGCCTACTGGAAGGGCAGCCTTGTTACGGGCGCCCTGAATGCGATGGCCTATTCCGATGGAACCAAGGGCAACTGGACTACCGACTCCGGTGGCACTATTACTACGCCACTGGTCCCCGGTGCCACCACCACGGTGAAGTTCTACTCTAGTAGCGAGAAGTCGTCCACCATCGTGCTGGGTGCCGACATGACTGTTTATTCTCTAGTCTCGGATCTCAAAATGGCCGTCACTATTAACGCCGACGGGCATTCGCTTACCATCTTGGGTGGCGGCATCAATTATGGAGCCACCCCCAGGGCCGTCACCATTAACGCCGACGTGATCCTCGGCGCAAACCAGGCGTGGAACAGTTTCGCCTCGAATCCTATCAGAGTAGACGGGGTAATCAGTGGACCATACAAAATCACCCAAGGCGGCACCGGCAGTTCCAGCATAACCCTTACCGCTGCCAATACCTTCAGTGGCGGATTGCAAAACAATAAAGGCATGTTGACCCTGAAGAATCAGTATGCACTTCAAAACAGTACGCTGACGATGAATGCTAGTACAGGCAGCCTCATCTTTGACAGTTCGGTTACAGGCAAAGCATTTACCTTGGGCGGACTAGCGGCTTCAACCGCAGGGACAGGCTACAACATCGCCCTGCAAAACAATGCGGCAACGCCGCTCCCCGTCGCCCTGACTGTCGGCGGAAACGATTCCAGCACCACCTATGCGGCCCTGCTTAGCGCAGGAGGCAGCCTGACGAAGGTCGGGGCAGGCATGCTGACGCTCTCGAACACCAACAAATATACGGGTGCGACCACGGTGCTGGCCGGTACGCTGGTGATGACGAACGCGGTTGAAAGCACAAGCTGGAGTGTCGCTGCTGGCTCAACACTGACCGTGAATGGCGAGGTGAATTTGGTGACACCGAAAGTGCGGACACTGCAGATTGCCACAGGGAGTGGCGTCGCAGGACGGCTGTCGGTCGTCGGAAATCTCACGCTGGGCAATGGGTCGCTGACCGTCACGGCTGCAACGGATGTGGCCGCAGCCGTTCAACTCGCGGAGTGTGTCGGCGGCACCATCCAGGATGATGTTACAACCCTTGTCGCCTCGTTACCTGCTGGAGCCTTATTGGAAAAACGTAGCGGGGATACACAGCTTTGGCTTGTTCCGCGACCCAAAGGAACCATGGTCATGATATTTTGAGGAAATGCCTTCCGCTGGCGGCGCAGGAATAAACAAGGGTCGATATGGATTAATCCTGTGGGTTGGAGTGGCTGCTGTGGGGGGGGGGTGAGCTGTGCGGCGTGCCGATTCCGAAATCGGTAGCACTACAGGTGGACGGCCGCTGGCTGACCCGTGACCGGAATGGTGCTTTCCGATGGCGTCTTTTCTCTCACGGGGTTCTTGAGATGCTTCTCAAAAAAGAGTTCGATCTGCTTTTCATTTTCACCCGTGGTGAAGCCCGGGCCGCCATGTTTTCCGTCTTTCACGGTGATCAGCGTCGCGTCAATGCCGGCCTTCTTCAATGCCTCCAGAAAGACAACGCTCTGGGCGTAGGCGACCACTTTGTCTTTGTCGCCGTGGAGAATGAGAAAAGGCGGACACTTCTTTGAGATGTAGGTCAGGGGGCTTGCGCGTCGGACTTTGTCCTTGTTCTCGGTGACCGGCCCTCCAATCAGACGGGACTCCGGAGAGTTGGGCTCACTGTGTGAACCGCCCATGGTGCTGAAGTCTGTCGGCCCGTAAAGGTCGACGACACATTGCACCTGGCTCGACTGATCCGGATTACCCGTTTTCCCCTCAAGCTCTTTGACATCACCGGCGGTTCCCAGCAAGGCCACAAGATGTCCGCCCGCCGAAGAGCCTGCCACACCGATTCTGTTCGGATCCAGGTTGTAGGTCTTTGCCTGCGCGCGCAACCAGCGGATGGCGGTTTTGCAATCTTCGATCTGCGCCGGGAAAACCGCGTGCTGGCTGAGGCGGTAGTTAATACTGGCGACGGCATAGCCCTTGCCTGCATACGCGAGCAGCGGATTGTTCTCCTTGCTCCCCGCCTGCCAGCCGCCCCCATGGATCCAGACAATGACAGGCAGGGGCTTGCCGGCTTCCTTCGGCAGATACAGATCCAGCTTCTGCCGTTCATGTCCGTCTGGGACATACGCGAGATCCCTCTGAACTGTCACACCCTCGGGGAGTGTTCTTCGATTAGGCTGTTGTGCGCCTGATGGCAGGCTCGCACCCAATGAAAGGGCCATGATAAAGCCTCCTAATAGTTGATGTTTCATGTTCTAGATCCTCGAAGTGATGAAATAACATGTTTAATAACGGCGGAGTGAGGCGAATATTGCCTCATGAGCGTTTCTCGCGGACGAATAACAAAAATACCAATTTTAAACACTGTTGATAATCGGTATAGCTGCCGTTTCAAAAGTGTGTTTAAATAAAAATATTGTGAGGAAGATGATAGGGAAAAAATAAGGAGTGTTATGAAAAAGAGCATTTCGTTGTTGTTCGGTCTCGCTGTCGCGGGAAGCTTGGGTTGTTTGTCGGCCAGCGCCGCCCCCATCACGTGGAGTCCAGCGGCCACGATTTCGGCGGATGCCAATATTCTGACGGTGGGCGTCCTCACGTATGCCTATACCGAGTCAAATGCAGGCGCGAGCGTTAACGGGGTCAGCTTCACTGCCGGGAACAGCAACACCTCTCTCGGAGGGGGCAACATTACGATGTCGGGATTCACGGGATTGAACAACACGACCTTCAGTAACCCTACGGGACTCAGCAGCGAATATGCCAAGCTCACCAAAGGCGCGGCGTATGGCGGAACAGGAGCTGCGACCATCACCTTGAACAACCTCGCCAGCGGCCATGTCTATCTGGTCCAGGTCTGGGTGAATGACAGCCGCACCTCCGGAAACGGGCGTACCGAGACGGTGACCAGTTCCGGCGGCAACACCGTCACCCTCGACTACAACAATACGGAGACGACAGGAGGCGCAGGCCAGTACACCATCGGCCGCTTTGTGGCAGCAGGGACGACCCAGTCCTTTACCCTTCAGGGCAACGCCTCCTCCCAGCTCAATGCAATCCAGGTGCGCGACATCACCAACATAGGCCATTGGATCGGCACGGGCGGAGCCGCCTGGAATGCCTCCGCCACTAACAATTTCGCCGACAATCTTTACAACGCGGCGCTGAATACCACAAACTTCGCCACAGCCAAGCTCCCGCTCAACGCCGTAACCTTCGGCGATGTCTACTGGAATAGCGGCGCAGCCACTCCGGTCAACCAGACCAACATCACGGTTGATGCCGCAGGTGTCTCCGTCGGCACAGTCTATTTCGACAACTCCGCCGTGAACTACTCGGTTGCCAATGCCAGCGGGACAGTCGGTATCAGCGGCACCACAGCCCTTATCAAGGACGGCTCTGGCCAGGTGACGCTCAACAGCGTAAACAGCTATACGGGAGGCACCACGGTCAACGGAGGCCTCCTCAAACTCAATCTCGTGGGACGCACAGGCACACAAAGCGCTGGCCTCCGGGCGAACACCATCACCTCGCTCGGCACACTGGAACTCTATAACACAGCTACGGGTGTTGACAATGTCCTTTACCAGAACAGCTCGTTCTCCGGCGCTGGCACGCTCTCGAAGACCGGCGCGGGCTATCTGACGCTTCATACGGGCTCGACCATCGCGAACTTTACAGGGGCCATCGATGTGCAGCAAGGCACACTAAGTTTCAACGACATGCGCGGTAACGCGACCGCCCCCCAGGCGACGCTCAACATCGCCTCTGGCGCCTTTGCTGATCTCCGTTACAACTCCGTGCTCTCGATCAATAAGCTGACGGGCGCGGGAACTTTGTACCACAGTTATACGGATGGGGTCACCGCCAACATCGGAGTGACCAACGGTTCGAGCACGTTCTCGGGTGTTATCACAAACCTTTCAACAGGCAGCATCTCCCTGACCAAGTCTGGCTCTGGCACATTGACCCTCACCGGGATCAACGGGTATAACGGACTCACGACGATCAGCGGCGGTACGCTCCAGATCGGGGACGGCACCACCGATGGCTCGATTTTGACCACCAGCGCCATTATCGACAATGGCGTTCTCGCCTTCAACCTCCTTGGAAACCAGAGCTATTCCCAGCTCATCAGCGGCAGCGGTGCGCTCACCAAAACCGGGCCGGGTTCGCTGACACTCTCCAACACGAACATCTTCTCCGGCGCAACGCAGATTACCGGCGGCACGATCATCCTCGCAAACGCCTTGGCACTCCAAAACAGCGCCTACGACACCACCGGCGCGACCGGCCTGATCGGTCTCACGGTCACAGGCTATGCCACGCCGACACTGGGCGGTCTCAATGGAAACGTGGACCTGGCGACCGCCCTCACGGGCTATGCCGGAGTCACCGGGCTGACGCTGAATCCGCAGGCCGGCGTCACCGCCACCTACTCCGGCGGCATCGCCGACGGCGCCACGGGCATGACACTTACGAAGACGGGCGCTGGCACGCAGATCCTCTCCGGCGTGAACAGCTATTCCGGCGGTACGACCCTCAGCGCCGGGATGTTAGTGGCAAGTCTCGCGTCATCACTTCCCGGATACAATTCCCCTGGGCAGGTCATCATCAACAATGGCACCCTCGTCACGGTAACAGGCGACGGTACGACGACCGGCTGGTCTAAGACGCAACTGGACGCGCTTCTCTCCAACGCCACACAGACAAGCGGCGCACTCGGTATTGACACCTCCGCAGGAGACATCTTGCAATCAGATGCTTTCACCTTCTCCAATTTGAACACAACGTTTGGACTGACCAAATTGGGTTCTAACACGCTCACGCTTGATCAAGTCAACACCTACACGGGCAACACCACCATCTCGGGCGGCACGCTGGCCCTCGACGCCAGCGGCGGCAATGCCATCGCAGGCAACGTGACGATCGGCGATGCCATCGGCACGGACATCCTCCAGCTCAACGCCGCCAACCAGATTGCCGACACCTCGGTGCTGACCTTCACCTCAGGAGGCAGCGGCAACAGCGCGATCTTCCGTCTCAACGGCAACGACGAGACCGTCAAAGGCATCGCCACCAGCGTGGCGGCCTCTGCCGTCATCGAAAACAATGGTCCTACAGCGGGCACCAACACCCTCACGGTCAACACAGCCGGCAGCAGCTACACCTACGACGGCATCCTCCGCAACAACAGCGGCAGCGGCAACACCTCTGTTTTCGCGCTGGCCAAGGACGGGGCAGGCACTTTAACCCTCAAAAATTCCAACGGGGCGGCATCCATCAGCTTCACAGGACTCACCACCGTCAATGGCGGCACGCTGAACCTCGGCAAAGGCGGGAACTACGGGACGCTCCCCGCAGGAAACACCGTCCTTGTGAACAGCAGCGGCACGCTCCGTGCCGATATAACGGACGCGCTCGGGTATTATGGCGGTTCGCTCCGCCTGATTGAATTGATGGGGGGAACCATGACCGTCAGGGCCGGTGTTCATGTCAACATGGCCGCCCTCAGTATGACAGGGGGCACACTCACCTCGGAAGGGCCCGGCTCCTTAGGCTTCGAGTATATTTTCAACACGAACCTGACGGTCACTGCCAGCGCTGCACCCTCGACGATCAACTGCAATGGCATCGTCTTGCGCGGGAGCGGCAACAACGGCACCCCCGGTCCGGTGACCTTTTTCGTGGCGGATGGCGAAGCCGCCGTGGATCTGCTCGTCACCGCGAGCATCCTTCATGATCCCGCAATCGGCAACGCGCTTATCAAGGCCGGAGAAGGCCTGATGCAATTGTCCAACACCAACACCTACAGAAACGGAACAGCAATCGCCGCAGGCACGCTCAGGCTGGCTGTGACGAACGCGCTGATACCGAGCGGTGCGCTGACCGTGGCGGCTGCGGGTACGCTGGACGTGTCCAACGTCACGCAGACCGTCGCGGCCTTCACCAACGCCCCTGGCAGCACGCTGCGCACAACAGTTGCGACGGACGCCGCCACGTGCGGCACGCTGACAGTAAGCTCCGGCGTTGACGTATCCGGAATGATCGTGAATGTCGCGAATCCCGCAGATTTACGCCCGGGGCGCAGCTATACCCTTCTCAGGACGACCAGCGGGACGATCACCGGGACGCCAACGCTGGCAGGCGTATCGTACGTGTGGTCTTTGCGGAAGGAGAACGGGGACACCGAACTGGCGATCCGTATGGTCGGCACGATCATCTCATTCCAGTAAGTCTGCTGGATCACTCAAAACGATCGACCGGCAGATGGCAATAGGGCTGCTTGCCGGTTTTGAAGTAATAGTCTTGATGGCGGCCCTCGGCCTTCCAGAAGCGGACTGCGGGCTCGACGCGTGTGACCACTTTAAAACCCTTGCCCTTCAGGAGCTGGATCAGCTTTTCTGCAACAGCCTTTTCCTCGGCATTCCCAAAATAGATGGCTGAGCGGTACTGTTCCCCGATGTCCGGACCTTGCCGGTCGACCTGTGTGGGGTCATGAATTTCAAAGAAGCGCCGCGCCAGTTTTTCATAGGTGGTCTGCTTGGGATCATAGAGCACCTCGACGGCCTCGATGTGTCCTGACTTCTTGCTGCAGACCTCCTCGTAGGTCGGGTTTTCAACCTTGCCGCCGGTGTACCCGCTGACCGCTGCGATCACGCCCTTGGATTTTTGCAGATAAAATTCCACGCCCCAGAAGCAGCCGCCGGCGAAGATGGCGCGCTTGAAGGTCTTGTCGATATCCGCAGCATCAATGAAATCCATGGAGATGGAGTTCACGCAGTGACGGGTATTGGTCGGCGTCAACTTCTCGCCAAGGAATACATGACCCAAATGGCCGTCGCAGGTGGCGCAGAGGATTTCGGTCCGGCGGCCATCAGCATCTTTGTTACGCTTCACCGCGCCGGGGATCTCGTCATCAAAGGCTGGCCAGCCGCACTCGGCGTTGAACTTGTCTTCTGAGCGATAGAGGGCCGCGCCGCAGCGTCTGCACGTATAGATGCCGTCTCCTGCAAAGGTCTCATATTTTCCGGTGAAGGGTTTCTCTGTCCCTTTGTTCACAATGACGCGCTCCTCCTCCGGAGTCAATGTCCGAAACGATATGTCCATACGCTTCTCCCCTTTCACCTCGCCTGCGTGAGCGAGCAGAGCACCCGCAAGGCAAGCATAACCAGCCATTAATAATTGAACAGCACGTGTGTGCATAACCTTCATATCAGCCTCCACTTGTAAACCTGCATGAGCTTTTACTATACCACGGCCCGACACGTCATTGCAATAGGCGTTTGGACGCAGCGTTTGGACGCGGCCCGGCGGGAAAGTTAAAAGCTAAAAGGGAAAAGTTTCAAATTTCCAGTTTCGATTTCCTAATCTCAGCCACATGCTTCCCGATCACATCGATGACGAAGGCGCGATCAAAGGCCACGTCATATTCGTCGTACAAAGCGGCCTCATGGTGTGAGAAGCGCGAAGAAAGTTCCGAGGCATGATGCGCAATGACCAGCCAGACCTTGTCGCATTGCAGTCGGTAATCACTGACGCGCGCATTTTTTTTCGACAGCACCTCTTGCAAGAGGCTGTGTTCCAGCGGGGGCAGAAAGGCACCCCGGGAGGCTGTCACAAAAGGTCGATCGAATCCACGCCACCTGAATATTTTAAGAGAGTCCAATTGAGGCCCTAAAACAGGGTGTTGCCAGAGCTGTTCGCGTGAAACGTTTTCCTCGCCGTCTTTATCCGGCATGTGAGCCTCGATGGTGGCGAGCACAGCATCGGCAAATTCGAGTGCCTTATTCTTTGTAGGGAAATGGCGGCCGATGAAGGCCAGCCGGATATCTGCAAAGGGAAGGCGTGTTGCATCCCAACGCGCTTCGATCAGGCGACACAAGTGATCCTGTATGCCCTCCTCCTGGCGAAGCGGGAGTCCGGACCATGATAAGCCCGGATGATTCAGCTCTGAAATCTCGATTCCCAAAGGGGCCAGCAGCGCAGGCCCCAGCAGAAAATCGGGGTTCTCGCTGTCCACGAAGGAATCGCCCTTCGGCAACGTCTTATCTTCGAGCGTTTCCAAGAAGCGCTCGAGAATGTATCGCTCCTGTTGTTTCTTCTCGGTTCCACTCATCGTGCGAGCACCATAGACCTCTGCAATAAATTCTGTGCTCATAGCATACCGCTTTAAAACACGCGCATCAAGACTGAAACATGGGCCACAAAGGGACAGACAATCTGCGTTTGAAAATGTCGCCTGGCAAGCGACATCCCGCCCTCCCGAATCTGATAATCTTAAAGGCAACTAAGGGACAGACAATCAGCATTTGAAAATGTCGCTTTGAAAGCGACATATTGACTGGAGGAATCTGATAATCTGTTGTCGTTCCTACAACAAAGGGACAGACAGTTTGTCTGAAAAAGGGAAGGGGTTTCTTATGCGAAAGGCAAGGATCAAGGCGGAAAACGGGATCGGATGCTACCATGTCACGAGCCGGATCGTGGACAGGAGTTTCAAGATGGACGAGGGGGAGCGCGAGATATTCCGGCATATCCTGCGCAAGGCGGCGGCCTTCTCGGGGGTGAACGTCCTCACCTACGCGATCCTCTCGAACCATTTCCACGTCCTGCTCGACGTGCCGGTGCAGCCCGTGCTTGACGACGCCGAGCTGCTCAGGCGCGTCGCGGCGCTTTATGGCCCAGTAACGGCAAGCCTGTGTAAAGAACGCTGGGAAGCGTGGCGCAGAGGTGGCCTCGACGTGCTTGTCGAGCGTGAGCAGGAGCAACTCCGCCGGCGGATGGGCGATGTCAGCCCCTTCATGAAACTTCTCAAGCAGCGCTACTCCATCTGCTACAACCAGAGACACGGGCGCGCAGGGACGCTCTGGGAGGGGAGGTACGTCAGCATCCTGGTGGAGGACGAAAGCCGCGCGCTTTCCACAATCGCGGCCTATATCGACCTCAACCCCGTTCGCGCCGGGATCGTGAAGGATCCGGCGGAGTACCGTTGGAGCGGCTACGGCGAGGCGTGCGGCGGGTCCGCAGCCGCACGGCAAGGCCTCTGCGCCATCCAGTCCTTCAGGCGGCAAACGCAGGAGGCGTCATGGGCTGGCACGGCTGCAGCCTATCGCAGCTACCTCTATACCCATGGAGTGGAACGCCGGGATGAAGGCGGCAGGCTCTTGCGCCTCGGATTTTCGCCGGCGGAGGCTCAGGAGGTGATCGTCCGGGGCGGTCGGATGGCGCTCCCCGACCTCCTGCGCTGCCGCGTCCGCTACTTCCGAGACGGACTCGCATTCGGCAGCAAAATGTTCGTGGACGGGGTCTTCGAGAGGAACCGGACACACTTCGGCGCGAAACGCAAGACAGGCGCGCGCAGAATGCGCTTCTGCCTGGCCGAGGGGTTCTGCATCGCGCGAGACCTACGGGTCGCGCCGGTCAGCCTACCGCTTCAAGCATAGACAGAAAAAATAGATTTACTGATCAGACCGTGGATGGAAAACGCATCCCCGGGTTCGGCTGCTTTTCCTCAAAGCGGGAAATATCGACGCAAACGGCCGTCTTTCGGCGACCTGACGGCCCTTGGCTGGAACACTTCGCCATAAAATGGCAACACCAGACCGACTGCTATCATCGATCAGCTGATATTTTGATACTTTGTCTGTCCCTCTGTCGGAGATAGAATAGCTAGTCTGTCCCCTTATTTCTTTGACAAAGGGAATGCGATAAACGTACAATCATGACTCGTTTAAACAAGATGACTCTTTTATGAAACTACATTTTTTGATCCTGGCCTTGATCTGTTGTGTGATCCATACCGGGTACGGTGATAATCTCCAGACGACGAATGCCTTATCCCAAGGGTTAGCTGATTTACGCTATAACCTCACGCGGATCGAAGCGGAGTCGACCAACAAGGTTAATGAGTTGGTTGCCTTGGCAAAGCAGGCTGATTACTGGGTGACAAACTATCCCGGAAAACCCGAACCCATGGTCTGGAAGGGTATCATCCTCTCGGCCCGGGCAAAGCATGTCGGGATCAGCGCACTGGCTCTGGTGGAGGAAGCTCGCGGGATACTCGAAAAGGCCGTCGCCCTGGACCCTCAAGCCTGCGAAGCGGCAGGACTGAATGCGCTCGGGCTGCTCTATCACAAAGTGCCGATCTGGCCGATCAGTTTCGGAAATAATAAAAAAGCACGCCTCTACTTTAAACAAGCGCTGGCCGCCTCATCCAATCTCGACACGAACTTTCGCATGGGCGAATTTCTTGTCGATATTGGAGAAAAGGAGGAGGGGATGCGCCATCTCAAGACAGCGTTGGCCTCCCCGGATCGCGGACGGCCCGAGGATGTCTGGAAGCGAAAAGACATTGAAACGTTGATTCAAAAGAATAAGGAAATCAAATGATCTTTCTCCGTGATATCACGACATTGTTGCCTCCGCATCGGTTTTCCTTTGAGGAATCGATGCCTTACTACGAAAAGTGGCTCTCCTCCCGAACTCCTTCCTATCAAGCCAAGGCGCTCGACATCTTCAGAAATGCCGCCATTGAACAGCGACATTCGATTACGACAGGTGATGTGTTGTTCTCGCCGCGTACGTTCGAGGCCAGCAACGACCTCTATCGCGAGAAGGCGGTTCCCCTCTGCGCCACGCTTCTGGAGAGGGCTTTGGCCAATGCGGGTGTCGCGCCCAAGGAGGTGGACTATCTGATAACGACCTCCTGCACCGGCTTCATGATCCCTTCAGTCGATGCCTACCTCGTCAACCTTCTGGGCCTGCGAAACGATGTGGTGCGCATCCCCATCACGGAGATCGGCTGCGCCGCCGGCGCCGCAGGACTGATCTATGCGGATGCTTTGCTGAAAGGGCGCCCGAACGGCTGCGCAGTCGTGCTGTCGTTCGAGTTTCCGAGTAACACCATCCAGCTCGATAACTGGTCCTGGGATAATGTGGTCGGCACGGCGCTGTTCGCGGACGGCCTGGCCTGTGCGGTGTTGCAGAATCGGGAGTCCTCCTACGAGCAGCCCCGTCCGATGATCGTCGCGGCTCAAATGAAGCAGGTGCCAGACACCACGCATATTTTAGGGTACAACATCACCAACAGCGGGTTGGCAATGACTCTCGACAAAACACTGCCCAAGGTGATCGAGGCCCATTTAGAGAATATCATGTTGCCGTTCCTCTCGGACAACGGGTATACCCCCGAGCAGATTGACCACTTTCTGGTCCACCCCGGCGGCATCAGAATCATCAATGCCGTGGAAGAGGTTCTGGCCAAATATGGAAAAAAAGCGACTGAATCGCGCAAGGTCATGACCCTGCACGGCAATATGTCCAGTGCCACGATTCTCTTCATCGTTGAGTCTGTGATGCGCCAGCCTCAGCCCAAGGGTCATACGGCGTATGTCCTGAGCTTCGGGCCTGGCTTCTCCGCAGACCAGCTCCTGCTGAAATGGAATTAACATTATGGGTAAAAAGATACTTGTTCTTGATGGACATCCTGATGGCGAGAGTCTCTGCGCGGCACTGGCGGAGCGTTATGTCGCCGGAGCAACAGCGGCCGGCCACGAGGTCAAACGCCTGAATGTCAGAGATGTGGCCTTTGATCCGATCCTCCACTTCGGGTATCGCGCGATACAGGACCTCGAGCCGGATCTGCTCCAGGCGCAGGCGATGATCCGTGCGTGTGAACACCTGGTCGTCGTCACGCCGCTCTGGTGGGCGGGCATCCCGGCACTCTTCAAGGCCTTTATCGATCGCACCTTTGTACGAGGCTTCTCCCATGCGTTCAATCCCGCCAAAGGCATTCCGGAAAAACTGCTGAAGGGCCGTTCCGCTACAGTCATCTATACGCAGGGCGCGCCCTACTTCTATTCGCGGCTCTTCGTCGGCGATGCGTTCTGGAAAATGCTGAAGCGAGGCGTACTGAGCTTCTCCGGTTTCGCACCTGTGCGCCGCATCTGCTTCAGCAAGATCAAGCCTGCTCAGCCGCACGCAGACTATGCACCATTGCTCGACCAGGCCTTCGCGCTGGGGCGCCAGGGAAGATGATTTCCAGTTCCGGTCCTTTAACACGTGAGGAGTATCCACATGCCGTATGATCCCAAGAACAAACTGCGCCTGATCCAAGATGTCGAATTCAGCACCCACTTCAAAGCCGAGACGTGGGAGGATTACAACCGCCAATTCTTTAATCAGCTCGCCAAGAAGTATGACGCCACGAATGTCCTGCACAGCTTCGGTACCAAACATCGCATGGACCGTGCCGCAGTGGCACGGCTGCCCATCAAGCCCGGCAGCCGGATTCTGGATCTCTGCACAGGCAGCGGCGATATCGCCGCTGCGATCGCGACCCAGTTTCCGGACTGCACTGTCACAGGCGTCGACTACTCGGAAAACATGCTGGAACTGGCCGCGAAGAAGACCGCCGGACTGAAGTCCGTCACCTACCAGCAAGGCGATGTCACGCGCCTGCCCTTTCCAGACGGCGCGTTCGATGGCGCCATCATCAGCTTCGGCCTGCGCAATCTCTCGGATCTGCGCGTGGGGCTGCGCGAGTTCCGGCGCGTAATCCGTCCCGGCGGCTTCTTCTGCAACATCGATCAAGGCAAGCCTTCGAACCCGCTCTTCCGCCTCGCCTATCAGGCGTACTTCTATCACGTCGCGCCGTTGATCGGAAAACTGGTCTTCCATCGGGGCGAATTCAACTCCTTCCGCTATCTGCCGGAATCGAATAAGTACTTTCCGGATCAACGCGAGATGGAAGCGCTGTTCAATGAGGCCGGGTTTAAAAACGTAAAAACCTATTCGTTCTGGCTGGGCGCCGTTGCCCAGCAGATCGCTGATGTGTAACAGGACACCCTGACGTGCGTGAAACGCCTAACAGATGTGATGCAGATGTTGCAGTCATCGGAGCCGGTCCGGTCGGCTTAACCCTCGCGTTGCTGCTGGCGCAAAGGGGCTGTTCGGTTCTGCTCTTTGAGCGTCATGCGAAACCCTTTGCCGAACCGCGCGCCGTGGGCATTGACGACGAAACCTTGCGCACCTGGCAGGCGTGCGGCGTGCTGGAGAAGATCGCGCCCTACACGCTTGCGGGACCTCCCGGTGCGATCGTCTTCACCTATCGCGATGGACAGGGGAAGGGCTTCTTCTCCTTGGTCCAGAATCAAGGGAATCTCGGACATCCGGAAGGCGCGGTCTTTCTCCAGCCGTCGACGGATGAGGTATTGCGCGCGGCCTTGGCGAAAGAACCCAAGGTCAGGATCCTGGTCGGCCATGAGGTCGAGCGTCTGACGCAGACCAACACGGCGACACGCACAGAGGGACAGACTCTTGGTGGAGCGCCTTTCTCCTATACGGCGCAGTATCTCGTCGGCTGCGATGGCGCGCGCAGTCAGGTCCGCGAACAGGCGGGGATCATGTTCCCGGGAATCGATTGCCCCGGGGCCTGGTTGATCCTGGATGTGCTCGATGCCGACTGGAAGGCGGGCGATCTGCCGGATCAAGGGGTCGAGGTTTGGTGCGAACCAGACCGGACAACGGTGACGGTCCCGCTACCCTGCGGCTATCGACGCTGGGAGATCCTGCTGTCCAAGGACGAGGTCGGGACGCTGGTCAATGACGATGACGCGATCCGGAAACGCATCGCGCAGGAGCGGCCGAACGACAAACCGACCATCATCCGCCGAAAGGAGATCCGTTTCTCTGCGTGCCAAGCCTCACGCTATCGCGCAGGACGAATGCTCATCGCGGGCGATGCCGCTCATGTGACTCCGCCTTTTGCTGCGCAGGGACTTGTCAGCGGCATCCGCGATGTCGCCAACCTGGCCTGGAAGTTGATTGCAGTTCTTGACGGGGGCCAACCGGAAACGCTGCTGGATACGTATGATGTGGAACGTCGCCCGCATCAACGCAAGATGATTGATCTGGCACTCTTCCTCGGTCGCATCATGATGCCCCGCACACGTCTTGAGGCGTTCATCGTCCGCTCTTTTTTGCGACTGATCAATGCGTTTCCCCCGAGTATCTCAGGAAAGTTTGTCCTCCGGGGCGGACACCTCCAACCCCATCTGAAGTCCGGCTGTATCGGTCCAGGCGGCGGTTCCTATTTTCCGCAAGCCGATGTTCGCGATGCCGCCGGAAAAACCGTTCCCTTTGACAAGCTCCTGGGCGCGGGTTTCGCAGTCGTGAATTTCTCCTCGGATGAACAAGAGGCTGTTTTATCGGCCTCTGCGCAGGCGTTGCTTCCCGCTGATACGCCACGTCTTTGTCTGGGCAAGAATTTTACAGATCCCGGCAACGCCTATGCGGCCTTTGCCGGCGAGACCCTTGTGATCCGTCCGGATCGCATCATCCACACGCGCCGGTCTGTAAGCAAGGCGCAGTGTTAATCTCCGATCACGCCCAGTTCCGCGACAGAGGCAAACCCCTTTTCGCTGTAGCTGGAGAGGGCGCGAAGCAGGATATAGCGGCCTTTCGTCGAAGGACAATTGACGGTCTGGGACTCCTTACTCTTGGCGAGCGTCGCTTTTGCAACAGGGGCGCCAAGGGCGTCGGGTGATGCGCCGATGCAGAATTCAATCTCCTTGACCGCGCCGTTCCAGCCTCCGTCCTGTCGTCCGAGATAGACGAAGCCGCGGATCGTGTGCTCGGCACCGAGGTCGATGACCAGCTCATGCGGGGGCTTCGCGACAATTCCCGTGAACTGCGTGTGCCAGAGCGTCGAGGGATCGCCGTCGATCGCATGCCGTGCAAATTTCTGGTTGGCGACGTTCTCGCTGCTGAAGCGGACCACCTTCCAGTCTTTGTTCGGAAGCACTCCCTGCATCGGCGGGACAGTGGCCGCCGTATGCTTCGCCTGTTTCCTGCTCACACCGCCGGGACTCGCTTGGAGCGTCGTGTCATCCTGCTTGCCAAACTTGGCGCGGCGGTCGCGCTCATGCCGGTCTGTGCGCGAGAAGGTGCCCTCAACCGCCGGTTCGTGCGCCTTCTCCGCCAGCGACACAAGTTTGGCAAGAACCTCGGGTTTGGTCGTTGAGAGATCCTTCGCTTCGGAGGGATCAACCGAAAGCTCGTAAAGTTCCCAGCCGCCCTTGGGGGGCTTTACAGCGCGCCAGTCGCCCTGCCGGATCGCAACCCAGCCGCCGATCTCCCAGTAGAGGTACTCATGCTTCGCCTGCGCATGGCCAGCGGCACTCTCGCCGATCAGCTCCGGCAAAAGGGAGAGGCCGTCGATGTCCGAAGGCGGCTTTGCGCCCGTGGCGTCGGCAATCGTCGCCATCATGTCCGGGAAGTACCCCAGGTAGTTGCTCGCGCGTCCGGGCTCGATCTTGCCGGGCCAGTAGGCGACAAAGGGAACGCGCAGGCCGCCTTCATAGAGATTGCCCTTCGAGCCCCGGTACTCGACACCCGTGACCGGATTCTTGTTCGCGTTATGGATGCCGCGCGGGAACTCCTTGGACCTGAAATAATCCGCGCCGCCATTGTCGCCGCTGAAGAAGACGAGGGTCTTCTGGTCAAGGCCGAGTTCCTTCAGCAGGGCAACCACTTCGCCGACCTGGCGGTCGATCATCGTGACCATCGCGGCGTAACGGCGTGCCGGTTCTGGCCAGTCTTTATCTTTGTAGAGCGCCCAGGCCGGGTCGCTGTCAGGTATGTCGAAGTTCCCGTGAGGCGGCGTGTAGGGCAGGTAGGCGAAGAAGGGGTTCTTGGCGTTATCGCGGATGAATTTCAGGGCCGCTGCATGAATCACGTCCTGCGAGTAGGTCGTGCCGTCGCTGCCGCCTTTGTTGCCCGCGAGCGGGACCTCCTCGCTGTTCCGGATGAGATAGGGCGGATAGTAGGAGTGCGCATGGACCTGATCGTAGTAGCCGAGGAACTCATCGAAGCCATGCTTCTCCGGCACGCCCGTGGAATCGCGTCCGCCGCAGCCCCACTTGCCGTAGCCGCCAGTGGCGTACCCGATTTTTTTTAGCATCGAAGCGATGGTCTCTTCGTCAGCCCGCAGCGGCGTGCCGCCGCCATTCACGCGGACCGACGTGTGTCCGCTGTGCTTGCCGGTCAGGAAACAGCAGCGCGTCGGCGCGCATACCGCTGAACCGCCGAAGATGTTGTTGAAGCGGATGCCCGCCGTCGCCATCTTGTCGACGTTCGGTGTCTGGATGTTCTTGTTGCCCATGAATGACGGCTCATAATAACCCAGCTCGTCGATCATGATGTAGATGATGTTGGGCTTGGCCGTTGCCGATGTCTCAACGGCAGAAACGCATGCGGTCGGTGCCAGCACCAGGGTTGCCAGCAAGAGGGTTAAGAGTGTATTCATTTTTTTTGTTTCTTGGCTTTCTTGTTCGCCTTACGTTCTTCATCGCCGTTCCACCGGAGATCTTCCCAGCGCGGCGTTTGCATCGTGGCATTCCATCTCTCAAAGAGGGCTAGCAGTTCCTGCTTCTTCTCCGGATTTTTCGCTGAAAGATCCTTCTGCTCACCTGGGTCGCTTGCGAGGTTGATGAGCATGGGCTCCATTTCTTTAGAGGCCTTCACGAGCTTCCACTCCCCTTGTCTCACCGCGTATTGCACCCCGAAACGGAAATAGAGTTCACGCGGAGCGAGCGTGTCGGTCTTCCCTTCGAGCAGCGGCAGCACGTTCACGCCGTCGAGCTGCCATTCGGGCTTCACCTCCGCGCCGGCGGCTGCGAGTGCCGTGGGTAGCACATCGAGTTGGATCACGGGCTGATGCGATACGCGTCCGCCCGGAACATGCCCCTTCCATGCGGCGATCCACGAGACACGGATGCCGCCTTCCCAGCAGAACCATTTATGTCCGCGCAAACCGCCCATCTCGGCATTATTGTAGGCGCCGCCGTTGTCGCTGATGAGGAAGATGAGCGTGTTCTCCTCCAGCTTCAGGGCACGCAGTTTGGCCATGACAGTGCCGATGGCCTCATCCGCCTCGGCGATGAGTGCGGCATATTGTCCGTCGTGTTTCGGAAGATCTTTGAATTTTGCGAGCCACTTCTCTGAGGCGACATGCGGTGCGTGGACCGCATTGAACGACAAGTAGAGGAACCACGGCTTCTCGCGATTAGCCTCAATAAACTGAACCGATTCACGGGCGTAGATCGGCGAGGTGATCGGCGCGCCAGGCGGATCAGCGATGGTTTGGAGGCCGCGATAAAAGGGCTGACCCTGCTCTTCTCCGAGATTGCCCATGGTGCCGAAGGAGAAGTCGAAGCCGCGCGAGGCGGGCATGTATTGCGGGGTGAAGGTGCCCAGATGCCACTTGCCCACAATGCCAGTGGTATAGCCTGCCGTTTTCATGCGCTGCGCAAAGGTGGTTTCCGTGAGCGCCAGCCCCGTCTCCGGACGCTGGTTCGGATTGGTGTCGTGCCCGGTACGGGCCTGATAGCGTCCTGTCATGAGGCCGACCCGGCTGGGCGAACAGATGCATGCGGAGACATAGCCGTCGGTGAAGCGCACCCCGCCTGCGGCGAGCGCATCGATGTTCGGTGTCGGTGCCATCTTACCGCCATAACAGCCAGGCTGCGCCCAGCCCATGTCATCCATGTAGATTACGAGGACGTTGGGTTTCTCCGCGGCCGTACAATATGAGGTGGCCAGGCAAGCCAGTCCGAGAATAAGGGGATGCAGTATTGAACGGAAGGTCATGGCCAGTATGAGTGTTTTCATCATGGGTCGGATTCTCCTCGCTTGGAGGGTGTCGGGGCGGTCATTTCGGAGAATTTCGGCAGCGACGCGCGCAGTGTCTTGAGTGCGGCCGCGAACTCCGGCTTCGCAATCTGGTTGTGCCATTCGTGCGGGTCTTTCGAGCAATCATAGAGTTCCTCCTGATCATCGCGATAGCGAATATACCGAAATTGTTCCGTGCGAATCGTGATGTAGCGGTCGTTAAAGGCTGTGATGGCCGTGCTTTGCCAAGCTGCATCCGGCTTCTTGAGCAGCGGTGCCAGGGAGCGGCCTTCGAGCGGACGCGACGGCTTGAGACCGCAAAGCTCGGCCAGCGTGGGATAAATGTCCTGCAACGAAACGAAGCGTTCGCACCTGCCGCCGGCCTGCGTCATGCCGGGCACACGGAACATCAGAAGGCAATGCGTGGCTTCCTCCCACAGTGTTGATTTCTGCCAGTGGTTCTTCTCGCCGAGATGAAATCCGTGATCGCTCATCATCACCACGATGGTGTTGTCGCGATACGGGCTCTTCTCCAGCGCATCGAGCACGCGGCCCAGTTGCACGTCGGCGTAGGCGGTCGTCGCGAGGTAGGCCCGAACGCCTTCCTTGTGCATGCCGTGCTCCATTACCTGATCGACAAACTTCGCCTTGCTCCTGGTGATAGCCTGCCCAAGCGGCGGCACGTCGTCGAGATCGTTCTTCAACAGCGCTGGCGTGGTGACTTCCTCCAGCGGGAACAGGTCGAAATACTTCTGCGGCACATACCACGGCATGTGCGGATGAAAAACGCCGCACGCGACAAAGAACGGGCGGTCATGCTTCTTCTGCAACTGCGCGATGGCGGCATCGGCATACGACGTGTCGTTCATCTTCTCCTCGACCAGATGCGTGGGACCCCAGTCCTGTTCACCCTTCGTGAACGGCAGGAAGGGTGCGCCCGGCGGATTTGGGTCGCGCTTGTGCGGGGTGTAGTCGTCGCACGATTTCCTGAAATCCCAGCCGTGACCGATCTTCCCGTAGGACGCGACGTAGTAGCCGGTCTCTTTGAAGAGCGTCGGCATCGGCGTGGCGGTCTTGAGCGCGACGCTGCCGTCAATGTCCTGCCCGTTGTCATACACGCCCGACTGCCATGGCCGAACCCCGGACAGCATCGCGGTGCGCGACGGCGAACAAACCGGCGCGGCGGTGTAGGCCCGGTTGAACACGACACCGCTCTCGGCCAGTCGCCTGATGTTCGGCGCGACCACCTTGCCGGCGTAGCGGTTGGTGTCCCCCAGCAGCCACGAGTTCAAATCGTCCGCGACGAGGAACAGGACGTTCAGGCGCCGCTCGGTGGCCGCTTGGGATTCGCGCATAGGCGCAATGATGCCGAGCAGCATTAAAACCAGTCCGCTGTGATGGATGATGTTCATCGGTTAAAATCTAAAACTTTGCGTTGTTCGCCCTTCTGGATCGTGACCACCGCACTGTCGTAGTCTGCATTCAGGAAGGGGCTTTCAAGCACCTTGCGCGGAGTGTAATCCACAGGCTTCCCATTGATCAGCGGGATTCTCTTCTGGCCGGTGTCGAAAGTCAGGATATCGCCATAAATGGTCCTATAAACCAGCAGCGACCCCTTCATCTCCGGTTGGCTGGATTTTACCTTCGCCTTGAAGGCATCGAAGCTGGCCACATCCTTCTTGGCCATGACCTCGAGTATCACCGGGGTGAAGGCGTCCTCTGGCTGGATGACCCTGCCCGGCGGAGCCACCCGCGTGGGTCCCTCGATCGACGGGTTAGAGACCTCCTTCTCCATAAGTTTGAACGTATTCCCGACCACCCGGATGGCGGCATAGGCGCCGTCGGTCTCAACGAACACCACATCCCCTTCCCGCACCGGTTTTCCCATGCCTTCCAGCGGCATCCAGACGATCATCGGACCGCCGGCCTTGTTGCCCTTCAGCTTCTGGGTGATCAGGCTGCCCTTGCTCTGCACCGACCAGTGGCCGTTGAGCACGTCGCGCGCCCGACCCTCCGGCCGGACGACGGGCACGATGCGCGTCGCGGGGCTGTCGCCGAAGATGACCCCCTGCCAGCGGCTCTGGGCGCTGATGGCGACCCAATCCTTGTTCGGCCGTGCTTCGGTCATGAGGGTGCCGATGGTGAACGCCGGATCACAGTAGCTGTAGCGGATGATCCCTCCTCCATCGGTCCGAAACTTGTTCGGCTTCATGTCGTCCGACATCACCGCCTCCCCAACGCCCTGCTCGCCGAGCCCCTGGGCGCGCTGGATGATCTCATACGGACCGCCGGTGCGTGCAGCATGGGCGATCTCCGCCACCACCGACGGCGGCTCATAGTCACTGAGCAAGGCGTTGATCTCTCCGTTGATGATTTTAGGCTTTTCCCCGATCCCAAAGTAAAACCATCCGAGGGCGGGAATCCCGTGTATGGCGTGTTTGAAGCCGTTCACGCCGCGGATGCGGGCCTTCCCTCCTCCCTCCACCCCGTGGAGTTGTTCTTGTGCCCAGTAGGCCCAATAGAGGTCCAGAAACATCCCGGCAGACCGACGCACCTCCGGCTCCCCGAAGTCACGGAAATTGTAGAATCCCTTGAGCCAGACCGAATTGTATCCGGGGCACATGATCTCGATGCTGACGCCCTTCTTTGCCCGCTCCCGGCAATAGAGCACGATGTACTCGTTCCATGCACGGTAGTATTCCTCAAGGCTGGAACCGTCGTCGAGTTTCAGCTTTTGGTAGTCGGAGTTGTTCCTCGCAAGACGGGCGAAGTGCCATTGCAGCGAGAAGTCCATGGCGTGGTGGTTTTCCGTACTGTGGAAATTCCAGGTCTTCGTCGTGGCGTGGTCCGGCTTGTTGTGTTTTGCGCTCGTCTTGACATAGATCCAGATCGGCTTCAGGCAAACGGCCTCGGTCTCCACCGTGAGACGCCCGGGATGAACCTTGCCGTGCGGGCCGTACATGTCGATCAAGCGCATGACGATGTCCGCGTGCCAATGGAAGCTGTCCCGGTCGATGATGTCCAGGGGATGATCGAGATAGTGCCGGGCGTTTTCGACGAGAGCGGCATTGGCCTCGTCGAGCATCTCACCGAGGTGGAAGCAGCGCGCGGCAAAGCCGACGATGGAATAGGAGTAAGCGCGCGTGTAGTTGCCACTCCCGGGACGCAATGGCGGCTCCTTGGCAGCCCGCTCGAGTGGCTTGCCAGACTCGGCCCGGAAAAAGCCAGTAGCCCGTTCTTTGAAGGTCGTTTGTGGCGCTTCTGCGGCTGGCACCATCGTTCCATGCCCGCAGACTCCGACTGCAAGGAATATGATCAGGCGTAGGTTCATCTGAATTTTAAAAATGAGGGCAAGGCGCGGTGAAGTGCGGGTTGTCATATTATCGTAATTCCTTGATCAGCTCGCCGAGTTTCATGGCCTCGAAACAGAAACCAAGGCTGTGATCCCTCACAGTCTTGCCGTCGAACTCGGTGTCGAGAATCGTCTGAAGCCGGTGCGCCACGCCAGCCACGGGATAGAAGCTGTATTCGGCGTTCACCTTCTCCAACTGCTGCACCATGCTCTTAACCATCATGTAGGGGGCCACGTTGTCACTGGTGCCATGGGCAATGAAAACAGGCGGATCGTTTTTATCAATATGGTTCGCACCAACCGCGCCCATGAGGGAAATCACCGCGGCTACTTCAGCACCAGGGCCGGTGAGTTTTTCATCGCAGAATGCGGTGTGCAGCGCGTTGAAAGCCCCGCTGGACAGCATCACGGTCACGACGAGCAACAGGATTCGGGATAGAAGGAATGTCTTCTTCACTGGGTCGTTTTCTTTCATTAACTGTAAGGGGAGAGGCCTACTTCTCATTGTCCTCCAGCGGATGCTTTCCTCCGAACGGAACCAACATCGCGCGCTCTGGGGGCGGGACGCTTACCTGCACCTTTTTGAAGCCGATCTCTTCGCCGTGCGCCAGCAAGGCAAAGGCGGTCTTGGGTTCAGCAATCGACGGAGCAACCGCCTTGGCAAAGACGCCGCCGACCTGTACCGCGAGTTCGTTGCCACGGAAGCACGCGCGGACCGGCAGCCATTTGTTCGACGGAAACTTCGCTGGTGACTGCGCGTAAATTTTTCCGCTGGCCTGGTCGGTGATGGCGACGCGGCGTGGCGAAATCTGGATCAGCAAGACTTGGTCTTGAACTTTGCCTGCAATGCGCAAGGTGTGCGCGCAGGCGGGCGGGAGCGAGAGTTCATAGCGGATGTCGCCTTCGTTCTGCGCAAGCGGATAACGCATCGCGGCCACAGCCTGATCTGCCGCCTTCTCCGAGCCCCAGACTGCGCCCTCCTTGGCGATCCATTTTCCGCGCACCACCACCCACGGCGCTCCAGGGACTTTATCGAATGCGGCATCGAGCACAACCTTCTCAGCCACGGGCGGCAGTTCATCGATGGCGTACGGCGCCGGAGGAGGCGGCAGCTCACGGCTGTATCCGCCCTCACGATAACGGTCGAGCAGGCCGGAGAGTTCCTTCACCACGTCGGGATGCGCGGCGCTGACATCTTTCGTCTCCGCGGGGTCGTTTTTCAAATCATAGAGCTGCGCGCGATACTCCTCGGCGCGAGCCTTGCGTGCACCGGGCTTGATATCCTCCACCGGGATGCCCTCGATAAATTTCCATTTTCCCTTGCGGATCGCGAAGACGCCATCGGCGCTGTGCACGATCATGTCGGGACGCAGGGGCGCGACGCACTGTTGACCGAGAATCGCGGGCAGGATGTTGAAGCTGTCCTCCGCGCCTTTTTGAGCAGGGGGAAGTTTCTCGCCGACGATCGCTGCAGTCGTCGCCAGGATATCCGCAAGGCTGATGGTCTCGTTGCACACCGTGCCAGCAGGAGCTTGGCCGGGCCAGCGCACGAGGAAGGGTACGCGGAAGCCGCCCTCCCAGACGTGATGCTTGCCGCCGCGCCAGGGACCGTTGACGGCGAGTCCGGCATTGAGCGCCTGTGTCTGAGGCGAGTCGGTCTTCTGCGGTTCCTTCACGCCACCGTTATCGCTGGTGAAGATGACAAGCGTGTTCTGTGCAAGCCCCTGTTTGTTGAGTGTCTCGAGGATGTGGCCGACACTGCGGTCGAGTTCATGAATCCAATCGCCATAGAGTCCTGCTGCGCTCTTGCCCGCGAGATCCTTGTCCGGTGTCACGGGATTGTGCACGGCGACAGGCGTGAAGTAGAGGAAGAATGGCTTGTCGCGCGGCTGCTGTTCGATCCACTGCGTCGCCTTGTCGGTGAGCACCTTCATCACGCGCTCGTTCTTCCGGCGCGTCGCGTCGAGGTCGAGGATCTTCACCCCGCTCTTGGCGTTCTCCATGTCTGTCGTCTCATACGTGGCTTTGAAATCATCGCTGTCGGGAACACTCTTTTTCATGCTCTCCGGAATTTTCCCTGAGCGCAAGCCGTAGACGAAACGGTTCTCGACGAAGACGCCGGTCAGGTCGCCGTGGTTGCTCGGCACGCCAAAGTGATAGTCGAAGCCGAGATCGAGCGGACCCGGCGAGAGTTCCGCTGTGTAGTCCGTGCGCCACTTCGGCGATTCATCGCTCGCGCCATAGCCCAGATGCCATTTGCCGACGGCCGCGCTTGTATAGCCGCGTGACTTGAGCAGGGAGGCCATGTTCAGCCGGTTCGTCTCAATGTGCAGCGGCGAGAAGGTTCCTAGCACCTCGTGCGTCAGAGACGTGCGCCAGCAATAGCGCCCGGTCATCACGGAGTAACGTGTGGGCGAGCAGACCGACGAGGTCGTGTTCGCATCCGTGAAGCGCCGCCCTTCGCGCGCAAGCCGGTCAAGCGCCGGCGTCTGGATCAGCTTGTTGTCCGCGCCGTAACAGCCGAGGCTGCCATAGCCGTAGTCGTCGGCCAGGATCACCACGATATTGGGACGGCTTGCCACGGCCGACTTTTCTGCGGCGAGGGCAATGGTCTGGGCGGTCAAGAGACTGATGAACAATACAAGTATGGTTTTCATAGGGCTCCTGGTGTGCTACGGTTGGAACTACGGATGTCACGATATCGTTGCGTCATCCGCTTGACCCGCTCCGCTTGGGCAGGGTCGTTGAGTTGGTTTTTCTTTTCGGCGAGATCGTCAGCCAGATAATACAGCGCAGCGGGTTGGTCGGTCATCGCGATCACGAGCTTCCAGTCGCCCTCGATGAGCGCATGAGCCATCTGATCGCTCGCGGCATGTTTGGCCAGTCGCGGTTTGGCATCGGCTTTGTGCGACGCTTTCACGCCCTCGGCCGCCGTGATTTCAACGTCGGCGCTGGAGAAGCCGCCGTCATCGTCTGCGTCGCGGCCGGGACTGGACTGAACCAGAAGATCGTTGCGAATGGGGTGCTTGTCGTCCCGTGCTCCGAGCAGGACCGGAACAAGGCTGACAGCGTCGAGGCACTGTTCAGCATCAACCTTCACACCCGCGAGTTCAAGTGCTGTTGCAACCGTGTCGTGGGTTCCGACAACCTGGTTGCGGACTGCGCCCGCTGGAATTTTTCCAGCCCAACGTGCGATGAAGGGCACGCGGTGTCCGCCTTCGAAGATGAATGCCTTACGTCCGCGTAATCCGCCCACGGCATCGTGACCATGGTTTCTTTCATAGGGCAGGCCGCCGTTGTCGCTGGTCACAATAATAAGCGTATTGGTCAATAAGCCGCGCTTCTCCAGGGCAGCGACTAGCCCGCCTGTCAGGATGTCGGTTTCGTGCACCATGTCCGTGTGGTCCGTCATTTTCGTGACGCCTTTGAGCGGCTTCCCGTCCAGTGATGCTGCTGGAGCAAAAGGGCTGTGCGCTCCGTCGGTGCAGAAGTGCAGATAGAAGGGACGTTCGCGGCCTTCGCTCTTGATGCGCACGAGATGATCGTCGAGGAAGCCGACAGCCTTGCCCAGCAGCCGTTCGCCGACCTTGCTGGCATCCCACTCCATCTTGACCTGCACACCGTTTTCGAAGAAGGCGTGCGGCGTGGCCTGATGACCGCGCGGGATCAGAAACGAATAGTCAAAACCCCATTCGATTGGCGCCAGAGGCTCTTTGCGTTTTTCATCTGCAGATGTTGCCCAGAAGCCGCCGGTTCCAGCCTTGCCGAACATCGCGGTTCGATAACCGGCCGTCTGCAGCAGCTTCGCGACGGTCTGCTGTCCGGGCTTGAGTTGCGACGGCACATTGACGCCCCATGTGCCGTTCGCAGCGCGACCGCGCCACGGATAATTGCCTGTGAGCATCGCATAACGCGTGGGCGCGCACAAGGCAGCAGGCGTGTGTGCGTTTGAAAAGCGCATCCCCTCGCGCGCAAGCCGGTCAATGTTCGGTGTCGGAATTTTGCTAGTGGGGTTGTAGCACCCATAGTCACCCCAGCCGACATCGTCGGTCAGAATGACCAGAATGTTCGGCTTGGCTGGTTCCTTTTCAGCGGCCTGCAAAACAGCCGGTAAAGCAGTCAATAGCAAGGTGATCAGGATAAGTGGTCTTTTCATCATCTGAAATGTTTTCAAATACAGCCCCCCGTGTCTAGCGAATAATAAGAGAAACGGCGCGGAGGAGACTCTATTGCTGAGTATCGCAATTATTGTTTTAGATTTTGCCCACGGAATACGCGGAAAATCACGGAAACAAGAGCACATTAATGCATTTGTAGCTTTTAGCTTTTCCTTTTTAACTTTCTTCCCCAGGCACCACCGCATGAAAGCCCTTGCGTTCTCCGCCTACATCGATTCCAATCACTGTGTTGTTTGAGCGGGGCATATTACTAAAAACTAAAAGGGCATCAAAACGGGCCAAATAGTCTCTCGGTCAAGACGGACTTCAATAACTTGAGTATTGACTCCGTATTTATCAGAAAGTCTATCCGCAAAAGCGTGTCTAAGGTCGGGAAGGGATTTCCAGTTCGGTGAGATTTGTCCAGCCTGCTGGCTAAAAATATCAAAATCTGTTTGTAAACGCGTATGGGGGACGAGAAGTCGTCCAGCAAACTCATTAGCTTCCTGTTCGATTCGATATCGTGCTGGGCTATCCTTGTGCAGCCAGCGGAAAAAGTCGGTAAAATTCGAGAAGCTGTGTTTGGCCGCCTCCGCTTTATGTAAAACAAAGTGACCTAGTTCATGTGCGAACGTGAATCGTAAACGTTTCTGTTTCCAAACAGGCCCATTCTCCAGGTACTGATAGGCCTCTGCATCGACATAGATGCCAGTGAAATTCTGTAGTAGCATCGCATCCATGTTATACTTGGCAAAGAGGTCGTCAAAGGGGATGATATCTAACTTTAGATCGAGTTCGGCGACGGTAAAGACATCGATGGGCAAAGAGGCCTGTGATCCAGAAAAATAGGTATCGCGAAATTCCTCTGTCCGTTCCCAGATAGGATCAATGCCGTTCATTCAGGAGACTCCTTATCTGGCGTATGTATCGCCCGAAGGTCCTGAACAAACTGATCCATCTTTGCCTGATCCATTTCGTTGCTTCTCACCGCGCGGAAAAATGCTGGCAAGGCTTGAAGCAGACGGCCGTCTGAAGCAAGGTCTGAGGGCAATTCACGCCTCGACAGAGCAGCCGCATCGAAGAACACCTGACGTTCATTTGCCTCAAGATTGAAAAATGAGGCCCAATGTTCCAAGACCCCAGAGTCTTTCGGTGCCGGATGGATACCGCGTTCCATCTTGCTCCAGTTGCTCGGGTCGATGCCAAGCTCGGCACTGCACTGACGCAGTGTCAGCCGATTTGCGATACGTGTGTTTTTGAGTAATTCTCCAAAGTTCATAAGCCTCTCCCTTGTGTGGTAAAAATATTACCACACCTCGGGCTTAAAGGAAAAGAGGAAAATCACAGACAAAAATTGCAGGATCAAACTGGACTGGCAATTATTCGCTGAATTATCAAGTTTTCCTCCTTGGTGGGTTGCCTAGAAACGCTACGAATATAATTCCGAATGTTCTTCAAATACTCACTTATATCGACTACTTGCGCTTTACCATTATCATCCCCAAGTCGTCTGGAAATAATCAGCACGTCATAATTACAATTCGTTTTAGGGTCTATTCCCCCAATTTTATGTTCAACTGGTAGTTGAGAGTCAATATATAGCCTTATATCTTCACTTTCGCCGATCGCAAATAATAATTGTGCGATAATATTTCTTCCTATCCAATCAAGTCCGTTTTTTTCATATGCTTGATATCGCTTAGTTAATTGCTCGTTACATAAAACATATACTTCCGTAATGAGTGTTGCCTGTCGTTTTTGGGAGCAGTCAACAATCGTGAAACGAATATGGAAAAAATTCTTAATATAGCCCCAATCACAAGCCCAATCGCAATACCCATCGTCCGAACGTAAGCGACTTTGATCAGGGTTAATTACTCTAGCAATCCCATCTAGAACAGCTGCTAACCCCGAGTCAAAATCAGTTCGGAAGTCAGCGTACATTTTGTCCTTCAGAAACAATGGTACTTCGCAGTCTTCAATCAGCACTGGTAAAACAATCACTTTCTTTTCGGATAGTTCGCGCATTAATGCAGCCCCCGTTTCCTTCTTGCACCATTCAGACTGAACAGAAGCTTTTGAAAGCATAACAAGTAACGCGCTGGATTCTTGAATGGCCTCTTGTATCCTTGCAATTAAGGAGTCTCCGACATTTAGCTCCCATGTATCGATCCATATATTTGCTTTATGCTTGACTAAATGCGCAGCAATTTTGGTCACAATCGAGCTGTCTTTATGTGAATAACTAATAAACACTGGCATAACGTTTTACCTCATAAAATATGGCGACATAACCCGAGAAGTTGGCTTATTTGTTCCGCTTATCATAGGTTTTGTCATTGTTTCTTGATTGTGGCATCTTTATTGACCGCAGATTTGCCGTTAACAAAATACATCCGGCATGTTAATAGCAACATAAGTGCTCATGATTTTCTTTCCTATTTCTGGTGGTATCTGGCCTTTTTATTTGACCCAACATACATAGCAATAAATGACTGTTAAAGTTCAAGAGCTAAATGAAATGCGGGGTGTATACAATATCGTCTCTCGTTTGGGTCAATTCCTTGAATATAGCCTTTTAATTTCTGCATATCATAACCTAAGTCAGGCGAAAACTTCGCCTCCCCGTTAAGCCAAACTCCAATAAACCCAAACCAAAGAAGAACATCAATAAGTTTATCGACCGGCGGAAGTGGCGTACTGCTTTGCGAAACCACTAGACCAATATCCTCCACGGTGAGTATTTTTTGAAAACTAACAAAGGAATATAATAGATCATCCAGCTTTGGATAGATATCTCTAATCTCAAACCGAATTCCAGATAGCATATCTTCCGAAAATGCGCGTTCCGCAAGCAAAATATCAGATTCTGTAACATGTTGGTTGCCATGACCAATAGCAGCGTTAATTGATTTTGTTACAAAATTGAGTAACGCGCGAGGTTGGTTGAATGATCTTTTCAGGATATATCTAAATGAGTCTTCCGCCCCAATATGTGGTGGGAAAACTTTTGTCCAAATCATCCTGAAGTCGCCGGTTAATTCTTTTGTACGCCCCATTCTCTTTTTCAACATCTCTTGTAGCAAACTCTCATCTGACCAATCAAGGCTTACTACTGATTCTTTGCCCCTGTCAGATGTTTTGTTTGTGAGAAGATCATAAATATCATTTCTTAAAAAGACTACAGAATGAAAGGAGGTGTTGCTTTTTGATAGCTCCCTTTGAATTTTTCTAGTTGCATCCAGCAAAGACCGAACAACAGCAATATCTGCCTCGGTTGCACCCGTTGTGGTCCAGCCCTTATCGAGATTATCAAACAACAGCCATACTACTTCTTTTTCTGATAGTAACGAAAGAACCAGGCTTTGTAATGCTGAAATGTCACGCTTGTAAACGAGGGCGGTAATATTCGATGAGTGAAGTAGGCCTTTATCTGCTCCTGTAAAAGTATGAGTGATGCTGTCAATTAAGGCCATTATTCGCTCTGAGAAATCTCCCTCAACATCAAGACAATGCTCATCGTATTCTTGTTTCAACTTTCTGAAGGTGTTTAATGACTCTTCGTCTTGATAGGCTGTATAAGAACGACAATCAATTAGTTTACGTGCGAGTTCCAATAGAAGCAGATAATTCCAAAAACAAGTAAGTGTGTGCAGTTGAACACCCTCTTTCAAGTGGTCAAGGACTTGCTCTCTCAACTTCGTAAAATGATGGCCATCTGGTTTTAAATCTACAACTAAGGTGTTGTTGCCTCGGATGCTGTTTTTTAGTGCATAAAAGATTGCCGTTTTTCCAGAGCCTTTTCTGCCTATAATCAACCGGGCATGACCTTTTGATGCCTGTAAAAATGGAGGCGTTTTAATGAAATAATTTTCGAGTTCTACAATTTCGTTTTCCGCAGTTGTATCACCCAAGTCAATGCGCTCCAATAAATTTAAGTTTTGTTCGGTTTTGCGTGGTGCGTAGTAAAGAGCATCAGCCACTTCCTTTACAAAGTTTTCGATCGCTCGATTAACATCCTTTGTATCGGCATATGGTACTACGATGTCCCGATAATCAATAGGTTGCTTAAATGTGCCTTCTTGAAGCATTAGAGTTCTGCGTCCCAGCGCAGTCGAAAGTCCTGAGATAAAAGCGCACAGCGCATTGTGAACGTTTGCACCTTCCCGATTGTTATCGATCATGTGAACAATAACCCCAAATGATGCAGAAACTTGACGATATGCATCAAAAAGCGACAGGCGGGAGACTTCGTTTTTATCATACGTTCTAAAACGATACAAAGCCGATCTTGTCATTGCCGCTATTATTCTTGTTTGTGCATCAGTGTTTGTTGGGCTTTTTACAATATATGTGGGTTCAATCTCAGACATTGATGTTACAGGAAGTCGCAATGGCTGCGCGGTCATGTTTTGTTTAATTATTTCTGTCAGCTCATCTGAGTTCTCAAATTCTTTATAGCCAATCACATCAAAGATGCCGAGATCGTCAAAAAATGATCTGTCCCGAGAGTACTGCTTTTCGCGAATTGGTATTAAAACTTTGTTTAAAGCTATAGCGTACCCCATCTCAAACATAACGTTGAAATTGAAAGTCGAAACATCCGCTATCACAATATCCGCAGCTCTAATTGCAGCACAAATATCACAAAAGATAATGCGCCCAGAAGATGGAATATCCTGCCATGTCCATACGAGTTTGCTAGACCCTCCATTAACTTTTGATACAGCGGCTCGGATTGTTTCTGCAATGAGATGCCGTTCACTGGGATAAATGCAAAAAACTTTTTTTGCATTTTGCTTAATTGGGCAGTCACATGATGCCTTACTATATGAACAATAATCCATAGTCGCCATTTTTAAGCCTCCGATAATAATGTAATACGTATTTACATGGACTCAAGCAATCGAACTTTCTCACTCCCCCCAGACCCGTGCGAGGGTGGTTTGAATCTTGGTTTCGAAGCGGGTGATGAGGTCGCGGTTGGCGTTGACAAGGGCTTGCTCTGCTTCAATCTCGGCGACGATCATGCGCTGCTTCTCGATGGGCGGGAGGGGGATGGGGAGTTTCTTGAGGTCATTGATTGAAAGATTCGGTTGCATCAATGAACGTGCCTTTTCTTCAATGTATCTGTAAGCTGAATCTGAGCATAGAGAGAAGTAAATAAACCTGTTGTCGCTAACGTCATTCTTGCTGCGTATTGATGCCACTCGCTGATTTACTAGTGAACGATGATACTCTGGCGGAACGATAGCAACTTTCAAGCCTGTCGAAATAATGGAACGCGTTAGAGCAATGACCAAATCACCACTGTTGACGATAAAGGCAGGATATTTGTCACAGAATTCTGCTGGAAGATTGCTGTCCTCGTCGTAGACAAACTCTCTAACTCCTACATTTGCGATTTTGATACTCTTGATTGGATTTGCTTTAGAAAAGGCTTGGCTATCAAAACTGTAACCACTTGTTAGTTGAGCTGCTTCTCCCAACTCCGCCATCGGCCAAGCGGGATCGATGGGGATGTGGGGGCGGTAGTTGTCGAGGACGGCGCGGGCGCCGTTGATGACTTTCTGGCACCCCTCGATCTCCGCCACAATCTCCTGCTGCACCGACAGGGGCGGGAGGGGGAGTTGGAATGCGTAGAAGCCGTCTGATTGGAGATGTTTGACGTTCGCACCGTGCGAATATATGACGATGTATTCCCGGTAGCGGTTTGAACGTAGCAGGTGATAGAGGAATTGCGGTTGGACCGTCGCGTCTTTGAAGACCAATTTTCCCAGGTCAGCGGAATACGCAGCTTGGATTGGGTCGGTAATGAGTTTTGGTGAGCCAATGAGTTCTGACGTGGGCGTTAGATCAGTCAGGGCAATGAGAACGTCTCCTTGTTCTACCAAGTGACGATCTTTGACTTCGCCATTGAAGTATTTGAAGTCATTCCGCTGTGGCACGCCTTGCCGCTTGATTGACTTCAGGTTGTAGAAAGGAACGCCATTCCCCTCATCGCCGATTTCTGCGGTTGAATAAGAGAGGCCACGTTGAAGCGAGCATACTTCGCTCAACGGGACTGTCGGCCATCGTTGTCCGGAAGGAATGCCGCCCTCCCGGTACCTCTCGCCACTGAGGTTGTAGTCGCCGTTGGCGGCGAGCTTTTCCTTGAGGACGATTAGGCCGCAGGTCGGATTGAAATCGTCAACAGACTGTCCACGGCGGAGGGTTTGAAGGTAGGTATGGAGTTCAGCTTTGACTTGAGGCAGGTCGTTCTTGGTGATTTCTCGGCGTTGGGCGCCAAGGCCGAAGCCGTCGTTTTCGACTTTGAAGAAGGCGATGGTTTGCGCCCGTTTTGCAAGGGTTTTGTCAAGGATGAGGATGGAGGTCTTGACCCCTGAGTAGGGATTGAAACAACCTGCCGGAAGCGAAACAACAGCGACAAGGGCGTTCTCGACGAGCATCTTGCGCAGGCTTTTGTAAGCATCCTGGCTCTGGAAGATGATGCCTTCGGGCACGATGATACCGGCGCGTCCGGTCGGCGTAAGGTGTTCGGCCATGTAGTCCACGAAGAGCACTTCGCTGCGCTTGGCCTGGATGGAAAAGCGCTTGTGGGGCTTGATGCCGCCTTTCGGCGACATGAAGGGCGGGTTGGCGAGGATCACGTCGGCGAAATCGTTCCAGCGTTCTTCGGAGGTGAGGGTATCGTATTCGTAGATGTGCGGTGCGGCGAAGCCGTGCAGGTAGAGGTTCACGAGCGAGAGGCGCACCATGTCAGGCGAGATGTCGTAGCCCTTGATGTTTTCGGCAAGGCGTCCGCGCTCGTCTGGGGTGAGGGTGCTATGACCTTTGGCGTGGGTGTTGGCCTTGACGATGTGTTTGTAGGCAGAGATCAGAAAACCTGCCGTGCCGCAGGCGGGGTCGAGCACGGTCTCGTTCTTCTTGGGGTCGAGGACATCGACCATGAAGTCGATGATGTGGCGCGGGGTGCGGAACTGTCCCGCGTCGCCTTGGGAGCCAAGGACGCTGAGGAGGTACTCGAAGGCATCGCCGAGGCGTTCGCTGTGGTCGTAGCTGAACTCGTCGATGATCTTGAGGAAGGCCTTGAGCGTCTCGGGGTCGCGGTAGGGCAGATAGGCGTTCTTGAAGATGTCGCGGAAGAGCGCCGGGATGCCGGGATTCTCTGGCATCTTGGCGATGGCTTCAGCGTAGAGGTTCAGCGTTTCGTGTCCGCCCAGCCCGGAGCGCATGAGTTTGGCCCAGCCGTAGCGGGCGAAGTCGTCTGCGAAAAACTTTCGGTTTCCTCCCATCTCTTCGGCTTCAGCGTCCATGTCATCCATGAACTTGTAAATCAGGGCGATGGTAATCTGCTCGACTTGGGATTTGGGGTCTGGAACCTTGCCCACAAGGATGTCGCGGGCGGTGTCGATGCGGCGCTTGGTGTCAGTGTCTAACATAGAAAACTCTTAGGCGACAAATTGATTCAAGGAGACATAGTCCTTGATGTATTCGGGTATCAGGCTGCGATACTTGGCAGGCACGGCCTTGAAATCGCGTGTTGAAAAGACGGGGTTCGTGGCCAGTTCGGTGAAGTTGCGGCTTTCGATGATGTGGCGGACCTGATCGCTGATGATATAGGCCTTGAAGTAGGTCTTGAGGGCCGGGATGGCCTCGGCCTCTTCGGGCTTGGCATCGGAGACGAACTTGGCGAACTCCTCTTCCAGCAGTTCGTCCTTGGACTTGAAGCGCGGGATGAGTCCGAAGATTTTTTCGAGGATCTCGCGCAGGGTCAGACGGCGGTCCACAGTCGCGGCCTTGCGCAGTTTGTCGAGCGTGTAGTACTCCTCGGGTTTATCAAAGACCTCGCGGTTGACATAGTCGATGACGCGATCCCACTGTCCCTCTTCAACAGCCTTGGCGATGGTTTCGTTTTCGCGGACAGAGGTCTCGAATTTCTCAAAGAACATGCGGTCGATCTTCATGCCCTCGTAACCGATGGTTTCTTCTTTGATCGAGGAGATAATATCTGATCCCAGGTGCTCATACGCTTCTGTCTGGGGTGGCGGTTCTTCGCCACCTCCACCGTCCTTGCCTTTGCCTTTGGGTCGCGGCAGGACGAGCACTTCGTCGTAATTGAAGTCTTCTTCGAAGTACTCGCAGTTGGCGAAGAAGTCGAAGAGTTTGAAAGCCTCTTTGTGCGGCTTGCTGACATTATCCTTCAGCTCCGTGTCGAAAAGCTGCTCGCGGAAATCATGCTTCCGGGTTCCGCGTCCCTTGATCTGGATGAAATCGGTCGGCGAGAAGATGGGACGCAAAAGGCCGAGGTTGAGGATGTCCGGGCAGTCGTAGCCGGTGGTCATCATGCCGACCGTGACGCAGACGCGGGCTTTGCTGGTCTTGTAGGAGGGCAGGAAGTTGGCAGACCCCAGGAGATTGTTGTTGCTGAAATTGATGGTGAACTGCTGGGCATCTGGAATCTGAGAGGTGACCTGTACGGCGAAATCGGAGTGATACTTGCCGAGGAACATCTTGTCAGCCATGAGATTCAGGATGTTGGCCAGTTTAGCCGCATGGTTCTGGCTGACGGCATAGATGATGGACTTGCCGAGTTCACCGCTGACAGGGTCGCGCAGCGCGTTTTCCATAAAGGTCTTGCAGAAGAGTTCATTGGTGGCATCGGAGAAGAAGCGCTTTTCAAATTCGCGCTGCTTGTAAGCCTCCTCCTGGTCCTCGCCTGTTTCATCGGTGAAGCTGACGACGAACCCCTCTTCTGAAAGCAGTTCGGTCGTGATCTCCGTGCGGGCGTCCACGACGACGGGATTGACCAGATAGCCGTCCTTCACACCGTCGAGCAGCGAATATCGAAACGTGGGCTGGCTCTTCTCGCAGCCGAAGGTGCGGTAGGTGTCGAGCAACAGGCGGCGCTCCGCCTCGCGCGGGTCGCGGGTTGTCGGATTGGCTTTGTTGAAGTTCTTGAGATAGTCGCGCGGTGTCGCGGTGAGTCCCAGCTTATACCCGATGAAGTAGTCAAACACGGCGCGGGCATTGCCTCCGATCGAGCGGTGGGCTTCGTCAGAGATGACGAGGTCGAAGTCGGTGGGGGAGAAGAGCTTCTGATACTTGTTGTTGAAGAGCAGGGACTGGACCGTGGTGACGACGATCTCCGCCCGCCGCCAGTCATCGCGGCTCTCCTTGTAGATGACGGTCTGGAAGTCGGCAGAGAGCTGCGTGCTAAAGGACTTTTTGGCCTGGTCTTCCAATTCAAGCCGATCCACCAGAAAGAGTACGCGTTTGACGTTGCCGGTGCGCAGAAAGAGCTTGATGATGGCGGCTGCGGTCAGCGTCTTGCCCGTGCCGGTGGCCATTTCGAAGAGGAACCGGTCATTTCCCTCTTTGACTGAGGCTTGCAGTGCGCGGACGGCTTTCAACTGATATGGGCGGAGGAACCGGAGTTTGTTGGTCTGGATATAACCCGGCCGTTCCGTCTCATTCTTCCAAGCCGCATCCGACTGATAATGGGGCCGCTGAGTCAGGACGATATAATCCGAGTCCACCTGTTCTGTAATCAGTCGGCGCGGGTTCGGTGTGACCTTATGGAAGCCAGCGATTGAATCCGGTGTTGGAAATGACGTGATGATGTCAGGGCTGCCGCGCTCCAGATCCCAAAAGTAGTGGAGGTTCCCGTTTGAGAGGATCACAAAGCGGCAATTCTGAGAACGGGCGTATTTACGCGCTTGTTCTTTGCCCACGAGCGGGTTCTTGTTTTCCGCCTTTGCTTCAAGAACAATGAGTGGAAAGCCTTTTGCATCGAGGAGAAGAAAGTCAATGAACCCTTTTGAAACCTTCTCAAAGTCATTGCCGAGTTCGTCGAGCACATTCTGTTTCAGCGTCACGCTGGGTTCGAGCTGTATCGTGGCCGGACCGTCGCCCGTAGAAAAAAAACGCCAGCCTGCCGCTTCTAGCAGGTTGTTTATCTTGATACGGGCATTTGCTTCTTTCTCCGGCAATCAGACTCCTTGTTTGGACGGTTCGTCAGGCAACATATTTCAATTGGGTTGCATTTTACATCTTCCGTCTTTTTTGAACAAGGGAAAAGATATTACCTTGAAACTTGAAACTGGACACTTGGTACAGACACCCGTGCCATCGGTCGGTCCGGCGACTGCCGGACGACCCTCGAAAACTTGCCTTACTCGCCGCACCCAGCAGCAATTACTTCGCCTTTTTCTTGTTGCCCTTCTTGGGGGTTGAAGCGCCCTTGTTCTGGTCTTGCGGACCTGGGACGACATTGGCGCGTGTGGCCCAGGTGTTCCAGAGGGTGGTCATTTGCTGGACGCGCTCGGGTTGGGCCGAGGCCAGATTGTTCAACTCGGTGCGGTCGGCCTTGAGATCGTACAGCTCCCAAACGCCGTTGCGTCCGCGGCGGACAAGTTTCCAGTCGTTGACGCGCACGGCCGCGTTGCCTTCGTGCTCCCAATAGATCGCTTCGCGCTCAATCGGCTGGTTGGCAAAGGCTGGACGCAGGCTGCGGCCTTCCATGGACTGAATGGCTTTCCCCTTGAATTCCTTCGGATAGGTCGCGCCACCGAAGTCTGCGACTGTGGCCATGATGTCTACGAGATGTCCGGGCTGCGTGCGGAATTCGCCCTTCGCTGAAATGCCGGCAGGGTAATGCGCGATCAGCGGCGTACTCACGCCGCCTTCGTGGTTGAAATGTTTGTAGAGGCGGTTGGGCGTGTTCTCCAGATTGGCCCAGGACTCTCCGCAGAAGACATCGCTTCCAGGGCCGCCCGGGTTGGTGCCGTTCAATTTGCCGTTGGGTCCGGCTTCTGCGTTTCCGCCATTGTCGCTCATGAAGAGGATCAGCGTGTTGTCCAGCACGTTGCGCTGCTTGAGCGCGGCGACGAGATCTCCGATCGATTTGTCCATGTGCCAGACGCACGCAGCATAGATGGCCATGATGTTATCGAAACGATCCTTCTCCGTAGACGTGAGCGAATCCCAGGGCTTGACGTCAGCGGCGCGCGGTGTGAGCTTCCAGGCGGGGTCGATCAGGCCCATGGCCTTCTGGCGCTCGTAGCGTGCGGCACGCAGCGTGTCCCAGCCATTGGTGTAGACGCCATGACGGAACTTGGCGATGTCTACGGCAGGCGCCTGGAGGGGGAAGTGCGGCGCATTGTGCGCGAGATAGAGGAAGAAGGGCTTCTTCTCCGCCAGCGCTTCATCAATGAATTTGATGCCGTACTGGGTCCAGAGATCGGTGGTATACCAGTTCTTCGGCAGACAAGGATCATCATTGGCTAACTCCTTGCCATTCAGGAACAACTTCGCCCTTTCCCCTACGCCATAATAAAATCCGCCGGCTGGCGCATTGAGGCTGCGGTCAAAACCGCGCTCCCACGGGACCACCCCTTGATTCTGTCCCACATGCCATTTACCGGTCATGGCGGTGAAATAGCCTGCTGGCTTCAGCACCTCGGCCATGGTCACGCAGGTGTCATTGAGTCGGCCCTGATAGCCGGGCAAGTTGTTGTTCTCGGTCATGTGGCCGATGCCGGCCTGGTGCGGATAGAGTCCGGTCAGGAGCGAGGCGCGCGTGGGACAGCAGCGGCCTGTGTTATAGAATTGTGTGAAGCGCAGACCGTTCTGTGCGAGGCCGTCGAGATTGGGCGTCGGGATTTCGCTGCCATAGCAGCTGAGGTCCGAGTATCCCATGTCGTCGACCAGGATGACGATGATGTTGGGTTTTGAAGAAGTGTTTTCTGCGGCCTGCACAACAGCAGGCAAGGTTGTCAGCAATAGGGTTATCACAGCAAACAGTCGTTTCATCGTCTCAATCCTTTCAATCGCTTACCTATAAAGTGATAAATTTAACCACAAAGAACACAAAGATCGCAAAGATCAAATTCTAAAAGCTTTGTTTCCTTCATCTGAACATATCTCTTTTCTGTGTGTTCTATGCGTTCTTTGCGGTAAAAAACTCTCAATCCTCTCAATCCTGCAAATCCTGTCGAAAAAAATTCTCCTCTGTGCGCTCTGTGCCTCTGTGAGAAAAAAAATTACCACCTCGTTTATTCCCGCTCTGCGGACGACGGGGCTTAGTAATGTTAGAAAGAACGTCATAGACTACACTATATTGCCGAGTATATCAACTCACATGCGCAGTGGGGACAGCAGTAAGGCGGTGAGAATTGGAAATGTTTTCACGGTTAGGGTTTTCCAGCTTTCACAAATTCATCTTCGGTCAAAACGCCGTCGTGATTGGCGTCAAAGGTCGGAAAGCGACGACGCCCCTCGGCCTCATCGGGAAATTTGTGGAGATATTCCTCAAGCGTGAGCTTGCTGTCGTGATTCGTGTCCTTCTGCTTGAATATCGTAGCGCGATCAGGGCCGGGCTTTTGTGTTTGCACGGTCGGCGTCTTCTTCGCACGGCCGTTATCTTGCGGTTTTCCGGTCGCAGCGGCGTCGTCGCGAGCCGGACTCGGCGGCAATGACTTCGCCCACGCGAGTGCCTTGACCGTGAGCGATTTCACAATCTCAGGATTCGCTGCAGCGACGTCATGCTCTTCGCTGATGTCCTGCGGAATGTTGAAAAGTTGCGCCCCATTGCCATTGTGATTCACAAAAAGTTTCCAGTCGCCATCGCGCACCGTAAGCATCGGCGGTGTGTAGTCCGCGCCCTGCACGTTGAAGAGCCATTCCCAATGCAGCGGCTTCGTCCGAGCGCGCGGTTTGCCGAGCCAGATGTCGCTCACGTCCTCACCGTCGGGTTGAAGATTTTCCGGCAGAGGCACGTTGGTGAGCTTGCAAATCGTCGGCAGGAAATCCACGCCCGCGATGATGCTCGTCTCGTCCCGTGTTCCCGCAGGGACGTGTCCTGGCCAGCGCACGAGACCGAAGGTGCGAATGCCCCCTTCATACATGCTGCGCTTGCGCGCGCGAAGGGGACCGATGTTGCCGACGCCGGCGTTCGCCGCGTTATTGATGCGGTAATCTTCCGCGCCGTTGTCGCTGGAGAAAAAGATGATGGTGTCGTTCGCAAGTTTCATCTCGTCGAGCGCGGCGAAGAGGCGGCCGAGTTGCGTGTCCAGATCCGTGAGCGACGCGCAGAAGACCTGCATCTGGCTTTTCAAATCCTTCGCGTCTGCCAAATACTTCTGCATCCATGGACCAAACCCGGGATCGTTCGGCTTGGGCGCGAGATCTTCATAAACCTTCAATTGCTCCGGGGTCGGCTTCAGCGTCGCGTGCGGCAGCAGCGTCCACACATTCACATAGAACGGGCTATCTTTGTGCTCCTTAATGAATTTGATCGTTTCATCCACGATCAGGCCCGTGGACTTCGCCCAGAAGTATGGATCCTTCACCTCGTCAAAAGATCTTCCGTTTGAGACGGTCGTGCGCGAGACATCGATGCCGTAGGCCTCCGGCGGCGGAGCGTCCGGCCCGCTGCCGAGATGCCATTTTCCAAAATGAGCGGTGGCGTAGCCGGCTGACTTCAGCAGCTTCGGCAGCGTGGTGACCTTCGGATCAAGCCAGTCCGGCATCGAGCGCGCCGCATTCTGCTCATGTGGCGCAAAATGACCGTGCACGAAATGTCGCGCCGGAACGTGCGACGTCATGAACGCTGCCCGGCTTGGCGAACAGACCGTGGCCGCGACATAGAATTGCCGGAACCACGTGCTCTGGCTCGCTAACGTGTCGAGGTTCGGCGTCTTCACATACGGATGCCCGGCAAAATGCGCGTCGTTCCAACCCTGATCGTCGGTGAGGATGAAGATGACGTTGGGGCGTTTGTCGGGCTTCGTCGCATCAGCAGCGTGGAGCACGGCCAGTGGCGCCAGCAACAAAGCGATGAGGACTGTGTTTGTGTGTTGCATGTTCACTTCTTCTCCTTCTTCTGTCTCGTTGTCTTGGCTTTTGTTGGCGAATCGTAGTTGTCGAAGAGATCGCCTTTGCCGAGGATGCGCGGGTCGCCTTGCTTCTTCAGTTCAACGAAGAGTTTCTCGCGCAGCGCGGTTACCTTTGTGGCATAGGCCGCATCATTCGCGACGTTGATGACGCAGTCGGGGTCTTTCCCCAGATCGAAGAGTTCGACCTGCGGGCGTTTTCCGAAGGACATCTGCCAGAAGCGGTCACTCTCGCCGAGTTCGTTGATGAACGATTTCGTGGGGCTGGCGTCGGTGTCCTTCAGGCCGAGGTCGGTATTTCCGCACGGCCAGCGGTCCGGGGCGAAGTTGTGGATGTAGAAGAGATCGCCCTCGCGGATCACGCGCACGGGATAGCCAAGGCCCGATGGCGTTCCCGGCCGCGCCAGCACGTCATTCCGCTCGCGACCGAGGATCACGAAACTGCGCGATGGATCCGTTTCCCCCCGCAATATGTTGGCGAAGCTGCGGCCCGTGATGGGCGACATCCCTGCCTTCGCGCCGTCCACGCCCAGCAGGTCGAGGAACGTCGGCGCCAAATCAATAAAGCTGACGAACTCCGCGACGCGGCGCCCCGGCTTGGCGATCCCCGCCGGCCAGCAAGCGACCAGTGGCTCGCGGTTCGCAATGTCATAGTTGTGCCCCTTTGATCGTGGGAAGGGCATGCCGTTGTCCGAGGTGACGATCACCAGCGTGTTCGTTGCTTCGCCACTCGCGTCAAGCGCCTGCAACAGCGTCCCCACCTCCGTGTCGAACGCCTCGACCTCAACCGCATAGTCCAGCATGTCTCGGCGAACCGTTTCGTTGTCGGGCCAGATGCGCGGCACACGGTCAATGTCGGAAATCTTCTTGCCCGCCGCGATGCCGGAATCCTTCTTGTAGGCGCGATGCGGGTTGTGGCTTCCGAACCAGTAGAAGAAGGGCGTTCCAGCGGGACGCGACTTCAGAAACGTTTCGAAGTTCTTTACGTTGGTGTCGGCGTTGAATCCGAACGAGCGCGGGGTGCCATTGGCCGTCAGCGCGGAACCCGGCCCCCAGATTTTTCCGTGGCCGGCGACACGGATGCCGGCCTGGCTCAACGCCTCGCTGAACGCCACGAACTTCACGGGGAACTGCGACTGGTGATTCGCGGCTTCCTCCAGTTGCCACGGATTGCGCCCCGTCAGGATGGCCGAGCGCGATGGGGCACACTTGGCCGTCGGCGTGTACGCGTTGTCGAACACCAGCCCGTTGCGGGCGAGCCGGTCAATGTTCGGCGTCTTCACCCACGCGCAGCCATAGGCCTGGCCGAAATGCGGCGAGGCATCGTCTGCAATGACGAAGAGAATGTTGGGCTTCTGGTTCGGCACAGCTGCGGCATGCAATGTAGCCAGCGGAGCGAGTAATAGGGTGGCAATCATGGGTAAACCCGCAGCCCGCAAAGCGGGAATAAACGAGAGGAGTAACTTTTTTAGCATCGAATAGCGCGAACCACGCGAACGACAGTTGATAAAGACGGCTCGCCACAGTCTCGCCCTCCAGCTTGCGGAGCAGTATTGGGCATGGAGGGCGAAGCTGTGCTGAGCCGTGAATAATAATTTTTCCGTGTTTTTCCGTGTATTCCGTGGGCAAAAACTTGAAGTTAGAGGCAAGGTGTATTTCATGGTTTCCAATCAATGCGGGCGGTTTTGGTTTCGAGGTTCACAGACACAGACACAGAGGCATGGGCAAACTCGCGCTGGTAGGTCCAGCCGGTTCGCTTCGCCTCGCCGAGGGGTGGGCCGAGCGGTTTGTCGAACTCCGGATAGGCATCGAGCATCCCGTGGCGGTCTGTGTAGCCCCACGAGTAGCAGAAGTGCGAGCCTGGTTGCGCAGCGACCAGGAAGCACGCCAGCGGAAAGGTGATCCGCTCGCGGGCCAGCTTCAATAACTCCGCATAGGGACGCTTCATCATTTCGGTGTCCATCCAGTTGAAGCCGGGCCAGCCCTTGATCACGACAAACTTGCCTTTGGCGGCTGCGAGCGAGATCGTGTCGAGGTCCGCTTGGATATCCGCCGGTTGGTCGCTCTTAAACGCTGCGAAATGTTCGACCATCACGCCGTCAATACCCTCCCAGTCGAGAATCTCACGGAAGTCTGTGGCGCGCGTTCCATTGGCGAGCAGAATCTTATCCTTGCCGATCTTCTTCTTGGTGAGCGCAAGCATCTCACGCAATCCTGCCACCACCGCTTTCGCCTTGTCCGCGCCAATCGCCTTGGCCAATCCCGGCGTCAGGGCCTGTGGCAGGGCATCCACGAACACGCCATCAACCGGTCCGCGCTTCAACTCCGCCGCCACCACCTCCGACCACCATTCGCGGAAGGCCGCGTTCGACGGGTCGGGCCGCGGCGTGCCGGAGGTGTGCTTGACGATCTCGCCGGCTGCATTGCGCAGGGTCCACTCGGGGCGATAGGTCTTGAACGACTCATATCCAGGCCAATTGATGAACGCGTTCAGATAGAAGAGCACCTTGACCGAAGGGTTGCGTTGCTTAAGCCTCTTGGCCGTATCCGCAACCCCAGCCTCCGTGCTGCCATGTACGGCCGCGCCATGGCTCTTTTCCAACGCGATCAGCCGGCTGTGTGACGCGACAAAGTCAATCTCCGCATCTGTCAGGTCCGCGTTGCGCTTGCCAAAATGGATGTTTAGCGGAACCCGATCCCAGCTGAAAGCCGTCAGAGCGACAACTGCGTTAGAGGGTGCGGCGGGGTCCGCAGCCAACAGTGGATGAGCACTGAGGATGGCAAGCGAGGCGAAGAGCAGGAAAACCTTAGATGTGTTCATCTTTAACGTTTCTGTCGTTTTTTCTGTTGGTTATTCTTTTCGGCTTCCGAAGCTGTGAACGGGATGGGCTTGACGTTGTCGGCGAGAAGTTCGGCCACCAGCGGGTCGTTGTGCTCATGGCCGAACTGCAGGAGCAGTTCCCGGTGTTTCAGCAGAACCTCGCGATGCTTTGGATCGGTGGCGAGGTTGTTAAGTTCGCCCGGATCCGTCTTCATGTCCACCAGCGATTCCCGCTGTTGCCCCCGGTTGTACACGCAATACTTGTATTGGTCTGTGCGAACCATCCGGCCTTCCATCGTGGGCCGCATCCCGTCCACGGTACCGGTCTGCGACAAATTGTTCTCCGCCACCACGTATTCGCGCCAGGCAGGCACTTCCTTGCCCAGCGCCAGCGGCAACAGGCTTCGCCCCGGAAGTTTCTCGGGCACGGGCAGTCCTGCCGCCTCCAGCATCGTGGGCAAGATATCCACGCCGGTGTTGACCAGTTTGTCAGAGATGGCCCCGGATGTTTTGCCTTTCCAGGAGACGATCAGTGGCACGCGCGCTGATTCGTCATAAAGCACTGTCTTCTGGTTCCAACCGTGCGCCCCGGCGCATTCGCCGTGGTCGGACGTGAACACGATCAACGTATTCTCCTCCAGGCCCGCCTTACGTAAGGCTTCCAGCACGCGTCCGATTTCTTTGTCCACCAACTCGGCCATACGGTAGTAGCCCCAGCGATGCTTGCGCCAATCTTCAGCCGTGAACTTGCCGACGGGAAACGGCCCGTCTTCCACCTGTTCGGCGCGGCGAATCAGCGTCATGCTGTCCGGCTCGTTCTTCTGCGGCGCCAGGTTAAAGGGGGCGGGCGGAAGCTGGTCCAGCGCTGGCGGCTTCCCGATCTCACCGCAGTTCAAGCGCTGGTCACGGCCCGAGAGCCGGCGCGCCCATTCGCAGATGTTGTGAGGGTTCAGAAAACTCGCCACCAGCAGAAACGGCTTGTCATGCGGCCGGGCCAGAAATTTCAGGGCGCCCTCCGTGACCCCGGCATCGTTACCGTCGGTGCTCTTGGCCTTGATGATCTCGAAGCCGTGGGCCTGTGGTTCGTTCTCCGGGTAGCAAAGGTGCCATTTGCCGACGTAAGGCGTATCATAGCCGGCGGCCTTGAAATAGTTGCCCAGGGACATCAACTCCTTCGGGTCCATGGGGACTTGCGGCTTGGCGTTCTGGGTCACGCCCGTCTCGTGCGGGTAGCGCCCGGTAAAGACCGAGTTGCGCCAGGGCATGCAAAGCGGGTTGGAACTGTAGGCGCGGGTGAACAGCAGCCCGCGCGAGGCCAGTTCGTCCATGGCCGGCGTGTTGATGTATTGCTTGCCCATCCGGCAACTCATTGCGTCGGCGAACTGCTGGTCCGTGATGATGAACAGCAGGTTGGGCTTTGCCGGGTCGGACTTTTTTTCCACGGCGCAAAGCGCAGTCAGCGGAGCGAGCAGCAGAGCGGTAAGGAGAGAGAATGCATATTTCATAATGATTTTATTTATTTCGTTTGCGTTCCCTCTTTGGTTTGGCGGCATCGCCTTCCGCGCTGCCAGCGGTTGTCTCTGGAGCCATTTTATTGAGCATCCTCTCATCTGGACCACCGCCGAATTGCTTCCAGTACAGCTCCTTCATCGGGTTCATCTTCGGGATGTCGGTCACAGCTTCGTTGACGAGCAGCGGCTGCACATCGGCCCACCAGCGGTCATAACTGGCGCGTAGGCTGGCGACCACCTCGGGATGCTCGGCGATCACATTCTTGTTCTCGCCAGGGTCGGACTGAAGGTCGAAAAGTGCCTCGTTGTTCACCAGCGAGAAGCGCGAGTTCTGGATTGCACAAGACCTGAATTTCGAGTCCTCCGCCTTTCCCTTTCCCCAGCGTCCGACGTGATGCACGAGCGTGCGGTCCGCCCACTCGGCCTTCGGGTTCTTGAGTAGGGGCAGCAGGCTGCGGCCTTCGACCTGCTTCTTCACGTCGTCAGACAGTGACGCGCCTGTGATCTCCGCAAACGTCGGGAAAATGTCAATGTGGGCGCTGAGCGCATCGCACTCCGCAGCTGCCGGGATGTTGCCAGCGGGCCAGCGAAAGAATACGCCCGACCGTGTGCCGCCCTGGTAGGGCGCGCCTTTGCCGCCGTGCAAGCCGGCGTTGAAAATCTTTGTGCCAGCTGTGCCGCCGTTGTCCCCGGTGAAGTAAATCACCAGCGTATTATCCTCGATGCCCCACTCTTTAAGCTTCCCGAGCAGCGTGCCGAAATTGGTGTCGATGTTCTCGACCATGCCGAGGAACTTGGCGGTGTCTTCGTTGATATCCGGCTTGCCGAGATAGTGCTTGTAGTATTTCTCGGGAACGACGTGCGGGCCGTGTGCGGCGTTCAGCGGAATATAGGCGAAGAAGGGCTGCTTCGCTGTCCGCTTCGTGTCTATCCATTTGATCGCCTGGGCAAAGAATAAATCCGTGCAGTAGCCCTCGGTCTTCTCCCAGGTGCCGTTGTGCCAGAGCGCGGGATTGATATTGCTGTTGCCCGGTGCGTCGCCGCAGGAGCCTGGATAGGTCTGCCCGATGCCGCCGCCGCCGTGAATATACACTTCGTCGAAGCCGCGGCTCTCGGGACGGTAGGCCTGCTCGTCGCCCAGGTGCCACTTGCCGAAGATGCCCGAGGTGTAACCGACCGTCTTCAGCATCTGGGGCAGGGTGAAGGTCTTCAGGCTCATGCGCTCACGTTCCAGGATGGTATGCGTCACGCCGTTCTTGAATTCATGCCGTCCGCTCATCAGCGCGGAGCGGGCCGGTGAGCAGGTCGGACTTACGTGAAAGCGGGTGAAGAGCAGGCTCTGCTTCTTGAGCGCGTCTACCGTTGGCGTGCGTATGACAGGATTGCCGAGGCAGGCGTAGTCGCCGTAGCCCACGTCGTCAGGCATGACGAGAATGATGTTGGGTTGTTTGCTCGCCGTCTCTGCGGCGTGCAACACGGTGAGCGGGAGCAGCAGGGTGGCCAGCGCAAACAGTCGTTTCATTCTCTCGGTTCCTTTCAATCGTTTCGGTTTGTGACACGCTAATGTTAAAAGAAACGGCGCGGGAGAGACTCTATTGCCGAGTATCGGATTTATTGTTATTGAAAACTTATCCGTGTTCCGTCTGGCACCTTAAAAGCATAACCATTGCCGTCCAGCCTGACGGGTTTGCCGTCGAGGGTGATTTTGCGCTGCTGTTCATAGGTCAACGCGCTGCTGCTGGTTCCAAAACGCAGGGTCTGGGGACCCAACGTCCCGGTCAGCGTCAGGGTGCCGCTCCAGAGTACTCCGCTGCTGTCGGCAAAGGCGAGCGTACCGGAACTGCCCAGAGAAAGGGTGGAATTAGTTGTAACGGTGAGCGTACCGAAGCTATGCGCGCCTCCAGCCGGATCCAGTGTCCCGCCGCTCAGAACCAATGGATTGGCAGAAGAGAACGGGCTGTTCTGCACCCCTTCAAACCACTTCTTCGTCAAGTAGTCCTCAACTGCTAACCGCTGCGTCTCGTTCAGCACGAAGTCATAGATAATAATCTCCGCATGCTGCTGGTCGCCGGAGTGCGTTAAGTTACGGTCATTGTTAATCGAATCGGCCTGCACGGGCCCCGTGGTCAATACTTCAACCAGGTTAAATCCATTGTGGGTGCTGGTGGGCATCGCGTAGGAGGTGCCGTTAACCAGCGTGCCATTGACGTAAGTCGATCCATTCTTAATAGAATCACTCGCCCAGCCTGCATTAGAAGCCCAAAGCGGATCGGCAGGGTTGGTATCGCCAGGACGGTGAAAATGGTACGTAATGTCATCCGTCAACAGGAAGCTCGCTCCCTTGAACACGGAGAACACGGTGCGGATATTTGAAACGCGGGTGAACTTCATGTGGTCGACGCTGGCGGTTTTGGTGCAGTGAACGGCTCCCAGGAGACCCAGGGCATTCGCCTCAAAAACCGGCTTGTAATTCTCGGTAGGCTGCACGGCATGCGCCTTGTTCGTGCTGAGATCATTCCATTGTGCCACCGCTGTTCCATGAACCAGATGAAGCGTCGACGCATCAAAATGGCGTACCGCGCCGGGAACTGGATTCTGCAGTGTGGGCATCCCGACAAGTTTCAGTGTGCCTGCTTTCACCTCTATTGCTCCGGTGAATGCGTTGGTGCTAAAGACCGACAGGACTCCCGAGCCCTGCTTGACAAAGGTGCCGGTCCCCTGGAGGACGCAGTCAAAGGCGGAACTGGAAGCATCCCCCACCGCCAACGTCGTGCCGTTCAAAAACACTGCACAAGCAGAGGCGTCTGCTACTGAAAGAGACTTGAGCGCTTGGTACGGCTCCGCGGTGAGGTCGAGCGTGGAACCATTGGAGAGGATGACCGCGGAGTTCGTGGAGATCACATTGCCTGCTCCGTCACCAATCCCAAACCACTTTTTATTGAGATAGGCCTCAATCTGTACACGCCTTGACTCGCTCACGACCGTATCAAACATCAATACCTCAGCATGCGATTGATTGCCGGCATGAGCGTTACGGTCCTTGTTGAAGCTGTCAGCCTGCACCGCCGCACCCGAGGAGATGACCTCCACCAGATTGAAGCCGTTATACTGACTCGTCGGCATGGCATAAGAGGTTGGCGTGATCTTGACCCCATTCACGTAGGTGGAGCCGCCTCTGAGCTGCGCAGCGGCATAGGTGCTATTAAAGAGAGGCTCAGCCGGATTGTCATCACCCGGGCGGTGGAAGTGATATTGATCCGCATCCGTCAGCAGGAAGCTGCTCCCCTTGAAAACAGAGAAGACCGAGCGGATCTGGGCGTCACGAGTAAATTTCAGCGCCTGACTGTTAGCGGGGCCTCCGTTTTTAAGGAAAGCAACCGCACCTAGTCCTGTCCCTGTTCCGGCATCCGCGCTATAAGTGGGCGTGCCATTGCCGCTGGGAACCGTGGCATGCGCAGCGTTAGCGCTCAGGTCATTCCACTGCGTCACCGCAGCCCCATTGGCAAGCGCGAGCGTCGACGCATCAAAATGACGCGCCACACCCTCTAAAACAGGCACCACAATCACTTTCACGATCCCCTGCGAGATCGTTGTCGGACCCGAGTACGTGCTTTTGCCGGAGAGCGTGAGTGTCCCGGGGCCTGTTTTATTCAGCGACAACGTTCCGCTCAGCACGCTGGAGATGACGCTGTTGGTGGTTGCATGGATCGTAACGCTGACATCAGAGGCGACATTCGCAGAGATATCCACTGCGCCGGATAACGTCACAGGGGTCCCCCTCCAGCCGTTGTTATTCACACCGGTTCCTGTTACAGAGACGGTTCCTGTTCCGGCATTCGCAGTGAATTGGCTGAGCTGATACCAGACTCCGTCGCGGCCCAACGAAATATTCAAGTTAATCGGACCGTTCACAGCACTGGTATCCAGAGACAGCGTGTTGCCATTAGAATTGCGCTTTCCAACATCACCAGACAGGGTAATAGCGGAGGCCGTCAGCTTTGAACTCGGCGCCACCGCTTCAATCCCGGTGTACAAAGCGGCGCCACTGTTCTGTGTCAGGCTGATCGCGCCGCCCAGGGTGATATCACCGTTAACCAGGATTTTGCCGGCAACGGACGAAAGATCGCCATCCCCGGAAATAGCGCTGCCGGAGGGTAGATTTGCTATTCCGCTGGCGCTAAAGTCGTAAAACAGATTGGCTCCGGAAGCAATCGACACCGGCCCTGTTCCCATGCTGCCTGTCGTACCGCCGTTACCGACCCGGAGCGAACCTTGATTCACAAACGTACCGCCGCTATAGGTGTTTGTGTTCACCACGACCAGTCTGCCCGCGCCGGATTTCACCAGTGCTCCGCTTCCCTGAAGCACCGGATACAGCGCTGCTCCCGCTGTAGCAGCAAACGCGTTCACAACGACATTCGTGACGGTCAGCGTATTGGTTTCACTGCCATTATTATAAAAATTGTACCAGCCGGAACTCCCGATGTCGGTATCGCCAAAAAGAAGTGTTCCGATTGAAGTCGGAGCATCCAGATTCACTGAAATAGTAGTGAGGAGATTAAGCGTACTGAAATCAGCGGTGAACTCCATCCCTCCAGCAACCACCTCATTGTTCCAGTTGGTTACATTATTCCACAGCCCTCCGGCCGTATTTGTCCATGTTCCATCTGCGGCGTGTAGCACGCCTGTAATGCCCATCGCCATTAAGACAACCACCTGCTTAAAACAGCTGGATACGACTCTTTTCAAGCATATTTTTTTCATAAAACGTTCCTTCCACATAACACATACTGATCAAATAAGCCCTGTAATGATATCAAATTTCTGATATCGGCAAACAGAGATTTCTTTAAAAAAGCGTTCAGATCAGAGCAAGTCGTCTGGAGAGGCTTATTTAGAGGCTGGTGAAGGGACAGCATTCCCCTCGTTGGGGTGCGTTGTCAGAAAGACGACCCCTGCTTTGGGCAAGTGAATTTCCAGGCCGGACATCAGCTCCGCGTTTGTGTGAAGGCAACTGACCACAGGGAAGCCGTGTTCATCGCTGGGACGGTCTGCGTCAAAGTAGCGATACTCGTATAAGGTCGCGGGTTTGTGGGCCGGCATCACCAGAGTCACCCGACGCGCGTCGTCGGCTTCGTTGACAATGGCGAAGGAGTAGCCGCGGCCCTCAGGAAGCCGCGCGGCAGCGACGCGGCAGGCGGGATCACCCGTGGCGCTGACAACGAGTGTCTGCGAACCTCGGGGGAAGAGGCGGCAAAGAAGTGACCAGGTGTAAAACCACGGACGTAAGGCGAAGTCATTGGCCGGATAGCCTTTAAACCCCGCCAGGCTGTTCCAGAAGCCCCAGCCCTTGAGACCTGCCGCGCCATAGGAGCCCCAGGTATGCATGGCATCATCCATGTCCCATGCGATCAAGCCGGCTTGTCCGGCACGCATGGATTGAATGGCGTAGTCAGCCATCCAGACCCCATAGGCGAAACTGAAGCGGTTGGTCTGGTTGTCTCCTGCATTGCCGTCGTCTATTCCCGCCTCGCCCATGAAAAAGGGCGTGGAGGCGCCTCGCGGGTCGTGGCTGTTTATGACGCGCCGCCGGGGCATTAACTCGTCGGTCTCCAGTTTGCCCTCCAGCAACGAGGGGAGCCATTTGTCCGTGTGCAGGTGTGCATAGAGGTGATACTCATAAGCGCTGAAACAGTCGCGTAGCTCGGGGTCCTTGGCGACGAGTTCAAGCCAGCGGTTCCAGTCGCCGGGTCCGTCAGTGCCCACAAGGCGCACCTTGCCTTCCAGCCCGTTTCGCTTCAGCGAGGCGTGCAGGTTGGTGATGGCGGTTTTCCAGGTTGCAAAATCGAGCGGCACGCCGGGTTCCTTCTCCGCGCTGGCGGGTTCGTTGATCAGGTTGAAATAGACGATGTTGGTGTATCCCCGGTGTTCACGGAGATAAAGCAGGAAGGGGACGATGAGGTCCTCGGACCAGCGCGGACTGGCGATGCCGCCGAGCGGCTTGGAGTAAGCCTTGGGCAGTCCCCATTCACCAAACACAACAGGGATGTTCCGGCTCTTGGCATAGTCGAGCAGGCGATACATCACCTGCATCCGAGGCGAGTCATAGTCTGAAACAATCCGGTCCTGCTCCAGCCTGGTATACATGTCGGCGTTATGCATCACGCGAAGTATCGACGGCCGCATGAAATCGACACGCCTCACCATCTCCGGCCAATGCTTCGTCCATGCCGGATTGTCGAGATTGTTGTCTGGCCGGTTGCCCTCGTATTCCCACTCCACGCCGAAACCCAGAAAGTGCTTCTCCAATATCTGGTCAGAAGAGAGCGTCACCGTCAGCGATTCGGCACACCACGCCACCAGTGGCGACAGCAGCAGGGACGCGAGAAAAAGGCGGGTTGCTTTCATTTCGTCAGCCGGACCCAGAGGAACTGGAGCTGCTCGGGAAGGGCGACGTGGAGGCGGCCGTCACGCCAGACGGCTTCGCCGCTGCCGGCAATGCGTTCCACCTTCCAGTCGCCGGACGGGAGGGGCAGTTCCAGCGCACAGGTCGCCTCGCGGGTCCGCTCGCGGAACACCAGCACCTGCGCGCTGGTGTCGCGGCGCGAGCAGAAGCCTGTCCAGGACGCGCCGGACGGACACGCGCCGATCGGCAGCACCGTGCCGGTGTGCAGTTCAGCCCGCTGCTTGCGCCACACCTGGGCCAAGGCGGCAATCGGCTGGGCGGTCTCCTGCGGCAGATTGGAGACCTCGAAAAAGGCGAGCGGATTCGCGACGAGTGTCGTGGCGAAGGGATAGTCGGCAGGATAGTGCTTCGGCGCCAGCGGATCGTCCCCGTATTTCTCCTGATTGCGCTGCGGATTCAGGAATTCCATCCGGAACCGCTGAGGCGGCACATACCAGGAGAGTTGCCAGAGGTTTCGCAAGGTCGCATGCGGGAACCAGACGCGCCAGTCCGTATAACGGTTCTCAAGATAAAGGGGACCCACCTGCATGGCTCCGAAATACCCTGGACGCACCTCGGCGGTGACATCCAGGTCGATGGAGAGTTCGCCCTGGGTCTCGTGGCGCAATCGCTTGAGCATTTTCTGGAGGTTGATCTCGCTGGCCTTGGTGTGGGCCTTGACGCCGTCGATCTTGATGTTGCGGATGCCGAAGCGCTGATAAAGGTCAATCAGGACGGCAGCATCCTTTTCCCAGTTCGCAAAATCGTTGCTGGAGTCTGGCGCGAACCAGATTCCGAAGCCCATGCCTTTGGCCTTGGCTGCCGCTGCTGTGGTGCTGAGTCCGTTTGGAAAGCGCTGGGGATGGGGCGTCCAGAACTGGGGATCAGCGGCCCAGAAGCCATTCCAGACGCCGCCCTTGGCCGCCTGCGCGGAGTTGGCTGTGATGCCCTTCTGCCAGCCGTCATCCACCTGGCAGACGTCCACGCCCAAGGCCGCGCCAGCAGCGATTTCTGCGAGCATAAAGGGTTCGTTGATGCGTGAATCCCGGTTGCGGTCGCCCCAGGTGTTGGAGGCGAGCAGGCCGTCGCGGCCCGGACGATAGGGGCGGAAGCGCTCTTGCAATCGGTGAAGGGCCGCGCTGCGTTCCCATCTGCCGCCTTGCCACGCGATGATTGACCAGGCATAGCCTTGACCCTCGGCTCCGGCACCGTGTCCGCGCAGACGGAGGAGGCGGTCGCTCGCGATCACATCTTCCTCGTTCTTCACAGGCCGTACATCCGGCAGCGGCGCATGCTTGAGCAGGATCAAGCCTGTGCCCGCCAACGGGTCGGTGAGGGTGGCGAGGCATGTCGCGGCCTTGATGGTCTCCTTGGGCCCCATGCGCCAGGTCCGCTCCGAGGCGAGGTTGTCGTGGCTGTCCGTCCGGTCCATGAGTTCGACCACGCCCAGCTCCGCATGAAAAGCCGTGAGGGGCAGACGTTCCATCAGGTCCTGGTCTGCGGACTCCTTCTTCTTGGCTCCGCCCTCCTTCTCGATGCCCGAGTTGTCGGCCTTGTCAACAGCGGCACCACCCTGAGCCTTCTCGCTTGTGCCCAGCAGTTCGATCCTGCACGTCACAGCAGGACAGCCGGCAAACAGTTGTAGGTGCCAGCGATATCCGCGGCCATCACTCCCGAGGACAGTGAGAGCGCCCCGGCGCGAGGGCGCCTCAACAGGATCTGCCGCGTCCGTGGCATCAGCCCACTCGATGCGCAGCGGCGGCTTGGGCGCGCCGCCCGGCGGCACGATGCCGGGCTTGTTGTCAGGCTTCAGCCATTCGCGGCCTTGGACCATGAGCGATTGCGGAACCGGCAGGCCGTTCACCATTTTCCAGCGACGGCTGATAAGGCCATTGTCCACGCGCACTTCGCCCTCGCGGAAGGCCATTTCCAGCTGCTGAGCATCAGCGCCAAACAGAGGGAGCGCGAATAGCGCGCAGAGGGTCAGTCCATGGATTTGTTTCATAATTTTTCTTCCTTGGGGTGAGTGACTTATGTTACTTAAAATTAAAAAATAAGCAAGGAGGTAAACGCGCTTTCCGCCGCCTGCCAAACTTGAGCGTTGAGCGTTAAGCGTTGAGCGTTGAGTCAAACTTTTAACTCTCAACGTTTAACGTTTAACTCTTAACTTTCCCTTCGGCACAACCACAAAACCCTCTTCTGCGTCGCCATAGAGCGTGGCTTCGCCGCGCCTGAAAGCATCGGCGGCGACGGCGCAGAGCGCGGCATCGATGAGATCAATGTTAGTCAGGCTGCTGATATCGAGGCCGAGCGTTCTCAATACCTCGCGACGGACACTCGTCTTCGGATGGGCTGGAACAATACGACCTTTTAAGGCGCAGACAATGGCATGAGGGAAGGTTTCAAAGCAGACCCGCTTTTCGCTATGCGCTCCCGTGTACAATGAAAAGTGCGTGAGCAGGGATTGAAAAAGTCTTTCGCCATTCAGCATCCAGCTATAAAAGGGGTTGCCTTGTGCGCGTTCCCGTGTCGGCGTGTAAAAACAGTGCATGCCCGCTTGATTCAAGAGACGCTCACCTTCACGGTGTTTGCCCGCGACGCTCCACATACATGGCGCATCCACGCCCACAACAGAGGCATCCTGCTCTAGACACCACGCCACCATCGCCTTCGGATCGCAGTCTGTCTTCGTCCCGCAAATCGCTCCCTCGCGCAACACCACCGCATGAAAGCCCTTGCGCGGGCCTCCTACATCAATCCCAATGACTGTGTTGCTTGAGCGGTTCATGGGGTAACGATTTTTTGCCGCTCCTCGATAACGCCATATCCCAGAATGTTTATCGTTGAATGAGTAAAATGCTATAGCGGCAGATGAACGCCAATATAACCAACATAAACCGTATGCGTGGTCTTGTCTGGACAAAAATGGAGTCTGTAGTTACTTCCAAACGTTTTATGTGGGAAACAATAATGCTGTTGGCCATCTGGCCATTTAAATTTCCTTGCATCACGGAGGCGTTCATCATTATGGACTGAACGCGATTCGTCTTCTTTCACTGGAAGTATGTTTGTTTTAAGATGGAGCATATAGTCGCCTCCATTATCTCTAATAAACGACATCGCGCGGTTTAGACTTTCAAGAGTGATGCATACGTTTGGGAAAAGTGCGTCATTCCCTCTCATATTCTTTAATGCCTCTATGGCTGGCTCAGAGAAGCTTAAAAAAGGAAAGGCCTCTGCGGCATTTTCCAGTAATAGGGCTCCGTTTGGAAATACACAGCGAAGAAGATCTTGCCACTCTTTCTCCGCCGATGCACTGATTTGAGCTTCTTTTTGGTATGTTTTTACTATGGCGTCATATTCATGATCTATGTTCTCAAGGGAAAGCCATGAGACAGGAATGTCCGTTGCCGAAAAATCAGGATGGTCACTAAATGAGATCGTTGGCATCCTTGCATCCATGGAATGTGCAATACCAAGTCCTATCGCCATACGCCCAGTGAAACGGCATTCAAAGTCAGCAGTTGTTCTAATATCCTCAGCTAATGTATCAGATTGATTAAGTAACGCTATTAATCCCACGCGCAAGTCTCGTTCGGTTATCATGTACAAGCACTTTGATAAAGGGATGCTGTCATAAACGATTGCTTGATATAGCTCTCGCGAAATCAACAGTTTTCCAAAGCCATGCTTCTTCATACGGAAACATAGCTTTACAAAACAGCGCATCCCTTCCTCTGACGCATGAAGGCTCGGATACTGCGCCTCGAGGGATAATTCATTGACGATAATTGGAAAAGGGAAGATGGGGCGCATAACATTAAATCAATTGTGAAAGAACAGTTTCGTACTGATCAAAGAAGCCATCCGGCCACCGCTCAATGCGTCCATCCGGCAGGATTTTAGGCATCACAACTTCTGCACCTTTCTTCAAGTCTGGTCGAACGATATAATGGAGCTGAACTTTTGAGCTTTCCAACTTTTTCTGTTTGACAGCCAAGCGGATGCCGTTCAAAATATGATCGCTATGGGTCTCTATAATTATCTGAACGCCTGCATCTGCTGCTTTTGACAGAAAAACACCCATTTCTACTTGTGCTTGAGGATGTAAGTGAGCCTCTGGGTTTTCAACTATTACGACTGACCCCTTTTTCGCATTCAGAATAGACAAAAAAATGGGCAAAGTGTAAGTTAATCCAAAACCAACATTCTGCGCTGTATACTCACGTGGGTTTTCGCCATCAAAAAACACATATTCCAAAGAAACCTTATTGACCTTATCAAAATAAGTTGCTCTTATTTGCAGCTGCTTAGACAACCCGACCTGATGCATCCAAAGCTCTGTCTGTCGCAACAATTTGAAGCTATTGGGTCTAGAAACATCCTCTTCAGAAAGAGCTAACTCTTTAACAGCAATATCAATTTGTTCGTTTGTGGCCAAGAAGTAGGCTGCATATTCGCCTCTCTCACCTACACCTTCATACGGTAGGTTAGGTGGCGCATCAAAATTCTCTCTCGGGCCTATTCTTTCGGCAGAGAGATAGGTAAATGAGTTTTTCCAAAATGAATGACCTTCCTTGGTTTTATTGCCTACTCCTAATATGGGCAAGCCCGGTTCCTTGTCACAAGAAATGCAGCCAGTTAATAGCAATGGGTCATCATCCTCATCAGATGCGAGTGTAATGGACATCCTTTCATCCGCTGGCATCAAGTCCCAAAAGTAGTCAGAAGCCGTCTTATCTGAAGGGACTTTATTCGACAGAGAGGGAAATTGCTTAAAAAAGCCGGGGAGACAAGCCATTTGTTTTAACAACAACAGTGCTTTTATAACAGAACTTTTACCTACACTATTCTCGCCAACAAAGACTGTCAAGTTATTGAATGGAAGAGAAACTCTCTGATAGCACTTAAAGTTTTCAAGTATGAGATTTTTAATCATACAAAACCTCCTGAATAAGGTTCCTAATAGACGAAAATCGATGGATAATCTTGCGTTTGCTTGCCGTACTTTGCGAAATTGAATCAATAAAAAAAGGGTCGATTAATAAGGCGTCCATTTTAGTGGACACGTGACATTTGCGTTCAACTAATTGCCCCTGTTCCTCAGCAGAAAGTTGGGCAAGATTAACTGTCCATACTTCAAACAAAGCTTTATTGATTGGAGCGCGTTTGCCACTGAGGACGTTGTATTTTCGGAATGCGCAATCGCCGAAAAGCTCAGTTGCCAGGATTAACGAAGTTTTGAATTTGTCTGCCAAAGCATCAGGACTGTGTTGTAGTGCTTGCGCATTGAACCGCCTCATATAGTCATTCAAGAAGCTGTCAAAATCTTCGATATCGCCTTCCCCGTACTTTTCAGGAGCAGTTTCAAAAAACGCCAGAAAACGTAAGACACACTCCCGATCCGCCATTCGCGAGGCCGAGACACCATACGCTGTCGCTATCACAAACTCGTTTGACTCCGCCATATCCTTCAGAAACTTCTTGATTGGTCCAGGATTAAGTGCATGTCGGATTTCCTGCATGGAAAGGGGTTCGCCGCCTGTATTGATTCTCCTGAAAATATCAAACTTCACACGTTCAGGTGTTCCCGAATCGACAAGAAAGAGAAAAACATCAGCCTCCTCAATTCGGCGCTGATAGACAGAAGGCAATTCGGAGAATTGTTTTCCTTCAAATTGCGTAAGAAATTCTAAATCTGACAGGGTGTATGAATGATTGACAACATACTCCTTGATGGCGGTCAGCCGCTGTAAACCATCAATGACAACCCAACAACTCTCATTAGACGCATCGAAATAAAATGCGGGCAATGGGATTCTCAATAAAAGCGATTCAATCAGGCGACTCTTGTTTTTGAGTTTCCAAACACTGCTACGCTGAAAATCAGGCGACAAATCAATCCCGCCTGTTTTCAAGCGAGTGATAATAGTTCCCATGGTTGTCGGTTTCGTGGAGATTCGGATTTTCGTAGGATCAAAGGGGACAGTTATCTTTACCTCGGAAACAGACGATGTATCCTCAACCTCAAAACCATCAACGGTTTGTATCTCTTCATTATCCATAAAAGTTATGCTTCAAATTAGCATCTTTCCTTTTTAAAGCCAAGTCAAAACAAGGCTCCCTCTCCTCCCTCACTCCCCCCCCAAACCCGTGCGAGGGTGGTTTAATCTTGGTTTCGAAGCGGGTGATGAGGTCGCGGTTGGCGTTGACAAGGGCTTGCTCTGCTTCAAACGGACGCTCTTGGCGCTCCCAGTTCGCTCTCCAGTTCCCCGACCGTATCTGCGACTGCATCGTGGAATCCCCAACCAATGCCGTCGGTCAATTGCTCCACTTTTGCGAGACGTTCGCGGAATTTCGGGTACAGTTCCCGTGCTTCTCCTCTCAACAGATCAGCCAACTCATTCAGCACCGACTCCACGCTATTGTAGAAGCGCTCGTCAATGTCTCCATACTCGCAGGTAAAGTGTACGCCGTTTTCCACATAAGCCATCAACAGTTCCGCTACGCCGGCCACATTGCCCGTGGCCTTGCGATACTCGCGGATGGCCTTGCGCGCCTCACCCATCTTGAGCTTGCCTTCGCCACGCTTAGGGTAGAAGTGCTCGACGATCTTGTTTCGATAGGCCTCCAACGTTTCCCCGCCGTCCTCCTCGGACTGGCACCGGGCGTTGATAAAAGCACGGTTCGCTGGCGTGACATCATAAAGGTCTTTGACCAAGGCCAGCAATGCGGGCTGACTCCAGTCGGCAAGGTGTTGCTTTACAGTGCTCCATCCTACAGGTTTCTTAGTAGCAGCGGGCTTCTGATTTATCATCCCTCTCCTTTTCACTCTTTGAAGTAGTGTTGATACCACTTGGTTTCCTGTTCGTTGCGCGGTTTGTCAGGGATGCCGGGGGGCTGGAATTGTCCGGTCCATGTGACGAGTTTGGCGCGGAGCGCGGCTGCGCGTTCGGGGTGCTGGGTGATGAGGTTCTTGGTCTCGTGGGCGTCGCTTCCGAGGTCGAAGAGGAACTCCGATTTGCCGCCGCCGCTGAGATATTTCCATGGGCCTTCACGGATCGCGGCCTGATTCCAGAAGCGCCAGCAGAGCTGGTCATGGGGCGCACCAGGGTTATTGCCCGTCAGGAACGGCAGCAGATCGACGCCGTCAAGCGTGGCGGTCGCGGGAAGTCCGGCAAGGGCGTTTGCCGTGGCAGCGAAATCGAGTGAGCTGACCGGGTGCGTGTACACTTTTCCAGCGGGCAGGGTGCCGCTCCAGGAGAAGAGCATGGGCACGCGGATGCCGCCTTCGCTGAGCATCCCCTTCTCGCCGATCCAGGGCTCATTGAGCGAGCCGTCCCAGCCGCCTGGATCTGCGTTGATCGGGCTGTCCTCTTTGGTGATCTTCAATGGCGCGCCGTTGTCGCTTGTGAAGATGACGAGGGTGTTCTTCTCAAGTCCGTGGTCGCGCAGCTTCTTCATGATCTCGCCCACGCCGTCGTCAATCGCGGCGAGCATGGACAGTGCGTAGCGGCGGCGTTCAGGCATGGGGCCTGGAAAGCGGTCGAGGTATTTCTTCGTGGCTTCGAGCGGGGTGTGCGGAGCATAGTAGCCGACATGCAAGTAAAACGGCTTCGCATGGTTGCGTTCGATGAAGGCGACGGCGGCGCGGGTCTGGACATCGACCCGGAACTCCTTCGGCATTGAAACAGCTTCGCCCTCAGGTTTCAAGTCGCGGCCCTCCAATGAAAAGTTCGCGCGGTAGTGAAGCATCTCGCCCCAGAAGAACTCGTGGAAGCCTTGCGCTGCAGGGCTGAAGCACAGAATTTTGGGTTGCGGGATGCGGCGCTGTTTGGGCGGAAGCTTGGCGCACTCGGGAAGTTCCTTCTCCATCCACTTCGTGCAGGTGACATTGGGTTCGAGGTGCCATTTCCCGACAAAGCCGCAGCGGTATCCTGCAGGGCCGAGGCGCTCGGCCAGGGTGACGGCCTCGCGGGGCAGTGGCACATCTGGAATCGTGTCGATGCCGTAGCGCTGCTGATAACAGCCAGTGATGAGTCCGGCGCGCGAGGGCGAGCATTGCGGGGAGGTGATGTAACCGGCGGTGCACCGCACGCCGCCTGCTGCGAGGGCGTCGAGGTGGGGCGTCTTGAGATCCTTCCGGACCTCCTGCGCTCCTAGATCCGCGTAGCCCATATCATCGGCGAGAATGACGATGACGTTGGGCTTGGCGGTATCGGCAAGAAGAGACTGCTGTGCCGCCGACAGCAGAAGCAGAGTGATGAAACCAGCCCTTTTAATATTTCTCATGGGGTCAGGTTAAAGAAAAACGGGCTGTAGTGCAATTGTAATTTTGACTTTCTTGGGCAAATGTGATTAAGTTTTAGCCATTAGTGTTTGGCTTGAAAGTGTAAAAGGTGGTTATTCAGGTGAGTCAGGAGTGTTTATGAAAAAAATCAGCGGTTTGTTTAGGTCTATTATCGGGGTGTTTATTCTGGTTGGCGGTGTGTGCAGTCATGCGGCGGATGGCATCTGGACCAATAGGGTTTCCGGCAATTGGAGCAATCCCAATAACTGGCAGGACGGTACAGTCGCAGGCTCCGCCGGGACGGCGACTATCAATCTCTCCGGCAACGACTTTACTATTAACAACGACCTAGGGACCGTTATCCTCTCGGGCTTCATTTTGAATGCATCCATTGCGGGCAAGACGGTTTTTATCACAGGGGGCACTAACGAACTGGTGGCTCCGGCGGTGATCAACACCTCCGACACCTCCTTTTTGAGTTTCGCTGGATCAAAGTTGTCGTCCAGCACCGACCTGCTGATTACCGGCCTGGGACGTCTCTTCCTGGGGTCGAATAATCTGCTGACAGGCCGCACCATCATCTCCAACGGCAATGTGCGCGCCATTAACGACAGCGCCTTTGGCCCTGCGCTCGGAGCGCTCCAGACAGACGCCATCATCCTCGACGGCGGCGGGTTGATGAACGACGCCAACAATGCGGCGTTGACCATTCTGGCCAACCGCGGAATAACCCTCACGGAGCTTGGCGGGTATCTTGGCTCCGGCTATTCGAATGCCAGGACAGAGATCAACAGCCCCATCACGGGAGCAGGATTTTTGGGAATCAACTATGAGTTCAGCAAGGTTTATCTTGGCAACAGCGCCAATGATTATGCCGGCGGCACCCGGATCGGGACGCAGGGCCCGGGGGCGAACCCCGGACAGAGCGCTACCCTGGTCTTGGGTGACAACGAGGTGCTGCCGGATGCAGGGGGTTTGATCATCGGCGGAGATACTGCCCTGTCGAACACCCTCCCGGCGGCTATTCTGGATCTGAACGGCAAAACAGAGTCGGTTGATACGCTCTCTTCCGGTGCCCGCGCAACGATTACCACCTCCGTGGCCAACCAGGGACGCCTGATCATTGGAAGCCAGAATGGCGCCAGCGACTTCAGCGGGACCGTCACCGGCGGAGCAACCCTTGAGAAAAGGGGCTCGGGCGCGCTGGACCTGGACAATGCAACCTTGACGGAGGCGGGCATCCTTGAGCTGCGGGACGGCACGGCGCAGGCCGGCGGGCCGAACCTGGGCAAAACCACCCTTCTTTTCAAGGGCGGCGATCTGGACATCGTTGCCCCTGGGAAACCTCATGAGCTGGCGGCGGGAGCCGATCATGTACTGACGGCCCGCATCCTTCTCGAAACAAACACCACGCTCACGGTCGACGGAGCAGCCGGCGACATTGTGTTCGCCGGCATCGTCACGACCAACAGCGTCCAGGTTCCGGAGCCCACGCTCACCATCAACAACAACGGCGCTCCGGTCCGCTTCGGCTCAGCCGATCCGCTCTCCCCGGCGGCGCTGGATGCGGATGTCGCCACCTCCGGCGGCCTGACCCTGACCAATAACGTCTGGCTGCGGCGCATGCCCTCCGCCGCCTACACGGTCTCGACGGGCGCCAACCTCTTTCTGGATGGCAGCGACCTGCTCGGCGGGGCCCTGACCCTCAGCTCCTACGGCGCGACCCTCGTGGCCAACACAACCCTCGGCGGCGACGGGACCGCCACGGTTCTCAATGGCAACACGCTTGCCTTCAGTACCCTGCAGTTTGTGAACAGCACGTTTCTGGATCTCCCGGGCAACCTGTTGAACGTTTCAAATGATTTTGCGTTGACGGCTTCGACTGCGCTCTTCACGGGCAAGGGGACCATCACATACAGCGGCGATTTCTCCGGGACCGGCACCGTGGAGAAGCGCGGCACCGGCACGACCGAGCTGAGCGGCACGGGATCAGCGCTGACCGGCGATATTGTCATCTACGAAGGCACGCTGGTGGCGGGCAGCGAGGCTGTGCTCGGCGGGGCGGCGGTCACGCTGGCCGGCGGCACGCTCTCTAACAAAGACGGAAACAGCCTTACGCTGAGCACCACCCCGGTCACGGCGCAAAGCGGCGCGTTGAATGTCACGGCGGACGACACCCTGACCGTGAACAGCCCGGTCACGGGCGCGGGGCTGATCAGCAAGACCGGGGCGGGCGCCTTGATACTCGGCGGTACGGCCAGCAACGCCCTCTCGCTTGCGGTGAACACCGGAACAGTTGAACTCAATAAAACCGGGGCGGCCGACGCTGTCGCGGTCGGTTCCTTGAGCATGGGTAGCGGAACTTCCGCGAAGCTGACAGGCTCCAACGGCAATCAGATCGGAGGGGATCTGCATCTGGCAGGCGGGACACTTGATATCAATGGCCAGAATGAGGCCGTCGGAGCACTGACCGCCACGGGCAGCGATGGTCTGGTTGTGAACAATGGCGCTGCAGCTACCTTGTCGGTCGGCGAGGGGGACAGCACCTCGACCTTTCCCGGGACACTCGCCAATGGATCCGGCACCTTGAGCCTGACAAAAGTGGGTGCAGGTTCGCTGACGATGGCTGTCTCCTCCATCGCCTATAGCGGGGCCACGGCCATAGATGCGGGAACCGTGCGGCTCCTGCGCAAAGCCCTGCCCATCACCGCAGGTCTCTCCTACCAGCTCGATGCGGCAAACTCCGAATCCATTACGCTGGGCGGTTCGAATGTGTCTGTCTGGGCCGACTCCACAGCCGCCGGCGTCAATTTCTCTCAGGCCGCCATTCCGCAGCAGCCGACCTACGTTCAGAACGCAATCAACGGCTTGCCTGCCGTCAAGTTTAGCGACAGCGTCCGCACCCGCATGGCCGCAAACAAGGCGGCCACTGCCCAGACGGTCTTTATTGTGGCCAAGACAACCTCGTATGGAGGGCTTGACGGTATCTGGGGACGCAACCTCGGAGACCACGGGATCCGCGCCTCTGCCCTGGGAACCTGGCAGCATCCTGGCAACGAAGGGGAGTTTACCCAGTTCGGCTCCATCTATATCAATGGCGTTGCCGGCAACACCTTTAAGCCCGCTGACCCGTATATCCTGACGGCGGTCCGAGGCACCCCCGACACCGGCTCCGCGCAGGCGATCGGCGACTACTGGAACAGCGGAACGTACCAACGTTACTTCCGAGGCTACATCGGCGAGGTCCTGGTTTACAACCGCACGCTGAGCGTGGCGGAGCGTCAGGCGGTCGAAGCCTACCTCACCGACAAATGGTTCCCCTTCCCGGCCGGACTCTCCTACCGGCTGGACGCCTCGAACACCAGCACGATCGGACTGAGCGGCAATCGGGTGACCAACTGGAACGACTCCACCTCCGCTGGCGTGAACTTCAGCCAGAGCACGGATGCCCAGCGCCCGACCTACGTTGAAAACGCAATCAACGGACGCGCCGCTGTTCGCTTCAGCGACAGCGCCCGAAACCGGATGTATGCGAATAAGAATGCAAACGCCCAGACGGTCTTTATCGTGGCCAAGACAACCTCCTATGGGAGCCTTGACGGCATCTGGGGGCAAAGCGGTGTGGACAACGGCATCCGCGCCGACGCGAATAACCGCTGGCAGCACCCCGGCAATAGCGCGACCTGGAGCAATTTGGGATCCATGTACATCAATGGCGTTGCGGGCAACACCTACGACAACACCAAGCCCTACATCCTGACCTCCATCAGAGGCTCCGCATGGTCAATGACCCAGGCGATCGGCGACTACTGGAACAATACGAATCAACGCTACTTCCGCGGCTACATCGGCGAGGTCCTGGTGTTCGACCGGGTCCTTTCAACCTCCGAACGTGAAAAGGTGAATGAATATCTCTCGGAGAAGTGGCTTGCCCTTGCCCCGCAGCCGAAAACAGTCCCCTCCGCCCCTGTCACCATCGCCTCCGGAGCGCAACTGACCGTCAGCGACATGACGCTGGCGTTGAATACACTCGCCGGCACGGGAAGGCTCCTGCTGGAATCCAGCGAGGCCATTATCACAAACTACTCCGGCTTCGCCGGCACGGTCACCGGCAACGGCACAGTCGCACTGGCCTCGACAACGGGAGCGGATGCGCTGTTCACGCCCATGAGTTTTGGGGTGAACGTCGTCAATAACGGCATACTGCCGGTCAAATTAGTGGTTGGCGGGGTGGCGACGAACTTCTTCACCGTCGGCTCGCTGGCGGATGGCCAGAGCGCGCTGGGCCTGACTCACGCTGGAAGCGGCAAAACCTACATGTCCGGACTCAACAGCACCTATACCGGCGCTACAACAATCTCGGGCGGTGTGGCCGCTGTGGGCGGCGCCGTGTTCACGAAATATGTACGGTTCTTCCCGAAGATGATGCGCACCAGCGGCGACCACATGAATAGCGGCTACCAGATTTCGGAGTTTCACATTATGCTCAACGGACAGAAGGTTGACTATCCCGTCGGCACGCTGGGAACATCGCCTGGCGCAGGGGCAGGACCTGAGGGACCTGAGAAGGCGATCGACAACAACGTGAACACCAAGTTCTACATCAACACGACGCCGATCTATCCGCTGGTCGTGACCCTGCCGGCGCCTGTGCTCTTTGATGGCTACCGCTGGTATACCGCCAATGATGCCACCGGGCGCGATCCTGTCATCTGGTCGGTAGACATCAGCACTGACGGCGTGAACTGGACAACCGTCGACCTCCGTGACTACTCCGCCAATCAGGCCGCCATCACAACGGCCCGCAACAGCTTTGTCGGCGCATGGCGCATGGGGGACTTCGGCGACATGAACGTGCTCTCCGACCTCTCCGCCACAACGGTCACTTCCCCGGCGGAACTGGCGATTGTCGGGGTCCGTGAGACGGTCGGCCCGCTGAGCGGCGACGGAACAATCACGCTCACAGGCGGTACGCTGGGCATCAATGCCCTTGCGGATTCGACCTTCACCGGCACGGTCACGGGCAGCGGTACCCTGATTAAGATCGGACCTGAAAAACAGACGCTCTCCGGCCCGCTCGGCGTGACGGGTGCGCTTGTCGTTGAGGCTGGCGTGCTCGACTTGGAGGGTGCCGTGTTGACGGGGATCACCAACATCATCATCAAAACAGGCGGCGAGCTGACGGGTTCCGCCATTGTCAACGGCAACCTGACCGTGACCTTCGAGGGTGGCAACTACAGCGCGACGCTGGCCGTCAGCGGGTCGCTGACAACGGTTGGCACGGTGAATCTGGCTGTCCCCGCAGGCGCGACCTACCCCTTAAACCTGCTGCTCTTTACCTACGCCTCCGCTGACGCGGCCACGCAGGATGCGCTGGCCAATGCGGTCCTGACCACCCCTCCGCCAGTATCGTACATCGTAAAGGTGCGCGTCACGAACAGCTCGGCCACACTTGTTGTGGCGCCCTCCGGAACCATGATCCAGTTCAAGTAGACTGCCAACAGTTTGTAGTTTAAGACGTTACCGCAAAAGCCGCTATAAGAAGGGCGGTTATCTCGTCTGCCTCACGCTGAATACAGCACGGCAGAACGGATAACCGCCCAGAGGAAACGAATTTCATGTTCATCAGCAAAAAACAAGTTTTTTGCTGATGAACATTGAGTTGATTCCGCGCAAAGGGTCGCTCTGCCGTGCATGTATTCATGCGTGAGGCAGGCTGACCCTTTGCGCTCTCCTTTGCGGCTTTTGCGGAAAAAGTATTTCATTCTTTTTCTGTCTTAGGCAAGAACCAGATGTTGCGGAAGCGGACCGGGTTGCCGTGGTCCTGGAACTTGAGCGTGCCGGCCTGCATGAAGTTGGAGAACTCGAACTTGTCCTGCACCAAGACGTTGTTGTGGTAGACCGTGACAACAGCGGGCTTGACGACTTTTCCCCCTTCGACTGTTGCGCGCTGGAGGTGGATGTCATAGCACTGCCAGAGGCCCGGACCGCGACAGGCGTTCACGAGGGGCGGACGCTGTTTGTAGAAGGCCGCAGCTTGTCCATCGAAGTAGGTCTTGTTGTCATAGGAGTCGAGCACCTGCAACTCGGGAAGCCCTTCAATGAAGACGCCGCTGTTGCCGCGTCCCTGGCTGCTTCCCTTGACCTCTGCAGGCGTCGCCCACTCGATGTGCAGGTGACCGCTGGTGATGAAGGGCTTTACGGTCTGGATCATGCCGGTCTTGGGCACGACCTCCATGTAATTGTTCTCGATCTTCCAGCGGAAGGCATTCGTCTGAACCGCATCCTTTTTGTTCGGGAGGCTGATCCACGACGAGGCATCCGTTCCGTTGAACAGGATGGTGGCACCGTCTGGTGCTTTGACGGGCGTCCCGTCATACTTGGGCTCGACGACAGGCGGCTCTGTCCAGACTTTGGCAGGCTCTTTGGCCTTGGCGTCAGGTGTGGTCTTTGCTGGCTGAGCAGGCTCGGCGGCGTACAGTGTCCCGAGTATGGGGACTAGGCATATGGTCAGGTTGAGTATGTTTTTCATGTGTCTCCTTCTTTGTTCATGGTGTTGGTTATTTGTAAAACTGACTGACGGTTTTGACCCATGCGTCTGCCATGAGCTGGTGTCCCGAGTAGGTTGGATGCACGCTGTCCCAAATCCAGTACTCGGCAGGCGCGCGCGTGCAGGCCTCATCGAAGACCTGCTGAAGCTTGACCAATGCCGCATGATGTTTCTCCGCCAGCTTGGCCACAATCACCTGGCGCTTCTTGACATCCTGATCGCGCGCATCGCTTTCCATATGCCCGCCTTTGGGCAGGTAGAAGGGCTCGCAGAGCACGAACTTGATGTTCGGAAGAGCGGCTTTCGTCTCGGTCAACAGTTTGTCATACACCTGCTCATACTGCTCCAGCGGCACTTTGCGTCCGTCGTTGATTCCGATCAGAATGCTCAGAACGTCCGGTTTGAGATCCAGGGTGTCCTTCTGCCAGCGGGCTTGCAGGTTCGAGACCGTGTTGCCGCTGATGCCCCGGTTCATGAAGGTCAGCTTTTTCTCTGGAAACTGCGCTCCGTATTGTGCGGCGATGATAAAACAGTAGCCATGCCCGAGAATATGGTTGGGGTCGGCGCTGCGCCCGCGATTGCCGTCGGTGATCGAGTCACCTTGAAATAAAATGCGCGCATTTTCGCTGAACGCGGGCATCGCCTGAAGCTCCCCTGCCTGCACGCTCACCCCTGCCAGCAACCCCAGTCCGATCAGTGATAACTTATGAATGACTTGCATCTGCTTCATACCTTTCTTTCTATTGGAATATTGGAACGGTGGAATGATGGAATGTTGGGGAGACGATCAGTTTTCAGAACCAGTTTCGAGTTTCAAGTTTCACAATCCCACAATTCCAGAATTCCAACATTCCATTATTCCGCGATGTATCGCGGATCCAGCGTTTCCTTGTTCTGCTGATACCACGACTTCAACAGTTCGCGGTGTTCCTTCAAGACTGAAGAGAGTGTGGGCTCCTGCGCGAGATTCTTCATCTCGCCGGGGTCGCTCTTCATATCCACTAAAAACTCTCGATTTGCGCCCGATGCGTAGACGATATACTTGTAGCGCGCGGAGCGCACCATGCGGCTGTCGCCGTTCTCGACGACCTGCGCATCTCTCCAGGTGGAAGGTGTGCGACCCTCGGCCAGCAGCCGGACACTACGTCCTTTCAATGATGAAGGCACTACGATACCTGCAAAGTCACACAGCGTGGGAATCAGATCCTGTCCTGTGGAGATCAGATGCTCTTTATCAACCACCCCAGGCTTGGTGACACCCTTCCAACTGACAATCAGCGGCACGCGGGTGGCCTCGTCATAGAGCACGGATTTATGTTCCAGGCGGTGCGAGGCATCCATGTCGCCATGGTCGCTCACAAAGACAACCAGTGTATTTGCATCCAGTCCTGTTTCGCGCAAGGCGGTCAGCACGACGCCGATCTCGGCGTCCACCCGCTCGGTGAGCCGCGCATAAGCCCAGCGGTGCAAGCGCCACTGCTCATCGGTCCATGATTTCCGTGCGTAGGTGCGAAAGGCTCGCGTGTCCGCAGCCAAGATCGCCTCAGGCTCACCCGGCGGAATCGCGTAGTTGGCCGGCAGCGGGGGACAGGCCTTGGCGAAGAAATCGTCCCGCGACATGCCTGCCGGCAGGGCCAGGGCATCGAGAAGCGGTTTCGGCCCGTTAATCTTGCCTGGATTTTTGGCATCCGAAAGGGCCATGAAGCAGATGTCGTGCGGATTGATGAACGAGGCCACCATCAGGAAGGGCTTGTCGCGCTTCTGCCGTAAAAACTGTGCGCAGGTCTCGGCCAACTTCGGCCCTGAATTCTTCTCAATATTTCTGAAGCCTGCTTCTTCTATCGACATGGGGACATGCTGCTTGCCGCCATAGACCGTCTCATACCCGGCCTTTGAGAAGAGCTGGCCCATCGTATTCGCCAGGATGTCAGCCGACACCTTGCTTTTCTTCATGTCCTCATTGGCTTCCATGCCGATGCGGCTGGGCATGACCCCGGTCAACATGCTGACACGCGACGGCACGCACACGGGGTTGGCGCAGTAGGCCAGCTCAAAGCGCGCGCCTGTTGCGGCGAGGCTGTCCATCATGGGCGTCTTCACAGTCGCGTTGCCTGCGCAGCTCAGCATGCCCGCCTGTTGCTGATCTGTCATGATGACCAGGATGTTAGGTTTAACGGCGGTCGTGGTTTCTGCAAAGCCGAGCGAACCACCCAATATACAGATTGCCGCAGCAATCAGGTTGCTTGTCTTCATCATAAAAAATCCCCAAATGTGCTATGATGTTTGTCCAGTTCTATTAAATGAAAGGTTACCACCTTATCCAGCCTCATGCCAGTACGAAAAAGGGGTTTTAACTCTTAGCGTTTAAGTTTACGAGGTTTACTTCAGGGTTGAGCGTTATCGAGTTCCGGCAACGATTCCACGGCATAAAGTGGGAGCGACATCAGCTCGAAGGTTACCGTTTCCGAGGTTTGGCCTGAGCGCGCCCGGTAGGCAACCGACACTTTTGAAGACGGATTCAAATCGAAGCGCACCGCACGCGGAAGCTTCTTTTCGAGCACAAACTGCTGTAGGGACTTCAAGGATCCGCCGGCGCCTGCTTTCACTTCTACTGGCAGAATCTGTGAACCGAGCGCTACCACGTAATCCACTTCGGCATTGTTGGCCTGTCCCTCGCGGATCCAATAGTGAAGGTGCGGCTTGCCGCTGTCAAGATACGCCAGGTGTTGCCCGATAAACTGCTCTGCCAAGGGGCCTTCATTGACGAGGGTCTGCGCTGTCGCCTCGGAAAGGTCGTTCCAGCGTCCACCGCAGAGGAAGTTCACCATTCCCACATCCATGAAGATCAACTTGTAGGACTCCTCATTCGCTTCAGCGGCAAGGGGTGTCCCCGAGCAGTGGGAGGCGACGACTTTCTGACAGACCTGGGCCCGGTTGAGCAAGTCGATGCAGGCTTTGATTTCGCGAGCCTTCTCTTCACGGGAGAGGTTGACATATTTAATTTTCCGACCGATATTTCGGGGTATCTGGTTAAAGACCCGCTGGAGCCTGGCGAGTTCGATCTGTTGCGCATATTTTGAAAAGTCATCCTGATAGGTTTCCGCAATGGAACGTTGCACCTCCTGCACGTGGGACAAGGAGCCGGAATGGACGAATTCCTGAACAGCCTCTGGCATGCCGCCAACAAAAAAGTACTCACGAAGTTTTGAAAGAAGTCGTTGATGCGCTGTTTCGGGGACTGTTTGAAAACGGGAGGCGGCCTCGCGCCAGGGATTCAAATCCGGCTCCGTGCACGCGAGGAATTCGCTAAAGGCTAAAGGGCCAATATGATGATATTCAACTCGACCCACTGGCATGGAGAACGCGTGTTTTGCCAACGCGAACTCCAGGAGCGAACCGGCTGCAATGACAGGCAGTTCTGGGCATTCCTCGTAGAAGTACCGCAAGGCGGCAAGCGCATGCGGGGTGGCCTGCACCTCGTCGAGGAAGAGCAGGTTTTTTTCACCCCGTATATTCCTTCCGAGGAGCCCTTCCAGCTCCAACAGGATGCTCTTCATGTCAAGGCTCTTGAATACCCGATCAAGCACTGGATGTTTTTCCAGATTGATTTCGTTCAGCGTCAGGCCGCAGGCCAAAGCGAATTGCCTGACAAGCGTAGACTTGCCCACTTGCCTGGCTCCCCGCAGGATGAGCGGCTTTCGATGGCTCTTTTCATACCACGTTTTCAGAAAAAGCTCGGATTTTCTCGCAATCATAACAAAACATACCCCTTTTTTAAACGTCAGATGTATATAATAATGGTTTGTTTTGGTTTTGCAAGTGTTAATTGCTTTCGGATAGGCCCGAATGTCGCTAAGATAAGCGACGGCTCGCCATAGTCTCGCCATTGCGGAGCGGTATCGAAAATGGAGGGCGAAGCTGATCTGAGCCGCAAAAATTGGGCTCGATATAGAACTCAAAACTTACGAAGATCATCGTTACGAAGGTGTTCGTAAGTTTTTTATTGATGATCATCATAAGTTCTGCTAAGCTTTTCTCAACAGTGGGGGTGATCCATGAATCCTTTTAGTTATGGGAAAATTGTTCGGGACCAGCAGTTCTATGACAGGGAAGAACCCTTTTCAACCATCCTGTCCACCGTCAGCGGCGGCAACAATGTCGTGGTCTATGCACCCCGCCGCTACGGCAAATCATCGCTAGTGATGAAAGTGATGCAGGAACTTGAACATAAGGGCATACCCTGTGTCTACATGGATTTGATGCGAACTTGTTCCGTTGATGACTTCATTCGTCAGTATGCGCGCAACATTTATCAGCGTCAGGCTTCTCTTCTCGAAAAAGGATTTCAGCAGGTCATGGAATGGGTGAAACGGCTGCGTCCCCAAGTCTCCTTGGATGACCAAGGCAAGCCGGAACTGGTGCTGGATTTCTCTCCGAACCAACTGACCGCTGAGATGATTTCCAACGTGTTCGATTTACCCGAGCGGTTGAGCGCGAAACAGGGACGCATGGTCGTCATCCTCGATGAATTTCAAGAGATCGAGGTCTTTTCCGACCATTTTCCGCTTGAGCGCATTTTCAGGAGTTGCATGCAGCAGCACCGCCAGGTGACGTATCTTTTCTTGGGGAGCAAAACGCATCTCTTGCAACAGATGTTTTCCAAACGGTCGCGCCCTTTTTATCAGTCGGCAAAAACCTTGTCGTTGGGCAAACCGCCATTTGGAGAGAGCGTTGTCTTTGTTCAAAACCGCTTTTCAGACGCGGGAATAACGCTTTCTAAAGCGTCTGCGGAAAGCATCGTCCAGGAAGCTGCAAACATCCCTTATTATATCCAGTTTCTTGCCTCTGAGCTTTTTCAGCAGATGGTTGACAGCTCCAAACAGGCTCTTTCCGAAGGGGATGTGCGAGACGCATGTCGCAACATAGCCAGCCTCAAATCTGATCTTTATGAAGAGCATTTCGGACGCTTATCCGTCAATCAGCGAAAGCTTATCCATGCCCTGGCTGCTGAAGGTACTCTGCGGTTTTCACAAGCCTATCGGCAGCGATACCATTTGCCGGTCTCTTCGAGCATCAACAGTGCCGTAAAACAGTTGCTCGAACAAGGGCATATCGAAAAACAGGAGCATGTCTACGAGGTTGCTGATCCCTTCTTCAAGCTCTGGCTCCTCCAGTTGCAAGAGCCGACTCAACTCGCCTGAAAAAAATAACGTTTAACGTCCAACGCTTAACTCTTAACGTTTAAGTTAGTAGCCGATGAGGGTGCGGAGTTCAGTGATATGTTTTTCGCCGACGGTACGCGGGTCGGTCTTGTATTTCTTGCAGAGCGAGGCGGCAGTGCCGGTGGCGACGCCCATCTGCCCTGTCGTCTTCATGACGCGCGGTCCGCCGAGTCCGACATGTGAGCAGCTGAAGCAGCGGCCCGCCATCATCAGGTTGGGGATGTTCTTGGAGTAGAGCGCCCGGAAGGGGATATAGTACCGGGGCGTCTTCATGAAGAGCGCATGGGAGAGATAGTCGTACGGCTCGCCCTTCCAATAGCTCTTCTGGACGTGCACATCGAGTTCGCGGGTCTCTTCCGCCACGCTGTCCACGAAATTGGTGCCCGAGACCGCATCTTGCATGGTGAAGATGTAGTCTCCCATGAGGCGGCGCGATTCGCGCTTGCCGCCCACGTAGGCGACAAAGGCGAGCGACAGGTTGGCGTTCTTGGGGTCGCGCTTCGCATTGCTGAAGGCGCCAAAGATGGCGCAGAGCAGATGGTCGCGGATCGTCTCGGCGTCATCGAGCTGGCTCAGGTGGTCGGCGGAATACTCCCAGTACCACTCGCCGTTGACCGCCACTTTGTCCTTGGCCACATCCATGGCCCAGGGGATTTCGGGGAAGGTCGAGGGCGTCTCCTCTTTTTTCGAGTTCCAGAGGACCGAGGTGCCCATGATGCGCTTGTCCGGTTTCTTCGGAGACCAGAAGTCGCCATATTTCTCCCAGGCTTCGTTAAATTCATCCGCTGCTTCGCGTCCGTAACGATATTCCGCACCGGCCCAGAAGCCGACCCAGCCGTCGCCGGTGCTGTCGATGAAGACAGGGGCTTTGAAGCGGCGTATCTCGCCGGTCTCGATGTGCCGCGCGTCAACAGCCACAATCCGCTTGCCCTCCATGACGGTTCCGTAGGCGCGCCAGCCCAGGAACTGCTTCACGCCCTTGGCCGCATCCATCGTCTTGTGGCGCTTGAGGGTGTCCGGGATGGACTCTGCGGAGCCGTTGGGCCAGTGCTTGGAATCAATGCCTTTGAGGATCTCTTCGCTCTTGCCTGAGATGCCGATGGTGTGGACGCGCACCTCGCTGCTGGCGCAACCGCCAAGGAGGGGGCGGTCGTGGATGAGCGCGACGGAGAGCCCCTGCTTTTCAGCCGCGAGACTGGCGGCGCAGCCGGCGATGCCGCCCCCGACGACGACGAGGTCGAACGTTTCCGCAGTCTTGGGCTCAGAGGGCATATTGAGCAAGGTGTCGCGCCAAGCGCGCAGGGTCTTGAGGTCATTGGGCGGCTCGAATGTTGCATCCTGGGTGAAGAAGAGCGCGTCGCAGCGTCCGTCAAAGCCTGTCAGGTCCTTCAGCGCGACCTCGCAGGGTGTGGCGCTGATCTCAACACTTCCGGCCTTCTGCCAGGTCCAGGCCGGGATGGTTCCGAAGACGGTCTCGAGGGTCTTGCCGTTGATGGCGACTTTGAAGCGGCCGGGCGCTTCCCAGTTGCCGGGCTTCCAGTTTTTTGTGCGCACCCAGAGGGTATAGCTGCCTTTGGCGGGGAAGGCGACAGAGGTCTTCGCATCAGCGACGGGCTTGCCCATGCCATGCGCGAGGAGGTAGGAGGAGCCCATGGAGTCTGTGAACTGCTGATCAACCACCCAGCCGCCTTTTTCCTTGAAGCTCTCTGCCTCGACCAGGACCTGTACCGCTGCCTGAAGTGGAAGGCAAGCGATGCCCAGCATGCCGAAGATGATAGCCCGTACCGTGTTGTTGATAAGCATATTCCGATCCCCCTTTCAAATATGTTCAAAACTATATCTGAAATTGACGGTGTTGTCCACTGGTTCGTGATAGCAATTACAGGCAAGCCCGCCGCCCGGGGGTACCGGGAATAAACCGACTGGTAAATTTTTTTTGCATTGAATGATGCGAACCACGCGAATAAAAATGGTAGGGCAACGTTCTCCGAACGCGCCGCGGCAGGGTCGGAGACCCATGCCCTACCTTTTTCAACACGACTTAAGTGTGACAAACTGGCCAAGTTACAGACAAGCCCCCCGCGCGGGCTGCGCCGCGAACAAACGAATTGGTAACTTTTAGCTACGGATTGCGCGGATTGATACGGATTGAGAATTTTTACCGCAAAGAACGCATAGAACACGCAGAAAAGAGTTGTTCATCTGATTGCAAAGCAAAGCATTTAGAAGTTGATCTTTGAGATCTTTGTGTTCTTTGCGGTTAAATCAAATCAAGTTAGAGACAAGCGTCTGGGGCTGGTTGCCCCCGAATGTGCACTTGACTTTTTCAGCCGTATTCGGTTAACTTCCAAAATCTATGAAAACAAATTTTATACGCTTCGGTCTTTTCTTTGTCTGTCCGCTCTTTTCCGCAGTGGCGGAATTACGTGTGCCCGCCTTCACAGCCTATCTTGAACCGCGAGAGGGGAAAGCGCATATTTCTGAAAAGGCGGGGATCACGGGCTGGAGCGATCCGGCGCAGAAGGTGGTCTGGTACGGGTTGATCAGGAGCAACGGCGTCTTGACCTGTACCGTCGCGATGAACAATTCCAACGACAGCGCGAAACTCCGCCTGACAATCGCGGGGCAGACCCGCACGGCGGAAGCGAAGGATGGACAGGCCAGTTTTGGCGCGTTCAGCATTGAGAAGCCGGGCTTTCAGCGGTTTGCGCTGGAGTTGGCTGGCGGCTCCTTGGCCGGGATCGAGGCGCTGGTGCTCAGCGGGCCGGCGGTTCAGGATGCGCACTTCAATCTCAAGCCTCGGCGGAACGCCGCCTCGGTGCATCTGAGTTATCCGATTCCGGCAGGCGCGAACGTGGGGGCTTTTTATTGCGAGGTCACGGCGGTCGAGGATCCGGTGCCGTCGTACTACATGGCGACAGGCTGGCATCGCGGCTATTTCGGGATGCAGGTCAACAGCCCGACGGAGCGCCGGATCATTTTCAGCGTCTGGGACAGCGGCGGCGAGGCGATCGACCGCAATAAAGTGGGAGCCGCGGACCGCACATCGCTCATGGCCAAGGGCGAGGGTGTGTATACCGGCGATTTCGGCCATGAGGGCACAGGCGGACACAGCCATCTCGTCTACCCGTGGAAGACCGGGGAACGCCAGCGCTTCATCGTGACGGCCCAGCCGGTCGATGCGACGCACACGATCAATGCCGGTTACTGGTTCCATCCGGAGAAGAAGGCGTGGATGTTGATTTCGAGCTGGAAGGCGCCGAAAGACGGCGGCTGGCTGAAGGGGCTCTACAGCTTCAATGAGGACTTTGGCGGAACGGGGAATTTCCAGCGCAAGGCGCTGTTTGGCAATCAATGGATCCGCACGGACGATGGCCGCTGGCACGAAGTGACGAGCGCCAGCTTCAGCCATGACGGCACGGGGAAGAGCGACCGGCTCGACCGCTTCATGGGCGTTGAGGCTGGACAGTTCTTCCTGTCAAATGGGGGCTTCGTTCCTGGTTTCACGGCGTACGGCGAGAAGTTCACGCGCCCATCCACGGGCAAACCGCCGATCGATTTTGTTCCGCCGCCCGGGGTACCGGGAATAAACTGACGGACAACTTGGAGAAGTGTCAATAAGTCTTAGAAGTGTCAGTAAGTGTCAGTAAGTTGGGAATCAGAGGCAAGCATCCGAATGGCGCGAAAGACACTGCGGCTCACCGGGACGGTTCGCCCTACCGCCTTCGGATCAGACAGATGCTCGTGCGAAGCCGGTAGGGCGAACCGTCTCGGTGAGCCGCTGAGGGAATTGAATTTTTTAAGAGTTAAACGTTGAGCGTTAAAAGTTTGACCTGTCCGCCGTTTTATCCGCCTTAGCTTTAGCGTAGGAGGAAGCCGTATTCGCGGAGGTGGAACTCTTAACGTTTAACGCCCAACTCTTAACGCTCAACTAGAAGATGCTGATATAGGTTCCGCTGTGGCGCGGGGAGGTAAAGGGAATCGGGTGGTCGAAATGCACGAGCCAGTTATTCAGGTTGCTGCCGTACAGAGACGGTGTCGCATCGCTGTCGCGGATGTTTCCGCGCGCAGCCCCTATCTGATTACAGCCTGCCCATGAGCCGGAGACGCCGGTGTAGGCGTACCGCAGGCGCGGATTCGCGCCGGTCGGAATCGTGCTCAGCGTGATGGCCATCGTGTCGGCATCGACTATCGCGACGCTGCTGATGGAGGCGCTTGACGTGTCGTCGGCATACTCGAAGCCATAATTAGTCTGGGCTAAAACCAGTGTCGTGTCGATCGCCAGCGGAGGCACGGGGACAGCGAAGTCGACTGTAATCGTAGCGCCGCTCTGTGTGATCTTCACCGGCTTCAAGGGATCCCAGGGGAGGTGATCCACCAAAACACGCTTCAGGGCCTTGCCATAGTATTCGCCTAAGTGGCGGTAGCTTTGCGCGGTCAGATGCACGCCGTCTGAGTAGGTGAGGAAGTACTTGGGACAGACCAGCGTGAGGGCGCGGCTGGTTTCGGAGGCCCAGAGCTGAGCGCCCGGGATGAGGGAGGTCGTGGAGTTGTATTTGGTGTGGGAGCTCATCTGACAGAAGAAGAGGGGCACACTGTTGCTTTGTCCGGTCAGCGCACGGGCATCCGCCTGGTAATCGGCCTGCCACTCCTTGAGATACCCCGCATAATAGGGGCCGTTGTTCGCGACATGGTCCGACTCCCCGTGTACAGTCGTTACCGCAGCAACCTGATAGGCGTGGCCCATGTTCGTGGAGGCCGCCTGAGCCTTCTGGATCTGGCTCAGCCCCTTCGCATACCAGGTTGTTCCTTTTTTAAGGCCGGCGTAGGCGACACCGCCCTCGCCATTGCGTGTCACAATCGACGTGTAGTTTGTTTGCGGGGAAAGAGCCGCCAGCGTGTTGCCCAGGGCGCTGCTGATGGTTTCCACGAGCGCACTATGCAGATTAGGTCCTTCAATCAGCGGCACGAGCTCGGTGCCGGTCTGGCCGACGCCGGAGAGCATCAGGTTGTTGAAGGGCTGCGTGGTTGTCAGGGGCGGGGTGCCTGCCCAGCCTTCGGAGAGGCTTTGGCCTGTCCCGAGGATATGATGGAGCAGGGGCAGTCCGCCGACCACGGAGCTGCGGAAGGTGTTTACTGCCAGGGCCAGGGCGGCGTTGGCGGCGTCCAATTCTGACCGCGTGGCCACGGGGTCGTCGTCCACGGCCTGCGCCGCATCGATGGCAGTCTGCAGGGTGGCTTTCGCGCCAATGGGATACTGGCCGTTTTCGGTTCCCTCCACGGCCTGATCATGGAGGGCCTGCGCGGAGACGATCGTCTGCTGGAGCAGGGTATGCGTATAACGCTCATAGACGGTGACTTGCTTCACGGTCATCAGTCCGCACGAGTAATTGCTCAGGCGAACCTTCAGATTGTCATAAGCCGTATGGTACAGGATGTTTCCAGGCGCGGTTGCGAGCAGATCCCGGTCCTCGTCCGGATCGTCGAAGTCGCCGTCATTGTTCCAATCCGAATAGACGCTGTATTGAACAAAAAGCGGCGTCAGGCGCATGCGGAATTTATACCACCGGTTCGCCCCGTATGGAATGCCTGTGTCGACACCGGTATACTCCTTCCAGGTCCAGAAGTGGCCGTTGTTTTGAAAGGAGATAAAATAGCTGCTCGTGCTGAGATCCCAGGTGCCATATCCGATAGGCGTGGAGTACTTATTCACGGCGTTGACCTTGGCGATCGACTCGATGACCAGATCCTGTGTCCGTGCGAAGGAGGCGACACTCTCCAGGCCGCAGTCCATCCACGAGCTGGTGCCTGTCGCCATGAAAAGAGAATTATTTTGCGAGACCTGCCCGGAGGAGTCGTGCTCAATCCAGTCCGTGATATCTAAGGTGGTGCCGGCAAAGGGCTCGTCCAGCACGAGGGGCGGGAGTTGGTCTTCAGCAACATCAAACTTGACCTCGGCGAGGAAGGTCCATTGGGACGCGTTTCGGAAATCAAGCCGCACAGAGGAGGCCCGGTTACTGTTCAGGTTGAGGACGGCGGTCCGGATCTCATCCCCGGCGGTATGGTTGAATTCTGAAGTAAATGAAAGGGGCGTCGAGTAGTCCACGCCATTGGTGCTGAACGAGACCAGCACTTGCTCGGGGGCGGTCACGGACCCTCCGGCCTGGCTGGTGCTATGAAAATAGACGATCTGGATCTTGGTCAAATCAACCGTCTCCGCGAGTTGGAAGGTGACCTGGGGATGCGAGGTCCCGTCGTCCGGGGCGGTATCTGCAAAGCCCACCCACTGGACATCCGTATAATGCGCTGCAGAGGGCAAGATACCGTTGATCAGTTCGATGGCGCCAGTGTCTGGCCAGGAGGTCGGGATTGCGCCTGCGCCCGAACCGTCATATTGATAGCTGTTCACAACGGCGCGGAGCGGTGTCGGGTCCTTGACAGGATAGCCCAGGACATCCACCTCGTAATAGACCGTCCCGTCGACCCCCGGATTTACATTTGAAAAACCATGGCTCATGAAGACGAAGCGGACTTGGTCCACCCGCGAGGTGATGACCCCGCCGAGACTGTTGGTCAGCGTCACCTTTGTTGCAGAGGCCGCATTCGGGTCTGAACTGTTGAAGGGCGCGTATGTGAAAATGCCGAGGGAGATAAAATCATTGGTGTCCACGGTGCTGACCAGCAGTTCATACTTCTGGTTGCCCAGGGCAGAGCCGTTTTCGTTCCATCCCGCGTATGTACGGATCTCCGCGATGTTGTATCCCTGTGTGTGGATGGTCGTATTGAGCGTGTATGTATAGGTGAACGGTAGCTTGCCGACAGCGCCGAATGTGGCTGGCATGTAGGTGCCTACGGTAGAGCCGCTGGGGGGCATTCCCTTTCCGTCGTTCAGGGTCGTGGTTTCAAAAAATGGCGTCTTATCCTTTGTCCATGAACTGAGCTCGGGCTGTCCGACCTCGATCAGATCGTTGCTCACGATATTCGGTGTGTAAGTGGCCGCAGTGACCTGGCTCTTGGCCGAGGCGACGCTCTCGCCGGTCATCACAATTTCCGACTGAGCCCAGAACGTGACGAGCGATACCATAAACAAAGCAGCTGATAGTCTGTTCATCATAAAAAAGTCCCTCCTTCAAAAAATCGGAATATCCATAACCGCTGACAATACGTGTGGCCATTATAACCAAAAATCCACGAAACAGAATATACCAAAATTACACACTGTTTAAAAGTGTGATTTCTTTTTTTCGTTTGAATCCTCCCCCGGACATGGTATAGTCACAACAATAATTATTGGGGGAAACGGGATGAAGCAAAGAAGCATGAGTCGTATGCTCGTCTTTGTTGGATGCGTTGCTTTGAGCGGAGTGGCCGTGGCGCAAACGGCACCAGCCTGGTGGAAAGCCATTCAAGACAAAGACGGGAACTGGGTCAATCAGAACATTGTGAAGCTCTGTCCGACGCCGGAGACGCTGGTCGAGGTGGAGCGCGAACGCGCCTTGCGGATTTGGGACAGCGGAAGCTGGATGCCCAAAGGCGGTCCTGTAGAGCTTGCGAAGCGGTATCTCAACAAGATGCCTGACGACCTCAAAAAGAAGGCCTCACCGCTGATCAAGGAGGGCTCAGGCCTTGAACAGGCGGAGCAGGTGCGCGAGTGGTTTTATCTCTGGCAGGCCCGTGAACGCGCTGCGCTTGCGCGAAAGACAGTTGATTTTGTCAAGACAGCCGGCGGCGTGCCGCCTTCAACAGCAGTCAAGACGTTGGATGAGCTGGACAAGGAGATCCAGGCCGCAGCCGATGGAGCCGCCGTCCCCAAGGGAAGCGAACTCTTCCATCGCGTCTTTGCGGCACGTCGCGCGATCCTCTTTGCGCATCCCGCATTGCAGTTTGAAAAACTGCTGATCAACAAGAATCCGCCGACGAGTTACAGCCACAACTGTGACCAGTATCGCGCGGCCATGGCGCGCATCGGGCCCGGCCCCGCGATTCTGAGCGACTGGAAGAGCGCCACGCCCAAGGCGGTTCAGCTCTTGACGGGCAAGCTTCCGGAAGGCTCCTTCCAGCGGCCCTCCCTCTCGCATGATGGCAAGCGCTTTGTCTTCGGCTTTGCCCCGAATAACCCCAAGGCGAATGACCGCGCCTTTTATCTGTACGAAGCGCAGGTCGATGGCTCCTCGGTGAGGCAGCTCACGGGGACCGCGCGCGACCCCTTTGACACCTGGCAGGGACGCAAGACCGTGCCGGTCGAGGACGAGGACCCCTGCTACCTGCCGAATGGCGAGATCGTCTTTGTCTCGTCGCGGTCGCAGAATTTCGGACGGTGCCATGGCGGCCGCTTCGCGCCCTCCTACATGCTCTACAAATGCGACAAGGACGGCAACAACATCCAGCAGCTTTCGTATGGCATCGAGAATGAGACCACGCCCACGGTCTTGCACGACGGCCGCATCCTCTATACGCGCTGGGAGTATGTCGACCGCCACGAGATGGAGTTCCACAAGCTCTGGTGGAAGCGTCCGGACGGCTCCATGGTCTCGCACTATTTCGGCAACGACATGGTCAATCCGCTTATGATCTCCGAGGCGCAGGCGATCCCCGGCACCACGCGCATCCTCGCGAATGCGATGGGGCATCACAACTTTCACACCGGTACGATTGTCAAGATCGACACGACCAAGGGCGAGAACACGCTGGACGCGGTCACCCGCATCACGCCGGAAGTCCTCTTTGCGGAATCCAATGAGTGCGGATACAGCACCTACGCGCAATACTGCATGCCGTGGCCCTTGACAGAGAATCTGATCTTTGCGACCTATTCGCCGACAGAGGTCCACTCCCAGGGACGCCTGCCGCCTGCCTTGCCCTACATCATCATGCTGGTGGATGATTTCGGCGGACGCGAGCCCATCTACAGCGACCCGGACAACGCCTGCTTCTCGCCGATTCCGATCATCGCGCGCAAAGCGCCCTCCATCCTGCCCGACCAGCTGCCGCCGTACAAAGCGCTGAAGGGCAAAGAGACGGAGACAGGCGTCTACATGATTCAGAATGTCAACCTCACGCGCAACGACCCCGAGAAGAAGATCAAGCCCGGCACCATCAAATATCTGCGCTTCAACGAAGTCTATGTCAAGCCGATCCCCAGCAGCGATAAGATCAGCCGGGATGTCCCCAATGGCGCGCCCAAGCGCATCCTGGGGACTGTGCCGGTGGAGCCCGACGGCTCGGTCTCCGTGCGCGTGCCGGCAGGCGTGCCATTGCAGATCCAAGCGCTCGACGAAGAGTTCAGAGCCGTGCTGACGGAACGCAGCTTCCACTATCTGCACGCAGGTGAGCGTCGAGGTTGCGTGGGCTGCCACGAGCCCGTGGGCATGGCGCTGAAACCGAGCAAGGAGCTCTTTACACGCGCACCGCGCGAGCTCACCCCTGTGCCGGGCCAGGATGAGGGTGAGGGCGTCAGCTTCCTGAAGATGGTGCAGCCCGTGCTCGACCGCGGCTGCATCTCCTGCCATGGCTTGACGGACAAGCCGCCGAAGGGCATCAACCTGATTCCCCAGCCCGGACGCGACTGGCCGGCGTCCTACTTGGATCTGCTCGTCTACACCAAGACGATCGGCGACAAGGGCAGTTCGCATGGCGAAGAAAAGAACATCAGCCGTCCGTATGACTATTATGCGCTTGGAGGACGGTTTATCACGGTCTTCATGGAAAAGCACAAAGGCAAGAAGCTGCCGTTGACCAAACAGGACTTCCAGCGGATCGTCAACTGGCTCGATGTCAATGCGCAGTGTTACGGCACCTTCAGTCACAATCGCATGGAGTACTACACGATTAATTCCGGCGCGGAAAAAATCTTGCGAGAAATGATCAAAGTCAAATTCGGCAAGGAGCTCTCCGAGCAGCCCGTCTGCGCACTGGTCAATGGTGCGCGTCCGTCCGAGAGCCGCATCCTGATGGCTCCGCTCGCCATCGAGGCCGGCGGCTGGGGGCAGAGCAACACGTGGAGGAGCAAGAACGAGCCGGAGTACAAAAAATTTGCAGCCGCCGTCGGGGAGCTCTTTGATTATCCGGAGCCCGCCGTGAAGGGCACCTGCGGGTTCAGCCACTGTCGCTGCGGCTCCTGCTGGGTGCTTGCGGGCCTTGAGGAGAAGACAGCCGTGCCGCAAAAGGGGTTCGACTTGCCCAAGTTTGATTCCAAGAAGCTCAGCATCGCAGGCGTGGACTGCGCCAACGGCGGGGATCCGGCTATTCGCGCGCTGGATGGCGATGAAAAGACCTTCTGGCATACGACGTGCGGAGAGAAGCCCGGCCCGTACCCCCACTATATTTCACTGAAACTCCCGGCGGAAATGGAAGTCGCGGGGCTGTTCTTGAAGAATCGCAGCGACGGTTGCGAGAACGGCTTCATCAAAAAGTATCGTGTCAGCGTCAGTGCGGATGGAACGAAGTGGGTGCCCGTTACAGAGGGCAAACTGCGCAGGACGCCTCAAGAGCAACGGATCGGCTTTGACAAACCCATCAAGGCAAATTATGTGATGCTCACCGGGCTCAACGAGTGGGGCGGACAACCCTTTGCCTCCGTCGCTGAGTTAGGCGTGCTGATGAAGAAGTAGGGAATCAGTTACAAGCGGTTGAAGAATATGGAGTTCCCTGACGGTGAAAGAAGGCGAGCACAACAAAAAGGCGGCAGAGCTGGTTCCTATAGCCAAACAGCTCCTCTGGGGCTTGGGCGGCTTGACCGACAAGATAATGTACGCCGGCATCAACGGACTGGTCGATCCCATTTACAATATGGCTATGGGGATTGACCCGCGCGTCCTCGGCCTGGCCCGCGTCATCCCGCACGTGGCCGATATCATCATCAACCCCCTGATTGGCCACCTTTCTGACAATACCCGCACAAGCTGGGGCCGGCGGCGTCCGTGGATGCTGGCGGGCGCGCTGCTGACGGCGCTGACCGTTGTCGCGATGTGGTTTGTCCCGCAGTCGCTGGGCCGCGCCTTCGCTGACGCCTTTGTGGTGATTGCGCTCGTCATCCTGTTCACCTTTGGCTATTCGCTGTTCACGATTCCCTACAACGCCCAGGGGTACGGACTCTCTACGGATTACGATGAGCGCACGCATCTGTTTAAGTGGAGGCACTATGCCTTTACAGTGGCGGGTCTGCTCACCCCTTGGCTGCCGTGGTTGTGCATACGGCTGGACATTGTGTGGGGCGGCGTGACGCCGGCACAGGCCAACGGGCTCTATGGCATCCATTACGTGTCCCTGCTGGTGGGCGGGGTCATTCTGCTGTCGGCTGCGGCACCCATCTTCTGCTGCGACGAAGGCCAGCCAGCCCCGCAGGGGGAAGCCCGCGTCCCGCTGGTTTCAGCCCTGCGCCTTACGCTCAGGAACCGCGCCTTCTGGCCGCTGCTACTGAGCAGCTTTCTGGTTAAGCTCGGCATGTGCTCGACCGGTATCTTTTTTATCTACCTGCTGATCTACCACGTGGCGGACGGGGACAAGCAGGCCGGTACCGAACTGTGGGGCGGCTTCTGCACCGTCATCAATGTGGCGACCTTGCTCGCGATGGCACCTGTGGCTTGGATGACCGGCAAGATCGGCAAGAAGCCGGCCATGCTGTGGCTGCTGGCATTGAGCGCTGCGGCATACGCTTCGGCCTGGTTCACCTTTCAGCCGCACGTCGTCAGCCAGGCCTGGCTGCTCTATGCGACCGCTGCTGCCATCGGCCTCTTCTGCAACTGTTTGCCACTGCTTATGAACGCCATGCTGGCTGACGTGTGTGATGTAGACGAACTGGCCTGCGGACACCAGCGTCAAGCCTTCTATAGCGCAATCCTTGGAACCAGTGACAAACTGGCTACCGGAATCGCCCTGCTCGCCCAAGGCTTCTTGCTGACAGCCTCCGGCTTTGATCCGTGCGCAGTGAATCAGAAAGGCGAAACCATCGGTTTCTGGCTCAAGGCCCTACTGATCGGCCAGCCCGTCGGCTTCATCGCTGGTTTTATTATCATCTTGGCGTATCCGCTCACCCGCGCCAAGGCGCTGGAGGTCCGTGCCCAGCTCGCCTCGCGCTAGCGAGGAGCGTGCGGGGAAGGGCTAAAAGTTCTAAAGTTCGAGAGCTCTAAAAACAGTGGAGAGCGCCGGGCGGCGGGCTTGTCTTGTTGAACGTGGGAGGGGGCTTTGACCCAAGGACAGAAGGGCCGCTCTCCACAATCACCTGTTTGCACTTTAGCACTTTAGAACTCTCGAACTTTAGCACTTCTTTATTTTTCCCCTTGTGTTCAGCAACTCCGTCATGTAAACTATTCAGTTAACGATTTAGAAGATTTTTGGGAATGCTGGAAAGGATCGGTGGGTGATGGCAAAGTCAGGTGTCATACAGGGAGCGAAGAAAGCTCAGTCGAGCAAGGGCAACGGGAGGCTCACACAGAAGGCGCTGGCCAAGGCGCTGGGGCTCTCCCCGGCACTCGTCTCCCTTGTGCTGAATAACCCCGACACGCCACAGGCCTCCGAAGCGACCAAGCAACGGATTCTGGATATGGTCAAAGCGAATCCGGGAACCGGCACGCTGGCGCGCGGGAGCGACACGCTGCTGGTGATCAATAAGCCAGAGCGTAATGTTTTTTATTATCAGACTGCCATGCTGAACGGGGTCCAGTCTCGCGCCGGCGAGTCAGGCCTCAAGCTCAACATCGCCTCGCCCGACCAAGACCAGCGTCCCTATCTTTTTGGCGCACCGCTGCGGGGCCTTCTGCTGACTGCGCCCGAAGCTGCGACGGAACAGGTGCGCGAATTGGCCAAGACGACCCGCGTCGTGACGCTGAACCCGAGCGAGCACGGTGATTTCACCGGCGACGCGATTTTCCCCGACTATTTCGTGGGCATGAGACTGGCTGTGAGCCATCTGCTGGCGTGCGGCCATACGCGCCTCGGCTATATCGGTCCGCGTTCTCTCAAAGTCCAATCCCGCGACCGGGAACGGACGCGCGATTTCCGCGAGGCGTGCGAGCTGCACGCCATCACACTCGACGAAACCGATGTCCATCTGTTCGCGCACAGCAAGCAAGACACAGGTGACCGGGAGGCCGTGGACGCTATCCTTGGACAGTGGAAAAAACAGAAGCGCCGTCCCACGGCGTTCGTGGTTTATAATGACCGGCTCGCGGTGAAGATTTATCAGGCCGCCCGCGCTCTCGGCATCCGGATTCCTGACGAACTGAGCCTGATTGGCTTTGACAACGAGACGGTCTGCGAACACCTCCAGCCCATGTTAACCAGTGTCTCGCCGGAGTTCTTCGATCTCGGGCGCATGGCCGTGGATTTGCTGATCGCGAGCCCAGAGGAGCCCGCGACCCTGCCGGGCCGCAAAGTGATCTGCCCCGTGCGGCTGATCGAGCGAGAGAGCGTGAGAGGAAAAGGTGGAGTCATTTAACACGTGGCGCGTTCGTGGTGAACACGCCCGAAAAGAGGAAAAGAAAATGAAGAGGAGATTACGAATGAAAAAGATAATGTTCCTTGTGGCTGTGTTGGCCGGTCTATCAAGTTTTGGCGCGGACGGCACCTGGAGTGCGGCGTCGGGTGGAAACTGGAGCGACTCCACGAAATGGCTCAACGGTGTCATCGCCAATGGCGACACCAGTGCCGCTGTTTTTCCGTTCGGTTACGATATCACGCCGAATCAAGCGGTTTCGCTGAACAGGATGACGGTCAAGGCACCCAACTTCCGGCTCGTCAATTCGCCTGGAAATGTCTTCACGATGAAGAACAGCCCCGTGATCGAGATCGAGCCGTTCAACCTCCGCGGATACGGAATGTATTTCAGCCAGCCTGTCACGGGCGAGGGCGGCGTTCTGACCATCAAAGGCGGCAGCATCAACCTTGAATCATCAGCAATCTTCACCAATTTCTCCCGCGTGGATCTGCGGGGCGTCCCCAGTCTGTCGCCTCGTTTTTCAAAGCCTGTGACGGAAGGGGATCTGCGGCTGATCGACAGCCGGATCAACAACAATTCGCAGCAGTACACGGGATACCTTCCGGCGGGCGGGAAACTGATCGTCGGCGCGGGGCAGAACGTGGCCCGCACGGGGTACTGGGAACTGATGACGCTGCCTCCGGTCATCGAGCGCGAAGCACAGGGGACGTTGCAGATCACGCTCTCGACCAACCGAATGTTTTTGGCTGACGCGCCGGCGTTGATGAATGCCGAGGGGCGTCTCCCGGCCTGGCTTCTGATGGACAGCGCAAGTTCATACAGATTCGCCACCCACACCGCAGGCGGGGGCCTCTCGGCCTTCCCGATCACGAAGGTCGATCCGGCTGCGGCAACGGACGCGGATACGGTACGGATCACGAACTCCGTGACGCTGACGGCGGATGCGGCCGTCGGCGCCCTGCAGGTCTCCTCCGCGCTGAACTTTGCAAACCAGACACTGACCCTCGGCGCAACCGATTCGCTCGGCGCGCTGATGCTCGACACCAGTCTGACCAACAATTCCGGAGCCGTGACGTTCACGGGCTCCGAAGGGCTTGTCATTCTGAACAGTTCGGTTTCAATGCAGCCGCAGATCACAGGGCCGTTCGCCCTGAGCGTCCTCGCAGGCATGGACAACATCAATGTGACACGAAATAACACGCTCCTGCTGAACAATGCGGCGAACGACTTTTCGGGCGGGCTCCACATCCTGGTCGGCACGGTGAGTTCGACCAATGTTCCTTCGTCGTTCGGCCCCGGCCCCATCTCCGTCCGCGGCCAGGTCGGAACCTATACGGAAACGGCGCCGGTCGAACGGATCGCCTTTGGAGGACAGCTCTATCTGCAAAAGGGAACCTTGACCAATCAGCTCTTCCTCGCGGGCGCCGGCGCGGAATGGGCGCTTGCCGCGCTGCGCCTGGGTCCCGGCACGAAGGTCGACTCTCCCATCACGCTGACGGATGCGGCCGTGATCCGTTCGGATGCCGGGCGGGCCGAGATTGCCGGATCGATCACCGGCGATTATTCGCTTCGCCTCTGGCCTGATTTTTCAGCCGTGCTCGCACTTTCGGGAGCGAATGCCCACACCGGCGGAACGATGATCGTGTCGCCGGCCATGGCCGGAGTCCTGCCCGGCACCGTTCAGGTCACCTCCACGGGCTCACTCGGCTCCGGGCCTGTTCTGAACAACGGCACCTTGGTGATGGATCACAGCAACTACTCCTTTGCCCCTCTGTTGACGGGTAACGGGACCTTCATGCAGACCAACAATACGACAATGACGTTCCAGAGCGCGGTTTCGCAGGGTGCCCTTTTTGTCGACAAAGGCACTGTGGCGGTGAACGGCGCAACCAACGCTTTCGGCGTGCTGGTCGGACAGTCCGGACAGATACAGGCCGCGACCGATACGGTCGTCGTGCTCGGGACCAACTCCACGCTGACCGGTATCTTCTACGGAAGCCTTGCGGACGGCGACGGCAAGATCAGCCTCGTCAAGCGCGGCACCAACACGCAGGTGCTTGCGGGAATCTCCACTTACAGCGGCGAGACAATCGTGGAGGCGGGAACGCTCCGCCTCGCCGGCGACTTCTCCACAGAGCCGCTGCCGGGACTTTCCGTTCTTCCCACGCTGCAACTCGATGCGGCCAACCGGAACGCGACCGTCACGACCAATGAATCCGGCGCTGTCACGGCCTGGGCCAGCAAGGGCGTCATTCCGGCGACCTTCACGCAGAGCAATCCCGCGCTGATGCCGGTCTATGATCCGCAGGGGATGAACGGCCTCGGCGGTATCCGCTTCAGCGGCGTGAAGAACGGCGACGCCACCGCTGTCACCAACCGCCTCTCCTGTTCGGCCTCCGGAAGCATCACGCAGCAGACGGTTTACGCGGTGAGCCATCCGACTGCGGCGCGGACGTTCGGCGGACTCATCGGCTCAACCGGGGCTGACAACGGAATCCGGCAGGGGTACGGGGCCGGCTGGGACACCGGATTCGCGAAATGGGGCGTGACCGGCAACGGAAACTTCACGGTCGACGGTATTGGATCCACCGGCGCGTTCTCGTATGCCAAGCCGCACCTGCTGCGGACGGCGGTGGATGGGGCGCAGAACATCGGGTCGGCCCTTTCGGTGGGACAGTTCTTCGACAACACGGGCGAATACCCCAGGGCGCTGAACGGCAGCATCGGCGAAATCCTCATGTATCCGCGCCGTCTGACGCCTGCGGAAAACAGCCTGATCACAAGCTACCTGATGAACAAGTGGAAGGTCGGCAGCTACGTCGCCCCTGCTCAGTTCCTGCCCGCAACGACGGCGATGATTGTCCGCAAGGGCGCGGTCCTCGACTTCAACGGCGCGAGTCAGACCTTCGCCTCCCTCGTCTGCGAAGGGACCCTGCGCAACAGCAGCACAAACCCCGTGACCGTCACGTTCGCATCGGGAAACATCTCGGGGGCCATCGAGGGGCGGATCAGTATCGTCAAAACCGGCAGCGGCGCGCTGACGGTTTCTCTTCCGGAGAATACCGTCTTCAACGGAAAGATGACCGTGACCGAAGGTTCCGTGCTCTTCAGGAACTGGTGGTCTGAGCAGGTGCCGGACATTTCAGGTCTGACCTTCCACCTGGATGCGGCCCGCATCGAGAACCTTGAAACCAACGCCCAGAACGGGGTGGTCACCTGGAAGAACACCGGGGTTGCAGGCGGCGATTTCGTCGGCGACACCGGGACGCCCGCCACCACCCTCCCGACCTTCAGCGCCACGGCCTTCGGCGGCCGCAAGGGCGTCAAGTTCAACGGCACGGAACTAACCGTCACCAACCGCCTGCGGAATACAGTCAGTACCGTTGGCCGGACGTTCTTTTTCGTGACGCAGACCGATGCTTACGTTGCCATGGCGGGCATCTTCGGCCCGCGCAACTCGGACTACGGGATTCGCCTGGACAACGCAACGAGATGGCAGCCCTATCGTACCGGAGATATGGATGGATTCGGATACAACACCAACTACTTCGTCAATGGAGTTCAGAATGTGACGAGTTTCCAAGTCGGCACGCCCTATCTCTTCACGGTGCGGGCAAATCGCGACAACTGGAACATGCAGTGGGCGCTCGGAAACTATGTTAATGTTGGCACCGCGTCCCGCGCCTACAACGGGTTGTTGGGCGAGGTCGTCGCCTACAGCCGGGTGCTCACGCCCGCAGAGCAGCAGAGCGTCGAGGCGTATCTCGCGCGCAAATGGATGGGGACAAAAACCGCGGACAACAACATCCTCCCCGCGTCGACGGCATTGGAGCTGAGCGCCTCGGGCACCCTGGATCTGGGGGAGATGGCTCAGACGTTCACCGGCCTTTCCGGTTCGGGCGGTTCCGTCACCAACGGAACCACGACGCTCAACGGCACACTGGAGGTGACGGTGGGCGCGGGCGGCTCCGTGACGCCGTTCTATTTCAGTTCGATCATCCTGTCGGACGGGCTGAACATCGTCTTCAAGAACGGGATTCCCGCCAACGGCTCAGTGGTCATTGAAGGGGGCTCCGTCACGGGCAACCCCTCCACGTTCACGCTTCCTAAAGGATTCTTGGCGAAGGTCAGCAACAACACGCTAGCCGTTTACAACATGGGAACCATGGTCATTTTCAGATAAGAAAAAAGGACGCAAATGTTGTGTGGCTATCTCATCCGCCTCACCCGTGAGCCGCCTACGCTAAGGCGGATATTCCAACATTCCAGTTGAAGTGATAGTCCAGTGGGTTTTTTGGAGACGCGCGACGCCGCTTTTGCGAGACCAAGGAAAGCGGTGCCGCACTCGTCCGGCGGATGCCGGACTCTGCTTGTCACCGCACTCCAAAAAGATCTCGCCAGCCCATCAAGATGCGCATCAGGAAGCGTCCCCGCAGCCCATCTGGAGCGGGAGGGCGGTGGGTTGGCCATGCGAGGCGGACTCACAGACTCACCTGATGCCTCACCCCGTCTTTCACATAAACCAGTGCGGGGGAGGGCTTGAGCAGGAGGCGGGCGCTTCCCACCTGTTCCTCTCGCCCGTCCGGGGCGCGTACAACGGTGCCGTGTAGGGACAAGCCTTCCTTTCCTAAAGCGCTTTCCCCCATCTTCGCGCTGAACACCCGCTCCAGCGTGTTAGAGGCGAGGCGGTTGACCGTGAGACCATGAATGCGAACGCCGGAGAAACCCCGGCGTTCCTTGTTTTGAGCTAGCAAGACCCTGTCAAACATCTCCCGTTCCGCCGGCCCCTCTTCTTTGTGCAGGCCACCTTCTGGAAAGAAGTTCACGTTTAGATCACGGATCACCAGCACGTTGAACGCCCCGAGGGTCAAGGATCCGACGCGCCGCTTCTCGACGTGGCAGCTCTTGAACGTGAACTGGTCCACGCCGATATGTTCGTAATCCCTGTATCTGAAGTTCTCTGCCACAGGCCATGTGTACTCCTTGACCCGGCGCGGGACGTACGGCGTAAGCCCATCCCTGCCAAGCTTGACGCTCGTGGCCACGAACACCGCCAGCGCGAGCAGAAAGAGCGCCGCCGCTACAGGCTTCCAGAAACGTTTCATGGCATGCTGACCTTGACTCGGAAGAAGCGGCTAGCGTTGTTGGTCGGAGTCCACTCGATGTCAATCAGGCGTTCCTTGCCTTCCACTGTGTAGACCCGCTGCGGTGTGAGATCGGGTATCCAGCCGATGAACGGGGAAGCCCCCTCCAGTTGGATTGTGGCGATGAAGACCGAAGCGGGATCCAATGGCTGGGTGCCTGTCACATACTCTTCCCACGTCTTCTTGTTGTCACTGTCCTGATCACCCCAGGCTGCCGCCTCATAGTCTCCGTTCTGAACAAGGCCGGCGAAAAGATCGAGCCACGCGAAAGGCACGGGGACAGGCGTGGTCGTAGTTGCGGTCTGACCGCCCGCGGGAACCCACGACAGCCCGGCGACCGCGGCGCTGTCCGCACCATCGCCGCCGCTTCGATTCCGAACGTACATCCAGCGGATGCGGTGTTCGCCTTCACCGAGTACGAGTTGGCGCGGTCCCCAGCCGGATTCACCCGAGAGCGAGCCTGGCTGACGCACGCCGTCCACATAGACGCTCAGGATGTTTCTGGTCGGCTCTGAGGAGACCGTCCAGGAGAAATCCAGCGTTCCCGGCCCCGTGAAGGTCGTCTCGGCCCATGTCAAACAGGAATTGGTGATTAGGCCGCTGCGCGCGACATTGGTGTGGATGCCGGTTCCCTCCTCCGTGCTCCAGAAGGCGTAACCGCCGGTCGAGAAATGCTGCCCGTCCAGCATGAAGGCATCTTCCCAGACCAGCGGAATCCGTCCGAGCATTTCGTCACGCAAGCGCGTCTGAGTCGCGTCCGGAAGTATTCGCGTGAACGTGGGGTCCCGGAAGGTACCGCAGACCACCTCATCATCATCGGTCAGGCGTGGCAGCAACGTCCGGGTGACCTCCTGCGCGGTGAAGAAAGCCCCGAGATAGATGTTCTCGCTGTGCTCCATGTACGTGACCTGATGCGGCGCGTCCATGGAGGCCCGTGCCTCCTGCAGTCGTTGCCGGGCCTCGACCTGCTCGTTCGACAAGATCGTATCATACTCGATAAAGTGCATGACTGTATCCGTACGGCTGGTGATCGCTGCATCCGAGAGCAGGGCCATATCCAAAGCGTCGCGCAAAGCCGATGCCGCCACGGTGAGGTTGCCGGGATTCCGGATACGGCTCAAGGCATCCGGATGATCTTGCAGGAAGCGGTTGAACGGCTGCCGTTTTTTTTCAAATGCCGTTTCTTCCCAATCCTGCAACGGGTGGTACGTTTGGTCTCCATACCCGAAGCCTTCGGGAGATATGCCCTGTATGTTCACCCACGAGAAGGTCAGGTCATCGCCCCAATACTGTTCCGGCAGGATGGCGGAGAGCTCAATGACACCGTCCGAGAAGGCATACGTTGCTGAGGCGATATCGCGGTCTAACGAGACCCCAGAAGAAGTGTTTACACCAAAACTGAAATAGTCAATAAGCTGTGAATCCACTCCCTCTTTCAGGCTGATCATCACGAACACCTGTGTGCTGTCCCTGGCGATCTTGACGTGATCAATGTATTCACTGTTGCCATACGCGGAGACCGGGACACCAGCCCATTCCGAAACATCGCCGTCAACGGTCACCGCCAGCATCTGGGCGTTGGGAGGGGGTTGAAGGCCCCACTGAATCGCGATGTATTTGACATAGAAATCACTGGTGATGCTTCCCGCCGTGAGATCAATCGCAATTTCGAGAAAGTCGCCCTGACGGATCAGCGTGGCCATGCCAGACACGTCATTGGTCTGGTAGAGCCCTTCAGCAATCTGGGGAAATTGAAGCCACAGGTTCTCATCCTCGGAAGCCAGTTGCAGCCATAAATCCGTTGCCTCAATGTTTGAGGCTGTACGGGCGAGCACGAAAAACTGCGTGGCCGAACGCGCGACCTTCACCTCTTCCAGCTGGGCCCTCGAACCGAAGAGCACCGCAGGGGTGTTTGTCCACTCCGTGCCATACCCGTCGAGGTTAACAGTTAAGAGCGGCACTTCTGGGCGTGGCACATAGATGTTCGTCTTGGCATAATCGATATTCAAGTCGTACGCCTGGGCTGTCAGGAGTGCCGCACGCGCCATGCCACACGCAGCACGCAAGGCGAGAACGTCTCCGTTGTCAACGTGCACCGGCTCATCCACAGGGAAAGCGTCAGGGGAGACGAGGACTGAGTCAGCCCACGCCAACGGGATGACCGAGAGATCCTCCAAGGCCGAAACAATGGCGGGCAGCGTTTCATCAGCGACGCGGTCGACCGCCTCGTTGACGCACGGCGCGCCACTCTCCGCGAACGTCCCCGAGAACAGCAGGTCGGAGATGTTGTATTCGAAACCGAAATCCGACATCAGCATGTGGAACGCCTCGTTTTCGGAGAGCTTAGCCAGCGTTGTCAGTGCCCTGTAGATGCGCGCTTCGTAATCATCCGGATCCTTTGTGATGGCCGCATCAAATTGTTCATCAGCAAGAAACAGATACTCAGGCATCCATAATCGCTCGACTATCCCGTCGATCCAGACGCCCAGGCTGTCCTTGCCGCCTTCCGTCTGCCGCGCCGGTTTGGAGACCAGGAACAGGGCTGGAGAGGACCAGTCGCTCCACATGCCGTACCAGGACTGCACACGCACACGCCAATAGTAATCGAGATCGTAATCCAGCGCTTGAGAAACAGGCACTCGGCTCATGAAAGGCGCCCGAAGTGTGTCCACATCCGGCGCGAGGCCGAACCATTCACTGACGCTGGAGAATCCTGGGTCTTCTGTCAATTGCCAGCGTGCAGTGGCATACACGCTGCTCGCCGTTGCCACCGTTGCGGTGAAGGTCGGACGCAGTTGGCCGATAAAGGTTTGGTTCCCCGGAAAGACAGTGCCCGGTGTCGTCAAATGCTCTGTACGGCCGGCTGCGAACCGTCTCAGATACGGAGCGCCGACTTCCGCCTGAATGCCCCAAAAGCCCGCGAAGTCCCATCCGTCAAAGGTCTCCTGCTGGCTCATCTGCAAGGAGGTCTTGCCAATACCGCCAGCAGAGTTTGTTTGTCCGGTGTAGTCCATATCCCAGTACGACAACAGGGTGCTTCCCTGGATCGTCCAAGAATCCCCTGCATACCCGACAAGTCCGCCGACATCCTCGTCACCGTCTCCTCTCACAGACCCCGTGGCGTGGCATACCCTGATTGTCCCGAAATTATCTCCCGCCAGACCACCTACTTGAGAATCGCCTTCAACCGACGCGCCTGAGTAAGACCCCTCTAGGACGGAAAACTCGTCGTTCTTCCCGACAAGCCCTCCTACCCGACCTTCGCCCGTAACCTGACCCATGGTGAAACACCCCGCGATATAGCCGCTGCTCCACCCCGCGAGTCCGCCGACATTCCGCTCGCCTGTCATCCGACAGTTTACAATGCCCAGCTTTACGACCGACGCCCCTTCACCCACCAAGCCAAACAGTCCGACAGTATAGTCTCTGTTGATCGTGAGGCCGCCAATATAATTCCCGTTTCCGTCAAACAGCCCTTCAAAGGGTTGCGGCTCAACATACACGTACTCTCCAAGCACTTCATCATAAAACCAGAATTCGGGTATGCCTATCGGCTGAAAACCTTCCAGAACGCTTTCATCCGTATCTGGATCATTCCACTCGGCGGTTGCCGAGGCATTGATATTGGTCATGAGCGCATACGCCGCATCCAGTGTCCAGCCGTCGATAGCGCTGCCGATCTTTTTCAGGTCGTCAAGCGACCAGACCTCGAAGGCGACGCGTACGCGCGCAGTGCGGCTTTCTGCAACACCCAGTGCATTGGATACAACAACCCAGTACGTCTTGTCCACCTCTGACGCCGGCGTGGTGAATGAACGGCTTGTCGCCCCCGCAATAGGAACAGAGGTGTCTCCACTTTGCCCGAGGTACCACTGATAATAGAGCGGCTCTACTCCGGTTGCAGCAACCATCAAGTAACCCGTCTTTCCGGGTGGCCGCCCGGCATCAAGAGGACCCATTGTAATAGACGGCGCTTCCGGACTGGCCAAGGCTTGGTCAAGCCCGTGCACGGAAGCCCATAGTCCGCACGATAGAAGCAAAGAACATACATGTTTGCTTTTCATATTGATTACCTTTATCCTTTCACGGATCTGCTCCCGAAGGAGCACATGTACCCGATATGAAACTGCATCCGGGAGTTCCTCAAACGAGATGACTCCCTTCCCCGCTACTCCAGCGTGAACCACTGAACCTCGACGCGGCGGTTCTTGTCCATGTCTGTGCCCTGGGGTTCGCGCCAGCCGCAGCCGACCACTTCGATGCGCGAGGCGTCGACCCCGTTATTCTTGACCAACTGGTCGCGTACGCCCTCGGCGCGGTCTTTGCTGAGTTGGACAGCCTTCATGCCCATGCGCTGGACGAGATTCGCCCCGCCCGTGGCTTCGAACTCGCGGATGCGCGAATTGTCCACGTGGCCGCGTAACAAGAGCGTAGAGCCCGGGCTGACCTGGAGCATTTTGGCCAGATACGCCAAATCCTCTAAATTCTTCTTGCTGTTCATGTCGAGCCTGGACGAGTTGGGCTCATAGAGAAAACGGACATCGCGTGCGAGAATGGGGGTCTCCAGCGGTGTGGAGTCCGCACTCTTCACGGGCTTGATTTGCGCCACTTCGGAGGCGAATAAACCTGCCTTCTGGATCGCCTTCAGGCCATCCAGAGCCATATACCGCTCGTAGGCTACGGGGCGGGGAATGAAGGTCGGGCCATAAGCCATCACCGACAATTCGTAGATGTAGGAGAAGCTGCCAGCCGAGTCGATCGTGCCATCGAAGAAGGCGAGATTCTCAGGCAGGTTGGCCAGATGGACCCTGGACATCTCATCGTCCACGTCCGCCTCTTTCCACTTGAACGCTTGGGCGATCATCTTGCGATGCGGAGCGATGCTTGCACGCACGCGGCTGTTGCCGTCTAGGAGCCCCTCGACCAGGCCTCGTACGACATCCGGTTTCTCAGCAGCGAACCCCTTGTTGACAATCAGGACATCCGCCACCAGCAAGAGGTTCCGGTTGGTCATGAGCAGGCGCGCCTTGCCCTTGGAATCACGCACCACCTCGCCCATCTTCGGCGCCCAGGTCATACAGCCGTGCACACGTGTGCGGCCATCGTTCAGGTCGCGCAGGAAGAAGTCGCCGGCGCCGAAGGCATCTGCGCAGGCGATCACATTGACTTTGCTCGGATCCGGGCGCGTCTTGGGCGAGTCCAGTAAGTTGACGCTCAGTCCAGCCTGCTGGGCCAGGTAGCGCACCAGGAAGTCGGATTCATTGAACTGCGAAAACGCCACAGTCTTGCCCTTGAGCTCATTGATCGTCTTGATGTCCGACCGCACTACCAGGCCGTCCGCCCCGCGTGAAAAGCCGATCAGGACCGGCACGACCACCTGCAACTGGCTCCCATAGACAGGCAGCACATCCACGGTCGTGGCATTCACGCCGATCTTGCCGCCGTTGACAACGGACCAGGCATCCTCTTCAGAGATGATCAGCTTGACCTTAAAGCCGTGCTTCTTGAAAAAATAGGAGTCCTCGTTGGGTTCCAGCCCATTGTTGGCCACGATCAAGCCGGCATACCCCGCGTACTCCGAAATTTCGACAAGCAGGATGTTGTCCTTCATCTGGTACGTGGCCGCAGGTTTCAGCGACGGGACGCCCTGCTGAGCCTCCGCCACTTCCAGATCCGCACGCAACGAAGAGGCCCCTTCATCGGCTCCCAGCACCACACTGGCGGCCATTGCCACAACCCATCCCCAGACATTTTTCATAAAAACTCCTTCCAGTCAAACGCGAACGCGTCAACAGCTATTTGCCTAACAACGACTCCAGCTCCGCCTCGGCGGACAGCGGGCGCGCCTTGGCGGCCAGATCGTCCAGCGGATTATCCGTGGTATCGGCCAGCGAGGTGGCGAACCCCGAAAGCGCGTCCACGCTCTTGCGCAGTTCACCCACTTCCGCGATCCCCTGGTTCAGCCGTACGCGCTCCATATCGAGCGCCAGCTTCTCACGGAGGCGCGACAACTCGACGAGGTCGCTGCGCATGGACTGCTCCAGCGAATCAATCTTCAGCAACGCCTGTTCATAGTCGCTGGCCAGGGAGGCCCGGCTCGTGACAAACCGCTGCGAGGCGTCCGCAATGGCCTTGGCCTTTGCACGTTCGAGTTTCCGTCCGGCAAAGGTGATGGGCCAGGTTTCGTCCTCGTCTGCGCGCGTGATCGCCGCCTGCAGACGTTTTTGGATGTTGGACGCGTCCCGGATATCCTGCCTCAGTTTTTCGGAGCGCTCTGCGATCATCTTGCTTGAAGTTTCGATCTTTTCGATCCGGGCTTCGCGCTCGCTCTTCTGGCGCACGATCTCCGCGTCGGCGAACTTCAGGTATCCGGCGGGGTCTTTTGAGATTCGCTCAGGCGTCCATCCTTGCGCCGTATCCGGGGAAGGCGCGGCCTTGTCCGGCTGAGGCGCGAGGCGCCGCCAGAGGGGCGCATCGCAGCCGACTGCCGCGGCCAAAGAGGCGAGCAAGAGGCTGCATACTAACGTTCGGCTTTTCATAATACAGGGGCTGAAGAACGCTTATTTTCCCATGATCTTCGAGAATTCGCCGTCGTCGATCACGGTGGCCTGCTGTGTGGCCAGTTGATCAATGGAGACAGGCGCAGAGGTATCGGTCGCGATACCGACCGTGGACTGCACGGCTGCGCCGATGGAGGTCAGACGCTTGGTGAGGTCCTCGGTGATTTTGTTGACCTTCAGCATGGAGCGCGACGTGGCGATCTCCTGAAGCTGCTCCTGGGCCTTGGCCCGGCCTTCCTGGATGCGGGCCACCTGGCCGTCGAGCCGCTGCACACCGGCCGTCGCTTTTGACGCGAGGGTCCGCTGCGCTTCCACTTGGCGGAAGAGGCTCACGATGTCGCGCTTAGCAACATCCTGCGTATAGGATTTGCCATTCCAGGTGAACGGGAATTGGGCCGAGGTCTCAGCCCCTGTGTACGCGGCCTTCAGCTCAACCAACCCTTTTTCGCCCACGGAAACCTTGTTCTTGGCCGCTGTGACCATGGCTTCAAGCGAGCCCCGGTTCTGCGCGATCTCGATTTCGCTGGCTTTCAATTTCAATAAGGCGGCGTTGCACTCCTGTTCGCAGAAGGCGAGATAGTTCTCCGGATCCTTGGCGATATTCTCAGGCGTCCACTGCGCATACTGCTTGCCTGCCTCTGAAATGCGCGTACGACCCACATCACTCGTGAAGTAATAGACGGCGAGACCTGCCACGACTAAAAGAAGCACACTCACGACAATTTTCATATACCCGCTCTGCTGACCCATACGATCCTCCCTTTCGTGTTTGACCCTGAAACGAGCAGCGGACAGACTGACGACCGCCAAGCACATTCCAGTGAACATTTAAATACATTATGCGGAGAGGGGAGCGTAAAGTCAAGGTCTACCTGCCAGCAGTTTTTATAATCGCGTTTTCTATTGCGATAGAAGGGCGGAATCACTATAGTATGTAAGATTGTTAATCATAAAGGGGGAGAATACGTATGAAGGATATCATGTTTTCACGCAGGGCGTTTTTGGGCGGGACAGCGGCATTGGGTGCAGCGTCTCTTTTTCCGGGAAGGGTTTTTGGAGCAACCGCAAAGCCGGACTCATGCTTCGGCGGGGTTCAGATCGGGGCGATCACGTACAGTTTCCGGTCGATGCCTGGAGGCGCCGAGGCTGTATTGCAACATGTGCTCAACAGCGGCATCAGTTCAATCGAACTGATGGGCGACGTGGTTGAGAAGTATGCCGGCACCTCCCTGGAGAAGGTGGCTGCGCTTCGCAAGATGTATGAGGACGCTGGCGTCGGCATCCACATCGTCAAGTTCGGGAACATCGGCGATGCGAAGGTCACGGATGAAAAGATCGAGTACTACTTCAACGTGGCCAAGGCGCTCGGCGCCGGGTGCATCACGCGCGAAATCTCTGAAGATGCTGCCAAGCGGCTCGGACCGATCGCGGACAAGCACAACATCAAGATCGGCTTCCACAACCATACGCAGATTAACGCGAAGACCTATGACGGTCCGATTCTGTCCTACGGCAAATGCTTAGCCCTCAATCTGGACATCGGTCATTACACCGCCGCGAACGACGATTCCGTGTTGGCAATCGTCGAGAAATACCGCGACCGGATCTTCAGCCTGCATCTCAAGGATCGCAAGAACAAGGCCGGCAAGGGCGCCAACATGCCGTTCGGCCAGGGGGACACGCCGGTTCCGGCCGTGCTGCAGTACCTGAAGAAGAACAAGCTGCCCATCTTCGCGGACATCGAGCTGGAGTACCCGGTTCCTGCCGGCTCCGACGCGGTGAAAGAAGTCGCCAAGTGCGTCCAGTTCTGCAAGCAGGCGCTGGCATAATTGATATAAACGGGGTTCTTCACGGTTTGACGAAAAACTCTACCGCGAAAGCCGCAAATGTTGCGTGGCTATCTCATCCGCCTCACCCGTGAATACACGGACGGCGGAATGGATAGCCACGCTGAGGAAGAGAGGAATTATAACAGTGGACGTTTGACGGCCACTGCTATCGACAGCATCAAACTCATATTCAGCGCAAATGGTCGCTCCGCCGTCCATGTATCCATGAGCGAGGCGGGCTGATTGAACCCGTGCGGGTCCGCCGGGCCCCTATTTGCGCTCTTCTTCGCGGTTTTTGCGGTAAAGCACGAAGCCTTTTTTCGACAAATCGTGAAGAGCCATAAAAGGGGACATCTCATGAGCAGATCAATATGCAAGCAGGCGCTGGACGCCTGTCGCGGCGGGGCGTTTTTTTGCCGGGCAGGGGGGCTGATGGGCGCTCTTCTATGGGCGCCCGCCGGGATGGCTGCGCAACAGCCTGTGGCGGCGGTGTCCGCGACATCGGTGCACAGCGCAACATATCCCGTTGCGTTTGCGATTGACGGTGACGCCAAGACCCGCTGGGCTTCGGAAGTCGGCGCGGGACGGATGGACGACCTGACGCTCGACTTCGGTGTTCCGTGCAAGCAGGCTGGGCTGCGCCTCTCCTGGGAGGCGGCCTACGCTGCGCAGTATGAAGTCCAACTCTCCGACGACGGCCGCGCATGGCGTACGGTCTTCACACAGGCCAACGGCAAGGGCGGCGTCGAGACCTGCGACTTCCCTGAGACGGCGGCCCGGTTCCTCCGTGTTCACTGCACCAAGCCTGGACCGCATCCGCTCTACTCCCTGTGGGAAGTCGAGCCGCTGCACCCCGAGGCCCAGGCGGGCGTCAAGGCGGCTCAGGAGCAGACCCTTGCCCTGCGCGCAGAAGGCGAGAAGCGGTTCCGCAACGCGTTGACGGCTGCAGGCGTCCAGTCGGTGGTCTTCGCGCTCCGCACCCATTATACGGGGGACGGTCACTGGTATGCCAACATCGGTTACTATTCTTTTGACGCAGAGAAGAAGCTCCATACCCAGCAAGGGCAGCTCTGCCGGCTGGACCTGGAGAGCGGCAAGGTCGTTGCGCTGGTGGGCGACCCCGAGGGCGCTGTCCGCGACCCGACGGTCCATTACGATGCCCAGAAAATCCTCTTCTCCTACCGCAAGGGCGGCACGGACTGTTACCACCTCTACGAGATCAACGTGGACGGCACAGGCCTGAAGCAGCTCACGGACGGCCCGCGTGACGACTTTGAGCCTTGCTATCTTCCCGACGGCGGGATTGTCTTTGTCTCCACCCGCGGCGACCGCTGGGTCAACTGCTGGGCCACGCAGGTGGCCACCCTCCACCGCTGCGACGGCGACGGACGGAACATCCGCATGATCTCCGCCAACCTCGAGCAAGATAACACGCCTGCAGTCCTTCCGGGCGGGCGCATCCTCTATCAGCGCTGGGAGTATGTCGACCGCAGCCAGGTGGACTACCATCATCTCTGGACCATGAACCCCGACGGGACCGGCCAGATGGTCTATTACGGCAATCAGCGCCCCCCGGGCCTCTACATCGATGCCAAGCCCATCCCCGGTTCCGAGGAGGTGCTCTTCATCGATTCGCCCGGACATGGCGGCAGGGAGCATGCGGGCAACCTCGCGCTGCTCACGGCCAAGTTCGGTCCGGATGAACCCACGGCCAACCGCCACATCCCCAACGGCGGAAATTGCAGGGATCCCTTCCCGGTCACACGCGACGCAGCGCTTGTGGCGCGGGGCGGGCAGCTGCTCTGCATGAGTTACACGGGCGACAGCTTCGAGGTCTACAAGGTGCCGGAAGAGCTGGCGCGCAAGGGCGTCCAGATGAACGAGCCCGTCCCGGTCATGAAGCGCCCGCGCGAGCTGGTCATCCCCTCGCGTGTGGAGGTCACCCAGACAAAGGGCCGCCTGCTCCTCTCCAACGCCTACATGGGCCGCAACATGGAGGGCGTCAAACCCGGTTCGATCAAGAAGCTGCTGGTCATGGAGAGCCTTCCGAAGCCGATCAACTATACGGGCGGCATGGATCCGCTGACCTATGGCGGCTCCTTCACGCTGGAACGCATCGTCGGCACGGTGCCGGTCGAGGCGGACGGCTCCGCGAACTTCGAGGTCCCTGCAAACCGCGCGCTCTTCCTGATCGCCATGGACGGCGAGGGCAACAGCATCAAGCGCATGCAGTCCTTCCTCACGGTCATGCCGGGCGAATCGCTGGCGTGTGTCGGTTGTCACGAGTACCGGACGGGCACGCAGCCTCCGGCCTCCGGCAAAACAGCCTTCCTCCGCCCCCCAAGCATGATCGCGCCTGTTGCGGATGTCCCGGATGTCTTTGATTTTCCGCGCGACATCCAGCCCATCCTGGACCGCCACTGTGTCCGTTGCCACAACCCTGACAAGCACGCCGGCGGCGTCTGCCTGGATGGCGGCCGGGGACCGCTCTATTCCCACAGCTACGTCGCCCTCACGGTCCGCAAGCAGTTCAAGGACGGCCGTAACCTGCCCAAGAGCAACTATCCGCCCTACTCCCTGGGGGCCACGGTCTCCCCGCTCATGAAGAAGCTCGACGGCGGCCATCATGACGTCAAGCTCTCACCGGTCGAGCGGGAGCTGATCCGCTACTGGATCGAAAGCGCCGCGGCGTATATCGGCACCTACGCGGCACTGGCCACGGGCGCCATCGGCGGCTACCAGGTGAACGACCAGGTGCTCAACAACGACACGAAATGGCCGGAATCCAAGAAGGCGGGCGAAGCGATCCAGCGCCGCTGCGCCTCCTGTCATCAAGGGGCCAAGCGCATTCCGCTCAATCTCACGGACGAGCGCGGCGTCTCCTTCTGGCGTCCGAACTGGGACGATCCGGCGCTGGTATGGTCGCGCCACTTCCTCTTCAATCTCACCGAGCCTGAAAAGTCGCTGGCGCTTCTGGCTCCCTTGGCAAAGGCCTCAGGGGGGTGCGGCACCATGCTCAAGGACGGCCAGCCCGCGGAACTCTTCAAAGACACGGCGGATCCCGATTACCAGGCCATCCTGGCCATGCTGCAGGCGGGCAAGAGGCGCCTGGAGGAGGTCAAGCGGTTCGACATGCCAGGCTTCCAGCCCCGCCGGGAATATCTGCGCGAGATGAAGCGCTATGGCATCCTGCCTGCGGATTTCGACCTCGACCATCCGCCCAGGGTCAATCCCTACACGCTCGACCGTCTCTACTGGGAGGCCTGTTCCCGCGATGCGAAGACCGTTCCGGGGTATCGGCTCCTGACGGCGGACGTCGACACCTGCGAAGTGACCAAGCATGACTGTTCGGGCGCTCCGGTCTGGGTGTACACGCAGGTGCGTCCGATTGACGCCTGGCCTCTGCCGGACGGCGCGGTGCTCATGGCCTATCTCCCGTCGCCGCGCACAGGGAACAAGGGGGGCGTCCGACTCGTCTCCGATGCCAAGCAGACGCTCTTCGACGCTCCATTTAATGACGAGATCATGTCCTGCCAGCCCCTGCCCAACGGCAACATCCTGGTGAACGAATGCGGGGCGGGCCGCGTCACGGAGCTGACACCCAAAGGCGAAGGCGTCCGCAGTTTCGATGTCAAGGCCAAGGGCAAGGGGCATGCCACGGCGCGGCTCATCCGGCTCACACCGCAGGGAACGGTCCTCGTGGCCGAGTGTTACTCCCACAAGCTCCGGGAATACGACCTCGCCGGCGCCCTGCTCAAGGAGTGGGATTTTCAGATGGTCTACGGGGCCAGCCGGCTGGCGGACGGCAACACGCTGGTCTCCTGTTACAAGCCGGCCGCTGTTTATGAAGTGACGCCCGAGGGCAAGACGGTCTGGAGTCTTACGGCCGCTGATTTGCCCAGGGAGATGAACCTTGCACAGTTCGGAGAAGCTCAGCGCCTGCCGAACGGCCATACCCTGGTGGCCTGCTGCTCCCGCGGGGTCAAGGGCCCCCGCGCCGTTGTCTTCGAAGTCACGCCGGAGAAGCAGGTCGTCTGGAAGAAGACCGAGCCCGAACGCAGCCGGGAAACCACGTCCGTGAAAATTATCCCGGAGGAGTCGCCCGTTCCCCGGAGCGCCCAGCCCTGACCGTCAGAGAAACCGCGTTGAGAGATGAATATCGCTTTGACAATCCCAGCCTGAACATCCATAATGTCAGAACATTAACGTAGGGTTGGTTTTAAGTGCAACCCGGAAAACAAAAGGACGTGTACAGGTATGAAAATGAACATAAATGGCGGCAGGATACTGGCAATCATGATGGCGGGGCTCGTGGCAACAGGCGCGCAGGCGGCAAGCGACTCGTGGAATGCGAATGCCAACACCACGTGGGTCACAGCCGTAAATTGGCTGGGGGGGCAGGTTCCGGGCTCCACGACACTCGACAACTCAGATATCGCGACGTTTGCTTTCAATCCGTCGTCGGATCGTACGGTGACGGTTGATAACCCGCGCTTCATCGGCGGCATTACGTTTGGGAATACGACCGCCTCCAAATTCACGCTGATCACCGGACCCTTCCGCCTCAACAGTGGCGGCGTGATTCAGAACGTGGCGACCAATGGTCTGCATACCGATACGATTACTGCTGCCATCCGGATTGACGGTGAGAACGGGACCGCTTTCTTTACGGCAAATGCGGCCTCTGCCAGCAGCCTTCTGAGCATTGGCGCGGTGACGGGCAACTCAAGCAGCCCAAACATAACGACCTTGACTCTCAATGGCACGAATGTCGGCGTCAACGTGGTCACCGGAGCGATCAGCAATGGTGTTGCGGGCGGTACGCTCGCGCTTGTGAAGGACAATGCGGGGTGTTGGGCGCTCGCCGGTACGAACGGCTACACAGGCGGGACGATAGTCAATGCCGGCACGCTCATCGCCAAGAAAGCGGCTTCCTTTCCGAATTACAGTACCACCGGAACGATTGCGGTGAACAACACCTCCGTGCTGGCCGTGAACGTGGGGCTGGCTTCACCGGGTGAATGGTCCTCAACGGAGATCGATAATCTCCTGGCGAACGCGAATGTGACCTTTGCCTATGGAACACGGTTCGGAATGGATACCACAGTCACCAGCTTCACGCATGGAAACGCGATCGCGGCTAAAGCAGACATGGGGTTTATCAAACTCGGCCCGAAAACACTGACCCTCACGGGCTCGAACTCCTACACGGGCGGCACCACAGTTAAAGCGGGCTTTCTGGCCCCGGCGCTGACGAATGCGCTCCCGGATTACACGACGGCTGGCAAGGTCGTGATCAACGGCGGAACGCTCACGGCCATCATGGGTGACGGGACCACAACGGGCTGGAGTCCGGAGCAGGTGGACGCCCTTCTTGTGAACGCCACGAAAACCAGCGGTGCCTTGGGCATTGACACCCTGAACAACGATTTTACCCAGTGGACCCCCTTCACGACAAGCACCCTCGGCAGCGCACTCGGACTGACCAAGGTCGGACCCAATAAGCTGACGCTCAACCAGGCGAACACATATGCCGGCCCCACTACGATCAACAACGGAACGCTCGTACTCTCAGGCGGCAATAACCGTCTTCCCTCCACAAACATCCTGCGCTTTGATGGCGACCCCAACTCCTCCGCAACCCTTGAAGTTGCAGCCATCAGCCAGACCCTCTCCACGCTCGCATTCCCTGGCAGCGCAGGAATCGGCTCAACCATCACCTGCAACTTCATCGGCAGCGGCACGCTGACCTTCGGAACCACGTTGGCTTTTGGGGTTGTAGCAACAGGGAGCGCCATACCTACTCGGGTGGATGTGAACATGTCCGGCTTGTCAAATTTCGTCTACAACGCCCCCCTCAGCACCTTCAAGGCTGGGCCAGCGAGCGGCACCGCCGGCGGCATGAGCCCGAGCGCGCTGAATGGCATCGTCACCTTGGCGGCCAATAACGCAATCACGGCGCTCAACTTCAACATCAATGATGTCGGTAGCACAGGCGGCGGCGGAGCTGAAATTCTGCACCTCGGGGTCTCAAACACGCTGAACGCAGTTAACATCAACCTAGGTACGGGCCAACGGAATTCAGCCTTGCTGGACTTTGCTGTTCCAGGCTCGTTCGCGAAAATCCGAGGTGCCGCAGGCGGCTCCAGCGGCGTGTCGACATGGACCATTGGGAGACTCCAGGACAACGGAGCCGCCCGTTTTTGGACCAACACGGTCGATTTCACAAGCGGAACCGTGGATGCCACCATCACGAATCTGATTGTCGCGCTTGCTGACACGGGCACTCAAACCGCTCGTGCGGGAAATGTGATCGGCAGCTTCTTGATGGGTTCGGGCACGGCCAATATCAGCAGCCTGACAATCGGCCGAATGACAGGCACTTCAGCGACGGGGCTCAGTGGCACGTTCACCTCGAAAGCAACATTTAACTTGAACGGTGGCACCGTCGACGCGACCACGCTCACTTTCGCGGATAACTCCATCGCCGATGCGTCAGCCGCTATCAAGACCGTCAGCGGCACCTTCAACCTGCTGGCCGGCACCCTCAATGCCACGACGGTCAAGAAGGGCGTGCAAACCGGAACCGCCACGGCCACAACCGCCTTCAACTGGACCACCGGCACGATCGGCAACATCAGCGGCAGCGACCTGCTCTGGACCAATGTGCCCCTCACGCTCCTCACAACAGCCACGCACACCTTCAACATCTCCGGTGCCAACACTGCGACGATGGACGCGGCCTCGCCCATCAGCGGCGCGACCTTCGGCATCACCAAGAGTGGGTCTGGCACACTCAAGCTGTGTGCTGCCAACACCTACAGCGGCGGCACGACAATCAGCAACGGAACGCTGGCGGTGGGGCGCGACAATGCGCTGGCCTCGGACAGCGCGCTGATCCTGAGCGGCGGCGCGTTCGACGCCGGGCGTTATGCCAACGACCTCGGCACGTTGACGCTGAGCGATGGCGCCGCGAGTCAGCTTCTGGTGAACAGCGGCGCCTGTGCGCTCTCCTTCACGGGAATGACAGGGACAGGAACACTGTCCGTCATCGGCACGCTGGGCGAGACCTCAATACGCTTTGGTGCAAGTTCAACCGCACTGACTTCAGAGCAGCTTTCGCGCATCACGATCAACGGCAAAAGAAGCGCCTTGACCGCCCTCGGATATTTGAAGGAAGATAAGGGCACGCTGATACAGTTTCTCTGAGCGACAAGCGGAGTTGCCTGTAACGTCAAACAATTTTTCACCTAATTAACCAAATTAAGCTAATTCCAATTCGTTTCATTCGGTGATAAAAGTTAACTCATCGTTTATTCCAGACCTGTCCGCGGTAGACGTAGTCGCGAAGAAAGGTGATTCTGGCTATTAATAAAAAAGAGACGTGCGATTGGAGTTGCATCGTGTTATGCTTTTAAACATTGTTAATAAATAAAGAGGGAGCGCTATGAATCAGAAGGAATTTGTTTTTACTGCAACGGCCTCGGTCTTACTGGCCCTTTCGAGCACAGCTGCGGATTGGCCGACGTTTCTCGGTCCGAAACGCGATGGCATCTCGCCTGACACCGGACTGCTCAAAACGTGGCCGGAGGCAGGGCCTGCACAGCTTTGGAAAAACACGAACATCGGTCCGGGCTGGTCCTCGGTCGCCGTGGTGGGCGATCTGCTCTACACCACAGGGAACGAAGGCGAGAACCAGATGCTCATCTGCATCGATGTCAAGACAGGCAAGGAAGTCTGGCGCGCAGCACAGGGTCCTAAGTCCACTCATCAGAAGTATGGTGGCGCGCGCGCCACGCCGACGGTTGATGGCGAGCATATCTATCTCACGGGAGGCAACGGCCTCGTCACCTGCCAAAGCGCGAAGGACGGCAAGGTGATCTGGAAGAAGAACATGAGCACCGACTTCGGCGGAAAGGTCGGCGGCTGGCAATATGCGGAGAGCGTGACGATCCTCGGCAAGCTCGCGATTGTTGTCCCGGGCGGCGCTCAGGGCGTCGTGGCGCTCGACAAGACGACCGGTTCAAAAGTGTGGAGCTCCGGCGCGACCTTGACAGCGGGATACTGTTCGCTGCTGCCGGTCACCGTCGGCAAGGATACAATTTTGGTCACCGGCTCGCAGAGCGGCATCATCGCGATTGACCCCAAGAACGGCAAGGAGATCTATCGCAACCCCTTTGCCGAGAACAACACCGCCAACACGCCGACACCTGCTTTTTATGAAGGCTATCTCTTCTGGTCAGTCGGGTACAACAAGGGCAGCATCTGCCTGAAGGTCACGAACGCAAACGGGAAATGGAAGTTTGAAGAGGCCTGGAAGTCCGGGGAGTTCGGAAGCCATCCCGGCAACTTTGTCGTTGCCAACGGACAGATCTATGGCAAGGGCAAGCGCGGCTTGTCCTGTCTGGACCTGAAAAGCGGGCAGACACTCTGGGGCACGCCTGGCTATGCAGGACAAGCCACCTTTGCAGACGGCTTGGTCTATGCCTTCTCGGATCAGGGCGGCAAGCTGGCGCTGGTTGAGCCGCTTGCCGGCGAGGGACGCATCAAGGGCAAGCTTCAAGTCGAAGGCACAGGCAGCAGCTGGTCGCATCCTGTCGTCATCAACGGCCGCCTCTTCGTGCGCTACGATACCAACCTCTATTGCTTCGACGTCAAAGCGAAATAAGTTTATTGGCTCTTCACGGTTTGTCGAAAAGTTCACCGCAAAAGCCGCAAATGTTGCGTGGCTATCTCATCCGCCTCACCCGTGAATACACGGACGGCGGAATGGATAGCCACGCGGAGTAAGAGAAAAGGTGTCACCCAAGGGAAAACGGCGGGTACTGTTATCAGCAGTATCAAATTCATTTTCAGCGCAAATGTTCGCTCCGCCGTCCGTGTATTCACGGGTGAGGCGGGCGTGACATTTGCGCTCCTTTAGCGGTTTTTGCGCTAAAACCCGAAGCAAATTTTTCCACAAACCGTGAAGAACCCGTTTACTTAACAAAGCGCTGGACGAAGTCGCGCACGGAGCGGGTGAAGGTGAAGTCGTTTGTTTCAGGTACGCTCTGCGCAGGGGCATCGACCCAGCTCTCAATGACAACCTGGTCAGGTGCGCCGTTGACAAGCGCGTAGTCGTATCCTTGGCGCATGATGGACACATACCAGGTCGAATCATCCGCTAAGCCGCGCCTCTTCATGGCTGGATAGTCAGAGGCCCAGTAGATCAGGCTGAAGGGGAGTTTCCGCTTGCGGCATTCCTGTTCGAGTTTTTTCACTTCTGGCCAGGACCCGCGACCGAAGACATTAAATTCAACCCAGTTCACATCCAGGCGATAAAAATCCAAACCGCGCACCTGCATCTCTGCCAGCCGTTTCTGCAGTGCGTCGAGCCACCAGAGATGATCCGCCAGAGGAATGGACGGATAGGTCTCGATATCTCCAATTTGAATCTGCGGGTAGTGTTGGCGCACAAGGGCGATGAAACTGGCTGTCTCTTGGACCGCGTAGTCGTCCGGCTTTTTGAGGGAGTGCCTCACGCACAAGAGCGGTTCATCCATAGCGATCGCAGAGATGTTGCAGCCTAAACGTTGGAAGCGGTCCCACATCGGGCGCTGCTTTGTAAACGTGTTCGTGCCGGTGATGCCCCACTCCTTGATGGCGCCGACCTCCAGCGAGAAATGGATCTGCCATTTTTGGATGTCGGAGAAATAGGATCGCAGTTCGTCATCCGTGAACTGCCGGTTCAACTGATGATCCGCATAGAGCAGCCCGTCAATCAGCGCGCGGGTCTGCTGCCATTGGCCCGGATGCGCAAAGAGTTCGCGCAAACACTTGCCGTTCTCGGAAGCGGGCGGACCCATCCATACCTCAGGGCGGGCGCTGTTGGTTGTTGCTGGCGCCTGTGCACTCGCCTGCGGAGTTACAAGGAAGAGAGCAAATAGACTCACGGTGACGAGGTCGCTCCAGGGTGTGCTACTCGTGTGGTTGAACAGAGTTGTTTTCATTTTGCCAGCTTGAAAAAAGGACCTGTTGCAGCATGATGGTCAAAGGTTAATGTTGCCGCTGCTCCATGCTCGTGATGGAGTTGAGCAATAAGATAATCTGAAAAATCTGCCTCGCCACATTCGAATGCCCGTAGCGCCTTCCAAACGGTATCGCGTGAATCAATCTCAATCGTGTCGGCTAATAAGAGCGTTTTGATGACCTCACCAATTTTTTCTTTCTTCTGCTTGTAACAGCGCACGAGAACCCAGACAATTTCACATAAAACAATGACGCAGATGTTCCCCTTGTTTTTTGGAGACAGTTCTTTTTCAAAAATTCGACTGGCTATCTTCGACTGTTCAGGATCGTCCTGCACAAGATAACGGATGACAATGTTGGTGTCTAAGCCAATCATTTCTCGCCCCCCGTTGCAATAGCGGCATCCATTTCTGAAAGCGTAACAGAGCGCTTGGGCTTGGGTACCAGTCCACGAAGAGCTTGTACTGGCGTACGAGCTGGGATCATTTCAACGGTTTCATTTTTTGTAAAAACGAAATCAATCGAATCCCCGGTTTTAATGCCTAGAAACTCGCGGATGGAAACGGGAATGGTGACTTGTCCTTTTGAGGATAACGTGGCAATCATAATGCTTACTCTCCTTTCTGAAACAGGAGTAAGATAGCATTTCCTTACCTATAACTTCAATGCTTTTCCCCACGAAACACACGAAAAGCACGAAAAAACGCCAATTTCCTCTGCGGCTCAGCTCAGCTTCGCCCTCCATGCCCAATACGGCTCCGCAAGCTGGAGGGCGAGACTGTGGCGAGCCGTCTTTATTAACTGTCATTCGTCTGGCTCGCGTCATTCGTATGCTTGTCTCTGATTCCCAACTTACTGACACTTACTGACACTTCTAAGACTTACTGACACTTCTCCAAAGCTACCCCTTCGTTTGTTTACGGCCCCGCACGGATGGCTTGCTCTCGAAGACCCCGATGGCTCTATTCTTGGCGACGGAATCCCACAGGAAGTAGCGTCCGTTCATCGCGACGTAGATGCCAGGCGGAAGCACTTGGGCAAAGGCCAATGCGCTGCCCAGGTTGAAGAGTCCGTCGGAACTGCCGAATTTGTAAGGGATCATGGCGCCGGTCAGCACCACGGTCTTTCCAGAACTGTTCTGTCCCAGATAGCCGGCGGTCTGTTCCAGGGTGTCCGTGCCGTGTGTGATGACGATCCGCTTCTCCTTGGCTTTTGTACAAGCAGAGGCGATGGCTTGACGGTCGGCAGTGGTCATGTCCAGACTGTCTTTCATCATCAAGGTCTGAAGCCTCACAGAGATGCGGGACCTGCCCAGGGCCAGCATCTCGGGGATATGCGTCTCTTTAAAGTACAATTGCCCGTTCAGCTCATTGTACTCCTTGTCGAAGGTTCCTCCGGTCGCAAATATGACAATCTTCATTCTTATTCTCTCAACGAATAGGTTCTGGTTTGTTAGGCATGGGACGCCACTCGAGTATAGCAAGGATGGGACGGTGGTCAGAAGCTACAGCCTCCTCCAGCACCTTTGTTTCGACAACGCGCCAACACGTTGCCGGACGGTAAAAGATAAAGTCGATCTGCTCGTTGGGGGTTGTGGATGGAAACGTGAATAGCCCCTCGCGGGAGGTTGCGTTTTCCCAGGTCTTGCTGAATGCCAAGATCGTGGTGCTTCCAGGTTGTGCATTCAAGTCGCCGGCAAGAATCGCTGGTGAGTTTGAATCAGAGGCGAAGAGATTTTCAATGAGGGGCACAGAGGCCAGGCGCTGCTTTTCGGACAAGTCGAGATGCGTTGCAATAAACGTCAGCGGTGTCTTCGCGTTTGATTCAAGCGTCACGCACAGGGCTGAGCGCGGTTCGCCTGGCAGGGGGAGGCGTGTTGTTTTGAGGATGGGCAGTTTGGTGAGCATCGCATTGCCGTATTCGCCGCCTTGAAGCGGCAACGAGGCGCAATAGACAGACTCCATGCCGGTGAGGCGGCCAAGCTCTTTGGCCTGGTCAACGCCTAGGGCCCGTTTCGTAGTCTTGTCAACCTCCTGGAGCGATACGATGTCCGGCGAGACAGACTTGATAATTGCCGCAATTCGCGCCAGGTCGATCTTGCCGTCCATGCCATTGCCATGTCGAATGTTGTAACTCAAGACAACCACGCGCGGTCCTGCTTGATTCGTGGACGCCGGCGCAGAGATGCCTGAGCGCGTTGTCATCAGGAGTATCAGTGCTGAGATGAGCAGACGGTTTGTGATATTCGGCATATGCCCCCCCTTGATTTAAATGATTACTTTGCGCCTGCTGCTGGCGCAACGGGTGCCGGTGCAGGCTCTGACTTCAAACCTAACGCGCGCAGGATGTTGGGCAGGATGATCTGCTTGCAGCCCTCGGCATTGGGATGGATGCCATCCGGGACAAGCGCGGTGAATTGTTTCGGGTCGGCTTTCAGAATCTTCTGCCAGTCCGGATAATGGTCGATGAGCATCAAGCGGCGCTCGGCTGCCACATCGCGGACCATCTGGTTGTAGGCTTCAATATTGGGACGCGAGGTCAAGTGTACGCCGATGGGCGGATTCATGACCATGAGGATGATCTCGCATGCCTTATTTGCCGCAAGAACGCGATCAACCATGTTGAGGAGATTCGAGCGCGCTTGAGGCACCGAAGTATCGTATTTCAGGAAGGCGTCATTAATGGTGAATTCGATGAAGAGCGTGTCCGGATTTTTGGAGATCACGCGGGTGTCGAGGTTGTCTACGCCCCACTTTGACCACATGGCTCCCCTTCCGCTGTTGATCACAAGCGGCAATGCAGAATAGTGGCGTTTCAACTCCGCCGAGAGTTGTCCCACCCAGGCGCCGCCTGCGGTCAGGCTCGTCCCGTATGTCACCACGGTCTGCTTCTTGCCTGCCTTCAGACTGGAGAGCAGCTTGCTCGTCTCAGCGGCTTGACTGTTGATTGAGGAGAAGAGCGTGAGTGTAGCTGTTGCTACTACGGCCATGCATTGACTGATGTTTTTCATATTTTATTTCCTTTTCTGTGGTAAGGCAATGTCCTTCAAGGCCAGGGGCACTGTCATGATGGATTTCGGTGTCGGCACGCAGACGCGAAGGCTCGCGTTTTCAGGAAGCGAGCCGGGGTAAGTGTATGTGGTTGTGTTTCCGCTCGTCGTTGTGTTGGCCACGGCATCCCATTCTTTATTGCTGGCATCCGCAATCTCGAAATAGAAGAGTTTGGCTAAAGGGTCAGTGACACGCACAACCACGCTGGACTTGCCGCTGGTTTTCTTTGTGGAGACAACCATCTTGATTTGCGCAGCGATTAAGTTGGGGTCTGCCAGTTCGACATTCAGCTGTGCCGCAATACGGGTGAAGTTCAACACGCACATGGGATCATGTACGGGCGTGAGGATTTCCAGCCGGCCTGTGAGCTCCTTGATTGAGGAAGCTTGTTGAGCAGGAAGATCCAGAATGAGTTGCATACCGGTCGGAGTCTCGGGGTCATAAAAAACGGACGTCCACGACTGATTGGTCTTGGCGTAATCGGAGTCTTTCGGGATCAAGTTCTTGCCTGTATTATCAACAGCCTTGTCCACGATGCAACGCAACCCTTTGATTTCACGGAGATCTTTTCCGAAAAGATTCACCTGCACAACAAGATTTCCCGGGCAGGGGTTGTCGGCTGGAATGTTTGCCTTGATCTGAATATCTGTGGGTTGAGCACCGGCGAGGGTCGCCAGCATCAGGAGAAACAAGCCAGCCATTTCTTTTACATTCATCTCAGCGTCCTATCCGTTTATTTATGTCCAGCAGGCATACAGGTCCTGTTCAATGGAGCCATCAAAAGCGAAGGTGAAATAGTATACCTTCTCTGGAAGTGCGTCAATGGCGTTTGTCCGGCAATTCAAATTATGGTTAAGACCGCCTAAAGGCGGAACTCCAAACCAGAGCAAAGGATTGTCTGTCCCCCTGTCGCCCCACCTTTCTTGCCGACGCGGACGTCGGCGCTCCCAGGGCAATAAGGTGGCGGAGCCGTCCCGGCTCCGGCGGGCAAGATGCCCGCGCTCCTTTGAGGGCAGCAATAGAAGGGAGCGTGGGCGTCCCGCCCGCATGAAAGAGGAGGGGCATTCTTGTCTGTCCCCCTGTCGACCGTCCCCCTGTCGACCAGGAATCGCAGATGCGCACATGTTTTTCCACGAAGCACAGTGAAAAAGGGCGATTCTTAGCTTTTTTTGCGGTAAAATTAAGATGTGTTTGTTCTGCCTTTTTCCCTTGCGTCTCGGGCGAAATAAAAGTAAGGTAAAAAAGTTCTAAAGTTCTAAAGTTCTAAAGTTCTAAAGTTCTAAAGTTCTAAAGTTCTAAAGTTCTAAAGTTCTAAACCAGGGAGTATTAAAATGCTAAAGATTAGAAACGTCATGGCGATGGTCGTAACAATGGGTGTCGCCGTGTCTTGCGGTACCGTTTTGGCGCAAGGCAAAGAGATGGCGCTGTTCCTCTTGATCGGGCAGTCGAACATGGCTGGCCGCGGGGCGATCAAGGAGCCGGGAACTCCTGTGGGAAAGAATGTCTGGATGCTCAATAAATCCAATGCGTGGGTCATTGCAAAAGCGCCGGTCCATTTTGACAAGACGGTTGCAGGCTCAGGACTGTGCGAGGAGTTCGCGCGCTGTTATGAGAAGGCGCATCCGGGCAAGACCGTGGGGCTGATCCCGTGCGCGGTCGGGGGGACATCCATCGGCAAGTGGGGGCCGGATAGCGACCTCTACAAGCAGGCTGTCAAACGCGCGAAGCTCGCGATGAAGAACGGCAAGATCGAAGGCATCCTCTGGCATCAGGGCGAAGCCAACTCCAAAGACAGCGCAGCTGTTTACGGCAAGGCGCTCAAGGCGCTCATGTCAGACCTTCGCAAGGAGCTGGATGCGGAGAAGGCCCCGGTTGTGGTGGGCGAGCTGCTGCCGAAACATGGCGCCTTCAACACGATTCTGCCAGAGGCGATTAAAGGAATCCCGTTGTGCGGAATCGCCTCCGCAGCGGGGCTGAAGGACAAAGGCGACAATCTCCATTTCGATACCGCCTCGCTCAATATTCTGGGCGCACGCTATTTCGAGGTCTGGTCTTCGCTCAAGCGGTAACTTTTAGCTACGGATTGCGCGGATTGAGAATTTTTACCGCAAAGAACGCAAAGAACACAGAGAAAGAAGAGTCAGCCTTGATCACAAAACAAAGCATTTAGAAGTTGATCTTTGAGATCTTTGTGCTCTTTGTGGTTAAAAAAATCAAGTTACAGGGAAGGAAAACAACAGACATGAAAAGAATAACAGGACTCGCGATGATGTTGTGTTTGATGTGGGGTGCAGACGCGGCGGAGAAGCCGAACATTCTGTATATCATCACGGATGATCAGGGGTGGGCGGATATCGGGTATAACAATCCCAAGGCCTATACGCCCAACCTCGACAAGCTTTCAAAGTCGGGTGCGGTCTTCACGCAGCACTATGTGATGCCGCAATGCACGCCGACGCGCATCGCGCTCTTCACGGGGCGTTATCCCGGGCGCTTCGGACCTGAGGGCCTCCAAGCCACGAACAAGAAGGTCTTCCCTGTGGGCACGGAGACTGTCGCTTCTGTTTTAAGAGCGGCCGGGTATGTCACCTATCAGTGCGGCAAATGGCACATGGGCACCACCCCGGAGAATGGCCCCAACCATCACGGCTTTGATTTCAGCTATGGCATGCTCGATGGTGCCTGCGGCGCATACGATCATCACTACCGCGCGAATAAGGAGACCTGGCACCGCAACCTGACGTTCATCCCCGGCTCTGAAAACGGACGGCATGTCACGGACTTGATCGCGGAGGAGGCGAGCCGCGTGATCCAGGAGAAGAAGACCAAGCCCTTCTTCCTCTATCTCGCCTTCACGGCCCCGCATACGCCCCTGGATGAGCGCGGGACCTTTGTCGATCAGCCCACGAAACTGGACCCGGATAAACCCGGCCGGTGGATGAACGAGGACAGGATCACGTGGTTCAACGACCCGGAGGGAAAGATCCAGAAGGAGACGGATCCGGAGAAGCGCCTCCTGCTGGCCGTGGTTCACCATCTCGATGACGCCATCGGCCGGGTCATCAAGACGTTGGACGAATCCGGGCAGCGCGAGAAGACGCTGATCCTCTTTTCGTCCGACAATGGTCCGCAGGTGAACTGGCCCGGCAATGCCTATCCGAGCGACCTGAAGCTGACGGACTTCAACCAGCCCATCCCCTTCCGGGGCAGCAAGTGCGACACCTTCGAGGGCGGCATCCGCGTTCCCGGATTGGCCAACTGGCCGGGCACGATCAAGCCGCAGACGATTCAGACGCCGGTTCACATTGTCGATTGGCTTCCGACCGTTGCAAAGCTGGCGGAGTATCCAAAGGAGAAGCTGCCGCGCCTGGACGGCAGAGACCTGTCGCCCCTGCTCTTCGGGACCGGGACGCTCCCTGTGCGCGACTTTTACTGGGTCTGGGGCAGCGGAGGAGGCAGCAAGTGGGCGCTGCGTGACGGTGACTGGAAAGTGGTGTACAACGGCAAAAAACCAGAGCTCTCAACGTGGGCACTCTACAACCTGGTCAAGGACGAGCAGGAAAAGCGCGATGTCGCCGGTGACCATCCCGACACCGTCAAGAGCCTGCACCAGAAGTTCCTGACCCAGCGCACGTTTGATCAGTAGGCTTGAAGAGAAACTTGAAACTGGAAACTTGTTTTTTTAACCACAAAGAACACAAAGATCGCAGAGACCAACTTCTAAACGCTTTGTTTTTATGATCAGGTGAGAATCTCTTTTCTCTGAGTTCTATGCGTTCTTTGCGGTAAAATTTCTCAATCCGCGCAATCCTTAGCTAAAAGTTACCTCTTCGTTTATTCCTGCGTGGCCAGCAACACGCCGACCTCTCCTGCGAGTCAAAACGACTCATCTGTGAAAGCACATCTGTGAATTCGTGACACGCATTCCAGGCAGGCATTTCAGGGCTCAAAACAGTAAGTTCTTGATTTTCAACCCCTTACTTTTTAAGGCGGTTTTTGGCATTCTTGATGCTTAAATAAAAGGTGGTTAATGAATCAATCTAACAACCAAAGGCGAAAGGCCATAATGTGGAAAGGAGCGTAACATGAAAGACCTTATTCCGTGGAGAAAGAAAGAGACAAGCGTAGCACGTGCGAATGATCAAGAGGATCAGATCGCAACATTGCAGCGAAGAATGAACAATATGTTTGAAGACTTCTTTGCTGATTTTGGAGGGTTATTGGGAGAGAGGCCCTTTCATGTTATGAAAACGGCCGATAACCCTTGGTTCGAGTCTCCAAATTTCGAAGTCTCTGAAACAGACGAGGAGTTTAGGGTCAAGGCTGAATTACCGGGCCTTGACGAAAAGGATATTGAGGTCAATGTTGAGCGCGACAGGGTGACCATCCGAGGCGAGAAGCGTAGAGAACAGGAGGAAAAGAAGAGAAACTATCACCTCACGGAGGTCAGCTATGGACAGTTCAGCAGGGCCTTCGCGCTACCGGATGGCGTCGATCGCGACAAAGCGAAAGCGCAGTTCAAGAAGGGGGTCTTGACCCTGACCCTGCCCAAGACGGAGCAGGCTAAAACAGAACGCAAACGCATTGAAATCGCGACCGACTAAAGACGGGTTGATCTCATGAGAAAGGCCCCTTGATGCAAGCGCGTCAAGGGGCCTTTTAGCGTTGCCGGTTGTCGGTCTTACGCCTTGGGCTTAGGACCGCCGAAGACATACGCGACATGCTCCGCCGGGAGCGGCTTGGTCATGTATGCTACGGCCACAGCGACCAGCGCAGAGATCGGCAGGGCGATCAGGATCGGATCCACCACAGCCCACGTTGCGCTGAAGGCGGGGGAGAGCAGTGTCGGCTTACCGAAGAGCGCCTGGCAGATGCCCAGACCAGTGGCGGTCTTGGCGTTGATGCAGACCGACCAGAAGGCGCTGAAGGCGAATCCTGTCAGCATGGACGCCAGGGCCGCTGGCTTGGTCATGCGCTTCCAGAAGAGTCCGGAGAGGAAGGCAGGCAGGAAGGTTGCCGCGCAGATGCCGAAGAAGATCGCGGTGGCCAGGGCGATGATGTTGCCGCGCACCAGCTTGCCGAGGACGATGGCGATCACGAGGCCCAGGATGATGCCCATGCGCGTGATCAGGACGGTCCGTGCGGCATTGCCTCTGGAGAGGGGCTCGCAGATGTCACGTCCGATCGCGGTTCCCATGGTGTGGAACTGGCTTGAAAGCGTGCTCATGGCTGCGGAGAGCAGGGTCAGCAGGAAGATAACGCCGAACCATTTGGGCAGCGCGCTGTTGACATACCGCGGGATGATCGTGTCGCTGTTGCCCTTCAACGTGGTGCCCAGCGTGACGGTGCGCGCGATCGCGATGAGTCCGGGGGTGATGGTGTCAGGTTCGCCGTTAGCGCCGCGGGTGATTTTCGTGCCGGGCGTCTTGATGATGTAGTTAGGGGCGACGTCTGGTTTCTCACCCGGCAGCTTGTAGGCGATAAAGGCCTTGCAGCGGCTCGTCACGTTCGTTGCGGCATCCAAGGGGGCCAGCTTGAGCACGCCATTGCCATCGGCCCCTGGGTCGAGCAATACGCGCTCTTCCACGATCTGGCAGCGGATGACTTCGTGTTTTGCAAAGTAGGCGTTCGAGAGTGCGCCCACGACAAAGGCGACGCCTGTCATGAAGAAGATGAAGATGCCGCCGGCCACGACGCCGCGGTTGAGTGACTGCTTCGACTTGACCGTCATGAAGCGCACAATGAGCTGCGGCTGGGCGAGCACGCCGATGCCCACGCCCATGACGATCGTGGAGACCATGATCCACCAGAGGTTGAACTTCGCGGCCTCAGCAGCCGGCGCGCCCGGCGCAGCCCAGCCGAAGAGCGGCATCGAGGTCCAGCCCTGATGGCCGATGGCTTGGAGCGCCTTGGGCACCTGCGGTCCGAGGTCTGTGAGGGTCTGATGGGCGGCGGTGAAACCGCCGAGCTGGGAGTAGGTGATGAAGAGGAGCGCGACCATGCCGACCAGCATGATGGCGCCTTGCAGGGCATCGGTGAGCATCACGCCTTTGATGCCGCCGGCGATCACATACGCCGCCACGATGAGGGCGAAGAGATAGAGCGCCGCGTCGTAAGAGATGTGGAAGATCGGGCCGATGAACTCCGCACCGCCGATGATGACGGCCATGGCGTAGAGCGGCATGAAGAAGAAGATGATCAGCGCGCAGACGATCTGCACGAAGCGGCTGTTATACCGCTTGCCCATCAACTCCGGGAAGGTGTGTGCATCGAGATGGTGGCCCATGCGGCGCGTGGGGTTGCCCAGGAAGACGAAAGCGATGAAGATGCCCACGAAGATATTGAGTACGGTCAGCCAGAGGAGCCCCATGCCGAAATTGGCCGCCACGCCGCCGAACCCGACAATGGCCGAGGTGCTGATGAAGGTCGCGCCGTAGGAGAGCGCCATCACCACAGGGTGGGCATTACGGCCTGCGACAAGATAGTCGGAGGCGGTCTTGGTCTGGCGATACCCCAGATACCCCAGATAGCCTGTTGCCAGGAGATAAACCAGGAGAACAATAAAGGTGAAGATATCCATGTACAGTGATCCTTTCTTAAAATGTGCGTCTACAGGGTGGTTTCAACGTCCTCTTTTTCCTCTTTAGCCCACTGGACATCCTCGGGCTTGACAGGCTCATCGCCCTTGTTCCAGTTTGCAATCCCGTAAATTGCACAGACGACGGCTCCTGATGCGGCGAGCAGATACGCGCCGACGACGCAAGGATCTTGTATACCAAACATAGTCACTCCTTATTTTTAGACTGTTATTATAAATAGAAACAGCCGCCAGATGCAATCCGCAATTTCAAATTTTTTTTGAGAGTTGCTATCGTGGGAGGGAAAGTGTAATTTACATAAGGAGTGATTTTATTATGATGAAAAGAAGATGCCCCGCTATACTCGTTGCTGCACTTTCCCTTGCATATTATGCTCACGGCGTCACGCCCTGCCGTATCGAGGTTGTGGAGAAGGGGGCAGGCTGGCCTGTCCCCTTGATCGAACTCCGGACCACGCACCAGGTGCGGCTGGTCACGGACAACGCCGGGGTGATCGCCTGCGACCTCCCGGAGCTGCTGGGCCGCGAGGTCTGGTTCGATGTGCTTGGACATGGCTATGAGGTGCCCAAAGACGGCTTTGGCATGCGGGGTGTGCGGCTGAGACTCGAGCCGGGCAAGACGGTGAAGGTCGAAGTCAAGCGCACGATTGTCGCCAAGCGCCTGGGACGTCTGACCGGCGGCGGCCTCTTTGCCGAGAGCCAGAAGCTGGGCGCCGAGACGGCCTGGCAGGAGTCGGAGGAGCTCGGGTGCGACAGCGTCCAGCTTGCGGTTCATCGCGGAAAGCTCTTCTGGGCCTGGGGTGACACGACGATGGCGCGCTACCCCCTGGGGGTCTTTGATATGACCAGCGCCACCACGGAAATTCAGCCCCTCACCTCCTTTGAGCCGCCCCTGCGTGTGAAATACAACTACTTCCGGGACGCCAAGGGCTTTCCGCGCGGCGTGGCCAAGATGCCGGGCAGCGGGCCCACCTGGATCAGCGGCTATATGAGCCTGCCGGACAAGGCGGGCACGTATCATCTGGTAGCCACGTATGTCAAGATCAAGCCGCCGCTGGACGCCTACGAAGCCGGCCTGTGTGTCTGGAATGACGAGACCCTCAATTTCGAACGGCTCCAGGTGATCTGGACGAAATCAGAAACCGCGCCGAAACAGCCGCTGCTGCCGGACGGCCATCCGAATCGCTGGACAGATGCAGACAACAAGGCGTGGATGCTCATGGGTGATCCCTTGCCGCGCATGCGCTTTCCCGCGACCTTTGAGGCCTGGCAGGATCAGTCAACCTGGGAAGCGCTCAAACCGCAGGATTCTCTGACAGCCGCGGGCGACGGGAAGCCGGTGAAGCCCCATTCAGGCTCCATGGCCTATAACGCCTTCCGGAAACGCTGGGTCACGGTCTTCATGGAGCATTTTGGCAAACCCTCCGCCTTTGGCGAACTCTGGTATGCAGAGGCGGCTTCGCCTCTCGGCCCCTGGGGCAAGGCCGTGAAGGTCCTGTCGCATGACAATTATACCTTTTACAACCCCAGGCTGCACACGGAGCACACCCCTGAAAAGGCGCCGTTTATCCTGTTTGAAGGCTCCTATACCATGACGTTCGCGAACAAGCCCGCGCCGACGCCCCGCTATGACTACACGCAGATCCTCTACCGGCTGGACCTGGACGACCCGGCATTAAAACCCGCCCAACAGTAATTCGGTGTTGAGTTTTGGGCAAGAAACAGGCATTATATAAACATGAATTCTGAACAAATGGCAATAGAGGCAGCACGCGCGTTATATCAAAAGAAGGCAGACGACATCCGTATTTTCGATGTCAGGGGTATTTCAGGGGTCACGGATTTTTATGTCGTGGCGACAGGCACATCCGCCCCGCACCTGAAAGCCTTGATTGCAGAAACGCAGCACCGCATGAAGACCCATAATATTGCGAGTTATCGCACGTCAGGAGAATCTTCGAGCGGGTGGGTCATCGTTGACTACGTGACAGCCGTTGTCCATGTCTTCTCGCCGGAAGCCCGCGCCTATTATAATATTGAGCGCCTCTGGGCTACAGCCAAAGAGATTCAGTTCCATCCGGAGAGCTAAAGTAGGAGTCCCGGTCAAAGCCTTGCATGCTCAGCAGGAAGGTGGCCAGTTCAGACGTGTCAGCCAGCTCATGCTCGGTTGACCCCGCGCCCTGTGTCGAGATGCGCAAGAGCTGGACCATCTGCGCGTCATGCCTGCCGCTATTCCAGGTGCGCCAGGTCTGGAGCGATATGCCTCCCAAAAGCACAGCAGCCGCAGCCGCTGCAGCGAAACGTACACGCCAGGTGATGTGAACCCGTGTCTTGCGCCGCATCGCCTGCGCAACCGCCTCCTCGTGAATCGCATTCAACACGCGGGGCGAAGGCCCCTCCAGGCTCGCAAAGCCCTCCTTGACCAGGGGCGCAAGCGCGTCCAGGTCACGAAGCAGAGCTTCCTCGCTATATGGGGTTGTCGTATTCATCTCACATCATCTCCTTTGTCAGCAATTGTTTTAAACGCGTCGTCGCATCATGCATACGGCCCAAGGCCGTGTTCAGCGGAATCTTCAACACCTTGGCGATTTCATTAAAGGGCAAATCGCCCTGCGTCCGCATCAGGAACACCTCCCGCTGGACAGCCGGCAGCTTTCCCACGGCCAGCATGGCCCGCCTCGCCAGATCGGTCCGCTCCAACGCTTCCCGCGGACTCGCCTCCGGCGCAACCAGGGTATCCAGGAGCGGATGATCCTCGGCATCCTCCACATCGTCCAGGCTGATATCCGGCTTCCGCTTGCGCCTGAAATCAATCAGCAGGTTCCGCGCAATCTGCCACATCCAAGCCCTGAACGAGACATCCTTGAAGCGATCCGCATTCCGGATGATCCTGATCCACACATCCTGAAAGAGATCTTCCGCATCGGACCGGCTGCCCGTCATTCCCAGAAACCAGGAGAAGAGCGCCTGCCGGTATCTCCCGACCAACACATCCAAGCATGCCACCTGGCCTTTGGCATAGGCCGCCAGCAGATCAGCATCGCTTGTCGAGTCGTCTGGAATCACTTCTTTCATAGCTTAAAACGTAAAGAGCGTCACTATATTGCCATAAAATCATTTTTTAACGCTGATAAGTCGCTGGATCGACCGGAACAATGCCAAAATTAGGGGTCCAGTGCGTTGAGGCGGAGTAGAACTGCATCGCCGTGTTGAAGACCAGGTCTTGGATCACCGCCTCTGCGTGGCCGTCTTTGCGCATGTAGTCTACGACCTTGATGAGCGAGAGGGGGTCGGAGACGCCCCAGTCGGCCGAGCCGTTGACGATCACGCGTTGGTGGCCGTATTGCTTGACCATCTCGGAGACGCGCTGGGGGTTGAGCTTGGAGTAGGGGTAGACCGTCATGCCGGCGTAGCAGCCCGAGTCCAGCGTGTGTTTGATCGTCTCTTCCGTGTTGTGGTCCACGTCGATCCGCTCGACTGTAAAGCCGTGCACCTTGATCAGGTCGAGGATGCGCAGCGCGCCCCGCAGCTTGTCCACATGCGGCAGATGGAGGATCACCGGCATCTTGCGGTCTTCCGCGATCTGGAGCTGGCGCAGCATCGCATGCTCCTCGTTGGGGGTGATGAGGTTGAGCCCCACCTCGCCCAGCGCGACGCAACGCGGATGGTCCAGGTAGGGCAGCATGCCGTCAATCACCTCGTCCGCCAACACGCGGTCATCCGCCTCCTTGGGGTTCATCGCGATGGCGCTGAAGTGGTCGATGCCGAAGCGCGCCGCGCGCACCGTCTCGAACTCCAGGATCAGCTTGAAATAGTCAAAGAAGGAGCCGGCATAGCGACGGTTCGAGCCGAGCCAGAAAGAGGGCTCGACGCAGGCTCGGATGCCGGCGGCGTACATCGCCTGGTACTCCTCCGTGGTCCGTGAAAACATGTGAATATGGGGTTCTATAATCATACGCGCTCCACGAGTGCGGTCGCCATCACGAAAATGCCTTCGCGGCGGCCGACAGCGTCCATACCTTCGTTTGTCTTTGCCTTGACCGAAACTTGAGAGATGTTGATCTCCATCGCCTCGGCGAGCCGGGTGCGCATCGCGAGGATATGCGGGGCCATCTTCGGCGCTTCGGCCATGATCGTTGCATCCGTGTTCACAATCCGCCAGCCCGCGCGCGTCACACGCGCCACCACGAGGGCCAGGAGGGTCATGCTGTCGGCGCCCTTCCATTGCGGATCCTTGTCCGGGAAGTGCTGGCCGATGTCACCATCGGCTGTCGCGCCGAGCAGGGCGTCGCAGAGCGCATGCGCCAGCGCATCCGCATCCGAGTGGCCTTGCAGGCCGCGTTCATGCGGGATGGCCACGCCGCCCAGGATGAGCGGACGGCCCTCGACCAGCAGATGCGAATCCAAACCTATTCCGGTGCGATACATACGTTACTTCCGGTCGTCAAGGATTGGCTTTTCATCGGTCTGGAGCACGCGGGAGACCGCGCCGCGTGCGATTTCGATCGAGACCTTTGACGCGACTTCCACCAGGAAGGTGTGCTCGCGGACCTCGGAGACGGTGCCGATGATCCCGCCGCCGAACATGATGCGCTGTCCTGCGCGGAGTTCGGAGATCGTCTTCATGCGCTCCTTCTCCTTGCGCTGCTGCGGACGGATCATCATGAAGTAAAAGATACCGAAGACCAGGATCATCGGGAGCAGCATGCCCCCCATTCCAGCCAAGCCGCCCTGCGCCGGTGCTGCGCCCTGGGCCATCATCATCAGTGTGTGCATTGTTTTCCTTTCGGGTAGGCCCAACGGCCTACCCCTGCGGGTAGGCGCAACGGCCTACCCTGCGGGCAGGCGCGACGGCCTGCCCCTACGGTGTTGTTCTCAATATCGTTGCCAGCTCCTTGCGCCACTCGGCGAAAGAGTCGTTGGCAATCGCTTCGCGCATCTCGCGCATAAATTCCAGATAGCGGTGCATGTTGTGGATCGACAAGAGGCGCACGCCCAGGATCTCGCTGACATTGATCAGGTGGCGGATGTAGGCGCGTGAAAAATTCTGGCAGCAGTAACAGGTGCAGCCCTCTTCGACCGGACGCATGTCGGTCTTGTAGCTGCCGCCCTTCACAGGATAGGAGCCGGTGCGCGTATAGGCTGTGCCATGACGCGCCACGCGCGTCGGGATGACGCAGTCGAACATATCCACCCCGCAGGCCACGGACTCGCACATCTGATACATGTCACCAAGTCCCATCACATAGCGCGGCCGGTCGCGGGGCAGGAGGCGCGTGCCGTCCGCCACGCCCTTGAGCATGATGTCCTCGGGTTCGCCCACGCTGACGCCGCCCACGGCATAGCCGTCAAAGCCCATGGCGATCAGCTCCTTGGCGCAGTGCTCGCGCAACAGGGTGTACTCGCCGCCCTGGACAATGCCGAAGACGAGCTGTCCCGGGGCCCGCGGCTGCTCCAGACATTTTGCAGCCCACCTCAGGGTCTTGGCGACCGACTTCTGGGCATAATCAAATTCGCAGGGATAGGGCATGCATTCGTCAAAGCACATCGCGATATCCGAGCCCAGGATGCGCTGCACCTCCATGGCCTCCTTGGGCCCCAGGAAGATGGACGCCCCGTCGATATGCGACTGGAAGGTCACGCCCTCCTCGGTGATCTTGCGCAGATTATTCAGGCTGAAGACCTGGAAGCCGCCGCTGTCCGTGAGGATCGGCTTATTCCAGCCCATGAAGCGATGGAGGCCGCCGCAGGCTGCCATGACCTCCATGCCCGGCCGCAGCAGCAGGTGATAGGTGTTGCTTAAAATGATGGAGGCGCCCGCGGCGTCCAGGTCGCGCGGTTCCAGGGCTTTGACGGTCGCCTGGGTGCCGACCGGCATGAAGACAGGCGTATCGATTGCGCCATGCGCAGTCCAGAGGCGGCCCAGGCGGGCGCCGGTGTGACGGTCTTCTTTGAGGACCTCGAAGGTTCCGGGAACTTTTGTTTGTGTTTCTAGGGTCATGGAGCCGTGTAGTTAAGCATAAACCAGGGGGGAATACAAGGAGATGAGCGCCTTATTTTAAGCGCATCCAGGTGGGGAGTTTGCCAGGCTTTCCCTCCGCCATCTGGAGGTCCTGCTTCGGCGGGGGCGCGTCGCGCTCCAAGTTTTCAATGCGCGTGACCAGCGCTTGATGGCTGGTCTGGAACTGGGAGCGCTCGGCTTCGCGGACTTTGCGCTCTTCCGCCAGTTCGTGTTCGCGCCGCTGGAGCTGGTCTGCCAGTTCTTGTACCTGCTTGCTGGCCCGCTCCCCTTCGAGGGCGAGGGTCTTCAGCCGGTTCGCCTCAGCTTCGGTCATGCGCAACTTGCGGACCAGGTCGCGTTCCCGCTCGTCCGCGGAACGCATGTCCCGCTCATGCACGAAGCGCAGATTGTCAAATTCGCTCCGGATGCGCGCAGCAGCCGGGTCGGCGGTCTGTTCGCGTGCGCTCAGGCGCGTCATGTCTGCCGGGCCAGCGCCGAGTTGCTTGGTCAAGGACTGCTTGCGCTCCTGGATAACGTCCAGCCGCTTGAGGGAGATCTGCTTGAGCGTCTCCAAATGCTCACGCTCGGCCTCCTGCTCTTTACCGAGGGCCTCCAGTTCATTTTTGAAGAGCTGATAGATCGCAGCCTGGTCGGCATAGAACTGTGCAATCTTCTCAGGGGACTGCGAACTGAAGCGCTCGAGCTCCGCGATCTTTTCCAGGTATTCGGTGTCGCGCGTGTTGGCCATGGCCAGCAAGTCGGCAAAGTCGCGTTCCGCTTCAGCGGCGCGGTCTTTCGCCTTCTGTTGCTCCTCCATGCATTTCCCGTATGCCTGGTGCAACTGGTCAAAGTCCTGCTTCATCTGTTCGGCCTGCGCTAAGACCTCGCTGTATTGCCGCTCCACGGCGTCGGCCAGGGAGATCGACTCCTCCCGCTCCTTCTCGTGCTTCTCGTAGGCCTGCTGCCACTGGAGGGTTTCCTGTCGCGCCGTATTGAGCTGTTCGCAGACCTCTGCGTAGGTGCGTGCGCTCTCTGCGAGGCGTTCATCGCAGAGTGCGCGGTCCTCTTGCAGGCGGGCGATTTGCTTCTGCAGTTGGGCGGCCTGCTCGTCTTTCTGGGTGATGACCTCCCGGAGTCCGTCATTCGTCCCTTGCGCCGCATTCAGCTTTTCATGAAACTCCTCGAGTTTTAAGATGTCCAGGGCTTGGGTGCTCTGGAGCTGGTTCTGTTCGCTTCCCAGTGCGCTCACCTGGGACTGGAGCTGGTCGCGCTCGCGTTGTATCACGTCCAGTCTCTCCAGTGCCTGCGCACAGTTAATTTCAGCCTCTGCTAGCTTATCGCTCAGGTCATCTCGCTCACGGATGAGCGCCTCATCTGAGGGGGGCGCGGTCTGTTCGGGAACAGGGGGCGTGAGCGTGAGATGGGCCTTCAGATCCTCCACCTGCTCTTCCAGTTTCTTGTTCTGTCCGCGAAGGGCCTCCAGCTTTCGCTCCGCTGAGCGGAGATCCTTTTCCGCATTGCGCTTCAAGGTCTCGCAGAGCGTCTCCAGCTCCGTGACCCGCGCAACAAGCGCATCGCGCTCCTGGGTCAGTTGGCCGACGGTTTGCGTGTTGGCCTCGGGCTTCCCTGTCCGCACGCGCTCATTCAGTTGGAGTTCGAGTTCCTGGATACGCTGGGTGAGCGCCTTCTGCGAGGCGGGGGCGGGCTTGTCCGCTCCACCCTTGGGCTTCTCCTCGGGGGTTTCAGAGAGGTCCACCTCCTCGGCGGAGATGATGTGCGCCTGGTCGCTGACCTTGCCGCTTTTGACCAGGGCTTCGGCTGCGGCGCGGTTAAGGGGCCCGCGCAAATCGCCGTCGCCATTGTCCACATACCACTGCATCTTGAGAAAATCGAGCGAGACGGCAGGGACCCATTTTTTCCGGTCTGTCGAGACATCGTGGCCGGGCAAGACACGCCCCTGTTCAGCCCAGACAACAAGCCCCTCGGGCGTCACGGGGCCGAATACGGAATCCCCGCTGGTTCTCAGGAACCATTGCTCCTCTTGGTTTTGTGACGGTTGTGCCATGCGTCAGTCTCCGTTATTTCTTCCGCTTAAAAATGTTCATGCCTTGCGCGCCCAAGCGCTCCAGTTCGCGCCGTGCCTGCTGCTCGATGTCGGCAATCGAAACGCCCGTTCCCGCAGCCTTGGCTGCGCCGGCCTGCCCGTTCCCCGCAGGGGGCGGATCCATGACTTCAGGCTCGGGCTGCACCTTTTTGCGCGGCCGCTCCGGCGGCATCACCTCCACGGCTTCCGCAGTGACGTACGTCCGCTCCACCGTGGGCTTGCTGGCTGCCGCGGTGGCCACAAGCCGGTCAAGCGTCTGTGTCAATTCCCGCTCGAGTCGCTCATGGAACTCCTTCAGCTTCTGGATTTGAGACTCGATGACGGCGGTCTGCTGTTTGACATCTGTCCAGCCGCTTCGCATGGAGTGAAGAAGGTTTTCGCGTCCGGCTTGGAGGGCCTGGTTCATGGCGGCGGTCAGTTCGCGGACGATGTATTCGATGGACAAACGCTGCGAATCGCCCGTGACGCGCATCATCAGCTCGCGGCCGTGTGTCATGGCCGTCTCGGTCCGCTCAATCATCTGCTCATGGCCTGCGGCCGTCTCTTCCATAATCTTTTTGAACAGCTCGTCGTGTCCCCCCGAAAGCTTTTCGTAAAGGTCGTCGTGCTCCTTGGTGATCAGGGTCGACACGGCGCTGACAACAGACTCTGACGTCTGTGCACGCGACGTATTGAGCGCGGACCTAAAGCGCTCGATCTCTTCGCGGTTGCGCACCAGTTGCTCAGTGATGGGCGCGTTCCCCTGCGTGACCGATTGTGTGACCGACTGTGTGACTGCCTGTGTGACTGCCTGTGTGACTGCGTGGGCGAGGGCTTGGCTGGCCTGGGCGGCTGTTTCGCGCTGGGTGGCGGTCAGGGTGCTGGTGAGGCGCTCCGAGGACTTTTCGAGTTCGATGAGGAAGGTTTGGTTCAGCTCGGAGGTGAGGCGGGTCTGCAGGGTCGAGAGCGCGGAGGCCAGTACGCTAGACGTCGGCTCGGGCTGGGATGCAGGGGCGGACTCTTTTTGCTGATTCCCCAGGCGCGTCAGGCACTCGTGGATCAGGGACTCCAGTTTTTCTGTCGAGCCGATACGCTGTTCCGTGCGTTGAAGTTTCTCGTCTTTGGCGAGGACCTGCGCATGGATATGGGCGAGTTGTTTGTTCACCTGCTCCAGTTGCGCCGTCAGCAGCAGCTGCGCTTGCTCGGATTGCGCGGCATAATGCTTATGCGCCTTCTCGGAGGCCTCGGCCCGGGCCTCTGCAGCGGCGACATGCACCTCCACCTGCTGAAGCTCCTTCATGATGTCATGGGAGCGCTGCCGCTCCAGGTCGAGCTGGCGTTCCAGGGCGCGAAGCGCGTCGGGGGCGTTCTTCTGTCCAGACGCTACAGGAAAGACCGGATAAATCGCAGAAACAGGTTGCGTCTTGCGTGCCGACCGCACAGGGGGCGGGCGCTGGAAGACCACAGCCTCTGCGGGTAAGGAGCCCTCCTTCTTGAGCGACTCCAGTGCGAGCTTATGAATGGGGCCGTAGAACACGCCCGGCGAGACCTCTGCGACCCAATCCATTTCCAACTCGGGAAACTGGGTGACCGCGCTCCATGTGGTCTTGTCATCCGAGAGGGTGTTTGTGGGGGCTAAACGGCCGTCCTGGGCCCAGAGCTTGAGCGTCTCAAAATCCACAGGGCCGAAGGTCTCGCCCTGTTCATTCTTCACAAGCCAGCGTTTATCGCCGCCAGCCTTCTTGATCTGAGGTGCTGTCGTCATGGGACTATAATACCTAAAAGCGCAAAAATCCTCAAGCATCTTACGAACAAAATCATAAATCCATATACACGCTTGACTTTTCAAGGGGGATCGGGTTAAATAATGGCGTTTTAAGAGAGACTTTGTTATGAAGCGAAACGTGTTTACAGTCAAGTTTAGCCGTTACTTTGCGTATGACTACGCAAGGGTAGAATTTTTTTCACTGTAGACGCCATGCCCGTTTTGAAGCAAGAGAAAATCAGCATCCTGCAGTGAACAAACACTGTGGGGTTTTTTTTTGGAGGGATTATGATTATCACATTGAAGAGCAGCAGTTCACAACAGCAGATCGCCCATTTGAAGGAATGGCTGGAGCGGCAGAACATCGGCGTCCATGTGTCCGAAGGCAAATTCCAGACGATCATCGGACTGATTGGCGACACCACCAAGGTCGATGTCAAATGCCTGGAAGGGCTGGAGATGGTCGAGAAGGTCATCCGGATCACCGAGCCCTTCAAGGGCGTCAACCGCAAGTTCCATCCCGAAGATACCGTTGTCACCGTCGGCGAAGCCAAGGTCGGCGGCGGCCACTTCGGCTTGATCGCCGGCCCCTGCTCGGTCGAGTCCGAGGAGCAGATCATGGAGATCGCCAGGCGCGTCAAGGCCTCCGGGGCCAATATGCTGCGCGGCGGCGCCTTCAAGCCGCGCTCCTCGCCCTACGACTTCCAGGGGCTCCAGACCGAGGGCCTCCAACTGCTCTCCAAGGCCAAGAAGGAGACGGGGCTGCCCGTGGTCTCGGAGATTATCAACATCAACCACTTGGACCTCTTCTCGGATGTGGACGTGATCCAGGTCGGCGCGCGCAACATGCAGAATTTTGATTTGCTGCGCGAGCTGGGGCGCTCCAACAAGCCCGTCCTCCTGAAGCGCGGGCTGGCGAACACCATCAAAGAACTGCTGATGAGCGCGGAGTATATCTTTGCCGGCGGTAACAAGAATGTCATCCTGTGTGAACGCGGTATTCGCACCTTTGAAACCTACACGCGCAACACCTTGGATATGTCCGCGATTCCAGTCATCCAGGAGCTGAGCCATCTGCCCGTCATCATTGACCCCAGCCACTCCACCGGCCTCTCGCGTTATGTGAAGCCCCTGTCGCTGGCTGCGGCGGCCTGCGGCGCGAACGGACTGATCATCGAAGTGCATAACGACCCCGCGAATGCGCTCTGCGACGGCGCGCAGTCGCTGACACCCGAGCAGTTCGACGACGTGGCGATCCATGTGCGCCGCATCCTGGAGGTCTGCCGCTCATGAGAATAGGCATCATCGGCTTGGGAATGATTGGCGGGTCGCTCGCCAAGGCGCTGCACGCCCGCACCGCGCATGAGGTGCTCGGCTATGATCTCAACCCTGCAACCATTGCCGAGGCGTCTGCCGCAGGCGTGATCAAAGGGGGGCTAAACCTTGCCGACCTTTCGACCTGCGAAACGCTGATCCTCGCGATCCCGCCCGTGGGGTGCCTCGCCTTCCTGCGCGAGCACGCCAGCCAAATCGCCCCCGGGGCGCTGGTCGTGGACTGCTGCGGCGTGAAGCGGTCGATCTGCACGCTCGGCTTTGACGTGGCCGCTCAAAACAACTTTCATTTCCTGGGCGGACATCCCATGGCGGGTCGCGAATTTTCCGGCTTCGGCTCAGCGCAGACCACGCTCTTTGACCGCGCGGTCATGCTCCTGGTTCCGCGCGCGGGCGAGGATGAGGCCATTATCCGCCGCGTCGAGGAGCTCTTTCTGGCCATCGGTTTCGGCCGGGTCCTGCGGACCACCATGGAGCAACATGATGAACGCATTGCCATCACTTCGCAATTGGCGCATGTGGTCTCCAATGCGTATGTGAAGAGTCCGCGCGCAGGGATGCACCATGGTTTTTCCGCCGGGAGCTTTGCCGACCTCACGCGTGTGGCGCGCTTGAATGAAAAGCTCTGGACCGAACTCTTTCTGGAGAACGGGGACTATTTGATCCGCGAGATCGATGAACTGACCAGTGCCTTGCGGGAGTATCGCGAGGCGATCGCCGAGCAGGATGCCACGCGGCTCTGTGAACTGTTGAAAAAAGGACGTGAATGTAAGGAGCAACAAGATGAACATAGATAACCTCAGAAGCCAGATTGACCAGATTGATACGCAATTAGTGGAACTGTTCAAGAACAGAATGCAGATTTCACTCGAGATTGCAAAGTACAAAAAGGCGAGCGGCATGCCGGTCTTTGATGTGTCGCGCGAGCGCAGCCTGTTGCACAAAGTCTCGGAGAGCGCTGGAAGCGATTTCGAAGTTTATATGCGCGTCTTCTTCTCCATGCTGATGGATGTCAGCCGTTCGTATCAGCATAAATTTCTGGCGGATGCGTCCAAGCTGGGCGGAAAGATTGAAAAGGCGGTCGAGCAGACCCCCAAGCTCTTTCCGGAGAAGGCTGTCGTGGCCTGTCAGGGCATGGAGGGCGCCTTCTCGCAGTATGCGTGCGACAAACTCTTCGCCATTCCGAACATCATGTACTTCACCACGTTTGAAAACGTGATCCAGGCGGTGAGCAGCGGCCTGTGCCGCTATGGCGTGTTGCCGATTGAAAACAGCACGGCGGGCTCGGTCAATCAGATTTACGATCTGCTGCAACATCACAATGTCAATATTGTGCGCACCGCGCGCATCCAAGTGGCGCACACCCTGCTGGTGAACAAGGGCGTGACAATGGATGACGTGAAGGAGATCATCTCCCATGAACAGGCGCTGGCGCAATGTTCGACCTTCCTCTCCACGCTGAAAAATGTGAAGATCACAGTGGCCGAGAATACAGCGGCCGCAGCACAGTACGTGGCGGAGAGCAAGCGCAGAGACGTGGCCGCCATCTCGTCGAAGTCCTGCGCCGAACTCTATGAGCTCTCGGTGATCGCAGACGGCCTTCAGAATAACGACGGCAACTACACGCGCTTCATCTGCATCTCCAATCAGCTGGAAATCTATCCGGGCGCGAACCGCACCAGCTTCATGATGGTCATCCCGCATAAGCCGGGCGCACTCTACCGCGTGCTGGTCCGCTTCTACGCCTTAGGGATGAACCTGGTCAAGCTCGAGAGCCGTCCGATCCCCGGGCGCAACTTCGAATTCATGTTCTACTTCGACGTTGAAAGCTCGGTCTATTCACCGGCCCTCTCGCAACTCATCGGCGAACTCGAAAGCCAGATCGAAGACTTCCGCTATCTCGGCAGTTATTCCGAGATGGTGTGAGGAGGGAAAATGGAATAGTGGAATACTGGAACGCAGGAGTATTGAAACTGGAAACTCCTCTCCCCATCATTCCCTAATTCCCATATTCCATCATTCCAGGTAAACAAAAAAACCGCACGGTTCACCCGCGCGGTTTTTTTCGCTAAAGAAGATGTGACTTACTTCTTTTCTTCTTTGGGCTTGTCGCCTTTCGGACGATCTCCCTTGCCGCCTTCGTGGCGACCCTTGCCAAAGGCTTCCTGCGCGGCTTTCTTCTCTTCGTCGCTCAGCTTGCCGTCGCCGTCCTTGTCAAACTTCTTCATCATCTCAGTCCGGCGTGCTTCACCTGCAGCCTTCAGCTCTTCGGGGCTCAGCTTGCCATCGCCGTCCTTGTCGAACTTCTTCATCATCTCGGCGTGACGGGCATCAGCCTCTTTCTTATACGCTTCAGCGGCTGTCTTCTCTTCGTCGTTGAGCTTGCCGTCGCCGTCCTTGTCAAACCGCTTCATCATCGCGGCTTCGCGGGCGGCTTTCGTCTCTTCGTCGTTCAGCTTGCCATCGCCGTCCTTGTCAAACTTCGCAATCATCTCCTTCGAGAGGAAATGGCTGCGTTCTCCCTGCGGATGATCAGGACGCTTAGCGCCATCACCCTTCTTCTCTTCCGCCATGCAGACTGCGGCGACCAGCATTGTTGCAACATAGATAACGTTTTTCATCAGTATACTCCTTAATATGTTCATGACGCGTCATGCGCCACTGGCCTAATAAACGAACAACCTAATTTATTATTGCCCCTTTTCTGGAAAAAAAAAGAGCGGAGGCGTAAACACGCTCCGCTCTTTTAAAGACAGCCTTCTCAAAAACTACTTGAGAACTGCATCTTTGGCTGCCTTGGCCAGACGGAACTTAACAACCGTCTTCGCAGCAATCTTGATCGTTGCGCCGGTAGCAGGATTGCGACCCATGCGCGCGGAACGTTTCACCTTGATCAGCTTGCCAAGACCAGGGAGCATGAAGCCCTTCTTGTCCTTTGCGCCGACGTATGCGATGGCGAGCAACTTTTCATAAACAGTCGTTGCTTGCTTCTTGCTGATCTCTGCGCTTTCTGCAAGAGCAGCTAAGATTTCGCTCTTGGTTGTTGGATTCTTCTTTGCCATACAGTAACTCCTTAATAGTTAAACATGAATACAATCTCATGTCGTGCTTTAAAAATAAATCGAATTTCCTAAAGAATCAAGGGGAAAATACGATTTTCATCGAAAAATATTTTTTGCGAATTCCTTTTCTCTTCCATTGACATCTCCCTGCTATTCATGTTTTAATTACCAGACGCTAAGTGAATGGGGTCATTTAACAGGGGTTTTTCAATAAACCGAATCAAAAAAAAGAGGATAAATGATGAAAAGACGTGATTTTCTGGCGGTATCAGCGAGCGCGGGGGTTGCTGCCGTGAACCTGCCGTCGTTCGTGCGTGCGGAGGCGCCCAGCAGCGGGATGCCGAAATTAGCGGCACCTGAAAAGCCCGCTGAGCTGAATCTCTGCCTGCAGTGGGGCGCGATCCCCGGCGGCGAAATCAAAGAGAAGCTGGACTGGATGGAGGCCAACAACTTTGCCGCGGTTGAAATTCCCTCGGGCGACTGGCCGATCAAGAATTGCGAAGCCATGAAGGCCGCCATGACCGGCCGTAAGCTCTTTATTGCGACAGCCTGCGGGCCGAGCGATTTCTCGTATGCGGAAGCCGAGAAGCGCGAAGCCGAAGTCCAGAAGTTCCTGCCGGTCATCGAAGCGTTGGGCGCGATGAAGTCGGTGGGCCTGATTTTATGCCCTGCGCGCGGCAAGGTGCCCATGGGCTTCAAGGAGCTGCGCGAAGATTTCGTGACGAACACCGGCAAGCGCCTGGCGGAGCATGCAGCGAAAAACAACACGAATATTGTTTTGGAGCCGCTGCGCCGCAATGAGACCCCCTTCCTGCGTCAGGTGGCTGACGGTGCGCGCATGGCCGCGGATATGGGCCCCGGCGCGACCGTGATGGGCGACTTCTGGCACATGGGGCTGGAAGAGACGAGCTTTATGGGTGCCTTTATTTGCGCAGGCAAGCTGCTCTCGCATGTGCACATTGCCGGACTGAAAGAGCGCATCATTCCAGGCGTCCACCCGGAGGCGGATAATTATGTTGATGGCTTTAAGGGTTTGAAGCTTATTGGTTATCGCGGGGCTGTCAGCTTCGAAGGCGGCTGGCCGAAGAATCCGGCGGATCCCAAGAAGGGCATCCCGCAAGAGGAAAAGATTAAGCTCATCTTGAATATGTGCAAGATGCTGCGTGAACAGTGGGCAATGGCGTAGGGGCAGGTCTCTGAGCCTGCCCGACAGGGGCAGGTCTCTGAGCTTAACCGGAATATGGGCTGGCCGTTGTGCCTGCCCGGTAGGGGCAGGCCCCAGTGCCTGCCTGGTAAGGGTAGGCCGTTGCGCCTACCCGCAAAGGAGATAAAAGATGCAAAATCGTAGAGCGTTTGTAAAGGGTTCAGCAATGTTTACCGCCATGATGGCGGCGGCACCGACGATTCTGAAGGCACAGGGAGCACCGCGCGTGTTCAAAGTCGCGGTGGTGGGGTGCGGCGGCCGTGGCAGCGGGGCTGTGAGGAATATCATGGATGCGGCAAAGAAGATCGGACAAGAGGTCAAGCTCGTCGCAGCAGCAGACTATTTCATGGAGTCGGCGCAGAAAATGGCCAAGAACCATGGTCTTGACCCCAAGTTCTGCTTCAGCGGCGCCAATGGCTATAAGAAAGTCATGGAAATGCCGGAAGTCGAGATCGTCATTCTCACCACGCCGCTCAATTTCCGTCCGCAGCATTGTGAAGCGGCGATCAAGGCTGGCAAGCATGTCTTCGCTGAAAAGGGCGTCGCGGTCGACGCGCCGGGCGTGCGCCAGTTCATCGCCGCCGCCAAGCTCGCCGCCGAGAAGAAGCTCACACTCGTGGCAGGTACGCAGCGCCGCCACCAACAAGGATACCTGCTTCAGGCCAAGGCGCTCAAAGAAGGCAAGATCAGCCCGATCCTCGGCGGTAACGTCTACTGGAACGGTAACGTGCCCTGGATCAAGCGCCGCGCGGAAGGCATGAGCAACAAGGATTACCTCTGCAGGAACTGGCTCAACTTCACCGAACTCTCGGGCGACCATATTGTCGAGCAGCACGTGCATAACATCGATATCGCCAACTGGTTCATCGGCCGCTTCCCGAAGAGCGCAGTCGGCTTCGGTGGCCGCGCGCGCCGCGTGACCGGCAACCAGTTCGACTTCTTCGGCATTGACTTCGATTACGGCGACGGCGTACATATCCACAGCATGTGCCGCCAGATCAACAAGTGCCACAGCAGCGTCAGCGAGAGCTTCCGCACGAACGACGCCATCATCTCCGGCGGCGGCCGCGTGGCCCGCCCTGGCGACGCAGGCGCCCGCGTTGAGCTGGCTGGCGATTTCATGGATGGCAATCCGTACGAAATCGAACACATCGACCTGCTCAAGAGCATCATGGGCACAGGCCCCTACTTCAACGAAGGCGAGACCGTTGCGATGTCCACCGCCTGCGGTATCATGGGCCGTATCTCCGCCTACACAGGCCAGATCGTCGGCATGGCGGACCTCCTGACCAAGACGGAATCGCCCTATTACAAGGGATGCGCGCTCACCGCAGCAGCCTTTGAAGCAGACGGCGATGTCGAGCTGCCTGCAGAAGTGGCCGCCATCCCCGGCGAAGAAGACCCTCGGTTCAAATAAGGATACGCCATGCCTTCATTTAATCGTCGTGAGTTTATTAAGGGAACCACGTTCGCTACAGCCGCCCTCGCGATGGGCGGCTGCAGCAAGACCGTGAGCTTCCCGATGTTCCTCCCGGTCGCACCGCGCTTCCGCAAGCCGGATGAGAAGCTGAACATCGGCGTCATCGGCGTCGGCGGCAAGGGCTGGTCGAACTGGGAACCCATGTTCAGCATGGGCGAAAACATCGCCGCCATGTGCGATGTGGACAAAGGGGCGCTCGAAAAGGGCGTCGCCACAGTCAAGCGACGCTGTCCGGACGTGATGGCCTTCAGCGATTATCGAAAGATGCTCGCGGAGTGCAACAACCTGGATGCGGTCCTCGTCTCGACCCCGGACCATACGCATGCTCCGGCCGCAATCCGCGCCATGAAGAAGGGGTGCCACGTCTACGTTGAAAAACCGCTCGTACGCACCATCTGGGACGCCCGTTACTTTGAACTCGTGGCCAAGGCCAATGGCGTGGTCACGCAGATGGGGAACCAGGGGAGCGCGTCCGACGGCCTGCGCCGCAGCGTCGAGATCTTACATGCCGGCGTGTTGGGCAGTGTGAAGGAGGTCCATGTCTGGACAAACCGTCCGATTTGGCCCCAGGGCATGCCGCGCCCGGAAGGGTCTGATCCCGTGCCGGAGTCGCTGAACTGGGATGCCTGGCTGGGCACAGCCCCTGAACGGCCTTACAAGAAGGACACCTACCACAACTTCAAGTGGCGCGGCTTCTTTGACTTCGGGACCGGCGCCTTCGGGGATATGGCTTGCCATACCATGAATCTGCCCTTCCGCGGCCTGAAGCTGGGCAAGGTGACCCATGCCGTGTGCATGAAGATCGAAGGCGCCAGCAAGGACGCCTATCCGAGCAAGAGTATCGTGAAGCTGACCTACGCGGCGCGCGGAAGCCTGCCCGCAGTCAACCTCTTCTGGTATGACGGCAATCTGAAGCCCTCGGCGGAGCTCATGCCGCAGGTCATCGCGACCCTGGGCGCGGTCCCGGATACGGGCTGCCTCATCATCGGCGACAAGGGCATGCTCGTCAGTACCAATGACTATGGCGCGGATTCGTATGTTGGCTTTACAGGCGAGCCGCGCATGAAGGCCATCCTCAAGAGCGACGCCTTTAAGGATATTCCCCAGGTCATCCCGCGTTGCAAGCGCGGTCACCACGGCGAATTTGTCGATGCCTGCAAGGGGATCGGCAAGTGCTTCTCGGATGTCGACCACTCGGTCCCGATGCTCGAAAGCATGCTCGTCGGCTGTATCGCACAACGGGTTCCGGGCGAACTGGTCTGGAATAGCCGCGCCATGACCTTTAACAACCCTGCCGCGGATGCGCTGGTCAAGCCGTTCATCCGTCCAGGCTGGGAATACTAAGGGATTGCCTTATTTCAACTTAAGCGTTAAGCGTTGGGAGTTGAGCGTTAAGCGTTCAAACTCTCAACGCTTAACGTTTAACTTTTAACGCTTAATTTTGCCTCTCTCTGCGGCTCGGCGAGACGCCTCGCCCTACCTCCTTCGGATCAGACAGTTGACCCGTGCGAAGCAGGCAGCCGCCGGCGGTCTCATAGATCCCGCCGTACAGTACGGCAGGACGTATCGGACTGCCGCGTGAATAGCGAATCACACGCTCATGCACGCCCTGACACAACGCTAGCAAGGACCCAAGGACGCTAGGACGTGTTCACCCCGCGCAACTCCCCAATTTTAGAACTCTCGAACTTTAGAACTTTAGAACTCTTTCCCCCCCTTTTTTCAGTTCTTTCATAATCGCAAGGTTGACGGGGCTGATAATTTCTTGTATAGTTTAACACCCAAATCCCACATTCTATAATTATTTTATAAAGCAGAGCTGGGTTTTGTACTGTCAATTGAAATTGAAAAGGATACGGATATGCAAAGTTTAATCAACCATTTGAACCAGCTGCAAGAGCTGTTGCTGATTCGCGATGAACATCGAACCACGGGTGATGGACGACATATGGATCGTTTGAATGACTCGATTGATCAGCTGACAGAGGTGTTGCCCGTTGAAGTCAAGTCGCTCTATCAGCGGCTCTATAAGAAGGATCACATCATTATGGCGCCCATGCATAATGGGTGTTGCGCGATTTGCGGCATGCGGATGCCCATCAGCCAGGTCCAGGCCGTTCGCTTGTGCAAGCAGATCCAGAATTGCCCCAGTTGCGCCCGTATCCTGTATGAAGAGGCCGACGCCCCCCGGTGGATCGGCGACGCCCCCAGCCGCACCGAGCCCCGCAAGTCCGGCGTCTCCCGCTTCTCCGCTGAACAGTTGATGGTCGCGGACCTCAAGGCCACAACCCCCGCGGAAGCCATTGATGAACTTTCCAAGGTCATGGAGGAGAAAAAGTTCATCTCCGCCGCAGACAAGCTCGTGCAGTCAGCCCTGGAACGCGAGGCCGTTCTCAGCACGGCCATGGAAAATGGACTCGCTTTCCCCCATGTGCGCGGCGTCGAGGGCGGCGGCCTGACCTTGGCCATGGGTGTCTCCAAGAAGGGGATTCCCTGGGATGATGCCGGCAAAGTCGTGAACATTATCTTTTTCATCACCATCCCGACAGCTGTCAGCGCTTTCTATCTTCGCCTCATGTCCGGCCTCACCGAGACCTTCCTGAAGGAGCAGAACCGCGAGGCGATCCTCGCTGCGAAATCCTCCGAGGAGCTCTGGAAAGCCCTGCTCAAGGCAACCCGCTACTCGATTAAGTAGGGGTACAGAGAAGTTCTAAAGTTCTAAAATGCTAAAGTTCTAAAGTGGAATATCGGCCCTCTGGCGGTGGTCTCAGTGATCCCGCCGTACAGCAACTTTAGAACTTTAGAACTCTCGAACTTTTGAACTTCTCCCTGAATTGCCAAGTTTCGAGTTTCGAGCGTCAATTTTCACTTAACTTTAGAACTTTAGAACTCTCGAACTTTAGCACTTTAGAACTTCTCCCTTTCCCCTCTCCGCCTTTTCAGCTATAATCAAACCCTATTTTTTAAAAGAAGGAGTTGCTTATGGGTGGTATTTTTAAGGCTTATGATATTCGGGGTATCTATGGTCAGGACCTGACGGATGAACTGGCGTACAAGATCGGACGCGCCTTCGTCACCTTCACCGGTTGCACAAAGGTCGTGATCGCACGGGATATCCGTCCGCACTCCGAGCCGCTCTTCGCCAATCTCGCCAAGGGCATCATGGAGCAGGGCGCCGATGTCATCGATATCGGCTATGGCTCGACCCCCATGTCCTATTTCGCAAACGGCACCCTCGGCGCAGATGGCAGCATCATGATCACCGCGTCACATAATCCCGCGGAGTGGAACGGCTTTAAACTCTGCCGCGCCCAGGCTGTCCCCATCAGCGGCTCCACCGGCATCATGGAGATCGAACAGATCGTCCTCAAGGAAGCCTTCGCGCCCAAAGCCGCCAAGCCCGGGACCCTCTCAACCGCGGACGTGAACGCGGCCTACGCCAAGCACGTGGCGCAGTTCGCCCACCTGGCCAGGCCTGTCCATCTCGCCATCGATTTCGCAAACGGCATGGGTATCTGGGAGGTCAGGACGCTCAAGGGCCTGATCACCTGGGACGGTCTCTTCGAGGACCCCGATGGACGCTTCCCGAATCATGAGGCCAACCCGCTCCACCATGCCACGCTCGTCGACTTGCAGGCCAAGGTGCGCGCCGGTACCTACGCCTTCGGTGTCGCCTACGATGGCGATGCCGACCGCGCCGGCTTCATCGACGAGAAGGGCGAGATCATCCCCATGGACCTCATCACCGCGCTCATCGCCCAGGACGTGCTCGCAACCCGCAAGGGCGCGATCTACTATGACCTGCGCAGCAGTTGGGTCGTCAAGGAGGTCATCGAGGCCGCTGGCGGCACACCCCTGATGAGCCGCGTCGGCCATGCCTTCATCAAACAGCAGATGCGCGAAGCCGATGCGCTCTTCGCAGGCGAACTGAGCGGACATTACTACTTCAAGGACAACTTCACAGCGGAAAGTTCCGCCATGGCGATCCTCTCCCTGGCCAACATCGTCAGCAAGTCCGACAAGCCGCTCTCTGAACTGATCGCCCCGTTGCGTAAATATTTCGCCAGCGGCGAAATCAATACGCATGTCTCACGCGACCCCAAGCTGATCCTCGAGGAGATCCGCGCCAAGTATAATGACGGCCGCATGTTCGAACTCGATGGCGTGAGCGTGGAGTATGCCGACTGGTGGTTTAACGTGCGCTGCTCCAACACCGAGCCCCTCGTGCGCCTCAACCTCGAAGCCAAGACAAAAGCCGTCATGGAAGCCAAGCGCGAGGAACTCCTCGCGATTATCAGAAAGTAATAAGAGACCGATTAAGAGGAATAATGGAATGTTGGAACACTGGAATAGTGGAAGAAGACACTATCGGGAGGGCGGTCGGATCGACCGCCGGACGGCGATCCGCCGTCCCTCCCAGAGCCGGTATCCCGTCTCCCCCCATCATTCCAACATTCCCGTATTCCATCATTCCAATGAAGTTTTTACGTAAGGAAAACTATGACTAACAAACCTGTTTATGATGAACTGCTGCAGAAGTATCGCGGCCATTTCGGACGCGACCCTGAAGTCGTGGCGTATGCGCCGGGCCGCATCGAGGTGCTGGGCAACCACACGGACTATAACGAGGGCTTCGTCTTCTCCGCGGCCATCAACTTCGGCACCTTCTTCGCCGCGGCCAAGAGCGCGACGAAAACGTGCCGCCTCGTCGCTGGCGACCTCATGAAGGAGGTCTGCTTTGAGGCGAACGACGTGACCCCCTCCAAGACCGATACCTGGCAGAACTATGTCAAGGGCACCTTCGCCGGACTTACGAACAGCAGCGCGGACACAGGCTTTGACGGCATGTTCCTCGGCAACATCCCGCTCGGCAGCGGCTTGTCAAGCTCAGCCGCCCTCGAAATGTCCACCGGCCTCGCCCTCGCGAAACTCTATGCCGTGACCGTTGACGCCGTCGCCCTGGCCAAGATCGGCCAGAAGGCCGAACACACCTACGCCGGCTGCAAGTGCGGACTCCTCGACCAGATCTCAAGCCTGGCCGGACAGGAGGGCAAGCTCGTGAAGACCGACTTCCGCTCCCTGGTCTATGAGAACGTGGAGATGGGCCCTGACGCCTGCTTCCTCATGTGCAACACGCATGCCAAGCACGCGCTGGTCGACGGCGCCTACAACCGTCTGCGCGAAGCCTGCGAAACAGCCGCCGCCTATTTTGCAACCGTCCTTCGCCATCCGGTCAAGGCGCTGCGCGATGTGAGCATGGCCGAATGGGCGCTCTACAAGGGCGGCCTGCCCGAAGCGGTCGCGAACCGCGCGGCGCATCCGATCGGCGAAGATGAGCGCGTGCTCAAGGGCGCGGAACTCCTCGCAGCCGGCGACCTGCCCGGCTTTGGCGCCCTGATGTTTGATTCGCATGAAAGCTCGCGCACGCTCTTTCAGAATTCGTGCGAGGAGCTGGATGTGGTGGTGGATGCCGCGAAGAAGATCCCCGGAGTCCTGGGCGCACGCCTCTCAGGCGGCGGCTTTGGCGGCTCCGTGGTCGTCCTCGTCCATCCGCGTGACGCGGAAACAGCCGGCGCTGCCTTGGCCAGTGCCTACGCGGCGAAATTCGGAAAGCCCTGCGACGTCAGCATCATCAAGCCCGCCGCAGGAGCGTGTATCGTACAGGTGTAACGGATTCTATGAGAAATTTTACCGCAAAAGCCGCAAAGAGATTGCGAGGCTATCTCATCCGCCTCACCCGTGGATACACGGACGGCGGAATGGATAGCCGCGCGGAGGAATTTTTAAAACCCTCGCAAATGTTCGCTCCGCCGTCCATGTATTCATGGGCGAGGCGGGCGTGACATTTGCGAAACATTAGCGGTTTTTGCGGAAAAATCTCAATTGCGGAAAAATCTCAAATGATAACAAGGAGAAACGAAACATGTCAGCAAACCTATTGAGTCTCAATACAGCGAACTTTGACGCCACAGTCGCGGAGGGCGTGACCCTCGTCGACTTCTGGGCCCCCTGGTGCGGACCGTGCCAGATGCTCACCCCGATCCTTGAAAACCAGGTCGCGCCAGCCGTGGCAGGACGCGCCAAGGTCGCCAAGGTCAATGTCGACGAGTCGCGCGACCTCGCCGTGAAGTACGCGATCAAGAGCATCCCCGCGCTCCTCGTCTTCAAAAATGGCCAGATCGTCCAGCAGATGGTCGGACTCCAGTCCGGCGACGCGCTGGTCAAGGCCGTCGAAGCAGCAATTTAATGGAATGGTGGAATGATGGAATACTGGAATGATGGGGAGACTTCATGCTGATAAGTGCGCTAGCAGCCCGCTTGGCATACGCTCGGACAACATCCCGTTTGCCTAGTATTCCAATATTCCAACATTCCCGTATTCCAATATTCCAGCACCTCTTATGAATACCGAGCAAATTCTTTCGGACTGGCTGAAGTCCGCTTTCGTCGCCGCCTGCGGCGAGGAGGCCTCAGGCCTCTCGATCCGCGTGACGCCCGCGACCGACACCAAGTTCGGCGACTTCCAGTGCAATGACGCCATGCCGCTGTCCAAGCTGTTCAAGAAGCCGCCGCGCGCCATTGCCGAGGCTGTGGTCAAGGCGCTGCCGCTGCCAGCCTTCATCCAGAAGCTGGAGGTCGCAGGGCCGGGCTTCATCAATGTGACTGTGAGCACCGAGTGGCTCGCAGAGGCCGCCTGCGCGCTGGCTGCAGCCCCGCGCTTCGGCATCCCGGACGAGGGGCAGGGCAAGACCGTCATCATCGACTACTCCAGCCCCAACGCGGCCAAGGCCATGCACATCGGCCATATCCGCTCGACCGTCATCGGCAATGCCATTGACCGCCTGTATCGCGCGCTCGGCTATCATGTCATCGCGGACAACCATCTCGGAGACTGGGGCACGCAGTTCGGCAAACTGATTCAAGGCTATCGCGCCTTCCTCACGGAGGAGGAGCGCACAAACCTGACTGTCGAACTCTTGGAGCGCGTCTATGTCCAGAGCCATAACCTGACCGAGGAGGACCCCGCCTGGCTGGAGAGCTGCAAGGCGGAACTGGTGAAGCTCCAGCAGGGCGATCCTGCGAATCGCGCGATCTGGGAGCGCTTTGTCACCATCAGCATGACAGAGTTTAATCGCATCTATACGCGCCTGGATGTGGGCTTTGACCTGCATCGCGGCGAAAGCTTCTATAATGACATCCTGCCGGAGACCATCGGCCTGCTCCAGGAAAAGGGGCTGGCTGTCGAGAGCGATGGCGCGCTCATCGTCAACCTCGAAGCCGACGGCATGCCAATCTGCATGGTGCGCAAGAGCGATGGAGGCTTCAACTATGCCGCCACGGATATCGCGACGGTCCGCAACCGCGTGGCGGAGTTCAATCCGGACCGCATTGTCTATGTCACGGATGAACGCCAGCAACTTCACTTCCGGCAGTTCTTCAAGGTCTGCGAGAAGCTCGGGTATACCACGCACCTCGAACATGTCTGGTTTGGCTTGATGCGCCTGCCCGAGGGCACCTTCTCCACCCGCCAGGGCAATGTGATCAAACTCGACGCCCTGCTCGACGAGGCTGTCAGCCGCGCGCTCAAGATCGTCCAGGAGTCCAACCCGGCGATGCCCGAGGCTGAACAGCGCGACCTCGCGGAAGCCATCGGCATCGGCGCCATCAAGTACGCCGACCTCAGCCACGACCCCCAGACCCTCATCGTCTTCACCTGGGAACGGGCGCTGGCCCTCGACGGCAACTCGGGTCCTTATCTTCAGTACGCCTACGCGCGCGTCTGCAGCCTGCTCGATAAGGCCGAAGAGCAATGCGGCGAACAAACACGCGCAGAGGACGAGCACCTTGGTGCAAAGTCCGAACGCTCGTTTGAAGCCAGCGAAGCTGGAGCGAGGAGCGGTATTCCGCGAAGGAGCGGCAATGCGGGAATGCGCGAATGCGGGAAAGGGGCAATGCGCGAAGGCGCTAAACTGCGCCTGGATACGCCGCTGGAGAAGGAGCTTGTGCTCAAGCTCTTGCAGTTCCCGTCCGCAGTCTCCCGGGCCGCGGAGCTCTTCAAACCCAATGTCCTGGCAGACTACCTCTTCAGCCTGTCGCAGACCTACAGCAGCTTTTACCAGCAATCGCCCGTGCTCAAGTCCGAACCCGAGATCCGTGACAGCCGCCTCCGCCTCTGCGCCATGGTCGCCCAGGCCCTGAAGGAGGGCCTCACGCTCCTCGGCATGCGGACCCCAAGACGAATATGAGATTCACCGCAAAAACCGCGAAAAGATTGCGCGGCTATCTCATCCGCCTCACCCGTGAATACACGGACGGCGGAATGGATAGCCGCGCAGAGGAAAAATGATTTATTCCGCGCAAATGTTCGCTCCGCCGTCCATGTATCCATGGGCGAGGCGGGCGTGACATTTGCGCTCTCATAGCGGTTTTTGCGAAAAAGTCTTAACATGAAATGCCAATAGCAAGATGCTCCTCACTCTACCAGAAGTATGCAATGCCGAGACCGTCACCCCGCTCTGGAAGCAGCGGATGCCGGAGGTGGCTGCTTTGCTGTCGACGGACACCCTCACGCTGGATGCCGACCAGGTGCAGAGCTATGACGGGTCGGCCGAGGCGCTCATTGTCGAGATCCACCGCTGCGCAGCAGCTCAGGGCTTTGCCGTGGAGACCCGCGACGCGGCCTCTGTCATCGAAAAGACCCTCACGCTCTTTGATCCGGCCCTCTTTTCAGACCATACGGCTGATGAGCCTCCCAAGCGCAACACCCATACCGCGGAACAGGTCGGCGAAGCCGCCGTACACATCTACCGCGACATCATCGATGTCCTGGCCTTTCTCGGCGAGGTGGTCTCCTCGGGCATCTCCTTCCTCTGGCGGCCGGGACGCCTGCGGCTCCACGATACCATGCTCTGCTTCGAACGCGCCGGCATGGACGCCCTGCCCATCACCGGCCTCATCGGCTTCCTGATCGGCCTGATCCTGGCCTTCCTCTCCGGGGCCTCCATGCGCCAGTTCGGCGTGGAGGTCTATGTGGCGGACCTCATTGCCATCGGCCTCTTCCGGGAGATGGGCGCACTCATCACCGCGATCATCCTGGCCGGCCGCACCGGGTCGGCCTTTGCCGCGGAACTCGGCACCATGAAGGTGAACGAGGAGATCGACGCGCTCACGACCCTCGGGCTTCCGCCCGTGGTCTTCCTGGCCCTTCCGCGCGTCATCGCCTCAACCTTGGTGCTCCCGCTCTTGAGTATCTTTTCAGTGGTCATGGGCATTTTCGGCGGTTTTGTGGTGATGTGGATGATGGATATCCCGGCCGTCACCTACTGGCAGCATGTCTTTAAGGCGATTACCGTGACCAATGTGCTGATCGGCCTGGTCAAGGCCCTGACCTTCGGCCTGCTGGTCGGCTTGTCCGGCTGCTCGCATGGACTTTATGCGCGGCGTTCAGCCGATGCCGTGGGCCAGGCCGCCACCGCCTCCGTGGTCGGCAGCCTGGTCCTGATCACCGTCTTCGACGGCCTCTTCTCTGTCCTGTTCTACGTGCTGGATCTGTAGGGGGGGGCGTGCGTCTGCGAAAGTTGCGTGCTGTCCGATTTCACCCGTGCTATCCGCGCTTTCCGAAAAGGTAAGGTCGGGAAGCCCGGATAGCGCGGGAAGCCCGGATAGCTCGATAGTTGGAGTTTGCAAAAAAATGGATAATACAGTCATAGAAGTCAAAGACCTGGTGGCAGGGTATGAGAACCAGGTCATCCTGAAGGATGTCTCCTTCACGGTGGCGCGCGGCGAGACCTTTGTCGTGCTCGGCGGCTCCGGCTGCGGCAAAAGCACCCTGCTCAAGCATATCATCGGCCTCCACCCGCTCTATGGCGGCGAGGTGCGCATCCTGGGCAACCGCATCCAGGGGGGCGGCTCGGAGGAGCGCGAACGCGCCATGCGCTCCTTTGGCGTCACCTACCAGAGCGGCGCCCTCTTCGGGAGCATGACCCTCCTCGAAAACGTCTGCCTGCCCCTGGAGTCCTTTACTGACCTCCCGTCCGATGCCCGCCGGCTGATCGCGGAGATGAAGCTGGAACTCGTTGGCCTCAAACCCTTTGCAAACTATTTTCCAGCGGATGTCAGCGGCGGTATGAAGAAGCGGGCCGCCATCGCCCGGGCCATGGCCCTCGATCCCAAGGTCCTGCTCCTGGACGAGCCCTCGGCCGGTCTCGACCCTGTCACCTCAGCCGAACTCGACCGCCTGATCCTCCGCCTCCGGGACACCCACAACATCTCGTTTATGATCGTCACCCACGAACTCCAGAGCATCTTCAGGGTCGCTGACCGCTGCATCATGCTCGACGCTGAAACGCGCGGCATCATCGCCGAAGGCTCCCCGGCCGACCTCCGCGACACCTCCGACAACCCCAAGGTCCGGAGCTTCTTTCGCCCCGACACGGTCAGGGCGTAGTTCTAAAGTTCGAGAGTTCTAAAGTTCTAAAGTGGAATACCGGCCCTCTGGCAGCGGTCTCATAGATCCCGTGTCCAGTCCTGATTTAAAGTTGTCACTTTTTTCTTTATTACCTTGTTCTCGATTTGTTGTCCGGGCCCCGGGATGAGCGTAGCGAATCCTGGGTCTCCCTCTTACCCCCCTAGGGGGGTCGCGCCACCCGTTTTACGCCGCCCGGTGCACCTCGGCGGGCGTCTTGTATCCAAGGCCTTCGTGCGGGCGCAGTTCATTGTAGATGTAAATGGCTTGCGCGATCGCCAGCAGCGCCAGCTTCTTAGTCGCGAAGACACATCCCAGTCCATATTCCTGCTTCAGGATTCCGTTGAGGCGTTCGGCCATCGCGTTCTCATAACAATGAAGCTCCTCGGTCATGCTGCACTTGATCCCAAGTTCCTCCAGCCTCTCCCTGTACAGGTGACTCCCGTACTGGCAGCCCCTGTCGGAGTGATGTATCGGCCTGCATACGTCTTTCAAAAGCTCCTCTTCCGCCATATCAAGGGCACGCAGACACCCCTCCGTCTCCAACGTGTCGCCCGCGTTCCATCCGACCGCCATGCGCGTAAAGGCGTCCATGATCAGAGAGAGATAGAGGAATCCCTCGTCCGTCCGCACATAGGTCAGGTCTGCGACCACGACCTGGTTCTTCCCGGTGACTTCCATGTCCCTTACAAGATTACGGGCCACTGGAAGAGCCCTGTCAAACCTGGTCGTCCTCGGGGTGAACGTCTTCAGCTTCGGCACAAGCATGTCCCTGCGACTCAGCAGGCCGATGAACCTGTCCCGCCCGATGCTGAGCTGCGCCTTCTGCAAAGCCTCAGCGCATACGACCATCAGCTTCCTGCAGCCCATCCGGGGGTGGATCTGGCGCTGGGACTTCACCTGTTCAATTATGAAGTCCTCCTCGACGGCAAGCCTCTGACGGGCTTTCCTCTGCTTATAGTAACCTGCGCGCGTCTTCCCGAGCAGCCGGCATACTCTGGCCGCGTTGACGGCCTCCTCTGCACCACCCTCGTTCACGGCCCGGGCGCAAGCATGCCACTCTTTTTTTTTACATCCTCCGGGTCTACCCCGCCCTTCCGGCAGGCGATCCTGAAGAACTCCCGCTCAAGGAGCACCTCCACCGTCTTGTCCGCCAGCGCCTCCTTCAGATGCTTATTCTCTCTGCGGAGCTTCTTCAGCTCGTCCTGCTCCTCTGGTTTACTCACGATGACCCTCCTGTTGATCAAGTGTCCGTATCCGTACTTCTCAAGCCAGAGATACACCGACACCGAACTCACGCGGTAGGCTCTCGCCGCAACGTACGGCGACGCCCATTTTCCCTCGGCGATCTCTTCCAACACATGAAGCTTGAATGCTTCAGTATACAACCTCTGACGTCTCATTGCACTATCCCTTCTTGAAATAGTGTCAACTTATCACAGGACGGGACAAAAATTCAAACGCTCAACGTTTAACGCCCAACGCTTAACGCTGAAGTTTTTCGGATAGCGCGAGCAGCACGGGTAGCTCGGAAAGCACGAAAGCGGGTTCTCCAAAGCTTTAACTTTAGAACTTTAGCATTTTAGAACTTTAGAACTTCTTTAGAACTTTTTTTAAATTTCTGCTTGCACGTCTCGCCGCCCATGGGGTAATATACCCATACAACGAAAGAATGGTTTTGTTTGATGGTACTGGAAGGCGAGTGTCGTCCGCGGGCCGTTGGGCAAAATTTTGAATGTATAAAATAAGGGAAATCGTAAGACAGGTTTGGTCGGAATCGTTCTGATAAAGACGAGAAAACCATCATGTCAAAGCGTTTTTTCTTCGGATGTTTGATTAAAGGAGGATTCTTTTTATGAATCTTACTAAGTGTTTTGTAGCCGGTCTGTGCGCAACAGCTATGACCGCGTCTGCTAGTTTTCTAGGTGCGACCAACGACTTCGAAGGTGGCACACTGGAAGGCGTATGGACAGGCGGCATCAACGCCACAGCTATTGTGGATGCCTCAACAGGTGTCACGGACGCAAATAGTCCGATTGTCGGCGTGACGGACAGCAAGCTCCTCAAGCTCGACACCGAAGGCGGCGTCTGGACAAATGAGGTGACAGATGGGTCGTTTGCAAGCGCGCCCGTTTATGCTGATATGCTCGTTAAGTTTGTGCCAAGTGAAGAGTTGCCATCGGTAGATAGTGCAGTAAAGTTGGCGATTGCGGTTACAAATGGATACCTTGCCGTTACTAAAGACGATGGGCTCGGTGGCAATGTATGGGTTGGAACTTCAACCGCGATTGATACCAGTTTGTGGTATCGCGTTACGGTTATGTTGACATTTGAGGACCCGCTTGTTAAAGCAACCGTCAAAATCAATGAAACGGCTGTAACCGTTGATGGTAATACATTGTTTGATATTACAGACAATGAGGGTTTTCAGACCCTGAACTCGATCGGATTCCAAGGCACGGGCTTTATTGATGAAGTCGCAGTCCGGAATGACGATCCGTTTGGTTCGTCCACAGTTGCGTTCGGCGGAACCGGCCCTCAGGTCGATCCGTTAGAGCTCAACGCATGGAAGTTGGCGAACGAGATTACAGGAACGGAAGATCCGGACAGCTTCAACGCCTTTGTCATGAACGTCGCTCCTGAAGATAATGGTAATTCGCCGGTGTTAGTGGTTAATTCCATTGTTGTCGATGGCACAACGACCCTCACAGTCATGGCAAAGTATGCGGATGATTCGCTGGTTGCCTTGGGAACTCCTCTGTACAACGGGGCAGTGCTCACAGTTTGGGGCAAGGTGGACCTGGATGACGTGGACTGGGTAAATCTCGGGACAGATCTGACCGAGTTCGATCAGACCACCTACCAGTTCTTCACGGTAACGACTGGAGAGGCACCGACTCTCTAAGTGGTGTAACGTAGAGAAACGTTGAACGTAAGGGGTCCGCAGCAATGCGGGCCCCTTGCTTTTTTATATGGGAGGGGGCAGTTGCTTTTGCCCACGAAATACACGAAAACCACGAAAAATGGTATTCCTCTGTGCTCTCTGTGCCTCTGTGAGAAATACATTGTTCAATGTTCATCCGCGTGGTTCCCTTGCGTCCCTCCCCTGAGGCGAGACGCCTCAGCCACTTTGCGCATCGCATGCCCTACGGAACGGATCCGACTGGAAACTTCGCAAGGCAAGGTGGCAGAGCCGCCTGCCTCGCCGTAGCCTTGGCGTAGGCGGGTCTCGGCTCTGTGCCGACGAGGACGTCAGCGCTCCCAGGGGAATATGGTGGCGGAGCCATCCCGGCTCCGGCGGGCAAGATGCCCGCGCTCCTTTGAGGGCAGCAATAGAAGGGAGCGTGGGCGCCTGCCACGCCGTAGCCTTTGGCGTAGGCGGGTCCCGCCCGCATGAAAGAGGAGGGGCGTTTTTCTCCGTGCCCCTGTTGCCGACATGAAAAGTTAGTGGCATTGGGCATCCTGCCCGCAGGCAGGTGCGTCCTGACGGATGGACCCAAGACTCAAGGACCCAAGACTCAAGGACCCAAGGACGCTAGCCGCTGCCTCCCGAAGCCGGCTCGAACTCTCAAACTTTAGCACTCTCGAACTTTAGCACTTTAGAACTTCCCTGGCTCGGCGTAGCTGTCAAGCGAAGCCGGCCCCAACTTTTCCCCCTCCCACTTCCCTTTCCTTCTTGCCTTTTGCGTGGATAAAGCGCACAATAACAAAACGATAAAAAGGCTAAAAGTTTTTAGTGTGTGTTATTATGAAGACGGAATTAAAGAATGGTTTTACGTTGGTGGAGTTGCTGGTGGTCATCGGTATCATCGGTATGCTCTCTGCTGCATTGATTGCCTACGTGCCCGGCGCCATTGAGTCGGGACGCGCCGTGAGGTGCAAGGCCAACCTCAAGAACCTTGGCCAGGCTGTCTCGAGCTACACCATCAACCATACCGGGGTCGACGATGAGACGCATCTCCCCACTGCCGGTTCGTTCGAATGGAAATCCGTGGACCTTTATAATAAGACCCTCTGGTATCACTCGTCAGGTGCCTGGGTTTCGTGGACGCCCGGCGGCCAGTGGCCCTATCCCAGCCGCGATGTTTCGATGCGCGACAGCATGACAGCCTCGACCTTTTATGAGAAGAACCGCGCAGAGAGCAACTCAAAGGCCTTCTACTCGATCACCAATGGCGTGCTCTGGCCCTATCTCGGAAAGGATGCCACGGTCTTTCTCTGCGATACCCACAAGAAGGTGGTCGAGCGCCAGTTGGGCGGACGTGTCTATCGCTCCTATGTGATGAACCGCTATTTCGGCTATGATGACCGGGATGATCCAGCCAGCTATCACCGCTGGGTGCACATGGATACTGTTGCGCAGTCCGGCACAGCCGCCATACGCCTGCTCTTTACCGAGCTTCCAGGACAGCTTGGAAAGTCCGTTGACACCTCCACGATGCGAGGCGACAGCGTCCTGGATCCCAATGATAGCGAATATCTTGGCTTTAACCATCGAATCGGAAAGAAGTGGGTTGCGCATGTCGTCTTTGCAGATGGCCATGTGGATGGGCTGGTGGAGCCCGCAGGCGCGAACACCACGGACTTGAAGGATCTCGCCACACAATTGTGCAATGGCGCGGAAATCGACGCCACCATCCGCGCCAAGATGCAATAATTAACTCCAGGAGGAGGAACAGCTATGAATAGAATAACAAAACTTTTTTCAATGCTCCAGCAGTTCGCGCTGCTCGCGTGCATCACCTTGCTTAGCACCTCGGCCTTTGCTGCAGCCGTCAATGACCTGGATCCCGATACAGGTCGGTATCTCTCGTTTGACGATTACAGCTTGACGGCGGATGGAACACCGCCGACGTGGCAGCATTATGGAACTACAATCGTTTATGGTTCACGGCAGGGAACTAATCACGTTCATAAATCGGGATGGTCCTTTTTGAATTGTCGAATGGGTCGCTTTACAGTCGGCATAAGCATTCCCCCGGAACTGAATGAAAACGTGTTTGCTCCGAACACTAATTACTGTGCATATATACAAAACAGCCTTGCGGCCGTAGTAGAGTCTCCGGTATTTACAAACGGGATAGGCACACTCTATTTTGATATTGGGTCGGTAACTACACCTACGATACCACCAGTTATTAAAATATACGTAGCTACAAATATTCTTGATAATGGTGTCATTGTATATCCCATACCACCTGATGTTTGGGAAGAGGTGGATTCCATCACTTTAAATGTCGGGGAACTAGTAAGATATAATCGCGCCTTTAATAGTGCACAGCCAATGGCTATAAAGTTAGTACGCACTACGGTTAACGGTAGCGTAAAGGATAATTTTGTTGTTGCTATTGACAACATCCGTGCATCCGAACCGCCGGCTGATGTGGTGATGGATCAAGGGGTGACCCCCTTCAATGTCTATCCGAGCGTGAACAAGGACATGAGTGTCCAGTTCCGGATCGACAATGCGCCAGGCCCTAATACGACCAAAGACACGACGCGCACCAATGTGCTGCTGGTCTCGCGCTGGAACTACCTCAACCAGGTGACCACGCCCTGGGTGACCAACAAGATGCATCTCGTCGATAGTGGGGATGGAGCAGGCAACAACGAACTCTGGCAGCCCCAGACCGACATGCGCGTCTATCCGGATGCCGGCGACCTCGAATACGTCCTCCTCTGCTACTTCAATGGGGAGTTTTATCAGTCCTACGACTACACAGTCTATCCCAAGGCGCTCGACCCCGCCCTCTTCCCGCCGGAGAACAAGTCGCCCCGGCTCTACTCCGCAAGCGGCATCACGGACGGCTCCGGCTCGATCACGAACAACCCCTTCATCTTCCCCTTGCGGCTCTTCCCGTCCCAACACGAGACCGTCTCAACCGTGCTCTATGTCAATGGCGCCACGAACCCTGTCATCCTGCCCATGACCCTCGGCGGCACCAACAAATGGCAGGCTAAATACGATCTGGTCAACCACGCGGAGGCGACCAACCTGCTCTGGTACTTCCAGGCCACAGGCGCCTTCACCAACACCTTCCGGACATTCCCCGGCAAGGTCTACTGGCAGAACACCAACCGGGACCGCATCCAGAACGGCGTCCTGCCCTACGGCGACAACTGCGGCCCGACGGACGGCTCGATTACGAACCGGCCTGCGGACTGGTTCGGCGTGGTTGTCACCCCTGGCGAGTCGAGTTACGTCCTCTTCACGCTCGACACCGCCAAGACCAACTACCTGGCCGGACGCGGCGAATATCAGAATTTCAATGCCTGGAACACGGGCACGGCTGCGCAAAACGCCTTTACAGACGCGGATGACAAGTATCCCAAGATCTCCTACTCTGAGAACTTCTCTGTTGGTTGGCAGGCGAGCTACTTTACCGGTCTCAGCAACTGGTTCGGCACCATCACCTTTGCCGGTTATACCGCGCCGGTCCGCGTGGGCCCGGAACCCATCCGGGGCCAGGAGACCTTCTGGAGCGCGGGAAGCTTCCAATATGTGACAGAGCGCACCGCCATCGCTGGACTGGTTGCAGATGCCGAGACCACAGGCCAGCGCCGCAACCAGGGCATCCGTTTGCTGGGCGGCAGCGACGGCCTGGGGCTGGGCTACTACCAGGGAAGCCAGGGCCAGCAGAACAGCATCAATGGCGTGGGCACCGTGAGCTACAAGGCGCGACTGAGCCGTCCGCTGGCGACTGACCCAGACTATAACTACAATGTCGCCTACCGCTGGACCGACATGATGCGCACGAACTATGTGCTTAAATGTTACATGAACGCGGTTGTGGCTTCCCCTGAAACGCCCTCCATCTCCATCATCGCCTATTACCAGTCCCCGCGCAAATTCTATGAGTACCGGATTGTGCAGCTTCCGGATGCGCGCGATATCAACGGCGCAACTGGCGTGAATACAGGTCGCGACGGCTATGTCGCCCATCAGATCTGGAAGTGGAACGGCAGCAACACGCCTCAACTGCTGGCGGAGTCGAAACGTGCGAACACCACGGGAACAGCTTGGAACGGAACAGAGTTGCCATATGATGCGCGGATCACCACGGCGCAGGCGAATGCTACAGAGTTCAGACTCTACACCACGCTGACACCCACGCCGAGCGTAGCCATTCGCGTCAAGTTCCAGAACGTGGATATTCCCTTCCCTGCGGGCGGGACAGAATTCGTGGTGACGGACTCTGCGAGCCCGATCCTCTTTGGCGGATATGGCTTCCATTCATCCGATTGCACGTTGCTAGTTTCATCAATGACACTTAACAATTCGGGTGCGGGTGCTACGGATGGGGGCACCGGACTCATATCTGTCATTGGTGCCAGTTCGGGCAATAACCATGACAATGAATGGTATTGGCCCTCGGAGATCTATTCGCGTTCGGGTGTTACCTTTACCTCTCCGGTGCATTCAACGAGCGTCAATGTGCTGACCGGCGCCAGCGAGTTAGGGCCCTGGACGCCTTTTGCCTCCCAGACAGTCAACAGTTATGCCTATCAGAATTACAGTGCGGCCACGAACGCTTGGAACAGCCTCTGCGCCCGGATTCAGGCCAATGACACAGTCGGGGTGGTGGTGGACGGCGTGCGCGTGGGAAGCTGGCGCGGTGAGACTATTCAGGCCTCGCCGTCAGACAACTGGAGGATCACCGAAGGCTGGCTGAACTACAACGTCGCCGACACCTGGTTTGCCCATCTGGACGCGTCGCAGGCTGATCCGGAGCTGATTCAGGGCGTGCGTTCCGAGCGCATTCTCGGTCTCGGGTCGATCTCCTTTGACTACCGCGCGGTTGCCGTGCCGGCCCAGCTCAAGATTCAGTATACATCGGGCGCCTTCCCGCAGGATGACACGGAACTGGGCTGGGTGGATGTGACGAACCTCAACATTGCCGCTACCGGGAGCTGGACCCCTGCCAACATCTATCTGGCGATTGCGCCGGCCACGAACCTCTATGTGCGCGTGATCAACAATATCGTGACCAACCGCAAGGCGACTGTTGACGTGCGGAACATTGTGATCTGGAACAACCCGACCAACTCGCCGAACGACTGGGCCGCCTACAACATGAAGATCTCGGATACGGAGACGGACAAGTGGTGGCTCGACAAGCAGACCGTCGCGGACACGGATGTCGACAAGGCGCGTTCAGGCTACATGAACAACAGTCCGACCTTGAACATCATCCCGGGCCGCCCCATGACCCAGTTCAACCCCTACATCATGGCGCCGCGCCTGACGCGCGGCTTGGGCACCATCTCCTTCCTGGCGCGTGCGTTTACCACCGCATACGCAGCAGGCAACACCAACACCTCCATCGCTGTCTATGTGACCACGGCTGGGTGGGACAAGAACAAGCCCGATGTCTTCTGGGACAAGGTCTACACCTTCACGAACATCACCAACGCCTTCTTCCGTCCCTTCTACTACAGCCACCCGACCGTGCCGAACGACATCAAGGCTGTGAAGCTTGTGGTGGAAGGCGTGGTGCCTTCGGTGGGGACGCCTCAGCGTGTCTGTATCGAAGAGATCGTGGTGACAGAAGCCATCTATCCGCGCTTTGACATCACCGGCGTGAAGCTGCTGCTGCCCGGTTCGCCTGCACCGATCGTGACCAAGCAACCCCTTGAAGGCGAGGACATCGGCGTTGAAGCTCAGCTCACCAACGTCTTGCTGGATCCGGAGGACATCCAAGTCTGGATCACCTACGTGCTGGGCACCAACACCTGGGGCGTCTTCAATGCCCCGTTGGACAAGCAGTTCACGAAGCCCATGACGCTGGTGGATGCGGGAGAGCGCATCTACCGCATCACGGGCGACTTCATGAACACCGGCATCCCGGAGCAGGAGAAGTACAATGTGGTCCAGTATATTGTCTGGGCCGAGTATGTTGGCAATGGGTTACACACGATCTACCAGACGCAGGATACGGCGGAGCACTTCACGAATCCATCCTGGTACTTCCCGGTGGATCTGAACCGTGTCGGCCACGTTGTCACGGGCGAGCCCAAGACCTCGTGGACGCCCTATTACATCACCTACGATGTCCCGCCCGGCTCGGTTTGGATCAACGAGCTCAACCTGAATGAGAGCTACGGCTCGATCGGGCCGAAGGTCTTCATAAATCCCTACATCGAAATTGCCCAGCCTGCCTGGATGGATTTGAGCGGCTGGCGCATGGAGATCCTGAACGAATATTACGAGCCACGGCTCGCGTGGCGCATCGAGTCCGCCGGCGCGATCCAGCCGGCGCTCGGCGCGAACGGTTACGGTCTCTTTGTGGTCGGTCCCTACGCCTTTGAGGCGACCTCGGCCGTGCCATCCTATCCGCCGCTCTCCACGACCACGACCGTGCATCAAGCCATCCAGAACATCAGGGGCTCCGCCGGTGCCAGCCTCTACCCGGGCGGCTATCGCTTGAAGCGTCCGATGGGCATGTATGAGCATGCGATCACCTACGAATGGGACCGCAACACAATCGACACGCCTAACGGTGAAACCTATGTCGCGGACGAGCCAGCGCCTCAGACGCCTTTCAAGTATGTGGGACGCGAGCACTACAACGGGTCGCTCTCCTTCACGGGCACGGTCGATGTGGCTGCCGGGCAATACGCCCGCACAGACTCCACCAACACCTGGGCGCCGGGCTTTGTGACCTTTAACTGGACGCCTGGACGGATGAACATCGGACAGACCTTCCCGTTCGCGCCTTCACCTGGCGGCTCGAACGTCCTGGTGACCTCGACGCTGATCTCGCCGGACGGCTTGACGCATGGCTGGCAGAACAATGTCCGCCAGAATCCGCTCCAGTTCAAGCTCAAGAAGGGGCAGGGGACCAACTTCGTCTATGCGGCAGAGCCGTGGTTCCGCTTCTACGGCGTGACCTCCAACAACGTGCAGATCCTTTCGCCTGCGCAGCAGACGACGATCACCAACTTTGCGCTGGCGCTTGTGAACGTCCAGACGAACATCAACCTCGTCTCCGACCTCAAGCTGGCACCGAGCGTGATTGACGCCGTGACCACGCCGGGCATGATCGCGTGGCTGCAGCAGTATCCTGACAGGGGCCTGTCGCCCTCCTACTTCGGCGCGGCCGGGACCAACTCGCCGCTCACGATGACCGAGAAGTATTGGCTGGACATGGATCCCACGCAGACGAATCGCCTGCTCTTCTCGAACCACGCCATCGAGCCGGATACGTACGGCTTGTGGCTGACGCTGGAGATGGCGACGATCAACCAGGCCGGCCAGACCAACAGGCTCACCCACTTGCTGGGCGATGCCATGGTCTCGATCTGGATCAAGGAGAGTTTCACAACACAACCCTACAGACCCTTTGGCCAGTACTATGTCACCGACAGATCCTTTGACAGCAACTATTGGGCCCGTACACGGATCAATGCCTACACGAATACCGCCGCCTGGTTCAAGTGGCGCCTGGATGCGAACGACCAGCGTCTGTCGACCAACGAACTGATCAATGTGCCCGCGCCTTGAGGCGCGGAGAAGTTCTAAAGTTCGAGAGTTCTAAAGTTCTAAAGTGGAATGGCGAGGCGGGCAGGCGCGAAGCACTCGAATGATTTGTGCGAAGCGGGTAGGGCGAACCGTCCCGGTGAGCCGCAGAGGCAGGGACCCTGGGCGCATAGGCGCCTATACGCCCGGAGCAGGCTTAGCCGCCTGCGGTGCGGGCCACGAGGCCGAGGAGCAGGAGGCCGGCCACAAACAGGAGCGCGAGGCGCTCCTGTGCTGTTAATGAGGGACGGAATTTCAAGTTAAACTTCACGGGTCGTGAGTTTAGCGGATCATTAAAAAAAAGGCAATGCAGAAGCGTGCCGTTATCGTCCAGACGCATAGCGCTGGCGCGACAATTGTTTTTCCCCACGGAACACACGGAAAAACACGGAAGGAGATCAAATGTCGAAACTGTTGTATGAAAAAGAGACGTACAGCATCTTGGGTGCGTGTTTTGAAGTATATAAGCAGATGGGGTGCGGTTTTTTAGAGGATGTTTATCAGGAGTGTTTGTCGTATGAGCTTGCTGATCGGAATATTCCTTTTCGTGAGCAGGAGCAGTTGATCCTGACCTACAAGACAAGACAGCTAAAGAAGCGATTTGTTCCTGACTTTATCTGTTTTGAGTCGGTCATTCTTGAGATAAAAGCGGTGCAGGCCATCGTAGATCAACACAAGACACAGGTGCTAAACTATCTCCATGCGACAAAGAACCCCGTGGGGCTTCTGGTCAACTTCGGGCATTACCCACAGGTGCAGCATGTTCGCTTTGTCATCTAGCTATTTTTCCGTGTTTTTCCGTGTTTTCCGTGGGTAAAAAATAATAAATAAGGAGTCGTTTCATGTTATCACGTGTCTATTCAGGCGCCGTGTACGGCGTCAATGCATACTCTGTCGAGATCGAGGTCAATGCCGGCAAGGGCGATTCGCAATTTGTCATTGTCGGGCTTCCGGACGCGGCAGTCCGCGAGAGCAAGGACCGCGTCATGACCGCGATGAACAACTCCGGTTTCCGTCCCCTGCTGGGCCGTACGACCATCAACCTCGCGCCTGCCGACATCAAGAAAGAGGGGCCGGTCTATGATTTGCCCATCGCGGCCGGGCTTCTGGCCGCCACAGGCGAGGCTGAGATGCCGAACCTCGACCAATACGCGCTCATCGGCGAGCTGGCCTTGAGCGGCGAGGTGCGCCGCGTGCGGGGCGTGCTGCCTGTGACGCTCGAGATGCGCAACCAGGGCAAGCGCGGCATCATCGTGCCGGCGGACAACGCGGAAGAGGCCGCAGTCGCGGAGGGCATTGATGTCTATCCTGTGCGCCACTTGCGCGAGGCGATTGACTTCCTCTCCGGCAAGCTGCATCTCAACCCCTTTAAGATGGACCTCTCCGAGATGATCCAGCGCGAGCGCGGGCATGTCGATGACTTTGCGGATGTCAAGGGCCAGGAGTCAGCCAAGCGTGCGATTGAAGTGGCGGTCAGCGGGGGCCATAATTTGTTGATGATCGGCGCACCCGGCGCTGGAAAAACAATGATCGCGCGCCGGATCGCCTCCATCCTGCCGGAGATGAATCTCGAAGAGGCGCTCGAAGCGACGCGCATCCACAGCATTGCCGGCACCCTGAAGAGTCATCAGGCGCTCGTCTTCCACCGTCCCTTCCGTGCGCCGCACCACACCATCTCCGACGCGGGGCTGCTGGGCGGCGGCGCCCATCCGCTGCCCGGCGAGGTGAGCCTGGCGCATCGCGGCGTCCTCTTCCTGGACGAGCTGCCGGAGTTCCATCGCAACGTGCTCGAAGTGCTGCGCCAGCCGCTGGAGGACGGCCATGTCACGATCTCCCGCGCTTCGGCCACGCTCGACTTCCCCTCGCGCTTCATGCTCGTAGCTGCCATGAACCCCTGCCCGTGCGGTTTTGCAGGGGACCCCAAGCGCGAGTGCCGCTGCACCTCGACCAAAATCCAGGCCTATCGCAACAAGATCTCCGGGCCGCTGCTGGACCGCATCGACATTCACATTGAAGTGCCGCCTGTGAACTATGAGCAGATGAGCTCCCTCTCGCGGGGGACGCCCTCCGCCGTGATCCGCGAACGTGTCGAAGCGTGCCGGCGGCGCCAGCGCGAACGGTTTGCGCGCCATCCGAAGATCACCTGCAACGCCGCGATGAGCGCGCGGCACGTCCAGGAGTACTGCGTGCCCGCGCCCGAGGCTGCCGAGCTGCTCAAGATGGCGATGACCGAATTTAATTTCAGCGCACGCGCCTACGACCGCATCATCAAGGTCGCGCGCACCATTGCCGACATGGATCACGCGGACGAGATCAACGCCCTCCACATCTCCGAAGCCATCCAATACCGCTCGCTCGACCGCAGCATCTGGGTGTGAGCTAAAAGAAGTTCTAAAGTTCGAGAGTGCTAAAGTTCTAAAGTTGGAGGCTCGGCGGACAGGCGCGAACCTGCGGCTCACCGGGACGGTTCGCCCTACCTCCTTCGGATGCCCCGTGCGAAGCATGGTAGGGCGAACCGTCCCGGTGAGCCGCTGAGGCCCATCTGTCGGCGGTCTCATAGATCCCGCCGTACTTTGGCTAAGCTTCCCAAGTACGGCAGGACGTATCGGACTGCCGCAGGCCCATCCGCTCACCCCGTCAGCCTGTCACCCTGCCTGCCGCGCCGTTTTATCCGCCGTAGCGGAGCGTAGGAGGAAGCCTTGGCGAAGGCGGGTCACCCTGTCAATCCGTCACCCTGTCATTCGTCCGCGTTGCGTCGTAGATCGTTCTCGACAGAGAGAGGGGGGAAGGGATATACTCATAACATACGTGTGCATTTACTTATAACAGACTGGACTCATGAAAATTATTGTTAAGCATAATTATCAGGCCGAGATCCCCCCGCCTCTGGAAAAACGGATCATTCTTCACAAGCCAGGAGAGCCTCATCACACGCCCGAAGCGTCTCTTGAGCGTCTGGATGAAATTTTTCTCGAAACCGCCAAAGACGGTAACATGCAGGTGATGCGCTTTCCCTGCGAGGTGACCGAGTGGGCCAGGGAGCATCACCGCGCCGGGAAGCGCGTCGGTTGCGTCCCCACCATGGGGTATCTGCATGCCGGCCATCTGTCGCTGATGGAAGAGGCCCGGAAGCAGGCGGATGTGGTCTGCGTGACGCTTTTTGTCAATCCCACCCAGTTCGGTCCGAACGAGGACTTCGAAAAGTATCCGCGCGATGAAGAACATGATCTGCAACTCTGTCGTGACGCGGGTGTCGACGTGGTCTTCGTCCCGAGCCCGGAGATGATGTATGCCCCGGATGCGAGTGTCTTCGTGGACGAAGAAAAATTGCAGCGCGGCCTCTGCGGGGCGCGCCGGCCCGGACATTTCCGTGGCGTCTGCACCGTGGTCGCCAAGCTTTTCAATATCGTCCAGCCCGATGTGGCGGTCTTCGGACAGAAGGACTACCAGCAGGTGGCAATCATCCGGCGCATGGTGCGGGATCTGAATTTCCCCGTTGATATTGTCATGGCGCCCACGCTGCGCGAACCCGACGGCCTGGCCATGAGTTCGAGGAACGTCTACCTCTCCAAAATGGAACGCGAGAACGCGCTCGGATTAAATTTTGCGCTCAAGAGTCTGGGCAGTGTGGGCGCCAGCCATCCGGCGGCTGAGCCCTTGCGCGAACAGATGCGGAGCGTATTGGAGCGGCACGGACTGATCGTGGACTATGTGGCGATTGTGGATGCGGATACGCTGGACCCTGTGAGCCAGGTCGAGCCTGGCAATGTGGCGCTGATCGCCGCCTACTGCGGCAAGACGCGGCTGATTGATAACAGAATCTTATGAACACCAAACTCGAATCCTTACTGACCTCGTATGGCCGCGTGGCCATCGGGTTTTCCGGCGGTGTGGACAGCACCTTCCTGCTCTGGAGCGCGCTTCAGGCGCTGGGCAGCGACCGGGTGCTGGCGATTATCGCTGACACGCCGACGTTGCCGCGCTGCGAGTTTGCCTCTGCGCTGCAATGCGCGGAGCAGATGGGCGCGCGTATTGTGGTCGTTACGCCCAGAGAGCTGGACGACCCGGCCTACGCGGCAAATCCGCCTGACCGCTGCTATGTGTGTAAGCGGCACATCTTTGGCATGATCAAGGAGGCGGCTGCAGCGCAAGGCTTTGACATCGTGCTCGACGGCGCGAATGTCGATGACGGCTACGACTTCCGTCCCGGGAAACGCGCTGCGCAGGAGCTGGGCGTGAAGAGTCCGCTCGCCGATGCCGGCTTCACCAAGGAGGAGATCCGCGCCGCCTCTGCGCGGGCGGGACTTCCGACGGCCCAGCTCCCCGCCAACGCCTGCCTGGCTACGCGCATCCCCTCTGGCACGCCGATCACCCGTGAAAAGCTGAGTATCATTGAGCGCGCGGAACAGTCGCTCCACGAGCAGGGCTTCGCGCACTGCCGTGTGCGGCATCATGGCGAGGTGGCGCGCATCGAAGTGCCGGCCTCTGATATCCCTGCGGTTATCGAAAAACGCAAAGTCCTGACAACAGCCATCAAGGCCGCGGGCTTTCGTTTTGTCGCGCTCGACCTCGACGGCTACAAGATGGGAGGTATGAATGGGTGAGGAGGGGGGGAAACGGAATACTGGAATACGGGAATGTTGGAATACTGAAACTGGAAACTGGGTACTGCTGACTGCGACTGCCAACCGCCTCTCGCCCCATCATTCCACCATTCCAATATTCCATCATTCCAGTGTCTACCACCATTCCAGCTTTACAACGTGCGCCGTATAGCGTACGATGGCGCTTCCATGTTAATGCTTCACCTCCATTGGTGCGACGAGCAGTTCTATCTCTGGGGAGAACAGGCCTTTCATCCTGTCGCTCTTACAGATGCAAACTCCCCTTTTGATCCAGGCGTGGAGGATTTGCGCAAAGCATGGACAGAGGCGCTGAAAGAGGCTGTTGCCGCTGACGGAGTCGTCGCGCACCTGAAGCTTCAGCTCCCCACGATCGATGTCAAGTCCGCCCGCCTTCCCCTTCCCTCCCAGACCTTCCTCCTGCCCGAGGAGCTTCGCGACCTCGCAGCCTCCTCCCAGCCACAGAAGGCGCCCTGGTCGGTCACCGCCCTTAAACTGCCCTGGAAGAGTCTCTTTGCGCTGCTCGGGCAGATCGACGACCGCAAGGTGGCAGAGGGCCTCTTCGCGGCTGAAGATCTGATGGTCTTTGCTGAACTCTTCCGCTATGCAGGCGCCCTGGTCGCCCGCGGACGCTACCTGCCCGGACTTCGGGTCGGCGAAGCGCCTCCCGCGCCGAGCTTCGAAGCCATCTGGTCGCCCTGCATCGACAGCGAAGAGGATGCGCGCATCCGCGCCTTTGCCGACCGCCTGCCGCCGTCGGCTTTCGCCGAGTCGCTTCTTTCAAAACCCGTGACACCTCCGGCCGCTGTGGTCGAGACCATCCTGCTGGACTGGGTGGACCGGCTGGTGCGCGCCAGCGTGGTGACCACACTGTCGCTGGCGCATGCCCTGCGCGGACGCTGTTACAGCGCGCATGACGCCTGGTTCGCGGCCCTGCGCGGCGAATCGCGTGCGATTCGCTGGAAAGAGGCGCGCGAGCTGCGCCAGCTGGCGGAGCAGATTCGCGCGTGGCGCTTCCCCGTGGAGGGCGCCCGCCAGCGCGAGGTCCGTCCTCGTTTTACGCTCCGCACGCCCGCCACAGCCGAAGCCTGCTGGCTGCTCGAAATCGACGTGGACGCGCCCCAGAAAACGCTGATTCCTGAAGCCACGCTTCTGGCGCTGGGGCAGGCGGCCATGCTCTTCCCGCCGCTCGGCAAGGCTGAGTTTATCGATGGAATGCATGCGGCCGCGCTGACCACCGTGGAGGCCTATCTCTTCCTGACCGCTGAACACGCCTTGCTGCGCTCGGCCGGTTACGATGTGACGCTGCCCCAGGACTGGAATCCCGGAGCTGAGCGCGGCTTCGCCCTCTCGGTCGATGTCACGCCCCATCCCGGGGAGAGCGGCGCGCCGGACCTCTCAGGCGCTGAAGCCCCGGCCTCGCCCGACGAATACGCCCCTGCCGCGCGCGTGGATATCCGTCATACCGTCACCTTCAACGGCGCCCCGGTCTCGCAGGAGGAGCTGACGAGCCTGCTCGACTCTGAAGCGCCCCTGGTCAACTTCCGGGGCGCATGGATGGTCGTGGATCTCAAGCAGATTCAGCAGGCGATCCGCATCGGCAAGCACGACGCCCTGGACGAAGCGCCTGCGGTGCAGGCTGTACAACTGGCGCTGGGCGCGCAGGCCAAGCGCCACGGCCTCCCGATTGCCGAGGTGCACGGGCATGGCTGGGTGGAGACGCTCTTCAACCGCCTCTCGGGCGACGAACATCGCTTCGGCGTGCTGCCGCCCCCCGAGGGCTTCTGCGGCGAGCTGAGGCCCTACCAGCAACGCGGCTTCAGTTGGCTGGTCTACTTGCGCTCCTGCGGATTCGGCGGGTGTCTGGCCGATGACATGGGCCTGGGCAAGACGATCCAGGCGCTCGCCTTTTTGGTGCACGAGAAGGAGCGCGGCGAGAAGCGGCCTGCGCTGGTGGCCGGTCCGATGTCCGTGCTGGGAAACTGGATGCGCGAAGCGCAGCGCTTCACGCCCGGGCTCCGGTGCCATATCCATCACGGCGCCAGCCGCTGGCATGGCGACTCCTTTGTGCGCGAGATGACGCAGTTCGACGTGATCTTCACCAGTTACCACCTGCTCTACCGGGACTATGCTGACCTGCGGCAGGTCGCCTGGTCCGGGATTCTGCTGGACGAGGCGCAGAACATCAAGAACCCCGAGACGCGCCAGTCCCAGGCGGCGCGCGGGCTCAAGGCTGATTACCGGATGGCGCTCACCGGCACGCCCATGGAGAATCATGTGGGCGACCTCTGGTCCGTGATGGACTTCCTGAATCCCGACATGCTGGGCAAGCGCACCGCCTTTCGCGACGCCTTCTTCCGTCCGATTCAGACGGGCAGCGATCCGGGGGCGCGCATCCGGCTCAAGCGGATGACCGCGCCCTTCATCTTGCGGCGTCTGAAGACCGACAAACATATCATCACCGACCTGCCCGAGAAGATCGAGGCCAAGGTCTACTGTCCGATGACCCGTGAACAGGTCAGGCTCTATCAGGACGAACTGAACGCCTTCCATCGCGAACTCGGGGAAGCCGAAGGCATTGGCCGCCGCGGCTTGATCCTGGCCACCCTCACCCGCCTCAAGCAGATCTGCAACCATCCCGAGCAATATCTGGGCGCGCAGGCCAGATCATTCCAGCTTGACGGGGACAGCTGTGCCCCACCCTTTGAGCCTGCAAAGAGGGGTCGTTCAAAGGCATCTAAAGGTGGGGCGCAGGTGTCCTTGCCAAGCCGGAGTGAAACTAAAAGCTTCGGCGCAGCCTCCGGCAAGCTGACGCGCCTGACGGAGCAGCTCGAAGAGGTCTTTGCCAACAACGAATGCGCGCTGATCTTCACGCAATATGCGACCATGGGGCATCTCCTCGTGAAGCACCTCTGCGAAGTCTTCGGCCGCGACATGCCGTACCTGCATGGCGGCGTGCCCCGGGCGCAGCGCGAACAGCTCGTCAATGACTTCCAGGCGACACGCGTGCCTCAGGCTTTCGTGTTGTCATTGAAGGCGGGCGGCTTGGGCTTGAACCTCACGCGCGCCACGCATGTCTTCCACTACGACCGCTGGTGGAATCCCGCGGTTGAGAACCAGGCCACGGACCGCGCCTTCCGTATTGGACAGACCCAGCGCGTGCTCGTGCACAAGTTTATCTGCAACGGCACACTCGAAGACCGCATCGACGCCATGATCGAAAGCAAGTCCGCCCTGGCCATGGAGATCATCGGCCACGGCGAAAACGCCCTGACCGAGCTTTCGGACGAGATGCTCGGCTCCCTGCTGAAGCTGGAAGACGAGGAGGGGGCAGTCAGCAGTGAGCAGTGATCAGTGACCAGTAAGCAGTAATCGGTATTTTCGAGAGTATCGAGTTTATCGAAATCATCGGTGATGTCGAAAATCAAGTTTCCAGTTTCCAGTTTCAACTTTAAACCGATTTTTCAGAAAAAATCGTGTTTGCACTTGAACCCCCATCAGTTTTTGGCTAAACTACCCCTCCTTATTTAATTAAGGTTTGCGGAGAGGTGGCCGAGTGGCTGAAGGCAGTGGTTTGCTAAACCGCCGTACTGGTTAAATCCGGTACCGGGGGTCCGAATCCCCCCCTCTCCGCCATTTACTTTGTATAAGGCCCGATCCCGGCGATGTATCCAAGACTCAATCGGAGTCCATGTTGGGGATGAGGACCTTGGTCCGAACAAACGCGCGCAAAGCTCAAGCGTAGTCGCGCAGAGCGACCGCCCGTTTGAGGCTCGTCCGGTAACCCCGGACGAGAGCGATGAGCGTGAGCGAAAGAGCGGCAATCCCCCCCCCTTGTCCGCCGTAGCCTTGGCGAAGGCGGATCTCCGCCATTTTTTTTAAGTGGCAAGTGAAAAGTCAAAAGTGAAAAATACTTTTGGCTTTTTTATTTGTCTTGGGGGTACAAAGGATTGTCTGTCCCCCTGTACGGCCATAGCCATCGGAAACGGGGCCTTCCCCTTGGATATTGGATATTCCGCCTGTCCGCCGTAGCCTTGGCGGAGGTGGATGTTGGATATTGGATATTCACACAAAGGATTGTCTGTCCCCCTGTACGAAAAGTCATCGGGAGCCGTTCCGGCTCCTTGCGGGCAAGATGCCCGCGCTCCTTTGAGGGCAGCAATAGAAGGGAGCGTGGGCGCCTGCCACGCCGTAGCCTTTGGCGTAGGCGGGTCCCGCCCGCATGAAAGAGGAGGGGCATTCTTGTCTGTCCCCCTGTACGGCCTATCGGAAACGGGGCCTTCCCCTTGGATATTGGATATTCCGCCTGTCCGCCGTAGCCTTGGCGGAGGTGGATGTTGGATATTGGATATTCGCGCAAAGGATTGTCTGTCCCCCTGTACGAAAAGTCATCGGGAGCCGTCTCGGCTCCTTGCGGGCAAGATGCCCGCGCTCCTTTCGGGAAGGGAGCGTGGCCGTCCCGGCCGCCTCTGCCTGCGGGCAAGATGCCCGCGCTCCTTTCCATGGGGTGCTTCATGCAATAACCTCGCATCCCCCAGAAACCGAGCCATTACCACAAAAACAGGCTTTCATTTTCACGGCACCTTATTCATAATAATAAAACATTTATGCACCAATATCCGACTCCAGGTGATTTTCTGTTAAAGTGGGCTGGTGATCTGGTTGAGATCACATTACAGCTTAAGCGCGCCCGCAAGGGGCGTGCCGTGTTCCGCACAAACATCGGGCGCGCCGCTGTGCGCCGCCAGGAAATTATTGCCCACACCGAATCCGGTGAAGCCCCGCTGGCCCATGACTGGCACGATGTCCCGATGCAGGAGACAGAGCCCGGGACCTTCCGTGTGCGCATTCCGCTGACCGAGGTCGGCATCTTTTCCGGCAAGGCCTGTTTCTTTGAACAGGGCAAGACATTGCCGCAGTGGCCCGAGGGCGACAATCTGCGCATCAAGGTCGAGCCGGCGCACACGGCCGCCGCCAACACGATCTATACGGTGTTTGTGCGCCAGTTCGGCGAGGCGCTCCACAGCAATCCGAGCTGCGCGGACACCCAGGGCCACGAAGCCGCGCTCGATGCGCGCGGGTATGCCGTGATCCCGCCCTCCGGCACCTTTCGCGGGGTGATAGGCCAGCTGGACCACATCATGGGTGCGATGCGCTTCCGTATCGTGCAACTGCTGCCGATCCATCCGACGCCCACGACGTATGGCCGCATGGGACGGTATGGCTCGCCCTTTGCCGCGCTTGATTTTCTCTCGGTCGATCCCGGGCTGGCGGACTTTGACACGCACGCCTCGCCGCTGGACCAGTTCAAGGAGCTGGCGGACGCGGTGCACAGTCGCGCGGGCTACCTCTACCTCGACCTGCCGGCCAATCATACGGGCTGGGCGGCCACGCTCCAGACCCATCATCCGGACTGGTATCATCGCAAGCCGGACGGTGAATTCGTCTCGCCTGGAGCCTGGGGCGTGACGTGGGCCGATCTCGTGGAGCTGGACTACACGGATACGCGGCTGCGTGCGTATATGGCGAATGTCTTTATCTTTTGGTGCCGCCAGGGGGTCGACGGCTTCCGCTGTGATGCGGGGTACATGATCCCGGTGGAGACGTGGGCGTATATTGTGGCGCGCGTCCGGGAGGAGTATCCCTGCTGCGTCTTCCTGCTCGAAGGCCTCGGCGGCAGCTTGGCGGTCACTGAGAAACTGATCGGCGAAGCCAACTTGGACTGGGCCTACTCCGAACTCTTCCAGACCGACGGGCGTGAAGCCCTGGAGTGGTATCTGCCGCAGGCGATCGCGCTCGCGCAAAAATGCGGGCCGCTGATCCATTTTGCAGAGACGCACGACAATATGCGCCTGGCCGCGCGAGGCGGACCCGTCTTTGCGCGCATGCGCACCGCGCTTTCAGCCTTGCTCTCGCATCAGGGCTCCTTCGGCATCACCAATGGCGTCGAGTGGTTCGCGACCGAGCGGATCGACGTCCACGGCGCTTCGCCGCTCAACTGGTCGGCCGAGCACCATCAAGTCCACGAACTCCTCCGGCTCACGACGCTGCTCGCGATCCATCCCGCCTTCGGCACCCCCTCGCGGCTGCGCCTGATCCAGCAGGGCGCGGGCGCCTTCCTGGCCGTCCTGCGCGAGATCGACCCGGAGCAGGGCGCCTCATTGCTCGTGCTGGTGAATCTGGATTGTCAGCATGACGTGACAGCGCACTGGGACAGGGGCGCCTTTAAACTGTCGAATACGTGGGACCTGCTGACGGGCGAAGCGCACCCCTTGCATGCCGCTGCCTTGACCTTGCGGCCGGGACAGGCTGTCTGTTTGACGCATGATGCGGGCGATTTAGAATATTTGAACAGCGCGCTGGCGGATCCCGCCCCGAGTGAACCGACGGTCCTCGCGACGCGGCGGCGCAATCTCATGGCGATGAAGGTGCGCCTGGCGCTGGCGGAATCCTGTGCAGACGGCCTTGCGCAGGAGTTCGACCCTGACAAGCTGGGCGCGTCGATGACTGCTGACCCTGTAAATTTCTGCGCCCGCACGAACCACGGCATGCCGCGGTGTGCCACGTGGATTTGGCCTGAAGATACGCGCCGCCAGGTGATGATCCCCTCTGGCAATCTGCTCTGGGTGCGCGCGCCGTATGCCTTTTCAGCCACGCTGAAAGAGGGCGACCGCACCATCAGCCTTGAAACAGCCGTGCATCTGGATGACAACACCTGGGGCGCCTTCCTCGCGGTGCCGCCCTATTCGGGCGAGGGCACCTTTTCGCAACGGCGCACGCTGCACACTGCAGTCTATGCGCCGAAGGGCATTCAGCGCCAGGCCTCCACAGTTCTGATCTTGCCGCCCGGGGATCGCGCCAGCATGCTGACGCGCCTCTCCGGCCGTCAGGTGCGCGACCAGGTGGGCGCCTACGCGGTCCTCTCCAATGGCGCGGGCGCCATGGCGCAGGTGCGCATGGCCTGGGGCGACATCCGCAGCCAGTACGACTGTATGCTGGCGGTGAACCCCCATCCGAGCGTGCCGGTGGATAAACGGATCTTCTGGACGCGCTGCCGGGCCTGGCTCAACTATCGCGGCTACTCGCAAGAGATTAATAAGAGCTACCTGACCTATTTTGATGCGGATCCCGCAGGACGTTTCGCCGAGTGGTTTTTCTCCGTGCCCTGCGGCATGGGCCAGTGGGTTCCGCTCTCCTTCCGCCTGGAGATCGAAAAGCACGCCAACTGTGTCAACCTGGTGATCATGCGCCATGTGCACGGCGAGGCGATCAAGGCCCAGGACGAGCTTTCGATCATTCTGCGGCCCGACATTGAATGGCGGAGTTTCCATGAGACCACCAAGGCGTTTAAGGGGCCGGAGGCGGCGTGGCCCGGCGCGACAAAGACGCACAACAACGGTTTTGTCTTTTCACCGGCGGGGAGTGAGCCGCTCTCCATGGAGGTTTCACACGGGGAATTCACAAAGGCCCACGAATGGCTCTACATGATCCCGCATCCGGAAGAGCAGGAGCGCGGCCTGGATGGCTCCGGGGACCTCTTCAGCCCGGGCTGGTTTTCGCTGCCGCTGAAGGGCGGCGACCTCTCGACGCTCGCGGCCTGGAGCGACGACGAGTGGACGCAGTCGTCACTCGAGGCGAAGTCCCATGGCGCTGCGGAAAAGCCCGCGATCAGCCGTCAGATGCCGCTGGCCGAGGGCGTGGCCGATGCGTTGGCGCTCTATGTGGTCAAACGCGACAAGCTGAGCACAATCATTGCCGGGTATCCGTGGTTTCTGGACTGGGGGCGCGACACGCTGATTGCGTTGCGCGGCCTGATCGCGGCCGGCAACCATGAGCAGGCCTTGAATATTTTGAGCGAGTTTGCCCGCTTTGAGAAGCAGGGCACCCTGCCGAACATGATTCGCGGCGAAGACGATGCCAACCGCGAAACCTCTGATGCGCCGCTCTGGCTCTGCGTGGCCGCTGGCGAACTGATGAAGGCGCTGAAGGATGAGGCGCGCGTGTTGAACCTGAGTTGCGGGAAGCGCTCCCTGCGCGACGTGCTGCTCTCCATCGTCACCCACTATCGCGACGGCACCCCCAACGGCATCCGCATGGATCCGGAGAGCGGGCTGGTCTACAGTCCGCCGCACTACACCTGGATGGACACCAACTATCCGGCTGCGACGCCGCGCGAGGGCTATCCCATTGACATCCAGGCCTTGTGGATCGCCGCCGTGCAACTGGTGGCGCACAAGATCGACCTCTCCTGGATCACCCTGGCCGAACGCGCGACCAATTCTGTGCGCCGCTATTTCGTGACGCCTGAAGGGTGGCTGGCAGACTGCCTGCGCGCCAAACCGGGGCTTCCCGCGAGCGAGGCCGAACAGGAGGATGTGCTCCGGCCGAATCAGTTGCTGGCGGTCACCCTGGACGTGCTGCATAACCGCGCCATGGAACGGGCCATTGTGCGCGCGTGTGAAAGCCTGCTGGTGCCGGGCGCGATCCGGAGTCTGGCGGACCGGCCGGTCAAGGCGGATATGTCGGTCTTTCGCGACGGCGTGCTGCTCAATGACCCGCATCGCCCCTATCAGGGACGCTACACCGGCGACGAGGACACCCGCCGTAAACCGGCCTACCACAATGGGACAGCCTGGACATGGCCCTTCCCGCTCTATGTCGAAGCGCTCTCTGCTGTCTATGGTGAAGAGGCGCGAGAGGCGGGGCTCTCCCTGCTCAGCTCCTCGCTCGAGCTCATCAACAACGGCTGCTTCTGCCATACGCCTGAAATTTGCGACGGCGATGCGCCCCATCAGGCGCGCGGCTGCGGCGCGCAAGCCTGGGGCATGTCAGAACTGCTGCGCGTCTGGAAGAAGCTGATATGAAAAAATACATTCGATTGGACAGTGTCGGAGGCGCCAGCGGCGATATGATGCTCGCGGCCTTGGCTGCGATTGGCGCGGATCTGCAGGCGATAGAGCAGACGCTGAACGCCTTCTTTCCTGAACAGCTTCATCTCCATTGCGAGGCGGCCTCCGCCGCCGGCCTGAACGGCCTGCGTCTCACGGTCCAGTGTCCAGCGTCCGGCGTCCTAAGCCCTGCGTCCGGGGTCCTGGGTCCTGAGTCCAACAACTGGCCGGATGCGCACCATCATGCGCACCATGAGCATCACCATCGGGGGCTGAAGGAGATTGAGGCGCTGCTGACAGGCTCGTCGCTTTCGGAGGCGACACGCATGCGGGCGCTCGCGGTCTTCCGCGCGTTGGCCGAGGCTGAGGCGAAGATCCACAACAAGAGCCTTGAGACGGTTCACTTTCATGAAGTGGGCGCCTGGGACTCTATTGCGGACATTGTCGGCTCCTGCCTGGCCCTGGAACAGTTGGGGGTGTGCGGTGTCTCCTGCGGTCCGCTCCCGGCGGGTGTCGGCACGATCTCCTGCGCTCATGGCGAGATGCCCAATCCCGCGCCTGCCACCCAAGAGCTGCTGGCCGGGATGCGCATCATCCAGACTGACGAGCCCTTTGAGCTGGTCACGCCGACAGCCGCAGCGCTGCTGCGGGTCTTGACGCGATGCCTGGAGCAGGTGCCGGAGGAGACGGTCATTGAGAAGAGCGGCTTCGGTTTTGGCCGTCGCACCTTGAACCATCGCCCGAACGTCTTGCGCGCCACGCTGATGTCAGTGATCAGTGATCAGTCATCAGTGATCAGTGATCAGTCATCAGGGGGCAGGGTTCAGGAATCAGAGTGTCCCAAGTTTCAAGTTTCAAGTTTCAAGTTTCAAGCAGGCGAAGCCTTGCTTGTCCTCGAAGCCAACTTGGACGATTGCAATCCGGAGTGGATTGCCTCGCTGGTCCCGGTGCTGCTGGAGCAGGGCGCGCTGGATGTCTGGCAGACGCCCGTGGTTATGAAGAAGGGTCGTGCGGGCCTTGTGCTCAGCGTGCTGGCGCCGGAAGGACGTGCCGCAACGCTGCGGGAGACGATTTTTAAGGGCACGACCACCTTCGGCATCCGGTATTACCCTGTGCAGCGCGAGATGCTGGAGCGCCGCTTCGAGCAGGTCAAGACGCCCTATGGCGAGGTGCCGGTGAAGCTCGGCCTCTACAAGGGCGAGGTGATCACCCGCTCGCCCGAGCATGACGCCTGCGAAGCCCTGGCCACGGCAAACGGCGTGACGGTCCGGCAAGTGTGGGCGAAATAAGGGAGAAAAGGTCTGACCTGTCTGACTTGTCCGACCTGTCCGACAAAAACACTATGACTTACACCATCAACCGAATACCCCCGACACCCCTTGACGCCATCGACTTCTCGCTTGCTGAGGAGGGGCGGGTGGCGTCAGTCCGGCCCGAATCGAGCGCGCACGTCCCGGAGACGCGCTTTTATCTGTTACACGATGGCGCAACGCTCTATGTGCAGTTTTGCGTCAAGGACGCGCATGTCCGGTCTGTGCAGACCGAATACCAGGGGCCGGTCTACACCGACAGCTGCTGCGAACTGTTTGTTCAGCCAATGGCGGGCAAGGGCTACTTTAACTTCGAGATCAATGCGGGCGGGACGCTCCTGCTGACCTATATTGAAGATCCGACGCGCGTCCCTGGCGGCTTTGCCCGCTTTACGCGCGTGGATGCTGCCTGGGGCAGCCAGGTCGAGATCCGGTCCTCCCTGCCGCGGGTCGTTGACCCGGAGCGCGCCGCAAACTGGACGTTGCGCTACCGCATTCCCTTTGCGCTCTTCGAGCATTATACGGGCAGCACGCCGGAAAAGGAGTGGCGCGGGAACGTCTATAAATGCGGGGACAGCACCTCCCAGCCGCACTGGCTCTCCTGGTCGCCGGTCTCCGCGCTCAACTTCCACCTCCCGGAGTGCTTCGGGCGCCTCTCGCTGGGCTAAGATTTTGATTGTGGCATTTGTGGGCAAATGGTAAGATACATACTGCGTCATAAACGACGAGTGTGTTGAATCCCTAATACAGTGCAGTGGAGATTTTTTTATGCCCAAATTTGCTTATGTTGCGGTTGATCCGGCAGGACAAGAGACGCGTGGCACCATTGAAGCGCCCAATCAAGCGCAGGCCATTGCGAAGATTCGTGGCCAGGGCTTTTTCCCGACGGCGATTGGCGCTGCTGGCGGCGACGCGCCCGCGCCTGCTGGCGGTGGCGCCAAGAATCCGGCCCCTGCCGGCACCAAGAAGCCTGCGCCCAAAAAGAAGTCCATGGACATCAACATCAAGCTGCCCAAGTTCCTGCGTCCGGGTGTGAAGCAGAAGGATTTGACAGTCTTGACGCGTCAGCTCGCGACGCTCGTGGACGCGGGGTTGCCGTTGTTGCGCGGCCTGCACGTGTTGGAGCGCCAGACGCCGAATCCCACCTTGCGCGAAGCCTTGGGCGGCATGTGCGAGGCCGTGGAAAGCGGCAGCACCTTCTCCGAGTCGCTGCAGAACTATCCGAAGATTTTCAACCACCTCTATGTCAACATGGTGAAGGCCGGCGAAGCGGGCGGCGTGCTCGAAGTGGTCTTGAACCGTCTGGCTGAATTTGCGGAAAAGGCCGAAAAGATCAAGAACAAGGTCAAGGGCGCGATGATTTACCCGATCATCGTCTTGCTGGCCGCCTGCGGCATTACCGGCTTCCTGCTGGTCGCGGTGATTCCGAAGTTCCGGGATATCTTCCGGGATCTCTTAGGGGACAAGCCCTTGCCGGCGATTACGGAGTTCGTGATGAACGCGAGTAACTTCGTGATGCAAAACGGCCTGCTCGTGCTGGGCGGCATCGCGGGCTTCGTCTTCCTCTTCACGATCTTTAAGAAGACGAAGACCGGCGAATACGTGGTGGATGTCTGCAAGCTCAGAATGCCGGCGTTTGGCTCCTTGGTCCGTCGTACCGCGATTGCGCGAATGACGCGGACCCTCGGCACGCTGCTCTCGTCGGGTGTGCCGGTGTTGCAGGCCCTGGACATTGTGCGTGACACCTCAGGCAATGCCGTGATCTCCCGCGCGATTCAGAGCGTGCATGATGCGGTGAAAGAGGGCGAAAGCATGACCAATCCGCTGGCGGAGAGCAAGGTCTTCCCTCCGATGGTGATCTCGATGGTGGAGGTCGGTGAAGAGACTGGCGCCCTGGCCGACATGCTGACGCGTGTTGCGGATACGTATGACGACGAAGTGGACAACGCGGTTGCGGGTTTGACCTCCGTCATCGAACCGATTATGATTATGTTGTTGTCCGTGATCGTCGGAACCATCGTGGTGGCCATGTTCATGCCCATGATCCAGATTATCAGCAGCTTGGGTTCTCAAGCGTAACCGGGGACGGCGGAACAAACGGAGGAGTAAATTTTATCAACGAATTAAACGAATGGAACGAATTGGAATTAGCTTAATTCGTTTAATTAGTTGAAAAACTCTTCAAGTTATAGGCTTAGTCGAGGAGAACAGACAATGAAACGAACGAATAACGGATTTACCCTGATTGAGTTGATGGTCGTGATCGCGATCATCGGCATCCTCATTGGAACGACATTCAAGCTCATGGGCGTTGCGGCGGATTCAAAGGCGCGTGCTGTGACCATTGCCCGCATGGAGCGGTTGCAGAACGCGCTCTCCGGCTATTATGCCGCGTATGGCATGTATCCGAATGTGCCGCAGTACGCTTCGCCTGATCCGGATAGCGGGAACCATAAATCAGAGTCCAGCGGCGACAATATTGCCTCTGGCACGAAAGAGAGCGCGCAGGCTGCAGCCCGTGCGCAACCCGCGGGGTTTGAGTATCCCACGCCGGTCTGGATGGATGACAAGATCCCGATCCTCTTCTATCCGAGAAACGTAATCAGTGTGAACACCGCCATTGGAAGCTTGTCTGCGGATCTTGAGGAAGGCGTTGACTGGGACCAATACAAGGGGTTCAAGTTCGGGCTGATGTCCTTTCTGCTGCCGCGCGTGGAGATTGTGGGCCATCCGAATGAGGGGGCTAATGCTCCGCTCTCGCTTGTCTATCAACGGGCCCAATGGATGAATTACAATCCTTCAAGCCGTGTCCCGGGCAGCTCCAATGCGGATATGGAGCTGCTGAAGCAGAATTTGGCGAAGCAGCGGGTGCTTGAAAATGAGGCATGCATGCGCTGGCTGCCCTGTTTTGAGAACATTCTCAGGTCTTTTGCAGGCAGTGTGACCCTTCAAGACCGGGATGGGAAAACCATTGCTTCAGTCCACGTCAATGGTGATGAAGCCGGCGGGCATCGTCTGGCGGAGCGTGAGATGGGCGGTACGAGGGTCGCGCTGGCGTTTATTACGATCACCGATGGCTGGGGCCGTGAATTCTTCTATCACTCCGCACCACCCTATCAAAGCTTCAAGGTTTGGTCTGCCGGCCCTGACGGGCTGACCTATCCGCCGTGGATTCCCAGTTCGGATGCCACGTATAAGAGGTTGAAGGCGCAGAATTGGACCAAGGACGATATTGTGGGCGGTAAGATGCAGATGTAGGGGCGACCGGCAGGTCGTCCGCAGGGGCGTGCTGCAGCACGTCCGCACAGAAAGGAATTTTATGACGAAGCGTTCAAATAAGGGTTTCACCCTGGTCGAAATGCTGGTGGTGATGGGGTTGATCGGCTTGTTGGTCGCTATGATGACAGGCGCGCTCCAGTATGTGCAGACCACGGCGCGGCAGGCGCAGGCGCAGGAGCTGGTCTCCAACGTCGCGACAGCCTTGACCATTTACATCCAGCGTGAAGGCACGTGGCCCCAGGAGATCCTGACGAGTGGCGGTGTGGTGAACAACCAGGTGTGCAAGGTGCTGCAGCAGTCAAGGTTACTCGACGTGACGACGGTGAAGTCAGACGGGAACATCAACCAGAACAGCCCTGAGCGTTTTGGTCTCTTGTCCCCCTGGGGCCAACGCATACTTAAGCGCAGCCCCAGGACGACGGCATCGCTGGGGGGCCTGCCGACAGATGCCCAGCTTCGCAGGCACATGCTGCAGTTCCGTGTGGACATTGATTACGATGGCAAGATTGACAGCAGCGATTCACTGCTTGGCCCGATCCCGGGCAAAGGCGGCGTGATACGGGCCTCGGCCATTGTCTGGACCTGCGGCCCGAATGGCAAGGATGACGGCAATACAGGTGCGACGCATGAGCGCGAGAACCGGCAGAGCTGGGGCGGGACCGGAAAATAGGCGGGGGGAAGTGCGTTAGTGCATTAGTGCATTAGTGCTTTGAGTTTTTAATCTCGTCATTGCGACCACTGAGTGGTCGCAATAAAGGAGGAAAGCACATGAGAAAAGGTTTTACACTGGTTGAGCTGATGATGGTGATGGTGGTGATGGCGATTATCGCGACACTGGCGACAGGCGCCGCGATGAAGTCGATCAAGCAGGCCAAAGAGAAGCGCATTGATTCCACCTGCGTGGGGTTGATGCAGGCGCTGACCAACTACCGGGCTGCAGAGCAGTGCTGGCCCGTGCGCTTGGACCCGCAAAATGATAAGCCCACGGTCGAATTCCGTGAAAACAATGCGAAGGTCTTTGAAAAACTGATTGAAAAACGAGACAAGGTTTACCTGGATCCCTCGGCGTTGCTGACCAAGGTTCCGAGTGTCGGCGTGATGTCCCTGCGCGAGGCCATGGACCGCAAGATTGCGCCAGGTGTCTGTGGCATTGGCTATGCAGACCCCTCCAACGGCAACATTTTTAAGTATTATAAGGTGACGTTCAACCTCTCGATGGATACGGTCAGTGTGGGGCGGTAAGGGAGAAGTGCGTTAGTTCATTAGTGGGTTAGTTCATTAGTGAATGAGTGTGTGAGCGGAAAGAGAGTGGAAAGCGTGAAAACGATGAAAAAAAAGAATAAGCGTGGCTTCTCCTTAATGGAATTGCTGGCCGTGATGGCGATCATGGGCATTCTCTCCACCTTGGCGGTCACAGGCTATTTCTCTGCGGTGCGGAGCATGGCGCGCCGTCGGGCGGTCTCCAATCTGATGGCAGCCTTGATGCAGGCGCGGCAGCGCGCCTGTATTGATGGCACGCGGACCGCGTTGGTCTGTTACAACGTTAAGAGCGATGCCAACTCCTCGGACCTCAAGACGATCTCTCCCACATACGTCGTGTGCAAGGCGCTGGGACGCGTGACCTGTACGGATCCAAAGTTAGATGGAGCAGGTGGCACCCCTGTGTTTGGCGATGAATTTACGCCCCTGGATACGATTTTCAATATGGGCGAATCGACCTTTGGTTCACGTCGGCTTTACAATCTGTCACGGACCGGGTGGACGGATGTCAGTGCTTTTGTTGGGCGTGGAGCTTATAGCGGTAACCAGCAGATGAAATCACCGATCTCCGAGGATGACTTCGGGAATCCAGCGCTGTTGTGGTGCTTCATCAAGGCGCAGGGAGGCGTGGATAATGCGGGGTGGAAAATTGGCGATCTGTATGGCGTTGATGTCTCTCCGCCTGCAAGCTTCCCCAAGAATGTCTTTTTTGGAGGTGCTCTTGCCGGGGGCAACAACACGGCGCAGATCAATGTGATGTTCTACCCGGATGGCCGTGCAAAATCCGCGAATATTGAGGTTGTTGCGCAGGACGGGAAGAATATCGCAACGATTACCGTGGAGTCCACGGGCAACGTCAAGGGCGGCGACAAGATTAATTTGAACTAGCAGGGGCTGCCCCCTGTGGCAGCCCTCCTTCAGGAGTGTAACTATGAAACGTTCTGGATTTTCGCTGATTGAAGTGAATATGGCCGTCTTTGTCCTGGCCATTGGCGTGCTGAGCATGGCGGTGCTCTATCCGCTCGGCCTGCGCGAAAGCATCCAGAGCCAGGCGGACATCAAGCAGTCCATGTTTGCCGACTTTATTCTGAATGCGGCGGTCTCCGCGGCCAGCAGCACCAATGTGAGCTGGCGCGATGATTGGGCTCCTTGGGCGGCACAAAACAATACAGTCGGGCAAGACGAAGATAGAGAGTTCCAACTCCCCGGTAATAATATCCCACGCTTTGTCAAGGTGGCTGTTGATGAGGCGTTAGGGGACTATAACAACAACCAGTTACCAGAGTTCCAGCTCGATCAGAACAAGACGTATGCCATGTATTGCTTCTTGGTGCAGGGCCCCTCTGACCGCATCATGGGCATTATGGTGCGCTCCCTGGATATGGACACGTCAAATATGGGTGATGACGAGAAGATTAGGCGCCTGGAGTCGCAGCCCTCCTACTATGCCGAGGCGCGTTTTATGGGCTTTCCGGACAAGTAGGGGCGACCGGTGGCAGGGGCGACCGATCGGTCGCCCGTACAATGGGAGCAGCAATGAATATGAAGCGTAATAATAGTGGTTTTTCGATGATTGAAGTCTTGGTGGCCTCGACCATCATGATTATGATTGTCATGATGCTGGGTATGCTCTTCCAGCAGTCCAGCCAGGCGTGGCGTACGGGCAAGCAGCGTGCGGACACCTATCAGCAGGTGCGCGCGCTCTTCGGCTCGATCCAGCGCGATGCGAGTACGGCGGTTGACCAGAATTCGCTGCCGAAAAACCTGGTGGGTCCGAATGGGAAGTTTACGGACAACCAGAGCTTTAACGGTAGCCCGCTCAGGTTTTATACGTTGACAGGCACAGGCTTTGATAATGACGACCCCCCGGACTCAGGGACTCCGAGGCGCTCCATTACGTTTGTGGAGTACAACATCAGCGGTTACCGCTCTGTGAAGACTTACTTGCCGGTGGACGGCGGCGGCTATACCCTCGGAAGCAGTCAGGATGGCTCGATCGTCACACCCAACCTGAATGGCGCGCAAGTGAAACTGAGCAAAATCCAGCCCCATTATGATCCGAAGCAAGGAGCTGGGGCGAATCGCTTCCCAGCGTACGTGACAATCAGCGCTGAGGTGAATGCAGCAGGGGTGAGAAGCTTTGATGTCGGGGCCGCGTCAGGCGGGCCGGACCGGACAATGGGCGGGGCACCGGATGATATCCGCGGCAGAGACGATATCAAGACGTGGGCGGACTAGGAGAAGTGTGTTAGTGCATTAGTGCGTTAGTGCATTAGTGAGAAAGCGTTTTTTTAATCTCGTCATTGCGACCACTGGGTGGTCGCAATAAAGGAGGGAGAATGAAGCACAGCGACAGAGGTTTTACGCTCGTGGAGATGCTCGTGGTGGTGGGCATGCTGGGCATCCTGATGGCGACGGCCGCGACAGGTGTAGCCAAGGCCAAAGGTATGGCGCGCGCGGCCAAAGCGCAGACCGAGACCCGTCAGTTGATCGGCGCCTGGCTGGCGTATGAGGCGGCGTATGATGGCTGGCCAGCAAACCTGCCAGCAGGCGGGTCCGAGATTGATGCGACGCACGCCTTGTTGAAGGAGCTGCTGGGCGAAGGCGAAAACAAGGTCGTGTTCTTGAATGCCCAGATGATCAACGGCGCCTTCCGAGACCCCTGGGGCATGCCTTACAAGATCCGTTTCTCGGCGCGGCCGCAAACGACCTTGCGTGACAAGTTCTCCGCGGCGGTCACCTTCCCGAACCGCAGCCGGCCGCCGAAGTAACTTGGAGAAGTGTCAGTAAGTCTTAGAAGTGTCAGTAAGTCTTAGAAGTGTCAGTAAGTGTCAGTAAGTTGGAAATCAGAGGCAAGCATCGAATGGCGCGAACCACGCGAATGAATACGAACATCCACCTTCGCCAAGGCTACGGCGGACAGGTCGAACATTCAACATCGAACGTTGAACGTCGAATTTTGAATTTTCAATAAGGCAATAAGGCAATAAGGCAATGAGGCAATTCTTTTTGAAGTTATAGACAGGTAATAAAGTATGAATATCTTTAATCAGACAGAGAAAAAAGGGTCAGCCCTGTTGGTGGTGTTGGGTTTTCTGACCTTTATGATCATCAGCGCCGTGTCGTTCTCCATCTATATGCGCACGGAGCGCCAGGCGTCATCGAACTACCGGCATTCGATCACAGCCCGTCATCTGCTCGAGTCTGCCCTCTACCGGGCCATGGACGAAGTGGATGCTGACTTGCGGGGCGCGCGTTATACGTATCCCGGGGAGGGGCCTACTGCTTCTGAGCCGCAGACGAAGTTCCCGACCCATGTCCAGTGGGAGGGGCGCGTCTTTACCTCCAAGTCCAATACGCCGGAGGTCGAGGATGCCCGCGTGCTCTCGCTTGAGGCGCTCAGTTTTCTGCCGGGTGCCGTGGTCAATGATGCACGTTATTACTCAACGTCTACGCCGGGTCAGCCGACCTTCGGGTCGAAATGGCGACGGATGAGCATGCCGATCACGGCACGGGTGGATATTAAAAAAAACGAGGTGACGAGCGCTGGCAACAAGAGCTATGTGGGGCGTTATGCCTATATCTGTGTGAACCTGTCGGACATGATCAATGTCAATAGTTGCACCAATGCCGTGCGCGGGGCTTCAAATCTGGTCAGCGTGGCCAGTCTGTTTGCAGATCAAAACTCAGAGTTAATCAATTGGACCAAAGCGGAAAAATTCGCTGAGCAGGCCAGCAAAGATATCAGTTATACGACGGTGCAGGATTTTTATGCCTGCATGGCGGAGCAGGGCCACTTTAATCCCGCGAGCCCCTATATCCAATTTTTGCAAGGCGGCGGGAACACGGTCTTTAATGACGCGAAGAAGCATCTATTGGTGACCGACGGGTTTGCAAAAGAGAGAGCGGTAGACAAAGACAAGGTTTGTAACTTAGGCGACCCCAAAGGGCAGCCCCTTACAAAAACCGTCCTCGATGGTACAGGGTCTGTTAAATCCAAACTGCAGGACGATTTTAAAAATGCAGCTCTGAAAATGCCAGAAGCGACAGCGAAATATGTTGATGCTGTTTTGCCGGGCTTGCTGGCCGATTATCTGTCAGAGGATAGCAAGGAGGCGCGGGGGCTCGCGGTCCCCGCTGTGAAGCTGGCGCCCATGATTTGTCAGTTCGTCCTGACCCCTCAATTATACTCTGAAGTCCGGCGGCGCGTGGATCTCGTCAATGGCAAACCTAAAACAACTGTTGAGCTGAAGTTGTTCCCGGATGATGTAGTAGATGATCAGGCGCTACGAAACGTAAGTTTAAAGGTGCGCGTCTGTTATCCGTTTAAAAATTTGAGCGATGTGCGCCGGAATCGTACGTATAAGATAAAGATAGACGGGATTGTCCGGGTGGTGAGAAACCGTTTGGAAACGCCGACCACCTCTAAGTTATTGTCGGGCATTGATAAAAAGTTTTCTATTGAAGGAACCATGACTCCTAACCCAAGCGTGCCTGCTAACCCGAGTGAAAATGACTGTTATGTGACGGTAAAGCCGCTGACAATAACGGGGGAGGCTTTTAATAAGCAACCCGTGGAAATGTTGACCATTGATGATACCGGGACGATTACACCGCAGAATGATTTTGCAGTGGGTAATACCTTCAGTGTTCTTTTTATCATCAACACGGCCCAAGTACTCAATCAAGAAGGTAAAATCGTGGATTCAGTGCCGTATGATAATCTCGTGGCAATAGGGGCTTTAGATATTAACGATCTGCCCAAACTCTATTTTGAAACACAACCTGAGAAATTAGTCCCTGCACTCGCTAATAAACAATTAAATTATGAATGGAAAAGCTTGGAGGTTCCAGATCCGCGGTTTAACTATTTCACCTGCAATTGGGTGAATAATACGGGCGGAGGCTATGATGCAGCAGGCATGCATACTGTGACAAGCGATCTGCTTGGGAAAGATGGCCGCGACACGGATATTTTCATGACCGTATCTGGCCGGAAAACTTTAGAATCCCCTGGAGAGCTGGGCTTTTTGATACGGCCGTTCGATTATAAAAGCCGAGACCCAGGTGACACGCCTACTGATTTTAGAGTGAACATAGAAGGGACGCCGGGTTTGGGTGAGAGCGAAGCTTTCTTCCGGACGTTTCGGTTGTACACTCATGACAATAAGCCGAGCGACAATGTGTATAAGCATTTTATAAACGCAGTAGACGCTGATGGCGCGTTGCCGCTGGTCAACAATGTTCGGATTAATCCGTTGTCCACGAGCAAAGATATCTTAAAAATGGCGATCAGCGCGGTTCCTTATGACTATTCGCCGATAGCCAGAAAGTCGACGGACAATATCACGGACGGGCTGCTGAAGGATAGCTGGAAGTTGTTTTCGGATAAATGGGTCGCAGACATCATGAAGGTGGTGGATGCCGAAAACTTGGCAAAAGACTTATCAAAGAACATCGCGACATGCGACAGCATTACGAAAATGAAGTGGTACGATCCGGACCTGCCGCTCAGGCAGCGGCTGAAGTGCTTAGATGTTGCACTCTCGAAGCCCCTCCACGAGATCGACCGCAAGATGCTGTATGCCTTCTCGCTGGACTCCATGTCAGACCGGCAGCAACTCTTCCTCTATGTCTTCCAGGCCGAGTCGCTCGCGCCCATCTCGTTTGCAGGGATGCGCTCGCTCTCCGGCGGCCGCGCCGTTGCGCTGGTCTGGCGCGACCCCTATCCCAAGGGCTCCACGCCTGACAATCCGAACGGATTACCTGGGACGCCGAGTTGGTTTGCGAATTCGACCTCGGGTGGCACAAGGGGCTACCACGAACAGAAGATTCTCTTCTTTAAGCAGCTCGATAATTAAGAGGCTCGCGGAAGAAATCGTGAGAGGTCGAGCGAAGTCGTGAGAAGTCGTGGGCAGTCGGAAGCAGTCGTAAGAGGTCGTAAGAACTCGGAAACAATCGTATGAGGAAAGAAACCAGGGTCGGTTTCTTCCGAAGCGTACGATTTCGCTCGACTTCTGCCGAAGAAATGTCTTTCACCGCGGCTTTCGCAGTTGAATATCCCAAAAGAAAGCAGTAAACTATAAACCTGTTTTTCATTCGGAAAAGGATACTTATGGATACTATGACTTGTCGAACCGCAGGCAATCGTCGTTTGGCGGCGCTTGTGATTTTTTCACTTTTCACTTTTCACTTTTCACTTTCAAACTCGCTCGCCCAGGCGGCACCCAAGCGTACGGCTCGGCTGCTGGACGGCGTGGCGGCGTATGTCAATGAGTCGAAGATCACCATTGCGGAGGTCATGAGCGAAGTGCGGCGGTCGCCGATTGACCATATCCCGGAGAGCGAGCGGGAAGCGCATCTGCGCGGGATGTATCAGGTCGCGTTGATCGCCATGATTGACCGCCGGCTGATCCTGGATTCTGCGAAGAAGTCAAAAGTCCAGCTTCAGCCCTGGGCGATTGATGCGCGCGTCCGTGAAATCATTGGCAATAATTTCGATGGCGACGAAGCCAAGCTGAATGTCGTGCTGGCGGATCGCAAGATCACCAAGGAAGAGTGGCGTCAGACGCTGGAAGAGGACATGCTGCTGAGCGCCATGCGCTTTCAGAATGTCGAGAAGCGTGTGAATGTCACCCCCACAGAGGTGCGCGCGGAGTATGAGGCCAACAAGGGTCGCTATCGCACGGAAGCGGCCATCTCGGTGAGCATGATTGTGCTGGATCCTCCGGAGGTTGCGACCGGGGAGTCGGTTGCGGCGCGCGCGGGGAAGATTCACGCCGCGCTCAAGGAGGGCAAGTCCTTCGCAGAGCTGGCCAAGCAGTATTCCAAGGACTCCAAGGCTGCTGCAGGCGGTTCGTGGGGCAAGGTGAATCCCGAAGACGTCTTCCGCAAAGAGTTGGTGGACGCCCTTGCCAAGCTGAAACCCGGCGAGGTGTCGCCCGTCATAGAACTTGGCGCCTATGGCTATATCTTACGCAAGGACGATCAGCAGGATGTGCGCCTGCTGACCTTTGAAGAGGCGCAGCAGTATGCCGAGAGCCGTCTAAAAATCGCAAAGGCGGAAAAGTTGTATAAAGAGTGGGTCACGCGTCTGCGTAAGGATGCGTATATTCGCATCTTTGAACTGCCGTCGGCGCAGAAATAAATGTGAGGGGGCTGTGAATCTCACGTCGCCATCACAGGTCAAGGCCTGGTGTATTGAAAACGGTTTTCATCCGAACCGTACACTCGGACAGAATTTTCTAATCGACCGCAATGTCTTGGACGCCATCATCGCAGCCGCCGGGGTTTGCGCGGGGCAGCGCATCCTGGAGATCGGTCCCGGGCTGGGCGTGTTGACAGAGGCCATCCTGGCGACAGGCGCCTCAGTCGTGGCTATTGAAAAGGACTCGCGCCTCGCCTCGCGGCTGGCGGAGTCGCTGGGGCTCCCGGAACGGCTGGAGGTGCTTCAGGCCGATGCACTCGAAATCGACCTCGACGAGCTGTTGCGCGACCGGGATAGCGATGAGGCCGGCTTTGACGCCTGTGTCTCCAATCTGCCCTATTCCGTCGGCACACGCATTCTTTTAGACTATGCCCGCCATGCCTTGGCGCCGAAGCGTTTTACCGTGCTGGTCCAGACCGAAGTGGCTGAGCGCTTTGTCGCAGGCCCGGAGGACGACGCGCGGGGGCAGGCAGGCGTCTGGCTGCAACTGAACTATCAGGTCACCCGCGTGCGGGATGTGAAGGCCTCCTGCTTCTGGCCCCGTCCGGAAGTCGGCTCGACCGTGGTCCGCCTGGACTTTCACTCCTGCACCTTGACCGCAGCCGAGCAGCAGTGGTTTGAGAGGCTGACGCGCGAAGCCTTTATGCATCGCAGAAAGCAGATGGGGGCCATCTTCCGGAAGGCCCCGCCCCCCATGATCCACTCGGACGAGGTGTTGGCGCTGCTCTTTGCGCAGGCGGGCGTCGATGTGCAGGCACGGCCGGAGCGCCTGACGAACGAGGCGTGGAAGCGGCTGGCCAAGGCCTTTTGCAGTGCCGAGGTGAAGTGAAAAGTGAGAAATGAAAAGTTAAAAGTAGCCCAGAACCCTGACACCAAGTTATGATAACGAAAGAAAGCGAAAAGAAATTTAGGACCCTGCGCCAGAGCGCGCGCGGGATCGGCTTTGTGGCGCTGGTCTTCAGTTTGACGGTCGCGGTGCTGCTGGCCACAGACTGGATGCGGACGGACGTGACGGATACGGTCCGTTCCGATGTGCTGGCTCAAGCGCTGGCCAAGGGGCGCGCCTCTGCGCAGGACGAGCAGACCCTGGCCTTTGCCCGGCAGATGGATCTGCTGGCGCGGCGCGCCTATTTCAGCGGCTTCACCTTCCGTCAAGGCGGCATGCTCCTGCTGGTGATCGGGTTGCTGATGACGGCCGGCTGTTTCGGCCTGGCCTGGCGGATGAGTCTGTTGATCCCTGATCCGCGCGGGGTCTTGGAGGCGGATCCGACGCGCACAGACCGCAGGACCGTCACCCTCGTGATCGCCTCCAGTATCGCGTTGCTGCTGGTGGCGACAATCATGGAAATAAGGGAGTCCAGGCGACGCCCTCCCGCAGCAGATCGGGCCTTGCGACAACGGCTAATCAATCCCGCGCTCAAACCGGGCGAGGAGCATGTCTGCCCCTGCCGAAAAGGGACGCAGCAAGCGGCCATGGACAAGCAGTGGCCCTTCCTGCGCGGGCCCTTGATGAACGGGGTCAATGCCGCAGCAACCCCGCCCGCCACCTGGAATCCGGGAGCAGGGACGAATATCAAGTGGAAGCAGAAGCTCGATTTCAAGGGCGCCAGCAGTCCGGCTGTCTGGGGCGACCGCCTCTTCCTCACGACAGGCGACACGACGGCGCGTCGCGTCATCGCCTATCAGACCGAGACCGGCGAGCGTCTGTGGGATGTGACGATCCCTGACGGCGAAACCCAGGGCGCGAAGCTGCCCGAGCCCAGTGACGATACAGGCTTTGCCGCCGCCTCGCCGGCCTGCGATGAAAAGCACGTCTATGCCATCTTCGGAACTGGCGACCTCGTGGCACTCGATCACGCGGGCAAGATCGTCTGGAGCGTCTACCTGGGACGTCCGGACAACTCGTATGGACACGGCTCCTCGCTGGTCTACTGCGGACAGATGCTTTTGCTCCAGTGGGATCATGAAAAAAACTCCAAGGTTATAGCCATTGACAAGCAGACTGGCAAGACCCTGTGGGAGACGGCCCGCACGGATGTGGGTATGTCGTGGGCGACGCCGCTCGTCATGACCGTGTGCGACAAGCCCCAGGTGCTGGTACACGCAGCGCATCAGACGTGGGGGCTTGAAATGGCCACGGGCAAGAAACTCTGGGGCGTGGATGCAGTGGGCGGCGAGGTCGCGCCCTCCCTCACCTGCGAAGGCGACACGTGGGTCGCGGCAAACGCCTTCTCGCGCTTGATCGCCTTCAAGATGCAGCCGGACGGCACGCCCAAGCAGCTCTGGCTCTGGGACGACGGCGCCTTGCCGGACGTGGCGAGCCCTGTGCTCTTCAACGGCCTTGTCTTTTTTGTGACGGACGCCGGAGATGTGGCCTGTCATGACGTGGCGGATGGGAAGCGCGTCTGGGCCAAGGAGTGCGAAAACGGTTTTTACATGTCGCCTGTCGTGGTGGAGGGCAAGCTCTATGTGGCCGACCGCGAAAAGGGCGAGTTCCGGATCTACACAGCGGACCGGGAGGGCAAGGAACTCGCGGTCATTCCCATGGGCGAAGCCGTGAATGCCACGCCCGCCTTTGTGGGCAAGCGTGTATACATACGGTCGAAGACGACGCTCTGGTGTGTGGAAGAGAAGAAGTGAAACTGGATCCTCCTTCGCTAAAGCTACGGCGGACAAGAACTTGAAACTGGGTATTCCTGAACCCCGAACCCTGAACCCTGACACCTCGTTTAAAAGTATGCGAAAGGTGAAACAACACGTTTTTCTGCTCCTTCTGCTGGCGCTCGGTCTGGCCTGCTCCTGGCAGAGCCATCGGCTCGCGCGTCAGCGCCAGGCGCAGACGTCAGGCGCCAGCATGGCTGTCCACGTGCAGGTGCCGCCCGCGTTGAATCTGGTCATGGTCGGCCTGGGCGGGTTCCGGGGCTTGGTCGCGGAGGCGCTCTGGTTCCGCGTCAGCCGGCTGCAAATGGAGGGCCGCTACCTGGAACTGGTGCAACTGGCGGACTGGATTACGCTGCTCGATCCCAAGGCCTCAGAAGGCTGGGTCTTTAATGCGTGGAATCTGGCGTATAATATCAGCGTGATGATGAACCGTCCGGAAGACCGCTGGCGCTGGGTGCAAAACGGCATCGCCTTGTTACGCGACAAAGCCCTGCTGTTTAATCCGCGCGATGCCCGGCTCTACCGTGAATTATCCTGGATCTACCAGCATAAGATCGGGGAGACCCAGGACTCGGCGCACATGCATTACAAGGTCCACCTGCTGGAGCAACTCTCGCCCTGCGTGAACAGCAACGGGACGGTCCGCGTTTCAGAAGCGAACAAGGCTGCGCTTGCGGCGATGCGGCTCGACCTGGAACAGATGGTCGCCACGGAGAAGCGGTTCGGGCCTGTGGACTGGCGTATGGCCGAGAGCCATGCGCTCTATTGGTCGTCGCAGGGCTTCGCCTGCGCAAGCGGGACTGAGCTGGCCTTATGTGAGCACGCCATGAATCAGGCGTTGATGGTGAGCGTCTTCCGGGGACGTTTTTCAGGCTCGCAGGAGAGCAAGACGTGGCAGGCGGGGCCGAATCTGGCCTTGGCGAAAAGCGCGGCGGATGGCTTGTTTGTCGCGTGGGAAAAGGCGCCTACCCGGCATCAGACCGCGATTGTGGTACGCTACCTGGCAAGTGCCATCCGGCTGTCGATTCGAGCGGGGAGGCCTGAGCTGGCGCAACAGCTTTACCTCCGCCTTCCGCAGGTTGTGAAGTCACCCCAGCAGGTGCCCTCCTTTGAAGAGGTCGTGAATGGCTGGGGAAGCAAATAGGAGAGAGCAACGATGAAAAGAGTCTTGTTATTGGGCCTCCTGCTGGTCAGTGCCGGCCAGGTGCGGGCTCTCACGCCCGACCCGGAGGAGCTCTGTGCGACGCTCCAGAAGTCCCCTTGGGATGCCAAGGCCATGCAGGTGATGCAGACGATCATGCGCAACGATGGCGAGTCTGCTTTCTTGCGCAGCCGCGCCATGGCGTTGTGTGCGCTGTCGCTGATCAAGCAGGGCAACACCAATCAGTTCATCCGGGCCCTACAGATGTTGGAGACGGGGTATCCGGAGGAAAAAGGACTTGTGACCGTTTCAGTGGCGGAGCAGTATGTGCCCTGCCTCGTCTGTGCGGGAAAGGGGAAGCGCGAGACGAGCTGCCCCTCGTGCCGGGGCAGTAGCTGCACGCGGTGCAAGGGCACTGGCCGTGTTCAGACCCTCTGCGCGGCCTGCATGGGCGCTGGACAGCAGTTTAAACTGAGCCCGTCAGTCCAGGAGAACTACAACCGGTTGCTCGCTGAGATACTGGCGCTCACCCGGGAGAACCAGCTTTATGCAAAGCGCTCTGCGGAAGCCCTGGCGGAAAAGGAGAACAACAAAAAAATCGCGCTGCTTGAAGCCGTGCTGGCGGAGTTCCCCAAGCGGGCCGATCTGGGACCTGTGAAGCAAAGTTTGGAGGAGGCGCAGAAGAACCGCGCTGCAGCGCAGGCCCGGAAGCTGGACCAGGAGAAGCGCGAGCAAGACGATTCGGATGTTGAGCGGCTGCGCGGCTTGCGTCAGACGACCTCGGCCAACTGCATGTCTGCAATTCGTGAGATCGAAGACTATTTGCTCAAGCATCCGAAATGTTATGCGCGTTCTGAATTAGAGGAGATCAAGGCCGAACTCACCTCCAAGGCGAATCTCCGGAAGCGGCTCATCTCGTCAGGGTACTGGCTGGCCGGAATCTGCGGCGTGTTACTTCTGGCCGCCATCCTGAAGGGCATACTGGCCTCCCGGAAGGTCGAACACACGCGCCCCTTGCCCGGCATGGAGCGCATTGACAAGAACAAGTTCACGGATCCGCTGGCGGATGAGCGTGAAAAGACACAGGCCCGGCGCCACAACCAAGAACAGTAACCCCCTCATGAATCACCGCTGGCAAGAGATTGAATGCGACGAAGCAACAGCCCGGGCCCTGGCGCAGGAGCTCGGCCTGCCGCCAGCCCTTGCGCGCCTCCTGGTGTCGCGCGGCCACACGAGCCCTGAACGCGCACGCCTTTTTTTGAGTCCGGATCTGGCGAAGGGCATGGGCAACCCCTTTGACTTTCCCAACATCCGGGAGGCAGCCGAGCTGATCTGGTCAGCCCTCCGGACAGGACGGCGCATCATTGTCTATGGCGACTTCGATGTGGACGGCGTTGTCGCCACTGCGACACTCGTCACAGCCTTGCAACGGCTGGGCGCTGACGTGAAACCCTTCCTGCCCCTGCGCGACCCCGAAGGGTACGGCCTCACCCTCAGCGCGCTGGAACGCTGCCTGGCGGAGGGGGCCTCCCCGCCGCCGCTCCTCATCACCGTGGACTGCGGCATCAACTCCATTGCGGAAGTGGCCTGGCTCAACCAGCGCGCCATCACGGTCATCATCACCGACCACCACGAGCCTGGCGCGACGCTGCCGCCGGCCGCGGTCGTGGTGAATCCGCGTCTGGCCCATTCAGCGGGCGCCGAAGCGTTATGCGGCTCCGGTCTCGCCTTCAAGCTCGTGCATGCGCTGGTCGAGAAAGGCCGTGCAGAGGGCTGGTATACAGGGGCGTCGATGGGCGGGGATCTGCTGCCGGCGGTCGGTCTGGCGACGGTCGCGGACGTTGTGCCGCTGACCGGCGAAAACCGCACGCTGGTGGCGGGGGCGATCCGCAACTGGAAGCGCGCAGGCGCCGGGTTGACCGCGCTGCTCAGCCGCGCGGCCCAACATGGGCGGGAAGAGCTTTCCGCCTTCACCTTCGGCTTTCTGCTGGGGCCGCGCATCAATGCCGCTGGCCGCATGGGCTCGGCGATGGCGGCGTATGAACTGCTCACAACCTCCGACAAAGACCGCGCTGCGATGTTAGCGTCTGAGCTGAACGCCTTGAATGCCGAGCGGCTGGGCGTCGAGAAACGGATGATGACGGCGGCGCGTTTGCAGTGCGGACTCGAAGAGCACGGCGCGACGGTTACAGGCGCGGTGATTGCTGCGGGCGCCATCTCCGAGGGCTGGCATCCGGGCGTGATCGGCATCGTGGCCTCCCGGTTAAGCGAGCTGACCGGGGTTCCCGCGGCGGTCATCGCCATGGATGCAGAGGGGGCCGGACGGGGCTCCATCCGTGCAGGCGAGGGCTACCATGCAGTGGGGGCCTTGCAGACGTTAGAGGACTTGCTGGAGGGCTTCGGCGGCCATGCGCGCGCGGCCGGGCTCACCCTGCGCAAGGGGTGTCTGGAGCTCTTCCGAGAACGGTTTAAGGCGGTGTGCGAAGAGCAGCGACAAAACTTTCCGGAGGAACACAGCGCGTTGAAATGTGACGGCTGGTTGTCACCCGACGAGCTCTCTTTGGCCTTCTATGCCTGCCAGCAGCAGCTTGCGCCGTTTGGCGAAGGCAACCCCCTCCCGCGCTGGGGTGTGCGGAATGTCTCTCTTGAAACGATCTCGACGATGGGCCACGAAAAGGAGCACCTTCAGGCGCGCATCCGCTTGCCCGACGGAAAAATGCTGCGCGGCATCTGGTTCAGACGCGGACATCTCGCTGAAAAACTGAAGTCAACACCCGGCCCCTGTAACCTGCTTTGTGAATTGCAACGCAATGACTTCCAGGGTGAAACGACCCTCGAATTGCGCATGATCGCGCTTGCAAGAGTCTCGGATTTTGTGTTACAGTAAAGGGCAATTATAAAACTGTAATTTATGTGTGCTCATCGTAGTAGGATATTGTTATGGAAGTGAACAGTGAAATTCAGATCGTCACCGAACCTGTATCCTCCACCCCATGCCCCAAATGCGGTGCAGTATTAGATGTGACAGGACGGCCAGCCTTTTCGGACATCAAATGTGCGGCGTGCAGGTTTGAGTTTGAAGTCCCGGCGCGTTTTGGAAACTTCCTTCTGCTCCAAGTCCTCGGCATGGGCGGCATGGGCGGCGTCTACCGTGCGCGGGATGAGTCCTTAAACCGCGAGGTCGCCATCAAGGTGATGCAGAAGCGTTTGGGGGACGACCCCACCTTCATTGCAAACTTCCAGCGCGAAGCACAGTCTGCTGCGAAGCTGAACCATCCGAACATTGCGCAGATCTATTCGTTCGGTCAGGCGTTGGGCCAGCCCTTTATTGTGATGGAGCTTCTCTCGGGCGGCAGTCTGGATCGTATGATGGCTGAACTCGGGCCGCTGGATCCGGCTGTGGTGATGCATGTGGGCCAGCAGATTGCTGAAGGGTTGCGTGAAGCTGCAGAAGCCGGACTCGTGCACGGGGATGTCAAGCCGGAGAACATCTTGTTTGACAGTGACAAGAATGCAAAGTTGCTCGATTTCGGTCTGGCGGCGATGAACAAGTCCCCCACGGCTGAGATCTGGGGAACGCCCTTTTATATTCCGCCGGAGAAGGTCAAGAAGCAGCCCACCGATTTCCGCTCGGATATTTATAGCTTGGGCGCGACGTTGTATCACGCGATTGCAGGTGTGCCGCCCTTTGACGGTACGGATATCACGGCGGTTGTCAAGGCGCGGTTCATTTCCGATCCAGCGCCGTTGCGCAGCCTGCGCGGCAGTGTCGTTCCGGAAGAGGTCGATTCCATTATCTTGCGTATGATGGCCAAGGAGCCCAGCAAGCGGTTTCCGACGTACGGCTCACTGCTGAGCGATATGCGCCGCTTCCTGGCCAAGGCGGGGCCGGTCAAAATAGCGAACCCCAGCAAAAAAATCATGATCAAGGGAAAGCGTCCGAATTCGACCACGGTAGAGATTGATCAGAAGGCCACTTCGACGGTGACGATCAAAAAAGAAAAGCCGAAATTCACCTTCTCGAAACGTAACCAAGCGGACGGCCAGGCAAACCCGACCATGAATAAGCTGGAGGAGGAGTTTGCTGAAATTGCGGCACAGAATCGCAAGGCGAAGAAAATGATGAGCCTGATTGTGGGCGGTGTCATTGCGGCCATTGTCCTTATTGGCGCGGCCATCTTCCTTGCTCTGGCGAGTGTGGAGGTCAGCAGGAAGAAAAAGGAGGCTGCCGCGCTTGTCAAGATGCAGGAAGTCTCGAATGCCGCGATTGTGGATTCGATGACGAAAGCTCGGAAGTTCATCGCCTCTATCAAGGAGAGCGAACCGCAAGCGCTGAAGTATGCGAACGACGCGAAAGATGCGGCTGTCGCTGCGATTGGCGAAGAGGTGCGCGCCGCACTCGTGCCGGCGGAGCCCGTGTTTCAGGTGCCAACATTCGGAGACGAAACAGAAGAGGTTCCGGCTGTTGCCTCTACAAATGCGAACAAGGTCGTTGACAAAGCGGAGAAGAAGGCCGAGAAAAAAGAGACCGCTGAAAAGAAAAAGCATCCGCAGCTACAGCTCGTGGATGAGGGGAATGATGAACTCAAGGCAAAATACCCTGTCCTTAAGGCTGTACGCGGCATGTATTTGGAAGCCTATCGGGTGAAGTATGCGGTGCTGCTGGCGACGGCGATGTTCGCCGAGATCGAGAAGCTGTCGCTCCGCGCGGAGAAGTTAACAGCGCCTGAGAAAGCTAAGGAGTTGATGGAGCTGGCGAACACCATCGCAGAAAAAGTCAAGATTATGGGTTATACCCGGGAGTTGACGGAAGTGGCCCGCAATGTCAGCGGCTTGAAGAAGACGCTCGACAGTGTCAGGGCAGATGTCGCGTCGCTGGCGGCGGTTAAGCTGCAGGAAGAGATGGAGCGCGAAAAAGTTCAAAAACGCGAGGCGGAAGAGGCTAAAAAGCGCAAAGAGGCTGAAGAGCTGGCTGCCAAGACCAAAGCGGATTGTGATAAGATCGCCGAAGTCGAGACCACCAATATCCCCTTGCTCAAGGCGTTGCGTTTCCACGACGCCATGCGAAACTTGAATCTCACTGCCGGTGAACTGACGACAAAAGGCGGAACCGACGCACTGGATATCGCGAAGGAACGCGTCCGTCGTATCGAAGAGGTCATCAAGCATCTCCTGAACAAGGTGCAGGGCTATAAGTCGCCCAAGGGCTGGATGATTGAGGAGGCTGATATGAAGACGCTGACCGTGAGCAGCAAAAAAATAACCTGGTCGGATGTCTTCAATACCCGCATGGAGGTGGTCAGCGAGCTGTTTAACTCGTTGGTCTTAAATCCGGAGATGACAAAGAACATGCGGGTGCGCGAGCGGACGCGCCTGGAAGTCGGCACAGCCATCTGCTTGTGGATGTACTATCGCGATGTCACGACGGCGGTTGAACGCGCAAAACAGATCGCCACCAAGGCTACGCAGGAGTTTGCTGCAGACGCAGAACTCACCAAGCAACTGATGCCGGGTATCGTCGAATAAGATCGATTTGTTACGGATGTAATAAGCGTTATGAACTATGTTTCTACACGGGGCGACTGCGCCCCGCTTCTTTTTACAGAGACCATTCTCACCGGGCTTGCACGCGATGGCGGTCTCTTCTTGCCGGAGACGATTCCGGATGTCTCAGCGAAACTCGCCTCGTGGCGTACGCTTTCCTATCAGGAACTGGCCTTTGAGATCATGTCGCTCTTTGCGGATGATATCCCTGCGGATGTCCTGCGCGAGTTGATCCGTAAAAGTTATTCCTCCTTCCGCCATCAAGAAATCACGCCTGTCGTCACAATCGGCAAGATGCAGGTGCTGGAGTTGTTCCACGGTCCGACCCTGGCTTTCAAGGATGTCGCCCTCCAGTTCCTGGGCAATCTGTTTGAATATGTCCTCGCGAAGACGAAGACGGAGATGAACATTGTCGCCGCGACCAGCGGGGATACCGGAAGCGCCGCCATCTATGGCGTGCGCGGACGTGAGCGCATCCGCATCTTTGTCATGCATCCGCACAACCGTGTGAGCCCTGTGCAGGAAAAACAGATGACCACGGTGCTCGACGCCAATGTCCACAACCTCGCGATAGAAGGCTCCTTCGATGATGCGCAGAACATCGTGAAGGAGCTCTTCAATGACCTCGCCTTCCGTGATGCGCATAAGCTGGGCGCCGTCAACTCCATCAACTGGGCCCGCGTGCTCGCACAGATCGTCTACTACTTCTATGCGGCGTTCAGGGTGCAGGAGAAGACCGGCGCAGCGCGCATCAGCTTTTCAGTGCCGACCGGCAACTTCGGTGATATCTTCGCCGGCTATGTCGCCTGCCGCATGGGCTTGCCGATCGACAAGCTGGTGCTGGCCTCTAATGAGAACGATATTCTGGCGCGCTACTTCAATACCGGCGTCTACAGCCTCGGGGATGTCGCGCTGACCTTAAGCCCGTCGATGGATATCCAAGTCGCCAGCAACTTCGAGCGCTATCTCTATTACCTCGCTGCGGACAAGGCGCAAGCAGGCTCCGGCCAGACGCAGACCGCGGCCACAATTTTGAAAGCGTGGATGGCAGAGTTCAAGCAGACGGGCGCGCTTAAGACAGGCGTGAAAGACCATGCCTGCTTTGTTGCCGGACGCGGGGATACCGTCATGACGCTGGCGACCATTAAAAAATATTGGGAGCAGGAGCACTATCTGCTCGATCCCCACACCGCCGTCGGTGTCGCTGTCGCTGAAAGCTGCATGACCGAGGGCGTCCCGATGATCTGCCTGGCGACCGCGCATCCTGCAAAGTTCAGCGAGGCCATTATTCGTGCGACAGGCCAGGATCTTGCGCATCATCCGATTCTGGATGCGATTATGCGTCTGCCTGCCCGCGTCGATGTCGTGCCCGCCAGCAAGGATGTGGTGGCCGCCATCATCAGCCAGGCGTAACAACAGGGTCAAGAGGCCGAGCCGCTTATGCGTCCAACACTCACATCGTTTGCCTGTCAGCGCTGCGGCTCCTGCTGCCGCGTGCCAGGGTATGTCGCGCTTGAGCCTGGCGAGGCGGAGACGATCGCTGCCTTTCTAAGTCTCGACATCTATGCCTTCACAGAGCAGTATGCGATCATCACCGGCAATCGCCACAATCTCTCCCTGATCGAGCGTCCAGACGGAGGCTGCATCTTTATCCAGGACGACAACACCTGCCGCATCCAGCCCGTCAAGCCCGCGCAATGCAAAGGCTTCCCCTTCCAATGGAAAACCAAACAGCTCAAAGAGATCTGCCCGGCGCTCTCCAAAGCTTAAACCTAGAAAGAGCCATTCGTTCTCGTCAGTCGCCACAAGTAACCAGTGATCAGTCATCAGTGATCAGTGGGCTTCGCACAAAATAGTGATGTCGATGTATATGCGGATGTCGTTTGCATCCAACTGATTACCGATTACCGATAACTGATAACTGCTATTTCTAGGTTAAAGGGCTCTTCACAACTTGAAGAAAATTCTAACGCAAAGAGATTGCGCAGGGCAAGGCAGGTTTTGTATGATGACGCACATGAACGACTCCCTTGAGAACAAAGCCCTTCGGGCAGTAGTGATTTTTTCCGGCGGACAGGACAGCACGACCTGCCTGGCCTTGGCCCAGCGCGAACACGGCAAAGCGAATGTAGACTGCATCACCTTTCACTATGGCCAGCGCCATGCGTTGGAGGTCGAAGTCGCTCAGAAGATCGCGAAGGATCTGGGCGTGAAGAACCATCGCGTCGTGAATATCGACGGCTATGCGCAACTGACACAGAGCGCGCTGCTGAATCCCGAGATGGCGATCCAGCGGCTCGGAGAGGGGGCCGGTCTTCCGAATACCGTGGTTGACGGACGCAACATGATGTTTCTCCTGATGGCCGCGATTGTCGCGAAGCAAAGCGGCATCCACGACCTTTACACGGGCGTGTGTGAGACGGACTCCAGCGGCTATCCCGACTGCCGCGATGAATTTATCAAGTCGTGCAACACCACGCTCAACCTCGCGATGGAATACACCTTCCGCATTCATACGCCGCTCATGTGGCTCAACAAAGCGCAGACCTGGGCGCTCGCGGATGAGCTGGGCATCCTGGAGTATGTCGAGCACAATACGCTGACCTGCTACAACGGCATCGTCGGCACAGGCTGCGGCACCTGCCCTGCTTGTACGCTTCGAGCCAGAGGGCTCGAAGCGTACAAGAGTTCTAAAGTGCGAGAGTTCTAAAGTTTTTGGGTGGAAGGCGGCGGGCAGGGCATGTATGTTTTGGAGTGCGGTGACAAGCAGCGTCGGAAGACGCGCGCGGCACCGCTTTCATTAAAGCTCCGAAAAAGCGGTGTCGCGCGGAATACCGCTCCTGCCTCGCCATAGCACCGTGGGTGCGACGGCGGGTGCCACCGCACTCCAAAGAGACCACGTCTCTTAAGGCGGGCAAAATGGAGATCACAAAATGTGATCTCCAAGGGAGCCGCAGATTCAATCCTGAAAATCCTGCTCATCCTGCCGTGCCACGGCGTAGCTTTTGCGAAGACGGGTCAAATTAAGACTTGCGGCTATTGACTGGCAAATCAATGGAATCATATTTTCTGGTAGTGTAATCCCAGAAAATCTGGTATTACGATCCCAAAAAATCCCTTATTCGAGGATAATCTTTTTTGCCGGCAGGATGTCCAGGGTCAGGAAGGCGTAATAGACCCACTCGTGGTCGAAGGTTCTGCCTCCGCCGAGGAGAAGCGTCTCGCCGGGCATGATCCCGCATTGGCCTTCATAGCTCATATGCTTCGTGTCCGTCTCGGCGCAAATGCATGAGGCGGCGAAGAGCAGTGAGAGCAGAAAAAGGTTCATGGCATTAAAGCAACAACAACCCAAGACAAGGGCAAGTATTCTTTGCTGAAGCTTATGACTTACGAGGTTGCAAAAGGCTGTGGATTTTTTCGAATGTTGCAAGTTTGCCTTCGGTAGCAGACCAGCGCTTGATCTCCTCTAAGTCCACGCTGTTATGCTGGGCCACTAAGATGGCTTGCTGAAGACACTGCTGATCGTTTGAGTGGTAAAACCAGGTGAGTCGGTCTTTTACGCAGTCAGTTGGAGAGAGGAGGCGAACACTTCCTGTGGGTGTTGTCAGTTCATCGATCTGCTTAACCTGCTCTTCACCCACACCTAAAGGTCCAGGTGGAAACTCGACCAGAAATTCGCTGTCGGGATGTTTGAAATAGCGATTTTCCTCAGAAAAACCAAGCGCTTTCATCGCTTCGACAATCGCGTGGCGCTTGGCAAACAACATATTGACGAAGTCTAGGTCCTTCGAGACGTATTTTTCTGAACTGTAAAGCGACACACAGGAGCCACCGGAAAGTACGACACTCAGGTTTCTTCGCTTGAATTCAGCTCCAATGTAACAAGCCATTTCAAGACGAGTCATTTGCGCGACGGACTTCATAGTGGCTTCCCCTTTCTGCGAGGCCGCTGGCGTATAAGCTGTAGGCGTTCCTTATCTTCGGAGGGATAATAGGAAAAAGCTTTTTCAAGGAGCGTTTGGAGTTCTTTTATAAAAGCATAGCGGGGGCTGAACTGATATATCCGTGTCCGGCCAGCTTGCTTTGCAACGAGGATGCCGCCCGTTTCAAATTTTTCAATTTGTTTTTGGATGCCATACAAGTCCGTGTCAAAGAAATGAGCAATCTCGCTTGCATAGCCTTCAGAGCGGATGGCGATAAACATGAGTACGCGCTCGGCGTTTGTGGATCCTAGCAAAGGTTCTAACATAACAATCCTTTCACTAACTTAGTTGGTTATATAACCAATAATGTTGGTATAGTACTAAATCGCTTGCTAAAGGACAAGCATGGATTTAACCCGGAAAAATCCATTATTCGAGGATAATCTTTTTAGTAGGCACAATGTCCAGGGTCAGGAAGGCGTAATAGACCCACTCCTGATCGAAGGGTCTTCCGCCGCCGAGAAGGATGGGTCAGGCAATAAAAAACCTTGCGCCAGTGATGACGCAAGGATAGAAGGATGCAAGGGTAGGCGATCGCCTACCCGTACTGCTAGTTCTCGTTCGAGTGGAGGCCGCCGGAGCCGGCGCCGAATTCAATGTTGGCGCGTTTGGGATCGGTCGGCAGTGCTCGTGAGCAACTCCAGATGCAGGCGCCGCAGTGGATGCACTTTTCGCGGTCGAAGTCGGGCGTGCTGCCCTCTTCGCCGGGCATGAGCGCCTGAGCGGAGCAGATCTCGATGCAGGTGCGCTCGGTGCACGTTGCGCAGAGTTTCGGATCTGCGAAGGTCACATGGTCGGCAAAGCCGCCCATGGCCTGCACCTTGCCGCCCTTGAAGAGGACGTCCTGGTGCGACATCAGAAGCGTGCCGTCAAAGGGGATGGCTGGCCAGCCTGCCAGGTCCATGAGCGCATCGTGCAACGGCTGCTTGGACTTGGCGCACTCTTCGGTGACTTGCTTGAGCTGTTCCGCGGAAATGCGCGGACCGCAGACGCTGGACATCGGCTTGATGATCTTCGAGGGCGGCAGGGATTCACCCATCGGCAGATTGAGGAAACCGCCAGTCATGCCGGTCATGCCTGTGCCCATCATGCCGAGCATGAAGTTCTTCTGGAAGCCGTCACGCGCTTTCTTGGCAGCTTGAATCTCTTTGTTGAGCGTGTCACTACGACGGCGCTGTTCATACGCGGCGGTCAAGGCGCCCTTGCTGAAGTCGCCATCGCGCTTCAAAATCTCGATCACGCCCTCAGCCAGCAGCACGCCGCTGCGCCAGGCTTCATCCACGCCGGAGTTGGTCAGGACGTTGGTCGTGCCCGAGCCTTCGCCGATGCGCGCAAAGCCGTCGCCGACCAGGAAGGGTTCGCCGCGCACGCCGGACTCCTGCAAGGACTTCGCGCCCCAGGAACGGAGCGTGCCGCCTTGGATGTGCTGCCAGATATAGGGGTGCTGCATCCAGTGCTGCAAATAACGGTAGCTCGTGCGGATCGGGGAGTCGAACCAGGAGGGCACGAAGATGCCCAGCGAGGCGGTGCGGTCCGGATAGATATACATGAAGCCAAAGATTTCCGGTTCAGGATAACCGAGGGTGTGAATCACGGTGCCAGGCTTGAGCGTGCAGGATTCCGGCAGTTCAACCACGGCCTTCATGCCCACGGCCCAGTCATGCTGATGATTGCCTGCGGGCAAGCCGAAGTGCTGGTCGAGCTTGCGGCCGACTGCGCCGACAGGTCCGTCGCTGACCACGGTGAGGCGCGCATGGACATCCATGCCCGGCATATAAGCCGCTGGATCAGGCGTGCCCTTCTTGTCCACGCCCTGGTCTGCCAGGCGGACGCCGAGGACCTTGTCGCCCTCCAGGATCGGCGCGCTGACCGGCGTACCCGGCCAGATTTGCGCAAGGCCGGAGCCCATGATCTGTCCGCCGACCCAGGACATAAAGGAACCCATGGAGGTCACGAGGCCATGATGCTTCTTGAGGAAGGGCGGAATCCAGGGCAGCTCGACTGCATCGGGACCCTTCTTCATGGCGAAGCTGCCGCACTTGAAGATGCCATCGACAAACTTCGTGCTGGCGCCGCGCCGGCTGGCGCCGATCGGGTCGTGGAGATAGACGACATGCTCGGCATCCGCGGTCGTCGCGTTGGGAATTTCTTTGGTGAGATCGAGGTCCGGGAAAGAGGCTTTGATAGAACGCGCGGAGGAGACAATGCCGGAGACGCCGAAGCCGATGTCATCGGCGCGTTCATAGCAGAGCACTTGCAACGGCATGCCGGGCATGACCTTGCTCTCAAAGGCGGGTGTGCCATCGGGGTTCATCATGGCGCGTGTCAAGGTTGTGAGAAACCCTGCTGAGGCAGGTCCGAACCCGACACATACGATATCCGCATCCATCCGCTGACGTTCAATGTTCTCCATAATGACTCCTTTACAATGTTTCAGCTCCAAACAGTGCCCTAGTCCCGTAGTACCCTAGTTCCGAAAGCCTGACCCGGAACTACGAGACTACGGCACTACGGTACTGTACCGCTCCAGAACCCTGACACCTAACACTACTTAATCCAGCCCCAGCGGGGGGAGGTGAACGGCCAATGCACGACCGAGGCAGGGCCGAGCAAGTTGCGTTCCGGTACAGGGCCCCAGAAACGGCTGTCAAAGCTGTTGTGGCTGTTATCGCCCATGGCATAGTAGTGGCTGGAATCCAGTGTAACCGTGTCGTTTTCCGTGACTAAGGTTTTGCCGGGGAAGTTGAAACGCGGGGCACCGCTGGGATTGAAGCCGGCATAGGCTGGTGCCCAATCCCCTATTTTTTCACGGCGGGCGATCTTGCCGATGCGCTCAGGTTCTGTAACCGCGACACCGTTGACCAGCAGATTCGGTGCCTTGATTTGCAGGGTGTCGCCTGGCAGGCCAGTCATGCGCTTGATGTAGTGTGTGCCCTGCTGGAGCATCGGGATGCCCGAGGTGGCAAAGACCATGATCTCGCCGCGTTGCGGATGGCAGAAGTTCCACTTCCAGCGATTGACGAAGAGGAAGTCGCCGGAGCGGATGACGCCGGACCACAAGATATCGCCTGGCTTCACGTTCTGCCCGTTCCTGACGCCGCCCTTGAGTCCGATCCCGCCAAACTCAACAACGTCATTCGGAACATAGTAGGCCTTGCCCGCGACAACGACAGGCGAATAGCCGGGCTTGCGGCTCGCGTCACTGCTCTCGATCTTGACGGTCCCGCGCGCTTCTGCACGGATGACTTTGAAAGACTCGCCGGTGATGATCCATTTGGCAAACTTCAAGGGCTGCTTGTCCATCAGCGTCGCATCGGTGGCCGGGCGCGGTTCGGAGTGGATGCCGTACAGGGTGGGCTGCATGGAACCGGTCGGGATTTTAAAGGGCTGATAGAAATAGGCGCGGAAGGCCATGGCTACGGAGATGGCGACTACGAGCACATCGAAATTTTCGCTCCACCACGAGTAGGCTTTGGGCGGGTTCAGCTTGGTGATGTAGTCATCCAGGGTTGTACCGGCCTTGTTCATGGTGTCGATATCGCCAACGGCTGAGGCGTCCTTGACCTTGGCGATTAGCTCATCCAAAAAAGTGAGCTGGCCTGCGCTCAGGATGTCTTCGTGGCCTGCCCGGTAGGTATGGGCATGGTGCAAGAGGGTTTTAAGCTGCTTGCGTATTTTCCGGCGTTGTAAAAATGGCATAATTATAACTTCACTGGAATGGTGGAATGGTGGAATGGTGGAATACTGGAATACTGGAATGTTGGAATACAGGAATGCTGTGGGAGAGTAACAGTCTGCAACCGTCTTCGCTAAGGCTACGATGGCCAAGTTTCAAGTTTCCAGTTTCACTATTCCCATATTCCATCATTCCAACATTCCCTTCTCTCTTATTCGTCATCCGCGGTTCCCTTTAATACGGCGATGAAGGCGGACTGCGGCACACGGACCTGCCCGAACTCCTTCATGCGCTTCTTGCCTGCCGCCTGTTTCTTGAGCAGTTTCTGCTTACGTGTCACATCGCCGCCATACAGTTTCGCGGTCACGTCTTTTCGGAACGCGCGGATATCTTCGCGGGCAATGATGTTGCGTCCGAGCGCGGCCTGTACAGGGATTTTGAACATGTGGGGCGGGATCTCCTCGGCAAGCGCCTTGCAGATCTGGCGTCCGCGCGCGACAGCCTTGTCTTTGTGCACCATGCAGGAGAAGGCATCGACCACCTCGGCGTTCAGCAGGATGTCCATCTTGACGATGTCGCTCTCCTGATACCCGTGCGGTTCATAGTCCATGGAGGCGTAGCCATGCGAGACGCTCTTGAGCATGTCATGGAAATCGATCAGGATCTCATTCAGCGGGATGATGCAGGTCAGGATGACGCGCGTGCCGTCGAGGCTCTCGGTCTTCTCCACGAACCCGCGACGCTCCATGACAATGCGCATCATATCGCCGATGCATTCGCTCGGGCAGATGATGGTCGCCCGGATCATGGGCTCTTCAATGCGGTCGATCCGCGTGACATCCGGCAGATGGACCGGATTGTCAATATCCATAACCGTGCCGTCGTGGAGGGTCACCTTATACACGACCGAGGGATGCGTGCTGATAATATCCAGATCAAATTCGCGGCGAAGGCGCTCCTGGACCACCTCCATGTGCAGGAGGCCGAGGAAGCCGCACCGGAAGCCGAAGCCCAGGGCAACGGAGCTTTCCGGGTGGAAGGAGAAGGCCGCGTCGTTCAGATGGAGTTTTTCAAGACCGGTGCGCACCTTTTCGTATTCATCCGTGCTCACAGGATAGACGCCGCTGAAGACCATGGGATGGACTTCCTTGAAGCCGGGGAGGCGTTCAGTCGCGCCGTCCTTGAGCGAGGTCACGGTGTCGCCGATCTTAATTTCAGAGGGGTCGCGGATGGTGCCGACCAAATAGCCGACGTTCCCTGCTTCCAGGACATCGATGGGCTTCTGGTCCGGACTGAAGATGCCGACTTCGCGCAACTGCGTGGTGATGCCGCTGCTCATGAAATGGATGGAGTCGCCGGCCTTGAGGTTGCCGTCCACGACGCGCACGTAGGTGATTACGCCGCGGTAGATGTCGAAGACAGAGTCAAAGACGAGCGCGCGCAACGGGGCCTCTGGCCGTGTCTTGGGCGGGTGGATACGCTCGACGATCGCCTCCAGGACGTCCGTGATGCCGACCCCGGTTTTCGCGCTGATGAGGAGGGGGTGATCCATGGGGATGCCCAGGACCTCTTCGATCTGGCGCGCCGTCTCTTCGATCTTCGCGCTCGGCATGTCGACCTTGTTGAGAACAGGGACGATCTCGAGGTTGTTTTCGACGGCCAGGTAGGTGTTGGCCACGGTCTGGGCTTCGACACCCTGTGCGGCATCGACGACGAGGATGGCGCCTTCGCAGGCGCCCATGCTGCGGGAGACTTCGTAGGTGAAGTCCACATGTCCCGGGGTGTCAATCAAGTTAAAGCGGTAGGTCTTGCCGTTCTTAGCCGTATACAACATGGAGACGGGATGGCACTTGATGGTGATGCCGCGTTCACGTTCGAGGTCCATGGCATCGAGGGTCTGCTCGCGCATCTGGCGCAACTCGATCTGCTTGGTGGCCTCCAGGATGCGGTCCGAGAGCGTGGTCTTGCCATGGTCAATGTGCGCGATGATGCAAAAATTTCGGATATGTTCGAGTACGGTTTCTTCCATGCAGTCTTTCTGTGGTAGGCCAAGCAGCGGTTATTTTTTGAGAGTCCCGAAGATACGGTTACGTGTCACGCGATTGATGAGGGGGGTAAAAGCGTTCATGATGAGAATGGCAAAGCTGACGCCTTCCGGATAGGCGCCTGTCTTCGAGGTGCGGATGAGCATGGTGAGGATGCCGCAGCCAATGCCGAAGACGAGCATCCCGCGCCTGGTGACCGGCGTGGTCACCAGGTCCGTGGCCATGAAGATCGCGCCGAGGAAGAGTCCGCCCGAGAGGACATGCGCCAGGGGGGTGATGGACTCTTGCGGCCAGAACTGGCGCAGCACGAGGGCATAGACAAAAACAGTCAGAATATACGCGCCCGGGATGTGCCAGGTGATGACTTTGCGGTAGAGCAGATAGGCGGCTCCGATCAGGAGGGCCAAGGCGGAGGTCTCGCCGATACAGCCATTCATGTTCCCGAAGAAAAAGTCAGCGAGCAGGTGCGGATTGAAGTCCGGCAATGCTTGGCCGGCCTTAATGCCCGTCTTTAAGACCCCGAGCGGCGTGGCGGTGGTCATCGCGTCACGCGAGGCAGCAGTCAGGGACTCAAGCCACCCCTCATTCAAACGGGAAGACCAGGCTGATTTGCTCCAGGTGGTCATGGCACCTGTAAAGGAGATCAGCATGAAGGCGCGGGCCGCGAGCGCGGGATTGAAGGGGTTATAGCCGATGCCGCCGAAGATCTGCTTTGCAATCGCGATGGCGAAGATTGAGCCGGCGACAGCCATCCAGGTCGGGAGCGAGGGGGGGAGGTTAAAGGCCAGCAAGATCCCGGTGATGACCGCGCTCCAGTCGGAGAGGGTGCTGGCCCGCTTCATCAGCTTGCGGCACCCCCACTCCGTGGCGAGGCAGGTGGCCACGCAAACACCCATCAGTCGCAGGGCATCTAAGCGAAAAAAATAGACTGCTGCCAGCATCGCGGGCATCAAGGCGATAACAACATCCCACATGATGCGTTCGACGGAGGAACCGACATGGGCATGAGGGGATGAACTGGTCACAAATAAATCGGAAGAGACTTCTGGTTTCATGGGCATATTAGATTACTAAACCGTTCCTTGGCCTGCAAGGGCTTTTGAGAGGCGCGCGCTCTTTTTTTGTCAGTTTTTCGCGTTTGACATTCACGGTCAATAAAAGTATGCTATACAAATTCCTTTTTAACTGAACAGGTAAAAAAAATGGCTTTTCTTAAAATTGTATCAGGGACACGGGCCGGAGAGCAAATTTTCCTGGACCAGCCAACACTCAAGGTGGGCCGTCGCGACGGGAATGATCTGATCATCTCAGACCCCTCGGTCTCGGGATCCCATTGCGAGATTGACAAGAGCGAGTCAGGCTATGTGTTGCGGGACCTGGGTTCCACCAATGGGACACGGGTGAACGGTGAGACAGTCACTGTATCGGGCCTGTTCCGGAATGACGTGATTCATATTGGCGATGTCTCTGTCATTATTGACGGCGATGACATCTCTCAGACACGCGGGGGCGATACGCAGAAGATCTCGCGCACCTCGATTGTGATCCCGGCGCATTCGCCGACGTCGATCAAGGCCCCGGCGGATGTCTTTGTCAAGAAGACGAACAGCAACAAGATCTGGATTGCGATCATTGTCGTGCTGTTGCTGGTGATCGCGGCGCTGCTCTTCCTCTTCCTGAAAAATTCGTTAGGCGGTTAAGGCGAATTACAGCATCCACTCTTGAAGGCGTTCCTTCGGAAGCGGGGGGACGCTTATTTCTTTTGTCAGGGCGGGCGACTGGATCCGCACGACCACCTCTTGGCGCGTGCCGCGGTCGCCATACGCCGCACAGATCGTGGCCGCAATAATAATGTCCTCGTCCCCCCCACTGTGCGGGATTAAGGCTGTCGGCCCCGGCACATTGACGGTATAGAGCAGCACATCGTCTTCCCTGAAGAGCTTTTTAATGGCGGCGTTGTCGCGTACGTCACGGCCGACAAGGCACTTGGCCCCCCCTGGCAGCCGGAAGTGGCGGCCGTAGAGCAATAACCAGATGAGCCGGTCATCCGCCAGCCCCTCGTGCGTTTTCAGATCAGCGAGCTTCCGGCAGAACCCCTTTTCCGTCAGGAGGCATCCGCCGGCGGGCGAGGGATACTCCACCAGGCCATATTTCGTCGCCAGCTCCATCTGCGGCTTGCGGGAACGGCCATTCAGGTCGAGCAGGCGGCCGCGGTCGACACGCCCATCCATCTCAGGCACCGTGGGTTCCAGGAGGCGTGCGCTGAGCGGACGGAGCAAGAGGCCGTTCAGGCCAGCATCGCGGGCCACTGTTTCAAGGGAGCGGCGCGTCTGGGACATCGGGCGCTGGTTCAGCACCTCGCCCGTGGCGATAAAGTCAAACCCCATCTCCTTCATCATCTCCCCGGCGCGCTGGATCATGCGGGCATGGCAGTCGATACAGGGATTCATGGCACCGCCAAAGCCATGGCGCGGCGACTCTACGAGGCTGACAATGTCCTTGATGAAGGGCACGATGTGAAGCTTCACGCCGAGTTTCTCCGCGGCCTTCTTGGCGGAATCAATACGGAAGAAGGGGCTCGAAAAGACAACGGCCTCCACATGGATCCCCTGTTCGCGCAACACGCAGATGGCGAGCTGGCTGTCGAGTCCTCCGGAAAGGAGGTTGAGCGCGCGGACTTGTTTAGCTTCTTCGGGGGTGTTCATTCGTGGATTTCCTTCAGCGCGAGTATGCCATAAGCCGTGGCCCGGATGCGCGCCAGCATCAGGGAGTCGGGGGATGATCCGCAGGCTGGAGAGCGAGGCTGAGCCGAGCCGTTGCTTATCGTGGCGCCTTTCGGGCCCGCGGGCTCCCAGTACGCGCCTTCCGAAGGCGCTCTGCGTAGCGAAGAAATAAGGAGATTGGCAAAATCGTTGCGCCAGTCAAGAGGGTCCTCGTTTCGGATGAGGCGTCCCTGATGGTCTTGGTTGATGGAGCGGCTCAACAGCCACAAGGTTTCAGGGTCGCACTGCTTGGGCGGATAGTTTGTGATGCAGGCAGCCAGTAAGGCGTGTGCCTGATGGGTCTGGGCGTATAGTCCAGCAGTAGTAGCCAAAGCGGCCAAGTTGGTGGAGGGCGTCGCGCTTTCAATCGCAAGCCGGGCGAGTGCGCAGGTTTGCGTCTCACTCCCAGCAGGGGGATGATCACGCAGCCAGGTCCGCGCCAGTCGCATGGCATGGTCTGCCTCCTGCGCGACGGAGAGATCCAGCGATGCGCCCTTCTGGCGGACCACGGGAAGCTGTATGGACTGTGCGAGCACAGCCGTGTGGAGGGCAAAAAGAGGCCAGATAAGATTCGTTATGGACAGAAAGCGGTTCATAGTCTATTCTGTTGAATGTGTTTTTAATCTTAGCGGTTTTAGCGTTGGAAGGGAAGCCGTTAGTGGCGACGATTCAAAATAGTTGCAGGAAGAACCGAGGAAACTGATGCGTTTTGCACTCTCAACAAACTGGAACGCCCGGAGGCATACGGACGGCGAAGCGCTGGTGGATGAGATCCTCTCGCTGGGGTTCGACGCGCTCGAGCTCGGCTATCACACCACGGAGTCGCTGGCCGAGGGCATCCAGCGGCGTATCACGTCAGGGGCGATTGCCGTTGACAGCGTACACGCCTATTGTCCGGTCCCCCTGAGCGCACCCCATGGCTATCCGGAGATCCATTTGCTCGCGTCGCCGGACGATGACGACCGAGCCATGGCAAAGATCTTGCTGGGGCAGACCCTTGATTTCGCCGCGTCCATGGGCGCCCGCGCAGTGGTCCTGCACGCGGGCCGCCTGCTGTTGAAGTCCTGGTTCAAAACGTATACGACCGGCACCTTGTTCGACACGTTGGAGGACGTGGAACGGGATATGGCGAATCCGAAATTTCAAAAAGTGATGGGGAAAGTCCTGGCCTGCCGGACCCAGCAGGCGGGAAAGATCTTTGACGCCTTCTGTCTCTCGCTTGATAATCTGCTGCCGCGCTTTGAGCGCGCAGGCATCACCCTCTGTCTTGAAAACCTGCCCTCCGTCGAGGCGTTTCCGGATGCCCAGGAGATGGCGATGCTGAAGGAGCGTTTTGCGACGCCGTCCCTGGCCTATTGGCACGACATGGGACACGGGCAAGTCCGCGAATATCTGGGGCTCGAAAATCATCTGGCCATTGCGCAGTCCCTCTTGCCCGTCACAGGCGGCATCCATATTCATGATGCCAAGCCGCCCATGGAGGATCACCTCCTGCCTGGAAAAGGACTCATCGACTGGAACGCCTTTTCATTCTATGGCTCCGCGAATATCCTCCGCGTCTTCGAGCCCTCCCCGGAGACAGGCCCCGTCGCCCTCGGCACGGCCCTGCGCGACCTGCGCAAGGTTTGGGGTACATAAACGAAAAACTCTTTACGGGTTGTCGAAAATTCTACCGCAAAAGCCGCAACTTTTTGCGCGGCTATCTCATCCGCCTCACCCGTGGATACACGGACGGCGGAATGGATAGCCGCGCGGAGTAAGAGGAAAGGTGTCACCCAAGTGAAGCTGCGGGTACTGTAATCAACAGTATCAAACTCATTTTCCGCGCAAAGGGCCGCTCTGCCGTGCATGTATTCATGCGTGAGGCAGGCTGGCCCTTTGCGCTCTTATAGCGGCTTTTGCGGAAGAGTCTTCTAGAAGCTACGGAGCAGTTCGATCTCCTCGGCCCAGATGGTTTCATTAGGGGTCTCAAGGACAAGAGGAATTTTCTGGAAGCGCGCATCGCGCATGATGCACTTGAAGGGTTCGATGCCGAGCAACCCTTTGCCCAGGGACTCATGGCGGTCCACGTGTGAACCTAATGCGGTCTTTGAATCGTTCAGATGCATGGCACGCAGGTATTTCATTCCCACGCACGCATCAAAGGCCTCCATGGCCTTCAGAAAGCCGTCACGCGTGGAGATGTCATATCCAGCCGCAAACGTGTGGCAGGTATCAAGACAGAAGCCGATGCGCGACCGGTCATCGATGCCGTCTAAAATGATCTTCAGCTCTTCAAAGCGCGAGCCGATATTGCCGCCGCTGCCGGCCGTGTTTTCAACCACGAAGCAGATCTCCTTGATCTCTTTCATGGCCCGGTTGATGGCGCCTGCCACGCGCTCGCACGCAGCTTGCGGCGTGATCAGCTTTAAGTGGCTGCCCGGATGAAAGTTGATCATCGACAACCCCAGCGCAGAGCAGCGGTGCGCCTCATCCATCAAGGAGGCGAACGATTTGTCCTGCGCCGCGTCGTCGGGATTGGCCAGGTTGATCAGGTACCCCGCATGCGGCAGGACCTGATGCGCGGTATAACCGTCCTCCGCCATCCGCTTTTTGAAGGCGTCAATCTCAGCCGTGGGCAGCGGTGCAGCTGTCCATTGACGCTGGTTCTTCACGAATAAGGCGAAGCCTGATGCCTTCAGCGCTTTGGCGTTGATCGGTGCTTGAGACACGCCGCCGCCTGCAGAGACATGAGGTCCAACAAAGTAAGTAGCCATAAGATGAGTACTCCGAAAGATTAAAGAAAATCAGTTTACTGGTTTAACTGCTCCTGTTCGAGTCTTAAATTGAAGCAAAAAACACTTTCACTCTCATGCGCAAAGGCTTATCATAAAATAATGAAAAAAATACTCCTGACAGCGTTTGAACCTTTTGGCGGTGAAACGATCAACCCTTCGCAGGAAGTGGTGCGACACATCTGTGGAATGACGTTTGACGGTCTTCAGATCGAAGCGTGTGAGTTGCCGGTTGAGCGCTTCAGGGCGATTGAGCTTGCGCTCGAACGGATCAGGCGTTCAAAGCCGGATGTCGTCATCATGTTGGGCGAAGCTGGCGGACGTTCCTGCATCACCCCCGAACGCATGGCTGTGAACATGGATGACTTCCGCATTCCCGACAACGCCGGGTATCAGCCCAAAAGGGACCCGATTGTTGTGGGCGGTCCGATGGAATATTTTTCGACATTACCTGTAGATGGCATTGTCGAACATCTGACACAGGCGCATATTCATGCGGCGCTTTCAAATGATGCGGGACGCTATCTCTGCAATCGGCTCTTCTATTGCGTGATGCATACGATTGCCACGGAAGCGTTGCCCATGTGCGCAGGGTTCATCCATCTGCCCTACCTGCCGGAACAGGTCATCAACAAAAAGCCAGAGACCCCTAGCATGCCACTTGAAACAATGGTGAATGCGCTCAGGCTGATCATTGATCGCGTAATTAGCGGCAGTCCGATACGCCAGGACGCCGTAGTACCGAAGGCGGCTCCTGCCGTACAGGGGAAGCTCGGCAAAGTACGGCGGGGTCTATGAGACCGCCGAGGAGCCGTAGGCGAACCCAGTTAGCATAGGGGAAGGTGAAAAAAGAAGACCATGAATGACACTACTCAGAACCTCTCATTCACCCGCGGACGCCTACCGCACTGGCTGGTGGCAGAGCATGCATACTTTGTGACGCTCTGTCGAAAGGGATGCCTACCTGCAAAGGTCGTAGAAGAATTAAAGGAGGAGCGTGCGGAGTTAATGCGCGGTCGGCAGTCCGATACGTCCTGCCGTACAGGGGAAGCGCAGGAAAGTACGGCGGGATCTATGAGACCGCCGAGAATTGGGGCAGATACTCCTGAACGCCGTAATCTCGAAAAGAAATCTCGTCTTGAAGAGCAACGCCGCCGCTTCCTGAACCTTGAAGCGATTCTTGATGCCGTTGTACGAAGTGAGCGAGACCTCTGCACACCTAGTGTTTCTAAAATCATTCTGCAAAATCTTGACTGGTTGCGTGGCCGTGGCTGGCGAGTGTGGGCGGCAACGCTTATGCCGAGCCATCTACACCTGGTCGTTCGCAACACGGAAGGACGAAACGAAGCTCTTCGCCAAGACCTCGCACTTTTTATGTCGTACACCGCGCGGCTGATTAATGCAGAGAAAGGAACGTCAGGTGGCTTTTGGCAGCGCGAGCCTTTTGACCACTGGTGTCGGGATGGGGACGCGTGGTTGCGAAGCATGAATTACACAGTCGGCAACCCGGTCAAGGCAGGACTTTGCTCCGGCTGGAAAGATTGGCCACACACGGTGGTTGATCCTGAGGCGAGCGAGATTCTCGCCTGATGAGCCACGGCAGTCCGATACGTCCTGCCGTACTTGGGGAAGCTCAGCATAGTACGGCGGGATCTATGAGACCGCCGAGTATTGCGGCAGTCCGATACGTCCTGCCGTACAGAACAAAACGTTATTTGCCTGCCTCTTTCCGCGAGTAGCGCGTCTCGTACATAGTCTTGCCGATTGTACGGGCGGCTTCGACCAGCTCCGGATAGGGCTGGTCCGTGACGGTCAGGAAGCCGATCTGATAATTTTCGCCGTCCCCGCGTCCGGTCAAGGGCTGGTCGCGCCACTGGAACCAGTGGGTGCCGACAAAGCGCGGATGGTTGAGGCACTCCGTGACGAAATTTCTGTAGCACGCCGCGCGTTCAGCTTGACTCTCCGTTGCAACAAGACCGGTGTGGAAGAGTCCGCGGTCGAGTGCGCCGAAGTGAAACTCGCCGTTGATCATGGGTTTGTCTTCGGCATCCGGTGGAAGGTCCTTAATGACGTGGCGGTTATAGATGTTGACGCTGACCACATCGCAATACTTGGCGGAGGCACGGTAAACGCTCGGTGCGCCCCAGGCCACGCGCGAGCCCAAGTAGAGTTTGTTTGGCGCCTCTTCACGTAACACATCGCGGATGGTCTTGAAATACATCTCAGCGATTTGCGCATGGAAATCGGTGATGTCCGGGGACGCACCCTTTTCGGAAGGCACGTTCTTGCTTTGAAGGAACTGGTCCCATGAGCTGTAGGAGGTGCCCCAGGCCTGGTTCAGCTTTTCAGCAGTGTCGTACTTTTTGACGAGCCAATCCTTGAAGGCGATTTTACAGGGCTGCTGCGCGGGAGAAGCGAGGGCGGCTTCTGCCAGGGACTTGTCATCCTTGCCCCAGGAGAGTTCATTGTCGACAAAATAGCCGATGCACCACGGGTCATCCGGCGTTCCTTGCTCTTTTTGTTTCGCCATGCCCTTTTTAACCGAGTCACGAAACGCAGGGGCAAAGGGATCGGAGAATTTTCCCCACCAGCCCTCCGAGCCTTCAATGGCCGGAGCCGATGTTGAGAAGGTGGCGGTATAGGGTGTCTTACGGAGCAGATAGACCGTGGAGTCCGACCAGTTCGCGATCGTGTTCAGTCCCCAGGCCTTGACGCGGGTGTGAGCCAGTGTTTGGAACGTTTGCTTCCAGTCGGCTCCATATTTGCGGACCATATTTGCGGAGGGGAAATCAAAAGTTTTAAAAGGGGTTTTGCCGTTGTAGAAATTATGGGGCGCCCAGGAGTCTTTGCCATAAAAGGCGGACAGCGGGTCGTCTTTTGCAGGAAGCCAAGCGAAATAGTTTTCGCGATGTTCGATGCCTGTTGAGGCCCCGGCGCGAACACAGTCCACGCCCTGCGAGAAGAAGAGCCGTCCCTCGGGGTCCACAAGCCACCACGTGCCCTTTACCTTCTCTGTCCTGAAGTGTCCGGTCGCTTTGAGTTGCGGACCCTTTGTCCAACCGCCCCACGTGTTGCGATCCGGCATCGGCTCAGCCTTGGCGAGCCATTGGGCTTCATCTTGCTTGGCCTTCTCCAGTTCGCCGGCGGTGTGGATTTTGCCAGGCCAGTCGTCATGGATGAACTGGCCGAAGGTGTCCACGAAGGGGAGGAAGATCTCAGACTTCAGATGTTTAACAGGCGAGGAGAGGGCCTCCATGCTCAGCACCTGATAGGATGCTGGCTTCTCAGCCATGTTTTTCCGGTCGACGAAGATGTGGAAACTTTTGATGCACGTCGCCTTGGACGGTCCGTTCGTGATGGCCTTTGGATGGTTGTTCATCCCGACCAGTTCGAGCGGCGCATCGAGAATCCAGGGTGACGAGCGCAGGGTGGAAATGATCTCGCCGGTCTCGCCGGCCTCCACCTTGGCAGAACCGCCGGGGCCATCTTTGGGGGTGCCTGTTTTTGCGCTGAGGCTGATGGTCAGCGCATGATCGGAGGTGTTCTTCACGCGGATGCGCAGCTTGCTGTACGGTGAAAGATCAAGTCCCTCGCCGCTCATGTTCATCGCCACGCCGGGCCAGGGATGTGTCGGCTCGATGAGGACAGCGACGGCTCGGTTTTGCTGCTGCGTAACAGTCGCTCCGGGGTTTGCAACAGGCGTGCAACGCTCCGACGGCCATAGTTTTAAGGTTTCGCCTGTCGCGCAGAGGGCGGACAGCAGAGCAAAAAGGAAGAGGGGTGTTTTCATAAGTGTTTTTATCTTAACAGATTTTGAGTGATAGGCAAGACCATCAAAAAGCGATTTTGAATAGATTCGGGCATTGAGGCGCTTTGTGAAAACTGATAGGATAACGCATTCAATGATTCGTAATGAACATAGGGGGAGCCTCATGAAGTTTAATGTTTCCAAAGCAGTAACACCTTTTTTACTCTTCTCAATGACTGGGCTCTGGGCGGTGCGCGCAGGCGCGGCTGAGGCCAACACGAAGACAGCGCAGGAGCAGAACGGAGGCGTGTTGAATGGGCCGCTGACGGATCGCAGTTTGGGGTTCAAGGCCACGGGCGAGGGCACCGCAGACTCGCTGCGTCTGGCCATCAAAGATCTGATGAAGACCTACGGACGGAAATATCCGAAGGGCGCTGACTTTCTCAAGCGCCTGGAGGCAGGCGAGGATTTGATTACCCTGAAGCGTGAGGCGCTTCTGCTGGAAAACCCGGCGATTGATTTTGAAAAACTCCTGATGGTGCGCACCTCGCGTAATGGCAAGCGCTACTCGTCCAACTGGCAGACCCGCGCCTCCTGCGACAGCGAAACACGCGTCGTATCGATGAAGGATATCGAAGAGGTGGTCAACAGTCTGAGAGGCAAGGATAAATCACTGCCGGGCTTGCAATCTGCGAGAAACAATGCAGAAAAAGCCGATAGCGAGGCTTCAAAAGCAGTCCGCAATTCAGAGGCGTATAAGAAAGAGAAGGATGCCGCGAAACGTGCAGTCCTGGAGGCTGCCACGCCTGAGCATGCCGCGTTTCTCGCAGCAGACAAGGCGCTGAAGGAGGCCGCCTCAAAATATCCGGAGTACCTGGATATCTGCAAAAAGTTTGACGAAAAGTGTGTTCTTCCAAACTATGATGATGCGCTTGTGGTCATGCCGATCAAAGGCAGCAATGAAACCGCGACGATCTACCAGCCGAAGAGCGGCAAGTTCGTCGGCGATGTGGATCTGCACTTCGATGGTGATAAGCTGCTCTTCACCTCCTTCATTGATCAGAGCAAGCTCATCAAAAGTAGCGGGCGCGGCAAGGGCTATGGTGTCTTCGAGCTGGAGATTGATCCCAAATCCGGACAGCCGCGGGGCGAGCCGAAGCAGGTCTCGCCGGAGACAGACAGCGATCTCGACTGTTTTGATGCGTGCTATCTGCCGGACAATGAACATATCATTTATGCCTCCACCGCGGCCTACGAAGGGGTCCCCTGTGTGGGCGGCGGCGACTATGTGGCCAACCTGTATCGCATCAAGCGGGACGGCACGCAGGTCCGCCGTCTCACCTTTGACCAGGACGGCAACTGGCATCCGTCGGTGATGGAGAATGGCCGGATCCTGTATACCCGCTGGGAATACACAGACTCCGCGCACTATTTCAGCCGGATTGTGATGACGATGAATCCGGACGGCACAGACCAGAAGGCCTTTTACGGCAGCAACTCCTACTGGCCCAACAGCATGTTCTTCGCCCGCCAGCTCCCTGGCCAGCCGAGCATGTTCGTCTCCACCATCGCCGGCCATCACAGTAACGCAAAGGGCGGGCCGCTCTGCCTCTTCGATGTCTCCAAAGGAACGCATGAGGCGGACGGCGCAGTCCAGTTCCTGACCGGCCGCGGCAAGCAGGTGCAGCCGCTCGTGATTGACGGCCTGAGCGGCGCGTATGGCACGATGTACTACAACCCCTTCCCGCTCACGGATAAATTCTTTCTCGCCACCACAAGCGGTGGCGATGTCTATCTGCTCGACATCTATGACAATGTGATCTGCCTCAAAAAGGGAGATGGAAGCGGCCGGTATTTCGAACCTGTTCCGCTGCGCAAGACAGCGACACCCGAGGCGATACCCAGCCGCGTGAATATGGCCAGCCAAGAGGCGACGGTCTTGATCAACGACATCTACTTCGGGCCAGGCTTGCGCGATGTTCCGCCTGGGACGGTCAAGAGCCTGCGCATCTACCGCTACGAGTACGGTCCGCGTCATAAGGGCGGACACTATGCCATGGGCATGGAAGCGGGCTGGGATGCCAAGCAGGTGCTCGGCATCGCCACGGTCGAAGCGGACGGCTCGGCCAGCTTCAACGTCCCTGCCAACACACCCTTCGCTATGCAGCCCCTGGATGCAGAGGGCAAGGCGCTTCAACTCATGCGGAGCTGGACCGTGGCCATGCCGGGTGAGAAGCTCACCTGCATCGGCTGCCACGAAAACGCAAATATGACACCGCAGGTCAAGCGCTTCAGCGCGATGAACAGGGAGCCGGAGCGTCTCAAGCCCTTTTACGGGCCGACCCGCGGCTTCAGCTTCCAGCGCGAAGTGCAGCCGGTGCTGGATAAATACTGTGTGAGCTGCCACGACGGCAAACCGCCGGCCGGACGTTACGTCCCCTCTGACCGCATCATCGGCACAGGCCCGAACACCGGCAAGACCTTTGCTGCGTGCGGCATTCCGAATTTCACAACCCATCGCGAAGCCCACACCCTGCTGCATCCGTATGTGCGCCGTAACGGGCCCGAGGGCGACTATCATCTGCTGACGCCGCTGGAGTTCCATGCGGATACCAGCGAACTCTTCCAGATGCTGGACAAAGGCCATCACAACGTCCAGCTTGACGCGGATGCCCTGGCTCATCTGATCACTTGGGCCGACCTCAATGCGCCCTATCACGGGACCTGGACCGAGGCTGGTGCGAGCAAGGAGGTTCTCGACCGCCGCAAAGAACTCCGCCTGAAGTACGCGGGCGTCAGCTACGATCCCGAAGTGATTGTCAATCCTTACACGAAGACGAATGATAGGGTCATGCCCAAGCCCCTTGAGCAAAAATGTGTTCAAGCTGAAGCGTCAACCGTCGGCCAGCAACGCGCAGAGGCGGTGGAGCTTGATCTCGGCAATGAGGTCAAAATGAAACTAGTCGGCATCCCCTCCGGTGAGTTCTCCATGGGCAGCAATAGCGAAACCCCGGCGGAGCAGCCGGTCTGCCGCGTGAAAATCGAAAAACCCTTCCTGATGGGCGCCACGGAGGTGACCCTCAAGCAGTACCGCCAGTTCGACCCCAGCTACCTCAATGGCGTCTACGACATGCACTACAAGGACCAGGTGCACCGCGGGTACTACATGAACGATATGAGCTTCCCTGTGATCCGCGTCCCCTGGGCAAAGGCTGTTGCGTTCTGCGCGTGGCTCTCCGAAAAGAGCGGCAAGAAAGTGACGCTCCCCACAGAGGCGCAATGGGAGTGGGCCTGCCGCGCCGGCACCCCGACGCCGCTCTCCTATGGTGACCTGAATACGGAGTTTTCAAAAGAGGCCAACCTGGCTGACATCACGGTCAAGCAGATGGCGGTCAGCGGCGTCAATCCTAAGCCCATCGCTAACCCCGGTCCGGACATGGACTTCGAACTCAAAGACCCGCGCTCCAACGATGAGACGCTGCACCTGGCGAAGGTTGGCAGCTTCAAGCCCAACCCCTGGGGACTCTTCGACATGCACGGCAATGCAGCGGAGTGGACACGTTCGGATTACAAGCCCTATCCTTATGCGGATGATGGGCGCAACAGCGGGGGCAAGGACAAGAAGGTCGTTCGCGGCGGGTCCTGGCATGACCGACCCTTCCGTTCAACCTCCAGTTACCGCCTCGGGTTCAGCGCGTGGCAGCCGGTCTACCATACCGGCTTCCGGGTGATTATCGAATAGCCGCTTAAGATCCAGCGCATCAGCCGATGGCGGCAGGGCCCTCTTCATCCGTGCGGATGCGGATGCACTCTTCCAGCGGCATGACAAAGATCTTGCCGTCGCCGATCTTTCCGGTTTTAGACGCTTTGATGATGGCGTTGATCGTGGGTCTCACGAAGTTGTCGTTCACGGCGATCTCGAGCTTGATCTTTTCGAGCAGGGTGACGGAGCGGATCTGTCCGCGATAGTGTTCGGTGTAGCCGCCTTGCTGTCCGCAGCCTTTCACACGGCTGACCGTCATTTTAAAAACCTCAGCATGGAAGAGCGCATCTTTCACATCGTCGAGTTTTTCGGGCTGAATAATGGCAATGATCATTTTCATAGTGGGCGTTCCTTTGGCAGGTTTATAGGTTACAGGGATTCTTCAGGGCAGGCTTCAATCTTATGAACAGACAAGTCAGAGCCCCTCAGCTCTTCGTGCGGGGTGAGACGGATGCCGACGGTGATCTTCAAAAGGCCGTATATTGCGGTGCTGGAGATCAGACAGAAGAGCACGACCGCCCCTGTGATGAACAGTTGCGAGAAGAAGGAGACGCCACCCACGCCGCCGAGCGAAGCCTGTCCGAAAATGCCGGCGGCAACACCGCCAAAAGCGCCGCAGACACCGTGCAACGGCCAGACCCCGAGCACGTCATCCACGCGCCACTTGCTGGTTTCGACCTCAAAAAGAAGGACAAAGATGGCTCCTGCGATCGCACCCACCACCAGTGCACTCACGGGGTGATAGAGGTCGGAGCCCGCACACACCGCCACCAGGCCGGCCAGAGCGCCGTTGTGCACAAATCCGGCATCGTTCTTCGAAATCAGCAAGGCTGCCATGGTGCCGCCGACCATGGCCATCAGGGAGTTCATGGCGACCAGGCCCGACACGGCTTCGAGCGAGCCCGCGCTCATGACATTAAAGCCGAACCAGCCGACAATCAGGATCCAGCTGCCCAGCGCCAGGAAGGGGATGGAACTGACCTTGATCAAGGTCGTGTCGTAGCGCTTGAGACGCGCGCCGAGCAGCATGATGGCCGGCAGCGCCAGCCATCCGCCTGTCGCGTGAACCACCACGGAGCCGGCAAAATCATGGAAGGGCGCCCCGAACGTAGTCGCCAGCCAGCCAGTCGGGCTTGCGAACATGGCTGAGAAGCGTCCCCAGAGCGAACCTTCGATCAGCGGATAAACCAAACCGACAAAGATCGCGCCAGCAACCGAGTTGGTCCAGAACTTCGACCGCTCAGCAACGCCCCCGGAGATGATCGCCGGGATGCAGGCTGCGAAGCCGAGCAGCAGGAAGAACTTCACATACTCAAAGCCGTGACTGGCTGCCATCTCCTGAACTGGGACCAGAAAGGAGATGCCGCGTGCAATCGGATAGCCGATGAAAAAATAGATGAGGGTCGAGAAGCCCCACTCACAGATAATTTTATTCAGGGCGTTCACCTGATTCTTCCGGCGGACCGAGCCGACCTCCAAAAAGGCAAAGCCGCCGTGCATGGCCAGAATCATGATTGCACCGATCAGAATAAAGAGCGTATTGGATGATTGCGCAAGCTCATTAGGAGCACTGACCTCCGCAGCATACGTTGTCCCCGGCAGGACAAGGGCGGTTAACATAATTAATAGCGCTGACCCTATTCTCTTCCCTGTACACATATTGAGTCCTCTCTTGGGGCTGCTCCCCAGCCTTCAAACCATTGATTGAATCGTTAGAAGAAAGAGACAGTCGGCCACTTAAAGCGGGTTCCAATTGTTCCTTCAGGGACAATTTTGTAGCAAAATCTGACATTTTTGTCAAGCGAGACAAAATTATTCATTTTTCCTCTGGCATCCTGCAGGAGCTTTGGACGGGGTATGTCATCTAAAGAAAAAAGGTGCCTGGAAAACCGAGGCACCTTTTTCATCGCGACGCGTGACGCCGCCTATTCCATGATGTGATCATAGAAACGGAGGTAGTCCGTCGGCGTATCACCGTCAAGAAACTCCATGGCTGCGCGCGGATGGTGATTCAGCTGGCCGGTCAGCATATACGGAATATCATAACCCCAGGGTACCTTCTGACGCAGGGGCACCACCTGCTCTTGAAGACATTTCAGAACAGGCCGCACATGATAGCGCGGATTCTTCAGGAAGCCCAGCAGCAGCTCAGTGGGGCAGTTGCCCGCACCCCGGCCAAGGCCGCCAATGGTGCAGTCCAGAAAACTGGCGCCCAGGATCAACGCCTCAATGGTGTTGGCGTAAGCGAGCTGCTGGTTGTTGTGCGTATGAACGCCGACTTGCTTGCCGCCAGCCTCTGCAAACCCGCGATATTTACGGGTCAGCGCCTGGACTTCTTCGCCATACAGCGAACCATAACTGTCCACCAGATAAACCGTCTGCACCTCGCTCTTGCACAGAATCTCAAGCGCCTCATTAAGCTCGCTGTCATTGACTACAGAGATCGCCATCAGATTGACGGTGGTCTCATAGCCCTTGTCATGAATCGCCTTGATCATATCCAGTGCCAGAGGAATCTGGTGAATATAAGTGGCCACGCGCACCAGATCAACGACGCTATCTTTTTTAGGAAGAAAATCAGTGTGATAATCACAGCGTTCGGTATCCGCCATGACGGACAGTTTGAGTGACGTTTGGTTGTCGCCTACGATCCGCCTCATGTCCTCTTCATCACAGAACTTCCAGGTGCCATACTCCGGGCGTGCAAAGATCTTTTTCGAGCTTTTGTAACCAAGCTCCATATAATCCACGCCGGAATCCACGCAGGCCTGATAAACGCTCTTAACGAAGTCATCTTCGAAATGGCTGTTTGTCATCAAGCCGCCGTCGCGGATCGTGCAATCTAAAATCTTTATGTCGGGTCTGTAAGTCAACCAGGTACCTTTCTTATCCATACTCGCACGCACTCCTTTAGAAAACACAAACAGCTGTTCTAATTTTTAGATTCCAATCACTATTTCTTGAAAACCAAATAGTACTAAAATAGGCCAACTTGTTAAAGCGCAATTATGCTTTGATTAAAAATAAAGAAACACGACGGAAATGAGGACGCCCTTATTCCTTGACCGCGATACGGAGATGATGGTTCACTGGGGCCCTGGCTGAAGCGATGGCCGCTGCGAGGGGGACGCGTATCGCCTCGGTCCGTTTCACTGCGGCTTCCATGTCCTGCTTGCCTTCCGCTCCGTGGAAGATTTTTTGAACCTGCTCGGTCTCAAACGTCTGTTTCGCGAGCACGGCCTTCTGCACCTTTGCAAAGGCTTCGGAGAAAGGGTTGACGTGAAAATCCTCTGCCAGGTTGATGCCCTGTGTCAGTTGGGCTGCGGTGTAGGTCCGGCTCTCCGTACCCCAGGTTACACTGTAGTTCGCAGCTGTGGCGCCGGTCACCACGAGGCGCAGGCGGTTGAGTTCCTGGTTGAAAGGCACCAGGCTCATGCCGGAGCGAAGGCTGTCCTGGCTGTCAAGCGCCCCAGTCGCGCAGAAGGGATAACGATGGCTGGTGATGACCACCTCGTTGTTGGCAAAGGAGTCCACCACATGCCCCTCAGTGGCACTGGCCTTCTTTGCTGTGAGGTCGACCGTGATGGTGCCCAAATTGCCGTCGAGGCCCATGGCCCTCAGATAGGCATACGCCATGACCAGATGCCCCGCCCATTGCGGATGGACGCCGTCAGTACCGGCGAGCGCATAGGTCTCGCCGTACTTCTGCTTGGCCGCATGAGCAGCGGTGAACATCGGCCAGAAGACATCCGCGAAACGCACCTGTTCTTGAGCGGCGATCTCGATGCCGACATTGCGCAGGGCGCAGAGGTGGAGGTTGTGCTCTTCCAGCGTGCCCGATGCGCTCTTGACCCAGGAGGCCACCTTGCCGACACACCCCGGTGAGCCCAGCACCACGCGGACCCCCGCCTCCTTGAAACGTTTCACGACTGCTGTATAGCGCTCGCGGTACCACGCGGCATTCGCTTCGTCGTAGGGACGGTACTTGTAATCGTTCATGCCATAGCAGGTCGTGGCGAGCGTGGGGTTGAAACGCAGGCAGTCATTGTTCATCCGCCGCAGGAAACCCTCCGCCGTCTCGCCGCTCCAGCCATACTGGCGGACCGTCACGTTCAACTCCGGCACGCAGGCAATCAGGTAGGTCTCGATCAAGCATCCGTACTTTTTCTGCTCGGTGATGGAGTCCCCGCAGATCGCCAGACGGTCTCCGGTCTTGATGAGCAGCGGACCCGGCACCGGTGCCTTGAGCAATTGAAATTTTTCAAAGGCCGCAACAGCGGGTTTCGTTTCGTACTCGGCACTGTAGAGTGCGGGGGTCAGCGACAGGGCGGCAACGAGACCGCAGAACAACGCGTGACGCAGCAAGGTGAATCTAGACATGGTTGAAAGCTCCTTCAAGTGATTTCCAAAACGATAACAGAGTCGCTGGGCAAAAACAAGGCAATGGTTCAGTTGGGGCGCTACTGTGCCTCCGTCATAAAGCGCCAGGTGAAGGTTGTGAAGCGTGATTTCCAGGGGCCTTTGGGGGCGAGCGACTCGCCTTTGAGTTTGCCATTCTCGCGAACCACGCGCAGTTCCTGCCGGGATGAAACGCCCTTCTCGTAATCGAAGGTTTCGCCGTCATCATCGTAGAGCGGGTAGGTGCCTTCTTTGGTGCCGTAATGCCGCACTTCCAAAGGCGTCGGGCCTGTGGCGAGACGGATGTTGTTGGTCGCTGCCATCAAGGGGATGATGCCGCCATCCCTGACAAAGAGCGGAATCTGGTCGAGCGTCGCGGAGACGGTAATCGTGCTCTCTTCGCCCGCGAGTTTGCCGGTATTAAAATCAAACCACTTTCCTTTGGGCAATACAACCTTGCGTGATTTTTCGCCCGCGATTATCGGAGCCACCAAAATATGCGGACCGAACATGTATTGATCAGAGACCTCGACCGAGCCCTCTTCGAGGAGCATGTGGCGGATCGGCGGGGTGCCGTAGCGCTGGTAGTCGGCCATGGTGGTGTAGAGGTAGGGGAGCAGCCGCACGCGCATCTTGAGAAGTTCACGTACCTGGTCTGTTGCGCCGGGTTTGCTCCACGGTTTCATTCCTGAAGACCATGCATTGAGCTGCATGATGGGCGAGAAGAGTCCAGTCTGGAACCGCCGTACCCAGTCCTCGTCGTTCCTGCCGTCGCGCACCTCGGAGCACCAGAGCACGCCCGCCAGGCTGCTGTTGGCCAGCGCCTGGATAAAGCCGCGATGTTCGTAGGTGTCGCTGTAGAGTGCGAAGGGATAGGGGCTGCCACCGGCGTTCGAGCCGCGCACCAGTCCGCAGGTGCGGCGGTTGAGGCTGCGGAAGGTCTCCATGTAGGCCTTCTGCATGATGAGGCCATGGATCTGGCGCATCTGCTCGCCGCAGATGCCGGAGGGGAAGAGCATGTGTTCGGCAGAGAGTTCATCCACCTCGTCGATCTTGTATCCGCTCACGCCGATCGCGAGCTGGCTGCGTTGATGCTGAGCCAAAAAGACATCGCGCGCTGCTTTGAACGTGTAATCCGGAACCTCTCCCAGCCAGTAGGTGTGTGATCCTGTATAGGGTGCGAGTTGCGCATAGATCGGCGCCTTCTTGGAGACGAACAGATTTTCCCAGAGATTGATCGAGACGCCTTTGGCTGTCATGTTCTTCATGAAGCCCGCGGGGTCCGGATAACGGACCGGATCCCATTCATACGTGCAGGGATACGCCGCGCTCTGCCAGCCGGGTTCCAGTCCGATCACATCGAGCGGAATGTCACGCTTGGCGAACTCCTCCACCTCCTGCACGACTTGTTCGCTGGTGGCCGTCGTAAGGATGCGGTGCCAGAAGCCCAAGCCCCAGCGGGGCGGAAGGCATCCGCCGCCGCAGAAGAGGTTGTAGCGTTGCATCACCTCGAGAGGGGTCTTGCCGGAGAAGACCATGATCTCCATGCCGGTGCCGGCCACGCTTGCTTCGACAGCGTCGGACTGCGGACGCGATGACCAGCTCCGGTCCGTGGTGCGGTCGCGCTCCGCAGGATGGTTCGGACTGTCCTTGCGGTTGCCGATGCCCATCTGGATATGGAGCACGCGTGCGGCATTGATGAGCACACCATAGCCTTCGCTCGAAATGTAAAAGGGTGTCGGCGCATGGGAGTGCGGGGTCACCCGCAAATAAAAATCCTTCAGACGCAGGTTGACATCGCCGTCGGCGCGCATACCCAGTCCATACAGGCGCTCCGCCTCTGTGATCGGCAGACGCACACTCGCGTAGACGCCGTGCACTTGACCCCGTACACCAGCCATCATCGACGGCATGGATGGGTCGCCCAGCTCCTTGAGGGCGTCAAGTTTGGGTGAGCCTGCAAAGTCCATCGGGCTGATCTCATCCTTGCCGATCGTCGCGCTCCAGACGCCTGGCGCGCGTTGTTTCCATTCCAAGACCTGCATCCCCTTCATAGTGGTGTCCACCAGGACTGGCGTGGTTTGAGCTGTCACAGCCACGGTCAACATGGCCACCATCATCATCGTCTGTTTTTTATTCATAAATTTCCTAGGACTTGGGACTCGGGACGTGGGACTTGCAGTTCCAAACTTCAATTTCCCATTATTCCTTGCGCTGTCCCACCACCATCGGCGTGTCTTTGACAAAGAATTGGCATTCGAGCCAGGGTGCAGGTTCTGGGCCTTTGCTGTCAACGCGGATCTCCAGTTTGCCTTTGGGTGCTGTGAAGTTCTTTTTAACAACCGGCAAGTCGGAAATCTTCTTCCAGTTCAAATCATAGACGCCGAGCGTTGCGCCGCCGGTGTACCAGATGTACGATTCGCTGGGAATGGTGCCGGTGATCTGCATCGTGCCGGTGCCAACGGCGATGACGGGATTAATCAGCGCGGACGGAATCTCCGGCAGCACGCGGAGGTTGGCGACCGAGATGTCGACCGTGGTTTTGGCCGGTACCTTGCCAAGCCCGATGGACATGCGATGGAGGTTTCCATATTTTGATCCCTTGGTCTCGAAGCGCCAGCCCCAGCGTGCATCGCTCCACGATACTTCGCCGCAGGGGATGACGAACTCGCGCGGCCCCTTGAAGTCGAGGAGCACGATATAATCCCGCGCACCGTGCGAATGCGCTTGCAGCACCAACACCGCTCCGCTGTTGTCGCCTGTGACGGTGAGCGCGATGCCGCGCGCGTTCTCCATGTTGGAGGAGCAGTCGAAAAAGGGAAGCTTCTCTTCATTCCTGATCGCTTCGTTGCGCTTGTTCTCAAAGCGAATCTTCAGCGTCTCGCCATCCGCAGCGAATTGATGGTCGCCGATATTGCGAATCTTGTCGGCCTTGGGTTGAAGCAGCGTCTTCAGGGCAGAAGCAGCGTCTTGGGGCTGCGCTGCCACAACAGGCTTCAGTCCTGCGCCGACATTGTAAGCCTCGACAATCGCTTTGTCGGCGGAGGCGGTCTCGGTTGTTTTGGCGCTGATCAGGGTCTGTCCGTTAAATCCATTCATGACGCGGATGAGAATTTCAGGCTCTTGTTCACGGTATGGATTTTCAACGGAAAACCTATCGCCAGTCTTGAAATATTGTCTGGGAACAATAGGTCCGTACTCGGAGCCGGTTTTCCATCCGATATCAATGCCAGGGCGGTAAAGCATGCGAAGCGGCATAATTGTATGGTCGGCATTTGCTTTCGCTGCGCGGTAGATGACCTTGTCGTCGGAAGCGAGAATGGTTTTGCGCTGTTGCTCAGTCAAAAGCGGTGCCACCTTTTTCCAGGCGAGGACCGTCTCTGCGGCAGTCGCGGACAAGCCATGGTTTTGTAAAATGGCTGTTGATACGCCGAACATCGGTTCAGGTTTGTAGATGCCAATGCTGCGCACACCCGAGGCAATGGGCTTGGCCACAGCGGAAAACAGCTCATACGGACCCGTGGAGGGGCGTCCGTTGCGCGCGACCGTCAGCGGAACCGCGGGCTGGTTTCTCGCGGCGATGGCGGCTTTCGAACTTTTGAAACGATACTCGAACTGGCAGGGCATGTGCGAGCCGCCGGAGTTGTTGCTGGTGACCGCGTGATCCAGATTCGTGTAGACAGACTCTGTGAATTTGGCATAGCCCCATTGATGGTTGACGGTGTGAATTTCGCCAGCGTCCTGTTCGCAATGGATGATGTTGTTCCGGTTGCTGAACTCCGCGATGCGGCGTCCAAGCTCCTCCACGAGCGTGCTGTCGTTGTCCGCTGTGAAGCACTGGCCGTAGGGACGGATCAGGCCAATCAGCGTCGTGTTCGCTTCATGAGAAACGGCCGCGCTTTTGATCGCGCCGCGCCGGCACTCTTTCAGCATCCACACCTCTTTGTCGGTATCCGTGAACTTGCCCGCTTCAACAAATTCATCGCCGACGCGGATCACGCGGATGTTGTTCCAAGGATCAACATTTGCAGGACCCGTGACCGGGCGGTCGATGCTCGTGGGCATCTCGCCGCCTGGAGCCGGCTTGAAAAGAAGGGTCTTGTCTGTCGCGGAGACGGACTGGACTAACGTCCCATCAATCCACTTCGCGAGACGCGGATCAATCTTGCCGACCACATAGTCAGGGTCTTCATTGGCAATGGCGCAACTCACGGTATGGATCGTCAGTCCGATGCCTTTGCTTCGTGCATATTTCGCGAACTTCTGGAAGTCCTCTTCGCCCTTGGGGAAGGTGTTTGGATTCAGATGAAGGAAGCTGTATTTGACTGGCCAGTATTCGCCGCGCCAAGTGTCGGTGTGCATGTAGATGCGCTTGATATCCAGCTTTGCAGCGAAGTCGGCAAGCGTGTAGAGTTCCGCATTATTGGTGGCGGTAATCAGCATCTGGCTCTGATCTGCAAACTGCCGCTGCCAATCCGCGAGCCAGGTCCGGGCGGTTTCAACAGTCCATTCGCCTTTGACCTTGGGATGCGGCAAACCCTCGTTGGCCCAGATGTGGAGAAGCGTCTCATCCGCATCAGCATCATCGGCTGGCACATAGAGGACAAACCCGCCCAAGGGCGTATTCGCTGACCGCTCCCAGAGCCACGGCCAAGTGATGTCGCAGCCCCAATGCGCTGCATGCGTCATGTAATCCAACGGGAGCGTCTTGGCCTTATAATCCACATTCATTTTAAACTCGAGCCACAGCAAATTCTTTTTCGGCAGGCCTTCCACGCGATTGATTTTGAACGTGATGTAGCGGTCAGTTGCTTTAACATCGAAGGAAATCCGAATATCGTCTTTGATGGAGGCCACCAGTTGCTTCCCGTCCCAGCGCAGATCTTTGAATGCGAAGGAGGTTGGACGGCCATAGTTAAACGCAAAGCCTTTGATTTCGAAGCCGGGTCCGGGGTCCTGCTCGTTGAGCAGTTCCTTGTTGTCCGCCTTGAAGGATTTCGGCCTGCCGTCAGAGGCGAATTTCAAGACCACGCGTCCTGAGCCGATCTCGATGGGATCGCCTGCATAAGAAACGCTGACAACGACTGTTGCCAAGACCGCGCATAAGATTGCTCTGACTTTCATTCGTGTCTTCCCCATTTAAGTTGAACAAGTATAGTCGAAGGGAGTGGTTTTGTCATGTCGTGCAAATGTACTACAAGGAGAAGTGTCAGTAAGTTGGAAAGTGTCAGTAAGTTTGGGATTGGGAGAAGTTCTAAAGTGAAACTGGAAACTTGAAACTGGGTGTTCCCGACTTACTGGCACTTATTGAGACTTCCCAAACTTGCTCTCAGCCAGCCAGGTCTTTGCCGTTGAACAGGCTAACGCCGCCGCCGGCACCTGCCGCCGGAGCCGGCGTTTCCGGCTTGGCCTACTTCAGGACATTTCTCGCGCGGGCGGTCAGCTTATTATCCTGGCTGGTCTTGAGGACTTTTTCCATGACCGGACGGACGGCCTCTGGCTTGTCCTTAACCAGGCGCTCGGCGATTGCCACGGTCGTGAGACAGGCTTCTCCCTTGATCGCCGCTTGGTCCAGATATGCCGCGGCCAGCAGGAGCGACTCTGCATCGCCGGCACTTGCCAAAACACCGAGCAACGCCTTTTTCTCGTCGTCCCTCTGCACCAAGGCGGCCGCATCTTTGCACATCGCCAGCCTCTGCCCGGCCGTCACATTCTTGTCTCCGCTCACGCGCAGGTATCCGCGCAAGGCCAAAGCCCTGTACGTCGCGTTGGACGAATTGCGAGCCAGCACGAGCAGATCCGGTGCAGCTTCAACCGTGCTCCAGTCGCAGACCAGCCGAGTGGCCTCGTCCTGAACCTCTTTGTTGGCGTCAGACATGGCCGCACGTATCGCGTTGAGAGCCTTAGTCTCGCCCACAGAACGCAGGATGCGCAGCAAGGCGCATTTCTGGGCAGGCTGCGCCGAAGCAAGGCCAACGGCCAGTTTATCCGTGCAGCCGCCCAAATCGGTTTGCCTTTTGCAGAGCGTCGCCAGCGCCTTCTCCGCGGCCTGGGTTTCCGCCTCCGATGGGTTCTTCAGAAGGATCTCCACCAAGCCGGGAATCTCCGCCAAACCGCCCAACTCGCGCAGGGCAGCGATGCACGCCACGCGGACCGCGGCCTCCGGATCCTCGCGCGACGCTTTCACAACGGCCGGCACGGCGCTGAGGACCGCGCGCCGGCTGATCACATGGACCCCGATCACGCGCACCTTGGCATTCTGCGAAGCCAGCATCGTGGCACCGGTGAGATCGGCGTCAACAGACGGGAAGCCGATGATCGCCGACTGGGCCGCCCGAGCGATCTCGCTGTCCGGAGCTACGGCAATCTCAACAAGCTGTGGCAATGAGGCGACATCCCCCAGATGGGTCAGCGCGTCAATGGCGGCTATGCAAACATTGGTTGAGCTGCTCCGTGTCAAAGCAAGCAATGTCGGGACAACCGACTTGTCCTGCCGGACGGCAAGTGCATCAATCACGTAAACCTGTTTTTCGGGGGGAAGCTTACTCACTTCAGCCGCGAGGGCTTTAGTCAGCTTCTGACCTGGCATATCGTGATCCAGGCCCATCGCAACGGCGACCATCCCAGCATCGTCGCTCTTCAGTTGCTCAATAAGCAGGGGAATACCGTCGTCCTGCTTTGCAACAATGAGTCCGCGCATCGCCTCCATGCGAATGTGACGAGGCGTCTTCGCATCGAGGACGCTGTTAAAGATCTTTATCGCCATGTTTTGCTTGCCCTGTAAGATAAAATGATCGGCGCACCTCAACGAACCTTCGCAGATGGCAGGCAGTGCTTCGGGCGACGCTTTGCGTAAGGCCTTTACAAGTGCCTTTGCTGCCTCCTCACCGGCTATTCGCCCAAGAGCAGCCGCAGATGCCGCCGCCAGCGCTGGATCGCTGTCGTTCAGCTTTTGCGAAATCCATTCAACCGCCTTCGCGTCACCACGCTTGCCGATCGAATTGATGACGCCAATGAGCAGTTTTCCCTGTAACTTGCCCAACGCATCCCTGAATGCATCGTCCACGGCTGGATCAGGAATGGCTTCAAGTCCGATCCTTGCCCATGATGCAAGTTTCTCGTCTGACAGCAGGGCCGCCAGTGCCGGAACCGCATCCTTTGTTCCGTAAATTGCAAGGCGTTTGCAGGTTATTGCCTTTTCCTGGGGCGAGGCATTGGACTGCAGTACGGCAATTAATCCTTTTTCTCTGTTCTCGTCCGGTTTGTCAGCAGCAGTAATGCTGTTGGCGGCCATGAGACAAGCCATTAGCGTTACAAATAAGGTGAGGTGTATTATTGTTTTCATGTTCGGTTTTTCCTTGTTCAAATAATCTCACATTCTCCATGGTTCGCGCAATGCTTCAGAACGTAGTCTGTTTGCTTCATCGTCGCCGATGAACTCATTCTTCACGGGATCGTAGTTGACCTTGCGGCCTAGGAATTTTGCAATATTGGCAGCATGGCAGACAATATGCGAATAGCAGGCTGCGGTGGCATTAGCACGCGTTTGATTCCGTGATCTGACACAATCAAAGAAATTGCGGATATGGAAATTAGCCGGGTACCCGCGACTTATTGCCCTTTCCCCGCTGATTAATTCGGGAGTGCTGGCAAATAAGTCACCGCTATCTCCTGTCTCAACCCAGCCGGTTTCGCCTTCGTAACGCACCGGACAGGAGCCTGAATTCAGCCATCCGTCATTCCGCATGACCAGATTGACGCCATTGGCATACCTGGCACAGAGCTGGTTGCCTTCAGGCCAGTACTCCACGGCCGACGTGTTGTCCGTTTGATTGGCCCACTGGCAGAGGTCCACGCAATGAGAACCCCACTCAAGGCAGCCGCCGCCTACCAACCCACCTCCTTTTTCGAACCCGCCGCCGTTGTGAGTTATGCCGTTGTTAAACGGACGCCAGGCTGCTGGACCGAGATACATATCCCAGTCCACAACTTCCTTGCCTGGATCTTGTTCCTCCCCGGACCAGCCGCTCATCGCGGTTCCAAGTCCGCCTGGATGGGCATGAAGTGTCTTGAGTTTGCCCAACTTGCCACGTTGTGCGAGCAAGGCCGCGAACTCGAAATTGGGCAGACTTCGCCGCTGCATGCCGCCTTGGAAAATGCGCCCGGTACGGCGATATGTCTCGGCCAGCATCAGGCTCTCGGCAATATTCTTTGTGCAGGGTTTTTCGCAATAGACATCCTTGCCTGCCTTGGCTGCCATGATCGAAGCCAGCGCATGCCAGTTGGGTCCGGTAGCTATCAGGACGGCATCAATATCAGGGCGTGCCAACAACTCGCGGAAGTCAATATATGTTGTGCAATCCATGTTGCCGTACTGTTGATTAACCCTGTTCTTGGCTCTCGCGCGGTTATCCGCGCGAACGTCACAGACTGCAACGCAATGCGCGTCCTTTTCTTCAAGCATGCAACCAAGATCGTATGACCCTCTGCCACCAATGCCAATAGCGCCAAACGTGATCTTCTCGCTTGGCGCAACCGCGCCGTCCCGTCCCAGCGCCGAGGCTGGAATAATACAGGGAACTGCAAAAACACTACTCGTAGCAAGTGTGCGTTTGATAAACTGCCGCCGACTCAGCGATCCATCGGATTTCTTTGTCTTATTTATTGAACTGCTCATTCTGCCCTCTCTTTCTGATCTCTCTTTTCTCAGTTATTTCACCTGCTCAAACACCAGCACCCAATCCTGCGGGGACGGAGCGTTTTTCTTAAAGCTCACCGGCTTCGCTGCCGTATCGCCCGTCTTAACCGTGGTAGGAAGAAGTGCTAAGGTTAAGTTCTTATGCATTGCTTGGGCCGCGTTCTCCGACAGAATGCTCTACGTCAATGAGGCTGGGGGGCACTAAGCGGCAACTCCAGCCAGGCGAGACCGACATCGCGCTTCATGTGGCTTTTGCTGTTTCCGCCGGGGGCATCATACACGATGGCCAACCGTTTGCCGACCTTGACCACACCAGGCAGGCCAATGCATTTCTTTGACCATGTGCAGTTCTGGCCGTCAAGGACCACGGCTTTATCGGAAGCGTTCCACTTATTCAGATCCTTGGTCCAGTAGACCCAGACAGCGTCGGTGTACTCGTGGCCCTCCAGTCCGATGTGGTTGGTAAAGAGGAACCAAGTCTGATTGGTAGGTTCAAAATAAAGCGAACTGTTCTCAACTTGCTCGGCGAGCGGAACAATCGGTGTTGCATCAACGGTCCATGGGCCATTGAGATCACGCGTGCGGGCGATGCTGAGCGTACGCAGGCAGGGCCTGTCGGTCGACGCGCTGAAGAACATCAGATAGTCATCGCCCTGCTTGATGATGTGTCCCGGGCTGGCTGTCGCAGAATAATAGGTTCCCGGTTTGGTGCGGAATGGAATCACCTCGGGCTGCTTCGTCCAAGGCCCTGCGGGCGATTTGCCTTGCGCCTTCATGGTCAGATAAGGAAATGACGGTATTAGATCAGGCGCAGGTGAAACATGCGGAGTCCCAAGATAAAACATGTGCCAGGTCGTGCCATCAAAATAGGTTACTCCGTAAGAAGCTGAAGCTGAATCCTCCTCGCCGGGTTTGCCGAAGTCTAGTACCGGCCCTTTTTTGACCCAGTCCACCAGATTGGTGCTGGTGGCCAGACAGGACAGCCAGCCTTTGGGACCGGCGCCATCATAATGCATGTAGTACGTTCCCCCAGCTTCGTAAACCCACACATCGCGAGCGCCGAGGATGTCGCACTTATCAGGTCCGTCACCATGCTTAAGCACCACGCCCTGATCGATTGCATCCATCCGCCAGCTCGCCCCGGGCCGTTTATCGGGGTATGCTACAGGTTTGGCTGCAGAGACCGCCGCCTGTGTTTGCAGAACGGAAACGGATAGTAACGAGAGGAGAATCGGCAGGGCTATCACTGCAAGAGACCTCTTTTTCATAGGGCGCTTCCTTATTTAGCAATTTTGGTGGCGCTGAAGGACCAGGTGCCGGACTCCACAGAGAACAGCAGATAACGCGATGTGGCTTCGTTAAAACGCACACCCGTGATGGTTCCATTGGACTTGCCCGCTTTCCAAATCACCTTGCCGTTGGCTTTGACTTCCGTGATTGTCTCGCCCGCCAGCACGGGAATGCCCACAATCGCCTGCGTGCCGGAAGGCGAGGTCAACGCGAGCGAGAATAGCTCTTTCGTGTTGGAGAGTTTCAATGCGATGTCGCCCTTTGCCGTGACGACCTTCGTGGTGATCTTCTTCAGCGTCCCCATCTGCGGCAACACGCTATACGACGAGAAGCCTGCCGCTGTCGGCGCGATGCCTGCAAAGTATTGCGACATGATGGTGAGCGGCCCGCCGCTCCAGGCATGGTTGATGGTGCCGCCGCCAAAACCTTCTGAGCCGATGCCCCAGCCTTCCCAGAGCGTGGTGAATTCAGGGTGATCCACCATCTTGGCGTAGCGTTTCTTCATCCGCTCCTGTGCGAGTTCCGGCTGATCCATGAGGCAGAGGGCCTCCAAGACATATTTCTCCATGTAGGGGCTGGAATGGGACTGCTTATTAAAGACGTCGATCAGGGCCGGGTATTGGTCGGGCTTGGCCAATCCCGCCACGATCGCCAGCGCATTGGCGCGGTCGTCCGTCTGTCCCTTATAATCAGGGGAGCGATATTCAGTCCCGGTCCAATAGGTTTTATTGAAGCTGGCTTCAATGGATTTCATGCGCGCGTCGATCCACGGTAAATCGCTCTCCTTCTTCAGGACGACTGCGGCGTTGCGAAGTCCCTGCAGTCCGATGTGATACCATGCATTGTAAAGCATGCCCATGTCGACATTATTTCCCCAGTCGCCCCATGCCCATGCGCCGGGCCTGGGTACGACAAGTCCGTCCGGCTTCATGGCCCAGATCTCCATGTAGCGTTTCATGCCGGGATACGCGACGCTGAGCGTCTCCATGTCCCCGCTGAAAAAGCTGTAGGTCCAGAAACCGGTCCGCCCGATGCTCGCCAACATTTGCAGGGGCAGGTCTCTGTTCCAGTTGCCTGCGGGGATCGGCGAGAACAAGACGCCATCCGGCTTCTGCCAGGCGACCAGATCGATGATGCATTTTCGCGTCAGCAAGTCAGCGCGCCGGTCAAACGCATAAAACGATTCGCCGAGTTCATTGACGGCATCGCCCCACCACAGGGCGCGTTCGCGGTCCGGGCAGTCCATGTAGTTGTCACGCATCGTGATGTAGAGTGTGCGAATGGCTTTGGTGCGAAGCCGGTTGAGAAAATCATCGTCGCAGTCAAACGTTCCGACAAATTCCGTGTCAAAGCCTGTCTCGCGATATTTTAAATCCAGAATGGTGATGCCCGCCGGGATTTGGTATTGCACCTCGTGTCCGTTCATCCAGCCATAGCATTCGAATGACTGCTCACCCTCACGGGTCACATACTCGGCCCGCACATTCGGTTCGCTGCCGCCGCCATAGTTGTCCATCTGTATTTTAATGACCTCGCCAGCCTTGGCATTGATTTTAAAATAGGGCGTGATCTGGGCGTTGTAGGGTATTTTCGCCTTGATCATTTTGCCATCTGAGATTTTCGGAAGAGATGAGCCATTGGTGTAGGGCTTGAGGCCATAGTCTTTCCAGAAGGGGACTGGCCGCTTGACCAGCCTGTTCCACGGCGCGCAATCCGGCGAGCCTAATTCCTTGGTAGGAGACCATGAAGTCGCTGCAAACCCTGGCATCTCCCAGCCGGCGATGTCCTTTCCTGCGTCAAACCGGATGTTGGATTCGGGAAGTCTGTAATTGGGGTGCGGTGCGCCTGTGTCGCCGAAGGACGGATGAAGGATTGTGCGCCAGGAGGAGTCGCTGATGATTTTATTTTGTCCTGCAACTAACTCAAACAACAGACCGCTTTTGCCGCTGCTCTTGTGGCTGAAGCCCTCCTTGCCAAAATACCAAGCGAGGATCGCGACGGTGTTGGCTCCCTGTTTCAGATAGGACGCCAGATCCACTTCATCAAAGAAGGTGTCGGTCGGGGTCGGCCCTCGCTTCAGTGCGCCTTCACGTACGACCATGACGCCATTGACCCAGAGCCAGTATTTGGAGTCGACAGCGATCCGCGCGATTGCAGCTTTTGGTTTCGCGGCAAGCGTGAACTCCTTGCGATAGCAGCTCCAGAGATTCTGCTGCTTCGCACGTGCGCCGGAGTTGATCTTCCCCCAAGGTGCTGAGCCGACGGCGCCAATGACGTAGACAGGCTTCCAGCTCTTTTCATCCGTAGACCACTCCCAGGAGGCGTCGGTCACGCAGGTCTGCGTCTTCTGTCCTGCTGTTAAGAGGGAGAGTTTGCCAATCAGGCCCGCAGCATTCACAGCGCCTTCATCAGGATCATTGGTTGCGCGGACGCTGATCACGTTGTGGCCAGGCTTCAACTGCTTGGTGATGTCCATGACTTGCGGATTTTCCCAGCTGTCTCCCGAGCCAACGCCCTGACCGTTAACGGATAACGCGAAGTGGTTGTCTGCGCTCATGATGGCCCTGGCGCTGACCAGCGGATCAGTCGCTGAGAGCGTCAGGGTTTTTCGGAAATGAACAATTCCTGGTTTCGCTTTTTTGACGGGATTGATCCCGTCTTCTGCGGACCAAAGCCAGGAGGCACCTGTTAGATCAACCTCAGCAACAGCGGCTGACTCTATTCCGATCCATTTGGCGGACCAGCTTGAAGCCGGTACGGTATCTGGATGTACAAAGGGCGAAAGCCCTTCGGCCGAAGCCGTATTGAGGAGCATGAGGAACGCAACAAGCATTAATTTGTTCATAGGTTATTCCTTCTATTTATTGCTGACTGCAAAACCGATAAGATCCTGATCCGACTTCAAAGACCGCCGCATTGTTTTCCATGCGCAGGAATTTTATGCCAACCGCCTTATCCACTGTCTTTCCGCTTTCTGTAACGGAAGCCGCATCCTTGGTCGGAACGAATAGGGTCGCCGTGGTGTTAGGGGGGATTGTCACATCCAGTTTCAAGATGCCAGTTTCAAGTTTCCAATTGCTGATTATCTGTCCGTAGGGTGAATCATACGTCACATTCGCTCCACCCAAATCGCCGGCAATCTGGGGCTTTACGATGATTTTTTTGAAGCCGGGTCCTGCCGGATCACTCGAAATGCCGCCAAGCCCCCGATAGAACCACTCTTCAACGTGGCCCAGCATGCAGTGGTTCTGTGATGATCCGGGATTGGTATCCCACGCTTCCGTCAGCGAGGTCGCCCCCTTCTTCAACTGATAGGCATAGCCAGGCCCGTCATCGCGGACCAGCATGTCGTACAACACATGGCCCTGCCCGCCGTCGGAAAGCGCCCGGACAAGATAGTTGAAGCCGACATCCCCGGCTGTCACGCGATTCCCGCCCGCACGTATCTGCGCGACCAAGCCCTCCAGCACTGCCTCCCGCCGGTCTTCTGGCACCAACCCCAACACCAGCGGCATTGCATTAGCCGTCTGACTGTTGCGGTCATACTGGTTCTTTTCAGCATTGAAGAACTTTTTATTAAAGGACGCTTTAACCGCCTGCGCCTCTTTTTCAAACTGGCCAGCCTCATCAGCCTTGCCCAGCACGGCTGCCGTGTCCTTCAAAATCACAAGATCCTGGTAGTAAATCGCGGTGGACGTCAACCCTTTCGACGTCAGTTTCGACTCGCCCGGTCCGCCCGGTCCGATGTCATACCAATCACCAAGCCCATGAGAAACAATGCCATCCGTTGCCCTGCTCTTCAGGTACCCGGCATACCGTTTCATCCCCTCGTAATGTTGCGCGATCATCGTGCGGTCGCCGTACATCTGATAAACCTGCCACGGCGTAATCACATAGGCACTGCCCCATTCAGGCGAGTCGCGGAAGCCGCCGCCAAAGACGGTGTACTCGGGCGCGATGTCGGGCACCATGCCGTTATCAAGCTGCGCCTCGCGCATGTCATTCGCAATCTTGGCATAGAACGTCGGTGCATCATAGTTGTACATCACACAGCCCGCCAGCAGGTGCGAGCACTCCAGCCAGCCGAGCTTCTCGCGATGCGGACAGTCCGTCAGCACGCTTTGGAGATTGCTTTTAATGGCGGCCTTGATCAGTTCGTGAATTCGGTTTACCAGCGGATTGGCGCAGGAAAACGAGCCGACCGTCTTCGCGGACGAATGAACGAATTGCGATGTCAGTTCGACAATCTGCGGTGCAGCTTGCGGTTCATGCCCGGAAGTATCGACCTGAAGATAACGTGAGCCGTAATAAAAGAAGCGAGGCGTCCATGTCTCAGTCCCCTCGCCTTTCAGCGTGTAGGTATAATAGGCCGGACCACCGCAGCTGCCCTGCGACACCAGTCCATTAGCCTGCAGCAACTCGCCGGGCGTCAAGCGTACGCTGGCGCCCGCCGGGCCCTTCACGGCCAGTCTGGGCATCGAGGCGCAGTTCTGTCCGAAATCATAGACGAATACGCCAGGCTTTGGCTGGGTCACCTTCTCAGGCTTGTATTCCTTCATCACTTTGATCGGCGGTGCCGACTGTGATGAGAGCTTGCCGCCAGGTCCATCTACGGCCAGGACCGGCTTGAATGCAACGGCATTGAAACCTGCCTTGTCCCAGCCTGGCATCTCCTTGCGCGCATCGTAGTCTTCGCCGCCGTAGGTGCAGGAGAAGACGACAGGGCTTGGAGCCCATGTCCATGATTCATCACTGACAACGATAGTGGATGTTCCGTCGGAATACTCAACATAGAGCTGCAGAATCAGTTTTGGCGGACCAAAGGTGCCTTTGAACTTGGTGTAGCGTCCGCCCGGCACGTTGTACATGCCATTGCCCAGCATCACCCCGATGGCGTTTTTTCCGCGTGTTAACTGCGGGGTGACGTCATATGCCGTATATAGACAGGTTTTTCGATAATTGGTCCAGCCGGGATCGAGCACATGGTCGCCGACCTTCTGGCCATTTAAGCTGAGTTCGTAGAAGCCGAGGCCGCAGACATAAGCCATTGCGCGTTTGATTTCCTTATCTGCTGCAAACTCTTTGCGAAGCTGTATGCTTGCCGATGGCTTCAATTCCGCCACATCGGTTTTTAATGTTTCGGTTTTTTGCAAAAAACGCTGGCCGTCAGTCAGGTTCGTCTTGGCCCACTCGGAAGTTTCGACACTGTCCTTTGCGGTCACGGGCGCTCCCAGCGCCACATTTTTACCAGCGGAGTCGATCTTCAATTGTGCCAAAGCAAAGCAGTATGGATTGTTGCCGGTCTTCCGGTTCCAGAGTTTCGTCGCTGTCACACGGACATATCGCGCTGTCACGCCCTTGGCATCAAACGGGAGAGCGACATGGCCGGGGTTCGGATAGTCTGCAGAGGTCTGATCCGTAATCATCGCTGAGGTCTTGAAACCCGCGTCGTCAGATACCTCTATACGAAAACGGACGGGAAATCCAAACCCCTCGATTTGATTTCCGGGATGACCGTGTTTCAATGCATACGGAATAATCATGTCCATTGCAACACTTTTGCCGAGATCAACCTGAACCCACTTCTCTTCGTTTTCACTTGCAGCTTCCTTTGCGTGGTACCCAACTCCGCCACCCTCCGGTGACGGCTTATCGAACTTGGACACCGCGGCAATCCATTTGGCGTTCCAGCTTGCCGAATCGAGCAACCCCATGGTCCATACGGCCGACGAACTCCAGGAAGAAGGGTTCCCACCTTCGCCCTCCGGGCTTCCTCCTTCGCTAAGGATACGGCGGACAAAACGGCGGGCAGGCAGGGTGCTGGATTTTTTGGACTCAGGACTCAGGACCTCGGACTCCACTGCCTTCGTCGTCCAGACTTTGACCTTCCAGAAACACCGCATCCGCGAAGTGAGAGATTTTCCCGCATAGGCAATCTGGTTCTGCTGATCCGACTCAACCTTTCCACTATCCCATAAATCGCCCATATCTCTTTTCAGCAAATCTTCCGAACTCGCCACCAGAATCTGATACGCCATCTGCTTTATTCCACGTGTCGAAGCATCCAAGTTTCCAGTTTCAATCACCCACGACAGTCGCGGTTTCGCAACATCAATGCCGAGCGGGTTCTCGCGATATTCGCAGCGGAGTCTGGTTGGTGATAGGGTATCGTCTGCGTATGAAGAAATGGCACCAAGAATCGCAAGCAGTGTGAATAACGTTTTTTTGGTACGCATTTTATCTTTTACCTCGCTGTCTCAAAGCAGACTACGGATGTCGGTGGTCAGTTTCTGACGGGGGGCCTCGGGCAGGCGCGCCAGTCCGGTGTATTGGATCCAGCCGTTGGAGACGCCGACGCCTGCGCCGACCTGCCGGGCCAGCTTCATCTGCGCCTCCCACATACGCTGGAAGTCCCACGAGCAGGGCCTCCAGGGTTTGTTGCCAAGCGCGGCGAGATAGCGCACCGGTTCCTGGGCGTAGAGCGGATGCCCCAACAGTCCGTCATAGGCATGATCGCCACATTCCCCGTCCGCCCAGAGCACGAAGCCAGACATCGAGCAGTCGCTTCCGAGGAAGGCCTTGTCCGGGCCGTACGAGTGGACAAGGGCACGCATCTTCTTGAAGAAATCGATCGCGTAGGGCGACAACGCCCCGCGGTGTTTGGGGTTCTCATCATAGCCGAGGCCGCTGAAAGTCTCATCCATGGTGATCGCATCAGGCTTGAGCACCTCCATGATCCATTGCGCCTGCTGCAGGAGATGCTGTCGCCATTCCGGTGCCGCCATCGACATCCACCACAGACCGCCTTTAACATCAGGTCCGTTCCAGTCGAACTTGATCGGTTTCCCGTCAGCGCCGATCTTCCGCCCATCAGCCAGCGGGGGATAGAAGGGCGAGGAATCGTCGAGCGCCGTCAGATGCATGTAGATCCCGGCTTTGGCTCCGGCCGCCCGCGTCGCCCGTATCCGCTCTTTCAGCCGGTCGATGCTCATGGGCGCGGGCCCGTACTTCGATCCCTGCATCGCCAGCCAGATGGTGCGATCCGGGCGCATATAATCACCCATGCAGGGATAGTAGCCATGCTGAGTGGCAAGCCCCACGTGAAAATCCCGGAAGAACGGGAGGTCGGCCTCGTATCCGTCTCCGCGATGGCCGTTCCCGCCCTGTGCCGAGGAAAGGAAATCATAGTAATGCACCCGCATCGCCCGTACCCAATCCGGAACAATGAAAGGCTCCTGGTGGGCGAGACGGTGGAACGCCCGCCAAGCCTCTGAGGCATCGCCAGTATGCGGCATCAGCCAGCAGCGCTCGACGATCTGCGCTCCGGCCGGCACCGTCACCTCGCGCCCGACATACCAGACGCCGTCACGATGGCTGAAGCGCATCGGCTGATCCGACTGTGTAAAAAGAGCAACGTGCCACGCTTGCTGCGGCTCGAATATATCCACCACAGGCGCAAGCAGCAACGCCCGTGTCTCACGTTCAGCCGGGTGACTGGCCATCGGCTCCAGATAGTGCGCAACAAAGTCCTTTGCTCCGACCAGCTGATCGCAGTCCTTGAGAAACGTGGGCATGCCGAGCGCGGAAAATCGACCGTCTCTCAACAGGCCTGCTGCGGAAAGCGGAAGATACACGCGCTGTGCGTCGATGGTTGATGCGGGCTGTGCAGACGTGCTGAACGCCAGCTCGATGCGCAACGCTTGATTACTGGTGTTGCTTATCGTCAGCGTCGCTTCCAGCACGTCTTCGCCCCTGCCATTGTTGCGAAGCTCGTGGCGCAGTTCCGTGCGAAGTGCAGCCGTCTGGCAGACGGATTGAGAGGCCGAGAGCTGTGTGGCAGGGGCAGACAACGCTTCTGCCAAACGGACGGAAGCGTCCAGCAACTTCTGGGTCGAAGTCAGCGGGCGCCCGTCAGCCGTCACAGCAACAAAACCTCCGCCGCTGCGCGTCCAAAAAAGGCGTTTCCCTCCTGTCCTTGGCGTGGAACAAGAGGTCATGGTCAGCAGTCCGCCGCTGGCAATGGCGCTTTGTAGCAGAAAATCGCGACGCTTAAACAGCTGTTTGCAAGTTTGCATCTGTGTCTTCATAGCATGATCTCTTACTTCACCACCCACTTGAACTGAGCGAAGATGATTTTGGTAATGTCTGCTCCCGCCTTAGGCTTGAAGCTGATAGTACTGACTTTTTCCCAGTTTTGCAATGTTACTTTGAGGTTGTGGCGGTTGAAAAGTTGATCCTTTGGGATGACCATCTCCTGCCAGGTGTCTGAGGCGGTGATCTGGATCTCGCCCGAGTAGTCGCCGGCTGTGAAGATCAGGGTCTGCGGCTCGGTGCAGTAGAACTTGAAGCTGAGCTCTCCTTTGGCCGGTGCTTGCCACTTCGGGTCGCTCATGCGATCCGTGCCCAGGCCTTCGCGATTATTGATGCACCGGAAGCCCTTGATGCTTCCGACACCTTCCACCTCTGCGACATTGCTCCAGATGCCGATGCCGCCGTCGCCGGAGTAAATCACGTCAGAAGCTTTGTCGGTCGCCTTGGCCGTACCGAGCTTGGAGGGTATTGCGGCTTTGAAGTCGGTCGAGACGACCACGGTCGTATCATAGATCACATTCGCATAAGCAAAGACATAATCGTCCACGTTTAAGACGGGCAATGCTGAGACCCAAGTATCGCCTTTCTTGACGGGTTCCGCATCACGCCACGCGCGGGAGATCCAGACAGGGTTCTTGAGCGAATAATAGATCTCAACTTTTTGCACGCGCTCGGGATGGGACGGCGTAACCGTGAGTGCCGGCACGCCTTCGGCGTCGAGCGTGAGTTCAGCTTTCGGATGCGCCGGCCAGAAGACCTCTTTGTTCAGGACATATTTTTCCAGCCACATCTTGCAGTCCTGTCCGATCTTCTCGGTGTTGTGATGTCCGCGCGCCTGAATTGCGAAGGCCCATGGCACGCCGGGCTTAAACAGCTTAAAACTTTCCAGTCCGCGCTCGCAGCACCCATGATGATCGTTGCTGCCATTGAGAAAGAGCGTGGCGGCCGTGATGTAGGGGACGTGCGCCTCTGGCGCGATACCAGCGAGATAGATCTTTTCACCGGATGTCTTTTCAGGTTCGGAGTAAGGGATCGCATACATCATGACCGATTTGTTCCGCCAATACTCAGTCCAGCCTATGCCGAAGTAGGCGACGATCGCCTTGATGCGCGGATCCATGCCGAGGTTCCACATAAGCGTTCCACCATAGGAGTATCCCTTCGCGCCGATGCGTGTGGCATCTACCTCTTTCTGGCTCAGCAGGTAGCTTAATACCCGCCGCTGAAGTGCATACCAGAGATAGTCAGAGGTCTGCCTGGGGTCTGTGATTGGCTTGCGATCGGGCGTCGAGGAGCAGGTCACCTTTCCGCCACACATCTCGCCATGGGCCAGCTTCTCCGGATATTTTGTGTACTGGATACGATTGCCGTTCTTTCCGCAATAGTCATACGACATGACCGCCCAGCCATCTGTCACATACTCGTTGTCGATGCTGGCCGCGCCCATCCAGCCATGGACATTCAAGAGCCCAGGCGCTTTCATTGCACCGACCTTGACCTTATACAGACAGTAGACACGGACCTCTTCGTTGTTCACGTACGCGCTGATGTAGGACTCCCGATAATAGTTGCCCTCCTTGATCTCTTCCTTGACGATCTCCTCTTTGAAATCGCATTTATTGGGATCATACGCTTTCCAAATTTGCGGTGGCGTCAGTAAAGGCTCTTGAGCTGTTGCAGTAAAACCGCTCAGCAAAATAATCACAAGCGCCAGTGTGTAGGTTAGTGTTTTCATCGAGTTTCCCTTCTATTGTATTTTCTTTTCTTCGAGCAGTGATTTTCGTGTATTTCAGACCTGCGGCCTTTGGGCTTGCCTGTCCCCTTGTCACTGGGAGCACAGGCATCCTGCCTGTGCATTTAGCGAACAGGCAGGATGCCTGTTCTCCCAGTTTCTTGCGAGCAGACGATTGGAGCCGTTATTGTCTGTCCCCTTGTCGCCCTTAATTCGCCGGTTCACGTGTCACAGTCACCTTTTCGAATGTGGCGGTGCTGGCGACCTCGTCGCTTTCGGAGCTGACGCACATACCGATATAGAGCTCCTGGGACAGGTTAAGCGTCTCGCTCTGCTGGACAGTCCACGCCGCGCCATCCAGGGAGTAAGAGCCTGTAAAGGTCGAGCCCTTGCGTGTGATCCGCAGCCACAGCGGCGGTTTCTGATTTGTGCCGTTCTTCACATTGTCTGGAGCATATCCCGATTTTTCCTTTCGGATAAGCACATTGCTCGAATACGAGCAGTGGACCATGCTGAACATCGCAGCATCCTTTTCCAAGCTTTCACGGAACATGATGCCGTACGTGTCGAAATGGACAACGGCTTTGTCCTGAATGTCTGTCAGCTTCACGGTGATCGTGCCATCGCCTGACCATTTCTGATAAACAAAATGGAAGCTATCCGCCGCCCGTCCAATCCGCTCTTTGCCGGAGCCGCTGATGACGAACACTCCGTCTTTGAAGCTGGCTTTGCGGGTCACCGGTGAATTTCCAATGTCCTGTGTCTGCCACGGACTGGGAATCGTCGTCCCGTTCTGCGCTGGCGTCGTCGCTGCCGGTGCGGCTTTCTGATCAGCCTTTTCGAGTTCAATCGATTTCTTGATTTCTTTCTGGATCGTCTCGTTCAAATCCTTGGGCGCGGCATCGGTCAGTGCGACAGGCGCAATCGCTTGTGTCCCATACACGCCGCCTTCCCAGTGGAGATTGCGGAACTCGCGCGGCGCGCTCCAGCCTGTGCGATCCACGCCGAAGTCGATTTCCTTGCCGTCTTGAAGATACGATTTCGAACGCCGGATGCTGAGCTCGGTCACGGTCTCCCACGTGGTCAGTTTGCCAGGCGATTCTTTTTTGGTGGAAACCATATCATCCAGTCCGATCGTAACAGTCTGCCACTCCGGCGAGCCGGTCAGCGGCTTGCGGAATTCGTAAGAGCCTCCGGGCTTGCCAGGGAAGGCGCCCCAGCCGTTCAAATCCGCCACGACGCAGATCACGTTGTCCTTGGGACACTTGACCTCGAACACGAGTTTGGCTCCAGCAGGGCCGCGCCACTTGGGGTCTTTGAGTTTACGCGTGGTGGCGACCCATACATGCGGGTTGCCCCACTCCAGGCGGAACCAGTCCTGCCAGCCGCGTGAAAAATCATCGATCATGCGCGAGGGCTTGTCCGTGGCTTTCACCTTGGCGCTCTTCAGCTCCTCTGGATAAATGATCGCTTCCTTGGAACTGATCATGAAGGTCTCGGGTGCCTTGCTGCCCCGGAAGCCGACACGCTCGGTCTTCAGCGTATAACTGACATTGGCATAGACATACAGGGGCTGGTCTGCGCTCAGCACAGGGCACTCGGCTGTCCAGGTGTCCCTGTTCTTCTTCGCCTCGGCATCGCGCCAGAAACGGGTGAGGCAGTGGGGGTCAACGGAATAGTAGATATCCACCTTCACGACATCGGCGCCGCGATCCGGCCTCAGTGTCGCGCACGGAATGCCATTGGCGGTTTTGAGTGTGACTGTTAACTCGGGCGTCTTGGGAAAAGTGAAGAGTCCCTTGAGGTGCTGGTCGAACCAGAGGATCTCGCATATTCCGGTCTCGGCAAGACCGCGGTGATTGAGATGGGGCGCGACAGTGTAGGCCACCGTCTTACTTCCGATCTTTTTCCAGTTCTCCGTCATGTTGTCAAAGGGGCCGGCAAAATCATTGGAGGGCGACATGAAGAGGATCGGGCAGGCCACTCCCGGGATATACGCGCGATCGTCAATCGTCGCGTCGTAGACACTGGGCTTGTCGGCCGCGACTCCCGATCCCGGCATGCCGCTGAGCTTTCCGCTGGCGCCGCCTGAGCCGCCGCAGGAGGGCACGGCCGCTTTCACGCGCTTGTCAATGCCGGCGACATCAACCGTGATCTTGCCGCCCATCGAATGGCCCGTCACGCCCAATTGTTTGGGATCGACTTCCGGTTGCTGTTCCAGGAAGGTGAGGCCGCGCCGCGCTGCCAGCACGAGCAAAAACCAGTTGTTGTTGCGAGGCGACTCGACATCATCCAATGTCTTTGAATCCGGCTTGCCGCCGGAATAATGGTCATTATGTTTCTGCGTGGCGTCGAGCGCGCCCCAGTCCGTGTTGAGATCGCCCTCTTCCATGCGCTCTATTTTATTGCCGCCCCAGTTGATGGAGAGTCCGACATAGCCGTTCTCCACGGAATGCTTGACAGACTCAACAGAGGCATTCTGTCCGCCGCCATGGATTTGCAGGATCGCGGGCAGCTTCTTGTCGCTTTTGGGAAACGCATAAAAGGCCGCCAGGCGTGCGACCTTGCCCTTAAAGGTGCCGATGGTGAAGATCACCGTGCGATAGGTGTTATCGCCCTCTTTCCACTCGCGCACCACCTGCGTATCGAGCGGTTCCTTGCTGGGGTCGTAATCGCCCCAGAGCTCTGTCAGAGTAGTCGGCGCTTTTCCATCCATGAGCGGCGGAAGCGACTCCTGCGCAGCACAGGCAGTGAGCGCGAGAGAAGACGTTAAAGCGATAATCCAGGTGTGCTTGTTCATCGAGTTTCCCCCTTTATTGTTGGACAGAGTATAGCCGATGACAGCGTGTTTGTCATGTCGTGCAAATGTACTACATGAAGAAGTTCTAAAGTGCTCAAGTTCGAGAGTTCTAAAGTTATTATGAAACTTGACGCTTGAAACTGGAAACTTGGCAATGCTTCGTGCTACCCGCGCTATCCGCGCTTGACGCGCTATCCGATTTGAGAAATGCGCGAATTCGGGAATTCGCGAATAAACTTTAGAACTTCCGAACTTTAGCACTTTAGAACTTCTTCAGTATCCCTGCCTTCACCAGCCACTCCTGGCACTTCTTGGGCCACACGCTGACCTCCTTAGTGGAGCGCAAGCCATAGCCATGGCCGCCTGTGGCGCAGAGGAAGAATTCGTTGGGGACATTGGCTGCCACCAAGGCGGCGTGATAGACTTTGCTCCCGGCAATAAAGGACTTGTCATCTTCCGTATGCACGATGAAGGTCGGAGGCGTCTTCGCGCTGACGGGAAGATCCCCGGCCACTTTACCAGGCACTTTCGAAAGATAGGCCGGGTAGACGAGGAGGGCGAAGTCCGGACGGAGGCTCTGCTCATCCACGTCATCCAGCCTCGGATAGGTGGCTTGATCTGAGTTGGTGCTCAGGCGGGCGCTGAGATGTCCGCCTGCGGAGAAGCCCATGACGCCGATGCGGTTCGTGGCGATGTTCCAGGCGGCTGCGTTCTGCCTCACCAGGCGCACAGCGCGTTGGATATCCTGAAAGGCTCCGTCTTGATTCTTCGGCACGCGGTATTTAAGTACCACGCCCGTGATCCCGATGGAGTTGAGCCACGCCGCGATATCCGTGCCCTCTTTGTTGTAAGCCAGGATGCCGTAGCCGCCACCGGGACAGACGATGACTGCGGGAGTTGCCTGGGTCGCGCCGGGCGCTTTGAAGACCGCGATGGTCGGTTCGTTGATGTCGGTGAGCCGGATCACGCCATCGCCTCGTGACTGTACTGCATGCTCGGTCCCCTCCGACCCCTTGCCGGGCATCTTATCCTTGGGCCAGATGGGCAGGGTCACAGTGGCTTGCACTGAAGTGGTCTCCTGTGTCTGAGCGGAAAGGATAGGGGACAACCAGAGTGTTGCTCCGATGATTGCGATCAATGGTTTTGTTTTCATTTTTGAATCCTATCATAAAACGAGCGCCCCACGAAATTCAAATCGTGGGGCGCTCGTGATACATCGATGATTTGTTAAGGGTTCTAATAGAATCGAACAAGCGTCCCTTTGGGGCCGTAGACTCGTAAAATGAGCTTGGATGTTGTCTTGTCGAAGCTCAGACTACCGCCGTCATGTCCTGTGATCGTTACTTTCGGATTAAAGGTGTTTGTGAAAACAGCACTGTGTCCGCTATAGTCGGCCAACGTGATGTTGATGGCTCGGGGACCTGTATAGGCTGATACGCTAATGTTGTAGGTGGCATTTGACCAAGCAGCATCAAACGCACCGTTATTGCCGCTTGACAAACTTCCCATCACCAGCGTTGTAAAACCATTGGTGCCTAGGACATAGTTAAAGGTGTTCCATCCCTTGTGTTCAAAAGACATGGAAGGATTATCAATAGCGGCCCCGTTGGTGAAAGTGAATGTGCCACTGTTCATGTCCAGCCATGTTATGCCCGAGCCCAAGTGGCCGGAGAGATTGATGGTTGCTCCGTTCATACGCAACACGCCCCCACTATCCACCCCAAGAGTACCTGCTACCGTGAGCGAGCGTACGCCAAGACCGCTTTGTCCCGTGGCTGCAGTGAGTTTGACGGTCGCATTGGTTTGAATTTCAAGCGTCGCGAAACTGCTCTGGCCATTTGTGACAGTGGCCCCTGACTTGATGAGTACCGTATCCGAAACACTCGGGAGGTTTGTCGGTGTCCAATTCATGCGATCCATCCAATCCGAGCCATTATTGCCGTTCCACGTAAGCGGATACGGGAATGTCAAGACTAAGGAACTGGTCGTGGTGTCAAACGAGAGGTTTGCTGTCAAGCCGCTGGAGCCCGTGTTGATGTTAACCTTGGCCGTATTGAAATTGGAACCGAAGACCGCAGAGTGTCCGCTGAAGTCCATGAGTACGATGCGTAAGCCGCTACGCAGGTCGTAGTCAGAGATGTCAACGTTGTATGTGACGTTCGACCAAGCTGCGCTGTTACCGGAATAAAGATACCCTGCTGTTAAGGTTTTGAATCCTCCTGCCGTGAGCTTGAAGCTGAAGGTGTTGTTTCCCTTGTGTTCAAAACTCATGCCCGTATTGTCAAACGTAGTGCCGTTAGTAAAGTTGATTGAGCCGCTGGACATATCCAGCCATGAGATACCCGACCCCAAGTGCCCTGAAAGATTAAGGGTTGCGCCGCCCAGACGCAGCACGCCATTGCCAGATCTAGTCAAGGTGCCCGCCACATTTAGCGTCCGACCGCTACTAAGAAATTCAGTGATCGTGACGGATGCGTTTGTTTGGATCTCAAGAGATGCGAAGGTACTCTGTCCGTTTGTAACTGAGGCGCCTGAACCGACTGTCAAAATGTCTGATGTTCCTGTCGTACCGTCCGGATTCCAGTTCATCGTATCTGTCCAATTCGCGCCGTCTCCGCCGCCGTCCCACGTTCGCGTGGTCGCCTGAGCCGATGTGGCGGTGAAGAGCGCCAGCACCAGTCCGACGAAGCGGCAAAGCTGACTTTGAAGCAAGTTTAGAATCGTTATTTTCATGCCCGTCTCCCGTTCTGTTGTTTGTTTCCAGCCCTGTTATGGGCTCAATGTTGAAGAGTATACGCCAAACGAGCGCATCTGTCATGTCGTACAAATGTACTACAAGGGGAAGTGAGGAGAAGTTCTAAAGTTCGAGAGTTCTAAAGTGCTAAAGTTTCTGATGCGCTACGGAAAGGCCGCTCGTCCAGTCAATCCGTCACCCTGTCAATCCGTCAAAAAACCCAGCCAACACGGTCAGCGCGGGCAGCACGAAGCATTGCCAAGTTTCAAGCGTCAAGTTTCAAGTTTCGAAATTAACTTTAGAACTTTAGAACTCTCGAACTTTAGAACTTTAGAACTATCTCAGTCTGTGCCAGCCCTTATACCGCTAACACCTGATCACCCTTTTTCGCCGAGATATTTGGCGACGGCCTGGGAGCGGGAGTGGACGTGCAGTTTCGTGTAGATGCGGGCGGTCAGTGTGCGGACCGTCGGGAAGCTAATGTCGAGCTGGTCGGCGATCTCTTTCTGCAGATAGCCTTTGGCCAGCAGCTTGAGCACCTCTTGCTCGCGCGGGGCCAAGCTCTCCTCGATGACGACGCGTGGATCTGCGGCTGGTTTTTGGAAGGCCTGGACAATACGTCGCGCGATGCTGCTGGTCATGGGCGCCCCGCCGGCATAGACATCATGAATGGCTTCGAGCAGCCGTTCCTCGGTGACGGGTTTGGTCAGGTAGCCGATGGCCCCGGCCGCCAGCGACTGAAAGACCACCTCCGTGTCATCAAAAACCGTGAGCATGATGAAATGCGTTTTTGGCAGCAGGGGTACAAGGCGCTGGACGCACTCGACTCCGCTGGCGCCTGGAAGGTTGACATCCATCAGAATGACATCCGCTTTCAATGCGGGCAATGTGGCAAGCGCCTCTTCTGCAGAGCCGACTGCGGCAACGCAGCGCGTTCCAGGGCCCTCCTCCAGGGTTTTGCGCAGGCTTCTGCGCAGTCCGGCATCGTCTTCCACCACGGCGACACCAATGATTTTGCTTCCAGGTTGTTTACTCATAGCGGCGAAGGCTCCTGTCGCAAGGGGTTATGGGTATGATGAAAAGGATTGTGCTTCCTGAGCCGGGCGTGCTGGTGATTCGCATCTCTCCTCCGATTTGCTCCATGCGCTCGCGCATGTTCGCGACGCCTCGGCCTGCAGCGAGCGCAGTCGTCGCATCAAAGCCTTGGCCGTCATCTTGGATCTCCACTGTAAAGCGAGTAACTTCAACCGACATGCGCAGGGTCACAGTGGTGGGATGGCCATGGCGCACTGCGTTATGGATCGCCTCGCGCGCGGCCAGGAAAACGGCGTGCCGCACACCGGAGGCAAGCGGCACAGCGGGAAGCTCGTCCGGGATGTCGACGCGGAAGCGCACCGCGGCGAGGGCCAGATACTCCTCTGCGAATTTGCAGAGATAACTCCCCAGGTGCTCCAGGGAATCGCGGGCGGGATTCACAGCCCAGACGATCTCATCCAGTCGCCGCGCGCTTTCGCGGGAACGGTCATAGATCTCGGCGAGCTGTTCCTGGTGCAGGACGTTCTCGGCCGATGACTTTTGAGCCTTGTCGCCAAGCATGGCGATCTGGGCGAGGCTGGCGCCGAGTTCGTCGTGAAGGTCGCGCGCGATGCGCGCCCGCTCCTGTTGCCGGGCCGTGGTCTGCTCCAGGCGCGCCAGGGTCAGCTTTGAACGCTGCCAGACAATAAACCGCCAGGCGCTGTACACCAAGCTTGAGAAGAGAATTGCGCACATGAACCAGAACCAGGATTGGCGGGTCAGCGGTTGCGGAATGCCCAGCTCGAGCCGCTGTGTCTCTCCAAGGCGGCGGGCCCGCAGCGAGAGCTGCCAGACGTTTTCGCCGCCGGCCTTGATGCCCTCCACAATACAGCCCGTCGCCTCGTTCACCACGGGACGGAAGGGGCTGTAGATAAACAAATCCCCGTCGCGCGCGCCGGCATCAGTCAGCTCGATCTGTATGGCCGAATGCAGCGAGGTCACCCGCTTGATCTCCGCGGCTCCACAGTAGATATGCAGACTCGAGCCAATCAGGGCTGCCCTGTAAGGCGAGTCAGGTAGTTCCGTAATGCTGAGATGCTGGGAGGCGGATGGCGCGAGGAAGAGCGTGGTATAACTTCCTCCCTCGGTCACCCCCAAGTAACGATTGTCCCAGAAGGACCAGACCGCATAGCGCCTTTTCGCGTCCAACCCAATACGGGCGAAGTCGAGCGTCACCCGCTGTTCCTTGTCGGAAGAGTTCCAGAGCAAGGCCACGGTCCACTGGCCCCACTCACGCTTAACCTTGCCGACGAGGCGCGACCACTCCTTGCTGGTGCAGAGATCCAGCACCTCAGTCTGCTCCTGGGCGGGCGGCGTCAGGATCTCGACATTGCGCCAGTAGGGCTTGAAGCGCTCCTCGTACCACGGGTCGGAGGTGAAGGCCGCGCCGCAGGAGAGTCCCACCATGCTGATCCAGGTGCGCGACAAAGGCCAGCCGCCCACCACAGGGCTGATGTCTTTTAATTCTGTGGCCATGTAGTAGCTGTCATAGTCCACGGCGAACCAGCTTCTGTTAAAGGGGGAGGAGCGTAGCACGCTCTCCATGACGTTCCGGACGCCTGCACGCACCGTGTCGGGCCCGGCACGGCTGGCATCCGCCAGCCCCAGCACCGCACGGTTGTGTGCCTTTGGTTCAAGCCGCTGATCGCAGTCCAAAATATAGGCGCTCTCCCCTGCTGCGTTTCTAATCTCCTGATAAATTTCGCGAGCGATTTCAAAGGGCGTCTTGCTACGCGTCGGCTCGCATACCGGGAAATAGTAACTGATCTTCAGGAAGGTAAAGCCGGCCTGAACCGCTTGTTTCACGAGGGACATGTTCTGGGTTAGGGAAATCGAAGGCTCGTTCAGTTCTAGGCGGAGACCGGGCCTCGCGCCGGTCGCGGCGATGCGGCGGGCATAAAAGGGCAGGCCTTCGGGGAACTTGTCATTGGTCTGGAGCGTGACTCCGGGTTTCAAGGCATAACCGCGATCAATTTCGATGACCTCCGGTCTCAGATGCCCTTCAGATTTTAAAACTTGGTCGGTGATATTGATCACATCCTTTCCCGTGACGCTTAGTCTCAGATGATACCAACTGTTCCAACCGGAGAGAGCGCCCTTGGACGTGCGAGAACCATGGGTCTTCGCCACCCACTCGGCCCAGTGAGCCAGTGCCACCTGCGGCGGCTCCATAAAGAGCGCGACCTGCTGGCCCCAGCGGCGCTGCCCCGGGTCGACTCGGACGCCTCCCATGGCTGAGCAGATCGACAAGCCCGTGCGGCCTTCCCGGGGCACAGCAACATGGGTTGACAGGTACGCCACGGGCTTGCCCACCGGGCCGAAAAGGAAACCTGTACCATCCTTGCGATAGAGGGTGCCCTGCTCAACGATGTTCAGAGGACGCTTCATGTCATGCAGGGATGTAAAAATATTGGTGTTCGCGTTCAGCGCGGTAATAATCCACTCCTCCGGATTTCCAGAGATCTCGAGTTCGCGTGTCGGCCGTGCAGTGGCATTCGTTGAAATAGACGCATCCATCTCTAAAGGCGTGATCGACCAGAGATGGACAGGGAGGGGACCATTATTCTTAATACCAACCTGCAGGAGGATGACAGGAGTGCCGTCCATCTTTTCAAGCCGAAGAAAGAGGTCGATCTGTTCCTTGTCAAAACGGAACGTCGAGAGCGTCTCATCAGCCACGCCGTAGGGGTTTCCGGGCCACTCCTGAGTGTTCGAGCTCACCCGCGTCCCGAAACGTGAGGAGAGCGTCTTCGGCTCCCCGTTGATCCAGACCTCCGCGGCAAAGCCGCCACGGAAGGCAGTCAGACCAGGCGCAACGAGACTAAAGGTCCGTCCGTCCGCATCCATGCGGACATCGATGCTTTGGCCGATCGCATGTGCAAACGGCCATGCCAGAAGCAGGGCGGCGCCCCAGGACGGGAAGAATGTGGAGAGACATCGCATAAAAATAGAGTTATCATATCTGGTGTTCAAAAGAAAGAGGATAAATAGAGGGCTCAATCGCGCACTGCAAACCGATAGGTCCCGGATCCTGTTTCCAGGGAAACGGCAAGCTCCGTCCTTGCAAGTTGTTTGACACTTTTCGCCTGGTCCAGGGGCGAACCAGACTCCTCGACCTTTGCTGACAATGAGGCAGGCAAGGTCACGCAGGCGGTTGAGCCGACAGGAACAGTGATCTTCAGCGTCAGGTTGCCGGCTTGCTTCTCCCATGCCACCGAGAGTTCGCCGTATGGCGTGCGTGTTGTATAGGATGCTCGCGTCATCCCACCGGCCAGACAGGGCTGGATGCGGATGCTCCGATAGCCAGGCGCAGCCTCCTCCGTCTCGACTCCGGCCAGGCGCCGATAGAACCACGAGAGTCCTCCTCCGAACATGGGATGGTTGCGTGAGTTCGTGCTGTCCCACTCCTCTCCGGTCGTCGTCAGCCCCTGTTCGATCCACCAGCCGAAACCTGGCTGCGTCCGAATGTCCATGGCACGGTATGCAGCCTCGTTCATGCCGTGGTCGCTCAGGGTCTCAAACAAGAATCCGGTGCCGAAGATTCCGGTGTCCAGATGGTTGTTGTTGGCTAGCAGGTTTGCTGCCAGCGCCTGCCGTACACGGGCGAGCCGCTCGGACGGCACGCCCATCACCAGCGCGAAGACATCGCCTCCCACGGGACCGTACGAGCCTTTGTCGGAATCATAGAATTTGTGGTGGAATGCCTCAGCAGTCTTTTGCGCCATCGCGGCATACGTGCTGGCATCGTCCTTCAGTCCCAGGATATTGGCGATGCGCGCCATGAAGTCGGTGCAGTGCCAGAGGTAGAAGGTGTGGACAAGGTCGCGCGGCGGCTGCTTCTTGCCCGGGGCGCACCAGTCGCCGAGGTTCAGCCAGAAGGTGTCCTTGCCGTCGGGCAACTTGCAAAACAGGATGCCATCCGGCCCCTTCTGAGCATGCATCCATTGCAGGAACTGTTTCATCCCCGTATAGTGGCGCTCCAGAATCCGGCGGTCGCCGTAATGCAGATAGACCTGCCATGGAACCAGAATGCAGGCCGCGCCCCACGCGGGTCCGCCGCCGCCGCCTTCGAACGGCGCCGTGTCGGGCACATAGCCGGTCACCGGATGTTGCGCATCAAAATAGTCCTGCACCCACTTGGTGTAGAATGCGGCGAGATCAAACGTGTGGAGGGCTGTCACGCAGGAGGCCTGGCCGTCGCCTGTGTATCCCAAGCGCTCGCGGTGCGGACAGTCACTCGATATGGCGCCGTGCAGGTTGTCGGTCTGGCTCCGCCAGTAGAGGCGGTTGATCTTTTCGAAGAGCGGATTGGAACAGGCGAACGTCCCTGTGGTCTCGACAGACGTATAGACTGCTTCGGCCTGCACGCTCTCCGGCGTCAACTCGCCGGGCCAGCCGATCAGCTCCACCGCTTTGAAGACGAACCAGGTAAAGCGCGGCGCGTATGTCTCCTCGCTGTTGCCTCGGAGGATGTAGCTGTTCTTGCCGTTGTAGTCCTGCTTGCCTTGCGTGTCTTGCGCTAGCCAGTGAACCTCCACCTTCTGGCCGGCCGCGCCCTTGACGCGAAGCCGCAGCCAGCCGGAGATCTCTTCGGGGAAGCTCAGCCGGTAGTGTCCCTCGCCTAACTTGGTGATGGACGTTGGCTTGATGATCTCCATCACGCGGTCCGTCGGCGCACTCTGCGCCTGAAGAGCGCCGCCCGGTGCCTTGCGCAAGGCCGCAGCCTGCCAGGCGCGGTCGTCAAAGCCTGGCGCACACCAGCCAGGCTGCTCCAAGCGCGCATCGTAATGCTCGCCTGCAAACATCCAGTTGAAGGTGATCGGCCCTTTCGAAGCCTTCCATGTGCCGTCGGAACAGATGACGCGTTCCGATCCGTCACTTAGTTTGATGTGCATTTCAAACAAAAGCCGTGGCGCGCCGTAACCCAGTTCCCCTTCGTGTCCGTCGTTGCGGTTGAACCAGCCATTGCCCAGCATGGTGCCGACTGCATTGGCTCCTTTTTTGAGCAACGCCGTCACGTCATACGTCTGATAGAGCACGCGGTGTCCGCTGAAGACGGGGTCGATTGGGTGGATGACCTTGATCCGCTCCCGCTTGCCGTAATCGGTCTGAGCGGGCGTCAGCACGTCATCCCCGACCTTCTGTCCGTTGAGATAAAGTTCGTAGTAGCCGACGCCTGTCACGTATGCCCGCGCCTGTACAATGCCCTCCAGCAACTCAAAGTTGCTGCGTAACAGCGGCGCAGCATCTGCGTCCTTCTTGCCGTCCTCCTCCTGCCACGGCGCGCCGATCCACTGCGCCTGCCAAGGAAGCCCCATCTGTCCGGTTTCGAAAACAGCCGCTTCGCTCCATGGCGATGCGTGCCCGCTCTTGTCCCAGACTTTGACGCGCCAATAACAGCGCTGCCTCGGTTGCAGCGGCTTGCCGACATACGTGATCTGCGTGGATTCGCCAGACACCTTCTTGTCGCTGTCCCACAGGTCCGGGGCGCGCTCCAGAGCCGTGAGCGATGTGGCCACCTGCACCTGCCACGCGGTCTGGCTCTCTCCGCGCTCCTGCGCTCCAGCCTGGTTCACCCACTCCAGACGAGGGGCCGGTTCATCCATGCCGAGCGGATTGACGCGGTATTCACAGCGGAGTAACGTCGGTATCAATGTTGCCGAGGCAGCAGAGGCACTCAGCAGGAGCGAAACGAATAAGACATTGTGCATCATCATAGGTTCTCTTTCAGAAGATAACGTTTAAGAAACTTAAAGCTACCACATCTCAGGTTAAAAAAGAAAGCGGATAAAGAGGCGCTTCGCCCGTTGTAACAATGCTATTTTTTCATGAAAGAAGCATTTGCGCTTCATGAGAGAAAATGCCATCATGAGTAATTATGAAAACTGTCTATCTGCTCTCCCTCCTGCTCCTGCCCTCTTTTCTGTCTGCCGTCGAAGTCTCCTTGACCTCCGAAGGGCTTACGATCAACGGAGGCAAAGGCCTCGGTTCACAGACATTGGATTATCCCTGCCTCACCGGCAGTGGCGGCGGCGAGCGGCGAGCGCCTGAAAAAGTCGATCTGAAAGGTTCGCAAGCCACCCTTCACTATTCTGGCGGCGCCCAGCTCGCGTTGACGCTCGCACCGGAGAGTTCGGTGCGGATCCATGCGACCGGCCTCACAGCCAATGACAAGGGCATCTCCTTTCGCACAACCCTGCCTGTATCACTCGCGGGTCAGGCGCGCTGGTCGATCGACGGTTCGGAAGCCAAGACCCTGCCTGCCGCAAAAAGCGCGGACGCCTTCATCTGGCGCGGCGACGCCAAACGTTTCACCCTGACCGACCCCGAGGGCAAAGGTTTCTCTGTCGTGATTGAACACGGCTACCATCAGCTTCAGGACAACCGCGTCTGGAACTCCGAGTGCTTCCAGTGGGTCTCGTTTGCTGCCCTGCCGCGTACTGGCGGAACCGAAGCCTTCTATACGATTCATCTCCTCGATGCAGGCGCAACGGTCCCCGTAGCCAAAGCAACTGCCAGTAAATCAACCGCCAAAGCCGCCAAACCGAAAGCTGTCGCAAATGACCGCTTCGCCATCAGCGTCTCCGAGAAGGGTGTTGACCTCGCCTGCGGCAGCATGGGCTCCTTTACCCTGACCTTCCCCCGGCTCGACATGGGCGACAGCAAGAAGCATGAGCCGGTTGAGAAGCGCGTGGAGGGCTCTTCCGTGATGCTCACCTATGAGGGCGGCGGCAAGATCACAGTGACCGCCTCCTCCGACAAAGTCTCCCTGGTCTTCGATGCCATGCCTGCAACAGTCAAAGCCTTCTCCACGGAAATGATGATCGCACCTAATTACGGCGAGGGCGGACGCTGGAGCGTCGGCGAGGCCAAAGGTGAATTTCCCAAAGAGAAGCCCGCAAAGCCACACTTGTTCCAGGGACACGCACGCACCTTCGACCTCATGAATATCAACAACAAGCGCCTGAGCTTCGCCCTGCCGGAGTATACGTATGTGCAGCTTCAGGACAACCGCGAATGGGGATGGAACATCTTCTGGGTCCAGTTCAAGATTCCCTATCTTGCCGACCGCAAGAGTGTTGACATCGCTGTCGCCATGGACACCAGTGCTGCCCAGCGCGTGATCCTGGTCGATAGCTTGGGCCAGACCACCCAGCGCGATTTCCCTGGCAAGCTCAAAGACGCATCCGAGCTGAAGGCCGATGTCGAAACCGAAGCTGCTTACTACGCCAGTCTCACGCCGCCCAACCGCAACCGCTTCGGCGGCCTGTCAGGCAGCGGGGCCAAGCTGGGCCTCAAGAAGAGCGGCTTCTTCCACGTCGAGTCTAAGAAGGTCGGCGCACGCGATGTGTGGGTGATGGTCGATCCCGACGGCGACGCCTTCTTCCACCTCGGCGTCTGCACCTTCGGCCCGGGAGAGGACTATACCTCAATCGAAGGCCGCAACGATGTCTTCGAGTGGCTGCCGCCGCACGATGGCGAGTATGCGAATGCCTGGCATCCGGACAAGTGGTGGAACCCGCGCGCAGTCTCGTTCTACAAGGCCAACGTGGTCCGCAAATACGGCGCGTATGAGGACGACAAGCAGATGGCCCGTCTCGTTGACCGCGTGCGCCAGGTCGGCTTCAACTCCGTCGGCGCGTTCTCAGGCGGTTCGCCGGTCTTTGAACAGAAGGGCTTCCCGCGCGTCAGCTCCTTGCCATTGGGCGGCTACACCCTCGGCGCGGCCATACCCGGCGTGCGCGGCGTCTTTGATCCGTACGACGAGAAGAACCTCGCCAAGATGGATACCCTGTTCGCGAAGTCCGTTGCCGAGCGGGCCAGTGACCCGCTGCTCATCGGCTACTTCCTCGACAATGAGCAGGGTTTCGAAGATCTCCCGCGCGCGATTCCCGCGCTGCCCGGCAAGCATGCCTGCAAGCGCGAACTGGTCAGCCAGCTCCAGGCGAAATACAAAGAGATCGCCGCCTTCAACAAGGCGTGGAATCTCGATGCCGTTTCCTTTGAGGCGCTCGCCGACCGCGGTCTTCCCATGACCACACAGGCGGCCTACACCGACATGCAGGCTTACACCGAACGCTTCCTCGAAACCTACTACAGCACGATCACGACCACCTTCCATAAGTACGACAAGAACCACATGCTGATCGGCAACCGCTGGCAGCCCGGCACCGCCAACAGCGAAGTGCTCTGCCGCGTAGCCGGCAAGTACATGGATGTCATCAGCATCAACTACTATGCCTGCGGCATCGACGCGGCCTTCATCCGCCGCCTCTATGAGTGGACGGGCCGCAAGCCGCAGATGTGGAGCGAGTTCTACTTCACGGCGACCAAGGAGAGCAACGTCGCGCCCAGCAGCATGGACATGGCCACGCAGAAGGAACGCGGACTCGCCTACCGCCACTACGTCGAAGGCGCGGCCGCGCTCGGCTTCGTGGTAGGTGTCGAGTGGTTCACCCTGCTCGACCAGGCCGTCACCGGACGCTTCTTCGAAGGACTCAACGGCGAACGCGCCAACACCGGCCTCTTCAATGTGGCTGACCGTCCCTATCGCGACCTTCTCGCTGAGATGGCCAAGACTCATGCAGCGATCTACGACATCTGGCTCGGTGGCAAGGCGCCGTACCTGCTCGACAACCCGCGCTTCAGCGGCAAGGCTGGCAGCGGTACGCGCAAGGTCTCTGCGGGGCGTCCAACGGCACCCATGGTCATCGACGGACAGCTTGCGGGCTGGCCGGGACGTCCGCCTGAGCGCATCGGCGCAGACCGCCTTGCTGCAGGCCGTGAGACGGGTGGTGTTGAAGCCGCGTTCAAGGTGAGCTGGGATGACAAGAACCTCTACCTGCTGGCGAATGTCACGGATCCGACACCCATGCAGAACGAGCAGAAGCCGGACCATTTCTGGAATGCCGACGGACTCGAACTCTTTATCGGCGGCGAGAAGATTGAGCAGGGCGGTCCTCTGCTCTTCAGCGACCGTCAGGTCCTGCTGGGCGCGGGCAAGAACAGCCAGACGTTTGTCGCGAACCAGTCCACACAACCTGCGATTGAAACCTCCGTGACGCCCACGGTGGATGGCAAGGGCTATACACTCGAGGCCTCCATTCCGTGGACCGCGCTCGCCATCACGCCGAAAGAGGGCATGGAACTCCTCTTCGACCTCGCGCTCAACAACAGCACCGACGGCAAAGGCCGCTCCGCCCAGCTCGTCTGGTGCGGCGGCGCGCGCAACTCCTCCGACCGCAGCGCCTGGGGCCGCCTCTCACTGGTGCCGTAAAGGAATATCTGTTTTCTCTATAGCGGCGAGGAGCCATTGGATACGGGCGATGGAGGAGAGTTCGATAAGTTCTGCCTGTCCGTCAGGCTTCCACTTCTGCCAGCTGGTTTCGGCGGTGTTGCGGCAGTTTTGGAGCAGGGTTTTGTCCTTTGTTCAATCCAGCAACGCAGGATTCTTCTTGTAAACTTCAAGTATCATTTCACCGAAGATCGTGTTCGCCCAGGCAAACCAGGAGCGGGTAAATTTTGACGGGTCGTTCTTGTGGAAGGATTCGTGCATGAAGCCTGTCTTCGCATGCGTGGCGCTGAGCTGTTTCAGGCAGTGCTTGATTTCGGCATCATCGGTCGAGGTCAGTGCACGGAGAATGATGCTCAGCGGCCAGACCATGTCATAATCAACATGCGGCCCGCCGATTCCCTCTCCCGCGCTTCCCTTGAAAAAATAGGGGTTGTCCTCGCTCCAGACCAGTTTACGGGTGTTGAGGTAGATCGGATCGGTCTTCTCCACACAGCCCAGATACGGGAGGGCCAGGAGGCTTGGCACATTGGCATCATCCATAAAAGTGGCGTTGCCGAACCCGTCGACTTCAAAAGCGTAGACCTTGCCATATTTGGGATGGTTGATGATGGCATATTTTTTTATCGCGGCATCCACTTCATCCGCCAGACCGCGACACTGCTTTGCAAAACCCGCATCGCGGGTCACCTGCTCGCTGATCTCGGCAAGCTGCCGGAGGGAGACTACGGCGAACATGTTGGCGGGAATGAGAAAGCCGTAGGTGGTGGCATCATCAGAGGGACGGAAGGAGGAGTTAATCAGTCCGACAGGTTTCAAGGGCTGACCATAGCCATGGTTGCAGAGCGTGTCGAGCTGGCGGGGCGTGCTGCGCTCGAAGTGATAGGGGCCGAGGCCCTCTTTGCGTTGCTCCGTCTGGAATGTTTTCACGATCAAGGCTGCGGCCTTCTTCCAGTCGTCTGTGAAGATGGAAGCATCGCCCGTGGCCTTCCAGTAGTGATAGGCTAGGCGGATGGTGTAGCAGAGCGAGTCGATCTCCCATTTACGTTCATGGATGCCACCGCGCATGTCCGTGTAGTCGGTTTTCCATTCGCCTTTCTTTTCAGCGTCCTTATAGAACGCATTGGCGTAAGGGTCACGCAGGACGCATTCGGCCTGGCGGTGGACCACGCCGGCGATCAACTTCTGAAGATTCGGATCTGCTTTCATGAGCGGGAGGTAGGGCCAGACCTGCGCGGTGCTGTCCCGCAGCCACATGGCATCGATGTCCCCTGTGATCACATAGGTGTCGGGGCGACCATTCTTTTCGCCTGTGCTGACCGTTGTGTCGAGTGTGTTCGGAAAACAATTTCCAAACATCCACGCCAATTCCTTGTTCCCAATAGACGATTGAATCTTCTGTATGGTTTGTTCGACTGCGGGACTTGTAAAATGCCGTTTTTCCGCTTGCGTGCGAACGACCGGAAATCCATCCCCGGCCGCATTCCCGCTCATTACGAAGAGGCTTAAAGCGGCGGTCAGTAATAATTGATTCCTGTACGAGTTCAGTTTCATGGCAGAATAACCTTTGAATGTTTTAACTTGATCGTTACATCAGACCATAGAATGCAGTCCGGTGTCAAGGCGGATATAATGTGAATTCCGTCCAAAGGATTCTTGACCTCAGCAGATAACTATGCGATTGTTTTAGCATTGATTTATTTTAAGGAGAGTACGCGATGAGAGAGTATCAGATGAAATATATCTGGACGATCTGCCTGGTTGCAGCCATGGGCGGACTGCTATTCGGTTATGACTGGGTCGTCATCGGCGGCGCAAAGCCTTTTTATGAGCCGTTCTTTGGCCTGACAGGCGCAGATCAAACGTGGCGCGCAGGCTGGGCCATGAGCTCGGCACTGGCCGGCTGTTTAGCGGGTGCGATGCTCTCAGGCATGGTGGCGGATCAGTTAGGCCGAAAAAAACTACTCGTTGTTGCAGCTCTATTTTTTACGATCTCGGCGGTATGGACTGCACTCACGGAGACCTACTCCAGTTTTATCTGGGCTCGGATTCTCGGCGGTATCGGCATTGGCCTGGCGTCTAATGTCTCCCCGATGTATATTGCGGAGACCTCACCGACGGAAATGCGCGGCCGCTTTGTCTCCATTAACCAGCTCACCATCGTGATCGGCGTGCTGGCAGCACAGATCGTCAACTGGATCATTTATGAGATCGCACCTGTGGCAACAGACGCTTCGCTTGATGTCATCCTGAAGTCCTGGAATGGGCAAGTCGGGTGGCGTTGGATGTTCGGCGCGGAAGCTGTGCCCGCCGCGCTCTTTTTTGTCTTGGCGCTGGTGATCCCGGAGTCGCCGCGCTGGCTGCTCAAGAAGGGGCGTGCGGAGGAGGCTCGGAAACTCCTGACTCGCATCGGCGGCGCAGACTATGCAGAGGCGGAGATCGCCGATGTTGAAGCCACGCTTAAGAATGAACACAATACGGTCCGCTATTCAGAGCTCCTCCAGCCGGCCTTGCTCAAGATCATAGGACTCGGTGTCTTTCTGGCCGTCTTCCAGCAGTGGTGCGGAATCAATGTGATCTTCAACTATGCAGAGGAGATCTTCCGTTCGGCCGGATATGATGTCAGCGGTATGATGTTTAACATCGTCATCACCGGCATCGTGAATCTGGTGGCGACCTTTGTGGCTATCGGAACCGTGGACAAGTGGGGCAGGCGTCCGCTGATGCTGCTGGGGGCAGGCGGCCTGGCCGTCACCTACACGCTACTCGGGCTCTGCTACTATCTGGGTCTCCAGGGCATTGCCGTATTGGCCACGGTTCTCGTCGCCATTGCTATTTACTCCATGACCCTCGCCCCAATCACCTGGGTCCTGCTCTCGGAGATCTTCCCCAACCGTATCCGGGGTGCAGCCATGAGCGTCGGTGTCTCCGCCTTATGGATCGGATGCTTTGCGCTGACCGTCTCCTTCAAGCCCATCAATACGGCCTTGGGACCTGCACAGACCTTCTGGATGTTCGCCGGTATCTGCTTGGCGGGCTTTATCGTCATGCTGTTGAGGCTGCCGGAAACCAAAGGCAAATCCCTGGAGGATATCGAACGCGAACTCTGCTAACAACTGTACAGGAAATGATTTTTCGCAAAAGCCGCAAAGAGATTGCGCGGCTATCTCATCCGCCTCACCCGTGAATACACGGACGGCGGAATGGATAGCCGCGCGGAGGGTGAGAAAGTTGTCACACACGAAAACATGGGAGCTTCCTGTTATCAGAAGTATCAAAACTCATTTTCAGCGCAAATGTTCGCTCCGCCGTCCGTGTATTCACGGGTGAGGCGGGCGTGACATTTGCGCTCTAATAGCGGTTTTTGCGGTAAAACACGAAGCTATTCATTCAACAAACTCTAAAGAACCTGGATATGACTATGACATCACGAGAGAGAATAGAAACGACATGTGCACACCGCGAGCCGGACGAGATGGCTCTGGATTTCGGCGGCGGCTTCCAGACCGGCATCCACGTCAGCGTGGTCTATGCGCTGCGTCAGAAACTTGGACTGGATCAACCTGGGACGCCTGTCAAGGTCGTCGAGACCTACCAGATGCTCGGAGAGGTCAAGGATGATCTGGCAAAAGCCCTGGGCATTGATACCGTCTCCCTCCATGGCACGGGAACCATGTTCGGGTTTCCTGCGCAAGACTTCAAGGAGTGGATCTTGCGCGACGGGACGCCGGTCCTGGTACCTGACGGCTTCAATACGTCCTACGAAGCCAATGGCGAGTTATTGCAATATCCCGGAAATGATCGCGCCTGCGGGCCCTGCGCCAAGATGCCGGAGGGCGGCAACTTCTTTGACGCCATCATCCGGCAGCCGCCGATTGATGATGAGAATCTCAAGGCCGAAGATAACCTCGAGGAATTTGCCGCGCTCTCTACATTTGAACAGGGCATTTATGAAGCGCGTGCGGCGCAGTTGCATGACCACACGGACCGTGCGCTCTTCTGCACCTTTGGAGGTCTCACCTTTGGCGACATCGCCCTCGTCCCCGCGACCTTCCTCAAAAATCCGAAAGGCATCCGTGATATTGAAGAGTGGTACGTCTCCTTGGTGATGCGGCCGGACTTCATCAAGGCGATCTTTGACCACCAGGCGGATGTGGCCGTGGAAAATCTCAAACGGCTTCATGCTGTTGTCGGCGACAGGATCAGCGTCATTCAGACCAATGGCACCGACTTCGGAACGCAGAACAGTCCGTTCTGCTCGCAGGAACAGTATCGTGACCTCTTCCTGCCCTTTCAGCAGCGGGTCAATGGATGGATCCATGCGAACACGAACTGGAAGACCTTTATGCACAGTTGCGGCAGTATTGTGCCCTTGCTGGATCTGATCGTGGATGCTGGCTTTGACTGCCTCAATCCTGTGCAGTGCTCCGCAACCGGGATGGATCCGCAACTTCTCAAGAAGACGTATGGCAAATCACTGGTCTTCTGGGGCGGGGGCGTTGACACGCAGAAGACCTTGCCCTTCGGAACGCCTGATCAAGTCCGCGAAGAGGTCAAGAAACGGATCGACATTTTCGCCCCCGGCGGCGGGTTTGTATTCAACGCGATCCACAACGTCCAGGCCAAGACCCCGATCGACAACATCCTCGCGCTTTTCGAGACCGTTGAAAAATATCGGTAACATCCTGTTCCCGGGGTATTAAGAAAAAGATTTTAACGCAAAAACCGCAATAAGAAGGGCGGTTATCCCGTCTGCCTCACGCTGAATACAGCACGGCAGAACGGATAACCGCCCAGATAATACGGATTTCATTTTCATCAGCAAAAAACAAGTTTTTTGCTGATGAAAATTGAGTTGATCCCGCGCAAATGTTCGCTCCGCCGTCCATGTATTCATGGGTGAGGCGGGCGTGACATTTGCGCTCTTCTTCGCGGCTTTTGCGGTAAAATATTCTGATCTCCTACGCTTCGCGCTGATGCCTTTTGCGATAGTGGAAGGGCGTGCAGGAGAGAAGCTGCTTAAAGGTCTTGGTGAAGTGGCTGTGGTCGTAGAACCCTACTGCGAGCGCGATGTCTGTGATCGTACGGTCAGTCTGCTCCAGCAAGTCACGCGCCGCACGGATGCGCACGCGTACGAGGTAATCAATGGGACTGCATCCCAGAATTTTCGAGAAGCGCCTTTCAAAGTGAGCTTGTGAAATGCGCGAACGTTTGACCAAGTCCGCAAGCGTAATATGCGTGGCATAGTTCTTATGAAGATAATCCAGAACAGTGGCGATGCGGCCATACCACTCCGGTGTGTCGCGCATGCCGTCGATGACACGATGCACGCCTGCGATGCCGATGATCTTCCCGCTTTTGCCCTTGATCGGGAACTTGCTCCCGACAATCAGCCGGTCTGAGTGTTCCGGCGCGGGTTCGACCGTATTCAGGATCGGCTTTCCGCTTTTGATCACCGCCTGATCGCTGGCGGCGTAAATATCCGCGCGGTCTTTTGAAAAGAGATCATGATCGGTCTTTCCGATGACATCGCGTTCGCTTTGCACACCCGAGTATTCCTGCGAGCGCCGGTTCTGCATGATGAAGCGCCCTTTTCGGTCTTTGATGAAGAAGGCGACATCCGGCAACGCTTCAAAGAGTTGATGAATGAGGCGGGGGTCCTTGATCTGGTCCAAAAAGGTCTGTTGAAAGTCTAACGGTTTCATTCAACAAGCATAGCGAAGGTCGCGTGCCACCTCAAGAAAAAGGTGATAAGATTTTACAAATAATTGAGAAGATAATACAAGGCATGGCTTGAAGGGATGTGATACTATCAAAAGCATTATAAGAGGAACTTGCAACACCCTTCGCGTTCAGACGGCTCGGCACAGCCTCGCCCTCCACATGCGTGCCGACAGGCAGGATTTATTATGGAGGGCGAACCTGCGGTGAGCCGCAAAGGGGTGTTGAAAGGATTCACGTAAGGGGAGGGACACAAGATGACTATGACACGTAATGACTTTTTGAAAACCATATCCGCGGGTGCAACGTTTTCGGCCTTGCCGGGAATTCTGAAGGCGCAGCAGGCGCCTTCGGCGAATGTAGCTGGCGCAAACAGCAAGCTCAACATCGCCGGTATTGGTTTTGGCGGCATGGGCGGCAACAATCTGAACACTGTCGCGAACAAGGGGCATACGATTTTTGCGCTGTGCGATGTGGACCCCAATCACGTCAAGAAGACACGTGAGAAATATCCGCAGGCGAAATTCTATGTGGACTACCGCGAGATGCTTGCTCAGGAGAAGAGCATTGACGGTGTGGTCATTGCAACGCCCGACCATACCCATGCGGTGATCGCTGCTGCGGCCATGAAGGCCGGCAAGCATGCGTTTGTACAGAAGCCCCTCTGCCATGATGTCTTTGAGTGCCGCGAACTGATGCGCATCGCAAAAGAGAAGAAGGTCGTGACGCAGATGGGCATTCAAGGGCATGCCATGCCGGGCCATTACCTGATCCGCGAATGGGTGGCCGCAGGCGCCATCGGCGAGATCACGAGCATTGATTCCTGGTGCGACCTTTCTTATTATCCCTGGGGGCATGCCTATTGGTCGTCGTGTGTCGGCTCGAAGCCCAAAGAGAAGATGCCTTTGCCCGAGGGTATGAACTGGGACATCTTCATCGGACCTGCTGAGATGCGTGATTTTCATCGTGCGTACCATCCGGGCTCCTGGCGGGCCTGGTGGGATTTCGGTAACGGCATGATGGGCGACCGCGGGGCGCATACCCTTGACGTGGTATTCGAACTCCTGAACCGCAGAATGCCGGTGGCGATTGATGCGACCTCGTGTGGCAACAACCCGGATACGCATCCGCTGTCAGCGGTGATCACCTTTACCTTTGCCAAGCCGGACTTGAAGGTGACGTGGTATGAAGGCACGCGCCCGCCGCGCCCTGTTGAACTTCCCGATGACCAGAAACTCCCTGCCGAAGGCGGCATCATCCTGAATGGAACAGAAGGAAAGATTATCGCAGGCGTCTATGGTGAAAGTCCGCGTATCATTCCGGAAGCGCGTATGAAGAGCTTTAAGCGGCCGGAGCAGACGCTCGTGCGTCCCAAGGGCGGAATCGAGGGCGACTGGCTGAGCGCCATTGTTGAAGGACGTCAATCCTGTACCGACTTCGAGTATTCGGCGCGCCTCACGGAATTCGCCTTGCTGGGCAACATCGCCAAGCGCGCGGATACCCGCCTGGTGTGGGACGAGGCAGCGATGAAGGTCACGAATATCGCGAAAGCCAATGACTGGATCAAGTGCTCCCGCCGTCCCAGCTGGGAGATGTGAGGCAGTAGCAGTTCTAAAGTGCTAAAGTTCGAGCCGGCTTCGCTTAAAAGCTACGCCGAGCCAGAGAAGTTCTAAAGTTGACGCAGCCGTTGGCCTCGAGTCCCGACGTCCGGGCCTGGGTCTGGAGTCCAAGGTCCTGGGTCCCAAAATGAGAAGAGCATGAATTCATTAGATCGTTACCTAAAGACCCTCAAGGGCGAACCCGTCGATTTTTTACCGCGGGTTCCCATCCTGATGCAGTTTGCAGCGGAGTACATCGGCTCGAACTATGCGGCCTTTGCCTCGGATTACAACGTGCTGGTGGAGTCGAACATCCGGTGTCGCGAGGCGTTCGGGTTTGATCAAGTCAGCGTGATTTCCGATCCCTATCGCGAGGTGCAGGGCTTTGGCGGGAAGATCCGTTATGAGCCCAACCATCCGCCTGTGTGCGAAGGGATCGTGGTCCCGGATATAACCGACCTCTCTGCGTTGCCTGAGGACCCCGACCCGTATCAAAGCGAGCGCATGCTCGACCGTCTTCTGGCGGTACGCGAATTCAAGAAGCGTGTAGGGGGGGAGTGTTCGATCCTGGGGTGGGTCGAAGGCCCGGCTGCCGAGGCCGCGGACCTGCATGGCGTTGAAAACTTTCTCCTGGACTCCATGATGGAGCCTGAAGCGTGCGCAGCCTTGATGGCGCGCTGCACGAAGACAGCGATCCGCTTCGCAGAGGCGCAGATAGCGGAAGGCGCAGATACGATTGGCGTGGGCGATGCGATCTGCAGTCAGCTTCCGCCGCAGCTCTATCGCGACCTGGTCTGGCCGTATGAAAAACAGCTCTTCGAGGCGATCCGGGCTGCGGGCGGGCTTGTGAAGCTGCACATCTGCGGCGACATTACGCATCTGCTCCCGCATATTGCTGAGTTGCCCATCGATGTTTTGGACCTGGATCACATGGTCGATCCTGAAACGGCCCGGAAGACAATGGGCAACACAATAGCGATCGCCGGACGGATCGATCCGGTCGCCGATGTCCTCCATGGGACGCCTCAATCCATACGCCAGGCCGTGCTTGAGAGTTACACAAAATTAGGCAACCCGCATCTTGTGATGGCCGGTTGCGAAATTCCGCCCGGCACGCCACCTGAAAATCTCAAAACGCTCTGCGAGCCTGTTCGCTTTCAATAACCATAAGGGCAGAGCTTCGCTTTGTTGACGCAAATAGGCTGGGGGACAGTTGTCCTGTACACTATTCTCTCCTGGGCGTATAGGCGTCCTCGCCCAATGCCACTAACTTTTCATGGGGCTTTACGTTTTTAACACATTCAGTTTCAAAAGCTTGTGGCACTTATCTCGTGCAAGCACCTGAGCTACGTTTGACCGTAAGGACAGATCTTCGTGCGACCACTCAGTGGACGCACGCACGAGGTTAAAAGGGGAGGGCGGTCGAGTCAACGGCGCGCTCGGCGATCGCGCCCTACCATGCTTTGCGTCTGACTCGTGCAACTCATGGTAGGGACGGTTCGCCGAACCGTCCGCAGGGCCTTGGAGGGCCACGCTCTGTCGTGGCCGCGGGAGTGAACGTGGCATGAAAGTGTAGCGAAAAGTTAGTGACTTTGGGCGTCCTCGCCTGTACACTTCAAAACAGAATATTTGCTTGTCCGGCAGCCGCCAGACCATAGCACAGGCGAGACGCCTATGCGCCCAGGGGATCGATCTCATAGATCCCGCTGTTCCTAGTCCAACGGACAAGATTTTGGAGTGCGGTGGCAAGCGGTATTCCGCGCGACACCGCTTTTTGGGCAACCAAGAAAAGCGGTGTCGCGCCCTGTCCTCAGGCCTCGGCTTGCCACCGCACTCCAAAACGTCTCGGACGAGACGTAGCCAAACTTTAACCCTGACCCCGCGTTATAAGCAAATGTCCTGACCTTCCAGCGCAATGCTATTAATCCGTGCGGACAAAGAAAAGAAGCGCAAAACAACGTGCGCTCCGTAACGCCTGTTTATTATTGTACGTACAATATGTAAAAAATTAATTCTTTCGGCTTGCTTTTGCCGAACGGGTGATCTAGAATGATTTTCATTCAAGTCCGCCACTGGGTCGGTGACGGTCATAAAATATGGATACGGGTCGTTAGACGATGCAGATGACGGGAGTTCATCCCCTCCGATATGGATGCCATACGGAGGAGGATTGAATATGCACATTACGTGCAGCCATGGCTTTCCGCCATGGTTCTTCGCCGTGATCTGCGCCGCAGGGGCGCTTCGCGCTCCCCTGTGTCTGCCCTCCGTTTCCATCGGGTTGTTCAATAAGCCTTATGGGCAATGGAAAGCACGTATGAAAAAATATGCGAACAGGATGGGTCTTGTGTTTGCCGTGGCGGGGGTGTGTCTGACCTGCTGCCTGATCTCCCTCTCTTCAGGTCAGAAACCGGGCGTCGAAAACCGTCCCCTCGCGACGCTGGCGGACCTGCGCCGCGAACTGGCGTATGTCCAGATGCTCACCTTGCCGGTCGGCGGGGAGCCTGTCGTTGTCGAGGGCGGCGAGTATCTCTTTGAGCCCGCCCCGGGCGATCTGGACTCCTCCCTGCTGCTCGGCGCGCTCCTTCCGCAGGAGTCCGGCGGCCGGCGCTGCTGGCCGGTTATTCTTGTGGAGGATCCGGACTCGCGCGACACGATCATCCTGGATGCAGAGGGCGGCGAGGTCGTCCGCCTCCCGTGCGAACCCGACTATGATCCGGACTGGGCCTTCGACATCCTCTCCCCCCTGCCGCAAGGCTTCATGGACGCAACGGCTTATGACCCGGCGAAGGTCGCCCTGGCGATGCGGCTGATCAGCCGCCGGGATGGGCCTGCAGCCGCGGACCTCTCCCCAATCCCGGATGCGAAACCAGGGCAGCCCCTGGCGACGAAACCTGCTCAGAAGACAGCGGAAGCAAAAAAAGCTCTTGAAGCCAAGACGGGTGATCGAACAGGGGAGAGCCCGGACCCGACGGACGCCGCCGGACATGTTGCAAGCGCCCTCCCCGCGCCTGACAAGCAGGTCCCGGCCGCGGCCCTTTCCGATGGGATTGACGACACGGACGGCGACGGACTTCCGGATGCCGAGGAGCTGGGGATGGGCAGGGCCGTCGCCTGGGGGAAGAACACCTACGGCCAGGGCTCGGTCCCGGCCACGGCTTCCAATGCTCTTGCGATTGCCGCCGGGTATACCCACAATCTGGCCATCCTTACGAACGGCACTGTGGCCGCGTGGGGACAGAACAGCTACGCCCAGTGCACGGTGCCGGCTTCCGCGAGCAATGTTGTCTCCATCGCCGCAGGCGCCTATCACAGCTTGGCCCGGCGCGCGGACGGCGCCGTGCTCGCGTGGGGCCGTAACACCTACAATCAATGCACCGTACCGGTACTGGCTTCCAACGCCGTCGCGCTGACGGCCGGCATGTACCACTCGGCCGCCCTGCTGCCCAATGGCACGGTTGTCGCCTGGGGGCAGAACACCTACGCGCAATGCACCGTGCCGGCCACAGTCACCAACGTGGTCTCGGTCTCTTCGGGGTACTATCATAATCTGGCCCTGAGAGGCAACGGTTCAGTTGTCGCCTGGGGCCAGAACAGCTACGGCCAGTGCACCGTGCCAGCCGCGGCGTCGAATGTCGTGGCTGTCGCCGCCGGCGGGTATCACAGCCTGGCGCTCCGCGCCGACGGCTCGGTGCTCGCCTGGGGCCGCAACACCTATCAGCAATGCGCCGTGCCGGCAGGCGCCACCAACGCAGTCGCCCTCGGCGCGGGCCAGTACTTCAGTTTTGCAATCGGCGCGGACGGCCGCGTGGCCGCCTGGGGCCAGAACACCTCCGCCCAGTGCAGCGGGGCGACAAACGTGACTTGCGCACTTTCTGTCAAGGGCGGGTCAACCCACGCCTTGGCATTGCGCGGTCCGAATCCGTTCAAGGCCGACACCGATGGCGATGGCATGCACGACGGCTGGGAGGCCGCCCATGGCCTTGACCCGCTCAAGGCCGCTGACGCGCTCCAGGACGCGGACGGGGACGGGCTTTCGAATCTCGCCGAGTTCATGAACAGTACGGATCCGCGCGACGCGGACACGGACGGTGACACCCTTCCCGATGCCTGGGAGGTGGGCCACGCGCTGAATCCGCTCGACCCGGCGGATGCAGCCGATGACGCGGACGCAGACGGCTTATCCGCGCTCGCCGAATTCCTGAACAGCACCGACCCCCGTGACGCTGACACGGACAATGACGAAATGCCCGACGGCTGGGAGGTCGCCCGCAGTCTCGCCCCGCTCAACCCCGCCGACGCCGGCCAGGATGCCGACACGGACGGGCTCACGAACCTCGCGGAGTATCAGCGGGGGACCGACCCGCGAGACGCTGATACGGACGGCGACAGCCTGCCGGACGGCTGGGAAGTCACCGGCGGTCTCGACCCGCTGAATCCGGACGACGCGAGAGCCGACACGGACGGGGATGACTTCTCCAATCTCTACGAGTATTTCCGCAGCAGTTCCCCGACCGACGCGCTCTCCCTCCCGCAGCCCTCCCTCTATGTGAACGGCGGCGCTACGAACAGCGGAAACGGCACCCTCCAGCAGCCCTTCAAGACGCTTCGCAGCGCCCTGCTGGCGGCTGCGGACTATGACATCATCCAAGTGGCTGACGGCGTCTATACCGGCGCTGACAACACGAACCTCAGCTTTCTGGGCAAGCCGGTGATGCTGCTGTCCGCGCACGGGGCCGGACGCTGCGTCATCGACTGCCAGGGGCTCGGGACCGGGTTCGTCTTCGGAAACAGTGAAGACGCCCGAAGCGTCCTGCGCGGCCTGACCATCCGCAACGGCGGCGCGGAAGGCGGCGCGGTCCGCTGCGTCTCAGCCTCCCCCCTGATACAGGCCTGCAGGTTTGAGTCGAACGGCCAGCCCGGCCAGCCCGGTGGCGCGGTCTACAACCTCTCCGCGAACCCGACCTTCGAGAACTGCGTCATCGTCCGCAACAGCGCCCTGACGGGCGGCGGCATTTACAACGACAACGCCTCCCCGCTCCTCCGCAACTGCACCCTCTCCGGGAATGTCGCGCTGTCCGGAGGCGCAGGGCTCTATAACGCGGATACCAACAGCCGCCCCGTGATGATCAACACCATCGTCTGGGGCAGCGGCCCCGACCCGCTCGCGGGCCAGGGGCTTGTCTTTGCGCGGCACAGCATCATCGAAGGCGGCGCCGTTAACAGCCAGATCGCCCCGGGCAGCGACCTGGGGAACAGCAGCTCGGATCCGAAGCTGACGCCGGGCGGCCGGTTAATGGCAGGCTCGCCGTGCATCGACGCCGGGATGGAGCCGGCGCCGCTGCGCGACATCGACAACGAAGCCCGGTTTGACGTCCCGGCAGTCACCAACGGCGCATGGATCGTGGATATCGGCGCGGATGAGTTCGTTGATACGGACGGGGACCTCATGGCCGATTCCTGGGAGGTGGAAACCATGGCCACGCTGAACAGGGACGGCGCAGGCGATTTCGATGGTGACGGCCTCTCGGACCTTGATGAATATCTGAAGGGCTGCCACCCGGCGAAGCGGGACACTGACGGAGACGCCATGCCCGACGCCTGGGAGCTCTCACACGGGTTCGACCCCCTGGATGCCGGCAATGCGCGGCTGGATAGCGACTCCGACGGGCTGACCGACATTGAAGAGTTCCGGGCCGGGACGGATCCGAAGGACTCGGACACGGACAAGGACGGACTCTCCGACTTCAAAGAGCTGCGTTGGAGCCGGATTATGGCCTGGGGCACCAACAATTTCGGACAGTGCACGGTTCCAGCCTCGCTGACCAACGCCCTCGCGATTGCGACAAAGGGGAACAGTAATTTCGCCCTGCGCGGCGACGGGACTCTTGTATCCTGGCCCCAAAACACAATAACGAATGCCGCGACTAACCTCGTCTCCTTCGCCACGGGGGGCCGCCACTGCCTGGCGCTGCGGCCGGACGGCTCGGTTATTGCCTGTGGGAATAACACATACGGACAGTGCACTGTGCCGGCCACGGCCTCGAACGCCCTCGCGTTTGCAGCGGGGATGTATCACTCGCTCGCCCTGCTCCCCAATGGCACGGTTGTCGCATGGGGTCACAATGGCGTCGGCCAGTGCACCGTGCCGGCCGCTGCCACCAACGTCATCGCGATCGCGGCAGGCGACTACCACAGCCTCGCCCTGAGAGCGAACGGGACAGTGGTCGCGTGGGGAGACAACACCTATCAGCAGTGCTCTGTGCCTGCCACAGCAACCAATATCATGGCGCTCGCAGCCGGTCCCATGCACAATCTGGCTATACGTTCAGACGGGCGTGTGATCGCCTGGGGGGCGGATAAGATTACAATCTTGAACGGTTATTACACAAGAGAATATAACATTTACGGCCAGTGTACGGTCCCGGCCTCTGCCACCAACGTGATCGACGTGGCGGTGGGCGCCTTTCACAGCTTGGCTGTGCGTAGGGACGGCAAGGTGATCGCCTGGGGATTGAACGATGTTGGCCAGTGCTCCGGGGCGACGAATGTCTCCTGTGCAATCGCCATAGCCGCTGGCTCGTATCACAGCGCCGCTCTGATTTGCTTAAATCCCCTGAAGAGCGACACCGACGGGGACAGCATGCCTGACGGCTGGGAACTAGACAACAATTTTGACCCGCTCAACGCGAAGGACGGCGTGCAGGATGCCGATGGCGACGGCCTTACGAACCTCGCCGAGTTCACCCACAGGACCGACCCGCGCAACCCGGATACGGATGCCGACACCATGCCGGACATCTGGGAACTGACCTACGGGTTCAATCCGCTGAATCCGGAAGATGCAGCGCTGGATGCTGATGGGGACGGCGTCTCGAACAAGCGCGAGCATGACATCGGGAGCGACCCCCGTGCAGGGTACTGCCTCAAAGAGAATTTTGACAATGGCATCCCGTCGGACTGGACGCAGTCAGCCTGGCCGCATCTTCGTTTGAAGTGGTGGACGGGGAAGAGCTGGAATAACTACTTCCTCCCCAGCATCAGCTCTCCGACTGCCGGCCGCGGGCAGATGCTGTGCGTGAGCCGATACGCGCCGGGGAAAGTGCGCATTGCGACCCCGGTGCTGAATCTGGGACGCGATATGGCGAATGTCATGCTGAAGCTGCTTTACTGGAAGGGGCTTCATGGATCCGAGGGTACTGTAAAGCTCAACATCTACAGCGTCACCCGGACGCCGGAGGGGGATGGCACCTTCAGCGACCAGGAGAACAAGCTCTTGGCGATCGACTTGAGAGGCGGCTGTTCTACGGCCTGGAGCCCGCTCGCGCTTCGCCTGCCAGAGGGTTCCGCGACTCGACAGCTCATCTTCGAATATGAGAGCACGCAAGACTTCTCCTTTGATGATTATTTTGCCTACGGGATCTGTCTGTCTGAGATCAGCATCTCCGGAGACTATGGACGCGTGGCCTATCAGCCCGTACCGCCAGTGATCGAGAATGGCCCTGTGCTGGTGGCCGCAAGCCGGGAGATGCCCTATTCCTGTCAGCTCGCCGTTCGCGGCGGCGTCCCGCCCTTCCAGTGGCGCTACCACTGGACGGTTGTGGACGGCGCGCTTCCGCAGGGGCTCGTGCTGGATCCGAATACAGGCGTGATACAGGGCTTCCCCTTGGATCAAGGGCAGAGCAGCTTCAAAGTCGAAGCAAAGAACGACGAAGGCATGGCCGACACGAATCAATTCGTGCTCAGCGTGTTGGAGTCCGTGACAGCCCTGTCGCAAAACTTTGACGGCCGCTGGATCCCGACGGGATGGACTACGGATGGGTGGGGCCCGTGCATTGATTCAAAGGCGTTGAACGGGGGTAACACCAATGTCTGGGGCAAGGGCGAGTGGAACATCCGTTCTCCCGTGCTGGTGACACCGACACTCGAGCTGGGCGGGGCCTTCTCAAAGTCGGTGTTGCGCTTCCGCTTCCGCAACCCCCTCTACACATCGCTCAATTTCCGGGATCAGCTGATGGTCTGGTTTGAAGATGCGACCGGGACCCGGATGCTCGCAGGGACCCAGAACCTCCTACGCTACCCAAATCCGACGTGGCAGATCATCCCTGACACGGACTCATGGAAAGACGTCGTCGTCCCGCTACCGCCTGAAGCTGCTTCAGGAAAGATTGTTTTCTACACGTATGTAACAGGCTGGAATTCTCCTGGAAGTTTCGAGAACGGCGTCTTCGTCGACGACGTCCGGGTCTACTGCGACTACGCCGATCCGATCCTCTTGGCCTGGCTGGAGTTGCACTTTCCTGACGGCACCGGGAGCGGTATCTATGATGATCCGGACCATGACGGGCTTTCCAACTTCAATGAATACCTGCATAACACAGACCCGAACGATGTTGACAGCGACGACGACGGGCTGTCTGACGGCGACGAGGTGGGCAGAGGGATGGACCCGCTGTACAGCGACACGGACGGCGATAGCCTGTCCGACGGCTGGGAGATTCAGTACGGCTATCACCCCCTGGTGAGGAATGATGCCACTGCGGATCCGGACTACGACGGCCTGCAGGATCGCGAAGAGGCTCTCATCTGGTCAAACCCGAACAAGGCGGATACGGATGACGACGGACTGCTTGACCGGCAGGAATATGATTTGGGTACAAATCCTCTCTTCTGGGACACGGACGAAGATGGCAGTTCGGACTACGAGGAGACGGTCAGGGGCACGGACCCCAAGAACCGCAATTCAATCGGATCCAGTATTTCAGGGACGGTCTCCTATTCAGGTCGTCAGACCGGCCCGATATACATCAGCGCGATCCATTCGCTCCCCGACTTGAATCGTGTGGCAATCATTGCATCTCCCGGCGACTATTCCCTTCTCAATACCATGACGCTGTCGAGTTACAGCGTCATGGCCTTCTCGGATTCAAACAGGAACGGAGCAAGGGAACCCTGGGAACCCTATGGTGTGTATTCCGGAAATCCGCTGATCATGGTCGGCAACACGAATAACATCACGATAACACTGGCCGACCCAGACTCCGATGCGGACGGCCTTCCCGACGGGTGGGAGATGGAGCATTTCGCGACCCTTTCACAGACGGCTGCTGCTGACTTCGACGGCGACGGGCAGAGCAATGGCGCTGAATACGCCGCAGGCACATCGCCAACAAACATGGCCTCAGCGCCCCGGTCGATCTCCGGCACGGTTGCATACGCAGGGGTGCAGACGGGCGCGATTGTCATCTCCGCAAATACGCAACCGGGCGACTGGGATTCCGCAGCTAAGACAACCGTTGCAGGAACAGGCAATTTCTGCATAACCCATGTTCCGACGCTTGCGGAGTATTGGGTTGAGGCTTATCGCGATTCGAACGGAAACGGGTCGAACGATGCCTGGGAGGCGACAGGCTCTTTCTCAGAAACGGTTCATTTGACAGCAGACCGCGCGGGTCTCCTGATCACGCTTTCAGACCCGGATGCAGACAACGACGGGCTTCCAGACTGGCAGGAAATGCTGATTGTCAATGCAGAGGGCAATGACACGCTAACAACGATTTACGATGTGCGTCCTACGGATGATTTCGACGGGGACGGCGTCAGTAACGGCAATGAATTCAGCTACGGAACGTCTCCTGTTAACAACGTAATCCTTCCATCCGTACTCGGCTTTGCAAGTCAGGGTATGACGATTATGGAAACCGATACGATTGTCACGATCCCGCTACTGGTGTACCCGCCACCCGCCAGCACGGTTCTCGCCCAGGTCTATGTCGCACGTTCAACAGCAAAGGCTCGAACCGATTATGAATTTGTTGAGACGGATATCACGTTTGCCCCGGGACAGACCAACCAGTCCTTCTCCGTCACAATCAAAAGGCAGGCTCTGGCTGAACCCGATGAAGCCATTGTTTTCAAGGTGAGGCGCTTGTCCGGCGCTGCTGTGGTCGGAACAAGGAATAAATATGTGCTGAAGATCAAGGATGATACGGACGGGACAGGTGCCGCCCCCGCGCCAGGCTGGGTGAGCGACACGGAAGACGCCCTGCGCTTCAGGGTTCGCACCCCGTTGAAGTGGTTGCCATAAGCCTTACGCTCAAGGAGATTGAATAGAATGAACACACTCAGAATGATTTCTTTATTTGTTTTATGCGCGACCGCCGCCTCCGCCTCTTCTGAAATGTCCTACACGAATTGGCCGTCCGTAACACCCTGGAAGGATCTGACCAACCATATCGCCTGGTGCTATAGCGAGCTCTCGGAACGCTTAGCGGTGGTCAACCGTTCCTCGGAAACAAACGACATCACCCCGTCCTATACGTGGCCTGTTTCCGATTACCTCCGATTTGCAAAAAAAATCGATTCAATCGCGCCGCTTTTCGCGGATCAGACGAAAGACCAGGATGATCATTTCAAAAAGTACTTAAAATTGTCAACATATCAACAAGGACGCTGTAGTTATCCGGAAGAGCTTCCCCGCTGGATTGCGACGAATCTCCATAAAAGTGCGTTTTCACAGGAGCACTGGTCCACAAACTCGCCCTTGCACAGTTGGCTGGGTATGACAAATCATGCGATCCAGATCGAGGTCCAGAGCGCCATCACCACCTTGGTTTGGACAGCAGTCGAGAGCTCCGAGCGTGAGCAAAACAAGTATTATCAGTGCTCTCAATTCAACCATGCCAAGTTGGAACCTTGCTTTTGTGACAGTGAAAGTTATCCAGTGGGATTTACCAATTCAGTAGCTTGGGCCAAAACATTTGAACAGAATCGCTGGAATGGAGGAAAGCTCGTGGACGGATATATGGGCTGGGGTGACCCCATCTATGCGGTCGGCACGATTCTATGGATCACGGAGGCCAATTATTACAATGAAAGGACATATACTTCGTATGGGGCGCGGACATTTGCAAAGCCAGTTCTTTATGGTGTCTGTACGTCCTTCGTCGCGCGTGCTTCAGTCTTTCTGGCCATGAAGCACTACAGATTTGATAATTACGATGCTTACCAACAGTATTGGTATACTTGGGATTACCCGAGTTCGTGGGGAACCGCCTACCTGCCTACAAACCATCTGGTCTTTTCACAGGAGTTCTACCCGCCTCGCGCAGACAAGTTTGTGGGAGACTACCCTTTTTATGAGAAAAGCAGTGTCAATCCGGTCACGGCATCATACTATATGCCTGACGCCACTGAGCAAACGAGCGACCACATCTATTGCGATACAGCCCATTGGCTCCTGAAGTGGAATGTGCCGGGGGGCCTTAGTATGAAGCCGCCACCGCCCATTGGCGCAGGGGCCAAAGTCTTTGAAAGTTCCGATGTCGACCGAGACGACCTTGTCGAGATCGCCGCTGATATGCGGAGTCTCGGCACAGACAGCGGGAGCATAACCCTGATCCCAGAATGCGATGCGCCTGTCACGCTCCTCCCTCTGGCCGCTACGCCCGCCTGGTTCGGAAGTCTGCCCATTCATGCCTATTTCTCCCAGGGCGCGTTCACGAATTTGCCTTACCAGATTCATGTCGACCCCCACGCCGATGATGACGGGTACTATACAGCCTATAGCCTGAACACCCGTGTCGAGGAGAGCAATGCAATCAACACACCCAAAGTTTGCCAGAAGCTTGTCGAACTCGTCCGCCCCCGTGGAAATGCGGTGATCTTCGACTTCAAATGGGAATCCAGCAAATTTAGTGACAAGGGCTTTCCGACTGGGGTCAACAAGAACCGGTCGTATGTCTTGCGCGACGTGACACCTGAGACCCATGAGGATAAAAAATACGAACTCTATTTCGCGTCAGGCCTTGTGCATGAGTTTGATACCGACGGCCGTCTCGCCGCCGTGCGTCATGCCGACGGGCGCAGAGTAGTCGTCACCAGCGATGCCTTTCCGTCTGCCACACTGTTGAGGGGTGAAGACGACGACGGGCCTGGATGGGCCTACGGCTTACGCTACAATGTCACGATCACCTGGGATCGAGGGACGTTGAAGAAGCTGGAATACAAGACGAAACGGGCCCCAGAAGAAACAATCACGACCGAGGCTGCGCTCGATGACCGGAAGTTTGTCCAATCGTTGACAAAAACAGGCAGTGGCGGCGTTTTCAGTAAGTCGGATGCCGACATCAGCGATACCTCTGTCACGTATGGCTCCGGCGTCAAGGTCAGCCGCAACGCCACCGCAGTAGCGGGTAAAGCACGCACAGTGACGCTTGAAACCTCCATTCCCAATGTTGGCAAAAATACGATGATCACGGAGTTCGATGTCAGCGACAAGGTTGTCCGCACCGAATTGTCCGGCGCAGGGGAGCGCGCGGTTACGCGTTATAAATATGTCGGCATTGCGACCGAAACCCGTTATCCAAATGGCTTCCCGAAGCAGGCGAAGCTGAAGCAGATAGAACACGCGAATGGCGCACAGGAGACCTTCGCGTATTCCGCTGAAGAAGGGTGGTTGATCACCCGGACTATGCCGTCTGGCGCAGGCTTTGACCGGGTCACGGCCTATTCGTATGATAACTTCAAGGTCGGCGATGCGGCCAATCCTACAAACGCCGTTGAGCGTCCGCGTAAAATCGAGGAGAAGATCGGGACGACTGTCATTGGACGCACCCTCTGTTCGTATTTAGGAGCCGCACAGACCATTGCCCAGGTCTGCGAAAATGCATCGGCAGTTTGGAATGACCCCAAGAATCTCAAATCAACCCAGAACTTCGGGGCAGGCGGGTTGACCGCTGGACTCCCTGTTTCGTTTTTGAACCCGGTCTCCGCCGATAACTCGTCTTACAGTTACGAGGCGTTAGCCGACGGGAAATTGAAAACCACGGCAACCTATGGCGACGGCCGGGTCGTGACAACAATCCTGAATGCCTTCGGTGCATCCGAATCATCTGAAGTGAAGGAAGACGGGCAAAAAATATCATCATCTTCTTCAACAGTCGACGCCTTCGGCCGGCCTCTGGTGACGTCGTTTCTCAACGGAACCGAGGTGGTGAACAGTGAGTACGGGCTCTATGGTCCGGCCACGGTGAAAGGCGCGGATAGCTCGACCTCCACTTTCCAGTATTATGAGCACGGCCCCGTCAAACAGACAGTCAATAACTCCACCGCCGTCACCACCTCGTACGAATATGGCCCGCTCGGACATACCATCAAGACGACCATCGCCGGCGGCGGCGAAACAAGAAAGACAGAAGCGACTTATGACTCGCTGGGCCGAATAACATCCTCGACAGATGCGCTCCGCGGCACAACACGGTATGCTTATGCAAAAACGTCCAGCGGGGTCACGCAGACCACAACACCCCCGTCCGGCGGCACCATCGTCGAAGAGCGCTGTTTTGATGGCAACGTCAAGAAGGTCTCCGGCAGCGCCGCCCCAGCCAGTCTCAGTTATGACTATGGGGTCGAGAGCGGAGTCGTATATTCGACCGTAAAGAACTCAGAGCATCTCGGTGAATATACGACAACCTACTACAACTTCCTGGGAAACCCGGCTTGGACGAAACGGTCCGGTACCGCCGGCCAGACCGTCTATCGCTATGACAGTTTCGGACGTCCGACAGGCTCGACCGACGAGGAGCAGATCTCCCAGATCAACACCTATAACAATAAAAATCAACTGGAGCACAGCGGGACAGATTTCAATCGTGACGGACAGGCCAATCTGACAGGCTCGGATCCCCTGAATACCCAGGTCCAATCCGTTTCCGGCTTAGGCGTCAAATATGAGACGAAGACGTATCAAAACTGCGGTGATGCCACTGCAACCTCCCTGTTTTCGTCGGAAACAGCCCTGGATGGCAAATCAGGAACCTTCTCGCAGGCCAATCGCAGCGGCTCCTTCAGCCGCTCGAATTATGCCCTCCAGGGGACCTACTCAGTCACCACGCAGAACAGCGACGGGACGAGCACGGTCTCGGAATACAAGAAATGGCGGCTCGCCTCTGAACAGACGACCGGTGCAAATGCGACCACCCGGAAGACCGAATACGAATACGACGGCCTCGGACGTCTGGAGCACGTCAAGTCCTACCGCAACGGAATCGCGCAGGTCACCACCTATATGCGCGATTCAAAGGGACGGATATCCTCCGTCATTCAGCCCGACCCGACAATGGGGATTCAATCCGTCTCCTATTACGGGAATACAGAGCGCATTTCCCGGATCGTCAAAGCCGACGGCACCTCCATCGCGTACGCTTATGACGCGGCAGGACGCCTGAAGCGCGAATTCGACATGGGCGCTTATGATAAGCACTATGACTACGACACCATGGGGCGCATGACCCGGCTCACCACCTACGGCGGAGGCACGCCTCAAATCACCGAATGGCACTATGATACCGTGACAGGGCTGCTCGATCATAAAACCATCGGTGGCGTCAGAGTCGCGACCTATCACTACAAGGACAATGGGCAGGTCAACTCCGTCACAGATGCGAACAATGTCGTAGCCACAGTCGGTTACGACAATGCAGGCGCCATGACCGGGATAACCGCCTCGGATGGCAGCGCCATAAGTTCAGTCCTGGGACGCACCGGCCGTGCTGAAAGTCTCGCCTCGGCAGGAGGCCCCTCCCTCTCCTATTCCAATTTCACGGCTGATGATATTCCTCTCACAGAAACAATCAGCGGTAACAGCGTGATCAACAACGCGGTCGTCACGCGCGCGTATGCTAGCTCCACACATAACGGCATTCTGAGTTTTAACAGTGTGGTCGCCGGCGGCCTTACGAACAGCTATAGCGTGCTCTATGCCTCGGCAGCCCGCGTCGCGTCCATCACCTCCACGCCGGTTTCCGCTACCTGCGCCACCTACCTGTACTGCGGGGACATGCCGCTGGCCACCACGCTCACCGTAAGAGTCGCTGGCCGCCTCCTGACCAAGACGGTCCAGTGGGACTACGCCAATGCCCGTCCCCTGTCAGTCGCCTACAGTTTGAGCGGCATCGGCGGACTGGCCTCCTATGACTACCAGTATGTCCCGAACTCGGACCGCATCTCCAAAGTCACCCTCGCAGACAGCACGATCCGCACCTACGACTATGATTCCAAGGGGCAGCTTCTGGCTTCGGAAGGCTTCTTGGCGGACGGCGTGACGCCAATTCCCGGCACGCAGTCCGGCTGGGCTTATGACGGCATCGGCAACGTCATAAAAGCCGGCCCGTCCGATGAAGCTGAAATCCCCCGCTACAGTTTCATCTGTGACGACCGGAACGTCCACATCAGCAGGGCGTGGGGCAACAGTTTCGAGATCTCCGGCACAGCGGTTGTGGATGCCACGGTCAAGGTCGGCGATGCAATTGCCCAGCGTCTGGGCGAGCGTTTCTTTGCCGTCGTCACCGTCGATAACGAAGCCTCCGCCCATCGCACAAACATCGTGGTCACAGCCTTCAGGCAGGATCCGCTCCTCAACAAAGACATCGTCGCCTGCGTCACGGGCGTGCTCTTTGTGGCCAAGGCTTACGAAGCACCCGCCTACGACAACAACGCGGCCATGGTCACGGACAGCCGCTTCACCTACTCCTGGGACGCCTTTGGCCGCCTCACGGGCGCTGTGAATGAAATCGAACCCAAGACAAGGCTCGCCTTTGCCTACTATCCCGACGGCCGCCGCGCCCGGAAGACTGTGTATCGGCTGTTGGGTCCGGCCTGGCTGCCTGTGCGCTCCCATCAGTTCTTCTATGACGGCTGGAACCTCGCGAGCGAGATTGTCGACGCCTTCGACGAAACCGGCAACCTGCTGCCCGGCGCGCGCGTGGTGCGCCGCTGCCTCTGGGGACTCGACCTCGCGGGACAGCGCTCCGGCAATCTCGGGCAAGAGGCGGGCGGCATCGGCGGACTACTGGCCTTCACCGTCACCTCCAACAACGTCGAGAACGTCTACCTGCCCATTGCAGACGCCATGGGCAACATTCATAAGGTTGTGGACGCCACCACGGGCGCTGTGGCCGCCGAATACGACTACGACCCCTTTGGCAAGCCCATCGCAGAAGCAGTCTCGAATTCGAGCATTCCCGAATTCGCGCACTTCTCCTGCCCCTTCCGTTTCCAGTCCAAATACTACGACGCCGAAACCGGGCTTTACTACTTCGGCTACCGCTACTACGACCCCGCCTCCTGCAAGTGGCTCTGCCGCGACCCCCTCCAGGAACAAGGCGGCATCAACCTCACCGCCTACTGCAGCAACGACCCTGTCAATAAGGTGGATCCGTTGGGGCTGGCGGATCTTCGTAATCATGTGTTTGTTGGGGTCGATGCGTTACGTGAGCTTGGTATTGAACTGAGTCTGAAGGATTATGAGAGTTTCGCTCGTGGTTTGATGTTGCCGGATGTTCCCTTTGTTGACGTTAAAGGAATTGCCTCTGGAAGGGCGGAGATCCCGATAGCAGTATTGATGACACTCAATATGGAATTGTCAAATATCACGAAACAGGTTACGGAGTCGGTTAAGCAGAAGAAAGAGCAACTTCAACAATTATACCCGATTCTTGATTTGGATGATTTTAGAAGATGGATGCCAGTTGCTATGCGACAAATTGCTGATCGTGCAGCCGAGCCGGCGAGGCGTACTGCGTATTGGTGGGGGGATTCCGGCATTATGGGGCCAGTTTTGACCCGAGTTCCCAAACTTCGAAACACCAGAACCGTACGAACACACTTTGCCGATCTGACGTACTACCATGGAATGGGGGTTTCTGGTGGCAGTGCGGCGGATTTGAATGACAATATACAAACAACGGTACAGACGTGCCTCAATGAGTTCAGGAGACTTCGGGAAACTGACCCGTCGCGCGCGTATCTCAATCTCGGAATTGCCGTTCACATCCTCACGGATACATGGACGCCAGGTCATGTGAGACGTGACGATGATGGCAACATCAGATTGTTTCAGGACTACAATGTGCAAAGCTTGCATTACCATGCGCGCAATGATAATCTAATCGAAAATATGCCGCAGTCTTATGCGGAGGCTGTCAAGCAAAGTGCGCAGTTGATCCGGCTGGCCACGGGCAGTGATACAGTTGACACAAGCAACTTCTTTACCCTTGCGCCAGGTGCTGGTATTGGTATTGTGCCGGGAACTAGATCCGCTACTTTTTGGGAAACGCTCTTGAATGGAATTCCGGGAGGAAATAAATGATGCATATCCGATTATTGAATGTGCTGTGCGTGTTTATAGCGTCGTGCTTGGTCTTCTGTTGTGGGTGTTCAAGTGATGGAGACTCACCGTATCAATATGTTGAAGTTGCCCCTGGCAAATATGTGCCTGTTAAGTTTTCGTCATATATTACAACTGATCTGGTCATCAAGCATGGGGGCAAGGTTGTGACCTTCAAAGGGCCTGCAGAGATCAACGCGCCAGAGGCGTTGATGGAGTACAACGGGAAACTCTATGTGCTCGCTTTCGATGCCAGTGCGCAAACTCTGGAAGAGCGCCAGAAACGCGGGCCTTGGCATTGGCGTTGTTTTGAACAGGATGGACTGGGCTTTAAAGAGATTCCAGCAGCCAGCTATCCGCGAAGCATAGCAACAATCAATATCTGGAGACCCGATGGTTTTCAGGGTAATCTGTCACGGCGCTTTCGGGGGGGGACGCATGGTGAGAAGATTGACCAGTTAGCCTTCGCCAAGAACTTCGACACAGAAGACTTATACTTCGCCGATTGCGAGATCGCATGGTTGTGGTACATGCTTGAGGTTACTAACGACTTTGATGTGGTTATGGGCGATGCCCCTAAGGGAGGTATAAGGTTTAACAGCCAAGACCGCACGTTTATCCGAAATTTCAAAGCGAAGTATAAACCGGTGCAATTGACGACAATGGAGCTTACTCCAGTGCCAAAAGAAAAGATCGATTTTTAGTGTGCAAGCGGTATCCCGCGCGACACCGCTTTCGGGGCAGCCAAGAAAAGCGGTGTCGCGCCAGACCCTTCGGTTTCTGCTTGCCACCGCACTCCAAAACGTCTCGGACGAGACGTAACAAAGACTTGGAGATTTCACATGAAAAATTGGCACAAAGGATGTCTGGGGTGCGCGATACCGTTCTTTGGGGCGGTTGCGATATACATATTTGTTCGGACAGTGCCTGCTGGGTGGTATATGCCGCGGCGGTATACATCCATGATCATCGGCAGTGCGACGGGCAGATCATGTTTGGGGCTTAAACAGAGGCATTTCATCGAATATCACGACTATAATTTTGGAATATTGTATCTGTTGAACAAGGGTCCCGCCCTACGTTATGAGGTCGAAACCGAGATGGTCGCAAATGTCAGGGTCGGCTCGGACTTGTCTCTGTCGCCTGTCGGCGTGATGGCCGCCCGACAGCCTGAGCACATATCGTCTATTATGTCGTGGGACAACACCATCGCGTATGTAGCGACTGGAGCGGGTGAAGCAGCTAGGCTAGTATTGTTTGACGGCGCGAAAGTCCGCATGAGGGAAGGAAAAATCGAAGACCGTATTCCAGGCGTCCTTCAATTGGACGATGAAGACATCAAGCTGGGGGGGGGGGGGATGAGGTTCGGGCGGCGTTTGACGAAGGCTGAATGGGCCTTCTTTGAAAAGGAAAGGCTCATGCTTGATCCCTGCCATATCCAGCGAACGTGCGCGACCAGTAACATGGATGCGGCTGGTGCTGGCGATGTGACGCTCTACACGGCGCTTCCCGGGGGAGGTCTCTCAACCAATGTGTATCCGTGCCCGCTGAGCAATATGGGTTTGGTGACCGCGATGGGGACATCCGAGGACCCCTACTTCGCGAGCTTCGACAGAATACATACGTCCCGCAGTTATTCGACGGTGTCCAATGATCGCGTGAAATATACGATTTGGAACCGGAGAGGGGTGATCCGGGTCATCGATGTGCCAGCCGGAATCTTCCCGGAAGCAGAGGTCTGCCCGTATGAGGCTGACGGGAAGCGCTACATTGTTTACCTGTACAACAAAACGACGGAACGGCACAAAGTGACGGTCGGGGTCACCTTCGTCGATCTGGAATCCGGACAGCAAACAGAGAGGGATGTGACAATCCAAATTCCCAAGGACAGCCCGGAAGTTAACCCATGATTAAGTGAGAAGTGCATTAGTGCATTAGTTTTTCGTGCTCCCCGCGCTGTCCGTGCTATCCGATGAATTACGACTTGAAACTTTTTTACCACGAAAAACACGAAACACACGAAAATGGGGCTGGAATGGGATTCCGGGAGGTGAAAAGCGATGAATATCCGATTAGTGAATATGCTTTGCGCTGTCTTAGCGTCGTGTTTGGTCTTCTGTTGTGGGTGTTCAAGTGATGGAGACTCACCGTATCAATACGTTGAAATCGCCCCTGGCAAATATGTGCCTGTGAAGTTCTCATCCTACATAACAACGGATCTGGTCATCAAGTATGAGGGTAAGATTGTGAAATACGAGGGGCCGGCGGGCGTTAATGCACCCGAGGCGTTGATGGAGTACAACGGAAAGCTCTTTGTACTCGCACTCGATGCCAGCGCGCAAACCCTGAAAGAGTGTCAGGAACGTGGGCCTTGGCGCTGGCGCTGCTTTGAACAGGAGGGCCTGGGCTTTAAAGAGATTCCAGCAGCCAGCTATCCGCGAAGCATCGCAACAATCAATATCTGGCGGCCCGACGGTTTTCAGGGGAAGATATCACGGCGGTATCAGAGCGGAATGCACGCAGAGAAGATTGATCAGTTAGCCTTTGCCAAGAACTTCGACACAGAAGACTTATACTTCGCCGATTGCGAAATCGCATGGTTATGGTTTATGCTTGAGGTGACCAACGATATTAGCGCGGTCACAGGCGGAATGGGCTTGAGTGACATAAGGTATGACAGTCAAAACCGTACGTTTATCCGGAATTTCAAGGCGAAGTATAAGCCAGTACAGTTGACGACAATGGAGCTTACTCCAGTGCCGAAAGAAAAGATCGATTTCTAGCGTGCAAGCGGTATTCCGCGCGACACCGCTTTCGAGGCAGTAGCGATGGGCCAGGGGACAGCTCTCCTGGGCGTATAGGCGCCTGCCCCGCCGTAGCCTCTGGCGTAGGCGGGTCCCCGCCTGTACACTGGCGGCAAGGAAAGCCGCCAGCCACATACATGAAGCTTCAGTGCACAGGCCGCCAATGCGCCCAGGATGCGCTCGACTGCCTAGGCGGGGACGCCTCTGCGAGAGAAAGAAGAGATGAATAGTTTACGACAAAGTCTTGTAAGGATGCCGCTGCTGGCGGGTGCGGTTGTTGCATTACTAACCTCCTGTCGGGAGCCGTCAACCGCTGATTGGGCGATTGATGTCGGCATTCGAAATATGGGCACTAACATGATTAAAGGAGCGGCTGTCTCGTGGGGTGAGTTTTCGTTCAGGGCAGGTCTCGTTTCTCCCTCTGGAAAGGCTGTTCATGTCGGGTTTGATCATCCAGTCCCGGAAACGGCGACGGTTTATTATTCGCTTCCGGACGGCAGAAAAATAGAAAAGTCAGTAGCGGTCAAAGCGGCTGTTCCTGCGGTGGCCTATAAAGATAAAGACATTACCGTCATGTTTGAAGTCAACAGTAACACCGATGCGGTCACGGTCAAGATACTGCATTTTGTTGAGAAGGACGGCTACAATCAGCTTGTGCCATTCTGATGAATCTGAGGACTTGAAGCTGGGCACTGCATGTCCCAAGTCCCATGTCCCACGTCTTCGTGGTTAAAAGAAATTTCCCTGCGTCCCTGCGCCTCCGCGAGAGGAAATAGAAGGAGTGATTGCATGTCAGAAAAAAGGATGTTCGGAATCATCAGTGGCCTTGTGCTGCTTGCAATGATTGTCTTATCAGGCGGCTGCGGCGAGAAACTCTATGATGGCAATCGCATGAACTGTGAGATCTCGACGGGCAACCATTCGACGAATGACATTCGGTTCATGGTCATTGTTTCAGGTGAGACAAGAAACATGTTTGGTTTCTTGGATAGCACAGAAACGGGCTACAATGCGACATCGCTGGGGTGCGATTTGGAACTGTCGCCAGATACGACCATCGAGTGGGAGGAGAATGACAAGAAGTGCTCGGCCATCGTGGACACAGCCAAGTATATTCCCAAGAAGGGCTTGATCAAAAGCTTTAGTTTCCTTTACAAGGGGGATGGCAAGTGGGATGTGATTGCGAGGTCGGGGACAGATGAGGACAGCCCCGAAGTTAAACCATGAAATCAGGAGAAGTTCTAAAGTTCGAGAGTTCTAAAGGTCTAAAGTTTTGGGCCGTCTTTGCTTGACGCTCCGCCGAGCCAGGGAAAGGGCATTAGTTTTTCGTGCTCCCCGCGCTGTCCGCGCTATCCGATAATTATCTTACCACGAAACACGCGGAACACCCGCCTTCGCCAGAGGCTACGGCGGGCAGGCACGAATTGGGGCTAAAAGGCGGCGAAAGCTTTGGAGTGCGGTGGCAAGCGGTATTCCGCGCTACACCGCTTTCGGGGGTGGCATCTGCGATGGGCCGGGGGACAGCTCCCCTGGGCGTATAGGCGTCCCCGCCTGTACACTGGCGGCAAGGAAAGCCGCCAGCCATATACATGAAGCTTCGCTGCACAGGCGAGACCCCAATGCCGCTAACTTTTCATATTGGCAACAGGAAGACAGATAGGAATGGCTCCAAGACAAGCACGTTCGGGTCGTATTTTTGCGGCTCAGCACAGCTTCGCCCTCCATTTCAATACAGCTCCGCAAGCTGGAGGGAGAGACTTTGGCGAGCCGTAGCTTATCTTAGCGCCAATCTTGTCTGTCCCCCTGTTGCCAATAATTACCACCCTCTTTCATGCGGGCGGGACGCCCACGCTCCCTTCTATTGCTGCCCTCAAAGGAGCGCGGGCATCTTGCCCGCCGGAGCCGGGACGGCTCCGCCACCTTGCCTTGCAAAGCTTCCAGTCGCGTCCTTTCAGTAGGGAATGCGATGCGCAAAGTGGCTGAGGCGTCTCGCCTCAGGGGAGGGACGAGCGTCTGCTCGTCCGGTCACGCAGACGCGTGACCCTCCCCAGACTGGAAGCGCGGGCATCTTTTGAGATAGCTCAGGTGCTTGCACGAGATAAGTGCCACAAGCTTTTGAAACAGAATATGTTAAAAACGTGAAGCACCATGAAAAGTTAGTGGCATTGGGCGGGGCCGCCTATGCGCCCAGGATGCGCTCGACTGCATAGGCGGGGACGCCTCTGCGAGAGAAAGAATCTTATGAAAAGAACATACATTTCAATTATGAGTCTCATGGCTGTCATGCTCTCTTGCGGTTGTAACAAGAGCCAGCAAAGAGGGCGCATCACCATGGCGGAAGGGTCGCTAAGTGTGAATAATCTCTCGGATGTGCATATCTTTCCGACTGTTAAGACCGTGAGGGAGGAAGATTTTGGAGGCGTATCCCATGGAGATTTCAAGATGATCGGCTTCGCGTCCATCGATGCTGACAAGAGCGCGCGCGTGATATGGGCCGAGAAAAAGTTCGATGAGCCCAAGCGGACTGTGGTTTTTCCACTGAAGATCACGGAGCAGGCTTCCAAACAGACCAAGCATCTGGAGTTCCTGTACAAAGGCAATGGCGTGTGGTTGCTCAACCTCTACAGCTCCTCGCCGCCCGGCAAGACCCCGCCGCTGGTGTCCATCGCTGGGGAAGTTCGTTAGTTGATTAGTGTATTAGTTCGTTAGTTTTTCGTGCTCCCCGTGCTGTCCGCGCTATCCGACGAATTACGACTTGAAACTTTATTACCACGAAAAACACGAAACACCCACTTTCGCCAAGGCTTCCACCTACGCGATGCCTTCCACCTACGCGAATACGCCTCCGGCGGACAAGACGGCGGACAGGCCGAACAGGGAAACATCTCAATCCGGGTCAATCCGCGCTTTCCGTAGCTAAAACGCTCAGCGCTTAAAGGGAAAGGGATTTCGCAAATTGCAGACTTAAATTTTTGTTTTTGCTGTTGAATCAGCAACAGGTCTGTTGTAAACTGGCTGCATCAAAGGAAAGGGACGGCACTCATGAACATCACAGCGGAAAAAAAACGGCATACACCGCCGCGTACAGCCTGCAAGGTCACGCAGGCCCGGCAACCGCCTAAGCCCTCCCGTCAGACCGCAGCCGCCATGCGTGACGCGCTCGCAGGCAGGGGGCTCAAGACCTTCCCCGACATGCAGTCCCTCATGGCCCACATCGGACTGTGAAGATCAAAGTCCATATCGGCGGCATGTTCGAATCCGACGCACAGAGGTGTTTCGGCGCAGGACTCCCCAAGGATGTTTTTAAACAGATTCTGAAAAGGCTTAGTGAAGACCTGCCCTTCTCCTCTTCAGTCCTAAGCCGCCGTTTTACGGGCCCATTCACAGGGTGCATGGAACTCCGCTTCGGAGATGGCTGGAGTCTCGTCTACTCTTCGGATGGCGAAAGCATAACCCTTATCCGCATCGGGACCGAGGACGAAATATGCCAGAAGTAATAAGGGATGGGGAGAAGTGAAAAGTGCGTTAGTTCATTAGTGCGTGAGTGAAAGCTTGGCACCCGCCACATGTTCAGAGTCGCTCAATCAGTCACCCGGCCTGCCCGCCGGCCTGTCCGCCGGAGGCGTATGCGCGTAGGGGGAAGACGTATTCGCGAAGGCGGATCACCGGACTTGCGCCGCCATCGCAGACAGAGACCGCCGTATTCGGCAGAGCCCATGCTTGCCACGGGAGCGAAGCGTCAATTCTGCGCCACCTTGGCTGGCGTGTGCCCGTCCCGTGAAAGGGCGGCGAAAGCTTTGGAGTGCGGTGGCAAGCGGTATTCCGCGCGACACCGCTTTTGGGGCAGCCAAGAAAAGCGGTGTCGCGCCGGACCCTCCGGCCTCGGCTTGCCACCGCACTCCAAAACGTCTCGGACGAGACGTAACTAAGCCAAGTTTCAAGTGTCAGCTATAACTTTAGAACTTTAGCATTTTAGAACTTTAGAACTTCTCCACTCCCTCTCCCCTTGACATGATAAAACAATCATGTCATACTAGTCACATGAAAACACAAGAATCTGTTGTGATCACCCGGCGCGGGCAAGTTTCAATCCCCAAGGAACTCCGTGTACGGGCCGGACTCAAAGCAGGGCAGCGGCTGACGTGGCTCTATGACGCGCCTTGCCAGTTCACGGTTATGGTCTGCAAGGAGCCGGGCGTGAAGGTTGATGTCGCCTCCGCGCGGGGGTATTGCAAGAAGCTGATGCCGGAGCACTTGCCGAAACGCTCAGATGCGCTCCTGGCACAGTTGCGGGAAGGCGAGGAATAATGGCCTGGGTCGTGGATAGTTGCGTGGTCCTTGACATTGCGCTGGATGATCCCGCGTTTGGCGTCCCCTCCGCGACATGCCTCAGCCACGTCGCACGGGAGGGTTTGTTTCTCTGTCCCGTCACGCAAATCGAGGTCGCCCCCTGCTTCAACGGGGATATGCGCCATATCCGCGCCTTTGCCGCGCTGATCGGCGCGCAACTCACCATGGAGTGGCTGCCAGTTGACACGGAACGCGCGATGAAAGCCTGGCATGTGCATATCCTGCAGAAGAAAAAAGGGGAGGCCAAGCGCCGTCCGGTGGCCGATGTCCTGATCGGCGCCTTCGCCCTGCGCGCCGGCGGGTTGATCACGCGGAACCGAAAACACTTTGCCGCGCTCTATCCCTCCCTCAAGATGCTGGAGCCGTGAGGGGAAGTTCGTTAGTTGATTAGTGCATTAGTGCGTTAGTTTGCTGTGCTCCCCGTGCTTTCCGATGAGATTTTAACCACAAAGAAAGAGCTATGAGGTTGAGACTCTTTCGCAAAAGCCGCGAAGAAGAGCGCAAATGTAGGGTCCCGGCGGGCCCGCACGGGCTCCATTAGCCCGCCTCACCCATGAATACATGGACGGCGGAGCGAACATTTGCGCGGAATCAACTCAATTTTCATCAGCAAAAAACTTGTTTTTTGCTGATGAAAATGAAATCCGTTTTATCTGGGCGGCTATCCGTTCTGCCGTCCGTGTATCCACGGGTGAGGCAGACGAGATAGCCGCCCTTCTTATAGCGGTTTTTGCGGGAGAGTCCCCATTTCGTGTCTTCAGTGTGGTTCGTGGTTAAAAAAGCTGTAGGAGGGCACGGCACACCCGTGCCCATGTACAGGCGGGGACGCCTATACGCCCAGGAGAGAACATCCGCCTTCGCCAAGGCTACGGCGGACAGGCCGGATAGCACGTCAAGCGCGGGGAGCACGGATAGCACGAAGCAATGCCCAGTTTCCAGTTACACTTTAGAACTTCCCTGGCTCGGCGTAGCTCTTAGCGAAGCCGGCTCGAACTTAAGAACTTCTTCGTCTTTCCTCTTGCATCTCTAACATAAACGGCTTATGATAACAACATCATGAAATCAGTTCCAAAAGAGATCAGCGCGTATTTTTCCGCATTGGGGCGTAAAGGCGGGGCGAAGAGCCGTCGCATCCTCTCTTCGGAGGACGCGCACAAGATGGTGAGGGTCCGGGAAGCCAGAAGGATCTTCAGGAAGTATCACGCGCAGTGCTTCTGGTATATGCGGCCGGACTTGGATGTCAGCCTCGAGGATATACCTGAGCTGGTGCGTGGCCTCAGGCAAAACGGAGGGCGGCAAGGCTTTTTTATTGCCGCAAAATTATGCCAATAAGCGATGTCCAGATGGAACTCCTGCGCTGTATTGCGGCAAATCGGAGTCCCGAGAGTTATCTGGCGGGTGCCACAGTGCTCAACCGCGCCTCTGGCAGTCCCCGTTACTCTCAGGCTATTGACTTCTTTCACGATCTGGCGGAGAGCGTAGCCCTCTGTGCTGAACAGGACGCAAAGACGCTGACAGATGCTGGCTACGCAATTGAATGGATCCTGCACACCGGGGCCTTTCATCGCGCCATCGTGACCCTGCGCGGACAACAGGTGAAAGTGGAGTGGGCGCAGGACAGCGCCTTTCGCTTCTTCCCTGTGCAAAAGGATGCGTTCTGCGGCTATCGTCTGCACGATGCAGACGCGGCAACCAACAAAATCCTGGCGCTGGCGAGCAGGAGCGAGATCCGTGATTTCGTGGATGTCTTGCACCTGCATCAGACCTACCTGACGCTTGGGGCGCTGGTCTGGGCGGCCTGCGGGAAAGATCCGGGCTTTACTCCTGAATTTCTGCTGGATCATGTGAGCCGGCACACGGCCTATACGCAAGTTGACGTGGAGCGGTTGCAATTAAAGGAGCCCCTCGATCTGAAGGTGTTAAAGCGGATCTGGCTAGAGGCGCTCGGCGAGGCCCAGAAACGCGTGGCATCGCTTCCGCCGGATGAGATCGGCTGCCTCTATCTGGATCAGACTCAAGCGCCGGTGAACCCCGACCCGTCTGCGGACGACTTCCCGTTATTGATCCGCCACCGCGGATCAGTCAGAGGCGCCTGGCCGACAATAGTAAAGTTCTAAAGTTCGAGAGTGCTAAAGTTCTAAAGTTTTGGGAAGTTCATTAGTGCGTGAGTGGGGGGAGGAGAAATGCGCGAATGCGTGAATGCTCGAATGCGAGAATGGGAAGTGGCTTAGTTTTTCGTGCTCCCCGTGCTGTCCGTGCTGTCCGAAGAAATTCTTAACCACGAAATACACGGAATACACGAAAATGGGACTGGACGGGTGGCTAAAGCTTTGGAGTGCGGTGGCAAGCGGTATTCCGCGCGACACCGCTTTTGGGGCAGCCAAGAAAAGCGGTGTCGCGCCGGACCCTCCGGCCTCGGCTTGCCACCGCACTCCAAACCGTCTCTGACGAGACGTAGCTAAGCCAAGTTTCAAGCGTCAGCTAGAACTTTAGCACTTCTTTAGAACTTCTCCCTCTCCTTTTCGTGTATTTAGAGTGGTTCGTGGTAAAAAAAGAAGTTCTTTGAAGGATTGATCCACCTTCGCTAAAGCTTCCGCCTTCGCCAAGGCTTCCGCCTTCGCCAAGGCTACGGCGGACAAGACGGCGGACAGGCCGGATAGCACGTCAAGCGCGGGGAGCACGGATAGCACGAAGCAATGCCCAGTTTCCAGTTCAACTTTAGAACTTTAGCATTTTAGAACTTTAGAACTTCTCCAGACTTACTGACACTTGCTGACACTTCCAAACTTACTGACACTTTTCTCAAAATTCTCCTTGCACGTTCCGCTCGTCTATGGTATATTCGGGTCATCGTAAAAAAAAGGTAACGTGTATCTCGTGTGCGAGTGCGCATTAAAATGCACGTTTCCGTAGAAACGAAAACATTGTTCTTTGATTTGTGATCGGGTAGGAGAGCGCAGCGCTTCCGCGCTGCAATTGACTTGTTTCTTTTTTCTCACAGAGGCATCCGCCTACGCGCAAGCGCTACGGCGGACAGGCAGAGACCACAGAGGAAAGTATTTTCTTTGAGTTCTTTGAGTTCTTTGTGGTGAAAATAATAATAAGGCAATAACGCACTTCTTCAGACTACTACCGTTGTTGTGCCGCATTCTTTCGTTGTAAATGGTGCACCGGCGCGAAACCCAAAAGAAAAGCGAAACCTCTCCAACTATATTGAGCATGATCCAGCGAATCTCACGTTTTGGGTGAGCCCCCGCAGACCAGGCAAGGAATAGTAAGCCCCGCAAAAATGCATGAGCGCAAGGCCCGAAAGTCTTTTAAATAAGGCAATCAGGCAATAACGCAATAAGGCAATCAAAAAATCGGAATGATTTTTTCATAATGAGTGTTGACCGGTATAGAGCCACTGTGGTAATATACCTGTGAATTAAGAAGACAAAGAACTCTAACTGGAGAAGATCAGAAGCTTGGATAGAGGATTCGAGAAAGAATTTCCTGAGCCCTCAAAACTGAACCCTGACCCCTCCACACAAGGAGATTGATATGAAAAAGTTAGTTACAGCATTTGCGCTTTGCGCAGCTATTTCGGCTATGGCAGTCGAAAGCGAAAACATCGTAGGTTATCAGACCAAAACCACAATAGGACAATTTGCGACTTCTGGATCTATGTTTGTATCGGTTGGATCCACAACTGGCGAATGGAAACTTGGAGATATCAAAGCAGCAGGTATGGTGCCGGGCGACGACATTATTCAGTTCCTGAGTGCGACCGACTTGTCTTTGACTCAAGCCGCAACGTATATTGACGAAGCAAATTCAATTGCAATTATTGGGGATAACTCACTAGTTGGTTGGTGGAATGCGGGTGTGGATACACAGTTGGACGATGAAGTGTTTCCTGCTGGAACGGCGTTTCTGGCTAACTTTGTTAGCACAGGGATTACATTAACGTATAGCGGGGAAGTTGCGCTTGGAGCAACGACATTAGATCTCAGCGGTCTGCAGTTCCCATTTATTGCGAACTGTGTTCCTAGGGATTTGACGTTGGGAGATTTGACAGCAACTGGAATGGTGCCCGGTGACGATATTATCCAGTTCCTGAGTACAACTGATCTGTCATTGATTGAAGCTGCAACGTATATTGACGAAGCGGCTTCGATTGCAATTATTGGGGATAACTCACTAGTTGGCTGGTGGAATGCGGGCGTGGATACCCAGCTTGATGATATGGTGCTTACTTCGGGGGCTTCGTTCCTTGGTAATTTCGTAAGTACTGGTGTACAGATTACGTTCCCAAGCGCTATATGATCTAAATTAAGCAATTTTCTTGCAAGATAACCTTGCTGGAGATAAAAAGGATAACAATGAAAAAAATAGTAATAGCTATGATGATTATGCTTGCAGTTGGAGTGACTCAAGCAGCATCCACCCTATGGAGTACTGGAGCAGTTAAAGATCCGGTTACTGGTTTAAATATTGGTAACGGTAACGCAAACTTTAGTGCAATAGTGACTTTCTACACTGATGCCGGTGGAACAACTCTTGTTCCAGGTGTCACTGGAAACACAGACGATGTTGCAAGTGCACTTAGTGCATTAACGGGAACGGCCAATACCTTCGCTAACCTCACGACATATTATGCAAAAGTCGTGATTTTGTCGGATGATGGTAATTGGAAACAGGAGTCTTCAATTGCAGGATTCACTGTACCTGCAAGCCCAGCAAACGCCAACATTAACTTTACTACCGGAGCTGGTTTCTTGGTGGCTGGTAATAAGTTGGGAACATGGGAAGCAGTTCCAGAGCCGACCTCGATGGCATTGCTCGCCCTCGGCGTTGCAGCCCTCGGTCTGCGTCGTAAGTTCAACAAGTAGTTGAAGAAGTTCATTAGTGCGTTAGTTGATTAGTGCATTAGTGATAGACTCAAAAAACCTCGTTCCGAAAGGAGCGGGGTTTTTTTCGTTATACACGCCGACATAAGCGAGCGCGCTCTTTGGAGCGGAACGCCTTCGCGTTCCGGCCGGCGCGGGAAGCCGCGCCGCTCCTTATGTCGCTGTGTATAGTTCTAAAGTGGAAGAAGTTCGTTAGTTCATTAGTGCGTGAGTGAACAGGACGCTTGAAAGTGGACTCGGCTTCCAGACTCATAGCCCCGCTGTACCTTGGACGCAGGACAAGGTTTTGGAGTGCGGTGGCACCCGCCGTCGCACCTGCGGTGCTATGGCGAGGCAGGAGCGGTATTCCGCGCGACACCGCTTTTGGGGCAGCATCTGCGATTGGCCGGGGGACAGCCAGGTTGGCGTACAGGCTCGCCTATGCGCCCAGGATACACTTTGCTGCAATGGGCGCCTATGCGCCCAGCGGGAGCGGTCTCATAGATCCCACCGTACTTTGAGCCAAGGAAAGCGGTGTCGCGCGGAATACCGCTTGCCACCGCACTCCAAGGCGTCTCTGGCGAGACGCAAAGTGTCCAGTTTCGAGTTCCACTTTAGAACTTTAGCATTTTAGAACTTTAGAACTGAATTGTCTTCTTCCTTGCTCCTTTTCCTGCGTTTCTGATATTATCTAAACCGTTATGAAAAACTTTAATTATACAGCCCGCGACAAATCAGGCTCGACCAAGCGCGGCAGCTTGAAAGCTGCTGACCGCAACGCAGCCATGCAGGAGCTTTCGGCACAGGGCATGGTGCCGCTCTCGATCACAGAGGGGCAAGCATCAAAGACAACGACTCGTCAGCAGGTGCCACTTCGGTATGTTATTTTGTCGATTACAATCTTGGTATTGGGTGCGGCCATCTTTACTTGGAGTCAACTGAAATCGCGAAATTCTTCGCAAGTGGCAAACACACGCACCAAAAAAGTTTTCAAAACACCCCTTGGTGAATCATCAAAAATACCTGAAAAAACAAACAGTGTTGATAAAACGCTTCTTACGAATGATCCACGCCAAAAAGGCATCCCCGAAACTTTACGGAAAGTGGAGAGAACTGATATTCCCAAGTCTGAACATACGCAGTATCAACAACATACTAATCGTGTCGTCAAGTTTGCAGGTGCCCGTACCAATCAGCCACCGACTGGCTTTAGCTCTAGGCTGGATAATGCTATTAATCTATTGGTTACCACCCCTATGGGAATGCCGCCTCCGCCTTTGCTGGTGATACCACCAGGAGAGGATGTGAAGGCCGCATTGGAGCGAAGCATTTTAGTCTATGACACGGACAATCCTGAGAAAATCGAAAAAAAGGGGGCAGTTGCCTACGCAAAGCAGATGATTAAGGATTATATAGCTCAGGGTGGAAAACCAAATGATTTCATACAGTATTATCACACGCAACTTCTAAATGCTTATGAAGAACGAAAAGCAAGTCAAAAGATAGCGATGGACCTTTTAAAGGCGGGAGATAAAGATGGGGCTGCACTCTATGTCGAGGAGCAAAACAAGAAGTTCACTGAGAAGGGATATGTACCTATCTCGATTCGCTCAACGCTTAACAAGTGATGACGATATACACGAAAGAATTATTATGAAAAGACAAATGATCGTTACTATCATAACCATGCTCATGAGCTCAATACTTTTAGCGCAAGCAAGCACGAATAAAGCTCCAATCAAAGTTGGAAAATCAATCGATCCAGCAACAAGGGCTAAATTGTTGGCCGCAACAGGTGGATTTACTCAACTTCAAGCAAAGGGTCCGGCTCTAAGTATTGTCAATCTCCAATCACGCGTCCCGAGTTTAGATATTCAACAGATGATTGATGGCATGAAAGCGATTTCAAGAATTCCCATTGTCTTGGGCGACAAGTCTGGAAAAGATCTCTTTGTTTTAGCTAAGGCAGCGGCATCTCAGGCAGAGACTTTGGGCGCTATTATTATTTGTGATGTAAAAAGTCAGCCAGCTCTACTTGTTGTTCCAGAGGAGGGGTGGGCTGCGATCAATCTAGGTGTTTTAGGGCAAGATGTATCTGACGCGATACTAAAGACTCGAGTGGCCAAGGAATTGTGGAGAGCAACGGGCTATCTTTTGGGTGTAGTTAATCCAGCTCTTGACCATAGTATGATGGGGTCTGTAAAAACGTTATCAGACCTGGATGCTATTACCGGACAGATGCTAAATGCCGAAATATTAATAAAAGTTCAACAAAACGCAGTCAAGCAGGGTGTTTCCCCCTCGCGCATGTCAACGTACAAGAAAGCGTGTGAAGAGGGCTGGGCACCCATGCCGACGAATTCCATCCAGAAAGCAATCTGGGAAGAGGTCAAGGCGAAGAAGTAAGCGACAAATCCCAAACCTCAAGCCACAAAATAAGCATTGCAAGCCTCTTTCCTCTGCGGGAAGAGGCTTTGTCTTTTTAGTTAACACCCGAAAAAAATATGAACGCACGTACTGGTTTGTCCCTGCCCTCGGTGACGATTTTTATTGGCTCGTTTCTGATCTTTGGCGTACAGCCCATGCTCGGCCGGACGCTGCTGCCGGCCTTCGGCGGCACAGCCGCGGTCTGGACCACCTGCCTGGCGACGTATCAGGTGCTGTTGCTGGTCGGTTACTGGTACGCGCATCGGATGGCGGAAAGAGGGGGGAGAAGTTCTAAAGTTCTAAAGTTCGAGAGTTCTAAAGTTGGGGGAGTTGGGACAGGGAACAGTGATCAGTGTTCAGTGGGCAGTGATGAAGGTGGAAGAGCCGTCTCTGCTCTTTGCGGACAGGACTTTCCGCGCTCCCAGGGGGCCAGCCGACTGACGCGCCCTACCTGGCATATCGTGCTGCTGGCACTGGCGGTGGCGTGGGTGGCGGGGTTTGCGTGGGGCCGTCCGTGGCTCATGGCGCATATCGGGAACAGCGCCTATCCCGCGCTGGAGGTGCTGCTGTGCGTGCTGGCGTTCGCAGGGCTGCCGTATGTGCTGCTCTCGGCGAACTCGACGCTGGTGCAGGCGTGGGTCTCGAAAGGTTGGTCGGAGTCTGACGGGTCGGACAGGTCAGACAGGTCGGACAGGTCTGACGTTTATCGCCTTTACGCCGTCTCGAATGCCGGCTCGCTCTTGGGGCTGCTGTGCTATCCCTTCCTGGTGGAGCCCTTTCTCTCGCTGGATGCGCAGTGGTACGGGTTCGCAGGCGCGCTGGCGGTGTATGGGGGGCTGCTGGCAGTCTTGGCCAAAGGGTTGGGCGGGAGGGCTGCCTGGTCTGACAAGTCGGACAGGTCAGACAGGTCTGACGGTACTGAGGGTACTGAGGGTACTGAGCCCATTCTCGCATTCGAGCATTCGCGCATTCGCGCATTCTTGTGGCTGGCTTTGCCAGCCACAAGCACCTTCTTACTCAATGCGGTGACGGCGCATCTGTCGACGGATGTGACGCCGATACCGCTCTTGTGGGTGGCGCTGCTGGCGGCCTTTCTCGTGAGCTACATCATCGGTTTTTCGAAGATCGGCGAGAAGGGGGTCTTGGTCTGGTGCGTTGTGGCCATGGTTCCGCTTCTGTTTTGTGCGTATGCTACGGGACTGAAGGGCGGGCGCGGATTTCTCTTCAACCTCATCCCGGGCATCCTGCTGGTGTTGCTGGGTAGCACCTTCTTGCATAGCTGGATCTACCGCATCCGTCCGGAAGCGGAACGGCTGACGCGGTTCTATCTCTGTATTGCGGCGGGCGGGGCGATTGGCGGGCTGCTTTCCGGCATTATCGCGCCGCTGGTCTTCACGCAGGTGCTTGAATATCCGATTGCGCTGGTGGTTCTTGCGCTCTTTTTCACCCTTTATGCATGGAAGAACATGCCAAAGGAGTTTCGTTGGGTCGAGACCTCCTTGTTTATAGCCATGGTCGCTGTTTTTTACTTTACCATCATTGGGGTCAGCAAAGAGGAACCCGGAGTGAAGGTTATTCAGCGTCAGCGCAACTTCTATGGATGCCTTACAGTTAGCAGACAAGAAATTACCCCTCCAAATAGCGACCCTCTTCTGTGCTATCAGCTTAAGCATGGCGAGACACTGCATGGTGTTCAGTTTCTGGCTCACTACTTGCGTGAAAGGCCGACGACGTATTATGGCGCTGCCGGGGGCGGATTAGCAATGCTGTCCCATCCGTCCTACACGAATGGGACACCTATGCGTGTTGGTATCATTGGGTTGGGGGCCGGGACAATGGCGTGTTGGGGGCGTACGAACGACACGTATCGCTTTTTCGAGATCAATCCGCAGGTTGTCAGCATCGCGTGGAATACGAATATGTTCACCTACCTCTCCGACTGCAAGGCGAATGTCTCTGTTGCCCTTGGCGATGCAAGGCGTGTGATGACTGCGGAGACGAACCGCTATGACGTGCTGGTTATCGACGCGTATAGCGGCGATTCCATTCCCTTCCATTTGGCAACTAAGGAGGCGTTCCAGCTCTATCTTGACCGGCTAAATCCAGGCGGGACACTTGCGGTGCACATTTCGAACTGGCATATTGATTTGAGCCCGCTCTGTAAGGCTGTCGCGAAGGAGTGGGGGTTGGAAAAGACAGGAGTCCTTTCGCAACCACAAGGTATCTGCACGGGAGCGAATTGGGTCTTGATTGGCGAGCGGCAACTCTCCATGCAGGGTCTGCCTGTGCGCGAGACGGACTGGGTGCAGGTGCGTGATATCGCCTTGCCCACGGATGAGCGCGGGTCGCTTCTCAACCTGGTGCGCTATGGGCATCGGCCGCCGGAGAAGGCGCTGGAGATTGATCTGTCGAAGATATTTTAGAAGTTCTAAAGTTCGAGAGTTCTAAAGTGCTAAAGTTTTGAGAAATGCGTTAGTGCATTAGTTTGCCGTGCTTTCCGCGCTGTTCGCGCTTGACGTGCTATCCGATGAATTGCTGCTTGAAACTTTTTACCACGAAAAACGCGGAACACACGAAAATGAGGCTGGAATGGGTGGCGAAAGCTTTAACTTCTTAAATTAAGAGTTAAAAGTTAAATGTTAAACGTTAAGAGTTAAACGCTTAACGCTCAACGCCCAACGCTTAACGCCCAAGTTTTGCCCAGGGGAGCGGTCTCATAGATCCCGCTGGGAAAGCGGTGTCGCGTCCGGTAGCCGCCGGACTTGCCACCGCACTCCAAGGCGTCTCTGACGAGACGTAGCTAAGCCAAGTTTCAAGTTTCACGCATTCGCGCATTTCTCCAGACTTTCTTCTTGGCTTGCACGTTTTCCTGCGTTTCTGCTAAACTGCGTTTTAAGTACTGGGGTACTGTCGGTGCTGTGGGTACTGCAGGAACGGACGGCTGTGAGGTAAAGACTGGACTTGGGGAAGGTAGGAGGTCGGGAGATGGTTGAGATGTTTCATTCAAAGGCGGGAGCCTATCGCTACATGGATGTCTATGTGCTGTCCTGGATCATTGAATTGGCGACTGACCGGTTCTGTCGGGATTTTTTAGACTACCGGAATGACCCCCAGGGAAAAACGGCTTCGTGTTTTACCGCAAAAGCCGCAAAGAAGAGCGCAAAGGGTCAGCCCGCCTCACCCATGGATACATGGACGGCGGAGCGACCCTTTGCGCGGAGTAACCTCGAATATTCATCAGCGAAAAACAAGTTTTTCGCTGATGAATATGAAAGCAGATTTGTCTGGGCGTTTGTCCGTTCTGCCGTGCTGTATTCAGCGTGAGGCAGACGAGACAAACGCCCTTCTTATAGCGGTTTTTGCGGTAGAATCTTCGACAAGCCGTGAAGAGTCGTCGTTCAAGCAGGAGGGCGGCTTTCGTGAGAAGATGGGCGAGGCGCGCCGTGAGCAGCGCACGGAAGCACATGCAACAGAGGGCGAGAGCGCGCCCCAGTGCGAGGTGTGTGGCAGTACCATGAGGCGGCTCCATCGCAAGGCGGATAACAGCCCCTTCTGGGGCTGTAGCAACTATCCCGGGTGCCGCGGGACGCGGCCTTGCGCGAAGGTGTAAGGGTTTTTGGGTACTGGGGTACTGACGGTACTGTGGGGACTGAGGGGAAGAGAAGTTCTAAAGTTCGAGAGTTCTAAAGTGCTAAAGTTAAACTGCCGGTACTGGGGTACTGAGGAGATGTGAGACATGCTGAAAAACAAACTGCCAGCGTTGACCATATTTTTGGGCTCGTTTCTGATCTTTGGCGTGCAGCCCATGCTCGGGCGGACGCTGCTGCCGGCCTTCGGCGGCACGTCCGCGGTCTGGACCACCTGCCTGGCGACGTATCAGGTTTTGTTGCTGGTCGGTTACTGGTACGCGCACGTTGTGGCGGGAAGAGGACAGTTGGCAGTTGGCAGTGGCAGTCGGCAGTGGCAGTCGGATGGGTCAGTGGGCAGTGATGAAGGTGGAAGAGCCGTCTCGGCTCTTTGCGGGCAAGATGCCCGCGCTCCTTTCGGGGCGAGCCGACTGACGCGCCCTACCTGGCACATCGTGCTGCTGGGGCTGGCGGTGGCGTGGGTGGCGGGGTTTGCGTGGGGCAGGCCGTGGCTCATGGCGCACATCGGGAACAGCGCCTATCCCGCGCTGGAGGTGCTGCTGTGCGTGCTGGCCTTCGCAGGGTTGCCGTATGTGCTGCTCTCGGCGAACAGCACGCTCATTCAAGCGTGGGTCTCGAAAGGTTGGTCGGAGTCTGACGGGTCTGACAGGTCAGACAGGTCGGACAGGTCTGACGTTTACGCGCTTTATGCCGTCTCGAATGCCGGCTCGCTCTTAGGGCTGCTGTGCTATCCCTTCTTGGTCGAACCCTTTCTCTCGCTGGATGCGCAGTGGTACGGGTTCGCAGGCGCGCTGGGGGTGTATGCGGGGCTGCTGGCGGTCTTAGCCAAAGGGTTGGGCGGGAGGGCTGCCAGGTCTGACAAGTCGGACAGGTCTGACGGGTCTGACGGCACTGAGGGGACTGGGGGTACTGAAAACACTAATGCACTAACGAACTATCGCACTAACGAACTGCTGCTGTGGCTGGCTTTGCCAGCCACAAGCACCTTCCTGCTCAACGCGGTGACGGCGCATCTGTCGACGGATGTGACGCCGATACCGCTCTTGTGGGTGGCGCTTTTGGCGGCTTTTCTCGTGAGCTACATCATCGGCTTCTCGAAGATCGGCGAGAAGGGGGTCTTGGTCTGGTGTGTGCTGGGGATGAACCCGCTCATCTATTGCGCGTATGCCCTGGGCTGGAGGGGCGGGGACGGGTTTATGCTCAACCTTGTCCCGGGCCTTGTGCTCATGTTAGTCGGCTGCACCTTCCTGCATGGCTGGCTCTACAGCATCCGTCCTGAGGCGCGGCTGTTGACACGGTATTACCTCTGCCTTGCTGCTGGCGGAGCGATTGGAGGGCTTCTGTCAGGCCTTGTGGCGCCGCTGGTCTTCACGCGCGTGGTGGAGTACCCGATTGTGCTGGTGGCCGTGGCGCTCCTCTCGGCCTGTTACGCCTGGATGAAAACAAGGAACCGGTACCGTTGGGCAGGGGTCGCTGTGCAGGTTTTCGCGCTGGTGGTGATCTATTACGTCTGTGACCGGGGGCTCAGGGCGTATGAAGGCCGGACGGTCATGATGAGGGATCGCAATTTTTACGGGTGTCTTGTGGTGACCACCCAGTTGAGCGAGGGGCTGTTCGGAGAACCCACCATGCTCAATCGGCTTTCGCACGGACAGACCTTGCACGGCGAACAGTTCCAGTCGGATGAGTTGCGCGATCAGCCCACCTCGTACTATGGCGCTGTCGGTGGCGGAATGGCCGTGCTCAGCCATCCGTCCTATACGAACAACACGCCCATGAACGTGGGCCTGATCGGGCTGGGCGCGGGGACCATGGCGTGCTGGGGACGCACGAATGACACCTATCGCTTCTTTGAGATCAACCCGCAGGTCGTGGACGTGGCGTGGAACACGAACTACTTCACCTACCTGTCAGAGAGCCGCGCGGCCATCTCCGTCGCGCTAGGCGATGCGAGGCGCATGCTGACGGCCGAGACGAACCGGTACGACGTGCTGGTCATCGATGCCTACAGCGGTGACTCGATCCCCTTCCATCTGGCGACAAAGGAGGCGTTCCAGCTCTACTTTGACCGTCTGAAGCCCGGCGGCATCCTGGCGATGCACATCACCAACTGGCACCTCGATTTGAAGCCGCTCTGCAAGGCGGTCGCCAAGGAGTGGGGGTTGCAATTGACCGGGGTGGACTCGGATGAGGCGGATATCTGCTTCAGTGCGATGTGGGTCTTTATCTGCGACCGTCCGCTCCCTGTCGAGCCCCGGGAGTCTGTCAGCGAGATTGACTGGGAGCAGGTGCGCGACATCGCCCTGCCCACGGATGCCTGCGGCTCGCTCGTCAACTTGATCAGTTATCGGCAATGAGAGGAAGACTCTTCCGCAAAAGCCGCTATAAGAAGGTCGGCTATTTCATCCGCCTCACCCGTGAATACACGGACGGCGGAATGGATAGCCGACCAGAGAAGACTTGAATTCATCTCCATCAGCGAAAAACAAGTTTTTCGCTGATGGAGATGAGAGATAACTCCGCGCAAAGGGTCGCTCTGCCGTCTGTGTATCCACAGGTGAGGCAGGCTGACCCTTTGCGCTCTCCTTCGCGGCTTTTGCGGTAAAACACGAAGCAATTCCCACAAACAGAGAAGAACCTCATTTTTATTCTTGCGGAAAGAGGCGAAATAAGGTGAAATAGACACTTAATTGTTTTGAACGTAATAGGTTAGGAAGGAAATACTTTTCATGCGTTGGTCTCGTACTTTAATCAACACGTTGCGCGATGATCCCCAGGAAGCCGAAATCGCCAGCCATAAACTCATGGTCCGCGCAGGACTCATCCGCAAGCTCTCGGGCGGTCTTTATACGTTTATGCCGTTCGGCGTGAGGGCGTTGCACAAGGTCTCTCAGATTGTCCGCGAGGAGATGAACCGCGCGGGCGCCCAGGAAATTCTGATGCCCGCGATGCAGCCTGCTGAGTTGTGGGAGCGCTCGGGGCGTCTGGCCACGATGGGTGCCGGCATGTTCCGTCTCAAAGATCGCGCGGAGCGCCTGATGGTGCTCGGCCCGACGCATGAGGAGGTCACGACAGAGATGATCTGCGGCGAGGTCAGCTCGTATCGTCAGCTGCCCTGCACGGTCTATCAGATCCAGACGAAGTTCCGCGATGAGATCCGCCCGCGCTTCGGCCTGATGCGCGCCAAGGAATTTATCATGAAGGACGCGTACAGCTTTGACGTGTCGTACGAAGCCGCGGACGCCTCGTATCAGGCGATGTATGACGCGTATGTGCGCATCTTCAAGCGCTGCGGCCTGGTGGCGCGTCCTGTCGAGGCGGACACGGGCGACATCGGCGGCAAGTGGTCGCACGAATTCATGGTGCTGGCAGACTCCGGCGAAGACGGCGTGATCGACTGCCCGGCCTGCAACTATGCGGCGAATCAGGAACGCGCGGAGCGCACCGCTGGGGCGACCGGCAGGTCGTCCGAAACGGCTGGGCTCGAAGAAATCGCGACACCGAACGTGCGGACGATTGAAGAGCTGATGGCCTTCTTTAAGTGCGCGGGCGATTGCTTTATCAAGACGCTGATTTACTCGGCGGATGGCAAGCCCGTGGCTGTGCTGGTGCCGGGCGACCGCGACCTGAACGAGCACAAGTTCAAGCGCCTGCTCGGCGTGAAGAAGCTGGAGCTTGCGGAAGATCCGACGATTCTCTCGGTGACCGGCGCACCCGTGGGCTTTGCAGGTCCTGTGGGCCTCACGATCCCTGTTTATGCGGATCAGGCGCTCAACGGCGCGACAGGCCTCATCACAGGCGCGAACAAGGCGGACATGCACATCAAGAACGTTGACCTGGCGCGCGACGCAAAGGTTACGGCGTTCGAAGACTTGGTCCTTGTCGGCACGGGCGATGCGTGTCCCAAGTGCGGCAAGCCGCTGCAGATGAAGCGCGGCATCGAAGTCGGCCATGTCTTTAAACTCGGGACAAAATACTCCGAGTCGTTCGATGCGCGCTTCCTGACTGCGGAAGGCCAGCGCGAGCTGATGGTCATGGGCTGTTACGGCATTGGCGTGACGCGCACCTTGCAGGCTGTGATTGAACAGAATCACGATGCGGACGGCATCCTGTGGCCGGCCTCTGTGGCGCCCTTTGCTGTGACGTTGCTGCTCCTGGATCCCAAGGATGCCGCGGTCTGCGCCGTCGTCGACAAACTCGAAAAAGAGTTGCAGGACGCGGGCATTGACGTGTTTGTGGATGACCGTGAAGATCGCCCCGGCGTCAAATTTAAAGATGCGGACCTGATCGGCTGTCCTGTGCGCGTCGTGGTCGGCGCCAAGGGATTGGCCAAGGGCGGTGTCGAGGTGAAGTTGCGGAACTCCAAGGACATCGCCATTGTGCCGGTGGATGCGGCAGTGGCGGATATTGTTGCGCGCGTAAAGGCTTTGGCATAACGAGGAGGTTTAAATATGAGCAATGGTACAGAATATACGGGCATGGCATTGACCAAGCGCGACTTGGCCATTCAGATCTCCGAGGAGAGCGGACTGAATCAGCAGCAGGCGTTGCAAGCAGTGCAGATGACGCTCGACGGCATCTGCGCGGCACTCGAAAAGGGACAGCATGTCGAGTTTCGCGACTTCGGCGTTTTCGAAATCGTGGTGCGCAAGGCGCGCATCGGCCGCAATCCGAACAAGCCGCTGAATACGGTTGAAATCCCTGCGCACAAGAGTGTGAAATTTAAACCTGGCAAGCGCATGCGCGAGATGTTTGAGAACTAATTATGGAACCCCTTTCATTTGAGCCGCCGCGCGGGATGCGCGACTTCTATCCCGAAGACATGGTCTGGCGTAATCGCGTGTTTGATGCCTGGCGCAAGGCTTCGGAGGCGTTCGGCTTCCAGTCGTATGACGCCTGCGTCGTGGAGACCCTCGAACTCTTGCAACGCAAAAGCGGCGAGGAGGTCTCTGAGCAGATCTATCACTTTGAGGACAAGAGCGGACGCAAGCTCGCGCTGCGTCCGGAGATGACGCCGACCTTGGCGCGTATGATAGCAGCCAAGCAGGGCCAGCTCTCCTTTCCGGTGAAATGGTTTACGGTCGCCCAGTGTTTCCGTTACGAGCGCATGACGCGCGGACGCAAACGCGAGCACTACCAGTGGAACATGGATGTCATCGGCGAAGAGAGCGTCTCCGCAGAGGCGGAACTGCTCGCCGCTGTTGCGTGCGCCCTGAAGAACATGGGCATGCCGGATGGCGCCTATCGCATTCATGTCAACAACCGCGCGCTGCTCGCGGAGCTGCTGGCAGGGTCCGGCATTGACGCGAAACATCATGCGGCGGTCTTCCTGGCGCTCGACAAGCGCGGAAAGATCGACGATGCGGAGATCACGAAATTGCTGGTGGCTGAGGGACTTGACGAGGCCGCGATTCTGAAGACGTTTGATCTCCTGGCTGTGCAGACGCTTGAGCAGGCTGCCGCGCTTGCGGCTCCCGACTCTGTGGCGATCAAAGCCGTGCGCGATCTGTTTGCGCTCGCTGCGATTTACGGCATCGAAGATCGTCTGGTCTTTGACATGTCCGTGATCCGCGGACTCTCCTACTACACGGGCATCGTGTTTGAAGCGTTTGATACGGAGCGCAAGTTCCGCGCGATTTTCGGTGGCGGACGTTACGACAGCTTGCTGACGGCCATCGGCGGACAGCCGACGCCTGCGGTCGGACTGGGCTTTGGCGACGTGGTGGTCGTGGAGGTGTTGAAGGAGTTGCTCGGCGAGACAGCTGCGGCAGAGAAGGACGGCGTGATCATCGGTTACATGTTCCCTGAGCAGCGCGAGGCCGCCACGAAGTTGGCGCGGTCGTTGCGCGAGCAGGGCGAGCCAGTCGAGCTGATGCTCGCCAAGCAGAAGCCCAAGCAATTCTTTGCACGCGCCAGTGCAAGTCCGGCGTCAGATGCCGTGTTTATCGGTCCTGACGATGTGACGCGCGGAACAGCGAAGCGCAAAAATTTGACCACGCGGGAAGAAACAGAAATCGCGCTGGTTTAGGAATAATGGAATGTTGGAATCTTGGAATAATGGAGGAAGGCGCCCTCGGGAGGGACGGCGGATCGCCGTCCAGGCGGTCGATCCGTCCGCCCTCCCCAAACGGGAGCGGCGCAGGCCTCTGCGCCAGTCGCACGGCGTGCGACCCTCCCATAGCCAGTATTCGTCTTTTCCCATCATTCCATCATTCCAATATTCCAACGAAGTTATAAAGTAGCGGAGACAACGTATGCAAGTGATTTCGAGTGCGGTGCAGAAGCAGATGGAGAGCGCGTCATGGATCCGGCGCATGTTTGAAAAGGGTATTGAACTGAAACAGCAGCTGGGTGCGGACAAGGTGTTTGATTTCAGCCTTGGGAATCCGGATATTCCGCCGCCTGCGCGGGCTCGCGAAGCCTTGCTGAACATTACTGAAAATGCGGTGAAGCCCATGGGGCTTGGCTATTGTCCCAATGCGGGGCTGCCGGTCTTCCGCGAAGCGCTGGCCTCCTGGCTGACGAAGCAGCAGCACACGGAGCTGACAGGCGCGCAGGTTATTGTGACTTGCGGTGCGGCGGGCGCGTTGACCGCCTTTTTCCGCGCCGTGATTGAGCCGGGCGACGAGGTGATGTGTCCAGCGCCTTACTTCGTGGAATACGGCGCGTATTGCGGCCACTTCGGCGGCGTGTTGACGCCGGTGCCGTCCTTGGCGCCCTCCTTCCAGCCTGATCTGGCTGCGATGGAAGCGGCGATTACAGACAAGACGCGCGCGATCATCATCAACTCCCCGAACAATCCGACGGGGTGCGTCTATTCGCAAGAGACATTGACCCAACTCGGGCAACTGGTTGACCGCGTGAATGCGACGCGTGAGCGTCCGCTCTTTCTGATCAGCGACGAACCCTACCGCTTCCTGGCGTACGACAATGTGACGATTCCGCCGGTGCTTCCGGTCTCCCCGTTTGCCGTGGTGATGGGCTCCTTCTCAAAGAGCCTGTCGCTGGCGGGTGAGCGCGTGGGGTATGTTGTCGTGAATCCGGCGATGCCGGATGCGGCGTTGCTCGTCAATGCCGTCACGATGACGAACCGCACGCTGGGCTTTGTCAATGCGCCGATCCTTGGACAGCGGCTTGCGATGGAGCTGTTGAACGAGGGTGTCGACCTCTCCATTTACGACCGCCGCCGCAAGGCCATGGCCAAGGTGCTGGCGGATGCGGGCATTGAGTTTACGATGCCGCAGGGCGCGTTCTACTTCTTCCCGAAGGCGCCGGGCGGGGATGACCAGGCGTTTGTGGCGGAGTTGGTCAAGTACAACGTGCTGGCGGTTCCCGGACGCGGCTTTGGCTTCCCGGGTTACTTCCGCCTGAGCTTCAGCGTGGAAGACAAGGTGATCGCGGGTTCAGCGGAAGGCTTCGCTGCGGCTGCCAAGCAGTTTTAGTGGCAGGCGCGCAGCCCCTAGGTGTAAGCTAAGAATGAAATACTTTTTCGCAAAAGCCGCAAAGGAGAGCGCAAATGTCACGCCCGCCTCACCCATGGATACATGGACGGCGGAGCGAACATTTGCGCGGAATCAACTCGATTTTCATCAGCAAAAAACTTGTTTTTTGCTGATGAAAATGAAATCCGTTTTTCTGGGCGGTTATCCGTTCTGCCGTGCTGTATTCAGCGTGAGGCAGACGAGATAACCGCCCTTCTTATTGCGGTTTTTGCGTTAAAATATTTAATTACAAAGCTTTGTATATTGCCAGTCTTTTGGTAGTGGCAACAAATAGCTCTCCTTCGTGGTAAAGGAATGAAGTTGTAGGCAGGAAAGAAATTCTTATGACAACACATAAACGTTTTTCACCGTTCTCGTTTCACGTCTCACTTTTTATCTTCTGCGCAGGCTTTGCCTTTGCGAAGGAGTTCACGGGGCCGACGGTCTGGGAGACGGTCAACACCAATGCTGTGAAAGCCTGGCAGGCCACTCAGGAGGCCCGCAAATCACCTACGGTCCGCGTTTGGCAGGGGGTCGTGGCGGATACCGAGCGTCGTGAAGTACGGTTGCTCGTGGAGGCGGTAGGCCATAATGACGATACGACCATGGAGTTTTTAATTGTCGGGCCTCAGAGCAATCGCGCGTATGAGTCTGTGACAATCAGTGTGGCCCAGCCGTCGGATATTGTGCGGGCGCTGGAAAGCCTGGGCGTTCCGAGGGGGAATGGCGTCGATGGACGGCTCTTCCGTTTCTGGCCGTATGGCGAACGGGTCTCAGCCACGATTCGCAACGTGAACGAAGAGTTGCAGTCTGCGCGTCCCTTGCAAACAGTGATCAAAGACAAGCAACCGGAAAATCCTCTATTTGGCGAGGGCGGACTTGTTTTTACAGGGGGGCTTTGGACGAATGGCGTCTGCGGTGCGGATACGCAGCAGCCCGCCTCCGTGATGGCGCTCTACAACGAACCGGACACACTCTTTGATGTTCCCTTCCTGGCCTCAAAAGGCGCGGCGTATGGACGTTCCACGCTGGTCGCGAAGATGAAGTACGGCGAGGTGATGGAGATTGTGTTGAAGCCGATGCCCCTGCCGGGCGGGGGCGTACGCGCGATCATCCTCTCGGCGACAGCCGAGCCGTCGGCAAGTCAGGAGACGATGATTGTCTGTGCCGACAAAAAGGGTGAAGTGCTGAAGAAGGGCACGTTGACAGAGGTGCTGACGTGGATGAAGACGCTCTCTGATCGCGGCCATGATCTCTTTGTGACGCTGACGATGTCCGACGAGTTGACCCTCACGCAGGCAACGGATATCACGCGTGTCTTCGTGCTGCTGGACGGCAAGGGGCTCAAGCTGTACGGCAAGACAAAAGAGGGTATTTACCCGCGTGCCTTTCTTCCGCAAGAGGCGTGGCGTAAACGGGACGGCCGCACGCCGCAGCCCTTTGAAGTCTATCTCGCGGGCGAAGCAAAAAAGCTGACCTATATTGAAGAAGACTGGAGCGGCGCGGGGCTTGATCCGAAGCTGGCCCCGAAGGATTATCCCTTTGCCGAGGTGAGCGAACTGCCCGGCCTTGTGAAGCGCGTGGGCGACAAGGAGAGCAAGAAGGTCGAGCTGCTCTTCGTCTTCGCGTCCCGGAACGAACCGCTGAAAAAAATAATGCCAGCGGTTCGAGTCCTTTCAGAACGCTTACCGCTGGTCTATATCTTTGGGGAATAGGTGTACTCGCCTATAACTTCAAACTGTTTTTCAACGAATTAAACGAATTAAGCTAATTCCAATTCGTTCCATTCGTTTAATTCGTTGATAAAAGTTATCTCATCGTTTATTCCAGCTTTGCTGGCGGGGCGCTTACTTCCTCTTCTCGAACCCCTGTGCGTCGATGATCTTCTGGAGGCCGGCGCGCAGTTTGCAGGTGTCTGAGAAGACGCCATTGCGGATCAGGACGTTCGTGTCATTACGTAGGGTGATGATATCGCCCTTCTTGTTCTTGAGCGCCTCGGCATCGAGCTTTGCAAGGTCATCCAGATACGCGTGGGCAAGCTTGACAAAGGGCTCCATGCGAGCTTCAGTCTTGTCATACGCGACGATTTCCATCATCTGGCGCAAGGTCTCAACCTTGTTCGGGTTGTCCCATTTGACGCTCTTTTCCAGCGTTGCCGCGGTCTCCTTGCGCAGGGCCATGACATCAGCCTCCTTGACGCCTGGGCCGCCATGGGTGGTGTTGGCAAAGCGCGAGGGGATCTCGCGGATCCAGATATTGCGGAAGCGCATCGCGTTGCCGTGATCCTGCAGACGAAGCGGCAGTTTGGAAGCGTAGGGCTTGAGCGGTTTGCGCTGGCAGTGCGTGCTCAGTCCCTCGAATTCCCAGTTGTCCTGCGTCAGCACGCCGTTGTGCAGCACCGTCACCGTACCGGGGTGCTTGATCTTGTCGCCCTCCCAGATCGGCTGATGGAAGATGATATCGTATGTCTGCCACTCGCCCGGCTTGCGGCAGGCGTTCACCAGCGGCGGATTCTCGGCGTAGACCGACGAGCACTGGCCGTCTGGATACGTGTCGTTGTCGAAGCAGTCCAGCACCTGGACCTCGTGCATGCCCATCAGGAAGACGCCGCTGTTGCCGCGGCCCTGGCTGCTGCCCGAAGCCGGCGGCGTTGCGAACTCCATGTGAAGATGGCAGTCGCCGAACGCGTCCTTGGTGTGGATCTCGCCGGTCTTGGGAACGACCTCCAGCGCGCCGCCGTCCACAATTTTCCACTTGCACGCATCGTCCTGTCCTGAACGCCAAGCGTCCAGCGAGGTGCCGTCAAAGAGCACGACGGCGTCTGATGGCGGCTTGCCGGGTTCGGCCTGGATGATCTTGGGCCTGGGGCGGTTCATGTCATGGACGCTCCAGGCGTGGGTGGCGTTGGGGGTGTCGCCATACAGGGCGGCGCAGACGGTGAGTGCGGTTGTGCTGGTGGCTGCGAGGGCAGCAAGGGTGAGCTTATTCATGGTTGTTTTTTCTCCTGATTATTTGAAGCGTTCAAAATGAGCTTTCGGGTGGACGCAAGCCGGGCACTTCTCGGGTGCGGCTGCGCCTGTGTGCAAATATCCGCAATTCCGGCAACGCCAGACGGTCTTCGCATCATCGCCCTTAAAGACAGTGTCGGCTGCGATGGTTGCGGCGAAGGCGCGATAGCGTTCGCCATGATATTTTTCAGCGACGGCGATGCAGGTCATGGCGGTTGCGATCTCGGCAAAGCCTTCTGTTTTTGCTATTGCGGCGAAGGACGGATACATCGTCTGCCATTCATACTCTTCACCCTCGGCTGCATGTTTCAGATTGTCGAGTGTGGCACCGATGACGCCGGCGGGCAGGGTTACGGTGATTTCCACGTCGCCGCCTTCGAGGAATTTGAAGAGGCGTTTGGCGTGTTCCTTCTCCTGGTCTGCGGTCTCCAGGAAGATGGCTGCGATCTGTTCAAAGCCGTCCTTTTTGGCCTGGCCGGCCCAGTAGGTATATTTGTTGCGGGCGATGGATTCCCCGGTAAAAGCCTTTAACAGGTTTTTCTCTGTTTGCGTTCCCTTGAGTGATGGCATACGAAACCTCCTTGAATGATTAATGTTCTGAAGTTTAGCACAGGAAAGCCCTGAACGGGAAGCGTAAAAATGGAGTAACGCGAATGCGCGAATGCGTGAATGCGTGAATTATACAGGGCGACATAAGTGTCCGGCGAGCAGGGAGCGGCGCGGCTTCCCGCGCCGGCCGGAACGCGAAGGCGTTCCGCTCCGGGACCAGCGCAGGGAGCGGCGCGGCTTCCCGCGCCGGCCGGAACGCGAAGGCGTTCCGCTCCGAATCCTGCACGGACTTATGTCGCCATGCATAGCTAAATTCGTTTAATTCGTTGAAAAACATCTCCACGTTATCAGCAAGGTTTGATAAAATAGCGCGCATTTATGAAAACAGCACTCTTTGACTTGGACGGAACTTTGATTGATTCGCTTGAGGACATTGCGCTCGGCATCAACTTGACGAGGCAGGATTTCGGACTTGCGATGTTGCCTACCGCAGATATTATTGCCTGCATCGGCGAAGGCATCGGCATCTTGATTCAGCGGTCGATTCCCGAGTTGGCGGCCACCCACATGCCGCAGTTACGCGAACGGCAGAAGATCAACTACATGGCGCACAACTTGGATCATACCGTGCTCTATCCGGGGATGAAAGAGACGCTCGTGGCCCTGCGTGACGCCGGGTGGACGCTGGGTGTGGTCACCAATAAGCCAGGGCCCTATATCCGGCCCATCCTTGAGGGGCTGGGCGTGTGGGCGTGTTTCGCGGGGGTCATCGGCGGCGGGGACTGTGAGAAGCTGAAGCCCGATCCTCTGCCCATGTACCTGCTGGCCGAGCGCATGGGGGTGACGCTGGATGCGAACGACTGGATGATCGGCGACCACTTTACCGACATGGAGGCCGGCAAGAACGCAAACATGAAGACCTGCTTCTGCCGGTGGGGAATCGGGAGTCTTGGCGAATCCTCCTACACCGTCGCGATTGACAAGCCGCTAGAGCTTTTAAGGGTTCTAAAACTTTAGAACTCTCGAACTTTAGAACTGCATTTCGCTTACTTGCCGAACTTGCAGATCGTGCAGTGGCGGCAATCGAAATCGAGCGGGGCCGGAATAGGCTGCCCCTGCTTCTGGGCGGCGAGGGTCTGAAGGCGGTTGATGCCTGCCAGAATGAGTCCGAGCGTGATAAAGCCGCCTGCGGGCAAGACAAAGAGGATGACCCCATGGCTGTGGAGGTCTGTCAGGGCGATCTTACCCCAGAGGGTGATCGAACCGTTGCCGATGAATTCGCGGATCGTGGCGATCACAGCTAAGGCGATGGTAAAGCCAAGCCCCATGCCGATGCCGTCTGCGGCGCTGAGCAGGACAGGGTTCTTGCACGCAAAAGCTTCCGCGCGTCCCAGGATGATGCAGTTCACGACGATCAGCGGGATGAAGATGCCGAGGCTCTGGGCCAGTGCAGGGGCGAAGGCTTGGATCAGCAAGTCAACCGTTGTCACGAAGGCGGCGATGACGACGATAAAGGCCGGGATACGCACGGTCGCCGGGATGACGTTCCGGAGCGCGGAGATTGCGGCGTTCGAGCAGATCAGCACAAAGGTGGCTGCAACGCCCATGCCCAGCGCGTTTTCCAGGGAGGTTGTAACCGCCAGGGTCGGACACATCCCCAGCACGAGACGGAAGGTCGGGTTTTCTTTAATGAGACCGCGCGTCAATACGTCTAAAAAAGTCATGGGCTTTACCTTATAATGGTGAAAAACGTCCACATTATGGCGCACATCAACTTTTGCCGCAACAAAAAAGTCGATTATCGGACAAAAAATAATGGGGCAAGCCGACTTTATTCTGTCCCCTCATAGCTTAATTTGTTATACTTTGCATCCATTCTTAACCCGAGGAGTGACAATACATGAAGGAAATTTTTGTACAAGCCCAAAAAGATCATATCTTGTCCCTCTGCACGGCTTCGCCGATCCAGGCGCTTTCAGAACTCATCTGGAATGCGTTGGACGCGGATGCGTTTGATGTGAAGGTGGATGTCATTCAGAATGCGCTGGGCGGCGTTGACGCTGTTCGGATTTCGGATGACGGCACGGGCATCAATGCGTCACAGGCTGACACCTATTTTGGTAATTTGGGCGGCTCATGGAAGCGGGATGCGACAAAGACCTTGATTTCCGGTCGTGTGTTGCATGGCCGGAAGGGGAGAGGCAGATTCAAGGCTTTTTCCCTCGGGAACCATGTGGAGTGGAAGACCACGATGCAGATGGAGTCGGGGCTTCGTTCCTTCATCCTTTCCGGCGATGCGGAGAACCCGGGCCATTTCACGCTGAGTGACGTTGAGACGCCCGGGCCTGCTACGGGGACTGAAATTCTGATTGCGAACATCACGAACCCGATCAGTTCGCTGCTCGATGCGAGCTGGGTGGTCCAGCAGCTCGCCTCCAACTTTGCACTTTACCTGAAGGCGTATCCGAATGTGCGCATCTATTTTCAGGGTCTCCTGGTCAATCCGGTCATTGTCCAGCGCGCCAACAACACGTATCACCTGAAGGCTTCGGATGGCACGCGTGCGGAGCTGCAAGTGATTGAATGGAAGACCCGCCAGAGCCGCAGCAAGATCGTATTCTGCAATGGAGATGGTTTCGCGCTCCATGAGGTGGATGCCGCTGTCCGGACAGGAAGCGGGTTCAACTACACGGCATATTTAGTCTCCGAGCGCTTTGTTCCGCTGCATGAAGAGAATTTGCTGGTGCTCGAAGAGCTGCACCCGGAGGTCAAGGCTTTCCTGGATGCGACGCGTGAGACCCTGCGCAACCACTTCCGGGAACGCCGCGAAGCGCTGACGGTCGAGCTGCTGCAGCAGTGGCAGGCGGACGGCGTCTATCCTTACAGCGGCCAAGCAGCAAACGACGAGGAGGCTGCTGCGCGCATGCGTTTCGAGTCCTGCGCCTTGGCCTTCCGTTCGTATTCGGATAATTTTGATACGTTGTCAATTGTTGAGAAGAAGTTTATTTTTAAAATGATGCAGGAGATGTTGGATGCGCGTCCGGAGAGCACGGTCCAGATGTTTGGCGAGGTTTTGGGGCTCCCCCAAAAGACGCGCAAGGAGTTGCAGAAGCTCGCTGCACCTGCTAAGGGAAAGAAGTAGGGAAGTTTAGCCGTTTGTGAAGAAGAACAAGACAGGCAATAAGGCCAAGATCGAGATCGTTGCCGAAGCTGTTGGCGATGTTTCGGACGTATCCGCAGAAGCGAAGGGATCCGAAGCTCTCGACGCTGTCGTGGCGCTCGATCCATCACCCGTTCAACCTCAAGGTGCTGGCGTGCCGGCCAGTCGGCTCCGGCATCTGTTGCCGGATGTACTGAAGGCGGCCGCAGCCCTCATCGTGATTAGTGTGGCGCTGGTCATTTTGCTAAACCCGCCGCTGGTCCGGAGCGACTTTCCCAAGGTCAGCTATTCGTATAATGGACAGACCTACACGAATGCCGTCCTCTACCGTCCTTTAGCCATGCCGACACGGTACTACATCGTGTTGCCGGAAAAGATAGCGGATCGGTATCAGTTTTTTGCGGTTGACCGCCGTCGCGAAGTGGCGACGCTCATGACCAACGACCTCTCGCGCACCTTCTTGGGGATGCCCGCCATTAAGCGGAGCGACCCTTTGGGGCTGGATCTTGAATTCCGGCACCTGGATAATTCCGAGTGGCAGGTCTTCTTCTTGCCCGAGGCGATTCATTTTTCTAATGCCGTTTTGGCTGTTCGACTGGATGTGAAATGACAACACTGCGTCCCTGGTTCCGCCTCTTCAGGCTCCCCAATCTGCTGACCGTCCCCGGCGACCCGCTGGCTGGCTTCTTGTTGGCAACAGCGGGAAAGGTCGAGGGTTCGCAGGGGATTGTGCTCTTTTCGGCCATGGGCGCGTCGCTCTTCCTCTACCTGTTCGGCTTGGCGGTGAACGATATCGTTGATGTCGAGGTGGACCGTGCTGAGCGCCCGGAGCGTCCGCTGCCGGCAGGCGAGATCACCATTCCCCAGGCGCGGATGGCAGCGATTGCCGCAGCCTTGTCAGGACTGAATGTAGCGCTTTTTGCCGGCCAGGCCGCCCTGATTGTGGCGGCACTTCTTGCAGCAACGATCCTCCTGTATAATGCAAAGCTTAAGAACAGACCTGTGGCAGGAGCGCTTGCCATGGGGGCCTGCAGGGGGTTGAGTCTGCTGATCGGCGCAGCGGCGGCCCGGCCGGAATGGTTCATGCAGTCGCCGACCTCGCTTCTTCTGCCGGCGCTTATCGCGAGTGCAGGGGTGACGCTCTACGTGGCAGCCTTCACGGCTCTGGCCAGACACGAGGCTGAGGCGGAGAAGCCCGTAGGCTTTTTGCGCTGGCTGCCCTTCCTTGCTCTGCTGATTGCGTTGCCAAGTGTGATCACCGTGGCGACAGCGCTGAAGCAAACGGTTGGCGTTGCGCCAACCGTGTTCGTCTTCCTGATGTGCATGGCCCTGATGCGCGCCTGGCTCCTGGGCGGACCGCTCTACCGCATCCAAGAGATGCCCGCCATCATCGGCGGCTATATTCGCAACCTGATGATGGTGCAGGCGTGTCTCTGTGTGGCCTGCGGCGTCATGGGGCTTTGGCCGGCCATGACACTCCTTTTGCTCTTCACCGTCTTTCCACGACTGACCAAGTCCTATTACAGCAGCTAGAGTTACTTGATGATCGGAGTGAGGACCATGTTCCGGTAATCGACGTTGGTGTGATCGCCTTGGAGGTAGATGGGGCCTGGGACGAATTCGTCGCAGGTGATGGCGCCGCCCGTGACGCCGACAGCGGGTTGGTTGTCGATAAGCTTCTTGCCGTTCAAGATCACGGTCACATGGCGGTCGCAGAGCGTGATATCCACGGTCTGCCATTCGCCTGCGGGCTTCTCGGCTGCGACCAGCGGTGTAACGCGTCCATAGAGCGCGCCCATGTTGTGGCAGTCTACGCCTTTGCCGAAGGTGTCGGCCATCTGAATCTCATAGATGCCGCGCAGATAGATGCCGCTATTTCCGCCCTTGGCCATGCAGGCTTCGGTCTTCAAATTGAAATCTTCAAAGGTTGTTGCCACGGTCCGGAGATTGGTGCCGTGCTTGTTCTTGCCGTTCTCGTCCAGCACGCGGTTGGAGAGGACGCCATCCTTCATGCTCCAGCCATTGAACGCCTTCGGATTCATGGCGACCCAGCCCTCGAGTCCCTTCTCAAACAACTTGATCGGTTCGCCGAATTTCACCTTTGCCAGATCCGGCTTCGCAGGGAGAGGCTTGATCTTATTGCCCTTGTATTCAGCCTTGCCGTTCTCCTTGCCATCCTGTTCCACAACGACCTTGGTCATGAGCAACTGACCGTTATCGGCCTTGACTGTGATCTTCTCGGTCTTCTTCTCCTCCTTGCCATCCTTCTTGGAGGTCAGGGTACGTGTCAGCACCAAGGCGCCATTCTCGACGTTGACCTTCTCATATTTGAGGGGACTTCCGCCGCCCCACAAGATGCTGCCTGACAAGGCACCGCAGTCCGCCTGTTCAATTCCCATCCAGCCCGCGCCGCCATTCAGATTGACCGCCCAGTAACCGACATACGGCTTGGCCGCTTCATCTGCAAAAGCTGCTGAACCCAAAAAAAGACCTGCGCACCCGACAGCAAACAAAACCTTCTTCATGAATCATCCTCCTTAGTTAAATAATAATGTACCTTTACATTACCCTAAGAAGCCACAACAAGCAACAGCAATTTAAACAATGATGATACACCATAATCTCAAAAATAGAACTAATGAGATTATGGTGTATCATTTAATGGAAGGGGGACGAGCAAGCCCATAAAGGCATCCTGTTTTGAGATCCCCTTAAAATTGGATTGCCGTGAACGGGTTTCAGAACTATACTCTTCCAAACTAAATCAGGGGGGCGGACATGTTCAGGGGTTCTATTGCGGGTATCGTTGTGCTTTCACTTCATATCTGCGCTTATGCAGAAAAAATGCCAGTCGACGTGCTGTGCAGAGCCATGTCAAAACTGCACCAGATCTATCAGCGTGCGCAAACAAACATGGTTGCTTCCGCTGCACAGCCCGAGGCTTTCCAGACGGTCACCACAGAGAAGGTGCCATACGGGAAGGCCGTCCCGCTGTCGGTTGACATAACAGGCGCGGACACCCTCTGTCTCGTGATAACCGGTTCGCATGGCGGCGGACATACGTATTGGGGCGAGCCAACACTTTATGATGCAGCCGGCAAAGAGACGCCGCTCACAGAATTGCCCCCCGACCTCTACACGGTCGGCTGGAGCGATCTGCGCATTGACCTGCCGGGACACAACCACCACGAGGCCTTCATCGGCAAGGAACGGATGGCCTTTGGATTCTTTGCCCATGTTGACAGTTGCGTGGCCTTCTCAGTAGGGAAAAAATATACGCGTTTTACAGCCAAGGCCGGGTTGCAACAGTCATCCCATCCTGCGGCTATAGGAATGTTCTCGGTCCAGTCAAAGCCAACACCAAAACAATTAGAACAGTTGCAAAAGGGCGGGCAGTTGAGTCCAATGCGGACAGAGCAGTTTGAAAAGGAGTGGAAGGAGTCTGCGGAGGATGGCCCGCTGGCATTTTGGGACTGGATCAGACTGCCGGGCACAATCACTGTGGAAACCGCCATCCAGAAATTGTTTGACCAGTGTGGCGACGAGCCCGAATTAAAAAAGCGGTTTGAAGAAATCAAAGCCACAAAGAAAGTTGGCGGCGAACTTGAATGGCTCACACTCTATTTTGATCTGCTGACGCGTACGCGGGTCTATCGGGCGTTCGATGGCGAGGTTGAGCAAATTGATGCGGTATGTGATTTCATGACAGGCGAGGGGGTGTCGGTCGCAACCTTCAAATCAGAAATTGATCAGCTGAAACAACAAGCGGTTGCAGAACGGAAGAAGGGCAAGGAAGCCATGGATGCTTTCGGCGTGAAGCTTGCGACCTTGCGGCGCCGGATTCTGCTGTCGCATCCCGCGCTCCAGTTCCGCGATCTTCTGGTGGATGTCCGCTATGTGACATCATACGATCACAACGTCGATCAGTATCTGGGCCGTAACAACAAGACCGCGCCGGGGTTGCTCGTGCTTGAAGCGTGGAAGCAGGATAAGCCCCTCGAACGCTGGCTGACGCGTGATGCACTGCCTCCGGGATGCACGCAACATCCTGATCTGTCCTACGACGGCACCCGCGTACTCTTCGGTTTTTGCGACCATACGGAAAAGGATGTTCAAAGGCGCCGTTTCTTGGTGTACGAGGCAAAGGTGGATGGCTCCGGTGTCCGGCAGGTGACCGGCACGACTGCTGATCCTTGGGAGAAGACGCGGCGCGATAATTATTTCACGGTGATGATTGAGGATTTTGATCCGCACTATCTGCCTGACGGCGATTTCGTCTTCACGTCGACGCGCAGTCAGAATATTGCGCGCTGTCATGCCGGGCGCAATGCGCCGGCCTTTCTCATCCATCGCGGCAATCTGGCCGGCAATGATATTCGGACATTGAGCTGGGGTGAAGCCAATGAGATTGACCCTGCGGTGTTGAACGACGGACGCATCATCTATAATCGCTGGGAGTATGTCAACCGGCACGATTGTCTGTTCCATAAGTTGTGGACCATGAAGCCGGATGGCACGGGTGCGGCGAATTATTATGGCAATCTCACCACGTCTCCGCAGTCGATCGCTGAACCGCGGCCAATCCCCAATAGCACCAAGGTGATGGCCACGGCAACGGCGCATCACTCCTATACTGCTGGATGCATCATTCTGGTGGATACGCAGAAGGGGCTTGAAGGACCTGCTCCGATTACGCGCCTGACGCCAGACATTAAATATCCGGAAGCCGAGGGATGGGAGACGGATACGTATATGGCTCCCTATCCCTTATCGGAAAAACTTTTCTTTGCCTCGTGGGCGAAGGGTCCGCATCAGCACAATCCGAACCGGCAATACGCGCTCTACTTAGTCTTTCATCACAATGGCAAAGCCTATCGCGAAAAAATTTATACGCCTGCCGAGAATGCCTCGTGCTTTACATCGCTGCCCATCCAGCCGCGGCCTGTCCCTCCAGTGTTGCCCTCCTTGCTGAGTAACCGGACCGAGGGTCACTCTGGGATCTTTTATGTTCAGAACGTTTACGAAAGTATGCATGCCATCCCTACGGGGAGCGTGAAATATATCCGCATCAATTCGCTCTTCAATCAACCGACCCCGCGCGTGCCGCATCGCGGCTGGGTCATGGATGAAGTCGCAAAGGGTGTGCTTGGGACGGTGCCTGTAAAGGCAGATGGTTCGACCGCCTTTGAGCTTCCGTCTCGGACGCCTGTGCAGCTTCAACTCCTGGATGAGAATAAAATGTGCGTGATGAATATGCGCTCGTTTATCTATTTGCAGGATGGTGAACGCGCGAGTTGCGTGGGCTGCCATGATGACCGCATGAAATCGCCTCCTCCTATGAATTATACGGGTATAAAGCCCTTCATTCCGCAGCCGATTCCCGGGCCAGACGCAAAGAAGGGGTTTAATTATGTTGCGAGTGTCCAGCCTGTCTGGGACCGTTATTGTATCCGGTGCCACGGCCTTGAGAAGACAGAGGGCAAAGTCGATCTCACCGGGGCTTATGTCGAACGGGAGACGGAACGTTATCCGAACGGCAAGGTCAGGATGAGCCGCTCGTATGAGACCTTTGTTACGAATCCACACTACTACAAAATGATGGACCGTAATTGCGAGACCCCCTTCTCCATGCCGAAAGACTATCTCTCCCATGCGTGCGGCTTACCTGCTTGGTTACTCAAGCATGGGAAGGCCCGGGAAGCGAATCTGGATCCGCAGAGCTGGGAACGGGTGATCACATGGCTCGATGTCAATGTGCAGATGTATGGCAATTACAGCTTTAATCGCCCCGAAGACCGCGTGGTTGATCCGGAAGGCGAGAAGGCGCTTCGTGACTATGTGAAGGCCACGCTGGGCGAGGCAATCGCAAAGCAACCTTTTGAGGCGCTGGTCAATAATGGGTGCATCGAGGAGAGCCGCGTGCTGAAGGCTCCGCTGGCCCTCTCTGCCGGCGGGTGGGGGCAGATCGAGAAATGGAAGTCAACGTCGGACGAGGGCTACCAGACCATGCGTACAAAAGTGGAAGCCTCTCTTAACCCGCTTGTGACAAGCGATCACGAAGGCACCTGCGGCGGTGGGAAAGATCGCTGCCGTTGTTCCTCCTGCAAAGTGCGCTCCGTCGAAGAGGCGTTCATCCGAAAGCCGCCCGTAGCGACGTTTTAAGACTCCCTCTTTATACAAAGAACAGCTAGAAAAAAGAACAGCTCGTTCGCCGTTTCGTTTGCGGAAGCACCCATAAATGTGCTACTATTTTTACCCATTTTCTGAAGCACAAGGGAAAGACGATTATGAAAGTACCCATTAGCTGGTTGAATGAATATGTTGACGTATCGGATTTGTCGGTCAAGGAGTTGTCCGATAAGCTGACCTTCTCAGGCGTTGAAGTCGAGGGCATCGAGGAAGTCGGCGCCGTGTTGGATGACAACTTTGTGGTGGCTGATATTTTGACCTGCGACAAGCATCCGAACTCCGACCACTTGCATATCTGTAGCGTCTCCGACGGGACACAGACCTTGCAGATCGTCTGCGGTGCACCCAATGCGGCTGCGGGACTCAAGGTGCCGCTTGCAAAGGTTGGCGCTGTTGTGCCGGAAGGCGGCTTCAAGATCAAGCAGGCGAAGCTGCGCGGCGTGGAATCATTTGGTATGCTCTGTTCACAGCGCGAGCTGAAGCTCTCCTCGGACCATGGCGGACTTATGGTGCTGGATAATGCCCTGAAGACCGGCACGCCGATGCGGGACGTGCTGCCGAAGCCGGATGTGGTTCTGGATCTCGAAATTACATGGAATCGTCCCGACTGCCTTTCCATTATTGGTATTGCCCGTGAATTTGCAGCGCTGCTGAAGCGTCCGCTCAAGATGCCGGCGATCGACTTTTCCGAAACGAATGAGCCGGTTGAGAAATTTGCAAAGGTCATTGTCAAGGACAGCGTCAAGTGTCCACGCTACACGGCGCGCGTCATGACGGGTGTGAAGGATGGGCCCTCGCCTGATTGGATGCAGCGCCGCTTGGAACTCTGCGGCGTGCGCGCAATCAGTCTGACCGTTGACGTGACCAATTATGTGATGCTCGAATACGGCCAGCCGCTTCACGCGTTTGATTATCGCAAGCTTGCAGAAAATACGATTGTGGTGCGCTGTGCCGAACAGGGAGAGAAGATGAAGACCCTGGACGGTCTTGAGCGCACGCTCGACCCTTCGATGCTTGTGATCGCCGATGCCAAGACGCCGAATGCTGTAGCCGGTGTGATGGGCGGGGCGGAGAGCGAAATTGCGCTTGGCACGGAATGTGTACTTTTGGAGAGCGCGTTGTTTGACTGCGCGTCAACCAAATGGACCTCGACGAAGCTTGGGATGTCCAGTGAGTCCTCCCGACGGTTTGAGCGTGGCGTGGATCTCGATCTCGCCGACCTTGCCAGCCGCCGTGCAACACACTTACTGGCCAAATATGGCGAGGCTAAAGTTGCCAAGGGCGTTATTGATGTTGATGCGCGCAACTTCAAGCACGGCGAGGTGGCCTTGCGTTTCAAGCGCGCCAAGGATGTGATCGGCGTCGAGCTTACCCAAGAAGAGATGATTGAAATTCTCTCATTGCTTGGACTGAGCGTAGTTTCGAAAGATGCGGAAAAAGCCCTCTTTAAGATCCCGTCGTGGCGTTTGGACCTGACGCTTGAAGCGGACCTGATTGAAGAGATTGCGCGCATGCATGGTCTCGACTCCATTCCTGACCGCATGCCTCATTCGACTGCGGTTTCAACGCTGAATGATCGTCCGTTCTATCTGCGTGCAAACTGTCGCACCGCATTGCTGGGCATGGGATTCTCGGAAGGCATGCACTACAGCTTCCTCTCTGCGCAGGAGCTGGATATGTTTGATAAGCGCAACGCCAAGCAGCGCGCCGTGATTCCCTATCCGGTCAGCGCAGACTTCGGCGTATTGCGCGACTCTCTTCTGCCGCAGTTGGTTGCCTCGCTGGGGCGTAATGCATCGCGCCAGGTAGAGAAGGCGGGACTCTTTGAAATGGGCCGCGTCTTTTTCTTGGGCGCAGATGGACAGCCTCAGGAAGAGGAACGCGTCTCGATCGGATTGATGGGGCCGTTCGGCCGTTCAGCCATTGACAGCCGTCGTGCCGTCACCAACGAAGAGGCGCTGCTCTGGCTCAAGGGCGCGGTTGAGAATCTGGTCGCAATCATGCATGCGGGCACGCTGGACTTTACGCCCGTTGCTCATCCGGGGATGGATGCTGGCTTTGCACTGGAGATTTCCTTGAACAAGAGCGTGATTGGTTTGATGGGTGCGGTCTCTGTCGGGTTGCGTCATCAATGGCGCATGACCACGGCGATGGTCGTCGCGGAACTCAAGCTGGCGCCTTTGCTGGCAGGTGTCGCCGCTGGCGGAGCTGTCAAGCCGGTCCCGCAATTCCCGGCGGTGCATCGCGACATCGCCTTTGTGGCGGATGCCACGCTTGCGCACGTGGACGTGATCAAGACCATCAAGAAGGCAGGACCTGCGGAGTTGACCGATGTTGCGCTCTTTGACATCTTCCAGTCGAAGGAGATGTCAAAGCAAGGCAAACGCAGTCTTGCGTATTCGCTTGAATTCCGTTCGCCGGACAAGACGCTTACGGATGAAGTTGTCAACGCCGCCTTTGCGAAGATCATCAGCGCGCTTAAGAGCGAGTTGAAGGTCGAAGTCCGCGAAGGATAACGGAGGACTCGAGAATGAATGTCCTGTCCGACACCTCCCTCTTTTTGCGCGCCATTCCGTATCCGGAGTGGTTGCGCCGGAAGATGATCGAACTGCAGGGTGTTTGCGTCTCCTCCATGGATGAGCGTCTCCTTTTTGTTCACGCCTTGGCGGAACAGAATGTGAGTGAACACACGGGCAGTCCCTTTGGCGCTGCGGTCTTCCATGGTCGGACACACGAACTGGTGGGCGTCGGCGTCAATCAGGTCATCGAGGCCAACCAGAGTTTCGCTCACGCGGAGATGCTGGCGCTCGCCAACGCGCATGATCGGCTTCAGATGACGGATCTGTCGGACTATGAACTGGTCTCCAGTTGCGAGCCTTGCGTCATGTGTACGGGCGGTTTTTTATGGAGCAAAGTCCGCACCTTGGTTTATGGGGAGCCGGGCACAACGGCGCGCAGTATCGGGTTCGACGAAGGCGACAAGCCTGCAAACTGGGAGGCGCTGTTGCGCCAGCGCGGACTTCAGGTTCTGGGTCCCTTCCCCTCCGAACAAGGCAAACGCCCCTTCAGCCTCTACAAAGCGAGCCAAGGGAAGATTTACTGAACAGGCGTTAATGGTGATTGCTACTCCGTGAGCTCCAGTGTGACAGGTCCGAAGAGGCCTGACTTATATGGACGGCGATAGCGCGTCGGGATGGTACGGTAGTGATTATCCATGGCGCTGTACACCAAGACCTCGGTTTTGTTTTTGGCTCCCGTCTTGACGAGAGAAGAAATATCAAACGTCCAGGGTTGCATGATACGAATGCCGGCAGATTTGCCGTTCACAAAGACCTCGGCCGTGGAGCTCACCTCTCCGAGATTCAGCACCACCTTCTTGGCAGACGGAACATCGATTTCCTTGCGATACCAAACGCCACCCGAGTAACAGCTGAGGCCATCGTTCTGCGACCAATCGCCGAGGTCGAAGCGCCCCTCTCCGCACGTCAGGCGGACATATTCAGGTAAGGCTGCTCCTGCATAAGCGCCGCGTTTCTGTTTAACAGTGAGCGTCACTCGCTGGGGCGTTGCACTTGGTTTTTCTACGGTAAAGAGCTGGCTATACTTGGGTCCCCACGTTGTAGGCTTTACCCGTAGGTGTTGGGCGGTTGCAGCGGATGTTCCGACGGTGACCTCCACGAAACCTTCTGGGTCATCGATAAGCAGCTCACGCAAGTTTGGCGGGGACATGAACGTATAGACACCTGTCGGATTTTGAGTTTCCGGATAGAGGTCAAACGGCAGGATGTTCTGATTTTTCCACCAGCTCATGGCCAGCGGTTTTTCTTCGTAAATTGGACGTCCCTTTGCATCCACCTTAGCATTTGGAACGGTGATATCAAGAAGCTTAGGCGGTCCCATGGGGTGGTTATACCACATGCTTTCTATAAAGGAAGAAATGACCTTCACGGGCTGCGAACGTTGCTCATCTGCTTTGGAAACAGTCCATGTTGCGTCTGAGGAAACAACGGGCTGTCCATCGCAATACAGTTCCGCGATTGCTGCTCCATCGCCACCCCTATTTGAGGCTTCAACGACGATCTCATTCTGGCCCTTCTTGAGTTGCTTGAGCACGTCGTGTGAATCCACAACAGTCCATGTTGTTCGAAGTCCGACCTTCAGGCTGTTGAGGGAAACTCCATTCACATACAACGTGTAGCTATCATCCGCTGTGATGCGGACGTTTGCTTTCTTGGGTAGGGCATCGATGGAGAAAAGCTTTTGCATCTTGAACGTTCCGTTTGCCTCTTGGGGATGCCAGATCCAGTTGGCGGTGGGGCTGAATGCTTCTGTCGATATTTGAAGGTTGGGCTTCTTTGTGGTCATCACGATATAGCCGCGGCCTGCTTTTGTATAACGGGCCAGCAAGGTGTTTGCACCTGGCTTGAGGGATACGGCTGAGGCCGCCGTAACCAGCTGAGCGTTGACCCAGATAGCATCTGGCTTTAAGGCTCCGCCAGCATCTGGATACGCGACGGTCTGCTTCTCAACGGGAATGGTCGTCCAGACATAATACACGGGGCCGGCCTCTTCCGTAGTATAGATGGTCTCGTTTTTCCCTCCGGAGGGTTTTCCAAGACAGAGAAACTCATCAGTGACGACACCTTTGAGGCCGTGATACCCTTGATGTCCTGGATCGCCTTTTTTGCCCCACCGCCAGGAAAATTCATAAGGTTTCCAGGTGTAGTTTTTGCCATTAAAGGACAGGGCTATCTTTGGCTGGATCGCTGTGAGTTTCACGAGATTATCATTTTTGAAGTCCTTGGGCAAGGGCCCCAGCACCCACATCTTTGGGCCGAAGCCGGCTTCTGTTTCTACAGCCTTGGCCTCTTGATTTCCACTGCCTCCTGCTTGGTAATGGTAAATTCTTGCTTCCGCGCCGATGAACGCCTCTGTTGCTGGCCAATGGAAATCACCAAAGCGGTTATCGAGAGCAGGTTTGATTTCGAAGCCCCAGTCTTTGCTGTCGAGGGTAATGGTTTTGGCAATCTCCACCTTTTTGCTTGTTGCGTCCTGTAAGGTTGCCTTGCCCGGCGAGAACACAATCAGTTGAACATCTTTTTTGTCGAGGGGCAATTGGAGCGTTGTTTCGGTTTCAGATTGCTTGACGGCTTCGAGTGACCTTGTTGTTCCATCCCAGGGGTTCCACAGTTCGACTTTTCCGGTCGCGCGGAATGTCGCGGTTGAATTTTTCGAAGCATCGTAAATCATATACACATCGCGGGGGCCGATACGCCGATGATTAACAATGCCTTCCCCTGTGTAGTCGCGCGGAAATGTTTTTTCAATAACGGAGATCACGTCATCAGCCTTTTCAACACGCGTTGTCAATTGTCCCACGCCTTTGTCTACTTCAGGGTCATTCGCTCCTGCGCGATCTGTTGCCACGGGGGCATCGCCGGCAATGATGACCAGCCCGCCGGCCTTTTGGAATTCGACAGCCTTTTGCAGTGTGGACCAGCGCACTGCCTTCATGGAAGGCAATACCAGAGCGCGATAGATTTCACCGCTAACCTGCAGCGTCTTTCCAACGACTTTTGCACGTGCGAGAGATTCGAAGTCCATGTAATCAAAGTCTATACCTTTTGCATAGAGCGCGTCACCCGTGCGGAATGCGGTCTCGACAGATTTTTTCCCGTCCTTTCTGTCCACCTCCATGGCGGCTACGGGATACAGGACGGCCACATCTGCACGGTGATAACCTTGGCTCATGAGGCAGCTTAAACGTTCAACACATTTCATGAGCGACTTCATGTGCACCCAGTAGGGCATGTGAAAATGATTGCAAGGAGGGGCCCATTCCCACCAGCCGCCCTTTGTTGAATAATAAAGGCCATGAAGGGATAACAAGTTGAACCCGCACGTGTAATTGTAGAAGATGGCGTCTGCAACGCTTTCGCTGGTTGTGCCCCAGCCGCTGCTGTAGAAGCCTTCGAGCCAGACACGGGGACGTTCATACAGGTGGGCGATGGAGGCTGCGACTTTTGCCTTTGTCACGTTCTTGCCTAAGCCTGGCTGATCTGCGCCGGGTCCTTGATTCCAGCGCTGCGTGCGGAAATAATCACCGAACTCGACCACATCCCGTCCGCGTCCACCATGGTCACAGCCATAAATCATGCCGCGCTCCTGATGCCAGTCGAAGATGGGCTTAAAGTAGTGCCTTTCCTGCAAGCGGACAAGCACGTCATAATAGTCCAGTCGAATTTTAGCGGTACGCGGCCCCATGTCTGTGAAGATGGCGGCCAGCTCTGGGACGATATCGTATCCCTTCTGCTTTTTGAACTCCTCGGCAACCAGACCATTCCACATGTTCCCGCTGACGCCCATGACCAGTTCATCGGAGAAGAAGAAGTTGAGGCCTTTGCCGCCCTCTCCAGGATTCTTCTGTTCAAAGACACCGAAAAACATCTCGATCATCCCTTTGCCTGATTTGGGGTTCATGGGGTCGAGCGACATATCATGTGCGCGCGTCTCAATGGTGGACACACTCCAGTCGCCTGCTGGGACATTCCACGAAAGGAGGCCGGCGTTTACGTGTTTGCGCAGGTCAATGATCTGTTTTGTTGCGGGGTTAAATCCGGAGACGCTGATGATGTTTGCGTTAATCTCCATTTTAAAGGGTGCGCCTTTGGCTGGCCGTGTCGCGTGGGAGAGTGTGTATCCATTCACATCAGGATATTTTGCTAGGATGTCATCCACATACCAGCCCTGGCCGAAGCCGAGGGTGTAATCGCTCAAACTGATGGACATGCCTCGCTTCTTGGATTCCTTGAGGAACCACTTCGTGAGGTCCCACCATTTCTCGGAAAACAATGCGGGATCACTCGGGAAGGTGAAGCCCCAGGATTTGCCGCCCTTGTCATCGTGGGCGTAGTTAATCTGGAGGCTGGAGGTCGAGTGGTCCTTGAGTTGATCCATTTGCCACGACAGGCGATCCTTTGTCAGCTTATCGCCGAGCCACCAATAGAAGGGGACGTTGCCGAACCCTTTGGGAGGGGTAACGAAGTTAGGCAGAGCGTCATAGGTGGATTGGCGGTTGGCCTGTCCGACCGCCCAAGAGGGTGGGGGGATTGCTTTTGCCGGATCTGCAAAGTCTAAATCCGTCTGCGCGAGCAACCGTGTCATGGCACTGAAGGCAATAAGAGAGACGACCATTTTTTTTTGATGAATCATGATATCCGTTCCTTCGTAAGGATCATTTTTAAAAGCAAAAGTATGCCATAATGGTAGTAGTAAAGTAAAAGATAATATAGATCTCAAACTGGGTAGATGTAGTAATACACCATAATCTCAAATAGAAAAATATTTGAGATTATGGTTGCATTGAATTGAAGCAGGGGGTATGCTCATGGTGTTTGACAACTCGATGGGCAGGGTATGCGACAAAAAGAAATAGGCTTCTCAAGTGATGTCGGGGGGAGTTATGTGAAGCGTCTCGAAGGGAGCATCGCGTGGCTCTTCCTCTTTGCTCTTCTTTTCGCCGGCATTGGCTGTGGCATCTATATGCTGAGCCGCTACATCAGCTCCGGCCTCATGCGCAAACGCCAGCAGAAGCGGCTGGCCGGCCTTCGCTATCAGAGCGAGCAGCGTCGGCGCATTCGAAAAGCTCGTTCACTTAACCCGCCCCCGTCTCCTGAAGAGCTTCTTGCGCAATGGCATAAAACGCGCGATTCCGTGGAGGATGCTTTACGGTTTGGCGCCATGCTTCTGGATCTCGAACCGGCTGTCGATAATGGACTTGTCATTGACCATGAAGAGGGCTGCGGTCGCATTCGCGGCCGTAAACCGGGGATCAAGGGGTGGCTCGCAGACCATTGCCCGCAGATCGGCTATAAAACAGCCATGCGCTATAAAGCCTTCGCGCAAAAAGCGCGTGAGATCGCCGGTCTCGAAGCCCCGGTCCCGGCATCGTGGGCCCTTCTTTCCGAATCTGCTCATAATCCCCAACGGGAATCACGCGCCCGAGCCGCGTCAACGTGCGACTGTTCGTTGGCAAAGGCTCAAAAAAAACTGGCGCATGTCTTACAGGACTGCGCTTGCGTGCAACAGGCGCACACGCTCTTATCCCGTCAGCTCGGATGCCGGCAGTATGTGCTGTCGCGTCCTCGTAAGCCGCGGCGGGTGGGACCGTATGCGCAGCCTGCGCGCGTCCACCCGAAATCGCATTTCTTCCGGTTGCGGTCACAAACGCATAAATTGTTTGAATCACTCCCTCTTCGTGAACAGGCATCGTTTATCGAAGAACTCATTTCACTCGGCCAATCATTGAAGGAGAATGGCGGACATGGACATCCCCGTAACAACAGCCATACGCGCCCTGCGCGACGCACACGCAGCCTTTGAGGCGATAACCTACACCTATGTGGATCATGGCGGGACCGCTCATGCTGCACAGGCGCTGGGCATTCCCGAGCACGCAACCGTGAAAACCATCGTCATGGAGACAGAGGCCAAGAAGCCCCTGATCATCTTGATGCATGGCGACTGCGAAATTTCAGCAAAACAGCTTGCGCGGCATATGGGCGTGAAGTCGGTTTCGCCTTGCGCTCCTGATACCGCCACACGCCATACAGGGTATATGGTTGGCGGAACCAGTCCTTTTGGACTGCGAAAGCCAATCCCGGTCTATGCGGAGGCTACTTTGTTTGACCTGCAGGAGCTCTATATCAATGGGGGGAGACGCGGGTTACTTGTGAAAATCGCTCCCGCTGTATTAGAACAACTTCTAAAACCTGTACGGGTCGCTGTGGCGATCCCGGAGGCGTAAAAGGCAATCTGTTTTTTGCCTTCTCCATTTTAGACTTTCCCAAGAGCCCTCGTTGGGGTACACTTATGAGCATGAATGATATTCCTCCGAAACACGCACCCGATGCCACAAGTGGCAATCTGGTTGCCATGTATCAAGCCGCAGGCTCGAATGCTGAGTCATTCCCTGTCTTGAAAGCCTTTCAAGAGTACATCGACGCTGAGCGTGCCCAGGCGCGCAAACGCGTGATGATGTTGTCGATCTCCTTCTCGGTTGTGCTCTGCGCCGTCGTGCTTGTCTTTCTGAGCATGGGCATTTATCTGCTAAAGGATATGTCATCGCTCCAGGTAAAACTGTTGGACGCTGCTTTGGCGCAACGCAATACGCCTGCGCCCGCCCCTGTCATTACAGTGACTGCCCCCCCTGTAGCGCCGCAGCCGCAGCCTGCGCCCGCCCCGGTCGTCCAGGCGCCGCCAGTCGCCCCGGTTGCCTCGCCAGCGTCTGAAGAGCTTCGCGAAGTCACCAAGGCGCTCGCCGACTTGAAGGCTGATATTGAAAAGAAGAAGAATCAGGAGGCGCAGGAGCTTGCTCTGGCCGCACAAAAAAAGGCGGCAGATCAATCGGTTGAACTCCAGAAGCTGCAAAATGAGATCGGCTCGATTAAAAAGGAGAACCAGATGCTCAAGGAGACTTTTGTCACCCAGCGCAAGGAGGCCCAGCAGAAAAAATCAACCCCCGTCACGCGTCCGGCAACGCCTGTCGCAAAAAGCAACCCCGTCCTGACGCCTGAGCCCGATACAGAGAAAATCGTGGAGCCCAAGACAACGCCTGCTGTCGCAGCGTCATCAAAAAAAGCTGCGCCCGCTCTTGATGACCCCCGTTTTCCCGCAGCCACCAAGGAGCCGCCAGTCACACCAGAAGGTGTAAAGGCTCAGGATACTCAGAAGGGCACGATCGCGACATCGATTCCGCTGAAAACAAAGAATATGGGGACTGTGGGCTGGCGGGTGATCATCCCTGATTAATCGTTGCGGTTATGCCGAAACAACTCCTATTTGTCTGTACTGGAAACACCTGCCGCAGTCCTATGGCGGAAGTGTTGTTGCGCGCAGCATTGCCGCCAGACTCGGACTGGATCGTGAGCTCGGCAGGAACGTCCGCAGACCCAGGGGCGCCAGCCTCAGAATATTCGTGTGCAGCTATCGCAGAATGCGGTTTAAGCTTGAAGGATCATAGCAGCAGGCTGGTCACTCAGGAGTTGGTCGATGCCTCGACAATCGTTGTCGCAATGACCAGTCGTCATGTTGAAAAGGTGCTACAACGCGTTCCCAGCGCTCGCGATCGTATTTATCTGATGCGCTCCTTTGACCCAAAGACGCCCGCGTGTAGTGATGTATTTGATCCCTATTGCGGATCGCTTTCAGATTATCGTGCGTGTCGCGAGATGATTCAACAAGCCTTGCCCGGCCTGGTCCACTTTCTGGCACAGTATGGAGCATGAGGCGCTAAAGGAAGATTAAATATGATTATCGACACACTTGAGAACACGGACCGTTATGAATGCTTGCATGCACGTTTCAAAGCAGCGTTCCACTTTTTGAGAAACACGAATCTCGCGGCACTGCCAGACGGTCGAGTGGAGATCGACGGGGATCGTCTCTTCGTATTGACACAAACATATCAGACGAAGCCCTTGGAAGGCGGAAAGCTGGAGGCGCATCGGAAGTATATCGATATCCAGTTCGTCGTCTCAGGCGAGGAATATATCGGCTATGCGCCTCTCGTTGACCAGAAGTCCGTCGATCCTTTTAACGCGGAAAAGGATATCGGTTTCTACCAGGGCGATGCAAGCCTTACAAAAATTTCAGCTGGCATGTTTGCGATTTTTTATCCGAATGATGCGCATCTGCCCAGCCGCTATCTCCACGCGCCGATGGCCGTGAAAAAAATTGTCATGAAAGTCGCCTGCGTCTAACCAGTCGCCGCATGGGATCTAGCAAATGAAAACAGCGTATACGACACTTCAAAAAGCATTGTTGACAACGGGACGCTACGAAACCCCGAAGGAGGCTCGCCCTAAGCGTATCGCGAAGAAGAGCGCGTGGCTGGGATTGCGTTGTGCAAAGGCTGTGTGCCTGGATTCAATCGGCCTGTGTGCCTGGAGGCGAATCTTGGGCAAGTTTGATCACAATGCCTGGGCCGATTCGTGCATGTCCGCTGTGAATTTTGCGGAAGGGGTCGGCGCAACGATCACCTTTGAGGGTTTTGAGGCGCGCGCCGCGTATAAGGGGCCTGTCGTGTATGTGTCCAATCACATGAGCACGATGGAGACGGTCATCTATCCGTCTTCATTGAATGCCTTTGATAAACTGTCGATCATCCTGAAGAAGAGCCTGACTGAAATTCCGATTATCGGCCATACGGCGATTGTTGTCGGCTGTATCCCCGTGACGCGTAAGAATGCGCGTGAAGACCTTGCCACCGTGTTTGAGGAGGGGGCGAAACGCCTTCAAAGCGGCATGTCTGTCCTCCTCTTCCCGCAAGGAACGCGCCAGTCGGTGTTTGAGGCGCGCCGCTTTAATTCGCTCGGCGCAAAGCTTGCCGAACGTGCACATGTGCCCCTTGTGGCGATCGCGGCGCAGACGGATTTTCTTGAAAACGGGAAGCTTATTAAAGATTTCGGACCTGTCGACCCGTTGAAGCCGATTCGATTTAAGGCTAGCCCCTTGTTCATGCCAGAGCTTGGCTCCAAGAAGATGCACGAACAAAGCGTGACCTTCATAGAGGCTCAGCTGAAGGCTTGGGGCTTGCCTGTAACTTGAGCGTTAAGAGTTGGGCGTTGAGCGTTAAGCGTTCAAACTTTTAACTCCCAACATTTAACGTTTAACTCTTAATTTAAGAAGTTACCCCTCTCGTTTATTCCCGCTCGGCTGGCGTCGAACTTGCCTGCGCTTACTTTGTTAGGCCGCTTGCGAACTCGAGCGCGAGCATCGCATACGATGTCGCCAGCACGGGATCGTTCTCCCACCAGCGGTTGTTGTCGTTGACCCAGGAGCCGTCCGGTTTCTGAAGCGAGAGCACTTTCGTGATCATCTCTTCGCGCCAACGGATTTCCCCCGCGCCCTTGGGGAGCGTGTCCACCGTCGCGGCACTCAATGCGCGGGCCATGATGTTGAAGTAAAAATAGATGCCCTGCTGGCCCTGTCCGGGATGTTCGTCTACGGACCAGAATTTGGAGGCATAGTCAAAGGCGCCGCGTACGCGCGGGTCGCTCTTGTCCAGATTCGCGTGAAGCATGGAGAGCACGCCGGCATACGTCATACTGCCATACGCCCGGAGCATCACTGTGCCTTGCGCATTGGTTGTCGCGCCCGATTTCGGGTCTTCTGTATTATACGCAAACCCGCCCTTGGTCTCCCCGTCCTTGTTCTGCATCTTCTCAACATATTTCAAGGCGGCCTCCCAGTTGACGTCGACGCGCTTTTCAGTAGCTGGACGAAGATCCTCGACGCTCTGGGTCCGTCGCATGGCGTCCATGGAGAAGGTCGTGTTGTTCAGATCAGTATAGGCGCGCTTGTTGTTTTTGTCGTATCCAAAGCCGCCTTGATGCTCGTCAGAGCCAAAGTGCTGTGAAGAGGCGATATATGCACGAGCCTTCAGAATAGACGGAGCCAAATCCTTGCGCCCTGTCGCATGAAGCGCGGTTACGCAGATGGAGGTGTTGTAGTTTCCAAGTCCGCCGCCCTTTTTGTCAGGCTGCTCAACGTAGATCCCTCCGTCCGGCTTCTGGAGGCCGGTGATAAAGACGACAGCTTTGTCCGCGCTTTCCTGATAAGCGGGGAGCCTGGAAGAGGCCAAAGCCCAGAGCGGGAGACCTGTCAGTGCAGGCATGCCTGCTTCAGACCAGGCGCCGTTTGGCTTCTGGCTCTGCTTAAGCCAGTTCGCACCTTTCTCCACAGACGCTTTAACCTGCTGCATCAGTGCCGGATTGATGGGTTCCGCGATCACGTGTCCTGCCAGGCAAAAGACCCCTGCCAACTGTATCATCCCTGTCTTCATTTTTATGCTCCTTTAGATAACCTATTGAACGTCGCATGTGCCAAGAAGGTTCAAAAAATAGTTAAGCGCGTAGTGTACCTGATGCTAAAGCTGCGCGATATTCACCAACCGTCCTTCGAATGCCGTCTGCCAAGGAAATGGTCGGGCGCCATCCCAAGCTGCGGATGCGCGTGGTATCGCAGAATTTTCGCGGCGTGCCATCCGGCATGGTCGTGTCAAACACGAGCTCGCCCTTAAATCCTGTGGCGTCCTTGACCATTTCCGCCAACTGGCGGATCGACGCCTCCTGCCCGGAACCCACGTTCACCCAGTCCGGCGGATTCGCATGTTCCAGCAGGAAAAGCAATCCGCGCGCCAGATCTTCGACATGCAGGAATTCACGCAAGGGCGTTCCCGTGCCCCATAAGGTCACTGACGGCGCCTGCGCAAGCCGCGCTTCTTCAAAGCGTCGGATCAGCGCGGGCATCACATGCGAATGGGAGGGATGATAGTTGTCCCCGGGACCGTACAGATTCGTGGGCATGGCCGAATGATACAGCCGTCCATATTGCCGGCGGTAGTATTCGCACATCTTGAGTCCTGCGATCTTGGCCAGGGCATATCCTTCGTTGGTGGGTTCCAGCGGCCCTGTGAGCAAGCTCTCCTCCGGGATGGGTTGGGGTGCGAGACGGGGATAGATGCAGGTGCTGCCCAGGAAGAGCAGGCGGGGGACACCCGCCTCATGCGCAGCGTGGATGACATTTGCGGAGGCCATCAGGTTTTCATAGAGGAAGGTGCCGATCAGGGTGCGGTTGGCCTCGATCCCGCCCACGCGCGCCGCCGCAAACAGGATGACGTCCGGTTTTTCACGCAGGATAAAGGCGCGCGTCTCCGCCTGGTCAATGAGGTCAAGTTCGCGATGGCTGGCGGTGATGAGGTTTGTGTAGCCGCGCGCCCTCAGTTCACGGCAGACTGCCGAGCCCACCATGCCGTTGTGCCCGGCGATATAAATACGATCAGATGTTTGCACGATTTCTACTCCGCGTGGCGTTGATTAAAAACCAATCTCATAGCCCTTTTTGTCGAGCAGGCGCAGGTCTCCGTCTGTCATGAGCTTGACCAATTGTTCAAACGTCACCTCGGGCACCCAGCCCAGTTGACGCTTCGCTTTGGCGGGGTTGCCCAGGAGCTGCTCGACCTCGGCCGGCCGGAAATAACGCGGGTCGATCTTGATGACGGCCTTCCCTGTGCTGGTGTCAATGCCCTCTTCATGTACGCCTTTGCCGCGCCATTCAAGGGTGCGGCCGACATGCAGGAACGATTTTTCAATGAACTCGCGGACCGTATGCATCTCGCCGGTCGCGACGACATAATCATCGGGCTTCTCCTGCTGCATCATCATCCACATCATCCGCACAAAGTCAGGCGCATATCCCCAGTCGCGGAACGCATCGATGTTGCCCATATACATAGACTCCTGGAGCCCCCGATGAATCCGTGCGACAGCCATGGTGATCTTGCGCGTCACAAAGGTTTCGCCTCTGCGGGGCGACTCATGGTTGAACAGGATGCCGTTGCTGGCGTGAAGTCCGTAAGACTCCCGATAGTTCTTGGTGATCCAGAAGCCATACTGCTTGGCGACTGCGTAGGGCGAGCGCGGATAGAAGGGGGTTGTCTCGGATTGAGGGACCTCCATGACCTTCCCGTATAATTCAGAGGTTGACGCCTGATAGAACCGCGCATCAATCTTCGTTTCTCGGATGGCATCCAGGAGGCGGAGCGTGCCGAGGGCATCGACATCTGCCGTATATTCGGGCACCTCAAAGGAGACTTGCACATGGGATTGCGCGCCCAGGTTATAAATTTCAACAGGGTTGACCTTCTCCATGATGCGGTTCAAGTTACTTGAGTCCGTGAGGTCGCCGTAATGGAGGAAGAGTTTCACATCCGCTTCGTGCCGGTCCTGATAGAGGTGGTCGATCCGGTCTGTATTAAAGGAGCTCGCCCGGCGGATAATCCCATGGACCTCGTATCCCTTGCTGAGCAGGAGCTCTGTCAAATAGGAGCCGTCTTGGCCTGTAATGCCCGTAATAAGTGCTTTTTTCATCTGTTTAGCCTTCTGTAATACTCGTTTTTAAAAGAGTGTAAGTATAGCAATTCTGTTCAAGGAGTCCCGCCCAAAATCAGTGAAAATAAAAAAATCGCTAAAATCTGCTTTTCGTCCTTGCCTTGTGTGGGGGTTATTCGCTAATATTTTCGTTCCTTAAGTTCGAAAGGTTTTTGATTATGAAGAAGGATATTCATCCGAAGTACGAAGATGCAACGATTTCGTGCGCATGTGGTAATGTGATAACGACGCGATCCACCAAGAAGGAAATGAGTGTGAACACGTGCTCAGCCTGCCATCCGTATTTTACGGGACAGCAGACCATGCTTGACACGGAAGGCCGTGTTGACTCCTTTATGAAGCGTTACAATATGAAGAAGGCCTAGGCTTTCTTTAGCTGAAACGGGCTGGTTTGACGTAGCGGCATGCCGCAAACGTATTCCGGCCCGTTTTGTTTATTTTATATGCTCGATAAAGCCCATATTGAAAATGTTCTGGCCAAAGTACAGATCGCAGAGGCTGCGCTCTCCGATCCTGCTGTGCTCGGGAATCAAAAGCTTTATCGTGAAAAGCTTCGCGAACACTCGCTGCTTAAAAAGCTCGAGCATGTGGCAAACATCTATTTCCGTCTCTTGTCTGAGCTGGAGGGCAATCGCGAACTCGCAAAGGATCCGTCCGCAGATGCTGACTTGGTGGCCCTGGCGAAAGAGGAGAGCGCGCAAATCGAAGCCAAGCTGCCGGACGCTGAACGCGCCGTGCTTTCAAACTTGCTGCCTGCGGATCCGGCGGATGCCCGGAATGCGATGTTTGAAATCCGCGCCGGGACCGGCGGGGAAGAGGCCGCGCTCTTTGCCGCTGTCTTGTTCAGGATGTACTCCAAGTATTGCGACAACAAGGGCTATAAAATTTCAATCATCGATGCGAACGGCACGGAGCTGGGCGGTTATAAGGAGATTGTCTTCTCCATTAACGGCGACGGCGCCTACGGGCAATTTAAGTTTGAAAGCGGCGGACATCGCGTGCAGCGCGTTCCCGAGACCGAGGCCCAAGGACGCATCCATACGTCGGCAGCCACCATCATCGTCTTCCCTGAGGCCGACGAAGAGGATGCGCTCGAAATCCCTGAAAGTGACTTGCGTGTAGATATCTTCTGCTCAGGGGGCTGCGGCGGACAAGGCGTGAACACCACCTACTCGGCTATTCGCCTGACCCATCTGCCGACCGGTTTGGTCGCGCAATGCCAGGACGAGCGCTCGCAGCATCGGAACAAGGATAAGGCTTTGGGCGTGCTCAAGGCGCGTATCCTCGACCAGCGGCGCCAGGCTGAAGAGGCCAAGCTCGGCAAGACGCGCCTCGACCTGCGCGGCTCCGGCGACCGCAGCCAGCGCATCCGTACCTACAACTTCCCCCAGAACCGCATGACGGATCACCGCATCAACCTGACCCTCTACAGCCTCGACCGCATTGTCGAGGGCGATCTCGGTCCCTTGCTGAATGCGCTCCAGGCCTACGACCTCGACCAGCGCCTCAAGGAAGAACTGAGCGGGAAAAGTGAAAAGTGAAAAGCTAAAAGTTACTTCTTACTTTCTACTTTTAACTTATTTCGGTTCTCATCCCTCCCGGAAAACAAGAAAGCCACAAACTGTTTTTAGCTTGTAGCTTTTAACTTTTAACTTGGGTTGGCGGAGGGGGAGGGATTGCCGCTCTTTCGCTGGCGCTCATCGCTCTCGTCCGGCAAGAGCCGGACGAGCCTCAAACGGGCGGTCGCCCGGCGTGAATACACTGGGGCTTTGCGCGCGTTTGTCCGAACCAAGGTTCTCATCCCTCCCGGAAAATAAGAAAGCCACAAACTGTTTTCAGCTTGTAGCTTTTAACTTTTAACTTGGGTTGGCGGAGGGGGAGGGATTCGAACCCCCGGTACCTTGCGGCACGCCGGTTTTCAAGACCGGTTCTTTAAACCACTCAGACACCCCTCCGGAACGAAAAGAATTATTTTGAGGCTGGAGCGGGTGCAACAGGAGCCGGAGCCACGGGTGTCGCAGGAGCAGGTGTTGTCGCGCCGCCCGAGAAGGGGAGTGCGGGCTGCTGTGCTGCTGCGGGAGCTGTCCTGACGTTTTCCATGACGGAATCAGCTCCGCTGGAGGTCAAGCGCGAAAGCACGATCGTGTTCAACAGGAAAACGGTTCCGAGTACAATCGTAATGTTGACCAGGACGTTGCCGGTCTGCGCACCAAACAGTGCTTCAGCCGTGCCGCCGCCAAAACTGACGCCCAGTCCGCCCTCTTTGGGCTTCTGCAACAGCACCACAGCGCCTAACAGCAGGCATACGATCACTTCAATCACATATAAAAAACTAACCAAGGCTTGCATAATATTCTCCGTACTCCTAACTTCCACTAAGGAAAAAGGTTTTTTAATATACCAAAACCAGTGCCATACCCGCAAGCCCTGCTTTATATTTTTTTGAATAGATATAAGAACGCTGTACTTTTTCCCTCTAAAAAGTGTAAAATAATACACTTTAAAAAAGGAAACATCTGATATGTCAACGACTCCCGTTAATCGCGAAACAGTGCTAGCTTTTCATGAAGGCGGTAAGATCGGTCTGAACCTGACCAAGCCGCTCAAGACCCAAAACGATTTGTGCCTGGCCTATACGCCGGGCGTCGCCCATGCGGTAAAGGAAATCGCCGCGAATCCGGCCAGTATTTATAACGTGACCGCGAAACGGAATCTCGTGGCGGTCGTCTCGGACGGTACCGCCATTCTGGGCCTGGGTGATCTGGGCGCAGAGGCCTCGATCCCGGTCATGGAGGGCAAGGCCGTCCTTTTCAAGGCCTTTGGTGATGTGGACGCCTGGCCTGTCCCGCTCGGCTGCTGCCGCATGGATGGCAAGAATACGGGCAAGACCGACCCCAAGAAGATCATCGAGGTGGTTGCCGCGCTCGCGCCGATGTATGGCGGCATCAATTTGGAAGACATCGCTGCCCCGGCCTGTTTTGAGATCGAGGACACCCTGGATGCGATGCTGGACATCCCGGTCTTCCATGATGACCAGTGGGGTACGGCAGTGATCACCTTGGCGGGTGTCATGAACTATTCCTTGCTCTGCAAGCGCGGGATTGATGAGCTTCGCGTGGTGATCAATGGCGCAGGGGCTGCGGGCATCCGCATCGCGGATATGTGCAAGGCCGCGGGTGTGAAGCATTTGACGATGTGTGATACCAAAGGCGTCCTGAGCGAGGATCGCACAGACTTGAATGACCATAAGCGCCGTCATGCAGTCAAAGCCGGCGGAGCCAAGACGCTCTCGGAAGCCCTTGTCGATGCGCATGTCTTTGTGGGCGTGTCTGCTGCGAACTGTGTCAGCGGTGACGATGTGAAGCGTATGGCCGAGTACCCTGCGATCTTCGCCATGTCGAATCCGGATCCAGAGATCGATCCGTCGGTCGCTGCTGAGGCGCTCGCAGGACGGCCGTATATCATGGCCACCGGACGCTCGGACTTCCCGAACCAGATCAACAACGTGCTGGGCTTCCCCTTCCTGTTCCGGGGTGCCTTGGACGTCCGTGCGCGGACGATCAATACGGAGATGAAGGTGGCGGCTGCGACAGCTCTTGCCGAGCTGGCCCGGAAGCCCGTGCCCGCAGAGGTGCAGGCGCTCTATCCGAACGAGAAGCTCGCCTTCGGTCCTTCCTATATCATTCCAAAGCCGTTTGACCGTCGTAACTTCGTTGAAATCTCTTATGCGGTCGCTGCGGCGGCTGTCGCCTCGGGTGCCGCGCCTGCGGATACGGACCTGGTCGCGCTCAAAGCCTCACTGATCGCCCGTAATGCCCAGCGCTAATGTCGTGATGTATGCGGTTTATCCAGCAAAGTCTTGCCATCGCCAGAACAACGGTTGTTGAATCGATTCAACAACCGGTCGCCTTCTTGATCTTCGCGTCTGGCGTCTTATCCACCTTGCTGGTGCCGGTCTTCCAGTTTCATCGCTTCAGCGAAGAGGGCCGGCTGGCGCGGGACAGCGGCTTCTCGACGATGATGGTCTTTGGCCTGGCGTTGGCGGTGACCACGGCAGGACGGTCTGTCGCTGTTGAGATCACGCGGGGGACGGCCGCTGCGATTATTGGCAAGCCGGTCTCGCGCTCCCTCTTCGTGATTTCAAAATGGCTGGGCGTCTGCGGGGTGATCCTGCTCTTCTGGCTGGGGATGACAGCCGCGACACTCTTGGCGGAGCGCGGGTCAGCGCATCTGGTCGTGCCTGAACTCTGTTCGCATACCCAGCATGCTCCTGAGGATGCGTGCGAGGAAGCCGGATATCTCATGGACTCCGTGACGCTGACTCTGGGCATGTGCGGTGTAGGGGCCGCTTTGCTCTTCGCCGCTTTTCAACAGGTTGCGAAGCGTCGACGTTTTGGTGTCAGCGCCTTTGTCGGCATCGCGCTCTCGCAACTGACGGTGGTGCTGCTCTGCGGACTCTACGACCGTGCAGGTCATCTTCGCGTGTTGATGAAACAGGCGCCGTCGTATGTGAGTGAACTCGAATGGCGGATTATTCCTGTTGCGGTTCTCGTGTTGTTCGCCGTGATTATCTTTGCAGCTTTGGCGACGGCCTTGGCAACACGCTTACAGACAGGGGCGGCGCTCGCGGTCTGTGTCTTGGTGCTGCTGGTCGGACTGGCGGGAGACCTCTTTGCAATGAATGGCTCCCTGTTTTCGGTGCAGAGAGGATTGGCGGGCATCCTGCCGGACCTCCAGCATTTTTGGATGTGCGATGCATTGGCGCAAGGCGGCGTGCTCCCTTGGCGCTATGTGTCAGAGGCGGGCCTCTATGCGCTGGGGTGCTGTAGCTTGTTCATCACAGCAGGATGCCTCTCCTTCTCAAACAGAGATTTAGGATAATGGATGCTATGAATGAAATCATTCAGATCAAAAACCTGGGGAAGACCTTCAAGGATTTTTGGCATCGCCCCGTGGTTGAGGCTGTCAAGAACTTGAACCTGACCATCCAGCAGGGCGAGGTCGTCGGACTGCTCGGGCCCAATGGGTCCGGGAAGAGCACGACGCTGAAGATGCTGTTGGGCCTTTTGCGTCCGACAACCGGCGCGATAGAACTCTTTGATGGACGCGGTCCGGAAGAGGTTGCTGTCAAGTCCCGTCTGGGGTATCTGCCCGAAGTGTCGCACCTGCATGAGTTCCTGACGCCGCGTGAGACACTGATGTACTATGCCTCGCTCTTTGGTTTGCCACATGCGGCTTCGAAGCAACGCACCGAAGAGTTGCTGGTGATGGTCGGGCTTGCGCATGCGGCTGACCGCGCGGTCGGCCGCTTCTCCAAGGGCATGGCGCGACGCGTCGGCCTGGCACAGGCGCTGATTAATGCGCCGGAGTTGCTCATCCTTGACGAGCCGACCTCCGGACTCGACCCCATCGGTTGCCGCGAGGTGAAGGATCTGGTCCGCCTGCTGGCCAAGAGCGGCGTGACCGTGCTGATGACCTCCCACTTGCTGGCCGATGTGGAAGACGTGTGCGACCGCGTCGCAATTATGAACAAGGGCCTCCTCTGTGCGAATGGCGCGACGCGCGACCTGCTTCGCAATCCAGAGATTGTCCGGTTCTCCATACCGGGGTTGTCAACCGAGGCAGCGGACGCTGTGCGGATGCAGATCGAGAAACAGGTGGACCGACCTGTGCATCAGGATTTCCCGGAGATGAGCCTCGAAGCCTACTTCCTCAAAGTGGTTGCCCCGGAAGCGAATGACGAAGCCTTCAAAATTGCGCCATTCCTTGAAAAGTGATGTGAAAACGATACGAAGAATTTTTGGTATCCTGTTGATCTCTTTGCGGGCAGCCCTGCGCGCGAAGACGGTCTTTGCCTTGCTCGTGCTGATGGCGGCCTGCGTGACCCTCTTGCCAGCAGTCATCAAGGGGGATGGAACGCCAGAGGGCGACTGCCGCATCTTGGTGATGTATACGATCAGCTTCGCCTTCGGCATCCTCTGCCTGTCGACGCTCTGGGCCGCCTGCGCGCTCTTTGCCGCTGAAATCGACAATCAGAACATACAGCTTTCAGCGGTCAAGCCTGTCCGCCCCTTTGACTTCTGGTTGGGGAAATGGCTGGCGTTGCTGGTGTTGAACGGCCTGCTCGTCATGGCTGTTTATGGTGCGGTCTACGCGCAGCTCCGCTGGAAGCAGCGACGCGCAGGGTGGCGCGACGAGGTCCAGTTGGTGAGCCGGCATGTTGCGCGCCCGATCTTGCCGACGCCCCGGGAAGAGGCGCTTGAGACCTATTCGTTTCTGGAGAAGCAGAAAGAATTGCCGAAAGGTTTTTCCAAAGCTCAAATCCTGCGCGCATTGACGGATAAGGCGCGTGAACGTTACACGATTGTCAACCCCGGCGAGAGCGTCGAGTGGCGCTTTAGCTTAGTCCGTCCTGTCGCGACAAATGAAATCGTCACGGTGCGCATCCGCTTTGACACGGAGTATAGCACGCGGACGCAGGTGGCGGGCCTCTGCCGTCTAGCACCTGACAATCCTGGCGCGCGCGCGATCGAGGTTCCTCTCAATGATTTCTCCTTGAATGAAATCGTCTTTGATGTCTCGTGTGTCGTTTTCGGAGAGACCCAGACGATCTCTGGTTTTAATATGAGTTTCACGCATACGGGTTCCCCGGATAAGAGCTCTGCGCTGATGCTGCGGTTCCGCAAAGATGTTGCCGTGTTGACGCAGGGCGGGACCTTTGAGGCGAACCTGGTGCGTTCTGCTATCATCCACTGGAGCATACTGGCGTTGCTGGCCGCCTTCGGGCTGACGCTGAGCGCCTGCTTCTCGTTGCCTGTGGCGGTCTTTACCTCCACGCTGTTGCTGCTGCTGGTCATGGTGGGGACATCAGTGACACAAGTCGTTTCGCAGGAGGACGAGAAAGAGTGGCTGCAACGGCCAGGGATTGTTGTCTCGCGCATGGTGAGCATCATCGCGGAGCATGCCATCCGCATGGACCCGCTGGAGGCGGTGATTAACGGGGAACGCATTGAGACGAAACCGTTTTTTGAAGCTTTGCTGTGGAATCTTTTCATTGTCCCGGTCTGCTTCGCGCTGTTCGGCATCGTGATCTTACGTCGTCGGGAGCTCGCCTCAGGGGATTGAGTTGACTATGTTTAAACTGGCCTACGTATTTATTAAAATTGGACTGCTGACCGTCGGTGGCGGGCTCGCCATGATTCCGATTGTGCAGCAGGAGATGATCAAACACGGCTGGCTGACGCACCAGCAGTTCCTCGACATCCTCGGTGTTTCACAGATGACGCCCGGCCCCTTGGCTGTCAATACCGCCACCTTCGTAGGCTATCGCGTGACGGCGTTGAGTCATCCGGGCGCAGGCTTTTGGTTTCCTGCGATCGGCGCTCTCGTGTGCACGGTCGCGGTCTGTCTGCCCTCTTTGTTTTGCGTGAATGCCTTCGGAGGCTACTGGGCCACGCATCGCGATCATCCTTGCCTGAAGCGCATCTTCGATCTGCTCCGTCCCACGGTGACGGGATTGGTCTTTGTCGCGGCGCTGACACTGATTGTGAACAGCCTGTGGGGGAGCGATGTTCTAACGGTGTCTCTTCTCAAGACCGTGCCCAATATGACGTCGCTGGTGATTGCCGCAGGCGCATTTGTTCTGACAGCCTTTACATCGGTCTCGCCGATTCGGGTCTTGCTCGCCGGGATAGTGGCGGGACTGCTTGTGGCATCTTTTTGAAATAGGAGGAACGTACATGAAGAAGAGAGTTGTTTATGCAGTGATGTCAATGGTTTGCGTTCACTGTTGCATGGGCAAGACGCGTCCCAACATTGTGATGCTGTTTGCGGATGATCTGGGGCGCTATGCCAAGGCCTATAGCGATCCGAAAGCGCCATCGCCCAATGACATCATGACGACGCCTGTGTTTGACCGTATCGCACGCGAGGGCGCGCTTTTCGATCAAGCCTTCATCAGCGCGCCATCCTGTACGCCTTCGCGAGGGGCGCTGGCCACAGGACGTCACTTCTTCCGCAACGGGTCCCATGCGCAGTTGCACAGTCCGTGGGCAGGTCCGGAAGCCGACCCCTTTCTCACGGTCAAGGGCGTGGCAGAGACCCTGCGGGATTCCGGGTATCACATCGGTCACACCTACAAGACGCACATCCGCCTCGGCCTCATCGGCGGCAAGGAGTGTCTGTATAACGCCTCGGGCTCACAGTTCAATGATTTCTCAGAGAACGTGTCGAAAGCAGAAGACAAGGAAGCCGCCAAGAAGATGATCTTCGAGCAGGTGCGCGGAAACTTCCGCACCTTCCTCTCCAAGCGCAAAGCCGGCCAACCCTTCTACTACTCCTTCCATCCGACCAATACGCATCGCAAATGGGAAAAGGGATCTGGCAAGGCGTTATGGAACTTGGATCCCGATGCGCTCAAGGGGAAGCTCGAACCCTTCTTGCCGGATGTCCCTGAACTGCGGGAAGATTTTGCGGATTACTTGGGCGAAGCTCAGGCTTTTGATGCGGCGTGCGGTGTGATCATTGCAGAGATCGAGAAGCTTGGCGAACTGGACAATACGTTGGTGGTTATTTCCGGCGACCACGGTGCGCCGGGATTCCCGCGTGGCAAGTGCAACACCTGTGATTTCGGTGCGCGCGTGTTGCTGGGCATGCGGTGGCCCTCCAGCATTGAAGCGGGCAAGGTCATTAAAGCGCCTGTGTCGCTGGTCGACATGGCGCCTACCTTCCTTGCGGCTGCGGAGGCGCCTGCGCTTCCGGAGATGGACGGACAGAGCCTGTTGCCCGTGCTTGCAAAAGGCGGCAGCGAAGAGAGCTTGCGCGGCTGGGCGCTGATCGGGCGCGAAGTCCATGTCGGTGGAGCGCGTGAAGGACATCTGCCGTATCCGATTCGCACGTTGCGTACGCGCGATTTCCTGTATACGATCAACTTCAAGCCAGACCGGTATCCCATGGGTGATCCGCTTCGTGCAGCAGACGGAAGCAACCCGACGTCCGATGATTGGAGGGAGAACACCTATACCGGGTATGCGGATATTGATTCCTCGCCGACCAAAGCATGGCTTGTTGAAAACAGCAAAAATCCGCTTGTTGCTGAAGCGTGGCGACTCGGTATTGAAAAGCGGCCGGGCGAGGAACTGTATGACATCAAGAACGATCCGTATCAGCGAAATAACGTAGCGGATGATCCAGCGTACGCCAGCAAAAAGCAGGAGCTCCGCAAACAGCTCATGGCCATCCTTGAGAAGGGACATGACCCGCGCCTCGCCAACGACGCCTTTGACCGTGCTCCCTATCTGGTGACGCCGAAGCAAAAGAAGGCTGCTAAGAAATAAGTGAAACTTGAGAACCAGAAATAGGCAAAGATGATAGATAAGAAAGAACAGCGTCTAAGCATCGTAGCCTTTTGGCTTGCGCTTTTAAGCATAGCGCTCGGCATCATGCCGTTGCAGCTCCTCCGTGTACTTATCTTTTTCTGGGGAGAACCTGCAGATTCAGGTTATGCTGGATTCGGTCTATTAATCGCGTGCCCCATGTGGCTGGGTAGCCTGCTATCTTGGCTTACAAGTCTAGTTATGGTGGTCATTATTGCTTTCCGTTGGCGTCGATTACTGTACACCCGAATAGGCATTGCCACGATGCTCATTCATGTAGGGGTTCTCGCATACATCGGAGTTACAGTTGTTTCATTCATCAAGAGATGAAGACAAAAACTGATTATGAATAAAGACATAAAACTAACCATTTTCTTCATTTGTGTGCTTGTAGGCATTATTCTTCAATTGTCTCTGTGTATAAGGTGCAAATGTTATTGGGGTGCATGGACGGCTCGTTTTATTGAAGGCGCATTGGCCTTAGATTTAGTATTGATCATCCATACAGTTATTGCCGTCAGAAAACAGCGCTTCTATTCTGACTGTCTAATCACGGCAAGTTTGTTGATGACCTCTTTCTTGTGGATACCCTTGGTTTATCGAGGTGTCACAGCAATCTATCTGTTACTGACAGAAGGAACAATCGGCGCATTTGGACATTAACATGAATAAGAAATCAATATGGTGGCGGCTCACACCTGTCATGTTCTGGCTTTCTGTTGCCAGCGTGATTGCAGGCATTGCATGGAAGGAGAGCAAATGGGAGCCGCCTGTTTGGACATTGCCAGTGATTATATTGGGAATGTATTTTCCAAATCTCTATCTGGCAGTTTTTTCGCTTTGGCACTGGAAGTATCGATATCGAGGCGCTTATCCTGTAGCATGGGCAGCGCTATTCCCTCTCTTCTCGTTTTGTCTTCCGACGTGGCTTTATTTCGGTCAACACATCCAATATGATCTTCAAGGCAAGAAACAATATGCAGATTTGGAGCCTCTGCCGGGCATCGTCCTTCCAAGTTACTATAACAGTCTGAGATCCGTGTGCTTTGTTTTAGGAGGTGCATTGGTCGGATGGTCGGCCTTTGCAGTAGCCCTGGCAACCCCGACATTCTTTATCCTTTTCAACAAATGCGATCAGTCGGTTGCAAAAAATGTTGGAAAAGTTTTGACAGCGGGTGAGGTGCAAGCTTTTCACATCATGCATACGATGTATCAGTTATTTGTCTTTCTGATGTGCACCTTCACGGTCTGCTGCGCTCTGGGCTGTGGCCTGTTGTTGCTCGCCAACAGTATTCGATGGAGACTAAAAGAGCAGCAAGAGCGGCTAAGTTTGAACCCACCCGAGCAGGAGATTGATCGGGAAATGGCTTATATCGCAAAAGCAAGACTTGCAGAACTTCGTTCAGGAGGAGTCAACCCTGTTTCAGGTGAAGAGGTCTTCGCCAAAATCCAACAGTGTAATATAAAATGACGTTTGCCTTGCAGACAGAAATGAAATGACCAGCAAGTTATCCTATCACAGTTTATAAACTGTGATAGCTTACCCCGCTTTGGCAACTCCGTCTATGTGTCACCCCGAAGGGCAATATGACCCCTTCTATTGCTCGATGTTTTTGCCCTCTTGGCAGTTGTCGGGTGAGGAGCGACACTATCACAGTTTATAAACTGTGATAGAAGGGTATGGATATATTGACCTCGCTAAATGACGGGAAATCCCAATAAACACGAGCCTTTCATGAAAATATGCTCTCGTTATTCAAAGATGAAATTCAGCATACTGCTCTATCACAGTTTATAAACTGTGATAACGTCAGATGTTTGCATTGGCTTGCACGGATGATGCAAGACCCTTGTAAATAAAGGCTGTAAGCAACAATTGGACGCACAATGACTTCGGTAATAATTCACGAAGTGACGCTATCACAGTTTATAAACTGTGATAGGGGAGCTAACTCTTTTCTAAGACGAGTTTGAGCAGTGCTTTAGCTAAAGGACGCGTGGGGCTGGATAAGGCAACGATTGATTCGTCCAAGGTGATCACGGCCCGACGTTCGAGTTTCTTCAGTTGCCGATGGAGGGTTTGGTAGGGCATGCGACATAGCGCGGACAATTCAGCGGGTGAATGATCTGGATTGGCTTGGATGGCACGTACTATTAAAATCCGCTTGGGGCAGGTGAAGATCGTCAGGTCTTTTAATACGGTCGCATATTCTTTGACGCTTGCACAGCTCCTTAGTGCTCTGACGACGGCCTTCAGGAGGTCGTCTGCGTGTTTGACGCTGGGGTTCGCCCCCAGGGAGTAATCAACCCATCGCCCGCGGCGGCTCGCCTGTAAAAATCCGCGTGCGTTCAGGATGCGTAGGTACTGGCTGCACACGCTCTTCTTCAGTTTGCAGCGTTCCGCCAGTGTCTGGACGCACAGAGGCGGTTCGTCGATCATCGCTTTCAATAATGACAGCCGGGTGCGATTGGCTAATGCCCGGCAACTTCTCCACACGGTTGGTTCTAGTAGTTCACTCATTTTAACGACCCTATCATAGTTTATAAACTTTGAGAGTATGATACAGGGGCGCTCTGTGCTGTCGCAATGAAAAAAAATAGAGAAGAAACCGAGATTGATCTGAAAAACGTAATTATGCTAATCTTAAAGAAAAGGTATTTTGTTTAGGGTCGTCAACTAATTAAGAAGAGCCGATGTTTAATGATATCGGCTAGGAAAGGAAACAGATGGGCAAAGAACGGTTTATTTTGGGTATTTACAATTACTGTGATTATTGGTGTGAACGCTGTGCGTTTACGCGCCAGTGTCGGACGTTTTCGATGGGCAAGGAGATGGAGGCGGAGCGGAAGCCGGACCGGGACGATGCCACCAACATGACCTTCTGGAACAACCTTGCCGATAAGTTGAATCAGGCCTCAATCATGCAGGCTGAACAGGGGTGGCTGCAAACGGGTTGGCAGGATGATGATGGTTTGGATGCTAACGCTTTTCTGCACGAGGAAGAGGATGCGGCGGAGATGGATGAATACATGCGCAAGGAGGAGGCGCTTGGACAGCAGGTCCGCCAGCACCCGCTCTCCCGAATGGCCATGGAGTATATGAAGTGTGTCCAAACGTGGCTGAAAGACTCGGATGCGGACCTGAAGGCGCTCGCCCAGGAGTGGGTCGAGGCCGCGAAAACACCGGACCCTGATTGCGATTATGAGGAACTGGCCCGCAGCGTGGGGGATATGCTCGAGGTGATCACCTGGTATCATACCTTTCTCGCTCCGAAGGTCAGCCGGGCGCTGCGTAGCCATTTTGAGATGAAGGCCCGGGAGCGCGGCATCCTTGCAGAATCAAGCCGGTTTGATGCCAATGGCTCAGGCAAGGTGGTCTTGGTCGCCGTGGAACGCTCGATCTCCGCCTGGCTGTTCCTGCGCGAACACTTGCCCAGACAGGAGGATGCGATCTTGTCCATGCTGGTGACCCTGGGCCGCATCCGGAACGGCATCCATGCGGAGATCCCGACCGCAAAGAGCTTCTGCCGCCCCGGCTTCGAGAATGGCACTTTCTGAAGGGCGCCCAGTTTCAAGTATCCTCTCGCTAACCTCTAGGCTTGAGTCTGCCACGTGGAAGTGCTATCGTTAGGGGTATGCAATCAGATCATAAAATAGTGGCTGGGCACGTGGCGCCGTTTGTGCTTTGGATCGGCGTCATCTTCGTGCTGCAAGGGCTGGAGATGTTCGGCAGGTGTCCGCGCATGTTCTATCCCTGGAGTTATGCCCTGAAATCCGTGGCCTGCGCAGCGCTCTTTCTCTGGCTGAAGCCGTGGAAAACCTATTCGGCTTTTTCGCTTGCGAATTTGCCCTTGGCGATTGTTGCAGGCGTGGTCGTGACCCTGGCCTGGGTGCTGCCGGAGACGCCTGGCTTCGGACGCATGCTGCCCGCTGCACAGCTCTTTTATAACAAATGGTGTATCATGATGCCGGGCGACTTGCCCAGTTATTATCATCCTGATTTCTTCCCTGCGCTCCCCCCGGGCCATGCCTCTCTCGCCTTCTCGCCTTCCGAGGCAGGCTGGCCGCTGACCCTCATGAAGCTCGTCGGTTCCGCGTGTGTCATTGCCATTATCGAGGAGTTCTTCTTTCGTGGCTTCTTCTATCGCTGGCTGCGTCAGGGGCAGTTCTGGACGCTTCCGCTCTCCCTCCTGGATAAGCAGGCCTTCTGGACAGTCGCGGTGGTCTTCGGGCTTGAACATGACCGGTGGCTGGCTGGGATTTTCGCAGGCGTGGTCTATGGTTGGCTCACGGTGCGCACAGGCACGATCTGGAGTGCGGCTATTGCGCATGTGGTCACTAATTTGCTCCTCGGCCTGTATGTGATTGGCTCGGGACAGTATGGGTTCTGGTAAGGAAGAGGAATAATGGAATGGTGGAATATTGGAATACTGGAATGATGGAAAATCGGAATATGGCCTCCGGGAGGGGCATGCGTCTGCATGCCCAGGACGAGCAGACGCTCGTCCCTCCCAGAGGGTCTACCGTATTCCACCATTCCATCATTCCATCATTCCAGCGCGGTTACCGGCTATGGCTGGTCTGTGTGGGCGCTCTGTCATGGTGCATGACAGCGGGTGGGGCACCTGTGTCCCAAAGCCTCACGAACCGCTGGGTTGTCTCCTTTGAGGCGCCGCGCCTGGTCGAGACCGTTGAGGGGATCGTTGCTGATCTTCCGGGTTGCGAGCAGGACGGCACGCCTGGCGCGCCGCAGTTGCCTGTGCGCGGTTGGACAGTCCCGGTTCCGGCTGGATATCAGCCCGGCGAGGTCCGGATCCTTCCTGCAAAGACGACTGTCCAGCAACTTGCCCGTCCGATCGCTTGTGCTCAGGAGGCGATTCCGCTCAGCGCTGATCCGCGAAACATCAAGCCGACAAGACGTGACGAGGCCCTCTACAAGCGCAGTACGCGATTTCCTGCATTTGAGCAAGATGAAGGGAAACGGCAGCGTCTCGATTATCGGAACGGCCAGTCAGAGTTGACCCTTCTGTTGCATCCGGTTCAAGTCATCCCCTCTGAAAACAAACTCCTCGCGCATGGCGAATTGCTGGTCGAGGTCTCCTGGCAACCTGTCACACCGGATGCGATGAAGCGGCGTAAGGAAAAGATCAGAAGACCTGCCTCCGCTACGCTTGCCCTGAGCGGGACACCTGGCGAGACGACGGTTACGCCTTTAGCCGCAGGCGATCCCGTCGCCCTCTCCTCCGCGCTTACGCCGCAGACCGTTGACCATCTTATTATTGCGCCGAGCGCGCTGACCAATGCGCCTGCGCCTTGGAATCTCACGGCGCTTGTTGCGGCGCGCAACATGATGAATCTCGCCTCCGCAGTCGTGACGACCGAGTGGATCTATGCGAATTACGCTGGGCGCGACAATGCGGAGCGCATCCGCAATTTTATCTGCGATGCCTACGAAACATGGTCGACGCGCTATGTGCTGCTGGTGGGGATTGCACAGTTCGTGCCGACCCGCAACCTCTACTGCGCGTTCAGCACCAATGTGGGCTCCATTCCTTCTGACAGCCTCTATTACGGCTGTCTCGACGGCGATTTTGATTATGACGGGGACAAGATCTATGGTGAAATAGGTGACGGCATCGGCGGAGGCGATGTTGACCTCGTTGCGGAAGTGCATGTCGGACGTTTCCCGGTTGCAAACACGAGTGAGTTGAACCGCATGATTCGCAAGACGCTGACGTACGAGGTACAGGCTCCATCCGCGCTGACACGGACTGCGACGGTCGGTGAGTATCTTGGCTTCGGAGGCGACGCGGAATATGCCACAGGCGCCATGGAGCAGATCCGCCTTGGCGCAATGGACGCGGGTTTTACATCGCTCGGCATTGAGAATCCAGGGTATGAATCTTTCTTTGACAGCGAGACCTCGCTCTATGACACCCCGGACTTGAGCTGGCTCTGGACAGACATGATCGGCCTGTTCAATCAGGACATCCATGTCTTCAACCACCTCGGCCATGGTGCGCCGCGGTCCTGTTTTAAGATCAATGCCGGTGCGACAGCCGGCAAGCAGGCGATTGCCGCGCTTTCCAACAGTCTGCCCTATTTTGTCTATTCACAGGCCTGTGAAGTCGCGCGCTTCGATGACTACGTCGACTGTTTTGCTGAACAGTTGGTCACGGCCACGAATGGCGCGGTTGCGGCCATCATGAATACGCGCTTCGGCTGGGGATATGCGAACACCGTTGACGGCCCGTCTCAGCGGTTCCAGCGTAAATTCTGGGACGGCATCTTCAGTTCCCAGGCGCATCAGTTCAGTCTTGCGAATATGCGCTCCAAGGAGCAGTTGCGCCACTTGGTCAATCCCAAGGCTGGCGATGTCTTCCGCTGGTGCTATTATGAAATTTCGCTCTTCGGCGACCCGGCCACGCCCTTTGCCGCGCGTGCGCTCCGCCATCCGCCGACCTTCGGGCACGAGGGCCTGGGCAACCAGCCTCCTGAAGCAACCGCGTATCGCGTCGCCGCGGAGATCGGGCCTGCGGGTATCTATGTCACGGATTCGCCGCGCCTGCTCTGGCGTACCTCGCTGGCGCCGCAGGTTGTCCATACGAACGTCCTGTCGCGCGAGGTCTCCAGCAGCTATGTCGCACAGATTCCGGCCCAGCCTTTGGGGACGACGCTCTATTACTCGCTGCAAGCAACAACCGTTGCAGGTGTCGAGGGGCAATGGCCAGTCTCAGGCGAGCAGGCCTTCACGATTACGCCTGCACTCCCTTTGGAAGTGTTTGGCTCGCCCGAAGCCTGGGGCGCTGTTTCGCCGGCTTACGGCCTGCATGCGCTTGCCTCTGGCGTGGTGATTCGCGCCACTGCGCCGTTGCGCGTGGTCGAGTCCGACACGGTCAGCCGCGCCTTGCTCGGCTGCAGCGGCACTGGGAGCGTCACCTCCGCGCCCTCCTCTGAAGTGACCTTTGAAATGGGAACAGCCTCCACATTGACATGGCACTGGAGAACCGAACATGCGCTCGTGCATACGTCGAATGTGGTACGCGCCTTGAACACCTCCCTCTGGGTTGCAACAGACGTTGTGACGAATTCACTCGTTGCGCCCGAGACTTCGGCCGTGCCCGGAAAAACCTACGCCTTTGCAGGCTGGTATTTGGATGGACAGCGCCAGCCCGCTGCGCCAGGGGCGGCAATCAATCCGATTCCCGCCATCAGCATGGCGACCCCGCATGTCGCTTATGCGCATTACGTGGACAGCGCGCTGGATAATGGCGCCAATGGAATTCCCGACTGGTGGGAGTATCGCTTCTTCGGCACCAATAACTGGTCGGCTGTCGCAGATGACGACCATGACGGCTTCAGCACCCTCCAGGAATATGCGGATCGCACGGACCCGTTGAATCCGGCCTCCTATCCGCAACCGCCTTTTATTGTGCATACACCGCTGGCGGCTACGCAGGTGACCCCGCCGCCATACGCGGTCGAGGCTGAGATCACGGATTCGAATCGCGTGGAGACAGCGCTCCTGATTTGGCGGCGCAATGAGGGTCCGTGGCAGACCAACACCCTGCTCAAGGTCGAGGGTGCGCTCTATCGTGCAGCCATTCCGCTGCCCGGATCGCCGAGCGATCAGTTCACCTATCAGATCGTCGCGCGCGATCCCGCAGGCTATGAAGCCACGCACGGACCGCACACGACGGGACTTTTCTATGCGCAACTCCTCGCGGCACCCACCTCCGGGTGTCTGACCGTGTTCCACCGTGTCGCAGGGGAGAGTGAAGATTTCCTGACGCTGACAAACAGCGGCAACGTGACCCTGCGCTGGACCCTGCAGCCCGGAACCCTTGAGTCGGTGGATGCCTTAACGACAGCCTGGGAGACCAACACGCTCGGACAATCCTGGTTCATTACAGATACGCGTACCGCGTCTGCTCCTTATGCCTTCCATGCCAGCCTTGTATCCGAAGGCGAATATGGTTCGCCCCCTGTGCGGGCGTGTCTGCTCTCGCCCCTGTTCTATCCCGCTGCTGGCGCGCGCCTCTTCTTCAGCCACACCATCAACACGGAACTCGATTCACTCAAGCCTGGCAATGCGTATGACGGGGGTATCGTGGAGGTTTCGACAAACAATGGTGTCACGTTCCAACAACTGGACGGCCCTTATACGCATCATCTTTCCGGGTGGGAATATTCGCCCTGGACGAACAACACGCCCTGTTTTGCAGGCAACGGCTCCGCAGGCTGGCAGGGGGTCTCCTTTGACTTGAGCGCCTTTGCAGGAGCAGCCATCCGCATCCGTTTCCAGCTTGGAGGCGATAACAATACCGACCGCGAAGGCTGGTATATTGATGATATCCGCGTGGGGCCTGTCGCCTCGCCGGACTGGCCGGAGTGGCTGGCGTGCGCCGCGACAGCGGGGATGATCGTGCCGAACCGGGGCATGGCGGTTCCGGTTTATACCTTGGCGGCCGCCTCCACGAATCGCCAGGAGCGATTGCCGCTGCACATCCTGTCCAATGATCCGCTGGCTCCGAATCGCTATGTGGACTGGGCCTTTAAGATCCGGGACAATCCCAGGGTTGAAGCGTTGGCCGCCTTCCAGACGAGCACCAACGGCGAAGGCATGGTCCTGTTGGACGCTTTTGTTGCTGAGACGGACCGCGAACCGCTCACCCTGGAAGTCGCCTATTCAGCGGATCGGGGCACAACTTGGTCTGCGCCCCATCTTGTTTATGCGGAAAGCCTCTTCGGCTCGTGCGTATTGAATGTCGCCTCGTCGCGCGTCGAGCAGGTGGCCACGCAATGGGTTGACGCCCCTGTCACGAACCGGGTGAGCCTGTTTTGGTCAACCCAGCCGCACCTCCCGCAATTTCCCAAGCTCGTGACCAATATGCTGATGCGCGTATTTGCGTCAAGTCCCTACTTCTCCGCCCCGGAAGCAAGGACTCCTGCCTTCCTGGTGGACAATGAATCGCCGAGCGCGCCGATGGCATTGGCCTCGACCTCTCATGTGCTCGGCATCTGGTCCGGTTCTTCGCTATTGAACATGCAATGGACCGCGTCGAGTGATGGCGCAGGAGCCGGAGGCATCCTCTACCGTCGCCGCGCAACAACAGCGACGAATGATCTTTTGGGGGCGCTTGAACGTCTCCCCGGCGCAACAGCGCAGCTTCTCGCGCCAGACGGGTCCAACATCTGGGTGGAGGTCCAGGCTGTTGATCGGGTCGGGAACGCCTCCGGCATTGTCCGCGCCGGCCCCTATCGCGTGGATACGATTCCGCCCTCCGCCGCGAACGCCTTCATCCATGTCCGGCGCAGTGCCTTCGGCGCTTACGCAGTGGGTGTTAACCTGACGGCGGAATGGGGCGGCTTTACGGATACGCTCTCGGGCATTGCCGGCTACTACATCTTCCCGCAGGCTGGGAACAGCTTTGCTGAACCGCTCTTCTCCGTCAGCACGCAAGGCGTCTTCACGGTTGCAGCCGTGGCTGCGACCAATCACGTCCCGGTGTTCGCGATTGACCGCGTCGGCAATGTCAGCGCCGTGGTCTCCGATGGCGTCTGGGTGCTGGATCCGGCTGCGGATATTGATGGTGACCGCTTTACGGCCGCTGACGAGGAGGTCGCAGGAACTGTTGCGACCGATGGCGCAAGCCGCTTCCGTTTCGGTCTTGCAGGGATGCAGCCTGCGACGAATGGCGTGACGCTGCAGGTGTGGTGGGACAGCTTGACGGGCAGGCGCTACACGCTGCTCTCGACCCCGTCGCTGACCGCGCCCGATTGGCAACCAGTCGCAGGCATACGTGACGTTCCGGGCATAGGACGTGTCGTTACAAACGCCCTCTTCTTCGCAGAACCCGTCTTCCTCCGCCTCTCGGTGATCGTCCCGTAAAGATTTTTACTTGACGCTCTTCTGCACATCGCAGAGGTTGGCATAGACGCCGCCCTTGGCGTAGAGCACGTCGTGGCTTCCGCTTTCAATGATGCTGCCATGGTCCATGACGAGGATCGTGTCCGCGTTCTGGACGGTGCTGAGACGATGCGCAATCACAAAGACCGTCCGGTTTTCCATCAGGTGCGTGATGGCCTCTTGCACCTGTTGTTCGGTCACGGTGTCGAGCGCGCTGGTGGCTTCGTCGAGAATGAGGATGGGCGGATTCTTGAGAATGGCGCGGGCGATCGCGACACGCTGGCGTTCACCGCCGCTCAGGACAAAACCCTTGTCGCCGACGATGCGTTTATAGCCGTCAGGATGATTGATGATGAAGGAATGCGCATTGGCCATCTTGGCCGCGGCTTCAATCTGTGCTTGCGTGGCGTTCTTTGTGCCATACGCAATATTCTCCTCAATCGTCGTGTTGAAGAGAATGGTCTCCTGCGTGACGACGCCAATCAGGCTGCGCAGATCGCCGGTCTCCATGTCGCGCAGGTCGAGCCCGTCCATCATGACGCGGCCGCTGGTCGGATCATAGAAGCGCGCCAGCAGGTTCGCAAGCGTTGTCTTGCCCGACCCTGTCGAGCCGACGACGGCCACGGTCTTGCCGCGCGCCAAGACAAAGTCTGCATCCTGGACGACTTGCCGGTCGCCCTTGTTGTACGAGAACGAGACATGGTCAAAGACCAGTTCCTTTTCAAATGATTTCTTGGATATGGGGTTCGCGGCCTCCGGGAGGGTCATGTCCATGTCAAGGAAGGCATACATGCGCGTCAGGGCGGCCCGCCCCTGTTCCAGGGAGGTCTGGATCTTGCCCAGCGACTTTAAGGGCTTGTAGGCGATGACGAGCGGGATGAAGAGGGGCGCGATGTCCGAGAGGGTCTTCCCCTTCCACGCGCAGAACGCCAGGAAGATAACGGAGAGCATGATCATGGCCGCCTCCATGGCGGGTGTCACGAGCAAGCCCACGCGCACGCCGCGCAGGGCGATCTTGAGGCACTCTTTGTTCGTGGCGTGAAACTTTCGTTTTTCCTCCTCTTCCGTATGATAGGCTTTGACCACCCGGATGCCGGTCAGGTTTTCGAGCATGGTCGAACCCAGGACCGCGCTGCGTTCCAAGCCCTTCCGCGCATATTTGCGCACCCGCTTGCCGATCCACAGGAGGGGATACATCGCCAACGGGAAGCCGACAAAGACCATAATGATCAGCTCGACCATGTCATTCTTGATGGCGAAGTAGATGATGAAGCAGATTGCGCTCAGGATCTCAAAGGGGGCTCGGCACATCTCGGCAAGGGTATGGAGGATCACGGACTGGAGTACTTGGGGGTCCGTGTTGCAGCGGCTCATGATGCGTCCGACGTCCATGCGTCCGAAGAACTTGAGGGATTGATCCTGCAGATGCTCAAACAGTTGGCTCCTCAAATCCCGGACCATGCTGATCCCCGCCCGTTTCAGCATGTAGGCATTCAGATAAAGGGTGATCAGCCGGAAGGCGAGTACCAGAGGTACGACAAACAGGAGCATCAGAAAGAAGGATCCCTGCATGTGGCCCTTGTCGTCCACCACGGAGATGCCCAGAAACGCGGCCGCCTTTTCGACTTCCCGTAACCAGCCCGGCGTCTTTTCCTTGGCGGCCTTTGCGGGCTTTGTCTGGGGGGCTTTGTGTTCGGGGGCTGTAGCGACTGCGGCTTCGGCCGCCGGGGAGACCTCCACAGGGGGGGTCTCAGGGCCGGCTTGCATCTGGATGAGCGCGGGTTGCACGATCTGGTAGAGCGGCCACATCGAGCCGCCCACCATCGCACCAGATAAGATTCCAATCACGAGAGACCAGGCATACTTGCGGGCGTGGCGCGAAAACCGGCCATAGACTTCCTTCGCTGTATACTCCCTATCAAACCATTCCTGCATAAGCTTCTCCTAAAAGGGGTCATTATGGCAGAAACCCACTTAAAACACCACCCCAAACATTTAGCGGTGGAGCTGCTCAAGGAGGTCGGCTACGCGGGAGGCCGAGCCCTTGACAGGGATGAGCTTGAGCGCGTCGCTCATCTTCTTCAGCACGTCAGGACTCTTCTTCTTGTTGACGATGTAGCGGGTGATGGAGCGCCCGGTGAGTTCTCGCTGGATGCCTTCGTCTGCACCTCCGCACTTGACCAGCGTGGCTGCGTTCAAGTGCTGGTGGTCGCGGATCGCGCTGGGCAGCGGAATGAGCAAGGCGGGTTTAGCCACGAGGCAGAGCTCAAAACAGGTCGAGGCGCCGGCACGGCAGATCACCAGGTCCGCCGTTGCATACGCCCGCCCCATCTCTTTAATAAATGCGGAAACACGGGCGGGGACGCCCGCTTTTTCATAAAGCGCGCGGATCTTCTCTTCGTCCGCTGTGCCGGTCTGGTGGATGACGAAGAAGTCATGGACGCCGTCCTGCTTGAGCAGACACATCGCCTGCGCGGTCAGCTCGTTGACGCGGTGCGCGCCCTGGCTGCCTCCGGTGATGAAAATCGTGAAGACGCCCTCCGGCACATCGTCAAACCGGGGCTGGTCCGCCAATGCCTCGCGCACAGGAAGTCCTGTTTTGACGATCCGTCGCCCTGGCAGCCAATGTGCGGTCTCTTCAAAGCTGGTGGCCACGGTATGCGAGAAACGGGAGAGCGCATCGACCGCCTTTCCAGGCACCGCGTTGGCTTCGTGCAGCACAATCGGCACGCCGCACATCCGCGCCGCTAATACAGGCGGAAGGCTCGAATAGCTGCCCATGGCCAGCAACACATCGGGCTTTATACGCTTCATGGCGCGCAGGCACTTGAAAAAAGAGATCGCCATGCGGGGAATGTTCATCAGGGATATCTGGCGGGCGCCCGTCGAGAAGACGGACCCGTCCCAGCCGCTGTGCGTGGAGGTTTCAATCGCGCGACCGGAGAACCAGACCTCCACGGCGTGGTCGCGGCTCTTCAGCTCGTTGGCCACCGCCAGGCCGGGAAAGACATGCCCTCCTGTTCCGCCACACGCTACAATGATTGACTTTTTCGCTTTCATAACGGATACCCTTGTCTATAACTTCAAAAGAATTGCCTTATTTTTCAACTAATTAAACGAATTAAGCTAATTCCAATTCGTTCCATTCGTTTAATTCGTTGATAAAAGTTACCCCTCCGTTTATTCCCTCTTCCCAACTTACTGACACTTTCCAACTTGCTGACACTTACTGACACTTTCCAACTTGCTGACACTTACTGACACTTCTTCCGTCTCCGGAGACTGCCCAGCACATCCACTAACTCATGTTTGGCGATGCAGAGCATCACCCCGCAATAGACAGCCGCGCCGACTGCACCCGCTGTGGCCAGCGCCAGGAGTTGCATCAGCTTGCTGGTCTGTGCGCCAAAGAGGTTGTGCACCCAGAGGCAGCAGGCCGCCATAATGAGTGCGCTGACCAGCGACTTGAGGACGGTCGGCGCGAAAAGCGCATAGTCCGGCAGGTTCTTGCGCTTACGCAGGATGTGCGCCGCGACCACGCCGTTGAGCAAACTGGAAATGACGGTCGAACTGATCAGTCCCACGTGCCGTACGCCAACAGGCAGGAAGAGAATGGACAGCACGTTGAGTGTGAAATTCAGTGCGATACAGACGATGCTGATTGTGACGGGCGTCCGCGTATCCTTCATCGCGAAGAAGGCCGGCGTGAGGCACTTCTGGAAGCTGAAGGCGAACATGCCCGGCGCGTAGGCCATCACGGCCAGGGCAGTGAAGTGGGCGGAGTCGCGGTTGAACGCGCCTTTTGGCCATACGTAAATCAGCTCCACCAAGGCAGGCGCCATAAAGGCCATCACGGCCATGGCCGGGGCGACGATCACTGACAGGTTCCGCAGCGCGCGTTCCATGGTCTGCTTCAGCCCCTCGAAGTCGTTGAGGGCTGCAAGGCGGCTGTAGGTCGGCATCAGCACCGTGACAAAGGCGGTGGAGAACATGCCCAGGGGCAGGTAGGCGATCCGGTCCGCATATTCCATGGCCGCGGGCGCCCAGTCTGCCGCATAGTAGGCGAGGTAGCCGTCGACGCAGATGTTGATCTGGTCGATGCCCGCGCCCAGGGCCGTGGGGGCCAGCATGATCAGCACCTCGTGGATGCGCGGGGATGACCGCCAGGCTTTGATGGAAAAATCGAAGCCGAAGCGCAGACCGCAGGCGCGCAGGGTGGGGATCTGGAAGGCGAGTTGGAAAAGGCCGGCCGCCAGGATGGCATACGAGATGAAGGTGATGCGCTTGAGGGGGTCGGCGCTCACCAGCGGACAGACCGCCAGTGCAATGATCCAGACAAAATTCAGGATGACCGGGGTCAGCGACGAGATCTTGAACTTCTGCTGCGTGTTGAGCATGGCCGAGACAATCGCCACCTGGCAGATGAGCAGCGCATACGGCAGCATGATGCGCATCAGCGGAAAGATGATCAGCCAGCGGCTCCCTGCCGGGAAGAAGGGCTCAGCGATCCACGTCGCAGCCATGAGCAAGATCACGATGACGCCGATGACCACGCTCTGGAGGCCCATCAGGCGCGCGGCGAAGGTTGAGGCTGTCTCCTTGCCCTCCTTGAGGAGCGTCTCCGTGAACACCGGGATGAAGGCATTGCTCAAGGCGCCTTCGCCAAAGAGGCGGCGGAAGAGATTGGGGAGGCGGAACGCCACGACAAAGGCCGACTGCGCAGCCGAGGTGCCGAAGTAGTACGCCATGATGAGTTCGCGCACAAGGCCTGCTACGCGGCTGATGGCTGTCATCACGCCGACCACGGTCGCATGTCTCAGTACTTTATGATCCTGCTCGTGCATTTTTTTTGAAGCATATCCGTTCAACGGCATCATGGAAGCTGTCGGTTCCGCTCAAGAGTTCGATGCTCACGCGCAAGTAGAGTACAGGGACAGGCGTGGTCTCCAAGTGAGGAAAGCGCACCGCGTCCTTCTCCGTAGTCAGCAAGGCATCGGCATTCAAGTCAGCGGCCTTGTTCACGGCATCGATGATTTCCTGCGCGTCATAGCGGTGATGGTCCGCGAAGCGGTAACAGTAAATCACTTTTGCGCCCATGGCACGCAGCGAGTTTTCAAAGCCTTGCGGCACCGCGATTCCTGAAAGCGTGATGACCGTCTTGCCCTTCAGCCACTCCAGATCGAGTTGCGTGGCGGTATAGACATTCTGCAGGAAACGGGGCTTGTGGCAGCACTCGATAATTTCCGCAGAGGGGTTGAGGCCATGAATCTGCGCGCGCAGATCCGCGGAGTTGCCGTCTGATTTGGTGATGAAGACGAAGTCGGCGCGCTTCAGGTTCCGAATGGGTTCACGCAACACGCCGCGCGGCAGCATGTGGCCGTTGCCGAAGGGGTTGGTCTTGTCGACCAGCACCACTTCCAACCGGTGTTGAAGCTTCCAGTACTGGAAGCCGTCGTCCAGGATCAGCGTATCGCAGCCAAAACGTTTGACCGCATAGCGTCCGGACTTGACGCGGTTCTTGTCAACCAGCACCACGACCCCCGGGAGGTTGTTTGCCAACATGTAGGGCTCGTCGCCGCCCATCTCGCTGTCCAGCAGCAGCCGCTTGCCATCGCTCACGATACGCGGCGGCTCAATCTGCTCGTTGAAGAGGCGCTGATACCAGGGAAGCTCGCGCTTGCGGTAGCCTCGGCTCAGGATGGCCACCTTGCGGCCCGACTTCTGAAGTTCGCGCGCGAAAATCTCCACCACCGGGGTTTTGCCGGTACCGCCTGCGGTGATGTTGCCGACACTGATGATCTGGCAGCCCAGCGGATAGCGCTTCATGATGCCGACATTGTAAAAGAAGAGACGGAGCGTCACCACGCCGGCAAAAATGCAGGCCAGACCCTTCAGCACGCCCAGCAGGAAGCGCACAGGCCAGGGATGCCCCTGGTCCGCGCCCTTTTGCTGGATGATCCGCACCAGATAGTGCTCAATGCGTTCTATACGTCGTATTCTGCTTCGTGGCATAGTCAAACTCGAAAGAAAAAGGGCAGTATATCTGTTTGGCGCTCAAAAAACAACTTCATAGTTTGATCTGTAACGTCATTGGAATGTTGGAATAGAGGAAGGGTGGAATGATGGAATTTGAAACTGGAAACTTGAAACTTGCTGGAGGGGGTCGTCCGGCAGCCGCCGGACCGGCCGACGGTGCGAGGGCTACAGGGCCACAGGGGGACAGACATGCCATTCAATGTCATGGAAACGCTCCTGGGAGCGCCGATGTCCTCGTCGGCAAGCAAGAGGCCGACGAGGACGTCGGCGTTCCCAGGGCACAAGGGGACAGACAAGGCATATTCTCAGCCGTACATGCCGTGGGAGTAGTGGTGTCGTCCTCAGCGCCTCTGCGAGAGGAAAGTAAGGAAGAAGTTCTAAAGTTGGAGCTTGATGCCAAATCATCCGGCTTGAGTTCCGTACAGAGGTTTCGTTATAGTATGTCTGAGTGCAGTGACGGACGGACTTAGGATGCGGATGAATAGGGGGGAATATGAGGATTAAAGGAATTGTGATTCTGGTTATGCTTGCTGCTGTGAGCGGCTGGGCTGCGACGAAAAAGACGACGGAGAAGCCTGCCCCTGCGGCATTGGTGCTTCAGAACAAGAAAGCGGATGGCTTCCGCGGCATCTGGTATTACAATCAGAAGCTGAAGAGCGAGTATGTCTACAAGTACAGCGGCGGACTCGGAACCTATTGCGCGAACCACTCGCCCTTTGCCTGGTATGCGCCGGAGGTGAACAAGACCTTCTTCTGTTACGGCGGGACGGACGAGAAGAACAGCACGCTCTTGCACATGGTCTCGTTCTATGACCATGCCACAGGCAAGGTGGCGCGTCCCACCCTGCTTTTGGATAAGAAGACCGATGACGCGCACGACAACCCGGTCATCAATCTCGATGACAAGGGATATATCTGGATCTTCTCCAGCAGTCATGGCCGTGAACGGCCCTCTGCGATTTCGCGCAGCGTGAAGCCGTACGACATCGACCAGTTCCAGGTGATGTGGACCGGCAATTATTCGTATCCGCAGCCGATGTACTATCCCGGCAAGGGGTTCTTCTTTATTCACACTTGGTATGTGGCGGGGCGCGGCAACTACATGATGACCAGCAATCCGGAGGGCACGGTCTGGAGTGAGCGCAAGCAGACCTCCTATTTTGAAGAGGGACACTATCAGATCAGCGCGGTGTGGAAGAACAAGAAGACCGGCGTGGCCTTCAATATGCATCCGAAGGGCAAGGGACTGAACTACCGTACCAACATTTACTACATGGAGTCAGAGGACTTCGGGGCGACCTGGAAGAATGCCAAGGGAGAGGTTCTAACGACACCGCTCAGCGAGAAGATCAACCCCGCCAGCGTGTTGGAGTTTCAGAGCAAGGGGCGCAATGTCTATCTCTCTGACATTCAATTTGACTCGGCTGGACATCCGATCATTCTATACGTGCTGAGTAAAGGGTTTGAATCCGGTCCTGAGATGGGGCCGCGCGAATGGCGCATCGCGCGCTGGAATGGGACGGAGTGGCTCGAGCTTCAGACGGGCATCGCCTCCGGCAGCAATTACGACGTGGGCCCGCTCTATGTGGAGAGCGATACCACGTGGCGGATCATCGGTCCCACACAGATGGGGCCGCAGCCGTACAATCCAGGCGGCGAGATCGCGATGTGGCTCTCCGAGGATACGGGGGCGACGTGGAAGATGGTGCGGCAGATGACGAAAGCGAGCGAGATGAACCACACCTACGTACGGCGCCCCATTAATGCGCATCCGGATTTCTACGGCTTCTGGGCCGACGGCCATGGACGCAAACCTTCGGAGTCGCGTCTCTACTTCTGCAATCAGAAGGGCGATGTCTTCCGCTTGCCGCAGACCATGACCGGCGACTTTGCCGTGCCCGAGGCGAGAGGGAAGTAGAAGTTCTAAAGTTCGAGAGTTCTAAAGTTGAAATTGGAAACTTCAATTATTGAATGCTTTTTCGCAAAGAACGCTATTTGGGTGAAGGACGGCGTGCCTTCGCAAGCCCGTGGATACACGGGAGGCACAGCTCGTCCTTCACCCAGAGTCAATGCGTGACACTCGGGTGCTTGCACGAGATAAGCCCCGGCTGTATTCAGCCACTCGCGGGGGCTTTCCGTGCAAGCACCTCTCATAGCGATCTTCGCGTAAAACCGTTTTTCATTCGTGTGGTTCGCGTCATTCGATGCAAAAAGATACTCCTTCGTTTATTCCAGCTCGGCTGGCGGTGGGGTTAATAAAAAAGAGAGGTGCGACTGCAAATGAATGCAATCGCACCTTTTTTTGGATCGAGAGAACCGTGTCTGACTACTGGAGAAGTCCGGTCACCTCTTCGGCCTGGGACTCTTCAGGACACGCTTCAGCACTGTTCTGCGGGCAGGCATGCCGATTGCCCATATCCGGTCCGCAGCTCGGCTGACGGGGTCCCATACCCTGCTGAGGCCCTTGGGGTCCTTGTCCGCGCATCATCGGGCCCATGCCCTGTTGCGGACCTTGGAAGCCCTGGCCTCTTCCCTGCATCATGGGTCCGCGACCTTGCTGAGGGCCCTGGAAGTCTTGACCGCGCATGCCCTGACCGCGCATTTCAGGGCAGCCGCCCTGCTGCGGGCCCTGCATCATGGGGCCACGGCCCTGAAGGGGTCCCTGCTGCATCATCGGGCCGCAACCCTGCTGACCGCGCATACCCTGACCGCGCATCATCGGGCCGCAACCTTGCTGGCCGCGCATGCCCTGACCGCGCATACTCGGGCAACCGCCTTGTGGCTGCATCATGGGGCCACGTCCCTGTTGCTGGCCGCGCATACCCTTGCATTGACCCTGGCACTGTCCCTGTTGACCCCGCATCATGGGTCCGCGACCCTGCTGCATACCCTGGAATCCCTGGCCGCGCATCATCGGGCCTTGCTGTCCGCGCATGGGGCAGCCGCCCTGCTGCTGCATCATGGGTCCGCGACCCTGCTGCATACCCTGGAATCCTTGACCGCGCATCATCGGTCCTTGCTGTCCGCGCATGGGGCAACCGCCTTGTTGTTGGCCACGCATCATGGGTGCTTGACCCTGCTGGGGTCCTTTGGATCCCTGACCGCGCATGCCCTTGCACGTGCACTGTCCCTGCTGCTTGTCCATCATAGGTCCGCGTTCTTGCTGTCCGCGCATCATGCCTGGACACTGTCCTCTACCTTCTTCCATGGGCTGAGGAGCGTCTTGCTCCTGTTGCATGCGAGGCGACTTCTTCTGCTTGGCTTGCTCTTTCGAAGCCTGAGCCATCTCTTTCTCCTTCTTCATCTTGAAGGGGCAGCCGCCTTCCGCGTCCGGCTTCATGTCGCGGCGCATCTCCTGGCGATTAGGCTTCTGTTCGTCTGCTCCTTCTGCGGGTTGATGGCGTTGAGCCATTGCGCTGGCAAGCGTAGCTGTGCCGGCGAGTAGTGTGATCATGATCTGCTTGTTCATGGTGTATCTCCTTGTTAAGTGTGATGGGTTCAGCTGATCTGAGCTGTTTGTCTGATATAGTAAACACGATGAACATGACAGAGAGGCTTGAAAGCAAATGACAAGGTTGTCATAATTTGAAACTTGCGGCTTGAAACTGGAAACTGGATTAAGAAGTGTCAGTAAGTTTGGAAGTGTCATTAAGTGTCAGTAAGTTGGAGGCGAAACTAGACAGGCCACACACTTAGATCAACCGGTCAACCAGTCAATGGGGCATCGGAGGTGTGACAAAACTCTGGAGTGCGGTGGCAAGCGGTATTCCGCGCGACACCGCTTTTTGGGACAGCCAGGAAAAGCGGTGTCGCGCCAGGCCCTCCGGCCTCGGCTTGCCACCGCACTCCAAGACGTCTCGGACGAGACGTGGATGAAAACGGGAGACGGGACAAGAATCGCTAACGCGGAAGGGCTGAGCCAAGAGGCGCTGTGGCGCGGTAGGCGGCTTCGCGTTCGAGGCAGGCTGTGATCGCTTCGTGAATCGCGGGGAGGGTCTTGAGTTCATGGAGCCGTCCGCGGATATAGGAGGAGCCTTTGAGGCCGTGCAAATAGCGGAAGAGATGGCAGCGGAAGGTGGCGGTTAAATTTTCTTCGACAGCTTCGGCGTCGCGCGGCACGCCAAACTTCATTTTCAAGCTGTTTAAAAAGGCATCTTCTGTTTTAAGATGCTCGTTCAAGACGCGGTTGATTTCGTCGAGTTCGCGGCGCGGGCGAAGCCCGGTCGGATGGAAGGGGACGGGTTCGACGTCGGTGTTGAGCGTGGCGCGGAGATCCTCGAAGATCCAGGGGTTGCCGATGGCGGCTCGGGCGATCATGAGCGCGTCGACACGGGTCTCGCGGAGCATGGTCCAGGCGCAATGCTTGGAGCAGATGCCGCCGTTTCCAATGATCGGGATCTTGGCGCGCTGCTTCACCTCGGCCATGAGGGGGAGGTTGACAGGCCCGGCGTGGCCTTGCGAGGTGAAGCGTCCATGCAGGGCCAAGGCGCTGGCGCCTGCGGCTTCGGCTGCCGCGAGGATATCGAAGATGGCGACGCGGTCGGGTGACGGGCCGAGGCGCGTCTTGACGGTGATGGGGATGCGTTTCACGGCCCGCTTCATGGCGGAGAGAATGTCGTGGATGAGCTGCGGATTTTTAATGAGCGCGGCGCCGCAGCCGCAGGCGGTGATCCTGTGAACCGGGCAGCCGGCATTGAGGTCAATGGCCACAAAGCGGCCGGTCTCCTCCACCTTTGCCGCGGCTTCGGCGAGTCTGTCGGGTTCAGAGCCATAGAGATGCGCGACCACCGGGCCTTCATCCGGAAGGGTCTCGAGCAGGTACCAGGTCTTTTCTGAGGCGTTCAGCAAGCCGCGGTCACAGGTCATCTCTGTGTAGGTCAATGCCGCGCCATGATGATTGGACATGCGGCGCATGGGCGCGTTGGTATAACCTGCCATGGGGGCGAGGAAGATGAGCGGGTTTCCATCGTCTGGCAAGCTGAAGAGGGTGTGCAGCGGATTAGACATGGCACGAATTATAGTACAACCGGCAAAAAAAACGAATGTTTTTTTGAAAATCAGGTTGAGTAAATGGTTTAAGAGGGGTAAACTATTTTCCCATGAAAACATCACTCCTTACAACACTGACGGCCGTCAGCCTGCTCCTGGCAGCAGGTTGCGGAAAACAAGCTGCGCAAGATGGCGCAAAAAAAACATATTCCCTGAAGTATAGCGTCTTCTTCCCGCCGACGCATGTGCAGGCCAAGCTGGCCACGGAGTGGGCGGAGGAGATCAAGAAGCGCACAGAGGGTCAGGTGCAGATCACGGTTTTCCCCGGGGGTTCGCTGACCAAGGCGGATCAGTGCTACCAGGGCGTGGTCGATGGCATTTCGGATATCGGCATGAGCGCCTTGGCCTATACGCGCGGACGCTTCCCGCTCATGGAACTGCTGGACCTGCCCGTGGGGTATACGGATGGCGCCTCGGCCACGCGTATCGCCAATGAGCTGTATGCAGCGTATCAGCCCAAGGAACTCGCCGACACGCAGGTCATGTATGTGCATGCGCACGGGCCTGGCATCCTCGCTTCGCAGAAGGCGATTAACACGCTGGCGGACTTGAAGGGGCTGAAGATTCGCGCAACAGGTTTCTCGGCGAAGGTGGTCGAACAGCTCGGCGGGTCGCCGGTCAGCATGCCGCAGGGCGAGACCTACGAAGCACTCCAGAAGGGCGTCGTGGATGCCACGTTCTGCCCGGTTGAGACCTTGAAGGGCTGGAAGCAGGGCGAGGTCATCAAGTCTGTGACGGATTCCTCCTGCATTGGCTACACCACGGTCTTCTTTGTCTCCATGAATCTGAAGGCGTGGCAGCAGCTGCCCCCCGCACTCCAGAAGATCATCCAGCAGGTGAACACGGAGTGGATCGCCAAGCATGGACAGTCCTGGAATGAAGCGGACGAGGCGGGTCTTGCGTATGTGAAGGAGCTGAAGCACGCGGTCATCCCGCTTTCAACGGACGAGCAGGCAGCCTGGCGCAAGCAAGTGGAGCCCCTGTTGAAGGAGAATGCAGACAAGGCAGACGCGAAGGGGCTGAAAGGCACTGAGTTCCTGGCAGCTTTGCGCGAGAAGATCGGGAAGAAGTAGAGGGGAAGTGCTAAAGTGCTAAAGTTGGAAGGCGGACGGGAATAATGGAATACTGGAATAGCGGAATACCGTTTGGAAGACAGCGGGAGGGACGAGCGGCTGCTCGTCCTAGGCACGCAGACGCGTGCCCCTCCGAAATCCGGGACGCCGTCTCACCATCATTCCAACATTCCCATATTCCAACATTCCTGTGAAATTGAACGAGACGAAGATGAGTTCCATAAAAAAACCGTTGGGTCTGTTCTGGAGGGGTGTTGTCTACGTGATTTACGGCATGACCGCGATTTCCGGGGCGGGCCTCTTTTTGATGGTCACTGTGACGTGCTGTGACGTGGCGTTGCGGGTGACGGGCTTCCCGGTCAAAGGCTCGTATGACGTGGTGCGCATTTGCGGTGTACTCACGATGGCGTGCGCCTTGCCCCTGACAACAGCCATGAAGGGGCATATCGCCATTGAATATTTTTTCCAGAAGCTGAACCGGCTGGGACGTCTGATCGTTGACTCGGTGATGCGGCTTGTTTCGATTGTCGCCTTTTCCCTCGCAACCGTTGCCTGCATCTCGTGCGGGCAGCGCCTGCTGGCCAATGGCGAGGTGACCGCGACGATCGAGATTCCGATTTTCTGGGTGCCGTGGGTGATGGCAGTCGCCTTCGGGGTGACCGTGATGGTGGTGCTCTTCCACCTGCTCTATCCAGGCCGGGAGATGTTGAGGAGAATGACACCATGACACCGATGACCATCGGAATACTTGGGTGTGTCGTGATGTGCCTCTTGCTCTTCTGCAGCATGCCGGTGGCGATTTCCATGGGCATTGTCGGCGCCGCGGGCTTTGCGCTGCTGACGACCAACCGCGCAGCCATGGCCGTGCTCTCCTCTGACTTGTATGATACTTTTGCGAATTACAACCTGACGGTGATCCCCCTCTTTGTGCTGATGGGGCAAGTCGCCTTTCATGCGGGCATCAGCGGACGGCTCTTTGATACCGCGAACCGCTGGATGAGCGGGTTGCGCGGCGGGCTGGCCATGGCGACGGTCGGCGCGTGTGCGGCGTTCGGCGCGATTTGCGGGTCAGGTCCTGCGACCGCGGCCACCATGGCCGCAGTCGCCTTGCCGGAGATGAAGAAGCACAAGTATGATGATGCGCTCGCCAGCGGGACGGTTGCCGCGGGCGGGACATTGGGCATGCTGATTCCGCCGAGCGTGGTCTTTATTGTCTATGGCATCCTGACCGAGCAATCCATTGGAAAACTCTTTATTTCCGGAATTCTGCCCGGGCTTCTCATGGCTTTTCTCTTCTGCGCGGTGATCTACGTTCAGTGCTTGATCAATCCTGCGCTTGCGCCTCAGACCGCGCGGGTCGGGTGGGGGGACCGTTTTAAATCATTGATGGGCGTCATCGAGACACTGCTCCTCTTTGTCTTTGTCATGGGGGGCATGTTTATCGGCTGGTTTACGCCGACAGAGGGCGCGGCCATGGGCGCGCTGGGCAGCATTATCATTGCGGTGCTGGGCCGGAACTGTTCATGGAAGATGCTGTGGACCGCGACGCAGGAGACGATCCGTACGTCGTGCATGGTACTCGTGATTGTGGCCGGCGCGACGATCTTCGGACATTTCCTCGCGGTGACAGGATTGCCGACAGGGCTTGCGGGATGGCTGGCGGGGCTGCCCTTGCCGCCGCTATTGATCATGGGGTTGATTATCTTCTTCTTCTTGATTGCCGGATGTTTCGTGGATGGCCTGGCGCTGATCCTCTTGACGATTCCGATCTTCTACCCTGTGGTCATGAAACTGGGCTTTGATCCGATCTGGTTCGGCGTGATTATTGTTATTGTGACGCAGATGGGGGTGATCACCCCGCCTGTGGGCATCAATGTGTATGTGGTCAGCGGCATTGACCGCAGCCTCTCCCTGCAAACCATTTTTCGTGGTGCCCTTCCCTTTCTGGGGGCCATTGTCCTGACCTGCATCATCCTCATGTTCTTCCCTTCGCTGGCAACCTGGTTGCCGAGTGTGGTTAAATAAGCGATGAAAATGCTCTTCATTTTTGTGGATGGCATTGGACTGCGTCCAGCCTCGGGGGATAATCCGATCAATCCGGATATTTGCCCGACCCTGTGCCGTCTCATCAAAGACCATTCCGTGGCGATTGACGCCTGCCTGGATATGGAGGGCCTTCCGCAAAGCGCAACAGGCCAGGCCTCGATGTTTACCGGGGTGAATGCCGCCCAGTATATGGGGCGCCACTGCGAAGGTTTCCCCGGACCCAGTTTGCGGAAACTGCTGAGCGAAGATAATCTCTTCCTGGCGCTCAAACGCAAAGGGCTCCGTTGCCGGTTCGCGGATGCCTATATGGTGGAGAGCGTGGACGAGTTGGAGGCGCGCCGCTTTAAATCCGTCACGACAGTCATGGCCCTCACGCAGCCCGAGACAATCTCAACCCAGGAAGATCTGCGCGACAAGCTTGCGCTCACACACGATATCACCGGCGAAGTGCTGGTCAAGAAGGGCCATGCTGTTAAAATTATCACGCCGTTGAAGGCTGCTGAACATCTGCTGCAGGTTGTACGTGCGTACGACTTTACACTGTTTGAAATTTTTCAGACCGACTTTGCCGGACACTCCAGCAACTATGAAGAGGCGCGTGAAATATTAAAGACGCTGGATCAATTTCTGGATGCCGTTGAAAAACTCTGCGTGCCGGCCGGTATTCTGCTGGTCATCACCAGCGACCACGGCAACATCGAAGACATGGGCGTGCGCGGCCATACGCGCAACCCGGTCCCGCTCATCGCAGTCGGGCCAGAGGCCTCAACCTTCCTCGCCAATGCCCGCAGCCTCACCGACATCACCCCCCGCATCATCAGTATGTATCATTAGGGGCAGTTGGCAGTAAGCAGTGGCAGTCGGCAGCCCCATGTCCCAAGTCCAACGTCCCAAGTCCGATATTTTGACGAGCTTTTTCGGACACGTGCTTTGGGCTCTTCTTGAAGCGTGCGGGCCAGGCGCGTGCCCTTCCCGTGGACGTAAGCGAAAGTTTTGGAGTGCGGTGGCAAGCGGTATTCCGCGCGACACCGCTTTTGAGGTAGCAAAGAAAAGCGGTGTCGCGCCAGGCCCTCCGGCCTCGGCTTGCCACCGCACTCCAAGACGTCTCGGACGAGACGTAGCTAAGCTTGAAACTTTTCGTGTGTTTCGTGGAGAAAAAGTTTTGGAGGTCAAGGTTACACCCGGTCCATTGAACAGGCGGGGACGCCTATTCGCCCAGCACGATCTTCCCGATCAGCGAACACACTTTTTTTGCTTTCATCATTTTTGCATCGAATGGTGCGAACCACCCACCTTCGCGAATACGCCTTCCTCCTTCGCCAAGGCTTCCACCTTCGCCAAAGGCTACGGCGGATAAAACGGCGGATAAGACGGCGGGCAGGAGCGAATGAATACGAACATCCAACATCGAACATTCAACATCGAACATCCACCTCCGCCAAGGCTACGGCGGACAGGTCGAACGTCGAAATTTGAATTTTCAATAAGGCTCGTTGGAGCGAAGCGGAAACCATTCGGCGAATGCCGAAAGCGTAGCGGTAATAACGCAATGCCTACTTGCGTTCTTGCTTGGCGACGAAGAGGCCGAGGAAGAGCATGTAGACGAGGCAGGCGATGAGTACCGCGATCAGGCCAGTCGGGCCCATCTTGCCCTGCACAAAGCCCATGACGGGCGGGATGACGGCACCGCCGGCGATGGCCATGACCATGAGGCCTGCGATTTCATTGGCCTTTTCAGGCATGCAGTTCATGGCTTGCCCGAAGACCATGCCGAAGATATTCGAAATGCCTAAGCTGGCGACGACGACGCAGGCGAGGAAGAGTGTCGTATCCTTCACGAAGAACATGACAATCATCGCAAGTAGCGCCATGAGCGCGCTGATCGGGAAGCACTTGGCTGGCGAATATTTCGCGAGGACGATTGCGCCCAGGAACGCGCCCACGGTCTTGGCGATGTAATAGACTGAGGGACCCATGGCGGCTTTATCCAGATCGACCTTGCAGACTTCCTGCAGGAAGGGAGGGATGGCGCAGCCCAGTCCGATGTCCACGCCCACGACAAAGAAGATGCCGCTGAACATGGCGAGGATGAAGGGGTTGCCCAGCAAGGCAAGGCAGCCGCCGAAGGTGGTGACAGAGCCCTTGACCGCCTCACGCTTGATCGGGGTCAAGAGCAAGCCGAGCGCGACGAAGACGGTGATGGCTGCGTAGATCGGGAAGATCAGCTTCCAGTTGCCCAGCGTCTGGGCGGCCAGGGAGGCGATGAAGGGGCTGACCGCGGCGCAGAGCGCCTTAAAGAACTGTCCGAGGGAGAGGCGGCTGGTCAACTGGTCTGCGCTGACCACATTGCTCATGAGCGCGGGCAAGGCTGCCTGGATGATGGTGTTGCCGATGCCGAGCAGGGCGAAGGCGACGAAGATCGTGTATTTCGTGTAGCTGACGAGCGGGAGGAGCGTGCCGAGGATGGTGACAGCCAAGCTGAGGAGCACGGTGTTCTTGCGGCCGATGCGTGTGGTCAGCATGCCGGTCGGAATGGAGACGACAAAGAACCAGAGGAAGATCATGGACGGCAGGAAGCTGGTGACGGAATCCGAGAGGCCGAAATCTTTTTTCACGTACGCCATGGCAGTTCCGATGACATCCGTAAAGCCCATCGCAAAAAAGCCGAAGAGAATCGGTATCAATGCCAGTGTTCCCATGCCGCTCTTATTTTCGTTGGTGGCTGTTGCTGTGCTCATAGTGCTCCTTGCAATAATGTACGTTCAAATGAATGGGTCATACTATATACACTTTCAGAGGGGAAATAAAGCAGGTTTTTCTGGCTTGTCATGGTTTGGCGAAATTTCTACCGCAAAAGCCGCAAAGAGATTGCGCGGCTATCTCATCCGCCTCACCCGTGAATACACGGACGGCGGAATGGATAGCCGCGCGGAGGAAAACTGGTTTCATTTTCATCAGCAAAAAACATATTTTTTGCTGATGAAAATTGAGTTGATTCCGCGCAAATGTTCGCTCCGCCGTCCGTGTATTCACGGGTGAGGCGGGCGTGACATTTGCGCTCTTCTTCGCGGCTTTTGCGGAAAAATATTCACTCTTAGCTTAACACCTATGGATTACACCCGTGCCGCGGTCGGGGTGTAACCCGACCCTCCAAAGGCAATGAATCAGAGAATGCGCCCATCACTTCTTTGGCGTGAGCTGGGAGCGGGTGAGTGTGATCTCGTACAGCAGATTGTTTTGCTGGCCCCGCAGATTGAAGGTGAGGGTCGGATCGCGGAGTGCGGTATCGCAGGTGAACTCGCCAAAGGCCATGGTGCCGAGGATGCCAAAGAGTTGCACGTCGCCGCCGGGACCTGCGCCTGGGCCTGTCCAGCCCCCGAGGCTGGCGGCTTCAAATTCATAAAAGGTGTAGCCGGACGGGCGGGGGATCTTAAAGCCGCGTGCGCCGTGGCGGTCGCCGGAGATGAGCAGGACGCCCGGGATGTTGTTCTCTTCAATAAAACGGAAGACCTCTTCGCGTCCTTGTGGATCCCAGACTCCCCAGGAGTCTTTGCCGTTACTGACATAGTCGCTCCACATGGTTCCGGAGGAGAGGATGATGAACTTCCCTTTGCAGGCCAGCAAGGTTTTCTTCAGCCAGGCCATTTGTTCCGCGCCCAGATAGGCATGGGGTTCGCGTTTCGTTGTACCTCGGAGGGAGCGGGTGTCCAGCGTGATCACATCGAAGGCGCCGATGCGCGTATGGAAGAAGATGCCCTTCTGTTGCCCGGGAAGTCCATAAGTGGGATTGTTCCAGGAGGTCATGAAGATTGTGCGCAGGTTTTGCTGATCCGCTTGGGAGGCGCCTTCAGGGAGGCCGGAGACGTCGTTATCATAGTAGTCATGGTCGTCCCACGCTGCATAGACAGGTATCTCTGCCACGAGATTCCGCCAGGCGGAATGAAAATCCCGCAACTGATAGTCGAGCCGGAGCAGCCCGAAATGGTTGCGCTTGTCATCGGCGGCGATGTCGCCGATGAAGAGGCAGGCTTGAGGCTTGCGCTGGAGGATGGAGCCCATGAGGTCGCGTGTGCCGATGCGGCTGTGGAAGCAGCTTCCAAAGACGATGCGCGTCTGCTGGACGTCATCGCTGCAGGTCCGAAGCACAGTGTTCGTGGCTTGGGTGCGCGGGGTCGGTTGGTTGTCAACCGTGACGCGATACGGAAACGAGCCATTGGCGGGGAGGCCAGTTACAAGGATCAGCGCGGTCAAGTCAGAGGCGGCTGTGCTGTGGGCGGGACCAAACGTGACCTCTTTCCCCTCCACGGTCACGCGCACGGTCACTGCGGCGGGCTTGGCGGTCCGGACCCAGACGGTTGCTCCAGTGGGCGAGAGGTTGCCGAGCATGGGGCCGCCGAGGAGCAGGCGGCCGGAGTCTGCACAGTGCTTCTGGAGGTCAGGCGCTGTGGCGACATCGGCATAGGATGCGTCTTTGCGCGCTGCCAAGACTTTAAAGATCAGCTCATCCGCCTGTTTGACCTCCGCGGGTTGCTCCTCAAAATAGGTGAGGACTGCCTGATGGTTGGAGAGCGAGTCCCCGATGTGCATCGCGGGATAGCTCCACTTCGGGCCGGCAAGGCAGTGGAGCGTGGTCAGAAGGACGGAGGTGATGAGCCAGCGGCCGGTTTGTGGTTTATTCATCCGAAGCACCTTTCTTGGCAAGAGGACTCTTTTTACTATAAAGGGTCTGGGGGCAGGAGAAAAGGCTGATTTTTGAAAATCAGCGCATTTCGCGCGGTTTCACAGAGTTCTTGATTTTCGAGCCCCAACCATGCATAATAATAACCATTAATTTTCAACGTGGGTTTTTAGCCTGAAATAATCAGGTCTTGAAGGCAATGGTCAAGAGAGTGTGGTCTATGATAAAGCTACGAATGGTTGTGTTGTTTTTCGTGCTGGCCCTTTCGGGCAGCGTCTCCCCGGTTTCAGCAGCTGAAGCTGACATCTTTACCTACGATCAGCTGAAGCAACGCGCTTCGCAACTGGCCAACGCAGCCTTCGAGGATTGGCGTCAGGAGCCGCCGAAGGAGATTCGCAAGCTCACCTACGACCAGTATCGTGACATTCGCTTCAATCCGAAAAAGGCTATTTGGCGCTACGAGCATATTCCTTTCCAGGTGCACCTCTTTCATCCGGGATGGATCCAGAGCGATCAGGTCGAGATTTATCTCATTGAAAACGGACGTGTCGAAAAGATCCCTTACAGCTTGGATCTCTTTGACTTCGGAACGAATGGTGTGGCGAACCTCCCGGAAGACAAGATGAAATTCTCAGGCCTTCGGGTTCACTACCCCATTAATCGTCCGGATTATCTCGACGAACTCGTTGTTTTTCAGGGCGCAACCTATTTCCGTGCTCTGGCCAAGGATTTGCGCTATGGCCTTTCCGCCCGCGCCGTCGCTGTCAATTGCGGCGGCCCCGGCACCGAGGAGTTTCCCCGTTTCAGGGCGCTCTGGCTCAACCGGCCAGGGGACAAGGATAACACGATTCGCATCTTTGGCTTGATTGACAGTCCCAGCCTCGCGGGGGCTGCGGAGTTCGTCATCACGCCTGGCGCGACAACGGTGATGCGCAACCGGATCGCGATCTATGCGCGAAAGAAGATCGCCCATCTGGGCATAGCGCCGCTCACCAGCATGTTCTGGTATGGCCGCCAGACCGGCCTGCGCTTCTCGGACTTCCGTCCGGAGGTTCATGACTCCGACGGTCTGCTGATGAGCAATGGCGCAGGGGAGTGGCTCTGGCGTCCGCTCGCTCATGAAGGCAAGTTCCGCTTCTGCTCCTTCGTTGACAAGAGCCCCAAGGGCTTCGGACTCTTCCAGCGCGACCGCGCCTTTGCCTCCTATACCGATCTGGAGGCCCATTATCAGGACCGTCCGTCTGCCTGGGTCACCCCGATCGGCGACTGGGGGGAAGGGTCCATCCGCTTGCTCGAGCTTCCCACGGTGGACGAGTTCAACGACAACATCGTCGCCTTCTGGGAGCCTAAAAAACAACTCGCCGCGGGCCAGTCCTCAGAGTTCGCCTACGAGATCCAGTGGTTTAGCGAGAACGCCAAGCTGCCGGAAGTGGGCCGCGCGGTCTCTACGCGCATTGCGGACATCCCCGACCCGGAGGATAAAGACCGTGTCGCGGACGGCAAGACGGTCATCCGGAAATTCGTCCTCGACTTCAGGTGGCCGGAAGTCTCCGAAGATGTCGCTTCGACCAACCTGCTGACCGCGAGTGTGGATGTCCAAAATGCGACCTTGCTTGGAAAGCCTGTGCAGCAGTACAACCCCTATGATCGCACCTGGCGCCTCTTCTTCAAAGCCTCCGCACCCAAGGACGGCGCGCCTGTCGAATGCAGGGCCTTTATCTGCCGCAACACAAAGCCGGTGACTGAAACATGGATCTATCTCTGGAATCCATAAGCCTCCCGCCCTGGGATCCCGCGCACGCAGAGGAGTGGAACGAAGCCTACGAAAAGGTTGAAAACTATCTTCGTGCCTGTCGCGTGGGCAGCCATTTGCAACGTGCGCGCCTGACCGCTCTGGTCCTCCAGCGCGTACACGACCGCATTCAGGCAGGCCCTATAGAAACGGAGCTGAATATCCCCGGCCTGGCGATCGACGAGGTGCGCAACCGCATCGAGGAGTGGATCGGCCACTATCTGCCGCAGCAGGTGATGCAAGGCAAGAGCATCTCCCTCGGCAACAGCATGCTCGCGCTCTATCTCGGCGACGGTCCCACGCGCTGGCCGTATGCCTTTCTGGATTCGGTCAATCGTCCTGACGAACTCGCCAACATCATCCGCTCGCGCATTGTTCGCACAGGGCCGGACTTCGCCTTCACAAGTATGGTGCCGCGTGAAATCGACTTGGGGCTCATGCCCGAACTCATGGGCAGCGCCATGGAGAGCTTTGACGCCGCGCCCATTTTAAAAACCGTATTGGCCTGGGGACTCTTCTTGGGACTCCTCGGCTTTCTCTTCTGGTATACGCACTAACCGCGACAGGACCTCTTGGCAACTATGAGCGAATCACCTGACACTTCTTTGTCTATCCAGGTTATCAATCCCGCCCGTAATGCTGTGCGCCGTCGCATCTTCTTCTTCTCCTGCGTGCTGGCGATATCGTCGACTGCGATCTGGCTCATGGCGGACATCCTCTGGCGCGGCGGGCTCACCGGTGTCGAGACCGCGATGCTGGCGCTCTTTGTCCCGCTCTTCGGCATGGTGGTCTTCGGCTTTGTCCAGGCCTGCATTGGTTTCATTGTGCTCCTGCGCGGGAAAGACCGCACCGAGATCACAGCGACGCTGCCCTCCGGCGACCAGGACCTCAGCCAGCTTCCGGCGACCGCGCTGCTCATCCCCATCTACAACGAGGACGTCCCCCGTGTCTACGAAGGGGTGCGCGCCATGTTCCTGGCCTTGAAGGAGGCTGGGGTCTACCGCCGCTTCGACTTTTTTATTCTCAGCGACTCCACGGATCCGAACAAGTGGATCGAGGAGGAGGTCGAATGGATCGACCTCTGCAAACAGCTCAATGCTTTCGGACACATCTTCTACCGCAAGCGCCATATCCCGATCAATCGCAAGAGCGGCAACGTCAGCGACTTTTGCAGGCGCTGGGGCGCAGTCTATCGTTACATGGTCGTGCTGGACGCGGACAGCCTGATGGAGGCCAAGACCTTGATCAAGATGGTCCAGTTGATGGAGGCCAATCCGCAGACGGGCATCCTCCAGACCGCGCCCCAGCCCATCCAGTCCGAGACAATCTTTGCGCGGATGCTCCAGTTTGCAGGGCATTGCTACGGCCCGATCTTCCAGGCCGGCCTGAACTTCTGGCAGGCCTACAACGGCAACTTCTGGGGCCACAACGCGATCATCCGCACAGCGCCATTCATTGAACATTGCTCGCTGCCCGCGCTCCCCGGGTCGGGCCGTGCTCGTTTCATGAGTCATGACTATGTCGAGGCGGCCTTGATGCGCCGTGCGAACTATCAGGTCTGGCTCGCCTACAACCTCGGCGGCTCCTACGAGAATCTGCCGCCGACCATGATTGACTGCGCCAAGCGGGACCGTCGCTGGTGCCGGGGCAACTTCCAGCATAGCTGGCTGCTGTTCGCGCAGGGCTTCAATCCGATCAACCGCCTGCATCTGACCCTCGGCATCCTCTCCTACCTCTGCTCGCCGCTCTGGCTGGCCTTCCTCAGCCTCGGCATCCTGCAATACCATCGCGACATCTCGCGCACCATCCAGCCCTTTGACGCGGATATCGGTATCTCCTCCTATCTGGACATCGGCGGCGGCAAGCTCTCCCTCATGCTCTTCCTGGTGACGATCGTGCTCCTCAGCCTCCCCAAGATGCTGGCCTGGATCCTGATCCTCTGCAACCGCTCCAAACGCGCGGCCTTCGGAGGGACCATCCGCGTCACGCTGAGCTTATGCATCGAACATCTCTTCTCGGCGCTCCTGGCGCCCATCCTGATGCTCTTCACCTCGCTCTCGGTCTTCTTCGTCCTGATCGGGCGCGAGATCTCCTGGGGCACGCAATGTCGCGATGCGGGCGGGGTTGACTGGCCCTCGATCTTGCGCGCGCACACGTGGCACACGCTGACAGGCATGGCCATGGCCATGATCTCCTACCAGATCAAGCCGGTCTTCTTCTTCTGGATGCTGCCCGTGACCGTGGGCCTCGTCTTCTCAATTCCGCTCTCTGCGCTCCTCGCGCACGAGGGGTTGGGCCGGCTCTTCCTGCGCATCGGACTCTTCAGTACGCCTCCCGAAATAGTGAAGCCGGTCTTGGTCTCCCACATGGAGAAGCGCCTGGACGCGATCCGGAGCGAACTGCCGCCGCCTGAATGGCTGCAGCGTCACTTCGGCATTGCGCAAGTGCTGCTGGACCCCTACATCAATGCAGCCCATGTCTCCTTGATGCGCGTCAAACAGAAGCTGAACCATGGCATGACCTCGTACTATAAATCGCTCTGCGACCGCCTCTTGACGCGCGGGCCCGATGCCCTGAACCGACGCGAACTGCTCGCGTTGCTCCGCAATGCAGACTCCATGGCGCACGCGCACGACCTGCTCTGGAAGATGCCCAACCGCCTCCTGCCCAACTGGTGGACCATGGCCATGCGGCATTACAATATTTTGACCAGCCAGCAGAAGTCCCCGCTGTATCGGTAAGCCCAATCACTGGAATGTTGGAATATGGGAATGTTGGAATGAAGGGGAAACCGAATATCGGCTCTGGAGCCACGCTCTGTCGTGGCCGGACGCGACAGAGCGCGTCCCTCCCGAGGGCGACTTCTTCCACTTTTCCAGTATTCCACCATTCCACCATTCCTCTCAAAAAGCTTCCCCCTCGGTTTATTCCGGCAACGAGCGGAGTTGGTGCGCACCCTGCACAAAAACCGTACCGCGCAGGATCATCTCCTGCGCGGCACGCTTGTAATAAACCACACGTACTAACGGAGCATAATCAACGTGCCATACTGGCTCGTCAGCAGCAGATCCTTGTCCTGCCGCTGGATGACATATTTAGACGGGAAGCCGCTGAGCGCGGGTTTCGCGCCGATAAAGCCGCCCTCTGCATGGGCGATGACATAGGTTGAAGCGGTCAGCTCTGCGCCTGTCGCCGGGACCAGGGTCACGCCAGAAAGATCCAGCGCGCCCGAGGAGAGCAAGCTGTCGCTCGTTGCTCCGTCAACGGTCACCCGGTAGGTGATGCCTGCTGCGAGCGTCACCCCTTCCAGGGTCAGCGAGCCGACGGCCGCGTCGCCGGCCGGGCTGAGGATCGTGCCTGCCTTGAGCGTGCCGTTGGTCACGATGCCGACACCGGCCACTTCGCCCACCTTCTGGACTTCGTTGTTCAGATTCAATGTGGCGCCAGCCGCGAGGTTGACCACGACATCGGCGAGCATCCCTTCGCTGCCCAACGGGTCGACACCCGTGCGGCTGAAGAGCGATCCGTCGCCTGGATCCGTGGGCACGACGTAGAAGGACATGTCATCCGCATTCCGGCCCAGGAAGTCCACTGCGAAGGATCGGGTGTTGGTGTTCCACCAGCCAGCGACATTGCCGCCGGCGCCGCCGCCGCCCTGTCCGAAGCGCACGTCGAAGCTGTGCGGTCCCGGGGTCAGTGTGATGGTGCCCTTGGTTGGTGTATTCCATCCATTGTTATTGAGCACGGTGATGTTGTCGATGCGCAGGAGCACTTCGTCGTCGAAATTCTCGGCAAAGGTCCAGGTCTCATTGGTCGGCGCCCGGTTCCAGATGTAGCCCGAGTAGACGTACATAGAGTTGTCTGGCCACAGTAAGCCGTTGATCGTCCCTCCCGAGCCACATGCGCCGTTGGCGGCGAGGGTGGTCAGCTGGTTGCTGGTGGACGGATTCGCGGAGGTGGTGTCCCAGCGTACGTTGATCCGCCCCTCCCAGAGGCCGACCAAGGAGTTCATGGAACGCAGGGTGCCCTCGTTGACATTGACAATTGCGCGCTCTGGCCCCTCTTCAACGGTCTCAGGCTGGTTGAGGGTGAGCAGCGAACCGTCGCCAAGGTCGGTGAGCAGCGTATAATTGTCGATATTTTCCACATTACGGCCCTGGAAGTCGACTGCGAAGGACATGGTGTTTGTGGTCCACCAGCCAGCGATGAAGGCGGCTGCGCCGCCACCGCCCTGACCGAAACGCGCCTCGAAGAGATGCGGTCCGGGACTCAGGGTGACGTTCGCCTTGGTCGGCGTATTATAGGAGCCGTTGTTGAGCACATTGGTGGTATCAATACGGAGGAGCACTTGGTCGTCGAAGCTTTCGGCGAAGGTCCAGGTCTCGTTGGTGGGCGCCCGGTTCCAGATATACCCTGTGTAGACGTACGTGGAATTATCTGGCCACTGCGCGCCATTGATCGTCCCTCCCGAGTTGCACCAGCCATTGACGGCGCGGGTCGTGAGTTGAATGGAGGTCTGGGGGTTGGGCGTTGTCGTGTCAAAGGCTGCAGCAAGCCGCCCTTCCCAGAGGCCGGGGATGAGCGCGGGCTGGGCGTGCGCCGTGCTGAGGGTCACGGGGACTTGGAGGTCGAAAATGCCGGCTCCATTCTTTTCAAGGATTCCTGTCGCGAGCACGCCGTTGGCGATGGTGCCGCTCGTGACCGAGATCTCCTCGTTGGTCAGGCTGATTCCGGCGAGGTCGAGGCGACCGCCTGTGACGCTGACAGAGGAGCGCGGGGCGAGCGCATGCGCGCCGCCCAGGCGAAGGATTCCTTCACGGACTTCCGTGGTTCCGGTATAGGTGTTGGTCGCATTCAGCACGAGGACGCCAGCGCCAAGCTTGGTGAGGCCGCCAGAGGTTGAGAGGCTGAGAACGGGTGTGCCGAGCGTGGCGGCTGTGGTTGCGCCGCCGCCGAGCAGGGTGACGGTCGGTGCGCTCGTGTAACCTGTTCCGGGCGAGACAATTTCGACGGAGCTGAGCGTGCCGCTCACGAGGTCGATGTGTGCGAAGGCCGAGGCGCCCTTTCCGCCGCCGCCCGTGATGTTGACAAAGGGTGCGCCAAGATAGCCGACTCCCGGCGTGGCGACAGGGATGGAGACCAGCCCCATGAGGGCGGGTGCGCGCAGCGGGGTATTGATGGCGATCGTCATGGCGTTCGTGGGGAGATCGACATGGGCACCGCCTGCATAGAGGGTGACGTCCGGATAGAGCCCTGCCACGCCACCGTTGAACAGCTCGGTCTGGGCGAGGCTGTTCTCGCGGAAGAGTCCGCCGTTCCAGTTGACCAGTGCATCAGTCCCGGTGCGGTTGCCGCGCCAGATGCGATTTGCGTTCAGCACGCCGCCTTTGAGGTTGACCATGGCCGTCATGTTGTTGCGGTTGCCCAGGTCCACGGGGCCGTTGATCGTGGCCTCTGCCGTGTCGGTGAGCGTGAGCGAGGCATATCCGCCGGAGGAGCTGTACTCGTTTTGATCGCCGACCCAGAAGGTGACGCTGCTGAAGAAGGTGCCGCCGGATAGGTGGATGGCGCCGGTGCCGCCTCGGCTGATCCCATAGCTGCCACCGTACACGCCACTGTAGGTAAATGCTCCGCCGGTCTGTTCAAGGACACCGACGCTCGTTGGGGTGTAAGCAACATGGGAGTACCCGTTGTTGGTAAAGGTGCCGCCCGCAAGCAGGTAGTAGCCGTAACCCGAGACACCGATCCGTCCGTCGTTTCCTGCGCCGCCGGTGTTGTGGACCGTGCCGCCGGTCTGGTAGACGGCGCCCACGCCAGCTGCTGCATTGCCGACCATGATGCGCGCCGCGACCTTGGCGGTATCAGAGACGCGCATGATGCCGCGCCCGGCATCGCCAATGATGACCTGGGGCTGTCCACCGACGTTGTATCCCTTGTCAAGCGTCGTGATCTGGGCTGCATTGGTGACCACCAGGGTGGCGAGCGGATCAGCAGTCGAGGTGCTGTAACCGATGTTGATGTTCTGGTCGGCGAGATAGCGGCTGACGGGCGAGAGGTCGAGCGTGCCGCCGTAGATGCGCACATTGCCGAAATTTGCGCCGGAACCCGAGAGCGTCAGTTTGTTGGCATTGAATTTACGGACGCTGATCTGCGGGATGGGCTGGTCGTAATCCGCATCCCCTGAGGCGGTGTCAAAGCCGATGGCGGCCGTGACGGCCTTGAAGGGCGTCCCTGTGTTGAGAAGGTTGCTGATCTCCGTGTTCGACCAGCACGGCTGCGTTGCAATCGCGTTGGCAATAGGGATCTCAATGCAGGCGGTATTGAAGACTGCGAAGGCTGTGGCATAATTGGGGAGCACGCCGGGATGCACGGCATACAGGGTGCCGTTCGAGACGATGGTCCCGGCCGTATAGGAATTGTTCGTGTTCCGCAGATAGGTGAAGCTGGCATCATTGCCCGCTTTGGAGAGCGGGCCCGTGCCGGAGATGACCCCTGTGAAGGAGTCGGTGAGCGCGCCGTCAGAGGTGAGGGTCGCGAGCCCTGCGAGGGTGACGGGGCCGGCCAGGATGTTCAAGTTTGTGCTGTTGCCTTGCCGGGTGTTGATGCGCGCACCGTCATCCAGGTTGAAGGCCCAGTTGATCGGACTCCTGATATTGTAGAGGTCGAAGTAGGCGCCACCTCCTCGTACACGGATATAGTTGCTTGAGCCGCCGGAGAGCGTGCCATACTCTTCCAGTGTGACGCTGCCTTGGGTGATATCGATGAAGGCGGTGCCCTGGTCGTTCGTCACGGTTGTCTGTGTCAGGCCGAACTGAGCGGCCCCTTTCTTGGTGATGCCGTAACCATTGAGGTTCAGGAAGGTCGAGGCCGCATTGTCGCCGCGGACATCCAGGCGCTTGCTTCCGCCTATTGTCGTCGGCCCTGTCAAGGTCAGATAGGTCATGGACCAGTACTGGTCAAGCGTGCCGTTGTTGACCAAGGCGCCGTTCCCGTCGGGGCCTGAGCCTTCTGCATAGACCATCTCGTTTCCGATGCGGAGGGTGTTGGCGGTTGTGCCCCAGAAATCGATCGCGGCGCCGTTCTGGACCACGGTGGGTGCCGTAGCGGCGCCGAACGTGGCGTTGTTCAGGATGCGTGCCGTGCCTTGTGCGATTGTGGTTGTGGCGGCGTAGCTGTTGGCGACATTGGGGAAGGCGATTGTACCGGTTCCGGTCAGGGTCAGTCCGCCGTTGCCGCTGATACCTCCCGCAGGGATGTCACGGACAGTGCTGGCAGGTGTATTGAAGGTCAGGATGCCGGCGTTGATCGCTGTGCCGCCCGTGTGGCTGACGGGGCCGGCGAGAACCGCTTCGCCTGCGCCCAGCTTCTCGACGCGGACAACGGTCGCGTCGTTGTTGGTGATGGCTGCGTTCACGGTGAGTGTTGAGCCGCCTGCAGGGTTCTCATTGGAGAGGAAGAGTTTGCCTGCTGCAGACGCGGGCGCCACGAGGGTGCCGTCACCCGGTGCATTGCCGAGGGTCAGACTGCCTGCGCCGCTGGTGATCTGGGCGCGCGGGAGGATCAATGTCTGGCCGCCAAGGGTGACAACGGCGTTGGAGGCGGTCTCCTGGGAGAGCAGGGCGACTTCGGTCGGGTTGGAGCCCAGCGAGATGCCGCCCGAGGTGCCGTCCGCGGTGATGCGTGCGGCCTCGTTGACGTTGTTCGTGATTGTGGAAGGCCCGAGGGCCAAGAGCGGCTGCGCCGGGAGCGTGGCTGCAGTAACACCGTTTGCCGAGGAATACGCCGCGAGCGCCGCACCGTTGTTGACCGTGGCCCAGGGCCCGATCAGGCCGTCGGGCTGGTTTGTGATGAAGATTTTCGTGGTTGCGCCGAGGTCGGACACATTGAAATCCACGCTGCCCGAGACATGCGTCAGCGAGGCGAAGGTGACCGTTGCAGAGGTGGCGGCAGGGGCGACCGAGAGGGTGGACGAGTTCCCGTTGATTTGCAGGGCACCGAACGTGGCCGTGTAGGTCTCGGCAGCCGTGCCGGCGTTCAGCAGCAGGGTGCCGCCGCGCATCTGGAGCAGGGAATTGGTGCTGATGGCGCCAGCGGGTGTGATCCCCAGCGTGCCTGCGTCCACAGCCGTATTGCCGGTATATGTGTTCGTCACAGAGAGGAGCTGCGTTCCTGCGCCCTGCTTGGTGAGCCCAAGGGCGGCGGTTCCGCCATTCGCGATGACACCTGAGTTTTCAATGACAGCCGATGCGCCGACGACATTGAAGACAAAGGCATGGGCGTTGTTAACGCCGGAGAGGATGGAGCCGGTGAAGGCGAGTGTGCCGCTGCCGGCGTGTTCGATGGTGACGTCCTGGCCGGCGCCTGCGTTCTGATAGAAGGCGCGGTCTGTCGAGTGGCCTGTGCCCGTGTAACGGAAGGTGCACGGAGTGGTGGTCACTCTGACGGCAGAACCCGAGCCGAGCGGCGATGCCACGCCAGCGTTCGCGACCGAGGGTACTGAAAGAACGCCTGCTGCGGTGATCAGGGTGGGTCCCACCTGATCATTGGCGGCGTTGGCCAGGACGATGGTGCCGCCCCCGCCGTTGTGTTCAAAGCCATTGGCGCCGGTGATCTTCGCCAGGATGGTCAGTGTCTTTCCTGCGGACGCTTGGTTGTCGGCGTAGTTCTCGCCAGTGTTCACGCTGAAGGAGATCGTGCCTTCGCCGTCGATCACGGCATTCTGTTCGGCCAGCATGGTCAGCGCGCCTAGATTGTCGAAGTGGAGATTCACGCCGCTGGCGATCGTCAGCGTCATGCCCGGATTACGGAAGTAGATGCACTTGATGCTGGTGTTTGCGTCGACCAGGCAGGCGGTCGGTGTACCAACCGGGAAGATCGCCTGATCCGCATTGCCAGCCGGAGCCGTATTGCCAGCCCAGTTCTCTGGGGTTGCCCAGCGGGTGTCACTGCCCAGCCCGGTCCAGGTGCGGTCAGCTCCATGGAGCAGAGGCGAGAACAGCATAAAAAACACCGATAACGACAAGTAACACAAACGTGTTTTTACATTCATTTTTTTCCCTTTCATTGAAAGTTTACACACCTTAATAAAAATTAGTCTAAAAAACCTTGAAACTGATGTCAACTCCAAAAGCATAAAAAATCAATTTGACTTTTTTTCAAAAGGAGCGTAACTTTTAAAGCTTAATTGTGGGTTAGTAAAGAAATGAAATCATGTTTAGGAGGTAAGTATGAAACGTCTGTTGGTTCTCCTGTGTTTCTTAACGTCTGTCGGATATTCTGCGATCCAAACCGCAGGCGATCTGTTTATTGATATCAATGCTTCAGCTTCTGCAGCTGCTGGCAATGGTGCAAAGCTCTCAAGCATCACCAACTCGGGCACGCTTGGCGGGTTCTTTGTCCGGGCGACCGCGAACGAGGGTGCGATCTATACGAACACCTTCGGGAGTGTGCAGCATGCCCTCTGGTTCAACGGTAATGCGAACACCGTGATGACCAACTCTGTTGCAGTTCCTGCGGGGCTAACAGGCGCGGGAGCCACCTATACGATCGAAGCGTGGGTCAATAATCCGTCATACGCTTCATCTGAAGATGTCTTCTCCTGGACCTACCGTACGACGACCGCTCCATCCCGTCGACTTGTGGAATTGCGCGCCGGTGAAGCCGGCAATGCCATGGAGCATTATACAGACAATGTCAGTTGGTTCAACCGCATGCCGCCCAACGGGACCTGGTTCCATGTCGCGGTGGTCCGGGACGGCGCGACAGGGCTTGAAAAACTGTATGCCAACGGCACGCTGGTCGGCACTGTGACCTATACGACCCTCAATATTTTGAGCGATGGCATTTTTATTCTGGGTGCGACCCAGAACAACGCACGGAACGGGTTCGAAATGTTTCTTTCTGGCGCAGTGGGAGCGGTCCGCGTCCACGCGGGGCAGCTCACCTCGGCTCAGGTCGTGAACAACTATCTCGAAGAGCGCAATAGCTATGCCCCGGCCGCTGTCTGGACGGGTGCGGCTGATACGGAACTCGACTGGGACACAGCCGGAAACTGGGTGAATAACAATGTTGGCGGAACAGGTGACGATGTCTATATTGGCAACGGGGGCATCGCGAAGCTCACGAGCGATGCAGGGACGCTCGCCTCCTTGAATATTTGGTCCGGCGGCGTCAACATGACCAACGATGCCGGCACAGCCAGGATTCTTGTCAACAGCACGCTTCCAGTCGATGTCGGACAGGGCAGCAACGTCACCCTGAATCTGACGGAAGGCACGCTCCAGACGACTGGGAGCGGCACGGAGCCCGCCTTCCGTCTGGGCTATCGTAATGACGGCTTCACAGCCACGGCTAACATCGGCGGCAGCGATGACCCCGCCCTGCTGATGACACAAGGCCGGACGGTCTTCATCGGCGACACGGACCACGCCCTTTCCCCGGGTGCGGTCACGGCGAGACTCAACCTCCTGGCCAATGGCTCCATGATCGTCTCCAACAACAATTTGTACGTCGGGAACAGCGGCGCGGATGGTAAGATCACGGTGGACGGCGGCACCTTGCTGGTGTCGAGCAGTGCCCCGACAACAACCCGCTACTTGATTTTTGTTTCCTCGAATAACGGCAAGGGCGAACTGGACATCAACAGCGGCGAAATCAATACGCCCGGCATCGGCGAAATCCAAGTCGGAAACAATTCCGCGACAGGCGAGGGCATCCTGCGAGTCAACGGCGGCAAGATTTATACCTCCCGCGTCTGGACGGGCGGGAATACGTGGACTAATAAGCTCTATCTCAACGGCGGTGAAATTTACAATAACGTCGGCCAAAACGGCACGGACTTCATCGGCCAGTTCAAATATGCCTATATCCAGGCGGGCGGCGCGAAGATCGTGGTCCCCTCCGGCACAACCCCGATCGCCACGCAGCGCTTCGAGCACGATCCGGACTTGGGAGAGACTGCGGATGGAGGCCTGACGCTCTCTGGCGGGGGCATGCTGACGCTCTCAGCCAGCACGAATACCTTTACCGGCCCCATCACGGTCTCCGGCGGCTCAGCGCTCCACCTCACCCATGTCGACGCGTTCACGAACGGCGGACTGCCAGCGATCACCCTCGACAACGGAGCCATCGGCTGGAAGAAGGCGGGCGGCTTCACGAACCTGCTTGCGAAGCTGACGCCTGGCTCGACGGGGTCGATCGTCCTCTATCTGGAAAACGCCACGGAAAACATCGACCTCACAGGCTTCCCGGGCGTGAGCGTACGTTTCCAGGGCACCTTCACCTATACGGGGGCGATCACGCTTGATCCTGCAGCAACAGCGTTGATCTTTACTCCTGAAAATAACACAGTCGTGACCTATTCGCCGGTCATCGCCGGGGCCCAGCCGCTCATCGTCAACGGCGTGGGCAACGGCATGGTCGACCTGAACGGAGACAATAATGCGTGGACGGGCAGTATCACCGTAAATGGCGGGCGCCTCTCGGTCAGTCATGTCAACGGCCTGGGCGACGGCACAGGGGCGATCACCATCAACAGCAATGCTTATCTTCGCATCAATGCGGCTGTCCCCTCCTCCTTCGTCGCTCGCATCACCTCGGGCTCAAGTGGCTATATCATCCTTCGAGGCGCTTCAGCAGCCTTGAATATTGACTTGACGAATTTGCCGGGCGTCTCCCTGGGCACGGACGAAGGGACGCTCAACTATACGGGAACCATCACCCCCGCCTCGGACAGCATCTACCGCCTCGGCGGCGGCAATACGGCGTTCAGAGGGTCGGCCAATCAAGGATTAGTGGCCAATCTGGTGGGCGGTACAGATACCGTGATTCAGCAGGGGATGGTTCGGATCACAAGCTCGACCTGCACAGGCAGCATGATCATCACCAACAACGGCGTGCTCCATCTTACAACGGATGCGGCCTTCGGCGTTGTCCCTGCTTCGCCGACGAACAACATCCTGCTGGATACAGGAGGGGCGATCCGCCAGAACGGGAGTGTGACCATGAATCCCAACCGCGGAATCGTGGTTGGCGCAGGCGGCGGAGAGATGCACACTTGGGGCGGCACAACATTCACGATCCCTGGCAATCTTTCGGGTGCGGGCAGGCTCAACTTCACCGACGGCGGCACAACCGTCTTTAGCGGCGCGAATAATTCTTATAGCGGGACGATGGATATTCAGCAAGGTTCGACCATCATCGGCAACGGCGCGACCTTCAGTTGGAACACGAACACGAAGGTCACGGGCACGGGAGGAACGGATCGCCGCTTTGGTGTCAATGCCAATGCCAACCTGATCTGGACCACGGACATGGGCGAACCGCTCGGAAATGCCGACCTGAACCGGAGGAATATCGGCTTCCGTAAGCAAGGGGCGGGTACGCTGACCGTTGACTGCGCTCAGCAGTACATCTATAACACCGACCTCGAAGGGGGCTCGCTGAAAGTGGCGGCCTCCGGCGCGGTGCCGTCCGGGGCCGGCAGAGGAGATGTGTTTTTCTATAACAATGCAACACTCGATGTGAATGGCAATAACCTTGCCTTGAACGCGGTGAACAATGCCGCAGGAAGCATTATAGACTCCGCCGGCACCGCCACGCAGATCACCCTCGGATCTGACAATGACACATGGACGCTCGCCGCGCCGATTACGAATTCGCTCGCCGTCATCAAGACCGGAACGGGGACCATGACCCTGGCCGCACCCGCCTCCAAGATTGACAATGCCGTGCGCGTCGACGCGGGTACAATTAGCATGCCCGCATTGATGGCACTTGACGGCTCGCTCAACCTCAATGGCACAGCTACCACGCTGTCGCTGACCAAGGGGAGTTACTTAGGGACAAACGGACTTACAGCCTATTATTATTACGGCGTCTCTGGCACGGCTCAGATCGCTTCGTACGCGGTGATGCAGAATCGGCTGGCGACGCTTGTTCCGAGTGTGATCACAACGTCGCTTGTTGCTGGCAACAATTGTGATTATGACACGACGAAACTCTACGACGGCAATACGTATACCTTGCTCCATCATGGTCGCTTCATTGCCGAAACGAGCGGGACGTACGCTTTCGCGCTCTCCAGCGATGACGGCTCGACGCTCTGTATCGACGGGAACTTCCTTGTGGACAACAATAAGGATCAAGGCTGGACACTCCCACCGCAAAAAACGAATACGGTCTATCTGGCTGCAGGCCTTCATGAGGTGATGATGGGCATGTATGAAAACAGTGGCGGCCAGGGGTTGACCCTCTTTTACCAAGCGCCCTCGCAAAGCGTGCTCACCCCGGTTCCGAACAACCTGCTGCTGCAGGACGTCGCCCGTGTGAGCAATCTGATCGGGACAGGAAAGATCGAGGCGATCGCCACGACGAATATCACGCCGCTCGAGCTGGTCGCGAATGCGGGATCAACCTTCTCCGGAAGTGTCGTCGCGACGCAGGGCATCTATATCGTCAAGAGCGGCACGGCGAAACAGACGATGGCCGTAGCGAGCTATCCGACCTCGACGGTCTGGGAAGTCCGTTCAGGCGAACTCGAGTTCACGACGCAGCCGAATCGCGGGGAAGTAGTACTTTCCTCCGGCGCAACCGTTTCGCTGACCGCCTCAGCAGCCAGCGGCAATGCCGGCGGCTTGATGGGTAAATATTATACGGCTTGTACCACATACGCAAACTTTATAGACCTGGTCACGTTCAAGAACTATATCGCCGGTTTCACGCCGACCTATACCTTCTCGACGACGTACAACAGCAAGACCGTGTTGAATTTTGAGACGAACGGTTCAGGTTTCCCGCCGCCGTATAATACTGGAAACCTCATATTCCAAGCGTTTTGGGAGGGGTATATCAATATTCCTGAGGCAGGCACGTACACGTTCTACACCTCTAGTGATGACGGTTCTATGGTGTTCGTTGATGGCCAGGCTGTCGTGAACAACTGGGGCGGGCACGGTATACAGGAGCGGAGCGGAACAATCTATCTGACAGCGGGATTACATGGTTTCGCCTTGAACTTCTATAACTCGGGTGGCGGCTACGGATTAAATGCTTCTATCGAGGGTCCAAGCCTCGCCAAGCAATTTATTCCAAACAGTATGTTGATCAGTTTGTCGAGCCCGATCAATGGCGCAGTGAGCGGCATCTCGGGTGCAGGAACATACGCGTTGAATAATGTGCCAGTGCAGGAAATCCTGAACGATACCGCCAATCGGACCTTCGCGGGTGCGTTGTCCGGCGCATGGGGAACGTATCTGTCGAAAGTGGGTCCTGCTACCTGGACGCTGACGGGCGACAGCTCCGCTTTTGCGGGTACGCTCAATGTCTTTGGTGGCGTGTTGGAACTCGCCGGAACGGCAAGCCTGGGCGGTACGATCATCAACAACGGGCAACTTGCTCTGGATGTCACCGTGGATCGCACGTTTGACATGAGCGCGGGCGGTACGGGCACCCTGGTCAAGAACGAGGATTCCACGGTAACCCTCAAACTGAATGGCGCAACCTTCGAGCAGCAACTCACGGTGAACGCGGGACGCGTCCTCTTTGACAACCAGGGGAATGACGTCATTATGACGAAACAGCCGATTATCAGCGGCTCAGGCTCATGGGGCATTGTGGGCGCGGGCAAGGTGATGCTTGGCGAGACGAATACGGTTGTTACGGCAGGAGTGGTCAGCATTGACACAGGGTCACTCGTCTTAAGGATATCTAATCCTGTGCTGGACGGATTGATTTCCCAGATTGACGCCCAGGACGTGAATACGCTGACGCTGGACGAAGACAAGGTGACACGGTGGAACTCCCTTGTAGGCGGACAGGCCTACACCAACGCCGGCGTGAACGCTCCGACGTATGACTCCACAGCCTTCGGCGGACGCGGCGGCGTGGTCTTCGGTGCCCCGGGCACGGAAACGCATCTGCAATCCATGGGCAGCCAGATCAGTAAAACCGTCATTATGGTTGCACGCTTCACGGATGTTCAGCCTGGTCTTGGTGGCGTCTGGGGACAGACCTATAACGACAAGGGTATTCGTGCCGTGGGTGGTATGACAACGTATTCGACCCCCGGAGACGGCAATGACTATGTTCAAAACGGCGGCAAGACCTTCACGAACGGCACAGAGATGGTCACGGCGACCAATCTGGGGACTACGCCGCATATCGCGACCTTCTATGCGGGTAACAATGCGACATGGGCAGGTGCCATCTCCACGACGATGGGATGTTATTGGTACAACAGCCACCCTGAGCGTTTCTACAAGGGCGAGGTCGGCGAGATGATCGTCTACAACCGTGTTATCACCGATGCGGAGCGTCTGCTGATTGAAGAGTATCTGCGCTTGAAGTGGATGGACGCGGACTCCACGATTGTCAACTACCTGCCAGAAGGCTCGTCCCTCGCCTTAGATAACAACGGTACGCTCAACCTGGGCGGAACCACCCAGACGTTCGGGGATGTCACGGGCTCAGGGGCGATTACCCGCGGTCACTCTATTGTGACGGGTTCGATTCGTCCGGGTGGCGATGGTGTCGTGGGTACACTCGGCTTCGACGGCTTTGAACAACAGACGGCAACGTATTATGCTGATCTGGATCAGGATAGCGAGGCACCGTGCGATACAGTCACGATTAGTGGTACGGGAACGGTTGATCTGGATGGTCTGACCATCAATGTCAATCCGCTGGCACAGCCGACCAGCATCCTGAAATTCAAGGTCATGTCCACGGCTGGCACCTTTACGGGCACGCCGACGCTGACGGGGGTCACGACCTACTGGACGGCTGTCATCGGTGACAGCGGCCAGTCGCTCTATCTCAAGTATTCCAGCGGCACGGTGCTTATGTTCAGGTAAACCGTAGGGAGCAGAGTCTATAAGCGGGTTATCTTTGACACATCCCCGAAGCGTCTAAAGACGTTCCGGGGATGTGTTGTGTTTGTTCAAATAAATGGCGGATAATCAAAATCGATTTGACTTTTACAGAAAATGGGCGTATTTTTTAACACTCAATAGTGGCTCAGTAAAAAATAGTATTAGCGTTCAGGAGGTGTGTATGAAGAGCAGTATTCAGGCGAAGAGAATGGTTTTCAGCCGGGCAACCCGGCACATGACGGCGTTGTGGCTCGCGCTGGCAATCGTCGCAGCCGGAAGCGTAATGCATGGCCTGGTGCCCTCGGTTCACGCGGATGTGACAGCCGTCTGGAACCAGGATGCCAACGGCAACTGGTCTGATGTCACCAAATGGACAGGCGGCAGCGCGCCCACCGGCACGACCGGCGTGGCCTATTTCACGAATGCCATCACCGCTGGCCGTACCGTGACGGTCGATGCCTCGCCTTGGGTCATCGGCGGATTGACCTTCGCGAACACGGCTGCGAACGGCTTCACGCTTGCCAACGGCACTCTTGAGTCGCTCGAGAGCATCGTGGTTAACAGCAGTAGCGCTGCCACGGTGGCTTCGTCAATCTCCGGCACCACCGGCCTGGCCCTCTCCGGCGGCGGTGTGCTGACCCTCTCCTCCGGCACCAACACCTTCACAGGCCCGCTCACAGTCTCCGGCGGCTCGATGTTGCACCTGACAAATCCGAATGCCTTCACGAACGACCTTCCCGCGATTACGCTCAACAACGGCTCGATCGGCTGGAAGAAGGCAGGAGGCTTCACGAACCTGATTGCGAAGCTCACCCCGGGCTCAACGGGTTCGATCATACTCTATCCGGAAAACGCCGCGCAAAATATTGATCTGACAGGCTTCCCGAACATCACCGTGCGTTTCCAAGGAGCTTTCACCTATACTGGGACGATTACGCTTGATCCCGCAGCAACAGCCCTGGTCCTGGCACCGGAGAATGGGATGGTGATCACCTATTCCCAGACGCCGACAAATTCACTCTCCCTGATTGTCAATGGTGTCGGTAACGGTATGGTTGACCTTACAGGAGACAATAGCACGTGGACAAACAGCATCACGGTGAACGGCGGAAGGCTCTCGGTCAGTCATGTCAACGGTCTTGGCGATGGCACCGGCCCGATCACCATCAACAGCAACGCCTATCTGCGCATCAACGCCGCGATTGCCGCGTCCTTCACCTCCCGGATCACCTCGGGCTCAGCCGGCTATATCCTCCTTCGGGGCGCTTCAGCAGGCTTGAATATTGATTTGACCAACCTGCCGGGCATTCATCTGGGCACAGATGAAGGGACACTCAACTACACGGGAACCATCACCCCCGCCTCGGACAGCATCTTCCGCCTCGGCGGCGGCAATACGGCGTTCAGAGGGTCGGGCAATCAAGGTCTTGTGGCAAATTTGACGGGTGGCGTCGATACAGTCATCATGCAAGGCATGGTTCGTATTACCAACTCGACCTGCACAGGCAGCATGATCATCACGAACAATGGCGTGTTGTATCTTTCGGGTGATGCGGCGTTCGGTGTCGTCCCTGCTTCGCCAACGAACAGTATCCAGCTCGATACAGGAGGCGCGATCCGCCTTGGCAACGGTTCTGTCACGCTCAATGCCAACCGCGGCATCACTGTGGGGAGCGGTGGCGGTGAAATCCATGCCTGGAGCGGCAATACACTGACGGTCCCCGGGAGCCTCTCCGGCACGGGCAAGCTGAACTTCACGGACGGCGGCACGACCATTTTCAGCGGCACGAATAGCGCCTACAGCGGGATCTTGGATATCCAGGCAGGCTCGACCATCATCGGCAATGGTGCGATCTTCAGTTGGAACACGAACGCAAAGGTCACGGGCATTAGTGGCGCTGATAGGCGCTTTGGTATCAATGCCAATGACAATCTCACCTGGTCAACAGCTTTGGGTGCCGCGCTCGGTTCCGCAGATGCGGCACGACGCGACTTCAGTTTGCTCAAGCGTGGGACAGGCACATTGACAGTCGATGTCGCGCAGAACTATTTGCAGGATACCGACATTGAAGGCGGTACAGTAAAGGTGGCGAATGCCGCTGCCATCCCGTCAGGCACAGGCAAGGGCAATGTGGACTTCGCAAACAATGCAATCCTGGATGTGAATGGCTATAATATGACGCTGAATGCCGTTACCGGGGCAGGCTCGATTATTGATTCCGCCAGTACTGCGACCAATATCACACTCGGCTCGGACAACGACACCTGGACGCTCCTCGCGCCGATCACCAACTCTCTGTCCATCACCAAGAGTGGTTCGGGCGTCATGACCGTCACCAGCCGCGCCTATGATTTTAATCGTGCTGTCGATGTGGTGGGGGGCGCAATGGTTGTTCCAGGCACAGCTTCTCTGAACACCTCCCTCAAACTGAACGGGGCAGGGACGACCTTGTCGATTGCCACAGGGAATGCAGGCGGCACAAATGGCCTGACCGCCTATTATTATTTTGGAATCAGCACGGGCAACACGTATATTGACACGTATGCCAAATTGCTGAATCAAATCAACACCGTAACGCCCTCTGTTGTCTCAAGTTCTCTTTTCGCAGGGATTAACTGCGACTATGCACAGGACACCTCAAAGATCAATGGAGGGGACAACTATGTCTTTATCCATCATGGCAGTTTCATCGCCGAGACAAACGGGACCTACACCTTCGGTCTCTCCAGCGATGACGGGTCCACGCTTTTCATTGACGGCGCAATGGTGGTGGACAACAATGGCGACAAGGGCTACAGCGCGACACCTCAAAAGACGGGCGCTGTCTATTTGGCTGCCGGACTTCATGAGATGATGATGGGCATGTATGAGAAGGGCGGCGGACAGGGGTTGACCCTCTTCTGCCAGACCCCGGGTCAAGGGTCGCTGACCGCGCTTCCCAACAGGTTGCTTCTGCCGGATCCGACGCGCATCACCAGGTTGAGCGGATCAGGAAAGATAGAGGCGCTCTGCACAAATGTCACGCCGGTCGAGTTGGTCGCCAATACGGCATCAACCTTCTCTGGCAACATCTTTGCAACGCAGGGCATCCATATTGTCAAGAGCGGCTCGGCGAAACAGACGATGGCGGGCCTCTTCTGCCCTGCCTCGACCGTCTGGAACGTCCGTTCCGGCGAACTGGAATTTGCAACCCAGCCTGATCGCGGGGACGTGCTAATCTCTTCCGGCGCTACAGCTTCGTTAATGGCCGCAACAACCAGCCCCAGTATGGTCGGACTTATGGGAAAATACTATGATAATATTGCGCGCACCACGGATGCAAACTTTATTAATCTGCTGGCTTTCAAGAGCTATCTCGCGGGCTTTTCCCCGACGCATACATTCTCGACGACCTATAATGGGCAGACCGTCTTGAACTTTGCTAATAATGGTTCCGGCTTCCCGCCGCCATATGGTACAACCTCCACCTTCCATGTCTTCTGGGAGGGGTATATCGTTATCCCGCAGGCAGGGCAGTATACCTTCTATACGGCGAGCGACGATGGCTCTGCCCTCTTCATTGATGGCGCATGTGTGGTCAACAACAACTATTTGCAAGGGGTCACCGAGCGGAGTGGCGTCGTGACGCTCTCGGCTGGCTTGCACGCCTTCGCCCTCAGCTTTTTCGATAATGGCGGCGGCTGGGGTTTTTACGTGAATATGGCTGGCCCGAGTATGCTGAAGCAGTTTATTCCCAACAACATGTTGATCCCCATCACAGGGGCTATTAGCGGAATTTCCGGCGCAGGAACGTATGCCCTGAGCAATGCCCAGGCCCATGAGCTGCTCAATGATGTTGCGAACCACACCTTCGCAGGGTCGCTGTCTGGCGCAGCCGGAACCGCACTCTCGAAGCGAGGTCCTGCCACGTGGACGCTGACGGGCGACAGTTCCGGGTTTATGGGCACGCTCAATGTCGCTGGCGGCGCGCTGGATCTCTCCGGAACGGCACGCGTGGGCGGTCCGCTCATCAACAATGCAAGTGTCCTTCTAAATGTGACCGAGGATCGCACCTTCACTATGGGTGCCGGCGGCACAGGGACGCTGGTCAAGAACGAGGCGTCGACAGTGACCCTGAAACTCAATGGCAGTTTCTTTGAACAGCAACTGACGATTAATGCAGGCCGCATCCTCTTTGACAACCAAGGGAATAATGTTGTCATGACGAAGCAGCCCATTGTCATGGGCACTGGCTCGTGGGGGTTTGTCGGCGTAGGCAATACAACCCTTTCCGGCGGAACAAATGCGTTGTCAACAGTCAGCGGAGAGGTTTCGATTGACACGGGCAAACTGACGCTCTCGGGGATCCCGGTCTCTGAGGGGTTAGTTGTGGCTCTGGATGCTTCAAATAGAGGCTATATTTTTGCTGACGCAAATGGCGCTGTCACGAATTGGATATCGCGCGCCGGAGCTATAAACTTCTCCCTCAATGTGGCGTCGAACTGCCCGACCTATAATCCGAATGCCTTCAATGGACGCGGGGCCGTGGTCTTCGGAACCAATTATCAAGGCATTGTCACGTCGTCACGGTTGGACTCCAGCGCGAGTACAACCAACAAGACAGTATTCATCGTGACCCGTATGACAGGGACCCAGTCGGCAACCTGGCCAGGGATCTGGGGCCGGACAGGGAATGATCTGGGCGGTATTCGTCCGTCAGGCAGCACAACGCAGTGGAGCATACCCGGCGATGGGAATGACTTCTGCAATGGCACGGGCGGACGCGCCTTTGTCAATGGCGTTGAAAAGTTTGCAAATACGGAGGTCGGGACAACCGGGCATATCCTCACACAATATGCCGGCAATAATGCGATTTGGTCCACGAATATCATGACCTCTGTCGGTCATTACCATTACATTGGCCAGCCAGACCGTTACTACAAGGGCGAAATAGCCGAGTTGCTCGTCTACAACCGTTACGTCACGGATGTTGAGCGGGCGGCCATCGAGAGTTATCTCAATGCGAAGTGGTTTGCTGGCGAAGGCGGACCCGTGACAGAGGATTTACTGCCGACGGGTGTCTCACTCGAGTTGGTGAATAATGGAACCCTTGACCTTGATGGTGCCGAACAGACCTTCTCAAACGTGACAGGATCAGGCACGATTACCAATGGATATGCGATCGTCAGTGACGATATGCGTCCTGGCGGCACTGGTGTGATCGGCACGCTCAGGTTCGCGGGCTTTGAACAGCAGACCGCGACCTACTATGCCGACCTGGCTCAAAACAGCGAGGTGCCGTGCGATCAGGTGGTCATCTCCGGGACCGGCTCTGTCAGCCTGGATGGCCTGACGATCAACATCAATCCGCTGACACTTCCAGGAACCATCACCCGGTTCAAGGTGATGTCCACGCTGGGGACCTTTACGGGTGCGCCGACGCTGACTGTCGCGACGAGCTACTGGACGGCTGTCATCGGCGATAGCGGCAAGTCGCTCTATCTCATTTACTCAAGCGGCACGAGGATTTCGTTCCAGTAAAGACTGCTAGCCAGGGATAAAATAAAGCGTGAAAAGGTAACTTTACACGCTTTATTTATTTTGTGGTTCAATCTCAGATGTTCGCCCACTGCAACTGCCCACTGCAACTGCCCACTGCAACTGCCCACTGCTACTGCCTACTTTCTCTTGCTGGCCTTCTTGCTGAGTTCCATGCGCTTGGCAATGGTCTCTTCATAGCCTTGGGTCGTGGGGCGGTAGTAGGTCTTGTCGACCGGCAAGTAGTCTTGCTGCACGGCATGGTTCTCAAAGTCGTGCGGATATTTGTAGGGGACGTCCAGTCCCTCTTTGCCTTCGGCCTTGACATGGATGTTCTTGAGATGTTCCGGCACAGCCAGCAACCGCCCTGAGCGCACGTCAGCGAGCGCCTCGTCCACCGCCAGGTAGGAGGCGTTGCTCTTGGGTGCGGTGGCCAGGTAGGTGGTCGCCTGTGCCAGCGTGATGCGTCCCTCGGGCATGCCGATGAACTCCACAGCCTGCATGGCGGAGACCGCGACGGTTAGGCCGCGCGGATCCGCATTGCCGATGTCTTCGGAGGCCAGGATGATCAGCCGCCGCGCAATGAAGCGCGGGTCTTCACCCGCCTCAATCATCTTGGCGAGCCAGTAGAGCGCGGCATCCGGATTGGAGCCGCGCACAGACTTGATGAAGGCCGAGATGGTGTCGTAATGGCCGTCTTCGTCCTTGTCGTAGAGGACCATCTTGCGCTGGACGCAGTCCTCCATCACTTGGTGCGTGATGTGGATGATGCCGTCCGCCAGCGGCGCTGTTGAACGCACGGCTACATCCAGCGCGGTCAAGGCGCGGCGGCCGTCGCCGTCGCACATCGTGGCCAGAAATGCTTCGGCCTCCGGCGTGATCGCTGTCGTGAGATGGCCCAGCCCGCGGCTGGCGTCTGCCAAAGCGCGGCGCACCAGATCAATCACGGATTGCTCGTCGAGCGGACGCAGCTCGAAGACGAGCGAGCGCGAGGTCAGCGGACTGTTGACAAAGATATTCGGATTGTGCGTGGTGGCGCCGATGAGGGTGACGGTGCCGTCTTCAATGTAGGGCAGCAACACATCCTGTTGCGATTTATTGAAGCGGTGGATTTCGTCCACGAAGAGGATGGTGCCGATCGTGCTCTTAAAGAGTTTGGCATGTTCGCAGATGTTGCGCAGGGTCGCCACATTCGACATCACGCCGCTGGTGCGCTCAAAGCGGCGCTTTGTGACCCGCGCGATGACCTCCGCGAGCGTCGTCTTGCCGCAGCCGGGAGGACCGTACAGGATGATGTTGGTCAGGCGGTCCGCTTCAATGACGCGGCGCAGCAGCTTGCCGGGGCCGAGGATATGGTCCTGCCCCACGACCTCTTCGAGGCATTGCGGACGCATCCGCGCCGCCAGCGGCTCATGCGCCGTGGGCTTCTCCTCGGCCGTCGTCTCATCAGAAAATAGATCGTGTGTTGACATTAGTTTTGATTTAACAGGATTGTCGCCCGCGCATCGTTAAGAACGTCCTCTGCGGATCGGGCAGAGAGGTTGCCGCTTTTATACTCTCCATAGCGACGATCTGCCTCGGCTCGCCACAAATGCTGGTTCTGCTCGTCGTTGAGATAATCGAGGCTAGCAATCAAGTGCTCGGCAAGTGCAGCTCGGTCGGTGGGAGCCAATTTCAGTGCTTGAGCTTCACATTCTATCAGTTGCGGCGACATTTCTACTTGCTCCTTTTGCTAAATAAAGTATGACATCTTGGGTTTAGAATCAATCATTCTTTTCTTCTTGAACGGTCCGGCCTCTGACTGAGCCGCGTTAGTGGCGATGGGAAACAGGCTGTGGCTCTATTTCGGTCGTTTCAAATACGCAGTTCATCCAACCATTCATTGGGACAACTTCCGTGGTCCCATCGGCAATCCGCGAGACAGCCTCGAAATCTCCGCCGATCTTGATCACCTGACGTCTGGTGTCGCGTACGGACTCCGGCCAGCCGAGAATAATCTGGAACCGGTCTCCGGGAGAGAAGTGGTCCCGATTGGAGAGTATCCACTTGGCGATTTCGCGTGTGTGATGCTCAAACAACGCTTTTGTTTCCGACACCGTCGGTTCAGGTCGGATAAGCGTTGCTATGTTGACGAGATCGCCAGGAAACACGTTCCGAAAGAAGCCTACACTCACATCAGGCCACATGAGTTCCCGATACTCGTCTTTCTTTAGGAATCTTACATTCATGGTCTTAGTCAGAGCGTTTAATGTGCCTCCTTGATCGTTCTTTGGGTTTATACACGATTTGGACGTGAGTGCGAAACAGAACCATGCGCCAGCCATGCAAGCAAACGCGAATGCCAGTTGGCATCCATCCCTGTACGGCATCGAACCACCCTTCCAGTTGGACGATGGTGCATGCGATTGCCAAGCCTGGAAGGTGGCAACCCCCATGGCCGCGGCCAGAACGAGAAAGCCTAGAGCGCCCAATAGGCCCATCACCTTTCTAAGGGTAACATGCGGTTTATCAGTTGTTGTCATTTCTAATCTTTGAGGTCGAAACGTCAGCTGTAAGGAGCGGATTTTCCACGAATAAAGTGTAGCTGAAGTTGTGTCAGAATACAACAGCGGAACAGGCCGTGCAAGGCCTATTATTTTGACACTATTATTTCGACAAGATGAACAGGATTTTCAGGATTGAGGGTATTTGTTTCGGTGCGTTTTTATTCTGGGGGGGCGAGGCTTCCGCCTACGCGAATACGTCTACGGCGGACAGGTTGGCGAGCCGTGTGTGGGGAGGATAGATGTTCATGCGACCACACAGTGATCGCATGGAAGTGGTTAAAAAAGAGAGTAGCTCCAGGGAAAGACATGCCCTTCTTTTCCGATTACATCCAGGCGCAATTCAGAGCGCAGAGGCCATAGAGACAGGCGGTTTCTGCGCGAAGCACCAGCGGGCCGAGGCTGACCGGCGTGGCGCCGGCCTCCAGCAGGCGTTGGAGTTCGTCCGGCGTGAAATCGCCTTCAGGGCCGACAAACCAGCCAGCTTCAGGTGGTGGATATTGTTCCTCACAGAGGCATCCACCTACGCCAAGGCTACGGCGGACAGGCAGAGGGCACAGAGGAAGCGCTTTAGAAGGGGTGTTGTTTGTGATCTTTTGTGGATTTTGTGGTTCCCCGTTTGAAGGAACAGGCAAAAGAAAATCGCGCAATGGTTGGGCATCGGGTGTGAGCGCAGCGACAAAGGTCGGGGTGGTCTGCTGTACAAGCGCGAGACTCTCCTTGAAGGAGCGCGGCGTCAGGATTTCAGGGAGCCAGGCGCTTCCGCATTGTCGCGCGGCCTCTTCTGCGATACGCATCCAACGGTCCGCCTTGGCCTCGCGGTCGTCCGCGTCGATCCGGACGATGGTGCGGTCTGAGATGACAGGCACAATGCGCGCCACGCCCAGCTCAACAGCCTTCTCAAGCGTCCAGTCCATGTGCTTGCCCTTGCTGATGCAGACGAAGAGCGTGATGGCGCAGGATGCTTTTGGATGAACGATTGCTGGCTCAAGCGCAGTCAGACAAAGACAGTTTTTTAATGTTTTGGGTTCAACCGCTATACCTCCACACTTCATGAAGTGTGGAGGTATGGAAACGACAAACAACCGCGTGTGTCCCTGCCCGTCGAAGAGCTGGATGGTGTCGCCAGGTTTCACGCGAAGCACGGTCTGCAAATGGCGCGCCTCCTCCTTGCCGAGCACGCACGTGTCGGCGAGGAGAATGTCGGTTGTGACAAGGTGGCGGTGCATGTGTTATTGCGACCACACAGGGGTCGCAATGAAGTGATTAAAAGCAGCTCTTTTTTTATCCACTCGTTTGTGACCACTGAGTGGTCACAAAAAGGGTCATTTCATTTTCCTCAGCGCGTCGCGGCGTTCGAAGAAGCGGTCGGCCTGCTTCTGGAACTTGCGCGCCTCCGGGAAGTTGTCGGGTGCCAAGGTCGCGGCAAAGGCTTCCAGCGCCTTACGCTGACCGCTGCCGAGGTTCTGGGGCACTTCGATCTCGACGCGCACATGGAAGTCGCCGTGGCCGCCTTGGAGGCTGGGCATGCCCTTGTCGCGCAGGCGGAAGACCTTCCCGGTCGCGGTGCCGGCCGGCAGTTTCAAACGCGCGTAACCTTCGGGGGTCGGCACATCGATATCGCCGCCCAGCGCAGCCAGAACAGGCGAGACATAGACGTTGCAGGCGAGGTCATCGCCGTGCCGTTCAAAGACCTCGTGATCGCGCACATGGAGCACCACATAGAGGTCGCCGTGTTCGCCGCCGCGTGTGCCGCTTTCGCCTTTGCCGGTGAGGCGCAGCCGCGAGCCGGTCTCCACGCCCTTCGGAATCTTGAGGGCGATGTGGCGCGGCGCTTTGACGCGTCCCGTGCCCTGGCACTTCCGGCAGGGGTTCTTGACGATGCTGCCCTCGCCGTTACAGACAGGGCACGCATGGCGCATCTGGAAGAAGCCGTTGCCCTGCACCACAAAGCCCTGGCCGCCGCACTGCTTGCAGCTCTCGCGCCCTGAGCCTTCCGCCGCGCCGGAGCCCTTGCACGTTTCACAGGTGTCGTTGACCGTGAGATCGACCTGGCGTTCGGAGCCGAAGACAGCCTCTTCAAAATCGATCTCCAAATCAAAGCGCAGATCATTGCCGCGTTGCGGTTCGTTGGGATTGCGCGAGCGACGACGACTGCCGCCCCCGCCGCCGCCAAACATATCGCCCATCCCGCCGCCGCCGAAGAAGCTGCCGAGGATGTCCTGCAGGTCAATGTCCTGCATGTGTGTGAAGTCGCGCCCGAAGTCAAAGCCGCCTGATCCGAAGGAGGATTTCACACCTTCGTGCCCATACTGGTCATAACGCTGGCGCTTGGCTTCATCGCTCAGCACTTCGTACGCTTCGCTGGCCTCTTTGAATTTTTCAGCAGCATCCTTGTCGTTCGAATTGCGGTCTGGATGATACTGCATCGCCAGCTTGCGGTACGCCTTCTTTATTTCATCCGCGCTGGCTGATTTGCTCAAGCCCAGCACGGTATAATAGTCACGTTTAGTTGCCATAAATTAATGTCTTGTAGAGGTCGAAATGAAGATATTATTGAGCATCGGGTTTACCTGCGGAGACAATGACCTGCGCAGGACGCAAGAGGCGTCCGGAGAGGCTCCAGCCGCGGCGGAACTGCTCAATGACTTCGTTCGCCGGAACAGTGTCCGACGGCACCTGGGAGAGCGCCTCGTGCCACTCCGGATTGAAAGGCTGGCCCTTGGCGTCGACAGGGACGACGTTGTTCTTCTCCAGGGCGGCGACAAACTGGTCATAGACCATCTTCACGCCGGCGACGAAGGGCGCGGAGGTGTCGGCCTCCTTGCTCAGCGCAATGTGCAAATGGTCGACGACTGGAAGGAAGTCCGCCAGCAGCGATTCATTGGCTCGCTTGATCCACTCTTCGCGTTCGCGGATCTGGCGCTTGCGGAAGTTGTCGAAGTCCGCCATGAGGCGCATATAGCGGTCTTTCATCGCGGCCAGTTCGCTTTCAGGCGTCGGCTGGGCCTCGGCAGGCGCCGGCGCGGCCTCGGTCACCTCGGCCTCTGCAACCACGGCCTCAGGTGTGGCCTGTTCCGCTACGAGCGTCTGTTCGGTTGCTTCAGCCTTCTCGTCTTTGTGATTTTTTTCGTGTTTGCTCATAATTTAGTATCGTGTTCAGTAAGTCAGTAGGCTGCATGCTCATCAGGTCTTTGACAACCCGACAGCCATGCAGCCTATATACTTAACCGCTAAAAGTTAAAGGATCTCGCACTTGCCGCCTGAACAGGCAACGGTCTGCGTGACCGTCGTGTTGTCCTGGCGTTCGACCAAGAGCGTGTAATCGACGGGCGCATACGAACGCGTCAAATCCTCCCAGTGCTTGCAGGCGCTGACGCGCTTGAGGCAACGGGTGAGCTTGATACGGTCGCCGCCAAAATAGTTGGAGGCGAACTTATGCGCGCGGCGAATCCAGTCCAGCTTGGCTGTCCGAATCTCTTCCATGGCTTCATAAACGCGTTTAGGATAAACTTTTGGCGTGAGCGTGTCAAGGTTTTCACCGCGTCCCAGGACGCTGTCGCAGGCTGCCCAGAGGTTGTCGTCAAAGGCGTGCATGCCGTCCACGATGAGTCCCGAGGCCAGTAAGGCGCCGACACCGTAGTAGTCAACGATTTCATCAGCCGAGAGGACTTCGCAGAAGGGAGCCTGCGGATAGTCGAGGTCGCCGCCCTCCGGCAGGAGCGAGATGCCTGCAAAAGCATTGCGGTTGTCAAAAATGAAGGACTCGACATTGTCCCACTCGTCATCCTTGACCGAGATGGTGTTGGAGACGTTGTGGCTGAGCCAGGGTTGAGCGCAGAGTTCCACACGCTTGCCGGCGTCAATCCAGTTCTCTTTCGTGAGCTTGACCTTGTTCAGCAGGTCAACCGCGTTCACGTCGCGCTTGGTGAGCGCATCCGGACTGGCGGTCACGCAGAAGGTGAGCACCACGTCGGTGCCGTTCGGATTCCAGACAGACTTCTCGACTGCCTTGGGGTTCTGCCCCTTGAAGAAATCGACAAGGAGTTCGTCTTCGTTGGCCTGGGCGCGACGGAAGTAGCGCTTGGCATGATGCGGATGAATGCCGGAGGAGGTGCCGAGAATGCTGCTGGTGGTGCCTGCGGGCTTGACGCACGTGGCGCGTGCGCACGGGTTGATGCCGATGCGCTTAGCGACTTCTTCGTTGACCTTGAGAATGTATTGCGCCATCTCGCGTTGCAGCGCGGCGTCGAAGGCGATGGCCGGATGTTCCATCATGCCTGTCATGGAGATGCCGAGCAGGGCTTCGCGCTTCGCGATGCGCGTGCTGGTTTCGCCAAGATAGGGGAAGTCGGTGTAGTCCGCCTGCAAGGTGCCGAGGATCGCGCCTGCATGACAGGCCGCGCGGAATTTCTCCGCGCTATTGACAATCCCCATGTTGATTTCGCAGAGGTTACAGAAGGCGAAGCCCGAGACGCCGTCGATCTGCGGATAGAGTCCGATTTCGCCGCATGGATTAAAGGTCATCTCCAGGCTGTCTGTCCAGACGAAGCCGGGTTCGCCGAACTCCTTTACGGACTTCATCAGCTTCGAGAACTGATGGCGCGCCGTGCTGTCGCGCAACAAGATCGCGGAGTTGTTGGAGCGCGCGCGCTGCGGATTCTCCGTGAACCAGTTGCCGGTCTTCGCTGTGGCCATCAGGTCGTCATCCGGCGAGAAGAGGCAGATGGTCGCGCTGCGGCGCACACCGCCGGAGAGCACGGCGTCAGAGGCGTGCATCAGAATGTCATAGGAGTCCACGGAGCGCAGGCGCGTCAGGCCCTCTTCAATGCGCTTGTCAATGAGCGAGCGAATCAATTCGATGCTGCGATGCAACGGCTCAGGTCCTGGTGCGCGGCCCATGCCTGAGGCGATGGAGCGTCCCTTCGGACGGATTTGTGAATAATCAAAATGGACAATCTTGCCGGCGTAGTCCGGGAAGGGCTGCTGGGCGACGAAATAGCTGGAGAGCAAGACGCCCAGGGCATCTGCCCAGCCTTCAATCGTGTCCGGCACCAGGAAGGTCGCGTTCGCACCCATGGGGCGCTTGATATCCGGGAGCTTGTCCACGTGATGGGTCTGCACGGAGAAACCCACGCCGCAGCCGCACAGCAGGAGCCAGAGCGCCTCCTGGAAGAAGCGGGGGCGGTCACAGTAAGACGTGGTGCAGTTGTAGATGCGCGCATGCTTTTTCAGAATGGGGTCGCCGCCGAACTGCATGGCGCGCTGGCTGCCGAGCACCATGCGCTGCTTCATGCCCTCCTCGCAGATCTTGAGCAGATCCTCCACGTCAATACCCTTGGCTGTAAAATGTCTGCGGTGCATGTCAATCACACGCTCAACCGCCTCATCAAATGTTTCCCTTCGCATCTTCTCGGGAATATAACGACTGTATTTAGATGTAAATACGTAACTCTTCAGTGATTCAATACTCATAGCGTCAGAGGTCCCTTAATAAGACTTTGACTCGTCCAGTTACACACAGAAAATGAACGCTCCACCCCTGTGAAACAGTTCTATATATAGTATCTCTCGGGGAGCTTGTCCACCATATTTTGTGGTTTTTTTGTAAGTCCTTGATTTTCAAGGAGGTTCGACCGCTCTTTTTTCCCTTTCCTTTAGGGGCTGACTTCAGTATGATACGCGCCTTCGATGTTCAGAAAAAAAGTATTCATTTATTCTTGACAAATTGTATTTTATGGAGAGCTTTTTTACACCCTTGCGCGGACGCCTCGCGCCGAGCCCGACAGGTGCCTTGCACCTCGGGAATGCGCGGACGTTTTTGATCGCGTGGCTGCGCATTCGCGCAGCCGGCGGGACGATGGTGTTGCGCATGGAAGACCTGGATCATCCCAAGAATAAAGCTGGCGCGGCCCGTGCGGCGCTGGAGGACCTGCGCTGGCTGGGCTTTGACTGGGATGAAGGCCCGGATGTGGGCGGCCCGCATGCGCCCTACACCCAAACGGAGAGGACGGCCTGTTATGCAAAGGCCTTAGAGACGCTGCGTCAACAGGGGCTTGTCTATCCGTGCGTCTGCACGCGTCGCGATGTGGAGACCGGCCAGTCTGCTCCGCATGCGGAAGACGGTCTTTTCTATGCAGGCACGTGTCGGGATCGTTTTGAGAGTTACAGCGAAGCGGTACAGCAGTTGCCTCTGGGCCGCTTGCCAGCCTGGCGCTTGAATTGTGCAAAAGCTGGAAACAGTAAAATTACATTTACAGATTTGTTTGCAGGTGCGTACGCACAAGACGTGTCGCTTGCGGTCGGTGATTTTGTGTTGGCGCGTGAGGCGCAAGGCGCGGGGTATATGCTCGCGGTTGTTGTGGACGATGCAGCCATGGGCATCACGGAAGTGGTGCGCGGGGATGATCTGTTGCCTGCGACTCCGCGACAGCTCCTGCTCTATCGCGCACTCGGGCTCACGCCGCCCGCCTTCCTCCATGTGCCGCTGGTGGTGAGCGAAGACGGCAGGCGCCTTGCCAAACGTCATGGCGATACGCGTATCGGCGCGCTGCGCGAGGCAGGGCTTCCTCCTGAGCAGATCATCGGCCTGCTGGCGTGGTGGTGCGGCTGGGCTGCCTGGGGCGAACATATTTCTCTGCGCGATCTCATTCCGCGCTTCGACTTAACAAAGCTTCCGCATGCACCCGCGGTGCTCACGCCCGCTGTGAAAGCCTATCTCGGTCTCTAAATTTCACTATTATTTCGCTCGCCAAGAGAGGGGGCGTCGGGGTAAAGTAATCAGCCATGGTGAGTCAACTCAATAGACGATGCACAGTGCTTCTGGCGGGGGTGGTCTGCGCCCCCCTCTGTCTGCTACAGGCCGCGCTGGCGCCGCTTGAGCGCTCCTTCACGGTGCAGCGCTGGACGACCGACGACGGCTTGCCCGGCAACTCGGTCAAGGATCTGGAATACGGTCCGGACAATCTGCTCTGGGGGGTCTCCGACTCCGAGGTCTGGCGTTTCGACGGCGCACACGTTGTCACCACCCCTGCAGCCTTTGAGGCCTTTCCTGCAAACGGAAAGGTGATCAAGTCGTTTGAGATCACACACGATCGACGGCTCTACATCCACATGCAGCCGGAGGGGCTCTGGTTCAGGGAGGGCGCGTGGGGCCGGGATGCGCCAGCCAGCAAGCTGCCCCCTGGCCGGGATGTGATGACCTTCAAGACCCCTGCGGGGGTTTGGACCCTTCGGGTCGACGGTCTCCTGTTCATGAAGGGCAGCGAACCGCTCTTCTTTCGTGCGCCGGAAGGGATGCGGAGAGAGCAGGGTATTTTCACCTGGGCCGCGCCGGAGGCCTCCGGCAGCAATATATGGATTTCGGCGACGACGGGGTTGTACCGGTTTTCAGAGGGACAATTTAAAGAGGTCGATCTCATTGCAGCGGCCGGCGAGGCCAATTTTGAGCGCGTCTGCGTGGGTCTCTCCGGGCAGGTCTGGCTGTACGGGCATCCGGATCGCTTCTATGTGTTGCGGGGTGGCGTCTGGGAAACATTGCCCCGGCCCGTCGGCGAGTGGCCTGTGCGCATGGGCGTGGAGGTGATGGTCGAACGTAACGGAAACGAGCTGTGGGTCGGCACGGCGGACGGGCTCTTCCGGTGGGATGGAGACGAGTGGGGGCGCCTGGAGCCGGGCGGGCTCGCACCCTCGGGGGTCCTCGCGTTGCAGGTCGGACAGGCCGGCGAGCTGTGGGCGGGGCTGGAGGGCGGCGGGCTCCTCTGCCTGCGTGAGCGGCGGATCACGATGGTCCGTGCGCCGGAAGGGCCTACTGTGCAAACCTTCTCTGCGGTCTATGAACGTCGGGATGGCGTGCTCTATGCGGGCATTGCCAATGCGGGACTCTGGAGCGGTCCGCTCGACGGTCTCGAGCGCATGGAGATTCCGAAGCTCTATAAAGAGGCGACGGTTCTGGCCCTTGCCGAAGATTTGCAGGAGAAGCTGCTGATCGGTCCGACGGGCGGCAGTCTGCTCCGCTACAGCAAGGGGAAGACGGACCTGATCTATCCGAGTAAAAAAGTGCCGTGGATGGATTTCGGGATCAGGTCGCTGCTCGTGGAACCCACGGGGCGGATCTGGGCCGGCACGCAGCGCGGACTGATGTTTGAGCAGGCTCACGACGCAGAGCTGAGCTGGGCCTCAGGCTCGGAGCAGTATGCGGTGAACGCCCTTGCGCGCACAGCGGACGGGAAGCTGTGGGCCGCCAGTGACCGGCAGGGGGTCATTGCTGTTGAGCCGGAAGGGCTGCAAACGTCCAAGACAAGCACGGAGCGCGGAGCGCCCTTTGCGGATGTCCGTGCGCTGCGCGTCGATTCCCGGGGACGTCTCTGGGCGGGCGGGCCGCGCGGGCTGGCGTGGCGAGGCGACGACGGCGTGTGGCATCCCTTCGCCGCTCAACGGCTGGGTACGGTCGTGCAGATCCTCGAGGATGCCTCCGGCCTGCTCTGGATCGGCACCCTGCACGGTATCGCGAGCATCGCACCCTCGGGGCCCTCTCCGAAAGTGGTCTGGTATGGCCGCGAGGACGGGCTGGACAGCGAGCTCTGCTCCGGGGGCTTCGGCAATGCAGGCTGCCGTCTGAGAGACGGGCGTCTTCTTTTCCCAACGCAAGACGGTCTGGCCGTGGTCGAGCCTCAGCGCCTGAGCACCTCCTCCGGCACCGTGGAACCGCTCCTGGACGAGGTGTCGGCTGAGGGACGTGCGCTCTGGCAGAAGAACCCCTTTGACGGCCCCCAGTCCAGACCCCCGGATGTGCTCACCGTGCCGGCGGGCTCGCGTGTGGTGACGATCCGGTATCTGGCCTCCAACCCCGCAGAGGGCGGGCGGGTGCTCTTCCGCCATCGCCTGGGCGACGAGGCCGTTGCGTGGAGTCCGTGGACACGCTCGCGTGAAGCGCTCTTTGAAAAGCTGCAACCCGCTGACTACCCCTTCAGCCTCCAGGTGATGATGCGGGATGGACAGGTGGCTGAACTCCTCCACGCGCCCGTCCTCCGCCTCCTGCCCCTCTGGTGGCAGCGCCGGAGTTTGCAGGTTGCCGGGGCCGCGCTCCTGCTGTTGGTGCTGGGTGCCGGGATCTGGCGTCTCTCCCGCCAACGGATGCGTCGGCGGCTCGCACAGGTCGAACGCGAACGTTCGCTTGAGGCGGAACGTCTGCGCATTGCCCGCGACATTCATGACCGGGTCGGCGCCAAGCTGACCAAGATCGGTTTGCAAAATGAGATGGTGAGCCGCGAGGCCGGGCTGCCCGCAGCCTGTCAGACCCTGGTCCAAGAGGTCGCCGAGACCACGCGCGAAACCATCCTCTCCATGGACGAAATCGTCTGGGCCATCAATCCGAAAAACGACACGCTGGAAAATTCCATCAATTATTTGATTCAGTATACCCGTGAGTTCCTGCGCCCTGCGCAGATTTCCTACAAGCTCGATCTGCCCCTGGATCTGCCGCGTCTCACCCTCACCGGAGAGGTCCGCCACAACCTCTTCATGGCATTCAAGGAGGCCCTGAATAACGCGGTGAAACATGGACATCCCCAGCGCGTCCGGCTGGCCTTGGCATTGGCGCCCGACAGGCTCGCGCTGACCGTGGAGGATGACGGCTGCGGGTTCACGCCGGGATCCGGCCAGGCAGAGTCCGACGGTCTGGAGAACATGCACCAGCGGATGAAATCCATTGGCGGCAGTTGCCGGGTGGAGAGCGCGCCGGGGAAGGGGACCTGCGTGATCCTGGAGATTCCCTTGCGCTGAAGGACTACGCATGTTTATGCGGATTGAAAGTGAGGCGATGAAAGTCCATACTGGAAAAATGACAGCCACAAAAGACGCGACTCAAAAGATGGCCCGCACCCTGCAGCAGGAAGCGCCGACCCTGCTCACCCGCGTGGCGATCGTCGAGGATGACGCGTGGATCCGTAACAACCTGGCCCGCGAACTCGCGAAGGCCCCGGGTTTTTCATGCCTGGGTGCTTTCGGGACGGCAGAGGCGGCTGTAGAGGCGATCCCTGCGTTGAGCCCGGATGTCGTGCTGATGGACATCAACCTGCCGGGCATGGACGGGGTCCAGTGCGTGCGGCGGCTGAAGGAACTCTGTCCGGAGGTCCAGTTTCTCATGCTCACCGTCTACGAGGAGAGCGAGAATATTTTCAACTCCCTGCTGGCGGGCGCCCGGGGCTATCTGCTCAAACGCACGCCCATGGACAAATTACTGGAGGCGATCCGCCAGGTGCAGGAGGGGGGCGCGCCCATGAGCGACCATATTGCGCGCAAGGTGGTGCAGTATTTCAATCAGAAGGGCACGCGGGCCTCCACGCTCGAAGCGCTCTCCCCCCGCGAGGCGCAAGTCCTTGAAAAACTGGCCGGCGGCGCAAGCTACAAAGAGGTTGCAGACCAGCTCAGCCTGAGTATCGACACGGTCCGCATGAACGTGCGCCACATCTACAATAAATTGCACGTCCACTCCCGCGGCGAGGCGGTCGCTAAATATCTGGCCAACCGCTGAGGCCATAAAGAAGTTCTAAAGTTCGAGAGTTCTAAAGTGCTAAAGTAGACCTACAGAGTCTCTGGCACTCTCTAGCACTCGTTCGGATCAGACAAGCCGACCATCACTGGAAGCAGACGTTTTCAGTTTCGAGTTTCCAGTTTCAAAACACACTTTAGAACTTTAGCACTTTAGCACTTTAGAACTTCTCTTCTATCTTCTCCTACGCATCTTTATGCGTATAGGCAAATTCTGCCATCTGCTGTACATTTAAAGCTTAAACGGGTATGCGAAGAAATGAATAGCAAGGAGATCAAGTTATGGATAAGAGGGTTATTGTAACGGGTATGGTGTTATTGGGCGTATCATCCCTTTTTGCAGTGGAACTGCACAAGGCGAACAACACGACGGTTTTGAATCAGGCTGGCGCATGGACTGAGAATGCGGTTCCGACTGCGGACGATACGCTGGTCTGGAATGCGACAGTCACAGGCACTGCAACCAATGTCAATGTGGGTGCTGGCGGAATCGCAATCGCAGGCCTTCGGGTTGAAAATCCAGGCGGCACCATTGTCACGGGCGATGGCTCGGGCGTGACAGCATTGGTGGGCCCGGCCGGCATCACACTGAATGGCAGTGCGAACTTGCATTTAAACAATGTCGTGCAGACCTCGAATGGCGTGGCTCAGGTGTGGAGCGTTTCAACAGGTCGTCTCCTGAGTTTCGGTCAAGTCGTTGGCTTTGGCGCAGGCTCGGTATCCATGACCGGTGCGGGGTCGCTTTCGTTTTTCGGAGACCTCGAGGACAGGACAGGCAGGAACGCCGCCTTGACCGTCGACTGGAACGGCCCTGTCGGGACCGTCGGCACCACCGTTACGCGCAAGAACATGATTCTGACGAACCGTGGAAGTGGGGAAACGACTTTCAACATGCAATCCGGCTCTCTGACCGTCAATTCAGGCAATGACAATTACGGCTTGGCGATCGGCATGAAGAACAAGGAGACGTGGAACATCACAGGCGGTACGGTTGCAGTCGATGCCGGCGGCGCCTTCCATGTCGGCGGCGCAGGCAACTATGCGACAGCCACGGCCGAAGGCATCGTGAATATCTCGGACGCGGGAACCCTTGTAGCCAACGGCACGCTTCCTCTATACATGGCGCGCCCCAGCACCGGCGCCATTGCCACGAAGGGAACGATCAACCTGAATCAGGGCGGTACGCTGGAGACGGACCGCGAGTTCCGCAGAATCATCGGCTCCGTGGCGAACCGCGCGGAGATCCATCTGGACGGCGGCACCTTGAAAGTGCGGACCTCCCAGACGAACCTCTTCAACAATATTAACCTTGTGGATGTCGGAGCCAACACCACGACCGTGGAGACCGTCGGGCAGGCGACACGCGTCTCCATCCGTAATTCGCTGGCCGACAAGGCGTCCGAGGCCGGCGCCCTCAAAAAAACAGGAACCGGCGTGCTGACCGTCAAGCCGAACTATACAGGATCGACCACGGTCGAAGAGGGCATCCTCGGCTTTGAGACGGCTCCGGCTGGAACCGTCGGGGTCGCCTCTGGCGCAGGCATCACGTTCGTAAGTGCGACCGATATGGCAGCCGCCTTTACGGACACCGTAAAATATACCTTGGCGACAGGATCAAGAGTCGGCCTCCACTGCTTTGCTAATACGACGATGCCGACGATCGACACCTCACCCTTCGGAGCTGTCGGGTTTGTCAAGACTGGCGACGGAACCCTGAATGTGACGGGGTCCCAGTTGGCGAACCTCGCGGGGAATGTCGATGTTCTCTGGGGAACGTTGCAGGTCAATACCGACGCACCCTTTTTGCCGACAGCCACGGTCACGGTACGCAATGGGGGCATGCTCCAGTTTTCCGGCGCTGTGTCTGCCACTGTTCCGAATCCGATTGTGTTGGCGGATGGTTCACCTTCCATCTATTTGAATCGCGATGGCCGGACAACCACATTTACGAACACACTGTCGCTTTTGCGCACGACAGCGATCAGGGCCTTTTCCGCCGGGCAGACGGCGATTTTCAATGGACCGATTACAGGAGCTGGCGATCTCTATATGACAGGCGGCGGCGCGGCGATCACCCATTTGCAAACCTTTAACCTCAACGCGAAGAGTAGCTATTCGGGTAACACGGTATTCTATAACGAGGCAGGTTCCAGCGTCCGCTACAACATCGGCGTGGACAATGCCTTGCCGGTCACCTCGGCGCTCCATCTGGGCGGTTCAACATGGACCAGCAGCCAGACGTATTCGATGGTCAACCTGAACGGTTTTAACCAGATACTGACAGGGCTTGTCGACTTTAACGAAGCCGCAGCCGTGCGCATTGTGACCAATACAACAGCCACAGCCTCGACGTTGACGATCAGCAACACGATGGATCGCGCTTTCAGCGGAAGAATCGGTGGTCGGATCGACCTTGTGAAGCAAGGGACCTTCACGCAAACCTTGACCGGCAATGGGCAGGGGCACACAGGTAACGTAGCCGTGGCGGCTGGAGCGCTGACAGTCGGGGGGACAAGTCTGCAAAACGCCGATGTCACAGTGGCCAACGGTGCGCGTATCCAGCCCAACGCAGCAGGTACTCACAAGGTCAGTCGCACGACGCTCACCGGAATCGGCCTCGCATCCGATAGCCGTGGCGCGCTCTACTTCGGCTTTGCCGGTGTCAACACATGGGACGGCGAACTGGTTCTGAACGGCGCGGCGCGGGTCGGGGCTTATGGCGGCGGTCTCCTGACGAAGAATCTGACTGGCCCCATCACCGGTTCGGGCACGCTTAACTTTTGGGCCGGCGGCGGCGCCATCACTCATGAGAACCTTTATGTCCTCACAGGCGCCAGCACGTTCTCCGGCAACGTGACCTTTGAAGCGAGTTTCGGTGCCACGCTCACGGTGCGGCTGACCGGCGGCAACAACCGGCTGCCCGAGGGAACGCCGCTCTATTTCAATCCAATATGGGACAGCGGTGCCAACCGCGCCTTCTGCCGCTTGGACCTGGCGGGTACGGACCAGCGGAGCGGCGGACTCAGCACGCGCACTGTGGACCACATGGACCATTGCCGTGCCGTGGTCAACTCCTCTGCCAGTACTACGAGCACGTTGACCATCAACACTGCGGGAGGGACGGCATCGTACCAGGGCGTGATCGGCGCGAGCGGACCCTGTGTCTCTGCTGGCGCGATGAACGTGATCAAGCAAGGCGCTGGTGCTCAGATCTTCGTCAAAGGGACCAACTGGGTGTGGATCGCTGGCGAGGCAGGAACCAATCGCATCAATGCGAACGTGACAGTGAACGAAGGAGCGATCGGCTTTTCGGAAACAGCGCTTCTGGACGCTTCAAAAACCGTCACCGTCGGGGCAGGCGGCGCGCTCATTGCTCCTGACAAGGCCACATTGGAAGCGTTGACCAATGATGTGCGCTTCGTGCTCGCGCCCTCCTCCGCAGTCGGCCTGTATGACACGTGGGACGTGACAGCCGCCGACCCCAATCGCCTCTTCTACTACAGCGGAAATGTAACGCTTGCGGCCGATAACACCGCAGCCTTTCCCAACGGCGTGGCCTTTGCAGGCGGTGTGATCAATATCAATCGCGACGGTGTCTTAGGTGATACCGTGCTCGGCCCTGTCACAGCGCCGGTCTACCTGAATGGGACGACCCTCAAGAATACTGACAACAATCCGATCCTGTCGGCTTCGCGGACGCTCACGCTCAACGCAAGCGGCGCAGCCTTTACAGCCGGATGGGGCAAAAGCTTGACCCTCAACTCCAAGGTCACCGGTGCCGGACCGTTCAATGTCAACTGTGATAGCGGCAAGGTCATCCTCTCGAATCCGCTCAATGATTATGCCGGGCATACGACGATTGGCGTGAACTGGGCGGGAGCCTATAGTACGAGCGCGACCCTCCAGTTGGGCGCCTCGGAGGTCATTCCGCATGGCGAAGGCAAGGGCAACCTGCTCTTTGACGCGTATGCAGTCAGCGGTGCAAAGCTCGACCTGAATGGCTTTAACGAGCGCGTGAACGGGTTGCTTGCCACCTTGGCCACTGCAACCGTGACGAATACGTCTGCAACCCTTTCAACGTTCACCCTCTCTGGCACAGAGGAGGGCTGCACGTATGCCGGCCGCTTCGGGGGTGCGCTGAAGATCGTCAAGGAGGGGACCAACACAACGCAGACCCTGACAGGCCTTGTGGCGCATACAGGTGCGACGCGCTATCGCTTTGCCCCTTACAAGAACTCAGGCGAGACCTGTGTGAAGGCGGGCACGCTGGTCGTTTCGGACAGCGCACGCTTCCAGACGCCCGGCGCCGTTGTCGCAGTCGAAGGCGGCGGGACCTTGCGAGTTGAGTCAGACGCCCCCTTCGGCGGCGCCTCCTCCACGGTGATGCTCTACGCTGTCGCGACGAGCGCCTCGCCCACACTCGACATCCCTTCAGGAACCACGGTCACGGTCCGCCATTTCCAACTGGGCGGATACTTCCGGAAAGCGGGAACGTATGGCGCCCCGGACAGCGGCGCGGACTATGAAGTGGCGAGCCTCTTTACAGGCGGCGGACTCTTGAATGTCCTTGAACAGGGACCGCAAGAGGGCACGATGGTTATCATCAGGTAAGGTTGCCCGTTGAACAACAGGACCGTCATCGGCGTGACCTCGCGTCCCGCGGATGGCGGTTGTTTGAGTTTTATCTGGATGGCACGCGCGATAATTGAGATACTCGGCAATAGAGTATCTTTTCAGACGTTATTTTAGGCTGGAGAGATATAAACAAATAAGGAGACACATGAAACAGAGCAACAACACCTTGTCCCTCTCGCTTGCAATCCTGCTAGCTCCGATGCTCGTCCATGCGGGCACCCTCGATCCGCAACAACAGGACTGGTTTAAAAAATACCAGAAACAGGCCAATGCGCCGAAGCCCGAAACCATGCTGCTCAACACGGATGCCGAGCCTGATCTTTCGAAGGGGCTTGTTCCGCTCTTTAACGGCAAGGATCTGACGGGATGGAAGCCACGGGGAGGAACCTCCTCCTTTGCGGCGAAGGATGGCATCCTCACCGGAACCTGCACAGCCGACTCGCCCAGCACCTACCTGTGCACAGACCGGGACGACTATACCGACTTTCTCTTCACCTGCGAGATGAAATGGGTGGAGGACATCAACTCCGGCGTCATGTTCCGGGCGCAGGAAAAGGCCAGTAAAACAACAGCGAAAACCGTTTTGGGACCGCAGGCTGAAATGGAAGGAACCAAAGGCGACCGCGGCTGGTCGGGCGGTATCTACGGGCAGGACTGCGGCGGCTATTTCTATCCGCTGTGGCTCAAAGAACACCAGGCTGCCCGCACTGCCCTGAAAACCGATGATTGGAACCGTCTGACCATTCTAGCCAAAGGCAAGGCCGTCAAGACCTGGCTCAACGGCGTGCCCGCAGCGAACTGGGTCGGTGACGGCACATACGCAAAAGGCTTCTTCGGGTTGCAGATCCACAAGGCCAAACGAGGCACGGTGCAGTGGCGCAACATCCGCATCAAGGAGTTGGATGGAGCGAAAGAGTGACCGGAGATGTCGAATGAAACAATACGTGCTGATACTCGCCGCGCTGATGTTGGTGCCGCTGGCTGTGCTCAAGGCCGCTGATCAGTCGGAGCCACATTCCAAGCCCAACGTCATCGTCATCTACACAGACGATCACGGCTATGCCGACCTGGGCTGCCAAGGCATCATGAAGGACGTGAAGACGCCCAACATCGATTCGCTCGCCGCCTCCGGCGTGCGCATGAACGCCGGCTATGTGACTGCGCCGCAGTGTTCGCCTTCGCGCTGCGGCCTCATCAGCGGACAGTACCAGAATAAGTTCGGCATGGAGGATAACGGCTCCTGGAAAGACGACCCGACCCTGCTGGCGCGCTTCTACACGCTGAACAACCTGCCGAAGCGCATGAAGAACGCCGGGTATGTCACGGGCATGGCCGGCAAATCACACTTAGGATCCGACGACAGCGCCGAGCTGGTCAAGCTGGGCTTCGACAAGGCCTTTTTCAAGCACAGCAACGGGCCGGGCCATTGGAACATGGATCTGACGGGCAAGGATATCCCCCCGCAGGAGCAGAAGAGCCGCGAATACCATCTCGAAACGATCACCTCCTTTGCGTGCGCCTTTATCGAACGCTTCAAAGCCACGCCCTTCTTCTTTTTCATGGCCTATCGCGCACCGCATGTGCCGCTCGATGCGCCGCAGAAATATCTGGAGCGCTTTCCAGGAAAGATGCCGGAGTCCCGTCGTAAAGCACTGGGGGCCATCGCCGCTATTGATGATGGAATCGGAAGAGTCCTGGAGACGCTCCGGAAAAACAAGCTTGAGGAAAACACACTCATCTTTGTGATCAGCGACAATGGGGCGCCGCTTAAGATCACCAAGCCCGATACAGGTGAAGGCTGGGATGGCTCGCTCAACGATCCGTTGAATGGCGAGAAGGGCATGCTGACTGAAGGCGGCATCCGCACCCCGTATGTGGTGCAGTGGAAAGGGATGATCCCCGCTGGACAGGTCTATAGCAACGCCGTCATCTCGCTCGATGTCGCTGCCACGGCCAATGCAGTGGCTGGCCTGCCGGACGACCCCGTGCTCGACGGTGTGAATCTCATCCCTTTTCTGACGGGCAAAAAGACGGGCCAGCCTCACGAAGCCCTCTACTGGCGCTGGGACGGACAAGCCGCCATCCGTAAGAACGCGTGGAAATATCTCACCTGTGGCGACCGGCACTATCTGTTCAACCTCGGGATTGACCCTGAAGAGAAACATAACGTCTATGCACAGCATCCTGAAACGGCGCATGAACTACGGACGCAGTTAAATCACTGGGGCCAAACATTGATGCCGAAGGGATTGGGGCCGGTTGAGATGAGTCGTGCAGCCCGACGCTATTATGATTTTTATCTGGATGGAAAACTCGACGAGGAGCCTGTGTCCACAGCCCCATCCCGCAACGCGTCGAAGCCCATCTCGCGACGGACGAAAGCTAAAGCTGCCACGACTATGGAGGGTGCCAACGAATGAATCCTATGAAGACACGAAATCTCCTGCTCGCCTTGAGCTGTCTCGCGGGAGCCTCTCTCATTGCTGCGGAAAAAAGTCCCGCCGCCCAGCCCAACATCCTGCTCATTGTAGCAGATGACATGGGCTACTCGGATCTCGGCTGTTACGGCGGCGAGATTCAGACACCGAATCTGGATCGCATGGCGGCAAAGGGGTTGCGCTTCACCCAGTTTTACAATACGGCGCGCTGCTGGCCGTCACGCTCAAGCATTCTGACTGGCTACTATGCGCAGGCGATTCGTCGTGATGTGCTGACCGGATATAAGGCCGGTAAAGGCGGCCGGCCCTGCTGGGCGCAATTGCTGCCCGAGTATTTGAAGCCGCTGGGCTATCGTTCGTACCACTCCGGCAAATGGCATATTGACGGCAACCCTGTGGAGGAAGGCTTTGATCAATCTTATGATCGCACCCACGGCAATTCCCACTTTGTCTCCCCGGCCGAATTGTCCAAGATGGAGAAGCCGTTGCAGCTGGTCAAGCCAGGTGAATATTATTGCAGTACGGCGATTGCCGATTATGCCATCCGGCAGTTGCGTGACCATGCAGACAAACATGCGAAGAGCCCTTTCTTTGAGTATCTGGCCTTCACCGAGCCTCATTTTCCTGTTCAGGCGCTACCGGAAGATATCGCGATTTACAAGGACCGTTACACAGCAGGCTGGGATGTCCTGCGCCAGGAACGGTACGAGCGGATGAAGAAACTGGGTATTGTCACCTGCGAGCTTTCGCCGCTTGATCCTGTGACGGTGCCAAGCTGGAATTTGAAAGAAGAGGCGTTGCAGAATAAAATCGGCCCGAATGAGGTCGGGCATGCCGTACCCTGGACGAGCCTGACGGACGGACAACAGAAATTTCAGTCTGCCAAAATGGCGGTCCATGCCGCAATGGTGCATCGGATCGACATCGAGGTCGGCCGTGTGCTGGATCAGCTCAAGGCCATGGGTGCGCTTGACAACACGATCGTCCTCTTCCTTTCCGACAACGGGGCGTCTGCAGAGCAGATGATTCGCGGGGGAGGACACGATCCCTCGGCACCAATAGGTTCAGCGAAAACGTTTCTGTGCATCGGGCCAGGCTGGTCAAGCGCGGCCAACACGCCTTTCCGCCTGCACAAGTCATGGAATCATGAAGGCGGCATTGCCACGCCGCTCATCGTGAATTGGCCCGCCGGAATCAAAGCAAATAACGAATTGCGCACGACCCCCGGCCACTTGATCGACATCGTGCCGACTGTTTTAGAGCTGACTGGCGGCAAACAGCCCGCCACAGTGGCGAGCTTGTCAGTGCCGCCGTTGCACGGCAAGAGCCTTGTACCCGCCTTCACCCAAGACGGCTCTGTGGCACGCGACTATTTGTGGTGGAATCACGTCGGCAATCGCGCCATTCGCATCGGCGACTGGAAGCTGGTCGCTGACCACACCTCGCCATGGGAACTGTATGATTTAAACAAAGATCGTTCGGAAACCAATAACCTTGCATCGGCCTATCCCGAAAAAGCGAAGGCACTGGAAAAAGCCTGGTTGCAACACGCAACTGAATTCGAAGCCCTCTCGCAGCAGGATCAGTCTTCCAGCGCCACAGGGAAGAAGGGCAAACGCAAAGCAAAAAAAGAAGAAGAGTAACATCCACTGCTGAAAAATATCTTTTATGAAGGAAACCCCATGAAGAGTCGTTTATTGATCTGTTTCACGCTGCTCGGCCTGACGCTCACCGCACCGGTGGGGGCACAGACAATTGAATCCCTGCGCGCGCGTTTTGCAACGCCGCCCAAGGGATCGGGAACCACGACGCTCTGGTGGCTGAACGGTAAACTGACGAAAAAGGAAATCCGGGAGCAGTTGCTCAACCTCCGCGACAAGGATGGGTTCGGCGGCGTGGCACCGCTTCCCATGCTGCGCAAGGGCGTGCCCACAGATCCCGCCTATCTAACCGAGGAATACTTCGACATGTACGGCTGCATTCTCGATACGGCGAAGGAACTCGGGATGACCGTTGTCTTTTACGATGACAACGACTTTCCCTCGGGGCGGGCAGGCACCTTGATGGCCGAGAAGTATCCGGATGATCTGCTGAAATATCTCGCCCGTGGCACAGCCTCGGTGACTGGGCCGGCGGAGGCCGCAATCAAGGTGCCAGAGGGCAAGCTCATGAGCGTCGTAGCCAAGAATTTGGAGACGAACGAGCGCCGCGTGGTGACGTCGGAGGCGACGTGGGGGAACGGTGGCCTGTGGGCCGATGGCAGTGTGGGTTTTCGGCAAGCGGATCAAGAGAAGGCGCAGTTTTCGGCATTTCGCGTGCTGAACCCGAAGGGGGACGTGCTTTTCGAGGACACCTTCAAAGGTCCGCTATCGGACCGGTGGAAAGATGAGGGAACATCCCGCGTCGAAGCCGGCGGTTTGGTCGTCTCGGCGTGCCAGCCGATGCAGGTTTCAGGGCTGGACTTACCCGAATCCTTCACCCTTGAAACGCGGTTGACCATCCTCAATAGTGCGGCGGGTCTGGCTTTCGGCATCAAGGGAAAGGACGATCTGATCTTCTGGCAATTCAACACCCGTGCAAAGGCGATCCGCCCGCACATGATGGGACGCGGCCCTAAGGGACAATTACAGAGCGTCCCTTTCGCCTTTGAAGTGAATCGGCCCTATGACGTGCGGTTGGTGGTCGCAGGGCCATCGGTCGAGACGTGGATCGACGGCAAGAAGGTTGCGACTCACACGGTGGTCACGAACGCTTCGAAGGCGTTGCGATGGAAAGCCCCTGCGGGCCGCTGGGAGGTCCAGGCCTTTGTCTGTGCCACGGCGCCGCGCAAGTTTCTGGTGGACTACCTGGAGCCAGCAGCGGTGAAGAAGTTTATGGGGCTCACCTTCGACCGTTTCTACGAGCGCTTCCCAACCCATTTCGGGACCACGATCCAGATGACGTTCTACGATGATCTCTCGGTCTATCAGGCACCCGACGACCTGATCTGGACACCGTCCTTTAATGAGAAGTTTCAGCAACGGTTCGATCGTTCGCCCGAGGCGCTCTATCCAGCGCTCTGGGAGGATATCGGACCTGAGACCGCTGCTGCCCGCGCCAGTCTCTATGGCATGAGGAATGAACTCTTCGCAGCGGGTTATCCACGGATGGTCGAGGAGTGGTGCGCGAAGCGAGGCGTGCACGGTTCAGGCCACCCGGCCGGCGCTTACGATCCCAATCCGATGCAATTGTCCGGCGACGGCATCCTTTTCTACAAGTATCAAAGCGTGCCGCTGACCGACTACATCCACTACTACGGCCATGGTGTGGACGGCTTCAAAATTCCGTCTTCCGCGGCATACAACTTTGATCGCGACACCGTAGTCTGCGAAATCTACGGCAATTTTCATCAGAAACTGCCCAACGATTCGAATATGCTCTATCGCGCCGGCATGGAAATGTATGCGCGCGGCATCAACTATCTGCTGCCCCATGGCACCTGGTGGGATGCAGAAAAGATGCGGATTCCGCCCGAGATCTCCTGGCGCAATCCGGCCATCGGTCCAGAGCTGGCTACGTACAACCGTTGGACCGCTCGCTGTGAGCCTCTGCTGCGCGCGGGCCGGCATGTCGCGGACATCGCCGTGCTCTATCCGATCGACGACCTCGAGGCGCGCACGTGCGTAGGCCCGAAGTCGGGCAAGCACGGGAAGGTTGCCATCCCCGGAACAGACTACTACGAGATATCCCGCCTGCTGACCGGCGAAGTGAAGCGCGACTTCACCTTCCTCCATCCCGAGACGGTCAATGAACGGTGTGTGGTGGAGGGCAATGAATTTGTGCTCAACAACACCAACCACTGGGAAAGGTACAAGGTCGTCATCCTGCCGGCCTGCCGCACCATCCGCCTGAGCAACCTCACGAAGATCAGCGATTTCCTGCGCAACGGAGGGCGCGTCATCGCCACCACCTGCCTGCCAGAGCACGCAGCAGAATGGGGACGCGAGGCCGACGTGCAGAAGCTCGTAAAGGAGATGTTCGGCCCGGGCGGGAAGGGCGTCTTCGTACCGAAGCCGGACGAGACAACGCTTCGCAAGGCGCTGGACGACTTGGCGATCACGTGGGACGTGCGCATGGATAACGCAACCGATATTCCACGTGCGGGGAAGAAGGGCGAGAAATATGTTGAAGGTGAGGAGCACTGCTTCGGTAATCGGGAGTTCGCTTATCTTCATCGGTCCGTGCCGGGCGCGGAGGTCTATTTCTTTTCGAACTCGAGCGATCTCACCGTCAAGGCGGACGTGACCTTGAGGGGCAAGATGAAACTCGAGTTGTGGGATCCGCACACCGGCGGCGTCCGCTTGCTGGAAGGTTCCCCATCGGAGGATCACGGCCAACCGGTCACGCGCTTCAAACTGTCCCTGTCCGCCCTCCGCAGCACCTTTGTCGTCGGCAGGAGGTCAATATGAAAGACATGACCGCCCAGCAGAAGGAGAAACACGATGAATAGAATGCTTGCAAGCTTCATAAGCGCCTGCGCACTCACAGGGTACGTCAATGCCAAGCAGCCCAACGTGGTCTTCATCCTCGCGGATGATCTCGGCGTGAATGATCTCTCGCTCTATGGGAGCACATTCTATGAGACTCCGCACATCGACGCGCTGGCCAAGCGGGGCATGACCTTCACCCAGGCCTATTCCGCCAGTCCGCTCTGCTCGCCGACCCGCTCCAGTATTCTGACCGGACTCTATCCCGCGCGCACCGGCATCACCGCGCCTGCCTGTCACCTGCCCAACGAGGTGCTGGAGAAGCATCTCGTCACCTCTGCCCCGCCAAAGCAGAAGGCGCTGGGAGCCGAGAGCGTGACACGTCTCGCGACCCATTACTACACGCTGGCCGAAGCCTTCAAGACGAATGGCTATACGACCGCCCACTTTGGCAAGTGGCATCTCGGCCCCGAGCCCTTTAGCCCCTTGCAGCACGGGTTCGATATCGATATCCCGCACACGCCAGCCCCGAGCCCGCTGGGCAAAGGCTTCTTCTATCCCTTCCCGGTCTGGAAGGGACACGGCAAGCCCGGTGACAATCTGGAGGACCTGGTCGCGGATGAAGCTGTCGCCTTCATCGCGCAGCACAAAGACAAACCCTTCTTTCTGAACTACTGGGCCTTTGAAGTTCACTCGCCGTGGCAGGCGAAGGAGAAGCAGATCGACAAATATCGCGCCAAGGTTGACCCCAAATCCCTTCAGCGCAATCCCGTGTATGCAGGCATGATCGAAACGCTCGACGAGGTGGTCGGACGTCTTGTCGCCGCGCTGGACAAAGCAGGCGTGCTGGACAACACGGTTATTATTTTCACTTCGGACAACGGACCGTATTTCATTCCGAACCAGGAACACATGCCAGCCGAATTTCATCAGGTGCCGGTCACCAGCGCCCAGCCGCTGCGCGCAGGCAAGGGGACCCTCTATGAAGCAGGCACGCGCATCCCGCTAGTCGTGGTCTGGCCGGGCAAGGTGAAGCCAGGCGAGCAGAGCAACGCGCTGGTGCAGAGCGTTGACTTCTTTCCGACTTTCGCGGAGATGCTGGGATGGAAACTTCCCGCCGAGCTCCGCTTTGACGGCATCAGCCTGAGTCCCGTGTTTAAGAAAAATATGTATGTGCGCGACGAAATCCTCTGTCACTTCCCGCATACGCAGGCCGGCGGCGAATACGAGCGCATGCCTGCGCCTACGCCCCTCGCCCCCGCCAGTTCCGTCCGGCAAGGCGGGTGGAAATTGATCCGCCTCTATTGCGCCAACGCGGATCAGACCGACCGCTTTGAACTCTACAACCTCGACGATGATCCCGGTGAACGGAAGGATCTCGCCGCAACGCAACCTGAGCGCGTGAAGAAACTCGCGGCACGCCTCGAGCTCTTTCTCAAGGAGACCTCGGCCGTGATTCCCGTAAAAAATCCAGCCTACGACCCTAACGCCAAACCGCTCAAGGCTAAACCAGCAGGGAGCAGGAAATAGAATGAAAAAAATATCCCGTTGTCTGTCCCTGTTGTGCTTGGTCGGTCCCGCCTTTATGGGAGCGCTCGAAACCCAAGGCGCAATTGCAACAAACGCCATTCCGCTGGAGCGCATGCAGCAGGTCTACGACGAGGTCAAGACGCCCTTCAAGTATGGTATTGTGATCCGCGGAGAGGCAGACCAAAAGGTGGATTGCCCCAGCATCTTCAGACAGAACAACCAGTGGTATATGGTCTATGTCGGAATCACGGGGAAGACCGGCTATGAGACCTTCCTCGCGCGAAGTGCTGATCTGCTGCACTGGGAGAAGCTGGGCAAGATCCTCAGCTTCCCTCCCGAAGGCTGGGACAAGTGGCAGGCGGATGGGGGCATTGCCTTGTGCGACCCGACATGGGGCGGCTCCTCCGAGTTACAAGCCTACGATAACAAGTATTGGATGTCCTATATCGGCGGCGGGTTGCAGGGCTATGAGACCGATCCGCTCGCGATTGGCATCGCGTGGAGCAAGACGCCGACCGACGCGCGGGAGTGGACGCGCATTGCGGAGAACCCCGTGCTCAGCCGCACCCAGCCGGATGTGCGCGCGTTTGAAAAAGAGACGCTCTATAAAAGCCAGATCGTTTGGGACAAGGCTAAAACCCTCGGCCATCCCTTTGTGATGTTTTACAACGGCAAGATCAAGAGCGGCTACGAGAAGATCGGCATGGCGGTCTCCGACAATATGACCACGTGGCAGCGGTATGGCAAGGAGCCCGTGGTCGCCAACGGCGAGGATAAACAGCGCGGCATCAGCGGCGACCCTCAGCTTGTACGGATGGGTGATCTCTGGGTGATGTTCTATTTCGGAGCCTTCTATCAGCCCGGCGCCTTCGATACCTTTGCCTGTTCCAAGGATCTGGTCCATTGGACCAAGTGGACCGGACCGCATTTGATTCAACCCTCCGAAGCCTGGGATCGGCAGTATGCCCACAAACCTTGGGTCATTAAGCACGATGGCATCGTCTATCATTTTTACTGTGCGGTGGGCAATGAAGGACGCGTGATTGCGCTGGCCACTTCTAAGGATTTAAAATCAAACCCTTAAAGGAAACACACCATGAATAGACCCGCACATTTTACACTTGCTGCCCTGCTACTGGTGCCGCTGGGCGCGATGCACGCCGCCGATGCGTCGGCGAAGCCCAACATGGTCTTCATCCTCGCCGACGACCTCGCGCAGGGTGATTTGGGTTGCTACGGGCAGAAGCTTATCAAGACGCCGAACCTCGATCGCATGGCGGCGGAGGGCACGCGCTATACACAGGCCTACAGCGGAACCAGCGTGTGTGCACCCTCACGCACATCACTGCTGACCGGCCTGCACATGGGACATTCGCCTGTCCGGAGCAATCGCCGGTTCCAAGCCGAAAACTCCCCGTTTGGCGTTGGTGAACTGCCGCTGCCGGCAACGACCCTCACCGTGGCGCAGGTGCTCAAGCAGCAGGGTTACGCGACCGCCTGCATGGGTAAGTGGGGGATGGGTCAATTCGATACCACCGGCAGTCCGTTGAAAAAAGGCTTCGATCATTTCTTCGGCTACAACTCTCAGTTCCACGCGCATAGTTATTTTCCCACCAACCTATTTTGTGATGACCAGCGCGTTGAGCTGCCGGAAAATGCGAATGGCGCGAAGAAGAGCTATGCGCAAGACCTGATCCAGAAAGACGTGCTGGGCTGGGTGCGCCGGCAGCAGGAGCGCCCGTTCTTCCTGTTCTATGCCGTCACCTTGCCGCACGGCCCCTGCGACATTGATGACCTCGGCGAATATGCGCAGCGCGAAGGTTGGACGTCGCTGCAGAAGACCTATGCCGCGATGGTCAACCGGCTCGACACCGATGTGGGCGCGCTGCTCGCGTTGCTCAAGGAACTCAAGCTCGACCACAACACCCTCGTCATGCTCGCGGGGGACAACGGCTCGTCATTCAACGCGCAATCGGAGGTCGGCAAGTTCTTCGACCAGTCCATGGGCGGCAAGCTGCGCGGCTTCAAGCGGAGCATGTATGAAGGCGGCCTCCGCCAGGCCGCGCTCGCCCGCTGGCCCGGCGTCGTCCCAGCGGGCCGCATCAGCGACGAGCCGTGGGCATTCTGGGATTTTCTGCCGACTGCGGCCGAGTTCGCGCGTGCGAAGCTCCCGGCGGGATTTCAGCCCGATGGCTATTCGCTGGTGTCGTTCCTCAAAGGGGGTTCCGCGCCCACGCGCGACTACTTCTACTGGGAACTGCACGAAGGCAGCACCGGCTCCATCCAGGGCATCCGCTTCGGCAATTGGAAGGCCGTCAGGAACTTCACCGACGTGCCGACGGAACTGTATGACGTGAGCAAAGACTCCAGCGAAACCACCAATCTCGCCGTGCAACATCCCGAGCTTGTAGCCAAGGCCGAAAAGCTGATGAGCAGCGCCCGTGTTGACGACGCGAACTTCCCGTGGCGGATGCGCTCCGAGGCCAAGACGTCGGCCGCCAAGGCCAAGAAGAGAGCGGACAAATCAAAAAAATGAAACCGATAATATCATCATTTATTTTCTGCTTGTTGCTGGCGCACATGGCTACTGCCCAACATACGGGAAGCCGGGACGCTCAGGGCAGCGCGAGCGATTTGGCGGGCAATCCGATCCTGCCAGGAAAAGGAGTGGCCGACCCGCATGTCATGATTGACGGTGAGCGTGCCTATCTCTATGCCGGACACGACTTCTCTCCCACAAACAAAGGCTTTGTCATGAAGGAGTGGTGGGTCTGGTCGTCCGATGATTTGGTGAATTGGAAGCAGGAGGGCACGCTCAAACCCGAAGACACCTTTCTCAAACGGCCGTCTAACGAGTGCTGGGCCGGTTTCGGGACGCGCAAGAATGAAAAGTATTACTGGTACTTCTCCGCTGGACCCACCGAGATCGGTGTCGTCACGGCAGATGCTCCTGCCGGACCGTGGAAAGATCCGCTCGGAAAACCACTGGTGCCGAAGGGACTGACCCAGACCGAGGCGCGCGACCCGGATATCTTGATAGACGATGATGGAAAGGCTTATATGGTCTTCGGCACATTTGACCATTTCATTGTGCGCCTGAATGAGGACATGATTTCGCTGGCCGAAACGCCGCGACTTTTGGTGCTCGATCAAAAGTTCGGTCCCTACGGCGTGGGGAAGACCGATGACAAACCCTCGCTGCACAAGCGCAACAACTTCTACTATTTGTCCTGGTCGAGTTTCTATGCGATCTCCACAAATGTCTACGGCCCGTATACCTACAAGGGTTCAGTGATTGCGCCTGAGCGTGTGGCGCCTGAATTTCAGATCGATACCGCCGTCCGCAAGTATGACCTCTGGCACGACCGTCATGGCAACTTTTTCGCGTGGCACAATCAGTGGTTCTATATCGTCAACGATAAGAGCCTGCCAGGGCGCCACACGGCGTTCCGTGAGACTTGTATCAGCTATGTGCACTACCGCGACAACGGCGAGATCGACCCTGTCCGTCTGGACCGGACAGGTGTCGGACAATACGATGCGACCCAGCCACGGATCGAAGCCGAGGACTTTTTTAAAGCTGAACACGTCGAGGTTCGGGAGTCTCCGGCCGGCGGATTCGAGGTGCGCGGACTGAACACCTCCAGCCGTCTCGTCTACCCCAACGTGAGAAACCTGCCGGAGCATGCAACCCTCACCTGCCGAGCCGCCTCGGGGCATGCCACGGGCGGGACGATCGAAGTCCGCGAGAACACGGCGGACGGGAGAGTGCTGGGCACCTGCGCAATTCCCAATACAGGCGGATGGAACAGCTATCAGTCCCTCTCCTGCACATTGAAGAACGCGGCAGGCACCAAGAGTCTCTGCCTGGTCTTTAAAGGCGATGCAGGCGAACTGCTGCGCTTGGATTGGCTTCGCTTTTCCCGGAAAGTACAAAACACATTATGAAAACAACAACGATCGCACTCACAGCTCTCCTCGGCATGCTCTGCTCACCGCTCAGCGCGGCGACCCAACCCAACGTCATCGTCATCATGACGGACGACATGGGCTTCTCCGACATCGGGTCATACGGAGGCGAGATCCAGACCCCGAACCTCGACAGGCTCGCAGCGGGAGGCGTGAAGTTTTCACAGTTCTACAACTGCGGCAAATGTGAGCCGAGCCGGGCCGCCCTGGTGACCGGGCATCATTGGTGGACGCGCAGTGAGACCGTGGCTATCCGCAAAGACAGTCCGAACTTCGGTGAAGTGCTTCGCACGGCTGGCTATCGCACGATGATGGTCGGAAAGTGGCATTGCGACGGTGTGCCCTTCGAGCGCGGTTTCGACCGCCATTTCGGCTTCATGGGCGGGGGAACGGACTTTCTGCTCGGCGACAAATCGTTCACGCTCGATGGCAAAACATGGCCCGTGCCACAGGAGAATTTCTACGTGACGACGGCGCTGACGGACTACGCGGTGAAGTTTATGCGTGAGGAAAAACAGGCGCATCCAGAGCAGCCGTTCTTTATGTATCTCGCCTATAATGCGCCGCATGCACCGATCCAAGCGCCTGCCGAGGAAGTCGCCAAGTATCGCGGAAAATATCTCAAGGGCTGGGATTCGATTCGCAAGGAACGATTCGAAAAACAGCAAGCACTCGGCCTAGCAGGCCCGGGCTGGAATCTGCCGGAGCGTCCGACCAACATTCCCGCGTGGAACTCGCTCGATGCGAAAGCGAAGGATTTTGAAGACCTTCGCATGGCCACCTACGCTGCGATGGTGGCTTGCGTGGATCGAGGTGTCGGGCGCGTGATGCAGACGCTTGATGAACTGAACCTGCGCGACAACACGCTGATCCTCTTTCTCAACGACAACGGTGCGAGTCCGAATGATCGCGTCCGCAGAGGGGAGTTCGGGACGCCGGGCACCACGTGGAATGTCGGCCTGCCGTGGGCGCACGTTTCCAACACACCGTTCAAATATTACAAGCGTACCCAGCACAGCGGCGGCGTCACCACGCCGCTCATCGCCCATTGGCCGGCGGCGATTCAGCCGCGCAAGGCGTTTGAAGACCAACCGTGTCACATGACCGACATCCTGCCCACGCTGATCGAGGTGAGCGGCGGCAGTTATCCAGCGAGTTTTGGGGACAAGCAACAGCCACTCCTGCAGGGCCGCTCGTTCGCATCCATCTTGAAGACCGGCGAAATGCTCCCGCCGCGGACGCTCCATTTCTCTCTCTTTAACAACATGGCGATCATCCATGAGGGTTGGCGTCTCGTCACCGCTTACGGCCAGCCGTGGCAGCTCTACGACCTGACAAACGATCGCACAGAGACCCGCAATCTCGCCGACTCGCAGCCAGAGAAGCGTGAACAGTTGCTCGCCCTGCAGAAAGCGTTCGCGCAGCAACCGGATGTCCGCCTCCGCCTCGGCCCCGGGGAGCGTGAACCCGAATATGCGCCCATCTATACTGCCGCAGGGAAGATCGGCCCGGGTGCCAAGGAGGACGTGGAAGACGAGCTCTTCTCGTTAGCGCTTGCTAAAGCACACGCGGAAGGTCGCCAACTCACGGAAGCGGAGATGAAGTCGCTCAGGCAGCCGGCCATAAAAACCAACCGTGGAAAAGGCAAGGGCAAAAATAAAACGAAAGGCAACGAACTATGAAACGCTACCTCATGCTCATCTTCGCCGCGCTCTGTTCAGCGCTCAACGCGGCGACCAAGCCCAACATCCTTTTCATCTACGTAGAAGATATTGGCTACTACACGGGCGAACGCGCCGCGCGTGAGCCCAATGCGCGCATCGCAGGTTTGAAGACGCCGAATCTCGATACGCTCGCCGCCAACGGCGTGAATTTCACGCGCACCTTCTGCGGGCAAAGCGTCTGCTCGCCCAGCAAGTCGGCGATCTACAGCGGGCTGCTCCCGCACATGAACGGCATCTGGCGCAACTGCCACAACAGTCACCCCAAGCTTGGAAACCCGGACAAGTGGATTCCGTTGCCGAATCCCATCACCAAAGAGAACGATCCCACCAACCTTGCCGCGGGCGGCATGCATGAAGGCCTTCCGAACCTCGTGCAGATGCTGAAGACTAACGGCGTGTATTGCGCGCTCTCCGGCAAATTGCATCAGCAGCCTGCGCGGAATTTTCCGTATGACGGTTTCTTTGGGACCAGCGATCTCGATGCGGTGATCAAGGCTGCAGGCGACAAGCCATGGTTCTTCTGGTGCAATCCCGGCGATACGCACGCGCCGTGGTGGCGGCATGCGCAAGACAAGCTCGTCAACCCGAAGGATCGCAACTCCGCACCGAAAGACGTGGACCCCGCAGCCATTCAGATGCTGCCATGGTTGCCCGACACCCCTGCGACGCGCATCGACATCGCCCAGTATTACTCGTGTGTGCGGAACATTGATGCCTTCGTCGGCGAGATGTTAAAGAAACTGGAAGCGAGCGGACAAGCGGACCATACGATCGTGGTGTTCACAGGCGACCACGGCATCGGTTGCGCGCGCGGCAAGACCAGCGTGTATCCGGCGGGAACCCAGGTGCCCTGTTACATCAAAGGCCCCGGCATCAAGACAGGCCGCGTGCTGACCACGCCGATTTCGCAGATGGATTTCAACCCCACCTTCCTTGAGGCCTTCGGCATCGCCCCGCAGCCTGTATGTCACGCCAAATCGCTCTGGCCGATCTTGTCGGGCAAAGTCGATGCCCTGCCGGATCGCACCACGATCATGACAGAGACCAATACCGGCATGTCCTCCGCCCCGAAGGGGCAGAAGCCTACGAAAGCCCGCGCCGTGTGTGACGGACGCTACTACTACATCGGCAACGTCTATCAGGACACCTTCAAAGGCCCTGCGGAGGAGGCAATCTCTATTGGCAGCGGCAACGGCGAATATGGCGATCCGGGTCCGCAATACAGCATCGACCTCCACGATGAAGCCGTCCGTCACAAAGACGATCAACCTTTGCCATACGAACTCCTGCGCCAGCTCTGCATGGCCGACGCGCCGCGCGAAGAACTGTACGACCTCGATGCCGACCCCTGGGCAGTCAAGAACCTCGTGAAGGAGCCAGCGCACGCCGCGACCCTCGCGCGCCTGCGCATCGAGTTCGCCAACTGGCGCGCCTTCACAAAAGATAACAATGAGCCGTTTGCACTGAAGGGCGGCAAGGTAGCGAAATAAAAAGAGGGGGATTGATTATGTGCGTTGTAAAATTGAATGTGTTGCTCGTAGGTGTCAGCGCGGCGCTTATGGGAGCAACCGCAGCCTGCGCAGCGGAGCTGCCGGTTGGCCGCGACCTGTATGCTGATACGTGGGTGGCGCAGGATGCGCTGGGCCGCAAGATGCCGTCCTTTTCAGAAGTGGGTCCGCTCAAGAAGGACCAGCGCCGCGTGGTGGGCATGTTCTACATCACGTGGCATAGAGACGAGCTGGGCAAAGGCAACGGGACGTATGACGCGGATGTGACTAAAATCTTAACAGCCGACCCCAAGGCGCGCCTGGATGCTAATCATCCGCTCTGGAAGGGGCCCTCGTATCACTGGGGCGAACCCGAGACCGGTTATTTTTTGAGCAAGGATGAATATGTCATCCGCAAGGATATGTCGATGCTCGTAGACGCAGGCGTGGATGTGCTGATCATGGATGTCACCAACGCGGTCCGCTACTGGGACGAGTGGGAGGTCATCTTCTCGGTGATACACAAGATGAAGGCCGAGGGCAGCACGGTGCCGCAGTTCTGTTTCTGGGCATTCAACGGTCCGGTGATCACCGTGGTCCAGGATCTATTCGACAGGATCTATAAAACGGAGAAACACAAAGACCTCTGGTTCGCGTGGGATGGCAAGCCGTTGCTGCTCTATAACGGGAATCCGAAATTCGATGCTAACGGCGGCAATGTCAAAAACCCGAACCCGCACTACACAGCCGCAGCCAAGACAGACCCCAAGCATCCGCAGTACAACAATCCCGACTACACCGAAGAGTTTTACACGGACTACACGCAAGAAGTAAAATCCTTCTTCACGCTACGCACCATGTGGTGGGGTTACCACACATGGGCCGGGAAGCGCTTTGTAGGTGCTGAGGATAACTGGAGCTTCGGGTATGACCTGGGCGATAAGCGTGTCCAGTCGATGAATCCCGACGAGTTGGTGTCGACCCACAACGGCAAGCGGGAAGAGGCCGCCGTCACACCCGCGCAACATGCCAGCTCCCTGATCGGAAAGTCCTGGAGCCGCGCGCACGGCCAGCCGCAACTCAATGAATACGACATGCCCTTGCCGACCTTCGTGCCATGGCTGGGCAAGACCGTTGCGAACCCCGAAGCCTACGGCATTTACTTTCAGGAACGCTGGGAGGAGGCGCTGAAGAGTGATCCACAATTTCTCTACATCAACGACTGGAACGAGTGGACCGCCGGTAAATATCAGCCCAAGCCGGGAACGACCTTCCCCTTCATGCGCAGGCCCAGCCCCTTCTACTTCGTGGATCAGTATAACGCCGAGTTCACCCGCTGCATCCAGCCGATGAAGGGCGGATACACCGACAACTACTACATGCAGATGGTGCAGAACCTCCGTCGCTACAAGGGGGTGCGCCCCATACCTGAAGTGCAGGGCATGAGCCGCATCGCCATCGACGGCGTCTTTGCGGACTGGGCCGACAGCAAGGTCGAGTATCGCGACACCGTGGGCGACACGGCTCACCGCGACTATAACGGTTATGGCGGGCTTCACTACACCGACGACTCGGGTCGCAACGATATCATCACCAGCAAGGTCGCTGTTGACCGCGATACCGTCAGTTTTTATGTGGAGGCGAAGGACGCGCTCACACCGCACACTGGCAACAACTGGATGCTGCTGCTGATGGATGCGGATCAGAATCCCGCCACAGGCTGGTATGGGTATGATTACCTCGTCAACAAGCGCGTGGTGGACAGCACGACCACGACCCTCCAGCGATATGATGCCCAGGTCTCCGGCGGTTCATGGGTCGAAGTGGTGCGGCTTGATTATCGCGTAGCAGGGAACTCTCTGGAGTTGGCTGTGCCGCGCAAACTGCTGGGCTTGAAAGGCGATGCCTTCACCTTTGATTTTAAATGGTGTGACAATCCAGTTGAGCTGAAAGACCCCATCTCGCTCTGCGTCAAAGGCGACAGCGCACCCAACCGGAGGTTCAATTATCGTTGTATGTGGAGCGCGCAGAAACGCTAACGGGCCACAAAGCGGCAGTCGCCGGTGTAGGCGGATTTCATCTTCCAGGCCGTCACCTTCTTGACCAACAGATCACCGCCCTTTGCAAAGAGGCTGACCCGGAGGTTCTTCGGTGCGTACTCGTGCCAGGCCACCGCAGCTTGGCGTTCATTGGCGAAGACCTCGATCATGCTCTTGTCAATGAAGATGCGCAACGTCAGATCCTCGCCCTCCTTTAAAGTAAAAGGCGGCTGGATATAGCCCACGGTCAGGTTTGTGCTGCCCGCGCCTGCTGCAATCGTGAACCCGTGCTCGCCCTTGGCATCGCAGAGCAGGTTGATGCCGAAGGCCTGGGCGTGAGGTGCGGACATCACCACGTCGAGTTCCAGTGCGTCGCCGCTGACCTCAGGAAGAAGCTGAGTCGTGTCAGGCGCGACCGTCAGATTTTGCGCCTCTCTCTTCTCCGCGCGTAGCTGCTCCAATTCGCGTATGGGCTTGATGCGCAGGATGCCATCCGCAGGCAAGCTCAGCTCGCGGGGCAGGGACTGAATCCCTTGCTGGAAAAAGTTTTTGTTCAGAAGCGTATTGAAGTTTTTACTGCGGTTCACCCGTTGCATGTTGTTGATCCATGGCGTGCACCAAGAGAGCATAATCCTGCGGCCGTCCTGCGCGAGGAAGGACTCCGGCGCGAAGAAGTCCCAGCGCGCCCAGTTTAAGAACGCGTGATGCTCCGGCAGAAATTTTTCATCTTTGAAATCGCCCAAGTAGTAACGTGCGCCGAGTCCGTGGCTGATGCAGAGCAGCATCCACTTGTTTCCGATCTTGAACATGTTGGCGCAGGAGATGTCCTCGCCTTTCTGCACGCCCAGCGTATTCGGAAAATCAGGATGCAAGAGATCCCCGAGGTAGAGCCACTGCTTGAGATCCGCTGATTTCATGAGCTGCGGATTGCTCCCGCCGCTCAATGCATAGTAGGTGTCATTCATCAGCCAGCAGTCCGGATCCCAGTGGCGCATCTTCGGCTTCTCTCCTGTCGCAGAGAGGGGCTCGATGGCGATCGGGTGCGACCATTTTTCCAGTAGGTCGTCTAAGCCGAAGGCGAGCTGGTTGTGTCCGGAGCCTTGTCCATGATAGATCATCACAGGCGTCCCCTCCTTCGAGAAGAAACCTGTGCCGCTGAACATGCCATGCCCAGTGGTGGTGGGCGACAGGGTCGTCGGATGCCACGCCCAATGCACCATGTCCGTACTGGAGACATGCGCAAAGGCGCAGCCATCACGGTTGTTATAAATATAGTTCAGATGATAACGCCCCTTGTAGAAGAAGGCGGGATTTGGATCTGCCGGCACGGCTCCGCTGGGTCCGGGATGGGCCAGGTGATAGGTAAGCCAGCTCGTGGGCGGAGTCAACGGCATGGCGATGATATCAGGACCCGTATTGTTGCCTGCGGTTGCAGCCGGGGGCGGCTGAGCGGATGCTGACTGAAGCGCCGCTTCCGAACGCGCGGCAACCAGATAGCCCTTGCCATCCAGCACCAGCTTGCCATCCTTGACTCGTGCGCCCTGAAGAAGCGTTTGATGCGAGAAGCGTCCGGCGCGGTCCGTCACTGTGTTGCCTTCGAAATCCCACCAGGCAACAGGCTTGATCTCGGATGCCACGTTGGGCTTCAATGCGCGTATCTGCTCGACAGTCAACGCCTGGTCATAGATACGAGCATCGTCAATCTGTCCTGCCAGGCAGGAGCCTGTATGGGCGCCGACATGGCGGAAGCCGAAGACAGCCAATGGGTCTTCAGCCTTCAGAAAATCCTGATTCTCCGCCGGATAAGAGGCATACGGTTCGCCATTGCGATAGAGGCGGATCTCCTTGCCCTGATAGACGACTGCCATCTGGACATAGGCAGTGGAGTCAGCCGTCTCCCGTCTATTTTGCGCTTGATCTTTCTGTGTCCGACGGTAATGGTCGCTCCCGGCCATCCAGGTGTTGCGCACGCGTTCGCCAAAGACAATCCCGTCAAACGCATCGCCGCTTTGGAGGGTCAAGGCGCTGCCGCCTTGCTGAGTCAGGTTCGCAAGCGCGACCCACGACACCAAGGTTTTATCCTCGGCCAAAATGGAGCCAGCCCATAATGCCAGCATTAACGAGAGTCCCACCTTTGCTTGATTCACAGCGACCTCCCTTTCAGATATTTCAATTTATAGCACAAACCCATCGCTGCCACAATCGTATTTTGGGTTTCAGTCGACAGGATTGCGAGCAGTATTGTGTTCGCGATTATTTACTGCATGCGTTGCAGAGATAATCCCCCTGTTCGACCAGGGCAGGACTGCGCCTCTGCTTGACGTATGGGTAATATACCCCATTTCAAAAGTGCGCACAGACGTGTTATTTTTTCACCTTGATAAGTCCTAGGGCAAGCAGCCAGAGGCACGAATCAATACAAGCGGGAAGAGTATTATGAAAGCAACTGTTGATGCAAGTCTTTGGGATCCAATATATGTTGATGATTGGGCCTCTATGCCTTCTAAGATAATACAGTTGCCGAAACTCCCGTACGGAATGGAAGAGCTGGAACCTTTCGTGTCTGCAAAGACGATGGACTTCCACTATGGCAAGCATCATCAGGCGTATGTTAACAACCTGAACAACTTAATGGTGGGAATGCCTTTCGCGGCCTCCTCGCTGGAGGAATTACTCCGTAAAACCGCGAACATGGTGGACACGGTCGTGATTTTCAACAATGCCGCCCAAGTCTGGAATCACAGCTTTTTCTGGGACAGCATGAAAGCGAACGGCGGCGGACAGCCTACTGGGCGACTCTTGGAGATGATCATCGCCACCTTCGGCACCTTCGAAGCCTTCAAAAAAGCCTTCGTGACTGCGGGTGTCGGGCAGTTCAGCAACGGCTGGGTCTGGCTGATCCAAGACGGCGATGCGCTGAGGATCGTCAAGACATATAACGCGGAGACCCCCGTGGCGTATGGACACAACGTGCTTCTGGCCTGCGACGTGTGGGAACATGCCTACTACCTCGACTACCAGAACCGCCGCAAAGATTATCTAACAGCGTTTCTCGATAACCTGGCGAACTGGGAGTTCGCTTCATCGAGGTTGAGCGTTGTTGCATGAAGAATAGGAGGATCAATAAAAGAAGGGACCCCAGCATGTCCTATCGTGTCCACCCGGGGAACGCCGCCGGTCCAAGCGCCGCCATCATCTGCGCGATAATCTGAGCGGCAAAGGTCGCATGCGCGCGGGGGTTCGGATGCAACCCGCCCCAATAACCGTTTTTCGGCGTCAGCGCCCGCGCTGCATCAGGGCCCAAATCAATGACCGAGAGACGCCGCTCCTCCGGATGAGCCGTGCAATATGCCTTGACCGTCGCATGGAGTTCGGCTGCCTTGTACTGGCCGAAGGGAATGATGAAGAAGATATGCGCCCCCGGCGCTGCTTTCCGTAACGCCTCCAGGCAGTGGGTCATGCTGGCCTGCACATCGCTTGCGTTTCCCGGATGGATCGCATCGTTTGTGCCGTAGTTGATGAGGATCGCCGACGGCTCCTGGCCGACAGCGCCGTATGCGCTGATGCGGCCGTTGGCATCTAACAGCGAATGAAGCGAATCGATCTTGTTCCAGCGGCTCAAGGCATCAAAGTACTGACCGCCCGCGCCATTGACCGAATTCGAAATCACATAATAGCCCGGCACGTCGCCCGGCGGATTATCGCCGCGATGCAGCCAGCCGCTCCAGCCGCAGGCGCTGATTGCGTATTCGTAGTCCAACGAACGGAACGCCTGTCCCACCAGATGGGAGTAACACTCGAGTTCGTATGCGCCGCAGCCCTCGGTAATGCTGTCGCCCACGATGAGCGCCCACTTCGGCTGTGCGGCATCGATGCCCGCCTGACTGCCAGCGCCCAGCCGCAGCCCCACAAGACGAACGATGTTCGAACCGCTCGCGCCCTCCGAGCCCCAGCGCTTCACTTGCGTCGACATTTTAAGATAGCCGGTCAGCACGTGTTTCTTGATCTTCGGATTCATGCCGGGCACGGGAAGCTCTTTCGCGCTCCGCAGATCTCCCGACCAGATGCCGTCCAGATTACAGGCCAGGATAGGCGGATTGAAACTCCCGTTGTAGGTCGAAGCGTCCATCAACAGCGTTGGCATTACGTTTGTGGAGTCTGATTCCCATGTTACGCGGAAATACGCGCCGGGGTTCCACGTCTGACGGAACAGCTTGCCGCCCCGCCCCGCATCGCCGACCCAATTTCCAGGCGAGAATACAAACGCGGGCGAGTCCACGGGGATCGTCATTGTCGCCGCATCCTCCGCACGTAACATACAGACAGTCCCCGCAACGATCATCGCACAAAAGCCAACAATTATTTTATTCATAGTATTTTCAAAACTCCTTACGCCTCATTTCTATACATGGACACATAAGCCCGCACAGGTTTTGGAGCGGAACGCCTTCGCGTTCCGGCCGGCGCGGGAAGCCGCGCCGCTCCATGCTCGTCGGGCACGTATGTCGCCATCTATAACGCCTACTTTTTTTCCGTTCCCACTGGTATGACCGCAACCGTATGCGGTACGGGCTTGCGGCTCTCTAACGCCTTCTGCTCAAACTCCCCCATCTGCTTGAGATAGTCATTATACTTCGGCCAGTTCTTCATATAGTTGAGCGCCATCCCGGCATTGTATTCCTTCTTGTCTTTGAAGCTGTCGTAATGCGCCTGCAAGGCAGCCGGGTCTTCCACGTTAATCTTGTAGTAGCTGATCATCCAGCGCCGTGTGTTCAGCAGGCTGCGCGCCTGCACCTCCGCATTGCGGCGCTGTTCGTTGAGCCGCGCCACAGCCTGTGCCTGCCGGAATTGCGGTGTCGCCTCGTTGAAGCCGAGATTGATGCCCTGCGCCAACTCCCGGGCAGTATGTTGGCCGACTGCTACGCCATCAATCTGCACTGTGTAGCGTCCCTCGGCAAGTCCGCTCACGGAGAGCAATTCCTGATTCAAATCTTTTTCAATCGGGATCATCGCCAACATGCTCTTGGCTCCAGGGTCAATCGGGAAGGGTAGGGCCTTCTCCAGCACAGTAAAAGTCACGCCGCCGTCCTTCTTCGCGATGGCGGTCACTTCGGCGTTGACGCTCTCTGTCGGACGACCTGCTGCGGCATCCACGGCCACTTTTGACACGAGGGCGGGTGCGCCCTGTGTCTTCAGGAAGAGCCACGCCATCATCAGATGTCCCGGCGCGCCAGGATGGACCCGGTCGCCTCCCACGAGGGTGTATTTGGGGTCTTTCTTCTGCTGCTCCAGATTGAGCGCGGTCATGGGGCCGTGAAAATCGACGACCATGGCGTTGTTCGTTGCGGCCAACCCGCGCACGATCTCCGCGCAGCGTCCCAGTCCGTCGTTACAGCCAGGCTGGTTGTTCTCTTTGTCGAGCACCACGGTCTGATCAAACGGAGAGGGGGTGATAAAGTAGAGCTTGGGCTCCTTCGCTTCCGTGCGGATGCGGCCGACCAATTTTCCCATGTTGCTCTTGTAATTGTCCAGTGCCTGCTGTTGAGACTTCAGTTTATTCGCGTCCGCATTGGCCACATAGTAACCCCGCCCCACATCGTTCATGCCGAACATCACAGCGACTGAATTCGGCTTCTTATCGATGACATCCTCCTGCAGGCGTCCCATCGAACCGCCGGCGCTGTCACCCGAGCGGCCTGCATTGACAAAGCGGATCGTCCAGCCGGGGAAGCGCGTCAGGTAGTAATCGTAGATCATCCCCTGATAACGTCCGCCGTTGGTGATGCTGTCCCCGAGAAAGCAGACCGTCTCACCGTCCTTGAATAACTCAGCGCGCACCATTGTCCAGACGGACAAGAGAGCCCCTAACATAATCGCAATCTTAGATCTTCTTTTCATTGAATCTCCTTCTTTGGTTCTGTCTATAACGCGTGCGTATAGCTGATGGCTTTGCCGCTGTGCGCCCGTGGCGCGATCCAGACCTGGTAGTCGCCTGCGTCAACCTGCCACTTTCCATCGAGAGCGGTAAAGCCCAGCACGTCGTCCGTCAGCGGGAAGCGGACCTCCGCTTTCTCTCCGGGCTTCAGCGCAACGCGCTTGAAGCCGCGCAGCTCCTGCTTCGGCCGTGCGCCGACATGGCACACCAATTGACGGATATACATCTGGACCACTTCGACACCCTCGCGCGTGCCAGTGTTGGTCACAGTCACAACAGCCTCTGCGGGCTTGCCGCTGGCTGCTGGGACGAGTTGGACAGGCGTGTAGTCAAACGTGGTATAGGTCAGTCCATAGCCAAACCAGAATTTGGCGTCCATGGAGGACATGTCGCGGTATTGACCCGAACCCGGCCGGCCGGTGTTGTAATGGTTGTAGAAGATGGGCACCTGCGCGACATCGCGCGGCACCGACATGCTCAGACGCGCGGAGGGCGACACCTTCCCGAGCAAGAGATCCGCAAGTCCGTTGCCGGCTTCGATGCCGGGTTGCCAGGCATAGAGCACGGCTGCTGCTTTTTCCCACACAGTAGGAAGAACGAGGGGACGTCCGCTGAAGATAATTGCCACAACAGGCTTGCCTGTGGCGGCGACCGCATCAAACAAGGCTTGCTGATTTCCGGTGAGCGTCAGAAAGGCGCGCGACGCATTTTCGCCTGTCCAGCCTCTGGCCTCCCCGAGTGCCATGATCACCACATCCGCATCCTTGGCTGCCAGCACAGCTTCCTCGATTTTGAGATCCGCATCCTTGGGCGGAGCATTTTCATCCGGCACGATCCGTCCGTCCTGAAGCGTCTTTGTCGCGGGGACGGTGTTGATGGAGCATCCCTTCACCACTGTCAGCGTTGTCTCCTGGGGAAGTGCTGCTTTGAGCGCGCTTGCCAACGTCGGTTCACTCCACGAGCAACGACCAATCCAGCATCCCAGAATTTCGCGATGGTCGTCACCCACAGGTCCGATGAGTGCCACCTTCTTGATCGTCGTAGCGAGCGGCAACACCCCGGTGTTCTTGATCAGCACCGTCGATTTCGCGACGCACTCACGTGCCAGCGCCACATCCTCCGGCTTCTTTTGTGCAGGCTTGTATCCCGTTTCATCCACGTAGGGTTGATCAAAGAGGCCCACTTGAAATTTAACCCGCAGCACGCGCCGCACCGCTTCATCAAGCGTCGCCTTCGAAACGCGGCCCGCTTGAATTTCGGCTGCCAGATTCGGTGAGTAAGCATTGGACTTCATATCCATGTCGTTGCCTGCATTGAGCGCCAGGCGGGCAGCATCGGCCTTGTCCTTGGCATAGCCCCAGTGAATCATCTCTTGGACCGATTCCCAGTCGCTGACCACAAAGCCGGTGAATTTCCACTCGCTCCGCAGGATGTCTGTTAAGGCGTGATGATTCGCCACGGCAGGAATGCCGCCGATCGTGTTGAAGCTGCTCATGAGGGTCAGGGCGCCGGCTTTCACGCCGGCACGGAAGGAGGGCAGATGCATATTGCGCAGCGTCCACTCGGTGATCTCGGAGTCATTATAATCCCGTCCGCCGGTGACGGCGCTGTAGCCGACAAAGTGCTTCAAGCAGGCGGCTACACGGTCTGGCGCAGCCGGATTGGTGCCTTGGAAGCCGCGCACTTGCGCTGCATTGCAGAGCGCGGAGAGATAGGGGTCCTCGCCGCAGGTTTCCGCCACGCGCCCCCAGCGCGGATCGCGGGCGAGGTCGCACATCGGCGCGAAGACCCACTCGACGCCTTCGGCGCGCGATTCGCGGGCTGCCACGCTTTGCGCCCGCTCTAAAAGTTCCGGCTCAAACGAGCACGCGAGTCCCAGTGCGATGGGGAAGAGTGTGCTGGTTCCATGAATCATGTCCATTCCGAAGATGATCGGTATCCCCAGCCTGGACTCCTGCACGGCCACACGCTGGAACTGGTTGCGCTTGGCAGGAGAGGACGTGAGCCAGATATAGGAGCCGATACCGCCTTTGCGCATCAAGACGATGAAGCGGGCATCCTCATCCTTTTTCCCCTCCGGCACGAGTTGATTCAACTGGCCGATCTTTTCATCCAGCGTCATCTGCTTCAACAGGTTTTCCACGCGTTTCTCGAGTGGCTGGGCAGGGTCTTCATAACGATCCTTGCTCTTGTTCTTGTTCAGGTCGAGCCATCCTTGCTGTTCGATCACAGGAGTTATTTCCGCGGCCAAGGCCGTCAGGGTCATTAAAGTCAATACAGCTATTTCTTTCATTTCGTAACCTTTTCTTGTTTTACACGATCTCGCAGGAGAACCTGTCCCCTTTCGGCCAGCATCACAGGACTGTCCCACATCGGCAAGCCCGTAAAGGCGGTGTTGCCCTCAATGACCTTCCATGTGTCCTTCCCCAGCTCGAAGACCCGTCCCGTGATCATCTCCACATATACGGGATCTTTGAATACGACTCCCTTGATCGTCAACGTAATGGAATCCCAGGTCAATGTGTCGTCAGGGATCTGGTCGTTGTACCAGGCCATCACGACAGGCGTATCCGCCTTATTAAAACCCGCGACCTCCATCTTCCGCTTGGCATCCGATTCATACGCAAGAATTCCCGTCGGCCGCACGGTACTGTCAAAAAAGGCGGCCATGTGTTGAATCCCGTAAAAACTGGGACGCTTGTAGATGATCTTGTGATTCAGGTCTGCTCGCAGCAGGCCGAAAGACTGTAACATAAAACCGTAATTCAAATCAACGATTGTGAAGATCGATGTTTCAATATTACGCGCCCAGTCGCCCGCCATCCGGCGCATATTCCACTTGGCCTGACTGTATTCGGTCCATGGGTAGTTGTTGAGCGCATGTCCCCATTCCAGGATGGAGGGGCACCCGCTCTCCCCCTGATAGAGTTTGAGACGGGGGTTATAAGCCTTGAGCAGATTTTGGAACTCGTTGTGCTTCACATAAAATGAATCAGGGTTCTGCGTGTAGGGATGGTAGGTCACTATGTCGATACACTCCAACTCGCCCTTCTCCTTCAGCACTTCGAATACTGCGCGCGGAAATTTGAACTCGCCGCCGGAGAAACTGCCGTGCACGGTAAAGCCCATGATGGTGGCTTTGGGCTGCACCTTGCGGATCGCCTTTGACGCTTGGATCATCAGGTTGGCGTAGGCCGCCGGGTCTGCGGAGTGGCTCGGTTCGTTCCAGATTTCCCATTCGGTTACGCTGTCCTTGTAGTGTGCGACAGTCGCCTCCACATAGTTGCGCCAGCCGGTCATCGTCTCCTCTGCCGTGAAAATGCCGGCACCCAGATCGATTTCGGATTTGTACAGCGGGTTGCCGTAGCAGAGGCAGACCCAAGGCTGAACCCCTTGTTCCTTTAAGCCGCTGACGATCATGTCCAGCCAGGCGAAATCGTAGACGCCCTTCTGCTTTTCAGTCTTGGCCCAACCGCTCTGTATGCGGGCATGTTTGACGCCGAGTTCGCCCACGTAATTCTTATACTGGCTGAAATCGCCGTAATCCCGGTCCAGCGTTTCGCATCCGATAGACCAGGGCGATGACGCGATGTCCCGCGCATGCCGGACAGCAAGATGGCCGATCTGCTTCAGTTGCGGTCCTGTCTTGTTGAGCTTCTCCCACGTGATGCTCTTATACTTGGGCGGTGTTGGCACCGCACTGGCTGTCAGCGCCAGCAAAATCAATACAACGATTTCTTTCATTGGGTTATCTTTCCTTGTTCATCTTCACTGACCACGGGTCCCCTTCTCTCTCTCGCCAAGGGCTTCAACGATCGGCCAACTGGCCCGCAACGGATCGGAATACGGTCCAATCTGTTCGACCGGAATCGGCTTGAAGCCGAGCTTGAACGCAGGCGATTCGGGCTTGAGCCGATAGTCGTCGTTCTTCGGATTGACGAACAACGGGTCGGCAACGATCGAGTGAGAATCTTCGCCCGCCGCGCGCCACCAGCCGGGCAGCCTGTCGGTTGGGGCTTCTGCCTCTGAATTCGCTTGGGGTGCGGCTTTTGCTTTGTCCTCCCGCAGGGTGCTGGGCGTCGGCGGAAACGGTCTGAGCCAGATTTTCACGGGCTGATTGAAATGGTGGATCAGATTATAGTCGAATGTGTTGTGATCCAGCGGTACGTTGCCCAGCGAGAACAACCGCGACTTGGGATTGCTGTAACAGAAAATATTTCGCTGGAAGACGTTGTTCCGCATCGTCATCCCATTGGGCAGCACGGCATTGGTCGGATGGAGATTCATGTTGCGCATGTTGCGCCACGCTGGCTGCCCCGCGACCGATTCATAGCCTTCAATCATCTCATGGAGATGCTGCTGCCAGCGGTTTCCCGTTTCCATCCAACCACTGAACCGCACTTGGGTGTCCGCACCGTCGACCAGGATGTTGTTTTCGACGACAATGTCCCGGGCGTTGTGTAGAAAGATCAGTCCGCAGGGGACGCGCACGATAATGTTGCCGTAAATATCGAGTCCGCCGGTGTTGTCATCCGGGTAGATCCCAAACGTCTGCGCACCAATATTTTTATCGGTGGTATAGCCGCTGACATCGTGGATGTAGTTGTAGCGCAGGCTGCTGCCGCGCGACGAAATCCAGTCGCGTCCGCCGGTGCTGAGAGCTGCGGCATCTTCAGTTTCGAGCATCACGTGGCGGATGTGATTATACTCGATGACGAGATTGTTACCCATAAACCCAATGGCGCAGCGGGGAGTGTCATGGATCAAGTTGTGCGAGGCTCGATTGCCCACGCCGTCCAACGTGATGCCCAAGCCTTGTTTGTAGAACACGCCGGTGTGGTGGATGTAGTTGTTGTCAGCGTAGTTTCCGGCGGGTGTCAGCGTTTTACGGTCGCCACCGCTGATGGCGATTCCGTTACTGCCAACCTCGTATATATCGTTTCCGACCACGCCGTTGCGGTGTCCGCCGTCAACCAACACGCCGTTGCCACGGAAGTCTCCAACATGATGGATCATATTTCCAGCAATCAGGCAATCGTCTGAGCCCTTGAGTTCAACGGCGGTGCCGTCGCAGCACTGCAGGTCAAAGCCGCGGATCGTCACATGCGACGTCCCCGGGGCTATCGCGATGAGTGTGCGCAGCGTGGGGGCGCAGACCGTCTTGTTTTCCAGCGGCGACGGCGGCCAGAAATAGAGTGTGTCGGTCGCGCAGTCGAGATACCACTCGCCGGGCGCGTCAAGCTCCTCGAGCAGATTGCGAACGTAATAGCGATCATTCGGACGTATGGCGTATGAGGCGTTACTGGCGAGTGTGATGATTCGCTTTCCCTGATCGACCGTTGCGATGGGCACGATGTTATTCCACCAGTTGTAGCGCGGGAATATAAAAACTTCTCCATCTGTCGGACGGCTCCAGGTCCGCGCGTCTTGCGCTTTGTAGATGAGCGTACGCTTGTCTTCGCCGGGGATTTCCTTATACATCTGCACCGGCGCGCCGTCGACGTAGGCCCAACCGCCGGTGCAGGGGTTTTGCGGGTCGAAGTTCGGATAGCGGGCCAGGTGCTGGCGCTGATTGTCGAAAAACAATTGCCGGAAGTAGACGCCCTTCAAGCTCTGTGAGGCGACATCGGCCTTGAGAATGGAGCCTTGATAGGGAACAAATCCGGTAATCGGCCGGCCGCCGAAGATGTAAACTTTTTCACCTTTCGCCGCACGATAAGCAATCGGCGCCTGGACGGTTCCGGAGTCTTCCTTGCCGAGGCGAAAGGTCTCGCGAAGGAAATACGTTCCGCCGCGCACGAAGACGGTTATACCGCCGGCAGGCAACGCTCCGATCTTTTTCAAGTCGCGAATTTTCTGCCTCGCCGCCGCCAAGGTGGCCAACGGGCTTCTCTTCGAGCCGTCGGACGTGTCGTTTCCGTCCGGCGCGATGTAAAGCCGGACGGTTGCCGTGTCAATCGGCGGGGCGAACTGCGTACAGGCGGCCGCGAGGCCCAACGCGCACGACAACAGCCCCAAAGACATTCTGCTAATCGGTTTTCTCATAATAGTTTCCTCTTTTTATTTTTCCTCACTCCTCCAGCACGACGCGGAACCCCACATCATAGACGCGCTGCCAAGGGGCGTAGGGGACGCGCGCCGCGAAGGTGGCATATTGCGGACGTTTCCACCACGAGCCGCCGCGCGCAAGGGCGCGCCCGTCCGGGAGGCGGTCGGAGGTCCACTCCCACACGTTGCCGTGGACGTCGCGCAGCCCCCAGGCGTTGGGCGCGAAGGTGCCGACGGGCGACGACACGCGGAAGCCGTCCGAGCAGTTCGTGACTGCGGGCCGCCAGGCGGGGATTGCCGCGCCCGGCATGTTTGCGCGCAGGCGGTCCATCTTGCGGAACACCGCGTCGGCCAGATTGGCGAAGGCCGAGAAATCGGCGTTCACCTCGCCGTAGAAGAGTGGCGTGGCCGCACCGGCGCGGGCGGCCCATTCCCATTCGTCGCCGCTGGGCAGGCGCACGCGGGCGCCGCTCTTTTGCGTGGCGAAGCGGCAGAAGGCCTCGGCGGCTTCGAAGGAGACGCGACAAACTGGCTGCGTGGGGGCGTTGAGCGGATAGCCGCGTTCCGGCAGCGAGAACTGCATAAATTCGCCGCGCTCCATGAAGCTGTCGTGCGCGGAGTCAAAGCGGGCGTACTGTTCGTTGGAAAGCTCGTCCACACTGATCCAGAATGGCTTCTTAATCTCTGCCATGCGCCCGTCGGCGGTGGCGTATGCGCCGGCGGGAATGCGGGCGAACGTCAGCTTCACGTCGCCGAGCACGAGTGTCCGCGTGATCGCGCCCAGCGCCTGCTGCTTGGCCCGCGCCGAGGCGGCATCGAACGGCCAGCCCGCAAGGACCGGTGCGCTCTTTTTCGCGGGGGGTTGGGTGGCCGGTAATGCGGGCGCGGTGAACGGGGTTACGCCGTAGCTGGCCTCATGTGTTTCGTCGAGGTTCGCGTAACGCTTCTGCATGTCGGCGCGGCGGGCCGCGAGCGTGCCCATGCGTGCTGCGCCAACGTTCTCCGACCACGTGCCGTGGTTGGGCCGGTTGAGGTCGATCCAGGTCGTGAGCCGGTCCCACGCTTCCGCGTCGAGCTGAACACCGTGATGGCCGGCTTCGAGAATCTGGAAAAGTTCGGTCGTGGAGACATGAAAATTGCATGGGGTCTGGAGCGTGTTGTCGCCTTCCTGCGTCTGGCTGCGGATAAAGGAGCAGAGCGTGATATAGGCGGGCGGGAAGAGATTGTTCGCGTTGATGTAATAGACCTCTTTCGTTTTAATCGGCACCCCGGGTTGAAGCCGGAAATCAGGCCGTCCGGCAATGCCGTCGTGGCAGCGGGTGCAATAGCGGTCGAGCACGGGCTGGACTTCGCGGTTGAAGGCGACGCCACGCGTGGGCCCGTACCACGGCGCGATTATCGAGGGCTCGCGCTCCATCGCGCGGACGCGGGTGAGCGGGCCGGCGCCGCTGTTTTGAGGCTCGTGGCAGCCTGAGCAGGACTGGAGCTCGCCGGGCATAACCGTGAGCCAGCTCCGCATCAGCTGCAGGGCGCGGCCCTGCGCGTCCAGGGGCTGGAGCGAAAGGGGCGTGTTGGCCGGGACTTCGAAATAGGCCGAGCCATCGGCCTCGACAGGCACGGTGCCCATGATGCGCACCACATCCCAAGGCCCGTCATATCCCACGCGGTCGGTCTCCGACCCCATGCCGCGGTAGGCAAAAGAGTAGGAGAGGATACGCAGGTTTTTGACGGTGCCGCGCGGCACGCCCGCGAGGCCTGGCCCCGCATAAATGTCGGTGATCTTGACGCGCCCGTTTTTTTTGCTGGCTTTCACAGGGTCTGGCAGCAGGATCGGCCGAGATTGCGGCTGGAGTGGCACGGGCTCGAAGATTGCCTGGCCAGGCTCTTCGTAAATCAGCGTGAGGTTGTCGAAAACGTCGACCAGATAAAGGCCCCAGAGCGCGTCCGGGGTGGGCTTGCAGGCGGCTAGGACATAGCCGCCACCCAGAGGCCACGGATGCAGGAACTTGGGCCAGGAGTCGTCGACGAGATTGTCTTTGATGAGGGGTTCGACCGGCTTGCCGCGCCCGGGGATACGCTGGACCACGCCCTGTGTTTCTTTGCGTCCGAGCGTGGGGTCGAAGAGGATCAGCTCGCCCATGCGCGGCACGCCGTGGTGTCCCGAGACGACGGCGGTGAAGCGGTGGGGATCGTTAGGGATCGGACGCGCGTAAAACATCGCGTTCGGCCAGTAGCAGTTGCTGCCGTAGAGTTCGCGCTGACCCGTCCCGTCGGGGTTCATCGTGAAGAGGAGCCGCGAGACGTAATGCACGATGCCGCTATACTCCCAGCGCAGGTACATGACCCGGCCGTCCTGAAGTTGGGTTGGATACCAGTTGTGATCCTGGTCGAAGGTGAGGCGGCGGATGTGGCCGTCCGCCGGATACCAGCGATAGGTGTTGGCGACATAGGAGGAACCAACCACACAGGGCACGCCGATGAAGGTCGCGTTTGAGAGGAAGAGGACGGAATCGTCCGCCAGCCAGCACCCCGCATAATTGTCCACGTCGTCGTCCGGGATGAGGGGAAGTTCGGTGACGCGCTCCGGCGCTGCGAGATCCAGCTCGTAGACCCGGTGGAGGCGCTTGTCGTTCTCCCCGGTAAACATGAGGCGACGGGCGTCCCAGTGGAGCTGAAGGTCGCCGATATATGTGCCGGGCGTGGCCCGGTGGAGGATCTGAAGAAGCGGCTCGTTGCGCAGATGGGTCAGGCGCGCGATTTCGTTGGTCAAGCCTTTGCGGTTGACGTCGCGTTGCTGCTGCCAGTTCTGCGGCAGGGCGAGGTTGTTGGCACCCCGGCGCACGATGAGCAGTTGGTCCACGTCCAGCAGCGGGTTGGCAAGCAGGGCGGAGCGGACCCGCTGCAATAACGCGTGCGCTTCAGCTTCGGCTGGCACTTCGTTTGCCTCCAGCCGCTTCAAGAGCGCGTCGCGCCGTGGACCGAGCTCGGCGTACCATGCGCCATCGGCTTTGTTGCAGGACTGCGGCCATCGCACGGCCATGTCCTCCAGCGCGAGGCGGACCGCATCGGGCTGGAGCAAGGTGAGTTGCCGCCGCAGGGCATCGCGCTCCAGCGCCTTCGCGGGGAAGGCGAGGCAGAGAAGAGCCGTCAGTATAGTAAGTTCTCTCATCATCGTGAAGCACGTTGCTTGATTTCTATTTCATCGTATCGGGGTCAGACCTTAGCTTAAAAGATAACTGCACTTACTTGCCCTGAACCTCGATCGTGCCGACCCCTTTCTTCACGGACGGAACGCCCCCCCCTTTGCTCCGTGAACCCGGAGCGGTCTACTCGAGCGTCAGAACGCGTGGCGTGTCGCCGCAGGCGGGCATTTTGACGATTGCAATTTGGGCCGTTGCATCCCACATATAATCGGTCACAGGGGTGTCGTCGAACGCGACCGATGCGGGTTTAACAGGCATGCGGACTGAAACGACGAAATCGCGCGTCGCGGGCATGCCGTCATATTTTCCCTGACGACCGCCAACGGTCAGCTTCACGCGCTTGCCGACGGTTTCGCAGGTGAGACGCGTCTGCGCGAACGCGCCCTTGCGGTAGCCGAGGCTCGTGCCGTCGTCCTCGTACAGTGTGAAGGCGCTGTTCGCCGCAGGGTAAACCAGCAGGCCGACTTCGGGTGACCAGCCGTTTTTAACGTGGCTGAGCGGCGGCCATGTGGGAATAAGCGCGCCGCTCTTCACCATGAGCGCGCCGCCATGCTCTGTGCTGATTTTTACGGGCCTGACAACGGGGCCTTCGAAGCGTTCACCGGTCCAGTAGTCGAACCACGTTCCGGCGGGGAGCCGGAGCTTGTCCGTATAGGCCGAAACCAACAGGAAGTCGCCCAGCATGTATTGCCCCAGACAGGTGTCCCACGTCGGATCGTCTGTGTAAACCATTGTCATGGCGCGCATCACGGGATAGCCCGTCTGCGCGGCTTCGGCTGCGCTGGAATAGAGGTACGGCAGCAATTTGTAGCGCAGTTTTCCATACTCGCGATAGGCGTTCATGTTCGCTTCGGTGAGCAGCCAAGGCTGATACCAGTAGTCCCAGTTGTTGTGCTGGGCCCACGTCTGAAGAAAACCGAAATGAATGCCCGGAAGGTTGTTGACCTCCATGTCGCAGGAGTGGTTCGAATGGCCTGAAAAGGCCAGATTCAGCATGGATGCCAGCGGCTTTGCGCCGCCTCCGGTGTCACCGGCCCAGGTGGCGACGTACTGTTGCACACCCGCGTAGCCGCCGGCGGAATAAACCATGGAGCGGAGCTTGGTGTGTTCTTCAAATCCGCGCGCCATCTGCTTGGCATAGATCACCGGATAAAGGTTGTGCATTTCCTCATCGGTCATGCCGTTGCCCCATTTGCGCTTCGGATGCTCTGACACCTGTGCGCAGCCATCGAGCTTGAAGCAAGCAACTCCCTGAGTGACGAACAGCTTGAGGTGCTCGAACCACGGCTCGGTGCCCTCGGGCGCGGCTTCTTGATGGCCGGCGGCCTTTGCTTTGTCCTTTTCGATCCGGTCGTCGTGCCAAACCTCGGGCACACCGGTCTGCGAAGAGTCTGTTGACGCCGCCGGAGTCGCTTTCAGGCCGACGGCGCACTGTTCCTCGTAGAGACCCAGATCGTAGTCGCAGCAGAGCCACAGGCTAAGCTTGAAACCCTTTCGCGCCAGGGCGCCGATAAAGGTGTGCGGTCCGCCCTTCGGCGTCCAGTACGGAATCTGGAAACGCTGGGGATGCCACTTTTTAGAAGTCGATCCGTCATAGTTCTTCGACATCCAGCCGGGCTCAAGGCCGATCACGTCGCACGGCATTTCCTGGCGCCGGAACTCCAGCGCCTCGTTGAGCAGATTGAACGCGTCAATGTTCTGGTTGCAGACGTAGGTGTGACCGTAGCCCCAGATCGGCAACAGGGCGGGGCGGCCCGTGAACGACGTGTAAGTTTCAAGCAGACTCCGGTAATCCGGTCCGCAAAAGAGGTAATAGTCCACGTCGCTGCGGGGCGCGGTGCAGATCATGGCGTCTGGATCGGTCTTGCCGACATCGAACGTGTTGCGCCAGGTGGTGTTCATCAGCATGCCCCAGCCTTTGTTGCTCAACACCATCGGCACGGGAATGTAGGACGTGACGTTCAGCACCCAAATTTCATAGATGCCACCGCGCCGCATGATATTGTCGCGGCAGGAGTCGCCCAGGCCGTAGATGCGCTCGTCCTTCGCCAGCGCAAAGCGCAGGTCGTATCCTCCACCTGCCTGATAGGCCAGCGCGGTCTGGCGCGTCAGCGTGTTGCCGTCCGCAGCCACCAGCGCCACGCTTCCGTCTTTGCGGTCGACGGTGAGTTTGGCCTGGGGGGTCGTCAACGTGTACACCCCTTCCGCTTTATCCTGTTGAAACGGCGTAGCGGAAAAAGAGGCGGTCAGCACGCCATAGCGATTTAAAGCGGACTCAGTCCATTTGCCGGTCTTGCTGTGCCGGACGCGAAAAAGACGCGACCCCAAAATATCGACGCGCACAGATGCGCCGTTGTTCAGCGCGATAACCACGTTCTGTTTTGTCAAAGGAGCGGTGTCGGCCCACGCGGGAACGGCGTTCGATTCTGCCGCCCCGACAGTCCCTGCGAGAAAACCCCAAAACACCCAAGCCAAACGCTTACTCACTATTTTCATTTTTGTTTCCACTTTCTCCCCGACCAACGGTGCAGGTGTACCCGCCCCCGTCAGATTGGGAAACGAGGTTTATGGTTTTGCTGGCATCAGACTGGAACAGATGATGCGTGGCGTATGCTTGACGGGCCAGACTGCGCGTTCGGGATTGGCGTAGAGCCCCATCTTCTCAATGGGCAGCGCCTTGAAGCCCGTCTTGAAAACGGGAGAGTCTGGCTTCATCCGGTAGTCATCCTTCTCGGCATTTACAAAGAGGGGGTCCACGCCTGCTAAATTGTTCTCGCCGATCATCCACGAATTTGTGGTGGCTGGATAATTCTTGTAGTGCACCATCCACTCCTGCGCTCCGCCCCAGCTCACATTCCGCTCAACCCGCGTGCGCGTCTCGGGTACGCGGAGTGTCTTGTCACGCACCGCATTGCGCAGCATGGCCAGCCACGGATAGCGCTCTTTCCAGGGGGATTCATCGACGGGCACAGCGAAGAGCGCCTCGACCATTCCGGGATGCACGCCTTTGGGCGGCGTGACCGAGGCCGGCGTCTCATAGGTCTGCCACCCGGAGATCGAGGGATGGCAGTTCACAAAAACATTATTGTCAATCACGTTGCCGATCGCGGAGAGCGAGATGCCCTCTGCTACGCGGACAATCAGATTCTGGGTCATCGTGGTGCCTGCCGCGCCATCGTCGAGCATGATCGCACGGTTCCGCTGCGCACGCGGATTGTAGATGTCGTGAATGTAGTTGCCGTGAATGACATTGCCGACCAGCGTCCAGTTACGTCCCGCGTAGAAGGCGCCCATCTCGCCGGAGGTCAGGCAGATGCTATGGACTTCGTTGTACGCCATGACGTTCTCACGCCCGCCATAGAGCACGGCCACATGAGGGCCGTCGTGGATGAGGTTGTGCGACACGGTGTGACCGCACCCGGCGACCTGTATCCCGGCGCCGTACGTCATGCTGAAGCGTGCGTAGTCGTGGATGTGGTTGTTGTCGAACACATGGCCGCAATGCTCCAGAGTCCCCTCGTTCCCCGCCCAGGAGGCAATGCCGCCGTCGCCGAGCCGCGTCATCTCGCAACCCGCGATTCGATGTGCCTGGCCGCCCTGAATCTTCACCGCCCTGTGGCCGATATTCCGCAGGGTGCAGCCCGCGACCGTAATATTCGTGCCTTGAGTGATCTGGATGGCTGCTCCTCTGCAGTTCTCAAAGGTCAACCCGCGGAACTGGAGATGCGAAGCGTTTTCAAACTGGACCAGCCGTGTTCCGACCGAGACTTCGGCGGAGGTGTTGACGGGTTTCTCTGGCGGCCAGAAGTAGAGTTTGCCGTCCAGACGATCCACATAATACTCGCCGGGCTGATCCAGTTCGCACAGGATGTTGTACCCGAACCAATACCCGCCCTTGCGGAAGCCATAGTTGCTGCCCGGTGTTTTCTGCGTGATGGTCTTTGTTGCGGGGTTGATCTTGTCAAAGGCGATGGCGCAAGCGGCCCAGTCGTGCGCCCAGTAGCCTTGGCCGTGCGGATCAACTTCGTCCACCCATTGCGAAGGTTGCTCTTCGGCATACGTAAAGGTGTTGCCCGTGTTTCCATCCGGGAGATCAACAATTTTAACATAGCCTTCATTGGGCCAGCGCGCAAGCGTCATCACCTCGTCACCATAGATCAGTTGAATGCCTGACGCAGGTGTGGCGGAGGCACCGACAGGTTCAATACCGTAGTCGTAAAGTCCCTGAGCCGGCAGCGAGATTACCTGCACTTTCCCGCGTGCAACCTCGGGCAGGCGTTGCAACACGTTCGAATGGGTCAGCGTCTTCATCTGCCAAAGCATCACGCCGCCGGTGATCCGCGCACTCCCTTGGGGCGCGGCTGTAAAAATGATGGGTGCAACGGCCGTACCGGAATCCTCGTCCTTGAAAATAACGGGTGCCAGTTGCTCGTAACGTCCCTTCTGAATTTGGACCGTTGCGCCTTCGGGCAGTTTGCCGCTGTTGCGCAGCCGCCGCAGGGTATCGCGCGCGCCTGTCAGCGTGGCCAGCGGTCCGTCGGTCTTCTCCTTGTTCGGTGCAGACAACCCGCCGCTCCAGGTGTCGCGCCCATGAGTTGACACGTGCAACGTCATCCCTGCCTCTGTTGTTGCAGCCATGATGCCCATGGATACAACCCCTATCGCCGTCATGATATTAGTGTTCATGCTATTTTTCTGTTCCCTTCATCGCTCTATTCATCGTGTCCACTTCTTGCTAGGGTGTCAACACCATCAGCGGCCAGTATTCCGGGTGCTGGTCACACGGTTTTCCCTTCTCCGTAGATGTACCCAGCCCCTTGCTGGCCTTCCGTTCCGGCGCATCGTGATCGTGCAGATAGAGCCCGCAGCCGGCGACGAAGCCTGGCTTGAGCACGATCGGTTCGATATAGCGCTGAGCAAAGGTGATGGTCAGTGCGTACCCGGTTGAGGTCCGCTCGAACCGGCACTTCAATTTCTGTGAGGCCTCTTCTTTGGAGGCCATGTTGACGCCATCCGCCAACTGGTGATAGACCTCACGGAAACGCCAAACCAGACCCGCGCCGTCCTGGCCGTCCCGGGTCGGCGAGAAGTCATAGCGGTAGTCGTCGTTGTCGAAGGTCTTTGCAGCATTCGCCCGGCCGTTGGCTCCGGTATCGAAATAGACCTCCAGCGCACCATCGACGTTCCAGAGCATCGTCCCGGCCTTCGGCCGTTTCCAGTATTCCGGATCAGTCAGCAGTTTATCGTCCGAGACCTCCACGCGCAAGTAGAGGTTGTTCGCGTCCCACGTCATCTTGTACGTTGCGTCGTGATCGCCCGGCTTGACCCCGTGCGGCTGGCCCTCGAAGCACCGGTTGGTGATCGCGATCGCCGGAAGGGGCTCCCATTTCGGAAGGCCGTCGCTCCGGGTGACAAAGAAGTAGTCCATCTTCCATTCGCCGGTGATGGGGTCCCCGCTCGCAGGAAGCAGCTTGTAGGAGACGTTCCAATGGTGCATCGCCTTCGGCGCAGCGCCGTCACCCGCAGTCGGAATTACCAGAGACGCCTCGCCGTTGCCTGGCAGGTCGTACGGGATGTTCTGGCCGCTGACCGCCAGCACGCCCTTTTGTATGCGGCCCGTCAGATTCTTCAGGGACGCCACGATGTGACCGTCCGCGGCTGGGCGGAACGCGATCGCCAGCGATGAGGCGCTGTCGTCCGGCTCAGCCGCCTGCAACGCCTTCGCCAGCTTTGCGACGTCCTTGGCCTTGACGAAAAGCGGCGCAGGGGTCACGGGCATGCGGATGTAACCCTGCTGATCCGGCGCAGCGAAGCGCGGGTTGCCCATGAAGTCGGTGAATTCAACCGGCTGGCCGAACTTGATTGCGAGAACAGGGCATTTTTTCAGGCCGTTCTCGACATCCGCACTTGTGCACCAGACAGGCGCGATGCCGCTGCCGTCCGGGAGCCTGAACGCGTATCCGCGGATGCCGGCCGCCGGACGGATGTCCTCTGTGTATACCACATCGCCCATGAGATGGCCGAGCGTGTTGACCGCCTTGCACAGCAGGATCGGCGTCAGGTGAAGATCCATGTACGGTCGCGAGCACCAGATGTTCGCGCAGCGTATCCGCGGCCAGTACTTCATACAGATGATGTACAGCCGCATGGCAGAGGCGGCATGAACGAACTCGCGGTTTCCGAAGTCGTAGGTCGGCTTGCCGCTGGGGTATGCGTCATAGGACGGCCCCGCACCCCACTCCGGCACAGCCGTCTCAGGGATGTTAAAAAGCTCCGTGAACAAAATCGGTGTCTCGTCCCCGTAGCCGTAGCGCTTCCCCTGCGCGATCAGGCGCGCGGCCTCGTCGTCCAGGTCCGTAGTCGAGAGCGAGCCCTTGTCGATGCTGCCGTACGGATGCACCGCCAAGGCATCATACTTGAAGCCTTTGTCATGGGCCGCCTTCAGATACCCCTCGTACGGCTCGAAGCCGCGGAGCAGGTTGTAGCCCGAGGTGCCGCTGGTCGGCGTGCAGCCGATCCCCGCGCGCTTCGCCGCGCGGCCAGCGGCCGACTGCAGTTTGAAATACGCATCGAACTGGCCGCTCGCCGGATATTTGGAGCTCTCCTCCTCGTTGCCGTACGCAGTGTACGGAAGCAGGTCTTTGGGGACATCCTTCAAAAGCGCATACGCCTTTTCTTCGACGTACGTGATGAATTCCGGCGTGATTTCCGGAACATCATACAAGTCGTGTGCGGCCTTGGCCCAGGGCGTATCTTTCGGATCGTGCACACGCCAGAGCGCATCGATCAGCGGCGTCTGGGCATTTACGAAGCGGTACCGCCGCATCAGATCGACCCCGCAATGGTTGGTCTGAGCCATTTCAAGGATGTTCATCCACGAGGTGCCGCCCCAGCCCCACTCCATGAATTTGCGGGCAAGATCCTCGCCGCGCGAAATGCGCCAGGCATCCCCCACCAGGGTGGCCATCAGACGGCTGGTCTTGTGCGTATTACTCAGCGGCGCCATAATCGCAAAACGAAAGTAGTCGAAGTACGGCGCGAAGCCGTCGGCCGTGATTGTCGCCTTCACCACGAAGACACCTGTGCCGAACTGCGCAATGGCGAGGTTCAGCGGAATGCGAGACACGTTGTTGGAGACGACAACGACGTCCACCTCGCGCTGGAAAAGGATTTCACGGAAAGCGTTCCGGACTTCAATGGCGATCTTGCCTTTTGCGCCGTCCTTGCCGACCACGTTCAGCGCGGCCTCCATGGCATCGCCCGGATGCAGATCGTTGTCGGGGTTCGAGGTCACAAAGTTGACATCGAGCGGATCGCAGACAAACGCCGTCGGTGTCTCGCCCAGTTCCACCTGCAAGCCGTCCACCAGCACACCGGAGCCCGAGAGATGCAGCGCCACGCCGGCAGCGTCAGCAATAAAGACACGGCAATACCGCTGCCACGCATCCGTAATCTGGAAGGACGACTCCTTGTTGTCCGCGTCGCCCCACGGCAAGCCTGAGATCGTCCCGCCTCGCGCAGCGTTGCCGAGCGTCAGACGGAAGTGATTCTTCTTCTCTGCCACAGATTTTGCGTAGAAGCTCACCACGTACCGCTTGCCCTTTTCCAGCGCCAGCGGCATCGAACGGATGTTCGGCGATGCCATCTGCACGCGGTTCATGCGCAGCGCCCCTTTGCCAAAAAGGCCCTCTTGGACGATTTCGAATTTCGGCACGTTGGTCGGCGTGTACTGTGCGCCGCCGCCGATCCACATCCAGCCGCGCAGCCCCTGCTCGAAGCTCGGATTGTGCATGACATTGCGCGTCGGAGAGAGCGGCACGTGCGTCGCATCGTCCTTCCAGAAATCAATGCCTCCGACTGGAGGCGGCATGTTCTTGCTCAGGAGTTCGACCTCGCCCAGGTCGATGACCACGCGGCCTTTGACGTTCCCGCTCTTGTCCGTGGTGCGATAGCTGAAGTTGAAATTCTTGACTTGCCCCTTGTCGTGTAGCGCGACACCTTCATTGATCGCGCCCGACAGGTCTCCCATCTCAAGGGAAAATCCATTGACCGGATCGGCAACATCGTAGACCAGATTGCCGTTGCTGAAGGACTGGAACTTGGCCGTCTTGTTCTGCAGATCCTCAAAACTGTTCTCGACAAAATCAGCGCCGCCGATGGTGATCCGCTTGCCGCGGTAGCGTGTGCCGAAGTTGACCCACAGGCTCGCGCCGGCCGCTGAGCCCGTGTCCCACGTGAGCTCCAAGCGGCTGTTGCCCAACGGCTTCAGCCAATAGGTGAACACCGCGCGCTTGCCGTCCGCATCGATATACGGCTTGGTGTAGGTGGTGACGCCGCTCGCCGGTTCCATCTTCAAGTCGTCAGGGTCGCCCGCGACGGGCTGGAACGGCCAGCCGAACCCGCGGTCCTTCAGCGAGCCCCACCACATGAACGAGCAGAGCTCCTTGTCGGCGGCATAAATTTTCACTGCCATGGCCTGGTCTTTCATCTGGCGGTTCTCGGCCAAACGCGTGGTGACCATCTTGTGGCCGACCTGATAAATCGGGCGGGCCACCATCTCGGACTCCTTCTCCGGGAACTCCACAATGCTGAATTTCGGATCTGTGCGGCCTGTTTCACTGGCCTTGAATACGGGTGCCGGATTTGGCAACGCCGGCCCCTTCGGCGCGGAGGGTGCACACGCTGCGATCAAGACCAGCAAAGGCAGTCCCAAGTTTTGAATTCCCTGTTTCATCACTCCATTTATTCCTCTCAGACTTACTGACACTTACTGACACTACCCAGACTTACTGACACTTACTTCCCCATCCATCCGACCACGATCATCAGCTTGGTCCAGGTGCCGCCCATGTTCCCTGTGCAATCCGGCACAAAGACAAGCTCCTCGCCTGCCAGCAGTGTGGTCTCGACAGCCATGTTCAGTCCCTTGGACTCCTTCTTGATCTCTTTCTGGAGCGCAAGCGATTCGCCCTTCCCGCCCTTCCAGGTAAACTTCAAAATGTTCATCGACATCTCTTTGTCGTCGCTCTGCCAGGCGCCCCACGGGCCGGAGGTCACCATGAGTGCATACCGGCCTGTTTCAGGCACGATGAAGCGGAGCAGCCCCATATCTGAACGGACGCTTCCGAGGATCGCGTTCGAGGCATGCGGACGGAAAAGGCCTTGCCCGTTCGCTCCGGTGAAGCACCCGTCGCCTTCGAACCAGACCATGTCGTTGCTCTCCCACTGCGTCTTGTCCGCGCCCACCGTGGCGTCCGCCTTGCGTCCCATTGTGCTCGGCATCCAGGAGAGGTGCCACAATGCCTTGCCCTCTGCGTTCCGATAGACAGGCTCCTTGATCCAATGCGTGTTGGGGATGGGCAGGGGGTAGACCTTCTGTGCCTTCTCGCCCTTTGCGGTTACAAAGTCACCCTTGTACTCCAATGGCTTGACCACAACCGGTGGCGGATAGACCACCAGGTTTGAGGTGATGGATTTGCCCAGCGCATGCGCCTTGACAGGCGAAGCCTTTAGCAACTCGGGCAATGCCTTGGCAAAGACGTCAGCAAAGAGGATGTACCCGTTCTGATTGGGGTGGCAGCCATCTCCAGAGAACCCAGACCATGGGATTTCACCGGTATTGACTTTTGATGCGGCGTAGAATCCTGTCCCGAGTGTGGGAATACCGTAAAAGGCGGCGACGCGCTCATGCGCGCTTGCTGATGGAGGCAGGTTGCCCGCTTTATAAAACTCCAGATGCGTCTGCGCTAATGTATAAAAAATAATGATATCCGTCTGTGGATTCTTCATCCAGGTCTTGTGCACCATCCGCTCCATGGCCGCGGTCTGGTCGCTGTTGCCGTCGTTCACGCAGAACTCGATCAGCACGAGATCCGGATTCTTGGCCAGGACATCGCGATCATAACGGCGCGCGCCGAAATCAGATCCAGTCCCCGAGATGCCAGAGTTGATCACGTTAGCCTTGGCATTCGGATAGTGTTCCTTCAGCCACTGTGTCATGAAGGTGACATACCCTTTGGGCGATGCGCCGCCGACGGTGATGGAGCCGCCGAGGAAGACCACGTTGATCTCTTTTCCCTCCTTGAGCTTGGCAGCGACATTCGGCAATCCGTCGCGCACGATAAAAAGGGTTGCGCGTTCAAGTTTGATGGCCGGTGTTTCAGCAGCCCCAGCTGGAATTGTACACGCGAGCGCAACGCCCGCGATCAGACAGCAAAACATCTTGTTCATGTTCATGTCGTTTCCTTTTTTAACGATACCTCATTTTGTTACCACGAAATACACTGAAAACACGAAAAAACTATTTTCTCAGCGGCTCACCGAGACGGTTCGCCCTACCTGCTTCGCACGGGCCACATGTCTGATCCGAAGGCGGTAGGGCGAACCGTCTCGGTGAGCCGCTGAGATAGCTTCCCAACTTACTGACACTTCCCAACTTACTGACACTTACTGACACTTCTCAGACTTACTGACACTTATTGACACTTCCAAACTTACTGACACTTCTACCTCACTTTATCAAGTGCTTCATTCAGTCGCGCGATGATCGCCGCAGCCATGATCGGGTCAGCCTCTGCCTTGAGATGAATAAGATCCTGGCTGATCAGTTCATCAATGCGCGGTTGTGTCGCGCCGAAGATATCCGTGACCGGAACGTTCAATTCAGCCATGACCTTTTCGGCTGCTGCATTAAACGCTTTGCAGTTGGTCAGGTAATTCGGTGAATTCTTAATCTTGTTGTCGCCGATGGTCCCCGTTGAGTTTGCAAACAGGCAGACCGCGCCGGACGCGCGAATGATGCTGACCACCGTGCGGAGCTGTTCCGCATACGGTTTTTCATCGCCGGGATTAGCGCGGGAGAAATTATGAATGCCGTTGTTGAAGTGCACGATGTCAAACGGACCGCGCGCTTTCAGGAAGTTTTTCAAGTTGTCGCCGCGTGACGCCCAGTCCGCGCGATAAAAATCAGGCTCCATGCTCCTCCAGCCGTTTGTCCGCATCGAGGACTCGCCGATCACATTGGCGCGACCGCGCATGCCTTCGCGCACAGGATTGATGTAATGTCCCGAGATGGAGTCGCCGATGATGAGGATGCGCGGCAGCCTCGGATCCTCAACGCCCAAGTCGCAGCGGGAGTTGTAGCCGAGACGCCGGGCGGACGGGTTGACGGCCGTGCCGGAACAGGTGAGATGCGTGTCCGTGCGGAAGGGGGCTGCGGGACAGCCTGCGCCGTTGAAGAGCGTCGCCCCTTGCTCAGGGAAGTCCTGATAGGCGTAACGCACGCCTTCCGGCTTGTCCACTGTCGGCGCGGAGACTTCGATGGTATCGCCTGTGATGACAACATCGGCCCAGACCCAGCGGAACAGCGACGCGGCGATGGCGAAGCCTTTCAACGGTCCGCCCTTTGCGATCAGCCCGCCCTGCGTGTTGCGGAAGCGCAGGATGACTTTGTTGCCTGCGATCTCGCTGCTGACCAATTCCGGTCCATCCGCCACGACACCCTCTTTTTTGTAAACTTTGGACAGGATCGTGTTCGCGATCCGCGGGCCGACGTCGCGGTGATGCGGATTTTGAGGCAGGTCAATCGTGACCACACAGGCGGCGTTGGCGGCAACGGCTGCCTCGCGTTGCGCATCGCGCAGTTCAGCGACCAGGCGGCTGTCTGTAAGATGGGGCGTCACCGGGCGTACCTGCACCACGACAAACGGGAGCGTTGGATTTCCAAAGCCCTGCCGCCAGCTCGCGATCAGGCTGGGCAGCAACTGTCCATACTGAACCGCCCGTTGCTGCGAGGCATCATCTTCGCCGTGGTCCCAGACGATCCCGCGGACCGCCAGGCGTGTCAACGGCGCGACCATCGCGTTCCAGACCACGGACGGCTCCTGCCGCGCCAGCGTGTCCGTGTCGTTCGGCTGAGGCTTGGGCGGCGGATTCAGCGGCAGCTTCTGACAATAGTCCATCCATGCTTTCATCCGCTCCTCATAGGTGCCGAAGGTGCGCATCTTCCATGCTTCGCTCGCATAGTAGTCCAGGATCGGACGGGCCGCAGGGGCAGAGGCCAAGGTCTCGCGGCTCAGCCAGGTCTCGATGGGCTGACCCGGCCACGCCATGGCGACAGTGACCATTGCGATCGGCACGCCCAGATCAGCCACCAGTTTCCGGCCCAGATAATATGCCTCCGCAGGCACGTTTTCCATTGCATTGGCACCTGTGACCTGCCAGTTCCCCTCCGCATCAGGCTGAACGTCACGCGCGGTCTTCTGTCTCACGGAGAAGAAGCGCAGAAGCGGCACAGCCGGTTCGGCATTGGACGCGGCAACGGCTGCAGCCCGGCCCGGCAGCAGGTTGATGAGACGGTTCGCCACATGGAGTCCGCCTGCGCAGAGCCAGACATCGCCCACGAGAACATCTTTTAATTTTAGCGTTGGGATTTTGGCGTTGGGATTGGAGGACGAGATCGTCATCACGCGCGGCTCTGCGCTGGCTGGAAGCGGATCAAGTTTCGCCAGCCACTTTCCCTGCGCATCAGCCGCCACGGATTTTTGTTGTCCGGCAAAATCGACAGTCACCTGTTCGTTTGAATCAGCAGTACCCCAAACCGAAATCGGCTGATCACGCTGCAAAATCATGCGGTCTGAAAACACAGCAGCCAGTTTCAATTCAGCAGCCTGGAGATGGCTCTGCATGCTCACGAGCAGAACCAGCGATGTCATCATAAAACGTTGTTTCATTTTTTCCCGAGTCCCCAGACTTACTGACACTTATTGACACTTCCAAACTTACTGACACTTCTTCTCACGGTATCCGATAATGCACACGATCGCCCTCATAATAAACGGACGGCAAAACTTTCCCGTCCTTGTCTTTCGGGAGGCGGTCGTCCTGATGTTCAAAATCGTCCTGGCAGAACGCCTTGTGCACCACAGGAGCTGTAGCCAACCGCGCGGCATAGCTCAGGCCTCTGTACATATCGACCTTGAAATAGTTTTCAGAATTCATGTCCGGACGCGCGAGCAGCTCTTCCAAGCCGAGATAGGGGCAGAGCGCGTCCACCCACGCCACCAGTTGAGCCTCTTCGCGCGGGGTCACCTTGACCTCGTGGTGCTTGCCGGAGGTGGCGATCTGGATGAGCTTGCTCTTGTAGGACATCGCGGTCATCGGCGGCACGACCGTGTCCTGGGTGACGACCTTCCAGTCCGGGTTTGGATAGGCATGGTAGGGGAAGAGCGGACCTGCAATGGTCTTTTGAACAGAATCAGCCAGATCCTTCGGTTCTCTGCCGAAGACGAGCAGCACGTAGGGCCAACTGATAGTCCGCTCCGGTTCGGTGCGGTGGGTGAGATTCAGTCCGGCCTTGGGCTTCTCGCCACCGTGGCAACGGATGCAATAGTGATCAAGAATCGGCTGTACAAAGCGCGGGAAGCTGACAGTCGCGTCGCCCCACGGCGGAGGCGTCAGCGTGCTGGGGCTGCGCTGCGTGGCCAGGGAGTTTGCCACTGTCGCGGGGCTGGGCGCGTCGCGCGTGGTCTCGTGACAGCCCACGCAGCCGCGGGTCTCGCCGGGCATCACATGCGTGAAGGAACGCATGGTCTGTAGGCAGCGCCCCTCTTTGTCCAGCAGTTGGAAGAAGACCGACCGCACGGCCGGGAGCTTAAAGAAGACGCTGCCGTCAGACTCGACCGGAATTGTGCCGAGAATCCGCTTGGGTCCTTCGTCGTACACGAACGACATGGCCGGGGAGCCTGGCAGCTGTGCCATACGCATGGGAACGGCGCCGGCCTTGCGGTAGGGCTCTGACTCGCGCATGGAGGAGCGCCAGCCTGCACAGTCGCTAAAGGTGATCGAACCGATTTCTATCACGCGCAATGCTTTGACGAGTCCGGGCGGAATCTTTGTGCCCTCATAGATATTCGCGCTGTAGACAAGGCCGTCCTCGGGCTTCTGCTCTGCTGTTCGCATCTTGCCCGGCCATTTGACCGTGGAAGGGATGAGGGTCGGCCGCGGCCGTGGCCGCACCGGCTGTGCGTGCAGGATGTTGTGCTGGCCGGCGTAGAGCAGCTCCATGTTGCCGTCGTAGTCCATCAGGTAGAGGTTGAAGAGTCCTGGAGCTTTATCATTGGCTAGCACCGTGCTCTCTCCATGCCGTGCGGAGACGAGGAAGAGATCCTTGCTGACGGGGAAGGGCGTCTGGAAAGCCTTGTAACAGATTGGGGCTTGGAAGTCAGTCCGGTACGGTTTGTCTGCAGGGCCTTTTCCGACTTCAGCCCACGGGATGTGCGGGGTCAGGTTATAGACGCCGTCCGGGTAGTTCATCCCCTCAGCCTGATCGATCACAGCCAGCGGGCCGTCGTAAATGGCGTGATGGCCGGGTGTTTGCAAGAGCACGCGAAGCGTGCCTGGGATAGGGCGGGCATTCAACTGCATGTCCGGCCAGTAACTCTGGTTGCCCCAGTAGGCGGACGCGCCAGTGCCGTCGGGGTTGACGGTCCAGAGGCTCTGGAGCCGGTTCACCTCGCGATCCACATACTCCCAGCGCGTGTAGAGGAGGCGTCCGTCCGGCAGCAGGGCAGGGGTGAAGTCAGCCTCGTTGTTCGCGCTGATGAAGTAGATGTTCTTACCCTCCCTGTCGCACCGCGCCAGGATGAACATCCTGAACTTCGAGTCGCCGCACCGGAGGAACTGATTGCAGCGCGAGGTCGAGAAGACGATGTTGTTGTCCGGCAGATAGATGGGGTCGAGATCGTTGTAGGCGCCCTTCGTGATCTGGCGCGTGCCCGTACCGTCAATGCCGGTTTCATACAGATGGTAGGCTGGCTCATTCGTCAGCTTCATGCAGTAGAGCACGCGGGTGGCGTCGAAGGAGAGGTCAGGACGCCAGAAGGCCGCGGACGTGTTCTCCTGCGGCACGAGTACGCGCGCAGGGGCCTCCGGCCCGAGACCGTCGAGGATGAGCAGGCGTCCGCCAGCCGTGGCGCAGTTCTCGGTGCGGTGACGGATCTCGTGGAAAGCTTCCGAACCCTGCACGTATGGGTTGTCGATACAGAGGATCGATTTGAAATCAATCCCTGCGTCGCCCAGCAGGCAGTCGCGTTTCAACGCGCGGAGGTCGAGATAGAGCGCCTCCGCGGTTTTCTCCGTGATGGCGTCCAGTTGAAGCGTCAGCGCCGTCAGTCGGGTCCGGCGGTCAACTGCGCCGGGCTGGGACTCCGCCATCTGCCTCCGCACGATGCGCTCTGTCCGTGTCCACTCGTCCCAGACCTTGACCGCGGTGATTGTGTTGTTTCCGCGTTGCAGCAGCCATTCGTTTCTGACGCGCTCGCCCTGGGGCCCGGCCATGGCTGTGCAGGCCAGGCCGAGCCCCGTGATTGCCCGCATAAGGGTATTGAGTGGCAATGTCATGTGATGTCTCGCCCTTTGAACGGCTTATAGGATTCCGATCATGGTTCCGCGCCGGAAAAAGAGCCAGACATCCTGATCGTTGTTCCTGTTCTGTTTCACCTCGCCTTGTCCGGTGATGGTGATGTTAGCCGGATCGAAACTGCCGATGCGCGTGGCGCAGTCAACGAGTCTGATCCAGACGGCCTTGCCCTGATAGGCCGTGGTGTTGACCTCGAGCTTCGCGCCCGAGTAGATCACCAGGTTTGAGCTGGCTGTGAGCGTGCCGAGACCTTCCGTGCCCAGTTCAAAGCGCAGCGTTGATTGCGTGTTGTTGGTGAATATGATGTCCTTTGCCGAGCATAACCCGTTTGTTCCGATAATCAGCGTGCCGCTCCCGTTGCGCCCGAGGTAGAGGTTCTGGTTGGTCACTATGAAGCTACCGCCCTCGACGCGCAGCGTGCCGATGCTGGCATTGGTAAAGACGAAGTAGGCGGGACCTGGCGTGTAACCCAAGTCGGTCGTCGTGAGCCCGCCGACGTAGACAGGCTTGGCCGACACGAACGTGCCGTCCGACATCGTGTAGCTACCGTAGCCGCCGCCCCAGCCGACGGTCATCTGGTAACAGTTCACGCCAGCATTTCCCATTCCCTGGCGAACCGCGCCGCCGGTCTGATACACCAGGCCCGTTGCGCCATACCCGGCGCCCAGGATGAACTGCCCCGCGTTGGTCACCGTGCCGCCGCTGAAGCGCACTTCGCCCCAAGCTGTATTGCCGACGTTCGTCGCCATCAAACCTAACACGATGCCTTGCTGCTGGTCCCACTGGTTCCACATATTGAAGCGTCCGATGTCGAGCAGTCCGCCCGAGACCCTCATGTAGCCCCGACCCGATCCACCCGCCCCGTCGCCCCGGCCCACGAGGATACCGTATCCCGCGCTCTTGCCGATGGTTCCCAGTTCGCCTCCGGACAGGTTGAGTTCGCCCACCCCCCCTTTGCTGCCCGCTGCGCGGCAGAGCGATACGCCTGCGCCCGCGTCCACACGCCCGCCCTCGATGTTCAGCACGCCGCGCCCGTTGTTCTGGTAGCCTCCCACATTCAAACCGTCATTGCCGACCAGGTCCAAGAGGCCGTTTTCGCGTACCGTGATTGTCCCCAGCGCGTTCCCTTCGATGCCCACCTGAAAGCGCGTACTCCCGCGCGGCGCCCGGAAAATCGCGTTGCCGGCGATGGTCACGCTGCCGGTCGCGTTGGCCGTACCCACGTTGACGAAATTGCTCACGACCAACAGCGCGTCATTGGTCAGCACAACCGTTCCGATGCATTGAGCGCCGGACCCGACGGAGAAGCTCGACGAGTTGTCGTTATTTCGCAGCGACATTTTGCCGCCGGTCATCTCGAAGAAGCCGCGGCCTGCCGTCCCGGCTCCGATGCGCAGCTGCACCGTGTTGTTGGTTTCGGAGTCCGCGTAGCCGGTCATCACGAACTCGCCCGATGCGATCTCCAACCGCCCGGTCGAGCTGAATCCCACGCCGACCAAGCTGCTGCCCGCTGTGGCAGTCTCCCGCCTCAGGTTCGTCAAGTCAACCGTCCCGCCGTTTACGCGCAGGAGACCTCCGTTCAGGATGGAGATAAACGGCCAGTTGTACGTGCGCCCCGTGTACCGCAGGACGCCGGTGCTGTTGACGACGACCTCGGCCCCGCGCCCGATGGACACCTGACTGAGGTTGTTGCTGCTGGTGAAGTCCGGCGCATCCACGTTCAAACGCGTCGTGAGGCCGGCCGCCGTGCTGACAACCAGACTGCCGAAGGGGGCTGGCGTCGCGTCCACCGTCACCGCATAGGAGGCGGAGCTGTTGGTCAGATACGCCGTGTTGCCGTTCGGCACCCCTGCGGACCATGCGCCCGCGTCGCTCCAATTACCGTTAACCGCGTTGGTCCAGACAGACAGGGTCTGCGACTGGAGATCCGAGAGCAGCCCGAAGGCCGCAGCGGCAATAACCGCTAATTCATACCTGTTTTTTCTAGTTTTCATCTGTTTTTTTCTTTCTTGAATTTTAATCGGTGAACAAATCGCCAGATATCAGAATATCGCGATGAACGTGCCAGGATCTGGAATGGGCGGATTTAGCAGATAGTCGGCCGCCGCTGTCGCGTTGCGGGAGAAGACCACATTGGAGAAAGTCCAGCGCGTGGGGTTTACGTCCGCGTGGCCGGAGATGAACTGGAAGGAGTCGAACGAGTAATCGCCTGTCCCCGCCGACTGCATAACCGTATAGGTTGGCGTATCCGAACCGGTCGGTTGCCGCTGCCCGGGCAGGTTGTCGTAGGTGGACATGATGATGGTGGCGGTGTCGCTGGCCGAGGCGTTGAAATGCACGAACACCTCGAAGAGACAGACGCGCGCGGGCGCCATGTCGATACGCGGCGATCCGAAGAATCCGCTCCCGCCGCCGCCGTTGGCACCCCTGAAGTAACCTAATGCATAGTTGCCATAGGCTTGGCTGACGCCCAATGAAGGCGCGGCTCCGACCAACTGCCCGCCGGCAAAGGAAGCGGAGGGGCCGTACGGCGAGTAAGACGCACTTCCGGGCGGCAGGCGAGTGTCGCCCGCGCGATCCAGGGAACGCGCCGTGAAGGCGTAGTAGAGGTCGCCGGACACCGTACCGCCCCCCACCTTGCCGCTGGCGCTGTCGTACAGGGTGCCGAATTTTGCTGGAAGCACGGTCAGCGCGGTGAACGCGTTAGAGACGACGGGGCCACCCGAAGTCCAGGCCCCGGGTGTGGTGGTGCCACCGGCACCGACCTGGACCATGGACTGGAGAGCGCGGGCGTGTTGGGCGAGGAGATAGTCAGGGGCCTCGCCCGCGTTCTCGGCAAACACCGCATTGGAGAAGGTCCAGCGCGTGCTGTACGTCGTGTCCGCATGGCCGGAGATGAACTGGAAAGAGCTGAATGAGAAATCGCTGCTGGCCGTGTTCAGGGTTTGGGTGTAAACGGCTATATCGGAGGCGATCGGCTGCCGCTGGCCGGGCAGATTGTCATACAGGCGCATGGTGATGGTGGCGTTGTCGTTGGCCGAGGCGTTGTATTGCACATGCACCTCGAAGAGCGCGACGCGGGCGGGACCCATATCCGTGCGCGGACTGCCGAAATAACCGCTTGATCCAGTCCCGTTGGTGCCGATGTTGTACCCATGCGCATAGTTGCCGATGGCCTGGCTGACGCTCAATGACGGAGATGCGCCGATGAGTTGGCCGCCGGCAAACGAGGTGCCGGGGCTGTAGGGATACGTGCCAACCGTATTGGTCAGTGAGCCGCCAGCTGGCATGCCCACGTTACCCGCCCGATCCAGGGAACGAGCGGTAAAGGCGTAGTAGAGATGGCCAGCCGCCGTGCCGCCGCCAACCCGGCCGCTGGCGCTGTCGTAAAGGGCGCCGAAGTTAGCGGGGACGACTGTCAGCGCGGTGAACGCATTTGCATTGGTGACGGTTGATGATGCACTGCCGGGCACTGTGATGCCGCCGCCCGTGCCGACTTGAAGCACAGCCGCCTGGCTGATACCGGACAACAGAGCGATGAGACCCCAAACGTGCAGGGTCAATCGGCGTTCTTTCCTTATTCTCATGCTATGCATTGCTCATTTTTCCTCTCTTGTTGCATTCTTTTTGTGATTTGTGTCGACACACTTTCGCGAACCATGAGTTTGACAGGGCAGATCATTTCGCAACCCGATCCGCCTGTGACATCATTATCAATCCCGAGAACGTGTCGCCGGGATACTCCTGATTACAATATCTGAATCATCGTGCCCCTCAACGGGAACAGAATAAGGCTGTTGGAGCGATACTCCACACGCCAATCGTTCGGCACACCCACGACAGGCGCGAAGCTTCCGGTCCGTGTGGTTGTCCAGGTCATCAGCGTGTAATAGGGGCGGGTGCTGTCCAGCGTTCCAGTGACGGAGAGCGTGAGTTGCGCGCCGGGGTCCAGCGTCAGGCTTCCTCCCACCGCCAGCATCCCTGCGTTTTCTGGATTAGCGGCGATGGTGAGTTCGTTTGTCAGGGTGAGGTCGCCTTGGATCTCCAGGGTCCCTTCCTGTACCGTGAAGCGTCCCGTGCTCGCAGGCGCGGCTGTGAGGACGACGGTTCCGCCGCCGGTCTTGATGATGCCGCCGGATCCGCTGAAGGCGCCGGAGAAGGTCGCTGTGCCGCCTGTGGCAGCCGTCAGTTGCACATCGCGGTTCAGCGTGATGTCGCCCATGAAGAGAGAAGACTCGGCAGTGGTGCCGCCGAGCGTGGAGGTTCCGGAACTCAGGTTGTCGGAGACCACGACCTTGTTTGAGACCGTGACGGCTGCTGCAGTCAGCAACGCGACATCCGGGTTGGGGGAGGGCTCTTCGTTGAAGCCGAAGAACGCGTAAGAGGGAGAGGAGGCTGAGTTCATGACGAGCGGGGCATAGGCGATCTCTTCCCGGTTGAACAGGAAGAAGGCGCGTCCGGCATTAAGCGTTCCTTCTGAGACAAGAACCCTGAGGCCGTACACAAACTCGGAGGCCTCGTTGAGATCGGACACTCGTGTCCAGCTCGTAGCCGAAGTCACCGTATAAACGCCATGACGCTGGGGATTTGCGTTTTCATCCTTGACCAGCACGCGGTCGCCGACAACAGGCACGACCCCGTCGACAGTCGGTGCAGCCGTGAAGAAGAAAGTTCCGTCTGTCCAAGGCGTCCCTGCCAGTTTATCCAACGGCAGCACAGTCGCGACACGCACAGCGCCGCCAGCAGGGAAGGAGACCCGGTCCCCCAGATTGATTGGCACGTTTGTGCTGAGTGCCACGGAGGAGCCCAGCAGGAGGCGTCCGCTTCGGATCAGCGTCTGGCTCCTGAAGGCCGTGTTGGTGCCGTACAAGCCGACATCACCCAGGCCCAGGATCTGCATCGGCGTGCCGAAGGTAACGCCTGCGCTTTCCGAAATATTTCCCGTGAAGCGCGCGAGACCGTTGCTGGGCGCGGTGAGTCTCAGCATGTGAACTTGGCATTGAAGATTGCTAACACTGGAAGTTTCGATTCTGATCGAGCCAGCAAAGGAGACGGTTCCTGTTCCAGAGAGACCGAACGCCACAGGCGTCTGCGGATTACGGTTAGCAGTCATGCCTTGGTTGGCCATCGGCAAGAGGATGCTTGAGTTCACGGTGTTCCCGTCTGTGGCCAAAATGCTCGTGGGTATTCCCGTTAACCTGTTGTTTCGGGGGCCTGCGATAATGGCGAGACTGTTGTTGGTGCCGAGCGCATGCGGCCCGTTGATCACGAAGCAGGTCCGGGAAACATCTATTCCCGTGCCTTGCGTGACGGGATTCGTCGGTCCCTGCCAGGCCGAGTTGTTGCCGGAAATTTTCCAGACATAGCGGGAATCCCACAGCGGATATCCGGACTGGAATCGGATCGTGCTCAGCGTTTTCGAGCTGATCCAGCCCGAGATCGCGTTAGTCAGGTCAAGGGTTGTGCCTGTTCCCGATATGGCGCTCGGACCCCCTCCGATATTCATCTCAAGCGTTGTAGTGCTGTTGGTTAACTGGAGCACAAACGCGTTTTTGAGCGCGACTGGACCACCATTCAGATCATTGAAGACCAGCCTGGGCATGGTAGGCGCATCCGCAGCAACGAGGTTGTTGCTGTTATTGATGATCACCGGATTGTCGCCGAAACGGGCATATTGATTGGTGGTGGCGAACATGGCGTAGCCGTTCAAGGTGACCTGACCTAAGAAATTCGTTGAACTTCCTGAGACGAACGCGGTTCTGGAGCGTCCGCCGAGTATCCAGTTGACATCGGGCGGGGAGCTCAGGTCCTTGTTGACGGAGAGAATGCGGTTATCCTGATTCCAATCCTTCATCTCGATGAACCATTTCTGGCTGGCTGCCAGATAGAGGTTGATGTCGAAGTTTCGAGCTGAACGCACCCCGTTGGTGTCAAGCATGACGCCCCCTTCGCCGATGGAGAGGGCTTGAACGCCGACCCCAGGGGTCAGCGTGTTATTATCGTTTGCATTCCCGCCGCTGAGGAAGGTCAGGCTCCGGACCGTTCCCGTGGCGCCCGCCCAGGGAGCATCCACCCTGACGGTATAGGCATAACCAGAGGCTGTTGCCAGGTTGTTGCTGAAGACGATATCCGCCGTGCCGTCGTTCGCCGGCACGCCAGCGGAATCCCAGTTTGTAGCCCCGCTCCAATCGTACGTGGCATTATTGACGAAGCAGTTCGTCCAGGTATGCGTGGTGGCGTTGGCTGTGTGAACCCCCGCCAGTAAACATACGAACGCAGCAAAGCTGCGTAGCGTTGATTGATTCATTCTTTTCATTGTTTCCTTCTCCTTCTTGTGTGTACAGATTCGCTTACTTGCGCATCTGGCATACGCTCTCGCGTGCAATCAGTTTCACCGGGCAGATCATCTTGAGCCCAGAGGTTACGGTCTTCTCCGCAGTCAGCAGGTCCACGGCCATGCGGCCGAGGTTGAAGAATTCGGGGGAGACGCTGGTCAGTTTCGGATGCATCTGTTCGCAGACCGGTTCATTGTCGAAGCCGATCAGACTTAAGTCCTTCGGAATGTTGATGCCCAGCGTGCGGGCCGCATGATAGGCCTTTATTGCAAGATGATCGTTGAATAGCATGAAGGCCGTCGGTCGGTGCTTGAGCTTTTTCCAGCGACTGAGAACCTGTTCGACTGCGGTCCGTCCGCCCGCGTCATCTTCATCCCTGCCGCGCGGGTAGAGATGGATGTCCTCCTTCGCGAGCGGGATTCCGAGGGCGTCGCAGGACTCATGGAAGTCCAGCAGGCGCTCCCGTGCGCGGGAGTCAGCCTCAGCCGGCTCTTCGCCGATATAGCCGATCCGCTGATGGCCGCGCTCCAGCAGGTGCGCGACCGCTAAACTCATGCCAGTGTAGTAATCAGGGAAAACCGCGTCGCCAATGAACCGGCCATGCTCCTGCGGGTTGACGGTGACCACGCGGGTCGTGCCCGCCAACTCGCGTACCTGCTCGGTCACGAGATCCGTGTGCGTCACCAAGACCCCGCGCAGAGGCGATCCGAAGAGATAGGAACGCAAATCCTGGCTTGGCGAGGCGATGTGGGTCTTAAGCCCCAGTTCGCCTGCCCGGGACTGGATTCCATAGAGCATGGCACTCTGATAGAAGTAGACATCATGCCCCGGCTTGTTGATGACCAACAAGGTGTCCGCCCCTTCGCGGATGTAAGAACGCTGCTTCGGATTGGTTTTGAGTACCTCGAGAATACGTTGCTTGGTCTCTTCCGACGCGCGCGTGGTCTCGGGATTTTTCATCACCAGCGAAACCACCGAGGGCGAGAGCCCCAGCTTCGCGGCAACAGCCTTCTGCGTCAGCCGTCCACTTGAGTTCGGTGTCGTGTCGTTGCTCGGAACCGCTCTTTTCTTCATAGGAAAACATCCATTCTTCTGGGGGTCGATAAGTCAATTTAATGTCAAAAGTTGACTAACTTTAAGTCAACAGTTTACTTGAACCGTCGGAAGAAGGCAATAGCTAAATAGGGGCGTGTCGATTGTTGACTCGCCCCTCGAACTTGGCTATCATTCCAACGAAACAAAATGAACCGATCACCCTCCTGCTCCATCCCGGCATCCATGTCGTCGACAAGACCGTCGCCTTTTCCTCGGCAGATGCAGGAACCGCAGAGGCTCCGCTGCGGCGTCAAGCGTGGCGTGATCCCGCAGCGCCCGAACTCCGCCCTCTCCTCGTGGTCGGCAAGGTCGTGAGCGGCTGGAGAAAGGCCACCTTTAATGGACGCGACGTTTTTGAAGCCGACCTCTCCGCCCCCTGCGCTGAAGCTCGGCTTCCAGCCCATCCCCCAGGAGAAGATCGGACTCTATGCCTCCCCCAGCCGCGCCACCTGGCCGGTCAAGGAGGCCGAAGGCATCCGCGAGCATCCCGAGTGGCTGACCGAAGCAACCAGCCAATAAAGTTTTAATCGCGCGCAGCACGAAGCATTCGAGCATTTTAGAATTCGCGCATTCGCGCAGTTCCCCGCGTTCCTCGCAGTAGGACTTTCCCCCGTATGCTCACGCGCCCTTTCCCCTTGTCCTTGGATACGGGAAGGGCTACTATAGAAACAACCTAAGGGCGAGACCAATCAGGTTGCGCTCATGAACGGTTGTCGCAGACAACCACCACACGAAAAGGAGATAAGGTTATGGCAAAGGTTCTGGTTGTATATTACAGCATGTACGGTCATGTCGAAGCCCTGGCGAAAGCCGTGGCAGAGGGCGCGGGAAGCGTCGAAGGCACAAAGGTCACACTCAAGCGTGTGCCTGAGCTGATGTCAGAAGAGGCTGCACGGAAGGCTGGCGCCAAGGTCGATCAGGCGGCACCGATCGCGACCGTGGCGGAGTTGGCGGACTATGATGCGATCATCTTCGGCACGCCGACACGTTTCGGAAATATGTGCGCGCAGATGCGCAATTTTCTCGATCAGACGGGCGGGTTGTGGGCTGCTGGAAAGTTGGTGGGCAAGGTTGGGAGCGTCTTTACGTCCACCGGCACGCAGCATGGCGGACAGGAGACCACGCTCACCTCGTTTCACAGCACCCTGTTCCATCAAGGGATGATCGTCGTGGGCCTTCCGTATAGCTGCCCGGAGCTTATGAACATGAGCGAGATCACCGGCGGGACACCCTACGGCGCGAGCACGCTTGCAGGCGCGGACGGCAGCCGTCAGCCCTCAGCGAACGAACTCACGATCGCCCGCTTCCAAGGCGCGCATGTCGCGAACATCGCGAAGAAGTTGTCGGCCTAACCCGGGCGCAGGGGCAACGGCTCAGCCGTTTCCAGCACTCGACTTGGACAGCAAAAATGAAAAGTAAGCTCCTGATCGCAGTGCTGCTGTGCGCGTTTTGTGTCGCGTGCGCAAAAGTGGAGTCAAGCGCTGGGACATCATCTCCCGGCGACCATTCGCTGACGCTCAAAGTCGGCGAACTCGACCGTCACTACATCGTCCACGTGCCGACAAACTACGCGGCCATCAAGTCAATGCCCGTCGTGATCATGTTTCATGGCGGGGGCGGCACGGCCCGAGGTGCGATGCGTGAGACCGGCTGGGCGCAAAAGGCCGACCAGATCGGTTTTCTCGCGGTATTTCCTGAGGCCACGCCGCCTGACCCGACAAAAACCAGCCGTTTTGTCGGCAACGGACAACTATGGAACGACGGCTCCGGCCGCTTTCATGCCGGACAGAAGAATATTCCGGACGTCGCCTTCATCAACGCGATGATTGATGACCTCATCGTGCGGTACAATGTCGATCGTCGGCGCATCTATGCAACGGGCTTCTCCAATGGGGCTTCAATGGCGTTCCGCGTCGGCATCGAATTGTCGGCGCGCATCGCCGCCATTGCGCCCTTTGCCGGGGCGCTGTGGATCAAAGAGGCCAAGCTCGAGCGGCCTGTCTCGCTCTATTACATCACAGGCGATGCAGATCCGCTCAATCCATTGGAGGGTGGCGCGCCCACGTTTGCCACGGGGAGAGCCTCGAAGGACATGGCCTCACGGACAAAGCCCGCCGCACGTGAGCACGTTACCGCCTGGGCGCGCTTCCTCGGTTTTCAGGCTGAGCCCACACCCGCGCCCGCATCGCCGGGGGTCACAACGCTCATCTACGGCAAAGACCTCGCCTTCGCCGAAATCCGTTTCACCGTCATTAAGGGACATGGACACATCTGGCCCGGCGGCAAGAATCAGTTGCCAGAATTCATGGTCGGTAAAGCCTCCGATGCCTTCAAAGCCACGGATGCCATCTGGTCCTTCTTCGAGAAGCATGCGCTGCCCGAAGCCAAGTGACGCAGAAAGGGGGCGGCTTTGCCCCGCCTATAACATCAAAATGGGTTTCACCTAATTAAACGAATTAAGCTAATTACAATTTGGCCAATTTGCTTGCTCGTTGTTTTAGCCGCCGTCTTGTCCGTTGTAGCCTTTCGAATGCTGAAGCTTAAGCGAAGGCAGATCGACGGGTGCCTGGTTTTGAAGCTACCACCTTTTAGTTTTTCTTCCTCCCTAACTTCTATCTTGTCCTTCGCTACAGGAAACACTAATATTAATGAAAATTGCTCAGTATCGTGCTGGGCTGGGTCGAGTCAATTGCAATGAATATTATTGAAAAATGCATCCTATTATTCCTTGTTTTTATAATGTCTGGTTGTTTGCCAGGCCACTCCGGAAAGTTGCGTCGCAACTGCAATATTGGATTGGTTAATGTTTCGACAGATAAACTAGTGGGACTAAAAATCAAGGCCGGAGCTGTTCGGATCGGTATGGAAGACCTGCCGGGAGCTGCACAATCAAAAGGTAGAGGAGAAGAGACGTATGAGTGGTCACTTGGCGGGGAGGCGCCTGAACTCGTTGAGTTCGAACTTCAGTTTAAAGATGGGTCAATAGTAAAGGAAAGCAAAACCATAGGAGATGATTATTTTAATAGATTTGGAATTAGCGAAGTTTTTTTGGTTAATTTAAATGGGCATTACTTGATTGAACCAAGGTATGGCATTGTGCATGAATATGACGGACGCCACAGCGGTTACATTAATGGATGGTGTTTTGACGCGGACGGCGTCCTAGAAACGCTGTCTCATGAACACCATGTTCCTGATGGACAGATTAATCTATATTTCACGAACCGGATGGGAAAGCTCATCTTTACAGTGGTTTCACACTATGTGGGGCCTTCACAGCCTCGCACGATACTGAATTATAATGAGACCGGAGAGCTGCGCGAAGTGGAGGTTTGTTATGAGGACAATCCCGAAGGTATTGAGATGCACTATGCAGCAAATGGAACATTACAGCATGTGACACGTGACAAAAACGTCTACCATCCAGGAGGGGTGTTGCTGAAGGATGTCATCAAGGAAGATATAACGAATCAACCAGAACTTTTCTCCAAACTCAAGTTTCCTGATTTGGGCTTTATGAAGGTAGTGACGTTCTCAACAGAACAAGAACTGAGCCGTCGAAGGTTGACGATTGGAAAGCAAAAGCATCCCTAACTTGATTGTGCTAACCTGGCGGTCCAGCGGTAAAACCATGACATGAACGCTTGACAGGTATAAAATTATGAGGCGAGAAGACAGACGGGTTTCAGAGCAAGAGGCCTTAGCGATCCTTGTGCAAGGCGCGTGGGGTGTATTGTCAACGGCTTCAAAGGCGCAGGGACCGTATGGGGTGCCGCTTTCGTATTGCTATTTCAACAACAGTCTCTACTTCCACTGTGCGCAGGCCGGACGGAAGCTTGACGACATCCGCGAAGACGAGCGGGTGTCGTTTTGCGTGGTGGGCCGGACGCAGACCCTGCCGGAAAAATTCTCCATGAGCTACGAGAGCGTGATCGTCTCGGGTGTGGTCTCCGAATGCATTGGCGATGAAAAGTTGAACGCGCTGGACGAGCTGATCCGAAAATATTCCCCTGACCATCTGGAAGCGGGCTTCAAATATGCCCGTGACCGTGGCGACAGAGCCAAGGTCTATAAGATCGCCATCCACGACATCTGCGGCAAGGCCAGACGATAAAGACAAGCTACAAAGCATTCGAATATGACAGAACACTCAGCAGAAGACTCACAGCTTGTTGTTGCAGCCCCTTTGCCTAGGCGTAAGAGTATCCGCATGAAGGGCTGGGACTTCACGAGTCCGGGCTGGTATTTCCTGACGATTTGCACAAAGGGCATGAAGTCTGTTTTTGGCACCATCGTCAAGGGGCGGATGATTCTGAATGATGCCGGGCGAACCGCGGATCAATTCTGGCGTGAAATACCAACACATTTTCCTCGTGCCGTGGTGGATGAATATGTAGTGATGCCCAACCATGTGCATGGATTGCTGCATTTGGTTGAGAGGGACACGGCATGCCGTGTCCCTGGTGAACGCACGCTGGAAGCCTTCGGCAAGCCAGTCGCAGGGTCGGTTTCCACCATTATACGATCATATAAGAGCGCGGTTACGCGTGCCCTTGGCGAAAATATTTGGCAGGGGCGCTTTTACGAAGTCCGGGCGCGCGATGATACCGCCCGCGCTAACATCCGGAATTACATCCGTTTCAATCCACAGAATTACGATGTTGTGATGAATGTTGGGGAACCTCAATATCTGGGCAACAAGGCTCTGCTTGAGAGCCCCAAGCTTGGTTTTCTGGCTTCGCGGGGCGAGGCCTCGTCGCATGGTAACTTGCCACTCAAAGCCGGGGAAGTGATTATTTCTGGCTTTTTGAGTCCGTTGGAGCGTAAGGTGTTTTGGGCTGCACTGGAACGCAAACGGCCTATGATATGGGTCAAGCCGTGGGGACTGGACTTGAATATGGACACGGCATGCCGTGTCCATATAGAGCAGGCCATCACATCGGGACGCCTGCTCGTACTCTCTCCCTTTGCTGCCGACATCGAAGCTCCCAGTGTCCGCCGTGCCGCATGGTGTAACCAATATACACTCGAACATTGCAATCGCCTTGTCATCGGGCATCTCAATCCGGAGGGGATGCTTGCCTGCATTCTCGCCGAAGCCGATCCCAGCAAAGAAATCATCTTTTTGTAGCTTAGATGCGAGCGAGAATGAGTTTCTCGACGCGCTCGAGCCAGGCGTCGACAGGATAGCAGATGCCGGTTTCGTCTTTCGCGAGATGCGGACGGCCGTGCGTGACTCCTGCGCCTGTGTAGACATGGGCATGCGGCGCGATGACGCCGTCGACCTTGTGATTGATGCAACCGATGCCCAGTTGCGCAGCAGGATGCGCAGAGCAGGCGTTCGGGCAACCCGAGATGCGCACCTCGTCCGCCACCCAACGCTGGAGGGCCTGGCGCTTGTGCAGATCCTCGGGCATGAGACGATCCAGCGCCTCGGCCAGTCGGTCCGCCATCGCAGGCGCATCGACCATCCCGAGCTTGCAGACCGTCGCGCCGACGCAGGTCACAATGTGGCCCTTGAACGAACGGAAGGTCAGATCCACGTCGGGCAGGCGCTGGCGCAGTTGATGGTAAAGCCACGCCAGAGACGATGTCGCGACAACAGGGATCAGGATGTCTTGAGCCGTCAGCAGACGCAGGCGGGCCGAGCCGACATCCGAGGAGAGCTTCGCAATTGCACGCAAGGCTACAGGCGTCAGGTTGCCGTAGGGGACAAAGAGGCGGACCGATTTGACCCATTCGCCGAAACGCGTCGGCGAAACCGCCACAGCGGACCAGCGGGCATAGTCTGCGCTGGCCTCAACGCCTGCCGGGGGCGGCAGGAAACGGTCATGGAGTCCGTCAATCGACAGGCTGCGCATCTGGACTGAAAAGGGCTCGGCGACCTCTGTGGTCGCATAGTAGTCCGCATAGAGTTTCCGGAACTCCTCAGCGCCGATGCGCTTGAGCAGGTACCGGAGCCTGGCATGATTGCGGTTGGCCCGGTCGCCATGGTCGTGGAAGAGCGAGATCATCGCAAAGGTGGCTTCAACAAGCCGTTCGACAGGCATAAACTCGATCAGGCAGATGCCTGGCGCACTGTCGCGCCCCAAGCCGCCACCGGCATAGACTTGGAAGCCGCGCTCACTCTCCCGGAGGACAGCCACGAAGCCGAGATCCTGGACAGAGGCTTTCAGGAGATCTTTCCCGCTCGCGTAGAAGCCGATCTTGAATTTGCGCGGGAGCGCAAAGGCCTTGTCGAAGTTTTGAATGGCGCGGTTGAGCGCCTCCGCATAAGGATAGACATCAAAGCAGGAGTCTGGCGAAAGACCGCTTTCGCTGCTGACCATGATGTTACGGTAGGTGTTGCCGCCGCCGCCCTTGAAGGGCCAACCCAGACGGTCGCATTCCAGAACAGCCTCCATCACCCGGTCCGCAGGAATGTTGTGCAATTGAATATCCTGCCGCGAAGTCAGGTGCGCCTGCCCGCCCACGCGTTCGAGCAGATCGGCAAAGGCGGTCAGCGTTGCGCAGTCAATCTCGCCGCCGTTCACACGTACACGGACCATAAATCTCCCGTCTCGCTGTTGATAAATACCAAAAGGTGCGGCAATGGGCTTGAGCGCCTCAGCCGTCAGCCGTTCAGCCGCAAAGTCGGCAAATCCATCCTTGATCGTCGTATAATTTTCGTGCATCCAATTCTCCAGTGAGTAAAGAGCATAACAGATTCCTGGTTCAATAGCACAGCCTTTCGTTTAAATGCATTTTAAATGCAATATTCAGGAATGACGCGGTTGCCCGCGAGGAGCGCGAGCACGGCCTCCACCTTCGCCGCGATTGGGGTCTCTTCCGAGAGGGTGATAGTTGCAGCCCCTAAGGCCGGCTTGCCCGCCTCTTCGATGGACACCACCAGTAAATCGTTCGGCTGGTTCAGGAGGCTCAGCCGCTCGATGGTATAGTCATCCGCAGCTGGCAGCGCCGTGATGAAGATCAACCCCGCGTCCGTCAGAATACGGGCCAACTCGCCCAGCCGCTGGATCTGCGCGTCGTGTTCTGATCGGTTGTCCGTCACATCCGAGGCCAGCCCGCGCGAGAGGCTCGAGAACCCCAGGAAGTAGGAGTTCAAGTTCAACCGGAAGAGGCGTTGTTCGAGTTGCCGGCCGAAGTCGCTCACGGCCTGCGCCGAAGAGCCTGTCACGATGACGCTCTTGCCCACATGGCGGTTGCGGATCAGGCGCTCCTTGGCTGTGACCAGTCCCGCTTCCCAATGGAATTCGCGGCGTTCGACATGATCCCGTAACAGGCTCTTGCCGTCTGAGACGACCCGCGCCGAATCAGGATCCACGAAGACGGTATCCGTCACCAAGGCTGCGCCTGCCGTCACGTTGCTGAGTTCATCCACGAAGACGAGACTGCCCGTGGCGTGGTTCACGGCATACGGATCGATGTAGAGCGGCTTGGTGGTCTCCACAACAATGCGTCCGATCCCGTTCAAGGGCAATGCGTCGACAGCCTTCTGCTCCATGGTGTTGACATCAATGGCATAGACGAGCGCCTCAATACGCGCCTTCACAAAGCGTCCCGCGTGGCGCACGAGATAGTTGGAACCCGCCTTCAACGGCGTTTCGCTCATCCAGATCACCACAGCCTCGAAGCGGTCCTTCAAGGCGGGCCGGTTGTTGTCGTGGACGATCATGTCGCCGCTGCTGATATCCACCTCGTCTTCCAGTTCGAGCGTCACGGCTTGAGGGGCGAAGGCTTCTGCGAGGTCGCCGTCCGCTGTCACAATGCGCTTGACGATGGAGGTCCTGTGCGAAGGCAGCACATGAATCTTCTCGCCGGGTTTGACTGTTCCGGAGACAACGGTTCCCGCGAAGCCCCGGAAGTTGAGGTGGGGACGGATCACCACCTGCACCGGGAAGCGGAAATCGCGCGTGTTGACATCGTGCGAAATGTCGACGGTCTCCAGAATCTCCAGCAGGGACGGCCCAGAATACCAGGGCGTCAGCTCCGGGGAGCGAACAGTGACATTCGTCCCCTTGAGCGCGGAAACCGGCACAAAGCGGATATCCGGGATGTCGAGCTTCTGCGCAAAATCGCTGAAGGACTGACGGATGGTCAGGAAGGTCTCTTCGCTGTAGCCGCCGATGTCCATCTTGTTCACGGCGACCAGCAGATGCTTGATGCCGAGCAGTGAGGCGATGAAGGCATGACGCCGTGTCTGCGTCACCACGCCATACCGCGCATCAATCAGGATGATCGCCAGGTTGGCGGTCGAGGCGCCTGTGGCCATGTTGCGCGTATACTGTTCATGTCCCGGGGTGTCCGCGATAATGAACTTCCGTTGCGGTGTTGAAAAGTAGCGGTAGGCCACATCGATGGTGATGCCCTGCTCGCGCTCAGCCTTGAGGCCGTCAAGTAGCAGCGCATAGTCGATCTCCCCCGCGCCCGTGGTCCCGTTCTTGTCGCTAGCATCCTGCAACGAGCTGAGCTGGTCTTCGTAGATCAGCTTGCTGTCGTAAAGCAGACGTCCGATGAGGGTCGATTTGCCGTCATCCACGGAACCGCAGGTGATGAATCTCAACAGATTCTTGTTCTCATGTTCGTCCAGATAAAGTCCAATTTCGTTCATAATGAGTCTCCCTAAAAAATAAGGCATTTTTCAGTGTCAGTAAGTTTAAAAAGTGTCAGTAAGTGTCAGTAAATCTGAAAAAATAAGGCAATAAGGCAATCACGCAATAAGGCAATCTATCCTCAGAAATATCCTTCGCGTTTCTTTTGCTCCATCGAGGAGTCGCCGTCGTGGTCGATGACGCGTGTCGAGCGTTCGCTGACCCGGACCTGCAAAGTCTCGGCAACGATCTCTTCGACAGTGGCGGCATGCGATTCAACGGCCCCCGTGAGCGGATAGCAGCCCAGCGTGCGGAAGCGCACCATGCGTTCCTGGGGACGCTCCCCGGGGCGGAGCCTCATGCGCTCGTCATCCACCATGATCCACTGGCCATCGCGTTCCACGACCGGACGCGGCGCCGCGAAATAGAGCGGGACGATCGGAATCTGCTCGATCCGGATATACTGCCAGATATCGGTCTCCGTCCAATTCGATAGCGGGAAGACGCGCACGCTCTCGTCAGGATTGACGCGCGCGTTGTAGATGTTCCAGAGTTCCGGACGCTGGTTCTTGGGATCCCATTGCTGGTGCTTGTCGCGGAAGGAGAAGACGCGCTCTTTGGCGCGGGACTTCTCTTCATCGCGGCGCGCACCACCAAAGGCCAGGTCATACTTGCCCTTCTTGAGCGCCTGCAGCAAGGCCTGCGTCTTCATGAGGTCCGTGTATTTCCGGCTGCCGTAGTCAAAGGGATTCACCCCGTCCGCGCGTCCCTGCTCGTTTGAATGCACGAGCAGATCCAGTCCCTGTTCCTTGCAGAACTGGTCACGGAAGGCGATCATCTCCCGGAATTTCCAGGTGGAGTCGATGTGCAGCAGTTTAAAGGGGAGGCGTCCGGGATAGAAGGCCTTCTGGGCCAACCGCACCAGCACCGAGGAATCTTTCCCGATGGAGTAGAGCAGGATCGGGTTCTGCGCCTGGCTCACGGCATCGCGGAAGATATGAATGCTCTCGGCTTCAAGTTGTCTTAACTGACTCAATGTCTTTTCACTCATGATGGCTGTTCCTTTCTAAATACTTCGTTGGAATGTTGGAATGTTGGAATAGTGGAATGATGGGGGTGGAGGGACGTGCTACGTCACGTCCGCAGTAGAAACCGGCCACGACAGAGCGTGGCCCTCCAGGGTTCTGGGAGGGACCGCGAGGTCTCGTCTTCCACTATTCCAGTATTCCAACATTCCATTATTCCTCTCTCGTTAATTCCCTCTCGTCACGTTCATGTATTCGGTCCTCTGTGCAGGCCGCACTCCTTGTGCTCCGGCTCTTCCCACCACCAGCGGCCTGCGCGGACATCTTCGGTCTGCTTGATGGCCCGTGTGCAGCAGGCGCACCCGATGCTCGGACATCCCTTGTCATGGAGCGGATTGTAGGGAATGTTGCGCGCCGCAAGGGTTCCCCAGACCTGCGCTTCAGTCCAATCGATCAGCGGATTGATCTTCACCTTTCCGTTGAGTGCATCGTCCTCGACCACGCGGGCCAAGGCGCGCGTGACAGACTGCTCGCGCCGCAAGCCGCAGATCCAGGCGCGATAGGGGGACAACGCGCGTTTCAGCGGCTCCAGTTTGCGCACCTGGCAGCAGCGCTTGCGGTTGGCGATGCTGTCGTAGAAGAGGTTCACGCCCTGCTCCGAAACCATCTGTTCCACGGCTTCGCCCTTTGGAAAGAAAATCTGGATCTTGATGTTGTACCGTTTTTCAGTCTCGGCCAACAGGTCATACGTCTCAGGAAAGAGACGTCCTGTATCCAAGGTCACAAAGGGGATCGGCCAATGGTTCCGTGCAATCATCTCTGTCACAATCTGGTCTTCCGCGGACAACGACGTCGCAAAGACCAGCGACTTGCCGAAGCGCTCCCACATCAAGCGGAGCACGGTTTCGGGGTCCTTGCCTTCCAATTCATCTCTCCAGGTTTCTGTGTTCATTTTTATCCTTTCTGTCCCTCTTCTGGTACCCGTTTACAGCATACATAAATTCACCACAAAGAACGCAGAGAACACAAAGATCAACTTCCAAATTCCTTGCTTTTGTCGGTTTTAGCATTCTGTTTCTTACGTTTTGCATCTTTTCTCTGTGTTCTCTGCGTTCTTTGCGGTAAAAAATATCTCAGGTCTCTGTTACATTTTCAATCGCCTAACGTGGTTTTAAATCGCGTAATCAACAGGTGCCACGCCCTCGCCATAGAGACGCGACGTCTTAGGCACCAAGTAGACTTGATGACCGGCTTTGACGGGCGTCACCCGATAGGTTTCGTGCGGGACGTAAACCTGGATTAACTGGTTCTGGCTGTTGAGCAGCTCGATCTTCACCAGCGGCCCGGCGGTCAGCACGCGGTAGACCTTCGCGGGCAGGCTGACACCCGTGCCGGGTGTCAACTGGATGTCCAAGTCATGCGGACGGACCAGGAGGCGGACGCTCTCATCCCCGCCCTTGTGCTCATCCGTGAAGACGCCGCGATCATCGTGGATGCGGCCATGGAAGACATTCACGTCGCCCAAAAACTTCATCACGAATTCCGATGCCGGATTCTGGAAGACATCGTTGGGCGCGCCGACCTGTTCGATTTGTCCCTTGTTCATCACCACAATGCTGTCCGCCACTTCGAGCGCCTCTTCCTGATCGTGCGTCACAAAGATGCTCGTCACGTGAATCGTATCATGCAGGTGACGCAACCAGCGCCGCAGTTCCGTGCGCACCTGTGCATCGAGCGCGCCGAACGGTTCATCGAGCAAGAGGACTTTCGGCTGAATCGCCAAGGCCCGCGCCAGTGCGATGCGCTGGCGTTGTCCGCCGGAAAGCTGCGAGGGGAATCGATCCGCGAGCTGTTCGAGCTGAATCAGCTTGAGCAATTCAAAGACGCGCGCTTTGATCTCCGCCTCAGGTAACCGCTCGCTGCGCGGCTTGACCCGCAGACCGAAGGCGATGTTCTCAAAGACGGTCATGTGACGGAAGAGCGCATAATGTTGGAAGACGAAACCGACTTGCCGGCGGTTGACGGGATTGGCGGTGACAGGTGTTCCGTCGAAGAGGATCTCTCCGCCGTTTCCCTCGTCGAGACTCTCCAGCCCAGCCACAATGCGCAACAGCGTGGTCTTGCCCGAGCCTGAGGGCCCCAGCAGGGCAGTGAGACTTCCGGAGGCCACCTCCAGATTCACACCTCGAAGGGCCTGAAACGTCCCGAATGTCTTGCTCACGTTTCGAATGGTAATGCTCATGTTAACTCCAAAAAATTGCCTTATTGCGTTATTGCCTTATTCAATTCGCTTCGTCTCAGTGCCCTAGTCCCGTAGTACCCAAGTACCGATGTCACTTTGTCGAATCAGGACTTGGGACATGGGACATGGGACTTGCAACGCTTGACCCAAGGCCAGCAGGACCCAAGGACGCAAGCCAACTGCTGCTTCAACTTTAGAACTCTCGAACTTTAGCACTTTAGAACTGTTCACTGCTTCTTATCTCTATGATCGTCTTGATTAAAAGTGTCACCAAGGCCAGTCCTGCCAGTAGCGAGGCGCAGGCAAAGGCCGCCGTGAAATTATACTCGTTGTACAGGACCTCCACGTGCAGGGGCAAGGTGTTGGTCTCCCCGCGGATATGACCCGAGACCACGGAGACCGCGCCGAACTCGCCCATGGCTCGCGCATTGCAGAGGATGATGCCGTAGAGCAAGCCCCACTTAATGTTCGGCAGGGTCACCTTTCTGAACGTCTGCCAGCCTGTCGCCCCGAGGCTGAGCGCGGCCTGCTCCTCTTCAGAGCCCTGTTCCGCCATGAGCGGGATCAATTCGCGCGCCACAAAGGGGAAGGTCACGAAGAGCGTGGCCAGCAGGATGCCGGGAATGCCGAAGACGACCTTTAAACCGCGCTCGATCAGCGCCTCACCGAACCACCCCTGGCGCCCGAAGACCAGCACGAAGATCAGGCCCGCGATTACGGGCGAGACCGCGAAGGGCAGGTCCACCAGCGAGAGCAGGAGGCTCCGGCCCTTGAACCGGAATTTGGCGATGGCCCAGGCTGCGGCCACGCCGAAGAGCGTGTTGAGGGGAACCACGACCGCAGTCACGCCGAGGGTCAGATAGATGGCGGAGCGCGCATCCGGTTCGTTCACGCTGGCCAGCCATACGTTGAATCCCTCTGCAAACGCGGCGTGCAGAATCACCAGCAGCGGCAAGAGGATTAAACCGCCCACGATCAGCAGGGCTGCGATCGTCAGGAGGGCGTTCTCAAAGAAACCTTGTTTTGTTATGGCTTGTGCGTTTTTCATGACTTTAACTTCACTGGAATGATGGAATACTGGAATGGTGGAATGATGGGAAAACGGAATAGTGGCGTTTGGAGGGCCACGCTTTGTCGTGGCCGGACGCGACAGAGCGCGTCCCTCCATGTCTTCTTCCAATATTCCAGTATTCCAACATTCCAATATTCCTCTCTCGTACCGTTTCAGTTTCCGAAATACTTCGCGGTACGCGCCTGAAGCAGGTTGATCAAAAAAATCGCTACAAACGAAAGCGCCAGAAGCGCAACGGCAATCACGCTCGCGCCTGTGGTGTCGAACTGCTCCAGCTTGGTAATGATCAGCAGAGAAGCGATCTCTGTCTTCATGGGCAGATTGCCGGCGATGAAGACGACCGAACCGTATTCGCCCAGCGCCCGTGAGAAGGCCAGCGTGAAGCCGCTGAGAAGCGACGGTGCCAGCAACGGAAGCATGACGCGTGTCAAGGTCTGGAAGCGCGTTGCGCCCAAGCTGTTCGCGGCCTCTTCCAGTTCGCGGCTCAGATCAGCCAAGGCCGGCTGCACGTTCCGGATCACGAAGGGCAGGCCGACAAAGATCATCGCAAGGGTGATGCCCCGTGGCGTGAAGGCGATCGGGAGACCGTGTTCCGCCAGGAAGGCGCCGAGGGGCGCAGTAGGCGCGACCAGGGCTGTGAGGGCGATGCCGCTCACCGCTGTGGGCAGGGCAAAGGGCAGGTCCACCACGGCATCCACCAGCCGCTTGAGAGGGAAGCGGCCACGCACCAGGAACCAGGCGACGATGCTGCCAAGCACCACGTTGATCACGGCGGCTTGCAGTGCGGACGCGAAGGTGACACGGAAAGCCGCCAGGACGCGCGGCTGCGAAAGGGTCGCGATAAATCCTGAGAAGCCTGCTTCACTGCTCCTGATGATCAAGGCGCTCAGCGGAAGGAGAACGACCAACGAAAGATAGAAGACCGTAAATCCGAGTGACAACCCGAATCCCGGCAACACGCTCTTCTCTTTGAAAGTTAGTTTCATCTGAGGATAACCCCTGTGTGTCTATAAAGTCAGTTGGAATGTTGGAATGCTGGAATGCTGGAATGATATTTTGGAGGGCGAGACTGCGGCGAGCCGTGTAAACGAACACCACCACTTGCGGCTCGGCACAGCCTCGCCCTCCAGCCCTTGGGATAAGCTGTCGGCAAGCTCACTATTCCAATATTCCAACATTCCACGATTCCTTTTCAAATTACTTCTTCGATTGTTTCTGGTATTTGCCGCTGGACAGATAGACCTGATCAAACAAGCCGCCATCCGTAAAATGATCGTGATGCGCCTTTGCCCAACCGCCGAAGACCTCGTCAACGGTCAGCAATTTGAGCGTGACCAGACGAGCGAGGTCTGCGGGCGCCGCATGCTGCGGCAGGCGGGGACGATAATAGTGCTTTGCCGCGAGACGCTGGGCTTCGGGCGAGTAGAGAAAGTTCAGATAGGCTTCGGCCAGATGCCGGTGGCCGTTGCGGTCCACCACGCGGTCGACCACGGATACCGGGGGTTCCGCAAGGATGCTCACCGGAGGAACCACGATCTCAAGACCCTGGGCGCCCAGCTTTTCAATAGCCAGGAAAGCCTCGTTCTCCCAAGTCAGGAGAACATCGCCGAGGCGGCGCTGGGCAAAGGTGGTCGTGGCGGCGCGCGCACCGGAGTCGAGGATCGGGACATGCCGGTAGAGTTCGGCGAGAAAGGCCTTTGCCTTGGCCTGTGCCTGTGCGACTTCAGGCGCGGCCTCAGGACGGGTCAAGGACGAGAGATCGCCCCCCAACTCCTGTTCGAGGATCGCGGCCCAGGCAGCGAGATGGTTCCAGCGGGCCCCGCCCGAGGTTTTAGGGTTGGGGGTGATGACCTCGATACCGGGACGGATGAGGTCGTTCCAGGTGCGGATCTTCTTCGGATTGCCTTTACGCACAAGAAAGACGATGGTTGAGGTGTAGGGGGCGCTGTTGTGGGGGAGGCGTCCTTGCCAGTTTGTTGAGATCAATCCTGCGCGGGCGATGGCGTCGATGTCGTAGGCGAGGGCGAGGGTCACCACATCCGCATCCAAACCGTCGATCACGCCCCGCGCCTGCTTGCCGGAGCCGCCGTGGGACTGACGGAAGGCGAGCTGGGTTTTTGCGCCGTTCAGGGTATTGCTATGGACAAAGGCCTGATTGATGTCGCGATAAAACTCACGCGTCGGGTCATACGAGACGTTGAGCAGGGAAATCTTCTCCGCCGCGAAAAGTCGCGTGGCGATGCCTGCTACAGCGATCCATCCATATATGCCCTTCTGCGTCATCTCATGCTCCTTTCCGTGTTCCGCTCCGCCTGTTGTGGCGTGAACGGGGCGTACAATAGCATCTATTGTAAACCATGTCAATAGACAATATAGATAATAATTTAAATCATGCTTGTTGACAGATTGCGGCTAATTGTCTACAATTTACATTAATTCAATAGACAATAATGTTTTTTTGGGGAGGCAACCTTGAGTTCAGCAAAGCAAGCACAGTTGACGACGCGTCTGGCACAGGCCGGTAACCGCTATGATAAGGCGACGGGCTCAATCTCGGTGCCGATCTATCAGACAGCGTCCTTCGTCCATCCCGGACTCGGGCAGAGTACCGGGTTCGACTATTCGCGATCGTCCAATCCGACGCGGCTTGTGTTGGAGGAAACCCTTGCCGAGGCGGATGCCGGTCACCGCGGGTTCGCCTTCGCCTCAGGGCTGGCGGCGATCGATGCGGTGCTGCGCTTGTTCGTTCCCGGGGACAAACTGGTGGTCACCGAAGACCTCTACGGCGGCACGTACCGGTTGTTTGAAAGGATCTATCGTCCGCTCGGCATCGAGGCGATCTATGTGGACACCTCGGATACGGAGGTCGTTGAAATGGCGCTGGACCTTCCGCAGGTGAGAGGCGTGTTGATCGAGTCGCCGACCAATCCCATTCTGAGGATTGCCGACATACGGGCCATCGCGAAGATGGCGCGGGCGCGGGGTATCCTCACGATTGTGGACAACACGTTTCTCACGCCGGCCCTCCAGCGTCCGATAGAGCAGGGGGCTGATCTGGTGGTCTACAGCGCGACGAAATATCTGGCCGGACACAACGATGTGGTGGCAGGCGCGGTGGTCACGGCGACACCGGAACTGTCGGAGCGCATCGGCTTCCTGCAGAACGCGTCGGGCGGCATTCTCGGACCGCAGGACTCCTGGCTGACGCTGCGCGGACTCAAGACGCTGACCCTGCGCGTGGCGCGGCAGCAGGAGAATGCGCTGGAGATCGCGACGTGGCTGGCGGGTCATCCGCGCGTCCGGCGCGTCTATTATCCGGGGCTGCCGAACCATCCCGGACGCGACATCCTCCTGCGCGAGAAAAGTGGCTGGGGCGGCATGATCTCGTTTGAGGTGGATGATCCTGCGCGAGTGGCTGCGATCTTGGCCGGGGTGAAGATTTTCCTGTTCGCCGAAAGTCTCGGTGGTGTAGAATCTCTCATCACGTACCCGTCTGTGCAGACGCATGCCGACATCGACGAGGCGACGCGCCATCGGCTCGGCATCAACGACCGGTTGCTGCGGCTCTCGGTGGGCATCGAGGATGTGCGCGATCTGCTCGACGATCTGGAGGCTGTGTTATGACTGAACAGACAAAATTGATTCATTCGGGACGCGACCGCGATCCCTATACAGGCGCGTCGGGCATTCCGATTTACCAAGTTTCTACTTTTAATCAACCTGATCCCGAGCATCTCGGCGCGTATGACTACGCCCGCAGCGACAATCCGACACGTGAGGCGCTGGAGCATACCATCGCGGTTCTTGAAAACGGCGCGCGCGGCTTGGCCTTCGCCTCGGGAATGGCCGCGACCTCTTCGGTGCTGATGCTCTTCCAGCCGGGCGACCATCTGGTGGTCGGACGCGATATATATGGCGGCACCTACCGCGTGCTGACCACGCTCTTCAAGCGCTGGGGTCTTCAGGTGAGCTTCGTGGACAGCATGGATCCTGATGCGGTACGGCGAGCCATCACGCCCGCCACGCGCGGGTTGTTCGTGGAGACGCCGGCCAATCCGTTGCTGCAGATCACGGATCTGCGGGCCATGGCAGCCCTTGCGCATGAGCATGGGATACTGGCCATCACGGACAACACCTTTATGACCCCGCATTTGCAGCGGCCCTTGGAGCTCGGCTTTGATATCGTAGTTCATAGCGCCACGAAGTTTCTCGCTGGCCACAGTGATGTGATTGCCGGTCTGGCTGTCACCCGTGAAGCGGAACTCGGAAAGAAGCTCAAGACCATCCAGAACAGCTTTGGCGCGATACTGGGTCCGCAGGACTCCTGGCTTGTGCAGCGCGGCATCAAGACGCTGGGCGTGCGCCTCGATGCGCAACAGCGGAGCGCTGACGAGATAGCGACTTGGCTGTCGGCCAGGAGAGAAGTGAGGCGGGTGTTTTATCCCGGCCTTGAAAGCCATGCTGGGTATTCGATCCATGCGCAACAGGCGCGCGGCGGCGGCGCGGTCGTTTCCTTCGAGTTGGCAAACGGACCCACGGCTGTGGCCTTCCTCAAGCGTGTGAAGCTGCCGCTGGTCGCTGTCAGCCTGGGCGGCGTGGAGAGCATCCTCTCCTATCCGAAGACCATGTCCCATGCCGCCATGCCGACTGAGGAGCGCCAGGCGCGCGGCATCACCGACGGGCTTGTGCGCCTCTCGGTGGGATTAGAAAGCACGGAAGATCTGATCGCTGATCTTGACCAAGCACTGAACCCGGAGCACTTAACATGAAAATTACGGCAAAAGGAAGATATGCGTTACGGCTCCTGCTGGACGTGGCGTTGCAGCAGCATCTGGGGCCCGTGACGTTGAGTGACATAGCAGTCCGACAGGGAATTTCGCAACCCTATCTCTGGCATGTTGTCACCCCGCTGACCGCCGCAGGAATCTTGCGCGTCAAGCGCGGTTCACAAGGCGGGTATGTGCTGGCTCGCAAACCGTCAGAGATCAGCATCTGCGACATTGTCAACGTGCTGGAAGGATCAGTGACCTTTGTTGCCGATCAAAAGATCGAAGAGAAGAATCGAAACAGTGTTTACATGGTCACCCACAACGCCTGGGTCGAATTGGAAAATAAGATTGCGGCAGTTCTAAGCGGGATCACCCTGGAAGACCTGCTTGCCCGCCACCGCGAAGCAGAATCCATCGACAGCTTGAATTACACCATTTAAGCGAAAGCTATACAAGGTGGCAGAGCCGTCTCGGCTCTGGATCGGCGGGGCGAGACCCGCCTACGCTAGAGCTTCTGCCTACACCAAGGCTACGGCGGATGAAACGCCGGACAGGCTCCGTTGACACTTTGCTCTTGCACTTTAGAACGTCTACCCCTCTTTTATTCTTGCCGAAATCAAGTGAGAAGGGCATCATATAAAAATTCAAAGTCCGATACGTGTGTGAGATGCCTTGATGATAGGTTTTAAGCCAGGAGAAGGGAACGCAATGTGTAGCATGAAAGAATCCGAAACGATCGAACTCAAGAAAAGCCTTGCCGAACTCCATGCTGGGCTGGTCTCGATTGCTGCCATCCTGAACAAGCATGGCCGGGGCGAACTCTGGTTTGGCATCAAGGACAACGGACACGTGATCGGGTTGCCGGTATCTGACAAGACTCTGCGCGACATCTCGCAGGCCATCGCCGCGCATATCGAGCCTCGCATCTATCCCAAGATTGCGGCGGAGACGGTCGATCAGGCGGTCTGCATCAAGGTGACGTTCGAGGGAACAGAGACACCCTATTACGCCTACGGACGGGCCTATATGCGCGTGGCGGATGAAGACCGTCAGCTCAGTGCCCGGGAACTCGAACGGCTGATCGTGGCGAAGAACCATGACCAGCATGCATGGGACAGCGCAATCTCAGACAGGAAGGTCTCCGACCTGGATGAAGGCAAGTTGCGAGCCTTTGTCGAACGCGCCCGCCTGACGTGGGATGACCCCGTCAATGCGCTTACAAAGTTGGGACTGATGAAAAACGGCCAGTTGCTGAATGCAGCAACCCTGTTCTTTGACCGAAAGGCTCCGATGCAGTTGCGCTGCGCGGTATTTGGCACGCAAGAGAGCGCCATGATCTTAGACCGACACGATTTTGACGGCGATATTCTTGAACTCATTGAAGAAGCTCAGAAATATATCCTCAAGAATATTCATATCGGCATGCGGCTTGAAGGCCTCTACCGCGTGGATGTGCCGGAGATCCCGGTCGAGGCGTTGCGCGAGGCCATTATCAATGCTTTTTGCCATCGCGACTACCGCGACCCCGACTATGTTCAGGTGGCCGTTTTCAAAGATCGTGTCGAGATCAGGAGCCCGGGGCGCCTCTACGGCTTGATCACAATCGAAGACTTGCGCAAGGGCTTTGTCTCGCAACGGCGTAATCCATTGATCGCCGACTTGTTTCGCCGTATCGAGATGGTTGAGTCCTGGGGACGCGGCATGCCCTTGATCCTGAAACATGTTCCAGATACTGGCTTCAGTGAAGTCGGAAACCTGTTTATCGTCTCCTTCAACCGTCCATCCTTTGCCGAGGGCGAGGCGACTACCCAAGAAACGCCCATGAAAACGCTGGTGAAAAGTAAGGTGAAAACCACCCAAGAAACTAGGGAGAAAACTAGGGAGATAATTAGGGAGAAAACTAGGGAGAAAATTTTGGGTTTGGTTTGCACTTCGGCGAACATTTCCACCGATGAAATGGCTACTCAATTGGGAGTCACACGCAAAGGGATCGAGTGGCATATCCGAAAACTGAAGGCAGAAAATCTTCTCCGCCGCATCGGTCCGGACAAAGGCGGCCACTGGGAGGTGTTGAAGTGAGCTTCGTGTTATTCGGTTGAAGCGTTGACGGTTCTTAACTTGCGGCTTATCCATCCCAGATCCGAACGAGTATAATCCAGCGGATGATGATGAGCGCGTATGGCCAAAGAATGGAAAGGGGCTCACCCCATGCAAGCGACGCAAAGACTTGTTTATCAAATGTGTGCGCCAAAACACAATGCTTCAACTTTGGGACTGCTCAAGGAGGTATATTACAATGAATAATTGCAATGTGCGACAAGGCTGTCTAAAAAAGAATGCGTGTACACTACTGTTGCTGTTTGTGGTAATGAAGTGCTCTTTCGGATGCTTTAAAGACGAACGTATCGATATAAATCAGCTGCCAGAGCTAAAACCGTTCTTAAATGTTTGTGGGCGTTATTTAGGAGACGCTGGTGCGGATCTAGATTGGGTAGAGTTTGAGTTTAAGCCAAAATTAAAAAAAGACGAGCTGCTTTTGTCTTTTGATCGGATTGCGGAAAGTGAGGGATGGCGGCAGTGTGAACAAGACAATCTCCAAAAAATGTCTCGGGTATATTCAAAGACAAATGGCGTTATACAACCGATGCGATCCATGATGGTGTATTTTAAAAATGGAACTATGCACTTGTGTCTTCAGAAAGAAAGAAAAGGGTCACAAGATGAAGCGCAAAGAGAACCTGCTCAGAAAACAAAATAACAGTTCCCCTGTTGGCCCGGGGTGGAGCGGGCAAGGCATGATTTCAGCGGAGAGCGCCATTATTTCGAGTCTGCTTTTGTTTCGTCTTGCCCAGCCCGTGGGGAATTACCCTACTTGATTGCTGTTCGTTTTTTCTGTATAGTTCACACGTTAATGGTATTCATGTCAGTAAGGAAACGACATACATGCGATTGATGCTCGACAGTGTTATTGTTCTTGCCGTTGTTCTGTCCGCAGGGTCAGGACACGCGCAGGTTCCTGTTGCTGATCCCTTTGCGGACCTGGCGGTCGGGACGTCGTCTGCAACCAATGCGCCAGCGTTGACAGCGCCTGGGTGGGGCGACAATCTGCTGCTGCGGAAGGAAGTGTATCTGCTCTTCGCGGTGGGGGCGCAGGATCTCCATGAGACAGACGACGCGATGACGCGGGTCTCCTTGGGCTTTGAGGTACAGAAGCGGTTTGCCACGGCCACGCGCACCATCGCCTCCTTCGATTATCAGGGACGCATCGTCTATCGGAACCACAGTTTGGACATCCTTGCTGATCCCATGGCTCGCGATGCAGGCGCGTGGGAATATGAGACGCACAATGCGTATGCGGATTTCTACAACGTTTTTGGTGAACCCGGACGTTTCAATCTGCGGGTCGGCCGGTTCTACCAGCCCTTCGGACTCAGTCAGCAGACCGATACGCATGCCACGCTGTTGCAGTTGTCCAATGATCAGCTCTTGGGCACGGAACGCGATTGGCAGGCGACGCTCTTCGGGTCGCTGACCGAGGATCTGGATTATTGGGTCGGCTATCTCATGGGCGCGGGAAATGACTTCGAGATGGAGGGGCAGTCCGGCATGGGCGTCGCCCGGATCGGCCTGAATAACAGTTGGTTGTTCGAGGAGGGACTGGAGGGCGGGGTAAGTGTCCTTGCAGGGCAACGCGTGGATGAGCATGCGATGATGCGCAGTCACTCCGTGATGCGGGAGAGCGGCGGTGAGCCGGTGATTCGGACGTGGCGGGCTGGACTGGATGTGCGCAAGCGCATGGATTCGGACATCGGGCCCTTCACGCTGGGTGTCGAGTCCGCAGTCGGCGGCGATGAACAGGATTTTCTTTTCTCCGGGTTGACGCAGGCGGACTGGGTTTCACCGAATCGTCGCTGGGGTGCCGGGACGCAGTTCCGTTATTTCTGGCAGGACGCGGAGACAGAGAGAAGCGGCAATGGCTTTACAGATTCGCGGGCGACGCTGGTGCTGACCCGCTATTTTCAGAACGATGTCGGCAATGCGGCGCTGCATTGGATCGCGTTGGCAGTCGAACAGCAGGTTTATCAATCGGATGGTCCGGAGGATACGCGGGTGATGCTTCAGTACTATCGGTATTGGTGAGGCAATATTGGGGTGCAGGCCGGGAATGAATGAAGAAGTAACTTCTTAATTTAAGAGTTAAACGTTAAATGTTGAGAGTTAAAAGTTCCAACTCTTAACGCTCAACGCCCAACTCTTAACGCTTAAGGTATAGGCAAGGAGAACACAATGAATAGAGGAGTCAGTATTTTTTTGATGACGGCGATGGCGAGTCTTTCGCAGGGTGCGGAGTCTAACGGGGTGATGAGTGCGGCCTATTGGGCGCATTGGAATCCGGAGGTCCAGGCACGGATCGACAAGGATATTGTCCAGAACCGGCAGGCGGATGCAGCCCTTGTTCTCAAAGGGGTCCAGCCGGGAACAGAGGTGAAGGTCGAGCAGGTCAGCCATGCGTTCATCTTCGGCGCCCACATCTTCAACTTCAACCAGCTGGGGACAGCGGAGCGCAACCGCAAGTATAAGGAACTCTACGGGACGCTTTTCAATTCCGCGACGATCGCCTTCTACTGGAAAAAATTTGAGCCGGAGCCCGGGAAGCCTCGCTTTGAGGAGGCGGAGCAGGATACCGAGGCGTATTGGAACACAGTGAAGGAGCCGAAGACCCAGCCGCATTGGCGGCGTCCGGCGACTGATCCTGTCGTGGCCTTCTGCGAAAGCAAGGGTATCCGTCTGCATGGGCACACGATGATCTGGGGCAACCGCACGTGGCATCACCCGGAGTGGCTCTACGAACAGTACTGTCCGCCGGAGGAGAAGGCCAAGATCAGCGCGCTGGGCAAAGAGATCAACAAGCTGCCGCCTGCCGAGATCGCCGCGCTCGCAGCGACCTTTGCAAAGGAGTTGAAAAGGCTTTTCGAGAAGCGCGTGAAGGAACTGGCGGAACACTATCAAGGCCGCCTGCAGAGCTGGGATGTGTGCAATGAGAGCGCAACGGACTTCAGCCGAAAAGCGATGATCCCGGGCGACACGATCTGCAAGAGCCACTACGGACTGATGCCCGGCGACTATACGTGGCAAGCCTTCCAGACGGCGGGCCAGGCTTTTCCGAAGCACGTGAAACTGAATATCAACGACTACTTGAATACTGCGGATTACGCGAAACAGGTCAAGGATCTGCTGGCGCGCGGCTGCCGCATCGACATCATGGGCTCGCAGATGCATCTGTTCAAGCCCCAGCAGTGTCTGGACATTGCAGAGGGGAAAGCCATTGAAACGCCGCAACAGGTATGGAGCAAGTTGGAGACGATCTCCAAGGCGGGTCTGCCCATCCATCTGAGTGAGATCACGATCACCTCGCCCGGCAGCGACGCCCGCGGGTGCGAGATACAGGCCATTGTCGCACGAAACTTGTACCGCCTCTGGTTCAGCATCAAGCCGATGATGGGCATCACCTGGTGGAACGTGGTGGACGATTGCGGTGCGCCGGGCGAACCGACGATCTCTGGACTCTTCACCCGTGACATGGAACCGAAGCCGTCGTTCTATGCGCTGAATAAGCTGATCAATGACGAGTGGAAGACCCGCCTGAGCGTGAAGGCCGATGAACAGGGACGTGTTGCATTTCGCGGGTTCAAAGGCAACTACCGCATCACCTACACGGATGCGTCTGGCGCGTCGAAGACCGCAGCGTTCGCGTTGCTGAAAGACGGTGACGGGCTGTAAGGCTTTAGACAGGAGAAAAAGAATGAACAGGCGAATTTGTTTTTTGATGCTGCTGCTGGCCGGGTTAGCGCACGACGCGCAGGCCGCCGTCGGCTGCACACTCAGCAATCCGGCGCGCGATCTGAAGTCGCTCTTTTCAGAGATGACCTCGTATCGCGAGGATGTCAAGGAGCTGCCGAAATTGCCGAAGGGGCGCGAGCTGTACGATGCGCTCAAGGGGCGCGTGGGCAGCGACCTCGATCCGGTCTATGAGGCGTTTGAAACGCCCTACACACTCTATTCTGTCTTCAAGGATGAACAGCGTATCGGGTATGTGCACGGAGTCAACGTGCCGGGCCGTGGTGGTGTGATTCAAGTATTCGTTTCAGTTGATCCCACTTCAGCGACAGTCACACGCATGTTCTTCCAGCGCTTGGAGAGCCCGGGTGGCGCTGCGCTGCGCGCCAAGGAGACGCGTGAGCAGTTTATCGGTCTGACGTTGGCGGATTTTTACAAGCATGATTACTATGTCGCAGCAGATCCGACAAACACGGCTGACAGGGTGGCGCGGCTTGCGCCGCCTGCAAAGCTGGATGCAACTGCGAAGCCGGACTGGGATGCGACGTTGCGCGGACTGCGCAAGAATCTGATTTTACTCGACATCTTTGCGTTCGAGCAACGCCATGAACCGTTCTACACGCGTGCCCAGGAGGCCCGCAAAAGCAAGGAGAATAAAAATGAAAAGAACCCGTAATATCGCTGCTGCCCTGTTGGCATCGGCTGTCATGGTCACGCTTCTGTCCAGTTGTGCACGCCAATCCGCAACCTGGTCTCATTTTGGCGAACCCTTCACAACGGCGCCCCTCGTGGAGATCGGCCAGTTGCTGGACAAGCCGGACGACTTCCAGCGCAAGCCGGTGCGCGTGAAGGGCACGATCGAGCGGCAGTGTCCCATGGCCGGATGTTGGTTTTTCATCAACGACGGCAAGGGCCGTTCGCTCAAGGTGGAGTTGGGCGACTACCTTCCGAAATTGCCGCAGAATATCGGCAACACGGCCGAGGCCGAGGGCGAGCTGATCAAGAAGGGCGACAAGCATGAATTCATCGGCACGCGTGTGACCTTCACGCAGAAGGGCACCAAATGACCTTCACCGCCTTCGCGTGGAAAAATCTGACGCGACGTCCGGTGCGCACGCTGCTGACCGCCGGCGGAGTCGCGCTGGCGGTTGCTGTGGCCGTGAGCCTGGGCGGCTTCAACCTCGGTTACAAGCGGGCGATTTCCGGGAGCATCGAGCAGCTTGGCTTCCAGGTGATGGTCATGGCCAAGGGGTGCCCGTATGAAGCCGCGACCATGATGCTCAAGGGCGGCACAGGACTGCTCTATCTGCCGGAGGACGCGCATACCAAGATCAGAAACGATCCTGATATCGAGGCGATCACGCCCATCTTCATCGGTATCGCCGAAAAGCAGGGCTCGTCGATCAGCGACACGCCGACAGCCAGTTCGTTCACAATCCTCTCGGGCGTGGAGGTCGCTTCGTTTCGCACGATGAAGCCGTGGCTGGCTTTCAAGCGCGGCACGGGCTACGAGGGCGGACGCTGGTTCACGCCGGCTGCAACGAATGAAGTGGTCATGGGATTCGAGGCGGCGGAATACGAGCAACGCAAAGTGGGTGACACGTTCTATGCGTCGATCACACCGAACGGAAAGACCGAGCCGGTGATGCATGCCTTTACAGTGGTCGGCGTGCTGGAACGCAACGGTTCGCAGGATGACGGCACCGTCTTCCTTCCGATTCACACGGCGCAGATGATGTTCGGACGCGAAAATCAGCTCACGATTATTGGGATCAAGCTCCGCGAATTCAACGGCATCCGGATGCGCGAATTTGAAGGCCGGTGGATGAGTATACCGGAGGTGCAGGTCGTCAGTCTGGAGCAGGTCAAGGGCGCGCTGGTCTCGCTGGTCGGCACGGCGCAGACCATGGTGGCGGCGGTGGCGGTGATCGCGGTCATCGTGGCGGTGATCGGCGTGATCAATGCGATTCTGATGAGCGTCTACGAACGCATCGGCGAGATCGGGATCATGAAGGCTGTCGGCGCGTCGCGTTTCCAAATATTCAGATTGATCTGGACGGAGACGCTGCTCATCTGTCTCCTCGGGTCCGTGTCGGGCAGTCTGCTGGCCGTGGCCGCTGCAGGCGCGACCGATACTGCATTGCGCCATTTGCTGAACATCGGTGTGACGCGCAGCCTTGTTCACATGACACCTGGCTTGGTCGGCGCGGCCGTGCTGGGCTCGGTCGTGTTGGGTCTGCTGGCTGGCATCTGGCCGGCGCGGCGGGCTGCCGGATTGCATCCAGTCGAAGCTATTCGCACGAATGAATAGGGGATTTCTAATGAATGGAAAAACAATTATTTCCGGACGCGGACTCTGTCGCCATTACCAGCGCGGCTGCGAGACGGTGAAGGCGCTGGACGGCGTGGACATTGATGTCCGTGCCGGCGAGGCGGTCTGCGTGCTGGGGCCCTCGGGCTCTGGCAAGACCACGCTGATCAATTTACTGTCAGCGCTTGACGCGCCCACGGCTGGCACATTGGAGATCGACGGTCGGCGCGTAGACGGGCTTTCCGAACGCGAATTGGTCTCCATCCGCCGTGGCACGATCGGCTATGTGTTTCAGCAGTTCCATCTTATCCCGACATTGACCGTGGCGGAGAACGTGGCGTTGCCGCTGCTGTTTCTGGGACGCAAGCCCGAACCTGAAGAACTTGGCCGCGTGCTGGAGTCGGTGGGACTTTCCGACCGCGCCAGCCATCTGCCGAGAGAACTCTCCGGCGGGCAGATGCAGCGCGTGGCGATTGGCCGGGCGTTGATTGTCCAGCCGCGCGTGCTGATCGCTGATGAACCGACGGGCAACCTCGACCGGCAGACGGGCGAGGCGGTCTTCGCGTTGTTTCTCAAGGCTGTGCGCGAGCAGGGGCTGTCGCTCGTTCTGACGACGCACAACCTGGCATTAGCGGAGCAATGTGATCGCGTCATCACGCTCGAGGATGGCCGCGTGGCAGGAACCTAGGCAGGGTTTTCCGTCAGCCCTGCCGCGATGGCATATTGCGTCAGCCCGGCGGTGTCATGGATGTTCAGTTTTTCCATGAGGCTGTAGCGGTGCTTCTCAGATGTTTTGGCACTGATGCCAAGTTCCGCAGCGATCTGCTTGTTAAGAAGTCCCTGCACCATCAATATGAGAACCTCGGTCTCGCGCTTTGACAAGGCCGCACCGCGCGTGTCATGCTGAAGATCTTTCACCTTCTTTTTCGAAGGGTCCGGGAACGACGAGGCATCAATGGAGGGGTCGAAAAAGCGACACCCCTTGTGAACCTGTCGGATCGCCTGAGCGAGAATATGAATGGATGATTTCTTAATCAGATACCCTGTCGCGCCCTGTGCCAGCACCTGCTCAATACAGTTGGGGTTGCTGTAGGCTGACAGAATCAGAAGCCGCGTTCCAGGGATCTTCTCCCGTATTTGCCGGGTTGCCTCCATACCGTTCAGTAACGGCATCGCGATGTCCATGACCACCACGTCAGGCCGCAAGCGGCAAGCCTTCTCAACGGCTTCGACACCGTTCTCAGCTTGGCCGACGACCGTGATGTCGTTTTCCGCCTGTAAAAGCGCCTGAAGGCCTTCACGTACTACACTGTGATCATCCGCTAACAAGACAGTTATTTTTTTCATATCACCTTCTTTCATTCAAGATATATCAATTTATAGCACAAACCCCTCCCGGCCACAATTGCATATTTATTTTCAGTCGGTAGGATTACTCCCTATGGCGAAACAGGCGCACCTCGTGTAGGCTGTGCCCCATGAAAAACAGGAAACTTCATTTTCACGAGGCATTATCATAGACACCCAGCATGGAGAGCCGTATGCAGACAATCACGAGTCGAGAAATCCGTTTACGTTCCCGCCCGCAAGAACGTCCTTCTGAGGAAAATTTCGAGTTGGCCACCGTTGAGTTGCCTCCGCTGGGAGAAGGCGATCTCCTCGTCCGCAACTCCTATCTCTCTGTTGATCCCTGCATGTTTTGCCGGATGCGCGGTGGGAAGTCCTCTCTTCCGGCTTTCGAGTTAGGCAAGCCCATGGAAGGCGGGGCAGTGGGCACGGTCATCCAATCGCGCGCCGAGGCGTATGCGCCCGGCGACATTGTGATCTCCAATTTCGGCTGGCGCGAGTGGTTCGTGGCACCTGCGAACACGGTTCGACAAGTCACAAGCGCCCGTCACCCGCTCTCTGTTTATCTGGATCATTTCGGTCTGCAACACATCTGTTCGTGGGCCAGTTCCTACCTCGTCCATGTCAAGCCTGGCGGCGCCCTTCTCGTCTCAGGCCAAGCCAGCGTAGAGGGGAGTGTGGCCAGTCAATTAGCGAAGTTGGACGGGTGCCGCATCATCGGGTCTGCCGGGTCGCGCGACATGCTGTCGTTTTTACGCGAAGATTGCGGCTTCGACATTGCTTTCGACTACAAAGCCGGATCAATCCTCGGACAGCTCGATAACTTGCCGCCGCTCAACGAAGACACACACGACGCATCGCTTGAAGCCGCCTTGGGCGTCTGCATGGTCGGCTCGATTGTCGCCGAGACAACCCCGGGTGTGCGCGACCATGGCAGGAGGCCACCGCTGCCGATCTATTTTCTATCACAATCCCAGGAGGCTGTCCGCGCTCCTGATCAGGAGCAACACTGGGAGCGTGACAGTGCATAACTGTGCCCTGCTTTGAGGCATGGGCGATATTCCCCATATCGGACGAGCGCGCAGGCGTGTTAATCTTTCAGATGTCAACGCTTGGGGTAGGTAGCCACAAGAGCGAAGTAATTCAAATGGGAGCATATTATGAAAGTAACGATTGATGCAAATCTTTGTGTGGGGTGCGGTCTCTGTACAGAGATCTGCCCTGATGTTTTCAAGATGGAGGGCGACAAAGCCGTCGTCATAAGAGAACCAACGACACCACGTGCGGAAGCGGACTGCCGTGATGCCAAAGAACAATGTCCGGTATTTGCGATAACCATCGCGGAGTAGGAGAATACAATGAATCTATTACATGTTGATGAGTCGGCCGCTGCGCCAGCTACGATGTTCCAGTTGCCGAAACTTCCTTACGGAATGGAAGCGCTGGAGCCTTTCGTGTCTGCCAACACGATGGGCTTCCACTATGGCAAGCATCATCAGGGGTATGTTGACAACCTGAACAAGTTGATCGTGGGAACCCCTTATGCGGGCGCCCCGCTGGAGGAGATACTCCGTAAAACCGTGAGCATGGTTGACACGGTCGTGATCTTCAACAACGCGGCTCAAGTCTGGAATCACACCTTTTATTGGAACAGTATGAAGGCGAAAGGCGGCGGACAGCCCACCGGGCGGCTCTTGGATATGATCCTCGAAGCCTTCGGCACCTTCGAGGCCTTCAAAAACGCTTTCGTGACTGCGGGTATCGGGCAGTTCGGCAGCGGGTGGGTCTGGTTGATCCAAGACAACGAGACCGTGAGGATCATCAAGACATCTAACGCGGACACCCCGGAGGCGTACGGCCGGAACGCGCTGCTGACGTGTGACGTGTGGGAACATGCCTACTACCTCGACTACCAGAACCGCCGCAAAGATTATCTGACAGCGTTTCTCGATAACCTGGCGAACTGGGAATTCGCTGCGTCGAGATTGAACTAACACCCGGCCCGCATGCGGGCCTGAACATCAAGGAAAGGGCAGAGGGATTATGAAAGGGAATGAAAAAGTACTCGCGGTTTTAAACGATTTGCTGGCAGATGAACTGACAGCGATCAACCAGTATGTGGTGCATGGAGAGATGGCGGAGAACTGGGGTTACGGAAAGCTCAAGAAGCTGGTCGGCGGCCGTGCCATCACCGAGATGAAGCACGCCGAAAAGCTGATTGAGCGGATCCTCTTTCTGGAAGGGATTCCGATTGTCAGCAAACTGAACCCCATCCGGATTGGCTCCGACATCCCGAAGCAGTTCATGCATGACTTGGTCGCGGAGATGATAGCCGTCAAGAATTACAATGCGGCCATCAAGACTGCGACCGAGGAGGGAGACAACGCCACGAAAGAGATACTGGAGGCTATCCTCAAGGAGGAGGACAGCCATGTGAACCAGATCGAAGAGAAGATTGACCAGGTCAAACAGATGGGGCTTCAGCTCTTTTTGGTGACCCAGGTTGGCGATTAGCCCCATAGGTGTTAAGCGAAGAAGGAAATACTTTTTCGCTGATGGATATGAAGTTAATTCTTATCTGTGCGGCTATCCATTCCGCCGTCCGTGTACCTGTCCGCCGTAGCTTTAGCGAAGGAGGATTCACGGGTGAGGCGGATGAGATAGCCGTACAATCTTTAGCGGTTTTTGCGTTAAAATGATTAAATCAGGAGAATGGAAAATGAAGCAACATGCGATCACTCACCTCGTGGCCGGGCTGGCCCTCTGCACCGCGTTATCCGCCCGCGCCGCTGTCGAAGTATACACCATCGACCCGGACCACTCGTGGGTCGGGTTTAGCGTCCGGCATATTTTTACAAAAGTGCCGGGCTTTTTCAGCAAGGTCAAGGGCTCATTCAGTGTGGACCGTGACAATCTCGAGAACAGCAAAGCGGAGAGCGTCATCGACGTGGCCAGCATCACGACTTCGGCGCCCCTGCGCGACGAGCATTTGCGCTCGGACAAATTCTTTGATGCGGCGAAGTATCCGACCATGACCTTTACGAGCAAAAGCTGGAAGAAGAGCACGGAGGAGGCCGACACCTTTGTTGTCACGGGCGACCTCACGATCCGTGCGGTGACAAAGGAGGTCTCGCTCAAGGTCAGGTCCCTCGGTTTCGGCCCCGGCATGCAGGAGAAGACAACGGTCTCGGGCTGGGAACTCTCGACCGTGCTGGACCGCCGGGATTATGGCATCACAGCGGCACAGGGCCCCATCGGAAACAAAGTGGAGGTGACAATCAACATTGAGGCTGTCTTGCAAAAGCCGCCCCGCCCCACTCGTGTTCCTCTGTCAGGACATGCGCCTCAAAAATAAGGACTGTTTTGCTATTACTTGAATACTTTTTACGCAAAAGCCGCAAATTTTTCGCAAATGTCACGCCCGCCTCACCCATGGATACATGGACGGCGGAGCGAACATTTGCGAGGGTTTAAAGCGGATGTGGCTACCCTGCAAATCAAAAGCTGAAAGTAACCGTATTTATGCACATGCCTGATATGTCATTTCTTCAACTCTGCGTGGCTATCCATCCCGCCGTCCGTGTATTCACGGGTGAGGCGGATGAGATAGCCACGCAATCTTCTTGCGGTTTTTGCGGTAAAAAAGATTCGTCTGCACGGGCATCTCAGTAAACTGTAAACACGCCTTGACAAGGGAAAATGAAACGTGCTAATTTACCCTTATCATTAGTAAGAAAAATGCGATTGGGGCTTAAATGACGCGCGCATTAAAAAAAACAAACGCTGTGAAAAGCAGCTGTTGTGAGGAGCTGAACAGCCAGATCTTACAGGCATTGCCGTCGCATATAGCCGTGCTTGATCAGGACGGATGTATCGTGAGCGTCAATCGAGCCTGGGCGGAATTCGCTTGCGGCAATGCGGCCGCAGACGCCGCCAGTGTGAAGAAGGGCGCCAATTATCTGGAGGTCTGCCGCCGGGCTTCCGCCGCGAACGATGGAGACGCCCGCCAAGCCCTGGCCGGCATCGAAGCCGTGCTCTCAGGCGCGGCTCAGCAGTTTACCATGGAATACGCCTGCCACAGCCCGGAGGAGAAGCGTTGGTTCCTCATGACCGTCACACCCCTGGACGGCAAGGGCGTGACGGGTGCGGTCATCTCGCATTTAAATATCACGGCCCGCAAGCAGGCCGAGGAGGCGCTGCGTCAGAGCGAGGTCAGGTACCGCTCGCTCTTTGAGAACACCCCCGAGGCTGTTTTCATGACGGTCCCGGAGGGGGGCGTCCTCTCGGCCAACCCTGCAGCCTGCGCCCTGTTCGGCATGACCGAGGCGGAGATCATCCACGCGGGACGGGCGGGTTTGCTCGCCTCGGATAACAGCAATCTCGACGCGCAGCTTGCGGAACGTGCGAGAACCGGCCGTGTGTCGGGCGTGGAGTTGGATTTCATCCGCAAGAACGGCCAGCGTTTTCCGGCCGAGGTTGATTCGGTCATCCTGCCCGGCGAACCCAAGCTAGCCTTTGTGATCGTCCGTGACATCACCGAGCGCAAACGGGCCCAGTCGGACCGGGAGATCACCATCCACTTTCTGCGCCTGGTCAACGCGAGCAAGAGCACGGACGAGTTACTCAAAGCAACCCTCCTTTTCACCCAAGATCACGCGGGCTGCGATGCGGTGGGAATCCGGTTGAAACAGGGCAACGACTTCCCGTATCAGGAGACGCTGGGGTTCTCGCAGACGTTTCTGGAGGCGGAGAACACGCTCTATGCGTGTGCGAATGAGCCTGCGTGCGGTCTGACATCCTGCCTGTGCGGACAGGTGATCAACGGCAGCATGCGGCTCGCGGGCTTGTCGCTTACGCCGCACGGGAGTTTCTGGAGCAACGACCTCGAGTCCCTGTTGAAACGTACCCCTGAGCCGTCCGTCCCGCTCCGGGGCATGTGCCTCGAAGAAGGCTTCCATTCACTCGCGCTGCTGCCGCTCTACGACGGACCCTTCCGCATGGGACTCTTTCAGATGAACGCCTGGCGCAAGAACGCCTTTACGCCGGACTTTCTCTCCCTGTGGGAGAACTTGGCTAACCACCTCGCGGTTGCGATTTCAAAATTCCGGGTTGAAGAAGAACTCCGGAAACAGGCTGAGACACTGCGGAAGACGAACGACGAACTCAAGTCGGCGAGTGCCGCGCTGCAAGCCAGCGAACAGCGGATCCAGCAGGCGCTGCGCGTCAGCCACTCGTTCACCTTCGAGTGGCTGCCCGCCACGGACCAGGTGCGGCGCTCGGGCAGTTGCGCGCTGATCCTGAAGCTGGAAGGAGACGACACGTGCAACGACACAGGTGAACATTTCTTCACGCGGGTCCACCCGGACGACCGCGCGCGCTTACTGAAAATACTCCATGCCCTGACCCCCGACAGAGCCAGCTATACCACGGAATACCGGGTGGTGCGCAGCGAAGGGGACGTCGCCGTACTGGAAGAGACCGGGGAGGCCGCCTTTGACAGCGACGGTAAACTGGAACGCCTCGTCGGCGTCTCGACAGATATCACCGCGCGCAAACAGGCTGAAGAGCAACTCCTGGAGATCACCCATCGCTTGCAGGCGCTGATGACCGCCGTGCCGGTGGGCATCAGCTACTCCGACGACACCACCTGCCAGCACATCACCGGGAATCCTGCTGTGCTCGCGCAGTTCGAAATAACGCAAAAGGACAACCTCTCCGCCTCCGCCCCCGCTGCGGACGCGCCTGGGCGAAAGATCCAGTTTTTTATCGACGGACGGCCCATCACCGACGCAGAACTGCCGCTCCAGCGCGCAGTCGCTGAAAACAGAATCATTCCGCCCCTGGAGCTTGAAGTCCTTATGCCCAACGGGCGGCGTTGGTTCGCTGAAGCCTCCGGCGCCCCGGTGCGTGACGCGAAGGGCAAGGTCATGAGCGGCATTGCCGTGACCGTGGACATCACCGCGCGTAAACAGACAGAGGAGGTTCTCCGTTTCCTGGGGCAGAGTCATGCGGGGGTTCGCGGCGAGATGTTTTTCCAGCAACTGGCGCTCTTATTGGCCCGGACCCTCAACATGGACTTCGTGTGCATCGACCGTCTGACAGAAGACCTGCTTTCGGCCCAGACCCTTGCCGTCTTCAACAACAACCAGTTCGAAGACAACATCTCCTATACGTTGAGGGACACTCCCTGCGGTGATGTAGTCGGCAAGAAGATCTGCTGTTTCCCGAAAGACGTGTGCAAGCTGTTCCCCAGGGATGCCGTGCTCCAAAACTTAAAAGCGGAGAGCTACCTCGGAACGACGCTCTGGAGCGCGCAAGGCAAGCCCATCGGCCTGATCGCAGTCATCGGACGGCAGCCGCTAAAGGACACCCGGCTGGCGGAGTCCATCCTGCAACTGGTGGCCGTGCGTGCGGCGGGCGAGTTGGAGCGCCTTCAGGCCGAGCACGCCCTCACGCAGCTCAACACTGAACTCGAACAGCGTGTTCGGTCCCGCACGGCGGAACTGGCCGCGACCAACCGGGAGCTTGAGGCCTTCTGCTACTCGGTCTCGCACGACCTGCGTGCCCCGTTGCGCAGCATGGATGGCTTCAGCCAGGCTTTGCTGGATGATTACGGGCAGCACCTGGATGACGCAGGCCACGATTTTCTGAACCGGATCCGCACCAACAGCCAGCGTATGGCCCGGCTGATCGATGACCTCCTGCACCTCTCCAGGCTCACCCAAGCGCAAATGCGGCATCAGTCCGTAGATCTTACGGCTCTGGCACAAGCGATTATTGCCGAGCTTCGCCAGGCAGAGCCGGAGCGGGTTGTGGATGTGCGCATCGCGCCGGGACTGGTCGTCATGGGCGATACGGTGCTGTTGCGCGCGGCCCTCGCGAACCTCTTGCAAAACGCCTGGAAATTCACCAGCCTCCGCACGGATGCCGTGATCGAGATTGGGCAGGCAGTCGGCAGTCAGCAGTCTGCAGTCGGCAGTCAGCCGAACGGAACAGAACAGACTAGGAGTCTGGAAACCCATTCGGCGTCCTGCGTCCCGTGTCCTGCGTCCGCTGATGTCTTCTTCGTGCGTGACAATGGTGTCGGCTTTGACATGCAATACGCAGACAAACTGTTCACGCCCTTCCAACGGCTGCATTCCATGACAGAGTTTCCAGGCAGCGGAATCGGTCTGGCCACGGTGCAGCGCGTCATCCACCGCCACAACGGCCGCATCTGGTTTACGGCTGCGCCCGGCCAGGGCACCACCTTCTACTTTACGATCGGAGACAACGCATGAATTTAATCAAGCATGGGGCTGTGCGTTACGGGCTGGCCGTACTGGCCGCGCTCTTCGCGGTCTTTCTCCGGTGGCTCTTCGAACCGCTGATCGGCAGCAACGCCGCCTTTATCACGGTCTTCCCGGCGTTTATGGTTGTCGCGGTGACGCTGGGCGCAGGTCCGGGACTCGTCGGCGCGGCAGTGGGTGTTGTGCTCATCGAGTGGTTCTTCCTCGGGCCCATCGGAATCGAGCTTGAATTTGAAGTCCTCGGCCGTGCGGTGATCCTGCTCGCCACCAGCACGTATGTGGGCTGGGTCAGCACGCGGTTGCGCATGGCGCGCGCGAAAGCGGATGACGAGGCTGCTGCTGCGCGCGCATCGGCGTCGGCTCTGCAGCAGCAGGTCGAACTCATTGACCCGGCCCGTGCGGCGGTCATCGCGCAAGAGATGCAGCGGATCGTGCGTGACCGCGAAGTCACGTCCGCGGCACCTGCACAAGCGACAGGCGAGGGCCTTCGCCACATGCCAGCTCTTGTGGGCGCAGGGGTCGCGGCCCTCGGCGTGATGGTGCTGCTGGGCTGGGTATTCCAGGCGGACTTGCTTAAGCGCGTTTTGCCGGGGCTGCCGACGATGAAGGCCAACACAGCGCTCTGCTTCCTGCTCCTCGGACTGGGCTTGCTCCTGCGCCGAAGGTTTCCTCGGCTGTCTCTGCTCTGCATGGGGCTCGTCAGCGTTGTGGCGGGACTGACCCTGGCCGAATATGCGGCTGGCGTGGACATCGGCCTTGACCAGCTTCTCTTCCTGGACGTGACAGATGCGCATACCGTCTATCCGGGGCGGATGACGCCGGTGACTGCGTTTTGCTTTGCGCTGAGCGGCGCGTCCTTTCTGCTGCTCGCTGTCCCGCGCGCCAGATGGCCGCAGCAGGCGCTGGCACTGGCGACGGGCTTGTTGGGTCTGACCGGGGTGATCGGCTATCTCTATGAGGTGAAGCAGTTGTATCAGTTTGCCGGTGTTGCGAGCATGGCGCTGCATACGGCGGCGGGTTTTATGGTGCTCGCGGTCGGATTGCTCTTCGCCCGCGCGGACGGGCTGATCCGTGTGCTCTCCGGGGCCGGCCCCGGCAGCCAAGCGGCGCGGCGCTTCCTGCCCGTCGTCATCCTGCTGCCGATCCTGCTGGGCTGGCTGCATGAAGCCGGGGAACGCAGCGGGGTGTGGGGTGCGCCTGTGGGCGCAGGCCTGCTCGTGCTCATGATGCTCTTTTCACTTCTCGTGGTGGTCTGGTGGATCGCCCAGACCCTCAACCGCGCCGATGCGGCGAGACGGGAAACAGAGTCTCAACTCCGTCACCAATCCGAATTGATGGATTATGCGGACGAGGCGCTGATCGTCCGCGAAGTGGGCGGGGTCATCCGGTTCTGGAATAAAGGCGCCGCCGCGCTGTACGGCTGGTCTGCGGCTGAGGCGTTTGGCCAGCGCACCCATGCATTGCTGCGCACGGAAGGCGTGAGTGTAGAGGAGAAGGACGAGCAATTGCAACGAACCGGACACTGGGAAGGCGAGCTGACCCATACGACGCGCGACGGCCGACGCGTGTCAATCGAAAGCCGCCAGACAGCCACCCATGCAGCCGACGGACACGTCCTGATCCTGGAATCCGGACGCGACATCACCGCGCGCAAACGGGCCGAGTCGGAGCGGCAGAAGTTTGTTTCTCTGGCCGACCAGAGCACCGAGTTCATCGGTATCTGCGACATGGAGTACCAGCCCTTCTACGTCAATGCCGCAGGCCTCAAGATGGTCGGCCTTGAGAGCCTCGAACAGGCGGTCCGCACGCCCGTGCCGGAGTTCTTCTTCCCGGAGGACCAGCGCTTCATCACCGAGGATTTCTTTCCGCGCGTGCTGCGCGAGGGCCACGCCGAGGTGGAGATCCGTTTCCGCCATTTCAAGACCGCTGCTCCGCTCTGGATGATCTACAATGTCTTCTTTCTTCATGATGAGCACAACACGCCTGTCGGCCTGGCCACCGTCAGTCGCAACATCACCGACCGGAAGCAGGCCGAAGAGGCCTTGCGCGAAAGCGAAACGAGCGTACGGCGTAAGCTGGAGAGCGTGCTCGCGCCCGAGGGCGACCTGGGGGTGCTGGACCTGGCCGACCTGGTGGACACCGCGGCCCTGCAGCGGCTCATGGACGATTTCTACCCGCTGACCCACGTCCCGGTGGCCATCATTGACCTTAAGGGCCGGGTGCTGGTGGGCGCAGGCTGGCAGGAGATCTGCACCCGCTTCCATCGCGCGCACGCGGCTGCCTGCCGCCATTGCCTCGAAAGCGACCTCGAACTTTCCTCCGGCCTAGCCGCTGGCGAGCACCGCCTCTACAAGTGCAAGAACAACCTCTGGGACATGGCCACCCCCATCTTCGTGGCCGGCCAGCACGTGGGCAACATCTTTACCGGCCAGTTCTTCTTCGAGGGCGAGACGCCAGACCGCGAGCTCTTCCGTGTCCAAGCCCGGACCTACGGTTTCGAGGAGGAAGCGTACCTGGCTGCTTTGGAACGCGTCCCGCGCCTGAAACGGGAGACGGTCGAACGCGGCATGGCGTTCTTCCTCAAGCTGGCCGACATGATCGCCCAGCTCGGTTTTAGCAATGTCAAGCTCGCCCGCCTGCTGGCTGAGCGCGACCGCCTGACCGAGACGCTGCGCGAAAGCGAGTCGTTCTACCGGCAGACCCTTGAATCCGTCCCGGGCATGACCTTCACGACGCGGCCGGACGGCTACTGCGACTACCAGAGCCAGCAGTGGGTGGATTTCACCGGCGTGCCGATGTCCGAGCATGTGGGCGACGGCTGGAATAAACTCCTGCACCCGGATGACCGCCCGCGCGCGTACGAAGCCTGGTGCGCGGCAGTCGAGGGACGTGCGCCTTACGACCTCGAGTACCGCGTGCGTAATCACAATGGCGCGTACGAATGGTTCAAAGTGCGCGCGCGTCCGATCCGAGACAGCGAGGGCAAGATCGTGCGCTGGTTCGGCACCGCGATCAACATCGACTCCCTGATCAGCGCCCAGGCGGCAGTCCGGCATCTGAACGAACAGCTCGAACAGCGTGTCCGCGAGCGGACCGCAGAGCTGGAATCGAGCAACCGCGAGCTGGAGGCGTTCTGCTACTCGGTCTCGCACGACCTGCGCACGCCGCTGCGGAGCATCGACGGCTTCAGCCAGGCCGCGCTCGAGGACTACGGCGAGCGCTTGGACGACACGGGCAAAGACTACCTGAACCGCGTCCGCAACGGCTGCCGGCACATGGACCAGTTGATCGACGATCTGCTCCGCCTCTCGCGCGTGACCCGCGACCAGATGTGTCATGAGTCTGTGGACCTGACGGCACTGGCCCTGGCTGTCGCCCGCCAGCTCCAAGAGCGCGAACCCGAGCGTCCTGTCGAATTCCGCATTGCACCCGGCCTAACCGCAATCGGCGACACCCGGCTGCTGCACGCCGCCCTCTTCAATCTGCTGGCCAACGCCTGGAAATTCACCTCGAAAAATCCCGCCCCGGTGATCGAGGTGGGGAGGGCAGTCGGCAGTCAGCAGTCGGCAGTTGGCAGTGAGCAGTTGGCAGTCGGCAGTGAGCAGTCGGCAGTTGGCAGTCAGTCTCCTGCGTCTTCTCCTGTCTTCTTCGTGCGCGACAATGGTGTCGGCTTTGACATGCAGTACGCCAGCAAGCTGTTTAACCCCTTTCAGCGGCTGCACTCGACACAGGAGTTTTCCGGGACAGGCATCGGGCTCGCGACTGTGGCGCGCGTCATCCAGCGGCACGGCGGCCGTATCTGGGCCGAGGCGGCGCTGGGGCGCGGAGCCACCTTCTATTTCACCCTTGAACCGAGAGTGGAAAATACGTAATAATGAATGCAAACAAGGAGGCATCTATGGACCTTTTAAACGACGACAACCGCATTATCCTGCTGGTGGAAGATAACCCCGGCGACGAAGTGCTGACGCTTCGGGCCTTGAAGAAGAACAAGATCTGCAACGAGGTCGTCATTGCGCGGGACGGTGTCGAGGCGCTCGATTATCTGTTTGGTACCGGTCCGTACGCAGGACGTGATCCGCTGCAGTTGCCGGAGCTGATCTTGCTGGATTTGAAGCTTCCGAAGGTGGATGGCCTGGAAGTGTTGCGCCGCATCCGCTGCGACGAACGCACCCGGCTGCTGCCGGTCATCATGCTCACCTCATCGCTGGAGGACAGCGACATCGCCGAAAGCTATGCCAAGGGCTGCAACAGTTATGTGCGCAAGCCTGTCGACTTCACCGAGTTCACCGAGGCCGTCCGCCAGCTCGGCCTCTACTGGCTGGTGATCAACGTCGGCGCCCCCAAACCCCATTAGGTGTTAAGCTTAGAATGAAATACTTTTTCGCAAAAGCCGCAAAGGAGAGCGCAAATAGGGGCCCGGCGGACCCGCACGGGTTCCATTCGCCCGCCTCACCCATGGATCCACCTTCGCGTATACGTCTACGGCGGACAGGTACATGGACGGCGGAGCGAACATTTGCGCGGAATCAACTCGATTTTCATCAGCAAAAAACTTGTTTTTTGCTGATGAAAATGAAATCAGTATTCATCTGCGCGGCTATCCATTCCGCCGTCCGTGTATTCACGGGTGAGGCGGATGAGATAGCCGCGCAATCTTATTGCGGTTTTTGCGTTAAATTCTTTAATTGCAAAACTTTGTATATTGCCAGTCTTTTGGTATTGGCAACAAAAAGCTCTCCTTAGATTAACACCTATGCCCCAAACCCAGGAACACGGTATGAACACCCCTCTGCGTGTATTGATGGTCGAAGATAACGATGACGACCGGCTGCTGCTGCTGCGGACGTTGAAGCAGGGCGGCTATGAACCGATCTGCCGGTGCGTCCAGACTGCAACCACCCTCTCCGGTGCGTTGGCTGAAGAGCCATGGGATATCGTGCTCAGCGATTACCGGCTGCCGCAGTTCAACGGCTCGGAGGCGCTGGCCTGCGTCCAGAAAACAGGGCTGGATCTGCCCTTCATCGTTGTCTCGGGGGTCATTGGCGAAGAGCAGGCCGTGACGATCATGAAAGCCGGGGCGCACGACTACGTGCTCAAAGACGCGCTGGTGCGCCTGGTGCCGGCGATCAGACGCGAGTTGCGCGATGCCGAGGTGCGGCGCCAGCGGCGGCAAGCCGAAGAGCAACTGCGCGCGAGCGAAGCGCAGTTCAGGCTCCTGTTCGAAGCCAACCCGAACCCCATGTGGGTCTTTGATGAGGAGACGCTTCAATTTCTGGCCGTGAACGATGCGGCGTTGCGTCATTACGGTTATACGCGGGACGCGTTTCTCGCCTTGACGGCACTGGATTTACGGCTGCCGGAAGACCGTCCACAGGCAACGGCTCTGATCGCCAGCCAGAAGGGTGCGAAGGATGCGTGCGTCGGCGTCTTCCGTCATTTGAAAAAGGACGGCACAGGAATTGACGTGGAGATCACGGTCAGTTCGATCCCCTTCAACGGCCGCCCGGGACGGCTTGTGCTCTCCAATGACATCACGGCGCAATTGGCGGCTGCACGCGAGTTGGAGCATAAGCGCCGACGCGAGGAACTCCTCGCCAACACCGCCCACCACCTGCTGGCTGCCGAAGAACCTCAGCGCATCGTCGAAGCGCTCTGCACCGAGGTCATGCGCTTTCTGGGGTGCGATCTCTTCTTCAACTTCCTCGCGTGCGACATCCCCGGCCGCTTGCGGCTGAATGCCTGCGGCGGCATCACCGCCGAAGAGGCGGCCCGCATTGAGTGGATCGACCACGGTATCGCTGTCTGCGGGTGTGTCGCCCGCGACGGGCAGCGCATCATCGTTGAAGACATCCCGCACGCCAATGACCCGCGCACAGCACTGGTAGCGGGGTATGGCGTGCTGGCGTACTGCTGCCATCCCTTGCTGTCGCAAGGCCGTATTCTCGGCACCCTCTCGTTCGGCACGCGCAACCGGACAGTCTTCAGCAGCGACGACATTTCGCTGATGGCTGCGGTCACTGAATATGTGGCTGTGGCGATGCAGCGGCTCCATGACCGCCAGATTTTGCGCGAGAGCCAGGCGGATTTGAACCGCGCCCAAGTCGTGGCTCATGTGGGCAGCTGGCGGTTGAACGTCCAGCGTAACGAACTGCTCTGGTCAGACGAGAACTGGCGTATCTTCGGCCTCCCCCGGGGGACAGCCTTGACGTACGAGTCCTTCCTCAACACGGTTCATCCGGACGACAGAGGCTATGTGCACGAGAAATGGGCTGCGGCCCTGCGCGGCGAGCCGTATGATGACATTGAACACCGCATCATCGTCGGGGACACGATCAAGTGGGTGCGCGAGCGGGCGGAGTTGGAGTTTGATGCCGCCGGTGCCTTGTTGGGGGGCTTCGGCACCACGCAGGACATCACGGAGCGCAAACGCGCAGATCTTGTCAACGCACGCTATGAACTGATCGCCCGGTATGTGCGAGACCCGTTGTTACTGGTTGACCTGGAGGGCACCATCATCGAGGTCAATCAAGCCGCTGTCGGACTCTTCGGTTACTCGCGGGAGGAGTTGTTGATGATGAGCTGGCATGCGTTGCAACAGGATGACGCTGAAGTCGTGGATCTGCGCATGGAGCAGGCTCGGAAAGCGGGTATCCTGTTCGAATGCGTCTACGCCTGTAAAGACGGGAGTCCTATTGCGGTTGAAATCAGTTGCCGCGGCGTGGACATCTTGGGGCAGGAGATGCTGCTGAGTGTGATCCGCGACATCCGGCAGCGCAAGGAAACCGAGCTGACCCTGCGCCGCGCCAAGGAGGAGGCGGAGAACGCCAACCGGGCCAAATCTGATTTTCTGGCGGCCATGAGCCACGAGCTGCGCACGCCACTGAACGCGATCATGGGCTTTTCGCAGGTGCTGGCGCAGGAGTATTTCGGCCCGCTTTCCGACAAGCAGAAGGAGTACGCCTGCGACATCTACGAAAGCGGGAAACACCTGCTCAGCCTGATCAACGACATCCTCGACCTCTCCAAGATTGAAGCGGGCAAGATGGAGCCGCAGTGGTCCTGCTTCAACATCGATACACTTTTAGAGCAGAGCCGCACCCTGGTGAGGGAGAAGTGTTTCAAACATAGCATCGCGCTCGACTTTGAAATAACGCCGCCGGTCAGGGATCTCATGGTCACGGCTGACGAGCGCCGGGTCAAACAGATCTTGTACAACCTCCTCTCAAACGCGACGAAATTCACACCCGACAATGGTTCAATCCGGGTGCGGGCTCAACTGACAGAGGACCCGGTCCCCATGCTGGAGGTTTCGGTGTCGGATTCAGGCATTGGCATCTCAGCCGAGCATCTGCCCCATATTTTCGGAGCCTTTTATCAGGTTAACGATGGAATCGTGAACAAGACACCCGGAACAGGGCTGGGGCTTTGTTTAGTGCGCCAGTACGCGAAGATGCACGGCGGAAGCATTCGGGTGGAAAGCGAAGGCGAAGGGCGTGGAAGCTGTTTCACCTTGCTCCTCCCGATTGACGCCTCTTCAGCGATGCACGTTTCCGTACACGAAAAGGGGGAACTGTGAAACCGACAATTCTGATCGTTGAAGATGACCCGCAGAACAGAAAGTTGCTTTCTGAGCTGCTGGCCATCATGGACTACCCTGTTCTGGAGGCGCATGACGGCGAAGCGGGCGTGGAGCTCGCGTTTGCACAGCGGCCTGGCTTGATCCTGATGGACATCCAACTGCCGAAAAAAGACGGGTTTGAAGCTGTGCAGATTCTCAAGGCTGACGCGCGAACTCGCGAAATCCCGATCTGGGTCTTGACCGCCTACGCCATGCCTGGCGACGAGGCCCGGCTCCGCACCTGCGGGTGCGACCAATACATCACGAAGCCACTTGATATACCGGATCTGCTAGCCCGCCTGGAGCGCCTCTTCGGGCCGACCCTCGAGGAGCAGGACTACGCAGAATACCCCACAGGGGAGGATACCCAATGAAACAACTGTTTGCCGATGAACTCGCGAGCGACAGCCACATCCTAGTGGTTGAAGACGACGAAAAAAGCCGCCGCCTTTTGCGCGACTTTCTCAAAGCTTATGGCTACCAGATGTCAGAGGCTGTAGACGGGGAGGAGGCGTTGCGTATGATCAACGATACGCCGCCCGATTTGGTTCTGCTCGACGTGATGATGCCCAAGCTGGACGGCTTCGAGGTCTGCAGCAGCCTGAAAGAGGACGCGCGGACCCAGATGATTCCGGTGCTGCTGGTGACAGCCCTCTCTGACCGGGCGGACCGGCTCAGAGGTATCGCGGCCGGCGCAACCGATTTCATCACGAAGCCGGTCGACACGCTGGAAGTATTGTTCCGCGTGCGAAACGCGCTGCGCACCAAACATCTCTATGACGAGCGCAACACCCTCCTGCGGATGCGGGAGGAGCTCTCGGATATGATTGTCCATGACATTCGAAATCCGCTTCTGAGCATCTCGCTCTGTGCGCGCCGACTGGACTCAACGGACAACCCGCCAGCCGTGGTCCGCATTGCAAACGAGATCCTCGGACAAACGCAACTGCTCGACAATTTCATCAGCGATCTGCTGATGGTTTCAAAAATGGAGCAGGGGCAGCTCGCCCCGCAATGCGCATCCGAGGATTTGGTTGAGCGCGTCCAAGCAGCCGTGCGCAATCATCAAGCAATGGCCGCTGCCAAAAACATTCAGCTCTCGCTCGTGGCGCCGGAGGAGCCTGTTCTCGCAAATGTAGACAGGAGCCTCATCGCGCGCCTGTTGGACAACCTGCTGGTGAACGCGATTAAATTTTCGCCGCGTGATACCTGTGTGACCCTGACGCTGGAGCCTGCGGACGCCCCTGGCAAGCCCTGCCTCATCCAGGTCGAAGATGAGGGCCCCGGGATTCCGCTGGGCTATCGCGAAACGATCTTCGAAAAATATGGTGTCGTGAAGATGAAAGATCGCGAGTTGCCGCAAACAGGCCTCGGGCTGGCCTTCTGCAGACTGGTGGCGGAGGCGCACAAGGGCCGCATCTACGTTGCCCCGCGTCAGCCTCGCGGTTCCATCTTTACGGTTGAACTGCCGTAGCACAACGCCACCGCACGCGAGCGCGTAGAGGAGCGGCGCGGCTTCCCGCGCCGGGGATGACACAGGGAGCGGCTCGGCTTCCCGAGCCGGGGAGCGCTGCCGGAACGGGAAGCCGTTCCGCTCCGTGTTCCGGCCGGTATACCCAGCAGGGGTATTCCCCATTTTCAATGCCCTGCGTCTCGTCTAGCATTAACGCACAAACGAAACACGATCTGGCGGTTCAGGATTGAATCCGGATACGTGGTTCGGGAACAATCGCGAACAAGGAGCGTGCATTTATGATTCACATCATCAGGAACGAGCAACGTCACTTCAGCGACTTCGGCTGGCTGAAGACGTACTGGCTGTTTTCATTTTCAAGCTACTTCGATCCGAACAACATCCAGTTCGGCGCCTTGCGGGTCTTCAACGATGATGTCGTGGAGCCCGGCACAGGCTTTCCGACGCATCCCCATCAGGAAATGGAGATCATCACGATTGTGCTCGCTGGCGAAATCACCCACGAGGACAGCATGGGGAACAAGGCGGTTATCCGCGCCAATGATGTCCAGCGCATGTCGGCGGGCACGGGCCTGACGCATTCCGAGTTCAATCTAGCAGAAAAGCCAGTCCATTTTTATCAGGTCTGGTTCTTCCCGGATGAAAAAGGGCTCAAGCCGACCTACGACCAGAAAACCTTCGACCCGTCGAAGTGGAAGAACACGCTCTGTCCGGTCGCTTCCGGCCAGGGCATCCGTGACACCGTCACGTTCCACACGGACGCCACCCTTTACCGGGCAGACCTTGATGAAACGCAACAGCTCTCTTTTGCAGCGACCCGGGGGCGCCGACTCTTCCTCTACCTGACACACGGTCGCCTCTCGGTGAACGGGCACGAGCTTGAGGAAGGCTGGCAGGCTCGGATCGACACCGAGGAGCCGTTGAGTATAATGGCGCGCCAGCAGGCGGAGTTCATTCTCATCGACGTTCCGTCATGTAGAGGGTGGGGCTATAGCGAGGAGACGCTTCGAGGAATGCGGCGGTAGTGACCTGGCACAAATGGCACATATATGACTTATCAACCGGTTATACGCTTGCGCATCAGGCACGTCCACGCCCTCGGCGGCTTCAGATCACGGGAGGCGAAGTGACTGGACGTGAGCGAAAGCACCTCGAAGAGGGGCTCAACCGCCTGGACGATTTCAGCCGCTGTCAGTTGGGGCGGGCCTTGTTCGCGTCCGTGCTCATCGGCGTTGCCCGTGAGCGTCAGCCAAAGCCCGCCGATCTGCAAGTGGTCGGCCACGTGTTGGGCGAACAGCCTCTTATCGCTCTTGGAGTCGAACGTGTGGAAGCAGCCCCTGTCGAACACAAAGCCAAAGGGAGCCCCTTTGATTTTGTCCTTGAGAAAATCAGCGAGCACGAAGTCGCATTCGACATTGGCCTTGGCAGCCTTTGTTCTCGCCCTGTCCAAGGCGATGTCTGACACGTCGATTCCCGTGACCTGAAAACCGTTATTGGCGAGCCATATTGCATTGTCCCCGGTCCCGCAGCCGACATCCAGGGCACGGACTCCGTGGATTGGGTTGTTGATCACGACGTTGACGAGGTTGAAGTCAGGCCGACCGAAGTCCCAGGGTGTGTCCCCGGACTTATATCGTTCTTGGAACATCTTTTCATTTTTCATGGGAATATACCTCAGGCATTGAGTGTTATCCATCAGGCAAAGGCGCGGAAACGGTCCTTCGGCACACCGCAGAGCGGGCAGATATCGGGTGCCTCTCCCTCGAGGGTGTAACCGCAGGTCTCGCAAACCTGCACCGGGCCGAGAGTCATATCGCCGCCCTTTTCTGCTGCGGTACGGGCTTTTTCGAAGAGTGCCTTGTGCATCTTTTCCGTATCGTAAGACCATTGGAAAGAGCGCACGGCACCCTTCTCGCCCTGGAACTTTGCGACTTCGATATAGACCGGGTACATCTCCTCAATCTCAAACGTCTCGCCAGCGATGGCGAGATCCAGGTTCTTTCGCGTGTCGCCCGGACCGAACGCCGCCATCGAATTAGCCACGAAGCCGCCTTTCAGATGGCGCAGTTCTCGGTAATGGTCGCCGGCGTGCAGATACTCCGCATGAGCAATCGCTCGCAGCAGTCGGGCGATGTTGGGAAGTCCTTCCAGTTGCGCAGTTTCCGCGAAAAGCAGATAGCGCATGTGTGCCTGGCTTTCCCCGCCGAAGGCGTTGATTAAGTGCTGTTCCGTCATCTTTTTCATGAAATACCTCGTTTCTTGATTTGTTTTTGTACCTTCAAACAATACTGTCCTGCACGTAGCAGGTAACAATCTTAACAGGCTAATTTATAATTTGTATGGGGAGAAAACCTACTTCCTCCTTGGCGCGGTTATACCCCATAGGTGTTAAACTAAGAATGAATACTTTTTCGCAAAAGCCGCGAAGAAGAGCGCAAATGTCACGCCCGCCTCACCCATGGATACATGGACGGCGGAGCGAACATTTGCGCGGAATCAACTCAATTTTCATCAGCAAAAAACTTGTTTTTTGCTGATGAAAATGAAACCAGTATTGATCTGCGCGGCTATCCATTCCGCCGTCCGTGTATCCACGGGTGAGGCGGATGAGATAGCCGTGCAATCTTTTTGCGGTTTTTGCGGTAAAATCTTTAATTACAAAATGTTGTATATTGTCAGTCGTTTGGTGCTGAAAAATAATCGCTCCTTAGCTTAACATCTATGGGTTATACCCTATGACGCGGTAGGGGATTCTCCCCATAGTGAAAGCGCCTCCAAAAGCGCATGATAACCCTAAAAACAGACCATAAGTACACGAAAGAAAAAGGAGAAACAGAAAATGAAATTGGTAGAAAGTTTGGTTTCCATGACATTCATTGTGGCGGCATTCGCGGCTAACGTGTCTTACGCAGCCGACGAGAACGCGGTGCCGGACATCAGTCTGGCGGATCTGACCAAGGCCATGACGAACAAGACAGTCACGCTCATTGATTGTAACGGCAGCAAGTCGTATGCGAGCGGTCATATTCCCGGCGCGATCAACTTCGCAGATCACAAGGATGATCTTGCTAAGGTACTGCCGACGGACAAGGCCGCGCTGGTGGTATCCTACTGCGGCGGCCCTCTGTGTGATGCGTACAAGGCTGGCAGTGATGCTGCGACAAAAGCGGGCTACACCAACGTGAAGCGCTTCTCTGCTGGGCTCTCAGGGTGGAAGATGTCAGGCGCTGAGACAGAAGCGGCTACGTTGTGCAAGAAGTGCGGACAGATCAAGGGGTCGCCTTGCTGCTGCAAGGAAGGGCAGCCGACGTGCGATAAGTGCGGAAAGGCGAAGGGAAGCCCAGGTTGTTGCTGCGTGCTTCCAAAACCCATGCAACCCAAGAGCGAGCATCCCAAATAATGCCGGTGCTCGGCAGGTGCACACGCCGTGCACCTGCTGAATGACATCGGCGATCGCGCCACGGCGGATGTGGGAAAAAGTTTGAGTCCACGCGAAACGAAGGAGACAGGCCATGAATGAAATGATATTAGAGACAACGAAAAGTAAGATGACACCTAAAGTTGTGAAGACCCGAGTTAAGCCGCAAGCGCCTGTTGTAAGCGCACCGGAAGCACCTGCTGTCAACGCGCCGGAAGCACCTGCTGTCAACGCATCGAAAGCAGCTGTTGTCAACGCGCCAAAGACGAAGTTACAACGCGTGACGTTCAGTGTGCGTGCAAAAGTCGGCAGCAAGGTTTTCCTTGCAGGGTCGTTTAACGATTGGGACCCGACAGCCAAACAGATGATCGACAAGAATAACGAGGGTCTATTTTCAGTAACCGTCTGCCTCGAACCGGGATGCCATGAATATAAGTATGTGATCGACGGCATCTGGTGCGCAGACCCCACGTGTGCCGATTGGGTCCATAATAGCCTCGGGACCCTGAACAGCGTAAAGAGCGTGGAAGGACCCCAGGGTCGCTAAATATTCTACATAGCCTGGACGTCCGGAAAGCGTCAGCCGGAGCCGGAAGCGGCTCCGCTCCCTGCGGTGCGGACGGGCGTGAAGCGCATGGAGCGGCGCGGCTTCCCGCGCCGGTGGCCGCAGGCATGCGGCCGGATGCCACTAACTTTTCATGGCCCGATTCTTTCATAAGGGCATGCGATGCTCAAGGTGGATGAGGCGTCCCGCCTCATCAGAGCCGAGACGGCTCTGCCACCTTCAGGAAAGGAGCGCGGGCATCTTGCCCAATGCCACTAACTTTTCACACTTGGTTTTTTGGTTTGTTGAAAAATTGCTTCGTGTTTTACGCTAAGATCGCTAGTTGGGTGAAGGACGGCGTGCCCTCGCAAGTCCGTGAATACACGGAGGGCACAGCTCGTCCTTCACCCAGCATCTGTTTGCGAAGGCTCAGGTGCTTGCACGAGATAAGCCCCGGCGGTATTCCGCCACTTGCGGGGGCTTTCCGTGCAAGCACCTCTCATAGCGATCTTAGCGAAAAACAAATTCTTGTTTGTCTGCATTATAAATGCCACAAGTTTTTGCAATAGAATATGTTAAAAACGTAATGCGCCCTGAAAAGTTAGTGGCATTGGGCATCTTGCCCGCAGGCAGAGGCGGCCGGGACGGCCACGCTCCCTTCAGCAAGGAAAGGAGCGCGGAGTCTTTCCCCCATTGACGCAATGCCCGAAGCGGACAGGACTGTTCGTACACCAGGGATTTTCGCGTTAGAATCTTCGAAAAAAATTGTGGAAGCACCGTGAAAAGTTAGTGGCATTGGGCATGCCGCCGGATGAGCCGCGGCCGGAACGGGAAGCCGTTCCGCTCCCTGCGGTGCCGACGTACGCAATGACGTACGTGATGAAACGCGCAGTGAATTTGGCGCTGCCGGAACGGGAAGCCGTTCCGCTCCGTAGGACAACGCCCCATAGCGAAATAAAACAAGACCCTCTAATATATGCCCCTGTTGCACGCAAAAGAATTCACGCAAAAAAAAGGAGCACTATGAAGAAAGATCAAGCCGGCAGCACGTCAAAACCCAAAGCCAAGCGCGTAGAAGCCTCAAAACCTGAAGCCACGCGCGTTCAAGCTGAGAAACCCAAAGCCAAGCGCGTTCAAGCCGAGAAGACAGATGCGGAACCTCGGGAGATCGACAGGCTGATGCGTCTGATGACGCAGCAAAAGGGAAAGACGATCCAGTTCGAGATCGCAGCCAAGGAAGACAGCAAGGTCTATGTCGCCGGCACGTTCAACAATTGGGATCCGACCACGCATCCGCTCGTGCATCATCCCGAGGACAACGTCTTCCGGGCGACGATTAATCTGCCGGAAGGCAAGCACGAATACAAGTTCGTCGTGAATGGCGTGTGGCATCTCGACACCCAGTGCCCGAACTTTGTTCCCAATGAACACGGCACGCTCAACAGCGTGGTCCATGTCTGAGGCATCGCGGCATCGCGGAATGGGGCTTTTCCCCCATACTCCCGCAGGAGTGAAAAGAGTAACATGTCCATACTGAAACGAGAAATAGAATCTCAATCAGAACATCGAGTCAACAACGTTGGAGGCACACATGAAAAAGATAGTCGGTACAGAGAGGCAAACAGTCCGTGAGGCAGTCGGGCATTGCAGACGCTCTTGCCAGAAGAGTTACTGGCGCAAGATCGTGACGGTGGCAATCGCCGCCGTTATAGGTATGTGCGGCATCGCCCGCGCATTCACCCTGAATGTTGTGGATGGCAACGGCAACGCAGTGACCACCGGCTTCCGTTGGATGCTTGAGGAGGACACGACGCACCTCACGGTTCCGGGTGTCGCCACCAACGACTCCATCTCCCTGGTGATCCACAAGAGCCACGCGCCCGTGATGGCGACCGGCAGCAGCACGAACAGCCCGGTCTCCATCACCGTGCCTGACATCAACCAGCGCTACATCCTCTCTGTGATGGCCGATGGCTATGCCTCGGGCGGTCAGACCGTCGCGGCAGGCCAGACCAGCGTCGCGGTGATCCTGAACAAGCACCCGCTGCCGACGGCTCAGATCTCGGTCTTCGTCTTCAACGACAACAACTCGATCAACAACGTGCCCGATGCTACGGAGGTGGGACTGGCTGACTTCCAGATCACCCTGGCCGATTATGCGGGCGGCCCGATCATGACCGACGTGTTCGGCAATCCGCTGGGCACGACCTACGCCAAGGACGCAAACGGCGAGTACCTGCTCGACGAGGAGGGCGGCTACGTGGTCGATCAGATGGGCACGGGCTTCATCCTCACCGACGCAGCGGGCAAGGCCACCATCAAGTATCTGGCCATGGGAAAATACGGCGTGCGGGCCATTCCGCCCAGCGGCACTGTCTGGGGCGGCGGCCACGGCGGCACCCATGGCGGCGCCTCCGGCACCAGCGGCTGGAACCAGACCGCCACCATCGAAGGCACCCTGACGGTCGACGCCTGGGTCACGGCCAACGAGTCATCGCTCTTCATGGAAGGCTTCGGGCCTGGCTTCTATCACGCCTTTTTCGGCTTTGTCGATCCGAACCAGACGGTCTGGGGCACGAACCCGCCACCTGCGCAAGTCGGCAACGTGACACTCACTGGAACAAACATTTTCAACCATTTCGGACGTCCGCCGGCCAACCAGATGTTCGCCCCCGGCCCTGCCGTGGACGAGGCGTGGGTCGGCCTGAACGCGGTCGGCCCGCTCAACGCGATCGGCGCCGGACTCTACGCAGCCCCCTGCAACGCAGATGGCTCCTTCACGATCACCAACGTGCCGCCGGGCGTTTACCAGCTCGTGACCTGGGACAAGCCTCTTGACGCCCTTTTCGGGTTCAACACGATCATCGTGACCAACACGCCGAGCGGCTTCAACCATCTCGGCAACGTGCTCTCCTACCGCTGGTTCGGCACCCTCGAAGGCAGCGTGTTCTATGACAGCAACGAGAACGGCTTCCGTGATCCGGGCGAAGAGGGAATCCCGTCCCAGGTCATCAACCTGCGGTTCAGAGACGGTACCATCTATCAGTCCACGTTGACCGACCCCGCTGGCGACTACCAGTTGACCGAGGTCTTCCCCTTCTTCAAGTGGCTGATCACCGAGGTCGACTTTGGACGGTACAAAGCGACTGGCATGACCTCCGTCACGGACGAAGGCGGCTTCATCCCGCCCGACAACGGCTGGACCATGCCGTCTCAGGGCGTGCGCAACCCGCAGCCGCAGTATGAGACTGACCCGGTGACGGGTGTGGTGCTGACCAACGCTCTGGGCCCCATTCCGATCATCAACACCAATACGCTCAACAACCTTTCGCGCACCGAGACCGGACCGGTGTTGCTTGAAGCCATGATGCTCTTCCTGAACCAGAACAACCGGATCGACTGGGGCAAGATCGACTATCCTGAAACCGAGAATGGCGGCGTCTCCGGCGTCATCGCCTACCAGACGACCCGCGCCGAAGAGGACCCTGTGATGGGCACCATCGACGGCTGGGAGCCGGGCATCCCGCGCGTCCAGGTGGCCCTTTACACGGACACCGATGCAAACGAGATCATCGATGATCTGGACAACAGCGGCGGTCCGACCCCGGCAGATGTCGACAACCACCCGATCGGATGGTCTGACGGCAGCGGCCCCAAAGGCCCCGAGGACGTGGACCATAACAACGACAACACCTTTGATCCCGGCGATGCCATCCAGATCGTCTGGACCGACAGTTGGGATGACGCTCCGCCGCAGGGCAGTGTTCAGATCAACCCGCCCAAGGTGCTCGGCAAGGCCATCATCGGCAGCGACAACTACAGCACCTGGAACCAGATCCAGCCCGGCGTGTTCGACGGCGGCTATGCTGTGACCTCCTACTATCCTGGCGGCATGGCCAACAATACCACCAACGAGGTGGAAGGCTTGCCCGAAGGCAAGTACATCATCCAGGCCTTCCCGCCTCCGGGTTACCTGATCCAGACCGAGGAGAGCCAGAACGTGGTCTTCGGTGACACCTACCAGCCCAGCAAACTGCTGCTACCGCCGCCTCTGGTCGGCAATGCAGCCAACCATATCGGCGACCTCGCCTATGTGCAGACGATCGTCCCCGGCACGCGTACCAACCTGTTCACCGTCTCGCCCTATCTGAGCCTCTTCCCAAGCCAGATGGTCGATGCGCCGTTCGCGAACCAGGTGCGCCCCCTGGCCGACATGAAGTCGGTCACCGTGAGCACCGAGCGCAACACCGCCGCTGACTTCCATGTCTACACCGAGGTGCCCAAGGCCACGCGCGTCGTGGGCTTCGTGCTCAACGACCTCACGGCGGAGTTCAACGCCTTCAGTCCGATCTACGGCGAAAAAGGGTCTCCGGGATTTCTGCCCATCTCGATCCGAGACTGGGCCGGGCATGAGGTTGCGCATGTGTATTCCGACGAGTTCGGCACCTACAATGCGCTCGTGCCCTCCACCTATACGGTCAACGTGCCGTCTCCGAGCGGTGTCGCGCCCAACATGCTGACCATCATCCTGAACGATCCGACCATGGCCGACCCGACAGACCCCACGGGACGTCGCCGCATCCCGGATCCCTTCTACAACCCGGCCTTCAGCACCACGCCCTGGACGCTGCACTACAACCCCGGCTCCTATCTTTACGCGGACACGCCCATCGTGCCGATCGCCGGCTTCGTCGGCTACCCGAACAAACAGTTGGACGTGGAGCCGCCCAATCACACGCCGGTCATCTGGTCTGTTGTCAATGCGACAGCAGGGCTGTCCGGTCCATACGTCACAGCCACGACCGATGTGATTGTTGTGACCTCAAAAGGGCCGACCTCTGTACCCGACCCAGCGCAGCCCTTTGGCAGCTCTGGTATGATTTCGCGCGATTACGGCTTTGGTACTATTGTCGGCACTGTCACGCTGGAGGGGGTACCCCTTAAAATTCTGTTATGGAACAGCAGTTCGATTTACTTTACCTTGCCGGCCACCTTCCAGACTGGTGCCGAGGGACGCCTGATGGTCACGCGCGGTGACAACGGGCTGACCACGCCCATGGGCATTACGCTGACCTACGGCGGCAACGGTGTTGTGCACCAGGTCGTTCCGCGTGTGCCGACCCTGGAGGATCCGCTGCCTGATCCGATCCAGGAGGCGATCGACATCGCAGCCCCCGGCGACCTGATCCTGGTCGCGCCGGGCATCTATGAAGAGAACCCCATCGTTTATAAGCCGGTGCGTATACAGGGCGCAGGCGAGGCCTCCATGATTATTGCGAACCCCACGCCCTCCTCGCGCCTCTCTGTGTGGCATGCCAAAGTGCTCAGCGTCTATCCGAGCGACCCCTTTGATGCCAGCGAGAACGCGGGATTCACCGTGTTCGGTACCAACAGCACGGACTTCACCGAATTCAACGCCCGGATTGACGGCTTCGCCATCCGCGGCTCCGTCTCCGGCGGCGGCATCCAGGTGTATGACTCCGCCCACAACCTGCGTCTCAGCAACAACCGCATCGACGGCAACCAGGGCACCTACTGCGGCGGCATCGCCCTTGGCCAGTGGGTCAATGCGGATGTGACCTTCAACAACTCGAACGTCGTGATCCAGGGCAACATGATCCTGAAGAACGGCGGCGTGAACGGCGCGGGCGGTGTGGCGGTCTACACGGGCGCCACCGGCTACCGCATCCTCGACAACCTGATCGCCGGCAACTTCTGCCGCGGCGCAGGCGGCGGCATCGGCCACGAGGGCCTCAGCCACGGCGGTCTGATCGCCAACAACACCATCCGCAACAACGAGACCTTCTATGCGTTGGCCGTTGGCGGTGACGGCGGCGGTATCTTCATCGGCGGTGCAGCAGTCGCGGCGGGCGGCGGTGCGGCGCTGAGTTCCGGTTCCGGTTCTGTCACGGTCCAGGGCAACCTGATCCAGGGCAACCTCTCCGGCTCCGGCAGCGGCGGTGGTATCTGCCTCAGCGGCATCAACGGCGCGGATGTCGCCGCGAGCGCCAACCCGACCAACTGGTACACGATCAACCTGTTCAACAATATCATCGTCAACAACGTGGCGGGCTATGCAGGCGGCGGCATCTCGCTCTCCGACGCTGCGCAGGTGAACATCATCCATAACACCGTGGCCAATAACGACAGCACGGCGACCTCGCAGTCGACCTTCGCACCAGCGGCCACAGCCTCGACGCCGCAAGGCGCGGGCATCGCCTCGTTCCTCCACAGCGGTCCGCTCGCCGATGTCTCCGGGCAGGCGTACTCCAGCCCGGTGCTCTATGACTCGATCATCTGGCAGAACCGTTCGTACTACTACGACCGGGCGCTCCAGTCGCTCGTCGCAGCACCCGGCACCTTCTACCGTGACCTGAGCTCTCCTGCGGGCCAGCCCGTGCTGGACGCGCGTTACTGCCTCCTCACCAGCACGGCGGGTTACGACTCCTCAAACATCGCGGGAAATCCGCAGTTCGTGCTGAGCTATACCAATACGCTCGTGGCGGCCGCCGTCATCGACGAGGCCGGCAACAACATCAATGTGCGCTTTGCGCCCATCGGCCCTCTAGGAAACTACCACCTCGTCAACACCTCGCCAGCCTTGAACGTGGCAGATGCCAGCCTCTACAGCTACTTCCCGTCCTTGCGCGGCGACTTCGACAGCGAGTACCGGCCGTACAATACCACCCCGGACATCGGTGCGGACGAATACTCGGTCACAACGCTCTTCGCGACCAACGACATTTATTTCGTCACGGAAGACGCGACGCTCTTTGTTCTGGGCGGCGGCGTGCTGGCCAACGACTCCCCGACCGGCATGCTGGTTACCGCCGAGCTGGTCATGGCTCCCCAACATGGCACCGCAGCCCCGCTCTTCAGCAACGGCCACATCAGCTACACACCGAACCCGGACTTCACCGGGATCGACACCTTCACCTACCGGATGGTATCCGGCGGCAATCGCAGCCGCATCGCGCAGGTGACCCTCGTGGTGCGGGCAGTCAACGACGTGCCTGTCGCAGTCAACGACGCCTACACCATGACTGGCGACACCACACTGAGCGTGCCAGCCGCTGGCGTGCTGGCCAATGATACGGACGCGGATCATGATCCGCTCAGTACGGTCTATTTTGCCGGACCGGATCACGGCCTGCTGACCCTCAACCCGGACGGCTCGTTCGACTACACGCCGGACCTCGGGTATACCGGCCCTGACTTCTTCTACTATTTTGCGAACGACGGGCAGTCCGACAGCACGCTGACCACGGTCAGCCTGATGGTCAACCCGCCCGCACCCGACTTCGTCATCGAAGGCATCAGCCTGATCCCCGGCGTGGTCACCAACGGCGGCATCTTCGCAGCCCACGTCAAGGTGGCCAACCGCGGCGAAACCTCCGGCATTGCCGGACGGCTCACCGTCTGGACCGACCAGCCCGGCGCGGATGTCCCTGTCGGTACGCCCGGCACGGCCTTCGTCACCCTCGGCGCAATGCCCATCAACGCGACGACCACCGTGGTCTTCAACGCCCTGAGCGCGCCTGCCATCCCGGAAGCGAGCGATCAGGTGTTCGAGCCGACCTTCCGCGCCTTCGCCGACTCGCTCGGCGCGGTGTCCGAGAGCTCTGAAGCCAACAACCAGCTCGTGCAGGTTTACCAAGTCGTGCGCCCGGCGGTTGTCCCGCTGGCGATCAGCGCGGCGATGACCAACGGCACGCTGGTGGCGCAGGACATGGTGACCGTATGGAATCTGGTCGCCCTTGAGATGGTCAAGACCAATCTCCAGATGGCGCCTGTGGCTTCACGCACACTCGCCATGATGCACGGCGCAATGTTCGACGCGGTCAACTCGATCAGCGGCACCTACAATCCCTACCGCGAACTGGTCCGGCCCGGCTTCGTCTGCTCCGCAGAGGCGGGCGCTGCAGCCGCTGCGCACACCGTGCTCTCCGGCATCTACACCGGGCAGGTGGCATACCTTGACCAGGCCCTGGACAACGCGCTCGCGAGCGTGGCTGACGGACTGGCCAAGACCAACGGCATGGCCCTGGGCATGGGCATCGGACAGAATATGCTGATGTGGCGCGCAGGCGACATGATGCAGATGATGATGACCAACTATGTGGCGGGCACGAATCCGGGCGACTGGCAGCCCACGCCTCCCGGCTACATGCAGCCCATGATGCCGCACTGGGGCATGGCGCCGACCTTCGGCCTGATGCACAGCATGCAGTTCCGTCCGCCGGCTCCGCCTGCATTGGACAGCCCCGAGTACACGGCCGCGTTCAACGAGGTCAAGTCCCTCGGCTCGCTCACCAGCGAAACCCGCACGCTTGCGCAGACACAGGCGGTCAACTTCTGGACCGACATGCCCGGCACGGTCACCACCGTCGGACGCTGGAACCAGATTGCTCGCGACACCGCTGCGGAGAAGACAAACTCGCTCTTGCAGAACGCGCGCCTCTTCGCGATGCTCAATGTCAGCATGGCTGACGCAGGCATCGCGGTCTGGGACTCCAAGTACTTCTACAACCGCTGGAGGCCGGTCACGGCCATCCGCGCGGCGGCCACTGACGGCAACGACGACACCGTGGCCGACCCGGCCTGGACGCCGCTGGTCACCACGCCGGCCTTCCCGGAGTACGGCGCCGCGCACAGCGCCTTCAGCTCGGCTGCGGCCACCGCGTTGGCAGGCTTCTTCGGCACCGACGACGTTGTCTTCAGCGCCACGTCGTACATGAACCCGATGATGCGGCGCTACTTCGCCCGCTTCAGCGAGGCTGCGACCGAGGCGGGCACCGAGCGCGTCTGGGCCGGCGTCCACTTCTCCACCGGCAACGCGGCTGGACTCACGCTCGGCAACGCCGTGGGCAGCTACATGGCCGGCACCCTCTTCAAGGTGACGGGCTATCCTCAGGACCTCGACGGCATCGACACCGACGGCGACGGCAACGTCAGCAACGACGTGAGCTACGTCCACCTGTCGGCCGGCGACGGTTTCGTGAAGATGGCTGACGGCACGGAGCTGTACAGCTTCGGCTTCTCCGACCAGACGCTGGTGTCACTGGCACACGCGGGCATGGACCATGGCTTCAACGCGAACCCGATGGTGGTGATGGCAGGCATGCTGAAGGCCGAGGCCTCGGCTCCCACGATCGTGCTGAAGGAAGGGCAGCGCTTCTACCTCGACCTCAGCAACGTGGGCATGATGATGCGGCCTGACCTGTTCGACCCCCACACGGTCCACTTCCATGGCTTCCCGCAGGCTGCGCCGATCTTTGACGGCGAGCCGATGGGCTCCATCGCGGTGAACATGGGATCCAGGCTCCGCTACTACTACGAGATTGTCGAGCCGGGAACGTTCATGTACCACTGCCACGTGGAGGCGACCGAGCACATGGAGATGGGCATGCTGGGCAACCTCTATGTGATGCCCAAGCAGAACAACCTGGCTCCGGGAACGATGCTCGGCACCCACCTGCACCAGGCCGGGCACAAATACGTCTACAACGACGGCGACGGCTCGACGCGCTACGATGTGGAGGTCCCGCTCCAGATGGGTGGCTTCGACCGCAACTTCCACGAGCAGCACCTCCTTGTGCAGCCGCTGCCGATGGCGCTCCTCGACGAGAGCTATCCGATGCTCAACGGGCGCGGTTATCCGGACACGGCGAACCCTGACCCCATCTACAACGCGTCGGCTGACAATATGTCCCAGAAGATCAGCTCCAAGATTACGGCGAAGAGCGGCCAGCGCATCCTGCTGCGGCTCTCCAACCTCTCGATCTCGGACTTCCACACGCTGACGGTCATGGGCATCCCGATGCAGCTCGTCGGCAAGGACGCCCGCCTGCTGCGCAGCACCAGCGGCGTGAACCTCTACCGGAAGACCACGTCTGTGACGCTGGGCGGCGGCGAGGCGGCTGATCTCATTCTCGACACGACCGGTATCGCGCCCGGCACCTACTTCGTCTACGACACCCGCTTGAATCATCTGAGCAACGACACAGAAGACTTCGGCGGCATGATGACCGAGATCACCATCACGGCACCGTAATACCATTGCAAAAGGAAGGAGTTTTAAATTATGAAAACAACGACATCGATTACAACGAAAGAAACGAGCACAACAAGAAAGGGGAGGTCTACTGTAACGGCGTTGGCCACACTCGCGGTGTTCTGCACCGCGAGTGTCCTCGCCGAGCATCAAATGGAGCCAACCCACATGATCGAAGGCATTTCAGGACCGGTCTTCAACCTGACCGCCAAGGAAGGGCACGTCAGCACGGCGGACGGCGGCAGCATCCACTTCTGGGGGCTGGCCAACGGCAGCGGGCTGGCGCAATATCCCGCGCCCACCCTCATCGTGCCCCAAGGAACGACCCTGCAGATCACGCTCAACAACCAGTTGCCCATGCCTGTCTCCCTGGTCTTTCCCGGCCAGATCGGCGTGACCGCGACGGGCGGCTCGCAGGGCGCGATCACACGGGAAGCCGCGACAGGCGGCTCCGTGACCTATACCTTCACGGCCAGCCAGCCCGGCACCTACACCTACCACAGCGGCACACGTCCGGACCTGCAGGTGGAGATGGGGATTGTCGGCGCGCTGATCGTACGGCCCGTGGTCATGGGGATGGAGATGCCGATGCAGGCCTACGCCCATACCAACACCGTCTTCGACCACGAGTTCCTCTTCATGCTGACCGAGATGGACAACAAGATCCACTCGCTGGTCGAGCAGAACCGTATGTCCGAGGTGGACACCACCAAGCGGTTTCCGGTCTACTGGTTCATGAACGGCCGCACAGGGCCCGACACCATGGTGTCGACCAATGTCTCGTGGCTGCCATCGCAGCCGTATGACTGCATGCCCATGTTCCACCCGGGCCAGCGTGTCCTGATGCGCGTGATCGGCGGCGGCGGCGATCCGCATCCGCTGCACCACCATGGCAATAACAGCACGGTCATCGCCCGCAACGGACGCATGCTCACCAGCGCGCCGGCCAACGGCCCTGACCTCGGCGAGTCGGTCTTCACGATTCAGTCCGTGCCGGGCGAAACAGCGGACGCCATCTTCTCCTGGACCGGCGAGAAGCTGGGCTGGGACATCTACGGCCACAAGCCTGGGGACCCCATGGAGCCCTTTGAATATGCCCCCGACCACGGCAAGCCCTTCCCTGTGGCAATGCCGGTCAACGAGCGTCTGACCTTCGGCCCGCACTTCAGCGGCAGCCCCTTCCTGGGCAGCGCAGGCTCACTGCCGCCCGGCCAGGGCGGTTTCAACCCCATGAACGGCTACATGTACATGTGGCACTCCCACAACGAAAAAGAGATTGTGAACAACGACCTCTTCCCCGGCGGTATGATGACCATGGCGATGGTCATCCCTTATCCGAGCACCAACATGGTGATGGACGTACAAGCGCCCTGAAGTGACAACTGAAAACATTAAGAAGAGGAGACGACCATGAAACAGATAACAACAATGATAACCATGCAGCGACTGGCGATCGCCACCTGCCTGCTGACGGCAGGCCTGAGCTGGGGTGCCCAGCCGGAGATCTATCTGCGCGCAGGCACAACCACCCTGACCATGGCGGACGGCCGCCAGGTCCTCATGTGGGGCTTTGCGAAAGATTCGGGGCCGCTTATGCAGGACGGCGTCGTCACGGTGCCCGGTCCGGCGATTGCCCTGGGACCCGACGCACAGAGTTTGATCATTCACCTGACGAACACCCTGACAGTGCCGGTGTCGGTCGTGATACCGGGCCAGTTCGCGGTACAGGGTGACCCGGCACGCAATCCGGATGGCCGCGTGCGCTCCTTCACCCATGAGGCGCCTCCAGGAGGTACGGCCGACTACATCTGGCCGAACCTCCAGCCCGGCACTTACCTCTACCACAGCGGCTCGCACCCCGCCCTCCAGGTCCAGATGGGCCTCTACGGCGCCCTGACACGGCTCACGGGTTTCGGCGTGGCCTATCCCGGGGTGACGTTCGAGCGCGAAATCACCCTGCTGCACGGCGAGGTCGACGCAAACCTGCACGATGCTGTGGCAGCCAATGATTACGGTCCAGGCAAGAGCATCACCAGCACGCTGCGCTATTCGCCGCAGTACTTCCTGATCAACGGCGTCTCCTATACCAACGGGCTCCTGCCGGTCTTCGTGGGACGTCCCGGCGACCGCATCCTGCTGCGCTTCCTCAATGCCGGCATCGACTACCGGGTGCCGACGTTGAACGGCGGCTACTTCTCGCTGCTCTCCGAAGACGGCAACCTCCTGCCCTATCCGCGCGAGACGTATACGACGATGCTGCCGCCCCTCAAGACCATGGACGCGCTCTTCTCGGTGCCGGCGCAGGCCGAACCGCAGACCTTCGCGCTCTACGACCGCCGCCTCGGCCTGGTCAACGCGACCGACATGGGCATGGGCGGCATGCTGACGCATCTGGATGTCTCCACCCCAGCCTGCCCGACGGACGTGAACGCGTCGTGGGTCGCCGAGTACTTTGGGCCTGCCGGGGAAGGAGGCTACCCGCCCAACACCGTCGGACCGCAGGATGATCCGGATGGCGACCATGTGAACAACCTCAACGAAATGATCTCCGGGACGAACCCGAACGACCCGCTGTCGTATCTGCGCATCACCGCGCTCTCGCCGCCCGACCCGATGGCCGGCGCGCTCATCAACTTCAGCACCACGGCCGCGGGACGTCTCTACAATCTGGAGTGCTGCACGAATCTGGTGTCCGGAGGATGGGACACGGTTTGCACCAATGTCGCCGGTTTCGCCGGAGCCATGTGGCTCAACGATACGCGTCCGCCGGCCCCTGCGCGCTTCTACCGTGTCAAGCTCGCCTGCCCATGAGGAGGATAAGAGGAGGAATACTGGAATGGTGGAATATTGGAAGAAGTCTATCGGGAGGGCGGTCGGATCGACCGCCGGACGGCGATCCGCCGTCCCTCCCATAGACGCAATTTGTATTTCCCCAACATTCCAACATTCCCGTATTCCAACATTCCAGTGAAGTTACAGGTCATTTTTTATGAATACCGTATACAATCGATTCACCTTCTTCGTCCGGCACGCCGCCGCAGCCCTTGTGCTCGGCGGCATGCTCGGGTTCCTGCAAACCGGCTGCGCCACAGGTGGCGACCCGGCGCCCCGTGCCGTTCGCAGCGAATTACGCGAGCGCTGGGGCATCGAGGTCACCAGCCTGCACCTCTCAGCCAACGGACGCATGGTCGACTTCCGCTACCGCGTGCTGGATCCGAAAAAAGCCGCCCTGCTTGGTGATCGCAATGTCAAGCCGACGCTCATTGATTGTGCCTCAGGCGCCGTGTTGCGTGTGCCCAGTTTTCCCAAGACCGGCTCGATGCGGCAGACCGGCGCGAAGATGGAGGCGGGCCGCATCTACTTCATGCTCTTTGCCAACACGGGCATGCCGGTCAAGGTCGGCAGCCGGGTGACAGTAATGGTAGGTGATTTCAAAGCAGAAAAACTCATTGTGCAATAAAGAAAGGGTTCCCCATCACAGCGCGACACATAGTCTATATGCTCATGGGTGTGACCGCGCTCGCCGCTTGTCCGGCCGCTGGCGCGGCCGCCCCTCCTGTGCACCCGCGCATCGCCACCTGTCGTTTTGCTGAGCCCGTGCTCGAGACAGATGCGGCGGGCATGACGCGCGTGTCGCTCCCGGGCTGCGCCGCATGGTCACGGCCCGGCCAGCCAATCCTGCCCTTCCGCACGCTGCGGCTTCTGCTCCCGCTTGGCTTTACTGCCACGGGCGTTATTGTGCGTGCCGCCTCGCCGACGGTCACACTGCCAGGCGCGTGGCGGCTCGAACTGGGGAGCGACCCAGTCGCGTACGGCACGTCCGTGGCTGCGCACGGTGTTTCCTCTGTACCGTCTGTTCGCTCCTTATATCCCTCATCCCTTGCTGAACTCGTCTCGGTGCAGCGCATGTCCGGCTACGCCCTCGCAATCATCCGCGTCTTCCCGCTCCAGTACGCCGCGGTCTCGCAACAGATCAATTTTACGTCCGACGTGACCGTCGAGGTCGCTTTATCGCCGGCCCTAGACGGATCTATTGCGCCCTCGACGCGTCACGTCGCCTATCAGCGCCTGGCTGCGGTCATCGACAATCCTGACGCGCTCTCCGCAGAGGCCCCCTTTCTTCCAAGCGACATCAACGCGCCAACGGAAGGCTATTTGCTGGTCACCCGCGCCGCGCTCCTGCCTGCGTTCCAGCCGCTGCTGGACCAGAAGACCGCTGCTGGACTCACGGTCCACACCGAGACCATGGAGGCCATCACCAATCAATTCGCAGGCGTTGACGCGGCCGAGCGTCTCCGCAATTTCATCCGCCACGCCTACACCACCTGGGGTGTGCAGTACGTCCTGCTCGGCGGCGACATCAAAGCTGTCCCGTATCGGGGGGTGTATGCCACGTGTTCGGGCGAGACGGAGACGGCGATGCCCTCGGATCTGTACTTCGCCTGTCTCGACGGCTCCTGGAACGCGGATGGCGATGCTGTGTGGGGTGAGCCCAACGACGGCGAAAGCGGGGGCGATGTGGATCTTCTCGCTGAAGTCTATGTGGGCCGCGCGCCTGTGGAGAGCGCTGTTGAGGTCACGAACTTTGTCGCGAAGTGCCTGAGTGCGAGCCAGACGCGCTTCAAGGCTTGCTTTGCGGGTGAATACCTGGGCGCTCCTGGGGTGCAGGGCGGGGACGCGCTCGACACGCTGTGGCCCGCGTTCGACAGCAGCCATTGCCCAATCGCCTGGCTGGACGACCGCCCGCTGGACGCACCCGCCTGGACCGCCGCTGAGGCGCTTGCCGCGTTGAACCGCGCACCGCGCCTGGTGGCCCACTTCGGACACACGGACGAAGCCACGCTCCTGCGGCTGAGCCGCTCCCAGCTGGACCTGCTGACGAACGCGTCGCCCTTCCTGCTTTACAGCACAGGATGCGACGCAGGCGCGTTCGACAATGGCCCGTGGTCAGACTGCATCGCCGAGGAGTTCGTGAAGCGTCATCAGCGCGGCGCATTCGCCGTGCTGGCCAATTCGCGTGAAGGCTGGTTTGACAACGACAACGAAGTGCAGTACAGCGGCGAATTCCAAAACCGATTTTTTGAACGGCTGCTCTCCAGTGAAGCAACGGCCGTCGGAGCAGCGAATCAACTCGCCAAGGAGGAGTTACTCGGCAGTGTTGAGACCTCCGGGAGCAACATGCCGTACCGCTGGTGCCTGTTCGGCATCACGCTCTTCGGCGATCCGCACCAGACCCTTGAGGTGCCGCTCTCCCTGCGCTTGGGAATGACGCCTTCCGAACGGCTGATCACCTGGAACAGTTGGCCCAATCACACCTACTCGGTTTATCGCGCCATAAGCCTGAGCGCGGATCCAGGTGTTTGCCTCACCAACAACATGCTGGCCACGCCGCCCACCAACGTCTTCATCGATTTCGATGCCAACCTCGACCATGCGTTTTACAGGGTTTTCACACAGTCAATTCCCTAGACTAAGGTAGGGATTTTCCCCATATCGCTTGAGAACGGTTTGTGAGTAAAATAGTAACAATTAAAAAAGTGGAGGAGTCATTATGAAAAAAATGCGTATTCTTCTGACGATTGTAGGATTCAGTTGCAGCGTTCTCGTCAACGCCCCGTTGTCCGCTCAGACGACTGCCCAGGTTTTCTCCTGGAACAATCTGGGCATGCATTGCATGGACGATGATTTCTCGGTCATGGCTATTCTGCCCCCGTACAACACGGTGCTTGCTCAAGTGGTGGTCGGCACGAATGGAACAGCCCGACGGGTCGTGGGCGGCACGGGCCTCCAGGTGCGCTATCAGGCCGTGCTGGACGCCTCCGGCTCGATCAACACCACGTCGGTGGGAAAAGGAAATTTCTGGGATTACTCCTTCCCGATGCTGGGTGCCGCGCTCGCTCCTGACCAAGGCTTGGAACTGCTCGGTGCCTCACCCGCGGCCTCTATGCCCGGCCCGGGCAACCCCCTCAAGCCCATGTCCTTTGAGTCCACGCCCGGCTGGTTTGTCGCGTGGGGGATCCCGATCACCCCTTACGACGACGACCTGCAGTTGAACCCTTATCCCCTGATGCACATGGTGGCCAGCGGTGGCGGCGTCCCCACTGCCACGGCAGATATTGTACTGCCTGTCTCGCTCGAAATCAACTGCCGCCTCTGCCACGCCTCCGGCGCGGGCGTCGCCGCCCGTCCCGAACCCGACTGGGAGTGGCATCCCGAGCCTGCCAAAGATTACCGGTTCAACATCCTGCGCCTCCACGACCAGATCCGTTTCCAGACCATGCCGACGGCCTACAGCAACATTTTGGCGAATGCGAATTTTAACGTGAAGGGGCTCTACGCCTCGGTCGTCATCAGTGGACGCCCCGTGCTCTGCGCCTTGTGCCATCTCTCGGAAGCCGTACCCGGTTCCGGCCAGGCTGGCGTGCCGCCGCTCACCGAGGCTGTTCACGGCTTTCACGCCAACGTCATCGACCCGGCTAACGGACAGCCCCTTGGAACCGTGTTGAACCGCGCCGCGTGTTACCGCTGCCATCCCGGCGCCGAGACCCGCTGCCTGCGCGGCGCTATGGGCCGCGCGGTGGGCCTCGACGGTCAGCTGGCCATCCAGTGCCAGGACTGCCACGGACCTATGTCAGCCGTCGCCTCCCCCACTCGCACCGGCTGGTTGGACGAGCCCAACTGCCAAGCCTGCCACACGGGTGACGCAGTCAGCAACAACGGCCTGATCCGCTATGACAACGCCCGCATCAGCGACAGCCAACTGCGCGTGGCCGTCAACCAGCGTTTCGCCACCAATCCCAATGTCCCCGGCGCAGGACACTCGCTCTTCCGTTTCTCCAAGGGCCACGGCGGTCTCTACTGCTCGGCCTGCCACGGCTCGACCCACGCCGAGTTTCCGTCAGCCTTCTTCAACGACAATGTGACCAGTATGCAGCATCAGGGGCATGTGGGCCAGATATCGGAATGTTCGACCTGCCATGGCACCAACCCGAACACCAGCAATGGCGGCCCCCACGGCATGCACCGCCTGGGCTGGGTCAGCGGACACAAGGAGCCCGGCAAGACGCCGGCCAATTGCCAGGCCTGCCACGGCACAAACTATCGAGGGACCGTCCTTTCCCGCTCCTTCAAGCAACAGACGCTCGACGGGCAGAGCTTCTGGCGCGGCCGCCGGATCAGCTGCTACGAGTGCCACAACGGCTCCAGCGGAGACGGCAACCAGCCCGCAGCCCCGACTGCGACCAGCCGTACGGCGGCCACTACGGTCAACACGCCCGTCGAGATCGGACTCACCGCCAGCACAGCCCTGCTGCGCATCGTCTCCCAGCCTGAACGCGGCATGGTGGGGATCATGGGAAATACCGCCACGTATTACCCGGCCGCCGGTTTTATCGGCCAGGAAACCTTCACCTTCTGCTCGGACAGCGGGTTCCGGGAGTCCGCCCTCGCCACAGTCACGGTCACGGTCAGCGACAGCGGACCTTGCGCCTATACGCTCAGCTCAAATTTCGAGGTGTTCGATGAACTGAGTCACGTGAGCTCTATTCAGGTGACGACTGGCCCCAGTTGCCCCTGGACAGCCGCCAGCCAGACCTTCTGGATCAGTATCCTCTCCGGCAGCGCCACTGGCAGCGGCGCGGTCCAGTATGTGGTGGAACGCAACACCAACACCTTGGCCCGCATGGGTTCGATATTGGTCGCTGGCAAGACCGTGAGCATCTACCAAGATCCCACGCACCCCGACACCAACAACGACGGTCTGACCGACGACTGGCAGATGCTCTACTTCATGTCAGCCGACTCCCCCAATGCCGTCCCGGGTCTGGATTATGATCTCGACGGCCTGACCAACCTGCAGGAATATCTGTCAGGGACGGATCCGACCGATCCGGAGAGTGCGTTGCGCATCACCGCCTTCAACGTCTCCTTTGCCACGCAGGCGTTCCAGGTGGCCTTCCCCTCTGTCGCGCAGCACTACTACCAGATCCAGAGAACCCCTGACCTGGCGAATCCGCAGTGGAAGGGCTATACGAATGCGGTCTACGGGACCGGCGCACTCATGCCCGCCAGCGGACCGGTCAGCGCGAACGCCCCCAGCATGTTCTATCGCGTGCAGCTCGTGTACTAGAGCATTTCTTCGGTTCTTCACGTTTGTCGAAAAAATTACTGGTTAATTGGTGTTTTACGCTAAGATCGCGAATTGGGTGAAGGACGGCGTGCCCTCGCAAATCCGTGAATACACGGGGGCACAGCTCGTCCTTCACCCGGCATCTCCTGAGACGGCTCAGGGGCTTGCACGAGATAAGCCCCGGCTGTATTCAGCCGCTCGCGGGGGCTTTCCGTGCAAGCACCTTATAGCGCCCTTAGCGAAAAGCATTTATGAGTTGCCTGTCATCTCAAACGCTTGGCTATTCAGTCATCGTTTTTCGACAAACCGTTAAGAGCCATTTCTTCCGGATAGCGTCCCATAAAAAATACAAATTACTATTGCACTCCTCCGGGTTCTCTGTTATATTGTCAACAATATCAATAGACAAAGAAGACTAAACCATGAACGAAGGAGTAAGAACATGAGTAAAATCTACACGGACAATGCGTTGTCCATCGGCAACACGCCGCTGGTCCGTCTCAACAAGGTCACGCAGGGCGCGAAGGCGACGGTGCTGGCCAAGATCGAAGGCCGCAACCCGGCTTACTCTGTCAAGTGCCGCATCGGCTCCGCCATGGTCTGGGACGCTGAGAAGCGTGGCGTGCTCAAGCCCGGTGTCGAGATCATCGAGCCCACCAGCGGCAACACCGGCATTGCGCTGGCTGCCGTGGCTGCTGCGCGCGGGTATAAGCTGACGTTGACCATGCCCGAGACCATGAGCATCGAACGCCGCCGCGTGCTGGCTGCGTTTGGCGCGACGCTGGTCCTCACCCCTGGCGCGGAAGGCATGAAGGGCGCGATCCGTCGGGCTGAGGAGATTGCAGCCTCTGATCCCCAGCACTACTTCCTGCCGCAGCAGTTTAAAAATCCCGCGAACCCGGCGATCCACGAGCAGACCACCGGTCCGGAGATCTGGAACGACACGGACGGAGCCATTGACGTGTTCGTCGCTGGCGTGGGCACAGGCGGAACGATCAGCGGGGTCTCTCGCTTCATCAAACGCGTGAAGGGCAAGGCGATCCTCTCCGTGGCGGTTGAACCGAAGGAGAGTCCGGTCATCAGCCAGAGGCTGGCGGGGCTGGAGCTGAAGCCCGGGCCGCACAAGATACAGGGCATCGGAGCAGGCTTTATTCCTGACACGCTGGATCTCTCCATCATCGACGGCGTGGAGCAGGTTGAGAGCGCGGAGGCTGTTGCGTTCGCGCGACGGCTCGCAGTTGAAGAGGGTATCCTCGTGGGCATCTCCTCGGGTGCGGCCGCAGCCGCAGCTGTGCGTTTAGCTCATGACGAAGCCTTTGCAGGCAAGACCATCGTGGTCATCCTGCCGGATGCAGGCGAGCGTTATCTATCGACGGTACTGTTTGAAGGTATCGGGGTATAGCGTCGGCTCGCAAGAAACTGGGAGAACAGGCATCCTGCCTGTTTGTTGAATTCACAGGCAGGATGCCTATGCTCCCAGTGATGTTCACCTTCTTGTCGCTCCCGAATACGCTTATCTTAGCGCCATTCTTGTCTGTCCCTCTGTTACTGGATCATCGGCATGGGCACGGGTTTGCCTTCGCGTTGCAGGGCAAGCTGCTCGGCCGGCTCGTAGACGCCATAGAAGACCGCATTCAGGTCGATCCATGTTGCGATGCGCCGGAGGTCCTCGTCCGTAAGGCCGTATTTCTCTTTGGCGGCTTTGAGCGCGGCCATCAGTCCGCTGCCGCGCGCGCCGTCTGCGCCGCCTTCGGGCGTGACTTGGATCTGGTTGCGCATGGCGAAGTAAGTTATGAGCGGACGCCCCGTCTTCTTCGAGAGGCGGCGGACGCGCTTGCCGTCCGGCTTCATCTCGTAGCAGAGTGATTCGTACGAGGCGGTGTAGCCGTTCGGTGCGATGATTGTGCGCGACAAGTTGATGCCGGCCTTGGCTTCCTGGTCGTTGTGGCAGCGTAGGCACTTGGCGTCTAAGATCGGTTGCACGTGCTCGACAAATCCGTAGGGACGTCCAGATTCCGGCGTAGGCGTGAGCTCGGCTGCGGGCCGCTTCATCGCTGCGACAACCGTTGCCGCAGCAGTCGGCACCGCCATCTTGTTCTCATGGCACCCTACGCACGAGACGCGCTCCCCGGGCATCAGCGAGGTGCTGGAGCGCATGGTCTGATAGGCGAAGCCCTCTTCGTCCAAAACTTGGAAGAGGATCGGCTTGCCTGCCGGCACGAGGAAGCGCGCCGATCCGTCCGCCTCGACCGGTGTCACGCCCAGGATTGCCCGCGTGTTCTCCTCGCCTGCCACGCCGATGCGCGGCGCGTTGGAATCGCGCGTCGTCTTCGGAAAGACCTGCACCACGCGGACCTGCTTGAGCGTGCCGCGCTTCGCCTTGGGCAGCCCCTCGTAGACGTCCGAGAGAAAGACCTCGCCCAGGCCGCGCTTGGCTAGCAATGGGTTGTTCACGGAGGGAAGCTCTGGCGGTACGGTCCGCGGCACGAGCGGCGTCGGACACGTGGCGCCGATCATGCCGTCGCGATAGAGGATTTCGCGGTTGCCGCAATCGTCCATCACGTAGAGCCCGAGCGCGTAGTCGGGGTTGTGACGGGCAGGTTCGTACTTCAGATGCTCGCGGCTGTATGCCACGAGATAGAGTCTTTCCGACAAAGCCCATGGCGCGTTGTACCACTCGTTGTTGGGGCCTCGATCGGCTTCAGGAAAGTGTCCAGGCGTCACACGCGTAATCGCCTCCAGGCTGTTGTTGTGAATGGTCGGATCGATCAGGATGATGGGTCCTCCCGTGATCGCATGATGCGCGGAGGCGACGCAGATGATCTTGCTGCTGCCCGGGATCGGCTTGGCCTGGAAGGTGCAATGCGGCTTGGGTACTTCGTTGCCCCAGACCGCCATCGGGTTCGTGCCGTCGGGTCGCATCGACCAGAGGTTCTGATGCGTCACGGCATCGCGGTCAATGTAGTCCCAGCGCGCGAAGAGCAGATGTCCGCTGTTGGAGACTGACGGGAACCACTCATTCACGTCATTCCAGGAGAGCTGCTGGATCGTGGAGCCATCGGGGTTCATGCGGAACATCGTATAGCTGTGCCAGCGGTCGCTGTAGCCCCACCAGAAACAGCGCGACGAGGCCTGACGCCGCGTGGAGACAAAGGCGATCCCGCCATCCGGCAGCCACTCGGGCATCAAGTCGTCGTAGCGCTCATGCGTGAGTTGCCGCAAACCTGTCCCGTCACAATTGATCTGGTAGAGGTGGTAGTAGTGATGATTCGTGTCCGCATCATTGCGCGGCAGCGTGCGCGGATCGAGCGCGTTGTCAGTAGCCACATAGGAGAAGAGGATTTTCGTGGCATCGTAGGAGAGCCGGGGTTCTAAAAAACTGCCTTGCGGCAACTGCTTCTGAACGAAATCACGGCAGGACATTGAAAGCCCCGGACGCTCCAGCACATAGAGGCTGCCGCCGGGCCGCTGGCGCCAGCCGAAGTACTGCGCGACCTCATGATTCCACGACGGATTTTTTCGCGTGTTAAAGAGGAGCTTTCCAAATCCGAGCAGGGGATTCGAAAGGAGCGCACTCCGTTTCGTCAGCCGTGTCCGCAGGTAGCCCTTCCACCCCGCCTCTGTCTGCGCGCCTGTTTTTCCGGTGATCTGTTCAATCCGCTTCAACTGGTCTGCCACGCACGCGGCTAACAGCTTCTCATCTCCGCCGTTGAAGAGGTTGTCGTCCTGTACCCACTCGGAGATTGCCAGCAGAAACAGGTCCAGTTCCGGCGCGCGCGACAGGCCTGCTACGGCCTTCTGATATGCAGCACGCACGGAGGCGCCCAGCGTTGCAACAGGCGTGTTTGTGTCGGAAAGCTTCGCCAGCACCTTCAGCCCCTCGATCCAGGTGCCGTCGTAACGAACGACAATGGCCGCAGGGCCGCCCGACATCTTGAGTGTGCCTGCATCCTGCGCAAGCGACCACGCGCGGTCGGTGTCGAGGGCGAGCACATAGCCGCCGAATCCGTCCTCGGGATTGCCGTCCGAGACGATCACCACTGGAAAGGCTGTTGTTGAATCGATGCGGCCCTTGAAGAGCCGGAAATCGTTGCCGACTCCGAAGACCTCTGGCCTGCTCGTTTTCGCTGTCACTTTGTTTTCATAGACGATTTCGATCTCGCCTCGGTCGATCAGGAGGCCTGAAGAATCCTTCAACGCCGTCACCTTCGCCCCCTTTGGGACGCGCACCTCGGACTGCGGAAGTGTGGCGCACTGGCCGGAGTAAGCGACCGGGACAGCAGGGGGCAACGCAGTCACGGTCACGTTTGTTGTTGGCATAAGTGTCCATGTGCCAGGCACGCGGATCCCATCGGCCATGGAGACCAGTGGTGCCAAAAATAGAAAAAGGAGTCTGTTCATTCGGTTATTATCCTCAGCAACGGTAAAATGCGTAAGACTTTTGCATCATAACAAGTTGGGGCTCCAGGGTCAACGACGGGCTTGCCTGTAACTTCACTGGAATGCTGGAGTGCTAAAATGTTGGAATCGTGGGGGGGGGGGGGAGACGGGATGCCGGCTCCGGGAGGGACACGCGCCTGCGCTCCCTTCAGTTGCTGCCCTCAAAGGAGCGCGGGCATCTTGCCCAATGCCACTAACTTTTCATGGCACTTAAGTTTTGTAACTCACTCTATTGCATAAGCTATTGGCATTTATAATGCATGTACATAAGAAATTGTTTTTCGCAAAGATCGCTATAAGGTGCTTGCACGGAAAGCCCCCGCAAGTGGCGGAATACCGCCGGGGCTTATCTCGTGCAAGCACCTGAGCTGCGTTTGACTGTAAGGACAGAGCTTCGTGCGACCACTCAGTGGACGCACGCACGAGGTTAAAAGGGGAGGGCGGTCCGGCGGCTGCCGTCCCGGCTCCGGCGGGCAAGATGCCCGCGCTCCTTTGAAGGCAGCAACAGAAGGGAGCGTGGGCGTCCCGCCCGCATGAAAGAGGAGAGCCATTCTTGTCTGTCCCTCTGTAGGCCCCAGGGCAATAAGGTGGCGGAGCCGTCCCGGCTCCGGCGGGCAAGATGCCCGCGCTCCTTTGAGGGCAGCAACAGAAGGGAGCGTGGGCGTCCCGCCCGCATGAAAGAGGAGAGCCATTCTTGTCTGTCCCTCTGTAGGCCGTTCCCCTGTTGCCGAAATGAAAAGTTAGTGGCATTGGGCACGATGCCCGGACGGCGAGGCCGCCGTCCCTCCCAGAGCCGCTATTCGTCTTTCCCCGTCATTCCAAAGAAACCACAGGTAAGCCCCCCGCGGGTTCCGGGAATAAGCGAGAGGAACAACTTCTTAAATTAAGAGTTAAAAGGTTAACGCTCGACGCCCAACTCTTAACGCTCAAGTTAATTCGGCAAGGAACGCAAGTCATTTCCCGACATATTATCCAGCATCCTGCGCGAAATAGGTTGGACAACCCGTTGAGAGAAGAAATATACTTCTAGCGTGGCCCTTGATCAATGACAAAGGGCCTGATTTTTTGTTTCTGCGGGGTATCGCTTCGGGGGATCCGGCAAATAATAAAAAATAATTTCGCTATATTTTGCTCTTAACTGTTTATTATTAGTAGAGACTAATCGATTATGGATAACGAACAATACAGGCCGGTATCGGCGATGTTCATCCAAGAACTGACGCGCGCGCAGCTCGAGTTGCGCGTGTATGTAGTGACTCTGGTCGGGGATGCGAACGATGCGGCCGATGTGCTTCAAGAGACCAATCTGGACCTCTGGAAGAAGGCGGACACCTTTGATCTGGAGCGGCCTTTTCTGCCGTGGGCGAAGAGGTTGGCCTGGTTCCAGGTGCTCAAGTTCCGGACCAGCAAGAAGCGCGAGAAGGTCATCTTCAGCGAGGAGGTCCTCAATGCCATGGTCGAGACGATGCAGGCCGAGCCGAAAGGCGCGGAAGAGATGCTGGACGCATTGGAGAACTGCGTGAAGAAGCTGACGGACCGCCAGCGGGCCTATCTGGTGGCCAAGTATGCTGAGCGACAGACGGTTGAAGAGATGGCCGCCTTTTTCAGGCATACGACGGCGGCGATTGTGTCGGTACTTTATCGGTTGCGGAACGCACTGCACGAATGCGTGGAAAAAACAGTGCAACAGGAACGGGCGTGAAGACGATGGATATGAGAGTGAATAAACGTTTTGAGGAGCTGGTTGCGTCGGTGCTATCGGGCGTGGCTTCGGAGGCGGAGCGCGCTGAATTGGGTCAGTTGCTGGAGGGCGATCCGGCGCGAGTCGCCGAGTATATGCGGCAGGCGCGGATGCACGTGCTGTTGGAGGCGTGCGCGGGGCTGCGGGAAACGAAACAGGAGACGCGAAGCGAAAAACTCCTGGACAACATGCGTCGGGGGGCGAGCGTCCTCGCAAGCCGTTGGCGGCGCGTTGCGGTAATCGCCGCCCTGCTGGTGGCCGGGTTGAGCGTCTGGCATTTCTCGCCTCCGTCGTCGTGGGTCTCGCCTGACCCAGGAATCTCAGGTGCTTCTGTGAAGATCGCCATGGTCAGAAGCAACCAGCATGGGCAGTGGGCGGATGGACGCGAGGTGGTGGACGGCACGGCGTTGCAGGCAGGGGTGTGGATGTGGCAGAGCGGGCTGGTGGAGCTGGTGACGACGTCAGGGACGGTGCTGCTGGTGGAGGCTCCTGCGAGTCTGGAGATCGTGGATATTTTGCATGCGCGGCTTCTGGCCGGCAAGCTGGTGGTACGGATGCCGAAGGGGTGTTCGGGCTTTCTCGTGGATACGCCGAAAATGAGCGTGCTTGACCTTGGCACGGAGTTTGGCGTCAGCGTGTCGCCTGCGGGCGAGTCGCAGGTTCAGGTGTATGACGGCAAAGTGCGCGCCGAGACCTACGGAAGCGCGGACCGTAAAGAACTTATCGCCGGCGAGACCGTCCGGTCAACAGTCAGCGGCGGCTTGGCTGTGGAAAGTTATGACGAGAACCGGTTTATCCGGCGCTTCCCGCCGGTGATCAATCCCGAACGCGCCAGCGGGGTCCTCTACAGCCGCAGCGAGGTGGAGGCCGTGCGCGTGGCCTATGCTCCGAAGTCCGTGACAACGGACGGCGACCTCTCCGAGTGGCGCACGTCGCTCCCGTTCAAAAGCGCATGCCTGCCGCCGTTTGCGGAGACGTATCACATTGAAGGCCGCATGATGTACGATTCGGAAAACCTCTATCTCGCGGCGCACGTGGGCGATCCGGAGCCGATGTGCAACATCGCGCCGGAGGGCTTCGAATTCGCCGGCGGGAGCGTGATCGTGCGCGTTTCCACGGACAAGGCGCAGGGGTGGCCTCTGAAAGGCAGTATGTTTGTGAATGGCGCTTACGACTTTAAACGCGAACGGGTCGGGCCGGAGACGCGCAACCGCCGTATTGCCAGCCTGATCCTCTGGTATGATCCCCGGAGCGGCCGCGCCCGGCTGAAGTTGGAGCGCGGAATTGACCAGCACGAGAAGCAGCTCGATCCGCCGGGCTGGAAGGGCGTGTTCCGCAAGGATGCGGACGGGAGGGGTTATACGCTGGAGTATGTGATCCCGTGGCGCCTGCTGAACTGCGCGGAGGCTCCGCCGTGTGCGGGTGACGAACTGGCGGCGCTCTGGATGGTGCACTGGAGCGATGCCGCGGGACGTATCGCCCGCGGGCAGTTGGTCGAAGTGACCAATCACCAGCCCCACAAAGGGCAAGATATCCCGCCTTACATTTTCTTTCAAAACGGACCGAGTTGGGGCAAAGCTATTTATTTGCCGAAAGGCGAGTGAGACAGATGTCGAGTTTCAGGAGATAAACAACGAAAAGGAGAGCAACAGATGAAGCAATGGATTGGGGCAATATGCCTGACAGCAATGACCGTGTCGGCTCAGAATTATGTGTACTGGAATGTCACGGACGGGGATTTGGCCGTTCCCACGAACTGGAGCGGCGGTATCCTGCCGGTTGAAACCAATACCGTCGTGTTCGGACAGCAGGGAGCGTTCGCGTTGACGACCTCGGCCTGGCTGACGAACGCCGGGGCTCTGTTCAACGCCGGCAGCGGCGGCGGAGCAGTCACACTCAATCTCAGCGGATACGGATTGTCGTTGACAAACACACTGACCTTCAAGCGGCAGAGCGGAAGCGGACCGTATTCGCTGGCATTGACCGGCGGAACCCTGCTGACGGAGAAGAAAGTGCTGATCGGTGATGGCAATCCGTATCACACGCTTCGTGTGAGCGGTGCGGGGACACGCTGGATCTGCGCCACCAACCGCGAGGGCTTTGTTGTCAAGGGGAACTCCAACCGGCTGGAAATCGCCGACGGGGCTTACTTTTACAGCGGCAGTTTCTCGTCGCTGGACGGAGTCGACGCACGCGGCGTCATCAGCGGGCCGGGGACGTATGCCTCCTTTGTCAATCCGCTGCCTTCTCAGCATGGGAATGATGGGGTTCTGGTTCTGGGCGGCAATAACGGTGCCGAGTTGAGGGTGACAGACCATGCGGTGGTGTATGTGAAGGCAATGAACTCCTCTTCAAAGGGATTGTGCGTGAACAACTGGTGGAATCAGCCAGGGTCGAAACGGCTGATTCTGGATGGCGGCGCATCGATCACCAACATGGGTATTTTCGGGGTGGATGCCGGAATCGAAGGACAAGGCTCCAACAACGGGAACAGCGCAATCGTGAGTAATGCGACCCTCTATGTGGACGGAGCGACGTGGATCGGTTACGGGTGGAATCTAAATTGGTCAGGCTCCAAAGTCGGAGGCAACAACAATACGCTTTCCATCGGCGATGGCGCACTCGTCCGGCTGGGGGGCGGTGATACGTATGTCGGGCTGAATCAGATGGCTTCGATGAATTTGCTGGATATTTACGGGACGGCTTTCGTGACAAACACATCGTCTGCGCGTGTGGGGAACTTTGGATCCAACAACCAGATGAAGATTCGCGATGGCGCACAGTATTTCGGATGGATTGGTGTCGGCGCGACATCCTATGCAACGAACAATCTCTTGACCATCACCGGTGCCGGAACGCGCTATGTATGTGCCACGTACTCCGATCGCCATGTAAACGATGTGTTCCTTTATACAGGGTCTTCGAGTTCGTTCAACAAAACGGTGATTGATGACGGCGCCCAGGTGGAACTGTTGTTCTATAATGGCATCAACAGTGAGCGGCGGGGTTTGGTGACGGGCGTGTACAGCAATGCGTCAGCGAACGAAATCATCATTCAAGGAAAGTCATTTGTCACCAACATGGGGTGGATGTGTATCGGCAACACCCATTGGGTTTGGGGGGGCGGCAGCGGCAACCGGGTCGTGATCGACGATGCGACCTACTTCGGTGCGACAATCTATGTCGGCGGCGGCCACAACGACGTGGCAGTCAAAGCGCTGGGCGCTTCCACCAACAATCTGCTCGTGGTTTCCGGCGGGGCGCAGGTCTCCGTCAACTCCCTGATTATCGGCAACGCGACCAATTCCTGCTCGAACCGCCTTGTCGTGGACGGGCGGACTACTTATCTGTCTACGGGCGGATTGTCCGGAAATTCATCAGACAACACCCTCAGCATCACCAACGGCACGCTCGCCGCTGCGGCTGGATCAACTTCGGCGGATATGGCAATGGTTATAATGCCCGTACGCGTCTTGAATTCAATGGCACGAACAGTCAAGTCAGCACCGTGTCGCAGTCGATCATCATCACCAACGGCACGACGCTGGTCTTCAACATCGGCGTAGCGGGTTATGCGAAGGTGCCGTTTGTTTCGTTGTACGATCTGCGCGTGGATGAAACAACCGGGCTGGAAATTAACGCCTCGGAATGGGCGAGGAGAAAGGGCGGACGGCTTGTGCTGGTTCAGACCGGACGCACAGCCTACGGTTCCTTTACCGATTGGGCTGCACGGGCGGTGAAAGATACGCAGGAATACACCGTTTCAGCCGAAGGGGGGCTGATTGTGCTGACCTCGCCGCGCAAGGACGCCACATTGATATCGCTCTTTTAATGGTGTGCAGACATGAACAATTTACTTTCGTTATTGACCGTCGCGCTGACGGTCGTTATGACTGCGCATCAGGCGTTGTGTGAGCCCCTGCTGTTGCCCACGGACCGTATTCTTTTTGTGGGCGACAGCATCACAGGCCACAGCATGAACCTCAAGGACGGCTATTGTCATCAGATGAGATGGGCGCTTCAGCAGGCGCACCCGTCCTCGTCCAACACCTTGCTCTCCCTCGGGGGGAGCGGGCAGGGGGTCGGGTCGTGGATGAGCGTTGCAACAAGGACGAATGCAGCGCCGTCCTATCTGGACGTTGCCGGCATCGAAGTCCGTACGACGCTCGATGCGGGGACGGACGTCCTGGTTGTCATGTTAGGCATGAATGACCTGCTCTCCCCTTACATCGCGGATACTCCGGAAGGGTATCAGGCTTGGCGCAGTGCTTACACCAACTTGATCCACACGGTGCGTAAGCGCACGAAGCCACGTCTCGTGGCGCTCGGAACCGTCACGCTCCTGACTGAAGATCTGGCTTCGCCCAAGAATATTGCGCGGGCCAAACTCAACCAGCAGGTGGCCGAGATCGCGGCATCCGAGGGGTATCTCTTGCTCCAGACAGGCGAGGCCACAGCCAGCCTTCTCCAGCGCGGACGAGCCCTGACGCCTCAGTTCCATGTGGCTGGCGACTTTGTGCACCCGGGCGGGGCCGGTCACGCGGCGATTGCCATAGCAATGCTCAAGGGCCTGGGAGAACATGACGCCGCACAGCTCCTCGAGCGCCGCTACCTGAGCGCGCTGATCCCGACGAACGCCTATCCCGCGCTGTCGTATGCGATCTCCCCGGTGAGTCCCGGGAACGACACGCAGACAAACACCTACACCATCACTTACTGGTGGAACGCCGGAAGGGCGCTCCTCCCCCCGCCGACAGTCACGCTTTCTATTCCCGACATCTGGCAACTCGCTGGCCATGCCGCTACCGCCACATCAGGGGTTTTCACCGTGACGGGCGCACCTGAAAAAATCGTCACCGAGTTGGTGCTCCGGGCAAAGGCAGGCGATGTTGAACGGGTCCAGACCCTTGCGATTCCGGCTCCGTGGCGAATCAGCGCGGGCATTCCCAACCAGGCTGCCTGGCCGCGAAACACCTTTAATGCCACAAACAGCATCCAGGCGTTCGACCAGCCTCTTATTCGCGGCGAGGGATTCAGCAGCCCTCTGGTCTGTCGGGAGAAAACCTATCCGTGGAGCGTGTACACGCCTTCGGTCAATTACACGGGCGGAAACAATCCCGCCTCGATCGATACGTTCGCCGTTCTTTTCGGACGCACCTTCGACGCGCTCTATGCCACGCGCTGGGTCCATAGCGACAAAGCCCGCACAATCGAGCTTCACCTCTCCACGTCAATCTTTGCGGGAACGATCGGGCTCACGATCTGGATGAACGGCCAGCCCTGTTATGCCCAGGCGCTCACGTCCGAACCCCAGCGAAAGGCCATGGTCACAACAGCGCTCAAGGCCGGGTGGAATCAGCTCCTGATCAAGAGCGACCACCTCAACTGGCAGTGGCAGTTCGCCTGCGACATCAAAGGTCAAGGCGCAGACGACCTGTCCGACCTGCGTTATTCCGCCATTCCACAAAATCCAGTTGTCCGTCAGTAGACGCGTGAAAGGTTCAGATGAAATTGACGCATCAAAAAATGATTGCCGGGGGACTCTGTGTAGCCGGGTTCTTCCATGCGGCGCTCGCGGAGGGGCCGCTCAACGTGCTCACATCGGACGCCATGCCGGGAAAGGTGCCGCCGCCGGTCCTGCTCTCGACGCGCTGCTGGGAAGTCGTGGACTGGAAGACCTCTGTTACGCCCGACAATCAGTCCGGAATTTTCACGGTGCGCCTTACAGCGCCGGTGGTCAATGCCTCGCTCCTGCTCTATGACGGCGGCAAGGCCGAGATCGAGACCGTTGCCGGCTGGCAGGGCTTGCCCGAGGGCCCTGATGCGGGTCTGCACCTGCGCGTGCGGCCGTTGCCGCCCGGCATGGAGGTCCGCGGCGCGCGCTTCACGGTTCCGTCAGCCCTGACGCGCGCGGCCTCGGGAACTGCGGCCTACAGCGCTACGCTCCCCTTTGTCACGCTGCTGCCGTTCCGCGCGGTGAACGTCGCGCCCGAGGCGACCGTGACGGTCAGCTCGGCGGACAAGCTGAGCGCGGGGTTTCAGCCGGTCCCGTGGCTGAACCGCCCGGAGACGTTGGCGGATGGTTTCGTGGATGACCGGCGTAATTTTTTTACAGTGCCGCGTGAGGCGGAGATCACCTCCGATACGCCCGAATGGCTGATGCTGAGCTGGTCCCAGCCGCAGCCGCTCCGCATGCTCGCCCTGTTGCGCGGCAAAGACGAAAAGGGTGTCGGGCAGACAGTAGTGGAATCGTATATTGGTGAAGGCGACCCGCGTTTCGCCACGGCCGCGTCGGGCTGGACGACCCTGCAGGGCGAATGGAGTGCCGAGGGGGCGTTTCGCGCGCTGCGGCTCTTTGACTTCGGCGCTGCAATCACCACGCGCGGCATCCGTCTGCGTGTCACCGGCGGCGTGAAACAGGTGGGCGTCGGCGAGATCGTGGCGCTGCGCGACCTCGGGCGCGACCCCGTTCCGGCCGCCTCGGTCCGCGATGCGGGCACAGTGCCCATCACCTTCTCGATACCCGGCCCCGGCAAAGTGACGGTGCAGATCCGTGACGCGCGCGGCGAGGTGGTCGCCAATCCAATCGCGGGCGTCGAGTTCGCTGCGGGAACCCATACGATCCACTGGAATCTGGAGGACGTCACGGGCGAGCCTGTACTGAAGACGGGAGCCTACACGTGGCGCGGACTCTATGTGCCCGGACTCAAAGTCGACTACAAGTACAGCTACTACCCGTATCCGCTAGCGCATGTGGCCTGGCAGACGCCGGACCGCGCGGGCGGCTGGCTGGCCGACCACGAACCGCCGCGCACCCTCTGCCGCGCGGGCGACCGCATGTGGCTGGGCGCGTTCGCAGAGGCGGGCGACTCCATCGTCGAGACGGACAGCGACGCCAACAAGCTGTGGGGCATCGACCGCATCTGGGTGGCCATCCCCAAGGAGATCTGCAGTGACAACGATTTCTACTACGGGTTCTGCGAAGGGGGCTGGATCGGCGACAATCAGGCGATCATCCAGATCAACACCAAGACCAAGGCCAGCCGGAAGATTTTCCAGCGCGAGACCGGAAAGAAGGCGGGCTTCTTCGCGACAGGCATCACCGGGTTTCAAGTGGTGGGAGACCGCGCGTTTATCAGCATCGCCGCGTCCAACACGGTGCAGGTGTTTGACATCAGCCGGGGTCTGGCCGGGCCGTGGCGCGGGTTCGGCTGGGATGTCGCCTACAAGCAGTTCGATGACCAGAAGCCAGTGCTGGTGAAAGAGATCCGCCTGTTGTCGCCGGGGCGTCTGCGCAAATATGGCGAAGGGAAACTGGTGACCACCAGCGGCAAAGACGTTGTCACGATTGATGCGGCCAGCTATGGGGTCAACACCCTGTTCGCGGGCAAGCTGCGCAATCCGCTCGGCCTGGGCGTCGACGCGAAGGGCAACCTCTACGTCGGCGAGGGCGAGCCGCTGCATCAGGTCATCGGCTATGCGCCGGACGGACGGGTCATTGCCACGCTGGGCAAGCCTGGCATGCGCAAGGTCGGCCCCTTCGACAACGACGACCTGGAGGAGCCGTACGGCGTCGAGGTCGGGTCCGACGGCCGCGTGTGGGTCGCGGAGCACACCGAGTTTACCAAGCGCGTGAGCCTGTGGGATGCCGCTTCCGGCCGTTGCGTCAAAGCGGTCTACGGACCTACGCAGTATGGCGGCGACGGCTGCGTCGATCCCGCGGACCCCACCCGTCTCTTCTACAAGGGGCTGGAGTTCCGGCGCGATCCGAAGCGCGGCGACGTCACGCTGAAAAACCTGCTCTACCGTACGGACACCCCGCGCTTCTCGCAATTTGCAGCGGGCGACTTCCCCACGTACGCCTTTCGCGCTAAAAGCGGCGACGGATTTTCACGCTGGTTTTCGCGCGAGAAACTCTGGTTCACCAGCTTCGGCCCGCCGCACGGCCATCCGAGTCTGGTGCTCTGGCAGCACAAGGGCGACCACGTGCAGCCGGTGGCTGCCATGGGGTCCTCGATCGCGTTGCGGGCAGCCTTCGGGGAGCCGGAGGTTGACCGGCATGATGGCAAGGCGTGGGAATCCAGTGCGTTCTTGACGAACCACATAGCGGGTTACTCGCCTGACCAGAGGTTTTTCACCTGGACCGATCTCAACGACGATGGGCGCGTTCAGCCGTCCGAGCTGAAATTCGGGAAGATAGCGTTCGGGGGGCAACTGCTCAAAGGCGCCTCAGCCGGATGGAACTGGCGCATGAGCAGCGGCTTCGTGGCCGCGGCCAACGCGGGCCAGGGGCGCATCGTGCGTTTCGCGCCCATGGGCTTCACGCGCCACGGGTATCCGCTCTACGACGTGCCGATCGAGACACTGCCGGGCAACGGTGAGGCCCTGATGCCGGACAGCCAAGGCAACGTCATCGTCCTCGGCGGGCCGCTCACCAGCGTCGCGCCGGACGGCACGGTGCGTTGGCGCTACCGCAACGACTGGCCGGGGCTGCACGCTGGACACCGCACCACCGCACGCGGGGACGAGCCGGGCGTGCTGATCGCGCCGACGCGCATCTGGGGCATTGTGCCAGTCAACCGTACGCTGGGCGAGGTGGTGGCCTTCAACTCGAATCTGGGGTGCACCTATCTGATGACGGCTGAAGACGGGCTCTTCATTGACCGCGTCTTCAAAGACCAGCGGGTCGGCTTGCTCTGGAATACGCCGACGCCGCCCACGCCGGAGGTGCTGGCGGAGACCAGCCTGTTCGACGAGCATTTCGGCGGCACCTTCCAGAAGGTCGGAGACCGTTACTATTATGTCTGCGGCAAGAATCACTGCTCCGTCGTTGAGCTGACAGGGCTGGACCAGATCCAGCGGCTTCCGGGCGGTCCTGTCGCGGTCACGCCTGCTCAGATCGTTGCCGCGCAGGAGCAGCGTCAGCTCGCCGCATTGCGCACGGCGCAGCCGAAAGCCTATACCGTGCCGCGCATGGCCGAGGGTGCAATCACGGTGGACGGCCTCGCAACGGAGTGGCCGGCGAGCCGGATCGACGGGTTCGCGCTGGCCTATGATGCGACCCGCCTCTACGTGCTCTTCCAGGGACACGATGACCGCGCCCCTTTCGAGAACAAAGGCGTCAATCCGCTGGAGCTCTTCAAGAGCGGCGACGTGGTGGATGTGATGCTACAGACTCGGGCGGGGCTGGAGGCCCGCCGCACCGAAGCGGGCGCGGGTGATATTCGGCTGAGCTTCGCCATGTTCGAAGGCGAGCCCCGTTGTGTGCTCTATGATTTTAAGATTCCTGATTTCCGTGGCGAGCGCATCCCGTTCAGTTCGCCCTGGCGCACAGTCTGGTGCGACCGTGCCGCGATTTTAAAAGAGGCTCGCGTAGCCGTGGTGCGGCGCGGCCAGGATTATGTGCTGGAGGCCTCGGTGCCGCTGGCCGCGATTCATCTGGATCCTCGCACACTGGGCGAGACGAGCGGCGATGTGGGCCGGGTGCTCAGCGACCAGAGCGGCTCGCTGGCGGCCAGCCGCGTCTACTGGGCGAATAAGAATACCAACATCATGTCAGACCTGCCCAGCGAAGCCGGGCTTCAGCCCAATCTGTGGGGGCTCTTCCGCTTCGAAAAGTGAGGGGAAGACAAGAGCAAATTTTGAACTGAGAAGGGGAGGAACGATGTTGATGCGATTTGGGTTATCTGTTTGCGCGGCAATTGCAATGGCGACTGCCGGGCTGGCTGCGGGTGTTCGGGATGCGTCGTTCGCCTCGATCGACCGGCGGGCCAGAAATGGAGAGCCCCTGACCGTCGTATTCTTCGGGGGTTCGTTCACGTGGGGCGCGAACGCGACGGATCCGCAGCTGACGAGCTATCGCGGCCGGATGATGGCGTACTTGCGGGAGCGGTATCCGCGCGCGCCGTTTACGTTTTACGATGGCGCGATCGGGGGCACAGGGTCTGACCTCGGCGTCTTCCGGCTCGAACGTGATGTGCTTTCGCGTAAACCGGATTTGGTTTTTCTGGATTTCATGGCCAACGACAACTATGCGGGAAGGGACCGGGAGACCTGCTGCTTCTACGAGACGCTGCTGCGGCGGATGCTTCAAGAGGGCATCGCGGTGGAGCAGCTGTATTTTGGGTTCAAAGGGCAGTTCGGTGCGGCCTACAACCTCGCGACTGTGCAGCGCCGCACAGCCTACCAACAGTTGGCTGCGGCCTATCAGGTGGCGGAGGGCGACCTCTTTCCTGTGATGCAGGAGGCGCTGACCAACGGCACACTGGCGATCGACGCGGCATGGTCCATCGACGGCGGACATCCGGATGACGCCGGCTACGCAATCTTCTTCGAAGCTGCGAAGATCGGCTTCGAGGCTGCTGTGAAGGCGGGGCTTTCCGGCAGGGTTCCTCCGCGCCCGCTGTTCGGCGAGGTCACGCAGCTCAGGCGCATCCGTCTCGCTGACGCGCCGATGGCCCAGGGCTGGCGGGCCATGAAGACCTACCGCACCGCGCTCTGGTTCGACGGGCAATCCAGCCGCTGGATGGGCGATGTCGCTGGATGTGACGCCAAGGAGAGCGGGGAAATCGCGCCGCTGGAGGTGCAGTTCAAGGGCAATGTCATTGGGTTCTTTGGCGAGGGCAATCAGGACGGCCTCGCCTTACAGGTGCGACTCGATGGTCAACCTTTGCCGTATGCCAAAGGTAAAGGTGAACACTGGCCGTTCACGCATAAGTTTGGACAAGGGAATCTCTTTATTTGGCGAAGGCATGCGGCGCTGTTGCCGCCCGGAGAACATGCGGTTTCGATCCGGCCTGTCATCCCTGACGGAGTATGTCAGGGGCAGCTCAGGATCGAAAGTGTCTGCGTGGCGGAACTTGTCATGAGGGAGGAAAAATAAATCGTGTCTGCGGGGACGGACAAAATTAAAGGGGGTAGAACGATGAAGCGGTTGGTCGGATTGGCAGTGTTGGCTCTAACGAGCGCGGATGGCGCCGAGAACATGATTGGGAGACAGAGTCAGAACGAGGGGATTTTTGTCGTGCCGTCTCCCGGACGCGTGACCATTGACGGCAAGCTGGACGAGTGGGATTTCTCGGGACGCATCTGGTGCTTCGCGGACCAGTCGATCCGCAACCGCTACTCCGCCGAGGTCGCGGCTATGTGGGACAAGGACGCGCTCTACCTGGGCGTCAAGTGGCGCGATCCCACGCCGATGTTCAACACCGTCAATCCTGCTTTCAACCCGACCGAGGGCTGGAAGTCCGACGCCGTGCAGATGCGCCTGCGCACCGCTGACCAGACGACGTGGTTCACCACCTGGTACTATGCGCCGAAACGCCAACCTGTGTTGTTGTGGGATATCTGGAAAGATCCGCTGAACTCGCGGGGCGGCGAGATCTCCAAGCTCCTGGTCGCGCCCGAGGGCGGCACGGTCCTGGGCGAAGGCATCGAGCTGGCCTACCTCAAGGATGCGGACGGCAAGGGCTTCTCTCAGGAGCTCCGCGTCCCGTGGAAGCTGTTCTTCAAGACCGTGCCGGAGATCAAATCCGAGCTGGTCTTCAAGCTGGGCTTTGAGTTCCTGTGGGGCGACCCCACTGGCAACACGTGGCCGGTGCACCGTTACGCCGACAACCTGCAAAAGGGTCAGACCTCGCGCGAGTTCTTCTGGAGCGCAATCAAGTCGTGGGGCGACGCCCGCCTCCTGGACAAGGGCGGACTCACGCCGCGCCGCTATGTCTCCGACGAGCGCCGCGTCGAGGGCAGCTTCAAGTTCCGCGCCGAGGTGCCCAAGAGCGCGGCGCGGCTGACGCTCGTGGTCGAAGACGAGCAGGGCAAGCGCGTGCGTAATTTGGCGGGCGATTTGCTACCCGAGGAGTACAGCGTGGCCGAGAACGCGACGACGCGCACGGTCGAGGTCGGCTGGGACGGGCTCGATGACGCCGGCAAGCTGGTGAAGGCCGGACGCTACCTTGCACGCGGCCTGGTCCACAACGGGCTTGGAGCCGAGTATGAGATGTGCTTCTACAATCCCGGCACGCCGCCGTGGCCGACCTCCTCCGGCGCGAGCGCGTGGGGCGCGGATCACAGCGCGCCGGTCTGCGTGGCGCGGGCGGGCGACTGGATGATCGTCTCGTGGGCCTTTGCCGAAGGCGGCAGCGGCATCATCGGCGTGGGGCCGGACGGGCTCAAGCGCTGGGGCGAGAAGCGCGGCGCGACCGTGCTGGCGGCGGATGAAAAATATGTGTATGGCGTGCCTGCTGGCTGGCACATCGCAAAAGCCGTGGTCATCCGCCTCGACAAGACGACCGGAGCCTATCGCGCCTTTGTGCGCGACGGTAAGGAGTTGCCCTTCGAGTATCCGGTCGCGGAGATGGTCGGCAGAGAGGACTGCCTGCCCGTCAGTCTGTCAGCGACGGATCAAGAGCTGGTTGTCCTGCTGAACGCCACGAATTCGGCTGCTGAAAGTTATCTGGCGAAGGTGGATAAAGAGAGCGCGTTGCTGAAGGGCGCGTTGGTGAAGACCGAGCGGCTCATAGCTCTCGCCGCCGCTCCTGACGGGTGCGCGTATGGCACGGACGGCAAGACAGTGTGCCGGGTCGACTTGGCGACCGGCAAGCAGACGGCGCTTGAAACGCCCGGGCTGGTCATGCCCTCCGCGCTCTGCGTCGATCGCGAGGGGAATGTGGTGGTGATGGATGCAGGCCCGGATCAGCAGATCAAAGCCTTCGGGCCCAAGGGCGGGCTCCGCTACACCTGCGGCAAAAAAGGCGGGAGGCCGATCCGCGGCGTGTTTGAGCCGCAGGCGATGCGCGCCGTGAGTTCAGTCGCGGCGGATGCCGCGGGCCATGTCTGGGCGGTCGAGCGCTGGGACTTCCCGCGCCGCGTCTCGGTCTGGAGCGCGAAGGACGGTTCGCTGGTGCGCGACTACATCGGCAACACCGGCTACGCAGGCACGGGCTGTTACTTGCACGACAGCGATCCGACGCTGGCCTATGTGGGCCCCATTGAGCTGAAGCTCGACAAGGCTTCACGCACGTGGCATGTGACGCGCGTGTTGTGGGTGCCCGATCCTGCCGTGGAAGGCGAGACGTTCCTGATCGGCCCCGGCGAGCACGGCCAGCCGCAGCGCTTCAGCGCGACAGTCAACGGCAAGGCGCACGAGTACCTGTTCGCGCCGCCGTATCGTGATTTCGCTGGTTATAAGATCTTCATGGAGACAGCGGAGGGCTGGCGCCCGGTGTCGGCGATCACGACCGTGGGCCAAATCAGCGGCAAGGTCGATCACGGCGCAAAGGTGCTCGGAGAGCCCTCCGGCGAGTTCGCGGGGCTGAATCCGTTCGACGGTGTGTTCTGGAACGACACCAACAGTGACGGCCGTGTGCAGCGCAGCGAGTGCGACATCGTGCAGCCGCTCAAGCCGCGTGAACGTAATCGGCCGAACACGATTCCGATTCCCATGGGCAGCGGCTGGGGTGAGCGTATCGGCAAGGACTTCGTCTTCTATGTCAACGGCATCAGCAAGGTGACGCCCGCGCGTTTCACCGCTGAGGGCGCGCCGGTCTACACGCGCGAAAGCATGCAGCCGCTGGGTGTCGAAGAGCGGGGCGACCTCGTGCCGGTCGTCGAGGAGAACCTGCTGCTCTGCCTCAGTTTCAAGGGGTATGCGAGCGCGACGCGCCTCGCAGGCATCGACTCGCGCGATGGCCGTGTGCGGTGGGAGTATCCGAACCGCTATCCCGGCGTGCACGGTTCGCATCGCGCGCCGATGCCCTCTCCAGGCATGCTGATCGGTCCGCTCAAGATTGTGGGCGTCGCGCAGGTGAACGACGAGGTGGGCCGGGTCTTTGTGATGCGCGGCAACTTGGGCCAGGATTTCTTTGTGACCACCGACGGGCTCTTTGTGGGCGCGATGTTCCAGGACGGGCGCCTGCCCGGCGATTCGCTCCCGGCCAAGGAGGAGCAGCTGGTCGGCATGCCGATGGAGAACTTCTCGCACGGCAGCGAGCCCTTCAACGGCTGGTTCGGCAAGCAGGCCGACGGCAAGATCCGCATGACCACGGGCTTCCCGCGCCAGGCCGCCATGATCTTGACGGTCAACGGCTTGGAATCGGTCCGGCGCTTCAAGGCCGGCGCGTGTGCGATCACGGATGGGCAGCTTGCCGCTGCAGACCGCGAGAATCAGGCGCGTGCGGAACGGGAAGCCCCGCCCAAGGTCTATACGGTGCAGCGTTTTGACAAGGTGCCTGACATCAATGGACGTGACAATGACTGGGAAGGCATTCCTGAGCTGAGCATCGACCGCCTGGGGTATCCGCTCAAGGGCACGGCGCGCATGGCTTATGATGAGACGCGCCTCTATCTCTGTTACTCGATTCAGGATGACACGCCATGGCTTAACGAGGGCAAGGATTTCACGCGGCTCTTCAAGACAGGCGACTGTGTGGATGTGCAGCTCTGCACGGACGGCGCGCTGACAACTGACGAGAAGCGCCGCAATCCGGGTGCGGCCGATGTGCGCGTCGTGATCAGCCAACTGGGCGGCAAGCCTGTGGCGGTGCTGATGAAGGCGGTTGATTCTTCGGCGGACAAACAACTGGCCGTGGACTACACTTCCCCGGTCGCGCCCAAACATTTCGACCGCGTCGAGGTGCTCTCTGATGCAATGGTGCGCGTCTCGAAGACAGCCTCGGGCTATCTGGTCGAGGCTTCGTTGCCGCTGTCGGCACTGGGGCTGAAGCCGCTGAAGGGGATGAAGGTGCGCGGCGATTTCGGTTTCATTTCGTCGGATTCGGCGGGGACCATCAACACCGCGCGGACCTACTGGGCGAACAAGGACACGAATCTGGTCAGCGACCTGCCGCAGGAGGCCTGGCTCAATCCGTTCGCGTGGGGGGAGCTGGTCTTTCAGTGATCAGGAATAGCGGCTAAGACATGCACAGGTCCGAGCAGTCCGGACGGGAGCAGTTTGTGCTCACCCTTGTAGAATGTGTCGATGTTTGTCTGGGTGAACCGTTTCTCGGGCGGGAGCTTCCCGTCGCCGATCAGCCGGTTCGGCCAGAGGTTGATGATGTCGATCTCCAAGTCGTTGCTGCCGGGCTTCACAGCCTGCGTAATGTCCACGTGCCAGGGCGCGCACCAGACCACGCCGAGGTCCTTGCCGTTGAGGCGGACGTGCGCCAGATTGTGGACGACGCCGAGATCAAGATACAGTCGGCAGTCGGCAATAGGCAGTGGGCAGTTTGAAACCGCACTGCTGACTGCCAACTGCTGACTGGCAACTTGCACAAGAGCAAAGGTCTTGCGATACGTCGCTGTTCCAGAATAGTATTTGATTTTAAGATCGGACTGAGCAGTCCAATCAGACAGATCGTTGAAGATGACGGGGTTTGTCGGCCCCCCGAGCTTCGCATCGAATGTCACTGTCCATGGCCCTGTCAGCTCCATGACTGGCTTCTGTGCCAAGTTTCCAGTTTCAAGTTTCAAGTTCTTGTCCGCCGTAGCTTTAGCGAAGGAGGAACCTGTTGCCGTCTTGAACACGATGAAGACCGAGCCATGCGGTGGTAAGGTTAGGGGAAAGGTAGTTAATCCATCTCTCTGGCTGAAGGCAACAACGTCACGCGCCTCTCCCGTCACCGGATCCAAAAGCTCAGGCTGTTTGCCCTGGACGCGGAAGGAGCAGGTCGCCTTCTCAGCACGGTTGTTGCGGTTGGCGATAAAGTAGATCTCCGTGCCGTCAACGCTGCGATGAATCCAGTCCAGGAACGCGCCGGGTTGCGCGTCGGTATAGGTGAAGTCAGGTTTGACACCTGCCGCGCCCAGCACCTCGCGGACGCTCTTGCCCCAGACGACACGTCCCTTGCCGAAGGCGTGTTCTGTGACTGTCTTGCCATCACACGCACCCCAGAGTTCATCCGCCATGGTTTTTACCTGTTCGTCGCAGGTCGGAAAATCTTTCAGCCCTGGAGCTTTTTCAGGTTTGGGCCCGATGAGTGTCATGCCCGCAGTCACCAGTTCCTTGAGCTTGGAGAGCACCTCGACGGGCATGGTTGTATACTCTGGAAGCACCAGCACGCGGTAGCTCATGTTGTCCGGCAGAACGATATTACCCTCCTTGATGGACAAGCGCGTCAGAATAATTTCGGAATTGCACACATCGTAATCATAGCCTGGTCCGACCGAGGGATCGATATGCTTGGGCCCCACATAATTCGGACATTGATCGCCGTTGTAGAAGAGCACGTCGCCCACGAATAGACCCTGCTGCAAAAGATGGCTGCACCGTGCGATGTAATCGTTGAATCCGCGTGACTGGTTCCACCAGGTGATCTTGCGGTTGAAGTGGGTGCCTGCGCAAAATTCGGTGCCCGGCAAACCATCTTCACTCCGTGTCGCACTGGAGAAGATGAAGAAGTGGTTGAAGCCCTCGCAGAAGGCGCGATCCGCCGTGGGCTTAAGGTTTGATGGAGCGTCCACCCAGTGAATAAATGAGGTGAAGGCCTCTGCGGCTGCGATTTTTTTGCCGTACAGATGCGCGGCAGAGGAGGTCTGCTTGCCGTTCTTGTTCTGGTTCGCCTCCACCCAGGCACCATCCTGCCAGAACTCGCCCATGGGTATGGCGCAGAGTCCAAGATTCTTGAGACAATCGAGTGCCATGGCTTTCGGTGAACAGACTCCACCGGCTTCACTCTGCTGCACAATCCCCTTGGATGCGGCAAGCGTGCTGAGACGGCCAAAATAATTTTCCGCCACCAGGTCGCCCACGGTCTTGCGATAATCATAGAGAAAACGATCGCTTGTCTCGGCATTTACAACGACCTGCCCGGAGAGGGCCGGCAAATAGGGGAGCGGATCATAGCCACGGAGTTTTTTAAAACCGTCTATAAGACCTGCGGTCCAATTCGGATGGTTGATCTCCCAGCTATCAATCTGTACGGAGCGAAAAATTTTCCCTGCCAATGATCCGGCATCCTCTGCGAGGAGTGCCGCGGTATTGGCAAACTGGAACTCCATGGCCGCAGCATCCAGCGGGTCTGATTCAAACCCGACTCCTGTGGGTGATGACCAGGAGGTTTTAGCGCCAGTCAATGTAAAGCCTGTGCGCAGAATTTTCCATGTGCCTGCTGGCACATCCCACTCCAGCTCACCGTCAGCCGTGCCGCGGGCGGTCAGGTCGACAATCGATGCCGTTGCAATCGCTGTGCCCGGCTCTTCCAGCGGCAACGGTCTCAGCACCGCCCCATTGATCTCCTTTGTCGGTGCCTGCCCTGAAACCGTATTGCTCAGCGCCTTCAGTGCCATCAGGGACGACGGACCACCCTGCTTCAGCGGCTGACCATCCACAAGAACCTCGTAGATCTGAACGTTTTCGCTTTCTGGCGAATACGTGGAGGTGATGAAGAGGCGAATGGCGCACACAGGTTTATCCGGCAACTGGATCTCAGCAGACTTGTCACGTTCCATCACCAGTGTTTTCACCGGCGCGAACGCTGTTCCGTCATCTGATGTCTGAAGCTCCGCATCCTTGGGACCGTACCCGTGACGCTGCTGAAAGGCCACCTTCTTCACCACGCGCTGTTCACCCAGATCAATTTTAAGCCACTCCGGTTTAGCTTTGCTCGGCCCTTCATTCGGCTTCTCTCCATTGCTGACCCAGAAACTTGCTCCATCTCCATCTCCGGCCTGATTCACAGGATAATTTTTATGCGAACTGCTGGCAGTGAGCTTCATCACAGGTTTGTCCGCAGGAACCGGAGTCACAGGAAACGCCTGGATCGCCACATCGCGATAGAAGCGCTTATCGGCACTAGGCATCGGTAGCTTACCCTTGAAGTGCTGCGGACCTGTGAGGACGAGCTCTGAACTCAGATGCTTTTTGCACGCCTGTTCGGGTTGAATCCACGGACCGCCCGCGTTCCACCCGCTGCAGAGCATGGTGCTGACGCCGAGTCCCAGGCGCTCCGCTTCCTTCAGCGTGTGCTTCCACAACTCGCGCCACTCGGCGCTCATGTAGTCGGGACCCTTGCCCGGCACGCCAGGGCCGCTGAGACTATACACGGTCACGCCAGCGATGCCTTGCGCCTTCAACGCTTCGAGGTCTGCCGTGATGCTCGTCTTGTCCACCTTGTCCCCCAGCCAGAACCACCACGTCCACATCCGCGCCGAGTCCGGCGGATTTGCAAACTCACGCGTCAGGTCACCTGCCGCCAGAGCGGTGCCGATCATAAGTGTTCCCAACAGCCCAGTCATTAACAGCCTTGTCATTTTTTGCATTGCTATCACCTCTTAATTTTTTACCACGAAACACACGAAAGACACGAAAAATCTCAATTTCTCAATCCGAGTCAATCCGCGCAATCCGTAACTAAAAGTTAGCTCTTCAAGTTTCGAGTTTCAAGTTTCATCATCCCATGATTCCCCGTGTTTCTATTCTGTGACAATCCTTTGAAGCGTCACCGGGCCGAGAAGGCCGGAGGGCATCAGGGTCGTGTAGTGCTTATCGCCTTTCGGCTCGTAGAACTTCGTGATGTTTGTCCGGGTCCGGCGCTGCTCGGGCGGCAGCGCGGCGTCGCCGATCAGGCGGTTGGGCCAGAAGTTGACGACCTCGATCTCCAGACGGTTATTTTTTTTCGTGAGTGTTCCTGCGGGAATCTGCACATTCCATGGCGGACACCAGATCACGCCAAGGTCGCGGCCGTTAATTTTGACTCGCGCCATTTCACGGACGGTGCCCAGCGACAGGAAGAGAGGAGAGTGGTCAGTGATCAGTGATCGGTGATCAGTGTTGCCTACTGACAACTGATTACTGGTTACTGATAACTGATAACTGAAACTCTTGCGGTAGGTCGCAAGGCCGGAGTAGTATTTGATTGCAGGCTCGGAGCGATCAGTCCAATCAGACAGATCATTGAACGTGATCTTGCCACCCGTGCCGTTATCCGGGTAGAACCAGGCCGGATCAAACTGCACGTTCCACGGGCCTGTCAACTCTTGGACGGGCTTCAGCTCCGAAAAGTTCTTTCCCGCGGACTTGGGACGTGGGACCTGCGACGTGCGGAAGATAACAAAGAAACTTTGCAGCGGCTCAAAGGCCAGAGGGACTTTCGTCCTGCCGTCTACGGTGCCTTGGGATGTTGAAAGTGGGCGGAGTGTTCCGGTGACTGGGTCCCAGAGTTCTGGCGTCTTGCCCTTCACGCGGAACAGGCAGTCAACACGCAGTGCTGTTGCTTGTTGGTTCGCCACAAAATAAATCTCTGTTCCGTTATCCTGTCGATGAATATAATCCAGAGGTGCGTTTGTAATCGTGCGGTCTCCTATTGCGAAGTCCGGCGCAAGGCTGGCGCTCTTCAGCCAATCAGCGGCGGTGTCGTGCTTGACCACTCCCTTTTTCGAATCTTTTCCCCACAGGTGATTGATCAGCTCCTGTGTCTCGGCGTCGCCCTTCTGCCACGCCATCAGTCCTGAACTGGAATCAGGTCGCGGCCCGATAAGGATGGCACCGGCTGCTGCCAGTTCGCGCAATTTGCGCAGCACGGCCAGGGATGCGGTCCGGTGCGGCGGCAAGACCAGCGCGCCGTAGCTCATGTTGTCCGGCAGGACGATCCGTCCGTTCTTGACAGACACGCGGTTGAGCAGCACGTATTCGGAGGCCACATCGTAATCGTAGCCTGGAGGTAGCCCTGCTGGGTTCATCGCCTTGAGTCCTGCAAAATTCGGCGCGAGATCGCCGTAGTAATAGAGGACATCCCCCACGAAGAGCCCTTGCCGCAGCATCCATTGACAGCGGTTGATGTAGGAGAGAAAGCCCTCAGACTGCTGCCACCACGTGCTGTTCGGGTTGAAGTGCGTGCCGGGGAACATCTCCTGTCCGGGCATGCCCATTTCTTTCGGCGAGCAGGTGAGGAGCGTCCAGACGATCTGGTTGAGTCCCTCACAGAGCGCGCGGTCGAAGTTCGGCTTGAGATTGTCCCAGACAGTCTCCTGCCAGTGCGGACCGATGGTGGTGAACCCCTCGGCTGCCACGATCTTCTTGCCGTAGGTGTGGGCTGCGGAGGCGGGCTGCTTGACGAAGAAGCGCGCGCGGTCCGGCACGCGGTGACGCCACGATGTGGCCCAGAACTCCGACATGGGCGCGTCGATGATCCCGAGACAATGTTGGGCATCGATGGGAACACCGTGCGGTCCGCCGGATTCAGCGCGCACCTGAAGGCCGTGGCGGTGCGCATTCTTCAAAAACGGGCCATAATGATTTTCAGCGACAAGCGCTGCAACCGTCTTTCGGAAGTCGTGCAGGAACCGTTCGCTCGTCTCCGTGCCGCCCACCGTGCTTTTAGCCAACACGGGCAGCCACGGTTTCAAGTCATATCCGCAACGCTTCTGGAACTCCTCCGGAAGCTTCTCGGTCCAGTTGAAGGGCTCGATCTCCCAACTGTCCGTGTGCAGATACTTCAGGGTATGATTCTTGATTGCGAGCGCGTCCAGCATCAGCGGCTCCACCACAGTGTCCCAATAGCGCTGGTAGGCTCCGGCGTCCATCGGGTCAAGCGCCAGTCCGTTCCAGCCCTCACTGCAGGTCGAGACATGCGCGGCAGGGGAAACCGTATAGCAGAAGCGATACACGCGCCACGTTCCTGCAGGGGCCGTCCACGTCAAGGTTCCTTTCGCGTCGACAAACCGCGACACGTCCGTCACCTGTGCAGGATCAATTGTCTCGGATGCGCTTTGCGATGATTTTCCGGGGACCAGCAGCGACAGGTCCGTATTCGCGCCGCCGACCGGACGATAGAGCGCTTTCACGTCCCAGCCAGGGATAAGATCTGTATTCGACGAGACTGGCCATTGCCAGCCGGGGCCAGACACGCTGATCTCGGCCACCTGTACATTTCGGGGCTTGCCGTTGACGGGCGCGGTGTCGTACGCATCCGTGATGCAGAATTCCACCTGGCGGATCGTCTGGGGCTGTTTCAACGTCGCCCGCCAGACACCGGTCGGCCCGATACTTCCTCCGGCAATAGGCCGTTTGGTTCCGTCTGCGTTCATGGCGAAGACGGCCAGTTCTTTTGGACCGTGCTTCGCACGCCCGGTCAGCGAGAGGGCGTTGACTGCGCGGTCGCAATCAAACGCAACGCGAATCCACGCCAGCGCATTCGTGCCGGACGCGATGCCGTCAGAGACCCAGAAGGTACCGACGGCGTTGTCGCTTACAAGCGAAACCGGATAATCCTTGTGCGATGAAGAGGCTGTGACCTCGCCTGAAACCTGAGGAGCTCGGTCAGGTACGGCCACAACAGCTACTTCGCGCAACAGGCCGTTGCGCGCTTGGGGTGCTGCAAGATTCGCCGTCACAGGTCCGGGTCCCTTGACAATGGTTTCCGTGTAGCACAGGATCTTCGCCGCGTCTTCGGGTGTGACGCTGGGACCGCCGAGGTTCCAGCCGCTCTGGATGTTCAGCGCCATCTCAACGTTCAGCCGCGCACCCTCGCGCAGGGCGTGCCGGTAAAGCTCACGCCATTTGGGACTGCCGAAGTCCGGCCCGTGCGGCACCGGACGATTGCCATCTTGACTGGCACCGCCAGCATCCGTGATCAGCGAGCCGCCGAAGCCCTTCTCCTTCATCGCCTCCAGGTCGCGTGTGATCGCCTCCTTGGTGACATTCCCGTTCAGCCACCACCAGTAAGCGTGGAGCCGCGCCTCCGCAGGCGGGACAGCGAAGCCTCCTTCCAGTGAGAGTCCATCTGCCATAGCAATGTGCGACAGCAATAATACCCCAATAATCATCCGATACATGAGATGCCTTTTCTCATTTGTTTGCTTCATTCTTCTTTCCTTTGTGTTCTTTGCGGTTAATTATTATTTGATTTCAATAGCTCCCAAACTCCAGCCCCGCATCAAGCATGGCCCTGAAATTCTCCGGCGGGATGTCGTCCATGACGCTGTGGTTGGTTGAGAGGATGTAGCGTCCGCCCGGCTTGAGCTGCTCCATGTGCTGACGCACCTCTTCCCTCACCTGTTCAGGCGTCCCGAACGCCAGAGGCCCCGCGATATCAATGTTGCCACTCAGCGTCAGTCGGTTGCCATACCGCTTCTTCATGTCGTAAATATCCATCGAGTAGGGCTCGATCGGATTGAGTGCATCGAGCCCCAGTTCCATGATGATGCTGTCCATCACATGCGTGAGATTTCCGCACGAGTGGAACATGACTGGCAGACCTGCGTCCTTGCCCACCTTGAGTATGCGTTTCGCACGCGGCATCCAGAGTTCTTTGAAGGATTCAGGTTCGACGAAGGTGCCGCTCTTAAAGGCGATGTCATCCGCCATGAACAGCACGTCGACTCCTTCCTCGACGGCTATTTCAGCCATGCGCACATAATAGTCGGTACAGATATCAAACAGCGTCTCCACAAATTTTCGATCCGTGTAGAACTTTACCAAAAACTCGTTGAAGTCGCACAGGAAGAAGTAACTGCACTGGAAAAAGGCACCCGTGCACCAGGAGACGGCCAAATTCTGTTCTTTTGCCACGCGCACATACTCCCGGATGACCTCCCGACGCGGAGTGAAATCAAACTCCTCATTCGGCAGGATCGCCTTCTCCAGATCTTCCCATTCGTTGATCCGCCGGTCGTTGATAACGTGCAGCCCGCCCTTCTCATCCCGCCATTTCAGCGGCGCCCACAACGATTCGAGCGTCATGGCGTCCATACCGGTCTTCTGGCAGATCTCGGCGAACTGTTCGGGTGCCATCGGCGGTGCATACAGCGCTTCCCCCGAGTCGCCGCGCGAGGCCGCCATGGTGGTACCCATGTCCTGTCCCAGCAGCGCCTTCACGTTGCGCGCCTCAATCAGGATCTCGTAGTTCGGTACCCGGTCAGGTATGCCGCCCCGCAGGGTGGTCAATAAGCGTTCCTTGTTCGGTCTTTTCAAGTCAGTGTTCATGATATTATTTTCTTGGTAGCCTCAGTTCGTCAAGAGTTGCACGGGTCCGAGCAGCCCCGAGGGTAGCAGTTCGCTCTTGTTCGTGTAGGGTGTTTTAATGACTGTCCAGGTCAGACGCTCGGCTTCCGGTTTTGCGGCATCGCCGATCAAACGGTTCGGCCAGAGATTGACGACCTCGATCTCAAGCGTGTTTGTGCCAGGCTGGAGTGCGCTTGAAATATCAACGCGCCACGGCGCGCACCAGACCACGCCGAGGTCGTGGCTGTTTAATTTGACGCGTGCCATTTCACGAACGACACCGAGGTCAAGAAAGATAGGAAAGTGGTCAGTGATCAGTGATCGGTGATCAGTGTTGCTTACTGATAACTGATAACTGAAACTCTTGCGATAGGTCGCAATGCCTGAATAATATTTGATCCCCTCCTCCGGTCGCGTTGTCCAATCCTGAAGTTTATCAAAGACAACCGTTCCTTCCGGACGGATAACGGATAACTGATTACTGATCACTGATAACTGATTACTGATCACTATCCCTTCGGGCCCGCCGCGCTTCGGATCAAACTGCACCGTCCACGGCCCAGTCAGTTCCATCACCGGCTTCAGCTCCGGGGAGTTCTTGATTTCGGACTTGGGACTTGCGACTTGGGACTTGCGGAAGATGACAAAGAAGCTCTGATGGGACTCAAAGCGTAGTGGCACGGCAGTCGTTTTCTCGTTGCGGGTAAACTCGGGCAAAGCCTTGGTCTCCGCGGTAAGGGGATCCCACAACTGGGGTGCGCCTTGCGTCACGCGAAACACACAAGAGGCCACTACTATTTTGTCAGTGGTGTTGCTAATGAAATAGATATCCTCGTCTGTTGTCCGGCGGTGACCGTAGCGAAGCGGGCCGTCGGAGACGAAATCCTCGGGGAGGCCCATCCCCTTCAACACGGCTTCCGTCGCTGTATAGTCCGGATAGAGCGGACGGTTGACGCCGCTCTCTTTCCCGGGCTGCGCCTCCGCGTCCAGTATCAGACGCCCGTTGCCCAGGCGGCGTTCGGCTGTCGGCGTGGCGGCCCAGAGTTTTTGCGCCAGCGCCTTGACCTGTGTGTCGCACTCCGGATAGTTGCTGAGGCTCGGGGAGGCAATCGGCGGCGCGCCGTAAACCGTGGCGCCGGCGTTGACGAGTGCGATCAAGCGTTCAAGCAGTTCCGGCGTCATCGTGTCGAAGCGGGGCAAAACAAGCATCCGGTAGGAGCTGCCGCCTAAGGTGATCAGCCCGTCCTTCACCTTGGCCCGGTCGAGCAGCATCCGTGGCGAACATGCATCAAAGCCATAGCCCTTCTTGTCAGGCATCCAGCCCCGTGCGTCATGCAGGGCGCTGTCCGGGGCGCGGAAGACATGCGGCGCCCCTTCCGGTGTCAGGTAGAGGATGTCCGATACAGCAACGCCCTGCTGCAACAGATGGGAGCAGCGCGCCAGATACTGGTGATAGGCTCCCACCAGCGGCCAGAAGGTCTGCGTCCGTTCCCACTGGAGTCCGTAGTTGGAAAACATCATGCCAGGGACTCTGTCCAGCCTGGGTTGATGGGCAAAGGAGACAATCACAAACCGGTTGATCCCGATGGCGAAGGCCCAGTCGCTCTGGTTCTTCAACGTCCAGGGCGAGGTCTTCCAATGGGTCTTCACAGCGGTAAATGCTTCGGCTGCGACGACGGACTTGCCCAGCACGTGTCCGATGGAGGAGGCCTCAATACAGCTCCAAGCCGAATTGAAATGGTTATGCCAGAACTCGCCCATCGGGATGTCGGCGTACGATCCCAGATCCAAGTCGTTGACCGGGGTCATGTCGTAGGGTTCAATAGCCAGTTTGAGGCCGCGCGCGTGACATAACGTTTTCATGTGCGCGATATGGTTGTCCAGCAGAAGCTCCTGGCAGGTCGTACGGACGTCCCACAGAAACCGTTCGGAGATTTCACGGCTGCCGACAACGCACCCGGAGTAGACCGGGAAATAGGGCCACGGATCATAGCCGCGTCGCTGCTTGAACGCCTCGCGGAAACCGGGCGTCCAGTTCTGCGAACTCATCTCCCAACTGTCGGCATCCATGCCGGTGAAGCCGGTCGTGCGCTCCTTCGGACGCGGACCGATCCGTTCCAGCAAAGGATCGAAGTAGGACTTGAAGTGGGACTCCAATGACTTCTTGTCAAACTTGTTGCTTTCGAACCCTAGGCCTGCAGCGGGTGCGGGGCGGGTATTGGCTCCGCTGGAGCGGCGGCCCATGCGCAGAATGGTCCACTCCCCGAGTGGCACCTCCCATTCCAGGCGGCCATCGGCTTGCAGACGGTCGGTCAGATCGATGATTGTCTTGGGGTCAATCACCTTCGACCCCTCCAGCGCCGGATAGCTCGTCGGCGATGGAAGATGCGTCCTGATACCCGGCTTGGAGGTATAGGGGTCTCGGATGAATAGCGCCTTCTCGGCGATGTCCGTAATCACAGGCTCGCGCCGCGGAAAGGCATACACGGCCACATCCTCGTAGAAGTCGGCTAAGGCGCTGCGCATCTGGGGCGTCTGGGTCGTATGATACGGCGAGACGCGCGGCTGCGGCTTAGGCAGGATCTGGTTGAAAGGTGCAGGGCCTTTAACGTTCACGCTGACGGGGACCAGATGCTGCATGGACTGTTCCGCTTCGACCCATGGCCCGCCGGTGCCGGTCCAGCCTGGCCCCGTGATGGTCGTCAGCTCCAGCCCCAGCCGTTCGCATTCCAGCACGGCATGTTTGAAATTCTCCTGCCAGGTCTCGCTCATGAAGGCCACGTTCCCGCGCGGCACCCCCACATCCACATCCATGTGAATCATGCCGCCGACCCCGGCGCTCTTCATGGCTTCGAGATCAGCAGTGATCCCCTCTTTTGTGAAATGGCCGTCCATGTTGATCCAGTAGACCCAGGGCTTGGCTGCGGCGGGGGGATTGAGGAAATCCTTTTGCAGATCGCCTGCGGTCAAGGAGGTGCTGAACATGCACACTGCGAACAATCCGGCCATAAAGAGTCTTGTCATTTCTCGCATAACATATAGGCTTTCGTTGTAAAAGTATTCACCGCAACCAGCCTACGCCAAGGCTACGGCGGTCAGGAAGAACACAAAGAACGCAAAGATCAGCATCTAAACGATCTGTTTTTTTTGTCTGTTCTTTCAATCGTACAGCCCGGAAAGCACGTATAGCCCGGGAAGCCCGGTATATTCCCAGTTTCGAGTTTCCAGTTTCACTATTACAATGTTCCATTATTCCTTCATTCCTCTTTGATGATCCGAACCGGCCCCAGCAACCCGGAAGGGAGCAACTCGGCGGGCTTCCCGTCCTTCTTGCGAAGCCCGCATTTCTTGCAACCATAACTCGCTGTTTCCTGGGTATCATAGGTGCGGACATTCGTGACGGTGCGGCGCTGCTCCTGGGGCAGGGTCGCATCGCCGATCAGCCGGTTGGGCCAGAGATTGGCCACTTCGATCTCCAATGTGTTAGCACCTGGCTTCACGGCGCTGGAAATGTCAACCTGCCACGGTGCCGTCCAGACAGTCCCGAGATTTTTGCCATTGAGGCGGACGCGAGCGACGTTCTTGACAACGCCGAGGTGGAGGAAGAGAGGAGAGTGGTCAGTGATCAGTGATCGGTGATCAGTGTTGCCTACTGACAACTGATTACTGATTACTGATAACTGATAACTGAAACTCTTGCGATAGATGGCGATGCCCGAATAGTGCTTGATCGCTGGATCAGCGTGCGCCGCCCAGTCCGACAGGGCGCTGAAGGTCATCTTGCCGCCCGTGCCGTTATCCGGATAGAACCACGCCGGATCGAACGTCACCTCCCATGGTCCTGTCAGCTCCATGACCGCTTTCAGCTCGGGGAAGTTCGGTAGGGCGCGACCGCCGGGCGCGCCGCGGACGGTTCGGCGAACCGTCCCTACCAGCGGACGAAAGACAACAAAGAACGATTGACGCGGCGCGAAGGACATGGGGATTTCCATGCAACCGTCTTCTGTCGCTTTGTAAGCTGGGAGTGCTCGGATTTTTCCAGTCACCGCGTCCCAGAGTTCAGGCACCTTGCCTTTCACGCGGAAGCGAGCGGTCGCCGTCACCTCATGGAGGCTTTGGTTGCTGATGAAGTAGATCTCCTTTTCGCCATCGCGGCGATGGATCCAGTCGAACTTCGCGCCGGGCATGGATGTCGTGAATGCGATATCAGACAATTGGCCATCGGCACGGGTGATGGCATCGAGCGTCCCTTGGCGCAGTTTCGGAACATCAGCGAGTCGTGAGGCCGGGCCAACGATTGTCACGCCCGCCGCTGTCAGCTCGTTGATCTTCTTCAGGGTCGAAGGAGAGAGGATGGCGTTGGCTTCATGCGGAAGGACCAGGTAACGGTAGCTCATGCCGTCGGGCAATACGAGACGGCCGTCCTTAGCTGTGGCGCGTGTCAGGAGCACCTCTGCGTTGAGTACGTCATAGTCAAAACCGGCAGGACGAAGCGGTTGCTGTGCGTGACGCTTTTGGAGAAAACCCGGGACAGCTTCACTCTGAAGGTAGGCGAAGTCCGCAACGAATAAACCCTGCCGAAGCATGAGCTGACAGCGCGACAGGTAAGTCAGCCACCCGTCCGCCAACGGCCACCAGGTGATGTTACAATCAAAGTGCGTGCCGACGTGGACCCACTGGAAGCCGGGCTTGGCATCGAGCTTGGGCTGATGAACCCAGAAGCAGAGCACGTTGCGGGTCAGCCCTTCGCAAAAGGCTTTGTCCCCGATATCCTTGAAGATCCAAGGCTCGGCTGTCCAATCGCAGGCCGCCATGGAGGTGAAGGCCTCGGCCTGGCAGAGCGGCTTGCCATAGATGTGCGCGGCACTGGCAGCCTGTTTGAGGCTGGGGTTGTCGCTGTGCGTCACATCGCCATTCGGCTCGTAGTTCCGACGCCAGAACTCGCCCATCGGAATGGCGGTTCTGCCGAGGCACTGCAGTGCGTCAATCCAGTGAGTAAAGAACGGACCGCCAGACTCGGGATGCGTTCCCCGGAGCCCGCCTTTTACAGACAACTCCTCCAGCCGGCCATAATAGTTCTCAGCCACCAGGTCCGCGGCCGTGCGGTGGTAGTCCTGCATGAAGCGGGCGGTCGCTTCAGTCGAGTCCACCGTCTGCCCCAGCACGGCCGGCAGCCAGATCAGCGGATCATAGCCGCGCCGTTTTTGAAATTCTTCGCGCATCTTGGGCGTCCAGGTGGGTTGCCCCAGTTCCCAGCTATCGATGTGGAAGTACTGAACTGTCTTGCCAACCAGTGGACCGGCATCGGCGAGCATCTTCGCGCCTGTTTCGGCGAAGTGCGCATCCATCGCCGCTGCGCTCATCGTGTCGATCTCCAGTCCGGTCGGACCTGACCCGACACACTTGATCTTGTCGCCATGGAGCGTGGTTCCGATGCGCAGGAGCTTCCACTTGCCATCGGGCGCCTGCCACGCGAGTTTGCCATCCTCAGTCATGAATCGCGTGATCTCGATTGCGGAACGGCTCTCCCATGCGGAGCGCGTGGCCGGTGTTTTCTGATTTGGTGCCAGCAGCGCAATCTCGGACACCTGGACATTCCAGTTCGCCTGACCATGAAAGGGATGAGACGAGAGGAAGATGACGCGGAACTGTTTTGCGCGGGTCTCTTCGAAGAGGATGACCTTCTCCTCCAGTGGCTTGAAGGTCTCGCGTTTGAGTGGACGAAACACCTGGCCGTCATCCGAGCATTGCACCTCGACCTCGCTGGGGCCGCACTCCGGATAGGGCTTTAAATAGATCCCGGCAACCACCTGAGGCTCTTCCAAAGCAAACTGAAGGAACTCTGGCTTCTCAGGTGTCGGTCCCATGCCAGGCTTGTCGCCGTTGGAGATCCAGCGCGATACGTCGTCTCCATCCTCCGCCAAGGATGGACTGTAGTGCTGGTATTGTGAACTGGCGCTCAACGCAGCGGAGAACGTGTTTGTCCCCACGGGACAGGCCAGGACAGCCAAGTCACAATAGAAGCCCTGCACGGCCTGTGGCTTCGCCAGGGTGACAGCGATGTTCCCAGGCCCTTTGACGATTGTTTGCGAACAGACCAGTTTTTTTGCGGCATGTTCAGGCGTAATCCACGGCCCTCCGGCATTCCAGCCGCTGCAGAGGTTGACGGTCAGCACGATGCCGCAACGATCCGCCTCTCGAACGGCGTGCTTGTAGAGTTCACGCCACTCGGGGCTCATGAAGGCCGGACCTCGGGGTGCTCCTGCTCCCGCCTCGCCTGCGTCAAAGAGAAGCGCCCCGCTGATTCCCTTTTTTTGCATCTCCTCGAAATCGCGGGTAATGCCCTCATTGCTGGCTGCGCCGTTGAGCCACCACCAGTAGCACCACGCCTGCGCCTCCTTGGGTGGCGTTATGAAATCCTTTTCCAGTTTGTCGTTCGCCCCTTCTGAAACGCCGCTCATGGTCCCGCATAAGAGCGCCAGTGCAAGTATCCTCTTGTTCATGCTTAACCCCTCCCTCACATATTAAAAATCGACTTTGTCATCTCGACCCATTTTGCAAGCCTGCCGCGTTCCCCGTTCACGGTGTACAAGTCGCGTAACAGCAGCTCGACATTGCAGTTTGTCGTGGCCGCGCGGGTCTTGCGCATGTCCTCCTCCGCAGCCTGCCAGTCGGGGTTTGCGCCGCTGAGAAAGTTTGGCGACGGCTTACGCGAATAAACATACCGCTTGCCCAGCATCTCGCCGATCTTCTGGAAGTCGGCCCAGCCAGAGACCGAGACGGAACGCAGATTGGGAATCGCCTCCATAATCAGGTCGAGCCGGTCATGCACCGGTTCGCAGCAGCCGTAATAAATCAGACCGAATTTCGAGCTGAGCTTGGCGAGGTAGGGGAGAAAGAACTCTTTGAACATCTCCGGCGAGATGCAGGTCGTCTCCTGCGACTCAGCCCAGCCCCACAGATTCTTCAGGGTCACCGGCGCGTCCGAATCAGGCTGCGGAAGTTCGGAGGTGTAACCATAGCCTCTCGGCCCCGCCATCTGGTTGTCCGTGTTGAAGTCCAGGAGTTTTTGTTGCTCCATATAGTCGAACAACCGCGTGCGGTCATCGAGCATGTAGTCCATCAGTGCATGGATGGCCTCTGGCGCATCATACAGCCAGTACAGCAGGCCGTCGTTGCCGATGAAGCGGTAGATCTGCCAGGTCAGCCCGAAGAAGAACATGCCTGCCCAGCCGTCGTCGCCCGGGTCGACGTTGAAGGGATCGTAATTGCCGACCCTGACTGGAAGAATATCGCCCATCACATCCTCCAGCACCCGCTTCATCTGGAGCGTCTTTTCTCTGTCCACGTTAAAGGCGCGTTTTCGCAGCTTGCAGATCTCTTCAGGTGTCTTGATAGGAAAGTTAAAACTGTAGCCCAGCGACTTCTCTCCCGTCGACGTGGTGGCGGGCTTGGTCTCGACCGGCACGCCGAAGTCTGAAAGGATCATCTGCCAGCCGAGACGATAGTACGGCTCGACCACCACATCGTCGCCCACCTCCTCCGCGTGGCGCAAGGTCTCCAACAAGTTGCGTTCGACTGCGCGCAAGAACGGATCTTGGCAGAGCAGTTCGTCTGACGTGACAAACCCCTCAACCGAGCTAGTCTCGACCAGGATCATCGGCCTCACCATCTTCAGGTCATGCACTGCCCGCCAGAGCCGCTTCCGCTCGTTCATGACAGGCTGCGCGGCAAAATCGCTCCAGCGCGTGGCCAGGTCGCAAATGCGTTGTCTGTCTTTTTGATTCATCATGATTCACTCACCTAAAGAAAACGGACTATGGTCCCTTTGGGTCTTGGAGCAGCAACAATTTGAAGGCATTGAAACGAAGGCCGGACAACTTAGAAAATTCGAATAAACGTGCCGCCGTTATAGACCAGCCGAACTTCCGTGCCGCTGTATTTCACTGTCCAAGGAGCCGCGATATTCGTTGCTTTGAAGGGACCGGTGACTGGCGAACCTGTTGCAATCACGCGCGTCTCCTTGGGCAGCAACGCCACGTCCGTGACCTCAAGCGTCATATTCGTCACATTCAGCGTGCCTGAGACGTTCAGACTTCCCGTGCCGCTCATGCGCAGCGTTCCAGCTCCGCGGACCGAAGGCGGCGCGTTGGTCGTCGTGCCGACATCCAAAACAGCGCCTTCAAACACCGTCACCGCCGAGGCGGTCGGCAACGCATCATTTATGCCGATCTTCAAGGTGCCCGCCTCAACGGTTGTTGGTCCGGAATACATCCTCGCTGTGGACCGCGATAGCGTGAGCGTACCGGTGCCCACTTTCGCGAGTGCCGCCTTTCCGTTGCTGTAATCCTCAAACCGATTGGCGATGGTTGTGTCTGTATTCAGCGTTCCGATAGCAAACACCGTTGTGGACCCCACACTGTAACCGCCCTGAATGACGCCGGAACTGGATAGCGCCCCGATGTTCCATCGGCGTGTGTTCGCCCCATTCGTCACCAACCGCAGAAGTCCGCTTGCGCCAATGGTCACATCCGCATTGTTTCCGACCGGGTTGTCGTTGATTTGCAACGTCCCGATGCTGATCGTCAACGCCCCGTTGAACGTGTTAGACCCGTTCATGATGAGACGCGGATAACCCGTATACCCAGAGGCAGTCTTAACCGTGAGAACCAGGTTTCCTGCACCGGTAATCCGACCGGAACCGTTGATCCCCTTTTCATCTGCCAATGCGTTGACTTCAACTGTGCTGGTCGTGCCTTCCGCCAAATGCAGATTTTTGTCGGTCGCAAACAGCGAGTTCCCCACGACAAAAGAAAGCTTGCCGCCCGACAGCGTGATGTCCCCCTTACCCAACGGCTGCGCCGTACTCTTGGCCGCCACGCTGCTGACAATGACATTGCCTGCGTTGATCACGGTCGGACCGGTGTACGTGTTTGCCGCGGTCAAGGTCAGGACGCCGGGACCGGACTTGGTGAGGCCGGTCGCGCCTGCCACGGCGTTGGCGATCACGGCGCCGATGGTTAGGCTGCTGCTCGTGTCGTTGTTGATGATGACAAGATCCCGGTCTGCGACAGTCGCAGCGCTACGGAGCGTGCCGTTTGTGATGGAAGAGAGGTTGTTACCCACTGCGCCGGAAACAAGGATGCCGCCGGTTGTCAGTGTTTTGTCAGGCTCGAGAGTGATGGTGCGCGCCTGGGCCTGCGCGAAGCGGAGCGATATCACGGCGGTGTCGTTCGAAAGTGTGGTGTCCGTGCCTGCTGCGATGTTCGCGTTGTCAATCAGGTTTGACGGCGTGCTCGGCGTATACGTTGTTGCCACAGCCGTCGTTCCGTTGAAAGCAGCCCAGTCGTTGCCTGTGGACGGAGGCGTAGCCGTGCTGCTCCCCGTGTAAAGAGTAGAATAGGCTATGCCGCTATCCGTAATCGTTTGTCCTGCAGTCCATGAAGCACAGGAGAGGTTCTTCGTTCCTGTGTGCGTGAGGGCGATGTTCAGTGTCGCGCCGGAGGCGCGTGTGAGGGCACCCAACGAAGCGGAGAGCGACCCGCCGGTATTTAGGCCAACGACATTTGCGCCCGTCAGGAGAGCCGTTCCGTCAAAGGCCTGGCTCTGTCCGGATGCGCCGGCACCTTGAAGCGACAGGATGCCGCTGGCGAGCACTAAACCAGAACTCGCGCTGAGCGGATTTGCTGTACCGGGGACATACATCCAGTTCACGGAAAGCTGTCCGCCATTGACGGTCGTGTCACCTGTGTAGGTATAGGCGGCTCTGGGATTGAACTGCACAAGACTGAGTCCCTTCTTTGTCAAACCGTAAGCGCCGCTGACGGTGCCGGTCACTGTAAGGCTTCCGGCCGCTGCTGCGATCACGGTGTCCTGCTGAAGTGCGAGCGCCATTCCGAGGGTCTGCATGGCGGTGCTGTTATTGGTGATGTCACCGCCCAAGGCGATCGGGTTACCCGTCAGATTGAACGCGCCTGCACCGGTGCGAAATGTGATACCGTTGAGACGCGTGTCCACCGCAAGATCGTTGCTGTTGGCCAGACGGGTAATGCCCCCGAAGACCAGCGCGTCGTTTTCAACAGGTGCGGTACCGCCCCAATTGGCGGCGGTGCTCCAGTTGGCGTCAGTTCCTTCACCTGTCCAGATTCTGTCCGCCGCATACGACACTCCGGCGAACCCGCACACTGCGGCCAGCGCAGCAACCCTCATCCATTTTCTCATGTTCTTCATACCCGACTCCTTTTTGTTCATCGTTTTCATCCTCTTTCCTCGCTTTCCCGCTTAATAGCCTAAAACAACTTCGACAAATTCACCCTGCCGGTCTCGGGCTCATCAGCTTGGCCGAGGGCGCGGATGTTATCGTCTACGGCTTCCATCAGACTTCCTGCCGTCCGATAGAGCGCCAGAATGTTTTCCAGCGGCGACCCGACCTGGATCGCGTGGGTCGGCCCGAGGAAGAGTCCGCCCGTGGGGAAGAGCGCCAGGCGGCGTTTGACTTCGCGCTCGACATCCTGCGGGGTGCCGAATGCCAGCGTGCTCTGGACGCAGACGCTGCCGCAGAACGTGAGGCAATCGCCGACCTGCTTCTGAAGTTCCGCGATGTCGGTCTGCGGCGTGGTCGGCTGCACCACGTCATACACGTCGAGGCCCAACTCCGCCAGGCGTGGCAGGAAGGCGATGGCGCACCCGCAGATATGCATCATGGTTCTAGCTCCATAAGAGTGCGCCATTTCAAAATAAGCTTTGAACTTGGGAGCGAAGTGCTTCTCGAAAATTTCGTTGCTGATCACCTGCGCGATCTGTGTGCCCAGATCTTCTCCGATGTGCGTGAAGTCGATCAGACCGCCCGCCGCCTCCAAGACTCTGCGGTGCTGCTCAAAATAAAACTGGAAGCGCGCCTCCATGATGGCCAAGTAAACGGGGTCATCCGTGAAGAGGTCCATCAGCACCTGTTCCGTGCCGCGGGCGCGGGCGATACTGTTGATGAAGTCCATGTCCCCGGCTGTCCCGAAACAGATCGCCACGCCCTGCTGCCGCAGTGTCTCGCACTGGGCACGGATCGTCGAGTAGTTGAACCAGTCCGCAGTCGGGAAGTGCGAGCGGTCGAGCTGCTCCAGTGTCTCTATGCCGGCAAAGGGCTGATAGACCGACTCCAGATACTTGCCGCCTTCGAACTCGGCATATTTGTAGTGCTCACCCCAGTAGCCCTCAATGCTGCCGTCCGGAAAGCTCTTCAGCTCCGGCCCGCAATACCCGGCCTCGACATAGCGGAAGTCATCGCCCAATACCCGGAGCAACTGTTCCATGGTGGAGAGGCCGAAATGCTTCATCAGCATCTGGTTGATCTCCGGGGTGCCTTCGTGCTTGACCGGGATGCGGTCATAGCCTTTCCGCTCAAAGGCGCTTAATACGCGTTCGCGTGATGTCATCGGTTTCATGAAATTCTTTCCTATCAAAATGATGGAATTAGCTTAGCACACAACATCCGTGACGGGAACGCCAAATTGCGTTTATCATTCACCAATTTGCGAACGGCCATAGTCTTGTCTATACCGTGATTTGTTTTAACCACAAAGAACACAAAGAGCTCAAAGATCAACTTCTTAATGCTTTTTTTTGGCTTGCCTGTAACGTTAAGAGTTTTCAACTAATTAAACGAATTAAGCTAATTTCAATTCGTTCAATTCGTTCAATTCGTTTAATTCGTTGATAAAAGTTACGCATCTCGTTTAGTCCAGCTCCGCTGGCGGTGGGCTTTTCTCTGAGTTCTCTGCGTTCTTCCTGACCGCCGTAGCCTTGGCGTAGGCTGGTTGCGGTAAAAAGTAGAACAACGTTATTGACCGGAATGCAAATGGCGTTTATCATTCACCATTATGCGAACAACGTTGCCGACGGTTTTTTTGTTGATTGATTCTTCACGTGCGTATGAACGCGCGCTGCTGAAGGGCATCGCCCGTTATTCACAAGTGCATGGACCTTGGGTCTTTTTCCATGAAGGGCCCTTCTGGGAGAAGCATTCCCGTCAGGATCTAATGGAGCGGATGAAGTCCGCGGACGGAATCATCATGCGCGAAGGCCCTTTCCTGAATGAGATTCTGAAGTTGCGCATTCCGGCGATTGTCTCGAACTACGCCACGGAAGAAATTCCCGGACTTCCAAATATCGTCAGCGACCATGTCGCGATCGGGCGGCTGGCAGCGGAACACCTGATCGAACGCGGGTTCCGCCACTTCGCCTTTTGCGGGTATCCAGACTTCTTCTGGTCCAAGCAGCGGTGCGATGGATTCACCCGGCGCATCAGGGAAGCAGGTCTTGAATGGACAGACTATCGCCCGCCCAAGACGATCCGTCAGCACTGGAAGAAAGAACTGCCCTTCATGATGGCGTGGTTGAAATCACTTCCGAAACCCGTGGGCCTCTTTACCTGCGTGGACGAGCGAAGCCAGCAGGTCGCGGAGGCCTGCAAGAAGAGCTCTCTGCGTATTCCGGATGAGGTCGCCATACTCGGAGTCGATAATGATGAGATGATCTGTATGCTCTCCAGTATCCCGCTCTCCAGTGTTGCGATCACTGCTGAGAAGGGCGGATACGAAGCGGCCGCGGTGTTGGACCGACTGATGAAGGGAAAGAAGAAGAACGACGCTGCGATTGAGATCTCTCCGAGTCATGTGGTTACGCGCACATCGACCGACATTGTCACTGTGGCGGATGAGCAGGTTGCGCGTGCGCTGACCTTTATCCGCGATAACAGCAAGCGCGAACTCCAAGTAGGGGATGTTGCACAGGCGGCGGGCTTATCGCGTCGAGTTCTTGAAAAGCGCTTCCGGAAAACAGTGAACCGGTCGATCTACGAACAGATCCGGCAGGAGCGCGTCGGACTGATCATCAAATTGCTGGCCGACCCGACCCTGCGCATCGCCGACATCGCCGATTCACTGGGCTTCCCGGATGCCGCGCATATCGCGCGCTACTTCCGTTCCCAGACGGGGCTCAGCACCGCCACCTATCGTCAGCGCAACTATCTCTCCTGAAAATCAGGATTGACAATTCGGGAGTAATGTTCATAATTATCATGATTTTAATGGAGGATAGTCCCAAATGATTCAACCCCACACACGTACCCTGAGAGACCCGATTTGCGCTGATTTGCCGCTCAAGATGGTTTTTGTCGGCGGCCCGCGCCAAGTGGGGAAGACGACATTGTCGAAGATGCTCGGTTCGACGTTCAGTGCTCCAGCGTATTTCAATTGGGACAACCGGGCGCATCGGCAGGCCTTGCTTAAAAACCGCTGGTCACCCGAAACCGACCTTCTCGTGTTTGACGAGCTTCACAAGTACAACCGTTGGAAGGGCTGGATCAAAGGGATTTGGGATACGCGACAGACGGGCGAGAGCATTCTGGTGACCGGCAGTTCCCGGCTGGACGTGTTCAGACGTGGAGGCGATTCCCTGCTGGGCCGTTACCACTATTACCGGCTGCACCCGTTCAGCGTCGCGGAATTGGAAGGACGCGCGGTCGAGAAGGAGACCTTCCCCAAGCAGCCGCCGGAACTGCGTTTTACGAAGCCCTCAGCGCATCTGGAACGCCTCTTTTGCTGGGGTGGGTTTCCAGAGCCGCTCTTTGCGGAGTCGGAACGCACGTTGCGTAGATGGCAAAAGGAGCGATTTGAGCGCGTCTTTCGTGAGGACATCCGCGACACGGAGAATATCCGGTCACTCTCTCAAGTTGAACTGCTTGGGCAACTCCTGCCGGCCCGCGTCGCTTCTCCGCTCTCTTTTCAATCGCTCTCTGAAGACATAGAAGCAAGCCCAAAGACTGTTAAGTGCTGGATGGAGTTACTGTGCCGTAATTACTACGCGTTCAAAATCCCGCCGTATCATCGGCGCATTGATCGGGCGCTAAAAAAGGAGGCTAAGTATTATTTATGGGACTGGACGGAAATTGCGGACGAGGGGGCGCGGTTCGAAAATCTGGTCGCCAGCCACCTGCTCAAGTTCTGTCACTATTATGAAGATGTCTTTGGTATCTCGGCCGAGTTGTACTATGTCCGGGACACGCTTAAGCGCGAGGTCGATTTTCTTGTGGTATGGGAAAAGCAGCCATGGCTCCTGGTCGAGGCCAAATCCAGTCCTGAAAAGAAACTCCCCTCGCTGGTGACCTTTGCTGAAGCTTTACAGGTGCAACACCGTTTTCAGGTTTGCCGTGAGAGCGGTGTCGACTATGCAGACAGGTCGAGTGGAATCAGGACTCTTTCCGCTGACCGTTTTCTGACGGCGTTCGTTTAATTGGCATAACAAGGGGGAAACATGAAACAACTCGTAACTGTCGTAGCGATGGCACTTGTGCCGCTCGCGCTCGTTGCGCAGCATCTGACGTTGGCTACGCGCGGACAACCTGCGCTCTTCACAATCGTCAAACCTGCTGCTGCCTCAGCGTCGCAGCAGTATGCAGCAGAGGAGTTGCAGAAATTCACGGAGCAGATGACGGGCGTGAAGATGCCCATCGTCACGGATGAGGCGCCGCTTCCTGCGCAGGCGATCCTGCTGGGCGATACGCGTTACACAACGCAATTGCTGGGTGCTCCTGCTGATGTGGCCGCATTCGGCGAGGACGGGTTTCGCCTGAAGACGTGCGCCTCCCATCTGCTCGTCATCGGCGGTCCTGCGCGCGGTACGCTCTATGGCGTGTATGAACTGCTGGAGCGTTTCGGCGGTTGCCGCTGGTACACCTCATGGCACAGCGTGATCCCAACGCGGGAGACGTTGACAGTCCCGGTCCTCGATGAAACCCAGAAGCCGGCCTTTGCCATGCGCGAGCCCTTCTGGTTCGATATGTTCGACGGAGACCTCGCAGTCCGCAACAAGGCCAACGGCAACAGCATGCGGCTGACAGATAAGCATGGAGGCAAGATCCGCTTCGGCGGCGACCTCTTTGTGCACACCTTCGAGTTGCTCTGTCCTTCGAAAGAGTTTTTTGATACGCACCCTGAATACTTCAGCGAGATCAACGGCAAGCGCGTCAAGGAGCACTCGCAGCTCTGCCTCACCAATCCCGACGTGCTGAAGATCGTGACCGAACGCCTGCTCGCACGCATCCGCAAAGATCCCGCGGCCAAGCTCTTCAGCGTCAGCCAGAACGACTGGCATGGCTTCTGCACCTGTCCCGCGTGCAAGGCCATCGACGACCGCGAGGCGTCGCATGCCGGCACCCTGATCACCTTCGTGAATCAGGTGGCCGAGGCAGTGGAGCGCGAGTTCCCTAACGTCTGGATCGAGACGCTCGCCTACCAGTACACGCGCAAGCCGCCGAAGACGGTCCGCCCGCGCCGCAACGTGGTGCCGCGCCTCTGCTCCATCGAGTGCGATTTTGCCAAGCCGCTCGACCAGAGCGCCTTTAAGCAGAACCTCAGCTTTGTGGAGGATATGCGCGGCTGGAGCGCGATGACCGACAAGCTCTATGTCTGGGACTACACCACCAACTTCCGTGACTATATCGGCCCCTTCCCGAACGTACTCGCCCTGCAGGGCAATGTGCGCTTCTTCCGCGACAACCATGTCGTGGGACTCTTTGAACAGGGCGCGTATCAGGGACGCCATGCCGACTTCGCGGAACTCAAGGCGTGGCTGCTCGCCAAGTGGCTCTGGAATCCGGAACGGCCGCTTGAACCGCTGCTCAAGGATTTCTTCGAGGGTTACTACGGCAAGGCCGCGCCTATCGTGCGAAAATATTTCGATGAAGCCCACACGTTTTACGAGGGCAAGAGCGACAGGCCTCTGGTGATCTTCGAGGATGTCAGCAGGTTGGCGCTCTCCGATGATTTTCTCCTTCGCGCCACGAGCCTCTGGCAGGAGGCCGAGGCGGCTGTCAAAGATTCTCCTGCGCAGGCGTACAACGTGCGCATGGGTGCAATCCCCGTACTGTATACACGTCTCGCCAGGCTGCCGCGTTACGAGGAGAAGAAGGTCTGGGTCGCGAAAAATCCGCAGCGCTACGACGTGCCTGCCGAATATCGTGAACTTGGCACAACGTTGCTCGCGCGTTTCAGGGAAGCCAAAAATATCCGCATCTCGGAAAGCGGTCCCCACCATGATGCGCTCTTCGCCTATTGGACCTTCCTAACCAAACCTGCACCCCAGGCGCCTGCCACGAATCAGGTCCGCGCTGTCATCGAAGACACGGTGCTCTCCCTGGGCAGGCGCGGCACGTGGGGCGACACCGTGGCTGATCCGCTGGCGGAGGACGGCTCCGCGATGAAGCTCTACAACACGCACTTCGAGTGGTGTACGACCCTGCCCTTCAGTCAGGTGGCTTTTGACTCTGGCGCGACCTACCGGATTCGCATGCGCGTGCGTGTCGAGAAAGAGCCGGGACGCGAAGGCCAGGCCTTCTGGTCAGGCGTCTACGACAGCAAGAATAAAAAGTCCTGGGGCGGTCTTGAACGCAATGTCTCTGAAGTGCAAGACGACTACGTCTGGTACGACGTAGCCCAATGGGTGCCGGAGCACGACCACTACTTCTGGATCGGCCCCGGCCGCTTCGACCTCAAGAACAACGCCCCCTCCGCCATCCGCGCCCTCTACATCGACAAGCTCGAACTCTCCCGTGTCGAGTAGGGTATCACAAATGAAACGGCATATATTCAGTTTGATGATAGCGGGTTGCGGGGTTGGCGCGGAGCTGCCCTGTGAGGTGTCCTGGGTTGGGAACGACTGGGGTGGCAACCCCGACTGGGTTCTGCAGGATATTGATGACCTGTTCGTGACGCCGGAGGGGGATGTGTTTACAAACATCGGCTGGGAGGAGGGCGGCGGCAATGTGATGCACTTCGATAGTCAGGGCGCCTGGAAGGGTGCAGCCATGCACACGCACGGCTGGGGCTACGGAGGAGGGGAGGCGGTCACGGCCAACGCAAAGTATCTTTTTATCGCGCAGCATGTGGAGAACGAACGGGGCGGTCTGGTCGATGTTGCGACCTGGCCTGCCAAAGGACTTCGGTGGCAGGGCATCTCGCGCCGTCTGCGCAGCGACTTCCGCAAAGCAGCCCCATTCGCAGGCGGCAAGGGCGGCAAAGGCGATACGATTAAAGAGAGTTTTAAGCCGGTGGCTGAAACCCCTGATAATGCCGCTGAAAAAATCCGAGGGCTGTGGGCCACGGAGGCCGAACTTTTTGTCGCTGTTAAAAACGAAGGCGTGGTTCGCGTGTATGACACCGAGTCGATGCAGGAGAAGCGCTCCTGGCAGGTTCTTCGTCCCGACCGGATGGTGATGGATGCGCAGTCCACGCTTTGGATATTGCTGGCGCCGGAAAACGTAAAAACCGGTGCCTGGGCGCTGGCCGGCTTTGATATTGCGGGGCGGAAGCAATCGTCTCTGACATTCGATGTCGCGGTGCGTCCGGCGGATCTGGCCATCGATGCTCAGGGACGTCTGCTGGTCAGCGACACGGGCGTGTCGCAGCAGATTCTGATGTTCACAGTGAAAAACGGAACTCCCAAACCCTGCGGAACAGTGGGGGCGCTGCACGGAATTTTTAGCGGACCCGTGGCGGGACGGACGGGCGAGAAACGGTTCAATCATCCCCGCGGCGTGGGGGCAGACGCGGCCGGCAATCTCTATGTGGCCAACAGCGGCGGCACTGGCGGAGGCAGCACCGTGTTGGAGTCGTATGCGCCGGACGGCCGATTGCGCTGGCGGCGCTGCGGCCTCTTCTTTGTTGACCTGGCTGATCTGGACAGTGAATCGGAGGCCAGCATCTACTCGAAGGAGGAGCGGTTCACAGTCGATTTATCAAAACCCGCAGGCCAGCAGACCACTTATACGGCCTATACGGTAAACCCCTGGAAATATCCGGATGATCCGCGACTCCACATCTGTTCGGCAAACGCGTGGTTCCTGAAACTGCAGAAGAGGCCGCTGCTCTTCGTGTCGAATATGGGACAGGACTATGTGCAGGCGTACCGCTTCAATGCAGCGACCGACGGCGAGACAGCCATTCCAGCGGCGCTCTTCTCAAAAAAGCATGTGAAGCCGAAAGAGGATGGCTGGCCGCGCAATCAGCCGAAATCCGGTGCGTGGTGCTGGACCGATTGCAACGGCGACGGAGCGATGCAGTGCGAGGAATATGAGGCAGTCGGACGGGAGGGGGGCGGCTGCATGTTTGTCGATGCGCAGGGAACCCTCTGGCGGGTCTTCCGGGAGGCTGTTTACGGAGCGGCCTTCAAAGGGTTCACCCCCACGGGCGCACCGCAGTGGGCATGGCAGGAGACCCGCACAATCGCACGTCCGGCTGAGCTTAGCGAACTGCGGCGTTTCAAAATAGACGTCACGCGTGATATCGCAGCTTTCGGAGGCGATGCCGGCGCGGATAAACACCAGCACTGGAAGCCCATGGGGCCGGCAGTCGCCATGTACCGCGATGTGCTCAAAGGCCAGCCTGTCAAGTTGTGGTCGAAGATCCTGCCCTACAGCAAGGGCAGCCGCGGCCACGAATCGTCCGAACCGATGTCCCTTGAGATAGCGGGAGACTATCTCTTTGTCTGTTATACACGCGGACTGAAGGAGGAGAACGTCAAAAATGCTTTTGTGAAAGTCTTCCGGCTGACAGACGGAGCGGAAGTCGGCAACCTGGTTCCGGAGCGCGTCACAGGAGAGATTGGTCTCCTGGATCTGGAGGATGCGCTGCGGGTCCACCGGCTGCGCGATGGCAGTTATCTCCTCTTTTTAGAGGATGACTACAAAGCCAAAAGCGTGATGATGCGCTGGAAACCGCAATAGGAAGCGGAAACACACAAGCTTGATGCGCGTGCGAAACATCCGCTGGGCACCCTTCACCTCTGACCGCCAATGCGTCGAATTACTCTTCGCCCTCTACGAAAAATTCACTGCACCCTTGCTGCCGGTGGAGAAAGAGGGGAGGAAGAGTGACAAAGCGACTTAGACTATATTGTTGAGCTTGACGGCGAAACGTATAGAGTTCATTATATTGGGCGTATCAACGATACAGGGGATGAATTTTATTTTGTGTTTCGCATGGAAGGCGGTCGCGAAGCCTTCGCGCGATGTAAGGAGATTTACAAACTATGGAAGCAATAGAACTCATCGAGTTGATTGGACGAGGAGAAGACAGTCGCACGCAGTTCAAACAGACTGTCATGAATCCCGAATCACTGGCGGGCGACCTTGTCGCTTTCTCCAACAGCAAGGGCGGCCAGCTATTGATTGGGGTTAGTGACAATGGGGATGTTGTCGGTCTCTCAGCGGACGACATCCGCAGAATCAACCAGCTTGTCTCCAACACGGCGACTAACAGTGTGCGGCCCTCAATCAATCCTATAACCCAGAATATATCTGTCGGAGATCTACTTGTTATGGTAGTCACCGTGCAAGAAGGCATATCGAAGCCGTATGCTGATAACAATGGTGTGTTCTGGGTGAAGTCAGGAGCGGATAAGCGTCGCGTCACTTCTCGCGAGGAAGTTCAGCGGATGCTTCAGAGTGCCGACCTTATTCATGCGGATGAGCTGGTTATTGAGGGAACTACGACTAGCGACATGGATTTAACGCATTTTAGTGCGTTTTTTGAGAAGGTGTATGGTGAACCCCTCGACATGGCGCTTGACAGAGACAACCTTTCGCTCGTCCGCTTGCTGAACAATCTCGGACTTGCAAAGGATACGACGCTCGATCTTGCTGGGCTCATGATTTTTGGTCGGTATCCTCAACGGTATCGTCCTGCTTACGTAGTGAAGGCCGTCTCTTTCATCGGCAACGATCCTGCTGGTGACAAGTATCGGGACAGCCAGGACATCGAGGGGTGTCTGCGTGACTTGCACAAGGGGACGATGTCTTTCCTTACCCGTAACCTACGGCGTATACAGGGCGCAAAGGGCTTTAACAGCGAAGGCGATCTGGAAGTGCCGATAGCCGCCCTTGAGGAGCTTGTTGTTAATATGCTGCTGCACCGGGATTACTTTATTTCTGCTCCATGGCGGGTAATGTTGTTCGACAATCGGATTGAATTGATTAGCCCTGGTTCTCTCCCCAACAACCTCACGATCGAAAATATTCGCAATGGTGTGTCTGTCATCCGCAACCCGTTGCTAGCATCCTTTGCGACTAAGGGCGGGGAACTGCCCTATCGCGGGCTTGGTACGGGTGTCCGACGGGCTTTATCTGTCGTGCCAAAATTAGCTCTTACATCAGACCATGATCGAAACCTCTTCATCGCGCAGATACCTCGAGCTGAATGATCCAAACGTTTAGTCTACAAAAAAGAGCCGCGCATCATGAATGAGGGCATAGAGTATAAAAAGTTGCTTGTTGCTTATGAGGCGTTGCAGACGGAGAACCTGACTCTGAAGGGAGAGGTTGAGAAGCTTCGCAGACAACTGGGACTTATTTCTGAGGGAAAGCCTACTGAATCGCAGATACCCGTGCCAGAAGAGATTCATCGCGAAGCAGATATTTCCGAAGAAGCGGCGTCGCGCGGAATACCGCTTGCCGCACGCACTCCAAAATAGACTTAGTGCCCCTTAATGTTAATGCTTGTCGGGTTTGGCCAACGAGGACTCAGAGACAATCTCGGTGGTGAAGGTGGCATCTTTTTTGATCCAAAATATGCGCGCGCCGGGGTTGTTGTCGTTATAGGAGTTTAACGTGGCAGCTTTGGTGTAGCCGAGGCGCACGTTGTTCGTATCTGTGCCGTCAAATGTGTTTTCATGGTCGTGTCCGAAATAGGCGCCTTTGAGGTTGCGCATCTTTTGCCAGCTTTCGTAGAGGGTGCGCCCTTCATGCGTGTGTTCTCTGTCCCGGTAGGGCGCACGCGCTGTCGGCGCCGGTGCCTCTTTGAGCTTCCCAACCGCCCGGTCCGTGGCCAGCAGCCAGCCCGTGCCGGCGTACTCCCCCTTCTTGTGGAAGACGCACTTGGGTGTGTTGGTGGGCACGGCAACAAGGAGGCCTGATGTTAAGATGTCGGGGACAGGGATATGCTGGAACCAGAGGCAGGGGGTCGAGCCGCTCGTCTCCTCATACCATTTGATCTGATCCGCCCTGACGCCGTCATAGCCGCCTTTGGCATACGCTTGGGAGTCTATGAGGAAGACATTGAAGAGGGGTTTTGTCCCTGTTGCATCAAGGAGTGGGATCACGCCGCTTCCTGTGCCGCTGAGAACAGGGACATCGTGATCGACGAACCGGTGTCCGCCCAACTGCTTATAGAGTGCATATTGTTCTTCGCGTGTGTAGCGATCCGCTCCCGTCTTCTCTGAATCATGGTTGCCGAAGGTCACCGCGAAACAGGTGTTGTTGGTTTTGAAGACATCAATAAAGGCTGAGATGGCCTTTTCAAAGCCGCCCTTCTGGTTGAAGCTGGAGGTGTTGTCGCCGGTGAGCACAATCAGATCGGGTCGATGACGACTGATCGCGTTTGAAAGAAACGAGAGGGTCCGTTCCGCAGGCGTGTCATCATCCTGGATGTCGGCCACCTGCATCAGTGTAAAAATGCCGTCTTTGTCAAAGCGGCACGCGGGCGTGCTCTGCGCCATGGACGAGAGCAGGCTTGTTGATACGAAAAAAGCGATCATTAGATTCTTGTGCATGTTTGTCTCCGTAACTATAATTTGGTGTTAAGCTAAGAAAGAAATGCTTTTTCGCAAAAGCCGCAAAGGAGAGCGCAAATGTCACGCCCGCCTCACCCATGGATACATGGACGGCGGAGCGAACATTTGCGCGGAATCAACTCAATTTTCATCAGCAAAAAACTTGTTTTTTGCTGATGAAAATGAAGTCCGTTTTATCTGGGCGGTTATCCGTTCTGCCGTGCTGTATTCAGCGCGAGGCAGACGGGATAACCGCCCTTCTTATTGCGGCTTTTGCGTTAAAATACTTAAAAACGATTTTTTGCATATTGCTAGCTTTTGGGTATTGGTAATAATTTTAGCCCCTTAGTTTAAGACCTATGGGACTTACCACCGGTAATAGCGATAGGGATCGTCGGTATTCTGTGGCGTATCCAGATAGAGCGTGCGCGAGGGTTCGAAGGCGGCGCCAAGGTTAGCCAGCAGGCGTGCGGCCATCGCGTTGGCGCGGCGCTTACTGGTCCGCAGATAGGGACGCTTGACCTCATCGATCATCGCAGGTGTAACCTGCCAGAAGATAACGCAGCCCTTGCCATGATGGATCACCTTCAGCGCTTGGTTGTTCTCCTCTGAGACAGCAAACGCATCGAACGTCATGGCGCCGTGCCACGCCCAGTCCGCATTGCACAGGCCATTCAATTCAGCAGGGAGTTTTTCGATGCGCGTAAAGAAGGCATTGGTGGTCACGGTTGTGACAGGCAGAGGACTCCACGCGTTCACCTCGTCAGCTTTCATACCGAGACAGAGGACGCGCAAGCCATCGGCCACCTGCTGTTTCAAATTACCCGGAGCTGTTGCGCCGGAAGAGGCGACCAGAATCCCGCTTGCTTCAGCGACCTTGACACCCAGGCTGTCGCACAGGGCTTGGACCCCTGAGCCCAGGACTCGGACAGGCTGAGCAGCCGCAACATGTACTTGTTGCAGATCATTCACCAGCTTGATCGTCAGCGCATCGGCCACAGGCTCAGGCTCGCTGCGTCCGGTCACATCAAGCTGACAGAAGAGGATGCGCCCTGTGCCCTCGACCTTCTCCAGCAGCGGCGCATACTGCAGATCAAACTCGCCATCCACGAGCGCGCGCCAGTCGCCCTTGGCAGGCTTCTCGATCAGCACGGACGCGACGTTCCCCCAGTTGCCGCAACGCCAGACGCGGCTGTTCCATTGGTCGCACCATTTCCATCCCGGATCGCGCGTCTCGATCGCATCGAGATCCTGAAGATGCTCGGGAATCAACGTTGCGGAACCTCGCCAGTTGCTAAAATCAGCGGCATCCAGTCCGCGTGTCGCGGGATGGATAAAGCGCGGGAAGAGCTGACGCGAACCGCGCTCCGCAATACGGAAGCCGAGGCGCTCATACAGCTCCTTGGCCTGCTGTTCAAAGACCAGCAGGCAGACGCCCTGGGGCAACTCGCGTATCCACATCGCAGACTTCTCATCGAGCGCCTCACGTCCGATCACGACCTTGTCCCCAGGTTTGAAGAGCTGTCCCTCTTGATACAGGTTGAAGGGGATGTTCAGGCGCTTCAGATGCGCAGCGGAGAGTCCCTTTGTATCGTACAGGGTGAGGGGTGTGGTTGGTGTACATACTGGCATCGGCGGGACGATGCGGAGCGCAACAGTATCGCGCTGCACGACGTTGTCCTCGAAGGTAAAGACGGCAGAGAGTTGATAGTCCCCGGACTGTTTCGGCAGGTCGATAGCCATTGGAACGCGCGCCTGGGCACCGGGGCCGACGCGTTCGGATCCGCTTTGCTTCTTGAGGCACGTCTCGCCCTGCATCAGGCTAACCTGCCACGAAATCTTTTGCTCCTCACGGCGGTCATTCAGAAGCACGAGCGTCTTATCGAGTTTTTCGCCGCTGCTGTAGAGATGGCGCTTATCGGTGAAGCGCTTGCCGCCGCCGATGAAGGCGCAGTCCGGCATGTTCCAGCGCAGGAAGGCTTCTCCCACGCTGCTCGGGACAAAGGCGTTGCGATCTCCAGTATCATTGATGAACTGATTATCCGAGGCGAGATGATCCGGCACAATGCCCGGCTGCTTGAGGTTCATCAGGCTGTTCGTCACGGCGCGCACAGGTGTCGGCGCCACGCGCTTCCAGAAATCGCCCTGATCCCACGGCAGCATGGCTGAGATGCCCCACGCGCGGTGGGAGCGCCAGTTGTCAGAGGCGAAGAGCGCCTGGACATTCTGATAGTTGTTCGTCAGGTTTCGCAACGGACGGTTGAGATCCGACCAGGTGAACTCTTGGCCCTTGGCCCACAGCTTTTCTTCATGCGCTAAAGCGGCAATTGCGGCGGGTGTGGGCTGGTAGGCGCCATCGCCCCAGAACTGCGCCCCGAACTCGGAAGCCCAGAGGCTCTGGAACGCTTCGCAGCGCCAGATGAATTTCGGACCGCGATAGCTCGACCAGCTTGAAATATGGGGCAGGCCCCACTCCACGAAGAAGAGCGGCTTCACGCCGATTGTTGACCAATGCTCCAGCCAGTCACTGCGCTCCTGGAGCGGTGCCCAGTTCAGATAGATGTTCACGGTGTGCAGGTCGCCGAGGTTGCCCGACTGATGATGATAGACCGGGCGCGTCGGATCAAGGGATTTTGCAATCGCCGCTGTGAGGCGCGCCTGGCGGCGGTTATTTTCCCACCAGGCGTTCTTCTTGCCCGAGGCGTCCGGCATCTCGAAGAGGCCGTCGATCTTCAGCGGATTCTGGTCGCCGTAATACCCTGTGCTGTTGTGGTTCATCGCATAGAAGACCACGCTCGGATGGTTGCGTGCGCGGCGGATCAGCCACTGCGCCAATTCGCGGTACCGCGACGCTGTAGCCGGATCTTGCAAGCGGAAATTGAACTCCTTGATATGGGGCAAAGTGAAGGCGAGCAGGACGCCGGTCTCATCGCAGGCCTCCATCAGGCCGTCCAGATAGCTGGTGCCGCCGGGCAGGAAATCATAATTGCCGGCGATCACGAAATTGAAGCCGTACTGCTGGATGCGGCGGCAATGCTCGAGGGCGCTCGCTTTGCAGGCCTTGTCCGCCGTGCTGTTCATGGAGGTGTTGTGCAAGGCGCGCAGATGGACTGGAATATCGTTCAGCATGAAATTTCGTTGGTCCACACGGAATTCGCGGAAGCCGAATTTCACCGGCGTGAAGGTGTCAATGATCTCGCCTTTCTCTGAACGCACGGTCACGGTTGCCGTATAGCGGTTCTGGGGCGTGTGGAGATCCCAGAGCTTCGGGTTTTTCCAGGGTGCCTGCAAGCGTAAGACTCCGTTGGACTCAAGCTGCACGGCGTCCGCGAGGAAGCGCTTCGTCTCGCCGCACCCCTCGACCTGGGCTTCGACGCGATACTGGCCTGCGGAAAGGCCTTCGGTCTCGACAGCGAAGATGACCTGCTTATCGCGCGTGGAGGTGATGACCTGGAGATCCTGGATGCGCTGGGTCTTGGGCGTTGCCACGAGATAGAGATCGCCTGTGATGCCTTTCAGCTTCACGCTGGCTTTATCCTTGATGATACGCTCCGGCGCCATGAATGACTGGGTCTCCGCGCTCATCGGGCGGGCGGTCACGAGCAAGGCGATCTCCTGCTGCTTGCCAGGCGTGACGGCCTGCGTGATGTCCAGTTCGCCGCCGGGATACCACAGTTCACCGACTGCGACACCGTCGACAAAAGCCTTGGCGTGCGTTTGAAGCATGGAGAAATCAAGCACCACGCGTTTTCCTGCAAATGAGGCGGGCAGGGTGCAGTCGCGCCTGTACCACGCCTGTTCCATCTCCAAAGCGTTTGCGACATTCTCTTCCAGCCAGGGAGCCAGCCAGGTACGTTGCACAGCCTTGTCGCCCTCCCATTTGTTCTGCCAGACGCCCGGCACCTTGATCCAGCCCCAGCAGTCATTGGCGGCAGGCACGTGATTCGGAACGTCATTTGTTAAGACTGGACGAAACCCCCACAGGCCGTTGAGCGAAATGCGTGTGCGCGTCGGAGTCGTTTCGCGCCAGGCGTTGTCCAGGTTCCAGACAGACTGTTCAGCGCCTTCGGGCAACGGAGCATTCTCTCTCTTTGTGCGCGGTCGATGAAGTTTCAGCGAGATGGCTTTGAATTCCACGACGCCGGAGGCGCCCAGGTTGACCGGGCTGATCTGCAGACGTGTCGCACCTTTTGGAATGCTGTAGAGGCGTTCGCAGGGCTGCCAGTCCAGCGTGCCAATGAAGCCGAAGACATTCGGCCAGTCGCCGACCCGCTGGTTATTCGCATCCACAAAACTCATGGTCAGGCGGCCTGTGCACCACGACTCCTTGCCGGGTGTCACATCGGTGACGCGCATCTGCGTGGAGAGCTTCAGTTGGCCCCAGTCCTCCTGCAGCGGGATGGAGAAGTGGACGCCGGCCTGCGCCCCCGTGAGGACCAGACGTGCGCCCTCGGGGTCCCTCACGATTTTTGCGTTCCGAGATTGAGGCCACCCGACAACCCAGCCCTTCTCATCCAGCTTGGCGTAGTCCCCGTTCGGAATCAACTCCGTACCGATCTGGCCGGACACGGTCATGGCTGAACTGACGAGCGCCACACACATCATCATTGCTTTCATAGCGTTCCTTTTTTCATGGAAGAGTTGCTTTATTGTCGTGCAATCAGTATGCGAAAAAGGTCTCCTCAAAACAATGCTAATATTTACTTATGCGTCTATACCGCGTACAGAAGCACGGTTGTTCACGCACCGATTGTCCATAACTTGAGTGGAATGCCGGAATAGTGGAAGGATGCGCTCTGTGACTCTGTGAGAAATAAGTTGCGCCTCTGGCTACTTCCAAAATAATAACAACTCATATAATTGACATTATATCAAAATTAGTCTAATATTAGCGACATTATGAAAACAACACCGAACTTGCCTATTTCCTCGCGTAAGGTCTTGCCTCTCCTTGGGGAGCAGATCAAGCTGGCACGGCTGCGTCGGCAGTTGAGCGCCGCCGTGGTCGCTGAGCGGGCGGGTATTAGCCGTTCGACGCTCTGGCAGGTTGAGAAAGGAAACCCTAGCGTGGCCCTGGGTGCCTATTTTCTCGTCCTGTTTGCATTAGGGCTTGAGAAGGACCTGCTGTCTATTGCCCAAGACGATGTGCTTGGACGGAAACTTCAAGATGCCAAACTTGTCGTGCGCAAACGTGCGCCAAAATCAAAGCGGGAGGAGAGCACATGAGTAACACCCCTCGACAGGTTCGCGTGTATGCTGACTGGGACAGCCTTAAGAGGCCTCAACTAATGGGGCATCTTGCCATGGACAGGGTGCGTGGCAAGGAGGTCTTTTCATTCGAGTACGATAACGGATGGCTTTCCGGGGGCTTATCGCAACAACTTGATCCGGAACTTCAATTGTTTGCGGGGAAGCAGTACCTCCGAGACGCAAAGCAGAACTTCGGACTCTTTCTTGACTCCTCGCCGGATCGCTGGGGACGCCTGCTGATGCGCCGCAGGGAAGCTTGCTATGCTCGGCGCGACGGGCGTATCGAAGCACGCTTAACAGAGCTTGATTATCTGCTCGGTGTCTATGACGGCCAGCGCATGGGTGCGATACGATTTCAAGAAGGTGCTCGGGACTGTTATCTGAATAGCGACGAACAGATGGCTACTCCTCCATGGACATCGCTCCGCGATTTGGAATATGCCAGCCTTAAATTTGAGGGAAACGATTTTCAGGACAATGAGGAGACGCTGAAGTGGCTGAATCAACTCCTTGCGCCAGGCTCTTCTCTGGGCGGAGCCCGCCCCAAGGCTGGGGTTGTTGATGAGAGGGGAAGACTCTGGATCGCGAAGTTTCCAAGCCGTTCCGATCTGGTGGACACTGGGGCATGGGAGAGCGTTGTCCATGAGCTTGCAAGAAAAGCCGGGCTTCAGGTGCCGGATGCGTCCGTGCGCATATTCACGAGCCGACACCACACATTCTTGTCCCGGCGTTTTGACCGCACACTGTCTGGACAACGGCGTCACTTCGCCTCAGCCATGACATTGCTGGGCTATTCTGACGGGGCGAGTGCGGCTACGGGAGTCAGTTATTTGGAGGTAGCCGAATTTATCATGCGGCACGGAGCAGCGCCGGAAGCCGACCTTGCCGAACTCTGGCGGCGGATTGTCTTCAATATTTGTGTGAGCAATACCGACGACCATTTGCGAAACCACGGATTCATGCTGGCGGCACAGGAAGGCTGGACGCTCTCTCCCGCCTATGACATGAACCCGAACCCGCAAGGGGACGGGCTGACGCTCAATATTACCGAGAACGACAATCGGCTCGAACTCGAATTAGCCATGGAAGTGGCGGAATCATTTCATTTAAAATTGTTGGACGCGAAAGAAATGATGGGGATGATTCGCCATGCAGTGAAGCAATGGCGTCAGGTGGCAACCCGCCAGAAAATTTCAAAGGCAGAACAGGAAAAGATGGTTTTGTCCTTTCAACGGGCATAACAGGACAGAATAAGCAATATTCAAGTGCTTTTTTCCCGCCAGGCGCTGGGGGTGATGCCGAATTCGCGTTTGAATTGCATGGCGAAGTGCTGGGAGGAGGCAAAGCTTAACTCATGGGCGATCTGTGTGACGGTCTTATCGGAATCCCGTAACAATGTTTGCGCGGAACGGAGACGGCAGGCCAGGAGAAAGGTGTAGGGGGGCGAGCCGGTCAACTGTTTGAAGCGTGTGGTGAGCTGACTGGGGGAGAGCGCGGTTTCGTGCACGAGGCGGTCGACCGGATACTCCTCTTCAGGATGTTTCCGCATGGTTTCTATCAGACGTTCGACGCGTGCGGACTCAAGGAATTCGGTTTTGGTCTGGGCGGCTTCGATCAGAGCCAGCAGCAGATCCAGCACCGCGCACCGCATGGAGAGTGTCCGGAAGGGGCCGGCTGGCGCCGTGTCATAAATGTCGAAGAGCTTTTGGAAGGCCAGGCGGAGCCGGTCCGTGCCTTTGAAAAGATGGTGCTTGAAGGTGCGGAGCGTCTGCTGCAAAATAGCGGACTCCTCGGCAGGGAGGTGGAGGAGCGGGCGTGAGCTGGACTCCAGGCGGAAGAAGAGCCAGTACATGACCAGCCCCTTGGGGTTGGTGCTGAGACGGTGCCATTCATCAGGCTGTGTGATGAAGACGTTTCCGGGTAACATCTGGTAAGATTGCCCGTCACATTCGAAGATCAGCGAGCCGCGCATGCAGAGGGAGATTTCCAGGCATCCCGGATGCAGATGTTCAGAGACGCTCGGTCTGCAACGGCTATAATGGCTGTACCCCAGTGCAGGGATGCACGGAATGCCGTCGGGTTCAAGGTTGAACACACGCCTCTCAGGCGTGTCAACATATTCGAACGGCAGTGTGCATACGGATCGCTTCATAGTTTGGTATTGTCTAATTATTCGTGATTCAAAGTAAAGCGTTTTTTCGAAAGAATCGAGCGAGTCGATAGATTCGATTCAATCGATTACCTCGATTCCATCGATTTCATCGTCACCATAATTTCATATTTCATGGTCAAAAAAACAGAATCGCGAAATTTTGAACGTCTGACAGTGACAGCCCGTGATACGATACAACCATCAAGGGAGAAACATATGAACCAGATTAAAGGGTTAGTTGCTGCACCGTTCACTCCGTTCAAGAAGGACGGAGAAGTCGATGTGGCGGTTATTGAGAAACTGGCGGCTTCGCTGGTTGCGAACAAGGTTGCGGGCGCGTTTGTCTGCGGCACCACGGGCGAGGGGGTGTCCATGACAAACGCTGAGCGCATGACAGTGGCTGAACAATGGCAGTCGTGTGCAGGCGAGCATCTGCGCGTCATCGTCCATGTGGGGCACACGTCGCTGGGCGACTGCCGCGCCTTGGCTGCGCATGCGCAGAAAATCGGCGCGTCAGCCGTGGGATGCATGGCGCCCTTCTGCTTCAAACCGACGAAGGCGGAGGATCTGGCCGCATTCTGCGCGGAGGTGGCTGCTGCTGCGCCGGACCTGCCCTTCTATTACTACCACATCCCCTGCGTCACAGGGGTGACGATCCCCGCCTTTGATTTCTTGCAGGCTGCTTCGGACCGGATTCCGAATTTGGCGGGCATCAAATTCACGCATGAGAACCTGATGGATTATTCGTCCTGCTTGCAGTGGGAAGGCGGACGCTTCGACATCCTCTTCGGACGCGACGAGATGCTTCTTGCGGGGCTCTCCGCAGGGGCTGAGGGCGCAATCGGCAGTACCTACAACTATGCGGCACCGGTTTATCATCGGCTCATCGACGCATTCCATCGTGGCGATCTGGCAACAGCGCGCAAGGAACAGGCGCGGGCGAATGCGATGATCGCCGTGCTGATCCACCATGGAGGGATGCCTCCTGCTGGCAAGGCGTTTATGCGGTGCATCGGATTGGACTGCGGTAATGTGCGCCTTCCGTTGCGGGATCTAACGTCTGCACAGGCCGAAGCGCTCTGCGCAGAGGCTGAGGCGATCGGTTTCTCTGATTTTGCGAGCAAAGCCTTCGCCTAGGGGCGCGTCTTGATCTGCACCTTTCTCTTTCGGAGCGGAACGCCTTCGCGTTCCGGCCGGCGCGGGAAGCCGCGCCGCTCCGGACTGTGCGCAGCGACTGCCGCCATGCGGCGTCTTGGAGCGGAACGCCTTCGCGTTCCGGCCGGCGCGGGAAGCCGCGCCGCTCCGGGGATAGGCCGGCTTGGTCAAAATAACAGAATCATGAAATCTTGAACGCTAATTTGTCAGGGGCGTGGTATCCTGTAGTCTTTCAATCTAACAAAGGGACGTCTATGATGAGGAATCTCCCCAACGAAATGTGTCAACAATACCTGGGGCGTGCCCTGTTCATCATGCTCATGTGGTGCTTGCCACAGAAGCTTCTCGCAGAGAGCTATGACAAGAATACAGAGCTGGCGCCGAAAGCTCAGGTCGTCATGGATGGCGGGATTGTCATGACCATCTCGAATACCATCCGTCTGACAAGGGCTCCTATTTCCGCCATGCACCCCTTCATGAAATCCATCCGGCTGGATAACGGCGATCTTCTTTTCGGCTGTCCGCTCTCCGGCGGAACGTTCAGAGACACAGCCCTCTCTCCCAAGGAGGACGGCAACGCATGCAGCCTGCGCTCCACGGACAACGGGCTGACCTGGCAGAAGTCCCGCTCGGAGACATCCAAGGACGGCGGCAAGAGCTGGATCTCGGAGCCGACTGTCGTGGGCAGGGCCGCGAGGCTCGAGGACGGAAGCTTCTTGTCCGATTACGGGAAAGGCACGGTATGTTTGCTGAGTCCGACGGCCGACAAACAGCTCATCTATCCGAAAGAGCCCGCGTCCTTCAGGTATGGGGTCAGCATGATTCAATTAAAGGACGGAAAGATATTGTCCGCCGCCCAGATTGACAAGCTCGATGTGATCCTGAAGGGGCAATCGTTCTCAAATGGCTGCTCCTATGGTATCGAATTCCGCACCTCAGCTGACCGCGGCAAGACCTGGCAGGAGGCCGGGCAATTGAGCTTCCAGAATTATGGCATCCAATTGGATAAGCAAGGCGACAACGCCATTGACGGCTATGGCGAGCCCTGGCTCCTGAGAGCCGCCAACGGAGACCTGCTGGTTTTTCTGAGAGTCGTTAAATTTATACGCAGCGGCGAATCTGTCCACCGGCCGAAGTATCCGCCTGTCAAGGTGGCGCGCTCCACGGACGAGGGCAAGACCTGGTCCCTGCCCGTCGAGGTGCACCCCACGGGCGTGATGCCGGTTGCCACGCTGTTGGACAATGGAATGATCGTAGCCTTCACGGGACGCGGCGGCAACAGAGTCGCGGTCAGCCGGGACAACGGACTCACCTGGCATTGCCGCCAGAATCTCATGTTTACCAACCAGTCCCCGAATTTCAGCGGCCACAACACGATCCTGCCCCTGCCCGGAGGCCGCGCCCTCCTGATCTACACCCACAATCATCCGCATCCCGACAACAAGGAAGGGTTTACCGTCGGAAACCGGTATGCCGCTGAACTGATCGGAACCTTTGTGACCTTCAGGCCGGTCCCCGAGAACGCGAAAAGCGGGAGCCCCGCTCATGAACCGAAAAGGTGAGGCTTTATACGCCGCCGGACGGAACATCCTTGCGAAGGCAAATGACGGGGTGGTCAATATAACAGAATAGGGAAATATTGACCGCCATCTCAAAAGGGATCTGCTAACTTTAAAAAGGTTATTGTTTAGAGTGAGGAGTTATTCATGATTCAGCCAGGGTTTATCGTGCTTGTGAAGTGGGCCATACTCTTCTGCGTCATCGTGCCCGGGCTATCTGCCCAGGTTGTTGTGTACCCTTTTCCTGGTGGAGAGCCCCAGTCTCAGGACTATCAGGTATCGGTCGATGGCCGGCCGGTCTTCTGTCATCAATCACGCGCCTTTGATCGCTCCAGCACAATGAAATGCATGGGGCGTCCGGTCACCCCCCTCACCTTCGCCTCCTTCGACTTTCAAGGCAAAGTGACGGTCACCGTCGTCTTTGGGGACGCCCTGAGCCGCGACGGCATCGATACGAGCACCGTCACCATCAGGCCCCTCGCAGCCAAGCTGAACCCGAAGGTCTCTTCAGCGCGGAGCATCACCTTTGAATTGGATCGCCCCTGTCAGCTCAGCATCGAGCCGGGATGCCAGACGCGCCGCCCGCTCCACCTCTTTGCGAATCCCCTTGAGCAAGACGCGCCTCTCCTGACGGCTCCGCATGTCATGGCGATTCCCCCCGGGGTCCATACCGCGTCCGAGCTGGCCCCTTCCGGCGGACGGACTACGTACTATTTTCAACCCGGTGTCCACCGTATCCCCTCGCTGAACATGCTCACGGGGCAGACCGTCTACATTGCCGGAGGCGCCGTGGTCAAGTTGCTCCCGCTTCCGGACGCTGTCTATGACCAGCGCACCTCCGGAATCCCCATCGACTTTGCCAAGAAAGTACCGTCCCTTATCCATGCAAGGCATGTGACGGATGTGACGATTCGCGGCCGAGGGGTCCTTTCAACCCAAGAGGCTTTGGAAAGCAGGCAGCGGGCCAGCGTGATCACGACAGAGTACTGCACCCATCTAAAAATCGAAGGCGTGGTGGTCTGTGATCCGGGGAGGTGGACAATCCATCTGTTCGCCTCTGACAAAACCACCGTCAAGAACATAAAAATAATCGGGTCCTTCGTCAATTCCGACGGGTTGGTGATCGGCGGCTCCTCCCAGGTGCTTGTCGAGGATTGTTTCTGCCACAACGCCGACGACGCCTTCCAGATCAAAGCATGGCTCCCCCAGCGGGAGGTGATTTTCAGGAATTGCGTCGCCTGGTCGGATGTGGCCATGTGCTTTGGCATCCCGGCAGAAAACCCCGCGAGCTTATCCGATGTATTGTTCGAACGCTGCACGGTCATCCATCAGCTCTCCCACAGCAGTGCCAAGCCGGTCGTTGGCATTGCCAGTACGTCCACCGGAAAGATATCCCGCATCACCTTTGATCAGATCGTCATCGAGGATGTTAGTAACCCGCAGGTCGCAACCCTGAAGGTCATGAATAACTGGCCGCCAAAGAACGGGCAGATATTGGCGGTTCCCACCCAGCCGGGGAATCCCTATTTGCCCGTGAATGGCCGTCCTGACAAGGAAGCGGGCGAGATAGACGGGGTCGTCTTCTCCAATATCCACGTTCTCAATGCAGCGAACAACGACATCGTTGTTATGTCGGCGGGTCCAAAGGCTCCCATCACAAACATTTCCTTCACACATGTTACGATCAACCAGGTTCCTCTTCTCAACGCAAACGATTCAAGGCTGCATCGCAATCAATGGGTGAGCGGACTCATGGCAGGCAATGCCCCGTAAGTAGATAGTGGCACCCCTCTTAGAAGTGGTTAAAAAAATCGGGAATTTTTGAACGGTTTTTCAAAAGGAATGTGGTACTGGGCGGCATGTCATGTATGTGCATATTTCTCTGTGACCTCTGTGCCTCTGTGAGGGACTACACATTTAATTAAAATGCTCTAGACGGCGACGGCATATACAGCGTCGCATCGTACGACAAAAGCGGAGTCGCGATCCGTCGGGTGATTCACCGAAAACCGTGACGCTTCAGTTTCAGGATGGCGAGATGCTTCCTTACCCGTGCATGGAAGTAGCTTCCCAACACACAATTCAGCTTGAAGTAACATTTTTATTTGCGCTTGATGATTTCCCGAACGCGCGCCGCAATGAATGACGCCTGGCGTTTTCGCACTTCGTCCTGGAAATGCACGCCGTCCTCATAGACTTGCTTGTCGCCCAGCTCCTTGACTGCAGAGAGAGTGCATGCGTGAAGATCAATCACAGGAATACCGCGCTTGTCGGCTATTGATTTAGCTGCCTCGTTGAACTTGATTATAACTTCGTTTTCAGTTGGACGGAATGATTGTTCGTATGGCGTAGTCATTACCCAGATCAATCGGGCATTGTGCTGTTTCGCCAGATCGTCGAATTTTCCAACCCACTCGCCGTACTCGTCGACTTTGTTTCGATGCGTGGCGATCATGTGTAAGCCGCAATTAATAAGAAGATACTCAGGCTTGAATTGCACATTCTTGAAGGCGCTTTCCAGAAAAACGTATGCCTGAGAAGCGTGTCCAGCGTTGCTGACATGTAACTTCGGCATATCTTTGGCCGCTTCCCTCAGGTAATACACATCAACCTTATCGGCCAGGTCGGCCTCCAGGTACGGCCAGTAGCCGAGCGAAATGCTGTCGCCGCTGCTGTACATGACCGGCAGCTTATCTGCGGTACCCGCCGGTACTGCAGGCTTTCCCCGGATTGCATCTGCCGCTGCCGCGCCCTCATTGACATCCATCAGATCTCCGATCAGCGTGCCGTTCCAGGGCAGCATAACGGAGACAATGTCTCCTTTGCGCTCTACTTTCATGTTCCAGGTGAACGTTCCCTCTGCAATTTCCGGGCAGAATAATTTGACAGGAGTCAGCGTTTTTGTCCCGCCGACATAGCTGGTAACTCTAATCTGTCGCGTCTTGCCGTTGCGGCGAATCGCGTCCACCCATAATTTCTTCCCCTCAATCGCGTGATGAGCGATAATGCCGTCTGCAGCTCCATCGGAGAAACAATGAATGACATCATCCTTGATCATGACAGTTCCAGCGGGGATACCCGCAGTCCGGGGCGCAGCACACCCGTTTACGATTACAAGCAGCATAAGACCACATGTATGAACCAGATGTTTCATCTCTTCTTACTCCTTAAGAATTTTACAAGCATCCCATAGATTATGCCAGAAGCATTCCAGCACCTATGATCGGCAAATGCTATGTGTGTGTGGCAAAATAGTCAATCACGAAATTTACTTGAAACGCTCACTTTAATGCCCTTTATGGTCAAAATAACAGAATCGGGAAATTTTGAACGGTTTCTGGAACGGAACATGGTAATATCAAAGCAATATGAAAACAAGAGCAATACTAATACTGGCCGCCTTTGCGGCGATCACCCTGGGAACAACACTCTATGCCGTTGATAAGGCAGAGGGGATGCCGCTCTTTGTCAGCGGTCAGGACGGCTATCACACGTATCGCATTCCTGCGCTTGCGGTGACGAAGCAGGGGACGGTGCTGGCGTTTTGCGAGGGACGTAAAAAGGGCGGCGGCGACACCGGCGACATTGACTTGGTCATGAAGCGCTCCATGGACAATGGTAAGACGTGGAATCCACAGCAGGTGATTTGGAATGATCAGGAAAATACGTGCGGCAATCCCTGCGCGGTGGCGGACCGCGACACGGGAACAATCTGGCTCATGTCGACTTGGAACCGGGGCGATGATCACGAAGGCGCGATCATCAAACAGACCAGCAAGGGTACGCGGCGCGTCTTCGTGATGAAATCTGTTGATGAGGGAATCACCTGGAGCAAGGCTGTCGAGATCACGACAGATGTGAAGCTGACCAACTGGACCTGGTACGCCACGGGTCCGGGAAGCGGCATTCAAATCGAGCAGGGGCCTCACAAGGGGCGCCTCGTGATCCCGTGTGACCACATCGAGGCGGAGACGAAGCACTACTATTCGCATGTCATCTATTCCGATGATCACGGGAAGAGCTGGAAGTTGGGCGGAACAACACCGCAGCATCAGGTCAACGAGTGCGAAGTGGTGGAGCTTGCGGACGGCAAGCTGATGCTGAACATGCGCAACTATGACCGCACGAAGAAGAGTCGCCAGACTGCTGTCAGCCGCGATGGCGGAGTGACATGGACGGATCAGCGCCTTGACCCGACACTGATTGAACCGATCTGCCAGGGAGCCATTGAACGCGTCCCTGCGACAGCGAATAACAAGGACGTGATCCTCTTCTCCAATCCGGCCAGCGAGAAAGGCCGCGTCAATATGACCGTGCGCGCCAGTTTTGATGACGGCAAAACCTGGCCTGTCTCGCGCATGCTGCATGCAGGCCCCTCTGCCTACTCGGATCTTGCGGTGCTGGCCAACGGCCAGGCGGCCTGCTTGTATGAAGGCGGCATGAAGGGCGCTTATGAGTCGATTCTCTTTGCCCCTGTTCCGCTCGACACGCTGAAGGCTGTTGAACCTGTGGCGGAGCCGTTTCCGCTCGTGGACATTTCAGGACAGACTAACCGCCAAGTCGTGGTTGCTGCGGGAACGCCATCTGTTTACCAGGGCCATCCCACGACGTTGCTGATGCCGGATGGCAAGACGATGTTTTGTGTATGGACCATGGGACATGGCGGCCCTTGCGGCCCCATGGCCCGAAGTGATGACGCAGGCCTGACTTGGACGCGACTTGACGAGAAGCTGCCAGCAGAATTTAAGACTCACCGGAACTGCCCCAGCATTTATCGCTTACTGGATTCAACAGGCAAAGCGCGCATCTGGGTCTTCGCTGCTGGGAAGAAAGCGGAGAAGGTAATCCCCATGCCCTCCATCATGAGCGAGGATGATGGCGTGACGTGGAAGGAGATGCCGCCGCTGGGCGAGGCGTTCCGCTGTGTCATGACCTTCAGCAGTATGATCCGGCTCAAGGATGGTTCGTATGTCGGCTTTTATCACAGGGGCGAACAGCAAGGTGAGAGCCATGCGTCTGAAATCGTGCAGACACGGACAACGGATGGCGGCTTAACCTGGTCTGCTCCGCAGGTGATCGCACGGCCAAATAATAATAAACCCTGCGAGCCGTTTGTTTTCCGTTCGCCTGACAAGGACGAACTGTGCTGCCTGCTTCGCGAGAACACGCACAAAGGGAACAGCCTGATGATGTTCAGCAAGGACGAAGGAAAGACTTGGACACAACCCGTGGATACGCCCTGGGGCCTGACAGGCGACCGGCACATGGGCGTATATGCACCGGACGGACGGCTCGTGATTGCCTTCCGTGACCAGGCTCTTGAAAGCCCGACAAAAGGACACTTCGTCGCGTGGGTCGGAACTTATGATGACATCCGCAACAAGAAGCCGGGCCAGTACCGCATCAAGTTGCTGCACGCCTACAAGCTGGGCGACTGCGGCTATCCGGGCATGGAGTTGCTGCCCGACGGCACCATCGTCGCCACGACGTATATCAAGTATCACGAAGGAGCGGAGAAACACTCGGTGGTGAGCACGCGCTTTAAACTGGAGGAGACGGACCGGCTTCAGAAAGAGAGGCAAACGCGATGATGCCGATGTGCAGTGCAGGACGGCTGATGTTGGTGGTGATGGTCACCATCCTGCATGTGGAGCTGAGAAAACGATGAAAATGATGACGGCTATCGGTTTGATTGGAATACTTTCGGCAGGTTCATTGCTGGCGACCACGGGACTCGTCGTGCACATTGATTCCGGTCTTCTGTCCGGCGCCGCAGGAAGAGACGAGGCGGTCCGCGTCTTCAAGGGGATCCCCTTTGCCGCGCCGCCTGTGGGACGGCTGCGTTGGCGGCCGCCTGAAAATCCCTTGCCGTGGGAAGGTGTCCGTGACGCGACGCAATGGGGGCCGATCCCTGTTCAACTGGGGGAGGCTCCGGGATCGTTCTACCAGGTGGAATACTTCCGGGAAGCTCCGCCGCCCATGAGCGAAGATTGCCTGTATCTGAACGTGTGGACAGCCCCCCAAACACCGACAAACCGGTCTCCGGTCATGGTGTGGATCTACGGCGGAGGGATGACATCCGGCCATGGGTCGACACCCTGTTTTGACGGCGAGGCCTTCGCACGCCAGGGGATCGTGCTGGTGACCTTCAACTATCGGGTCGGCTTGTTCGGCCTCTTCGCGCATCCGGAGCTGAGCCGGGAGTCTCCCCGCCATGCATCGGGCAACTATGCCGTGCTCGACCAGATTGCCGCGCTCCAGTGGGTGCGACGGAACATCGCCGCCTTTGGAGGCGACCCTGGGAACGTCACCCTTTTCGGGAACTCCGCCGGGGCCTCAAGCGTCAACCGGCTGATGGTTTCGCCGCTGGCGTCCGGCCTTTTCCATCGGGCCATTGTGCAGAGCGGCTCCGCGCTGAACACCCCGCATGCAAGGGACTCGCTGGCGGACATGGAGCAGCGCGGTGTTCTCTTTTCGCAGCACTACGGTTTTAAAAACGTGGAAGCCCTCCGTGCGGCTCCTACGACAAATCTTCTCAGGATGTCCACTGCGGGCGTCTGCCAGCCCTTTTTTCCGAATGTGGACAACTGGGTGCTGCCTGAGCTGACGGTGCGCGTGTTCGCGCGCGGCGCTCAGGCCGCAGTACCGCTTCTCATTGGCACGACGTCTGACGAGGATCCCTACACACCGGTCATGGCCGCTGATTTTATCGCCACATCCCGCAGACGATATGGCGAGCAGCTGGATGCGTTTCTGAAATTCTATCCCGCGAACAGCGATGAGGAGGCGACGCGTTCGCGCCATGACGCCAGCCGTGACAGCTATTTCGCGGGCGCCCGTGCCGAGGCCCGCTGGCAGGCCGCGCTCGGTCAGCCGGTCTATCTATACTCGTTCAGCCGTCGGCCTCCGGGACGCGACCGCGCGTTGCGCGGCGCTTTCCATGCGGCCGAGTTCGGTTACATCTTCAACACCCTGCATGTCATTGACCGGCCGTGGGAGGCTGCCGACCGCGAACTCGCCTCTCGCATGCTCGCCTATTGGAGTAACTTCGCCCGCGCAGGAAACCCCAATGGCCCCGGCCTGCCGGTGTGGCCGGCCTTTGCGGCAGAGACGGATTGCTACCTCGAACTCGGCGACGCGGTCAGCGCGCGTTCTGTCACGAACACGCCGCTGCTGGCACTGTTGGAGTCGGCCTTAATCCGGGAACAATGGTGAGGAATGAAGATATGACTTCAAAGGAACGGGTATTAACTGCTGTCCATCTGGCCCAGCCGGATCGGGTGCCCATCGATCTCCTGCCCAACCGCTGGGTGGAGGAGCGGTTGCATTGCGATCTTGGCACACCCACGCATCGCGAATTGCTGGAGCGTCTCCATTGCGATATCGTAGACCTGCGGGGCGTGGTGGACCCGGTCTATCGTGGCCCCATGCCTTTTTCGCGTGACCTGGGCGACAATGTGCGCGAAAACCTCTGGGGGTGGCGCCAGAAGACGGTCCAGACCGCGACCGGTCCCGAGGAGCAGTTTGTAGAGTTCGCCTTGGACCAGGCGACCACGATTGAAGAGCTTCAGCAGCATCGCTGGCCGAGTCCGGACTGGTTTGATTTTTCAGAGATCAGCACTCGGCTTGACGCCTGGCAGGATTTCGCTGTGATGGCGAGCGGTCCGAGTGTCTTCCAGCATCCCACGTTTCTGCGCCGCAGCGACAACCTGCTGATGGACATGGCTGCTGCACCCGAAATGGCCCATTGGCTGATGGACCGGTTCACGGATTTCTATGTGGCCTTCTTTGACCGCATGCTGACTGCGGCGCAGGGCAAGATCGACATCCTCAGGACCGCAGATGACATGGGCATGCAGCACAGCCTCTTCATCAGTCCAGAGATGTTCCGCACCTTTGTGAAGCCGCGGGTAAAAAAGCTGGCGGATCTCGCACATAGTCATGGTGTCAAATTCATGTTTCACTCCTGCGGCGCGATACGACCGTTGATTGATGACCTGATCGAGATTGGCGTGGATATTCTCGACCCGTTGCAAGCTGCAGCAGAAGGGATGGAGCCGCAGATTTTGAAAGAGGCGTATGGAAAGCGTATCTGTCTGCATGGCGGCATCTGCACGCAATACTTGCTGCCGAACGGGACGCCGGAGGAGGTGCGGAGCGAGGTGAAGCGGCGCGTGGCGATTTTTGGAAAGGGCGGCGGCTATATCCTCTCGCCCTGCCATGTGCTTCAGAATGATGTGCCCACTGCAAACATCCTGTCCATGGTCGATGCAGCGCTGGAGGTTAGCCCGCCGCCCGCAGATCCGCCTACGCGAATACGTCTACGGCGGACAGGTCTGGAATAAACTGACGGGTAACTTGGAGAAGTGTCAATAAGTCTTAGAAGTGTCAGTAAGTGTCAGTAAGTTGGAAATCAGAGGCAATTATTTTTGTGCATTTGTGGGTTTTGTGGTTCCAACCAATCAAGTCATAGATAAGTTAGGAGCGTTATGAAAAGGCTGGAGGCAAAAGAGATTCGAGGGAACTGGGCGACGTTGCTCTCGGTATGGAATAGCGATGACTCGCTCGACCTCGGGCGAATCGCGGCAGAGATTGATACGTTGATCGAAATAAAGGTGGACGGCATCTACTCGAACGGGACTGCCGGGGAGTTTCATACGCAGACTGAAGCAGAGTTCGATCAGATTTCGGAGTGTCTTGCCACAAAGTGCAATGCTGCCGGGATGCCCTTCCAGATCGGTGCGAGCCACATGTCCGCGCAGCTCTCGCTGGGGCGCCTGCAACGCAGCGTGAAATGGGTGCCTGGCGCTTTTCAGGTGATCCTGCCGGATTGGTTTCCGGTGACGGAAATGGAAGCAATCGATTTTCTGAAGCGCATGGCGGAGGCGGCGCAAGGGATCGGACTGGTGCTCTACAATCCGCCGCATGCCAAGCGCGTGTGGACTCCCGAGGCGATCGGACGGCTGGTGCAAGCAGTGCCGTCCCTGATCGGACTCAAGACAGCAGGCGGCGATGATGCCTGGTATGCGTCGATGCGGGAGCATCTGCACACGATCAGCGTCTTCGTGCCAGGCCATCTGCTGGCCAGCGGTGTGAAGCGCGGGGCGCGGGGCGCCTACTCCAATGTGGCGTGTCTGAATCCGGCAGCAGCGCAGCGCTGGACCGACCAGATGAGCAATGATATGCCGGGGGCGCTGGAAGTGGAGCAACGGTTGAGAAAATTTATGTCAGAGCACATTGCTTCCTTCATTACGGAGCAAAAATATTGCAATGCCGCGTGCGACAGGCTCATGGCCTGCGTCGGCGGCTGGGCCGACGTGGGCTGGCGCATGCGCTGGCCGTACCGTTCAATCCCGCAGGAGGAAGTCAAGCGGCTCCGGCCTATTGTGCGGGAGTTGCTGCCGGAGTTTGGAATAACTTCTTAGCATCCGAATGGTTCGAACCACACGAATATAAAGAATGTTTTACGCGAAGATCGCTATGAGAGGTGCTTGCACGGAAAGCCCCCGCGAGTGGCTGAATACAGCCGGGGCTTATCTCGTGCAAGCACCCGAGTGTCATGCATTGACTCTGGGTGAAGGACGAGCTGTGCCGACGGCGTATTCGCCGATTGCGTAGGACAACAAGTAGGCGCAGAGCACAAGCGTATCCGCGCCGTGCGAACGCTCACTTGAAGCCCGTCCGGCAACCGCCGGACGGGAGCGATGAGCGCAAGCGAAAGAGCGGCACTCCGTCCTTCACCCAAATAGCGTTCTTTGCGAAAAAGTATTTAAAAAATGAAATTCAAGTTATAGACAAGCCGCCGCCAGCGGAGCTGGAATAAACGAAGGAGTAACTTTTTAGCATCCGAATGACGCGAACCACGCGAATGAATACGAACATCCAATGTGTTTCTCACAGAGGCACAGAGTACACAGAGCAAGCAACCAATCCTCAAAATCCTGTAAATCCTGTCAAAAAAATGAATTGATATTTTTCGTGTTTTTCAGTGTGTTCCGTGGGCAAAGAAGTTGAAGTTATAGGTAAGCGCCCCGCCAGCAGAGCTGGAATTAACGAGGAGATAACTTTATCAACGAATTAAACGAATGGAGCGAATGATGTATGGTAGGGACGGTTCGCCGAACCGTCCGCGGCTCGTTCGGCGAACGAGCCCTACCATTTCCAACATGGCTTACGTGCGACAAAATGGCCAAGTTACAGGCAAGCCGACTGCCGACTGCAACTCTTTATTCTTGTTCCTGTTGCTGTGGGCTTGTCTTGGCACGGAAGGCTTTGGGGGAGAGTTTGGTTTTATTTTTAAAGAGGCGGGAGAAGTAATAGATGGTCTCGAAGCCGGTCAGCCCTGCGATTTCGGAGATGGATAAATCCGTGGAGGAGAGAAGATCCTGGGCGCGATTGATCCGGATGGAGTTCTGAAACTGCGCGGGGGAGATGCCGAGTTGCTGCTTGAAGCGGTGACGGAAGGTGCTATACCCGATGCCCAGTTCAGCGGCTAGATGCGAGAAGCTGAGGGGCTCTGACACATGCATCAGGATGTAGTTTTGCGCTTGGCGGATGATGTCTGAGATCAGGCCTTGGCTGCCGACGTTTCGGAGGCGCTCCTGGATCAGCCCGAGAATGACGAGGACTTCGCCGGCATTTGAGAAGGGGCTCCCCGCCGGGTCGCGCTCGACCTTGTTGACCAGCGCGATGAACCGTTGCTGCAACGCCACGTCCAAACCAATCCGCAGAATGGGCTTCTTCCGATTGATGAAGGGTTTCTGCAGCAGGCGCAGGGCGGTTGCGCCCTTGAACCCCACCCACTGTTCATCCCACCCTGTTTTCGTGTCAGGGGTGTAGCGGTGCCAGACTCCGGGAAAGAGGACGAGCACATCGCCTGCCTCGACCGTGTGGCGGCCGGACTCACGTGTCTCAAAGGTGCCCTGACCGCGCGTGATGTAGACCACCTGATATTCGTCGAGTGTGCGCCCTTTCCGCCAGTTGAAGGCGTGTGTGGAAGGGTGCCCGCAAGGCGGGTACACCGTGTCTGGGGCGATCACGGCGTAGCCGCAGTCTGTCAGGGAAAGCCCCCACTGCTGTTGGGCGGCCAAAACAGGCAGATAGCGGAAGTGCGCCACGTGGGATATCGGTAACGTTTTCATAGACTGGAGGTAAGGTACAAAATATTTTCCAGAAACTCAAGATGTTTTGCCAGAAAGTGTAAAACTTCTGCCAAAATGTGCATTTTAATTTAAAGCAATATAGGGGATAATCATAAAATATTATTAATGAAGGAGGTCGGATCATGAATTCAATCAGGTGTGTGTGGTTATCAGTGATAGTGACAGGTCTTGGACTTTGTGCGACACGTCCGGTATTTGGAGCGGGAGCATTTTCTCAGTCAGGCCCGCTGGGCAGCGGCAACCTCGATGCGAGTGTGGGGTTGAGCACTAATAAAACCTATACACATGCGTATAATTGCAATGGTGTAAGCACAAATATCAACGGAGTCCTGTTTACAGGCTTTAGCTCGACCGCCGGCGTCAGCAACTCCTTCAGTATGACCGGCTGGGTAAATGCCCATGTTGGGACAGGAGGCAGCACGATCGGTGCGGGCTCAGGGCTTAACGTGCTTCTCACGCCTTTCTTTTACTATGGTTCACCCGAAACCCTCACGTTGACGAACCTCGTTGTTGGGCAGAACTACATCCTGACCTTCTACAACAAAGCTTGGGATAATGGTACACGTCTTCAAAGCGTCACATCATCTGGCGGTGCCGCGACCATGTTTGACCAGAATATCGGGGGGACGCCTAACGCAAATCTGTTACGTTACACCTTCACGGCGACCAATACCACCGAGCGGGTGAGATTTGAGGAACAAGTTTTTAACACGAGCATGCATCTTTATGGCTTTAGCACAGAACTGTTGTCGCTGACGAACACGTGGACCAGTGGCAGCGGAAGTTGGTCTGCGGCGAACTGGTCTGCCGGTCTACCCGACGGACAGAACGCGCAAGCCGTGTTTCCTTCGCAGGAGAGTCCGGCCACGATCCAGCTTGACACGCCGGTAAAGATCGGCCATCTCCAGATGGAAGGCACCAACGCCTATACGCTGGACGGGACTGAAGCTATGACCGTGTGGACTGACGTGGGCGGGGCCGGCGTATTCAACGTGGTGACCGGCTCGCACGTCATCGCGGTGTCAACAATCCTGAGCAACGACATGGTGAAGCTGGGCGAGGGTACGTTGGCGATGTCCGGGGTGATTGCAGGCCCCTGTAAGGTGAACGTCGGCGCGGGCGCGCTGGTCTTATCCGGCGCCAACACCTACAGCGGCGGCACGGTGATCAACGGTGGAAGCGTGCTCACGCTCGGTACGCAGGAGGCGGCGACCCCTGGTGCAGTGGCTGTCAACGGAAGCACCTATGATCTTGGCGGTTTTGCGGTTACTAACGGGATGATCACAATGAGCTCCGGCACGATTTCTAACGGCACGCTGACGGGCACGGCGTATCTCTTTTCGGGCGGGACGGCCTATGCCGATCTGGAGGGGGCTGGCGCGCTGACCAGCAAGACGGGCAAGATGATCCTGTATGGAACGAATACATACGGAGGCGGAACCGTCATCAGCGGCGGTACGCTCTTGCTCGGCGCGCCGCAGGCGGTGGTGAATGCTGGCAAGGTGACAGTCTCCGGTGGTGTCTATGACCTCGGCGGGTTGACAGCAGTGACCAACGGTGTGATCACGATGAGTTCCGGTTCAATCTCCAACGGCACGCTGGCCGGCACGTCTTATATCTTCTCGGGTGGCGTGGCGTACGCCAATCTGGAGGGACTGGGCGCGCTGACCAATACGACTGGAACGACGGCCCTCTACGGCGTCAACACCTACAGCGGTGGAACCGCTATCAATTCAGGCATGCTGTCCATCACAAACATCATTTCGCTTCCAGGCTCGGATACGGCTGGCAGGTTCAGCGTAGCTTCGGGCGGTACGCTGTCGGTGGGCAACGGAGTGACGGACGGCGACATAGAAGCTATGCTGAGTGCCGGCAGCTTCCTGAGCGGTGCGAATATCGCACTTGATACGTCGGCCGGCGACCGCACGTGCGCCGTCGCGCTGACGAATGCGGGGACACTCGGGCTCCTGAAATACGGAAATAACACGCTGACGCTAGCCCCCGCGACAGTGAACGGCATCCTGAGGGTAAAGCAGGGCACATTGACCATGTCCTCGGGTGTGATCTCCAACAGCACCTTGGACGATTATGTCGCAGACGTCGCGGGCTATTCCGCCGCGTTTGTGCTTCAAGGAACGAGCCGCTATGTGAAGACACCAGTGGCGAGCGTCAACTATCTGGTTCTCGGCAATGTAAGTGGCTGTTCCGGCACACTTACGATCAGCGATTCGGCCGTCTTCCAGTCGCCGGCGGTGTATGTGGGCAACTACGGCGTGGGTGCCGTCTACCAGACAGGCGGGACTAGCGTTCAGACGGCCAGTTCGGGAATCGAAGACCTGATGATCGGGCGGAATGCGGGCTCGTACGGGTTCTATGCGCTCAGCGGCGGCAGCCAGTCCAACTTAGCCCAGAATCTCTCGATTGGCTACTCAGGCGTAGGCGTTTACTACCAGAGCGGCAGCAGCACGCAAGCCGGGTCTCACTTCTTTATGGGGCGCAGCAGCGGCGGCATAGGCGTCCTATACGTGACAAGCGGCATGCTCAGCCGCCCCGCCATGAGCGCGCTTTACGGGAGTGATGGGGGAACTTGCCGCGGTGAATGGACGATGGCGGGCGGCACGGGAACGTTGAACGCGGTCACGTTTGGATACAGCAACGCCAGCGGCATCACAGGCATTCTCAACCTGAACGGGGGGGTGTTGCAGGTGAATGCGATCAATCAGAACCAAGCCGGCGCCCTGGCGAACCTCAACTTCAATGGCGGCACGCTTCAGGCCCGTCAGAACTCGGCCGGCTTGGTGGCCCTGAAAGGGAGCAGCGGCGCGTACGTCTATCCTGGTGGCGCGGTGATCGACGACAACGGCTTCACCATCAATATCGACCAGAACCTGCTGGCTCCGGCGGGCAGCGGCGTGTCCGGCGTATCGGCCTTCACCCCGCTCGGGGGCTATCTCGGTGCGCCGTATGTTCAGATCAGCGGAGGAGGTGGTACGGGCGTGACTGCGGTGGCCGTGTTTGACCGGGCCAGCAGCAACGTGACAGGTGTTGTGGTAACCAGCCCCGGCTTCAGCTACACCAGCGCGCCGACCGTCACGCTGGTCGGCGGCGGAAAGGCCAATTACTCTTTGGGCACGGCCACCCTTGCGGCCAATACCAGCGGCGGGCTGACGAAGCTGGGTTCCGGGACGCTGAAGCTCTCCGGCCTGAACACTTATACCGGTACGACCACCATTAGTAACGGAACGTTCAGGCTCGGTCAGCCAAGTGCGCTACCCGCCAACGCCGCAGTGTTCGCGGCGGGCGGTACATACGATCTCAACGGGTTCGCAGTCACCAACGGGGCTGTCACGCTCAGCGGCGGCACGATCGCCAACGGCTGGCTGGATGCCGCGTCACTGATGGTTTCGAACACCAACGCAAGCATCACGGCCTCGTTAACAGGTAACGCGCGAAAGACTGGAAACGGGACGCTGACGTTGCGCGGCGCACAGTCCGGGCTCTCCAGCGTCACGGTTGCAGAGGGCACCCTGAAACTAGCTGACCTGAATCCGGCGCCTCCGGGGGCTGTCGCCTGTTACCGGTTCGACGGTACTGTGGCCGACGCAACTGGAAATGGTCACACCGGTACCGTCGAAGGTCTGGGTTCCAGCTATGTGTCGGGACGCTCGGGCAGCGCTGGACAGGCGATCAATTTCACGGGCAGCAACAATGTGGCTGTCGCCTATAAATCGGATCTGGCATTGAACGCCTATACGGTTTCGGCTTGGGTCAACGTGAACACCACGCCGGGAACCTTCGGCATTCTCGGCACCCGCTTCGGCGGTGACACCACGTTCGATCTCAAGGTTCAGAGCACCAAGGTACACGGCGATATCGGAAGCGGTACGGCCTGGCTGAATACGGTGGCAGACTTCAACGTGGTTGCCGTGACAAACGAGTGGCACATGATCACCTACGCGGTCGACAATGCGGCCCAGCAGGTGCGCATGTACTATGATGGGGGCCTCGCTAATACGTTGACGTTCAGCGGGACGCCGTTGTTGATGAAGGCCGGTGAGACCCTTAAGATAGGCAATTCTTCCGGAACGGAGTACATGAACGGCAAGATCGACGATGTCTTTATTTTCAATAACGCATTGTCCACCGAGCAGGTTGCACAGCTCTATCAGGAAGGCGTAACGCCAGCCACGGGAATCCTGCCAGTGACGGCAACTGTTACGGTTGACGCGGGGACAACCTTGGATCTCAACGGGCACGCTCAGACGCTCGCCAATCTGTACGGCTACGGTCTGGTGACGAATGGCGCGCTGACGATGACGGGCGCGCTCGCGCCGGGCAGCACAAATGCGATTGGCACCTTGACGCTCGCAACCATTCCGACGCTGAGCGGGACGCTGCTCATCGATGTGGCGACAGGCGGCTCTTGCGATGTACTTCAGGTTCAGGGTTCTTTGAATCTGGTGAATGTGGACTTGCAGATTCAGGATGTGGGTCAGCTCGGCTTTGGCAAGGAGTATGTCATCGCACGCTTTACGCCCGGCGGCCTGACTGGACGCTTCCAGTCGAATAATCTCGATGGTCAGAGAATCATCTACTACAACAATGCCGCAGGTGAGATCCGCCTGGTAGGACGTGGAACGATGATCAGCTTCCAATAGGCAGAGAAGGGATTGCATCTCCACCCCAGACGGCTGGTGGTGGAGTTTTATAGAAAGTATTCGGAATGAAGGAGGGTAGATTATGAAGTCAATCAGGTGTGTGTGGTTATCCGTGATGGTGATCTGTGTCGGCCTTTGCGCGACACGTCCGGTATTTGGAGCGGGAGCATTTTCCCAGTCGAGCCCGCTGGGCAACGGCAATCTCGATGCGAGTGTCGGGTTAAGTACGAATAAAACCTATACGCATGCGTATAACATCTATGGTGGGAGCGGCACCACGAACATCAACGGGGTCGCGTTCACAAACTTGGCCAACGCAAATTATACAGGTGTCGGCAACTCTTTCAGCATGGCGGGGTGGGATTCTAATCTGACGGGCGGCGATGTGATCGGTGCCGGTTCGGGACTCGGATATCTGCTGAACTCTTTCAATTATAAGACGGGTAATGGATTATATCAGCAAACCCTGACGCTCAACAACCTAGAGGTGGGGAAGTTCTATATCCTGACCTTCTACAACAAATCATATGGGAATGCGGGAGGGCGCCTTCAGGCCCTTAGTTCGTCAGGCGGGGCGGAAGGCGTGTTCGATGAGGATTTAGGGGGTAAGCCCAACGCAAATGTGTTGCGCTACACGTTCATCGCGACCAGCACCAACGAGTGGGTGAGGTTTGCCGCGCTCATCAGCAATGCCAGTTATCATCTGTACGGCTTCTCTACGGAGGAGTTATCGCTCACGAACACCTGGACCAGTAGCAGCGGAAACTGGTCGGCGTCGAACTGGTCTGCCGGTGTGCCCGAAGGACAGAACGCGCAAGCCGTGTTTCCTCCGCAAGAGAGTCCGACCACGATCCAGCTCGACACGCCGGTAAAGATTGGTCATCTCCAGATGGAAGGCACCAACGCCTATACGCTGGACGGGACGCAAGCCCTGACCGTATGGACCGATGTGGGCGGGGCCGGCGTATTCAACGTGGTGACCGGCTCGCATGTCATCGCGGTGTCGACGGTGCTGAGCAATGACATGGTGAAGTTGGGCGATGGTGCATTGGCGATGTCCGGGGTGATTGCAGGCCCCGGCAGGGTGAACGTCGGTGCGGGCGCGATGGTCTTATCAGGAACCAACACGTACAGCGGTGGCACGGTGATCAGCGGCGGAAGCGTGCTCACGCTCGGTACGCAGGAAGCGGCGACCCCCGGTGCAGTGGCTGTGTACGGAAGCACCTATGATCTTGGCGGTTTTGCGGTTACTAACGGGATGATCACGGTGAGCTCAGGCATCATTTCCAACGGCACGCTGACAGGGGCAGCTTACACCTTTTCGGGCGGGACGGCCTATGCCAATCTTTTGGGAACGGGCGCGCTGACCAGCAAGTCGGGCAAGACGATCCTGTATGGAACGAATACATACGGAGGCGGAACCGTCATCAGCGGAGGTACGCTCTTGCTCGGCGCGCCGCAGGCGGTGGTGAACGCTGGCAAGGTGACAGTCTCCGGTGGCGTCTATGACCTCGGCGGGCTGGAGGCGGTGACCAACGGCGTGATCACGATGAGTTCCGGCGCGATCTCTAACGGCACGCTGACCGGCGCGTCTTATGTTTTCTCGGGTGGCGCGGTCTACGCCAATCTTTTAGGAACGGGCGCGCTGACCAATACGACTGGAACGACGGCCCTCTATGGCGCCAACACCTACAGCGGTGGAACCGCCATCAATTCAGGCATGCTGTCCATCACGAACATCCTTTCGCTTCCGGGTTGGGATACGGTTAGCAGGTTCAGCGTCGCGTCGAACGGCACGCTGTCGGTGGGCAACGGGGTGACGGACAGCAACATAGAAGCTATGCTGGGGGCCGGCATCTTCCAGAGCGGTGCGAATATCGCGTTTGACACGTCGGACGGCGACCGAACCTGCACGTTCGCGCTGACCAATGCGGGCACGCTGGGGCTCATGAAATTCGGAAATAACACGCTGACGCTAGCCCCCGCGACAGTGAACGGCATCCTGAGGGTAAAGCAGGGCACATTGACCATGGCCTCGGGCGTGATCTCCAACAGCACCTTGGACGATTATGTCGCAGACGTCGCGGGCTATTCCGCCGCGTTTGTGCTTCAAGGAACGAGCCGCTATGTGAAAACTCCAGTGGCGAGCGCAAACTACCTGGTTCTCGGCAATGTAAGTGGCTGTTCCGGCACGCTGACGATCAGCGATTCGGCCGTCTTTCAGACGCCAGCGGTGTATTTGGGCAACTATGGCGCGGGCGCCATCTATCAGACCGGCGGGAGCAGCGTTCAGACGGTCAGTTCGGGACTCGAGAGTCTGATGATCGGGCGTAATGCGGGTTCGTATGGATTCTACTCCCTCAGCGGCGGCATTCAGTCAAATGCCACGCAGAACCTTTCGATCGGTTACAACGGCATGGGTGTTTACTATCAAAGCGGAAGCGGCATCCAGATGGGCGGGACGGCGGGAGGTTTGTATGTTCCTCGGGGCGGTGGCGGCACGGGTGTCCTTTACGTGACGGCAGGGTTCCTAATCCGTTCCAATAATGTCGCCAATTTCGGTAATGATTCGGGGACGTGCCGTGGCGAATGGACGATGGCGGGCGGCACGGCAATTGTAAGCTCAGTCAGTTTTGCAACTGGCAATGCCAGCGGCAACACAGGTGTACTCAACCTGAACGGAGGGGTGTTGCAGGTCAATTCGATCGGGCAGGCACAAGCCGCAGCTCTGGCAAATTTCAATTTCAATGGCGGCAAGCTTCAGGCCCGTCAGAGCTCGGCCGGCTTCCTGGCCCTGAAAGGGAGCAGCGGCGCGTACGTCTATCCTGGCGGCGCGGTGATCGACGACAACGGCTTCAGTATCAACATCGCCCAGAACCTACTGGCCCCGGTGGGAAGCGGCGTGTCCGGCGTGCCGGCCTTCAGCCCGCTCGGGGGCTATATCGGCGCACCGTATGTTCAGATCAGCGGAGGAGGTGGTACGGGCGTGACGGCGGTGGCCGTGTTTGACCGGGCCAGCAGCAACGTGACGGGTGTTGTGGTGACCAGCCCCGGCTTTAGCTACACCAGCGCGCCGACTGTCACGCTGGTCGGCGGCGGAAAGGCCAATTACTCCTTGGGCACGGCCACCCTCGCAGCCAACACCAGCGGCGGCCTGACGAAGTTGGGTTCCGGGACGCTGAAACTCTCCGGCCTGAACACCTATACCGGCACCACAACCATCAGCAACGGAACGTTCAGGCTCGGTCAGCCAAGTGCGCTACCGGTCAACGCCGCAGTGGTTGTGGCGGGCGGCGCTTACGATCTCAACGGGTTCGCAGTTACCAACGGTGCGGTCACGCTCTATGGCGGCACGATCGCCAACGGCTGGTTGGAGACCGCGTCACTGACGGTGTCGGACACCAACGCAAGTATCACGGCCTCTTTATTCGGCAACGCGCGAAAGACTGGAAACGGGACGCTGACGTTACGCGGAGCGCAGTCAGGACTCTCAAGCATCACGGTTGCAGAGGGCACCCTGAAACTTGCTGACCTGAACGCGGCGCCTCCGGGGGCTGTCGCCTGTTACCGGTTCGACGGTACGGCGGCCGACGCAACCGGCAACAATCACACTGGCACGGTCGAAGGTCTGGGGTCCAGCTATGTGTCGGGGCGCTCGGTCAGCGCCGGACAGGCGATCAACTTCACGGGCAGCAACAATGTGGCTGTCGCCTATAAATTGGATCTGGCACTGAACGCCTACACCGTTTCGGCGTGGGTCAACCTGAACACCACGCCCGGCGTCTTCGGCATTCTCGGCACCCGCTTCGGCGGTGAGACCACGTTTGACCTCAAGATTGAGAGCACGAGGGTGCATGGCGATGTCGGAAGCGGTACAGCCTGGCTGACTACAGTGGCGGACTACAATGTGGCTACCGTCACAAACGAGTGGCACATGATCACATACGCAGTCGATAATTCGGACATGAAGGTGCGCATGTACTTTGACGGGGCTCTCACCAATACCGTGACGTTCAGCGGGACGCCGTTGCTCATGAAGGCCGGCGAGACCCTGAAGATCGGCTTGTCATCGGGCACCGAGTACATGAAAGGTAAGATGGACGACGTATTCATTTTCAATAATGCGTTGTCCTCCGAGCAGGTTGCTCAGCTCTATCAGGAAGGCGTAACGCCTGCTACGGGAATCCTGCCTGTGACTGCAAACGTTACGGTTGACGCGGGGACCATCTTGGATCTCAACGGACACGCTCAGACGCTCGCCAATCTGTACGGCTACGGACTGGTGACGAATGGCGCGCTGACGGTGACGGGCGCGCTCGCGCCGGGCGGCACAAATGAGATTGGCACCTTGACGCTCGCAACCATTCCGACGCTGAGTGGCACGCTGCTGATCGACGTGAAGACAGACGGCTCTTGTGACCTGCTTCAGGTTCAGGGCACTCTGAATCTGGTGAACCTGGATTTGCAGATTCAGGATCTGGGGCAGCTCGGCTTCGGCAAGGAGTATGTCATCGCACGCTTTACGCCGGGCAGCCTGACCGGACGTTTCCAGTCCGATAATCTCGATGGTCTGAGAAGCATCTACTACAACAATGCCGCAGGAGAGATCCGCCTGGTCGGACGTGGGACGATGATCAGCTTCCAATAGGCAGAGCATCGGAATAGCCAATATCCAACATCCAACGGAAATGCCACATTGCCCTGCGGCTCACCGAGACGGTTCGCCCTACCGGCTTCGCACTGCGCATCCGAAGGAGGTAGGCCGAACCGTCTCGGTGAGCCGCAAAACTCTAATCCTGTCATTTTTATCAATGAATTAAACGAATGGAATGATAGGGGGGACAGACAATCCCTTCATGGTAAAAGACACGCTTCGGGCCAACTTTGTTCAGATACAGTCGGTTTTACCTTGTTTTTGCCATAAGAAAGCGCAACACTTTGGATATCGCTGGCAAGGTTGCCAGCAAAAGGCAGCTGAGGCACATTAAACGTTGGAAAAGAAAAATGAGAAAACATCCATTTATTGCAATTTTCCTATTAACAGCAAGCTTGTTGACTTTTGCAAGGACGCTTAGTGTCAGTACAGATTTAAAGTACAAGACTTACAAGTCTGATGTAGTTGTGCTGGCAACATGTATGGATAACCCCAAACCAGGGTCATTTGTCTTTTTTAATCCTGTACGTGATGTTTGGAAGGAAATGAAGTGGAAATATGAATATGTTGATGATTATGATTTTCCAACTCCAACTGAAGAACAAGTAAATGAGTACAAGAAGGAGTTAACTGCACTACAAAGCAAAATGGAAGCAGCATCAAATGCTTATGCATGTGCTGCATTGACAATTGAATTATGGAGACATCAAAGAGAATACCGTATACCGTTTAAAGTCGAAGAAGTATTCAAGGGATATGTGAAAACCAATGAATTATATATTTGCTATTCATCAGCCATTTTGTCCCAAACAAACAGTTTATTTTTCACAGCCGGCCAAAAGTATTTTCTCTTCTTAGAAGATCAATATGCTTATCAAAGTACACACCTTAAAGGTACGTATTTTTATCCACTCGATGAAATTCGGAATCCGCGTTTTTTTCAATGCGATCCAGTGTCTACAAACTATGTTTTTTATGATAAATGGGAGGCTTTTGCTGACACACAGGTAACTTTCCCTTCACGGTCTAAAACAGTAGAATTCGAAAGGGAAAGATCATTAAATCACTCTCAATTTGTGGATAGGTTAAAGAAAATTGTTGATGAGCAACACATTGAGAGAGTCAGGAATGGGCAAAGAGCAGAAGAATAAAATAGGATTCTTAACAAACAGGTGGACGGTATTGACTGATCGGCGAACCGTCACCTAGCCGTTCGCCTCAGAAACAGAGAAAAGTGAAGACTGTATTACAAATTCCACTGCTGTTTGCGCTTATGGGTGCAATGACCTTTTGCGCCTGTTCACATTTTCATGGCGTTGCAGCCGACACGTTGGACAGATACTGGCCCCTCCATGCCTCCCAGCGTGGGTGGCGACTGGTCGATCATGGGAGCCGGTCAAAGCAGGTCATGACGATCACCCACTCAAAGCTCGATGACACCTCCTTCCGTATGTGGTTCTCTGATAAACCCGGTCAGAAGCCTGGCCAGTTTAATATTGAGCAGTTCCGCTATTGCGAGAATCCCGGAGGCGATCCTTGGCTGTGGTTGGACATGTACATCGATTTTAATCGCAATTCAGGATCATGGATCGAGCACTCCGTCCAATCGACTCAGATTCTCTTCACCCCTGAGAATAATGTCACGCGAGACCTTATTGCTGACGGGACGTATGAGCGCTGCGGGGGTCGCGGGCAACCGTACCTGTTATTTAATCAGACACGCAGCCAATACCGGATTCAGGTGTGGGGCACTATTGATCGAGACAAGTATCCGAAATCCAATTGGCAGTGGTACTGGGACGCGACGGTCTACGCCCCCGAGGAGATCCGCAACGACTGCCTGACGCCTCAGAAGATCATCAAAGCGATCAAGGTAAAAGAGGCGTGGTGGTGCAACTTCTCTGGAACGGGCCGCTGGGATGGCGGCGGAGGTGGAACCATCGGCACAAATGGTTTGCCGACGGGTGAGAACGTTGTCCCCTTCCGAACCGTATGGCATGCGGAAGGTCAACTGCCCTATTATGTAATAGGTACACCATCGGAAGCCCCGAACTGGTGCACCAGCGCCATTTGGAATGTTAAACCAGAACCAAAGATATCGCCTGACCGACAAGGGGCGCGCTTCTGGAACCTTTCGCTTGTCCAATAAAATATCTTGTCCAATGAGATTGGATATATTATAGTATTGGACATCAAAGGTATGAAAAGAGAATCTGACATTTTAAAATGGGCTGCGAGTTCCGTAAAGGACTTGGCGGTCTTATCATGTGTGAAGTCCGGGAAGCCGGCGACGTCCGCCCTGGCGAAGCGGTTTGACGGGATGGCCGATATCTTGGTCGGCAAGCACTGCATCCGCGAGCCTTACATGGTGCGGGGAGCTATTGGCCCCGACACCGTTCATCTCCTGTCCATGGTGCGGCAGGAGAGCAAAGAGGGTCTCCTGCTGGTGGCCTCCCACGTGAATGACCGGGTCGGAAGCTTGCTACGTTCGGCGGACGTGCATTTCATGGATACGGACGGGAATCTGTTTTTGGATGGCTCGGGCATCCACATGTTTGTCATCGGACGGCGCACCAATCATAAGCCTCTCCATTCTCAACGGGGGTCGGGTTCCCGTGCCTTCTATCCGAGCGGACTGCGTCTCCTCTTCCATCTGCTGATCGATCCCGCTTCGAATTCCGGAAAGGCCGGTTCGGCTCTGGTGGATAAAACCTATCGCGAGATCAGCGCGCGCACGGGAATATCGCATAGCACCGTGGGCTGGGTCATGGCGGACCTGATGGATCAGAAGCTTGTCATTCAGGTGTCACCCGGACACCGGATGCTGGCTGACAGGCCCCGCATCCTGGAGCGCTGGGTGCAGGGCTATATCGAGCGTCTGCGCCCCAGTCTCGTAGTTGAGCGTTACAGGCCGCCGCGCGCAGACTGGTGGCAGAACGCCACGTTGTCCGACAGCCTATGGTCGGGCGAGACAGCCGCTGCACTCCTGACGCGCACGCTCAAACCGCAGACGTCCACGATTTTCGGCAATCGCCCCTCGCATGATTTTGTACTGAAGCACTTGCTGCAAAAGGATCCCGAGGGGACAGTCGAATTCTTGAAACCGTTTTGGCGCACGTTGCAGGCTCCGTCCGGCGGCGTTCCGTGCGTCCATCCATTGTTGGTCTACGCCGATCTCCTGTCCGTCGACGACGACCGGACACGCGAGGTTGCAAAACATATCTATGACAAATATCTCCGTACCATCATCGAGACCGCTTGAAAACCGCAAGGCGGATGTTCTGCGCAAGGTGAGCCGTGCGCTTGGAGACTCCGAGGCCCAGCCTATGCTGGTCGGCGCCTTCGCGCGCGACGTCTGGTTCTGGCATTTAAACGGGATCGAAACAGGACGTGCCACCGAAGACATCGACATCTCTATGGCGTTTAAAGGTTGGGACGTTTTCCAATCTTTCACGGAATCGCTGAAGGCAGTCGGTTTCATGCAGCCGGATCCCGAGTCTCCTGAGAAACTGGTTGACTCTGAAACGGGACAGAAACTCGACATGATACCCTTTGGCGGTGTTTCCTCTGACGGGCGGTCGATCACGTGGCATGGGAACCAAGCGCGGTTTAGCATCCTCGGGTTTGACGACAGTTACAAAGCTGCGGCGATGCTGCCGTTGGACGCGGAGGAAAATCCAAGATTCCGGTTGGCTACGTTACCCGCGATCATGACACTCAAGATGATGTCGTTCTATGAGCGTTTAGAAGAGAGGAAGCGTAAAGACGGCGATGATATAGGCTTTACGATGACACATTATATGAGGGTTGGCGATAACGTTACCCGGCTTGGTCGGGGGGCAGATGCGGACATCATGAGCAACGTCGAGGGAGATTTGCTGAGGGCGAGCAGCGTCCTGTTAGGCCGCGACATGGCGCGGCTGGCGGGGCCAGCAACACAGAGCGAGATTGTATCACGTTTGCGCTCTGAGATTTCAAGCCAGTCGAGTTGCCCGCTTGCGCAGGAACTGACTCACGTGACCAGAGGTAACTTTCAAAAGGCCCGCGACCTGCTGCGTGACCTGCTCAGTGGATACGAGGCCTCTTGATGGCCAACTGAAGAGACGGCAAAGGGACAGTAATTTGCTGAAAAAAAACTTTAAACTCTCAACGTTTAACTTTTAACTCTTAATTTAAGAATTTTATTCCAGCCCCACTGGCGGTGGGCTTGTCTCTGCGTTTACACAGGCGCAACGTGGCTGCGGCGATAGTGTCCGGGCGAGGTGCCGGCGATGCGTTTGAAGGTGCGATTAAAATGGCTGTGGTCGTAGAAGCCAATAGCGCAGGCGATATCCACGATGGTGCGATTGGTTGTTTCCAGCAGGGAACGCGCGGCAGCAATTCGGACGCGCTGCAAATACTCATACGGGGTGTAGCCTAAAATATGCTGAAAGCGGCGTTCAAACTGGCTGACGGAAATGCCAGCCAGCGCTGCCATCTTTTTAATTTCAATATTTTCGTTATAGTGCTGATGGATGTGCGTGACCGCCTGTGTAAAGCGTCCCAGCCATTCAGGGGTGTTGCGCAGACCATCCACCATCCTGTGAAACCCGACGACGCCAATCGGTTTTCCGCGGTTGTTGTACAGCGGGAATTTACTGTGAATCATCAGCCGGTCCGAGTGTTCGGGCGCTGGCGCGATTTCATTGATGACGGGCACCCCTGAAGTCATGACCGCCTGGTCGCCTTTAATATAAAAATCAGCGCGATCCCGCGAAAAGAAATCGTAGTCCGTCTTGCCGATGGTTTGCAGTTCGTTGTCCGCATTGCAGAATTGGCAGGCCCGGTGGTTGTTCATCATAAAGCGCCCCTGTCGGTCTTTAATGAAAAAACCGACATCCGGCAGCGTGTCGAGTAGCGACCTGAACGACGACAGATTTTGAATCTGCCCTAAAAACTGGCGTTGCATTGTTTTCGCATTCATGCCGATAGTGTACACATTTTCGTGATAGGTTTACAAGACAAACACATCCCAATCATGTAGCATGAAAATATGACTAAGGGATAAACAAAAGGAAATTAAGATGAGTATACAATCCGTGAAACAACTTAAGACAGTCACAACAGATGTAAAGGATTTAGCAGAGGCGGCCATGAAACAAGGGAATGGCGTCTTGCGACTCGCACCGAACTGGGTGCCTCGGTCGTTTCTCCACCCCGGGCGTCGTCTCAAATTGCATACAGACGATCTTTATGCGTATGGGCTTAAGCGCGGCGGCATTGATGAACGTTGGTTTGCCTCCACGACGGAAGCGGCCAATGAGGGTCGCGGACCGGATGAGGGGTTGAGCTATGTCGTCTTTAAGGGTAAGCGCTTTTTGTTGCGCGATGCGGTTGCGGCGCTTGGCGCAAAGGCTGTGGGCAAAGATATCTGGGAGAAGTATCGCCGCTGGCCGGTGTACAGTAAGTTCTTCGATAACATGGGGCCGATTCCGCATCACATGCACCAGAACGCCCAACAGGCGAAAAAAGTGGGACAGGAAGGAAAGCCGGAGACGTACTATTTCCCGCCTCAGCATAATCTGACCGGGAATAATTTCCCCTACACGTTTTTCGGGTTGATCCCCGGCACCACAAAAGCGCAGGTGCGGAAGTGTCTTGAAAATTGGAACAAGGGCGATAACGGGATGCTGGATCTTTCACAAGCGTATCGCCTGAAGCCGGGCACGGGGTGGCTGGTGCCGCCGTGTGTGTTGCATGCGCCGGGTTCGCTCTGCACGTACGAGCCGCAATGGGGTTCGGATGTGTTCGGTATGTACCAGAGTCTGGTGGAAGGACGCGAGGTGCCATGGTCCTTGCTCGTGAAGGATGTTCCGCCGGAGAAGCATCAGGATCTGGATTACTTGGTCGAACAGATTGATTGGAAGCAAAACACGGACCCGAAATTCTTCCAGAATCATCATCTCGAACCTGTGATCGCAAGCGGATCGGAAGCAGAGGGCTACATCGATAAGTGGATTTGCTACGGACGCGTCAAAGGCTGGCAGTGTGTGACGGCGAAAGAGTTGACCGTGCTCCCCGGCGCGCGTTGCACGATTAAAGATGGCGGCGCGTATGGACTCATTACGGTGCAGGGCAAGGGACGGATCAACGGTCAGCTCTTGAGCAGTCCGAATGTGATCCGCTTCCACGACTTAACCGACGATGAAGTTTTTGTCGTGGATGGCGCGGCGCGTGCGGGTGTCACGTTTGAGAACACCTCCACATGCGAACCCATGGTCATGCTGCGTTACTTTGGTCCTGAGGTCAACCCGAGTGCACCGGATGTGGGAGAAAAAAAATGAGCCACACGTTTCCGAAGCTGCATAATGCGTCATGGCCGGGCGTGGTCGGGAAGGGGCCCGGCACGCCGGAGCCGCTGATCGACCTGCAAACCATGATTGACTTGACCGCCGCCGCAGAGGTGGACGGTGTGAAGTTTGACGGGATCGATCTTTTTCTCTGTGCCCCGCACGTGAATATTGATGCCACGGATGCGGAGCTCGTCCAATTAACCGATCAGGTACGCGCCAAGGGGCTGGTGATCGGCTCCCTGGTCGCTCCTGTATGGGGACCGGCAGGAGGCGGTTCAGCTTTCGGTAGTGAGACTGACCAGCAGCAGTTTGTCCTGCAAGTCCGCAAGGCGTGCCACATCGGCAAGCGGTTGCGCGACATGGGCATTCGGCCGTCCGGTGTCATCCGCATTGACTCCTCAGGCTCGGTGGCGGATTGGGCGCGCGATCCACAAGGCAACACGGCACGGATCATTGAAACGTTTTCGCGTGCCTGCGATGTCGCAGAGGAATACGGCGAGCGGCTGGCAGCGGAAGGTGAAATCTGTTGGGGCGGCATGCATTCGTGGCGCACGATGCTCCAGGTGTTGGAGGGCGTCGGACGTCCGGAGCAGCTCGGGTTTCAGGCGGATATGGCGCATACATTACTTTACATGTTAGGTGTAAACGCGCCGGAAGACAGCTTGGTCCCCGAAACGTTTGAGTGGAATGACGTTGCGACGTTTCAAGCCGCGTATGTGAAACTCGCGGCGGCGTTGCGTCCATGGACGATTGATTTTCATGTGGCGCAGAATGATGCGACCGTCAAAGGGCAGGGCACGCATGAAAAGACAGGACGTCACTGTTTGCCGGATGATCCGAATGGCAAGTTGGATATCGTCTGGGCTGCAGGGCAGTGGTTGCGCGGCGAGGACGGCCAGCCGACGCGCGCCATCCGGCATCTCTGTTGGGACGGCTGTATGTTTACCAACGAGGTGATGATGAAGCCCGAGACTTGGAATAAGATTTTGGCAGCGATGATCAACGTGCGTGCAGCGCATGGTTGGTGTGAATAACGTGAAAGGAAGCGAGAGGCGATGAAAGCAAAAAAAACATTAAACGTCGGGATGATCGGGTACGGATTTATGGCGCGGACGCACTCGAATGCGTATCGCAAGGTTGGCAATTTCTTTGAGCTGGAGTATCAGCCCGTACTGAAAACGGTGTGCGGCTTGGTCGAGGCCGAGGCTCAGGCTTTTGCTGAAAAATGGGGCTACGAATCGTACACAACGGACTGGCGCAAGGTTGTTGCAGACAAAGACATTGATATTATCGAAATCTGTGTGCCCAACAATCGCCATGCGGAGATCGCGATCGCGGCGGCTCAAGCCGGCAAGATCGTGATTTGTGAAAAGCCGTTGGCCTTAAATTCCGAAGAGGCGTTGCGGATGACCGAAGCCGTGGAGGCAGCCGGGGTGCCTAATCTCGTTTCGTTCAACTACCGCCGTATCCCGGCCGTGACGTTGGCGAAACAATTGATTGATGAGGGCCGGCTCGGAAAGATTTTCCACTACCGCGCCAATTTCTTGCAAGACTGGACGATTTCGGCTGATGTGCCGCAGGGCGGTATGGCGACGTGGCGGCTGGATGCCAAAGCAGCGGGCTCGGGCGTCACGGGCGATCTGCTCGCGCATTGCATTGACCTGGCGCTGTGGCAGAACGGGCCGATTCAGAATCTGACGGCCATGACCGAGACATTTGTCAAGGAACGCAAGAACGTCGAGACCGGCACAGTCGAACCGGTGAAGATTGATGATGCGTGCATCTTTTTCTGTCGCTTCGCCAACGGCTCGATCGGCAATTTTGAGTCGACGCGGTATGCCCGTGGACACAAAGCGCTCTTCACGTTTGAGATCAACGGCGAACTGGGTTCACTCCGCTGGGATCTCCATGACCTGCATCGGTTGCAGTATTTCAATTATCGCGATGAGGGCATCCTGCGCGGCTGGCGCTCCATCCATGTCAGTGACAGTGATCATCCGTACATGAAAAACTGGTGGGTGCCGGGACTGCAGATCGGGTATGAACATTCGTTTGTTCATCAGATCGCAGATTTCTTACAAGGGCTGGCCAAGGGGCAACCGGTGAGTCCGACCTTCCGTGAGGCGCTGGCGACGCAGCGTATCTGCGATGCTATTCTCGCGTCCGCGAAGAGCGGACAGCAGCAAGAGATCGGGTAGGGGATAAGCGCGGGGGCAGAGGAAATTAAAAAGGGGGGACTTATATGAGCAGGGGAAGAGTATGGATGACGTTGGTTTGTTTGGGAGGGATGACCTTTGCAGAGGAGGTCAATCTCTTCAATAACAAAGACCTGACTGGATGGGAAGGGCCACCCGGGGTGTGGACGGTCGAGAATGGCGCACTGGTCGCTCAGAGCACAATTGAAAAACCGTGCAAAACAGATACGTATCTCGTCTGGAAGGGCGAGACACCCAGTGACTACGAGCTGTCGGCTGATTTCCGCTTGAGTGCGCAGGGCAATTCAGGAATACAGATCCGGTCGGAAAACCTGCCTCAATGGAAAACGTCGGGGTATCAGGCGGATATGACAGGAGATGGCGGCCTCGTGGGCTTTGTTTATCATCATAAACGCGGGCTCATTGCGGGGCGCGGTCAGCGGGTGCTTGTGGCGCCGGATGGTACGAAAACCATTGATAAGATCGCGACTCCTGAAGAGTTGCTCAAGAGTTATAAACCCGGAGATTGGAACACCTACCGGATCATTTGCAGCGGTGCGGAGATCACGCTGTATGTGAACAGCGTGATGATGTGTCAGTTTACGGATAAAGACTCCAAGTTCGCCACGACCAATGGCGTGATTGCCCTGCAGATGCATCCTGGTCCGCCCATGAAGATCGAGTTCAAGAACATCATTCTCAAAAAAGAAGCGAAAGGGAAAACCCCATGAACAAAGCACGTGTTGACTCCTCCAGCCGGAGGCAGTTTCTGAAGCAGTCGCTGGCATCTAGCGGTGCGCTCGCTCTTCCTTATATTATTCCCGCATCGGCATTGGGACTTGATAACACCGTGGCGCCGAGCAATCGTATTGTCATGGGCGTCATCGGGGTCGGCGGCCGTGGCAGCAGCGACTTGAACTGGATGCTCGGCGAAAAAGATGTTCAGTTCGTCGCGGTTTGCGATGTGCATAAGGGGAAACGCGATAAGGCCAAGGCGGCTGTAGACTCTCGATATGGCAATACGGATTGCGTTGCGTACCGAGATTTCCGCGACTTGTTAGCAGCGCATAAAAACACAGATGCCATGCTGATCGCGACGGGCGACCGTTGGCATACCCCTGCTACGATTTTTTCGATGAAAGCCGGCAATGATGTGTATTGTGAAAAGCCGGGCATGCGGACGATTGCAGAGGGGCAGGCCCTGGTCAAGGCTGCAAAGGCCACTGGAAAAATATTCCAGACAGGCGCCCAGCGTGCAAGTGAAGCGAATTTTATTTTCTCTGGCGAATTAGTGCGGACAGTGCGTCTCGGGAAAATACACACAGTTTATGCGCATCTCGGCTATCTCCCGGAGTGGCCGCGCATCAATGCGGTATTGCCCGCCGTGCCGGAGCCGCCGAAGGAGGAGTTCGACTGGGATTTATGGCTGGGACCTGCTCCGGTCCGTCCGTACAACCCCGAGTTCCTCAAGCCTTGGCCTGTCCCGGGCTGGTACACGCAATACGATTTTGCGGCAGGGATCGCGCAATGGGGGTCCCACACGATTCTGCAGTGTCAACTGGATATGGGTTTGGCAGACACCTCGGCGGTGGAATATGAATATCCCGCGAACCTCAAGGGAGAGGGAATGACGATCAAGTTTGCAAACGGTCTCAAATTGGTTGCCCGTTGCGGCGGCTGGCATGGCTCTTGCGGCGTGCGTTACGAAGGCGCGGACGGCTGGGTTGCGGTTGCGGACGGCTATGAGCGGCCTGAACTTTCTTCGCCTGATTTATTCAAAGAATACAAGAATCTCGTGAACACGTACGTAGAACGAACCGGACATCCAAAGAACCATGTACGCGATTTTTTAGAGAGTGTTAAAACGCGGCGTCCGACTGTTACACACGAGGGTGTGGCGCATCGCACCATGACAACGAATCTGATTATGGATATTTGTTTGGATCTCAAGCGCAGCCTGAAATGGGATCCTGTGAAAGAGGAGTTCATCAACGATGATGAGGCCAATAAACTGCGCTCGCGTGTGACCCGCGCACCATGGAATGTGTAAGCCATATCAGGAGGAGAGCTTATTAAACCTCAAGTCATAGAATCATGCGGCCAGCCGGCGTGGGTTGTCGGGAATGAGCAGATTTCGTTAACCGTGACAAAGGCTGGAGCGCACATGGCGCCTGTTGTTTTCGACTGTGGCGCACAGGCACCGATACGGCCCTATTATATCAGCCCTTGGCAAGGAGCAGGGCTGACGATGCCGTGTCCTGTTCTTGCCCCCTTACGCGGCGATTTTCTCTGCATGCCGTTTGGTGGGAACGGCACACCCTATCGCGGGGAGAGTCATCCGCCCCATGGGGAGGTTGCGGGTTCGGCGTGGACATGGGTTGAAAGTCCGCAAAAAACGGGCGTTACGATGTTGACGATCAGCCTTGAGACGCTTGTCCGTCCTGGCAAAGTGACGCGGGAGTTCAGTCTGGTAGACGGCCATCCAGCGATCTATTTGCGGAGTGTTGTCGAGGGGTTTACGGGCAAGACCTCTTTTGGCCATCATGCGATTCTAGCTGTGCCGGACAAGGAACGCGCGCTGTTGATTTCGACGAGCCCCTTTCAGTTGGGCCATACGTGTCCGCACCCGTTTAGCCGTCCGGAGAATGGCGAGTATCAGGCTTTGGCGCAGGCTCAAGACTTTTCCAGTCTTGCCGAGGTGCCGACGCTCTTCAAGGATGCGCCGCTTACCGATTGCTCATCCTTTCCTGCACGCAAAGGATATGCGGATCTGCTCAGCCTGTTTGAGAAACCTGCTGAGGCGAGCAATCAACCCTCGTGGTCCGTGGTCGTGAACACAGAGGAAAACTGGCTCTGGTATTGTCTGAAAGATCCGCGTGTCATGCCGGCGCGCGCGATGTGGATGGAAAATCACGGACGCCACGGGCACCCCTGGAACGGCCGAAATTGCTGTTTAGGGATCGAGGACGGGTGCATGTACTTTGATGCTGGAGTGGCAGAGTCGTGCGCTGATAATGCGATTAGCCAACGTGGCATACCCACGTGCTGCGAGGTGCAGGCCGGCCTTCCCTTGTCGATTCATACTATTCAGGGGGCGATTCGTGTACCGAAGGGTTTCGGGCGTGTCGTGGATATCGCTTTTGACAAAGACCAGCTTACGTTTATTGAAGCGAACGGACAACGGGTTACTACAACAGTCCGACATGCCTTTGTGTATGACGGGCAGTTGTGATTTTATAAAAATACAAAAGGGGGAAAACAGAATGAATATGCGCGTAGCAGCTACAGGGCAAACAGGGAAAGGCGTCGCATTAAACCGGCGTCAGTTTTTAAAACAGGCCACGGCGGTCAGCGGTGCTGTGGCAGCGCCATGGATCATACCTTCGTCGGCATTGGGTCGCGACGGGGCGGTGGCGCCGAGTGAGCGGATTGTGATGGGGGGCATTGGCTTAGGGAATCGCGGAACCGGCGATCTGCGGGGATGGATTCTGCCTGATCCGCAAGCGCAGTTTGTGGCGATCTGCGATATCCGGAAAGAGCGGCGCGAAGCGATCAAGCAAATGGCCGATGAGAAGTACGGCAATACGGATTGCAAGATGTATCGCGATATTCGTGAGTTTCTCACGGAGCGAACGGATATCGATGCGGTGTTAATCGCTACAGGCGACCGTTGGCATGCGTCAGCGGCTATTTTGGCCATGCGTGCCGGCAAAGATGTTTACTCCGAGAAGCCTGCGGCGCTGACGATTGCCGAGGGGCAGGCGGTGGTGAAGACCGCGCAACAGTATGGACGCGTCTATCAGGCCGGCATGCAACGGCTCAGCGAGGCCAATTTTACAGTGGCGAATGAACTGCTGCGTTTAGGACGTTTAGGTGAGGTCAAAACAGTACATGCCCATCTCGCGCCATGGGGCGGGGTGAACATGAGTCGTACGTGGTTGCCGGGCGAGCCTGAACCCGCCAAGGAAGAGGTGGACTGGGATGCGTGGCTGGGGCCGTGCCCGTGGCGTCCCTATCATTCGAGTTACGTGAGAGGCGGTTGGCGCGGCCATCATGATTTTTACACCAGCGTGATCGGCGAGTGGGGCTCGCACACCTTTGCGCAATGTCAAGTCGCGCTGGGGCTCGGCGAAACATCAGCGGTTCACTATAAATATGTGGATAATGCCACAGCAGAGGGCATGGCGATGCGCTTTGCAAACGGGGTCACGATGATTCAAAGCCAGAAGGGGTGGCATGGCTCGTGCGGTGTGCGTTATGAAGGAACAGAAGGGTGGGTCGCCTGTGGGGACGGCTACGCGCGTCCGGACGTATCGCACCCCTCGCTGCTGGCTGACTACAACAAGATTCTACAGGCGTACCTGGCGCGTAGCGGACACGCGATGGGACACATGCGCGATTTCTTTAATTGCGTGAAGAGCCGTCGCGTGACTGTCGCGAATGCGGTTGTGATGCACCGTACGATGTCCACGGTTCATGCCGCCAACATTGCCCAGTGGTTGAAGCGAGACATGACCTTTGATCCTGTGAAGGAGGAGTTCGTCAACGATCCAGAGGCAAATCGTTTGCGCTCGCGCGCACAGCGAGAGGGCTGGCAGATTTGCTAGCAGCGTTCAACAATCATCCACTCAAAAGCGAAATGAAAATCTCTTTATGAAAATCAAAACCTGTTGTCTATTTTTAATGGCTGTCTGCGCGTGTGGGCCTTTGGCCTTTGCGCAAAGCAATGAACTCCAACTGATCGCAGCACTCAAGACAGAGTTGCCGCGCAACGATAAAGTCACGCTCTGCCACGAGTTGGGTCGTGTGGGCACGAAGGCCGCGATCGCACCGCTGGCCGCGTTGCTGGATAATCCCGAGCTTGCTCATGCCGCACGGTACGGCTTAGAGATGATCCCTGAGCCAGCGGCAGATGAGGCATTACGCGAAGCAACCGGCCGACTGAAGGGTCTGCTGCTGGTCGGCGTGCTGCAGTCCATCGGCAACCGGCGCGATGCGGCGGCGGTTCAGCTATTGACAAAGTTCGTGGGCGATGCGGATCAAGCCATTGTCGTCGCAGCTACGACGGCGCTGGGCAAGATCGCGACACCTGCTGCAGGTGAGGCACTCAAGCCCATGCTCGGTAAGTGTCCCTCCGCGGCCGAGGCCTATCTGGCTTGCGCGGCTGCAGCGCAGAGCCCCAAGTCGGCGCTCAGCCTGTATGGCGACATCCTTGCGGCAAAGGGAACTGTGCCTAAAAGTGTACGAATGGCAGCCATGCGGGGTCAAATGCTGGCCGCCGGTTCTGATGATATGGCGTTGTGGGAAGCGGCCATACAGAGTGCTGATCCGGATGAGACAGACATTGCCTTGCGCACGGCGTTAGCGTTTCCGAAGTCCGAGAAGGTGACGAAAAGCATCGCGCAGATGCTGGGCAAATTACCGGCGAAGCAGAGCCGTCTCTGTGAGGTTTTGGCGGAACGCGGTGATCCGGCTGCGGAGCCTGAATTGCTCGCGCTGGCAAAGGGCGGAGCAAACGATCCGGAGAATCGCCTTGCTGCGGCAGCGGCACTCACGCGTTTAGGGCGTGCGAGCGTATTGCCGACTCTGACGGAGTTGGCGGCCGTGGAGAACGCGGATATCTCTGCGCGTGCTCGCGTGTTGCTGGTTGGTTTTTCCGGCAAGGAGGGCGATGCCGCGATCTTGGCGTTGCTAGAGAGCACCGAAACGAATAAACGGCTTGTGGGCATCACGCTGGCTGCCAGTGGCCGGGTCGTCGCCGCTGTTCCGAAACTGCTGAGTTTGACGGGTGACGCGGATGCAAAAGTGAGCGAAGCCAGCTTCAAAGCGTTGGGTGACCTTGTTGAGGCGAATGATGTGCCAGCGCTGCTGAGTATTGTGGAGCGGACTTCAGGAGCTGAAGCTGCTGCGCGTGCGCTCTCGGCTGTTTGCGTCAGACTTGCGGGTGCAGGCGCCGGGGCGGCGCTGGAGCCCGTCGTGGTTGCTTATGGCAAAGCGCAGGGAAAAGTCAAGCAAGCCTTGCTAAAGGCCTTCTGTTCCGTTGGCAATGCGCAGACCTTGGATATGGCGCGGGCTGCCATAGCGCAGAATACGGACGCGGAGTTGAAAGAGACGGCTACCCGCTTGGTGTGTGAGTGGAAGACGCGTGAAGCGTTGCCGGAACTTGAAAAAATTGCGCAAGAGGCCACCTCGGAACGGCTGAAGATCCTGGCGCTCCGCGGGTATGTCCGTCTGTCCATGCTTGAGTCTGTGTCAAAAGAAGACAAAGAGGCTGCGATGATACGGGCACGCGGGTGGGCCGTACGAGATGAAGAGCGTACCTTGATCGATGCGACGTTAAAGGATATCCGTCAGGCAACGGACGACGAAAAGGGTTTCAAGTCGATGTTTAACGGAAAAAATTTGAACCAATGGGAAGCGGCAAAAAGCGGTCCGTGGTGGCGCGCGGTGGATGGCGTATTAACCGCAGAGAGTACGCCTGTGATGGTCTGCAAAACAAATGATCATCTGATCTGGAAGGGCGGCACGCCTGGAGATTTTGAACTGCGCACCGAGTTCCGTCTCAGCAAGAGCGCAAACTCCGGCATTCAAATGCGCAGCGAAGCGGTTTCCAACAAAGACACGGGTTATCAGGCGGACATGAATGGCGGCGGAAACTATGTCGGGTTCTTGTACCATCCCAAAATGCATTTAGTTGGCGGGCGGGGTGAAAAGGTGACGTTAGGAGTTGATGGGAAAAAGACAGCGCAGCGGTTTGCGGACGCGGCGGAGTTGCAGAAGGTCTACAAGGTCGAAGACTGGAACAGCTACCGGATCATCTGCCGCGGCACGGAGATCACGCTTTACCTGAACGACGTGCTGATGAGCCGCTTCACCGATTTGCGGCCGGACAGTCCGAAGCAGGGCACGATCACGCTACAGATGCATGCTGGCCCGCCCATGAAGATCGAGTACCGCAACCTGCGCATTAAAATGCTGAAGTAGAGGGTGAGCCCGTCGCACCGCGAAAGCGTTCAGGGCACAGGTGCAAGTTGTTTGCAACTTGACTGTAACTTCAAACTGTTTTTCAACTAATTAAACGAATTAAGCTAATTTCAATTCGTTCCATTCGTTGATAAAAAATGCCAGGATTAGAGTTTTGCGGCTCACCGAGACGGTTCGCCCTACCGCCTTCGGATCGGATAGTTGACCCTTGCGATGCAGGTAGGGCGAACCGTCTCGGTGAGCCGCAGTGTGGTTTGCATCATTCGATTCAGCGGGGACTCTTTGACGCCCGGCGTTGACGGCGGGCGTCAGAAGCGTATGATAGGGCCGTTTTCCGGGCGGGAAGGGAAAAACCGGGCGGGCGGACAGGCGCGTGTGCGCCTGCCCGGAGAACGACGGAGGGTCGGATGTGTACGCTGAAGGTGGATATGGGCAATGCCGTCGCGCCGACGAACTGCGTCTCGAAGGTCCCGGTCTCGGTGGTGTTCCTGCGTGACGGAGTGCCGCTCTACGTCTACTACCTGTCGGTGGATATCCAATCGGGATACTGAGGGCTTACGGGTGTTCAGGCTTCGGTGACGGAGAATGACGGCAAATTGATCCGGAATCCGGTGCTGGTGGATTTGTTGCGCGGCGGCGTTTTTACGGTCAACGATGCGGTGCGGACGGAACAAGGCTGCACCGCTTTCAAGAACCTGCCTTTGACCGACTATCCGCTGGTCATTACCGACCGTTCGGCGTTGCGAGAGAGATTTGCGGGATGCCTTGAATTGGCGTCAGGAATTGCGAAGGGGACAAGATGAACGTGTTATTGCCCATTGTTGCTGCGGTGGTCACCACCTGTGCGGCAGAACCGCCGACGAATCTCTGGGAGGTGGCTCAAAGCAACCTCTCTGTGCATCGGTTCTCGACCTCAATAAAAGCGCACGAGATGCAGGCGCTTTTCAAGAGTGATGAGGCGCTGGACAGGGCCGTCGCCTGGTGCCGGCAGAACGGAATCACCCGGATCTACCTAGAGACGTTCCGGTTCGGGTATCTTGTCGAGCGTCCGCTCCTGGAAAAAGTCCGCGACCGTTTCAGGCAGGGCGGTCTTGAGACTGATGGGCTCGTTACGCCCGCCATGATCGGCAAGCCGTCGACGGGGTGGAATGTGGCCTGCTGCTTTTCCGACCCGGCCACACAGCAGCGCACCCGCGAGATTTTCGAATATACGGCATCCCTCTTCGACACGGTCCTCATCGACGATTTCTGGTTCACGGATTGCACGTGTGCGACATGCTCCGCGGCCAAGGCGGCACGGGCCGTCACCATCGGCGCGCGGGTCTATCCCGTTGAGAAAGCGGAGTGGTCACAGTATCGTTGCGAACTGATGTGCCGTCTTGCCGAGGAGAATGTGATCAAGGCCTGCAAAGCGGCGAACCCCAAGGCCCGGGTCATCGTCAAGTTCCCGTGCTGGTACGACGGGTATCAGGAAAAGGGGTATGACGTGCTCCGCATGAGCAAGCTCTTTGACGGCACGTGGGTCGGTACGGAAACGCGCGATTATGGCGGTTCTTGGGGTGGCACGCCGCCGATGGCCGCATTCTTTATCGCGCGGTGGTGCGCGTCGGTCGGTACGGGCAAATGCGGGGGCGCGTGGTACGATCCGCTGGGGACAACGCCTGCCACCTATCTAGAGCAGGCTCGGCTGACGGTCTTGGGCGGTGTGTCCGAGTCGCTTCTTCACAGTTACGGGTATCTGTCGATGACGCCGGAAGACACGAAAAACATGGACGACAACGTCAAGCAGTTGAACCTCAAGGGCGTCGGCGGTTTGGGGTCACCCCACGGCCCTCTGGACATCCAATACCTGCGTGAGAACCTGCCCGAGCTTTTCACGGTCGCCAAAGAGGTCAAGGTCCGGAAGCTGACCGGCATTGCGGCCTTTAAGCCAGCCAACAGTTCGGCGCAAGGCGAGAACAGCATCTTCAGCTTTGCGGGCATGCTGGGATTGCCCTTAGCCCCGTGCCACCAATTCCCAGCCGACGCTCCGGCGGCGTTTTTCGCGGCGCATCTCCGCAGTGGCAGAGGGGTTGCAGTTTGACATTAGACAATTAAGGGTTGATAATCAAACTTAGTTTTGGTATTTTACCGGCATGGCAAGACCATTGAGACATCATTTTGCAGGCGGGTGGTATCATATAACCGCGCGCGGCATGTTCCGGAAGGAGATTTTCGAGAATGACCGAGACCGGGAGCATTTCGTAGAACTGCTGGCCCTGTTGGTCGAACGTTACTGCGTGGTGTTGCATGCTTACGTACTGATGGATAACCATTACCACTTGTTGATCGAAACGCCGGAGGGCAATGCCAGCCGTGCGCTGCAGTGGCTGAACCTGAGCTATGCGGCCTGGTTCAACGCCAAGCATGAGCGTACGGGGCCGGTCTTCCAGGCGCGATTCAAGAGCATCCCTGTGGACGGCGAGGGATCGTGGGCTTTGACGTGCAGCATATACATCCACTTGAATCCCGTGCGCATCCGCAGCCTCGGGCAGGGCAAGGAGGAGCGCGCCCGCGAGAAGGCCGGATTCATGCAGGAGGGGCCGACGGCGGAACAGGTGAAGGCTCGGCTCGCCGTGCTGCGGAACCATTCCTGGAGCTCCTATCACGCGTATGCGGGGTATGCGCCCAAGCCGGACTGGCTGACCTGTGACAGACTCTGGTGGCATGCGGGGCAGGAGAAGGGCGTTGATCCGAAGGCGGATTATCGTCGCCACCTTGAGGACTACGTGCGTCAGGGCGTCGAGGAAGGCGTCTTCGAGCGACTGACGGCGGCCCTGGCCATCGGAGGGGCGACGTTTATCGAGAACCTGCGCCGGAAGGTTCCCAAGCGTGCGGGAGGGGAGACTAATGCGCGTTCCTGGCGCAGGCTGCTCCCATTTGCGGAAGTGGTCCGGGCGATTGAATCCGTCAGGGGTGAACGCTGGGATGACTTCATCGGTCGCCATGGCGATTATGGGCGTGACCTTGCGCTGCATATCGGGCGTCTGAAGTGCGGGCTGACGCTGAGGGAACTCGGCAAAGAGGCGGGAGAAATGTCCATTCCGGGTGTCGCCAAGGCCTGCGAGCGGATGCTAAAAAGGTTGAAGAACGACCGGAAAATGCAGAGGGTATCCGCGAAGGTCCTGAAGAAACTCATTCGGAATGGAGAGGTAAATGTCTAATGTCAAATTGCAACCCCTTTGCCTCTTGAGAGCTGACGAGATCAATGGGTACATCACGTGGTTTAAAAAAGAGCAGTTGCCGTCAGATTACCAGAATACCTTGCGTCACATCTTTGAATCGCAAAGCAATAAATAAGACAATATAAGCAAAATAAATGTTTATATTGTAATTTCTATCTGCTTTTAGTACCATATGAACGACTTTTAAACATGAAAAGGATGGTTTTATGGTCTCAGCCTTTAGAATTAAAAACTTCAGATCGATCCTGGATATGACAGTAGATCTCCGCTTTGCGGAAGGCAAGGCACCGAATGGCTTTATGACATGGGACACGCTCCCTTTTCTTGAAGCACCGAAAGGCGAACGCCTTGTTCCCTGTCTAGCCTTGTTTGGAGCTAATGCATCCGGCAAGACAAATGTCATCCGTGCTCTGTCCACTCTCCAGCGTGCCGTATTGGAAAAGGCAGTCGATTGCTATGAACCCAACAAATTGCATGATGACAAGGGGGGGACGGTCTTCGAGCTGACCGTATTTATAGGGAATGATGAATTCGTTTATACCCTCGATTACAATGAAACAGAGATTCGCAATGAGAGGCTTTTGAAAAATGGGAAGCCCTTATATGCGGTCACCCATCTGAAAGGGGATTTTTCGAAACAGGTCAGGGCAGAGAACTATACAGACGATAGGCTCCAATCCATTCTTGATGTTGAGTGTTCGGATGGAAACGGGCGGCAGATCTTCACGTTATTGAAGCGCGTCGGCGAAAATTACAGAGGACTTAATGTTGATTTACTCAATGTCTTCCGATACATAAATACGAAGCTTCTAGTACTTCAAGATAATGATATTCCCTTGCCATCTGCGGTAGAGAATCTTAAAAACTATTTTGGTGGGGATCGTGATAAAGCACTCGCGTCAATTGTTGATCTAATCCGCAAATTGGATGTTGATATTAAAAACATTGAAATCAAACGAGAAGAGGTTGATAAATCCAAAGGCCTTCCTGTAAATGTTATATACAGAGAGCTTCCCGATAAGAGTCGATACGAAGTGATTGACATAAAATCGCATCATGCCAATATACATGGCAAGATTGTGCCATTTGACTTCAGGAATGATGAGTCTCAAGGAACACATCGCCTGACTGGGTTAATAGGAGTTATGTTATTTGCTTTAAAAGGCGGGCATGTGCTCTTTGTCGATGAACTCGATTGCTCTCTGCATTCGTTGTTGTTGCGCGAGTTGCTTCGACTGTTCAAAGACAGGCGATACAATACTGAAGGAGCTCAGCTTGTTTTCTCAACACACAACACGGATATTCTTGATGATGTCATCTTGCGAGTTTCGGAAGTGGCGATTATTCGCAAGACACTCCATTCCGGATCAATGATTAAGCGAATTGTCGATTTTAAGGCAGAAGGAAGAGATGTTCGTAATGTAACTAACTTTCGGAAGCAGTATCTTGAAGGTTTTTACTCAGGTGTGCCTCATCCCGCAATTTAAAGAGGCCCAAACGATGAAACAATACATTGTCATTTGCGAAGGTCGGTCAGAGTATGTCTATCTTGAGAGGTTGCAAAGCTTTTTGGATAATCAGTCTGAATCCTGGGATGTTCCCTTGAAGTTCTTGCCGAAGATCACCTGTGAAAACGGCGGCGGTGATTATAAACATGTGGTTTCTGGCTATAATGGCCAATACAAAAAGAACAAACGTGGGCGTATTGAAATCTGGGTTGATTATGATATTTACTTAAGAAATGATCGAAACAACTTGAGTAACTATAGCGACAAGGCACCCGGAATTCCGGATTTCAAATTCTCCTTCCATAATTATGAAGATTTCCTTGTACTGCACATGGAGAATCACCTGATACAAAACTGGCTTACACTTGTTAAACCCACGGGCCATTTTGTGACACCCTTGCACTCAAAGGAGTATGAGCCACTTTTTGAGAACATCATTCCAGGGTATCGGAAAGGTGATTTATCCCCAGACTTTATTTCAAAAGATTCATTGTTACGACTCAAACAAAACGTCCAGAACCCGATTATACGGCCCACTGTAGATGTACGCTTTGGGAACTTTGCCGAATTTTTGATCGGACAGATTGATGAATCTTATCCGACGCTTTTGATTTAACATTGCATGGGAATTGGGTCTTTATCATTTATTCGGGATACATATTTCTCTGTGCCCTCTGTGCCTCTGTGAGGGACTACACATTAAATTAAAATGCTCTAAAGGAGCCAAGGTCTCTGAAGCATAGACCCGAGGGGCTCGCTTGTTGAGCTCCTCACGGTTCCGTTTTGCGAGTCAGCACTCCTTCGTCTTTGATCTGTTGTTCAACGTTTTCAAAGACGTTGCCTTGGAGCAGGGTGTTTCGCGCCGATGGTTTGACAACGATTCCAGTGTCGCTGTTCCGGATGGTGTTGTTCTCGATCAATGTGTCATCGGTTGCTCCGTTGATGACGATCTGCGCATTGTTCTGAAGGATGTTTCCCCGGAAAATCGTGCCGCGAATCAGTGGCCCCTGATAGAGCTTCGTCTCGTCGTATGAAATCGTTCCGAACGTCGCAGAGCGATGTCCGTAACCGTTTCCTTCGAGAATCTCATTGTCGAGAAACTGATTGTACCACGAGGGTTGCAATCCCCAGCCATGCGGATTCAATCCCCAGACTGTGAAGCCGTCCATCCGTGAACCCTTGTTGCCGGAGACGATGGAGTCATGAGAGGCCGCATAGAGCTGGAACGAGCCGCCATCTTCAAACGTATTGTTGATGAAGAGATTGCGTCCGCGGAACGGTGCGATGGAGACCAGCGACTTCGCGTCTGGAAGAATCGTCCAGGGACGGTCGATCTGCCACTCGCGGCCGCTGTGGGCCAGCACGAGCCGATATTGGCCTGCACCCTTCCCGTCCATGATTTGCACGCACGCGCCTACCCAGTTGGTGTGCGGCTTGGGTGCATAATCCTTGAAGACCGGATCAGCGGCCAGCACCACTGTTGTTCCCTGCGCAGAGGCGAGCGTTCCGATATACGCGCCGGACGCGGCGTCGAGTGTCATCATCTCGCGATCCGCGCCATACATCTGCCGGACCCGGTTGTTGGCATAATAGAGATGCATGCAGGCATTTTTCCAGAAGGTCGCGATGTCGTTTCCGATGGAGAGCAGGTTGTTGCCCTCGACCAGATTATCCTCGAAGATGAGCCGTTCGGTGCTTTCGATCGTATACCCGCGTCCGCCATAGCGGATTTGATTGCGCGCGATCACGCCGTCCCGTGCATTGATCACATAGACGCCGTACTTGCTGGCGTAGATGTCGCAGTCCGTCACCTCGAAGTTGCGTCCGCCCAGGTGGAAGGCCGCGCCACACTGGGTATGGGTGGCCGGTCCCTGGCGTCCGTGGAAGGGCTTGCTCGCCTCTTCAATCATGAAGTAACAATTGGCGCGGATGCGCACGCGATTTGCAAAGAAGCGCTGGCTCTTGTTTGAGACGCGGACCACATGGCGATGGTTCTGGCAGTAGAGCGAGAGGGCTTCGATTCCAAAATCGATGCCGGTGACCAAGGCGTCGGGCGGCGTTTCGAGGTCCGGCCAGTAGAGGCTCGTCAACCCCATCGCTTCGCCGCGCAAGATTGTGTTGGAGGGTATGGTCAGCGCACCTTGCATGGCATAACGTCCGCGCGGCAGATAGACAATGCCCCCGCCATTCGTCTCTGCCATTTTCAAAGCGGACGTCAGTGCCTGGTATGGATTGCGTCCAAAGTTTTTTACGTTGAAGACCGTCTGTTTCCAAGCTTCGGGCGTATGGATCACGAGGTTGTCGATCTTTGCACTTCCGCCTGCCCCCGGGGTTCCGTTTGCGACGCATAACGTGTATGCGCCTGCTGGCACATCTGCAGGAACCTTGAAGGTGGCGGCATAGTTGTTCGTCCCTTGGGGGGTTAGCGTGAAGGCCTTTCCTCCTGCGGCCTGCAAGACCGCGCGCGCCTCTTTGCTGAAGCAGAGGTTTTTGCCAAAGACTCTCAGCCAGCCGCCGGGGGTAGCCGAGGCGTTGCCGCTGTCGCCCCGCCACCACCAGATCTCAGGCTCGTTGACCCATTCCGCTGCAGAGACCGTGCCGCCATCCCGCACGCGGCAGGCCCATGTGTCCATCTGCAGCTCGTGCGGTAAAAGGGCCTTGAGTGATTGCGGTGTGGCTTGCAAGGTTTGGAGGGCTCTCCATTTCTGCGCATCCCCGCGGTCTGCCAGTTCGACCACGCAGTTCGAGGAGAAGCCTTCGCCCATGACGACCAGTGTCTCGCCTGGACGGACCGGATCAGAGGCCCAGACGATTTTGGGGGTCAGCTCTCCTGGGTTCCCGGCGGCAAGCAGGCAGAAGCCTGCCGACAATACAACAGCAGCAACGCGTTTATTCATCATCATCTTTGTTCCATCTCTTTTTTATTTATTGTTTGCCTCACGGGAAGCGGGTGCCTGGGCAGGCCGCTCCGGACGGTAGGTGTAATCTGGCCAGAGGGGGCAGTTGAGATCGACCCACGCCTTGAGGGCGCGCATCTCAGCGATGTCCAGTTTAACAGCTTGATGCTGCTTTTTCTTCAGCGCGTCAAAGAGTCGGCTGCGAAGCGTGCCAAAGGTCAGCGGCTCCGCCTTGAAGGGACGTGCGCCATACATCCAGTCAAAATAGTGGAGCCAGCCGCCAGCGATCAAGGCGCGGTAGGAGGCGGGGACGCGGTCGGCATCAAGGGTTCCGCGCAGATCGAGCCGCTCCTTCTTGGAGCCGTTGTGGCAGGAGCCGCAGCGCCTGTCCAGCACAGGCTGGACCACGCGTTCGTAGTCAAAGGGTTTCGCGCCCCACGGCGGCGGGTCAAGCGCGCGAACAGGCTCTGCAAGCGCTTTCGTGGTCTGTTTCATCGTCGGCAGCTGCAGACGGTCCTCGTGACAGCCGACACAGCTGCGTCGTTCGCCGGGCTGGAGCTGGATGACGCTGCGCATGCGCTGGATCTCGTTAAAGTCTTTGTCCAGCAACTGGAAGTAGAGCACTTTGCCTGCGGGGGCTGTGAAATTCACGGAGCCGTCTTCGCAAACAGGAACCGTACCGAGCACGGCCTTGGCCACATAACTGGGCCAGCCGCCGCGCTCGGTCACCGTGATGAGGCTGTTCGCTCCGGCCACGGCGCTGCCCTGACGGAACGCATGGGCGCCCAGCGCGTTCTGGGACCGCGTGACGATCTCGTGCGCCGGCCCCTTTACTTTGTGGATGGGGGTCGCATAGAAGTCCTGGAAGGGCGGATGGGTGCTCCGATATTCGCCGCAGGGCAACTGTTCGAGCAGGGGCGGCACTTCATGCGACACCTGCAGATATTTGGCGCACCCGCGCGGGACGCTGTTCCCGAGCCCTTCGTAGACGTCCTGCACCGTGAACTGGCCCAGCCCCTGGGCTGCGAGCTGGGCATCGCAGACATCCTGCAGCACGGTCGGGCGCGGACGTGCGCGCAGCAGGGAGGGCTTCTTGCTGCTGATTGACGGGTCGAGGTAGAGGAGTTCGCGGTTGCCATAGCGGTCGATGACATAGAGGCCCCAATGCGGCCGCGGCCCTGGACTGTGGCTGACGAGGAAGTGGTCGCGTGAGATCGGTTCCGGATAGCGGAAGGTCTCCTGGTGCGAGCGGTCCATCTGATATCTCGGACGCGTGTCGGGGGTGATGCTGGTGATGCCCGCCGTCTCATAGAGTCCCTTTGACCGGTCGAGCAGCGCGATTGGCCCTTGATGGTCGCCGTGCGAGATCAGCGTACAGACGATCTCCTGGCTGTCCGGCACTTCGCGCGCATGGCCGTAGCAGTAGGGGGTGTCGTTGCCGAAGACCAGTTCGGGATGGGTCCCGTCGGGACGGATGGACCAGAGCGTGTGTCCGAAGTCCGCACCCTTATCCAAGTATTCCGACCGCGTCCACAGGATGCGTCCGTCGCGGGTCATGGCCGGATCCCACTCGCTGAGGTTGGCATGGGAGAGCCGCTTCATCTCCGAGCCGTCGCGATTCATGCGGTAGAGGACATACGCCTGCGGCTGCCAGCAGAGGAAGCGCGAGACGCAGCGGGTCGTCATGAATCCCAGCTTGCCATCGGGCAGCGGGACGGGGTCGAAATCATGGAAGGGCCCTTCGGTGAGCTTGCGTGCCTTGCTGCCGTCTGCGCGCATGGACCAGAGGTGCCAGTAGGGCTTCCAGCCCTCGACTTCCGGCTTGTCGGGACGGTAGGCAAAGAAGAGGGTCTCGCCGTCAATATCGGAGACGGGATGGCGCACAATGCCAGCCGAGCCGTCGAAGAGTTGCTCGGTCTCTGCGGCGGCGGGGTCGAGTCGGCCCTCCTTATCCTGCGGGACGTGCAAGGCATAGATGCCACCGCCGCTAACGAAGAGGGAGTCCATGTGGTCGCTGTAGTTGTGCGAGGAGTGGAGCGGATGGTGCTTGGCAAAGAGCACGCGTCCAAGCGGCGCTAGCCGGGGGTCTCGGAAGAAGAGCTGGCGCTTGGCGTATCGCGCAGCCAGATAGAGCGCCTCGGCTTCGCCCTCGGTCTTCATGCGGGTGCGCAGCGCATTCAACTCGCCGTGTTCCTTTGTCACGCTAACGCCCTGGGCTGCGAGCCGCGCGATCAGCTCTTCAAACTGGACGAGCACACGTTCCGTTGCCGGGAGGCGCACGAGGCGTCCCCAATAGGGCGCGCCGCCGGGGAGGGCCGGACGGTCTTTGTAGAGCGGCGAGAGTTCGTCCTTGGCATCCATCTTCGCCCAGGTGTCGCGCTCGCAGCGGAAGGCGTACTCCACGACACCTTTCCATGTGGGTTCAGTCAGCGCCGAAGCAGGCAGCGTTAACAAGGGGTTTTTCCTGCCTTGGTTTGCGAATTTGGAAATGGTGGTCCACGCTTTGCCGTCGAGCGAGAGCCGGAGGTCGCCCGTGCGCGGAAGACGGTCGGTGAAGGCGCCTGTGCGGTCACGGGAGAAGTCGACGCGCGCGATCATCGCCGGTTGCGGGAGCTCAATCTCAATCCACTCCTCATTCGCTGTTGCCGCGATCCAGCTCTGGTCATTGCCGTACTTCCCGTTGTTGAGATGGGCGACGGCATGAATCTTATAACCGGGAATGACAGAGGAGGCGCGCGCGATGGAGCCGCGTGAGGCCAAGGCGAGATTCTCTTTTCCATCAGGCCCGAAGAGTTCGATCTCGTCCACGCCTGCTGGGCCGCCCTGGGTCGAGCGGATCACCAGGCGCACGAGCTTGGCCTGCTGCGCAGGGAAGGCGAGCGAGGTCACCTGTTCGTTGTTGGAGGCCCCTTGCGTGGCAGCCCCGAACACCTTGCGCACCTCGTCTTCGATGCGGATGCGCGGGCCTGCGACAGCGACATTCCCTAATGTGATCAATCCCAGCACCGCAATGATGGTCAGTTTCATTGAATAACCCCCCTTGTATAAACGTCCATGGAATCATAAGAGAAAAGGGAGTATCAATACAACACTAAACTAAAAAAAGCCACCCCGACGAGGCAGGGTGGCTTTTTGAGATGGCTCCTTTATCTGAGTAGGAGGATTGTGCCTTTGGGAACAGGGAAGAGTGCCACATCATTGCCGCCTGATAATTCGTCTGTGTCGGCATTGGCGGAGTAGTGGATGGTATAGCTGTCCTCGTTCGGCCCAAGCAGCAGGAGCTGCCCGTCGGGAAGATCCTTGAAGGTGCCGTCAATCGGATCAGTGCCGTCGTTCACAACAATAAACAGTTTCGTGTTGAAGAGTGTCGCATTGAGCGTGACATTGAGCGTCGCGTTGTCCAGCGTGACGGTCCCGCCCTCGGCGACACGGAGACGGGTGTAGTCCGTTGTGCTGTTGATGGTGACGGTGAAAACGTTTGTCGCCGCGCCGCTGGCGGTGAAGGTGATATTGCTCTTCACGGTAAGCGTTCCTGTCGTCGGACCGGGGACGATGGTGCCGCCGTTGGCGCCGAAGGAGACGACATTGGCGACCGTGCCAGTGCCACTCAGGGTGCCGCCGTTGATGGTGACCGGCCCAGTGCCCGTCCCTGAGCCGGTGGTATTGTTGACCAGCAGGGTACCGGCATTGATGGTCGTCCCGCCATCGTAAGAGTTTGCAGCCGTCATTAACAAAGTTCCTGTCCCTGACTTAGTTATGGCGCGTCCGGTTCCGTTTATGCCGATGGCGCGTGTGATGGACAGATCCGGATCGGCTGCGCCGTTGGCGACCTGGAAACTGGGGCTGGCGTAGAGCGTGAGGGAACCCGCACCGTCGATCACAGAGGTTGCTGTATCGGGGTTGACAACCATTGCACCCGCGCCCACGCGCCATTGACCGGCGCCTGTGATGCGTCCGGCGGTCATGATAACGTCGTCGGCTCGGACCTCTGCTCCTCCGTCAAGCCGCCAAGTCCCTCCTCGCAGGGTGATATCTGGGATGGGGGAGTCGACATAAGCAGTCCCGTTCATGCCCCAGGTGTCATTGGAGAGGATACCGTTGGTGTTGACGATCAATATACGAGGCGACAGGTTTTGCCAGAAAGATATGTACCACCCGCCACCCCTGCAGTAGAGCGTGCCTTCATTGATCGTGATGGTCCCTTTCAGTGCAATCTCCCGTCCGTCCAGGTACACGGTGCCCCCGCCATTCTTGGTTAAACCACTGACGTTGCTCATACTCGATTGAATGTATAGATTCTTGCCTGTCGCTATCGTCCATGTTTGCGTTGCGGTCAGCGTAAGAGGCGAGTTAATGGTCGCAGATTCAGAGGCCTCGATGCCCTCTGACAAGCTGATGGATCCGCCTGAAAGCGTGTATCCGGTGCCGTCGAAGAACAGCTTCCTGGCCGACATGGGATCAACCGCCACGGCGGATGTTCCATTAACCTCAAAATGGGCGCGAACGCCGTCGGTCCAAGGCTTTAGTGGATCGCTACCCCCCGCTATTGTGCTCCAGAGCGCGTTGGTTGGACTCAGGCGGCCGTTGCCAGCCTGCAGGCCGGCAGCGGTGCTGGTGTCGTAGTAGTAATCAAGGTCAACCACCGCGAAAGCGGCGGGATTGAGCTGGTTGTCATACGAAGCCTTGATCCAGTCAGCGGAGCGGACGCTCTTTTCAAAGCGTGCTTCGTCGATCTTGTTGCCGATCCCGCTCGTATAGGTGCCCCAGGAGGCGCCGATCTTCAGGCCTGTAGCAGTAGCGACGGCGCTCCAGGCGACATTCGTGCCGTCGGGCAGGCCGTCCACGAAGACTTTCGCCACATTGGCGCTTGTGTCCGCAGTGAAGGCCAGATAATGCCAGTTCCCGTCCTCCACAGGCTTGGAAGGGTTGGCGATCGAATTGGCGCCCGTGATGTTCGTCGGATAGATGTTGCACTTGCCTGCAGGGGTTTCAGCGTCCAGTTCCATCCTCAGGTGGTTTCCGGCTCCGGCCTCGATGCCCCACCAGTTGCGCCAGCTCGTGGCGCCAGGGGTGTTGACCCAGAGGCTGACCGTCACGCTGCCCAAGGTCAAGCCACCCGCAGGGGAGGAGATGCGGGGAGGCTCATTGGCGTTGTCATTCTTGAGATAGAGAGCGTGGTCGACCTTGCCCGAGGTTTCGGCGGGGGCCGCGACGGAGGCCATGGTGTTGTTGAGAGGGGAGCTGTCCGAGAAGGCCAGCGTGTTGCCGGTCTCGTTCAGGTGGTAGACCCCCACATACCCGTCAGCCCAGACCGTGCCGTTCGTGGTATAGTCCGGGATTGCGGTCGCTGCGGGGTTGCCCCAATAGGCATAGATGGACGCATTGTTGGTCAGCACAGGGATCTGCACCCAGATGGAGGAGGTCTGGTCGGGGACTACGTCGATCCCGTATTTGTTTTCGAGGTAGGCGTAGATGCCGGCCATCTCCGTAGGCGTCAGGGTCCGGTTGTAGATGATCACCTCCGCGACATCGCCGTCCCAGGAGCGTCCGGTCTGCGTGCGGTCTTTCGAGAGGCTGTCGGCGGTGCATAAGTCGGCCGTCCGCACAGCGAGCACGCTCATCTGCGTCGGCATCAGGGTTGTCCTGCCGTCGATCGCACGGCCATTGAGTTCCGTGATGCCGTTGAACATCCGGGGGGCGTTCCCGCTGCTCCAGATCATCTTGTTGTCACCCCGGTGGAAATGAAAGTTGCTGGTGTCACCGAGCAGGAAGCGGGGTTGCGTGGAACTTGCGTCTGAGTCCTCTTTGACCACCCAGAAGACCGTCTGGATCGTGGTGAGGCGGGGGAACTTGATGTAATTGTCGTTCGCGCCGCTGAAGCGGACAACGGGCAGTCCGTTGAACCCGCTCGAGACATATGCCGGGTGGACGCTGGTCGCCATGCTGACGGCGTTATAGCTGCTTGAGGACTGGTCGACCCAGTTGGTAACACCGCCGACATCATTGGTCTGTATGCCCGCGTCAGCCTTCAGCCAGAGCAGGCAGCCGCTGAGCGTTGTCGGGGTGACGGGGGTTGTCACAGTCAGGTTCCACTGCTCGACCTCATACGGAATCGCGTTGGTGCCGGTGTCGTCTGTAAAGCGAAGGTCCGAGTAGTCCTCCGACTCCAGATCGCCGTAGTTAAACGTATAAAGGCCTTCTGTCAACTGGATCAAGGCCGGGAAGTTTGTCAGAGGCGTCACCCCTGTATATCCGGGAAACTTGATCTGAAGCTGATTGCTGTAATCGCCGGGCGTGATGATCTCCGCCAAAGCATTTCCAGCGAGTAAACCTGCGGCCGCCATCCAGCAGGCGGTCGTGAGCCAGCGCCTGAGTGTTTTCATTTTCATGCCTTACTCCTTAGTTGTGTTTGGAACGATCTGCTCTAAACTTAAGACCTAAGTTTATCAAATAGATTGCTAGCGAACAATCGGAAAGTGATTAAAAAGTGCTTATATCAGACTGCAATTTAAAAGACATTTACTTTTAAATGCAGGATAGAAACGAGAAACAGGAATTCAAATATGAAAAATAATTGACTGATAAAGAGACCAGCAAGTGAAAGAGCGTGTGCGGGGGTATCAGGGAGGGGTATAACTTCACTGGAGTGATTGGAATGGTCAAAAAAACAGAATTGCAAAATATTGAACGTTTTTAACCCTCTGCCTGTGGTAAGATACGAAATTAACAAAGGAGCCACGTCAAGGACAACGTATGAGAAAAACATTTTTTGCAATACTCTTTTCACTCCTGTCAGGGTACGTCTCGGCGGATGCCAGAGGGCGGCTGGCATGGGAGACATTGTCCGCGCTGCCAGATTCACGGGGCGTTGCGGGTCCCTTCGCTGGCGTCAGCGGCGGCGCGTTGCTCGTGGCGGGCGGCGCGAACTTCCCGGAGGGCGCCCCCTGGGAGGGCGGAAAGAAGGTCTGGCACGATGAGGTCTACGTGCTGACAACTCCTGCCGGTGCGTGGAAACTTGTTTCGAAGTTGCCCCGTCCTTTAGCCTACGGCGTGTCGCTCACCACACCGCGCGGAATTGTCTGCGCCGGCGGCAGCGATGCCGGACAACACACGGCCGATGTCTTCCTGCTCTCCTGGAACGGACGTGAGGTCCAGTTCAGCAGCTTGCCTCCGCTGCCCCTTCCCTGTGCGAACGCCTGCGGCGCGTTGGTGGGCGAGACGATCTATCTGGCTGGCGGCGAGGAGACACCCGGGGCGACAGCCGCAGTAAAGCGCTTCTGGTCGCTGGACCTTGCGGAGGCCAAGGCCCAGTGGAAGGAACTGCCGGCCTGGCCGGGTCCTGCGCGGACGCTGGCCGCAGGCGGTGCGCAAGCCGGTGCCTTCTATCTGATGGGCGGTGTGAGCCTGGCGGCGGGTCCGGACGGGAAGCCGGTCCGGACCTATCTCAAGGACTGCTATCGCTTCGACCCGAAGAAAGCCACGTGGGCGCGGCTTGCCGACCTGCCGACAGCCCTTGCGGCTGCGCCCTCGCCAGCGCCTGCGGCGGGACAGTCGCATCTGCTGTTGCTGGGGGGTGATGACGGCTCAAAGGTTGGCTTCCAGCCAGTATCGGAGCACCCTGGTTTTTCGCGTCAGATTTTGGCCTATCACACGATCACGGACACGTGGTGCGTGATGGGCGAGGTGACGGCTGCGCAGGTCACGGTTCCTGCGGTGCTCTGGCAGGGACGTTTCGTCGTGCCGAGCGGAGAGGTCCGTCCGGGTGTGCGCACGCCAGCGGTTCAGGTTGGCCGCCTGACAGGAGAGAAGGCCGGCTTCGGGCTCGTCAACTATGTGACGCTGCTCCTCTATCTGGGTGGCATGGTCTGGCTGGGTTCCTCGTTCATGAGCAGGAACAAGACCACGAATGATTTTTTCAGGGGCGGCCAGCGCATCCCGTGGTGGGCCGCGGGGGTCAGTATTTTTGCCACGATGCTGAGTTCGATCACCTTCATGGCGATCCCCGCGCAGGCCTACAGTGTGGGGTGGAACCTCTTCCTTGCCAATTCGTATCTGATCATTACACCGCTGGTGACCCTGGTCTTCCTGCCCTTCTACCGGACCTTGAATGTGACCTCCGCCTACGAATATCTGGAGCGGCGTTTCAACGTGGCTTCGCGCCTGATCGCCAGCGGGCTCTTTATGCTCTTCCAGTGCGGACGTGTGGCGATTGTGCTCTTCCTTCCCTCGCTTGCGCTGGCCACGGTCAGTGACATGGATGTCACGACGTGCATTGTGCTCATGGGCGTGCTATGCGTCATCTACACCGTGCTCGGCGGCATGGAGGCGGTCATCTGGACAGACTTTATTCAGACCCTCATCCTGATGGGCGGGGCGATCTGGGCGCTGGTGGCGATTGTTCTGCGGGTGGAGGGCGGAGTCGGAACCATGCTTCAGGAAGCCTCTGCGCACGGCAAGTTCTTCCAGACCGTGCCGTGGTCCTTCGACGTCGCGATTGCCTCGGGCTGGATTATTATACTGGGCAGCATCTTCATGAATCTCTTCCCCTACACGGCCAGCCAGGATATTGTACAACGCTATGTCACGACCCCGGACCGTAAGACAGCGGCCAAGGCCATTTGGACCAACGCGCTGATTGCAGTCCCTGCCCAGGCGATCTTCTTCGCGATCGGTACGGCGCTCTTTGTCTTTTATCGTCACAACCCTGAGCGTCTGGACCCGGCTGTGCAGACCGACGGCATCTTCCCGCTCTTCATTGTCAACGAACTGCCGGTCGGCGTGGCGGGTCTGATTGTGGCCGGCATTTTCGCCGCAGCGCAGTCCACGCTCGCTGGGAGCCTCAACAGCATCGCGACGGTCTGGGTGACCGATTTTCATCGCCGGCTCTATCCGAAACTCTCGGATGCGGGCTGTCTCAAGGTGGCCCGCTGGATCACAGTGATCATCGGCTTCGCAGGCACAGGTCTGGCCGTGGTGCTGGCGAAGACCGATGTGCGCTCCCTGTGGGAGACCTTCATCGCCGTGATCAGCCTCTTCGGCGGCACGATCTCGGGACTCTTCCTGCTCGGCGTCTTCAGCCGTCGGGCGCATGGCACGGGCGCGCTCATCGGCGCGGTCTCCAGCGCGCTGCTGGTGGGCGTCGTGTATGCGAGCCATCTGGCGGTCTTCTGGCTCTACGCCGTGATCGGCGTTGTCAGTTGCGTGGGGGTGGGCTGGCTTGCGAGTCTGGTCATCCCCGGCCCGCGTGCGCCGGACGGCTTGACGGTCTATACGATGCAAAAGCGGTCGGACACCTGATCGTTTCTTTAAAAAGAATCGTATTGACAAAACACTCTTTTCGGGTCTACAGTATTGCAGACTTGTTTGATATATATTTATCACTTATAGACGAACAGTTGCTTTCTTAATATATTGGCTCGATCAAATATAAAAAACTTCGCTGGACCGGGTGGCCTTGCGGATAAGAAGATGTAGAGCTTCAGGTAAGGAGGTTGTCATGAAAAAACTACTCTTGTTACTCGTCCTCTCTCTTGGAGTCATCGGGCTCTGTCTAGCAGGACCGGAACGGCCCGTCCGTTCAACAACGTTCGTGATGCCATCGCCCAGCGGTCCGCTTTGGGATCCGATGGCTGCGCAAGGCCAATGGTTCATGGATCCTGTCAGTGGATCAACACATCCAAAAACGTGGGAATTCCATGATGATGATGATACGCTCTCCATCAAGGGCGTCGTCCAGACGATTACGTATGGCCCCATGCCGATGTCGAACATTGTCGCGTTTACGGTGTTGGCGACGGTCAAGAATAATCTGCCGTCACTTCATCAACAGACCAGCTCGTCCAACAGTCACAACGAAGTTCAAAGCCCGCCGTATGCAGCCTATTCCGGCACGATGCAGGGGACGCGGATTGTCGCTGAATTCGCCGTGGCCAATATGACCTTGTTGCCTTTGGGTCAAGCGCCTTATTACCTCGACCCGGTTTCTGGCGGAGCCTATTTTATTGAAGCTGTCAACGAAGATGAGCTGGCGTGGTATTGCTGGGTGCCTGGCATCCTGCAGCTTCCCCCCGGCAATTTCCAGGTGCCGTCCTGGAAGCTCGGCAACATCACGCCCGGAGGTTCCAAGTCAATCCTGATGGCGTTCACGGTAACCGGGCCAGGCATGCCCATGACAGACTATCGTCACAGCGTCATCCAGTATAGCAAGTTGAACCAGGCTGACATATTCTATGCCCGCCATCCCTCTCTTAAAATTAGCCACTGGCTCGACACGCTGCTGGTTGACAATTATGGAGGGTCAGGTTGGATCATGGCGCCGCCCGGCAAGTATGAGCCGGAACCTCCGCCGGAGTATGAATATGCGTCTGATGTGTCGGTCTTTTTCGATCCTGACATGGATTTCGGGGATGCGCCCGATTTTCCGTATCCGACCCTGCTGGCGAACAACGGGGCGCGCCATATCATTGTGCCCACGGTTTATATGGGCAATCTGATTGATGCGGAACCGGACGGGCAGCCGAATGCCAATGCGACAGGAGACGACATCAGTAATCTGCCGGATGAGGACGGTGTGGTTTTCACCTCGCCGCTCACGCCGGGCGTCATGGCGTCTGTCAATGTGACCTGTTCTGTGCCAGGCTTCCTCTTCGCATGGGTGGACTTCGACTTCAACGGCAGCTGGGGTGACCCCGGCGAGCAGATCTTCACGATGCAGCCCATGAATCCCGGGGTCAATGTGTTGGCCTTCCCGGTTCCGGCCTCTGCCGGGATCGGGGCGACGTTTGCACGGTTCCGCTTTACAACGCTTCAGACTCCGGTGAACTACACGGGGCTTGTCGATGACGGCGAAGTCGAAGACTATGAAGTACTCTTGGAGGAAGAAGAAAAGCTCGACTTCGGAGATGCCTGGGACACGACCTTGACTCCCAGCTATCCAACGTTACTCGTGAACAACGGTGCGCACCACATTATCGTCCCAGGGGTTTTCCTCGGAGGGACCATCGATGCTGAACGCGACGGGCAGCCGGACAGGACTGCAACAGGCGATGACTTGGCCTTAAGCCCGGATGACGAGGACGGGGTCTTCATCCCCAGCCCGCTGATTGCCAGCGCAACGGTGAACGTCCAGGTCACGGCCTCGACCAATGGCTGGCTGAATGCCTGGATCGACTGGAATTCAAACAGTAGCTGGGCCGATCCCGGAGAGCAGGTCTACGTGAACGTGCCCTTGATTACGGGGCTCAACACCCTGGTGCTCAATGTGCCCCTTCCGCCGGCCATCGTCGCTGGCGGACCGCACTCCCGGTGGCGGTTTACCACCTACGCGCCCGCTGCGCCGTCCTTCACGGGAATGGAGATGGACGGCGAGGTGGAGGACTATGAGGTCCGCCTCCAGGTCCTCGACTTCGGCGATGCACCCGACGCGCCGTATCCCACGCAACTGGCTAACGATGGCGCGCGTCACCTGATGCCCTCCAGCTATTACCTTGGGCTCATCCCGCCTGATCTTGAGCCGGATGGCCAGCCCAACCCGTCGGCCACGGGCGATGATACCAACACCGGTGACGACGAAGAAGGGGTGACCTACAGCGGCTCGCTCATTCGCGGCTCGAACACGACCTTCAAGGTCGTGGCTTCCACCACAGGCTGGCTGAACGCCTGGATCGACTTCAACCAGAACGGAAGCTGGGGCGATCTCGGCGAGCAGATTGCAACGGATGTCGGATTGGCCTCCGGCACCAACTCGCTCGTCGTCTCCGTGCCTGCGCTTGCGGCCTGGGGCCAGACCTTCGGACGCTTCCGCTTCAGTAGCGTCAAGGGGTTGCTGCCCACGGGATTTGCTAACGATGGCGAGGTGGAGGACTATGCCTTCACCCTCTATCAACCGAAGCCGACAATAACGTTGGCCATCACCAATATCACCTGCAATGCCAGCAACACGGTGGCCACGATCAAATGGAACGGCGAGAGTCCGCTGGTCTACGAGACGCAATACGCCAATGTGCTCTCCACTAGCATGACCTGGACCGCCTGGGGACCTTACGTCGGCTCAGCGCCATACGAGCAGACCAACTCGATCTCGGGCGTCACCTCACGCTTCTATCGGGTGTCAGCTCCCTACACGGCGCCTTAAACCGAAAACGTCTGCTGTCTCAAGGTGTGACAGCAGACGTCTTTTCAAGGCGCGGGTGCGAGGCTTATCAATCGCATCTGGCTATTTATTTACTGTCTCAAGCACCGTCACGGTGCGAATCTTCGGAACCAGCAGGTGCACAATGATGAGGCAGAGCATGTAGGAACAGGACGCAATGATGAAAAATATATTGTAGTCCCCTGGGTGACGGGTTAACCACCAGCCTACAAAACCATTCAGCCCTACAGATGCGGCTGTGCCCGCGAATCCGCCTAACCCCACGACAGAGGCCAGGGCGGTCTTCGGGAAACAGTCAGAGGCGAGGGTGAAGATATTGGCAGACCAGCCTGCATGTGCGGCCATGGCCAGACCGATAATCACCGCCGCAATCCACATGTTGCTGATCTGGTTGGCGATGAAGACCGGCATCACGAGGCAGGCGCAGATGAAGAAGGCCATCTTGCGCGAGTAATTGATCGACTTCCCGGCGTGAATCAGGGCGGAAGAGAGATAGCCGCCGCCGATACTGCCAATGGAGACAAAGGAGTAGACGATGATCAGGGGGAGGCCTAAGGTCTTCAAGTCACATGCAAAGGTCTTATTGAGCCAGAGCGGCAGCCAGAACATGAAGAACCACCAGATCGGGTCGGTCATGGCCTTGCCCACGACAAAGGCCCAGGTCGCGCGATACTTCAGGAGATCGCGCCAGGGTATTTTCACCTTTTCAGATTCATCGCCATCATCGCTCAGGATATGCTTAAGTTCTGCCGGGTCCAGATGTTTCATCTCTTGCGGGCGGCGATACATGGGCCACCAGAAGAGGACGAAAACGAAGTTGATGGAGCCGCCGACCACGAAGGCCCAGGGCCAGCCCCAGTTGATGGCGATCCAGGGGACCAGTGCCGGCGCAATGACAGCGCCAATGTTTGCCCCTGAATTAAAAATGCCCGTCGCCAAGGCGCGTTCCTTTTTGGGGAACCACTCCGTCACCGCCTTGATGGCCGCCGGAAAGTTCACGGCTTCGCCAATGCCGAGGAAGAACCTGACCATAGCAAAAGCAGCAACCGTCAGGAGCATGGTGCTGCCAACAATCGTGGTGCTACCAAAAAGCGAGCCCACGGTTGCATCTTTCGCAATCCAGTAACAGAGGCCGTGACCCAGCGCGGCGAACCCCCAGAAGATGGTCGCCCAGGCGTAGGTGGCGCGTGTGCCGAACTTGTCCACAAGCCGTCCAAAGAAGGGCAGCCCAAACGCATACGCCACCTGGAAGCAGTTGGTGATGAAGGCCCAGTCCGCATCTGTCCAGCCGTATGTGTCCTTCAGCGTCGGAGAGAGAATACCGAGCATCTGCCGGTCAAGGTAGTTATTCGCCGTATTAATAAAGAGGAGGAAACAGATCCACCAACGATACTTGCCGATCTTCTGAACAACCGTATTCTTATCCATCGCGTGACGTTCCTTTTAAAAGAGTGATGACTGATAGTGTGCACTAGATTACCTGAACCGCAGGGAGGAGGCAATCACTTTCCCCAAAAATGGCCTTAGAAATTTATGCTCTCGATCCGGGAGTTGCGGCATAACGGGAATTCAGATAATATAGTTCAGATTTAATTGTTTCAGATGTGTCATCGCTGCGGGGGAGTGACAATACGAAGGTAGCGCACCCTCTATAAAGGGGAACCCGACTCAAGATGGATGAAAAAAAATTAGTCATAGCAGCCCGCGGAGGAGACCTGGCAGCCTTCTCCGAACTGGTGCGCCATTACCAGGCACGGGTGCGCGCCTCGCTTGCGGTGCGCATGAGCTGTAAGCACGATGCCGAGGACCTGGCGCAGGAGGCCTTTGTGATCGCCTTCCGGAAGCTGTCCGAGTTTGATGCGGAGCGCGAGTTCGGCCCGTGGGTCGGTTCCATCGCCTTTAACCTGCTGAAGAATTATCTGCGCAAGCACAAGGCGGAACCGGTGGGCGGCGCGGCGGAGCTGGAAGGGTTGATAAACCGGCAACTTGAGATCAGGGTCCGGGCGTCTGATGAGCCTTCAAAGCTGAGCGCCCTGCGGATCTGTATGGGCAAGCTGGGTGACGAGATGAAGAGTCTATTGCAAAAACATTACTATCAGGGCTTTTCCGTGGAGGAGTTGACCCAGGAGGCCGGCGTGAAACACTCCGCCATGACCATGCGGCTGCACCGCCTGCGCGATCAACTGCGGCAGTGTATCAGCGAACAGGAGGGGAGCTGTCCGTTGTAGGAATGAAATTTGAAACTGGAAACTTGAAACTAGGTTCCAATGAAGTGCTTTTAAGTACATGAAGAAGAACAACACAGATAAAGAGGCTCTAATCGCGGATTACTTGGCTGGGCAAGCGGTCTCTGCTGAGCTGCTGCAGGCTTGCCAAGACGATGCAGCGCTTGCAGAGGAGCTGGCCGGCCATCTGGAGGTGGAGCGTTTGCTGCGCTTGACTGCGGCCATGGAGAACGGCGAGCTGTTTGTCAAGGAGGTGACCACCCGGCTGCAGTGCGAAGGGGATGAACATTTTGTCGGCGCTGTGGCCCAGCAGATTCAGCGGAGCCAAAAACCCAGCGTTTTCCGCAGGTGGACATACGCGGCTGCCGCGCTGGTGGTCCTCTCGTTGTCCGGTTGGTTTCTGCGTCCGCGTCAGCCTGTGCAGCGTGCGCTTGTGGCGCAGCAGCGGTCAGCGGTCTGGGAGGGCGGGGTCTACAACACCGGCGATACCGTCCGCAAGGGCGAGCTGACCTTGCGCGAAGGGTATGCCGAACTGACGCTCGCACACGGTGTGCGCTTGATCCTGGAGGCGCCGCTGACTATGGACCTGACAGACCCGAAACGCGTCCTCTTGAAATCCGGCTCCCTGGTGGCCACAGTCCCGCCGAAGGCCACAGGCTTCACAGTCATCACCCCCAGCTCGGAGGTCGTTGACCTGGGCACGGAGTTTGGCGTTTCTGTGGATAAGCAGGGCGGTTCGGAGGTCTGCGTGCTGAAGGGAGAGGTCAAGGCGCGCGGCTCCAGTGCGCAGGACTTTGTGAAGATGGTCAAGAATGAGGCCTGCGCCTTTGATCCGGACCGGCAGATGAAGATGATCCAGGGTGACCCGGCGCGCTATCTCCGCGCCCTTCCCGGCCGTTCCAACTCCAATTCCGAGTATCTGCACTGGAGCTTTGACTGCGAAGATGTCACCGCGGTGTGCGTTGGGACAGGCATTCAGGGCAAACTCTATGATGGACAGCTCAAAACGCTGAACAATGGGGAGGGTCCGCTCTTCCAGGAGGGGGTGTTCGGCAATGCGCTCTATTTCAATGGCAAGGATGCCTATGTGGAGACCGGCTTCCCCGGTATCGGCGGCACGGCGCCGCGCACCGTCGCCTTCTGGACAAAGGTCCCCGAAGGCGACATCGAACACAGCGGCTATGCCATGATCTGCTGGGGCCTGATGCAGCCCGGCGCAGCCTGGCAGATCTCTGCCAATCCCTTTTCACCCGAGGGGCCGCTCGGGCGCATCCGCATCGGGACCATGAAGGGCATGGTGATCGGGTCCACGGATCTGCGCGACAATTGCTGGCACCATATCGCCATCGTGATGTATGGGGGCGACCAGGCGGATACGTCCACGCACATCCTGATTTATGTGGATGGCAAACTGGAAAAGACCTCCCGCAAATCCATCATTACCATTTCGACCACCCTGGATGACGAGCATTCGCAGCCGCTCCGTTTTGGGTGCAATCTCGAATTTCAGCATGACAGTAAACATATTCTGGGTAAATTTTTCAATGGCTGGCTGGACGAAATCTATCTTTTCGATACCGCGCTGGAAAGTCAACAGATCCAAGAGCTGATGAAAAACAATCGGCTCCCGTAGGAGTCACAAGCGTGTCGCGCAATCGGATCAAAAATGGTACGATTCGTGTTGAAAAATGGTACGATACGTTCAAAAAGATGTGTCAAATGCGATGCAAAAAGACAATATGCAAGTACAGTGCTTCACACGAAGGTCACGACAACCGCTTTGCGCGGGGCACAGGTAATGGTATTTTTTATCACCGAATTAAACGAATGAAGCGAATTGGAATTAGCTAAATTCGTTTAATTAGGTGAGAAAATCAATCCAGTGATATTACAGGAAGGAACACAGACATGAAGAAGATGATCAGTAGCATGGCACTCATGATGGCCGGTATCGCAGGGGCGGAGCCCAAGCAGATATCAGGGATCTATCCGCACCTGACGACGTACAACAACGAGGGGGAGTGCGGAACCGGCGCCGTGGTGCCTTGGGCGGACCGCTTGTGGGTCATCTCCTACGGTCCTCACCTGCCAACAGGTTCAAGCGACAAGCTTTATGAGATCACGCCGTCGCTGGAGCAGATCATCCGTCCCGAGAGTGTGGGCGGCACGCCTGCCAACCGCATGATTCATACAGAAAGCGGCCAGCTCAACATCGGCCCCTATCTGATTGACAAGGAACGCAACGTCCGCGTCTTGGATCCCAAGAAGATGCCGGGACGCCTGACCGGCACGGCGCGTCACCTGACCGATCCCGCCAACAAGATCTACATCGCCACCATGGAGGAAGGCCTTTACTCTGTGAATGTCAAGACGCTGGAGTTCGAAGAGCACATCAAGGACGGCAATGGACAGCCTAAAGTCGGGAAGGGCGTCAGCTCTGAACTATTTGGTTATCATGGCAAGGGGCTTTACTCCGGGCAAGGTTATCTCATCTATGCAAATAATGGGACGCGCGGCAAAGATGCGACTGTCCGGCCTGACATCCCCTCTGGCGCGCTGGCCTCCTGGCAGGGCGCTGGCGACTGGACCCTGATCCGGCAGAACCAATTCACGGAGGTCACAGGGCCTGGGGGTATCCATGGTAATGACAATCCGAAGACCGACCCGGTCTGGTCCATGGGCTGGGACTACCGCTCCGTGATCCTGATGCTGCTGGAGAACAAACAGTGGCATGCGTACCGTCTGCCCAAAGGCAGCCACTCCTACGACGGCGCCCATGGATGGAACACCGAGTGGCCGCGCATCCGGGAGATCGGGGAGCTGAATCTGCTGGCGACGATGCATGGTACCTTCTGGCGTTTCCCTGCCTTGTTCTCTCTGGCCAATTCCGCCGGTATCGCACCGCGCTCGAATTATCTCAAGGTGATCGGCGACTTTGCCCGCTGGAATGATCGCGTGGTCTTCGGCTGTGACGACTCGGCTAAAAGTGAATTCCTCAACAGCCGCCCCTTTAAATGCGCCAAGGGCGCGCCGGTGCAGTCCAACTCCAACCTCTGGTTTGTGGAACCTGAGCGGATCGACCGCCTCGGGCCGGCCATTGGCCGCGGCTCGGTCTGGCTGCGTGACGATCTCAAGGCAGGTCAGGTCAGCGACCCTTATCTTTTTTCCGGCTATGACTACCGCATGATGACCATCAAACACGGTAATCCGAGTGCAGTCACCTTTACGCTTGAGGTGGATCGAAAGGGAAACAACCAGTGGGAGAAGCTCGACAGCTTGAAGGTCAAGGGCTCTCAGGTGCATATCTTCAAGGACTCTGAAAAGGGCGCCTGGGTGCGCGTCAGCGTGGATGCGGACGTCAAAGAGGCTTCAGTGCATTTCAATTACCGCAACAAAGATCAGCGCACTCCGAAAAACAATGAAGTCTTCAGTGTCATTGCCCAAGCAGGCGAGAAACAGGCGTCCAAAGGGGTGATCCGCAGTAACCGCAAGGTGCTGGGCATGGTGCAAGGGGATGGCTACTATGAAGTGAACGACAAGCTGGAGCTGACAGCGAAGACGGACAATGACGGAAAAGCACTGGTCATGCTGGGGGCTCAGTCAGCGAGCAAGATCCGGGTGGATGCGGCCTCGGCGATCGTGGAGGAGGCTGGGAAGGCGTATCGCATCCCCAAGAATCCGTTGTATGAAGCCAGCGAGCCAATAAACGCTTCCGTGGTCCCGCAAAAGAAGCTGGAAGATTATCTCGCGCAGAGTCTCGCAAAAGGCGCTGTTGTCAGCGTGAGTTCGACTGCCAAGAACTCGAAGCCGGATCATCTGGTCGACGGCGTCTATTCCGAGGAGTCTCGCTGGATTACTGAAGGGAAGGGAAGCTGGCTGACTCTGGATATGGGGTCAGCGAAGCAATTTCAGAGCGTGTATGTTGTCACAGGCTTGAATCGTGAACCGCAGTATGCCGTCAAAAATTTCGATGTGCAAATCAAGAAGGATGGTGCCTGGGTCACGCTGCCGAACGGCGCAATCCGAGAGAACAACACTATCATTGCGGCAATTAAGCTGGAGAGCCCGGTCACGGCGCAGGAGCTCCGAGTGGAGTTTAAAGACAGCGGATATGCCCGCGTCTATGAAGTGGCGGTCTTTGCGGATCAGCCAGTGATCAGCGAGCAGGAGGGCGGCCAGATGGAGTTCGCTCGGGTCTGCCGCGAGGTGGCCACGGAACGCGACCTCTTCAACTTCCACGGCACCTTTTACGAGTTGCCCGCGCGCAATGCGCAAGGCTTTGCCAAGATTCGGCCGATCGCGACGCATAATTTGCAGATTCACGACTATGCCTCCCACTTCGGCATGCTCTTCATGACCGGCTTGAACGGCCAGACGAATGACCGCGTGATTAAATGTGCGGATGGCACGACAGCCCTCTGGGCCGGCGTGATCGATGATCTCTGGCAGTTGGGCAAGCCGCGCGGCGAAGGCGGCGTCTGGAAAGAGACCGTTGTCAAGGCGGGCGTCCCCTCGGATCCCTATCTGATGACCGGCTTCGACAAAAAATCAGCTACACTAAAGAGTGCAGTGGATGCGCAAATCACGCTGGAGATTGATATTGACGGCACCGATATTTGGATACCCTTCAAAACAGTTGCACTCAAAGGGGGGGGCGTGGTAGATTATACCTTTGAAGAAGGCTTCTCCGCCTACTGGGTGCGGGCAATCAGCAGCGTGGACACGACCGCTACCGTCATGTTCAAGTATGAGTGAGGGAAGGTCCCTACTCAATGCGTTGGCGGTCGGCGAGCAGTTTTTCGCGCAGGCGCGGGTAGGGGACGTCCTGAACCGCGCATGATCCGTCGATCGCAAAGCAGGCTGCTGTCGCCGCGCTCTGCCCGAGGATCATGAAGACGGGCTCCATGCGGATGGAGCCGAAGGCGATGTGCGTACTGGAGATGCAGACCGGCACGAGCAGATTTTCACACTGCTCTTTTTTCGGGGTCAGCGAACCATACGAAATTTTATAGGGGCCCTTGGTGTGAACCCCGAGGTCCCCTTCGTTCTGCACAAAGCCTTCGGCGGTCACGGTGCGCTGCACATGATGTGAGTCGAGCGTGTAGGAACCCATGCCCACAGAGTCGGCGATCTTCGTCTTGTTCAGCGTGTCATGCTCGGTCATCACGTGCTGGCCGATCATGCGACGCGCTTCGCGGATATAGAGCTGGTGCGGCCAGTGGCCGTTGTCCTTGAATTCGTCCGCCGCCAGTCCCCACAGCGCCAGGTTGGTCCGGATTCCCTCTGGCACGCGCGGATCATTCGCCACAAAGTAGTAAAAGCCCTTCTGATACGCCTCATGCGCTTTGATGATGGCGCGGCGCTGCTCATAAGAGGCGTCCGGATAGTCGTAGTTCATGCCGATGAAGTCCGCGCTGAAGGGTCCGTGGTTGTTGGTGTCGGTCTTGAGATTGGGCACGGCGTCAAACTTGTGGAAAAAGTCGTCACGCCCTGTCTGCAACTCTCGCAGGAGCAGTTCGTAGTTCGCAGGATCATACCCCTCGGGTTTCGGGAAGGGCACGCGGTTAGGCGCATGCTGGGTCAGGCAGGTCCTGAAGCAGTAGGCTTGCACGCGATGATCGCCCGAGCCCCTCTTGCCGGCGGGCTCCGCAGAGACGTAGGGCAGCAGGCCGCTCTTAGGATCGCCGGGAATTTTATACGGCGAGAGCGGTGTCTTGAAAAAGTGCGGGTGATGGTTGAAGGCCTCGGGCTGGGCGCCGTTCCAGTTCTCGTTGTAGACGCTGTTCGCCTCGCGGCCGACATGATACGAGACGCCTGCTGCGGCCAGGAGGTCGCCCTCATAGGTCGCATCAATGAAGACCTTCCCCTTGAACGTCTTGCCGCTGAGCATGGTGATGCTGGCAATCCGTCCCTTCTGTTTGACCACGCCGGCCTTGCGGTCCAGCCACTCGTTGCGATAGACAGGGATGTTGTACTGCTTCACCCATTTTTCAAAGATGGACTCTGCGACATATGGCTCAAAGGTCCACATCGCCTTCTCCTCGTCCACGCGTGCGTGGCTGCCCTGGCCTGTGTTTTCAAAGCTCTCGATCTTCTGCCAGCGCCATGCGGCTTTGTCGCTGTAATGGGCGTAGATCGCCTCGTAAAATTCACGGCCGAGTCCGCCGACCGCCTTGGTGTTTCCCGCGTCGGTATAGCCGAGCCCGCCGGAGGAGAGTCCGCCCAAGTGGACGTCCGGGCCCACGATGACAGCCTGCTTGCCCATGCGCGCGGCTTGCACCGCCGCGGCAACGCCCGCTGAGGTTCCGCCATAGATCACCACATCCGCTTCATAGACGGTTGGCTTCACTATTCCGCACCCCGCAACGATACTTGCACAGCCCATGATCCCCGCAATCCATTTCTTCATCGTTTCCCCTCCTTGTAATTTTTCTTACGCTTGGAAATCATAACACGTCCGGATAGTCGGGTCAACGGGTTGGAGGGGAGTTGGAGGAGAAAACTCCTTGTTGCTGAATTCAATGGGGTGTGTCATAATAAAAAAATGAGTGAGTATTCCGTTAACCCCCTTTGAGAAAAGCTCACATCACGGGAGTCCGAATGAGTATTACCATCGCAGAAATCGCGCGCCGCACAGGCTGTTCGCCCTCCACGGTCTCACGGGCGCTTAACGGAACAACAGACGTCGCGCCTCAACTGAGGCGGCGCATCCTTGTCGCTGCACGGGCCGGCGATGCCGGCGGACAAGCCATCACAGGCCCCCGGCGCGGACGGCCGCGCGGCGCCTTGGGGAAGTCCGGCTCTGTGCAGGTCGTCATCTTCCGGCGCGAAGCAGTCGAACCGCTGGTGCTCTCCGCGAGCAACCTCTCCATCGAGCTGTTGACCGAAGCCTCCACGAATCTCTTTTTCTCTCCTCGTTTCCGGCTGGTGACAGACTTTTACCGGCACGTCATCAACGGGATCGTCTCGGTGCTCGCGCCCAATGGGATGAAGACCATCCAGCAAGTCAGTAACAACCTGTTGGACGCGGACTTCCTGGCCGGGATTCACGCCTCCCGCCTCTGCGGCATCCTGCTGCTGGGGGAACCGGACAAGCAGGTCCAGGCATTCGCCGAGACGTGCGGCTGTCCGTTGGTGCTCGTGGACATCCTGGGGATCAACGGCCCCCCTGTTGTCGCGATCGACAACGTGGGCAGCACCACCTGCGCCCTGCTTCATCTGCTGGAGCTCGGCCATCGCGAAATCGGGTTTGTGGGGAATCCTGAAAATCCCAGTTTCCGCGAGCGTTTTCATGCCTATTTCGTGGGCATGGCCGAGGCCGGTCTGGTGACCCGTCCGGAGTGGCACTATCGCGGTTCCGGCCATATCCGGGATATCGCGGAGGGGCTGCAGCCGATGCTGAAAGCCAAGGAGCGGCCGACCGCTATGCTCTGCGCCTGCGACCATTATGCGATCGGCGTCTACGAGGCCGCCCGCATGGCAGGCTTGCGTATCCCGCAGGACATCAGTGTCGTGGGGTTCGACGATGTCGATGTCGCGTCGCTCACCACGCCTCCGCTCACGACAATCCGTGTCCCCAAAATCCAACTGGGGGCGTGCGCCGCCGACTTGCTGCTTCACTTGGTGGCCGGGACCCGTGCGCCGGAAATCCTGCAGCACTGTGAGATCCGTTGCCGTACGGAACTGATCGTCCGTGAGTCGACGGGCCCTCGTCCGGAGCTTCAAACAACCTCCGTGCGCAAACGCAAGCGCGTATCAATGCCCGCTTCCGGCTGTTCCATGAAAAAAATGAAATAATTCACTCAGTCCGCCACCCTGTTGACAGTCCTCCCACGGTTTTGATAAAAAGATAGCAGACAGAAGATTCTGTTAACCTATGGAGGACGACCATGAAAAAAATCCTGAGCGCACGATTCATTGAATCGTTTTTTACACGATACGTTGTTGCTGTAAGTCCGCTGCGCGGCCTTATTGCCTGTTTGTTGACCTTGGCGTTTGTCGGTACTGGCGAACTCCAGGCTGCAACCCTCTACTGGGACGGCACAGCCGGGAGTTGGAACACGCTGACAGGCTGGTCCACGGATGCGTCCGCAACCACGCCTGATCCCGTCACCATTCCCGGCTCAAGCGACACAGCCGTCTTTAATATTTCAACAGTCTCCGGCCTCCAGAGCCTGACGCTCGATGCTCCTCAGGCTGTGACCAAACTCTCGCTTGTGGGCAGCGCCAGCGGAGGTGTCACGCTGCTGGGCGGCGGCACGGATCAAGTCTTAAGTCTCGGGAGCGGCGGCATCGAGATCGCAGACGGAGTAGGTCCTCTGACCCTCGGTTCCAGCGTCGGCGGACAGGGTGTTCCTGTAGCCTTGACAGCCAACCAGACCTGGACCAATGGCAGCGTTTCCCCCGTCATTGTCAACAACGCCATCGGAGCCGCTGGCGCGCAGACCCTGACCTTACGCGGAGCAGGCGGCTTCCGCCTTAACGGCACCAACACCTTCAGCGGCGGTGTGACGCTGTCCACATCGACTGTCGGGATCGGGAACAACGCCGCGTTCGGCACAGGGACCTTCGCGCTCAACACAGGCACGATCCTTGTGGAGGACTTTCCTCGAACTATCGCCAACAAGGTAAAGATCAACAATGCAACGACCTACTGGTCGGGCGACGGCGCATTGACCCTGACGGGTTCCGGAGTCACGCCCAACTTTGCGATCTCGCACAATGCCGCGCCCACCATCAACATCGTCAACACCGCGCCGATGACGATCACCGGCATCTACTCGCTGTGCGACAACACCGTTCCCAACAACAACCCCCAGAGCCCGACGCTCCCCTCCGGTGCCGACCTCACGATCAGTGCGGAGATCTGGGAGTCCAACGCCGGCAATTCGTACAACGTGAACAACAAGGGGGCCAAGTTTGTCTTTACAGGCACTGGGGCGAACTTGACGCTCACCGGCACCAACTTATTTGGCGAGGGCGCCAGCAGTGGGCGCAGCACGGACATTGTCGTCCAGCCAGGAAGCGGTTTTAACACCATTACGGTCGGTGGCCCCGGAGGCACGGGTGCCACCATCACACCGTTCGGCCTCTCGGCTCTCTACTCCAACAGCGGCCAGGGCTTCTACCTCAAGGCGCTTGAAAACGGTCAGATCCTCGGCAACGACATCTCGCTTGGCCAATCCACGAACAATGATGGCGGACGCCCCCTCGGCTTCACTGGCGAGAACGACCTGACGCTGGGCGGGCGCCTCACCCTTGGCGCCGGCGCGACGCTGGCCAATATCGCTTCCGGAACCCTGACCATCGCTGGCATCGTGAATTGTGTCACCAGCCGGACCCTGACCGTCCTCGGGCCCGGTTCGACGGTGTTCTCCTCGTCCTGCACCCTCACGGGAATTCCCAACCTCTGGGGCGGCCTCGCCAAAGCAGGGGCCGGCACGCTGACGCTGGCCGGTACCAGTGACCTGCTCGGCGCAACCTCGCTCCGGGGCGGCACGACGATCCTCGACTACAGCGCCGGCGACGCCAGCCGCCTCACCGCAGGGACCAATATTACTGCGGCGCTCGTCCTCGGCGGTGTCGACCTCCAGCTCAAGGGAGGCAGCTATAGCCAGACGCTCGGCGCAGGCGGCGGAACGACGCTCGACGTCGGCCACTCCCGTGTCCGTCGCACGGAAGGAGGGACATCGACCCTCGCCCTCGGCACCATCACCCGGAGCAGCGGCGGGCTGATCGATCTCGAGAGCGGTGTCGCCTCCACGACGACGGGCAATACGAGCGGCATCCTCGGCATCGGCTACGCCACAGTCGGCGCCGCCGACTGGGCGACGGTCAGCGGAGGCTCCATCGTGGCCTATTCCGGCTACGGCACTTTCGCCGTGCCCGGCACGGATCAGAACGTGGCCCACACGGGAAGCGCGACCTTCGGCGCCTCCTCGATGCGGACCCTCAAGCTCGCCACCAGCGGGCCCGGACAATCCCTGAACTTGACCAGCGGCAACCTCTCCCTCAACGGCGGTGGGCTGCTGTTCTTGGGGGCGCACGACTATGCGATCAATGGCAGCGTCAACAGTAGCGTAGTTTATGCCGGCGGACTCAGCGTCCACCACTATGGCGATGGAGCCCTGACGATAGCGTCCCGGCTGAGTGGCGGCTTCGTGCAGAAGGCCGGCCCCGGGACCCTGGTGCTGGCGTGCGTCACGAACAGCCACACCACCATGACCTACCTGCTCGGCGGAACGGTGGCAGTCCATGCCGACGGCTGCCTCGGAAGCGGGCCCCTGACGTTCGGCGGGGGAACACTCCAGTCCACAGCAGGGTTCGTCACGTCGAAGGGCGTTGCGCTGACCTCCAATGGCGGAACTTTCCAGACGGATGACGGCACGCTGGAAGTCTCCGGAGTCGTCTCCGGTTACGGCGCGCTGAACAAGACCGGGCCGGGCACGCTGCTGCTCTCCGGCAACAATACCCTCGCAGGCCCGGTGACCGTCTCGGATGGTACGCTGAAGTTCGGCCACGCCGCAGCGCTGGGCCCCCTGAACAGTGCGGGAACCGCCTCCAACCGCGGCGTCTCGCCTGTCACTGTCACCGGCACGGGTGTCTTGGATATCGCCGGCTTCAGTCCTGCCCTCGGGAACTTCACCCTGGCCTCCGGCGCCGTCACCGACAGCGTGGGCGGCTGCGCGCTCGGTGCCTATAGCTTCACGCTTGAGTCGGGCACAGTCGAGGCTGTCCTGACGAACGTCGTCATGCCGTACGCCAGCAACCCGAGCAACCGCAACAACCTCTACAAGCGTGGCGCGGGCGTGGCGGCCATCAACTCCATCTGCACCTATTCCGGCCACACCTTCGTGGACGGCGGCACGCTGCTCGTCAATGGCGCCCTGCCGAACAGCCCTGCGCTGGTGCGGGCGGGCGGCACGCTCGGCGGTACCGGAACCCTCCAGCGCACAATCAATGTCGAGGGCGGCGCCCTCGCGCCGGGGACGAACGCATCCCTCCCGGGCACGCTGACGCTGGGACGTCACTTGCGTCTCGACAACAGCGCGACGCTCAGCATCGGTGTCGGTGGCGCAGGCAGTGGCAAGATCGTTCTCAGCAATCCTGACGCAAAGGTGCTTCTGGACAACGCCAGCCTTAGCCTCTCCATCCTCCCTGGCGTGGTCTCCGCGCTGACAATCATCGACAACCAGGGCGCTAACGCAGTCCAGGGCACCTTCTCGGGCTTGCCCGAAGGCGCCACCTTCGATGCAAGCGGACGCCGCTACGCCATCACCTACGCAGGCGGTGACGGCAACGATGTCGTCCTCACTTTCAAACCCACGGCAACCCTTATCCTGTTCAACTAGTTAACAAAAAGGAATCCATAATGAAAAAAATACTGAATGCACGATTCGAGGAATCGTTTGTTGCACTGTACGATGTTGCTGTTAGTCCGCTGCGCGGCCTTGTTGCCTGTTTGCTAACCTTGGCGTTTGTCGGTGCTGGCGGGCTCCAGGCGGGGACCGTCTATGTAAAAGATCCCGTAGCAACCAGCGGCACCGGGTGTTACACACTGGCGAGTCTGGCGGGCCAGAGCGCGACCAACAGCACGCTGGGAGTGTCATCAGCGAACCCCTGGGGAACAGGTACAAGCGTTATCATGGTTGATGCGCTGGGCTTGGCCTATCCTGGAAATATCCTGCTGGATGAGTTGGGTGGATCGTTTATCATCATGAATGCGTCCACGACCTCTACGGATGGACGCATTCAGACGCGCGCAATGTCTGGGCTTCCGACCTCCGGCTCCTTCTACTTCAGCTTGCTGCTGAGGGCGGGGAGCGGTTTTACAACCGCGCTTGCAGATACGCATTCCGTGGGTGCGGGTTTGGGGACGTGGAACTTAGGAAGCGGTAATGCCACGCTTCCCGCTCCTCAAGTGTCAACGAATGGAATTCATTTCGGATTTCAGAAGAGCGGAGGAACGCCCAGCCTGATGCTGCGCGTCAACGGCACCAACACGGTGTTGGTTACGAATCCTGTCGCTGACCAGACCTACCTCTGTGTCGCCAAAATCGAATTGGGGGCCGGACCGGGCGGTGAGGACATCGTACGCGTGGCCGTGGATCCCTCGGCACCTGACAGTTTCTCGTTGGCCGTGACCAACCGCATAGTTCCTTCGGGAACAACATTCACGCGCATGACGATTTCCGGAACGTACCGCACCAACAGCAAAAAAGTCTATTTCGATGAGTACCTCATTGGCAGCACGTGGGCGGATGTAGCGCCTTTGCCGGATGACTCCTATCCGGTCTTCAACAATCCGCCGACCGTCACGGTGGACGGCTCGAACGCCTTCGTCTTTTCAGCAACGCTGGACCAAGGCTCTGCAGAGACAGCGGTGATCGCCTGCTACGGGACGACGCTGGGCTCCGACTCGACCAGTTCCTGGGAACTCTCGAAGCTGGTGACCGCTACGCCGACACTGGGTGTCCCGGCCACGACGGTCTTGGATAATCTGGCGACCAATACCAGCTACTACTATGCCGTGCTAGCCACGAACGCCCTCCACGCCGTGCTGAAGACGGGAGACACGCTTCTGATGGGCGAGGTCTGGTTGGCCCTCGGAGCGGATGCGTTCGAAGAGGGGCTTGTCCCCGGCTCCGCAGTCGTGCGACGTCCCGCATCTGCCACGCAGACGCCCCTGACCGTGAACTATACGGTCTCTGGAACAGCCGTGGCCGGGGTGAACTATGTTTCAGGAAGCCTCCCGGGTTCAGTCACGATTCCGGCTGGACAGGATTCTGTCGCCATCCCCGTGCTCCCCCTCGTCGAGGCTGCGAACATGTCGGACACCACCGTAATCCTGACCCTTGCTTCAGGCGCCTACTTTGTCGGTGCCTCGAACGCCACAACGGTGACGGTCCAGAACTACGACTATCCTGCGGACAAGAACTGCTGGATCGCCACGACAGCCGGGAATGCCTCAGTGGCCGCCAACTGGTCGCAAAACCGGGTGCCGAACGCTTCGGATGCCATTTTGCTCGACCTCTTCTCAACTGCAAACATGACTTGGGATGTCGATGGTGTGAACGGCCTTTCCGATACCGTCGCCTCCTGGACCCAGACCTCCAACTACACGGGGACTGTGACCTTCCCTGTCCAATACACCAACGTGGTCGCTGCGGTCTTCACTAACTTTGCGATTTCGGGTCACGCGACGATCAATGGCGGAACATGGACGCATCCGTCGAACAACACTGCGCAGGTCTACCATTTACAGGCCTCGGTTGGCGGTGACTTGGTCCTTGGCTCTGACGCAAAGATGAACGTGCAGGGCAGAGGCTATGGGCTCAACAGGTTCCCGGCCGGGGGCGCGCTCGGCGTTCATGGCGGTTCACGCGACAACTTCTCCAATGTCTCCGGCAACGTCTATTATCCGGCAGATATCGGCGCTGCGAGCTGGGCTCAGACTGGTGGCGGCGCGATCTGGCTGGAGGTCGCCGGCGCGACGACGATCAACGGTACGCTGAATGCGAAAGCTGCGGATTCCGGTGCGCAAACGGCTGTGGGCGCAGGCGGGTCTGTCTATATCAAGACAAAAGCCGCTACCGGTTCCGGGAGTGTTTCTGTCTCTGGAAATGGTTATTACGGGCAATCCGCCGGCAGTGGCGGGCGGATCGGCCTTGAGTTGACAGAGGCGACAACCTTCGGTCTGAACGTTGCAAATCTCTCGGCGCGGGGCGGGTGGGGCAACTCCTCGACCGGAGCGGGGACCATCCTCATCAAGACGTTTGGCCAGCCTTACGGCAAGCTGATCGTTGATAACTTGGGTGCACGGAGTTACGGCTGTCAGCCGCCGACGAAGTATGGGACGACCTGTATCGCTCCTGGACAGACGTGGACGTTCGACTCCATTCTCTTCCGAAACTATGGTGTGCTCTCGATTCCGGCTGGCACGACGTTAAGCCTGCCCAGCGGCTTGCCAAGCGTGAGCAGCTTGAACACATCCTACCAGAGCGGTATTCTCTACATGGGCGGAACGATCGACCTCGGTGTCGGCACACCCCTCACCTTCACGTCCAACTGGGTCTTCCAGGCGGATTCCCCGTACGTCATCACGGGAGATGTCACGGTTGCGAATGGAGGAGCGATAGGATGCATCCCCTTGATGAGAAACACGCTGGCGGCTCATGCCAGGATGGATCTCTCCGTTGTCGGAAATCTCAATGTTGTTTCGGGCGGTAAGATCATCGCCGACAATGCAGGCGTGGATTATCCGGCTGACTTGGCAGGCACCAAGGGCTACCATGGCGGACAATCCGCGGCGGATGTGACCAGTAAGGGGTACGATTCAATTCTGAACCCAACTTTGCCAGGTAATTTTGCGCAGAGCGGCGACCGTGCTACGATGACCGGCGGCGGGGGTGCTCTCCTGCTGACCGTGAGCGGCAACCTCAATGTGGACGGGGCAATATCTTCTACCTCGCTCCGTGGCAGCTACTGGCCCGGGGCAGGCGGAACGATCAACATCCGTGCGGGCACGCTGACGGGTTCCGGAACGATCCGGGCTAACGGGGGTGTCGGCGCCAACACGGTTTACGCGGGCGGCGGCGGACGTGTCGCCCTCCGCCTGACAGAGGCCGACGCCACGTTCGACGCCTTCGGGGTGACAGGCATCAGCGCGAGCGGCGTCTCCACGTCCTCCACGACGGCCAGTTATCTTTCATCCGCCGGCACGGTTTATCTCCAGACCGCAGTCCAAGCCGAAGGTGCGGGTCTGGTCATTATCCGCAACGATAACTATTCCGTCAACAGCAACTCAGCCACCTGGTTCCCGTCGACACGTAACGGCGGTGAGACGGACGTGCTCACGCAGGCATCACTGTCAATCGAGGACTATGCGATCGTCAAGCTCTCAACAAACAACGTGAACATGGCAGCGCTGACGATGGAGGCGAATACGAAGTTGGATCTCAACGGCTATACCCTCTCGCTGGGCGATATGACAGTGGGCGCAACCCGTATCGCGCCAGGCTCATATCCCGCCTCTTATTTCGCCACAGGCGTCACTGACTCTTCACCGGGTGTAACAGGACAGATCGTAGTCAAAGGCAAAGGCACGCTGATTATGATTTTTTAATCGACGAGAGATCGCTCAACATGTGTTGGAATGAGTCATAAAACAAAAAAGGAATCCACAATGAATCTGTCGCACGTTTTCTCCGCCGCCCTCTTCGCGGCGCTCTGCTCCCATGCCGCTGCTCCGCTCTCCTTGCTGGATGCGAAGACGGCCCCCAGCTCCGCACAGGTCTCCGCTGCCAGCGCCGCAGAGGGGCTGACCGTCACGGTCCAGCCCGGGGACGAAGGCTATCCCGGCATCACGCTCACGCCTGCGGACAAGGTCTGGAACCTCTCAGCCTACGGCCATGTCGAGGCGAAGGTGCGCAACCTCGGCACCAAGCCCGTCACCATCTGCCTGCGCATGGATGACGACGGTGACTGGAAGGCGAACCCCTGGAACGCAGAGAACCTCTATCTCCAGCCCAACGCAGTCGGCACGGTCAAGGTGATCTTCGGCCACAGCTTCGGCCACAAGCCCGCCTACAAGCTGAAACCCGCCGCAATCACTAAGCTGCTGCTCTTCGCAGGCAAGACCAAGGATGCGCCCACCGTCTTCCGCGTGGAGTCCCTCGCCGCCGCAGGCGTGTCAGGGGAGACGCCGCCTGTTGATCCGAACTCCATCCGCATCGCCCCGCCCAACGGCGTGCTGCTGAGCGAGCAGGCTGGCGTGGCCATGCAGACCGTGACCCGCGACCTCGCCGTCGCCTGGAGCGGCCCGAAGACCAACGGCACGGCCCGCCTTGCGCTCGCCTCCGGCAAGAAGGAGGGCTCTGTGACCTTCAAGCCTGTTGTCGGACGCTGGACCCTGCGCGACGGCAACCAGCTCGTCGCCGCGCTGCGCAATGACGGCGCCGCCCCGCTCACAGCAACCCTCACCCTCGCCAACGACGGTACGAAGACCGACCCGCTCACCGTCGAGCTGGCCCCTGGCGCGCGCCAGAGCGTGACACTCCCCTTTGCCAGCAAGAGCCTCTGGAACGGCGAGGACAAGAAGAGCGGTTCCCACTTTGCCAGCGACCGCGCCAATGTCATCACCCTCGACCTCAAGGCGCAGGGAGCGGAGGCCGCCTCCCTGACCGTGGAGCGCCTCGCCATCGGCGTCGCCGCCCAGACGCTTCCTGCCTGGCTCGGCAAGCGTCCGCCTGTGGAGGGAGCCTGGAAGATGACCTTCAGCGATGAGTTCGAAGGCTCTGCCGTGGACACGAACAAGTGGAGTTATTACGGCGAGAACTATTGGGACAAGGTCTCGCACTTCACCAAGGAGACGACCTACGTGAAAGACGGCATGGCCCATCTGAAGATGATGAAGCAGCGCGGCCATCACAACGATGACCCCAAGCGCCCGCAGAGCGACTACGCCACCGGCTTCCTGGAAAGCTACGGCAAGTTCACCCAGCGCTATGGTTACTTCGAGGCCCGCATGAAGCTGCCCACCCAGCCCGGCGTCTGGCCCGCCTTCTGGATGATGCCCGACCGCGGCGGAGTCAATGAGCCGCAGTGGAAGCGCTCCGACACCAAGAACGGCGGCATGGAGTTCGACATCATGGAGCATCTCACGCGCTGGGGCGTCAACCGCTTCAACATCGCCCTGCACTGGGACGGCTACGGCAAGGAGCACAAGAGCATCGGCTCCACCTCGATTTACTATTCGCCCGACAAGGACGGCTTCGTCACCTCCGGCCTGCTCTGGACGCCCGGCGAGGCGGTCTTCTACTGCCAGGGACAGGAGATCGGCCGCTGGAAGACGGAGCGCATCATGAACGTGCCCGGCCACATCATGTTCACGCTGCCCGCAGGCGGCTGGGACAATGACTGGCTGGACGATGCCAAGCTTCCTGCTGAATTCCTGATCGACTACGTGCGTGTCTGGCAGCAGGAATAAACGGCAGGCAACTTTTATCACCGAATTAAACGAATGGAACGAATGTTGAGCGTTCGATGTTCCCCCCAGTTTCCAGTTTCGAGTTTCAAGTATCCACTTATGCGAAACCTTCTTGCCAGCCTTGTCGCTTTTTTTCTGTGGGCGCTCACCGCCACCGCCGAGCCTGTCCGCGTCATCTTTGACACGGACTTCATGACCGATTGTGACGACCCCGGCGCACTGGGTCTGCTGCACGCGCTTGCTGACTGCGGCGAGTGCGAGATCCTGGCCACCTTCTGCTCCGGGTTGAACACGTGGAGCGTTCCTGCCATCGTCGCCGTGAACACCTACTACGGACGCGCTGCGCTCCCGGTCGCCACGGTGAAGGGCTCGGGTGTGAATATGCCCTCGGCCTACGCCCAGCCCATGGCGCAACGTTTTTCAATCGCGGCCTCAGAGGTCCCCGATGCGCTCGTTGCCTACCGCAAGCTGCTGGTTGCGCAGAAGGACCGCAGCGTCGTGCTCCTGACGGTCGGCTACGCCACCAACATCAAGAACCTGCTGAACTCGAAGCCCGATGATATCAGCCCGCTCAGCGGCCGCGCGCTCGCAGCCGCCAAAGTGGTCCGCTGGGTGAACATGGGCGGCAACTTCGAGCGCCGCCCCGGCATCGACGCCTCGAATGTCAACTGGACGCGCGACACGGCCTCAGCCGTGGCCGCCATCGAGGCGTGGCCCACGGAGATCGTCTTCTGCGGACGCGAGGTAGGGCACAGTCTGCGTGCCGGTGCGAGGCTTTCACAGACCTCGACCCATAACCCGGTCCGGGTCGCCTACGAGCTTTACTTCAAAGGTCCGGCGAAGGACCGCCACTGCGCCGACCTCTATTCCGTGCTCTTTGCGGTCCGCGGCGTCGGGCCGCGCGACAAACCCTACTGGGCGCTTGAGTCCGGCCGCATCGAGATGCGCCCTGACGCCTCGTTCGCCTGGACGCCCGGCGCAAAAGGTCCGCGCGCCGAGTGGCGACTGCTGGACGCGACCGCCCGTCCCGAGGCCGGCCTGCTCCATCCTTCTGCTGTCCAGGAGATCATCGAAGATCTCATGATCCAGCCTCCCGCCGCAGCGAAGTAAACGTGCATTTCGTTTTTCAATTTCTGGCTTGCTCGAAAGGGCGACTTTGCAAATCGAAAAGGCGCTTTTCAATTTGCAAAAATGATCTTCGCGGCTCACCGGGACGGTTCGCCCTACCGCCTACCGCCTTCGGATCAGATAGTTGACCCGTGCGAAGCGGGTAGGGCGAACCGTCCCGGTGAGCCGTTGATTCTTCTGTTCTTTCGTGTGAAATGTTATGCCTCGGACGAAATACGTGTCGGCCTAGCAATAGCAATTGAATTGGTCAGCTTGTTTCGGCTATAATCAAAAAATTATTGGAAAGGGGTATGATGGAAAGTAAAACATGCGGGACTTCGCGTCGGACCTGTCTGAAGTTCATGGCTGCTGCTGCAGGCGGCATTGCAGCGGGAGCAGGAGGCGCTGCGCTGGTGGGACGCCTCGGCCCTGCGCCGACCGGACCGTTCAAAACGTTGACAGCCGAAGAGGCTCATCTCGTGGATCTGGTGTGCGAGCAGATCATCCCGGCGGACAAAGACCCTGGCGCTCATGAGGCGGGGGTCGTCTATTTTATCGACAAGCAACTCCGCGGCCCTTACAAGCGTTTTCGCGCTCAGTATCGCAAGGGGCTGAAGTCTCTTCAGCAGACCAGCCAGGCGATGTTCCAGAAGCCCTTCGAGGCGCTGCCATGGCCGGACCAGACGCGGCTCTTGCAGGCGCTGGAGTCCGGCAAGGTGCCCAAGGAGATATGGACGGATCCGTCGTCCAAAACTTTTTTCAATCTGCTGCGCGACCATGCGATGCAGGGTTTTTACGGCAGTCCGAAGCATGGCGGCAATCGGAACTACGCGAGTTACAAGATGATGGGGTTGGAGTATCCGCGGGTGATCGGTCAGAACCGCTATCCGGCTAAACAGAGTTAAAATTTTTGGAACGGGGGTCAGCGTGGGGAATAAACATGTCAATGCAGTAGTGGTCGGCGCAGGCGCAGGCGGCGGCGTCGTGGCGAAGGTCCTGGCCGAGGCCGGACTTTCAGTGGTGATGCTGGAGCGCGGCAAGTGGCATTCGTTCGAGGATCATACAGACGACGAACTGATCTCGCAGCGTACGACCGTGCTGGGCAATGCCTACGGACCGGATGATGCGCGGTATTGCCGCGTGGTTGAAAACGCGGATGGTTCTACGCGCATCGTGCTGCCGAGCGAAGGCGGGTACAACAACAACGCCGCCTGCGTGGGCAGCGGCACGCTGAGCTATGGCGCCATGGGCTGGCGCTTCATGCCGCAGGACTTCCGCCTGAAAACAATTTATGGGCGACCGGAAGGCTCCACGCTCGATGACTGGCCCATGACATACGAGGAGTTTGAGCCCTGTTACGAGCGCGCCGAGTGGGAGATTGGCGTCGCGGGCAGCGATGAGGGAAACCCCTTTGCGCCGCCGCGCAAGAAAGAGCGGCCCATGCCCCCTTTCCCGTACAACAAGGAGGGCCGTATTCTCTTTGACGCCGGCAAGCGGCTGGGGTGGCATCCCTTCCCCATTCCGATGCTGCGCAACTCCATTCCTTATGGCGGACGCCCCAAGTGCATCCACATGCGCTCCTGCTGCGGCTTCGCCTGTCCCATCAATGCCAAATGCGGCACGCAGAATACCGTGATCCCGGCCGCGCTCGCCACAGGCCTGTGCGAGCTTCGCACGGATGCTGTCGTCAGCGAGGTGATGGTGGACGACCAGGGCCGCGCCAAGGGCGTGAAGTACTTTGATGCCCATGACCGGTTGCAGATACAGACCGCAGACCTCGTGATCGTTTCCGCTTCAGCGACAGAGACCGCGCGGTTGCTGCTCAACTCCAAGTCCAAGCTCTTCCCCAACGGTGCGGGCAACAACAACGACTGGGTGGGGCGCAACATGCAGGGTCATGCCTACACCGGCGCCTGCGGCTTGATGGATCAGGACATTTACGAAGAGGCCGGACCCGGCGCCACAGTCGCCTTCTGCGATTTCAGCCATGGCACAAAGGGGCTCTGCGGCGGCGCGATGCTGGCCAACGAGTTCATCCCGCTGCCCTACAGCTTTACGCGGACGCGTCCTCCGGGATCTCCAAGCTGGGGACTGGCGCACAAGGAGTTTCAGCGCAGCCAGTTCAAGCGGATCATCCGCGTGATGGGGCCTGTGCAGGAGATGCCGGTCTTCGACTCCCGCGTGCGGGTCGATCCTGTGGTCAAAGACCACTGGGGCATTCCCGTGGTGCGCCTCTCTGGCCGGCGCCATCCGCACGATGTCGAGATCGCGAAATTCATTTCCGGGAAAGCCGCCGAACTCTTGAAGGAGGCGGGCGCGACAGGCGTCTGGACCAGTATGCCGGGACTCGGCGGGCCGAGCGGCGGTCAGCATCAGGCAGGCACCTGCCGCATGGGCAACGATCCGAAGACCTCGGTTGCGAATCGCTACGGACAGGTGCATGAGATCGACAATCTGTTTATCGCCGATGGCAGCCTTCATGTGACCAACGGCGGCTTCAATCCGGCCCTGACCATCATGGCGCTCGGCTACTGGGTGGGCGAGTATATCGCGAAAGAGTGGAAGGGCGGCGCCCGCTTTTCAGACAGCAAGAAGGCGCCCTCGGGAGGGACGAGCGTCTGCTCGTCCTAGGCACGCAGATGCGTGCCCCTCCCAGAGCCGGTATCCCGTCTCCCCCCACCATTCCATCATTCCCATATTCCATTATTCCATTGAAGGTAAACATGAAGAACAAAAAAGAACGGTTATGCTTTCTGATGCCTGTGGCCATGGCGGGCGTGTTTCTGCTGTGTACGGTCTTCGGGGGACTCGGCTACTTCGAGTTGATGCCGCCCGAGAAGACGTGCGTCTCGTGCCATGAGATCCAGGCCTCGCACATGCGTTGGACCAATTCAGTGCACCGTGCGGTCTCCTGTAAGAAATGTCATGGAGGGTCAGCGGATTCCGTCCACGCGCTGAAGGAGAATGCCAAGCGCGTTTTCTTTCATCTGACAGAGGCGGACCACGACGACATGCGTCTGAGCGAGGCGCAGACCGTGCGCATGGTCAACGCATGCCAGAGCTGCCATGCGCGCGAGTTCGCGCACTGGCGGGAAGGCGGACATGGCAAGAACTACGGGGCCATCTTCATGGACGAGAAGCACAATAAGACCGAGCAGATGGCGGACGACTGCCTGCGCTGCCACGGCATGTTCTTCGAGGGCAAGATGTCGGATGCGGTCACGCCGCTCGACACAAAGGGACCGTGGCGCTTCCGCGATCCGTCATTGACCGCGCGACCTGTGATCCCGTGCCTCGCCTGCCACAACCTGCATGCGCCCGGCAGTCCTTACAAGAAAGCTTTAGAGATGCCTGGCATGGTGCAGAGCGTCAGCACAAACGCTCCGCACTGCCGTCGCGATACAATCGCTTTCTACGTGCGTCAGGAGAAGAAGCACTTTGCGATCGACGATCTATCCATAACAAAAATCATGGAGAAGGACCGCTTTGTAAAAGTCTCGAACGATCCGCGCCAGCGGCTCTGCACGCAGTGTCATGCGCCGAACGCCTTCGGCCAGGCGGGCACAGGCGACGACCGTACGCCGACGGGCGTGCATGAGGGGATCAGTTGCGCAGCCTGCCACAAACCGCATTCGAACGACACGCGCGGCTCCTGTGCGCTGTGCCATCCGGCACGCACATCCTGCGGATTGGATGTGACCAAGATGGACACGACCTATCGTTTGCGCGCCAGCAAGAACAACATCCATCGGATGCGCTGCATCGACTGCCATCCCGCAGGCGTGCCCAAGCGCCCGCCAACCGTGCCTGTGATCGGCTTTTGAATGGAATATCACAACTCGATGACTCGCACGTCGCCGGCATCGAGTTCGATCGCTGTCTGCTTGTTGCGCCAGATAATTTCGCCTTGCGCGACCAATTCGTGGCATGTGGCTTTGGCATTGAGCGCTGTCAGTGTGATCACGGCCTTCTGGCGTATATCACCTAGGTTGTACACCGTGAGATAGCAGGGCCTTGGCTGAGCACCGAAGCGCTCGACGATCACTGACGTGTTATCAGAGACGGCGCCTGTGACAGGCTCCCAGCCTGCCTCGGCGACGCGCTTGCAGAGCGGGATGTATTTCTTAAAGAGCGGACGGTCGCGGTTATAGAGTTCGGGCCGCGTGAAATAATGTCCGGTGGAAGCATCCGCGCTAAAGTAGCCGGGGAACATGCCGTAGGCCAGAGAGCGTTTCATGAATTTCTCAGAATCATCCGCGGTCCATTTTTTGAAATCCGTGTTCATCAGGAAGCAATAGGGCTTGCCCTTGCAGAGCGCGCGGCGATAGAGGAGTTCCTCGTCGGGCATCGGACTCCACTTGCCGCCATGTTTCCAGTCTGTCTCAGTGCCCATGACATCCAGCAGCGGCGCGAGCCAGCACCAACTGATGGGCGTGCTGTTGGCCATCATGAAACGGCCGCGCGCATGCATCTCCTGTTCGAGCGCCCGCACATATTCAAAGCCGATCATGCCTTTGTAGAGGCCGACGCGCCGTGATCGCGCAGCAAAGCAGAGCGGACGCTCCGCGCCTGCAAAATGGTCGCGCCTGAAATTGAGTTCCGCGGTCACATACGCTTCGGCGGAGTCGATATATTCGCCGTCGAGGGTCGCCTTACGCGAAGCGCCATACTGTTTATCGATGTAGCCCGCGTTCCATTTGTTGGTGAAGTCGGTCACAGGACCAGCCACGCCCGGCGCGGAGTTCATGCTCCAGACCACGCCGTTGCACCAGGGTGTGTCCAAGACGCGGCCCGGGTTTTGTCCCTTCTCATCTGCAAATGCACTGCTCATCCACGCTTGGGCATATTTATCACCAGCCAGTGCTAGACGTTTCGCCTCTTCGACACCGTGTTTTATGGTGCGCGGTCCATCGCCTTTCAGTGTCATCCACCAGGTCATGGGCTCGGTATAGCGGAAGGTCAGGATGTCGTGCGCATCGTCCCAGGCCGTCTCGTTGTCGCCCTCTTTAAACCGGAATCCGAAGTCCTCCCAGCCCGCAACCTTGCTGATCGCCTCAAACGGCATCCAGACGCCCTGCGACGCGATGCGGCATTTGAATGCTTCCGGGTAGAGTTCATAGTAGCGGGCCAATGCTCCACGGAAACCGAGTGCTGCATCGAACTCGAATACGCAGAAGCGGAAGGCGGCTTTCGGCTTCTCCGGCGCGAGGCCGATGTCGCAGGCCAGGAAGAGCTCGCGCGTCTGCGGCTGGCAGCCCACGCGATAGAAGAGGGGCGTGGACGGATCGATCCCGAGGGCGACGCCCTTGCCTGCAGTTGCGACGGCACCGAAGGGATACCGCGATAGACGGCTGTTCGCGCCGATGTCGTGACGTGTCGTATTCATGACTTCGCTCCGGGTGCCTGTCAGCGCCATCTCGCGTCTGGGATGGTGGAACCACGTCAGCTCTTCAGCCTTTAAAGACAGGGCGTACACCAGCGTCAGTGCGCGGTCTCGTCCTGAGGTCTCTGTCAGCGCGACATCGTAAAAGATGACTCCTGCGCTGCTTCGCTGGTGTGTGGCGAGGGTGATACCCAGCGCCTGTTTGCTGATGGAGACGAAATCGGATTCAGCTGCGACATCGCGAAGGAGGAAGCCCGCTGCTGGCGGACAGGTCTGTCCGGTGAGCACGCCATCGAAATGCATCGCGTCATCCGCTGCCAAGGTGCCGAAGCGCGGTTCTTTGAAGAGCGCCTTGCCTGCGCGATTGCGGAAGAGCAGATAACAGCTCACGCGCTTGAGCGGCTTGTCCGGTGTGACCACCACTTCGCGTTTGTGCCAGCCTGTCTTGTCATCCGTCTCGAACGACGCGCTCTGGCCGTAGAGCGGCGTACCATCCATATACGTCAGATCGAGGTAGAGCGAAAAATCAGGCGTTGCAGAGGTGTCGCTTGTGCCCTCTGCCTTGGCCCAGGCCGAAGCAGCGACGGGCATGGCGACGGTCTGGTTGAGTTCAATGCTCCACATGACACCGCGTCGCGCCTTTGCGTCCGCGCCATTGTCGCAACGATAGATTTCACTGTCGCGGACAAACCCTGCTTCGTAAGGCCGGGCTTGTTCAGATGCCAACGGCTGGAGCAGCGCATCGTGCTTGCCCGCCGACACGCGCTTGACAACGGTTCCGTCCGGTGTGGCCATTGCCCCGACACACAACACCGCTTGTAACAGGATGATCCATTTATTCATAATCGCTTCACCTCGTGCTTGTGATATTTAACCACAAAGAGCACAGAGAGCACAGAGAAAAACCAAATGGAGTTTGACAATATTCAAGGGCCTCCTATAATAGCGATATATTTTATGAAGCGGTGTAAACACTCGCTTTGAAACTGGATCAAACGGAGAGAGGTCGTGAGCAATAAAATGAAAGAGAAAAAAAGCATTCAGTTGCATGGGATGCGTTCACGCATCCAGGGAGCGTGAGGTGAACCACCGCAACGCCTATCAGGATTACCATGCGCCAGCGTTCTACATGATTACCATGACCACGCTGGAGCGCCGCCCGCTCTTCGCGACGTGTGCCGACAACAAAGCCACCCTCAATGAGGACGGTTGGCTTGTTTATCACCTTTGACCTGTGTCTGCAAGGATGGCTACTGATTCTCTCTGCGTATCCCGATGTGGGGCACCCCATCGAACTCACGCGTGAGAAATGCCTGATGATGAATGCGTGGTGCGAGCAGATCGCGGAGATAAGCGGTGTAAACACTCGCTTTGGAACTGGATAAGCGTAACGCCGAAAGCAAGCGCAAATAAGGCAATAAGGCAATTCTATCCCCTCACTCCCGCTTAGCGGCCCAGCGCACGCCGCGGCGGACGAACTCGTTCAGGGCTGTGCCGCTCTCCGGATGGGGACTGAAGCAGAGCACGCGCCCCTTGCCGCAGGTGCCGGTGGCAATGGCTGTGGTGCCGATCATCACGCCCGTGGGGACGTTTGTCTTGGTGACCTCTGAGTGGTAGGTGGCCAGCGTCTGGTAGGCAGCGAGGCTGCTATTGGTGCCAGGGGCCAGGAGCGGACCTTGTCCGTAATAACAGGTGACGATCTCGTTTGTTGTTCCGAGGAGCCGGCAGCCCTCGGGCGTCATCTTGAGCTTGACCTTCCCCGTGCCACGCGCCCAATGTTTCGTGTCCAGCACGCTGGCATTGAGCAGTCCGAGGGACCAGCTATAGTGGCTGGAGGCCAGGTAGGCTCCTGCGCAGAACCCCACATAGCCGCCGCCGTTCATGACAAACTCCCGGACCACACGACAGCCCTCTTCATCAAGGATCTTGGATTGCTTGGAGCCGCTGCCGCCGGGACAGATCAGCACGTCAAACCGCGAAAGTCCATTGCTGCGGATGTCGCTGGCGGTGATCGCCTGGAAGGTAAAGTTCGACGACGAAAGGCAGCGCTGCAACCCCTTCGGTAACGCCGTGTGTTCAGCCGTACCTTTGACATCCAGACATGCCACGCGGATCGGAGCCGGCTTCGCCGCCTCCGCGCCACAGGCCATCCCGCAACCGAGCATGACCATGCCCAGGGCCAACACGATACGCGCTTTAAACGTTATTTTCATTCTGCTTTCATTTTCTCTTCTTACCGATAACTTCAACTGGAATGTTGGAATGATGGAGGGAGACGGGATACCGGCTCTGGGAGGGACGGCGGATCGCCGTCCGGCGGTCGATCCGACCGCCCTCCCGAAAGTCTCTTAAAATCCTCCACTATTCCAAGATTCCACCATTCCATTATTCCTTCTTCAAGTTTCCACTTTCAATTTTCTGAAAGGCGTAATCGATGAGTTTGCGTGAGAGGCTTCCCGGTGCTGGCAGGGGCGGAGGGTTGTCCGGGCCGAACCAGCCGGCCTCGACGATCTCCTCGCCATCGGGTTTGATCTCCCCTGATTTCCAGGTCGACGTAAAGCCGACCATCAGCGCGTCGGGGAAGGGCCAGGGCTGCGAGGCGACGTATGTCACGTTGTCAACTTCGATGCCGGTCTCCTCGCGGACCTCGCGCCGGACGCACGCTTCGAAATTCTCTCCGGTCTCCACAAAGCCGGCGACCAGGCTGAAGACCCCTGTCGTGAATTTCGCGTTGCGCGCCAGGAGGATCTTATCGCCCTTCGTGACCACCGCGAGGATGGCGGGGCATATCCGCGGAAAGGTGATAAGTCCGCAGGCTGTGCAAACGCGCGCGACTTCATCGCTTTTATCCTCGGTGGGGGCTCCGCACGTGCCGCAGAAACGGGCGGTAGAGCGCCAATGCAAAAGCGTCAGCGCCTTGAGGATCGGTTGCGTCACACACTCCAGCTCGGAGATCAGCAGTGTGCGAACCAGCCGCCACTCGGTTCCCTCAGGGGCTGGGGTGTCGCTGGCGACAGCAATAGCATAGTTCGCTGCGGGGATGTTTGTCCGCGCGTCCATATACTCGATGATGGCGGTCTCTTCGAGCGCGAGTGGCTTGTGCCGTACAGCGCAAAGGGATCCAGCCTCGACGAGAATTTCAAGGCCGCGAAAGATAAAGATGTTTTCTGCTGTATTCATACTGCTTGCGATCATCAATTCGCTTTTTCCAGGGTCTGGACCATCTGCATCAGGGGGAGGAACAGGGCAGTCACATAGAGAAAACAATACGCAACTCCGATGACCAGTGCAGCCATGTTGATTGCGAATGTCAATGGCTTGCTCTTGATGGCTATTTCTTTCAGTATAAGCGCCAGGATCACGCCGGAAAAAATGATAAGATACACTGTCGTTGGGATGGAAAGAAATAATTGCGTAATCTGAGGCAACTGGACATTCAACTCTTTGAATATCGCTTGGAATCTCGCGCTGATATAGAGTGTTGCTGTCGTCAGCACGAAGCCTCCGATCACATCTAAGATCAACACCACCAGGCTAGCGATGGTCCATCCTGTTTGTTTTTTCGGTTCTTGCTCGTTCATATTCTATCTCCCTTTGGCAACCAACGTTTCGTGGCAGTCCGATGTCTTTTGCTGATATCCGAATCAAACGTGTTTTTAGTTTCTCTGTTTCCCGCACTTTAATCAAGCGAAAAGGGTGCCCTCTTCGCACCAGCCCCATGCTTTGCACTTGTTCCAGAATAATATTTTTGTCATACTCCACTGCCTTTCAAGAAAGTGGAATTTAACCATGATGAACTGGCATACCTTCAATATCGAAGACGCGCTGAAAAAATGTCAAGCAGACCCCGCCCAAGGCCTGTCAACCGCGCAAGCTGCCGAACGCCTGGCTGAACACGGCCCCAACGAACTGGTTGAAAAAGGGGGCCGCACGCCTTGGCAGATCCTCTGGGAGCAGGTCACCGCCACGATGGTGCTGATCCTGATCGCCGCGGCAGTGATCTCCGGCTTCTTGGGGGACACCAAAAATCTGGTCGCGATCCTGTCGATCGTGGTGCTCTACGCCTTCCTGGGGTTCATCCAGGAATACCGTGCCGAAAAAGCCATTGCCGCGCTGAAAAAGCTATCGGTGCCCAGCGTCCGGGTGCGGCGCAACGGGCAGTTAACGGAACTCTCGGCGCGGGAACTGGTGCCGGGGGATATTCTGGTGCTCGAAACAGGCAACCTTATCCCGGCGGATGTGCGCCTGCTGGAGGCAGTCAATCTGCAGGTGCAGGAGGCGGCCCTGACAGGTGAATCCGAGGCGGTCGAGAAGCAGACCGATTCGTTATCCCTGGAGGAACTTCCTTTGGGTGACCGTCGCAACATGGGGTACATGGGCACCATTGTTTCGCATGGGCGCGGGCAAGCGCTGGTGGTGGCCACGGGCATGCAGACGGAGCTGGGAAAAATCGCCAACTTGATCCAGCAGGTGCCGCAGGAGGCGACGCCGCTCCAGAAGCGCTTGGACCGTCTGGGCAAAGGCATGGCTGTGGTGGGTGTAGTCACCGCCGGGTTGATTCTTGTCATCGGACTCTTGCACGGCGATGACATCCGCCACATGCTGCTGACAGCCGTCAGCGTGGCGGTGGCGATTGTGCCCGAGGGCCTGCCTGCGGTGGTGACCATCACCCTGGCGCTCGGCGCGCAGCGCATGCTCGCGCGTAAAGCCTTGATCCGGAAACTGCCTGCCGTTGAAACCCTTGGCTCGGTGACGGTGATCTGTTCGGATAAAACTGGCACGCTGACCGAAAATAAAATGACGGTTGTCGTGTTGGATGTGGTCGGCCACTCGGTCGATTTGACGGAGGAGATGGCCTCTTCCGGCAACATCAAGTACAACCGCGTAAGACCCGTTGCAGCCTCCACGCCTGAATCCGCCTTGGACCTGCTCTCCGTGGGCGGTGTCTTGTGCAATGACGCCCGAATGATCGAGAAGGGCCAAGGCCAGTATCATACCCTCGGCGACCCGACCGAGGGGGCGCTGGTCGTGGCCGGTGCCAGACGCGGCTTCTGGAAGGAGGACATGGAGGCCGATTTCCCGCGCGTCTCCGAGCTTGCGTTCGACAGTGACCGGAAACGGATGACCACGGTCCACAAAGTCGTTGGAAAAATGGATGCCTGGGGAATGGCGAGTCCGTATCTGGCCTTCACGAAGGGCAGTGCGGATGGGCTGCTGGAGGTCTCGACACACGTCTGGGTCAACGGGAAGGTTGAAATCCTGGACGCGCAGTGGCGGGGCAGGATTGCCTCCTCCGGCGAAAAACTGGCAGCCCGCGGCATGCGGGTGCTGGGCATGGCCTTCCGTCCGCTCGATCAGATACCTGCTTCTGCTGTAATCGAGCAAGGGCTCACCTTTGTCGGACTGTTCGCCATGATCGACCCGCCGCGCGCCGAGGTCAAAGATGCCGTGGCGCTGACCCATAGCGCCGGGATCCGAACGGTGATGATCACCGGCGACCATCCGCTGACCGCGGCTGAGATTGCCCGGCAACTGGGCATCTCAGAAAACGGCCTGGTGCTGACCGGCGCGGAAATCGAGCGGATGTCGTTCGATGAACTCAAAGCCATGGTCGAGCGCGTGAATGTGTTTGCGCGTGTCTCGCCGGAACACAAAATCAAGATTGTCCAGGCTTTGCAGGAGCGCGGGCAGATCGTCTCGATGACAGGAGATGGCGTCAACGATGCGCCGGCCCTGCGGCGCGCCAATATCGGCGTGGCAATGGGGATCACCGGCACGGATGTCTCAAAAGAGGCCAGCAATCTGGTGCTGCTGGATGACAATTTCGCGACGATTGTGGCCGCGGTGAAGGAAGGCCGTACGATTTACGACAACATCCGCAAGTTTGTGCGTTTCAGCGTGGCCGGGAATATCGGCAAAGTGCTGGTGATGCTGATTGCTCCCTTCATGGGCAAACCCATCCCGCTCCTGCCCTTGCAGCTGCTCTGGCTCAACCTGCTGACGGACGGCCTGCTCGGGCTGGGACTGGGCGTGGAGAAGTCCGAGCAGGATACGATGCAGCGTCCGCCCTACTCACCTGGGGAGGGTGTCTTCAGCCGCGGCGCGGCCAGCCAGACCCTCTGGTCCGGACTCCTGATCGGCGGCTTGGGCCTGGGGATCGGCGGGTGGTATTACTTTGGCGGCCACCCTGAATGGCAGACGATGATTTTTAGTTCGCTGGCCTTTGCTCAGGTCGGCCAGGCGCTGGCCAGCCGTTCGAACCGCGAATCACTCCTGACGCAGGGCTTGGCGAGCAACCCCCTGATGCTGGGCATGGCCGTGCTGGTCACCGTGCTCCAGTTGGGTGTGCTCTACATTCCGCCTGTGGCGTCCTTCTTCTCGGTGATCCCGTTGAGTCTGCCGGACTTGCTGGTTGCGCTGGGCGCAGGCCTCGTGGTTCTGGCTGCCCTGGAGGCTGCCAAACTGTGGAAGCGCATGCGCGCCTAACGGGCGCCGGCGCGAGGTTGGCAAGCAACTTATAAATACCGTAATTATGGAGTGGCAGTCCATTTTTGCGGTTTTTTGTTGTGCTGACGGCAAAAATCCTTTAATCTTAAGACTTGTTATAAAGGTTTGAGGAGCATGATGCATGTCAAAGACGAACACCTATATTCATCGAGCCATTGAAAAAACACTCGCAATGGTTGCTAAAAACTTTCCCGTCGTGATGATTTGCGGACCACGGCAGGTTGGCAAATCGACACTATTGGAATATATGCTTTCTGGCAAGAAGGGAATACAGCATATCTCGCTCGACAATCCAGTGCTTCGCGCAAGCGCCCGTAACGATCCGGATTTGTTTCTCCAGCAATATCCCGCGCCTTTGGTGATTGACGAGATACAATATGCGCCTGAGCTGCTTCCCTACATCAAAATCCGCATTGATAAAACAAAGAAGGATGGATCCTATTTTTTAACAGGCTCGCAAATGTTTGTGATGATGCAAAACATCAGTGAGACGCTTGCGGGCCGTGTAGCGATTCTCTCGCTCTACTCATTTTCAGAGGCGGAAATCAGAGGAGCTCCTAGAAGTTTCTTTCTTCCTAATCTTTCTGACGCAGAAGCCGTACGGCGGACCAAGGAGAATCCGACAGAGAGTGAGACCGTTTTTCAGCGCATATTTCGCGGGAGTATGCCACGCATGATTGTCAAGAAAGAGATTACGGAAGACATCTTTTTCAGCTCGTATGTGCAAACCTATCTTGAGCGTGACATCCGGGATGTCCTGTTCATCAAAGACGAAACACGTTTTTTACGCTTCATCTCCTGCGTTGCCGCACGGTCTGGACAGGAAGTCGTCTATGAGGATCTGGCGCGAGCAGCGGAGGTTGACAATAAGACCGCTCAATCATGGTTGTCGCTGTTGGTTACAACAGGAATCGTCTTCCTTTTGCAACCCTATGCATCAAATATCACAAAACGCATTATTAAACGTCCGAAACTTTATTTCATGGATACGGGTCTCTGCTGTTACCTTGCGCATGTGAATAATCCAAAAACACTTCAGGTTTCGCAATGGGCAGGTGCGTTTTTTGAAACGTTTGTTGTGACACAAATCATCAAATCGTTTGCGTCAAACGGAATGGACGCACACCACCATCTCTGTTTCTACAGAGACGGTAACGGAAAAGAGATTGACCTGTTGATCTCGTATGATAATAAGCTCTACCCCGTGGAGATCAAGCTCTCGTCGGATCCAGGAAAAAAAGCGGCTCGCCATTTCTCTGTGCTTTCAGAGCTTGGCGCCCAAGCGGGGGAAGGTGCCGTCATCTGCATGAGTCCGCATGTTGTCCCCCTCAACGAGCACACCCGCATCTTTCCTGTCCAAGTGATATAGCGCCTTACGCGGAACGGCAAGAAGAAAATGAATAATGATCTATCACCAACACAGACAACAGATACGGCATCACGTGTTGTCAGAATTTCGATAGTTGTCCTCCTTCTGCATTTTCTTGCAGTCCTTTGCAAGATAGCCAGCTTGGGGTTGCATAGCCGATGGACGTCTGACGGCATCAGATACTCAAGTTATTTAGGAACGACTTCACTGGTGCTTTGGTTGGTCGGTGTTTGGCTCATAACACGAAACATCACGCGCCTGACGATCAGCAGATTGTGCGTCCTTATAGTCGCCTCGGTTATTGCAGGGCTTTTCATCTTTGGTGTTACCATGTAAGTGACGGATGAGAATATGCTATGCGATTTCTTCAGAGGCGTGCGCAGAAAAAAAAGGGAGTAACAAATATGAAATTGAGACCTATCCGGTACGGGAAGATCCTTCTCGCGGCCTTGTTGCTGGCGCCGCTCATCGCGCGTCCAGCAGATGCGCCGCTGCCGCTTTCACCGCACTCCTTTGTGCTTAAAGCTGAGTCGTTCCGGCATTATGTCGAGGGTTTCAACAAGGAAGATAACGAGCTTTACAAGGGATACTTTCCCAACACGGCGGCCTGGGATTTTTTGAAAGACAATATTCCGCTGCTTGATTGTCCGGATGCGGAGCTCCAACGGACCTATTATTTCCGCTGGTGGACGTATCGGAAACACATCAAGCAGACGCCCGTGGGATGGATCGTGGATGAGTTCCTGCCGAATGTTGGCTGGGCCGGGAAGTTCAACTCGATCAGCTGCGCCGCGGGCCACCACCTCCGCGAAGGCCGCTGGCTGGCGGATCAGAAGGTTCTCGATGACTATTCCCGGTTTTGGTTTAGCGGCGGCGGTGAACCACGGCGCTACAGCTTCTGGGTAGCGGATTCGATCTGGGCGCGTATGCACGTCAGCGGCGACGACCGGCTCGCCAAGGAGTTGCTGCCCGACCTGATCAAGAACTATGAGGCGTGGGAAGCAACTCACCGCGATCCCAACGGGTTGTTCTGGCAGAAGGATGACCGCGACGGCATGGAGTCTTCGATCAGCGGCGCGTTGCATCCGAAACAGCACGGCTACCGCGCGACGATCAACAGCTACATGTACGGGGACGCGCTGGCGATTGCCCAGATCGCGGACCGCGCAGGGAATAAAGAAGTCGCGGAGCGCTTCCGCGCGAAGGCTGCGGAGATCAAGCGGCTGATCCAGGAGAAGCTGTGGGACACGGAGGCGCAGTTCTTCAAGGTGTTGCCGCGCGGCGAGGGCACAAAACTCTCTGACGCCCGCGAACTGCATGGCTATACGCCATGGTATTTCAATCTGCCAGACGCCGACAAGGCAATCGCCTGGAAGCAGCTCATGGACCCGCAAGGGTTCTACGCTCCGTTCGGTCCCACGACCGCGGAGCAGCGTCACCCGAAATTCGCGCTCGCCTACCAAGGTCATGAGTGCCTCTGGAATGGCCCGAGCTGGCCGTTCGCGACAGCAGTCACCTTGACAGGCCTCGCCAACCTGCTGAACAACGCCGAGCAGTCGGCGGTCACGAGGCAGGACTACTTCGAGATGCTGAAAATTTATGCGAAGTCGCATCACGTGAAGCTGGAGGACGGTCGTGTCGTGCCGTGGATCGACGAGAACCTCAACCCGACCAATGGCGACTGGATCTCCCGCACACGGCTGAAGGCTTGGAAGAACAACACCTGGGACGTTAAAAAAGGCGGCGAAGAACGCGGCAAGGATTATAATCACTCGACCTTCTGCGACCTCATCATCAGCGGGCTGATCGGCCTGCGTCCGCGCGCAGACGAAACAGTCGAGGTCCATCCGCTCGTGCCGGAGGGGACATGGGATTACTTCTGCCTTGATCAAATCCGTTATCACGGTCACTGGCTGACCATCCTCTATGACAAGCGCGGCGAGCGGTATGGCAAAGGAAAGGGACTGCACGTGTTCAGCGATGGTAAAGAAGTCGCAGCATCGGACAAGCTCACACGGGTGACGGGCAAGCTTTCCGGCGCTCCGGCAGGCACCGTACCGGAAACATCGGCGGGCTGGAAGAAGTTCGAGGGCAATCCTGTGATGGGCGGGAAATACGGGACGTGCTTTGATGTTTCCGTTTTGCGCGACGGAGACCGGTATCGGATGTGGCTTTCCTGGAGACCCAAAGGATCCGTGGCGCTCGTGGAGAGCAGCGACGGTGTCCATTGGAGTGAACCGCCGCAGATTGTCTTGGCTCCGCGCAAGGAAACAGGTTGGGAAGAGGGCATCAACCGTCCTTACGTTTTGAAGCGCTCGGATGGTTATCACATGTGGTATACCGGCCAGACCAAGGACCGATCATGGATCGGCTACGCCACCAGCCCCGATGGCGTGACGTGGAAGCGCATGAGCGACAAGCCCGCGCTCTCCTCTGACCAGCCCTGGGAAAAGAACATCGCCGTCATGTGTCCTTCGGTGATCTGGGATGAAGAGGCGAAGCTCTTCCGCATGTGGTATTCCGGTGGCGAACAGAACGAGCCAAACGCCATCGGCACCGCCACGAGCCCTGACGGATTGACGTGGAAGAAGCATGAGGCCAATCCGGTCTTCACAGCCGAACCCAAGAACCCGTGGGAGAAGCATAAGGTGACCGCCTGCCAGGTCGAGAAAGTCGGCGACGGATATGTGATGTTCTATATTGGATTCGAAAATGAGGCCAAAGCGAGAATCTGCCTCGCACACAGCAAGGATGGCATCACCCACTGGCAGCGCCACCCCGCCAATCCGATCATCTTCCCCGGCAAAGACACATGGGACCACGACGCCTGCTATAAGCCTTATGCCATCTTCGACGGCAAGAAATGGTTGCTCTGGTATAATGGTCGGCGAGGCCATCTGGAACAAATCGGCGTTGTGACCCACGATGGAGCGGATCTGGGATTCCAAAAATAAAAGAGAGCGCCTTTTCTCAGATACGCATCCGAATGACGCTAGCCCATTCTTTGATGGGCGCATCCCTGATTCATTGACTTGACCCAGAAAGTCTGGAGAACAGAAGCATGGACTGAGGTTATTGGAACCACAAAATCCACAAAAAGATCACAAAAAGTACATGCCACTGTCTTTTGGAGTGCGTGCGGCAAGCGGTATTCCGCGCGACGCCGCTTTTGCTTGTGCGTGCCAGAGAAAAGCGGTGCCGCGCTCGACTTCGTCTCGACTTGTCACCGCACTCCAAAATATCCTCAGCGCCTCAGCGGCTCTGCGAGAATATTTTACTCTGCCGGTTGGTTGTGGCGGACAAGTCAATGAATCGGGGATGCGCCGTTCTTTGATATGGACATCGCAGAAATATTGTCATATTATCAGAAAACAAAACTGCTTGATGCGATTCCGTATGCGGAGTCCGCAGGAAGATGAGGAGATCAAAATATGAAATCAGGATTCATGAGTTACGGGCAAAGCCTCGTAGTCGCGCTGTCATTGCTGTCCACCCTTCAGACGTACGGGGCACCTGCGCGTGCTCTGACCGTGGGGGAGGGGTTTGTCGATCCTGTCGGTTTCTATGATGCCACGCCTGCCCTCTCCTGGAAGTTGCCGGATGGCATGAAGAAGCAGACCGCCTATTGCATTGAAGCCACCTCGGCAGAAAAAACATTGTGGAACAGCGGCTGGGTGACCTCCGAACAGTCTGTCGGCGTGCCGTATGGCGGCCCGGCGTTGGCCTCGCGGCAGAAGGTCGCGTGGCGCGTCAACATCCGCAACGAGGCGGGCAAGGAGTCTGGCTGGAGCAAGCCGGCCTGCTTCGAGTTGGGCTTGCTCTCTTCCAAGGATTGGAAAGCGCAGTGGATCCGGCCCGCGGGCGCGACTGATCCGAAGGCGGAACAGGTGGCCTGGCTGCGCCGCACCTTCCCGCTGTCAAAGGATAAGAAGATCGTGCAAGCGCGCCTCTATATCACCGCGCGCGGCTTCTTCACGCTTCAGCTCAACGGCGAATGCGTGAGCCAGGATATTTTTGCGAACGGCTGGACCTCGTATCTGAATCGTATGGACACCTTGACCTACGATGTCACCCGCCAGCTTAAGAAGGGCGAGAACGCTTTCGAAGCGATGCTCGGCACAGGCTGGTATGCCGGGCGGCTTGGCTGGGGCAAACGGACAAGAGGATTTTATGGCACAGATCCTGAACTATTGCTCCAACTGGAAGTCGCCTACAAGGATGGAACGCGCGAGACTGTTGTCTCGGATGGCCAGTGGGAAGGGACTCGCAATGGTCCGATCATCAACGCCAGCATTTACGACGGCGAAATTGTCGATGCGCGCAAGGAGGTGACAGGCTGGGCGCCTGTCACGGCGACTGCGGATCTCGGTACGGCCCGTCTCACGCCGAAACCGTTCCCGCCTGTGCGCGTCACGCAAACGCTCGCAGTCAAGAATATCACGGAGCCGGAGAAGGGACGCTTCGTCTTCGATCTTGGGCAGAACATGGTCGGTTGGCCGAAGATCAAGATCCCGGTTGAGAAGGATCAGACCGTGACCATCCGCTTTGCCGAAATGTTGCAGACCAACGGCACGCTCTACACCGCCAACTACCGTACCGCCAAATCAACGGACATCTACACGGCCGCAAAGACAGGTACCCTCGAATGGCAACCGACCTTCACCTTCCATGGTTTCCGCTATGTGGAACTCTCCGGCCTCTCCAAGGATGTCAAGCCGCGCAAGGATTGGGTGACAGGTCTGGTCTTCCACTCGGATCTCACGCGCATCGGTTCCTTTGAATCCTCCCATGCCAAGTTGAACCAGTTGCAGAGCAACATCCTGTGGGGACAGCGCGGCAATTTCGTCGACATTCCGACCGACTGTCCGCAGCGCGATGAACGTCTGGGCTGGACAGGGGACGCCCAGGCCTTCGGCCCGACCGCGATGTACAACTACGACTGTCACGCCTTCTTCAAGAGCTGGCTCGGCTCCATGCGCGACGACCAGTTGAAGGACGGACGCATCCCTCATGTGATCCCCGATGTGCTGCGCGCGGGCGACAGCCCCGGGTGGATGGACGCCGCGACCTTCATCCCCTGGGATCTCTATGTACGCACTGGCGACACCGAGGTGCTGGCTGAGAATTTCCTGATGATGGAAAAGCTGGTCGGCTGCTATCGCGCGCAGTCGGTCAATGGCTTGACGCCCAAGATGAAAGGCTTTGGCGACTGGCTCCAGCCGTATGCCAAGGATAACAAGGGGGAGACGCCCCACCATCTGCTGGGCGTTGCTTTCTATGCCCGCAGTGCCCGCATCCTCGCTGACTCCGCGCGCATTCTGGGGCGGATAGACGAGGCGAAGAAATATGCCGCAGAAGCTGATGCGGTGAGAGACGCGTTTTTGAAAAACTATTTTGATGCGGAGTACAAGCTGCAGAATGCGCCCGAGACCCAGACCGCCTACGTGCTGGCGCTCGCGTTCGATCTCGTTCCGAAGGAGATGAGAGCCAAGGTGGGCGCGCATCTGGTGCGGCTTGTCAAAGCGGCGGACGGCCATCTGCGCACGGGCTTCCTCGGGACGCCGTACATTACGAGCGTGCTCGAACAGACAGGGCATGCGGACATCGCCTTGGACCTGCTCTTCAAGGAGAGTTATCCCTCCTGGTTCTACTCCATCAATCAGGGCGCGACCACCATGTGGGAACGGTGGAACAGCTTCAGCCACGAAAAAGGGTTTGGCGATGTGGGCATGAACTCCTTCAACCACTACGCCTACGGCGCCATCGAACAATGGATGGTCGAGCGCGTGGCCGGACTTGCGCCTGATCCGGCAGTCCCAGGCTACAAGCACTTCTTCATCCGCCCGCTCATCGGCGGCCCGCTCGACTCCGTGCGCGCTGAACTCGAAACGCCCTACGGCAAAGCCTCCAGCGCCTGGACGCTGAAGAACAAGCAAGTCGTGATGGACATCGTGGTCCCGCCGAATACGACAGCGACCATCGAATTCCCCGACGGCCGCAAAGCCGAAACCGTGGAAGCCGGCACGTACCGTTACAAGCTGAGCGTGGTCGCTAAATAAGACGAGCGCCCCAGGACGCAGGACTCAAGACCCCGGAGTCATGAGTCCTGGGTCTTGCGTCCGACATCTGGGCTACCTATAATAAGGGTTTTCGTTATTATAGGATAATTGACTAACCTATAATAAGGACTGAATCGCAATGATCTCGTCGGCAAGTTGCTTCTTTTGTTCGTTGACATCGAACGTTCCGAAGAAGGCGCCGTTGGAGTCCATCCACGTGTAGAGTCGCGTCCACTCCTCTGGGGTGAGCGTCACCTTGTGGTGTCCCTTTTCCAGCATCTTGGCGAGCGGACTCGCCAGCGCACCGAAGCGCAGCGGTTCGGTCAGCGGTTCGTAGTTTCAGTTCGGGAGTCCCCACCCCGAGTATGACACGCGGCTCATTCGTGACAACGATGGAGCTCTTTTGTCCGTAAGAGACGGGTTAGAGCCATCTGGCGGTGCTGTTATTTGTGTGGAACGGAGCCATCTGATGGTGCCAGTGAAATCAGGCGGACGGTGCCGACCGCGCCATTTAGGAAATAGTGCTGGCCGTCGGCGCTGGCGACGGACATGGTTCCGGTCCAGGGGCCGGGCGGCGAACATAACACCGCCTGCTGCAACTTGCCGTTGACCAGCAGCCGGGCCTGGCGTCCGTCATGCTCATAGCGGATCGTGCTGAGCTGATTGACCGCGAGCGGCTCTGCGGAAGTCAGGTGGGTTGTCTTTCCCGGTCCTTCGCCGGCAATGTTCTCGACCACCACCTTCAGGTCGTAGCGCAGCAGCATCCGGATTCCAGAGCGCTGGTAGCTGCCGGCCTGGATCAGGCCGCCGTAGTAACCACCGGGCTTGCCGTCGGGAGCGACCTCGATTTCAATCGCCAACGGGGTTCCGGCGGCCAATGGTCCGAGGCGCAGCTCGGTGGTCAGACTCTGGCCGCCGGCGAAGCGCAGCAGCGCACGGGATCCGCTTGTCACCGGGGTGCCGGCACCCTTCAGCGCGGGCGTCTGGCCAATGCCAGCGACCGTGCCGTCGGCGAAGGTGCCGCAGTCCCATGCGGCAGAGGTGCGCTCATCGCCGTCCTCGATGCCGAGGGTGATGCCGATGAGCACAAGCTGGGCTTGGGCAAGGCTGCCGATCACGTCAATCATGGCGATCGGCTTGTCTGGATGGGGATTGTCCCACGGCATCATGTAGATGCCGACGGGGGCATGCTTGTCATTGCGACCGCTCCAGGCGACCTGGGCGCCGGCCAGGGATAGGGGATTCCACCAGTCGCTGATCTCGCGGCCCTGCCGGACCGGGACGGCAACCCGGGTACCGTCAGTGTAGACCACCTCGTAGCGGGCAACGGTGGTCAGGTAGTCGTCTATGCTCCAGCAACCGGCATGCAGGAACCACAGGCGATCGGCTTTGACGTTGCCGGCCTGGATGCCGCGCACTTCGGACGGGGCAGCGGGGTCGTGCGGACCGCCGCGCAGCGTGACCACCGCCTTGCCGGCGTTGGCCTTGGGATCGATCAGGCGGAAGGTCACGCCGTTGAAGCTGGCCTCGGTAGGGAATGCCTGGGTTGGCACCGCCATGCCGCCGACCATGCCGGTGTGGTTGATGAGAAAGAGGCGCATGTCGTTGTCTCCCTGGTCGGTCCAGCCGCCGATGCCGTCGGCGGCCTTGTCGTCGACGAAGCCTCGGTTGGCCTGCGCCGTCAGGTCGAGGGAGATGAAGCGGTAGCGCTTGCCGGCGACGATGCGGAAGCCGGCACCGAGGTTGCGGGCGAGGCAACTGACGATGCGGTTGACGCGTTCGGCCTCCGCCGAGAACGCCTGGTCCCAAGCGAGCTGGTCAACGAGGACCATACCCTTACCCATGGGAACGGCGAGGAGTAATGCAGGTTCTAGCAGCACGATTGCGGCGCCCTCGCCCGGCGGCACCAGGGCCGGGCCGCCGAGAGGCGCGGTGATCTTGTCGCCGCGGGACCAGGCGAAGTCGGCAGTGCCCAGTCCGGCGATCAAGCGATGGTCGGCGCGTCGCGCCGCGCCCCGTTCCTTGCCGTCCAGCGGGACAAATCCGGGTTTCCACGGCATCAGGGATGCCACTCCCGACAGGGTCTTGGCATCCAGTCCACGCAACCACAGCATTCCGCCCGCCTCGACCTCGGCGCGCAGCTTGCCAAGGGTGGCGGCATCCGGAGGCGATGCGGCATTGACCAGCACCGGGCCCGGGCCGTCCAGCTTGTCGGCGACTGCCACTGAGCAGTCAGCGAGAACCGCGCGCATCGTCTTGCCCACGCCGGACGCGAGGCGCAGGGCTGGGGCCGGTTCGATGGGCTTGGCCGCTAAGGCAGCGCGCACGGTCTGCGCCAAGATCAGTCGCGCCGCCGGTTCGACCTCAATTCGGTCGCACAGCAGGTATTGGCAGACCGTAACCGAGCCCTTACCATGACGCAGTACGGCCAACGGGGACCAGTGCATACCGTAGCGGCCGCCGCTGGCCGCCGCAGACGCGGCGGGACCGGCCGAAGGGCGGACCAAGCTGCGCGTCGCCACCAGATGATCCGGACGCCACCAACGCAACTGGCCGTCGGCGAGTCCGGCCAAGGCCGGTTGATCGGGATCATGACTCCAGGTCATCGAGGCGGCGTGCTTGGGATCGAGTTCGGGCAGACCCGGGACAAAGGGTTCCAAGGCCTCCTGGTGCAGGACCAGCACCTGTCCGCCCGCCTCGGCGAACCGAGCAGCGGCGGCCAGGTCGGCCTTGCCGATAGCCCCCTCGCCAATGATCAGCAGGTGCTTGCCGGCCAGTCCGGCATCATCGCAGACGCCTGGGGACACGGGCAACCCCAGGGCGGCAAGGGCCTTGGCGGTCGGCCCGTTGGGGGTATCGAACAAAGCCACGGCGGCAGTGTCGGCACCGTCCAGTCCAACCCGTGGACAAATCCACAAAGTTTCTTCATAGCGGTAGAGCTCAATCTGACGGGATCCCCGATCCCAGCGCAGTCGCACGACCAAGGTCGCAGGAGTGATCGCGTCGACCTGCGGCGGGTGCAAGGTGACGGAAATCTCCTTGGCCTGACCCGGGTCGACCTGGGCGGGGATGCGTTCCTCGCTCCATAGGGTGCGGCCGTTTGCATGCAGCCCGACCTGTAGATGCATGCCGCCCCACCACCGGCCTGTATCGTTAGCGACGAAGATACGCCGGGTGCACGGCTCGCCCCCGAAGGCGTTGGGGTGCAGGTCGAGTGGACGGGCGACAAGCGGCGGGATGGTGTCCAACCCGCTACCGGTCCATGGATTGAGTGAGGCGACGCCGGCGGCGCGATAGCGGTCGGAGCTGATCTTGACCATGCGCAGCCAGCCATTGTCCTGGCGCGGCATGATCGCCTCACGGCCGTCCCAGGCTTGCCAGTGCCATTTGCCGAAGTCAAAGGCTTCGTCACCCATGTAGGCGGAGCAGCCCTCGAGCACGAAGTCGTCCATGCAATAGTACTCGCCGATCGACAGCGGCCGGTCCCAGGTGAACTCGGCGCGCCACGAACGGTTGATACCTTCCTTCTTCAGCCATTCGAGGTCGTTGGGGATGATCCAACTGGCGTTGGGATAGAGGTCGCGCAACGTGCCGGTGTCCTGCGCTGCGCCTTCGGGATAGTGGATGCTGACGACATCCAGGCGGCCATCCCAGGTGATCTCGGCATCGCCTTGGAGCAGACGGGTGGAGTCGTTGGCGCGCACAGTCTTGCAGAGGACATCGACCGCCGCCATGCGCTCGGGGGTGGTGCTGTTCCACATGGTCTCGTTGGCCAGGCTCCACATGATCACCGAGGGATGGTTGCGGTAGAGCTTCACCAGCCGGGCCATCATTTTTTGGGCTGCGGGCAACCAGATAGCGGACTGGGCGATCGGCCAGCAGGTGTCGCTGTTCTCGTACCACATCCAGAACTCGGGAATGATCATCATGCCGACGCGGTCGCCCTGCTCGGGGATGTTCACGTTGTTGTAGCCGATGCCCATGCGCAGGCAGTTAAAGTGGGTGGTCTCCTCGCGCATCCGGCTGTAGACATCCTCGCGCGGCGCGCTGGGGGTGGTGAGCCAGGTGTTGCGCAGCAGGACCTGGCGGCGGCCATTGAGGAGGAAGTCGCGTCCGCTGGCAGTGAACTCGCGGAAGCCGAAGACGGTCGAACTGCGATCGACCACGACCATGTTCTGGCGTAGCAGGGTTTCGGCGGTGTAGGTGATCGGCGTGGTCGGCGTCCACAGGTGCGGGGCGATCCAGTCCGCCGCCAGCACCACGGAACGCGTCTCGCCGGCAGCCAAGGTCACCGTCTGCGACTCCAGGGCGCAGGCCGGCTGGCCGTCGGGTCCACGCACGATCGCGCCGGGAAGCAGCGTCTGCCCTGCCTTGCCGTCGTTGATCAGGGTCAGCTCGACCTCGATGCGCTTCTTGGCCACTGAGGTACGCACCCACACGTCGTCGATGCGCAACTCGGGCACCAGCTCCAGGCGCACGCCGGCCCAGATGCCGGGGTTCATTGCCGGGGTCGGAGCGATGAAGGTCTTGTGCTCCGCATCCCACAGGCTGGCCCGACAGGCTGCACCGATCGCCAGTTCGTTGCTCCCGGAACGCACCGCTGCGGTGACATCATAGGTGTTCGGCACGACGCCCAGGATCGAGGTGCCGACCTCGATGCCATTGAGTCGCACGGCGCTGCGCCAAGCCACACCATCGCAATGGAGCAAGGCGCGCTTTCCCGTCGGTACGCCGCCGGGCAGGTCGAAGGTACGACGGAACCACGCTCCCTGCTTTTCCTTCATGAGCGGACTCTTGCCGTCGGCGGCGATCACCTTCTCTGGCCTGGGCGCCGCCCAGCGGCCAACGTCGATGTCGATCAGGTCACAATCCCCGGAGGGAACGGTGATCGGCTTCCACCCCGACGCTGGGGCTGGCCAGGGCAGGCCGACGGTGGTGCCGACCGCTTCCCAGGTGCCGGCTAGGTCGAGTGCGGTGCGAGCCCCGTCAGCAACCAGGGGGGTCGAAAGACCAGCAACGGACAGCGTGGACATCAGCATCATCGTCGCAAGCCACGGCTTTTGCGTCATTCGAGTCTGTCCCCTAAAGTCGTTCATAAGCGTTCTCCTTCATTCTTTCGGTATTGCAATAATCTCGCCGGCAAGTTGCTTCTTTTGTTCGTTGACGTCGAACGTGCCGAAGAAGGCGCCGTTGGAGTCCATCCACGTGTAGAGTCGCATCCACTCCTCCGGGGTGAGCGTCACCTTGTGGTGGCCCTTTTCCAGCATCTTTGCGAGCGGACTCGCCAGCGCGCCGAAGCGCAGCGGCTCGGTCAGGGGTTCGTAGTTCTTGTTCGGGAGTCCCCACCCGGAGTACGCCACGCGGCTTATCAGTGCGTTGAACGATTTCGAGAACGCCCCCTCTTGCACACCGGTGAGCACAGGACGCTTCGCCTCTTTGCCGTCGTGGCAGGTGACGCAATGCGCGTCGAGAATCGGTTGCACCAGGCGCGGATAACTGAAGGGCTTCGTGCCGTCCGGTCCGGGCGTGATCGCGGAGGGCGCGCGCCGGATCGCCTGTGCCTGCGCGCGCGGCTGCTCTTTCTTCATGCGGTGCTCGTGGCAGCCAATGCAGGTCTCGTTCTCTCCGGGCTGCAAATAGACGAGGCTGCGCATGGTCTGCACGGCGCGTCCCCGCGCATCGAGCGCCTGAAAGAGCAGCGGGGTGCGTGCCGGCGCTTCGAAGTAAGCAGAACCGTCCGCTTCCACGGGCACTGTGCCCAGCACCTGGCGCCCCGGCGCACCTTGTCCCATGGCAATTTTGGGCGAGTCAGCGTTGGGCGTGGTCTTGAGCAGTACCTGAAGGATGCGCAGATGCGTGATCGGCATGTTCGTCGGCAGATACGGCCAGCTCTCCATCACGTTGCTGAGAAAGAAGGTGCCAATCCCCTTCGCGCACCGTTGATTGTCAATTGTCGCAGACACTTCCGGGGGCGGTTCGCGCTTGGCCAGCGGACGCGCCCAGAGGGAGGAGATGTTGGGATCGCGGTAGAGCAGCTCCTTGTTGCCGAAGGCGTCGCAATAATAGAGTCCGAACATATTGGGGATGTTCGGTCCGGCTTCGCCCACGAGCTGGTCGAAACTGTACGAGGCTATGAAACGCGTCTCGGAGAGCGGCCAGGGCGACTTGTAGCAGTGGCCGGGCCAGCGCCGCTCCTCTTCGGTCGGTGATTTTTCCATCCACTCCTCTTTCAGCGGACTACTCCAATATCCGCTGGTCGGCGTGTCGAAATCGTATGGGTTAGAGGGATTCGGCCCGCGTGCCAGCGGCGACTCGGACTCGGGGAAGCGCACCTCCGGTGTCAGGCGCGTCAGAGGCTCCTTGCCGTCCACGCCTTTTGTGACATCCATCCGCACCACAGATCCCGCGCTCATGCCGTGGTGCGGGGAGGCTGTCGCCATGACCTGCGGCGAACCGGGAATGGCGCGTGCCTCCCAGAGGCCTGCCGGGTTCCACGTGTTGTTCCCGTAGTAGATGCGCACGTTGCCGCCGTCCGGCCGCGCTGACCAGAGCTGCTGATACAGCACCGCGTTGCGGTCCACGTAATCCCAGCGCGTATAGATCACGCGCCCGTCGTTCAGCAGGCAAGGGTCCCACTCATGGGTTTCGTGGAACGAGATGCTGTGGGGGTTTTCGCCCTTTGCGCCCATCCGCGAGAGGGTGTAAACAAAACAGGGGCCGCGTCCGCACCGGTGATAGCCGCCGCGCATCGTCGAAGAGAAGAGGATGTCGCCGGAGGGCAGATAGACCGGGAAGAAGTTGTCAGTGTCTCCTTGCGTGAGTGTGCGAATTGCGCCGTCGGCTAACGTGAGTTCGTAGAGGTGGTAGCGCAGGCCTTTGGTCTCTTCGTTGTATCCCCAGCCGCCAGGGGACTTCTGAACCGGGCAGTAGGCGAAGAGCAGCCGCTGAGCATCAAAGGAGAGTTCGGGTGTCATGAAGTTCCCGGCCGGAAGCGCGGTTGGCGTGATGTTCCGTGTGCGCATGCTGATACCTGGCTGTTCCAGTACGAACAACCCGCCGCCTGGCTGGGCGCAGTACCCATACATCTGTGTGAGCTGATGACTCATCACGGAGGGCACATTTTTGACAAAGAGCAGGGGCGCTTTAACGAAGAGCGGATCACTGAGCATGAGTTTCCGGCGTGTCTGGTGCGTTGTCAGCCAATACGTCTCCCACGCGCGCTCGTCCGCTGTTGCTGCAGGCCGTGCTGCTTGCAGTCCGTCCAAGGCTCTCTTGTCCATCCCAGCCGCCTTCATCCGGTTCAATAGCTTGTCGACAGCTTGCGCAACCGTGCGCGGCTCGCGGGGCGAGCCGATGCCGTCCTGCATGCGCCAGTCCCACGCGATAAGCGCATCAGCAATCGACGGCAACGGGTCGGGCGAAGAGGCGACAGGGTCGCGTGAGAACGGCCGGCGCTCCGGTACGAGTGCCAGCGGCTTTCCTCCGGAAGTGAGGCCGATGAGTCGGACCGCGCCCGCGCCAGCGCTCGCGCGGAGGGTGATGGCATTGCTCTCGGAGTGACAGGTGAGTGCGTTCCCGGAAAGCGCTCTGTCCTCGAAGCGGATGTCCATCAACGGTGTCGCATCGGAGTCAAGCACGACACGCACCGTGTCGCCTGCATTCAGCGATGCTGTCAGCCGCCAGCCGCCGGGTACAGTTGCGTGCCCTGTGATGAGCACCTGTGTTTCCGGAGCCCGTTCTCCTTTTTGCGAGCGTTCCCCATGGCCGAGTCCGCTTCCTGTGTAGAACCAGACGCCTGCTGCTGAACCATGTGCGGGAAGGAGCGGTCTTCCGTTCAATGTGACCGACGCATGGGCGGTCATGGCTTGCGCCGCATGGACAACAAACTGAAGCGCCGCCCGCGCGGCATCATAGTCGGTCTCGTGTCCCCGTGTCGCCAGAAAATCGATCAGGACATGAGGGTTGTGTTTCTGCACCGCCTTGGCCAGTTTCAGTACGCTTTCCGAAGGCACGGATCTATCCTTGCCTCCGGCCGTAACGGCCAGAGGCATCGTGAACCGCTCTGAATAATTTACTGCACTGCGCTTGCGGTATTCTTCCGGTGCCGTTGTTTGGGTTCCGCCGAACGAGAGCGCAATCGCGTCTTGGAAATTCGTGTAGGCCACATGGTCGGCAAGCCCATTGAACGCGACTACACCATCGACCAGTTCCGGATGGAGTGCGGTGAAGGTCAGTGCGCCACTCGCGCCCATCGAGCCGCCCGAGAGGATCAGTCGCCGCACCCGGTACTGTTTTTTTAGTTCCTTGATCAGTTGCAGCATGTCCGCTTCGGCGGCTGGCCCCATCCATGAGGTTTTCGCTCGGTAATCAGGCGAGACGAAAAGCATCTTGTTTTGCGCGGCGGCATCACGCGCGGCGCGTGCCTCGCCGCGGCTGTCTCGGACGAACTGCCAGCGGTCAGAGCCGTGACCGTGCAGGCAGATCAACAGGTCGCTCGGCTGCGCAGAGTTGAAACCATCCGGCACAATGAGAACGTATCGCTGTTCACTGCCGTCATGCACGGCAGTAAATGCGACATCATTTGTTTCGGAGGCACTGGCTGTGCTTGCGGCCAGTGCCAGGAACATGCTCGTCAGGGTTGTTTTCACGTGTGTATTTCTTTATCGTGTTGGTTTGCGGGAGTCGGTGCAGGAGCCGAGCACGCGGATATTGTCGAGGGACAGACGTTGCGTACCAGAATCACCGACAGGCTTGTAAGCATAGAGGCGCAGCGTCACAGGCTTCGAGCAGTTTTGCAGCGGTGCGATTGAAGAGAGTGTAAAGGCGGTTTCATTCCACGCATTCGCGCCATTGAGCGTCACGGTGCCGAGCGTGGTCGCGTATCCGTCCGCGCTGGAGCGCAGGAAGAGTGTGGCACCTGCCCCGTTACCGCGCTTGCGATGGCTGAAGGCGAAGGTCGCAACCGAGAAGGGGTTTTGGACCATCGGAGTCACCGTGACTTCGAGAGAGTCGTTGGAAACGAAGGCACCCGCTTCGCTTGTGGCATTCATGTCGGCATATGGCAACTCGATTGCCCATGTCGGATGTCCCGGCGCAGCCGTGGCAGTCATGTTGTTGACCGTCAAGGAGGAGGGCGCTGTCAGTCTTTCTGCGGAGAAGCCTTCGCGGTTGGTGGCGGAAACAAAGTCCCAGGAAGCCAGCTCCCGGAGCGTCGCCTTTTCAGGCCCGATCCGGCTGAAGGGGATGTTGACGAAGCCGGGTATCGTGAAGGCGGGCGAGTCGCTGCGCAGCGTCATGTTGAGCTTGGACTCGTCCACAAAACGCGGATCGCTGTTCGTCAGGTTGTTGGCGAACTCGGCAAAGTATGTGGTGGCCTTGAGTCCGCTGACCCAGACCGTGTTGCTGAAGCCGATGTTGCGGGAGAAGACTGTGTTGCGCGGCGCCAGCCATGCGCTGTTGGTGACTGTGACCCAGTTGGTCGGCATGGCGACGAGCTGCGGGAAGGCGTTGGACCAGATCGTGCTCCGGTAGGGCAGCGCCTGCGCCTTCTCCCACGTGGGTTTCATGTTCCAGGTGAGGCCGCGCGTATCAGGTCCCATGGCCCTGCCGCACTTGACCAGCACGTTGTTCACCATCAGGTCGTCGCGACCGCTGCCATGCTGGATGCCCATGCCGGAGACCTCGTAACAGATATTGCCGAAGACTTCGATGCCCGCGATGCAGTCATCCAGATAGATGCCGTGCGTGCCATAGCCGACGCCCTTGCCGAACTGGCCGGCGATGTGATGCACGAAGTTGTAACCGATGATCGAGCCGTGGGCAGCGAGGTCGCGGCCCGTGTAGATCGATCCGGCGTCGGACGACCACTTGCAGACATCACGCACCTCGTTGAAGGCGACCGTGTTGTAGTTGCCCTCGCTGAAGAGGATCGCGGTGTGCGGCGAATCGTAGATGAGGTTGTGCTCGACAATCTGTCCGACACCCTGGAAGTTGACGGCCGGCGTGCACATCCAGTCAAAGCGTCCGAAGCCATGGATCGTGCAGTTGCGCACATAGTTGCCGGCGCCGGTGAGCGTCTTGCGGTTGCCGCCACTCATCATGATCCCGCCGTCGCCGGTGTCTTTGATCTCGCAGCGGCTGAACCCGTTGCGGGTGCCGTTGGAAATCTTGGCGGCATAGTTGCCGGGATTGCGCAGCAGGCAATTGATGACGCGATTATACTCACCGCCTTTGATAGCCAGCAGGTCGCCCCGGACCGTCTCGAAGGTGATGTCACGCCAGATCACGTGACGCGTGTCAATGAGACGCACCAGCGGAACCTCCAGCATGGAAAGTTGTAGCTCATGATTGTCAAGGGGGACTGGCGGGAAGAAGTAGAGGATGCCTGTGGCGCGGTTGACATACCATTCGCCGGGCCGGGTGATCTCCTCCAACAAATTCTCGGCATAGTAGGGCATGTGTTTGGCGATGCCGTAGTTGGGTGCAACAGAGAAGTTCACAGTGCGCGTGGCCGTGTTGATTGCAGAGGGCTTCAGGTGATAGTCGGCCCAGTGGTTGCCCAGGAAACTGTGGATCCAGAGCTCCTCTGCCTGGCCCCACCGCGACGGGCGTGAGCCGCTGTAGGTGAAGTTCGTGGGGGAGAGCGGCATCTCCGTATATGCCCAGCCATTCTTGGCTTCGACATCCGACTGGCCGACATCCGGCCAGCGTGCCAGTTGCTGCACATTGCCGTCGAAGACCAGCTCCAGCGCACCGATCGTCGCTGAGGAGCCGAAGCCGCGGTTGCGCAGGACGCCATAGTCCTTGATCCCGTGCGCGGCCAGATCGACCTGCAGGATGTTGGCGCGTGCGGAGGGGTCGAGTCGCGACCAGACAGGCGAGCTGCTGGTGACGGGCGTGAACCACGCGGGCTGCAAGGATTGCGCGCCATGAATGCGCACGCTCTCGTTGGGCCACGCGCAGTAGGTGATCGGGCTTGAAGCTGTGCCCGAATCTGAAGCGGTCAGTTCGAAGGTGTTCGTGCGTGCATAGAGGCCGCCCCGCAGCCAGATGGTGAATCCTCCGCCGGGCAACGCTCCGGCCTGCACCTTGACGCGCAGCGCGTTGCGCGCCTGCTCCAGCGTTGCGAAGGGAGAAGCGAAGGTCCCTGAATTTGTCGCATGCCCGTCCGGTGCGACGACATATTCCACGTTTGTGTTGGTCACGATCTGCGTGTCGGGAACACGGCAGCCACTCAACATCAGACCGTAAAAAACGCCTGAAACAAGCGCCGCGCTCGCGCTACTCCATATCAACTTTGATTGTACCCTCATCTCATGATCTCCTTTTTCTTATACTCTGTCTGTCTTAACTCGGGCATACGTAGTAACCCGTTATCATAGCACATATCCGAAATGAAAAATAGGTTACCAGCGGTAATAGCGATACGGGTCATCCCCCTGCGGGAAGTCAATGAGGAGGTCCGCGTGATAAAGCGACGCATGGGCGGAGGCTGGTTTTTGCTTGGGTGCAAGCCAGAGTTCGTTGGACTTGCCGGTGAGACCTCCGCCGTTGAAATGGTCAAAGATGCGAACCGCGAGGACGTGCCGGCCCGCTGTGACGAGGCGGCCGGGTACTGTATAGAGGCGCCCGCTTGTCCAGATTTTGGGATTGGCGCTCGTGGTGTTGCCGACAACGATGCCGTCGAAATAGGCGGTATCGAAATCTTCCACGATGCCGAGGGAGAGGCTTAAATCTTTGCCAGCCCATGCTGCGGGGATTTCGATGGTGCGACGGAAGAGGGCTTCTCCATCGGCTTTCGCCCACGCGCCGCCATAGTCTCTCCACTGCCTCGAGACAGGGACTTCTTGCATGCCGGTTTCGTCAGCATCGCGGGCGATCAGGGCGAGGGCGGCAGGGCTGGGTCCCTTGTCTGCGGGATGGGGGTCTTGCACGCGGGTTTGTGGCAGCGGCATTGTGAGTCGGGCCTTCCACGTTCCGCTCAGCGCGAGGGCTGCCGGCGTGCCGGTAGGCAGGATGAGACGGCTGTCACCCATACATACGCCGCCTAGATTCGACGCAAGCTGGCTCAAGAGGCGCGTCCAGCGCCAGCGGGTATACCGATTGTACGTCAGACGATCAGCAGCGAACGCCGCCGTGTCGAACTGGCAATAAACAGCCACGCCTTTACCGCGTCGTACCTCCGCCAGCAATCCATCTGCGCCAATCGCATCTGCGCCGCTGGCAATGACCCACGCCTCGCCGTCTGTCCTCCGCCGCAGTTCTCCCGGCCACAGGCCGCGACAGCTGGGCCACGGCGGCACGTCGAGCGACCCGGCATGACGCGGCACACGCTTCAGGCGTACACCCAGCGGCGCTTCGGCTGTGGTGCGCGGCAGGATCAGCGCGTGGCCGCCACGTCGCAGGAAAGCATCCAGTTCCGCATCTGTAACAGCGGCCTCCGGGCCGATCACTGCAACGCCCAGCCAGGGCAGGGTGTTGGCAGTCTTCAGTCTGTCCAAGCCTTTGGCCGGCCACAGCCGCGCGTCAGTACGTTGCCATGCGATGCCACATTCGTCCAGCCGAACCGCCCCTGCATCGCTGCCAAGGTAGGTGGTGATCGCACGCGCTTCGGGCCGGGCTGACGCAGCGGCGGCGATTACGGCACGGGCTATGCGCTCTGCTGCCGGATCGGCTGCGGCATGGTCTTCCACGTCGAGCGTGCAGAGCGTGACCACGCCACCGCCGAGCGATAATTCAGTCAGCGGGGTATAGGCCCCGTCGAACTCGCACGCGAGAATGGGCCGCCAGCCGGCGCGATGCGGTATCTCGATCGGTGCACTGCAGACAACATGATGCGCGCCCCAGCGCCAGCCGTGGGAGGGCGTGTTCGCCGTATCGTTCGGCGCGTCGATGGGTGACACCAAACGGCTCTCGCCTGCCCAATCTCGGAATGCTTCAGCGTCCAGTCCGGCCAGGGCCGGATGGTCTGGGATGACGGGGAAGGCGCGTCGCGCCAGGGGTCTGGCGACACGCAAGCCGAGCCGGTCGCGCAGCCAGGCTGGATCCTGCGACATCATCAGCACACGGCCCCCTCTGGCGAGATGAGGCGCAAGGAGTGACGGATCAACCCCTCCTTTTGCACAGGCGTTTCGACCGAGCACGACCAATTTGGCGGTCGGTTTGCCGTCCCAGACTGTTGCAGCGAGCCCCAGCCCGCGTAGCAGCGCAGCCGTGTCGCCGACCGGATCGAGCAGGGCGATGGTGTTTGACGCGGCTGGAACAGGCGTGGAAGCGAACGTCGTGAACACAAAATGATCGGTGTGTGTCATGCGTCCGATGGTACAGGTGAGACGCAACAGCCCAGGCACCCGGTCGCGCTTCAGACGGGACGGCAGCGAGACCGAGATGGGGACAAAAGCGGAACTCACCGGATTCAGCGTGCCACGCGCTGTGCCCTCTGCGATTTGCACACCGTCCACCTCGGCCTGCCATGCCAGTTCCCACTGGGCGGGCTCGCGTGCGTCATTGATGAGCGCGGCTTGTTTTCTAAGGGACGTACCTGCGCGGAAGTGATGGCTCTTGTCAACGAAGTCAGGCGCTCCCGCGATCCAGGCGAGCGTGTCTTGGTTGGCGGCAATCAGTGCCTTGCCCGCGACGGTTGTCGGCATCCCTTCAGGCTGGAAGTAGCGCGTCAGTCCGCGCGGTGCTTCAGATTTCCAAGCTCCGCGTTGGCCGGGCTTAAAGGGTTGCAATGCGTCAACCGCCGGACGGGAGGGAGCACTACTGCTGCCTTCATGGCGTAGCCACCCATGTCCGTTGCTCCAGGGCAGCATGCCGCCGGTGATGCCCCACGTACGCCAGGCCCGCCAGGTGTTCTGTTGGTAGAGGGCCTGAAGCTGATTGAAGCCTTCATGGATGCTCGGCACGTCAACACTGTGCCACGTTGACCAGAGCATGTTGGAAACAAACGTGGAGGCCAGCGTCTCACGATAGCTCGGACTTTCTAGGCGGTAAGCCGCCGCACCCTGATAAATCGCGCAGAACTCGGTATAGAGCGGTTCGCTGGCGGCGGCCTGAGCATAGCCGCGCCGACCGCGGTGGAAGGAGGTGAAGAGCGGCGTGCCAAACTCCACCATCATCACGGGCATATCGCCATCCGCTGCCCATCGTGAAAGCCACTCCTCGCGCTCCTGCAAAGGATTTAGGCAAAGGTAGTTGTTAGAGGTGTAGATATCCCCGACTGGCCCGCCTGCGTGCATGAAGACGGGTCGGGTCGGATCGATCGCCTTGATCCACTGGATCGCCTTGCGTCCGCCTTCGGCATTGTAGCGCCAACCGTCATGCTTCAGCCAGCCGCGCGTGCTGCTGCCGATCGCGTCCGGGTTCTGGTCCTGTCCATGTCCAAAGCGGTTTGTGCCTGTGACCCACATCACGGCGGAGGGATGATTGCGGAGCCTTTTCAGAAGCGGGGCCATTCGCTTCGCCCACGCGGGTCCGGTGGTGCGATTGTTCCATGCGTCCGAAAGCCCGGACGGATAGTCGAGCGCCGGCACGATCAGCAAGAAACCGCGCCGATCAGCTTCCTGACACCAGAGGTCGTCAAACTCCCAGGTGCCACGCTCATCGCGATTCCATGGCCACAGTTCATGGGTGTTGAAGCCCGCCCAGCGCAAGCCGTCCAGCGCGTCCCCGATAAGTTCGGACACACCGCCAATGGAGCCTTCAGCATGGACGGGTGCCGGGCGTAACCGGACTTCTGCGCCGTTCAGCAGAAAACGTTTGCCCTCGACGCTGAATTCCCGGAAGCCAAATGTTTCACGCAGGGCGTCATGAATTCCCGTGCCTTGCAGGGCGAGTTCAAGCGTGTAGAGGTTGGGTTTCTGAATGTCCCAAAGCATCGGGTCTGGCCATTTCCAAGATGCGCTGACGCTGCCGTCCCCTGCGGTTGCCTGCATGTTGGCCGTGAATCGCCGGGCTTCGGCGCCGGTTGAGGCATGACGCACGATAGCCGTCATTGTCACTTCAGTGGTCGTCGGCAAGCCCGTGTACTCTGCAACGACCTTAAAGGTGTCACCCCGCGCAGGTGTTTTTTCGCTGATAGAAGGCGCTTTAACTTTGGTTTGTATGGCGCAACCGGTCAGATACGCGCCGCTCGGACGGCTGAGCAGCAGCACGTCGCCGACGATGCCGCGCGTGGCCAGCGTCATCTTCTCTTTGAGGAGCTGTCCTTCGCCTGTACCCATGAAACGTGTGACCTCTGCTTGGTCGGCGACTGCGACTACTTTGACGCGCAGGCTGTGCGTCTGGCCTGGCTTTACGGCTGCGCTCAGATTCACTTCTCCGCCCGGCCAGGAGACCTTGCCGACCTCGCGTCCATCGATAAACACGACCGCGTCGGTGCTCACGCGCCTCATGTCCAGAATGACCGCCCGGCCCGCCCATGTTACGGGAATCGACAGTGTCCGTTCATACCAGGCGGCCGGTGTCTCGTTGTTAAAGCCTTGCCAGCAGGGGCCAGTGCCGCGTACCGGTGCTGGCAGAGGGCCATGACGCCAACTTCCCGGCACACGCAGCAAGCCCCATCCCGTTTTCAGCGGGACGCTAGCTGCGGGACCGAGTGCGGGCATGAAGCGCCACAGCCCGTTGAGGCAGATTACGTCGCGCTGTGAACTCTGTTTCTCGATTGGCTCTGCTCCCCATTGCAAGCCACCAGCAGGGATCGGCGCATCGATGCCTTGGCCGCGTCGGGCAGCCACTTCAACCTTCAGATCGACGATGCGCAGTTCACCCGTGGCGGCGAAGATCGCGGGCGCGACCGAGACGTGCGCTGTGCCCTCGGGAACCTCCTCGAGTTGATCGACAGCAAGCCAACCTGCTGTAGGCTTTGACCAAGCGCCAGCTGCGCGCTGTGAAAGCGCCTTGCCGGACGCATTCTTGAACGTCAGCGCGAGGCGTGCGTCGTGCCACCCTTCTTTGCCCGGCACGATCATCGGCACTGACACGCGGTAGCGGAAACGCAAGACGCCCCACGCGGGGTCGCAAGGCAGATCCTGCCCGGCAGAGGCGCCTCCCGGTGCGGTGCTTCGCAGCACCAGCACGGAATGGCCACCTTCGGTTTCCACGGTGACGCCAGGCGAGAGACGCCACCCCAGCGGGGCTCCGTTCGCTGTCCGTTCGTTAAAAGCGCCGTTGACCAACAGGGGCTTGGCGGCAACCGCAGGAGTGGTCATCGCGCCCGATTTATCTGTGCCACCCCAGCACGCCATGGACGTGCTGCTCGTGATCATCGCCAGAGTCAGCGGGAGTATTGTGAAGAATGGTTGTTTCATTGAATTGGATGGGTATGCGTTAGATGCTTAATGTTCGGTGGTGATGCCCTTGCCTGACGGCGCGAGGGTGAGGCGGATCTTCTTATCGCTCTTGCGTTCAATCCAGACGATCAAATCATTACCTTCAAGGGATGTTCGATGTCCGAAACGGAACGTTTTTCCGCGAGCCAAGGGCTGTCCGTCGATTGTCAGTTGAACTTCTGCTACGCCCCAATTGGAGACCACCAGGCAGAGGTGGTCGAGCGGCGACGCAGGGCTGGCCTCCAGCTCAAACTCCAGCGGGGCAGGGGGGGTGGCTGGTTGCCGTGCGAGGAGATAGGCCCGCTGGGTCTGATCGTAGCCGTTGCTTTGGAACGCCTCGCCCCGGAGGCGCAGCACGGGCGGGCGCAACCACGATTTGGCGAGTGGCAGCAGATCTCCGGCATTTTTATCGGTGAAGCCGCAGAGCATGATCTTGGTGAGGGAGTTCTCGGTTTGGGCGTAGGGGGCGCTGTATTGGGTGGCGGTATAGGTTTGGGAGACGTGATCCGGGGCGACAGCATAGCGTCCGATGATCTGGACTTGATTGACAGGCCAGTGGTTGCGCCAGGGGAAGGTGGAGTACTGGGACCAGGCGCCGCCGTGGCGCAGGATGGCGGGGCCGCGTCCGCCGCGATCATTGATGCCATCGCGGTCATCGAGCACCAGAAACGGATTGAAGACGGAGTTCAAGTAGGTGACCTGGATGTTGGCCTGGTCCAGTGCTGGCAGGGTCTGGCTGCGTGATCCTGCTTCCCAGCCGTAGGTTTGGCTTTGGCCGGCCATGTTGGCGACGGACATGACGCGGCGGGGGTCCAGCAGGTCTTCGGGACGCTGGCCGGGATGGAGGATCTGGAGGGACTGGCACCACTCATGCCACGCAGTGAGATTGCTGCTCCAGAGTACCACCTTGCGAACGGCGACGCCATCGGGATAGATGGTGTAGGTCTCTTCAGACCAGTCGCCCCAGCTTGTTTCAGGGTCCTCGAAAGGCAGTTGGTAGTTCACACCCACAGGTGCGTTGCGCCAGAAGAGGACGGTGCGGGCATCGCTGTTTTCAAGAATTTTGACATGCGAGAAACGGGCCTGTTTGTCGGACATCGACTCGCAGCAGCCCATGCCGGTGACGTGGGCCCGCTCGACGAATTCATTGCTCATCCAGTGGCCTTTCTCCGTGACAAAACAGGGCGCATAGGATGTGCCTCGCCAGCAGACGAGGCGGCACGCGAACCGGTCGAAGGTGACCACCACGTCGGGCCCTTCGCCGCGCCACTGGGCATCCCACTCGTCGCAATATTTCAGGGGCGTGTAGAACGCGCCGAAGGTGTTGGCCTGAGCGGGGCCGGAGGGGAGTCTGCGAGGTGTGAGGTCAGGAGGAGAGGCGGGTTGAACGGCGGTGAAGGAGCGGGCGATTTCCTCAGGGCTGAGGCAACGGTCGTGGAAGGTGACTTCATCGAGGATGCCATCAAGCGAACAATGAACCGGAATTTTTTTGTCCTCGAAGGCGCAGGGTTCTTTTTGATCGTTGCGGGCGATCCAGAGGTTGGTGTTGGCGGGCGTGAAAGAACCCGTAAGCGCGAGCTGCCCGGCGTTTTTTCCATTGAGGTAGAGGGTGATGCCGCTGGCGGGGTCGAAGGTGGCTGCGAGGTGGGACCACTGCATGAGCGGCAGCTTGGCTTGGGATTGGCACGCATACCATTTGTTGTCCACGGCGAGCATGAGTCCGAAATGGCCTTCGGCATCGATGCGGAGCGCGTAACCTGCGGGTTGATCTGAGCGCTGAGCTGCGATGGCGCACCAGGCCCATGGATAGGCCTGCGGAGCGAACCACGCCTGGATGCTCAGCGGGCCGGAGAGGTGGGGCGCCTGCTCTTTGGGAATGACGAGGCGGGTGGAGAAGCCGTCGCATTTGAGTCCCTTGCCGCGGACTCCAGCGAGTCGGCGGAACTGTCCGGCGAGCAGATTTTCACGCTGGCTTTGCCCTTCGCGCGTGAGCTTGCCCTCCGCTTCGTCGAAGCTCCAGCAAGCTACGGGTTTCGGCGCAACCGCGGTATCGACTTGCGCTGCTCCAGACATCAAGCCGGTGGCGCAGAAGGCCAGTAATAGACAGTGTGGAATTTTTGTTGCTATCATTTTTATTTCTCCAAGTTTACGCCCAAGGGGCGCAAGGTTGCGCTGGTGCCAATGGCAGCCATGCCATACACCAAGCTTCCGGCGGTCGCAGGCCTCGCATCAGAGACATTCACGAACCAGGCTCCCCGCGTGTTGACCTTGTCCGCCGGAATCATAACATTAAACCGATTCTCACCCGTTGACTGTGCCGCGATGGGCTCCCATGTGCTGCTTTCCCAGCTCTCGCCGCCCGCCGTGACATAGAGCGTGGCCGTCTGTATCGGCAGTGCTGAGTGCACTGAAAAACACACACCTTTGCCGCCGTCAGCCAGCGGTTTACAGCTTTCAATCTTCACGGTCGGGAAAGCGGGGCCTTCGCCTTTTAACCAATGCCCCAAATAAAGGAGATCCAGAATAGCATCATTAGGAATCCCGGTCAACCGATGGTTTGCTGGCGCATAAACGTGATTCTTAATTCCGGGGATGGCCGAGAGGGTGGCATTCACCGCAGGCGGCCAGAAGAAGTGGTCGCTGGCTGCAGCCGCAATAAAGTAGGGTGCTTGGATATTCGCGGCGCGGTGGCCAGCATCAAAATGGGTTAGCCATGCTTCGCGTTGATCGTCGGACATATCGGCAAGCGTTTTTGTCCACGTGCTGCCGATCTCATAGAAACCGCAACCATATTTCGAGTAAGCCGCACGCACGCGTTTGCCCAGCAGCCCGCTAATCATCGTCGTCGTATACCCGCCCATCGAAATTCCGCTAATGCCCATTCGATCTTTGATCACATCGGGTTGCGCCGCGAGTAAATCAAACGCCTGAAGCGCAGCAACCACGGCATCAAAGGTCTCGTCGGCTGTCGGATCAGGCATGCCTGTCCACGTCATCTTACCCCATCTCTTCGTCCATGGCCCGGTTGAGTTCGGACATAACGTGGGCGAGCCAATACCTGGGAGGTCGACGGCAATCGTGATGTATCCAGCCTTCGCATACCGCACGGCTTGCTGAAGATCAGCGCACCCATGGCCGCCATGCAACCACAGGAGGCCGGGGTAACGGCCTGTGGCTGACGGACGGGTAATAATCGCATAGACATCTTGAGCTTCACCGCCTACTGACAGCGATCTGAAAACAACTTTTTTTACAAGCACCTCGTTCATGGTTTCATGACCGAGCTCACGTACGATTGACGGGGCTATACCTTTCAAATAGGGCAGGAATATGTTGCCGTCCAGAGGTGACTTTTCGCCCTGCGGGCTTAGTTTCAGCCCTGGATGTAATATCCACTTGATCGCCGCCATTGCCGCTGGGCTGAGCGTCACAGCCGACTTTTCGTTCGAGCCGGTCTGCTTTAATTCCACAGACTTAATATCGAATATCCCAGCCCGCTGTTGTTGACGTAAACTGATGAGAACTTTTGTCACGCTGCGGCAGGTGTTTCAAAAGGCACGCTCTTCATTTTCCATGTAGCCGTTTTTTCAAAAAGTTGAACCTGCTCGCGAACGGTCTTCTCTTTCTCGTCCCTGAAGGCGAGGTAGAGCCAGGACCCTTTGTCCCGAGCGGATTCCTCAGTGCTAGACCGATACTCGATTTTCAATTCGTAGTCCTGTCCTGCTTCCACCTGCGGGGTCTGGTTTAAGCCGGAGTTACCTCTGTCAACGGTCAACTCCAGCCTGATAAAACGGCCGTCTTGCGGATTGTCGACAACGGCGACTCTTGAAAAGCTCCACCCCTCGGTATCGCCTTTATGTTCAGTCGCACTCTCGGCCCATCCCGGTGTTGCAATGACAAGCCACACCAATAGAACAATGAATATGTTCATAAAAATATCCGATCCAATTTAGAGTGAACGGTTTGGACACAAGGTGATTCGCGCAACACAGGGCGGCGCAAGTTTTAAGACAAACTCCGGAGAAGCCAAACGCTCGCTGGGCAACGATTCCGGCGCGGCGCGGCCATTGACTAAACTGACTTCGACACGGGTGTCGCTCGCCCACGGCAGGTTCGTGAACGACAGACGAACCTCCTCTGAGCCGGTCATGTTCGCCACGAGCACAGCGGCCGCATCGCCCTTCGCGCTGATGCCGGCAGCGCAGGAGAGCTTTCCGGGTACAGCGCCTGTCACGCGTACGCGCTTAGGGGTCTCAAGCAGTTGTACAAAGGAGAGCATCGCGTAGTAGGTCCATTGCGGGGCACCGGTTTCCGTGAACAGTCCGAAGAGTCCGGTTTCGCCGTGGTAGTAGTTGCACATGGTCACAGGCGCGTCCTGAAGTTCGATGAGCGATGCCACGAGGAACGTGCCGCCCTCCGCCCCGACCATTCGATCAGCTGCGCGCTGACGCATCTCCGGCGTGGTCTTCTTCTTAAGGATGTCCCACTGATTATCAGGCAGATAATTCCACTCGTTGAGATGGCTTTCGGTTTGGGTGAACCCACGCGCGTCGAGCAAGCTCCGCACGGCGCGGGCGCGGGCAACGGTTTCGGCTGGATTGTCTGTGTAGCAATGCCACGAGAGAAAATCTAACGGCAGGGACTCGCGCCGACAGTGGTCGAGGAAGGCAAGGCAGAACTCAGAGGGCTGCAGGACTGTGCCGTCGAATTTCCCATAGTAGCCGATTCCAGGGCCGCCAATCTTGATCCCCTCAAACTCTTTCCGCAACGTGAGGGCCGTTACGCGATACAACTCAAGAAATTGCGCGTCGGTGCCAGTCCACATCACAGGACGGTTCTCTGGTTCATTCCAGATCTCCCAGTAACGGATGCCATAACGAAAACCATGGGCCCAGCCCTCGTTGTAATGCCGTACGATGCCTGCACACGCGGCTGCCCAGCGCGCCGGGTCACGCGGTGGATGCACGTATCGCTTCACGGTCTGCCACTCGATGCTTTCGCCCAGCCGATACACGATCTCCGCGCCGGTCGCGCGGATCGCGGCGATGTATTCGTCGGTCGCGCGGAAATCGTAACTTGCCGGTAAGGCCGGATCAGCATCGGGATTTGGGAAAACGGCATGCATGTCCACGACGGCGGGATTCGGGTAATGGCAATCATGCAGACGGGTCGAAGGCAGGCGCAGTCGCTTCTGAGCTTCGGTCACATCCACAAAGCCAGTCGCTGCGAGCGGCCCTTTGTTGATGCCGTGTAATGCACGCAATTCGCCTTGCGTTTTGGCAAAGTCAACCGTGATGCGTTGCGGCTCACTGGCGCGGACACAAACGGACGCTATCAAAGAATATGCGATTAGAGTTAATGGGTTCATTTAATCACCCGCATTTCCAAAAGTTTCCCTGTCGTTTTTTTCGTGTCGGGTATCATGACGATTCTGACCGATTGCTTGCCACGCAGCAACTCCTCGGGGATGTTGTACTGCGCCTCGATCACACCTGTGGTTACGCTGTTGTTCATCGGCATGTTGACTTTCGCAATCACCACGCCATCCACTTCAATGGAAAAGTCACGCTGCGATTCGTAAGTCGCGCGCCCCATGTAACGGCAATAGAGTTTCAACGGGGTATCCGCTACTACCTTGAGGGTATATCCAAGTCCGGCAGGCTTGTTGCTATGGCGCCATGGCAGATGCCCCAAGTAGGCACCGTTATTGTTGCCAATGCCAATGCTGGTGTCAGAAACGGCCGCCGCGCGGGCACTTTCCGAATCACGGTTCCCCACCACGACCCGGTCAATCGTCCGCTGGTCGAGATCTCTGGAATGGGCAGTTAGCCGTTCGAGTTCCGCCGCGTGCGTCTGCCACTGTGCCGGAGAGACGCAATCCCAGTAGATGCAGTGGATCTGCTGACGGAGCTTGTAAAACGGTTGCAGTTCCACCTCCCGCGGACGGCCAACCTGCGTCGTATATACCAGAGGAGTGACGGTGGCTTTGAGCCACTGGTTCAACGGCTTGTCGCCCGCCACGATTACGGGCGCGTAGCCCGGTTGTTCCGCCAGTGGATCGGCAACGGGGCCAAGCACACCCGCAAGGAGGATCGGCCCGGCGAACAAGGCTACTCGGTTCGGGTTGTCGGGCATGGACTCTGACCGAATTTCTAGTGGCGTCGTCACTGTCACCGTGTCCCCATTGCGCCACTCACGACTGATAGGCACAAAACTGCCGGGCGTGGCCGTGACCGGATAAGGCTTACCGTTGACCAGAATGGTCACTCCCGCAGTGGCCCATTGTGGATAGCGTAGGTTCAGGACGAACCGGGTCGCTTGCGGCACGGTCACCCGAAACACCGCCGTGTCCTCCTCCGGGAAGCGGGTCTCCTGCTTGAGGACGAGTTTCTTTGTCGGCCAGGTGACTTCCGAGGCAACCGCCAGATTGACGAACAGGTTTTCCGCATCATGGCTGTAGATATAGGTGGCCGTGCGTGCGTAACTGTCAAACCCACTGCACACACAGCAGGAAAATATTTCTTCTGATTCGAAGCGCTTCCGCGTGCCGGTCATCAGCGAAAGGAAGTAACAGACGCTGCCATTGTCCGTATCCTGTGCGGCTAGAATGTGGTTGAACAACACCCGTTCCATATAGTCCGCGTAGGCGACCGACGGCTGGATGTTGAACAACAATTGGGTCAGGCGCAACATGTTGTAGGAATTGCAATTTTCAGCAGTGAAGGGTGTCAACGTGTTGTTCAGCTTGTCGGCGGCGCAAAAATTCTCGCTCTCGCTGTTTCCACCGTTCACATAACTGTGATGTTTAACCACGCTGCCCCAGAAGAATTCGGCGGTCGTGCGATCTGAACTTACGCCAGATACAGGGTATCGCGCCGCCAGACCGCTGAATTGCGGAATGCTGGCATTGGCATGTCGCCCGCCCAGTTCATCGTGTCCCCGCTCGACAGCATCCATGACCCCGTGGTTCACCCAGCGCCGCGACAATGCCAGAAATCGGGTGTCGCCGGTATCGGCATACAGGTCAGCCAACACCCAGTTCATCCCCCCGTACTCGGAGCACATCAATTTCTGTAACTGCGCATCTGTCAGATGCGACATATGCTCATCTAACCAATTGCCCAGCTTGATCGCAATCTGTAAGGCCTTCGGCTGATGTCCGATGCGGTATGCATCCCTGAGACCGGAGAATGTTTTCTCCAACGAATAGTACGGGGTAGCCTGCCCAGTTCCGTCCCATGGACTAAAACCCTCGAAGCGACCTTCCTTTTCCACGCGTGCAAAAACGGCCCTCCCATTCTTGCTTCCCAGCAAATAACCGCCCGTGGCATCCTGACAGGCTGCTAACTCATCCAGAATGTAAACCAAGCGACGTTTGAGTTCGATATTCCCGTTCGCCTCTGTCAGATTTGCGATGCCAGACAGGTAGAAGGCGAGCCCCACACCGGGCAGTGACCCTGTCTCCCAGCCGGTATAACGCTTGGCTTTTTCTGGAAGCCCGGCTTCAGCACGGTAGGGCGCTAACAGGCGATCAACATCAAGAAGGAGTAGGTGTTTCTCCGCAGCATCGCGCGACTGCTTGAGCGGACCATCCAACAACAGCACCTGAGCTGGCGCGAAGGGTGCAGCCTTCTGAAGAGTCAATGGTTTCATTGATTTTGTCGTTGGCTCCAGCACCCCTTGTGGATTATTACCGCCCCCTCCGTCGTACGCCGAGGGGCCTACTACAATTTCAATCTTTCCCCAGTATGCTGTCTCGTCATGATAACCGTCTGTCGGCCCGTTACCGAGTTCAAGCAGGATCGTCTTGCCGGCAAACGACGACAAATCGACTTCGACCTCTGTCCAGCCATCCGGCCCCGGCCCCTTGCCTGCAATTTGTTTCCGATAGTCTTCGGCTTTCGCCGAGGTGATGATCTTGCGGGCAAGGTCGCCCTCGACATCCTTCCCGATGAACTGCTGATAGAACTTCTTGCCGTCTACCTGTACCGTCAGCAGCCATTCGCCATTGCGGGCATGATCGGCTACGCTCAGCTTAAGCACCGTCTTTTTGCCAGTCATAATTTCGATCTTGCGGCTCAGCACGCAAGGGGTGCAGTTATCAAAGGGCAGCGTCGCGAAAACGTTTGTCCGCCCGCGCGCTTCACGCAGCAAGCCTAAGTTGCCTTGGGTGTTGCAATACGACAACGACCAGCCGGGGGCGAAAGCGGCAACATCCTTTTTCAACTTTGCCGAAGGCACGGCGGCCGTAATCTGCGCCATCTCCGCCGGCGTGAAGGTGCTGTTCGCGATTGGCCCCGGCGCGAAGCTCGATAGCAACGGAGCGGGTGCTGCGGCCTTGACGGGGATGACGAAGAATTCCGCTCCATTGGCATCCTTTTCTATCCGGCCTCCCTCATGCACCACGGCCTGCCGTGTGAGTTTCTCACAGACATCGAGTAGCGCGGGCACGTTGTAGACCGTGCTGGTGAAAATCTTCTTTTCATCCAGGAGCTTCGTGAAGCGTTCGGGCAGTTTCTTATAACCCAGCATCGTGAAGAGCACGCCCCCTGCCGTCGACGGATTGCAATCGGAGTCTTTGCCGCAGCGGGTAGCGATGATAATGGTCCGGTCGGGGTCGCCGTTACCGTAGAGTAATCCCATCAAGGCGTATGCACCGTTGATCCGGCTGTCAACAGGCGAACTGCCCGCATACTTTTTGATATATTCAGGGTTCTTGCAATACTTCTGGTTGAGCAGTTCCCATGTCTTTTCCCACTCAGGAACTTCACGTGACCATTTCAGCATATCGCGCACAAAGGCGGCATACTGGCTGTCAACGGGTATCGCCCGCAGACCGGCTTCAATGACCTTTCGGATGTCACGCTCGAAGAACGCCTCGGCAACCATTGCTCCGATGAATTGACCGGCATACATGCCGTCGCCGTAATTCACCAGGCGTCCGAACTTTTCGCCCATGGCGATGGCGACGTTGGGCATGCCGGGTGCGATCAGTCCCGAGTAGTCGCTCTCGATCTGATAGTCGATGATGGTCGCGCAGCTATTGTATTTGGGATGGCTGGAGTCCGGCGGCGCAATCCCCTTGCGCAAGTTCGAGCGTCCAGCCGCGTTGGCGCACCAGAGCGGGTAGCTGGTGTTGGCGAAATCGATTCCCGCCTGGCGAATCGAACAGTCGAGCCCGTACAGCTCCATGGTACGCAAGAACGTCATCTCAACATAGACATCGTCTTGACCAAAAGAATTATTGATCATCTCCGGCTTCCAAGTTGGCATCTCATTATCGGGAATGATCCTGTCGTTGAACTTGAATTCGGTGGGCGCGCCCCAGGCCACGCCCGCGATCTGGCCGATCCACCCGGCCTTCATCTTGTCTCGATATTCAACGACAGACAAACGTCGGTGTGTGCTCTCTGTGGCCTGCAGGGGTGATGCGGTGCACAGAACAAGGCTCAACGCAATTACCGAGCGTGCGCCTTGGACACGTGAGCGTGGGGGGGGATATAGCTTAACCATTTGATGACTCCTTTTAATGAATGAATACCTGTTAAAACACTCCGCGCTACCGGAGTGTCAAGATTGTACCCGTTGTTGGCAAACGGAACCTTAGCGACTGCGGGGGCAGCATCGGAAGCGTCGTGCCCCGGACGCTAAGGTTGTCGATGGCGAGGCGCTGCGTGCCGGGGTCGTTGGCCGGTTTGTAGGCGTAGAGACGGATCGTCACGGACGTGGTGCGGTTCTGCAGCGCCGCAACGCCGGAGAGGCTAAAGGTGGTCTCGTTCCAGATGTTCGGGCCATTGGCGACTACACTGCCCAGTGTCGAAGAGTAGTTGTCTGCGCTGGACCGTACGAAGAGCGTGGCACTGCCGCCGCCCGTGTTCCGGCGGTGGGCGAAGCTCAGCGCCGCCAACGAGAATTGACCCTGCAACAGGGGCGTCAGTGTCACCTCGAAGTAGTCGCCGGCCGCGACGGCGAGGGCCTGATTGGTTCCTGTGATGTCCGTGAAGGGCACATCGACGGACCAGGTCGGGTGACCGGGGGCGGCGATGGCAGTCATGCCGTTGACACTCAGCATCGAGGGCACGGCCAGCAGCTCGCTGGAGAAACCGATGCGGTCGGTGGCGGTCGGGAAGTCCCAGGCGGCCAACTCCCTCAGCGCCGCCTTCTCTGGGCCGATCCGGCTGAAGGGGATGTCGACGAAGCCGGGGATGGTGAAGGCGGGCGAGCCCGCGCTCAAGGTCATGTTCGTCAGCGCCTCGTTCACGAAGAGCGGATCGCTGTTCTGCAGGTTGTTGGTGAACTCGGCGTAGTAGGCGATCGCGGCAGCATCCCGCACCCAGGAGGTATTGGCGTAACCGAGATTGCGCGAGAAAACCGAATTGCGCGGCGCCAGCCAGGCACTGTTGGTGACAGCCACCCAGTTGGTAGGCATCGCGTAGAGTTGCGGGAAGGCGTTTGACCAGATGGTGCCGCGGTAGGGCATCGCCTGTAGGTTCGCCCAGGTGTTGCTCCAGGTCGCCCCCCCGCCGCCCCATGTCAGGCCGCGCGTGTCGGCGTACAGCACCTCGCCGCACTTGACGATGACGTTGTTGCGCATCACGTCGTCGCGTCCGCTGCCGTGCTGGATGCCCATGCCCGAGACCTTGTAGCAGATGTTGCCGAAGACCTCGATACCGGCGATGCAGTCGTCCAGATAGATGCCCTGCGTGCCAAGGCCCACGCCTGCGCCGAACTGGCCGACGACGTGGTGCACGAAGTTGTAGCCGATGATCGAACCGTGGGCGCCCAGGTCGCGGCCGGTGTAGATCGCCCCGGCGTCCGACGACCACTTGCAGACATCGCGCACCTCGTTGTAGGCGACTGAGCAGTAGTTGGCACCGGCGAAGCCGATGGCGGTGTGCGGCGAATCGTAGATGAGGTTGTGTTCGACAATCTGGCCAACCCCCTCGAATTTGACTGCCTGCGTGTTCATCCAGTCAAAGCGCCCGAAGGCGTGGATCGTGCAGTTGCGCACATAGTTGCCCGCGCCCGTGAGCGTGTTACGGGCGCCGCCCGTCATGGAGATGCCGCCGTCGCCCGTGTCTTTGACCTCGCAGCCGCTAAGCCCGTTGCGGGTGCCGCCGGTGATCTTGGCGGCGTAGTTGCCGGAGTTGCGCAGCAGGCAATCCAGCACGCGGACGTTGCCGCAGCCGGAGATGGCCAGCAGGTCTCCCCGGACCGCTTCGAAGGTGATATCCCGCCAGATGACGTGTTGCACGCCTGAGAGGCGCACCAAGTTCGTTTCCATCATGGAGACCTGGATCTCGTGCCCGGCAGGTGCCGCCGGCGGCCAGAAGTAGAGGATGCCGCTGGCGCGGTTGACGTACCACTCGCCGGGCCGTGTGATCTCCTCCAGCAGGTTCTCGGCGTAGTAGGGCATGTTGTCGGCGATGCCGTAGTTGGGCGCGTTGGTGAAGGTCACGGTGTGCGCGGTTGTGTTAACCGCGAACGGCCTCAGATGATAGTCGGCCCAATGATTGCCCAGGAATCCATGGATCCAGAGATCCTCGGCCAAGATCCAGCGTGACGGACGGGTGCCTATATAGGTGAAGTTGGTGGTGGACAGCGGGGTGTCGGTATAGGCCCAACCGTTGGTCGCTTCGGTGCCGCTGGTCTGGCCGACATCGGGCCAGCGCGCCAGTTGCTGCGGAGCCCCGTCAAAGAACAGCTCCAGCGCACCGATCGTGGAGGAGGAGCCCATGCCGCGTTGGCGCAGCGTGCCATAGTCGGTGATGCCGTATGTCGGCAGGTGGATCTGCATGACGTTGCCGCGCGCAGCCGTGTCGATGCGGGGCCAGACCGGCGAGCTGCTCTGCACGGTCGTAAACCACGCCGGCTGAAGCTGCTGCGCCCCGTGGATGCGCACCGTTTCGCCGGGGTACGCGCGGTAGCTGATCGGCCGCGAGGCGCTGCCGGAATCGGCCGCCGTCAACTCGAAGGTGTTGGTGCGCGCGTAGTTTCCGCCGAGCAGCCAGACCGTCAGGCCGCCCAAGGGCAGCTCGTTGTCGACCCGCAGCAGGCGCAGCGCGTCGCGCGCCTGCTCTAGCGTGCCGAAGGGCGCGGCCTGCGTGCCGGGGTTGACGCCATTGCCGGACGGCGCGATGAAGAATTCCGTGATTTCTGCGCCGGAGCGAACCGGCACCACGCTGGCCCAGGTCCTGCCGATGCGCAGTTCGTCGGCGGTCTGGCCGGCGTTCTCGTGGAACAGCCGGACCCCGTTCCAAAGCTGGGTGTTGAGGTTGACCGTCCAGTTGCCGCCGGTCGTCAGCGTGGCGGAAGGTGCCGGCTCGCTGCTGGTCAGCACAGGATCAACGAAGAGCTTGATCGCGTTGGCTTCGTAGTCGATCTTGGCGACAATCAGGTGCGATGCGTTGTCGGCCGCAGCGGCAACGCCTGTCCAGGTCTGATAGTTGCCGACCGTGTTGGAAACACCCATCAATCCGTTCACGCCCGCGAACATACCCCAGCCGCCGCTCACCCGTCCGAACAGGTGTCCGCCGCCACCGGCCAGAAGCTCGAAGCCGAAGCGCGAGGTCTCGATACTGGCGGAGTTGATCAGCATGCCCATGTAGAAGGTACCGCCGCCGAAATTCGCGACTGTGTTGCGCGGCTGCGAGCCCCAACTCGTGGAGCGCAAGGCGCCGCCGCCGGCGCAGTTCAAACTGCTGTAACTGAGTCCGTCGGCAATCGCGGCGCCCGACGTGCCCCAGTGGTTGGTCGTGAACCCGATGCCGCCGGCTTGGGTTCCGTCCAGCACCCCCACAAGGTAATCAAACCCTTCCTGAACGTACGCACCCATCGTCTTGGTGGGAGCCACGTCCGCCCAGCTTGCGCCGATGCGGAGTTCGTCAACGCTTTGATTGGCATTTTCATGAAACAGCCGGATGGCATTCCACGTCTGGCTGTTTAGGTTCACCGTCCATTTGCCGCCGGTGGTCAACGTCGCGGAGGGCAGTGGCTCCGCTCCGGTCAGAATCGGATCAACGAAGAGCTTGATCGCGTTGGCCGGGTAGTCCACCTTGACGACGATCAGATGCGCAACGTTATCAGCCTTGTTCGAGACGCCAACCCATGTCTTGTAGGAGCCATCTAGGTTGGAAATGCCCATGCTTCCATTGACACCCGCAAACATGCCCCAGCCGCCGCCGACCCGACCGAACAGGGGCCCGCCGTTGCTGCCGTTCATGAGTTCGAAACCGAAACGCGCGGTCTCGATGTTGTTGGGGTTGATCAGCATGCTCATGTAGAAGGTGCTACCGCCAAATGTCACGGCGGTGTCGCGGCGTTGCGCGCCATAGTTGGATGATTGCATCGCGTTGCCGCTCAGACCCATCAGATTGCGGTAGAGGAGCCCCGGCACGATGGTTGCACCGGACGTGCCCCAGTTCGAAGCCGCGAAGCCCACGCCGTTGGACTGCGTGCCGTCCAGCCCGCCGACGGCATAGTCGAAGCTCTCCTGGATGAAGGGCGCGCTGACCTGCAGCCAGCCGCTGCCCGCAAAGTAGGTGTTGTTCGTATGCTGCGCTCCGCTGCCGGACGCGCCCCAGGTGCCGCTGGCCTGCTGGACGCCGTTCAGGTAGAGGCGCCCCACTGTGGCGATCACGCCTCCCGCCACATTCACTTTGGCGCCACCCGACGCGACGCGCAGGCTGGCGGTGTTGGTCGTGGCCGACGAGGACTGCAACACCAAGGTGCCGCCGTTGACGGCGATGTTGGTGCTGTTGCCCAGTCGGGTACAGGGCGCGACCGTCAGGGTGCCGCCCGACACCGTGACGTTGCCGCTGAGCGTGTTCAGGGCGTTGGAGAGCGTCAGCGTGCCGGTGCCGCCCTTGACCAGGCCCAGTGCGCCGGTGAGCCGGCCATCATAGTAGGTTGTCGCGCTTTGGTTGATCGTCAAGGTTGCGGGCGCCGCGCTGGTCACCAGTCGCGAGCCGATCGTGGCGCTCGCATTCTTAAACTGGCCGAGGGTCTGGCTGTTGCCGTTGAGGTCGAACATGGCGTTGGGGCTGAGTTGCAGCGTCGACATGGCGGGCATGGCGTTGGGCAGGTCGGTGCGCAGCGTGCCGTTGGCCAGGTCGATCGTGCCCCAACTGTTGCCGGCCGCATTCAGGATCCACACCCCTCCGCCGTGGGCATAGATCGCCGAGCTCCCCATGGCGATGGGCTGGCCGCTGAACTTCAGCGTCCCGCCATGCTGGAAGGCGAGCCCCTGCGTGCCGGTGAAGCCACCGGTGATTTCGAGGCTGCTGCCGCCGGAGACGCCGATGCGCGTGGCGCTGCCTTGCGTGATCGCGCCGCTCCAGATGTTGGCGCCACCCGTCGAGCGTAGCGCGCCGGCGTAATAACTGGCCGCATCGCCGTTGAGTTGGATCGGTTCGGCGACCGTGATGTTGCCGCTGACTTCCAGCCAGCCGCCGTTCTCGACAACCGTGTTGCCGGCCGTCGTGCCCAGCGCGCTGGCGTGGGTGACGCGTACACAGCCGCCGGTCTTGACCGTGGTGACGCCCGCATAGGTGTTGGGGCCAGAGAGCACAAGCGGGCCGTTTCCGGACTTCGTGAAACCAGCTCCAGTTGGGCCGGTGATAGAGCCGGAGACGGACAGCGTGGCGACGCCCGCGCCGTTGTTGGTCACGCTCCACGTCTGGCTGGCGCTGAGCGTCAGCGACTCAGTGATGGTGTACGTGCGGCTAGTCGCAGTTGGTACCTTGGCTGCGATGCCGCCGCTGCCGAGCGTCAGCGTGCCGGCGCCGTCGGCGAGTGCGAAATCGGCAGCGCGGTTGAACGTGAGCCCCAAGAAGCTGGCCGACGTGTTGACCGTCGCCGTGCTGCCGCCCGTGCCGAAGGTGACACGTTGCGTGCCGTCAAAGGGTGGCGCTACGTCGGGGTTCCAGTTGGCGGGGGCATTGATGCTGGTGGTCGCTCCTGCGCCGGCATCCCAGAGCGTGCCGAAGATCACGGTCAGTGCCGCGTTGACGCTGGTGACCGAGCCGGCGGAATTGGCGACCACGACGCTGAAGAGCTTGCCGTTGTCGCTAGCCACCGTCGCGGGCGTGATGTAGGACGAACTGGTCGCCCCGGCGATGTTGACTCCGTTCATGCGCCACTGGTAGGAAAGCGGTGCCGTGCCGCCGGCCGTCACGCTGAAGGTCGCCGTCTGGCCGAGGTTCACGCTTGCGTTCGCGGGTTGCGTCGTGATGGTGGGCGGGATGCGGACAGTCAGGGTCGCGTTGGCACTCGTGACACTGCCCGCCGAATTGGCGACCACCACGCTGAACAGCTTGCCGCTGTCGCCCGCTACCGTCGCGGGTGTCGTGTAGGACGCGCCGGTGGCCCCGGCGATATTCACGCCGTTCACGCGCCACTGGTAGGTGAAGGGCGTCGAGCCGCCCGCCGTCACACTGAAGGTGGCAGTCTGCCCGACGTTGACAGTCGCGCTTGCGGGCTGGGTTGTGATGCTCGGAGCGATGCCGAGCAGGACATTGAGTTTGCCGGCACCGGCGAAACGCGTGTTGTCGATGTAGGTCGCGCCGCTGCCGGTCGCGCCCCAAGTGCCGCTATGTTGCTGAGTGCCACCGAAGTAGAGCTTCTGCACCGTCTCGGTCAGTCCGGCGTTGATCTCCATCTTGCCGACATTCGAAATTTCGACGCGGGAACTGTCGGCAATGCAGCTTCCCGTGATCAGCTTCAGCGTGCCGTTGCTGACGATCATGCCGCCGGCGTTGTCGTTCGCGTTGCTGAGCGTGAGGGAGGCCGTGCCCCCCTTGACCAGCATGATCGCGCCGCGTAGGCGGCCGTCGAACGTCGTGTTGGCCGTCTGGTTGAGCGTCAGGGTCGCGGGGGGCCCGCTGGTGACCACCGTGCCGCCGCCCGTCGATTTGAGACGGTTGAAGGTCTGGTTGTAGCCGTTCAAATCTAGTTGTGCGGCATTGCTCAGCGAGACTTCCGTGGCTGCGGGAAAGACGTTGGCGGCATCCGTGCGCACCGCCACGGTGCTCAGAACGGTATTCCCCCATGTGTTGCCGGCCACACCCAGCACAAGCGTACCGCCCTGGTCTGACCAGAGCGAACCGCTGCCGATGGAGATCGGGGCGTTGAGGACTTGAATCGTGCCGCCTGCGGTATTCAGGATCGTGAAAGGACTGCTGACAGACGTGATGCCGCCCGCAAAGGTCAGGGTTCCGCCCCCGTTGATGCGCGCGCCCGTTCCGATGGTGACCAGCCCGTTTAGGGTGTTGTTGCCGGAGCTTGAAAACGCGCAACCCGAGTTCGGCCCTTGCCCGGTCAGCGAAATGGGTTCGGAAAGCGTAATGCCTCCGCTGACTTCCAGTTTACCGCCGTTTTCGATGACGGTGTTGCCGACGGTCGTGCCCAGCGCGTTGGCGTGGCTGACACGCAAGATGCTGTTCGTTTTGACCGTGGTGACACCGGCATACGTGTTCACACCGGAGAGCGCGAGTATACCATTTCCGGACTGGGTGAGGCCGCTACCGGACGCCCCGCCGATCACACCCGAGACAGCGAGCGTAGTGACGCCCGCGCCGTTGTTGGTAATGCCCCATGTCTGGCTGGCGCCGAGCGTCAGCGACTCGGCCAGGGCGTACGTGCGGCTAGTCGCAGTCGGCACCCTGGCGGCGATGCCGCCTGCGCCAAGCGTCAGCGTGCCAGCGCCGTTTGCCAGCATGAAGTCCGAGTCGCGGTTGAAGGTAAGGCCAAGGAAGCTGGCCGACGTGTTGACGGTCGCCGTGCTGCCGCCTGTACCGAACGTCGCGCGCTGACTGCCATCCAAGGGAGGCACCGTATTCATCGCCCAATTATTGGCGGTATTGACATTGCTGTCCGCGCCGCCGCCATCCCAAATATCGCCGACTTGCAGGTAGATGTCCTCGTCCAAACTCTGTAGCACCTGGCCGGGTCCGATCACTGTGATATTGGCCGGCGAGAAGATGCCTGTGCGCGTGGCGCAATCCAATAACTTAATCCGATTGGCTGTGCCCTGATAAGCCATGGTGTCAACTTCGACCTTAGCGCCGGTGTAGGCAGCCAGGTTGCCGCTGGCTTGAAGCGTGCCGAGACCCGTTGAGCCCAATTCAAAGCGCAACGTGGCCTGCGTGTTGTTGGTCAGTACGATATCCTTCGCATAACAGATGCCCCCCGCGCCGATCACGAGCGTACCCGCACCATTGCCGCCCACCATGAGGGTGTTGTTGGTGACGGTGAAGCTGCCACCGTTGACCTTCAGCAAACCAGTGCTATTGGGACGCGCATAGCTCTGCACGCCGGTTGGTACGCCGCCCACAAAAACGCGATTCGATGTCGAGAAGATACCGCCGCTCATCTCGTAGCTGCCGTAACCGCCGCCGACGGCCGCGGACGCGCCGAAGTTGTAACCGATGACGGTCATCTTGCGGTCTGCTACCCCGCCCGACGGGGCATGTACGATCTTGCCGCCGGTCTGCACGACGGTTCCAGTGCCGCCGTTGATACCGACAAGGAACACGCCGGCATTGGTGATGATGCCGCTGCCGGCGACTGTGAGCGTACCCCGCGCACGGGTGTACGGGTTGGTCTCGTTAAAATTGATGCAACCGATAGCCAAGCCGGAATAGGCCCCGTTGCCTGCCGCGCCGCCCGGGGCTTCCGGATCGGACGAACTCACGATGTCGAACAGCCCGTTCGTGATGGTCATGCTGCCGATGCCCTCGCCGCCCCGGCGGGCGCGCCCGATGAAGGTGCCCCAATAGTCTTCCGACAACCGGCCGCCGCCGATGGTAACCGTGCCCACGCCGGTACCGTAAGCTGCTGTATTCTGGTCTCCTGCGTTGGACTCGCTGTACCCGGCCACAAAGCCTGAACCTGCATTCGCATTCCCCGCAGTGACCTCCACCGCGCCGGTCGTGGAGTTGTTCTTGTAGTTCAGGGAATATCCAACCGTGATACCGTCGTTCGCCCATAAATAGCCGCCGTCCATCCGCAGCAGGCCGTAGGCCGTAGGGGCCACGCCGATCTGGACGCGGCCGCCCGTCGCATAATTCAAGCGGACATAACCGGTGTTCGTCACCACAAGAGTGCCGTGGCCGCCGTTCCGGCCGATCAGAAGCAGACTCCAGCTCAGGCTGTTGGTGAACTGGAGCGTCCCGCCCGAGACGACCACCTTGCCGCGCGTGCCGGTGCCGGGGCCGTTGCCGTAGCCGACCGACATCAGGGTCTGGTCGGTGTAGGCCATGTTTTTTCCGAGCAGTACATTTCCGCCGCTGATATTCAACGTCCCGTCGCCGTTGTTGCCCCAGCCGACCCGCAGACCGCGGTTGTCGTTGGTGACGGCGCGCGGGTACGTCTCGTAGTATGACAGGGTGCCGTCCGTGACATTCAGGGTGCCTGCGGACTGGTAGCCCACGTTGAGGAAGTTGCCCTTTCCTGACGCATTCGGAAGGTTTGTGAAGGCGACCGTGCCGCCGGCGACGTTCAACTCGCCGCCATCCGCGATGCTGAGCATGCTTTCCCCGTTGTCGGTGACCGTGTTGACGGCTCCATCGAAACGCCAGACGCCGCCGGGGTTCACCGTCACGCGCGAACCGCGCCGAAACCGGAGCGCTGCCCCGCCATTGCTGACCAGCGGCGCGCTGATCAGGAGGTCGGTTTTTTGCGCACCCGTATTTTCGATGCGCAGGTCCTTGAACGCCGGATTGACGCTGTTGTATGTCACCGCGTAGGATGCCAGATAGTTCGTCAGATGCGCCATGTTGGCATTCGGCACACCGGCCGACCAAGCGCTGGCGCTGCTCCAGTTACCGTTGACAGCACTCTTCCAAGCCGAGATCGTCTGCGCCTGGAGGTTAGAGAGCAGCCCGAAGGCTGCGGCGGTAAGAACCGCTAATCCACACCCGTTCTTTCTTGTTCTCATAGGAATTATTCCTTTTTGAACTGTTGTTCTTGATACGTTACCTGCGATCAAAAATCGTTCATCTTCTACTTCGGCCCTCATGGTAACGCCTGTACCCGGTAGAAACAAACCGGCCCTTCAGTCGCCACGTAGAGCGTCAGCGTCGCCTCCGCCGCAGTCACGGTTTGGATGCGTGCGCGGTAGTCTGCTTGAAACGTGATCATTGGGAGCCCCTCTACTGAATGTCTAAGTGTATATCATCAAGATCGATGCTGCCAGCCGTGTCGGACGGCATCATGAACGCGAGCCAGGAGACGGCGGCAAACTCGGGCAGGCAGGGAATCGCGACCGTTTGACGCGGCCCGCCGGCTCCGGCCACCGTCACGTTGTAGGTTTTGTTGCCCGCTCCGTCCAACTTCAGAGCCACCTCGACGTGTGTCCACTCGTCGAAGGGAAGTTCCGCCACCGTCTTCCCACCTGACAGCAACTTGCCGTCCGGGGTGAACTCAAGCCGCGGCCCGCTCTGGTGCGCTTTCTTGAGCATGTCGCGCATCTCCGCCACGAAATGCCCCGGCGTGGCCTTGCTGTTGCGGAAATTGAACGCGAACGTGACCTGTCCAGTTGTCAACGACCTGTTGCCCAGATAGAACTCACGCATAGGGAAATAGGCCTGCGTGAGCCCGGGCGCATCCGTGAAACGCAGCGCTCGGCTGCCGGAGGCGGCGGCTCGATCCGTGATGACAATGCTGGCACCCTTGGCGCGGTCGGCGTCAGACAGCATGACCACTCCTTGAGGTGCAATCCCCGCGCCGCGCCGCTCAAAATCCTCGTCAATCACGACGCAGCCCTGAGACGCAACCGAAGGCGGGGCGGTCGGCTTGAGCGACACGCACTCGCTGCTGGCGGTTATGCCGTCGCGATCCACGATATTGATATAAGCGGCTGTAGCCTCTGGGGGAATGGGCGCCGAAACCGTTTTCCGCTCGGCAGCGAAGTCCAAGTAACGGGTACGCCATGTACGCTTTTCAGATGTACACGCATCGGACGTGAAGTTGAGCGCCACCTCCACTACCGGCGTCGGCGCTTCCCAGCGGACCCTGAGTTGGCCCTGCCCCCACGTCTGTTCAACGATGCGCGGTAGGGGCAGTCCCCCTGCCAGCACGGAATCAACAAAACGTCCGATTTCCGGAGCCGTCTCGCCCGTGACCTGATTGTGCGGCCAAGCGGGGCGCAGCGCCGCGCCGCGCGTTCCCGGTGCCAGACGATAAGACATCTGCCAGGCCGACAGGGGAAACCAGTGATCGGTCGTGCCGTTCAGCCACAGCAAGGGCATGCAGGCATCGGGAAGTACGGTTGAGGCATCCCAGTACGCCGACCACTTCTCGCCGCGCTCGCCCATGCTTCGCAGTTTGTCGAAGAAGCCGCCGCTGTCATGAGCGAAGAAACCGCAGCCATAGACCGGGGCGGCGCAGGCTAAGCGGTCGTCGAGACCGGCGACCATGCTGGTGAGGTAGCCGCCCCAAGAAATACCCGTGACGCCGACGCGGCGGGGATCGACCTCGGGGAAGGAGCGGATCAGTGAGTGGGCGCGCATCACCGCAGCCACGCCATGAAAGGGCCACTGGTCAGCAAGCGGCTCGTCGATTTGCTCGAAGGTGTCCATCGCGCCCGCAGGGCCAGCCCACGAATGGCGTTGGCTACCTGTCGCCGTGGGAACGCCGCCGTAGGTGTCCATGGCGATTGCGGCGTAGCCGCGTGCGTTCCAGAGGCGCACCCAGCGTGCAAAGGCGGTGCCGCCGCCGCCATGCACTAATACCATGGCCGGAAAACGTGGCCCGCCGGTCTGCGGCACCCCATACCACGCAAACACCCGCGTCGGTTTGCCGCGATACGGCACGCCTTCAAAGAAGAGTGCCCGCACGCCCGGCTCGTTCATCCCTTCAGCCGGAAAAACGGCGGGCACGGCACGCAGCACAGACTGATTCCATAACAGCTTCATCGGCTCAGCACTCAGAACACCGGCATGGAGCACTACCCACACGCAACCCGAAAGCATCATGATGTGGCGTCGCCGAGATTCAAAACCCACAAACCTCACCTTCATGGCGTCACCCGTACCCGGTAGAAACAAACCGGCCCTTCAGTCGCCACGTAGAGCGTCAGCGTCGCCTCCGCTGCAGTCACGGCCTGGACTGCGGGCGCGCCTTCCGAAGTCAGGGCAAACGCGACAGGCGCCCAGCTGTCCGGCTCCAAGGTGGCCGACCCCTCCAGGGTGTAATGCCGTCCCGGGACTGTCTGGATCACCAGCGCAAGGCGATTGTTCGCGGCCCCCGGCAGATCGATGAAGCGCAACAGGCTCGCGTCGTTGGTGGGACTTGTGCCGGCCGCGTACTCCTTCCAGTTGAGGAAGCCGTCGCTGTCGTCATCCGCCAGTTCGTTGAGCGCCAAGCTGAGCGCGTTGGTCAGTCCGTTGTCGGCCAACCACCATTCAGGCGTGCCGTGAGGGCCGAGACCGATCAGCGGACGAAGGGTGTCTACTGTCAGGTCATCCAACACGCCGGTTCCGTTAAAATACAGAGAACTGATCCTGTCCGGCGCGGCCACTGCCAAGGCGAACCAGGTGCCGCCCGATACGCCGGAGCCGTCGTTCAGGGTATAAGCCAGGGTGCTGCTCTGTGCCGCGCCGTCGACGAAGAGTTGGAAGTAGCGGGCGTTGTGCGCGGCGTCCAGCGTGGCGTAGTCCAGGTGCAGTGTTATCCGCGCCCACTGCGACGACTGAGCCGTCTGCCAGGCCAAGGCGCTCCAGCGATTGCTCTCGCCTTCCACATCGCGGTGCCAGACGTTGAGCCGCCCCGCCGCATCCACAAGTAACGCGCATTGCATGCCTGCCGGCGCCGCCGGCAAGTCGCCGCCGTCCGTTCTCGTGAGTTCCACCATCATGTCGCACCAGACCGCCGTGTTGGACGGGGCGGTCAGGCGGTTGGTCACGGAACTGCTGATGAGGGCGACGAGGGTATGCGCCTCGTGCCGCAGCGGGAAGCCGATCGGCTGTCCGTGTGCGTACAGCCGTTCCAGCAAGGCAGTGTCTGCCGATATTTGGGCTGCGGTATCCACGCCGCGCCAGCCCTCGAAGCCGGTCAGCAGGAACCCTGGCGCGAAGCGCTCGAACGGCTCGCGGTAAGGCACCGCGTGCTTGGACGGATCGCGCACGGTCAGCACGGCACCTTCACTCGTAGCTGTACCCAGCGCGTTGGAAACTGTCACGCTGAAGACCGCGCCGTCGTCACTCTGTAGGGTCGCCGGCGTCGTGTAGTTTGCGTTTGTTGCGCCATTAAGCACCGAGCCGTTTTGGAACCACTGGAAATAGAGCGGAGCCGAACCCGTCGCAATGACACCAAACACTGCCGAGTCGCCGATGTTGACCGTCGTGTCGGCAGGCGAAACAGCGATGGTTGCGTAGAGTGTTGCTATCGGTGTCCAATCGGAGTTTCCGCCCGCACTTACACTACGGATACGATATTCGTAATGGTTGCCGGGAAGCGCATCAATGTCCGTGAACGAGACCGTATTACTCGTTAATGTCTGCAACAGTATGAACGTGCCATTCTCGACACGCCGTTCTAATTCAAGGCTAGCCGTGTTACCCGCGCTAAGTGCCCATTGTAGTGTTACATTCCCGTCAGTCGGTGCTGCCGTCAAAAAGCCGGGACGCGCGGGTAATGCGGAACCGAGCGTCAAGCGCAAGGTCGGTGGCGCATAACCGGAATGCTCGTGCGCGGCCCAATCCACCTCTGCCGCCTCATATTGCTGTAAAGCGACTAACGTTACAATGCCATTTGTGCCGAGCATTGCGCCCGTTAACGAAACATTAACACTAATGATACGCCCCGGTGGAGCAATTTTGGATTCATCATTAAAAAAGCTCGTGCCGACAAACTCGGCAGCCCCCAGCAGTCCTACGTCTGCGGTGTCATTCAAGGGAGCGTTGTCCCACGTCACTGTCGCTTCATCCCAAAGATCAGCCGTATCATCATTGAGCGCATACATTTCCAATAGATACCAGCCCGCCACATCGAAGAGACGATAACCTGCCACCGCCAGCGCCAACGACGCATTCTTTAAAACGCCGACCGGCGAACCCACATTGAAGCGCAGATAGCTTTTTGAAACAGCGGGCGGCCCGATGACTGAGAAATAACTGTTGGTGCCGTGTGCCGTGTTTGGACTATCCATGCGTACGTCAGCATCGGCTCCGCCCGCTTCTTCCGTCGTGACGGTTACCACCGTATCCGCCACCGGTGTGATGATAACAGTGGTGGACGGTTCCGAGACACCTGAAGAGTTAGTGCCGCTGACGCGGTACTCGTAAGCCGTATTAGGCGCGAGTCCTGTGTCGCTGAACGCCTGCGTGGCACCCGTGCTGGCTGCGGGTTGTGCGATCAGCACAAACGCCCCACCTTCCGTCCTCCGCTCGATGCGGTACCCTTGGCTATAAGGCTTTGTATTCCATTGCACCTTTGTGCTTGTGGGCAGCGTAAAACTCGTTGACAAACCATCGGGCGTAGCAGGCGCAGGCAGCGGCGAGAAGCTGACGTTCTCAAAGGCGCTGAGTTGGTAGTCAGCTGAGTAGTCGGAATAGGTCACTACATCGCCGGCGGAGTTGAAAAGCCCCCAGTAAACAGACTCGTTGGTTATCACGCTGGTGGAACTCGCGATCTCTGTCCAGACCGAACCGTTTGGTGAGGACTCAACGGCAAACATGCTGCCAAACCGGGTGAGCCGCAACCAGACCGGCGCGATGATGCTGTTGCCGGAACCTGGGGTCACAATGCTGGCCGTGCTCAATCGCGTCGCCAGCTTCGTGCCATAGCCGCCGGTCCCACTGCCGGAACTGGTGGCAGCGGCCATCATTTTCGCGGTGGTCGCCAAACTGTCGCGCACCATCAGCGCCATACGGGCGCCGGTGTTGTTCGGCGCTGGCGCACGCACATAGGCCGTCATCCGACCATCGCCGCTGCGGGATTGGTATATGTAACGTCCGGTTTCACCGCTTTCGGCATTGAGGCCGCTGCCGCCGATCATGGTTGAACCCAAAAAGCCCTCGGCATCGGACATGAGTGAGGCGTGTGTCGGTGTTCCAAGCAATGTCTGTGACCATGTTCCTGGAAGTGTTACGGTAGAATCTTCAATCAAAACAGCGATCCGGTTGAAAACACCCAGCCGCATGCCGCCTGCCGGACTGCTGAGCGTGACGTATAATTGCCGTGCCTGCTGCTGCGACCCCGTATTAATAATAGGGACTGAGATCGTTTTACTGCCGGTCTCGCCGTCAGCCCAACTCAACGCGCCAGTGGTTGCACTGTAATGGACGCCAGCAGTGGCTGTCGAATTTGCAGTCGCGTAGTTCACCGTCACCGGCCCTGTTCCGCCACCAAAGCGCGTGGCGGTTATTAGGGCCGTACCCGCGACCTTGTTCACCTTCATCTTCCGCTCGGTCAGCTCAACAAATCCAGCACTGGCTTCGAACGATTCTTCGCTGGAGGCCAATGAGTTGCCCACACTGCCTAGCGCGATCACGCGATAATAATAGACGCTGAGATGCGCGAACGGCCCAACGTCCGTATACGTAGTGGTGTTCGCGGGTAGCGTGGACAGAAGCGTCCAAGTACCTGCCGGATTGACCTTGCGCTCGATACGGAAACCGGTTTCATCCCCAGAGTTATCCTGCCAGACAAGCTGCGCGTTAACCGCGTTGCTTTGCGAAACGACCGTTAGTTCGGAGGGATTGAATGGTACCGCCGTCGCCGCACTGCTGACGCTAACGGTGAGCGGTGTTCCGACACTCAAATTGAAATAGGAGCCGCCAGGCACGCTCTCGAGTTTCATTGTACGCACGAGGTAGCTGTAGCTCTGGCCTGCTGTCACCGTCGCATCTGTGTAAGCCAGTCCTGTCACAGGAACGGATGTCAGGCGCGTGAAAGGCCCAGCCGCGCTGGCCGCCCGATAGACATGATACCCTTGCAGAGCTGGTTCGGTTGATGCCGCCCACTGAAACATAACCTGACTGTTCGCGCTACGCACGCTGAGTCGACGTGGCGGCTCCACCGTGTGCAGTCGCAATGCTGGATCGCCCATCAGCCCCAGATGCCGCCCTCCGGCGTCAGAAAGATTGGGAAAGTAGCCGCCGCCGCCGACAAGGGCCGCGTTCATCGATGCGCGGGTCATATACCCCATCGTCTCGCCCATGCCGAGAGCGTGTACAAACCACAACGGCCACCCCACCCAATAACAGCTCAGCGCGAGAGAATCCCCCGTGGCGTTGCCTGCGATGATGGAGCGCATCAAATTGTTCTCGGAATCCCAGTCGCCGTGATAACTGCCAAACACGCTGGCGAAGACGACGCGGCTGGACAGGTGTCCGAAATCCGTGGAGACCCCCAGCCCGCTCGCGTACTCGTAACTGCCCCCGCCGCAGCCGTAACCCCACAGATAACTTGAACCGCCCGCGTACGTGCCGGAGAACCACTGGCCGCCGGGAGCCTCGTCTATCGGCGCATTGGTGCCCACACAGGTGAGCGCGCCAGCCCATGCGGTCGCGGCAAAAGGCGAGGTGCCGAAGGCGCGCCCGAAACCGTCACGGATCAGACTGCGGCGGCGGATGTCCGCGTAAGCGCCGGTCTTTTGGCGGAAGGTGTGCGCTTTACGCAGATAGCGCCGCAGCAGCGTGACCTCCGCATCGGTTGAACTCGCGGAGGGTGAGCGTCCGAGACTCTTCATGTCGACACGCCCCACGCCCAATTCGATGAGGCTTGGCAACAGGTTCTGGTCGAACTTTCCGTCGCCCGGAATGTTCTGATTCTCGGTTCGTGATGGAATCGTCGTGTTCACCGTGGTGTCTGTCCACACACCGTCCATGTCGCCGTAATAACCGTCGGCCGCCCAGGCGCCCCCGTGATTGCCGTGCCCGTCGGGCGCGCCACTGCCCGAATAGGGCACAGGCACATGACCCAGTACATAGATTTGTTTGACATTCGCAGGATCGGCATCATAGGCCGCCTTGATGAGGGCTTTTGTGCCGGCAACAGTTCCCGCGCACGGTGCTGAGATGCTGGTCACGAACCACCCGTCGCCCGCAAGATCATCCTTTAGTTGCTGGATTTCCGGCGCGAGCGGCGCTGCAATCGTATCGTCGATCACCAACAATAAACGCCCACGGCTTTCCGTCATCGGCACATTCACACCAGCACTGAGGTAACCCACCGCCACGGTGGGCTGCTGCGACAACATCCGCTTCATCCAATACTCGTACTCGACTCCCGCTTCAGCTGTGGCATCCGCGTAGCTGGTCTGGTTCGTGGTCAAGTCAGCCAGTAGCACCCAGGCCGTCTCACCTTTCAGTCGACGGTACATGCCTTGCGACCCGATACTGCTTTGTAGCCGCTGTGTCCAGGATAAGGTAATCCGCGGCACATTGGTCGAGACTGCGGCGCTTAAGTCCACTGCGAAATCGCGCGGCACCTGGGCGTAAGATCCTAAAGCGGCCAGAAGTCCCAGTGCCAGACAGGGCCGGGCGAAAGGAGTGTTTTGAGCGGTTGATCGTTTCATGGTTTTTGTATTCATTTTAATAGTTACCGCATTTGGAAGATGCCGAAGCAGCGACGGCTGTTCGACTCGCTACCGACGACCTGGATGGACAACGGTTTTCCCATGCCAAAACGTTTTTGCCGGTCAGCGCCCGTGCCAAATCGATCTGGGGGACGCCCGGAGGCAGGCTGTCCCGGCCGACATCACCCGCCTTGATTGTTTTCTGCCAGCCGTTTTGCGCCGTGACCGTCAGGTTCACGGCACCCTTCGGATGAAAGACGTCTGAGCGCACATACCGGATCATGCCGTCCAGCAGGCAGGCGCCTTCGGGCGTGTCGGAGAGCAGGTCCAGGCCGAAGGTCATCAGCACGCGCCCGGCCTCCATCCGCGCTTCAGCGGCGTAAACAAAATAGCCGTCCAAGCCCTCGCCGACGATCATCATCTCCTCGGGCCGGAGCCCATCGTAAGGCAGCGCTTTCCCTCTTTTCAAAATCCTGAAGGCCAGGGGCGAGAGGTACCCCTCATGCGGAAAATCCCCCAGCGCGGGATGCGATGCGAAAGCCGTCCCCACCTGGGTCCCCATCCACCACCAGCCGAGCGAGACATCCGGTTTGCCGGCCGGGCCGGTGATGAGGATGGCGCATTTGCCTGCGGCCAGCGCGGGGCCGACCTCCGGCGCGCCCGCCTGCGAGATCAGAAGATCCGCCTGTTCAGCGGCGGGGGTGCCTGCCGCGACCAGCCCGGTGTATCGCTTTTCCAGTGCGGGCAGCAGCGCCGGTGAAACCGCGATGCCTTTTCCGTCCCGGCGGTTTCGTTTGGGGAAGATCCAGTAATCCCATGTATTCGTAATCCGTTCTTCCGCCTTCGGAAGAACCTCCGCCTCCAGCACGGCGTGGACAGGTTTTTCCACATCCGGGACGGCTACCGCGGCCTCGGCCAGCAAGCGCGTGCTGCCGAGTTCGACATCGCCGCCCTCGCACTCGCCTTGCGCAAGCACCTGGCGGTCCGTCCGGAGCGTCCACCGGAGTTTGACCTTCGACATAGGGGTGGCCCCGTAGTGCGTGATCCAGAAATCGGCCTTCACCGCGTCACCCGACACCGCGATCCTAACCTCGGGACGGGTCTTGAGCAAGAGCGCGGTCGGCCCGTTAAACAGTTTAAACGCCCCGGGTGTCGACCCCTTGTGCTTCACTTCCCAGAACGCGTTGAACAAGCCCTGCGCGCTGTATGTCTTGCCCTGTGCGACAATCACATCGACGATCGTCCAAAAACAGTAACCGTCGCAGGCCGGGTCCATGCGCGCGGCCTCGATACCGGCTTTCTGGTAATGGCGTTGCAGGGCATGCGCCGCATCCTGGCAGGCATCGCCCCAGCGCCGGTCCAGCCCGGCTGCCGCGAGCCAGCCGTCGCGCGTGGCCAGCGTGACCGGCGGCAGCATCGCGCCCGCGAATTGCGGCTCCAGGCGCGGGTCCTGCTTCACGCACAGGTTGAGATACTCATGCGCGACAAAGGGCGCGTCACATTTAACGCTTCCCGGAGACCACACGTTGATCGGCCCGTTCCTGAAATCCGAGTTCTCCGCCGTGTTGAACGTCCCGTCCTGATGGATCGCCAGCCGGCCGGGGTCGAGCCGCTTGGCCAGCTTGTAGATTTCCTTGTCCAGCGGCTTGCCGAGAAGCCCCTCGTTCCCCGTGCAGGAGGTCGTGAACGACACATACCGGCGGTAATGCTGATAGAGTTCCTTCATGTCCCGCATCGGATCGAAGGGGAACGCCTCGGTCGGATAGTCGCCGTAATAGGGCAGTTCGGGCTGGATCATGATGCCCGCCTCGTCCGCGGCCTCGAAGTACTCCGGCAGTTCGCAGTGCGTGTGCAGGCGGACATAGTTGAAACCCGCCGCCCGCGCCATCTTCAAATGTTTAAGGTGCTCCTCGCGAGAGGCGGGGGAGACCAGTGTCAGGGGATAGACAAAATCGTCCCCGAAGCCGCGCACGAAGAACGGTTTGTTGTTCAGGAAGAAACGATCACCTCGCACTTCGATCTTTCGCACGCCGAACCGTTCCGTCCAGCCGTGAACCGGTTTGTCGCCGTCGCACAGCGTCAGCTCGGCCAGATACAGATTCGGCTGTTCCGGCGACCATGCGTTGAAGGGAGCAAGCTTGACCCGGCAAACGACCTCGGCGCTCTGCTTGCCGTCAACAAACATGATTGTTGTATTGCCGACTGCCGACTGTATCTTAACCCGCAATACCGGATTCTTCAACCGGCCAGCCTCTGTCGCGAAGGCGATTGTCGCGTGAATCTCAGCCTCCTGCTTGTCGAAATCGCCGCGCACCCACGCGTCGTCGATCCGCATATCAGGCGTGGCCTCGAGTTCCACATCGCGGTAGAGACCGCCGAACCGGTGGGTCGAGCTGAACAGCCCCTTGCGGCTCGGCAGCACATTGTTCACCGCCGCGACGACAACAGCCTGTGTCCCGGCCTGCACCAAATCGGTGATGTCGTACTTGTAGGTGCCGCAGTAGTTATCCACCCACGCGACTGTGTTGCTCTTGCCGTTGACCCAAAACCAGCCCTGTGAACGCACGCCGCCGACCTTGAGCCAAATCCGTTTTCCCTGCCATGCTGCAGGAATGTCGACGGTCTTGCGATACCACGCTTCGCCCTGATACTTGCTGCGTAGCGGTTTGGCGCAGTGATCCCACTTGCAATCCCAGGAATCGCCCATGCCCGGCTCGCCCACGCCTTGCGCCTCCCAGCATCCCGGCACCTGTAGGGGTCGCGATCCGGGCCATGCCTTCGTGAAATTTTTGAACCAGTTCGGATGGCGAGACTGTGTAAACTCCTTGGTGACGAACTCCCACTCGCCGCGCAGCGACACCACCTCCTGCAACGGCGAGCGCACTGCCGGATTCAGCACGGCAGGCAGCGACTTTCTGCCACCCCAGGAGTCTGCACCGGAAAGTCCGTTTTCCTCGGGGAGCGCACGCGCCCAACCCCCGAGATACGCGGTTATCACAGATGCCAGCACACCAGAATACCTACGCATGAAATCTGTTATTCTCATATCCATCCTGTAAGCTCTCCTCAAAGTTTGGCCTCACGGCAATGTTTGCACCCGGTAGAAACGGCCCGGCCCTTCAGTCTCCACGTAGAGCGTCAGCGTCGCCTCCGTTGCGGTCACGGCTTGGACCGCGGACGCGCCTTCCGAAGTCAGGGCAAACGCGACCGCCTCCCAGCTGTCCGGCTCCAAGGTGGCCGAGCCCTCCAGGGTGTAGCGCCGCCCCGGGACGGTCTGGATCACCAGCGCGAGGCGATTGTTCGCGGCCCCCGGCAGATCGATGAAGCGCAACAGGCTCGCGTCGTTGGTGGGACTTGTGCCGGCCGCGTACTCCTTCCAGTTGAGGAAGCCGTCGCGGTCGTCATCCGCCAGCTCGTTGAGCGCCAGGCCGAGGCCGTTGGTCAGGCTGTTGTCAGCCAGCCACCACTCGGGTGTGCCGTGCGGCCCTAGGCCGATCAGGGGACGCGCGGTGTCCACTGTCAGGTCGTCCAGCGTGCCGTTGCCGTCAAAGAGCAGGCCGTTCAATTTTTCAGGTGCGGCAGACAGGGCGAACCACGGCCCGCCCGGTGCGCCGAAGCCGTTGTTCGTGGTATAGGCCAGGGCGTTGCTCTGCGCCACGCCATCGATGAAGAGTTGGAAGTAGCGGGCGTTGTGCGCGGCGTCCAGCGTGGCGTAGTCCAGATGCAGCGTCACGCGCGCCCACTGCGAGGTCTGCGCGGTCTGCCAGGCGAGGCCGCTCCAGCGGTTGGTGCCGCTGATCAGGTCGCGATGCCAGACGTTGAGCCGCCCCGTGTCGTCCAAAAAGAGCGCGCACTGCATGTCTGCGGGCACGGGCGGCGGTTGTCCGCCCTCCCGTGCGAAATACACCATCATGTCGCACCAGACCGCTGTGCCCGAGGGGACGGTTAGCGCGTTGGTGAGCGCATTGTCGAAGACGGCTGCCTGTGTATGCGCCTCGTGTCGCAGCGGGTAGCCGATCACGGCGTTGTAGGCCAGCAGTCCGGCTAACGAAGGGCTGTCGTTAACGATGCGTCCGGCGGCAGCCTCCCCGGCGGACCACCCCTCGAAACCGGGCAGCAGAATACCCGGAGCGAAGCGCTCGAACGCCTCGCGGTAAGGAAGCGCGTGCCGGGAAAGGTCGTTGATGGTCAGCACGGCCTCGCCGCTGACCACCCAGTCCGCCGCGTTGAAGATGGCGACGCTGAAGCGCGAGGCGTCATCTGCCGGCATTGTCAAGGGGATTGTGTAAGTCGCGCCTGTCGCACCGGGGATGGAGGTGCCATTGCGATACCATTGGTAAACGAGCTGCGTGCCGGTTGCCCACACCGCAAAACGCGCCGGTTGCCCTGCGAACACGGTTAGGTTCGTCGGCGAACTCACAATCGCGGGCGCGATGTTGGTCGCCGACACGGTGACCGTAAGCACCGCCGATGTACAGCTTGCGCCGCAGGTATCCGTTGCCACCGCCCGCAACGTGTGCGATCCGAGCTCTGCGCTGACCCACGTGTGCCCATAGGGCGGGCTCCCAGATGAACCCAGCGGGAGATTATCGGCTTGGAACGTGACGCTAACCACCTCGTCGTCCGGGTCGCTCGCGGCAGCTTCCAGCAACATCGGTTCGCCTTGAAGGAAAATCGCGCCATCCGCAGGTGATGTCAGGGCGGCCATCGGCTGCCGGTTCACCGTCAGCGTGCGGACCGCCGAAAGCGACTCGCGTCCGTGGATGTCCACGACACGTGCCCGCAGCGAGTGGACGCCGGACTGCGGATTGCCCCATGTGAAACCGTAAGGAGCGGTTGTATCCTCGCCCAGTTTGATGGCACCCGAGTAAAACTCCACGCGTGCCGCGAGGTTAGAGGGATCCGTGACGGTTGCCGTCAGCGTAGCATTCTGCCCCCACGTCAGGATTGTCGCGTCAGCAGGCGAGGACAGCGCGATTGTCGGCGTCGAGGCCACAGGGTCTGGCGCAAGTTCTTTGTAATACGCTTCCAGTTCGTAGAGGAAAATGTCCGTGGCGTTGCGCGTGATGGACACGTAGACATTGCTGCAAACCGTCGATTCGAAATGCGCGATCACGGTCGGTGCGCTGTTGTTGGTGACGGCAAAGACGGTCATGTAACCCTCTGCGCCGCGGTGCAGCCGGATTTCGAAATTGTAAAGCGTGCCGACCGTCCCCGTGAGATCCTGGCAGTCCAGACGCACCTCGTTGATCGTCTGGAACCCGCCCAGCCCGACTTGGAACCAGCGCGGGGTCAGTTCATTATTTGTCCACCATTTGTTGGTGACCCCGCTCCGGTTGCCATCCACAGCTTTGGCGGCGTTGTAGTCAATGCCGTCCACAATGCGACGTGAATAGGCGCTGGCAGGCTGATTGAGGGCGAAGTTGGTGTAGCCGACGGCAGGCGGCGCCTGTACCGTCACGGTCATGCGGTCGGAAACGGCCAACTCGCCGTCGGTCGCGTCGAGCTGCAGTTCATACGTTCCGATCTGTGAGAAGGAGGCACGTGTGCCGGACAGTTCTGCACGCGCGAACGTGACGGTTCCAGAACCGCCGCTCTGCGACCAGCGTACGCTGGGCCTGTCCGGCAGCACCGGTTGGCCGTCGTCAGTGACGGTGCCTGCCAGCAGAACCGAGTTGGTCGGCCAGGTGACAGTGATGTCCGCTCCGGCCTCAATGATGGGAGCGGCATTGGCCGCGATTCCCGTCTCATGTAGAGCAGCGATTTCAGAGGCACCCAAGGCATGGCCGTAGAGCCTGACATCGTCGAGCCGCCCGTGGAGCGCATCTCCGCCCGTGCTCTTACAACCCAGTGTCAGTCGCGTGCCTGGCTCATAGGAGAGAAACGCGGGAACCTCGTCCGTGGTGCGCTGGGCCAGAGCGCCATTGACATAAAGTGCGACCGACCTGCCGCCCTCGAACACACCGACGACGTGCGCCCACCTGCCGCGCTGCTCAGTAAAGAACCCTTCGGACCTGACCGACGTGCGACCGCCTGCGCGATCACGCACCGTGAAGGCCAGCGCGTTGTCACCGCTCTCCGCCCCGAGGGTCCAGCCCGGACCTGCCGACGCTCCTCGTCCGACACCCACCCGACTCGCAACAGTGCGTCCGCGAAACGCACCCGGAGCGGACTCGGTATAGACCCAGGCAGAAAGGGTCAGCCGTTCGGTCAGGTTAAAGGCTTCGGACGTACCGGCATCGACGTGCCCCGTGCTTCCGTCACAGACCAGCCCTTTGCCGAGGCGTCCTGCCCCGCGCGTCACTCCGCCGCGCAAGGTGGCGTGATGCGCATGACCCGAAACATCATTCGCTTGTGTGCCGCCGGACTCTTCGAAGTTCCAATGCGCGACCAATCCTGAAGGGATGGACAGGGACTGGACAGTCACGACGGTGTCGGAGGCAGCCGTGAGGTCGCCATCATCGGCCGCCAGCCGCAAGACGTAGATGCCGGGCAAGCTGAAGGTCGCATGCGTCAAGGCTGTGCCAGAGGAGGAGAATGCCACGGCGCCAGGCCCGGACAGCTTGCTCCAGAGTACACTTGGAAATGCCGAAGGCTGCCTGTCATCCGAGACAGACCCAGCTAAGAATATTTTTTGCTGTGGCCACACAATGGCCTGATCAGGCCCGGCATCTGCGTGCGGCGCTGCGTTTCCGGGCGTACCGCCCACGGTATAGCGCAACACGATTTCGTCCCGGAACTCGTCGGCCCGCGGATTCGTCAGCGCGCCGCCCTGGGTATTCTTGATGCCGCCCGCGCCGCCCTTGAGCCGCAGGTAATATACGCCCTTGGGCAGCGTGCCGGGGCGTTGATAGCGGATCTCGCGCGTCGCGCTGACGTAGGTGATCGCGCCCGGTGCCAGATAGGCACCTGCGTCGTCGAGCAGCGCCACCGTGTCAGCGTTGATCGTGGAGGGCTCGTAACCGTCCATGTGCGCGGGTAGGCCCGGCGAGACGAGCCGCGCACTGAGTGTATTCGTCAACCCTGTAAACAAGAGCGTGCCGGCTTCGTCCGGACGAGGCGCGAAGGGCGCCACTTTCGGCTCCATCACCAACATGAAAGGCGTATGTCCGCCGCCGCCCGTGGCGGGATATTGCTTGTAGGCGGCGAAGCGCGAGACGGCACAGCCAAAGCCATCAAGCACCTTGAACATCACGGGGCCCATCGGATAGTTGACATCGCCTGCCGTGTAAGCGTTGGTGGCAGCGCCCGCCATGACACGCGTGGCCTCGTTGGGGTCCGGCCATGTCGTGTTAAGATTCCCGGTCTGTACCCGCGCCCGGTTGTAGAGCATGTAGTCGTGGTCGAGCCCGCCGCCGATAGCACAGGCACCGAAGGCCATGAAATCGCTCACGTTGCCCTGCCCGTTATTGTGATAGCCGCGTGCGCAGAAAAGATTGCCCTGCCCATCGAAGGCGATTTCGTTGAGGTTCTCCAGCGTGGTTGATGAGGCGACGTATGTCGACCACACGGCCCCGCGGCCGTCGGTCGAACGCATGATTAGCCCGTAATGCGTCGAGGTGTTGTCATGCTGCTTGGAGAGAGCCATATAGATGTGATTCGGATTCTGCGGATCGGCCGCAAGATGCCGGATATAGACGGACTGGCCGTTGGCGCTTGCCGAGGTGTCGTTCCAAGCGGCCAGATTGATCACGTTCGTGGTCAATGTGTTTGGCCCGGTTTCCACGAGGCGCACCAGATAGTTTTTACGTTGCGGTGCGGGTGTCGACAATGCATTGGCCACCGCCACAAACACCTGCCGCTCGCCAAAGGAGTTCGTGTGCGCCAGTAGCGCGCGCGGATAGTCACTTGAATCCGGAGCCAACACGCCGGAGAGGTCCACCGTGTTGATGGCCTGCTGCGTGGCGCGGTCATAGCGCACCAGTGTCTTATCCCGCACATTCCAGAGCGTGCCTGGCGCGGTCTGGGCGATCAGCGGACGGAACCCGTTGGCCGAACTGATGGTGAGCGCGGTGACCGCGCCCGTCGGCTTGTCGATCTCGAAGAGCTTGATCCGTGCGTCCGTAATCGTCGAATTGCGAGTCGATATTCCTTCATACAGAAATGAGGCATAGACCTTGCCGGTGTCATACGGAGACACGTACACGTCATAAGCAGCCGCATAGTCGGCCGTCAGGCCAGCGACAGCGTGGAAGCTGTTATCCGTCAGATCAACGTATTGGATGCCGCCGTAGCACGCCACCCAGAGCCGGTCGGCTTGGCTGTCGTAGGCAAGTTTGACGACACGGTCATTGAGCAGCCCGCTGTTCCGCTGTGTGTAGTGGGCGATCAGCGCGCCGCTGCCCGCGTCCAAGACCGCCAGCCCGTTGCCTCGCCGCTGGTGCGTGTAGACGCCGAACTGGTGCCAGACATTCTCTTGCTTCTCACCTGAACCGGCCCAAAGGCGGCTGCGGACGGGATCGACTGTGATCGTTTCCAAGTGCCGATAGGCGTAATCCGCACCATCTTCGCGACGGAACTCCGTCTGCGTCTTGCTGGCCACCGTCACGCGGCTGACCCCGCCCGAGGTGCGCAGCAGTTTGCGGGTCGGGAAGGACCTCCACGCGGTCAGCATCGAGCCCGGCAGGAAATTCAGACCCCAGAAGGTGAAAGGAGGATCGTCGACTCCGGCCTCGTTGACGAGGTTGAAGTAAGCGAACATGATGTTGGACTCGTTCATAATAGGCTCGTCAGCGGCACCCTTGGAGGTGGTAAAGAAATCCTCGTTAAGGCGGATATTGCCGCGTCGGATAAACTCCGCGCCTCGGGTATTGGCTGTCGAACGGTAGATGTCCGCGTCGTTGCTGTAGCTCACCAGAAAGTTGATGCCGTTGGTGTGTGACTGGTAGGCAGGTGCGCCGGTGGCGTCGATCATGTTACGGACATTGGCTGTGCCGGCGCCGTCGAGCCGTGTGACGATGGGATAGCCGTACTTGCGCCGCGAAAAGCTGTGCTCCTTGAGGTTGTCCCAGTTGCCGTTAACATAGTGATAGAAGGGGTTCAGCGAAAAGATGTCCACCCCAGGATCGGAGAGCATGAACATCAGGTAGAGATCGAAGATGTGGTCGCCCATGTCGTAATAGGCAGCGACCATGTCATTGTCGGAAAAATAGGCGATCCGGGGCGTCAGCACGACGTGGTTGATCCGATACCGAAGGCCGTTTGCCTCCACATGCGTGAGGATCGCGGTGACTGCGGCATCGCGCTCTGAAACCGTCATGTGTTCCTCATTGAGTCGCGGCGTGATGGAGATGGTGCAGATGTTACGCTCCGGGATGCGGCGCTGCTGCTGAAAATAGCGGCCGACCTCGATTGACTCGGGGGACTGCGTGTTGATAACCACGAGAACATCGTCGTAAGACGGCAAGGACCAGGCGCGTTGCGCCGGGAGAAAAACGACAATGGACAAGAGCGCCAGCAGTCTGAAAAAAGAATAAAACATAAACAGCGACCTGTCTGAAAATAGATCAATTTTGCGCACGGCCGTTTAGATTACACGCGAACCGTGTTGGCGTCACTCCGCGCTTTCTTCATGGCGGAGTGACGCCCGAATGAATTAATAGATGCCGATGAAGGTCCCTCTCTGGACATAGAGCCAGATATCCTCGTCTATGTCCTGACGCACGACCCCGTTCCCCGTCACTGTGATGTTGGCCGGAGCAAAGCTGGTGCTGCGCGTGGCGCAATCGATCAGCTTGATCATGGATACCCCGCTTTTGTAAGCTGTCGCGTTGACCTCCAGCTTAGCGCCTGGATAGATTGCCAGGTTGCCGCTGGCCTTCAGGATGCCAGAGCCCGCCGCGCCCAGTTCGAAGCGCAGCGTGGACTGCGTATTGTTCGTCAGCACGATATCCTTCGCGAAGCAGACGCCGTTCGAGCCGATCACGAGCGTGCCCGTGCCGTTGCCGCCCACCGTCAAGGTGTTGTTGGTGACGGTGAAGGTTCCGCCGTTGACTTTCAGCAATCCGGTGCTATTGGGACGTGCATAGCTCACCACACTGGTCGGCACTCCGCCGATGAAGGTTCTTTTAGGCGTGTAGAAGGTCCCGCCGCTCATCTCATAGCTGCCGTAACCGCCGCCAACAGCCTGGGACGCGCCGAAGTTATAACCGATGATGGTCATCTTACGGTCTGATACCCCGCCCGACGGGGCATGCACGACCTTGCCGCCGGTCTGCGTCACGATTCCAGTGCCGCCGTTGATACCGACCAGGAATGAGCCGGCATTGGTGATGATGCCGCTGCCCGCGACTGTCAACGTTCCCAGCGCGCGGGTGTACGGGTTGGGTTCATCATAGTTGATGCAGCCGACCGCGAGTCCGGAAACTGCGCCGTTGTCTGCCGTAAGGTTGGGATCAAGCGAGCCGGTGATATCGACCAAGCCGTTTGTGATGGTCATGCTCGCGATTCCCTTGCCGCCTCTACGTGCGCGGCTGACGAAAATGCCATAGTAGGTCTCTTCGATACGTCCGCCGACCATATCAAGCGTGGCCACGCCTGTGCCGTAATCGGCCGTATTCTGATCGCCCGCCGTACTCTCTCCGTATCCGAGCGTTAAACCGTTGCCCGTGCGAAGATTTCCCGCCGTGACCTCCACCGCACCGGTTGTCCAATTGTTTTTGCTGTTGACAGAATATCCCACCATGAAGCCGTCGTTCGCCCAGAAAGTGCCTCCGTCCATGCGCAGCAAGCCGTAGGCCGACGGAGAATAGCCAATGTGAACACGTCCGCCGACCCCCGTTTTGTGGCTCACATTGATATAGCCGGTATTCGTCACCACGACGGTGCCGTGTCCGTAATTGCGGCCGATCAACAAGAGGTTCCAGCCCACGCTGTTGGTGTATTGAATCGTCCCGCCCGAGACAACCAACATGCCACGAGTGCCGCTGCCGGGCCCGTTACCGTAGCCGACTGACAGCGGTTCACTGTCCGTGGAAGGGTTGTACTTTCCAAGAAACAGCGTGCCGCCGCTGATGTTCAACGAACCGTTGCCGCCGGTGCCATAGCCTACACGTATGCTACGGTTGTCATTGGTGATGGCGCGAGGTAACGTCTCGTAGTACTCCAGACGACCACTTGTGATATTCAGCGTGCCGGTGGACTGGTACCCCACGTTGATATAGTTGCCGTACGTCGCTGAGGCAAGCGGCAAATTCGTAAAGGCCATTATACCACCCGCAAGGTTAAACTCGCCACCGTCGCGAATGCTCATCATAGACTCGACTTTGTCTGTGACGGAATTGGTGCCTTCGTAAGTCCAAAGCGCGCCAGGGTTCACCGTCACGCGCGAGCCACGACGTAGCCGGATAGCCGCGCCAGCATTACTGACCAGCGGCGCGCTGATCTGGAGATCCGTTATTTGCGTACCCGTATTTTCGATGCGCAGGTCCTTGAACGCCGGATTGACGCTATCGTATGTCACCGCGTAGGATGCCAGATAGTTCGTCAGATGCGCCATGTTGGCATTCGGCACGCCCGCGGCCGACCATGCGCCCGCGTCGCTCCAATTGCCATTGACTGCGTTGGCCCAGGCCGAGATGGTCTGTGCCTGGACGTTAAAGAGCGGCCCGAAGGCCGCGGCGGCAAGAACCGCTAATCCATACCCGTTCTTCTTTGTTCTCATGTGTCTTTGTTTCTTTCTTGAACTGTTGTTCGTTTTTTTTGATGTGATGTGCTCGGAATACCGCTCGTGGTCTTTCTGTCAGTCCTGCCTGCTGTCATGCGACTGCACATCCCCGTGCGTAGCCCGAATGAATTAATAGATGCCGACAAAGGTTCCGCGCTGGACATAGAGCCAGATATCCTCGTCCACGTCCTGCCTCACCACGCCGTTACCCGTGACCGTGATGTTGGACGGAGCAAAGCTGGTCGTACGCGTGGCGCAGTCCGCGAGCTTGACCCATACTGCGCTGCCCTGGTAGGCCTTGGCATCGACTTCCAACTTAGCGCCAGGAGCGATTGCCAGGTTGCCGCTGGCCTTCAGGATGCCAGAGCCCGCAGCGCCCAATTCAAAGCGCAACGTGGACTGCGTGTTGTTGGTCAGCACGATGTCCTTCGCGAAACAGACGCCGTTCGAACCGATCACGAGCGTCCCCGCACCATTTCCGCCCACCATGAGGGTGTTGTTGGTGACGGTGAAGCTGCCGCCGTTGACTTTCAGCAGGCCAGTGCTTCCGGGGAGGGCATAACTCAGCACACTGGTCGGTACGCCGCCGACGAAGGCTCGTTTAGGCGTGTAGAAGGTCCCGCCGCTCATCTCGTAGCTGCCGTAACCGCCGCCGACGGCCGCGGACGCGCCGAAGTTGTAGCCGATGACGGTCATCTTTCGGTCTGAAACCCCGCCCGACGGGGCATGTACGATCTTGCCGCCGGTCTGCGTCACGATACCGGTGCCGCCATTGATGCCTACAGAGAAGAAACCGGCATTGGTGATAATGCCGCTGCCGGCGACTGTGAGCGTACCCCGCGCGCGGGTGTACGGGTTGGTCTCGTTAAAATTAATGCAACCGATTGCCAGACCGGAATAAGCCCCGTTGCCTGCCGCGCCGCCCGTGGCTTCCGGATCGGCCGAGCTCACGATGTCGAACAGCCCGTTCGTGATGGTCATGCTGCCGATGCCCTCGCCGCCCCGGCGGGCGCGTCCGATGAAGGTGCCCCAATAGTCTTCCGCCACCCGGCCGCCGCCGATGGTAGCCGTGCCCACGCCGGTACCGTAAGCTGCTGTATTCTGGTCTCCCGCGTTGGACTCGCCGTACCCGATCACAAAGCCTGAACCGGCATTCATTGTCCCGGCCGTGACCTCAACCGCGCCGGTCGTCCAGTTGTTCTTGTAGTTCAAGGAATACCCCGCAGTGATACCGTCATTCGCCCATAAATAGCCGCCATCCATCCGCAGCAGGCCATAGGCCGTAGGTGACACGCCCAACTGGACGCGACCGCCAGTCGCATAATTCAAGCGAACATAACCGGTGTTCGTCACCGCAAAAGTGCCGTGGCCGCCGTTCCGGCCGATCACCAGCAGACTCCAACTCAGGCTGTTGGTGAACTGGAGCGTCCCGCCCGAGACGACCACCTTGCCGCGCGTGCCGGTGCCGGGGCCGTTGCCGTAGCCGACCGACATCAGGGTCTGGTCGGTGTAGGCCTGGTTCTTTCCGAGCTGCACGTTTCCGCCGCTGATATTCAACGTCCCGTCGCCGTTGTTGTCCCAGCCGACCCGCAGGCCGCGGTTGTCGTTGGTGACGGCGCGCGGGTACGTCTCGTAGTATGACAGGGTGCCGCCCGTGACGTTCAGGGTGCCTGCGGACAGGTGGCCCACGTTGATGAAGTTGCCTTTGCCTGAGGCGTTGGGCAGGTTCGTGAAGGCGACCGTGCCGCCCGCGATATTCAGTTCGCCGCCGTCTCGGATGCTGAGCATGCTTTCCCAGGAGTCCGTGACCGTGTTGGTGGCTCCATCGAAACGCCAGACGCCGCCGGGGTTCACCGTCACGCGCGAACCGCGCCGAAACCGGAACGCTGCCCCGCCATTGCTGACCAGCGGCGCGCTGATCAGGAGATCGGTTTTTTGCGAACCCGTATTTTCGATGCGCAGATCCTTGAACGCCGGATTGACGCTGTCGTATGTCACCGCGTAGGATGCCAGATAGTTCGTCAGATGCGCCATGTTGGCATTTGGCACGCCTGCGGCCGACCATGCGCCCGCGTCGCTCCAATTGCCGTTGACCGCATTGGTCCAGGCCGAGATGGTCTGCGCCTGGAGGTTAGAGAGCAGCCCGAAGGCCGCGGCGGCAAGAGCCGCTAATCCATACCCGTTCTTCTTTGTTCTCATGTGTCTTTGTTCCTTTCTTGAACTGTTTACCTGCAACACGTATCACATCCCGGCGCGGATGATCAGCCCCAATCCTGCGATAAAAACGACAAACATCGCGAGGTTAAGGGCGTTTGCCAACTGCGGCGCGCCTCTGAACTCCTTCCAGATCAGAATACCCCACAGCGCAGCCACCAGGGTCGCGCCCTGGCCCAGGCCGTAGGAGATCGCCGGTCCGGCCTTGCCCGCCGCGACGAGGTTGATCGCGTTGCCTAACCCCCAGATCAGGCCGCCCAGGATACCCACAAAGTGGATTGGCAGCCCGCCTTTGAAGTAGGCGTTGATCAATACCGGATCGCCGGCTACCGGCTTCTTCATCGCGATGGTGTTAAAGACGAATGTACTTGCAAAGATGCCACACGCAAAGACAAAGAAGGCTGAGTACGGCGTCATCTTGCCTGCTGCGGGCGCCACGAAATTCATGTCCATCGAAGACGCGACGAAACGATAGAAAAAGGCCATCAGCACACCGCACACCACAGACAGCACGATGCCCTTGAGCGGCACCTTCTTGCCGACAGCCTCCTTGAGTTTATAGGCGTAAGCGTTCATGAGGATCGCGACACCGATCAATGCAACGCCTCCAAAAAGGAGAGCAGGGTTTCCTTTCGGATCGCCAACGTAGTTCACGATCACGCCGAGAACCAAAGCCAGGCCGATGCCCACCGGAAACGCCACCGACATGCCGGCGATCGAAATCGCAGCAGAGAGCAGAATGTTCGCGGCGTTGAAGACGATCCCGCCGATGAAGGCGCTGCCAAGATTTCCCAGCGAGGCCTGGCGCAGATCCGGAAGGAAGCTCCGTCCCTGATCGCCGATGCTGCCGAGGGTCAGCCCGGACACGAGTGCGAACAGCAATACGCCGACCACATAATCCCAGTAGAACAGCTCGTAGCGCCACGTCTTGCCCGCAAGCTTCTGGGTGTTGCCCCAGGAACCCCAGCACAACATGGTCACCACGCAAAAGAACACAGCCACAGCATAGTTTTCAACAAAAAACATACTAAACTCCTAAAATAGGTCATTTCTATAAGGCGCTGACGATTGCGCGCCCATCCGCGTCACCGAAATTGACGCGGCTTTTGACGCAAACCTCACGGCTTCCAATGCCGGGCATCCTTCACTGAGCGCCACGGCCAAAGCCCCGTTAAAAACATCGCCCGCAGCAGTCGTGTCAACCGCTTCGGCCTTGAACGCGGGTACCAGTGTGCCGTGTCCGTCCACAAACAGAAACGCGCCCTTTGAGCCCATCGTGATAACCACATGCTTGACTCCTTTCTTCGCCAGTGCAATCGCCGCCTCAGCCGCTGAAGCCGCATCAGTGACCTTGATGCCGGTCAGCAGTTGTGCTTCACTTTCATTCGGTGTGATCATGCTCAGGCAGGCAAACAACTCCTCGGGCAGGGCGCAGGCGGGGGCGGGGTTAAGCACGACCGGTACACCTTTCGCTGCTGCCCATTGTGCCGCGCAAAGGACGGTTTCAAGCGGTGTCTCAAGCTGCATCAACACCAAGCTGGCCTGTTCGATCTCATGCTGCGCCACTGTAATATCGGCTGGCGACAGTGCACCGTTTGCGCCGGAAGCCACTGAGATACAGTTCTCTCCCTTGTGGTCCACCATGATCAGTGCCACACCGGAGGGCTCGACCGGATCAGTGAACACGTACTTTGTGCAGATGCCTTCCTTCGCGAAGAGCGTTTTCGCCTCGCGTCCGAACGGATCGTCGCCGACCTTGGCCACAAACACAACACCTCCTCCGAGACGTGCAGCCGCCACCGCCTGATTCGCGCCCTTGCCGCCTGGGCTCATCAAGAAACGTTCGCCCAGAATCGTCTCGCCTGGAGAGGGGAGCCTTTCCGCCTTCACCGTCATGTCGGTGTTCGTGCTGCCAATCACAATAATCGTTTTCATAGTTTAAGCTTCTCAACGGAAACAACGGTTCCGTGTTTTTTTCTAAGGCTGACCCATTCAGTTCGTCCTCTTCTTTTTAACAAAAAATGACTATGCATTTCAAGTTCAATTGACATTCTTTTAAAAAACCTGTATATACATTAAAAAGATTCAATGCATTTCAAGTTCAATTGACATTCTTTTAAAAAACCTGTATATACATTAAACAGATTCAATAACGTTGTTCTGATTCTAAAATAAACACACGCGCCATGGATTAACCTATGAATGCCGAACCCCGAAAACCTCTTCACCAACAGATATTCGATCACGTTTACGAGAACATCGTAAAAGGTGTCTACAGTGCCGATGGACGCTTGCCGACCGACGGTCAACTTATGCGGCGCTTCGGAACCACCCGTTCAACCGTAGCCAAAGCCATGAAGGAACTGGAGCGTACGGGGCTGATTCAGCGCCGTCCCGGCGCAGGTTCGTTCCTGCGGCCCGCCGATCGCTCCCGCGGCGCGTTTGTTTCCACCCTCATCGCGGGCCTCGGAGATACCGAGTTCTTTGAACCGATCTGCGCTCAGATTGCCCAGTCCTGCCACGCCTGCAACCTCAGCCTCCTCTGGGGCACCACCTGTCACGCTATGCGCCTTGCAGAGGATGCCAAGATCGAAACACTCTGCTCTCGCTTCAAAGAACAACACGTGACCGGCGTCTTTTTCGTCCCTGACGAACTCGATGAGAACAGCCCTGGCAACCGCAACCTGGAAATCGCCCAAGCGCTGACCGCCGCAGGGATCGCCGTGGTGCTGCTTGACCGCGACGTGGTCCCATTTCCTGAGCAGGGGCCGTATGATCTCGTGGGCATCGACAATGTCAATGCGGGCTTCAAGCAGACGCGCCATCTGCTCGACTGCGGCTGCCAGCGAATTCTCTACGTGACCCGGCCGGGACGACTTGTGACCAAGTCCGCACGCATCGCAGGTTATCGGCTCGCGCTGGAACAGGCCGGGCTGGCCTTCGATCCTACGCATGTCTTCGTAGGCGATGCGACCGACCCCAAGTTCTGCAAAGCGCTCCTGAAACATAAACCCGACGGCATCGTCTGTTTTCATGATCCTGTGGCTATCCACCTCATCCAAAACTTCCAGAAGCTCCGCGTGGCGATCCCGCAGGCACTCAAGATTGTCGGTCTCGACGATGTTCGTTATTCGGAACTCCTCCCCATTCCGATCACGACCTTGCAGCAACCCTGCCGCAGCATTGGCTTGCAAGCGGCTGACTTGATGGTGCGGCGACTCAACCACGACACCCACCCGTCGCGCCGCATCCTCTTTGACACCCGTCTCATCATCCGAACCTCGTCTCATCTGGAAACCTCTGAAGTTGCTTGTGACCCCACTTCTAAAGCGTAAGTACTTGATTGACTCATATCTCAGGGTATTACCTGTACCCGGAAGAAGTGTAACGGTCCGTCGGCTTCGACGTAGAACGTCAGGGTTTCCGCTGTTGCTGTGATGGTTTGCTGCGCGGACGCGCCTTCCGAAGTCAGGGCAAACGCGACCGCCTCCCAGCTGTCCGGCTCCAAGGTGGCCGAACCCTCCAGGGTGTAGCGCCGCCCCGGGACGGTCTGGATCACCAGCGCGAGGCGATTGTTCGCGGCCCCCGGCAGATCGATGAAGCGCAACAGGCTCGCGTCGTTGGTGGGACTTGTGCCGGCCGCGTACTCCTTCCAGTTGAGGAAGCCGTCGCGGTCGTCATCCGCCAGCTCGTTGAGCGCCAGGCCGAGGCCGTTGGTCAGGCTGTTGTCGGCCAGCCACCACTCGGGCGTGCCGTGCGGTCCGAGGCCGATCAGGGGACGCGCAGTGTCGACCGTCACATCGTCCACCACGCCGCAGCCCCCAAAGAGCAGGGCGTTGATCCTGTCTGCCGGAGTAGCCAGTGCGAACCAAGGTCCACCTGGCGAGCCCGTGCCGTCGTTCGCTGTGTAGGCTAGCGCGTGGCTCTGGCCTGCTCCGTCGACGAAGAGCCGGAAGTAGCGGGCATCGTGCAGCGCGTCCCATGTGGCATAGTCCAACTGCAAGGTCACGCGCGCCCACTGCGAGGTCTGCGCGGTCTGCCAGGCGAGGCCGCTCCAGCGGTTGGTGCCGCTGATCAGGTCGCGGTGCCAGACGTTGAGCCGCCCCGTGTCGTCCAAGAAGAGTGCGCACTGCATCTCCGGCGGCATAACGGGAGACAGCTCCTGCTCCCGAACCAAGTCGACCATCAGATCGCACCAGACGGCTGTGCCAGACGAAGACGCCAGCCGATTGCTGACCGCACCCTCGACAACAGCCACCTTCGCATGCTCCTCGTCTCGCAGCGGATAGCCGACCGGCTGGCCGTAGGCGTGAAGACGATCCAGAACGGCCGCAGGCGCAGCAACCCGCGCAGCGTGGTACTCGCCAAACCACGCCTCAAAACCTGGCAACAGGAAATCTGGCTCGAACCGCTCGAACGACTCGCGGTAGGGAAGCGTGTACCGCGTCGGATACACGGTGAGGCTGAAGCGGCTTTCCTGCGTCGCGCCTTGCGGGTCGGTCACGGTTAAAACGACCGTCGTGGCTCCGACCTGGTTGGCGGCGGGCGTGACCACGAGGGTGCGGTTAGCACCGCTGCCGGCTAGCATCATCCCCTCGGCGGGCAGAAGTGCGGCGTCCAGGGCGTACACGCTGACGCTCAGATTCGCGGCCTGCGTCTCCCGGTCGGATACGGTGAACGGGATCAGCCAAGACAACGTGTCTTGGGCGACATACTGCTCGGGGAGCACCGAGATCGTGGGCGGCGTGTTCTGCAGGTCGGACGTCGAGAGCTGCAGCCAGTCGCCGTCGGTCTGCCACACGGCGTTCGCGGGACGGCCAATCGCGACGAGCGGCGTGAAATTCGTGGCCGTTGCATCGAAGGAAAAGTTTGTTGCCGTCAATCCGGCGGCGCCCAAGGTCAGCCCACGCTGCATTCCGTCCGGCGCGGTGTCGGCGATGACGGTGCGGGCGAAAAGGCTCTGGCCGCCGAGGGTCAGCGCCTGCGGCTGCGAGCCCTGCACGATACGCAGGGTATGGCCATTGGCGAGGCCGAGCTCCATATCGATGGCAGCTGCGCTGCTGGAATTCGTGAGGATGGAGATGACGGGGCTGGCGGTGCCGGTGTCGCTCGGGGCGAGCACCGTGACGAGCAACTGCGTGCCGACTCCCTGCCAGCAGGCATGCACATTCGCGGCCGGCAGCCGCAGGCCGTTGATGCCGTTGCCAGACCAGCCGAGATATGGCGTGCGCGAGGCGACATACGTCTCGTAGGTCACAGGCTGCGGGCCCAGGTGGTAGAGGTGAATGTTGGGGCCGTCGGCATCCACCGTGCGGATCTGGTGCGCCGCGCTGTCGGCGATCACCTCATTTGTGGCGAAGCCATACATCGGGCCGGTCACGGCCGAATATGCGGGGAAGTTCCATATCTGGCGGTAGTCGTGTCGGCTGGAGTCACGGGAGGCCATGACATCCGTGACCACCCAGAGTCCGGGATCGCGCAAGAAAAACACGCTTCGAACATGCGTGACGGAGGTCACCAGAGCCGTCGAGTTCGTGAACGCATCGTAGATTACCATCCACCCCCCGTTCCCGTTGCCGTAGCCGGCGCTGTAGGAACCCTCGACGTAGTCAAATTCCGGCCCGGTAAACCACGTGTTCGTCATCGTCGTGGTTGTTGCGGTCGCATTACGCACGCGATTCTCGTTTTGCGAACGCCCGTCTACGGCCACGGTGTTCACCTTGAACGACGAGCCTTCGCCCTGATAGAGCGCGAACCCGGCATAGTCGTTGGTTTGGCTGGCATCCACAAATGTCGGCCCATAGGGCGGCGGCCCAGCGGTGGAAAGCAGGCTGCGGCCAAACGCGCTGACTTGAATGCCGTTCATATCCATCTGCGAATGCCCGTTGCCCGGCGGCGTGTTGGCAAAATAGAGGTAGTGCGAGCGGCTGCTCCAGCCGTTGCGCATGAGGTAATAGCCGGCATAAGGGAAGGCGACGGAGGTGGCGGAGGGCACGGGCTGACCGCTGTCGAGCATGCCCAGGTAGAGGTTGGTTGCCGTCGTGTCCCTGGCGCTGGACACCCAATTTCTGAAACGGGTGCGCCACGCGTCGAGCGTCGCGCCGCCCAGCCACAGCTCGGTTGGGTTGTAGCCGGCGTCGCTGGCCATGCGGGGCAGGCCGCCATACGGCGTCTGCATAAAGGCGAACACCCGTTCGCAGGCTGCAAGGCGGTCCGCAAGCAACGCGACCCCGGCGATGCCATTCGTGCCCTCCAGCCTGACCATGAGGCGGATCTTGCCAGCGTCGCCGGCGTTGTAGTTGGGCGAGCGCTCCAGCATCGCACCGTCGGGATAGAACGAGGTGTGGGCAAAGTCGGTCAGCGCCACATCGACCTGACGCAGCAGTTCCGGCGCGGCCTTGAATTCGTCCAGGAACGTGGCAACCAGGTAGAGGGCGCGCAGCCCGTTTAAACGCTGGTTGGGAAACCAGCCGGGCAGAAAGTAGGTCAGCATGAGCGCCTCCGTGTTGTCAGCCATCAGAGACTGCGTCACGCGCGCCATCGCCTCCGCGGGTATCTGCTGCATCGCACCGGCAACCGGCGCTTGGGTGAGCGGCTCCTGCATGGAGGCGTTCCATTCGCGCTGCACCGGCGTGGCCTCCGGCAACATTTTGCAAAAAAGAGAAAGCGCGCCCAACAATTCGTTGACGCGATCGCCTTGTCCCAGTGCCGCCGCAGCCTGACCGCTCCAGTCGCTGCTGCCATAGATCGTGCGATAGGCCGCCTGCCTGGACGGGTTTTCGTAAAGTTGCAGCGCGGCCACCATGCTTTTCTGGCGCGTCGAAAAATCGGCGAGAATTTCGAACCACTTTAATAAGGGCTCGGCCTGCCGAGTACAGGCCGCGCTGCGCCCTGTCCCGCTGGCCGGCGAACTGCCCGGCGCTGATAGGGCGGTATAGGTGAAAACCGTCGGGCTGACTACCGAGACGCGAAAGAGCCCGTTGTAAGCGGCGGGCGACGCGGCGGCCACACAGACGTAGGAGCCGTTCGTCAATCCGTGAGGCGCGCTTAAACTCGCCGTAACCAGCGTGTCGCTGCTGGTCAAACTCAGGTTGGCGCCGCTGGCCAGCACCGTGCCTGACCAGTAGCGATACAGGAGCGAGCTCGCAAAAAAGAACTGATAATAGGAGTATTGCCCGTCCAGTGTGGTGTCCGCAGTCGGCGGCTGGTTGGTCCACGAGATCGGGCTGATCGTGCCTGGCGCGCCGGACATGCCGTAGATCTCATAAAAATCGATGCCGCCGTAGGCGTTGGTGCCGTCGGCTAAATACTGGCTGTAACTTTTCTCGCCCAACAGCAGGCTAACGATGTTCTGCTGGCGGATATGTGATTTGTAGCTTTGCTGATAGATGGGCGGGCTGAACATGCTGCGGAACGCGTCCACGCGGTAGTCGCGCCACGCCTCAAGCGCCGCCGGATAGTCGGCAGCTAACACGTGGGCCTTAACGGCCTCGAGGCCCGGGTGGTCGAGGTTGAGCGAGGCGCAAAAGTTCGAAGCGAACGCGGCCGAGTTCTGTACGACATGTGAAGGTCCGCAGGTGTAGTTACGTGCCGAAAGGCTACTCCAGAGATTACTCATGGCCGCCTCGTACATACTGAGCGCCGCAGCCTCCGACGGCAACGCGGCCGCATTGGTCACCTGCGTGCGAACGGCTTGAAACTTGGGGTATTTGGTCAGCAACGACGCGTTATCGAAATCGATTAAACTGAAAAACGCCGCCATCTCCCGGCTCGGCAACAGGGCTCCCGGACGGACGCAGAACCAAATATTCTCGTCGCGGTCCTGACGGACAACACCGCTGCCGACAACCGTGATGTCTGCAGGATCGAAGCTGCCGGTGCGCGTGGCACACGCCGCGAGTTTGAGCCACTCCGGACGGCCGACATACTTCGAGGCGTCCACTTCCAGCTTGGCGCCGGACGAGATGGCCAGATTGCCGCCTGCCTTGAGCATGCCCACCCCTGCAGAGCCCAGCTCGAAACGGAGCGTGGCCTGCGTGTTGTTGGTCAGCACAATGTCCTTCGCGAAACAGACTCCGCTCGCGCCGACCGTCAGTTTGCCCGCGCCGTTGCCGCCCACCATCAAGGTGTTGTTGGTGACCGAAAAGCTGCCGCCGTTGATGTACAGTAAGCCGCTGCAGCCCGCTCGGGCGTAGGATAGCACGTTGGTTGGCACGCCGCCGACGAAGACCCTGCTGGGCGTAGAGAACGTACCGCCGCTCAATTCGTAGGTGCCGTGACCGCCGCCGAACGCGCCGGTGCCGAAGCCGTAGCCGAGGACGGTCATCTTGCGCGCTTGCTGACTCGCGTCGCCTGCCGGAGCATGCACGAGTGCGCCTCCGGTCTGCGTCACCGTACCAGTGCCGCCGTTGACGCCCACGACGAAGACGCCCGCGTTGGTGATAATACCGCTGCCGGAAAGGATCAGTTCGCCGAGCGCGCTGGCGCTTGCATGGGTGTCGTTCACGTAATTGGCGCCAACCGCCAACCCGGCGTAGCAGCCGCTATCGGCCACGCCGCCGGTTGCGGCCGGCAAGGCCGAACTGATGATATCCAGCAGCCCGTTGGTGATGGTCATGCGTGCGAAGGCTCTGCCGCCATTTCGAGATCGGGCGACAAACACGCCCCAGTAGCTTTCGCTCACGCGCCCGCCCGAGATGTTGGCCTCGCCCCACACATCGCCGCCCTCGCTGGTCGTTTCACCGGCCCCCAGAACAAGTCCGGCCCCCGTCTCCAAGGTTCCGGCCGTCACCTCCACTGTTCCGGTGGCCCACCCCCACGCACCCTTGCTGCCTGCCGTCACGCCATCTCCCACATTCATGTAGCCGCCGTCCACACGCAGCAGGCCGTTCCCGAAACCTGCCACGCCGACGTACACGCGTGCGTTGACGTTGTACGGCTTGGAAGACAGATTTACAACGCCGGTGTTCGTCACCACGAACGCCCCGTGGCCACCATTCGCGCCGATTGTCAGAAGCCCCCAGTTCAGATTGTTGGTGAACTGCAGCAGCCCGCCCGAGACGACCGCCTTGCCGCGCGTGCCGCTGCCGCCGCCGCTTCCGTAGCCGACGTCCATCAGCCGGTCATAGGCATCCCCCTTGCCGAGCAACATCGCGCCGCCGCTGATGTTCAACGAGCCGTCGCCGTTGGTTCCCCAGCCCACCCGCAGGCTGCGGTAATTGTTGGTGACGGCACGTGGAAATGTCTCGTAGTAAGCAAACGTACCGCCCGTAACGGTCAGAGCACCTTCCGACTGATAGCCCACGACGAGCTTGTTTCCGAACCCTGCGGCATTCGGCAGGTTCGTGAACGCGACGGCACCGCCTGCAATTTTCAGAACGCCGCCGCCGAGGATGCTCAGCATACCTTCCCCGTCTGTGGTGACCGAATTGGCGGCCCCGTCAAATGTCCAGTCGCCGCCCGGATTCACCGTCACGCGGGAGCCGTGGCGCAGCCGGAGGGCCGCGCCGCCTTTGCTGACCAATGGCGCGCTGATCAGCAGGTCGGTGGTGTGTGCGCCGGCATTCTCGATGATCAAATCCTTAAAGGACGGCTGGACGCTGTCATACGTCACCGTATAGGAGGCGAGAACGTTCGTCACATGCGCCATGTTAGCATTTGGCACGCCTTCGTCCGACCAATTGCCAGCAACGCCCCAATTGCCATCAGCCGCATTTTTCCAAGCCGAGATCGTTTGTGCGTGGGCGACGGTCATCAAACCGAAGACCGCCGCGGCACACGCGACCTTGCCAGACACGTGCCGTGTCGTGTAACTATGTTTCTCGTTCATTTGGTTAGGTGTAGTCCCTTTCACCCTGCGGTGAACGTATGAAGCTCTTGTAAAAAACCTTCCGGTAGCGTCGGCTCCTTGAGCTGTCCGCGTCGGTCTCGAGAATCTTCAGTTGCCGAAAGCGCTTCACTCTTCTTGCGATACCCGCACCCGGTAGAAGCTAGCCGGCTTACCACCTTCTACGTAGAACGTCAGCGTCGCCCCCGTAGCCGTCGCCGTTTGCACGGCAGGCACACCCTCCGGTGCCACTGAAAATGCAGCCGCCTCCCAGACATTCGCCGCCAGATTGGTCGATGACTCCAACGTGTAACGCCTCCCTGGCACGGTCTGAACCACCAGGCCGAGCCGACCGTTCGCCGCCTCTGGCAGATCGATGAAGCGCAACAGGCTCGCAGCCGAGTTCGGGTCTGTTCCGGCCGCGTACTCCTTCCAGTTGAGGAAGCCGTCGCGGTCGTCATCCGCCAGTTCGTTGAGCGCCAGGCTGAGCGTGTTGGTCAGCCCGTTGTCAGCCAGCCACCACTCGGGTGTGCCGTGCGGACCGAGGCCGAGCAGCGGACGCAGGGTGTCCACCGTCAGGTCGTCCAGCGTGCCAGTGCCGTCAAAGAAGAGGGAGTTGATCGTGTCCGGTGCGGCTGCCAGGGCGAACCACAACCCGCCCGGTGCGCCGGAGCCGTTGTTCAGGGTATAGGCCAGCGCGTGGCTCTGGCCTGCTCCGTCGATGAAGAGCCGGAAGTAGCGGGCGTTGTGCGCGGCGTCCAGCGTGGCGTAGTCCAGGTGCAGCGTCACGCGCGCCCATTGCGCGGTCTGCGCGGTCTGCCACGCGAGCGCGCTCCAGCGGTTCGTGCCGCTGATCAGGTCGCGGTGCCACACGTTGAGCCGCCCCGTGTCGTCCAGGAAGAGCGCGCACTGCATATCCGCAGGCATGTCCGGAGTCAGCCCCTCTTCGCTCAAGCGTTCAAGCTCGACCATCATGTCACACCATACGGCCGTGTTGGACGGAGCAGTCAGGCGGTTGGCGAGGGCACTGCCTAAAACAGCGACCTGTGTATGAGGCGCGTCGCGCAGAGGATAGCCGATTGCCGCGTCATAAGCCAGCAACCCTGGCAGCGCAGGGGTGTCAGAGGAGATGTGCCCGGCCCCGGCCTGTCCGGCTACCCAGCCTTCAAAGCCTGCCAGCAAAAAACCGGGTGTAAACGCTTCAAATGACTCCCGGTAGGGCAGTGTGTGGCGAAGCGCCACGGAGATCCTTCCACCGCCCTCAAAATGGATATTATCCACATGCTTCGCGCCGCTGCCGCTTGCGCCCCACGTGCCGTTGAGCACCACCGCCTCACCATCCAGAAGCAGTCGCTCCACGGTTTCGGTCAGGCCGGCTGCGATATTCACTTTCCCGTTGTTTTCGATTGCGAGCGTAGCCCTGTCAGCAAGGGCTGTTTGCGTCAGGAGGCGCAGCGTGCCATGGTTCACGGTGATGTTGGTACTGGTGCCGAGGCAGGAGGCGGGTGCGACCGTCAGTGTGCCGCCCTGCACGGTGATGTTGCCGCTGAGCGTGTTCAAGGCATTGGAGAGCACGAGTTCGCCTGCGCCGTTCTTGGCCAGTCCCACTGCGCCGGCGAGGCGGCCGTCGTAGCGGGTGTTTGCGCTCTGGTTGACGGTCAGCGTGGCGGGTGCCGCGCTGGTGATCAATCGCGAACCCGCTGAAGCCCCCGAGTTATTGAGCTGCCCGACGGTTTGGTGATAGCCGTTCAGATCAACGACGGAGTTGACGTTAAGCTGGAGTGTCGACGTGGCCGGCAGCGCATTGGCGACGGTCATGCGCAAGGTGCCCCCGTTAGCGAGATCCAAGGTGCTCCACGTGTTGCCCGTTACGGCCAGGAGCAGCAGGCCGCTGCCGTGTACGTAAAGGGCTGAGGTCCCTAGCGTAAAAGGCTGCCCGCTAAGTGTCAGGGTGCCTCCTTGCTGGAAGGCGAGACCCTTCGTACCCGAAAAGCCACCCGTGATCTCGAGGCTGCCGTCGGAGACGCCGATGCGCGTCGCGCTGCCTTGCGTGATCGGGCCGCTCCAGATATTATTGCCACCTGTGGAACGCAGCGCGCCCGCGTACTGGCTGGCGGCATCACCACTCAGCTCGATCGGCTCGGACACGGTGATGCCGCCGCTGATCTCCAGCCAGCCGCCGTTCTCAATAATCGTATTCCCCGAGACAGAACCCAGCGCGTTGGCGTGCGAAATGCGCATGCACCCCCCCGTCTGTACCGTCGTCACGCCGTTATAGACGTTGTTGCCCGATAGCGCGAGAACGCCGTTGCCGGTTTTGGTGATGCCATTGCTTGCTCCCCCCCTGATCGAGCAGGAGAGGGTCACCGTCGCTTTTCCAGCGCCGTTATTTGTAATACCCCACACTTGATTGGCGGCAAGCGAAACATCCGCGTCGATTCTATAATTGCGGCTGGTGGCGTTAGGCAGTGTGGCCGCGATCCCGCCGTCACCGAGGGTCAGGTCGCCCGCGCTGGCGTTCAGCGTGAAATCGGCATCACGGTAGAAAAGCACACTGCGAAAAGCGACGGGCCTGTCGAGTCTCGCCGAGGTTCCCCCCATGCCAAAGGTCACGCGTGCTGCCCCGTCGAAGGTCGGCGGCGTGTCGAGTTGCCAGTTGCTGGGCGTGCTGATCAACGTATCGACAGTCCCCCCGCCGCCGTCCCACATGGTTGCGCCGGTGTCGGCCAACTCCCACGCATCAAAGGTAATCCCCATGGTCTGAAACACGCTGTTTGACGCTTGGCTCAGCCAACTCGCCCGAAGGTAACTCGACGAACGCACGATGCCAGGCGAGACGCGCATCTCATCCAGCCAGCCGTTGTAGTTCGTGATGCCGCCGTACTTGCCGCCGATGACCAGCCCCGTGCTCTGATAGAAGCTATTGTTACTGCCGGTTGTCGCGAGCAAAACACCGTCGCGGTAGATCGATTTGATGTGGTTCCCGTTCATGACCATAGCGTAGGCGTGCCATGTTCCGCGGTCGCCGCTATAATCGGTGGCGCATTCGACATCGTCGCTATACAGCTTGAACCCGATACGGTCAACACCGCCATTGTTTCGGAAGCCACAGTGAAGCCCGTGCACTGCGGAGGCCGTCCCGCCGCCAGCCCAGTAGTTCTCCCCTGTCGTCCCCGCCGTCCGCTTGGCCCAAACCTCCAGCGTGAACGCCTGATTTCTCAGGTCCACCCCGTCTGCAGTGAACTTGTGCAGGCCGGTCATGCCACGTGCGCCGCCGATGGTACCTGCACCGACAGCGGGGGTACCCGTCGGCACACCGTCATTGTGAGCAGGGGAAGAGTCACGCGCCCCTTGCGTATTTGTACCCTCTGCCAGATGCCAGACGCCAAAATAACCATTAGCCCACACCGCTCCGTTGGTTGTGTATGCGGGCGCAGCGGTAGACAGAGTTGTATCTCCCCAACTGGCCCAGATAGAGGTGCCCTTCGCCAATTGCGGCACGCGCACCCACACGCATGATTCGCCATTCGTGTTCCAGTTCTCCACCTCGTAGTCCAACTCCTGCGTTTCGGCAGCGTTCATAAAACGCAGGTCATACCCGTGCGTCGAGGCCATCTGTCCATAGGCGAAGCCGTTCGTCATCGCGGCGGTGAACTTCACCAACGCGGGGAAGTTCGTCAACGTTTCGCCGCCGTCATAGCCGTCAAAAATAATTTTAAATTTGCGCACGGGGCTTGCGATGACCGTCACGCTCGTTGCCCCGCTCGTGCCGTCGGCCGTCGCGATCACCTCATACGGTCCCCCGGCTATTCCGCCGACCGCAAACCGTCCGTCCGCATCGATCACCCCCCCGCCTGTCACGGTCCAAGCAAATTCAGGTTGCGTTACCAGGGGTTCGCCGTACTGATCGAGGGCTGTGGCGGTGAACGGCCGGGTGGTGTAGGCGGCGACAGAGACGCTGGCCGGCGATACGACAACGGAACTGAAAATCTGATTTACCCCGCTGATCGCGAGGTTGTCGAGCGCCAGCCGCAGTGTGCCGTTGTCGTCACTCGGTTTATACGTGTAGAGTCGCAAGGTCACGGGCGTGGTACGCCCCTGCAAGGCGGCAACACCCGCAAGTGATAACGTCTTCAGGTTCCACTCATTCGAGCCGCTGACGGTGACGCTACCCAGCGTGGCGGCAAAACCGTCCGCACTGGATCGAAGGAAGAGCGTGGCCCCGACGGCGCTACCGCTCTTGCGCAGGTTGAAGGCAAGTGCTCGCAACGACAGGAGTTGCTCCGTTCTGGGTGTGACCGTGACTTCAACATAGTCCCCGCTCGCGACGGCCTCGGTCTCGTTGGTGCCGTCCATTTCTGCATGTGGCACCTCGACAGACCACGTCGGATGACCGGGTGCCGCGCGGGCGGTCATGCCGCTGACGCTCAGCGCCGAAGGGACGACCAACCGTTCGGGGGCAAACCCGTCGCGGTCCGAGGCCGTCAGAAAGTCCCACCGGGCCAATTCCCGCAGCGAACCCTTCTCCGGGCCGATCTGACTGAAGGGGATATCTTTGAAACCCGGGATGCTGAATGCGGGTGAATCGGGACGCAGGGTCAGGTTTGTCTTGGCCTCGTCGACGAACAGCGGATTGCTGTTGGTCACATTGTTGGCGACCTCCGCAAAATAAGCGATCGCGCTGCTGCCGGATGTCCAAACCGCATTGCTGTAGCCGAGGTTGCGCGAGAAAACAGTATTGTGCGGGGCCAGCCACGCGCTGTTGGTGACCGTGACCCAGTTGGTCGGCATGGCATACAGTTGCGGGAAGGCGTTCGACCAGATCGTACTGTGATAAGGCAACGCCTGCACTTTCGCCCAAGTGTTGCTCATGTCCCAGGAGAGGCCCCGCGTATCTGAGCCCATAGCCTTACCGCACTTGACGAACAAATTATTGTGCATCAGGTCGTCACGCCCGCCTCCATGCTGAATGCCCATCCCGGAAACTTTGTAGCAGATGTTGCCGAAGACCTCGATGCCCGCGATACAGTCGTCCAGATAGATGCCGTGCGTACCGAGTCCAACCCCTTCGCCAAACTGTCCGGCAATATCGTGAACGAAATTGTTCGCGATGATCGAGCCATGCGCGCCGAGGTCGCGTCCGGTGTAGATGGAGCCTGCGTCGGACGACCATTTGTTGACATTGCGCACGTCATTGAATTCGACGAGTTGATAGTTACTCTCACCGAATCCGATGGCAACATGCGGCGAATCGTAGAGCAGGTTGTGCGAGACAATCTGGCCGACACCGCTAAAATTGATGGCCGGCGTATACATCCAGTCAAAGCGCCCGAACCCGTGGATTGTGCAGTTGCGCACAAAATTGCCTGCCCCGGTTAAGGTGGCGCGCGTGCCGCCCGACATGATGATGCCACCGTCGCCCGTATCCGAGATCTCGCAACCGCTGAACCCGTTGCGAGCGCCCCCGCTGAGCTTGGCGGCGTAGTTGCCTGAGTTGCGCAGGTGACAATTAAGGAAGCGGTTGTTGTCACCGCCCGTCATGGCGAGCAAGTCACCACGCGCAGCTTCCAAAACGATGTCCTGCCAGATCATGTGCCGGGTGCCTGTAAAACGCAGTAGCGGCACTTCCAGCATGGAGATCTGGATGTCGTGTCCGACCGGAGCAACCGGCGGCCAGAAGTAGAGGATGCCGCTGACGCGATTGACGTACCACTCGCCGGGCATCGTAATCTCCTCCAGGAGATTCTCCGCGTAGTACGGCATATTATTGGTGATGCCGTAGGCGGGCTCTTCGTCAAAGGTGACCTTGCGGGTGGTCGTGTTGAGTGACGCGCTCTTGATATGGGTGTCCGACCAATGATTCGCAAAGAACCCATGGAACCAGAGCTCCTCCGCCTGCGTCCAGCGTGCGGGACGGGTTCCGACGTACGTGAAATTCGTGTCGGAAAGCGGAAAGGCGGTATACGCCCAGCCGTTCAAGGCTTCCGTACCGCTGGTCTGGCCGACATCCGGCCAGCGCGCGAGCTGCTGCGGTTTGCCATCGAAGACCAGTTCCAGCGCACCGAGCGTCGAGGAGGAACCGATGCCGCGCCTGCGCAGCGTGCCGTAGTCGGTGATGCCGTGCGCCGCCAGATCGACCTGCATGACGTTGCCGCGCGCTGCGGTGTCGAGCCGCGCCCAGACCGGCGAACCGTTCGTCACGACAGAAAACCATTCCGGCAGGAGCGACCGGGCACCATGGATGCGGGCTGTCTCTCCGGGCCATGAACGATAAGTGATCGGGCTGTTTGCCGTGCCTGAGTCACTGGTCGTCAGTTCGAAGGTGTTGGTGCGCGCATGGAGGCCTCCGCGCAGCCAGATCGTCACGCCTTCGACCGGCAGGTCGCCCGTTTGCAGAGCCAGATTGAGCGCATCACGCGCCCGCTCCAACGTAGCGAAAGGCGCCGTGAAGGTGCCATCGTTGGTGTCGCTGCCATCGGGCGCGACAAAGAAGGCGGCGCTCACATCGCCACTACTGACTCGCACAGGAACCACATCGGCCCAGGTCGTACCGATGCGCAACTCGTCGGCGGTCTGGTTTGCGTTCTCGTGGAACAGTCGGATGCTATTCCACTTCTGGCTGTTCAGATTGACCGTCCATTTCCCGCCGCTCGTTAGGGTGGCGGAAGGTGCAGGCTCGACGCCGTTCACCACCGGATCGACGTAAAGCTTGATCGCGTTGGCTTGGTAATCGATCTTGACGACGATCAGGTGCATGGCGGTGTCTGCCGCGCTCGTCACTCCCACCCAAGGCTTGTAGGCGCCGTCGGAATTATAGATGCCCATCTTGCCGGCAGGCCCCGAAAGCATGCCCCAGCCGCTGTTCACCCGTCCGAACAGGGGGCCGCCCGATCCGTCAAACAACTCGAACCCGAAACGTGTGGTTTCGGTGCTGTTGGCGTTGATCAGCATGCTCAGGTAGAACGTGCTGCCGCCGTAAAGGGCGGCTGTGGCGCGCAGATTCGCCCCATAGCCAGACGACCGGATGGCACTGCGTCCGGAGGTGCTCAACCCGGGATAGCGGAGGCCGGGGATGACGCTGGCGTAGGCCGAAGCACCCGACCCCCAGCTTGATGATGTTGCGAAGCCGACACCGTTGGTCTGCGTGCCGTCAATGGGCGAGACCAAGGGGTAATCGAATCCCTCCTGCACCAAGGGTGCCGCCAGGGTCACTCCGCTAGAGAGCAGCCCGAAGGCCGCTGCGGCCAGTGCCGCCCCACCATGCCTGTTCTTCCTTTTTTTTATGTGTCTTCTTCCTTTCTTGAACTGTGATTCTCCATTCCGAGTTGCCCTCACGGGGTGCCGTCCCTTACCCTGAGTGGTTCCGGCACGGAGACAGGCCGATGCCGGGGCACCATCGCGCGGAAGTCGCCGAGATTATATGGCCCGATGGTGGACTGGCTCAAATCGACTTCGGCGACCGCGACCGAACCCCATTCCCCTGCCTGCGCGATCAGGGCGCCTGTCTGATCGAAGACCGCGGAAGTCATCCAGTTCTCTTCCGGTTCCACAAACGTGCTGCTGACAAGATAAACGTGATTCTCGCACGCGCGGGCTCTGGCCAATAGCGGGTTGCAGCCCCAGACCGGCCAGGCGATGATTTCCGCCCCACGGTTCGAGAGTTCGCGGGCGACTTCGGGAAAGAAACCGTCATAGCACACCATCATGCCCACCTTCCCGAACGTCGTGTCAAACACTGGATAGTCGCATCCAGGCGCGATGCCTTTCTCGGCCTCGCCGGGCGGGAGGCACACCTTGCGGTATTTGCCGACCAGCCTGCCATCAGGGCCGAGAAGAACCGCCGCATTGTAAACCAGATGCCCATCCCGTTCGTACAAGCTCAGCACGATGTGCAGGTTGTTGGTTCTGGCCAGCTCCCCGAAATAGCGGGTTGTCGGTCCAGGTATGGGTTCAGCCACCTCTTCCGACTTCAGCTTCACACCCGCCGCTGTGACCGTTTCCCCGAGCACGACGAGATCGGCTTTCTGCCGGGCTGCCTCCGCGAGGAGTGGCGCGTACTCCTCGCAGTTCTCCCGAGGTGATCGGCCTTTCGGTTTGTAGTGTATCGTGGCAAGCCGTGCCTTGCGAGGCGGCGGCGGCTCGGCCTTCTCGAACTGGACCTCGCTCCACTCGACGCGCCCGTTAGGAGCCCATTGCAGATGCAGTTCGACCAGGGCTCGCGCGGCCGTGGGCGGGGCGCGGTACACTCCGGAGACTGCGGTCCAGCCTAGCGGATCGGTCGCGCCATCGACCGGGTAGTCGGGTTCGGCACTGGGAACGTGTCCGAGCGTCTTGCGCTGCCACTCCGAAATGCCGGAAGAAACCTTGCGTCCCGCCTCATCCTGCCAGAGCACACGTACCACAGCGCTGCGGCGCGGCACGCGCACGTTAAGCGTCTTGCGGACCGCGTGGAAGCGGTAGCATTCGCCGCCGGTCACCGTGAACGCCTTCTGGAACCATCCGTCCAGCCCGTCGCGCAGGTCGTGGGCGACCACGAAACTGCCCTCCCCTTGGGGGCCGCCCCTCGGCTCGAATGAAAAGGCCGGACGGATCTCGTCGCGTGGTGCGACGGTCTGCCAGCCTTCGGGCATTGCATTTTCAGCGCGGGCGTCTGTCAGCAGAAAGATGCAACCCAACACGGAGAGTGTGCTTTGTTTCACGGCTGTCTTCATTTGGATAATAGAAATTTGCATCGTCTCTCCCTTTTTAACGAAATGGACTATGCCGTTCAAGCGGGTCGCCGGTCACCGTGTCGGCGATATCGCCCCACTGCAACAGTGTGCCAATACCAGAAGCAAAACGGGTCTCGACATTTTGGGACAGAGACGGAGTTGTGTCGGGGTCCAGCACCGTGAGGTGCTCGCCGCTGCCGCTCATGGCGGTATTGATATCGGTGATGTAGTAGGGGATGAATGTGGAATAGTAATAGGAATAGTGCGTTCCGAGAAGGGTCGGGGTTCCGTTGAACACGATGAAGCTGCTGCCGCCGGAGTCGCCGCCTTCGGACTGCAAGGCCGTGTCCCCGCCGAAGGGGCGGTCCGTATGACACCAATAGTACTGCCTGCCCAGCCCGCGAATCGTCAGTGTAGTGACAAGTCTGCTGAATCCCATATGAATGCGGAACTGTGAGTTAGTCGCTCGATTGTTGTCGGTGGGGCGACCGCAAAAAAGGATCTTCTTGTCCACGTAATCGCTCTCCGTCGGCAAATGCAGAACCGGATACTTCGCCACCGCGCTGGAAACCGGCGCGCTCAGCTTGCCGAGCCAGATGTCGCTGTCGGCAATGCGTTGGCCGGAGAGCACCATGCGCTCCTCATACGTATCGTTCGTGCTGTTCCCGTGATAGAAACGGAACGTCTCCCCGTTTGCGGGGTGGAGATGGTTGGCACTGATGAAGTAGCTGGGCGAGATCAGGGCACCCCACTTTCCAACGTCCCACGTCCGGGCGACACCCGACCAGTCATAGGGGTCGCCGACAAAGGACTTGTCGGTCCCTTCATAAAAACGGTGGTGCCGTTTGAGGTCGAGTGTCTGTATTTTCAGCGCCCACACGGTGACAGGAACCTGCAGCAATCCAAGGGTAAAAACAGAGAGAACGATTTTCTTCATATGCTGAGTCTTATTACATTTTTCAAGGGGTTGTCTTTGCCTGGATGAGCGGGGCGCGGTTACCCGCGCCCCGTCGCCCGAAGGGCTTATAGGATTGCGATCATGGTTCCGCGCCGGAAATAGAGCCAGACATCCTGATCGTTGTTCCGGTCCTGTTTCACCTCGCCTTGCCCCGTGATCGTGATGTTTGCTGGATCGAAGCTGCCTGTGCGCGTGGCGCAGTCGGCGAGTTTGACCCAGACACCCTTGCCCTGGTAGGCACGGGTGTCGACCTCGAGCTTCGCGCCTGCGCAGATTGCCAGATTGGAGCTGGCCGTGAGCGTGCCGAGACCTTCCGTGCCGAGTTCGCAGCGTAGCGTAGACTGCGTGTTGTTGGTGAACACGATGTCCTTCGCGAAGCAGACGCCGTTGGAGCCGATCGTCACGGTTCCCGTGCCGTACCCGCCCACCATCAGCGTGTTGTTGGTCACTGTAAAGCTACCGCCCGTGACTTTCAGCAGGCCGGTGCCGCCCGAGCGGGAGAAGGTCTGGACGTTGACCGGAACGCCGCCGACAAAGACTCGGTTCGGAGTATAGAACGAACCGCCGGACAGCGCGTATGTCCCGTTGCCGCCGCCAAAGTAAGAGGTCGCTCCGCTACCGTAGCCGATATTGGTCAACCGGTTAGCGTTTGGAGGGGCATGCCTGATCACACCGCCGGTCTGCGTGAGCGTGCCGGTGGCACCGTTGGCGCCGATGATAAAAGAACTGATGTTGGTAATGATGCCGCTGCCGGCGACGAGCAACTCCCCGCGGGCCTGGTTGCTCGCGTTGGCGTCGTTGTGGTAGATGGAGCCAACGGCGATTCCGCAGTGGGCCCAGCTCGCATCATCGGCGGGGTCCCCTCCCCCGATAATGTCCAGCAGGCCATTCGTGATGGTCATGCTCCCGATGCCGACACCGCCCAAGCGGGACCGGCCGATGTAAACTCCGTAGTAGCTTTCGGTCAGCCGTCCGCCGCTGACATTGACAAAACCATAAACGGGCGTCGTTCCCTGCTGGCCCATCCCCACTGAGAGCGAAGCGCCCGCCTCCAATGTTCCCGAAGTGACTTCCAATACGCCCGTCGCTGAGACGGCTGTGCTGTAACCGGCACTATATCCGATGGTGGTTCCGTCATTCGAGATAAAGTAGCCGCCGTCCATCCGCAGCATGCCGTTACCGCTCGGTGTCCTGCCGATATAGGTTCGGTTGTTGCCGGTGTTTTTAAAATAAGCGGTACCTGTGTTCGTCACAATAAATGTGCCAATGCCGAAATTATGGCCGACGATCAACGTACACGGGTTCGTGAAAGAAAGCCGCCCGCCCGAAATGACGACCAAGCCTCTGGTGCCGCTGCCGACACCGACCTGGAGCGGCTCATTATCGATATATCCGACCTCTTTTCCCAGCAGCACGGCCCCGCCGCTGATCTCCAGCGTGCCGTTGCCCCCGCTGCCATAGCCGATCCGCAGTGTGCGGTTGTTGTTGGTGCTCGCTCTCGGCACCGTCTCATAGTAATCCAGCCGACCGCTTGTGATATTCAGCGTGCCGCTGGACTGGTACCCCACGTTGATATAGTTGCCGTACGTAGTTGAGGTAATAGGCAAATTCGTAAAAGACATTATACCGCCCGCAAGGTTAAACTCGCCACCATCGCGAATGCTCATCATAGACTCGACTTTGTCTGTGACGCTGTTGGTTGCCCCGTCAAACGTCCAGATGCCGCCAGCATTCACCGTCACGCGCGAACCGCGTCGAAACCGGAGCGCCGCGCCGCCATTGCTGACCAGCGGCGCGCTGATCAGGAGGTCCGTTATTTGCGTACCCGTATTTTCGATGCGCAGGTCCTTGAATGCGGGATTGACGCTATCGTAGGTCACCGCGTAGGAGGCCAGATAGTTCGTCAGATGCGCCATGTTGGCATTTGGAACGCCAGCGGCCGACCACGCGCCCGCGTCGCTCCAATTACCGTTGACCGCGTTGGTCCAGGCCGAGATGGTCTGCGCCTGGAGGTTAGAGAGCAACCCGAAGGCTGCGGCGGTAAGAACCGCTAATCCATACCCGTTTTTCTTTGTTTTCATGTGTCATTTTTTCTTTCTTGAACAGATGTTCGTTTTTTCTGTTGTGGTGTGTTCGGCACTCCACTCGTGGGCATACTGTTGATCCTGCTCGTTATCACGCGACGCGTTCGCTCTTCAGGGTGCCACATCCACCTGCACGCGGAAGAAGTGTAATGGCCCGTCAGCTTCGACGTAGAACGTCATGGTTTCCGCTGTCGCTGTGATGGTTTGCTGCGAAGGTGTGCCTTCTGAAGTGAGGGCAAATGCTGCAGCCTCCCAACTGTTCGGTTCCAAGGTGGAGGAACCCTCGAGCGTATAACGTCGTCCCGGCATTGTCTGAATGACCAGTCCGAAGCGACCATTCGCTTCGACGGGCATGTTGGTGAAACGCAACAGGCTCGCATCGTTGGTGGGGCTTGTGCCTGCCGCATACTCCTTCCAGTTCAGGAAGCCGTCGCGGTCGTCGTCCGCCAGTTCGTTGAGCGCCAAGCTGAGCGCGTTGGTCAGTCCGTTGTCGGCCAACCACCATTCAGGCGTGCCGTGAGGGCCGAGACCGATCAGCGGACGAAGGGTGTCTACTGTCAGGTCGTCCAACGTGCCGTTACCGTCAAAGAAGAGAGAGTTGATCCTGTCCGGTGCGGCTGTCAGGGCGAACCACGTCCCGCCCGGTACGCCGGAGCCGTCGTTCAGAGTATAGGCCAGGGTGCTGCTCTGTGCTGCGCCGTCGACGAAGAGCCGGAAATAGCGGGCGTTGTGAGCGGTGTCCAGCGTGGCGTAGTCCAAATGCAGCGTCACGCGAGCCCATTGCGCGGTCTGCGCGGTCTGCCAGGCGAGCGTAGTCCAGTGGTTACTCACGCCTGCCAGGTCGCGATGCCAGACGTTGAGATGCCCCGTGTCGTCCAAGAAGAGCGCGCACTGCATGTCGGCCGGCACGGCTGGCGGCTGTCCGGCCTCCCGGGCGAGGTCGACCATCATGTCACACCAGACCGCTGTGTTGGAGGGAGCGGTCAGGCGGTTCGTGATGGCGCTGCTGATGAGGGCGACGAGGGTATGCGCCTCATGCCGCAGCGGGAAGCCGATGGGCTGTCCGTAGGCGTGTAGCCTCTCCAGCAGGGCCGTGTCTGCCGATATCCGGGCTGCGGTATCCACGCCGCGCCACCCTTCGAAACCGGCCAGCAGGAAGTCTGGCGTGAAGCGCTCGAAGGGCTCGCGGTAGGGCAGCGAGTGACGGGTAGCGTCAAACACGGTCAATACAACATCTTCGCTCGTGGCCGTCCCCAGCGCATTGGAGACCGTCACGCTGAAGCGTGCGCCGTTGTCCTCAAAAACTGTTGCAGGCGTGGTGTAGGCGGAACCTGTCGCGCCGGGGATGTCCATGCCATTCCGGTGCCATTGGTAGAAGAGGGGGTCTGAGCCAGTCGCAGTCACACTGAACTCCGCACTCTCTCCGGGAGCCACAGTCACGACTGCGGGCGGGAGCGTAATGGCCGCCGGAAAACTGGACAGGACGTTAATCCGCCCGCTGCCTTCAAAATGAGTGTCATCCACATGCTCCGCACCGCTCGTGCTCGAGCCATACGTGCCGCAGCCCATGAGCATGTTGTCGAGCAGGAGCCGGTCTACCGTTTCTGTCAGATTGGTCCCGATCATGACCTTTCCGCCGTTCAAGATTGCGAGTGTGGCGTTGTCGGCGATGGCCGTCTGCGTCTGGAGCGCCAGTGTCCCGCTCTGGACGACGATGTTTGTACTGGAGCCGAGGCAGGAGGCCGGAGCGATGATCAGCGTTCCGCCCTGCACGGTGATGATCCCGCTCAAAGTATTCAAGGCGTTTGAAAGTGTGAGCGTGCCTGTGCCTGCCTTGGTCAAGCCCAGCGCGCCGGTCAGCACACCGTCAAAGAACGTGGTTGCGCTCTGGTCGACTGTCAGCGTGGCGGGCGTTGCGCTGGTCACGGTACGCGCGCCGGCCGTTGCGCTGGCATTCTTGAACTGCCCCACGGTCTGGCTGTTGCCGTTGAGATCGACACTTGTGCCGGGATTCAGTTGCAGCGTCGAAGTCGGGGGCAAGGCATTGGCCACATCGGTCCGCACGGAGCCGCCGCCTAAATCCAGCACCCCCCACGAATTGCCCGACACGTTCAGGATGAGCATGCCGCCGCCGCTGTGCGCGTATAGGCCCCCGGTTCCGAAGTTGATCGGTGCCGTGGAAATTCTCAGGCTCTTTCCGCTGTCTGCGCATAAGGCGCCGCCGCCGGAGATGCCGCCGACGACATCGAGGCTGCCTCCCGTGACGCGGATTCGCGCGCCGTTCAAGGTGACGGGTCCGCTCCAGACGTTGCTGCCGCCCGTGTTTCTGAGCGTACCCGCGTAACCCAGGGCTACGTCGCCATTGAGCGTGAGCGGTTCGGCTACGGCAATGCCGCCGCTCACTTCAAGCCAGCCGCCGTTCTCGATTGAGGTCGCGGCAAGGGTGCTGCCCAACGCATTGGCGTGTGTGACGCGCAGCACGCCGCCGGTCCGCACCGTAGTCACGCCGTCGTAGCTGTTGTTGCCGGCGAGGATGAGCACGCCGTTGCCGGACTTGGCGAGTCCGAAGGTTGAAGCGCCGTCGGAGATGCCGCCCGACACCGTGAGCGTGGCGACACCCGCGCCGTTATTGGTGATGCCCCACGCCTGAAGCGCGGAGAGCGCCAGGTCTTCGGTCAGCGTGTAGTTGCGCGAGGTGGTGCCTGGCAGTGCGACAACAATGCCGCCCGCGCCGAGTGTCAGCGAACCGTCACCGCCCGCCAGCGTGAAGTCGGCGTCTCGGTTCAACACAATGCCGCGCAGGCTGACGGGGGTGTTGATGGTGGCGGTCGTGCCTCCAGCGCCGAAGCAGAGCGTTTCTGAACCATCAAACGCCGGACGCGTGTTGAAGTCCCAGTTCAGGAGTGTGTCGATCAGCGTATCCGCTCCGCCGCCGTCCCAGACTGTGCTGACGGCGTTCTCGACCGTGGCTGCCGTGAAGGTGGCCTCGGGCGTCCACTCGGCATCGCCGGACGCATTGAAAGGCCGTATGCGATAGGTGTAGGTGATGCCCGCCTGTGTTGTGGCATCCGAGAAACTGACAGCGTTGGCGCCGATGGACTGCAAGACGGCAAAGGCTCCTGCGCCCTCGCGACGCTCGATCACAAAGCCTGTTTCATTGGTCGAATTGTCCTTCCAATTCAGTGCGATGCTCCAGCCGCTGCCCGGTCCAGCTGTCAGGAAGGAGGCCCGGTTGGGCAGGCTGGAGGCGATAATGAGTTCGAGCGTGGGCGCGGCAAAGGTGGGGTGTTCACGGGATGCCCACTCGATGACCGCTCCGCCATCGTAATGTGCGAGCCCGAGGGTGATTTGATTATTCGCGCCGCGGTTGCTGCTGAGGTAAGCAGCGGACAACTCGAACGTGACCACCTCGCCGGGAGACGGTAGCACCTCGAAGTACTCGTTGTACCCGACTCCCGTGAAAGAGCCTGTAAACCCGACTCCCGAGAGGTTGTTCTGCGGCGCGTTGGACCAGGTGATCGTGTTTTCGACCCACGTGTCCGAACTTTCGGCAAGCAGAGCCAGGTAGGGCATATAGTACCCGACGTCGGCAAACCGACTCTCGCCCACAAAGGCGAGATTGAGCTTGGCGGATGTGAATGCGCCGACCCCTGTGAGATCGAAGCGCAGGTACGTCTTGGCGGCATCGGAGCGGACGCTCCAGGTGTCCGGATCATACCCCGCTACCATCAGGTTCGTCTGCGTGCCCAAGGCTATCTCAGGAAGGTCCCGGCGCACGGTCGCGTCGGCGCCGCCCGCGCTGTCTGTCGTCAGCACGAGCATCGTGTCGGCGGGCGTTGACGCATATGCGGTGTCGGAGGGCAAGCTTTCGACATTGGCATGTGTGGCGATGACACGGTAGCCGTAAGCCGTATTGACCGCCAGCCCTGTGTCCGTAAAGCTCTGGGTCGCGAGATCCGATGAAGCCACGCTGGCGACAACCGCGAAACCGCCGGACTCGTTGCGCCGTTCGATGCGGTAGCCGGACGCGAACGAGGCGGAGTTCCACTGCAGGGAAATGGAGGTCGACGAGGCGACGGTCGCGGCGAGTCCCGCAGGCGTTACAGGCGGAGGCAAGTCCGAAAGAGAGACACTCTGTGCCCGAGCCAGATAATAGTCTCCTTCGTACGTGCTGGAATCAGCCCAGTTGGCCGAGTAGCTGAAAATACCCCACAAGGCGGTCTCGGGCATATAGGTGTGTGTCGACGTGCCGAGCAGGGTCCACGCCGAGCCGTCTGCCGAATGCTCCGCCGTAAAGACTTGTCCGGCGCGGCTGAGCCGCAGCCAGCAGGGCAGGCGCAACGCATTGGCTGCGGAAGGCGATGCGCTGGCGTTGCCTGTTCGAGCGGTACGCGTCGTCAGCTTGCTGCCGAAGCCGCTGTCGGCGCTGGTCATGGCAGAGGCCATCAGGACGTTGTTGCCAAGGGTTTCGCGCACCATGACCGCATAGCGTGCGGCATAGTGTGCAGGCGAGCCTGCCGGGAAGTAGGCGGTCATCACGCCGTCGCCTGTGCGGCTCTGATAGATGAAGCGCCCGTTGTCGCTGTTGCTGCCCGATACTGCGCCGCCGCCGCCCACGGTCGCTGTTCCGAGGACGCCGTCTGTCAGTACGGTGGGCGAAAAAGCAGTGACCGTGCCAAGGGTGGCTTGGCTCCATGGCGCGGGAAGCGTACCCGCCGGATCCTCGATCAGGACAGCCATGCTCGAGTAGACGCCTAAGGCGGTTCCGGACGAAGGGTTGCTCAACGTGAACCTGAACTGGCGGCCCGGTTGCGGCAGCGCCGTTGCGAGCAACGGCACGGCGACCGTCTTGGAGCCGGTCTCGCCGTCGTTCCACGTCAGTGTTCCGCTGGTGGCTGTGTAATGCGTGCCTGCCACGGCGGAGGAGTCGCTCGTCGTATAACGCACGCTGGCCGCGCCGGTCTTTCCTCCGAAACGGTTGACCGTCAATGTCGCAGAGCCCGCTGCTTTGCTCGCTTTCAGGAGGGTCGTGGAGACATCGAAGAATCCCGCGTCTGCGTCGAAAGAGACTTCACTCGAGGGAGCGGAATCCCCCGCGACACCCGTGGCAATGACCCGGTAATAGTAAACGGAGCCTGGCGCGAAAATACCCGTGTCAAGAAAGTGGTTCGCATCGGCTGCGACTGTTCCGAGGGGCGCAAAACTGCCGCCCGCGTTTATCTTGCGTTCGATCCGGTAGCCGGTCTCGTCCGCGGCATTGTCAGTCCATGTGAGCAACGCGCTCACGGCATTGGTTTGCGTAATCGTCAATCCGCTGGGATTGCGGGGGATCCCTGTGGCCGCTGCCTTCGCAAGGAGGGTCGCCATCGATCCCACACTGAGGTTCTGGTAGGTTCCGCCGGGTGCGGTCTCAAGCTTCAGTGTGCGCACAAGGTAGCTGTAGCTCTGGCCGGGCGTGACCGTCGCATCCGTATAGCTCGTCAGGGCGAGCGGAGAAGCGGTCAGGCGTGTGAAAGGACCTGTTGCCGTATCCGCCCTGTAGACCGTATACCCCAAGAGGTTCGTCTCGGTAGAGGCCGTCCAGGCGAGCGTGACCTGGGCGTTGTCGCTGGAGGCAGCCAGGTTGCGGGGCGGTTCTACGACATGCAACCGCAGGGCAGGGTCACCCAGCAGGCCGCTGTGCACTTGCGCATCGCAATAGGGCGTGTAGCCTCCGCCACCCGCGAGCTGAGAATTTTGCGAAGCTCGCATACCATATGCCGCTGTCTCGCCCATGCCCATGTGGTGCATGACCCGGTTGGGACGCCCGCCCCAGAAGCATGTGAGGCCCAGGGAGTCGCCCGTCGCTGTACCCGCGAGCACGGATCGCATCAGCGCATTTGCGCAATCCCAGTCGCCGAAGTAACTGCCGAAGAGGCTTGTGAAAACAGCGCCGCTCGGCCGCCGTCCGAAATCGGAGGTGTTCCCGACGGATCCTGCATATTCCCAACTGCCGCCGCCGTTGCCATACCCCACAAGATACGTCTTGCCGCCCGCGTACGTGGGCGAGAACCATTGCATGCTCGGGGCCTCGTCGATCATCTGCCCTACGCTTGTAAATGCCCAGGACCAGCCGGCGATGGCGAAGTGTTCGCTTCCGAAGGCACCGAAGCCGTCCCGGATCAGGCTCTGCCGGGGAATGGCCGCATACGCCCCCTGCTTGTGCCGGAAGTCATGCGCCTTGCGAAGATAGCGGCGTAACAGGGTAACTTCGGGAACGGAAGGTGACGGTGCACGCGCCATGCTGTGAAGATCCACCCGCCCGACCATCAGTTCCACCGCGTTTGGAAAGTTGCTCTGATCGAACTTGCCGTCACCGGGGCTATTTCTGTTTCGCACATCAGATGCGTCTGTCCGGTTCACTGTCGCGTCTGTCCATGTCCCGTTCATCTCGCCGTAGTAGCCGTCCGCTGGCCAGGCCCCGACATGATTCCCGTGCCCGTCGGGAGCCATGTTGCCGGAATACGGAACAGGTACATGTCCAAGCAGGTAGACCATCTTTATGTTTGCGGGATCGGCGTTATAGGCGGTCTGGAGCAGTGCCTTGACGCTCGCTGCCGTGGCCGTACGCTGGGCAGTGATGGGCTGCACGGTCCAGCCGTCGCCGGCGAGATCTTTTTTCAGTTGTTCGATTTCAGATGCAAGCGGCGCGAGCATCGTGTCATCGATCACCAGCAGGAGCTTGCCGCGCGCTTCGACCACGGGCACGTTGAGGCCGGCGCTGATGTAGCCCATCGCCGGCGACGGATAGATCCCGGTGAAGGTGCGCGCCATCCAGTACTCGTATTCCACGCCTGGCACAGCTGTTGAATCAGCATAACTGGTCTGCGTGACTGTGAGGGTGTTTGTCTGAGTCCACGCAGAGGTGCCTTTCAGCCGTCGGTAAACTTTCTGCGCTGTGATATTGGCTTGCATCCGCTGTGTCCAGGACAGCGTGATGCAGGGCGTATTGGTGGAGACCGCCGCACTCAGGTCAACGGCCATATCGCGCGGCACTTGGCCCATTAGTACAGGAGCGGACAAGAGACCAGCGGAGAGACAAAGCACAGAGGCCAGACGGGGCTGAATAACAGGTGATTTCATAGTAACAACTATTTCTCCAGATCTGAAAACGTACGAGAATAACACAACAAGACATCAACGCATTGAGCCTGCCCATGTGAGCAGACCTGTGAGACCATCAGAGCCTGAGCGACAATCACGGCAACGCCTGCACCCGGAAGAAGTGTAACGGTCCGTCAGCTTCGACATAGAACGTCAGGGTTTCCTCTGTCGCTGTGATGGTTTGCTGCGAAGGTGTGCCTTCTGAGGTGAGGGCGAACGCAACTGCCACCCAGCTATCCGGTTCCAAGGTGGATGAACCCTCGAGCGTATAACGCCGTCCCGGCATTGTCTGAATCATCAAGCCGAAGCGGCCGTTTGCTTCGACGGGCATGTTGATGAAGCGCAACAGGCTCGTATCGTTGGTGGGGCTTGTGCCTGCCACATACTCCTTCCAGTTCAGGAAGCCGTCGCTGTCGCCGTCCGCCAGTTCGTTCGCTGCCAAGCTGAGCGCGTTGGTCAGCCCGTTGTCAGCCAGCCACCACTCGGGCGTGCCTTTCGGACCCATGCCGATCAAGGGGCGTGCGGTGTCCACGACGAGATCGTCCAGCGTGCCCACGCCGTCGAAGAAGAGCGAGCTCATGCCGGAGGGTGCGCTGGCAGCCGACATGGCGAACCACGTGCCGCCTGACACGCCGGAGCCGTTATTCGCGGTATAGGCTAGCGCGTTGCTTTGTGCAACACCATCGATGAAGAGCTGGAAGTAACAGGCATTGTGTGTCGCATCGATTGTGGCATAGTCCAGATGCAGTGTCACGCGCACCCACTGCGAGGGCTGAGCCGTCTGCCACGCAAGCGTGGTCCAACGGTTAATCGCTCCTGTCACATCGCGGTGCCAGACATTGAGGCGGCCCTCGCTGTCCAATATTATTGCGCATTGCAACTCCGCTGGCGGGGTCGGCAAAGGTCCGTCCGTCCGCGTCAGTTCGGCCATCATGTCACACCAGACCGGCGTGCCCGACGTGGCCGAGATCCGGTTGGTGACAGCCCCCTCGATGGCAGCTATCTGCGTGTGCAATTCGGCGCGCAGCGGATAACCGATCGGCTGCGCATAAGCGTGCAGCGCGGCCAGCAGGGAAGCGTTGGTGGAGACCCGCGCCGCGCCGGGATCCTCCGAGGACCAGCCTTCGAAGCCGGGTAGCAGCGTGTTGGGACTGAAGCTCTCAAAGGATTCGCTGTAGGGCAGTGCGTGTTCCTGCCGTGCGAGGTAGGCCGTGACCCATTCAGAGTTGCCGGAGGCGTTGAATGCGCGCAGACGATACTCGTAGCTGATGCTTGGAACGGCGCTGCTGTCTGTGAAGCTGACGGCGTTGGCCGCCAGCGTCTGCAAGGGTGCGAAGGTTCCTCCTGTCGTGCGCCGCTCAAGCTGGTAGCCGGTCTCCGTGTCGGCGATGTCCGTCCACTGCAGGGCCGTGCCGCCGCCGACAAAGTCGGCCGTGAAATTTATAGGAAGTGCTGGTGTCGTGTTGAGGTCGATCACCGTGACTTGTTCGCCGCTCGCGCTCATCGCGTTATTGATATCGCTGATGTAGTAGGGGATGAAGGTGGAATAATAATAGGAATAATGCGTTCCGAGAAGCGTGGGTATGCCATTGAATACGATGAAGCTACTGCCGCCGGAGTCCCCTCCTTCGGCCTGCAAGGCCGTGTCCCCGCCGAAGGGAAGATCCGTGCGATACCAATAGTACTGCCTGCCCAGTCCGCCCAGGGTCAGTGTATTGACGAGCCTGCTGAGTCCCATGTGAATACGGGCTTGGGAGTTGGTCGCCTGGTTGTTGTCGGTGGGGCGACCGCAAAAATGAATTTTTTTGCCGTAATAATCGCCTTCTGACGGCAACTGTAGAACTGGATACTTCGCCACTGCACTGGAAACCGGAGCGCTCAGCTTGCCGAGCCAGATGTCGCTGTCGGCGATGCGTTGGCCGGAGAGCACAACGCGCTCCTCATACGTGGTGTTCGTGCTGTTCCCGTGATAGAAGCGGAAGGTCTCCCCGTTGGCCGGATGGAAATGGTTGGCGCTGATGAAGTAACTGGGCGAGATCATGGCACCCCACTTGCCGACATCCCACGTGCGGGCGACGCCCGACCAGTCATACGGGTCGCCGACAAAGGACTTGTCCGTGCCTTCATAAAAACGGTGGTGACGTTTGAGGTCGAGTGTCTGGATTTGCAATGCCCAGACGGTGTCAGCCGTTAGCAACAGAGCGAAGGAGAGGGTCACAAAATAAATTCGTTTCATGTATAATATCCGTGTTGTGTGTAACTGTAAACAGGTTCTGTGTCAGGCGAGGCTCCAGCAAAACACCTGTGTCGGAAACGTCTCCATACAGGAGGTAGCCGAGGTGTATGCTGAGAGCCCTCGATCTCTGAGCGGTTTAAAAAATTCCAATGAGGGTGCCTTGCCGTGGTCCCTTCAGTAGCACAGCTTTGCCTCCTGGCGCGAGTTCCATATAGTATCCGCGCGTAGGCGCAATCACCGTCCAGCTGGCAGGGTTGCCCGATAGTGTGCCGTTCACCACCTCAAGAATCGTCCTAGCGCCACGCATAATGGTGCTGTCGGCCCGGGTGACTGTGACTGTCATAGCGGAGGCCAGCGTGGCGTTGTTCATGACACGCACAAGGTCACTGCTCGCGGTGTCGGTGTTGCAGCGGTAGTTGGCGTTGGCTTCCAGCGTCAGGTTGGTCAGCGTGAGCAAGCCGATTGCGTCCGACCCCAGTCCAGGCGCGAGCGTACCGCTCGTCTGGATCGTGGACATGGCCGTACGTACGACACCTGTGCCGCCCAGCGTGGCACCGGACAACACGGTCAGCGAATTGGTGCCTGCGCCCCAGCCGACGCTGCTATTGACCAGCAATGTGCCGTTGCTGACGGTCGTGGGGCCTCCCCAGGTGTTGTTCGGTCCGGCCAGGATGGCCGTGCCGGAACCCTTCTTTATAACAGGGCCGTACGTCTCGGGTTTGCCGCTATAGAAGTCGGTCAGGCTGGAGACGAGTTCGAGCGTGGCATCCGCATGACCGACATCGAGCGAGAGCGGCTGCGACAGCGTGCGGAAATAGATGGCATTGGCATTAATGAGCTTGACCGTGCCAACCAGCGAGGCTGTCGTGCCCAGCGTCGGCCAGTTGGTCGTCGCACCGTCGGCGAAGCCGCTGAACCGGAGCTGTTCCGAGAATGTTCCGGCCACGTTGAAAAGGATGGCGACGCGCGCGGGCTTGTCGAGTTTGTTTGCGTTGTTGCAGTCGAAGCGTACCGAGGTGGGCAACGCCTGAAGGTGGTTGACGATCAGCGTGCCGCCGCTACCGCCGTCCCAACTGTCGAAATACAGTTCCCCGGACCAGCCGCTGTTGTCGCCTCCCAGCACCAGTGTGCCCGGCCCGTTGCCGAATCGCATGCGCGCCGCATACCCGTCCGTCACGTTGGTGATCGAGCCATTGAGCGTGACGGTGATGTTGTCGGTCAAGCTTGGGGAAGTAATGAACCAACAGGCCTGTGATCCGCCGCCGGGCTTTTTGACGACAATCGCATTGTCATGGGTCTGCGACTTGGTGGTGAACTGCAGAAACGAGAAATCAGAGTAGGCAGTCGCCGAGATCGTGCTGAAGTCGACGGTTCCCGAGCCGGCCGCGTTCGTGCTTGTGAGGATCACGGCTGTGGCGGGATAGACCTTGATGCCGCCCGTGAATGAATTGGTGTTGGACAAGACCAGCCTCACGTTGGAACCGGGTACTGAAGCGCCGATAACGGCGTTGGATAACGAAATCCCCCCCGCTCCGGAGATGACGCCGTTCAAGTTGAAATTGGCAGCCTCGTAATTGTTCAACAGGTTGGTGATCGTGGTTCGAATCTCCAGATCATCATCCAACTGCAGGTTCGCGCTCCACGTCATCGAGCCGTACCGGGGAATGACGGGGCCGTCGATCAGTGCTTTTCCGGAGCTGACGTCGAAGATCAACTTGGTCGCCGTGCCGCCAGTGAGGAATCCCCAGCCGGCATTCGACACCTTATGGGCCAGTGTGCCAAGCGTGTAACTGCCGTTCACGGTGATGTTGCCGGTGGCGGCCGAGGAGTCTGCGACTGCATCTGTCGCATTCGGCACGCCGGTGCCATTCCAGCCGGGGTTTCCATTTGAAGACCAGTTTCCAGCGCCATTGGTCCAGACGGATTGCGCCTGGACGTTAAAAAACAGCCCGAAGGTTGCGGCGGCAAGCGCCGCAACCACATATTTATTCGTCATTGTTTTCATTCTGTATTTTCCTGCTGACTCGTGCTTACAGAATTCCAATCATGGTTCCGCGCCGGAAAAAGAGCCAGACATCCTGATCGTTGTTCCGGTCCTGCTTCACTTCGCCTAGCCCCGTGATGGTGATATTCGCGGGATCGAAGCTGCCGGTGCGTGTGACGCAGTCGGCAAGTTTGACCCAGACAGCCTTGCCCTGATAGGCGGTGGTGTTGACCTCGAGCTTCGCGCCCGCGCAGATCACCAGATTGGAGCTGGCCGTGAGCGTGCCGAGGCCTTCCGCGCCGAGTTCGCAGCGCAGCGTGGACTGCGTGTTGTTGGTGAATATGATCGTTCTCGCGAAACAGACGCCGTTGGAGCCGAGCGTCAGCGTGCCTGTTCCATTGCCGCCCACCATCAATGTGTTGTTGGTGACCGTGAAGCTGCCGCCCGCTACCTTCAAAAAGCCGACGCCGCCCGAACGGGAGTAGGACTGGACGTTCGTCGGCACACCGCCGACGTAGACATTGTTTGGCGTGTAATAGGTGCCGCCGTACATCTCGTAGGTCCCGTTGCCGCCGCCATAGTAGGTGGTTGCCCCGGTTCCGTACCCCAGGATAGTAAAACGCCGGCTGTCGCCACTGGCGTTATGCACGATCTTGCCGCCGGTCTGCATGAGCGTACCGGTGCCACCGTTGACGCCGATGACCAACACGCCGACGTTGGTGATGATGCCGCTGCCGGAAACCGTCGCATAACCCCAGGCGCTGCCGTTCGCGCTGTTGTCTGCGTCGTAGATATCGCCAATCGCCAACCCGGAGTGGTCGTTGTTTCCGCCTGTGCCGGTGAAGGCGGTGCCGGTGATGTTCAGCAGGCCGTTCGTGATCATCAGATGCCCTCTGCCCGTACCTCCGACCCCCAGCGAGCGGCATCTGCCGACGAAGACACCCCAGTAGCCCTCGACGACCTGACCGCCGTAAATGTTGACGTATCCATTAGCAACCGTCGTGCCCTGCTGGCTCACACCCATATTGAAACCGGCCCCCGCGTTCAACGTCCCCCCCGTGACCTCCAGCACGCCGGTTGAGGCAACAGCGCTGCTATAACCGGCGTTGTACCCAACCGTCATCCCATCGCCCACATAGTAAGTGCCGCCGGCAACCCGCAGCATGCCGTAACCGGACGGGGTCTTGCCAACATAGGAACGCCCCGCGCTCCCCAGACTTACATAACCGGCATTCGTCACAACCATCACGCCATAGCCGTTATTCACGCCGACAGTGAAGGTGCTCGAGTTCGTGCACACAAGTTTTCCGCCCGAGACGATGACCGTGCCCCGGGTGCCGCTGCCCGAACCGATACGGATCGGTTCATTGTCAATGCTTCCATTCAGCTTTCCGAGGATTACCGTCCCGCCGCTGATATCCAGCGTGCCGTTGCCGCCCGCGCCGTAGCCGATCCACAGGGTCCGGTTCTCGTTGGTCGCGGCGCGCGGAAAGGTCTCATAGTAGTCCAGCCGCCCGTCCGTGACATTCAGGGTGCCGGTGGACATGTAGCCCACATTGATGGAGTTGCCGTAGGAGGTCGAGGCCAACGGCATGTTCGTGAACGCGATCACGCCTCCGGCCACATTCAGTTCGCCACTGTTTCGGATGCTCAACATGGACTCGTTTTTATCGGTTGCGCCATTGGCGCCCACGTAGTCCCAGACGCCACCATTGGTGATCGTCATACTGGATCCCGACAGCAGCCGGATGGCTGCGCCGCCCAGGCTGGTCAGCGGTGCGCTGACAATCAGATCGCTGCGGTAAGGTGCCGTGTTCTGTATAATCAGGTTCGAGATTGAAGGCTGCACGCTATCATAGAGTGCGGTGTACGATGAGCCTGCTATCGTGAAATTGGCACTGCCCGGCCCCGGTAACACATTCGCCCCTGCGGTGTTGACCCAGTTGTTCGAGTCACCCCACGAGGCGCCGGCACCTGTTACCACATTGGTCCACCACGAATCCGTCGTCGTCGCGACGGGATCTGCGGGGGCCACGTCGGCCCACGTCGTGCCGATACGAATTTCATCAAGGGTCTCATAAGGAGTGCCGCCGGCGCCGCGAAATGCCGTGATCGCAGTCCACAGTTGGCTGTTCAGCGCTATAGTCCAGGCTCCGCCGGTGACCAGCGTGGCGGAAGGAGTCTGCTCTCCCAAGGCCGACAGAGGATCCACATAGAGCTTGATCGCCTGGGCCTCGTAATCGAACTTGAAGATGATCAGATGGGTGAGTGAATCGGCGGCAGCCGTGACGCCCACCCACGTCTGGTAAGACCCGTTGGTGTTGGAGATGCCACCCAAGCCGCTCGTCCCACCGAAGAAACCCCAGCCGTTGTTCACGCGCCCGAGGCAAGGTCCATTTCCGTTGCGCAGTTCAACGCCAAAGCGCGGGTCGTTCACCCCGTAGGTGTTGATCAGCATGCTGATGTAGAAGGTGCTGCCGCCAAAACTCGACGCGAGGGCGCGCTCAATCCGGGTGCTTGACGTGACCTGAAAAGCATTATTGCCTGCTGTGGAAAGGCCAGCAAATTTGAGGCCGGCAACTATATTGGCATTGACGCTCCCCCAACTCGACAGAGCCGCGAAGCCGATGCCATTGGTCTGTGTGCTGTTGATGGGTGATGCAAGCGGGTAGTCAAACCCTTCCTGTACCAGCAGCGTGGCCTGCGCCACACTGCTCGTTAGCAGAGCGACGAGACCCCAAATAAGGCACGCCGAGCTGCATACATTCACGCTATTTTCTCTGTTCATGAAACGCTCTCCGATTCTTTGTTCCTATTTCTGACTCGTGTTGACGCTTGGGCTGGACGGGCGGGGCGCGGTTGCCCGCGCTCCGCCGTCCAAACGCCTTACAGGATTCCGATCATGGTTCCGCGCCGGAAAAAGAGCCAGACATCCTGATCATTGTTCCGGTCCTGTTTCACCTCGCCTTGTCCGGTGATGGTGATGTTGGCTGGATCGAAGCTGCCGGTGCGTGTGACGCAGTCGGCCAGTTTGACCCAGACGGCCTTGCCCTGATAGGCGGTGGTGTTGACCTCGAGCTTCGCGCCTGCGCAGATCACCAGGTTCGAGCTGGCCGTGAGCGTGCCGAGACCTTCCGTGCCCAGTTCGCAGCGCAGTGTGGACTGCGTGTTGTTGGTGAACACGATGTCCTTTGCAAAGCAGACGCCGTTGGAGCCGATCATGACGGTTCCCGTGCCGTACCCGCCCACCATCAGCGTGTTGTTGGTTACTGTAAAGCTACCGCCCGTGACCTTCAGCAGTCCGACGCCGCCAGAGCGGGAGTAAGACAGGCGGTTGGTCGGCACGCCGCCGACGAAGGTCTGGTTCGGCGTATAGTAGGAGCCTCCGCTCAGTTCGTATGCCCCAAGGCCACCGCTCACGACGCCGGACGCTCCGAAATTGTAACCGAGGACAACCAGCTTGCGGGACTTGATTTCAGCGTTGCCCCCCGTAGGATTTTGAATGATCGTGCCGCCAGTCTGAATTACCGTGCCGGTGGCACCGTTGACACCGACGACCATCATGCCTGCGTTGGTGATGACACCGCTGCCGGAAACAATCAGATCGCCGCGGGCGCGGGTACTCGCATTAGCCTCATTCGGGTTGATGACGCCAATCGCCAGTCCAGAGTATGCTCCGTTCCCGGCCACTGTTCCCGTTGCCTCGGGGTCTGCCGAACCGATGATGTCAAGCAGACCATTCGTGATCGTCATGCTTCCGATGGCGACGCCACCTGCCCGGGCCCGGCCGATAAAGGTGCCCCAGAAACCCTCGGTCACCCGGCCGCCGGTGATGGTCGCGGTGCCGAAACCAAGACCGCCTCCGGACGCATTCTCGGCATACCCGACAACAAAGCCAGCGCCGGATTCAAGTAATCCGCCCGCAACCTCCACCACGCCGGTCGCCCAAGCGGTACTGCTACCGTTGTTATATCCAACCGTCAGGCCATCGCCCACCACCATCCTGCCGCTGGTCATCCGCAGCAACCCTTTGCCGAAGGGGGACAACCCGACTTGGGCACGCGAGGCCCTGCCGCTGGCTTGAAGATTGACATACCCCCCGTTCGTAATGATGAAAGTACCTTCGCCATAATTTTGGCCCACGCGCAGAAGGTTCCAAGTGAGATTGTTGGTAAAGACAAGCTGTCCGCCCGAAACAATGACCGTCCCCTTGGTGCTGCCGATCGGAACGCCGCCGCCGCAACCGACATCAAGCGTCTCAACGCCATTCATCTTGGCGAGCATCACCGCACCGCCAGTGATTTCCATGAAGCCGACGCCTCCGATACCACTGCCAATTCTCAACTGGCGGTTATCATTGGTGAACGCGGCAGGTCCGCGTTCCAAAAACTCGATGCGTCCTGACGCGACACGCAGGGTGCCGGTGGATTGATAGCCCACATTGATGGAGTTGCCGTACGACGTCGAAGCAGCCACAATATTGGTGAAGTTGATCAGCCCGCCGTTGACGTTCAGTTCGCCTCCGTTGCGGATGCTGAGCATGGACTCGCCGTTGTCTGTCACGCGGTTGACGCCTGAGTAGTTCCAGACACCGCCGTTGGTAATCGTGATGCTGGACCCTGCCCTTATACGGATGGCCGCGCCACCCAGATGGGTCAGCGAGTCGCTGACGATGAGGTCGGTACGATAGGGCGCCACATTTTCTACGGTCAGGTTTGATATCGCGGGCTGCACGCTGTCGTAGAGCGCGGCGTACGATGCGCCGGGCATTGTCAGAAAGGCGCTGCCAGGGCCTGGCAGCACGTTTGCACCTGCGGTATTGACCCAGTTGTTCGCGTCGCCCCACGAAGCGCCAGCACTGGCCGTCACATTGGTCCACCACGCATCGGTCGTCGTCGCAACGGAATTCACAGGCGCCACGTCAGCCCAGGTCGTGCCGATGCAGATCTCGTCAATCGTCTCGTTGACGCCGCTCCCGCGCATGACCGAGATCGCGTTCCACGTGTCGCTGTCCAGATTGATGGTCCAGTTTCCGCCGGTGGCCAGCGTGGCGGAGGGGGCTGCCGGCTCGCCCAGGGCGGGCAGAGGATCCACATAGAGTTTGATCGCATTAGCTGCAAAATCCAGCTTGAAGATGATCAGATGGGTCAGCGAATCGGCCGGAGCCGTGACCCCTGTCCATGTCATGTAAGATCCGCCGCTGTTGGAGATGCCGCAGTTCCCGTTTTGCCCCGCAAAGATACCCCAGCCGTTGTTCACATGCCCGAAACAAGGCCCTTCCGAGGGACGAAATTCCACGCCGAAGCGCGTGTCGTTTGCGTTGTAATTGTTGATCAGCATGCTGACATAGAGCGTGCTGCCGCCAAAGCTCGATGCGAGCGAGCGTTGGATCCGTCCGTTAGCCGTGACTTGGAAGGCATTGCTGCCTGCTGCGGCATAGCCGGTGTAACTGAGGCCGGCGACGATGTTGGCGTTCACGCTTCCCCAGCTCGACAGAGCCGCGAAGCCGAGGCCGTTGGTCTGTGTGCTGTTGATGGGCGATACAAGCGGGTAGTCAAAACTCTCTTGTACCAGAAGGGTTGCCTGGGCAACACCTGTTGCCAGCAGAGCGACGAGCCCCCACACGAGGCGCGACAGTCTGCCTGCACGTATTGTTCTCTCTTGGTTCATGTTTTCTTCTCCTTTTTTACTTTAGTGGCATACCGTCCACTAAAAAAAGTTGTTTATGAAAATAGTCCGATGAGGTTCATGGGGTTTTCCCAGGAGATGGTTTCAAGCTGCTCCTCTGTGAAACAGTGCAAGCTCCGTAACACCTCGACACATTCCGAGAGGGTCGCGGAGGAGCCGACAAGGCATTGTTTTTTTGGATTGTGCAGACGGCCGTCGGGTTCCAGCACAACATCGTTGCCCAATACATTGTAGCGCCCGGGTGGCAGTCCAGCTGCGGGCGAGGCGTCGGAAGTCGCGATCAGGCGGGTTGCGGGGATGAGGCTGGCGAGCATGCGAAGAAAATCAGCGGGCAGGTGATGTCCGTCCGGAATGAACATGAGCTTGAGCCGCGTCTCGCCGAGTCCGGCCAGGATCGGATTGTTATGCCGGTGCAGAAGATTGGGCACGCCATTCCCGAAGTGCGTCAGCGCGCTTGCGCCAGCCTCCGCCATCCGGCTCAAGTCCGCGGCTGTTGCAAGGTGGTGTCCGCAGGAGATCGCGACACCTTTTCCGATGGCATAGCGTGCGAGCCTGTCAGCACCGGGTACGTCCGCTGCGACAGTCAGCAGTTTGATGCGTCCGCCCGAATAGGTCAGCAAGCGGTCAAACAGGGCGCTGTCCGGTGCGCAGACTGCAGCAGGATCATGTGCGCCGACGGCCCCGGGTTCGGAGGAGATGAAGGGGCCTTCGAGATGGAACCCGGGGATATGGCGGGCGAGCTCGTCATCCTGCTCCAGCACAGCGCTCATCAAGGCCAGGTTGCGTTCATAAAGCGACTCGGGTGCGGTGATGACTGTGGGGAGGAAGACGGTCGTGCCGCGCTGAAGCAGTGCGTGGCACGCCTCGCGGAAGGAGGGTGCTGTCAGCGCGGGACTGCTGAAATCGACTCCGATGAATCCATTGACTTGAAGATCACAGATCATCTGGCGCTCCTTTGTGCTGCCGCCGGTATCGAAGCGGCGTTTGCTTGTAAGCCTTGCGGAAGAGATTGTTGAGATAGGATGCATTACAAAAGCCAGTTTGCGCAGCGATCTCTTGAATTTTTAAAAGGGTGTTGAGCAAGAGCAACTTGACTTGTGCCAGACGCTGCCGCAGGATTTCGGTTCCGATCGAATGGCCGATGGTCTTTGTAAAGGCCAAATCCAATGTGCTGCGCGGGATCTTCAGGTGCTGGGCGAGTTGTTCAGCACCGAAACTGCGGTGTATGTTCTCCTTGATGTAAATCAGCGCGTTCCGGACCATTGGGTTTTCCACAGCGACGGTCTCTGCGCTTCGACGAAGCGCGATGCCTTTGGGCGGGATGAGGAGGGGTGTTTTACGCTTCGGTCTCCCTGCCATGAGTGTTCCCAGCAATTCCGCTGCACGATATCCCACCTCTTCGAGATCGTGTTTCACGCTGGCCAGCGGCACGACTTGGTGATCGCAGATCATTTCGTTGTCGTCCACGCCCAGAATAGCGACCTCTTCAGGAATGGCGAGGTCGTTGCTGATGCAGGCATCGTGTATTCGCATGGCATCGTAATCGTCAAAAGTGAGGACCGCGATGGGCTTTGGCGCGTCTCGCAGGTGTTTGCCGATCCAGCGCGTAAAGAGCGTCCAGTCATCAAACGTTTTATTGGAGGTCTGCTCACACCAGACCCAGCGATGAATCGGAGCGCGGGAATGGGACAGGGCGGATGGCTTTGTCCATGCATCCTGGAACCCTTTAAAGCGAAGCGCATGGACAGGTGTCCAGTCGCTGGAGAACCACGCCGCCTGCCGGAAAAAGGAGTGAATGAAATGCTCGGCGGCCACACGCCCGATCGCCTGATGGTCGCCGATCACCCGAGAAACGTTGATCTCTGGATGGTAGAGCCCCATATCCACAACCGGGATACGGAGATGCTTCACGTAGTCGATGAGATCTTGCCGGTCGTGAAGGATCGTCAGGACACCATCCCCCTTCCAGCCGCGCGGGAGCGAAAGGCGCTCGTCAAAGGTCAAGTGCCAGTTCTGTTCTTTGGCATAACGGCAGATGCCCAGCTTCTGCCGTGAGTCGTGCAGCCCTGTTTCGATTAAAACATTTTTCAGTTTCATGCAGACTCCTTCCGTTGCCATTTAGAAGTAGCCCAGAGCCCGAAGGCCACAAGGATCAGCGTCGTGCCCACATAGACACTCATGGAGCCCTTGACAAACCCGACGGTTGCCAGCACAGCGAGGATCAGAATGAAACCCATGCTCGCGATCCCGCCCGCGATGACCGGCAGGAAGGAGGCAATGCCCGAATCTTGAGTCGCCGTATCGGATCCAGCGAGCTCCGCAGGTTTTGCAAAGCGTTCAAAAAATGTTTCAACCCGTTGCTTCCGCTCGCCGGTGTCAGGCTGTAAAAGCGAGCCAAGAATCAACCCGAGCAAGGTCATGCCAGAGGTCAGGAACGTTAACGCCTGCGCGGTCCTGAACCACGGATGCGTTGCGCCGATGATAAAGAGAGCGAGACCCGAAACAATGCCTCCAAAAAGCGCGTATTTGCCTCCTGATGAAGAGACTTTCGGCGTCAGCATCCCCAGCAGCATCGGGATTGCAACAGGCGGAAGGAAGACACCAAAGACTTTGGCCATGGTGTCGAAGAGGTCCTTGGACTCCTGAAGCGAGCGCATCACCAGCGTGATCCCTAAGATGATGAGCCCGACGATGACGGTGTTGATGCGTCCGACGATCAGCAAGTGTTTGTCGGAACTGCCCGTGTTGATGAAACGCTTGTAAAAGTCATTGGTCAGCACAGAGGACACCGCGTTGCAGTCACCCGCAAGCGTGGACATGGTGGCCGAGAACATCGCGGCAATGACCATGCCGAGCATGCCGACAGGAAGGACCGTCTTGCAGATCATCGGATAGACATCCTTGGTACTCGCAAGCTCCGGCAGAAACGCGACCGCCGCGAAGGCAGGCGCATAGAAGAGCGGCACCCCGACAACGTAGAGCCCCGCGACGAGCAGTCCGACCTTTACCGCACTCTTGTCGTCCTTGGTCGAGTAGTAACGCTGTACCAGCGCCCAGGAGGTTGAGTAATTCAAAAACAGGAGCAGAAAATAACAGAGCAGATAAGAGGCGGGATATCCGACATCTCCTCGAGCGATACTCCAGAAATTCTCAGGCAGCTTCTCCAGGACCGCACTCACGCCGCCTGCATGCTTGAAGGCCAGAGAGGGCATAATGGCCACAGCCGCCACGATGACGGCGAGCTGGACAAAGTCCGCCACGAGGGCAGCCATCAGACCGCCCATGAAGGTGTAGCCCAGAATGATAAGTGAGCAGGCGATGATGCTCTTTTCAAAGGGGAACCCGAGCCCGACGGAGACGAGCGTCCCGATGGCAAAGAGCTTGATCGCGTCGTCCAGCAGGCGGGTGGGCAGTCCAAGCCACAGCAGCCCCTGGCGCATGCCCGTGCCATAACGCGCCTCGATATATTCCAGCGGACTCGTCTGCGCCACGCGGCGCCACCGCCGGGCAAACAGGATCGCGCTGAAGATTGCAGCGGGAACGGGGAGCCACCCCAGCACAAGCGAGATGATTCCATACTTGTAGACCAGCTCGGAGTGCATGACAAACGCCAAGGCACTGAAGCTGACCATGAAGAAGGAGACGCCTCCCAGCCACCAGGGCACCTGCTTGCCGCCGCCAAAGAACTGCGACATGCTCTTCACCCGCTTCCCGAAATGGTAGCCGATGCCGAGCATGACTGCAAAGAAGCCGCAGATGATCAGGTAGTCCGCTGTTGCTATGCCTGTATTTGTCATGGTTTAAGGAGGCGTGCTGAATCCGTGTCAAGGTTGAGATGGCAATCCGGGTGCGTCCGCAAAATGGAGGCAGGGCAGAGCGGCGTGATCTCCCCTTCGAGCGCACTCTTAACGGCAACTGCTTTGCGCTCCCCGGGAACGCTGTTGACCAGCACCTTGCTCTTCAGGATCTGCTGGACTGACATGCTGATCGCCTGCTTCGGCACATCTGCGAGCGTCGGGAACCACCCCTCGTTCACCTGCTGCTGGCGGCAACCCAGATCCAGGTCGACGACCAGATAGGGCTTGTCCGTCACGAAATCCGCCGGGGGATCATTGAACGCAATATGACCGTTCTCGCCGATGCCCATGCAGCAGAGATCAATCACCTCTTTCGAGATGAGGGCTCCGAGTCGCTCGCACTCCTGATGCGGATCGCTTGAGGCATCCACCTCATGGAAGGCGGCAAGCGGGCAGGGGAGCTGCTGCACCAGTCGCTCGCGCAGATATCTGCGGAAGCTGGCGATATGCGTCACGGGCAGCCCCACGTATTCATCCAGATGGAACACCGTGACCTTGGACCAGTCAATGCGCGTGTCCGCCGTGAGGTGTTGGAGAAACTCGAATTGGCTTGCGCCGGTCGCGACGATGATCGAGGCCTTCCCCTTTTTTTCAATGGCTTGGATGATGGTGGCTGCAGCCCCTTCAGCCGAGCGCTTCCCCAATGTATTCTTATTTGTTGCAATAGTAATATTCATATTATTCCGTGTGCGATTACAGTTTCATCTCCCAGCCCTTTTCGTATTCGCGCGACCAGAGCTCCTGGCCGACCTTGCCAGCTAGCTTGCCGGTCTTGGGGTCGAGCCAGACAGTCTCCCCGGTGGTCAGCGCAATGTTGGCCAGATGGGTGATCAAGGTGCTCGCATGGGCCTCCAGCGCAGGCGAGGCTGTGGCCGTGCTGTTGGCGCGGATGCACGCAATCCAGTTGCTGGCATGCGCGACATCCAGATCATTCGTCGGATTGGTGCGGTTGGACGATGCATCACCCGTGACAGCCTGGCCTCCCCACTTCCGCAACTCTTTCCCTGCTGCGTCAAAAAGCACACAGGTGTCGTTGGGGGCAAAGAGGACAGACCCTTTCAAGCCATAGACCATCGCGCCCGTGCCGACTCCTTCATAAGGCCTTCCCTTGACAGAGGTGAACCCCTCCCAGGAGATAAACTTTCTGTTTTCAAACTCAATCGAAGCCGTCTGCGTATCAAACCACTCCCAGTCGTCGCCCTCATAGAAAAGCCTTCCGCCGCCGGAGGTGACACGGCGCGGGAATAACACGCCCAAGGCCAGACGGGCGATATCGATGTGATGGGGCGCATTGTTGCCGCACTCCCCTGTACCGTAGTGCCGGGACCAATGCCACTTATAGTGGACGAGGTTATCTTTGAACTCCCTGCGCGGTGCCACGCCCTGCCACAAATTCCAGTCCAGCCATTCAGGCGGTGCTGATTTTTTGCCTGTGCCGATCGGTTGACGTTGGGTTGTATACCAGCAACGCGCATAGTGCGCATCGCCGATGATGCCATTATGGATTTCAGCGAGTGCGGCTTGATACACCGTGGACGAGCGGCGCTGGTTGCCCATCTGGAAGGGCACTTTATAGATCTTTGAGGCCTCGACCAGGATCTCGCCCTCGTGCGGATTATGCGAGACAGGTTTCTCCACGTAAATAGCCTTGCCGGCCTTCATGGTCATCAGTGCCGATGGCGCATGCCAGTGGTCAGGTGTCGCAGAGACCACGCCATCAATCGTCTTGTCTTCAAGGACCTTGCGGATATCGGCCTCTTTCTGTGGCAGCTTCCCTTGTATCTTCAGAACCTGTGCCGCCGCCTCATCGCGCGCCCGTGAATCCACGTCGCAGACCGTTGCAATCTCCACGCCCGGTATCTTCATGAGTGCGCTCATGATCGCCCAGCCGCGTCCCGCCGCGTGACAGCCCATGACGGCGATTCGAACCGTCTTCGACGGGGTCGCCTGACCAAACAGTGTGTTCGCCGAGAGAATGGTGAACCCGGCCGCTGCCGAGTGTTGAATAAATGATCTTCTGTTCATGCTGAACCCTCCTTGCAGATTTTATTTCAAGCTTTCCAGTTTTACGGCGGCCTCTTGCTGCGCTTTTGCAAGCACTTCAGCGAGTTTGACTGGCGTGCCGTTGCGGCGCTTGCTTTCGTCCGCCGCCTCCATGAAAGCAAAGATCTCGATGGTCTCCTCGGGGGAGACAGGCACCACGCCTGTCTTGAAAAACGCCAAAATCTCGGTGAGCAGCGCGTCATAGCCGGAGAACTTGCCCGAGGTCATCATCCCCTTCGTTGTGTAGACGGTGTAGCCATAGCCTGCCGAGACGGCGCGGGTGCCCCGGAAGACGCCGATGCGGCCGTCTTTCCAGGTCCCCACCACGACATCCGTCCCTAACGTACTGGCGCGTACGACGGAGTCGCAGCCGGTGCCCATTGCAGTAAAGAGCGTCTCCACACCGTGGATGCCATACCACATCAAATCCGGATGCGTCGGTTCGAGCGTACAGGGGCTCCAGGCATCCGCGCCAGAAACAATCCCGTGCTTCCCGGCGCGGATCTCCTGAATCTTGTCCAGATAGCGCAAGGAGGAGGAGGAGAACATGGGCACCTTGTATTTCTCTGCGAGTTTGAACAACACAATGCAGTCTGTCAGCGATGCGGCAATGGGTTTGTCGATGAAGACTTTCTTTCCAGATTTGAAGACCGGAAGTGCTTGCTCCAGATGGACGCGACCGTCGTTCGACTCCAGCAGGACGGCATCGCACAGCAAGAGCAGCTTGTCAATGGACGTGACGATCTCTACGTTGTACGGCTTGACAGTCTCCAGATATTTGGCAACCCGGTTGGTGCTGGACGGGATATCCTTGCTCCCCGGCGGATAAATAGCCGAGATGCAAAACCCTTTATGAGCCGCTAACGTGTTGGTGCCATTCAACGCCTGCGTAAAAGCGATGGCGTGTGACGTGTCCAGCCCGATGATGCCGAGGCGGAGATCCTCGGCCAGCAGGGACTGCGCAGCCATGCAGAGTGCTATGCAAAAAGCATGCTTAAGCCATGGCCATTGGAATGTTGTCTGTCCAGATACGGGATGCTGATTTTGCTTCATGATCGAATACCTCACCTATTTGCTATTGAGAATAGCAAAGCCAACCCCTCGGGTCACTTGTAATTTTTGTAATTAAAATAATAGGATCCACTATCATCAGGCTAAACAATGTAACCAAGTAAAAGGGGGTAAATCAGCAAGGAGGGAAAGAGGCCCCGCATCGCTGCAACGGCCTTCTGCGTCAGCCGTCCGTTGTTGCTCTTCATCGTGTAACCTCTGCTTTCTTCATGGTCAAACATCCATTCTTCTAGGTATCGATAAGTCAATGGTAATGTCAAAAATTGACTAACTTTAAGTCAATAGTTTACTTAAACCGTCCGAAGAAGGCAACTGAAAACAAAAAAAACATGTCGTTGCATCGCACGGAGAAGTCTCGGAAGAGAGAATCGCGCCACTTGATGCCTTGCGAGCCTTTGCCGAATTTGTTAGACTGTCAAGTATTCCACGAAGATGAGCATCCTCAACCCCCCCCCCCCCCCCCCCCCATTGAGGGTTTTCAGTTATGCAAATAAAAGGAATTTAGATGAAATCATGCCTTGTGCTGACAATATGGGTCGGTTTGGCACTCCGCCTTGTTGCCGCGGAGTGGCAATGGGCAGTGCAGATCCCATCAGTCATCAGTGATGAAACCAAGGAACCGCCGCGCGCATTCCTCTGGATTCCGCCGACGTGCGAGCGCGTACGCGCCGTAATCATCGGACAGCACAATATGCTGGAGGAGCCGTTGTTTGAGAACGCGCTCTTCCGTGCGGAGCTTGCGAAACTCGGCATCGCTGAAATCTGGATTACACCGCCGCTCGGCGGGCAGGCCCAATTTGGCGAGCGCGAACAAAAGTATTTTGAAGAGCTGTTCCGGCTGCTGGCTGCGGAGTCGGGCTACGCTGAACTCGAGCACGCGCCGGTCATTGCTATCGGCCACTCGGCCCTGGCAGATTTCCCGTATCTCTATGCCATGCACAATCCGGACAGCACACTGGCGGCGATCTCGTTGAAAGGGTCCTGGCCTGATATGAAACGGCCGCCGCTGTGTGGGGCAGGTGAGAAACTGACGGGGGTGCCGGTGCTTCTCGTGAGCGGTGAATATGAGTGGGCAGACGAGCGCGCTGGACGATCCTTGGCATTCCGTCGTGCCTATCCGGCGGTTCCCTTTTCAATGCTCTCTGATGCTGGAGGCGGGCACTTCGACACGCATGACGAACTCGCCGCGTTTCTGGCCGTGTATCTGCGCAGCGCTGTGCAGGCGCGTCTGCCCATGCAGTCTGGGCCGCTTAAGTCTGTTGCTCCGCTGAAGCAAGGCTGGCTGATCGATCGCTGGCGCATGGACAAACCGCCGCGTGCGCCTGCTGCCCCTGTCGGGCACTACACGGGCGACATGAACGAAACCTTCTGGTGTTTTGACGGTGAGCAGGCGCGGGCCACCGAGCGACTGCAGGCTACTTACTGCAACAAGAAGACGCAACTGCTCGGCTATGTGCAGGAAGGGAAAATCGTCGGGCAGAATCCGAAGGCGCATGCTCAGGTAGATTTGAGGTTTCTTCCTGGCTCGGATGGCATGACCTTCAAACTCACGGGCGGTTTTCTGGATACTGTGCCGGAGGGGAGACCTGTTCGGTGGACCGGACTGCCCGTCGGAAGTCCGGTCGGACATGCGCAAGGCAACGGGCCGGTCACCCTTGAGCGCATCTGCGGTCCGGTGGTCAAAATCAGCGCCGACACCTTTGCTGTAAACTTCTATCGCATGGGCATGAACAATTCGAAGCGGTCAAACGAAATCTGGTTCATGGCGACCCATCCGGGCGATACAGAGTATAAGCGCGCGGCACAGCAGGCTGTGATGCACATCCCGCTGCGTAACGAACAGGGTGCCGAGCAGCGCATCACCTTCCAGCCGATTCCTGATCAGCGCGCGGGGACGTCGTCGGTTCGATTGCAGGCAGCGTCCGATGCGGGCGTACCCGTATATTTTTACGTTCGCGAAGGTCCGGCTGAAGTGGCGGTCGATATGCTCACGTTCACAGCGCTACCTGCGCGTGCTAAATATCCTGTCAGGGTCACTGTCGTTGCCTGGCAGTACGGACGGGCGTCTGAGCCGCGCCTGAAAAGTGCGAAACCTGTAGAGCGCACATTTCAAATTATGAAAAAAGATACACGTCCCTTGCGAAAGTAGTTAAGAACATCGAACATTCAACATCGAACGTCGAACATCGAACATCCTAGTTTTGGGAAAGTTGCAAACAACTCGCAGCTGTACGCCCGGAGCAGATGCGTGCTTGATAAAAGAGGACGAATCGTGCATAATTCAAAAACAAAAAACGGGGATTCTTTTCTTAAACAGCTGTATTTATTGATAAGGCCTTGTGCCGGCTGCGTGCAAGAAGAAATTAAGCTGATCAATAAATGAAGGAAAAATGAACATGAAACATGCAGGTTTAGTCATTCTACTCGTCATTGTTCTTGCTCAAGGTGTTCGTGCGGAGCGTCCCGCACCCTCTGCGAGCAATCCGTCTGTTGACTGGCTCGTCAGCCCGGCGGCGTTCAAAGCAGAGATCACCGAGAGCAAGGCTGAGCATTCCTTGACGCTGGACAACGGGTTGGTCCGTCGCGTCTTTCGCCTGGCACCCAATGCAGCGACGGTGGACTACCGGAACTTGGTTTCGAATGAGCAGCTTCTGCGGGCCACAGGTCCAGAGGCGAAGGTCACGCTGGATGGCATCGAGTACGCCGTCGGCGGACTGGAGGGCCAACCCTGCCAGAACTTTTTGAAGGCCGCGTGGCTGGAGTCGCTCCGCGCTATGCCCAATGCCTATCGCTTCTCCGGCTGGAAGGAGGAACCGCTCGCCGCGCGCTTCCCCTGGAAGAAGCGCCCCGAATGGCTGGCCAAGGATTACCCATGGCCGGCGCCTGGCAAGGCAGTGACACTAACCTTCCTTCCGCCTGCCGGAGCATCGGCCAAACTCTCCGGCAAGGTGCTCTTCGAGGAGACCTTCATTCCGAAACTGGAGGGCTCCTGGAAGGTCCAGGCGAGCACGCTGCATCCGCGCTCCTCCTTCTGTAACGAGGGCAAGGCCGGCGAGATCTACACGCCGCCCGAGACTGCGGTCTATGCGGAACGCGTCTGGCCCAAGGAGGCTGTCACGGCCGAGGTCACAGTGGATGCTGGCGATGACACGCTCTCCAATGTCTGGGGACCCGGGCTCGCGCTCGTGACGCCCGCCGGCAACGTCACCTTTGTCTTCCGCCCCAATCAGGCGCGCTGCGACATCAACGGTACGCCGCTGGGCAGCGTCCTGGACCGCGCCAAGTCGGTGACGCTGCGCGTCCGCCTGGAGGGCAAGACGGCCCTGTGCGAAGCGTCTCAGGACAACGTGAAGTTCCTGCGGATCGGCACGGCTGCCTGTCCTGCGACGCCCACGGCCCTCCGCGTCGGCAAGGTCGGACGGGACGGCATGGGCAAGGACCTTCCGAGCGCGGACAAGGAGAAGCTGATCCGCTGCCATGTGACCCGCGTCGTCCTTTTCGGCGCCGAACCCGAGGGGGCGCCTGCCCCGGCGCGCAAGGATCTGCCCGAGATCCAGGTGCACTATGCGATCTACGACAACATTCCGCTCATCGAGAAGTGGCTGACCCTCCGCAACACAGCGTCAAAGCCCGTGCGCGTGGACCGCACACTGGTGGAGACGCTGAAGATCATGGAGAACGAAAGCTCCACAGAGTCCAATCCGCGCTGGGAGTCTCCGAGCCTCTACGTCGAAACCGACTACGCCTTCATGAACATGACCGGCAAGGGTGCCAACCAGCACTCGGTCCGTTTCAAGAACGACCCCTCCTACGGCACGCAGATCAACTACGAGTGCCAGACCCCCGCGCTGCTGGAGGTCGCGCCGGAGTTCGGTCCCGGCGTCGAGCTTGCGCCCGGCGCGGAGATGACCTCGATCCGTGCCTTCGAACTCTTCCGCGACAGCCACGAGCGCGAACGCCGCGGACTCGCCCAGCGCCGCATGTATCGCACCATCGCGCCGTGGACGCAGGAGAATCCGGTCATGGTCCATCTGATCTCCAACAACCCCGAGGCCATCCGCAAGATCATCGACCAGGCGTCCGAGGTCGGCGTGGAGATGATCATCCTCAGCTTCGGCAGCGGCATGAACATGGAGAACACGGACGCAGCTTATCAGGCGAAGTACAAGGAGGTGGCGGACTATGCGCGGAGCAAGGGCATCGTCATCGGCGCCTACTCCCTGCTGGCCAGCCGCGGCGCGAAGACCAAGGAGGACAACTGCCGGGGGCCGGGCAACCGCGTCCGATACGGCGTGATGCCCTGCCTCGGCTCCACGTGGGGCGTTGCGTATCTTGAGCAGCTCAAGGCCTTCATGAGCAACACCGGCTTCGCCATCCTCGAGCACGACGGCTCCTATCCGGGCGACACCTGCGCCGCGATTGACCACCCGTATCACAAGGGGCTGGCCGACTCCCAGTGGGTGCAGTTCCAGGCGATTGCCGGGCTCTACAAATGGTGCCGCGCAAACGGGGTCTATCTGAACATCCCGGACTGGTACTACCTCAACGGCGCCAGCAAGTGCGCCATGAACTACAAAGAGAACAACTGGAGCCTGCCCCGCGCCGAGCAGGAGATCATCGAGCGCCAGAACATCTATGACGGGACCTGGGAGAAGACCTCCTCCATGGGCTGGATGTTCGTGCCCCTCACCCAGTACCATGGCGGCGGCGCGGCCGCGACCATCGAACCGCTCTGCGAACATCTGGATCACTACGAAGCGCGCCTCTCCAACCTCTTCGGAGCAGGCGTCCAAGCGTGTTACCGCGGCCCGCGCATCTACGACACCGAGGACACCAAGGCACTCGTGAAGAAATGGGTCTCCTTCTACAAGGCCCATCGCGAAGTGCTTGATGCCGACATCATCCATCTGCGCCGTCCTGACGGACGCGACTGGGACGGCTTCGTGCATGTAAATCCGCAGGGCAAAGAGAAGGCGCTCGCCGTCTTCTATAACCCGCTGGAAGAGGCGATCGAACGCGAGATCAGCGTTCCGCTCTATTATGCCGGACTCTCGGACGCCGCAGTCATCTCCGTCAATGGCGAAGCGTTGAAAAAGCAGAAACTCAACCGCGACTACACCGTCACGCTCACGGTCAAGATCCCCGCCCGCAGCCGCACGTGGATACTCTTCACAGCCCCGTGAGGCGGGGGTGACTGTAACTTCAAACTGGAATGTTGGAATATGGGAATGTTGGAATGATGGGGGGAGACGGGATACCGTCTCTGGGAGGGGCACGCGTCTGCGTGCCTAGGACGAGCAGACGCTCGTCCCTCCCAAGCGTGTTTTCTTTCAATATTCCAAGATTCCAGCATTCCATTATTCCTTTCCAAGTTACTCCTCTCCGTTAATTTCCGCTCCTCTGGCCGGGGCGCTTGTCCAGCTTTCGTTCAGATACAGTCGCTTTCAACTTGATTTTGCCATCAGAAAGCGCAACACTTTGGCTATCGCTGGCAAGGTTGCCAGTAAAAGACACGTGAGGCACATTAAACGTTAGCAGAGAGAAACATGAAAAATATCGAAAAGCTTGCGCTACTTATCATTGTACTTTGGGTTATATCACTGCCTCTGTCATCATATGTGGGTCTGTACCTCATACCCGAGCATGTGTCACAGGCAGAATTGCCGCATCTCAAGCATTTGACATATATGTTTTCGTGGGTGTCAGTTGTGATTGGCAAGATGGTAGACATTGGCATTGCGATATGGCTTTTCTCAACGGCTAGAAAAGACAACGCCTCTGCTTGGCTTTGGGCTCTCTTGGGACTGACTTCGGGGGTGCTGGCAGCTGTGCTTTACTACTTAGTCCGCATTTTACGGGCGATTCCTGGAGAGGCCAAAACAAACTGCTAACCAGTCCTCTTGGGCAACGGCTATGCCGTGCTTAGAGGGCGACGTTCGGGTTATAAAATGAACAAAACCTTGCTCAACTCAATCATAGGCAGAACCCCGTGGAGCGTCTGGAAGGGGTTTGGATCGTTTCTGTTTTTCGAGTTCGGACAAAGACGACGTGATCCAGACGGAAAACCCAAGGGGGAGTTCACCCTCTGGATAGAAATGGCCCACTGGCGAATCCGTGTTGGCCCGAAGGAAATCGCCCATTCGGAATCCAACGACAAGACCATCATCGGCAAGAGCGCCTTGTTCCAGGGCAAGAAATTGCAGGAGGTCAGACTCAGTGACCACATCCGAAAGAACAAGGTGTTGAGGAGCGCCCACTTCGTTTTCGAGGACCAACACGTTCTGGATGTATTCCAGTACGAGAAGGGAACAGCTGTCATCTTCGCCATCACTTCGAAGGCAGATGTGCTGACTTATGATTACGAAGGCAAGTTCAAGACAGAGAAGTGGAAGTGAGACCAAGCCTTGGACGGTGCAGCCTACGGCCTTCCGTCAAGGCAAGCGTTGTTTGATAAATCTTGAGGTTGCGTCGCACACCACCATTGGGTATAATTTAAGACATGAAAAGCGTCTACATAGAAACATCCATTCCTAGCTATCTGACAGCTAGGATAGTGATGAAATACAAAGATGAAATCATAGCTGAAGTTTGGCAAAATCGTGAAGCCTATGCGACACGGTTTCATCACAATCTTCGCGAAATTGTAGCTGACCTGAAAAAACGACAACAGTCGCCATTAACAAGTCTGGTAGATCGAAGACGCCGAACAACCGATTCCAACGTACAGAAATAAGCCGCCTTGGCTTATTTCTGACGTAAACTCGTAACGTTTGGAGACTGATAAAAGCGAGGCCACATGAGACTACATCCGGACAACTGGGATGACATGTCAAATTATGTCGTGCACTTCACCATGGGCGGAGAGGGAGAGAACGATTACGGTACCATGATGAGCATCTACTGGAGTGGAGTTCTTAGACCAATGCGCAGATTCGGGGTGGGCAAGGCGAAGGCGCCTGAAAGTTTGGAACAGGGCGCGGTCTGTTTCAGCGAGATTCCCCCAGGTCATTGGGACCGTCTGGTCTCCCGTCGAGGAACGAAGTATGGCCTGGCATTCACAAAGGAGTATGTCCTGTCTAAGGGCGGTGGCCCCATTTGGTACGCTTGGAAGGACTCACCGCACTGGCATGCCCTTCAAGAGATGATGACTGTAGCTGCAGGAGACCCGGGTGCACTCATCTGGCGACTTACTCCGCTGATCGACGCGCCGGGGTCTTATGGGGCGAGTAAGTATGCCTTTGACTGGGAACGGGAATGGCGGCATGTCGGTCCGTTCCCATTCTCCCCATGCGATGTAGCGTTCCTGCTCATCCCAGAAGAGTTGCACGAATCTGCACGTGACTTCTTTGAGAACGCTCGGTCGGACAACCTTGGACCTGCGTATCTCTGCCCTTATGTTGACCCGTCATGGAGTAAGGATCGGATCATCAAAGAACTCAGAAAGTGAGGGCCAAATGATGCACATTAGGCTTTGGCCGAGTCATATGACGGCAAGAGATATAATCTTAAGGTAACAGGGGGACAGACATTCCTTACGTACGGGCACAATCGCAGACAGGAATGTCTGCGCCACTTTTATGCCGACGGGGAGGTCGACGTTCCCAGGGGATAAGGTGGCAGAGCCGTCTCGGCTCTGTGCGGTCAAGATGACCGCGCTCCTTTCAGCAAAGCATTGTCTGTCCCGAATGACGCTAAGTTAAGCGTATTCTGGAGCGACAATAAGGTGAACGTCACTGGGAGCATAGGCATCCTGCCTGTGCATTCAACAAACAGGCAGGATGCCTGTTCTCCCAGTTTCTTGCGAGCCGATGATGAGCGTTTGGGCCATCGACTACTCCGCCCTATAAAACGACTCACAGCCGCTTATCTTAGAGCCATTCTTGTCTGTCCCTCTATCGCCCGTTATTCAAAATTCAAAATTCGACGTTCAATGTTCGGTGTTGGATGTTCGTATTCATTCGTGTGGTTCGCGGTATTCGATGCAAAAAAAATACGCCTCTCGTTCATCCCCGGCTCTCTGGGCGGGACATTTGTTCAACTTTTGTTCCGATACAGTCGCTTTCACCTTGATTTTGCCATCAGAAAGCGCAACACGTTGGTCATCGCTGGCAAGGCTGCCAGCAAAAGACACGTGAGGCATATTAAATGTTCGCAGATAGAAACATGAAAAACATCGAAAAGCTTGCGCTACTTATCATTGTACTTTGGGCTCTCTTGGGGCTGACTTCGGGGTTACTGGCAGCTGTGCTTTACTACTTAGTCCGCATTTTACGGGCGATTCCCGGAGAGGCCAAAACAAACTGCTAACCAGTTCTCTTGGGCAACGGAATACCGTGCCTAGAGGGCGACGTTGGATTAATAAGTAGAAATGAAAATTTTGGGGTTGCAATGCACCCCTATATGTCATATCGTAAAAGCATGAATTTTGAAGTTGTTTTAAAGCCAAAAGCCATCAAAGACTTAAAGGCGATAAGGAAGGACGATGCTTCTCGTATTGCCGATGCCTTGGAAGGGCTTCAAAACAATTTATCAGGAGATGTCAAAAAACTTACGAATTTTATACCTGCCTATCGGCTTCGCGTTGGAAGTTACCGCGTTCTCTTTGAGGTGGAGGCGGAGAAAAGAATCACTGTTTATCGTGTCATTCATCGTCGAGAAGCTTATCGCTAAGAAAGAAGAAAGTCATGCTCAATCTTAAACCCAACATCCTCGAACGCGACGGAAAGAAGTCATTTGTTGTTCTGACTTACGAGGAATTCCTCTCCATCGAGGAAGCACTTGAAGACGCTGATGACTTGCAATGCCTGAAAGAGGCCCGAGCCGAAGAATGGAATGCTCCTGCAACCCCTCTTGACAGCGTCCGAAAAACCCTCAATATTTGATCCAGCCAGCGGCTTCACCCAACGCGCTAACGCGCGTGGGTAAACCTCGATGTCCAAGTCTCGCTCACCGCCCCATCCCCCTGATATAACTTTCCAAAATATTAAAACGACCCCGGACCGCGCCGTTGAAGGGCCTTCATAGCGCGGTCTTTTTGTGCCGATACAGTGCACGGCTCAAGTCCCGCCCGGTTGACATTCCAGGCATACGTGGATGAATACGAACATCAGCCTACGCCAAGGCTTCCACCTTCGCCAAAGGCTTCCACCTCCGCCAAGGCTACGGCGGACAAGACGGCGGACAGGTCGAACATTCAACATCGAACGTCGAACGTCCAAGTGAATTTTCCGTGTTCCGTGGGCAAACCTGAACCCCGAACCCTGGCCCCCAAGTTATAGACAGCATGTCTGAGCCACCCTTTTCATCATTCCCCAAGGAATCCGTTGGACAATCGGATAAAGGGTCATATATACTGACACTGTTGTTTTTATTTCTGGGGATGTACGTAGGAGGAATATGCAGTATGCGCAATAACAAACAAGCTGGCACCATCACGTCACTGAGGCCCTTTGCCGTCCTGGCGCTGAGTCTCGCATGTCCGACATTCGCCGACACACCCACGCTTCCTGGCGTCGGCGCCGCGATGCAGGAGATGATGGCGAAGAATGAAATAGCGGGCGCGATCACGATCGTCGCCGGGACAAACAAGCTGCTCCACGTCGAGTGCACAGGCCTGGCTGATGTGGCCGCCCAAAAGCCGATGACCCCTGACACACTTTTCTGGATAGCCTCAATGACCAAACCGATTACCGCCACAGCGGTCCTGATGCTCCAGGATGAGGGCAAGCTGAACGTCGCTGATCCGGTTGAAAAATATCTCCCCGGGTTTGCCAATCTGAAGACACCCTCAGGCAAGCTTGCGAAACTCACCATCACGCACCTGCTCACGCACACCTCCGGTCTTGGCGAAGCTGACGGCAAAGCGGCGATGCAGGCGTCTACGCTCGCGGATCTGGTGCCGCTCTGGCTCGCTGCACCCATGCAATACGAGCCCGGCGACAAGTGGAAATATACGCAGAGCGGCATCAACGCCGCCGCCCGCATCGTCGAGGTGGTGAGTGGCATGAGTTTCGATGGATTTCTACAGGAACGGCTCTTCAATCCTCTGGGCATGAAGGATACAACCTTCTACCCGACCGTTGAGCAGCGCACGCGCATCGCGATTGCTTACGCCAAAAACAAGGACACGGGCGCGCTCGAACCTGTTCCGCCCCGGAGTGGTTATGAGGGGACGCGGAAACGCCCGCCGCAGGGCAACGGCGGACTCTACTCGTCTGCATCCGACTATGCGCGCTTTTGCCAGATGCTCCTGAACAACGGCACCTTCGACGGGCGTTGTTACCTGAGCCCTGCTGCGATGAAATGCATCACCATCCCGCAAACCGGTGACCTCGCGACAGGATTTTTTCAGAAGGAGTCCTGGGGCGCCAATTACGGCTGGGGACTCGGCACGTGCATCCTGCGCAAGCCGCATGAGGGTGTGGCTGCGATGCTCTCGCCGGGCAGTTTCGGACATGGCGGCGCCTGGGGCACGCAAGCCTGGATTGATCCTGTGAAAGGGGTTGCATACGTGCTGATGGTGCAGCGTGCAAACTTTCCGAACAGTGACAACAGCGATGTCCGCAAGGCGTTCCAGCAGGCGGCTGCGAAGGCGCTTGCTGGCACAACGATCATGCGTGACCTTGAACTCGTCGCTGGCAATGGCACTGCTGTTGAAGGTCTGCCGGCCACCCAATGCAAACTCAGCCAGCCCTTTGGCATCGCGTTCGATCCGCAGGACAATATGTATATTTGCGAGGAAACGTCACGCATCCTCCGCATCGATGCTAAAACCGGCATCCTGACGGTCGTGTCTCAGGCGCGTCCGAAAGACGCTCCGCTGGGTGACGGGAAGCCTGCGTGCGATGCGAGCTTTGTCGCGCCGCACAACCTCGTGGCGGATGCGCAGGGGAATCTCTTCATTGCCGACACCTATCATTACAGCGTGCGCCGCGTGGATGCGAAGACAGGCATCGTGACGACCTTCGCCGGCAACGGCACGAAAATACTCAGCGGCGATGGCGGCCCAGCCGCGAGCGCGGGACTCGACGGCATTGCCTGCCTCTGTTTCAGCAGCGACTACAGCCAGCTTTATCTCGGCGGCTTCAGCAAGGCGATCCGTGTCGTGAATCTGCGAACCGGCCTCATCGAGAGTGTCAGCGGCATCGGTGCTAGCCGTGCGCAAGCAGTCGATTCCAAAGGCAATCTGTTCATCCCCACGCGACTCGGTCTGCGGATGCGCAGCCCGGATGGCAAGGATGTCGCGCTTGATGACCCGACTGCCGCGCCGCCGCTCAAGGGTGTCAAGCACCTCTGGGCTGATTGCGACGACAACATCCTCATTGCTGATGCGGGCAATCATTTGATCCGCAAGTTCATTGTGCGCGACTGCAAGATGCTGACGCTCGCCGGTACCGGCGACAAAGGGGCAAGCGGCGTTCCCGGCCCGGCGCTCCAAGCTCAGCTCGGCGAACCGCACGGCGTGGTCACGCATCCGCGCACCGGCGACATCTACATCGCCGACTCGCGCAATCATCGCGTGCTGAGATTGAGCGGAAAATAAAATGAAACGCATGCGCTGTTTTGGACTGGAAACCGTTTTTCTGCTGTGTGTTATCCTCTGTTACGCACACAACGCATGGGGTCGTGAGGCGACGCCTGGCTTGCGCAACAGCCCTGCGCTGGCCCCAGTCACGTTGACCGACACCTTCTCGCCCTCCGCGCTGGTGGATCTGGCCGACGGCAAGCAGGTGCGCGTCGCAGGGCGTGTCGCGTCAAGCAGTGTGACCTCTGTGCTTGTGCGCGTGACGTCCAGCCTGGGGGTGTCCAGCCAGGCGCTGGTGCCGGTACGGGACAACGCGTTCCGCGCGGACTATCCAGCGGTGTTTTCAGGCGCGCCCGAGTTGAAACCCTGCGCGCTGTTTATTGATGCCACGGCGGAGACTGACTTTGACGTGTTCCGGCCTGGGCATTTTCAGGCCGAGGCAACAGTGCTGGTCCGGGATACGCAATCGGGGCGGATTCCTGATTTGCCGACGGCGTTCATGAGTGATCTGCGCGATGCGCGCGGAAACGTGGACAGGAACTCAGCCAAGTGGCTGACGGTTCGAACGGCAAGCAACCTGTACCTGCGCAGTCAGGCTGCGCGGTACTGCGGCGTTGCGCGCGCCGGTTTCGATCTGGACCGTCCGGCTGATCTGGAGTGGTTCAAGAACCACCTGACGCTTTACGAGTTCGACTACCGTGACCGTGACTGGTCCGCGCCGCTGGGCAACCGGGTAGCGCGGACCTTCTTCCAGTCGGTATGGGACACCTGGTTCAATCCGAGCAACTGCCATCCGCTGGACGGCAACCCGAATAACAAGTCTCCGTCGAATTACACGGCTTATGCGTTCAGCAATGATTTCGCCGACTCGCTGATTGCCTTTCTGATGAGGGAGTCGCCGGATATCTCCCCGCTGGACGATAATCTGACGACGATCTGCCGGGAGGGGACGCAGAACCTCTTGGCGATGCAGCATCGGGGCGCGGACAACTTCGCACTCACGGATCACTGCGGCAAACGGGAGACGTACACGGCCGGAGCGTTCAGATACGGACTCTTCGAAAACGGTGAGTTCATGACTGAGGGCAAGGGGTGGTTTTACAATCCGGCGTTTAACGATTATGTGGGTGGCGGGGTCTTGAATGGGCGTTGCATGTGGGGCTTGGGGGAGGCGCTCCGTCGCGAGCCCTGCGGACCGTTGGCTTCGCAAATCAAGGAAGCTCTGGCGCTGGGGGTTAAATTTTGTCTGCGTGACGCGCAACCGCTGGGTTACGCGAAGAAGACGGCGGCGGGAAATGTGTTGTGGCGTGATGTCGGCGAGCACGCGTATCTGACGCTCGGTCTGGTTGCCGCCTGTGCGGCGGCATCGGAAGAGCCTGTTGCGAATCCGCATGGGGAGGCAGCGGTGCCGCTGCGCGCGGTCTGCGTGCAGTCGCTCAACGCGCTGGTGGATTCGGTTCAGCCGCAGGGGCAGTGGTCGGTCTATCCGAATGTCGATTCCGTGGCGATTGCTGCGCTGGTCGACGGCGTGGCGCGTTTCCCGGAGTTGCCGGATGCGGCCCGGTGGCGCGCGACGGCCATGAAGGTCGCGGACGCCTGGCTGGCGTGCACGACCGATCCTGCGGAAATGAAGGGCTTGCCGGTGCATTTCGGTTTACGCGTCAAGCCTGACCGGATGACCTTCAACTGGAGGACGCTTTCTCCGCAATGTCCTGACTACGTGAGCATCCACTTCTATCTGACCGGACACTGGATGCATGCGCTGGCCCGCTTGTATGCGGTGACCGGGGAGACGCGCTACCGTGACCGCGCGCTGGCGATGGTGCGTTATCTGTGCGGGGACAACCCGTGGCATGTGCGGCTGTTTAATGAGCTTGGCGGCGTGTACAACTGGGTTGACGACATGGACGGCGACGGCGTTGAAGATTTTTTAAAGCAGGACCAGTATCCTGAGTCCACGGCGTTCTGCCAGATCGGGATCTTTCACCTGATGCGGGCGATGAATCCGCAGGCGGGAAAGGTCGAATAACAGAGGGTTGACAATCAAAGGAGGGTTGCTATGAACGAATTACGTCTATTAGGCTGGGGAGTAGCTGGTGTTTTGGGATGCGTGGCCATGGTCTGTGCTGAACCAATGGGCGAACCGGTTTCTTATGTGTTGCCGCTGATGGGGACGGACAGCGAGTTCAAGCTTTCCTCCGGCAATGTCTATCCTGCGATCGCACGGCCGTGGGGCATGAATGTCTGGACGCCGCAGACCGGCAAGATGGGAAACGGCTGGACCTATAGTTATGACGCCTATCAGCTTGTCGGGATCAAGCAGACGCATCAGCCGAGTCCATGGATCAATGATTACGGTCAGTTCTCCATCATGCCGGTTACGGGCAAGGCGGGCTTCACAGAAGAGTCGCGCGCAAGCTGGTTCTCGCACAAGGCTGAGAAGGCCGCGCCGTATCGATACAGTGTCTATCTGGCTGATCATGATACGACTGTTGAGGTGACGCCCACGGAGCGCGCGGCGCTCTTCCGCGTGACGTATCCCAAGACGGAGCAGGCCTTCATCGTGGTGGATGCTTTCGACAAGGGCTCGTATATCAAGATCATACCTGAACAGCGCAAGGTCGTGGGCTGGTCCACGCGCAACAGTGGCGGCGTGCCCGCGAATTTCAAAAACTATTTTGTGCTGGTCTTTGATCAGCCCTTTGTCGCAGCGACTGTCTGGAAAGACAAGGAGCTGAAAGAGGGCGTGCTGGAGCTTCAGGACAATCATGTCGGCGCGCGGGTGCAGTTCAAGTCTGCTGCGCGCGGGGATTGCGTACACATCCGTGTCGCCTCGTCGTTCATCAGTCCTGAGCAGGCGGAACTCAACTTAAAGGAGCTCGGCACTGATTCCTTTGAAGCGCTCTGCGAAAAGGGCAGGCAGGCGTGGAACAGGGAACTGGGCCGCATCGTGGTCGAGGGCGGCACGTTGGATCAGTATCGCGTCTTCTACACCTGCCTCTACCGTTCGCTGCTCTTCCCGCGCACGTTCTACGAGATCGATGCCGCCGGCAAACCGCTTCATTACAGTCCGCACACGGGCGAGGTCAAGCCGGGTTACTATTTTACGGACAGCGGTTTCTGGGACACCTTCCGTTCGCTTTTCCCGCTGTTGAACTTTATCTATCCGTCGATGAACGCCAAGATGACCGCGGGCCTGGAGAACTGCTATCGCGAGAGCGGCTGGCTGCCGGAGTGGGCGAGTCCGGGCCATCGCGACTGCATGGTCGGCAACAACTCAGCCTCAATCGTGGCGGACGCCTGGCTGAGCAACGCGCGCGGCGGCTATGATATCAGCAAGCTTTATGAGGCGCTCGTGCATGGTGCGGAGCATGCGCATCCGACGATCAAATCCACAGGCAGGCTAGGGGTCGAGGCGTATCTCGAACGCGGCTATGTGCCGCGCGACATGGGCATCAACGAGAGCGCGGCGCGTACGCTGGAATATGCGTATGACGACTGGTGCATCTGGAAAATGGCCGTTGATCTGAAGCGTCCGCAGGAGGAAATCGATCGTTTCGCGAAGCGTGCGATGAACTATCAAAACCTTTTTTTAAAGGAGAAGGGGTGGATGGCCGGGCGAAATGCGGACGGCACGTTCGACAAGGATTTCAACCCTTTCAAATGGGGCGGCGATTTCACGGAGGGCAACAGCCTGCACTACTCGTGGTCGGTCTTTCACGATGTGCAGGGGCTGATTGAACTCATGGGCGGGCGCAAACCATTTGTTGCGAAGCTGGATGAGATCTTCACCTTGCCTCCCGTCTTCGATGAGAGCTACTACAGGCAGGTGATCCATGAGATCCGCGAGATGCAGATCATGAACTTCGGACAGTACGCGCACGGCAACCAGCCGATCCAGCATGTGATTTACCTCTATGCGTATGCGGGCGAACCCTGGAAGACCCAGCGCTGGGCGCGCGAAGTGATGGACCGGCTCTATACGCCTGCGCCGGACGGCTACTGCGGCGACGAGGACAACGGCCAGACCTCCGCATGGTATGTCTGGTCCGCGCTCGGCTTCTATCCTGTGTGTCCCGGCAGCGGTGAAGTCGTGCTGGGCGCGCCGCTCTTTAAGAAGGCGACTGTGACCTTTGAAAACGGCCAGAAGCTTGTCATCAACGCGCCTGCCAACAGCGCGTCAAGCCGCTATATAAAAGAGATGAAATTAAACAACAAGAACTACACCCGGAATTGTGTGACGGTTGAAACGCTGAAGAAGGGCGCCACGCTTGACTTCGAGATGACGGACACGCCCAATGTCACGCGCGGAACCACTGACCAGGACGCGCCCTACTCCTTCTCGAAGGCTATGCCTGCGAACAAGGGCGAGTGAGATCGCCGGGGGCGTGCGGTTGCATTCGGGCGCAATGTGGTCTTTCCTTGGATATTGGACCTGTCCACCGTAGCCTTGGCGTAGGAGGAAGCTTTAGCGAAGGAGGCTTACACTTCCCGACTCACTTCGTCTTGATCTTCGAGACGCCCCACATGGCAAGGGGGAGGAGGAGGATGCAGGCGATGAGATAGGGGTGGTGGCACGTCTCCCCAGGACAAAGTAGATTGTCCAACGAATTATCCAAACCAATCAAGCCGAAGGCGGCAAAGCAGAGCGCGGCAACCCACTTCACGGCTTTCTCGGGGATGTGCTTATGCAGCACGATGCCGACGACGATCCCGAAAGCATCCGCGATCATCATGCCGCAGGTTGTGCCCATCCAGACCGGAATGATCTGCTGGCACTTGGCGAGCCAGCCTGCGCCGCCGATCTTGACTGCTTCGTCTGCGGCGAGCGCGATCGTCATGAGCTGGGTCTTGTCGCCCATCTCGGCAATAAAGAAGGCGATGGCCACAGTCCAGAAGGGGCTGCTCCCCTGACGCTGGTCCTCGCCATGAAGGGCATCGCCTCGGATCGTCCATAAGGCGAAAAGGATGAAGGAGCCCGCTGCCACAAGCTTAATCCAGTCGATCGGAATAAATTGCGTGATCACATTGCCGAGGGCGACGGCGAGCAGATGGTTGATGAGCGTTGCGGCCAGCACAGCCCAGAGCACGGTCTGCCAGCGGAAGCGCGTGGCAAAGGCCATGGCCAGCAACTGGGTCTTGTCGCCCATCTCCGCCAGCACCACAGCCACCGTCGCCAATACAAATGCACTGATCATAATCTTTTAATTAAAGATTGAGAGGATCACGCCTGCGGCGACCACGGAGCCGATCTGGCCCGCGAGGTTTGCGCCCAGCGCGTGCATCAGCAGGAAGTTATGCGGATCAGCTTCAAGGCCTAAACGGTTGGAGACGCGCGCAGCCATGGGGAAGGCGCTGACGCCTGCTGAGCCGATCAGCGGATTGACAGGGTCCTTTGTCCAGATCAGGTTCATCAGCTTGGCAAAGAGGACGCCGCCTGCTGTGCCGAGGGAGAAGGCGAGCAAGCCCAGGACAATAATGCCGAGCGTGGCCGGGGAGACAAACTTATCCGCTTCCATCTGCATGCCGACGCCCAATCCGAGGAAGATCGTGGCCAGATTCATCAGCTCGTTCTGCAAGGTCTTTGAAATGCGTTCGATCGCGCCTGACTCCTTGATGAAGTTACCAAAGGCGAAGCAGCCCATCAGCGGCAGGGCGGTCGGGAGCAGCAGGACACAGAGCGCGACCAGCAAGAGAGGGAAGAGGGTCTTTTCAAGCTGGCTCACTTCGCGGACTTGGCGCATCCGGATCAAACGCTCTTTTTTCGTGGTCAGCAGTTTCATGATCGGAGGCTGGATGACGGGCACGAGGGCCATATAGGAATAGGCCGCGACTGCGATCGAGCCCATCATCTCAGGCGCATATTTGGAGGCCACGATGATCGAGGTCGGTCCGTCCGCACCGCCGATGATGGCGATCGAGCACGCCTGCTTGAGGGAAAAATCGAATCCGGGGATGAGGTTCAACGCCGCCACGCCGAGCAGGGTGCCGAAGACGCCGAACTGCGCAGCCGCTCCAAGGATGGCCGTACGCGGCGCAGCCAGGAGGGGGCCGAAGTCACACAACGAGCCGATGCCCATGAAGATGATCAACGGAAGCACTTCGTTCGCGATGCCATGTTTATAGATCAGCGACAGAAATCCGTGCGCATCGCCCATGCCGCCGAGGGGCACGTTGACGAAGAGGGTGCTGAAGCCGATCGGAACCAGGAGCAGCGGTTCAAAGTCCTTGACCACGCCCAGATAGAGCAGGAGGAAGCCCACGAGAACCATGATGATCTGCTTCCAGTGTCCGCCGGCCGTCATATCCCAGATCCCGGTGGAGCGGACAATGCTTTTCAGGCAGCCCATGGTTGACACTTCGCCGTCCGCGATAGGCGCAGACGGAACAACAGCCGCTTGCACGGCGAGGGCTCCCTCGGGAAGCGCGCTTTGGGCCGCGCTCATCGGTGTGGCCGGGAAGATGAAGGCCAAGATCCCAAAAACCAGCAGGGTCAGCATGACAGGACGCATGCCCCGGCGGTGATAGAGATTTGAAACAGTAGAGGTGAAGGTACGAAACATGGTGCGCTCCTTATGCGATTTCTGCGATGGTGTCGCCAGCCTTGATAGTGTCGCCAGGCTTGACAGCAAAACGGATTGTGCCGGCTTGATGGGTCTTGATCGCCATTTCCATCTTCAGCGCTTCCATGGTGCAGATGGGCTGGTCCTTCTCGGCGCGTGTCCCGTCGGCTACGGAGAGCGAGAGGATCTTCCCAGGCATCGGGGCGAGCACCTTGGCGGTCGCTGCACCAGCAGGCAGGGGGGCCGCTGTCGCTGCTGTCGGGGTTTGCGTCTTTGCGACGCTGACCTTGAAGGGCTTTCCATTGACGTGCAGATGCACGTGGCCATCCGCGTCGGAGATACGGCTGACATTGTGTTCGACCCCGTCGACGATGACGATGAAATGGTTATGCTCTTTCGCCGCGCCTGCTTTTGCAGGAGCCTCTGCCTTGGGCGCTTCGATCTTGACAGGGCCGTTGGCCCGCGTCTTGAAGAAGCCCAGTGCCACCTGAGGGAACATCGCGTAGGTCAGCACATCTTCAGGCGATACCGTGGTGGTTCCCAGCTTCTGGCGCAGTTCCTCTTCCAGCTTGTGGAACTCATTCGGGATCAGGTCCGCCGGACGGCAGGTGACCTGCTCTTTCAGATTGAGTTCTTTGAGTGCGCGCGCCACCAGTTGAGCATTCGGTGTGGCAGGGGTCTTGCCATAGTTGCCGGCGAGCAGGTTCTTCGACTCGTTGCTGAGCTGGGCGTAACGTCCGAACAGGACGTTCAGGACCGCCTGTGTGCCGGTGATCTGGCTGGTCGGCGTGACCAGGGGGGGGTAGCCGAAATCCTTCTGCACAATCGAAATCTCTTCCAGCACGGCATCGAGCTTGTCCAGCGCGTTCTGCTCCTTGAGCTGGCTTTCGAGGTTGGAGAGCATGCCGCCGGGAACCTGCGCGACCAGGATGCGCGGATCAGCGCCCACGAAGGAGGACTCGAAGGCCTTGTATTTTTTGCGCACGTCACGGAAATAGGCAGAGATCTCAACGAGGGATTTCAGATCCAGACCGGTGTCATATTCGGTCCCGGCTAAGATTTCGACGAGTGTCTCGGTCGGCGAGTGGCTCGTGCCCATGGCCATGGAGGCGATCGCGGTGTCGATACCGTCTGCTCCGGCCTCAATCGCCTTGACCAAGGTCGCAACAGACATGCCCGTGGTGGCATGGGAGTGGATCTGGATCGGAAGATCCACAGCCTTTTTCAGGGCCTTCACCAACGCAAAAGCATCATACGGCTTGAGCAGGCCGGCCATGTCCTTGATGCAGAGCGAGTCAGCGCCCATCTGCTGGAGTTCGCGTGCCAAGGCCACGAACGAGTCTATGCTATGAACAGGGCTCGTCGCATAGCTGATTGTTCCCTGAGCATGCTTGCCGGCCTTCTTGACCGCCTTAATTGAGGTCAGCATGTTCCGCGCATCATTCAGCGCATCGAAGACACGGAAGACATCCACGCCGTTGGCTGCCGCGCGTCCGACAAAAGCTTCGACCACATCGTCGCCGTAATGGCGATAGCCCAGAAGGTTCTGCCCGCGCAACAGCATCTGCATGGGCGTATTGGGCATGGCAGCCTTGAGCGTGCGGATGCGCACCCAGGGGTCTTCGTTCAGGAAACGGATGCAAGAGTCAAAGGTTGCGCCGCCCCAGGTTTCGAGCGACCAGAAACCAGCGCTGTCAAATTGTTTGGCGACAGGCAGCATATCCTCGGTCAGCATGCGTGTTGCGAAGAGCGATTGATGCGCATCGCGGAGGGTGAGATCAGTGATTCGAATGCGGGACATATACAGATATCCTTTCAGTGCTTTTCCGTTATCAAGTCTGTTGCTAAGGCGATTGCCGCCACCAGGTGTCGATGCGATGTGTCGTCGCTTCCAGTCTCAGGTGGAGGAGCCGGATGCTTCGCCTCGTAGCGACGGACCATGAAGGCGATCAAATTCATGCACTGGATCACGATAAAGAGAAAAAAGAAGACCAGCGACATGCCGATGACCATGATCGTAAAAGTCTCTCGAAATAGCCCCATAAGCACCTCCTAAATAATGTGTAGGTAGGCAGTATACCCAAGGGGTTTATGGGTTTCAAGTGGAATCAAGGAATTATGAGAAAAAAGGCGCTTCACTGTTTGTGGAAAATAGCTTCGTGTTTTACCGCAAAAACCGCTATAAGAGCGCAAATGGTCAGCCCGCCTCACCCATGGATACATGGACGGCGGAGCGACCATTTGCGCGGAATATGAATTTGATTCTCCTGATAAAAGTAAACACCCATTTTCCCTTGTGTGACACCTTTCCCTTCCTCCGCGTGGCTATCCATTCCGCCATCCGTATATCCACGGGTGAGGCGGATGAGATAGCCACGCAACATTTGCGGCTTTTGCGGTGGAATTTTCGACAAACCGTGAAGAGCCGGATTTTTCATTTTGGCGCAATCAACAGGATGTGATATACTGCCCCCATAATATGTCAGTAAAACCGAAAGCACGTGAAAAGCAGGCAAGAAAGAGGGTCGTTCAACGAAAACCCTTGTATGAGCGTTACGTGAAATCGAGTGGGGCAGGTCAAAAGAAGCTCATGGTCGCTGAACCCAGCGTTGCGTACAAAGTACGCCCGGAGGAGCTGCTGTTGCCCTTCAATCCCGAGGAGCTGGTGTCCCGGCAAGTCTTGGATGCGGTATTCGTGATGGCCTCTGCGAAGAAGAATCTCAACCGCGATTCGGTCTTCACGCGTCCAGAGGTTGTTGATTTTATTTTGGACCTTGTGGGTTACACGGAAGACAAGCCCCTTTGGACGCAGACGATTTTGGAGCCTTCGTTCGGTGGCGGCGAGTTTTTGCAGGCCATCATCCGTCGCTTGCTGGGTGCATGGCGGGCGCAACACGGGACACGGAAGCAGCCGGACGTGTCGATGCTAGCGCGTGCCATCCGGGCGGTCGAACTCCACCAAGATACTTTTTCAACGACACGCTCAATTGTGATCGATACGCTGCAAGAACAAGACTTTTCGGAAGAAGAGGCGAGGATGTTGGCGGATCAATGGCTTGATCAAGGCGATTTTCTCTTAAAACCTTTTGAGGGTGTTTTTGATTATGTGGTCGGAAACCCGCCTTATGTGCGACAGGAACTTATTCCTGCGGCACTGTACGGGGAATATCGGTCACGCTTTGTCACCTTCTATGACCGCGCAGATGTCTATGTGTTGTTCATTGAACGCGCATTGACGCTTCTTAAGCGCGGGGGTGTCCTTGGCTTCATCTGTTCGGACCGGTGGATGAAAAACAAATACGGTGGCCCATTGAGAGGCTTTATTGCCAAAGAGTATCACCTGAAGTTCCATATCGACATGGTGGATACCGATGCCTTCTGCTCCAAGGTGACAGCGTACCCAGCCATCACGGTCATTGCACGGGAAGCAGGGTGTATGACACGCATTGCTGTGCGCCCGGAAATCACCCGTCCTAGCCTCCAGAAGATCACAGCAGCCTTGATGGCCAAAAATGTTCCAGTCGATCAGCCGGTCTATGAGATTGGCAATGTGACGAATGGCGCTGCGCCGTGGGTGATCGACCGGGCCCATCGGATAAGCTTGATCAATCGGCTTGAACAGGAGTATCCGCTTTTAGAAGAGGCCGGATGCAAGGTCGGCATTGGTGTGGCCACAGGCGCGGATAAGATTTTTATTGGATCGGATGAGACGTTGGATGTTGAAGCCGACTGCAAACTCCCCTTGATCCTGCATGAAGACATCAAGACCGGAAAGATTGCCTGGTCTGGCCATTGGGTGATCAATCCGTTTGCCCCAGATGGCGGGCTCGTTGATTTGAAGAAGCGTCCGAGACTTGCCGCCTACTTGATGAAACATCAGGCCGTGCTCTGTGCGCGGCACTGCGCAAAGAAGGCGACCGATAAATGGTACCGCACCATTGACCGCATCTACCCGGAACTGATGAAGCAAAAGAAACTCTTGATTCCGGACATCAACGGCTCCATGCGGGTCGTCTATGACAAAGGCGAGTATTATCCGCATCACAACCTCTATTACATCACATCCGATGATTGGGATTTGCAGGCCCTACAAGCGGTGCTCCAGTCCGACCTCTTTGCTTTTCTCATGCGCTCATTCTCGACGCAGATGCGTGGCGGATGTATCCGCTTGCAGGCTCAATATTTGAGACGCCTGCACCTGCCCCTCTGGAAGGACGTGCCCAACAAGCTCAAGAAAGCATTGCTTCAGGCAACCGCCAAACAGGATTCAGATGCCAGAAAAGCAGCCGTGTCTGAACTCTATAACCTCTCCGAGGAGGAGATCAAAACGATTATGACGTTTACGAAAGGGATAAAGCCATGTCAATCGAGTTAGGCAATTTCGAAGATGATGCAAAGAAAGCTGTCCGCGCATTTTGGAAGAACAGGAAGAAGGCGGGGGAGAGCCAAAAGGAGAGAGGCGTTGCTGATCAGGGGACGCGGAGCCAGGTCACGGCAGGCAAGAACATGGATGGCTTTTCCAAGCTGATTGTGGCAATTGCAAAGGCCAATGGACTCAAGGATGCGCAAATCCATTTGGAACGTGCCGTGCTCACATTGCCAGGCTTCTTTCGTCCGACCAAGTTATGGGACATTCTTATTACCTGCAAAGGCGAGTTGGTCGCGGCGATTGAACTGAAAAGCCAAGTCGGACCATCCTTTGGAAACAATTTCAACAACCGTACAGAGGAGGCACTCGGAACTGCGCATGATTTCTGGGTCGCCTATCGTGAAGGGGCTTTCGGCAAGCACCCCACTCCGTTTGCCGGCTGGGTCATGCTCGTTGAAGATGCGCCTACGTCACGTACTCCGGTGAAGGACAAATCACCGCACTTTCCAATCTTACCCGAATTTAAGTCCGCATGCTACTTGCAGCGCTATGATGTCCTCTGCCAGAAATTGATGCAGGAAAAACTCTACACAGCTACCGCGCTTCTTGCGTCACCCAAGACTTCAGCCAAAACAGGCAATTACAGCGACCTCTCCTCCATGACCAGCCTCAAAACCTTCCTTGCAACCTTTGCCGGGCATTGCCTAGCGACATCCAGCCGACTGATGTAAGTGCTGTGTTTAGCGTTACAAAGGGAAAGGGTTTATAGTTTTCCTTGTCCTTTATAGGAAAAGATCTATTATCGATAAAAATGTTTTAGAACTAGCTGGGATGAGGCTAATCAACTTTTGGCCAGAAAAATTATGAACAAGCAAGAACGTGAGAGCAAAGCACTGACATCGTGGGTCGAGGCCATGCAACAACTCGGTGAGTATGTTGTTGGGTTCCAGGAGTTGGATGCAACTTTGGGCGCATGTATTTCTGCACTCGTATCGAGTGATAAACAAGTGGGGCGGATGGTGACAGCAGAATTGTCGTCACGAGCGAAGTTGAATGTCTTTGTCTCGCTGGCTCTTCACAGACTGTGTGCTAATCAGTTGCCCAGAAGCCTTGATGTAGTTGTTAAGGAAATTGAGGATTGTGAGCAACGCCGAAACTCCCTTATTCATTCGCTCTGGGATTATCATCCCAAGGATCCAGACCTTGTTAAGCGTGTCAAGCAACGTTGCAGCAGACGCAAAGGGTTCGAGCGATCTGAGGAGTTTATTCTGCCAGAAGATCTGTACGACTCAGCGCGGTCTTTTGAGAAGACAGCTGAACGCCTTTACGAGGCTGTAAACGAGCACTTGCCGAAATATGCTAAGAGAATGTGAGGTTAACAAAGCTGTAGACCACTATGACACGAAATGCGGCTAGGGTTACAGAAGGACAGGTCTTATAGCTCTAATCATATAGCGTTTGCGACGTAACTGGAACTAGCGTAGCCACACAAGGGGCGTATGTTTGATGCACGTTGGAATCTGTGGATTAACACGACTTTGGAAGGAGACATGGCATGACAAAACGATATTATTTTCACGGTGATGAAGAGGAAGGCAATAGCGGGCAGTATTTCTGTTCTTATTGTGATTTGTTTGTTAGTAAGGAACATTTTGCAGAGGAAAAACATCTTGGGACTGATAAGGAAAGATACGATAAGGAAGTTAAGGATTGGAATGAAACAAAGGCAGAATGTAAGGGAAAGCTGCAAAGACCAAAAGAGGCGCACAATCTCTTCTCAAAACTGCCCAATCCGAAGAAATCAATGGTCGGGGCTTTCTATCGCTGGCTTTTAAAACAAGACAACCGTGATGATCCTATAGGGGATCTTTCAAGAGATGCACGAGGAGACAGGACGTTCCCTGTAGAGATCACTTCATTAGAGAAGTTACGAACCCATTTGATAAGTAACTCGGCTTGTAGTGAAGCCATCCAGGCGCTTGAGGAGGCTTATAACGAATTTAAGAGCAACACAACGGTTCGCTCAGGCCTTCCTGTGTCAATCAGGTTTGACATATTCCGCAGAGATGCTTACCGATGCCAAATATGTGGAGCGTCGGTGCAAGATGGAGCGCGGCTTGAGGTGGATCATAAAATTCCTGTCGCAAAAGGCGGATCAGATGAAATGCTCAACTTATGGACACTATGTTTTGCATGCAATCGAGGTAAGGGTGTGAAAGACCTATAACTCTCACATGCACTCAGACAGTAAAATGACCAATCGTCGCTGATCCTTCCCATTAAACGAAGAAACAAATGGAGTGTCAAGCAGGATGTAAATACCCGATGGGGGGCATACCCCTACATCCATAGCCCCTGAACTATTACCAACAAAGCTGTTGACAACAAGTCTGTTGGAGGGCGCTATAAAGACATGCTCTGTCTTCTTATCTCCTAGTTTAGATTGTACTGCTTATCGGTCAGTAATAGATCAAGAAGAGATTCTTTTAGCGGTACGTATTCACTCTTAAACAGATCGAACCCAAATACACACCAATCCTTTTCAGCACTTGTTCTCCAGTGCTGCTCAGCCCATTCGCGAAGCTTCTGATTCGCATTCTCTAATGAGCTGCTCCTAATGAGCCATGGTAGCGACACCCATTCATTGGTAGATATGCTGTTCTGCAGCTTTTGCAACAATAATGTTGCAACCTCTATATCTTTAAAACAACGTCGCATTACAAACCAGCGATTGTCAGTCAGTTTCCAATGGTTAGAATCAGAAGCCCTCTCTTCTAACCAGTTGTATAGCCATGATGTAAACTGTTGAGCTGTAGCACAGGTCGAAATTAATATTGGAGATAGCTTCTGATAGGGATGGGACACCGATGCCTTTTCCCATGCCGACTTTAATGCCTCGGAATTGGGCCATCCCCGCGCAAGTGTTTCAAGAGCGCTATAACAAAACCCATGATTGTTTTTCACAAAATCCTCAAGTTGCTTCTTGATAGTATTGTCGTTGGCGCCATATTTAGCTACTAAGCGACTTGCCTCATGTGCTTCTGCAACGCCAACACTACGGCATCCTGTTGTTAGTCCCATGGCAGCAAAACACGCATCTACCCAGCCAGGCACGTTATTTTCTGCCAATAAAGCAAGGCCGAGTTTTGATGTGGGTGCACGTTTTCGAAGTTCAAATATAATTTCTTCAGCAATTGCTAGTTGGTCAACCAATTTCGCATGTTCCCTTAATTTTTCTAGTTCTCTGTCGGAATCAAAATAATCCCAAAGAGTATCTCCCAGAGATTGTTTTAACTGCTGCCAGTTTCTTAAAATGTATTTTTCAAGAATGTTATTGCAGTTTGGAGAATAGCCGAAGTTTATTTTCGGGGTTTTATCGTTGAATAGTTTCTGTTCTTGAATCCTGCTTAATTGACCAAGTGAAATTAATCCGGCTATTCCAGCTTGAAGACGTGCCTCATACCTAGGCCCCGTGGCGGTAGTTTCTTTCGCAAAATAATTGGCTAAATCGGTAGTGTCTTCATTTTGCGAGATCATTGATTCGGCAAGTGTAATTGCCCCAATGACCCGCACATCCGTATTCTCTTCGAATTTAAAAACCTCAGCGATCAGACGAAACTCGGGGTCATACGTCGCGCGCTGGCGGCAACGAAACATAATTTGCAGGCGAAGTTCGTCTGGTTGACAGCGGCACATTCTCTTTATCCGATTTTGAATCTCGCTCTCGCCACTATAGACTTTAGCAATAGTACTCCACTGGCAGTCAAAATCTTCCATCCATTGTTCTGCCAATGCTCGTACTTTCGGATGATCGCCAAAATTATTGATTAGTGCATACCCACCATAAGGACTTTTCAATTGCTCTGGCTCTCTTTCGAAATACGAAAATAGCGTATCAACAACCTCGTTGTCAGGTTGTTCAGTTCGTAAAGATCCCAGTGCGTTAATAATACCCAGACAAGAGAATATATTAAGTTTGTCCGTGCTGACGGCTTTTAGCAGTTTGTTTCGTGAGTATTTTTTGTCGTTTTCTGTAGCGGCTAGTACGGACGCATAAGTTGTGATAAGCGTGTTGTCCTGCCGTATTTGTTCCATAGCTTCTGAGACTTCAGGATCGGACTTCCCCCATGTCCATAAGAGGGCATTCGCGGCATGAAACCCCATGCCTTCGTTGGTGATTGCCCACTCGATAAGTCGTTTCTTACTCTCTTCGGTTCTAGCTAACGCGGCGATCAAGGAATCGTCGTAAACATCCATGCGTTTGGACTTGTTCAAGTGCTCATTACATGCATCGGTGATTAACGGATGTCCAGAGAACCCTTCCATTAAAAGTTCTCTCGAAATGTGGTAACTAAAACTGGAGTGTTCTTTTGCAATTTCAATCGCAATTAATCTGGCGACATCATCATCGCCAGGGTAACCTTGTATGGCTATCCGCCATGCGGCCTCAGATCCAAAAATGCGATTGGAGGAATATGAGCCGGAAAGAGAACTGAGAACAGCGGCTTTAATGTCTCTATCTTTAGGCCAGCCCTTTAGAGCGGCTTCAACGGCAATCTCGGAGTAGTAGATTGGATCTTTTTGTCTAAGCAGTTGGTCTTTACAATGTTGATCCTGTCTTCCAGCGTTTACTAGCCCTAAAATTGATGGCAACACAATCTCTGGAGACTTTGCGTTACCCCCTTGTTCAAAAACCTTGATCACATCGGCGTCTGTGGCCCAGCCATTAGCAAGGCTTATTAAGCAGACTCCAAGTGCTTCGCATGGAAGAGGTTGGTTTAATCGGTCAAGAAGACGCTTCTTCCACGCTTCCTGTCCTTGACAGCGAAGAGACAGAGCTTTGGCAGCACGAATCTGTTGATATACGTCTTCACTGTTCATAAGCGACCAGATAGCATCTTCTGCGCCGCTGTCCTGAGGCCACTCGGCCAACGCATCGTAGACGTAAAAGTTTCCTGGTTTTGGTGTCCAAGCTTTTAATCGTTCGACCAAAAGAGCATAGACATTTGAGCCTGCTGGGGCTTGAAGTGTTTTATTCAGGAGTGCTACGCGGAGTGGCATCCAAGTCCCACACTCAATATTATCGAGTATGTAGTTTGCATGTTCGACACGAAAACTTGGCGACATGCGGACTTGTGAGAATATAGCCTCGGCTATGAGTAGTTTTGCCATTTGCTCATCTCGGAGAGCTGTTTTCTCTTGGCCTAGCGCACTGATCAGCTTGTCCGTTTCGTGAGGGCGATTGCTCTTCTGAATTAGAAATAAAAGTACCTGATGCCAAGAAGGGTCACCCGCATGGTCTTTACATTGTTGCTCTTGGTTCTCAATCGGTTGGCTTGAAAGGTGTTCGGCCGCAAGCAACTCCTGAAAAGTGCGATGAACAAACTGGATGTCTCCCCCGGATGATGCTTCGCTTAGAACGCCGATAATTTGATCTGAGATTGGCAGCATTAGTCTGGCATACGATTTTGCATCTGCTCGTAACATGCCTTCTGTTTCTTCAAAATAACGGACAAAACTGTTCTCGGCCTCTTTGTGTTCCAGAAACACTCCATCAGTTGATGTGTGGATAGCCCAAGCGAGCGATGCCAAGGCACCTCGACGAATTGGAGGCTGAAGTGATGAAAGCGTGATGTTTGATGCCGAGATGGATGCCCTTCTGCTTGGATGATCCTCCATCATTTCTTTAATTAGGGATTCACAAACGGCCAGTCGTGAACTGGGCAACGTTTTGTTCCGAATCCATAACGAAAGTAATCCGACGAGCATTAATGGAGTCGATGATAGTTGATCAAGGGTTTCTTCTAGGCGAAGTTGTCGCATAAATCTGTCGACCTCAACTTGCCGTACTGGATGGGCTAATTTTGGTTGTACACATTCGAGGCTTAATGATACAAGTGCCGCCTGTTGGTCATGAGAGAGTGCTTGTAGCGTGCCGTGTTTCCAGTCACCGGACATATGGTCAAGGCGGTCGTAGCCCAGTGGACGGGCTGTTACAAAACACCCTGCTGGATGTTGGCTCAAAAAACCTTTAATCGCAACAATGGCCTCTCTTGCTCGGTCTGGATCGGACCACTCATCGAGTCCGTCAATAAGAAGCAAAAGACGATTATCACAAATCGCCCGCTTAAGCAATTGCTCTAGTTCCGTGTCGCCACCGTTTTTTCTGATCCAAGCGGCTGCTGCATCAGGAATAGAATCTCCGCTTGAGACTCTTGTACTTAGGAAGGCAAAGGGAAGCCAAACAGGGAGGCGATTTCCGAATCGTTGGGCGATTAATCGCATAGAAGGGTTTTCAGAAAGCAGATCAAGCGCGATGACGCGAAGAAGTGTGCTTTTCCCGCTTCCTGGGTCACCTAGTATTACGCCTTGCTCCGTACTACCGACAAAGGCCTCGGCGCTCATCTCCGTGGATGCACTGCTTGTTTTAGAATTTCGTTTAAATGTTTGTGGTTCCCCGCGTTGAGTACCATCAGGCGAGTTCTCTTGCTCGCTGTCTTGAGATGTAGTGTCACATAAAGGGGTAATTGCTGTTTCTTGCTTGCAGGAAAGAGTAGGCATGACCCATCGCTGAGACAATGGCAACGAAACAGCATGGTCTTTTGATGATGTCAATGCCTGGAATGCGTCAGCTTGCTCGAAGACCCCTAAGTAGAGATCCCCGAGTTTTTTTCTGTAGATAGGAACATCTTGGGCAGAAAGACGCTGACCAAGTTGTTCTGAGATCTCTGCACCACAACACTCTGTCACCCATTCTCTGCCGAAAAAGTCGTCAATAATTTCTGGGTATTTTTTTAACTCAACGGTTAACTGTGTACGTCCTATTAGCGAAAATTCAATCTGATGTTTCTGAAGCTCTTTGGCGGCGGCTTGATCGGCATCTGCCAAAGAATTTGCCTCTGTTTCAGCAGTAGTAACTAAAACAAATTTGAAAGTGTCGGCGACAAGTTTTCCATTCAAGAATTCTTCGACAGCATATTTAATTGTTGATGCCGTAATTTTCTCATACCGTTTACACTGCCATACCTCGATTTTGGATTGGTTGGGTAGCCTTGCATAAAGGTCAATGCCCTCTTGATCTTGCCCTGGTGTACCATACTCTTGGCAGTGGACAACACATTTCATCACCGAGAGTAACCTAACGGAAAGGCGCTGGAAGTTCTCAAACGACATTTCATCGGTGGGCAGCTGTTGACTTCGAGTTGATGGTGGCGGTTTGCGAACGGGATTGGATTCGCCCGGAACTAGGAGTCTATTAGGAATGGGATTACCGTATGTGTTCATGTGATTACTTATCTGATTGGCAAAAGGCACTTATGGACTACAATGACTCATAACGTTAGTAATTTAGCTTAAGCTCATCATTGAGTTTTGTAGTATACTCTTAAAACACTAAGGTTCTCAAGTCATAATAAATAATTTAAGGTTGTTGGTAACCGATTACTATCATCATCATGCCCGTCGCCTTCAATTATTTTAATCAGGCAAAATACAAACGTGAGGGGCATTAATGGTGGCGTGATACGAATCGTTGTGGCATAAAAAATCGTATTTACAATGCCAGATTATTTTGCATCGCAGTCGAGTCATTGCCTAGCCGAGCCATCAACATAAGGCAGGAGGTGCCTTCTGGGCAATGGCGTTCAGGCGTATCGAAAAGCCCCGCTTTCCGGTCGACTGACTCATAGATCCAGCCGTACTGAACAGCAGGATCTTCCGTGTTGTTCCGTTTATTCCGTGGGCAGAAAGAAAGAGGCCTCTTTTAAGAGCCGCTTAGGGACGCTTCTTGAGCCGTTTCTGGTCGGCATGATGGCGCACGTCCACGCCCTCGACCACGAAGATGGCATGTTCCGCGATGTTGGTGGCGTGATCCCCGATCCGTTCGAGATAGCGGGAGATGAGCATCAGGTCGAGCGCTCGAGGGATTATTTCCGGGTTCTGAGCCATCAAGACCGTGAGCGTCTCAATGACGGTTTTCTTCAACTCGTCGAGCCGGTCATCACGGAGCAAGACCTCCCGGGCCAGAGTGGTGTTCCGGTTGACGAAACTCCGCAGCCCGTCCCGCACCATGCCGCGGGCCACGTGCGACATCTCAGGGATGTATTCGAACGGTTGATAGGGCTCGCAGGTCAGCAGATGTTCTGCCTTCTGGACAATGTTGACAGCCTCATCGGCCAAGCGTTCCAGTTCGTTGTTGGTCTTGACGATGCCGAGGATGAAGCGCAGGTCGCCTGCGGCCGGCTGGTTCAGCGCAATCAGCTTCATGCAGCTCTCGTCGATCTCGACCTGCATTTCGTTGACGAGTTCCTCGCGCTCATAGACGGGCGGGATGGCGTCCTTGTCGCGCTCCACCACGGAGCGTACCGCGTCGGCGATCATCACTTCCGCCATGGCGCTCATCTTCATCAGATGGCTTCTCAGAATCTGCAACTGTTCATCAAAATGCCGTTCCATAGTGCACCGCCTTGTCTTATAACTTATCCATACCGTCCGCTGATGTAATCCTGGGTACGTCCATCCCGGGGATTCGTGAAAATCTTGGCTGTTTCATCGAACTCGATCATCTCGCCCAGTAGCATGTAGCCTGAATAGTCTGAAATACGGGCCGCCTGCTGCATGTTGTGCGTGACAATCACAATCGTGTAATCCTTTTTCAGCTCCAGCATCAGCTCCTCGATCTTGCTGGTCGAGATGGGATCCAGTGCCGAACACGGTTCATCCATGAGGATCACTTCCGGCTCCACAGCCAACAGCCGGGCGATGCAGAGGCGCTGCTGCTGATCCAGGGGGAGCGAGAGCGCCGAGTCGTTCAGTTTGTCCTTGAGCGGTTCCCACAGCCAGGCACGCTTCAGGCACTTCTCGACAAGGGCTTCGATCTCCTGACGGCTTGAACGGCCTTCCACACGCAGGCCGAAGGCGACATTGTCGAAGACGGAGAGCGGGAAGGGGTTGGGGCGCTGGAAGACCATGCCGATGCGTTTGCGCAAGGTACAGACATCCACGCCGGGTGCATAGATATTCTTTCCGTCGAAGAGGATCGACCCGGTTATCTTCACCCCGGGGATCAAGTCGTTCATGCGGTTGATGGCCCGCAACAAGGTTGACTTGCCGCACCCTGACGGCCCGATCAACGCAGTAATATGGCGTGCCAGCACCTCCATGGGCACCTTTTTAAGCGCCTGGAAATCACCATAGAACAAATCCAAATTTTCAATCCGAATAACTATACTCATCCGAACCTGCCTGTCACATAATCGTTGGTCCGCTGGTCGTCTGGAACGGTAAAGATCTTTTCAGTCTTCCCGTATTCAATCAAATCGCCCAGGAGGAAGAAGGCTGTGTCGTCTGCCACGCGCGCAGCCTGCTTCGTATTATTGGTCACCAAAATGATGGTATACTTTTGTTTGAGGACCGTCAATGCTTCCTCGATCTTGGCCGTTGAAATGGGGTCCAGGCCTGAGCAGGGTTCGTCGAGCAGGATGACCTCCAGCTCTTCCATGGCGAGCACCCGCGCCAGGCAGAGGCGCTGCTGCTGGCCGCCGGAGAGGCGCAAGCCCGACATCTGCAAGCGGTCCTTGACCTCGTCCCACAGGAAGGCGGCTTTCAAACTCTGTTCCACGATCTGGTCGAGCCGGTCCCGTTTCCGGATGCCCGAGAGCCTCGGACCATAGACAATGTTCTCATAGATACTCATGGGTAAGGCCACGGGGAGCGCGAAGAGCATGCCGACCCGTTTACGGAGTGCAACCACATCGAATGTCGGATGGTAGATGTCTTGCCCGTCCAGAAGAGCCTGCCCCTCGACATGCGTGTCCGGGAGCAGGTCATTGAGCCGGTTCAAGGAGCGCAGGAAAGTCGTCTTGCCCGACCCCGCAGGACCGATCACACCCAGGATGCGGTGAGCGACAACATCCAAGGTGATTCCGTTCAAGAGCGGTTGGTGATCTTGAAAGAACTTGAAATTGTTGAGTGCGATTTTGATGGTAGGTGCGTCGCTCATTTAGCCCTCTTTGCAATAAAGCGGTGCATCATGGTGTAGGCCGCGAGATTGATCAGCAACACCGAGATGATCAGCACGGCGGCGGTCGCGTAGGCCTTCTCATTGGAGATCCCTTCGCGGGCGAGAATGTAAAAGTGGACTGACATGGTCCGCACGGAGTCGAAGACGGTCAGCGGCATCCGCAAGGAGGAGCCGGCGGTGAAGATCACGGCGGCGGTCTCACCGATCGAGCGGCCCACGCCCAGAATCATGCCGGTCACGATGCCCGGCAAGGCATTGGGAAGAATCACCTTCATCACGGTCTCCCAGCGCGTCGCCCCGAGCGAGAAGCTGACTTCGCGATAGGCGTTCGGCACAGCCCGGATCGCCTCTTCAGAGGTCCGGATGATGGTCGGGAGCACCATGATGGAGAGTGTGAGCGCGCCGGACAAGAGGCACCAGCCCATCTTCAGCATGACCACGAAAAAGATAAAACCGAAGAGGCCGAAGATGATCGACGGGATGCCTGCCAGGCAGTCCGTGCCGAAGCGCAACGCCCGCGTCATGCGCGTCTCGCGTGTATACTCGGTGAGATAAACAGCTGTGCCGACACCGAGCGGCACAGCGATACTGATGGCGAGCAACGGCAGCAGGATCGTGCCGACCAGGGTGGGCAGGATGCCGCCCTCTTTGCCCATCTCCTTGGGAGCTGAGGAGAGAAACGTCCAGGTGACCCCGGGCAGGCCTTTGACGAGCACGAAGGCGATGACGAAGAGCAGCACAGCAACGGTCAGCAGCGTCGCGGCACCCAAGACCAAGACAGCCAGCGCCTGTGTGAATTTAGGAGAAATTCTCATCGTTTTCCTCCTTTACGCTTCATGGCTGAAATCGCGATCGCGTTCAGGATCATAATCAGAACAAAGAGCACGATGCCGGTCGCAAAGAGCGCCTCTCGCGCCAGGCCTGTCGCGTTGGACATCTCCAGGGCGATATTGGCCGTGAGCGTACGCACGGGGTCGGTCAGTGAATGGGGAATTCGCACAGTATTGCCCGCCACCATGATCACGGCCATGGTCTCGCCCAGGGCTCGTCCCATGGCCAGAATCACACTGGCGATGATGCCCGACCGCGCCGCTTTTAAAATGACCATGTGGACGCTCTGCCAGCGGGTCGCGCCGAGTGCCAGCGCCCCTTCGCGATAGGAGTTGGGGACTGCTGCAATCGCATCTGTCGAAATGCTGATGACGGTCGGCAGAACCATGATGCCCAGAATGATCGCCGCCGCCAGAATCGAAAGTCCAGGTCCGCCCATGTACTGCCGGATAAAAGGCGCCAAAACCATCACGCCGAGAAAGCCGAAGACGACGGAAGGTATCCCGGCCAGCAGTTCGATGGTCGGCTTGATGACGCGCATCACGGGCCGGGGAACAAATTCGTTCAGGAAGATCGCCCCGGCAATGCCCAGCGGCGCACCGATCAGCATCGCGCCTAACGTGACATAGAGCGACGAGACGATCATTGAAAAGATGCCGAATTTTCCGGCTTGAGGATTCCAATCCGAAGAGAATAGAAAATCACTGAGGCCGACCTTGAACATGAAGGGCAGGCCCTCTTTGAAGATGAAGACCGCAATGAGCAACAGGCTGGCCAAGGCCGAGAAGGCCACAATGGTCAACAGCCCCTTTGCAACTTGCTCGCCATTTATGTGTACCCGCATAATGAGTGCCTATTGATGCATTCTGGAGTGATGGAATACTGGAATGGTGGAATGATGGGCAGAAAAGCCGTTGGCAGCCTCCTTCGCCAAGGCTACAGCGACCAGGGCTGCCAAGTTTCGAGTTTCAAGTTTCAACTCTACATTATTCCAACATTCCAACATTCCATTATTCCTCTTTAGTTGCCAGTCCGTTTATTCCCGGTACACGTAGGTCGTTGCTTTTACTTGGCCCGAATCAGGCCGTTCTTATGAATCAGCGCCTGTGCCTCTTCGGAGAGCAGATAGTCCAGGAAGGCCTGGCCGGCAGGGGAGAGCGTCGGACTGTAGACCAGGAAAACCGGACGGACCAAGGGATAGCGGCCGGCCACAATGTCCTCTTCTGTGCAGGGGGCCCCGTCAACAGAGATGGCTTTGATCTTCTCGTTAATCAAGCCATGGGAGAGGTACCCGATTGAAAAGGAGTCATTGGCGACTGTCTCGCGTACAGTGCCGTTGGAATCCTGGATCAGCGCATCCTTCGTCAACGTCATGTTGCCAACAATCTTTTCGAAAGAGGAACGGGTTCCTGACCCAGCTTCCCGTGAGATCACCGCGATGGCATGGTCGCTGCCGCCAACCTCTTTCCAGTTTTTGATTGTGCCGCTAAAGATGCCCCGGACCTGCTCAGTGGTCACGCCCTTAATCCCGTTGGACGGATGAATCACGACCGCGATACCATCGCGTGCCACGATGATGTGCTTCAGGGTTGCTGCTTCTTCCGGCAACTTGACCAGGTCCGCCATGCCGATCTGCGCGGCACCGGAGAGAGCCGCCTGGATGCCCAAAGCCGAGCCTCCGCCTTGGATGGTGATCGAGGCTTCCGGATGCGTGCTCATATACTGGTCCGCCAGCTTTTCCGCAAAGGGTTGAAACGCTGTTGAGCCCGCGGCAGTGATGTTTTCACGCGACCTCCCGCACCCGCTCATGAACAGCGTCCCCAGTATGGCGAGGCCCAACAGATACGATAAATTTTTGCTAATATACATGCACATCCTCCTTAACAGCCCTAATTTAGCTGATTTGTAATCTATTAAACCAGAATGGGTCCCCATTGTCCAAAGGTTTGATGTTAGAAATATGTTAGGGGCGGGAAGGCCAGAGGAATACTGGAATATTGGAATGTTGGAATGCCGGCCGAAGGCACTACCGGGAGGGACGGCGGATCGCCGTCCAGGCGGTCGATCCGACCGCCCTCCCCAAGCGGGAGCGGCGCAGGCCTCTGCGCCAGTCGCATCCGGTAGCTGCCGGATGCCCCTCCCAGAGGGAGTCTCTGATTTCCATCATTCCACCATTCCAGTATTCCATCATTCCAGTTCTACGCAATACGCTTATATACTTCTCACAAGGCAGTAAATCATCACGCCGCAGATGCAAAGCTTTAGAACCGTGCTGCCTAAGAATCCGATGAAGGAGCCAAAGGCGGATGTCAACGCTAGATCAAACGCGCCCTTAGCGAGCAACGCGCTGCGCAAATCCCCGGAGTTCGCCTTCTGGGCATAAGGATTGTCTGTCCCCTTATCACCCTGGGAGCGCCGACGTCCGCGTCGGCAAGAAAGGTGGCGAGGCGATCAAGGCCGACGGGGACGTCGGCGTTCCCAGGAGATAAGCCCTTCGTTTGCAACAAGCTAACACCAAAGATAAAGAAGAAAAGGGCTGCGAAAAGTTAGTGGCATTGGGCAGCGGGCCTCCGGCTGTGCCCCCGAACAGGTTTCCAAAGGCATGCACGCGGGTCGTAGCGCTACCGGTACCCGACCAGCCCGTGATTGTGGTACTATACCCCCCCCGCGGCGACCGCAGGATTTTCAAAACTGGCGTTGGTCACCGAGACCGACGCCGACACACTGGCCACCGATCCCATGAGAACGGCAGTGGCCAACAGTAATTTAGACCTGCACTTCATAGATGAACCTCCTTTATGAACCCTCTTGTTGTAACATACTTTAACCTACTTCAAACCCCGTCATTCCGACACGTCTCTTAACCAGGCCTGCCACGCCCGAAGCGCCCCAAGCGGGTACTGCGGCTCGAGATGATACAGGATGACCAGGCTGCCGCCTTGATTGTCTGCAAGCACGTTCCGCGTCCACTCCTTCAGCTCCGCAAGCGATCCGCTTGCAAGGAGTTTCACCGGCGGCGCGATGCTGACCTGAAAGCTGTGACCGAAAAGCTCCCGGACCTTGGACAGCGACGTCTCTCCGCCCAGATCCAGGCTGCTCAGGTTCTCCACCTTCCGGGCCGCCCCCACGAGGTGGTTGCTCGGCCCACAGGAGTGCAGCCGGACTGCCCCGAACTCCCGCCCGAGCCGGTTCAGCGTCGGCACGACGAAAGCCTCCCATTCGTCCTGCCCGACCATGCACGACGAGCATTCGCCGACATGCACGGCAGTGACCGTGATACCGGCGAGCGCCGCAAAATGCCGTATCAGGACGATGTTGGCCTCGCAGATCCAGTTCATGACGCAATGTACGCGCTCGGGCTCCGTCAGCATATCCATGAACACGGACTCCCCGAGGAACTTCTGCGCCGTGGTCAGCGAGCCGTGAACGGCGGCGCGCCCGGATGCATCCCAGAAGAAAGGCGGGATCGGAGAGAGCGAACCTTCCGACTGCACCCTGCCGACCTGTCCGCTGAACAGGCGGATGAGCGGATGCTCCACCAGTGTCCCGGGACAGGGCAGGTCTTCGATGGGCTTCCCGGCCCAGCAGGCTGGCGTGATGTCCGCGTCCCCAGCCGCCATGGGCAGTAAATCCGCGCCCAGTAGCAGGCCGACAATCAGGTTGGGCTGGAGGCCCCCGACGAGGATCTGGTTTTTGTCGTAATGCTTCTTCCGGCCCAGATTGCTCTCCGTGTACAGCGCGTCGAGATCGGGATAGGTTTTGTCCAAAAACGCCTGGCACCGCAGATCGGTCTCTCGGCGGCGATACGGATCAAAGTAGTACGCGCGGTCAAATTCCACGCCCAGCGCCTGGGCCATGAACGCCTTGGACACCGAGGTCTCGAGCTGAACGGCGCTTCTTTTTGTCTGACGGCCAACGGTCATATTCACGTCCTGTTTTTTCCTTTAGCGAAATGCGTTTCAATCTCTTCCAGCGTCTTGCCCTTGGTCTCCGGCAGAAAGAAGGTGACCGTGACAAAGTAGATCACGGAGCAGCCGGCAAACCCCCAGAAGACATTGGAATAACCGTACTTTCCGACAGCGGGCAGGAAGGCGGCGGCGATGGCGGTCGAGACGGATTGGTTGATGAGCAGCGCGCTGCTCATGCCGGAGGAGCGGATACGGGTCGGCATCAGTTCGGAAAGGGCCAGCCACACGCAGACGCCCGGCCCGACCGCGAAGAAGGCCATGAAGGCCAGCAGTCCGAGGGCGGTCAAGATCCCGGCCCGCCGGTCGGGGACGGGCGTGATGAGGGCGTTCTCGATCACGAGCGGTTTTTCCCTGGCCGCGTCGAGGCTGGCAAAAGGATTGGCGAAGAAAGCCAGGACCGCGTTAGCCGGGAGACAGCTTTCACGGCTGATTTCAAGCGGCTTCGCCAGCGCGTCGTCGGAGCGCAGTACTTTGGTGGCCACGCGGAAACCGCCGCAGGAGTAGATCACGATCAGCGTGTGCGCTTTTGCCGTATCCGCCCGGGGCGCGTCCCCTGTGCCGGGCGCAAGCAATGCGGCGACCGTCGCCGCGTTAAAGGCCAGTGTCAGCTTCTGGTCGGGCGTCACCCGCCCCTGCACCAGAGCGCTCCGGTCGAGGCGCAAGCTCTCTGTCCGGTGAAACAGGAAGCCCGTGCCCAGTAGCGCGGCGGTGATGCCGAGCGTGCCGAGGGACAGCAGGAACTTGCGCCCCTTGCGATCGACCAGCGCGGCGCTACCGATCGTCATGAGGAAGTTGACCGCCGTCAGGGCGACATATCCCCAATGGGCCTCGAGGTCACACAGCCCCGCCTGCAGGAGGATGGTCGTGCTGTACCCGATGATCGAGGCCGCGCCCGTGGCCTGGGTGCAGGCGAGGATCACGCACGCCAGAAGAAAAGGGATGACGTACTTGCGGCTCAGCAGGGAATCGCGGCCTCGGGTTACGGCCGACGGCGTGCGCGTCGCGGCCGCAACCGCCTCCATCTCGCCCAACTCAACCAGAGCCTGCTCTTCTGAGCGCGACCGCCGCAAGGCATCGAGGCAGGCCGCTTTCCGTCCGGCGCGGAACAGCCACCGGGGAGACTCCGAGACCAGGCTGCCGCCTAAGACAAAGAGCAGTCCGGGGGGCAGGGAAAGCCAGAAGATACTGCGCCAGGCGGCATCTTTGAAAGCAAAGAGCCTGTCGGGAGAACCTAGCCTGGCGATTTCCTCGATGCGCAGGCTGAAATACATGCCGGTCACGGCGGCGGCCAGAAGGCCCAGCGTCAACAGCAACTGGAAGATGGCCGTGCCTTTGCCTCGCTGGGCCGGGCTCAAGCACTCGGCCAGATAAAGTGGCACAATCACGCCGATCAAGCCGGCACTGACGCCTTGAAGCATCCGCCCGAAGACGAGGGACCCGTAACCCTGCGAGAGCGCGATGACGGGTATGCTCACGGCGAAGACAACGCCGCTGAAGAGCATCAGTGGCTTGCGGCCCAGCGCATCGGCCAACACCCCCGCGAAAAGCGTGGAGAGCACACTGCCTAGCAGCACCGCGGCCACGACGACCGATAACTGTCCGGCGCTCAGGTCCGAGGTCGCTTCGAGATAGGGCAAGGCACCTGCGATGATCCCGATATCGATCCCGTAGAGCAGCCCGCCCAGCCCGGCCACGAGCAGGAGAAAACCGCTGTAGAGCCGGAGTCGGCTCCTGCTCCCTGCGCCTCCCGCAAAGCGCGACACCAGACTGTCAAGTGTATGCCCCATAAGGTTAACTGATCGCCACTGCGAATTTCGGCGGTGTGGTCTTCCATTTTCCGCGCGTGAAATCAGGGAACGCGACAGGCGCACCGCCCAGCGCGATAGATTTCCCGGACAAGTCCACGATCACGCTCATGACCACGGAGTCATACACGTCCAGAGGCAGGGGTTCTTTTGCACGAACCGCGTCGATCAGGAGTCTGAGCTCAAGCCCGTCCACGCCGCCGTGTCCTCCTGAGCCTCCACCCTCCTTCCACCAGGCATGTTTGTATTTTTCCTGGTAGGGAGCGAATTTTTCCCATTGGTGATAGGCCGGACTTTTCTCAGCGAGGTAGAGCGAAGCGCGCTCCTCACTGTAGACGCCGAGCGTCCCCTGAAGCATCCAGCGGTTGTCGTAGGGCCGCGGCAACTGCATATCGTAATTGATGACCACTGTTTTCCCGTTGATTGTTTTGAGTGTTGAGGTGACGATGTCGCCTTGCGCATAAGTCCGTTTGGCACCTGGATGTTCGGCACCGAATTTCCGTGCAAAGTAAGCGTTGATCCCGAAGCTGCCCGAGGCCGTGGAACTGATCGATGCAAACCGATCCCCGCAGTTGATGTCGCACCAGCTCAACACCGGTCCGACACTGTGGGTCGGATAGTGGTCGCGGTTGTAGTTGATCAGGTACTCGGCCGGCCAGCGATCCCTGCCGCTCCGGTCAAAGAACCAGTGATCGATGCAATCGTGGCTATGCGCACAATGCACATGCACGATCTTCCCGAACGCGCCTTGTCTGACCATATTCAAGAGTGCGAGATTGTCCGAACGGAACGACCAGTTCTCGAGCATCATGCACCCGAGTCCCGTTTTCTCGCTGGTGTCGACGAGCTCCCAGCACTCTTCAACCGAAAGTGAACACGGCACTTCAATACCGGGAACAGCCCCATGCTTCATCGCCATGACCCCCATGGGGGTATGCCACTTCCAGGGTGTCGCAATGATAACGACATTCAGATCGCCGCGTTGCAGCATCTTCTGCCAATGCAGGTCGCCGTCTGTGTAAAGCTCCGGCGCAGGCAGTTTCGCCTTTTGAATGTTTTCAGAGGCTCGCATGGCAGCCGTTTTGTTGATGTCACACACGGCGGGAACCGAGATCCCTTTGAGGGAAAGGATGTTTCCGAGTAGACCCATCCCCCGTCCCCCGACCCCGATAATGCCGACTCGCATAATTTTTTCGTCACGCTTCGTCTCACCCGTGCTGATAAACGGTGCTGTTATCGTTGCCATTCCCGCCACCTCCAAAAAACCTCTGCGATTTAACTGCCTATTCATGACAATCCCTTTCCTGTGTTAATTCGGCTGTATGTTAGCATCTGGCGGATTATTTGAGAATAGCAAGAACGCTAGAAACCATATCCTTTTCGATACTTGATATTTGCTTCGAAATATGCCATTGACGGCCTCTTGGTCATTGATATATCCTAAACAGTATGTTTAAAGAAAAAAACATTCTTCCTTTCGGGCCGACTTCCGCCTGCGGGCTGGCGCTGACCTGCATCTGGGATGTGCATGCGGATGTTTCCTACGATGTGCCAGTCGAGCGCGCCAAGAATGTCTCTCAATCGCTCTACCCGGAAGGGGGGGAAGGCTTCATTGCTGTCCGTACCTTCGCTGGGAAAGGCCGGGTCTATCTGCGTAACGACGAAGTCATTGAACTCAAGTCCAACACGCTGGTGCTGTTGGAATGGAACACCCTGAAGCGCTATCATTGCGCCGCTAACCTCTGGCATTTCCTCTGGTTTGAATTTCTCGCTTACGGCCCCCTTCACATTCCCTTATGCCAGGAGATCAACCTCTCTGATTTGCCGGATGAAACGAAACAGCTCAGCACGATCATGAAAGCCTTTCAATCCCAGAGTCATAATACCCGGCGTATGGCCTCGGCCTGGTTTCTCGCCTTGCTTTATGAGCGCTTCGCGCAACACATGGACAAGGTCCGGGGTCCCCATGAGAGCACGATCGAGAAGATCATCAATCGGATGTATGGCAGTCTGGCAGATAAGAGGAGCGTCGCCGCACTGGCGAGAGAGGCGGGCATGAGCGAAGCCTGGTTCCGGCGCGAATTTAAAAATTTCACAGGCTGTTCGCCCAAAATATTTATGGACCGCTTGCGGCTGGCCTGGGCTGACGAATTGTTAAGGACGACCTCCCTCAGTGTATCGGAAATCGCTTATAAACTAGGGTATTTGAATCCCTTCCACTTCTCAAAGGCTTTCAGCCGTCATTACCACTGCCCGCCCTCGACGGTGCGAAGACCCTCGCCCGCCACTTCATCGACGTCCGCGCTCCGACCTTCCAGCGCTTCGAAGCCGTAGTAAATTTGCTCGGGACATAACGTCCTAACAAGTCAGGGAGTATACTCATATTGCCTCTGTGTACTAGATGCTTCTCACAAGGTAGTAGATCATGACGCCGCAGATGCAAAGCTTTAGAACCGTGCTGCCTAAGAATCCGATGAAGGAGCCAAAGGCGGATGTCAGTGCGCGGTTAAAGGTGGCCTTGGCCAACAGCTGCTCGGCAATCAATGCCCCGAAAAAAGGACCGATAATCACGCCCCAGGGCCCGAGCCAGAAGCAGGCGATGAAGCCGAGCGTGCACCCCCAGGAGCCGTATTTCGTGCCGCCGAACTTCTTCACGCTCCAGACCGGCAGATAGTATTCAAAGATGGAGACGACAATGATGATCGCCAGCCATCCCAAGAGAAACGGAAGCGAAAAGGGATGTGGCGTGCGCAGTTGCTGCAAAAGCAGCGCGGCGTAGGCGAGCACTAGCCCGGGAATCACAGGCAGCACGCACCCGAGCAGGGCCACGACCATCAAGAGGAAGCCCAATACGATCCACAGAATGTCCATAGAATAAAACTAAAAAGGCCGTTCTTTCTCGTCATTCGCCCTCAGTAATCAGTTATCAGTCATCAGTGATCAGTGGGCTTCGCACCATAAGGTGTCAACTGATCACTGATTACTGACTACTGATCACTACTCATATTTGGATAAAAGACAAGGCTCGGCAAGTACGTCTGCGTCCCACCTTCTTGAGGTAGGGCGACGGCGTCCCTGCCGAGCCGCTTGATCTCCTTACTTGCTTCGCAACGCTGCCTGTGCTGCCGCGAGGCGTGCGATCGGCACGCGGTACGGCGAGCAGGAGACGTAGGTGAGGCCAATCTTGTGGCAGAAGCCGATGGTCTTGGGTTCGCCACCGTGTTCGCCGCAGATGCCCATCTTCATGCCGGGCTTGATCCGACGTCCATTCTCGACCGCATACTGCATCAGACGGCCCACGCCAGCCTGGTCCAGCACTTGGAAGGGATCATAGTCGTAGATGCCCTTGGAGACATATTCGCCGAGGAACTTGCCAGCGTCGTCACGCGAGAAGCCGCAGCCCATCTGGGTGAGGTCGTTCGTGCCGAAGGAGAAGAAGTCCGCTTCAGCAGCGATCTCATCCGCAGTCATGGCCGCGCGAGGAACTTCAATCATGGTGCCGATGGAGATCGACAGCTTGACCTTCTTTTCCTTCTCGACCTGTGCGATGGTCCGCAGGACGATCTCCTTCTGGAGGGTCAGTTCCTTGACATTGCCCACGAGCGGGATCATGATCTCAGCCTTGGAGCCTTTGACCTTCACGGCTGCTTCAGCAACGGCGCGGGCCTGCATCTCGGTCACTTCCGGATAGGTGATGCCGAGGCGGCAGCCACGGTGGCCGAGCATCGGGTTGAACTCATGGAGCTCGTCCACAATGCGCTTGATCTGGTCGACCTTGACGCCCAGGAGTTCAGCCATTTCCTTCTGGCCATGAGGGTTGTCGTTCTGAGGCAGGAATTCATGCAGGGGTGGGTCGAGGAAGCGGATCGTGCAAGGACGGCCCTTGAGCGCCTTGAAGATGCCTTCGAAATCCTTACGCTGGAGCGGCAGGAGAGCCGCGAGCGCCTGCATGTATTGAGAGAGCGGCTCCTTGAGGTTCGCTTCGATCTCGGCTCTGTCTTTTTCAGAAACGTTCGAGAGTTCAGCGCGCAGCTTCTTCACGGTCTCCGCGACGAGGATCAAGCGGCGGAAGGCGATGATGCGGCCTTCTTCGAAGAACATGTGCTCGGTACGGCAGAGGCCGATGCCTTCAGCGCCGAAGTTCACGGCGACGGCTGCATCGTGCGGGGTGTCTGCGTTCGTGCGGACCTGAAGCGTGCGATACTTGTCAGCCAGCTTCATGATCTGTGCGAAAGGACCTGTGAGCTTCGCTTCGATGGTCGAGACTTCGCCTTTGTATACAGCGCCGGTCGAACCGTTGAGCGAGATCCAGTCACCTTCCTTGAGCGTCACCTTGCCGATGGTCAATGACTTGTTCGCATAGCTGATCTGCGCATCGCCTGCGCCGGAGACGCAGCACTTGCCCATGCCGCGAGCAACCACCGCCGCATGCGACGTCATGCCGCCACGCGCGGTCAGGATGCCCTTGGCAGCGTCCATGCCTGCGAGATCTTCAGGGCTGGTTTCGATGCGGACGAGAATAACCTTCTTGCCGTGCTTCGCCCAGGCTTCCGCTTCGTGTGCGGAGAAGACGATCTGTCCGGTGGCCGCCCCGGGCGATGCCGGCAGGCCGACGGTCAGCTTCTGGGCCTTTGCTTCAACAGCCTTGTCGAAGACCGGGTGCAAAAGTTGGTCCAGCGCCATCGGATCAACGCGCAGAACAGCTGCCTTCTCGTCGATCAGCTTCTCTTTGACGAGGTCGGTCGCGATTCGGACCGCGGCTGCTGCCGTACGCTTGCCGTTACGGGTCTGGAGCATATAGAGCTTGCCATCTTCGATGGTGAATTCCAAGTCCTGCATGTCCTTGTAATGCTTCTCCAGCGTGACACGGATCGCGTCGAGTTGCTTGAAGACCTTCGGCATGGACTCCTGGAGTGCGGGATAGCTGGTCTTGCGGGTCTGTTCGCAGATGCCCTGGCTCTTGGCCCATTCGCGGGAGCCCGCGATGGTGATCTGCTGCGGCGTGCGGATACCCGCCACGACATCTTCGCCCTGGGCGTTGATGAGGTATTCGCCATAGAAATACTTGTTGTCGCCGGTGGAGGGGTCGCGTGTGAACGCAACGCCTGTGGCGGAGTTGGAGCCCGAGTTGCCGAAGACCATCGCCTGGACGTTCACGGCAGTGCCGAGCAAGCCGCGGATGTCATACATCTCGCGATACTTGATCGCGCGCGGATTGTTCCAGGAGCCAAACACGGCGTTGATGCCGGCGCGGAGCTGTTCCATGGCGCAGGTCGGGAATTCCTTGCCCGTTGCATTCTTCACAACAGTCTCGTAACGCTTCACGACTTCCTGCAGGTGCGCGGTCGTGAGTTCGTTGTCGATCTTCACGCCAGCTTCCTTCTTCACAGCTGCGAGTTCATGTTCGAAGTCGTGATGGTCAACATCCATCACCACGCTGCCGAACATCTGCATGAAGCGGCGGTAGGAGTCCCACACGAAACGCGGATTCTGCGTGCGCTCGATCATGGCGTTGACGGTGTCCGGGTTCAGTCCGAGGTTCAGCACCGTGTCCATCATGCCGGGCATGGAGACCGCAGCGCCTGAACGGACCGAGACGAGCAACGGATTCTTGCCTGACCCGAAGGTCTTGCCGGTTGCCTTTTCGAGTGTGGCCAGCGCGAGATCGATCTCCTTGGCGAGCAGGGCGTTCAGGTTCTTTTCGCCAATCTCATAATACTTGGCGCAGGCCTCTGTCGTAATGGTGAATCCCGGAGGCACCGGCAGGCCGATGCTCGCCATGTCGGCGAGGTTCGCGCCCTTGCCGCCGAGTAACTGCTTCATGGAGCCGTTTCCTTCGGACTGTGTCGCGCCGAAGGAGTAAACATATTTCGCTTGCTTAGCTGGTGCCTTCTTCGCAACAGCCGGTGATTTCTTTGCCATAATAACCACTTATCCTTTTGGTTTGTTAAAAAATTAAACACCACAGTTTATCAGAATCACCCCCCTGCGTCAACTGCCCCCGTTGAACAGCGATTCTCGCGTTTGGAGTTCCGTCTTTAGGCGGCCTAACTCTATTTTGATTTAACCGCAAAGAACACAAAGATCTCAAAGATCAACTTCAAAACTCTTTGTTTCGCAATCAGGTGTACATCTCTTTCCTCTGTGTTCTATGCGTTCTTTGCGGTAAAAATTCTAAATCCGTGTCAATCCGCGCAATCCGTAGCTAAAAGTGACGGTTCAGTTTATTCCTGGGGTCTCACCCTGGCACGGCGAAGCTTTCGAGCGAAGCCGGCTGCCAACTGGTACCCTGGCCGCCGTAGCCTTGGCGAAGGAGGCTGCCGACTGCCACCCTGTCCGCCGTAGGCGTCGCGAAGGCGGATGCGCCACCCCGCGCGGCGGGCTTGTCTCGCCATCACGATTGTGCTACAGTTACAGCCTAAAATGAATGGGGGATCATGATGAAAAGGATGAGTTTATTATTTCTGTGTCTGTTCGCAACCATCTGTCAGGGCTATCTGCCGCCCGTGGACCAGCAGGCGAAGGTGACACTGAGCATCTCGGATTTTCCGGACACAAGCGACAGGGACAGTGTCAAGTTGCGCAAGGTGCCTGTCGAGAGCCCTCTGGAATTCACCGTCACCCTGAAAAACGACCGGACTGATAAGATCGCGGGCTGCCTTCGCGTCTGGCTGAACGATGACTGGAAGATCGCGGGAAGCGACACGCTCGAAGTCCAGATGGACCCTGGACAGCAGCGGGCGCTCACCTTTAAAGCCGTTGCCTCACCCCGCGTGCTCGCTGCTTTATATCCGGTCCATGCCCAGATGACTGTAAAGCTGGAGGGCAAGGATGTCGTCCTCCATCCCATCGCGCTCTTTGAAGCGCAGGTGAAGCAGGAGAAGGCACATGCTGGAGCGCCTGCACAGGAGCTGATGGCGCGCGAAGGCATCTCGCGCCTGGATGCGCTGGCCGGACGTACCTTTTATCAGCAGAAGGAGAAGCCTGTTGAGTTGGGGCTCCACTATTCCAGCAGCGACCCTGAGAGCGGCACCCATCACTCACGCGGCCTTCAAACACGGGGCGGCGTTGCGCGTCCTGGATTTAATATGCATCCGCCCTATCGGAACGGCTCCGGCGCTGTCTGGACCGATTATACGGTCTCGCTCCCGTCGAATAAGCCGGCGTCGCTTGCGTTTCATACCGCCATCCGTGAGTCGTCCCCCTCTGAACCGAAGAGTGACGGCGTCGAATTTAAGGTTGTTGTGGCAGACGCGGCTGGCGTTGAGAAGGAGCTGTTTACCCGCTTCAGCGACTCGAAGACCTGGGAGGCTGGCTGTGCTGATCTCAGCGCCTACGCAGGGCAGCGCATCACGGTGCGCGTCTGGTCAGGGCCCGGCCCGAAGAACAACACCACCTGCGACTCCTGCTTCTGGGGCGATGTCGTGCTCATCGTGGGCACGCTGCCCAAGCTGCCCACGGAGGCGCAATGGCAGGCGCGCGAACAGGCGGCGGTTGCGCGAGCCAAAGAGGTCCTGCAGCAAAAACGTGCGACCGGCAAGGGTGCCTTCCTGGTACAGGTGAACAAGCAGGCCTTTGGCGCTGCGATTGAGCTGGGCGAGCAGGGGATCACCGACGGCGTGCTGGCCTTCACGGACGGGACGCGCGCCTTGACCTATCGCGGATTTCAGTGCGAGGTGGATGGCTTGAACGTGGGCGGTGTCGAGAACGGACAACCCGTGCTGCAGGTGAAGAGTTCCAAAACGTGGGGCGGCACGGATGAGGTCGTGCATGAGGTGTCGCGTCCCTCTGGCATGCTGACGGTCCGGACGAAGATGAGCGTGGAGCAAGGCGTCTTGAAGATCGCCTGGGACATGCCCGAAGCGAAGCGGGATGACCGAGGAACGCCGCGCTTTACGCGCTTGGCCCTCGGCCCCTGCAATGAGAAGGTCTGGCGCGTCTATGCAGGCTTAGGAAATGTGATCGAAAATCCGGGACCCTTTAAGCTGCACAGCGGCGGCTTCGGACTGAGCACGCGGCACGTGGGCGCGGATTATCCCAACGGCTTGAGCCTGCTTCAGGCCAGCGATGTTTTTCCGGATGGCGCAGTCTATGTGCCGGAGACCAAGCGCTTCTCCTTGGAGACACCCCATGACGCGACCTTCATGCTGATCCCCTCTGCCAAAGGGGCCTACGACGCTGCGCGCCTCTACGCCGACGTCTGCGGCTTCAAGAAGGGCAGGGGCGTGGATTCTATCCTGGGACGTCTCTGCCTCGATCAATGGGGCGGCGACTATCTCAAGGCAGCAGAGGATTTAACACAGGCTGGCCGCTACGGCTTGAATGACGCCTTCTTTGTAAAGCATGTCTGGCAGCGCTGGGGATATGATTACAGGTTGCCTGAGATCTATCCGCCGATGGGCGGACTTGAACCCTTCCAGGCGATGCGTGAAGCAGCCCGCAAAGCCGGCATCCTCTTTGTGCCCCATGACAACTACATCGACTTCTATCCAGATGCTGAAGGGTACAGCTATGACCACGTCTACTTCTCCTCGGATGGCAAACCCGTGCGCGCCTGGTATAACGAAGGACGCCGCGCGTTGAGCTACAAGTGGATGCCCCATGCCTTCCGTCCGTGGATGGAGGCGAACCTGAAGCTGATGCATGACGGATTCAATCCGGACGGACTCTTCATCGATGTTTTCACCGCTGTCGCGCCTGTGGATTACTATGACCGCGCTGGGACATTCTATCCGCGCATGCGCACTGCGAAAGAGTGGGCAGGCGCCTTTGACACCTGCCGCGAGCGGCTGCGCAAGGATGGTCCGATGGTCAGCGAAGCGGGCACGGACGCGCTGATCGGTTCGGTGGATGCGACACAGTCCGACCACTTTGGCGCAAACCGCTGGATGAGCGGATTTGCAGATTCCGAGCGCACGCCCTGGCATGACATGGCCACGCACGGGAAGATGGTCCTGCTGGCCGGCGGGTTGGGCCCGCGCTATGCTGCGCGGGACTGGGACGACCACGGCGGCAACCCCCTGCATGGGTATGGCTCGGACGACTATCTCTCCAACACCGTGATGGGCGGACGCAACCCCATGTGCGACGGCCCCTTCTCGCGTCGCACAATCATGACCTACTGGCTGCTGCATGATGCCTGCGACGTGCTGGCGCGCGAGACCTTCGAGTCCCATGCCTTCGGCAAGACCATCCATCAGCAGCAGACCGTCTTCAGCAAAGAGGCGCGCGTCTGGGTCAATCGCGGCAGCAATGACGTCTGGACTGTGGCGGATGGAAAGAAACTGCCGCAGTACGGTTTTTATGTTGAGACGCCCCGTGCAAAGGCCGGCGTCTTCCTGATTGACGGACAGCGTGTGGGCTTTGCAAAGTCCGAGAAGGCGCTCTTTGTCGATGCGCGTCCGCTCAGCAATACGTTAAGCAAGTTCAAGGTCGAGTCCGTTGTGAAGGAGGGCAAATATCTCGGCAACGGAGCCTTTGATGTGACGCTTCACTTCAAGGTGCTGGAGCCGATCGCTGATTACCGGCCCTTCATGCACATCTGCACGCCGGGTGAAAAGTCAGGCGAGAACATTGCCTTCCAGGCCGCCATTCCCTTTGACGCCAAACGTTTTGCCGGGCCTGGCGAGTGGGATGTTGTCGTGCCGGTGCGCCTTCCTCAAGAGGCGCAGGCCGGCGTGTATACGGTGCGTTACGGACTCTACCGTCCGGGCGATGGCGCACGGCTCATGATCGGCGAAGGCCCTGCTGAAGCCGGCCATCGCATCATGGGCGGCGAACTCCACGTCGCGAAAGATGCGAAGGGATTTTCCGAGGGGCGTTATGTGAAGGAAGACGGAGGCGCGGCCGAGCGTGCGCAAGGGCTGAACGTCGACGGGCGGCTGCTGGACTTCGGCGACCTCTCAACAGACGGCGCATTCCGTCTGGTCAACGAAGGCAACGGCACGTGGCTGCTCACGCCCTTGCCGGGCAGCAGAGCCTTCAACGCAGACATCTCTTTGACCTATCTGGCCTCCGCCTACGCGAAGATCAAGAAGGTCGAGATGGTTGATCCCTTCTATGCAGGATCGAAAACCCCGAACTGGTCCCTTGACGGCGCGACCTTCCGCATCGCCTGCGACGGCAAATCCTTTGCCTACCGTATTGTGTTTGAATAGCACAGCGGAGAAAGATGGAATGGTGGAATAATGGAATATTGGAATAGTGGGGGGGGGATTGTGAGGCCAAATGCCTAGACATCCCATCCTCGTGGCAGTCGGTCGGCTCGCCGAAGTCACGCCCCCCAGGCACATCATTCCATCATTCCAACATTCCAATATTCCAATATTATCGCAAGTCCACAATTGACATCCGCCACAAATTATACTAAAGTATGCCCACTTTTCGCCGCTTTGGGGGATTAGCTCAGTTGGTTAGAGCACTTGCTTGACATGCAAGGGGTCGGAGGTTCGAGTCCTCTATCTCCCACCAAATTTTCAGAACCGTAAATGTTGAACTTCAACGTTTACGGTTTTTTGTTTGGTGGTGACATCCTTTGTTTCTGGATTCCGTTATTAACCACAGAGAACGCAAAGATCACAAAGCAAAGAAATGCAGTACGGCGGGATCTATGAGACCGCCGAACGCCTGTCAAGGCGTTGCGCTACAGAGCGCCAAGACTCACGCTCCGTCACGCGGGCGGATAGCTCCTCGCTCAGCGCCGCGAAGTCAACGGTGTTCTCTTCCGACATAGTTTTTCTCCTGGTGTTGAGACTTGCGTCCCTACAGTTGGGTGGAATGTCAACCAAGTAATAGTGATGCTTTTGTTTTTCAGTTGTTGCTTGCTCTGTACATCCCAAACGAGTATCATCCATCACATGATGAAGAGAGTTCATGGCTATTCAACGCACGAAAAGCAATTGAATGGACGGGCTGAAAGGATTTAATGGCTAATGTCAAAACACGACCCCTCTGCCTGCTGGCCTACGCCAAAGTCGTTAACGACGCTTTAGGGCGTGAGGGGACAAACAAGCTGGAGCTCTACGGCATGGACACGGACGTTAGATGTGTGAACATGTGTAGGATACAGCTCAGGCTCAACGGGCTGGACGGGTTCGGGAAGATGGCGGGGATGCTGGGCCTGATGCAGGGGGCCCGGCCGTGCCAAGCATTCCGGCTTTCGGCGTAGGATGGGCATGCACGATGCATTTTGCCATGCTATTTGCGGCTATAGGTAGGCGGCGGTGGATGGATACTTTTTTCCAACGTTGCCTAGACGCTCTGGTTGGCAATACTTCTCCTCCACCAAGCGATTAAACATGGTGAGGTTGAAAGCAAAAGAACCAGTGGCGTTGCTACTGTTAGCCTCAATACCATTTCCTTGTCAAAATGTTCCAGAAAGCCTATCGTGATTACGGTACATGCAAACTGAGGGAAAACAATGAATGCCCCCGTACGCAATCTGGGAGCATCCTGATGGATTAGCAGATAGCCAAACCAGGCGATGAGCACCGCATATAGAAAACCCCAGAGCGCTATGCAGGCGACACATATCGGCCAAAGGAAGGAGAATACCAAGGCAAGCCAGTCTTCGGTACAGGTCGGAGAGTAGATGTGCCCCTCTAAAGCCAAATAACCGAGCTGTGTACCGAGGCATAGGGAAACCATGAGCGTAACGATTCCACCCGCCGTGGATCGGGCGGCTGCCGTGAGCAACCAAAGAGGATAGTCTTGCCATTCCGGTTTCATTTATTTTGTTTCGCTAACTTCACGAGTCAGTCGCCCACATGCGTTTGTGCCAGCTCACTTCCTGAACTCCCAATTGTTTTCATATTGTTCTGCAGTCGGGGTCGAGATTTTATACTCTTCTCCCTTTTTTCCAATCCGGAAGCTCCGCATCTGTGTATCCTTATGGACCTTACCCTCTTCCTTCAGCCAGAGCTGATGCTGTGCCTGGACATATTCCGAGACCACTTTATTCGGTACGAGAAAGAACCGGGTGGCCTTTGTCTCCTGCGCGATCAGCACAAAGCAATACCATAGATTGGGGCGGTGAATGGTCTCATGCTTCTCGCCCATCATCCAGGAGCTAACGATTTTGCCGAATAATCTGGAATCGGAATCCGTGGTGTTCTTCCGGGTGTCCAGCTTGGTTTTGACTTCGATCTGATAGAACTTGTCCGTCTTGGGATCGGAGGCAAGGATGTCCACGCTTTTGGTGCGACCGAGAGTCATGTTTGCGTCATAGCCATAAAGAGCTAGTTGTGAGAGCACCGCGAATTCCCCGGCGAGAGAGACGGAATTGGGCGGGATCTTAATTTGAGTAAGGGTATTATTCATGGTATAGACTATTCCTAACAACAAAGTTGTGAGAGGATAAAATCACTCTCGTTTCATACCATCATCAAGATCGATGAATCTCAATAAGAGACATCCGAGGCAAGATATTTGATAGGAGGATGCTTTAATCTTCCCTGTCTTGGTGTCAAATTCTGGTAGTTTTCGTCGAGTAGCAGAAAAGAGAGGATCGATCAAACCCAGCCGTTCCAGATGTGGATTCCTTGTTGCGTCGAGGGCAGCATTATCGAGTTCTTCCTTTGAAGATCCCAGATAAGCATCTGCGCCTTCAATCACATTCTTGTGCTTTTCATAGAATGCGTCACGATCATCCGTTAGGCATTTTGCATAGAATTGGAGCAGTATTATTTCTGGGTCGCTGAGTTCATTAAGAAGATGCAGCAGTATTTTGGCCTTGGAGACTGCAATATCTTTGCTAGAGAGACTATTTATTAGCAATGAAGCAATATAAGAGCGTCTTTCGTCAGTTAATGACTTTGCTACGGCAAAAAAACTATCCTCAAAAAGATCAACAAAATCCGTATCGCTTAATCTTTGTTCTATTGTCGGCTTTTCAATATTTTTTATTCGTTCATCGAGAAGCTGAATGAATTTTGAAATCCGATCTATCCTTTGATTCGGAATTATGTTTCCAATAAGCTCAGTGATTATTGGCCCCACATAAGGTGCAGCGCCAAGCATGCCTTTAGCGGCACTTACGAGATAGTCGGTTTTATTATTGTTAATGATCATCGTTCTCTCGATTATGAATTAATATTTCATCATAGATAAGACCAAAGCGCACATAGTGCTGGCGTTACGTGTTGCCGGGTGGTGTTTCAGCAACTCGTCGACTTCCGATGTCGTGAGCGTCTTCTCCTCTTTTGACATCACTGCCCAGTAGACAATTTCAATCTGCTCCCAGGTCAATACAGATGGTACTCGCCCTGCATGCCCAAGGGTGACGCTTATGCCAGGCTCGATGGCGAGTATCTGATAGGTCTTGCGTCCGCTCTTACTGGGAATCACATCCCCGACGGTGAACTTGGCTAGGATCGCGTCAATGGATGGCATGGTTGTCTCCTTTTTATGGTGATGATTGTCAGTAGCTATCCGATGGACTTAGTATGAATTCTCAGCATCGCTTAGTCAAGTCGCTTTCAGCTACGCGGGTGGCCTTGCGTTATTCTTGAGGCATCGTCGCCCAAAATCGTTTCCTTCCCTCCTCCTGGCCCTCTGCGCGAAAATATGGGACTCCATACAGTTTAGTTAGTGGCTCCCAAAACTCGCTTACTGCCATATCCGGTGACCCGTTAGAGTGTTCCATGTAGTATGCAGCCACATACCGATAGCGCCCATTCTTTAATAGATCCTCGGCTAAATCTTTCATTTCCTGGTATCCAACGGCCCAGCATTCTCTAAGCTCCATCTCAAAACCTGTTGCATCCATGCTCCTTGTTTTATGGAGGATGGCTCTGTGATGTTCAAGAATATTGAGAGCTTTGTTTAATCTGCGATCAGTAACTCTATACATAGTTTCTCCATATCAAAGTTGGATTTATGAATCCTTAAGGGCTTACGTTCGGGGACCTTTGTTTTGAGAGTACCTCATGGACAACCATGCCCTTGAGGATGGTTTTAGATTATAGGAAGGTGAGGTAATCGTCAAGATCCTATATTGAATATTAATGCAAGTCAGACTGTCCTATCACATACAAGATGCTTATCGAAAGACATAGCCCTGTCATTGCTGTGAACAAGAAGCATATTGATAAGACAGGAAGTGTCAGTCGTATTAGGAGAAGCAAGGGGCTTAATAGGAGCGGCATAGGATCGCTATAGGCGCAAATCAGGGGATTTAAGGGGGTTGATGGAGTAAGGCCAGGCTTAAGCTTGCGCAAGGCCGGGCCGGGCCTATAGGCGCACAAGAAAACTTCATGCTCATCGTCTCAATGGGGCGAACCCTGTTGAGTACGCTGGAGCAACTGGCTGACACTGTATTACCCAAGAAAGGCTGATATGATTTGATGGGTCTTCGCTGAAAAGGGGGAAAATGAAGGCATTGATGGATGAAAAACTTTCAACAGTTTAAATTCAAAATCAACTGCATCAATGACACAAGATGAAAAGCCCTTTTTTCCTTCTGAACGTTCAGATTTAACAGTGTATCCTTCAATGTGTTTTAAATACTCATAAGTGGGTTTTCCCCACGCAATACAATGCGTAACTTTGAGAATGTTTAAAATCTCTTTGTTTATTGCTTTGCTAACACGAATTTGCTCTGGGGTACCTACAGTCAGATGTGTGTCAGAAACTACCACATCTTGAATAAAATTAACGTATGCGATTTGATTCACGAAGGTGTTCACACGGTCACGTACTGATGCTCCAGATTTTTCATCGTAATCTTGTTTTAGTCCTAGAGCCCCCTTGATGAAGGCACGCGGTGCCCTTGTCCACTTACCCTTCCAGTAGATGTACTGATGAATATTGTCAGCCCAGTATGCAGGATCTTCAGCTTTCTTTAGAAACTCTGCTGCCTTATCTTTTTCAACGGCCATATTGTGGGCGAAAATCATCAATCTATTTCCGCCTTTATGAAAATCAGATCCAATATACGGGTACCATTTCAAATGAGGAATATTCTTAAAAGATTGGTCGAATGACTTGTCTCTGTCAAATGTCATTTGTTTGCTTCCTTTGCTGAACAGTTTTATTGAGTTAGCTTCACGCAGGAGACCACCTACACAATTGGCAGGAAGTTTACCTCTTCGGGTGCATGACTGTCAAGGAGGCCAAAAGGCTTCGTACCAAGACCGTCGTTAATGCCTCGGCTTTGCTATAGCACGGAAGTTTAGTCGGGGAGGAGTTTACGCGAGGCCGGGCCCGGCCTTGCCTAACGCCTTAACAGGAGCACATACGCTTCATACGCTTGCGCGGAAGTCCTTACGTATAACGCTCTATCATTCACCTCTACATCATCATTCTTTTCTATACGCAAAAGGTTAAAAAGAAGCGTATGTTCCGTATGTGGAGTCTCAACCCAAGTCCTTTGAATATGCCAAGGAGTCGGAATCAAGCGTATGTTCCATATGTGCCCGGTTCCGTGCCACCCAGTCCAGAACGCTTGTCATGATGATCTGGCGAGCTTCTCGGCAGTATCATCTTTGACCTTGTTCTGATCCTTCAACGGGTATCCTATCGGGTTGGCTCTGATCAGCTTGAGCGCCTCTTCAATAGAGTGGGCGACAACTAGTCCGGAGTTTCCTCTTGCCATGAGACCTGTATCCTTGCCTGTTGGATCCGCAATGCTGGTGTAGTCAATTCGATATCCAGAAATTACACCCACAACATGGTATGGATATTGCCCTTTATACTTCCCAGGATCCAAGATTCTGAGTTCCACAGGAATGCCTACGACTACTGGCCCACCAGAGAAGCCCGGATTGTTGAACCCGTCAAGATAGATTTCATGCGACATGTGGGCGTCGCCAAAGCCGGCGATGGATGCTTTTCGAACGAGAGGGAGGGGGAAGTCAAAATTGTCCTTCTTCATCGTACTATACATCCCGAAGGGAAACCCTAAGAAATATGCATCCATGCCGAGGGCGAGAGGGAAGCCGGTACGCAATTTGTGCCGAGGAGAGATGCCCACAGCCGGAGAAAGGACGGAGATGTCAATGTTGTCCTTGGCGTGGCCAACCAGTTCCACAGGAATGCTATGCCATTCTTCGCCACGAAAGAAGTCAACCGCGTCTCCGTCCTTAATATCCTGTACCACATGCTTTGCTGTGATGATGTATTGCTTTGAGTCAATATCGAGAGTAAAGCAAGTGGCTAGCGCTTTGCCATAACGAATTCGGTGGGTGCGTTGAAGCACGTGTTTGGTTATCATATTTTAAATCCCCAACGTTAGCCATGACGTGGGCGGAATAGCGCGGAGCAAAGCAGCACGCTATTCTTCGTCGCCGTCCATGGCTTTGTTGGATCCCATCAGTCTAAACCAGTCGTGCACTGTTAATCTGAGGCGAACGACTTCATCATCCGAGATGAGAGAGCAGTGTGCAATAGGAGAGCGAAGCGTATTCAGGTTTGAAAGAACGCGTTCGACGGCTCTCTTGCTGTTGAATACACTGCCAAACACATCCCAATTGCTCGTTATGATGACGGTCAATTCTCCGAAAGTAGTGTAGTCAAGTTTATCGGTGGATCTCTGTGTAACACCCGCGTCGATCTCATTCTTGAGCCTCTTGCGGACCTCCACATCAACATGCTCTGGAATCTTCTTCGTTACCCACCAATCATCTGGGTCCGATTCCATCTGTTCTCGAATCAGTTTTCGTATAGATTTTTCGAGGCAGTAGAATATCTCATAATAGGCAGCCATTGTTGCGGCTTCCTTGCGCACGCTGTGCTCAAACTGAGGGTAGTACTCACTCTCCCGAATAACTTCAGTGGGCATGTGTCCCAACTCAAGAGAGAACTCCTCTTCAACGGAGGAAAGATCCTCCGTGATCAGTTGCCCTGTCATGCCGAAGAGTCGGACAATGTTCTCAGCTTGAGTGCTCATCAATATCCCTCAGCAAGTTCTCTTTTAGGCTTTTAAAGATCGCGTTAAAAACCGCAATATCGGTTGATGGAGGTAGGTTGAGATTGATCGTGTATGAAAGGTTCATTCCCAGCTTGCGGCTTTGGATTGGCGGCGTCTGAGGTTGCGATTCTTGGTGAGGTCTCGCAGGTGCGAGTGCAGGGAGTTGTTTCGGCTCTTGCTCCTCTTCTTGCTGCACTGATCCAGCATCAAGTATGGCATCAAAGTTAGCAAACTTTTTCAAGTGCTTAATGCATGACAGTATGAATGCTATTGTTCTTGCATCCTCAGCGCATCCCGTGATTTGGATAATGAGCCCCTTTATGTCATTCTCTGGCAGATCATGTGCATACTCGTTATGCTCGTACAGGGCAGCATATCCGATGCGAAAGGCTTCTGCGGCGGCGGCACTGCAGGACGCGGGGTTTCTGAACTTAATGTACAGGTTTGACGGAGTGCCATCGGCGTTTACAAGCCCTATCTTCTTCAGGTACGCAGCAATGGCATTACCTGCGCCACCTTTGATCAGTAGCTTGGCCTTCACGAAATCTTGTGTCACTTTCGCTGGCGTTGGGACACTCTTGATCTTTTCAAGTGCCTTCTCGATTGTCCCGGGTGAAGCGAGATACGGCAAGCTATTCGCCATCATCGACCTCCTCTATCTTTGTCATATTATTATAGATCAACAGTATTGTTGGTCCTGCTTCTCGCAGGCAAAACACTGCGCAACTGGGATGTAGTTTACCCTTTCGGGTAGTGACTGTCAAGAGGCTGCATATTAAGACCGTCATTAATAATTCGACTCTACTACAGCACAGGTCTCGTCAGAGAACAGCTCACGCCTACGCAAGACAGATATTAACCTATAGGCCCACATACGCTTCATACACTTTCACGAAAGTCTTCTGCACAAAATATCGTGATTACTGTAGTTCCTGTCACGGCATGTTAAACCGGTAGGGGAGCACTTAAGGTCGTAGCTAAAAATTCAATATTTTGATTGAATTGGCCTGTTTGTTGTGTACGCACGCCAAGACATTTAAGGCATCACAGGCTGGGTGGGGGGCACCCTATCACGCCCCGCGGGTTGGGTCGCCGGGAGCTTTTCAATAGCGTACCGTAAGACACTCCGAATCCTTGGGGAAAACAAGATATGAGATCAATTATTGAAATTTTGCTACGCCCATTTGTCCTTTTTGTTGAACCAGCACCCAATAAAAAAAGCCCCCCGTTCTTTGCCCTTGACGTGCGCAGGATGCCTTGGTAACGTTGAACAATCAAATGTGTGTTATTTAAAAAGGAGCAGCTATGAACAGTAACTCCGTACTCTCCCTCGTTGTCGCGAGCCTCATGCTTTCAAATCTATCCTTTGCCGACAGCGTGAAGCCGGCAACCAACAACACGTCTCGTATGTCTGCGCCCAAGAGCGCCGAGCAGCTTGTGTATCAGAAGCTCATGGGTATTGTGCTTCCGGAGGTGGTCTTCCGCCCACCGGCGACCCTTGTGGATTTTATCGACTTCTTAAAGGCGGCCAGTATGGATTATGACGATCCCGAAAGCCCCCTGAATCAGCGCGGCGTAAACTTTATTCTGAAGCTGCCTCAGGCCATATCAAATGTGACTGCTTCCGCAACAGCGAAAACAGCCGTTCCGACGGTTCCAGCGATATGGATACGTCAAGTTACGCTCTATGAAACCTTGAAGTTGGTCTGTGATTTGACGGGCATGAAATTCTATATCACCGGGAATGTGGTCATGGTTGTTCCGTTGAGTGATCCGGATAAAGGGCTGCCGACGGTTTCGTACAATGATTTAGCGCGTCTCTCCGCTCGACAGACCCAGGTCGCCGAGCAGCTCGTCGAAAAGAAGATGAAGAGCATTGTGATTCCAGAAGTGACCTTTCGCCCGCCGGCGAACCTTTTGGAGGCCGTCGAGTTCTTCCGCTTGGTCGGTCAAAAGGAGGACGATCCTGATAGTGGGGTGAACGTGGTTCTGGCGCTTCGCCTCCCGGAGCCGGCTACGCCAGCAGCCAGCCCGAACGATCCGTTCGCGGCCTCTGCCTCGGCGACAGCAGGCATTCCCGTGGTTCCCGCCATGAGCGTACGTCACATCAGTCTCTATGACGTCTTGAAGCTGGTGTGCGATGCGACCGGCACGAAGATCCAAATCACCGGGAACATCGTGAGAATTGTTCCGCGTCCCGGCGGTGAGAATTCTCAGGTGCCTGTGCGTTCAACGGCAAGGCAAAAATGATGGCATAGCTCCAATTTCACTTTCAACGATACCGCAAACTCACGCCATGGGCCTTCTGCTAACGGATCGCCATTGCGAGGCACGTTGGTCGCACTGATTGCCTGCATCATCATTGGTTCACCTACGCGGGGAGGCCTGGGGTCGCAGCTAAAAATTCAATATTGGGATTGCGGTGACCTGCTCGTTGTGTATGCATGCCAAGACATTTAAGACATCACAGGCCGGGCGGGTGGTGTGCTATCATGACCCGCGGGGTGGGTCGCCGGGAGCTTTTCAATACGTACCGGTAGACCCTCCGAATCCTTGGAGAAAACAAGACATAAGATAAATTATTGAATTCTTAGCTACGATCCCCATGCCTGCTGTTAAAGTAAGGTCAAACCATGGTTTTCTTCTGTCCGGCGCGAAAATTACTGAATTAGTGAAGAAAGTCCAGTTTTATGGTTGACTATTCATCCCCTCTGTATCAGAATTAAAAATGTGAAGATTTTAACTATACCTAGTGTGCGTGCCTTATTCACACGAACAGCTGTGTGTCTTTATATCTCTTTTTCTTCTTATACGCTTTCCGCCGCTTTGCCGACGGTCCCGACCCCTACGCCAGGCCAATGGTGCTCTGACTCGACGGCTGCAAAAGCGTACGCTGAAGCCAACGGTATTCCTGTCATCGCCATCTGGGGCTCTACCGCTTGCGGCTATTGCAATGCCTACGATACGGCTTTGTCTGATTCAGCATTCATCACGTGGAGGCAGTCGACTCCCTACATCTATATTTACATCAAGAACACGCAAGATTCATTCTATAATTGGATGTGGGGTGTTACTCCGGGCGCTCCCCAGACGTTGGATTCCTATCCCTTCCTGATGTACTACTGGAAAAAAGAGGGACAGGTCCTTGTTGAGCAGCGTCATATCGGGCGCACCGCTGGCAATTATGCAATCGGATCTCCGCTTGCAGGACGGACCCGGGCCTTGGCAGAACAGTATTTTGCGGCGTATTCATCGAATCCCGTTCTGACAGACGCCTGGGATACAAATGACGACACGCGGGCGGGGACCACGAATATTTTAATTATGGCCGGCACTTCGGCGCAGGGGCCGCACAGGTTGAGCAGCACGGACACGAATGACTGGTTTAAGATAACAGGGTTTCGGGCGGCAGATACAAACGTGTTCTCTTTTTCGGATGTTTCAACAAACGCGTTTGTCTCAAAACTGGCTGCCTATTTTTATGTTGGAACGTCAACGGCGCCTGCTGGGGTGCTGACGAATTTACAGGGTACGTTTAAGTATGTGGCTTCCGATACGAATCAGCCACTTTTTATATTTGTCAATCGTGCTACGAATACCAGTGCTACTGTCACCTATAAGCTCAATTACTCGGCTCCAGACAACGACTCATCCGTTGTGGGTGTCGCTGTCAGTTATATCGGTGTTAAGTCGGCAATTATGATCAGTCCTGAGCACTCGGGCCCATCGGGCGTATCCTTGCGTCTGGGAGGGCCTGACCTGTTGGATGACGGGCAGATGGCAGGAATTGAGTGGAGCACGAAAGGCCCGGGTATACTCTCTTTCGACTGGAAGGTGTCGAGCGAAGAAGACTTTGACTGGTTGAGTTTCTATGAGGTCAGTTCCTCGGGCCCGATCCAAATCTCTGGCATTACGAGCTGGGCTCGCCACTCCGTCACGGTTCTTGGCGCTCCTGAAACGACGCACACGTTCCGCTGGGAATATGAAAAAGATGAAAGCGTCTATGATGGAGATGATTGCGGCTGGATCGACGCGATAACCTGGACGCCCCTCTATTCTGTCAGCGTTGAGAACGGAACCGGTGACGGATTGTATACCAACCGTTCATCAGTGGTTATCAAGGCGGATGCCGCAGAGGGCAAGCGCTTCTATCGCTGGATAGGTGATGCGGCATCTTTGGGGGATATCCACGCTGCAACGACCACGGTCACTGTTTCAGATTCGGCTTTGACCGTGACAGCGACCTATAGCGTTCTAATGACCGTCGCGCAGGGAACAGGAAGTGGCTGGTATCCGGTTGGCGGATTTTTTAACGTCATCGCGGACCCAGATCCCTTGTATAAGGAGTTCGCGGAATGGACTGGAAGTGGCGCTGGTTATGCAGTTGACCGCTTTATTCGGGGGACGTCTGTCATCGTGCCGGCCTTTCCCGCGCTACTGAGCGCCACCTATCGTGATTCCGTCGCACGGACGGCAGGCTGCTGGGGGCGCAATTTCACTAGTGAGGGGACGTCAGGAGGTGTCTCGGTCGACCCGTCCGCCGGTTCTCCTTCAGCCACTGCTGCAGTGAAGCTGGGCGGCACGGGAATCATTCCCAATAACGGATTCGCAGCCTTCGAGACGGTTGTCACCAATAGCGGCACGGTTTCGTTCTGGTGGAAGGTCTCCAGCCAGGCGAACGCGGATTATCTTCAGTTCAGGATCGACGGTATTGTAACGAATGCGATTTCAGGCACAGATGGTGGTTGGACACAGGTGGTTCGCCGAGTGGAGGGTGCAGGAGCGCATACGGTGCGATGGGAATATCGGCGGGATGCTTCCATTGCCTCCGGCACGGACGCTGGATGGGTGGATGACATCATCTGGTCTCCGGACACGCCGGATCCGAGACTGGTTCCCATCATCATACATGCCGCACTGACTAACCAGGCCATGTCGATCCAGTTTATGGGCGAAAGAGGTTTGGCATATCGTGTACAGACCAATGCGACGTTGAACCCAACAGGATGGGCTGACTACCAATCCATACAGCCCGTCTGGATCAATGAAAGCAATGGGGTGCACCGCTTTGAGATCTCTCCGCCCTCATCGGGTCCTGCGACCCTGTTCTACAAAATTACTACGTCTCCTTCTGCCCCTTAAACATTTAACCTATGGCAGCAGTCTCGGATGAATTGATCTTAAGCTGCTGGCGGGGGGACAGAGAAGGCTTACGCTGGAGAACATCTGCGCAATAGGTAGGAAGTTTGCCTTTTCGGGGGCATAACTGTCAAGCGGCTAAACCTGCCTGTGGCAACGCGGCCGTATACTCGCTCACTTTCTAGCTTTCTTGCCATTCTTGGGGCGTGATGCAGGGCCGCACACCTTTGTGTTCGGACAGATGCATCGGTCATCGGCCAGCAAGTGCTGATCTTTGGGGCCGTTACCCGTAATAGTGTATCTCTTGCCCTCAGTCCCCCAGAGTTCGAGTGATGCGACTCCGTTGCTGGGATCAACTGCGTAGTAGGTTCGTATATTTCCCCGCCGGTGCATAGATGATTCCGGATAGGTCTCCTGCTTGCCATTTTTTGAACGGTCCACGACGCTCATCGTCGAACACTCCCAGCTATCCCTTCCGACACTCAGTTTGACATAAGGCCAATGCTCTTGCTTTGACACCTCGAAGCCGACCTCGATCATCTTTCTCACACCGTTGGTTGGTCCATCAAAATCTCCCATGCGGATCATCGGATACCCCTTGTCGTCAAGAGTCACCGAAAGGCGGCTCCTGCATTCAGCCCCTTCGCCCGATAAGAGATGAATCTCCCGGGCTTCAATAGTATCCACACGAAGAAGACTCTTTTTGGGGCCAGTCTTTGGCATTTTGCGAACAGCTTTATTCTTGCGATCTTTCATTGGAATCTCCCTTCTTGTTGCCGATGAACGATTAGCTTTATTGCTATCTTATGAAAGTATAGGCTTACTCTTAATTCATCGCAAGCGGAAATTGGCCTCACATTCGGCGCAAACCTTGCCGGATAAGATTACATGCGCATCTTAGGGTGTTTCAAGTGTCCTAAAACAGATACTTGACCCTGTAACCAACCACACAGAAAGGATAGACATGAGTAAAAGACCATTGCCCCCTATGCGCGAGAAGTCGCCGAAGTTTGGGCACCTCGGGGTCTGGGCGTTGAGTCTGGGGCGTCAAGGGGACAAACAAGGCTTACGATAAGTGTCAGCCGGCTTCGCTTGAAAGCTACGCCGCGCCAGGGTTAGTCTGGAAGTGTCAGGGAAGTTCGTTAGCGAAACTTGAAATTTGGGGAATGTAGAGCAACGCCTTGACAGGCGTTCGGCGGTCTCATAGATCCCGCCGTACTGCTGGTGCACGAGTGATAGCCGGACATACGTTTCCGCTCGCAAGACACTGGGGGAACAGGCATCCTGCCTGTTGGGATATCGAACATTCAACAACGAACATCCAACGTCCAATTGGGGACAGACAAGGCTTACAATCGCAGACAGGGGCTGCCGTATTCGGCAGAGCCCGTGCTTGCCACGGGAGCGAAGCGTCAATTCTGCGCCACCTTTCTCACTTTGAAAAGGGCTTTTTCATCTTCTCTCTCTCGCCTCAGAGAGTGACCCATGCGTTGAACAAGCGGGATCTTTATCGAGTGGGTTAATGGTGTACTGGCCGCCTTTCGGGCAGCGCAAACTAGCAAAGCCCGTTCTCAGATACGGCGACACATCTTGTGCCGTAATCTCTTTTCCTTCAGGGTAGCCGTGCTCCAATGCAGCCTGCTCCTTGCATCCTTTTATTTGCATCATGTTGCATATGCAGGCATTGCGCTGACTCATCTCTCTGGCCCTGATGAAGTTCGGAATCGCGATGGCGGCCAACATGCCCATAACGGGGATGAGACAGACGAGGACGATCGCGGCAATCGCACAGCCGTGCATGCCGCGTGCGGGTTCTGTCGAGCAGGGCAGTGTGGCTTGAGGCGCAGTCGTGGCGCTTGTGCGGGCAAGCTGATTGACACTGGCTTGCATCATCCCGATAAAGATCGGGGTGAGGAAGAGATAGCCGACTAGGAGGTTGAGATAGGGGATGATCTGGAAGATACAAGCCGCGGTCGCTAAACCGCTGAGATTGCTGGCGGGCAGTCCATACAGCCCCCGCTGTTCGTCGACGCGCAAACACAGCCGCCGGTATGTAAAGAAGATCCAGTAGAGATTGAAGAGCGGGATGAAGCAAAAGCCTATCGCCCTGCCGGCTGAGGGATCGTCAGCTCTGACACGGCACATTTTTCCGTGCATCACGTTCAGCCAGACTTTCGTGAAGATGCCAAAGGTCACGAAGTGCAGCAGGATCGCAACCGCCACCGGGAAGGTCGTCAGTTGATGCGGAGCGGCTGTTGTCGTCCCTGTCCGGCTGGTGAGCGGCGGGGGCTGCACCTGCCCCGGGGCTTGGACGGATGACACACCAGCGAACTCAGGGAGGTCCCCCAGCGGCTTCCAGTCGGCAGTGCCTTCGGCTTGGACGCGTGTCGTTGCGTCAACGCGTCCCTCGCTCATCCATTGCCGCAGTTGGTCCGCTGTGACAGGGCCGTATTGCTGTCCATCGCCGCCGATCATCTTGTAAGCAGAAGAAGGCCGCGCTTTCTGTAACTGAGAGAGCGGAAGCGTTTGGACTTGAATGCCGCATGACGGGCAGTTAACGACGGTGCCGCACCGTTCTTCCCGCACCTCAATATGCTTGCTGCAGTGAGGGCAGGCAATCTTCACGTCATTCATCAAATCCTCCGTTTCTGCTCGTGGTTCATATCCCTGGACAGGTTGTGTGAACTGGCTGTCTTTTGCTGGCAGCCACACTAAGGTTGAGGGTATTATTGCTGTTCAGCTTTGTTAAAGCAAGGCCAAACTACAGAGAACGCAAAGAGCACAAAGTAAAGTGTTGGGGAAGTTCGTTGGTGCATTAGTGCATTAGTGCATTAGTGCGTTAGTGAAACTAGGGGAAAATTGTAGCGCAACGCCTTGACAGGCGTTCGGCGGTCTCATAGATCCCGCCGTACTGCTGGTGCACGAGTGATAGCCGGACATACGTTTCCGCTCGCAAGGCACTGGGGGAACAGGCATCCTGCCTGTTGGGATATCGAACATTCAGCAACGAACATCCAACGTCCAATTGGGGACAGACAAGGCTTACAATCGCAGACAGGGGCTGCCGTATTCGGCAGAGCCCGTGCTTGCCACGGGAGCGAAGCGTCAATTCTGCGCCACCTTTCTCACTTTGAAAAGGGCTTTTTCATCTTCTCTCTCTCGCCTCAGAGAGTGACCCATGCGTTGAACAAGCGGGATCTTTATCGAGTGGGTTAATGGTGTACTGGCCGCCTTTCGGGCAGCGCAAACTAGCAAAGCCCGTTCTCAGATACGGCGACACATCTTGTGCCGTAATCTCTTTTCCTTCAGGGTAGCCGTGCTCCAATGCAGCCTGCTCCTTGCATCCTTTTATTTGCATCATGTTGCATATGCAGGCATTGCGCTGACTCATCTCTCTGGCCCTGATGAAGTTCGGAATCGCGATGGCGGCCAACATGCCCATAACGGGGATGAGACAGACGAGGACGATCGCGGCAATCGCACAGCCGTGCATGCCGCGTGCGGGTTCTGTCGAGCAGGGCAGTGTGGCTTGAGGCGCAGTCGTGGCGCTTGTGCGGGCAAGCTGATTGACACTGGCTTGCATCATCCCGACAAAGATCGGGGTGAGGATGAGATAGCCGATCAGGAGGTTGAGATAGGGGATGATCTGGAAGATGCAGGCCGCAGTCGCTAAACCGCTGAGATTGCTGGACGGCAGTCCATACAGCCCCCGCTGTTCGTCGACGCGCAGGCATAGCCGCCGGTACGTGAAGAAGATCCAGTAGAGATTGAAGAGCGGGATGAAACAAAAGCCTATCGCCCTGCCCGCTGAGGGATCGTCAGCTCTGACGCGGCACATTTTTCCGTGCATCAAGTTCAGCCAGACTTTCGTGAAGATGCCAAAGGTCATGTAGTGCAGCAGGATCGCAACCGCAACCGGGAAGGTCGTCAGTTGATGCGGAGAGGCTGTTGTCGTCCCTGTCCGGCTGGTGAGCGGCGGGGGCTGCACCTGCCCCGGGGCTTGGACGGATGACACACCAGCGAACTCAGGGAGGTCCCCCAGCGGCTTCCAGTCGGCAGTGCCTTCGGCTTGGACGCGTGTCGTTGCGTCAACGCGTCCCTCGCTCATCCATTGCCGCAGTTGGTCCGCTGTGACAGGGCCGTATTGCTGTCCATCGCCGCCGATCATCTTGTAAGCAGAAGAAGGCCGCGCTTTCTGTAACTGAGAGAGCGGAAGCGTTTGGACTTGAATGCCGCATGACGGGCAGTTAACGACGGTGCCGCACCGTTCTTCCCGCACCTCAATTTGCTTGCTGCAGTGAGGGCAGGCAATCTTCACGTCATTCATCAAATCCTCCGTTTCTGCTCGTGGTTCATATCCCTGGACAGGTTGTGTGAACTGGCTGTCTTTTGCTGGCAGCCACACTAAGGTTGAAGGTATTATTGCTGTTCAGCTTTGTTAAAGCAAGGGCAAACTACAGAGAACGCAAAGAGCACAAAGTAAAGTGTTGGGGAAGTTCGTTGGTGCATTAGTGCATTAGTGCATTAGTGCGTTAGTGAAACTAGGGGAAAATTGTAGCGCAACGCCTTGACAGGCGTTCGGCGGTCTCATAGATCCCGCCGTACTGCTGGTGCACGAGTGATAGCCGGACATACGTTTCCGCTCGCAAGACACTGGGGGAACAGGCATCCTGCCTGTTTGGGGCGTGCACAGGCAGGATGCCTATGCTCCCAGTGACGTTCACCTTCTTGTCGCTCCCGAATACGCTTATCTTAGCGCCATTCGGGACATACAAGGCTTACAATCGCAGACAGGAATGTCTGCGCCACCTTTCTGGGCGACAGGGGGACAGACAATGCTTACACTTTACTTAATCTGTTTGAGACAAAGTAAAGAGATTAAGTAAAGAGACGAAGATGGTCATTTTTCGTGGCCAACCACTTTCCGTGTTGCTATCAATTGGCTCAGTCCGCCTGCAATGCAAGGGATGCAACGGCTTGCTGCACCTCTTCGGCTGTGGCAGTCGGGGGCAGGGGCGTGCCGATGCGCACAATCACGCGGCGGAAGAGGCTGCGCGGGAAGCGGATGCCGGGTTCGCCATAATAGAAGCTGAAGACGCTGCCCCAGAGATTGCCGAGATGGAGCGGGATGACCGGGATATCCGTATTTTTGACGATATGTTCAAACCCTTTTTTGAAGGGTTGCATCTCGCCGGTCCGCGTGAGTTGGCCCTCTGGGAAAATCACCACGAGGTCGCCCTTTAACAGGGTCTCTCGGGCTGTGTTGAGGGTCCGTACAAGGGCGCGCGGTCCGTCATTGGGATGCACGAGGATGGCGCCGCACAAGCGGAAGGCAGGCTGGCACCAGCCCCAGGCCGCAAAAATGTCACGCGAGACAATCGGATGAATCATGCGGTGGGACATGGACTGAATAATGACGCCGTCGCTGTAGGAGACGTGATTGGAGACGAGCAGCGCGCCGCCTTCGTGCGGCAGATTTTCGAGTCCATACACTTTGATGCGGTAGATGAGCCGTATCAAGCGCGTCACGACAAAGCGGGCTGTATGGAAAGGCAGGCGCATCAGCGCCCATGCAGCCGCAATCGCGCTGATGCCGCCTGTCAAGAGCATGCAGGTGCGTGCGCTCAGAAGCAGCACATTTGCGAAGAGATAGAACAAGAGGGACGAGCCGACCATGGCCCCAAAGCTCCAGAATTCCACGGCGCCAAAGATTTCACCCCGGTTGCTGGCAGGCGCCCTGGCTTGCAGAAAGGCTGTGAGCGGCACAATGCACAGGCCTGCTGAAAGTCCGCCCAGCACCAGCAAGGGAAAGATGCTCGCAAGCGTGTGAACCATGCCCAGTGCGAAAAACACCACGGTCAACCCGATGGTTCCGATCGGCACCAGCCCGGCCTCAATCGTATGCGCGGAGAGGCGTCCGCTGAGCCACGCGCCCGCAGCAATGCCGATGGCCACGAGGAGGAAGAGGTAGCCGCTCGCTTCCACGGAGAGCCCGGCCACGTCACGCGCATAGACAACCAGAATTTGCTGAAAGAGCGCGGCGATCCCTGAAAAGGCAATGCCGCCCAGCGCGGCGCGCATGAGCCACGTGTGCGGCAGGAGTGAGCGCATCGCCCGGATGGCGTCAGGAAGGATGAGCAGGGAGGGTGTTGAAATGCGGTTGGCCGCTGGCGTGCGCGGTATCTGATAGGCGCAGAGCAGGCCGATGATTGAGAGCAAGGTGCTTCCTGTGAGGATCGTGAGGTAACTGGTATGCAATACAGTCACGGCAAAGGAGGGCAGCGAAATGCCAATGATAATGCCGAGGTACGAGGCACCGGTCAGCTGGCCGTTAGCGTTTGCGAGATCCTCCTCCGCGACCAGTTCAGGCACGATGCCGCGCTTGACAGGTCCGAAGAAGGCGCTCTGGGCAGCCTGGAGGAAGAGGATGGATTGCAGGGGCCAGGCGCTTTTGGACCAGAGCGCGGGGAAGGCGATCAGCAGGCAGAAGAGTTCCGCCCATTTGATGATGATAAAGAGCGTGCTCTTGCTGTAACGGTCAGTCAATGTCCCTGCGACGTTTGAGAAGAGGAGGAAGGGGATGACGAGCAACGCGGAGGCGAGCGCAAGGGTCGAGGTTAAATCGTGCTTCAAGACCGTGACGATATAGATGACCGTCAACATCTTGAAGAGATTGTCAATCATCGAGCCAATGGCCTGCGAGATGTTCAGGTAGTGAAAATGTCTCTTCATGTCGCCTGAAACTGTACCGCATAGGCAGGACGGGTTCAAGCCATTCCTACCGCAAAAGAAACTTGCGAAGGAGCGCAGCCAGAAATCTTCTCCGCTCGTTGGACAGCATGGAGCCGAAGCGGATGAGCTTTCCCTCCTGCGTTTCAATGATGATGCAGATCTTTTGCTGGCGATCTCCGTCGCTGTCGCGCCACTGTTTGTCCTCAATCCGGACATCAGAGACATGTGTGGTCATGAAACGTCGGCGATAACCCAGTGGGCCAACACCTGTGAACACGGTTCCGCCAGTTGGATCTGCCCGGACTTCCGTCTTTCCCCAAACACTCAAGAAGAAGGCGCCAATCATGGATGTGCCGATGACGATGAAGGGCGTCAGGAATATCCACAAGAAGAGGTTCATCCCAAGACTCATGGGGCTGCCATTCATTTCGGGCGATGGAAACCACGTTGGCAGTGCCACCTTAAGATTATGCAACGTGCCGGCAATGGCAATGAGGACAAAGATTGACACGATACCATTCCAGAATAGCGCAATGGCCAAAGCGCCTGCTGCTGCGCCAAGCGAGCGGTGGGTGGCCGATACCGTAATATGGCCCTCATGAAGGTCATAGTGCACACCCGGAGGGGGGCGGTCAAGGTTGATGCCATTCGTGAGCTCGCTGGTATGGACGAGCGCTGACAGGCTGTGCGCGAGGTTACACGAGCGGCAGTACGCTACGTCCTTTGCGACGTTGACGTCATCGCTGAGGATCGTCTTGCTGCATGTGGGGCATCTGGGTGTGTTTGCATCCATGTGAATGATTTCAATTATTGCTGTTCGGGGGTACGGAAGCAAGGGGAATGTGCGGAGAAGCAGGTGAATACCACAGAATAGAGGTCGTCCAGTCCATGTCGCCCGTTCCGAGTCCCCATGCTTCAAATTGGAATTTGCCCCATCGTTGAAAAATGAGCGAATCGAGGATGTGGTATCGATGCATGTGGGCGATTCGATGGGACTGGCTGCCGTCGATGTGGGTCTGGCCTCGAAAGGGATGGTGGAAAATGCCCTGTGAACACCAGGCGAAGCCAAAGTAGTCTTCTGTTCCTGTCCCGTGCCATGCCGGGCGGGCGTTGTCGTCCAGCCAGATGAGCTGGTCGCCCTCGCCCCACCACACGTCACTCCGGCTGTCCACGCCCAACACCGTGCCGACGATGCGCCCGGGGCCCGCAGCCTCTGCAAGTGTCAGGATGTTCCCGCCATCGGTTTTGATGGCGGTGTGCTGGATAAAGTTTGCGTGGAAGCGAAGGGGATAGCGTGAGGCCTCAATGGGCTTTGTCCATACGTCCATTGTTACGTTGCAAGCCTGGGACGTGGCATTGCTGGCCCATATTTGACAGTCGGTTGAGAAGGGCATGAACCAGCGAAGTGTGATCTGGCTCCCGTCAACCGTGGCCGGCAACGATTGCGCGTCCTCGACAAGGGACGAAACCCCTGCGAGCATGTGCAAAGGTATGTGCATGGTTTTGTTTCCGTCACAGACCCCATCAATCCATAGACCTGCGAGGTCACGCTTTGAGTGTCCCGAAAGCCGGATGGTTGTTATCGCTCTCTGACCTGTGGCACGAAACAACTCAGCGGTTCCGCCTGGGTTCAGAGAAGATTTTATTTTTGTGCATGTTGAGCCATCCTCAGAGAGCGACCTCTTGTTATTTGAGGGAGTGAGTAAGCGCACCGAAAGTTGTTTAAGAAGTTTTGAGCACTGCTTGATCTCACCCGCATCAAACGGGTGAATGGGCGCGGTCGGTGGCAAGGCGTGCCAGGCGACTTGATAATAGAGTTCCGATAAGTCCGCCCGTCTGGGGGTCCAAAGGACAAGTTTGCAGTGTTTTGCATGAAGGATAGGGAAGTGCAGATTATGCCCGAACGAAGTCACAGAAGCAAATGGGGTGCGTACAGGCAAGAAGCCGCCGCCAAGGAAATCCGAAAAGGGCATCTTGAGGACCGGTTCTTCCTGTTTGTCAATGAACACGAGAAGGGTGCCCACTGGGTTTGCCGACCAGACCCACGTCACAACTCCTGGACCATCAAACTCGGCCAGGGTCGCGAGGACTCCATTCGGAACGTCTACAACTTCTGTGAAGAAACCATGGTCCAGATCACCGGTGACTTTAGGTGCCAGATTGGCAAGCATCACCTTGCCAGTATCTGAACAACTGGAGAACATCTTGGATGTGCTGCCTGCCTCGACTGGGTGTGCCAGCGTATGCAGCTCGGTTGCGTCGGAGAGAAGCGAACCCCACGAGATTCCTGGCGGCAAGACTGTAGGATTAGTGCTTGTCTCCCGATTGCAGCCTGCCCCCAAGAGCAGGACGAAAATCGCAAAACACCGCTTGTCAATATTCATCGTGTATTCTCTTTGCGTGAGGGCTCACCTTTCACAAGTTAATGATCGCCGTAATGCGTGCGGCATTGAGCGATCAAGATCTCGCCATCCTCTATCTTGTACACCAGCCGATCCTTTTCATTGATACGTCGACTCCAATACCCTGACATTCCTTTAAGGAGCTCAGGGTTGCCTATGCCTTGATGGCCATTGCGCTCAATATCTTGTAGCAGGGCATTGATGCGTTTCAGCGTTTTTTTGTCCTGGGTTTGCCAAAAGAGATAATCCGACCATCCCTCATCTGAGAAGACCTTATTCATAGGCTACTCCTTGATAAGCGTATGGGCTTTACCTTTGCCAGCTTCCAGTTGTCGAATCGATTTCTTCAAAACGCTTTGATTGGTCATCGAATAAAAAGGATCGGCGGCAATAATATCAAACGGGATGGCTTGCCGAATCACGACCTGCCGAAGGAACATCCGGACGGCAGTGGTGATATCCAGTCCCGCTGCCGAAAAAAAGGTATCCGCGTCTTTCTTGAGTCGATTGTCCAGTCGCACCTGTAATGTTGACGTACTCATAAGTCCATTTCCTTTCAAAAACAAGTCTATAGTATTTCATTTGTAATGCTTTTGCAATGACTTATTTTCTTGCTTTTAATTATTGCCGGCGGGGATCCGCCCACGCTCCCTTCTATTGCTGCCCTCAAAGGAGCGCGGGCATCTTGCCCGCCGGAGCCGGGACGGCTCCGCCACCTTATTGCCCTGGGAGCGCCGACGTCCGCGTCGGCAAGAAAGGTGGCGTGGGCGGTCAAGGCCGACGAGGACGTCGGCGTTCCCAGGGGGTAAGCCCTTCGATTGCAACAAGCTTACACTGAATAAAAAGAAGAAACGGGCTTCGAAAAGTTAGTGGCATTGGGCATCCTGCCTGTGCATTCAACAAACAGGCAGGATGCCTGTTCTCCCAGTTTCTTGCGAGCCGACAATGAGCGTTTTGGAGATCGACTACTCCGGCCTATAAAACGACTCACATACGCTTATCTTAGCGCCATTGGGCATCGTGGATGGGTGGCCTATTTCTTTCGTGCTTAATGGACTCCACGTTCGATCAGCTTGTTCTCGAAGATGACGGGTCCGCCCCATTTGCCAGTAGTGACGAGGTCGAGGTCGCCGTCTTTGTCGATGTCGACGGCAACGATGCTGAGCCCGGCGCTGATGCCTTCGTCGTAGCTGATGACATGTTTGCGGAAGACGGGGTTTGCGCCAGGCGTGAAGGTGTAATAGAAGACACACTGGGTGCCGAATTCATCAGGGTCGTTCCCATTGTGCGCCATGAAGCGCTTGCCCGTGATGAGTTCGCTCTTGCCGTCGTTGTCGATGTCAGCCAGCAGCAGATAGTGCGCCTGGCTCCAGGTGTCGTCAATGGTGTGTTGAATCCATGAGATAGTGCCGGCCGCATCCCGCTTCTGCTCATACCACCAGATGCCGTGTTTGTGCGCGGTGCTGGTGATGATATCGTTGAGTCCGTCTTTGTTCATGTCAAAGACAATGGCATTTGAAATGTGGTCCACGGTGTTGCTCTTCCCGCCGAGCGCGATCGGATGTTCGATCCAGGTTCCGGTCCGAGGATTTTCAGGCGCCTGGAACCAGGCCGTCGGATAGATGACATCCGGACGCCCGTCACCATTGATATCTCCAGCGCCGAGGCCCAGCGTCATCGGCTTATTGGTGATGACGTACTTCTTAAACTCAGGGACGCCCTTTGTCTCAGTCCTCTCATACCAGACTGCCTCGCGGGCGACAGGCATGAACTCCTCCGCTTTGCCGTCCCCTGTAATATCCACCAGCAAGCCGGTCTCGTGATTGCCGAGTTTTTCAATCGTATGGACAGGCCATAAGCCCTCTTTGCCGACCGTGTTCTCGAACCAGAAGGAGGTCTTGCTGAACCAGCCTGCGGAGAGGATGTCAGGCTTTCCATCGCCATTGACATCCAGGATCAGATTGCAGAAGTCATCGGCATAGCCTTTGCCGTCCTCTTTCACATCCGAGCTGACCTCGCGGATTTTGATCGGCTTCCAGTCAGGCGCGAGATAGATGAAAGGACCCGCGCAAATATCGAGTTTGCCATCGCCATTGAAATCAGCGACATTGCAGGCCTCCGAGCGGTGGTTGGAAATGCGTTTCGCTTCAAAGGCGACCTTGCCAATCCAGCTTCCAGGGGCTACATCAGGCGCATCGACCGGCAGGGTCTGCGCAAGCTTCCGCAAAGCGCGCACAGCATCCTTCTTCAGGGTCTCATCGGAAAGAAATGCTTTGAGCGCTGAAACGGATTCTGGCGTCGCCACGCTCCCGTAAGCGTCGATGAGGAGGGGCTTCTCTTCGGGTCGTGTCGCCTGCTGGGTGGCGATCGCGCATTGCCTTGCGCGTTCCTTGCTGTTGGGTTCTTGCGGGATCAGACGGATGAAGCCGCGCAAGGCCAGCGTACGCAAGCGCGGGTTCGGATAGTCCGCGAGAAGACGCTCAAGCTGCGGGCTTGCAGCGGGATGCTTCCATGCGGCAAGCACACGCACGGCCTCATCCGTAATGGTCGCCTCTTTTTCAGACAACGCCTGTTTCAACAGGGTGAGGCCCTCTTTGATGTCCGCTACCCCTGTTGCCCGGATGAAGATGGCTTTCATGTTCGCATCCGCTTTTGAAAAGCGCGCAATCATGGCGCTGACAGCGTCTTTCGGATAACTGCGTGCAACAGCCATAATGGTACGCTCTGCTGCCTGTTGTTCCTGCGCCTCTGTTATGGGTGCGGCCTGTTTGATAATCGTTTTGACGTGCGCGTCTGTGGCTAAGACCGTCAATGCCTGATAAGCCGCGATGCGGACCTCTTGCGAAGCATGCTCCAGCAGGTCGGCGACGGTGTCGCTGACACCGGTCGCCTGTCGTGCGGCCAGCAGGCCTAACAGCTTGACAGCAAGCTCCGGCTTCACAGCATCCAGTTGTTTGGCGATGGCTTTGTTCGCGGCCTTATCAGAAAGTTTACCAAGGCTGATCCGCGCTGTTTCAGCAAGTTGCGGCTGGTCGCTTCCCATGAACTTAATGAGTGTCGGCACATCTTTTGCATCACCGGTTTCGCCAAGGCCCTGAACAGCAATGAGGCGCTCTTCTGAGCTGCTCTCCGATGCGAGCACGGAGCGGAAGAGCGCTCCGTTTTCCTTCTTCCCTGTCTTTGCAACGGCGGTTAACAAGGGGAGGCGACCTGCTGAAGGCACTGTCTTCATGACGCGAGCAATGGTGTCGGGTGAAGCTTTTGAAGCGACCTGCGCTGTTGACCCTCTCCAGACTTCAGAGTCGGAGGAGAGTCCCAGGACAATCCATTTTTGCTGTTGCTTTTCATCGAGCAGGATCAGTGCACGCAGTGCGGCAAGACGCAGAGGGTCAGGGGCAACTTTGTTTTCCGCGAGCTTCGCATAACCAAGAATGGCGGCTGCTGGGTCCAAGACGGTTAGTCGCTCCGCGATCACGAGCTGGAGATCGGCTGGACAGTTTTTTTCAGAGGCTAATGCTTGAAGTGTGGCTGCATCACCTGTGCGCGCGCAATAGTGAAGGGCTGCGGACGCGACGTCTGCACTTCCGTCAAGAAGGAGTGTCTTTGCAAACGCGAGCGAGCCAGCATAGTGACGCCGCGACAAGACATTCAGCAGCGCTGTCTTCTCTTTCGCGCCTGTCGCCTTTTCCAGTGACTGTGCAATGGCCTGGTCTGCAGACGGATGCTTCATCGCCTCCAAGAGGGAGAGCGCGGTGTCAAAGGAGACAGGCTGTTGCAGCAAAGGGTTGAGCAGTGGAATCTGTTCGGGTTGAACGCTGGTCAACAGTTGCTGATAGGCGAGATCACGGTCTGCTGGCGAGTCGGAGGCCAGTTGCTTGATCAGCTCTTCCGGTGAAGCCAAGAGGAGGGTTGCGAAAAGAGAGGCGCACAGGGATATTGTTTTTTTCATGGGGGTTTACCTTAAAAATATTTAGATGCGCCAGGGCGCGCGACAGGGACGATAGAGAGACCGAGAGGCTTCAGGGTCTTTCTTGAAGGTCAGTGCGTTCACATCAAACTCCAAGGGGCGTCCGAGGTAGTAGGCAATCGTAGCCGCATGGCAACAGACATGAGCGAAGTGGAGGTCCTCTGCCGGAGCCGAGGTGGGCAGTCGCGATTTGACGCAGGCGATGAATTCCGCCGGGTGGGCGACCGGACGTGTCCAGTTCTCAGTTTTGACCTTCCGGTTGCCGAGCAGGGCAGGCGAGGAGACGGCGATGTCACCGCTGTCATCTGTTTCGACCCAGCCCTCGTCACCTTCAAAGCGGACGGCGCAGGAGGAGCGGAAGCCTTTGCTGCGCATGACGATTTTCAGCTTGTCATCAAAGGAGGCGGACAATACATTCGCCTCCTCCTTGAAATACGTTGTTGGCGCTGTGCGGGTCCGTCCCGCGGCCACCAGGCAGAGATCCACGGTGTGGCAGCCCCACTCGGAGAGATCGCCATGAAAGTCCCTGTTGTTCTTCCAGCTCTGTAAATACCCCTTGTTAAAAGGGCGCCAGGGTGCGGGGCCGACCCAGGTGTTCCAATCGAGTTCATCCATGTCAGGCTCGGGTTCAGTCGGCAGGAAGTGGTTCTTCTCGGAGGTACCCATGCCGGCCATGCCGGCATGGAGGGTCTGGAGTTTTCCGAGCCGTCCGCTTTTGGCCAGTTCTATCGCCATCATGAAATTGCCGACGTTACGCCGTTGGCATCCGCCCTGATAGATGCGCCCGTAGCGCAGGGCTGCCGCCTTTAAGGCTTCGGCCTCCTGGACCGAGAGGGAGGTCGGCTTTTCGCAATAGACATCCTTGCCGGCCTGCATGGCGAGGATGGACATCTGTGCGTGCCAGCGGTCGCCTGTGGCGATATAGACGGCGTCGATGTCCTGACGCGCCAGCAGTTCGCGACAGTCGCGGTAGGCGGTGCAGTCTTTGTTTCCGTAGAAGGCATCAGCTGTGGCTTTTGCTCGTTGACGGTTTTCCCGGCGCACATCGCAGGTCGCGAGGATGCGAACATCAGGGATGTTCAAAAAGACGGGCAGCATTTGCGTCGCCCGGTTTCCGGCGCCGATGAAGCCCAGCGTGACACACGCTGACGGCGCTATGGACGTTGCAAAGGCCTTGCTGTAAAGGGCGCCCGTGGAGAGCGCGGCTGCTTGAAAAAGAAATCCCCGACGGCTGAACGCGTGAGCGTAATTTGTTGAACTCATACTTATCCCCTCTTTGTACATTTCTTATTGTTTTTAGATTATCAGAAATGGCAAAAGGTCGCTAGTACATTAGACGCAGAAATGTGTACGATTTACGCATGGAAAACACGGATTAGAAAAAAAAGAAACTCAGGCATCCGGCCTGAGCTTCTTTTTTAATGGTATCTGCAAGCTGCTTAGAAGGTGGCACCCAAAGTGAAGCCGCCCCAGATCATGTGATTGTCCTGCGGATCATACTCGGGGTAAACATCCTGGAGGTCGCTGTCTAGCACGGCTGTGAAGACCAGCTTAGCGCCGACATAGAGATTGTCTGTGATATCAAACTGGGTGTAGAGCGCGATGTTGCCGTCCACCAGGCCAGTCTTGCTATTGTTGCCGAAGTAATAGTCTGTGTACGGATTGGTTCCGGCGCCGAGGGAGACTTCCGCGCCCACCATCAGCTGGTCCACGACTTGGATCTCCTTGCGGAGACCTGCCAGCCCGTAAAGGCCTTCTGCTTCTGCATAGTCAATGTTCACTTCGACAAAGGGGACGACATACTCATTGTCGATCTCGGCGCTCAGGTTGATTTCACGTGAACTGTGGTCATAGCTGCTGTCGGTCACGCTGGGGAAGGTCCACCACGTGTGCCCGATGCCGAGGGTCAGGAAGCTGACATCCACCTCATAGCCGATCACATAGTCGATTTCATCAAGCCCGCCACACTGGTTCCGATTCGCGCGTGTGGTCGCATTGAAGTTGGCAAAGAGTGCTGCGGAGAGACTGCCATAGTCGCCGAAGTTGGCTGCCAGGGACGCATTCGGCTGCCAGACTGGTTCCTCGGTGATGATGACTCCGCGCCAGACGTAAGCAGAATAGACATCCACATAGAAGTCGAAGGAAAATAAACTCTCTGCTTCTTCTTTTGTGACTTCAGCTTCCTCGGTCTTCTTCTCTGTCGTAGGGGCGGGCGCCTCTGCTGAAAAGCCGGAGCCAGCGAGGAAGAGGGATGCTGTGAGGAGGGATGCGAATACAGGGGAAAACTTCAGTGTTTTCATTGTTTTTGCCTTTCGTTTTGCGTTGAAATTGTGCTGATTGTAGCACAAACAGTTGGAACCTTCTAGGCCGTTTTTTCTTTGGCCCAATACTTAGCGATGAGCTTTGAAGGGATGCCGACTTCGTCGGAGTTGAAGCAATCCGCTAAAATCTGCCATCCGAGGTCGAGTGCCTTTTCAAGCGGGATGTTGACCGAGAGCTCCATCATCTCCTTTTCAAAACGTGCGCCGTATTTGAGCAGCTTGCCGTCCCACTCGGTCATGCGGAAGCCCATGGACTGCTTTTCCTGCGTCTCTTTAAAGGACGCATAGAGTTTAATCATGGCGTCCATGATGGTGCGGTGATCGTCGCGGGTGTTCTTGTTGACCTGTTGCTTGAGACGGCTCAGCGAGCCGAAGGGCTCGATGCGTCCGTTGCGCAGATAGAACTGGCCTTCCGTGATATAGCCGGTGTTGTCCGGTACAGGATGGGTCACGTCATCGCCCGGCATCGTGGTCACGGCGAGAATCGTGATGGAGCCCGCGCCTTCAAAGTCCACAGCCTTTTCATAACGCGAGGCGAGCTGCGAATAGAGATCGCCAGGATAGCCGCGGTTTGAGGGGATCTGCTCCATGGTGATTGCGATCTCCTTCATGGAATCTGCAAAGCTGGTCATGTCTGTCAGGAGCACGAGCACCTTCTTGCCCTGCAGCGCGAACTGCTCGGCTGTTGCGAGCGCGATATCCGGCACGAGCATGCACTCCACGATGGGGTCAGAGGCTGTGTGCACAAACATGACTGAGCGCGAGAGGGCGCCGGACTCGTCGAGCGTGTCGCGGAAGGTGAGGTAGTCGTCATACTTGAGTCCCATGCCGCCGAGGACGATGATGTCGACCTCCGCCTGGAGCGCGATGCGCGCGAGCAGGGCGTTGTAGGGTTCGCCTGCGCGTGCAAAGACTGGGAGCTTCTGCGACTCGACGAGCGAGTTGAAGACATCAATCATGGGGATGTTCGTGCGGACCATGTTGCGCGGCATGATGCGCTTGGCAGGATTCACGGACGGCCCGCCGATGTCGATGAGGTTGTCCGTGAGGAGGGGCCCCTTGTCGCGCGGCTGAGCGCTTCCCGTGAAGGAGCGTCCGAGCAAGGCGTCTGAGAAGGAGACGCGCATCGGGTGTCCCAGGAAGCGAACCCGTCCATCGGTGGCGATCCCGCGTGCTCCGGCGAAGACCTGGAGCGTGACGTTGTTGCCGTCAAGCTTGATCACCTGCGCAAGGGAGGTGCCTGTGCGCGACGTCACCTGCGCGAGTTCGCGATACTTGACCCCGTCTGCGCGAAGCCGGATCACGCTTCCTGCGAGGTTGTCGATGGTATGATAAAGTTTATGCATCTTTGGGGCTCCTATGACTTGGTTTCAGGTCGGGGTTCAGTTTTGTCCACGAAATACACTAAATGCACGAAAAAATAGGTGTTCTAAACTGTTCTTCTCTGTGCCTCTGTGCTTCGATGAACTGGTCGCAAATTGCGACCAGTTCGACGTAACTCCCTGATTTGCAGGCTGTTGATTTTTTAAGGTCGCAATTTGCGACCTTAAAGACTCGGATGAGATCATAAGTTGCTCTTCAAAATTGATGACCTCTTGTGAATCAAGCTGGAACATAAAATCATTCGGGAGTTTCTTCCCGTTCCTTTTGACGGCATATAGGTTCGTTGCCTCGCTCATCGAGCCACTCCTTTTTTGGGGGTGCTCTGGCGTGCACGATAACTCGCGCGCTTCTCCTTGACGCCAAAGCCAATCCGCTTGGGGGCAGGTGCGGGAGGCGGAAGCAGAAGAGGTTGGATCTGCTCGTAGAGATCCACAAGGGCTGCGTCGTGTGTCAGCAGCGTCTTCTCAATCTCCGCCAGCCGCTTCGCATTTGAAACAGTGGACATGAGTTGCTCACGCATGCGGACAAAGGTCCGGGCGATAAAGACACTCATTTCAATGGCGCGGTCACTGTTGAGTACTGAGGCTGCCATGATGATGCCATGTTCAGTGAATGCGAATGGAAGATAAATGGTGTTTCTATGCTTGGATGAACCGGTCGCAAATTGCGACCGGTTCGATGTAACCCCTTGATTTTCAACATTTTGATTTTTTAAAATCGCAGAAATTGATCTTGTTCCTGCTCTTTCTTGAACATCAAGTTGGAACATAAAGTCGATTGGAAAGCGCTTCACATTGCGTTTAACAGCCTCATTCAGTCGCTTCGTAGTCACGCCATAGAGCTTAGCCAAGTCAGAGTCAAGGATTACACGCTGATTCCGGATGATCCGGATCACGTTTTTGACGGCATATAGGTTCGTTGCCTCGCTCATCGAGCCACTCCTTTTTTGGGGGTGCTCTGGCGTGCACGATAACTCGCGCGCTTCTCCTTGACGCCAAAGCCAATCCGCTTGGGGGCAGGTGCGGGAGGCGGAAGAAGAAGGGGATGGATCTGCTCGTAGAGATCCACGAGGGCTGCGTCGTGTGTCAGCAGCGTCTTCTCAATCTCCGCCAGCCGCTTCGCATTGGCTGCATTGGCCATGAGTTGCTCGCGCATCCGTATGAATGTGCGCACGATGAAGACGCTCATGGCAGTCGCTTTAGAACTGTTGAGTACCATGGCTGCCATGGTTGCACCATGCTCAGTGAACGCGTAAGGAAGATGCTTGATGTTCTTGCCGTGCTTGTTTTTGCCAATGATTTCGGTGTCTAAATTCGCAAGGCCTTGATTTTCAAGTTGTTGCGAATTCAAGGTCGCAATTTGCGACCTTGAATTCATAACTCCTTCATTATTAGAAAGATAGGGTTCAGAGGCCCCATTTTTAGGCAATGAATTCCTTGCCTCTTTCATATCAAGTTGGAACATGAAGTCCGATGGAAATTTACCTCTGTTGCGTTTAACTGCTTCATTCAGTCGCTTCGTAGTCACGCCATAGAGCTTAGCTAAGTCAGAGTCAAGGATTACACGCTGATTTCGGATGATCCGGATCACGTTTTTGACAACATATAGGTTGGTTGCCTCGCTCATCGGATCGCTCCTGGTATATGCCTGTTTTGACCAATGTTTTCGGGGTCAAAACTCGCAACATCTTTATTTTCAGAACGTTGCGAATTTAAGGTCACAATTTGTGACCTTAAATATATAATCCCTTCATTATCAGCCAGATAGGGCTTTAAGGCAGCAATTTTCGACCGCCTATATGCGCATGCTTGCACGTTAAATGGGCCCACAAAGCGAGCAGGGAAACGCTTTGCAGTGCGTTTGACGCGCTGATTCCGGATGATGCGGATCACGTTTTTGACAGCATATAGGTTCGTTGCTTCGCTCATAACACGTGTGCAACCTTAGGTCCGGGCTGCTTCGGCAATGGTTTTCACAATGGCATCGCGGCGTGTGGCGAATTCGGGAGATGCCAGCAAGGTCTGATTCCAGTCAATGAACGTTTGTGTGAGGCTTTGGAAGAACTTGCGGGCAACAGCCTTGTCCGTGAAGGGATACTCCGCAAGCATGGCCTTTTCGACAACACTGAACATCTCGCGCTGACGGGTTGCAGGCGTTGCGGAGTCAACCTCGCTGAAGGCGTCCTGTTGCAGGTAAACGGCATCCAGTAGCTCCGCCTTTAAGTAGATCAGGAAGTCGGGGGTGCTGGTGCCTTCCTCGCCGACGACCTTCATCATCTGGGAGACGTTGTTGCCGGACTGGAGAATCTTGCGAAGACGTTCCACGCGGTCGCTCTCCATGATACTCTTGTATTTGCTCCAGCTTTCGAGTGGGTCGATCGCCGGGAAGCGGCGCGCGTCTGAACGTGCGCGTGACAGGCCATGGAATGCGCCGACCACCTTCAACGTGGCCTGTGTGACAGGTTCGTCGAAATTACCGCCGGCTGGAGACACGGTGCCGCCGATGGTGACGGAGCCTGTTGAACCATCTTTCAGGCGGACCAGTCCGGCGCGTTCATAGAAGCTTGCGATGAGCGATTCGAGATAAGCGGGGAAGGCCTCTTCGCCCGGGATCTCTTCGAGGCGTCCGGAAAGTTCGCGCAAGGCCTGCGCCCAGCGCGAGGTGGAGTCCGCGAGCAGGAGCACATTCAGCCCCATCTGGCGATAATAGGTCGCGATCGTCACGCCGGTATACACAGAGGCTTCGCGCGCAGCAACAGGCATGGAGGAGGTGTTGCAGATGATGACCGTGCGGTCCATCAGGGTCTTGCCGGTGCGCGGATCCTTGAGTTCGGGGAATTCGCGCAGCGTTTCCACGACTTCGCCGGCGCGTTCGCCGCAGGCGGCGAGCACCACGATGTCAACGTCCGCATAGCGCGACGTAATTTGCTGGAGCACGGTCTTGCCGGCGCCAAAGGGGCCTGGAATGCAATAGGTGCCGCCCAGTGCGACCGGGAAGAAGGTGTCGACGGGGCGGACCCGCGTGGTCATGGTGTCCACGGGTTTCAACCGTTCCGCATAACAGGTGATCGGCAGTTTGACAGGCCAGCGCTGCATCATTTGCACGGTGTGGTCGATGCCCGCTTCATCGGTGAGCACGGCAATGTCCTGCACAACAGTATAGGAGCCGCTGGGGGCGACGCTCTTGACGGTATAGGTTCCGCGGAAGACAAAGGGAACCATGATCCAGTGGGTGAAAATGCCTTCGGGCACGGTGCCGAGCTTCTCGCCTGCGGTCAGGCGGTCGCCTGGTTTCGCGGTGGGGGTGAAGGCCCATGTCGCCTGACGGTCGAGCGCATCCAAGTAGGTGCCGCGCTGAAGAAAAAATCCGCACTGCTGGGCGAGTTGCGGCAAGGGGTTTTGAAGGCCGTCGTAAATCTGTTTCAGCAGCCCGGGCCCGAGTTCCGCCGCGAGCAGATTGCCGGAGAATTCGACCGTGTCGTTCACAGCCAGGTCGCGGGTATCTTCGAAGACCTGCATATCGGCTAAAGTACCGCGGATACGGACGATTTCGCTCATGAGCCGTTGGACGCTGCCGTCTGAAGACTGCAAGCAGGCGTAGCCCACTTCATTTTGCGCCACGGCGTTCTCAAAGGCCACGGTAATCATATTGCCGTTGACGCCGACTATTTTTCCTGTTGTCATCGTTCACTCCATTCGATCAGACTGATCAGACTGATAGGTCGGATCAAATTTATTGTTCGCCAAGTGTTCAAAAATCGCGCTCCCCTTTTCTGTGTCCAGATTAGCCCAGCGCCAGGCGAGGGTCAGCTTAATGGCGTAGCCTAGCGCGACGTTCGTGCTCATGGGGTCATAGCCTTGCAGATTCTCGGCGATCATCCAGCGCACCAGGTCGAGTTCGCGCTCCAGCGTCAGGGGGTCTGTTTGCTGGAAGGCCTCCTCGACAAGAAGGTCAATGCACGTATCATACCCCTCTGTCGGGCGAAGCCAGCGCGCCTCTTCAACGTTGGCCCGGTCAGCGCGCGCACGCGCGATGGCGTTTCGCAGAAGGGCGTCCTTGTCGCGCCAGGCTGCGACAAAGGGATGCCCCGATGGCGTATGACGAATGAGCGCTTCGGCCGCCTCCGCGTCCTCTGGGCGCAGTTGCGCACGGCACGCCTCAACAAACGCCGCCACGGTTATGAGTGGGCGCTGGTCAAGGCTCAGCAGCGGGAGCGAAGCGATAAGATAATAAATGCTCATGGCCAATAATGAAGATCAAGGGGGGGACGCATCGTGCGTCATCTTGAACCGTTAGCTTTTCAGGAGGGCTGCCAGTTTAGGACGCAGGTGTTTTGCAAGGGCGTCAGCGACGGCCGCACCGGAGAAGTTGTGCTCGATACGGCCCTTGGCCAGACGTACGTTGAACCCGGCGCCAAGATGGTCATCGGTGACAACGGTTACGCCGCTGACCGCCTCAGCTGCGAGCTTCGCGCGAATCGCATCTGCAAGCTTTGCTGACGCGACAACATCGAGGCCGCCTTTTTCATGGAGATAAGCGCGGACCGCTTCAGCAGCGAGCTGGGCAACGATCTCTGCTGTATTCAACGTGGTGTTGACCTCTTTGAGGAGCACGTTCGTCAGAAGTGCGGTGACAGCCTTTTCAACGTTCAGGACCGTGTCGCGCGCAGCCTGTCGAATGGTCTCTTCAGCTCGGCGCTCAAAGGCTTCAGCCTCCTGTTTGGCCTGTGCAATCTTTTGAGCGGCTTCGCGCGTTGCCGTGTCAACAATGACCTTGGCCTGTGCATTGGCGTGGTCGATTAGTTTTGCTGATTCGGATTTGGCCTTTTCGACGCCATCCGTATTTATTTTTTCCAAAAGCTGTTGCAAGTCCTGTGTCATAAAATCCTTCTAACCTTACTAGTGTCGAAATAAGGTAGCGTTTTTTTTCTGAAAAATCAACAAAACAACCCTTCTCAACCGATAAAAAACAATCGATATCCCAGAAGAGGCGCATTGTGTTTTTAAACCCCTCCTGCCAGAGCTTGAACTGAACGCACAAAAAAAGTACACTATTGCCACATGCGTATCGGATTGAGCGAAAACATGGTTCGCCTGCATCAACGGCACCCCCTCTTATTGGGGGGGGCGTTTTTTCTGTGTGGCATTTGCCTGGGGTATACAGTCCAGGGTATGAATTGGCCATGGGTGGTCGCGGGGTTATCCCTCTTTGCTGTCGCCCTTCTGTTTTATACGCGGATGCGACAGGCGAAGGGACTTCATCTGGCAGATATGTTCCTGATTGCTGTCTTCAGTTTTTTTCTGGGTGCAGGACGTGCGGGCTGGGATTGCGCAGGGCGTCAAAACGAAAGCACGTGGCTCCTTTGCGGGGATAAGAAGTCGCCCGTTACACTGAGCTGCACGATCGGTCCGGATGTGATGGTGACCCCCGTCAAGGGGCACACGGCGCGGTATTCATTTAAAGGTTTCGATGTGAAGGTTCAAACGCCGCGCGGGGATAAGGCGTTGACGTATCTGCCGCTGACGGTCAACTGGTATGCGAGTATCGACGACAAGGCATGTGCGCCAAAAGCAGGCGAGAGGTGGCGGTTCCGCGGAAGCGCCACGATTTCAAAAGCACGGCGCAGTCCATTGACCCTGTTGACGCTGAACACAGGGAAGAGCGAGACACGCTCGCTGCGTCTGACCGCCTGTGATGCAGGCATCTGGCCGTCGCGTATCGAGCAGGTGCGCCGCGATGCGATGCGTCGCATCGCGATTGGCATTGAAGACTGGGGTGTTGTACCAGACTTGAATCAGGCGATGCTCTTGGGCTATAACAGCGAGATGCCCCAGGCGATGCGCCGCATCTTTTCTGATTCGGGAACGATTCATGTGTTTGCCGTCTCGGGCATGCATATTGCCTTTGTCGCAGCCATGCTGGTGCTGCTGGTGAGCATGACAGGCATCAAGCGTGTTTATTGGCCCTTTCTGATTATCCCCCTGTTAATTGCCTACACGCTTGTCACGGGGTCACGTCCGAGCGCAATCCGTTCATGTGTGATGGGTGTTTTCGTCTTTCTTGCGCCTCTGGTTGGCCGGAGGCCGACGATGTTTTCAGCGTTAATGCTTACCGCCGTGGTCGTGCATGTTTGGCGCCCGGATTTTGTCTTTGATATCGGAAGCGTCCTGTCCTTTGCGGTGGTGGTGGGGCTCATCGCCTTTATGGGGCCCTTCTGCGAGATATTCCAAGCCCTCTTCGGCTGCGTGAAGCTTAAAAAATATGAGGAACTGCTTCGCGCTGCTGGTAACACGAAAAAGGCGGCATGGATACGCCGAGGAGGGATAGTCGTGCGTTTCTTGGCTGATTCGGTTGCCATTTCGCTTGCGGCTTTTCTTGCGTCTGTGCCCCTGACAGGCTATTATTTTGGGCGCTTCACACCTGGCGGATTGCTGGCCAATCTGGTGATCGCGCCCGTCTCGGGGTTAATTGTGATTGCAGGGACGCTGGGGCTGATCGCTAGTTATATCCACACCTGGCTTGCGAGCACGTTCAACCATGCAGCCGCTGCCTTGACCATGGTCATGGTGCGTACCGCAGAACTGACAGCCGGCTGTCCTGGGCTGGGTTATAATACGGGCAAATGGGCGCTCTGGCAGGTGGTGGCGTGGCTTGCAGGATTGGTGATGTTGGCGGGCTGGATATATTGGCGGCGTAAGCCGAAGGATGGGTTGGCGTGGTTGACAGATGAGGGGAAATCAGTAATCAGTGATCAGTAATCAGTGATCAGTGATCAGTAATCAGAGGCAGAATATGAAAACGAAGGTACATATTGCTGGAATCGGCGGCGTGGGCATGAGCGCATTGGCGCAGGTGCTCCTGGACAGGGGCGTGACAGTCACAGGCTCGGACCGCCTCTTAGACAGCGGCGACCTGACCGGGGCCCTGGCCTGTCTGAAAAATCAAGGCGTCGCGCTCTTTCCGCAGGATGGGCGCGGGGTGACGGAAGAGACTGCTCGCCTCGTCATTAGCACGGCGATTGAGGCGACCAATCCAGAGGTGGTTCAGGCACAGGCCCGGGGCATCCCTGTTGTGCATCGCGCAGCTGAGCTGGCATCCCTGCTGAAGGGCAACCGCCTGATCGCCGTGACCGGCACCTGCGGCAAGAGCACCGTGACCGGCATGCTCGGCTGGCTGCTCGAAGGCGCGGGGTTTGATCCCTGTGTGGTCAACGGCGCAGCCGTCACAGGATGGGATGCAGGGAATACGCGCATGGGCTCGGTGCGCGCAGGGCAGGGTGCGTGGGCTGTCATTGAGGCCGACGAGTCGGACAGGTCGCTGCTGGCGTTCCAGCCGGAACATGCTATTATCACGAACGCCTCCGCCGACCATTTCGATTTGAAGGAGACGCTGGATCTCTTCGCCGCGTTCCGGGCGAAGATCCCCGGCGTCATCATTGACGGGCAAGCAGAGGCTGCCTCGCTTGAGCAGATCAGGCAGGAGGGGTGGAACGGGTACTTCACCTTTGAAGGGGTTGAGTTTTGCGTGCCTATGCCGGGGCTCCATAACATCCATAATGCCTGGCATGCGGTCCGCATGGCGCGCGTGTTGGGTGCGGAGCCGAAGCGGCTGGCAGAGGTCCTGAAGGGGTTTGGCGGTATCGAGCGCCGGATGCAGCGCGTGGGTCACTGCGGCTCCGCGCTGGTCATCGACGATTATGCCCACAACCCTGAAAAGCTGGCCGCGGCCTGGACAACGCTCGCGGCCGCCTTTCCGCAGGGCATCTGCGCGGTCTGGCGTCCGCACGGTTTCGCGCCGCTGCGCAAGATGTTGGACGACCTGACGGCAGTATTTGCGCGCGTTTGCCGTCCCTGCGACGAACTCGTGCTCCTGCCTGTCTACGACGCGGGCGGCACAGCAGATAGAAGCGTTTCAAGCGCGGATTTAGCTTCACGTTTGCAGGGGAAACATGTTAAAGTATCAACACTTGATTCTTTAGAGCATGTGGAATCCTATATGCGTTCAGTTGCGCATAGCGGAAAAGGTGTATTGGTTACGTTTGGCGCCCGTGATCCGGGATTGCCCCGTCTTGCAAAGCGTCTGGCGGGCAAGGGTTGACGCGGGCTGATGAGGAGAGTATGGAGTTTAGGTATCCGGTTGGAAAGATATTATTAGGTCACGAACACGCGGTGTGGGGGGCGTACGAAAAATTTCACGCCCAGGCTGTGGATGATGTCCGTCTCTGCGAAGGGCCGACAGGTTATTCCGCCCGCCGCACCGGCATTGCCCGCGAAGCCTCCGTGACAGGCCCCGGAACCTTTTATGGCCATGCCCAGCGCACCGTGACATTCGCACCGTCGAAACCTGGCGAGTATGGCTGGTGGATTCAGCGGGCGGACCTCAAGGAGCAGCTCAACACGCTTGTCTCGATTCGCAATGTCTGGACGTCCGCGCGCAATATCGTCCTGCGCAGCGGCAATCCGCGTAACTACCTGCGCATGGTGGAGCACATTGTCGCCCTGCGCCTGGGGCTGGGTATTGACGATCTGACGTTGCGCGTTGAAGAGGGTGACCCGCCGCTGTTTGACCGCAGCAGCATGGATCTGGTCGAAGCGCTGGATAAGGCGGGCGTTGTCGAGTCTGACGAGCCTGCGCGGTATGTCACGGTCAAGGAGCCTGTGACCTTCTCCGGCGACCGCGGTGATTTCCTGACCTTCCTCCCCCCGGAAAATGGCGAGAAAAAATTGCGCATGGACTGCGCGATCAACTTCAAGTCCATCATCGGCCAGCAGCGCATCGTCTTTGATGTGACGCCGGACACCTTCCGCTACGGCGCCTTTGCGCGCACCAATGCCTCGCATCGTCAGATGCTGATGGTCAAGGCCTTTGGCTTCATCTTCGCGGATACGCGTAACCTGGGCTACACCCAGGACAATATTTTGATCCATGGCAGCAAGAAGTATTATGGCGAACCCCGCTTTGTCCAGGAGAGCAGCGGCAAGGCGCTCGAACCCGCCTGGCACCGTGCGACGCTCGACCTGCTGGCCGCGATTGCGCTGATTGACACGGGCCGTTTCGTCGGACGGGTCGTCTCCTATTGTGCGGGGCACACCTTGGATGTGCGCGCGGTCGGCCAGCTCTATCTGCATGATTTGCTGGAGACCGTCAAGTGAAACACCGCAACAAACACTATAAGGATTTTCAAGTCGGCGCGCCACGGCATGTGCCTGTTTCGGACCGGGGCGACTGGATTTATGGCCGCAGGCCTGTGCTGGAGGTCGTGAAGTCTGAGCGGCGCCACCTGTACGAGGCGGTCCTGCCCGCTGAAGGGCGCGATGCGCCGGAGATCTCGGAAATCCGCTCCTTGCTGCTGGCGCGCGGCGTTCCTTTCAAGACCCTGGAGCGCGAAGCGCTGGATGACCTTTGCGACGGCGGCAATCATCAAGGCGTCGCCCTCCGCACGGGCGGCTTCCCCTATATCGATCTGGACCAGGTCGTTCATACGGTGAAGGAGGATGCCAATGCCATCGTGCTCTTCCTGGATCATATTGAAGACCCCCAGAATGTCGGTTCGCTGTTGCGGACGGCAGATGCGGCAGGGGTGACGGCGGTCGTCATGCCGGAAGACCGCGCGTCCGGCGTCACGCCGGGCGTGGTGCGCGCCTCAGCCGGAGCCGCAGAACACATGCGCGTTGCAAAGGTGGTCAACTTGGTGCGCGCGATGAAGGAGGTCCAGGAGGCTGGCGCCTGGATTACCGGACTTGATTTTGGTGAGGATGCCAAACCGTATACCGCGATTGATTTTTCGGGCCGTATCGGACTGGTCGTCGGGAGCGAGGGCGCCGGCATTTCGAGGCTCGTGCGCGAGTCGTGTGATTTTATTGCGTGTCTGCCGATGCTGGGAAAAATAGCCTCGTTAAATGCAGGCGTGGCCGGGGGGATCGCACTGTATGAGATTGTCCGTCAACAGCAAGCAAAGGGGGCAAAAAAATGAAAGCATGGTTACAGGCGCTGATGGTGATGTGCGTGGCCGTGGGTGTCTATGCGCAGGGACTGATTATCTGTAAGTCCTGCGGCCGTGAAGCAAAGCCCAACGAAACGAAGTGTTCACGCTGTAACGCGGAACTGCCGAAACCGAAGAAGGAGCAGCCTGTCAGCGAGGAGCTTCCCGCGATTGACGTGGCGGATGAAATTTCCAAAATGACGGCTGCAACGGTCCAGGAGAACTTCCGTCTCGGCCGTAAGGCTGAAACGAACGAGCACCCTGCGATTGCCTACTGGTACTACAAGAACGCCATGGCCATGACGCGGCTGGTTCCGAGCGAACGTTTTCCAAAAGAGGTCCATGCGGCCTTGATGAACGGGACCGACCGCACGATGAACCAGCTCAAGGCCGGCATCATCAAGTGCAAAGTCTGCCAAGGCAGGGGCAAACTGGCCAAGTCGCAGAGCACCGTCCGCATTGGCGGCGTGAATAAGACGAAGCTGGAGTCCACGAACAGGCTGGTGGAGCCTGTCTGCCCGATGTGCAACGGCAGGGGCGACTTCACCGGCATGGCCGATGTGGATCAAATCAAGACGGACCTGTTGCGCGGACGTACGGAATATGAACAGCGCCGGATGCTCGCCGGCGAAGCGAAGCTGGGCCGTGTCTTTATTCCGGCGGAGATGGAAAAGATGCTGACCGCCAGGCAACGTGCGCTGGTGATGACGGGTTTCTCCCCTCCCTGTGATTACTGTCAGGGCATTGGCGCCATGACGTGTACGACATGCAGGGGCGAACGCTGGGTCAAGTGTCCGTATTCGGGCTGCAAGAATGGGCGTATTGATCTGCCGAAGACCCAGGAGAATACACGCAAAGAGGTCCGTCTGAATGATACAGCGGAAGACAAGGGTATCTGTCCGCGCTGTTACGGCATTGGTGAGATCCGTTGTCAAAAATGCGATGCGCGGGGCAGTGTCGCCTGCAAGACCTGTTCCGGGAGCGGACAGGCTGTGCGCTGCACACGCTGCCTGGGTGTTGGCATCACCGAATGTACACGCTGTAAAGGTGAAGGAAAAATTAAGGGATCCCCCTGCGTGGATTGCAAGGGCGAGGGATCCCTGTTATGTACAAACTGCCGTGGTGAAGGAGCTCGAACCCGATGAGTGAAATTGTTCAACCGTCCGTTAATCTGCCCAATTTCGAAATTCTTGGATTGCTGGGCAAAGGCGGCATGGCCGCTGTCTGGAAAGCGCGTCAGATTTCGCTCGACCGCCTGGTTGCCGTCAAAATTCTCTCCTCCTCGTTCGTGGGGACGGAAGAGGACTTGAAACAATTCCGTCAGGAAGCCCGCACCGCTGCCCAGCTCAAGCATCCCAATATTGTGCAGGTCTATGATGCGAATTTTTCAAATGGCTCCTGCTACTTCGTGATGGAGTTGGTCGAAGGGTATACCATGGGCGATTGGCTGCGCCGCAAGCGGAGCATGCCGGTTGAGGATGCCCTGATCATTGCGGAAAGTGTGGCCGTGGCCTTGGATTATGCTTGGAGTTTTCATGAGATGGTGCATTGTGACATCAAGCCTGACAATATTATGGCCGATGCGGATGGCACGGTGAAGGTGACTGACCTTGGACTGTGCAAGACCTTTTCACGGATGAAGGACACAACCCGGATCAGCGATGATATCTGGGGGACGCCCGCCTATATGTCGCCGGAGCAGATTTATGGCACGACCCATCTGGACTGCCGTTCCGACATCTATTCGCTCGGGGCCACGCTGTACCACCTGATCACAGGCCGCACCCTCTTTATTGGGCTGGACGATGAAAATATGATGCGTGCGCATGTCGGACAGAACCAAGGGCCTGATCCGCGCATCTTTGTGCCGCACATCAAGATGTCGGTCGTGACCCTGCTGGAGCGTATGCTGGCGAAGAGCCCGGAGAACCGCTATCAGGACTGGAAGGAGGTCCTGCGCGATCTCCACTCGATCCATCACAACCATCCCATCGACTGGATCGCCCTGCCGGACTATGGCAGTTCCATGCAAAAGGGCTAGCGCGCTCAGCGATTACCGCTCATCACCCTGTCTGCAAGGAGAGGCAAAACGAATGTATAAATACGCTCCCTCTCTGTTCATTGTGGTCAGCTCCCTTATGGTTGCCTGTGCCTTGCCAGGCTCAGGTGCCACAGTGGGCGGGAGCCTTCCTCCTCACGTCAGCTTCGCGCCTGATCCTGAATGGGCAGCTCCTGTGACGGTTGTTGTGGATGAGGCCGTGGCCACAAGCGAAATGATCAAGGATGGCGTGCTGCATCTCCTGGTTGATAACCAGGTCAACCTGAGCCAGACAAATGCGACCTACTTCCACTATGCATTTCGTTTCCAGACGGAGGCCGGGATTCGTGAAAACGCCTCCGTTGAAATCGCGTATGACCCTTCTTTCCAGTCGGTTGTCTTCCATCGCCTTCGGCTGTTGCGTGGCACGCAAATCGTGAACTGCCTTAAGGAGGGGGCGTTCAGGGTGCTTCAGCGGGAAAATAATTTAGAGATACAACTGCTGGACGGACGGACGACATTGCTGGCCGTGATTGAGGACGTGCGGATCGGTGACGTTCTCGAGTATGCCTATACCGTCGTGGGGGAAAATCCTGTTTTTGAGGGACGCTACAGCGGCACCTTTGTTTCCCAGTGGTCAGTTCCGCTCGCGCGTCAGCGACTCCGTGTCCTGATGCCGGAGAACCGGAAGCTTTATAGGCAGTTGAGCGAGAGAAGTATCCCCGAGCCTGCTGAGTGTCTGAGGCAGGGCGTGCGTGAATGGCTTTGGGATCAGACGAATATTCCGCCTGTTCATTTGGAGGGCGACGCCCCCGTCTGGTACAAGCCCATGCCCGAGATCGTCCTTAGCGAATATGGCTCTTGGTCGGAGGTGGCGCATTGGGCAGTCTCATGTTTCCGCGTGACGAACAGCGTGGATCAGACGATTGTCCCGCAGTTGGCGGTGTGGCGTAAGCTGGAATCGGAAGGTGCGCGTGCTGCCGCCGCCCTTGATTTTGTCCAGAACGAGATTCGCTATTTTGGACTCGAGCTGGGCGCTGGTTCTCACCGGCCTAACCCTCCGGCGCTGGTCTTGCAGCGTCGCTTCGGAGACTGTAAGGATAAGTCAGCCCTTCTTTGTGCCTTGCTGGATAATCTCGGAATTGACGCGCATCCGGCACTGGTCAATGTGTTTGCGCGCGCGCACGCTCCAGATGAGTTGCCGTCGCCACGAGCCTTCAACCATGCGATTGCTGTCGCACGCATAGAGGGAAAGCAGCTTTGGATGGATCCAACACGCACGAATCAACGGGGGCCCTTACAGAAGCGTTACCTGCCGCCCTACGGAAAGTCGCTCGTCGTTGCGGCTACTACCACGGATCTCCAGCCCTTGGACGGGGCTAATGCCAGAAGCTCTCTTACCGATATTCACGAACAGTTTGATCTCCGGGACACAAAGGGTGTAGCCACGCTGACGGTCCGAACGCATTTTTACGGTCGGGATGCCGAGCAGTGTCGCGAGCGCTTCGCGAATAACTCACGGACGGATTGGGAGCGTTATCTGCTGAACTACTATGCGCAGCGCTTCGCTGAAGTGGAGCAGGCCAAGGCTGTTATGGTTGAAGATGATGCAGACAGCAATAGGATTGCCACAACCGAGTATTATAAGATCCGTAATATTTGGCAGCCTGATCCTGGCGAGACGAACAGCACGAAAGTCACGTTCAATGCGCAGGAGCTCGAAGTCTATGTGAAACAACCAGCAACGGTTCTGCGTAAAACACCGCTCGGGTTGCCTTATCCGATGGACATCAAGCAGACCATCGAGGTTCTGCTGCCGGAGGAGTGGGGTGTTAATCTGGTACACGAAACCCTCCAGGATCCCTATCTCTGCTTCACCTCCACCTCGTCCTACTCAAACAAGGTTCTGGCGTTGCATTATCAGTTGCAAACAAAATCAAATAACGTGCCGCTTGCCAAGGTAGCTGAGCACTTAAAACTCAGGCGGGAGATTGCACAGTCGCTGGACTACTATGTTTCGAAAGACGTGGGTGCTAAACCAGTCGTCGGATTTAATTGGGCGCTTGCGAGCCTGATGTTTTTCTGGTGTGGCCTCCTTGGGGTGCTGTGGATCGTCGGGTATCGATATGCGCCAACGCCTCCTCCGCTTCCCGCAGTTCTAGAGGTTCAGCCAGGGCCCGCCCTGCATGGTGTGGGAGGTTGGTTGATATTGCCTTGTATCGGTTTGGCAGGAAGCCTGTGTATTGTGCTGTCCGGACTTATCCAGTTACGTTTTTGCTTTGACTTAAATGCTTGGCGAGCATTAACCATGCCCGGGAACTCTGCGTACCACGTTTTATGGTCCCCAACCCTGTTGCTTGAGATCCTCGGAAACAGTTTTCAGCTTGCTTTGATCACGCTTTGTTGCGTCCTTCTCCTGCGGCATCGTGCCAGTTTTCCGCGCTTCATGATTCTTCTGTATGTGTCGAGCATGCTGATGGTCTGCGTTGACAATGCCCTGGCTCTGCAGATCCCTGCAGTTGAAATAAAAAACAAGGCCGGGCAAATGGCACGGGAAGTGAATCGTTCGGTTGTTGCCTGCTGCATCTGGATTCCCTATTTTTTGACTTCCCGCCGTGTCCGCAATACGTTCCGCAAGTAATGGGGGTTGCGTGCGCGGTCTTCTAGGTGATCAGCTGATCTGGATCGAAAAGCCGTCGTGCATTTTGATGGAGGGCCAGGCGCAGAGCGTGCGGCTCTCCGCGGTCTGCACGCATGCGGTGTCTGCAACGCGCGTCACGCGTAGTCCGGCAACGCCACGGTTGTGCAGGACGGAGGCGAGGAGGATGGCTTTTTCCAGGCCGTCGCCGTGCTTGAAGTTCCAGACCTCGTCGGGCTGGGCCAGTCGCGTCGCCCCTTCATAAATCGACTCATTCGGCCAGGCTGTCACGTGTTCGATAAGCGCCTCCTCGTTCATGGCTGTTGAGCCTGTCAGGCAGACGGGGTTGCGCTCCAGCGCTGCCAGCATAAAGGGTTCGAGGCGCGTGCGCGAAAGATCGCGAAACGCATAGAAGGCCATGTCAGCGGTCACGTTGTGGTTGCGAAGCGCTTCGACACAGGCTATGGTTTCCTCGCGTGTCATGCCGGGGGTCAGCGGAATGGCAGGCTCGCTCGTGTCAAAGGTCGCGGCTGCGGCATCGGGGAGGCGCGGGTCTGTATCGCAGAAACGGATCAATTGCCGGACGATCTCGTCCGCGCTCATGCAGGCATCGCCGATGGCCTGTTTCAGGGCTTCGATGTCTGCGGGATTCTCAAGGTTCAAGTCGTGTGCGCGCACAAAATCTTCAATGTCGTTCAGCACGACCTTGCATGGCATGTGTCCTGCTGAGAAGGTCTCCGGCGGAATGGTCTCCATCAGCCTGGCACGCGTGTCGTCAGTGACTTTGTAGGTGCTGTCCTGTTCAAAGCGGAACGCCTGTTCGAGGAGTAAATAGCGGTTGATGCCATTGACGGGCCAGCGCAGCACAAAGCAGTTGCGGACCTTCGGGTTTTGGCGCAGGAAGTTTCCGAGAACCTCAGGGGTCAGCGGGGTTTTAAGATAGGCGCGTAGCTGGGTGGAAAAGCGGTCGAAGGCGTTACGCTGAATCGTTGCCCGCGGATAGAGCGTGTGAATGAAGCCTGTGTGATGCGCGACAATGGTGACGCGCTCGTTTTCAAGGGCGCGCCGAGCCTGTCCTGAAATTTGCGTGCCGTTGAACCACATGGCCTTGGTCACCAGGCGGCGGTTGTTGATCAGGATGCCTTCTGCCTCGTCGATAAAGTTCTGCGAGTGCAACGGGGTGGCCATCAGGAAGATCTTTTCAAGCGGGATGCCGGCGACAACGAAGAGGGCCGCTGCATAGAGCGCCGCGAGCGACACGCACTCGCCGGCGCCGGCCACGAAGTTTTCGCGATACTTAAAGGCGTCCATGGCTTCGATGGTTTCCGTCTTCCAGTACGGGATGACGTCGGAGGTGTAGGTGTCGAGGCCGAAGTGCGTCCGGATGTCGATATCGAAGTAATAGGCATCGCCGGTGTAGCCGAAGAGGGCGTTGGATTGCGCAATGACCTCCGGCGAGAGAAAACTGGAGAAGCGTCCGAGTTCGCGTGCCTGGTTGGTGAGCCCCCACGTCTCCAAGTCGAGGTTGAAGACGTAGTGGTCCATTATGTACTGCTTCAGGCGCTGAAGCCTGCGATAGGGCTTCAGCTTGCGGATGCCGTGGAACCAGGGGTCTTCGCGCCAGCGCCACAGGCAGGGCGACATGATATTGGCCAGCACGAGGCTGTACATCAGCTCCGGAAAGACGAACACCTCCATGTCTGAAAGGGTAACGGCCGAGGAGCACCGCTCTAAATGCTGCTTGTCCATAAAAGGGGCTCAACTCCTTACGGGAATCAACTTTGACGTGCACGGCGCGGCGCAGCGGGAGCACCCTTGCTGGCAACCGTTGGGCTTGGCGATGTCCTCGCCCGTGAAACAGTAGGTGCAGAGCTGATCCTTGGGGACCTGGATGGCCTGGACCAGGTCGTCGAGGCGCTGATAGGCGAGTGACGACAGCCCCAGGCGCTTTTCAATGCGGCCGACCATTTCGCGGTATTGCGGGCCGTCTTGGTTGCGATAGGCGGAGATGTCTGCATTGTCGCCCTCGATTTCGCGGATGGTTCGGCGGGTCGCCAGGTCCATTTCGCTTCTGGAGCGCGAGAAGTTCAGGAATTTGCACTGATAGAGCAGGGGGGGGCAGGCGATGCGCATGTGGATCTCCTTGGCGCCCTCGTCATAAAGACGCTTGACCTGATCGCGGAGTTGCGTGCCGCGGACGATGGAGTCATCGCAGAAGATCAGGCGCTTGCCTTTAATCAGTTCAGGGACGGGGATCAGTTTCATGAGGGCGATCAATTCGCGCTGTTTCTGGTCTGGCGGCATGAAGCTGCGGGGCCAGGTCGGCGTATACTTGACAAAGGGGCGGGCATAGTGGATGCCGGCCTCGGCTGCATAGCCCAGCGCATGGCCCACGCCGGAGTCCGGGACGCCGCCCACGGAGTCAGCGTCGACCGGATTGGCCCGGGCCAAGGCAGCGCCGCAATGGTAACGCGAGACTTCGACGTTCTTCCCTTCATACGAAGAGGCGGGATACCCGAAATAGACCCAGAGGAAGGCGCAGATGGCCTTTTCTTTTCCAGGCTTGATCAGCGTGGTGACGCCCTCCGGGTCGCAGCGGACCATTTCGCCGGCGCCCAGGTCGCGGCGGGTGGTATAGCCGAGGTTAGGAAAGCTGCTGGACTCCATGGCGACGGCGACGGCATCCTCCTTTTGGCCGATGACAATGGGTGTGCGCCCATACCGGTCGCGAATAGCGTAAAGCGTTCCGGCTGTGGTCAGGATCAACATAGAGCATGAGCCCCTGATCTTCAACTGGGCATACTGTACGCCCTGCTCAAAGGTCTCCTGCGTGTTAATCAGCATGGCGACCAGTTCGGTCGGATTTACGCCGCTTTGGCTCATCTCCGAAAAATGGGCGGAGTGGGAGTTGAACATCTCCTGGACGAGCTCATTCAGATTCGTAATGACACCCACCGTGACGATCGCATAGACGCCCAGGTGCGAGGCAATCAAGAGGGGCTGGTCTTCGTTGTCGCTGATGACGCCAACGCCTGCGGTTCCCTCAAAGCGCTTGAAATCGTTTTCGAACTTAGTCCGGAACTGCGAGTTTGAAATATCATGAATCGCGCGCTGGAACCCCTTGGGCGAGAGAACCGCCAGCCCGCCGCGCATGGTGCCGAGATGGGAATGGTAATCGGTTCCGAAAAATAGATCTGCTACACAATCTTGCTTAGAGACCACGCCAAAAAATCCACCCATAAATCCTCTTTTCCTGTTATACGGTTTTGTAAAGTGAATAGCATACGCACAAACAACTCTGTCGGCAACCCTAAAATTCAGGTTTTTTTCTTTCCCTGAGCCCTGGTATTACACCAAAAATGAAGAGTCCTTTCAAAACCTCAACAGTTCTGAAAGGACTCTGAAAATACACGTCAATCGACTGTCTTGATCCTAGAGGCTGAGTGTCGTTTCGACCACTTTGCCTAAGATGACGCCTTTCGGCTTACGGATCCAGACGATGACTTTGTAATTCCCTGATTTGGCCACTTCACCGAAGAGGCCGCCTCCGCCTCCTCAAGACGCGCAGAGTTTGATCAGGTTTTCTGAAGACTGCTTGACGACCTTCCCGGTCTCGTCCAGGATGGCCACGTTGATCTTCCCGTTTGTTGTGCGAGTAGATACCCGTTTCCCCTTGACCTCTTTCGTTGTGATCAAGTCAACAAAGAGCCGATAAGGCACTTTTTTACTGTGTTCAAACTTCTTCCGCTGCTCAGGTGGCATCTTTGGAACACTGAAGCGGACGCTTAACGACACGGTCTCCTTGTTGCCGTCTGATTCTTTGTATTCCGACACGAACGTCTTGATTTCTTCCTCTGTGGGAAGAGAGCCTCCTGCGTTTGATAACGTCACCAGCGGACGAAGCTTTGACGCAGGCGCGCCTAATTGCGCCTTAATGGATTGCTGGGCGAGAACGCCCCCTGCCGTGACCGCAAGAGCAACAATGCCCATAAGCGATTTGTACTTCATGTTTTGCACTTCCCTTCCCCCAAGGATATACCTTCAGGCACTCCTTTTTGCAACCAATGGGCCGCTTTAAGAAAGGGTGTACTATAGCATAGGCCGCACTGGAAAGTCCATTCTGTTTTGCTTGATTTTGCGCTTGATTTCCGAGTCGCATGAAACTATAATTTTTGTGTACATTTTTGAACTAATTGGATATTTAGTTTTAAAATGCATTGGAGATAGTGTTGTTTCTCAATCTTAAAAGGAGCGAAAAATGAAAATAAAAAGACTCATATTCTGCGCGATAACCTGTCTGTCCAGCATCGCGTTTGCACAGCGGACAATCAGTGTAAACTTCGGAACGAATGGTGTTGCCTCTACGATTCCGAATGATAATACCGTGTATGCGGGTGTGCAGTCGCTCAATGCCTCGTGTGACCTTTGGAATAACATGTCGGGAAACAGCGAAACGCTCTCAGTCGTGAAAAGTAGCACGGAAGACAACTGCGGCGCATCGGTCACGGTTGTCCCGGGGTCAGCGGCGTGGGGACCGGGCGCTGATTCGAGCAGGATCAACGGACATGAAAACAGGAAGATGCTCGGGCGCTACATGGATCTGAACAATGTTAACCAATATACGGTCACCGTCTCGAACATCCCTTTTCCAAGGTACAAAGCGTTTGTCATCCTGTCGGGGGATGGCGGCACGTATGCCTCGGTGATCGTCAACGGCGTCAACTATTGCGGCAGCGGTAATTCCACGATCCCGGGGACGACTGCATGGGGAACGCGTACATCGGATTGGGCGTGGCTTCAAACGAATTGCGGCAATTCCTACCTGAAAGAGGGCGTGAACTATCTCGCCGTAACTAACCTTTCCGGAACGCTCACCATCAAGAATGCGATTAGTGCAAACCGTGCCACGCTGGCGGCAATCCAGATCGAAGAGGTCCTTCCTGTCACATGGTCTGGCCTCTCCACCGGCAACTATTGGAGCAACTCGACCAACTGGTGGGACTGGCCAGTGGTGGGCAGCAACCTCTATTTTGTCGGGACCACGCGGACGGCCACGCTGACCAACGACTTTGCAGCCGGCACGCTCTTCTCCAATATCACCTTTAGCACCGCCAGCGTCGGTGGAAACACGAACTGGACCATCATTGGAAACTCCTTCAACCTCAGCGGCAACCTTGCACTCAGGACGTGGCAGACCGTCACGATGAGCACGCCGATGGCGCTTCAGGTCTCCCCTGTGATCAGCGTGACCAATGGCGGAACCATGACCTTGAGCGGTGCATTAAGCGGTTCAACGGGAATCACGAAAGAAGGTCAAGGAACTTTGGCTCTGTCCGTGCAAAACACCTTCACAGGGGGCACGACGATTAAGGAAGGGACGCTGAGTCTTACAGGCGGAGGCGGGGGTAATGGAACCATCCGCGGAACGGTGACGGCCTATACGAACGCTGTTCTTCGCTTGGCGAATGGTGATGTGACGGGCTATAATAATACGTCCGCCTCTATCCAGACCGTCAATCTGGTCGGCGGCACAATGGACTGTGCTGCGGGTGCCAATCAGACGACTGTCGCCGATTTCTATATGACAGGCGGTAAAATCATCGGCGTTATCAATCTCGATCTGTTCAATAATGCCGCAAGCATTACCACGTACGCTTCGGATATCCCCTCTGAAATCCGAAATGCTTCTCTACAGCTCCGTCAGACTGATGTTCCCTTTACGGTCGCAGACGGAGTAGCCGATATCGATTTGTTAGTGGGGAGTAGGATCTATGGAACCGGCACACTGACTAAAAGCGGTGCTGGACGTATGGTCGTGACAAACGTCCTCAACACATATACAGGGGCAACGACGATCAATGGCGGTACTTTTGAAGTTGGCGGATTAGGCCGTTTGAATTCAGGCGCGTATGCTGCCAATATAATCATTAATTCCGGGACTTTCTCCTATAACAGTTCCGCCACCCAGACGTTGAGCGGTGTCATTTCCGGCTCGGGCACTTTCGCTATGGAAAGCAACGGTCTGCTGACCTTGAGCGGCAACAATACGCTCTTAGGGACGCTGACGATCACGAATGGCACGGTGGTTCCCAAACATACGGGAGCCTTCGGCGCGGGCACGGTGAATGTGGGCGGAGCCGCGGTGATCGACATGACCCCGAGCGGCGTTGTCGCTCCCACGCGGCCCGTCGCGTTGTCAGGAACCCCTGCCCTCCGCATAACCTACAGTTCCGCCCAGGATCTGACAGTTGCCTCTGTAGCCGATACAACCACTCTGAATGTGGATGTGAATGGGATTACGCAGGCAGGTGTTTATAAATTGCTCAACGCCTCCTCTGATTTGGGGCTGGCCAACTTCACCCTCCAGTTGGTCAACGACACGCCGGGGTTGACTGCGCAACTGACCTCGGACGCGGCAGGCGTCTACTTGGACGTCTCCGTGGCGCCCAAGGCGGCTGTCACCTGGAAAAACCTCGCCTCCGGCGACTGGGACACAGGGACTTCCAACTGGACGACAAACGGTGTGGATGTGACTTTCGCTGACGGCGACCAGGTCATGCTGCCGGACTACACAGGTTTGGATGCGGCCACATTAACCCTCAAGGGGGATTATACGCTCACTGGCCTCTCCGTTGCCGGCAGCGAGACGGACTATATGATTGCCCTTGACACGGGGACCTCGCTCGTGACCCGCGCCTTCTCCAAGACCGGCACGGGATCCTTCACCTTCCCGGGGACCTTGACCGTAACGCCGGGCTCCATCCAGAGCGTGACAGGGGCCGTGACAGTCGGAACGTTGACCGCTCCCGGCTTGACCCTTGCCATCGGATCGAGCTTCACAGTTACAAATGAGGCATCCCGCATCCTGTCGGCATCTGTGACAACAAATGCGACGCTGACGATTCCCTCTGCTGACGTGATCCCTAATAATGCGACGGTGACGGCTGGAACCTATCCGAACCAGGCCCGCGTTCGTTTAGCTGCTGGCGCGTCCACCGCAACGAACTTGCCTTTTGCTGGAATCAATGCAGAGATCTCTATTGCTAAGGCGGTGACATTGACTGGGTATGGGGTATATGGCAGCCAGACCCTCCGCCTGGTGAATGGTGGCGCGTTGAATTTTGGAACGGGCGGATTTTCCTTACAGACAGGGCGTCTGCAGATGGAGGGCGGTTCACTCATGGCAGCGAGTCTTACCTTCGCAGATGCTTCCGGGTGCAATAGTACGATCGAACAGACAGCCGGAAACATTACTGTGACCGGATCAACAAGCACAGACGCCAATACAAGCTCGGTCAAGCTCGGTCACTGGAGCAACCCTGCATACACCACTTACAACATGAGCGGCGGTGAATTCATTGCGGACAATGCTTGGATCCAAATGGCACTTGATGCGGTCACGACATGGACAGTCTCAGGCTCAGCCTATGTCCGCGCTCAAGGTATCCGGTTTAAAACAGATGCAGACGGGCGAAACAGCACCCTCAACCTCAACGGTGGCCTCGTGGAGGTCGGGTACAGGGGATTGACCTCCGGCGGTCCAGCCACGACTTTCTTCAACTGGAATGGCGGCACGATCCGTGCCTTGGCTGACTTCCCGATCAATCTGTCTACAGCCGTCGTGACGCTGGGAAGCGGCGCAACGTGCGTCTTGGATCTGAACGGACGGACGATCACAAAGACGAGTAACTTTGCGGGTACCGGTACCCTCTGCATCACCAATACGGGACGTATTGCGCAGAGCGGGGGATATATCGTCAGTGTTCCGAACCTGCTCTTCGCCGGAAACGTCGGGCTGCTGATGAAGCTGGACAACGCCCTGGCCACGTCGGAGAAGTTCACGACAGGCGTGTTGACGCTCCAGAATAGTCCGTCTCTGGCCTTCACGCTTGATCTGCAGAACAAGACAAAGCTTCAAAAGCAGTATCCGCTGATCGAAGCGACCTCCATCGCGGGCGACCTCGCCGGCGCGACCGTCACGCTGCAGAACAACCTGCAGGGGGTGACCTGCGCTCTTGAAATCCAAGGCAACACGGTCTTCGCGGTTCTCAGCGGCGGCAATGTGGCCGACCCTGTCACCTGGAAGGATATCGCTTCCGGGGACTGGGACAAGACAACGCAGAATTGGACGACGAACAGTCTCGACTCCCTTTATGATGACACCAAGCGTGTGGTCTTTGACGATCTGGCCGGCAATGCCTCGACGACGCTGACCGTGACTGAGCCGGTGAATCCGCAGCACTTCTCTTTTGAGAGTGACATCACCGCCTATACGGTTATGGGCACGGCCCGCATCACCGTGCCGGTGGTGATCTCCTCAGGTACGAACGCACTCACGGTCTCGGCACCGCTGACCGCAGATGTGGTCGAACTGGCAACAAGTATGACCCTTACGGTCAATGAACCGACCTCCCTGCTGAAGGCTTCCCAGATCGGCTCTGGCGCAACGCTCGCGGTAGTCCCATCCGTGTTGGGCAATGTCCCGACCGGCACGGGCATCCTTGAACTGCTTTCGGGAACTTACCGGTTTACGAATCTGAACTTCACGTCCGGGACGGTGAAGGTGGATGCCGGGGCGCGCGCGGAGTGCGAGTATACCATGAGCACCACCAAGCCGGTAACATCCATCACGGGCACAGGCACCGTTGCCTTCTTCTCGACAAATGCTGTTCCAGCGCAGTTGGCGATTAATCCTGTGCTGACCTTCCCGGGATTCACGGGGACGTTTGGTCTTGAGACAATCGGCCAGATGCGCATGAACAATGCGAACTGGAAGACCACGCTTCAGAGTCTGCCGTCCGCCTCGACGCTCTTCATGGGCAAGGGCATGCAATACTATGGCGCACCGTTCGCGCTTGCGGCAAAGCTGGCCTTTGAAGACGGTGCTACGCAAGCGGATCCATTCCAAGATGCTGCGCAGACCTTTGGTAACTTCCGTCTGTCTGCAGGCACGATGTGGTTCAGCAACAATGTCCACCTCGGTTCGAGCAGCATCATCCGTATCGGCAGTGATGCCGCAGCTATCGTCTGGTTTAAAACCGTGATCACGGGCCCGGGCTCGACCATCGAATTCGGCAGCGGCTACACAGCTGTCAATGCTGCGCTCACGGCGCAGATGGACTGCTCGAACAGCGCGGAGACGATGAAGATCCGGAACAACGGCGGCGCGACCGGACGCGTGACGGTGAACGCCTGGGGCGGTTCGTCGTTAGGACATAACCTCGTAAGCGAAACCACGGGTGCCAGTTCCTCCTTCATCGTGAATATCGGTGATGCGGGGACACCTGTCAACACGGCTGTGCGGACGGTCAACGGCAGTAATCCTGCTGATGAGATCAGGCTCAACCATGCGTCTGGCTCGCTGACGATTGATGGCGCTACGGACTCCACATACGCAGGCAAATTCATTGGGATCGGCAAGCTGGTCAAGTCCGGAAATGGTATCTTGACGCTCTCTGGAAACAGCACCTTCACGGGCGGCTTTGCCCTGAATGCCGGCACGGTTGTGCCCAAGCATGCAAACGCGCTGGGTTCGGTGAACAATGTGCTGACGCTCAACGGCGGCGTGCTGGACCTGAGTGCCAGCGGTGTGGTGATGCCGGCGCAGACGAACGTGGTTGCAACCGGGACGCCGTCGATCCGCATGAACTGCACCAGCGCGTCTGACATGACGATCAACGGTATCACAGGTGTTGTGAATCTCAATGTGGTGGCCGCGGGTGCTCTTGAAGGTGCCGAGTACAAGCTGATCAACTCCAGCACGACGCTTAGCTTGACCAACTTCACCGTGTCCCTGACGGATTGGAATGTCGGCTTTGGCGTTCTGACGGCGAAGGCGGATGGCATCTACCTCTCGCTCAAGCGCGGCACGATGATCCAGTTCCAATAAACAGGCTAGTAACTGTTAAAGGAGTAAAAATGAAAACAAAGGTGTTCGGTATTTTGTTTGCGGCAGTGGCGTCTCTGGCCAACATGGCCTTTGCACAGCGGACAATCAGTGTAAACTTCGGCAGTGACCGTGTTGCGATTGACGATGTGGATACGATGGTGGGGCATGTGCCGGTTCCTGGGCGCTATTGGACAGATGTATCCAACGCCGGAAACACAGGAGGGACCCCGACAACGTTGGCGGCCTCGAATTTGCAGGATGGTTCGGGCGTGACGCTGGCAGGCACACAGCTCTATACGTGTTCGCGTGGCGGTTCGTGGTATGCGGGCAACACGTCGACATTGACAGGCAAGTTGCTGTACGGTTATTTGGACGACAGCAACGGTAGCAATCCCGCCGGGTTCAAGGTGACCGGGATTCCCTTTTCGCGGTATCGTGTCATCATCTTTCGTAACAACGATGCTGGCGAAGGAACGACAGGACGTTTTGGCTATCACACCATTAACGGTACAAGTTATTCTTATGTGGCTGGTGTTTTGACGGCTGGATCCACAGCCAACTGGGGCGTGACGAGGAATACGCAAATTATTGTGGGCGACAACACAATGGTCGTCTCCGGACTGACAGGTGATCTTACCGTATTGACGGCCTCTCCGGGAAGTGGCGTTCGTGCATGCATTTCAGGTTTCCAGATCGTGGAGACGCCCCCTGTCACGTGGAGCGGGCTGGCAACGGTCAACGCTTGGAATAATTCGACCAACTGGGTTGACTGGCCGGTCGCAGGGAGCAATCTGTGGTTTTTTGGAACCAACAAAACAACGAATGTAAATGATTTTCCCGCAGGAACGGTGTTCAGCAATATCACCTTCGCGTCTTCTGCAACGTTTGGAAACGCGAACTGGACGATTACAGGCAACTCCTTCAACCTCGCCGGAAACCTTGCGCTCAACACGGCACAGACCGTCACAATGAGTACCCCCATGGCGTTGCAGGTGTCGCCAACGATTACGGTCGCCAACACTGGCAGTATGACGCTGAGCGGCGCACTCAGCGGAGCCTATAACGTGTCGAAGGCTGGTGGTGGAACCTTGGTGTTAACTGCGGCGAATACGCATTCAGGCGCTACCATCGCGACAGGCGGAACGCTGCGAGTCTCGAACACGCTGAGAAACACCTCCTCCTGCATTGCGAGCAATGGCGCAACCCTGGAAATGGGTGCAGTCAATATTTTTGTGGGCGGCCATGGCATAGCGCTTAACCCGGCAATGGTGATCTCTGCGGACGCATCCCGGATCTATATGAACACGGGCTTTGACGCGCGTATCGGAAATGTGACGCTGCGAAATGGGTCGACATGGACATCTGATAGAGCCCTCGCAAATTACGATGTCTTGGTTGCTGATAACAGCTCCGGGGCTTCAACCGTACTAATCACCGGAGCCGGGACATCCTACATGAACGGAGCCGGAGGCATCCACCTTCAAGGCGTACAGAACTTTACTGTCGAGGACACGACATCTTCGGCTGATCCTGATCTTGTGGTTAGCATGATCATCGGCGCACAAGGATCCATTGGAGGTGCTCTTGCCGGGATCCGTAAACAAGGGGCAGGAACCATGGCGCTTTTGGGAGCCAATATCTTCAATGGTCCCTTGCTTATTGACGCCGGCGTGGTCATGGTCGGAACAAATACCACGACGGGAACGCTGGGTACAGAAGCTGTGACCAACAACGCCACCTTGGTCTTCAGCCGGTCGAACGACATGACGGTGAATAATAAGATTGCGGGCAATGGCATCATCAATCAGGCAGGCAGTGGGACATTGACGCTCGGAGGAGATAACAGCGCCTTTGTTGGGACGTTCAACATGACGAACGGAACGGTTGTCCCCAAACATGTCAATGCCTTTGGTGCTGGAACCGTTAACCTGAGTGCTGGAATCGTTGATATGCGGGCTTCAGGTGCGATCGCTCCGACACAGGGCATCACGCTATCGGGTTCGCCCACGATTCGCATGTATTATAATTCAGCGCAGGATTTAACCGTTGTTGCCGCGACGGGCACCACCACGCTCAATGTGGATGTGCTGGATATCACGCAGGCGGGTGTATACAAACTGTTCAATGCCACTTCGGATGTGGGTGTTGGCGCATTCTCGCTTCAACTGGTCAACAATACCCCTGGCTTGACAGCAACATTGACCTCTGATGCGTCAGGCATATACATGGATGTTTCCGTTGCGCCGAAGGCCCTCAGCTGGAAAGAGCTTGCTACCGGCGACTGGGATGAGTCAACCTCCAACTGGGCAACCAATGGAATAGACCTTGCCTTTGCCAATGGCGACAAGGTGACCTTGCCGAATTATACGAGTCTGGATGCGGCCGTGCTGACGCTCAAGGGAAATTACACCCTGACCGGACTCGCCGTTTCCGGAAACGAGACCGATTATACGGTCGCGCTTGATACAGGGGATGCCCTGGAAACACGCGCCTTCTCCAAGACGGGAACAGGTGCCTTCACATTCCCAGGCTCTTTGACTGTGACGCCGGGTTCGATTCAGAATGTGACAGGCGCGATGACGATCGGCACCTTGACAACGCCTGGAGTGACACTTGCCGCCAGTTCGACTGTGAATGCCGGCACGCTGACAACCCCCACGCTGACACTCGCCGCCAGTTCGACTGTGAATGCCGGCCTCTTGACAACTCCCGCGCTGACCATGGCCAATGGAACGAGCGTGACGGTCACGGATGACGCTTCCCGCATCCTGGCCGTGACTCAGCCGATCAATTCAACGCTGACGATCCCCTCTGCCGCAGTTGTTCCTAACAATGTTAATGTGACGGCGGGTACGTATCCTGCGCAGGCGATCATCCGTTACGCCGGTGGAAGCGCTCCGGCGACGACCTTCCCGTTTGACAGCAAGCAGGCGACCTTTAAGATCGAGAAGGAGGTCGACCTGGGGGCTTCAGGGTATACGCTGAGAGGCGGTCAGGCGCTTCAGATCGGCAACAACGGCTTGCTCAGGATCACAAACAGCCTGCTCTCCTGCGCGACAGCTCGGCTGATCGTGAACAATGGGGGCTCGGTGATTGCTAACCAACTGCGCTGGGCTGATACGGGCACAGGCCACACCAGCACGATTGTGCAAGACGGCGGAACGATTACCGTCACCGGCAATAACAACGCAGATTCAACCGGGTGCTCAATCCTTTTCGCGCATTGGGCTTCGACAGCGACCTACGACATGAGCGGTGGATCCTTCATTGCTGACAATGCCCAGGCCCTGATGGGGTGGGATGGGACAGCGACATGGACGATCTCCGGTTCAGCTTATGTCCGAGTTCAGGGTATCCGGCTGAAGCGGGATCCCGATGGAAAGGTGTCGACGCTCAATCTGAATGGTGGTCGCGTGGAAATAGGTTCTTTGGGCTTGAGCACGTGGGGACCGGCCACTTCCTATTTTAACTGGAACGGAGGCACAATTCGCGCGACCGACAACTTCTCGGTCAGCATGTCTACGGCCCCTGTCACGCTGGGAAGCGGTGCGACAGCCTGTTTGGATCTGAACGGCAAGACGGTCGCCATGGTGAGTGACTTTAGCGGGACAGGCACCTTGTGCATCACCAATGCCGGACGTCTGGCCAAGAGTGGCGCGAAGGTCTTGAACATTCCCAACCTCGCATTTAGGGATGGGGCCGGGCTGACCTTCCTCATGGCTGAAGATCTGGCCAATTCCGAAAAGATGATTACAACGAATCTGACGCTGACGCCGGGCACGACCCTCACGTTGGACTTGAACAACATCCGTCTGCCGCTGGAACGCTATCCGCTCATTGAGGCGAACAACGCCATCACAGGTGATCTGACAGGGGTTTCCGTTGCGCTCATCAATAAGCATCTTGTCCAGGGCGGTGTTACGGCAACGCTCGAGATCGCAGATAATAAAGTCTACGCTGTCCTCAGCAATATCATTGTTTCGCGTGACTTGGACTGGAAGGATATCGCGAGCGGAATCTGGGAGGCCAGCGGAAACATATTAACAACACCGTGGGCAACAAATGGTGTTGATGTGGCGTACATCGACAACGATGATCCGACCTTCGGACCGTTGGCTGGTAATAACGCTTCTACAGTGACGGTGGCAGGGACGATACTTCCGCGAAATATCGCTTTCACCGCAGACACGACCGCCTATACAGTGACAGGAAGCGGCGTTGTGACTGCCTCCACAGTGACGGTGACGGGCAAAGCCCCTGTGGTCGTTAACACGCCTCTCAGCACGATGTCATTGACGCTGGGTCTGGGTTCGGATGTGACCTTGACAAATGATGCGACGCGCATTGCGCAGCAGGTGACACTGCCAACGAACACCACCTTGACGGTTCCGAGTGCCGCTCTCTTCTCCGGCACGACGCTGCTGACGACGGATGGTCTGTATCCAAATCAGGCGCGCCTTCGCTTCGAAGGGGGAAGCTCAGCCGCGACCGCCTTGCCGTACACCGACCGTAGGGCGGAGATTGTCCTTGCAAAGGCTGTTGTGTTGCCGGCATCCTATTGGGTCAGCAATGGTCAGACGCTACGCCTCGGCTCCGGAGGGGCGTTAACCCTGAGCACAGGCGAGTTCTCGGTCCATGAAGGGCGCCTGCTGCTGGAGGGCGGGTCGATTCTGACGCCCCGCCTGTTGTTTGGAAATGCTTCAGGATGTAACAGCATTATCGAGCAGACAGGTGGAACGATCACGGTTGCGGGCTCGAACAGTACTGACAACAATCAGAGTTCGGTTATGCTTGGACATTGGAGTAATCCGGCTTATACAACCTACAACATGAGCGGCGGTGAGTTCATTGCCGAAAATGCGTGGGTCCAAATGGCGCTGGATGCGGTCACAACATGGACGATCACCAACGCTGCCTTGGTGCGCACGCAAGGTATCCGTATCAAAACCGATGCTGATGGACGCAACAGTACCCTTAATCTCAACGGCGGGACCCTGGAGATCGGCTGGAGAGGTATCTCGACGGCGGGGCCAGCCACTTCATTCTTTAATCTGGGTGGCGGCACAGTGAAGGCGCTGGCGAACTTCGCGATCAACTTGTCCACGGCGCCGATCACACTTGTTGCAGGAACAACATCGGTCCTGGATCTGAACGGCTATACTCTCACGAATTACAGTGATTTTGCAGGAAGCGGCACGTTGTGTATCACCAATTCCGGCAGAATTGCCCGGAGTGGTTCTACACTGTTGAGTATTCCGAATCTGACGTTCCAGGGTACAGTCGGTCTACAGATGGTCCTCGATGAGACGCTGTGGGCTTCTGAGCGAATCGCGACCGGCGTGCTGACCTTGTCGGAAACGCCTTCGCTCACCTTCACGCTGGATCTGCAAAACAAGGCGGCCATCCTGAAACGTTATCCGCTCATCGAAGCGACCAACATCAGCGGAAGCTTGGCGAATGCGTCTGTCGTTCTGGTCAATAACGCCAGTGGCTTAACCGCGACTCTTGAAATGCAAGGCGGGAAGGTCTATGTTGTCTTCAACGGCGGTACACTCGCCATGGACGTGTATTGGAAAGATCTGGCCTCCGGCAATTGGGACACGGCGACGCAGAACTGGACAACAAATGGAGTCGATGCCCTTTACGGCAATGATAGGGCTGTCGTGTTTGGCGATCTGGAAAACAATGCAAGTTCATCCATCACCGTGACAGAAACTGTAGATCCAGAGGGTGTCGCCTTTATCTCCGATAAGACAGCCTATTCGATTTCCGGAGACAGCACGGTCGCTACGCCGGCATTGACCACGTTCGGAACCAGCATGGTGACGATCTCAGCTCCGTTGACGGCAGCGGCTGTACAGCTTGATACGGGCTCTAAGCTGACCGTCAACAGTGCGTCGTCTCTGTTGGGCACATCACATTTGCGTCCCAATGCGACACTTTCAGTCGTTCCTGCTGTGTTGCAAGGGGTGCCGACAGGAGCGGGAACCCTTGAGCTGCTGTCGGGGACCTACCGGTTCACGAATGCGAACTATAATGCAGGCACCGTGAAAGTCACGGATGCGAACACACGGGCTGAGTATGTCTACAGCGCAGCCACCCCAGTTGCTGGGATTTCAGGTGCCGGCACATTCGCGTTTGTCTCGACAAGTTCTGCAATCATATCGCCTGTCCCTGGCGATCCGCTTATGACCTTCCCTGGCTTTACAGGCACGTTGAGATTAGAGACCCTCGGGCAGATGCGCCTTGCCACGGGAAACTGGAAGACAACCTTCCAGAATATGCCCTCCGCAGCCACGCTCTTCTTTGGAAAGGGCATGCAGTATTATGGCGGCGTATTCTCGTTGAGTGCAAAGATGGTCTTTGAAGACGGTGCGCAACTGACGGATCATTTCCAAGATGGAGCGCAGACCTTTGGTCAATTCCGCTTTGGGGCAGGAACGGCATATTTTAGCAACAGCGTGCATCTTGGAACCAGTAGTTACATTCGTATCGGGAGTGATGCGGCTGCTACTGTCTGGTTTAAAAACTCGATTACAGGACCTGACTCGACCATCGAGTTTGGCAGTGGCTATACACCTCTCAATAATACACTCAGGGCAGAGCTGGACTGTTCGAACAGCGCCGAGACGTTGAAGATCCGTAACAATGGCGGTACGACAGGACGTGTCACTGTGAATGCCTGGGGCGCTTCATCCTTGGGCAACAACCTGGTGAGCGAGACCACGGGCAGCGGTAGCTCCTTCATCGTGAACATCGGCGACGCGGCGACACTTGTCAATGCGGCCATAAGGACGCTCAACGGCAGTAACGCCGATGATGTGATTGCGCTCAACCATGCAGCGGGATCGCTGACCATTGACGGCGCTGCGGTCTCTACCTTTAATGGCAAGTTTACGGGTGTTGGCAGTCTGGTCAAGTCAGGCAATGGCACATTGACCCTTGCAGGAAACAGCACCTTCGCAGGGGGATTCGTCCTCAACGCTGGAACCGCTGTGCCCAAGCATGCAAATGCATTCGGCAGTAATCCAACGCTGACGCTAAATGGCGGCAGTGTTGACTTGACTGTCACCGGCGCAGTGCCGCCTGCCCAGACGAATATTACGGCCACGGGGACGCCTGCAATCCGGATGAAACATGACAGCGCCTCCGATATGACGGTCAATGGTGTCAGTGGTACAGTGGCGCTCGCCGTTGACGTTGCCGGGGCAGCGCTGGATACGGAGTATAAGTTGCTCAACTCAAATCAGGCACTCAGCCCTGCCAGCTTTACATTGTCCATGCTGAATAAGCACGCATCGGTTGCGAGAGGCGAATTGATATTCAAAGCTGATGGCGTCTATCTGACGCTTAAGGGCTATGGCACGATGATTCAGTTCCAATAAACAGGCTATCTGCTGTTAGCCGACAGGCTGCAGGCTTGGCGCACGCAGGACTCCCGACAGAGGGGCGGCCGCCACAACCTGCAGCCTTGTTTTTTTGAATCTGAAAATCCACTTGATTTTTGCGTAAAGGCTGGTATCCTTATTGTAAAGTGTGTGTTTGGAATGTAAATGAGTTCCAGTGAAGAAAAGGAGTGAAACATGAAAAATCAGGTCGTAGGAGTCCTGTTAGTAGCGTGTGTGTGTCTGGTCAACATGGCCTTCGCGCAGCGGACCATCAGTGTGAACTTTGGCAGTGATAAGGCTTCGATTGACGATGTCGATGAGACGGTGGGTTTTGTGCCGGTTGCAGGGCGTTATTGGACGGATGTCACCGGCGGTGGTAATACAGGCGGCAACCCGACAACGCTGATGGCTTCCAATTTACAGAATGAGAACGGCATGGCGCTGACGGGGACGCAACTGTATGCCTGTTCAGCCGGCTGGACATGGTCGAGAGGCAGTACGACGACATTGACGAATAAATTGCTGTACGGTTATTTGGATGATAACGCTGCAAATCCAGCAGGCTTCAAGGTGACCGGCATTCCGTTTGCGCGCTATCGCGTCATCATTTATCGCAACGGGGATCATGCTGACGGGACTGCGAACGTCTTTCGTTATCACACGATCAATGGGGTGAACTATTCGTATGTCTCGGGTGTTCTGACCACGAACTCAACAGCCAACTGGGGCACGGTCCGCTACTCGTCAATCAAGGAGGGAGAGAATGTGATGAGCGTCTCCGGCCTGACCGGCGACCTCACTGTATTGACGGGTCTTCAGTCGGGGGGGGCCCGCGCCTGTATCTCGGGCTTCCAGCTTCAGGAGGTGCTGCCAGTCACCTGGTCCGGCCTCGCTGCCGACAACAATTGGAGCAACTCGACCAACTGGTGGGATTGGCCGATTACGGGGAGCAACCTCTTCTTTGTTGGAACAACGCGGACAACTGCGCTGAACAACGACTTTACAGCTGGGACACTCTTCTCAAATGTCACCTTTGATACGGTGGGTATCGCTGGAAACACCAACTGGACGATCACCGGCAACTCCTTCAATCTCAGCGGCAACCTCGCCCTGAAGACCTGGCAGACGGCCTCGATGAGCACGCCCATGGCGTTGCAGCTCTCGCCTGTCATTTCCGTGACCAACGGCGGCACGATGACCCTGAGCGGCGCGTTGAGCGGTACAGGCTTTGGTGTGACAAAGGACGGAGGCGGGCTGGCGATCTTTTCCGCTGCAAACACGTATAGCGGACCGACCCTCGTGACAGGCGGAACCCTGAGGGTTTCTTCCACCCTTCGCGATTCATCCGGCTTTGCAGCCAATGCTGGCGGAACGCTTGAGTTCGGTGCCGTGAATATTTTTGTTCCGAATCATGGTACGGCTGTAGCGGCTTCACGCGTGATCTCGGCTGATGCTGCACGCATTTATATGAATGGTGGCGCGGATACGCGCATCGGAAATGTAACGCTGAAAAATGGTTCAGCCTGGACATCGGATCGTGTCTTATCAGGCTATGATGTCTTGGTGGCCAACAACAGCGTGGGATCTTCGACTGTGCTGGTGAGTGGCGTGGGTGCCTGTTACATGAACGGTTCCGGTGGCATCCACCTGCAAGATGTCCAACACTTCAATGTCGAGGACACGACTGCTTCCCCGGATTCCGACCTGATCGTCAGTATGATTATCGCTTCCCAGGGGGCTTCGGGTGGCGCTGCTGCGGGCATCCGCAAACAGGGTTCAGGAACCATGGCGCTTCTGAACGCGAACACGTTCAATGGCGCGCTGATCATTGAGTCCGGTGCTGTGTGGGTCGGCACCAACAGCGCAACAGGAACGCTGGGGACGGGGCCTGTCACCAACAACGCGACCCTTGTCTTCAATCGTTCCAACGCCATGACGGTGGATAACGTGCTTGCCGGTAACGGCACGATCAACCAGTATGGTTCCGGGGCGCTGACGCTCGGAGGGGACAACAGTGGCTTCTCTGGGACGATGAATATCACAAACGGTTCTGTTGTGGCCAACCATGCGGGCATCTTCGGCGCCAGCACTGTGACTGTGAGTGGCACGGGCGTCATCATGGCCGGGACAGACACGAGCTCAACGCTCGCCATCACCAACCTGACCTTCAACGGCTCTGGCGCCGTCACGGTCGGCACACTGGACAACTTCACCAACGCGCCGGCCATCACGGTAACAGGTACGCTTACACTCAATGGCGGAGCCGAGACAATCACCGTCAACCTGCCCTCCGGCCCCGTTGACTCCGGAACATACCACCTGATCGCGCACGCCAACACGCTTGGCGATATTACGAGCCTGATCCTCGGTACGCAACCCACCCTGGGTGCCCGCCAGAGCGCCTTGCTGGTGAACAACGCTGGCGTGATCGACTATGTGGTCAGCGGTGTCAATCCCTACTGGACAGGGGCCCTGAGCAGCGAGTGGAGTCTCACCGAGTTGGGAGATCCCAAGAACTGGGCATTGCCCGGCGGCTCCATAACGGATTTCATGACAGGAGACATTGTGACCTTTGGCGAGGCCTCGGCCAGCCAAGATGTGTCCATCGCGTCGGATGTTCTCCCGGCCGCCGTAATCTTCAATAATCCTACGAAAAACTACACCTTGACCGGGAGCGCGGGTATTGCGGGAACAGGCTACCTGACCAAAAATGGTTCGGCCGCTTTAGTGATGAACACCACAAACAGCTATAGCGGCGGTTCGACCCTCAGCGGCGGCACGGTCACTTTGGGCAATGGCAGTGCGTTAGGCTCGGGTGATGTCAGGTTGACTGCAGGCATTCTGGACATCAATGGCGCGACTGTGACAAATTCCATCTCGCTTGAAGGGGGCACTGTGACGGACAACGGGACGCTCTCCGGCGTGATCTCCGGTTCGGGTGCGGTAGACAAGTCCACGGGTGCGACACTGACGCTCTCCGGCGCCAACACCTATAGCGGTGCTACCACCATCAGCGCAGGAACCTTGATCATGGGCAATGCCAATGCGCTGGGGACAGGCACAGTCACCTTCAACAGCGGCATCCTCGATCTGGGCGGGCTGACCGTCTCCAAAGCGCTTGCGGTTGTCGTCGGCACCTTGGGAGGCGCTGGCGGCACCTCCAGCGGAGCGATCACCGGCGGGGCAGTGATTATCGACACAACGAACACGGTGTCGTTCAGCACCCAGAAGACCTACACCAATGGCACGACAATCACTGCGGGCACGCTCGCCCTGACAGGCGGCGGTGGCAGTGCCGGAACGATCCGCGGGATCGTAAACGTGAATCCAGGGTCGACGCTGCTCTTGGGTGCCAACGACGTCACGGGTTATAGTACGGGTGTAGACCGGATCTCAACGATCAACCTGAACTACGGCACGATGCATATTGCGACGGATGCATCAACTCCTGGCAACAACCAGACGCTGGGCAGTGCGACCATCAATATGACCGGCGGGAGGATCACCGGCGTCCCCAACAGCAACCTGGACTTCTTTAATGGCGGGTCCACCGTGAACTGCTTGGCCTCTCCATCCAACTCCGTCATCAGCGGAACGAAGGTCGTTATTCGCCAAACGCAAGGTGTCATGATGACGGTCGAAGACGGCAACACGGCGGATGGGATCGACCTGGATGTCGACTCTAAAATTACAAACCTAAACCCGGTTGGGGGAAATAATGGTGACAATCCGTTGATTAAGGCCGGTCCGGGTTGGCTGCGCCTCACAGCCACCAACAATAATTACACGGGTGCGACAATCATCAACGCGGGCACATTGGAAATCGGTCTTGCCGGTTGCCTCGGCAACGGCTTCTACGCCGCGAATATCACCAACGGGGCCGCGCTCCTTTTCAACAGCAGCGCAACGCAAACCTTGAGCGGTGTCATCAGCGGTACGGGCTCCCTGTCCAAGATGAATACAGGCACACTCCTGCTGAATGGCCTCAATACATACAGCGGCGCAACCACGGTCAGCGGAGGCACCTTGGGCGGGACAGGGACAGTGGCTGGCGCGGTTTCGGTTACGGGGAGTTCACGCCTCGCCCCCGGAGCCTCCACGAACGAAGGAGGGACCCTGGCAGTCGGGGCGCTCACCCTGGCGAGTACAGCCGCGCTGGCTATTGATGACCCGGCTGACCGGGTGACAGTTAATGGTGATCTCGTGCTGGATGAGAACACGTCCGTCACCTTTACAAACGAAGCTGACTTTGACAAAAAAACAACCTACACGATCCTGAGCTACACGGGAACACTGTCGGGAAAATTTAAAGCCAGCAGCGGGATTCCAAAATGGGTCGTGAAACATGATGAGGCGGCAAAAACCGTCCTGCTGTTGTTTAATAACGGATCGCTCATCCGCTTAAATTAGACGGGCATCTCTCCAAAAAGAAACACAAGGGCCTTCAAAGCGATTAGCTCTGAAGGCCCTCTGAAAATACTTAACGATTAGATCTGTTATGGCGTGGTCAGGGACAACTCCATGACTTTTCCAAGGGTGATGCCGTTAGGCTTCTTGATCCAGACTATCGCTTTGTATTTTCCTGATTTAGCTACCTCACCGAGGTAGCCGCCGGAGCCCCCTCAAGATGCGCATAGCTTAATCAAGTCGTCTGACGTGCACGTGACAACCTTGCCCTCTTGATCAAGAATGGCAAAGGAAGCGGTGCCCTTGTCGACGCGCCCGACATACTTCTTCTTCCCGTCCACAACCTGGAATTTATACAGGTCGATGGTCAGTTGGAAGGGAGCTGTCTTGGCTTGCTCGTGTTTTTGCTTCTTCTCCGGTGTCAACCGCGGAGCAACGAACCGCGCGTAGAGTGCCTCTGTTTGAGCACTGTCAGCGGATTCTTTGTATTCCGTAACGAACGCCTTGATCTCTTCTTCCGAAGGGACCTTGACCTCGCTACTGGTGGACTCGGATTTCAGCGGTGCAGACGTATCAGCTTTCGGCTTTTCCTGCTGGGCCATGACGCTCCCAGTCATTAAAAGGGCGACAGCTACACGTGTGTACTTCATGTACTGCATACCGTTTTCTCTCCTTGTATTAGGGGGCCTACCCCGTACAGCACCCTGCTGTACTTTAATACTGCTGAAATAATAGCATGGCCTCCCTCAACTGTCTATGATGTTTTTTCAGTCTTCCAGTGCAAGATAGAAGGATCGCTGGGTTGACCCCCTCCTCAAAGCGCTCACCCCGTAAAGAGATCAGTGTTTAAGGCTGGACAAATCTCGCCTCTAGGATCTCGGACGGAGTGACGGTGACAGTGTCTAATGTGGCTGCGGCTTTTGCTACTGCTATTTTAGCAAGGGCTTCGGGAGGCAACCGTGCGGCCAACGCTTCTGAATAGGGGAGGATCTTCACTCGAATCATCGGCCAGTCTTTGACAGGAATGCGCCACAGCGCAACAGGAAAGGGGTCGCCGTTAAAGAAGTCGTCATTGATAACCCTATTGCCTACATATAAGCGTGCGGCATCGCCGATGTAATGCAAATTCAGAATGAGGTGTCGCCCCTCTGCCTCGGGCGGAATTTGAAGTTTGTACACAGCGGCATCATTCCATGTCGTTTCGTCATTTCCCTTTAAGCTTGTCGCTAAAGGGCCTCCAGGCTTCTCCGGTGTCACGACAATCTGCAATGGTTTCGGTTGCGGCGGTTCTTTACTTGCGAATTGCTTGAAGATGCCATTGTCAGTTCCTGCCCAGTTGATGTCTCCCACTGGGAACATGGACAATGCGGTGTCAAGCCGATTTGTTGTTAGAAGGCGTAGGTCGCCCTTGTCTGACAACACAGTGACCCGAGAGAGGAGGGCCCGATCGCGTCCGGCAAAACGCATGCGCCAGAAGTGAAGTGCCGCTTGGGGTGTAAGAACGACAAAGGCCACGCGCGTCCCAGTCGCGCCAGCCATAGTGACTGAGGGGGATGTGCCCAGTTTGGCATGGATCACGCGTTCGCCTCCATCCGTGTGAATAACCAGCTCCGGTTTAATCCCCGCAAGAGCTGTGAAGAAATAGGTGACATTATCTTTTCCGTCACGGACTCGGCAGAGCGGTTGCACGGTGGCGTATGTCAGCAACACGCCGTCGCAATTGAGATTCACAGGCCAGAGACCGTAGCAGCCAGAAGGGATCGTGATCGGGCGTCGAGGAACCATCACGATTCCTGATCGCGCTTTGAGTGCGAACTGCACATCCGAATGATCCGGCAAAGGGACGGCCGGTTGGCGGTTGTTGAAAAACAGGAAGCCGGCCTGTCCATCTGTGCGCACACTCCATCTCAGCACTGAGACGTCCTTGAGGCTTGCAGGTGTCTGATCCGGGAAGAAGGCTGGCATCCGCGCTAAGTCCGTGCCGAAGTCCTGCAAAAAGAGATGCTGCAGTCGCAACAGATGGTATTGCTCTCGGACTTGTCCGCAAGCCCCAAGTGCGGTCTGAAAATCATAATCTTTCACAGGCAGCGCATTCGGGTGATCTTCCTGCAGGAAGCTGAGCACGCCGTCTGGATGGGTGCCGCCCTGGTACATGTAATAACCAGGCATGTTGTTGCCGCAACCCAGTTTGGTGAGCGCCATCGCACCGATGTTAGCAGGTTGGATCTTAATGCGACGCGTGTAACTGGACATCATGCCAGGGCCAATTTCAGCGCAGGCGTACGGGAAGGGAGAGAATGACGTGTTGCGTTCTGGACGCATATTATTCATCTGCGCACCCATGTCGCCATCGTCGCGGATAGGTGTAAAAACAAAAAATTTGCGGTAGTCTTCCAATGTGCCGCCCCAGAAGCCGTCTGAATAAGCGCCAAACATCGGTAACAGGCCAGCAGAGGGGATGCGAACCTTATTCCACCCCGTCATGGTATAGAGGGGCACATCCACACCTTCTGCCCGCGCCAGTGCTTTAAGCGCCAGCATGTAGGGGGGATTGTCGCACTCATTCTCGATCTGGATACCGATCACGGGACCGCCGTCCTTCCACAGCAGGCCCGCCATCTGCTGGGCTGTCTCCCGATAGAACGGCTTGACCAGGTTCATGAATGCGGGATCTGTTGTGCGTAGCTTTGTGCCGCTCTGCTGCACCCAGTCAGGAAAGCCGCCGTTCCGCGCTTCACCGTGACACCAGGGGCCCATGCGCACGATCACTTTGAGCTCTTGCTCCGCGCACAATTGAATAAAAGCACGCAGCGAGCGCTGTCCGCTCCAATCAAAATGTCCGTGAATTTCTTCGTGATGGATCCAGAACACATACGTCGCCACAACGCTGAGTCCTCCGGCCTTCATCTTCAGCAAAGCATCACGCCACTCGGTCTGCGGCATGCGAGAGTAGTGAAACTCTCCGACGATCGGCACCCATGGCTTAGCGTCCAAAAAAAACGAACGGCTGTCTGCGGTGAGCGTCTCCCCTTTCGGATTAACGAAGGTCCCCTGCTCCAACGGGCAGGGGCTCGGAGGCGTGACTTCACGTGTCAGATCAATCGTTACGGTTGTGCCGGATGCTACACATGCAACAAGCGACAGCGCAATGCCCAGTTTCATCGTGTCAGCCTTTCGTAATTGGCTTGGCTCAGAACATAGACAGGACTGGTGCCAATCATGAAAGAGACCTGTCCGTCTTTAACCTCTAGCAAGCGCAGCCGTCCTACCACATCTACCGATACCCACGGGCCTTCGCCTGTTAAGGGCATCTTCCACATGGATGCTTTGTCGTCCGTCCGCCAGATCATGAAGGTGTCGCCGAACCACGCGGCCTGTACAGCCTTGTCGTTCGTGGGTTCCCGCTTGTATGGCAAGCCGTCGATCAAGGCGCCCGCAGTATAGATGGCTGCTTCGCCTGGATTGCGGGCCATGGCGTATTCTTCCGCGGTCTTCCGGCGGTCGTGATGAGCAGCGCACAGGGCGACCCCCAGCCAGTCTTCCCGGCTGTTTGTCCATGCAGTCAACTTGGCCACCGTGTCAGCTTGCCAACGCAGGGCCGTAAACCCATGAAAGACCATGGCGCTGGTCTCGCCGAGCAAAAAGGGCTTCGTGAACGGGATGCCGACCTCCCGGTAGACATCGCGCACACCGAGATCGCTCTCTTTGGAACTGTTGCTGACAGAGGGTGCTTCCAATACAGGCGGTTGTTGCGGATAGGCGTGTACATCCCAGGCATCAATGTACTTGTCCAGTCCAAGCTCAAGACATTTGCGAAGCCATTCGCGCGGTCCGAGAATGTCAGGCCGGTCAGCACGGCTCCGACTGTTGCCGGAGGTGTAAACACTCCCTCCGAAATGGAGGGCGTCCGGACGAGCTTTATGTACGGCCTCATGTTGTTGCTGGGCACGTTCAACGTACTTCTCAGGATTTCGAGAGAGATGCCAAGCCGCTCCCTCGCTTCCACTGAAGCGTCCGTCAATCTCATTGATCCCTTTAAAATAGCGTGTATATTTCGAGGCGATAGCCACCATGCCTTCTGCCATCTTCGCATCGTTGTTCATCCAGTTGCTGTCCCCGGCAAAATCACCGAAGAGTAGGATGCCCCGTTGCTGGGCATCCGCCCACTTGGCGGCACAGTCGGTGCCGCTGGTGCCCGGCGTGGAGCCGACGTTCTTGAACATGCCGATCCGTTCCAGCCATGGGGCGAAGGTTTCCCAATCATTAAAGGCGTAATACCAACTGTTCATCAATTCCTTTTTTCCTACACGCGCCTTCTGCTCCTCGTTGCCGCGTACGACGCTGAAGCCGTCCGGATAAAAGCGATGGAGCAACCGGCCATCCGCAGCGACGAGTTCAGGGATCAGAATGTAGTAGCCGGCTTCAGGTGCAGGGCCGAGGTTGAGTGTTGCCACAGATGGGAAAATGCCTGTGCATTCGACTCGCTTGATTTCTTTCTCATCGTAGTCGGTCATGCGTACGCGCAGCGTTGCATGGATCGGTAGGAACACATCGGGGCACCATTTGTCGAGGAAGGAAGGCGTCACCCGTATATCAGCAATCAGGGTTAGCGTTTCGCCTGGACGCGGCAGGTTGCCGGGAATACCCGCCAAGGTGAGTGATGGCCAGAGACCTGCTGCGGCCCGGGCCGGGCTGGCGGCCACTTCCGGATCGTAAACGTGTGTACGGATGCCGGTCGGCACGGTATGGCTTTCATCCATGAACGTGCCGCTGAATCGCACGCATTCGCCCTTGCCTTGACCATGGACTAATTTTACGATCAGGCAATGCCAGCCTTTGTCCAACGAGAGTCTGGAAACCAGCGGCTTCTCCGTGTTCTGAAGCTCTGCCACATCATCGTGAATTTCCTGGCCTGCCCGTTCCGCCGTAACCTCCTTCGCTGTCCGCTCAGGCTTGCCGAGCATGAAGGCTGCTGCGTCTTCGGTTTTCTGCTGCTCGATGCCATCAAGGTAGACTGCCGACCGAATGCCCGTGTGCTGGAAATGCAGCAGGGTGGTCATGGGGGCCTCAGCATGAAAATAGAGAACAGCGTAATTGCAGGCCTTGCCCCATGCGTAGGAGTCTTCGAGCTGCTGGGTCAGCATGCAGACTCCATGGATGTCCACATCCCGTGCTGTCCATGTGCCTTTGCGGTTGCCCGCCGTATAGTATCCATACGCGATCAGGTCACCTGGATTCGGGCGTTGAGCAGCCTCAGCGCCTACACCCCAGCGGCCGACGCCATTCTGTCCAGGCCAATTCACGCCCGCCAACCATTGAGCTGGAGAGCCGTTCTTCGTGAGGACGGAAGCGGCGGGTATCTGCTCTTCGGCGTATTGGGGGATGCATCCGAAACGGTTAGGAGCCTCCAGAAACTTTAGGACTTCTTCGCTGTCTTTAGGGTTGCTCAACACGCCGAGTACGCGTCTGTCTGTGTTCACCACGACAGCTGCTGGCGTGTCTCGCAAATTCAGCCGTTGGCTCATGGCAATAGCCTCCTCGCCCAGCAAATACTTGACTTCGACGTTATGATACCACGCCCGCGCCTTCTCATTCGCCAGTCCTGCAAAGAGTGTTGCATCTCCAGGGCCAGGTCCGTCCACGACATAAAGATGTTTTTCAGGTTGTGCCGCTTTTCCGCCCCGTGAGAGGAACGCGCTACGGACAGCAGCCTTTTCAGGCGACAACCAAGCAGGAAGCGCATTTTCCATACTGAGCGCAAAACCATGGAAGACCTTCACATCGTGAGCCTTCCCCGTTACCTCGATCTGAAGGAGGGTGTCACCTGGAAAGAGTGTGAAGGCTCCTTTCCCTTCCAGCCACTGATGGCTGAAGGGTGTATTGTTGAGAGTTTGAAAAATGCCGCGGACGCCTAAGTTCTGAGGAGTGCTTCCCGCTTTGATGGTAAAGGTCTGACGTACTTGGGAGACTTCTCCGCCGCTCATATAGCGGGCGTGGAAGCGATAATATCCAGGCGGAATCGGCTGCTCCAGTCCGAACTGGAAGGTTGCCCCCCAGGCGCCGAAGCCCTTGCGGTAGACAAAGGCCATTTCACCGCTGGTGTTAGCCTTGTCGGCTCCTTCACCCGCCGAGACGCTGCCACTGTAGACGAGCGTACAAGCATCCGACGAGGTTCTGCCCAGTGGATTTTTGCCAAAGCCGAGCACCACCACGGGTTTTTCAGGCGTCCCCTGCAGAGGCAGTTCAAGCGGGGGTTTCGGCCCGCCCAGCAGGAACGCGCTAAAGATTTTTGCGGTCTGGCCATGACCCGTGTTGCGCACCTCGATAAGCCTGTCTTCTGGTTTGATCTGTATCTGCTTGCCTGGCCGCCACACAAAGGACCAGCCGTCTGGTGTGAGAGTAGAGGTGCCGCGCAGTTCCATGCGCTCTTTATCTGCCCCTGCCCATAGTTCGAAGTGCTGTGCTGAAGTTCTGGGGTCGCCTCCCTGTCTCCACCTTGCCCAGAACGTGAGGTCTCCTACGGGATGATCCTTGGGGAGTGTGAAGCGAAAATGGGTGGACCATTTGTCCGTTCCGGCACGGAGCGATTGCACCTCCTCGGCATTGACCTCGATTCCGCGGTCGCCCTCATGGCTGATCACTTCAGCCCCTGCAATGACCGTCAGTCCTTGATCGCTTGCAGGCACGGATGCCGGCGCTGCGCCAAGTTGCAATAGGATCTGAGGTTTCATCAAGATGCATTTCGTCGGCAGCTTCTGAAGGAATCCCGGCTCGCGCTGGTGTCCCGTCGTCTTGACGTTCACGTCGCCACTCAGCTTTGCAGTGTCTGGCGGCGGCGGGTTACCCGGGACAAGCAGGAAGGCATTGAACATCTTTGCGTCTTGGGCTTTGCCAACATTGCGCACCTCGATCACGCGGTCAGTCGCTTTTAGCAGGAGTGCCGTCGCACCATTGATCCACATGAATTTCCATGGGAAGAAATTGGTCAGACGAAAGGACACACGCTCTTCAAGTCTTTCGGCATCAGGTCCGGCCAATACGCTGTAGGTTTGCGGGCAGTACCCCGGCTCGCCCCCTTGTTGCCAGTTTGCCCAGAACGTGTATGCTCCAGGTAGTGGAACAGAGGCCAGGGGAAACCGGAAGTTAGCGCCCCATTCGCCAAGCCCCTTATGAAGCGCATTGACAGAGTCTTCAGCTTCTGCAATCGTATGGGCATTGGGCGTCCCGACCACCTCGCCCCGGCTTACGGCTATTGCTGCATCTTCGGAAACAGCGCGCCTGCCCAATTTCAAATACAAGGCAGGGTTTGCCGCTGTCCCCTTCATCGGCAGAACAGTCTCGGCGGAATAAAGGGGGGCAGTAACACCCAGAATCACTGTTGTGAAGAGTGTGGCTTGACGCAATCCCAAAAGAATCATGATATTAGTTTTCCTTTCCGCACCTTTTCTGTGCGGCAGAATAATAGACTTAACCCCCGTCGGCGAGAGGAGGTCTTGTAGAAAAGAGAGCCCTCTTCAAGGAGAGAGGGCTCCGGTATATTTACATCACCGTGATGATAGTGCCCCTGGTCAGCGCTCTCAACACCACATCATTTCCGGTGTTCCCGTCGACACCTTTGTAACTGATGCTGAACGTTCTTCCGGCAACTTTGAATAATGTTCCTTCCGGGAGTCCCAAGAACGTGCCGGCAACAGCGGATGCCCCGGTGTTGTTGATGATTGTGAAATAGGAGTCCCCGGAAGGGGCGTAGCCAAGACTGACCGACAACACTGCATTGGAGAGGTTGACACTCGTCCCCGCTACGAGTTGATCATAGCCTGACCCTTGTTCCGCACTGTTCAGGCGCACGGAGAAGACTGCGTTTGATTGTAGCGACACGTTTCCGCTTACGGTGAGAATTCCCGTCGAGGATGGGGTTCCCGGAGCTAGCGTACCGTCCGTGGCGATGCTTACGGAGGGGACAGTCCCTAAACCGCCCAGCGTGCTGTTGGCTTTGACCGCGACAGCGCTGGCCGCAGCCAGCGAACCGTTGATCAATAAACGTCCAGCATCGATCGACGTTGCTCCCGTGTAGAGGTTGGTCCCGCCCAGTTCCAGAGTGCCGTCTCCCGTCTTCGTAAAGCCCTGTGTCCCTGTGCCGTTAATGAGATTGGGGCGGATGATGAGATCCACATCTGCGCCGCCATTTCCAATGTTGAACGTGTGGTTTGTGCTGGGGTTGCCAGTTACTGCTAGGGATATCGTGTTGCGAGCTGCCACGCCGGCACTCGAGAAGGTTGCGTCGATGAGGGTCGAGTGTGTATTGGCCTCAGTGCCGACAAATGCCAGGACATCGCCTGCGCTGGCATTCTTGAAACGGATGCCAGCGCTCTGTGAGTTCTGGGTGTTGTCAAATGTTAGTGCGGTGAAAGCCCCTGAAACTGGCTGGTTGATGATGAGCGTATTGACGGACAGCGTGTCACCACTCGCAGTGCTGGTGGCGCTGATGAGATTGTTGGTGCCGCCATTAATGGTGAAGGTGCCCGTATCCCATTGCCCTCCGCGCCCCACCAATGACCAGGCTCCGCCCTTGATTTCAGTGGAGGTTGTGGCGGTCAGTTTACTGCTGCTACTGCTGCCTGTGCCTTTGAATAGACCCCCCGACTCGAGCGTTACGCGATCAACGGTCTCGATCCTGTCGGAGAGGAGGATGTAACCGTTATTTCCGATGGTGAGGTGTGAAACGTCGCCGATTTGCTCATTCGCTTTAAAAGTGACCTTTCCGTAAACGACAAAATCGCCCGTAATCGCATGGACACCCGCCGCCTTGTTCAGTTCGAGGAAGGTGGAGGTGGTCAATGAGGGGTCGCCCGCGCCTGTCCATGTGAATGAGCCGATATAGGTGTTTGTCAAAGAGTCAGCGTTGCCAATCTTGAACGAGGTGAAACTGGAGTTTTGCAGGGATGTCAGTGTGAGGTCCCCAGCGCCCGAAATGGGACCATAAATAGTGATGGCACTGTTGCCGCCACTGTTCGTGATGGCCAGCGAATCGTTCAGAATGAAGGGTACGTTGAAGGTCACGTTTCCGCCGCTCGCAGGTTTTGTAAGCGTCGCCCAGCCACTGGAGACATCAAAGGTGAGTGTCTTTCCAAGTGCGCCGGTGTCTTGGAGGGTCCAGGTCTGAGTGCCGGTGCTGTCGCCGATCACCAGTGAACCCACAAGGGCATTGACATTCAAGTTGAGTATTGAATTTGCGCTGATGTTCTGGGTGATCGTTGCACTATCGTCTATCGCATTGGGATATGAGCCGTTGCCCGTGTTCCAGCCAGTTGCCTGATCGTCATTCCAATTGCCGCCTGTTGTGCCATTCCACGAATAACTAGTCCCGGCAAAACCTGTCTGGGATACACCCAGTGCAATGCTTGCTGATCCAATAATAGCCGCCACTGTGTTTGTTATGCTTTTCACTTCTGTCTCCTCTTGTTGTTGAAGCGGAACAGGTTCCGCCTCTGCTACGTTCACTGGTAGATGGTTGACTGCCAACAGCTCATCTCCTTCAGGCAAGCACTTCCCTGCCCGCAAATCCGCTATCTCTCTGGCTATGGACAAAGCTAGCCTTGTCTTTTGGTATGCCGCTCTGCCGCTGACCAACCCGAATTTTTTTTGTGTAGCATCAGTGTCCGCGGAGAATTTCTTTGTATATCCGCCTATGGCTGCTCTCACACCTTCGCCGGCAACGCACAGAACGTTTGTTTCACGCTTGCCCGTCAGCGCTTCAATCGCCTGTCCTGCAACGCCAACTTTTATGCGTCCCTTAAATACGAACACGTCGGTCAGATCCCCTTCCGTGGCCACACTGAACACAGTCCCCAAATCTTCGATCTCAAGAGATGGTGTACTTATGGTAAAACCAGTCGCCCACTTGGGTACATTCGCTAATAAGCGTCCATCCTCAAGCCTTATCTTCATGCAGTCCACCACTTCCAGGCTGACAGGCCCGAGTAGTTTCAACTCCACCCCTGACCCCAGTCGTACCGTAGCCTCTCCCTCTGCCAGGCTTATAAGTCCGGGCAACTCCTGTGGAATACTCAAGGAAACATCGCCGGACTGGTTAATAATACGAACAGGTGGTAATGACGCTTGCTGGACGATCGGGGTCCACTCCTTTAAGAGAACTGAGCTTACTCCAAGAAGAAGAATGAAGGATGCTGCAAAAGCTGTCCAACGAGGATGGTGCAGGAGGCTCTTCCCGCTAGTTGTCAGCGAACGCAGTACGAAACCTTTTCTGCGAGAAACTTCAAGGGCGTTTCTCACCCGTTCGACAGTATTGGGTGGCATGGACGTGTTCCGGTTGGCGAGGGTGAACAAATGGAACCACTTCCGTGTCCTGCGCCCCTCCTCTTCCAGAAAAGCACGGCAGTCCGGGCAGTGTTCGATATGCGCGAGCACCTCTTGCTCATCCTTGGCGCACAGGCTCCTGTCAAGCAGATCGTAACAGGTTAATTGGCATACTTCGCAAGTCATGGTATGTGTCTCTAATGAGTAAGTTGCATGTTTAATAAAAAAGGTTCGGTTGTTTTTTCGATATTATGGACGCAGTTCATCTGGAACCATGCTTTTAAGCTTGGCAGTGGCACTGAAGAGCCTTGATTTCACTGTTCCAGGACTGATTTTCAAGGTTTCAGCAACCTCTCCAATGCTCATCTCGCCATAATAACGGAGCACGATCACCTCCTGAAGGGGTGTGGAAAGCTGAAGGACTGCGGCGGCCAGTCGGTCGGCTACAGCGGTCTCATCCAGCGTGCTTCCTACATAAGGTCGATCTTCAGCAATATCAGGTAGCTCCTCCACATAGGTCAGTCGTGAACGGAAACGCTTGCGCCACACCATGCGGTTGAGATTGAAAAGAATGCCGTAGAGCCAGGAGAAAAGCGAACACGTATTCCGAAATCCACTGATCGAACGTACCGCACGTTGAAGCGTCTCAATCATCAAATCCTGTGCATCTGTCGCATTCCCGCACAGAAGGGTGGCTGCTGTCAGCAAACGAGGTCCGTACCGTTCAACGAGAAGGTTGACAGCTTCTTCGTCCCTTTCCCCTTGTTTAAGGCGATGGACGAGGTCATTTATAGCACTAGATGATTTCACTATTAGATAGTCTTTGTAAGTAAGTTGCCGTCCGACAGAGAAAGGTTCGCACTAATAAACATTTATTAATGGATTTTTCAGTCCTGGGTACGATGCTTTGCTCACATGTTGAGAATGCCCCAGGGCCTTTTCGTAAAAGACCTAGGGCTTCTCAAGGCTCTTCAATCAGCTCAAAAGCTTTTTTTGAGCCGATCTATATTTACATCTTCTGGTCGAGGGATTTGCCGGTCTCGATGTGGGAGAAGTTGGGCAAATAGTCTTTGAGGACTTCGACGATATCGGCTTTGCTGACCTGATGTTTGGCAAAGGCGGCGCGCAGGTCGTGGAAGATCGTGTCGATTTCGGCAAGCTTTCTGCGCGGTGCATTTTTGACCACGCCCAGGTTGACGAAGGTCGTGGTGTCTAATGTTTCGCCTGGCACAAAGAACTCTTCAAAGGTCTTCTCTCCGCTGGTGTCGGAGGTGAAGAAGTAGACCGGCCATTTTTTCGGCGCAGCGGAGGCGGCCAACAACGCACGGCATTTGTCGCGCGCTTCTTCTTCGGAGGAGCAGGGGTCGGGTTCCATGCCCAGCGCATGCAGAAGGTCAGTGGCCACTTGATCGAATGGGATCATGTCGCGCTCTTCGTCCAGCTTCGGATAGACGATGTCGCCGCTCTGACCCATGATGGAGGCCATGAGACAGAGTTCGCCGGATTCGATGGGCGAGACAAAGAAGCGCCGGATGCCCAGCGGACAGGACCACGGCTGATGTTTGTTCAGGCGGTCGAGGAAGCCCACAGGCAAACTCCCGTTTGAAAAGGCGACGTTTGCGAAACGCGCGGTCTTCACCGGCAGCCGGTCCGCATACGCCATGATGAGCTCTTCCATGAGCTTCTTGCTCGCGCCCATGATGTTCACAGGGTTCGCGGCCTTGTCCGTGGAGACGCAGAAGAAGTGCTGCGGCGGTTTCTCCATCAGCAGGTCGAGCAGTCCGCGTGCACGCAGCAGATTGTTTTCAATCATGGCTTCAATGGAGAAAATATCCTTCTCGCTGCGCACATGCTTATGCGCGGCGAAGTTGGCGACAATGTCAAAGGGGCCCTGCGCGCGGAAAATCTTTTCAAAGACACGGTCGCCAAAGTTGATGGGGTAGGTGATGAACTCTTTCGGGATGTTGTAACCGCCTGCGCTGCGTAAATCGCGCACCAGTTCCGTCAGACCGTTTTCATTGATGTCCACAACGCAGAGCGAGGCGATGTTGAAGCGAAGGAGCGCCTTGATGTAATGGGAACCAATAGAGCCGGCCCCGCCAATCACGAGCACGCGCTTGTTGTCAATGCGCTGATGCAGCTCCGCATCATAGCGCGCGAAATCTTCAGCGAGCAAGCTCCTCTCACGGCGTGTCACTTTCTGTTGGATGAAGCGGTTCAGGTCAAAGTCCATGTTCATGTTGGCTCCTTGGGCATGTATTACAACACTCCGGAATAGAGAATGCGGTCATTTTCCGCCTGCTTAAATTTGTCAGGATCGATGAGGCGTTTCTTCGCGCGGCGTTCCGCCAGCACCTTGTGCGGGTCAGCACCCAGCGAGGCGAGCGCATCTTCCTGGGTGCGAAGCTGCGGATTTTCAACGCTGCCGTTCAGTGCGGGTTCTGCGCAGAACGGGAAGATGAGCGCGCCGGTCGGGCAGAGCCTCGAGCATGCCGGACATCCTGTCTTGCAGTTCAAGGGGGCCGCTACGCGAACGCGTTCATGGGCCTCACGCTTAGGGTCGGTCTTGTAGACGGAAAAGAGGCAATAATCCGCACACGTCCCGCAGCCCGTACAGCGTGTGCGGTCAATCACGGGAAACCAGGGCACGCCGTATTCGTCCTTCAGCGCCTGCTCGCTATATGGCAGGGCCTTCCAGGTCACGCGCTTTGCATAAATGTCTACGCCTGCAAAGGCGAGTAGGGCTTGCGCGGCGCGCGGACGGGAAGCGCCAGCCATATATTCCGCCTGCTCCGCAAAGAGCGACAAGAGAGAGGCGTCTTTGGAAACGGCGCGTTCGGCAAGATTGTCAATGACAGTCAGCTCCTCTTTCGTAAGGCCGGCGTCATGCGCCAACTGCTCAGAGCTCTCCTGTGCAAGCTGGTCGCGGGATCCAAGGATGAAGAGGTAGGCTTTCATAACGATGTTATCGAATCTTGATGAGGATCACAAAGAGCAGGGGGATCAGGAAGGCTTGTAAGAGCGCGAAGCGCATGAGCACTTGCGCATTGCTCCAACTCATATTTTTACGGCAGTGATCGTGCAGTGGAAAGCGGATGCTGTGCAGGGCCTTGACCAGCACATGCTGCTGTATGGCTTCATCAGGATGGAGCGTATGCGTGGGCCGCACATCAAAGCCGATGCGGCGCAGCGAACGCAGCAATACCAGTTTGAAGAGCCCGGTGCCGCCATTGACGAGCACGACCGGTGAGACCACGAATATCAGGAATGGATTGCCTGCGACCAACACAGCCACGCCCACCAGCATGCCGAGCAGACGAGACCCTGCATCGCCCATGAGCACACGGCTCGGTTCCGCATTAAACCATAAGTAGCCTGCCAAGGCGCCGGCATGAATCGCAACAAGAATAGCCCAGCGCGCACCGGCTGCATTGTGCGGGATCAGCAAGTAGTTTGCTACGGGATAATACCCCACGACCCCGTAGAGCAAGGCGACCAGCGCAAAGAGGGATAACAACGTCAGCGTGCCCGCCAGGCCGTCCACGCCATCCGAGCAGTTCGTGGCATTCATGGTGAACCAGAGCAGCATGGCCGCACACGGCAGATAGAGCCACAAGGGAATGTCGATCGCATCTTTGACAAAGGGCAGCCAGAGGTGTGAGCCCTGGGCCCAATAGATGCAGACCGCCGCAGTCATGGCGACGACCATGTCGAGCAGGCCTTTTTTGAGTTCGCCCCAGGGCACTTGGCTCCGGTCGTCAAAATAACCGAAGGCCATGCAGAAATAGAGGCAGACCACCACGCCCAGTTCAGGCAGGCGCAGCGGGGCAAAGAGCAAGGTCACCGGCAAGAGCAGGAGCGAAATGGGCATGCCCGCCCCCGTGGGTTTGCCGATGGATTTCAAGCCGCCGTCCGGGGCCAATATTTTGCCCTTGTCCGTTGGAAGGCGCTTCCAGAGCTTGGGCAGCAGCAGCCAGGTCAGTATGCCGGCGACCATGGTTCCAACCGCCAGCAACATCAAGTGGGAGGCCATCAAGCGGAAAGGGCCCCACACTTTGGTCAGATAAGGTGCGATCCAGTAAAGCATAAGTGTTTAGCATCCTTTATTGCGACCACTCAGGGGTCACAATGACGTGTTTAAAACTCCGACCATCGCAGCAATATGTGTCGGGGTGGTTCCGCAGCAGCCGCCGATGATGCGCGCGCCGGCTTCCAGGAAGGCTGGGACAAACGTGGCCATCTCCTCAGGAGTAGCCGGGAAAACAGTCTTGCCGTCGTTCTGTAAGACCGGCATGCCGGCATTGGGCATGGCGATGAGCGGCACGTTGACCGCGGCGTGGATCCGCTTGATGACATTCAGCAGATGCTCAGGACCGAGGCCGCAGTTGGCGCCCACGATGTGCGCGCCTGCTGCGACAGCCGCAACGGCGAACTGCTCGGGCGTGACGCCCATCATGGAGGCATAGCCGCCATCGGGCTGGGGGTCAAACGTGAAGCTGGCGAGGCAGGTCAGGGTTGTGTTTTCGCGAATCGCGCGAATGGCGACGCACGCCTCTTCGAGTCCGGTCATGGTCTCGACGATGGCTGCGTCTGCGCCTCCGGCTGCAAAAGCAAGCGCCTGCTCTTTGAACGCTTCATACATCGATTCCTCGGTTTCATCGCCGTAGGGCTCCATGAACGCGCCTGTCGGGCCCATGCTGGCCATGACATATTGCGTATCGCCTGCGACGTCGCGTGCGAGTGCAACACCGGCGCGGTTGAGTTCAGTGACGGCTTCGACAAGGCCGTAATGCGCCAGCTTGTACCGGGTGCCGCCGAAGGTGTTGGTCTCGACAATGTTGCTGCCGGCTTGGCGATAGGCCTGGTAGACATCCTTGACAAGTTCAGGATGGGTCACGTTCCATTGCTCGGGGCACGCGCCGGGTTGCAAGCCGCGTTGATGCAGTTGCGTGCCCATGCCGCCATCACAGATCAGCGCTGTTTCAAGCACGCGCTCTTCAAGTCTTTTCATCATGATGTATCCTATATTGGGGTTTAAAATTAAACTGCTTTGACCTTGGCGGTCGCCAGACGGAGATTCAGCATCAAGGCGCGGAACTCATCGCGTTTGTCAGGGGGCAGCAGATCATTGCATTCGCGCATGAGATGTCCTGGCTGAACCTTGAGCATCAGGTCGTCAATATCTGGGACCGTCAAGCCCGTCACCTGTCCGATGGAGACGCCAAAGCGCAAGGCCGAGAGCAATTCGATGGCTTCGCCGGAGGGCATCATCAGCACATTCTGCAGCAAGCAGAGCGAACGCATGAAAAAGTCCTGCACGATACGCGGGGAATCTTTGATGATCCGCGCACGCGCATTGCACTCCTGACGCACGACCTCTTCGCAGATGCGCTTCATGCGCGCCAGGATGGTCTGTTCATCCATGCCCAGGGTCTCCATATTGGAAATCTGGTAAATGTGGCCGGATGATTCAGAGCCCTCGCCATAGAGGCCGCGCACGAGCAGGCGCATGCGCTCAAGTCCGCGAATGACCGCCTCCAACTCGCCTGTCATCCGCAGGCCCATCAGGTGGAGCATGATGCTGGCGCGCATGCCGGTGCCGAGGTTGCTGGGGCATGCGGTGAGGTAGCCGAGCCTGGGCGTCCAGGCGTAGGTGAGCCTCTCGTCCAGCAAGGTGTCCATGGCATCCGCCTTTTTCCAGGCGCTTTCAATGTCCATCCCCTTTGCAAAACCCTGGATGCGCAGATGGTCCTCCTCGTTGACCATGACCACCATGCTCTTGTCGAGGGAGATGGCGATACCGCCGGTTTCACGGATCATCAGCTCACGGCTGATGAGATGCGCCTCAAAGAGATTCAGACGCTCCTGCTCGTTAAAATCCTTGATGGCCGCGAGGAGTGTCTTCTGCTGGGTGTCGGCGATGACGTTCATGATGGTGTTGAGCACGTCGGTTGCCTGGCTCGAGGTTGCGCGGTCAGGGAAAACATGCGCCTGCACGTTGCGCGCGAGACGGACACGGCATCCCATCGGGATGTCCTCTGAGGGAATCCGTGCGACACTTAATCGTTTGGAACGTTTTCGGATAATAGCGCTGAGGTTGGTCATCGTTACAAAGTCTCCTGAGGTGCTTCGGGATCCCAGCCCAGTTGGCGGATACGCGCCTTCAATTCCGCGGCCTCGGCCTGCCGCGCTTCTTTCACCGCGTCGCGCCATTGTCTCATGAGCATCGAGACATGGAGCGAGGGCTTCGGGTGTTTCGGTGATTTCCCCGTGTGGCGCGGGATGCGGTGCATGTCATCCACCAGGCCATCCAGATCCTTGACAAAGGTTTCATAACACTGGGCGCAGCCGAGACGCGCCGCCTTCTTGTATTCGGAACGCGAGAGGCCGCAACTGGGGCAGACGGGGTCTTTTAGCGATTGGATGCGTCCGCTGAATTCCACGGTGGCGCCCAGGATCATGCCCATGATCTCCGGCAACGTCTCCTTGATGGCCTCCAGGACGTCGTCTGGAGGCTCTTGCGGTACGACAGGCTTGGGAGGCGGTTGTTGCGCTTCAGCACAGGCCTTGCAGACGTAGAGTTCCTGTTCCTCGCTGTTGACCAGCTTTCGAATCGCACGCTGAGCCTCTGCGTTATGGCATATTTCACATTTCATCGGCAGCTTTCATTTCCTTAATGAAGGCGTCATCATAACAAAATGTCCCCTGTCGATGCGAGACAAAGAGAGAAAAAAAGAACCAATGATTTGAGCCGAAACTCAAATCATTGGTGATGAGATGGAGGCACGAAGCGGAATCGAACCGCTATACAAGCTTTTGCAGAGCTCTGCCTAACCATTCGGCCATCGCGCCTAAAAATTATTTCTTCATACCTGCACGTAAACGAGCTTGCACGCGCTTATTGCGCGCTTCGCGACGTTGACGTTTCAGGCGTTTGCGTAGTTGTTGTCCCATAAGAGGCGCACACATTACCAAATATGGGCCGTTCCTGTCAATGGTCAACTTTAAAAAAGTGAAAAAACACGACTTGTGAACGAACGGTGCGGATGCTAGAATAGCAACAACCAGTAAAGAGCAGGTATAAAGGAGAAAGCTCATGAAGCCTATTACACGAAGGAAAGCAGTTGCCACGATCGGGTTGGCAAGCGCAGGCGTTTGCGTCTGCGGATTGAACGGCGGTTGTGCGACCTTCACCAAGAAGGGCAAGACGGTGGCCCTGGACACGGCGGCCTATCTGATTGAAGGAAAGTCAGTGAAGATCGCCCTGGACAAGGTTCCGCTGCTCGGGGCCGTAGGCGGGGCTGTCAAACTCATCGATGCGCGCCTGCCCACCTCGCTGATCGTGGCGCGCACGGGAGCGGCCGACTATGTGGCCGTATCCCTGCTCTGTCCGCATCGCGGCGTGGAGGTGGAGTATCAGCATGAGCATCAATGCTTCAGTTGCGCGAGTCTCGGCAACTCCAAATTCGGCACGGACGGTTCGCTGAAGAAGGGCTTCGCGAAGAAGGGGCTGACGCAGTACGACGCCAAGCTTGATCCCGCCCAAGCGAACTGCCTCATCCTCCAGGAGAAGAAGCCCGTCAAATCCTAAGCGCTTTTTTTTATTCCACCCCCTTGACTTTGTTTCCCCCGCTGTGCTACTATGTAGTCACTTTGAATACCAGTAAACATACCAGTATATCTGAATATGCGCGGTTGGCGCAGAAGCTGAGGCAGGCTGTGGAGAAGGGCGAGGTCGCGCCAGGCGCACGTGTCGCCTCCGAGCATGAGCTTGCTCGGAATCATAAACTTTCGCGTGTCACGGTGCGCCGCGCCACGGATCTTTTGATTGAAGAGGGGCTCCTGGAACGGAGGCCGGGCAAAGGGCTTTATGTGCGCGACGTGGAGCCCGAGGTGACGAAGGTCGTCAAGATCATCGTCGGAAATCTCGCCTGGGAGCCCTCTGTGCGGATCGCGCGGGGTGCCAAGCAAGTCGCCCGCAAGCACGGCATCGAGGTTCAGGTGTGCGATGCGCATGGGGACCAGAGTGAAGATCTGGAAGCGTTGCTGAATTTGCCGAAGAACGGGGCCTGCGGGGCGATTCTGATGGCCTTGCATACAACCGCCTTCAACGAGGCGATGGTGCGCGTGAAGGCAGAGGGCTTCCCGCTCGTGGTCACGGATTATCATCCCGGAGAGATCTGTATGCCTGCGGTGGTGGCAGATAACTATCAGGGCGGGATCCTTGTGGGGCGGCACCTGATAGAACTCGGTCACACCAAGATTGCTTTTGTGGGCGACTGTATGGCCTCGACCGTGCGTGTGCGTCTGGAGGGGTTGCGCGACGCCTTGGCCGATGCGGGTGTGACCTTGCCCCGCGACCGGGTGATCGACATCACGCCGGACGACCCGCTGTCCAACTGGGACGAACGGGTTCAGAAGATGGTCACGAAGCTCCTCAAGGCGTCGCCTCGCCCCACGGCGATCTTTTGCAGTTGCGACGCTGTGGCGCGTGCCTGCTACCGCGTCTGTGCAGCGCAGGGGCTGCAAATCCCAAGAGACTTGAGCCTGGTGGGCTTCGATGATGATCCGCTCGCCGAGTGGCTCACGCCCCCCCTGACGACCGTGCGGCAGCCCTTTACGGAGATGGGAGAGGTCGCGATGGAATTGCTTTGCAAGCAATTGGCCAGGCGGCCTGTCTGGGAACAGCCAAAGCCGCTCCCCGTCACCTGGGTGGCGCGCGGTTCGACAGCAGCCCCCGCCAAGGGGCAGTAAGTTTCCAGTTTCAAAGGACACGTATCATCACCATGAAAAGAGAGGTAAGAAAAAAACGGTCAGACCGGATGGCGGTTCGACGCTGAACGCTTAACGTGCAGTGCTCACGTTTGTGAGTAAACAAGGAGAAAGACATGAAAAAGACAACATTGACATTCTCGATCATCATGGCGACTGCCATATCCTGCCAAGCTGTAACCGCCACGTGGACGGACACCCTTGGGGATCATGACTGGGGCAACACAAACAACTGGAGCACGTTAGCCCTTCCAACCGATGCCGACACGGCGTCCTTCCCAGATGCCATCGGCGGCGTTACCAACTATCCCGTCTACCTCAACGGAGACCGCCACGTGGATCGCATCGCCATGCATAAAGAGTCCATCCCGTTCATCAACGGCCCGGAAAACACACTGACTGTCGATGTCCAAATCACCGGAAGCAAGGGCGGGGATATCAACACGCACGTCGTCTTTCCCGGCGACGGCATCGTCAGGTGCGGCGATAGCTGGGCTTACAAAATCTATTTATCCGGTGGGATGGAAGCCCCTGGAACCGTTTCGTTCCCCGGAAGCCACAACAACATGATAACGGTCACCTCCGGCGTCTACCGTGTCGGCAACATCGTCGCAGACGCGAAGGCGTCCTTCCAGAATTGCGTGATCACCAACACCACCCTGACAGTCGCGACCTCCTGGGTCTACTCGAGCGACAATCGGACGACGATCGACTTTTATTCGACGGCGAAACTTTTCGACACCTCACTCTCGACTGACAAGGGCGCTGGGATCTTCAACTTTTACAACTCGGATTCCCCTGCCACGATTACGACACACACCGTCAGCCAGATTCGCAATAATCAGGGAATTCTCACCTTGGTCAACCAATTCTACGGGGGAACGAATTTCGTTGAGATCCAGTCCCTTGTCCGCGAACCCGGAACCGCCGTCCGGATCACAAACAGCCAAAAAGGCGGAACGATTCGCATCGGCGAAAACGAAGGATTCTTCATTCCGGGAGCCGTCAACACGAACGGAACCTACGCGCCCTGGATCATGGACGCCCAATATCTGGTTAAAGTCAACGCCCTCGGTGCCCTCGAACGTTGCGCCACCACCGAATACGTCGCTCTGCCCGCCGCCTCGTACAACCCGACGGACATGTACCGTCAGGCCGCAGTGGGCGACATCAACCTGGACAGCGACGCCGAAGTCTGGGCTTGGCTGATTGACGGCAGCTTCAGCGCCAACCTGAACCTCGGCGGACATGACTTCAAACTCGGAAGCGGCAATTTTTCTGTCTACGGTTCTGGCACAAAGAAAATCACCTCCGCCGGAGGTCGCTTCATCGTCGGGGGCGAAGACCTCATCCTCTACGCCAACAGTTCGGGCGGATCCCTTGAGTTCGCCGCGCCCATCGCATGGGAGAAACCGGCCAGCTCAACAGTCGATTATCCGAGTCTGATCGTCGTATACTCAAGCTTCCCCGAAATCATCTTCTCCGGCGAAGACCTCATCGGTGACTATTATGCGCTCAGCGCCGAGTCCGGCGGCACCGTCGTCCCGATTATCTTTGACGGTTCAAGCGACCGTAATTTCCACGGCCCCCTTGTCGGCAGGTACAAGATCATCCAGCGCGGAACGGGCACTCTCACCCTCAGCGGCCCGGATCGCAGACGTGCGTCGTCCCTGGACGTCGAAAACGGAACCGTTGTTCTCGCGGACCCCGAAGCTGCGGCCCCCACCACTGTTACTAATGGTGCGGTCTGCATCGTTGCCGATGGCATCGCATACACCAAGAATCTCAACTCACAGGCCGGCGGGATCCTCTGCATGGCCGGAAACACAGGCTCCGTCGGCACCCAAAATCCCTTGACGGGTGGCAGGATCGAAGGCGGGGCGCCGGGCGAACTCGGGACTTTCAACACCACCGGCGCCTTCAAACCCGGCAACGCCTGCACGGTCGGACTCAAGATTGCCGAATCAGGAAGCAGCCTGATCAATGTAGGCGCCAAGCTCGAACCGCCCTCCGGAACCGCTGGCGTGACGATGACGATCCGGGTCGAAGACATCTCCAACGGCGCGGCGAACATCCATACCTCTGACGTCTTCACGGTTCTGATCGCGCATGGCTTGACCAATTCGAACAACCCGATGAGTTATGTTTTCGAGAACGGCAGCCCCGGCTTCCTTGACATATCCGCCGCGCAAGCTACCCGAAACGCTTCCACGGGAACCATCACGCTCACGGGAGTCCGGTCTCTCCGAGGAACCATGATCATGATAAAATAAGCGGCGCTTGCTGGAAAACAATTTGAAATGAAGAAAATGAGGTAACGAGAGGCTATACAGAACTATGCAATTCATAAGAACAACTGAATCACTCATGCGCACGACTCAACACGCAGCAATCACCTTCCGTCGCTCCCTTGCCGTACTCTGGCTCGGATGCGCCGTTGTGGCACTGAACACGAGCGCCGAGGAGAAGCCTCTGATGGGCAACGCCGATTTGGAGACCGATGCCGACAACGACCAGTGGCCGGACGGCTGGCCGCGCGCGAAGGAGGATGGCGCCTGGGTACTGGAGGAGGGCAACCATTTCATCCGCCTCACCAGTCCCAAGCCGGGCGCGACCGTGATGCTCTACCACGAGATCAAGATTCCCGCAGGCGTGCAGGCCATCGAACTCTCCTGGCGTCAGCGCGTGACCAATCTCAAGCCCGGCAAGCAGGCCTGGTTCGATGTGCGCATCATGATGGATTTTATGAGTGCGGATCGCGAGAAGGTCTCGCCCAGCCCCTCTGCGCCCTACATGCGCAAGAATACAACTGGCTGGGAGCAGAAGAGTACGCAGTTCCTCGTCCCGGAGGGGGCGGCGTTTCTGAAGTTCATGCCCGCGCTCTTCCAAGTCGAAACCGGTACCTGGGACTTGGACGACATCGTGCTCCGGCCCGTGGATGCCGAACCCCTTCGCGTCAAGGCCGGCGCAGCCGCAGCCGCGCGCCAGGAGAAGCAGACGGCTGACGCAGCCAAGCGCCGCGCAAAGGCCGCTGCCGCTTTACAGAAGGATGGCTCCCTCATTCCCAATGGCGATTTTGAAACTGAAGCGAAGAGCAAGAACTGGCCTGACCGCTGGGGCAAACCCTCGAAAAACACGAGCTGGCTCTGCGAAGAGAACAACCATTTTCTGCGGCTGATCTCCAGCGCGCCGGACAAGATGGTGATGCTCTATCTGACCTATGATCTGCCTGAAGGGACGAAGGCCCTTGAAATGACGTGGCGTCAGCGGGTGACCGGATTGAAGAAGGGTACGATGCCCTGGTACGACGCCCGTTTCCTTTTTGAATTCATGGATGCCTCCGGCAAACGGTTGTCCGAGAAACCCGGGCCCTCATATATGCAGAAAGATACGCAGGGCTGGGTCGAGCGCAGCACGCGTTTCTTGATTCCCGAGGAGGCGCTCACCCTGATCGTCATGCCGGCTCTCTTCCAGGTGAAGGCAGGCACGCTCGACATCGACAACCTCGTGCTCAAGCCGACGGACCCCGCGCCGATCCTCGCGGCCAAGGAGGAGGCGAAGAAGATCGCGGCTGCCCGCTACGTGCCTGCGGAAGAGCCGAACCGCGCCAAATGGCCGCGCCCGGTCAAGGTCGTGGGCAACCGGTTGCAGGACGATGCGGGCAAAGAGGTCTGGCTGCAGGGCGTGAATGCGGGCGGACTGGAGACCCTGCCGCAGGACAAGCAGGCCATCAAGTCAACAGTCGTGGCCATTGACGAGTGGAAGTCCAACTGCGTGCGCCTGCCCATGAATGAATCCTTCTGGTATGGCAAAAGTCCCTACCAGAAAGACGGCGGCGAGGAGTACCGTAAAACCATTGATCAGATTATCACGCTGGCGGCCAACCGCGGGGCCTATCTGGTGCTGGACCTCCACCGCTTCCGCGCACCCAAGCAGGAACATGCCGATTTCTGGAAAGACGCGGCTGCGCGTTACAAAGACCATCCTGCCGTACTCTTTGACCTCTTCAATGAGCCGCATGGCATCTCGTGGGAGATCTGGCAAAAGGGCGGCTTTGTCGGCGAGAAGAAGGACAACGACGAATCGGCCTTTCTGACCGAAGAGGAGAAAAAGAAAAATCAGGGCTTTGATTCTGTCGGCATGCAGGCCTTGGTGGATGCCGTGCGCTCCGCCGGTGCGAAGAATGTGGTCATCGCGGGCGGGGTTTTCTGGTGCAACGACCTGACCGGCATTACCAATGGGTTCGCCCTGGCCGACAACAGCGGGAACGGCATCATGTATTCCTGGCACACCTATAACTGGCATCCGGGGTGGGCGCGCGTGATCCCGGTGGCTGAGAAGCACCCGATCTTTCTGGGCGAAGTGGGCGCGGACATCCATAAGATGGATTTCATCCCGCTGAATGATCAGGAAGATCCCTACACCTTCATTCCAGACATGCTCGGCTTCATCCAGAAATACCGCATCAACTGGACAGGCTGGTGCTTCCATCCGAAAGCGACACCCTGTCTGCTGCTCGACTGGAACTACACGCCCTCCCCATACTGGGGCGTCTTTGCCAAGGAGGCGTTAGCCGGCAAACAGTTTGAGATGAAGAAAATGAGATAGGGGGTTAAACCCCCTTGGACATAGTCACATGGGCGACCGACAGGTCACCTTTAACAAAGGAGAAAAAAATGAAGACATACCTAAGCAGATGGATCGTGGTGATGACCATGATGGTCGGTGTTTTGTCCGTTAAGGCCAACGAGATTTCGAAAGCCGACAATGCCGATGCACTCAACCTTGGCTCAAGCTGGGTCGGTGGTGTTGTGCCTGGAATGAACGACGTGGCCACCTGGGACGCCGCGCTAACGGCAAGCAGGACTTACACGCTTGGTGACGATCTAAGCTGGCTCGGCTTTGCCGTTCCAGCCAACCCCGGAGGCAACCTTGCCTTCAACTCCGGCTACACGTTGACGCTTGGGCGCGAAGGAATATACACGACGCCAGACCGGTCAATTACGTTTAATTGTGCCATCGTGTTGGGCACCAACCAAACCTGGTCGATAGGATCAAACACGACCACACCCGCAGGGCAGGTTGATACGGCTGGTTACATGCTCTACTTGGCAGGTGCTGGCAGCAAGCAATTCAAAGGGGCCATTGTGGGCGGCGGCGATCTGATTCTGACACGTGGTGGCACGAAGTTTTCAAATGGATCGGTTGCAACGGCGTCAGATGTGTTCATCAACAACGGGACTTCACTGACCTTCGACGCGACCCCGGCAGCAGGCGGAGCTGCTCGCGCAGCGAACATCACCTTGTACGGTACTGGTAACGATTCCGCGCGTGCGGCCCTCTATGTGAATGGCGTGAGCAGTGCAAACACGGTGGATGCGATTGCCAATGCACTGATCCTCGATGCAGGGCAGGCCTATGTGAACTTCAATCCTAATGCGGCTCGCCCTCTGCTTCTGACAGCAGACAGCCTTGTCCGCAATCCAGGGAACCATACCCTGTTCCGCGGGGTCGATCTGGGTATTAGCACACTGGCCTCCGCTACGGCGGGCGATGCCAATGTCAGCTTCACCGCAGCACCCACGCTCTTGGGTGGCGGCGGCGCTAAGGACACCACAAACGTGAGCATACTGCCCGGTGCGTACGGAAACAACGTGTCGTCATCCGGCGCGGGCCTTGCGCTGGTCACCTATGACTCAACCTACGGCATCCGCCTTCTCGACACGGCGACCGAGTTCTCTCCCAGCGTCACAAACATTCAGACTGCATTGGACAATGTGCGCATCGTCAACACGTCGGGCTCTGGGATATTGACCAACGAGTTGCTGGCTGACACAACGATCAACTCGTTATCCATCGACGAGACTGGCGCTGGGACCGATACCGGGACTTTGATCATGGGCGATGACCCCTCCCGCATGCTGACCCTGGCTAGCGGCACGATCTTCAGTCGGCAGATTGTCACCACTGCAGCCGCCAGCGACGCTGTCGTTATCTCGAATCTTGTTTTGAACCTAAATGCGCAGGAAGGGATCATTTTTTCCGCCAATCAGAACACCTACAATCAGGGGAACACGCAGGCGCCGCTCTACATCTACGCGTCGATCACCAACGACAACGGCAACGGGGTGACAGTGGGAGCCATTGGCGGCCACAACGGCCATGTCCAGTTCATCGGCCCGACACCGCACACCTATACGGGCCCAACGGTTGTGAACTCCGGTTATTTTCGGATGAACAAAGGATCCGGCTATGCGAATATCGGCGTTCCCGGAGACCTGATCATCAACGGAGGCGTTGTTCTCAAAAACAGTGAGTCAGTCCCTGATACCGCTGATCTCACGTTGAATGGCGGATCGTTCTACTTTGACAACACACAGAGCAGTGGCAACAACAGTCATCAGGAGACCATCAGTAATCTTGTGATGAATGGAGGAATAATCAGCTATAATTCCGGCAAGAATCACCGCTTTTACATCAACGGTGATGCCACGATCAACGTGGGCGATCTCAGGCTAAATACGGGCGGTGATATAACAGTTCTTGGTACAACAACCTTGAATGGTGGACGTGTTCTTGTCAGTATATCGGACAGTACAACTGCTTATAATGCATTGTTTACCTTAAATGATATCGTAATCACCAATCAGCCAGAAGCGGCTTATTCGGCGATTGTACTTAAAGCAAGCGCAACAAGCACAGGCGGTATGTTGACCATTAATGGCAATGTGACTTTGGTCAGCAACAGTGTGAACACAAACGCGGTCTTATTCGATTCTGAAGACCGGACACTTGCCCAGCAGGGTGTGATCGCTTTGAATGGGACGCGAACCTTCGGCATCGGTGACGGTGCGGCAGAAATTGATTTGTTGATCACCCCTGTGATTATTGATAGTGATTCGACAGTCGGCGGATTGACGAAGATGGGAGCAGGCACCCTGGCTTTGACATCTACGAATGCGTACACAGGTGCGACGGCTGTCAGCAACGGTACGCTTGTCGTAAATGGCAGCATCGTAAGTCCGGTGACTGTGTCGAGTGGCGCGACCTTTGGAGGCACGGGGCTTGTCCAGGTTGCGAGCGGCACGGCGCTGACGGTTGATGCAGGCGGCATCGTGGCTCCGGGCGTCTCCGGCCTCGGCACGCTCTCGGTTACGGGCGATGTGAGTTTCAACAGCGCGTCTGTCTATCAAGTGGATCTGGATGGAAACAGCTCGGACGCTCTGGTCGTCAGCGGTAATGTCTCGGGCGGAGCAGTTCTCCAGGTGGCCAAAACAGGAACCGGGAACGGACCGTGGCTCATCCTGCAGGCGAATCAGATCACCGGGACGTATACGGTTCAGGGTGAGGACCTGATTGCCAGCACAAAGGCAGGCGGGACGGAACTCTGGCTGGTGAAGAGCCAGGGAACGGTCATTTCATTCCAGTAGACGAGCATCTTGCCTCTATAACTTCAACTTCTTTGCCCACGGAACACACGAAAAACACGAAAACAAAATGAGCTGGCGATATCTCTTTGGAGTGCGGTGACAAGCAACGTCGGTAGACGAGCGCGGCACCGCTTTTCTGGGTCTCGCAAAAGCGGCGTCGCGCGGAATACCGCTTGCCGCACGCACTCCAAAATATCCTCAGCGCCGCTGTGGGAAACACATTGGACGTTCGATGGTCGTATTTATTCGTGCCTTTCGCGTTTTTCGGATGCTAAAAAAGTTACCAGTCGGTTTATTCCCGGGCCCCCGGGCGGGACAATCTTAAGCGTTAAGAGTTGGGCGTTGAGCGTTAAGCGTTTAAACTTAAAACTTTTAACGCTCAACGTTTAACTTTTAACTCTTAATTAAATGGGCTTGATGATTCAGGTGGAGGGGGTGTACACTTATTTTGTTTTGGGTCGGTTCAGTAAATAATATGTTTTAGGTTTGGAGCGCGTGTTTTCGCTTCACGGGATGCCTGTTCCAGATCGGCTTTCATGCGAAAGGGCTTCGGGTATGAATAAACAATTGGTTGAACCATTAGACGTGCGAATGCAGTTAGCGCGCGAGGAGATGGTGTCGCTGATCCAGAGCCGAGGGGTCCTGGATGAGCGCGTACTCGCTGCGATGCTAAACGTGCGGCGGGAGGCGTTCTTTCCGCAGCACGAGAATATGCCGGAGATCGCCTACGGTGATTTTCCGTTTCCGATCGGATGGGGGGCGACAATCTCCCAGCCCTATATTGTAGCCTACATGACAGCGCGGCTGGAACTCCAGCCAGGGGAGCGCGTGCTGGAAATCGGCACCGGATCCGGGTATCAGGCTGCTGTGCTGGCGTCCATGGGGTTGAAGGTCTGGTCGCTGGAGGTTGTCCCCGAACTCGTCGATCATGCCCGCCGTGTCCTGGCATCCGAAGGCTTTAACGATATCCAGATACGGGGTGCGATGGGTGCGGAGGGGTGGAAGGAGGCAGCGCCGTTCGATGCGATCTTAGTGACCTGCGCGCCGGCGGCGGTTCCGAGCGAACTGGTGGACCAATTGGCGCTCAACGGACGGATGATCCTGCCGGTCGGAGCCGCCCTGGATGCGCAGCGGTTACTGGTGGTCCGCCGCAAGGAGACAGGCATCATCTGCGAGGACGACCTGCCCGTGCGTTTTGTTCCGATGGTTTAAACATGTTTATGAACTATACCGAGCGTCTGTTCCGACCGCCGGCGGAGGCGGAGAGTCTGATCTTCCAAGTGGCCTTGGGGTGTCCGCACAACACCTGCCGCTTCTGTGCGATGTACAAGGGGGTGCCGTACCGGGTCCTACGCGAAGAGGAGGTGTTGGCCGACTTTGAGCAGGCGGCCCGGCACTATCCGGAGACGCGCCGGATCTTTTTAGCGGACGGCGATGTGATGGTGCTCTCGTTTGAGCGGCTGCGCCGGATGCTGGAGGCGCTGAACCGGCTCTTCCCGGGATTAGCCCGTGTCAACCTCTATGCGAACGGCTCATCGATTTTGGCGAAATCGCCTGAGGAGCTGGCGCAGTTGCGGCAGTTGAAGCTACAGACACTCTATATGGGGCTTGAGAGCGGCGACGAGGAGCTTTTAAAGCGGGTTGAGAAGGGCGAGACAGCGGAGGGGATGTGCGAAGCGGTCCAGCGGGCGCAGGCCGCTGGGCTGAAGTGTTCGGTCATGGTCTTGCTGGGGCTCGGGGGGCGCGAAGGGTCGCTGCGGCATGCCGAGGCTACGGCGCGCGTGCTCAACCGGATGCAGCCCCGGCTGCTCTCCGCCCTGCGCTTCGTCGAGGTGCCGGGCTGTTCGATGGCTCCAGGCTATCAAGCGGTTACGGAGTATGAGGCGATCAGCGAGTTGATCGTTCTGTTGCGCGGCTTGGTCTTGGAGCAGACCGTCTTCCGGGCCAACCACAGCTCCAACCCGGTGCCCCTGGAGGGGCGCCTGCCGAAGGACCGGGAAGCATTGATTTCGGGGCTGGAGTCGATTCTGCCGAGGCTGGACCGGAGAGGGCCCGGGCGCTTGCCTTTTGCGCTATAATGAATAAACCAGCCCCTTACCCGATACGTTATCCCTGTTTAGGCATGAAAATAGGCTTGCTTTTCTGCTCTCAAAAGCCAATAATATCGCTTTTCATTAAGTGAAGAAGGATGTCTATGACGCAAGATACGAAAGCGGAAACAGTTACAACAGAAAAAAAGTCAGCTCAACTTCCAGTTAATTTGCCGTTGGAATTCATTCCCCTCTATGATTGGTGGAAGACAAACGGCATGCAGTTCATGATTAAGGCCGGCATCGTGGTGGTCCTGATCGCTTCGGCCTTCGGGGGAACCTATTATTACAAAAGCCGTATCTCCTCTGCTAACAAAGAGTTATTAAAGGCGAGCACGACGGAAGAGCTTGAAACCCTGGTCAACAACTATGGCACCTGGAAGATCGGCAATACCGCTCGGTTGCGTCTGGCAAAGAGTTACTATGACGCCGGACGATATGAAGATGCGCTTGAGATGTACAATACCTGCATCAGCAAGGGTGCACCAGCCGGTTTTGCTGAAGTGGCGCTGATGGGGCGTGCGATCTGTTTTGAGGCGTTGAATCGTCTGGATAAAGCGGCAGAAGCCTACGAGGCGTTCCAAAAGGGAAATCCCGGTCATTTTCTTGTCATGCAGGCGCAGCTTGGACAAGCGCGCGTCCTGGCGCTAAACGGCAAGAAGGATCAAGCCAAGACGATGCTGGAAACGTTAAAGGCCGAGAAGAACAAAGAGCCGATGGCTGAAATGGCGATCGCCCAATTGCAAGGGGTTATTGCACGGTACGAACCGCGCAAGGACGTTCCGTTGACGGATACAGCAGTTGCTCCGGTTGCAGTCCCCGCGACTGTTCCTGTGAAGCCTGTAACCAAATAAATGAAAACTGGGCGGTTCGGCGAACTTCGCTGTCCTGCCCCTGAGTGGCACACCGTTAGCGTGCCAGACGCGAGGAAAAATGGAAGTGTTTAATTATATGAAGGTGGTTCGTGTGGTCTCCATATTCGCGGCATTACCCATGTTCGCGCAAGAAGTTGAAACGCAGCCCAAGCCTGCCGATGCAGCGCCGGCAGTGACAGCCGCCCCTGCTGCTGATCAAGCCGCGCAGCCTGCGACCGATAACAAGCCCAAGGAGAAGCTTTTCGATATATTGGCCCGGGCCATTGCGCCGCGCGGCATCGCTGAAGTCAACAACCCGGATGTGGGCTCGTTTGAGCGGATCGTGGGCAACAAGGCTTATCCGCTGGGTTCCGCGTTCCGTACAGGGCCCAACAGCACGGTTGTGATCAATTTTTCCTTTACCGATGGCCTCCAGTTGATGGACAACACCGAAGTCGTCGTTTCGGCAGATCCGAAGAATCCGGATGCGCGTATTGTCAAGCTCATCCGTGGCCGGATCCTCACGTTCATGAAGGATAGCATGCCCGAGGAGATGTTCAGCGTCTCGACCCCGAATGCGCTGTGTAAGAGCCTTGCCGGCCGGGCTGAAATTACGCTCTCTTTCAAGGACAACAACGAAGAGCTCCAGGTCGCTACGATCACAGGCACGCTGGTGGTCGAAGGCCTTCAGTTCGCTATCCCTGCCCTGCGTGCCGCGAATACGGTCAATGTGTTGACCGCCACGAACCGGACCCTGAGCCGTCTGATTAGCGAGAAGGGCGACTTCAAGGTTGCCTTGAGTAACGGGACCGAATATCCGATCTCCTACGACATGTCGCCTCGCGCAGCCATTAAGATTTGGCGTGAAAACGCACCTGTGGGCGGTCGCACCATCGTCTCCACCTTGGTTGTCGGCCCCAGCGGGACAGCGCGTCATCGTTTTGTTTATGCCGTGGGACGTAACGTGTTGTCAACGGGCGAGCTCGTTGACCAGACCGTCCTCGAACAGCAAGAAAAGACGTTACGCACCTTGGGCGGAACACTGGGCGGGCAGCCGCCGACAGATGCTCAAGCGCAACCGCCGCCAGAGGAGAAGAAGCCGGAGGACAAGAAGCCAGAGGAGAAGAAGCCGGAGGAGAAGAAACCCGAAGAGCAGAAAGCTACCCCTGCGGAAACCCTGTAGAACAAGTGTATGTGTGAATGCCAGGCAGCGCACCCGGCGTTCATACGTTTAAATAAGGTTGCGCGAACATCCATTACTAAGCAGAGAAACCACCGTGTTTATTTATCATTTCAATCGTCTCGTTCACAAACGTATTCTGTGGGCTATTTTTGCAGTCATGATTGCTGTCGCCTTTGTCTCGGTTGACTCGTGCTTCCGGACGCCCCAAGGGACGCAAGTCGCAGGGACAGTCAATGGCAAGCCGGTCAAATTAGAAACGCGTGAAGTCGTTGTCACCGCCATTCGTGGCTTTGGCCGGAACCGCGACAACGAAACACCCGCAAGCGTTGTTGAACGCCGCGTGTGGGAGCAGATTGCTGCGGTTCATACGGCGAAGGAAAACGGGTTTGTCTCCACACCTGAAGAGATTCAGGATGCGCTGAAGGAGATGCCGGCATTCCAGGGCGCCAATGGCTTTGACATGATGCAGTATCGCCAGGCGTTGCTGAGTCAGCAAATGATCCCGTCTCACTTTGAAAAGCTTGTCGGCCATCAGCTCAACATGTCGAAAGTGGCTGCCATGGTCGAAACAGCCTCCTGGATTTCGCCGATGGAGATGAATGATGAACTGGCGGCCATGACCGATAAGTTCACGGTCCAAGTGGCGACTGTCAGCAACCGTTTCGCCAAAGTTGAAATGCGCCTGACCGATGCCGACTACAAGAAATACTATACTGAAAATAAGGAGTCGTTCGGTCTCCCGGAACGCGTCTCAGTCCGTTATCTCGCGATTCCCATCAGCAACTACCTTGCGTCTGTAACCGTCCCGGAAGAGGATCTTCAGGGGTACTATGACAGCCACATGGATACCTATCGGCGCACGACGACGAATGATGTCAGCGAGACCATCCCGTATGCGGAAGTCCGTGATAAAATCATGGCGGAACTCAAGCTCGTCGAGGCCCGTTATTGCGCAGAGACGAACGTGACCTTCAACTTCTCGGATCGCATTTCACAACTCGGGACGAACGCGTTGGCCCTCTTTGCCGCTGAACTGAAACAGCAGGTCAAGTTCTCTCCGCTGTTTGCGCTGACGGAAACACTCTATTGGACCGATGTCTCGTCGGATTTTGCAACCGCTGCCTTTGAGTTGGATCCGGAAAGCCTGGAGACCCGTTTTGGCATTGTCAAGGGCAAGAATGAAGTGTATGTGCTGGAGCTGAAGCAGCGTTCCCCCGCACATGTGCCTGCGTTTGAAAACGTCCAGACGGAAGTCAAGGCCCGCGCACAGGAAAAGGCCCGCACCGAAGCTTATGAGAGCTATACCAAGGAACTCCGCGCAGATCTGCGCAAGGCGCTGGATGCCGGAAAGACGTTCCAGGCTGTGGTGAAGGAAAAAGGCTTGCCAATCACCACCAATATTACGTATGCGGTGAATGAGATGCAGAATCAGCCCACCTTTGAGAACGGCTACTCGGTTGCTTATGGTGCTCGCGACCTGAAGAAGGGGGATATCTCCGAGGCGGTTCCTTCGTCACCGGTCCAGTCGATCATCATCTATGTGCATGACCGTAAGCCAGGGGACATGCTCGCTGCGGAAATGATGCGTTCTCAGATCCGGATGTCGATTGCCCGCCGCCGCGGAAACAGTCTCTTCACAGACTGGCTCAAGTGGAACCAACGGCTCGTGAAGGCGAAGCCGACAGTTGCGCTCGAAGACGAGGAGCCGAGACCAGACCAAATTACGGACAAGCCTGAAGCTGAAACCACGTCCGAAAAATGAGCAAGAGCGAAGCGGGCAACGATGCCCGCTTTTTTTGTAATTTTTTTTATCCGCTCTCTTTTCTTCATTGCCAAATGGCCGGAATTGAGCTATAAACTATCGGGAAAGCGGATCAATCGGAGGTTTTTATGCATATCAATTCTCAAGTAGCAGCTTTCATGAAGCAATTTCCCTTTGAGGGACTCACCTTTGACGATGTCACCCTGGTCACGCGCTATGCGGACTTTCTGCCGGACGAAGCCAATCTTTCAACACGTCTGACCTCGCGTGTCTCCCTCAATATGCCCTTTGTGAGCGCGGCCATGGATACGGTGACGGAAGCCACGATGGCCATCGCCATGGCCAAGCTGGGCGGCATCGGCGTCATCCACAAAAATCTCCCGGCAGAGGAGCAGGCGCAGCATGTCAAGCGTGTGAAGCACTATCTCAACGGCCTTATCTTGAAGCCGGTCGCCTTCCGCGCTTCAGATACCATCGATTATATCAACGCCTATCGCGATGAAAACAACATCAGTTTCAGCGGCTTCCCGATCCTCGATGACACAGGCTGCCTGGTCGGCATCATCACGTCGACGGACTTGAAGTTCGCCAAGAAGACGGTTCAGCGTGTTTCGGAGGTGATGACGACGCAAGTCATCACGGCTGCGCCCAACACGACGCTGGAGCAGGCCTACCTCAAGATGATGGAAAACAAGATCGGCAAGCTGCCGCTGGTAGATAAACAGGGACAGCTCGTGGGACTTTATGCCTTCACAGATGTTCAGGAGCTGGTTGAAAATGCGCAACCCCTCTATACACGCGACAGCCGCTACCGTCTGCGTGTCGCGGCAGCCGTGAGTGCAGGCGATTATCTGCGGGCCGAACGCCTGGCCGATGAAGAGGTCGACGTGATTGTCGTGGACAGCGCACACGGCCACTCCAAGGGCATTTTGGATATGGTCACCTGGATCAACAAGAAGTACCCGGATATCGACGTGATCGGCGGCAACGTGGCAACAGCCGAAGGTGCGGTTGCCCTGCGTGACGCAGGTGCGCATGCGGTGAAGGTTGGCATCGGTCCGGGTTCGATCTGCACGACGCGTGTGGTCTGTGGTGTCGGTATTCCGCAAATTACAGCAGTTTATAAAGCCGCAGAGGCGCTGGAAGGCTCCATCCCTGTGATCGCTGACGGCGGTATCCGCCTGTCAGGCGATGTCCCGAAGGCCCTTGTCGCGGGCGCGGATGCCGTGATGCTCGGTTCGATTCTGGCCGGCACGGAAGAGAGTCCGGGTGAGAAGATTATTCATGAAGGCCGTCATTATGTGGTCTACCGTGGCATGGGCAGCCTGGCCGCCATGAAGGAGGGCAAGGGCAGCCGTCAACGCTACGGACAGGATAATGTCAAGGACGACGAACTGGTCCCTCAAGGCATCGAAGGGATCGTGCCGCTCTCCGGGTCGGTCAAGAAGATCATGACCCAGTTCTGCGGCGGTCTTCGGTCAACCCTGGGCTACTGCGGCGCACGTACGATTGCAGAGATGAAGACGGATGCCGCACTCTACCGTGTGAGCAGCGCGGGCGTGCGCGAGGCCCATCCGCATGATGTGAAGATCATCAAGGAAGCGCCCAACTACCGGTCGTAACGTAAGGAGACAATCCCATGATTCCTCTCGATCCCACAAAGCTTGCTGACTGGCAGATCGCTGAAGCGGCTGAACCCTATTTGCGCCCCATCGTCGATATTGCGAAGGAGTTGGGTCTGACCGATGACGAGCTCATCCCCTACGGCAAGATTATTGCAAAGATTGATGCGGCTGCCATTATGGCGCGCTTAGGCAAATCGACCCACAAGGCCAAATATATCGATATTACAGCCATCACGCCGACGCCGCTGGGCGAAGGCAAGACCACCACGACGCTGGGCCTGGTCGAAGGGCTGGGCAAGCTGGGCAAGCGCGTGATGGGTGCCATCCGGCAGCCCAGTGGAGGCCCGACCTTTAACATCAAGGGTTCCGCAGCAGGCGGCGGTCTGGCGCAGGTGGTTCCGCTCGCGCCGCTCTCGCTCGGACTTACGGGCGACATTGATGCGATCACGAATGCCAACAATCTCGCGATGGTCGCCTTGACGGCGCGCATGCAACATGAGCGCAACTACGATGACGCCCGTCTCGCGCAGAGCAAGCTGACGCGCCTGGATATCGACCCTGAACGCATCCAGATGCGCTGGGCGATTGATTTTTGCGCACAGGCACTACGGAATATCGAAATCGGGCGCGGCGGTCCCATGGACGGCTTCACCATGCCCTCGGGCTTCTATATTACTGTGGCTTCGGAAGTCATGGCCGTCTTGGCAATCGCCTCTGACCTCGCTGACCTGCGCGAACGCCTGGGGAAGATCATTGTGGCGTATAGCAAAGCAGGCAAGCCTGTGACCACAAAGGACCTGGAGGTCGACGGCGCCATGGCCGCCTGGTTGATGCGCGCTATCAATCCGACCTTGATGCAGACGCTGGAAGGGCAGCCTATGCTGGTGCATGCTGGCCCGTTCGCCAATATCGCGATCGGACAGAACTCCGTGATCGCTGACAAGCTGGGCTCCTTGCTCACCGACTATTATATTACCGAAAGCGGCTTCGCCTCTGACATAGGTTTTGAGAAGTTCTGGAATATCAAGTGCCGCGCCTCTGGCTTGAAGCCGGATGCGGTGGTCATCGTGGCGACCGTCCGCGCACTCAAGTTGCATGGCGGCGGACCTGCTGTCATGGCTGGGCGTCCGTTGGACCCTGTCTACAAGAGCGAAAATCTCGAATTGCTTGAAAAAGGGTGCGGCAATCTCTTGGCGCATATCGACATCGTCAAGCGGAGCGGCATCCGCCCCGTCGTCTGCCTGAATCAGTTTCATACGGACACCCCTGCAGAGCATGCGCTGGTGCGCATGATCGCGGAGGCCGCGGGTGCGCGCTTTGCTGTCTCAAGCCACTGGCTCAAGGGGGGCGCGGGCGCCGTGGAGTTGGCCGAGCAAGTCATCGCAGCGTGCGAGGAGCCGAATCAATTTGCCTTCCTTTCCTCGCTCGACCAGCCGATTTCAACGCGCATCGAGACGATTGTCCAGGAGGTCTACGGCGGTGAGGGCGTCACCTTCTCCGATGAAGCCAGGCGTAAGCTTGCCCTGTATGAGAGCGATCCTGCGACGGCCCGCCTGCCGGTCTGCATGGCGAAGACGCAGTACAGCCTCTCGCATGATCCCAAGCTGGTCGGGCGTCCCAAGGGGTGGACGCTGCCGGTCCGTGACATTCTTCTTTATCAAGGCGCTGGCTTTGTCGTGCCGGTCGCCGGCGATATTAAGCTGATGCCTGGCACGGCATCGAACCCGGCCTTCCGTAATGTGGACATCGACACCGTGACCGGCAAGGTAAAGGGGCTCTTTTAGAATATCCAATCATGAACACGGAATGTCCAATATCCATCGGAACGTGGCTGTTGGATCGGTGGAACGATGAAAACCAAGGATGAAATTCGTCTGGAAATGCGCGAGAAGCGGAAGGCTGTCGAGCAAGAGGTGCGTCGCGAGGCGGGCAAAGAGATCGCGAAGAAACTCATCGAGAGCGATATTCGGCTGCTGTTGCAGGCCTGGCGCATTGCGCTCTATCTGAGCACGGAGCATGAAATACCGACGCGCTATATTGCGCGCTCCATCTTTGAGGCCGGTCGCGAAGTCGTGGTTCCCTATTGGAGCGAATCCAGCAATAAATATAAGCTTTCCCTGATGACCCCGAAGACGAAGCTCATCAAGGGGAAGATGGGCATCCGCGAACCCCGTGAACGCCTTCCGGTTTTGCCCTTCGACATCGATGCCTTCATTATTCCTGGACTTGCCTTTGATGCGCAGGGCGGACGGCTGGGATATGGTGCCGGTATTTATGACGGTATTCTTCTGGAGGCGCGCAAGCGGTCGCCTAAGATTGCCATTTGTTATGACTGGCAAGTTCTGGACGAACCGCTGCCGCTGGAACCGCATGATATCCGCATGGACTGGATCGTGACAGAAAAACGTGTCATCTCCTGCAATCAAAATAATGACTGATTACTCAACGCTTCTGAATCCCGAGCAATGCGCAGCGGCGACAGCCGATGACGGTCCGTTGCTGGTGCTTGCCGCTGCCGGGACCGGCAAGACACGCACGCTCGTCTACCGCGTAGCCCACCTGATCGAAAAGGGCGTCCCTGCGGAGTCGCTCTTGCTCCTGACCTTTACGAATCGCGCGGCCAAGGAGATGCTGGAGCGTGCCAAAGCGGTGGCAGGCCCTTCGGTCGGCCGCCTCTGGAGCGGCACCTTCCATCATGTGTGCAATCGCTTTCTGAGGAGCTTTGCGGACCGTCTGGGGTATCGCAATGATTTCGCGATTCTCGACCAGGACGACGCCCTGTCGATTCTCAACACGTGCATGAAGGAACTGGGCTTGGCCCGAAAAGATTTTCCGAAGAAGGAGATCATCGCCTCCTTGATCAGCTCAGCCTCGAACCGCATGATGACTGTGGCCGATTATTTGAAAGCGTATACCGGCGCACTTGAGGCGGACCCCGCGGAGATCATCCGTATTTCGATGCGCTATCAGGAACGGAAGCTCGCGGAGAACATGATGGACTTCGATGACCTGCTGGTCAACGGGCTCCGGCTGCTGAAGGAACAGGAAGACATCCGTACACACTATCAGCAGAAGTTCAGGCATGTGTTGGTCGATGAATATCAGGATACCAATCTGCTTCAGGCCCAGATGGTGGATCTGCTGGCCGCGCATCACCGCAACGTCATGGCCGTCGGAGACGACATGCAATGCATTTATACGTGGCGCGGCGCGGACTTCAGCAATATCCGCGAATTTTCAAACCGCTGGCCCGACTCCCGGATTATCAAGATTGAGCAGAACTACCGCAGCACGCCTGAAATTCTGCGCGTTGCGAACGTCTGCGCGGCCAAGGCGCCTAATGAATTTAAGAAGACCTTGCGCTCCACGCGCAATCCGCGCTGCAAGCCGCGTGTGCTGATTCTCCGGGATGGCGACGAGCAAGCCCGCTCGATTGTGAGCATGGTCCATCAGTATGTGGAGGATGGCTACTCCCTGAACGACATGGCTGTCCTGTATCGCGCCCATTTCCACTCCATCGAGCTCCAGATGGCCCTTGCGCGCACACGGCTTCCGTATGTGATCACCTCCGGCCTTGGCGTGTTCGAACAGGCGCATGTGAAGGACGTCCTCGCCTTTCTGCGCATCTGCGAAAATCCGCGCGACTATCTGGCCTTCACACGCCTGATGGGGATGTTATCGGGTGTCGGCGAAAAGACCGTCGAGGTGCTCTGGGCCAAGCTTGGCGGCAGTTTTGAGACGCGCAGTCCCGAGATGCGCGCCCAGTTGAAGGGGCTGCTCAAGTCCGTTGCCCGCGGCCAGTGGCAGGAGGTTGACCGCCTGTTGGCGGACTATCACACAGAAGGACTCAGCCTGAAAGGCACAGAGGCGGTCGAGCGGTTTTGCGATGCGTTCTACACCTCGTACTTGCATCGGGCCTACGAGAATCCCGAGAAGCGCGAAGAGGATATCCATGAACTGGCGCTTCAAGTGACCAAGAACAAAGGGGGCGTGGCAGCCTTCCTTCAGGAGGTCGCGCTGCTCACCAACATCGACCGCGAATACGAAAAGATGCAGGCGAACAACGAGCCCACGCTGCACTTGAGCACGGTGCATCAGGCCAAAGGGCTTGAGTGGAAAGTGGTCTTTGTCATCTGGGTCTCTGAAGGCATGTTCCCGTCGAGTCGCTCGCTGGAAGAGAACGGAAACGATGAAGAGGAACGCCGCCTCTTTTATGTGGCAGTCACGCGCGCCAAAGACGAGCTGAATCTCTGTGTGCCCAGCATGCGAAAAATGCGCGACGGCGGCGTCTTTTTCTGCAAACCCTCTCCCTTTATCAAGGAGCTTCCGCGCGAGTGCATCCGCGAAAGTTACGGCATCCGTTAACCCGAAATGATGAGGAGCCCGTATGTTTAAATGGAGTCGATGGTTGTTGGCGATGGGGTGCTTCAGCGCAGGAGCCGTTGTGCAGGCGAGCGCGCCGAGTGAACAGAATATGCGCGTGGCGAAGGATCGTGTCTTTCCAGCGCTTGTCTTTATTCGGGTGATCCAGCAGACGCATGAAAGCGGCGAGAGGTCGGCCCAAAGTGGCGCAGGCAGTGGTGTGCTGATCTCTGCGGATGGAGAGTTTTTGACGAATTGGCATGTCGTGGATAAGGCGGAGTCGATCCGCTGTTTTTTGACGGATGGAAGGGCCTATCCAGCGGAAGTCATCGGTTCGGACAAAGACATCGATATAGCGCTCTGCCGTTTGCAGATCCCCAAAGATACGAAGGTTCCGTTTGCGTTGCTGGGCAATTCGGATCTGCTCACAGAGGGCGATCCGATCTATGTCATGGGGGCTCCTTGGGGACTGAGCCGGTCCATCTCCTCCGGCATCATCTCGTGTACACGCCGTTATCTCGAAGGTGCGAGTGAGTACGCGCTCTGGCTACAGACGGACGCGTCGATCAATCCCGGAAACTCCGGTGGACCTGTGGTGAATCAGGCCGGGGATGTCATCGGTATTACGGCGCGGGGTTCGACGTATGGTGGCGACCTTGGCTTTGCCATTCCTGCAAAGGAGGCCGCTCTCATTGCAGGTCGCTTGCGCGAATTCAAGCGCATGAACTGGAGTTGGACAGGCTTGCAAATTCAGCCGTTGCGCGATTTCGATAAGAATGTCTATTTCGAGTTTGACTCGGGGGTGATCATTTCTGCGACAGACCCCGAAAGCCCTGCCCGACGGGCGGGTGTTCTCCCGAAAGACCGTCTGATCGCGATCAACGGCACGTCGGTCACAGCCATCACGCAGGAGGATATCCCGGCGGTCAATCGTCAGCTCGGTCTGCTGGAAAAGGAGAAGCCGGCGTCACTGTCGATCATGCGCGACAAGGAACTGATCGCCGTCACGGTGACACCGCGTGAGAAGGGGAAGGTCGAGGGTGTTGAAAAGGAGTTTCCGCGCTGGGATTTCTCCGCAAAGACCATCAATCAGTTTGATACGCCCAACCTCTACTTTTATAACCAGAAGGGCGTTTTCATCTTTGCGGTCAAATACACAGGCAATGCCGCCACAGCAGGCTTATCCCCGAATGATATTATTCTGGATATCGGGGGCAAACCCATTGAAACGCTTGAGCATGTGACGGCTGCCCATCAGGAGGCTATCAAAAACATGGAAACGCAATACCGCGTCCCCATGACCGTCCTGCGAAATGGCCAACGCCGCCAAATCATCCTCGATTTTTCACGTGACTACAAACGCCGTTAAATGAGAAGTGTTTAAAAAGTATGCGGAGGACTTTCGTATGAAAAAAGCAAGCAGCCTCATGATTCAATTAACAGCATTCGCATCCCTCGTGGGCTGCGCGTCTCTTCCAGAGACCCGTCGGGAGACGATCGACTGGACCCCTCGCCTGGCGCTGTCCCGTGTCAAGGTTGCTTATACCTTGCGGTACGACAACAACGAGGCTCCAACCGCTGCTGGAGTGGGGACACGCTGTCCGAATTGCGGAAGCGTCCATGGCAGCGATGCCGGAGAGAACCTGATTCGTCAGCAGCGTCCGCTTGAAATGGCAGGCTGGCTGGTGGCTTCAAATCGGGTGCTGATTGCTGACCCGCTTTTGACATCACGTTTTGTCGAAAAGATTCGTGTCACGCAGGGGGCTGAAACAGTAGGTGCCGTGGAAGAGGATTACTTCATAGACCGTAGCGCGGTATTGCTCAAGTTGGATAAGCCGCTGGCCGGATCCAAAGCGCTCGTGTTTGGGGGTGCCAAAACGAAAGAGGCTTTTATGGCAACCTTCGTAAATGTGGAAAACGAATGGCACGGAACAGTCCAGCGTTATTCACGGACAACAACCGTGGTTGAAAATAAAGGTGTGTTCCTCTCTGAAAATACATTTTGCGTGGTGCTCGACACCCAAGGCAATCCCACGCGTGTGGCGGTGCCGGGGCGCGTTGCACCGGCTGTTGCGAAAGACAATTATACGGACTGGAAGGCTATCACGCCTGAGCAGTTTGGCCAATGGCGAAAAAATATCGAGTCGTATATAGGTTCCAGCCTGTGCATGATCACGCTCCATTTCCGCAGTCCTAAGGCCTCCAGTGAAGAGCGCGATTACCACTTTCGGTCATCTTCCAGTGACGATGAAAATAGTGCGGCAACAGTCCAGTATGCCACAGCGTGTAAGATAACGCCCACACAGTTCCTTGTGCTTCGCAAGCTTTCAAATGCTCAGACTGCGCGTTTGGAGAAACTGGTTATCCAGACGGCCGACAAGAAACAGCTTGAGGCGAAGTTCGCAGGTACGCTTGCTGATTACGGTGCTTTTCTTGTGACGTGCAAAGAGGCGACAGGGGCTCAGTTGCCCTTATTGACAACAAGTGTTTCTGATTGCCGTGATCGCTTGATGGCCTTTGTGAAGATTTCCATGCCGAATGGTGAGATGACGACCAGCTATGATCGCAGCCGCATCGCCTCGTTTAAACTTGGCTATCAGTCCACCCTTATTCCGGAACTGATGCAGAACGACAGGGGCGATCCGCTGTTTGCCTTTGATCAGGAGGGCCGGCTGGTGCTGCTGCCAATCCTGCTCAGGACCAAGGGCAGCGAGAGTTCCTATAGCAGCAACAGCCCTGAATCCACTCCTGCGGTCACCATGGCCAAACTCATCAATGACAATGCCGCCACGCTTTTCGACTCCGCGAATGTCCCCCTCTCCGAAGCAGACGAGAACCGGATTGCGTGGTTAGGCGCGGACTTGCAAGAGCTCACGCCTGAACTGGCGAGTGCAAACAAAGTTGCGCATCTGGTCAAGGACAGCTATCGCAACAGTGGTGGACTGGTCACCTTTGTCTATGCACGTTCACCGGCTGCGAAAGCTGGGCTTCAGGCCGGGGATATCCTGTTGCGCTTCTACTTGCCAGGCCAGCAGGCGCCGATCAAGGTGACCGTGGAAGATGCAGGACGCTTCGGGGACCGTGGCTTCCCCTGGGATCGGCTCGATGAGATGCCTGCAGAAATGTCCGACCGGATCCCTTCCCCCTGGCCATCGATCAAAAATTCGATCACTGCTACGTTGACCGAAATCGGTATTGGCAAGCCATACATCCTCGAATATGCCCGAAACGGGGAGGTGAAAAAGGTCAACCTGATTGCTGAGCAGAGCCCGCTCTATTATGGGAGCGCTGAGAAGGTGGAGTTGAAGGATATCGGCATCTCGGTTTGCGATATGACCTTCGAGGTGATGAACTATCTGAATCGTAAGCCGACCGATCCGGGTGTCGTGGTCTCGCGGATCGAAGCAGGGACGCCCGCCGCTGTTGCCGGCATTAAGCCCTTTGAGTTGCTGACCCATGTCAATGATCAGCCTGTAAAAAATGCCGCAGAACTCAAGAAGCTCACAGAGGGCAAGAAAGAAGTACGCCTCATGATTCGCCGTCTGAGTCGTGAACGTATCGTTCCCATCAAGCCTGGCGAAAAGATCGCGAAGCCAGCCAAGCAAGATGACGACGAGTAGGCCGTTTATACAGAAACATGAAAGCCTTTCAGAAACTACGCTTTTGGGGTCTTGTATCAGCAGCTGGTTTTCTGGGCTGCGTTGCAACGGTGCTGGGGTTCCTGGGGCACTGGTCGTGGTTTTTCGAGCTCTTCTCGCACTTCAGGGTCCAATATTTTCTGGGACTCTTGGTCGTGAGCTTTCTCATGCTGCTGAGAAAGAATAAAAAGGAAGCGCTCGCCTATATCATTTTTGCTTTCTCAAATAGTTACTCACTATTGCCGCTCTTTCTGCCACCCCCGATAGTCTCGCCGTTGGATTTTCCTTTCGGACGCCATCGGGCCATGCTCATCAATGTCAACTCGGAACTGGGCGATCCGCGCTTAGTCTTGGATGCGATAGCCGCAGAGAAGCCTGAGATTTTAGTGCTGGAAGAGGTGACTGACTCATGGATGCAGGCCATGGATGGACTCACAAACGCCCTTCCCTGTTGGGTGGCCTCTCCGCGCGAGGACAACTTTGGCATTGCCCTATTCGCCAAAAACCCGTTGCTCGCAAAGAGCATTCTTTTCCTTGGGGAGGCAGAGGTCCCGTCAATCTTAGCCTCTGTAACCATGGATGGCAGCGTCGTGGAGATCCTGGCGACGCATCCGCTGCCTCCGGCAGGCGCAGCGTACACCGCATTTCGTAATGAGCAGCTTGACCGCGTCGCCGAGTGTGTCAAGGGCCGTTCGCCCTTGCTGCTGCTGGGCGACTTGAATATGACGCCCTGGAGTCCCACTTTCCATCGCTTCATCGAGCAGAGCGGACTTCAGGATAGCGCGAAGGGCTATGGGCTTCAACCCTCCTGGCCGACTCAGTTTTCGCCCCTGGGCATTCCGATTGACCACTGCCTTCATTCACGCGACATTCATATCACCCGTCGCAGGACCGGTTCGCGTATAGGCTCCGACCACCTCCCCTTGATCGTCGACTTCACTGTGCGCGATGCCACTGTGAGCGCACGATAGACACGCGCGCCCACGAATGCATGTTTCTGGGCTTGCCTTGATTTTTTGCCCAAGAAACACGCGAAAAAATGAGACGGCGAGAGCATTTTGGAGTGCGGTGACAAGCAGCGTCGGAAGACGAGCGCGGCACCGCTTTCCGGCCCGTGCAACGCAAAAGCGGTGTCGCTCGGAATACCGCTTGCCACCGCACTCCAAAATATTCCGCCTTCCGCGGGCAAAATTGATGCATAAGCAGGTTTTGGAACAATAAATCTTTGGGGCGGACGTTCATTAGGCTGTTATGAACGAAACACGTACCATTTTGAAGATGAGCCGTCTGATCAAGGCGCCTCTTGTTGCTGTTGCGGTGTTCCTTTTTACAGCCGTAGCTTTCGGCGCTGCCGCGTCGTCTGCGCCGCAGACAAAGATCGATACGTATGTGTTTAACAAGTTGCAGCGCCTGGGCATTCAACCTGCTGAACCCTGTTCAGACGAAGTCTTTATCCGTCGCGTTTATCTGGATGTGATCGGGACGCTGCCGACTGCTCAGGAGGTGCGCGATTTTCTGGCGGACACGAGTCTGAAAAAACGCGATGCGCTGGTCGACCGGCTCCTGGAACGCAATGAGTTTGCAGATTACTGGGCCATGAAGTGGTGCGATCTCTTGCGGGTCAAATCCGAATTTCCCATCAACTTGTGGCCCAATGCGGTGCAGGCGTATCACCGCTGGATCCGCACCAGCATTAAAGAAAACATGCCGTATGACCGGTTTGCACGCGAACTGCTAACCGCCAATGGCAGTAACTTCCGGGTGCCGCAGGTGAATTTCTATCGGGCGGTCCAGAGCAAGACTCCGAAGACGCTGGCGCAGACCGTGGCCCTGACCTTTATGGGGACGCGCGCAGAGAAATGGCCTGCGGCGCGGCTGGAGGGCATGGCCGCCTTCTTCTCGCAAGTGGGCTACAAGTCCACGGCGGAATGGAAAGAGGAGATCATCTTCTTTGATCCCTCCTCGACCAACGGTCAGATGTCGGCGGTCTTCCCGGATGGCAAGAAGGTGGATTTCACCCCGGACCAGGATCCGCGCGAGGTCTTTGCCGCCTGGCTGACGAGTTCCAACAATCCGTGGTTTACCCGCGCTATTGCGAATCGTGCCTGGTCGTGGTTCATGGGGCATGGCATCATCGATGAACCCGACGATATCCGTCCGGACAATCCGCCGGTCAATCCCGAACTGCTGGCTTATCTGGAGAGCGAACTGCTGGCCGGACGCTATGACCTGAAGCGGATCTTTGCGCTGATCCTGAAGTCCAAGACCTATCAACTGTCGTGCATCCCCAAGTCGAACAAGCCCGAGGCGGAGAAGAACTTCGCTTTCTATCCCGTGCGCCGACTGGATGCTGAGGTGCTGATCGATGCCCTGAACCAGATCACAGGGGCGACGGAGAAGTACACGAGTTCCATCCCGGAACCCTTCTCCTTCATCCCTGAGAACCAGCGCACGATCACGCTGGCGGACGGCAGCATCAGCAGTCCGTTCCTCAGCCTGTACGGACGCTCCGCGCGCGATACCGGGCTGGAGACCGAGCGCAACAACGAGCCGACCGGCTCCCAGCGTCTGCACCTCCTGAATTCGAGTCATATCCAAAGCAAGCTGGTGAAGGGCGAAAAGCTGCTCGCCGTGTTCATGGAGCCCACGACGAAACCGCGGGACAAGATCGACGCGCTCTATCTGACCATTCTCTCCCGCTATCCAACGGTTGACGAACTGACGATCCTGACCACGTATCGCCAGGACGTGCAGGAGAAAAAACGGTTGGCGATGGATATTGTTTGGGCACTCATCAACACCGCTGAATTTCAATGCAGGCACTAACCCGCAGTCCGGGGTACCGGGAATAAACGGACTGGTAACTTGGAGAAGTGTCAATAAGTCTTAGAAGTGTCAGTAAGTGTCAGTAAGTTGGGAATCAGAGGCAAGCATCCGAATGACGCGAACCACACGAATGAATACGAACATCCACCTCCGCCAAGGCTACGGCGGACAGGTCGAACATTCAACATCGAACGTCCAACGTCGAATTTTTAATAAGGCAATAAGGCTCGTTGGAGCGGAGCGGAAACCATTCGGCGAATGCCGAAAGCGTAAGAGGTAATTCTTTTGAAGTTACAGGACAAGACATTATGAAAATGAATCTGACAAGAAGAGAAGCGCTTCGCCGCACGATGCTCGGTGCGACAGGACTCTGTCTGGCTGACAGCTTCCGCGCATGGGCTGCCGCACCCTTGGCGGCGAGTACCGGCAAGGCCAAGTCAGTCATTCAGATCTGGCTCTGGGGCGGGGCCTCGCAACTGGATACGTTTGATCCGAAACCCGAGGCAGGCAATGATTACGCCGGACCGCTGAAGGCCATCGAGACCAACGTCTCCGGAATCCGGATCAACGAACTCATGCCGCTCCTGGCCAAGCAAGCCGACAAGTTTTCGATCATCCGCAGCATGACGCATGGCAGTAACGCGCATGAGACCGCGACCTACATGGTGCAGACTGGACGCAAACCAGGCGAACGCGTGATCTATCCGGGCGTGGGCGCGGTGGTCTCTAAGTTTCGCGGTTTGGAGGCCGGTTACACAGGACAGATTCCGCCGTACATCGTGCTGACCGAACCGCTGGGACGTTTTGACGAGGCTGGCTTTCTCGGCGCCAATTACAAACCGTTCGGCACAGGCGGCGACCCTTCGCAGTCCAAGTTTTTGGTCGAGGGCGTTGCGGCGCAGGGCATCACGGATGAGCATCAGCGCGAACGGCGCGCGTTGCTCAACAAGCTGAACACATTGCCGCAGACAGTACCGGAGAACGCCACGCTCAAGGCGCTGACACGCTCGGAGGTGCAGGCCTACGACATGATTCTCGGAGAGGGCGCGAAGGTCTTTGACCTCTCCACGGAAAAAGAGGAGCTGCGCGAAGCGTATGGACGCAACAAATTCGGGCAGTCCTGCCTGATGGCGCGCCGCCTGGTGGAGAAGGGCGTGCCGTATGTCACCATCAACTTCAATGGCTGGGACACGCACAAGGATCATTTCCAGATCATGCGCCGCAAGTTGCCGGAACTCGACAAAGGGTTGGCGACTTTGCTGAAGGACCTTGCCGACCGCGGCCTGCTCGCCAGCACAATCGTCTGGTGCGGCGGCGAATTTGGACGCACGCCCAAGGTGGACTATAATGCGCCGTGGAATGGCGGACGCGGACACTGGGGAAATGCGTTCAGTACAGTGGTTGCGGGTGGCGGGTTCAAGGGCGGACAGGTGATCGGCGAGACAGACGCCCGGGGCGAAGAGGTCAAGAGCCGACCGGTGAGTCCGGCGGATGTGATCAACAGCATCTACACCTTGCTCGGGATTGATGAGCAGGCGAGACGGCTCGCGCCTCCCAACAGTGAGACCCGCGATGCGCCGGTCGCATCTTATAACCTTCTGAAGGAGATTGTTTAACAATGAAACGCTCCACATGCTTGTTGGTTCTGTTGTTTCCACTGTTGCAGGCGCTGGCGCAGCAGCAACAACGGGAAGCGCACATCGGCTACATCTTTCCTGCCGGGGGACAGCAGGGGACAACCTTCGAGGCGGTGATCGGCGGGGCGACTCTCGCTGAGGCCACGGAGGTGATGGTTTCCGGTGCAGGGGTCACGGCGACCATTGCCAAGCAGGAAAAGCAAGTGACGCCCAAAGAGCAGCAGGAGTTGAGGGAAGAGCTCAGCAAATTGCAAGAGAAGCGGAAGCAGGGCGAGAGGCTGACCATGGAAGATGTCGAAATGGCGGAGCACGCCAAGGAACGGCTAACCGCCTTCGGGCGTCGCCTGGCCAACCCTTCGCTGGGTGAGTTTGTCACATTGAAAATCAGTGTGGCGAAGGATGCAATGCCGGGTCCGCGCGAGATCCGTCTGCTTTCGCGGGCCGGCCTGTCGAATCCGCGGACGTTCATGGTTGGAAAACTTCCTGAGTTCAGCAAGAAGGACTGGAAGAACGTGCCGAAGAGCAGGCTCAACATGGATGCCAAGATCGATGCGACGCCCGCCCCTGTCGCAATCACCCTGCCTGTCACTGTGAACGGCCAGATCCAGCCAGGGGGCATCGATACGTATCAATTCAACGCGCGCGCAGGCCAGCGGCTGGTGGTCAATGTCAGCGCGCGGGAGCTGATTCCCTACTTGGCTGACGCGGTCCCAGGCTGGATACAGGCCACGGTGGGGCTGTACGATTCGAAGAGCAACGAGGTCGCCTTTGCCGACGACTACAAGTTCCGTCCGGACCCTGTGATCTTTTATACGATCCCGAAAGAGGGTGCCTACTTCCTGAAAATACATGACTCCCTCTTCCGCGGGCGTGAGGACTTTGTCTACCGCATGACAATAGGTGAAGAACCGTTCATCACCAGCATCTTTCCGTCCGGCGGCCAGATCGGCACGAAGACAGCCGTGCGTCTGACCGGTTGGAATCTGCCCTTTAATCAGGCTGAATTGGATTTCAGAAACCAACAGCCCGGCATCTATCCGTTCCAGGTGAACAAGCTTTCCAATCCAGTGCCGCTGTTGCTGGATACCCTGCCTGAAAAGTTTGAGGTCGAGCCCAACGGCGCGAAGACGAATGCCATGGCAGTTGTCCTGCCCATCATCGTCAACGGGCACATCGATAAGTCCGGCGACTGGGACGTGTTTAGGTTCAACGGAAAGATCGGACAACAGGTCGTGTTGGAGGTCTTTGCGCGTCGGCTCGATTCGCCGGTGGATTCCGTGCTCCGCCTTTTCGATCCGACTGGAAAGCAGGTCGCCTCCAACGACGACCAGGAGGACAAGAGCTCAGGCTTGAACACCCATCATGCGGACTCCTATCTGTCGGTCACGTTGCTGACGGACGGCTGTTACACGGTCTATCTGGGCGACACCCAGCGCGGCGGCGGTCCGGCGTATGCGTATCGGCTGCGGCTGAGCGCGCCCCGTCCTGATTTTGAATTGCGGGTTACGCCACCCAGCATCAATGTCCGGAATGGTTCGAGCATTCCGCTCACAGCCTTCGCGCTTCGCAAGGACGGCTTCACCAATGAGATCGTGCTCTCCTTGAAGGGCGCGCCCAAGGATTACCGGTTGACCGGGGCTGTCATCCCGGCAAATCAGGATCAGATCAAATTCACGTTGACCCCTCCGATGGGAACTGGCCAGGAACCGATCTCGCTTGCGATCGAGGGACGTGCAGTGCTTCAGGGCCGGACGATTGTCAAGCCGGCCATGCCCGCGGATGATATGACGCAAGCGTTTGCTTATAAGCACCTCGTGCCGGCTCAGGAACTCAAGGTCGCGGTCCTCGGAAAATTCCGTGCGCGCAAAGGGATGGAAGTCGCTTCGCAATCGCCCGTCCGAATTCCAGCAGGCGGAACAGTCCGGCTTGCGTTGCGGCTGCCGACAGGCGGGATGGTCAAAGAGATTGTGTACGAGTTGCTCGATCCTCCACCCGGTATCAGTATCAAGGAGATGAAGGAAGACGAGCTGGTGCTGCAAGCCGATGCGACAAAAGTGAAGCCCGGACATAAGGGCAATCTCATCATCATGGCCAGCGGCGAGCCGACGATGGGCAATAAACAGACGGCCGTGGCCAATAAATTCCGCATGACGTTGGGTGCCTTCCCCGCAGTTACTTACGAAATTACAAAGTAATCAGCGGCTCACCGAGACGGTTCGCCCTACCTGCTTCGCATGGGGCAACTATCTGATCCGAAGGCGGTAGGGCGAACCGTCTCGGTGAGCCGCCGGACTGCGTGGGGCGCGCCAGTCGATCTAAAAAGAAGCATATTTCTCAAATGAAGCAAGTCCATATTGTCTTGAAGCTTTTTGCACGAATAGCCTATACTAAAGCAACTTAAGTCAGGGAGCGTGATCAAGGTTGGTTTGCTTCCGGTCGTCTTAGGATTAAAAGAAGCAAGGCAATGGAAGCATATCTTCAGGTTATTATTTGTGTCGCCGTGATCGTGGGCGCGATTATCGTTGTGAAAATATTCAATACATTGTGGTATTGCGTTGAGAAGAAAATTGCACCAGACCGCGTCGCCAAGCCTTCGGACACACCTGAAGCAGCCTTCAAAAATTTGCGTAACAAGGCTGTCGTGATCTATCTCAAGAATGGGGAAATCATTGATGGTTGCACCTATAAGAAGACGCTATTTTTCAATCAGGGCGATTTTGCAATAAACACCACGGTTTACTTCGAGTTGGAAAAGAGGGACGGAAATACGCTCTTCCTCTCAGGGCTCGATATTTCGAAAATTGAAACCATCGCTTGAACCAATTATGAAGAAAAAAATTATTCGCGCAGTTCTCCGTGTCCTTGCACTTGTGGCCATGGGTGTTGTGTTTATCGCGTGCACGCTATCGCAGCCGTCATTTCGTAAGAATCAAGCGTCCCCTGAAACCGTGGATGCGGAGAAACTCAAGGCGCATGTCGTGATGCTGAGCGAGACCTTCCATCCCAGGGACTGGTCGCATCGGGATAACATGGAACGTTGCGCGGATTACATCGCCATGCATTTTACGAATGCGGGCGCGGTTGTTGAATCACAGGTCATTGATTATAGTGGCAGGAGTTATCGCAATGTCATCGGACGCTTCCGCGCGGGGCAGGGGCCGAGAGTGATTGTTGGCGCGCACTATGACAGTTGCGGCGGTACGCCAGGCGCGGATGATAATGCGAGCGGCGTGGCTGCGCTCATTGAGTTAGCTTATCTCCTGGGAAAGACACCGCTTGCGTATGAGGTCGAGCTGGTGGCGTATGCCAATGAAGAGCCGCCGTTCTTCAGGACGGAGCACATGGGCAGCGCTGTTCATGCGAAGAGCGTGGCAGGCCAGAAGATCAGAGGTGTCATCGTCTTTGAGATGGTCGGTTATTTTCGAGACGAAAAAGGGTCGCAAGCATTTCCCACGGCACTGCTCCAGATGTGGTATCCGAGTCGTGGCAATTTCATTGGCATTGTAGGTCCTGTGGATCAAGGCGCTTGGATCAAGTCTGTCAAGGCGGGCATGAAAGGGGCTACGGATCTGCTGGTCTACTCCATCCGCGCGCCGTCCGCTATTCCTGGTATTGATCTTTCCGATCATGCCAGTTACTGGCCGCATGGCATCAACGCGGTCATGGTCACGGACACCTCCTTCTATCGGAACCAGGCCTACCATACGAGCGAGGACACAGCAGACCGCCTGGACTATGTCCGCATGTCCAAAGTCGTGGTCGCTGTCTCGGCTGCACTGCGCACGTTGTGATTGGCGATGGGTTTACCTGACTCGAATGCTCTTCATACTGTCGAGGATGCCAAACATCTGTAGCAACCACACACAGAGCACAACTACAACGAGTACGTTTAGGATCGTCTTCACCGGTCTTGCCATGGGGATGTATCTGTTGACTGCCCACAGGCCGACGCCAGTCACGATCACGATGATGATGATGTTAATTAACGGCATATAGATTTCTTCCTTCCTTGTTGAGTTCTCTATCACGTTATAAACATGATACATGATGGCCCGGTTTTCAAATATAGGGTGTATCCCTACTGACGATATCTGGGCCTGGGAACGCAGACGTCCTCGTCGGCCTTGATCGCCCGCACCTTCTTGCCGACGAGGAGGTCAGCGCTCCCTGGGCAATAAGGTGGCGGAGCCGTCCCGGCTCCGGCGGGCAAGATGCCCGCGCTCCTTTGAGGGCAGCAATAGAAGGGAGCGTGGGCGCCTGCCACGCCGTAGCCTTTGGCGTAGGCGGGTCCCGCCCGCATGAAAGAGGAGCGCCATTCTTGTCTGTCCCTTTGTCGCCATAACCATAATTAGAAATTGCTTGTGAAAGACTTGCTTTGTCTGTTCAACTGTGGAAAAATTGGGCCTATGAATAGGAGGATGCAGATGAATAAGGTGATGCTTGCGGGGGTGATATTAGTCATGGGTATGCGTTTGCATGCAGAAGATCCGATTGCATTGATGCATCGCGTGAACAATTATCAGATCGCCCATCCGAAAATGAAAGCGGATGATCGTAACTGGGAACGCGGCACGTGGTATACCGGTGTCATGGCCGCCTACAAGGCGACTGGCGACCAGGTGTTTCTGGACCAGTGCCTCAAATGGGGCGAACAGCACCAGTGGGCTGTCGGAACTGAAAAACAGGGGGCCAACAAGCTCTTCTGTGTCGAAACGTGGGCAGAGCTTTCGCTGCTTAAAAAAGATCCGGCCATGATTGAGCCAGCGCTGAAGCATCTGAATATGCCTGCATACAATTCGCCTGTCGGGCCGACTGGTGTCTGGTACCTGGAAGGATTGCGCCGTTATGCAGACTCGCTTTATGGCGCCTGCACGCTGGCGATGCTCTCCAAGGCGACGGGCGATCAGAAATATGTCGGGTTTATGCATGCGTTCTTCTGGGATGTCCACAATGAACTGTTCGACCGCAACGATCATCTGTTTTATCGGGACAACCGGTTCATCGAGCAGCGGACGAAGAACGGGAAGAAGATTTTCTGGTCACGTGGGAATGGCTGGGTTATTGCCGGCATTGTGCGGGTGCTGGAATATTTGCCGGAGAGCGATCCGCAGCGCGGACGCTATGTCGAGCTCCTGCGGCAGATGTCGGCGGCTGTTGCAAAACGCCAGCGCCCGGATGGATTTTGGAGCCCCAACCTGGGCGATTCCACGGAGCCGGACAGTCCGGAGACCAGCGGGACGGCCTTTTTCTGTTACGCGATGGCGTGGGGGATCAATTATGGCGTGCTGGATCGCGAGACCTACCTTCCGGTCGTAGACAAAGCCTGGGCTGCGCTCGTTTCATCCGTCACACCCGAAGGCCGCATCCAGTGGGGACAGCTTGTGGGCGACCGCCCTGTCGCGCTGGGCAAAGACGACACGCATGAATATGTGACCGGCACCTTCTTGCTGGCCGCATCAGAAGTCTACACGCTGCGTAAATAAAAGAGGGTGCTTCGTATGCTCAGAAAAAGTATTTTATGTGCCGGGCTCGTGTGCGGCGCACTCGCGCATGCGGAGGAGACGTTGCTCTCGCAAGCAACGCATCCGTTCGATCCGCAGATCCAGCGCTTCATGGCGCATCAGGAGTCAGCATTTTCTTTCCAGCCGACGGGGTTGACGCGGAGCAATTATCTTGCCATTGTGTATCATCAAGTTCGCGCACTTCAACAGCATGTGCGGCCGGACGGGGATTTGATCGACCCTGTCGACAAGAAGAATCAATTCGCGCCCCCGTGTTATGCGCACAGTGTGGCCACGCTTGTGGCCAGCGGATACACGAAAGATCCAACGCTGCTGGAGAGCGGCATGAAGGCGATGGATTTCAGTGTTCAATCCCTCCAGAAGGGAGCGAAAGCGTTTAAAGACCGCCATCCTGATTTTTACACCTATCCCGTGATGCTGGCCTTTGAACAGTTTGAAAAATGCGCTCCTCAAGCGCGTTTAGAACAGTGGCGGAGCCTGCTGGGAAAGATCGATCCCAAAGCCACGTATGCCACGTATGGCGGGAAGGACAACAACTGGACACTTGTCCATACTGCCGGCGAGTATCTGCGTTCACTTCGAGGCTTCACTAATCAGACATACGTTGCGCACATACTCGCGATTCAACGCTTCCACATGACCCCCGAAGGCCTGTATCTTGAACATGGCGCGCCCTTTGCGTATGATGCCTTCAGCCGTTATTTTTTGACCGGCATGTTGCAACGCGGATACCGGGATGACTTCTATCGGGATGCCTGCTGGAAAGGGGCGTGGACCTCCTTGCTGATGCAGTCACCTTTTGGTGAACTGCCCACGGGCTATCGCAGCGCGCAGCACATCTGGAACGAGGCGGAGCTGGCCAAGGTCTATGAGATTTATGCCGCTGCGTATGCCAAGGCTGGAAAGAAGGCCGAGGCGGGTGCCTTCAAGCGCGGCGCGCATTTGGCATTGGCGTCGGTCGGTCAGTGGATACGTCCTGACGGAAGCGGCTTCATTGTGAAGAACCGTTTTCCAGTCGAGGCTCGGTATGGCTATGAAGGCTATTCCGTCCATGCGAACTACAATCTCCTGGCCTGTTCGATGTTGTGTGCCGCGTGGCTCTATGCGGATGAGTCCATTGCTGAGATGCCGGCACCTGCTGATGTCGGGGGCTATATCCTGCAAATCCCAGCGTTCAATATGGTGGTTGCACATGCGGGCGGGACGTATCTCCAATATATGACCTGTGGGAACAAGACGTATAACCCGACAGGAATTATTCGCGTGCATCTGCGGGACGGCCATCCGCAACTGGGCTATTCGGACGGGCGTTTTAAAGATTCGCCCCTGAGCGCAAAGCCGGTCGAGGTTTTACAGGACACTTTTGAGCAGGTAGCCTTCAAAGCAGGTGATGAAACTTTGACAGTGAACCGTGAAGGGGTCACGGTTGAAGCGCCCGCGACGAATCGGGTGGCCTTCCCGATGCTGGTCTTTAACGGACGCGAGAAGACGGATATCCAGATCACGAATAACATCGTGAACCTGATGCTGGAAGGCAAGGGGGTTCAAGTTGAAATTACGCGTCCGCGCGAGGCCTCTTGGAAGCGCTCAGGAGAAACCGTCAAGCATCGCAATGGCGACATCGAACGTGCGACTGCCACGACAGAACAAAACGGAATCAATTACGTGATCCGTGCGCTTCGTCAATAGTGGAAGCATTGTCTGTCCCGAATGGCCATCCTCTTTCATGCGGGCGGGACGCCCACGCTCCCTTCTGTTGCAGCCCGCAAAGGAGCGCGGGCATCTTGCCCGCCGGAGCCGGGACCCGCCTACGCGAAGGCTACGGCGAGGCAGGCGGCTCCGCCACCTTATTGCTCTGGGAGCGCCGACGTCCTCGTCGGCACTGATGACTGAAATCTTTGTCTGTCCCTCTTTCGCCCAGCAATCAAGGCTCAAAAATTGTGAAAGCCTTTCGACTGCAACGAGATGGAGCTGAAAAAAAGAAGAAACGGGCTGCGAAAAGTTAGTGGCATTGGGCATCCTGCCTGTGCACTCCCCAAACAGGCAGGATGCCTGTTCTCCCAGTTTCTTGCGAGCCGACGATGAGCGCTTTGGAGATCGACTACTCCGCCCTATAAAACGAATCACATACGCTTATCTTAGCGCCATTCTTATCTGTCCCTCTGTCGCCCTCCAGCAAAAACCACAGAATACATCCTTTTTTAGCATGGCTTCCGTATTGGAACACAGTTGGCCTAATCACGGAAAAAACCCACTAAAAGCCACACCTCGACCAAATAATTGATCAACTTGTCGCATTTCCACCTTGAATTAGTCCTCAAAAAGAACCAAAATAATCCCATCGATGGCAAGGTTGCCAGCAAAAGACACATGAGGCATATTAAACGTTCGCAGAGCTAAAATGAAATACGAAGAGACCATAGGTAAGACGATCGCCCTGTTGATAATGGGGAAAGACGCACAGGGTGAGGACGATTGGGCCGTTGTGAAGGGCGTGCTCGAACGCTCTGGCGGAGAGATCGTCTTTATTCACGACGGCAAACCAGACCGTTTTGCGCTCCCGGACGACGCTCTCGACCGGATCACGCCGACGACACCGGATACGAGAGCCATACTGCTGGACGCCGACATGTCTCTTCCGCTGACGATTGGGCCGACGCCAGAAGGTGTGGAAGGCAGAGGATTCGTTGACACAGGAATGAAGTGGCCGAAAGAGAGCAAATGACTGCGAACCACGGCCTGGTGCTGACCGCTAACCGCGGCCAGCACAGGCCAGGCGTTAGCCCATAAATTAATATTTTAAAAAACAGCCTTGACCCTGTACGCACAATAGATGTACAATAATGGCATGCGATACGAGTGGAATCCAGAGAAGAACGAATGGCTAAAGAAGGATCGGCGGATCTCCTTTGAGCAAATTGTATTTCATTTGCTGCAAGGGGACATCTGGAAGGTGGCCGATCATCCCGACCAAAGGGCTTATCCTGGACAGCGGATCTATTTTGTGATTGTTGAGGATTACATTTATTTGGTTCCGTTTGTCGTTGAAAAGGATTATGTCTTTTTGAAGACAATTATTCCCAGTCGGAAAGCAACAAAGGATTATAAAAAAGGTGGTGATCACGATGAAAATGGATAAAGAAGAGCAGGATATACTTGAGGCATACGAAAAGGGCAACATGAAACTCTCCTCTCTTTCCAAAAAGGAGAAGGTGGAAGTCAAATCAATTGCTGATCGGACCTTTCGGAAGGATCGCCGGGTCACCATTCGGCTCTACGATCACGATTTGAAAGGCATTCAAAAGAAGGCCATGGAAAAAGGCTTGCCCTACCAGACTTTGCTCTCGGGCATGATTCATCAGTACGTCGAAGGCGATCTTGTTGAAAGAAAACTGGGCTAACAAAACGGTGAGGCGACGGGATACCGCCGCCTCACCGCTGACGTTCGAGCAATAACAGATAGAGACTAAGCCATGGCCTATTACATATGCAACGGTGGCGGCGACTCTGAGGATTCGCCCACGCAGGAACAGATGATTCAGTTTCTTGCCAAACTGGATCCATATGATCATGAGCATTGCGCAGCCTGGCTCGCGGATGATGACGGCAACTCCCTTGAGTTCAGCATTTGCGGGAACCTCCGTTTTGACCGTATCGACCATGAGCCAAGATATTTGTTCCCTGTCACCAAGGAACAGACTCTTCTCCTGTGGCTCCAGCTCGCCGCAGGGTCATTCGACGAACTGGAGCGCCAAGTGTGGCAGCCTGGCTCGCATCCACCTCTTTCTAAAGAGGACGCCGAAAAGCGAAACCAAGAGTTGGCCGAATGGCGACTCCAGCAGGATCGCGTCTTTTATGATTCGCTCGACCAAGAGGACCCCTCTAAGGCATGTAGATCACCTGGTTGCAATCGAGGAACTGTTAAGTTCAGCGTCTTCTGTCGGCGACACCATTTCGAAAACGTGCAGAACAGGCCATGTCCTTTCGAGGACTGAACTAAAACGAAAAGGAGAGCAAGATTCGCCAATTGTTCGGTCGCCGACCGAACAATCTACTCAAACGACTAAACACCCAAAAGTTCGGTCAGTGTCCGAACAATCCCCATCTAAACCAATTATGCTGTCACTGACCGCACAATCCGCGTTCCCCGGAAAAAAACTCTTGGACAGCCTCTCATTTAGCCACTTCGAACAGCTAATCTCCATCGACGACCCGTTGAAACGCGCCTTCTACGAAATCGAGTGCATTCGGGGCAATTGGTCGGTGCGGGCGTTGAAGCGTCAGATCGCCACGCTCTATTTTGAAACGCTTAACTCCCAACGTTTAACTCTTAACGCTCAATTTAAGAAGTTTCACTGAGCACTGCACCCATCCGCTGGCGGTTCGCTTACACCTTGCCCTTGAAGATCCGGTAGATGAAGATTGTGTAGCCGATCACGACGGGCATGCCGAGGAGCGCGATGACCAGCATCACACTGAGCGTACGGAAGGACGAGGAGGCGTTGAAGATGGTGAGCGAGAGCGCCGGGTCGTTGGTCGCGATGACCAGATTGGGAAAGAGGACCGCGACCACGGAGAGCATCACCAGCGCGATGCTGGCGCAGGAGGCCAGGAATGCCTTGAGATCCTCGCCCTTGCGGTTGAAGGCCCTGATCAGCGCGAGCGCCACCACAGCGAGCGTAGCGAGTACGAACGGCAAGACCACGCCGTTGCGCAGGTAGCAGCTGGCGGTCCAGCCGGCGGACACAAAATAGAGCAAGGCGTAGACTTGCCAGGCTTGGGCGGCCCAGCGTCGCGCCTTGAGCTGGGTGTCGCCGCCTGTCTTCATAGCCAGATAGAGCGCGCCGTGCAGGGCGAACATCGAGAACCCGACCAGCCCGACCACCAGGGAGTAGGGGTTGAGCAGGGCGAAGAATCCAGCCGTGTAATCGCCCTTGGCGTCAAGCTGCAAGCCCCGCAAGAGATTGCCCACGGCCACGGCGTAGAGCAAGGTCGGCAACATGCTGCCCAGCGAGAAGGCCACGTCCCAGGCAGCCACCCAGCGTGGGTCCTCGACCTTGTTGCGGTATTCGATGGAGACCGCGCGGAAGATCAGTCCCAGCAAGACCAGCATGAGCGGCAGATAAAAGCCGCTGAAGACGGTGGCGTAGACTGGCGGGAACGCGGCGAAGAGGGCGCCGCCGCCGGTGAGCAGCCAGACCTCATTGCCGTCCCAGAAGGGTTCGATTGACCGGATGAACAGGTTCCGCTCGTCGCCTTTTTTAGCTAAGAGATGCCAGCAGCCGACCCCGAGGTCGAACCCGTCGAGGATGGCATAGCCGATGATCAGGATTCCGATGAGGAGCAACCAGATGACTTGCAGCGTGATCATGAGCGCACCTCCTCGTCAAGGGGTTGGGGGCCTTTGTCGAATTGCCGCCCGAGCAGGTAGAGCCACACGCCGAACAGCAGCGTGTAGATCAGGGAGAAGAGGATGATTGATGTCAGGATCTCGCCTGCGGGAACCGCGCCCGAGACAGCGTCCTTCGTGCGCATCAGGTTATAGACGGCCCATGGCTGGCGTCCGACCTCCGCCGCGATCCAGCCGAGTTCGTTGGCGAGAAAAGGAAGGGGGAGCGTCAGGGCGGCGGACATCAGAAAGAGCCTGTTCCGCGTCACGGTGCCGCGCCACCAGAGGAAGAGGCCCGCCAGCGCCAGCAGCGTGAACCAGCCGCCCAGGTAGACCATGCCATGGAAGCTGAAAAAAGTTGTGAGCAGCGGGGGGCGGTCTTCTTTTGGAAAATCTTTCAGGCCTTGGACTTTGGTGTCCTTGGACATGCCGACCATGAGGCTGAGCAGATTCGGAACACTGACCTCCCAGTCGGTTTTTTCGGTTTTGCTGTTCGGGATGCCTATGAGTAGCAAGGGCGCGCCAGTCCGCGTCTCCCAGAGCCCTTCGAAGGCGGCCAGCTTGGCAGGTTGCGTTTCAGCGACCTGCACCCCATGCAGATGGCCCATGCCCGCAACCAGCAAGATGGACAGGAAGAACGGGATCAGCGCGCTCTTGAGCGAGCGTTCGGCAAACGCCACGTGCCGCTTTTTCAGCAGTATGAGCGCGGATACCCCGATGACGAAGAAGGTACCCACCACCAGTGCACCGGCGATGACATGCAAATAACGCGGAAGGGTCGACGGGTTGAAGACCGCCTCCCAGAAGCTTGTCAGCTCGGCCCGCCCGTTCACGAGATGGTACCCGGCGGGCGTCTGCTGCCACGAGTTGGCAACTACGATCCAGAAGGCGGAGAGGGTCGCACCGACAGCCACCAGCAGGCTTGAAAGCCAATAGACCTTGCGGGAGACGCGCTTCTCGCCATAGATCAGAATGGCGAGGAAGCTGGACTCCAGAAAGAAGGCGAAGACGCCCTCGGCCGCCAGCGGCGCGCCGAAGATGTCGCCCACGAAGCGCGAGTAGGCTGCCCAATTGGTGCCGAACTGGAACTCCATAGTGATGCCTGTGGCAACGCCGACTGCGAAGGTGATGGCGAACATGCGCGTCCAGAAGCGGGATAGCTGCTGAAAGAGAGGGTCGCCGGTTCTCAGGAAGCGCGTCTGATAGAAGAACAACATCCACCCCAACCCGATCGAGAGCGGCGGGAAGAGGTAGTGAAAACCCACGGTCAGGGCAAATTGCAACCGGGCCAGCCATACAGCATCCATACGATCTCCTCAACTTACGCGAGCTGGCTGAGAAAACGGGTATCGTTCTCATAGAGCCAGCGGATGTCGGGAATGCCGTATTTAATCATGGCGATGCGCTCGACACCGAAGCCGAAGGCGTAACCAAAAACCTTTTCAGGGTCGTAACCGACAAAATTAAAGACGCGCGGATCAACCATGCCGGCACCGGCGATCTCGATCCAGCCGCTCATCTTGCAGACGCGGCAGCCCTTGCCTGCGCAGACATGGCAGGAGAAGTCCACCTCCACGCTCGGCTCTGTGAATGGGAAGAAGTGGGGACGGAAGCGTACGCCTGCTTTGGAGCCCATCATTTCGCTCGCGTAATAGGCGAGGGTTGATTTCAGGTCTGCGAGGGAGACGGGCTTGGTGTCCACATAGAGGCCTTCGATCTGATGGAAGTTGGCACTATGGGTCGCGTCCGTGGTGTCGCGGCGATAGGTGCGTCCGGGGGTGATGATGCGCACAGGGGGCTGATGCTGCGTCATCATGCGGATCTGGACGGGAGAGGTCTGGGTGCGGAGCAAAAGATTGTCGGTCATCCAGAAGGTGTCCGAGGGATCCATGGACGGGTGGTGGGCCGGTGTGTTGAGCGCTGTGAAGTTGTTGAAGCGGGTTTCGATGTCAGGTCCGTCAGCCACGGTGAAGCCGAGACGTGAAAAGATAGCGGCGGTCTCCTCGATCACACGGGAGACGGGGTGCTTCGAGCCAGGGGCGAACCAGCGTCCCGGGAGCGTGTGGTCAAAGGCAGGACCCTTGACCTCCTCGGTTGCCACGGAAAGTTGCTTCTCGTTCAAAGCGGCTTCGAGCGCGGCGCGCCAGGCCTGCACGCGCTTGCCGAATTCCGGACGCTCCTCGGCCGGCACATCCTTCATCTGCTTGATGATGGCGGGCAACAGGCCGTTACGGCCGAGATATTTGACGCGCACCTGTTCAAGGGCTGCTGCATCGGCTGCGGCGGCCACCTCTGTCAAAGATTGCGCGTGCTGGAGATCGAGCTCTGCAAGTGTCATAAGTGTTCACTCTCTTTTAAAACGAAAACAAATAATATACCTGAATCGCTTTTCAGAATCAATTTGCATTTCACAGAGTCTTTGTTTTTCATTTTGGGATTAGCCGATAAGCACATATTCGATGGGAGATGTTTGTGAAATAAATAGGCTATTTTGCTGTTTGCAAAAAAGAAAGTGATATGTTATTGTATAGCTCTATTTTTTTGCACCTTTTATATCTGTTCCCATTTAGCATAAATGTTCTGTAAGTAGTAGAACATTATCCCGGATGGGGATTTTTGGTTGTTAAGCGTGCTATTGAGAGAGCACAGAGATAAAGAGGTTTAGTGGATTTATATTCATGAGAAGACTTGATTTGACTGGAGAATGGACTGTCCGCGGGGAAAGTTCCAAGAAGATTTATAAAGCAATTGTCCCTGGATGTGTTCATGCGGATTTATTGATGGTCCATGAGATTGCGGATCCGTTTGTGGGCCGCAACCTTCAGAGCATTGCTTGGGTTGCAGAAAGCGGTTGGACGTTTGAGAATCAGTTCACCTGTGATGATCTTTCGGCCTACTCCCATGTTGTGCTTGCTTTTGAAGGACTTGACGGCGTTGCGACCGTCTCGTTAAACAGTGCCAAACTGGGCAAGACCCAGGAGGGATCGCATCTTGTTGAATTTGATGTCAAAAAACATCTCAAAATTGGCAAGAACATTCTTTCCGTTGCCTTTGATCCTGCGGTCAAGAAGACGAAGGGTGAGCCAGTCCTGTTGCAAGGCGCACCCAGTTTGCCCACGCTCGGCATCTCCGGGGACGTGTCAATCCTGTCATTCAACGGTGTGCGGATCACCGATGTGATCATTCAGCAGGATTTCGCCGAGGTCCCGACCGTTGTCGGACTGGATGTCACGGTCTGCACGGAGCGTTTCGATGCTGAGCGGCACATGGAAGTGCTCGTTCGCATTTGCTATAAGGGGAATACGCTCCACGAGGTGCGCGATATTTTAAAGAAGGAGCGCCAGTCGTTACGCTTGAATCTCAAGAACGCGCAATACTGGTGGCCGGCTGGCATGGGCGACCAACCGTTGTATGAAGTGGTCATCGACATCTATGCCGAGCGTTCCTGTCTGGATCATGTGTCAAAGCGTATTGGCATCCGAGACCTTCAGGTCAAGAAGGCGAAGGATGGACAGCCGACGGTGATTGCGAATAATCATCCGCTCTTTATGAAGGGGACGACTTGGATCGCTCCGGACCTCTATCCTGCGCGCTTGTCGCGCGTGGAATACGCGCGTCTGGTCAAGGCCACAGTCGTGGCGAACATGAATCTGATCCGTGTACGAGACATGGAGACTTATGAGTGTAACGCCTTCTACGATTTGTGCGATGAGTATGGCGTGTTGGTCTGGCATGACGCGATTGAGCAGGAACTGGTTCCCCATGTCCAGCGTCTGCGGCATCATGCATGCCTGGCGATCTGGGGGAGTGATGACGCCGGCGTCAGTAAGCAGATCAAGGCCGAGGACCCGGGACGCGCGATCTTACCGAAAGAGCTGTTTGTCCGGAAAGACTTTGTGCCTGTGGCCTCCTTGCCGGAGCAGCGTATTGTTGCAACGTATCTTTCGGAAGAAGAGCGGAACCTCTCCCATCCGACCTGCGCGTATCATGCGCAACAGCCCGAGTGCCTTGCCAACATGGCCGCCCGCTTTACACAGCATTTTCTCTTCCCCTCGAATTTTGACAATTTGATTTGGCTGAGCCAGATTCAGCAGGGGGCACTGCTGAAACGCGAATGGGAGCGCGTGCGGTGCACGCAGCCCGAGACCCGCGCGTTCATCCATTGGCATCTGAATGATCCCTGGCCTCAGTGCAGCGCGTCGACCGTCGATTACGAGGGCCGTTGGAAAGCTGCGCACTATATCATGCGTAAAGCCATGGCGTCCCTCTGGACGACCGGGGTTTATTCGGCAAAGAAGAAGCACGTTGAACTCTTCGCCTTTAATGACACGCCCAAACCCTTCAAGGGCGAGCTCGTCTGGCGCTTGGTGCGCACGCAAGGCGAGGCGGTTTCAGACGGAGCCAAGAAGGTGACGCTGACGCCGGCATCGCGTGAAAGCGTCAGTGATATCAGCATTGCGGAGGCGATTGAAAAATTCGGTGCTGCCGATCTCTTCCTCTGGCTCAATCTGAATGATGAGCAGGGAAACACCGTCTCCTCGAACGTGGTCTATTTCTGTGAGCCGCGGGAGTGGGCCTTGCCCCATCCGCGCATGCGCGCGGATATCCGTATTTGGGATGACAACAGTTATGCGGTGACCTTGACCAGCCCGTTCACTGTGATGTGGGTCTGGCTCTCGCTCGATGGCATGGATGCGCGCTACGATGACAATTACTTCTGTCTTGAGCCTGGAAAGCCCACGCGCATTCGCGTGACGCCGTCCCGCCGTATCAAGCCTGAGCAGTTCCATCAGCTCATCCGCATCGGCTCCCTGCGCGACACCTGGCAGGAAAAGCGTACGCTCATGCAGATGGTCGTGCCGCAGAAGAAGGCCGGCGAAAAGGAATGATCCTTGCCGGCAACTTGAAGAGTTTTTCAACTAATTAAACGAATTAAGCTAATTCGAATTCGTTCCATTCGTTTAATTCGTTGATAAAAAAATCACAGGATTAGAGTTTTGCGGTTGCTGGATACCGGAGAGACATTGATTCGCGTGGTTCGCGTCATTCGATGCTAAAAAATTTACTCCTCCGTTTATTCCTGCTTCGCGGGCGGCGGGCTTGTCTGCTTATGCGCGCTTTGAAAATGGATTTTTGAAGCGTGCCGCGGATTGAAGTTCCGCTTCAATTTCCATCAGCCGATTATATTTGGCTGTCCGCTCGCTGCGGCAGAGGGAGCCTGTCTTGATTTGTCCTGCACCTGTGGCGACAGCGAGGTCGGCGATAAAGGTGTCCTCGGTCTCGCCCGAGCGATGGGAGATGACCGCATTCCACCCGGCCTCCTGACACATGCGGATCGCCTCAAGCGTCTCCGTCACTGTTCCAATCTGATTGAGTTTGATCAGCACGGCATTGGAGGCGTGTTCCCGAATGCCTCGGGCAATGAAACGGGTGTTGGTGACATAGAGGTCGTCCCCGACAATCTGGACAGCGCTACCCAGCTTAGTGGTTAAGGTGCGGAAGCCATCCCAGTCATCTTCAGCAAGTCCATCCTCAATCGAGACAAGCGGAAAACGAGAGCTCCAGGCTGTATAGAGATCAATCATCTCCTGTGTCGTGCGAGTTCCTGAATCTGATTTTGAAAGCACATAGCTCTTCCCTTCAGCAAAGGAACTCGCTGCGGGGTCGAGCGCAATGCCGACATCGCGTCCGGGCGTGTAGCCGGCGGCGGTGATCGCAGCGACGATGAGTTCGCACGCTTCGTCGTTCGAATGAAGGTCAGGGGCGAAGCCCCCCTCATCGCCGACGCCCGTGGCATACCCCTTCTTGGCGAGCAACTGGTTGAGGGCGTGAAAGATCTCCGCGCCGCAGCGTACGGCCTCCCTGAAAGAGGGAGCCCCCACAGGGACAACCATGAACTCTTGGAAATCAACACGCGTTTGCGCATGCTTCCCGCCGTTCAGGATATTCATCATGGGCATCGGCAAGAGATTCGGGCTCTCTTTTCCCAGCCATTCGTAAAGCGGCTCACCGACAGCTTGAGCAGCTGCGCGGGCAACCGCCATCGAGACGCCGAGCAGGGCGTTTGCGCCGAGGATTGATTTGTTGGGCGTTGAATCGCGCTCAATCATGAGCCGGTCAATCTCTTCTTGGCTGGAAGCCGGAAGCCCTTTCAGCAAGGGGGCGATAATCGTATTCACATGCGACACGGCTTTAAGGACGCCCTTGCCTTGATAGCGGGCTTTATCACCGTCGCGTAATTCAACAGCCTCGTGGGCTCCGGTTGATGCTCCGGACGGCACAGAGGCTGATGCCCGCGTGCCGTCAGCCAGTGTGACGTTGACACGCAAGGTCGGATTCCCGCGCGAATCCAGAATCTCCAGCGCTTGAATCGTCTCGATGATTTTATTCATAGGAAAGGACCTCCTGTGAGAGAACGGAACAATGGAATATTGGAATGGTGGAATACTGGAATGTTGGAAATTTGAAACTCGAATCTTGTCACTGCTGACTGGTACTACAGACTGTTTTCAACCCATCATTCCAATATTCCCATATTCCAACATTCCAGTGACGTGATAGGCCAGCGGCCTATCACGCATGCTTCAACGCGGCATCGTAGTTCGGTTCCTGGGCGATCTCGGGGACCAGTTCCGTATACGTCACCTTGTTGGAGGCGTCGATCACGACAACCGCGCGGGCGGTCAGACCGGCCAGCGGGCCTTCGGCAATCTTCACGCCATAGTCACTTGCGAATGACGGGGAGCGGAAAGTGGAGAGGGTCACGATGTTGCGAAGCGCGTTCGCTTCGCAGAAGCGTCCCTGTGCAAAGGGAAGGTCTGCGGAGATATTCAGCAGGACGACATTCTGGCGGCTGGCAACGGCTTCATTGAACTTACGCGCAGAGATTCCGCATACCGGCGTGTCAAGACTCGGTACGATGTTCAGGATCTTTGTTTTGCCCTGAAAATCAGCGAGTTGCTTGTCAGAGAGATCTCCTGCTGCGAGCTTGAAATCAGGTGCCTGTTTTCCAACGGTTGGAAAAGCGCCAGTGAGTTGAATGGGGGTTCCTTTAAATGTGACAGTGCTCATGATGCTTCCTTTCTCTTTTTTTGTTTATTTCAGTAAAACGCACATGCAAACTGTGCAAATATAGTACAACGAACGGGGAGTAATATGCAAGGCGTAAGCAGGTTTAAAGCAGGTTTTATTTTGAGCCGTCCTTTCGAGGGCGTGCGCTATTTTAAAGGGGGCCATGGGAGATCCAGTCTTTGGATACCGTGCCCCATGGCACCGTGGATCCCGGGGATGTCCGCTTTCCAGACCACCTTCTTTTCGCGGTTAATTTCCGCGAGGGGAACCTTCCCTCCGGCATTGCAGAGCAGGATGTTCCCGGTGGGCAGGACTTGGATTCCGGCAAACCAGCGGATGCCCAGTTCCGGAAGCTCTTCACTCGTCACCTCCCAGACGACGACGCCCTCCTTGTCAAACTCGGTGATGCCGGTTTTCCCAGACGTCACGGTGTGCCCCGAGGGGAGGCGGATGGCGGAGTAGGTCGGGTAAGGGGTCTTGAATTCGCGCAAAAAGTTACCCGCCGGGTCATATTCGCGCGCGGCTTTCGCGCTCTCCTCCGCAACCAGAAAATGACCGTTCGCAAGCTCGCGCACGTTCCGCATGCTGCTATGGCCCGCCTTCGCGTTCTTTATTTCAAAGGACCTGACCAGAGCGCCGCTCGGATTCACAATGAGGAGCTTCCCCTGTTGCGTCGCGCCGATGAGCGTATTGCCGTCCGCCATGCGCTGACACGAATAGACCTGCCCCTCTGTTGCATACTTCCAGACGATCTGCTTGTCGGGCGTGACTTCCATGGCACCGGTCTCCGCATGATGGGCTCCATTGCTGATGCTGTAGGGGAAGAGGATATTGCCGTTGGGCAGTTGCCAGACATCCCGCGCGGTATCGGCCGGATATTCCCAGACGATGGTACCGGTCTTGTCCAGACGAATGATCTTCTTCGTATTTTCAAGGGTGAAGAGCAGCGGGGGGAAATCCTGCGTCAACGAGGCGGGCTGTTCATGCTGGGCGAAGAGGACTCCGCCTGTCAGCAGGAGGCAGAGGCTTGCGTAGGTAGAGGTCGTCATTGATTTCATCCTTTGGTTTTCGAACAGGCCGCAAGTCTACCATTTCCTTTGCTCCGGAGCAAGGAGGTGTAGGATTCAATATCCTGAATTGACAACGCGCCGTGGAATCGAGTAAAGTACACGCCCTAACGAAGAGCATTGGAAGTACGGTGAAAATCCGTCACGGTCCCGCCGCCGTAACCAAGGACGAAAACCGCAGGGAGACACTGTCCGAGAGGACGGGAAGTCGCGGTGAGTAGGTTGATCTGGAAGTCGGAATACTTGCTTTTTGTAGAGAGGTGAGGGCTTCCCCGTGGAGAGGGAATGGCTCATCATTTTTGTTTTTGGGATTGAAAACGGAATCCCTGGGCGTCGTCGATACGTCCGGGGATTCTTTTTTTGTGCCCGGACGCGAAGAGGAGATTCATCATGAACAAGGCAGAGCATCTGTTGTTGAGCGATAAAGATCATCGCGCGGAGGGAGATACGAAGCGCTTTCTTGTGGACATCAAGCACCCCGTATATGTGTGGCTGGTGCAACCCGGAACAGCGTCGTGGTCGCTGATTAAAAAGGAGGAGCTGGGTGATGCCTTGTGTGATGCGCGTTTTCTGGAAAGTGTGCTACACGCGTGCGAAGGCCAGGCGCGCTTTCCAGACGAGGAGATCCAGTGCGACGGAGCCGCACAGCGCGATCCAGGCAGCCGTCAGGATGTTGCTTGTGATAAAATCAAGTCCAAAGAAAACCTGATGGAAGAAGAGCGCCGGAGCTGCGACATACATGAGGAGATGTGTCTTCTTGAATGTGGGATAGAGGATTTTTTTATTGAGGAAGAGGATACTCATGAAAAGGGCGAAGAGTAAAACCGCCATTCCGATCCCTGTCAGTGATCCCCATTTCCCATCCAGAAAGAAATCACGGAGCGTTTCAAGAAGCGAATCTTCGTATTCGAGGCATCTGCCATAGACGACAAGACCGGCATGCAGGAGGATCACGAGCAGAAGAGGCCATGCGCCCTTGCGGTGGAGTTTGACAAGCTGCTGTTTGCTGATGAGCTTCTCGAGTGTGCGACCCTTCCCCATGGAGAGTAACTGGAAAAGGATGATGAGCATGGCCAAGAGGCCAGACCAGCGGGCGATTGTCAAAAAATGAGATCCCTCCATAAGGATCCTTACTTGAAGGACGTGAACTTTGTTTTCGGTGCGGCACAATAGGGGCAGGTCTCTACAGCGCCATCGTTGGTGGTGTACCCGCAAACGTCACAGATGTGAAACTGCTTTCCAGCCGCTTTCCATGCATCAAGATTGTCCTGTGCTGCTTTGTAATACTCGGCATGGATGATCTCGGCCTTCATTGCGGTTTCGAAGGATTTGACGGCCGCCGTCATCTTCTTATCTGTTGCGGTCTTGATGAAGCCCGGATACATCTCGGTAAATTCGTGGGTTTCGCCCTTGATCGCATCCTGGAGGGCTGTCTTCACATCGACCCATTCCGGCAGCTTGATCTCGGACGTGGCCTCGGTATTATAAAACTTCAATACCTTGGCATGCTTCTTTGCATGGATGCCTTCCGCGTAGGAGGCTGCAGAGAAAAAGGCGGATACGCTTAAATAACCAGCTTCCTTTGCTTTCTGGGCATACATCGTATATTTTGCAGAGGCATTGCTTTCGCCATTGAAAGCCGCTTGCAGGTCAGTCACGACAGCTTTTTCGACTTCAGCTTTGCTGGCGCCGGCCATCAGGGCTGCAGTCGTGGCGGTCATGGCAAAGGTAAAAGATCTACGCGTCATAATCATAAAAAACTCCTTGAATGAAGACTGTTCTATTGGGTGTTCAAATGTTAGTGAGCATTGCAGTTGGGGCAGATGCCCTTGTAATACAGGTGCTGTTCTTGAATCTCAAACCTGCCTTCCAACTGGGGGAAGGGATGGTTCGCGGGATAGAAGAAATCAGAGACCTCGCCGCACTTGACGCACTTGAAGTGTCCGTGGTCCGAGGTGTCCGCATCGAAGCGCATCTCGCCATCTTCGATGACGATCTTCTGTGCCAGCCCTGTCGCGTAGAGCTTCTCCAATGTCTGGTAGACGGTTGTCCGCGAGAGCGTCGGATAGTTCGGTGACAGGGAGGCATAGATGGTCTCTGCCGTAGGGTGGGTATGATGGTCGAGCAAATACTTCATGACGGCCATCCGCTGCTGGGACGGCCTCAGATTATGATCTTTAAAATGTTGTACAAGCTTCTCCATCATGACACCCCTTGCAGTCTTTTTATGATTGACCGCGCTTGCCGAGCTTCTTGTCCGCCATGTAGAGCGCGCCTTTGGAGCCGCCACACATGTCGAGCGTCCAGAGGACATCAACCAGGTTGGACTCCTCCTCGACTTGCTCATCGACAAACCACTTGAGCGCATTCTGGGTGGCGTAGTCCTTTTCAGAGATTGCCAGGTCAACAAGCTCATTGATCCATGCGGTGACCTTCTGCTCGTGGGCCTGTGCATCCTTGAACATGGCAACCACGTCAGCCCAGGTCGCTGTCGGTTTTTCGATCGCAGCGAGTGTGACCTTGGTGCCCTGTTCCTGGAGATAGTTCGAGAACTTCAGGGCATGTTCCTGTTCTTCCTTGAACTGCACCGTGAACCAATTCGCTACACCCTTGAAGCCTTTGTCCATGGCATCGTTGGCCATAGCAAGATAGAGATACGCTGAATAGAACTCACGGGTGATTTGTGCATTGATGGCCGCAGCCATTTTGGGACTGATCATAGTTACTCCTTTGTTATTTTGAAAAATAGCGGGTTAATAGACCTTGGAAAGCTGAGCCGTGACGGGCTTCGTCTTTGCACATCTCGTGTACGGTATCATGAATGGCGTCGTAGTTGAGCTCCTTGGCGCGCTTGGCCAACGACAGTTTTCCAGCGGTTGCGCCGTGCTCTGCCTGAACGCGCTTCTCGAGGTTCGTCTTCGTGCAGGGGTCTACACACTCGCCGAGCAGTTCCGCGAACTTGGATGCATGTTCCGCTTCCTCGAACGCGATGCGCTTGTAAGCTTCAGCCACCTCTGGATAGCCTTCGCGGTCAGCCTGGCGGCTCATGGCCAGATACATTCCGACCTCGGTGCATTCGCCCATGAAGTTGGCGCGCAGCCCTTCAACGATCTCTTCGTTTACGCCTTTCGCGACACCCAGCTTATGAGCATCCGCCCAGACCAGCTCCGTCGCCTTGCTCTCAAAGAACTTTTCAGCCGGGACCTTGCACTGCGGACAGAATGGCGGCGGGGTGTCGCCGGTGTGAACATACCCGCATACGCTACAAATAAACTTCTTCATTGTTATCCTTCCTTCGTTCAGTTTTAACCTTGTTTGGCTTGAATGAATATGAAATTACTACAAACCTGTAATGATTACAAGTATAAAAACAAAAAATTCTTTGCGCTGTAATTTTTTCCGCAAGAATCAGATGATGATGGCGCCAAGTTTTGAAAGGTGCTCGCGCACGGATGCTGCACTGACTTCTGACGCTGGCTTAGTGCTTGACGCAACGAGGGCAGCGGCCACACCGGCGGCCTCCCCGACCTGATTCAAGTTGACCATCACCCGGATCCCGCCGAAGGCACTGCGGTCGGACGAGATGATCCGCCCAGCCAGCACGAGGTTGCGCACTTTTGTGCTGAGCATGACAGAGAGGGGGATCTGATAGAAGTCGCCTTCGGGCTCCTTGAATTTAAACTTCCCGGTGAGCGGGTCATGCACATCGATATGATAGGTGCCGTTGGCAATCGCATCCGGGAAGCGCTTGCAACTGAGCACGTCCTTCTCTGTCAAGGTGTAGTTCGCCTTGAAGGATCGTGTTTCACGGATGCCGATGCTCGCCCCCAGATCAAGCAGGCAAGGCTTGTTGTCCGTGCCGCCGTATTTGCGAGCGATATCCATATACGCACGGATCTGTCGGCGCCCCTCGATTTCGGACGCTGTCAATTGGTCCGCATCGGAGGCGACGGTCTTAAAGACGTGCGTATAGGCACACATCATTACGCCGTCCGAACCTGGAATCGGCGCGCCCCAGCCGTGATCCACCTCCAGACCAAACTCCTCACGGTGCTTCTGGATCAGTTTCGTCACCGACGGCGGCAAGCCGGAAATCTCCGCACAGGTGGTGGGGGGCTGGAGTCCGTCGCGTATCTCGAAGGGGAGACCTGCATCCCTGGCCAGATCCCCGTCGCCTGTGGCATCCACAAAGACCTTAGCGCGGATCGCCTGGCGTCCGTTCTTATTCTCGATGAAGATTGCCGTGATCCCGTCTCCCTCCACCTGGGCTGCGGCATAAAAGGTGTGCAGGTAGGGTGTGATCTTGTTCTCGACCACGAGTTTGTCCAGTTCGATCTTGAGCTCCTCCGTATTGAGGACGAGTCCTGCCTCTCCTCGGTCGCTGACAGCATCAATTAGCCTGAGCCGGTCGACCATCAGTTGCGTCAAGCCCCCGATGATCGGCTGCTTGCCTGTGTTGCTATAGAGTTTGTGCCAGATGTTGACCAAGCCGGCTGTCGCCACGCCACCGAAGGCGTTCTGTTTTTCGACCAGCGCGACCTTCGCCCCCATCTGTGCTGCGCGGACTGCCGCAAAGACGCCGGTGCAGCTTCCTCCCAGCACGCAGACATCGCAGGTCTGTATGACAGGTGTGTTACGCGGGCGTTCCGCGATCACGTCAGAGCTTCGTCCTGCAGAAGCCTGCTCGTTCTTCTGTGAGGCTTGGGCAAGCTGGCTGCCCGCGGCCACTACAGAGGCCTGTTCCAAAAAAGATCTTCGTGTAAGCATAAAAAAATCTCCCAACGCTCAATATATTTTTTCATCTTCCGCTCGACAAAGCAAGGGGGATTTATATAAAGTTAAGCGGACAAAATATGGACAAAGCGATGACAACAGTTTTTCTAGATCATGCACGCAAAACAACAAGGATGCGCCTTCTCCTGGGACTCCTCTTGCTTTTAATTGTGCTTCCGCTGTATCCTGTGCCTCTGCTTGGGAGTGAAAACAGTGCTGAAGCCGTCCCAGGCCCTGAGAGCATCGGCAAGGAGTGGTTCGATTCGGAGGCTGTTGTCCAGCCGCTCACCCTCAACGCCACCACCCAGACCATCCACGTGGTCACACTTAACGGTGCCACACTCGGATGGCTCTTCAGGACGGACAAGACGCCGCCGAAGTGCAAGGGCAAGCATGGCGAGATCATCCTCTGGGTCGGTCTCGACACGGATGGCCTGATCAAGGGAGTGAAGATCATCGACCATGTCGAAGACAAGAAACATTTTTCGCTTCTGACCACCTCCGGGTTCTTTGAACAGTTCTTCGGCCGCCGCGCAACGGATGATCCCGCTGTCGTCGATACCGTCACCACCGCCACACGCTCCTCCAAAGCCATCCGAGAAGAGGTGCTCCTCGGCGCACGCCATATTGCTACTCAGCCAGAGGTGGCAAAGAAGATGTCACCTCAAAAGCATGCTGCTGTCATCAAGTAGAGCCGCAAGCATTGAAGAAAAGTATCTTCCTGGTCGTATGCGATAACGCGCAGCACACCCGTCGTATCCCGTGGCACGTGAAATATCAGGAGGTCGGCTTCTTTTTGAAGACACGCGCAGGGGGTACATTGTGAAGCAGATAGCCACACTATTCAACCCCTCCAATCAAACTTCATTTGCCCCTCCATTTTGAATCTTTTATTTTCTCACACCTTGCAAGGTGTGAGAAAATGTTCAGGACGGTTTACGCGACCTGTAGCAATGGATAAAAGGGCTTTTGTAAAAGGTTTTTGGCGCGGACATAACGTGATCTCTGTGCCGCTGCATGTAATGAGCCCTCGGCGTTCCATTTTATCGAGGTGCCGGTAAAGTGCGGGTAGAGATATATCACAAGTGGCAAGCAGTTTCCCAAGCTGCGAGCGAGGCTCATGCGCAAGCGCGCGTGCCAGTATTATACGTCGGGGATGCGTAAACAAAGTCGCCTCCTTTATGACCAAATCAAAGTCCTCTTGGGCTTGGCATTTGCGGAGTGTTTTAATCAATGCGACGAGAATGGGCTTTGCGTGTTCTACTTCAGGGTCTGCTCCAAGCTGGTAAGAGACCCACTTACTGCTTCGAGTCACGGTCAATAAGCCTCTCGCATGGATCTGCCTCAAGCGCAAACTGCAGGTGAACTCTCTCATTTTACTGGTGTGGGCCAACTGTTTCACGGTCATCGGAGGCTGATCAATCATTGCTTTAATCAGCAAGAGACGACTCTCGTTGGCGAGCACTCTGCACGTCCGCCACAGTGTGGGTGATAAGTGTTTTTCCACGGAACTCCTTTTCTCACACCTTGCAAGGTGTGAGAAAATAGTAGGGGATTTGTTTTCGCTTTTCAAGTCCAGTTTCGCGGAATGTGAGGGTGAAACGTTGTAAGACAGCTTAAAAACGAACAGGCAGGGATGGAGCACGGAAAAAAAAACGACTGTTGACATATTATAAAATTATGATATGATGATATTAATTTTTAGGGACATTAGGAGAAGGAGAGACTATGAGTAAGATTGTTATTGTGGGCGGTGTTGCTGCTGGTGCGAGCGCGGCTGCGCGGTTGAGACGGCTGGATGAGCAGGTCGAGATTGTCTTGCTAGAGCGCGGGCCCTATATCTCGTATGCCAATTGCGGACTTCCTTATCATCTGGGACAGGTCATACCTGAGCGTGAAACGCTCTTAGTGATGCCCTCGGAACGCATGAAGGCGCGTTTTAACATTGATGTGCGTGTCCTCTCGGAGGTCACAGCCATTGATCCGACGGCCAAAAGTCTGACCGTGCGGACCCACGACGGACAGAGCTACACCGAGTCGTATGATAAACTGTTGCTGGCCCCCGGATCCTCGCCTTTGATGATGAACTTGCCGGGCTCGGATGATCCCGCCATCCTTCGTCTCTGGACGATCCCGGATATGGATGCGGTGCTCAAGCGTGTCGATGCAGGGGCGAAGCGGGCCGTGGTCGTTGGCGCGGGCTTCATCGGTCTTGAAGTCGCAGAAAATCTGCGCCTGCGCGGCTTGGAGGTGACGATCGTGGAACTGGTGGACCAGGTCTTGCCGACGATTGACAAGGAGATGAGTTCGTATCTGGCGCAGGAGTTGACCCACCACGGAATACGGCTGGAACTGGGGCGTAAGGTCACGGCTTTTAAACGTTCAGGCGATTTGAAAGCCGTCCTGGATGATGGACGTGAATTGGCAGCGGACTTTGTGATCATGAGTGTCGGCGTGAAACCCAACTCCGAACTGGCGCAGGCTGCAGGGTTGCAGCTCGGGCCGCGTAAGCACATCCTGGTGAATGCAGAGCTCCAGACCTCCAATCCCGATATCTATGCGGCGGGTGATGTCATTGAGGTTGTTGACCCGATCACGGGTCAGCCGACCGCCGTGCCGCTGGCAGGCCCGGCCAATAAGCAGGGACGCATTGTCGCGGACAATCTGCTCGGCGGCCATTCGACCTATCGCGGAACCTTCGGTGCGGCGATCCTCAAGGTGGGCAATCTGAGTGCGGCGAGCATTGGACTGACTGAACGCCGGTTGAAGCAACTCAAGATGGCTTACCAAAAGATCTATGCGCATCCGGCCTCCAATGCGTCCTACTATCCCGGTGGAGCTCAGATGCATCTGAAGCTGCTCTTTGGTCCGGACGGAACGATTCTGGGTGCGCAGGGCGTGGGCCACAAGGGGATCGATAAGCGGATTGATGTGATCGGCGTGGTTATGCAATGCGGGAAGAAAGTGCGCGATTTGGGTGAACTGGAACTCTCATACGCCCCGCCCTTCAACTCTGCGAAAGATCCAGTCAACTTCCTGGGCATGATGGCGTCTAACATGTTGGACGGGAAGAGCGCGATCGTCCATGCGGATGAGATACCCGCCTCAGCAAAGGTCATTGATGTGAGCGAGCCGGCGGAGTTCGAGATCGGGGCGATCCCCGGGTCGGTCAATATCCCGTTGGGTGAACTCCGTCTGCGTCTCGGTGAGCTTGACAAGCAGACCCAGTACGTCTCCACCTGCCGCGTCGGGTTAAGGGGTTATGTTGCAGAACGTGTCCTACGACAGAATGGGTTCAAGGTCGCCAATTTATCAGGCGGCTATCTGACCTGGAAAAGTTTTCATGCGGCCCTGCAGGTTTCTGGAGGGAAGGCACCCAACGCTCCGACCTGCGTAAGCGCGAGTATGATGAAAGAGTCGATGAAAGACGCGCTGAATAAAGCAGGGCCGGATGACGGCCTGCCCATGGCACCGAAGAAAATGGTGGATGTCCGTGCGTTGGCGTGTCCGGGTCCTGTCGTACGGCTGAAGCAGGAGATGGACGGCTTGGCGAACGGCGAAACGTTGCAGTTGACGGCCTCTGTCTCCTTTGCATCGGACTTAAACAGTTGGATCGCCTCCAGCGGCAACGAGTTGATTTCGCAGACAACAACCGATCATCATCTTGTCGCATTGATCATGAAGCGATCAGGCGAGGACGTACGCGTCACCCGGCAGAGCACATCCGATCAGGCGGCGATCATTCTATTCAGCAATGATCTGGACAAGGCCTTGGCCGCCTTGATCATTGCGTGCGGCATGGCAGCGTCTGGGCAGAAGGTGGGTGTCTTCTTCACTTTCTGGGGGTTGAGCGTGCTTCGGAAAAATCCAGCTCCGTCGGTCGCAAAATCGTTGCTCTCGACGATGTTCGGCTGGATGCTCCCCAAGGGCGCACAGAAGCTGGCGCTATCGAAGATGCACATGGCAGGCATGGGCACGGAGATGATGAAATATGTGATGCGCCAGCAGAATGTGCCCACGCTCCAAGAGTTGATGGTTCAGGCCAAGGGCATGGGCGTCAAGTTCATTGCGTGCGAGATGGCGATGAATGTGATGGGGCTTACGCGCGAGGAGCTTGTTGAAATCGATGATGTGGCGGGGATTGCCAGCTTTGCCGAAATGGCCAAGCAGAGCGGTACGACGTTGTTCATCTAAAGAAATGCGGGAATGCGGGAATGCGGGAATGCGCGAATGCGGGAATGCGCGAATGGTGGATGAAGGTGCTGCAAGTCCAAGGTCGCAGGTCCCATGTCCTCAACGTACGCGTTAATGACAGGCATGACTCATGATAGATAAAATACAAGAGATTGCGCTGGCAGTAGTAATGGTGGTTATGATGATGGCCCCTTACCTGCTCCTCGGCTTTGCTATCGCAGGGCTGCTCTCTCTCTTTTTCACACCCGCATGGGTTGCCCGTCATCTGGGGCGTAAGGGACTCTGGCAGGTGGTGAAGGCTGCACTGATCGGTGTGCCGTTGCCCCTCTGCTCCTGCGGGGTCCTCCCGTTAGCCTTTGCTTTGCGCAAGGCTGGCGCGGGCAAAGGCGCGACCGTCAGTTTTCTGGCCTCGACACCGCAAACGGGGGTGGACAGCATCTTCCTGACCTACTCTTTATTGGGACCCGTGATCGCGCTCCTCCGAATTATTGCCGCCTTTTTTTCTGGCATTGTGGCTGGTTTGTTGACGGACTGGGTGTGCCGCAAGGAAACCCCGGAAGCGGAGAAAAAAGAGGCTGGCTTATCGACATCATGTTGCTGTGAGACAGAGGCCTGCCCCGCTGACGAAGAACCTCTTTTCACGGAGAAGCCTCGTTGGAGATCGGCGGCTGCATGGCAGCGAGCTTTCCGGCAAGGTTTTGTTGTTCTGCCTCGGGATATGGCGAGGCCTTTGCTGCTCGGCGTACTGATTGCTGGCCTCGTGTCTGCATTGGTTCCTGAAGGACTTCTTTCGAGCGTCATTCCTCCGGGGCCGATGGGTTACCTGCTCGCGCTCATCATTGGCATTCCGATGTATGTCTGCTCCGCCTCATCGGTGCCGATTGCCGCACTGTTGATTCAGGCAGGCGTCTCCCCTGGCGCAGCCATGGTTTTTATGATCGCCGGGCCTGCAACCAATTCTGCTGCGGTCATCACGCTCTGGCGCGAAATCGGACGCAGAGGGACAATCGCCTATCTTGCCTCCATCTGCGTAATCGCGATTCTTTCTGGCTTCCTGCTGGATAGTTTCCTGCCGGTTGTTGTCAAGAGTGCTCCCATCCTGCAGCATCATGCTGCGAGCGAAGCAGCTCATGTGCCTCTTTGGCAATGGGGGGCATCTATCATTCTCATGATTCTATTGATTCCAGGACTCTTCAAACTGCAAGCAAAGGCAGTGCAATAAGCGGAGATATCAACTATGGTGATGAAAATAGTGCGGTTTTTTTTACAAGGTCCTTTTTCTGCGATGCTCATCGTCACCGCGATGCTGATGGGCGTCCTCGCAATGATCTACACGCCCCGCGAAGAGGATCCCCAGATTGTCGTCCCCATGGCCGATGTGGAGGTCGCTTTTCCAGGACATTCCCCGAAGGAAACTGAGGAGCTGGTCACACGTCCGCTCGAACGACTTCTGTGGCAGCTCGACGGCGTCGAACATGTCTACTCATCAAGTGCGCGCGATGGCGCACGGGTGACCATCCGTTTTCATGTCGGCGAAGATCGTGACCGGGCCATGGTCCGGCTGCGCGACAAGATGAGCGAGAACATGAACCAGGTGCCAGACGGGGTCACGGGCTGGCGGGTGATACCGGTCAGCATCAACGATGTACCGATTGTGACGCTGGCTCTGACAGGTGTCAAATATGATGGAGCCCAGTTGCGTCGGGTTGCAGAAGAACTGGGTGCGCGACTTGAAAGTATTGCGGATATTTCACGCACGGATGTGATCGGGGGCTATCCCCGTACGATTCGGATTGAACCTATCCTGGAAAATCTCGCCGCACGGCAACTCGGACTGGGTGACATCCAGAATGCCGTGCGCCGTCAGAACAGCTCCTCGATTGTCGGAAAACAGATTCAAGCCGGACAGGAAGTCCTCGTCATGACCGACACCGGATTGACGCAGGCGGAGGAGGTTGCGCGGCTGATTGTCAAGGCTGAAGGAGACCGCATCGTGCGGCTGAGCGATGTCGCGACAGTGATTGACGCGCCACGCGTTCCCGAATCTTACGTGCGCTACAATGGGCAGCAGGCCGTCACTTTGGCCTTCAGTAAAAAAGCAGGGATCAATGCAGTCACGCTGTCGGAGAAGATCATTGCAGAGGCGAAGGCGGCGAAGGGGAGTATTATTCCTGCGGACGTGACGTTGCATATCACCCGCGACCAAGGAACGTCTGCCAACCGGCGCGTGGATGATCTGGTGATGGGGATGTTTTTTGCCATTGTGACGGTCGTGCTGCTGATCGCGCTGACCATGGGCTGGCGTGAGAGTCTGGTGGTGGGGTGCTCGGTGCCGGTCAGTTTCGCCCTGGCGCTCTTCACCAACTATGTTTTTGGTTACACGTTGAACCGCGTGACTCTCTTTGCGCTGATCCTGAGCCTAGGACTGGTGGTGGATGATCCGATTACCAATGTGGACAATATCCAGCGTCACATCCGCATGGGTAAAAAGAGTCCGTTGGAGGCAACGCTCTTTGCGGTTAAAGAGGTGTTGCCGCCCGTGATCATGTCGACGATTGCCATCATTGTCTCGTTCGCGCCTATGTTTTTCATCACAGGCATGATGGGCCCCTACATGGGTCCCATGGCGATCAACGTGCCGTTGACGGTCTCCTTCTCGACGCTCTGCGCCTTGACCTTTGTCCCCTTCATGGCCTTCAAATTGCTGGGCAAGCAGGCGAGCCAAGCACCAGCAGAAACAGTGGATGTGACGCCGGCCTGGGTCAGCCGTCTTTATGCTGGCATGATACGCCCCTTCTTCTCCCGCCGGAAGGCCGTCCTGCTTCTGCTGACTGTGGGACTTCTGGTTGTCGCTTCTGTGGGGTTGATGCTTTTTAAGGTCCCGCTGAAGATGCTGCCGTATGACAACCGTGATGAATTTCAACTCCTGGTCAGGATGCCTCCAGGCACATCGCTTGAAAAGACGACGCGTGCGGTTGCGGAGTTTGAAGGGTATCTCATGCGGCAACGGGAAGTTGTTGATGTGCAAAGTTATGTCGGCGTGGCCTCGCCGATTGATTTCAATGGCTTGGTCCGGCACTACGGCATGCGCAACCAGTCGAATCATGCGGATGTGCGCGTCAACCTGCTGCCCAAGGCGCAGCGCAAGATGCCGTCCCATGAGATCGCCTTGCGGCTCAGGGATAACATCGAGGCGATCGCCACGTCGCATGGGGCGATGGTCAATATTGTTGAAGTTCCTCCAGGACCTCCTGTGCTTGCGACGATCACGGCTGAAGTGTACGGTTCGCCGGACATGAGTTATGAAAAACTCTTGGATGCCGCTAAAGGATTGGGCACACGCCTGATGAAAACAGACGCGAAGCATGTCAAGGAAGTTGATCTGTTGCAGGAGCCCTCGGCTGAACGTTGGGTTTTCCGTGTGGATGCTGAAAAGGCCTCTGCGCACCAGATCACGGTTCAGGAAATAACAGGGTGTCTCGGGATGGCCCTGGGGGGCGTATCGCTTGGCAATCTCTCTGTTCCGGATGAACGCCAGCCCCTGAGTCTCCACTTGCAACTCGCCTATGCTGACCGGAATAATGTTGAGCGGTTGAAACAGCTCTCCATCCGGGGCGCAAGCGGGTCAGTCGAACTGGCAGAGCTGGGACGCTTTGAACGCGCGCCAACTGAGACCCCCATCATGCACAAGAACTTAAAGCGTGTCGTGTTCGTGACGGCGGAACCTGTCGGACGTGCGCCAGGCGAACTTATCCTGAGCACGATTCACGGCACGTTGAAACGTGAGCCGCTGCCTGCTGGGGTTACAGTCGATTGGGCCGGGGAGGGCGAGTGGGAGATCACCCTGCGCGTCTTCCGCGATCTCGGAATCGCCTTTGGTGTGGCCATGCTGGGCATCCTCCTGCTCCTCATTGTCCAGACGCGGAGTTTCAGGATGTCACTCATCATGATGTGCGCGATTCCCCTGACCATCATCGGTATCGCCCCGGGCTTTTATCTCCTCAACGTCGTGTCAGCCTCGTCGGTCGGCGGCTATATGTCCCCTGTCTTTTTCACAGCAACAGGCATGATCGGCATGATTGCCTTGGGAGGCATCGTGATCCGCAACAGCATCGTCCTGTTGGAGTTCATCGCTGAAGCCCGGGCTGCTGGCATGAGCCTGCAAGAGGCGGTGATGAAGTCCGGCGCTGTCCGCTTCCGGCCGATCATGCTGACTGCCATTACCACGCTCATGGGCGCCTGGCCCATCGCGCTTGATCCGATCTTCTCAGGACTTGCCTGGGCGTTGATCTTTGGTCTTATCGCCAGTACAGTCTTTACCATGTTGGTGATTCCCGTGATTTATATGCTTTTAGAGAAAGAGGAAACAGTATGAAAATAAATAAGAAAAAAGTAGGTTATGGGTTGTTTGTGTTGGCCTCATTGGTGTTTATTCTGTGGGCGATGCTGTACCAGTCTGGCACCGTGGGCGGCCCTGTGAAAATCGCGCCCGGCGAGGCACAGGCACCCGTCGTGAGCGGTGAATGGACTGAACTGCGTCCGACGCGTATCCCCATGATTTATAAGGCGGTCGGGACGGTTCGCAGTCGCGAAATGGTCGATCTCTTCTCGCGCCTCCCGGCTGCACGGATCACGGAGATCCGCGTTCGGAGCGGGGATGCGGTTAAAAAGGGGGATATCCTTGTCCGGCTGGAGGACAGCGAATGGAAGTCCGCTGTAGCCTCTGCAGAAGAGAACCTGAAGGGTGCTGAAAGTCGTCTGCATCTGGCGGAGTCCGACATCAAACGTCTGGAGAAAATCGTTGAAGCCGGCGGTATCTCGCGGCGCGATTTCGACACGGCTCAAAATGCGGTGACCGTGACAAAGGCGGAGGCCTCGATGATGCGTCATGCGCTTGAGACAGCTAAAATCAACCTTGCGTATACGGAGATACGTGCGCCCTTTGACGGGATTATTTCAGGACGTCTGCATGATCCGGGGGATCTGGCGACACCGCAACAGCCGATCTTGAAACTCTTCAATCCTGAGCGCCTGCTTGTCCGGGTGCCGGTGCGCGAAGGGCTTGTGCACACAGTCAAAGTAGGAACGTTTTTAGACGTCACGTTAGAAGCGCTGAAGCGCTCCATCCGTGCTGAAATCAGAGAGGTCATCCCGTCGATTGATGCTGGAAGTCGCACCGTCTCTGTGGATGCGTGTTTGATCGGCGACCTGAAAGGCGTGCTTCCGGGAATGTTTGCGCGTTGCGAATTAGCCATTGGCTCCGACGATGCGCTCCTCGTGCCGCGCGAAGCAGTCAAGGAGATCGGCCAGCTCGACTATCTGACAGTCAAGACACCGACTGGCGCGGTGGATCAACTGGTGACCACGACACCCTATTCAGAAAATCAGGTGCGCATTATCTCCGGTGTTCAAGCAGGCGATTCATATCGGAAGGGAGCAAAATGAAAATAGCAAAGCTTCCCATCAATTTTATCGTCCGCATGGCCGATGTCATCAAGATGATCGGACATCCGCAACGCTTGCAGATCCTGGAGCACTTGGATATCCATGGCGAGTGCATGGTCACAGATATTGTCGAGGCTGTCGGCGGCCAGCAAGGCGCGATTTCACAACATCTGAACAAGATGCGGCGGGCCGGGATCATTGAGGCCAGGAGACACGGCAAACAGGTCTACTACCGTATCGCCGCCGCCAATGCAGTCACCATTCTCAATTGCCTCCGAAAGAATTGCGCACAACAGGCAGCAGTTCTTTGAGGCTGGAAAATAGCGAGTTGACGTTTAATATCAAAAATGATATATTCGATAAATGAAAAGCAGGAAACCCATATTCTGGCTGGGTAATGAAGTTAAGACGCCCCCGTTCTCCGAAAAGGCCCGTCAAGAGGCAGGTTTCCTGTTAGGGCGTTTACAGGATGGCGCAATGATTGGGCTGCCCCATGTGCGCCCAATGCCCTCAATAGGCGTTTCATGTTTTGAGATCAGGGTGAACGCTTCCGAGGGACATTGGCGAATCGTTCTACGAATTGATGAGGATGCTATTATTATTGCAGATGTGTTTCAGAAGAAGACAGAAAAGACTCCCAAAGAGGTGATTAGTCTTTGCAGAGCTAGATTGGCACGTTATGACGTGATCGCGAAAGGATAAAAATGATGAATACTGAAAAACGTAAAAGGCTTGAAGCGTCAGGATGGGTCTCGGGGGATGCGGCAGATTTTCTCGGTATGTCGCCAGAAGAGGCTCGTCTACTTAAGATCAAGCTGAACCTTGCGCGGGAGATTGAGAGTCAACGTAAGAAAAAAGGACTGTCCCAGACAACCCTCGCGGCACGAAACGACATGAAACAACCCAATTTTGCGCGACTCGAAAAGAACCCAGAGCGTGTGACCATGGATATGCTTTTTAAAATTCTGCTCTCTCTCGGTAACTCGCCTAAGCGCATTGCGGCACTATTCTAGTCGCTGCCTACAGCTGTTGGGCCTTGAGCCAGCCAGCGAGGCCATCGAGTGCCATCTGCGTTCCGATGGTCATGACGATGAGGCCTGTGATACGGATCAAGGCGCTGAGGATGTGGGACCGGTTCAACAGTCGCCCGATAACCGGGGAGAGCAGCATGATGACGTGGTTGACGGAGAGCGCCAGCAGCATCGCCATGGTCGCGTTGAAGACGCCATACTGCATCCGCAAGCCGATACAGGCGGCGATGGTGGCGGGGCCGGCGATCATGGGGCAGGCGAGCGGCACAAGGGCCATATCCGCAATACCGGTATGAGCATCGTTCTCAAAGAAGACGCCGCTCCGGAGCGCGTTTAATCCCACCCAGAAGACCACCACGCCACCTGCCAGGCGAAGCGAGTAGAGGTCCACGCGAAAGACAGACCGCAAAAGAAAATCCCCTACGATCATGGCACCGAAGAGGATGCAGACTGCCACGAAGCTGGATTTGTTGGTCAAGGAGCGAAAACGCGGATCCTCTTCCTCCGGCATCAGCGCCGTGAGAATCGAGACCTTGCTGATGGGGTTGATCAAGGCTAGAAGATAGAGCGCATTGATGCCGATCGTTTGCAGTTCATCCATGGTTGTTTATCCGGCTGAGGGTTAAGGAGCTGTTCCATGTCATGTCAAAAGCATGGCAGATTTCATGCAAAGGGACAAGAAAAACCGACTCTCCACCGTTGCCACTCTGGCGGAGGCGCGCAGTGCCGATCGCCAGAAGTGGATGGTTATGCCCTGTTTGCTTCTTTTAATGATCCAGCTAGGTACTTATGCAGAATGCTTGATATGAGTGTCTGGTAGGGCAAGCCCTCTTCTGTGGCTTTGGCTTGAATACCAAACAAGTCCCGTTCCGATAAGCGGATGTTAATTCTCTTGTTTTTCTGCGTCGTATTGACGGCGTACTGTCTCAATCTAGCCATTTCCGCCTTTTTGTTTTTGACCGGCTTGTACTCGCCTTTGTCAAAAGAATCAAGGATGTCCTTTTCTCCCTTGCTGCTCATTCATTTTGGTTTCAGTGTTCCAAGCGAATTCAGAAGAAGTGCGAGGGTTTCGGGTTTCAGGTCCAGGGGAATGGCTGTTGATATGGCATATTTCTGGCCTTGTGTAATGACCTGCAAATTTTTCAAGCCGTTCTGATTGCTCAGATAATAGTTGGAATTTTCCAATGTGTACGTGGAGACGATGTTTGTCCCCACATACTGTCGCGGGTCCAGGCTGCCCCAATAGGCAAACAGGGAGATCAGCTTGCTCCCGTTGTCATCCGGGATCCAGAGCGACATCTGCATCTCTTCCTCTTTGCCGGCGACGACGTCGAACGTCCAGTCTTTCGGGATTGTCACAATCAGATACTGATTTGTAACGGGTATCATGGAAATAGATTCGCCGCGAACAAGCCCTGCAACCAGCATGAGCAATAGGAATGTCTTTTTCATCTTTAGGACCCAACCTTTAATGGAGGTTAGCGTTTATTTGCTGGAATAAAAGGGCTCTTCGAACATTTTAGTGGGTAATAACAGGTGAAAGCAGGTGTAGGGTTTGATATTCTTTACTCATGGAAACAAACAAGCACTACGAACTACTATTGGGATTGGATAAAAATTGGGAAGTGAATCAAGTCGATCTGAGCGTTCAGGAACTGCGAGTTGATATTCACGTTAAGTACATTGGCAAGGAGGCAGCGTGCCCGGAATGCGGCAAGGAGTGCAGCCTGTATGATCATTCGCCCGAGCGTCAATGGAGGCATCTGGACACGATGCAGTTTCTGACGACCATACATGCCTCAGTCCCGCGTATTTCGTGTGAAACTCACAAGGTGAGGACCATCGCGGCCCCCTGGGCGGGGAAGCACTCAAGGTTCACGCTACTCTTCGAGGCATTCGCGATCAAAGTCATCGAGGGGGCAAGGTCAATATCCGACACACAGAAGATCCTACGGCTGGGATGGAAGCAGATACAGACGATCATGGCGTCCGCCGTCGAAAGAGGGATGGAGCGTCGTGAGGCCGACGAAATCGCCTGGGTGGGTATGGATGAGAAATCGTTCAGGAAGGGGCACAGGTATATAAGCGTCATGAGCGACATAGACGGACGGCGCATCCTGGAGGTTGTCGAGGGGAGAAGCTCGGAGGTCGCGGAGAAGCTGATTACGGAAGGGCTGAATCCGTTTCAGAGGGAGATGGTCTGCGGTGTCGCCATGGACATGTCCGCCCCGTATGAGGCCGCAGTGAAGGCCCGGCTGCCAAATGCCGACATCATCTTTGACAAGTTCCATATCGTAAGACATCTTGCGGATGCGGTCGACTCCGTGCGCAAGGCGGAGCACGCCCGGCTGCAGAAGAAAGGTGACGACAGGCTCAAGAAGACAAAGTATCTATGGCTCAAGGGTTTTGAAAGCATGAGCGACGAGGCCAAGGCGAAGCTCGAGGATTTACGGCGGCAGTCGCTGGATGTCGCGAAAGCCTGGCACGTCAAAAACATGTTCACTGACTTCTGGACAAGGCGGGACAAGGACTTTGCGAGGAGATTCTTTGACTTCTGGTATAACGAGGCCTTGTCGGTGAAGCTTCGCCCGATGAGAAAAGTGGCGGAGATGCTCAAACGCCACCTTGAGAATATCGTAACTTATTTCGACTGTTACATCACCAATGCGATAACGGAAGGCTTTAACAGCAAGATACAGGCGATCAAGGCAAATGCAAGAGGGTTTAGAAACTTCTCAAATTACCGAACGTCCATCCTGTTCTTTTGTGGAAGACTTAGCCTCTACCCATAAAAATGTTCGAAGAACCAATAAAAGCCACTGATTTTTGGATTTTCGCTCTTATTGATGGACAACGCAAGTGCAAATCGCTTATTTTAGTGACAAACATGAGGTGAGATGATTGAGCGATCCAAGATTGTCGATGATTTCGATGATATCGACGACCTCGATAATCTCCAAAAGAGCGCCAAATAAAAAAGATGTTTCTTTTTGAAGAAACGAATTGACTCTACATGTAGAAACAGTTATAGTGAGCGCTGTTTCTATTTGAAGTAACAAGGATTTGACATGACAACACAGATCATATTATCACAGCAGGGACGTTACCTTGAGGGTGACACCGACACGCCGATCAGCCTGTTTCTCCGCAATCCGCAGGGTATCCTGCTGGAGAGCGCGGAGGTCGACGGGCGTTGGGGCAAGTACAGCATCCTGGCGACAGGTTGCCTGCTGTCGGTCAATTGCCGTGCAGGCAAGCTAAACCTGGAGATCAAGGATGAACGGCTCGCACCGTTGTCGTCGCTGGAGGGCATGCCCTTCCTGGAGGGGCTGCGCGCGGTCTTGAAGGCGGTTACCATTCAGCCGGATCCGAAATTTGCAGCCCAGCCGGCGATTACGCGGGGGCTCTATGGTTATTTGGGGTATGGGATCGCAGGGCTGACCCTGAAGCGCCTCGCCAAGGTGATCGCAGCGGAGGAGGCTGAAGGATGTCTCATCTTGCCGAGTCGCGTGGTGATTTTCGACCATATCTATAACCGTGTGGCCGAGCTGATTCTGACAGATACGCATGAAGAGCCTGCGCCCGCGCTTGAGGAAGAGGCCTTTAAAGTCGGTTCGACCACGGAGAGCGTGACGCAGGAACAGTACATGGCGCAAGTCGAGAACATCAAAGAGCAACTGAGGCAGGGCGAAGCGATTCAAGTGGTGCTCTCCACGCACTTCGAGACCGCCTTTGAAGGCGAACCTTTCGCGCTCTACCGCCGCTTGAGGCGTATCAATCCGTCCCCGTATCTCTTCTACATGGACTTTCCAGATATCACCTTGATGGGCTCGTCGCCGGAGCTGCTGATCCGTTGCGCGGCGAACCAGCTTCAGCTCTCGCCGATCGCGGGTACACGCAAGCGCGGCAAGACTGAGGAGGAGGACTCCCGGCTGGCCACTGAACTATTGCAAGATCCCAAGGAGCGCGCGGAACATCTCATGCTTGTGGATTTAGGGCGCAATGATCTGGGACGTTTGGCGCGTTCAGGGACGGTCAAGGTTGAACGCCTCATGGAGGTGGAGCGCTTCTCACATGTGATGCATCTGACCTCGCGTGTGACTGCGCAGTTGAATCCCAATCTCGACGCAGTCGATGTGATCGCCGCGACCTTCCCGGCCGGGACGGTGAGCGGCGCTCCGAAGGTGAGGGCCATGGAGATCATTGCGGAAACGGAGAAGCGTCCGCGCGGACCGTATGCGGGCAGCATTGGCTGGATTGGTCTGGACAAGGATGCGGTCAACCTGGACATGGGCATCACCATTCGCAGCCTCTGGATCAAGAATGGCAAGCTGCACTGGCAGGCTGGCGCGGGGATCGTTTACGATTCAGTCCCTGCAAGCGAGTATGCTGAGTGTCAAAACAAAGCAGCCATCATGAAGCTGGTCATCGGCTAGCAAGTAGTGCCGAATTAATAAGATTATGAGAATGTTTTACGCTAAGAACGCTATGAGTTGCTTGCACGGAAAGCCCCCGCGAGTGGCGGAATACCGCCGGGGCTTATCTCGTGCAAGCACCCGAGATTGTTCAAGATGGATGCCGGGTGAAGGACGAGCTTTGCCTCCCGTGTACCCACGGGCTTGCGTAGGCACGCCGTCCTTCACCCAACTTGCGCCCTTAGCGAAAAAGTATTTATCTATCATACACAAAAAGACTTTAGCAAAGGATTGGAATTAGACATGTTCTTACTCATTGACAATTATGACTCCTTCACTTACAACCTCGTGCAGGCCTTCAGCATGTTAGGTGAAACACCTGTCGTGGTGTATAACGACGATCCGCGGTTGTTGGAACTGGCGGCAGATCCCGCTCTTGAGAAAGTCTGCATCTCTCCGGGACCGAGCCATCCCATCAACTCCGGCTACTGCCTGGAATTCCTGAAGCGCCTGGACCCCTCTGTCCCGGTGCTGGGAATATGCCTGGGGCATCAGATCCTCGGACTCTTCGCAGGCGTGGAGGTGCTGCGCGCGCCCTCGATCATGCACGGCAAGACATCGGATATCACGCATGACGGGCAGGGCCTGTTCAAGGGCATTGTGAATCCGATGTGTGTGGGCCGCTACCATTCGCTGGCGGTGCAACTGGAGGCCGGCAAGAAGAGCCCGGTCTTCACTGTCACGGCGCGCGGTCCGGAAGATGTCGTCATGGGCTTGCAATACCGTGACCGCCCCTGGGCGGGCGTCCAGTTCCATCCGGAGTCGGTGCTGACTCCGGACGGCATGAAGTTGCTGGCGAACTTCCCGCAGGCGATTCTTTCTGCAGCGAGCAGCGAGATTCAGATGAAGAACGTGCTCAATACGCTTGCAGAGGGACGTGACTTGAATTCAGCCATGGCCTCGTACGCCTTTGAGGCGTTGATGGATTCAAAGATGCCGCCTGTTCAGGCCGGTGCATTTCTGATGGGCCTGCGACTCAAGGGTGAAACAGCGATCGAGTTGGCTCAGGCTGCTCGCTCGGCACTCGCGCGTTCGATCCGTGTGGATGGCATTGATGGCGATTTCATCGACGTGGTCGGGACAGGGGGCGACGGACGGAGCTCGTTCAACTGTTCGACCGCTACGGCGTTGACTTTGGCGGGCATGGGCTATCAGGTTGTCAAGCATGGCAACCGCGCCATTACGTCCAAGTGCGGAAGCGCGGATGTGCTGGAGCGACTGGGGATTCCGATCAATACGCTCGCCGAAGATGCTCCGAAACGTGTGAAAGCGCGGAAGTTCGTCTTTCTCTATGCGCCGCTCTATCATCCCGTCTTCAGCCAGATCGCCCCGTTGCGGAAAGAGTTGGGCGTACGCTCAATCTTTAATCTGCTCGGGCCGCTTCTCAATCCGGCGCGTCCGTCGCATATCGTGCTCGGTGTCGCACGTCCTGAATTGTTGAGGTTGATGGCCGAGACCTTGCTTGTGTCGACTCTCAAGCGTGCGGCGGTTGTTTATGGAGCAGGCGGATTTGATGAGCTGACGCCGCTAGGCATCTCGAAGGTGATCCTGGTTCAGGAGGGCCGACTCGAGGAGCTGGATATCAACCCTGCCGACTATGATATCGCACCGTGTACAGAAGAGGAGCTGCGTGTGGAGTCCTTGGACCATGCGGAACGGGTGATGCGCGATATTTTAAGCGGCCGCGCGTCGCAGGCTGTCAAGGACACGGTGGCACTCAATGTGGGCATTGCGCTCTATTTGCTGAATCCGAATATGCCGCTCTCCACCTGCATGGCCAAGGCCCGCGAGGCTGTTGCCGGAGGCGTTGGAAAGAAGGTGCTTCATGGCCCTTGAGCGCTTTAGACAAGCCAAGGCGGACGAAGTGGCGAACTTGCGCGCCCATCCGCCGGCAGCGTCCTTTCAGGGCGCACGTCCTGCCTTTATCTGGGCCGACCGGACCCCGGGAGGAACAGGGGCTATTTCCATCATTGCGGAATACAAGCGGGCCTCGCCCTCGCGTGGCATCATCAACGAAGGGATCACGCCTGCTGACATCGCGCGACTCTACACCGAAGGCGGTGCGCAGGCCATCTCTGTATTGACCGAAAAGAGCTTTTTCGGAGGCGATCTGGCGTTCCTTCATGAGATTGCGCAGCATACGCATCTGCCGCTCTTGCGAAAGGATTTCATTTTTGATGAACTGCAAGTCCGTGATACAGCCACCACACCTGCCTCTGCGCTGTTGCTGATTGTCGCGTTGACGCCGGATGTAAAGCAACTGCGTGACTTGCTGCTCTTGGCCGAATCGTTTGGTATTGAAGCAGTCGTTGAAATCTTTAACGAAGCTGAACTGGAACTCGCTCGTGAAGCGGGATCGCGCATCATCCAGGTGAACAACCGGGATCTGGAGACTTTGGCCGTGGATATGTCCACGACGTTGCGGCTGATCCGTCAGCGCCTTCCGCAGGAGCGGTGGATCGCTGCGAGCGGCATTGATTCGCATGAAGCACTGACCCGTCTGACGGGGTATGATGCTGCGCTCATCGGAAGCGCGCTGATGTCCCAGCCTGACCCCGAAGCAGCGCTACGATCCATCCGTGGGGCATAAAATGGAACGCAAAGTGCATAAATGTTTGCTTGTCAGCTTGAGTGTTTAACCAAGTTATGATAATATATGAGCCTTTTTTGAGAAGAGAGCATAGTGGGTATTAAAGAAAAGGATTGAGCATATTGAAAATTACACTTCCAAAAATCATTCAAGGCGGCATGGGCATTGCGATTTCCAATTGGCATCTCGCCAATACCGTGTCGCGTTTGGGGCAACTGGGCGTTGTCTCTGGCACCGGCCTTGATGTGGTCCTTGCGCGGCGTCTGCAGGATGGCGATTTAGGTGGCGATATCCGTCGTGCGCTACAAGCCTTCCCGATTCCGAGGCTGGCACAGCGCGTGTTGGATGCCTATTTTGTTCCCGCTGGCAAAACAGCCACTGCTCCCTACAAGCTGACGGGGATGCATACGCTCAAGAAGAACATTGTGCTGGATGAACTCTGTGTGGTGGCTAATTTTGTGGAGGTTTTTCTGGCGCGCGAAGGCCATGAAAACCCTGTGGGCATCAACTATCTTGAAAAGATCCAGATTCCGCATCTGCCCTCGATTTACGGAGCCATGCTGGCGGGTGTCTCGGTTGTCATTATGGGTGCAGGCATCCCGGTGAACGTGCCCCGCGTATTGGATTTATTTGCGAAGCATGAGGCGGCGAGCTATCCGGTGCGTGTGATCGATGCGACACCGGACATGGATTGCCAGCGCACCTTTGATCCGGCAAGCTTGTTGACCGACGTGGCCCTTCCGGAGTTGAAGCGGCCTGACTTCCTTCCCATCATCTCGTCGGATTCGCTCGCGACGATGCTGCTCCGCCGGGCGGAAGGCAGTGTCGAGGGCTTTGTGATTGAGGGCCCTACCGCAGGCGGCCATAACGCACCTCCCCGGGGCCAACTGAAATTGGATGAGTTTGGACAACCGATCTATGGCGTACGTGATGTGGTGAATCTGGAAGCGATGCGGAAACTGGGCTTGCCTTTCTGGCTCGGCGGTGGCTTTGGTTCCCCTGAAAAGCTGCAAGAGGCGCTGGCAGAGGGTGCGGCCGGTCTTCAAGTCGGATCCGCCTTTGCCCTCTCTGAAGAATCTGGGTTTGCGACTGACTTGAAACATACGGCTTTAGACCTGTTGCTGGCAGGCAAGATTAAGGTTATTACCGATCCTGTTGTCTCGCCCACAGGCTTCCCGTTTAAGGTGGCATCCATAGACGGAACCCTGTCAGATCCTGAAGTTGTCCGCAAAAGATGCAAGATCTGCGATATTGGCTATTTACGGGAGCCGTATCGAAATGCGGATGGCACGATTGGCTATCGCTGCGCAGCCGAACCCGATGCTGTTTATCTGGCAAAGGGAGGCACCCCGGAGTCCATAATCGGGCGCAAGTGTATTTGCAATGGCCTCTTCGCGGCTGCGGGGATGCCTCAAGTACGGCCGGACGGATACAAGGAGCCCGCGATTGTGACGTTGGGCGATGATGCCCTCAACATCGAGCGCTTCTGTAAGGACGGCAAGACGCGTTACCACGCGGAAGATGTGATCCGAACGATCCTGGGGGCTTAAACACACCCCGACGCATCCTCAGTTATGCAGGCCGATTCACATAAACCGTTGCTGAAAGTGTGTGGCATTACGCGACAAGAGGATGCAACGGTCTGTGAGCAGATGGGCGTTGACTTTTGCGGCTTCGTCTTTCATCCTGCCAGTCCGCGGTATGTCACTCCGGCACACGTAGCAACCCTGCAGACCGGCTGCTGCAAGCGGGTGGGGGTCTTTACGACGCAGGACGCCGATGCGATCCTGAAGATCATGGACTTGGCCCGTCTTGACTATGCGCAACTGCATGCCCGCCAGGACGATGAAGTGGTTCGCGCGATTGGTGGCGAACGTGTCATCCGCGTACGCTTTCCTGAGGCGCTCGTGCCTGCTTCTGCTGAGATGACCGCTGCGCCCTCTGTGGCCTACACCCTCTTTGACTCCGGCTATGGGACAGGAAAGCCCTTTGACTGGCAGTTGCTTTCAGGAGCCGCGAGACCCTTCTTTGTTGCGGGCGGACTGACTGTTCAAAACATTCCCGCGTTGCTGGCGGTCTGCCAGCCTGACGGACTGGATGTGAACTCCGGTGTGGAGTCCTCCCCGGGCATCAAGAGTGCGAAATTGATTCGAGAGATAAAGGAACTGTTATGAGAAAAGGATATTTTGGTGATTTCGGCGGGTGCTTTGTTCCCGAGTCGTTGATCCCGCCGCTTCATGAGTTGGAAGCCGCCATGGAGACCTTCCTGCCGGATCCGCAATTCCAGGCGGAATTGAATGACCTGCTCTGTAACTATGCGGGGCGTGAGACGCCGCTGACCCTCTGTCCGACGCTCTCGGCGCGCCTCGGGCTCAACCTCTACTTGAAACGTGAAGACCTGCTCCATACGGGCGCGCACAAGGTGAACAATACCCTCGGGCAGGCGTTGCTGGCCAAGCGTATGGGCAAGACCTCGCTCCTGGCTGAGACCGGAGCAGGGATGCACGGGGTGGCGACAGCCGCCGCTGCTGCACGGCTGGGCTTGACCTGCCGCATCTTTATGGGGGCGGATGACGTGATCCGCCAGGCCGCGAATGTGCGCCGGATGAAGCTGCTTGGCACGGAGGTGATCCCGGTCGAGAGCGGCACGCGCACCTTGAAGGACGCCATCAACGCGGCCTTGCGCGAATGGGTGGTCACCCAGAATACAACGCACTACTGCTTTGGCACGGCTGCCGGGCCGCACCCCTTCCCGACGCTCGTGCGCGATTTCCAATCCGTCATCGGCCGTGAGACCCGCGCGCAGATGCTGGCACGGACCGGGCGCCTTCCTGATGCGGTGGTGGCCTGCGTGGGCGGCGGCTCCAATGCGATCGGGATGTTCCATCCCTTCGTGGACGATCCGTCGGTCCGCATCATCGGCGTCGAAGCAGGCGGAACGGGCGAACCCGGCTGCTATCACTCTGCGGCCCTCGGCCGTGGCATCCCCGGGGTCCTGCATGGGGAGTATACGATGTTGCTCCAGGACAAAAACGGGCAGATCGAGCCTTCGCACTCGGTCTCTGCGGGGCTGGACTATCCAGGCGTGGGCCCTGAACATGCCATGCTCCAGGCGACGAAGCGGGCCGAGTATCATCCGGTGATCGACCGGCAGGCCTTGGCCGCCTTTCAGGCCCTCTGCCACGAGGAAGGCATCATCCCTGCGCTTGAATCCTCCCATGCGCTGGCCTGGGTCCTGGACAATCCCGAGCAGTTCGCAAAAGGCTCGAACGTGGTGGTCAATCTCTCCGGACGCGGCGACAAGGATATGGATATCATCCGAAAGGAACTTGGAATATGATGCTGATCCCCTTTATGACGGCTGGTTTTCCGACCGTGGAGACCTTCTGGAAGAATCTCAAGGAGCTGGATGAAAACGGTGCGGACATCATCGAGATTGGCGTGCCCTTCTCTGATCCCGTGGCCGACGGACCGGTGATTGAAGCGGCCTCGATGAAGGCGCTTGAAAACGGCGTGACGCTCGAAAGCATCCTGGAGGGGTTACGCCAGCGCAAGGGCCAGTTCAAGGCGAAGCTGGTGCTGATGGGGTACATGAATCCCTTTTTGCAATATGGCTTTGAGCGGCTCGCTCAGGAGGCGAAGGATGTGGGCGTCTATGGCTTTATCATCCCTGACTTGCCGCTGGATGAGGACGCGCCTTTCCGGAAGCAGCTCTCCGCGTGCGGCCTTCACCTGATCGCCCTTGTCGCGCCCAACACCTCGCTTGAACGCATGAAAGCGTATGCTGAAGTGGCCACCGGATATGTCTATGTGATTTCTGTCCTGGGCATCACTGGCGTCCGTTCCGAGTTTCCTCCTGATTTATCGGATACGCTGCGCCGCGCGCGTCAGGCCTTCCGTATTCCGCTGGCACTGGGCTTTGGTTTTTCAAGCCCAGAGCAACTGGATGCGATCCCTGTGGCCGATCGCCCGGATGCCATTATCTTTGGCAGTGCGCTCGTGCGTCATGTCGAGGCCGGACTGCCTGTCGCCGACTTCATGCGCCGCTGGGTCGGCAAGGTCTAATCGCTACATGCTCAAATCAGTTTAGCCGCGCGGAGCCGGTGCGAAAGAACAATCAGGCTGGTCGCCAGATTTTCACGTTTGACAATGACACCCTCTGGAATTTTTAGATGGACGGGGGTGAAGTTCCAGATGCCCTTGATGCCGGCTGCGATCATACGGTCCGCAACAGACTGTGCCGCCTCCGCCGGAACCGTCAAAATACCAATCCTGGCTTTTGTCTTGGAAACAACCTCCTCCAGTTTGCGCATGGGATGAACAGGGATGCCGACGCGGTTGACCTCTGATGGCTTCAGGTCAAAGGCTACGACGATCTTGATGCCGTATTGCTCGAAGCCGGAGTGCCCAAGCAAAGCAGCGCCCAGCTTGCCCACGCCCACCATGATGGCTTCACACGTGACGTTGCATCCGAGATTCCGCTCGACGGCACGATAGAGATCCGCCAGGGGGAAACCCTTGCGTGGCAGACCGGTCACCCCGCACCCCGCCAAGTCCTTCCGCACCATGATCGGGTCAAGACTCAGCCGCTCGGCAACGACCGCGCTTGAAGCGTATTCATCTCCCGCATCGCGCATTTCCGACAGGATACGCAGGTAGAGCGGCAAACGTTTGATGCTCTGCGTACTCAATGTGTTACCAGGTTTATCGTTGTGCATGCGCTTATTTTTTCTTGGACTTGAAAAGACCGCCGACACTATCAAGTGCAGATTCGGCAGCTTTCGTTGCATCCTTAACGCCAGAGTCAAGCGCATCTGTCGAAGCCTTCAACGCATCGGAGGAAGCCTGCACCGCATTGGTTGCGACCTTGAAGCCTTCGCCCAGGGCTTTTCCGGCGAGTTCGCCAGCTCCTGCAATCGCGGAGCCAAAGCTCGTGAGTATTTTGTTGAAGACATCTGTGAGCGCATCTGCGAAGGATGTCCCGTCCTGCCCCTTTCCAATATCCTTGATAATGATGGCGGGAACGGGAATGGTCAGGAAGGTGCCGGCAGTCATGCTCGAGCAATAGGCGAGCTTGGTGTCTTTGAGGCAAATCTCGTCGATGATGACCTTCTTGCCCGCTTTCTTCTCCTGAGGTTGCTGAGTCGCTTGCGCATCAACTTGCTTCTCCTGCTGTGCAGCCTTCCCTTTGTTGATCTTTGCGATCAGCGCATCGATGTTCGACGTTCCGCTCTTCACTTCATACGTGCACCCGGGCCCATTGATCAGGATCTTGTGAACCTTGATGGTGTCCGAGAAGAGGGACGCGATGTCGACGCTGACATAGAATTCGTCGACGGCGAAAAGAAATTTGTCTTTGTTATAACCTTCGGGATTGGCCAGTGTCAGTTTCTTCAGATGGACAATGCCTCTGAACGGTCTGATGCTGACACTGTCGACATGGGCGTTGACACCCAATAATCTGGGTGCCGCCGTGTTGATGCTCCCCTTGACGATGGAGTCAAGCGCAAGGATGACGATCACCAGTATGAGGACCACGACAAGAACCAGCCCCAGCGCTACTTTTGCTATTCGCTTCATCACAGTTGACATACGAACCCTCCTTTAATTGTTTTTTTCAGTATAGCACGCCAGTATCGCCAATGGAAGACTGTGCATCATTTTTTTTGCAACGCGTTTCAAATCCTGGGCGTATAGGTTGTCCTCGTAACTTCCAAGAACTGTTATATCGCCTTATTCAAAGTTCGACGTTGGATGTTCGATGTTGAATGTTCGATGTTCAGCTTCAGCGTTAAGCGCGCCTCCGCGAATACGACTTCCGCGGGCAAGACGGTGGGCAGGCGGAAAAACACGGAAACACACGAGATGGCGAGAGCTTTTTGGAATGCGGTGACAAGCAGAGCCGGAAGGCGAGTGCGGCACCGCTTTTCTGGGTCTCGCAAAAGCGGCGTCACGCGGAATACCGCTTGCTTTGCGCGTCTCCCAAAACCACCTGCCTCTGGAGAAACAAGCTCCCTCTCGGTTTATTCCAGCTCTGCTGGAGAGAGGCTCTAAACAAGGGATAGCATGTTTTTTCCTAGAAAAAAATGTACTGTTTTTTATAATTTTTTTTACAATAGAGTAATAAAATGCTCTAAAAATAGCTATAAATCAAATAAAAGTCTCAATTTTTAACAAAAAAAGTTGTTTTAAGAGTTTGGCACACGATGTGCGATAGGGAGTGCATCAAATAACGAAAGGATACCATCATGAAAATGATTATTGCGTACATTAAGCCTGAGCGGCTGAATGCGGTGAAGCAGGAGCTGTTTGCGCGGGATATCTTCAAGATGTCCGTGACAAACTCAGTGGGGTGCGGTCAGCAGAAGGGATACACGGAGATGTACCGTGGTGCGATTCAGGAGGTGAACCTCCTCAAGAAAGTGCGTCTGGACATCGCGGTCAACGATCAATTCGTCGATCGCACGGTTGAAGGCATTATTGCTGGTGCACGCACCGGGAAGATCGGTGATGGAAAGATCTTTGTGGTACCGCTCGATCAGTGCATCCGCATCCGGACGGGCGAGAAGGGTTCAGAGGCTATTGGATAAACGAATAAGAAAGGATTGAAAAGATCATGAATATGAAAAATTGGATGATTGTTTTGGGTGGTGTAGGGCTCGCATGCGTCGGGCATGCAGCTGAAGCGGCTGTCCCTCCGACACCTGCTCAGGAGGCCATGTTCGCAGTGAACAACCTGTGGGTCATGGGTGCTGGCATGTTGGTGTTCCTGATGCATCTGGGGTTTGCAACGGTGGAGTCTGGTTTGTGCCGGGCCAAGAACTGTTCGAACATCTTGTTTAAGAACACCTTGACTCCCGCGATCGGGTTCCTGACCTTCGCTGTCTGCGGTTTTTCGCTGATGTATCCGGGCGAAGCCAACTGGCTGTTCGGGAAGATCCTGGGGTTTGCCGGTTTCGGTGTCGGCGAGCCTTCGGGGCCAGCCTTTGATTACAATAAGGGTAACTACTCCTACTGGACAGATTTTTTCTTCCAGGGGATGTTTGCCGCGACAGCAGCCACGATTGTTTCAGGCGCTGTGGCTGAACGGATCAAGGTCTATTCGTATCTCGTCTTCACCGTGATCTACGTGTCGCTGGTCTACCCGATCATCGGGTCATGGGGTTGGGGCATGGGATGGCTGGCAGATCTGAAGTTCCATGACTTTGCCGGATCGACCTTCGTGCACAGCGTCGGTGGCTGGGGAGCATTGGCGGGTATCATGGTTCTGGGCCCGCGTATCGGCAAGTATGTAAACGGACGCGCTCAGGCGATCATGGGACACAGCATCCCGTTGGCGACGATCGGCGTATTCTGCTTGTGGCTGGGCTGGTTCGGCTTCAACGGCGGCTCGGTTCTGTCGGCTGATCCGCAGAAGGTCTCCTTTGTGCTCGTGACCACGATGTTCGGCGCCTGCGCCGGTATTGTAGGAGCCTTGCTCTCAAGTGCGATCTTTATCCGTAAGCCGGATGTCTCGATGACGCTCAACGGCTGCCTGGCGGGCCTGGTCGCGATCACCGCAGGTGCGGATTGCGTGAGCCCGACGGCTTCGATCATCATCGGCCTTGTCGGTGGCGTGATTGTTGTTCCCGCAGTATTGCTCTTTGATAAGCTGCAACTGGATGACCCGGTCGGCGCGCTGTCGGTTCATCTCGTGAACGGCATCTGGGGCACACTGGCGGTGGGGCTCTTTGCTCCGGCCAGCTCTGGCTTCACCCTCATGAGCCAGGGGATTGGCATTCTGGCCACTGCGGCTTTCGCGTTCCCTGCGGCGCTGTTGATCTTCATTGCGATTAAGAAGACGATAGGCGTCCGAGTCAGCGAAGAAGAAGAACTGCGCGGGTTGGATGTCGGAGAACACGGCATGGAGGCTTATCCCGGGTTCCAGTTCTTTATCAACACCTAGTCGTAACCGGTATCTTGCAAAACGCACCTGGGCGTTTTGCAAGACTCTAAACCCAACTCAACAGAAAACAATTAAAAGGCCCCTGAAGGGGCAAGAGGAAAAAAAATGAATCGTCTATTAGGAGTCAGTTTTGTTTTTGCAAGTGTGCTGTTCGTGAATGCAGCGGAACCCGTCTCAACCAATGCTCCGGCGGCCACGCCGGAGGTTGCCAAGGAGGAGGCCGCCTTCCCGCTTACGGTTGGCGCCACGCTGGATCTCTATTCAGCTTACATCTGGCATGGTTGCGTGTTGAATGATGAGCCGGTCTGGCAGCCGGATGTTGCCATGAGCTACTCCTTCGGTGACTATGGAACCGTTGCTGCGGATGTCTGGATGAATTTTGATGCCACCGGGAACAATCATCAGACCCATGTGGCCGGGATGAACGAGATCGACTATACACTCCAGTATTCCGTGAATGTCGGGGATGTGGCGCTCGGTGTCGGGCATGTCTGGTACACCTTCCCGTCCATCAGTTCAGCGGACTATTATCCGAGCACCAAGGAAGTATTCGTGAGCGCCGCCTATAACAACGACATCGTAATCCCCTTTGTGAAGGCGTATTATGACTACTCAGAGGCTGAGGGCGTCTATGCAACGATTGGTCTGCGCAAGGAGGTCAGCCTGGCCGATAACCTGGTCGCCGGTGCGGAACTGGCCTTCGGAGGTGCTACGGATCCCTATACGCAGTACTACTTCGGTCAGGATAGTAAGTCCTGGTTCACCGATGGCACTGCCACGATCTATGCAAAATACAACATTACGGATACCGTATTCGTTGGCGTGCGTCTGGGCTGGATGAGCACAATGAACGGTGATCTTAAAGATGTCTATCACGAGGACAACCTCATCTGGGGCGGCATTAACCTAGGTGCATCGCTCTAATATTTTTTACGGAATTGGTAAAACAATGTAGCAATTGCTTTACTAAAATGTAAAAAAAATGAGATGAGGTGGGGAGATTTCAGCGAAACAACTGTTGTTATCACTGATTTCTCCCTTTTTCGTGATAAAAAATTTGCCATTTCACCTGAAATGATTTTTTGGTATGATAATTGCAAGTAAAAAAACGCAACCGAAAAAAAGGAACTGTTTTATGAATACGCGTACAGATGCACTCAAGAAGATTGCTAAACTTGAAGTCCAGCCTTCGGCTAAGGCTACACCCTTTGAACTCGATTTCTATGGCGAGGATGTGTTTACGACGAAAGTGATGCGCAAGTATCTTTCGAAGTCCACCGCCGAGAAGTTGCTCTCCACGCTGAATGACGGGATCCCGTTGGATCCGGCCATTGCGGGTGATGTGGCGCATGCCATGAAGACTTGGGCCTTGGAGCGTGGCGTGACACACTTTACCCACTGGTTCCAGCCCCTCACAGGCAGCACGGCTGAAAAGCATGACGCCTTCCTTGATCCGACAGGGACCGGCGAGGCGATCATGGCTTTTTCGGGCAAGAACCTGATTGTGGGCGAGCCGGATGCTTCCAGCTTCCCCTCTGGCGGGTTGCGCTCGACCTTTGAGGCGCGTGGCTACACCGCATGGGATCCGACCAGCCCGGCCTTCATCAAGCGTCACGCGAACGGAGCGACGCTTTGCATTCCGACGGCATTCTGCTCGTATACGGGCGAGGCCTTGGACAAGAAGACGCCCCTCCTGCGTTCGATCCAGGCATTAAAGAAGTCCGTGACCCGTCTGATGGACTGCTTTGATCTGCCGCAGTCACGCGTAATGGTCACGCTCGGGCCGGAACAGGAATACTTCCTGATCGACAAGAGTTTCTATCTCAACCGTCCTGACCTGGTGCAGACCGGGCGCACCGTCTTCGGCGCCCCGCCCCCGAAGCATCAGCAGCTTGAAGACCACTATTTCGGCTCCATCAAGCCGCGCATCCTCTCCTTCATGAACGATGTCGAGACGGAGCTCTGGAAGCTGGGCATCCCAGCCAAGACGCGTCATAACGAAGTGGCGCCCGCGCAGTTCGAAATCGCTCCGATGTTTGAAGAGCTGAACCTTGCTGTTGACCACAATATGATCGTCATGGAAGTGTTGCGCCAGACAGCCGAGCGCCATGGCCTTGTCTGCCTGCTGCATGAGAAGCCCTTTGCCGGCGTGAACGGCTCGGGCAAGCACAACAACTGGTCGGTCGCGTATGGCAAGCAGAACCTGCTCGAGCCGGGTGCAGATCCGCACCAGAACGCCATCTTCCTGACGGTGCTCAGCTCGATCATTCGCGGCGTGCACATGCATAGCGATATTCTGCGGTCCAGTACTTCGTATGCGGGTAACGACCACCGCCTGGGTGCCAACGAAGCGCCTCCGGCCATTGTCTCGATGTTCTTGGGCGATCAGCTCGCAGATGTGATTGCGCAGATTGAAAAGGGCGGTGCGACCTCCAGCAAGCAGGCTGGCTCCATGCGAATTGGCGTCGATGCTCTGCCCTCGCTTCCGCGTGATGCAACCGACCGTAACCGCACGAGCCCCTTCGCCTTCACCGGCAACAAGTTCGAGTTCCGTGCCCCGGGCTCGAGCCAGTCCTGCGCAGGTGTGAATGTGGTGCTCAACACGATCGTTGCAGAGTCCATGGACTTCATGGCCGACCAGATTGAGAAGTTTAAGAAGGCTGATTTCAATGTGCAGCTGCAGAAGCTCCTGAAAAAGGTCATCTCAGAACATAAGGCCATCATCTTCAACGGTGATAACTACAGTGCCGAGTGGGCTACAGAAGCAGCACGTCGCGGACTTCCGAATCTCCGGACGACGCTGGAAGGCATCAAGCCCTTGCTGAAGAAGGAGAATGTCGCGCTCTTCCAGAAGTACGGCGTACTGAGCAAGGTTGAACTCGAGTCACGGTACGAGATCTTCCTCGAGGAATATCATCGTAAGGTTCACATCGAAGGGAAAATCGCCTTGGAAATCGCCAAGAGTATCATCCTCCCGGTGGCCATCTCCGCGTTCGACAAGGCTGCACACGCCCTCAACCAGGCAAAATCCGCGCATGTGAGAATCGGGATTACCTCGCTTCAGAACTACACGGAAAAGGTGGGCGGGCAACTGGATATGCTCATGGGCTCCATTGATGGGCTGGATAAGGCGCTCGCGGGCGACCATGAGAAGGTGATCGAAGCGGCAGGCGCCTTGCGTCAGGTCGTCGACAAGCTCGAAGGCATCGTCGATGATGCGGCTTGGCCGTTGCCCAAATATCGCGAAATGTTGTTCATCTACTAATAATCATGACACGCAACTATCAGCAGGAAGCGCAACAGCGCATCGCATTTATCCGCGAGACCCTAAACAATGCCGGAGCTTCCGGCGTTGTTTACGGGAATAGCGGTGGCAAGGACAGTGCGCTCGTGGGTATTCTCTGCAAGATGGCGTGCGAGAACACCGTGGGGCTGATCATGCCCTGCGGTTCACGTCGAAATTATAATGAAGATAAAACTGACGCGCAAGAAGTTGCGCGTCAGTTCAACATTTTGACACGGGTTGTTGACTTGACTGAGCTGAAGGACCGCTACCTGGAACTCTTAGGCGCGCAAACGCAACTGACCGAGCTGGCTAAAAAAAATCTGGCCCCGCGTATCCGCATGATGACACTCTATGCGATTGCAGCAAGCGAGAACCGGCTGGTCTCGGGCACAGGGAACCGCAGCGAAGGGTACATGGGCTATTTCACGAAGTGGGGGGATGGCGCGTGTGACTTTAATCCGATCGCAGATTTGACAGTCACGGAGATTTACGAGTTTCTACGTTACCTCGGCGCGCCCCAGGCGATTCTCACCAAAGCCCCGTCCGCCGGCTTGTTTGACGGCCAGACCGACGAACAGGAGATGGGCATCACCTATCAGGCGATTGATGCGTTCTTGTTGGAAGGAAAGGTCAACGAAGACCATAAAGCTATTTTAGACCGTTTTCATTCGGTCAGTGAGCATAAGCGAAGATTGCCCTGTCAGTATGGATGTGATACACTATAACCTTTTAAAAATTGAAAGAGGGATATACGTATGACATTAGCTGAGCAGTCGGTCGTCACTGGACATTGGTTGTTTCGTTGGAGAGGTTTCCTGCCGATTTGTTTTATTGCCATCATCATTCCCGCCTTTGAGGGGTTCCGCTATCCGTATGGCTCACGCACGGGGTATCTGGCTCTGTGGGGCATCTGTCTGGCCATCTCCTTTATCGGTGTATTTATCCGGGCTTATGCTGTGGGCTATGCCGCGAAAGGGACCTCTGGCCGGAATACAAAGGAGGGCCAGATTGCAGAAACGCTCAATACGACAGGCATCTATTCCGTCGTCCGGAATCCGCTCTACCTTGGTAATTTTGTGATCATGCTGGGACAGATCATACTCCTGCGCTCCGCGTGGTGCGTTTTGGTCTATATTTTAAGTTTTTGGCTCTATTATGAGCGGATCATTATGGCGGAAGAGGATTTTCTGAAGAAGAAGTTTGGTGCGGCGTACGAGAATTATGCAAAGTGCACACCTGCCTTCATTCCGAACCTGTCGCTCTGGAAAAAGACAGCCTTGACGTATTCCACGAAGTTTATGATCCGCAAGGAATCCCATGGCTTGTTTGTGATGATGATCATCTTTACGGCGCTCGGTATCGCATGCGATTATGTTATCAGTGGCTCGTGCGTGATCGATAATGTCTGGCTGTGGGTAGCCGGCAGCACCACGCTGGTGTATGTGACGACCAATCTTGTGATCAAAAAACCGTTGGCTTAGGTTGCTTCCCGTCGTGAGTTTCTAACGCGGGGGTTAACCGTTAACTTGGAAAGTACACGATGTCTGATGAAATGAAACATGAATGCGGAGTGGCGTTGTTGCGGCTCCGCAAACCGTTGAATGCCTATCCTGAGCATTACGGCTTGCAGCAGATGGCGCTTCTCCTGGAGAAGCAGCATAACCGCGGCCAGGATGGCGCGGGGATCGCGGCGTTGAAGATTGATGCCCGTCCCGGCGAACCCTACTTCCAAATCGAAAAATCAGCTGACCGCAATCCCTTGGCCAATGTCTTGGAACAAGTGTGGGAGACCCCCTTCCCCGGCGATATTTTCCTGGGGCACTTGCGATATGGGACATTCGGCAATCAGTCGGTTGACGCGTGCCATCCTTTGCTGAAATACAGCGTCTGCCGCAATCGAACCTTGCTCTTGGCCGGCAACTTCAACCTGACCAACAGTTCCGCGCTGTTCGAGCAGATGACAAGCATGGGACATCACTTGCCCAATCGCCAGGACACGACCATCCTGCTCCATCAGATCGGCCATGAGTTGGAGAAGGCGTTAGATGCGGGAAATCCATTCGAGTCCGACCTTTCCGTACTTTTAGCAAGGGCTGCCATCTCGTGGGACGGTGGTTTTTTAATTTGCGGGGTGCTGGGCGATGGAACCGCCTTTGCGCTTCGTGACCCGTCAGGTATCCGTCCGGCCTTTTATTATGTCGATGACGATGTGGCGGTCGTGGCCTCGGAACGTCCCGCGATCCAGACAGGCTTCAATGTCAAAAGTCATGAGGTGAAGGAGATCCCTCCCGGCTCGCTGCTCATGATCTCGAGCGACGGCAAGACGGTGGAGGAGCGGCCCTGCCTCATTCCGCGCGAGACGCGCCGCTGTGTCTTTGAGCGGATCTATTTTTCACGCGGTAATGACAGTGATATTCAGCAGGAACGCCGCCTCATGGGCAAGCATCTCGTGCCCCAGATCCTGGATGCGATTGATCAGGATTACGACAACACCTTTTTCTCCTACATCCCCAATACGGCGCAAATCAGCTTCCACGGGGTTCTGGATGAACTGCTGCACAAGCGAAATTTCCGCTTCGGACAGGTTGTTCTTAAGGATGCCAAATTCAGGACCTTCATCGCGGATGCGAACCGTCGCAAGGCTCTGGATATGCATATCTATGACATTGTCTATGGCCTGATCCGTCCGAAACAGGACAATCTGGTGCTGCTCGATGACTCCATCGTGCGCGGGACCACGCTACGAAATCTGATCCTGAAGATCGTGGACAGGCTGGAGCCCAAGAAGATCATACTGGTTTCGGCCGCGCCGCCGATCTGTTATCCTGACTGTTATGGCATTGATATGGCGAGCATGGGCGAACTGATCGCCTTCCAGGCCGTGATCTCCCTCCTGCGCAAAACCGGACAGGAGTCTCTGCTGCACGAGTGCGTCGGCTGTGCCCGTGAAGACTTGCTGAAGCCGGACACCGCCATGCGCAATCGCGTGGCGCCGCTCTACGCAGCCTTCACCTTTGATGAACTCTGCCAGGAGATCGGAATCCTTTTGACCCCGGAGGGGTTGAAGGCCAAGGTCACGGTAGTCTTCCAGCGACTCGGTAATCTGCGGCTCTGCTGCCCCGATCACACCGGCGACTGGTACTTCTCCGGCAACTATCCCACCCCCGGCGGCAACCGCGTTGTCAACCAGGCCCTCGTCAACTACTGCGACAAGATCAACAAGCGCGCGTATTGAGCTTGAATCACACGGGCGCCTATACGACCAGGGCTTGAACTTGCATTCTTGAATACTTTTTCGCAAAGATCGCTATTTGGGTGAAGGACGGCGTGCCTACGCATTCGGCGAATACGCCGACGGCACAGCTCATCCTTCACCCAGAGTCGATGCGTGACACTCGGGTGCTTGCACGAGATAAGCCCCGGCTGTATTCAGCCACTTGCGGGGGCTTTCCGTGCAAGCACCTCTCATAGCGATCTTCGCGTAAAACATTCTTTTTATTCGTGTGGTTCGCGTCATTCGATGCTATAAAAGTTACCAGTCGGTTTGTTCCCGGAACCCCGGGCGGGGCGCTTGTCTCTAACTTCAGTTTTTTTTGACAGGATTAACAGGATTTTGGGGATTTGTTTTTTCTCTGTGCACTCTGTGGGCTCTATGAGAAACAAGTTACTCCTTCGTTTATTCCAGCTCCGCTGGCGGCGGGCTTGCCTGTGACTTCAACTTCTTTGCCCACGAAATACACGGAAAGCACGAAAAAAAGACTATCTTCGTCTCCTTACTTAATCTATCTACTTAGTCTCTCGCGGAATGGAAGGCAATGGGCAAGCTGAAATGCAAGTGCAAGTGCCGACTGGTTCCTGCTAGCTCTGCTTAGGCAAAAACCACGGCACATAAACTCGGGAAAACCACGTCCCATATCAAATCGGCAATTTTATGAGTAAAGCGACGACTTTCTTTTGTAACCCGTTGAAAATCAAGCAGACTTTCGTTGCTTTCCGTGAATTTTTACGAAATAGTTTTGGGACGCTTCGTTGCTTTACGATAAATCTCTAATATATTGCAAAGCGACGAAACAGTCTTTGTAACTCCTTGATTTTCAACAAACGCACTATTCATTCTTGTCCCAAAACAATATTTTTGCCATACTTTATTTATTGATATGGGACTGTCCCATAATCATATGTTGAAAAATGAAAAAACATCTCAGCCATACCGGAAGCGCACTACTTGGCTTTGCTGAAGGCGGGTTTGTCAGCGTAATTCCGCTGCCCCTCAATCTCGGGTTCATCCTTCTGTTCCTTCTTCTCTGGCCGATTCTCCATGCTCGATCAGCCACTCCTGCCGAGAGACTCGGGTATTTCATTAAGATTGGTGTTGGGGTTCTGACAGTTGTCATTGCCATTCTCCTCCCCTTCAAGCTTCTTGATGCTGAAATCGGCCCAATGAAATATGAACGCATGTCTCTCTACGAACTCTCCCAACATCTGAGGGATGACTGGCACTTTCCAATGAGAGTCAGTGATCCCGGAGCAACCAACACATTTCTCACGTTCAGGATTGGGAAACCTGCCAGCCGACGATTCGTGTTGGAGAAGCTGGCAAAAGAGACAAACCGGGAACTAAAGCTAGTTTTCGTTGGCACCGGTTCCCCTTCAACTTTTCTCCTTGGAATGAATCCCACCATTATATATCTTGAGCCTCAGAAAGAAGAACAACTCCCTGATGTCGGAGTTCGAAAAGCCACGAATGAGGAGTAGCGATGAAACAAGAGAGAGACTATTTTCAACCAGTCAGCCCACACAACGCCGTGACCGCCGTGTGTGGCTGACGACGTTGGGCGTCACGAACATGAAACTGAATCCATCATTGGAGAAACTGTTGGCGCCAGCCTACGCGCCATGCTCGGGATTTTCAGGCCCGTGCCGCGAAATGCGGTGGAACCCATCCAAGGGTCATGTGCCAAGAGGTTTCCTTGGCGCAGCAGGCGCACTGACCGAGATCGAATTGGTTTTCGTATTTGCCGAGCCAGGTGATCCCCATGAAGGGGAAACACATGAAGGCCTCACATCAGCCTATCGTTACGCCACCTTCGCTTTTGAAACTGGCAAAGACCAATTCCACAGAAATGTGCGCACCATCCTCGATTCATGCTGGCCGGAATTGACGTTCGATGAACAGATGAAAAAAGTGTGGATGACAGAATCTGTTCTATGTTCAGCCATGAAAGAAGGGGGTTCAGTCAGCACCGCTACGACAGGCGAGTGTGGTAGGCGGTATTTGGCCAAGCAGTTAGAGTTGCTGCCACAAGCATTGGTGGTGGCGCTTGGAAGCAAAGCTCAGAAACGCTTGCGCTCAATCGGCTTCACTGAATTCTTGCCTGCTTTTGCCGTCGCACCACCTGGCTGCAATTTTGCTGGGGCAAAGGAATCATGGGAGCGTATCCCTATCGAGCTTCGCCGCAAGCATGAGGCCCAACAAGGCGCTCCAGTGGGACGCTCCGCCGGCAAGCCGGCTCCGCGCCCCTGAGCTAGCACGTTCGGCAAGGTGACAAAATGAAAATACTGTTTACCACAATCGCATGTTTGTTCGGTCTTGTTACTCAGGCGCAAACGCTCAGTAGTGCGCAAATCATGGTCACTGCAGAATTCATAGCGGTTCCTCGGACAGAGATAGCCAACCTTGCAGGAAACAAGGCAACTCAAAGTCCATCGGCCGAAAGGATCCTCGCACTCAAAAGATCAGGCATCGCAACGGTTTTGTTTTCGCCAACAATCCTGGCAAAATCAGGGCACGAACAGACCGTCAGAGCCGTCCAAGAAGTGATATACCCCACCCAATATGATGCGGAATGGGGGGCATTTACGAATGATAGCCGAAAAGCGGTAACGGCTGCCGTTATAAAACCGACCGATTTTGAAATGAGGGAGTCTGGCGTCATATTCACCTGTCTTGCCGAGTGTTCCGAAGAATCTGATGAGATAATGCTGATGTTTCATGCCGAGGTGGTCTCTCCCCCTATCTGGAAAGCGTTCCCCTGCCTTTACGGCGATTCCTCAGGCAAGACAAATGTTGTGAACATCGAACAACCCCTTTTTCACGTTAAGAAGGTCGAGACTTCCGTACGGATCAAGAATGGTAATACCGTCCTTGTTGGTGGCGGCATGAATGATCTCGACAACCAGAGTTTGACCTATCTCTTGATCAGCGCGCAATTCGTGGACTCGTCGGGAAAGCCGGTAAGCTATTTCTCTACATCAAGGTTAAATCCTTATGTCACGGTTGATAATCGGGTCTACACCGGTCAGTTGCACAGACGGATTATAGACGCCAACAAGATTGTGGTAAGGGATGGTGGAGATATTTGCTGTAGTTCGGCTGATGATACACTCCACCAGAAGGCGCTATTCGAAGTTACAGACAGTAACGAAATTGCGCAGGTTTATCAGAATCTTAAGTTTGAGCCCGACCTAAAGGGCAATGAGTGTTTCTGCTGCGGTCATCCGGGAATTGACTGGTACAACGGAACAAATCGTGTTCTTCTCACGGCCTGGAAACATGGACGAGGACTCATGAGTTGCGGTACAATTGCCGTTTTCACCCCCGAGTCTCTGGCGTGGATGAGCGCCTGGTTGCAGAGACATGGGCTGAGTGAACAAGATTGTAAGTAGCCGAACCAGCGGCGGCACTGAACGGCGCTGATCGCGTCGTTGGTGCGCCGCATTCGTCCAGCGAGAAAAGATGAGATTCGGAATTGATAGATACATCGGTGATTGGGCGAGTGGCGATGGCCTCCGCCTTCGCATCGACAAATTAAACGCGACGCACGCGAACGTCTCCCTTTTCAATGTAGACGGGACCGCTCTTTGCCGCCCCTATTGGAACGGCAACCCCATGATCGATATGAAAGCTGATTACGATGACTACATGGGTGAGTTTACCGTCCATCTCTGGGAGCCTGACAGTGGCTTTTCCCTGCACCTTGATCATCACCTTTCGGATCGTTGGACTGATCTCGATGAAGAGGTCCTTTCGCCCTCGATTTCTCAATGCGAAAAGGACGCATACCTGGATCAGTTCCTTTCACTGTTCGGAAAGCTAGAAGACTACAAAAGAACGAAAACGCAGAACCATGTATAGGCGACGGCTTACAGCCGCGTCTGAACGGCAGCGTTGAACATTGCTGATTTTCTTTCTAAACCACACAGGTAAAACGCCTGGGTGGTTTTTTGTTAATAAAGCCAATCTCCGTTTTCAAACATCAATATTTCGCATCCCGGTTGACACTCCTGCCATATATATAGACCCATGTCTTACTTACAGGAGAAAACACCATGCCGGAAGAGAACACTGTCGATTTCGCAGTTTTGTGCGTGGAACTTTCAGCTCGCGTCGAGTCGCTTGAAACCCGAGGGGAAGTTCGTGAGTGCGTGAGTGCTAAAGTTGAAAAGAATATCCAATATCCAACACGGAATGATCAATGTCCAAGGAGAGAGACGGCTTCGTTGAGAGTTTCCGCCTACGCGATGCCTACGGCGGACAAGACGGCGGATATACCGACGGGCAAGTACTCGTAACTTGCTGGGGCGGCTTTCGGGTTGGCGGCGGTCTCATAGATTCCGCCGTACTTGTCTTGCACTCCAGTGGTATAGAACTCTGTGTCTCAGCGCGTCTGCGAGAGGAAAGAGAGGGGGAGTTCCAAAGTTGGGGACAGAATATCCTTAAATGGGCAGTTGGTTGAGCTGGACTTCGACAAGTCCACGGACGGAGTTGCCGCAGAAGAGGCGTTCGGCATGTTGAAGGTCATCGAGAGAGAGACTTCGCTCGATGCACGAGCCGTCGTCCAACATCTTCTGTCGCAGGATGCCGTTGAGCAGTCCATACACCAGCGGGGGCGTATAGAGGATGCCCTTGAGTTGCACGAAGAGATTGCTCCGTGCGCCTTCGGTAAGCGCGCCCTGTTCGTTCAGAAACAGTTCATCGAAAACCAATCCCTGTCTGATCTTTTCAAGCGTGGCTGTGTACCACGGACGGTAGGTGGTCTTGTGACGCAGCATCGGATCAAAGCTTGTGGTCCGGGTCGCGGCAAGCTGGATGCGGGTGGATTTAATCTCGTCATACGGATGCGTTTCCGTGGTCAGCGTGCCATCCCGTGAGAGCAACAGGCGCAGGATGGCGTCTGCTTGTGGAAGATGCGTCAGGGAAGGCTGCTGATAGGCGAATCCGAGCGCCCTTGCAGACTCTTCCATGCGCGCGAAATGTTCAGGTCCATAGAGCAGCGCTCCGTCATGGATGCGGATGGTCTCCAGAATCTGGAAGTCGCCGTGGAGAAAGGCGGTCTTGGTTTGCGTCTCCAGCCACTCCTCGCGGATATCGGAGTCCCAGACAATGCCGCTGCCCACACGATAACGATAGTCTGTTTCATCGCGCGTCCGTTGCAGGATGCGGATCGGCACGCTGAATGTAGCATGGCCGGGCTCGAGAAAGCCGATGGCCCCGCAATAGACCCCGCGGGGACCGCGTTCCAGCGCGTCGATGATCTGCATCGTGCTGCGCTTGGGCGCGCCCGTCACGGAGCCGCAGGGAAAGAGCGCAAGGAAGATTTCCCAGAGCGATGTTTGTTCTTTGAGGGTCGCTACAATTTCAGAGGTCATCTGGTGGACGGTCTTGTGGGTCTCGACCTCGAAAAGATTTTTGACTGTCACGCTCCCCGGGACGGCCACCTTGCCCAGGTCGTTGCGCAGCAGATCGACAATCATCACGTTTTCAGACCGGTTCTTCTCGTCGCCCTGCAGAAACAGGCGGTTGGTTTCATCTTCAGCCGTATCTTTCCCCCGCTTGGCCGTGCCCTTCATCGGCTTTGCGCGGATGGTCGCCCCGTCGAGTTCAAAGAAGAGTTCTGGCGAGAACGAGAGGATGCTCTCGTAGCGGTTTTCAATGAAGGCCGTGTAGGGGGTTGTCTGATGCGGACGGAGCATTTCATAGAGCTCCAGAGGTGCGAGCGCGGTCTGGATATGACAATCATACGTATAATTGACCTGATACGTATTTCCCTCTGCGATCTCCTCCTTGATCCGGGAAAGCGCGCGCTCATAGTCCGTGAAGTCGATGGCCGGGGTGATTGTCAGAGGAATCTCCGGACGAAGCGTCGGAACGTAGGCGCTTGAGGTTGTGTACGCTTCAAAATAGAGCAGGGGCAGATCAGTGTGGAACCCATGATCGAGCAACGCCTGCTTTGCCTCGTAACGGATGTACCCCAGGAGCGTGTGGGTGGCGCGGTAGTGCTCGATCTTTTTGAAGGCGTCAACGAGTCCGCCATAGTCAAAAGCTTCGATGACGTCTACTGGGTTCTCAAAGGTCCTGTTGGCGTAGCGTTGCATGGTGGTGTAAGGAAGGGTTTACAGTTCACGGAGAGTATAGGCTGATCGGGTGTGAAGCTCAAGCGGAAAGAGGCGTTCCCAGTTCATTGGAATGTTGGAATATGGGAATGTTGGCATGATGGGGGAGAGAGATGGGATTGACTAAGCTTTGTCGGGAACTTTGTCGCGAGCTTTGTCGGGTCAATAAACTCTGCGCCTCCGTGCCTTTGCGGCTCACCGAGACGGTTCGCCCTACCGCCTTCGGACTTCAGGCAGACGTTCCGTGCGAAGCAAGGTAGGGCGAACCGTCCCGGTGAGCCGCAGATCCGCCATTCGTTCCATTCGTTTAATTCGGTGATAAAAATTCCACCTTGCGTTGAAGCCCGAAGCATTCTATACTTTTTCACGTATTGGAAAATCTTATGACACGTGTAACGTTAGCTGAGGTGGTGCCTATGACACATCAAAAAACAGCGCAACCTTCTTGGAAAAGGCCGGGCCTTCGCCTTTCGACCAAAGGAGTCAGCCTTTCTAAAACCATTTTGGCGGAGCGGAATTGCGAAACTATTGATCAGCAACTCCACGCAGCTAGAAAAGTGGGGTTGAAGACACGGCAGATCTAGGCGTTTCGCCATTTGAGTGTCGAATAGTATAATTTTTACGGTTTCGTAAAATTACGACATTCTTGTTTTGCAGGATTGTAATAAACAGGGGGAATCCATCTGTTTTGGAAGTGATTAATTGGAGCGCAAGGGCATTTTTAGGGGATAGGGGGTTGAAACGGGCTCTTTCTGGGGTTTCACCCACATGGCATGAGAGTTGCTTTTTTAGACAGGGATAGGAATTTAGTGGTTTTTAAGGCGAGAGGGGCTGTTTGATGCAAAATAGAGCTTTTTTGGCGTTAGCGGACGGGACGATTTTTTTCGGGAAGGCGGCAGGCGCTGCAGTGGATCGCGTGGGCGAAGTCGTCTTTAATACGGGCATGACAGGGTATCAGGAGATTGTCTCTGATCCCTCTTATGCAGGACAGATTGTGACGCTGACCACGGCGGAGGTCGGCAACTATGGCTGTTCGGCGGACGCGATGGAGTCCCGGGGCCTCTTCCTGAGCGGCCTGATCATTCAGGGCTTGAATGCGCCGTCCAACTTCAAATCAGAGTGTTCGCTGCCTGATTTGCTGAAGCAACATCAGGTACCCTGCCTCTACGAGGTGGATACGCGTAAACTGACCCTTCACTTGCGTTCCTGCGGAACAGTGAAGGGTTTTCTACATACATCGGACGAGGCCGTGACCCCGGAAGAGGGTGTTGCGCGCGCCCGTGCGTGGTGCGGCTTGGATGGCCAGGATTATGCCGCGAAGGTGAGCAATCCCAAGGGCTATCAATGGAGCGAAACAGGCGATTTGCGCGTGGTGGCGTATGATTTTGGTATTAAGCACAACATCCTGCGCTGTCTCGCTGCGCAGAAGATGGCCGTGACAGTCGTGCCTGCCTGGACCCCGGCGAAGGAGGTGCTCGCACTGAAACCGGATGGCGTCTTCCTCTCGAACGGGCCGGCTGACCCTTCAGCCGTGAAGGGCGCGATCCAGGCGACGAAGGAATTGATCGGCAAGGTGCCGGTGATGGGGATCTGCCTGGGACATCAGATTCTCGGACTTGCGACGGGAGGGACCTGCGAGCGGTTGAAGTTCGGCCACCATGGATGCAACCATCCCGTGAAAAACTTGCTCACAGGGCTCGTGGAAATCACGAGTCAAAACCATAACTTTTCGATTGTACCCGGGAGCCTTTCCACGCACCTGGAGGTGACCCACCTCAATCTCAACGATCAGACCATCGAAGGTATCCGCCACAAGACCGAGCCCGCGTTCTCTGTGCAGTACCATCCTGAGGCCGCACCAGGGCCGCATGATTCATCCTATTTGTTTAATCAATTCCGGGCACTTTTGGAGGGTTCAAAATGACCAAGTATGTTTTTATGACAGGCGGCGTGGTTTCAAGTCTGGGCAAAGGCATCACCGCGGCATCGCTGGCCTTGCTCCTGAAGCGTCGCGGCTTCCACGTGGCGATGCAGAAGCTCGATCCCTATTTCAATGTCGATCCAGGCACGATGTCTCCGTATCAGCACGGCGAGGTCTTCGTGACTGCTGACGGGACAGAGACGGATCTGGATTTGGGCCATTATGAACGCTTTACGGGGATTCGGTGCACGCGCAACAGCAACTACACGTCGGGGCGCATTTATAAATCAGTGATCGAACGCGAACGTCAGGGCGGGTATCTCGGCGCCACGGTGCAGGTGATTCCGCACATCACCAATGAGATCAAGGATGCCTTCAAGTCTGTCGCCGGTCCGGATATCGATGTCGCGATCATTGAAATCGGCGGTACTGCCGGCGATATTGAGTCGCTGCCCTTCTTGGAGGCTGCCCGCCAGTTCCGTCATGAAGTGGGCCCCCTGAATGCCGTCTTTGTGCATCTGACCTTGCTCCCTTATCTTCGGGCCGCAGGTGAACTCAAGACAAAGCCGTCACAGCAATCCGTGGGCCTGCTGCGCAACATCGGTATTATTCCGGATATCTTGGTCTGTCGTACGGAGGTCCAAATCGGCGAGAGCGAAATCCAGAAGCTGGCGCTCTTCTGCAATGTGCCGGTTGAGCATGTAATCGAGGAGAAGGATGTCGCGCATTCGATTTATGAAGTGCCGCTCGAGCTGGAAAAACAGAACTTTGACAAGAAGGTCTTGAATCTCCTTCACCTGCCGGTCGGCAAGCTGGACATGGATGATTGGCGCAAGCTGGTGGACGTTGTCCTCGCGCCGAAGAATAACTGCACGATTGCGGTGGTCGGCAAATATACAGGATGTCCCGATGCCTACAAGAGCATTGTTGAGTCCATCCACCATGCAGGAATTGCGAATGATTGCAAGGTCAAGGTCGAATTGGTCGAAGCAGAACTGCTTGAGAAGGCTCCGGACATGCTCGATGGTGCGGACTGCATCCTGATCCCGGGCGGCTTTGGCAACCGCGGCATCCCTGGCAAGTTGCAGGCGATCAAGCATGCACGCGAGAAGAAGATTCCGATCCTGGGGATCTGCCTGGGGTTGCAGTGCATGGTCATCGAATATGCACGCAATGTCCTCAACCTGAAAGATGCGGACAGCGTCGAGATGAATCCGGATACGACGCATCCGGTCATCCATCTGATGCATGACCAGCGCTCGATCTCTGCCAAAGGCGCGACGATGCGGCTCGGGAGTTACCCCTGCCGCCTGCAGAAGGACAGCCTCTCGCATAAACTTTACGGGAAAAACGAGATTCTGGAACGCCACCGTCACCGCTACGAGTTCAACAATCTCTATCGCGAGGACTTTTCAGCCTCGGACCTGAAGATTGTCGGCACTTCGCCGGATGATCTCCTCGTTGAAATGGTCGAACTGCAGAATCACCCGTTTTTCATCGGCTGCCAGTTCCATCCGGAATTTCAGTCACAGATCGCAGAAGCCCATCCGCTGTTCAAGGGGTTAATCGCAGCAGCGCTTAAGCAAAAGGAGAGTCATGCCTAAACGTACCGATTTAAAGAAAATTATGCTGATTGGGTCGGGTCCTATCGCCATCGGGCAGGGATGTGAATTTGACTATTCAGGCGTCCAGGCCTGTAAGGTTTTGAAGAGTGAAGGGTTCGAGGTCGTCCTGGTCAACAGCAATCCGGCGACCATCATGACGGACCCCGAGTTTGCGGACCGTACGTATATCGAGCCGCTCACGGCGGATGTGCTGCATGAGATCATCCGTTGCGAACGTCCGGATGCGTTGCTCCCCACCTTAGGCGGACAGACTGCGCTCAACCTCGCCATGGAATTGTCGGAGAGCGGCATCCTGGAGCGCTATCATGTTGAGCTCATCGGCGCCAATGCGGAAGCCATCCGCCGGGCAGAGGATCGCCAGATTTTTAAAGATGTCATGCGCGGTATCGGGCTCGAGTTGCCGCTATCTGGCTCGGCGCATACGATGGCCGAAGCCCTCTCGATCTCTTCCACGATCGGCAAGTGGCCGTTGATTATCCGTCCGGGCTTTACGCTGGGCGGAACCGGTGGCGGCATTGCTTACAACATGGATGATTTCAAGCGCATCGTTGCACGCGGACTGGCTGCAAGCCGCAACAGTGAGGTGCTCATCGAAGAGTCGCTGCTGGGGTGGAAGGAGTATGAGTTGGAGGTCATCCGCGATCGCAAGGACAATTGCGTGATCGTCTGCTCCATTGAAAACTTTGATCCCATGGGAGTCCATACCGGCGACTCCATCACTGTTGCGCCCGCGCAAACATTGAGCGATAGCGAGTATCAGCTCATGCGCGATAATTCGCTCAAAGTCATGCGGGCGATTGGCGTGGAAACCGGCGGCTCGAATGTGCAGTGGGCTGTCAATCCTGCTGACGGACGCCAAATCATCATCGAGATGAATCCGCGTGTGTCACGTTCCTCCGCGCTGGCCTCCAAGGCGACAGGCTTCCCGATTGCGAAGATCGCCACCTTGTTGGCTGTTGGATATACGCTGGATGAAATCAGGAACGACATCACCCGCGCCACGCCGAGCTGCTTCGAGCCGGCCCTCGATTATGTGGTTACGAAGATCCCGCGTTTCGCCTTTGAAAAGTTCCCTGCTGCGGACAGCACGTTGGGAACCCAGATGAAATCCGTGGGCGAGGCGATGTCCATCGGACGCAACTTCAAGCAGTCCTTCCAAAAAGCCTTGCGCTCCCTGGAGACCGGACGTTTCGGTTTTGGCGCGGATGGAAAAAATCAGAAGTTCGAAGCGTTGAATGACGCCGAGCTGGAAGCGCAGCTGACGCGTCCGCATGCAGATCGTGTCTTTGTGATCTATGAAGCGATGAAGCGCGGCTTCACGGTCGAGCGCATTCAGCAGTTGACCGGCATCGACCTCTATTTCCTGCGCCACCTTTCCGAGTTGGTCCAGTTCGAGGCGACCCTCCCGAAGGGTCTTGCAAAGGTCGGATCAGAAGAGGCTGCTGAGCTCATGCGCCAGGCCAAGATTTGGGGCTACTCAGATCGGCAGCTGGCCTACCTGTTAAACAGCAAGGAAGCCGAAATCCGGCAGCGCCGTGTAAAACAGGGCGTTCTTCCGACGTATGGACTTGTGGATACGTGCGCTGGCGAATTCGAGGCCATCACGCCTTATTACTATTCGACCTACTCGGAGCATGACGAGCCTGTCCGCGACAAGTGCGGCAAGAAGGCCATCATGATCCTGGGTGGCGGGCCCAATCGTATCGGCCAGGGGATTGAATTCGACTACTGTTGCGTGCACGCCGCCTTCGCCTTGCACGATGCGGGCTTCGAGACCATCATGGTCAACAGCAATCCCGAAACCGTTTCCACGGACTATGATACCAGCGACAAGCTCTACTTCGAACCCCTGACGCTCGAAGATATCATGAACATCTATGAGCGTGAGTCGTGCGCGGGAATCATTGTCCAGTTCGGCGGACAGACCCCGCTCAACCTCGCTGCCCAGCTCAAGGCCGCAGGCGCGACAATCATCGGAACCAGTCCGGAAGATATCGAAGCCGCGGAAGACCGGAAATTCTTCAAGCAACTCGCGGACCGTCTCAACATCAAGCAGCCGCCGAGCGGCATTGCTTATACGGTGGATGAAGCAATCGCGATTGCGGATCAGATCGGCTACCCTGTGCTGGTCCGGCCCTCCTTCGTCCTGGGCGGACGCGCCATGGTGATTGTCTACGAGCCCCAGTATCTGCGGCAGTATGTCGAAGAGGCTGCGCGTGTGGCAGAAGGAAAGCCGATTCTTGTCGACCACTTCCTCGAACATGCGACTGAGATTGATGTGGACTTTATTTCCGACGGCACGAATACCGTCATCGGTGCCATCATGGAGCACGTGGAGTTGGCGGGTATCCACTCCGGCGACTCGGCCTGTTCAATCCCGACGCACTCGATCTCAGATGCCGTCAAAGATCTCATCCGTGTGCAATCTGCCGCACTGGCCAAGGAGCTCCATGTCTGTGGACTCATCAACATCCAGTTCGCTGTGCAGAATGATGAAGTTTACATCCTGGAGGTCAATCCGCGCGCCTCGCGCACCGTACCGTTTGTCAGCAAGGCGATCGGTGTGCCGCTTGCGAAGAAGGCGGCGCTCTGCATGGTCGGCAAGACCCTGCCGGAACTGGGCTTCACCAAGGAAGTCACGATTCCCTACACAGCCTTCAAAGAGGCGGTCTTCCCCTTTGTGAAATTCCCGGGCGTGGACATTGTGTTGACGCCGGAAATGAAATCCACGGGCGAAGTGATGGGCATTGATTATCACTACGGCACGGCCTATCTCAAGTCCCAGATGGCGGCCAGCAATGCGATTCCGCTCAAGGGCGGCGTCTTCCTGTCGTTGCGCGATGAAGATAAACAGCCTGCCTTGCCGCTCATCCGTGAGCTGGTCAAGATGGGGTATGATCTTTACTGCACGCGGGGAACAGCCACGTTGCTCTACAACAACGGGATCCAGTGTCATGCGGTTTACCGCATCTCGATGGGGCGCCCGAATATCCTCGATCTCATGGCGGAAAAGAAGATCCACTGGATTGTCAACGCCCCTGAGACCGGCGCGGCGTCGAAGATGGACGAGACCCAGATGCGCTCAGGCGCGGTGCTCGCGGGCATCCCGCTCTCCACCACGCTCGACGGCTTCCAAGCCGCGATCCAGGGACTGCAAACCAACGACCTGAGCGGTCGTATCTCGGTATGCAGTCTTCAGGAATACCATAAGCGTCTGAATTAATAAATAAGCAATGCTAATGATGTGCAAGGCCGTCCGGCAGCTGCCAGACGGTCTTGTCTTTTGTATTGAAACTTGAAACTCAAAACTTGGGGGCGCATCCCCGTTTCATTGACCTATTGACTGGGGCAGATAGGCTATTTGAGCAAGGACGCGTGGTCTGCGCTATACAAGCGGCAGTCCGATACGTTCTGCCGTACAGTACGGCGGGATCTATGAGACCGCCGAACGCCTGACAAGGCGTTAAGCTACACATGCGAAGTTCGATTAACTCACCAAGTCAATAAAACGGGGATGCGCCCAAACTTGGCGAAGGGAGAATTGTCTATTGACTCTGTAGACATCATAGAGTAAAGTATGCACTTTTAAGACCTAAAAAGGATGAGCCATGAGAACGATTCTTGAGCGAGCATCCGCTGCGCCGTATCAGTTGAGTCATGATGAGATGGTTCAGCTTCTTTGTCTGGAAAATGCCTCTGAGCTATTCAAGGCAGCCTATCAGGTGAAAGTTATGCAGGTCGGCAAGCGTGTGAGTCTACGCGGCCTCATTGAGCTTGGGAACCACTGTGTGAAGGATTGTTTATACTGCGGCATCCGGAAGAGCAATCACGAGGTCAAACGGTATCGCCTTGCGGCCGATGATGTTGTCCGCATGGCCCAATGGTCTTATGACCACGGATACGGGTCAATCGTCCTGCAATCCGGTGAGATCGAGTCGGAAGAGAACACGGTCTATATTGAGCAGATCTTAAACCGCATACGCCAGCTCTTCGGAGACCGGCTCGGGATTACACTCTGTTTGGGGGAGCAGACGGAAGCGGTGTACCGGCGCTGGTTTGAGGCAGGCGCACACCGTTATCTGTTACGGATGGAGACATCTTCTCCTGAACGCTATGCAACCTTGCATCCGCCGGATCACAGTTTTGAGCGCAGGAAGGCGTGTGTGCAGCTTTTGAAGCGAATCGGGTATCAGACGGGCAGCGGCGTCATGATCGGCCTGCCAGGCCAGACACTGGACGATCTGGCGAAGGACATTCAATTCTTCCGGGAGATGGATCTCGACATGATCGGGATGGGGCCCTATCTGCCGCATCGCCAGACACCCATGGGGCAGGGGCTTGAATTATCAAAAGAAGCGTCGCACAGATTGCTCCAGCTTTCGTTGAAGATGATCGCCGTGACCCGGCTCTACCTGCACGATGTCAATATTGCCGCCACGACGGCGTTGCAGGCGCTTGAGGATGACGGACGGGAACAGGGGCTTCTGGCAGGGGCCAACGTGATCATGCCCAATGTGACGGATACGGAGTATCGTCGGCATTACCAATTGTATGAGAACAAGCCCTGCATGGACGAAAATTCAACACAGTGCCGGAGCTGTCTCAACTCGCGTGTGGTGTCCATCGGCGAAGAGATCCGGTGGGGGGAGCGGGGGGATTCCCCACATTATGATGCAAGTGTCTATTGACTTAATAGACAATATTGTGTACTTTTATGGGTGAATCAACCCATATAAGGAGATTTATGAGTGCCGATACAACACAGCAGGGTTTAGGAACCCTTGCCCTTCATGCCGGGCAGGTGGCTGATCCCACGACAGGTTCGCGCGCGGTTCCGCTTTATCAGACCGCAGCTTATGTTTTTCGCAACATTGAACATGCGGCCAATCTCTTTGCATTAAAAGAAGCTGGCAATATTTATACCCGCCTCATGAATCCCACCACGGATGTCTTTGAAAAACGGATGGCGGCGATCGAGGGCGGAACCTTCGCATTGGCGGCATCCTCCGGACAGGCGGCCATCACCTTTACGCTTCTGGCGATTTCCCAAGCGGGTGATCATTTTGTCGCCATGGACAATCTGTATGGCGGCACCTATCAGCTTTTTCATAATACCTTCCCGAAGATCGCGCGCAAAGTGACCTTTGTGCCTTCTGACGCCTCTGCGGAGGTCATCCGCAAGGCCATACGTCCGGAGACCAAGGGCATCTATGCCGAGATGATCGGTAATCCAAAATTGAACGTGGCGGATCTTGAGATGATGGCGGGGGTGGCGCACGAGGCCGGTATTCCGCTGATCGTGGACAATACCGTCGGCGTCGGGCTCGTGAAGCCGTTCGAACATGGGGCGGACATTGTGGTCGCCTCCGCGACAAAGTATATCGGCGGACACGGGACGAGTGTGGGGGGCGTCATCATTGAAAGCGGAAAATTCCCGTACAACAATGGAAAGTTCCCTGAGTTCACCACGCCTGATCCGGGGTATCATGGGCTTGTGTACTGGGATGCGCTGGGCAGCAGTTGCCTCTGTACGAAGATCCGTGTTTCGCTGATGCGCGATATCGGTTTCACGCTCAGCCCGTTTAATGCCCGCGAATTCCTGCTCGGGTTGGAGACGCTTCATCTGCGTCAGCCCCGGCACTGCGAAAATGCGCTGGCTGTTGCCCGCTTCCTGTCCAGCCATCCGCAGGTGGCATGGGTGAACTACCCAGGGTTGGAAACAGCGCCGACACACACCTTGGCCAAGAAGTATCTGAAGAACGGCTTTGGCGGCATCGTGGGCTTCGGGATCAAGGGGGGATTGGAGGCCGGCATCAAGTTCGTGAACAGCCTCAAGCTCTTCTCGCACCTGGCGAACATCGGGGATGCCAAGAGCTTGGTGATCCATCCCGCCTCCACGACGCATCAGCAATTGACCGAGGCGGAGCAGCACGCGACAGGCGTGACGCAGGATTTCATCCGCCTTTCAATCGGGCTGGAGGATATCAAGGACATTGTCGCTGATCTCCAGCAGGCACTTTCATAAAGGGGACGTCAACTATGCTCTGCACATCGTTCACTGATTTTATTGGAAATACGCCCTTGCTCCAGTTGAGGAACATCCATCCCTCGATCTTTGCCAAGCAGGAGTCGCGTAACCCGGCGCATTCGGTCAAAGACCGTATTGCCCTGTCGATGATTCTCGATGCGGAGAGCCGTGGCCTCTTGGCTCCAAACGTGACGATCATCGAGGCCACAAGTGGCAATACGGGCATCGGACTCGCAGCGATCGGGGCCAGCAAAGGCTACAAGGTCACGCTTGTCATGCCCGAGACTATGAGTATCGAGCGGCGTAAAGTATTGGCCTCTCTCGGCGCGGAGCTGATCCTGACGCCTGGCGTGGAGGGGATGAAGGGTGCGGTTGCACAGGCCGAAGCACTCGTGGAGGAGAACCCGGAGCTCTACTTTATGCCGGAGCAGTTCAAGAATCCAGCCAATCCCAACATGCATTACAAGACAACAGGACCGGAAATCTGGAAGGATATGCAGGGGAAGGTCGATGTCTTTATCGCGGGTGTCGGCACGGGCGGGACAATCACCGGTGCCGGACGTTATTTGCGAGAGCAGAATCCGGACATTGAAGTCATTGCTGTAGAGCCGAATGAGAGTCCGGTCATCTCCCAGTTGTTAGCCGGAGAGCCGCTGAAGCCTTGTCCGCATAAGATTCAAGGCATTGGCGCAGGATTCATCCCGGATACGCTAGATGTGAAACTCCTCTCCCGCGTGATCCGCGTGAAGAGCGCGGATGCGATTGAGATGTCCCAGCGCATGGGACGTGAAGCCGGGCTGCTGGTCGGCTTCTCCGCTGGTGCGAACGTCTGGGCAGCCTTGCAAATCGCCGCTCATCCCGCCTATGCGGGCAAACAGATTGCCACGATCCTTCCGGACGGGAGTGAACGTTATTTGAGTATGATCAATCCCTAAGAATAAGGAATCCGTATATGAAATTATCAACCATGGGCCGCTACGGTCTCCGCACACTGATGGACATTGCCCTGCATCAGCATGCAGGTGCTGTGACGCTTCAGTCGATTGCTGAACGTCAGGAGCTTTCGCAAAAGTATTTGTGGCATGTGATTACGCCCATGAAAAATGCGGGAATTATCAGCGTTGCGCGCGGCGCGGGAGGCGGGTATCGTCTGGCCCGCGACCCCAAGGATATTTCGCTGTTCGACATCCTGACCTCGGTTGAAGGCAAGCTCTGCATTGTGCCGTGTGTGCATTCAGCAGCGAGTTGCAAACGCGCGCGGACGTGTATGGCCAAGCGCGCCTGGGAGACCGTCAACGATGCCATGAGCAAGGTCCTCAAATCGTTGACGCTCGAATCAATGATTGAAGGGGCATAAGGAGCGCACATGGGTACAGTTACGGTTAACGGCGTGCAGCGTCCCCTCGGAGAGGCCAAGACCATTGCTGAACTTTTTGAGCGGCTCGGCGTCCCGGCGAACAAGAAGGCGGTCGAAAAAAACAACGAGATCATCCCTGCGTCGTTATGGGCTTCAACACCTGTCCAGCCCGGCGACACCCTCGAAATCATCCAGTTTGTCGGCGGGGGATAATGACTCCGTAAATGCCTGTTGAACTTCTATCGGTAAATGCATTACGTTACGGGGGGCTGGGGCCGGTCTCGTTGACGCTTGCGCCTGGGGAGTGCCTGGGCATTTCAGGGCCGTCCGGATGCGGAAAGACGCGTCTGCTCCGCGCCCTGGCCGATCTGGAGCCGTGGAGCGGCGACGTTCAATTATCAGGGGCCTCTCCGAATACGATGGATGCGCACGCCTGGCGTTGCAAGGTGATGTGGCTGCCCTCCGAAAGCCAATGGTGGGGCGATACTGTCGGAAGCGATCCCGCTGCCGCAGTCCGTTACCAGATGATGATCATGTATATGATTGCCGCAGGGGCCGGCATGGGGTCCGTACTGACCGTGCACCTCATCTCCAAGCGTCTGACCGACGCGCGCGACCGGCTACGCCTGGACCGGCTTCAAGCCAGCGATGACAGAAAACGCTCCTAGAGCATTTTTCGATAAAGTGTGGCCGTTTTTTGACAGGATTGACAGGATTGTTTGTTTTGGCGTTTATTAGAGGGTCGTGTTACATACACGCCATAGGTGTAAGCTAAGAATGAAATTCGTATTCATCTGCGCGGCTATCCATTCCGCCGTCCGTGTATTCACGGGTGAGGCGGATGAGATAGCCGCGCAATCTTTTCGCGGTTTTTGCGGTAAAATCTTAACTTACAAACTGTTGCATGTTTCCGGTTTTTTTTTTACTTTTCTGGTTTCTTTTGGAGCCTTACAAAGATATAATACAAAGCTAACAAAATCCTAACAATCAATGGATGTTGCTTTACGTTACGTTTGTGTATAGATAGTCGTATGCGTAGGGCTTAGCATCAATACATAAGGAGAGGCGATATGACAGGGCTCTTGATGATTCTGGGTGGGTTGGCGCTTTTCATGTTTGGTATTCGATTGCTCAGTGCAGGCATGGAGAAGCTTGCGGGCGAAAAGATTCAGAAATGGTTAAATAAAGTCACCGAGAGTCGTTTCAGGAGCGCTGTGTTTGGCACCGTTGGAACAGCTTTCCTGCAGAGCAGCGGTCTGCTGATGGTCACCATGATTGGTCTGATCAATGCGAACCTGATGACGGTTCAGCAATCCATCGGCATCATGCTGGGGCAGGAGATCGGGACAACCATCACAGCCCAGATCGTCGCCTTTGACATTGGCGCCTCCCGTCTTTTGCTGGTCATTGTCGGCCTTTTCTTTCTGGAGTTCTTCGCCAATCACGAGTGGAAGAAGTATGGCGAAATTCTGATGGGCCTCGGCCTGATCTTCGTTGGCATGAGCTACATGTCGAAGTCGCTGGAACATCTGATCCAAATTAAATTTTTCGCGGATGCGCTGGTGACCATGGGACAACGTCCTTTTGTAGGTATCCTGGCAGGGCTGATCGCGACCTCCATTACGCAGAGCAGCACGGCGGTGACGAGTATGGCCGTGGCGATGGGCATGAACAACTCGATCACACTGGGGGGGGCGATCGGGATCATCCTGGGGGCGAACATCGGCTCCTGTATTACGGGGCTTGTTGCCTCTTTAGGCCAGGCGCGTGCCGCCCGCCAAGCCTCCATCGCGCAGATCATGATCAATGTGTTCGGTGTCGTCTGCTTCCTGCCCTTTATTGCGCAGTATACCAAGCTTGTTGAAATGACCTCCAGCGAGCTTCCCCGTCAGATCGCCAATGCGCATACCATTTTCAATGTGCTTGTCAGTTTGGCTCTTCTGCCCTTCATCAAGCAGATCGCTCAGCTTTCAGCCTTCTTGACACCCGCCTCCCGCGGACCGGAAAAGACCAAGGTCACAGCCTTTATCGATGAGATGCAATTCAGTGTCCCCTCTGTCGCGTTGAGTGAGGCGGCCCGGGAGTTGGTCAGGATGGGCGAAATCACGGCGCAGATGTTTCTTGATAGTTATGACGCGCTCATCCACCTGGATTCAAAAAGCATCAAGCATATCCTGAGCCAGGAAGAAAAAGTGATTGACCCGATATTCAGAGAACTGGAAAAATTCATTAACATGCTGCTGAGCAAAGAGCTCACGATTGCGCAACAGCAGCGCTGTTTCCAAATCAAGAAACTGCTGGCTGATATCGAACGTGTGGGGGATCTGGCAGAGGATATGGCCGAGTTTGCTCTAGAACGGATAGAAAGCAAGGCGGAATTCAGTGTGCCGGCGCTCGAAGAGCTTAAACAGCTCTGGGCGCATGCGCACCGGACCTACGGGATGGCCATCCGAGCCTTCTCAACGAGTGATAAAGAGCTGGCAAAGCAAGTTTCTGAGCTGGAACGCGAATTTGATAAGATGTACTGGCGCACACGGCAAGCGCACATCCATCGCATCGAAGAGGGGCGCTGCCACCCGCAGGCCGATGTGATCTTTACAGAAACATTGCGCATGCTTGAACGCATCAGTGATCACGCGGATAACGTCGCTGTCAGCGTGATCCGTGCCGCTAGCTAATATTAAATATTCCTAACACAATCCTAACACAAACCCGGTTGTTAAAACGAGGCGGTTTGTGTTATCCTTAGTGCCATACAAAAAGGAGAATTACTTTAATGTTAAAGACACTGAGCTCGTTCACTGCCCTGTTGTACATCCTCACGTTAACCCTGTTTCTGACCGGTTGCGATAAAGGGGGTGGACATCTGAAGCCCGAGAAACTGGCGGCCATGTCTTCGGAGACTGTCTTGGGAAAACCCAATGCCGAACTCAGCAAGAGCATCAAGGTTGAATTGCTGAGCAAGCCAGAGCCCGGACTCCTCGGCGGGGAGGGCGAAGCCCATCCGGTCTCCGGCGTTAAACTGGTTGCCAAGGTGGGCAAGGGGTCGCCAATCAAGGTCACCCCTCAGGAGGGGACAACAGACTTGGGCGGGTGCGCCGAGTTTGATGTGCGCCTCGGCAACGCGTTCGCTGATGAATTTGTCGAGATCGCCTTGGCGGATGATCCGACGATCAAGAAGAAAATCCGTTTTGTGACGGGCGTGACTCTGGAGAACGGCAAGCAGGAGGTGGCGGCGGGTGAGGCGATTAAGGATCCGATTCGGGTCAAGCTCGCCTCTGCTGAGGGCATCCCTATTACGAATGAGACCGTCTATTTCACGCTCGCCCGGCAGCCCGGCAAGAAGGGCAAGCTGAGCAAGAGCGAGGTCAAGACAGACATCGAAGGTGTGGCGGTTGTCTCGCTGCAGACCGCCCCGGGGGCGACCGGCAAATATGAGGTTCGCATGGAGGTGGCCAATCCCACGAGCGGGGTCGTGGCGCGCCCCTTCTTCGCGGAGGTCATGGCCATGAATGTGATGAACATGGTCCTCGGGGTCTTTGGCGGGCTTGCGATCTTCATTTTCGGCATGACGCTGATGAGCGATGGCCTGCAGCAGATTGCCGGAAGTAAGATGAAGGCCACGCTGGATTATATTACGCGCAATCGCTTCAAAGCTATTTTGGCGGGTACGTTTGTCACCGCAATTATTCAGTCTTCAAGTGCGACCACGGTGATGACCGTCGGCTTTGTGAATGCGGGGCTCCTTTCGCTGCAACAGGCGATCGGGGTGGTCTTTGGTGCCAACATCGGTACCACCGTGACAGGTCAGATGGTCTCCTTTAAACTTGACAATCTGGCTCTGCCGGCAATCATCCTCGGTGTCATTGGCATTCTGATCTTTAAAAAAGCCATGTTGCAGGGTACGGCCCGGACAATACTGGGATTTGGCTTGCTCTTCTTCGGTATGACGCTTATGTCCAATGAGCTGAAGTCAGTCAGTTCCTTCCCCTCCTTTGTGACCTTTTTTCAACTCTTCGATTGCGCGCCGCTTCACGGCGGCTCAGCCATGCCCCTTGGCCATGTGCTGGGGGCGATCGCTATCGGAACCATCATGACCATGGTCGTGCAGAGCAGTTCCGCGACCATCGGACTGGCCATTGCGATGGCGAACAGCGGGCTTATCAACTTCTGGACGGCCGTGCCCATCATCCTCGGGGATAACATTGGTACGACGATCACAGCCGTGCTTGCATCGCTCAATGCCAACCGGACTGCGAAGCAGACCGCCTTAGCCCATTCGATGTTCAATATCCTCGGTACGGTCTATATGGTGGCCCTTTTCTATGTGCCGTTTAAGGGTGTTCCCTGCTTTATGTGGCTGGTCGCGGAAATGACCTCCGGCAATGTCTGGATCGGTGAGAATATCGGACGCCACGTGGCCATGGCCCACACACTTTTCAATGTGACGAATGTGGTTGTTCTGACCCCCTTCATCGGTGCGCTGGCATGGATTTGCGAACGCATTGTCCCCTTAAGGAAAGAGCCCGTCACCATCACGCGCCTGGAACCCCATCTCCTCAACACGCCTTCGTTGGCGCTCGACTGCGCGTTCTCAGTTATGGGGGATATGGTTGAAAAGGCCGCAGAAATATTGGATGCGACCATGGCCTCGAGCGCACAAGGGAAGAAAGTCAATGTGGAGCGTGTGAAAAAGGTTGAGGATGAGGTTGACAAGCTGCAGGAGGATGTGATGAACTATCTTGTCCAACTGACCTCCCGGAAGCTGACGGAAGAACAAGCTGCAACCGTCCCGTTGCTGATCCATTGTGTGAATGATGCGGAGCGTATATCGGATTCGATCTATCGGATTGCTCGCGACACTCAGAAGTTTGAGAAAGTGTGGGGAAGTTGTTCCGAGGATGCACGTGCCGACCTGGCTCTCCTTGCCGCGAAGATGAAGGAGGTTTCGCACATGACGCTCCAGGGCATTCGCACGCCGGGTGAAGGGCAGGAGATGGAGGAGGTGGAGGCCCGCGTCAGACAGGTGAGGCTCATGACGCATGCCGCGATCGAACGGCATGTGGCGCGTCTGATGAAGGGCTGTTGCACGCCTGAACGCGGAATTATTTTTGTTGAGCTGATGGGGCGTTTGCAGAGTATTGCCCGCCACTTTGGCAATATTGCCGAACGTATCGGCCCGATTCAGCAGGCGACTGAATAGAGGGCATGAGGAGAAGTTCTAAAGTTCTAAAATGCTAAAGTTCTAAAGTTCGAGAAAACAAGGCAATTCGACTATGGCAAATGAAACCATTCTGATTGTTGAGGATGACGCGGATATCCGCGAACTCGTCCGCTACAACATGGAGCGGGAGGGTTACAAGGTCGCGCTCTGCTCATCTGCGGAGCAGGCGAAGACATGGATTTCAAAAAAAGTGCCTGATCTGCTCCTCCTCGACCTGATGTTGCCCGGCATGGATGGCTTCTCGTTCTGCCGCGAACTGCGAAAGAGCGAACGGACCGCACAAGTCCCGGTCATTATGGTGACGGCGCGCGTTGAGGATGCCGACATCGTCGCCGGGTTGGAGGTCGGTGCGGATGATTATGTGACCAAGCCCTTTAGCGCACGTGTCCTGGTCGCCCGCGTCAAAGCCGCCTTGCGCCGTCGGGAGGTCGAGCCCGAAGACGCATCAGCTATCCTTGTTCGGGGACCCTTCCAAATCGACCGTGTGCACCACGTGGCAAAAGTGAAGGGCGTATCAGTCACGCTGACGATTGGCGAATTCAATGCGCTTGAATTGTTTATGCGACGCCCGGGCGTCGTCTTCTCACGTTATCAGATTGTCGATGCCATTCATGGCGGGGAGCATGCGTCTACGGATCGTGCGGTGGATGTCCTGATCGTGGGGCTTCGCAAAAAGTTGGGGGAATGCAGTGATTGGATTGAGACGATTCGTGGTGTTGGCTATTGTATGAGGACACCATGAACAGAAAAAGGCTCTTCTGGCAGTTCTTCGGACTCCAAGTCGCGATCCTGCTCGTCGCGATTAGTTTTGTGGCGGGCTACACATGGTTCTCAACGCGCGAAGCCTTTGCTCGTCAATGGGTCAGGGAGCTTGAGAATCACGCGCTCCTCCTGGGGGTCTTGCTGCCGGACAATCAAGGGGAGATCAATCCCTTGGAGGTGGAACGTGTATTCAATCGTATTTCTGGGACAGGCGGTCACCGCTTTACCCTGATTCAGCCTGACGGACACGTGCTTGCAGATACAGAGGCGGACTCCAAGCAACTGTATACCCATAATGACCGACCTGAAATCAGGGAAGCCTTGGAGAAGGGCCAGGGCGAGAGCAGGCGGTATAGTTCAACGCTGGACTGCCAGATGATCTATTTAGCACAGCGCATCCCCTTGAAAGGGCCGGCGAAGGCGGTTCTCCGCGTGGCTGTGCCAGAGCGCACACTCCTGCGGGAACTGGCGTTGACGCATCGCATGATGAGTGTGCTGGTCCTGGTTGTCTTCATCGCCGCACTCGCGATCAGCTACTTGACCTCTCTGCGCGTCATCGGCCCGGTTTCGGATTTGGAAAAGGGTGTGCAGCAGATCGGCAGTGGAAATTTCTCCTTCCGCCTCACGATCCCGGCCGTGCCCCATTTGGCTGTTCTTGCCCGCTCCATCAACCGGATGGCTGAACAGATCGAAAAGCTTTCAACCGTCCGCCAAGATTTTGTCGCGAATGTCTCCCATGAACTGCGCACGCCGGTGACCTCCATCAAAGGGTTCACGGAGACGCTCTTGGAAGGCGCCAAGGATACGCCTGCGGATTGCGAGCGCTTTCTGGGCATCATCATGCGGCAGGCGAATCAGCTCGAATCCATCATACATGATCTACTGGAGCTTTCACGCATGGAGCAGAACTCGGTGCAGAACCTTGAAAAGCGGCCGACCTCTATCGATGAGACCATTCAAAGCGCAATCGTCCTCTGTCAGGGCCGTGCCGACGAGAAGGGGCTCAGGTTACACGTGGCCTGCGAGCCTGGCTTGACGGCAAACATCCATGCCGGCTTGATCGAGCAGGCTTTACTGAACTTGATCGACAATGCCATCAATTACGGCGCGACAGTTGGACAACCGTCCATCGACATCTCGGCCTCTTTGGATGGGCAAGGCGTTGCAATCACGGTGAGAGATTACGGCAACGGTATTGCAGCGGAGCATCAGGGGCGGATCTTCGAGCGGTTCTATCGCGTGGATAAAGGGCGCAGCCGTGAGATGGGCGGTACGGGATTAGGTCTTTCCATTGTCAAACATATCGCCCTCATCCACGGAGGGACAGTCAGCGTAAAAAGCGAACCCGACAGAGGGTCGGCCTTTACGATGACCCTTCCTGTTTGACGCCGGCCACACCTATTGCGAAAAAACCCAAGTAAAATGAATTGAGTATTGACTCCTTTTGTTGACGTCCCTATACTTTTACGCAATGTAAAGATGGTATCGCATGAATAACGTAAAGTATAATAAAAAGAGGCTATTCGCGAGTTTTGCGACAGTGGTAACTAGTGGGGCGCTTTTTTTTGGCTGTCTCGTGTGGCGAGAGGATCGTGAGATGCGGGGGGAACTGCTCCGCAACGTTCTGCTGGCGGCGCAATCCGTGAATGTCAAACAGATGGAGTCTCTTCCTTTTCAGCCGGATGATCGCTCACGGGTGGAGTTTCAGCAGGTGGAAAAGCAGTTACGGCGTTTCGTTTCGATGCTTCAGTTAAGCTGGACACCTCCAGGCGGATATATTGGCCTCTACAGCATGAGACAGCGGGACGGGGCGATCGTCTTCGGCCCTGAAAGCATTCCTGAAGGTGGTCGGCAGTCCTCTGCTCCGGGCACTGTCTATCAGAAGCCTCCGTCCAAACTGAAAAAGCTCTTCACGTTACGGCAGCCGATTACGGTGGGCCCGTTTACGGATGAGTACGGAACCTTTGTGAGCGCCTTTTCCCCCCTTCCGGGGAGTTCCTCCGGGACTGTGCTCCGGCTGGATGTCTTGGCGGATAAATGGTTCGTGTCGATCCTGAAGCGCATTGCGTTGCCCGCAACGGGGATGTTGCTCGCCTTGCTTGTGGCGGGCGCGTTGCTGCTGAGGCGTAGCCTTCGGGTTGGGGCCAAGCCGGCGTTACAGCAGGGGCGTTCGAGGATATGGCCGTTTACGGGTGCTGTACTGGTCTTTGCTCTCAGTTTTGGCTGGTGGATTATGCGGCAGGCGGACAGCAATATGCGCGACGCCTTATTACAGCAGTCCTGCGTGGTGGCGCAGGCTCTGGATATTGAACGCATCGCCTCGCTCAAGGGCGCGGCGTCCGACGTGAGTGACGCTGGGTATCAGCTGCTCAAAAAACAGCTGTCGTTCGTCTGCTCAGCCACGCCGCGTTGTCGCTTTGTCTATCTCATCGGGCGCAATCAGGAGGGCAAGCTGTTTTTCTTCGTGGACAGCGAAGCCGTCGGAACAAGCGATTACTCTCCCCCCGGGCAAATCTTCGATGAGCCCACGGCCGAGTTCAAGCGTATGTTTGACGATCATATCGCGATTACAGAAGGCCCGGTGAAGGATCGCTGGGGCACTTGGATCTCGGCGCTCTCCCCGCTCATTGATCCTCAGACCGGCGCAGTTGTTGCGGTGTTGGGCATGGATATTGCAGCGAATCGATGGAAATGGGATGTGGCTGCGGAGGCCTCTTTGCCGCTGGGGCTCATGCTGGTACTCATGATCGGCGTGATCACGGCGTTTCTGGCGACCCGGCGCGATTATGCCGCTCCAAAACCGGTCCTTCACCGGATGTTCCCTGTTTTGACGATGCTGCTTCTGGTGCTGGTTGGCGGGGTCGGCTGGGTGCTGAACAGGATGCAACAGACCCGGTTAAACGAGCGCTGTATAATGGTTGAGCAAGAGGCCTTGGGTGATCTTGAACAACTTCTAAAAGAGCAGACAACAGCCCTGGCAGCCATGCAGGAATCCCTGATTCTGGGCGAGCGGAGGCTGGAGGCGTTTAGGGGCGCGGACCGGGAGCGTCTGCTGGCTGATTATCGTCCAGTACTGGAGCGCCTTAAAGCCTGCTATGGCGTCACGCATCTTAGTTTTTTCAATACGAACCGCGTCTGTGTGTTACGGGTTCACGCGCCGGATAAGCATGGCGACCGTGTGGACGGCTTTACAGCGAAGGAGGCTGAGCGCACGGGGGAAACAGCCTCCGGGATGGAGTTGGGAGCGTTGGGAACCTTTACCTTGCATGTCGTATGTCCGATTCGTGATTCGAAAGGCTTGATCGGCTATCTGGAAGTGGCCAAGGAGATCGAAGATATCATCGGGAACATCGGCCGGGCTCAAAAAACCATCAATTTCCTGCTCCTCCGCAAAACCGCGCTTGTCCGCTCACGGTGGGAGGAGGGGATGGAACTGCTGGGACGGGAGGCCTATTGGGCCAGCCTCCCGGAGCATGTCATCAGCTACTCGTCGGTGCCCTTTCCGAAGAATGACTATCGGCTGCTCAGAGCTGCCCTGCAAGCACATAATAATCCTGCGGAGGCACTCCAGGTCGACAACAAAATTTGGCGGGCCATGGTGCGCCCGTTCAGCGATGCTTCTGGTCAGCCGGTGGCGGAATTGCTAATATTGGATGACATTACTGACTTTAAAGAGGCGCAAAACCATCAAGTGGCAGTTTCCATCGCGGGTGTCGGTGTCCTGCTGGCTGCGCTGTTGGGCGTGGTTTTTGTGCTGCTGCGCCGGACGGATATCAGTTTTCGCTCCCAACAGGCGGAGTTGCTGGAGAGCGAGACCCGTTTTAGCCAGCTTGCCGAGCAGTCGCGCAGTATCACCTGGGAGATCGACACCCAGGGGCTTTACACCTTTGTCAGCCCTGTCGTGGAGAACGTGCTGGGGTATCGGCCCGAAGATCTTGTGGGCAAAAAGCACTTTTATGACCTTCATCCAGAAGAGGTGCGCGAACAGTTTAAGCGTGCGGACCTTCAGGTTATCGACAGCAAGCAGCCCTTCCAAAATGTTGAAAACAGGGTCGTTACCCAAACAGGGGAAGCTCTCTGGTTTAACACCAATGGGCTTCCGATCTTTGATGAGCACGGGACCCTCAAGGGATATCAGGGGAGTGACACGGACATCACCGAGCGCAAGGAGGCGGAAGAGCAGTTGCGAGCCCTTGCCAATTGTTTCTTGCAATTCGGAAGCGACCCTCAGAAGAATGTCAACCGCCTGGTGGAGCTCTGCGGCAAGATGCTTGGGGCCACCTATGCGGTGTATAACAGGCTGGAAGCCGGAGATTTGTGTGTGATGGGACAATGGCAGACCCCGCTTGCGTTTCAAACAAAAGTCCGTCCGGAGGGCACGATCTGCAACGAGGTCATACGAGCCAATTCGGATGATCCGTTGGTGGTCCGCAACTTACAGGCCTCGGCTTATGCGAAGACCGATCCGCATATCGTCATCTTCGGCTTACAGACCTACCTGGGGGTGGCGGTCAAGCAGGGCGGACAGGCGAGGGGATCCCTGTGTGCTGTTTATCAGAAGGATGTGGTCCCGCAGGAGAACCATTTGAACATCCTGCGTTTGGCCGGCTTTGCCATCGCTGTCGAAGAGGCCCGCCGAGCGACACTGGAGGCGCTCAGTCAGAGCGATGCGCGTCAGCGTGCGCTCCTGGACAATATCGAAGTGGGCGTGGTGGTCATCGATCCCGTGACCCATCAGATTGACCGTGTCAATCCCAAGGCGGCCGAGATGATCGGCGCACCTGCGGACCAGATCATCGGATCCACCTGTCATCGCTTCCTCTGTCCGGATGAAACGGGGCGTTGTCCTGTCACGGATCTTGGACAGGTGGTCGACAACAGCGAACGGGTGTTATTGCGGGCGGATGGAAGCTCGATGGATATCATGAAATCGATCCGGCGTATTTCGATTGACGGGAAAGATAAACTCCTGGAGACCTTTATCGACATCACCCAGCGCCGGAAAGCGGAGGCAGAGCTGGAATTGCAGGTCCGGATGCAGAAGATGCTCATTAAGCTCTCCTCCGCCTTCATCAACCTTCCGCTCGAAAAGGTGGATGCATCCATTGCGGCCTCGCTGGGTGAACTGGGTATCCTTGTCAACGCGGATCGCGCCTACGTGTTTGAATATTTGTATGATCAGCAGACGTGCCGGAATACCCACGAGTGGTGTGCAGAGGGCATTAATCCCCAGAAAGAAGATCTGCAGTCTATTCCGTTATCCATCATGTCAAGCTGGCTTGAGACCCATCGCCGAGGCAAAACAATCCGCATTTCGGATGTTTTTTCCTTGAAGCCGGACAATCAGATGCGCCAGATTCTGGAGCCGCAGGGCATTAAAAGCCTCTTTACCGTGCCGATGATGGATGAGTCGGATTGTATCGGTTTTGTTGGCTTTGATGCCGTGCGTACACCCCATACCTATACAGAATCTGAAAAGCGGTTGCTGGTTGTTTTTGCTCAGATGCTGGTCAATATTCGCCATCGTAAAACGAATGAAATGGCACTGAATGTCAGTCGGAAACGGGCTGAAGCAGCGAATGTGGCCAAGAGTGAGTTTTTGGCCAATATAAGTCATGAAATCAGGACGCCCTTGAACGGCGTGATTGGGATGACCAGTCTCTTGCTGGACACGCCTTTGAACCATGAGCAGCGTAATTTCGCCAAGATGGCCGTGAGTAGCGCGAACAATTTGCTCGCCCTGTTGAATGATGTTTTGGACATTTCAAAGATCGAGTCAGGCAAACTGCAGCTTGAAAAGCTGGAATTCAGTCTGTGCAATGTCTTGGAAGAGGTGATTGCTCCCTTGGCGTTGCGAGCTCAGCAAAAAGGCGTCGAGTTCATCTGCGCGGTTGACCCGGAGGTTCCGAATAGTCTGCTGGGTGATTCGATCCGTCTGCGGCAGGTCTTGCTGAATCTGGCAGGCAATGCGGTGAAGTTCACCGACAAAGGTGAAATCGTGTTACGGGTGGCGCTTGACCCGAACGCGGCAACAGTCCCGCCGGGCATCCCTGTCCGCTCTCAAAACATGGAGGACACTTCGGTCCTCCTCCGCTTTACTGTGCGTGACACGGGCATCGGAATTGCGAAGAACATGTTCGGGTTATTGTTTAAGAAGTTCAGCCAGGTGGACGCCTCTACGACGCGTCGTTTTGGTGGCACAGGTTTGGGGTTGACGATCGCGAAACAGCTTTCGGAGATGATGGGCGGGGAGATCGGGGTGGAATCAGAGCCGGGCAAGGGAACCCTCTTCTGGTTTACCGCACGCTTCCAGGTCAGTCCGCCAGCTAAGGGCGAAGCCAATATAGTGACGACGCCCCAGATCTCCAACATCCGCGGCACCTCTATACTGGTCGTGGATGACAACGAGACCAACCGTCAGGTGCTGGCTGCGCAACTTCGTTCATGGGAAATCCAAGTCCAGCTGGCTTCAGATGGTCCTCATGCATTGTTGCTCCTGAGAAAGGCTCAACAGGAGGGGCTCTTCTACCAGGCGGCGATCCTGGATATGCAAATGCCCTTTATGGATGGCGTGGCGTTGGCAAAGGTCATCCGCCGTGAACCGGCTTATGACAAGATCCCGTTGGTCTTGCTGACCTCCCTTGACCATGCGGGCAGCGCTGACCAGCTGAAGGAGGCGGGCTTCTCCGCCTCGCTGACGAAGCCGGTGCGCCCCTCCGAACTCTACAACACGCTTATCGAGATCATGGCCGGACAATCGCCGTCTCCCGCGACAAAGAGTCCTTCAGAAGCCAGGAGCCAGAAAGATGCTGCCGCCAGCGTGTCGCTCACGGGCCATGTGTTGCTGGTGGAGGATAATCCTGTCAACACGTTGGTGGCCAAAAAATCGCTGGTCAAACTCGGCTTGACTGTGGATGCCGTTGAGAATGGTATCGAAGCCCTTGAGGCCTTGACTCAGCAAACGTATGATCTGGTGCTGATGGACGTGCAGATGGAGAAGATGGATGGCTATGAAGCCACGCGCCAGATCAGGCAGTCAAAAGATAAACGGATCAATTCAGCTATACCCGTTATTGCCATGACCGCCCACGCCATGCAAAGTGATCGCGAAAAATGTCTTGAAGCCGGGATGAATGATTATGTTTCCAAGCCTGTTGAAATGAAGATTCTGGCACGTGTGATCGCCAAGTGGCTGCCCAAGGACGAAAGCGCGTCCGGCAGCGAAAAAGGGCAGAGAGAAGGGCTCGCATGATCCCCCATACAGAGATGCCTTTAACCGATAGCGAAAAGAAAGACCTCGGTGCGATCTATTTTCTGGATCTTATTCCTGATCTCGACCTGCGCATCGAAACGTATCGGATCTCTTCTGAAATCGTAGATGATGAGGTTGCACAAGCCTTTGCTGATCAGATGCGGCTGATCATCCTCGGCTTGCATGAAGCCCTTGAAGGCAAAGATGTTGATCGTATCCGCCGGCAAGCCCATTCGCTGCAGGGAATGGGAGGCACAGCAGGCGTGCCTGAAATATCCGTCGTCGGCGAGGAGCTAAGCTTCTTAGCCAAGCGCGGGGACCTTGAACGCTGTCGCGAACTGACGGTGCGGCTCAATCTCTGGCAGGGGGACTGGAACTTGATTTCAAACTCTGGCTGCGGTTCCCGCATGCAAGAGAATCCGCTCCTCTCGGGGCGGGTGCTCATCGTTGATGATGAACGCCCCAATCGCCTCTATCTTCGCAATCTGCTGACGTCTCATGGCGCCACAGTCATCGAAGCTGACAACGGAGGCCTTGCACTGGAACTGGCGCAGCAGCAGGCACCCGACCTTGCCTTGGTGGATGTGATGATGCCGGGGATGTCCGGATATGAGGTCTGCCAGAGTTTGGTCAGCACGCCTTCAACATGTCATATTTCCGTCATCATGGTCACGGCACGCTCGACCGTGGAGGATATCGAACACGCGTTCATCTTGGGCGTGTTTGACTATATCCGTAAGCCGTTTCAGCCCCGGGAACTCTTGGCGCGTGTGCATAATGCCCTCCAGTTAAAACGCCAGGGGGACGAGCTTCGGAAGTGGAAAGCGCGGATGACCCGTGAACTGGACGCAGCAGGTGCTTTGCAACGTAAGCTTTTGCCAACCGAGCCTTTTTTCAGTGACACCTCCGATGTCCGTTTCGCCTATCAATCCAGCATGAGCGTCGGAGGCGATCTCTTCAGTGCTTTCCGGCTGCCCAACGGAAACCTCTGCGTGTATGTCGGCGATGTGGCCGGCCATGGGGTGGGGGCGGCCTTGGTCTCCACGTTGCTCAAAGTGTTGATTGAAGAAGTTGCGCGCGACTATTTTGACCAGGGGCCAGCAGTCATGTGTAATCATATCCATCGTCGCTTTAGCCACTACGTCACAAATCCTGAGTTGTACGCGACGCTCTTTCTTGCCATTGTGGAACCCCTAGGCCGTTGTGCCGCATTTAATTGCGGTCATCCCTCGCCACTGCTTTTCGATGCCGGCGGACAGCCGTTAGGCTTGTTTGATAATCGCGGCGGCATGCCGATCGGCCTCTCCATGCATGCGGACTCGGATCCCTACTGTGCCGCGGATGCGGTGAGCACCCTGCTGCCCCCGGGCTCTGTGTTGGCCCTTTTTTCAGATGGCTTGTTGGAGGCGCGGCAGCCGCAAAGCGCTTACCCCTGCGGCGAGACGATCCTGTCGTCTTTGTTGGCGAAGGCCGTCAGCAATCCTGACCATGTTGATGTGGCGCATGCGGTCATGAATCAACTGGGGGTCTTGGGCTATCAGCTCTCTCAGGATGACTGCACACTGGTCGTGGTGGAGCAATACGATCCAGCGACCTGTTCCTTGAGTCGAAGTGTCGCTCTCTCCCATCAAGCGGTGGAGGGGCTGGCCACGGAGGTCTATCAGGTATTGCTGGAGAACGGCTGGAGCGAAGAGGTCGCCAGAAGCGTCCAGCTACTGGTGATGGAGCACGGGGTCAACGTCGTGGACCATGCCGGCGCCCAGCCTGATTCGCGCATCACGTTGCACCTTCGGCTGTCAACTCGCCAGGCGTTCTTGCTGTTCCGTGATTTAGGAAGAGAGTGGAATTATCAGGCGAAACTGGCTGCCGCGATGAATCATGCGCCCGATTCGTGCAGAGGGCGTGGCTTGCGTATCATCCATACGATAGCTAAACATGTTGACAGGGTACGGCATAATCGCGAAAATACCACGCACTATGTGGTGAGTCGCTTCTTCGAAGTATCATCCAGGAATGACGAGAGGAGTGCGCTTCATGAATGATGCGATTTATCAAGTGCGCGTGGAATTTTTCAAAACGCTCAACCTGCCGGTTTCACAGATCGATGTGCACCGGTTAAGGCGCAGGCAGTTTTTTAAGCTGATCGTCTGGGAGTTCAGCTTGAAGAATCTCTTTCGGGTTAAGCGCCTGATGGATATCCTGGGGGCGACCGTCGGGATACTCCTCCTTTCGCCGCTGCTCTTGGCCGTGAGCCTCGCGATTGTCCTGGAAGATGGCTGGCCCGTCTTCTTTGCGCAAACACGTGTGGGGCAATACGGCAAGCTCTTTAAGTTCTATAAATTCCGTTCCATGGTCCGCAACGCCGATAAGCTGAAGGATACGCTGATCGCCCAAAACGAATCCGGTGACGGCGTTATTTTCAAAATGAAGCAGGATCCGCGCATCACGCGGGTCGGCCGTTTCATTCGCCGCTTCAGCATTGATGAGATGCCCCAGTTTTTGAACGTTCTGCTCGGCGATTTGTCGCTTGTCGGTCCGCGCCCGCCTGTACCTCGTGAGGTCGCGGAATATACTTTAGAAGAGCGGAAACGGCTTCATGTCACACCCGGACTCACCTGTCTTTGGCAGATCAAAGGCCGCTCCGAGATCCCGTTTAAGGAACAGGTGCGACTGGATTTGGAGTACATCCAGAGTCAAAGTGTTTGGCAAGATATTCTGATCATGTTAAAAACCGTGCCCGCGGTCTTACTCGGCCGCGGTGCTTATTGAAGAGGAGTTGGGAATGAATGCACAGTTTACGATCACGGAACAAGGCGTAGGGCTTGTCAAGATTGACGGCGCGCTCAATGCGGCTAACGTCGATGATTTCCGCGAGCCCTGCGTGCGGTGGCTGATCGAGCATGAAAAACTGACGCTGATTGTGCTGGATCTCGGCGCAGTCGATTTTATCGATAGCGCCGGGTTAGGCGTTTTGGTCGAGTTGCTGAAACGGGTTTCGGAACGGGGCGGCGACATTCGCTTGGCCTGCCTCCAAAAGCAAGCCCGTGTCGTGTTCGAGATTACCCGCGCCTATAAAATATTTGGCATTTTCGACTCCGTGGAAACGGCACTCCAAGCAGAATCATGAAAGCGGTATTCCATACTGGACTCCGTTCGGCCCTGGGGGATATGCTCGGGGCAAGCCCCTTCTGTCTGACTCCGTTCGGCGGAAAGCCCTTGATTGAGTATTGGATGGAATGGGCGGCCTCACTCCAGGCCGATGAGGTCCGTCTGATTTTGGGCGAGGGTGCGTTCGAAGTCGAGTCCTATTGCGGTGACGGCAGCCGGTGGGGCCTGAAGGTCAGCTATGGCTTTATGAAGGACGATGCTCCTCGCGAAGCCTATTTGCGCCGGACACCCAGCCTCTGGGATAACGGACTCCTCTATATCAGCGGTCCGCTCTTTCCGCAGCGCGTGAACAATGAAGCGCCAGCCATGGAGTTCAAAGCACGGGGCTCCAAAACGTGGCTGGCTCAAGACGAGGGGAAGGTCTTCTGCCTGCTGAGCACCAGCACGGAGGATCTTCACGCTTTTTTAAAGGGAACGCTTCCCGCCGCCACAGGCTGCTGGGCTGAGCTGGGGCTCGACCCCCTTTACGTGCGGGATATCAAAACCTATTATGACGTCAATATGCGCCTTGTCAAGGGCGAGAACCAACGGTATGTCTCGCAAGGGTACGGTGGCCTCGACGGTGTCTCCATCGGCTACAATGTCCAGATCCCGCCGTCGGTTGAGTTGATCCCTCCGTTTACCATCGGCAATGACTGCCGCTTTCATTCCATCGCGGTGATCGGCCCGAATGCCGTGATCGGCAACCGCGTGATTGTGGACAGCCAGACCGAACTCGCGGATTCTGTTGTGCTCGACAACACCTATCTCGGAAGAAACCTGGAGATCAAACACAAAATCGTCACAGGGACCAAGATCATCTCCCCTGAGGCGGATGTCGTTGTCGAGATCGAGGACCCCTGGCTCGTGGCCACACTCACAGCCCCTGTGCGGGTTGCGGACGGTATCCGCTTGCTCGCCGGATGGGTGCTGGCCCTCTTCCTGACACTGGCGCAAGCCCTTCCGTTTGCCCTCCTCTTTCCGCTGGTTCGCCTCTCTGGCAACGGACTGTTCCGTTTGAGCCCGCGGCTCACTCGGAGGAACCGCGTGCGCCAACTTCCGGAGTGGGAAACAGTGAACCCGGCGTCATGGATCGTCCGGCTCTTCATGGGGCTGGGGCTCGACCTCTTCCCCTTGCTGGCGCATGCCGCCTGTGGCAACCTCTGGCTCTGCGGTCATACGCCCTTGCACCCGGAACGGGATGCGGAGATGCGCAAGCGCCTGCACCGCTACTTCCCGGCGGCCATCAGTTACCCCGCACGGCAACGGATCTCGTACACGGACCCGGCGATCGAAATGGCGAATGCCTTGTACTATGAACGCTATGCCTCCCTGCTAGAAGACCTTCGTACCGTGTTCCGAACCTTTATTGTTCGTCTGCTGGGCGCGCTTTCGGAATAATTCCCCCCGGCTGTATACGCGGAAATACCCCTCGACAGAACCATGCCATACCCTTTTAAACACAGGTTGCCTGATGACGAGGAAACCGTCTTGCTGCTGACAGAAGATCCGGCTTTTCTGAAGGACTATCAAGAGCTTCTCTCGGCCCATTACACCTGCCTGACCGCTACTTCTTCTGCGCAGGCACGCCAGCTTTTACAAAAAAAATCCGTCACGGCGCTGCTGCTCGCGGCCCGGTTTTTGGATGCGAACAACAGCGAATTTATTCGCGCGCTTCACCGGCTCAACCCAGACATTCAAAAGGTGTTAGTGGTTGAACAAGCGGATATGAAGCTCCTCGTCACAGCCTTCAACGAAGGGTGCCTCTACCGCTGCCTGTTATTGCCCGTCGCCCCGGGAACATTGGTCAAGGCGATCAAAGATGCCCTGCGTCGTTACGAGATGGAGCGTGTTCAGCGCGAACTTGCGGACCATGCAACGGAAATCGATCTCTACCTGAACTCCATGCCCTATTGGTTGCACCGGCTCAAAATGATCGTTTCCCATGGCGGGCGCTCCATGGTCATGGGCACAGGCTTGATTCTCGCGGCCGGCCTCTTGATCCTGCTGCTCGGAGTCAGTATTCTACTCCTGCTCTATTTTGTTAAGTCCATCCTCGGTATTGATTTTTTTGAGGATCGTCATCTCGGCGATTTTCTCTTCAGTGCCGGCTGAGCGGGTGAGCCGTTGTTCAATGATCTGCCACATGGCGACCACTTGTTCGCAATAGGCCTGGTCATTCGGATGCGGCAACTCGAACACGAAATGCGCGCACGCCCGCGTGGGAAGCGTGTGCTTGACATACATCGGTTCAACCTGCCGCGCCCACTGCTCGCGAATATCAGCTTCGCACCGCCCGCGTTCCCGGACATCCCGCAAAATCCGGCGGCGCAACCGCTCGTGCTCCGGAACATCCACAAAGAAACGGATGTCGAAGACCGTCCGCAAGGCCGGCGTGGAAAAGACAAACAACCCCTCAACAAAGATCAACGGCACGGGTGCAACGGACTGTACGGCATCCGAACGGCGGTGGCATGTAAAGTCATAGATCGGCAGGTTCACGGTTTTTCCGGCCTTCAATTCCAGAAGATCACTCGCCAGGCGCTCCAGGTCCAAGGCGGAAGGGTCATCGAAGTTATAGCGCGATGCATCCGTGCCCTCCGGCAACCCCAAATAGTAGTCATCTTGCGAGATGACCACGCTGCCGTATTGCTCGGTCAAGCGGCACAACCCCGACGCGATGGTCGTCTTGCCTGACCCCGAACCTCCTGCAATGCCAATAATGATTGGAGAAAACATGAGAGGATTCTATGTGTTCATGGCGGTCTCTCGCAAGTACAAACTGATGTTCCGGACAAAAATATACGCCCGTGCTTCGCATCAAAGGAAGTTGCGCCTTGTATATCAAAGCGGCAAACACGTATAATAGCACACGATGAAAGAGTGTGCGCCTTTCGTTTGGGAAGCGCAAGGGACGTGTGAGAAAGCGGAGGAAACAGAATGAATAAGCAACCAGTACGTTCACAACAGGATAGAAGCATGTCGCTCGAAGAGATGCTCGAAGGCTTCGCCAGCCTGCGCTTTGCAGTGCTCGCAACATCCGATAACGGGGAGCCTTATACCTCGCTGATCGCCTTCGCCCTGACGCCCGATCACAGCAAACTCATTTTCGCAACACCCAAGTCCACGAGTAAGTACGAGAACATCATTAACCAGCCTGCTGTTTCGATTTTAATCGACAACCGTTCGCAAAAGGCCGAGGACATCCTTAGCGCACAGGCGGTTACACTGCTCGGTACGGCAACAGAAGTGAGCACACCCGAACAGAAGGAGGCCTTCCGCGCCGTGCTCGTCAACCGGCACCCGGAATTGGCCGCCTTCATTGACGAACCAGAGACATCCCTGATCGCCGTGACCATTCAGCAGGCCGTCCATGTCGCCCGTTTTCAAAACGTCTCGCGCTGGCCTTGATTCTTCGAAAAAAGATTGAATAGGAGATTGACTCTTTTCATCCCCCCCTCGTATAATACGGGTAATAGTGGAGACTAAATACGTTATATTTATGCTCATGCTGCTGATCGGCGTTCCTGTTGGCATCGTGGCATGTTTAGTAAGACCGGCACTCACCAAGCTGGTCCTTTGCGTACTGGTTTGGGCCACCTGCGAACCCAACATGGTGGGGATCAATTTTGTCTCTCGCGAGTTTTACCGGGCCAATACACGGGGCTTTGAAATTACACTGGCAGATTTGTGCACGCTCATCTTGATGGGGTTTATGCTGTGTAAACGTAAAGACTATCCGATCCGCTGGATGCCCCCCTTAACCCTGCCGACCTTTGCTTATCTGCTCGTCGGCTTCATCTCATGGACGATGGCCGGCCCTTCGCTCGCCGTGCCGGCAGAGGCTGTCAAAGTGCCCTATTCCATGTTTGAGGTTGGCTTGTACCCGCTCTTCGAACTGCTCAAAATATTCCGGGGCTTTGTCCTCTATTGGGTGATTGTCAATTTCATACGCGATGAAAAAGCTGCGCGCGCATTGCTGCTTGCGGTCTCCTTGACCATGCTCTACATGGCGTACCTGACCCTCTCGTCGCGCTATCTGTACGGCATCAATCGCGTGCAGGCCACCCTCGGCCACCCCAACAGCCTGGCGACCTATATGGCGATGCTGGGGAGCTTCGGCTTCGCCTTCGTGCTGCAGTCCGCCACAGTGACGGCAAGTCTGGTCTTCGGCTTTCTCACGCTGCTCTGTACCGTGTCAGTCATCCTGACCATCTCCCGCGGCGGCTTAGGCTCCCTGTTTGTCGGCCTCTGGCTAAACGCCATGGTCTTGCTGCCCAGGCACCTCAGCCTGAAGAACATGGCGCTTATCGTGCTGTCGGTCGTGATGGTGGGCATGATTCTATTTGCCGCGATGGATACCCTGATGAACCGCTTTGCCGGTGAGCAGGATGCAAGTGCGGATCTGGCTTATCGCGGCCTCTATAACGAGCAAGCCAAACTGATGGCGAAAGACAAAACATTTGGTGTCGGGCTCGGGAACTTCTCTGCGTGGTCCTGGGCGCGGTATGCTGAACAGGTCGATCCTGATCTGCCGCCCGGTACACCCGCGCATAACAACTGGTACCTGACCCTCGGCGAGCTGGGTGTGCCCGGCGTGATCGCCTTGGCGATCTTCTGGCTCCGCTATTTCTTTCTCGCCATACCCTTTTACTTCCGGAAGCAGAAAGATCTCCTCGCGACCATGGCCATGGCCGCGTGCACAGCCGTGATCGTGGATCAGATTCAAAGCCTGCTGCAATTGGGCTACCGCCAGACACCCATGTACTTTATGATGATGATTTTTGTGGGGCTTACTGTGGCCGGCTGGTATGCGCGACGTGAACAACGAAGTGCGCAGACCCTGGCCGTAACCCCGTAGATGCAGGGAAACAACCGCCGACTATGACAACACAAGACTGCTCGCTTCCAAAGGATATTTGCCCCGACGCCCTTTCCAGTGACGCCTTCATGGCGCTGCTTGAAAGACGCCATAGCACGCGCATGTTCAAGGAAGCTCCGGTGCCTCTCGAGCTCTTGAACCGGATGGTCAGGGCCGCCACACTCTTGCCGACCTCCTGTAATCGGCAGCTCTGGCATTTTGTCGCCGTGACGGAGCCGGAACTCAAAGTGAAGGTCTCCGCGTACAGTGATGCGCAGCAGTCGTATCTCTATGATGCGCCTGTGCTGCTCGCTGTCTTTTACGACACGTCGCTTGAAACGCGCAACCCCTGCAATACCGCGGAGGTGACCGTGGGCATGGCCATTGGCGCGCTTTTGCTCGCGGCTGAAGCGCATGGCCTCGGCGCCATCTATCTTGGCGGTATCCGGCGCCCCTCCGGAATCGGGAAAGCCCTGGGCGTGCCGCCCTATCTCAAATGCTTTGGACTGGTCTGCGTCGGGTGGAGGGATGACAATCCGCCCTCGCCGAACCGCCGCCCGGTTCAGGACGTCCTGACCTTTAACAGCTTCAACCTTCTCCACGAGCGCTATCGCGCCGATATCCGGCCCCACCTCTGGACCCTTGAACAGATTGCGGATTTCCGCGACAAGCTGCTCTGGTATAAGGGCGTGCACATCGATGGCAAGACGCTGCACGTGGACGCTGCGGTCCGCTTTTCGCCGCTCTTCCAATTCATGAGCGGACGGCTGGGGCAGATGCTGGGACGCTCCGCTGCGCCGCGCGTGCTCGATGTGCTCTCCTTCAACGGCGATGTCGTCCTGCAACTGATCGCGGCCTACACGGGGCAGATGTCTGAACTGTATGCCTATGACCTGACCCCGGGCATCTCGCGCTTCATCACCGAGCGCTTCCAGCAGCTCGCGCTCCCGGGCACATGTACGTGCCTGGTCAATGCGCAGACCGACCGGATCGCGATTCCGCTGCCGGATGGCCATGTCCAGGTCATGTCGTGTTATGAACGGCTCGAACACTTCGAAGACCCGCGCCCCTTGCTGCGCGAAATGCGCCGCGTCCTGGCCCCGGGCGGACGCCTGCTGCTGCTGGTCTCCAACCGCTATTATCCGCACCTCTACCGCTATAAGCGGATGCGCAATAAAAATTATTCGCTCGGCCGCAACTGGAACCGCGGGCCTGAACGCAAATACGAGCCGGCCCAGATTGAGCGCCTGCTGCGCGAAACCGGGTTCCGCATCACCGCTGCGTTCGGCTTGCAGCCGGCGCATTTAAAAATCATCGCGCTCGGCATCAAACTCTGCAGGCGCCTCGGCTGGCACCGTGCCGCTGACCGCTGGTCAGACCGGGTGTCGCAAGGGTATGTCACCGAGGGTTTCTTCAGAATTTTCAGCAGTACCTTAGCTTATGAACTCGAATAACACGACAACGAACGATACGATCCAAGCGGCCGTCGGGCGGCTGGAAGGCTGGCTGGCGACCATGGGAGGCCCGGACGGCTATTACGGCCCTGTTGTGGGGCTGCGCGGAGTCTCCATGGCGTGGTGCGGCATCGGCCATGACTGGCGCTGGGAAGGGCTGCTGGAGGGCTGGACCGCCCTGCACCGGCGCACGCAGGACCCTCTTTATCTGGGCCGCATGGACGCAGCGCTGCGCGCCCTCCAATCCGCCCAGCTCGCCAACGGCGCCTTCTGCAACTCCTATTTCGAAAACAACCCGTTCGAGGGCGGCATGCCGTACGAGCCTACCCTGATGGCCGCCGTGGTGCGCACGCTCCAGTACATGAAGGAGATCGCGCACCCGTGGCCGGCCGGCACCGCCGGGATGGTTGAACGTTTTGTCGAGGAGCGCCTGATCAAGGAACTCTGGAACAAGGTGCTGAAGACCTTCAACAATTGGCTGCAGAGCGATTTTGAACGCTACTCCCCGCCCGCTGTCGCGGCGATTGTGGAAACGTTATACGGCTATGCCAAACTCACGGATTCCTTCGAGCGGCTGACACCCTATATCCAAGGCGCGGCAAACTCCTTGCTGGCCTGCCAGTTCCGGGAGGGCCCGCTCGCAGGCGCCCTGCCCCTTTCAAATCAGAAGGGCTCGGAGGTCTCTCCCTGCATGGCCGCACGCAGCCTGCCTGCTTTTGCGCTCGTGCAGCAGCAGACCGGCGATCTCCGGTTCGCAGCAGCCGGGGATGCCCTGGCGCGCTTCGTCAGCAACAGCTTGCTTCCGGAGGGCGGCATCACGTATATGGCCTTTGCCACCAGACCTCCCCGCAAGGCTCCTCTTTTCGTGGGCGCAACCGCTGACACGCTCCGCTCCTTTGAACGCGCGGGGCGACACGATGCAGCCCTGCTGCGCACCCAGTTGACATGGCTGCTCAGCCAGCAGACCGCCTCCGGCGCGTTTGACACGGCAGTGGGCTTTGATGACGGACGCGGAAGCAAGTGCCAGCCGGATTGGCGTGATGTCATTCCCGTGTGCGGCTGGGCAGACAAAGTCTACGGGCTCCTTGCCAGTCTCGTTGAAACCCCTGTATCAACCATCAGCAGCGGGCCAGTCAGCCGAGTGGTCCGAGTGCGCGGTGAAGAGGCGGTGTTTATGGAGGACAACGACTCGATGTCCCTGCGGAGCAAAAAAACAGAGTGGTTTGTCTGGCGTAAACAAACAATCGTCCCCACGGCGTGCCAGTTATGAACGCAGCGTGACAACGAAGCGAAGTAAAGGTGTGGAGTCCTGAAACAATGAAAAAAATCTTGGTGGTGCACGAGACCTTCGGAAGGCTGGCAGGCGCGGAACAAAACATTCTCGTCACAGTCCCGTTTCTGCGCGACGCGTTTGAGATGGCCTGCCTCTATTGGCAGCGCAGCGGCAGGGATGAGGCAGCCTTTGAGGCGCTCTTCCCGGAATCGTTCCAAGTCGATTTCGACGGGGACCCCGAGAGCGTCCGCCTGGCGACCCAGCGTGCGCTCGCCCAGGTGAAGCCGGATCTGATTTATGTGCACAAGTGCGTCTCCGTCCCTGTGCTCGAAGCACTCGTCCATTCAGGCTATCCGCTCGTCCGCATGGAACACGATCACGATATCTATTGCATGCGCAGTTACAAATACTTTCCATGGAACCGACGCATCTGCACAAAAAAAGCAGGGCCGTGCTGCCTCTTCCCGTGCCTCTCCTTTTTGAAGCGCGACCGGGCCAATAAACCGTGGGGGGTGCGCTGGGTCTCCTATCAGCGGCAGATGCGCTGCCGCGAGTTGAGCCGGCAGTTCACCGCGAACTTCGTGGTGACGCACTACATGCGAGACGAACTCATCCGGCAGGGTTTCCCGCCGGAGCGCGTCCATATTTTTCCGCCCATCCCTGCACCCACGGCCGCAACCTTCGAGAGCACCTTTTCCTCGCGCAATCTGATTGTGTTTGCAGGACAGATCATCCGTGGCAAGGGTGTCGATGTACTGCTGCGCGCCCTCGCGCTCTGCAAGGCGCCCTTCGAGCTTGCGGTGCTGGGTGCGGGTTCGCATCAGGCAGCCTGCGAAGCCCTGGCACGCGAACTGAACCTGCAAGAGCACGTCCGCTTTCATGGCTTTGTGCCCTTCGACAAGATGGCGGAGATCTATCGGGAAGCCACGCTGGTCGCTGTTCCGTCAGTCTGGCCGGAACCGATCGCGACGATCGGACTGGAGGTCTTGCGCTACGGACTGCCCGTGGTCGGCTTTGATGCGGGCGGCATCCGCGACTGGCTGAGGGACAACGAGACCGGCTTCTTGATCCCCTGGATGGATCTGCCTGCCATGGCGGCACGGATTGACGAACTGCTCACCGACAAAGAGAAGGCAAAGCGACTCGGGGCGCAGGGGCGCGTCTTTGTCAACCGGGTCTATGCCTTCGACCCCTATATTCAACGGATGAAACGGCTGTTTCACGCACTGATCGAAAAACGAGCGCCTGCGGAGCAAGACTGCGGCCTCCAAGACACGGAGACTGAATGCTAGATTATCTCGCATTCTGGAAGCTGACCCGGCCCCCGTTTGATTCAGGGGCTGACCCGGCATTCTTTTTTGAAAGTCGCATGCATGGCGAAGCGCTTGCGCGGCTGGAGTATTTCGCGGCGGATCAGACCATGGGGCTCGCGGCGATTACCGGAGAGATCGGCGCCGGGAAGACCATGACGCTTCAAGTCTTCATGCGCCGACTGCGTCCGGATGTCTTCAGGCCGCTCATGATTTATACGGCGCCCGAATCACCGGCCGGCTTGCTGGCGGAGATCAACCGGCAACTGGGAGGCGTCGAGCAGGGGGCTGGCGTCCCAGCCGAGCGTGACGGATTATTACGGGAGTTTCAAAAGCTGGTGCGCGAGAAAATCGTCGCGGCCGGACGCAAACTGCTGCTGGTCCTGGATGAGGCCCAGCTCATGGACGAGGCCTGCTTAGATGCCGTCAAATGCTTGACCAATCCGCTTGCGCCCGGACTCTCTCCGGTCTGCGTGATCCTTGCGGGGCAACCGGAGCTCAAAGCCAAGCTGCGCGCCTTGCCGCAAGTGTATCAACGCTTCGGGCTGATCTATCACCTCGGGTATCTCTCCCGCGACGAAGTGCCGGCGTATGTGCGCCACCGGCTTTCGGTCTCGCATGCCGCGTCCGTCGAGGTCTTTGATGAGGCAGGCTTTGACCTCCTGTATGATTTTTCAAAGGGATGCCCCCGGCAAATCAACCAGATCTGCAAATTGGCCGTGGATCGCGCATGCCTATTGCAGCAAACCGCTGTCGATGATACAATGCTGCGGTTAATTATTAGCGATTTCGAAAAACATTTCGCATGAAAAAGCTACAATGAATAAACCCAGTGAGCCAATTAAAAGCGAGTTTAGCATACGCGACCAGTTTGAGGGTGGCGGCAAAGCACTGCGACAGGTCATGCCCGCCGACGGTTCGAGCCCGTGCCCGCCGCTCCCAAACAGTCTGCCCCAAAAATCCGACCTGCCTCCGGTGCGTCGCGCGGTAACAGCGGAAAATATGCTTCAGCATATTGATTGGGCGCAAGTGCTGCGCGGCCTGCTGCGCCGCGCCTGGCTGGTCATCCTTCTGGTGGTTGTTGCCACAGCCGTGGGGGTGCTCGGGTCACGCAAATATGGCCAGGTCCAGTATGAAGCGCGCGCCTCCCTCCTCTACCGGACGAAGAGCCAAAAGCAGGTGCCGTCCACGTCAGGTTCGCAGCTGGTCATCCGGGAACTCGCCCGCAACACAGCCGTCAGCCTGTTGCGGCGCACCGCGAACCTCGAGACGGTCCTGACGAATCTGAATGTCTCCATGCGTCCGGAGGAACTGGGCTGGCGCGTGGCAACGCAGTCTGAAAAACAATCGGAGATCATCCTGCTGCGCGTTGAATATTTGCCCACGGCTAAATTGGCCATCAACATGGCGAATGAACTTGCACGCGTCGCCTTGGAGGACAACCGCAACTTCTATCGCGTTCAGGCACGCCAGTTTGAAGAGCAATCCGAGCGACTGGCCAGCGAAGCCGCAAAAGCACTGGAGGAGTCCCGTGACCAGTTGACAGCCTTCCAGACCACCCATCAGATGCTGGAAGTCGCCGCCGACACAAAGGCGTTTCTCGACAGCATGGGCGCCATTACGGAAAGACTTCATTTGGCGAAGAACGCCTATGACTCCCAGCTTGTCCGCATCGAGAACTACAAGAAGATGATCGCCAAGTTGCCGGAAGAGGTGCTGAGCCAATCCTTCGAAGACAATCCCATTAAACGCCGGATCGCGAATACGGAGGTGGCGCTGATGGAGGCGCGGACAAAGTATGGCGCTGACAACCCGCGTGTCTTGCTGATGGAGGACAGCCTCAAGGAGATGCGGCGGACAATGACCGGCAAAAATTTTGATGAGTCCCGCGAGCGTGTCTATGTCGCGAATCCAGCCAAGCGCGAATTCGAGGTCGAACTGCTGCGCCTGGAGGCGGAACGGCAGGTGCTTGAACAAGCCGTGCAGAAAGTCGAGCAGCAACTGGCGGAGGTTGAGAAGCGGTATGCCAATCTGCCGAAACTGCAGCTCGATCTTGCGGGCTTCCTGCAACGGCATGCCAATGCCCAGGCCCAGGTGTTGAGTTTGCAGTCCGCAGCGCGCGAGGCCCGGATGGCGGCCAATCTGGACATGTGTGATTTTGAAATTTTGGAGCCTGCCCGGACCGCGACGGCTGTGCGTTCCAAGATTGCACAGTTGCTGCCCGCGCTCCTTTTCGTGGTTGCCTTCTTGGGTGGCGTCATATTATGCCTTCTGCTCGAATTGCTCGACACCCGTCTGAAAACCGTGCGACAAGTGGAACAGGCCTACACCGTGCCGTGTTTGGCCATTGTGCCCAAGAGTCGCCCTGAAAGCCTCGCAGAGGCCTTCTTGCCCGTCTGCCGCGCGCTCTACCAGCGACTCTCAATGTTCGCTCCGAAAGAAGGCGCCTTGTTGATCTCCGTGCTCAGCGCAGCCGACAGCGAGGGCAAAAGCACCCTGGGCTTCCTGCTGGCGCGTTACTGGGCGGGGCTCGGCGTGCCAACCGCTTACCTCGATTTTGATGTTGCGCATAACCCGTTGTTGCAGCAGCCGGCTCAACTAGCAGGGCTGGAGGATTATCTCGCGGGGCATGCGACGTGGGACGGACTCTCCTTTACGCAGGATAAGGTGGCCTGCTTCAAGCGGCTGCAGGATACCGGGGATCTGCCGGAGCGGCTACACGGAACAACGATGCGCCGCCTGTTGGATACGCTGCGTGCGCAATATGGCTGTGTGATCATCGACACGCCAGCTTGCAGGAGCGATGAAAGCGCGCCGCTCCTCGCTCGGTTGACGGGCTATCCTCTTTTTATGATCAAGGCTTCCGGAACCGACCGCGCCTCCATTAATCAAGCGCTCGATGATTTGGAACGGGCCGGCGTCCGCCCCTTCGGCATGGTCCTGAACTTCGCGGCCGTCTCTGCGGAGCGTCGTCAGAAAGGAGCGCAGGCATGAGTAACGGCGGCTTAAGAATTGCCTTATTGAAAATTCGATGTTCGATGTTGAATGTTGGATGTTCGATGTTCGTATTCATCTTGCTCATGACGTGCACGGCCTGCCAGACAACCCCCGCCGCTAAGCCTGGCGCTGTTGAAACGCCGCCGCTCCCCGCAGTCCCGGCAATGACGAGCGCGAAGCCCGCGGAAAAGCTGCCGCCAACCTATTACACGCCGTACGATCCCACGACCTTCCACCTGGCGGTCGGCGATGTGGTGGAGGTGTCGGTCTTTGGTTTTCCAGATACGGTGGCGGTCACGCCCATTGCGCCAGACGGCAAACTGTATTACCATTTTATGCCTGGCATCCCGGCCGTCGGACGCACCCCCAAGGCTGTTGAACATGACATTGAACAGTCGATCCAGCGCTTTTTTAATCAGCCGAGTGTCTCCATTCTGCCGCGCCAGTTTGCCGAAAACCGTTTTGTCGCGCTCGGCAAGGTGGTGTACCCGGGCGTATATCCGCTGGACAGCGCACTCACAATCCGCCAGGCGCTCGCACGCGCAGGGGGTCTGGCGCAGGGTATTTATCGGGGCACGACGATTCAACTCGCTGCGCTCAAGGACAGCTATCTGCTTCGCAAAGGCCAACGGATTCCGGTTGATTTGGATGCCTTGGTTAACCGCAATGATGCCTCGCAGGATATTTACATGCGTCCGGGTGATGTCCTTTATATCGCCTCGGGTCTCGGCCAGGAAGTTTATCTGATGGGAGCCGTGGGAGAAGAGAAGACCGCCGCGTATACAGATGGGTTGACCTTGGTACAGCTCGTCTCCGGCTCCTCTGAACGCGGGGGCGGATACAAGGCGACTGCCCGGCTCAACCAGATTGTCATTCTGCGAGGCGCGTTGAATGCGCCGCAGCTCATCGAAGTCGACCTCGCCAGTATTCTAAAGGGTGATGTGCCAGATGTGCTCCTGATGGCAGGTGATATTGTTTATGTGCCCGAGAAGCCCTATCGCTTTGTCCGCGACCTCGCGCGTGTCGTCGTGTTGACCTTCGCCCGTGCGTTCGCCTCTGAAGCAGGCGCCTATCTTGTGGAAGAAACGATTTTTCCTTCTAGTGGAAAAGGAGGAACAGGCAATTAATTCTTTTTTTAAAATGGATAAGTCCCCTTGGCTGGACCGAGCGTTTGCGCAGATGGCCTTGTGGATCATGTGCATCGCAGGACTGACAATGACGGGGTGTTCCCTCTTCTCCGGTGGCGACTCAGACGGGGTGTCTCCGTTTGCGAACGCTGAACAGTTCGACTTCCGGGCAACCCCGACCAACCAGATCGCGGCGGAAGCCGTTATGAAGGCGTACTGCCTGGGGGTCGGCGACGTGCTGGCGATTTCGGTTTACGGGGAAGAGGGCAGCCTGCGCGAAACGCCTGTGGATCCGAATGGCAATATCACGTATATGCTCACAGGCGCAGTCCCTGCAGCGGGCCGTACGATCGACGACTTGCGGGCCGACCTGCAGAAACGTGTCTCCGCCAAACTCAGCCGCGCGATTGTGAATATTGTGCCGGTCCGCTTCGGGAGCCAGACCTATACCATCCTGGGCGAGTTGAATTATCCTGGAACCTATCTGATTGAAGGGCGGACGACCATTATTGATGCCGTGGCCAAGGCGCGCGGCTTGCGGACCGGTTATTTCCGAAACTCAACCGCTGAGATGGCTGATTACCGGCATGCGACCTTGATGCGAGGCGGGCAGGTGCTACCGCTCGACTTTGAAGCCCTTCTGCGACAGGGCGATGCGACTCAGAATATCACGCTCCGGAACGGGGATATCATCACCATCCCGTCTTCCCTGGTGAAGAGCATCTATGTGCTGGGCGAAGTTAATTTTCCTCGGACGGTTGGCTTTGTCTCCTCGGTCTCCCTTATTCAAGCCCTCACCGAAGCGCAAGGTATCAAGGCTGCCTCGGATGGACGGATCGTGATCGTGCGAGGATCGCTTTCGCGTCCTGTCGTACATGTCGCTCATTACGACCAGATGCTCGCAGGCAAAGAGCCCAACCTTCCGCTATTGCCGGGCGATATTGTCTATGTCCCTCTGGCGCGCTTCGCCTTTCTTCGAGAAGTGGTTGAAAAGGCTATTTCAGCCTTTGCCATCACCATCGCCCATGAAGGTGCTGTCCAACTATTCAATAAGAGCTCAGGCAGTCAGAATAATACAGACACACGTCCAGTCATTATCCCCTAGGAAAAGCACATGAACAAAAAGCCTAACCCTGACACGTGCTCTGCCTCGCAAAGTACCGCAAGCGAGGAGTCTGTCTATTTTTCAAAAGAGGCGCTCAACGGTGTGCCATGGTTGGTCGCCAATAAGGTCATTCTGCTCTTTGTTTATATGGGCCTTTCCATCCTGACCGTCCGGTTGCTCGGTCCTCAGGAATATGGTCGTTTTGTTCTCGTTCGCAGCATCACGGAAGTCCTCGTGGTCTTCTGTGCGCTAGGACTTGATGTCTCCCTGTTGCGGTTTATCCCCGAGCTGACCGCGCGCCAGAATCGGGCCGGGCTGAGCCGGTTGGTGGTGCGCTCCCTTGCCCTCCAGCAGGTGGCGGCGGTCATCGCGCTTGCTGTGTTGCTGTTGCTCAGGCCGTTGTTAACGAAATGGTTCGGCATGGACTTTAAGGGGCTCCTCGTCCCGGCGGGACTGCTGCTGGGCGCTACGATGTTCAAGGACGCGCTCAACAATATCTTTACCGCCCTCTTCCGGACACGCACTGTTGCCTTGCTGTCACTCACGAATGGCCTGCTCTGGCTGGCCTTGCTGGTTGCCGGACTGCGCTGGCATCCGGAGGCGTCGCTGGCACTCAGCGCCCAGACCGCCGCACTCCTACTCGTGTATGGCGTCAGTTTGATCGTACTGACGCGCCTTATTCGGGGGCTGCCCTGGCGTTCCCCGCCGCAGGGCATCGGGAGAGAACGCGTCTTAAAGCTGTCGCTGCCGATCATGGTTAACGCCCTCCTGCGGATGCTGATGCTCAAGTACACCGAGGTCTTCTTCCTCGGACTCTACTTCACCCCGACCATCATCGGCTATTATGATCTGGGTTATGCGACCCCCATGCTGGTGCTCACCCTCATCCCCGCCGCACTCCAAACGCTCTTTATGTCCGCCTTTGCCCAAGCCTATACGCGTGATCCGAATTGCCTGGGCCGGCTGATTGATTCGGTTTATAAGATCACCATCCTGATCGTCGTGCCGCTGGCCGCCTTTGGCGTCTTCTTCGCGCCGCGCGGCATTGTGTTGCTCTATGGACAGGGCATGGCACCCGCAGGTCTCATCGCGTCGGCCTTCTGCGTGTTGCATGTCCTCCCGTTGATCTCCACGCCGCTCTCCATCGCCATCACGGTCAAGGAGAAGGTCCTGCAGATGCTCCCCTACATGGCGCTGCAAGTGGGCATCAACCTCTTGCTCGACTGGGCGCTCATTCCACGCTTCGGTATGTATGGTGCCGTGGCAGCGGTGGGCGGCACGTTCATCCTGACCATCCCCTGGCGTCTTAAAGCAGTGCGCGCTATTCTGGGCGGCATCCATTTCCCGACAGCCTTCTTCCTTCGCCAGCTTCTGGTCATGGGGGTGATTGCCGCGGCGCTGAGTCCGCTGGCGCCGCGCCTGAACCTCTTCACGCTGCCCCTTCTGGGCGGGGCTTATCTGCTCTGCTATCCTCTGTTGATCCGTCTGTTGCGCTTGGTACGTCCGGCGGATGTGGCGGACTTGCGTGCACTCAACATGTCACGCGTCAACCGCTTGCTGGATCTGTTGATGGGGTCAGCGCCAAGAGCTAAGGTTAATAAATGAAAATTCTTTTAGGGGGCGTCCCCTTCGGACGCAACAATGTCGGCGACGAAGCCATTTTAGAATGCGTCGTGCGGATCGTGCGCGAGGCGCGTCCGGATGCGCAGCTCACCGTCAGCACAGACGACGGCGCTGCAACAGCAGCCAAGCTCAAGGTGCGCACCGTGCCGCTCTTCGGGTTTGCGCCTCCGTATAGTCACGCGGAGATGACGGCTGAGTTGCGCGCGCACGACGTCTTTATCTGGGCGGGCGCAACCGGCCTCTCAGACTATCCTGAAATTCCCTGCGGCATGTTCCGCATTGCGCAAGCCGCCGGACGGAAAACAATCCTCTGGTCCGTGGGCATGAACGACGAACTCAACCCTGCGAAATACCGGGTGCTGCCGGGGCGTCGCCGCACCCTGCTGAAGGCCCTGCGGCTGGCCACACTGGGCCTTTTCGATGCCATTGCGTGGGAAGAGCGCCGTCGCGTGGCGCAGGCGAAAGCATGCATTGTCCAAGCCCTTGCAGGGGCGGATTTGGCGGTGGTGCGCGATCCCGAGAGCGCTGAACAACTACAGGCCTGCGGGGTGCATCGCGAGGTAGTCGTCGGAGCCGATTCCGCCCTGCTCATGGAACCGGCCCCGTTAGCTTCCGTGCACATGAGCGCTGATCTGCGGACTGCGCTGGAAGGTGATTTTCCGCGCATCGGCTTCTGCGTTTCCGCGCAGCGGGCCATTCGCGGAGAAGAGCGCTTGATCGCGCTCTTCGACCGTCTGGTCGCCGAGCGTAACGCGCGCATCGTCTTCATTCCGATGAATCCTGTGACCGATGCGGCGCTGATGGCGGGTTTGCGCCAGCGCATGAAGAAGCCTGACCGCGCATTTGTGTTGGAGGGCCGCTACGAGCCTGCGGAGATTTTGGCTGTTGCGTCCCGGATGGATGTGATTGCCAGCAGCCGTCTGCACCTGCTCTTCTTTGCCTCCATCCTCCACGTGCCGGTGATCGGCATCAGCCGCGGCTCCAAGGTGGACAACTTTCTCACGCCCTTCGGGCTTCGCTCCGTCGGCAGCGTGGAAGCCTGCGATTTCGACGCCCTGCTTGCAGAGGCCCTCAGGCTACTCGACAATAAGTCGGCCTTCCAAACGCGAAGCCGCGCCGTGCGCAAGGAGCAACTGACCCGACTGGACACCGCGCGCAAGCAGCTCAAAAAAGCTTTGGCATAATAGCGCTAACCGGGGTATTCGCTTGTCTTAGCGCCAATCTTGTCTGTCCCCCCTGTCGCCAAAAATGCCCCCTCCTCTTTCATGCGGGCGAGACCCGCCTTCGCTGAGGCTACGGCGAGGCAGGCGCCCACGCTCCCTTCTATTGCTGCCCAGAAAGGAGCGCGGGCATCTTGCCCGCCGGAGCCGGGACGGCTCCGCCACTTTATTGGCCAGGCATCGGCACTCCCTGGAGATAGCCTTTCGCTTGCAACAAGATAAAGGAAAAAAAAGCGAAAAAGGTTGCGAAAAATTAGTGGCATTGGGCGGGACACCGCTGCCACCTTGCCTTCGGGCGGACAGCGGATTTTTTGCGCCCACTCAGTGGACGCAACGACGAGGTTAAAAATACGTCAGTCAGCCATGCGCCAGCCCGATACGCTACTTTCTCATTCGAGCGGTTCGCGGTATTCGATGCAAAAAAAGCGCGGGACCGGGTGCGATGGACTCGGGGCAGTTCAACATTCCGCACTTGACGAAGAATCATAGTTGAGTCATAATGAATCACAAATGACTCATCAGGAGGAATAGCTATGACAACACTGACCGTCCATGCTTTGGACACAACACTTTCACGCAAGCTGAAGGCTTATGCGCTGGAACAACAGAAGAGTCTGAATCAATCGGTGAAAGAGTTGTTGTCCTCAGCTTTGGGGATCACAACGCCACGCACGAAAGACCATCGGGATGATTTTGTCGCGCTTTGCGGGGTGTGGTCTGATAAAGAGGTTCGCGAGTTCGAAAAGAACACGGCCTGTTTTTCGGAAGTCGATGAGGGCATGTGGAAATGAAAACCGTTCTGCTCGACACAAATGCTGTTTCGGCTCTATTTAACGGGGATTCACAGATATTAGATTATCTAGCCGTGGCTGAACGGGTGTGTATGTCCACTGTTGTTATTGGGGAGTTGCAGGCAGGTTTCTATATGGGGAGTAAGGTTCGCGAAAACCAAGCGAATCTGGACACGTTATTATCAAAACCTACAGTGGAGATATTGCCTGTGACAGCCGAGACATCCGATTATTATGGACGCTTGGTGGCTGCCTTGCGTAAAGCGGGGCATCCCATCCCTGTGAACGATCTTTGGATTGCTGCGCAGACGCTTGAGCAAGGGGCCATTCTCATCACGTACGACAAACATTTTAACCATGTCCCTGGTCTTCGAGTCAAGCCATGAAATGACGCAGTGAACCCGTAGAAGATGGAGAGGGGCCGTGGATCTATATTCTACAATTGAGATTGCAGTGAGTCGTCTCGGTACTTGCGAGACCCGGTTGTTTCAGGAAAATGTCGTCTTGAATGCGCAAGACAAAAACAGGTATACTCGCTCGCATGATGACACGTGTTACATCTGTGTCGAAGGCCTCTCACAAACAACTCGCACCTGCTGCACCCTGCGCACTTGACTCTTTCGTCTCGTTGTGGCATTCTTTAGCACACTAAATAAAGCCCATAATTGCGGGAGAAAATAATGTCTGAAAAAGCAGTGCAGGGCGGTACGTTACGGACAGTGGTGGTGCTGGGTATTCCCTTTCAGGATGTCTCGTTCGGGGATGTCGTGGAGTGGGTCAAGCAGCGTGTGAAAGCGCGTCGCCCCGGATATATCGCGACCGCCAATATGGATTTTATCATGCAGGCCTGGCGTGATCCGGAACAACAGCGGATCCTCCTGGAGGCGGACTTGGTGGTCGCGGACGGTATCCCGATTGTCTGGCTCTCCCGCGTGATGGGCTTTGGCCTGAAAGAGCGGGTGACCGGCAGTGACCTGGTGCCGCGCTTTGCCGAGCTCTGCGCGCGCGAGGGGTTCAGCCTGTACGGCCTGGGCGGTGCGCCGGGCGTGGCTGAAAAGGCGACAGCGCATCTGGTGCAGCGTTACCCCGGCCTGCGGATCGCGGGCTGCTATTCGCCTCCAAAGGCCGATGTGCTGGACATGAACAATGCTGAAATCCTCGCGAAGCTGGAGGCGGCCCGGCCAGATATCCTGCTCGTGGCGTTCGGTGCGCCGAAGCAGGAAAAATGGGTCAATATGCATATCCGTCAATGGCAGGTCCCTGTCTCGATCGGCATCGGCGGCTCCTTGGATTTTTTGGCAGGCACCCAGAAACGTGCTCCGCGCTTCATCCAGAAATGCGCGTTGGAGTGGCTGTGGCGCATGCTCTCTGATCCGCCCCGCCTCTTCAAGCGGTATGTCTCCAATATCTTTTTCTTTGCAGTCGCCTTACTCAAACTGCTGCTGGTGCGCTTCGGTCCGAGCGGCGCGCCGGCCCAGGCGCCCCTCAGTCCGGCGGACTGTGACGTGCTGGCAAGCCTTCAGGCCAAGCGGATCATCTTCCCCGGACTTGCGGACGATGGCGCGGTGGCGGCTTTCTGCAGCGCCTGCGCAGCCGAAGCCGGGGTCAACGCGCTGGTGATCGACCTTGAGCAGCGTCCGTGGCTGACGATTCTCGAACTGGGCGCGCTGGTGGAGGCGAGCCGGACCTGCCGCGCGCAGGGGCGTCAGTTTTACGTCTTGGCGAGCCATCCGCGTGTCGCCAAGGCCTTCCGCTTCTACAGGCTGGAGCATTATCTCCATACAGCCGGGCGCCTTGAAGAGATCCTTGAAGCACTCCGGAAACAACAGGGCCGCGAAGAGAAGCGCGAGCTGTGCAGTGTCATGAACGGATGCCTGCTGGTGACCCTGCCGACAGAGTTAACCGTGACCGGCTTGGAGGCGTGCAGAACAAAAGTCGAAGAGGCCTGGCATTTGGTGGAGCAGCAACACCTGAAGGGCGTGACGCTGGAGGCGGCGGCGCTGGAGTTCATGGATAGCGCCGCGCTCGGGTTCTTGAATGGCATCAGAGTCCGGACAGCACAGGCAGGCCTGCTCTTCCAGTGCGTTGGCTTTCACGGCGCAGCCTTGCAAACACTAAAGATCGCGAGACTCGACAGCCTCTTCCTCGGGGCGCAACACGAAGCTGAAAGGCGCGCATAATATGAAGTCACCCGGTCCTACGTGTCTGGAACAAGAAGGCCCTGCTGAGTGCACCGGCAAAGTGGCTCATGTCATGCGCCGGTTTGTGCCGCAGAAATGGGGAGGCACGGAGAGCGTTGTTTTCAATCTCGCCAAAGAGGGTATCCGATGCGGTATCGAAAATCCCGTGTTCTGCACCGATATGTTTGTGCATCCCGGCACAGAGGTCTTTCAGTCCGTCCCTGTACATCGCTTCCGCTATATCTTCCCCTGGTTGTTTCTCAGCGAGGAAGCCAAAGGGAAGTTGAGGCTGAAAGGGGGAAGCCCGATCTCCTTCGGACTCTTCTGGGCGCTGTTGCGGGAAAGAGGCCTTTCGCTGATCCATGCGCATGTGCAGCATCGTCTGGGCGGGATCGCCCGGACCGTGGCCCGGCTCCGAGGCATCCCCTATGTGGTGAGTATTCACGGGGGGTATCTGACCCTTCCAGAGGAGCAGTCGCGCCAGATGCAAGACCCCTTCCGGGGCAAGCCGGAGTGGGGCAAGGTCTTTGGGTGGCTCCTGGGGGCGCGCCGGGTACTGGACGATGCCGATGCGATCATCTGCGTCGGACGTGATGAACATGCCGCCATCGCACAACGCTACGGTGACAAAGCGCATTACGTGCCCAATGGCGTGAATACGGAGCTTTTCCGTTCAGCGGAGGGAACGTTATTCAGACAGCATGTTGGGTTAAAGCCCGGAGAGAAATGTATCCTCTGTGTATCGCGCATTGACTATCAGAAGAACCAGCTGCTGCTCGTCAGAGCGTTTGCCCGCTTTGCATCGCAGCACCCGGAGTGGAAGCTGGTCCTGATCGGCGCGGTGACGGTGGAGGATTACCGGACACGTGTGCTTGAGGCGGTCAAGCAGGCCGGGCTGGAGGAGCGTGTCCTTCTGATCCCCGGGTTCAATCCGGACGACCCGTTACTCCCTTCGGCTTATAAAGCTGCAGATATATTTGTCCTGCCGACCGTGCATGAGCCGTTTGGCATCGTCATCCTGGAAGCCTGGGCCTCTGGCGTCCCTGTCATCGCCACGCGTATTGGAGGCATTCCCGGCTTCACCCATGAGGGCGAAGACATCCTCTTGTTTGAGAAGGACAACGAGACGGAGCTGTTGGAGCACCTGACCCGGCTGGCGGAGGAACCCGCGTTGCACCAGCGCTTGAAAGAACAGGCCGGACAAGAAGTCATGCGTTATGACTGGGGAGCCGTGGCGCGACAGATGCGCACCATTTATGCGCTCGCCCGGCAGCGGCACGCAACAAGGAGGAGTCGCACATGAAGATAGGTTTCTCAGCCTGCGTCCTTCAAGGCGGACGCACTGGCGTGGCATCGTATGTTGTCAACCTGCTGCAGACACTGCAAGAGGTGGACACAATGAATACCTACGACCTCCTGCTTCCGAACGCGGATCAAAAGCTGATCCGCGATGGCTTCCCGCGTTTTCATAAGACCCTTATTTCAGATGCCCTGAGCAAGCCCGTGCCGAATATTCTCTGGCATAATCTCGCCCTGCCCGGACTCGCACGGCGCGAGGCTTACGACCTCGTCCATATTCCGAGCTACCGGCGTCTGCCCTTTGTCAAAGGCACCAAGGTCGTGGCCACGGTCCATGATTTAGCAACGCTGCACATGGATAACAAGTATGATGCGGCCCGGATGTTTTTCAACCGGCGTATTGTTCCGAGTCTGATCCGGCGGGCGGATCATGTGATCACCGTGAGCCATTTCACAGCGGCGGATCTGGTCAATTTGATCGGCTATCCGAAAGAGCGGATTTCCGTGATCTACTCCGGTATTAATCGGCAGGCCTATCAACCGCTCCCCCTCGCGGAGTGCCGCCAGCAGCTCAAAACCAAATATGGTTTAGAGTCTCCGTTTATCGTCTATGTTTCGCGCGTGGAACATCCTGCCAAAAATCATTTGCGTCTGCTTCAGGCCTTTGAGCAACTCAAGGCGCGGCAACCCTCAGAGCTGAAGCTGGTCCTGGTGGGCGCCGACTGGAACGGAGCCGAAGTCGTCAAGGAGTATGCCGCGCGCAGTCCAGTGGCGAAGGATATTGTGTTTACTGGGTTTACACCGCTGGCGGATATCCCGCTTTTTTATTCGGCTTGCGAAGTCATGGCCTATCCCTCGCTTTTTGAAGGGTTCGGCTTTCCGATTGTCGAGGCAATGTCATGCGGCGCATCTGTGATTTGCTCCAACACGTCCTCCATGAAAGAGCTCGCCGAGGATTGGGTTCCGACCTTTGATCCGCTGGATGTGGAGGCCATTGCCGGCGCACTGGAGCAGGCGTTGCGGATCGGCAAGAGCGCTGCGCTCTCCGCGCGGGGCATCGCGTATGCCGCGCGTTTCAAATGGGAAGAGACCGCGAAGCAGGTCATGTCTGTCTATCAAGCCGTGAACGAAAGGGGATAGGTCATTATGTCGTGTGCAATCATCATGCGTTCGAAGAATGAGATGCCGTATGTCATCACGGCACTGGAACGTCTGGCCCAGCAGACCTATCAGGATTACACGCTCTATGCGGTGGACTCGGGCTCGACGGATGGTACGCTGGAGGTTGTACGGCGGGTCTGTCCAGACCGGCTGACCCAGATCCCTCCGGGCGCTTACATCCCGGGGAAGGTCCTGAACGATATGATCGCGCGGACAAGCGCAGAGGTGATCGTGTTTCTCAATGCCGATGGCATCCCGGTGAATGAATTTTGGCTGGAGCGCCTCCTGCGTCCCATCCTCGACGGAACCGCTGACGCGACCATGAGCAAGCAGTGGGCGCGTCCCGATGCCTATTTCATGGTGGGCTATGATTACCGCCGCGCCTATGATCCGCGGAACATCAAACAGGAGAATGAAGATTTCTTCTCTGCCGTGGCCTGCGCCTTCAAACGCTCCCTCTGGGAGCGCATCAAGTTTCCGGAATCCGGCTACGCTGAAGATCTGGCCTGGGCAAAAGAGTGCCGCAAAGAGGGCGCCCGCTTTCAGCTTGTACTCGACTCGGAGGTTGAACACTCCCACAATTACACGCTCAAAGAACTCTATCGTAAAAAATACCGCCACGGTCAAACGTACCATCGCATCTATGACCGCTTGCCAAATGGCTTTGCGCAGACGCTCTCCTGCTTGCGCGAACTCGTGCGTGACGGATTCTACACCTGCTCCCGCCTGAAGCTCTGGACGATCCCTTACAATGTGGCCTACAGGGTTGTCATCCATGTCGCCCTTCATAACGGGCTCAAGGCAGAGGCTCTGGCAAGCAAGCGCTCAGCGCATGGTGATACACGGAAAAAATCTTAAGGAAACAGTGCTGTATGAGTCAATATTCGCTACTGGGCTCAGCGGCGTTTGATGCCAAGCTGGATGCTGATTTTGCCGTCATCGTGAAGGCCTTGACCGCCTCCCAGGATGGTCCTCTGTGCGTAGCCTTGATTTTGATCGGCGGGTATGGCCGCAGCGAGGGGACGCCCTATATTGTCGGCGACAAGCAGTTGCCGTTTAATGACTATGACTTTGTCGTGGTCTCCGTGGCGATGCCGCGTCAGCAACGGATGCGTGTACAAGCCCGCTTGCGCCAGTTGGAACAGAGCCTTTCACAGCAGCTCGGGCTGCCTGTTGATTTATGCCTTTATCCGTATAACGATCTGCAACGTGCTGAGTTTTCTTTGCTCAACTATGAGATGCGATACGGGCACAAAGTCATCTGGGGCAAACCAGAGGTCTTGAATGACATGCCCAAGTATGCGCATGATGCAATCCCGCTCTCTGAAGGCACGCGCCTGCTTCTGAACCGCGGCAAGCTGTTGCTCGATATCCGGCGGGCGCTCCGTACCGGACGCGAGCTCACGCCTGAAGAACGCCTGCGGTACATGAAGTTTGTCTTCAAGGCTTTCCTGGCCTTTGGTGATTGCGCCCTGCTGCTGCTACGCACGTATGACCTGAGCTATGTGGTGAAGAAGAAGCGCGTCGAAACCGTGGCCGCTTCGGATGTGCCTGACCCCGCGTATCTGATTGCGTGTTTCAAGCGGGCGGTTGCCTTCAAAGAGTGGGGCGATTGCACGACACTTGACGGGTTTGATCTTGTTGCGGAGTACGAACGTGTGCGGCGCTATTTCGGGCAGTTTTTCTGTTGGTATGAGTCGCATCGACTGGGACACCCGGGACGTGCCATCGCCACCTATGCAGAGGCGCTCGCACAGGGGCCACGCGAATGCCCAAGTTGGAAAGCGCTTCTGTTAAACGGCCAAGCCTTTGGCGTGTCCGCGTTATCAGGCAATGCCAGCCTGTTGCTGGCGCATCCCCGCGCCCGGCTCTACCTGTCCCTGCTGGTCCTCCTCGGGGACGAGCCTGTTGACGTTGAGAAGGCGAGCCGTATCTTCGCCGCGCAGTCTTCGGATCGCGAAGGGGTTGAACAACGGTTCTTCCAATTACAAAGAAGGTTTTCATGAAAAAAAAATCCATAAGCCTCTTCTTCTTCATCGATGCCTTCGGGTGGGAAGTGTATCAGCGGAATCGCTTTTTTTTGCAGGATAAAATTCGTGACACCCGCCGCTTAGAGACGATTCTCGGCTACTCCTCGGCCTGCGACCCCTCGATCATCTCGGGCCTGCTGCCGAGCGAGCACCGCATGTGGTCCTCGTTTTACTATTCGCCGCACACCTGTCCCTACCGCTGGTTGCGCTTCTTGAGCATCCTGCCGAAGTCCCTCTTTGATCGCGGACGGGTCCGCTATTGGATGAGTCAACTCATCAAGAAGCTGCACCGGTTTACCGGGTACTTCATGATCTACAATGTGCCCTTCCGCATGCTGCCCTTTTTCGATTACTGTGAAAAGCGGAGCATCTGGCACGAAGGCCTTGTCCAAGGCAAGACGATCTTTAACCGGCTGGATGAAAAGGGCATTCCCTATTATGTGCATCAGAGCGGCACGTCCGATGAAGCCCGCTTCGTGCGGCTGCGCGAGCAGCTCAGCAACAAGGCCATCGGCTTCGCGTATGTCTCCCTGGGACGCTTGGATGCGCTCATGCATGCCAAGGGCAATGCAGGTCCGGAGGTCACAGCGCTGCTGCACTGGTATGAGCAGCAGATCCGAGACACGATCGCAACAGCGGAAGAAGCCTACGAAGAGGTCTCCTGGTATGTCTTTACGGATCACGGCATTCACAACACGACTGGCGCTTACGATCTGATCAGCGAGGTCGAAAAACTCGGACTCACACACGGCAAGGATTATGTGGCCTTCTACGATGCCACCATGGGGCGCTTCTGGACGCTGACGGATAAAGCCCGCACCGCGCTCACGGGCCTCCTGTCCAAGCATCCCCAGGGACGCTTGCTCAGCGATGACGAACTCAAGCAACTCGGGATATTCTTTGAAGACCGCATCTACGGCGATCTCATCTTTCTGATGAATCCCGCCATTCAGATTGTGCCCAGTTATATGGGCAACAAACGCATGCCCGGACTCCACGGGTTCCACCCGTCCGAGGCTGATTCGTACGCGTGCCTGCTCAGCAATCGTCCGTTGCCCGACACCCTGACCCGCATCCACCACATCTACCGCCTGATGGAACGTGACGTGCTTAACTGAGCGAACTTCACTGGAATGGTGGAATATGGGAATGGTGGAATGTTGAACAAAACTTAAGCGTTAAACGTTGGACGTTAAGCGTTCCCAAAAATATAAACTTTTAACGCTCAACGTTTAACTTTTAACGCTTAATCAAATCCTTAAAATCCTGTTCATCCTGTCAAAAGAATTCCAGGGGACGGCTCGCCACAGCCTCGCCCTCCAGGGACAATGTTCGATGTTCAATGTTCGATGTTCAATGTTGGACGTTCGATGTTCGTATTTATTCGCGTGGTTCGCGCTATTCGATGCTAAAAACGTTTAGCTTTTTATCTGGCTCAGAACCGATGTTTTCGTGTCTTTCCACACGCCGGCGAGCTGGCCGCTGCGGAGGCGGCGGTTGGCTGCCACGAGGACGACGACGTCCATCAGGAACGCGACGATGGCCACGGGAAGGCGCAGGAGCGCCTGGCCGGACGAGAGATTTTTCAGGCGCTTGAAGCGGACGCCAAAGGCGCCTGGATAGATCACCCACCTGCCTCCCTGTTGCACGCGCTCGCGGATGACCTTGCGGAACCAGTCGGGATCGCGTGCATTGTTCGCAGCGATCACTTCGCCCGCATCCTTTCCGCTGGTGTCGGCTTTCAGGCTGTCGCGAAGATAGGTGTAGATGCAATGGCCGATCTGCTGGCGGCGCTGGTTGTTAAAGATATCCATCACCCGGAAGTAGGCCTCAAACACATGCGAGGCATTGGGGGCGCGGATGATCCGCGTGTTATCGGACGGCTGCGTGAAGAGGTGGGTACAGAGCATGTGCTTGAGAAAGCCATCCTCCACCATCAGCCCCAGCGGCATGTGAATACGCCTGAGCATGGGGCCGCGCGCACAATACAATTGCCCTGTCAATTGTGCAGGTGCGTTCTGGGTGATCTGTCCGACGGCCAGCGAGAGCCGGTCCCCAAGCGATTTGCGGGGTTTGAAGAGGATATGCTTTTGCGGCAGGTCGACCGACGCCTCTGCCCGGGGGTTCCGCACCAAGGCCTGCACCATATTTTTCAGCGTGTCCGGATGCGTGAAGCTGATGTCCGCATCCATCAGAAAAATAAAATCTGCGGCTTGATTGCTGAGGCGATGCACAAAGTGATTCCAGGCGTTCACTTTGCCGGCTTCGCCAAGGTTTTCAACACGCCAGGAGAAGCGCTCGGTCGGGAGTGCGTCCGCGCCCGTGCGAAGCGCTTCAGCGGCTTTCTCATCCGTGTGATCCGAGCAGCCGTTCGGCACCACGACAATCTCCAGCCGTTCCTCGGCGTGGTCTGCCAGTTCGCGTATCAGGGTTTGCTCCAACAGGGAGTGCAACGCTGCGCCGATACTGTTCTCTTCATTCCAGGCCAAGACACCGATGCTGATGATCATACAGCTACCTTTTGAATTTATTAAGGAACACTCGAATCTTTTGAAAAGGATTATAGGGAGGGGCGTGATAAGAGTCAATTCGCAAGTGAAAAAACAATGATGGCGACATAAGCCCGCGCATGTTCCGGCCGGCGCGGGAAGCCGCGCCGCTCCGTGTGCAGTGTCGGAGCGGAACGCCTTCGCGTTCCGGCCGGCGCGGGAAGCCGCGCCGCTCCTTATGTCGCCATGTATAAAACTTACACAATCATAACATATCCTTCATCATTTATTAACACAGATGGTGTTCAATAGTCCGCATCTGAACTAATCAGGTTCAGGTGGTAAGAAAGGAAAACACGTATGAATAAGTTGATGTTAGTCGCTGTGGGATTGATGACGGGATGCTTGTGCGTACAGGCTCAGGAGAAGCTGACCCTGGATGGCTCGACAACGGTCGGCCCCATTGCAAAGGCCTTTGCGGAATACTACATGCGCCAGAATCCGGGCAGCACGATCACGGTCAGTGAATCGGGCAGCGGGAATGGCGCCAAGGCGCTGCTGAATGGCACCTGTGACATTGCGACCCTCTCACGGGATCTCAAGGATACGGAGCGCAAGGCTATGGAAGAGAAGGGCGTGAAGCCTGTCCAACATGTGGTCGCCTTTGACGCGCTGCCAGTGGTCGTCCACCCCTCGAATAAGGTCAAGGGGCTGACCGTGGAGCAGATCAAGGATATCTATACCGGCAAGATCACCAACTGGAAGCAGGTGGGCGGATCGGATCTGGCCATCGTGATTATCAGTCGCGACACCAACAGCGGCACCTTTGAAACCTTCAAGGACCTGGTGCTGGGCAAAGACGGGAAGATCTGCGAAGGCGCTGAATATGTGGGCAGCAACGGCGCGATCCGTCAGCGCGTGCAGGTGACCAAAGGCGCGATCGGCTATGCCGGCCTTGGCTTTATCGACCGTTCCATCAAGGCGCTGGAGATCAACGGGATCGCACCTTCGGTTGAAACCGTGAGGAACAAGACCTATCCTCTTGCACGCCCGCTCTTCATGTTCACGAACAACGAACCCAAGGCAGGCTCCTTCATTGCCCGCTTCCTGGCCATTGCCGCTTCTGATAAGGGACACGAGATCATCGAGGAGATCGGCTTTGTGCCGCTTGAAAAAAAATAAGAAAATGCGGACAACTTAAGAACGCGGGAGGCGGGGGAATCCCCGCCTCTCTTGTTTTTTTGATAGCGGTTTCTAACACAAATCAAACAAGACTCTTATGATGATGTAACAGGGATGAGCTACTCTTTAAACCATCAAAGCACGAGAAAGGAATAAAACCATGAATAACTATTGCAGGCCATTGTATACGCGTTTGAGCAACAATGAAACCACGGAGAGAATTATCAAGTGGGGTGGCCTCGTGCGACTCCTCTTGATGCTGGGGGTGCTGGTGCTCTATGCGTCAGCGCTCTGATCAGTTTGTGAGCACGCACGTGTTCACAGGCGAAGGATTTTTTAATGAAACTGGATGATCAGATTATTTTGAGCGAGAGGGATCTGCGCAAGCGGAAGATCTTGGCCGGGTTAGGACAGTCATTGCTGTTCGCAGTCACGTCTGTTGCGGCACTGGCCGTACTGGCGATCATCTTCTATATTGCGCGTGACGCCTTGCCCTTCTTCAATGGGGCGCGGGGCTGGGATCTCTTCTTCTCGAAGGAGTGGTACCCCACGGCTACGCCGCCCAAATTCGGGGCGGGCGCCATTGTGGCCGGGAGCCTCATCGTGACCCTCACGGCAGTGGCGCTGGCCGTCCCGCCGGGCATTCTGGCGGCGCTCTGTATGAGCGACCTGCTGCCCTTCAATGTGCGTCAGGTGGTCAAACCCGTTGTGGAGATGCTGGCGGCGATCCCCTCGGTGGTCTATGGCTTCTTCGCCCTTGTCGTGCTGGCTCCGTTTCTGCAAGACACCTGCGGTGCCGCCAGCGGCGTGAATGCGTTGAACGCCTCCATCATCCTCGCTGTGATGGCCCTGCCGACGATCGTGAGCGTCTCTGAGGATGCCCTTCAGGCAGCAGGGCGTGAGTTGCGCGAAGGGAGCTATGCGCTGGGCGCGACACGCGCCGAGACCCTTATTAAAGTGGTCATCCCCTCGGCGATCAGCGGTATCTGCTCAGCGGTTCTCCTGGGCATGATGCGCGCCGTGGGCGAGACCATGGTTGTCTGGATGGCCTCGGGCAATGCAGCGCAAATACCCTCGCCGATCTATAATCTGCTGCAACCTGTCCGCACCTTGACAGCCACGATCGCCGGTGACATGGGCGAGGCTGACCAGATGACAGGCTCTGCCCATTACCACGTACTCTTTGCCATGGGCTTAATCCTGTTGCTCTTCAGTTTTCTCTGTAACCTCGCTGGGGAATGGATTGTCAACCGTCAGCGTAAACGTTTGAGGGGGGGCTGAGCCATGCAGTTGACCACGCGAAAATGGATCGACCGAATATTTACCTTCAGTGCCTACAGTGCCATCGGGCTGATGCTGTTCGTGCTGGTGCTCGTGATTGGGCCGATCTTTGTGAAGGGCTCTCAGGCCTATCTGTTTCAGGGTACCATTGATCACCGGCGCATGATGCTGAACCAGTTCAACCGGGGCGACGAGCCAACACTGGAAGCTGACTGGAACGAGGTGAAGCAGGAGCGGAAGGCCCTCTATGATCTGCTTGCAGCCTTTGAGCGTGAACTGGATGCCATGACCTCTGCGAAGCGCAAGGAGCTGAAGCCGGCCTATAAGGAGCTTAAAGAGGCGCTCGCGGTTCTGCTGGGGCCTGAACCAGGAACTCCGTTACCTGCGCTGCCCCGGCGGTTATACGGGCAGACCCGCTGGGACCGTGCCCAGCTCAAAGCGAAGGATGTCCTCTTTTCAGAAGCATGGGACTACTCCGGGGCGGAGGGAAAAAAGGTCTTCACCCCGCGCGCCCCGCTCTTTGCGGGGACAGCACTGGCGCCGCTCTTTCCCAAGGTTGAAAAAGATTTAGAAAAGCTGATGCGTCCCAAGCTGACGTTCTATCCGCAGTTTCTCACGGACAAATCTGTTGATGCGCATTTCTTCGGCGGGATTGGAGCCGAGGTCATGGGGACGGTCTATTTGGCGCTGGGGGCGATGCTGCTTGCTGTGCCGCTCGGCGTGATCGCCGCAATCTACTTTCAAGAATATGCGAGAGAGGGCGTCGTTCTCTCCTTCCTGCGCTCCTGCGTGAACACCTTGGCAGGCGTGCCGAGCGTGGTCTTCGGACTCTTCGGCCTCGCCTTCTTCATCAATACGCTGCATGTCTCCCCGGGCAAAAGTGTCTTCGCGGGCGCGCTGACCCTGGCGCTCTTGGTCCTGCCCACGGTGATTCGCGCCTCTGAAGAGGCGATTGCCGCAGTCCCGCGCACCTACAAGGAGGCAGCCTTGTCGCTCGGGGCAGGCAAGTGGCGGACGATCCTGACGGTCATCCTTCCGGCTGCTCTGCCGGGCATCCTGACCGGGACGGTCATCAGCATGGGACGTGCCGCAGGCGAGACAGCGCCGATCATCTTTACTGCGGCTGTCAGCGTGGGCGCGCTGGTCCTGCCCTCCGAAGTCTTCAGCACGCCGACGCCCGCGCTCTCCTGGAATCTCTACAATATCTGTACCGAGCACGAGGCGGTGGATGAAATCCGCCATGTCCAATACGGCATGGCTGCCACGCTCGTCTTGATCGTACTGGCGCTGAATGCCCTTGCGATCATCATACGTGCACGGGTCTCGCGAAAGTTAAAGGGGTGATGACATGAACATGGAAGCAGCAAATAGTCAAGCGCCCGGCAGGCACACATATCGAGGCCAAACAGTTTTCGATCTTCTACGGTGCACAGGAAGCTGTCAAGCGCGTCGATATGAAGATTCCGCAAGGCCAGGTGACTGCGATTATCGGTCCCAGCGGATGCGGCAAGAGCACCTTCCTGCGGGCCATCAACCGGATGAACGATCTGATTCCCAGTTGCCGGGCAGCGGGCGAGCTCTCTGTCGATGGCGTGAACGTCTATGGCAGCGGCGTGGATGCCTCGGTCCTGCGCAGGCGGGTCGGCATGGTCTTCCAGAAACCGAACCCCTTCCCGAAATCCATCTATGATAATGTGGCGTACGGCCCGCGTCTCCATCAGTCCTACTCGAAGCGAGACTTGGATGGTGTCGTGGAGGAGAGTCTGAAGGGCGCGGCCTTGTGGGACGAGGTCAAGGACAGGCTGACCAAGAATGCGCTGGGGCTCTCGGGCGGACAAGCCCAGCGGCTTTGTCTGGCGCGGGCGTTGGCAGTCAATCCGGAAATCCTCTTGATGGATGAACCCACCTCGGCGCTTGATCCGAAATCGACTGCCCGGATCGAAGAGTTGATCGTCCAGTTGAAGGGACGCTATACGATCGCGATTGTCACCCACAACATGCAGCAGGCAGCACGGGTCTCTGACGTGACCGCATTTTTTTACGAAGGAGTCTTGGTCGAGTTCGATGTAACGTCCAAACTCTTCACGCGTCCGACGGAAAAGCGGACCGAGGATTACATCACGGGACGGTTCGGGTGAGGTCCGCCGAACGTGGAGATGGAGTAAACGAAGCGGTAAGTTTTTAACAGCGAATGACACGAATGAAAAGAATGTTTTACGCAAAGATCGCTATGAGAGGTGCTTGCACGGAAAGCCCCCGCAAGTGGCGGAATACCGCCGGGGCTTATCTCGTGCAAGCACCCGAGTCTGACGTAATGACTCTGGGTGAAGGACGAGCTGTGCCGACGGCGTATTCGCCGATTGCGTAGGCACGCCGTCCTTCACCCAAATAGCGTTCTTAGCGGAAAATATTCCTGTACTTAAAATGAAGTTACAGGTAAGCGAGAAAGGATTTGAGATGAACTTAGTATTTGCACGTGAACATGATTATTTGAAGGATGAAATTTTGCGCCTGGCGCGTGAAGTGGAGATCCGTTTAGGGAATGTGTTGAGATCCATCTCCCTGCGCGAGAAGGAGACGCTGGAATACCTGAAGGAGGCGGATTCCGAGATCGACGAGCAGGAGGTCAAGATCGAGGAGGAGTGCCTCAAGATTCTTGCACTGCATCAGCCTGTTGCCAAGGACTTGCGCTTTGTGATCGCGATCCTGAAGATCAACAACGATCTGGAGCGCATCGGCGACATTGTGGCGAACATTGCGGACAGGGGCATCCGCCTCTCGGTCTACGAAACGCCGACCCTGATGGGCAAGATTACCGAGATGGGGAGACGGGTTCAGACCATGCTCAAGGAGAGTATTTATGCGCTCGTCAGCTTGGATGTGAAAGCCGCGCGCGATGTCATCCAGGAGGATGATGCCGTTGATCAGTTGAATGTGGACGTGATCAAAGGTGTTGTCCGGGGCATTTCTGAGACGAAGACCCCGGAGGCGCTCTTGCTGATCCACAGCATGTCTCGTGACCTCGAGCGCATCGGCGACCATGCCACCAACATCGCCGAAGATGTCGCCTATCTTGTGGACGGTACCATCATTCGGCATAAACACAAGGAGTAGGAGGTCTCACAGGGCTAAAAGTGGATGCCGGTGTGCAGCCCGAACCAGAAGTTGTCGATTGTGTCATACGCTTCGTTGACAAACTGACTGTCGCGGATGGAATTGTCGAGCAGCATGGAGAAGGCTGCGGTGCCGCCGATGAAAAGGTAATCCGTGACGTCGTATTGAAGGAGGAGTTGAAGGGTGGCATCTGTGAAGGCTGAGCGGTCCATGTCGAAGTAGCCGCGGTTATACTGGGGGGACCCGTAGCCGCAACAGAGGTCGATGTCCGCGGAGAGCCGTTCCATCAGCTTGAACGTCCTGCAAAGCCCGCCCTTGAAGTAGGTGCCGTCGGTCTGGTTGAAGTCGTAATAGCCGATGATGTAGGGGGTGACGATGTCGTTCTCATAGCGGATGCCCGCAAACCCCTCGTACAGGTCGCACCGGTGGTCGGGCATGAGCGAATAGTAGGTGGCGCCCAGCTCCAGATTTATCGGGCCGAAGGACCTGTCCCACGCGAGCACGACATCCATCTCGGAGAGGCCGCCGCACTTCGCGGGGCGCGGCGAGCCGATGGGGTAGAGGAGGTCTGCGCCCAGCGCGAAGGTGCCGAACGTCTCCTCCGTGTAGGCGATGCGCGGGGCGATGTGGGACATGGGATGGTCATAGCCGACCATCCCGTTCCAGATATCCATCGAGTAGAGGCTCAAAATAACCTCGCAGGAGAGGGGGGCGTCCGAGGGTGGATGAATATGCTGGTGGGGGCTCTGCGGCTCCACGTGGTGCTCCTGGGCGCTGCTGGGGGCGGCGCAGGCGAGCCCCGCCAGGAGCAGGGCTGCGAGCAGGGTGTTTGCACGCTGGACGAGCGACCGATACGAGTAGCCCGCGACAAAGCCGCCGATTGCGCCAGCCAGCAGGAAGACGAAGAGCAGGAGATCGCCTTGGTCCGTATTGATCAGGGGCGCACGCCCCGGACGTCCAGCAGCCTCCGCATATTTTTCGACCACGGTCTCATCGACGCCAGCCCAGGTGGAGGACGCACCTTCGGTGGCTTGCGGTGCAGGCTGAGTCTCGGCCCCGTAGAGGGAACCGCACAAGCTACAGAGGAGCAGAAAAGTTACGCTTTTCACGGTGTTCTCCTTTCATCGGATAGGGTGTTTCCCACTTGCGGACCCGTACCGAGGAGAGCGGTGTTGAGGTTGAGGCGGGAGCAGAGGAACTGATATCCGATGGCTGTCAGGAACCCCTCCAGAATACCCAGGGGAATTTGTGTGGGAGCAAAGGCGATAAGAATCGCGCTAAACAAGTGCGCGAAGGAGTGTTCGCCTTGCAGGGCAGAGGCCAGTTCAACCGAGGTCAAGGCATACGTTGCCCAGTCCGACGCGAGCCCCGCTGCAAACGCCGCCCAGAATAGGGGGATGCGCAGCCGCCGCGCGAGAAGGAAGATGCCGTAGCCTGCAAAGGCGCCGGCAATGCCCATGGAGAAGAGGTTGGCGCCGAGCGTGGTGAGTCCGCCATGCGCCAGGAAGAGCGCCTGCAGCGTCAGGGCAATGCTGGCGACCACCACGGTTGCTGCAGGCCCGATCATGAGGGCTGCAAAGCCTGTGCCTGCGGGATGGGAACAGGTACCGACAACCGGCACGGGCACCGGCATGCACGAGATGATGAAAACAGCAGCCCCGATCAATGCAACCATCGACTTGTAACGCGGATCGAGCGCGCTCTTGCGGGTGATATCCCAGAGCCCCCATAGGAAAAAAGGTGCCGCCAGGATAAACCATGTCCCGGCCCATAAGATTGGTAAGATGCCCTCTGTGATATGCATCGCAAAGGCCGAGTTGGGGATCAACAGCGTTAACGCCAATACCCCGAGTATGCTTCTCTTCATGAATTCATTCCTTTCCACGGGAAACGTCTATGTGACCTGCGAAGCGCACGTATTCCGACTTCCGGATCAACCTACTTGCCGCGACTTCCCATCCATTCAGACAGTGTCATCGTGCGGTGTTCGTACCCAGTTACGGCGGCGGGCCCGTGACGGTTTTTCACCGTCTTCCAATACGCTTCGTTGCGGGGTACTATAATGAACTGTGCAAGCGATTGTCAAGGGGGAAGTAAACCAGGAATAGTGGAATGTTGGAATACTGGAATAATGGAAGAAATGACCCCAACATTCCTCCATTCCAACATTCCAATATTCCAGTGTTACTCTCCGTGCGGGTGTGAATGTCGGAGGATATGCGGCCGCTCCAACCCGTGGGCGAGCATGAGCGCCTCGTCGTTCAGGAGTTCCCGTGCCGGCCCGTCGGCGACGACCTTCCCGTTGTCCAGCACGATCACACGCGAGCAGACTTCGACGACCAGTTCCAGATCGTGCGTGGCAATGATCCGGGTATGTTCAAACGACAGCAGAAGTTCGATCAAGCGGCGGCGAGCGTGCGGGTCGAGATTGGCGGAGGGCTCATCCATGACCAGGATGTCCGGGGACATGGCGAGCACGGTCGCGATCGCCACGGCACGCTTCTCGCCAGCCGAAAGGCGGTAGGGGGGGCGCTCCCGCACATGCGTCATCCCCACGCGCTCCAGCGCGGCGGCGACCCTGCGCTCGACCTGCTCCAACGGAAGTCCTGCATTCAGCGGACCGAAGGCGACATCCTCCGCCACGGTCGGCATGAAAAGCTGGTCATCGGGATCCTGGAAGACTAAGCCCACCGCGCGACGGGCCAGCACGGCGGTCTCGCGCGTCACAACCGTGTCCCCGATGGTGACTTCGCCCCGCGTGGTCTGCAGATAGCCGTTGAGGTGGAGCAAGAGCGTGGATTTGCCCGCCCCGTTCGCGCCGACAAGGGCCACGGCGCTGCCATGCTCAATGCGGAAGGAAACGCCTCTCAGCGCTTCCGTGCCGTCTGGATACGCGTACATCAAATTCCGTACATCTACGATGTGGTGACTCATGGTAAAATCCTTGTGAGTAAAAGGCCCATCCCGTCCGCGAGGTTCCAGACGCGCGCGACGGTAAAAAAGGCCAGCCAGCCAAAAACAAAACCCAGGTCCGTCCAGCGGAACGAGGAGCGCCGCAGGACGCGGATCTCGCCGTCGAAACCGCGGGCGACCATGGCGCGGTAGACGCGCTCGGCGCGCTCCATGGACCGTAGGAGCAGGCTGCCGATCAGCGAGCCATATGTGCGAAGAGTTAATGGACGCGACCGTTCCGAGCGGAGCTCGACACTCCTGAACATCTTGCCGCCCTCGTCCGCCACGACGAAGAGGTAGCGATAGAGGAAGAGCAGTTGGACCACGAAGACGCGCGGAACCCCGAGCCGCTCCAAGCCTTCGCACAGGCGGTTCATGCCTGTGCAGGCGATGAGCGCCAGCGCAGCCCCGACTGTCAGGAGAAAGCGCAGCAAGATCGAGACGAAGGAGATCCAGCCGCCCGTCACGATGAAGGACCCGATCGTTGCGAGGGGCTGTCGGTCCAAGAGCGGATTGAAGATGCCGACCGCCAGCGCGAACGGCGCTGCAATGAGCATCTTCTTCAAGATATGTCCCGCGGGTATGTGGCCCAGCGCGATGAGTGCCACGGGAAAGAGCAGGAAGGGTGTCAGTGCGGAAATCGTATAGAGGGGGAAGGAGATCACAACAGCGATGAAGGCGAAGGTGACCAGCGCTTTAGCCCGCGCATCGACCCGGTGCACTGGCGTATCCATGCGGCCCAGTTCGTCCATCCGCCCGATTTCAATCCACTGTGCAATTCCCATAACGCTCCCAAATCATCCTTTTTTTGTAATGTCCAGTTTTTCAGGATACAAAAATACTTTTCCGCTAAGGTCGCAAGTTGGGTGAAATACGGCGTGCCTACGCAATCGGCGAATACGCCGTCGGCACAGCTCGTACTTCACCCAGCATCTTTTGCGTTAAATGACACTCAGGTGCTTGCACGAGATAAGCCCCGGCGGTATTCCGCCACTTGCGGGGGCTTTCCGTGCAAGCACCTCATAGCGTTCTTAGCGAAAAACATTTTCATAAAAGTCTTTGTTCGTCAAGTTTCTGATTTTTCAACAAGATTTGCCATCACTAGCATTTGGACAATAACTTTTTTTACCCACGCGTCGGCGCGAGCCTAGCCTGAGCAGAAAACCTGCCAGGCAGGCTAAGGCCAAGGTCATCACTCCGCCGACGAGCCCGGAGAGCGAGGTCCCTGCGCTGATTGCTGGCCAAGGCTCTGCAGCCGTTTTTGCTTCGCCTGCCACCGGCTTGAAGCCGTAATCAGGCATCAGCGCTGTCTTTTCCTGAACCCCGGCCAAGCTTTTGTGGATGCCCGATTCCACCTCGGATACGCCCTCTTTGCCGGTCACGTGGGCGATGGCCCACTCCAGCCCGTCGGGGTGCGTGGATGCGAACCAACTTGCCAGGCCGCCGAGGATAATAGTGGCGATGGCCAGTCCAGCCAGCAAAGGCCGCATATGTCCTGACATAGCGTCAGCCGAGGCAACGCAGAGCGCCTCAGGCCGCGCCCGTGCGACGACAGCGACCACAGCGACAGTCGCCACGCCCTCCACGACGCCGATGGCCAGATGAATCGGCAACATCATAACCACAAATGTGGCAAAGGGCAATTCAGAAATTCCGGACGCCAGGGTTTGCAATACGACGCTGAGCGCGCCCAGTTGCAGCCCCGCGATGGCGGCGACCAGCGTGGCCACCCGGGCACGCAGGGTGCCGTGCTGCTTTCCGGCCAGGGTCCGGTAGATCAGCGGATAGGCGACGAACGCCGGGAAGAACCCCAGATTGAAGATGTTGCATCCCAAGGCCAGCAAGCCGCCGTCCGCAAAGAAGAAGGCTTGCACTGTCAAGACCGAGGCGATGACCAGAAAGGCCGCGTACGGGCCGAGCAGCAGGGTCAGGATCAGCCCGCCGCCGAGGTGTCCGCTCGACCCGGTGCCGGGGATCGTAAAGTTGATCATCTGGGCGGCAAAAACAAACGCGCCCAGCATGCCCATCAGCGGCACGATATTGTCTTGCGCAAGCTGCTTCACCTTCCGGGCGCAGAAGACAAGCATCCCGCCTGATACGATCCATAAAGCCCCGCCCACAGCGGGAGAAATCAACGCGTCTGCCATGTGCATGTTCAAGCTCTCCTTTAAATTCTGCTGAGTACCAAAATTAGCAATTCAGTGGGGGCAAAGCAATACTATTGTTCCGTATTCCGGTTGTCAATCTTCTGCGTTTAATATAGAATGTCCGCTTTCATGAATGGCTCATCAGTTTTTGAAAGGATTAAAATGACCTTGTTCTCTCTGTCGCGAAGCTCCCTGATGTTACTCGTTGCGTCCACTGTTTGCTGTGTGCAATTGGCCTCTGCCGCCCCCTCTTTCACGCCGCTCGCCTTCAGTGAGGCTGCCAACACAGGCTTCAGCGACACGCTGGCCGAAGATGAAAAAGGCGGCTGGACAGATCAGGGCGGCAATGATCTGAGTGTCATCTCCGCAGGCAAGCTGACGCTCTCGGGTGTGCCCTTCACCATTCTGGATGAGGACGCCATCCCGGGCAAGACTTGCATCGTGCTGGGCGGACCCAAACGGACCTATCTCCCGTCCAAAGCTGCTATCCCGGTCCCCAACGTGAGCGGCAAGTCGCTCTATCTGCTGCACGCGGCTGGCTGGTGTCCGCCGGCTAAGGAGCAGAAGATGACCGGCGTGCTCTTCATCGACTACAGCGATGGCTCCTCAACCGAGGTCCATGTTCGCTTCGGCAGGGATGTCGGCGACTGGACCAGCCCGGACAGCTACAAGAACGCCGCCCGTGTCTGGACCGCCTACAATGCCAACACGCAGGTCTCTCTCTTTCTCTCGCGTTTCCCCCTCAAGGCCATCCCTGTCAAGGCGATACGCCTCGAGTCCAAAGATTCAGCCTGGATGATTGTCGCCGCCACCATCGGCGATGAGGTTGCGCTCAAGCCGATCAAGCCAAATTTCGTGGTGACCAAGCAGTTTGTCTCTCCGCCGCCCTTTGATAAGCCATTGCTGGAGACGCCTGCTGACGCTGTTCCGAAAAACATCATCTTGATCATCGGTGACGGCATGGGCCAGGGCGCGCTGAAGTTGACCTCGCTCTATCAGCACAAAGCCGAAGGCAGGCTCCTCATGCAGCAATTGCCGGTCGCCGGTCTCTGCACCACCCGCTCGGCCAGTTCCGATGTCACGGACTCCGCCGCTGCCGCCACAGCGCTCGCCTCCGGCTGCAAGACCGCCAATGGTTTTCTCGGCATAACACCCGACAAGAAGCAGCAGTTGACGTCGTTCGCCGAGGTTGCACACCGAGGCGGCCGCGCCGTCGGGCTGGTCACCTCGGATTCGATCACCGGCGCGACGCCCAGCGGTTTCTACGCGCATGAGGTCAGCCGCAATTCCTACCAGGGCGTGGCGCTGGACACCGCAGCCAGCGGCTTTGATGTCTTGATCGGCAACGGCAATGGCAGGGCCTGGTTCCTGCCCAAAGCCGCAGGCGGCCTGCGCATTGACACGCGCAACGTGCTCAGCGAGATGACGGCAAATAATTACCTGGTCGTCAGCAACACCGCTGCTTTCGCTCAAGCGCCGCACGACAAAAAAGTCCTCGGGTTCATGGACGTCAAGACTGTCCTGGGTACCGAGCAGATCTTGGGGCAGCTCACGGAGACCGCACTGGAGCGCCTTGCCAAGAATGACAAAGGCTTCTTCCTGATGGTGGAGTGCACCATCACCGATGCGGGCGGACACAGCAACAACCCTGATGTGACGGTGCTGGGCACGACCCAGGTGGACTGGGCCGTGCGGAGCGCTGTCGAGTTCGCCCGTGCCCGGGGTGACACGCTGGTGATGGTCACAGCGGACCACGAAACCGGCGGCCTGACCAGCGCCATCACCAACACGCCGCCGGGCAAACTCGTCATCAACTATAGCACCACGAAGCACACGGGGACACCTGTCCGGCTCTTTGCTTATGGCCCTGGCTCAACGCGCTTTAAAGACACGGTCGATAATACGGATATCGCTAAAAATATTTGCCGCTTCTGGCAACTCACCCTTCCGCCACCCTCACCCTTCAACGCGAAATAAGCATTTTATTACCTTTGCCTTTGGCTGTTTCCGGGTGGAAATGGTCAGGCGGGTCATCAACAAGGAGGTTTGCCATGTTTAAAGCAGGCAACGATTATGTACAGGAAGTACAGACTATCTATTCAGGGGCTGAAGGCCAGCTCTGGGAGCTGCTCATGGGTGAGCAGATTCACATCGGCGGCTTTGCCTCGTCAACGGATCTTGCAGCGTTCGGCGGTGTGAAGCCGGGCATGTCCGGTGTGGACTTCTGCTGCTGCTCAGGAGCGGGTATGCGCTTCCTGCTCAAGATAAGCGGGGCCTCCCGCATGGAGGGGGTTGACTTCACCAAGGCTCAGATCGAACTCGGCAAGAAGCGCATGAAGGCTGTGGGCCTGGCAGCGTCTCAGTTCAAGTTCCACTGCGGCGATGTCGCGCTCCCGCACGTAAAGGCAGGGGCCTTCGACTTCGCCTGGGGCGAGGACGCCTGGTGTTATGTCTCGGATAAACCCGGACTCCTCACGCAGGCCCGTCGTGCGCTGAAGCCCGGCGGCAAGGTGATCTTCTCTGACTGGGTGGCCACGGATAAGATGACCGCGGCGGAGGCCAAGCGCTTCATGACGTTCATGAAGTTTCCGACCTTTATGACAGTCGCTGACTACAAGGAGCAGCTTGCGAAGACAGGCTTCAAGAAGGTGAAGGCTAAGGTCTCCCCTTACTTTGTCCCCTCCATGGACCTGTATGCGGCGATGTTTATTCGGCAACATGCGTATGACGCCTTGAAACTGCTCGGCTTCAACAAAGAGGTCTACAGTGCGGTTTTGGGCGAGTTAAGCTTTGCCATAGGACTTGCCAAGTCTAAGAAACTTGTCCAAGCCTACTTCACGGCTGAGAAATAATGCGCGGCATGTTCACTTCTCTTTAACCTCCCTACAGGCGCAGTGTCCCCCTGTTTCGTGACTCGGACTTCCGCTGCATCCACAGGATGATGTGTCACACGCGCAGGCGCAGGATTGCTTCCCGGGACTCATCATGGGAGCAAGGATGCGAGTAAAGAAAATAGCTGCAGCAGAACCTCCGACAACCGGCGAGAAAATATAGACATGCAGGAACCCGCCAATCTGATCTGGAAAAGCATGATGGCCCCAGCCCGTCAGCCAGGCCACGAGACGCGGACCTAAATCCCGTGCCGGGTTCAGTCCGGTCTGCGTCAAGGGCGCGGTCAGGCAGATGAGCGATGCCACCGTCAGGCCGATGAAGACAGGTGTGATGTTATCGCTGGGGCGTCCGACGTTGCAGTCTTCCGTCAACGCAAAGATGATCAGCACCAGAAGGAATGTCCCGAAGGCCTCTACGGCCATGGCAAGCGGCATCGACACCACGGCATTGACGGCGCCGGGGTTCGGATAGAACTCGCCGAAAATCATTGCGGTCTTGATAGATTCCGGTGCTCCTCTGACAATCTGATGCGCTGCCTCAAAGGCGACGATGGAGGGGTTGAAGAGCGCGTAGATCGCCGCTCCTGCAAGAATCGCTCCCAGAAATTGCGCTGCAAGATAGATAGGTAACTTTCCCGCCTTCATGCGTCCACTCGCCGCCATGGCGATGCTCACAGCTGGATTCAGATGCGCGCATGACAGATGCCGTGTCAGATAGATGGCCAAGGTCACCCCCATACCCCAGGCTGCGGCCACCTGCATCAAGCCCTGATGCGCATTAAACAATACGGTCACCGCGACCGCACCGCACCCGAACAGGGTCAGCACAAAGGTGCCGAGCATTTCCCCTGCAAACGCCTTTAATCGCATAATTACCCCCCCCCTTGGATCATTACTGGTAAAGCACCACTACTGGAGTATATCCACTAGTGAACAAGGCTTACGTTATCATACGAAGGCGTGGTACGTCAAGGGGAACTAGAATGGCACGGGAATGATCGCGGTCTGTCATTATTAAGGACACCGAAAAGGTGAAAAGGGTGTCCGATGAAAAAAGCGCTTCTGTCAAATGCGTGGACACCGTAATCTAAAGGGATGAAAACGATGTCTACTCTCACATTCAGGGACAACCTTGCGAAGTTCAAACAGCAATACGCCGCCATGCGGACAAAGACTGCGAAAGGGAAAACGCTGGATTCATTATGCCAGACATACGGCTGCTCTCGTAAATATCTGAACAAGCTATTGAAGGGGAAACGCGTATACCGCCCTCACAGGGGGCGCGGACCGAGCTATGGCGAGGAGGATAGAAAGCTGCTGGCCAGACTGTGGGCCGCCGCCGGACGGCCATGCCCGGAATATCTGAAGACCATGCTCGCGAGGACGGCATCCGACTATTCCGCCCTCGGGAATGAAGTCCGCGCGGACGCGCTGGGGAAGGTGCTGAAGATGAGCGTGTCCACCATCGCTCGATCCCTGAAGCGTGACGGCGTGGCCGGATATCGGCGGAACAAGGCTTCCGGGATGAACGCTTTGAAGTCTTCAATCCCCGAATGCCCCGGCAGCGAGCTGCCCGAGGACTCGGTCGGCACCTGCCAGGTGGACACGGTCTTCCTCTGCGGCGGAAACATGGCGGGGTCGTTCTTTTCAATCGGCAGCCTGACGGATGCGCTGACGCAATGGTTCGAATGCGCCCCGACGTGGAACCACGGGGGTGAAAACACGGCGCAGGCCATGCTTTCAATCGTCGGGAGGCTGCCCTTCGACATCCTCCACATGCACCCCGACAACGGTTCAGAGTTCATAAACTATATCTTCATCGGAAAACTTGCCGAGGCGGTCACGGGTTGCCGGATCAGCCGCTCGCGCGCCTACAGGAAGAACGACAACTGCAGGATAGAGCAGAAGAACGGCTCGGTCGTCCGCGAGTACTTTTCGGACATACGTTTTGACAGGATGGAGCAGTACGACGCGCTGAAGAAGGTCTGCATGGACATCGCCCTCTACACGAACCTGTTCCGCCCCTGCAAGAAGCTTGTGTCCAAGAGGCGGAAGGAAAGCAAAGGCGTCAGGTACATAAAAAAATACGACAAGCCCTCCACTCCTCTCGAACGGCTTCTGGCGGTGAAACCTTCCGATCCGCGGGTCCGCCGGTATCTGGACATGTATAGCAAGACAAACTCCATCACGCTGTACAAGTCCATCCAGAGCCAGCTAAGAAGGCTGGTGAGGGAGCTTCATTCAGTGGAGGGAGGCAGCGGAATACCGCAGCCTCCCTCCACTGAATCTGCGGCCCGCCCTCATAGCTCTTTCCACCGCCGTTCGGTGTCCAAGCATTTGACAGAAGCGGTATGCAACTAATCTTCCTTTCGGTGTCCTTCTCTATTGACAGAATACGATGATGGAATCGTGGAATGCGGCTTTGGCGGGAGAGACTTTGGTTGACGGCTAGCCTCTAACTTGAACTTTGATTCTTGAATACTTTTTCGCAAAGAGCGCTATTTGGGTGAAGGAGGGAGTGCCGCTCTTTCGCTTGCGCTCATCGCTCCCGTCCGGCAACCGCCGGACGGGCTTCAAGTGAGCGTTCGCACGGCGCGGATACGCTTGTGCTCTGCGCCTACTTGTTGTCCAACGCATTCGGCGCATACGCCGACGGCACAGCTCGTCCTTCACCCAGAGTCGATGCGTGACACTCGGGTGCTTGCACGAGATAAGCCCCGGCTGCATGCCCGCCGTAGCCTTGGCGAAGGTGGGTATTCAGCCACTAGCGGGGGCTTTCCGTGCAAGCACCTCTCATAGCGATCTTCGCGTAAAACATTCTTTTTATTCGTGTGGTTCGCGATATTCGATGCTAAATAAGTTACCAGTCAGTTTATTCCCGGGGCCCCGGGCGTGGGACTTACTTCTTTTTTGCCTTCGACGCCATGCGGATGACAGCGACCAGCTCGCTGATTTGCTGCTGGTAGTTTTCCAAGGTAGCTGTCCAGCGTGCAAGGCACTTCCGGCCTTGGGCGGTTATTTTGAACGGCCGCTTGGCGGGTCCGCTCTCGCTCGTATCCCAGTCGCCAGTCACGAGTTTTTCAGCGGCCATAGTCTTCAAGATCTTATAGATTCCGCTGGCATCCGGGGGAACATCTGCGAACATGCTGAACCGTTGCAATTTACGCATGAGGTCATAGCCATGGTGCGGCTCTTCAGCCAGCAAGCCAAGTAGAGCAGGTCGTATGAAACGCGAGAGCGTCTTTCCCGAGCAGGCGCAATTGTCAAAATCCATAAGCTGAACACCTCCATCAGTAATAGTGCTTAAGAATAAGAGGATGCCCCATATTTGTCAATCGCTGAATGAGCTCCTCCCTCGGGTACTGATTCAACAAAGTTGAATCACACCCTGGATGCGATCATTCAGATGTTTCCAGTGGTGAGTTGATGAGCAATCTCCAGCGGCGATTTTCGCTCGCGCCTTCTGTGGACCGTCCCGACCGCAGTAACTGCGCACGTTGAATACGTGGTCCAACCCATGCATGAAGCATATCGGAGAGCGAGCGTTGGCGAAACCGATCCAAGATGTAACCCAGACGCTGAGCGTTGGGAATGTCGTCTACCGTACGTACCGCTGCAATCAACCGCTTCGGGTCAAGTAGAGGTGCCAGTTCCTTAATCAATACCGCAACATGATCGATATGTCCAGCAGCCTTAGCGAAGCGCACTATATCGACGACCGTTGTTTCGGGCGTTGAGACACGCATCATTCCAGTCGGCGTTTTCATCTCCTTGACTGAGGCCAGAGACACATACTTGCTGGCAAAGAATTGAATTTTCGTCCGACCGACCGGGATCGGACGAACGGTACGATCTGTCAGTACCTGAAAGACTTGAGGCTGCTGCTGGGATGCGCCATGGAGTGCGGCAGCACTCAGCAACCCCACATAGTACGGTAGCTTCATTGAGGCCATCAGGTCATGGATGAACCACGAAGGTGGCGGAGCGCCTGCCGCGCGATACTCAAGTGGGACGATCACGTAGGCGTACTCTTTGAGCTGGACGATTCGTCCTTCCCTGACGGCCTGTTTCAGTGCATAAGTGACAGCATGAGGCGTAAGTCCGCTGCCTTGAAAAGCCGCTGACCGCTCGAAAAAGTATCGACCACTCGCCTGCTGGTCATCAATCCATGATTTTAACATTGCCGGGGGCATAACATCCTTAAAACGTTCTGCGCGTAAGACTAGCTATTGGTCTTTTGTGCAGACTAATATATACAACCTGATTGCAATTGTCAACCGCCATATACATCAGTTTGAGCATTTCTCCGTCTTACCTTCATAAAGGGGGCGCGAAAAGTGGGGTGAATCATTCGTGCGTCGTCCGTTTTGGCAAGGTCACTGTGAAGAGCGTGCCATGGTTGACTTCGCTCGAAACGTAAATGTGTCCGCCGTAGGATTCCACGATGGCCTTAACCAGACTCAGACCGAGTCCGTTGCCTGGGAGGTTGCGGCTGGAATCAGACCGGTAGAAACGGTCGAAGATATGGTCCACGTCTTTTTTTGGAATACCGCACCCCGTATCCGCGACCGTCAGCACCACGTTGCCATCATCGGACTTCACACTGATGGAAACAGTGCCATGCGATGGTGTGAATTTGATGGCGTTATCAAGAAGATTGGCGAGCAGGCGATGAAACTGGACTTTGTTTCCCGTGAACGGCAGAGGCGTTTCGGGGAGGTCTGTCTTGATGACAACGCCTTTGTCTTCGGCAAGCGTCGAGAAAAGCGTGATGGTGTCCTCCGCAATGGCGGCAAAATCAAGCACGGTTCCGACAGGGTTGTCGAGGTTGCATTCCGTCTGCGTGATTTCGAGCATAGTGTTGATGGTCAGCAACATGTTTCTGCATTCTTCGGCCACGTCGCTGGCAAGTTCATTGTCTTTGGACGTGCCCAATGACATCTCGGCCATCGCGCGCATGCGCGTGATCGGGGTTTTGATGTCATGGGCCATGTTGTCCGATATCGTCTTCAGTTCAAAGAGTAATTTCTCTGTTTTGTGGGTCATGTCGTTGAACGCATCCACAAGCTGGTTGATCTCCGCACCCTCTGTTCCATGGGCCACGCGCTCGGAGTAGTTCCCCGACTCGATCTTGCGCACGGACGCTGTGATGCGCTTGATGCCATTCACAAACTTACCTGCGATGAGGTGTCCGGAAAACAAGCTGACCGCCAGCGAGAAGAGTAACGTGAGGAGGAGCGCATAGATCAAATCCATGACGCATTGGTCCAACTGCCTCAAATCTTCCGCAATCACCAGAATGTTTCCGTCGAACATCCGGTAGTAGGTCGTATAAATCTGGCCGCGCCCGTGGGGGAGCTTCACCCGGCCCTTGCTCTGGTTAGCCGGGATTTTGTAGCGCGTAAAGAGGTCAACATCGGTGTCGGTAAAGCGCGATTTTGCCAGGACTTTGCCCTCTGGGGAAAGAACCAGAAAGCAATAATGGTTCACGTCTTCCCCGTACGACTCCCCGTTGAACCGGGTGTTGAGATAGGCGACACGATCAGCGACATCATGTCTTTTTTTGGTAATCGTCTCGGGATTTCCGTCTGGGGCTACGAAGCTATACACCACGTTGCCCACGGCACCGATGACCGTGGTGTGCCGCAACTGATTCCAAATGATAATTGAAGGGGTGAATCCCGGTTCCTCCCTGAGTATCGCCTTCATCATGACGCGGTCCACCTGGTCTGGAGAGTAACTGGCAAAGAGATTTGTCAGTTCCTCGCCCGTCAGATACTCGTACGTGAACTCAGTCCAGAACACCTTGGCCCGGTTTTTTGCAAAGGAGTACAAGGAATCCCGCTGGATATAGAACATGACCACGACACAGAGGCACTGTGTTGCCATGAAGAGAAGGACGAATAGCCGAGTCAGCTTCGCCTTCAGACTATTAGGCGAACGCACTTCATTCAATGACATAGCCGAAGCCCCTTACCGTCTTGATCAGCTTACGCTCGTAGTCCTTGTCAATCTTCTCGCGAAGACGGCAGACACGCGACTCGACGATATTGGTCTGGGTGTCAAAATCATATTCCCAGACGTGCTCCATGATCGTGGTCTGCGAGACCACCCGGCCCTTGTTGCGGATCAGGTATTCCAGCAATTGGAATTCGAGCGGTTGCAGGTTGATCCGCACACCCGCACGATAAACACGCCGCGAAAGAATGTCCAGTGTCAGGTCCTCGACCGTCAGCGTCGTGCTTTCTGCTGTTGAGGCGGTCCGTCGTAAAAGGGCCTGCACCCTGGCCAGCAACTCTGCCACTGAAAAAGGCTTCGCCAGATAATCGTCCCCGCCCTTCTCCAAACCCTGTATCTTGCTTTCAACAGAGTTTTTTGCGCTCAGGACAATGATCGGAAACGTGATGCCCGCTTTGCGGAGACCCGCGATCACGCTGAGACCGTCGAGTTTCGGAAGCATGATGTCGATCACCGCGACATCGAAAGGTTCCGTCATGCCTTTGGCGAGACCCTCAGCACCATCGACCACATGGCAGGTCCTGAACCCTGCTTGCTGAAAAGCCTTGGCAACAAAACCAGCGGTCTTCATGTCGTCTTCGATGATGAGAATTCTCATTTAAACCATTCCTCCGTCGCACGGGGTTGCATGTATGTCATGTATAATAGCATTTTCTCTTCTCTGATGTAAGTGAAACCATTCGGCAACTGGAGTGCCGGCCGAAGGCGCTGCAATAGCGGGACGTGGCGAGGAACCTGCGACAAAGCGTCCGTGACCCCCGCGCCGGTAACACCAGGCGATACGGATGAGTTCAAAAGCGATTTTCAGGGCATCTGACAGGTGCAGTTTTGAATCTGGGACATCACGCCAGCAACGGAGGGGGATCTCACGGCAATGCATATTCATCATCACTGTTTCATCGACATGCAGATGTTGCGCCAGGAAATGTTTCAGCCGCTTGAAAAGTTCGACGTCGAACAGCCAACGTGAGACAAAGCGTTTGCAGAATATCTCGTGCGCGAGGGTGCTTCGGAATATTTTGGCGCCGCACTGCGAGTCGTGGAGATTGAGCTTCAGATAGCTTGCAATAATCACCGACATCATCATGGCAATCATGCTTCGCAAACAGTTCCGCTCGATGTCTGCACCCAGATGCACCCAACGGGAACCGATCACGGCAAAGATCATGGAGTTGCCTTCGAGTAACGCCAAAAAATCTAAACTCTGCTCAAGTGGCGTGGCAAGGTCAGCATCCCAATACCCGATATAGGGGCAGGAAGGCTCCAGCCTCAGCATTTCAAGAATCCCGCAACGGACGGCCTCGGCCTTTCCGCTGTTTTTGGGCATTGCGACGAGGCAGGACGCTTCATCATGACGCTTGATGAAACTGAGAAGCATCTCGCGGGTTGAATCCGTGCTGCCATCATCAACAAAACAAACCGCGATCTCCTCATGCCTGGATAGAAACCGCGCGAATAGATCGAGTGGAATTCTGCGTGACTCATTGTAGCACGGGACAACAAGAATCAGTTTCGAGTTTCTCATCGTTCCTCCCTCTTTGCCGGAGCAAACAGATTCCATTGTCCGTATTCCAGCAGCAGCTTGCGGTTAAGCGGCAGGTCCAGATTCTCGAGATTTTTGTCTGATATCATCAGCAGGTAGGGGATACTGTTGGTCAAGGACGCTTCTGTTTTTTCATCAGGATGATTCCGGACGCGATCGCCAAGATAGAATTCTGCTGAAAGGGGCGTCTTTCTGAAAAAATAGTATCCGCCCGTTATGCGCTGCCCGGTTTCATTTTCATACCCGAGCAGCCGCTGGTAGAATTTTTCAGGCATTTTGCTGGTCACCTGAGCGGAAAAAATCGTCATAATAGCAAGAACACACACGGTGACAAGCCCCATTCCCGCCGTGACAACTACCGATAGACGCAAGAGACGGTCCTGACTGTTCTGCTCGGCGGCGTGTAGTTTCAAGGCAATGAAAACAGCGAAAAAGGGTATGGTCGGCAGCAGATAGTACATGGGTACGCGGCTTGTTGGACACCAGAATAGTGTTAGTGCCACGGCGGCAATCAGTGAAATCCCTTCCAGAGGCCTGCTCGTGATTCCGCCCAGGCTGAGCCGCCGTGAAAACCCCAGCATCAGCAGAGGGAACAACACCGGAAGGTTCGCAAGGATGCAGAGTAAAAACGCCACGCCCCTGAAGGAATCATGCCCGTTGCCGAACCGGTCGCCATACTCTTTCAGAAAAAAGCGTCCGAAATTCTCATGGTAGAAAAAGTATTCCAGAAAGTCAGGGTGAAGCTGGTGCATCCGATAGAACCACGGCATCACAATGGCCGCAAAAAGAAGAACCCCGGCCAGCCAGGCGTGATGCGGCAGATCGTTCCATTTTCTGTAGATCGCTACAAACAAGAATACGGGCAGGCCAATACTGACGATCGCCACGGGGCCTTTGATCATCATCCCCAGAGCCAAAAACATGAAAAACAAGAGGCTGTAATATGTGGCCTGCGGTGCACGTTGGCTGTCCGAGAAGCTCCAGTAGGCGAGGACGCCCCCAGCAATGCAGCACGTCAGCATCATGTCCGTTGCGCACAACCCTGAATAGGTATAGAACATGGGGTTGAGAAAGCAGAGCAGAGCCGCCACCCAGGCGCTCTTCCTGTTGGCGGCTTTCTTGACAGCGAGAAAGACAAACCAAACCGTGAACAACGCAAACACCAAAGCAGGCAAGCGCACGGCAAATGCATTCTTTCCGAACAGGAGACAGGAGAGGCCGCCGACCTGAAAGAAGAGCGGCGGTTTACCCTCGAAGCATTGAAACACGCCATCATAGACATAGTGTGGCTCAATAAAGTTTCCGGAGACGGCCATATTGGCCGCCATGTTCCCGTACCTGCATTCAGAAGGATCGAAAAGCGGCCTGAAGATCATGACAAGGAACTGAAGCAGCAGGAAGGCGAAGAACAAACTTTTCATGAGCCGGATGAATTTCTCGTCTTGCCCCTGCGACTGGATACGCTGCTGCTCTTTTGGATCAACCGATTGGTTCATTAAATCTCCCCGCAGGCGTTGCTCTGGACAGCTATCGCCCAGACCGCGAGCCTGATGTGTATTTTGAAATTTAAAGCATAACACACGCGCTCTGCGGGAAGATTATCGATACATTACGATTTGGCAATGTTGGCATGGCGACATAAGACGGCGCGAGATTGGGAGCGGAACGCCTTCGCGTTCCGGCCGGCGCGGGAAGCCGCGCCGCTCCATGCGCTGGATTGGGAGCGGAACGCCTTCGCGTTCCGGCCGGCGAGGGAAGCCGCGCCGCTCCATGCGCTGGATTGGGAGCGGAACGCCTTCGCGTTCCGGCCGGCGCGGGAAGCCGCTCCGCTCCTTATGTCGCCGTGTATATATCAGAACGACACGCTGACTTCCACGCGGGCGAAGTAGGCGTTTTCAGGGGCGTTGGCCTGCTCATAGTAATCGCCATACGCCATGTGTTCCAGTTGCACGGCAGCCTTGAGTGCACCGCGCGTGTTGACAAGTTCTTTCAACAGGATGCATTCATATTTGACAAGGGTGTGCCAGCCGCGATAGAGATTGGAGTTGCTCTCCTCCTGGTTGTCGTTCACGGGTGCGAAGAGCGGGCCGGTCTGGAGCTTGCATTTGTGATCCTTGAAGGGTTCGAAGCCGGGTTCGATATAGGTCCAGCTCAGGTTGGACCAATGATAGCTTGATCCGTACATCTTGACGGGCAACTCGCCGATGATGGTCGCACGTGCATAGACAGGGTTCCAGCCAGTGACGGAATCATCGGCAGAGGTGTTGCTGTACTTGGACGCTTGATCATCGCCAGAGAGGAAGAGTGTGCCGAGCGTCATATAGGGTTTCAGGAAGGTATCCTTTGTTTTGTAGGTCAAGCCGCCGTAGAGCATGAAGGCATTGATGGGTTGGCCGCTGATGCCCTTGGCATCATTGCTCTCGGTTTGGCCGAACTGATAGGCACCCTCAGCTTCGGCGGAAAAGTTTTCTGTGAACTGCGGAGTCACGCGAGCGCCGAAGGTCGCATACTGGCGTCCCGGGAGCGTCTCAGACTTCTTCCCCTTCCTATGCCATTCCGATTCGTCCTTGTAGACGGCGTAGAGTTCGAGCGGGCACTCCTTGAGTTCCTTGATCATCCAGTAGGTGCCAACGCCCCACTCCGTGAGATCGTCATCCTTGCCTGGGCCGACGGTGCCATCGCAACTGGTGAGGTTATAATTCTGGCCGTCCGCATCACCGATGGTCAGGAAATTGTCCACGGGCTTTGTGTAGCTCGCGAAAAAGTCGCCGGAGGTCATTTCCGTCACCCGCACGGTCGCCTTGATCGCGTCAAAATATTCTGAGCGGCTGCCGTCTGAAGGCGTGCCCTCACAGATGATGCGGCCTGCGCCATATTTCAGATCCTGGCGGCCGATGCGCAGATCCACCCGGTCATGCAGCAGGTTTTTGAAATCAAGGTAGAGGTTGTCCACAAAGAGCTGATCCGGGAAGCTGTTGTAGTTGTGTGCCGGCGCAAAATCGTTATATTCCCGGAATTCGTTTCCCAAACGGAGATAGAGCCCGTAATCGCCTGCAGCGGCTGAGCCCCAGACGCGTGACCGTTGGCGGTAATAATTATAATAGGCTCTGTTGATCGCGCCGTCGCTGGCCGGCGGATTGTCGTACCATTCATACCGTGAACGGAGATCAAAGCCGCCATCCAACTCAAGGCTGCTCTTCTCGGCACGTGCCGAGACTGCAAGGATGCTTGACGTAGTGAAAACAAAGATTCGCAGGAGAGTTCTTGCTGGACGTGAGAGGAATTTTACTTCAATAATCACAGCCGCGTACTTTATCGCATCCGCTTCTAGCAAGTCAATGTGAAATGTCTCTGTGCTTAGTTCCTGGTCGCTTGTGCGGGCCTAGCGTCATAAGCCCGCGCAGGATTGGGAGCGGAACGCCTTCGCGTTCCGGCCGGCGCGGGAAGCCGCGCCGCTCCATGCGCAGGATCCGGAGCGGAACGCCTTCGCGTTCCGGCCGGCGCGGGAAGCCGCGCCGCTCCATGCGCGGGATCCGGAGCGGGACGCCTTCGCGTTCCGGCCGGCGCGGGAAGCCGCGCCGCTCCATGCGCGTGATTCGGAGCGGGACGCCTTCGCGTTCCGGCCGGCGCGGGAAGCCGCTCCGCTCCTTAAGTCGCCATATATAGAATTGCTGATCAGAACGACATGCTGACTTCGACGCGGGCGAAGAAGCCATTGTCAGGCGCGCCGGCCTGCTCGTAATAGTCGCCGTACGCCATGTGTTCCAGTTGCACGGCAGCTTTGACCGCTCCGCGCTTGCCGACAATCTCCTTCAGCAGGGTGGCTTCGTACTTGGCCTGGGTGTACCAGCCGCGATAGAGGTCTTCGCCGCTGTCGGCCTGGTTGTCGTTCTTGTCGGCGAACATCGGGCCGGTCTGCAGTTTGAACTTGTGATTCTTAAAGGGCTCGAAGCCGGGTTCGATGTGCGGCCAGATCAGGTTGGACCAGCGATAGCTTGACCCGTACATCTTGACCGGCAATTCGCCGATGTAGGTGGTTCTGCCGTAGACCGGGTTCCAGCCTGTGACCGAATCGTCTGCAGAGGTGCTGTTGTAGGCCGAGGATTTGTCGTCGCCGGAGAGATAGAGGGTCGCGGCGGTGAGGTAGGGCTTCATGAAGACCTCCTTGGCCTTGTAGGTCAGCCCGCCATAGAGCATGAAGGCGTTAATGGGCTGGCCGCTGATCCCCTTCGTGTCGTTGTCCTCTGTCTGCCCGAACTGGTACGCGGCTTCAAAGTCGCCGGTGAAGTTTTCAGTGAACTGCGGCGTCAGGCGCGTGCCGAGGGTCGCATACTGGCGGCCGGGGATGGTATCCGCCTTCTTCCCCTTCTTGTGCCAGTCGGATTCGTCCTTGTAGATGGCATAAAGCTCAACCGGACACTCCTTGAACTCCTTGATCGTCCAGTAGGTTCCCACGCTCCATTCCGTCAGGTCGTCATCCTTACCAGGACCGACCGCGCCGTCGTAACCGGTGATGTTGTAGTTCTCGCCGTCTGCGTCACCGATGGTCAGGAAGTTGTCCACAGGTTTCGTGTAGGTGGCGAAGAAGTCGCCGGAGGTCTTTTCGCTCACGCGCACCGTGACCTTGATGGCATCGAAATATTCCGAGCGGCTGCCGTCAGAGGGCGTCCCGTCTGAGATGACCCGGTTCGCGCCGTATTTCAGATCCTGCCGCCCGATGCGCAGATCGACCCGGTCATACAGCATATTTTTGAAATCAAGATACAGGTTATCCACGAAGAGTTGATCCGGGAAGCTGTTGTAGTTGTGGGACGGCGCATAATTGTCATAGCCCCGGAATTCATTGCCTAAGCGGAGGTAGAGTCCGTAATCGCCCATGTAGGCCGATCCCCAGACACGGGTACGTAGGCGGAAATAATCGGCGTAGGGGTGACTGATGGCGCCTCCACTGTTGGGCAGGTTGTCATACCAGTCATACCGCGCACGCACGTCGATGCCGCCATCCAGTTTAAAAGGGCTCTCCTCCTTGACTACAGCCTCCGCGGGGGTGGACGCCTCTTTCTTGGGGGCTTCCGTCGCTGCGGTCTTCGGTGCAGCCTCTTGCGCTGTCGCGGCAAGGGCCACGATGCTTGTGGCAATGAACGCTAGTGATTTCATGAATCTCCTTGTCTTGCTCAAGAACCGTATTTATTTCAAAAAATACCGATTACGTTCTTGAGATGTGAAGAGATTAATAGTTTCGTGTTTGCAGATGATAAGGCGAATGTTAGTTTTGTATTTGAATAAATCGATGTGATCCGACAGATCTGTCTGATCATTTTAAAGTGTCTGGCTCAGAAGCTCCGGTTTCTTCTGACAGGACGGCGGCTGGGTCATCAAGGTCTGCCAGCACAGGTTCGCCTGCGTCTGCTGGCTCCTCCGGCGCGTCTTTAGCCACCCACGCTTTGAGCAGCGTATAGGTGACTGCGAGAATGACCGGGCCGATGAAGAGGCCGATGATGCCGAACGCGGCAATGCCGCCGAGGACCCCGGAGAAGATCAGCAGGAGCGGCAAGGGGGCGCCCTTTCGTATCATGAACGGACGAACCACGTTATCGATGGTGCTGGCGATCAGTGAAATAACGAGCAACACCGTCCCCCAGGCCGGATGGCCGGACCAATAGAGCCAAACAGTCGCGGGGATCAGCACGGGCGCCGGCCCGAGCTGGGCCAGGCAGAGGATCAACATCACCGCTGTCAGCAGGGTTGCGGCGGGCACGCCCGTGAGGAAGAGCCCGAGGCTCCCGATGGTCGCCTGGACAAAGGCCGTGACGACGACGCCCAGCACGACGCCCCGTGCCGCCTTTGCAGCGAGAATGGCGACCTCCTCCCCCTGCTGCCCGGCCAGGCGCCGCGCAAAGGCCAGGAGCCCCTCCTGGACAACCGGGCCTTTCGCGTAGAGAATGGTCGCGATGATCACCGTCAGCAGAAAATAGAGCACGGTCAGGCCGATGCCACCGGCCTGCACCATGAACCACTGCGCCGCAGCCTGAGCATAGGGGAGCAGGGGCGCGGTGCGCTCCTCGGGGCTGAGCGCAGCGAATTCAAGCCAGCGCTCGGCGAGCTTGCCGCCCACCAGCGGAAAGTTGCTGACCCACTCCGGAGGAGCCGTAAGGGAGAGCGCGGACAGGGACCTGACCTGCGCGGCGATGTTCCCTGAGTTGTTGATGATCGTGACAAGAGCGAGCGTGATGGGGATGAGGATGACCAGCAAGATTGACAGCGCCATGGCCGCAACAGCCAAGCCCCGTCTCCTGGGCATCAGGGCCGCGAGCCTCTCGAAGGCCGGCCAGGTGGCCACGACGATCACGGAGGCCCACACCAGGGAGACCAGAAACGGGCGCAGTATCCAGAGGCTTGATACAATCAGCCCCCCGATGAAGAGCACCGACAGGATCGTATGCGTGATGTCGCGTGAAGCGGGCTTCTGCTGCGTTGTCATTTTTTTCTCCAATTACTTGAGCGTTAAGAGTTGGGCGTTGAGCGTTAAACGTTAAGCGTTTCACCTCCGCGAATACGACTTCCTCCTTCGCTAAAGCTCCGGCGGATAAAGCGGCGGACAGGTCAAACTTTTAACTCTCAACGTTTAACTTTTAACTCTTAATTTAAAAAGTTACCCCTTCAGTCTGAAAAAAAACTATTTTGCATAACGCAGCTGGACAGGGGGATGCGCTTGCTGGGCTGCTGTCACGTCCTCTTTGAGTGTCTGGATCGCGACCTCCAGTTGGCGGTCTCTCTTGGCGACAAAATCCTGCGGCTCATTCCAGACGAGCACATCAGGCTTCGCGCCGTTCAGCTCCATGTCGGTTCCATCCGGGAGGAACCACCCGCGGTGCGGCAGACGCATCGTGCCCAGGTCCAGCAGCGCGATATCGGAGGTGGCGATCACAGCGCCTTGCGTGGGCACGCCGACCACCTTCCCTCGCTTGAGTGTCTTGATCGCGTGCGTGAAGATCTCGCCGTTGCTAGCGGTGTTCTGATTGCACAGGACCACGAGGGGCTTGTCCCACACCGGACGTCCCCAATACCCCGACAGATAGGCCGGCAAGGAGTTGCGTCCGACGGCGATGGAGTGCACACTGCCGCACAAGACGCCCAAAATGCGGTCAGCCACAAACCCGCCAGTATTGTCGCGGACATCGATGATCAAGCCGTCTTTGTCAAACCCCTCTGCGAAAATATCCTGCTCGAACCGGTAGTAGTCGTCCCATTGCATGCGTTGGATGTTGATGTATCCGAGCTTCCCGTTGCTGGCCTGCTGAACCTGTTCGCGGGTCTTTTCAAAGGCTGCTGTCTTCATCTTCTCCCGGATCGCGCTGTAGGAGGTGGAGGGCAGGATCAAGGTGCGCACGGTGTTGGAGCCGGATTGCACGGCGAGCCTGATTTTGCGGTTCTCAGGTCCATTGAGGACAAGCGTCGGATCCGTCTCAGAGGTCACGCTCTCGCCGTCGATGCTGAGCACAAAATCGCCGGGATGCAAGTTGAGCGACACCTGATCCGCCGGGCTGTCCTGCACGACCTGCTGTATCTTCCAGCCCTTTCCTTTGTGCTCCGGATCAAACTGAAGCCCGAGATGGGCCGTCATCGTCGTCCAGGATTGGAAGGGGTTCGTCTTGTCCCATTCGCGCTTGCTGTGGTCGGACGTATGATAGCCCAGATGCGACGCGTTAAGCTCCCCTTCCATCAGCGAGAGGACACGTGCAAAGACCGGGAAGCTGGGCGCATACCGTGCAGCCAGCCGGTATTTCTCTTTGATCGCCTTCCAGTCGGCGCCGTGGTAGTTGGGGTCGTAAAACCAATCGCGCAACTTGCCCCACGCGGTTAAAAAGGCCAACTCCTGATAGTCGTTCAAGTGGGTCTCCTGGTAGACCGAGATGCTGAAGGTCCTGTCGAAATGCGCAGGCAGGTTCCCGCTCTTCCAGAGCAGGCGGTTGTCCTTGGCGAGCCACTTGATGGCTTGACCTTGGCGTTGCGTCAGCAACTCAGGAGATGTTCTGTCGGGCAGCACGATTTTGTATGTGCCTGCAGCGCCGTTAATCGTCGCCTCAAAGGCCAGGGTCCGGCTGTCGTGCGAGAAAAACGGATTGGACGGGATGATGTTGGGAAGATTGACCCGGCGCACGCGCAAGTAGAGGTCATCGAAGTTGATGGCGTTGTTGGTGGAGGACGAACTCTTCTGCTCGCTCTTGCTGTCCGCTTCTTTCCGGTCAGAAGAGGTCTCTTTGCGCATGGTCGAGAGCGCACTCTCCACGGTCTTGTCAAAGGTGTTGCGCTCTTCATCCTCGCGATTCAGCCAGACATAGAAGAGGGCTGTGTCGTTTTGCGGACGCTGCCCGACGAAGGCGATGATCTTGCCGTCCGGCGACCAGCAGGGGCGCCCATCCCAGCTGAAATGACGCGACAGGTTGTAGGGCTTTCCCTGTCCGTTCGTGGGCAGGAGCCAGATGTCGTTGTTGCTGTAGTCGTCGCCGAGCGACGCCACAAGCCATTTTCCGTCCGGCGACCATTCGTATTTGTCAACACCCCACGCCTTGGGGCAGCGGGTCAAGACAATGCCGTTGGTGTCCGCGATGACGATGTTTCCGCAGGGCTCCACCCAGGCCAGGCGCTTGCCGTCCGGGCTCAGGCTCAGACGGCTGCGGTTGACATCCGCCTGGACGAGCAGCGTCTTATGAAAGAGGTCATTCTGCCACCAGAACTTTGTTGTGTCGGTCCGCTCGGCCTTCCATAAGGCGACGCCATCCCCGCGATCCGAGAGATAGTACAGGGCCTTGCCGTCTAATGAAAAGACGCACTCCCGTTCATGCGTCAAGGTGTTGCCATGGACAAGCTTGGGGTCGCGCAACACAGTATCCATCACCCAGAGGTCGCCCCCGGTTGTAAAGGCGATTTGCATCCCGTTGTCGCAAAATGAGACATCGCCAGCCTGGTCATTGTCCCAGCACGCATTGTAATGCCTGCGCCTCGACTCCGGTCTTAAGGTGGCGGCGCTATGCTGCAGAGTAATTTTTTCAGGCGTCGGTTTGGTGCGTGTCGGATCGATGCTGTAAAAATCGAAGAGGTTCCGGAAGATCATGAGGCGGCCGTCCTGGGAGAGCGTCGGATGGATCACGGCATCGTCCTTGAAAAAGGTGAGCTGCTTCTCTTCCCCCGTAGCCAGCAGGCGGTGGCGGATATTCATGCAGCCGTCTTCGCCCGACACGTAATAGAAGCCCTTCCCGTCCGGTGTCCAGAGGGGCGTCCGGCTCTCCGTGTCGCGCTTGACCACACAGGTGAAGGTCTTCTCTGTAAGATGGTAGAGCCACATTTGAGCGACGTTTGAGCCGCGGACCCCTTTCCGGTAGAGTTCATGTCCCTCAATCGTGAAGAGCACGCGCGTGCCATCCGGCGAAAGAGCAGGCTCCGAGCCCGCCGTGTCAAAGAGGATCCTTTCCGGGCCGCGTTCACGGGCCGGAATAAGGGCGATGCGGTCCGCGAACTTCCCGCTGCCTTGATCGCGTGTCACGATGGACAGGAGTTCGCTGCCGTCTTTTGTCCAGCCGCAGGGGAGCGTGCCCTCGGAGTGGAAGGTCAACTGACGCGTCTTTCCGCTGGCGAGGTTCAATTCAAAGAGTTTCCCGGCGCCATCCCGGTCGCTCTGAAAGACAATGCGCTGCCCATCCGGCGCGAAGACCGGCCAGACATCCTTGGACGTGCCCGCTTGCAGCGCCCGCGCCTCGCCCCCCTTTGTGGAAGCAATCCAGACATTCTCGCACCATTCAAAGACGAACTGCTTGTTGTCAGGCGAGATGGAAGGCCGTGACCCCAGATAGATGCGGTCAAAAGCCTTGGGCACACCCTCCGCGCCCCACGCCATGCTGAATGGAATCAAGAAAAGCCCCAACGTTATTTTTTGCGAGATATTCATAGCAATCATTGAATGTGTCCAGTTAATAAAAGCGTAACTATAACCTTTTTTAACCACGAAATACACGAAAAACACGAAAAATCGAGATGCTCCTCTTCGTCTCCATACTTAATCGCATTACTTTATCTCGCATAGATTAAGTTAGGAGATTAAGTAAAAAGTGGAAAAATTTGTCCTACATGCCTTATCGTATTTTACTGACGAGCACACGAGGACTTAGCAATTGGAAAATCAAAGCAAACTAGATAACATAACTTCGGGTAATGGGGAAAGCAGCAATTAAGTCGGCAGAAAAGATCGCGATTGGAAAGGAAATATGTATTTTTCTGGTTTTAAAATGGGTCCAAAATCCCTCTCCATCTCGCGCCGAGGCGCGTGGGGGCAGGTTGCAGTCGCTAGTATTCTCATCACAGTCCTTCCGTCACTGATGGGCTTATGGGGCTGGATCTGTCATTGTAGGGGAACAACGGTGCCAACACTGACGATCTGGTTTACCGGAGGCGGTGTCGTAGCGTTCATTATCCTGGGCTACACGCTGCTGTTCAAGTACCCCGTGAGCATTGTCCGATTGAGGCACTATTTGGGTGTTCTGGCAGACGGAGAAGTCCCAGGCCTGGTGAAACTCTCAAAGGACGAGGATGATCTGTCCGCAGTCCAAACGTATCTGGAACGTATTATCAAGATGGCGGAAGATCGCATCCAGATCATACAAAGACAGCACGTTGTTGAACTCGAGGCGGAACGCCAGCGTGTGATGGTCGAAAGTATTGGTACCATGTGTCACCACCTTGGACAGCCTGCTGCGATTATGAGCATGAACCTGTATCTCTTAAAACGCAACCCTGCGCCAGCGGAGGTTCCCGAGATTCTGGCTGAATGTGAAGAGGCGTATAGCGCCATGTCTGACATATTCGACAAACTCCGGGGAATCTCGCATTATTGCTCCGAAAGCTGTCTTACCCTGGCACCCGAGAAAGACAAAAGTTCACTGATGTAAAGTTCACTGAACCTCCGTGCCCCCCGCCATGCTGATCGGAATTAAGAAAAGCCCCGCTGAGGCCATGCAGTACGGCGGGATCTATGAGACCGCCGAACGCCTGACAAGGCGTTGCGCTGGCCTGTAACTTCAACTTCTTTTTCCCCACGAAACACACGAAAATCACGAAAGATTGCTGTTTTCCTCAGCGGCTCACCGAGACGATTGCTGCCTCCCTTCTGATCAGGCTTATGTCCCTTGCGAAGCAGGTAGGGCGAACCGGCTCGGTGAGCCGCTGATTCGCGTGGTTCGCGCTATTCGATGCTAAAGAAGTTGTTCCTTCGTTTGTACCAGCTCTGCCACGCAATGGGCCGAGCAGTAACCATAAGCTATTGCCACAAAAAGCACCCAAACAAAATGAGCTGGCGAGATCTCTTTGGCGTGCGGTGCTCCGGCAGCCGCCGGACGGCGAAAGACGCGCGCGGCACCGCTTTTCTAGCTCTCACAAAAGCGGCATCATGCGAAAGAAGCAGTTGCACTATTGCAACTGAAAAGTTTTAAAGAGTAGCGGTAATGCAACTTTATGGAGTTCGGTTTTTTAAAAGTGAACGACCTAACTGTCTGCTATCTGGGCGGTTACAGGGAAGGCTCGGAGAGGTGAGGGTTTGGCATAGGGTGTGCTCCATACTGTGTATGAAAACGGCCTTATCCATTTGGAACCATCGCATTGCGCCAGTCTTTGACACGGCACGTCACCTTCACCTGGTGGAGTCTGACGGGGAGCGTGTCGAGAAGGAGAGTGCGCACATACTGGCCGGGGATGAACTTCCGCAAAAGGTCGCGTGGCTGGCGGAGCAGGGGGTGGAGACCCTTGTCTGCGGCGCTGTCTCACGCTTGTTTCAGGAGCAGCTTGAAGCAGCCGGCATCAAGGTGATCCCCTTTGTGGCAGGCGGCCTGCGTCAGGTCATGCAAGCGTATTTGAGCGGCACGCTGAAACGTGCGACCTTTATGATGCCAGGGTGTTGCGGACGGCGGCACCGGAGTTGCGCCGGGCGTTGCAACAAGCAACCCAAAAATTTTTAGCAGGGGTGTCCTTCTTGAGCGAAAACTCCGGGACAACTTAACCGTTCGGAGGGACGCCCCTGCTTTCAACTCTCGGAGTGAGAAAACCCCGCCCCGGGATACGGGAATAAACGTAGGGAGTAACTGGACAGGAATGATGGAATGGTGGAATATTGGAATACTGAGCAGATATTTTTTGGAGGGACGCGCTCTGCTTGGCCCTCCAGAGCCGATATTCCCCAATATTCCAACATTCCCATATTCCATCATTCCAGTTTGAAGGTGCAGATATGCAGATACATGCTAAATTACTCTTAACCTCTGTCTTCGGTCCGTATGCTGTTGACGATGCGTATGGCAAGAAAGAGAACCTCATGGAACTCTTCCACAATCAGGTGACCCGCGAGCAGGGGATCTTCTCCTACCGTTTCAACCACTCCAGCTTCGGTCTCTATTTTCTGGCTGAGAATATCGAAATGCCGACTGTCGTGCTCGACTTTCCGACCCTGCCTCAGTTTGTCGAGGAGTTGAAAAAGGGGTATGACTATGTCGGGATCAGTTATGTGATGCCCAATCTCAAGAAGGCTCAAAAGATGGCGGCGCTCGTGCGTCAGCACGCCCCCAGCAGCAAGATTATTCTCGGCGGACATGGCGTCGCCGTGCCCGAGACCGAACAGCTCATTGACCATGATTATATCTGCCGCGGCGAGGGCGTCGCTTTTTTGAGAGCGCTTTTTGGGGAAGCCACGGACAAGCCGATCCGCCACCCGCTCTTGCACAGTGCTCACAACCGCCGCGTGATGGGCGCCCCGCTGCCGGAGGGCTCGGGCATCCTGATTCCCGGGGTGGGGTGCGCAAACAAGTGCCGCTTCTGCGCCACCTCCCATTTCTTTGGCGACTATATTGCCTATCTCCCGACAGGACAGGATGTCTTTGACGTGTGTTGCGCGTATGAGGATACGCTGGGGGTGACGGATTTCGGCGTGATGGATGAGAATTTCCTCAAACAGCCGCAACGCGCTCTGGAGCTGCTCGCGTGCATGGAGAAAGCCGGGCGGCGCTTCACCTTCGGCATCTTCAGCTCCGCGGAGACCATCCGTGCGCTTCCCAGCCTGGACCTGCTCGTCCGCCTGGGCATCACCTTTATCTGGATGGGCGTCGAGTCGAAGCATGCGATTTATGAGAAGAACAAGGGGATTGATTTCAAAGCGCTTGTCGCTGAGTTACGGATGCGTGGCATCAGCGTCATGACCTCGGCCATCCTCTTCCTGGAAGAACATACCCAGGAAAATATCGGGGAGGATATTGACTTCATCGTCGGACTGAAGGCTGATTATGTTCAGTTCATGGAGTTGGGGCCGCTGCCCGGGACGCAGCTCTATCGCGAGTACGCGTCCCAAGGCAAGTTGATGACCCCGGAGGAGATGCCTTACGAGGAGCGTCACGGACAGGACCGTATCTGGTTTAAACATCCTGCGTTTACAGGCGAGGAGTCATCCGTGCTCCTCCGAAAAGCCTTTGAACAAGACTATAGCGCGAACGGCGCCTCCTTCATCCGCGCTGTTCAAACCGCGATGCAGGGCTATGAGTACACCGTCTCCAGCAAGGAGCCCCATATCTGTGCAAGGGCTGAAGGCTTCAAAGAATTTCTGACCCTGACGCGGAGCTTTATCTTGTCCGCGCGCCTCTTTTCGCAGAACGCTGCAACCACGAGCCTGCTGGAGAGCCTCGTGCAAAAATACGCGCAGCACTTTTCAACGCCCTCGCTGAAACAACGGGCGCTCTCCATGGCTGTCGCGGCACTGAGCTCCAAGGAGGTGCTCCGCACAAAGCTCTTCAGCGATGTCCGCCAGCCGCCCCTCCGGTACACGTGCTATCGCGTGAAGAATCTTGAAACAAGTTCCAACCCCCGCTTGCGTCTTAAACGCACAACCCACCTGCGTCAAGCCCTTGCTTGACCGAAAGGAGACAGATGAAAATAGCCTGTGCAACATCTGGCATCGATCTCGATGCCCCGCTCGACAGCCGCTTTGGACGTGCCTTGAAGTTTCTGATCTATGATACAGAGACGAAGGCCTTCAACCTGGTGGACAATCAGCAGAACCTGCAAGCGACGCAGGGCGCGGGCATCCAGTCCGCGCAGACCGTGGCGGCCAGCGGCGCGCAGGCGCTGCTCTCGGGCCACTGCGGTCCCAAGGCTTACCGCGTCCTGGCCGCTGCGAACATCAAGGTCTATACGACCACGGCAGGGAGTGTCGCCGAGGCCCTTGCCCTTTATCAAGAGGGCAAGCTTGTTGAAAGTAGCGCAGCCGACGTGGAAGGGCATTGGGCGTAAGCATGATTATTGCAATAGCATCCGGGAAAGGCGGCACTGGCAAGACAACGGTTGCGCTGAATCTGGCGCGCGTACACAGCGGCGCTGTGTACCTGCTGGACTGCGACGTGGAGGAGCCCAATGCGCATCTCTTCTTGAAGGGGACCCCTTGCGGTGAACCGGAAGTCGTCACCCTGCAGATCCCGGAAATCAACGAGGCTCTCTGTGACGGCTGCGGCGTGTGTAGCAGCTTCTGCGCGTACAAGGCGTTGGCTGTGCTTGCAAAGCGGGTGCTGGTCTTTCCGGAGATGTGCCATGGGTGCGGCGGCTGCAAACTTATCTGCCCCGCAGGCGCGATCCGCGAAATCCCCAAGCGCATCGGCGTTGTCGAGACGCTGCACGCCGGGGCGATCACCCTGGTTCAAGGACGGCTCGATGTGGGCGTGGCCATGGCCCCGCCGCTCATCCGTGCCGTGAAAGCCCATATTCCGAAAGCGGGCGATGCGCTTCTGGATGCGCCCCCTGGCACCTCCTGTCCCGTGATCGCCACACTGCGCGAGACCGACTATGTGGTGCTGGTGACCGAGCCGACGCCCTTCGGGCTTCATGACCTGACGTTAGCCGTAGCTGTGGTACGCGCGTTGCAGCGCCCCTTCGGTGTCGTGGTCAACCGCGCAGGCAGCGGCGACGAGCGGGTGCAGGCGTATTGCCGCACGGAGGGGATTCCCCTGCTGGCCGAGATCCCGGATGACCGGCGCATCGCCGAAGCCTATTCACGCGGCGCCTTGGCGGTCGAGGCGCTCCCGGAATATGCAACCCTCTTTCAAAAGCTCTGGGCGACCGTAAAGGAGCGTGCACATGGACACGGATAAGAAAATGAGGGAACTGGTCATTATCAGCGGCAAGGGTGGCACGGGCAAGACCAGCGTAACAGCCTCGTTTGCCGTGTTGGCGGAGGGGCGGGCGGTCCTGGCCGACTGTGACGTGGATGCCGCGGACTTGCATCTGGTGCTGACACCGAAGCTGATCGCGAAGCATGATTTCATCAGCGGACATGAGGCGCGCATACTCAGTGACCGCTGCATCGGCTGCGGCTTGTGCCAGCGCGTGTGCCGCTTTGGCGCTCCGAAAGCCGTGAAGGCTACGGCGGGCACGTTGCTCTACTCGATTGATCCAGTGGCGTGCGAAGGGTGCGGCGTCTGCTTTCGCTTCTGCCCGGCGAAGGCGATTGTTTTTCCAGAGCGGCACTGCGGCATGTGGATGGTCTCCGAGACCCGCTGCGGCACCTTGGTCCATGCCTGCCTCAGTGCGGCTGCAGAGAACTCCGGCAAATTGGTCTCTACGGTCCGCAGCGAGGCACGGCGCCTCGCGGAAGCGCAGAGCCTGCAGCTCATCATTACCGATGGCCCTCCCGGCATTGGCTGCCCGGTCATCGCCTCTGTCACGGGCGCCACGCAGGTGCTGGTGGTGACCGAGCCGACCGTCTCGGGGGAGCATGACCTGGAACGTGTGCTGAAGCTGACGCGCTTCTTTGGGGTGCCGACCGCTGTCTGCGTCAACAAATGGGATATCAATCCCTCCATGACCGAGCGGATTGAAGCGAAAGCAACGGCAGCAGGCGCACAGAACGCCGGGCGTATCCGCTATGACCCTGCCGTGACAACGGCCCAGATCCAGGCGAAGGCGGTGGTCGAGATCGACGCGCCGTCAGCCGAAGATATCCGAGCGGTGTGGAAGACGGTGAGAATGGAATGATGGAATACTAGAATTTTGAATTAAGAGTTAAACGTTAAACGTTAAACGTTGAGCGTTGAGAGTTAGAACTTTTAACGCTTAACGCCCAACGCTTAACGCTGAAGTTAAAAACAAGGAGAACAGATGAGTAAAAATACGATGAAGATCGCGATCCCTCTGGCTGAGGGAAAATTATGCATGCACTTCGGACACTGCGAGACCTTCGCGCTGATCGATGTGGATGTGGAGAAGAAAGAGATCACGGGGCGTAGCGAGCTGACACCGCCGCCGCATGAGCCGGGCGTGCTGCCCCGCTGGCTGGCGGAACAGGGCGCAGGGGTGATCCTGGCGGGTGGCATGGGCCAGCGCGCACAGGCGCTCTTTACCGAGCAGAAGATTCAGGTGATGGTCGGCCTTCCGTCAGAGGCCCCGGAGGTCCTGGTCAAGCAGTATCTGGCGGGTACGCTACAGGCGGGCGCGAATGTCTGCGACCACTAAGGAGAGCGATGCAACGTTTCATGCTCAAGTCAAAAATTCATCGGGTGACCCTGACCGCGACGGAACTTCATTATGAAGGCAGTATCGCCGTGGACACCCTGCTGCTGAACCAGGCTGACATTCTGCCGGGTGAACAGGTCCACGTGCTGAATGTCAACAACGGCGAGCGGATTGTGACCTACGCGATTGAGGCCCCGGCGGGCTCGGGCATCATCAGCTTGAGAGGCGCAGCAGCACGGACAGGGCAGGTCGGCGACACGTTGATCATCATCACCTACGCCGCTGTCGCGGAGGCTGAGAGCTCCGAGTTCAAAAGCCGGACGGTGTATGTCAACGCAAAGAATCAACAGCTACAGAGGAAAGATTAGAGCAGACAGCCGAGGCCCTTAAAGCGTATACTATTTCCCGCGTGGTTCCCTGCCATTGCACCGGGGATGCGGCCTCTGCCTATCTGGCCGGGCGGCTGGGTTCATCGGTGCAACAGGGCTATGCGGGGTTGAAAATCAGTTTTAATGAAGGAGGAGCAGCATGAAAAAAATTGCAGGTGACTATCATCGGGAACGGCGCGGCAACTGTGCCCAGTCTGTGGCCTTTGCCTGGGGGTCGAAGTTTGTGGGCGCACGCGGCATCGAGGAGGTCTTTGACGGTTGCGGGGGCGGGCGTGCGCCAGGCGGGCTCTGCGGTGCCTTGCATGCCAGTTGCGAATTGGCGGGCGCCGAGGCCGCAGAGACGATGAAGGGGCAATTTGCAGAAAAGACAGGCGGTCATCTGACCTGCAAGGCGATCCGCGGGGCGAAGAGCGTATCGTGCAGCACCTGCGTGGAGATTGCGGCTGAATTGTTAGAGAACCACTCCAGAAAAATTTGAAAAAATGAGCACAAAAAGCGAAGCTGCAAAGAGGCTCTTTAAAGAGGGAGCGAATTGCGCCCAGGCTGTCGTGGGCGCTTTCGCGGAGGAGTGCGGCTTGGAGTTTGACCAAGCCATGCGCATGGCCTCCTCCTTCGGGGCGGGCATGGGCCGGCTCCGGGAGGTCTGCGGGGCGGTCTCTGGCATGCTGATGGTCCTGGGGCTGAAGGAGGGGCACTACCCTGTGGGGGACAAGCGCGGGAAAGATCAGCATTATGCGCGTGTCCAGGCGCTTGCCGCCGAGTTTAAGAGTCAGACAGGCTCGCTCATCTGCCATGAACTCCTGGGGCTTGCCAAGGGAGCGGAGGCGCCGGTTTCAGAAACGCGCACGGAGGCCTACTACCGGAAGAGACCCTGTGTGGAACTTGTCGGGCTCGCCGCACAGATTGTAGAAGAGCATTTAAACAGACCGCAATCCACGTGAAAGGTAGAGATATTCCCCATACGCTAGAGGATTGACTTCTGTTAATGATGCGCCTATACTCAAACTATTCCGTGATTGACAAATTTTTAAAATGAGGAGGTTTCAGTATGAGATTAAGTTTAGCATGCAGGGCAGGGAAAGCTGTTTTTACGGCTTGCGTGACAGCCCTGTTTCTTGCAGGGTCACCGGTTCTGGCGGCGGCGATCAAAGACGCAGAGGCTGCGTCTCATGGTGATACGGCGGCGACGCAGACCTTGGTGAAGAGCTATGCGTTTGCAGGCGTGAAAATTCTGCAATACAATCTGGCGGTCTTGTCTCACTACTCCTATTTTGTCGTGAGCGGGACAGAGGCTTTGGTCGTTGATCCGGCGCGCGATATCCAGGCCTATCTCGACATCGCCAAGAAGGAGGGCTGGACCATCAAGGGCGTTTTCCTGACCCATTCGCACGCTGATTTTGTGGCAGGCCACAGCGAGTTGGTAAAGGCCGTGGGGTGCCCTGTTTTTCAGAACAAGGAGAGTGGTGCCCAATACACCATCACCGCGCTGTCTGATCAGCAGACGCTGCCCTGGGGCGAGGCGACGCTGCAATTCCTCTCCACGCCCGGACATACGCCGGACGGGATGTGCGCACTTGTTTTCGACAAGGCCAGCAAGACCACGCCCTGTGCGATCCTGACGGGCGATACGCTCTTCGTCGGGTCAATCGGCCGTCCCGACCTGATGGGCGGCACCATGGCCGCCTCAACGCTGGCAGGGATGAGTTACGACACGTGGAAGAACAAGCTTTCGAAACTCGCCGACAGCGTGATCGTCCTGCCGGCTCACGGCGCGGGGTCGCTGTGCGGAGCGCATCTGCGCGACGAGCCGTCTTCGACGATCGGCACGGAGCGCGCGACCAATCCCTATCTCCAGCACACGAGCAGGAATGATTTCATCACCGCGGTTCTCGAGGGCCTGCCCGAAGCCCCGCAATACTTTAAGCACAATGCCAAGATGAATCAGCAGGGGCCGCCGCTGGTGGCGTGGAACGCGCCGCTGCCGCCTGTCCCGGCGCTTGACAAAACAATGACCGACATCAACACGGGATATATTGTGGATCTGCGCGATGCGAAGCGCTTTGCTGCGGGGCACATCCCGAATTCGGTGAACATCGCCCTGCGCGGACGTCTGGAGACGTGGGTCGGCATCATGGTGCCCTGGGGCAGCCGAACAATCCTGTGTGGCAGCGACGAAGAGATGAAAGAGGCGATTCACCGTCTGCACCGCGTCGGTTATGATGTCGCAGGCGCGGTCACGGTTGAGGCCTGGATCGCAGCGAAGCAGCCGGTCCTGTCGAACGAGCCGATCGGGCCGCAAGCCCTCTATCAGCGGATCAAGGAGGGGACGGCGCCGGTGATCGTGGACGTACGCCTGCCGAGCGAGTGGATGGGCCTGCGCATCGGCAATGTGGTCAACCTGCCGCTCAATCTCCTCGGCGATCTCGCATCGACAAAACTCGACCCGCACGAGCCGGTCGTGACGGTCTGCAACTCCGCGTATCGCAGCAGTATGGGCATCGGCGTGTTGGAGCGCAAGGGCTTCACGAAGGTGGCCAGCATGGTCGGCGGCAGCGAAGCGTGGATCGAGGCGGGCCTTCCGGTGATCCAGCCAGCAGCGCCAGGCGGGAGCGCAACGGGCTCGCAGACGAAGCGCGTGGTGAAGCTTCCAGACCGGATCGACCCGCCTGCGCTGAAGCGCCTGCTTCAGGATCTGCCCGGCACGTATGATCTCGTGGACATCCGTCCCGCGGAACAGTTCACGGACTATCATCTGTCGGGTGCGCGCAATGTGGAACTGGCGGAGCTGCTTGCAAACCCCTCCTTTTTGACGGGCGCGGGGCCACTGGTGCTTGTGGATCGCGACGGCTCGCTGGCCATGGCCGCGGGCGGTATCCTCTCCCAGAAGACGGAACGGCAGGTCAAGGTCCTGTATGGCGGACTGAATGCCTATTGGCGGGACGTGGAGATGGGCGGGCCGGTCAAGGCCGTGCCGCTCGCTCCGGCCGCCTCCCCGGCACCTGCAACGCAACCGGCCTCTCCGACGCAACCCTCCCCTCAAGCGCCGCAGGCCCCTAAAAAGAAAAGTGCGGGGTGCTGAACATGAAACCGAAAGCCTATATGAATCCCTATCTGGCCGGGGTGCTGCTCGGCCTGACGCTGCTGGCCTCGTACCTGGTTCTGGGTGCCGGGCTGGGCGCCTCGGCGGGCATTGCCCGGGCAGGTGCCTTCTGTGAGCTGGCCCTCGCTCCGGCGCGGACTTTGGCGAGCCAGTATTTTGGCGACTGGGGTGCTCAGCCGCTGCGCTACTATCTTGTCTTTATGCTGGTGGGCGTTGTGTGCGGCGGTCTCCTCTCCGCCTTGCTGGCCGACCGCTGCGCTATCCTGGTTGAGCGGGGAGCGCGCTGCTCGTCGCTCAAGCGGCTCCTCTTCGCGGGGGTGGGCGGCATCATCGTCGGTTTCGCCAGCCGCCTCGCGAATGGGTGCACCTCGGGTCAGGCGCTCTCCGGCAGCGCGGTGCTGCTCACCGGCAGCCTGCTCTTCCTTGTCAGCGTGTTCGCAGGCGGCTATGCCGCGGCGTGGTTTGTCAGGAGGCAATGGAATGATTAACACCTTTTTTAGCAGTGGCACGTTGGACACGCCCGCCGCGTTTCTGGCGAGCCTCCTGATCGGCATCGCGTTCGGACTGGCACTGGAACGTGCGGGGTTCGGCAGTTCGCGCCGTCTGGCAGGCATCTTCTATTTCAGGGACATGGCGGTGCTGAAGGTCATGTTCACGGCTGTGGTCGTGGCCATGCTCGGCGTCAGCTATGCCAAGGCCTTTGGCTGGGTGACGTTGGACAATGTCTACTTCTTGCACACGCTCTATGCGGCGCAGATTTTCGGAGGCTTGATTTTCGGCGTGGGTTTTGTCATGGGCGGATGGTGTCCGGGGACAGCTGCTGTGGGCATGGCCTCCGGCAAGATCGATGCGCTGGTCTTCCTGGTCGGTGCTGCGGGAGGGAGCGTCCTCTACAACGAACTCTACCCGGCACTGGCGCCGTTGACCGCCGCTGACCGAGGCGTACTGTTTGGCTTCGACGCGCTGGGGTTCTCCGAGGCGGGCTTCGCGGTCCTCTTTACGCTGGTCGCGGTGGGCTGTTTCTGGGGCGCCGAGGCGATCGAGAAGAAGCGCAACGGCGTGGACGGCTATTGGAACTCGCGCTTCCTCAAGGTCTTTAGCGTTGTGCTGGTCATTGGTGCGGTTGGACTGTTTGCCGCGCACGCGCGCACGGCTGCTGCGCCGACAACGGCCACGCAGGAGCAGACTTTGCTGACCGGCATGCAGGAGGGCGCCGACCATATTGAAAGCGAAGAACTCGCCGACCGTTTGCTGGGCGGTGACGCTGCGCTCCTGCTGGTCGACCTCCGCACGCCGGAGGAGTATGCGGGGTTCCATATCCGCACGGCACTCAATATTCAGGCGGCCGACCTTCCTGCCGCGCTCCTGCCGAACAAGAATAAGGGGATGATCGTGCTCTATTCCAACGGCATGACCCATCCGGCGCAAGCCCGCGACAGCCTTGTCAGGCTAGGCTTCAGCAATGTCTATCACCTGACCGACGGCTTGCAGGGCTTTCTGGAGTCCTGTCTCAAGCCGCTGTCGCTGCGCGAGGAGGCGGTCTCTTCGGTTCACGCCGCGAAGATTCGTGCATGGCGCGCGTTCTTCCTGAGCGGACCTGTTGCCGCGCCTGTTCCGGCACCAACCCCTGCACGTGTATCAGAACCCCTGGCTGCGGAAGTGGAGACCGAGTGGCTGGCACAGAACCTCGGCCGGGCCGATGTGAAACGAATCGACATGCGGCTTCAGCCGGAGTACAACGGGGGGCACATTCCGGGATCCCTGAGTTTGAATGTCGAGAGCCTGCGCGGCGTTGTCGCGGGTATTCCCTCCATGCTTCTGCCGGCCAAGCAGTTGGCTGACCATTTCTCGCTGATGGGGCTTCGTCCAGAGGACACCCTGATCCTCATCTGGGGCGACAAGCTACAGGACGCCACGCTCGTCGGCATGGCCTGCGAACGTCTGGGGCACAGCCGCACGGCCGTGTTGCGCGGGGGCTTCGCGAAGTGGAAGAGCGAGAAGCGTCCGCTGGACACGCTGCTCCCGGTCGTCACACCGACGCAGTATCCTGTCCCTCCGAAGGCTGACGCCTTCACAGTCGGCGCCAAGGAGGTGCTGGCTGCGGTCGGGAAGCCGGGGAGCGTGATTCTCGATGTACGGCCGGCTGACGCCTTCACGGGCAAGAAGCAGGAGGAGGCGCGCGGCGGACATATACCGGGCGCGTTCAACCGGGCGTTCACGGAGGATATGGTAAAGGGCGAGGGGTTCAGCACGCTGAAACCCCTCGCAGAACTGGCGGAGGCTTACGCGAAGCTCATCCCCGCCAAAGATTCGCCGGTCATTGTCCACTGCCGCACCGGGCATCAGGCCAGCCAGACCTTCTTTGTGCTGACCCGGCTCCTAGGTTATGCCGATGTCCGCTGGTATGACGCTGGCTGGACCGAATGGGCTGCGCGCTCAGAGCTGCCGGTCGTAAACGAGGTCAAGTGATCGGACGCGCTGGTTCGTCTGAGTGCTGGGACTGCACACCAACCTCTTGCTGCTCTTGCCTGTAACTTGGCCATTTTGTCGCACGTAAGCCATGTTGGAAATGGTAGGGCTCGTTCGCTGAACGAGCCGCGGACGGTTCGGCGAACCGTCCCTACCATACATCATTCGCTCCATTCGTTTAATTCGTTGATAAAGTTATCTCCTCGTTTATTCCAGCTCTGCTGGCGGGGCGCTTACCTATAACTTGAACTTTCATTCTTGAATACTTTTTCGCAAAGATCGCTATTTGGGTGAAGGACGGCGTGCCTACGCATTCGGCGAATAAGCACGCGCAGAGGACAAGTGTATCCACGCCGTCCGAACGCTCGCTTAAAGCTTGCTAGCAAGAGCGATGAGCGTCAGCGATAGAGCGGCAATACGCCGACGGCACAGCTCGTCCTTCACCCAGAGTCAATGCGTGATACTCGGGTGCTTGCACGAGATAAGCCCCGGCTGTATTCAGCCACTCGCGGGGGCTTTCCGTGCAAGCACCTCTCATAGCGATCTTCGCGTAAAACATTCGTTTCGCTCGTGTGGTTCACGCCATTCGGATGCTAAAAGTTACCAGTCAGTTTGTTCCCGCATGGAGGGAGGCGGGCTTACGTGCCAATAATTAGAATTGCTGGTTTGACAGACGCTACCCAGGCGGCTATCATTACTGCCGTTATGAAGGGTAATGAGTGATAATGACGGGTAACTGTAAAACAAAAATGGTGCTGTGCCTTCTTTTTGTGGCCTGCTGGGCTCGGGCGGACCCTGTCATCTCCGAGTTCATGGCCTCGAATGAGACCACGGTTAAAGACGGCCACGGGAACTACGAGGATTGGATTGAAATCTGGAACCCGGATGGCACAGCCATTAATCTTCAAGGCTGGCGGCTGACCGACAGCAAGAGCAAACCGAACAAATTCGTCTTCCCCTCGTTGATTCTTGCGCCGAACAGCCGCCTGCTCGTCATGGCCTCCAATCGCTCCGGCTCGACAGGAGTTGCGACGCATATCGATCCGCTGGGCTATCCCCATACCCCCTTCTCGCTTGCCAAAGAGGGGGAGTATCTGGCGCTGCTCAAGCCTGACGGCGTGACCAAGACCACGGAGCTTGATCCCTATCCGCAGCAGATCACCGATGTCAGCTATGGTCCGCCCGAGACCGCCGCCACGTTTGTGGGGCCTGCCACCTCGCTCTGCTTCAAAGTGCCCACGAACACGGTGAATGACAGTGCGGTGACGAACTGGACGCAGACCGCTTTCAACGACGCCTCCTGGACATCCGCCATGGGCAGCGGCATCGGGTTCGAGGCAGGCTCTCCGTCCGGAGCATGGCTGCTGGATGAAGCGGCTGGCTCGACAACGGCCCTGGACTGCACCGGGCGCGGAAGCGTCGCAGCCCTGAACGGCACAGGCCAGACCTTTGGCGTGGCCGGCGCACATACTGCCAGTGATACGGCTGTTCAGTTCAGCGGCGCAGGCGGGCTCACCGTGCCCTATGCTGCGGCGCTCAACCCCACGAACACCTTCACCTTCGCCGCCTGGGTCTACCCGACAGGCGGCAGCAGCTATCGGACCGTGGTCTCCTCGCGCGTCGGGACCTCCGGCCAGCAGCGCGGCTACATCCTTTACCTGACGCCCGGAAACACCTGGGAGTTCTGGACCGGCAACCCCGGAGGCTGGCAGATCCTCGCCGGCGGTGCCGCGACGCTCAATACCTGGAGCCACATCGCCATCACGCGCGATGCCTCTGGCACGAAACGCATCTATGTCAACGGAAGCCTCAAAGGGTCTTCCGTGCAAAGCTACCAGCCGAACAACAACACCGCCAACGGCTTCCATCTGGGCTGCGGCGATGACCTCGGACAGCAATACCGGTTCGTCGGCCGGATCGATGATGCGGCCCTCTGGAACCACGATATCGGCACGGAATGGATTGAGCAACATCGCATGGAGGGCATCCAGAGCCTCCCCACGCCGCTCTATCCGGCCCACTTCCAGACCGATGTCTACAGCCCGCTGTGCGGCATCAATCCGGGCATCTATACGCGGCACGCCTTCACCGTGCCAGACCGTACGCGCTACAGCGCGTTGCGCCTGCGCGTCAAATATGACGACGGTTTCGTGGCCTACCTGAACGGAGCGGAAATCCTGCGGCGGAACTTCAGCGGCGTACGCGCCTTCAACGCTCTGGCGGACAGTGACCGAAGCGACAGTGATGCGATCAGCTTCGAAGAGGCGGACGTCACCGCCGCTGCCTTGCCGTTGCTGGTGACTGGGACCAACACCCTGGCGCTTCATGGCATGACCTTTGTCCAGACAGCCTCGGCCTTCCTGCTCACGCCCGTGCTGGAGGCCGCGCTCCTTCCGGAGGCCCTCTCGCCGGGCTACTTCATCACCGCGACGCCCGGCGCTGCCAATGCAACCCTAACTGTTGCGCCCGGACCGGAGATCAGCAAGGTCTCCCATACGCCCGCGCAGCCTGCCACCAACACCGTTGTCCTGGTGACGGCCTGTGTGACGCCGCGCCTCGCCCCGATCCAGTCCGTCTCGCTCCTCTACCGCGTCAACTACAACGCGGAAGCCGCACCGCTCGCCATGTCCGACGCCGGGCCCTATCCAGAAGCCACAGACGGCTCGCGCCTCTTCACGGCCGCTATCCCTGCCACCCATGGCGCTGCTGCGCGGCAGATGTTGCGCTACCGTCTCATTGCCGAAGACAGCGCAGGACGCGCGTGGCGCGCTCCCTATCCCACGGACCTCTCCAGCGCGAACGACGTCTCCCAGGCGCCGGAGTATTTTGGCACAGTGATCAGCGACGCGGCACTGATTGCCTCGATGCCGGTCATGCAGTGGTTCACAGCCGACGTGCCCAACAGCGACACCCGCGTCGGCTCCCGAGCCAGTGTCTGGTATGCAGGCCATTTCTATGACAACATCTATGTGCGCCAGCGCGGCGGCTACACCTCGACCGGTTCGCAGAAGTTCAATTTCAACCGGGGCGACAACCTGTGGGTTAACGAGGTGCTCGGCAAAGTCGGAGAGGTGAATCTCAACAGCAGCGGCTCCGATGCCAACGCCTTCCGCGTGAGCGCCGCATACGCGGTCTATCGAACAGCCGGCCATCCGGCATGCGAGGCCTTCCCCGTCGCGCTTTTCCGCAACGGCGCGTTCCACCGTATCGCCCACCTCATCGAGCAGGTGGATGATAACTTTCTCACGCGTAACGCCTTTGATTCCGCTGGCGCGCTCTACAAATTCGTCCAGCGCCTCGGCGAACAGAACACGCCCGGCAACGTGGTGAGCGGCGATTATTCCGGGAGCCCGGCCTTCAAATCCGAGAGCCCCATCTATGGCGTGGAGAAGAAGACGCGACTCTACGAATCCTTTGCCGACTTCTCGGCCTTCACTGCGGCGATCGCCCCCTCGAACGCCCTCTCCCTGCGCAAGACGCATCTCTTCAACAACCTGAACCTCCCTAACTTTGTCAACTTCATGGCGGTGCGCGCGCTCATCGCCGAGATCGACGTGAACCGCAAAAACTTTTACGCCTATCGCGACAGCAACGGCTCAGGCGAGTGGTTTCTCTTCCCCTGGGACAAGGATATGACCTTCGGCATCGGCTACAGCACGACCTTAGCGGACAACCGCAACAATCCCTGGCAGTCCACCAGCACCTTCAAGCACGATCCAAACGCGACGCGGCAATGGTGCGTGCTCTGGCAGAACGGCTACGACGTGCCGGAGATCCGCGCCATGGTGGGCCGCCGCCTGCGTACGCTGATGGACAGCATGATGGGTGCTCCTGGCACGGCAGTGCCCGGCAGCACGACCATGGAGCAATGCGTGAATGATGTCTTGGCGCAGCTTGCCACGCCGCCGCCGGGATACACGCCCGGCAGTTCCTATGCCAACCGCTCCACCTTCAACACCTGGCTGGCCAACCACCGCACCGCGCTCTTCACCACATTTGGCCCCGGCAGCGCGTACGGCATGATCCCTGACGCTGCCTCGGCCTCGCCTGCCGTGACCATCGCCTCAGTCTCCTGCGCGCCGGAGACAGCCATGCCGGGCTTCCTGCCCTATCAGCACGAATATCTCCTCCTCACCAACGCGAATGTGGAAGTCGTGGATCTCAGCAACTGGTCGCTCTGGAAGGCCGGCGACACGACACCCTTCTTCACCTTCGCCAGCGGCACCGTCATGCCGGGCACAGGCCATGCCCCGCTCAACCGCCTCTATGTCTGCCGGAGCCTGCCCGGCTTCCGGGCACGCGCCGGCGCTGCGTCCGAGGGTGAATTCGCAATCAGCGCCTACAAGGGGCGCATTGCGGACGCAACCGGCGGCATTGTGGAACTCCGCGCCGGCACGACCGCCGCCGCGCCGCTGATGAGCTCCATCTTTGTCGCTCCGGCGCCCTCGCTGGCACAGCAGCAGCTCCGCATCACGGAAATCCTCTTTGCCCCGGCACCCCCGAGCGCGTCGGAACTCCTGCTCGCTCCGGGCACGGAGGCCAAGGACTATGAGTTTATGGAGCTTGCCAATGTCGGGGAGACCCAGCTGGACCTTACAGGCGCCTCTTTCGCCGATGGTGTGGAGTTCGCGTTCCCGCCGCTGCTGCTGGCCTCTGGCCAGCGCCTCCTGGTCGTCGCGAACACGGATGCGTTCGCGGCACGTTACGGAGCGCCGGGCCTTGTCGCCGGTGTCTTCGCAGGCAACCTAGACAACACCGGAGAGAGGGTCCGGGTCAAAGATGCCTCAGGCGAGACGATCTTAGACTTCACTTACGATCCGCGCTGGTTCCCGCCCGCAGCCGGAGACGGGTACAGCCTCGTCTCGCGCACGGATGAGCCTGCCCCCTCCGCCTGTGGCCAGGCCACAGGCTGGGCACTCAGCGGTGTCCTGGGCGGCACGCCCGGCGCGATTGACAATGGAGACTTCTCCTATCACTACAACGGCTGGCTGCGCGACTATTTTACAGCGTCTGAAATCTATCTGCCTGTTCCCGAGAATCCGACCAACACGCTGAATACGCTTCTGGTCGGCCTTGAGGCTGATCCGGATGGCGACAGGCTGATCAATCTCGAGGAGTATGCTTTTTGCCGCGACCCGCGGGTCGCTGACGCGCCCGGCTTCTCCCTCGGCACACTGGAGGAACTCGACGGCCTGTCACTCGCACTCTCCTTCGTCCGTCCGCGCAAGGCGCTCGATCTGGTCTATACGTTTGAGGCCGCTGACCAGCTCGCCGGCCCCTGGAGGAGCGACGTGCAGACAAACACCCCGATCCTCTTCCTGAGCAACGGCCTTGAGCGCATCTCCTTGCGCACGCCCGCCTCCTCAGCCCCCTCTGGTTTTATGCGCCTTCGTGTCACAAAATAGGCATCGTGCTATGCTCCGCTACGGCGGATAAAACGGCGGCGAGGCGTCGGCGTTGCCAGAGGATAAGGTGGCGGAGCCGGGACCCGCCTTCGCTAAGGCTACGGCGGCCAGGCGTCGGCGTTCCCAGGAGATAAGCCCTTCGCTTGCAACAAGCTAACACCGAAGATAAAGACGAAACAGGCTGCGAAAAATTAGGGAGGGACGGCGGGTCGCCGTCCGGCGGTCCGGCAGCCGCCGGACCGCCCTCCCCTTTTAACCTCGTGCGTGCGTCCACTGAGTGGTCGCACGAAGCTCTGTCCTTACAGTCAAACGCAGCTCAGGTGCTTGCACGAGATAAGCCCCGGCGGTATTCCGCCACTTGCGGGGGCTTTCCGTGCAAGAACCTGAGCTGCGATCTTTGCGAAAAACAATTTCTTATGTACATGCATTATAAATGCCAATAGCTTATGCAATAGAGTGAGTTACAAAACTTAAGTGCCATGAAAAGTTAGTGGCATTGGGCAAGATGCCCGCGCTCCTTTGAGGGCAGCAATAGAAGTGAGCGTGGGCGCCTGCCTCGCCGTAGCCTCAGCGAAGGCGGGTCCCGCCCGCATGAAAGAAGAGGGTCATTTTTGGTGACAGGGCGCGCTAAGCCCGGGGTTCAGGGATGACGCAGACAGCTGTTGTGTCCGGGAGCTGGATCGTGCGAACCGCGCATCCGTACGCGGGTTCCAGCACTTCGGGGCGCAGGACGTCGGAGACGCTTCCGTCCGCGACCTTGCGTCCGTTGCTCATCACAAGCACACGGGGAAAGAACTGGCTCGCCAGTGTCAAGTCGTGAACCGCCATCAGAAGGGTGGTCTGTCGTTCCTGATTCAGCTTCGTGAGGAGCTGCATGATCTCCATGCGGTGACGCAGATCCAGATGGGAGGTCGGCTCGTCCAGCAGGATTATTTTCGGGCGGGGCGCCAGCGCCAGGGCAAGCGCGAGCCGCTGTCGTTCGCCGCCGCTCATCTCGCGGAGCGGACGGTCCCTGAGATGCCACGTCTCTGTCCAGTGCATCGCCTCTTCAACTGCGCAAATGTCCTCGTGCGCCGGGGCGCCCCAGCGGGGGAGGAATGCAGTGCGTCCGAGGAGGACGAAATCAGCCCCTGACAACGGGAGGTCGCTGGCAATCTCCTGAGGCACGACTGAGAGGAGGCGCGCCCGCGACGGCGGGTCGAGCTGAGCAGCATCCAGGCCGTGAAGATGGATGCTCCCGGTTGCGGGCAGATGTCCCGCGATGACACGCAGCAGCGTCGACTTCCCGGCCCCGTTCGGCCCCACGATGGCCGCCATCTCCCCTTCTCCGAGGTGCAGCGACACCCCCTCCAGGACGCGCCGCTTGCGATAACAGGCTGTCACATTGTTTAACTTAATCATAGGTTGCCTCCGCTTTCCGAGGCGAAGGCGCGTCTTTTAGCGTGAACCAGCAGATAGAAGAAGAAGGGGCCCCCAAGCAAAGAGGTGACGACCCCCACCGGGATCTCGCGCGGCATGAAGAGCAGCCGGACGAGCCAGTCGCAGACAACCACAAACGCACCTCCCAGGAGCGCCACATACGGCAGCAGGACGCCATGCCGATGTCCGACGAGGCGCCGGACCGCGTGCGGGACGATCAAGCCGACAAAGCCGATAATCCCGGAGAGCGCCACAGCAGCGGCTGCGGAGAGGGTCGCGCAGAGCAGCACGACGGGGATCACGCGCTTGAGCGGGACGCCGAGATACTGGGCGTGCTCCTGGCCGAGGCAGAGCGCATCCAGGGAGCGGGACTCCAGACACAGCAAAACGAGCGAGAGCAGCACCAGCACGGCAACGACAGCCACCATGCTCCAGGAGGTCGCCTGGAGGTTTCCGAGCAGCCACCACGTGATGCTATGTACGGCTTGGACTTTCGAGAAGGAGAGGACCATCATGAGAAGACTCGAAAGCATCGACCCCACGACCACGCCATTGAGGATGAGGGTCTGCGAGGAACGCTCTGCAGCGCCGTAGGTCATGAGGTAGACCCCGGCGAGTGTCAGCGCGGCCATGATAAAGGCGCCTGCTGGGAGCGCGAAGGGCGAGAGCACGGAGAGGCCTGTCGCGATCACGAGGGCCGCGCCCAGCGCCCCGCCGCTGCTGACCCCCAAGACATAGGGTTCTGCCAGGGCGTTCCGCAGGACAGTCTGCAGGACACATCCTGAACTGGCCAGACCCGCGCCGACGACAAAGCCCGTGGCGATCCGGCAGAGCCTCACGTCCAAGAGCGCCGCGCCAAGCGGCGTGGCGAGATCTGGAAGCCCGAAGGTTTTAACGCCTGTCAAGGCGCTCAGCGTCACGAAGAGGACGACCGGGATCAGGCAGAGAAAAAACGTGCGAAGCGAAAGGTTCATTCAGACTCCTTGTTGACGGTGACCGGTGGCAGGCATGAGGGATGAAGACGGGCATCGCGGGCCAGGATCTCCTGGAGTTGCGCAAGCCCCTCCAGGACGCGGGGCCCCGGGCGGCTCACCGCGCTCAGCTCTCGGCACGTGTAGACGCGACGTTGACGGATGGCCTTGAGCGTACGCCAGCCCGCCTGCGCCGCAAAGAAGGCTGAGGGCTCAGGTGCCGGGATATCAAAGAGGCAAATAATCAGATCTGGCTCCTGCAGGATCAGCCACTCCAGCGAGACGTGATAATAATCCTGGAGGGAGTCCCGTCCGATGTTGATCCCGCCTGCCAGTTCGAGCAATTCCGCGACAAAGGCCTGGCGTCCCGTTGTAATCGGCGTCTCCGGCGTCAGCAGGAAGGCAACGCGCGGCCGCGTGTCGAGGCGCGCGGCTGACTGGCGCGCGGTTTCGAGTCCAGTGTTGATGCGCTCCGCAAGCGCCTGAGCCTCCGCGCGATGGCGGGTCAGTTCGCCCACCTGGAGGATGGCCGGGCCGATCTGGGAGAGTCGCGCCGAAGGGATATGGACAACCGGCACCTGGAGCGTTGCGAGCCTCCTTTCAAGCGCCGGATCAGCAAAGAGGGAGGCAAGGACATGCGTGGGATAGACCGACAGGAGCGGCTCGAGCCAGGGTGTCCCGAAACCTCCGGTCACGGGAACAGAGGCCAGTTGGTCCTGCGGATAGTCACACACGTCTGTGCGTCCCGCCAGCAGGTCGCCGGCGCCGATGGCGCACACGATCTCTGTCAGGTGGGGTGCGGTGGAGACCAGGCGGATTGCATGCGCTGAAGCTGGGGGCTTCCGGGCACAGCCGCCGAGGAGCAGCGAGATGCTGCACACAAGCGGCCATGCCACGGAAATTATTTTTGTATCGGGCATGTCTAGAACGAATAGGAGGCGCTCAGGCGCCAGGTGCGGCCGTTTGCCGGATAATAGTGGTCTCCGAAGCCCCAGCCCCAATACCCGCTTGTGGCATAGCGCGTGTCAAAGAGATTATCGCACGACACCAGCACGGAGAGTTCCTTGAAGAAGGTCGGCGTATATCGCGCACCGGCATCGCACGTGAAGAAGCCCTCGATGCGCTCGGAGACATTGGCGTTGTCGTCGCCGACATATTGCGAACTGACAGCCCGCGTGGCGGCCAGGAGCGAGAGCCCGTAGGCGACGTTCACCTGGCCCTGAAGGGTCACGACCTGGGCCGGGGCGAGCGGGATATGCCGGCCTTCATTGGCCCCTTCAGCAAACTCCGCCTGGATCAGTTGGTAATTCAGCCCGAGGCTGCCCCAGCGCTTGAGCGTCCAGTTCAGGCTCGTCTCCAAGCCTGTGCGCCGGGTCTCCTCCAGGTTTTCATTTCGTGTGCCGTTCCAGGCGATCTCATCGCGGAGGCTCAGGTGATAGACGCGCAGATCATAGACCACCTGTTCGAAGAGGCTTACGGAGAGGCCTGCTTCAAGCTGCCACCCCTTCTCCGCCTCAAGGTCAGGATTAAAGCCGGGGCCAAACCCTTGATAGCTCGCGATCTCGTCCAGGAAGGGATAGCGGTAGAGCGTCGACAGGCGGATGAAATATTTCTGGTCCTTGGCTGGACGGTAGAGCAACGCGCCGTTGAAGGCGCTCTCCCAGTCATGCGCGGAGCCTTGCAGGCGGGTGCCAGACGAGTCGCCGCTGAGGCTTGTTCGCATGCAGGCCCCGCGTCCGCCGAGTGTGAGGGAGAACTCATCGGTGAAGAAGAATTCGTCCAGTGCATAGAGGGAGCCATCGAACCGATCCAGGCTGGCATCCGCGACATGAAGGCCTGCGGGGGACGTTTGCTGCTTGTAGTCCAGCCGCTCGAAACTCGTGTCAAGGCCGACGGTGAGGAGGTTGAGATAGCCTCCGACCTCGCGCTCCAGTTGATATTTTGGCTGGAGCGTGAGGCTGTTGATTCCAGTGTCCGCGGCTGAGAACCAACTGGCCATCTCGCTCTGTCTCAAGCGGCGTTGCGCCATGAGGCTGAGGGAGAACTCCCCCCACTCCAGTGTCTCGCCCTTGGTCGCCATCGAGAGCCCCCACGTCTGTTGCCGCGTGTTGTCCAGCGGGGTGGTGGTCTGGCGCGGGTCCTGCCTCAGCTGCTGCCGGGTCAACGCACCGGGCAGGCCATAATCGCCCCAATTGTAGAAGGTGCCCAGCGAGGAGGAGAGGCGCTCTGTCCAGTCGTGTTCGAGCGAGGTCCGCGCGGCGTAGGTCTCGTACTGGGAGTTCGCGCGCCACCCTTGGCTCTTCTGCCAATCCAGGTCAGCGGCATAGCGCGTCCCCTCGTCAAAGAAGCCCGATTTGTGCAGATGCGTGCCAAAGGTATCCTCCGAGCCAGCGGTCACGGTCATGGAGGTTCTGGGCTCCGTGCCCTTGCGCGTGATGATGTTGATGACGCCCGCGACCGCGTAATTGCCGTGCAGGGTTGTCGCAGCCCCATGCAGGACCTCGATACGCTCAATGGACTCCACAGGGATGCGCGCCCAGTTGGGCGGCGCCATATCCGGATCATTGAGGCGCTGGCCATCGACCAGGACGAGGACGCGTCCATGCGCGTTCTGGCTGAACCCGCGCATCACGAGCTCCGCCTGGTTGGGATTTCCGGATTCGCGTCTGAAGTAGAGCCCGCCCAGCCTCTCCAGGGCCTGGACCGTATCATGGACACCGGACTCCTTGAGCTGTTCGGAGGTGATGATCGTGACACCGGAGGCCATCTTGTCAGGGGTATGGCCGATACGGCTCGCCTCGACAATAATCGTCGGGAAGTTTGTGAACGATACGACAGTGGGAGCGTTTGTCGCTCCGACGGCGAAAGACGCCGTAAGTGTGCACGCGGCCCAGGTGGGCGCGCTGCGCAACAGTGTAGACAGTTGCATGCTGTAGACTCCTCGTGCGGGATGTTATAAACACTTCTCCGCGCGAGAGGCATGGCTGCACGAGTAAAAGAAAGAACCGGAAACGGCCGATCAACAATCTTTGACTCCCCTGACGCGAAGGAGTGTTGTCAACTTGCCTCTGATCCGTCTTCTGGCTTACGGCTTGACCTTGCTCCAGCCTTCTCTTCTTTTCAGAAAATGGCTTCTGTGGAACTTGTAGCCGATTACAGCGGCGCGACCGCGCCCGAATTTCACGGGCTTCCGATAATCAGTGCAAAAGATTGGGAGAGGATAACGAATGCGCGCGTTTGTGTCAACTCCGAATCTGCAATGCATGCGATTGCACAATTGGACTGTCCATAACTTGAAGAGTTTTTCAACTAATTAAACGAATTAAGCTAATTCCAATTCGTTCCATTCGTTTAATTCGTTGATAAAAGTTACTCAATCGGCTATTCCAACTCCGCGGGCGGTGGGCTTACCTGTTTCACTGGCATGTTCGCTTTTACAACAGTCCGAATCAGCGCCACGCCTATCAGCAGCAGGCAGGAGAGGCCGATGATCGTGGGGTTGGCGGGCAAGTCGACACGGTAGGCTGTGAGCAGGCCAGCCCAGGTCGTGACGATGCCGAGGAGGACGGAGAGTGTTATCACTGCCCAGAGCCGGCGTGCGAGCAGCAGGGCTGTCGCGGGCACCACGACCAGGAGGCAGAAGACCAGCAGGGCACCGCCGCTCTTGGAGGCACCGGAGACCACCAGGCCGAGCAGAAAGAAGAAGAGCCCCTCCCAGAACCAGCAGCGGAGCCCCAGGACACGGGAGCCCTCGCGATCCAGGAAGGCATAGAGGATCGGCCTCATGAAGAGCAGCAGCAGGAGCAGCGACGGCACGCCTGTGAAGAGCAGGACCCAGCGGTCGTGCGGGCTGCTGACAATGAGGTCGCCATAGAGCATGGCCTTGATCTCCTCCAGGCCGAAGCCGCTTTGCGCCACCAGCAGGACGCTGGCGCTCGAAGCCAGCAGGAAGACGGTGCCGAGCAGCACATCCTTGGGCAGTGCCTGCTGTTTGTCAGGGAGCGTGAGCAGCAGTACAACTGCGCCGGTCACCAGCGCAGACCCCGCGAGCGGCGAAAAGTGGAAGACCAGCGCGAGGGCCAGTCCGCACGTCGCAGCCTCGGAGAGGGCAATGCTGATGAAGACGATCCGCTTGAGCACCACAAAGACGCCGAAGGCGCTGCAGACCGCGGCCATGACCGTGCCGCAGAGCACGGCTTCCGGGAAGAGTTGGGTGAAGGTGACAGCCTCTTGCAGCAGACTCATGATAAGACCTCCGAAATTGCTCGCAGCCGGACACTCCGCTTGTCGACCCAGCACACCTGTTGTGAAAAGGCCGCGCATTGGTCGAGACGATGATGGACCCACAGCACGGTCTTCTTCTCAAGTTGATGAAGCGTGCGGATCAGCGCCAGCATGTCTGCTTCAGACGCGGCATCGAGTCCGGCCGTGGGCTCGTCCAGCACCAGGACTTCAGCCCGCGAGACGACTGCGCGGGCCAGCAGAGTCTTCTGGCGGAGGCCGCCGGACAACTCGCCGAAGTGTTTATGCTGATGGCGGAGGAGTCCGAAACGGGCGATGACCTCGTTGACGCGGGCGACTTGGTCGCGGTTCAGCCTTCCCCAGCAGCCGGTCTCCGGGTAGAGTCCCATACAGACGAGGTCGCGCACGGAGACCGGGTAGATCGAGTCAATCTGCTTCTGTTGCGGCACGTAGGCCGGCGGATAAGCGCCGAAATCGCACACGAGCTCTCCCTCCTGATGCGGGAGGAGTCCGAGGCAGGCTTTGAGCAGGGTGGTCTTGCCCCCGCCATTCGGGCCGACAAAGGGCAGCAGGGCGCCACGGGGAACCGTCAGATGGATCTTCTCCAGTACGACGTCCCTGCCGTAGGCCACGGTCACGCCTCGGCACTGAATGACGGGGGATGTATTCATAAGACCTCGCTCAGCTTCAGGAGGACATGGTCCAGCATCTTCAGATAGCTCCCCGCCTCTGCAGATCCGCCGGTCATCGTTGGCGCAACCACGATCTTTGCCTCTGTGCGCGAGGCGACGAAGTCAGCGGCTTTGAGCGTGTAGAAGGGCTCTTGAAGGATCACGCGGGCCTGACGCCCCTTGGCCTCAGCGACAAGGGAGGCCAGATGTTTGGCCGAGGGCGGGATGCCTGGCTTGGGCTCCAATTGAAGGTCGCCGCGCAACCCGAAGCGGTCCGTGAGATAGACCCAGCTCCGGTGATAGGTCAGCAGCGTCTTCCCCTGATGGGGGCGCATGCGGGCATACCAGCCGCCGGCCTTCTCCTCGAGGTGCTTCCCCTTGAGGAGCGCCTCCAGCCGCTTTTCCGTCACCGCCTTCCAGAGCGCTTCGCCTCCGAGGGCCTCGACCAGCGTGGCGCCGAACATGTGCGTGTCCAAGGCGCACGTGAAGGCGGCCAGGTTCTTTTCAAAGGCCGCCTTGTGCGCAGGATAGAGGTCGCTCAGCCGTTCGCAGAGGGCCGCTGCCACAAGCCGTCCGTTGAGCGGGTCGAGCCAGTAGTGCGGATTGCCCTCGGGATGGATGTCGCCCTGGTCGCGTGTGACGCGCTGGGTGGGGACCTCCAGCCGAAGGATGTAGGTGGAGGCGTCGATATGCCGGGGCATGCCGACGTGGAGACGCGGATTGCGCGCCTCACGCAGGATCACGGGCTCCCAGCCGATCTCCAACTCCATCCCGATGCGCACCCAGACATCCGCATCGCGCGCCCGAACGATAAAGCTGGGCTTGGCGGTGAGGGTGTGAGGGTCTTCCCGTCCTGTGGTGAGGCTCGACACCTCCGCCAGATCGCCTGTTACGGAGCGGACGATATCTGCCAGATCCGTGGTGGTCGTCACCACGCGGATCTCAGCCGCCTGTACTTGGCAGGCGGCAAGCATACTTGCGATTAAAAAATATTTCATCTGATTTTTCTCCTGTTATGAGCATCACGTTAGAAATCATGGGCCGCATGTTTACCAAAGGAGAGCTGCCACTGGAGGCCGAACTCCCAGGCTCTCTCCAAGCCGTCTGGCGTCTCATACCAGCCATGGCCGACTTGGGCGCGCAGCAGCGAGAACTCGGAGAGCTTCCACTCCAGCACGGCGGCCAGACGGCTGGTCTCGCCGAAGGAGACGCTACCCTCCTCGGGGGTTTCGAGGTCATTCAGGAGTCCGAGCTGCTCCCAGCGCAGGCCGGCGCGCCAGCGGGGCAGGAAGCCGTAGAGGGACTGGAGGTAGTAGCCGTCCTGCTGGGCGCTCCAGGTCGAGCCGGACCACTCGCCCTCGCCGTCCAGGTCGATGTCGCGGTAGAAATACTCGCCCTGCAGGATGAAGTCGCCGAGGCCATGCGTCCGCTTGGCATCGTACTTGTAGACGAAGTCCGCGCCATAGATCAGGCTTCTGCCATCCGCGCTCTCGGCGGCCTCGTGCGCCATCTGGTGACGTCCGGCCAAGGCGGAGAGGCCTGCCAGGAGCGCATGGTTGGGGCCGAGGTCGGGTCCGGCCTTGATAAAGCCCGTCCAGAGGCGCGGCGCGTCATGCGAGGAGAGCCCCTCGGCCTCTGCCACGGCAAAGGACTGCTCGTTGTCGCCATTGAAGAGCTCTGTTCCGAGGAGGAGGTAGAAGGGGGTGGGGGCCAGCCAGGTGAGCTGGACGCCCTTCTCCGTGAGACCATGTGCGCCAAAGAAGAGGTCATAGACCAGGGGCTGGTCCAGGAAGTCCCAATTGTGCGAGTGCTGGCGGTTCAGCCGCCCGATGCCGCTCTTGAGCTTGCCGCCGCTGAAGGTCAGCCCGTAGGGCAGGGAGGTCGTCTGGAGGACAGCCTCCTCGAGTTCAGCGCCATCCTCATCCACGGCGACCGTGGTCCAGGCGCGGACATACGGGTCGACCTCTGCAGAGAAGCCCAGCTCGACATGGCGGAGGTTGAAGCCGTTTTCCGAGCCGCCATGGTCATGGCCCTCTGCCTCATCATGGTGGTGACCGAAGCCGCTGAGTTCCTGCTTCAAGTGGCTCACACCCTCCTGGCTATCATCGTGATAGAAGTAGAGATCGAGCACAGCAGAGATATCCATGTCCAGCCCGGGGATGGCCTGTACCTGGGAGGGGACAAGCGATGCCGCGGAGTGCTTCAGCGACTCATAAAGCGAAGGCGTCTCCTCGGGTGTTGGGGGCGGCGTTACGGGCGCCGAGACACTCTGGGGGATGTTCGAGGTGGAAACACCCTGTTTCGGGAGGGAGGCTCTCAGTTCCGCGAGGACGCGAGCATGCTCTTCCTGGAGGGCGTTCATCTGTTGTCGAAGCGCTTGGATCTCCGCTTCGAGTTTTTTGTAGTGGGCGTCCTCTGTCTGTCCCCATACGGGGTTTGTAGCCAGAACGAAGAGGAGTCCCATTACACAGGTGCGGGTGTGCAAAAGATTATTTTTCATGTTGTTGAAAGGTGGAATATGCCGCCGCCGTTTGAGGGGCCGACAAGGGTTTTAGTGATCTGTACGGCAATGTGCGGAACGAGCGTAGGCGTGTGCTCTTGAACCGGAGAAGCCATACTGCCAGCAGGCATTAAAGCGCCTGCTATCGCCAGAATATATTAGGCATTGGATGGCGGAGCCTGCGAACGGCAGGCAGGATCAATAAAGGTGAGGGACGGCGCTTGTGGCGCGCGACGGTCATATGTAGAAGAGGGTAGCGACACGACAACAGCTGTCAGATGATCCAGCGTGTTGTGGTTCAACAGCGAGGAGAGGCTTTCGCAGATCCAGCAAGAAGGAGCAGCCTCCTCCTGGGATACAAAGGCTAAGGCGGAGGGGTCGGGTGTCGGGGGTGACTCGTGATGGCAACAGGCGTGGTCCTGATCTTCGCCTGCAGTGAAAGCATGGACCCAGGGCAACAGGGTGATGAACACAAAAAAGAGAGCCAGCGCCCCCGCTTTGACGCGGAGACGCCAGCCAACCCGCTGGCTTCTGTATGAAGATACGTTCAGCATGGGTTTCCTACATGCGCAGGTTATTCGGCCTTTGCGACTTCAACCGTGACCTTCTGTTTGTTGCCGCACTTCGGGCACTTCCACTCCAGCGAGTAGGGCTTGTCAGCGGTCGGCGTGTCGATTTCGAGTTCAGCCTTGCAGCCGCACTTGGCGCACTTGATGGCGATCTTGGTCTTCTTCTCGCCGCACTCGACGAGGGTTGCGCCGGTTGCGGTGAGCTTGGGTGCGCAGGCCTTCTTCTCTTCCTTCTTCTCTTCTTTGGCTGCTGTACAGTTGTTGGCGGAACAGATCAATGGAGCTGCTGCGGCCAGGGTGAGTATCTTGCCAATGAATAGACGACGTGATGTCATGATGAGTCTCCTTTTTTAGTACTGCACACGGCCGGGACAACACGGTGCAAATTGTTTAAAAGTGTACTCCTCGCTTAGTTTGGCTTCAAGAAAAATCGGATGCGTGTGGGATTTTTTGCTGTTGAGGCGCACCTCACGCCGGGGTAGGCGAGACGCTTATTGCAATCCGGCGTTAAGCCGTGATATAGTGTTGAAAAATAGGAATACATCGCTGAACGCGGCTACGCCTATAAACCCTTGACACGCATGAAAAAAAACCACCAAAGCCTTGAGGGCGCGAAACCGACGACTACGGATGCGATTTTGGAGAGCATCTCGGACGGCGTGTTCACTGTGGATGCCGAGTGGATCGTGACCTCTTTCAACCGGGCCGCTGAAAAAATCACGGGGGTGACGCGCAAGGCGGCAATCGGCCGGCGTTGCGCGGAGGTCTTCCGCTCCAGCATGTGCGGCGCGGAGTGCGCCCTGCAAAAAACGCTGAAGACGGGTCGGCCCATCATCGGGAAGTCGGGCTACATCATCAATGCCGACGGGGAGCGCATCCCGATCAGCATCTCCACGGCTGTTCTAAAGGACGCGAACGGGAAGGTGATCGGCGGGGCGGAGACCTTTCGGGATTTGTCCGAGATCGATGCGCTGCGGCGCGAATTGGAGGGGCGCGTGCATGTCGGCGAACTGGTCAGCCACAGCCCCATTATGCAGAAGCTGTTCGAGGTGCTGCCCGCGATTGCCGCGAGCCCCAGCACCGTCCTTATTCAGGGCGAGACAGGAACCGGCAAGGAACTCATAGCGCGGACGCTGCATGCGCTGAGCCCGCGCAAGGCCGGGCCTTTCGTCGCTGTCAACTGCGGCGCGCTTCCGGACACGTTGCTGGAGTCCGAGCTTTTTGGCTACAAGGCAGGGGCCTTTACAGGTGCCGTGAAGGACAAGCCCGGACGTTTTACGCTGGCCAGGGGCGGAACCCTGTTTCTGGACGAAATCGGCGAGGTGAGCCCGGCGTTGCAGGTGCGCCTGCTGCGCGTGCTGCAGGAGCGTGTGTTTGAGCCGTTGGGCTCCACCCGCTCTGAAAAGGCTGATGTCCGGGTCATTGTGGCGACCAACCGCGATCTCCTGGAACGCTGCCGGGCGGGTGCGTTTCGCGAGGATTTGTATTACCGCGTCAACGTGGTGCGCGTGGAACTGCCCCCGTTGCGCCGCCGTCAGGAGGATATCCCGCTTCTTGCGGAGCAGTTCATTGCACGGTTCAACCGCTTGCAGAACAAGGCCGTTGGCGGTATCGCGCCTGAGGCGCTCTCCTTGCTGATGGCGCACGACTGGCCCGGTAATGTGCGCGAGCTGGAGAATGTCATCGAACGCGCCTTTATCCTCTGCGGCACCGGATGCATCGACTTGATCCACCTGCCGGACGCATTGACCGGTGCTGGCCTCTCACGCGACGCGAACAACCGAATAGGCTTGCGCGAGGCCAGGGACGCGCTTGACGCCCAGGCGATCCGTGTCGCGCTGGAGCGCAGTTCGGGCAGCCGCTTGCAGGCGGCAAAAAAGCTGGGCGTCCATAAAACCACGCTTTTTCGAAAGATCCGTGCGCTGGGCATCGACCTTCCCCGGCAGGACGGACGTAAAAGAACGCCTGGTCTCTAACTTCTATACATGGCGACATGGAGCGGCGCGGCTTCCCGCGCCGGCCGGAACGCGAAGGCGTTCCGCTCCCTTCTGTGCAGGGCGACAAACATGCCTGGAGCGGCGCGGCTTCCCGCGCCGGCCGGAACGCGAAGGCGTTCCGCTCCCTTCTGTGCAGGGCGACAAACATGCCTGGAGCGGCGCGGCTTCCCGCGCCGGCCGGAACCTGCGCGGGCTTATGTTGCTCTGTATAATTTTACCATACTGTAAAGTAATCAGGCGGTCTGCATTACGATAGTGTAAAGAAAATCTCAAAAAACAGGTTAATTATTGGATAAAATAGAGTTTTTTTATTATATTGCCTTATGGCATGAGGATTGCTTAAAATTGAGGAATGAAAAACGAATCTTCAGTTTATCCTGTACCGGATATTGGACTTTATAGCTTTGAAAATGAACATGATGCCTGTGGCGTGGGCTTGGTTGCGTCCCTTGACAACAAGCCGAGTCACAGTATCGTCAACAAAGGTATTACCATCCTGAAGCGTCTGATGCACCGCGGAGCTGCGGGCGGTGATCCGGATACCGGCGATGGTGCAGGCATTCTTGTTGCAATGCCGGATCACTTTTTCCGGAGCAAAGTCGGATTTACATTGCCGAAGCGTTATGCTGTGGCCATGGTGTTTGGTGGTGTCGGCATGGAATCAGAGATTGAGGCCGCGCTGCATGGAAAGAGCATTGCTGTGTTGGGCTGGCGCGATGTGCCGGTCAACCCCGAAGCGATCGGGCGCAATGCACGCAACTCCATGCCGCGCATACGACAGCTATTTGTCAGCGGTGAGGCCTTCGGGTCGGACGTTGTCTTTGAGCGGAAGCTCTTTGTGGTCCGCCGTATCCTTGAGAAGCGCTATAAGGAGCTGACCTTCTGCAGCTTCTCCTGCCGGAGCATCGTGTATAAGGGCTTGCTCATGGCGACGCAGATCGATGCCTTCTATGCGGATCTGATGGATCCGGAGTTCGCCTCGTCCGTGGCGCTGGTGCATCAGCGGTACAGCACCAACACCTTCCCCACCTGGAAGCTGGCGCATCCCTATCGTTATCTGGCACATAACGGCGAGATTAATACGCTGCGTGGCAACCTGAACCAGGAACGTGGTCGCGAGAAGCTCTTCAAGAGTGAGTTGTTCGGGGACGAACTCAAGGAGTGTCTGCCCTTGTTTGATGCGGGCTTGAGCGACTCCGGCTATCTGGACAACATGCTCGAACTGCTGGTGCTTTCGGGCCGCTCGCTGCCGCATGCCATGCTGATGATCATGCCGCAGGCGTGGGGGCCGAAATATCATCTGGGCAAGGACGTGCGCGGATTTTTCGAATACCATTCCGCGCTCATGGAACCGTGGGACGGCCCTGCAGCCGTGGCCTTCTCCGATGGCATCAATGCCGGCGCGATGCTGGACCGCAATGGCTTGCGGCCGGCTCGCTACACCCTCACCTGCGACAATATTTTTGTGCTGGCCTCAGAGACGGGCGTGCTGGATATCCCGGATGACAACGTGGTGAAGCGCGGCCGCCTGAAACCTGGCGAAATGGTCTATTGCGATCTCGAGAATCATCGCCTGGTCTTTGATACTGAGATCAAGAACCAATTGGCGCGCCAGAAACCCTATCGCCGCTGGGTGGACGACAACAAGATCATGGTGCATGGACTCTTCGATTCCATTACACCCCCTCAGACCCAGGATGACCTCTTTGGTCTTCAGCGACTTTTCAATTGGAGCCGCGAGGATGTTGAGATCATTGTGAAGACAATGGCGCAGACAGGTCACGAGCCGGTCGGCTCCATGGGAAATGACAGCGCCTTGGCGGTCTTTTCCAAGAAGACGCCGCTGTTGTACAACTATTTTAAGCAGCTCTTTGCGCAGGTCACGAATCCGCCGATCGACCCTATCCGCGAGGAGTTGGTGATGAGCCTGCTGACCTTTATCGGCAATCAGGGTAATATCTTGGAGGAGGGGGCTCATCATGCCAAACTCATCAAATTACAACGTCCTGTGCTTACGGATGAGGATGTGCGTCGTTTGTCCATGGTGAAGGACGAGGCGTTTAGCGCTGTTGTGCTGCCCATTGGCTGGGAGTCTGACTTGTCAGCGTCGCTGGATGCGCTTGCAGCGCGCGCTGTGGACGTGGTGAAAGCGGGTAAGCGCATTTTGATCCTCTCAGATCGCGCACTCCCTGCCGGGACCATGCCGATGCCTGCGTTGCTGGCGACCGTGGCGGTCAATCGCGCACTCGTCCAGGCTGGGTTACGTCCGCCGGTGGGCGTGATCGTGCAGTCCGGGGAAGTGCGTGAGGTGATGCACTTCGCCTTGCTGATCGGCTTCGGCGCGACAGCCGTCAATCCCTATCTGGCGCTGCAGTGCGCGCATCAGTTGTCGATCACCAATGCGATCACGGCCGACCCTGCCAAAGCGGCTGAGAATTATATCCATGCCGTGGACAAGGGGCTGCTGAAGATTATGTCCAAGATGGGCATCTCCACCTTGCGCAGTTACCGTTCCGCGCAGATTTTTGAAGCCGTAGGCCTCGACCAGACGGTGATCGACCGGTTCTTCCCGGGGACAGCGTCGCGCATTGGCGGCATGAGTTTGGCGGACATTGCCCGCGAAAGCGAACAGCGCTACAAGGAGTCCCGCCAAGGCGCAATCCTGAAGTCGGGCGGCGAGTATGCCTTCCGTAAGGATGGCGAGAGCCATCTCTGGACGCCGTTGACCCTCTCCCTCTTCCGTCAGGCGGTGCATGAGAACAATCTGGGGAAATATCGCGAGTACGCAAAGATCATCAATGACCAGAGCCAGCAGGTGCATACCTTGCGCGGGATGTTCGAGTTTGTGCCGACCACGCCCGTTGACATTTCGGAAGTGGAGAGCGTGGAGTCGATCATCAGCCACTTCGTCTCCGGTGCCATGTCGCTGGGCTCGCTGAGTCCAGAGGCGCATGAGGCGATCGCCATCGCGATGAATCGCCTGGGCGCCATGAGCAACTGCGGTGAAGGAGGCGAAGATTCTGAACGCATGAATCCAGGCCCTCACGGCGAGGTGCGCAGGAGCGCGATCCGTCAGGTGGCCAGCGGACGCTTCGGTGTGACCATTGACTACCTTGCGAATGCCAAGGAGTTGCAGATCAAGATGGCGCAGGGCGCCAAGCCCGGTGAAGGCGGACAATTGCCGGGGCACAAGGTGGATGCGATGATTGCGCGGGTCCGGCACTCCACGCCGAATGTCACGCTGATCTCGCCGCCGCCCCACCATGACATCTACTCCATCGAGGATTTGGCGCAACTCATTTACGATCTGCGTAACTCGAACCGCGAGGCCCGGATCTCCGTCAAGCTGGTTTCGGAAGTCGGCGTCGGCACGATTGCAGCCGGCGTGGCCAAGGCCCATGCGGACGTGGTGCTGATCAGCGGTCATGACGGCGGCACCGGTGCTTCGCCCCTGACGAGCATCAAGCACGCGGGCTTGCCCTGGGAACTGGGCTTGGCGGAAGCGCAGCAGACGCTCGTCCTGAACAACCTGCGGTCGCGGGTGCGTCTTCAGGTGGACGGACAACTGAAGACAGGCCGGGATGTCATTATCGGCGCGTTGCTGGGCGCGGAGGAGTTTGGTTTCGCGACCACGCTGCTCGTGAGCCTCGGCTGCGTGATGATGCGCAAGTGCCATGAGAACTCCTGCCCCGTGGGTGTTGCAACCCAGGATCCGGAGTTGCGCAAGTGCTTTAAGGGCAAACCTGAATACATCGAAAACTTCCTCAGGATGCTGGCAGGCGAAGTGCGCGAAATTTTAGCGAGTCTCGGACTGAAATCGCTCCATGAGGCGGTGGGTCGCAGCGACCTCCTGAAGATGAACCGCGCGATCGACTTCTTCAAATCGCGCAACCTGGACTTCAGTCGCATCTTGAAACAGGTCACCGGTGACCATATCCGCTTTGAAAAGTGCGTGGAAGTAGAGCCCAGTTTTGATGAAGTCCATCTCATTCCTCATCTGAAGAACGCGATTGAAAAGGGCGAAGTGAGCACGCTGAAACTGAACATTGGCAATGTCGACCGTACGGTCGGAACCGCCTTGTCGAGCGCGGTGATCAGACGCTTTGGAGCAGAGGGGCTTCCCAAGGACTGCATCCGCATTCAGCTCACAGGCTGTGCGGGGCAAAGCTTTGGCGCGTTTCTCGCGCCGGGCATTTCGCTGGAGCTCACAGGCGAGGCGAACGACTTTGTCGGCAAGGGCCTCTCCGGCGGAGAGATCATCATCAAGACGCCAGCAGCAGCCACCTTCGAAGCGAGCCAGAATGTGATTGCAGGCAATGTGGTGGGCTATGGCGCCACCAGCGGAACCATCTATCTGAACGGTCAGGCCGGCGAGCGTTTCGCCATCCGGAACAGCGGGATGACCATGGTGCTCGAAGGCGGCGGCGACCATGGCTGCGAATACATGACGGGTGGACGCGTGGTCGTGCTGGGCCCTGTGGGCGTGAATTTCGCGGCAGGCATGTCCGGCGGCATTGCCTACGTCTACGATGAATCGGGCGATTTCGACCTGAAGTGCAATCTGGATACTGTGGATTTGGAAACGGTCTTGTCGAACTCACCTGACGAGGCCGAACTGATTACGCTGATCCAGCAACACATCTGTGCAACGGGCAGTAAAAAGGCAAAGCAAGTCCTCGCATCGTGGCAGGATGCGCGCAGCCGGTTTGTGAAGGTGTTCCCGGTTGAATACAAGCAGTTGCTGGCAAAGACAGCTAAAATCGAAGACTAATTTGGGAGCAATCATGAGTAAAGAATTTCTAACCACAAAACGCATCAATGATGTCTATCGCCCGGTCGACGCCCGCAAGCAGGACTACTTGGAAGTCGAGCGGACCCTGTCTGCCGAGGAGATTCACCAGCAGTCGGCCCGGTGCATGACCTGCGGCATCCCCTTCTGCCATGGCACGGGGTGTCCGCTCTGCAACTTCATCCCCGAAATCAACGAGGCGGTCCACAAGGGGAATGACCGGGTGGCGTATGAACTACTGAGTTCCACCAACTCCATGCCCGAGTTCACCTCCCGCATCTGTCCTGCGCTCTGCGAAGGAAGCTGCACGGCTTCGCTCGGAACCGACTCCGTGATGATCCGCCAGATCGAAAAGCAGGTTGTCGAGAAGGCTTTTGAGAAGGGGTGGGTGAGTCGTGAGGCTCCTCAGCAGCGCACCGGCAAAAGCGTGGCTGTTGTCGGGAGCGGGCCTGCCGGCTTGGCAGCCGCCATTGCCCTGAACCAGGCTGGACATCGCGTGTCGGTCTATGAACGCAACCCGGATTTTGGCGGTCTGCTGCGCTATGGGATACCCTCCTTCAAGCTCGACAAGAAGGTCATTGAGCGACGCATCCAGGTGATGCGTGACACCGGGATCGATTTTCAGGCGAACACGGAGATCGGGAAAGATATCTCCATGGACTACCTGGCGCGCCAGTTCGACGCCGTGGTGGTCGCTGCCGGCACACCGACGCCCCGTCCGCTCGACATCCCGGGAGCTGATTTGCAGGGCATCTTCTTTGCGCTCGACTTCCTCAATGGCAATGTGTCTGCAGAGGGACGTAACGTGCTCGTGATCGGCGGCGGCGATACCGGAAGCGATTGTGTCGGTCTCTCGGTCCGGCAAGGGGCCAAGAGTATCCTGCAAATTGAAATCATGCCGGAACCGCCCCCAGAGCGCTCAACATCCACGCCCTGGCCGCTGTGGCCGTATATGCAGCGCACCTCCTCCAGTCATAAGGAGGGCGGGGAACGGCGCTGGAATCTGCAGAGCACGCGCTGCCTGGGTGCGAACGGACACGTGACCGGCGTCGAGGTCCAGCGTGTGGAATGGAGCTTTTCGCCGGAGGGACGTCCGTTGAACTTCAAAGCCGTTGAAAACACGACGGAGGTGCTTCACTCGGACCTCGTCTTCCTGGCGATGGGCTTTCTCAAGCCCAAGTATGACATCAAGGAGAAGAACGTATTTATCATGGGCGATGCCGCGAACGGACCCAGTTTGGTGGTACGCGCCATGGCTGATGCGAATAAAGCAGTCGAAACCATCAATGGTTTTCTTATGGACAACGCCTAACTTAATCAAGTACACTAAAGCCCTGATATGCAAAACCAACTGAAGACAGAGATTGAAGTGTTGTGTGAGATCAGTTCGGCTGTTGTACACGAACGAAACATTACCGCCCTTCTGGAAAAGGTGCTCGATGTCCTCCATCGCAAGATGGGAATGTTGCGCGGAACCTTTACGCTGAGAAAGGGTGATGTGTTCGAAATTGCCGCCTCGCACGGACTCAGCGAAACTGAGCAGAAACGCGGACGTTACAAGCTCGGCGAAGGCATCACAGGAACCGTCGCAGAGACCGGCATTGCCCAGTTGGTTCCGGATGTCTCTAAAGAAAAACGCTTTCGGAATATCACTGGTTCGCGTACAGGAGCCAAAGATATCGCCTTCCTCTGCGTGCCGATTTTCTACATGGAAAAAATCATCGGCACCTTGAGTATCGACCGGGCGGTCAGCGCGGGCGTTGTTTTGGAAGAAGATCTTCGCTTCCTTGAAATCGTGGGCAATCTGACAGCGGAAGCAGCCAGCGTCTACAGGACGGAGATGGATGAACGCGAAAGCCTGATCAAAGAAAACCAGCAGTTGCGCACCGCGCTGGGCGAAACGAGCGGCAATCCCGGACAGCTCATCGGCAATTGCAGTTCGATGAAGAAGACGTACGATCTCATCCGTCAGGTCGCCCCCAGCAATGCGACAGTTTTGATACGTGGCGCTTCAGGCACCGGTAAGGAGCTGGTCGCCAATGCGATTTTCAAACTCAGTCCGCGCGCGGACAAGCCCTTTATTGCGCTCAACTGCGCAGCATTGCCGGAGAGCCTTGTTGAGAGCGAGCTTTTCGGACATGAGAAGGGTTCCTTTACCGGCGCGTTCAATACCCGTATCGGGCGCGTCGAGGCCGCCAATAAAGGAACGCTCTTCCTGGATGAAATCGGCGACCTGACCCCGCAGACGCAGGTGAAGCTGTTGCGCTTCATTCAAGAGCGCACCTTCTCGCGGGTCGGGAGCAACGAGGAACTCAAGAGCGATGTGCGCCTCTTGGCTGCGACAAGCCGGAATCTGGAAGAGCTGATGGAGCAGGGCAAGTTCCGCGAAGATCTCTATTACCGCCTGAACATCTTCCCGATCACGCTGCCGGATCTGGCGAAACGCCGCTGCGATATTATTCTGCTGGCTGAACACTTTATTCAGAAATTGAATTTGCGCTATGGCAAGACAGTGCAGCGTCTCTCGACGCCGGCCATCAATATGCTGATGACCTATCACTGGCCAGGGAATGTGCGTGAACTGGAAAACTGCATCGAGCGTGCGGTGCTGACATCGACGGATGACTGCATCCACAGCTACAACCTGCCGCCCTCGCTTCAGACGGGCTCGTCAAATGATTCCGAACTCATCAAGGACGGCAACGCCTCCTTCAACATGCTGGTCGAATCGTTTGAACGCGAGTTGATCGTTGAAGCGCTCAAAAAGAACAACGGCAATATGTCCGCCGCCGGCCGCACGCTGGGGCTCTCGCCCCGCGTCATGCACTACAAAATCCAGCGTCTGTCGATCGAGCCCGACGTCTATAACGACAAGACGAAGTAGTTCAACGGATCGAGACAGCGCGCGACGTAGCCAGGTCCACGCCTTTGGCATCGAGGCGGGCTTCGACTTTCCAGGTGATGCGCGAGGATTGGTCGCTGAGGAGGCTGAGGGCTGTTCCCAGGATCTGGCCTGCTTGCGAATTCAAGAAATCAGGCGCCTGCAGGTTCGGCGCTTTCACCTGAAAGGCGTAGGTGGCGGTATAGCCGGCGAAATAATTTTTCTCGCCCTCGATGACCACCTCGTCCCGGTACACTTCCTCGGTGCGGGTCCGCGTCTTTCCGCCATGATGCGTCCGGACCGTCTTCGAACCAATAAGACTCACGATCAGTTTGTTGCCCTGAATCTCCTTCTTCGTCATCAATTCAAAGGAGCCGGCGATGGCCTCGCCCGGATTGAAGGCCGTGCACGGGAGCGAGAGCTTGATACTTCCCCGCAGATAGCGAAGAATATGATAGATGATCACCGCTGCAAGGACGCCGCCAAAAACAACGATGACCAGACCGAGAATCAAGTGACTTTGCATAGATAGACTCCGTTTGGCTTATTTGCCTGTGCCGGAGTCGAGCACGAAGTACTCGGGCTTCATATCGGCCAAGGGGGTGCGCAGCTTATCCAGTTCCGCGGCTGGCCCGAGAATCTCGATACGGAAGAGCTCGACGATCTGGACAAACTTGCCGAGCGCCTCGCCGCAGTTCTCCAGGTGCGCCATTACGGCCGCCGCGTCCTTATAGGCCTCGCGGCAGGTCATGACATTGCCGTTAAAGCAGAAGTTGTAATAGAGGCAGCCCTCTTCTTTTTTGACCAGCGTGCAGAAGGTCTTCAGCATCTCTTTCGCCGCAGCCATGTTCGCATCGGTGATTTTAAAATACGGGTTGATACTCACGGAGTTGTCAAAGGTGCTCATGTGTAATCCTTTCATTTAATAATTCGCTGTTACTTTTAACACAACCGCAGCGTTTTTTCAACCTCATTCGAGTCGGCAGGCAACTCCAAGTTTCAAGTATCCAGTTTCAATTTTCCAGTTACATCAACGCTTTCATCATGGTCAGGACGGGCTGGATGTTGCCCAGCGGGGCTGACATCTGGATGCCCTGGACATGGCTCTTGACAGCCTCGCAGGTCTCATGCGCGATCTCGATCCCGGCTTTTATCCCGTCTTCCTTGGTCTTGCACCTGCTCATGCGCTCAAGGATTCTGTCCGGGACCACGACACCCGGGACATGCTTGCTCATGAAGTCGGCGTTCTTGAAGGAGACGAGGGGATAGATGCCGGCAATCAGCGGGAGGGTCTTGTGATAGTTGCTGACCCTGTCGATGAACCTGAAGAGGGCTTCCGGATCAAACACAGGCTGGGTGATGGTGTACTCGGCCCCAGCATCGATCTTCTTGAAGAAACGTTCGATCTCCCGTTCCATCTCGAGGGCGACAGGATTGCTTCCCACGCCCATCAGGATCACGGTTTGGTCGCCGATGGATTCGCCTGCCGCATCCATGCCGCTGTTGAGGTTGCTGACCATCTGGCAGAGCCCGATGGCATCGACGTCATACACGCCCGTGGCGTTCGGATAGTGGCCGAGCTTGGGCGGATCGCCGGTGATGAAGAGCCAGTTGTTCAGGCCCAGCGCGTAGCCGCCCAAGAGGTCGGACTGCATCCCGATCAGATTCCTGTCGCGGCAGCAGTAATGGGGGATGGGCTCAATGGTCAGCTCTTTTTTCATGGCGAGCGCTGTGGCGATGACGGATACGCGCGCGCTGGCCCGCGGGCCGTCCGGCAGGTTGATGGCGTCAATGCCGGCCTCCTGACAAAGGCGGCACTTCTCAATGAACGCGGGCAGCATCTTGCCATTCTGCGGAGGCAGGATTTCAATTGAGGTGACCATTTTTCCGGAATAGAGTTTCTTCGCAAAGGGAGTTTTGTCCTGCGTCGGCGTCAATGGAGGCAGGGGCTTTCCAGTTGTCGCCTGGGAGGGGGCAGTTACGATCTCGACGTGCTGCTTGACGCCGCTCAGGCATCTGACTGCGCGGGTTGCCATGGCCAGGTGTCCGGGGGTCGTTCCGCAGCAGCCGCCAATTCCGCGCGCTCCGAGTTCAATATAGCGCTTGCAATATTCAGAGAAAAATTCAGGGCTGTTGAGATACATCTGCCGGCCGCCGACTTCGCTCGGCCCGCCTGCGTTGGGCATGGCCACGAGAGGCTTTTGAATGGCTTTGACGATCCGCTGAACCGGAAGCAAGAGTTTTTGAGGTCCGACACCGCAATTGATGCCGATGATGTTGACGCGGGGATCTTCGTCCAGCAGTTTGGCGAATTGGATTTCGCTGTCCTTCTCCGCGTCGATCTCCGCTTCCGGGACGGTGAAGGAGGCCATGACCGGGATCTTATGCAGGGTTGCCGCTTCAAGCGCGATGCGAAGGGAGTCGATGTCAAAGAAGGTCTCCAGGAGCAGCAGATCGACCCCGCCTTCAACGAGTGCGGCGATCTGCTCGGCGTAGGCCTCGAGCTGTTCGGTTCGTGAGGCGTGATCCGGTGTCCCCCCAGTCTTGGAACAGGGGCCCACAGAGCCTGCGACATAGACCTGCTCTCCGGCAACCTGCCGGGCGATCTTTGCTGCAGCAAGATTGATCTCCCTGGCCCGGTCTGCAAGTCCGTAGGCGGCAAGCTTGAGGCGGTTGGCGGAGAACGTGTTTGTCTCGATCACGTCAACCCCGGCATTGATGTATTCCTGGTGGATGGACTGGATCAGCGCAGGCTTGGTGATGCAGAGTTCATCGTAGCAGGCGTTGATGAAGATGCCGCGCTGATAGATCATGGTGCCCATGGCACCATCAAAGATCAACGGCTGGCGGCTTATTTTTTCAAGGATGGGGGTCTTCGTATTCAAGGTTTTATAAAAAGTTAAAGGGTGGACGTTACAACACGTAGGAAAGCTGTAAAATATAGACGAAAAGCGTTTCGCGGTCAACCTGATTCGCGAATCGGGCGAGTGCATTTGATGTGAAGGTCAAAGGGGCACAGGAGGAGGGAGGACATTGATGACGGTCTTGAGGCGGATGTCTGCTGAGGAAGCGCCGAGCATGAGTTCGTAGGCTCCGGGGTCTGTCACAAAGGCGTGTTTAACTTCGTCATAGAACGCTAGTTTTGTTGGGGGCAGTATAAAGCTCACGGTTTTTGTCTCGCCAGGCTTGAGCGTGATGCGGGCAAAGCCGCGCAGCTCTTTGGAGGGACGCACCACGCGCGGCTTCAGTTGCCGGACATAAAGTTGCGGCACTTCATCGCCCGCGACCTTGCCTGTGTTGGCAATGTCCACACGGACGATGAATGGCGAGGCCCCTTCAACCTTCATGTTTGAATAGGTGAAGGTCGCATAGCTTAATCCATAGCCGAAGGCATACTGCGGCTCGCCCTTCACGTACATGTAGGTGAAGCCTTTGGAAATATCGTATTCGCTTTGGACGGGCACCTGTTCGGGTGATGCGTAGACCGTGTGGGGCAGGCGTCCTGCGGGATTGACCGCCCCGAAAATCACGTCAGCGACCGCGTTCCCGCTCTCCTCGCCAAACCACCAGGCTTGAAGCCATGCAGGAGCATGGGCCTTCAGCCAAGGCGATGTGACAGGCCCTGCGGCGGATTGTACGACAATGGTCCTGGGATTCAAGGCGAGCATCTGCCTGACCAACTCCTCCTGTCCTTCGGGAAGCGTGAGCTGTTTTCGGTCGCGGCCTTCGTCTTCATCTTTTCGTGTCGTGCCCACAGCCACAATCACGACATCCGCCGCTTGGATTACGTTCGTAGCCTGTCCGGCTTCTTGCGTCTTCACATACGTCACCTTGTCCAGACCCGCACGATTCTGAATGCCGGTGAGCAGGTCCACCGCATCCTTGAAATTGCCAGTGTAGTTTGAGGTCTGGATGACCTTGGAGAGGGGGCCGATGACAACGATGTTCTTAATCTGGCTCTTGTCGAGCGGCAGAACGTGGTTTTTGTTTTCCAACAGAACGATTGCCTTCTGCGCCGTCTTCAACGCGAGTGCGCGGTGCTCGGCACTGCACACGACGCTCATCGGAATCTTGCTGTACGGCACAGCGTCAAACGGATCGAACTCGCCGAGACGCATCCGCGTGCGCAACACGCGGAAGAGCGCGTCATTGAGGCGTTCCTCAGTCATCTTGCCTGTCTTGATGGCCTCGGGAATGTTGGCAGCATACTCTTTGTCAGAGAAATCGCAGCCCGCCATGATGGATTGCGAAACCGCATCCAGGAAGGTCATCTTTTTGCCCATGTGCCCGTTGATCATGGTCTTCACGCCGCCCAGGTCGGAAACAACAAACCCTTCATGTTGCCACTGCTGCTTCAGCACATCAGTGAGTAACCAGCGGTTGATATTATTGGGCACGCCATTGAGCGCATTATAACTGGCCATGAGCGACTGCGCCTTCCCTTCCATCACGCACGCTTTGAAATGCGGCAGCCAGTATTCATGCATCATGCGTTCGGAGACGGTCATATCCAGTTTCTGTCGGTCCTGTTCGACATTGTTGACTGCATAATGCTTGAGTGTCGCGGCCAGCTTCAGGTAACGCGGGTCATCGCCTTGGAGTCCTTTGACATACGCCACGCCCATGCGTCCCACAAGATAGGGGTCTTCGCCCCACGCCTCGTAATTGCGTCCCCAATACGGATTGCGCCCGATGTTGATCACAGGCGCGCGGTAGATGAGGCCCTTGCGTTCGCCCTTGACAGACGGATCGAGATGCCAGCGATTATAGATGGCGCGCGCCTCGTCGGAGATGGCGGTGGCGACCTGATGGACGAGTTGCGTATCAAACGTCGCAGCCATGCCGAGGCAAATGGGAAAGAGCGTGGTCGATCCGCTTCCCTCGCCGCGCCACTGCACACCGTTCAAACATTGATTCCAATGATCCTCGCGAAGCTGAAAGCCTGAGACGTCAATGGTCTTCCCTCTGTGGTTCAGCGCATCGCCCTTTTGCTCAAGGGTCAGCCGGCTGATGAAGTCCTTCACCCGGTCATCCACAGGCTTGGAGGTGTCGAGAAACAGCGGCTTCTCCTGCGCCACAGCAAGGCCTGCCGCGCATAAACTCAGCATCAAAATCTTTTTCATACGCGTTCGCTCCAGATAAGGCGACCTATTTTAGGCGCAAAAGTCACAAGGTGCAAGGGGAATGATAGGGGGACGGACAAGAATGGCGCTAAGATAAACGTATGTGAGTCGTTTTATAGGGCGGAATAGTCGAGCTCCAAAAACATTCATCGTCGGCTCGCAAGAAACTGGGAGAACAGGCATCCTGCCTGTTTGTTGCATGCACAGGCAGGATGCCTATGCTCCCAGTGACGGACACCTTCTTGTCGCTCCCGAATACGCCTATCTTAGCGCCATTCGGGACAGACCAGGCTTTCAAAAGCGGCAAGAGGGGGCTGCTATAAGATGCTACGCCTCGTTAAAAACTCTGCCAGCGCTTTGTCATACGTTTGTATCTGATTGCGTAACCACATCACCATCCATAAATTAATCTCCTGCAAAAAGGTTTCTGGGGATTGATGTTTACCAGCAAGGCGGATAGCTTCTGCACGGACGCGAAACTCGTTATGTTTATTCCGGTGTGCTTCGAGCGCTGGATATTTCATAGACTCCATGAGATGCTCTTCTGCGATGAAGTGCTCAAGCCCGTATGCGATGGCCTTATGGAGAGCCTCCTCCACTTTGATTTTGCTGGGCAGGGGTTCCCCCCCAATAACAAAAAGCTCATCAAGAATATCAAGATATGCCTCATGTTGGCTGTCAATCAGAGGGTGTCCGATCCGAAAAAGTTGGCGATCGATTTTCATTGGCAAATAATCCTTATATAACCCCTAGTTTTTTCTGCATCTGCTCAAGCGGCACGCCTTTGGTCTCAGGCACCATGAACTTCACCCAGATGAGTTGCAGCGCCATCATCCCGCAGAAGAAGGCGAAGATCGTGCCGGGCTGAAGCGCTTCGACCATCTTGGGGAAGAAGAGCGTGAGCAGCGCCGCAAAGATCCAGTGCGTGAAGCTGCCGAGCGCCTGCCCGGCGGCGCGGTTGCGATTCGGGAAGATCTCGCTGATGAAGACCCAGATCACGGCGCCCTGTCCCACGGCGTGCGCGGCGATGAAGGCGAAGATGCAGACAGGTACGATTTTGAAATGCCCTGTGTAGAACGCCCATGAGCAGAGCCCCAGCGACGCGATATATCCGAACGAACCGATCGTCAACAGCTGCTTGCGCCCGAGCCGGTCAATCAGCCAGAGCCCCACAAAGGTGAAGATCAGATTCGTGAAGCCGACACCTACAGACTGCAATAGCGCGGCGTTTTTGGCAAGCCCTGTCATCTCGAAGATGCGCGGTGTGAAGTAGAGGATCGCGTTGATGCCCGAAAGCTGGTTGAAGAAGGCGATCAGGAAGGCCAGCATGATCGGCGTGATGAGGCGGCGCGTGAAAAACCGCGAGTCCTCTCTTGTGTGCGACACCGAGCCCTCGACCGAATCAGCTAAGGCGGCCACCTCCTGCTCAGTGAGTTCAGGATTGATTCGGCGGAAGACATCCAGCCCCGCAGCGCGGTCGCCCCGGTGGGTGATCAGCCAGCGCGGACTTTCGATCAGTCCGAAACAGCAGAGCGTGTAGATCAGCGCAGGGAAAGCCTCTACCCCCAACATCCAGCGCCAGGCGTTTGGGCCGATCCCGCTCAGCAGCGCGTTCGACAGAAAAGCCACGAGAATGCCAAAGACGATATTGAACTGGAACATCCCTGCCAAGCGCCCGCGCGACTTGGCGGGCGAGATCTCGGCGATGTAGAGCGGCGCCGCCACCGTCGAGATGCCCACGCCGATGCCGCCGATGAAACGCGCGATCATCAGCGCGTAAGCATCTGCCGCGAGCCCGGACCAGACCGCCGATACAAAGTAGAGGATGCCGATCGACACAAGTGTCCGCTTGCGGCCGTAGCGCTCCGTGGGCCAGCCGCCGATGAGCGACCCGAGCACTGTGCCCCAGAGGGCCGCGCTCATGGTCCAGCCGTGCAGCCCTGCGCTCAGCCCCCACAGTTGCTGGATCGTCTGCTCCGCACCCGAAATCACCACGGTGTCGAAGCCGAACAGGAAGCCACCCAGTGCGGCAATGATCGAACACATTATTACTTTTTTACTCATGGTCTCTCCTTTTGAAGGACGACCAATTGGTCGCCCCTACTGATTACTGTCTTTCCCAGCAGGATTTTAACGCGTAGGCTTTCAGTGATACGTGCTTCGCCTTCCCGCCTTTATCCTCGATGGACACCGACAGGTCGTCTGCCTTCGGAACAAACGGCATCGGCATGTAGGTCAATCCGTCGCTGGCAAAGATCTCCAGCGCCGTCTTGTCAACATACACAGTCATATTCTGCTTGCCATCTATCAGCGGAGCCGGTGCGCGATGGCCATTGACACTGATTTCCTGCTTCTTGCTGTCGTATGTGATCTTCGCACCGCGAATCGTCAGCTCAACCATCTCCGCATCACCGGGTTCGATTGAGGCGCGTATCTCCATCAGCTCAGCTTTGAAATTCGCCAGTGCCGCGCCTTGGTCGGGTCCGGCCCGCAGGGTCTCCAGTTCCTTTACAGGTGTCCACGTCAGACGCGGTCCCTCTGCTGTCTGGCGGAGCTTGAGTTCGTTTGGCAGCGACATCGCCTGGTTGAACGGCATCCCTGGCGTCGCCGTCTGCAACCAGCCGATCTGGACCGTGCGGCCCTTGGGTTCATTGCTGAATGTTTGAGCAGCGTAGAAGCCGCGGCCGCGATGGCCCTTTAGCTTCGGTGTCTCAGGGGTGAAGGTCTTGCCGTCGAACTGGCCGATCATGTAGTCGCTGTTGGCTGCGGTCAGCACCCAGTACCTCTTGTCGCCCAGGGGCAGTTCAAACAGGTCAGCGCACTCAAAGAAATCTTTAATGCGGCTCTGGAAGGTCCACGTCTTCATGTCTGTTGACGTGTAGAAGGCGACATACTGGCCTTTCTCAAATTCATCGTAGACCGCGATGACCCAATGCTTGCCTGGCGCGTACCAGCGCGGCAGTGGGTCGCGTCCGCCATGTTTGATGATCGGATTGCCTTCATACTCCTGGAAGGTGCGGCCGCGGTCATTCGAATAGATGATACACTCGCCGCGACCGGTGCTGGTGTACGTCGCCACGATCAGCGCGTTGGTTCCTTTTTTCCAGCCGCTGGTGTTGTCCTTGTCCACAGTCGCGCCGCCGCTGAAGGCCCAGTCCCCGAACTTTTGCGGATAGAGGGCGATCGGCAGCTCTTCCCAATGAACCATGTCCTTGCTGACAGCATGGCCCCAGTGCATATTGCCCCATGGCCAGCCATAGGGATTGGCCTGAAAGTAGAGGTGATACTCGCCGTCCGCGTATACCATGCCGTTGGGGTCGTTGTTCCATCCGCGCCGTGGTGAGAAGTGCAGCTGAGCACGTAGGGGTTCCTTGTAAAGCTGTTCCGCGTTCCAAATCGTATCGGCCTGTGCGACCATCTCCAGCAGTTTGGAGTCCTCGGGAACCTTATCCACGCGTATTGTGGCTTTCTTTCCCTGCCAGGCGCTCATGTCCAGATGCGCATACCAGTCCGGATCTTCAGACAGGTCGGCCTCAAACTCACGGACAATGGTGCCCTCGACGAGTACTGCGACGCGTTGCTTCTTCCCCTTCTTTGCGCCGTTGTGCACAGGAAAATGCAAGTATTGCTTTTCGATGGTCATCTCACGCTCTTTCGGCATGTTCTTCTTCACAAGGGCCGTTGCTTTGTCGGAAAAGACGATCTGGTCGACATTGATATGTCCCCATCCGCCGGTCGCATGGTCCACGATCTGGAGGCACGCCTCTTTGCCGAGGAGGTCGGATACGTCCCATGACGCAGGTTCCAAGGCTTCGCTGCCGCCGGGAATGACATTGGGGCCGGCCGCTGTGCGAACGACCTTGCTATCCACCAGCAGGTTCATGCAGGTCTTTGCCTCCCACCCGCCGCCGCCGATGAGGAACGTGATAAATTTTTGCTCGATCTTGAATGCGGGAGAGGTCAGTGTGCCGGTCGCACCGTCACCGCCGAAAAAGGAGTTGACGAGCCCTTTTCCCTGAAAGTCACTGACCTTCATCTGTCCCTTCAATGTCCCTTGTGCCGGGCCTGTGCCGAAGGCTGTGCCCTCGGTTTTCCACCCACCGTAAGTGGCACCCTCGAAATCAGCGATCACGTGATCGTTGCCCTGTGACCATATCGTTTTCTTCAGAGCGACGTTGTTCAGGTGGGAGACAAGTTCCGCAGCCATGCGCTCTTGCTCCGCCTTGAACTCGTCTTTGCCGTAGAGGTTCTTCCACTCCTTGGGATCGGATTTCAGATCGTAAAATTCTCCTGCTGTCACATCCGCCAGGCTCACGGCCCCCTTCTGGACAGAGGTCTTCGGGAATGTCAGGATCAGCTTGCGCTCGCTCGTGCGCCACATGAAGGCGGTCTTCGCGGGCCGGTCGCTGTAGGCACAGAAGTTGGCCTTCCGTGCGCTGGGGCCGAGCAGGTTTTCGCCGGGCTTGTTCGTGGTGGACGGGAGTCCGGCGATGGCCGCGAGGGTGGGGTAGAGGTCCACCTCTTCGGCCAGCCGGTGGTCGATCGCGCCCCGCTTCTCTGTCGGGACTGCTGTGCCGGAGAGGATCATGGGCACGCGGACGCTGGCCTCGAAGAGGCAGTATTTGTTGAACCGGTAGTAGCGCTCGCCCAGCATTTCGCCATGGTCGGAAACGTAGACGATCAGGCAGTTCTCCAGCAACCCCTCGGCGCGCAGCTTGTCCATCACGCGGCCGAACATGCTATCGATCCAGGAGCAGTTGGCCCGGTAGCGCAGGACCATCTGCTGCCACTGCTCCGGAGTCGCCTGGCTCCAGAATGAGCGGTACATCTCCTGCCGGTCGCTGCCCGTGGCGTGGCAGGGCTCTACCTGCTCCAGAGGTGGCTGCTTGGGCACGGGCATCTCCGAGAGCTTGTAGAGCTCTTCGTAGCCGGGCGGCACATTGGAGCCTGCGTGCGGTTTCAGAAACGAGAGGTAGAGGAAGAGCGGGCGTTTCTTGTCCACGCCTTTGTCGATGAACTCCAAGCACTTGCTGAAGGTCCAGCCGTCCCGGTGGTCGCCCTCCGGCACCTGGCTTGTGCGTCCTACGTAACCGGCTGGAAACTCCTCGCCGGGGCCGTAGGCCTCCACTTCGTCGTAGTAGCGCTTGAGCCCCTCGGGGTTATCCGCTTTCATTTCGATTGCGCCCTTTTCGACATCCGTAGAGACATAGCGGATCTCGAAGCCGCGTGTCGACGCTTCGCGCGCCAGCCAGTGCGTCTTGCCGAAGCCTGCGGTCTGGTAACCGGCTTTGCGCAGCAGTTCGGGCAGGGTGTCGCAGGGCAACTGAGCATCGCTGAGGCCGGGTCCGTTGCTCAGGATTCCGATTTGATGGGGATAGAGCCCCAGCATCATGGAGTAGCGGCTCGGGATGCACATAGGCGCCTGGCAGACGGCCTGATCAAAGAGGATGCCCTCCTTGGCCACTCGGTCGAGGGTTGGCGTCTTCATTGCAGGATCGACGCAGCCGAGCGCGTCCCAGCGGCGCTGGTCATCCATCAGAAAGATGATGTTGGGCCGCTTGACCTGGGCATCGCCCAGAACCGTCAATGCGGTGAAGGACAGCCAAGCTAGTGCAAAAGCTCTTATTCTCATTCAGTACCTTTTTAAGTGGATGTTAAATTAGCAGATCGGAAGATAGACGGCAAACTCAATTTCTAGTGTTGAAGAAGGTTACAAATAAACATGAGATAAATTACCATGAAGCAGAGATGAATCAGGACGGACTCATGATATGCAAATGGAAACCCTAAACAACATCAAGAGTCATTTTCAATCCTACGATGAGAAAGCGGGTTATGAGATCGAGGGTTTTGTCTGGTTTCAGGGCTTCAATGACATGATCGAAGGCGGCAAGCCTGTGGCCGAGTATGGCAAGAATCTGGCCTGTCTGATCAAGGACTTGCGTGCGGAATTCAAGGCACCGACCATGAAGGTGGTAGTTAGCGGACGGGGTGTGATTCATTTAAACTAAAATGAATCACACCCCTTGTTCTCTCGACTTCCCGAAAGCAATGTGATAGATTTTCCCATCATTATTTAATTGAAAAGGGGGCCCTATGAAGCAGTTGCTGGTTGGTTTGTTGTTTGCGGCGGGAGTCGCATGTGCAGGGGAAGAAATCGTGCTTTTCAACGGGAAGGATTTCACCGGTTGGACGCAGCGTGCGGGAAAGCATAAATTCGAGATCGTCGACGGTGCCATCACCGGGGCGAGTGTTCTGAAGGAATCCAACGGGTTCATGTGTACGGATCGTACGTTCCGCGATTTCGAATTCACCTGCGAGGCGATGCTGTTGGACGGTAATTCGGGGATCCAGTTCCGTTCCATCTGTTCGGACAAGCCCATGACCTACGAACTCGACGGCAAGACCATCAAGGTTTCGCCTGGTCGTGTCCATGGATATCAGATGGAAATGGCCGGCGGGGTGAAGAATCCCAGCGGTAGCATCTATGACGAAGGTCGTCGTGGCCGTTGGATCTGTCTCAATTCGAACGATGTCGCCCAGACGGCGTTCAAGGTCAAAGAATGGAACAAAATGAAGATCCGCTGCGAAGGATCCCATATTCAGACCTGGATCAACGATGTTCCGATTGCCGATTTCAATGATGCAACGACCCGCGAGGGATTCATTGCGCTGCAGGTGCACGGTTGGAAAACCGAAGTGCTGATGTCGCGCTGGCGCAATCTGAAGATCAAAGAACTGTAATTCGATTGGAAAGGAGGGGAGGCATGTTGCATGCGATTATAGCGGTTCTGCTCCTAGTCGCGCTGACCCCTCTTCACGGCGCTGAGACACTCAGCAACAGTGCGGTGCGTTGCGAGTTGGCGGTGATCGGCGGTGGCAGCGGCGGTTTCGGCGCAGCGTTAGCTGCTGCGCGCGCGGGCTTGGATGTGGTTCTGGTCGAGAGGGCGGATTGTCTCGGCGGAAATTCCGTGCGCGGGGGTGTCCACTGCTGGGAGCCGGGTACGGGCGGAACGGGGTTCCCCTTCGAGCTGTATCAGCGACTGAAGAAGATCACGAACGCGGTCGGCATTTATTCGATGGGCCGCCACCAAAGTACATTCGATCCAAGGAAAGAAGCGTTCCGGTTTCCCGGTGGAGAAGCTGTGGTTGATCCGGCAAAAAGTTATCTGGATACGCTGGCGCGGGCCGGAACGCGTCAGCGTCATGGCGTGCTGTTCGAGCCAGAGGCTCTGTCCAAGGTGATGCTCGCGATGCTGGAGGAGACCGGTCACTGCCGCGTGCTGCTCAACGCCGAGTTCACGTCGGCAAATGTTGAGGGTCACCGCGTTTCGTCTGTGAGGCTCAAGGATGGCCGGCTCATCGAGGCGGCTTATTTCGTAGATGCGACCGGCGACGGACTCGTCTGCGAGTCGGCGGGCTGTCAGACGATGACGGGTCAGGAATCGCGCGAGGCGTTCAGCGAGCCTGACGCGCCGACAAACGCGACGGCACGAATCAACGGCGTGACGCTGATCTACCGTGTGACCCCGGCGACGGAACCCGCCATTGAGCCGCTGCCACAAGGGATTTCAAACCGCTGTTGGTGGGCAAAAAACTTTCCCGTGGCCGTGTTCAACCACTATCCCAACGGCGACCTGAATGTGAACATGCTGCCGACTATGGACGGCGCGGAGTTCATGCGTCTGGGCTATCGCGATGCGATGGAGGAGTGCAGCAAACGGACGCTTGCGCATTGGCACAATGTACAGACGCACTTCAAAGAATTCCAGAATTTCAAACAGGTCTGGACCGCGCCCGCGCTCGGCATCCGCGAATCGCGCCGCATCGTCGGGGATTACGTTTTGACCGAGCACGACCTGCTCGCGGGCATCAGCGGGCAAAAGCACAACGACATCATCGCGCTGGCGGATCACGCCATGGATACGCATGACAGTCACAACCGTGGCATCGGCGAATTGAAGGAGCCCTATGGCGTGCCGTACCGCTGCCTCATTCCGAAGGACCGACGCAATCTGCTGATCGCGTGTCGCGCGTCGAGTTTCAGTTCGCTCGCCGCGTCGTCATGCCGTCTTTCGCGGACGATGATGCAACTCGGTCAGGCAGCTGGAACCGCCGTCGCGCTGGCGAAGCAACTGAATGTCGAACTGCCTGACGTGCTACCGGGTCAACTGCGTGATGCATTGCGGAAACAGCATGTGCAGCTTGAATATCCGATGCCGCCTGACCTGCGGGACTATCTGGCAAACGGAGTGGTTCGTGAACATCTCGTTGAACACAAAACGCTGCTGCAACGTGGCGTGGGCAGAAAGGATCAATTATGAAACAGCAGTCTGTAAACCGTCGAACGTTCATCAAAACCGCATTGACCACGACAGCCGCGTGCGGGTTGCACGCGCCCTTGCGCAGTCTGGGCGCTGTGGCGGACGCGTTGCCGCCGGTGCGCCAGATCACGCGCGGGCCGAAGTTTCACTGGCGCGGGTATTACGACAAGTTGCTTTTTGATCCGACGAACACGCTCGTCCTCGCAAACGAGGTCGACTTCGAAGGTCGCTCACCGACAGCAAGCGATCTGCTGCGGGTGGGCATGGTGGATCTCTCCAGTGGCGATACCTGGCACGAACTGGGCACTGCGCGGGCGTGGAACTGGCAGCAGGGGTGCATGTTGCAATGGCTTCCCGGCTCCGCAAGCGAAGTCGCGTGGAACGACCGTGAGGGCGATCGCTTTGTGAGTCATATCCTGGATGTCAAAAGCGGGAAAAAGCGGACGCTGCCCAATCCGTTTTATTGCCTCAGCCCCGACGGACGCTGGGGCTTCGCGCCGGACTTCCGCCGGCTCAACGACATGCGCCCCGGCTACGGTTATGCGGGTATCGTTGACCCTCACAAAGAGATGCTCGCGACGGATTGCGAAGGCATCTGGAGAATCGATATGAAGACGGGCGAGCAGGAGCTGCTCTTCTCGTTCGCCGATGCCGTGAAGATTCCCTTCACGGGTCGCGCCGATGCCGCCTTCAAAGCCACGTCGAAACATTGGTTCAACCACCTGCTCTGCAACACCGACGGCACGCGGCTCTTCTTTCTGCACCGCTGGCATGCTCCCGGCGATAAGACCGGATTCTACACGCGGGCGCTGACGATGAACACGGACGGCACCGATCTCTACGTGCTCGATCCATGGGGTGCCACGTCGCATTTTGTCTGGCGCGATGCGAAACACATCTCCGCCTTTGCATGGCATCCGTCGCACGGCGAACGCTTCTATCTCTACGAAGACAAGACGGATCATGTCGAAGTCATCGGTCCCGACGTGATGACGACCAACGGACACAACACCTACATTCCGGGCACCAACAACGACTGGATGCTCAACGACACCTATCCGGACAAAGAGCGGCTCCAGCATCCCTATCTCTACCATGTCCCGACAAATCGCCGTGTCCCGCTCGGGCACTTCCTCTCCCCGAAAGAATACAAGGGCGAGTGGCGCTGCGACACGCATCCGTGCGCCAGCCGCGACGGCAAGCGGGTCACGATCGACTCCACCCACAACATGGGCCGCCAGCTCTATCTGATCGATATATCCGCCATTCTGCCAGCTTATGATTCCAATAAAGGCACGGATCGGATCTAAAAACGGGACATTTCGTATTGTAATGGGCCTAATTATGGGAGTATATTGGCTTTTTATGACCCCATTTTTGGGAAGATCGAAGACGCTGGCATCGTGCCGTTGTATGCGGCGCATCGGCTTCTCGAAGGTAATGGCACACTCATGAACCTGTAAGAGCACATTAACGATGACAACACTAAAACCGCTGATGGTACTCATGTTGACCCTGCCGCTGACCTGCGGTGTGGTTGCTGTCAGGGCTGGAAAAGCTGTACACGGTTGAATGAGTCTAAGCGGCTTGGCTAATAATTTACTGGAATGTTGGAATAGGGGAATGCCGGAATGATGGGAAAATTGAATAGCGAGCGTCGCGGGAATGTGTTTGCATGCCTGCCCGCACGTGTGATAGTTTGGAATCACATTTAAAAAGGGGGATAGATGATACGAATCATAGCGAGCTTGATACTGTCGTTGTCGGCCACGGTGTTGGCGGCTGAAACAATGACGTCCAGTCCGGACATTTATGTGAAGAAGGATTCCTGGTCCGCGACGATGCTTGCCATGCGCGACCGTTATCAGGCGCTCCTCAATGATGCGCCGCTCCGCTTCAGCCCGTGGTCCGCCACCGCTGCCTTGAAAGCCAAGGGGTTTGCTGACGCGCTGTTCCCTGAGCAGGGCGTGGACCTTGCTGCCAAAGATGACAAGGGACAGCCGATTTGGAAAATCCATACGGAGTGGGCGGATGGCATTGAGCATCACTTGTCCGCGCCCGACTCCTCTGCAACGTATCTGTTCCGCACCATCAGCGTCAAGGCAGACACCACGATCACGGCCGGGTTCGGCAGTGATGACGGTATGGAAGTCTGGCTGAACAACAAGAAGCTTCACTCAATCAATGTTGGCCGCGGTATCTCGCCGAATCAGGATAAAGTTCCCCTGGCTCTTGTGGCTGGCGAGAACCGTCTGCTGGTGAAGATTTTTAACAATGGGGGCGACTGCGGTTTTTGTTTCAATGGCGGAATCATGCCGACCGTCGATGTCTGGCCGATGCTCGTAAAGGATTTTCCTGTGCAAGCCACATGGCTGAAGCGCGACACCGAGGGCCGCCTGACAGACTGGCTCGGCTGCACTAAATCTGTGGCGGCTGACAAAACCTTGATCAGTCGCTCGCTCTCCGCACTGGGTCAGCAGGGGGTCCTCCATCAGGAGATGGCGAAGCTTGAGCAGGATAACGTCCCTGCTACTGATCCGCGCTGGCTCGACCTCTACCTCCGCGCCTGTCAGGTGCGCGAGGCCAAGGCGGCTGTGGGACGGTTTAGCGCCGCCGCGCTGCGCCGGGCTATCGAGGATCTCAGCAGCACGTATAAAGGCAAGTATCCCCTCGGATCGGAGTTCCTGAAGCGGCTGGATGCCTTGGAAAAGCAGATCGACGACCTCCGCTTGGCTATTAATCGCGGCGAATTGACGGACCTGAAACTGCTGGGCGATGTACTGTCCCTGCAACGTGACGCATTGCTCGCGAACCCGCTGATGAATTTCGAGCGGTTGCTGCTGGTCAAGCGCAACAACCTGGGCCTGCCGCAGAACTGGCAGGGTAACACCTCGATCGGTCGGCACGGCTACGACGCTCAGATCGCCGTGCTGTCGCCCGTACGTCCCGACGGGAAATTGACCCCGATGTTCAAACCGCAAGACTCGGCCTTCGTGGGAGATGTGGATCTGGATTTTGATGCGACGCGTATGCTCTTTTCCATGCCAGCGAAGGACGCCTGGCAGGTTTGGCAGATCAAGGCCGATGGCTCGGACCTGCGCCAGTTGACACCTGACATTCCGAAAATCGATAATTACGACGCCTGCTATCTGCCTGACGGGAAGGTCATGTTCAACTCGACCATGAACATCCATGGCGTACCCTGCGTCGGCGGCGGCGACAAAGTCGGCAACCTCTGCCGCATGGATGCAGATGGCAAGAATGTTCGGATGCTCTGTTTTGAACAGGATCAGGATTGGTATCCGCGCGTGCTCAGCGACGGCCGCGTCATGTACACCCGATGGGAGTACTCTGACACGCCGCACTATCATTCCCGTCTGCTGATGAGCATGAACCCAGACGGCACAGGCCAGCTTTCGCTCTACGGTAGCAATTCGTATTGGCCGAACTCGATCTTCTATGCGCGCCAGATTCCTGATGCGCCCTCGAAGATCATCGCCGTCATTTCCGGCCACCACGGCGTGCCGCGCATGGGCGAACTGGTGCTGTTCGATCTGGCGCGCGGCCGCACCGAGGCCAACGGCGCTGTGCAGCGGATTCCCGGCTACGGCAAGAAGGTCGAGCCTGTCATCGCCGACGGCCTAGTGGAAGGCTCTTGGCCGAAATTTCTGCACCCGTATCCGCTGAATGAAAAATATTTCATCGTTTCCTGCAAGCCTACGAAGGAGTCGCGCTGGGGCATTTACCTGGTGGATGTCTTTGACAACATGCTCTGCCTCGCCGAAGAAGCCGGCTATGAGCTGTTCGAGCCGATCCCGTTCAGGGCGCGTGTCAAGCCGGCTGCGATCCCCGACCGTGTGCGCCCTGAAATGAAAGAGGGTGTTGTCAATCTTAGCGACGTTTACGCCGGCCCAGGGCTCAAGGGCGTGCAGAAGGGCACGGTAAAAGCGCTCCGCGTCTACAGCTTCCACTTCGGCTACTGGGGCATCGGCGGCCATGCGAACATTGGCGTGGACGGCTCCTGGGATGGCCGCCGCATCATCGGTACTGTTCCGGTCTATGAAGACGGCTCCGCCAACTTTAAAGTACCGGCCAACACGCCGATCGCGATCCAGCCGCTCAACGAACGCGGCGAAGCCGTCGCGCTGATGCGTAGCTGGTTTGTGGTGATGCCCGGTGAAAACGCCTCGTGCGTCGGTTGCCATGAGTCCGTCAATTCCAGTCCGCTCATCAAGCCGAGTCTCGCGATGCGCCACGCGCCGAGCGCGATCACGCCATGGAACGGACCTGAGCGCCCCTTCAGCTTCCGCCGCGAAGTCCAGCCTGTACTCGACAAATCCTGCGTCGGCTGCCACGACGGCAGTAAGTCCGGCTGTCCCGACTTCCGTGGCAACCGTAAAGGAGACGGGACTTTCGACGCCTCCTACCTTGCGCTCATGCCGTTTGTGCGCCGGCCCGGACCGGAGAGCGATTTTCACGTGCTCACGCCAATGGAGTATCACGTCAGCACCAGCGAACTGTTCCAGATGCTCCGCAAGGGCCATCACAACGTCGCGCTTGACGCGGAGGCCTGGTCCCGGCTGACGACATGGGCAGACCTCAACGTGCCGTGCCACGGCACGTGGGGCGAGCACCGAGGCTCACCCATGGGCGCGCCCGATGTGTTGCGCAACGAATACCGTAAGCTCTATGCCAATACCACGGATAATCCAGAGACCTATCCGACCCCTGAGCCGCAACCAGTCGCGTTCGTCAAACCTGAACCCGCTGCAGTGCGCAACGCGCCTGCCGTGACTGCTGATGGCTGGCCGTTTGACACGGCCGAGGCCCAGCGCCGTCAAGCCGCAGCCGGCCTGCCGAAGGAACTGCAACTCGCGTGCGGCACGAACAGCAACGTGAAGCTGGACTTCGTGCTGATCCCTGCCGGCGAATTCGTGCTCGGTACTGCCAGTGGCGCCGATGACGAGTATCCGCCGACGCGCGTCCATATCGCGAAGCCGTTTTATATGTCGCGCAAGGAGATCTCCAACGCCCAGTTCCGAGAATTCGATGGCGCTCACGACAGCCGCACGATCGACACCTACACCAAGGATCACACCGGTGCAGGGCCCTCACTGAACAGCCCAGAAAAGCCTGTCGTGCGTGTGAGCTGGCAGGAAGCCGTGGCGTTCTGCGACTGGTTTGGCCGCACCTCTGGCCAGCGTTGCGCCTTGCCGACCGAGGCGCAGTGGGAGTATGCCTGCCGCGCCGGCACACCGACGCCGCTCTGGTTCGGCGATCTCACAACCGACTTCGGTTCCTTCGCCAACCTCGCTGACAAGAACCTCCGCAACGGGCTGCGTACTGTGCGTCCGTGGATTCCGGCCATCGAAACCGTCACTGACGGTGCAACGATCACCCAAAACGTGGCCGCGTATCAGCCGAACCCGTGGGGACTCTACAACATGCACGGCAACGCCGCTGAATGGACGCGTTCCCTGTGCCAGCCGTATCCGTACCGCGACGACGATGGACGTAACGCGCTTTCGAAAAAAAGCATGGGCCAGCGCATTGTGCGCGGCGGCTCGTTCTGGGACCGTCCGTACCGCGCCACCTCGTCGGCCCGGCGCAGCTACGAGCCGTGGCAGCGCGTCTTCGACGTCGGCTTCCGAATCATCCTCGAACCCGCCGCCGCAACTGTCGCAGCAGCAGCAAAATAGAGGAGTGAGTGAAGAACCATAAATCCAGGTTGGTCGCGGTTTATGACAGACTTCGGTATTGTCATTGAAAATACAACGAAGGGGAATTGATGAATAAAAGCAAAGCTATGATGCTCGCAATGATCGTTTTTACAGTGTCCTATAGCACTGTGGCGGGAGCGGTTTCTTCTAACAGTGTTGCACGTGCAGAGCTGCGTCCAAGTCTGGAGGCTACACGAAAACTTCTGGTTGACCCTCAGGCTACGCCGGAGACCGTGGCGCTTTTTTACAAGCTGAAAAAGATCGCGCAGCGTGGACAGACCTTGATCGGGCAGCAGGATCCGGAACAAAGCGTCAGCGAAAAGGGCGGCGAGATGGCGATCACGCGGGTCATGGGGAGCGATCCGGCTGTGTGGGGTTCGGACTTTATGCAGATCACTCACGTGGCGAACACCAATGCCACAGGTTGGTTTCGCGACACCGAGAAGAAGATTATCGGCTTTGCTTCTGCGGCCTATGACAAGAATATGGTCAACATCTTCTGCTGGCATGTTCAAGATCCTTACGAACAAAAGAGCTTCAATGTCAGCGGCCTGAAAAAAGAGACCATCGAAAAATCATTCCGCAGTTTGTTGCCTGGCGGCGAAAAGCATGACTGGTATAAAGGAAAACTGAGGAAGGTGGCTGAGGTTCTTGGCAGTATCAAGGGCAAGGACGGCACGCTGTCGCCCGTGATCTTCAGGCCCTTTCACGAATTTGACGGGAGCTGGTTCTGGTGGGGCAAGAAGTATTGCACGCCTCAGGAATACCAGGCACTCTGGAAGTTTACGGTCACCTATCTCCGCGATGAGTTGAAGGTGCGCAATCTCCTGTACGCCTTCTCCCCGGATTGCACATTCAAATCGGAAGCTGAGTTTCTCGAACGTTATCCTGGCGACGCTTTTGTGGACCTTGTGGGCTTTGATGACTACAGCGACTTTGAAAATAATCGCATCGCCGACGTCGCCAGTAAACTGGCCATCATTTCAAACTATGCCAAGAAGCAGAACAAGCTCGCCGCGCTTACAGAAGTCGGGTATCGCAAAAAACCTGTTCCAGCGACGCTCTATACAGACTATTACGGCAAGGCGTTTGCGGATTCTTCGCTCGAAATCGCCTTCCTGATGTTCTGGCGACAAAATAAAGACGGTCCCGGTTACTTTGTCCCTTATCCAGGTTGCGAGACTGTCGAGGACTTCAAGCGCTTTGCCACGCATCCGCGGATGCGCCTCTTGTCAGGACTGGAAAAGCTGTACACGGTTGAATGAATGAGTGCGGCGTGATGGCAACTAAATTTTGGAACCACAAACTTCACAAAAGGCAGTTTCACGCGGAAGGAATTTCATCGTATGAACGGATCCTATCAAAGGAGCTGCTGGTTTCTTGTCTTGAGTCTTTCAAGCTGTTGGGTGGCTTCCATGCAAGCGGAACAACCGCAAGAAATCACCCTATTTGATTGCATACCTGCGCGTGCGGTCTTGAAGGTCGAGGATCCGCGCGCGTTGCGCCGTCATTATGACGAAGTCATCCTGCTGACCTGCTTGCAGGGGATCGCAAACCGTCTTCAGCCCCGTATCTTTGTCCGCTATAATCAAGCCCCTGATGACTATTGGATGGGCAAGATGACAAACTCGCCAACGGCATGGCTTTCAGGGAAAGCTATTGCACGAGCAACAGATGTGCTGCGCGTCGTGCATGATTATGCCGGAGCGGTGAAGGGCTTGATTCTGTGGGACGAACAAGTCCCCGCCACCCTGAATGTCGCCATGTCGGTTGCAGGCGTCGAGGATTGTCTCGTCGTGCGTTATGACAGGGCTCCTGATTCCCTCTGCCAGCAGCTCATCAAGGGGGAAAGGGGATTCCCGGTCCGGCAGTCATTCGTGCATGAGGATGGCTCCTCCGTCTTTACCGGACAGGGCGTGATCGGGGGGGCTGGACGGGCGTCAACCGGGAGTCAGAAGAATGATGCCTATATCTGGCTTCTTGAAACGTACATGAAGACCGGCAAGCTGAATCCAAGCATGCTGGGGTACTATATGGACGGGTTCTGGCTGAAGTGCCATCACGTGAGCGCGCTCCAGAATCACACCGTCAACAACATGGATTATCTGATTGCGCACCGGGCCCCGATCCTGGATTTGAATGTCTGGGATGATGAAGTTCCCGTAGACGACCCTCATCAGGTGCCTGGCACCGATCTCAAGACGTTGAGGGAGTTTCTGAAATGTGCTGTGGATCGGCTGGAGAACCGCTCCATGATTGCGGTGTATGGCTTTCCGCCTTGGGCGTACAAATACACAAATTTCAAAACTGTCGGATGGGAGGCAAAGGGGCGGCACGAGCCTGTGGCGACAGAGTGGACCTTCGCGAGCATCATGAGCGCTTACAATGCTTATATGGACGGGGATGCGCTGGGGTACTCCTCCCTGCCGAACGCCTCCTTCTATGAGCATTACAAGCCCACGGGGACGCTCTCAAATGCGCCAAGCCCGACTCGGGAATCACTGATCCGCGCGGGTGTGCTGGACGCGTCAGGGAAATTGCGTGCGATCAACTACTATGCGATCTATCAAGGCGATTACGATGGCGCGGCCTGGGTGTACTGGCACTTTCCGCGGGTGTTGGAGGATCCGAAGCGTGGCAAGGTCCCGTTGACGTGGGCGATCAATCCGACGCTGGCCCAGCGTTTCATGTTTGGTCTGTGCCATATTCGAGCCACACGCGCGGAACAGGAGGTGTTCATCGCTGGCGAGGGGGCGGGCTATTTGAATCCATCGTTGTTGCAGGCGCCGAGGCCCTTTCCGGGATTGCCAGATGCGATGGAGGTCTGGATACGACACAATCAGGAGTGGTATGACGCTTGGGATTTGACGGTGACAGGGTTCAACATTGACGGCTATGCACCACCCTTGAATGAACAAGGAATCGCGGCCTATAGACGATTCTCTCCTGGAGGCATAGGCCTCTCTCATGCGCCAACACCCTATGGTGTTGTTCAGGGAGTGCCCTACGTGCAGATGATGACGGATCTTTCGAGCAATGACCTGCGCCCACTCGATGAGCAGACCGTGAAACAGGTCTCGCTCCTCTTCGAAGAGGATATGCCCCATTTCGTCCTGGTGCGTTCGATCCTCCAGACGCCAAGCTATTATGCGGCTTTGCAGCAGCGGCTCTCCGGTCCGGATGTCCTGCCAAATAAATGCGTTGACCTGCCGACGCTGCTCTGGCTGATCAAGGCGTGGCAGCAGGATCCCGAAAACATGGAGAACGACAGCCCACTTGCTCCGGTGCCTTTTGTAAGGGCCTCCCCTGATACACGTTTCGGGCTGCGCCGGCGCAAGTCTGGAGACGGGTGCGGAACGGTCGAACGCGAAGCGAGTGTGGGTGCCTGGATCGTGAGCCAGGAGCCCCATGCCAAGTACCTCTATTTTGATCTCTCCGGCTCTTTTGCTCGAGCGAGCAGCGGGTCGAATGTCTGGATACGCGTGACAACAGGGCCGCTTGCGGCTCCGGATGCACAGGTGTGTCTTCAATATGACTCCCTCGAGAAAAATGCGCCCTATAAAAAAGCTGTGCTGCGTGAGAAGAAACAGGAGGAGCAGAACATTTGCTGGCATTTTGAAGCCGAGTGCGCCGACTTCAAAGGGCGCCAGAACAGCGGGGCTGATTTCCGCCTCTCTATCACGCACGGCAAGGTTCGTGTACTCGCTGTCGCGTGTGCTCTCAAAGAGGTCCCTCCGTCGAAGTGAGTGGGCCGATTACTCAACGCTTGACTTCTCACTGCTGACTCCTGTAGCTTATCTACCAACGCACGGAAAATGTCATCCAGTGAGATGCGGTGCGCATTGACTAAAGAGGGGGATATGGCCATGACACATCGTTTCATCTTGCTGCTCGCTGCTGTAGAATTATCCATGCTGACCGCGTGTACGACGCAGGGCACGTCGCAAAAGCAGGCGCGACTGAAACGCGCGGAGAGCTTCTTTGGCATCCACTTTGATTTTCATGCGGGCATGGATTGCACGAACGTCGGTGCGCGCACCACACCGGAGATGGTGGAGAATATCATCTCGCTTGTCCGGCCCGACTACATTCAGATCGACTGCAAGGGCCACCCGGGCTTCACGAGCTACCCGACCCAGGTCGGCAACCCTGTGCCCGGCTTTGTCGGCGATCCGCTGCGTACCTGGCGGGAGGTCACGGCTCGCCATGGCGTCGGACTTTACATGCATTACTCGGGCGTGTGGGATTCAAAGGCTGTCAAAGATCATCCGGAATGGGCCGCGGTCGGCGCCGACGGCAAGCCCAGCACGAAGGCGACCTCCGTGTTCGGCCTCTATGCGGACAAGCTGCTCATCCCTCAGTTGCGCGAACTGGCCGGCGTCTATGGTGTGGATGGCGCGTGGGTGGACGGTGAATGCTGGGCCACAGTGCCGGACTACAGTCCCGTGGCGCTGAAGGCCTTCCGCGACACAACGGGTATCCAAGACATTCCGCGTAAGCCGGGCGACCCGCATTGGTTCGAGTTTCTCCAGTTTCATCGGGAGGCGTTCAAAACTTATCTGCGCCATTATATCGCGGAAGTCAAGAAGACGAATCCCGGCTTCGAGATCTGCAGCAACTGGGCCTATACGGATCACATGGCTGAACCTGTGAGTGCGCCACTCGATTTTCTCTCAGGCGATTACTCGCCGCAGGACAGCGTCAACTCCGCCCGCGTCTCCGCGCGCTATCTGGGGCGGCAGGGCAAGCCATGGGATTTGATGGCCTGGAGCTTTTCGACCCAGCCTAAGCGAGCGCAAAAAAGCGCAGTCCAATTGCAACGCGAAGCTGCCGTAGTTGTTGCTTTAGGCGGTGGCTTCCAAGCCTACTTCACGCAGAATCGCGACGGTTCGGTGCGGCTGAACGAGATGCCGGTGATGGCGGAGGTGGCGAACTTCTGCCGCGCACGGCAGGCACTCTGCCATCGTGCAGAGGCTGTGCCGCAAGTGGCGCTGCTCTATTCCACCGAAGCGCACTACCGGAAGGTCAACGGCCTCTTCCCGCGTAACTACGGCCAGTTGACGACTGCGCTCATCGCTTTGCTCAAGAAACAATACTCCGTCGAAGTGCTCGGCGAGCATCACCTTGTTGGGCGCATGTCACAGTACCCGCTCATTGTCATTCCGGAATGGGAGTATCTTGATCCGAAATTTATCAATGAACTGACAGACTATGTCAAAACCGGCGGCAACCTGTTACTCATCGGAACCAAAACAGCGGCGCTCTTTCAGGCCAAGATGGGAGGCGTCACGCCAGTGGGACGCGGAAAGATTGCGGCTGCTGAAGCCACTGGACAAGCCTGGACAGGCTTAGTCCCGCAGCTCTTCCCTGAACCCATGGTAGAGGTCACGGGCTCGAGCGACATTGATGTGTGCGTGGCGCGCAACCACGGCAAGCTGCTGGTCAATCTCGTCAACACGACAGGGCCGCATAACACGCAGTCGATCCTTGAAACGATTCCTCCTGTCGGGCCGTTAAACGTGACCATCCGTGTTGCGAAAAAACCTGCTAAAGTCACGCTCGAACCCGCGGGTCAGCCGCTCTCTTTTACTTATTCCGACGGCAAAATTCAGCTCACGGTTCCTCGGGTCGCCATTCATGACATCATCGTCGTGGAGCCCAGATAGGCGCACATCTTCCCGTAATGGCGATAAGTTTGCCTGAAACGGTGTTGCGGAATCGGCTCAGAAAATGGCATACTAGTCATGTCAACAGGACTTGTATCAATGGCGTATGAGAAAAACCTTCCATCATAGACGGGGTTATCGTTTAGCATTGGCACTGCTGTTCACTCTGGGGTGGATAGCCGGTGCCGGTGCAGATGTCCGCGAGCGGGTCATTGCGACCTTGGATGCGGATGGCCGCGCCTTTGCGTTCGCCGTGCCGGGGACGATGGATTTCCGGGGAAACTTCTCTGCGACCGTTGTGAGAGGCGGGCAGACGCAGGACCTTTTATCCGTGGACGGGAAACTCGCCTTTCCTGCTGAAGAGTTGGAAGAGGATACACCCTGCGGACGAGCCACAGTGACGGAGGGAACGCTTCGTTTTGAAAAGGAGAAGATGGACCTGCTCGTCCGCCTCGGGCAGATTCCCGGCGTGTGCGGACTGGTTGCGCAAGTCGGGGTCTGCAACACGGGGCCTGCTCCGATCAGACTTGTCTCGATGACGCCTTTGAAGCTGGACGGCCAGGTGGTAGGGGCTCCTGCAGAGTGGCTGGTAACAGCACTTGACACCAGCATTAAAGTTGCATCTCCTGTTGTTTCGCTCGATGAGATTCTGGAGCCGTTCAGCGTCTTCGAGTGCGGCGGTTTCTATTGCAGGAATGGAAAGGGCTTCCTTTTTGGCCCAGTCGGGGCTCCGATCGCGTATGTCCAGGCAAGCATTGCGCACAAGGGGGCTGGCAAGGTCTCTTTTTCGTTCGTCGCGGAGATGAGCGGTGTGCAGGTGAAGCCAGGAGAGACGCGCTGGGGACAGCAAGTCGCCCTGCTCACAGAGCCGCCGAAGCGGGCGCTGGCGCGCTGGGCTGAGTGGGTTGCGCTGACCCACAAAGCGCGCGTGGATAAGGGCGCGCTCTCGGGCTGGAATAGTTGGTCCTTTCATGGGCATAATGTCACGGGCAAAGATATCCTGGCGCAGGTCGAGACGGTTCTGGACTCTGCTAAGCGGTTACGCCCGGGTGTCATGGAGATTGATGCGGGCTATTCGGGTGAGTTCGGCGAGCAGACCAATGAAAAGTTCCCGGAGGGCCTTCCGTTCTATGCGCAACGCATCGCAGACACGGGCGCCCGCCCTGGACTCCTTCTGAATTTCACCGGGCCGCCGGGATGGGACACGATAGCAGGGCGCATTCGAAATGCGGTGCAGAACGGCTTCTCCTTTATCAAAATCAACCGCACGGGGCTCAATCTGCCAGCCGAAGCCATCCCCAGCAAGACCACCTTCCAGCGGATGCGCGAGGGGTTCGAATCCTTGCGGGAGGCTGCAGGTGATGATGCGTATCTGCTGTATAATGTCAGCCGGCCGGAACGCGCCACCGTGGGCATGGTGGACGCGAACCGCACGGGCGTCATGGCAGCACGTCTTTCGGTTCGGAATGCGATGACCGATGTCTTGCGTTCCTTCCCCCTCAATGGCCGCTGGTTTGCAGTGGACAACGATTCCTACTACATGGGCACGGATATCGCCAACGTCAGCGAGATTGCGGGTGGCTGGCCGCTGGTGCGCACCTGGATGAGTATGGTCGGCCTCTCCTGCGGTTTATCGCTGACCGCAGACCCGTGGCACTGGGAGAGCTTCCATCCGTATTGGCGCAACGTCGAGGTGATGACGCCGCCCGCGCGCGAGCAGACTGAGGTGTTGGATCTGTGCACGGACAAGGAGTGGCCGCGTCTGGTGGGTCATGTCAAGCGCGACTGGGGCGACATGCGGGTTGCGCTCTTGTGGAATCCGGGTACGACCGAGCGCACCGTCACCCTTGATTTTGCAAAAGTAGGCATGGATCCTCAGCACCGCTATGCGGTCTGGTCATTCTGGGATAACCGCTATCTGGGCGTGGCCAGAGGCTCATGGCGGACACCGGCACTCGGGCCGTCAGCCTCTCAGCACCTCTGCTTTACCGATCTGGATCATTCACTGGATAAGCCTGTACTCATCGGCTCCGGTCTGCATATCTACTGCGGCGCTGCGGAGGTCAGCCGCGTGATCCAGCGGCACGGAAGCATGGAAATCGAACTCAGCGACGCTGGCGCACGAGACGGCGACCTCTTTATCTATAGCCGTCGGCAACCTGTCTGGAGAGGGGCGGAGGGGTGCACGGTTGCTGAGATTGCCAGCGCCGGTGAATACGTGTGGAGGGTCAGCCTGAAGGATCGCCAGTGCGGTGTGCCCCAGCGGGTGGCACTGGACATCCTGTTGCCGGTCACGCTACAACCCTGGTTCTGGATGCTCTGCGGACTCATGGTGGCGAGCCTGCTCTTCAGCGGCTGGAAATACGTGGCTTGGAACCGTGCGCAACTGGCACTGGCACGGCTGGAACAGCAAACGGCGCGGCAGCAGGAACGGGTCCGTATTGCAGCTGACTTGCACGATGAACTTGGAGCAGGACTTACGCGGATCGTCATGCTGAGCGAACCGGCTGGGGGCGGCAATCTGGCCAAGATCCATCGCGCGGCACTTGAGATGACGCAGGAACTGGATGAGATCGTCTGGGCCGTCAATCCGAAAAACGACCGCCTTGACCGTTTGGCGATGTATCTGGATGCCTATGCGCAGGAGATGCTGGATGTTTCCGGGGTGGAGTCGCGCGTCGATTTCCCTGTCCCGTTACCGCAGCGCCCGGTCACCGCGCAGGTCAGGCATAGCCTCTTCCTTGCCTTCAAGGAGGCATTGACGAATGTCGTACGCCACGCCCGTGCACGGCGCGTGGAGCTTCGCCTGGCCGTGAAGCCCGAGTGCTTTACCCTGACCATCGAAGATGACGGTCAGGGGTTCAACATTGCCGAGGTCACGGGTGACAGCGGTAATGGGCTGGGGAACATGCGTGAACGTCTCGCTTCGGTTGGCGGACGTTGCACGATAAGCAGTGCGGTGGGCAGCGGCACGCGTGTGGAGTTTGAACTGCCTTTGGAGGGGTGATATGCCGATTCGGGTCTCTATCGTCGAGGACAATGCACCGTTGTGCCAGATCATGTCTGAGTGGATCGTACAGGCTCCTGACATGAAGCTTGTTCAGGCCTATCCGGATGCCGAAGCCGCGCTGGCGAACTTGCCGAAGCAGCCTGCTGACGTGGTGCTGATGGACATCAATCTGCCGGGCCAGAGTGGTATCGAGTGCGTGCGGCAGTTGAAGCCCCAACTCCCCGCAACGCAGTTTGTCATGGTGACCGTCTACATGGATACGGACCTGATTTTTCAGGCGCTGACCGCGGGTGCCACAGGCTATATGCTGAAACGTTCAGGCCGCGATGAGGTCTTGACCGCCATCCGCGAGGTGCATGCCGGCGGCTCGCCGATGAGCCGCAACATCGCCCGGCTGATCGTGGAAACCTTCCAGAGTGCGTCGCCCGAAACGCCGGAGATCGAACGGATCACCGAGCGGGAGCTTGATGTGCTGCGCCTCCTCTCGCGGGGACTCATTTACAAGGAGATCGCGGATAAATTAAACCTCAGCTTCAATACCGTGCACACGCTGAGCCGCCGCATCTACGAGAAGCTGCATGTCACCTCCCGGAAAGAGGCGGTCGCGCGCTTCCGTCAGTCCTCACATCCGAGCCCCCGGGTGTAAGTAGGAGAAGTGTCAGTAAGTGTCAATAAGTCTAAGAAGTGTCAGTAAGTCTTGGAGGTGCTAACGTTTGAGAGTTATAACGTGTGCGAATGCGGGAGTGCGGGGATGCATATTGAAACTGTAGACTGGAAACTAGAAATATCAACAACTTACTGACACTTATTGACACTTCCCAACTTACTGACACTCCTTAGACTTCTCTTTTTGTAGCCTGTTTGTCACCTACAGGGAAGGTTGATTATCAACGCCATACCGAGGATAATGGGAAGCATGAAGAGATGTAAAATGTTGGATTCACTCCGCATGCTGGCCGTGATGGGATTTATAAGCTCCATTCTCACAGCGACTGCTTTTGCGAAGCCTGCAGTAACGGAAAACAGTCTGAAAAAAATCTCCTTGGCGGGAAACTGGTCGTTCCGCCTCGATGCCGAGGATGTCGGCGTCAAAGAAAAGTGGTTTGCGAAGACCTTCGACGACACGGTCCAGCTGCCGGGCACCACGGACGAAAACCAGAAGGGCATTAAAAAGGACGAACAGTGCATCGACCGCCTCTCACGCGTCTGGTACTGGAAGGGCCCTGCGTGGTACCAGCGCAAGGTGACGATTCCAGAGTCCTGGAAAGGCAAGCGCATCACCCTCGTGCTTGAGCGCACGAAACATGCCCGGGTCTGGGTTGACCAGATGTTCTGCGGCGGGGAGGACACGCTCAGTGCTCCGCACCATTTCGATCTCACCCCGGCGATGCCACCGGGTGAACATACGCTCACCGTGCTCATCGACAATGCCAAGCTGCCGCCTGTCGGCCCGGCCCATGCCGTGGATGAACGGACGCAGACGAACTGGAACGGCATCATCGGCGCCCTGGAGTTGCGTGCCACAGATACGGTCTGGATTGAGGACGTGCAAATCTATCCTGACGCAGCCAAGAAGCAGGCGCGCGTCCGGGTGGTCGTGGGCAACGGCACGGGGCAGCCGGCGACGGGTAAACTCGTTGTCCATTGCCGGAGCAGCAATGTCCCCACGCCATCAGATTTCGCCGCGCAAGCAATCGAGGTTCAGGCTCCTATTGCTCGCAACGTGGTGGAGTTCATCTATCAGCCGGGCAAGGAGGTGCCGCTGTGGGACGAGTTTCAGCCCGCCCTGCTGCGGCTGGACCTGCAATTGACAGCCAACGCAGGCGGGCAATCCTTTGCCGATCAACAGGCGGTCAGCTTTGGAATGCGCGACTTCACGCGCGAGGGGCAGCGCCTCGCCATCAACAAGCGCACGGTCTTCCTGCGCGGCCGTCTCGACTGCGCCAATTATCCGCTGACCGGTTATCCGCCCATGGACAAGGAGGGCTGGCTTCGGATCTTGGGTATTCTTAAAGCGTGGGGCCTCAACCACGTCCGCTTCCATTCCTGGTGTCCGCCCGAGACGGCGTTCGAGGCGGCTGATGAACTGGGGTTCTACTTGCAGCCGGAACTCCCGAACAAGCGCAGCGCGTTCAACGCCCCTGACAGCAAGGAGGCCTCCATCCACAATATTGACTGGCTCGACATGGACAATACGCTGAAAACGAAGTCGCTTTTCGAGTATGCTCTGCGCGAAGGCGAGCTGATCTTCAAGCGCTTTGGCAACCATCCGTCCTTTGTCATGTTCACCCTCGGCAATGAGCTCGGGCGCACGCCAGGCATGTTCGAAATGGTCGCACGCTTCAAACAGCTTGACCCGCGGCATCTCTATGCCCAAGGCGCCAATAACATGCACTGGGAACCCAGCCTTGCGGAGGGCGATGATTTCTGGGTGACGGGCAAGACGGGTAAAACCCGTCCGGTGCGCGGGGCGTTTTTTGCGGGTGATTTTCCCGGCGGCGGCCACATCTACAGCCAGCCGCCGACGACCCTGGTGAATTACGCTGATTCGATCAAGGATGTGCCGGTGCCAGTGATAGGGCATGAGATGGCCGAGTTTGAGGTCACGCCCGACTTCCGGGAGATCCCCAAATACACGGGCGTGCTCAAGGCCAAAAATTTGGAAACGTTCCAGCAGCGTTTGAAGGACGCCAACATGGCGGATCTCTCCCATGACTTCATGCGGGCCTCCGGTGCCCTGGCTGCGCTCTGTCAGCGCGAGGACATCGAGTCCGCCTTGCGCACGTCCGGCCTAGGGGGCTTCCAATGGTTGGACATCATGGATTTCCCCGGCCAGGGCACCGCGCTGGTGGGGATGTTGAACGTCTTTATGGAGTCGAAGGGCATCACGACGCCCGAGGCCTGGCGGCAATTCTGTTGCGAAACCGTGCCGCTGCTGATGATGAAGAAATACACGTGGACCACAGATGAAACGTTTACTGCTGAAATAAAGATCGCCCATTATGGTGCGGCGGATATCCCAAATGCCCGTGTGACGTGGAGCTTCCTCGCAGACGAAAACACCCAGCTTGCGTCCGGGGTCTTGGGCCCGGAGTCCCTCCAACAGGGTGGGTTACGCACGATGGGTACTCTCAACATCCCGTTGCCGACGATAAAAACGCCCCAAAAAGTCAAAGTGGTTCTGCACATCGAAGGGACTCCCTATCGCAACCAGTACGACCTCTGGGTCTATCCGCCCAAGGTGGATAACACAACGCCAAAAGGTCTCGTGATGACGAATCGTCTGGATGCCGCGACGCTGAACGTTCTGGCCGAGGGTGGCAAGGTTTTATTGTTTCACCGGACACGCGATCTCAAGCGGAGCGTGGGCGGAGCGTTTCCCACAGACTTCTGGTGCTGGCCGATGTTTGCCAAGGGCGCCATTGCGAAAGGGCTTGAGCCGGAGCCGGGCACACAGGGTTTTCTCTGTGACCCGAAACATCCTGCGCTGGCGGCCTTCCCGACCGAGTTCCATAGCAACTGGCAGTGGTGGCAGATCGTCAAGAATTCCAGGCCCATCATCCTGGATGAAACGCCCGCAGACTATCGCCCGATCATCCACGTCATCGACAACTTCGCCCGCAACCACAAGCTCGGCCTGCTTTTCGAAACCAAAGTCGGCAAAGGCAAATTGCTCGTCTGCGCCAGCGATCTCCCCGCGCTTCAAGCCCATCCCGAAGCGCGGCAACTGTTGCACAGCCTTTTGCGGTACACGGATTCTCCAGCCTTCGACCCGAAGACGGAGCTGGGCAGCGCATGGATCACGCGGCTGAGCGCCGGCGATGCCGTAGCAGTACCCGCAGTACCGTAGTGTCGGCAGTACCCCTGCGACTCCAATCAATTTTCCGGAACTGAGGGTGCTACGGGACTAGGGAACTGTGGCGAAACGACCTGAAAGAATAGACAACGATGAACAGACGACACTTTCTTAAAATCACCAGCAGCGGCATCGCACTTTCGCCTTGGCTCGACCAGTGGGCCTGTGCTGCTGAAACAAAACCGTTCGACATCCGCGACTTTTTTGAATCAGACAATGCGAAGGTACTCGCGCTGGCGCAGCGCGTCTTTGACAAATGCATCCTCGAAAAGATCCAGCCGCCTGTGGAGCCCATGCTCCATTCGTGGGTCGTCCCTGGCGGGCCCTACTACAAGGGACAATGGATCTGGGACACCATGTTCGTGGTCGATCTCTTGAGCATTTTGCCTGGCCGGAAAAAGCTGATCCGGGATATTTTTCAGAACTACTGGGATTTTCAGGACCGTTGGAACAAGGAGGCGCCAGACTATGCGCGCGACATGATCACTGTTGCCATCAAGACCGCGCCGCAGGAGGTCCGTCAGTTTTCGCAGATTCCGATCTTGGCCTGGGGCGTTGAGCGGATCTATCAGCGTAATGGCGACAAAGAGCTGCTCAAACAGTGCCTTGGCAGGCTCGAAAAATTTCACGACTGGTATTGGCGCGAGCGGGATTTGCACGACAATGGGCTGATCACGCTCGGCGCCTACACCGGCAAGCTGCAGCACGCGAAGTGGGAGACCTTTGATTACGAGTGCAACATGGATGGCATGAAGATGACCGCTCATCCCACACGCAAAGGCCCCCAAGAGGGGACATGGTATGCCGACATCTGTGTGCCGGGCAACACCGCCTACCTGATTATGGGCGAGCGCAGTCTCGTGCGACTGGCCGAGCTCGTGGGCGATAAGGAGATGGCGGCACGACGCACGAAGCAGATTGAAAAGGGCGTCAACGGCATGCGTGCCCACATGTGGGATGAGAAGGCAGGCACCTTCCTTTCGGTCAAGCGGGAGTCACTTGAAAAGATTCCGGTCGCGACCATCGGGAGCTGGATTCCGCTGACCGCCGGAGTGCCCACGCCAGCCATGGCCCAGCGCATGGCCGAGGTGCTGGCCTCGCCCGCCTGGATGACGCCGCTGCCGGTGCCCACAGTGGATCGGACGGACGCGCGATGGAAATCCAACGCGTTCTGGCGCGGCGATGTCTGGCCGTCGACGAACTACCAGATCGCCGGCGGATTGGCCGCGTATGGGCACCAGGAGCTGGCTGCCGACATTGCCGACAAGACGATCGCCAATGCGCTTAAGAACGGCATCAGCGAACACTATGACTCTGTCACAGGCAAGCCCCTGGGCGTTCCGGATTATTGCATGAGCAGCACGCTGGTCACCCTGATGTTGGATGGACTTTCAAAAACGCACACGCTAAAACTGCGCAGCAAGCGCTCAGCCTCTTGAAAGTGCAGGTATCTATAATGGCGATTGTTTTGCCGAAAATGGTGTGGCTCTGTCAGCGAAAATATGCGATGATAAACAAATCTTATAAATGGCGAAAAAAGCCCGCGCAGATTTCGGAGCGGAACGCCTTCGCGTTCCGGCCGGCGCTCGTCGGACACTGATGTCGCCATGTATAGAAAAGGGAAAAAAAGAATGAAGAAGATAAAAAGTAATTTTTCGCGTCGTCAATTCCTGAAGACCGGGGCAGCCACTTCGTTTATGATTTGTTCAGCCCGTACCGCCTTCACCTACACGGCCAATGAAAAGATACGCTTCGCCCTCATCGGCATCGGCGGCATGGGCGGCAAGGGTGTCGGCATTGGCTTGGGGGAACAGATTATTGCAGCAGCCGATGTGGATATGAAACACGCGGCCAGGTCGGTGGGGCGGATCAAAGAAGGTGCGCCGGACGCGAAGTTTTACACGGATTACCGGAAGCTGTTTGACGAACAGAAGCAACTCGATGCCGTGTGGGTGGCCACGCCTGACCATCATCATTTTCCTGCAACGGTCCGAGCCTTGGAGGCTGGGTTGCATGTCTATTGCGAAAAGCCGCTCTGTCATGACGTGTACGAAGTGCGCAAGCTCCGCGAACTGGCAAAGGCCAAGAAGGTGGTCACCCAGATGGGCCATCAGGGCCATTCCGGCGAGCATGTCCGTCTGCTCTGCGAGTGGATCTGGCAGGGCGCGCTGGGCGATGTCACAGAGGTGCATGTCAGGCCTCCTTACAAGCAAATGGATTTCGGTTCTATTGATGCCGGGCAGCCGGCGCAGCCGCCTGAGAGCCTCGACTGGGATCTCTGGCAGGGGCTTGTCAAGACACGCGAGTTCCGCAGCGGCATCCACCCGGCCAAGTGGCGCGGCTGGCTGGACTACGGCACTGGACTGCTGGGGGACTGGTTCTGTCACAACGGTGACGGCGCGGTCTGGGGGCTGAAGCTCTATGAGGCCGAGACGTGCGAGGTGGACTGCGAAGGCGAGCCGACCAGCGCGACCAACTGGGCGCACGAGTGCCGCGTCTCCTGGTCGTTCCCGAAGCGCGGCGCCATGGTGCCGTGCGTGATGCGCTGGAGTTCGGGCATCTACAACGACTACGTGGCCAAGCCGATGCCGGCGACCATTGATCCGAAACTTGTCGCTGAGACCTCCTCACATCCGAGTTCCTACTACGGCACCAAGGGCATTGCGGTTTCAGGCTGGTGGATGGACGGCGTCAGGCTTTTCCCGGAGGCCTTCATGAAGGAGGTCGGCAAGCCGAAGGAGATTATTCCGCGGGTGAAGGGCGGACATGAAAAAGATTTCCTGAATGCGATCCGCACGGGCGGCCGTTCGTCGGCTGATTTCGATTACTCGGCGCGGCTCACGGAGATCATGCTCATCGGCAACATCGCCACGCGGGTGCGCGAAAAGTTGTCTTACGATTTCCGTACCGGAAAGTTCACCAACAACGACAAGGCTAATGCGATGCTGAAGCGCGAACCGCGCAAGGGCTGGGAGTTCGGTTATGTGTAGGAGTGACATCCGTTGACACGACAGTGGATAGTCCTACTGCTTGTTGGGGGGCTCTTGGCCGGCAGAGGTGCAGGACAGGAGCCGTCTGATAATTATGGGCCTCAACCGGCCCGTTCAGCGGAAGCCAAGGCGCAGTATGAAGCCAACCTGGCCGCCAGCAAGGGGAAGCCGGACCTGCTGGTGCTGCCGGGATTGAAGGCTGACCGCAAGGCGCGGACTATTGAGGTGCTGGTGGAGACGACCGGCCTGCGCGCTGACGAGGTCGCCGAGTTTCTGCTCGTAGGCCAGGAGAGCAGCCATGGTTACGAGGCGCTGCTGTGGTCGTATGCCAAGCCCGGAGATGTACACAGCGCATTGACCTTCATTGGCCTGAAGCCCGGCACGCCGCGCAATCCTGTCGTACCCAGTCTCTCGCTGGGGGGCGATCGGGTGACGCTCGCGGTGCGTGATGACAAGGGCAAGGCGGTTCCCATCGAACGCCTGATCCTGGACAAGCAGACTAACAAGACGCTGCCTGAAGAGGGTTTTGTCTTTTCTGGTTCGCTGATGGTCCCGCTGACAGGGACGAACAAAGCGTCCCGCTTTGTCGCGGATGTGGATGAACTCCGTTCCGTGGCGTCGATCTATAACGAGCCGACCGCAATCCTGGATGTGCCGCGCCGCGCAAGCCAGGGCGAGGTTTATGGCAATCAGGTGGTCAATCCGGAGTTTGCGCTTGAGGGAGGTCTGTTGCGGACCGTGGTGATGACGCCCGGCCCGTCGGATGGAAAAGCGACGGCCCGTAACCTGCGCTTATCGATTACGGAGGTGAAGGGGACGAACGGGATCGTCTGTCGTCTGACGGAGAAGGAGAAGACGTTGTGCGATGGTGCGCCGATCACATCAGTGGTGGAACGGTTGGCCGCTCTGCGCAAGGAGGGCGAGATTCCGTATATTGACCTCTCGCTGAGCGAGGCGTTGCAGCTCACTGATATCTGTAAAACTTCTATCTTGATTGCGATGATGGAGGCCCTTGAGATGATCGCGGTCGGGCCACCGGCAAGCGGGCAGCTTTACTACAGGGCCTTTGTTCCGGACAAGGCGTGGCAGGAGCCCGAGGGGCGTCCCTGCCAGCCGTGGGAACTCCACCTCAGCCGTCGGGACGGAAAGGTGGCCGGGCAGATGGTCTGGCAGGAGTCGCTCTGGTCGGCTGACGGCGCAACCGAGACGTTCAAGCGTACTGAGCACCCGGTGGCCGATGCGCAGGCGCTTCGCGCGCGCCTGACAGCGGATGCCCAGGAGCGATTAGCCGCAGGAAAATCCGCGCTGCCTGCGGTCCTGCTCGTGTATGCGCAGCCCGGACTGACCTACGGAGAGCTGATGGCGTTTATCCGTCCTTCGCTGGACACGCACGGCACCGTGTATGTGTTTTTGCAGGAGATGTAATGGTTTACATACTTGTCTTTCTCTCCGGCTTTGCGGGACTCATTTATCAAGTGCTCTGGATGAAGCAGTTGGGGTTGCTCCTGGGGAGTACCTCTCAGGCAGCGGCTGTAACCTTGGCCGCCTTCTTTGCAGGTCTGGCCGTGGGGAGCTGGTTCTGGGGGCGTCGTTCGATGGTATTGAAAAATCCGTTGCGCCTCTACGTCTGGCTTGAGGTCGGGATTGCTCTTACAGCACTGCTCTATTTTGGAATTCTCGATCTCTACTATCAAATCTATCCAGCGCTCTATCAGCGCGTTGACTCTGAAGGGCTCTTGTTGCTCGTCAAGTTCGCACTGGCCTTCCTCCTCGTCTTCCCGCCTGCCTTTTTCATGGGGGGAACCATTCCTGTCATGGGGCAACATGCGATCCGGAAGCTCTCCGGCTTTGGGGCGGCCTCTGCTCGCTTGTATGGCATCAACACGCTGGGTGCAGCCGCGGGGGCTGGCTTGGCAGGTTTCTGTCTGCCGCTCTGGCTGGGATTTAAGGGAACGTGCGGTGTAGCCTTGGCAGTGACAACATCAGTTGCGTTTCTGGCCCTCTGGCTCTCCCGTCAGCCCCTCGCGGTGCTTCAGCCAGCGGAACCAAAAAAGACAGAGCCTCAACCAGGCGAACCACATGGCCGCTGGCTCCTGCTGGCGGTCGCCTTCCTCTCGGGGTTTGGCGTGCTCGCGTTGGAGGTGCTCTGGACCCGGATGTTTGCACAGGTCCTTGAAAACTCGATCTATACCTTTTCCGCGATCCTGGTGGTGCTTCTCCTTGCGTTGGCCTTGGGCTCCTTGATCAGTTCGAGGCTAGCCCGCCTCTCTGCTTCGCCCAATCGGATCGTGGCGCTCTTGCTCTTGCTGGGGGGCGCGGCGGTGGTCGTGCAGCCCTTTGTCTTTATCTGGCTGACCGACTCCTTGCGTATTATTGTCTCCAGCGGAACCTGGCTGGATTATCTCGGACTGATCTTCGGGAAGGTGCTCATTGCGATTGCGCTGCCGGCCGTGCTGCTCGGCATCCTCTTTCCCTTCCTGATGAAGGCTGAAGAGCGCCATGCGGTTTCAGCGGGTCAGAGTCTGGGGCATCTCGCTGCAGTGAATACGGCAGGCGCCATTCTTGGCTCCTTAGCCTGCGGGTTTCTCTTCCTGGGCCAGTTGGGGATGTGGGGAACCTTTCAGGTACTGGCCGGCCTCTATCTCGTTTCGGCGTTGTTCTTTCCTGCGGGGTGGAGCAGAGGGGCGATCCTCCTGAAGTCAGGTAGCGCGCTCATGCTGATTCTGCTGGCCACGCTCCTGAGTCCGAGGGGACTCCCGATCAACAGTATTGATCCGTTACGGGGACATGAGACGATTCTCAGGACGTGGGAGGGAAGTGACTGCACTGTGGCGGTTGCCCGTGACAGGCAGGGGCTATCAATCAAGATCAACTCCCATTATGGCCTTGGCTCTACAGGTGCCTATATGCAACAGAAGATGCAGTCAGATGTGCCCCTGATGATCTATCCCTCCACGGAGAGCATCTTTTTCTTAGGGCTGGGGACAGGGACGACTGCGGGGAGTGCGCTGGATCCAAAGTTCAAGCAGGTCAAGCGCATCGTGGCCTGCGAGCTTGTGCCCGAGGTCATTACCGCCGCGAAGAAATACATGACAAATTTCGAAGGCCATGACTTCACTGGCGGACTTTTCAAAGATCCGCGTGCAACGGTCTTGGCCGAGGATGGTCGTCATTTCTTGATGGCTACACAGGAAAAATTTAACCTGATCAATTCCGACCTCTTTGTTCCCTTCCGTCTGGGGGCAGGGAGCCTCTACAGCAAGGAGCATTTTGAGAGTGTCAAGGCGCGCTTGGAGCCCGCGGGTGTCTTCTTCCAGTGGCTCCCCCTCTATCAAGTGACCGAGGCTGAGCTCTTTTCCATTGCTCGGACCATGCTCGGGGTCTTTGACCGCGTCTCACTTTGGCGGAGCAACTTCCAGCCAGGCGATGAAGTGATCGCCTTTGCCGGGCATAAGGATGCTTCGCCTCTGCCAGCCAATGATCTGGATACGCGGGCTGACCGCCGTCTGGCTGTTGAGGGGAAGAGCTACCGCGATATGGATCGCCTCGCATTTCCCCTGAATGCACAGACGATCCTCCTCTTTTACTGCGGCAATATGACAGGGTGTGAAGACCTCTTCGCCCGTTATCCGATAAATACCGATGACAAGCCGTTCATTGAGTATATGGCACCCCGAAACTATCGTAACCACAAGGATACGATTATTCCGTGGTTTGTCGGACCCCGCCTCGCCAAATTGGTGGACGAGCTTCAGCGGCGCACGCCGCCGGCAAAAGATCCTCTCTTGGCCAACCGGACCCCTGAAGAGCGCCGGTTCCCCGTGGCTGGGGCAGCCTTTCACTGGACCCGCATCTGGGGCTTGATCGGCGATGAAAACGAATGCCAGCAAGCCTGGAAACTTTTCGTCACCGAATGGACGGCTGGCGAGTAGGGCGCGTTGGGAAGAGTTGCCGATTGACGATAGGAAAACAAGGGAAAAATTGGACGGCTACTAAGCTCTATTCCTAATCTTACAATAGGTCATTGCGGTTTAAGCAGAACCTTTGTTTGTCCCCCTGTCACGTTCATTTTTCGATAAATATTTTATAGATCGCTAAAAGTAGGACAAAGAGAACGGCAAGGATTTGAAACCACAGTGTCCTGCGGTCTCTTTCCGAGGAGGCTGATGGGGTGGAGGAATGAATGATTTCCGATGGGATGTGGGCGATTACTTTACGTGCGGACGTTTCATTTTCGGGAGAAACCGCGATCATGTGCAGGGTCCGTGGAAATTTGAAACTTCCCTCCTGGCTGTCATAACCCTGAAATGGGATACGGGCTGACCGTAGCGTTGAGACTGCCTCGAAATAAGGTGCAGAATCCAGTGAGCGAAAGATGGTTACGCTGTTCTTCATAAGTTAGTACATCATAGGTTCGGTTAGTGGAGGCATTGTCTGTCCCCCAGTGTTTTTAATGTTCGATGTTTCAGCATATACGTGTTTTTCGTGTCATTCGGATGCTAAAAACTCCCTCTTAACTTGATCTGTTCTCGGGCTCTGTGTTTGGCATTCGCAAGCGAGTCGTTACTTTGCTCGTTGTCTTTTTCCTGAGGTGTTCCCCGTTGCAAGCACCTGAAGGACGCAATTTTTGATCCATTCAGCCGTCTCAAAAGAGACCCAAGAGCGGGAACCAACGCTGGTACACATCTCCTCTCCGGTCTCGGCATCGTTGATGGTAATCTTGACGGACCATGTGTTATCAGCCTTTTCAACGGCAACACCCTTGATATCCGTTGCACATACAATTTCGCTAAAGGTACTAGACCACAGCCTGAATTGCCGAATCTCTATTTTGTCCGCTCCGACTCTGATCGTCTCGGTGGCTAATAGTGCCCGAGTATATCCAATAATAACGGCGGCGAGAAAGATAACGCCTACAATGCCGATTAAAATCGGTCATGTTCGTCAGGCTCCCTGTCGGGAATCTGGGCCAAGGCTGCTTCAAACTTCTTCCGGCTTGCTCGCTGGGCACGTTGGGTAAGATAGTCTTCAGTCTCCATGGCGGAAATCTTTTCCGCTACCGCCGTGGCGACAAACTGGTTGATTGAAACAGAGTCCCGACTTGAGAGCAGTCGCGCACGGTCGTGAATTGAATTTGGAAGTCTTAGGCTAATGGCGCTCATTTTTCGTCTCCTGTTTTATGGAGGAACTCCTTCGGCGTGTATAGTTCCAGTCCGAAAGACCTTGCTTCAGCAAAGTCCTTCTTGTTGTAAGTCACAATTCCGTCACACCGTCCAGCAACAGCGACCTCAAGAACCATGTCATCTTTTGGGTCCTTCGCACGTGGCCGCCAGAGAAAGTGAATCTGCTGCTTGCAGCCAACCTCGCAGAGGTAGTCAATAATGTTGGACACGTGAGTCCAGGAGGGCTTGTCATGCCAACGGGATCTTTTGGCGACCGCTTCGTACTCGAGCACCAACGGAACAGATAAATGGATATCAAACCTGCCTTTGCCAACGAGGGTGAGCAATCTGAATGATGGACCACGGCTTGATCTCAGTGCACAAATGAGCACATTTGTGTCCATCACAATCTGGTAGTGCCTTTTCATTCTGGTATCATATATGATACGACTTCGGCGGTCAATCCCTAAACGTAAGGCTCATCTCACCACAGTTCGTTTCATTCGATGTTATGCTCTTCCCTCATGGTTCATTTTCCTCCCCTGGGAGCGCCGACGTCCCGTCGGCTGCCGACGGGACGTCGGCGTTCCCAGGATTATAGCCCTTTAATCCATATTACTATGATCAATACTGTATCGTGTTTCAAATTTAATATTACAGTTTTTACAGAAGTAGCTCACGCATTGACGTTTATCAAGTTGGTAGTCTGGCAATCTGCTTCCGCATTCTGGACATCTGAAATTCTGGATAATCTGTTTCTCGAAGTGCTGACCGGAATATCCGAAGATGATCAACGATATAACAGAAAAGATTATTCCGAATAGCGGAAAAGAACGAGTAACCGAATCAATCCAGAAACCTAACCCGCAAAAGCCAAAGAAGAAGGGTGCAATAATAAGCACCAGAAGCAACTGCTTATATTTTTCTTTAGGTGCTTTTTGAATTTCCATTGGAGCCTCTTGTTTTGATGTAAGCTCTAGCTTGATGAAGGTTCGTTGTTGTGTTGAGGCAGCCAAGCCAAAGATGTTGCAATTATTGCTGTTCAGTGTTGCTGAATCAAGGGAAATGTGGAGAAAGGTGAATTGAAACTTGGAACAGGGCCCCTCGAAGCATGGAGGGACGCGTCCGAATCCCCTGGGAGCGCCGACGTCCCCGTCGGCTGCCGACGGGACGTCGGCGTTCCCAGGACGGTAAGGGGACACGGACTTTCCTGTCCGTGCTTCAACGGACTGGAAACCCCGTTCCCCTTTGGACTCCCAAGACTTTTGACCGGTTGAGCAGCTGACCGATTGACCGATGCCAAGTTTCAAGTTTCCAGTTTCAATTTAGAACTTCCCTGGCTCGGCGTAGCTTCAAGCGAAGCCGGCTCGAACTTTAGCACTTCCAAAACTTACTGACACTTTCCAAACTTACTGACACTTCTTAGACTTCTCCCTTGTAGCCTATTTGTCACCTGTTTGGTGCATTGTGTTTTACGGCACCGTCTAGCATAATAGTTAAATTACATAAATAAGGGTCTTTGGGACCTGAACATGAAGGCGAGGACGCGGCTATGGAGAAAACTAAAGCATTTCATTCACTCTGCCTGCTGGCAGCCCTGGGGATGGCTGTCTCCAGCGTAACGGCGGGTGACGTTTTGCAGGCGAAGTTTGAAAGTGCGTATTACAAGGATTTCCCCCTCTTTCACTACTATCCTGAAGAAGCCGATGCTCGTTTTTTGATTGACCATATTGGACCGCTCGGCATTGGCCTGGAATTGCGCCAGCCGGCCTTCACAATGCATCTGGTCAGCGTGGAACCGGATTCTCCGGCTGCCGCCACTGGCAAGTTGAAAACCGGACAGATCATCGAGAGCATCAATGGAAAGACCCTCAAGGAGATTGATCCGCGGGTTATTCTCGGCAATCTGATCACCGAGGCTGAAGCCAAAGACGGGGTCCTGAAGATGATGGTCAAGGCCGACGCCAAGGCGAAGGCCGAGGAGGTCATTGTCAAGATCCCTGTCATGGGCGCTTACAGTGAAACCTGGCCGCTCAAATGCCCGAAGTCTGATAAGATCGTGCGCAACTTTGCTGAATTCTTGGCTGCGCATCCGTGCGGCTGGGGATCTGCGCTCTTTCTTCTATCCACAGGCGAGGAGAAGGATCTCGAGGTTGTCCGCAACTGGTTCAGCGGAAAGCTTTCGGGAGGCAAGAGCATGGCGTCCCCATGGGATATCGGCTACAATGGTCCGGCTGTCTGTGAATACTACCTGCGCACAGGTGACGCCTCTGTGCTGCCAGCGATTAAGAGCATGATGGAACGGTTGAAGGAGACGATCTATAACGGCTCCTGGATGGGACGGGGCGGGTGCAACTATAATTACATGGCCGGCGGTCACATGAACGCGGCCGGTGTGCATTGCCTCACGTTTTTGCTGCTCGCCAAGGAGTGCGGTGTCGATGTTGATGAGCATACCCTTCAATCCTGTCTCTATCATTTCTACCGTTATGCAGGACACTGGAATGTTTCTTACGGTGACGGAGTGCCAGAAGGCGGCGGGGTTGACAACGGGAAAAATGGCGGACTCGCCTTTGCCATGGCTGCAGCAGCGACACTCTTGCCGGACGGGGAGAAGTCGGTCTATGCCAAGGCACGCGACATCAGCGCGAACAAGAGTTTTTACACCACGTCCTGGCTGTTTCACGGCCATACCGGTGGCGGCATTGGCGAGATCTGGCGCGGCTCCGCAGCGGGTCTGTTGTCCGAAAAGCGGCCTGAGATGTATCGCTCGTTCATGAATGAGCGCCGCTGGATGTATGAGCTTGCCCGGCGTCATGATGGTGCCTTTGGCTGGGCGAGCGGCATGAACGTCAGTTACGGAACAACGGGCCACAAAGGCGGTACAGCCTGGGGTAATTTCGTGCCGCTGATCTATACTGTCCCCCGTAAGAATCTCCGTATTCATGGTGCGCCCGCGACGAAGTATTCCAAGACCTATAAGATTCCTGAGCGCCCCTGGGGCACGGAAGCGGACGAGGTTTTCTTGTCGCTTCAGGCGGGTGAACATAAGCCAGGTATAAAGCTGGACTTGTCAAAGGAGCGCCTCCCGACCCATGCGTCCTGGCCGACGATGCGGTATCTTAATAATCCGAAGGTGAAGGATGATGAGTTGCTCATGTATGCGTACCATCCGGACAGTACAAGCCAAGGAAGCGCTGCAGGGAGTATCTCTGGACTCGGACGGATTCATTTGATCGTGGAGCTGTTAAAATCAAAAGATCCGCGTGCACGGCTGGCGGGGATCAAGGCCGTGAGCGGCGAAAAGAAAGGTGTCTCGGCGAATGCCGACCGCCTGACTGACGAGGTGATCACGCTTTTGGGCAACATCATCAGTGACCCGCAGGAGTCGTGGTGGGTCGTCATGGCGGCGCTGGATATGCTCAGCCTCGCGCCCGCGGAGAAGATCGCGCCTTACTACGAAAGCCTGGCAAAATGGCTTCAGCATGAGGACTGGTGGCTCCGTCAGGCCGCATTGAAGGCTATCACGCCGCTGGCCTCTGACAAAGACTTCTACAAAAAGATTATGCCGGTGGTGGGCCAGATGGTCGCGAATAACCAGCGCGCCGTTGCTTTGAACCCGCTCGGCGGCATCGTGACACGCATACGCGAGGCTGCCCCCGAAGTGCAGGTCTCCGCCATTGATGAACTGGCAGCGGCTTACAGCAAGTACCCGAGCGACTTTAAAGCGCCCGGCGGACAGGACATGTCTAATTGCGCCGATTATATGCTGAAGGGGATCGCCCAAAAGCTGGCCGAGATACCGGGCGGTTTTGACAAGCTCTATGAAGTCAGCAAAAAGCGCTTTCCGGCTGAGGTGCTCCCGCACAAGGAACTCTACATGGTTGCCGATGCGAGCACGTTCGGTCCGAACGTGAAAGAGGCGTTGAAACCCATTGTGATGAACTATCTCATCCCGCAGTATGTCGCCGCGAACCCTCTGCTACGTACGGAGGCTACAAGTGAGCCCCCGCCGCCAAAGACAAAACCGCGCGAACCGCAGATGGATGGGCTTGTCGACCTTTATGATCGAGTCGGGATCGACAAATATGACTGGCATGTTTTCGGTCCGGACCTGACAGCGATCAAGTGGGGCTATCACACCTTTGATCCCACGGAAGAGAAGATCTGGGAGCCGGGGTGGCGTTATCGTAACGTGACCGCCCCCAAGGGCATGGAGAACTGGTTCAAGGCAGATTTCGATGCTGCGGCTACAGGCTGGAAGACCGGCTACGCGCCGTTTGGTCAACTGGATGGCAAACTTCCCAAGGAGCCCATGTCGACGTGTAAGATCCCGTTCTGCCGTTGCAGTGAACCGCTGAAAACCTTGTGGGAGAAAGAGGTCCTTCTCCTGCAATCGAAGGTCACCTTCCCCGCGTTCAAGCAGGGGCATCGCTACAGACTGCTTGTGGGCGGCATGTCGCATGTCAATGCTGGCGACGGATGTGAAGTGTATGTCAACGGCAAGCAGGTGCTTCAACGTAATGAGGGCGTTGGCAAGCGCGCAGGCGATAAGCCCATCTGCTTCTATATCGACAAGACCTTATGGCCTGAGTTCCAGAAAGAAGTCGTCATTGCCGCAAAAGGCTTCCTGCCGATCCCTGGAGGGAAGCGCTCGCCAGGCGTGAAGAAGCAGCATTTTTCCATCTTCCTTGAAGAGATGGAAGTTCCGCCGATCACGGATGAGATGATCAACAAGGGCAAAGCCTTCCAGCCGATGCTCTCCAGCGCGTGGCAGGCCACCCTGGATGATGCTGACAAACATCTCTACGACGGCGTGTTTGTGGCCAACAAGGCGGTGGTGGGAGACTGGATACAGATCGGCAAGGTTGCGAGTGTTGACGACTTCAAGCCAGGAGACGAACCCGCTGTCAGCACAAACGCTGCCCTTCAGAAGGTCAGCCTGAAACCGGATGGCAAGACAGACCAGGAAACCCTGCTCTGGTCTGGCGATACGCTGATGGACCTGAAGGACTATCAGGCACGGAAGATGACGATAGAAAAGATCGGTACGCAGGAGTACCTCTTCATCGAAAGCGGCGGATTCAACAAAAAAAATCCGCAGGACTGGAAGACGTTATACGATGTGATGAAACGAAAGTAAATCAAAGGATGAAGCGATGAACATAACTAAAACGTATCATTCACACGGCCTGCTGGCAGCACTGGCGATGACCGTTTCCAGCGCAATAGCGGGTGATGTTTTGCAGTCGAAGTTTGAAAGCGCGTATTACAAGGATTTTCCGCAGTTCCATCCCTTTCCGGAGGAAAACGCGAAGAAGCCTTATACGATCAGCCGCTTAGGGCCTGTGGGCATCGGCATTGAACTGACGCTGCCAGCCTTCGGCATGAAGGTCGCTGGCGTTGAAAAGGGCTCTCCTGCTGAAGCCACGGCTAAGCTGAAGAAGGGGCAACTCATCGAGTCCATCAACGGCCAGACGCTCAAGGACATCGACCCGCGCGTCTTCCTCGGAAACATCATCACCAAGGCCGAGGCGACAGACGGCGTGGTGAAGCTCATGGTCAAAGAGAGTGCGACCGCTCCTGCCACAGAGGTGATCGTCAAGATCCCGGTTTTGGGCGCCTATAGCAAGACCTGGCCGCTGAACTGCCCCAAGTCGGACAAGATCGTCCGTGCGCATGCCGACTATCTGGCGAAGACTGGAAATCATGCCGCGCCCGGGACAGACATGGGACTGCTCTTCATGCTCTCCACCGGTGAGGAGAAGGATCTCGAAGTTGCCCGCGGCTGGATCAAGGAGATTGCGAAGCCGGCGAAGGTGACGGATTACGCCTGGCATATCGGATATGGCGGCCCGGCCCTCTGCGAATATTACCTGCGCACAGGGGACGCCACTATCCTGCCGCTCATCACCCAACTTGCGGAGAACGCGCGCCAGACCATGTACAACAGCGCCTGGGCCGGCCGCGGCGGGGTGCCCTTCACCTACATGATCGGCGGCCACATGAACGCCGCCGGCGTGCATGTCGTCACCTTCCTGCTCTTGGCGAAGGAGTGCGGCGTAAACGTGGACGAGCAGACGCTCCAGTCCGCGCTGAAACAATTCTTCCGGTATGCCGGACATGGAAACACGCCGTACGGCGACCAGATGCCCGAGGGCGGTTTTGTGGACAACGGAAAGGTCGGAGGCCTGGCCTTCGCCATGTCGGCTGCAACCTCGCTCACGCCTGAGGGCGAACAGTCGCTCTACGCCAAGGCGCGGGACATCTCCGCAGTCAAAGGGTTCTATTCGACATCCTGGATGTTGCACGGGCACACCGGCGGCGGCATCGGCGAGATCTGGCGCAGCTCGTCCATGGGCCTGATGGCTGACAAGAAGCCTTTGAAGTACCGCGAGTTCATGGAGGGACGGAAGTGGTTCTACGAACTCTCCCGCCGGTATGACGGCTCGTTCGGCATTGTGGGCGGGGAACGCTACGACGGCAGTCCTGACAAACCCGGGGAGTGGGGCATCGGGTTGGCAATGACCTACACCGTCCCGCGCAAGACCCTGCGCATCACAGGCGCGCCTGCGACGAAATATTGCAAGTCCTATCAACTGCCCAAACGGCCCTGGGGCACAGAGGCGGATGACGCCTTCTATTCACTCGTGCCAGCGCCTGACAAGAATGGGAAGTTGCAAGATGTGGAGGGCGAGAAATTGATCACCGACGCCTCCTGGCCGCTCGGAAGAAAAGTAAATGAAACCAATGTCACTGACGCGGTCCTCCTCCAGTATGCGCGCCATCCGGATCAGGGCATCCGCGAGCAGACCTCCGCGTCGATCGCCAAGTTTGGACGGGACCACCTGATTGTTGAACTGCTCAAGGACAAGGACCCGCGCGCACGGCATGCCGGCGCGCAGGCGATCTTCGGAACGTTCAAGTGCCGCCCCATCCCCGAAGCCCGTCTCACGGATGAGATGGCAAAGCTGCTGCTGAACATGGTCAATGATCCGAAGGAGTCGTGGTGGGGCGTGCAGCAAGCCCTGATGGCCCTGAGCCTGGCCAAGCCGGAACTCTTGCTTCCGCATCTTGACCGCATGGTCTACTGGCTGAAACAGGACGAGTGGTGGTTGAATACGGCAGCCATGTTCGCGCTCACAAAGGTCGTCACCGATGAACGTGCCAGCGCGAAGGTGCTCCCGGCTGTAGGCGAATATCTCTCCACGAACACGCGAATCGCCTCAGGCGTCGGCAGGGGCTTTCCGATGGATAACATCATGAAGCAGCTCCAGACCGCAAAGCCGGAGGTCAAACAACGGGCCTCCGAGGTGCTGGCGAAGGCCTATGCCAACTTCCCGGGCAACCTCAAGGTGCAGGGCGGCGTCGACCTGAAGCCCATCACCGACTTCCATCTGGATCGCCTGGCACGTGAGATGATCCAGCTCCCAGGCGGCTTTGACCAGCTCTATGTGATCGCCAGCAAGCGCTTCCCGGGCGAGACGCTTCCCCACAAGGATATTTTCCTGGATAAAAAAGTGAAGCCCGCCAGCTTCGGCCCGACACTGAAAGCGGCTTACGAGGCCGAGCTTAAAAAGACCCCGCCTGAAGCAAAGGTCACGGCGCCTGCAAAGCCTCAGCCTGCCAAGAAAAATAAATGAACCGTAGGACACACATCGTAACTCGCTCTTCTCGTTGGTGCATGCCGGGATGGACGAGAGCCTTTGTATGCGTGACAGCCGTGGCAGGGTTGAACGCCCTTGCCGCTGAGAAAGAGTCCGTCACACCCAACGTGCTCTTCCTGTTCACGGATGATCAGCGCCATGACACCATTCACGCGCTGGGCAATGATCGAATCCGCACGCCGAACATGGACCGTCTCGCGCAGGAGGGTGTTGCCTTTCGCAATGCCTACATCATGGGCGGTTCCTCGCCCGCTGTGTGTTCGCCCTCCCGAGCCTGCTTGATGAGCGGACGGACGCTCTGGAACGTCGAGTGTCAGGGCCAGTGGGAGTTCGAGATCTCAGCCAGGAACAAAACCTTGCCGCAGGTCTTCCGCGAAAAGGGATACATCACCTTTGGAACCGGCAAGAACGAGCCTGGCAGGTCCGGCGCCTTCGGCCGCTCCTTCAGCGCGGGCGACAAGATCCTGTTTCGCGGCATGACCAAGAGCCAATACGAGTTGCCGCTCTGCGCATTTTCCCCCGAAGGCAACTATCCAGGCGGTGCCGAGGTCAAGCATAGCGGCCAACACTCGGCGGAAGTGTATGCCGACGCCTGCATACGCTTCCTCGAAGGACAGGGGACCAACAGTCAACCCTTCTTTGCATACGTCGCCTTCCAGACGCCGCATGACCCGCGCCAGTGCCCGCCTGAGTTTCGGGCGCTGTATAAAGACGAAGCGATGAAGCTGCCCTCCTCCTTCCTGCCCCGCCATCCATTTGACAACGGGATGCTTGATATCCGTGACGAGAAACTGGCCCCTCATCCGCGCACAGAAACGGTGGTCCGCAAGCACCTCGCCGACTATTATGCCAGCATCATGCACACCGATGCTCAGATCGGGCGCATCCTTCAGGCGCTGGAAAAAACAGGCAAGCGAAGCACTACGATCATTGTCTTCAGTTCCGACAATGGCTTGGCCCTCGGCTCGCATGGGTTGATGGGCAAGCAGAACGTCTACGACCACGCCGTACATGTGCCGCTGATCATTGCAGGTCCCGGCATTCCGAAGGGCGAACAACGCGATGCCCTGTGTTACATCTATGATCTCTACCCCACGCTCTGCGAGCGTGCCGGTCTGGCAATACCCGAGACGGTGCAATTTAAGAGTCTGAATAGCCTCATAAGCGATGCCCGCGCGGAGACACGCGATCACCTCTATTTCGCGTTTATGTCGTGGCAGCGCGCGGTGCGTGACAAGCAATACAAGCTGATCGAGTATTGCGTCGGCAAAGACCGCCATACCCAACTGTTCGATCTGCTTAACGATCCGGAAGAGACCCGGAACATCGCCGACCAGGAAGCCCATGCCGTGACAATGGCGTGCCTGCGCAAGCTCCTCCAAGAAGACCGGGCAGCCCTGAACGACGGCAATACGCCCTTTCCCTTCAGCGACCAGCAGGGGAAAGACTTCTGGTCTCAGATTGAATCGGCTGTCCCACCGATCCAAGCTGGAGGCAAGCCGAAAATTAGTCATTAAACCGTGCGCGTTGAAAGGAGGGTGAGTGTTATGGAAATGAGTTCGATCAGATGTACAGTATCGATTGCCTTTGTTCTGGCAGGCCTGCATCTCCAGGCGCAGGCCGCAGAGCCGGTCAAGCTCTTCATCCTCGCGGGGGACGAGAACTGTTTGGAGCAGGCGTCGATCGAAGGAAGCGTGACAGCCCCGCGGAAGGGTGCCACCGACGCTGTCGCCGTGACCAACAAAATTGGTGCGCTGGCGACAGTCGTGTCCGAGAAGCAGGAACGCTGGGGTTTTCTCAAGGACGCTGAGGGCCGCTGGGTCAAGCGGAACGATGTCGTGCTCTTTGATGCCCACCCGCTGCATAACAACACCAAGACCCCAGGGCGCTTCCTGCAAGTCGGAGATGTCTTGTATGGAGGTCAGAAGGTCTTCAACGCGATCGGTCCGGATCTCATGCTCGGCCATGTCCTGGGGAATCATTTCAATGAGCCGGTCCTTCTGTTGCGCTTTGCCACCCGCCACCCGATCTGGTTCTTGCGAGGCAGTCGTTCGCTGGGAGGTGATTACCTGCCGCCGTCAAGCGGTGGCGGGCTCGATCTCGATGGAGGCTGGGACGTGATCCACTTCAACCACGGCGTCTGGGATCAGGCCACGTTCGACTCCAAGAAGAGTGAACGGGCTATGGGTGACAAGGCTGTGATGCGCACCTCCATCGAAGATTATGAGAAGAACCTCCGCACCATCGTCGCCCGCCTCAAACAGACCAAGGCCACGCTCATCTGGGCGCACACCACGCCCATCCTCGTCGGTTCGGCCCCGGGCTATGCCGGTGGTGAGATGGTGGACAAGTACAATGCTGTTGCCGCAAAGATCATGCAGGAGAACGGCGTGCTCATCGACGATCTCAATGCCGAATGCCGCCGCATGGGCAAGCCCAAGGCGCTCAACGTCCATGATGTCGGCGACCTCGCCCCAAAGGTCACTGAGACGATACTCGCTGCGCTGAAAGTGCGCGAAAACCCGTCACGCCCGCTGCCCCGCGTGCTCTTCATTGGCGACTCGATCACCGGCACCTATTGGGAGAAGGTTAAGAAAAATCTCGACGGCAAAGCTTTCGTCGCCAAGAATCCCGGCAACGCCGAACATTCGGGCACGGGCGCGAGCCTTATCAATCAGTGGGTGGATCTCAAGCAGTATCTTCTCAGCGGACAGGAGTATCTTGAATTCATTGACGGCGTGAAACAGACGCTCAAAGCGGTTGACCGCTTTTGCCCCGACTTCTCCGGGCGCACGCCTGAACTTGCCGGCATGGTTTGGTTTCATGGCATTGCGGACTGCCAGTCCGCTGCGCAATCAGCAGCCTACGAGAAGAATCTGTCCAGCCTGATCCGTGATGTGCGCAAGGACCTTCAAGCACCGGCGCTGCCCGTCGTGGTGGCGGCTGTGGGCTTCGGCGACGGCAAAGTGCACGACGCGCAACTTGCGGTGAGCGATCCGGCAAAGTATCCGGAGTTCGCAGGAAACGTGAAGAGCGTAGATACGCGCTCCTTCGTGCGTCAGACAAAGGGGCAACCCTTCTGTTACAATGATAACGCCGAGTCCTTTCTGGAGATCGGTGAAGCCATGGGGCAGGCGATGACGGAGTTGACTCCGAAAAAGAATTGAGAATTTTTACCGCAGAGAACGCATAGAACACAGAGAAAAGAGTTGTACATCTGATTGCGAAACAAAGAATTTAGAAGTTGATCTTTGAGATCTTTGCGTTCTTTGCGGTTAAATCAAGAAGTTATAGGTAAGGATATCGAAACAACAAAGCAACAAGGAGATAACGAATGAGTACGAGGATGAATATCGGGCGGATGGCGACGATGGCGGCGATGGTGGTGGGTTCAACAATGGCACTGGCTGCAGAGCTGCCGGTGAAGGATGGGCAGAAGATCGCGTTCATGGGCGATTCGATTACAGCTGGCGGGGCTAAGCCGAAAGGTTATGTCAGCTTGACGATCAAGGGGCTTGAAGCAAACGGCGTTAAGGTTACGGCGATTCCTGCCGGAATAAGCGGCCACAAGAGCAACCAGATGCTGGCACGGCTTGAGAAGGATGTTTTGAGCAAAAAGCCGGACTGGATGACATTGAGTTGCGGCGTCAATGACGTATGGCATGGCGCAAAGGGCGTGTCGCTGGAAGATTACAAGGTGAACATCACGAAGATTGTTGATCAGTGCCAAGCAGCGGGCGTGAAGGTGATGATCCTCACAGCAACAATGATCAAAGAAACCCAGACCAATGAGCTTAATCAGAAATTGGTTCCGTATAATGATTTCCTGAGAACACTTGCTGCGGAGAAAAAATGTCTGCTGGCTGATCTGAATGCAGACATGCAGGCGGCAATTGCGAAAGCCGGCCCGGACAAGAAAGGCAACATCCTGACAGGTGACGGTGTTCACATGAATGGCGCCGGGAACGAAATGATGGCGCTCGGGGTGCTGAAGGCGTTTGGCCTGAGCCAAGAGCAGCTTCAGAAGGCGCAGAAGAGCTGGGCATCAATAGAGACACCGGCCGTCCCTGAGAAAAAGAAGAGCAAGTAGGGGAGGAATAATGGAATAAGGGAATGCTGGAATATTGGAATGATGGAAGAGGGCTCCTCTGGGAGCGGCGCAGGCGTCTTCGCCATAGGCACGCAGGCGCGTGCCCCTCCCATAGTCGATATTCACCCACCATTCCACTATTCCACTATTCCTATATTCCAAGCGAAGATATAGGCTAGCGTTGAGGAGATCGAGTAAATGAAAAAAGTACATGTGCTTGCAGGTTGGATAATGCTGATGGCCTTTGGGCTTTCAAATGTCATGGGGGCTGAGGAGGTCGTACCGAAGCCGGCGATCGAACTCGCGGCGCCGTTTCGCGACAATGCGATACTTCAGCGCGAAAAGCCAGTGCCTGTCTGGGGCTGGTGCAAGCCGGGCGCGAAGGTCACGGTGGAGTTTCAGGGACAGACGAAGAGCGCCACAGCCGGAAAAGACGGCAGTTGGATGGTCAAGCTCGATCCGCTCAAGGCTTGTGCTGAGCCAGCGGCGATGACGATCCTTGACGGCGAGGGAATGAAGGTTGCCCTCACGAATATCCTTGTCGGCGAGGTGTGGCATGTCTCGGGCCAATCCAATATGGAGTGGCTGGCCTCGAAGTCGCTCTGCTCCGCTCTGGCACTGGAGATCACTAAAGAGAAAGAAGAGGTCCCGATCAGGGAAATGAGAGTCGACACCGTGTCCGCGCTCTATCCGCAAAAGCGGGCGACATCCGTGGATGGATGGAAGAGCAGCCGCACGGCCGGGAACTTCTCAGCCTTGTCACTGGCCTTTGCGTATGAACTCTACAAGGAGTTAAAGGTGCCGGTCGGCATCTTGTCGTCCGCCCATAGCAACACGCGCGTCGAGGCGTTCACCCAGCGTCAGGCGATCGAGGCCCATCCGGAGCTCAAAGGGGATGTTGACTTGATGCATGACGGCGATGTCGCGACAGAGCAGGGCCGTGCCGCGTTCGAGAAATACTATCAAGAGTTGGAAGCGTGGCAGAAGGCCTCTGCAGAGCTGGGGTTCCCTGTCGAGAAGCCTCTGAAAAGACCCGATCTGCCGGGGATCGCCGGCCAGTGGCGTGGCCCTTCGCAGTTTTTCAATGGCAAGATCGCCCCGGTCGTGCCGTATGCCATCCGCGGGTCGCTCTGGTGCCAGGGCGAGAGCAACAATGGCGATGGAAGACTCTACGCCGCCCGGATGGAGGCCCTGGTGCGGGGTTGGCGCGATGCCTGGGGCATGCCGGACATGCCGTTCTACTTCACGCAAATGCAGAATTATGGCAGTCCGAATTCCGCTGAGCTGGGGATGGCAGATGTCTGCCAGGCGCAACATCTCTTCTTCATGAACAACCGCAGCCATGTCGGAATGGTGGTCCAGGCAGACCTCAACCCCGCGGCCCCCGGAAACATTCATTACCAGAACAAGCTCCACCCCGGGATGCGGCTGGCGCGCTGGGCCCTGGCTGACGCGTATGGCAAGGACATCGCCTATACAGGTCCGATCTACGCGAACAGCAAGCTGGAGGGGAACAAGGCGATCGTCTCGTTCGAAAAAGGCAGTCTGTTCGGCGGCTTGATGGTGGGCAGCAAGGGGTTTGAGAAGGACGCGCGTGAACCCGGCAAGTATGTCGAGCCTGCCCGGCCGACGCCCGGAGAGAAGCTCAACCACTTCAAGCTCTGTGGCAAGGATCGGAAGTGGTGTGCCGCAGAGGCTGTGATCGTCGGGGAGACCGTGGTGGTGACCTCCAAGGAAGTGCCTGAGCCGGTCGGCGTGCAATATGCCTACAGCGCAGCTCCGCAGCAGGCGAACCTCTATAACAAAGCCGGACTTCCGGCTACGCCGTTCGCCGTGGTCGACAACAAGCTCATCTTCGAGGAGGACGACGCGGAAAAGGTCGCTGCCCAAAAGGCGAAGTATGCCCGCCACACCGATCCTGACTTTCCCATCTTAGACGTGTCAGCCTATTATCGCGATGGCGTCATCCTGCAACGTGATCAGCCCATCCAGGTGTGGGGCTATGCCAACAAAGGAGTGGAGGTGAGCGTGACGCTAGGCGGGGTCACACAAACTGCCGTGGCCAATGGCCGGCAAGCGTGGGCCGTCTCCTTCCCAGCCATGAAGGCCTCGGTCACGCCGATTACCCTGACTGTGAAAGCCAGCCATGGTCAGAGCAAATCAGTCGGCAACATCCTGGTCGGCGATGTCTGGTTTGTGACGGGCAGTACGCTCCTGACATCCGGGATGGCGTATGACCGGCGCGATAAGCAAGTTCCGGAGGCACTGCCGCTGGTGCGCGAGTTCAGGCGGAAAACAGCAGCCAGCAACAATCCCACCCCGAGAAAACGGGGATTCGAGGTGGGCGGCGACCGTAAATATAGGTCCTTCTGGCAGACCGCTGATTTCACGTCAGAGGATAGCAATGTCACCTTGTTCGCCTATCAGTTTGCCAAGACGCTTAACCGGCCTGGCATCCCGCAGGGCTTTGTGACCATGTCCTCCGGACAGGGCGGAAAGGCTCCGCAGATGGCTTCGCCGCTGTCGTGGACCTCCTTCGCCGGAGTCAAGGATATGACTCTTCCCGCGTTCCAGGCGCGCCTGGATGCCTTGCTTCTTCAGGACCCTGCCTCTGATGTCTCGAAGAAGGCCGCTGCCGAATATGTGAAGGCCGTCAAAGCAAGCGTGGCGATGATCGTTGAGCGGGCCAAGAAGGGCGCGGACATGTCCGAGGCGCCGCTGCAGTTCCCGGCCTATCCGGAAGCTGGGCGGGAGGGCGGTGTGAAGCCGGACACGGTTCCGACGTTTGTGTACAACTGGTGTGTGAGTCCGCTGACACCCATGGCCGTGGCAGGCGTCATCTGGGTGCCCGGCGATGCCAATATCGGATACACGCCAGCGGAGTACGCTGCAGAACTGGAGATTTATGCCAAGAGTCTGCCAAGGACGTACGGACAGGACAAGGTGCTCTTTATCTATGCCCAGCCCAGCGCCAAGCTGGTCAATGGGTTGTCCGCGCCTTCGCTTCCAAATGCCCTGAGCGTCGAATTTGATAAGTGGCCCGTGAATCTGCAAGATCTCGCCGTGCGTCTGGGCGCGCTTGCGGCGGAAAAGTGAGACACAACTTTTGAGAATTGTGGAGTTCTTAGCATCCGAAAATTGCGAAAGAGAGATGTTTTACGCGAAGAGCGCTATGAGGTGCTTGCACGGAAAGCCCCGCAAGTGGCTGAATACCCACCTCCGCCAAGGCTACGGCGGGCAGGCAGCCAGGGCTTATCTCGTGCAAGCACCTGCGTGTCATTGTGTTAGATTCTGGGTGAAGGACGAGCTGTGCCGACGGCGTATTCGCCGATCGCGCAGGCACGCCGTCCTTCACCCAAATAGCGATCTTAGCGAAAAGTAATTCATCAAGCCATTTGACGTTTGATAAAAGGAGAGTTGGCGATGAAGAGCGTTTATTCGATTTGCTTCATGATGCTTGTCGGTTTGTGCGATCATCTGTGCCTCGCGCAGACGAATGCCGAGCAGTCAATCACGATGGGTGCGCCCTTTTGTGACCATGCGGTTCTGCAGCAGAAGATCCAACTCCCTGTCTGGGGAACCGCGCTGCCCAACGCCCGCGTGACAATTGCGTTTGATAACCAGAGCAAAACCACGGTCTCCGACGCGAAGGGTCAGTGGCGGGTTCTCCTCGATCCGATGACCGCGGTCAAGCTGAACTCGGTCAACGATGCGCCTGAAGGCAAGAAGATGACAGTGACCTGCGAGAAAGAGGGACAGAAGATGGTCAAGGAGATCAACGATCTTCTCGTGGGGGATGTCTGGCTCTGCGCAGGCCAGTCCAACATGGCAGGCAAGATGGGCGGAACATCGGTAGACAAGGCCAATTACCCGTCTCTGCGTCAGATGGTGACGCCTCAGGCAGGGCCGTGGCTGGTCTGTACGCCCACAAATGCTCCAGGCTTCAAGAGGGTCTGTTTCTATTTTGCCAGAAGATTGCACAGCGGTATTCTCGTTCCGGTCGGCATTATCAACGCAGCGGTTGGAGGCTCGAACATCGAAAGCTGGTTGAACCAAAAACCCTTTGAGACTGGACCCAACTATGTGAAACATATTGAGCCGTTTGTTGGATTCGGGCTTCGCGGAGCGATCTGGTATCAGGGCGAGAGCAATGAAAAAGATAAGCGGGCGTATCTTCCGAAGCTCACCTCCCTGATCACCGGCTGGCGTGCAGTCTGGAAACAGGGCGATTTTCCCGTCTACTTCGTGCAGTTGCCCGGGATCGGCACTTCTCCGCTCGACAATCCGGCCGGCGGCGATGGACGGGCCGAGATCCGGCAAGCGAGTGTCGAGGCGCTGGCTATTCCAAACACCGGCCTCGCAGTGACCATTGACGTGGGTGCGCTGAAAGAGCATCCGCCGAACAAGCTCGATACCGGTGTGCGTCTGGCACACATTGCATTGCATGACACGTACGGATTGAAAGAGGTGCCCATCTCTCCGCTCTACAAGAGCCATCGGATCGAAGGCAGTACGATCCGTGTCACCTTCCACAACGCGGAGCAGGGCTTGATGATCGCGGTGAAAGAGGGGACCCTTCCGCCGAAGCCCACACCTGATGCAAAGCTGCAATGGCTCGCCCTTCAGGATAAAGACAACACATGGCACTGGGCTGATGGCAAGATCGAGGGTTCGGACTTGATCGTGTCGTGCAAGGATGTCAAGGCGCCTGTCGCGGTTCGTTATGCCTATACCCAGCATCCCTGCGGCAACCTTCTTTACAACAAAGCGGGCATGCCGGTCTCGCCCTTCACCACGAACGGTTATTGAAAGCAGCTGCCCTTCGGCGAACGTTTAAATTGAGTGTCCTGCGCGGCTTTTCGCGCAGGTCCGCTCGAATGATGGGTTGGGCGGCACATTCGCATAGTGCTGTGTCTTAGACGTGTTATCGGAGAGAACCGTGTGCAACTTGGTAGAGGCGATCAAATTCTGTCCATCCGAAAGTGACTGGCGTTCGGACTACGAACTTCCCCGCACTAGGCGGTGGGTCCTCCAGTGCGTCGAAGTCTTTGTTTTCTACTTCCCAAGCTTTCACGGTACGTGGCGTGGCATATCTACCAGACCAAATTAGCACTGACTTCACAAGTTGAAGGCGATAGCGATCTTCGCGTGATAAATTGGGAAGGTTGGCTTGTTTCCAGAGTTTTGGTAGGTCATGTGTTGTGGGAACGCCTTCGGTTGCTGGATCGGCGGCCCTGGCTTCGAGGGCATTTGCAATTACCGCCTTGACGACAAGTTCAAGCGCGACAGCACTCTCGCGGCGAAATGCTTCTGATATTCCAAGCGTGTAATCGCCACCAAAATGACCGCATTCCTGTGCCATCTCAATAAGCCGCGAGTCATCGTGCATATGCCACAGAACGTAAGCCGAAAAGCGGGCCTTTGCTGCGCTGGTGCGCCAGTGTCCGAACCTTCGCCACTCGAAGACATCCTTTTCGTTACCCACTGTTCAAGCCCTTCCGGATTCGTCAGTTGTTGCCGCCCAACGATTAGTGTTTTATGCAATATTCGGCAAGTATAGGACGATCGGGAATCAAGCGCAAGCGGAAATTTTGCCGCATGTTGCATAAAACGTGTTGGAGCGAAAGGATGTCCCTTTGTGTGCTTGCTTGGATTGAGGACGCAAAGACGTGAAGACGCAAAGACTCAAAAGAAAGACCCAGGACAGTAAAGATCCTTTCAGTCTTAGAGTCTAACCGTCCCTACCATGCCGAGCGCCAAACATTTACTCGGCTCGTGCAAAGCAATGGGAGGGTCACGCGTCTGCGTGACTGGACGAGCAGACGCTCGTCCCTCCCTGTGTGTGGGCTAGCCCTTTTATAATTGAATCCATCCAAGCCATCAGGTCGGAAAACACCTTTTCTTTTCCGATTTCGTTAAATATTTCATGATAGAAGCCATTGTAAATGATCAACTGTTTTTCTTTGCTTCCTGCAGCCGAATAAAATGCTTCCGATCCCGAAACAGCGTTTATTTTATCCGCCCCCCCATGCAGGGTCAGTAACGGCAGCTTAAGCAGGCTCGCTCGATGGATGACTTCTTGTTGGGCTTTTAAGAGTTCGGCATACATGTTTAGGGTTACTTTGCCATGGTTATAGGGGTCATTCCGTTGACGCTCCACAATCTGCTTGTCACGTGTCAAGTCTGGCAAGTTGAGTTCATTGCCTAACTGCAAGGATGGCAAAATCCGGGTAAGCAATCTGCTCATGCTTGTTTTCCAAGCGGGTGGATCAAAGGCGAGCCGAAACGAGGCCCCGCTTAAGAACACACCGGAAATACCGGGCGGATTTTCGATTGCGACCCTGGCGGCGATCAATCCGCCAAGACTGTGGCCTCCAAGAAAATGAACTTTCGGACGTTGCGCGCATGTATATTCCAGAGCAACCTGAAGGTCATTCGTGTACTGAGAGAACGAATCGATATGCCCTCGCTTACCTTCGCTTTGACCGTTGCCACGCAGGTCTGGCATGACGAAGGCAAATCCAGCTTCGTTCAATACACGCCCCAGTTGATCATACCTTCCGGAATGGTCGCTTGTTCCAGGACTCATGGTGATCCAAGCTCTTGGTTTCTGAACAGGGCACCACTCTCTGGTAAATAGCAAAGTGCCATCTTCACTCGTTAGCCGAAATTCCTTATAGCGTGTTTTTTCCATGTCCATATAGTGACTCTAGTTTTGCTCTTCTTGATGGACAAAGCAAGCGGTAATTACGTCAATAGAGTCTATCCGTCTCTACCATGCGGTGCACGAGCCAGACGCAAAGCATGGTAGGGCGCGATCGCCGAGCGCGCCGTTGCCTCGACCGAGTGACTGATTGTGAAGACGGGAGGGACGGCGGGTCGCCGTCCGGCGGTCCGGCAGCCGCCGGGCCGCCCTTCCCTTTTAACCTCGTGCGTGCGTCCACTGAGTGGTCGCACGAAGCTGAGATGATCAGCCTTTCAAAAGAAAGACGTTTTTGTTAGATTAACTTTCTTATCATGTGCGCAAAGGAGAATGATCACCATGGATCCAAAAAAGAAATGTAGCCTAAAGGAAATAAGAGTGCCGGTTTCCGTAACAAGCAGCAGCCTGCGTCTTGCCGCACTATCCGCTGTGATGTTGGCGACAACAACATCCGCCCTTGCTCTGACGCCCGGACAGTCCCCGTCACCCGGCACCCCGCAGGGCTTCGCATGGTCGTCGGCTATTCCTGCGGACTGTCCGTTCCCGCGATCGACAACAGTGACGGGCATTTATTTCACGGGACGCCATAGTGATTATCACTGCGGCGACACCTTCTATCCGTCATGGGCCAGCGACAACAATCTCTATTCGCCCTGGACAGACGGGGTCACGGACGGTGTGAAATCCGGTTCAGGAGACAAGCCCAAACGCGCAGCCACCACGGGCCATGCATTGATGATGGGGGACGATCCGCTCCAGCTGACCATTACGAATACATCCCCGCCCAAGGAGGCATGGGCAAAGCCTTACCGTGGACGATACCCGTGCGGCTCGCTGGTGCACAAGGGCATCTGGTATTACGGTACTTACTGCCTCGGCCCTTCTGCCTCGGTTGAGCACAATGGGTTCCGCTGGAACTGGCCGAACCTGGGGCCCATGCCCGGATTCCAGATCTCTCGGGATTTGGGCAAGACCTGGGAGCCCTCGCCGCTTTCACCCAGCCAGCCACTGTTTCCCGAGCCTGCCAAATACCTCGGTCCGGTGAAGATGGGCGCCCCTCATTTCGTAGACTTCGGCAAAAACATGGAACATTCGCCGGACGGAAAAGCGTATTTGGTCGGCATGGGCGCAGAGGAGAACGATGCGAAACCGCGTCCGTGTATCAAGCCGGGTCCGCCGGGCACGCCGTTTGAAGGGAGTCCCGGGTGCACGAATGCTTTCGCCCATGCCAACCTGAGCTGGATCACCGCCGACCAAGTCTATCTCGCGCGCGTCACGCCCTCGCCTGAGACCATCAACGACCTCAAGGTGTATGAGTTCTTTGCGGGGCATGATGCGGCTGGCAAACCGATCTGGACCTCTGACTTTAAACAGATCAAGCCGTTGCTGGAGTGGAACAACCACATGGGTTGCGTGACAGTCACTTATGTTCCCGGCCTCAAAAAATATCTGATGTGCGTGACTGACGGCTGGCCGACTGTGGCCAAGATGAATTCCTACATTTTGGAGTCCGACCAGCTCACAGGACCCTGGCGGATGGCGGTTTATCTGAAAGATTTTGGTGAGCAGGCCTACTTCCTGAACTTCCCCTCCAAGTTCATCAGCGCCGATGGCAAAACCCTCTGGCTCTGCTACTCCGCTAACTTTAGTCCCGGCTGGAATGGTGTTGACCTCAAGTTCAATCCGCCCGGTGGCCGCTACGGCTTGTGCCTCCACGAAGTCAAGTTGCAGTGAGCGAGCTGTAATTTCAACTGGAATGTTGGAATATGGGAATGTTGGAATGATGGGGAAAGCCAGATTGCGGCTATGGGAGGGACGGCGGATCGCCGTCCGGCGGTCGATCCGACCGCCCTCCCGACAGCGACTTCTTCCACTATTCCATGATTCCAACATTCCATTATTCCGTTTCAACAATCCTCTTTACGGCTGCTGATCCAGATGACCGGGCCGGATGACGTTAAATTGTCCGGTTTCTGTATTCAGGTCATAGATGTTGAAGTTTGTCCGGATATCAAACCCGTCATAGTGAGCAGCAAAATTCACGGAGCTGGATCCTTGTTCAGGACAACTGACAATTCTGTGAAAAACACCGCAGGGCCACACCAGCATGGCCGCTCCCGTGTAACAGACCTCATTTCCGCGGCAGACTTTGTCAGCCGTGACCGTGAAATGTTCAACTCGGCCGTGTTCTGGAGAGTAGAGGTCAATTGACCGCATCCCGTGCAAAACCATCAGATTATCTGCCTGATGCGGATGCATGTACCAGGGACGCTCAACAGCGCCCACACTCCCAGGCGAGCGTGCGCCCGGACCATGTATGACGCGGTCAACACTGTCGATGTGGGGGATCAGCGAAGTATCCAACACATCAAACCGCACATCCTTTGTTCTGCGCAGTTCCTTGAGGGCTATAATCCTGTAGAAATTTTTGACCTCTTCAAGAATCATTATTTGTTCCTCCTCTGCGACCCAACGCTTGCGCTCATGTTTCGGCAGGTCACTTTGGGCGGCCTCACGAGTGTGGCCGACTTATGCGAAAAATCGTGACCAAGGCCCACAGGGCGCCACCCATGATCAAGCTGGACACGACAATGGTGAAAAATATGCCCGCATCGCCGTCGATCGGTACAATGTCAAGCATCATGCCAACCATCCCAAGCATGCCAAGACTGATTGCGGTGGCTGCACCAAGATAGTGAGGTTTGAGACGCTGGTGCGCCTGCTGCATTGCGGCAACAGCCGGACCCGGAGCTCCGCACTTCGGACACGACACAGCCGATGTTGATACTTCGTTTTCACAATCCACACATTTTACCAGAGCCATATTCCCTCTCTTTCTTGCCAGAACGTTTAGCTCGTTAGGCAATCTGTAGCAAGTATAGGATGGTTCGGAATTCAGCGCAAGCGGAAATTTTGCCCCAACGCGCATACGTGTTGATCGCCTTTGAATGCCATGAGAACGCCCTGGGAACGCCGACGTCCACGTCGGCAATCAAGAGGCCGACGCGGACGTCGGCGTTCCCAGGAGCGGACAAGCTGGCGCGAAATGACACGCTAGAACAATCCTGAAAATCCTGTTCATCCTGTCAAAAAAAGCCGCCGACCATTAACCCATTATCTATTCGGTCCTCGATGAAAATAAACTCAAACGGGAACTCCAAGTTGTGAGTCCCAGCATCCCAACTTGTGCCTTGAATAGCAACGCATCAAACGAGTATACTCTGACGCATGTTAAAGAAAGCAACTATGAGCCGTTCCCTTTCCCTGATCAGCAGCAGCCTGTGTCTTGCCGCTATATTTGCGGTGATGTTGGCGACGACAACGTTCGCCTTTGAGAAGGACAGGTCGCCGACACCGCCGGTGACTTCTCCGAGCCCCATCTCGTTGACAGGCCGGTTCATTGATGCGCACGTTCACTTTCACGCCTGCAAGAGTGGCGAATTGGAGAAGGCAGCCGCCTGGATGATGTCCAACCATGTGCAACGCATCATCAACTACCCGCTGGCGCAGTCACGTCCGAAAAATGACACCGAACGTAAGCAGATGCTTGAGAACTATGCGAAGCACAAAGGCAGTATCGCTCGCGGCTGTGTCATCTTTCCGGAAGAAGTGAACAGCGTGGAAGAGGCGGTCAAGATACTCACCCAGGAGAAGCAGGATGGAGCCGTTGTCTTTGGCGAGCACTATGGCGAGAATCTAAAGTTCGACGATCCCAAAAATCGGCGGTTGTATGAGGCCTGTGCCAAGGTCGGGATGCCGATCATGTTTCATTACAGCGACAGAACCAGAAACATGGATGAAAAGGGGATGCCACGGCTTGAAAACGTTTTGAAACTCTATCCGAAGTGCACGATCATTGCGCATGGCGACTGGTGGCGGAGCCTTTCGGAAGGGAGTTGCGGACGCCTCTTGGAGACCTATCCGAATCTCTATGCGGACATCTCCTGCACGGTCGGCAGAGCTGGCATGGGGCGCGACAAGGAACGCACGCGGACCTTCTTCATCCGCCATGCGGACAAACTGCTCTTCGGCACGGACAGCGGCTGGTGGTCCTTCGGCAAGGCTCCTGCGCCGGAGTTTGTCTTGATCGACGAACTGAAACTCCCGAAAGAAGTCGAAGACAAGATTTGCCGCCAAAATGCCGAACGACTGTTCTGGAACGTGGGATCGAAAACCCCATCAACAAAATGAATGCAGATCATAAACGTTTAGGTGCCCACGCCGCACGGGGCGCCTGATACGCTACTTACTCTTGTTCGGGGGAATCACTCAGCCGCGCTTGGCAATGTAAGCCTCAACGGTGTCCTTTGCATCCTTGAGTCCCAGTCCCGTTTGTTCCCTGAGTAGCTTGATAGCTTCAATCTTCCCCGTTGGCTTATCGGCAAGCATTTTGACCTCTTCAGACAGTCCTTCGAGTGCTGTCGGATCTTTGTACTCGAGTCCCAAATGTTTGAGGATTAGACTCAGTTTCGCCTCGATCCGATATAAACGTGCAGCATCAGATGCCCTGGATAATGTATAGGCCGTGGAGCTACCGGTGAAAACAATAACAATCAGTGTAATCCACGCAAAATCTCCCAATGTTAACATAGCGCACCTCCCTTTTTTGCAGAACGTCGTGCCTCACTTACAATTCGACCGACGCGGACAAAACGTAAAGTGCAGGCGGCTGGTCTCGGATTTCAAGCAACCTTGCCAGTGATGTGTGAATTTTTGCTCTTTTCGATGGGCAAAGCAAGCTGAAATTGATTTTGCCCCCGGAATAAGCGGAAAACCCCGGAATCCATATGAGAAGGCGAGAACTTTTGGAGTGCGGTGACAAGCAACGTCGAAAGACGAGAGCGGCACCACTTTTCTGGGTCTCGCCAAAGCGGCGTCGCTCCGGCTTATGCCGGTTTGCCGCCGCACTCCAAAATTCGCATGTCGCAAAAGAAATGCACGCGGGCTTTCTTCATCCGCCATGCGGACAAACTGCTCTTCGGCACCGACAGCGGCTGGTGGTCCTTCGGCAAGGCTCCCGCGCCGGAGTTTGTCCTGATCGACGAACTGAAACTTCCGAAAGAAGTCGAAGAGAAGATTTGCCGCCAAAATGCCGAACGACTGTTCTGGAATGTGGGATCTAAAACCCCAACAACGAAATGAACGTCAGCGGTGTGGGACGGCGCGTCAGCGACGTTCCTCGCCACCACCTTGTTGTGCATGATCTTGCGCCTTGAACTGCTTAAGTTGTCCATTTGCGATGCCTATGTGAAACTCTATGCCTGGCAGTACGGAATTGCTGAGCCAACTGATATCCTGCTTCAGTTTGTAGTATTCGGCAAATTGCTTTCTTAAAGCAGAGGTTGTTCCCTTTCGCACTCCATCCTTCGTGGTTGGAGGATGAGGGACTTGTTTGAGCCGTTCCCTTGCCTCGGCTAGAGCGACCTCGTTTGTTCGTCGCCGATTTGTCATTCCCTGAATCGCTTCTTCGCACGAAGTTTTCGTCGGATAATACTGCTTTTCAAGAAAGTTCCGGCAACAGACGAGATTAGTTCCGCCAATGTCGAATAGTTCGTTCGGGTGTATGTTGACACCTTCATCCGAGTCGAGAGCCATAAAGTAGGCCTTGTTAAAGGGAAGTTGCCGGTTGCCAATGGCGAAGTAGTACAACTTGTCTTTATTGTAGCGTACCGCAGAGGGATCCATCTCGAAGGTGCTATGAAAATCCATCCAAAAGAATTTACCCGTCAGATTTGTCGGAGCAATGACATAAAACAAGACGCCCTTTTCGGTCCCGTTTCCAGCCTCTCTGTCAGTCGAAAACAGAGGCACCTCAACCCCGCATTCGAGTTTGCGTGTCGTTTGATACCCGACAACTGCAGCAATAACGTTTGAAGGACCAAGCATATCAAGGTGCACTTTGTCATCGGCGCTACACATAGGTGTGTGCGCAAGGGCAACTGACAGGAACGTGAATACTGTGAGTCTTGTTATTCTCATTTTCTTGCAACACGTTTAATGGAGGTTCGTTGTCTTTTTCTGGGAAACAAACCACGCATGATTTGATTATGGCCGTTTGGGTTTGCAAAAACAAGCGTATTTTTGAGGCTGAGGACGCAAAGACGTGAAGACTCAAAGACTTAAAAGCAAGACCTAGGACGGTGAAGACACTTTAAGTCTAATAGTCCTTCCGTCTCTGAGTCCTTGGACCCCACATGGGAGGCAAAGGGACTGAAGCGACTGAAGGGACAGCAGGGACTTTCTCTGCTTGGGCGTATAGGCGTCCTCGCCTGTACACACCGCAAATCAAAACAACAAAACAATATCTGTCGGCTCTTGCCGCCAGTGCACAGGCGAGGACGCCTATGCGCCCAGGAGACGCTCTGCTGCACAGGCGAGCCTATGCGCCCAGGGGAACTGCCCCCGAGTCAACAGGCCAATGAATCACAGATGCGCCCTTGTTGGAACAGCGGTCATGATCAGTCTTTCAAATGAGAAACGCTTTTGTTACATTAACCAGCTGGGACGTTTTTAATAATTGGCGAAGCCATGGAACGAACCATGATGGAATGCGTAGTGACTGAAAGGGGAGGGGAATGAAAGCAAGGTCTAACCATACACATGTTCTGCTGAAAACAATTGCACTGAGTGCGTTATTTTTTGCAGGAGGGATTCCGGGTATCGCGCAGGGTGCGAAGGAGGAGCGGCCGAATGTGATCCTCTGCATGACAGATGATCAGGGCTGGGCCGATGTGAGTTACAACGAAAAGGGCCGGCTGGCGAATGGGACGTTCAAAACTGTCGAGTTGGACAAGATGGCCGCAGCCGGCATGCGCTTCGACCGTTTTTATGCGTCCTCTCCGGTCTGCTCGCCGACGCGCGGAAGTTGCTTGACCGGACGCCATCCTTTCCGTTACGGAGTCACGCTCTATGGCAAGCCGTTGAAGCTGGAGGAGAAGACGATCGCCCACGCGCTCGGTGCAGCCGGATATAAGACTGGTCATTTCGGCAAGTGGCATCTCAACGGAAAGAGCGGTGCTGGCAAGCCGATAGCGAAGGATGATCCGTTAAATCCCGGGGCGTTTGGTTTTGAAACCTGGTTTTCAGTCTCCAACTTTTTCGATACGAACACGACCTTCAGCCGAAACGGCGAGCCTGTCACCACACAGGGCGATGGCTCGGATGTAATTGTGGCGGAAGCGCTGAAGTGGCTCGACACGCTGAAAGCAAAGGATCCCGGCAAGCCGTTTCTGGCTGTCATCTGGTTTGGCAATCCGCATTCGCCGCATAAACCCCTGCAATCGGATTTGCAGGCAGCAGGTGGCGATCCTGAGTTGGGTGAAATCGCGGGCGTGGACCGGGCCATGGGGACGCTGCGTAAAGGACTCCGCGAACGCGGCATTGCCGATAACACGATGCTCTGGTTCAACTCGGACAATGGACGGCCCGGCAACAACAGCCCCTTGAAGGGCGGCAAGAGTTCTATCGACGAGGGCGGCATCCGGGTTCCCGGCATTTGCGAGTGGCCCGCGCGGGTGAAGCCGGGCAAGACCTCCGTCCCGGTGGTCACCAGCGATTTCTATCCGACGATTCTCGAAGCTGCCAAAGTGCCGATGCCGAAGGACAAGCCCCTGCCGCTCGATGGCATCAGCCTGCTGCCGCTGCTTGAGGGAAAGATGGCTGAACGGCCCACGCCGATCGGTTTCATGGGCGGGAAGGGGACTGCCTTATCTGATAACCGGTACAAACTCATGGTGACCGGCAAGGAGAAACACCTCTATGACTTGATTGAAGACCTCGGCGAAACTAAAGATATAGCAAAAGAAAAACCAGAGGTCGTTGCCCGGATGAATAAGGTTCTTGAAGACTGGAACGCATCCGTGAATAAGAGCAAAGCTGGAGGGGATTATGAAAAGAAATAGACGTTTCGAGTTTACATGTTTGCTGTTCGCTTCCTTCATGGCGCTTTCATCCAGTGCGGCTGCGGGTGCCGAGAAAGCCACTTCGAAACAGGTGATCTGGTCGGCGGAGCCTGTCACCGTCCTGCCGAATCAGCCCAAGCCCATTAAGTATTTCCAGCACCTGTGGGATTCCTCTGTCTATCCCATCGGCAATGGCCGCCTGGGCGCGACGATCTATGGCGGCATGGCGGAAGAGCATATCCAGTTCAATGAGGATTCGCTCTGGACCGGTGACGAGGACGAGACAGGACGCTATCAAAATTTCGGCGAGCTGTTTATTGCGCTGGAGGGCCATGCGGAGACATCGTCGACCAATAGCCTGTATAGGCGAGAACTGGATATCGAGAAGGCGCTTCACACCATTGCCTACGCACAAGCTGGCGTCCGTTACAGGCGCGAATATTTTGTCAGCCACCCGGCCAATGTCATGGTCTTCCGTTTCACGGCCGACAAGAAAAGCGCCTATACCGGGACGCTCTGGCTTAAGAATGCTCACCCCGGCGAAACGAACACGTTCGGCAACACGATTGGCTTTTCAGGGAAACTTGACGCGAAGATCGGGTTGTCGTATGAAGCCCAAGCCATGGTCTTGAACCAAGGCGGCACTGTCAGCGCGAAAAACGGTGTCGTCTCCTTCAAGGACTGCGACAGCCTGGTCATCCTCCTGGATGCCGGAACCGACTACTTCAACCAGCGCGCCAAAGGCTGGAAGCAGGAGCATCCGCATCAGCGGATTGTCGAACGACTCACCGCTGCGTCAAAACGATCCTTCGATGACCTGCTGGCGGAACATGTGCAGGACTATCAGAGCCTGCTCAATCGTGTGACGCTGGACCTGGGCACCACCCCTGTGGAGAGGCAAAGCCTCCCGACTGGGGCCCGCCTGGCCTCTTATCGGCAGAACAAGCCTGATCCTGATCTTGAGGAGATGCTGTTTCAATACGCGCGGTACCTCATGATCTGCAGTTCGCGGCCCGGTGATTTGCCGGCCAACCTGCAAGGTGTCTGGAACACCTACAACCATCCGCCGTGGCGTTCTGATTATCACACGGATGTGAATGTGGAGATGAATTACTGGTTCGTGGATCAGGCCAATCTCTCCGAATGTTTCCTGCCGCTCGCGGAATGGGTGAACTCCATCCGCGAAGTGCGGCGCGAAGCGACCAAGAAGGAATTCAATGTCCGCGGCTGGGCGACACGCTCCGAGAACGGCATCTTCGGTGGTGCCACGTACCACTGGGTCCCGGGCGATGCATCGTGGGTGGCACAGAATTTGTGGGATCACTATGCGTTTACGCAGGACAAGGAGTACCTCCGCACCCGGGCGTATCCTGTCATGAAGGAGCTTTGCGAGTACTGGGAAGATTCGTTGAAGACGAATGCGGCAGGCCGCCTGGTCAGTCCCAAGAGCCAGTCGCCGGAGCATGGTCCCTTCTCAGAGGGCAATTCGTATGAACAGCAACTGGCGTGGGATCTCTTTAACAACACGATTGAGGCCTCTGAGGCTTTGGGCATTGATCCTGAGTACCGCAAAAAAGTGGCGGACATGAAATCGCGTCTGCTGGGGCCTCAAATTGGAAAATGGAAGCAGTTGCAAGAGTGGGCCGAGGACTTGGACGATCCGAAAGACACACACCGTCACCTCTCGCACCTCATTGCCGTACATCCGGGACGGCAGATCTCGCCGGTGACAACGCCTGAGCTGGCTGCTGCGGCACGTGTTTCGATGGATGCGCGTGGCGACGGTTCGACCGGCTGGAGCAAGGCGTGGAAGATCTGCATCTGGGCGCGCCTCCACGATGGTAACCGCGCTTACAAGTTGCTGGGGGAGTTCATCAAGAACAACGTCTATCCCAATCTATGGGGCTTTCATCCGCCCTTCCAGATCGACTGCAACTTCGGCTATGCAGCAGGCGTCTGCGAAATGCTGGTGCAGTCACAGACCGGCGTCATCCATCTGCTGCCGGCCTTGCCGAATGCGTGGGCTACAGGTAGCGTCAAGGGGCTGCGCGCCCGCAATGGCTTTGAGGTGGATGTGGAATGGAGAGAGGGCAAGTTGGTGCAGGCCGTCGTGCGCGGCGTTTCGAATGGTGCCAACGTGTGTCCTGTCCTTTATGGGCAGAAGACCAAGACGCTTGAGCTTGCAAGAGGCCAAGAGAAGCGCCTGACGGCTTCAGATTTTTGAGTTGGTTTAGAGAAAACTTGAAACTGGAAACTGGGGTGAATAGTTTTTTCGACAGGATGAACAGGATTTGAAGGATTGCTTTAGGAAAATTTTCACACTTCTGCTCCCAGTGGTTTTTAGCTTGTCTCTCCGCAATGGCGCTAAGATAAGCAACGGCTCGCCTCAGCCTCGCCCTCCAGCTTGCGAATCGGCATTGAAAATGGAGGGCGAAGCTGCGCTGAGCCGCATAAATACGGCCCGAATATGTTTATCTTAGCGCCATTCTTATCTGTCCGTGTATTCAGTGCGACCACACAGTGGACGCACAGGAGAGGTTAAAAGCACAGCAAAGTTTCAAGTTTCCAGTTTCAAGTATCCAGTTTCCAGTTCCACTTTAGCACTTTAGAACTCTCGAACTTTAGAACTTCCCCCCCTTCCCCTTGTAGCCTCTTTGTCACCTATTTGGAAAGTTGATCTTTCACACAACATCTGAAACAATAGAACAACACTGGAACATTAGAAGAGTGGAATATTGGAATACTGGAATGTTGAAACTTGAAACTCGAAACTTGAGAATGAGATCCCCTTTGGAAAAAATCATTTTAACGGGACAGAAGCAGGGACTGTTGGGGTTGCTCCTGACAATGGTCTTTGTGAACTGCGCCACCAGCACCTTCGCGGAACCACGCGTGGTCCAGAATCTGGATTGCGGCTGGCGCTTTACTCTCGGAGACACTGTCGCGGCGAAGGAGATTGCTTTCGACGATTCCGTCTGGCGGATGCTGGATGTGCCGCACGACTGGAGTATTGAGGGCGACTACAGCCCGACCAACAAGTCAGGCGTACTCTGTGGCTACCTGCCCTCTGGCATCGGCTGGTATCGGCGCGAGATCCAAATACCCGAGGGCTGGAAGGATAGGGGAGCGACACTGGAATTCGATGGGGTCTACATGAATAGCGAGGTGTGGCTCAACGGCGAGCGCGTCGGCGGTCGGCCGTATGGGTACCTCGGTTTCACCTGCGATCTTGCCTCGAAACTGCGGCCCGGCCGCAACGTCCTGGCTGTGCGCGTGGATAATTCGCGTGAGCCCAGCGCACGCTGGTATCACGGGTGCGGCATCTATGGCTCTGTACGCCTGATCTTCGCTGATCCCGTGCATGTTCCGCCATCAGGAGTCTTCGTGCAGACCCCCGTAGTCACGCAGGATGCAGCAGTGGTTCGCGCGGACGTGGAAGTCAAGAACGCTTCGAAGTCCACGGCTGAAATCCAAGTCGACATGGAAATACTCGGGCCTGACAATCAAGCGAAGAACTTCGCAACCACGAAGAAAAGTCTGCCCGCAGGTGAGACAATCACCGTGACGCAGGAAATCGCCCTGAAGCACCCGCGACGCTGGTCGATCGAGTCTCCGTCGCTCTATACGCTCAAGACGCGCATCGTCTGTGACGGCAAAACCGTGGACGAGATCATGACCCCCTTTGGGGTGCGCACGCTCCGTTTCGATGCGAAGACAGGCTTCTATCTCAATGACCAGCCTGTGAAACTTAAGGGCGTCTGCGAGCATCAGGGGGCCAGCCCTGTGGGCGCGGCCATGCCCGAGGCGCTGATGGAACGCCGGCTGAACCAGCTCAAGGCCATGGGCTGCAACGCGATTCGCGTCTCCCATAATCCCCAGCTTCCCTACTTCTATGACCTGTGCGACCGCATGGGCTTCCTGGTGATGGACGAGATCTATGACGGCTGGCATGAGAAGGCTGACCACGACTATGGCGGACGTTTCTTTGCTGCGGAGTGGCAACGGGATGTGGCCGATTGGATTCGCCGCGACCGCAACCATCCGTGCGTGATCTTCTGGAGCATCGGTAACGAAACCGGCAAAAGAGATGATTACAAGATCACCGAGTTGATCCACTCGCTGGACAAAACCAGACCCACGACCGGCGGCGCAGTGATCTACGGTGTGGATGTGGCAGGTTTCAACGGCGGCATTGTGGAAAAAGATTCCGTGCTTCTGGATTACCATCGTGACAATCCAACCATTCCGATTGTGATGACCGAGGAACCGCACAGTTTCCAGACACGAAGTTTCTATCGGACCGTCCGCACGGTGTTCAAGGACATGGACAATCTTCCGAACTATGCTGAGCCGGAGGTGTTCACAGGCGGCCATACGGCTTACCGCTCCTCTTACGACAACTGCGGACGACGCCTCGTGGCGCGCAACTGCTGGAAGCGCACGCTCTCGCGTCCATGGGTCATGGGCGAGTTCCGCTGGACAGGCTTTGATTATCTTGGCGAGGCAGGCTGGTCCGGCACGCAATCGCTCGCCCGCGCGTTTAACTTCGGCGTGATCGATCTCGCCGGTTTTCCCAAAGATCACTACCATTTTTATCGCAGCATCTGGACAGCGGCGCCCATGGTGCACCTGCTGCCGCATTGGACGCACCCCGGGATGGAGGCTAAAACCATTCCTGTCGTGGCCTACGCCAACGCGGAGGAGGTCGAACTCTTTCAGGATGGCGTATCGCTGGGCCGCAAGCCGCGCACAGACCTCTTTGAATGCGTCTGGCAGGTGCCCTACAAACCAGGCGAGTTGAAGGCTGTGGCCTATCGTGACGGCAAGGCCGTGGCTGAGACCGTGCAACGTACTGCCGGAACGCCAACTAAATTGCAGCTCACGACAGACAACGCCGCGCTCAAGGCCTCGCGAAGCGACCTTGCGCTCGTGTCGCTGGCGGTGCTTGACAAACACGGCACGCTTGTGCCGTACGCTGACAGCCACATCGGGGTGGCGCTGCTGGGTCCTGCGCGCTTCCTCGGGTGCGAGAATGGCGATCCTGTGGACGTCACGCCGCAGCGCGAACCGTGGCGTAAAGCGTTTGGAGGCCTGGCCCGCGCCTTCTATGCAGGCCTGGATGGAAAGGACGGCCCTGTGGAAGTGGCGGCCTTGAGTGTGCTCGGAGACTCCAGCTTTAGCGTCAGCGCAACGGTGACCCTCGCGTTCGTGCGCGTGGCGTTGCGTGGCCCGCTCTCCAAGCAGCCGTTTGAAATTCACTACACACTGGATGGCTCGGAGCCTGTCTCATCCTCGCCCTGCTACACAACGCCCTTCACCCTTCAGAAGACCACGACGGTTCGCGCCGCCCTCTTTCATGAAGGTAAGTTGATTGCCACGTCCACTGCATGCTTTACAAAAGGTCCAGTGCAAGGTGCTGATTCAATGGCACCAAGAACGCCGGGCAAAGACCAGGGCGAGGCGGAGGACCCCTCGCATGAGAAGAGGCAGAAGGTGTCATCCGGACCTGCAACAAACTGAATGGTAACACAAGGAATGATGGAATGATGGAATACTGGAATAGGGTAATCGTAGGACATGGCACTGTAGATGTCTCATACAGCTGGCAGTTGATAGGCTCGCCAAAGTCTCGCCCTCCAGAAACATCATTCCACCATTCCCATATTCCATCATTCCAATCCACTTATCGACTAACACGGAGACAACAAGTATGAACGATTCTAAGATGACAAAAACTTTAAACACCCCGCTTCTGGTATGCGCGCTCGCCATCCTGCTGCAGGCCCCGCTGCTGGCAGCCGTGAAAGCACCCGCCCCCTTGGCCGGAGCTGACCAGACGACGCCGGCGAAATCGCAGTACTTCTCCTGGATCAACAATACCAACGAAGGCACGACCGAGGCGCAGACGCTGGCGAATCTGGCTTTCTTCCAGTGGTTGAAGGATGAGTACGGCATGACACTCGACATCTATGCGTTCGATGCGGGATTTCTGGACGGCAAACTCTTCACGACGACCATCAAGACGTCCGACCGTTTCAAGCAGCAATTTCCGAACGGACTGACTGGCGTGGTGAAAGCCGCAGCCAACATGGGCACGCGCTTAGGCCACTGGGGAGGCCCCGACGGCTTCGGTAACACGCCTGAAGAGGAGCAGGATCGCATCGACATGATGGCCGGACTGTGCAGGGACTTCAATTGGGCGCTCTACAAGTTTGACCAGGTCTGCGGAGATTTGCGCCCCGAAAAAGAGGCGTCCTTCATCCGCATGATGAAGGCGTCGCGCGTCCACAGTCCTGACCTCATCGCGCTCAACCACCGACTCCCCCTCGGACCTGAGGGCCTCGCCCTTATGACGACCCAGCTATGGGATGGACAAGAGACATACGTTGATGTTCATATCAGCAACACCACCACCGCGCCGCACCATCGTGCGGGAGCCATCAGCCGGGGCAACACGCAAGGTTTCAGCCGCCTTTATGAGGACCATGGTGTCTGCATCTCATCCTGTCTCGATTATTTTGACGATGACATGATCTTGCAGACCTTCGGCCGCAACCTCATCTTAGCTCCCGAGGTCTATGGAAATCCATGGCTTCTCCGGGATGACGAATTTCCGAAATTCGCCCGCATCTTCAATCTCGCGCGTCGCAATCGCGAAATTCTTGTCAATGCACTGTTGTTGCCGTGCGTACAGTTTGGTACCAATGCCGTGGCACGAGGCGATGCGAAGACACGCTTCATTACCTTGCGCAATCTGACATGGGAGCCAACTTCCTATACGTTTACGGCAGGGGAGGTCATGGGATTGGCTCCTGCGGAGAAGGTTGAGATCCGTCAGCTCCATCCGACGGAGAAAATTTTAGGGACCTATCGTTTTGGTGAGAGTTGCATTGTCACCGTCCCCGCCTTCCGGACCTGTCTCCTGCTCGCAACCACCGGAGGGTGCCCCGAGGTCGGCGTTACAGGCTGTAATTATGAAGTGGTTCGCGACACGCCTGACAAGCCTGTCCTCATCCGCCTGCTGGGACATCCTGGAACCTCCGCACCCGTGACCCTTCAGCCGGGCACACGAAAATTCACCACGGCCACGCTCAGCGGAAAACCCGTGAAGGTCTTTGCCATGGGCGAGACCGTCACGGTCTCCTTCGAGGGTACGCCACTGAAAAATCCCTGGCATCGCAAACTCGCGACGCTCTCTGCCGCAAAGCTTCCAACAGATGCCGAGGCGCTTTATGAGGCGACCTGTTTTGCCGCAGACAGCAATGCGCTCGAAGCGCGCTCCGTGGTCCGCTCCGGACCGACGAAGATTCCTGCGGTCAAAGCAGCCCGCGATGCCTTCTTTAATCAGCGTACCTTTGTCGGACGCGGACTCTGGGACCGTTACTTGTTTGACGGTAATCCCGAGACGACCTTCTATGTGAAAGGCCGGCGTGGCCGTGATAGTCGTGTGACGGAAGATGCGCCCTTCCGCCTTGATTTTGGCGCGGTGATCGCTCCTGAGATCATTGAGCTGATTGCTCCCAACCAATACGCCCTGGGCGATTTGCTGGAAGGGGAAGGGGGCTCAAAGGCTGAAGTCTCGGCTGACTTGAAGAGCTGGACAACCATCCCCTATATTCACGGGGAGAAGAGCTGGATCAGACTTCCGAAGGGGTTGAAGGTCCGCTATGTGCGGATTCCCAAGTTTGGTTGTGTTCTTTCCGAGGTGAATGCATACGTTGGGCAACAGCCCCTTCCGCGTGACACCTGGAGAGCCTCTAACCTTTTCGGTTCCTACACAGGTATGAAGTTCGCCAAGGCCTGGTCAGGAACGATCCAGGTGGACGAGTTTGTGAAGGGCGGTTATCTCTGCGTCGCCTTGAATGGAAAACATGGTCCTGAGGGGGCTTACGTGGCCTTGCGCACGAAGGCGGGAGCGTATATTGGAGCAGCCGATCGTGCGCCCTCCTTCCCCTGCAATGGCTTTGAGAATAACACCGGCAAACGCGCCAGCAACACCACTTATTACTTCCCGCTCACAGCCGAGATGGTCGGGAAAGAGCTGGAGGTTGTCGTCCTTGCAAAGGCAGAGGCTGATGACAAACTCGTTCCCGATGTTTGGCAGACCGCATATGCCGAACCTCTTGTCGAAAAGTTGCTCGAATTAAAATGAAAAAGAAAATTATTCTGGCTGGCGGTTCGGGTTTTCTCGGCCAGGCACTGGCTCGCTATTTCAGCGCGTTACAATGGGATGTCGTCGTGCTGACCCGACAGCCCAAGACGAGCGCGGGCGGGCTGCGTGAAGTGGCGTGGGACGGTGAGACGGTCAACGCTTGGGCACAAGAGCTGGAGGGTGCGGAAGCGGTTGTGAATCTCTGCGGTCGGTCAGTGGATTGCCGCTACACAGCAACGAACCGCAAGGTGCTGCTCGCGTCGCGCATCTTGCCCACGCAGGCAATCGGGCAGGCGATCGCGAACTGTGTCGTGCCTCCGCGCGTTTGGCTCAATGCCAGTTCAGCGTCGCTTTACAAACACACTTTTGACCTGGACATGGACGAGGAGGGCGCCCAGGGTGCGACCCCCGAGGCGAAGGACAGTTTTCTCATTGAGCTTATCCAGCAATGGGAGCAGGCTTTCAACGAGGCTCAGACGCCGCGCACGCGCAAGGCCGCACTGCGCACGACTCTGGTGCTGGGCATGAACCGCAACAGTGTGGTGCCTGTGTTGCGCCGCTTAACGCGGCTGGGTCTGGGTGGACGCATGGGGAGCGGGAAGCAGTTTGTCTCGTGGATTCATGAAGAAGATTATTGTTATGCGGTCGAGTGGGTGATCGGGCATGAGGCGTTGAGCGGCCCCGTGAATTTCGCCGCGCCGAATCCGCTGCCGAACGCCGAGATGATGCGGCTCTTCAGGGAACTGTGTGGCGTGCCCTTTGGGTTGCCAGCGACGGAGTGGATGTTGGAGCTCGGTGCGGTTTTCCTGCGGACGGAGACAGGCCTCATCATCAAGAGCCATCGCGTAGTGCCGGGCTGGTTGCTGGCGAGCGGCTTCACCTTCCGGTTCCCTCGCTTTCGTGAAGCCCTTGAAAATGTCTTGGGCCAGATGTGAATGATGCTAAGATAAGCAGCGGCTCGCCACAGTCTCGCCCTCCAGATGCAGAGATGACGCCGGGCGCGAATCAAGGGCGAGACTGTGGCGAGCCGCTCTGTGAAAGGCTCGTCTGTTCCCTGGCGCAAAAGAAAAAAAAAGGGCACGGACTTTCCTGTCCGTGCTTCAACGGGTTGGGAAACCCGTTCCCCTTTTGACGTTCAAGACTTATTGGCACTTCCCAACTTACTGACACTTCTTAGACTTCCCCCGGGTAGCCTGTTTGTCATCTATTTGTGTTCTTCATCCTGTGTGGTGAATTCGCCTAAAATGGTGATATATTCGCCTAAAGTGGTGTTCACTTTTTTCGGAAGTTATGAGATACTATTAATAGTCACAGAGGATAACACACGTTTCATCTCTGTGACGGCAGTGAATAATAAGGAGTGGTAACATGAAAACAAGAAATGGTTTGGGCCTCGCCTGCGCGGCAATGCTCGTATTTACGGCCTTGTCCTCCATGGCCGACAACGTATACTGGGACGGCGGGTCGGTGAACATCGGCGTCGACGGCAACGGCTCCAGCGCCGGCGGCAATGGCACGTGGGATACCACGACGCTCAACTGGGATGCAGGTGCAGTACCTCATGTGTCCTGGAACAACGCCAACAATGACATTGCCGTCTTCGGCGGCACGGCGGGCACGGTCACGAATCAAGGGGTGACGGTCGGTGGGATGATCTTCACGGCTGCCTATACCCTCACGAATAACACTGTCACCTTCGGCGCGGCTGGGACCATCTCGAATTCTGCGGCCGTGACGATCGCTTCCATTCTTGCGGGCACAGGGCCGCTCACGAAGACCGGCGTGGGCACGCTGACGCTGTCAAACGTCGGCAACAGCTACAGTGGCGGCACGGTCATCAATGGGGGTGTGCTTCAAGTCGGCTCGTCAGATAACATCCTCGGCGCCACCAGCGGCTCGATTACGCTGAATAATGGACAGTTAAAGGTTCCGAGCGTCAATCTATCCTCGGTGCGCGACGTCGTGGTGGGCGCTGGCGGAGGTTCCATTGCCGTCAATGGCAACAACAACTTCACGACTATCGGAAAACTTACCGGCTCTGGAGCATTCACATTCACTGACGCGGGCGGTTCCGGGGGACGCCAATTGAACTTCTACTCCACAAGTAACGACTTCACAGGCCCCATCATCATACCTAACAGCGGCCTTAGCGACATGACGATCCGGTTTAACAGTTTGAAGGACGAGCTCGGTGCCGGCAACATCAGGTTCACGAGCAGTGGGGGCAAGTTTGAGTGGGCCTCCGGCGCGGTTGCCCCGTTGGTCCTGAACAATCGCCAAATCGAACTCGCCGGTTCAGCCGGCCCCACACTCTATAACAACAATGCGAACTCGGCCAACACCATCACCATCAACACCGGCCTGCTGATCACCGGCGCCGGCGCAAAGACGTTGACGCTCGCAGGCTCAAATACGGGCAACAACACGTTTGCCGGCGCGATTACCAACGGTGCCAGTGCGGTGATCAGCCTGCTCGCCCAGTCCAGCTACTGGACGTTGTCTGGAACGAACACCTACAGCGGGAACACTAGCCCAGACAATGTGACGCTGACCATCAGAGGCAAGTCAGCGCTGTCGCCAAATTCAACGATCAGCTTCGATCCCCTCAATGGCTCGGCGGGCGGAGGGGGCGGCAAACTGAATCTCCTGATGGACGATTCCGGCACGGTCAGCCTGGGCAACCAGGTGAATGTAAGGACGGCACAGACGAGCGGCGGTGTCACTGCGCAATGGACGATCTTCGCGGGCAACAACGGCGGCGCGACCACCGGCAGCACCCTTGTTTTGGGAAAGATGAACTTTGCGAGCATCACGGATCCCCGAGCGGGCGGCTACATCTTGAATGTCACCGGTGCGAACAACTACAGGCTGCAGGTCGGCGATGTAGACCTGGCGAAAAACGTAGGTTCAGGAGGAAACAGTGCTCCAACAAAAGGCCAAGGATTCAACCCCACGACCGCACCGCTCACGGTCGCTGGAACGGTTCAGCAGGTTGCAGGAACGCTGGCGAGCCCGGGTGCTTGGGCCGACACACTCGTGCTCAGCGGCACGGCCAGCGGGAACATCATCAGCGGAAACATTCTGAACCCTGCAGACTACGGTTCTAACGTCAACGCCCTGCCCTTGTCGATCAGCAAACTTGGAGCCAGCACCTGGACCCTCTCCGGCACCAACACCTACTCCGGCGGCACGGCGATCAGCGCCGGCAAGCTCGTCTTCAGCGGCGACAGCTCCCTTCCCGCCACCGGGACGAATAGCGTTGCAGCGGCGGGGCATTTGAGTTTTGCGGACGGCACGGCGCAGAGCTTCACTATTTCCGCACTGGCCCTCGCTAGCGGTGCCTCGCTCTCCTTTGACTGGACGGGAGCAAGCGCCGGAGACCAGCTGACCTCCACGGCCGACATCGTCCCGGCGGCGAACAGCATCTTCCCCGTCTCCGTCAGCCGCTCCGGCTCCCCCTCAGGCAGCGTCACGCTGCTGACAGGCGGCGCAGGCAGCACGCTCAGCAGTTCCCAGTTTTACTTGGCCAACCTGACGAACTATACTGCCACGCTGACCTTGTCCCCGACCACGGTCTCGATCGGCAGCATTGCGGACGTCTCCCCGCTGTCCACCTTCTACTGGCAGGGGAACAAAGTCGCAGGGACCAGCCTTTCTGGCGTGGACAACGCCTGGGCTCTCTCCACGGGCACGGCGGGCAACTGGTCCTCCACCACGCCATCCTATACGGCCACCGCCCTGGTGCCTGGCACCGCAGCCGATGTGGTCTTTGCCACCGGGCAGACTGGAAAAGCCCAGCAAACCACGGTGCTCGGAGCAGATATGATCATTAACAGTGTGACGATCGACGACGCCACGGCGGTCACCATCGGCGGGGGCACTCAAAACAACTCGCTGACGCTCCTGAGCTCCTCCGCTACGGCAGGAACCGTAGCCGCGCCGGGCAGCGCCATCTCGGTGACTGCGAACGCCGCCGACCCCACGATCAGTTCAGCGATCTTCTTGGGCGCGGACCAGACCTGGAACGTGGCCCTCAACAAGACGCTGACGGTCAGCGGCGCGATTGCAGGCGACTACTCCCTGACCAAGGCCTCCGCCGGCAACCTGACCCTCTCCGGCGCCAACACCTACACGGGCAGCACCACGATCAACGGCGGTAATTTGTACGTCGGTAAGAATACTGCCGGAACCCTTGGCAATGGTAATTACGCCGGAAACATTTTCATTACCAACGGCGCCACGCTGTCGGTCTGGAGCAGTGCGGCCCAGACCTTCAGCGGCGTCATCAGCGGCGACGGCAACCTGACCAAGGCCTACGGCGGCACCCTGACGCTCTCCGGGACCAACCATACGTACACCGGCAAGACGTCCATCATGCCGCAAAGCACCGCTGGCTGCACGGTGAACGTGACCTCGTTCAACAGCGTCTCCAACGACGTGGCCCTGGGCACGGTCCATTCCGCCAGCAGCTCCCTGGGCGCGCCGACCAACGCGGACAACGGCACCATTCAGCTGGGCAGTGGAGGAGCCCAGGCAAGCTGCACCCTGAAATACACGGGCCCGGGTGAGACCACGGACCGCATCATGGACGTGCGATTCAACGGCACTTGCACGCAGACGATCGATGCCTCGGGCACTGGCCTACTGAAGTTCACCAGCCCGTTCACGGTGACCCTCTCCTCAGGCAGCAGAGCGCTCATCCTCGGCGGGACGGGCAGCGGCGAGCTTGCGGGTGGGTTGTCCACCCTCACGGCAGCCGGGCTGAGCAAGAGCGGCACGGGGACGTGGACGCTCTCCGGCACGAACACTTACGTGCGGCCCACGGCTGTCACCGCCGGCACCTTGGTGATCGGCGGATCCGGCGTACTGGGGAGTGGCACCTACACCAACATCATCCCCATCTCAAGCGGCGCCACGTTCGCCTACAACAGCTCGGCAGAGCAGACAATCAGCGGCATCATCAGTGGCGCGGGCGTGCTCGTCAAGAATGGCACTGGCACGCTGACCCTCTTTGGCACGAACACCTACAGCGGCGCGACGACCATCAGCAGCGGGACGCTGACGGGTGTGACGGGCGGCACCTGCACCAACAGCGCCGTGACAGTTTCCTCCGCCGCTGCCCTGGGTGTCAGCGTCACCAACAGCAGCATGCCGTGGGCCTGCGCCAGCCTGGCGCTGAACAACGGGTCGCAGCTGCGGTACTCGTTCGACGTCGCGCCCAGTGAGAGCGTGGCCCCGCTCAGCATCGTAGGCAACCTGACCTTCAACGGGACGCCGGAGATTGTGGTGTCGCCGAGCAGTCTCTTGCCAGGAATCTATCCGCTGCTGACGCTGGGCGGCACGGCGCTCACGGACCTGCCGACCCTGAGCGGGGTCAACGGCAAACTGGAGTGGGGCGGGGAGGGCAACAAGACACTGTTATTGAAGGTCAAAGCTGCCGGCACGTTCATCCGAATTATGTAAGGTGCCCCTGCGTGTGACTGACGTGTTTGGGGAGAAGAGGGCCTTGAGTCTTGGCGTCAAGAAAAAGGGGCACGGACTTTCCTGTCCGTGCTTCAACGGGTTGGGAAACCCGTTCTCCTTTTGACATTCACGACATTTGACCGATTGACGGGGGTGACAGGTTGACCGATTGACCCCTTGACTGATCGAGCAAATTAAACGTATGCCCCGCTTTCACCAAGGCATTGCCCCGTTTCCAGTGTCTAGTTTCCAGCTACACTTTAGCACTTTAGAACTTTAGCACTTTAGAACTTCCCTTCTCCCCCCTTGTAGCCTGTTTGTAGCCTATTTGAGTTGTTGCCTTTTCCTGCCCCACGGCCTTATACTATAAGAATAGTAGAGATTAGGTGGCCTGTAAGCAGGCGCTGGTCGTGTGGATCAGTCGCGCTATAGCATTCAACACGCCACCTTCAAAACACCCGCGAAAGCGGCTAACAGGAGTATGAATATGAAAATAAGAAACAGTGCAGCCATCGTCTGTGCGATGGTATTGATCAGTGCGGGAATTGCGCAGGCCCAACTCACGTGGGATGCAAACGGGACTGGCGCTGGCCAGTCGAATGGAGGTGGAGCGTGGCTGGGTGCCAATCTGTGGTGGAACGGCACGGCCAACCAGAACTGGGTCTCCGGCAGTGATGCCGTCTTCGGCGGTACGGCCACCGCCGCCGGGGCAGTCACCCTCGCCAGCCCGACCACCGTTAATTCGCTCACCTTGAGCCCATCCTTCACCGGCACCTACACGCTGGGCACGGCTGGACAGACGATCACGCTCAACAACGGTATCACCAAGAACGCCAGTTCGGCTGCTGTGACGATCATTAGCCCCATCACCCTGGGCGGGGCTCAGTCCTGGCTGAACAACTCGGCTACTACGCTCAAAGCCTCAGCCGGCTTGGTCAATGGAGGCAACCTGCTGACGGTTGACGGCTCCGGAACTGTTGACTTCTCTGGCACGGCGAGCATCATCACCGGCACGGGCGGCATCACCAAGAACGGTTCAGGTATACTGATACTGGGCGGCGGTGGCACGGCCCCTGCCCATAACTACTCCGGCACTACCACGATCAACGGCGGCACCATCCGGTTCATCAGCAACGCGTCCGCGAACTCGAACATCACCATCAATGACGGTGTTTACGAGGATTACTGGACCGCGACCTTCACCCGCACACTTGGCAGCAATCCCGGGCAGATTCAGATCCTTGGAGGAACCAGCGGATTCAGCGAAAACGGTGCTACCGGAATGACCTTGACGCTCAACAATAACGCCGCCTTCGAAGTCGTTTGGGGAAGCGCCTTTTTCAATCCGAGCACCCTGGTGTTGCAGGCTGCGTCTGCCCAATCCGGCTCAGGCCTGACCTTTTCAAATAAGATCGATCTCAACGGCACCACGCGCACCGTGCAGGTCAACCAGACTGCGGGCACGGTCAGCGCCACCATCTCCGGCGCGATCCGCACCAGCACCGGCACGGCTGGCCTCACCAAGACTGGAGCAGGGATACTGCTTCTATCCAACGCCGCTAATGTATGGAATGGTGACACGGTGATCAGTCAGGGGTGGATGGATCTCGCGGGCATGAGCAATGCAAACCTTGGCGGCGGAAGTGGGCGCAACGTCACTGTGGCCGCTGGCGCTGGCATCCGCTTTAACGCATTGAGCAACGCCTTCCTGAACCGTATGGTGGAAACCACTGATGAAATCACGGTCATGACCGGCACGACCGCCAACAACCTCGACTTTGGCAGCAGCGCCGGAGCCAACCTGCCGCAAGCCTTCCTGGGCAACTGGGCCAGCAACGGCGCGAAAATGGAGTACTCTGGCACCCTGACGCCGGCCAGCGACAACTACCGCCTCGGCGGCAAATACAGCAGCGGGCTGATCGGCATCGTGGGCGCCAACAAGCTGACCGGCACGCAAGGGTTGATCGTTGGCGGTACTGGAGCATCCGGCATCCGCGTGGAACTCGCCGCGGCGCAGAACTTCTCCGGCGACACGGTCATCAACACCAGTGCCAGGTTGTCCCTCGGCAATAACCTCGCTCTGCAGAACAGCACCCTCGACGTGGGTGCTGCAGGCGGCAACTTCTCTCTGGCTGCGGGAAACAACGCAGGCAAGATTACCGGTGAGACCGCTGCCCCCAGCCCCACCTTCGGCGGACTCAAGGGCAGCCGCAACCTCCTGACAGTCTTTTCAGCAACAGGCGGAAATAATGAAACCTTGCTCGCCTCGACCGCCGTCACTGGCTTCACGCTCAACGTCGGCACAGGCAAGACCGTCACCTACAGCGGCGCGATCGGCGGCTTCGGCACCGGCGGCGCTTCGACGCTCACCAAGACTGGCGACGGCACCCAGATTCTCTCCGGCAACAACACCTACAGCGGTGCCACGACGATCAGTGCCGGCACCTTGCAGCTCGGCGACGGCGGTGCCAGCGGCGCGCTGGGCAGCGGCGCTGTCCAAAACGATGCGACACTCGTCTTTAACCGGAGCGACACGTTCACCGTGGCCAACCTGATGGCCGGCAGCGGCCAGCTTGAAAAAGCCGGCAGCGGCACACTGATCCTGGCAGCCGCCAACACCTACAGCGGTTCCACCACCATCAGCGACGGCACCTTGATCGGAATGGTGGGCGGCGGCTGTGAAAACAGTGATCTGACGATCAACGACACCGCCGGGTGCACCCTCGGTGTCGCTGTCAATGACAACACCAAGCAATGGACGTGCGCTTCCCTCACCTGTGCAGGCACGAGCGCCACGCTGGCTTTCGGCATCGGCACAACCCTCAGCGCCTCGGTAGCCCCGCTCAAGGTCACCGGCGACCTGATGTTTACCGGCATCCCGGGGATCACACTCGATGCGTCCCTTTTGACGGCTGGCACGTATCCGTTGATTGAGGTCGTCGGAAGCGCGCCTGCAGGCATTCCGACAGTCACCATCACCGGCGCAAGCGGAACACTGGCCGGCACCGCAGCTTGGAGTAGTGGAACCTTGTCCGTGACGATCACCGGCGCGTCCTATGAACCGTTGACGTGGAATAACGGCAACACCGGCACGTGGGATGTCAACAACACGACCGCCTGGAAGGATAGCAGTGGCGCCACAGCCATCAAGTATCAGGAAGCCGTCATCGGCGATCAGGTCCAATTCACCGACAACTCGCTCAGCGCCGCTGCTGTCATCACGCTGAACACCATAGTCAACCCCGCCGCAGTTGCGGTCAATAACTCCGTACGGGACATCACCATTTCTGGAACCGGCGCCATCGGCGGCTCCACGGGACTGACCAAGTCCGGCAGCAAGGCGCTGACCCTCTCCACCGCCAACAGTTACACCGGCGGCACCACCCTCAATGGAGGCACGCTGACTGCAGGTGCCAATGCCAACCTGGGTGCTGACGGCAGCATCATCACCTTTGCCGGTAACGCCACATTGGCAACAACGCACTCGGGCTATCCCGTGTTCGCAAAGGGCGTCGCTGTGAATAGCGGGGTTACTGCGAGCCTGAACCCAGGGAGCCAGTATTACAAAATGACCTTTACCGGTCCGCTTTCGGGTAACGGCACACTCGATTTTAATACGGGTGCCGGTGGAGCCGGTTCGGATCTCACGTTCTCCAGTGACGCGAATACATTTACCGGCAAAGTTCTGATTACGATGTCAGGCAATGCGGGAGGTGGACTGATCGTCAACAGTCTGGCTGATGGTGCGAATCCGATCCAGTTAAAAGGCAACGCAAATTCGTCCATTTTTAAGTTGGGTGCTGGTACAGCTTCGCCCCTGCTCTTCAACAGCCGCCGGATTGAACTCAACGGCACGCTGGCCGGGGGCGGGACGATCGAAAACAACAACGCCACAGTCGGCAACACCATCGCCATCAACACCGACCTGCTGGTCAGCGCCACAGGCAACAAGACACTGACGCTGGGCGGTTCCAACGCCGGAGCCAATACCTTCGCCGGCAAGATCGTCGATGGCACCGGGGCAGTCATCAGCCTGATCAAGGCTGGCACCGGCAAGTGGACCCTCTCCGGCGCAAACACCTTCAGCGGAACCACAACGGTCAGCGATGGCACGCTTGTGCTGGCGACGGGCACGTGTCTTTCGGACACCGCAGCCCTCTCGATCGCCTCCGGCAAGGTGGTGCAAATCGAAACCGGGGTCAAGGAAAAGGTGGGCTCGCTGAAATTAAACAACGTGACGCAGGCTGCCGGCATCTACGGCTCGACCACAAGCGCTGCGCCGCCAGCTAACCGGAGCGCCTACTTCTCCGGTACGGGCTTGCTCTATGTGGGCGTTGATCTCCCGCCCCTCGGCACGTTCATCCGAATTATGTAAGGTGAGCCTGCGTGTAACTGACGCGTTTGGCGTGCAGTGCTCAGGTGCCGCACGCCAAACTGTTTTTGGGAGAAGAGAAACTTGAAACTGAGCAAGGATGCAAAGACTGAGAGACCTCAAGACTCCAAAGGGTCTTCACGTCTTGCCGTCCTCAAGACAAGTTTCAAAACTCATTCCCGCACTTTAGGACTTTAGCACTTTAGAACTTCTCAAACCCAAAATGGCGAATTTTCAGCCTGAAGTGGTGTTCACAACACAGAGGAAATGTGAGATAATGGAAGTTGTGATCATTTTTTTATGAACAGAGAGATCGGAGGATAACATGAATACGAAACATACATGGAGTAACTGTTTTAGCTCAAGGCAGATCCGGAGCCTGTCGGTGGCGATCGTGATGCTGCTCGCAGGGGGCGCGGCGCAGGCGGCCAGCATCTACTCGTCCGGCACGAAGACGTGGGACACGACAACGGCCACCTGGGGCACTGCGGCCAGCGGCCCCTACACGACGGCCACCTGGAATAACGCCAACAACGACACCGCCGTCTTCGTGGGCACGGCGGGCACGGTTACCCTGGGCGAGGCGATCTCTGTCGGCGGCCTGCTCTTCAACATCACAGGCTACACGGTCAGCAACAGCACGTATACCCTGACGTTCGGCGCGGCCGACAATACGATCACCCTCAACAATGTGGCAGCCGCCACGATCAGCCGTGCGGTGGGCGGGAGCGGAAACGTGCTCCTGAAGGCCACTGGTTCCGGCGCGTCCGGTACGGTCACCTTCAATGCGACGTCCGCGGGGGGCTGGTCAGGCACCACGACAGTCAACCCCGGCATGACACTGGCTGTGGACGGAGCGAATCAGGTTCTCTTGAACACCAGCGCCATCACGATCAACGGTGGCGCCATTTCATACGGCAACATTCTTTCCGCTCAGAACACTCTTAACTTTGTGAATGACAGCGCCCCGATCACCTTCAACGGCGGCGGCTCCTTCACCTGGAGGCCTGTCAATGCTAACACCTTCAACGAATCCATTGGGGCCGTGACGTTCAACAGGGGGCAGGTCAGCGTATTCACGGCATCACAGAGCGGGCCTGGAATCGCAACCCTGACTCTTTCCAGCCTCACGCGAAATGATGCGACGTCGGTCTTGAACTTTTCCATTGCAAACGGAGGTGTTCTTTCCGGCTTGAACAGCGTCAACCGGATCAAGGTGATTGGTGCGGGCTCAATCGCAGGCTGGTCCACCAATATGGTCGGCACTCCGATCATCGGGCCGTGGGCCACGACGGGGACTTCCAGCGCGGATTACGCGGTCTATACGAACGACTATGTGGCAGCCGCCACCTGTGCCGACACGGCGAATGACGCGAATTGGACGGATGCCACAAAGGCCTACGCTCTGAACACAGGCGCTGCTGTCACGATTAACACCACGCGCACCATCACGGCCTTGCGTTTTTATGGCTCAAGCTCTACGCTGACGCTAGGAACGGGGAGCCTGCAAACATACGGACTTCTTTTCCCGGGCGCGAATGTTAAGACTGTGGCCAGTACAGGCGGGGCATTGACGACGCCCGCCGGCGGCGGAAATCTGTTCATCACGACAGTGGCGGCTGCCCATACCAACTCTGCCCCGATCAATGACAACAGCGGTACGGTCACCCTGGTCAAATCCGGTGGCAACCAGCTGACACTCAGTTCCACCGCTAGCACCTATTCCGGCGGTACAGTTCTCAACGCGGGCACGTTAGTCTACTCCGCCGATGCCAACTTGGGGGCGAGCGGCAGCAGAAACATCACCTTCAACGGCACCGCCACGCTGAGCTGGGGGTTTGACGGCTCCAGCCTGGGGACGCTCACCCTTAACGCGAGTGCGGTGGGGAACCTTTCCTCTCTCAACACCATCACCTTTGCCTCGACGACGGGCTCTGGAGCGATCCGTGCTTACGGCGGTCAGAACAAGACCGTCGCCCTCGGGGATGCGAGTACCTTCACTGGTGATGTCGTGTTAGCTTATAATGCAAACAACAACTCAAACCTCGGAACGCCTCATATAACTTTTTCTAAATTGAGCGACGCGGTAGGCTCGGCGATTCAATTTTACAGAATTGGCGGCGGAACCGATTCTGGTCAGCAGGGGCAGATTGGGTTGACTGGCGATGCCGGGGCCCTGACGCTTGACAATCGCCAGATTCAACTCCTGCCGAAAACGGGGGGGTCGGGCCAGAATATGAGGGACGTTGTCCTGGTGAACAATAATGGGACTATTGCCAACAAATGGGTCATCAATACACCGCTTCTGAACAGCTATGACCGAGACTTCAACTTTTATCTGACAGGAAGCAATGCGGGTGACAACGCGTTCGCCGGAACGATAGGCGACTCGACGTATGGAGGTCCATTTAGTACAGGAAGCGGCAAACTCAGTTTGGTCAAGGCCGGTAACGGCAAGTGGATGCTCGCTGGCACGAACACCTATAGCGGAGGCACCTTGGTCACGGCGGGCAAACTAGTGGGCGTTGTGGGCGGTTCCTGCAGCAACAGCGCGGTCTCGGTCTCGGCTGGCACCCTCGGTGTTTCCGTCACCGACACGAACTTGCAATGGGCATGCGCGAGCCTGACCCATACCGCAGCTTCGACGCTGGAGTTTGCGTTCGGCGGCAACACGCCTAGCACCACTGTGGCGCCGTTGCAGGTGAACGGCGATATCGTGCTCGCCGTGGCCCCCTCCGTGAGTTGCACGGGCTCCAGTCTGGCCGCGGGGACGTACCCGTTGCTCACGTGGACCGGTGCCTTCTCCGGCGTGGCGCCCTCCTCCCTCACGCTTCCCAGCGGAACCGGCCTCCTGGTCGTCGACCCTGCGACGAAGACCCTGTGGGTGAGTATCTCAGCCTCAGGCGGCAGCAAACAGCCCCTGACCTGGAAAGGCCCGGCGAATAGCACCTGGGTCGCCAACGAAGCTGTCTACACCAAGTGGCAGGATGCCACGCCTGTAAACACCAACTACCAGGAAACCACGGTGGCAGGAATCACCGTGGGAGACAACGTGGTATTCGGCACTACGCCCGGCGGTGTCGTCACACTGAACACGACCGTCTCCCCCGCCAGCGTATCTGTCAACGCGACGGCCAACTACACGTTCTCCGGCACCGGCAGCATTGCGGGTCCCGGCGGTCTGACCAAAGCGAACAGCGGCACGCTTACGCTCTCCACGACCAATAGCTATTCAGGGGGTACGCTCCTCAGCGCAGGAACCCTTTCCATTGCAGCTGACAACGTTCTCGGTTCTGGTTCGCTGGTTCTCGGTGCCGCGACCATCCAAAGCAGCGACGCCACGGGGCGCACCTTGAACAACCCGGTGGTGCTGAATGGCAACAGCATTGTCGGCGGCACGGGCAACCTGACGTTTAACAATAGCGGCACCGGCACTGTCATTGCCGCTAGCCAGATTACGGTGAGCAGCAGCAGCGTCAACGCCACCCTCGGCACGTCCTTCGGCGGCGCGTTCGGCATCACCAAGGCGGGGTCGGGCAGGTTGACCCTCACGGGCACCAACACCTACGGCGGGGCCACGACCGTGAGCGCGGGCACCCTCGTCGTCAGCGGCGGCTGGATTACCAACAACGCAGCGGTGAGCGTCGCTGCGGGCAACAGCACAATGGTCATCACCAACGGCGCCAACGTGTTCAGCGGTGGGACGCTGATCCAAATCGGAAACAACAATAATAACAACTTAGTCTTGGTGGCGGGTAGCGGTACTATTGGCACTCCCGCCTCGGTCTGGGACCTCGGCGGCGCATTTCTCAACTTAGGTGGCAATAGCTACCAAGCTAGCCCGAGCAACAACGTCCTGCGGGTTGACGGCGCCGGCGTATACGGCGGGGCGGTGGTGACCAATGTGAATGGAGCCTTCAGTTCTACTGCAGCCAACGCCGCCAATTACTCCGCCGACTACAGCAGCATCGTGGTGACCAACGGCGGTTACTTCTTCAACAAGGGATTGACCGCGATTGGGAACAATTATTATGGTCCCCATGGTTCCTACGACAGTATCATCATCATGGGTGGAGTCGCGAACTCAATGTATTATGGCAGCAGTAACGCGTTCATCGTGGGTGACGGCATTCGGCCAGGTGCCCATGACAATCTCGTCTATGTCGGCACCGGCGGTGTGCTGACCAACGTGGGGTATAATGCTGGCGACCGGTACGTGGATTTTGTGGTTGGTTACGGCCATAACACCACCGCAGGTATCGCCCTCTACAGAAACCAGTTGGTGGTGACCGACGGCGGTAAGGTGTTCACGCTCGGGAATCTCACGGTCGGGTATAGTGTGAGTACAAGCGCGTTTAGTGTGTTGAGCAATTCGGTGCTGATTGCCAATGGGGGTTTGGTCAACGCTCCAGGTGCTTTAAACATCGGCCTGAACGCAAGCGCCGTTGCACCGGTGAGTTTCAACAGCCTGACGATCACCACCGGGGGTCAGTTCGTAACAAGTGGTGCGCCAAACTATGTCGGTCGCGCCAATGGCAACGGCACCGTGGCCAACAACAACTCGGCATGGATCGGCGGCGCCAATAGCCTGTGGAATCTGGGAGGGCAGCACCTGTTCGTCGGATCCACGACCGGAACCGGTCAGGCGATCGGCAACGCGTTGAGCGTCAGTGCTGGCGGCGTGGCGACCAATGTCAGCGCACTGATTGTTTCGGCTGCCAACACGCTCGAACTCGGGCCGGGCGGTCAGATCTATGCTGGCGCTGTGACCAACTCCGGAACGATGGCTGTCGGGCTTGATAAGAATGTGACCCCTTCCAGCGGCCTCTTGACTGTGACCGGCAACCTGAACGTAAACAATGCGGCACTGGATGTCAGCATCAGCGGAACGCCGAGCGGGGTCAATGTGATCGCCTCCTACGGTTCACTGACAGGCTCATTTGCAGCGACGAACGGACTTTCGGACAAGTACAAACTGGAGATGAATTACAAAGGCCAGAATCAGGTCGCTATTGTGTACTCCGCAACTGGGACAGTGATTAGCTTTTACTAGAACCTGATGCCGTGTAAACGTACAGGGGCTTGACGTGTTTGGCGTGCGGTGCTCAGGTGCCGCACGCCGAGCTGTTATTTTGAATAAGAAGGAGTTTGTGATGAAACGATTCGGATTCGCTGCACTACTCGCAGCAGGTGCGCTTGGACTGTGCAGCAGTGCGGACGCCAAGCCGCTCAACGTCCTGTTTTTCACGGCTGACGACATGAATTTTGATTCGAGCAACGTCTATGGTTGCCCGATCAAGAACCTGACGCCCAATCTTGACAGCCTGGCTGCAGAGGGGCTCCGGTTTCAATATGCCTATTCAACGGTGGCTGTCTGTCAGCCTGTACGTCAGACCATGCAGACTGGCCTCTATCCGCATCGCAGCGGGTCCATGGGATTTTTTCCGATAAAGCCCGACGTGCGGACGCTCAACCAGCAACTGCATGCGGCCGGCTACCTGATCTCGATGTACGGGAAGATTAAACACAACCAGCCTACTGAAAAGTTCTGCGCTGACCAGTCGGATGACTCCATCAGCCGCCATCCCTCCAAGTTGGCGGCTGCCACGCGGGACTTCCTGAAAAAGGCCCGCGAACAAAATCGCCCCTTCTTTCATAATGTAAACTGCTATGATCCGCATCGACCCTTCATCGGCATGCAGGGCCCGCAGGATCTCGCACAGGGGGAGGCTCCGAGCCGCTGGATCACAATGGAGGAGATCACGGCTGTGCCCGGCTTCCTGGAGGACCTGCCGGACATTCGCCGGGAGTTGGCCGGCTACTACACGAACGTCCGACGCCTCGATGATAGCGTAGGGGCTGTCCTGAAGGTGCTCAAGGAGGAGGGTTTTGCCGACAACACGCTCGTCATGTTCTATGGCGGTGACCACGGCATGTCCTTCCCCTTCGCAAAATCAAATGATTATGAAAACAGTTCGCGCGGCGCACTGATCGTCCGCTGGCCCGGCGTGACAAAGCCTGCCAGCGTGGACCGCGACCATCTGGTCTCCACGCTCGACTTCGCGCCGACCCTGTTAGAGGCGCTGAGTCTGCCGCCCCTTCCCGGCATTGACGGCCGTTCCTTCCTGCCTGCCCTGAAAGGCCAACCCATGGCAGGCTGGAATAAGGTCTTCACCTGTTACAATGCCGCGTTTGGCAACCGCTGGCTCCCGATGCGGTGCATGCGAACCAAAACGGCTGCGTATATTTGGAACGCCTGGAGTGACGGCACGCGGGAGTACCGCACGGAGAATATGGCCGGGCTCTCGTGGAAAGCGATCGTTGCCGCTGGCGCGACCAACGCCGCCATCCAGGCGCGCGCTGATTTTTATCTCCACCGCGTACCCGAGGAGTATTACGATCTGACCCGAGACCCTAGCGAACGCACGAACCTGATCAGTGAACCCTCCCGCCAGACCGAAATCGCGGCGATGCGCCAGGAACTCCTCGCCTTGATGCGGCGCACCGGCGACCCCTTCACCGAAGCCTTTTCCCAGCGCGAGAACAAGGAGCTTGTCCCTGCCGTGCTGAAAAAACTGAACGAGGAGTACAGTAACAAGCCTCTAGAGCCGCTCTTGAAGCCTGTTGCAACAGAGCCTGCTGCCCAAGCGCAGATGCGCAGAGGCCCGCGGACCCTGCTGCTCGTGCCGCTCGCCGAAGGAGCAACGTGGCAGGATATGGCCTTCCTGGCTGCGGTGCCTGCGGCAACGCATGTCAACACGGGCGCGCCGTCGCTGGTCGCGCTCGACGCAACCGCCGCGTTCTCCCCGGAACTCGTGGACTACGCCCGCCGCTATCAGCCGGAGCAGGTCTTCCTGCTGGGCGACGTAGGTAGGGCGAACCGTCCCGGTGAGCCGCAGGTTCGTGTGGTCGCAGGTCGCACCTGCCAATCGCTCAAGGCCTCCTCCGCAGAGGAGGCCGCATGCCTCCTGAGCGCGACGTTCTGGAAACGTTCTGCAACGGCTGTGCTCTGTCCGGCCAACAATTACGAGGCGGGACTTGTTGCCGCGCCCCTTGCCGCGCGGCTGCGGGCACCGCTTCTGTTCATGGGCGCGCAAGGTGTGTCGAAACCGACAGCACAGGAACTCAGAAGGCTGAAGATCAAGGAACTGATCGTCGTCGGGAGGCCGGCAAAGGGAGTCGTCCCCGCTCTGAAGCAGAGTGTCGATACGATCCACGTGCTGGTGACGGCGCGGGATGTCATGGCCTGGATGCAGGGACGCGGCATGCGCGTCACCTACCTCGCCGCGCTCAATCCGCTGGACCGCGAGCGGACGGTCATCAAGAAACTGTCGCTGGCCGGCGCGCTTCTGGCAGCAGGACGTGAGGGGCTGGTCGCTCCGCTCGCCTACGAGGTGCAATGGAAACTCCCGTTCAAAGCGACAACAATGGAGGGCGAAGCTGTGCTGAGCCGCCAACAAAATGAAGCCAAGCCCAAGGAGGGCCGCATCGTCCTGGGCAAGCAGGAGTACCCCTTCATCTATACCAGCAGCGCCAAAAACAGAGACCGCAAGGTGAACATCGATCTGAACAAGGACGGACTCTGCAACGGACCCCAGGAAGGTCCCTTCCTGACCGGCGACAACGTGGAGTTGAATGGCAAGCGCTATGCGCTCACGCTGGGCGGCGGCAATAATGAAGCCATCAAGCCTGCGGAGGTGCATCTGACCTGGCCGCTGGCGGAGACGCTTGCTGATGAAGACCTGCAACGCTACTACGAGGCCCTTGGCGCGCCCCCGGAGCACCTCTGTCTCGTGGGGTTCCCTGATGCGATTCCGCAGGCGATCATCGGCAAGGGCGGTGTCGTCCAGGAGTTGACCTCTGATCTGCCCTATTCAAATGCGGATGCCGACCCGTTCGCCGAAATAGGCGTGGCGCGCGTCATCGGAGAGAGCGTCGGGTTTGCGACACTCTTCGCCAGTCGCGTGCTCACCTACTCCTCGCTGCTCAATGCGGAGTGGATGGACCGGGCCTGCCAGGCGCGCTGGGAGAACACCTGCGCGAAGCAGTTTGAAAACGTCGGCTTCGACGCCTCCTACCTCCACACGAAGGAGCATCTGAAGTGGCTGGAGCCGCCAGAGGAGGGCAAGAAGGGAAAGCGAGCCAAGACCTTTGAACAGGATTCGCCCCTCACACGCTGCGCAGCGCTGACACACATGGACCACTCGTGGTGGCGCGACTTGGGCGCGACATTCGCGTGGGACGCGGAGGTGCTCCTAGCTCCCGTGGTCATTGAGTCAGGCGGGTGCCTGACCGCCGCCCTTGACCGCGAGCCCGACTATCGCTCCGTGATCGCACGCATGTTCCGGAAGGGCGCAGTCGCCTTCAGCGGAAACGCGCGGGAAGGGTGCGCGCCGCAGGAGCTTCAGCGCATGGAGTTCTGGAACGGCGTGCTGACAGGACAGACGCTTGGCCAAGCCCACCGGCGCTCGATCAACAGCGCGCTCGTGACGATCCAGGACAAGAAGGAAAACAACGGCGGCACCTACTGGTACCAGCTTCGCATCCGCACGCAGTTCGGGGACCCCGCCTTTGTGATGCGCGTGCCTGCGGCTCCGAAATCAGCCCCAGCGCGAATTGCAGTGGCGGGCGAGACCGTAACAGTCCATGCGCCTGCGCAGTGGTGGCCGGTGAAGATGAAGGTGCCTGAAGACTGGAAGCTGTGGGCCGAGAAGGATCTCTTCGTGCTCCGGGGCTTCGGCACGTATGCGCTCCGCGCATGGTGCGGCGAGCAGTATGACCGTGAAGAGACCTTTGTGACGGCTGCGTTCACCACCCGCCGCCGCGTCGCCAAGATCACGCAAGTACAGACTCCGCCCGCGCCGCTCGGCTGGAACAACGCCTTTTATGTCGACGAACATGGTGACGGCTCGCGTACCTATCGCTGGGCCGTGCGCATCGCAGACTTTGACCAGATCAAGGGCGTCATGCTCAACGCAATTGAACGCATCGACTATCAGGTCAGTTACGAGTAAGCCAGCCGCCAGCTGATCGGGAATAAATTGCAGGAGAACTTGGAGAAGTGTCAATAAGTCTTAAAAGTGTCAGTAAGTGTCAGCAAGTTGGGAGTCAGAAGGCAAGTATTTTCAACGGGTTGACCGAATTGGACGCGTGCCCAGCTTTCACCAAGGCATTGCCAAGTTTCAAGTTTCGCTTAAACAGTCAACAAAAGGAGCGTATAGATTATGATGAGAGTTGCCAACGTACTCCTGTTCCCCCTTGCCTTAGCCGTGCTGATGCCGCTGTTGAGCCCAGCCGCGTCCAATGAGACGCTCTACGTGCAGACGGGAAGCGACCCGAGCTTCGCCGAGGTCATGGCCGGCGGCAGGCTGGCCAAGGGTAGCAGTTCCTCCCAGGGCATGACGGGGTCGGTCGTCAACGTGAACAACCACGCTGTCGAAGTCGGCCCGTACGCACAGCGCCCCGTCCCGAAAGAGATCCGCATCCACACACTCGGCAACAGCGTGATCCCGCGCAAGGATTTCGCGAAGTGGACGCGCTGGTATCAGGAGGATGGCAACACCCAGGTCTTCCGGCTGTTCAAGGACGAAGAGAATGTCCACAACGACCGCAAGCTCGCGGCGCGCGTCGAGGCCTTCAGCGAACTGAAATGGCAGCGCGGCCCCTGGCACGAGTGGAGCGGCACCTACACCATCGTCAAGCCGCACGGCGCGGCGATCTTCCAGGCCAAGAATGGCGGTGTCCCCAACTGGGCTGTGCAGCTCACCATGAGCGACGAAGGCGACGTCTTCTTCAATCCCCGCCGGAAGCCGCAAGTGAAGATCGCGGAAAAGATGACAGGCAAGCCCTTCCACATCCGCGTGCGCGACAACGGCCATGATTTCGAGGTCTATCTCGATGGCAAGCAGGTCGGCACAGGCTCCTGGCCCCGGCCAGAAGGCGAGACAGGCTTCCGCTGGGGCATGTACCTCGGGGCCCATCCTGTCCGGCACGAGGCCATGCTCTTCGTCACCGGTGTTGCAATCCAATAACTCAAAGGGGGACTGCTTGATAAGGAGAGATAATAAAGGGAACAGGGGGGGTGCAATCCTGTTATTTTCGGTTATGGCGCTGGTGCTCTTGCCCGCCACGTCCGTAAAGCTCTGCGCTGCGGAAGCGCAGAAACTATCGTTTGAGGCGCTGGTGGCTGAAACGCACGCGGCCTCGCTTAAGCTGCGAGAAGAGGTTTTACGCAAGACCATCGTCAAAGAGACCTGCTGGCCCAGCGGCGTCTGGGGGGACAACCTGTGGTGTCTCGCGGCGCTCTACCTGAACGAGAAGACGGAAGCAGCCAATGCGCGGTTGCTCAAACAGGCGAAAGATTACATCGAGAGGACTCGGAAAAGCAAGAGCGCTTTAGCGCCAACCCCGGAAGAGCCAGGGAACGCGCCCTGGACATTCTTTTCTGTCACGGATTATGTGCGGACACTCTGTCTCTTCCACGCGAAGAGCACGCACTTCCCTGGCCGTCTGAAGCCTGAAACAGAGGCGGCCATGAAGGAGGCGCTCTGGCTCTGGGTCAGAACGGAGAGCAAGATCGCCGACGCCGGTCTGTCTGATCTCTTCCTGCTGCTCGGCACGGAGAACCACGACCTCAACAAGCGCCCTGGCTATTATCTCGTCACAGCGTTACTGAAAGACGACCCCGCCTATCGCGACCGCAAGCTTGCGGACGGGCATACCACGGCGGAACATGCAATGGCCTACACAGCCTTCTACCGTGAATGGCCTCGCAGCCGGGCCCGGAGCGGCCTGTGGGTCGAGGTCGGCTCGAACACGTATCAAAAATACTCGTGGCCGGCCCTGTTCAACCTGCACGAACTCGCGCCTGATCCGCTCATCCGGAAACGCTTCGGCCTGTTGCTCGATCTTGCCTTCATCGAGGAAGAGCAGATTTCCGTTCATGGCCGCCGCGGCGGAGGAAGAAGCCGTGCCTATTCCGGTGCCAATGCGTTCGAGTCCTACAAGAACCTGCTCTATGCAGTGGAAGGCCGCCCTGTGGGTTCCAGCCACTCCCGCGTCATCGAGACCAGCCGCTATCAACTGCCTCCAGAGGCGATCCTCCTGCGCAAGCAGGTCTTTCCAGCGGCGGCGCCTTTCGTGATCCGCAATCGTGTCCTCGGGGAACTTGCGCAGGGGGCGGCAGGCGAGCATCGGCTGGCCGCTGACTCGGCCTTGGTCAACTACGCCTACCGAACGCCGCACTACCTTCTCGGGAGTACACTCCAAGATCCTGCGCTCTCGATGATTGATCCGGCGACCAGCAACAAGGTCCTCAAATACACGGGCATCTCTCGTCAGAACCGCACGTGCGGCATGATCTTTGATGACCCGACGCGTGCCGAGATCTGTGGTGTGTATCCAGTGATCGAGCATGGAGGCGGGGGACGTCCGCAACACTCCTTCTGGAGCGTGCAGCATGAGAACGTGATCATCCTCCAACGCATCGCACCCCTGGGCCGCACCACCCTCGGGTCCTACCACACGGATGCGATCAGTATAAGTTTCGAGGGCAAGGCATTGAAGAAGGTGGAGGAGGGGGGCTGGATCTTCGCCAGTAACGACAAGGCCTTTGTCGGGGTGAAGTTCCTCGATGGCGGATATGTCTGGGACGAGAAGCGGACGAAGGCAACGCCCGCGAACATCAACAAGGCGATTGATACGTCTCGCGTGCTTTTCCATGCTGGCGACATCGCGAGCCATGGAACGTTCGAAAAATTCAAAGCGGACGTGCTGGCAAGCCGCCTGAACGTCAGGCCTGACAAGGTGGATTACCAATTTGGATCAGCAACCAACCACCTCGAAGTCACACGCTACGATGCAAAAGCCATTGACCGTTTCACGTTGCCGCTGATCAACAATACCCCTGTGGACCTGCGTCCAAAGACAACCTTCCAGAGTCCCTATCTCAATGCAGATTTTGGCAGCGACCGCATCACGGTGACAGTCGGAAACATCCGGCGGATTCTCGATTTTGCTTCAGAGTAAGATATCGTGCCACTTACCGCGCGAGCAGTAGATCCATCAGATCTGAGCCCTTCATGTGTCCGAGCGAGCCTTGCAACGCGGCAACCTCATCAAAGGTCTGGACCGCATCCGGCGTGTTGCCGGGCTGCCAGACGGAGACAGGTACAGGCGTGCGCGTGTGCTTGCCTGTTGAGAGCGGCACAGGGTGATCTGGCAATACGGCATAAGCCACGCGGTCTCCGGCACCCTTCATGACCCGGCCAATCAGGCGCGTATCAAAATCTTCAATCGTCTTCATCTTCAAGGCTAAGTCCTGCGCATGGGAGACCTCATCCATGGATTCCACATGGACATAGACGAAATCATAGCCGTCCTTTAACGCTTGAAGCGCGGCATCCGCCTTGCCTTCGTAGTTCGTGTCGATGTATCCGGTGGCACCCTTCACCTTGATGACATCCATGCCCATGCAGGCGCCCAGTCCGTTGATGACATCCACGGCAGAGATGACCGCCGCACGGATTCCATACGTCGCGCAGATGTTGTGGATCGCTCCCGCCTTGCCGCCGCTCCAGGGCCAGATGGTGTTGGCTTCGCGTCCCTTCAGGAGTTCAGAGGCCTTCTCCATCAGTTCGCGCAGCGTGGCGGCAGTATAGGCTCCAGCCGCCGTCTTTGCCGAGGGAAGATGTTCCGAGACAGGGTTGCCGTGGTTGTCATCCGGCTTGTCGCAATAGACATCCGCGCTGTACTGCTCGCCGGAAAGAATCAGCAAATTGCGGTAGCTGACGCCAGGATAAAAACGAATCGTCGGGGTGCCCAATTTTTCATTCAGCAGGGCAATGGACTCAACCGCGTCTTGCTGCGCAATGTGTCCGCCGGAGAAGTCACGCAGGATGCCCTGCGGGTCGACAGTGGTGAAGTTGACACGGAACGCGATGTCAGAGGGGCCGAGACGGATTCCCTGGCTGGCACACTCCAGCGGACCGCGTCCGCAGATCTCTTTTGCGAGGTCACAGCCCAGGACCGACATGTTGGCCACATCGCTCGATGTTGAGAAGCCTTCGGGCAAGGTCAGCAAGGTCCCGCTGCGTCCGTTGCGGGCAAGGGTGTCCATGTTCGGGGTTTTCGCGGCCTGAAGCGGAGTCTTGTGACCGAGTGCTGCCACAGGCTCATCTGCCATGCCGTCGCCTAAAAAGAGTACAGTTGGAAATTTCTTTGCATTCATGGGTCATAAAGTATAGCGGAAAACGGGCACAAATAAAAGGGCTGGGTGTAACCTGTAAAACCATTTTACGCAAAAACAGCAAAATTAAATATCGGATATGAGCTGCGTATGAACGGGCAAAGGGTTAAATATAAAGCGAATATTCCAAAATAGGTGGCCAATTCATGACTTGTAGTTTTTGTTTTTGTGCAAAAATATTTTGCTACGCGTAAGCGACCGAACCGTCAATGTTTTTCGCGAAGATCGCTATGAGAGGTGCTTGCACGGAAAGCCCCCGCGAGTGGCTGAATACAGCCGGGGCTTATCTCGCGCAAGCACCCGAGTGTTACGTACTGACTCTGGGTGAAGGACGAGCTGTGCCTCCCGTGTATCCACGGGCTTGCGAAGGCACGCCGTCCTTCACCCAAATAGCGTTCTTTGCGAAAAAGTATTTGCTATCTTGAATAGCCTGTTTCCTTGTCGACAGTGGTATTATAGGCGAATGAAGTACGGAATACAGACCAGCACAATACCTATGGCAACAAGGGCGATTATGTTGGAAACAAAGTAGGGGAAGACCATTAACGCGATCCCGCAAATCAAGGGGACAGGCGCCCGTTGCTTTCTCCCATAAATGAAAAAGCCAACGCCGATGGATCCAAACAGGAGTCCCCATACTATAGCGGATACAGTCATTGTTGTTTCAATAATTCCTTTTGAGGGGGTATCGTGCTCAGAAGTGTCGGGAGAGCCCAGGCGTAATGGTGCCCGTATACCATGATGGGTCGGGACTCCTTGATCCAGGTTTCATACGCTTTCTTGGCGTATATGCCGGACATGGCGTCGAAAAGATTGCCTGGCCATGCCTTCTGTTTCGGAAGACTCAGGTCGTTTTTTGTATAATGGGGCCATGTGCTGGGCTCGCGTGAGTATTTCAGGAGATAGTCCAGCGCATCTTCGATCCCTGCCCCGTCCTTGCCTTTAAAATGAAACAGGTCGATTGTGCGGGCATTGGCGGCAATCTGGCACGCGGCTGTAAGTGGCGCGAGCGCGAAATAAGTATACCAGATACTATTCTTCCCTCTTGAGATTTCTGCGGGCATGCGGCCGTCGGCTTCAATGGCGTGGTCGATCTTCGTGCGAATGCGCTCGATATCACTGTCGAGTGCCTTCGCATCATCCAGAAAATAATGGGAGGCGATGCACCCCAGAACGCCCCAGTCCCCCCAGTTGTTCGTCCTTTTGACGATGAGTTCACAGGATTTCAGATAGACGTCCTTGAGCCATTTTTTGAATTGCGTCCGCTGATCCTCAGTCCATCCGTCGTAGTCGGTCATCAGTTCTGCGGCAAGGACGAAACCCACGCCTGCATCAGCCATGGCAAGGTCGCCGTCATGGTTGCTCGTCTTCTGGTTGGTTGTTGCCCATGCGTTAAGCACCTGGATGGCTTTGTCGGCGTACTGGATTCGCTCCTGCTTGCTGGTCAGTTGATAGGCGACGGCACAGGAATACGCGACCCAGGCGTCCTTGCTGAGACGTCCCATGGCCTTCTGGTGGCCCTCCGCATCGACATAGTAGCCGGGGACGTTGAAATCGCTGAGCGGCTCCGGCGTGCGCTCCCGGCCCTTCTGGGCCTCTTTCAGCAGCGCCTCATAAGCCGCTGCCCAGGGTTGTTCGTGGGCGGAGATCCTCACTCGCGCATTCTCAAGCTGGCGGCGTGAATGGAGCCCGCCAGGATGCTCGAAAGACTCTGCTTGGGCGACTCCTCCATACACCAGAGAAAATGACAGAGCCATTGTAATTGAAAAAATAACACGTGTCATCTTTGTCTTCTTTCTTTCTACTAGGAAAATCAAGTAATGATAGTTTTTGCAAAACGTCCTTGCCTCAACATTTAAGGGCTGTTCGTTGTTCTGTACTGAAGATCAGTGGACCATCTTCTCGCCCACCATCAAGAACACGGGGAAGGTTCGAAGGCCGCCCGACGGATTAGGTTTAATAACTTCGGTTGCGGTCACTGCTCTGACATTGGAAAAACCTGCTTTCAAAAACAAGCTGCGCAGCGCGTCTCGATCAAAGCCAAAGTGGAAAATGCCAGTGTTGTCATCGTGGAACGTTCCCTGCTCCAGATCCAAGTCCGCAACACACAGGCAGCCAGCTGGCTTCAGCGTCTGGAATAACTGCGACAGCAGCGCCTCGGTATTTTCGACATGGTGGAAGGTCATGCTGCTGATAATCAGGTCGTATGAACCCAGCACAGGAGCGTTTGGATTAAGATGCCGTGTGTGCACGTTGGAACAGCCCTGTTGTTTGGCTTTTGCCTCCAGCACGTCCAGCATGCCTTGCGAGGTGTCCATGCCTGTGACGCTCTTGACCGAGGCCAGCACGCTCATAGCCAGAAGGCCGGTGCCGCAGCCGAAGTCAAGAACCTCCATGTCTGGCTGGAGCGCCACCTGTTGCTTGATGGCCTGGACCACGTCTTCAGCCAGCTTCACGCGGGTAGGATTCTCATCCCACGTTGCAGCCTCTTTGTCGAAATCGCGTTGTTGACTTTTCATTTTCTTTCTATCTTTCCAAAGGATGAGCGCTAAGGTGCATGGGCTGACAGGACTCTTTTTATTAATCGGCAGAAGGCCCGATTTCGACATAATCGAACAGCGCATAGTTCTTCGCTGTTGGAATGTGATCACCGATGAAGTTGAGATTTTCAACGCTGCAATGAGCCGTAAATGTTACTTCGCTACCAAAGGAGGTTTGCAACTGTTTAACCAGCTTGTCGTTGATGAACCACGAGATCAGATACTTGCCGTTCTTTCCGATGCCGATATTGAGCGACAAGAGATGCCAGGCTTCTCTTTTGATTAGATATTGGCTTGAATTTGATGGGTTTCCCTGTGACGTGCAATAGCAGACCAGATCAGCTTCCTCTGCTCCAAGCTTTTCCCGTACGGCTCTTGCGCCGTACCCGATTTCAAAATCAATCTCGTGTTGATCATCCCTGTAGAGAAAGGCGCCGATGCTGGCTTGATCACCCTCGCCCAGCGCAGGCACATAGACACGCCAACTGTATCGGGCGGCTCCAAAGTGGTTAGTGGTTGCAACCTTTACGCGATCCCTTGTTAGCGCTCTGGTATAGATACAAAGTGCACCATTGGTAAGACTGTAGGAATGCGGACTTTTTTCCGAAGAGTTGTCCTTCCACCCCTTGAGATCATCAAAAGTTGATAGAAAGGAGACCGTCCTAGGTTCTCCTGCAAGGGCATGAATCATGATCGTAGTGAAACAAATAATGAGCGAAAACCTAAGCATCTCTTATTCTCCCCGTTTGTATGGTTAAAGGGACAGGCAAGGCAAACTGTTATTGCCCACAGCACTGTAGGGCGTCTGGTGGGTTGATCTTATATCTGCGCTAAAATCACCACATGGTTCTTGCCGTATTTCTTGGCGCATTTCGGACACGTCGTGTAGTAAAAATAGAGCTTCTGTGCGCTTTTGCCTTTGCTCTGGACAAAGGCTTTCATCTCCCCGATCCATGTTCTCATGTTTTGGTATGGACCTTCGAACACTTTGCAGAGGAAGCTTCCTGAGAGTGTGGATATGTTGGCCTGCGGGATCTCCTTCGTGGTTTCGATATACACGTCTGCGCCCCAGAGGGAATTTTCATCTGCGAGGACAATCATGCCCTCCGGCTTTGCACCCGCAGCCTCGATCTTGTCGACGTTCCGCTTCATGACTGCACCGAAGTTGAGCGGAATGTGTAGGAAGCTCTTTACACGATCCTTCACGAATCGTTTATCCTGCCATTGGATTTCTTTTTCATCCCATGCTGCAGGATCGAATTTTGCGCAACATTCAGTGTTTTGATCTGTGCTCATACGGTTACCGTCTGTTCAATTTCATGAGGATGCGCAAGATGTACCAGAAGAGCAGGGCGACGCTTGCAAACAGGGACAATGCCGCGGCGACATGCTGCGTCGGATTGTAGTGTTTCATGATTTTAGACGTGTCATACAAGATCGCGCCCGTCGCAAACAGGACCATAACCGCTGAAAAAAGAATGCCCAGTTCAAAGCCGAAGGCTATGCTGGCAATGATTAATCCCAGCGCGGTGAGCCCGCCGATCGCCAAGATGGGCTGCAAGAAACTGAAGTCCGTCCGCGTCATAAAAACAGTTGCTGTCAATCCCGCAAAAAGAAGAAGGGTCATGACGCCAGCTTGCAGGATGATGCCCTGGCTAAAAGCATTGGCGATCAGCAGCAGCGGCAGGAAGACGATCGTTTCCGCGACCACAAAAAGTCCCAGGCCCAGATATTGCAATTGGGTTGAGGTTTGGGAGGTGGCCCACCATTGCGCAAGATGAGAAACGCCAATAAAGAGACCTAATACAATAGCCCAGGACCATCTGCCGCCCAGCATGGTCTTGGCAAGGGGTAAAGCGTAGGGGGAGTTGATGAGCAGGTATTCAAGCACGACAAAAAGGAGGACAGCTCCTGCCAGGTGTGCATAGGTCTTGCGGATAAACATCGCTCGAGTAGCAGGTTCCGATTCGGAGACGGACAGCGCGGTCATATCGCACGTTGTGGAGATCATGGGTGAGTATCCTTTCTTGTTTTTGTTGCCCAGTTTTTACCAGGAGCAAAGATCTTGGTCTGTTGCTCACAGCCGGACAACGTGTGATTAGTATCGCTTTTTCTGGCAGATCAAGCAAGTTGAAAATGCTAACTAATGTGCTAATGTGGACTTTGGACACGGGACCTGGGACATGCAGTATTTTGTCATCCAAAATCCCTCTGTCCCACGTCCCACGTCTTGTGATTTAACGGCGCCGTGAAGGTCTGCGTGGGGTTGCCTTCTGCGTTACGCGTGACGGTTGCTGAGAAGGCATGCAGCAAATAGCGGTTGAGATTGGGTCTGGGATTGGCACCGTACCAGGTGTCGTTGACAATGGGATGGCCCGCGCCCGCGAGCTGACAGCGGATCTGATGGGTCACGCCTGTGCGGATCAGCACCTCCAGGAGCGTGCAGCCATGTCGCTGCTCAATGGGCTTGTAAAAGGTCTCCGCATGGAAGATCCGTGCGGGTTCGCGCCATTTGCCATGTTCAAGCCTCCACGTCTCGAGATCCATCATCTTGCACTGGGATGAGGGGCCGTGAACGAGATCTTGCACGAGTTCTCCGGGTTCTTTGACAAGGCCTTGCACCTGCGCGTAATAGATTTTGTCAACGGTCTGTTTCGCGAATTGGTCGCGCAGGTGGTCGAAAGCCGCTTGCGTACGCGCGACCAGGACGAGACCAGAGGTTCCGGTGTCGATGCGGTGAAGCGCGCCCGCCATGAGCGGCTGGTCGCCGATAGCAGCAAGTTCTGGATAGCGCGCGACCATGCCGTTCATCAAGGTGCCACGTTCAGTATGGGTGAGCGGATGTACAGGCTGGCCTGCCGGCTTATTAACGGCGATCAATTCGTCATCTTCATGCACGACATCAATGGCCACGCTGTCATCGGGTTGCACGCGATTATCAGAGTCCTCTGCAAGTTGAAGCACGATGATGCTGTCTCCCTTGCGGAGCTTTGTGGATTTCGTGCCGCACTTCTTGTTGTTTAAAACAATATTCCCTGCTTCAATCGCGGCCTGGCAGAAGGTGCGCGTCGATGTTGGAAAATGCTCGGCAAGGAAACGGTCCAGCCGCATCTCGTCGGGTTTTACAAATGTCACGGTGGTGTTCTGGATCATGTTTGGTTGTTCTCAGGTTTCTGAAATAACTCACCGCAAAAGCCGCTCTTATTGCGGTTTTTGCGAAAAAGCATTTCATTTGCCGAATTTCCGGTCGAGTTCACGGTAGGAGGTGAAGATCATGGTGGGTCTGCCGCGCGGGCAGGTGTAGGGCATGCGCGTCTTGACGAGCGCGGCCACGAGTTTTTCGAGTTCAGGGAGCGTCGGCGTGCGCGTCTGTCCGACCATGACGCGGCAGGCAGCTTTGGCGATGATCTCTTCGCGCCACTTCTCTGTGCCGCGCCGCACGCCGGCGTTTTCCAGGTCGTGCGCAATGTTAGCCAGCAGTTCGCGGCAGGAGACATCGCCTAGGAGCGCGGGGAGGGATTCTATCACAAAGTGGTCGCTGTCGCCAAAGCTGTCCACCCCGAAGCCCATGGCTTGCAAGACCTCCAGATGCTTGGCTAGCCGCGCGGAGTCCGCAGGAGGGAGCTGCACGGTCTCCGGCAGCAGCAGACGTTGGGAAAAGGCCTCGTCCTTGTCATGGTTCGCCATGAGTTGCTCAAAGAGGACACGCTCGCGCGCGGCACGCGGATCAAGCGTGACATGCCCGTCTTCAGTTTCCAGCAACGCATAGCCCCCTTCCAGCATGCCCAGGACGCGACACCAGTGCCATGGCGCCTGCTGGGAGGATCCTGAGGGGGGTGGTGTGCGGGAAATATCGGGCGCTGAGAAATCCGGACGCCAACTGCTCTCGGATTGGCGCTGGGATGACGGGAAGAGGGGCAGGCCTGTACCCACAGGCGCCTGGGGCACCCGCAGGGGGTAGGCGAACGAAGGGCTAGGGGGCAACGGTGTCCCCTGTGAAGGGAAAGGGGCGACGCCCTCAGCGCTCGTCGGCTGACTGCCAGCAACAGCGCTTGCGGGTGGTTGAAAGCTCTCGCCTTGATTGGGGATTGGCTGCTGGCCCTCGACGGTCTCGGGCGGGGTGTGGGGTGTCGCGTCTGGGATAGTGGACACTCCCGCGTTCTGCACCCGCTCTTCCGTCCGCTGCAGGGCGATGCGGATGGCGCGGATGATCGCCTCGCGGACCTCAGCCGGCTTATGGAAGCGGACTTCGCGCTTCGTCGGATGCACATTGACATCCACGCCCTCAGGGGGCATTTCGATGAAGAGCAGGACAATCGGTTTTCGCTCTGCAGCCAGCGGCGGATAGGCTTCGCGCAGGGCATACAAAATGACAGGCGCTGTCGCAGGACGGCCATTGATAAAGATGTACTGTTCGCTGCGGTCGTTGCGGAGCTGGTTGGGCAGGCTGACGAAACCATGGACGCGGATGGTGTTGGAGGTATCGTCAACAACCCGCAAATCAGCGCAAAAATCAGGACCGAAGAGATCGCGGACGCGCTCTTCCAGGGTGGCGTCCGGGGGAAGGCGCGTCAGTTCACGTCCATCCGAAGTCAGGCTCATGCCGATGTTGGGATGGGCGAGCGCATGGACTGTGAAGATCGTGCGGATGTGGGCCTGTTCCGTCTGATAGGCGCGCAAGAACTTGCGCCGGGCAGGAACGTTGAAAAAGAGATCGCGGACCTCGATCGTGGTTCCCGGGGGGAGTCCGGCTTCGCGCACATCCTGAAGGCTGCCGCCCACGACAGTCAGTTCCGTGCCGGATTCATCTGTTGCGCGGCGCGTCTTTAGGATGAAGCGCGAGACCGAGGCGATGGAGGGGATAGCCTCGCCACGGAACCCGAGGGTGTCGATGTGTTCGATGTCATCGACATCCCGGATCTTACTGGTGGCTTGCCGTTCAAGGCTCAGCAGGGCGTCATCGCGGTTCATGCCGCACCCGTTATCGCGCACCTCGACCAGATTGCGTCCGCCGGCCGTCACCGTGACGTCAATCCGCGTGGCTCCAGCATCAATGGCATTCTCCAGAAGCTCCTTGACCACCGATGCCGGACGCTCAACAACCTCACCGGCCGCAATCTTATTTGCGACCTGAATTGGCAATAAACGTATGTGACCATCCCTTTGCATAAGCCATAAGATGCGAACTTCTGGGCTATTCGTCAAGCCGTATTTGACAGAAAGGCCTATTTTTGCAAAAATACAACCTTTTTACAACGCAGGAGAATGAGATCATGAAGTTGAGCAATGAGAATTTGACGTTGGCTGCCAATACGATTCGCGGGTTGGCCATGGATGGTGTGCAGACTGCAAAGTCCGGTCATCCGGGCGCGCCCATGGGATTGGCAGATATCGCCGCGGTCTTGTGGCTGAAGCATTTGAAGCACAATCCCTCCGATTCCACGTGGGTGGATCGCGACCGTTTTGTCCTGTCCGGCGGACACGGTTCGATGTTGGTCTACAGCCTGCTGCATCTTTCGGGTTACAACCTGCCGATGGAAGAGCTCAAGCGCTTCCGCCAGTTGGGCAGCTTGACTCCCGGACATCCTGAGTATCACCACACGGATGGCGTGGAGACCACGACAGGCCCCCTCGGGCAAGGCATTGCCGCAGGCGTTGGCATGGCCCTTGCAGAGCGCATGGCAGCCGAGCGTTACAATGTGAGCGGCAGTGAAGCCGTGGTTGATCACCGTACGTGGATGTTCTGCGGCGATGGCGACCTGGAAGAGGGCATCAGTCATGAAGCCTGCTCGCTTGCCGGCCATCTGAAGCTCGAAAAGCTGGTTCTTTTCTATGACAGTAACGGCATCACGATCGAAGGACACACCGATCTCTCTGTGAGCGATGACCCCAAAAAGCGTTTCCAAGCCTACAACTGGCATGTGCTGGAGATCGACGGACATGATCTTGATCAGATCGACCGCGCGATCCGCAAGGCGATGAAGCTGACCGGCAAGCCGATCCTGATCATCTGCAAGACGCATATTGGAAAAGGAAGCCCCAACAAGCAGGACTCCCACGAAGCGCATGGCGCGCCGCTGGGCGAAGAAGAGGTGAAGCTCACCAAGCGCGTACTCGGCATGCCGGAAGATCAGCTCTTCTACGTGCCGGAAGATGTCCGCACCCTCTTTGCGGAACGCACAGCCAAGTGCAAACGTGCTCAAGGAAAGTGGAAACGTATCTTTAAGGACTGGACAAAGGCCAATCCTGCAAAGGCTGAGCAGTGGAAGCAATCATACGAGGACTTCATGCCGCTCGATATTGACAGCAAGATACCCGCCTTTGATGTGACCAAGCCTGTTGCGACGCGCAATGCGTCCGGCATCGTGCTGAACGCGCTCGCCAAAGAGTTGCCGCAGATCGTGGGCGGCTCTGCCGACCTGGCACCGAGCAACATGACCTGGCTCAAGGACATGGGGGAGATCAAACCCGGTGAATACGCTGGCCGCAACATCCACTTTGGTATCCGCGAACTCGCGATGGCTTCCATCATGAACGGCATCGCCTGCCATGGCGGCTTCCGCGTCTTTGGCGGCACCTTCTTCGTCTTCAGTGACTACTGCCGTCCGGCGATGCGCCTGGCCGCATTGATGGGCTTGCCCGTGATTTACGTCTATACGCACGACAGCTTCTATGTGGGCGAAGACGGTCCGACACACGAGCCCGTTGAACAGATGGCCGCGATGCGCTGTATGCCCGGCATGACCATGATCCGCCCGGCTGATCCGACGGAAACAACCGCAGCCTGGATTACGGCGCTCAAGAACAAGAAGGGGCCGACCGCCTTGCTCTTAACGCGTCAGAATATGAAGGTCATTGACCGCACCAAATATCCCTCTGCCGCGAATGTGGAGAAGGGCGCCTATACGCTCTGGCAGAATGGCGAAGGAACGCCCGACATGACGATCATCGCAACAGGCTCGGAGGTTGAAATTGCGCTTGAGGCAGCCCAGCAAATCACAGATCGCAATGTGCGCGTGGTGAGCATGCCGTCGTGGGAACTCTTCGCTAAGCAGAACCAGACCTACCGTGATCGCATCATCGATCCGGGCTGTCAGCGCAGACTTATTGTCGAAGCCGGTTGCTCCTTCGGTTGGGAACGCTTCGCAGGCAAGTACACCGCCATGGTGACGCTCAACACCTTTGGCCAATCAGCTCCCTTCAAGGATCTGGCCAAGGCTTTCGGCTTCACCACCGAGAACGTACTCGCCAAGGCGCGTGAGCTTCTGACGAAGTAATGACCACGCAACAGCTAGCCGCGACCGAGAAATTGACGACCATCTTCTGGAGCTTCTGTAAGATCGGTTCAGTCATGTTCGGTGGCGGCTATGCCATGTTGCCCTTGCTTGAAAAAGAGATCACGGATAATCGTAAATGGTGCACCCAAGAGGAGATGGTCGACACTTTTGCGATGGCTCAACTAATCCCGGGCGTGGTCTCCATCAACGTCGCCATGTTTGTCGGCCAGCGCTTGCGTGGCTGGCGCGGCACAATCGCAGCCACACTGGGCATCATCGCTGTGCCTTTTGTGGTGATTCTTGTCTACGCCTTTGCCTTCGACTACTTTCGTGACACACAGTGGCTTGCACAGGCGACTGCTGGCCTGCGTCCGGCTGTTGCCGGTATGATGCTGGGCATGGCTTATATCCTCTTCAGGCGAACAGGCAAGACCGTCTTGGGCGTCATCGTTTTTCTTGCGGTTGCCATTCTTGTGCTGGGCTTGGGTGTCAGCGCAGTCCAGGTGATTATTGCAGGTCTCTTACTTGGCCTCTGCTGGCATTTGATCGCCATCGCGCTGAGGCGAAACTAATATAGGTGAGTGGGGTTATATGCGTACTGCGACCCGGAACGGTGTGTCTGTGTCCTGGGAATGCCGACTCCCGCGTCGGCCTCTTGTCTGTGACTTGAGGTTCAGGGTTCAGGATTGCCCACGGAACACACGGAAAAACACGGAAATAAAATGAGCTGGCGAGATCTTTTTGGATTGCGGTGACAAGCAGAGCCGGAAGGCGAGCGCGGCACCGCTTTTTGTGGTCTCGCAAAAGCGGCGTCACGCGGATTACCGCTTGCCGCACGCACCCCAAAAAACACTTGCCTCTTAATGCGCCTGCCTACGGATCACGGTGCTGTCCAGCTTGGAACGAGGACGCAAAGACGGAGAGACGATAAGACTCAACGCATGGTCTTCAAGGTCCTGCGTCTCTCTGTTGAGTCTTGGTGTCTTCTTGTCTTGGCGTCCTCAAGGCAACACCGGCGGAATCCTGAACCGGCAACATTTCCGCTTGCGCTTGTTTTCGAACCGTCTTATACTTGCCGCACATTGCATAAAACGCTTATCGTTGGGCAAAATTATGATTAGCTTGCTCATACTCTTGATATTGATTGGTGTGTTCTTAACCGGAGTATCGGTTATTTATGTCATCCGTGAATCAATCACGGATTGTCCGCTTGAGCTGTTTCTGTTGATACTGAAACCCAGGTACATCTTTACCTTTGTCATTGATTATATCGGTGAAGAATATTCTGATTCAAAAACAGTCAGAAACACATATTTTGCAGGGCTTGGATTGATTATCATTCCAGCTTTGATTCTTGTGACTGTTAATATATTCGCTCAGCCCAGAAGTATTACACGGCAAATCAACTGCGAAAGCACAGACATGAACGTAGAAGCTGACTCTTCTGGGTACGACGTTGAGCGGGCCGAGCCGCGAAGGGAATAGAAAATTTATGCTTCTTGTGGGTTTTGTGGTTCCAAATATTGAAGTTGCGGGCAATCTCCCCAATCGGAACTGCCCCGCGTCTGGCATCACATCAAGATTGAACCTTATGCGAAACAGTGCTATAGTGATGCCACTTATTTGATGCCACAAAAACATGCCTTTCAACACGACAGCACGACGCAAACGACCGCACACGTATATCGGGCAGACGACCTCTACCTGTCCGACGTGTATGGATCTCGTCACAGCCAAGATTATTTGCGAGAATCAGAAGGTCTACCTCGATAAGTTCTGCGAAAAGCACGGAGCCTCCAAAGCGCTGATTGAAGAAGATGCCGCGTACTTCTTTGCCTGCACCCAGTATTCACAGCCGGGCTCTATTCCAAAAGCCTTCGCGACTCCTGCCAGCAGAGGATGTCCTCATGATTGCGGTCTCTGTCCGAGACACGAACAGCACTGTTGCCATCCGATTGTCGAAATCACGAATCGCTGTAATCTGGACTGTCCCATCTGCATGGCCGACCACTCCGGAACAGGGGATATGTCTCTTTCCGATTTCCAATCGTGCATCGACCATCTGATCGCCTCCGAAGGAACGCTTGAGAATCTGACCCTCAGCGGCGGTGAGCCGTCGCTTCATCCGCAGTTCTTCGAGTTTGTGGAAGCGGCTACACGTCCGGAGATCACGCGCGTCTCCCTCGTGACCAATGGCATCCGTATTGCACAGGACGCGGAGTTTTGTGATGAGCTTGTGAAGCGCGGTGTGTATGTGATCCTCCAGTTCGACGGATACAGCCCTGCCGCTGACGTGAAACTCAGAGGTGTTGAGCTGTCCCACATCCGGCGTCAGGCGCTCGAGCAGTTGGAGCAACGGAAGATTCCTTGCCAGCTCCTCTTCGTGGCGGCAAAGCATATTAATGAGGATCGTCTCGGAGAGGCGCTTGACCTTCTGTTTGAAAAGGCGTTCATCCTTTCGCTGGCCGTGCAACCTCTGACGGTTTCTACTGAATGGGACGGCTTTAATCCTCTTGATCGCTTGACTGTTTCCGGCACCATTCTGCAGCTTGCCAGACAGAGCAGGGGCCTGCTCAAGAAGGAGGATTTCTTTCCGTTGCCCTGTCCGAATCCCCGCTGTGTCTCCTTGACCTATCTGCTCGGCACGAGCGACGGCTCCTGGGTGCCTGTCCCCCGGTTTGTGGATATTCAGAAACATCTCAGCATGCTCTCGGAATCCGGAACGTTATCGCCCTCGCACGAGCTGGAAAATTCCCTTCATGAAATTCTCTCTGACCTGTGGAGCACCACGGGCGAGTGTCCGCAGAATGACCGGATCATTGCGGCCCTGAAGAAGCTTTTTGTGCAGATGACTGACACGGCGAAAGACCAACGGACGAAGCAGAAAGTTACGGAGGCCTCAGCGAAGTCCATCTTCATCCACCACTACATGGACCGCTTCAACTTCGACCTGTCGCGCTTGCCCAAGTGCTGCCATCAGTATCCGCAACCGGATGGACGCCAGATGCCGATCTGCGCGCATAATCTCTTTCACCGCAAAAAAGGGCAGCATGGACTTTGAAGGCAAACGCATCTTAATTACAGGGGGCTCCTCAGGCTTGGGCCGCCATCTCGTCTGCTCCTTGGCTCAGAAACGGGCGAAGGTTGCCTTCAATTATTCGAGCAATGACGAGGGCGCCAAAGAGACCCAACAGAAAGCACTGCAGTTCGCCCCCGATGTGTTGATGTTCAAGTCCTCTGTCCTGGATAATCAGGCGATCAGTGACATGGTCCGCACACTGGATTCAAAGTGGGGGGGAATCGATATTCTGATCAACAATGCAGGAATTTCGCAGACCCTGCCGGTTGCGCTCCTTGAGGAGGAGGACTGGGACAAACTCATGGACATCAATGTGAAGGGCATGTATCTGGTCACACGCGCTGTGCTCAAAAGCATGATTCGCCAGCGAAGCGGCCGGATTCTGAACATCGGATCTCTTGCTGGGATGCGTCTGATTGAAGCGCCCGTCCACTATGCGACGAGCAAGGCTGCTGTTAAGGGCTTCACAGAGTCGCTGGCCAAAGAAGTGGGCCGTTATGGCATCCTTGTTAACTGCCTTGCGCCAGGCTTGCTGGAGGGCGGTGTCGGAGCAGGCTTGCCGGATTACCGGCTGCGTGATTATCTGCATCACTGTGCAATGGGGCGCTTGGGCACATTCGATGAAATCGCGGAGCTTTGCGCCTTTATGGTTTCAGATCAAAACACTTATATGACCGGAGCAACGTTGGTTGCAGATGGAGGTCTGTAATGGGCGCACCTCTTCGAATCCTTGTCATCGGTGGAACCGGATACATCGGTACGGCGATCTGCCGCCAGATGCACCAAGCTGGGCATGCAGTGGCCTTCACCTATTGCCAGAACGGGCAGAAGGCAAGGGCGCTGGCAGATGAGTTAGACGCTGACTGTTACGCGTTGGATCTGGGTGTATTTGATTCTATTGTTCCCACACTCCAGGGTGTCGCAGAGAAGATGGGGGGCCTTGACGCGCTCGTTGTGGCCTCTGGTCTGGCGACCGCTCACCAGCGCGAGGGTGTTCCGGTCGTGCCCAAGTGGAATGAAGTCGAACCCACTGCATTCGGCCGCATGTTGGATGTCAATGTGAAGGGGCCCTTCTTTGCGTGCCAATGGGCTGCTGCTGTGATGCGCCTTCAAAAGGCTGGAAAGATTGTGTTAGTGGGCTCGATCGACGGTGTAAAGCCAGTGCCCTCGCCCGTGGACTACGCCTGTTGTAAAGCGGCTTTGGTCGGGATGGTGCAATCTTTGTCGAAGGACTTGGGGCCTCACGGGGCTCTGGTGAATCTGATTGCTCCCGGAATTCTGGATGGGGGGATCGCTTCGTTGCTGAGCCAGGACCTTCACGCTGAATATGTGAAGCACTGCACGCTCAAGCGAGTCGGCACTGCCGAAGACATTGCCCGTTGGTCCGAATTCCTGGTCGGCCCGCTGAACACCTATTTGACTGGACAAACGATTGTCGTGGATGGCGGATTATGAAACAGGTTCACCCCGAACAATATAGCGGGCTTCATCCGTATTGGGGCCTGGCAGTTGTGGTGATCGTCCTTTGGCATGGGCTTTACACAGCCCATACGCTGGGAACAGATTATCTCTTCAGCCTCTGCTATCTGACCAACCTCGTTCTTGCCGTTGGCCTGATGTGCCGTTCGACCCTCTTGATCAGTATCGGCTTTGGATGGACCGTGATTGGTTTTCCCCTGTGGCTGATTGACGTGTTTGTCACGCGGGAATTGATCCCCAGTAGTTTGCTGTTTCACACAGGTGGGCTGTTCATCGGTTTTCATGCGGCACGGCATACAGTTGTTTCCCGTTGGCTCGTTTTGTCCGCGCTTCCGCTGGGCCTATTTTCCTGCCTCTTGGCGAGGCTTTTTACTGATCCGCAGTATAACATCAATGCGGTGTTCCGCATTCAACAGGGCTGGGAATGGCTCTTTCCAAATTTTCTGACCAGTTATCTGGCCCAGGTCGGGGTGTATGTGATATTTTTCTTAGGGTTTCCCTGGATGTGCAACAGATTCGTTTATAAAGGTGCTCAAGCATGAACGTCCTTTCCCAAACGCAGAGCCTCTGTTCGATATGCAAGGCGGTTATCAAGGCCGACGTGATCGAAAAAGACGCGAAGGTCTTTCTTTCCAAACGATGCGAGGCACATGGTGTTCAGGAAACGTTACTCAGCTCAGATGTCGGGTGGTATCGTGACGCATTATCGTTTAAACCAAAGTGTGTCAAACCTGCTGTCGTCAATGGGCTTTCGGGCGCGAACTGCCCCTACGATTGCGGCCTTTGTACCACACACCAACAGAAGATATATCTTCCTGTTGTTCCAGTGACCAGCGCCTGCAATCTCCGCTGTCCAGTCTGCTACACGCTTAACCGGAATGCAAATCCGTTTCACATGTCGTTCGCTGAATTTGCGGCACTTCTCAAGCAGATGCAGGAGATGGATCCTGACATGCAGATCATCAATTTTACAGGCGGCGAACCGCTTATGCATCCCGCATTCCCTCAGCTGGTCCGCATGTGCCATGAAGCGGGGATACACAGGATCACGGTCAGCACCAATGGCATGCGCTTTCTGGAGGACGAGAAGCTGTTGGAGGAACTCTGTGGGCTTGATGCGCGGATTGTGCTCTCCTGGAACTCCTTTGAATCGCGCCCGTACATCGAAACAGCGGGCGAGGATCTGCTCGAAGCCAAGATGCGGATATTGGAATTGCTCGGGCGCTACAAACCGACGACGACCTTGTTGACTGTTGTGGCGAACGGCCTGAATGAAAAAGAGATCGGCTCCATTGTGCGCTATGTGATGGCGAGTGACTTCATTGTCAGTTCAGAAATTCATACAATCACCTTCACCGGGCAAAATGAGCGCCGCATGGGACATGACTTACGCATCACGCCGCCGGATATTATCGGGCAGATCGCCAAAGACAACCTGTGGCTCAACCCGCACGATTTTATTCCGTCACCGTGCGCACACCCTCTCTGCTACTCGGTCTGTTACGCACTCAAATTTGGTGCTGAGCAATTCGTCCCCCTTCCCAGGCTGATGTCCCGGCAACGGCTGCATGAACTCTTGTCAGGGCAACTTTACTTGGAGCCTGGACCGGCGACAGAGCAGATCTTCCGGGAGATGATCGATGAGCTCTGGTTGAACGAAGATGCGCAGCCAGGGAACCGTGCGATTCTGAAAAACCTGAGGGGCATGATGGATACCCTTTTCCCTGCGAAGCCTTTGGAGTATCGGGAGCAACAGAAGCTATCGGAACGTTTTGTGAAGGCCATTTACATCCACTCGCACATGGATGCGGACAATTTCGATCTGGAACGCATTCGGCACTGTTGCGTCGCGGTTCCCTCCGGTAATCAGCGCTTCATTCCGACGTGCTCCTACAACAATCATTATCGAGCCAGAGATCCTCGTTTCTCGGGGCAATCAGGAGGTGAAACATGCGCTACTACATGATCGACCGGATCACGGAGTTTGAACTCGGGAAAAGAGCTCAGGGCATTAAGGCGGTATCCTACGAATCGGAAATATTACATGACCATTTTCCGGGGTATCCCGTGCTACCTGGCGCCTTCCTCGTTGAAAGCATGGCTCAATTGTCGGGGTTTCTGATTGAAATGTCGCGTAACACACAGGAGCAGGTGCGCCGAGCGCTGCTGGTCAAAATTGACGAAGCTAAGTTCTACTCGATGGCTGAGCCAGGAGACTGCTTAGTGCTGGACGCAAACATGGAAGAGCAAATGGAGGATGCTGTAAAAACAAAAGTCCTCGTCATGTGCGGCACCAAGAAGGTCGCTACGGCCACCTTGACCTTTGTGCTCAAGGATATCCCGATACCTGCGATTCACGAACAACGGAGGACTCTTTACCGCGTATGGACACGCAACTGTCAGAACATCCCAGAGATATGGTAGTCGTCACAGGCTTAGGCTATGAGATTCCTGCCGCGCTCCGCACGTGGTTTGCGGAAGGAGTCGTGACGGGTGAACAGGCGTCAGCATCACTTTCACATGATGCTGATCCTGTGCCGCTTCTACGTGTTCGAAAGACGGCGAAATTCATGAGCAAGCAGGATCGGCTCGCACTATGCGCAGCGGCTCGTGCAGTGAGCGTTTCCGGATTGGCTGCTGACGTACTTGAAACAAAGACCTTGATTGCGATGGCAGTTGGGCCTATTCCCTTCCAGGAGAGCGAAGCACGTGATGTGGCGGAGCATTCGTGCGTCGACAATCGCTTTTCCGAGGAGCGCTTCTGCAAAGAGGCCTACGAAGCGTTCAACCCCATGCTGCTCTTCTCCTGCCTGCCCAATATGCCGACGTACCATATCTCCGCCAACCTCAATATGAAGGGGGGATACTATCTGACCTATCCTTCCTGCGCCGAGAGTTACCTGGCTCTTCAAAACGCGATGGACTCCCTGTTGGAGGGCCGCTCGCAGGCGGTGCTCTTGGGGGCTGTTGTTGATCAGCAGAATTTCCTCGTGCATAACCATCACTGCAAAATGCACCAATCGCTGCCAGCTCCGGACTGCGCCTGTTTTCTTGTATTGGAAACGCTCCGCCACGCACAGGCCCGGAAGGCTACAGTTCTCGCGCGCCTGAATAAGTTCACCATGTTTTCAGATCAGGGTAGCGCGTCTGCTGGCCGTTCCCTCTATTTGGGGCCTGTGGAGCTTCCTTTGGAAGTCGCACGCTTTGTTGAGGGAAAGTCGGATCGCCTGATTCATCGTCTGAACGAAAATAAAAATAGTTTTGAAAGCGAGTGGGCCCGATGAAGCGCGTCGTTATAACAGGCATGGGGTGTGTCACGCCCCTAGGAAATACGTTGGAAGATTTTCGGCAAGGACTGCTGCACGGACGATCCGGTGTGACAGCCCTCACGCTTTTCAATGCCGCGCTCCTGCCTTCTCGAATCGCGGGTCAGTGTACCCTTCCTGTTTTCCGCTTCAAGGACCGAAAGATTGATTTTGCGGTGTATGCCACGCAAACTGCCGTCGAACACGCCAATCAGAGTGGACAGTCCGTGGAGCAGTATTATCCTTCCCAGGACAGAGGCATCAGTATGGGCATTGGATTAGAATTGCTCAACATGCCTGATCTGGTCCGTTATGCTTGTCAGAAAGAACAGGATATTGATCAGGTTGATTTTCTGCAAACCCCTGGCGATTTGTGTGTGCGGCAGATGGCATCAGTTCTTGAGTCGCAATTGCCCTCGGCCATTCATATTTCAGCATGTGCCGCAAGCACGGATGCGATCGGCGATGCCTTTTTGCGCATCGCTCGCGGCCAGGCTCGCATGATGCTGGCGGGGGGCACAGACTCCATGATCAATCCGTTGGGTCTCGGTGGGTTCTGCAAGTTGAATGCGCTCTCGACGCGCAATCACGAGCCTGCGAAAGCCTCACGTCCTTTTGATCAGAACAGAGACGGATTTGTTTTGGGTGAAGGCGCGGCTGTTTTGGTCCTTGAAAATCGTGAGGATGCACTCCAAAGGGGTGCGCAGATCTTTGCTGAAGTGCTCGGCTATGGTAATGCGATGGATGCCTATTCCATCAGCGAACCAGATCCAGAAGGTCGAGGCGCTGCCCGGGCGATGTGCGCAGCGTTGGAAATGGCGGGGCTCTCCGCGTCTGATATCGCGTATATCAATGCCCACGGTACATCAACACCCAAGAATGATCCGGCTGAAACGCAGGCGATAAAAGCTGTTTTTGGGGACGGGGCTTTGAAGATACCGATCAGTTCAACGAAATCGATGATTGGGCACTTGATATCTGCTGCAGGAGCTGTTGAGGCAATCGCATCCATACTGTGTGCGAATGAGGGGATGGCGCATCCCACCATCAACTTGGATCATCCTGATCCAGCATGTGACTTGGATTACGTCGCAAACCAAGCCAGACGCGTAAACATGGAACACTTTATGAGCAACTCGTTTGCCTTTGGTGGTATGAACGCGAGTGTCGTCTTTCGAAACGGGAGGGAAACATGTTAACCGGAAAGTTTATTATTGTCACAGGCGCGGCACGGGGATTGGGACGCGCGATTGCGCTCGAAGCAGCGAAGTGCGGGGCTTGTGTCGGCATTAATTATCTCAAGAGCGAAGCTGAGGCGCTCAGTCTGCGTGAAGAGATCGGGGCCCTGCATGCTCCGGAGCCTGTACTCCTTCCGTTTGATGCTACCAGCAAGGAGGCGATTGAGGAAGGCATCGCCCTTTTTCTGAAGAGCTGTCCGCGTATAGATGGCTGGGTGAACAATGCAGCCCTGAATCTTCCGGGACTGCTGCCGATGCTGACCCGCGAGGAGATCCAAGCACAACTGGATTCTGCGCTGACAGGTCCCATTCTCTGTTGCCAGGCTGTCCTCCCGTATATGCTCGCCGAACATCATGGGGCGATCGTGAACATCGGGTCGATCACGAGCGAAAAAGTTTTTCGCGGGCAAAGCGTCTATGCAGCCGCCAAGGGCGGCCTTGTCTCGTTCACTCGGGCGTTGGCATTCGAATATGCGAGGAAAGGGATCCGCGTGAATGTTCTCCAGCCGGGACCTGTGGAGACTGACATGCTTAAGCAGACCGATGGGTTTCGCTCTGCCCAATTTTTAGCTGAGATGCCCCAGGGGTGCTTAGTCGATGCGACAAGCGTTGCTTCGACGGCTGTCTTCCTGCTGAGCGAGAAGGCGAAGAGCATCACCGGCAGCATGGTCAATGTCGATGGAGGGTACGCGCTATGAATGTGATGGAGGCTATTCAAGGCAGGCGTTCCATTCGGAAGTTTAAGGAGCAACCCGTCCCAGATTCTGTCCTTCGTCAGGTGCTGGAAGCCGCCATTTGTGCCCCATCGGGCTCAAACCGCCAGCCCTGGCGCTTCATAGTCATTACAGACCCTGCAATCCGTAAGCGCTTGGTGGTTTGTACACAAGAGGCGATTGCGGGTGTGACAGAGGATGTGCAACCCGGCTTCACTGCGGGTTTTTCGGCCTACAGCCAGCACTTTCAAAATTTCGGACAGGCTCCCGCATTGATCGTCGTGCTCCACAAAATCGAACCGATGCTGGCTTCGTTGTTCAAGGAAGGCAGCTCTTCATGTAACCGCATCCAGGCGTTGGAGATGAAGAGTTCCGTAATGAGTGTCTCGATGGCGGTGCAGAACCTGCTTCTTGCGGCTACTGATCAGGGTTTAGGGTCTTGCGTTATGACAGGTCCGTTGATCGCGTCCGAAGCACTCTCACGCATGCTGTCAGTCCCGGAGGGCTGGGATCTTTTGTGTATGGTGTCTGTGGGCTATCCAGATGAAGAGCCGCAGCCCCTTCGAAAAAAAACAGTTGATCAAGTGATTATTAAACCAACGTCAGGAAAAACAGATGGAATTTAATCAGGAACAGATTCGCGCCTTTGTCATACAGGCATTGGCAAAAAGCTTAACACGAAATCCCGAAGAGATTAAGGCGACCGACACATTGATCAATGATCTGGGTCTGGACTCTCTGGATTTTCTTGATTTGATGTTTGCGCTCGAGAAGCATTTCAAAGTTAAAATAAGAGATGCCGCCTTTGATCGCCTGCTCAAGCCGACGCAGAACGAGGCACTTCCTCCGCATCTAACAGAAGAGGAAATTCAGGCCATGCTTCCGATCATCCCTGATTTATCCAAGCGGGCACAAGCGGGGGTGATCCCGAGAAACAGTATCATTTCCTTGATGACAGTGGACTCTCTTGTTAATATGGTTACTATCAAACTGGAGGTGCACGTCAAATGAAAAGCAAGGCGCAAAGGATCATCGCTTCTCTTCTCCTTGTGTTCACTATCGGCTTCGGCGTGTTGACTCCGCTTGTCCAGACACTCCAGAACAGCGTCCCCTCCGTCACGCCAGACGAGGTCAGGGCGGCATTGGCGAGAGACCCCGCCAATAATCTGCTTGTCGATATTCGCCAGAACAGCGTCTATGGCACGACGCTTCTTCCAGGGTCTGTGAAGGAGTCCTGTCCGCAAAAACTGAATCCCGAACTCTTGCGTTCCAAAACAAGCGTTTTTCTGATTTGCAATACAGGGTGGGCGAGCAGTCGTGCGGTTCGACACTTGCGCAAAAATGGTGTGAACAACGTATTTAGTGTCCAGGGCGGTTTCGAGCGTTGGTTATCGGGTAACATCGCCGCCTGCAAAACAGCCGACCGCGCTGTGAAGGAAGTGCCCGATGAAACAGTGAAGCGAATCCCTTTCACGTATCTGGAGCAGGTGATGATTTGTGTTGCGTCGTTTGGGCTCAAACCCCTGTACGAACTGCTGGCCCTTGTGCTCGCTTGGGTCATCTGGAAAAAGCCGGAGTCGCACTGGCGGGTCATTCGTTGGGGACTGCTAGCCTTTTTCCTGGGCGAGAACGCCTGTGCTGTTAACTATCTGTTTTACGGACTTGAAAACTTTACGTGGGAGTTTTGGCATTGTTACGGAATGCTGGTCTGCTTTGGTTTGATCTCGTATGCAGTGGTTGATTTTGTTGATCACCAGCTCCTTCACTATTCCCAGCGAGAGACGTCTTGCGCCTTTGTGAACATCTGTAAAAAGTGCTATAAGCATCAGCCGGTTGCCTGCAATTTATGGATTCTTTTTTTGTTCACGATTCCTGCCCTTATTATTCTCTGCCTGATGCCGCTCTGTGCGCCCTTTAAAAACTTTATGAGTGTTGGCCCAATTTTGGGACCCGATGTGCTCTTCACCCATTCTGTCCTGCAGCAACTGTATGAAATCCGGATTTATCCGCTGCTCGCGATGTTCTTTTTTGCGATGGCCTGGTTGCTCCTCTTGAAAGAGAAGGAAGAGGGGATGACCACCTCCAAAATGCTGTTTGCGGCAGGCCTTGGAACCATGGGCTTCAGCCTGATGCGCTTCTTGATCTACTGGTCGTTTTCCGATACGTTGCTCTGGGCTGAAGCGTGGGAAGAGATCACCGAGTTCTTGTTTATCCTCTCCATCGTCGTTTTGTTGTGTGTTAAGACAATTAACAATCGCATCAGACCGTATAACAAAGGAACAAATCAATGAAAAAATGCACATTCATTACAACGCGCGTTTTCACGCTTACGGTTGCGCTTCTGTCGTTCTGCGCTTATGCGGAAGAGAACAAACAGCCGGCACCTTCCGTGATTGACGGGAGTATGAAGGACTACACGCTTGTCTGGTCGGATGAATTTAACGGCAGTACGCTCGATACGAACAAGTGGTTTCATCGCACAGGGGAACGCCTGCTGAGTTACCAGAAGCCGGAGAATGTCGTGGTGTCAAACGGCCTGTTGCGGTTGGTGTTGAAGAAGGAGGATGGCGGCAAGGTGCACTACACAGCCGGGGGCGTCATCAGCCGTCAGGAGTTCCAGTACGGATACTATGAAGCCCGGTTCCGGTGTCCGAAGCAGGCTGGCTGGCACACGTCGTTCTGGACGATGCAGTACCGTGCTCCGAAGGGCGGCAAAGATTATGCCCAGCAAGTCTCTAGCGGGCAGGTCTCCGATCAGCGGGCACAGGAGATCGATATCTGCGAGCAGGATGCCTCCAACAATCGCTCCTACTCTGCGGGTGTGATCGACTGGAGCCAGAAGACAGGGAAGAAGTCGGTCAACTATGGCCGAGTGTACTACTACGATAAGACAGTGCCTGACTTTGCGACAGACTTCCATATTTTCGGCTGCGAGTTCACACCGGCGAAGGTGAAATTCTTCCTCGACGGCAAGCTGACACACGAGACCGATGCGACGAAGTTCCCGCATGGGCTGCAGAGCGTCTGGCTGACGAGTGTGGCTGTGTTGTGGGGCAAGCCCACGCCTCCGAAGCAGATGGACGATGTCGGGTTGCCAGCGTTTGCGGACTTTGACTGGGTTCGCTTCTATACGAAGAATTAAAGGGAGATGTCCTTGATGCGTCCAATCGGTAAAATACATTTTTGCGGGGTCTTGTCCTCGCTCATCATCGGTGTTGCGCGAGCGGCAGACTATTACGTGTCGCCGAAGGGGAGTGATCGCGATCCAGGCGCCATAGACAAACCCTTTGCAACAGTTCAGCGCGCTCAAGAGGCTGCTGTACCGGGGGACACTGTGTTCATCCGGGGTGGAATCTACCCCATGAAAGAGTCTCAGATCGCTCACAAAAAAGGGATCTTCGCGTATCTCACCTTTCTCAACAAGAGCGGAGAACCTGGGAAGCGCATCCAGTACTGGGCGTATCCAGGCGAAAAGCCTGTTTTTGATTGCGCCGCAGTGAAGCCGCTCCAGCGGGTTGACGCCTTTTATGTCTCAGCCTCGTGGATTCATCTGAAGGGGTTGGAGGTCACCGGTGTTCAGGTGACGCTGACCAACCATACGCAGTCGATCGGCTTTGCAAATGATGGCAGTCACAATATTTTTGAAAGGCTCAGCATCCACGATGGCCAGTCCATCGGCATCTACAGTCTCCGGGGGTCGAACAACCTCTTCCTCAACTGCGATGCATGGAACAACTGGGACTATACGTCTGAGAATGGCAAAGGAGGAAACTCGGATGGCTTCGGGTGCCACCCGCCGAAAGGGAGCACTAACAATGTGTTCCGAGGGTGCCGGGCCTGGTTTAACAGCGATGACGGTTTTGACTGCATCAATGCGCATGAAGCCGTGACCTTCGAGAACTGCTGGGCGTTTTACAATGGCTACTCGCCGGAGTTCAAGTCCCTCTGTGACGGGAACGGCTTCAAGGCTGGGGGATATGGTAAGTCACCGGTGCGGGTGCCCAATCCTGTTCCTCGACACCAGATCCGCTTCTGCTTGGCTGTCCGCAACAAGGCCAGCGGCTTCTACTCGAATCATCATCTGGGCGGCAGCGACTGGCTGAACAACACAGCCTTCCGGAACGGATGCAACTTTAATATGCTGTGCATGCTGCTGGACGGGTTCAAGGATGTGGATGGCTATGGGCATACGTTAAAGAACAACCTGAGCTATGAGTCGCGCGCGCTGATATCCAAGTTTGATGCGTCCAAGAGTGTCGCCAGCCATAACACATTTGACCTCAGCCTGAAACTGAGTGACATTGATTTTGTCAGTGTCGATGAGCGCGAACTCGTCCTGCCCCGGCAGCTCAACGGCGACCTGCCTGTGATTCAGTTGCTTCATCTCGCGCCCGGAAGCGCGCTGATTGACAAAGGCGTTGACATCGGGTTCCCTTTTCGTGGGCTTGCGCCGGATTTAGGGGCGTTCGAGCACACAAAAGAGTAGAATTCCAAGGCGCGTACAGGTCATCCTCCCATGTAAATATGTTACGCAGTCTTGTATTGGAATGCGGTTTTTGGTATTATTTCAGCCAATTCAGCATAACTGTTATGCGATAGAAAGAGGTTGCTTGAAGAAGATAGGGTTGATTTTTGGTTTAACGATTTTTGCAGGAATGGCAGAGCTGCGCGCCCAGGATGTGGTTGAACTCCCGGAGACCCCGGTTGATGCAGAGGCTGAAAAACGTACGGCCGAACAAATTTTAAGTGATTGCACGCGCGTTATTCCCAAGGATGCCGTTGTCCTGAAGGGAAGCATGACGGTCAAGCAGGGGCGAACCACGACCTTGGCGGAAAACGATTATACGCTGATGATGGAGTGGGGGGCGAACCCGCCGACTGCGGAGTGCCTGCTCTTTGAAAAGAACAGCAGCAATATGATTGAACGCGCGCTGATGTCACGCCCGAAGGGCAAGCCGGCGCAGCTCAGGCTCTATGCATATCAAGGCAAGGAGGTCAAGGATCTGGGGACGCCCGCCTTTACGGCGCGCATTCGCGGGACAGACATGACCTGGCTGGATCTCACCTTAGATTTCCTCTGGTGGAAGGAGGTCCGTTTTGATGACGAACCGCGCGGCAAGAGTTGGCTGGGACGTGACTGCCATATATTGCTTGCTTCACCGCCAGAGCCGATCCCCGGGTGTTCCGCTGTGCGGATATGGGTGGATGTCAAGCTCGCGTGCGTAATGCAGGCTGAGCAACTGGACCCCCAGGGGAATCCCGTGCGCAAGATGTGGGTCCAGCGTGTAAAGAAAATGCTGGACGACCGCTGGATGATCCGCGAGATGGAGATCGAGACGCTCAATAGCGGACATCGCACCAGCCTGTTTGTGGACAGCGCTGAAAAACCATAATGAATATTCTTATTCTTATAACGGAATTTGGAACGCTCTTCCTTCTTTTTTTATTGTCTGCTTTTTTCTCTGGATGCGAGACAGTTCTTTTTTCCTTGTCGCCGATTCAGGTCCAGCAACTCCGCGAGCGCAATCAGGCTGCTGGTCAACGTGTCGAAAAGCTCATGGAGTCGCCGGCCATGATTCTGTCGACCTTGCTCGTGGGCAATACGTTGGTGAACTTCTCGATTGCGACGTTGGGTTATCTGGCCATGGCGCAACTGTTGCCCGTCTATTACGCGAAGGCTGTCGCGATTCCGTTGCTGACCTTTATGCTGCTGCTCTTTGGCGAAGTGACTCCGAAGCGCCTCGCGTTGCAATATGCTGAAACGCTTGCGCCGATCTGCAGCCGCCTGCTCCTCTTCTGGATGTGGTTGCTGAAACCCTTTAACCTGCTGTTGAATGCGGGTTCTGCTGTGTTCAAGCAGACGTTGAAGTGTGAACGCCGCGGACTGACCAATGATGAATTGCTGACGGTTGTGGAGGTCAGCGAGGAGCAGGGGGTGCTGGATACGGAAGAGGCGGAGATGGTGGATGGCATCATGCGCCTGTCGGAGCTGAAGGCCAGCGATGAGATGATTCCGCGTGTGGACATGATTGGGCTTGACCTGGACACGCCAGTTGAAAAACAGCTCCAGATCGCCACGACCGCGCATGTCCGTTATCTGCCGGCGTATATGCGGACGCCAGATGCCATCGAAGGCTTTGTGAACACGGCGCACTTTTTACTGGATCCCGACCACGATGTGCGCAAGGCCATGGTGCCCGCGCAGTTCGTCCCGGAGAATATGCCGCTCGATGATTTGCTGATCTTGCTTCAGCGCTCAGGGACGCATATCGCCTGCGTGCTGGACGAGTATGGCGGGACCGCTGGCTTGATCACGCGCAGCGATATTCTCGAATTGGTGACAGACCCTGTCATGAGCCCTACGGAGAAAGAGCGTTCGATGATTCAGCCGTTGCATCATGATGTCTGGCTGATCGACGGAACGACGAGTCTCGAAGAGCTGAACAGGACCCTGGATATCACGCTGGATGCCGACGATGCTGATCGCGTGGCAGGCTGGGTGACCTTCCATGCCGAACACTTCCCCCAGTCCGGCGAACGCGTGGAAGCGCAAGGCGTGCGCGTGACGGTGCGGCATATCCGCCGCCGCCGCATCGAGACGGTCTATCTAGAAGTCTTGCAGCGGAGCGAGGCGGAAGATATTGAGCAAGAGGCTTTGGTGACGACCAATGAACTGGTGGTCGACAAAGCAGGCGATGAGGAGGGGCTGTCATGAACCTCTATCTTCACATCTTCCTGCTGGCGGCGTGTTTCCTCCTTGTCGCGTTCTTCGCCGGCATTGAGACGGGCGTGCTGTGCGTGAGTCGCATGCGTCTCATTCATCTGGTGCGAAACGGTGTAAGGGCTGCCAAGACGTTGTCGTTCTATGTGACGAATATCCAGCGCTTTATTGCAACGGTGCTGGTTGGCTGTAATTTGTTCAATGTGATCCTGTCTGTGCTTTCTGCCAGCTTGGCAACGCGCCTCTTCCCGCACCACAACGGATTACAGACCGCCTGGGCAATGGTTGTCGCCTGTATGGTCGTCTTCTTTTCTGAATACTTGCCGAAACTCTTCTTCTCGACGCGTCCGCTGCGGCGCACGCTTCTGACCATTCCTGTTTTCGATGTGGTTCAAAAGGTCGTGTATCCGCTCGCGAAGATTGTCTTAGTCATCACTGAACTGGTGATGCCGAAAGCGAAGAACAAAGAGGATCAGCGTTTTCTGATCACGCGCGAGTATATTGAGGATGTTGTCAACGATCCGCGTGAGGGGGCTCAGATCACCAGCATGGAGCGCGCGATGATTCATCGGGTCCTGGGGTTGCATGACAAGACGGCTTCACAGATCATGACGCCGGTTGAAAAGATTGTTTCGATCACCGAGAACATGACGATGCGCGACTGTTTCCAGAAGGTGAACGAGATGGGGTATGTTCGCTTGCCCGTATTCAGCGCAGAGGGCGACCGTTGTGTTGGCGTGTTATCGGTTCTCGACGTCTTCGCGATCTCGCCCAACCCGGCGGATGTGCCGGTGCGCACCTTTATGCGGCCGCCGATCTTTGTCGATCCCGCGATGGCGGCGGATGATCTCCTGCCCATGATGCGCAAGAAACGCCAGCACATGGTCTTTGTTCGCAACGAAGAGCGCAAAGTCGCCGGCATTATCACGGTTGAAAATATATTGACCGTCCTGACCGGCAGTCTGACGTAATCTGACCTCAAAATAAAAAAATCAAACTTTTTTTGCGTTTCCCTGTTGACATCCAGTGGGTCAAGGTGTTTAATAATGTCAACAAAGGTCAAACCATGTCTGTTGTGCGCGAAAAGAGTGGCGGATCGATTTCCAGTCCTGGTTTACTGGTGGGACGGTTCGATTACGCATTAGATCCCAAGAAGCGGTTTACCATCCCTGCGGGGTGGCGAGACGTCATGGGAGCGCCAGCTTATGTTTACGTCATGCCCGATCCACGCGAGAAATGTCTGAATTTGGTACCTCCTGGCGAAATGGAAGGGCGCCTTGCGAAGTTGCGCGAAAAGGCTTTGTTTGACAAGCATGCAAGTGAGGCGATGCGGATCATCGGCGAGAACTCCGAGCAGTTGACCGTGGACACACAGGGCCGCATCCGTGTGCGGGACAGGTTGTTGAATTTTGCCGGCATTGACGACAAGGTGGTGATGGTCGGAGCCTTCAACCGCGTGCAGGTCTGGTGTCCGGCCTTGCGTCCGGATGTGGCGGAGGTCGACCAGAAGACGTTGGCGGATGCGGTCGATATGTTGCAGTTCTAATATGGATTACAGGGCATTTGGTTTTCGTCACTGTTTGTAAGAAAGGTTCCCATGCACCTGTCGGTGATGCTGCAAGAAACCGTGGAGGCGTTAGCCGTGAAGCCGGGCGGCTGCTACGTGGATGGCACGCTGGGGAGCGCGGGGCACGCTGTTGAAGTCCTGAAGCGTGCAGGCGCCACGGGGAGGTTGCTGGGAATTGATCGCGACCCTGAGGCGCTGAGCCGGTCGCGGGCAAGGCTTTCGGAGATTTCCGGGACGGTCTGCCTGGCCCATGGGGGCCATGGGGAGCTGTACCGGCTTGCGAAGGAGAATGGGTTTGAGCAGGTGGATGGGATTCTTCTTGACCTAGGTGTCTCATCCGACCAGCTCGATACCCCGGAGCGTGGTTTCAGCTTCCGTTTTGACGGCCCGCTGGACATGCGGATGGATTCGACACGAGGTGAATCTGCCGCAGATGTCATTGCGGAGGCCGGTGAGCACGAGCTGGCGACGCTCTTCTGGGAGCTCGGAGAGGAGCAACAGTCCCGGCGGATAGCGAAGGCAATTGTTCACGAGCGGGTTAGCGGTGCGATCACGACAACGGCGCAGCTCGTGGAGGTGGTCAGCAGAGCCGTGGGAGGGAAGAAGGGACCTAAAAATCCGGCGACGAAGGTGTTTCAGGCGTTGCGGATGCGCGTCAATCGCGAGTTGGAGGACCTGAAACAGGCGTTGGAAGCGGGCCTGAACCTGTTGAAGCCCCAGGGCAGGTTTGCGGTCATTACGTTTGAGAGCCTGACGGACAGGCTCGTGAAGCATACGTTTGCCGCACATGTGGGCAAATGGAGGTCGTTGCAGCAAGGCGGAGAGGAATGGATTGGCGCCTTGCCAGCAGCGGAATGGGTGACACGACATGCGGTCGTGCCGACAGCAGAGGAGATGGATGCCAATCCGCGTTCGCGCTCAGCCAAGCTACGCGTCATTTTACGAAAAGAAGAGTCTGTTTTAACGGGAAAGGAATTTTATCAATGAAGAGGAACAGGAAGCGTCACGTCCGTATGGATGTCATGCCAAAGGTCTTCGTCGCGTGGATCGTCATCGTCGTGAGCGTGGCCATTGGCTATTGGTTCATGGATTCAAAGTGCAAGCAGTTGAATCAAGAGATCCGCAAGCACGAAACAAAGTACGCGTCGCTCGAAAATGCGCGTGCCCGCGAAGCGTTGCGCTGGGACGAGAAGAAAACGCCGGAAAAGCTTGAGCATGCCATGTTGCAGAGCGGACTGGCGATGGATTATCCCAAGGCATCGCAGGTCGTACGGCTGGACTCACGGGGTCGAGTCATCCCTGGCCAGGTTTCCCTGGTGCGCATCAACAAGGTGAAGGGCGCGGTCTCCACCGTCGCCAACACACGGTAATACGGATGGTTGCCCATGCAGAAAAGCACGGAACACAATCGCGTCTGGTTTGTTGGGGCCGTCTTGCTTTGTGCGCTGTGCAGCCTGGGTTGCCGGTTGGCGTTCCTCCATCTGGCCAATCACTCCAAGCTGAATGACTTTGAGTACAGTCGTCAGCTCCTGGGCATGCGCGGCCGCATTTTTGACAGCAATGGAACCCAATTCCCCCTGGCGATCAGCCTGACGGCGCGGCAATATTTTGTTGATCCGAAGATGGTCAAGAAGGATCATGACAAGCAGTATATTATCCAGGTTGTCTCTTCGGCCCTCAAGTTGCCCATTGATCAGGTGACGGAGTGCTTTAGCCGGACCAACTCACGCTATATCAAGCTGGGCGAACCGACCTGTGATGACAATGCGTTTGCCCTGTTGTCGACCAACAAGCTGCTCAGCGGCATTGGCTCGGGTGAGACGATCGTCCGCTCCTATCCCCAAGGCCGCCGCATGTCCCACGTGTTGGGCTTTGTGAACAAGGAAGGCGTCGGCTCTGCCGGCGTTGAACTTAAGTATAATGGCTATCTCAAGGGCATTGCAGGCCTTATAGAGGGCGAAAAGGATGCGATGCAGACGGAGATCCGTGACCGCCGCAAAATCGATGTCCAAGCCATTGCAGGGTCTGATGTCCATCTTACGCTGGATCATAACATTCAGTACGAAGTGGAGACGGCCCTCCGAGAGGGCATAGAGAAGTGCCAGGCTAATGCGGGGTGGGCCATTGTCCAGAACATCAAGACCGGCGCGATTATGGCGATGGCATCCTTTCCTGATTTTGAACCCGCCAACTACAATGACGAGACGAAGGATGTCTGGCGCAACAAGAACTTTTCCGAAATTTTTGAACCCGGCTCGATCATGAAAGCCTTTACGATAGCGGCTGCCCTGAACGAGAACATGGTGACCCCGAACACGATGTACGACGTGGGTGAGGGGATCTTCTTCTATGCGGGCAAACCCCTCCGTGACCATGTGACCGGACGGATCAGTGTCTCGACAGGTTTGAAAAAGTCGAGCAATATTCTATGCGCCAAGGTTGGCATCCAGCTCGGCCCGAAACGCCTGGAGACCTATTTCCGTTCGTTTGGCTTTGGTTCCCCCCTTGGGCTGGACCTGTCTGGCGAGGAGGGTGGCATCTTAGTGCGCGACAAGGACTGGGACCGGGACAAGCTCAAGATCGCGCGCGTCCCGATCGGCCAGGGCGTCTGCGTCACAGCCGTGCAGATGGTCAACGGGTATAGCATGCTCGCGAATGGCGGCAAGGTGATGAAACCGTATGTGATTGATAAGATTGTTTCGGCCAACGGGCAGGTGATACTCAAGAACGAGCCGACAGTGCTGGCCCGCCCGATCCGGCCAGAGGTCGCACGCTCGGTCTGCGATATGCTCGTCGGCGTGACAGAGGAGGGCGGCACCGGGAAGCGGGCGAGTGTGAAGGGCTATTCGGTTGCTGGTAAGACAGGCACGGCCCAGCAGGTCGGTCCCGGGGGGTACTCAAGCACGGATTATTGGGCCTCCTTTGTGGGCTTCGTTCCCGCAAGCAACCCCATCTTCTGTGTGCTGGTCACCCTTGATCGTCCGGATCCGAAAAAACCGCGAACAGGGGGCGTCGTGGCGGCTCCTGTATTTTCGAAAATTGCAACCACTACGGCACGCTACTTGGGAATTCCGCCTGATATGCCAGAGGATGCCGAGAGTGATGTAAAAGAGATGTAGAAGGTATTATGAAATTTTCAGATGTTCCAGAACTGGAACCCTTGTTGCTGGATAAGCCGTCCACCATTCAGTTTACAGGTGTTCAGTGTGATTCACGCCGTGTACGGCCGGGCGATGTTTTTGTTGCGGTCTCGGGCGGGCACGATGATGGTGCGAAATATGGCGCGGCAGCGCTTGCACGAGGTGCTGTGGCAGTTGTTTCGCAGGTGCCCTTGCGGGATTGCGGCAAGGCAAACATTCTGGTGAAGGATGCGCGTCAGGCGCAAGCGATTCTGGCCAGCGCCATCAACGGCTGGCCCAGTCGCAAGATGGAGGTGTTCGGGATTACCGGGACGAACGGCAAGACAACAACAGCCTGGCTCCTGCATGAGATGTTGCGCGAATATGGACAGCAGGTCGGCTTGATCACCACGGTTCAGATATCGTATCAGGATCGCGTGATCCCGGCTGTCCGGACGACACCGGATGCCTGCGAGCTTCAAGCGCAACTGGCTGCCATGGCGAGTGCAGGCTGCCATTCTGTCGTGATGGAGGTCTCTTCGCATGCGCTCCATCAGCACCGCGTGGCGGGCTTGCGCTTCGCAGGCGCGGCCTTCACGAACCTATCTCAGGATCACCTGGATTATCATGGAACCATGGCCGATTACTGGGAGGTCAAAAAGGGGCTCTTCACCTTGCTGGCCCAGGAGCGCCCGGGCGCCCCGGCTGTCTGTTTCCTGGATGCGGCGTATGGAAAAGATATGGCCGACACCCTTGCGACGTTGCCGCTCAAGCGCATCACCTGTGGCTTTTCAGAGGCAGCCGATATATGGGCCCAGGGGATTACACTCACCCCGGACGGAGCAACCTTTACCTTCTCAGGCGAGGCTCCAAAGGGTCGCGGGGCCTTCGCCATCCCGATACGAAGCCATCTTGCCGGACGCTATAACATTGCGAATATGCTCTGCGCGGCAGCCCTGGCGCTTGAAGCAGGCGTTCCCGTTGAAACAATCGCAACTGTGCTGCAAAAGGTCACCCCGCAATGGGGACGGCTGGAGCGTGTGCCGGTGAAGGCGCCCTTCCGTGTCTTTGTCGATTATGCGCACACCGATGACGCGCTGACACAGGTGCTTTCCGCGATTCGCGAGATGGGCAAGGGGCGTATCCTGGTCGTCTTTGGTTGCGGCGGAGATCGCGATCGCAAGAAGCGGCCCTTGATGGGCGCGGCCTGCGCCAAGGGGGCAGACGTCTTGGTGGTCACCTCTGATAATCCGCGCTCGGAAATCCCGGACGAGATTATTGCTCAGATCCTCGAGGGCATCCCTGAAGGCACGGATGTCCATGTCGAGCCCGACCGGCGGGCGGCTATACGCCTCGCACTTTCGCTCGCCCGCGCGGAGGATGTTGTTTTGATCGCCGGAAAAGGGCATGAGGCTTTCCAGGAAGTGGCTGGACGCGTCTTCCCCTTTGATGACAGACAGGTCGCCAAAGAAGAACTTGAATCGTTAACTCATTAAAATTAAATGGGTTACGCAAGATGACATATTTTAATAAAATGTCATCTTGAAAAAGAGGCCACGGTTTACTATACTGCTCTCACTTCAAATGAACTTGGGAGTTTAGTGTTCAAGTCATGAGCCCTCCAGGGGAGCATGCCTTGACCATGGAGAGTAGGATACAACTATGTGTGCAGTAGCTCGAATCGCAAATGGTATTTGCCTGGATGTGAATCCGGACGGATGTGAACGCTTGGTCTTGGAACAGATTCGCAAAACGGGTCAATGTGCCTCTCTGGGCAAGGGTCCCCGGAGCGTGCTGGTGCTCGGCGCGTCCGGCGGATACGGGTTGTCAGCGCGTATCGTCTCTGCTTTCAATGCCGGCGCGGAGACCCTGGGCGTCTCGCTGGAACGTGAACCCAATGAAAAGCGTGTAGGGTCGCCAGGCTGGTATAATAACATCGCTTTTGACACGGCTGCGAAAAAGGCGGGCCTGAAAGCGGTGACGCTTCAAGGCGATGCCTTCAGCGAAGCGACCAAGGTACAGGTTGTCCAAGCGGCGCGCGACCATCAGTTCAAGCCCTTTGACTTGGTGATCTATAGTCTGGCCTCGCCCGTGCGTACGGACCCACAAACAGGGGTGACCCATCGGACGACCATTAAGCCAATCGCCCGGCCCAATACGGCGTTGACGCTGAACCTCGCCAACGGACAGCTCAAACACGTGTCCCTCGCCCCGGCCACAGAGGATGAAATCACTGACACGATGAAGGTGATGGGCGGTGAGGACTGGAAGTTGTGGATCGAGAAACTTCAGCAGAAGGGGCTTTTGGCCCCGGGCGTCAAGACAATCGCCTTCTCCTATATCGGGCCAGCCCTTTCACAGGATATCTATCGCGCGGGAACGCTCGGACGGGCCAAGGCGCACCTGGAAGCCACGGCGCACGAGCTGCAAAGCCTGCTAAAGCCCGTGGGCGGTTCAGCAGCTGTCGCAGTCTGCAAAGCCGTCGTCACCCGGGCCAGCGCAGTGATTCCCGCCATGCCGCTCTATATTGCCGTGCTCTTCCGTGTCATGAAGGACATGGGCTTGCACGAAGATTGCCTTGCACAAATCAACCGCCTTTTCCGGGAGCGCCTGTATATCGACGGCGAGATTCCAGTGGACAGCGAGGGCCGTATCCGGCTCGACGACTGGGAGCTGAGCGAAGCTGTGCAGAAACGGGTTTCAGACGTGTATCAGCATGTGACCAACGAGAACGTGTGGGAACTCACAGATTTTGAGGGGTACCAGCGTGACTTTCTTGAGTTGCATGGCTTAGAGGGGTAAACATGAGGAGCTTCCCAAAGAAATCAAAAACAATCAAAAAATCAAAAACATCTATTAAGGCATCTGAATAGGGTTGACAAATTTCCAATATTTGTCATTATAGATCGTTCTTTGGGGTTTATTGGGTGCAATACGAGCATGATGCCGTAATCACTATTAAGGAGAAACAGAAGAGTATGAGCAACAAAACACGCGTTTTAGTTACAGGGTTAGGCGTCATCAGTCCGGTCGGTAATACTGTTGATGAAATGTGGGCTAACATCCAGAATGGTGTTGGAGGCATTGGTCCGATCACAAAGTTTGACGCCTCGCGTGTTGACTCGAAAGTCGCTGCGGAAGTGAAAAACTTCGACATTACCAAATATGTGGATTTCAAAGATGCAAAGCGCATGGCACTCTTCACACAATATGCTGTTGCAGCGGCAAAGCAGGCGTGGGCAGATTCAGGATTGAATGAAAGCAATATGGATCCAGAGCGTGTTGCCGTATTGATGGGCAATGGTATCGGCGGTAAAGAGGTCGACCATGAGGCTTATGTGACATTGCTTCAGCGCGGCCCCAGCCGTCTGTCGCCGATGACGATTCCCAAGCTGATCCCCAACGAGGCAGCAGGCAATGTCTCGATCGTTCTGAATATCAAAGGCGCATCCCATACGATTGTCACGGCCTGTGCCTCGGGCACGGATGCCATGGGCGTCGCACTCGACATGATTCGCTCCGGACGCGCGGATGCCGTGCTGGTCGGCGGAACAGAAGCGGTGATCGCTGAATTTTGCGTGGGCAGCTTTGCAGCCATGAAGGCGCTGAGCACCAAGCGTAATGACGAACCCGGAAAGGCCTGCCGCCCCTTTGATGCAGACCGCGACGGTTTCGTCATGGGCGAAGGTGCCGCCATGCTCGTCATCGAGTCTGAGGAACATGCCAAGGCACGCGGCGCACGCGCGTATGTCGAATTCGCCGGTTATGGAGCCTCGTCCGATGCGTATCACCTGACCGCTCCGGAACCGGAGGCTTCAGGCGCAATCCGGGCTATCAAGCTCGCTCTCAAGGACGCAGGACTCAATCCAGAAGACATTGATTATGTGAATGCGCATGGCACCTCGACCCCGCTTAATGATCCTATGGAAACCAAGGCGGTCAAGGCTGCCTTCGGCGACCACGCCCGCAAGCTCAAGATGTCTTCGACCAAGAGCATGACCGGCCACTTGCTGGGCGCCGCAGGCGCGCTGGAGGCTATCATCTGCACCTTGGCGATCCGCGATGGCTTCTATCCTCCGACCATCAATTACGAGAATCCGGATCCCAATTGCGATTTGGATGTTGTTCCGAATAAGGGCGTGAAGGGGCCGATCCGCGCAGCGATTTCAACCTCGCTCGGCTTTGGCGGTCACAATGGCGTCGTTGTGTTTAAGGCACTTTAATCAGTAGTCAAAGGGTAACATACTATGAGTAAAACCATTAAAGAACGAGTGCCGCTGGTGCCAGAAAACCAACCCTATCCAGGTCCGATGGAGGAGCTGCTTCCGCATCGCCATCCATTTCTTTTTGTGAAGAAATTATCAAAGGTGGGTAAGTCGGATTTTGTCGGCGAGGCGATCTTTCCGGCTGATACGGCCTTCTTTGCAGGGCACTTCCCGAATCATCCTGTGGTCCCCGGCGTGATCCTCGTCGAGACGATGGCGCAGTGCGGCGGAGCCGGGCTGATTGCCAATGGAACCGTCCCCATCGATGGCCTTTTCTTCCTGGTGAATGTGGACAATGCGAAGTTCCGCCGTCAGGTCGGGCCGGATGAGTTGGTCCATATCGAGGTGAAAAACACGCAGGAAGGCACACGCATGGTCAAGCAGCATGGTGTCGCCACTGTGAATGGTGAAGTCGCTGTTGAGGCGGACTTCGCGTGCATTCTTGGCACCCGTAAATAAGTGGGGCGTTTATGCCCGCTCCCCTCTTACAGGTCCGTCAGCTCTCTGTCGCCTTCATGCGTGAAGGCCTGCTGACGTTGCCTGTACGAGAAGTGACCTTTGATGTCGGCGCAGGTGAACGTGTCGCGCTTGTGGGTGAGAGCGGTTGCGGCAAAAGTCTGACTGCCTTATCGCTTGTCCGCTTGTCCCCCACAGATCGTGCCCGCCTCTCGGGCAGTATCATTTTTAATGGCGAGGAACTCTTAGGGACGTCCGATCAGGCGCAGGTCGCGACGCGCGGCCGCGGCATCGCTTATGTCTTTCAGGATCCCTCTGCCAGTTTGAATCCAGTCATGCGCGTGGGGGCTCAGATTATCGAGGCCCTGCCCCCTGGGACAACAGCGTCAGCCGAGTATGTGAAAGGCCTTCTGGCGCGCGTGAGAATCCCTGACCCTGCTCGCGCTTTTCGCGCGTATCCCTCCGAGCTGAGCGGCGGTCAGCAGCAGCGTGTGATGCTGGCCATGGCGCTTGCTGCGCAACCGAAGCTGCTGGTCGCGGATGAGCCGACAACCGCGCTCGATGTCACGACGCAGCAGCAGGTGCTTGACCTGATTGATGAATTGGCGCGTGAATTCCAGATGGCGGTCTTGCTGATCACCCATAATCTTGGCCTTGTTGCCGGGCGCATGCAGCGTGTCAACGTGATGTATGCCGGGTGCGTGGTGGAGTCCGGTCCTGTGGCGGAGGTGTTGTCGCGTCCCCGCCATCCTTACACCCGCGGCTTGCTGGATGCAGTTCCTCGGCTCGACGCACCACGCGGTGCGCATTTGTGCGACATTCCCGGCACGGTTCCCTCTCCGGACGCCCTGCCAGCAGGCTGTGCCTTCGGACCCCGTTGCGGAACTGTCCAGGAGGCCTGCAAGACAACGGAGCCTCCCTGCCAGATTGACGGCGACCACACATGGCAATGCTACGATTCTCCTCCGCGCTCCGTCCATACTGTCCATACGGTCATGAAGGGCCCATGAAAAAAAAGAAAAACTTTAAGCTACGTACGCCGCTGAGCATCAAGGGCGGCATTCGCGCGCAGACCGACCACGCAGGGCCCTTCCGTGTGTGGTGGAGCCGGCGCTGGACCGACGTGCTCGAAGGGTTCCGCATGGGGCCTCGCCTGGGACGCGGACGCCATTATGCCATCAGCGGACAAGTGTCGGAGCTCGGCGTCACAGCCGGCTGTGTGAGCGCAGAAGTGCAAGGCGCGCTCGCAGAACCCTATCGCTGTGCCATACGCTTTACATCGCTCGATGGCGCGCAAAAAGAAAAGGTTCTGACTGTCTTGAAGGCGCGTCCGATGCTGATCGCCCGGCTGATCGCCGGTGAACTGCCGCATGAAGTGGAGACAGCCTTTGAACAGGTGAAGGCCCCGTTGTTTCCTCGCCGCTCCAATGACATCCAGAGCACGTGCAGCTGTCCGGACTGGGCAAATCCGTGCAAGCATCTGGCGGCTGTCTACTGCTTGCTGGGTGAGGCGATCAGCAAAACTCCGTTGCTGCTGCTGGCCCTGCGCGGCATCTCACGGGATGATCTCATCGACGCGAAGGAACTCATTCCAGCGGAATCTTTAGTCCCCGTTCCGCTGCCCAAGCGCTCTAAAAAAGCTGCGCAAAAAACGGAAGATCTAGCAAAGCCGCTCACAGCGGAAGCCTTTTATGGAGCCCCTTGTCCGCCAATCGCTGACTTCGGCGCGATGCCGAGTTCCGTGATCGCAGCGCCCTTTATTCAACGCCTGGGACCGCTTCCCTTCTGGCGCGGACAGGAACGCTTTTCAGATACGCTTGAACATCTCTATGCCCGCGCCGCCTCCCGCGGGATGACGGTCTGGAGCGGCGACCCGCTTGACTTACGCCGACCTGAAGAGAAGATCATCATCAAAGGCGCATCCCTTCATCTCAAGCAATATTTGCGCATCGAACGCGGCTAGGCAGTGATTAAGGACATGGGACTTGCGACTTGGGACGTGCAGGATATTTTCTCCCAAGTCCAAAGTCCAACGTCCCAAGTCGAATCCGCGGCTTGTCTGAACGTCCCAAGTAGCGTATACTGTCACCTTTAACTTTTAACCGCTACGAGGAATCTCTCATGTCAGTTCGTGTCCGTTTCGCTCCGAGTCCCACCGGCAATGTTCATATCGGAAACATCCGCGCCGCTATTTTCAATTGGCTCTTCGCCCGCCATGCAGGGGGCAAGTTCCTGCTGCGTGTCGAGGATACCGACCGTGAACGTTCCACGCAAGAGGCGATCCATACCTTGCTGGCGTGCATGGAGTGGCTGGGCCTTGATTATGATGAGCCGGAACTCTATCAGAGCAAGCAGACAGAACGCCATGTCGCTGTTGCCGAGGATCTGGTGGCGCGCGGCTTAGCCTATCGCGATAATAAGGGCGGCGGCGGCGAGTGCGTCATCTTCCGCATGCCGAAGCAGGGCAAGGTGGAGTATACGGATCTCGTGAAGGGGCAGATGAAAAAGCAGGCTGAAGATACCCAGGACTTTGTGATCGTCCGTTCCGATGGTACGCCGGTCTTCCATCTGGCCAATGTCGTCGATGATGTGGACATGCAGATCACGCATGTCATCCGGGGTGATGATCATGTGGAGAACACCTTTAAGCACATCGAACTCTTCAAGGCCATGGGCGCGCCGATTCCGCAGTATGCGCATCTGCCCATGATCGTCAACAATCAGGGCAAGCCCTATTCCAAGCGTGACGGCGCCGCCTTTGTCGGCGAATTCAAGGAGCAGGGCTATCTGCCGCAGGCGCTCTTCAACTTCCTGCTGCTGCTCGGCTGGGCGCCGGGTGATGACCGCGAAGTGCTGACGCGCGAGGAGATGATTCAGCTCTTTACGCTGGACCGCTGCAAGTCGAGCGCTGCACGCTTTGACATGAAGAAGCTCGTCTGGATGAATGGCGAATACATTCGCAATACGCCGCGTGAGATTTATGCCAAGGAATTTGTGTCGCGTGTCACGAATGCTGGCTTGTCAACGGAGGGCGTTGATCTGAATGGCATCATGGACCAGATGCAGATCCGCACAAAGTTCTATTCGGAAATTCCTGGATCGTGCACCTATTTCTTCACGGAAGAGTATGCCTTTGATCCAAAGGGCGTTGAAAAGCGCTTGAAGCCAGAGGGCGTTCCTGCGTTATTGGAAGAGGTCGCTGACGCCTTTGCCGCGTTGCCGGTTTTTGATGTGCAATCCACGCATGACAAGGTGGCCGCCATTGGTGAAACCAAAGGCACAGGCATGGGCTCTATCGTTCATCCCGTGCGCATGGCCGCGACAGGCCTCACCGAAGGCCCCGGCCTCTTCGAGTTGCTCGTGCTGCTGGGCTGTGAGCGCACCTGCAAACGTCTGCGCAACGTCGCCCAGCGTCTGCGTGACCAGACGCTGTAATGGTGGAAGTAGCAGTAAGCAGTACCAGTCGGCAGTAAATGTCTGTTTATCGACAGGATGAACAGGATTTTCAGGATTGTCTTTTGTCGTGTTTGTTGGAGGGTCGTCCGGCAGCCGCCGGACCGACCGCGGCACGGGTGTAACCGTGCCCTCCATTTCCACTGGAGGGCGAGGCTGTGGCGAGCCGATGCTTATCTTAGCATCATTCCAATCTGTCCCCTAGCTGTAATGCTTGCTTTGAGGCGTGCCTAATTATTTCGAAGGCTGGCTCGAACGCCGCAGAAAATTCAATTCCTTCAGCACGGTCTTTGCTCCCTCAAGCGAGGGGTGGACCTCAGAAGTGAAGGATGTCACGGGATACCCCAGTTGATTTGAAATCATTTGTGCAAGTCCAGGTATCTTTAGCGCGCTTCCGGTTGCGTGAATGACCGTACGGCTGAGCTGATACTGCTTCTCATTAGGGAGCTTGCGAATGGCGGTCTTGAGTCTCTCGGTCAGTCGCACGAGTGACGGCATCAGCCCGATGGTCAGCTCGTCACGCGATACACTTTTTGAGGTGAGGCGCCCTTCCTCCGTTCTTCCCACCCATGTTTCCCATCCAGGCAATTCGACCACGGCAGACGGGGTGAGACCGCCCGTGTGCAGTTGCGATGAAAGGGGCTCAATCTCGGGACGAAACTGATGAGCGAGCGTGAGATGATTCTGGATATCCTCCACAAACGTCTGGCTACCAATGGCGCCGGTACTCCCTGACAAGACACCCGCCAACGAGATCACGGAAAACTCAAACCAGTCTTCGGAGACCGTGAGCACAGCCTTGATCTCTGGTGTTTGCACATCCAGCTTCATGCCGATCGCTGTGGCCATTCCCATTTCCATCAAAAAGACCTCACGCGCTCCGCCTTTCACGGACATCAGCTGAATCGCTGCTCTTCCTTGCTCATAATTCCGGCAGGCCACGATGACCCTCGGACGAATCAGCCCCAGTCTTTCGGGGAGGGATTTCAAGCCAAAGGCAAACAGTGCTTGCGCGCACTCCTGCTCAGCAAGGCATCCTTCCTTCAGGACTCGGATGACAGAGATATTGTCAGGTTCTTTGTCCAACATGGCCTTTGCTTCTTCACCGCAGGCTAAGATCCTCTTTGTCCCAGTTTGGATGGCAACGTAGGCTGGTAACACAAGAGGGGTTGACTGTGTCTGGGTGGCAAAGATAAAAGTGTCATCAACCAGTGAAACGGCAACGTCTCTTCCGAATGTGAACATAACAGGCTCCTGTATAATAGGCTGATCGGAGACTTGCGTCCCGTGTTAACTTTTATGCGCTTCAGTTAGCCCCAGCGCCGCACCCGCCGCCCAAGAGCGTGCTGCTGCTTCATTCACGCCATGCAGCTTGATACGCTTCAGGCGGCTGGTGTCGCCGGTGCAGATTTCAACGGCGCGACGGTGAATTTTGAAGGCTTCAGCGAAGAAGGCGATGATGGCCTCGTTCGCTTTTCCATCCACAGGCGGCGCTTGAATGCGCAGACGGATCCAATCCGGATCAAAGCCCGAGACCTCCGTGCGCTTGGCGCGGGGAGTCGCTTTGATCGTCAGGATGACGCTATCCGCAGTTGTGACGAGCCAGCTCATTTGACAAAGGGGGACGTGATGAGTTTGTAGAGGCCTGTCTGAATGATGCCATAGGCGAAGTTCACGATAAAGAAGAAGATCATGGGCGTGAAGTCAATGCCGCTGGTGGCTGTCTGACGCCGGGAAAACCGCCCCAGAAGGACATCGACGCTCTCCGCGCAAATCAACATGACGGTCTTCAGGCCGAAGAGCATCGCGAAGAAACTTCCCAGGATGGAGAGCAAGAGGGCATTGTTGATCCACATCAGTCCATCTGCGCACGACATCAGGGAGAGCCATCCGATTTTCAGGACGACAGCAACAAGATGTCCGGAGAGGAAGATATCTGTCGCGGGCGCTTGCGCATCCGGGATAAGCGTTGACAGCACGCTGGGGACAAAGCCGATGCTGATGATGAGCGCGGTCAGGCAGAAGTGGAGGCCGAGCAGCACAACAGGCTGCACGATGAACGGGAGAAGGGAGAACGGCCTTGCAAAAAAGGCCAAGGCCTCTGCCGCGCGCGTGAGGCGTGTGGGTCTCGCCAGCAGGCGGATTATGAAGTAGAGCGTCCAGAGACGTACGATAAAGAGCGCGAAGTGCAATGCGCCGTGGAGGATCTGAAAGCCTAATGTCGCCTGTTGTGGATTTGGCGTAAACGAGAAGATCGTGCCAAAGGAGAGGGATACCCCACCGCCAAAACGCATGAAGAAGATGGTTTTGAACACGCAAAAAAACGAGAGAAGCACCAGTGCCGCTACCTGATCAGGCAGCATGAGTACCGGTCGCAGGAATTGCAATATGTTGTCAACAAAACGTGTCGTCCCCGACAGGAATGGGTTAAAGTAAAATTCGTTTGCAGGTTTCACCCAGAACCGTACCCAGAAGAGCAATAAGAAAAGATTAACAATAAGCTGAAGATAAAGCATGATATAACAATGTTTTCCGGGTTGATCAATTACCAGTGTTCAACAACAATAATCGCGATAGCAATGCCGAGCAGCATGCCGGCGAAAACTTCCTTGCGCGTATGGCCCAGCAGTTCTTTGAGATGGTGCATCTGGCTGAGGCGGCGCTCCTTGAAGAGTTCCTGGATCATCTGGTTCAGTACAATCGCCTGATGGCCAGCCGCCCGGCGCACACTGGCCGCGTCAAACATGGTGACGGCTGCAAAGAAGAAGCTCAGAATGGAGATGGGCGTATCAAACCCCTCGGTCATGCCAATGGACGTGGAGAGTGCGCAGACGAGTGCGGAGTGCGCACTGGGCATGCCACCCGTACTCAAGAAATAGCGAAAGTCAAATTGACGTGTCCGCGCAAAGCCCAATAACATTTTAATGAGCTGTGCAATGCCCCATCCCAAAACAGCGGACCATAGACACGGCGACTTAAACAATAAAAGCGGATCGTGATGTATAACCATAGCAGACCTATTTTTCACCCTCAAAATGAATGGTATATTATCGCATGATGAGGGGGGCAGTGCAATACTGCAATTCAGGAAGTTAAAACTGTTTTGACTAATGGCGCTGAATACGCTACTTTCTTGTGTTATGAATGAAAGCATAAAAGAGCTTCACTATCCCTTTTCCGAGGCGGTTGTCCGCGAATTGAAGGCTGGACAGCGTGTGTGCGTCACGGGACGCATTTTTACAGGCCGCGACCGTCTTCACAAATATCTTGCGGAAGGCCATGCCGCACCGGTCTCCCTAAAGGATGGGGCGGTCTATCACTGCGGGCCCGTCATCACGAAGAAAGAGGACGGAGCCTGGCACGTAGGTGCTGCCGGACCGACAACCTCCATCCGTGAAGAACCGTATATGGCTAAGATCATTGCCGAGCAGGGGGTCCGTGTCATTATCGGGAAAGGCGGCATGGGTCCGGACACCTGCAAGGCGTGCCAGGAATATGGGTGCGTCTATTTGCAGACCGTTGGCGGGGCCGCCGCACTCCTGGCCCAGCGCATCCAGCGCGTCGAGGCCGTCTATATGCTTGAAGAGTTTGGCGCTGCTGAGGCTGTCTGGGTCTTTGACGTGGTCAAATTTGAAGCAGTCGTCGGCATCGATGCGCACGGCAACAATCTATTTGATGCAGTTAGACAAGATTCGCTCAAGCAATTACAAGGAATCCTTGAATAAGCGACCGAAGCAGTTTCAAGTTTCCAGTTTCAACAAGCCTATTCCTTCAACGCCTTTTCGATCGACTCGATCAGCTTGGGGTCATCGGGTGTGGTGCGTGAGCCAAAGCGTGCAATCACTTGGCCGTTGCGATCAATCAGGAACTTGTTGAAGTTCCAGGAGATGTCTCCTCCGAATTCAGGATGAAGGGTCTTGTCCGTCAACCAGGCATAGAGCGGATGCTGCTCCGCGCCCTTGACGTGGATCTTGCCGAAGATCGGAAAGGTGACCCCGTAGTTCAGCGAACAAAACTGCTGGATCTCGTAGTTGGTCCCGGGTTCCTGTCCCATGAAATCATTTGCCGGAAAGCCCAGTAGCACCAAACCGCGCTTCTGGTAGGTCTCGTATATTTTTTGAAGGCCTGCATATTGGGAGGTGAAACCGCATTTGCTGGCCACGTTGATGACCAGGGCGACTTGGCCTTTGTAAGGCGCTAGTGTGGTCGGCTTCCCGTCAATGGTCTCCACCGGGAAGGTGTAGAAGGCGGGTACGGCGTTAGCGGCGCGCGTGACCGGAATGTGGATCTCTGACTTGCGCAGGAACCAGAGGGTAAAGGGTGAGTTCCAGTAGACGACGTAGGGGGCGGCATTCGTTTGCCACTCCCTCTGCTTTGCGAGCCAGGTGTTCAGTTGCATGAGCCCCGCCTCATAATTTTTACGGGTGTAGCTGCCGCTGAGCCCGATGCTCACCACCGTGAGCGCTGGCAGTGTCTGAACCGAGACATCATTCGTGGATGCCAGCGCGCGGTCTTTGTTGTTGCTGCCGACGTAGAAGACCATTTCATTGGTGGATACAGAGGCAGAGATCGGCACGCTCATGGAGACCTCCTGCTCTTTAATGTAGCCAAAGAGCTTCATGAAGGCAGTCCCGCGGTCGTCAAACGCGTCCCCCGGCGCGGTGGTGACAAGACATGTGCGCGCAGGCAATGTCTTGATCTCGATGGTCCCGACGGGCGTGCGCGGATAGATGGATTCATAAGCCATGGTATTACCTCCTGCCAGAAAAGCCGATACGAGTAGGGTTGCAACATTGAGCGATGTGAATAGGCGCATAATGACACCTCCTTAAACTACGTTTTGCGCTTGGCAATATAGGCCTTGGTCTCGCTGACGACGATGGGCGAGAGGCAGATCAGGGCGATGAGGTTGGGCACGGCCATCAGGCCGTTGAAGATATCGGAGAGCGTCCAGGCAGTCTCAAGCTTGAGCACGCAGCCGATATAGACGAAGGCGACGAAGACGGCGCGGTAGATCGGGATGGATTTATCGCCAGCCAGATATTGCAAAGCCTTTTCGCCGTAGTATCCCCAGCCGATGAGTGTTGACCAGGCGAAGAGGATGAGCGCGATCGCCGAGAACTGGCCGCCCCACGGCCCGTATGTCGCAGAGAATGCCGTGGAGGAGAGCAATGCGCCGCTCAAGCCTGCGCCATCCGCGCCGGTTTGCGTCCAGGCACCGCTGGTGAGAATCACAAAGCCAGTCATGGAGCAGACCACAAGGGTGTCGATGAAGGTCTGTGTCATGGAGACGAGCGCCTGGGCCACTGGGCAGTTGGTCTTGGCTGCTGCAGCTGCGATGGGGGCGGATCCGAGTCCGGATTCGTTCGAGAAGAGTCCGCGTGCAAGGCCGACGCGGATGGTCTGCGAAAGCACTGCGCCTGCAAAGCCGCCTACTGCCGCCGTGGGTGTGAAGGCATGCTTCAAGATGAGTGCAATGACTGAGGGAATAGAAGAGACATTAAGAATCAAAACACCGATGGTGATGATGAGGTAGAAGACAATCATGAAAGGAACGAGCACGGAGGTGAAGCGCGCGATTCCCTTGATGCCGAAGAGCAGGACGAGTCCCGAGCAGACCGTGAGTACGATGCCCGTGATGTTCGGGTCGATGCTGTAGGTGGTTTTAAGCGCGTCTGCCACGGCATTGGCCTGTGTCATATTGCCGATGCCAAAGCTGGCTACCACTGTCAGGCAGGCGAAGATGACAGCCAGCCACTTCTTGTGCAGCCCGTGCTCAATGTAATACATGGGGCCGCCAGCCTTCTTGCCATCCGCAGTGGTTACGCGGTATTTAACAGCGAGAAGGGCTTCCGCATACTTGGTGACCATGCCGACCAGGCCGGTCAGCCAGAGCCAGAACATCGCACCAGGTCCGCCAATGGCAATGGCGGTAGCGACACCGACGATGTTTCCGGTACCCACGGTTGCCGCAAGCGCGGTCATGAGCGCTTGGAAGTGGCTGATATCGCCCTCGCCTGTTGCTTCTTTGCGCTTGATGAAGGCGAGCCAGAGCGCATGGGGCAATAAGGTGAATTGGAGGCCGCGCAGCAGGAAGGTAAACAGGACACCCGTGCCGATGAGCAGAACCATTAAAGGCCATCCCCAGACAAAGCTGGCAATGGCGTTTAATATGGTGCTGACATCTGTCATGCGAGGGGTGTCTTCTTAGGCCTGAGCCGTCGGCGTGTCAGATGCGGGTGCCGTGATGATGTCCTTGCCTCGGATCTTGATGTGCAACTCGCGGAGCTGCTTCTCAGTCACGTCAGAGGGCGCGTTCATCATGAGGTCCTGGGCCTTCTGATTCATGGGGAAGGCGATCACTTCACGGATGTTGTCCTCGCCAGCCAGGAGCATGACCATACGGTCGACGCCCGGGGCGATACCGCCGTGAGGAGGCGCGCCAAACTTGAAGGCATTGAGGAGGCAGCCGAACTTCTGTTCCACGACTTCCGGTCCGTAGCCCGCGATTTCAAACGCCTTGTACATGATTTCGGGAAGGTGGTTGCGGATGGCGCCACTCGAGAGTTCGATGCCGTTGCAGACCACGTCGTACTGGAAAGCATGGATGTCGAGCGGGTTCTTGTTCATCAATGCATCCATGCCGCCTTGGGGCATGGAGAAGGGGTTGTGCGAGAAGCCGATCGCGCCGGTCTCCGGATCCTTTTCAAACATCGGGAAGTCCACAATCCAGCAGAACTTGAAGACGTTCTTGTCGATGAGGTCGAGATCGCGGCCCAGCTTAATCCGGATGTCGCCCGCAATCTTGGCTGCCTTGTCCGCCTCTTCGCAGACGAAGAAGAGCACATCGCCGTCTGTCACATGCCCCATCTGGGCGAGTGTCACGAGTTCTTCAGGCTTGAGGAACTTCTGGATCGGGCCCTTGACGGTGTCGCCATCCCAGACCAGATAGGCAAGTCCCTTTGAGCCGAGCGACTTGGCGTGCTCGACGAGCTTGTCAAAGAAGCTGCGGGTCTTGTCCTTGATGTTTTTGACGGGAATCGCGCGGACGACCGAGCCGGCCTTGACTGCGGAGGCAAAGGCGTTGAACCCGGAGTTCGCGAAGACTTCTGAACAGTCGAACATTTCGATCGGATTACGGAGGTCAGGCTTATCGCAACCATACTTGAGCATGGATTCGCGGTAGGGGATGCGAATCCAAGGTGTGGCATCGACAGTTTTCTTCGAGAAGTTAGCAAAGGTCTTGGAGATGACATCTTCAACCACGGCAAAGATGTCCTCCTGCGTGACAAAGGACATTTCCATATCGAGCTGATAGAACTCGCCGGGTGAACGGTCCGCGCGTGCATCCTCATCACGGAAGCAGGGCGCGATCTGGAAATAGCGGTCAAAGCCAGAGACCATCAGCAACTGTTTAAACAACTGAGGCGCCTGCGGCAGGGCATAGAATTTGCCATGATGCACGCGGCTCGGTACGAGGTAGTCGCGCGCACCTTCCGGCGAACTGCATGTCAGGATCGGGGTCTGATATTCGTTGAACCCGTGCGCTTCCATGGCCTTGCGCAAGAAGGAGATGATCTTCGAGCGAAACACGATGTTGTTGTGGATGCGCTCGCGGCGCAAATCCAGGAAGCGATATTTCAGGCGGACGTCTTCCGCGCCATCCTCTTCGCCGGGCAGATAGATCGGTGTCTGTTCGGAAGAGGCCTCAATGATGCACTCATTGGCCACCAGTTCGACTTCGCCCGTCGCGATGTCCGGGTTGATCTGGGCTGCTTCGCGGAGGGTGACCTCGCCGACCACAGTGATGACGCTTTCCAGCTTCGCCTTGCTCAGGGCGTCAAAGAAGGAGCGGCTGGGATGGGCGATGACCTGGGTGATGCCATAATGGTCGCGCAAGTCGATGAAGAGAATTCCGCCATGGTCGCGCACGCGGAACATCCATCCGGAAAGTTTAACCGTTGAGCCAGCGTCCTTCTTGGAGAGCTGATTGCATGTATGTGTACGATAAAGGTGCATAATTAATCCCTGTTTGCTTCGAAAAATAAAGAGTTTATAATATCAGACTTAGTGGGCTGATTCAAGGAGATGCACATATTCAAGCCAACAAATTTATCTTACTGTTGCGGTATGGGCTGCCCGTTGCTGTTCAGTGACCGTGTGAACCAGTCACGAAGGGCTTTTCGTTCTGGAATATCCCGAAGTACCCAACTGTCCGTGTGATCGGCAAACGGGAGGGGTTGGAAGGTGAAATTGCCTGTTGGATAAACCTCGCTGAGGTAAGTTTTAGTCGCTTCAACAGAGGTTTCCTGGCTGATGAACTGCGGCCGGCTTCCCAGTCGTTTGAGCCGTTCAGCGGCTGACTTTCGATCACAGGCAGCATACGACCATTGCCGGACGCCATCGTAATGGCTGTGGCAGATGAAGCCGCGCCACAAGCTTGCGATCCCGTCATCATGCAAGCCAATGTAGTTACAGGCGAGTGCGCCGCGGGAGAACCCTGCGAGGAAGACGTTGGAGGAATCACCCCCGTACTCCTCGCAGACGCGCTTGACGGTCTGCCTGCAGTACGCGACGGTTGCGTCAACGTCGCCCCACCAGGTCAAGGCATTTATCTGGTTATGCTTGTCGACGAAGGGCATGCAGATCCAAACGACACCTCGTCCTCCTGAAATGCCATAGCCGAGCTTGCTCCCTTCAACCGTTCCACCCGAGGATTCCTTCCACTTGTTGCCCGCATACTCGACGATGACAGGATAGTGCTTCCCTTTTTGCCAGTCGGTCGGAAGATAGAGGAGATGGTACACGCCTGTTCCGACGTAGTTCGTGTTGACGTGTCTCACGCGCATCCCCGGCGCGGGCGCACCATCCGTCACGGTGGGGAGGACGAGATCAGGCTTTACACCTTCAAGATCCATGGCGTGCACAAAAGAAGAGAGAGCAAGCCCCGTAATAGATGATAAAACGAAATGTCTAATCATAAAACGATTCCTAACCTTAATGCCAGTGACACGCCTGGTCAAATTATACATGGCTACATAAGCCCGCGCAGGTTTTGGAGCGGAACGCCTTCGCGTTCCGGCCGGCGCGGGAAGCCGCGCCGCTCCATGCTCGTCGGACACTTATGTCGCCATGTAAAGCCATCCTACTCCATTTCCTTGATGACATCGACGCTGTGAATAAGCGGGTCTGTCTTCGGGCGGATCGGGGGTTGATTGGTTGCTGCTGAAGGGGAGTATCGGGTCAGCAGGGCGATCACCCGGTTGATCTCTTCAGGCGACAGCTCCTTTTTGGCTTCGAGATGGCGGCGTACATCTCCGGCGGCCTGTGAAGTCCGTTTGGCGTTAAAGCTGCGGCTCCGCAAATAGTCGAGCGGCTCCTGCCGTGCTGAATCAGCGGCTAAAGCACGGATGGCTTTTTGCTCCCGGCGACGGATATCATCTTCCGCTTTTCGAGCCTCTTTGGCAATCAACTCACGTTCAGACTGGGTCTGTTTTTGCAACGCTTGGCGCTGGTCTTCAAATGGGCGGCTCGCATCCAAGAGCAGGAGGCCCCATGCAGCAAGGGTTTCAATGTCTTGATGAATGATCGGTTCGTCCACGACGGCGGGATGGAGATCCTCCTCGGTCAGCTGTTTCACCCAGAATCCATCCACCCGCGTAGGCGCCGGCTTTTGTCCCACGAGCGACATAGGCGGTGCGATGACCGTGTTCCACGTGCAGGCGACGGTAGGGAGGAGAACCGCATTCATTGTCAGGTGCCAGGTGCCTGCTACTGCTGAATCGACAGCGTAGTAGCCGGGGACGACCACCGTGCCCAGGGCTGTTCCCAGCGCGGTTCCCCCGAGACCCAGCGGGATGCGCACGACAGGGTCTACAATGCTTTCCATCAAGGCCCAGGGATAGGCGAACCACCAGCCGAATACGCGCTTGCTGCTACGATCTTCCGCTGTGGACCAGTAATTGCCCCATGCTTTCGGGAGTCCTTTGATCGTAAAATCATAGAGGCAGTCGTCAAAGGCAAATTCAAACATGTCCCCGCTAGCATCACCCAGGTCGGAATATTTTTTGCTTCCGAAATATTCTCCAAAGTCGGACCCTGTTCTTTTCAGGTATTTGATCGTTGCCTCGGCCGGTTGACTGTAGCCAGGGACCACCCACACATCATACCAGTTGCCCGCGGCATCTTTGATCCGTCCACTCCCGATCAACTGTCCCTTCTGCTCCCACGACAGGAAATAGCCCTCATCCACTGCCTTTGTGCTGCCCTCGCCGGAGGGTGTGGTGGCACACCCAGAGAGTCCACCAATAATTATAAGCACAGAAAGAAATTTTAACACATTCATATTCTTCTTTGTCTCCTCTTATCTGCAAGTTTTTTACCACGAAGCACACCCACCTTCGCGAATACGGCTACGGCGGGCAGGCAAAAAGCACGAAAAAATATCAATTTCTCAATCCGGGTCAATCCGCGCAATCCGTAGCTAAAAGTCACTCCTCTCGGTTGTTCCAGTATTCCACCATTCCTCTCAGAAGTTCCCAAGATACGGCAGTATGATACGCCCAATGAGGAGACGCGTCAATTCAGTTCTTGGCTGAGCTCGCGACAACGAGATCTTTTTGGCGTGCGGTGACAAGCAGAGCCGGCAGGCGAGTGCGGCACCGCTTTTCTTAGTCTCGCAAAGCGGCGTCGCGCGGAATACCGCTTGCTTCGCGTGTCTCCAAAAACACTTTCATCTGTATGCTCTATTGCCTCTGTGATAAACAAAAGGCCATATCCTGCGGCACAGGCGCATGGAAGAGGAGTCGCTCGCCGGTAGTGGGATGAGTGATGTGCAGGGACTCCGCATGCAAAGCTTGCCGTTCCATGCGGAGTCGTTGCTTGTCTATGTCCGTCAACGTGTCATCAATGAACTTGAGAAAGAAGGTCTCGTCTACGCCGTAGAGTTTGTCGCCAACAATGGGATAACCCAGTGAACAGAGGGTCGCTCGGATCTGATGCAGACAGCCGGTCTTGGGATAGGCGCGAACCACGCTGATACCGTTATTGTGTGACACGCATGTAAAGCACGTCTCGCAGGCTTCTGAAACAGCTTCGCTTGGCTTCTCCCGCACAAAGCATCGCTTCTTGCGAACAACAGACGATACGTCATGGGTCAGCCAGCCAAGGGCCTCCATGTGTTCGGGAAATGCGCCTTCGACCAGCACCAGATACTGCTTCTCAACCGAATGTTCAGAAAATTGGCGTGCTAGATGACGTGTGGCCTCAAGGGTTTTGCCGACCACGACCAGTCCGGATGTCTCACGGTCAAGACGGTTGATCAGGCGAGGCTGTTCAAGTCCTTCTTGTTTCTGCAAGAGTGTCCAGAGCGTGTTCTTGAAATACCGGCCGGCAGGATGACACGGCAGGCTGCCGGGCTTGTCCACAATCATGATTGCTTCATCCTGATAGATCACCTGATACGCACAATCGACTTCAGGCTCCGGACGATTGCCGAAATCATAGCGCAAGCAATCCCCGTCTTGCAGAATTTGATCAGCCTGTGCTGGCGCGTCATTGATATACAGGCAACCCTCCGCGATCAGGCGTAGCCATGTTTCACGCGGGTGATAGGTGAAACGCGCAACAAGCATGTCCAACAGGTTTTTCCCTGCCGTTTGCCCATCAATCGCTATGGTCACCTTTCTCTGCATGGCTTAGAATGATGGCAGGTCATCTTTGCGGATGCAAGTATATAGTTTTGGCATGGCGATGACGCCATGCGTGGTGACGAATAACAGGCGCGGTCATATGGATGAATAGAGATCACAAAGGAGTCTTGCAGGGGCAGGGTGAGTATGGCATATTGATGGGCATGCAAGGGAAACGGTTATTCTGGCATGATTATAAGCGGACGGGGTTTTACATGGTGACCCTCTCGACCGCCCCACGTCGTCCGTTGTTTGGCACTTGCCGTGATAACCAGACTGATCTTTCGCCTGAAGGGTTGGCGGTCTGTCGTCACTGGCGTCTGATCTCGGAACGTGATGATCGTATCGAGACTTCCATGCTGATTGTGATGCCTGATCATCTGCATGGCATTCTGTTTGTAAAAAAGCCGCTGGAACAGTCGATAGGGACATACATTCGCGGTTTCAAAAGCGGAGTGACATCGGAACTCCGCAAGTTGAAGGATGACTCCAGTCTTCAGGTGTGGGAGCCTGGCTACCACCAGGTGATTGCCTTGAATCAGGATACGCTACAGGCGTGTAAGCAGTATATCCGGGACAACCCCAGGCGATATTGCATCAAAAGGGCACATCCCGATTTGTTTGTTCGGCTGGAACATCTGGATGGCGCCCGTCTTCCAACGGTGCTCCCTCCTCTCAAGTGGGTGGGGTTTGGAAATCCGTTTCTATTAGAGGCTCCGTATCTGCACGCGATACAGGTTTCGAGGAGCGTGACGGATGAGTCGTTAACTGTTTTTCGGGATGAGGTGGAAGCGGCATCCCAAAAAGGAGCTGTATGCGTCTGCCCTTTATTTCTCCCGGCGAGCAGGCTATTGTGGAGGATATTGTGCGGTCGCCACATGGCCGTGTGATTATTTTGAAGCATGCGGGCTTCCCTCCTTTGTATAAACCAGGGACGCGGTATTTTGATCTGTGCGCACAAGGCCGGGTGCTGATCCTCTCTCCGTATCCGTATACGACTACGCAACCCAAATTGTCGCGGGAGCGGTGTCTGGAGATGAATGACATGGTCGCCCATATTTGCACGTATGGCGCTGACGCCATGCGTGGTGACAAATAGAAAAGGCGCGTGTTACAACGGGCACCGTCATCGGTGCCAAGCTCGCTTACCTCTTCTCGATGCGGTAGAGGTGGGTGCGGGTGCGGACGATGAGGGACTTGTCCACAATCGCGGGCGATGCGTAGCAGCCGGAGTCCAGTTTATTGGTGGAGATCAGATTGAAGCTGTCGCCGAGTCCGACCACAGAGCCGACACCGTTGACGTTAAAGAGGTACATGCGATTTTCAGCGCTCACGATGGAGGAGAGGTGCTGCCCCTTCAAATTTTGCGACCAGATGACTTTGCCTGTCTTAGCCTCAAGACAACTGAGCTTGGCTGTTTTGATCGTGTAGAGACGGTTGCCAGCCAGCAGAGGCGATGACATGTCAGGCACTTCTTTGTCTGTGGACCAGAGAATGGCATCCGTGCCTGTAATGTCGCCCTTTGCTTTGTCGAGCTGAATGGCCATCATGACGGGCTTGATGACGCCTGAGCAGAGATAAACAATGCCGTCTCCAACGACAGGACGCGGAACCGTTGACCACGCTTCGTGGCGTGCAATCCAGAGTTCTTTTCCGGTCTCCAGGTCGTATGAGCGGAAGCCGTTCGCACCCGGGCTGATGAGTTGCTCGCGTCCATTGACCGTGGCAACCATCGGGATGCAGGAGGAGTGTGTGAACTTTGGAAGCGGATTCGGAAAGACGCGGTCTGTGCGCCAGAGGGTCTTGCCCGTGTCCTTGTCGAGAGCTGTCACGAAACGCGCAGCAGCTGGTTCTCCATCGCAGGTGAGGATGAGCTTGTTGCCGAAGAGGGCAGGGGAGCTTGCCGCGCCGACATCATAGTACTGGTTGGTGATGTCCTGGCGTTGCCAGATGATCTCGCCCGTCTCCGCATTGAGGCAGGCTGTGCCGGGATTGGCAAAGGTCACATAGACGCGCTTGCCCTCGACAATCGGTGTCGGCGTGGCATAGCTGTTCATCTTATGGTAGCGCTCGCCTGTGGCATCGTAGCGGAAAAGATTGATGTTTTTGGTGATCTTTCCGCTTTTAAAATCAATGCAGAGCAGGTGGCGGTTCGTACCTTGATCGGGCGACAGGGTCAGCCAGATACGTCCGTCGGCAACGACAGGCGAGGAGTGCCCTTCACCGGGGAGTTCGGTTTTCCAGACAATGTTCTCCGTTTCGCTCCACGTGGTGGGCAGTCCAGTGGCAGTTGACTTCCCATCGCGTGTCGTTCCGCGAAATTCGCTCCACGTTGATGTGTCTGCACCGCATACGCCAGCAATGCAAAGCGCGCCCATGATGAATGTGCTTATTTTCTTGCTCATTGTCTGTGTTCCCCCTCAATGGACAATGTTGATCTCGTTTAACGTTATAATTATTTTGCTGCGAACTCGAGGGCGCAGGCGAAGGCACCGTCGGTCTTGTTCCGCGTCGGTATACGCTCTTCGACACCGATGCATTCGATATCCGGATGCGCCTTGCGGAAGAGGGCGATCTGTTTGCGATTCTCTTCAGCCTCCAAGCTGCATGTCGAATAGACGATACGTCCGCCTGGCGCAAGGAGCGTGTAGGCTGACTCGAGAAGCTTTGCCTGCGTCTCGCAGAGTCTCTTCATGCGCTTCGTTGTCCAGCGCCAGCGTGCGTCAGGACGGCGGCGCAACACGCCGGTGTTTGAACAGGGCACATCCAGCAGGATGCGGTCAAACAGGCCATGTTCAGCCTGAATACGCGCGCAATCATTGATGAGATCGCCCTGCGCAACAGTCACGTTGGGCAGGTTTGTCCGGGCAAGATTGGCTTTCAAGGTTTGCAGGCGGTCTTCATACATATCCAGGGCGACCAGTGTGCCGCCCTGCATACGCCAGGCGATCTGGATGGTCTTGCCGCCGGGGGCTGCACAGGCATCGAGGACGCGCGAGCCGGGTTGAATATTCATCAAGCTGATGGCTGCATCTGTTGCAGGGTCTTGTACAATAAAGCGGCCCTCCGCATAGCCAGGGACTGCTTCGATGCGTGTGCCATGGGGCAGGGGCGTGAAGGGCTGTTCCGCGCCAGGAGCCCAGGCGAGGTAGGTTTCAGGCGCTGTATTGTTCCATTCGCACAGCGCGATAACTTCGGCGTCGTCAAAGCGTTCCTGCCAGCGTGTGATCAGGGCGTCAGGGTGCGACAGGCGAATGCCGATGGATTGCTCGGAGAGGGCTTTGCGCGTCGGCTCCAGACTCCGCAAAATGTTGCGCAGCACCGCATTGACGAGTCCTGCAGCCTGCTTGGAGGTGAGCTTTGCTGCTTCGACGGTTTCATTGACGGCAGCATATTCTGCAACATCCGGCATGAACAAGATTTGTGCCGCGCCCAGGAGCAAAGCGGCCTCGGTTTCGCCTTTGGGCATCTTTTTCACGAGTTGCTCGAGCACCCAGTTGAGCGAACGGTAACGGCGTATGGTGGTATAGACCATATCCATAATAAAAGCATGATCAGGATGATCAATAATCATGCGGTCAGGGAAGTCGCGGGTCGCCAGCCAGCGGGTTAGAACAAAAATAGCTTCACGTCTTGAATTCATTGCGCATCATCATAGACGAATGTGGGCCAAAAGGCAATGTGTCTTTTAGGTCTGGAGCAGATGTCTTTTTCGGTAGGTGAAGGGGGTGCAGGACATGACCCCTTTGAAGGTCTTTGTGAAGTGGCTGTGGTCATAGAACCCGCAGGATTGAGCGATGTCGGTGATGGTACGGTCACTCGTCTCCAGCAGCTCGCGTGCGGCATTGATGCGCACACGCTGCAAATACTCATTCGGGTTCGCATTGAACAACCGGATAAAGCGCCGGTCAAGTTGCCGCTTGGAGACGCCAGCCATTTTTGCAAGTTCGTCTGTCCGGATCGGCTGCATGTAATTTTTGTGGATATAGGCCAGTGTCTGCGCAAAGCGGCCATGCCACTGGGGCAGGTCGCGCATCCCATCAATGATGCGGTAGATACCCGCGATGCCGATGACCTTCCGCTTGGGGTTGTAAACAGGCACTTTGCTGTAGACAATCAGTTGATCGGTTACGCCAGGGGCAGGGCAGATCGCGTTGATGATGGGCTTGCCGGTTCGCATGACTTCCCTGTCGCCGCGCACATACTCATCAGCCTGATCCTTGGGAAAGAAATCATAGTCGGTCTTGCCATACGTCTCGCTCTCGTGCTTCACCCGGCAAAATTCACAGGCCCGATGGTTGTGCATCACAAAGCGCCCTTGGCGGTCCTTCATAAAAAAGGCTACATCAGGGATCACCTCCAGTAATTGCTGGAAGTGACTCACATTGCCTCCTGTGGCTTCTAAAAAGGCCTGCTGGATGTTTTTCTTTTTCATGTCTTTATTTTACAAATTTTTGGCTTAATCTTACAAGCTGAAAACATTATTATTTGGTTTACTAATCAACATATTTAAGGGAAAATGAATTATGAACGTATCACGGAGAGTTTTTGTTCAAGCGGCAAGTGCGGCCTTTGCGATGCCAGCCATCATCCCGTCACATGTACTGGGTCAGGCCGCGCCATCGAAAAAGATCACGCTGGGATGCATCGGGGCAGGAACCCATGGGATGGGGGTCAACATCCGCAATTTCCTCTCCATTGATGATGTGCGAATCGTTGCGGTATGCGATGCCGTGCGGAGCCGGATGGACGGGGCAAAGAAGACGATTGACGCAACGTATAAGAACTCAGACTGCAAAGCGGTTCAGGATTTCCGGCAGATTATTTCTGATAAATCAATAGATGCCGTAGTCATCAGTACGCCCGAGCACTGGCATATTACGATGGCCATGATGGCACTCGAGGCAGGGAAGGATGTTTTTTGCGAAAAGCCCACGAAATTCATCTCGGAAGGTTTTGCACTTCTGGATTGTATGAAAAAGCATCAGGCAGTTTTTCAAACTGGACTCGAAGACCGCTCCTTGCCGCATTATCATAAGATGGTCGAATGGTGCCGGAATGGTGCGATTGGCGATGTGCAGCGTGTCGAAGTGACCCTGCCACGCTATCAGACGCTTCCGCCTCCAGCCAAGGACGTTCCGATCCCGGAGGAACTGAATTACAATCTCTATACAGGACCATCCCCTCTGATACCTTTCCAAAAGCAGTTTATTGATCCCTGGGGATGGCGTGTCGTACGTAATTTTGGTAATGGCACCATCTTGGACTGGGGTGCGCACCTGTTTGATACCGCGCAGTTGTGTGCGAATGCGCCGGATGTTCTGCCTGTAGAGATCAGCGGCAAGGGCATGATCCCGACGAATTCGTTGACCGATGTGCCGGTTGAGTTTGATGTGGACATCACCTATTCCAACGGTGTGGTTGTCAACCTTAAGCACGGAGGCAATGGCATCAAAATTTATGGGTCAAAGGGCTGGGTGGGCAATGATAGTTGGAATGCTCAACTGAAGGCCAGCGATGAGGCGATTCTGAAGACGAAGTACACCCCTGAAACTTCGAAATATCGGCAGATCGCCACGAGTGAACACAAGAACTTCGCCGCGTGTGTCAAGTCGCGCGAAAAAACGACCTATCCGGCAGACGCCATGCACTCCATTCATCTAGGGCTTCACGCGGCCGATATTTCCATCCGCCTCGGTCGCAAGGTCAAATGGGATTCAAAGAAGAATGAGTTCCTCGATGACGCGGAAGCCAATAAACTCGCAACAGCGCCCGCGCCGCGCGACTGGGGAAAGCAGGGGTGAGAGTATCAGCCACCTTCGCCAAGGCTACGGCGGCCAGGGGAAGTTGGGAAGTGTCAGTAAGTGTCAGTAAGTTGGGAAGTGTCAGTAAGTGTCAGTAAGTTGGGAAGTGTCAATAAGTTGATGCAGTGAGGAGCTTTTGTTAAGGAGGGATAAATGAGAAGGATGATGATGGTGCTTGGAGCCATGATTGTGTTGCAAAGTCATGCGGTGCCGAAGATTTTTCCGTATTGCGTGAAGTCGTCACCTGCTGAGCTCAAGGCTCTTGGCTATGACGGCTGTGAGATTCCCTTTGTAACCGGGGCGGATTTAGAACAACGGATCAAAGCGGCGGATGACGCGAAAATGATTATTGGGAAGACCTATATCACTCACGACATCCGCAAGCCATTTCCTCTAGAAAAGCTTGAAGCCTTCATGGCACCGCTGAAAGGGCGCGAGACGGTGATCGAGCTTGCATTAAGCGGATATCCCGCTGGCGCACCGGAAGGCGTCGAACCCACAGTGAAACTGTTGAAGGACCTAGGGGAACGTGCAGCGAAACATCAGTTACGTATTGCGGTCTACAATCATGTGAAGACCTATTGCGAAGCCGTGCCCTTCGCTATTGAGATTGTCAACAAGGTCAACCTGCCGAACGTCGGATACTGTTTTATCGTCTGCCACTGGCTTCACATGGAGGGGGCGAAGGACTATCGGCCGTTGCTGAAGGCGAACCCTGAAAAACTCTTCATGGTCGGCACGAATGGAGCAACAATAGAATTGAAGGGTTGGGATAATCTCATCTGCCCCTTGGATGTCGGCAATTTTGATAATGCCCAGTTGCTTCAGACATTGGCTGAAATGAACTACAAGGGCATGGTCGGGCTTCAATGCTATGGCATTAAATTGCCGGAGAGCGAACACCTTAAACGTTCCATCGACACATGGAATAAACTGACAGTTAAGAAGTAAAAGGAGAACATGGTATGAATACACAGGATACTCATAAATCAGTCAAGCCGGGCTTTTCACGTCGTCATTTCGTGGCGGCGATGGGGGCTGCTACCCTTACATCACAGTTACGCGCGCAAGAAGTGCAGCCAGCGGCCCCCGCGATTAATCTGTCGGGCGCAAAGGTGAAGATTGGTCTTATAGGCTGCGGTGGCCGTGGACAATTCATGGCGAATCTCTTCCGGCAACACGGCGGCTATGAAATCTGCGCAGTCAGCGACTATTTTCAGGCCAAGGCCGAGAAGGTGGGCGAAAAATTGGGTGTGGCGAAGGAGCGTTGCTTCTCGGGATTAAGTGGCTACAAGCGTGTGCTCGAGGCGAAGCCGGACATGGTAGCGATCATGTCGCCGCCTTATTTCCATCCGGAACAGGCTGCTGCTGCCGTGGAGGCGGGCGTGAATGTCTATGTTGCGAAACCGATTGCCGTGGATGTGCCGGGATGCCGCTCCATTGAGGCCAGCGCCAAAATGGCGGGGGAGAAGAAGCTCTGTTTCCTGGTGGACTTCCAGACGCGCTCAACAGCGTTTTACCAGGAGGCGATCAAACGCGTCCACGAAGGCGCGATCGGCGAGTTGGCCTTTGGCGAGGTCTTCTATCATTGCGGACGGCTTGGTAAACAGGCTGCGACGGATGAGGGCGACGGACGCATCAGCAACTGGGTTTTTGATAAGGCGCTCTCCGGTGACATCATCACGGAGCAGAACATCCACTGCCTTGATGTGATGAACTGGGTCTGTCAGACGCCACCTGTCAATGCGTATGGCACAGGCGGACGCAAGGTGCGTGTAGATGCAGGGGATTGCTGGGATCATTTCACGGTTCACTTCAAATACCCCAACAATGTTGGCATGGTATTCAGCTCGCGCCAGTTCGAGGGGCATGGCACGCAACCGGATGGCATTGTTTGCCGTGTACTCGGAAGCAAGGGTGTGCTGGAAACAGCGTATGGCGGCACTGTGATGATCCGCGGCCAGAACTTCTATCGTGGCGGTGCTACCAAGCAGATCTACCGCGACGGCGCATTTAACAATGTCATCGCCTTTTATGATGCCATCAAGAAGGCAGACTTCACCAACCCGACGGTCGCGCCGAGTGTGCAGAGCTGCATCATTACGATCATGGGGCGTAAAGCGGCCTATACCGGTAACATTGTCACGTGGGATGAAATTATCAAGGACACCGAACGTCTCGATGGCCGTCTGGCAGGATTAAGGGTTTGAGGGTTCAGGGTTCCGCCTACGCCAAGGCTACGGTGGACAGGTCGGGGTTCAGGCCTATAGAGAAGGAGATCGAACGATGTTTTCAAGACGTCAATTTGTGATGCGCGCGTCGACGTTGGTTGCGGGAACTTTTGTGCCGGCGTCTGTCTGGGCGGCCTCCGATGGTACGCGTATTCGCGTGGGAACGTGCACGATGGGGCTTGTGCAAGCCAAGCAGGCGGGATTTGACGGCGTGGAGGTTTCCGCTGGAAGTCCTGCTGATGAGTTGGATGTTTACAAGCCTGAAACGCGGGCCCGTTACAAGGAGCAGATGCAGCAGACTGGATTGCCCATCACCTCTATCATGATGGGCTTGTTTAATCAATGTCCTTTGGCCACGGATCCGCGCGCCTCTGCCTGGATCAAACAGGGTATTGATGCGGCGAAGGATCTGAAGGCGAAGAACATTCTGCTGGCCTTTTTCGGTAAAGGGGATCTGCTCGCCGGTACGCAATTAAAGGAGGAGGAGTTCAAGGCAGCAGCCCAGCGGATCAAGGCGCTTGCCCCTTATGCAAAAGAAGCAGGTGTGACCTTGGCGATCGAAAACTATCTGAATGCTGAACAGAATGTGCGGATGCTGGAATTGATCGGGGATGAATCCGTCTGCATTTACTACGACGTGTATAACACGGGGAAGACAAAGAAGTACGATTCCCCGTCCGAGATTCGTCGACTGAAGGGACGGATTGCACAGGTCCACTACAAGAACGGGCCGCAGTATCTGGATGAAGACAAGCCTCATTTTGAGGCCGTGTCTGTTGCGCTCAAAGATATTGGTTATAAAGGGTGGATTACATTGGAGACCTCCAGCCCGTCCAAGAACCCCGTCGAAGATGGCAAACGCAATGCCGCCTTTGTGCGCAGTTTGTTTTCATGAGGGAAGTGGATATGAACAAAGGCTTAATTTTGTTGGCAGGGCTGTTCGTCCTGACAACTCATGGCGCTGATGGGATCTTGCAGGGCTATACTAATACGCCCTTCATTCCTGGCCAGCCGTGGCGTGTGCACGACGATACGCGGCCGTTTCCTCCAATGGTAACGCCAGCTCCTGATGTGCAGGCTCCTGCCCCCTCAGACGCCATTGTGCTTTTTGACGGTGCATCCATGCAGGCGTGGCGCGACACGGAGACCTGGGTGGTGAAGGACGGCGCGATGATTGCAGGAAAAAATGATATTCGGACAAAGGAGCTGTTCGGGGACATGCAACTGCATATCGAGTGGATGACGCCAGTGCCGGTGGCAGGTGCTAAAGTGTCGGATCGTGGAAACAGCGGCGTGTTCCTGTTGGAACAGTATGAGGTTCAAATTTTTGATACCTTCAAAACAAACACCATCTATGCCGATGGCATGGCAGGGGCCATCTATGGGCAGCATCCGCCACTGGTCAATGCATCGCGTGCGCCAGGCGAGTGGCAGACCTTTGATATCACGCTGACGGCTCCTCATTTTTCACCGACCAATACTATTTTGGGCCGCGTGACGGTTTTTCATAATGGCATCCTTGTGCAGAAGGACACGGTGTTGCTCGGCGGCACCAGTCATCGTTCGCTTCCCAATGTCAAGCCCCATCCTGTTCCTGCGCCGCTCCGGCTCCAAGCGCATGGGAGTCCTGTGAAATTTCGAAATATATGGGTTCGACCGATTAAGAGGTGAGCCCGCCGCCAACGGAGCTGGAATAAACGAAGGAGTTGTTTGAAAAGGAATAATGGAATGTTGGAATACTGGAAGAAGACCCCCGCTGGAGGGACGCGCTCTGTCGCGTCCGGCCACGACGAAGCGTGGCCCTCCAGAACAGCTTTTCGCTTTCCCCCATCATTCCACCCTTCCATTATTCCATCATTCCAATGAATCAGAGGTAAACTATGACCCTAGAAGAGAAGTATCAGGTGCGGTTACGCCGCTATATCACAGCGCTCAACAATCGCAAGCCGGACATGATTCCGATTCGTCCCTTCGTGGCGGAATTTACAGGGACGCATGCGGGCTTTGATTGTCAGCAGTTGACACAAGACTATCCGCAGGCCTTTGAGGCCGTCATCCAATGCTGCAAAGATTATGACTGGGATTCTGTTGTGCCGAACATGGTGTATGTCTGGACGGGTATTACGGATGCCGCCTCTGCGCGTTATTATGGTGTGCCCGGGGTGAATGTTCCCCCCAACCGCGGCTTCCAATATGTCGAACCCCCGGAGGAGCAGGCTTTCATGCGTGAGGATGAGTACGACCGGCTTATTGAGGACCCCACGGCATTTCTCTATGAAGTTTGGTTCCCTCGCGCAACGCGTCGCATTGCAGCCGCCGGTACGCCCTCGACCTATCGCAATCAGGTTGCGCTGGTCTCCTCCGCCATGGCCATGGTCCAGTACTTCAACGCCTTTGGCCCGCAATGCGCCCGCATGCGAAGCGAAGCAGGGATGCCGGGCGCGATCTGCGGCATCTTCAAGGCACCGCTCGACATCTTGGCGGACAAGTTCCGCGGGTATATCGGTTTGACCATGGACTTGTTTGAACGTCCTGAGAAGGTGATGAAAGCGTGCGAGGCCCTGATGCCCCATCTGCACTGGGTGGCCGCCGCCACGGCGGACCCGTCTTCACAGCTTCCGATTGGCTATTGGATGCATCGGGGCGGTGTGCCCTTTGTCACCCCCGACCAGTTCAACAATGTTTACTGGCCGACGGTCAAGCCGATCATTGAAGAGCTCTGGAAGAGCGGCCACCAGACGATGTTCTATGCAGAAGGCAAATGGGATTACCATTTAGATTCCTTCCATGAACTGCCCGAGCGCAGCATTGTTTATCATATTGACCGGGGGAATCCCCAGTTGATTCATGACAAGCTGCACGACAAGTTCGCCATCAGCGGAGGGGTCAGTAATGTGACCCTGGCGATTGGAACGCCCGACCAAGTGCGCGCGGAAGTCAAGAACCTCATCAGCATTCTTGGGAAGGAGGGCGGCTACATCATGGATTCGAGCGCCATCATGCAGAACGACACCAAGATCGAGAACATGAAGGCGATGGTTGAAACGACTCGTGAATATGGCGTGTACGACTCGCCCGATGCGCCGCTTGAAGCACTCTGCGTCCGGCCCTCCTCATTGCCGGTGCCTGCTGGGAAAATCCCGGCACCCTCTAAACGTGCTGCTGGACGTTGCGTCACGTGGCAGGAACATATAAAAGACCTCGGATGCGATACGGTTCAAGGCAACCCCGAACTGGCTGAGCGCGTCTGGAACATCGTTGACTCCAATGCCGCCATGTACATCTGGCAGATGCTGCTGTCGTTCTAGGACAGGGGCTGGCATTCTATATCAACCCGACGGTCATTTGTGGTGCGGCGGGTGATCGAGCAGATGGAGCCTGACGAGATAAGTGTTGACGGGCAGGCATGTGTTGAAACTGGGCAGTTTGACCGTGTGGAGGACCTCCATGCGGATTTTGTCCTTATGCTTGTCGTAGTGGGAATAGTGATAGTTATGTTCGGAGTCAATCAGGGCATAGAGCGGGAAGGCGGGATACATTTTGTTGACCGCGAAAAGGAAGGGTACCGGATCGTTGTTCGGCAAGGCAGTTGTTCTTGGATGGAGCGAGAGAAGAACCTGGGGCGCCCGTTCGCCAAAGACAACCGCGTTGTCAGGAAGAAAATTGGCAAGCTCTGCAGCGGCCTGTTTATGGAGATGTCCGCGTTTGGTTAACTCCACGACAGCATTCCGCCAGACCGAGTTGATGAGTGTCCCGCAGAGGAGGAGAGCCGGAAGCAAGAGATACCAGCGTATGCGTGTTCTGAAGAAGCCAGGCATTCCCCAGACGGTAAACAAGAGAAGGATTGCGGTCACCTGAAGAGAGAGTGAAATTTCCCGTATTCTGCTCGAATACATTTTAATATATTTATATGCCTCGCAGAGTGGGATCGTGCTGAAACAGATGTCAGCGACCAGAAGTGTCGAGAGGAGAACCCCCACGACAATCAATACGGTTGGTTTACGCTGTCTTGCAAAGAGGACAAGTGCTGTGAACACGGCCATGCCGCCTAAAATGTAGAGACCGTTCCAGACCCAGAGAGAGGTCTGGGGGAGGTTGTAGGCAGTGGAAATAAATTGCTTCAATTTCTCCGCCTGATCCGGATGAACGCGGAACGTGTAATACACGATGAGAAGCGCGTTCAGCGCGGCAGCGGTTAATCCTGTCGCAAGCTGCCAGCGGCCGCATGTCCAGCGCTTCAGGTCATGTCGTGCCTCGAGCCAGATAATCGGAACAAACATAATAACTGGAATGAAATAGTGAGAATAGTAGACCGGCAACACCAGGATGCCCGCTGTGTAGAGAGGAGGTGTGGCATAGAGAATAATTCTCCCATCCCAGCGGAACGGACGTTCAGTCAGTCGCCGCAGGAGCAGGATGGAGGGGAGAATCAAAAAGAGGGCGATCCAGAGTCCAAGGGTCCCATCCGTTGGCGCGCGTGGGAAGGCGGAGAGCGCTTTTGCCCAAAGCTCCAAGTCAAACACATTGGGCAATGGATAGGCTGTGTTTGAACAGCCCAGCAAGTGGCTCACGGTGACATCTTGTTCGATGGCATCTTGCAGGACCATTAATCGGATCATGCAATACTGTAAACAGGCCGAAACTGAAAAGCCAGCGAGAAACAGCCCCATGCGGGGGAGGCGCATGCGGCGTTGCGCGCTCATGGCAGCCGCGCTCAGCCCAAGCGGAAAGAGGACCCAGATCGACATTTTGACCCAGAGGCCCAGGCCAAATACAAAGCCCCCTGCAAAGGATGCAATACGGCCTTTCCTTCGGGTTAAAATATAGCCGAGCAGCAAAAGTGACCCCATCAGCGTGTCATTGCACGCTGTTCGCCCGTAGGCCAGCAAAAAGGGGTTCGTCACAAAAACAGCACACAAAACAAAGGCGATCCACGGCAGGGTCCGGCGGGACAAGAAGTAGAATAGCCCCAGCCATGCTGCCGTGCAAAATAACATCGGAAAGACGCGATGCGCCCAGGTGGTCTGGCCGAAAATCTCGAAAGCAATATAGGTCATTAAATGCGTGGAAGGACAAATCGCGTAGGTGCATGGCGATGCGCGTACAACGGATATGAATTTGCCGCGCAGAAATTGCATTTTTCCGCCACCGCAATAATAACCTTCATCTGTGGCGAAATAGCCATATTCATTCAAGGAGGGGATGCCGCCGTCGCAGTCGATCCATGCCCAGCGTGTGACGATCAGCAGGAGCAGCAACAAGCCTCCGAGAAATAGTCTCGCAGATAAGGTCCTTCCGAAAAGCCTGTTTACAGTTGTTTGAACTGGCATGTCACACTCCTTCAAAAAAGACACTAAATAATAGCCATACATCTATACTATATTTTAATACTAGCACACCGCTAGGCGATGTTCAAGATGTTGGTCGAAAAAAGGACCTTTTTTTTCTGCTTAAAAAATAGAAAAATAATCGTTGTGCATTGATAGGGATCTTGCAATAATGGCTTAGAAATATGAGTGTGAGTATCATCTACAGCAGTATCAGGCTTTATCGGGTAGTCATGGGGTTGCTGTATCGAGGACGCTATGGCGTGCGCTTTGACCCAGTGATCAACTTGATTCAGGAGACGGATGCGTGTGTGCTGGAACTCTGTTTCGGCGATGTGGTGGTGGCTGAGGCGTGTCGCCAGCGCGGCGTGAACTGGATTGGCCTGGATGCAAGTCCAGCCTTCGTAGTGCATGCCCTACGGCGTGGCTATGATGCGCGGCAGTCAGATCTGCTGAAAGGCGAGTCCTTGCCGACATGCGACCTCTGTGTGATGATGGGGTCTCTCTATCATTTTGAGTCATGCTTGAGCGAACTCTTCACGCGGATCAAGCACGTTTCGAAGCGCCTCGTGATCTCGGAGCCGATTCAGAACTGGACCTCTGGCAGCGGCTTAAGGCGTTGTTTGGCGATAGCCCTGACGCGCGCGAGTCATCGCTCGCAGGCCTTTCGTTTTACGGAGGCTACCCTGCTTCAGACCTTGGATCGTCTGAGCCGGGAGGTGGGGTTTGAATATCATGTGGTTGGAGTATCGCGGGACATGATTGTGGAGGTGATATGGTTGAAGTAAGTGTGGTTGTTCCAGTTTACAAGAGTGAAGACGGTCTTGCTGCGTTGCATCAACAGGTCTCCGACGCGTTGAGAGGTAAGCGCTATGAGCTGATTCTTGTTGACGACCAGAGTCCGGATGGAAGTTGGGCCGCGATCAAGAAGCTCTGCGCGGTGGATCCATGCGTGATCGGGGTTCGGTTGCGTAAGAATGCGGGGCAGGACAGTGCCCTCATGACTGGCTTGAGACACGTGCGCGGTGCGTTTGCGGTCATCATGGATGATGATCTGCAACATTCACCCCACGATATTCCACGCTTGCTGGAGGCGTGTGTTGCCCATGACTGGGATGTTTGCTATGCTCACTTTGTCTCCTTCAAGCATGTTTGGTGGAAGCGGATGGGCAGTTGGTTAAACGGCAAGTTAGCGGAAATTGTGATTGATAAGCCGAAGGATATCTACTTGTCTCCCTTCAAGGTTCTACGGCGCGAGATTGTCGAGGAAGTTGTCCGCTACACCGGTCCGTTCCCGTATGTGGATGGGATTATTCTGAATGTCACGCATCGGCTGGGGCATATAGATGCGGCTCATAACCCGCGTTATCAGGGGGAAAGCAACTTTGGCCTCACGAAATCGGTGAAGGTTTTTATGCGGCTCATGACAGGGTTTTCGATCTGGCCGCTCCGGTTTGCAGCCCGGGTGGGGATGTGGTTCGCGCTCTTCGGTTTTGCACTCGTGATTTTTTACTTGCTTCAGTATCTGGTCTGGGAACATCGCATTGAGGGCTGGATGACCATCGTGAGCCTTCAACTCATCATTGGCGGCATACTGCTACTCTCGATCGGGCTCGTCGGCGAGTATCTGGGACGCCTCTATCTGACCTGCAACGGCAAGCCCCAGTCGACTATCAGCGAACGCCTCAATACGTCCAAGCATCCCGAGGAAAGGAATGTCGAATGATTCCCTTTAACAAGCCCTTTATCGTCGGCACAGAAATTGACTACATCGAGCAAGTGTTGAAAGACGGCAAGACATCGGGAAACGGGCCGTTTACCAAGCGCTGCCAAGAGTCCTTCGAGAAGCACTATGGGTATAACAAATGCCTCCTGACGACATCAGGGACTGATGCGCTGGAGATGGCTGCGATCCTCGCTGATATTCAGCCCGGCGACGAGGTGATCATGCCTTCATTCACCTTTGTTTCCACTGCGCTGGCCTTTGTCCGGCAAGGTGCCACGATTGTTTTTGCTGACAGTTGCCGGGACAATCCAAACCTGGATGTCGCGGCGGTCGAGCCGCTGATCACGCCGCGGACCAAAGTCCTGGTGCCGGTCCATTATGCCGGGGTCGCCTGCAACATGGGAAAAATTATGGCACTGGCGGACAAGTATCATCTGCTGGTCGTCGCGGATGCCGCGCATGCAGTCGATGCATACTACACCGGACGGTTGCCGATGTCGAAGTTCCCGTGGCTGAAGCTGCTTAAGGAGCACAACGGGCGCTATCCATTAGGCGGCATCGCCCACCTGGGCTGCTTCTCGTTTCATGAGACGAAGAATATCCAGTGCGGCGAGGGCGGCATGTTGGCCATCAATGACCCCCAGCTTGTCCGGCGTGCGGAAATTGTTTTGGAGAAGGGGACGAATCGCGCAGACTATATTCGCGGTGAGGTGAAGAAGTATGAGTGGGTGGATGTGGGGTCATCCTTCCTGCCGTCCGGCATTACAGCAGCGTTTCTATGGGCCCAGTTACAGGAGCTGCCAAAGATTCAAAATAAGCGGGTTCGCCTTTGGGAGGCTTATTTTAAAGGGTTGAAACCGTTGGCCGACCGAGGGTATTTTGACGTTCCGCACTTGCCGCCGTATGCGACTAACAATGCTCACATGTTCTATGTAGTCTGTAAGTCCGCAGGTGAACGTGATGCATTGCAGGAGCATCTCGCACGCGAGGGCGTTCAAACAGCCACGCATTATCAGAGCTTGCACGATTCGACCTACTACCGTGACAAGTATAGGGGGCCAGGCCTTGCTAACTGCAAGCGCTTCGTCGAGTGCCTGCTGAGGTTGCCCCTGTTTTATGAGCTGGAGCTGAAGCAAGTCAGCGCAATCGTCGCGGTAATAAAGGCTCATTATTCAGCCCGATAGTGACGTGGGGCTGATTGATTTCGTCGCACAAGCTAATCGCTCACTGAATAGGGTTGCCGCTTGATTCTTAGGAGCTGAATCGGTATGATGAACACACTTTTTTAACTGTGAAGGATATAAACGTGAGTAACAACGATCTGCTCCAGCCCCAGCAAAGCGAATTAAAAACAGCCTCTCTTGGACAGAAACTGAAGGTGTTTATTGAGAACTTGCCGCCGAATCAAGTGACCTTGATGGAGATTCGCGATTTGATCGGTCAAGATGGCCTGTTGATTCTCACGGCATTTCTGACGCTTGTATTCATGGTTCCTGTTTCGATTCCCGGGGTGAGCACTGTTTTTGGCTTTGCGATTTTGTTGGTCGGCATCAGCCGTCTGTTTGATCGTAATTTGTGGCTGCCCCAGCGTCTTGCGTCTCGAAAGTTGTCTTCTGATGGCATTCGTTCGGCGCTTACGAAAGGAAGCAAATGGCTGGATCGGCTTGATCGCGTCAGTCGTCCGCATCGCCTGAAATGGCTGGTGGATACGTGGATGATGACGACCGTCAACAACGGCGCCCTGATCCTGGGGGCAATCCTGCTCATGGCTCCCTTCGGCTTTGTCCCCTTCAGTAATACCCTTCCCGGACTTGCTCTTCTCTTCTTTGCCATCGGCTTGCTGCAACGTGATGGACTCTGCATCCTCTTGGGGCATCTGCTGAATTTCTTTACGATGATCTATTTTGCTGTTCTCATCCTCGGCGGTGGCGTAGCCATCAAAGAACTCTTCCAACGGTTGTTCGGCAATGGGTAGCCGACATGATTAAAATTATCAAGTAATGCTTGCTCCGCGCGAAAGAATATGGGATTTTTTTACGCAATGAAGGTTCTCTTAATCACACCGCCTTTGCTGCAATTGAATACGCTCTATCCGGCGACACCGGTGCTGGCGGGCTTTATCGCTGCGCAAGGTGCGGAGGTCGCGCAAGTGGATCTCTCGCTGGAATTGGCACTGAAACTCTTTTCACGTAAGGGTCTGCTCAAGATTGTTGCCCAGTGTCGTGCCAATAAACGGAACACGCCCGTGGTGAAGCGCTTCCTCGCGCGCGCAGATGGTTATCTGTCAACAATTGATAAGGCCATCTCTTTTTTGCAGGGCAACGCGCCTCATCTGGCTGCTCCCATTGCTGCGCGTACGTTTCTTCCTGAAGGACCGCGCCTGGCTGCCATGACCTCGGGCTCCGGCCTCTCGCCTGATGAAGCCTTTGAGATGTTGCTGAGTCCGCTCGACCTGCGGGATCGCGCAACGTTTCTGGCGTCCCTCTATCTGGATGATCTCGCGGATGTCATCCGTGAGGGCGTTGATCAGGACTTTGGCTTTTCACGCTATGCGGAGCGACTGGGCGTGGCCATGCCGACCTTTGGTCCGCTCCTCAAGAAGCTGAACGCGCCGCCCAACCTGATCGCCGGGATGATCGACGAACTGGCGGCACAGGCGATACGCAAGCATAAGCCGGATGTTGTCGGATTGACGTTGCCCTTCCCGGGTACTGTCTATGGCGCGTTCCGTATTGCGCAACAGGTCCGCAAGATGCGTCCCCAAACGCGCATCCTCATGGGCGGCGGCTATGTGAATACGGAGTTGCGGAACCTCACAGATGAGCGCGTCTTCGAGTTCCTAGATGACCTCTGCTTCGATGATGGGTTTTCAGTTTTTTCCCCACGAAACACACGAAACACACGAAAAAAAAATCTGTGTCAATCTGTGCGCCTCTGTGAAAAAGGTTTCTCCTCTTGTTTGTCCCCGTCCCGGGCGGCGGCCTCTGCACCTCCGACACCGAGCTATGAGGGCATTGATTTTTCGAGGTATATCAATTTGATGGAGACGACGAATCCGATGCACCGGATCTGGTCGGATGGCAAGTGGTTGAAGATGCAGGTCGCAAACGGTTGCTATTGGCACAAGTGTGCGTTCTGCGATGTAGGCCTTGATTATATTGGACGCTATAGGCCGCCCAAGGTGGATGCGCTGGTCGAGCAGATGGAGCAGATGATCCAGGCGACAGGACAGCGGGGTTTTCATTTCACGGACGAGGCGCTGGCGCCAGCGTTGCTGCGTCAGCTCAGCGAACGGTTGATCCAACGCAAACTCAAGGTGACCTGGTGGGGCAACATCCGCTTTGAGAAAGCCTTCACGCCCGAGCTTGCGCAGCTCATGGCAAAGGCAGGCTGCATTGCGGTCACAGGCGGACTCGAATGCGCGCAGGACCGTCTGCTGGCGTTCATGAATAAGGGGATCACCTGCAAGGACGCTGCAACCGTGTGCAAGGCCTTTTCAAAAGCAGGCCTCCTGGTCCATGCCTACCTCATGTACGGCTTTCCAACGCAGACCCAGAAGGAGATTTTTGAGGCGCTGGACTACGTACGCGGACTCTTTGCAAAAGGCTATATCCAGTCCGCCTACTGGCATCGCTTCGCGTTGACGGTGCACAGTCCGATAGCCAAAGATCCGAAAGCGTTCGGTGTGAAGCTTACTGAAGATCTTTCGCACTATCCTGCGCATGGGTGCAAGGTGCTGACGCGCGAAGAGCTGCGCCAGCAACCCAAAGGGCCCCGCTGTTTTGCCTTGAATGAAATTCCTTACGCTGTCTCGCGTACGCCTGACTACGATGGCCTGGGACAAGGCTTGCGCTGCGCCATCTACAACTATATGCTCGGACTTGGGTGGGATGTGCCGGTGGAAGAGTGGTTGTGAGCGTGAGAAGTTCGTTAGTTCGTTAGTGCATTAGTTGGGAAAATGCGCGAATGCGTGAATGCGTGAATGCGCGAATGGGAGAGAAGTGCTAAAGTTGGGAGAAGTTTGTTAGTGCATTAGTTCGTTAGTGCGTGAGTGCGTTAGTTGGGAAAATGCGCGAATGCGTGAATGCGCGAATGCGCGAATGGGCATCCTGCCTGTACACTCCTCTCCTGGGCGTATAGGCGTCCCCGCCCAATGCCACTAACTTTTCGCAGACCGTTACTTCTTTTTTTTCTTTTATCTTGTTGTAAGCGAAAGGCTTATCTCCAGGGAGTGCCGACGCCTGGCCAATAAAGTGGCGGAGCCGTCCCGGCTCCGGCGGGCAAGATGCCCGCGCTCCTTTCTGGGCAGCAATAGAAGGGAGCGTGGGCGTCTCGCCCGCATGAAAGAGGAGGGGGCATTTTTGGCGACAGGGGGGACAGACAAGATTGGCGCTAAGACAAGAGACGGCTCGCCAAAGTCTCGCCCTCCAGCTTGCGAATCCGACTTGAAAATGGAGGGCGAAGCTGCCTGTCACGCCGTAGCCTTGGCGAAGGCGGATGCTGAGCCCGGAAAAATACGGCCCGAACGTGCTTATCTTGGAGCCATTCTTGTCTGTTCCTCTGTTGCCCGTTCCCCAGTTAACGACTTGAAAAGTTAGTGACATTGGGCGTCCCCGCCTGTACACTTCAAATCAAAGCCATGGATGGCGGCTTTTTTGCCGCCATTGCACAGGCGAGGACGCCTATGCGCCCAGGGGAGCCGCCATAGCACAGGCGAGCAACGGCGGACAAGACGAAAAAAAACATCGAACATCGAACATCCAACATCGAACATCCATCATTCCACCATTCCTATATTCCATTATTCCAGTGAAGCTACGGTGTACATTTTAATCAGGTCGTGTTATGATGATTTCATGACTGGGGATGCTGTTGATAGCGAGGAGGCGAAGCGCAAGCAACGCAGTTGGAACATGAGCCGTGTGCGGAGCAAGGACACGGGCGTTGAGAAGCGTGTGCGTTCGTGGCTCTGGCGTGAAGGGTTTCGTTTTCGTAAGCATGTCAAGCAGTTGCCGGGGTGTCCGGATATTGTATTGCCCAAATACAAGGCGGTCATCGATGTGCGGGGCTGCTTCTGGCATCGGCATCTGAATTGTCCGATTGCCACCATGCCGAAGAGCAATAGCGCGTTCTGGTGGAAGAAGTTTAATCGGAATGTCAATAGGGATTTAGAGACGGAGAAGGCTCTGGCTGCGTTAGGGTGGCGCGTGATCGTCGTTTGGGAGTGCGAACTTGAAAACGATGTCTGCGCGGCAACGTTTGAGCGTTTGCGTGATGCACTGCTCAACTATGATGATGACACAGCTCAATATGAGCCTGTTTTATGCGTGGCTGAAGAAATGTCGGGGTACAATGTGAATGAGGGAGAAACAGAAATGAAAAGTATTGTCAGTGCATGTGTCGGGATGATGGGAGTCGTTGCGCAGGGCGCAGAAATCTATGCGTATGCGGGTTGTACAGTGGACGCCAAGAAAGAGGGGATTCATGTCTTAAAGGTCAACACCGAGACTGGGTCGATCCAGCCGGCATGGGTGTTGTCGGGTGTTGACGGGACAACCTATTTCGCGCTCAATAAGGCAAAAACATTCTTGTATACCGCGCACACGGATGCAAGTCTGCCCAGGGGAAAGAATGGAACGATCGCCTGTTATAAGGTCGAGGGCGAAAAGCTCGTGTTGGTCAATCAGGTGGCGTTAGGGTGCGGTGCGCCCTGCCATGTCTCGCTGGACAAAGAGGAGAAGACCGTGGTGTGGGCTGATTATGGTAGCGCGATCTCGGGCGTCTGTGAGATTCAGTCTGACGGACTGTTGGCGACTACAGCACCTGTCACGATTCAGCATGTGGGCAGTGGCCCTGACAAATCACGCCAGGAGAAGGCGCATGCGCATTGCGCGATGTTGACGCCTGACAATCGCTTTGTATTTTTCGTTGATCTGGGCATGGACCAAGTCCGCTTCTATGATTTCGCTAAGCGCAAAGAGGGTCTGCGCGAGGTAGAGGCGTTGCGCATCACAACAGCCCCTGGCGCAGGTCCGCGCCATGTGACGTTTCATCCGAATGGCAAGTGGCTCTTCCTGCTCAACGAGCTGAACAATACGATCTCAACCTATTCGTACACAAGTGAAGGGACGAAGCATATCTGTACACTCTCGACGATTCCGAGTGACTTCAAAGATTTCAGTAAAGCCTCGGCTGTCAAGATCACGGCTGACGGGAAGATGCTCTTTGCTGGAAACCGGGGACATGACAGTATTGCCACCTTTGCAGTGGATGAGAAGACAGGGAATCTGACGTTTATGACGCGGTCCATGTTGAAGGGCAAGTTCCCGCGCGATTTCACGCTTATGCCTGGCGAGAAGTTTATGCTGGTGGGGCATGAAACGTCGAATGAGATTTATTCCTACGCATTAGACCGCGCGACAGGTGCGTTGACAGCTGTGTCCGGTCCGATCAATGCGCACAAGCCGCTCTGCTTCGTGTTTGGCGCGCAGCGGTAGGCGTTGCGCCGCTCCTTGTGGGGAGGAGGGATGTTCATGCGACCACACAGTGATCGCATGGAAGAGGTTAAAAGGGGGAGGCCGACGAGGACCCGCCTACGCCAGGGCTACGGCGAGGCAGGCGCGTGCCGTTCCCGTGTGCCTGTTGCCCATCAAATGGTCTAAATACTTTTCGGCAGTGGTATGATAAGGTTCCGAGCATCTATCTTTTCAGCGGTTTGACAGTACCCAGGCTAAGCACCCGATAAACAGCGCGACTAAAATGATCCAGTCGAGTAGGATATCGATTCGATGTTTGGGCAGTGTGTGCTCTGGGTATTCGACGGACCATTTACCAGAGTCGGCAAAGTCTTTTAGCATTCTTACGGTAATGGGGATTTCGGAGACACGCCTGTTCGGAGGTTTGAAGAAGATCGCGCCGAAATGAGGATAAACCTGTTCACGCGTATGGAAATACCACCGATACGAGGACATATCGACATTAAATTCTATCAAATAAGCTTCAAAAAACTCGATCAAATCGTCACCCCAAATATCCAAATCCTGAACAAGCGTCGACTCCGCGGTAATTTCGCCACGGAACCCCGTAAAGGCCCGGATCAAGGTGATGATATGGTCTATTTCAGTCATTTAGTTGAATTGTTGTGGCCATTGCACATCGTAAGATTCTGGATAGCTTTCGTCGCTAACCATCTTACGAACGCCAAATGGCCAAACCACTAGCAGCACTAATCTGCGTTCCTTCTGAGCATCAAAGCAATCTAACTGGACAAGAGAAGACTCCGTCTTGACGCCCGACTGATCAAATGACGGCTGGCACCGGACTCTGCTGATCGCCAAGCCTCTTCGCCTGCAATATCTCCGGGCGTGTCCCATGCAAAGACGGTCTAATGCGCAGTGAACGCCCCAGAACAAGTAAAGCGTGGCAGGAATACCAAGCACGACAAGGACAATAATCAGAACTACACGAAGCATATTGCGCCTATAGCCTTGGGATCATTATTCCACTGGCGGCGGGGTGAAGGAGGCCTTGTCGTACGATTGCAACCGGACGGTGTAGGAGTAGTTTTTGTCTGAGGGAATCTGGAACTCCTTGTGAGGCTTTGCGCCCCAGCTAGTATCGCCGCCGACGCCCATCTGGACGAGGTCGAGGTTGAGCGTGGTGGTCTTGCGCTGGGGCATCTGGAAGGTGTGCTTGTGGCTTTGGAGATCTTCTGTCGTATAGCGGATGGCCTTGACGCTCAGCGTGTTCTTGTCCGCAATAGCGAGCAAGCCTTTACCCTTTTCATTGGCGATGGCGGTCCAGCGGACCTTTACCTTGTTGCCGCTTTCGCTAGGTTCGGAGTAATCGAAATACTGTTCGTCGATCTTTCCGCTGTAGAGATCAATCACGGCATCGCAACGGTCGGAGTAGGTCTCTTGCGGACCGCACCCGTACCAGGTGATGGTTTCAAAGCCTTCGGGCATGAGCATCTGGAGTCCGAAGCGGGTTGGCCATTGCTTCTTCTCGACGCCTGTGTAGTTTGCGGTGATCGCGATCTCGCCATCAGGGGAGAGGGTGTAGGTCAGGGAGTAGGGGGCGCCCACTTTGGGGAGCTTGCCTTCTGAGAGGATCGTGACCTGTTTGGCGCTCTGCTCGACGAGGGTGACCCGTTCAGGTGTCCATTCATTTCCGATGGTCTTCCAGTCGCCATACGTCTTCTCGATCTTGAAGCCGCGGTCATTGTCGATTGGTGCGCGCCAGAAATCAGGACGCAGCGGCTCCTGGATGAGCGCGACGCCGTTGTAGGTGAGGGCGGTCAGAAGTCCGTTTTCGAAGGTTGCTGCAAAGGCTGTGCCCTTCACATTGATCGTCTTGCCGCTCTGCTGGACGGTCAATGCGCCTGTGGACTGCTTGGGCGCGACTGGCGCTCCCTTAGCCAGGGCGAACTGTTCCCAAGCGACCTCATGGCCTGCTGCAGCCCAGGAGGTCTCCTTGACGAGCTTGAAGGAGACATTCAGCCAATACTCGGTGCCGGGCTCGAACGCAATTTTCTTAAACGGAATCTTGATGAGACCCTCTTTTTCCGGCGCAAGTGCAGGAACGTCGAAGGAGCCCTTTTGAAGGACGTTTCCATTGGCCTTCAGCTCCCAGGTGCCGGCGATGTTGTTGTTCAGCGTCCTGAAGAAGAAGCCATTCTTGACCCTGATGGAGCCTTCGGCGGGATTATCTGCGGAGAGCTGGATATCCTGATAGACCTTCTTGACTTCGAGGATGCCGGGATGGGGTGTGCGGTCGGCGGTGACGAGACCGTTGCAGCAGAAATTGTCATCGCTCGGGATGCCGTCATGCGGGCCTTTGACGTCATGCATCGGCTTGCCGTCATTGTCCGTGTAGAAGAAGTCGCCGCCATACGCCTGGAAGAGCTTCTCGCCAGCTTTCGGTTTTTCAAACTGGCGGGAGCGCTTGGCGCGCGCGGGCTGATACTGGCCTTGGTCCACCCAGTCCCAGATGCAGCCGCCCTGCAGATAGGGTTTGGTATAGATCTGCTTCCAGTACGACCAGAGGTCGCCGGAGCTGTTGCCCATGGCGTGGGCGTATTCGCACATGATATAGGGGCGGTCACGCTTGGCAGATGCATACTTATCCAGCGAGTTGGGATTCGGATACATGGGGGCGACGATGTCAGTTTCTGGGCGACTGCCTGCCTCGCAGGAGTGGATCAGCCGGGAAGGGTCACGTTGCTTCATCCAGCGGGCGGTTGTTTCGAGGTTGCTGCCCCAGCCGTTTTCATTGCCCACGGACCAGATGATGATCGCGGGATGGTTCTTGTCGCGTTCGACCATGCGCATGGTGCGGTCCATGTAGGCATCCAACCAGTTCGGATCCTTGGTCAGGTGTTGTGCGCCATGGCACTCAATATTGGCTTCATCATAGACATAGAGGCCCATTTCATCGCAGAGTTCATACCAGGCCGGAACATCAGGATAGTGGCAGGTGCGGACGGTGTTGATGTTGTGCTGCTTCATGAGCTGGATATCTTTAATCATCATCTCCATATTCATGGTCTGGCCGTTCTTGATATCGTGCTCGTGACGGTTGACGCCTTTGATGATGATGCGCTGGCCATTGACCAGCAGGTTGCCGTCCTTGAGCTGAACGGAGCGGAAGCCGACACGTGCGGGGACGACCTGTAAGACAGCGCCTGCTTTATCCTTGAGTGTGATCAGGAGGCGATAGAGATTGGGCTGTTCAGCGGACCACTTGAGCGGATTTTTCACAGGCGTGCTGATGGCTGACTCATCACCTTCTGCTTTAACGCTCAGATCAACAACGGCATTGCCCTGTGCGTCCTCGAGCAGGTATTCGAGGGTGACGTCCTTGCCGTTCACGACATCCACGGCGACCTTGAGTTCGGCGTCTTTATAATTGGAATCAAGCATGGTGTTGATTTGGAAGTCACGGATGCGCGTTGCAGGGGCGCACCAGAGATAGACATCACGGAAGATGCCGCTCAAGCGCCAGAAGTCCTGGTCTTCCAGATACGAGCCATCGCACCAGCGGAAGACCTCGACCGCGATTTTGTTGACGCCGGGCTTCACAAAAGAGGTGATGTCAAATTCGGACAAGGTGCGGCTATCCTTGCTGAAGCCGATTTTCTTGCCGTTGATCCAGAGGTAAAAGAAGGAGTTGACGCCATCGAAGGAGATGAAGATGGAGCGTCCATCCCAGTCTTTGGGTATTTCAAACGTGTGGCGATAGGAGCTGACGCTGTTGTAGGGATTCGCAGGGTCCACGACTGGAGGCGTTGCTTTGCCCCAGGGATACTTCACGTTGGTATAGATGGGGACCCCATAGCCTTCGATTTCGACATTGGCCGGGACGGGGATGGTGGCCCATGTGGAGTCATCAAAGGAGAGCGCCTCAAAGCCGGGGACGCGATCGAGTTGCGTCTTTGAGAAATGATATTTCCATTGGCCGTTGAGCGACTTATAAAACGGCGATTTTTCGCGGTCAGCCCCAAATGGATAACGGATTGTCTTAGCGATCGCCTTCGAGGGGCAGGCGATCATGGTAGCATGCGGTTTTTCGTTGTTCTGGTGCAAGGCCTTGGGGTTCTGCCAGTCGAGGGGTTCCTGTGCGAGTGCGCAGGTGAGCGGAAGTACTGAAAGTACAAGAAATGACGGTTTCATGATGTTTCCTCTATTTGTTATGCTGCAGCGAAGCTTTTTCGAGTTCGCTTATCAGTTGTGCGAGTGCTTTTGTTAATGCTTTGTTAAAGGCGGAGGTCATCGCAAGGGGACCTGGAGCGCCGACCTCTGCCTGCCCGGTGGTTTCACTGCTCCAGAGCATGGTGAAGTCGGTGGTGGTTTCGTCGATAATCGTGAAGCGCAACGTGATGACCGCCAGAGTTTTCTCAGCGCGGACATCGAGGAAGATCCCTTCGATGGTCCCTTCGAGGCCGGCTTGTGCGAGGGAGCCGGATGTTGAATCATAGACTGCTTTAAAGAGGCCGGAGTCCCGCAGATAGTTCATGGACTGCACGCGAATCAGCTCGTGCGGGGCGGCAATCCAGGTGGTATAGTAGTCCATGACGGTCTCGCCGTTGGCGCGCTTGACAATCAGGCTGTTCGCCTCATACGGGGGCTGGCTTTTGAAGGACAAGATCTTCAGATGTCCGAAGCGGGGTGTTGTTGCGACAGCGGCAGGCGCGGCGGCCTCTAAGGCATAGCTCTTCTTCTGGGTCACGGCATGGCGCTGTGCGTCAGAGGAGAGGCAGCCTGTCAGCAGGAGCAGGGCGCAGGCGAAGAGGGGGGTGCGGGAAGAATTCGACAGGAAGGTGGGGGTGGTCATTCATTTCTCCTTGTTTCAGTGGTGGGCTAGCAGACGCCCAAGATATCGCCGACTTTCAGCTGGTGGCCATTCAGGAAGGATCTTCCGTCCATGCGGCGGCTGCCTTCTGATTGAACGGCTGTCAGGCAGAGGGCGCCGTCGCTCGTTAAGACCATGGGGCCGATCGGGGATAAAGCGCAGACGGTTCCCGGATGGCAGCAAATGAATCCCTCCGGGCGCGGGAAGATCGAGGCTTCCAGGATTTTCATGCGTCCCGAGGAGCCCTTTTTGACGAGATGATTGGGCAGGAAGGTGAAGGCCCCGGGCCAGGGGTCAAAGGCGCGGATGCGCTGTTCAATGGTCTTGCAGGGCAGTGACCAGTCGATGAGGCCACAGTGCTTCTGCATCTTGGGGGCGTATGTGGCTTGGGAATGGTCCTGAGGTGTGCGCTTGCTTTCACCGCTGATGAGTTGGCGAAGGGCTTTTACCATGGTGACAGCGCCAAGAATGGCGAGGCGATCCATGAGGGTGGCCGAGGTGTCATCCGAGCAGATGGGTTCGACGGCGGTCAACAGCATGTCGCCGTCATCCATGCCTTCTGCCATCTGCATGATGGTCACGCCAGAGACCTCCTCTCCTTCCGCGATCGCATATTGGACAGGTGCGGCGCCCCGGTATTTGGGCAGCAGGGAAAAATGGCCATTGATGCAGCCATGGGGCGGCAAGGCCAGAAGCTTCTTTCCGAGGAATTGCCCGAAGGCGACCACGACGATCACGTCAGGCTTCCACGCGGCAAGCGTTTCTAAGACCTCAGGTGCGTTGATCTTCTCCGGGGAGATGATGGGGGCGATCTTATTTTCGACGGCATACGCTTTGCAGGGGCACGGCGTAAAGTGCTGCTTACGGCCGGAGGGACGGTCTGGCTGCGTCACCACGCCAACGACTCTGAGCGATGGGGACTTCATTAAGGCACGCAGCGTAACCGCTGAAGCTTCGGATGAACCTATGAATACTACACGCATGATAAAAGGGTTATGAACAATACATTTTAAGTTTTAAAAACGTTAAAGAATAATATCATGGGTAAACATGTTTTGCGATTTCAAAATAATTAAATTTCTGCCTTGCGCTTTTGGAGTCCGTTTGTTAATTTACTATCTCTTTTTTGCGAATGGTAGGATACCGAAGCGGCCAACCGGGGCAGACTGTAAATCTGCTGGCTTACGCCTTCCTTGGTTCGAATCCAAGTCCTACCACCATTTTTTTCTGTTGGAAGGAGGTGAATAGCGTGATCCAGATGCGAATGAAGAAGGGCGAGTCTGTTGAGAGAGCCCTCAAGCGCCTGAAAAAGGTAATGGACAAGGAAGGACTGCTCAAGCAGCTCCGTAATAACCGTTACTACGAGAAACCGTGTGTCAAAACACGTCTCAAATCAGCACGCGCACGTATCCGCAGCCGTTCCCGTCGCGCCATGCGCGAAATGGGTTGAGCAGCGTAACACGCTATTCAATGCAAACAAGGCATCGGTTCATCCCGGTGCCTTTTTTTTTGCTTTCTAATCCATGATTTTAATAGACAATAGAGGGCATAGCGTGTAGACTATGCCAATCGTTAAAAAATTAAGTAGGAGAGACACCATGAAAACAATGCTCGTAATGATGATGACGGTTGTGATGGCCGGTTCCCTGGCTCTTGCTGCAGACTGCGCAAGCGGAGCTGCGAAGAAAGAGGCGGCGAAGTGCACCTGCACCTGCACGGCTGAGAAGAAGGATCCGGCTTGCAAGTGCGAAAAATGCGGTTGCGCCAAGAAGGCCGAAGGTAAGACGTGCTGCAAGAAGGAAGGCGCTGAAGGCGGCTGCTGCAAGAAGGCTGAAGCAACCAAGTAAGCTTCTTCTGTCAGACTGTAAAATGAAAAAACACCGGATTTTGTCCGGTGTTTTTTGCTTTGAAAGGGCGGGTTTGAAGCCGCCCCGACTTAACGGATGTTCACTTATACGAGGCCCTGATCGACCATGGCATTCGCGACCTTCAGGAAGCCGGCGATGTTTGCGCCCATGACGTAGTTGCCCTTGTGGTTGAACTCGGCTGCTGCGTCCCAGCACTGCTGGTGGATGGCGCACATGATGCCGTGGAGCTTCTGGTCCACTTCATCGCGCGTCCAACTCAAGCGGATGGAGTTCTGGCTCATTTCGAGACCCGAGGTTGCCACGCCGCCTGCATTGGCTGCCTTGCCAGGGCCGTACATCAGCTTCGCCTTGACGAACTGCTCGACCGCTTCAGGCGTGCTGGGCATGTTCGCGCCTTCGGCGACGAGCTTGCAGCCGTTCTTGATGAGGGTCTTGGCGTCGTTGCCGTTAACTTCGTTCTGGGTGGCGCTCGGGAAGGCGCAATCGCACTTGACCGCCCAAGGGGTCTTGCCAGCGATGAACTGTGCCTTCTTGAACTTCTTTGCGTAGTCGCTGATGCGGCCGCGCTTGACGTTCTTGAGCTCCATAACAAAGGCCAGCTTCTCGGGGGAGATGCCGTCTGCGTCATAGATGTACCCGCTGGAGTCGGAGAGCGTCACAGCCTTGGCGCCGAGATCGTTCAGCTTCTCAACCGTGTACTGTGCCACGTTGCCGGAACCGGAGACTGTGCAAACCTTGCCTTCGAAGCCTTCGTTGCGGGCCTTGAGCATTTCCTGTGCGAAATAGACGCAGCCGTAACCGGTCGCTTCCGGACGGATCAGCGAGCCGCCCCAGTTGCGCCCCTTGCCGGTCAACACGCCCGTAAATTCGTTGCTCAGGCGCTTGTATTGGCCGAACATGTAGCCGATTTCGCGGCCGCCCACGCCGATGTCACCAGCAGGCACGTCGGTGTCATTGCCGATGTGGCGGAAGAGTTCGGTCATGAAGGACTGACAGAAGCTCATGACTTCGTTGTCAGATTTGCCCTTGGGATCGAAGTCCGAACCGCCCTTGCCGCCGCCCATGGGGAGGGTGGTGAGGGAGTTCTTGAAGATCTGCTCGAAACCGAGGAACTTCAGGATGCTCTGGTTCACGGTCGGGTGGAAACGGAGACCGCCTTTGTACGGGCCGATCGCGCTGTTGAATTGAATACGGAAGCCGCGGTTGACTTGGTAGTTGCCCTTGTCATCTTTCCAGGGTACGCGGAAGAAAATCTGGCGTTCCGGCTCAACCACGCGCGACAAAATGTTTTGCTTTTCAAAAATGGGGCGGGCCTTGATCACAGGCTCCAGCGATTCCAATACTTCCTGCACAGCCTGCAAGAATTCGGGTTCGTTTGCATTACGTTTACGGACGTTTTCCAGTACGGTTTGTACATAACTCATGATGAATCAACTCCTCTTTCTTTTTTGTTAGCGAAAAATCGCTTTATGTAATTGTAGCAAATCCTGTGCCATGCCAAAAATTGGGTTGTCGATGGCTTGTGGCCAGATGTTCCATGAGATGCCACGTCTATAGAGAGGCAATTAACCTGAATATAATGGGAACTGTAAGAAATTTATAGTACTAGCACAAATGAATAAACAAAAAAGAAAGACATTTTTGTCGTATTGCGTTTTTGTATGCTGTCTTTTTTTGGAAAAAGGAGAGGATTAGATCTCGAAACCGAACTCAAGCTGGCCTGAAACCACAAGCTTCCGTCCCTGGGTCAGTGTGGGGTCGGAGGTGTCATAGACCACGAACCGGACTGCCGGGAAGCGTTTGACGAGCTCCTCTCGGATGTACTCTTCAACAGCCCGGATGTTTGCCGGATCGTCATCTGAAAAGCCCACGCTGATGGGCTTGCGCACGCCAATGTGCTCAATGATCGTGAAGAGGTGATCCAGGAAATCGCGGATGGCAAATTGTTTCCGGGCTTCAGACGTGTTGTAATCGGGGGCGCGCCCCTCGACCAACTGCTCAAACTGGGGGGAGGTGACGGCATGATACTTGTTGAGCGAGAGGTAGTAATCTAAGATTTGCTGATCGCTCATGGCTTCGTTGGCCGGCGCGCCATCATAACTGATCACATAGCCCCGCAAATTGCTGATCATGGTGGCATGCTCTTCCGGGGTTAAGACGCGGTCGATGAATAAGCGCACGCCCCGTTTCAAGGAGTCACTGCGGTGGCCCCGTGCCGTGACGATCGCAAAGATACGCCCCTCGATGAGGGATTTCTTGAAGGTTTCAAAGCTGGGGGGCGATTCGGATTCTCCCTTGAGCAGGGTGTCCAGGGCGGTCCGGGCATCCTTCAAAAACTTGCTTTCGTCGTCGCTGTCGAAGTCGCGGAATTCACAGAACGCCTTGGCCCAGTCATGCTCGGGCGGGCGATAATTGAGCGTGTCATTACGAATCACGGCAAAGAGCGAGGTTGAAACCAGATGGGGAACCCATGACCCATCCTGCAGCCGTCGTTCCAGGTGGATACGCGTGGGCATGTGCAAGATATTGTCATCCCAGTCAAAGATGTAATATTTCAGGTCACGGTCAACAACCGAAAGATTAGCGTTTTGTTTCATGTGAAAATAAAGTATGCTTGTTCGTATGGAAAGTCAACCATCAAAAGATAGAAACCGCGTTGTCTTAGTGACCGGTGGGGCAATCCGGATGGGTGCAGCGATTGCAGCGGAGCTGGCAACGGCGGGTTGGAATGTGGTCGTGCATGCCAATCGATCGCATGCTGAAGCTGAGGCGTTGTGTGCGCGTCTGCGGCTGCAGGGCGCACGAGCGTGGGCTGTCAAGGCTGACTTAGGCTGCTCCCATGCTGCAGAAAAAGTTGTTGCAGACACATTGAAGCTGACGGATCGGCTGGACGCGCTCGTGAACAATGCAGCGATCTTTTCATTGAAAAGCAAAATGTCGGCGCTCGAACACCAGCATCTGCTCAGTGTCAATTTTCATCAGCCTGTGCAGTTGGCGCATAGCCTGTTCAGCCATCTCCATGCACGTCAGGCCAAGGGGAGCGTGGTGAACCTGCTTGACCAGCGGATCGCCAGTCTGATGACGGCGTCCGGACAGCGGTTTAACGTCTCACGTCTCACGTTTCAAATCGGGGATAGCGCGCCAGAGGCTGTCAGGATCAGCGATGAGGTGGCCATGGTGACGCCGTATGAGCAGTCCAAATTGCTGCTGGCCCAGGCGACCGTGACGGATGCGCGCGCCCTTGCGCCTGTGCTGCGTGTCAATGCCGTGGCTCCAGGAGCGGTCCTTTGCCCGATGGGGCCTGCTGAAAAGGAGCCCGCCGGGCACTTTCCCCTTGGGGTGCGACCGACAGTCGAACAGGTCGCTTCAGCGGTCCGCTGGCTGCTGGAGGCTGAGTCCGTCACAGGCCAGACGATCTATGTCGATGGCGGACAGCATCTGGTGCAAGTCTAGGAAGTGTCAGTAAGTCTTAGAAGTGTCAGTAAGTTGGGACGTGTTGGCTCTTTCATACTTAATCTCATTACTTAATCTCCCTATTCTTGCACGGGGGTATGAATTTTGCTATTGTTAAAACTTCATTTCTCCAATGAGGCGAAATGTTGGGAGTTATCATGTATAAAATCGTTTTCAAGAAGCAGTTGTCGGCTGACGTCTTTCGCATGGAGGTTGAAGCTCCTCTGATTGCACGCGAACGCAAGCCGGGCCAGTTTATTATTTTGCAGATCGACAATGATGTCGGCGAACGGATTCCGTTGACCATTGCGGATGCAGATGCAGAAAAAGGGACTATTACGTTGATATTTCAAGCTGTTGGACGCACGACGCATATGTTGGCTGACAAGCAGGTTGGCGACACGATTCCCGCGGTGCTCGGTCCGCTCGGGCAGCCGACGCACATTGAAAATTTTGGACATGTCGTCTGTGTCGGTGGCGGTATCGGCGTGGCGCCCCTGCATCCGATCGCGCAGGGCATGAAGGCTGCCGGCAACAAGGTGACCATCATCATGGGTGCGCGTAATAAGGATCTCCTCATCATGGAGGAGGAGATGCGCAAGATCGCGGACGAACTGATCATCGTGACCGATGACGGCTCGTATGGACGTAAGGCGCTTGTGACGGTCCCGCTCAAGGAACTCTGTGAGCAGACGCCGAAGCCGGACATGGCCGTCATTATCGGGCCGCCCATCATGATGAAGTTCGGGGCAGAGACGACCCGTCCGTACAGCGTGCCGACCGTGGTTTCGCTGAACACCATCATGATTGACGGGACAGGCATGTGCGGCGGCTGCCGCGTGACCGTCGGGGGCAAGACCAAGTTTGTCTGCGTGGACGGCCCGGAGTTCGATGGGCACCTCGTTGATTTTGACAATATGATGAAGCGTCTGCGCGCCTACAAACCCCGTGAAGATGCCGACCACAATGAACACCATTGCAAAATAGGTCTATAATATGCATAAGACACCTGAAACACTTTACAGCGAAGCTTCCGCAAAGCTTGCGGAGCTGAAGGACAAAAATCTCACGCCGAAGGATCGCATGGCCATCCCGGTTCAGGAGATGCCGACGCAAGATCCGCATGTGCGGGCGCATAACATGACGGAGGTCTCGCTCGGGTATACGGCTGAGCAGGCGCGTGTCGAATCCATGCGCTGCTTGCAATGTAAGACAGCGCCGTGCATCAAGGGGTGCCCGGTGGGGATTCGCATCCCTGATTTTCTCAAGGCCGCTGCAGAGGGGCGCTTTGATGAGTCGGTCGCGATCATCCGCGAGAACAGTTTGCTGCCGGCGGTCTGCGGACGCGTCTGCCCTCAGGAGACGCAGTGCCAGGCGCCCTGCACCCTGGGCAAGGCGTTGAAAAATCAGGAATTGGCGGTCTCCATTGGCCGTGTCGAGCGCTACGTCGCCGACCTTCAGCGTGAAAAAGCGAAGCAGGGGGTTCCCGCGGTCAAGCCGGCCACAGGCAAGCGCGTGGCGGTGATTGGCAGCGGGCCTGCAAGTATCACGGTGGCGGCGGATATCCGTCGCGAAGGCCATGAGGTTGTGATGTTCGAGGCCTTCCACAAGCCAGGCGGCGTGCTCGTTTATGGCATCCCGGAGTTCCGCCTGCCCAAGGCCATCGTGCAACAGGAGATCGACACGCTGCTTGCGATGGGCGTGAAACTGGAAATGAATTTTGTAGTCGGGCGCACGCGAAAGATCAAGGATCTGATGGAGAAGGACGGCTTTGACGCGGTCTTTATCGGGACAGGGGCGGGGCTGCCAAAATTCATGAACATCCCGGGCGAGAATCTGGTCGGTGTCTTTTCGGCGAACGAATATCTGACGCGCTCCAACTTGATGAAGGCTTATGATTCGGCGCGTGCGCATACACCGATCTATCAAGCAAAGAAGGTCGCTGTGCTGGGCGGCGGCAATGTGGCCATGGATGCGGCCCGTACCGCCGTGCGTCTCGGCGCGGAAGAGGTGCATCTGATTTATCGCCGCACCGAAAAAGAGATGCCTGCGCGTGTTGAAGAGGTCGCGCATGCCAAGGAGGAGGGCGTCCAGTTCCATCTGCTGCAAAACGCCATCCGGATCTTGGGGGATGAAAATGATTGCGTCAAGCAGATCGAGTGCCTGCGTTATGAACTGGGCGAGCCGGATGCATCGGGTCGCCGCAGCCCTGTCGAGATCAAGGGGAGCGAGTTCCTCATGGATATGGATTCGGTGATTGTCGCCATTGGCAATGGATCGAATCCGCTGATCAGCCAGACCACGGCAGGGTTGACGGTCAACAAGTGGGGCAATATCACTGTGGATGAGACAGGAAAGTCATCGATCGAGGGCATCTATGCCGGCGGTGACATTGTACTGGGCGCTGCAACGGTTATTCTTGCGATGGGCGAAGGTCGCCGCGCCGCGGCGGCGATGAATGCCTACTTGGCCAAATAAGGGCGACCGGATGATCGCCTGTATGGAGAAACGATACTATGGATTGGAAAAATGAGTTGGGCAGCATTATGGAATGCAAGGCGCGTGTCACGCGCGCTGAACAGGAAAACGCTGTTTTTGAGGCGTTCCTGGACACCGTGGCCGTGCCTGCATTGAACGAAATCGCAGAGGAGTTTACCAAGCGGTACAATCGCGAGGTGCAAGTCCGGCGGGCCCCGGCTTCAGTCACTCTTTCCGTGCGCTCGAATGAGACGGAAGAGATCAGTTTCCGCGTGATGAAGCATTATGTGCAGATCGGTATTTTGCCCCGTGCTGAGATACGGGTGAACCGTGGCCAACGCCTCACAAAATATGAGAGCATGTTCCGGGCAGATCCGCAGAACTATACGATTGCAGCGGTGACCCAAGAGGATGTGATCACGACCTTTATTAAATATTATCGCATTGGACTGGATAGCGGAGCGTAATGGAATTTTGTGTTTTAGCGAGTGGCAGCAAGGGGAACTGCACCTACGTGACGGATGGCGAAACCGCCTTTCTGGTGGATATCGGTTTGTCCGCGCGCGAGATTGTCGCACGCCTCGAAGCGGCACAGATCGACCCCGCCACGATTAACGCGATTATTTTTTCGCATGACCATGTGGATCACTATCGGGGGGCGGAGGTCTTCTCCAAAAAGTATTCAGTGCGCCTGCTCGCCAATGAGGGGACGGCCTCCGGCATTGACCGCGCCTTTCCCAAGGGGAAACTGAACTGGGAAATTTTTGAGACAGCCTCGTCCTTCGACATCGGACAGTTGCATATTGATGCCTTTTCCGTTCCGCATGACGCTTCTGATCCTGTGGGCTTTATTATCACACAGGGGAATGGAAGATTAGCCATTGTCACGGACTTGGGACAGCCGACGCCTCTGATCATCAACAAGCTCTCGTCGTGTGACGCGATTGTTCTGGAGAGCAACCATGACTATGATATGCTCATGGCCTCCAATCGTCCGTGGCCGCTCAAGACGCGTATTGCCGGGCGTAGCGGACACCTCTCCAATGTGCAGGCCAACGAACTCTTGCAGCAGGTGCTTTCGGATCGTCTGCGTCTGTTGTTGCTGGCGCATCTCAGCGAAGAGTGCAACACGCATTATCTGGCCCAATGCTTGATGCGGGAGACTGCGGCCTCCTGCCGTCGTCCGGATATCATCATCGAATCCCTTCAGCAAAAAACCATCAGCGCGCGGTATCGCGTCTAGTCTAACAGGAGAGGAGTAGGAGCTATGAACGTATTACTGGTCAATGGAAGTCCGAATCAGGAGGGGTGTACCTTTACAGCCTTGAGCGAAGTGGCGAAGGTCTTGAATGAAGAGGGGATTGACACCTCGTTTTTTCATCTGGGTGTGAAGCCCGTCTATGGCTGCACAGCCTGCGGAAAATGCCGCGAGACCAAGCGCTGCATTTTTGAGAGCGACCGCGTGAATGTGCTGATTCAGGGCATGGCAAAGGCGGATGGCATCGTCATCGGCTCGCCTGTTTATTATGCGGGCGCGAATGGCGCCCTGTGCGCGCTGCTCGATCGCGCCTTCTTCTTCAAGAATGACCAATACGCCTTCAAGCCGGCCGCGGCGGTTGTGAGTTGCCGTCGGGGCGGTGCAGGCTCAGCCTTTGACCGGCTGAACAAGTATTTTTCGATTTCACGCATGCCGATTGTGTCAGGGCGCTACTGGAACGGTGTCCATGGCACCACGCCCGAGGAGGTCCGCCACGACCGCGAGGGCATGCAGCAGATGCGGACGATCGGGAAAAATATGGCCTGGCTGATCAAGTCGATTAAGAAGGCGGCGATCCCGCCTCCTGTGATTGAGCCGTGGGAGCGCATGGATTTTCACCACGAAGGCAGAGGGGATTGCGACCACGAAGCGGGCGCAATGGAGTGATTTGAAGAGGGTAAAAGAGAGAAGTTCATTGCAAGCGTGTTTTTTAATCTCTTATTTGTGACCACTGAGTGGTCACAAAAAGGCTCACCCCAGCCAGTCAAGCTGCTCGCCTTCCAGGCGGAAACCACGCCGCCGGCAGACCCAGCACATATAGGCGACCGTCACGAAATAGGAGGCTGGCAGGCGCGGGGCTGAGGTGATTTTCGCTCCGAGCAGCGTTATTCTGCCGCCCATGCCCATGGGGCCGATCCCCAGCGTGTTCGCTTCGGCGACAATCCGCTTCTCAAGCGCGGCAAGTTCGGCCACAGGTGAACAATCGGAGAGGGGGCGCAACAACTGTTTCTTGGCGAGCAAGAAGCCCTCACCGCGGTCTGCGCCGATGCAGACGCCTAAGATGCCGGGTGCGCAGCCAAAGCCTTGTGCCTGCCATACGGCATGCAGAATGCACGTGCGAACGCCCTCCAGGTCGCGTCCTGCGTGAAGCGCCTCATCCGGAAGACTGAACTGGCAGCTCATATTTTCAGAGCCGCCGCCCTTCTGAAGCAGCCAGACCTCCGTGGCGGTTGTCTCTGTCTGCTCAAAATGCGAGACCGGAGCGCCCTCCGCCACGTTTGTTGGGATGGATTTTCCGGACAACGTATCAATCGTATTTTGCCGGAGCCAGCCCTGGGCGGTCGCGTGCTTGACGGCTTCCTGCGCCGCCTGTTCAAGCGCGCAGGTGTCCGTGCCGCGCGGCACGCTCCAGAAAAAGGTCAAGGTGCCGGTGTCTTGGCAAAGGGGGGCTGATTGCGTGCGCGCCAGCGTGATATTTTCAAGGATTGAATTCAGGAAAAGCGAAGCCTGGGTCTCCTGGGCTTCAGAGGCGAAGGCTTGACGCAAGGCTGACTCGATATCAGCAGGCAGGTCGCTGGTGGTGCGGCGAATCAGCTCAATCAGATGTTCTTTCATGAGTTTGACGTATACGCGCTGGCGATGCGAGCTGGCGCGACCTCTGCAAAGAAACTGGCGATGGCGGTGTCGTACGAGGCTGTATGCGCAAAGGCTTTTTTCATGAGCGCAAAACGTGTGGCGAGGCTGAGTGTCCCGCTGTTGGAGTTCAACTCGCCAATCAAGCCTGCGTAGTCTACGGGGTCGGTGACCGAGGCGACACGTAAATAATTCTTTGCCGAGGCGCGGACCATGCACGGTCCGCCGATGTCAATATGGGTACGGGCTGATTCAGGTGTGACATCCGGCTTTGCAACGGTCTGCTTGAAGGGATAGAGGTTGACGACCACCATGTCGATGGCCACGGCATCGGTGCGGGCCAGATCTTTCTGGTGCGCGTCGTTGTAGGTTTCGCTCAGGAGTCCGAGATAGATCTTGAAATCCAAGGTCTTCACAAGGCCGCCCTGCATCTCGGGCTGGCCGGTATAATCCGATACCGAGACCAGGTGCTTGGCGGCTTGCGCTGAAGAGAGCATGTTCTGGATGGCTGTATAGGTGCCGCCGGTGGATAAGATTTTGACATCCGGACATGCGGCAATGAGCGCGGGGACAAAGGAATCGAGACCGGTCTTGTCGGAGACGCTCATGAGGACATGCTTGACCGCTACCCGATCATCAATTTTGGTTACAATATTCAGCGACATAAAACTCCTTATGTGTTCAGTGATGGGTGTATTAAAAATTATTTGAGCCCAGATAGCAACACCAAAATGCGGGAGGCTGAAAAAGTGGCTCGACTTGGGGTGCTGGGACATGATATGTTTTTACTGGTTTCTGTGTCTTCTCCACTGGTGGGTATTACGCGGGTGAAGATCTATAACATGTTGAACTGCATTACGTTAACGGTACTTAAACAAGACAAGTTTTTGCATCATTGACAGGGACGGAGTCTTTTTTGGAACGATTGATCTGGATTTTAAGTGATGGTAAGGCTGGGCATCTGAGTCAGACGCGCGGCCTGGCCGGGGCTTTGGTTGCGCGAATGGGCGGCCAGATTCGCGAGATCGATTTGGCCGGCAAAAGCTTTTGGGGCAAGCTGAGGGTGATTTGGGGGCAGGGGACAGCGGTCAGGGCTCAAGGGACACCGGATTTCATTATTGCTGCCGGGCACGGGACGCACCTGCCCTTGCTACTCAGTGGCTGTTTGTTTAAACGCGCAAAGACCGTGGTGTGCATGAAGCCGTCTCTGCCCATGAGCTGGTTTGATTGTTCTGTTGTGCCTCGGCATGATTTACCTTCAGACGTGCTGGCGAAGCCGCCGGCATACATCGTTCCAACCCTGGGTGCGCTCCATGGTGTGAAGCCGTCGCCTGAGCGTCCTAAAACGCATACGCTGATCTTGATCGGCGGTCCGAGCAAAGAGTATGGGTGGGATGAGCAGCAGGTAATTGAACAGTTGAAAACAGTGAGCAGTGGGCAGCCAGCAGTGGGCAGTCAACAGTCGGATACGAAGTTTTTACTGACGACCTCCAGGCGGACACCGGCTGGTTTTGTTGATGTTTTGCGGCGGGAGTGTCCGGCCATTGATGTCGTCCCTGTTGAAAAGACCCCGCGCGGATGGGTCGCTGATAAACTTCAGTGTGCAAAGGCTGTCTGGGTCACACGGGACAGCGTTTCTATGATTTATGAGGCGCTCGGGAGTGGCGCGCCGGTCGGCTTGTTGAAGATGATGTCACTCAATGGGCCAGTTGCATCGAGCAGTCGCGTGGCTAAAGGCATCGAGATGCTGGAAGCCGATGGTTGGGTCACCCCCTTTGAGGTCTGGAAACAAACAAACGTTCTGAAATCAAGAGGCGCGCTGGTTGAAGTCGATCATGTGGCTGAAAAATTACTCAATGGCTGAGTCGTTGGCGGATTTCTTGTTATGACAGCAGAAAAGCCCATCTACTTCAAATACCACTTTGAGTTCGAGTCTGGTAAAAAACTGGATTTCGAGATCAATCTCGATCCCGATACGCTCACGATCATCCGCACGTGCGTTGAGAGGAACTTGCCGGCGTGGACTGAGCGGAGTTATCATCAATGTCCCAATTGCACCTTGGAGGGGCCAGAGCACACGTACTGCCCCATCGCCGTTGAAGTCATCGATCTGATCACGGCGTTCAAAGACCATGTCTCCCATGAAAAGGTGAATGTGGTGGTTGAAACCGAACAGCGGAATTATTCGCAATGCGTGCCACTCCAACATGCGGTAAGTTCGCTGTTGGGCATTTACATGACCACCAGCGGGTGTCCTGTGATGGAGAGACTGAAGCCGATGGTGCGCTTCCACTTGCCGTTTGCATCTTTGGAGGAGACCACGTACCGTCACATTTCGATGTATCTGACGGCGCAGTTCCTGCGGGCCCAAAAAGGCCTTTCAGCAGATTGGAAGTTGGAACATCTCCTCTCAACGTATGACGAGATTCACAAGCTCAACACGTATTTCTGTAAACGCATCACGTCTGAGGCGGCGAAAGATGCCAACTTGAATGCTGTTGTTATTCTGAACAACTTCGCCGATTATATCCCCTACAATATTACGGATTGCGAAATCGGAAATCTCTCTACGATTTTCCGCTCCTACCTATCATAATTATGCATGTCATCCAATTAATACCGTCATTGAATGAAGGGGGCACAGAGCGCGGGGTGGTCGACCTGAACCGCGAGTTTGTCCGGCGCGGCATTCAGAACACCGTTGTTTCTGCTGGCGGGAAGTTGGTGCCTCAGATTGTGGAGCAGGGGGGGCGGCATATTGTTTGCGATGTGAAGTCCAAGAATCCGCTGACCTTCCCGTTACGGGTATTGGAGCTGCGGAAGATCTTGCGTGAACTCAGGCCTGATATTTTGCATGTGCGCAGCCGCGTGCCTGCGTGGCTCGTCCACATTGCGAATAAGCCGTTGGGGATTCCTGTGGTGTCGACGGTTCATGGCTTTAATACGGTGAACGGATACAGTCGCATCATGGTGCGCGCGGAACGTGTGATTGGCGCGAGCGAGGCGATGCGCACCTACCTGCGACAGCATTATGGCATCACGGATGAGCGCTTCCGCTTGATTCCAAGGGGCATGGATGAAGAGGGGTTCAACCCTGAAAAGCTCGACAGGAGCTGGATGGTGGCGTTCAAAACCAAGCAGGACTTGGAGTGCAAGTTCGTTCTCGCGATTGTGGGGCGCATCTCGTCCCTGAAGGGGATTGACTGGGCGCTGAAGGCCTTGGCGCAGGTCTCTGGGCAGCTCCCTCCCTGGAAACTGCTGATTGTGGGGAGTCCGCAGGCGGGGCAGGAAAATTACGCCGAACAGTTGAAGGCGCTGGTTCAGGCGCTCCGCCTCGAAGCCAACGTGACCTTCACAGGGAGTCAGAGCAAGATGCCGGAGGTCTATGCCTGCGCGAATGTCGTGATTTCCGCGACAACACGTAAGCCGGAGACCTTTGGGCGCACGCTGGTCGAAGCCCTGGCCATGAACTGTCCCGTGATCGCTACCGCGCACGGCGGCGCGCTGGACATCGTCAAGCCGGGCGTCTCCGGGTGGCTGGTGCCGATTGAAAACGCCGAAGCCTTGGGCGCTGCGATTGTCGAATCCTCCCGCACCCAGTTGTCCGGCCTCCGAGCGTACGCACTCTCGCATTTTTCACTTGAGCAGATGGTCGATAAGACCATCGCGGTGTATACAGAAGTTCTAAAGTGCTAAAATGCTAAAGTTCTAAAGTGATGGCGAGCCGTTGCATGGCAAGGTAGCAGAGCCGTCACGGCTCTGGTGCGGACAAGACGGCCCGCACTCCCAGGGTATCAGATGACCAGACACAAGCCCGCCGCCTGGGGTACCGGGAATAAACTGAGGCGTAACTTGTTTCTCACAGAGCCCACAGAGCGCACAGAGCAAGAAACCAATCCACCAAGGGGAACGCTATGAACACGTATCATGTCATCTGTATCAAGTGGGGGGACTATTACACGGCCGGAGATGTCAACAAACTCTTCTCCATGGTGAAACGGAACACCTCCCTTCCCGTGACCTTCCACTGTTTCACAGGCGAAACGGAAGGGCTGGATCCTGCGATTCAAACGCACCCACGGCCGACGATGAATGTGCCGGACGCGTTGAACAAATATGCCTATAAAAAAGAGGCTGGACTCTGTGATGACGCCCTTGGCGGGCTGGCTGGCGAGCGCGTTTTCTTCTTCGATTTGGATTCGCTGATCGTCGGAAACCTGGATGAATTGTTCACCTATCCACAAGGGGATGCATTTTATATTATCAAGGATTGGAATACGCCCGGGGATCATGTGGGGCAGGCGAGCTGTTATTCCTGGGTCGTGGGGACGCTGGGTTTTGTAAAAACCTACTTTGAGCAACATGCTGAAGAGGTCTTAAAGCGCTATCACACCGCCTCCCAGGAGTATCTCTCAGCGAAGGTAATCGAACGCTATGGGGCGCTCCATTTCTGGCCTGACAACTGGTTTAAAAGCTTCAAGTTCCACTGCCTTCCCATTGGTATTTTACGTCCCTTTATCCCTGCGAAATTACCGCGCGTCGAGGGGTTGAAGATGATTGCCTTTCATGGGTATCCTGGGCTGAACGAAGCGGTCGCAGGCACGTGGACAAACGATGCGACGAGTAAAAAGCGTGCGCATGGCTGGAAGAAAATGTATAAGACGATTAAGCCCTGTCCGTGGATACTGGATTATTGGAAGTAGGGGTGGAGACTGGAATGATGGAATGTTGGAATATTGGAATTTTGAAACTGGAAACTTGAAACTCGAAACTGGGGTTAATGGAGGGTGCGGTTACACCCGCACCGACGGTCGGGGTGTAACCCGACCCTCCAATAAGCTCCAAGCATCCATTTTCCATTATTCCAACATCCCAGTGAAGTTAAATGAATAGCGAATACGAAAAATTATGTTCCTGTATTGAACGTGTCATGGCTGGGCCGTGGCAGTTTGTGCAATTGAGGGGCGAGCCTCTCTCGCCAAAGGCGATCGATGGCGGGGATGTTGACCTTCTGGGGACACGTGCGTCTGTCTATGCCCTGTTCGATGCGGTCTATGGGTGGGTCCAGCAGGGGGAGTGCCATGCGCGTTTCGTGTCGATGGATGGGGCGAAATACAAGCTTTTCCTCTATTCCTGCGATGGCAAGCATCAGGTGGACTTTGATTTATGGGTTGAACTGAGGCAGTTGTTTAACCGGTCCATGATGCTGGTGCCGGAAGCGGCGTTGCGTCGGGCGACCCCCCAGAGCGTTTCGCTTTTCAGGTTGCCCTTGGAGTTGGAACTCAGTGTCTATGTGCATCACATGATCTCGAAGCGGCGCTTGGATTGTTTCACGCAAGGGATGTACGAACGCATGGAGGCGTATGTAAAAGCGTCTCCTGAGCGCGCTCTTGCCTCAATCCTGGGGGATGTTTTACAGCAGCGGAAGGTGACGCCAGAACTCATCCAGTTTGCCGACGAGACCTTAAAACGTTTTCCGGAATTATGCCGCCCTTCGCGCAAAGGACTTGTCGCAAAATGGAAAGATGCCCGGCTTGCAGGGCCGCGTTCACTGAAGTGGTTATCCCTCATGGGCGGCGATGGCTGCGGAAAGACGACGATGGCCAAGGCGTTGCAAAAACGGTTGCCCGAGCGCGTCTCTGGCATCTATACGGGGAAACACCTCTATCGGAAAAATTTCTTCTTTAAAATGCTTGTCATTCTTGTTCGTCCGTTGCTCTTCCAGAACCGGGAAAAATTTGATGAGACGCTGGCCCCCCTGGTTTACGGGTTAGCCTGTATGCGGCTTCGTTTGGGCGTGTGGTTTGCGTCCTCTAAAAAAACCGTGTTGATGGACCGATCCCTGGTTGATTTTTTAATGTGTAACCGCAAGAGTGATGAGCCGAGTTTCGGACATAAAGAGTGGTTGACTCGCGTTTGGGGATGCCGGATTCCCACGGTTCATTTTTTGGTTTCATATCAACGTCTGGCGCAACGCAAGCAAGAGATGACACTGGCCGGAATCGCGAAATATAATCACGAGATGTTCCGGCATTTCACGCACCGTATGCCAACCGACTATTTACTATTTAACAATGATGGGGGCCTTGAGTCCTCGGCTGATTCGCTTGCTGCGCTCCTGCGGCGTTTGGTGAAATCCTGATGAATTTTTCACTCTTACGACTTTTGAAAGAACGGCGTTTACGACGTACGTTTGAACCGCTCCGGGGCAAGCTTCAGGAGGAACTAAGTGCCTTCTTGCAGCAGCCTTGCCAGTTGGTTCCCGCCTCTGGGAAAGGGGGCTATGACCGCCTGTTTTATGTCGAGACGCAGGGGCAGCGCATCGCGATGATGCGTGTCAAAAACAATCAAGCAGGAAAGGCCGCGCCTTCATCCTCAGATGCGCTTCGGCGGACGTTGACGCCGGATGAACGACTCGATTATGAGTGGGCTGCGTATACGGCGTTGTCCCAAACGAAGCTTTCTCCAAAGCCTGTGTGGCGCACGCAGGAGGCGATTGTCGCTTCCTATCATCCCTTTCCGCGCGCTTCAGAACTGCTCAAGGCTGATGAGCAAAGGGTCTGGATGCTGTTCCCGCATCTCTTTGCGCTGGTGCGTGGCATGCATGCGGCACAGGTTGTCCACATGGACTTGAATCTGGGCAACATTCTTGTTGACCCTCAAACGTATGAGATGATGGCCATTGACTTTGAGTATGCCCCGGGGGCGACGCTCTCCATTGAGCAGGCGCACCTCTGTGATTATTTGCGCCTGATCAATGATCTGCTGCGTCCGCGTCGCGGCGGTCGCGCGCTTCAAAAGGATTTCAATCGCTTCACGGAACTGCTGCGACGCGCGTTGCCTCCGGGGATCACCCGTGAAAACGTGGCCTGCATACAGGGTTACTTCCCGATGATCATGCGGGACAAAAAAGTGCTTCGCGCACTGGAGTCCTGTTGCTGCTCGTCTACACTATGAAGACCTCTCGCCCTGTTACTCTGTGCCACTGCAAGGGGCCCAATTTTGGGGACTCACTGAACCCGCTCATCTTTGAGCGGGTGCTTGGGATGCCGGTCAAATCGTGCTATAAGCAACCGCTCAAGGCTCGTGTGCTTGGAATCGGCACGATCATTGGGAAGGGGCTTCTGCGTCCTCGGGAATCATGGGTTCGTAAAGGCCTGTATCATTTCTTGTCGCCGCTGCACGTCTTCTCATCCGGGATTACGGGCGATTGGTCGTCCAATGCGGTGGCGCCGCTGCGAAAGATGATTTGTCATGCTGTGCGCGGAGCGTTGACCCAGGAGCAACTGATTGCATTGGGCGTGCTGGATGCGCAAGCGGATGTCGCGCTGGGGGATGCCGGCCTGCTCGCCTCGTTTCTCCTGGAGAAAAAAACTGCGAAGCAATACGCCTGTGCGATTGTTCCGCATGTGGCCGATCAGGGCTTGCCAAGAGTCCAGCAACTGCACAGCGCGATCAAACATTCCATCGTGATTAATGTCCGGGATAATCCGCTCAAGGTGCTTGAGCAACTGGCCGCCAGCGACTTGATCCTTGCATCAGCGATGCATGGACTCATTGTTGCGGACGCGTTGGGCATTCCCAATCAGTGGGTGCGTTTTTCAGAGCATCCTCAAATCGGGGGGAAGGGCGGACGTTTCAAGTTTCATGACTATTACTCGATTTATCCTGATTATAAGCATGAACCGCTTGAGCCCGATGCAGTCCTGAGCACGTTCCTCCCGGAGTTGTTTATCAATCAATTCGATCCTCGCACGGCTTGTGTGAGAAAGACACAGCAGGACCTGTTGAGGGCAGCAGAAAAGATGAAAGAGGCGCTGGAACTCGGCTAATATTTTAGCATCGAATGACACGAACCACACGAATGAATACGAACATCGAACATTCAACATCGAACGTCCAACGTCGAAGCTTTAATAAGGCAATAAGGACTCGTTGGAGCGAAGCGGAAACCATTCGGCGAATGCCGAAAGCGAAGCGGTCATCACGCAATACGGCAATTCAATTCACGGCCGACCTGTCAGGATACGAGCTGATTGGGTGCGGTGCGGTGCGGAGCTGTTATCGCGAGCCCACGGGAAGGACCTGTGTCAAATTTTATACCTGTCAGGACAAGTTACATCCGAAGCGAAAAAACAGCACACGCTGGCGCCTTCTGTTGACGCGGCACATCTATTTATTCAACATCAATATGCAGGAGTGGCGGTACTATCAGCGTCTGAAAAAGCGCCTGCCTTCAGAGGTGATGAAGGCGTTCCCCGAGCAGATGGACCGCCTCTACTCTCCGCAGTATGGGTGGGGCGTGAGGGAGTCGTTGTTGCTCAATTGGGATGGCTCGTATACGAGACTGGTTGAGGCGGAGATGAAGCGCATGACCAATCAACAGCAGGCTCAAGAGCTGTATGAACGCGTGCGGGATTTTTTAGATCAAATGATTCTTCATGCAATTGCTGTTTATGACCCTCGGAATATTCTTGTTCAATGGACAAGCCCCTCTGCGTATGCGCTGAGAATGGTTGACTTTGAGCCGCGTGCTAAGGCTGTCATTCCAGGGTTGACCTATCTCAAATGGTTTGTCCGTTATCGGGTCACAACCCGAAGCAAGCGTTATTTAGAACGGTTAGCGCGTTTGATTTCGGAGCCCTGAAGAGAGCGCACTTTTTTTATGTGGAAATAAGGGGTTTTATTCTGCATAAAAAACTAACAAAAATCAAAAAGGGTGTTGACGTTTTCAGGGCAGTGTGGTAAATTATCCCTGTTTTTCAGACCGCAACAGCTTTTCGGACGCGGTGTCCGAACCTAGGTCATCGGTACCGACGGAAGATTAATTGGAGCTGTCTGAACGTTACAGTAACGGTTGACGCCGAATCGCCTTGCGAGTGCAGGGAAAGATGAAAGCGAAGACCAAACAAAACAAGAAGGAGTATTACTCTATGAAGAAGTTAGTTGTTATGGCTGCGGCGTTAGTGGCTGCTGCTAGTTCGTATGCACAATGTGAACCAGGACCGGATCCTGTTGACGCTGATTGCGCTCAGGTTTACAACGTTTCGATGACGCTCAAGACCACCGCGGCCAAGAGCGGCGCGATCGACATTGGAACCGAATGTGCCCCCGGCTCGACAAGCATTTGCTATCGCGTCATCAGCAGCAAGTCCTACAAGGGCTACTACTGGAATTGCTCTTGCGAATGCGATGCGTTTGAGGGTAACATTCTCGACCTTTTCGACAAGAAGACCGATGAGATGGTTGTCATTGGCGAAACGGTCACTTGGGACATTCTCGGCCGCATTGGTAAGAAGAATACCGATATCGAAGCGTATGGAACGATCGCTGATTCGATCTATATCATGGGCTTCGGAAAGTGGGATGCCAAGAATGGCCGTGTGAGCAGCATCAGTGGCAACGTTCAGGCTGAACTGCTGGCTCCTGTTTGCGTCGTCGCTTGCGCTCCTGGTGGAGTCGCTCTGCCTTACGATCTCTGCATCCCGAACACACAGTTGCTTGTCGGCACGATCGGTTACGGTTCGTTCTCGATCAAGTACAACAGCTCTGCTTCCAAGAAGCTGGCTGCGAATGCGGATTACATTGACAGCCTGTTGCCTTCGGTTCTCTAACCGTTTCGGTAGCATGTTGAAAACGAGTTAATCGTCAAGAAAGCAGAGGATTAAACCTCTGCTTTTTTGCTTTCAAAAAAAGTCTGTTATTTATGAACTCTGCTCATGATCGTTATCTTTTTTTCAAGATTGCCTCCGTCTCTTTTTTCCTGGCAGTTGCCATGGGGTGCAAGCGGGAGGCAGACCAGCCGTTGACACAGGGGTTCAAGGTTGGAACGTCCAGTAAACTCATTGAGGAAATGGCTCCGTCCGACGTGATCGTATCGGTCAACGGGACACCCCTTACGCGCGAGAATTATGACGATGCCATGGCTGTGAAGGAGGCGCTTTTTCTCCTGAGCCGGCCTGGAGCGCAGAAGCAGGACGTGAAGATTTACCGTCCTCATTGGAGCAGCACGCTCCTGCAAGAGTTTATTGCGCGACAGGTCATCCTCCAGGCCGCACGAGCCAAGAAGCATCAGCCATCTGCAGAGGCTGTCCAAATTTCACGGACCGACATGGGCGCGTTGTTGAAGGTCGAGGAACGTGACCTCGAGCGGAAGTTTACAGAGCTCGGGCGCGTGGGGCGTTCCATGAAGACTTTGATGGATGAAAACGCGCTGATTCGCTCATTCCGGGAGGCGGAACACGGCGCGTCGCTTAAAGTCTCTCCTGCGGATATAGAGGCCCGCATTCAAGGGATTAAGGCCTATCATGAGCGGGCAGAGGCGACCAATCGCTTGGTGATCGCCAAGGGGCGTCGTATTTATGAGCAGGCGAAGAAGGGGGAGGATTTTTTGAAGCTGGCGGCACTCTACTCCGAAGCGGAAGATAAGCCGCTTGGCGAATGGGGGACCTTCGTAAAGGGGGAGATCGAGAATGCCAAGGTGCGAGAGGCTGCATTCACCTTGCCTGTAGGCTCGGTCTCAGAGCCGATCGACATGGAGGAGGGGCTTGTATTGATCAAAATAGTTGAGCGTACCCAGGAAGTTCTCGGCCCGGCTGTTGAACCGAGCGGACCTTCGACCGTCAAGCTGATGCGGATCCTGTTGAGGCTGGCAGAAGGGGGAGCCGATGCCCAACTGCCGCCGCGCGAGCACGTTGAAATGGCTGTAGCCACGCAGAAGGTCAAGGATCTTCAGCAGAATTGGATACCCGCATTGATGGCGAACTCCTTGATCGAGTATCCGAACGGAACCAATTTATGGTTAAACGCAAAAGCAAAGAAGCCAACTCGTCCGCAGAGAGGGTTGAGCAAACTTGAGACGAAGGAGGAGACGAAATGAACTGGAAAATTACTGTTGGGGGTGTCCTGGTTGTCCTGTTTCTGGGGACCTGTTTCTTTCTGGGCGAGAAGATGGCAGATCCGCGTGTTAGTGACGAAGGAGGCCAGCCTAAGGATGAAGCACGTGTCACAGCAAAATCGACACAAGGGGTCACAAAAAAGAAACGTGAAAAAAAGCTAACGGTCACACCCCTGAACAATGAACGGATTACGCTTAAAAGGCCGACGGTGAATCTCGCTACGAACAGTTTCGTGAACCTCACAGAAAAGAAAGGCCTGGATGACCTTCAGCTTGCCTTAGATGATGAGGATCTTGGCAAGGTCCGGGCAGCTTCTGCCGAACTGGCCCGTTCCCCGTCGCCGTATGTGCGCGGCAAGGTTGTTGAATCGTTGCGCTGGTTCAAGCAACCGGCCGTCGCGGACTTGAGGGGGATGTTGAGGGATTCAGACGCCGAGGTTGCCAGTGACGCCCAGGATGGCTGGCTGGATGCCGTGAAGACGATCGCGGATGAAGAGACGAAAGCCAAGGAGCTTTACGAAGGCATGACGCAGATTCAAGATGTGGATGCGCTTCGTGAGTCGGTCATGGAATTCTATGACATCGATGACGGCTTGGCCTTGCAGTACATCGTGAATCTGATTAACTCGGGCAATCCCGGTGCACGGCAAGTGGGCAATGAGGGCTATGAGCATATTGCCGGAGAAGCGTATACGACGCCTGAAGCCGCGCAGAGGTGGATTGACGTATGGAGGCGGGATAATCCATTAGCCGTTTCCGCACTTTAAGTTTTTTTATTTCAATCATGATTATGCCCTTGACGAAAGTCTAGTCGAGAGGTATACTATTGATTTATTCACTTAGGCGTATTAGGCTCTACGGCTATATAACGTCAGAAACAAGCAGTCTTGGGTTAACAAAAGGAGATCAATATGTCATTGAGAAAGAAAATGGGATTTATGGGTGTCATAGCACTGTTGTGTATGCAACAGAGTTTACTTGCGCAGTACGTTCCGTTACCGACTGTCACGACACCGACGCCCGGGAAATGGTGTACGGACTGGGCTACAGCAAAAACATACGCTGAGGCAAGCGGGATTCCTGTCATTGCGCTTTGGGGGGATAAGGATTGTTACTACTGCAACAAATACAATACAGCAATAAATGCAGACGCAGCCTTCAACACTTGGATGAATGCTACCCCTTATATTTACATCTATGTCAAAGATACTCTGGACCCAACCTTCTACTACTGGATGTGGGGGACTGGTACCGACCGGAAACTGGATGCCTACCCCTTTTTGATGTACTATTGGAAGAAAGATGGGAAGGTGCTTGTTGAGCAGCGCTATGTTGGACGCGATACCTCCGGGAATTATCCCATCGGCAGCCCTCTTGCAGGACGCACCCGTGCCTTGGCAGAACTGCATTTTGCTGCCTATTCAAATATCCCGCTGCCCACAGATGCGTGGGACACGAATGATAATACACGGGTGGGAACAACAAATGTGGTCGCGATCGGAGAGACGGCAACGGTACAGGGGCCTCACTCGTTGAACATGACGGATACCAATGACTGGATGAAGCTGACCGGTTCCCTTGTCGGCATGACGAATCATGTCTGGTTCTCGGATGTGGTCACGAATGGTCCGGTCACGGGGTTGAAGGCGGAGTTTTTCATCGGCGACAGTCTCGTTCCTGTCGGTGCTTTGACTAATCTACTGGGGACATTCAGATACCAAGCCACGACCAATGCACCGCTCGTGGTCAAAATCGGGCGCATGGCGAACACCAACGTGGTCGTGAGCTATAAGGTCAACTACAAACGCGATGTCGTTGTCGCCGGCAAGATTGGTTATACGCAGGTTCAATTCGGTGCCCAACCAAAGGCCGCTTTTTCAACAGCAGAGGAGACGGTTTATGAAGGTCAGACCATAACCGTATGGCTATCACGTATCGAAGGGAGTGATCTGGCAATCTCCGCGATGTTGAACTGGAATACGAATTTACCGTCCAAGGGCCCGATTCAATGGGGCCACGGTGTGGCTGGCGAGAAGAGCCTCACCTTTACCGTGCCCGAAGAGGCAGGATACCAGGCGGCGAGCAAGAGTCTCAAATTGACGATAGCCTCGAATGCGCCGGCAGCTACGGTCGTGGGCAAGACGATTCTCTCGCTAAAGGTCTATGACAAGGAGTATGCGTCTGTATCGTTTACGAATATCGTGACATCAGGGGAGCCAGTACTGGGGCAATGGTATGGGTATAAATCACCCGTCTCAGGACCTGCAGGAGTTTTTGCGGAGTACACGAACTTGGCTGCACGGCTCAACATCCCCCTGATTATCTATTGGGGCAACGAGGGCTGTCCCCTGTGTAATGCGTTTGTGATGACAAATAATACACCGCTCGTTCAAGGCTGGATCGCTAATCAGAAGGTGCTCTTCCTGGCGCTGAAGGGTCTTGTCACGGAAGATAATTATACGGGGTACAACTGGATACGGAGCCATCTGGCAAATCCCGGCTCATCCTATCCTTGGCTGGGCTTCTACTGGAAGAAGACGAGCGGCGAACTCGTGACGCATGCACAGTCTTTCCCCAGCAAGTCAGGCCAGCAGTTTATTGATGCCATGAACGTCTGGTTGACAGGCTATGATAATAATGGAGTCCTCTACACAACCGTCGGCGGACAGTTCGCCTGTGGCAATAGCACGACAGCACGTCTAGAGGCTGAACCCACCACGACAACCGTGGAGGTCCCTCTTGTGCGGGTCAAGGGTTTCAGCACACCTGGGACCAACTATCTCGTGGCAACCTATCCCGATAGCGCGGTTGCGACAAATCAAGTCCTCTTTGCACCCGGCGACACCAATCAGTACACCCTGGTGACGAGCCTGAACGCGCACTATGCCTTGAATCAGAAGGTCGTCCTGACCTTGCTGGACAACCAGCGCAATCCGGTTGAAACCAATTCCATCACCTACGTCGCTACCGTGCCGAACGGCCCGTTGAACCCCTTCTTCAACCAAGTACCCGCTGTCGGCGAGTGGACCATGGATCTGTCAAAGGCGACCAATGCGACGGCCCAAACAATAGGGGCGGCTTATACGCTTGTGGTCTTCTCAGGCGCTCTCTGGTGTCCCTGGTGCGTGGGCATGGAGGAGACGGTTTTTGACACGCCGGAATTTAAGACCTTTGTACAAAATAATAATATCCGCTTGGTGATGTTTGATAATCCGAGACGTGATGCCACGCCTCCCACACTCCTGAGGCATGCTGTCGATTCTACGCGAACGAAGTTCAGTGGCAGCGCCTATCTGTCTCGCAACGGCATCCCCGTTGCTCAGGCTGAGGCTAAGCTGATCGCCAACAGCAATCAGCAGTACAATGCTGGCTGGCTCTTCCCGGGCACGGTGCGTATTGGCTATCCGACGGTCCTCCTGCTTCGCAAGGATGGAACGGTTGCCGGACGTGTCGGTTTGACGAACAATGGGACAACCGTTACCAACATAGTGACCGGTGTCAAGAGCTATCCGTATGACATCGCTCCTGCTATTCTCCGTTTGACTGAAGCCCTGACGCTGGTGAGTGATGTGAACGAAGAGAAAAATGGTCACAGGGACTGGACGGCTGAGACGCTGGCCAAGGACGGCCAGAAGACGGCTCAGCTCAGTGCCTCCGACAAGAACGATGTTTATCTGCTGTCCGGCATCGGGTCTGGGATGCGCCAGCTCTTTCAGGTCACGGGGCCCGCAGCCGCTGTGGTCACACTCTCGATCCAAAGCGCGGCGGGCGCCACCCTTGCTGGACCTGTTGCAGGGAACCTCCTGCCTGGCTTCGTCCTGACCAACAGTGCGCCTGTCGCAGGCAGTTTCCTGGTTGTCTCAGCGACAGGCCAGGAGTTCGCTGGCACGAGGCTGTCGAGCACGATCCGCGACTACACGGTCACCTCTTCCTTCGTCCTGGTCCCCTCGGAGACTCAAGCTTCGCAGCAGGTGACGTCGGCCACGCAGCTCCAGATGGAGATTGCGTCCAACAAGGTCTACCGTTTTGTAGGGACCTACCAGTGCAATCCCGCGGACTTCGAGGCGTTGGGCAGCAACCTCTGGCGCGCCCTGCGAACAGGTGTGACCACCCTGAACTTTGCGGGTGTCGTCGGCGAGGCCCCCTTCACTTGGCAGATCTGGAATCCCGGGGAGGTCGGGTTCACCTTCACCACGACGAACATCACCGAGACCGCAGGAACCTGCACAGTCACGGTCGAACGCAAAAACGGAAGCTCCGGAGCTGTTGACGCGCAGATCACGCTGGGCGGCGGCACGACTTCAGAAGCCTACCGCCACGGCTTCCCGGCCGATGGAATCAATCTTAACTGGGCCGAAGGACAGGTCGGCACGACCAGCGTGACCTTCACCGTCAACAATGATATCGTCTTTGACGGCAACCAGGTCATCCAGCTCGCTTTGGCTGTGCTGAACCCAGCGCCTGCAGCAGCTATCGCGGCTGGCAAGGGTACACTGGATGTCACGCTCCTTGAGAACGACCTCCCCGTTGTCGGACAGCTCCAGTTCGCCCCGGCGACCGACCAGTACTTCGCCAAGAACATGACCATCGTGGCGGTTGAGGGGAGTACCATCCCGCTGGCGATCGAACGTATCAACGGAGCCGCATCTGCGGTCTCCGCGATGATCACCACCACCGCCGGAACGCTCAGCGAGAATACCCTCGCCTGGGTAAACAAGGACCTTGTGCCGAAGAAGCAGGTCACACTTACGCTCCCGGCCTTGGCAGTGACCAAGACGGTCACGGTCACCTTTGCGCCGACGGGGATCGCAGCGGTTTACGGGAAGAGCAGGTTGACCATTCTCGTTGTGGCCGCGAAACCGGCTTTTGCAACGGCGACGGCAGCGGTGACCTTGACCACGAGCGTTTCTCTCAATAAGACGATCAAAGTGGAAACATTGGGAGCCGGTCGGCTTACGCTCTCCAGGCTGTCGGGGTCTTTGCCCAGTGGCATCAGGGTCACTTACGATGCGGCGAATCAAGAGATGGTGTTGAGTGGAACGCCGACACGTGTTGGCTCATATTCCGCCGTCTATCAGGCTTCCGAGTTGGTTGGCTTCACCATGGTGAAGGGCGGAACCATCCGTCTGGATTTCCAAGTCAGGAGTGTTGCAACGATAAATCCGGCTGCAGTTGCAAAGAGTTACAGCTTTGCAAACTATGTGGTGGTTGATCCGGAAGCGAACAAGGTCACGGGGCTCTTTAACTTGACCATCGGCACCACGGGTCGGCTCACCGCCAAGTACGTGCATGCCATCGGGTTTGGCGTATCCTTCTCCGCCACGGGTTGGAGTGCGATTGCTGAAGACGGCTCATTGACCGCTGTGATGCAGGCTTCTGGTTATGTGGTGACCGTCCAATTGGATACGCTTGGACATGTTGATGCCCTGTTGACTGAAGTTGCAACGGACAAGGATCTGCTGGTGGATTTGGTTCCTAAACCTTGGAGCGCATCGACGCCGGCTACGCTGTATCAAGGCTATTATACGGTTGCCCTCTCTGCGAATACGGAAGAGGATGGCGCGGTTGCCATTGGGGATCAAAGCCTCATGCCGCTGGGGCACTCCTATATGACGCTTTCCATGAGTACGTATGCAGTCGCGAGCGGCTCAATGACGTACGCAGGCAAACTGGCGAATGGTGTATCTTTCAGCGGCTCTGGCGTGCTCTTGACCTATACGGGTGAGCAACCTTCCGAAGTCGTGCACGAGTACGCCCAGTTTGGTTTCTTCAAGAAGACCGGCAAGGAAATTATCTCTGGCCAATTGGCGATCCAGGCTAATGCCAAGAATACGTACAAGGACTATCCCCGCCTTATTTATGGTGGGGACAAGGCCGAGATCGCGGATGTCTGGTGGACGCATACGGAACTCGTGCCGGAGTTGTCGTATCAATGGAAGTACGGGGTCTATGGCGGCTACTACAGCAGCGCGGATGACCTGGCTGCGTTCTACGAAAGTTATGCGGAAACGTTCGGAGCTTTGCCGATGGTTCTCTCTTTTGGCAGCGCCCTCTTGCCTGCGAGTACGCAATATGGCGCATTGACGCTCTATCCGGACGCCTATCCCTTGACCATCACTGCTGACATGATCACCCTGACCACGCCGGTCGTAGATGGTACTTTGACACGGATGAGTTTCAGGAAGGCTACGGGAATCTTCTCGGGAACCTTCCGGATGAACTTTGCGACCAGAACGGGTGTGTATGGAAAATATGCAGGTGTACTTTTGCCCGGATGGACAGCGGGTTGCGGCGATTGCGGAGAGGCGGAATCGATCAAAGAGATGCCCTTCGGCCTTGGCGCAAGCTGGTTCACAGATCAAGCCAGGATCAACGGCATCTTGCGGTATCCAGTCCGAGGCTGCCCCGTTGAACTCTACCCGCGTGATCTGTAGACGTGTGGAGTGAAAAAAGCCGCTCGTCATGAGCGGTTTTTTTTATCGCTTGAAAAGGAAGATGAAAATGAAAAAAGCAACCATTCTTCTGATCTTCTCGCTAATAGGACTTGTCCTTTTTTTTCTGTTTTTGAGGCAAGGGGATGAACAACTCGAGTCTCCAGCAGAGTCCCCCTCAGTACAAGCGCGTACTCCGGCAGCGCCTTCGAAACAGACAAAGAAAAATAGCATCGTTCCTTCCGTAACAACGGAGGGCAAGAAGCAGTCTATAAAGGCCTCTAAACGGCCAGAAGACACTGAAGATGGAAAACGTGTTGCTGCAGCACCTGTTCCAAAGCTAGATCCAGAGACAGCGCTTAAGCAATGGGAAGACCGGCTTGTGCTCTATTACGCAGAAGGGGCAAAGGAGCGCGTGAAAGACACGCCTGTGACAATGGAGGAGCAGGTCGAGATGCGGGAGTTGTTCAGTGCCTTGGCACCGGATGCCAAGCTGGAAAACATCAACCATGCCGTCAACCTGTTGCCGGATGAGACCGTGTCTGTGCTCAACGGAATTCTCTTGGATGCAACCCAGCCTGCGGAAGTCCTGGGTGCCATTTTCCATGACATGCTGAATCGCGATGAGGCGATCAAAAATCCAATGATGGAGGAGATCGTCAAGAACAAGGCGCATCCCATGTATGTCGAGTCCGCCCGCATTCTTGATATCGTCAAGGAATAAGCGAATGCGTGAATGCGGGAATGCGCGAATGTGGGAATGCGGGAATGCGCGAATGCGCGAATGCGGCCACTTGAAACTTGGCAAAGACGAAACCCTCCGCTTGTAGAAGCCGGAGGGTTTTTTATTGCCGCACGTGCTGCTAGGGCCGTGTCGGACAGGGTTGCAACGCACACGGCACCGACACAATGGAGATGCCCCACTTTTCTGCGTAGTAACGCACCGGCTCCTGTTCGAGGAAGATCATGCGGTTGGCTTGGAAAGCAAAGACGGAGACACCTGTTTTCTTGAGGAATTTCAGGGTCTTCATTCCGAAAGCCGGAATATCAAAGCGCATGTCGTGTCCCTCTTTGGCGCCCTTGAAGACCACACATCCCTTGCCGCCGACGCTGGTGCCGCGCTTGATGGTCGTGTTGGTGCCCTCCAAAGCCTCGACCGCACAGATCGCGCCGTCCTTGACGACCACGACTTGCCCGATCTCGACAGAGGAGATCACCAGCGAGATCTTTTCGGCAAGCTTAATGTCAATCTCCTCTCGGGCATCCGGCGCACGCGCGGTAATGAGTCCAGGACCTGGGATTGCAGCCTCCATGAAGCAGGAGGCGGGTATTACCTTCACGCCGGTCTCTTCCAGGACGTCGCAGAGTTTCCCGAAAATAGTATGGGAGTTTTTAATGGGCAGTTCAGCCAGCAGCTTTCGGCTAAGCGCATCGAATTTGGTCGTAAAGAGTGCGGTGGCAGAGATGCCGCCGCCAAACTCAAGCGCATACGTGTTGTGCGCAGCGCACCAACTTCGGACCGTTCCGAGTTCGCCTATCCCGACCGGCACCCACTCATCGACCACTGATTTTAATCTGCGTTCGGCTGCCCCGCGAATGGCGAGCGCTGTGATTTTTTTGACCCCGGCTTTGCGGGCGCCCTGTGCCATGAGTACGGGATATTCGCCCACACCGGCAATAATCGCAAGTGATTCGATCATGAAGACTCCTTTTTTGAATTGAGAGGCAAAACACGATATCGCCCCTTTACAATTTTGAAATAAGTTATCAAAGGTTTTCAGAAAAGACAAGCCTGCAAATCTATTTGATCTCCTTGTATTTTTGGCTGATTCTGCTAAAATACGCGCCCATGAATGCACTTATTTTTGATATGGATGGTGTCCTGTTCTCCAACAGCGATTATCACATTGAAGCATGGATCGTCTATGCACGGAAGTTTGGCCGTGAAATTACGGCTGAAGATGTCCGGTCCAGGCTCGGATGGAATAATCGGGACTATATGCGGTTTATTTTTAACCGGGACCCCACAGAGGATGAGGTCGAGCATTCGGTCGTAGAAAAAGAAGAGGTGTATCGGACGATTTGCCGGGAACATCTGGTCCACCCAGAAGGGCTTCTTGCGTTCCTGGAGGCAGCTCGGGCCGCCGGCATTAAGATGGGCGTTGCGACATCTGCACCGCCCGATAATGTCCGTTTTACGCTGGACGGCCTCGATATCCGCAAGTATTTTAAGGTTGTCGTGGATGCGACGCAGGTCAAGAAAAGCAAGCCGGATCCGGCCATTTACCTGAAGGCCGCGGAGCAGTTGGGGGTCCAGCCGGAACAGTGCATCGTGTTTGAAGATGCAATCGCGGGTATCCAGTCCGGCAAAGCAGCGGGGATGTCCGTCATTGCCATTACATCGTCCTACCCGGCTGAGGTGCTGGCCCAGCATAATCCTGACGCAGTGATTGAATCTTTCAATGATCTATTAAAGGACACGCCTGCAGCCGCTGTTGTGGCGCGCGTGTGTGGTAAGCCCATCTTATGAGAAGTTTTATTGCCATTCCGTTGCCTGATGGAGTCAAGGCGAAATTGCACGCGGCTGTGAAACGGCTCACACCGCACGCGGTTGACGTCTCCTGGTGCACGAGCACCCAGTTCCATCTCACCCTTGCCTTTCTGGGGGAGACGGCGCCTGCCATTTTGCCCCACGTCTCCTCTGCGATGACGCGGATCTGTGCCACGTTTCCGCCGTTTACCTGCCGCGCGTATGGCTTCGGCTTCTTTGGGACCAAGCGCAACCCGAAAACGATTTGGGCAGCCGTCGATCCCATACCTGAGCTCGGCGCTTTAAATGAGGCGATCGGGATAGAGCTCAAGCGCTTCGGCTTTAAAGTCGACGAAGACGAGTTCCGCCCGCACATCACGTTAGGACGCTGCAAGGAACGTGCGCGGAATCATCCGTTGGTGGAAGCCATGAACGAGGATGACGCGATGGATTTCGGCTCATGGCCTGTGACCGGGCTGACCCTGTTCGAGAGCAGGCTCACGCCCAAGGGAGCTGTCTATGCAACGCTGAACCGGTATACCTTTGGCGGTTGTATCACCCCTTGAAGATGATGAACTTGCGTGTCGCATAGTTGATGAAGAGCGCGCAGAGGATGTTTGCACCGAAGGCGTAGGTGGTCTGAATGGCTAAGTAGCGAATGAGCAGGGTCTGCATGCCTGCTGCAACCGCAAGGCTGATGGCAGACACGCTGAAGAAGAGGAGAAATTCGAGGAAGATGTGATGCTTGCCGGGTTTGAAGACGAAGAGACGGTTGAGGATGTAGCAGAAGACGTTGGAGACGCAGAACCCGCCGATGTTACAGAGGAGGGCGTTAAAGGCGCGGAGAGCATCAGTCATCGGCTGGACGCTCATGCCCAATAGTTTAACCGTGATATCGTTTGCGGTCAGACAGGGGAAGAGAAGCCAGGCGAAGAGGAAGAAGGTGACAATGTGAACGCCTGTGGCCATGCCCCCGACAATGCCATACTTGATGAACTGGACAAACGGGTGAGCATCATGGGCGAGCTGTTTTTTGAGGAACGTAATCATGGCTTGAAAGTATAGCAGAATGAGGACGTGAAAGAAATAGGGAAAAGACAGGCAGAAGCCGTGTTAGAGAAAAGGAAGAGAAGATGAAACCGACATTAGTGATTCTTGCAGCAGGAATGGGAAGCCGTTATGGAGGCCTCAAGCAGGTTGACCCTGTGGGACCCTCTGGCGAAACAATCATGGACTATTCGATTTATGATGCAGTCCGGTGCGGGTTCAATCGCGTGGTCTTTGTCATCCGGCGCGATTTCGAAGCCATTTTCAAGCAGACCATCGGCGCGAAATATAAGAATCTGGTTGACGTGGATTATGCCTATCAGGCCACGGACGACCTGCCGATCGGTTATTCAGTCCCCAGTGACCGTTCAAAGCCCTGGGGCACGGCGCATGCCATCTATGCGGCACGTGAGGTGGTGAAGGCTCCCTTTGCTGCGATTAATGCCGATGACTTCTATGGGCAGCATGCCTTCTGCACTTTGGCTGACTTCTTAAGCCGCGAACCAAGCTCTGGCGGTTTGCATTTTGCCATGGTGGGGTATCTGCTCGCGCAGACGCTCTCCGAGAATGGCTCTGTGGCGCGGGGCGTTTGCAAGCTCGGAAAGGACGGTCTGCTGGAAACAGTGACTGAAATGACCAAGCTCGTACGTCTCGAAGGAGGCATTGAGAATCAGGAGAATCCCGATGCGCCTGTGAAGCTGACCGGACAGGAGCGCGTCTCGATGAATATGTGGGGCTTTACGCCGCAACTTTTTGACGAGCTGGGTGAACGCTTCCCCCAATGGCTGGAGCGAAATGTGCGCAATAGCAAAGCTGAATGGTACATCCCCTTTGTCGTCGATGAATTGGTGAAGGAGGGCAAGGCGGATGTCGCCGTGCTTCCCACGGAAAGTTCATGGTTTGGCGTCACCTATCGCGAAGATAAGCCCAAGGTGATCGAGGCGATCCAGAAGCTCGTGGATGCCGGGGCATACCCAGTGCAGTTGCTGAGCTGAGCTGAGCCGAGCCGCCCCAGTTGCGACCACCGTTCGCACGGCTCGCCAAAGTCTCGCCCTCCAGGAACATCATTCCAATATTCCCATATTCCAACATTCCAGTTGAAATTGTAGACTTGACCTTTCTCTAACATTTTGGCATATTACCAAATGACAAAACGAAAAGGAACCCTGCATGAAGCCTTATACGCGAGCAGATCACAAGGAACAGGCCGATTTTTTTAAAGCTTTAGGACATCCCACGCGCCTCTGGATCGTACGACAATTGGCAGACGGGCGGGAGCATTGCGTCTGCGAGTTCGTGGATGAGGCGGGGGTTGACTTCTCGACCATCTCCCAGCACCTTTCCGTGCTGAGGCAAGCGGGGATATTGACAGACGACAAACGCGGGAAGTCCGTCTATTACACGTTGGCCTGTCCGTGTCTGGTCACCATGCTCGCCTGTCTGGATACGCGCTTTGATAAGAGGGGAAAATGAACTGGAAAACAGAGTGGAAATGGGTTGTATGGGTCATTGTCGGCTTTCTGGTCTGTTATACGCTGCCGGTGGGTGTTGCGCGTTTCGACCATGCGGTGCTCGAAGCGGCTCACCTGGTCAAGTGGTACGCGCAGGAACATGTGTTGCTTTGCTTGATTCCCGCCTTTTTTATTGCAGGCGCGATCGGCGTCTTTGTCAGCCAGAGCTCGGTGATGAAATATCTGGGGCCTCAGGCGAATAAATTAGTGGCGTACGGGGTGGCTGCAGTCTCGGGCAGCATCCTGGCAGTCTGCTCCTGCACGATCCTCCCGCTCTTCACCGGCATCTACCGCATGGGCGCTGGACTCGGCCCTGCCTGCGCCTTTCTCTACTCAGGACCGGCAATCAATGTGCTGGCGATGATCATGACCGCGCGCATCCTGGGGCCTGAGCTGGGCATCGCCCGGGCCGTCGGAGCTGTGCTCTTCAGCGGGGTGGTCGGCTATGCCATGCATCTGCTGTTCCGGAAAGAAGAGGCGGAAAAGGCAGCAGCAGCGCTTCAGATGCCGGAGGAGGAGGGGGGGCGCCCGCTCTGGCAGACCTCGCTCTACTTCGCCTCGATGGTGCTCATTCTCGTTTTCGCTAATTTTGGCAAGCCGCAGAACCCCGAAGGTTTATGGGCGGCAATCTTCCGGTTCAAGTGGATTGTGACCGCGCTCTTTGCAGCGGGGCTTGGCGTGATGCTCGTGGCCTGGTTCAAAATGCACCTCTGGAAGGTGTGTGCCGTGGCCCTCCTGACTGTGCTGACGGCCGTCGGCACAAAAGGCAATCCATTGGCCGCCTTTACTGTCGGCTCACTCGGACTGGCGTGGCTGACCGCGACAGACAAGGGCGAGGGCGGCGCGTGGTTCGAAGCCTCCTGGACCTTTGCCAAGCAGATTCTGCCGCTCCTGCTGATCGGTGTAGTCGTGGCCGGCTTCCTGCTGGGCCGTGTGGGTGAAGAGGGGATGATTCCCTCGGCGTGGGTCGCGAAGGCCGTGGGCGGCAACTCGCTGCAGGCGAACTTTGTGGCCTCGTTCGCGGGGGCGTTCATGTATTTTGCGACGCTGACCGAGGTGCCGATCATCCAGGGACTCATGGGCTCGGGCATGGGCAAGGGGCCTGCCCTGGCCCTGCTGCTCGCCGGTCCGGCTCTGAGCTTACCGAGCATGCTCGTGATCAACAGTGTGCTGGGTCCCAAGAAGACCGTTGCCTTTGTGTCGCTGGTGATTGTCATGGCGACGGTTGTGGGCTGGGTGTTTGGGCAATTGTTCTGAGTCAGACCTGTCTGACAGGTCTGACGTGTCTGACAAAGAGAAGAGGAGAAAACCATGAAGATTCAAATTCTGGGCACAGGCTGCCCGAAGTGCAAAACGCTGATGGCGAATGCTGAGGAGGCTGTGAAGGCCCTGGGCGTGGAGGCTCAGTTCGAGAAGGTCGACAAGATCGCGGACATCATGAAGTTCGGTGTGATGATGACACCTGCGCTCGCCATTGACGGCATTGTGAAGAGCGTGGGCAAGGTGCTGAGTGCTGACGAAATTAAAAAATATCTGGAATAGAGGAATGCTGGAATAATGGAATGATGGGGATCTGAACGAGCTGTTCGATACGAACTTCTTACACCCAATGTTCCATTCTTCCAATATTCCACCATTCCAATCACAAGGAGTTACTATGAGCATCAAAAGCATAGGATTTATCGGCGGAGGTAGAATTGCCAACGTCTTCCTTGGCGGATGGTCGCGTGCGAATGCCTTACCCGCCAAAGTGCTTGTGTACGACTGCAATCAAGAAGCCGCAGACAAACTCAAAGCGCGATATCCGAAGGTGGAGATAGCCACTCTCGAAGATGTCGCAAGCCAGGACGTTGTCTTCCTGGCTGTTCACCCTCCAATGGTCGCCAGCGTTCTGCCACAGGTGGGGACGGCTTTGAAGGCCCACGGGATATTGGCATCCCTGGTGCCGAAATTCAGAATCGCAACGTTGGCAGAGATGCTAGGTGGTTTCAATCGGATCGCACGGATGATTCCCAACGCGGCCTCCATTGTCGGCAAGGGGTATAACCCCACAACGTTCAGCACTAGTTTTAGCGAGAATGACGCATGCGAACTCAGCCGTCTCTTTGCGCCGCTCGGCGAGTGCGTTGAAGTTCCTGAGACCCAACTGGAAGCGTACGCTGTTGTGACTGCACAGAGCCTAACCTACTTCTGGCCGCAGATCGATATGCTGGTGTCTCTAGCTGAGTCATCGGGACTCTCGCATATGGAGGCGCTTAAGGGAATTGAAGGCATGCTTCTGGGTGCCGTCGCGGCCCTGCGGGACTCGGGGCTTTCGCCCGCTGAGGTGCAGGATTTGGTGCCGGTCAGGCCGCTGGCCGATGAGGTGAATGCGTTTGTGGGTGCGGCGCGGCCCAAGTTGGAAGGGATTATGGAGAAACTTCGTTCGTAATTCCGTGACGTGGTGAAAAAGGGAAAGATAGGTATGAAAAACGTAAAGAACATGTTGATTATCGGGGCGGTTGTTGTTGCAGCGGCGGCCATTATTGTTATGAAACAGGGCAAGAAAATCGTGCCGCCTGCTGAGATGGCTGTCACGACACGTGTAGAAGCCCCCCAGGGCAAAGCGCTGCCCCGTCTTGTGGACCTGGGCGCGGGGAAGTGCATCCCGTGCAAAATGATGAAGCCGATCATGGACGATCTGATGGCGAATTACGCCGGGACGTTCAAGACGGAGTTCATCGATGTCTGGGAGGATGCCGACGCGGCAACGCCCTACAACATCAACCTGATCCCCACGCAGATCTTCTTCGGCGTTGACGGCAAGGAGCTCTTCCGCCACGAGGGGTTCTTCTCGAAAGAGGATATTCTTGGCAAGTGGAAGGAACTGGGGGTGGAACCAAGTAATCAGTGACCAGTAAACAGTGATCAGTGGCCAGATGAGATATCTTTTATCAACGAATTAAACGAATTGAACGAATTACAATTAGCTTAATTCGTTTAATTAGTTGAAAAAATGGCCAAGTAGACAAAGGAGATTTCCATGCAACAACTCTTCACCTATCTGACGCAGGCTGTTGAAGGGACGCCTGCAATCGCCATGACGGCGGCGGTCATCTGGGGCATCCTGAGCATCGTGCTCAGCCCCTGCCACTTGGCCAGTATCCCCCTGATCGTGGGGTTCATCGACCAGCAGGGCCAGATGTCCACGCGGCGGGCCTTCACCATCTCGCTGCTCTTCTCGCTCGGCATCCTCATCACCATCGGCGTGATCGGCGGCATCACGGCTGCTGCAGGCCGGATGATGGGCGATATCGGACAATGGGGCAACTACTTCGTCGCCGTGATCTTCTTTGTGGTCGGCCTTTATCTGCTCGACGTCATCAAACTGCCCATGCCCAACGCGGCCCAGCCGGGCATGAAGAGCAAGGGTATGCTCGCGGCGTTTGTGCTGGGGCTGGTCTTCGGCGTGGCTTTGGGCCCCTGTACCTTCGCCTACATGGCACCGATGCTCGGCGTCACCTTCCGTCTGGCCTCCACAAACCTGGCCTACGGCGTGCTCTTGCTGGTGCTCTATGGCGTGGGCCACTGCGGCGTGATCGTGCTGGCAGGGACCTTCAGCGAAGCGGTGCAGAACTATCTGAATTGGAACGAAAAATCCAAGGGGTCGCTGATCCTGAAGAAGATCTGCGGCGTGCTGGTGATCGTGGGCGGACTCTGGCTGCTTTATACGGCTCGGTAATTTGTTTAGTCTTCAACCGCTTCGCTGTCGCGGGACAATGTGACGGGGAGCTTGGAGAGGCGGATGGCGGGGTACTTGTCGCTGAAGTACTTGAGTTCCCAGTCGGTGTTGAAGAGGACGACGGTGCGTCCGGAGCCATCCGTGGCGATACGGCAGCCCATCGGAAGTTTGTTGTCCTGCAGGGCCTCGTGTCCGGCGTCCTCAGCCGCGACCCAGCGGATCACGCGCCACGACATGGGTTCGAGACGCGAGGTCGCGCCGTATTCGTTCTCCAGCCGGTATTGAAGCACGTCGAACTGGAGGATGCCGACCGCGCCCAGGAGCGGGACGTTTTGCGTCGCGTCCTTGAGCGAGAAAGCTTGGACCGCGCCCTCTTGCAGCAGATGTTCCAGCCCGGTGCGGAAGCGCTTGTAGGTGGAGCTGACCGGGTTGTGCAGCAGGGCGAAACACTCAGGCGGAAACTGAGGCAGCGGCTCGTAAGTCAGCCCCTCATCCTCGGTCAGGGTGTCGCCGATGCCGAACGAACCGTGTCCGACCAGGCCGATCACGTCGCCGGGAAAGGCCTCGTCCACTGTCTCGCGGTCGCGACCGAAGACGCGATGGGAGCTGGCAAGACGCAGGGTCTTGCCGGTGCGCGGATGAAAGACCTTCATGTCGCGCAGGAAGGTGCCGGAGCAGACGCGCAGGAAGGCGATCTGGTCGCGGTGATGCGGATCCATGTTGGACTGGATCTTGAAGATGAAGCCGGAGAAGAGCGGGTGCTTGGGGGCGATCAGCCCCTTGCTGGAACGGCGCGCATGGGGGGGCGGCGCATACTCGAGGAAGGCATCCAGGAGCATTTGGACGCCGAAGTTGTTGATGGCGCTGCCGAAGAAGACCGGTGTCATGTCCCCGCTCTTGACCAGCGCCCGGTCCATGGGCTCGCTGGCCGCGTCGAGCATCGCGAGGTGCTCGATCAGGTTGGCGTAGGCCTGTTCCGAAAGCTGCTCGCGCACCTGGGGGTCGCTCACGTCGTGTACAGAGACGGGTGCGCGGTAGGCCCCGCCAGGGGTCCGCTCGAAGAAGTGCGCCTGGCGTTTGATGCGGTCGTACACGCCCCGGAACTCGCGTCCGTCGCCCAGAGGCCAGTTCATGGCGCAGACGTGGAGCTGCAGCGTCTGTTCGAGTTCGTCGATAATGACGAGCGGGTCACGCGCAGGGCGGTCGAATTTGTTGACGAAGGTGAAGATCGGGATGCCGCGGAAGCGGCACATCTCAAAGAGTTTCAGGGTCTGGCTCTCGATGCCTTTGGCCGCGTCGATGACCATGACCACGGCATCGACGGCCATGAGCACGCGGTAGGTGTCCTCGGAGAAGTCGCGATGGCCGGGCGTATCGAGCAGATTGATGCAGTACCCGCAGTACTCGAACTGCAGCACCGTGGAGCTGACCGAGATGCCGCGTTGCTTCTCAAGTTCCATCCAGTCCGAGGTCGTGGCATTCTGGGTCTTGCGAGCCGTGACCGAGCCTGCCAACTGGACAGCTCCGCCATAGAGGAGGAACTTCTCGGTCAAGGTCGTCTTGCCGGCGTCCGGGTGTGAAATAATGGCGAAGGTCCGTCGCCGCGCGATCTCGTGTTCGATACTCATTTAGTTTCCTTAGGGGCGCGTATTATGGGAAAAAGGCGGCGGTGTGTCAAGCGCTTAGCTTCCTCAGAACTCGGTGACTTGCAAGATCAAACGAACGTTTTTAAGCTGCGAGTTTATTGAGTTCCTCCCGTTCGGCCTCTGCGGCGGTCCTGCCTTTGAGCGATTCCCTGTGAAGTCGGTTCATCCAGTCCTCGATCTCCTGTATCTGGCGAGGGGTGTAGTCCCCGATGTCCGAGCCCTTGGGTATGAAGCGACGGATGATGCGGTTGGCGTTCTCGTTGGCGCCGCGCTCGAAGGCGCTGTAGGGGTGGGCGAAGTAAAGGCCTGTGCGCAGCCCGCCCCCGGCGAGGACGGAGCGCTCGATGGCCGTGATGTCGAGGAACTCGCAACCGTTGTCACAGGTGAGGCTCCGCATATGCCTGAAAATGTTGTCGGCCCTGCGCTCAAGGCTGTTGAGCGCCCGGACGACGCTTTTCTGGGTGCGGCTGGTGAGTCTTATGATGATCTGGCGGCGCGTCGTGCGCTCGGTCAGGACCAGCAGGCAGTAAGAGGAGCCGCCCACGCAGCCGACGACCGTGTCCATCTCCCAATGCCCGTACTCGCAACGGTCTTCCGCCTCGGGCGGCCTCTCCGTGATGGACTTCCCGTCCCTGTTCTTATAGGACATGCGCCGTCCTTCCTTCGGAGTCCTCCTCCGCCCGTCGCGCCTGTAAGGCAAGGACTTGCGCGTGATGCGGAGCATCCCCGACGCGACGGCGTAATAGAGGCTCCTGACGCAGGGAAGGTATTCGAAGTCCTCCGAAGCCATGACCGCCCTGGCCGCATAGGGCGAAAGGAACTCCCCCGTGACCAGCGCCTCGAAGCGCGCCGCGACCCTGTTCGTGAGCTTCATCCGCGGGCCCTTGTCCTGCCCGCGGGCATTGGCATGCTGTAGGCCCGCTTCGGCTGAGTACGTGCGGAACCAGCGCTCTTCCGTGTCCTTGTTGGCGACCTCTCCGCGCACGCATTCCCGCCGGACGGTCGTACGCGCCTTGCCCATCAGGCGCCCGAGTTCGGCGAAGTTGATCTTCTTCCCGTGCGGCCACTTCACCCGGATCAGCGTGTCCATCCTCACGCGCTGCTCATAAGTGAAGTGTTTGCCGCCGTTCCTTTTTCTGTTATCATCTTCCTGTCCCATGTGCTGTGCCTCCTGTCCTTGGCTGTTAGTTCCATTCAATGATAGCATGTCACAGCCCGTGGGGCGCTTTTTTTTAGGCGGGCGGCCCCCTAGGGGGAGCTGCGTCAGCCCTCCCGGAAAGCCCTGCGGGCTCTCCGGGGCCCGGGGCTTCCTCGCCGCATTCTGGAAAACGGCATGATTTTCCAAAAGCGTGCATTTTATTATGCACATCGCAGCTTCCTCAGAACTCGATGCTTGACCTTTGTCTGAAATTGTTCCAAAGTAAACATCACTTTTTCTAAGCTTATCGTTTCCGGTTTCACAAGGGTTTCATTATCTTCGGAGGATTTTGCATGAGGGCGTTCGTGAAAGGCTTTATTTTTCTCGCGGTGATCGCGGCGGGGGTGACATGGTTCAAGTTGCAACGGTCTCCCGTGGAAACGATGGAGGCCCGAACAGGGCCGCTGGTGGTGGAGGTGATGGGGACAGGCACCTTAGAGGCGCGCGTCAAGACCACGATCAGTCCGCGCATCCAGGAGCACCTGGATGAAGTGTTGGTCGATCAGGGTGACGCGGTCAAAGAGGGCCAGCTTTTAGCCCGGCTGAACGATTCAGATATCCGGGCGCAGATTGAAGTCGCGACAGCGGCCTTGTCTGCGGCGCAAGCTGCTGTGACGAGGATCAAGAGCGCTGAGACGCGTGCCGTGGCAATCGAGAAGAATGCGCGGCTGAACCACCAGCGTATCGCCGCGCTATTATCAAAGCAGATGGTCTCCCAGGAGGCGATGGACAATGCAAGTGAGCAACTCCAGACTGCCGAGGCTGACGTGACTCAGGCCCGTGCGGCGATTGCCGAGGCCGAGGGGCAGGTGGTGACGGCCCAAAAGACGCTTCTCTACCAGCAACAGCGTTTGGGGTATACGCGCGTGGTCAGCCCTTATGACGGCCTGGTTGTGCGCCGTGACCGCGATCCGGGGGGTGTCGTGGTGCCGGGCGGCTCCCTGATGTTGCTGATTGCGACCAATGAATTATGGGTCTCTGCGTGGGTGAATGAAACAGCCGCTTCAGGGCTCCACGTGGGCCAGCCTGCACGCGTGCTCTTCCGCTCAGCCGAGACGAATATGTTTGCGGGTGAAGTCGCACGCCTCGGACGAGAGACCGACCGGGAGACACGCGAGTTTCTTGTGAATGTGCGTGTGCGTCAATTGCCGTTGAACTGGACTATGGGTCAGCGCGCGGAAGTCTTCATCGAGACAAGGCGTTCCGAGGACGCTTTGGCCGTTCCTCAAAAATTCATGGTCTGGCGCGGCGGTAAGCCAGGACTTTTTATCAATGAGGAGGGCCTCGCCTGTTGGCGAGAGGTTACGCTCGGCCTGCAAGGACGCGACAAGGCCGAAATCGTAAAAGGGATTGCAGCGGGGCAACAAGTCGTCCGTCCAGCCCTTCCTAAACAGGCCGCGCTTACGGATGGGCAACGGATTGAGGTGAAATGAACCTTGCGCTTAAAGATATCCGTCACAACTTCGGACGGTTCGCGCTCACGACAGTCGGTATCGGCTTATTGCTGATGATTGTCATGGGGATGGGCGGGATTTATCGCGGGTTGATTTCGGATGCCACCCTGCTTGTTGAAACAGTAGGGACGGATCTCTGGCTGGTGCAAGGCGGCACACGCGGCCCGTTCGCGGAGCTCTCCCGTGTGACCGTGAATCTCGAAGACCGCGCCCGCATCGTGCCGGGCGTGACCACGGCTCGCCGTTTTGTCTCGCATACCATCCAGCGTGAATATGGGGGGCGTCCGCTCCGGATGGTGGTCCAGGGCCTCGCATGGCCCGAGGATACGGGACGCTGGCTTCCCTTGGTAGAAGGACGCTTGCTGCAACAGGCGCACTATGAGATGGTGGCTGACCGCTCGCTCGGCCTTCCCCTGGGGGCATCGCTTAAGCTGGGCAAAGATGTTTACCGGGTTGTCGGTCTGACGCAGGGCATGGTCGGCATCGGCGGCGAAGGTTTGGCGTTTTTTACAGGCAGTGATTCCCAGGCGATCCAATTCGATGTCCAGGGCGAGGCTGTGCGTCTGGAGCGCGCGGCTCGACAGGCGCGGGTGGGGTCGCAAGATATCGGGCTTGTCAATCCGCTGATCCTGGAGCGCAGCGGCGGCGCCGCGAGCGCCATACCGGCGTTGGCTCCCTTTCAAGTCAGCGCGGTGATGGTCACGTTGAAGCCGGGCGCGAATGCCTTCAGCGTCGCCGCCACCTTCGCCACCTGGCCGGATATCACCGTCTACACCAAACAGCAACAGATTGACCTGTTGCTGACCGGCACTGTCGAGAAAGCGCGCAAGCAACTGGGGCTCTTCCGCGTTTTACTGATCATCATCTCGACGATCATCATGGCACTGATCATCTATACGCTGACGCTGGACAAGATTCATGATATTGCGCTCCTCAAACTGATCGGAGCGCGGAACCGTGTGATTGTCGGGTTGATTATGCAGCAAGCGTTGCTGATCGGTTCCCTTGGCTTTGGCCTGGCTTACTGGCTGGGAACCTTTGCGTTCCCCAAATTTCCGAGGCGCGTCTTGATCGAGAATGGCGATCTCCTGCTGCTGGCTGGGGTCGTTGTGAGCATCTCGGTGATCGCGAGCCTGATTGGCATTATAGAGGCCATGCGTGTGGAACCCAATAAGGTCTTATCATGACGAACAAGGATGATCCCAAAACACCTGCGATCGAAGCCTTTAATCTGACCAAAGTCTATGGCAGTGGTCATACTGAGGTTGTGGCGATGAAGGATGTCTCTCTCCGCGTGGCACGCGGAGAGGTTGTCGCCTTGCTGGGACCCAGCGGCGCAGGAAAATCCACGCTGCTGACGGCTATTGGCCTCATCAATCCGCCGACCGCTGGCCGTATTGTGATCAATGGCGTGCTCGTGCTTGAAGCCGACCGCGCGCAGGTAGACTTGCGCGTCTTCCGCAGAAAGCATCTGGGTTTTGTCTTTCAGAAGGCGAACCTGATTCCGTTTCTCAGTGCCGTTGAGAATGTGCAGGTCGCACTGGAGGTCAATGACGTGGCGCCGCGTCCGGCCCGGAAGAGGGCGCTGGAACTCCTCGACTATCTTGGAGTGGCGGAGCGTGCAGGCAATTTGCCTGACGCGCTCTCCGGGGGCGAACAGCAGCGGGTCGCTGTGGCGCGAGCATTGGCGAACCATCCGAGCCTCGTTTTGGCGGATGAACCCACGGCTGCGCTTGACAGCCATCGCGGAAGGCAGGTTATGGAATTGTTCCGCAAGGTGGCGCACGAACAAGGCGCTGGTGTACTGGTGGTCACACATGATCATCGCGCCTTGGATGTCTTCGACCGCACGGTGGAGATGGAGGACGGGCAATTACGTGAAGCCTTGCCGAAGGAGGCGTCGCCCACAGTCGCTCCAGTTTTCACAGCAGCCACACTTTCGATTGACGGGGTGAAACAGCCTATACTATAATTTAAACACTGAGAACGGAGGGGACGATGCATCTTTCAAAGATAGGACTGATGAGTTTCGTGTTGTTCATGGGGTCAACCATTCACCTGCAGGCGGAGTTTATATCCGTCATGGAACTCACCGACTTGCGGGGGAACACAGCGTATCGAATCTGCACTGAGGAAGAGAAGAAGAAGCTCGATCTGGAGCTGAGGGCAGAAGCAAAAGCCTATTCGAAGGCCCTCGAACTGACGAAGACGCAGTGGAATACGATTTATAAAGGCCAGGCCTTTCCCAGCAGCCGTATTAAGCAACGGACGATGCGCGTCATGACCACGACCAGCAAACAGGAGGAGGCAGACCTTTTTATCAGCAAAATGGAGACCCAAGAGGCTCGTCAAATTTCGAAAGACAGGGCAGAGGAGGAGCGCATCCTGAAGATGAAGCCCACGCGTTCCCGCCGCGGACGCAGCAGCAACAGTTCTTCTATTAAACGACAACAGGAAGAGGTGAAAGAGGACCGGGAAAATGATGCCCATGCTGATAAAGCTGAAGACCTTCTTCGAAAAAACCTGAGCACGCTGGCGGGTCATGAAGTACCCTTCTTCGGAGATGTGCCTGTTAAAAAGCAGCCAAAGGCTGCACCCAAGAAAAAATGATGACTCCTGACAAAGCGGATATCGATCCAGTTCACGCGATACCCCGTGTCACGCCCTGTTGGTCATGGCGTGACTACAGGGGCGCGTGGGCTGTTCGGTGGTGCGTCAGGCGGCACTCCTATTCCGTCCCGCCAGGGGTGTATGCCATGAACGCGCCGACAGCGGAGTCCCCCATTCTTGTGACCGCAAACTACAAGCTCTCCTTTGATCACCTCCGCCGCGTATTAGAGGGGATCAGCGCCTGGATTTTGGTCTTAGATACAAAAAGCGTCAACGTGTGGTGTGCGGCGGGCAAGGGGACGTTTGGCACCGAAGAGCTGGTCAGCCGGCTCCACGAGACGCAGATGGTTCAGCGGGTTTCCCATCGCGTGGTCGTGGTGCCGCAGTTGGGGGCGCCCGGGGTGGCGGCGCATGACGTGCAGCGACGCACAGGGTTCAAGGTCGTTTACGGGCCTGTCTATGCACGCGATTTGCCTGCCTTTCTGCGCGCAGGACTGAAGGCTGAACCGCAGATGCGGCGGATCGGGTTTTCCCTTGGGGAACGGCTGGCTGTCGCGCCTGTGGAGATCGTCCAGCGCTTGATACCGGCGCTTGTCGTGCTGTTTCTGCTGCTGCTCTTATCGGGTCTCTCTTCTCAGGGATATACGGTTGACCTTGATCAATGGCCCTGGATGGCACTCATTGTGGGGGGCAATTTTATCACGGGACTGTTCCTCTTCCCTGCGCTCCTGCCATGGTTGCCCGGGCGCTCTTTTTCACTGAAGGGCGCCAGTGCCGGGATCGTTTTAGGCGTTACGCTTTTTGCACTGCTCCCCTTCGGAAGTTATGAGCGCCTTTCAATAGGGATCCTCAGTATGGCGGCCTGCTCTTTTCTGGGGCTGATGTTCACGGGGTGTACGCCCTATACATCCGCATCGGGGGTACGCAGTGAAATGCGGTGGGCATTACCGGTGCAGGCGGTTTTCGCCCTGATAGGACTTTTCGGATGGCTGGTTAGCCGTGTTGTGTAGGGAGGGATCATGAAGATGGTTTACTTAAAAAATGTTGTGACGCTGCGGGTGGAGGCCGACCGCTGTTGCGGCTGCGGCCGCTGCCTGGAGGTCTGCCCGCACGACGTGTTCCGGCTGGAGGAGGGGAAGGTCGCTTTCAAGGAGCGTGATGCCTGCATGGAATGCGGTGCCTGCGCGCGTAACTGTCCTGTACAGGCGATCTTCGTGAAGAACGGTGTAGGTTGCGCAGTCGGCATCCTCAATGCAAAACTGGGACGTCCCAGTGCGTGTTGCGGAGGAGAACAATCGTGCTGTTGTTCCTCATAAGCAGAATCACGATCCACCCCCATCAATCCAGTATTCCTGTATTCCAACATTCCAATGAAGTTTAAGGAGGTTCAAAAATGGACGAGAAAACGAAAGAATTAATTGCGATTGGTGCCTCAGTCACCGCGCATTGCCAGCCCTGTGTCAGTTATCACGTCGGAAAAGCCCAGGGGCTTGGCCTCAGCGAAGAGCTGATCCAGGAGGCGATTGAGATCGGACAGATGGTCGAGCGTGGCGCGGGTGCGGCGATGCGCGACTTCATCAAAGAGATGTCGGACAAACCTGCTCAGAACACTGACTGCTGTTCAGCAAAGGGCCGCTTCGATACGCCTGCGGGCGATGCCTGCTGCCATCGTGGCTGAGTTAGGGCGTCGCAAATTAAAATAATCTTGAAACTTTGTTGACTCTGTCGCTTGACAGTGTCAGCCAATAGTGCTATGGTTCGCCATACAACGAATTGGAAAAGGAGTTTTACCATGAGGCATCACTTTGAAAAGTATCTAACGATCCCAGCTTTGATCTGTAGCTGTGTCCTTTTGTCGGGCAGCGGCTTATGCAAAGAAGCGGGTGCGGTCAATGAACCTGCTACACTTGCTGCGGCTCAGGCCAAGGGGCTTTACACCGTTCTTATTCTCCACAGAAATGATGGACAGGAGGTTCTTGAGGCTGGCGTCAAAGAGGCGCTTGCTGGCCGCTCGGATGTCGTTGTTCAGTCCACTGCTCTCAGTAGCCCCTCTTTAGTAGCCACGATGAAGCAGCTCAAAATGGATGCGGAGACCCTGCCCACGCCGCTCGCCATGGTGATCTCCTCAAACAATGTTGTGACCGGCATATTCACCCGGGTACCGCGTCGCGAAAAACTCCTGGAGGCTCTACTTCCCGAGCAACCCCTGGCTGTACGGAAAATGCTTTCGGAAGGGACCCCCGTGCTGATCAAGGCGCAGTCAAAGACAACGCTTGGCAACGCAGAGACGGACAAGGCCATCCTTGAATATCAGAACGACAGAAGTATCTCCAACAAAGTCGTGGTTCTTCGGGTCGATCTGGACAGGAGTGAAAATGCTCCCTTTCTGAAGCAACTCAAGATCGATCCGCGCAATGAGACGCAGTCGGTTTTGATTTGTCTGGCTCCTCCGCTGAAAATAGTCAACAAGGCGTTCAGGGGAGCGGCCACAAAGGCTATTATCGTGACAGCGTCTTCTGCTGCGTGCGGGACCGGTTGTGCGACGGGCAAGTCCTGATAAGCCTGCCCCCCCCCTTGAGGGATCCGGCGGATTCCTCCACTTAACCTGGAAATGGCAGTTCGTTCTAATCAATCGCTTTAAGTACCCTGTAATCAGTGATCAGTAATCAGTGGGCTTCGCACCAAATAGTGATGTCGCTATATATGCGGATGTCGTATGCATCCAACTGATTACTGACTACTGATAACTGATAACTGTTTTTTATGCTTAAGCCATACATCTGTTTGTCCAACTTAATTTGAAAGGGAGATATGACTCCGTATAAAATTGCGTTGCTTGAATTATCTGAGCGAAAACACCAGCTTACAACTTCTCTGCTGGCTGTCACCTTGGGTATCGCCGCCATTGTGAGCGTGCAGACGATCGCCATGCGCTCGGCCATTGAAGTGGCGCATCAGGTCGATGCCCTTGGCGCCAATATCATGATTTTGCCAAAGTCGGCGACCATCGATGATTATTATAAAGCCGACCTTTCAACGGATCAGTACTCCATTCCGGAATCGTATGTCGACAAGATTCTGTTTGCAAAAGACGAGGAGGGGCTGGAAGGCGTGGACAACCTCTCTCCAAAGCTCAGCGTCCCGATGGAGATATCCGGTCGCACCTTCACCCTCACGGGCATCCTTCCCAAAAACGAGTTTATGGCAAAGGCAGCGTGGTCTGGCGGGGTATTCGATACGCCCACAGCCTGCGCAGCGGACCGGAAGAGCTTGGTCGAGTTCAATGCCGCAGAGCGACTGAGACGGAAGCCGATTGACACGTTGGCACCTGATCAATGCCTTGTCGGAGCAGACCTTGCGGACATCATGAAGCTTTCTAAGGGTAGTAAAGCTGTCATGCTGGGTAAGGAGTTTACTGTTATTGAAGTCCTGCCAAAGACCGGAACAGTCGATGACGGACGCGTTTTTGCTCACCTTCATACGGTCCAGGCACTCTCTAAAAAAGGGCGTGTGATCAATGCCATCGAAATCGTCGGGTGCTGTAACGCGATTGCAGGCGGACTGGTTGACAAGCTCAATAAACTGCTTCCGGAGGCAAAGGTGGTCACCATTTCTCAGATCGTTGCCACACAACGGACGACCAACCAATTGATGCACAATCTAACATACGTATTTCTCATTGTCATCATCCTGGTCGGAGGCGCGTCCATCGCCAATTACATGTATGCTAACGTGTACGAAAGGCGCCGAGAGATCGGCACCCTGATGGCTCTCGGAGCAAAGTCCTCGCTGATATCGAAGCTCTTTCTTTTCAAGGCCCTGATCATCGGGCTTGGCGGCGGGATATTGGGTTCAGTCCTCGGAACTGCTATGGCAGTCGTCCTCGGGCCGAAGATCGCACATATACCCGTGGTGCCAATCCCCAAACTCATGGCCCTCGGACTTCTCTTGTCATTGCTCATCTCTTTGATCGCTTCATTCTTGCCTGCAAGGCGCGCATCCAAGACGGACCCCTGCGTGGCCATTCAGGAAATATAGGAGGTTTTCATGCTTCGGTTTGAACAGGTCAACAAAATTTACAAGACCCGCCGGAATCAAGTCACGGGTCTGGATCATGTGAGCATGCATATTGCTCAAGGCGATTTTGCAGCCCTTGTGGGTCCCTCGGGCTCGGGAAAGACAACCTTTCTGGTGACTGCCGGCGCGATGATGCGTCCTACCTCCGGCAAGGTCTATCTGGGCGGGCGCGATGTGTTTGCCATGAAGCCGAACGCGTTGGCAGAGCTGAGACTCAAAACAATCGGCTTTATCTTCCAGACCTTTAATCTCATCACCTATCTCTCCGCCCGCCAAAACGTGATGGTTGCGCTGATGCTGGCGGGAAAAAGCCCTGCTGAGCAGGAAGCGACGGCTGACCAACTGCTTGAAAAAGTAGGACTGGCCGACAGGGCCGATCATAAGCCGGCTGAATTATCCGTGGGGCAGCAACAGCGAGTGGCCTTGGCGCGGATGCTGGCGAATGATCCGCCGCTGATCCTGGCTGACGAGCCCACAGGGAACCTTGATCCGCAGACCTCGGCTGACGTGATGGATTTTCTGACAACGCTGAACAAGGAACAGGGAAAGACAATCGTCATGGTCACGCATTCCATGGAGGCGGCGAAACGGGCACGGCGAATCATCACCTGTAATAATGGCATCATCGAAGACGCGCGTTAAGCGTGAGAGGCTTGAAACAATTTTCGTTTCTTTCGGATGCTAAAAAAGACTGACCACCTGGCTTGACAATTCGGAAAAACAGTGCTATAGTTCGCCACATAACGAAATGAAAAGGAGCTTAAGCCATGAAAAAGTTAGAAATTTTTGATCCGCCGATGTGTTGTTCATCGGGCGTATGTGGCCCCAAGATTGATCCTGTGCTGCCCCGTTTTGCGGGTGATCTGGTATGGTTCAAGGCTCAGGGTGTCAGTGTCACACGGTATAACCTGGCGCAACAACCGATGGCCTTCGCAGAAAATTCTGTTGTGCGCGAAGCATTAGAAAAGGAGGATACAGCCTGCCTGCCCCTGATTCTGGTGGACGGGAAGATCGTGAGCCGTGGCACCTATCCTGAGCGGGACGCTTTGGGAACCTTGTTGGGCATTCACCCTGTGTTCAGGACTTTCATGCCAGAGGCGGAGAAATCATGCTGCTGTTGCGGTTCCTCGATGGGGTCTAAACTGAACAATGACGACTGCTGCAAATAAGGGAGCGTGCTATGACGAATTTATTTGCTCAGATGACACGCTATTTGTTTTTTACGGGCAAGGGCGGGGTGGGCAAGACCTCGCTCGCCTGCGCGACCGCGCTGACGCTGGCGGATCGCGGACATCGCGTGCTCTTGGTTAGCACAGACCCGGCCTCTAACCTCGATGAGGTTTTGGGACAGAAGCTGGGCGGTATGCCGACTGCGATCCCTTCGGCACCGAATCTGTTCGCTCTGAACATCGATCCGGAGGAGGCCGCCCGTCTCTACCGCGAGAAGGTCGTCGGACCGTTGCGGGGCAAGCTGCCGCCTGCGGCCTTGCGCAGCATGGAGGAGCAGCTCTCTGGCGCCTGCACCATGGAAATCGCGGCATTCGACGAGTTTTCACGACTGTTGGGCGACCCCAAGGCGACCGAAGCCTTCGACCATGTGATTTTTGATACGGCTCCCACTGGGCATACGTTGCGTCTGCTGACACTCCCGAAAGCGTGGACAGGCTTTCTTAATGCCAATAAGAGCGGCACCTCCTGTCTCGGGCCTCTGGCCGGACTCGACAAACAGCGGGCCATGTACGAGGACACGCTGGCGGCGCTCTCCGATGCCATGCGCACAACCCTCGTCCTCGTGAGCCGCGCCCAGAAATCGACACTCAAGGAGGCGCAGCGCGCAAGCAAGGAACTGGCGTTTCTGGGGGTCACCCACCAACGGCTCATTCTGAATGGCCTCTTTAAGACACAACACCGCGATGATCGTCTGGCTATGGCGATGGAAATGCGCGACGAAGCAGCGCTCCATGAATACGCGGAGTGGCTGGCAGGGATGCCTATCACGCGCGTCCATCTGAAAGCCCGCAATGTCGTTGGAATTGAACGCCTGAGGACGCTCTTTGAAACGGCGGAGGAGGCGCATACCTCGCACGAAGTTGAACCTGCCGCTCCTATTGTCCACACGCTTGGGACACTGACAGGCCTGGTCGATGACTTGGCAAAGACGGGGCATGGCGTCGTGATGACCATGGGCAAGGGCGGCGTGGGCAAGACCACGATCGCCGCTGCGATCGCCGGCGAACTGGCGCAACGCGGCTTCCCCGTCCACCTGAGCACCACGGATCCTGCGGCGCACGTGCATGCCGTTGCGGACTCCAAAAATCTTTCCTTGCGCGTCAGCCGGATTGATCCGGTTGCCGAGACGCTGGCCTACACCCAAGAGGTCATCCAGAACGAAGGCAAGGGGCTTGACCCGGAATCCCTGGCGTTGCTGGAGGAGGATCTGCGGTCACCCTGCACGGAAGAGATCGCAGTGTTCCGTGCCTTTGCACGCACCGTGGCAGATGGCGAGAAGGGCTTTGTCGTGCTCGATACCGCTCCTACGGGGCACACGTTGCTCTTGCTGGATGCCACGGAAGCCTATCACCGCGAAGTGTTGAGGCACGCCAGCGGTATGCCGGAAGAGGTGCGCGAGTTGCTGCCGCGCCTGCGAAATCCCGAATTCACCAAGGTGCTGGTCGTGACCCTGCCCGAGGCGACTCCGGTCCATGAGGCGGCTTATCTGCAGGAAGATTTACGCCGCGCCCAGATCGAACCCTTCGCGTGGGTCGTGAACCAGGCCTTTTCAGGAAGCCGTTCGAAAGATCCGCTTCTGGCCGCGCGTGGCCGTAACGAGGCTCCGCACATCCAGGAAGTCGTGGACAAGCACGCCCAGCGGATCATCATGGTGCCGTGGGTCCCGGAAGAGCCCGTCGGCTTTGACTTGCTGGGGCAGTTGTTCGAAAACAGTCCAGAACGCTAACGCGCCTTTGTAGAAGGGGTATTCGCATGTTTGCCCGTGTTCTCAATTGCGATAGCTGCGGGTTTTCTGGTAGACTTCCTAGGCATTGAAGTCACCGTTTCTAAGTAAGGAGATAAAGCGCGAATGAATAGTCAAGCCATGAGATCAACACTGAGGATTACCAAGGCGCTGTCGGATATCCAGCGACTTCGCATCCTGATGATGCTGCGTGGGGGCGAGTTGTGCGTCTGCCAGATCATCGCGGTCTTAGGGCTGGCACCGTCGACCGTGTCCAAACATCTCTCCATCTTGAGCGAAGCGGATCTGGTTATCTCCCGCAAGGAGGGTCGTTGGGCACACTATCGGTTGACGGTGGGGGCGGCTTACCAGTCCATTATCCCTGTTGTGAAATGGTTGCAAAGCTCATTGTCATCGGATGAACAGGTGGTGCGCGATTCGGAAGTGCTGAAGAAAGCGCTCACTTGCTCGCCGGAAAGCCTGGCAGAACGTCAGCGACAGTGCCCTGAAGGTGCGCATCAAAGGAAAGCGGGGCGACATGGACAGTAATGGTCCGATGCAGGGCATTGTTCCTTATCGTCAGCGCCTTAGCGAGGTGGCTGCGCTTTTTCTGCGATTGGGGATCACGGCCTTCGGTGGGCCAGCGGCGCACATTGCCATGATGCATGACGAGACGGTCAAGCGTCGCAAGTGGCTGAGCGAGCAGGAGTTTCTGGACATGCTCGGCGCGACCAATCTGATCCCGGGGCCCAACTCCACGGAGATGGCGATCCACCTGGGGCTGCTGCGGGCCGGCTGGGGGGGCTTGGTCGTGGCCGGATGCAGCTTCATCCTTCCGGCGATGTGCATCGTGACCGGCATGGCGTGGGCGTACGTCCACTACGGTTCCATGCCGGCCATGGACGGGGTGCTCTATGGCGTGAAGCCGGTGATGATCGCGATCATTGCAAAAGCGCTCTGGGATCTTGGGAAGAAGGCGGTGAAAAATCGGTTGACGCTGGTGGTGGGGTGCTCTATCTTTATGCTGACCTTCAGCGGCATCCATGAAATCGCCTTGCTATTCGTCGGGGGGCTGGCGGTCCTGCTGGTCGAGCAGGCGTCCGCGCAGCGCAAAAAGATGATGCACGGCGTGGGCTGGCCTCTCGCGCTCCTGGCCCTGCCTGCCGCTGGTTCTGCAGTGACAGCGTTTAGCCTGTCGGGCCTCTTCCTCACCTTCCTGAAAATTGGTTCGGTCCTCTATGGCAGCGGCTATGTGCTGCTGGCCTTCATGCGGGCGGACTTTGTGGAGCGTCTCGGCTGGCTGACGGATCAGCAGCTTATCGACGCGATCGCCATCGGACAGGTGACCCCCGGGCCTGTCTTTACGACCGCGACGTTTGTGGGCTATCTCTTGGGCGGCCTTTCCGGCGGGGTCGCGGCGACGCTGGGTATCTTTCTGCCCTCCTTCATCTTTGTCGCGCTGGTGCACCGTTATATCCCTATGCTACGGCGGTCTCCCAGCCTGGGAAGTCTGCTGGACGGCGTCAATGTGGCCTCCCTCTCGCTGATGGCCGCAGTCTCTTTGCAACTCGGACGCGCCTCCCTTGTGGATCCCTTTACGATCAGCCTCGCCCTGCTCTCATGCCTCCTGCTTCTCGTTCCGAAGCTGAATACCACGTGGCTTGTTGCGGGGGGAGCTCTCCTCGGGTGGGGGTTCAGGATGGTGTTTTAAGATCAGACCGATCCGACGTATCAGACGGATCGGTCCGATAAAACAGAAAGGCGAAAGCGACAATGACAAAGAAACTAAAGGTTCTCTTCCTCTGTACCGGCAATTCGTGCCGGAGTCAGATGGCGGAGGGGTGGGCGCGCGCGCTCAAGGGCGATGTGATCGAAGCGTATTCAGCAGGCATCGAGACGCACGGACTCAATCCGAATGCGGTGAAGGTGATGGCCGAGGCTGGGGTCGATATCTCGGGGCACGTCTCGAAGAACGTGAACACGTTGCTGGATGTTCCGTTTGACTATGTGGTGACGGTGTGTGGGCACGCCAATGAAAACTGCCCGTTCTTCCCCGGAGCGGCAAAGGTGGTGCACGTCGGCTTCCAGGATCCGCCGGCCATGGCCAAGCTCGTCGAGTGCGAGGAGGAGAAGCTGAACTGCTATCGGCGCGTGCGGGATGAGATTCGAAAGTTTGTTGAGACACTGCCCGGGGCACTGAATAAGTAGCAGTTGGCAGTTGGCAGTAGCAGTCGGGAGTAGCAGTCGGCAGTTGGTGACACCGCAAGTCCCACGTCCCACGTCCCAAGTCCTAGAATAAAGGAGTATGTATGAAAAGCGAGCAGAAGTTAGACATGAGTTTCTTTGACAAATATTTGACAGTATGGGTCATGCTCTGCATGGTCGCGGGCGTGCTTATCGGGCGGTTTCTGCCGGGGATTCCAACCTTCCTCGGGAAGTTCGAATACGCGAATGTCTCGATCCCGATTGCCGTCCTGATCTGGGTGATGATCTGGCCGATGATGATGAAGGTGGATTTTGCCAGCATCAAGCATGTCGGCAGGAATCCGAAAGGGCTGTATGTCACGTGGGTGACAAACTGGCTGATCAAGCCCTTTACCATGTATGCGATAGCAGCCTTCTTCTTTTTCGTCGTCTTCAAATCGCTGATTCCGAAAGAGCTGGCGCGGGATTATCTGGCCGGGGCCATTCTGCTGGGGGCCGCGCCCTGTACGGCGATGGTCTTCGTCTGGAGTCATCTTACCAAGGGCAATCCGGCCTATACCGTGGTGCAGGTGGCCACCAACGATCTGATCATCCTGCCGGCTTTTGTGCCGATTGTCGCGCTGCTGCTGGGCGTCGGCGGCATCAAAGTCCCGTGGGACACCCTGTTCCTCTCTGTCGGCCTGTTTGTGGTCATCCCCTTAGTCGGCGGTGTATTGACCCGCCTGCATGTCATCAAGGCGCATGGGCTGGATTACTTTAACAAGACGTTCATCCCGAAGTTCAGCAATGTCACCATCGGCGGGCTGCTGTTGACCCTGGTGCTGATCTTCTCGTTTCAAGGCGACGTGATCCTGAACAATCCGTTGCACATTGTCCTGATCGCCGTGCCGCTGATCATTCAGACCTACCTCATCTTTTTTATCGCCTATCTGACAGGGAAGAAGCTCTGTTTGCCGCACGATGTCGCGGCACCGGGTGGCATGATCGGAGCTTCGAACTTCTTTGAACTCTCGGTGGCGGTTGCCATTTCGCTCTTTGGCACATCCTCACCTGTGGTGCTGGCGACGATTGTGGGTGTGCTGGTCGAAGTCCCGGTCATGCTTTCCCTTGTGAAGTTCGCCAACCGCACGACGCATTGGTTTAAAGACTGAAAATTGTGCCGTGGCCTATAGACTTGACCTCTTTAAGGGGAAGGTTTAACATATCAAAACGTGTTAAACAGCCATCAATTTTTTTTACGCTATAGGAAACCCACAGCATGATCATGTCTATTAAGCCTGCTCAGAAGAAAGAAGAACCCGCCCCTGAAAAGGCGACGGAGTCCTCTGGGTCGCCAACTGGGATCGAACTGGAATCTGTGGCGCGCATGTTCTGTCCAAAATGTGAGCAAAAGATAAACACCTCCACCGTAGCGGCTTTGTCTGAGGGGAAGTGTCCCTCGTGCGGGGGGAAGATCCTTGTTCAGGGGAAGGTGGGCCCTTACCGCGTGCTGAGGCTGATCGGGCAGGGCGGCATGGGCGCTGTTTATGAAGGCTTTGATGATGGCCTCGGACGGAAGGTGGCCATCAAGGTGACGTTGATGGATGTGACACGCGACAAGAACATGATGGAGACCTTCCAGCGAGAAGCCCAGGTCGTGGCCAAACTGAATCATCCGAATGTTGTGCAGGTTTATACCTTTGGCCAGGAAAAAGGTCATCCGTATCTCGTCATGGAACTGTTGCCGTCGGGGAGCCTGCTGGAGCGGATTACTGTTCCTGATCCTATGGATGTGGGGTTTCTTATGGGGGTGGCATTTGAAGTTGCGGAAGGACTCAATGCCGCGCATGAGGCGGGCCTCCTGCATGGGGATATCAAACCTGAGAATATTCTTTTCGATGATAAGATGCATGCCAAGCTCGTTGACTTCGGGCTTGCGGCAATGAATGGCGCAAAGAGTAATGGAGAGGTGTGGGGCACACCCTATTATCTTGCCCCGGAAAAGGTGACGGAGCGAAAGTCCAACCAGAAATGTGATATTTATAGCTTTGGAGCAACGCTCTATCATGCGTTGGCCAAAAAACCTCCGTTTGACGGGGTAGACGGGACAGCCGTCATCAAAGCCGCGATCGAAGAAAAAGCGGCGCCCCTTTCAAGCCTCTGTCCTGATCTCCCCCCCGATGTGGAGGCCATCATCAACCGGATGATGGAGAAGGATGTCTCCCTCCGGTATCCGAACTACAAATCGATTATCGCAGACATTAAGAAGTTTTTAGCGACGATTCCCTCTGCGCGGGTATCGCGGGGTTCAAGGATCGCGACCCATGGGTTCAAGCATGCATCGTCCACCAAGAAGATTTTAATTCAGAGCCCCGTCACCGGCCGGGTGACCGGGGTTATCAATGTGCCGATGAAGCCTGCCGAGGTGAAGCCTATTGACGTAAAACCTGCCGAAGCGAAACCCTCGAAAGGCTTTCCAAAACCGTTGTTGATCGCGGCGATTGTGGCCGCGTGTGTGGGTGTAGCAGGGGGTGGGGGATACGCGCTAAAGACGCGGCATTCAGGAGAATCGAAACAGCAGCTCTTTGCGAATATGCAGAAGGTGGACGAGCAATATTCGAAGGTGGCGACGTTTGTCCAGGAAGCTTATTCGCGAATTGAGCAGATGGATGGCGAGGCGCAGCAGATGATCAGTTCCATCCAAAAAAACAGGGACAAAATACAGAAGGCGAATGTCGGAGTCCAAAAACACGCTGAAGATGTCGAGTCGCTGGGCCCCCAGATACAGGCCGTGCTTCGCGATGCAGCGGTGATCCGCACGCAGGCGGGACAGGCAAAATTGGCCCCTTTCACGATGGACTCCGTTGACGTGGCGCAACTGGCGCAACGGCGGAAAGAATTGAATGCGCGGCTGGAAAGCGGCAAGACCATCAAAGGAAAGGGCGAAGAGGCGCAAAGCTTGTTCGAAGAAATGAAGAACAAGTGGGCTGTTGTTGAAAAAGAGTGCTCGCTGGTTCAGGTGAACACCCCGCCGCCTTCAGGTGGAAAAAAAGAGCTGGCAAAAGGCTCAGGCCGTGATTCAACATCCGTGGAAATGGGCAAACAGAAGGGGATGCAGGGTTTTAAACTGAATGCGGGCGAGTCCCTTGTTCTTGCGATCTGGAAGTCGAACCCGAACGACGATGGGGGGGGCGTGATTAAAAAAGTTCAACTCGCATGCAAGGGGGGGGATAAGGTGGAGTTTAAGGGTGAGCCAGTCGATACAACAATCGGGACGTTCTCCTTGAAAGGGCTTGCCAAGCGGGATCAGTTCCCTGAAGTCAACCGAATGCTGGAGGCGTTGCAAGGTCCCAAAAGCGGTGATTTTGTGCTTCCTTCGGTGCAAGGCGTCTGTTTTGCTTCAACCAGCGATAACGGCCTTAATCTGATCTCCGCTGGGCGCACCAATTCGGATGCGGAATATGGCTGGGCTCCCGCGCTGGTATTTACGGCAAAGCAGTCCGGGGATTATTCACTTTCAGGCACGATTACGTTGACGGCCTCAAAACCCCAGACCACTGTCAATTGGATGGCTTGGACAACGTTGTTGAAGCCATAGATATACGCCCAAGGCCATGCTGCTAAAAAATGGCAGATCAAGGCTGTTTTTCATCGACTTTGCTCCTGAAATAGTCAATACTATAAGATTCAAAACTTATGGCTTATTAGGATTTTTACAGAAATCGGAAGGTTTCTGGCAAGTTGTGCTATCCCCCTGATAGCGTTGATTTTATGAAAACGTTTGAGTTTACCGATGGCGGTGTCACGGCTGCGAAGGGCTTCAAAGCCTGCGGCATTGAGGCCGGCATTAAATATCAGAACCGTCGCGACATGGCGATGGTTGTCGCGGATGAGCCGGCGACGGTTGCGGCCCTTTATACGACCAACAAGGTTGCTGCGGCGCCTGTCCAGGTGGACCGTGAGCGTACGGTTTCAGGTACGGCGCAGGCCGTTGTCGTGAATAGCGGCTGCGCCAATGCCTGCACCGGCGAAACCGGTCTCGCGAATGCACGCGAGATGGCACGGCTGGCTGCTGAGGCCCTGGGCATAGACGAAAAGCTGGTGCTGGTCTGTTCGACGGGTGTCATTGGCGTGAACCTGCCGATGGACCGCATTGCTGCGGGTGTCAAGATGGCGGGAAGCGCCCTGAGCGTGACAGGCGGTCATGACGCGGCATGCGCCATTATGACCACGGATACGGTTGACAAGCAGGTTGCGGTGACGTTGACGATTGACGGCAAGACCGTTAAGATTGGCGGCATGTGCAAGGGGTCGGGCATGATTGAGCCGAATATGGCGACCATGCTGGGGTTCCTGACGACAGATGCCGCTGTTGACGCGAAGGCGCTGGACCGGGCGCTGCGCCTGGCAGCCAACAAGAGCTTTAACCGCGTGGTGGTGGATGGCGACATGAGCACCAACGATACGGTGATAGTCTTCGCAAGCGGTGTGGCAGGAAATGCAACCTTGGATGAGAAGCACCCGCAATGGCAGGATTTTGTCGATGCGTTGACCACGGTCTGCATCGAGCTTGGCAAGAAGATGGTGATGGACGGCGAAGGCGCGACAAAGTTTGTGACGGTGCGCGTCCATGGGGCGAAAACCATGGAAGATGCGCAGAAGGCGGCGCGCGCGATCTCGAAGTCCGCACTGGTCAAGACCTCCTGGTTCGGGCTGGATCCCAACTGGGGACGCGTGATTGCCGCCACAGGCTATTCCGGCGCCCAGGTGGATGACCAGAAGGCGCAGATCTACTATGGCGACATCTGCGCGTATGACCAAGGCCGCGTGGCAGACAAGGCCTTGCTCAAGGCGATGCAAGACGTGATGCGCAAGCGCGCCTTTGACGTGACCGTGAATTTAAACCTCGGCGACGGGGAAGACGTGGTGTATACGTGCGATTTCTCGTACGACTACGTGAAGATCAACGCGGAGTATACAACGTAACATGAAAGATGCAATGGATAAGGCTTCGATCTTGACGGAGGCGTTGCCTTATATTCAGGATTTTAAAGGATCCGTCGTTCTTGTGAAGGTTGGCGGCAGCGTCATGGAGGTGCCAGAGAACCTGGAGGGCTTGCTGACCGACATTGCATTCTTGAATGCGGTCGGGATCAAGACGATTCTGGTGCATGGCGGCGGCAAGGCGATTTCACGTGGCATGGAGAAGGCGGGCATCCCGCCTCTGTTTATCATGGGGCTGCGCGTGACGACCGAGGAGGCTGTCCGTGTCGTCGAGCGTGTCATCAAAGACGAAGTCAACGCGAATGTTGTCCGGTTGCTGCAGAAGCATAAGGCGCTTGCCCGGCCGCTGCATGGCGATTGGATTTTCTCCGTGGCGAAGAAGAGCGGAAAAAATCCGGAGACAGGAGAGACGATTGACTGGGGCTATGTGGGCGACCCTGTAGCCGTAGATACGCGTCCGGTGCGGGAGATGCTGGATGCTGGCATTGTGCCAGTGATCACGCCGCTGGGGACGGGAGTCGAGGACGGCAAGACGTACAACGTCAATGCCGATACTGCTGCGGCCGCATTGGCCAAGGCGATGAAGGTGCGTAAGCTGGCGTTTATCTCGGACGTGCCGGGATTGCTCATGGATGTCAATGATCCGTCGAGCTTGCTGGCGTCGTTGAGGATTAGCAGCGTGCAGAAGCTTAAAGGCGAAGGTATCGTCGGGGGCGGCATGTTGCCGAAGTTAGACAGTTGCGTGGATGCAATCCGCGCCGGAGTGGGCAAGGTCCATCTGATTGATGGGCGTATGCCGCACTCGTTGCTGTTGGAAATTTTCACAAAACAAGGTGTAGGAACGGAGATTATAGCAGATGAGTAAGAGTGCTGATATTGCCGCATTGTTCGATCAGTATGTGATGCATACATATTCGCCAACCGCAACGTTGGTTGACGGTAGCGGATGCAGGGTCCATAATCCTGAAAAGAATACGTTCTTGGATTTTACGGCCGGCATTGCGGTTCATAACGTTGGACACTGCCACCCGAAAGTCGTCAAAGCCATCCAGAACCAGGTGGCGACTCTGGGTCATACCTCCAATTTGTTCTATACGACAGGCCATGCGCTGCTCGCGCAGCGGCTCTCCAAAATGTCCTTGAACGGCAAGTGCTTCTTCTGTAATTCAGGTGCTGAAGCCAATGAAGCCATGATCAAGCTGGCGCGTGCCTGGGGTCATGAGAAGGGCAAATATGAGGTCATCACCATGCAGAACTCCTTCCATGGACGTACCCTCGCGACAATAGCCGCCACCGGGCAGTCCAAGGTCCAGAAGGGCTTTGATCCGTTGCCCATCGGTTTCGCGTATGCCGAGTTGAACAACCTTGATTCTGTTAAGGCTGCTGTGAATGAACATACCGCGGCTGTCATGCTCGAAGCCGTGCAGGGCGAAGGCGGCGTCATGGTGGCGACCGAAGAGTTTGTCGTGGGCTTGCGCAAGCTTTGCGACGAGAAGGGGCTGCTCCTCTTCTTTGATGAAGTGCAGTGCGGCATGGGACGTACCGGCAAGTGGTTCGGCTGGCAGAACTATCCTGTGAAGCCGGATGCCTTCACGCTCGCCAAGGCGCTGGCAGACGGCATCCCCATGGGCGCGCTGATCGCGACGCCTGCTTTGTCAGATGTCTTCAAGCCTGGCATGCATGCTTCGACCTTCGGCGGCAATCCAGTCTCCTGCGCAGCGGCCATGGCCGTCATGGATGTCATTGAAGAGGAAGGCCTGCTCGAACATACCGGCAAGATGAGTGAGCTGTTCGTCGAAGGCCTGAAGGTCTTTGTTGAAAAGTATGACCAAGTACTGGATGTCCGCGCGAAGGGGTTGATGGTCGGACTGGTTGTGGAAGGCAGCGCCAAGGAGGTCGTGGAGGCCTGTCGTGACGGCGGCTTGCTCTGCTGCGTCGCGGGCGAACATGTCGTCCGCTTCCTCCCGCCCTTGAATGTCAAGGAGGCCAACATCGCTGAGGCGCTTGAAATGATTGGCGACTCCCTCGATATCCTCTATGGTTCAGAGGAAGCCGCTGAATAGGCGCATGAAGATGTTGGACATATCTGGGTTTGTAAAAAAACACATCAGAAAATGTGTGCTCATTGGCGGTTGGATTCTTGCAGCTTCAGTGCTGTATATACGGCCGCCAGTGACCCAGGAAGCCAGTGAGGACGAACGGGCGGCCGACAACTGGGCGCGTCTGGTCCTCGAAGATCATCGCTATCTGAAAATTGTCGGGAACAACACCAAGGTCCGCATTCAGCGCGCCAAGGAACGGCTCGATCAATTCAATGTTCAGTTGGACGGCTTCCGCCAAAAGGCCTCTGCCTACTCCTTTATGCTCAACAGCTACGAGGAGCGCGATGACGTGTTTGAAATCATGCTCTGTTGCCGGCAGATTTCCTCGATAAAAGCCGATTTCGAAGGCGTGAAGGCGCATGTTTCCCGTTTGCAGGATATTATCGTGCGAACGAACTCCTTGAATCGCGTCATTCAATCGTTAGAAGAAGAAAAGGCGCGCCAAGTCAATCCGGCACTGCTCGCCGCCATTGATCAGAACATTTCAGAACGGCGTGCCAATCTGGACTCGATCCTCTCGCTTCAGTCGCCGCTTCACGCGTTCTCGGATAAATTGGATCGCGTGAAGACCTTGGTCGATGAGTTGCATGAGCGCTCCAATAAAAAGCGGGAAGTGGCGCTTCAGGATATGTTCTTGACGCGGAACATGGATCTCCGGAGAGCCTGGTTCTCCTTCATCCGCTATATGCCGCTCTGGCAGGTGAAAGTCGCGAATTGGTGGCGCACGCAGATTCCGTTGACAGCTGAATTCTGGTTGCGCTTCCTAGTGCTCTTCGCGCTTCTGGCTTCGCTGCTCGTCTATGTCAAGACGCGTTGGGTCAAGCCCTTCCTGCTTCGCTCCTCCATGCTTGCCAATGACCCCGCAGCATGGGCCGTCTTCTCCTTTGGCTACTGGCTCTTGATCGTGGCCATCGTCTTGCGCGTTTCGGTGCTCTCCTGCTGGCTGTCGGCAGGCGCCGCCAACGTCTTTATCCAGGCCTTCCAGGCCTGCTCCTCGACAGGCATCTTGCTGGTCGCCATGCTGATGCGCAATCAAACCTCACGCGAGACTCGCGGCGTGATCCGCTTTGTCCTGCCGGTCGTTGTGCAGCATCTGATCTGCGCAGGCCTCTACATCACACTCGTCTCACGTATTCCGCTCCTGGTCATTTTGCCGGTGCTCAATATTTTCGTGGCTGTGTGGCTGCTCCGCTGCCTCATGTCCGAGCGCCACGACACCTTTACCTTCTGCCTGGGGGGCTTGACGATTCTGCAAGCCCTGGTCTCCGCCTGGCTGGCCCTCTCCGGCTTTGTCTATTTCGCCTTTACCATGACGCTCGGCTGGCAGGTCTTAGTTGCGCAGGTGCTGTTGGCGGTCGTCATCACAATGAATATTTATCATGTGATATCAACAGGGTTCTTGCGACGTCTTCGCAACATCGTCCTGAAACGGCTGGTGCTCCCGCTGGTCTGGGGGGCCCTGGTGGTCTCCCTCTTTTTCTGGCTGGCGCAAACGTACCATTTGCAGGATTACTTTGAAACGCTGTTCAGCAAGCCGCTCCCGATGACGGAGGTGGCGATCATCACGATTAACAGGGTCTTGGTGATTGCACTCCTGGCGCTGGTTCTGCAATTTGCGATTAAGTTCATTTCTGAAAACGTCCAGGTGCGTATGCGGCAGCAAAAGGCTGAAGCCAATGGCGCGCTGTATGCTTCCGCGTTGACGATCGGGCGCTATCTCTCATGGACCTGCTTTGTGATCGTGGCGTGTGTCATCTGCCAAGTCAATGCGAAGAGCATGCTGGTCATGCTGGGCGGCCTGGGCCTGGGCTTGGGGCTTGCACTCAAAGGCATCGCTGAGAACTTCTTCTCGGGGATCACCTTGCTGGTGGGGCAGGAGATCCGCCCCGGCGACTTGGTTGAAATCGGGAACAACCAGTTTGCGACCGTTCAGAAGATTACCTTCGGGCGCACCATTGTCGAGACGACCGACGGCGCGATCGTCACCTATCCCAATGCAGTGGTCACCTCCAAGGAATTTCGCAACTGGACCCGCAATGACAGATGCCGGCGCTATGACATCCCGGTGGATATCGCATACGGGAGCGACCTGACCGTGGTGCGCGGCCTGCTCTTGAAGGCTGTCGCCGAGCAACCCGGTATTGAACGCGCCGATGCCCGCCAGCCCCTGGTGATCCTCAACGGCTTCAAAGACAGTGCCGTCAGCTTCCTGGTGCGCGTCTGGATCGAAATGCCTGTTTATGCTGAAATTTCGACCCAATTGCAGGTCAGAATCTACACGATTCTCGGCGAAAATAAGATCTCGATTCCCTTCCCGCAGATGGATATCCATCTGAATTTGCCCCCGAAATAACGAGGCAGAATGCGGCTCCAATAAAAAAAATCAAAAATTCAACTGACGGTGATTGACTTGTCGATGCCTTTTCGATATATTTTTGGGGTTTTCTTTTTTCATGACATGGGTCTTGAGAAGGTAGAAAACTCAGTATGGCAAGGATAGAGAGCATCTTAAACTGTTTTTTCGTGGTTGTATGCTGCGGGAAAACTGGGTAAGGGGTTCTTTGCCCCGTCAAGGGTAAGGCCAACATAGCTCAGTTGGTAGAGCACTTCCTTGGTAAGGAAGAGGTCGGCAGTTCGATTCTGCTTGTTGGCTCCATTTTTGCAGGTACTGGATTTATTAGTCAACACTCACAGGAGAAACCAAAATGGCTAAAGAGTCATTTGTTCGCGAAAAGCCACACGTAAACGTTGGCACCATTGGTCACGTTGACCATGGCAAAACCACATTGACAGCTGCTATCACGCACGTTCAGGCCCTCAAGGGTTTCAATGCGCCGATCAGCTATGACCAAGTCGCTAAAGCCTCGGAATCCGCAGGCCGCCGCGATCCCACTAAAATTTTAACCATTGCAACGTCGCATGTTGAGTACGGGACCCCGAACCGTCACTATGCACACGTCGATTGCCCGGGACACGCTGACTATGTGAAGAACATGATCACGGGTGCCGCGCAGATGGACGGCGCGATCGTTGTGGTCTCCGCTGCTGACGGACCGATGCCGCAGACCCGCGAGCACATCCTGTTGGCGCGTCAGGTCGGCGTTCCGGCGATCGTCGTCTTCCTGAACAAGGTTGACCTGGTTGACGATGCAGAACTGTTGGACCTCATCGAAATGGAAGTCCGCGAGCTGCTTTCCAAGTATGAATACCCGGGCGATGATATTCCGATCATCCGTGGTTCCGCTCTCCCGGCCACCAAGGCGAAGTCAGTTGATGATCCTGCATGCGAATGCATCACCAAGCTGATGGAAGCTCTTGACAGCTACATCCCGGAACCCGTGCGCGTCCTTGACCAGGCATTCCTGATGCCGATCGAAGACGTCTTCTCGATTGAAGGCCGTGGCACCGTGGTGACCGGTCGTATCGAGCGCGGCATTGTCAAGGTGGGTGACGATATCGAAATCATCGGTATCCGTCCGACCGCCAAGACGACCTGCACAGGCGTTGAAATGTTCCGCAAGCTGCTCGATCAGGGCCAGGCTGGCGACAACGTCGGCTGCTTGCTCCGCGGCACGAAGAAGGAAGATGTCGAGCGCGGTCAGGTTCTGGCCAAGCCGGGATCCATCACGCCTCACACGGAATTCACCGGCCAGGTGTACGTGCTGAGCAAGGAAGAAGGCGGCCGTCATACCCCGTTCTTCAAGGGCTATCGTCCCCAGTTCTACATCCGTACAACGGACGTCACGGGCGACATCACCCTGCCGGAAGGCGTGGAAATGGTTATGCCGGGCGACAACATTGCGATGTCTGTGAAGCTGATCCAGCCTGTCGCTTTGGAAGATAAGATGCGCTTCGCAATCCGCGAAGGCGGCCGCACAGTCGGCGCCGGAACGGTTGAGAAGGTCACGAAGTAAGTAACTGTTTCCTGTGAGCGTGTCCGGCCGGTATGCGAACATACCGGTCCGGGCACGAGTTCACGCTCAAGCGAGACGAATATGCCGAGAGAATTAGCAACATTGGCTTGCACCGAGTGCAAGCGCCGCAACTATACGACCACACGCAACAAGCGTACGCAGACCAACCGTTTGGAAATGAAGAAATTCTGCCCGAATGAACGGAAGCGCACCTTGCATCGTGAGGCGAAATAAGGGCTGACAGCTGTCAGCCCCAGTGGAGAGGGGGAAACCCCGAACCGCAGGAGTGAGAAATTTTACAGGCCAGTAGTTCAATGGCAGAGCAGCGGTCTCCAAAACCGTAGATGGGGGTTCGACTCCCTCCTGGCCTGCCAATTTTTTGTCATCGAGGAATCAAGCGTATGAAGCAAGTTGTCCAAAACATAGGCACTTATCTGAGCGAGGTCGGTGTCGAGTTCCGGAAGATTTCATGGCCGGATCGCCAGGAGCTGGTTGATTCGACATTGGTTGTCCTTTCGTTCATCGTAATCATGGCTGTTGTGGTGCTATGTTGTGACAAGGTGATTGAACTTGTTTTACAGCTTATCCATTCTTAATTCGGAGTAACCTCAATGACCAAGCAATGGTTTGTTTTGCATACGTTGACCGGGCAAGAGCAGAAGGTCAAACGGTCCATCGAAGCGCGCATCCGCATGGAAGAGATGGGCGAGTACATTGGCGAGGTTATCATTCCGACGGAGAAGGTTTCGGAAGTGAAGAATGGCGTGAAGACAACGGTCACGCGGAAGTTCTTCCCCGGATATGTGCTGATCAATTTAGCGTTGTATGATGAGGGGCGACAGGTCTTGGAGCCGACGTGGCGGTTTCTGAAGGAGACGTCAGGCGTTATCGGTTTCATCGGTGGTGAGCGCCCCATGCCGCTTCCAGCTGAGGAGGTTGACGCGATCGTCAACCAAGTCGCTGCGAAAAAAGAGAAGGTCAAGCCGAAGGTTGCCTTTGAACCTGGCGAGACCATTAAGATCATTGACGGCCCGTTCATGAGCTTTAACGGGACAGTCGATGAAGTGGATCCTGATCGGGGCAAACTGAAAGTTTCAGTGGCGATCTTTGGTCGCTCGGCTCCGGTGGAACTGGAATATTGGCAGGTTGAACGCGCGGTCATTGAGAACGTGTAAGTAGGCGTTGCGGATACGGTTCGTCAACGGTGGTTCGGTTGTACCAGTGGGGATGCTGGGAGAATCACGACAGACAGTGAAGGTGTATTATGGCAAAGAAAGTCACGGCAATCGTGAAATTGCAGATTCCGGCAGGCGCCGCGAATCCTGCACCGCCTGTAGGCCCTGCTTTGGGCTCGCAAGGCGTCAATATCATGGCGTTCTGTAAGGAATTCAACGCTAAAACTCAAGAAAAAGCTGGCTTGGTCATTCCCGTAGTGATTACGGTGTATGCTGACCGCAGTTTCTCCTTGGTGTTCAAGAGTCCGCCGGCCTCCGCGCTCCTCAAGAAGGAAGCTGGACTGGCAAAGGGTTCTGGCGTTCCCAACCGCGACAAGGTCGGTAAGGTGACGCGCGAACAGCTCCGGACGATTGTCCAGATCAAGAAGGACGACTTGAATGCATCCAACGAAGAGGCCGCAATGCGGATGATCGAAGGTACTGCACGCAACATGGGTATCGAAATCGTTGGTTAAGGGAGAACTGAAACATGGCTAAGCATGGTAAACGTTATACAGATATCCTGAAGAAAGTGCCGACCGGGGCTGTGAGCCTCGAAGAAGCCGTCGCTTTTGTTAAGGCAAACGCCAGCGCGAAATTCGATGAAACCATCGAAGTGTCGTTCCGTCTGGGTGTGGATACAACAAAGTCAGATCAGACCGTCCGCGCGTCTGTGAGCCTTCCCAATGGAACAGGCAAGAAGGTGCGCGTCATCGTCTTCGCCGCAGGGCAACATGCTGATGAAGCACGTGCCGCAGGTGCTGACGAAGTCGGTTACGAAGACCTGATCGAAAAGGTCAAGGGCGGCTGGATGGATTTCGATGTCGCGATTGCAACGACAGATGCGATGAAGCAGGTGCGTACAATCGCCCGCGTCCTCGGTCCTCGTGGCTTGATGCCGAATCCCAAGACCGGCACCGTGACGGATGACACCGCAGCGGCTGTAAAGGCGGCGAAAGGTGGCAAGGTTGACTTCCGTATGGACCGTTCCGGTAATATCGGCGCGCTCTGCGGCAAGGCGAGCTTCGATGCGGATAAACTGGTCGGTAACATCAACACCCTTTATGATGCTGTCAAGGCAGAGCGTCCGGCTTCCACCAAGGGAGCGTTTATTCGTTCCATGACGGTGAGCTCGACGATGGGCGCAGGTGTTCGCGTGTTGGTCAAGGAATAATAGGAGATTTTGACCATGAGAATTGAAAAAGTTTCTATTTTGAATGAAGTCATCGATCGCGTAACGACATCGGACTTCTGTTTTGTGCTCAACTACGGCGGTTTGAAAGTGACGCAACTCACGACGCTGCGCAAGGAACTTGCCCAGCAGAACGCCCGCGCGATGGTTGTCAAGAACACCTATCTGGCCAAGGCTGCCAAGGAGCTCGGGTGGGATGATATCTCCAAGATGCTCTTTGGCCCCACCGCCATCGTCACCGGCAAGGGTGATGTGACGGAAGCGGCGAAGATACTGACGGAGTTCGTGAAGAAGAACAATATCGCCTCGGTCAAGGGCGCAAGCCTTGAAAAGGCGGCCTTGAGTGCAGCGGATGTCGAAGCGCTCTCGAAGCTGCCTTCGAAGGACGTCATGCGTGCGATGTTGCTCGGAACTCTCCTGGCTCCTGCTACGAGTTTTGTGCGTGTGCTCAATGCACCGCTGCTTAACGTGTTGTACGCACTTAAGGCGTACGAAGACAAGAAGAACGGATCTGCGGCATAATACGTGTCGTAAAAGCCGTTGGACATGGGATGTCGGCGAGTGCTGGATCCTCTGCGCATGAACGCGCGATTCCTTTATGAGGAGTGATGTCTGCGGCGACCCCGCCTGCGCGAAATAACGTAGGCGGTTGCACAACAAGAAAAAGGAAGACATAACATGACAAACGAAGAAGTCATTGATTTTCTGAGCAACCTGTCGGTTCTCGAAATCTCCAAGTTGGTGAAGACGCTCGAAGAGAAGTGGGGCGTATCCGCCGCCGCTCCTGTAGCTGCTGCTGCTGCTGCTCCTGCTGCCGCTGCTCCAGTCGAAGAGAAGACTGAGTTCGATGTGATCCTCCTTGAGGCTGGCGCAAACAAGATCGGCGTCATCAAGGAAGTCCGCACCATCACAGGTTTGGGCCTGAAGGATGCGAAGGACCTCGTCGAAGCCGCTCCGAAGACTGTCAAGGCTGCCGTGAGCAAGGATGAAGCCGCTAAGATGAAGGACATCTTGGAGAAGGCTGGCGCCAAGGTTGAAGTAAAGTAAAGATACTGCCGCTCAAATCTGCCAGCGGATGACTCTGGCAGGTTTGAGTCGGAAGCAAAAGTCGAAAATTAAAAATGGGAAGTGGATACGGTCTAACGGCTGTTCCGTTTCTGTTTTTAATTTTCACTTTGTTGCTTCAAAAAGCCCATCAGTCATCACGTTAGCAACTGTAGAACGAGAGACATCACGCACCTGGACAGGGTGGACGCAGGATCAACCGTAGTGTGAATTAGTTAAAAAAGTGGCTGCTTACCACACTTCCATTCACAACCGGCGATTCACGAGGCGCAACCAGTGTTCAGCGGGCAAGCGGAGTCAAACGCGCGTGCTAGGTCTTTAAGTGGCAGTGAAAGATTCATTAACATCCAACCCTGAGGTAGGCAATGGTTGATCGTAAAGTTTTCGGCAAGCTGAAAGCCGTTATTCAGCCTCCAGATCTGATCGAAATTCAGACAAAGTCGTATCAAGACTTCTTACAGAAAGATGCTGCACCCCTGAAGCGTGAAGAAAAAGGCCTTCAAGCCATCTTTCGTGAAGTGTTCCCCATTGATAGCTACGACGGTAAATACACCCTCGATTTCGTCAAGTATGAAATTGGCGCTCCCAAATGTGACATGCTCACCGCCCTGGCGGATGGCACCACGTTTGCCGCTCCGCTGACCGCGACGTTCCGTCTGAAGGACGGCGACGAAGTCCGCGAAGAGGATGTCTACATGGGTGAAATACCCCTGATGACACGGGATGGCGCGTTCGTCATCAATGGCGCAGAGCGCGTCATTGTCTCGCAGTTGCACCGTTCGCCCGGCATCTGCTCAGAAAAAGCCACCCATCCGAATGGACAGATCCTCTATTCCGTCCGGTTGATTCCAGACCGCGGGTCCTGGATTGAAATCCAGTTCGATTCGAGCGACATCATGTGGGTCTACATGGACCGCCGCCGCCGCCGTCGTAAATTTTATGTGACGACGTTCTTGCGCGCATTGGGCTATGGTACGGACGAAGAGATATTGAAGCTGTTCTATACCTTCAGGGAACTTCAGACGAAGAAGGCGTATGCGACGGATGAAATCGACATGCTGCTCTTCAAGAACGATGTGATTGACATGGAGTCCAAGAAGATTCTGGCCAAGCGCCTCGATCCGATCACCGTCTCCGCCCTTGAAACCATTCATGCCGCTGGGATCTCCAAGGTCTCGGTCGTGGACGTGTCGATCGATGAAGGCACCCTCATCAAGACATTGCGCGAAGACGCCAAGGCAGGCATCCACACCGAGGAAGAGGCGCTCAAGGACATCTACAAGCGTCTGCGTCCCGGCGATCCGGCAACTTCGTCGAATGCAAAGACACTCATCAAGCGTCTCTTCTTTGAACCCCGCCGCTACGATCTGGGCAAAGTGGGCCGTCATAAAATCAATCAGCGCCTCGGTCTCTCCGGCAAGGTCTCTGAAGATTTGCGCGTGCTGGATGAGTCCGGCGTTGACGTCATTGAATCGCTGAAGCTCCTGCTCCGCATTTACGTGGGCAAGGAACAGGTGGATGACATTGACCATTTGGGCAATCGCCGTATCCGTACAGCAGGCGAACTGCTCGAGAATCAGTGCCGGGTGGGCCTCGCCCGTACCGAGCGCCTGATTCGTGAGCGCATGACCCTGTTTGATCCTGCGAGCGGCGTTCTTGCGCCAGCCCGCCTGGTGAACAGCAAGTCCCTGTCGGCCGTTGTGCAAGACTTCTTTGGCCGCAGCCAGCTCTCGCAGTTCATGGATCAGACCAATCCGCTCTCCGGTTTGGCCCATAAGCGTCGTCTCTCGGCCCTCGGCCCCGGCGGTTTGAGCCGCGAGCGCGCAGGTTTCGAAGTGCGCGACGTGCATCCCTCCCACTACGGCCGTATTTGCCCGATTGAAACGCCTGAAGGTCCGAACATCGGCTTGATTTCATCCCTCGGCATTTATGCACGCATCAATCCGTTTGGCTTTATCGAAAGCCCGTATCGCGTGGTGCGTAATGGCAAGGTGACGAATGAAGTGCAATACATGTCCGCGGACGTGGAAGAAAACTTCGTGATCGCTCAGGCGAACTCGGAACTCAAGGATGATGGCAGCTTTGCCTCGCCTCGCGTGACAGCCCGTTACAAAACAGAGTTCGAAGACGTCGACAGCAAGCGCGTCCAGTATATGGATGTCTCGCCGATGCAGGTCGTCTCGATTGCTGCCGGTCTGATCCCCTTCCTGGAACACGATGATGCGAACCGTGCCTTGATGGGCGCGAACATGATGCGTCAGGCTGTTCCGCTGCTGCGGGCAGAACGTCCCTATGTCGCCACAGGTCTTGAGAAGCGTTCCGCTTCAGACTCCTGCGTGACCGTGCTCGCCGAGAAGGCGGGTGTCGTTGCGTATGCGTCGGCAACGGAAATTGTGATCTCCGAAGATGGCAAGATGCCCAAGAGCAAGAAGTCGGAAGAGGATGTCCAGCGCTATCCGCTGCAGAAGTTCCGCCGTTGCAATGCAGGCACCTGCTTCAACCAGAAGCCCATCGTCAAGGTCGGCCACACCGTCAAGAAGGGCGAAGTCCTTGCAGACGGTCCAGCCACGCACCAAGGCGAACTGGCACTGGGTAAGAACCTGATGGTCGCCTTCATGCCGTGGACGGGCTACAACTTCGAAGATGCGATTCTTGTGAGCGAACGTATTGTGCGCGATGATATCTTCACCTCGATCCATATTCAGGATTTCGAAGTGGGCGCTCGTGATACCAAGCTCGGTCCGGAAGAGATCACCCGTGATATCCCGAATGTCGGCGAAGATGCACTCAAGAATCTCGCGGCTGACGGTGTGGTCCGGATTGGTGCGGAAGTGAACCCGGGCGATATTTTGGTCGGCAAGATTACGCCGAAGAGCGAGAGCGAATTGGCACCTGAAGAGCGCCTGCTGCGCGCCATCTTCGGTGAAAAGGCAGCGGATGTCCGTGACACCTCGCTGACCGTGCCGAGCGGCGTCTATGGCATCGTGATGGACGTCAAGGTGACGTCACAGCAGGAAGCCCGTCGCCCGTTCCTTTCACTGGCTGATGACGACGAGGACAAGAAGTCCAAGGAACCGCGCGACATTGAGGCGGAACGCCAAAAGAAGGTGATGGCGCTGGAAGAGGATCTGACGACCTCCCTCTGCAACATCCTGCTCGGCGAAAAGATTCCGTTGGATGTCCTGGATGTCAATTCCGGCGAGATCATCATCCCGGCGAATCGCAAGATCACGAAGACCTTGCTGGCGCGCTTGGCAAAGGCCCATGACCATATCCAGATTGAAAACAGCCCTGTCCAGCAGAAGATCGATGAGATCATCAGCAACTTCCGCCCGAAATTCGCGGAAGTGAACGAGATGACCGACGATGATTTCGGTTCGGACTTCGGCGGTCTGGTGGATGAAGGCGGCGTGATTAAGCAAGTGCGCGTCTACATCGCGGAGAAGAAGAATCTCTCCGTGGGTGACAAACTCGCAGGCCGTCACGGTAACAAGGGTGTCGTCGCCAAGATTGTGCAGGACTGCGATATGCCGTTCCTGCCCGATGGCAACCCCGTGGATATCGTGTTGAATCCGCTCGGCGTGCCTTCACGCATGAACTTGGGGCAGTTGTTCGAGACCTATCTCGGCCTGGCCTGTAAGGTGCTCGGCATCCATGCCGCAACACCTGTGTTCGATGGCGCGAAGGAGCATGAGATTGATGAGTTGCTCCGCAAGGCCCGCGACAAGCAGGCCAAGGAAATTGGCGGCAACGCATGGATTTGCGAAGACGGCAAGACGGTTCTGTACGATGGCCGCACAGGCGAGCCGTTTGATCAGCGCGTCGTGGTCGGCCAGATCTACATGCTCAAGCTTCATCACTTGGTCACGGATAAGATTCACGCACGTGCGACAGGACCCTATTCCCTTGTCACGCAGCAACCGCTGGGTGGTAAAGCTCAGTACGGCGGGCAGCGTATGGGCGAAATGGAAGTGTGGGCCCTGGAAGCTTACGGCGTAGCCTATGCCTTGCAGGAACTGCTGACGGTCAAGTCCGACGATGTCGGCGGCCGTACGCGCATCTACGAAGCGATTGTCAAGGGACAGAACACCCTCGATGCCGGTATGCCGGAGTCCTTCTCGGTGTTGATGAACGAATTGCGCGGTCTCTGTCTGGACATGCGCTTGCTTGGCGGGGACACGGCGCAGCCGGTCGCTGACCTGACAACTCGAATCTAAGTAACGGAGGGACCCTACAATGAATCCTTATGCAGTTAAAGAAATGTTTGGCGGTATGTTCGATGCAAGCGCGCATTATGATGCGGTGAGCATCACGCTTGCCTCTCCGGAAACGATTCGTTCCTGGAGCCATGGCGAAGTCCGCAATCCTGAAACCATCAATTACCGCACGTATCGCCCGGAACGCGACGGCCTCTTCTGTGAGAAGATTTTCGGCCCGACCCGCGACTGGGAATGTTCCTGCGGCAAGTACAAGCGCATTAAACACAAGGGTGTGGTGTGCGATCGTTGCGGCGTGGAAGTGACCGTGTCGCGTGTGCGCCGCCAGCGTATGGGCCATATCGAATTGGCCGTGCCAGTGTCGCACATCTGGTTCTTCAAGTGCAGCCCGAGCCGTATCGGTTTGGTCCTGGACAAGACCGCGACGGAACTCGAACGCGTGTTGTACTATGAAGATTATCTCGTGACCGACCCGGGCGAGACCACGCTGAAGTATATGCAGCTTCTCTCGGAAGAGGAGTATCATGCAGCGGTTGAGCAGTTCGGCGAAAACTTTGAAGCACAGATGGGCGCGGAAGCGGTCCGTAAGTGCTTGAACAAGGTTGACCTGGATCAGCTCATGCATGACTTGGAAGAGCAGATCGAGAATACCCGCAGCAAACAGACGCGCAAGAAAATCACCAAGCGCATGAAGATTGTTGAAGGGTTCCGCACCAGCAAGGCGAAGCCGGAGTGGATGATTCTGGATGCGCTGCCCGTCATTCCGCCAGAGTTGCGTCCGTTGGTTCCGCTCGAGGGCGGCCGCTTCGCGACCTCTGACTTGAACGACCTCTATCGTCGCGTCATCAACCGCAACAACCGTCTCAAGAACCTGCTGGCGCTGAAGACACCGGATGTGATTATCCGCAATGAAAAGCGCATGTTGCAGGAAGCTGTTGACGCTGTGTTTGACAATGGCCGCCATGGCCGCGCCGTCGCTGGCGCCGGAAACCGTCCGCTGAAGTCCTTGAGCGATATGCTGAAGGGCAAGACAGGCCGTTTCCGTCAGAACCTGCTCGGCAAGCGCGTTGACTATTCCGGCCGTTCGGTGATCGTCGTCGGTCCTGAATTGAAGCTGACGCAGTGCGGGCTGCCGAAGAAGATGGCGCTCACCCTGTTCGAGCCCTTTATCATCCGCCGTCTGAAGGAGAAGGGCATCTGTCATACCGTGCGTACCGCGCGTAAGATGATTGAACGTCACGCACCTGAAGTCTGGGACATTCTCGAAGAAGTGACCAAGGGCAAGACCGTCATGTTGAACCGTGCGCCGACCTTGCACCGTTTGTCGATTCAGAGCTTTGAACCGGTCCTCATTGAAGGCGAAGCGATTCGCATTCATCCGATGGTCTGTACCGCGTTCAACGCCGACTTCGACGGTGACCAGATGGCCGTGCATGTTCCGTTGTCAGTTGAAGCTCAGCTCGAAAGCCGTCTCTTGATGTTGGCCTCAAACTCGATCTTCTCGCCGGCCTCCGGTAAGTCGATCATGACGCCGACGCAGGATATCGCGCTGGGTATTTACTACCTCACGATTCCCAGTCAGCAGGATAAGCTGGCGGATAAGATCGCAGGAAAGAAGCCGGCGGGTCATGAGCATCTGACGCTCTTTAACTCGGCAGGTGAAGTTGATTTCGCGATCGCTGATGGCGCCATCACCTATCATACGCGTATCCGTTTCCGCAACCCGGATTATAATATCAAGGGCCGCCGCTTCGGCACGCCTGATCCGCGCGTCATTGAAACCACGGCTGGCCGTGTGATCTTCAATGAGCTGTGGCCGGAAGAGCTTGGCTTTGTCAATGACAAGATTGACAAGAGCAAGCTGGGTGACCTCATCCTGAACTGCCACCAGGTGTCGGGCCATGCCCGCACCGTGAAGGCGCTGGATGAACTCAAGACCCTCGGCTTCAAGCATGCGTGTCTCGCAGGTGTCTCGATGGGCCTGAAGGATATGATCCGCCCTAAAATCAAGGACGAGATTATTGCCAAGGCGTACACCGAAGTTGAAAAGGTGGATTCCCAGTTCCAGACCGGCGTGATCACGGACGGCGAACGTCACAACAAGATCGTTGATATTTGGACGGCTGCGACCGAAAAGATTTCGGACGAGCTCTACAAGACGATTGATAAGAACAAAAAGAGCGAAGACGATCAGCCCAAGGAGACCAACCCCGTCTATATGATGGTGGACTCCAAGGCCCGTGGTTCGAAACTCCAGATCCGTCAGCTCGCAGGTATGCGCGGTTTGATGGCTAACCCGTCCGGCGAAATCATTGAACGCCCGATCACCGCTTCCTTCCGTGAAGGCCTGAGCGTGTTGGAATACTTCATTTCCACGCACGGTGCGCGTAAAGGTTTGGCGGATACCGCGTTGAAGACCGCTGACGCAGGTTACCTCACACGTAAGCTTGTTGACGTGTCACAGGACGTGATCATCACGATCCAGGACTGTAATACCGTGAACGGCATTGAAGTCGAGTCTGTGGAAGAAGGCGATGAAACACTCATTCCTCTGAAGACACGTATCCTGGGCCGTGTGGCGCTCTATGAAATCCGTCATCCCGTCACCGGCGAAATCGTTGTTCCGGCCAATGCGGAAATTGACGAAGCGTATTGCAAGATTATTGATGACGCAGGTATTGAACGCGTCTGGATCCGCTCGGGTCTGACATGCGATTCACCTCACGGCATGTGCGCAAAGTGCTATGGCCGCGACCTCTCCACAGGCAAGCCTGTTGAGATCGGTGTCGCTGTCGGTATTATTGCGGCACAGTCGATCGGTGAACCGGGCACACAGTTGACGATGCGTACGTTCCATATCGGTGGTACCGCTTCGACCGTGGCCAAGATTCCTGAAATTGTCGTGAAGAACCCCGGCTTCCTCAAGTATGTTGACGTGCGTACAGTCCGTAATGACGAAGGCAACATCGTTGTCCTGAATAAGAACGGAACGATTGAAATCGTCGACGGCGAAGGCAATGAAATCGACACCTACAACCTGCACATCGGTACCACGTTGCTCGTGGAAGATGGCGCACAGGTCAAGGTCGGTAACAAAGTCGCAACATGGGATCCGCATTCGGTGCCGATTCTTGCTGAAAAGCCGGGCGTCGTATCGTTCCATGACTTCGTGGATGATGTCTCGGTCCGTACCGACCATGACGCTGTCACGGGTGCCTCGACCCTGCTCGTCCTTGAAACCAAGGAAGAGCTCCATCCTCAGATTATCGTCAAGGATCAGAAGTCCGGCGAAACGCTCGGCTTCTATCACATCCCTGCAGGCGCTATCGTGATGGTGAAGGAAGGCTCGAAGGTCACGCCGGGTATCATGATCGCAAAGACGCCCCGTAAGGAAGCGAAGACCCGCGATATTACAGGCGGTCTGCCGCGCGTAGCGGAACTCTTTGAAGCGCGCCAGCCGAAGGATGCCGCTGAAATTTCACGTATCGAAGGTACGGTTGACTTTGGCGAACATCAGCGCGGCAAGCGTTGCTTGATCGTCCGCGACGAAATCACCGGACATGACGAAGAACACTTGATCCCCATGGGCAAGCAGGTCGTTGTGTTTAAGGGTGACCGCGTGAAGAAGGGCCAGCAGCTCACAGAAGGTCCGGTCGTGCCTCAGGAAATTCTCGATGTCTGCGGACCTCAGGAACTCCAGAAGTACCTCGTGAACGAAGTGCAGCAGGTCTATCGTCTGCAAGGCGTGGAAATCAACGACAAGCACATTGAAATCATCGTCCGCCAGATGTTGCGTAAAGTACGCATCACCAATCCGGGCGACACGGACTTCTTGTGGGGCGAGCAGGTGACGCGCCAGAAATTCTTGGAGATCAACGAAGAGATCGTTGCAGAAGGTAAGCGTCCGGCTGAAGCGCAGCCCGCTTTGCTGGGTATCACCAAGGCCTCGCTCGAAACCGACAGCTTCATCTCGGCTGCATCGTTCCAGGACACCACGCGTGTGCTGACCGATGCCGCGACGATCGGACGTGTCGACGAGTTGCGCGGCTTCAAGGAGAACGTCATCCTGGGTCACTTGATCCCGGGTGGAACAGGCTTCCCCTTGCACCGCCACATCAAGCTCGTGCAGATGAAGGAGCCGATCAGCGAAGAGGAAATGAAGGCTGTCTTTGGCGAAGCTCAGGCCGCAGCGGTCGACGAGATCTTCAACTAAGATTAGCCAGTAAAAAAAGAGACGGTAGGGAAACCTGCCGTCTCTTTTTTTGTCGCGTTCGGTCAAGGCCAAATCACAAGAGTTTAAAAATTTGCTGATCGGGTAAAAATAGCACTGGACAAGCCAGCGGCAATCCGATATTCTAGGCAACATTGTAAAAATAAACGCGTAAAAGTTTGTAGAAAACAGGCATTTTTTCGCTCTTTCCGTTTATTGAGGTCGTTGAAATTTCTGACGCTGGCTGGCAAGGGTATGCGGCTTAAAGCATCAGGAAGAAAGTGGTCGATTTGAATAACACAGGCAACAAAAAGCCTTTTTTGCGCATTTTTCTGGCGATTTTCAGCCTTTTGTCTCTTTTTGGAGGGTTATGCCTCCTTTTCTCCGGTAATGCAGCCCTCGATGCCGGCCTGGGAGCGCGGACAGTCTTGTCCGCCAATCACTCCCCGCCCCGCCGTAGCACAGCGGCCCAGCTCAGGCAGTCCGCTCTTAAACGGGCATCGGCCGGCCCCGCCACAAACAATGTGAACCCGTTTGTCAGCACCTTGGGGCCCGGAGCTACCAGCTACCCCGGGAGCATGGCCGCGCTGAGGGAACTTCCGGCCGTCCTGTCCTCCAACCAGGTAGCCACATTGAGGGCTCTCGTCTCTGAACCTTTCAGCCCTTCCATGGCGCTCTCACCCCTGGAGTTCAACGGCGTGAAGAACGCCGCGACGGACATCCTCCTCCAGCAACCCGGGTTCCCTGCGGACATCCTGGCCGACCTGGCCCTGCAGCACGCCGACCCGGCGCAGGACGAGGTCTGGCGCGACTACTGCCTCCAGATGCTGACGTCCGGCTACCTGAACCTGGCGGGTAGGGCAGGGGTCTCCGACCACGCCGACGACGCGCCCGCCGCCCGCGAACTGGCCCTGGAGACGCTGATGTCCGCCGCGTCCGCAGGGGGCAACACCTGGCCCGGCACCGCGCTGCTCGGCCTGAACACCATCCTCGCCTCCGAACCATCCGCCTTCCCCCGCGCCGAACTCGACAGCCGCATCCTCTCCGCGCTCTCCGACGCCTCCGCCAGCGAGGCCGCGCAGATCACCGCCGCCCGCCTCGCGGGTATGTCCCGCCTCGAAGCCGCCCGCCCCGCGCTGGAGGCCCTCGCCAAATCCTCCGCCTCCGAACTCGTCTGCGCTGCCGCCACCAAGTCCCTCTCCGAACTCGGCGAAGGTAGGGCGACGGTCTCCGACCGCGCCGCATCCTCTGTCAAAGTGACCTCAACTCTTCAATAACGCAACAAGGCAATTCTTCCAACCCAATAAGGCAATTCTCCCATGAAACTGAAAAAAGCATTAGCCTACCTCCTCCCCCCGGCAGCCATCCTGGCAGGGGTCATCCTCGTCGCGCAGACGGACGGCGACACCGACGGCGACGGCATACCCAACGTCTTCGAGATTTTCTTCGGGCTCTCGGGCGACTCCGCGGCCCCCGAAGCCGACCCGGACAGCGACCTCATGGACAACGCGGCCGAGAAGACCGCCTGGACGGACCCCCTCAACCCGGACACCGACTTCGACGGATGGCCGGACAGCCTCGACGCCGAACCGGTCTCCCGCGCCCTCTACCTCTGGGGCGACCCCCGCTTCACATACGGCGAGACCAATGCATACCCCCGGCCTGCTTGGGCTGGCTACGGCGTCGCCCTCGGCGGCTCCCATGTCGAGTACCCCGGCTACTGCCACGCATGGGTGCTGGAACCGGAGCTCGGCTACCTGCTGATGCCCGTCGACCGGCTTGCGCAGTCGAACGACCTCTGGCTCGCAGTCTCGGCGCTCGTTGACGGCTTCATGGCCGTCGACATGCTGGACTCCAACCTCGTCTCCGTCGCTCCTGCTGTCAGCCTCGCCCACGCCGGGGACACCTGGTTCACGAACAAAATACAGCTCTCCGCATATCCCGAAGCCCGGACGCTCTCCCTGCACGTCACGCAGGGCGTGGCCCATGTCTTCGCCTCCATGCTCTACGTTGACACGGACGGCAACGGCTTCGACGACGACCAGGACGCCCAGCTCCTCGGACTGACAGGCAGCCCGCTCGCAAACATGGCCCCCGCGCCGGTCTCCGGCTCCGCGCCTTCGGCCTCGACCAACGTCCCGCTTTCGCAGGCCCCCTTCGTCTGGCGCTTAGGCTTCGAGCAGCTCGAAGGCTACTCCGCAGGCCCCGTCAGCGGCGTCCAGGGGTGGACCGCCTCCAATGGCGTCGATGTCGTCGCGGGGCAGGCCGCCGAGGGCAGCCAGTCGCTTCTGATGAGGCGCACGCCCGTCGAAGAAGGGATGACCGTCGCCACCCGCCCGATACCTTCAAGCCTGTCGACGAACATCGTCTGGGTGTCCATGAGGGCGAGGCTCGTCCCGGGAGGCATCGGCGCGAACTTCACCAACGGCTTGGCGTTCTTCGCCCTGGAAGGGGAGAGCGTCGCCGCCTACGACGGCGCCGCAGCCAGGTGGGTCGAATCGGCCCGCGCCTTCCCGGACATCACGAATATCTGGGCGCGCATCGACATACGCTTCGACTTTGAAGCGAAGAAGTATACGCTCTGCTGCCAGGGCGTGGCGGTCTGCCGCGACTTCGGCTTCGCGGATCCGTCGATCTCCGGACTGAACAGTATCTCCATGCAGAACGGTACCGGAGGCGACGCCGGGATGGACGCGATCGTCGTCAGCGACCGCGAACCCGACGGCCTCGACTTCGACGCGGACGGCGTCCCCAACGCGCAGGAGCGCGTCCTGGGCACCGACACCTGGTCCGATGACACGGACAACGACGGCATCAAGGACGCAGTCGAGATCGCCCAAGGCTGGAACCCCCTCGTCCCCGACATGGACCCCGATGCCGACGGCATCCCCACATCCGACGAGACCGGACGGTTCGGGACCGACCCCGCGAAGGCCGACAGCGACAATGACGGCACGCAGGACGTCTATCCGGTCGCGGCGATCGGCGGCTCCGCATTCACCGCGAAGTCCGGCTCCTGGACTGCGCAGGGTGACGCCGTCACAGCCTCCGAAGGCTCCCTGCTCCGCCTCGCCTACGACGTGACCCTGCCGTCCCCCGGCTTCCATCAGGTCTCCGTCACGCTCTCCAACGTCACGGCCTCCGCAGAGCTCCATTCGCTCACCCTCTTCTGCGACGACGCGGTTATCGCGACATTCGCCTCCGCCATCCCGGCAGGCGGGGCGACATGGCAGGTCTGGACGCCCTGGCTGCCTGCCGGCCTGAACCGCTTCCGCATCGTATGGACCGAGGACGCCCCCGCCGGGCGCAGGCTCTCCGTGCTCGGCTTCCGCGTGAACGGCATCGACTCCGGCGCTTCGGCCCGTCAACTCTGGTGCAGCCTCAACCCCGGGACGGCCGACAGCGACTTCGACGGCCTCACGGACCTCCATGAGACGGGCTCGTCCACCACGCTGGTCACCCGCGTGGATTCGGATTCCGACCTGCTCTGGGACTCCGACGAAAGCGCCATATTCCGTTTGAACCCGAACATCCCTGACACGGACAGCGACAACACGCCCGACGGCTCGGTCGCCTCCTTCCGCAACGGTGTGGATACCGCCGCCCGCTATATCACCCACATCACCACGGACTTCACCGCCTCCGGGGACTCGCTCGTATGGGCCAACTCCACGGCGTCGTCCTGCGCCTATGACCTCACGGTCGAGACGCCCGGCTTCCATGTGCTGGAGATCCAGGCCCGCAACTTCCAGTATGATCCGCCCGCAAACTACCGGTTCACCTTCAACGCCAGTTTGCTTGACCGCTCCATCGGCTCCGTGTATGTGGATGGCGACATCGACCGCGCCGGAAAAGGCAGGCTCATCACGCCCTGGCTGCCCGCAGGCGTCCACCGCTTCAAGATCGCGTGGGCCAACCGCGTGGTCTCAGGCTCCCGTATCTCACGCCCAGCGCTCGACTTCATCCGCCTGGTCGCGGTGCACGGCGCGGACGCTGACAATGACGGCATCCAGGACTGGATGGAGGACCGCCTTGCTGCGACGACGGCCGACAGCGACGGCGACACCATCCTCGACCGCGACGAAGTGCGCGTCAGGGGCAGCAATCCGCTCAACACCGACACGGACTTCGACGGCCTCACGGACAAGGAGGAGATCACGGCCGGCACCAGCCTCCTGGACGCCGACACGGACAACGACGGCGTCTCCGACAAAGAGGAGATCCGCATCGGCACGAACCCGCTCACCCAGAGCTTCGGCACCGCATGGACGCCGATATCCGTCAAGACCGGATCACAGACCGACAAGGTGGAAGGACAGTTCTACCGCGACGCATCCCTTATCGCAGCCCATGCACGCGGCGCCGTCGAATACGTGTTCGACCTGCCTTCGGATGCCAAGCCCGTCCTGCGCGTCACAGGCCGCCACGAATGGAGGGGGCAGTCCGGGACGACACCAATCACCATGAGCGACTTCATCGTCTACGCCGACGGACAGCTCGTCGGGCGCTACTGGCTCCGGGACGCCGATGGCTCCTTCGATGCCGTCCTGCCCTTCATGAAGGCCGGGCCCCGTCGCATTCGCATCGTCTGGAACGCCGTGGACGCCAGCCTCGGATTGAAAATCGCATCTGTCGGCCTCGGCAGCCTCGGAGGTTCCGATTCGGACGCCGACGGCATCGCTGACTGGGTCGCGACATCCTCGGCACGCACGAACTTCGCATCCAAGGCCGTCATCGCAAGCCCGCTCTCCCCGGCCTGTGTCGAAGGCTCCGCACGCTGGCCCGAGCTGGTCACAGGCATGTTCGGCGGGGCCAGTGTAACTGTGCGCCCCTCAATCGCGGGCCGCTGGTATGCTGACTTACCTCTTGACCCGTCAGGCGTGGCGAGCTCTCTCGCACTCTCTTTCGAGAACGGCGCCTGCACCTCCGCCGTCTCAATGGCGTGGACCCCGCTCGACCTCGTCACGGGCGTGACCACCCTCAACGCCCGCGTCGGCGACACGCTGAGGCTAGGCGTCTCACAGGCAGGCTCTGCCGTGCTCACCGTTGTCAACGCCTCGGGCACGGTGCTCCAGAATGTCTCCGTCACTCAGGGCGTCCCTCTCGACATCCCTCTCACGCTTGACGGCGCATGGACGTTCACCACGTTGTGGACGCCCGCCACGGGTTCGCCGGTCACGCGCACACTCACGGTCAATGTCTACGACGGCTCGCTGCCCGCCGCAGCCCCGGCTTGCCAGCTCGGACGCGCACGCTCATGGATTGTCCCCGGCCTCACGCCCGGCGTGAAGCTCGAAGCCGCATCAGGGCTATCCGTCTCGCTCTCCGGCAACACCAACGCCACACTCAACGTCAGCTCGGCGTACATGGACCACTACGTGCTCCTCCGCGCAGGGACCGGCGGCCCGATCCTCGACAGCCGCCGGGCAATCCCCTTCTGGGTGCAGACCCATCTTGACTGCTATGCGCGGGTGATCGAGAGACGGGCGACGAGCCAGGTCTGGGAACACCGCATGGTCACCTTCGGGGTGCCCGCTGACACCGGGATCGAGATATGCATCTTCGTGGGCGGCGTTACCTTCGACGATCTCTCGATAGCAAGGATGATCCCTGGTTCCTCTCTCTGCGAAGCCGGCGAATACAGCTTCCGCATGATACATCCGAACTCGGTCTCCGCCTCCACCTGCCACACGATCAAGTCCTATCAGGACGGGGTCCCGCTCGGTGACGCCTACAGCCTGGGGATGGGACTTCCCTCCGACCTCAAGCAGCCCGCCCCGTAAGGCGGGGGTTTTAAAGACTCACACACACACATATTGACAATGACAAACAGAAGAAACGAAATGAAAAAGACAAACATCAGCGCACTCTGGATCATTATTCTCTCCCTCTCCGTCTCGACCTGCCTTTTTGGCGTAAACGTGACGACGAACGATGAAACGGAAGTGACGGGGCCTGACCAGGAAGACGAATGCGAATGCAGCCCGTGCGGATATAACGCGCAGGTTAAAGTGAGCAGCATATCGTTCATCCAGGGCTTTGGCCAGTCCCCGTGGATTAGCGGGACCCGGAAGGGGAACCTCCGGATTTACGCGGCTGTGCCCAGCCAGAAGCTCGGGACGCGTGCGATGCTGGCCTATGACCATCCGATTTCGAGCAAGATCGTCCGCATAGACGCGGGGCTTGGCGAAATCACCGTCGAGGACGGCCTCGGCAGGAAGACGGTCTACGACAGCAACGGGAAACCCAAGCTCACGGCTTCCGGCCGCAACAGGCAGTGCCGGCTGGGGGGCGAAGGCGAGGTGGCAAGATACTACGAGTTGCTGGCGGACCGGACGTGCATCGTCTATGACTATGGATTGCATTCAGCGGCTCAAGTCATCACGCCCGACGGCGTGACAGCGGAAGTGGCGGATTTCGGGATCGACGTGGTGAAGGATCTCGGGGGCATCCGGCAGATATGGTCGAGGGCGGACGGCCTGCTGGACATGACGGAGCCGTCCGCCAACTCGGTCCTCGTCTCTTGGTATCCGCCTGCGGCGGTCTCGCAGCAGCCGGGGCCGGACGGCCGCTACACGTTCTCGGGCAGCCCGTCGAAGACGTTCCTCTTCACCCGCACGGAGTACACGGGATACCGGCTGGTGTCGGGCCCGGGCTGCATCCCGTGCTCCAGGGGGGAGAAAGTCATCCACTTCCGAGCCTGCGATTCGGTCTACGAGCCGATTTCAGGGACTTCGTACGGCCTCAAGCTTGAGGAGCGCAGGGGCGACGAATTCCTCTTCCGTTACGAGTGGCAGTACCTCGGGACGTCTTATTCCTGGGGGCTGACCAGGGGGGAGGGGGCTGACGCTGTGACCGAGAACCTCCTGAGGCTCCTGAACATCTATCCGGGCCGCATCCAGCAGACCCGCACGCTCGCTTCAGCGGACGGGAAGACGTCGTCCGTGACACGCGAAATCTTCAGCAACGACTACCTCGGCTACCGCAAGCTGAAACAGTCGGCGGTGAACCCGGACGGCAGCGAGCAGGTGCTGTATGAGGCCGCCCGCATCGACCAGGGCGCGAACGCCGGAAGGTTCAGCGCCGTGACCAACGCCTACGGCGGGGCCGAGAGCTACGTCTACGACTCCGAGGGCCGCATGACCCAAAAGACGGAGACCGTGCATGGCGGCATCGTCCAGGTCACGACAAACACCTATTCTTCTATACCTGACATTTTTCACTTCACCGACCGCCGCCCCGTCCGGACCGTCGTCATCCAGGACGGCGTGGAAGTCTCGGATGTGGCATATACGTACAAACAACCGAATTCGAATTTCGACGTTGTGGACACCACGACTCGGCGCGATCCGAAGACGGGCGCGTTGTTGAAAAGTTATTACTATCATTATTCGGCAGCCTCCGCGAATCCCGTTGAACGCGGGCGGCTGGAGCTTTCCGTGGGTCCTGACGGCAGCGCGACGCACTACGCATACGCGGCAGGAGAGGACGGCTCGTGGACGGAAACCGTCACGCAAGGTTACTGGTATGTGGATCCGGATATCCGGTATGATTTCCCTCCGGCTGCATCGGCATACTTCCGCGTCCTGCCAGGCAAATCCACGCGCACCGTGAGCACCTATAACTTCCGTGGCGATGTCGTGAGCACGGAAAGCCATGTCCACACGGGCTCGGTGTTCACTTTGGCTGGCTCGGAGACGCACACCTACAACCTCATGCACAAGCGCGTCAACACGTTCCGCCATGACGGCACCTCGGAAATGTCGAACTGGATCTGCACGGGCCCGGTCTGGCAGCGGAACGCCGACGGCACAACCGTGACCAACACCTTCGACACCGCCAAGCGCATCAAGTCCTCCACCCGCTATACGCCTTTCGGCAATGTGACAAAGACCTATAATTACGATGCGGAGGGTCGTGTCGTTTATCAGTCCGTTGCGACGAACGATATCGATACCGGCATTGCCAGTTCGACGGTCTTTGACACTCAGGGTCGCACCGTCCTTGCCGTGGACGCCATGGGCCGCACCAACCGCACCTCCTACAGCCTGGACAACACGACGGTCACCCGTACAGATCCCGCAGGCGCAATCGTCATTGAGAGCTACGGCACGGATGGCTCGCTGCTGAGCCGCACCGGCACCGTGATGCGCGCCGAGTACACCACGCAGGGCGTGGATGCCCCGACCGGCACGCGCTGGGAGAAGACGACTTATGGTTTGCCCACGGGAGCTGACTACTCGAAGAGCCATTACAACGCCCTCGGCCAGCTCGTCCTCCAGGAGCGCCCCGGCTTCGGCGGCGCGACACTCAAGACCGTCTATGTCTATAACTCCAAAGGCCAGCTCGAATCCGAATCCCGTATTGTCCAAGGCGGGACGGGCACGTATGACCTGCCCGTGACGACCTATGCGTATAACAAGCTCGGTGCTAGTATCGCAACCACCCAGACCGTCGCCAGCGTCTCCCGCATCCAGTCCACGGACAGCGCCTTCGTCCTTGAAGGCATCTTCGTCCGCCAGGTCTCGACTTCCGTCCAGTCTTGCTCCGATGTTACGATCCTGCCGATGACCAACACCGTCATCACGCGCCTCTTTCCCCTTACAAACGGTGTGCTCTCCGTCCTCGCCGAATCCCGCAACCGCGATGTGCGCGGTAACGAGACTGTGCAGAAGGTTGTGCAGGATCCGACAACTTATGTGCTCACGGCCACCGTCTCCAACGCCACGTCGGTGCTGCCTGCTGTCTCAATCTCCCTTGCCGGTCTGACACTCTCGCAGACCGACCAGCATGGATGCACGACTACTTACGGTTATGACGCGCTCATGCGCCAGATCCGCGCCGAGACGCGCTCAGGCCCCAGCAACGAGCGCCTGACCGGCACCTACACCCACTATAATCTTATCGGTCAGGTGGACTACACAGAAGATGCCTTTGGCACCCGTATCGTCTACGGCTACGAGCCTGGCACGGGCCGCCGCATCTCCACCACCCAGTACGGGAAGGCCAACGATCCAGTCCTCACGACCTACACGGCCTTCGATCTAGCCAACCGCACCCTCGCCACATGGGGCGCAACATACCCCGTAGCCTACGAATATGACATTGCCGGTCGCATGATTGCCATGTACACCTATCGCGGCACTGCTGCCATCTCATCATATTCGGACATCGCGGCGCTCAAGCCTCAGATGGACCGCACGCAATGGCTTTACGACGAAGCCACCGGCCTGTTGACAAACAAGCTGTACTCCGACGGCAAGGGGCCTGCCTACTCCTACACCGCCCTTGGCCAGCTTTCTACCCGCGCCTGGGCTCGCACCGCCAGCACGGGTCAGCAATTGCTGACCCAGTATGGCTATGATTCTTTCGGTGGCCTCACCAACACCGCCTATTCCGATGGTACGCCCTCGGTATCCTTCATCAACGATGCAATGGGCAGGCAGAAGGTGGCGCAGACTTTCGTGCCTGCGAGCGGCGAGATCGTATCATCCACGACCAACATCTATTCCGGCCTTGACCTTGTCGCGGAAACTCAAAACGGTGTCCGCATCGACAGGCCCGTTGAAGCCTTTGGCCGTCCGAAAGGTCTCTCCATCGGGCAGGACTATGCCGTTGAATACGGCTTCGATGAATACGGGCGCTTTGGTAGCGTGACCTCAATGGTCAACAGTGTGGTCAACAACTGGCAGTACAGCTATCTGCCAGGCAGCCACCTGATTGCCTCGGTTGATCACCCATCCTATTCCGCTCGCAAGACATTCGAGCCGAATCGCGACGTCATCACCACCGTCTCCAACACCTTCGGCTCAGCAACCATCTCAGCCTTCAATTACGAGAGCGATGGTTTCGGCCGCAGAACTGCCAGAGTTGACACCACACCAACCTTGACGGTGAACAACGCCTTCGGCTATAATCTCAAATCAGAGGTGACAAGCGCGACTATGGCAAACGGCGAATCTAGTTATGATTACGATCCCATCGGAAACAGAGTGTTCTCATCGCTCAATGCTTTGACCAACACTTACTCCGCCAATGCCCTGAATCAATATGCCGTAATCACAAACTCCGTGCCCTCCGTGCCTCCGTGTTTAATTGAACCTGCCTACGATTTGGACGGCAACATGCTCACCAACGGTGTCTGGTCCTATTCCTGGGACGGCGAAAACCGCTTGACCGCCGTCTACTCCAACGACACCCTCCTCGTCTCCAACGTCTATGACCACCAATCCCGGCGCATTGCTAAGATTGTTTCTCACGGAGGCACGGAGACACAGAGAAATACTTTTGTGTGGGACGGCTGGAACATGGTGTCAGAGGTCAGGGTTCAGGGTTCAGGAACCAGCACCAATTACTTTGCTTGGGGGCTTGATTTGTCTGGCACCCTTCAAGGCGCAGGCGGCGTTGGCGGCTTGCTCGCCGTGAATCGCGATAGTACTGCGTATTTCCCATGCTTCGATGCAAACGGCAATGTGACAGAGTATGTAGATGCCACGGGCTCAATCAGTGCCCACTATGTCTTCGATTCCTTCGGCAATACCATCAGTCAATCCGGCGATCTCGCCTCGACCTTCTCCCACCGCTTCAGCACCAAGTATTTTGATGCCGAGACGGGGTTGTATTATTACGGCTATCGCTACTATTCGCCCGAACTCGGCAGGTGGGTGAACAAGGATCCGATTGGGGAGAGGGGAGGAGTGAACCTCTATTTGTGCATGGATAATGCGGTAATTGATTCGTATGATTTTCTAGGACTTTGCGGTTTGATTATCAGTTATCCATCGCCACATAATCCTTATTGGGGTGGTGGTGATGCTGGCAAGAATCATGCGCCTGGAGTAGTCTGGGATTGGCTTCTTAACAATTTAGACCCAGATGGAGATGGGATGACTAAGTTTGGCGATAATGATACGATTACGCAAGATATGATGCGTTCTCCAGAGGTGGCTAAAGTTAGGCAAGAACTCAAATCAAGTTTTGCAAGCGGAGGTTGTTCTGAAGGAAAGAACGTAGAATTTAGTAGAGATTTAAGAGAAGAAGGCGAATTGGGATATGTACTTGGTTTTATTGCGGATGCAACCGTGCGAAATCGAGGAAGGGCTGTGCTCGGGTCTTTTTCTGGTAGCGCTAGGATTAGCAACTGTGGTAAATGTAGTGCCATTATACAGTTTGAAATCAAAAACACATTATCATGGTCGTCAGCCACTCGGTTCAGTCCCAGTGGAGGTGGTTATAACGGTGGGTCAAATTTATTTGATGATTATTGGTTCTATAGGTATTTAAATTTTTATAAAAATAGAAACTTATTTCCGAATCTGTCGCTTTACCCTGATATTCCAGTCCCACCTGCATCATCAGTGTTCGGAGACAATCAGTTTGGGAAATATGGTCGAAATGTCGGAATAACATTAGATTGGACAGAAATGATTTGCTTCTAGATTGTAAAACAGGAGAGATGAAATGTTATTAATTTCTGAAATACCTAATAAAATGAGTACGCCTAAGTTATTAAATAGTGGTTTGACAGCATTCATCTTGTTTGTAGTAACAGTCGGGGTTTTGTGTTCCTGTCAGCCAGCAGTTATGCTGAAGGTGGAAGATGTTCTGGGCTCCTATAAGGGTTCTTATCTGGACTTGGAAGAGACGATAGAGTTGGCACCTGCATGTACATACAGGCATATCGTGAAACATGGTAACAGGCTTGTCCTAGATGAAGGAGGAGTTTTTTACGTTGAAGGATTTTCTGTTTATTTTAAAGATATTACGCTGTTTGTGAGTTTAAATGATACCCAAAAAAACAGCTACACAACAAACGGTATTAGTTGTCTAAGTGTGCAAATGCTTTTTGAGTTTGGATCACAGAGGAGAGGAACGAAGAATAGACTTTTTCCTCACGGTGATGAAAGTGCTTTTTTTTATACGAAAGAGTGAGTTGTGGTTATTAGCTTTTAATAGGTCAAATGCTTGCTGAAACCCTCGCCTTCAACACTTCGCTCTTTACCCTCCATGAGAAATCCGATATTCTTGAGAGGGCAGAGGGGTTGCAGTTTGACATTAGACAATTAAGGGTTGATAATCAAACTTAGTTTTGAGAGGGCAGAGGGGTTGCAGTTTGACATTAGACAATTAAGGGTTGATAATCAAACTTAGTTTTGGTATTTTACCGGCATGGCAAGACCATTGAGACATCATTTTGCAGGCGGGTGGTATCATATAACCGCGCGCGGCATGTTCCGGAAGGAGATTTTCGAGAATGACCGAGACCGGGAGCATTTCGTAGAACTGCTGGCCCTGTTGGTCGAACGTTACTGCGTCGTGGTGCATGCCTACGTGCTGATGGATAACCATTACCACTTGTTGATCGAAACGCCGGAGGGCAATGCCAGCCGTGCGCTGCAGTGGCTGAACCTGAGCTATGCGGCCTGGTTCAACGCCAAGCATGAGCGTTCGGGGCCGGTCTTCCAGGCGCGATTCAAGAGCATCCCTGTGGACGGCGAGGGATCGTGGGCTTTGACGTGCAGCGTCTACATCCACTTGAATCCCGTGCGCATCCGCAGCCTCGGGCAGGGCAAGGAGGAGCGCGCCCGAGAGAAGGCTGGGTTCATGCAGGAGGGGCCGACTGCGGAGCAGGTGAAGGCGCGGCTCGCCGTGCTGCGTCAACATCCCTGGAGCTCCTATCACGCGTATGCGGGGTATGCGCCCAAGCCGGACTGGCTGACCTGTGACAGACTCTGGTGGCATGCGGGGCAGGAGAAGGGCGTTGATCCGAAGGCGGATTATCGTCGCCACCTTGAGGACTACGTGCGTCAGGGCGTCGAGGAAGGCGTCTTCGCTCGCCTTACGGCGGCCCTGGCTATCGGAGGGACGACGTTTATCGAGAACCTGCGCCGGAAGGTTCCCAAGCGTGCGGGAGGGGAGACTAATGCGCGTTCCTGGCGCAGGCTGCTCCCATTTGCGGAAGTGGTCCGGGCGATTGAATCCGTCAGGGGTGAACGCTGGGATGACTTCATCGGTCGCCATGGCGATTATGGGCGTGACCTTGCGCTGCATATCGGGCGTCTGAAGTGCGGGCTGACGCTGAGGGAACTCGGCAAAGAGGCGGGAGAAATGTCCGTTCCGGGTGTCGCCAAGGCCTGCGAGCGGATGCTAAAAAGGTTGAAGAACGACCGGAAAATGCAGAGGGTATCCGCGAAGGTCCTGAAGAAACTCATTCGGAATGGAGAGGTAAATGTCTAATGTCAAATTGCAACCCCTTTGCCTCGGAGACAACGCAAGGTGTCTGGGATCTTTTCCAGACCCGCCGCATCACGTCCTCCGGCACTGAGGTGGAAAAATATAATTATGAAATGGGGTCGCACTACATGACGGCCTGCGAGGGGCGTTCCGGTCTGACCTTCCGTTACGCCTATACGAACGTCAACTCCGTGATCCCCTCTGAACCGCCCCATCGGAACGCTGCTTCAACCTACGGAGAACCGGGCCGCCTCTATGAATACAAGGCCGAGTATGTCGATGCTGAGACATCAGTCGCCCGCGAATTCCGGGACGGCCAAATCTTCGAGACCTCTTTCGTCAAAAACATGGTGTCCAACCAGCCGCTTGAAATCCGACATCCCTGTTCGGAAACGGCCTCCTACAGCTATGCCGAGGGCACGAGACTCATTGACAGGACGGTGTGGAGGGGCAAGCCGATATACGAAGGCTTTGACATCAACGTCGAACCCGTATCCGACAAGTATGCAACGAAAGTCGGAAGGGATGCGGAACTCCGCGTCACCTCAGTAAAGCAGGCTTTCTTCCTTTCCCTTGGTAATGACCTATCGCCGTTGGATGCCGCACCTTCAAATTCGCTGACCTATGACGCGGCTTGCCGCTTGCCAGCAACGTTCACCGACCCCTGCGGGCGTGTCTCGGGAACGGATTATTCAGTGCAAGGACTCGTCCTCACCAATTGGACCGAGTTGGCAGCCGGTGTCCGGCTTGAGGAGACCTTCGCTTATACCAACGGGCTACTCAGCGAGTACCGTGACCAGGAAAGCCGCAAAGTTACGCTCGGCTATGGCTCGGGCGGATATCCGACATCCGTCACGCCTTCCGACGGCCCGTCGATCACGCTGGGCTGGAACGCCTCCCTCGGCATCCTGACGAATCTCGTGCTTCAGGGGCCGAGCGAAACGACACGTGTCGTTGCCAAGGAAGTCAATGAGCTTGGCCGAGTCAGCAAGATCGTGCGACCTGACGGACTCACCGAGACCTTCCTCCGAGACGCCGCTGGCCGCGTGACGAACCGTATGGATGTCGCTGGAAGGAGCACCCGCACAACCTACCATCCCGGCGGGAAGCCGTCCGAGATCATCCAGGATGCTGACGGACTTGCAGCCTCCGTCCGTTTCGACTACAGCCAGCAGATGCACTCCCTGCGTATCCGTGATCCGCTTAATCGCGAAGTCGAGCGTTATGTGCTCGATGGCCTTGGACGCGCCGATAAAGTTTTTGACATCGAAGGCAGGGAGATGACCGTGCGTTATCGCCTCGGGGACATCGTCTCCTCGGTTACCCGTTTCGACGGCACGGCAATATCCTTTGATTATGACATCGGCGCACGCGTGACCCGCGTGACTTACCCAGATGGCACGACAACCTATGGCTGGCTTCCCTGCGGGCGACCTTCAGGATCTACCAACGCTCTGGCAACCGCCGAATACGGCTATGACGGTGCGGGCAGGCTTGTCTCCGAAGCTGTGCGTTCTCGCACGTCATCGTTCCCAGACATGACTCTATCGTATGCCCTTGACCGCTCTGGCCTCGCCACCAACACCGTACTGTCAATTCTGGGGGTGACGGCGCTTCTCTCTGAGAAAGCCAGCTATGATCAAGCCGCCCGGCTTGCCTGCCAGACAACCGAGGCCGGGACATTTACCAACACCTATTGCGCCTGGAGCGGCGGGCTCGAATCCGTCTCCAACTCGTGCTTGACCGCAAGCTACGCTTCTGACATATTAAACCGCGTGACGAACATCACCTACAGGACAGCAAGCGGCGAAACCGTGCGCTCCTTCGCGTACGCTTACGACCTTTCAGGCATGATCACCCAGAAGGTGGACATAGCCGGAAGTTCGTGCGTCACCAACGTCTACACGTATGACGGCCTCAACAGGTTGCTTTCCGAGACAATCAGTCAATCAGTCAATCAGTCAACTCGTCAATTCTCCTACGATCTCGCAGGCAACCGCCTTTCAGAAACTTTTGACGGCGCGACAAAAACCTACACCTACGGCATCGGTAACCGCCTCAACTCGGTTTCAGACGGCACAGGCTACACACATGACAATGCGGGTAATGTTTCACGCATTGTACGCAATGGAACAACGCTCGATCTCGTCTGGAATCTGCAAGGCCAGCTCCTCTCCGTTACAAACAACGGTGTGCTTGCCGAGTCCTATACGTATGACCCGATCGGCCGACGTCTGAGCACCACCGCAAATGGCACGACGGTCAACCATGCGTATAACGGCAGCCAGTGCATAGCCGATCTCGATGCCTCCGGCAAACTGCTCCGCTCCTATACGTGGGGACAGGGTATCGACAACCTGCTGGCAATGACCGTGTACTCGACAAGCACCGCCAGCACCTATTACGCCGTCAAAGACCACCTCGGCAGCGTTCAGGCGCTGGTCAACACGCAAGGTCAAATTATCGAATCCTACACGTATGACGCTTATGGAAACACAGCCATTCGGTCTTCCGATCTTAGCCCTCTGACCGCATCTGCCTATGGCAACCGCTACATGTTCCAAGGCCGTGAATACTCTTGCGTCACCAGTTTCTATAACTTCCGCGCTCGATGGTATGATTCAGCGACGGGCAGGTGGCTTTCGAATGATCCAATAGGAATTAGCGGCGGGCTAAATCTGTATGCGTTCTGCGGGAATAACCCGGTGAATTACGTAGACCCAAATGGCTTATTTAAAACAGGGCAATTTATTCGTAGTGCGATTGGTTTGGTGGCAAATAGTCTAGGCGTTGCGGCTGGACTAGTCTTTTCTGAAACGGGAGCGGGTGCGGTTCTAGCTGTCTATTGTGCTTACGGTGCTGGTGCTAGTTTTGGAAACATGATCAATGCTATAATGGATACACCTGCTGGTCCTACAGGTCCAGCAAGTGCATTAGTGCAAGTTACGATGATTAGCGCAAATGCCAATCCTGATTCATGTCCGTATCGTTACATTGATTATGGGGCGCAAATCGTAGATTTGACCGTACCTCTAATTGCCAGTGGTGGTCTAGACTGGCGATTGGTGACTAGTCGATACGGTTATCCAGGAATAATCACCTTAGAAAAATGTATTGTGGATCCTCAAACTGCAACTCTTAGTGCGCGTATTGTGGTTGGTGCTAATGCAGCTATTACAGCTGGTGAAGGAATAGGTGCTGCTGTCAATTCAGGCAAGTAATAATAAGGCGTACATTATATGAAAACAGACTATAAATCTCAATTCCCTATACCTTTATGGCGGTGTTTCGTCTATGGTGTGTTGCTCACAGGTGTCATAGGGATTTTAGGGCTCTTTGATCGTAGGCTGTTGGTGTTTGTTCCTTGTGGGATTTTTTTTCTCGTTACACTTATTTTAGTTTTGAATAAACTGGCCAACAACCCCGAGTCCAAGAACTGGATCAGAAGGAATCTTAAGTGGTTAATTCTATTTTATATAATTGGGCAATTGGTTGTTCTTATTTGGAATTGGTTTGAGAAATGAAAAGCTCTCTGAACGTGACAGAAATGTTATTACCGCCACCAAGCCTTTAAAAATTCACTGTTTTAGGGTTTAAAAAAGGCAGAGGGGTCGTAATTAGACATGGGACAAAGAAAGTGTTGCGCAGCCAGTCGGATTTTGATATATTCCGAACATGCCAAGACAACTCAGACACGATGTGGAAGGCGGGTGGTATCACATCACCACGCGCGGGATGTGGCGGAAGGATATTTTCGAGAATGACCGCGACAGGGAGCATTTCATTGAACTGCTGTCCATGATGGTCGAGCGTTACTGCGTCGCGGTGCATGCCTATGTGCTGATGGACAACCATTACCACTTACTGATAGAGACTCCGGAGGCAAACGCCAGCCGTGCGTTGCAGTGGCTGAACCTCAGCTACGCCGCATGGTTCAACGCCAAGCATAGTTGCTCGGGGCCGGTGTTCCAGGCGCGTTTCAAGAGCATCCCCGTGGACGGCGAGGGCGCGTGGGCTCTGACGTGCAGCGTCTACATCCACCTGAACCCCGTGCGCATCCAAAGCCTCGGGCAGGGCAAGGATGACCGCGCCCGCGAGAAGGCTGGGTTCATGCAGGAGGGGCCGACTGCGGAGCAGGTGAAGGCGCGGATCGCTGTGCTGCGCAACCATCCGTGGAGTTCCTGTCACGCGTATGCGGGGTATGCGCCGAAGCCGGACTGGCTGACCTGCGAGAGGCTCTGGTGGCACGCAGGGCAGAAGAAGGGGGTTGACCCGAAAGCGGACTACCGGCGTTACATCGAGGACTATGTGCGTCAAGGCGTGGAGGAGGGGATCTTCGAACGGATCACCGCGGCCGTGGCTATTGGAGGGACCGCTTTCATCGAGAACCTGAGGCGGAAGGTTCCGCGCAAGGCAGGGTCTGAGACGAATGCGAGGGCGTGGCGCAGGCTGCTGACCTTTGAGAGTGTCGTAGCGGCCGTGGAACAGGTGAAAGGCGAGCCGTGGCAGGACTTTGCTGACCGGCGCGGCGATTGGGGACGCGATCTCGCCCTTTATGTGACACGCACCCGTTCAGGACGTACGCTCGCCGAACTCGGGACGCTCTCGGGGATGAGCGTTCACGGTGTCTCCAAAGCCGTCCAGCGAATCTGTGTGCGCCTCTCAAAAGACAGGAAACTTAACCGATCCCACCGCAAGGTGATGCTTGCACTTGAGGAGAAGGGATGAGCAATGTCCTATGTCTAATTACGACCCCTCTGCCTCCACTCAGTTTAGGAATTTGCTTTCATTGCACGGAAACAAAGCAACTGTTTGGATGAAAGTACAATGCCAGTATTGCGAGTGTACGGATTGGTTTACGTTTTGGCCGTTTTCTCGTCCTAAAGTAAATTATGATTGGGAAGACTATGGAAAAGAAAAATGGGTCAAGTGTGACATCAAAAAAACGGATTGGTATAAGAAAAATAAAGGTAAAACTAATGCAATGGGTTATATAGAAAGTAATGACAATTTCTATCTCCCATTTATCTCCAAAGATTCGACGAAAGAAATTTTGGAGGGATGTAGAAAACAGGGCGAGAATGCTTGTGAAGAGTAATTGACTGAAGCTGAAAGGTCTTTGTATGTTGAGTATTAAATTCAGTAAAGATGCAGGTAATATTTTTAAAAACAGATTAATCACTGTTTCTCTCTTTTGCCTCCTTTCATTTTCAATGCTTTTAGGACTGTATTACTATAGGATTCATCTTTATTGGTTTTACGCGAAACAACGGATAGATATAAAGAAGTTTCAGCCGTTTGCTGTAAAACAAATCCACAACACGGCAGCCCCGTATGATTGGGTACGATGTCAGGTGTCGAATGTCGAATTCAGCCTTCCTCCTGAGTTGGCGACAAATAGAACAGTTAGCGGATGGATTACTTCTTCCGTTATCTTTGCCGGTGATGCAGTAAATGTTATATTTACGGAACCACTACGCCCTTTTTCCTTTTCAACAGTTATCGCACCAGTGATAAGAAATCCAACCTTCCCTGAGATGGATCGTTTGGCATGCCAGACAGACATTAATGAGTTCAGATGGTCAATGACGGACGAGGAAGCAACGTGGTTACTGCAACGCATTAAGTGGAGAAGTATAATTAATGAAAGAAATTTTAAAAGGTGTGAATGGTTCAGATCTCCGGATTTAGAGGGGTTTATTACTTATAGCGATGGTGAGATTTATCTCCGGTGGCAAAGCGATCAAAGTAATTTGTTAGGAAGCATAGAAGTTCTATATACAGGCGCAGTTACTAATGACACAGTATTAATGCATGGGATTTGCGGTAGCCTGAGGGTGCTGAACACAGATGATATGAAAAGGCAGAGGGGTCGTAATTAGACATAGGACAAAGAAAGTGTTGCGCATTCAAGCGGATTTTGAAATATTCCGAACATGCCAAGGCAACTCAGACACGATGTGGAAGGCGGGTGGTATCACATCACCACGCGCGGGATGTGGCGGAAGGATATTTTCGAGAATGACCGCGACAGGGAGCATTTCATTGAACTGCTGTCCATGATGGTCGAGCGTTACTGCGTCGCGGTGCATGCCTACGTGCTGATGGACAACCATTACCATCTGCTCATCGAGACCCCGGAGGCAAACGCGAGCCGCGCGTTGCAGTGGCTGAACCTCAGCTACGCCGCATGGTTCAACGCCAAGCATAGTTGCTCGGGGCCGGTCTTCCAGGCGCGCTTCAAGAGCATCCCCGTGGACGGCGAGGGGTCGTGGGCTCTGACGTGCAGCGTCTACATCCACCTGAACCCCGTGCGCATCCAAAGCCTCGGGCAGGGCAAGGAGGAACGCTCCCGCGAGAAGGCTGGGTTCATGCAGGAGGGGCCGACTGCGGAGCAGGTGAAGGCTCGGATCGCTGTGCTGCGCAACCATCCGTGGAGTTCCTATCACGCGTATGCGGGGTATGCGCCGAAGCCGGACTGGCTGACCGGTGAGAGGCTCTGGTGGCACGCAGGGCAGAAGAAGGGGGTTGACCCGAAAGCGGACTACCGGCGTTACATCGAGGACTATGTGCGTCAAGGCGTGGAGGAGGGGATCTTCGAACGGATCACCGCGGCCGTGGCTATTGGAGGGGCCGCTTTCATCGAGAACCTGAGGCGGAAGGTTCCGCGCAAGGCAGGGTCTGAGACGAATGCGAGGGCGTGGCGCAGGCTGCTGACCTTTGAGAGTGTCGTAGCGGCCGTGGAACAGGTGAAAGGCGAGCCGTGGCAGGACTTTGCTGACCGGCGCGGCGATTGGGGACGCGATCTCGCCCTTTATGTGACACGCATCCGTTCAGGGCGCACGCTCGCCGAACTCGGGGCGCTGTCGGGGATGAGCGTTCACGGTGTCTCCAAAGCCGTCCAGCGAATGTGTGTGCGCCTCTCAAAAGACAGGAAACTTAACCGATCCCACCGCAAGGTGATGCTTGCACTTGAGGAGAAAGGATGAGCAATGTCCTATGTCTAATTACGACCCCTCTGCCTCCCTCTGCCTCCTCGGGACTGGAGTTGCCGGGTCGCAGTGAATTCCATCTCGGAAGAGCCGTACGGGGATCCCAGGGTGAATTATGACGCGACTGGCTTTATGAACGTGTTGAGGTTTTGCATAGCGCATGAGTTGGGACATCTGATATTTGGGACGCAGAACACAGCACCCTGGGAAAAGAATCACATGCCAGGAATCGGACCGCTAATGGGTGCAGTCCCCCAGCCAGCAGGACTGACAGTTGTTGATATTAGAGATGCTGAGATTGGGACGATGAATCTTGCTAATCGTGCCTTTGTGCGATAAATCATTATTTGTGCAGTTGTCATTTTTTGAGGAGAGTTATGCGCTATCACTATACAATGAACAAGTTTACTTTAAGTCTTATCCTCGCTATGTCATGTCGATTGCTCTGGGCTGGCGACGTGAGCGGTCAGGGTGTCGCGACCCTGACGCTACAGACGAGATACGAACGCATGCTAATATCCGAAGTGCCTCAATATTTGATTTCATTGAGGAACAATTCAACGTCAAATCTTATTTATGTTGCTGATGGATTTGATGCCTTGGGCATACAACTGTTTATGAAAGTCAGGAAAGGTTCGCAGTTAATTAAGCGACATGATTGCCCATATCAGACAGTCGAAAATAACGGGAAGTGGGATGAATTGGTAGAAATGCCTACATCCGAACTTCAACCGAATCACTCGATGACGTGGCGATCAGAGATGACGGACTTAAATTGGGGAATGGAACTCGGTGCTCAGGCGATACAGGCACAGGTGCTTGTGGGCCCCAGCCAGTGGGTTTCTTCCCTTGAGGTGCCCGTGTGCTTTCTTCCGGGAGACGTGGATCAGTTTCCGAAGGTATTTACATATAATTATGTACTAGGGCGTGGAACAAATCAGATGTGGTTTTATCAAGGGCCAGTCGATGACAAGGAGTATCTGTTTTCAAAAGGTAGCTTTAGAATTTGCGAGGTGCCCAAGGGGTCTACCCCCAAGTTCCGATATGAGCCGGAGACCTACTCTATTCGTATTTCTTTTGATGCCGTAAACGTATCGGATGTCATTTACGATCAACGGAGACTACGTGTGCTTTCACCCGAAGAGTTTAGCAAGGAATACGGCCCAAAGGCACCTAAGCTCAGTAAACCTGAAGAAACGGAGCCTCCAATAGCACCTGTTGTTTTATCCAATAAGTTTGTTAAGGTCGTGCCACCTGCGCCCTCCTCTGGTGTTCAATCGAAGGCAGATGCCAAGAGTTGGAGTTTCAGCCACATTATCGCTGTGGCTTTTTTATTATTGCTGATCGCCTCTTTGGTTTACAGAGTGTACACCGCGAAGAGATAGCGTGAGACAGGGTTCATGCTGAAATGTGCGGGGCTGACGCGGAGTCGTAGATCCACATTCTAAATGAGATTGCGGCGGCCTGTCCGATTTCCTAAATTAAACTCAGAGCAAACCAGAGGGCGTAGTTGAAATTTCAACATTCACTGTAGTTTCATTTTGCCGCTCACAGGACTTTTCACCTTGATATAATAGCGCACAGCGGCAATAAAAAGAAGCACCCATCCAAGGACAGCGAAGACAAGACCCCAGCTGATGCGGTTTGGCTTCTCTAGGGATTCCTCGGGCTTGGGGTGAGTTGCTGAGGGCGTCGCGTGTGCAGCATTTGTATGGACAGGGGCTATCTGTTTGAGCAGGGGGGGCGTGGCATCGATGCTGATGCGTTGGGGTTGAGTCGGTTGCAGGATGGACGGCGATGGCCGGGGCGCACACAGAACGAGATCAGGCGGATAGGGCTGTTTGGTCCGCCGCAGCATTTCGCAGAATTCACAATCGCATTTCGGGTCGCCCCGCTTTCTCTCTTTCTCCTTGTAGTGTTCTTCGAGTGGGAGAAAAAACGTTCTGAAGTCGTCCAGAAATGTGGGCATCGTCAATTTTCTCAGCACCGCCCGCGTGGCGCTGTCCGCGTCACCTGTGCGTTGAAAGGTCTCCCAATAGAGGGGGATGAGCGTCTCATAGTTCTTGCCGGGATATTGCGTGGGGGCTTCTCGTAGAAAGTAGATGATCCCCCACGCCGCAGTATAATTTTTTGCCCGTTTAAGCGCAGCTTCCAGCGATTTCGGATTGCGTCCCATCTCCTCGTCTTCGTAGAAGTCACGCACCGTGAAGACCTCCTCAATGGGGCTCATCTCCTTTTTTTTCAGCATGGAGATGAGCAGATGTCCGCTGTCAACCGGTTCAGCGACAAGCTGATCATCAACAACGTTGCATCCGCCGAAATAGCAGGCAAAGCCCTCGTTGAACCAGGTCGAGACACGGCGGCGTCCAGCGGCCAAGTCGATATATTGATGCGTGGACTCATGAACATTACAACTGTTGGACCACCCGCGAAGAATGATCTCGTCGTTGCCGGCATAAGCGCCGCTTGCCCATCTGCGCGATTGCGGCAGACAGTCCTCAAACTCCCAGTCGGTTGCAAAGACGCGGAGCACAGAGACCCGCTGTTCCGAAGAGGGGGAGCAGGCCGGGAGGACCGAGGGAAAGAGGCGATAGACGTTTTGCAGATGGATCAGCCCGTCCGCTGCAGTGTCGAAACAGGCTGGCTTGTTGGCCAGGAGGATGAATTGGTCGTAATGAAAATCCTTCCATTCATTTGCGAGATTGACAACGCCTCGGACCGCATTGGCCTGCATGAAGGAATCAAAGGGTTCTGTACCCCAGAAATCGAGTTCAGTGAGATAGGCGAGGGGATCAAAGGCTATTTTCTTCAAGAATTGTTCCGCAAAGTGATCAAGCTCCGTACTGATTCCAGGTTTCTCCCGTGTCAGATCGAGCACAAAATAGGGCACCTGTCCAGGGATGACTCCTTTTTCGTTTTTGACGTTGAAAACATAGATGAGATGCGCCTTGCCGTTAATCAGAGCGGTGAACTTGTTGCACTCTTTAATGGCAGGCCCTGTCCAGACGGGGATTATGTCGGCTGAATAGCGTCCCTGATAATAGGTGTAGAGCCAGTCTTGAATGTTATCCAGGGCGATCGTCGAATATCCCTCGGCTGCGATCATCCGAGTGTTTCGATAATACTCGTTTGCGGGAAGGCGCTGTTCAGGGCGATAACCGCGCGGGAAGGGATAGGCCATGCGGAGCAACGAAACGATGTTTGTGGACGGATCGCGCCACGCGGCAACAAACTGATCAACCTTCCAGAGTTGATAGGCCTCGGAGAGGTCATCATCTGTCGGGTTGCGGCGCGTGATGCCGACCGTGACGAGCGGAAATCCCCTTGCATTCAAAATCCGGGGAATCGTCAGCCCGCAAGCCAGCGTCAGTGTCTTCTCCCCGTCGATGCGTAAACTGGTCTGGGGGCGGTTATCCGGCGCGATTTGCTCGTCAGCCCAGCCCCTCAGCAAAAAGCCCAAAATCGAGCAGGTTATGAGGGCTATTCTATAATTAAATTTCATCCGTTGGTGTACCCACATGCAGCGATCCAGGAAAAAGGGGTTTAAGAATGCACGAACGCTTTGTTAAAAGAGTGGCATGTTTAACGGGTTATTACAAGGATGAAATGCCCTTGGAGAGGTTAACACGAACAAATTTGATCACGGTCATTGAAATGGGCGGAGTGGCATGCTATACTGCGATGAAATTTTACTATGAAACAGCTGCTCTCGTGTGAAATACCAGTGACAGATCCCACGCAACTTTTGCCCCTGACGGCGTTGTGCGGCGATGCGCCCATTGAGATTGAGATCGGGTGCGGGAACGGGCGTTTTCTGGCCGCTCAGGCAGCCAAGCATCCGGAGACGCATTACATCGGCATCGAGCGCATGCTCGGCCGCGTACGCAAGCTGAGTCGCAAGGCGGATCGTTTGCCGGCCAGAAATCTGCATGCGTTGCGGCTTGAAGCCTTTTATACGTTTTACTACTTGCTGCCGGAACATCGCCTGCGGACGGTTTATGTCTTCTTCCCGGACCCCTGGCCGAAGCGCCGGCATCATGGCAACCGGCTCTTTTCCAAACTGTTTCTGGACGTGCTCTGGATGAGACTCGAAGCGGGGGGCATCATCCAGGTCGCCACAGACCATCTCGAATACTGCGCCGAGATCCGTAAGGTGTTTGAAGCGTCGTCGCGCTTCAAAGAGGTGCCGGCGATGACGCGTGCGGCAGAGGAGCAGACGGATTTTGAACAGCTCTTCCTGAAGCAGGGACTCCCGATCGGGGGTTGCGCCTATCAGGCGCTCCCCGGAGATCCCTTTCCGCTGCCCCCACTTGAACTGGACCCCGAGATGCTCCCGCAGGAAGGCGGGGACGAAGGCTAGCCCCCCCCCCCCCCCCCCCCCGTCGTTCGTTTCTACGTATAGAAATAATGTCATGGACACGTTGAGCAGAAACGTGCTATATTAGAAACATGAAACCCAAACAGACATATAAACAATGTGGTGGTTTTACATTTATTGAGATCATGATCACCGTCATGATACTTGGTATTGTTGTGGCGATCGCAATACCTCATTTCATGAAGTCACGTAAGCGGGCACACATGAATACCTGCATTTCAAATCTGAGGCAGATTAATAGTGCCAAAACGCAGGCTTCTTTCAATACGACAGACTTTTGCAACTCAGAAGTCCTTTTTGGCCCGTCTTGTTACATTAGGGTTACCCCTGTATGCCCCTTAACAAAGAGTTCGTATTCAATAAATGTTGGAGATTCTTTTCCGACCTGCCCCAACTACACGGCTGATATAGAATATCCTCATATCATGCCAGCTGAAATGTATTAATATTTTTTTTATTCCCTCTATTTAGGGATGGTCAAACGCAGATAGATAGCGTATTATTAAGCAACATTATTTTACTTAGGAGGCATGTATTATGATTCACACGTCAAGACGCACATTTATCTCAAGTACAGCAGCGGCATCGGCAATGACCGTTTTTCCGTTTTTCCGTACGGCTCAGGGGGCATCAGCCAACGAGAAGGTCAATCTCGCCTGTGTCGGCATTGGCAATCAGGGCGGAAAGGATCTCAATGACCTGTATAACTCAGGACTGTGCAATATCGTGGCGCTATGCGACACGGAGATCGGCGACACGAGTCCGAAAGCGCGCGTGAGCGCTAACCTCAAAAAGTTCCCGAAGGCCGCGCAATTCACAGATTTCCGCAAGATGTTCGACAAGATGGACAAGGAAATTGACGCTGTACTCGTTGGCACCCCCGATCATTCACACTTCGTCATCGCGATGGAAGCGATGCGCCGGGGCAAGGCTGTTTATGTCGAAAAGCCTCTCGCTCACTCTTTCCATCAGCTCGATCTGCTGATGGAGGCAGAGAAGAAATACAAAGTGGTCACGCAGATGGGCAATCAGGGACATTCTGAGGGAAACTACTTCCAGTTCAAGAAGTATGCTGAAGCTGGGATGATGAAGGGGATCACAAAGTTCAACGCGCACATGAACGGCTCGCGTCGCTGGCATAAGTGGGGCGGCGATGTGGAAAAGATCAAGGCCGCAATAGCCAAACAGGAGAAGCCGGCGTTCATGGACTGGGACACCTGGCTGGCGCATGTCGCGGATCACGACTACACGGCGCAGTACCTTAACGGAGATTGGCGCTGTTTCTATGAGTTCGGCAACGGAGCGCTCGGCGACTGGGGCGCACACATCCTTGATACGGGGCATCAGTTCCTCAAGTGGGGTCTGCCGACCTCTGTCGAACCGATCAAGATGGTCGGCTGGAACCCGATGACCTACCCGATGCAGTGCACGCTGCTCTTCAAGGTGCCTGAGCGCGGCGAGGGGCTTCCCGCCTGCGATGTCTTCTGGTACGAAGGCCAAAAGAATTACCCCGAGCTCCCTGCGGGCTTTGACAAGGCCAAGGTCGTAACAGATGCCCCGACCTCGGGTGGTGGCTCTGGCTTTGGCAAGGACCTGCCTCCGGGCAAGGAGATCTACGGTGACGGCTTCGTCTTCAAGGGCGGGTCGCACGGGACCACGCTGACCCCGATCGGACCGAATGCCAAGGATGTCGCGGCAAAATTGCCGGAGTATCCGAAGAGCCCTTGCAACCACTACAAGAACTTCCTGCTCGGGGTGAAGGGTGAGGCGACATGCAACTCGCCCTTCTCGGTCGCGGCGCCCCTCTGCCAGTTCATGGCCCTTGGCGTGATTGCCACGCGTGTCAACGCGAAGCTCGAGTTCGACTTGAAGACCCGCAAGATCACCAACCATGCGGCGGCTGACGCCCTGCTGAGCGCTGGGGAGCCTCCGCGTAAGGGCTGGGAGCAGTACTTCAAGGTCTAATACAGACCCGCTACTGCAATCTATACCGAATTCAGGTTACATGAGTTAAAGCACAAGCGGCGGAAACGCCGCTTGTGCTTTTCAGAAAAGAGTCGAAGGACAAACCGAAAGGTGCTGGATCAGTCACTATGAAATGTTTGAATAAGCTGTGTATACTCCTTGCTTTAACGCTCGCCTCCTCGCTACATGCGCAATTGACGTCCCTGAAGAAAACAACGAAGACCAATGAGACAGCCGTTGTAACGGCCACGCCGGAAATGATCGAACTGGAATATTTGCGCGTTGCAAAGAAGTGCGGCTTCTCGATTGCTTATACATTGCCGGAACGCGTCTCAGGCGATATCCTCACGCCGGATGAGGCGAAAGAGGTGCTGCCCCAGTTTTTTGCGGCTATGGATATTTTCCCGGTTCGTTTTTTACAGGAAACCAAATTAAATACGGTTGTCTTGTGTCGTAACTTGCGTTTGAATGGTCAGCTTGCGGGCGGCGTAGCATCCAGTACCGGCATCATTGCGCTGAATGTGCCCATCCATACGCATGTCATCTATCATGAGATGTTCCATATCGCGGATAAGCAGCCGGAGAATGACGAGTGGACCAAGCTGAACAGCAAGCAGTTTGCCTATGGGGGCAATATGTTCCAGTCAGATGATGAGGAGTTGGATAAGAGCGATAAGCGCAAGATGAACTCCGCAAAAAAGAGTACGGATATTCGTAAGGATTTTGTCAGCGACTACGCGATGACCAGCGAGATGGAGGACCGGGCAGAGACCTTCGCGGTCATGGTCACGGATCCCAAGGAGTTTGAAAAGCTCGCGTCCGCTAACCCTGTCCTCAAACGGAAAGCCGATAAAGTGAAGTCGATTGTCCGCGAATTTTCACCGGGCATGAGTAAAGATTTCTGGCTTTTTATCGCCAACAGCAACGACGAAGCACGGATGAAGGATCTTGTGAATCGCGCAGCTGTCAATGCGCAGCGGATCAAGGAGAAGAAGTCAGTCCTCCGCAGCGGCTACACCAAGTAGGAAAAATGCTGGCGTCCACAAGTGTGCGCTTGACAGGCCCCCCTGCATAGCGATACGCTGATTCAAACTCAAAGTGATTCGTCATCTATTTATAAAGGAACAAACATGAAAAATTTTTCACGTCGGGATTTTATTTCGGTCAGCGCCGCGGGTGTCGCCTGTGCGTCCATGAATGTGGTGCAAGGCTGTAGCACGCTGGGCGTGGCCAAGGCAAAGCCTAAGGTGGGCGTCCAGCTCTATTCGATTCGTGACCTCTGCAGCAAAGATTTAGTGGGCACGCTGAAGGCTGTCAAGGCCATCGGCTATGCAGGCGTCGAATTTGCAGGTACATACGGCAAGAGCGCCAAGGAACTGAAGCAGATACTGGATGACAATGGCCTGCTGGCCTGCGGCACACACTCTGGCTTGGATACCATCAAGCCGGAGAAGCTTTCAGCCACGCTGGAATTTTATAATCAGCTAGGCTGTCCGTATGTGACCGTCCCCGGAATGAATGCGAAGGATGCTGCGGGTTGGGTCGAACTTGCAAAACTGTTTGATGTCGCCCAGCAGAAGGCGAAGACCTGCGGTATCCGTATTGGCTACCATAACCATCAGAGCGAGTTTAAGGATAAGTTCGACGGTGTTTCAAAATTCCAGATCTTCTTCGACAACGTTTCACCGGAAGTGAATATGCAGTTGGATGTGGGCCATGTCGTTGCCGCGGGTGAAGATCCGCTGGTGTGGATCAAGAAGTACCCCAAACGCATGTATACGCCCCATGCCAAGGAAGTTTATCCAGGGCCTGGCATCCTCGGGCAGCCCGGCGAAGGCAAGAAGGGCGTTGACTGGGATGCGTTTTTTGCAGCTTGTGAGTCGGATGTCACGGATTGGTATGTGGTCGAGACGGAAGCCAATCCGAAGTCAATTGAGAATGTCAAGGGTTGCTTTGAATTCTTGAAGGCAAAGGGTCGTGCGTAAAAGTTGTCACGTCTTAGGACTCCTTCTTCTGTCGGTGTTGATGGGATGCAAGCGAGGAGCTCGGCAAGATGATTATGCGGGCTCCTCGTCGTGCAGGGAGTGCCATGAGGACTTCTATCATAAGTGGGAGCCCTCACATCATGGCAAGGCCTTGCAGCCAATCACTGCGCAGATGATCGCGCGTGACTTGACGCCGATGACGAATCTGATCGTGGTCGGCGAGGCGACCTATTCCGTGAACCTTGACACGCGTGAGGTGATCGAGATCCTGAACAGTGGAAAGAAGTCCTCCTATCCTCTCTTGCATGCCATGGGCGGCAAGAATGTCTATTATTTTTTGACGCAACTTGACAAAGGCAAGTTGCAAGTCTTGCCAGTCGCGTACCGTGTAACAGATCGTTCATGGTTCAATACGACGGGGAGCATGTTGCGCCATTTCCACGCCGAGGGCGATACGCCCCTTGAATGGCGTGACCCGATGCTGACCTTTAACACGGCCTGCTTCAGTTGCCATGTCAGTCAGCTCGAAAAAAATTACGACCTGAAGAGCGAAAGCTATAAGACCGTCTGGCGCGAGCCGGGGATCAGTTGCGAAACCTGCCATGGGCCTGCTGAAACCCACAACCGCGTCTGCCGTTCCCTGCCCAAGGGCCAGTCGCCTACAAACCTCTTTCTCAAGAGCTGGCGAACCTTTAAGCCTGACCAAGTGAATAGCGCCTGCTCGACCTGTCATGCCAAGATGATTCCGCTGACCCCCAGCTTCATTCCCGGGGAGACCTTTTTTGACCACTATGACCTGGTCGCGCTCGAAGACCGTGACTTCAGTGCGGATGGCCGTGACTTGGGGGAGAACTACACCTATACGCTTTGGCTGCTCAATCCCTGTGCGAAGAAGAGCGATTTGAGCTGCGTGAGCTGTCATACCTCCAGTGGACGCTACCGCTTTTCAAAGCAGTTCACAAACGATGTGAATGCCGCCTGTTCCTCCTGCCATGCAGAGAGGGTCAAGAATATCAAGGCGCACTCCCGCCATGCGCCGGAGGGCAAAGCAGGCTCGTGCATCGCCTGCCACATGCCCATGACCTCCTTTGCAGCCATGCGCCGCAGCGACCACTCGCAGCGTCCGCCCTGTCCCGAGGCTGCCAAGCGTTACGGCGCAGCCTCGGCCTGCATCCTCTGCCATGACAAGAAGGACGAAACGTGGGCTGCTGAAAAGGTGCGCGCCTGGTTCCCGGATGATACGCGCCGGAAGAAGATGCTGCGCATCGGCGAATTGCTGGACCCCGCGCGTAAGCGTGACTGGACAGCCTTGCCGGCGATGCTCGCCTATCTGCGTGAGCCGGCAGAGACGACAGAGGCTGTGGTCTGCGCCTCGCTGGTGCGCCTCTTCCGGGACTGCCCGAATGCAGACATCTGGCCGGCTGTCAGGCACGCTGCTGCGCACCCGTCTGCCTTGGTTCGCGGTGCGGCTGTCGGCACACTCTCCGGGAGCTTGCGCGACTCAGATTCCGTGGCTGTCCTGTGTCGTGCATTGACCGATCCTGTCCGCGTGGTGCGCATCCAGGCGGCACAGTCCCTGGCCGCCTTCCCGCGCACAGCGTTAGACGCAAAGACCCTCGAGACGCTCCGAAAAGCAGAACACGAGTTGCTGGGCATGCTCACGGCGCGGCCGGATGACTGGGCGAGCCACTATAATCTCGGGAACTATCGCATGGCGCGCGGGGACCCATCAGGAGCCATGGACTCCTACAAGGCGTCCATGAAGTTGCGCAGCGACACGGTGATGCCCTTTGTGAACGCCTCGATCCTGGCCTCGCAAAACGGGAATATCCAGGAGGCGATCAGCTATTTACGTCAGGCTTCGAAGAATCAGCCTGACCATGGCGCGGTGCATTTGAATCTCGGCCTTGCCCTCGGCGAGACCGGTGATTTTGAAGGCGCAGAGAAAGCGCTGCGCATCGCCATGAAAGATCCGAGCTGCGCCGGACAAGCGGCCTTTAATTGCGCAGTACTCGTGGGCAGGCGTAATCCCAAGGGTGCTGTCGAACTCATTAAATATGCGCTGGCCCGCGAACCTAATAATGCGCGCTATCAAGAGGCCCTGCGCTACTACGAAGCACAAAAATAATTGTTTACAAGTAAAACATGGGGCAGTTTCTGGGGGGATGCGAGGTAATCGCATGAAGAAGCGGCCGGGACGGCCACGCTCCTGTTTATGCAATGCGGACAGAATCGCTTACCCCAGAAACGGACTATTGCTAATACATTTTTCGGCAAAAAACAGCGATTTTGCTGGGGTTTGACCCCAAAGGTTTCCCCAGCATTTCATTTCCCGGAAGGAGCTTCGATCCTCTGCTCGGTCTTGAACTTTTCCAGGACGGCGCACGGTGTGAGCCTTGGCGCGTGCTGACGCGGTTGCGCGTCAGCACGCTTTTGGCGAGGTTCCAGTAACACTGTTCCCTCCCGTCCTTGAATCTCTTATGGCATTAGAGGTCGTATTTTACTTTTCCTAACAAAAATCATTTTTACCTATTGCATTACTGGGAAACCTATGCTATTGTTACACCATCATAAAAAGACGTGACTTAAACGGCTGTCCTGGGCTGTCTGCAAGTGTTCAAGCCGTCAAAGGTAAAAGGAGCGTCCTTTTTTGAGCTTATCGAAAGAAAGGGATCACGAAATGAGAACAAGGATTAAGATTGTGCGTCAGATGCTGCTGATGCCGGATAACCGCTTGAGTAAAGCATTGCACAGAAAACTTAAGCTTATCATGCTTGGTGCCACGGCAATGGGGATGTTTCCCGCGACTGTGATGGCTGACTACGGCACCGCCGTTACGGCCGACGCCCCGTTCCTCTGGCTTCGCATGCAGGAAGTGAACGCGGCGCATACGACCATCGCCACCAATAGCGGGGCTAGCGGTGTCAATGGCATATATCTGCGGACTGGCGGCACGGGTGGGAGCTTCGCCGACATCACGAGTATGTCCTCGACGCTTGATCCCGCAAAGTTGTTCAACCGCTCCAGTGCCACATCGGGGGCATTCATCACCGTTGCCGCGCAAGGCGCAGCTTACGCGGCCCTCTCCAACTTCACGATCGAGTTCCTCTTCAAGCCGACATCTTACGATAGTGCAGGAATTGAAGCCATCTACGCGACAGGCATCACGTCTGCGGGAGCGGTTCACTTAAATTTTACCAATGCCAAGTTGGAGCTGTGGATGGTTGACCCAAGGCTGGTTCCTTCGCCGGCCATGACTGAGGTTGCGCCTGTCGGACAATGGGCCCACGTGGCGATCACGTATTCGACTTCCGGCGGAAGTACGACGTGTACGGTATACATCAACGGGAGCGTGGTGGGCTCACCGTCAGTGGTCGCCGGCACCAAGACCGGCAATTTCAACACAGGCGCAACTATTGCATCATGGAACGGTAACAGTCGGTTCATGAACGACGCCCTTGACGAGTTCGCCGTCTACAGCAACGCCTTGAGTCAGGCACAGGTTCAGGCGCACTTCAATTCGCTCCCGCCCCTCACGCCCGTACCTTTGCAACCGGCTGAAAACGCTGCAGATGTGTTGGTGGGCACGACCTTGTCATGGGCCTGCGCGGGAACAAACGGGTATGAGGTTTCCCTCTGGAACGGGGGGGTCACGCAGTGCGCAAGTGTGGCGACCACCCGGTGGGATCCGCCAGGTGCGCTGAAAGATTTGGCGGACTATAGCTGGCAGGTGATCGCGACCAACCCTTACGGGAGTTCCACAGGCGGGGTATGGACCTTCACAACCGAGCGGGCTCCCGCCTACATCCGTGCCGTTGCGACCGATGACCCGTTCCTGTGGTTTCGCATGCAGGAGAGGAACGCGGTACATACGACCGTCGCCACCAATAGCGGGGGCAGTGGTGTCAACGGTTTTTATCAGCAGAGCGGCGGTACCGGAGGGAGCTTCGCCGATATCCCGAGCATGGCTGCGGCGCTTGACGACGGAAAGCTGTTTAACCGCACCAGTACCACATCGGGGGCATTCATCACCGTTGCCGCGCAAGGCGCAGCTTACGCGGCCCTCTCCAACTTTACGATCGAATTTCTCTTCAAGCCGACATCTTACGATAGTACAGGTCTTGAAGCCATTTACGCGACAGCCATCACGTCTGCAGGAGCGGTCCATCTCAATTTCAACAGTGCCAAGTTGGAGCTGTGGATGGTTGACCCAAGGCTGGTTCCTTCGCCGGCCATGACTGAGGTTGCGCCTGTCGGACAATGGGCCCACGTGGCGATCACGTATTCGACTTCCGGCGGAAGTACGACGTGTACAGTTTACATCAACGGGAGCGTGGTGGGCTCACCGTCAGTGGTCGCCGGCACCAAGACCGGCAATTTCAACACAGGCGCAACTATTGCATCATGGAACGGTAACAGGCGGCAGATGGACGATGCCCTTGACGAGTTCGCCGTCTACAGCAACGCCTTGAGTCAGGCACAGGTTCAGGCGCACTATAAAGCCCTGTTCCTGCAAGGGACTTTGATACGCATATATTGATCCGCAGGGTCAGCCTCGGAAACCCATCTGACGCTGTGGTCTCTCAACAAAATCGAGGATGTGATGAAACCGACAACAGGTAGCATGATGATAGCAGCTTTGGCGTTCGCCGCCTCGGCGGGCGGGGCGGATTTCACTTTCGAGGCACGTGACTTCGACGACGGTAATGTGAAAGAGAGCCTGACCGGCAAGGATTATGCGGACGGGCCATCCTGCGTCTGGAACGGAGGGGAGTTGCCGAATCGTGTGGACTATCGGCTCCAGATACCCGTTACCGCTGAGTATACGCTGTCTGCCTTGTATGCGGCGGCGGAGCCCCGCCCGGTCGATATTCTTGTGGACGGCAAAAGGGTAGGTGCCGGTTTCTCCGGCAGCACCAGCAACTGGTACACGAAGTCCGCAAAATGGGAACAGCAGTGCGTGCTGCGCATGGGGGCTGGCGAGCACACGCTCACTCTGTCGAGGAACGCGCCCTTCCCGCACATCTGCGCGTTGAGGCTAGCATGGCCCGCACCGTTTCCAGATGGGAAAACCGTCAGCCTCCCCACGCCGGAGCAGCGCGCCCAGGTGAAACGGCTGAAAGCGCAGATCCAGTCGTTGCGGACGCTTAACCTTGAGGCGGTGCGGCGCGCCTTTGACGATATGGAGCGCACGTTTCCGGGGCGGTTTGAGGGCATGAAGCACCGCAAGGCGCTCGACACGGTCAAACGGCTTTCCGCAGACGCGTCCCTGTTTATCGTTAAGGACGGAAAGATGCCGGAAGGTTTTGCGGAACTGGAGGCTGCAGGAGCGGAACTGCGCGCGGCGCTGCTGTCGAACCCGCTGCTGGATGGGGCAAAAATCCTAGTGGTCAGACGCGACTTTTCTGGGAATACCGCGCGGATCGTGGAGTCCGGCGAAAACGCGGGCTTCGTTGGTGCCAATTATTTATCACACGCCAGCATGCGACGCAGGACAGGCTGGCAGAATGAGGTGGCGTTGCTGACGAACATCCGATCAAATACGCCGACCTTGACGACCCTCTACACACCGCCGGAGACGCGGCTCCTGCGAGATCTCCGGCTGGAGTTTGACGCCAAGAAAATGCTCTTCAGCAGCATTGACGCGGCAGGGCGCTGGGCGGTCTATGAACGCCCTGTTGAAGGCGGTGAAGCCGTGCCGGTCACACCATCGGCCTATCCGGACTTGGATTTCTTCGATGCCTGTTATCTCCCTGACGGACGCATCATCGTGGCTTCGACGGCGAATTACGAAGGCGTCCCGTGTCTCACCGGCAACGAGAAGGTCTCCAGTCTTTACCTGCTCGACCGCAAGACGCAACAGCTGAGGCAGTTGACGTTCGACCAGGATCATGTCAATGATCCCGTGGTGCTGAATGATGGCCGCGTGCTGTATCAGCGCTGGGAATACTGTGACCTCCCGCACTATTTCGCCCGCAGACGCTTCGTGATGAATCCAGATGGCACAGGCCAGCTCGCGCTTTACGGCAGCGGGTCCTGGTTTCCGACGGCCTTCCGTTTTGCCCAGCCGGTACCTGAGCATCCCTCCCTCCTGGTAGGGATCATCTCTGGCCATCACGACTACGGCGATTGCGGACGCATGGCCCTGCTGGATTCAGGGCTGGCTGACTCGTATCCGTTCTGTTTCCGACCCACCACGAAAGAATGGGGCCCCGCAGGGTCCCATCTAGCGATCACGCCCGATATTCTTCCTCCTTCAAAATGTGGCTTCGTCCAACTCATTCCGGGATATGGCCAGCCGGTCGCGGGCACGGTATGTGACGATATCATCGCAGGGCACTACCTGAAGCAGCGGCCCGAACTGATGACCCACCCGCATCCGCTGAGCCGGAACTACTATCTGGTCTCCATGAAGCCTCAAGCCGGGAACAGTCTCTGGGGCATCTATCTGGTCGATGTGTTTGACAACATGACGCTCCTTGCGGAGGTGGAAGGTTCCGGGCTGTTCGAGCCGATCCTGCTGAAGCCGCGTAAGCGTCCGCCGGTCATTCCCGACCGGGTGGACCTGTCGAAGAATATCGCGACGCTTCACATTGGCGATGTCTATGCGGGCGAGGGCTTGAAAGGCGTGCCGCGCGGCACGGTGAAGAGCTTGCGGATTTTCGCGTATACCTTCGGTTATTACAAGAAGGCGATGTTTGAGTTTCTTGGCACGCAGGGGCCCTGGGACGGTCGTCGTATCTTGGGCACGACCCCCGTGGAAGCGGACGGGTCGGCCGAATGCGTGATTCCCGCCAACACGCCGGTGTCGATCCAGCCGGTCGACGCGCAAGGCCGTGCCGTGCAACTGATGCGCAGTTGGGTCGTGGGAATGCCGGGCGAGCGTGTCTCGTGCGGGGGGTGCCACGAGAAGCGCGCCGAGACGCTTCCCCAGCAGCGTACGCTCGCGGGCCTGCGGGGAGCGAAACCCTTGCAGCCGTGGTATGGCGCACCGCGTCCGTTCGAATTCGCGTTCGAGGTTTATTCGATTTTGCAGAAGCACTGTATCGGCTGCCATACGGAGCCCGCCAGGGTCGGTCCCAAGAGCAAGCCTTCGTTTGCTACCGCTGAGAGTGCTTACAACACACTGCATCCGTATGTTCACCGTCCGGGACCTGAAGCGGACATGGCGATGCTGAACCCCATGGAGTATCATGCGTCGACCAGTCCGCTGATTCATCTGCTCGCCAAGGGACATCATGGGGTCGTCCTGCGTGATTTACCCCAAGAGGCGCGCGAGCGCCTGTATTGCTGGATCGACCTCAATGCGCCTAAACACGGCACGTTTGATTTGCCGGCTGGGAGTCAGCACATCGCCACGCGGCGGCGCGAATTGAATGCGCTGTTTGCCGACGTCGAGGTCGACCCTGACGCAGAGCGCAGGGCTTTGGCCGAAGCGCGCGCGAAAGAACCGGCCCCCGCCTTTATGCCGCCGCCGAAAGAGGGCGAGGTTCAGCCCGACCACTTACAGGCGGCAAAGACGGCCTTGGTTGCATGCGAGGTCAAGGTCCTCGATTTGCCAAAGGGCGTCAAGCTGAGGCTGAGGCGGATTCCCACCGGCGTGTTTATCATGGGCAGTCTCGCTGGTGCGCCTGACGAACGGCCCCGCGCGAAGGTGGAGATCACGAAACCCTACTGGATGGCGGAAACGGAAATTTCGAATGCGCAGTATGCGCTCTTCGACCCTGACCACGACACGCGGTATATCGACATGCACTATATGGACCGCGTGACGCCAGGGTATATCGCCAACCATCCCAACCAGCCCGTAGCGCGGGTGTCGTGGCAGGAGGCCGTGGCCTATTGCGCGTGGCTGAGCCGTGTAACCGGCATGAAGACAAGCCTCCCCACGGAAGCGCAATGGGAATGGGCGGCGCGGGCAGGCACGGAAACGCCCTTCTATTACGGTACACTTGAGACCGACTTCGGCCGTTTCGCTAATCTGGCGGATGCCTCGCTGCGCTGGTTCCGTATGGGGTATCCCGGCGCTGGTAATCTGCAGCCGAGGCTGCCATATCCCGAGAACAACAATTTCCCTTTGCGCGATGAACGCTTCAAAGACAAGTATCATGTTGTGGATTATGTCGGACAGAACGAACCCAACGCATGGGGGCAGTTGGACATGATCGGAAACGTCAATGAATGGACGCGCTCAGATTATGCTCCGTATCCTTATGTAGAGGCACGGGCCAACAGTCTGACACCGAACTGCCGGAAAGTCGCTCGGGGTGGCTCATGGGCTGATCGACCGTGTGACGCCGGTGCAAGCGTGAGGTACGCCTATGAAAGCTGGCAGAAAGTGTACAACGTCGGTTTTCGTGTTATACTAGAAGAATAATGACGGTCAGGAATATCGAAATTCAGGAGAGAAAAAGTACTATGCCAAAGACGAAAATCAAATATGATGTGCCGAGTCTGAAGACCGGCTTTCAGATTCTGGAAAACCTCTCGTACCATCCATGCGGACGGGTGCTCACCGACATCGCGACTGATCTCGGTTGCCCGGTCTCCAGTGCCTATCGCATCACCATGGCACTGGAGGATATGGGGCTGGTTTCCCGTGATCCAGAGACGAAGCAGATTCGCATGACCAACAAACTCTTACTGATCGGCCAGAGGGCAATCACCGAAACGAATATGGTCGAGCAATCACTGGATATCATGCGAGAGCTTCGCGACCATGTGGTGGATACCGTGCTTATCGGCGTTCGCGAGGGTACGGAGATTATCGTGCTCGACGAGGTCATCGGGACGCGCATGTTCTGCTTCGTCTCCAAACTCGGCTACCGTGTCTCAGCCTACTGTTCCGCACCTGGCAAGGCGATCCTCGCGTTCCTGCCGGAAGAGGAGCGCGAAGCCGTGATCGCGGCGACAAAGTTTGTCCAGTTCAACGAACGGACGATCACTTCGAAAGAGAAGTTGCGCCGTGAATTGACCCGCGTGGCCGAGCAAGGCTACGCCTTCGATGATGGTGAACAATTCGAAGGCATCTACTGTATCGGTGCGCCAGTGTTCGACCGCAGCGGATACCCGGCGACAGCCGTTTGGGTGACGGGGCTGATGATGAATATCGACCGGGCCAGCATTCCAGAGATCGGCGCGGTCGTCAAGGCCCATGCGGATCGCATCTCGGCCCGTCTAGGCTTCATCAGGCACCGGGCTGACGCGCCAGAACCAGTCCGCTGATTCGGCTGCCCAACAAGGAGATTCTTCACACGTAGAGTCTCGCTTATCAGACAGGAAACGTCGTATGCAGTGGCATCAGTTGCCACCGTAATCCAACGAATAAATTTGCACCCGCGCGTGTAAACATTTTTTTAGTTGCAATCATAAGTTAGAATATGTATTATAGTTCACATATTAAATGAAGCGAATGACCTATGAATGATTTAAAAAATTACCATGTCCCGAATTTGGATCGTGCCCTCCTGGTCTTAGAGGTGTTGTCGCGCCATCCTGCCGGGCTGAATCGCAATGAGCTGGCGGCGAAGACATCGTGTTCCCCGACCATGATTTATCGCATCTGCATGACGCTGACGCATGGCGGGTATTTATCGCGTCATGACGAGACCGGGCTCTATCGGCTCTCGCGCAAGTTGCTCGACTTGGGGTGCGCAGGCTCGGATGAATACAGCCTGACCGCTGTTGCATGGCCTGAGATGGTTGCCTTGCGCGACGAGACCAACATGACAAATATGGTGGGCTGTCTGTATGACGATGATGAAGGTGTGGTCCTCGAAGTCGCGGAGAGCCGGAGCCGGATGCGCTTTGTCGTTGAAAAGGGATTCAGTACGCGCGATTTTCATACGGGCGCAGGTTGGAAAAGCATCCTTGCTTTTCTCCCGCCAGCCCGGCTCCAGTCAATCGTAAAGCGTATGAAGTTTGCGAAGCTGACCGAGCATACGATTGTGACGCCTAAGGCATTTATTGCTGAATTGGAAGAGATTCGCCTGAAAGGATATGCGCTCGACCGGCAGGAGGCGACCATCGGCATCAACTGTATCGCCGCGCCGATCTTTAATCGCAAGGGTGAGGCTGTCGGGACGCTCAATATGTCCGGTTTTACAGACCAGTTACCGAAAAAGGATTTTGAAAAGATCGGATTGCTGGTGAAGGCGTATGCCGACAAGATCAGCAGTAAGCTGGGGTACGAAGGATAAGGGAGAGAAATCATGACACGCGAAGAGAGAGTACTGAACATCATCAACGGCAAGGAAGTCGATTATCTGCCGAGCCAGATCACCATCGCGGACCGCTCAAAGGATGAGCAGGTGGCCAAGGCGCTGGGCTTGAAGAGCGGCGCGGAGTTGGATGACTATCTGGACAACCATTTGTGTCTCTCCTTCACGCTTTGTGATACGCCGCTCTTCTATCGCAATGTCGATGAGAAGATGCGCGAACTGGAAGCCAAGGGCTATGCCAAGGTGGACCGCAAGAACAAGATTGTCTATGACACCTGGGGCACGGGCGTGCAAATCGGCGAAGACGGTTTCTTTGCCTGTTACAATCCCTTGCAGGGGAACGCCGAAAAGAACAAGCTGGCGGAGCCCTTCCTGCCTGACGGCTTCGACCGCGAAATCCTGAAGATGCCCTTCAATGAGGCGGTGCTGGCCTATCAGCCGCCCAACCCCATGCGCCCGGATAACATGGATGACATCATCCGCGACCTGAAGGCAAACGCAAACGGTGAACATCTGGTCGTGCCCGGCGGCTATGCCGGTATCTTTGAACGCGCCTATTGCGTGATGGGCATGGAGGAGTTCTTTGTCGAGTCGCTGATCGACCCGGAGTCAACAGCTGTCCTGCTGGATAAAATCACAGACTACAAGATCGCGCTTGCCAAACGTAAAATTGAAATCGGCTGCAAGGTCGGTCATCATAGCGATGATATCGGATGCCAGACCGGCCCGCTGATCACACCCTCGGTCTTCTTTGACCTGATCCTGCCACGTACCAAGAAGCTCTTTGACGTGTATAAGAACGCCGGGCTTCCTGTGATCATGCATTCGTGCGGTAACATCATGCAGTTCCTGCCCGCCTTGATGGATATCGGACTCGACATGCTGGAGCCTGTGCAGCCCTGTCTCGGGCTCGACGAGCTCATGCAACGCTTTGGCGGCAAGCTGACGCTCTGGGGCGGGATTGATACGCAGGAAATTTTACCGCATGGCACGCCAGCGGAAGTTGCCGCGGAAACGCGCAGGGTCATGCACTTGCTCGGGAAAGGCGGACGGTACATGGTCGCCCCGTCACAGGAAGTCATGTCAGATGTGCCGGCCGCAAACATTGCCGCCATGCTCTCCACCATCCGCGAGGAACGCGGCAACTACCGTTCATTCTAAAAGGATTTCTATGCGTTTACTTAAGACCGCCCAATTCGGATATGATCTCTCAACCGTTGGCGCCAATGCCGAGGGTCTCTTTGTTCATCAGGGCTCCGTCTATTTCGGACTTCACAATGTGTCGCTGGGCAAGCCAGGCGGCGTGGGGCGCATTACACCCGATGGTAAAGTTGAAAAAGTCTTTGAGCTGCCGATGCATGCGGATGGGAAGCGGCCTTCGATTCTGGGCGTGGCTGTGGGGTCAGATGGCGATGTCTATCTCGCGGATTGCCAGTTCACGGAGTCGTGCTGGGGCGGCTCCTGTCTCTGGCGCATTGTCCATGAGAAGGGTATCCCTGTGCGTGCAGAGATTGCGGCAACCGGGTTGAATTATCCGAATGGCATTGCTGTAAAGGGCGACTGCCTCTATGTCTCCGATACGATCATCAAACGCGAAGGAGCGATCACAACGAGCGGGGTGATCCGGTTCAATGTCAATGAATTCAAATCTGGAACAGCCGTTCATGTGAAGATGGCGCCCTCTGATCCGCATTACCTCTGCGAGATGACAACAGACACCACGAACGGCGGGTTCCCGTATGGCGCCAATGGCATTACCTTTGATGAGGACAACGGTTTATATGTAACTGACTTTGGCACCTGCCATATCTGGAAGGTCGTGCTGGATGTAGATGACAAGGTGGTCTCGTGCGCCTCGGTCGCGGATACAAAGACGCTTGGCTTTATGACACTGGATGGCGCGCATTATGACGCGCAGGAGAAGGTGGTCTGGTTTGCCGATCCGTTGGGGAACAGTATCGGCGGCTTGCGCGTGGCAACAGGGGAGGTCTTTGTTCTGGCGCGCGGAGGCGGAACACTGGACTTGCCGACCGATGTCGCAAGGTTGGGGAATAAACTCTATATTGTCAGTATCAATATTGACTTTGGCCCGCATAAGGGAACAACGGATCATGTGATGTCTGTAATCGAAATGTAGAAGAGCAGCAAGGGGGAGTTATGACGGCAAAATGGATTGTACCTTTGGGGATTGCACTGGCGACAAGCGTCAGCGCGGAAAATATGTTAGAGAAGGAATTGCTGTTCCAATGTAATAATCAGCCGACACTCGTGTCTGTCACCAATGAGATTCGGTATACACAGGAGATGATAGCGCGTACACCGAAGGTGGATTTCGCTGCGGAGCAGAAGGCGCTCGATGCCCTTGTGAAAACAACGCTTCAGGAAGCGGACGCAGAGAAGCTGTATCTGGCGGTTCGCGCGATCAAACGCGAGGTCATGTTCAAAAATCCAGCTGTGAATTTTAATCGCGTCCTGCTGATTGACAATCCGTATCCCAAGGGCAAGCAGGGGGATGGCGTCCATTGGGCGCATGAGTCCCTGCAGCGCAATGGCTTCATCCGTGATCTGGGAGGGAGCTTAATCACTGTGCCGATCAGAGGGTTGGATGCAGGCAAGCCGAGCGATCAGTCCTTGCAGGATCTGCTCCCGCAGTTGAAAGGGAGCTTTACGCGTCCCGATTTGTCGTGGGATGGCAAGCGCATTATCTTTAGTTACTGCCCGACGAATGACACGTCCTATCACCTCTATGCGAGCAATGCGGACGGGACGGAGCTGAAGCAGTTGACCTTCGGAGACTATGATGACCATGACCCTCTCTTTTCCCCTGATGGCAAAATTATCTTTATCACGTCACGCCAGCATAGCTATGTGCGATGCTTCCCTGCCTCGCATTCCTTCGCGCTTGCGCGGTGTGATGCGGATGGAAAAAACATCTATGTGATTTCAGCCAATGGCGAGCCGGAATATCTGCCGGCTGTGCTCAACGATGGGCGCATCATCTTTACACGTTGGGAATATACGGACAAGGCGCTGTGGCGCGTGCAGAGTCTCTGGACCATGGATCAGGACGGTTGCAATGTCCAGACCTTCTGGGGGAGCCAGAGCGTATGGCCGGATGTGCTGACGGAAGCGCGTCCGATTCCGGGCAGCACCAAAGTCATGTTTACCGGGGTGGGGCATCACATGTGGTATGACGGGACGATCGGCATCATTGATCCTGTCAAAGGGCTTAACTATCCGGATGGACTCTACCGTGTCACGCGCGACCAGCCCTGGCCGGAGGTGGGGAATGGGCCTGCTGATCCTGCGCCGCATGTCGAGTATCATGCAGCAGGCAAGCTGGGCGCCTACAAGACGCCCTGGCCGCTTTCAGAGGCGCTCTTCATGGTCTCTGCCCGCGAGGGCGGCCTGATCGGTATGAGCGGCACGCGCACCAATCAGTTTCGGCTCTACCTGATGGATGTGTACGGGAACCGAGAGCTGATCTATCGCGGGCAATACAATGCGCTGTATGCCATGCCCTTCCAGCCGCGCAAGAGGCCGACGGCCATGACCGACAAGGTGAAATGGCCGAAGATTTCGCATAACGGGCAGGGGGATACCTTTGGGAAAGACAATTGTCAGGAGATTGCCCCCGCGATATTCTACAGCAACGACGTCTTTGAAAATGCGCCGGCGATTCTCAAAGAGAAGGGCAAATTCATCCGCGTGATCCAGATGGACCCCAAGACCTACACGACCTGGCGTAAGACTGTGCAGCATGACGGGCCGGCTGTGAGCGTCTTCCAGGCGGATGGCGTCAAACGCATTTTGGGAACCGTGCCCATCGAAGCGGACGGCAGTGTGAATTTTGAGGTCCCGCCCGGCGAGTCCATCTTCTTCCAGATGCTGGATGCGGAGGGACGCGCCATCTATGTCATGCGCAGTTTTGCCAATGGCATGCCAGGGGAACGTCGCGGCTGTTTCGGCTGCCATGAGACCAGCATGAAGACCCGCTCCATCCAGTCGCCTGAGAAATACAAGATGGGCAAGGCCTTGCAGAAGCCTGCGGTCAAGCTGGCTCCTCCCTCCTGGGGGGCAGGCGAGAGCGTCGGGTATGCGCGCTTTGTCCAGCCTGTCCTTGAAAAGCACTGCGCAAGCTGTCACAACAAAGCGGGCACAGAGGCCAACAAGAAACTCGATATGACCTATCGTCCCTCCACACATGGATGGGGGGTGAATGTCTATCACCGTCCGTATGACATCAGCCCCTTCGCCGAACCGTACTATACCTTGGTCGGGGCGGCTTGCCACTGGGCCCAGCCACGTCAGAAAGATGCGCGCGGTGTGCCTGAAAACGTAGCGGGCATCTTCATTGTTGAAGGGTACAACAGTCACGACCCCGCGAACCTGGCCACCTTGGCGCCTTATACGGCCTTCTCCGCGGTGAGCACGTTGATTTCCAATGCGTGCAGCGGCGCGCATCACCAGGTGAAGGTCACAGGTGTGGAACGGGAACGTCTGATCGCCTGGGTGGACTGCAACGGCCCCTTTCTGGGCGAGGAGGAGATCCGGAAAATGTATGATCCGCAGCATCCGGAGATTGACGCCAATCCGAAGGTGCGTCCGCGCATTGCGACCGCGCCGCGCATCAATCGCTTTAACCTCCGTCAGGATGGTGATACGTTTGCGCTGTGCGGTCCCCTGAAGCTGGTGGACACGAATAAAGTGCCGGACCGTGCTCAGATGATACGCGACTATCGCATGGAGATGATCAAGAAGGAAAATTATAAAGTGGAGATTCTCTCCGCGATCTATGCGACGAAGGAGAAGAAACCTCAAGCTGTGGATGTGACCGAGAAGATCCGTCCGACCTTCCAGGGTACGCGCTTTTCGCCGATCCGGAATTACAACGAGGCCTTTGAACCGATCGCACCGATTGTCAAGCAACTGACGATTGAGTACACCATCAACGGCGGGCCCAAGAAGACCGTCACCTTTGCTGAAAACCGCGAAATCCTCCTGCCGCTGTAGCTTTGCTGGAATGGTGGAATGTGGGAATATTGGAATGATGGTAGCTGAAGAGTTGACAGTGCAATTTATCAGTTAGCTGAATTGCCCAGTTTCGAGTTTCAAGTTTCCACAATCCGTTGTTCCTCGCAACTCATCCATTCGTGTGCCACGCATTATTCGATCTTTAATAAATTGCGGATGGAGATGAGGTCGGGCGACATCGTCTCCTTGCCAAGGGCCTGCCAGCGGTGGAGCGTGGCGAGGTCGTTGCGTCGCTTGGCGAGATATCCAAGGTAGAAGAGCGCCTTTGACTTGAGCATGTCATCCGGAGGTGCTTTCTCATGCAGGCTCTTTTGGTATGCCGCTAGAAAGGCGGACTCGGCTTCCTTGTAATTCTTGAGATGTTTGATCAGGATTTCTCCGCGGGCGATCTCGAGACTCACATTATATGGATTGTGCTTGATGCCCTTCTCAAGAAGCAAGACAGCCTCTTGTGGCTGTTCGAGCATGGTTGACAGCGCATAAGAAGTCGCCTCAAAGGCGAGAATATTATGCGGTGAGGCTTCGCAGGCAGCCCAATACCAGGGCAACAGCTCCTCCGTTTTATCGCGATCAAGGTGGATATGCGCATCGGCGTGGATGTGGTTGTTGAGATATCCCCACGGATCAAATCTGTTCAAAAAAGGTTTTTGGTGGAGATGCTGTCCGTGGTCATCCTCGTGATGGGGGTCGCCTCCTGTGATCGCCTGGCAGTCCTCATGGTCGGTGATACCGCCATGGTAATAGGACTCTGCTTTACTGATCATCGCTTGGCTGATCAGATCGCGCGCATCTCCTGCAAGGATGTCCAGCAGATTGCCGCTGTTTCCCTGCTGCGGATGGACAGAGTACCCCTCTCGCGCACTGTTGCGCACGATAAGCCAGTCGGTTGTCAACAACAGAACGGGCATCAAGGGGATGAGCAGATAAAAGCCTTTAATCATAACATCATATTTTTTTGCGATTAAATAACCAGGCCGCAAGGCCGAAACAAATCATGGAATAGATGATTGCATAGGCAAAGGCGGCGCAGCAGATGAGCCAAGGGAGCGCAGGCCAGTGATGGATCAGGCGTGTACGCACATCAAAAAATTCATAGTGAGGTGCGACCCAATAGACCGCTTTCAGCAAGAGGCGCAAGAGAGGAGTCTGGTCAGCAATCAGTGCGGGGATTTTCTGTCCATACAGCAGCATGCTGACAACGATAATCCCGATAATGGAGAAATTCGCATCTGCGTTGATGAAGAGCGACCCCAAGAGCGCAAGCGATGTCGCGAGAATGATGAAGCCAGCATGGAGTAACAACGCCTGAAACCAGACCTCCCAGGGGAAGACCGCACTCTTGAGGATGTTAATGGTGGCGTAGAGGCTGTAGAAGAGCAGCAGCACAGAGAGTGACGCGATCAGCACCCCTGCATAACGACCCAGAAGAATCAATGTGCGCGACGCAGGCTTGGCCAGCAGCGGATAGATCGTCCGGGATTCCAACTCTGTTGGGATGATGCGCGCTGTGCGGGTCATGGAGATCACCAGCGTGAAGATCCAAACCAGCAGCAGTGCAATCTCATTGAGGTAACGGCTGGCCCCCTTTACACCGAAAGGCGTTGCAAAGGACATGGGGACGAGCACGACCAGGGTGAGCATCGCCACGACAATGAGGTCTTTACGGCGGTAGAGATCCAACAGCGAGAGACGGACGAGCGCTTTAAACTGAATAACATGATTCATACGGTCAATTCCTTAGGGGGACTTCAGGACATGCAGGAAGATGCGTTCAAGATTGGTGTTGCCATCGTTGACGACCTCTGACATGGGCTTGTCGAGGACGAGCTTGCCGGACTTCATGATGGCGACACGGTCGCACATCAGTTCAGCTTCGGAGAGTTCGTGCGAGGAGAAGAGGATCGTCTTGCCTTGGGCTTTCAACTCCAGAATCAAATCCCGCAAATGAATGCGTGCAAGCGGATCGAGCCCTGTAAACGGTTCATCGAGAATCAGCAAATCCGGGTCATGCAAGATCGCTTGGGCAATGCCGGCCCGTTGGAGCATCCCCTTGGAGTAGGTTTTGAGTTGCCGGTCGCCCGCCTCTTGAAGGCCTGTCCGCACAATCAGTTCCTCTGTGCGCTGACGGATGCGCGTGGGGGTCATGCCGCAGAGCCCCCCGTAAAAGGCGAGGAGTTCGTAAATGTTAAGATAGGGGTAATAATAGGCTGTCTCGGGCATGAACCCGACACGCTGGCGCGTGACTGCATCTGCGGGGTCGTTTCCAAAGACAGAGATCTTCCCGCTGTCCGGGGCAAAGAAGCCCAGCAGCATCTTGATCGTTGTGGTCTTCCCTGCGCCGTTCGTGCCCAGAAATCCCAGAATCTCGCCTGCCTGGAGGGATAGCGTGAGCTGGGAGACCGCTTTGCAATCGCCATAAGACTTGCTGACAGTGTCAATCGTAATGACAGAGGACATCTCATCTCCCTCGTTTAAAGTGTATTAAAATAACTGTTTCATCATACTCCAAGTCATTCCCCCTTGCAACCGGAAAAAACGAACTGACAAGGTGTTTTTTGACGAAGAAAGACCTACTTAGCCAAACCGATCTTTTCGATCGGGATACGCTTAAACCACGGTGCCAGCCGTTTGAAGTCGTTGCTATCCTGAACTTTAAAACCGTTCACATCTGGTTTGATGGTGTCCAGTAGGATTTCTGACCGGAACTCGACGCGTTTCTTGCCCGCCTCTGTTTGAGGGAAGGTCGCAGAATCGGCAGTGTTCACTTGACCGAACGCAAGATTGTCGTGGAAATCCAGACGCGGTAACGTGGTTGTTTTCACGGTGCCATGCATCTGCAAGAAACGTGGGCAGTTGATTGCTACGTTTCCGCTGAAGACGTTGTGCAGCGGCAACTTCGGCTCGTCCTGCATGATGTTGACCAACTGTGGGTACTTCTCCTTCCAAGGCGATTCTTGCCAGTTTAAGGTCTGGAGTTTGGCGAGCAGGTCCCAGCCGTCTTTGGTCCCCTCGCCTGGACGGGCACGCTTCAGGCCGCGGTCGTCCAAGTGCAGCGCGGAGGTACAATCAATGAACATGTTGTCCCTTATGGTGTTGTAGCGGCCTCCACCTACGAAAGCCGACCACCCTGTGCGGTAGAAGATGTTGTTGCTGACGGTGTCGCCGCTGTCACAGTCATCGAGATAGACGCCCATGACCATGACGTTTTCACCCAGCGGTTCGTAATCGGGCTTCAACCCCTGCGCCTTCTGCCATTCCACACCCGGCCTGCCAAAATGGTGAAAATAGTTGTAGCGGACGATATTTCCCTGCGAGCCCCAGTCCCGTCCGGTGTAGAGGCCGCCGCCGTCGCCGCTTTCCATCATGGCGGAGTGGACCTCGTTGTACTCGAAAACATTATCATTGCCGCCATAGGTGACCGCGATATAGGGTGAGTCAAAAATCAGATTATGCGTTACAGATATGCCAACGCCACTGAAACTTAGACATTGGCCCTGCGTCCGCTGCAGCCGTCCGCTGTGATGCAGCCTGCAGTTCGTGACGAAGTGGCCGCAGGCGGTCAGCGATTTCCGATCGCCACCTGACACGGACACACAGGTGCCGCCAACATCGGAAACTTCACAGCGGTTCAGGCCGCAGTTTTTACCTCCGCTGATGCTGATTCCAGAGGTTGTGAGGTTGGAAACGCGGAGATTTTCCAGGACGACGTTTTCACAGGCGTCGACCGAGACCGCTTTGCCGGTACTATACATGAACGTCAGCCCGGCCAGCCTGATGTTTCTGGCCTTACTGATTTGGATGAGCGGTTTTTTCTGGACAGAAAGCACGACATCGCTCAAGTCGTTGCCCAGCGGATAGAAGTAGAGTATGTTGTTTTCACGGTCTACATACCATTCGCCGGGACTGTCGAGCTCTTCCAGCAGGTTGAACACGTAATAGCGGCGCTTGGCTGTATGCCACGTCGAAGAATTTCCGATGCCGTACGTATGGATGGCGGCGGCTGTAATCTGCTTCTTCTCTTTATCCATAGAACCGATTTTGAGCGTTTCGTTGGCCCAGTCGTGGCACCAGAACCCGTTCATCCAAATGCCTTTTTCGACGTTCCAGCGAGCCGGGGCGTCTTCGGAGTACTCGAACGTTCCGCCTTTATAACCGAACTCCCATTCCCCGGTTGCCTTGTCGACCGGCTTGACGCCGCGGTCGATCACCTTGGCGATTTCCGTCCAGCCGGTGTTGGGCCAGCGGGCGATCCTCATCGCCTTGCCTTTGCTGAAGACCTCCATCTCGCTCCAGCCGTTGAATTTGTCAGGCAGCGGTGCAAGACCGGTCAACCCCGCCGACTTTAACGTGAAGGCGACGACTCGGCCGCGTGCCTGTTCAGGCAGGCGGGCCAGCGTACCAGCATCGGTCACCGTCCGAAATCCGCTTTCCGGGAGGATGCACCCGCCAATGAGACGCGCGCCGCTTTTCGAAGCCTGGTAAATAATAGGGGCGTCCGTGTTCGCGCCGCTGTCGCTCAAGTCCAGCGCGAACGTGTTGGTATGCATGGCAAAGGTGCCGGCCAGTTCGATGGTCAACCCTTTTTCCGGAAGCCCCCCGTCTTTTTTCAGAGCGCGTATTGTGTCGCGGGCTTTCTCAAGAGATGCGAACGGCTTTGAAGCCGTTCCGCTGCCAGCATCGTCGCCTGTCTGCGGGTTTACATAAAGAACCGTCTGCGCCCCAAACGCAGAGCCGACAAGCAGCGCCAGAAAAAAGAAACTTCTCATACGTATGATCCCCCTTATCAATTTCAATATTGCCGATTCGCCGGCACAGCCTCTTTACCCTTAAGCTGTCAGGCGATTTAGAGTTTACACAGGGCCTTTACATGTTTCAAGTGAAAAAAAGAAAATCGAAAAAATCAAACAGATGACCCTTGCAATCGAAAAACAAGCAAGTCTACAATCGACAATAATTGATAATTGGATTATATTAATAACAATGAAAATTTTAAAAGCTTTAGTTTCAAAGAGAATTTACGCCACGCTTCTATGCTGCGCTGTCGGGATAAACGGCCTTGCCGCATTGCCGGATGAGGTGAACGTCATCGCCTGGTTCAGGGATGGCACGGAGAAATATCAGGATACGTCCTACATCTTTCTCGGAGCGGGCAATTGGGAGTTGACGCTCGAGGTGAAGCCTTGTGCAGACGCGGCGCTTGAACTGCTGTGGGGTTCGAAGAAGGACGTGCGTGATGCCGTGGTCTCCGTGGGCGGCAAAAGTATCCCGGTTAAAGCAGGAGGCGACTATGAGGGCTTCCGTTGGTTGTCCGTACCATTGCCCAAGGGCATCATCTCCACGAATCCCTGCAAGCTGGTCTTGAGCGCAGGGGAGGGCAAGCCTGCCTTCATTGCCGAGGTCCGCCTCACTTCCCCCGGGGGCGATCCGGCACGTCCTGCCCTCTCTGCGGTCGCTGCCTATTGCGCGAAAGGGGCGCAGGTCAAGGCAACGGAGACGCCCCGTACGCCGGTGTTTCCCGAGATGCGCGCACGCTGGGATGCGCCCTCTGCGTATCTTGCAACAAGCGGCATGCCTGCTGAAGAGGCTGCCCTCTGGAATCAGGCGGAGCAGCATGCCCGTCTCGCCAACGAAGCGCTCTACCGCAGCCGCAAATACATTGACGGCTGGCTGGCGAAGGCTGACCCGGTGACTGGCCTGATCCCGCGCAACCTGAGGGAGAGCCGCGATTTCTGGAACGGACGCGATTCGGCGGCGGACAACTATCCCTTCATGGTGCTGACCTCGGCGATCACTGACCGTCCCCTTTTCGAAGGTCGCATGCTTGAGATGCTGAAGACGGAGACGCGCCTCACGAGCCGTCTGGGCGCACTGCCTGATGATTACTCCTTTTCAAAACAGGGGTGGCGTCGCGAGAAGATCGACCTCGATGCCATCATCTTTGACGCTGCGGAATATGTGAAGGACGGACTCATCCCCATCACGGAATGGCTCGGCAAGAGTCCCTGGTCTGAACGCGCCCTCCGCATCGTCGATGACATCTGGGCGAATGCGCCGGTGGAAACGCCGTTTGGAAAGATTCCGACCCTCAACTTTGAAGTGAACGGTGATCTTCTGCAAGCCTGCTCGCGCCTCTACTGGTTCACGGGCGACCGCAAGTACCTCGACTGGGCCATCCGCCTGGGCGACTATTATCTGCTCGGCACGAACCATCCGACGCGCGATCTGAAGACGCTCTGCCTGGGAGACCATTCATGTGAAGTCATCAACGGCCTTTCAGAGCTTTATGCCGCCTGCGCCACGGCTGCGCCTGAGAAGCGGGAGGTTTATCGGAAGCCCTTGCATGAGCTGTATGACACGCTCCTCAAGGCGGCCTGCGATCCGCAGGGCTTCTTCTACCTGAATGTTGATCTGAAAACAGGCAAGCAGAGCACCGCCCTGACCGACAACTGGGGCTACAACTACGATGGCTTCTATACCGTCTTTCTGCTTGACGGGAAGCGCGAGTACCGAGATGCGGTGCGCAAGACCCTGGGCAACCTCAAGGCCTATCACACCGGCAAGGGCGGCATGTGTCAGAGTGGTTCCGCGGATGGCTATGCCGATTCGATCGAAGGCGCGATCACCTTGCTCAACCGTGAGTGGGTGCCCTCTGCGGCGGAGTGGGCAGATGCCGAGATCCGCACGATGTGGGGCAAGCAGAAGGCCGACGGCGTGATCGAAGGGTGGCATGGCGACGGCAATTCGGCTCGCACCTCTATCATGTATGCGCTCTGGAAGACTCAAGGCATCCTGGTCCGCCCGTGGCGCGAGGATGTCCGCTTCGGTGCCGTGGAACGGAACGGGACGGTCTCTCTTTTCGTGTCCGCAGAAAAGCCGTGGGAGGGATCGATCCTCTTCGACAAACCGCGCCATAAGCTCAACATGCACCTGCCGCTGGATTATCCGCGCATCAACCAGTTCCCGGAGTGGTTCACCGTGGAGTCGGAACTCCAGTATGCGGTGAGCGATTGCGCGCCAGGTAAAGACGCACAGCGCTACACGGGCAAGGAGATGATGCAAGGAGTCCCGGTCAAGCTGGAGGCCAACAATCCCCTTTTCTGGCGCATCAAAAAGGACTAATGCTTACGAAAGAGAGTACTATGAGAATTATCACTAATGCATATTGCCGCTTATTGCTTGCGGCTTGCCTGGCAAGCGTATGGACGCTGAAGTCCAGGGCGGAGTATCTGTTTGTTCATTTCAAGATGGAGGCGAATGACCAGTGCGAGCAGATCTATTTCGGAGTCAGTCAAGACGGCTACGCCTGGGAGACGGTGAATCAGGACGACCCTGTCCTGGTCTCCACGCTCGGGGAGAAGGGCGTGCGCGATCCGCATATCATCCGCTCGCCGGATGGAAAGAAATTCTATTTGGTCGCAACAGATTTGCTCGTGTTTCGCAACAAGAACTGGACACGCAACGTCCAGCAGGGAAGCCGGGCCGTGATCGTCTGGGAATCTGACGACCTGGTCACCTGGTCAGCTCCCCGGCGTATTGAAGTCTCTGCAGAAGATGCGGGTTGCACCTGGGCGCCGGAGATGATGTGGGATCCGAAGAAGGGCGAGTATCTGATGTACTGGGCGTCGACGACCCGCCGCGACGATTTTAAGAAGCAGCGGATCTGGGCAGCGTACACAAAGGATTTCAAAACCTTTTCAAAGCCCTTCATCTATGTCGAACGGGGCATGCACGTCATTGACACGACCATCGTCAAAGAGGGGGAGACCTATTATCGCTTCAGCAAGGATGAACGGGGCAAGGCGGTCACGATGGAGAAGTCCCTGGCGCTGACAGAAGGATGGACGCCCATGGAGGAATTCTCCCTCAAGGGGCTGGTCGGCTATGAAGGCCCCGCCTGTTATTCGTTGCCGGATGGCACCTGGTGTCTGCTGCTGGATCACTACAGCAAGGGGCAGGGGTACAAGGCCTTCTATGCCAAGCAGCTTTCGGACGGGCAGTTCGTGGCGGATACCGGGCGGTTCAAAATGCCCTATAAATATCGTCATGGCACGGTCCTGAAGATTACAACCGAAGAATACACGCGACTCAAAAAAGGGGGGGATACTCGGACGCCTCCTTCAGCCGTGCTGCCCGGTGTCTATGCAGATCCTAATGTTGTTCGCTTTGGTAATCAGTTTTACATCTATCCGACGACCGATGGCTTTGAGGGCTGGAGCGGCGACACCTTTTCTGTCTTCTCCTCGGCTGATCTGAAGACCTGGAAGAACGAGGGCCCCATCTTGACGCTTCCGAAGGATACGACATGGGCTCTCAAGCGCGCCTGGGCTCCGTGCGCAGCGACGCGCAACAACAAATATTATTTTTACTTCTCGGCTGAGCAGCAGATCGGCGTGGCTGTGAGCGACAAGCCGACCGGCCCCTTTAAAGATGCGCTTGGAAAACCCCTGGTGCCGAAAGGCGCGTTTAAGGGACAGTTGATCGATCCTGCCGTGTTCATCGATGACGACGGACAGGCCTATTTCTATTTTGGGAACGGACATTGTTTTGGTGTAAAACTGAACGACGACATGATCTCGTTTGATAAGGGAAAAATCGTGGAGCTGACGCCGCCGGGTTTCCGAGAAGGAACCTTTGTGTTTAAGCGCAAGGGGGTCTATTATCTCATGTGGTCGGAAAACGATACACGTGATCCGAATTACTGCGTCTCTTACGCAACAGGTCCGTCGCCCCTGGGCCCCTTCACGAAGGCGAAAGAGAATCCAGTGCTGATCGGCAAAGGAATCGTCAAAGGAGCCGGACACCACTCCGTGATCGAGTATGCGCCCGACCAATGGGCAATAGTCTATCATCGTTTTAAAATTCCAGGAGGGAATGGGTACAATCGTGAAACCTGTATCTCGCCGATGGTGTTTGATGAACAGGGCAAGATCCAGCGCGTTGATGTGTTTAAGGGGATGGAGTAGGGGAGAATATGAATAAAGGAGGTCAAATGAAGTACAGTATCTTGATGAGTCTGATGATCGGTTGTGCGCTGAGCAGTATGGGTGCCGATCCGATACCGCCGAAATATGTGTTCAGCTTTTTCCGCAGCAACGGAGAAAAGGGTGTCTATCTGGCTGTGAGCGACGATGCGCTGAACTGGCGTGAAGTCAATGGCGGCAAGCCTGTGATGGAGCCGAAGGTGGGCGGGAAGTTGACGCGCGATCCGAGCATCTGCCGCGGGCCTGACGGAGTCTATCGCATGGTCTGGACCTCTTCGTGGAAAGATAAAGGCTTTGGCGCGGCCTCCTCCTCCAATCTGCTGGACTGGTCCGAGCAGGCCTATATTGAGGTGAACCGTGATGAGCCTAAAGCCCGTAATACCTGGGCCCCTGAAATTTTTTACGATGATGCCACGCAGCAGTTTGTCGTGATCTGGTCCACGACCATCGAGGGTCTCTTCCCTGAGACGCAGGTCGCTGCAGATGGCGGACATAACCATCGCATCTATGTGACCACATCAAAAGACTTTGTGACCTGGACACCTAAGCGCCTTTTCTACAATGGCGGCTTCAATGTGATCGATGGTTTTCTTTTCAAGAAGGATGGCAAGTATGGACTGATCGTGAAGAATGAAACGCGCGGGCCTGTACCCGAAAAGAATCTGCGCGTGGTCTGGTCGGAAGGCGGCTTTGATGGTCCGTGGGCAAAGGCGGAAACACCGTTTACCGACAACAAAGAAGCCTGGGCTGAAGGACCCTCGGTTATTTATGCCCGCGGCCGCTGGCTGGTCTACTACGACAAATACAACAAGGGCGGTTATGGCGCCGTCGAGACGACAGACTTCAAGACCTTCAAACCTGTGAGCGTCTCCCTGCCCAAAGGCATCCGCCACGGCACGGTTGTGGCTGTGCCAGCTACAGCGGTTGAAGGCGGGCGTTGGAAATAGTCTTAAGTTGAGCGTTAAAAGTTATTAACTATGCGTTCTCCTCTGAATAGAGAAACATATTCTGGGAGCCTTCTGGAATTCCGACCTGTGCGATAATCTGGGCGCATGTCCTGGCATCCTCCAGGGCGTCATGATGCTTGAATGTGAACCCGAGATGTTGCGCCACGACATCCAGCTTATGGGAGGACAAGTGAGGCAAGCGCTTGCGGCTCGTCTTGAGGCTGCACAAATAGGGGAACTGGATGGCGGGTAGCGCATAGAGCGCCAGCGCCGCGCGCAAATGGCGGAGATCGAATGTCGCATTGTGGATGACCACGCAGTCGCCTTGCAGGATAAAGTCGCGCATCGCAGGCCAGAGCTCAACGAACTCAGGCTCATTCCTGACATCCTCCCAGGTGAGTCCATGAACCGCAGTGCAGAACGGATTCATCTCGCGCAACGTGTTGTGAGGCCGCACCAGCCAGTGCCGCGTCTCCACAACGCTGCCATCCTCGACAAGAGCCAGGCCCACGGAACAGATGCTCCCCGATTTCCCGTTCGCCGTCTCAAAATCTAAACCGATCAGTTTCATGCGTTCTCCTATGCAAGCTCCGTGCCAAGAGAGTCTCATATTTGATTCGCAAGGTCAAGAGCCACTTCTATTTCCCCTCGGGCGCATCTGCGGACGTAATTTGCAAGGTGTATTTTCATTTTACGCCGTGCATAAGTGTGGCGGACGTGTGCCCCAACGGACTGGAGGGCGAGACTGCTTGTCCTCCGTAGACGTATTCGCGTAGGAGGATGGCGAGCCGTTAAATGCCAGACGGCCGCTTGATTATTGAGCAAGTGTTCAATAATTGACATTTTGGAGTGCGGTGATCCGGCGGCTGCCGGACGCGGCACCGCTTTTCTTGGTTCCCCCGCAAAAGCGGTGTCGCGCGGTATACCGCTTGCCACCGCACTCCAAAATACAGACGTGAGCCTGTTACGCTAAAGCTACGACGGACAGAGCTCTCGCGTTCCTCCAATCCCAACATTCCATTATTCCCATATTCCAACATTCCAAGCGAATTTAAATCTGATTAAAAAATGAATATATATAAATCTGTTCTTGCCTAAAATGTGGGTAATGTGATAATTTCTGAAATATTAAATGGGAGAAATATGAAAAATAACGTGATCCATTGTCTTGTGATTTATAGTGCAATTAGCGCATCGTTTGGCTTGGCAGAGCTGTCTGCAGAAACAAAGAAACTGACGTCGGAAGAGATGACGCAGATGTGGAAGCGTGGGGAAACGCTGCCGCCCTCCGTGTTCGCTGACTATCGCATTCCTGCCAATTCGCCAGGTGCGAATGATACCGGGATCAATATCCTCATCGATCTGAACCGCAGATGCAATTTTGCCTGGCTCTGGTCCAATCCGCCCCATTTCAATCGCAACGGTTTTAGGACGTGCGGAACACAGGCCACGCTCGATACGGTCATTGGACTGAATCCCCTTTGCCGCGTCCGTGTGAAAACAACGGATGCAGAACCCTTTGCGTGGTGGACGCCTCCGGCCTTCAATGTGGTGATTGTGCAGGCAGGTAGTCCTCTGCAGCAACAGTTCCTGCCTGAAGAGATCAAGGCGCTGAAAAATTTTGCGGCAGAGGGCGGGGGCGTGATCATCCTTTCAGAAACGCCCAAGAGCGAAGAAGTGGCGAAGTCGTGGTCATTCAATGCGTTGCTCGGAACCTTTGGTGCATCGGCGCTTGCGAAATCTGAAGACACTCCCTTTGGGCGTGCAACGGTCTTGGATGTGGACAAGGAGTGGAAAGTCCTGGCACAGGGGAAGCAAGGCGGAGCAGTTCGTGCATCGCGCGTGTTTGGGAAAGGCAGGGTCTTGATCGTCGAAGATTCCAGCGTTTTGTGTCCGGCCAAGAAGGCTAAAGCCAAGAAGGACGAGAAGCCCTCTGTTCAGGCGGCCTCGGATCCGTTGGATGAAGCCGAGACACTTAAGCGGCAAAAGGAACTCGTCCTCTGGGCGGCTGGCGGGAAAGCGCCTGTCGGCGGAGACGGGATACTTCCGCAAGCTCGTGCCGGCGGCGGCGGGATCTATCCGGATCAGGAGACGCGAGTGGATGGCATTGTGGCCTATTATGCAAAGAATCAGATTCCTGACTTGCTGAAGGTGGTCAAGGAGGATCTGCCGAAGACCACGGAGTACATCTACCGTTGGCTGCCTTCTGTCAAGCCAGAGGAGCCTGTCATGTTCATCCTCTCAGCAGGAAGCGGCGGCGGCTGGGCGGTCAATGTCCGGTTGCCCAAGGAGGTCGGCATCATTTCAGACAGCCGCAATGGGATTATCGGCATCTTTGCGCACGAACAGGCGCATACCATGCGCGGTCCGCGAAATGCGAAGGGCGGCTATGGCGCCATGCCTGCGCATGATTTGAGCGGTGAAGCGCATGCCGGATGGTTCCAGGGCAAGGCGTGGGCGATGTTCGACGATGAACAGAAGAAGGTGTCGAACCGCAATTGCAACAGCATCTTGAAGGATAAGGCGCTCTTCCTGGAGTTTGATTTTGCGAAGCACTATCAAAAGCCCGATATGAAGTTCGGCAAGGGGTTCGGCTGGACGAAGCTGTGGTGGGTCTGGCAGAAGATGGATGACCGCTACGGCCCCACATGGTACTCGCGCTGGTACTGGGTGCGGGCCACACGCTGGGCAGAGAGCAACAAGGCTCAGAGCTGGGACGAGACGATTGAGGACATGAGCATCGCGGTCGGCGAAGACCTCTTCCCCTTCTTCAAGAAGATTGGTACCACGTTAAATAAAGAGCGCTTCGAGAATGCAGAGTTTGACGGCAAGCCGCTCACGCTCCCTGTTGCTCCGCTCGATCTGGAGCCTGCCGGCAATGTCAACCTTTCGCCCATCGGCGACTATAAACTGCCGCTGAAAAGGTAATGCCGTTGCTCGCAAAGCTGGCATAAAAGAAGAGTAATTTTTAGCTACGGATTGCGCGGATTGACACGGATTGAGAGTTTTACCGCAACCAGCCTACGCCAAACGGCAGTGCTATAAAGCTATTCAGTTTGAAGAACTGATTTGGAGTGCGGTGACAAGTGGTATTCCACGCGGCACCGCTTTCTTACTGCACGATCTGGATGCGGTAGAAACGCTGAGTTTTGGTCATCGTATCGTTGATATGCAGGAGTTCTGCTGTTCCCGGGATGGCGTTGGAGAGCGTGTTCCAGGAGACAGGGGTGACGAGGGCATCAGTCCATTGGATGCGGTAGGTGCGTCCCAGCACGGAGGGGAAGTCGAGCGTGATCTTGTTTGTTGTGCTGGAGGTCCCGGTGAAGGCGAGGAGGCTCAGCTTGTTTGTGGGGTTAGTGCCTGCGATGAACTCATCAACGTTGCTCATGCCATCCAAGTCTGGGTCAGCCGTGTCCGCGGCACTCCCGCTGTTCAGCGTCGTTGTGAAATAACCATACCGCCATGTGGTCAGGGCGTCCGCAATGGTGAGGGTCACATCGTTGCCATCTCCTCCCGTATATGTGATTGTCCAGTTGTAGCCATCCACGGAAAAGACCGTATTGGAGGCCATTCCCTCGAAAGAGCCGGAAACAGGGCTCGTCCCTGCGCGGTCGATCACAGTGAAGGACGTGTTGGTGGGGAGTCCAGGGATTGCAACAATATCGAGCAGCCCGGCCAGTGATGTCGAGGCTGTCGTGCTCGTCATCCTTACCTGATCAAAGCCTGTGCCCGGGGTCGTGCCGTTGAGGCGGACGCGCAACGTGCCGTTGGACTGCATCGTCAGTCCGCCGCCGATGGAGGGCCGGCCCTGAGGGGCGAAGACGCCGTTGGAGACGCTCATCCCTCCCGCCAGATTGCCCTTCAGGGCCAGCATTCCGCCACCGACGGTGGTCATGCCGGTGAAGGTATTGGTGTTGGCGAGTGTCAGTGTACCCGCACCTGCCAACAGCAGATCCAGATTGCCAGCCAGCGGCACATCAGAGGTCAGGTTGGTCACAGGCAGGAGAAGCGTCAGCCGGGCCGTCGTTGTGGTGCTGTTGGTGACAGCGTTGGCTAAGGTGCCGCTGGTTTGTGTGATTTTAAGTCCTGTGAGGATCTGGTTGCACCCATTCAAATCAAGCAAGCCCGAAACGTTCGAGCCGCCAAGCAGGAGAGCTGTGGCAACCGGTAACCGGTCATCCCCCCGTGCCAGGCGGGTGAGGCCGCCGATTAGTTGGGTGGTCCCGTCGTAGGTGCTGCTACCGGAGAGAATGGTTGTGGCGCCCGTATTGTTGCGCACGACCAGGCCGCAGACGTTGGCGCCGTCGCCGATGGGCCCTGAGATTTCCAGCGTGCCCGCCTTCGCGCCGAGCCGGGTGCCGGGGGTCGCGAGTGTCACGGCGCCTGACCAACTGTTGCTGCCGGCGCTGCTGCGCAACGCGCCAAAATAGTCGCCACCGTCGCCATTCAGCGTGATCCGTTCACCCGCGACGGAGATCGAGCCGGAGAGCGAGAGCCTCGCGGTGTTCGAGACCACCGTCTCCCCGCTTGTCGTACCCAGTCCTGTGGCATGGGTGAGGATGAGTTCCCCTGCCATAACTTGTGTAAGCCCTGCATAGGTGTTGGCGCCTGCGAGCACCCAGGTGCCGGCGTCAGATTTGATCAGCCCCGGCGTGTTGGCGTTGCCCAGCACGCCGGCGAAGGTGTTGGTCACAGTCGAGGTGCCACCCAAATCAAGGAAGCGGCCGCTGGCATTTGCTGTGACCATGCTGTTGAGGAGGAGCAGTCCGCCGTCACTGAGCATCTTGGTGTTGCCGTTGTTCGTCGTCATGGTGAAGGGACTGTTCACCGTGTTGGTGCCTGCCACATTGCGGAGCGTGCCGTTGATGCCGCTGCTCATGAAATTGAGGGTTGAGGGCAACACGATGGAGCGTTTGCTCCCGTCGAGTTCCAGTCGCTTTTCAGCGCCAGCATTGAGCATGACGGTCTTGACACCGCTTCCGAGTGCGGAGCTGTGTTCGATTCGCAGGGTTCCCTGGGCGACGGTGACAGACCCTGTGAAGGTGTTGGCGCCCGAGAGCGTCCAGGTGCCGGAGCCAGCCTTGAGGAGTGTGAGCATGTTCAGCCCGTTGGCAATGATGCCGCTGATCGCGTTCCCTGTGCTGTCGCCATCGAGTTTCAGTGTTTTGGCACTGTTGTTTGCAGCGATGCTGACGAGTCCCGTGATCGAGATGGCGGCAGTCGTAGCTTTAAGCGTCGACGGCGCGGTGTAGCCTGCTCCTGCGCCCAGATTCATGCCGTCAAACTGAACCTCAGCGATGCCGCTGGTGACGTTGGCCCCCGCTTCGACAGTCAAGATGTTGTTGCCGTGGGTGAGGTAGCCAAGCACATGCTTGATGCCAGCGCCCGGCGTGGCGCGTCCGAGCCGGAGGGTGCCCGTCGCGGTACTGCTCGCGCTGAGGTCGTAGGCGTTCACGCTGCTGTTACAGAGCACGTCGACAACGCCGTCCGAGTTTGCAGAAAAACCGATGGCGCGGCCTGCACTGCCGAGGGCGTGAGGATGGCCGACTTCGAGTACGCCGCCATTCACAGTAATGGCACCCGAGAGCGTGTTGGAGGTTGCCATCACCAAGCGCCCGGCGTTGACAGTCGTGTCGCCTGTGTAGCTACTGCCAGAGCGAGTCAGCTTCCAGGTGCCCTCGCCGTTCTTGGTGAGCCCGCCGTCGCCGGGAAGGGTATAGTTCAAATCGCCGTCACCTGCGCCTGCGAGCGTCAGTGTGCCGCCTTGGCTGTCGAGGGATGTCCCGTAATCGGTCCGGTACCCGATACTGAACTCGGATCCCGCTGTCTCGGACTCAAGCGTTGCGCCTGTGTCCCCTATGGTGAAGAGCCGGCCTGCGCCAGCGGATGTTTTCGGGTTGCTGGTGCCGCTGTGGCGGAGTGTCCCGCCATTGATGATGTTTTCCCCTGTGTCCACGCCGAGGTAGCGCAAGGTGCCGTCCCAGCCCCAGTTGCCGGTGAAGGCGAGGGTGGCCCCCGAGGCGATGCTCATGGAGCCGGAACTGCTCATGAAGAGGCGTCCCCCGGGGGCGATGTCGAGGGTGCCGCCTGAGAGGGTCAGGTCGCCCGAGAGGGTGTTGACTGCAGAGAGGACGAGTGTGCCGTTGCCGGCCTTGGTCAGTCCGGAGGAGCCGGCGAGGATTGTTTCGAGCGTGGCCGTGACACCCGTGGCTGTCGTGAGGGTCGGCTTGACGCCGCACAGGGTGAAGGTGCTGCCGGAGACCCGGTAGCCGTTCGTATTGAAGGTCATCGTGTTGGCCTGCATGCCGCTGACGGTCGTGACCGTGCCGGAGGTTCCTGCGAAAAGAGCGGAGTCGTTGATGCCATTGCGCCAGCGCGTGGCTGCGCCGGTCCAATTGGCTGTTGCCGTGTCCCAGGTGCCGCCGCCGCCTTTCCAGGTGAAGACAAACTCCTGTGCTGGATTGCTGTCGGCCTGATACTCGGCAAGGTTGGCGGTTCCGTCGCCGTCAGCGTCGCCTGCGGCGGTCTGGCTCAGCGCGCTGAAGTTGAAGGTCTCCCAGTCATCCGGCAGGCCGTCAGAATCCGAATCGCCGACGATGCCCATATCACGGCGCATGGCGGAGACCATCCTGCAATGACGGCTCCATTTGGTGGGCGTGTTTTCGTCATCGTAGTTTAGCCCGTAGGGCCAGAAGTGCATGGTGTCCGCATTGAGCACGGCGGAGGCGCCATCATACAGTTTGACGCGGGCGACCCCGTAGGCGCCTGTCCATTTATTGTCGGTCCGGTTGGTGTTCCAGGCGGCGACCTGTCCGACGCCCAGCGTATGCGATATTTCATGCAGGGCGACGCGCGAGCTGATCGAGCCGCCAAAATCAATCCAGCCGCTATAACTGGCCTGCGCGGTCGGCACACTGGCATTGTAGTTAGCCCACACATGCTTGTCAAAAAAGCCGTTCGCGTTGTAGACGGAGACCGCCTCGTTCATGGCGGAGACGATCGCGGCCCGTTTGTCGGACGGCCAATTTTCATTGCCCGAAGCCAGGCTCCAAGTGAGGGCGTATGATGAAGGAGCAAGCAGAAAGGGAAGGAGGGCCACTATTAAGCAGAGGCCGTTTAATGAGAAAAGGTGAGAGGCGCAGGATGCAGACCGAGTTGGAGCACGCTTAAACAATAGCTTCTGGATATAGGGCTTATAGCTTTTCATAAGTATAAAGTTTTAAAATAACATAGATGCCCTGTGCGGGTCGATTCGTAAATGTTTCATTTATTAAAAAGAGCATTCACTTTTGTTCATGAGATGTGATACTATTCTAAGACTCTTAGGGCTCAGTGAAAGGAAATGAGTATGAACCATGTGGAACGCTTTCGAGCCGTCATGAATTTCCAGCCGGTTGATCGTTTGCCACGCTGGGAATGGGCGATGTGGTGGGATGAGACCATTGCCCGGTGGCATGGCGAGGGGCTGCCGAAGGAGCTGAAGTTCAGCCAGGTCTTTGACATTGCCATGTATTTTGGCCTTGATCCCTATCAGCAGTTCTGGTTCAGCACCACAGACCCTACGATTGAGGCGGCCCAGCATCATGTGGAAGGCTGTGTGCGGAACATGGATGACTATCTGCGCATCAAGCCGAGTCTCTTCCCTGACCATACCGCCTCCCTGGAGATCATGCGGCCCTGGGCTAAGCGTCAGGCGACGGGCGATGCGGTTGTCTGGGCGACGCTCGAAGGTTTTTTCTGGTTTCCGCGCACGCTGCTCAATATCGAACAGCTCAGTTATGCTTTTTATGACCAGCCCGAACTGATCCATGCCATTAACGCTGATTTGACCGAGTTCAACATTAAGCTGATTCGCCAGATGGATGACGCCTGCGTGCCGACCTTTATGACGCTCGCGGAGGACATGAGCTATAATCTAGGTCCCATGATATCCGAGGATGTTTTCAATGAGTTCCTGGCGCCGTATTATAAAAAGCTGATGGCCGAACTGGACGAGCGCAACATTCCGATGATTGTGGATACGGATGGCGATGTGACCCTGATGGTTCCGTGGCTGCGCAAGGTCGGCGTCAAGGGCGTGCTGCCGTTGGAGCGTCAGGCTGGCGTGGACGGCATGAAGGTGCGTCAGCAGTTTCCGGATCTCTGCATGATCGGCCATTTCGACAAGATGACCATGGATAAGGGCGAAGCAGCGATACGCGCGGAGTTTGAACGCCTCGTGCCGCTCATGAAGTCCGGCGGGTTCATTCCGAGCGTTGACCACCAGACGCCGCCGGGTGTCAGTCTGGAGCAGTATCACGTGTTTCTGAAATTGTTTAAGGAATATACAGAGTTAAAATAAGAGGAGGCCTAGGATGAAGTCTTATCGTGAATCTTGTGCAGTGATCGTAAGTTGTTTTTCGCTGGTCGCGATGTCCGCGCAGCAGCGTCCGAATATTTTGTATATCATGTCGGATGATCACGCCGCCCATGCCATCAGCGCCTACAGCGACAAGCTGATCCAGACGCCGAACCTGGACCGGCTGGCCAAGGAGGGGATGAAGTTCAACCATGTCTTTGCAGCCAACTCGATCTGCACGCCGAGCCGTGCGACGATCCTGACCGGCCAATACAGCCATATCAACGGTGTGCCCGTCTTTAACGCGCTGGACACGAACAAGGTCACGGTGGCGCATCGGATGTCGAAGGCGGGCTACTATACCGCCATGATCGGCAAGTGGCATCTGGGTACGGATCCGCAGGGCTTTGACCACTGGGAAGTTTTTCCGGGGCAGGGCGAATACCACAACCCCGTTCTCTACACGAAGGAGGGGTCGAAGAAATATGACGGCGAGTATGCGACCGAGGTTGTCACGAAGCTGGCTATCGAGAATTTGAAGGCGCGTCCCAAGGACAAGCCCTTCTTCATGATGTTGCATCATAAGGCGCCGCATCGTCCCTGGGATCCCAATGAACGGCTTGCCAAGAAGTGGCGTGCCAAGACCATCCCGGAGCCTGACACCCTCTTTGACGCCTACACCGGGCGTACCGATGCCATCCGCGAACAGAAGCAGAGCGTTGCCCGCGACCTGAGTAAACGTGATGTGAAGGGCCCGTATCCAGAGGGGTTGACAGGGGATGCGCTGACACGCTGGTGCTATCAACGTTACATGCAGGACTATCTGGCCTGCATCGAAAGCATCGACGAGAGCATGGGCGAGGTTTTGAAGTTCCTGGAGAAGGAGGGCATCCTGGATGACACTGTCGTCATTTACACCAGCGACCAGGGATTTTTCCTGGGGGATCATGGTATGTACGACAAGCGGTTTATGTACGAAGAGAGTCTCCAAATGCCCTTCCTGGTGCGTTGGGGTAAGGGTATCAAGCCGGGCTTGACGCAGGATGCGATCTGTGTGAATTGCGACTTCGCACCGACCTTCTTGACGCTGGCAGGCGAAAAAGTGCCTGAAGAGATGCAGGGCGTCAGCCTCACACCCTTGTTCGACGGCACCACGCCTGCCCAGTGGCGTAAAAGCATGTACTACCGCTACTACCACACCCCGGGCGACCATAACACGGCCCGGCATTACGGAGTACGCACGACGACGCATAAGCTCATCCACTTTGACGGCAAGGACCAATGGGAATGTTATGACTTGGTGAAAGACCCGGCGGAACTGCACAACATCTATGAGAAGCCGGAAGCCCAGGCCGTTGTTGCGGAATTGAAGAAGGAACTGGCTAAGTTGCAGCAGGAGTTGAAGGATACAGAGAACCTGTATGCCGATCCAAAGACTTGGCCCAAGGAATCATCGTATCGCAAGGCGCCAGTGCGCCGGAAAGAGTAGGAATACATTATGGCACGGACACGAGAAAAACCAGTCGTTCTATTCAAGCCAGGTGAAACATTGGACTTTTCGATTTTATCGGAAGCCCCGTTGTGGAAACAGCTCGAGAACGCCTTGCATGATCGCATTCGTCAGCGGTGCACCATTGGCAGCCTTTTGCCCGGCGAACTCGAATTAGTCGAACGCTTCGGCCTGAGTCGGGCGACGGTGCGCAAAGCGTATGACAGTCTGATCAATAAAGGCATCATCGAACGACGCGCTGCGCTGGGGACTCGTGTGATTGGTACGCCGCTGACCGAAGATCTGGGCCGTATGAAGAGCTTTACGGAAGAGATGCAGATCAAGGGGAAGACGGCGCTCACGGAGATCGTCGATGTGAAATATCATCAGCCGACAACCGTGCTGGCCAAACAGCTTGGGTTGAAGAAGGGGGAGCAAACGCTTATGATCAGGCGGTTGCGGGGTCACAATCAATGCTTCCCGCTTGTGTATCTGACCTCCGAATTGCCGGAAAGCTTGGACGTCTCCCAGGAAGAGGATTTTTCAAATTCGCTCTATCAGATTCTTGAAAACAAGTATGGCATTCATATCAGTCACGGCGTGGAGTCCATCCGTGCGGGTAAGGCAACAGCCGAAGAGGCCAAGATGCTGAATGTTCCTGTCGATGAGACCGTCCTGATCATTGAGCGCCTGACCTATCAGCGCAGCTCCTCGCAGCCCATCGAATTTGTCCGCGGCGTCTATCGCTATGACCAGTATGTCTTTTCAATGACCATGCGCCGATAGGCGACCGGCGGGACAGTAAAAATGAATAACCCGTTTCTCTTATGTCTGACCAGTCTGATGGCTGTATCAATTACGGCCGGTGAATCAATCTCCCGCTATAATGTGATCTGGAATTCCCCCTCGAAAGATGCTTCAGGGCAGATGCCGCTGGGTAACGGCGATGTCGCCGCCGGAGTCTATGCGGTTGAAGGTGGCGATCTTTATCTGCTGCTCTCCAAAAATGACGCCTACACCTACAACGGAGATCTGTTTAAAACCGGGCGGGTGCATATTTCAATCAAACCCAACCCCTTTGAAAAGGGGAAGGCTTTTAAACAGACCCTTGATCTGACAACCGGTTCGATCCGGATTGATGCTGATGGGGTGAAAATTAAACTCTGGGCGGATGCCAATCGCAATGTTTATCACGTGGAGATTGATTCGCCGCAGGACGTTGCGGTCTCTACGGCTCCAGAGTTGTGGAAACGTTTTGATGACTGTGCCTATAACACCTCCAGAGCACCGCTGGATGAACCCACGCAGGATGTCCGGCTGGAGAAAGACGGGCGGATCATCTGCTATTATAATGTGGGTGACCGCAGTGTTTATCCTGAGGAGCTGAAATACTATTCAGTGGAGCACATGGCGGATAAATTTCCTGATCCCTATCGATTCAATATCTTTGGCAATCTGACTGAAAGTCCGGATATGGCTCTGACCGAGGGCGCTCTGCAGGGCAGTGGAAGAACGTTTGATATCCGGATTCATGCACGCTGTCAACAGGAACCGAAAGTTGACCGCTGGGTTGCTGCACTTGAGAAGCAGGCAGCGGAAAAAAGGGATACCCGAAAAGATTGGGAGCAGCACTGCCGCTGGTGGTCGGATTTCTGGGATAAAAGCTGGATCACAGTCTCGGATAACACAGTGCCGGCAGAGGAGCGCGAAAAGTTCAGCGGAGAGTCGGTGAACGGACGGAGAATTGAAAAGGATGCAGGGGCGCTGGTGGCACAGAACTACAATGTCTTCCGTTTTCTGATGGCCTGTCAGAGCCGTGGACGGGTACAGACCAAGTTTAACGGGGGGCTGTTCACTCAGCCGCTGCTGACCTCGAAGCCTGGAAAGAAACGCAGCTCGGAGAAACTCGGGGAGAATCTCTGGATGACCCACGAAGATGCCCGCGACTGGGGCCGCCGCTTCACCTATCAGAACCAGCGTCTGCTCTACTGGCCCCTGCTGATGAGCGGTGATTTTGAGCTGATGCAGCCCTTTTTCAATTATTATTCAGATCTGCTGCCGTTGCGTAAGGCGATCACCCAGGCGTGGTTTGGACATGAAGGCGCTTATTACCGCGAGAACATCGAGCCGACCGGCGGGGAGCGCGACTGCGGCGATGGTAAGCCACCTAAAACCAAACCGGGGGAGAACGCGGGTAAGGGCTATTACCACAGTTACTATTTCACCAGCGGATTGGAGACAACCGCAATGATGATTGACTATGCAAAGTACAGCGGTGATAAAAAGTTTGCTGATCAAGTACTAGTCCCCTTTGCACGGGAAGTGCTGCTCTTTTTTGACAAACACTACCTGCGTGATCCGGAGGGGAAGATACGGCTTGATCCCGCAATGGTGCTGGAGACCTGGTGGGTCGCGGTTAATCCGGCACCGGATATCGCGGGCCTGCAATACTGCCTGGATGAACTGCTGGCGATGCAGGCTGGCACGAAGAGTGATCAGAGAGCGTGGAAACGCTTCAGAGCGGAGATCCCGCCGGTGCATTTGCAGGAGATCAACGGGCTCAAGGCCATTGCCCCGGCGCAGGAGTGGTCGCACAAAAAAAATTCTGAGAACGGAGAGCTCTATCCGGTCTTTCCTTTCCGCTGTTTCGGACTGGGGCTCGGTACGTCCGACATTGTGAGTGTTACGATGACGAACAGAGCCAGTAAGAACTCTTATAATTACAAGTGCTGGACGCAGGATCAGATTCACTGGGCCTATGCCGGAGATGCCGCTGAAGCCAAGGACGGATTGATTCACCGCTATCGGCATGCCTCTACCGAATGCCGTTTTCCGATGTATGGCAGTGCCGGGCCTGACTCCTGTCCCGACTTTGATCACTTTGGTTCCGGTAGCATCGCCCTGCAGCGGATGCTGCTGCAGGAGGCGGGCGGTAAAATTCTGCTGCTGCCAGCATGGCCGGCGGAGTGGGATGCCGATTTCAAACTGCACCTTGAAGGGCAGACGGTTGTCAGCGGAATCGTGAAAAAGGGGAGACTCGAAAAGTGGGACATCCAGCCGGCCGCCCGCAAAAAGGATGTGGTGGTTTATCAGCCGCAGAAAGTCCCGAAAAAACCTGCCATCCCCGCCAACAATCACCCGCTGCGGATCGGCGTGGACAGTGAAGGGAAGAGCCTTTTCAGAGGAACCTTTGGAAGGGTTACTGCGTTTCGCGGTGCATTGAAACAGGAAGATGTCCGCAAGCTGGCAACCGGCGGACATGACCGTGCGGTTGAGGGGAGCAACGTGATTTTCTCAGTGCTGTCACCCGTCGCGGGGGGCACACTCACGGACGACCAGAAGCTCTTTGCCGGAGATTTCTCGTTTGAACTCTGGATCAAACCGGCGAAAGGGGAGTCTGGCCGTATTCTCGATAAGCTGACCGCCGGGAAAAATGACGGCTTTTTGATCGACTGCTGGAACAATCAGAGTTTGCGGGTGATTACCGCTGCCGAGGAGAAGAAATGCACGGGTGTTCTTAAAGCGGATACGTGGCAGCATGTCGTTGTCGTGTTCGCTGAAAGCGGAGTCAGTCTCTGGTTGAATGGCGAAGAGCTGTAGTGAGCGTGGGATGGGGCTTGTTGTCGACCGAGTGCAAGAGCTGACGCCGGACCCGTTCCTCTGCGCGTGTGCGACATTCAGGTTTTTCCCAGCCGGCGGAGAGAATCGCCTCCAGTTGCGGGGAGAGCTTCCGATAGTCTGACGGCGACATGCGCGCGCCTTTTTTGAAACTGGCCGCCAGATATTGGGTGGACCCGTAGCCGCAGGTATAGGTGATGTCGGTAATGGAAAGCGTGGTTTCCCGGAGTAACTCGCAAGCCTTTTCAAAGCGCAACCGGCTGAGATAGGTATACGGCGGATATCCGCTGACCGACTGACAGATCTTGGCAAATTGTGTGCGTTTGACGCCGCATTCCGTTGCCATCTGTTCTAATGTCCATGCTTCATCAATTCGGCCATTCAGTTGCTGAAGAAATCGGCGTACGCGTGTTGCGGAATAGGAATCCTTAACCTGCGTCTTGCTTTGGTTTTCGATGCTCAGGGCCACCTCCAGGATCAGACAGCGTAAGAGCGCCATGGACGCACTGGTGTTGAGAGGGGTCGGCGAATCCAGCAGGCGGATCAGATCGGCAAATATCTGCTGGGCCGTTGCGGATAATGCCCAGACGTGCCGCGTGGTTCCGCAAAAGAGACGGCTGAGCATCTTTTCCTCTTTTAGGCTGAACCCGAATCTTTGCGGGAAGCGTATCGAGGTGCTCGGCGTGGTATAGGGTTCCGCAAGTTCAAACAGAATAAAGTAAATGCGGTTTTTCGGTTCGCGGAGCAAGAGGCTTCCATGCGCCTGCCAGGGCAGCGTGAAAAAAACAGAACCCGGTGTCAGCACCTCGGGCCGGTTATCCACCGCCCATTCCAGATGGCCCTGTTCGACCAGTACGATTTCCATTCCCGTGTTCCGATGGGGGTGCATGAGTTGGTTCTCGATATGGCCGTAACTGATGATTTTGCCGCGCTGCATTTGTGTGAAATTTACCACATCACGAAATTGAACGCAAGTGTAAGTTCACCCTGATATACTCTTCATCGTTCGCTTGGTGCAAGAACGACGAGACCCGTTTCTGAAAAGGAAAAATGGAGATGAAGCTACACATCGTTGACCTGATGATCATCCTTGCCTATTTGTTGGGAATCACCGTGATTGGTGTTTTCTCCGGGCGACAATCGACCCGCAGTTCCAGTAGCTATTTTCTGGCTGCGCGCTCGCTGAAGTGGCCGGTCGTGGGCATGGCGCTCTTTGCCACAAACATCTCAACCGTCCACATGATTGGACTGGCCTCTTCAGGGTTCAGCGAAGGAATGGTCGTGGGCAATTTCGAGTGGCTGGCTCCGTTTCTGCTGATCACGCTCGGCCTGATCTTCGCGCCGTTTTATTTCAGGACTAAAATTTCGACGCTGCCGGAATATATCGAGGGCCGGTATGGTCCGACCTCCCGTACGATTCTCGCGGTGATGGCGATCTTCGGTGCGCTCTTCATCCACATCGGTGTCACGCTTTATGCGGGGGCCGTGGTCTTCCAGAGCTTTGTCGACATCGATATCGTCTGGTCGATCCTGATTGTGTCAGGCCTGACGCTGGTGTACACGGTGCTGGGCGGTCTCAAAGCGGTCGCGGTTACAGAAGCGATCCAAACGATACTGTTGCTGGTCGGCGCGGCGGCGGTTACGCTGTTCGGCCTGCATGCGCTTGGCGAGCAAGGTGTCACCTCGTTAAGCGGCCTGCGTGCTGCAGTCAAACCGGATCAATTAAGTATGCTCCGTTCCGATGGTCCGTATGCGTGGTATGCGATGCTGCTGGGATACCCGGTGCTGGGGATCTGGTATTGGTGCAGCGACCAGACCATCGTCCAGCGCGTGCTGGGCGCCGAAACCGAGCGAGATGCGCAGGTGGGGCCGGTCTTCGCAGGCTTCATCAAAGTGCTGACGGTTTTTCTGATGGTGCTTCCTGGCGTGATCGGCTATGTGCTGTTCAAGGACAAGATCGCGGACAAGCCTGACGCGACATTGGTCGTGTTGGTTCAAAGCCTGCTGCCCGTCGGACTTCAGGGACTCGTGGTCGCAGGACTGCTGGCGGCCCTGATGTCCACGGTCGCGGGAGCATTGAACTCGACCGCCACCCTCGTATGTATCGACATTGTCAAGCGCCTCAAGCCGGAGATCGCCGATCATAAGCTCGTGCGCATCGGGCAGATCACGACGGGCGTGGTGCTCCTGCTCGCGATCGCGTGGTCCACGCAAGGCGAGCATTTCGGCGGTATTTTTGCAGGCATCAACCAGATGATCGCCGTGCTCGCCCCGCCCATTTCCACGGTGTTCATCTGGGGCATCTTCTGGCGACGTGGGACAGCGCAGGCTTCAGCCGTCACCCTGATCAGCGGGTTCCTTCTCGGAGCGCTCGTGTTCTGCCTCGACTTCCCGGCTGCGTCGGGCTTCTTCCTCGGCAAGAACGCGGCGGGTGTGCCGATCCAACTTCTTACCCAGACCCTCGGCATCCCCTTTATGATGCAAGCTTGGTGGCTCTTCTGTATCTGCAGTTGCCTTTTCGTCGGGGTCAGCCTGGCGACGCCCCGTCCATCGGCCGAGTGCGTGAACAAATATTGTTGGACTAACCCGCTGGCCGTGCTGACCGAGAAACCGCTGGAAGGTCTGGGCGATGTGAGGATTCTGGCGGTGGCGCTCATCCTCGTGATGGTCGTCTGTTACGTGATTTTTGCATGAGGAGAAAGAATAATGACTTCACGCGAACGAATCTTGGCAACTATCAACCGCCGACAGCCAGACCGCGTGCCCATTGACCTGGGCTCCAATCCCAGCTCCGGCATCTCGGCGATGGGCTACAACAAACTGAAGACGGCGCTCGGCATCACGGGCGGACATACCCGCATCTACGATGTCGTGCAGCAACTCGCCCAGCCCGAGGATGCCGTGCTCGACGCGCTCGGCGTTGACGTGATCGACATCGGCCGCGCCTTTAACACCGCTGACAGCGACTGGTACGACATCACCTTGGCTGACGGTTCAACCGCGCAATATCCGACGTGGTTCAGGCCGGTCCTGCGCAGTGACGGCGCCCACGAAGTGGAGCAGGACGGTCTGGTCATCGCCCGCATGCCCTATCAGGGCGCGTTCTACGACCAGATGCACTTCCCCTATCTCAACGGTTATCCATCGGACTACGCCAACCTTCCGTCCGCCATGCGCACGGTTCTCTGGCAGACGCTCGCACACAGTCCGTGGGATCATGCCGCAGACGCGACCTTCTGGGCCGACTTGCGCGCCAAGACCCTTCATCTGCGGGCGACCACGGACAAAGCGCTCATGATCGTCTGCGGCTGCAACCTCTTCGAGTGGGGCACCTTCCTGCGACGCATGGATAATTTCATGATGGATCTCGTGTGTGAGCCTGAGGAGGTGGAGCGGCTTGTGGAGGCATTGATGGCGATCCACCTGCGCGGCTTGGAAAAGGTCTGTGCGGCGGTCGGCGACGTGGCGGATATCCTGCGCTTCGGCGACGACCTGGGTATGATCAGCGGCCCGCTCATGTCGCCTGACTGTTACCGAGCCCTGTTCAAGCGCCATCATACGCGGCTGAATGACTACGTCCATGCGCACAGCAGCATGAAGACCTTTCTGCACTCCTGCGGCTCGATCTATCGGCTCCTGCCCGATCTCATCGACGCGGGCTATGACATCATCAACCCCGTGCAGACCAACTGCTTCGAGATGGACCCTGCCACGCTGAAGCGCGAATTCGGCGCGGACATTACATTCTGGGGCGGCGGGTGCGACACGGCATCGGTGCTGAACAAAGCCACGCCGGAAGAGGTGCGCAGACATGTCCTTGAGCGCTGCGCGATCTTCGCGCCCAACGGCGGCTTTGTATTCAACACCATCCACAACATCCTGCCGGAAGTCCCCGCTGCAAATGTGCTCGCGGCGTTCAACGCCGTGAAGGAATTCAACGGACAGCTCCCAACGTAATCAGCCCTTCTCATGACTGGATGATGGCATTGGAAAAGGCGTATGTTTTTTGCGCCATTGGCGTGGTGATGTTCCGCAATCTCGTAGGAACGTGCGGCGGAAGTGGAGCAGGTTGGTAAAGCCGCTTTGCGAGGTGATCTCCGAAAGTGTCATTTTGCTATTCAGCAATAAATGACGGGCATGGCGCAGACGAACCTGCCTGATCTCGTCGGCGATGGAGCGTCCGAAATGTTTCAAGATGCTGCGATTCAGTGTGCGCAGATTCATGCCTCAGGCCTCGGCCACCGCTTGTGGATAGAGTGACGCATCTGAAAAACGGAGACGGATGACGCTCAGGGCTTCGGCAAGACGAGGATCTTCGACCGCGAGAATATCCGTGCTGCGCCTTAAGATGACCCCTGTCGGCTTGATTCGGATGGGCTTTTTGGGGAGCGGTTTGCCTACCATCAGGCGGTCCAAAAGTTTAGCAGCCTGATAGGAGCGTGCGAGAAAGTCGTGGTCGACGCTCGAAAGCGGGACGGGCGCAAAGTCAACGACCAGGGGGTCGTTGCCGCAACCCAGCAGGGCCACGTCCTCAGGAATCCTCAACTTGGCACGTGCGCAGGCATCGAACACCAGCAGCGCAAAATCATCGTTCTCGGCAAAGACCGCCAGGGGTTGGTGCGATGCAGTCAGTTTGCTTGTGAGTAACTCCACGCAGTGACGGGCTGTGTCCCCATCCCCCCAGGATACTCAGAATACCATCGAGCCCTTCGGGTTCTGGAAAGGAGCCAGTCCGCATGGTCTGGAGGTCGAGTGACCAGCCCGCTTCACGCGCATAGCGAACAATACCCTCCTCAATAAGGGGTGCATACCACCCGAGGAGGAGCAGCACACGTTTACGTCGTTGCGTTTTAGGGTACATTGGAATGTGACACAGGAGACACGCTTTTAGCTGTTCGTCAGGCAGGAGTGATCTACCGTCATATCTTGGACAAGAAGGGCTCGCCTGATTTTATCACAGAAGTCTCTATTGATTAGACCGCCCATCCGCAGACCCCAGAAACATTGCTGGTGATTCTGGCTGCCATTTCTGAAGAACAAATCCCCGTACAAGCGATCGCTCCAAAATTTACCGGACGTTTTAACAAAGGGGTGGACTATGTCGGCGATCCAGAGGTGTTCGGTCGTGAGTTCGATGCCGACGCATGTGTCGTCCGATATGCGGTGCGGCGGTTCGGGTTGCCAGAGAGCCTCAAGCTTAGCAGCCATTCTGGGAGCGATAAATTTTCCTCTGATCAGCGAGGTTGCTTCCTGGGATGGCGAACACTTTGCCCGCGCGCTTCGTCATGTTCCAGGTGACCTATTGTTTAATCCGGATTTCCGGCAGTTCATCCATGTCGCCTTCAAGATCGCTGCAGAAATGGGAGCGCGATATCGCGAAGCGCTGAAAGCAAACACCCCCATCGTCTCCCGCTTTGTGACGGCCAATATTTATGAACGTCACCTGCTGCCCATTTTCGGTGAGCTCAACGAAGTCGAATCCAGGCCGCTTGAGAGGCGGTTTTATAGCGTTCGTGTTACGTGTTGATGAAAGATATCAACATGAAAGGGCGTACGCTTTAATCAAATAGCTTCCCCGATGGCCTTGGCGACCTGCACATCGAGTTCCGCGATGGTGGCGAACTTCTGGCCTGTGGCTTCGCTGAGCGCGACGAGTTTGAGGTGGCGTCCCTTGACCGGGGTTTTGAAGGTGGCGCGCTGTTCGTTTCCACTGTTCTTCCACGTCCCCTTGGCCACAGGCTCGCCCCACTGTTTGCCGTCCGCACTGACATAGATCTCGTAGTCCTTGATGCGGCCATTGCTGTTCTCGCCCTGCCGAGGCAGCACAGTCACCCCCGTGAGGGTCTGAGACTGCCCAAGGTCCACGGCGAACCAGTGCGGATGTTCTGCTGCTTTGCCGGACCAACGGGAGTGCCAGAAGCTTCCGTTCTGGCCGTCAACAGCATTGCCGGGCTCGCCTTCGCCGCCTTCATAGCTGCTCACCGTGATTTTCCACTTGGCGCGCGGGTCGAGTTTGCCGAGCGGAACAATGGCGGCGAAGCCCGCCATGTCCGTGGCACTGGCGCGCACATTCAATTGCTCCGCGTCCGGGGCCATGAAGGGCTCGGTGTAGGTCGTCCATGCAGCCTCGCTGAGTGCGTACTCAAGTTTCGCGTTGGCGGTCTCGCAGGTCAGCGTGACCTTGCCGTTAAAATCACGGGTGCCCAGCACAGGTTTGATGCGGTTGGCCGGAGCCTGCATGCGGCCCTGATCCAGCATCTCTTCCTTGATCTGAGCCGGTGTGAGCAGACGCAGCACATAGCTGAATGACGCGGGCGTTGACCAGACAATGTATTCGTCGGCCGGACGCGGTCCGCAGCCTGCAGAGCCCACACCTGTGGTGCGTGCTGCGAGCACGAGCACGCTCGCGGTGCTGGGCGGCAGGTCAATCGTGTACTCGACCGGATCCATCTGCTCGTCGGTATATGGCAACACGCTGGCCTGCAAGACGCGGCCGTCTTCAGCCTGCGCCATCAAGCCTGGAAGCCCCTTGCCGCAGACAGCTGCCCAGCGCACATCCTCGTGGTTGCCGTTCTCCATAGGCTTGGCGTAGGGGGTCATATTGCCGCGCACGGTACTGGTATAGAGTCCCACATCCGAGCCGCGCTTGCGGTCAGCATAGTTTTCCATCGGACCGCGTCCGAGGTAGGCGAACTGGTCGAGCTTGGGGTTGAGCAGCAACCGCACGCCGAGACGCGCAAACGGGATCTTCTTGGCCTGCGGGTTGACACTGTTGTCGATCGCGATCGAGCCGTCGCCGAAGATCGTGTAAGCTGCGGTGTGGACGATCTTAAAGGTGCCGGAACCTTGGAGTTCAACCGTCGCAGTCACGCGCACGGCGGCTGGACTGGACTGCTGTGCGGAAATGCTCAGGGTCTTCCACTTCGGATCGACCAGGCCGCAGCGCTTCCAGTCGTTGAAGGCCCACATGTCGTCTGTACGATGCGCAGCACGCCACAGGTGGAGGCGCGGGCCGCCATCTGCAACGAGCAGATTGACGCCGTCGCGTTCGAGCGCGCTGATGAACCCCGTGGCCTTGTCGAACGTGACCGAGAAGCCTTTGCCAATGATGGCAATGTTCGCAGCATCCTGCTTCAGCGTGACGGGCTTCATCGTTGCGGCAGTGGCGACGGACGCAGCCGCACTAACAGGAAGTTTGAATTGCTGCCACGCAATCTCGTGTCCGGCCTTGGCCCACAGCTCGTCTTTCGCGAGCTTGAACGATACGCGCAGAAAATACTCGGCGCCGGGCGTTGCACGGATCTTGGGCAGGGGGATCGAAACCGACTGTTCCGCGCCGGGCGCGATGCTGAGCTTCGGCAGTTTGCCGCTGGCGATTTCCTGTCCGTCGCCGGTCACAGTCCATTCGCCGGCGAAGCCGTCGAGCGGGATGAAGGCGAACTTGTTGCGGATCTTGACCTTACCGGCTGCGAGGTCATCCTCGCCAATGCCGATCCACTGATAAGCCTTTTTCATCTCGGGATAGTGCGGTTTGGGTGAGCGGTCAGCGAAGACCACGCCCTTGTGGATGAAGTAGTGGTCGTTCGGCACTTCGCCAAAACCGCCGCCATACGCGAGGTACGCGTGGTTCGGATCGCGATTGTTCCAGAGTCCCTGATCCTGCCACTCCCAGATCGCGCCGCCCATCACCTCCGGATACTTGTCGAAGACATCGTTGTATTCGCCGATCGAGCCCATCGAATTGTTCATCGCATGAGCGTATTCGCACATGTAGTAGGGCTTGGTGAAGCCTGTTGCGTTTTGCGCGATACTGGCGACCCGCGTCCAATGGGCGTACATCTCGCTGTCCACATCCGCAGGGTTATTGGGGCTGGCGCCAAAGCGTTCATAATGCGTCGGACGCGAGGTGTCGATATCTTTGATCGCCTTGAGTGCGGCAAGGAAGTTGGGGCCTGGGCCAGCCTCGTTGCCGAGCGACCACATCACCACCGACGCGTGGTTCTTGAAATTCTCTACGTTCGCCACGTTGCGGTCCACATGAGCGGCTTCAGCCTCCTTGACGTTCGAGAGCGACTCTTTCCCGTAGCCGTATCCGTGCGACTCGACATTCGCTTCGGCGTTCAGATAGATGCCGTACTGGTCACACAGTTCATACCAGAGCGGATCGTCAGAATAGTGGCAGGTGCGGACGTGGTTGCAGTTGCCCTGCTTGAGCACCTCAAGGTCGCGGATCATGCGCTCCCGGCTGACCGTGTGTCCGGTGTCAGCCTCCATCTCGTGGCGGTTCGCGCCTTTGAGCTTCACGGGGACACCGTTGATCTGGTAGATGCGGCCCTTGATTTCGACCTTGCGGAAGCCCGTGCGCGTTGAAATGAACTCCGAGCCGTTGTTGAGTTTCAGGACGGTCGTGTAGAGGTTGGGTGTTTCAGCTGTCCACTTCGCTGGATTGGCGACTGCCAGTTTCAAGGTCACCAGCGCCTCTGTGCCTGCTGCGAGCGGCATGACATCGACAGACTCCTCGGTTGTGACCGGTTTGCCAGCCGCATCATAGACGAGAGCTGTCAGCTTGCTCGCGGCTGCGGCTTGTGAGCCAAAATTCTTCACAGTCGCTGTTACAGACAAGGTTGCGTCCTTGTATTGCGCATCGAGATCCGGCAGCGTGAAAAAGTCGCGGATATGGACCTGCGGCGCAGCCCAGAGATAGCAGTCGCGGAAAATGCCCGAAAGACGCCACATGTCCTGGTCCTCGAAGTAGGTTCCTGAGCTGAAGCGATAGACCTCGACCGCCACCATGTTCTTGCCAGGCTTCACGAAGGGCGTCACATCAAACTCCGCTGTATTGCGGCTGTTGACGCTGTAGCCGACCTTTTCGCCGTTGACCCAGACGAAGAACGCGCTGTCCACGCCGCTGAAGGCGAGAAAGACGCGGCGGCCCGACCAGTCGGACGGCACTTCGAAGTCGCGGCGGTAGCTTCCCACCGGATTGCGCTCGACGAACGCGGTGTAGTTCTGCGGCGGCTCAGTCATGACGCGCGGAAAGTCACGCTTGATGATGTAGCCCATGTTTTTGTAGTAGGGCGTGCCGTAGCCGAGCACCTGCCAGCAGGAAGGCACAGGGATATCCTTCCAGCTGCTGACGTCGTACGCGGGCTTGTAAAAATCGAGTGGCCGCTCATCAGGATGCTTGACCCAGTTGAATTTCCAGAGGCCATTCAACGGCCTGCAGAAGGGGGATTCCAGTCGTTTGCCTCCGAGCGCCTGCTCCAGCGTGGCGTAGGGCATCAGCGTCGCGTGATAGGGTTGCTTGTTGATCCCGAGACACTCCGGGTTTTCAATCTCCGGGGGTAATGCCGCACCGACGTTCAGACAACCGATCACCAGCAAGCTGGCTACAATAGACTTTTTCATGGTCTTTCCCTTTCTGTCCATTCGCGAAATGTGTCTGCTGGCAGAAATCTTCTCGCGCAACATCCACGTGTTTTGTATAAAGTAAAAAGGGTACGATATTTTTTTAAAAGAGTCAATGTCCCACTTGTGAAAAATGCGTGAATAATGAAATAGTGGAGGGCACGGTTAAACCCCATAGGTGTTAAGCTAAGAATGAAATACTTTTTCGCAAAAGCCGCAAAGGAGAGCGCAAATGTCACGCCCGCCTCACCCATGGATACATGGACGGCGGAGCGAACATTTGCGCGGAATAAACCCGATTTTCATCAGCAAAAAACTTGTTTTTTGCTGATGAAAATGAAATTCGTATTCATCTGCGCGGCTATCCATTCCGCCGTCCGTGTATTCACGGGTGAGGCGGATGAGATAGCCGTGCAATCTCTTAGCGGTTTTTGCGGTAAAATCTTTAATTACAAAACTTTGTATATTGCCAGTCTTTTGGTATTGGCAACAAACAACTCTCCTTAGCTTAACACCTATGGGTTACACCCGGCCGCGCCCGCCGATTCGTGATGCGCGTTCTTCCCTTCGTGGGGATTCTGTGCTAGACTTCATTTTTCAGAAATGGACAAGGAATACAAATCGAGGTATCGAATGAAACGAATCATCTTTCTGGCCGCTATCGCCCTGTTGGTGTCGCCGTTGCAGATTGTGCGCGCTGCAGACAAGTTGAACGTTCTGTTTATCATCTCGGATGATTTCCGGGACGAGGGCGGTATGTTCACGCGGGCGCAAGTGAAACTGCCGAATCTTGACCGGCTCGCGGCGCGGGGCATTCGTTTCGAGCGGGCGTATGTTCAGTACCCCGTCTGCAACCCCAGCCGAAGCTCGTTTCTGACTGGCTTGCGAGCGGAACAGACAGGGGTTGTGAATAATACGACGACGCTTCGTTCACAACTGCCGGATGTCATCACGTTGCCCCAGCTCTTTAAAACCAATGGCTGGCGTTCTGAGGCGTTCGGCAAGATCTTTCACCTCGGCGGCGGCAAGGGCGAGCCTAACCGGGAGCCTGGCGGCACAGGGGATCCCTGGATGGATATGCCATCCTCTTGGCATGCGGCAAAGACCTTTGCCCCGACAAAAAACGGCAAAAAGCTGGAAGGTCGTAATCTCACGGGCGGTGCGCTTACTTGGTGTCACTGGGGCATGTCCGCAGGCAACGATGACGATCAACCCGACGGGCAGACCGCAGCTGCAGTGGTGTCGCTGATCGAGAAGCAGGGCGCCAATCCCTGGTTTATCGGCTGCGGCTTTCTCAAGCCGCATGATCCCTTTATCGCGCCCAAGAAATATTTTGATCTCTATCCCCTTGAAGCGCTGAAACTCTGGCGCGACCCGCCGGACATGACGCCAGCACCGCCCCTTGCGTTGCCCCCAAGTGGGCTGGCGGTGTTTAAGAAGTTCACGGACCAGGAACGGCTCGAGTTCCTCCGCGCGTACTGCGCCGCCGCAAGCTACATGGATGCACAGCTTGGACGCGTGCTGGATGCGCTTGATAAAGGAGCACTCTGGGATAAGACCGTCATTGTCTTTATTGGCGATCATGGCTACCACACCGGCGAGCGGCAATGGTGGAACAAGGATACGCTTTTCGAACGCAGTTGCCGCGCACCGCTCATCATCGCCGCACCCGGCGCGAAAGGCGGACAGACCTGTCGTTCGCTTGTCGAATTTGTGGACCTCTATCCCACGCTCGCTGACTATTGCGCACTGAAGGCCCCTGACAAGCTCGCGGGGAAAAGTCTGCGCCCGCTCCTCAATGACCCAGCCACCACGATCAAGGATGCCGCCTTTACACTCGTCACGCGCGGAACCAAGCACCACGGACAAAGCGTCCGCACCGACCGCTGGCGCTTGACGAAATGGAACGACGGCACGCAGGAACTGTACGATCACGAAAACGACCCGGAGGAGAATCATGATGTCGCCGCAGGAAATCCCGCGATCGTCAAGCAGCTATCCGAACGTTTAAAGACGTTGCCCCCCTTCAGGAAGAGCCCGTAATTCAAGTGTATGAAAAGGAGACACCATGACTAAAAGAGTGATTCTTGCTTTGTTGATTGGATGGAGCTTTATACTTCCGAGACTTGGGCTTGCTGCCGGAGCCGTTGGTGCGGCGGCTGTTGAACCGCTGTTTCTGACTGGCGGGGATATTTCTGCACTGCCGAAACTGGAGTCGCTGGGCGCGAGTTATGGTGTGGGAGGGAAGACGGGCGATGTGATCCGGATCATGCGGGAGGCGGGGTGCACCTGTTTCCGCGTGCGCCTGTTTGTGAACCCCCTCATGAAAGAAGTGGTGGTGCAGGATCTGCCATATGCCATCGCGCTGAGCAAGCGCATCAAGGCAGCAGGGGGCAAGCTGCTCCTCGATCTCCACTACTCGGATACCTGGGCGGACCCGGCGCACCAGAACACGCCAAAAGCCTGGGAGAAGCTGCCTTTCTTCGCGCTTGAAAAACAGGTCGAGGCCTACACGGCGGGCGTCATCCAGGCGTTTAAGATGGCAGGCTGCCTGCCCGAGATTGTGCAAGTCGGTAACGAGATCACCCCCGGGATCCTCTGGCCGCAAGGCAAGGTCAATGCACCTGAAGGCGGCTGGGATAGACTCGCTGCATTGCTCAGGGCTGGCATCCGTGGGGTGAAGAAGCCCTTGACCGCTCAAGAGCGCGTGCAGATCATGCTGCATATCGATTGCGGCGGCGATGTGAAGCGGACCCAGTGGTTCTTTGATCATATTGTCGAACGGGCGGTCATCTTCGATATGATCGGTCTGAGTTATTATCCGTGGTGGCATGGCAGCCTGGCGAGCTTGCGCGAGAACCTCACGCAAACCGCGCGGCGTTACAGCAAGCCGATTGTTGTGGTCGAGACAGCCTATCCGTGGCGTAAACATGGGGAAACGCAGCACATGGACTGGCCCATGACACCCGAGGGGCAACAGCAGTTTCTGAGCGACCTGGTCGGGACTGTCCGTGGCACGACGAACCATCTCGGACGGGGCGTGATCTGGTGGTATCCGGAATCGATCCGCACAAAAGGCGTGGACGTCTGGAAGAATGGCGATGTCGCGCTCTTCGATGCGGATGGCAATGCGCTGCCAGCTCTGAACGCCTTCAAGCTTCGGTGAGACAGAAGAAAAACCTCGAAAGCGGAGGGGGATTAAATTATACTAGGCAACATTGAATGGTGAGAGGGGTGGTACAGGGATGCCGCACTTTGCATTGTTAGAGATAAACTCAAAGAGGGGATATTCGTATGAAGCAGTTGATGATGGGTTTGGTTGTTGCCGGAATGGCACTGTCGGGTATGAGTGAAACATGGAAGCCGAGATTGGCGCTCCAGCTTTATTCGTTCAGGAATATGTCGTTCGTGGATGCTGTGAAGACAGCCAAGAAGATCGGCTTTGAATATGTCGAAGCCTATCCAGGACAGAAACTGGGCGGCGACATGCAGGGGACCACGCAGTTCTCAATGGACCAGGACACGCGCAATAAAGTCAAAGCCTTCCTGAAGGAGCAGAATATCAAGCTCGTCAATTATGGCGTCTGCGGCGCAAAGGATGAGGCTGAATGGAAGAAGCTCTTTGATTTCGCGAAGGAGATGGGTATTGAAACCCTCCAAGTGGAAGCAGGCAAGAGCGACAAGGACATGACACTCCTGAGCAAGATGGTGAAGGAGACGGGCATCAAGGTCGCGCTGCACAATCATAAGCAAGCCGCAGGCTTCCCGGAAGCCATGGCTGAAGCCCTTGCAAAGTATCCTGAGATCGGCGCAGGCGCGGATATCGGTCACTGGATCAATGCAGGCAAGCCGGCACTGGACGGTATCAAGAAGCTGGAAGGCCGTATCACCACGTTGCATCTGGTGGATGTGGAGAGCTTGGATGCCAAGGGCCGTCCGGTTCCTTATGGCAAAGGCTGTGCAGAACTCGGCAAGGTTCTGGAAGAGCTGAAGCGTCAGAAGTTCAATGGCGTCCTGACCTGCGAATATGAGCACATGTCCGATAAGCTGGTCGACGAAGTCGCCGAATGCGTCAAGTGGTATAATGCCTATTTCACCAAGTAGAATAATGAGATTTTAGCGCAAAAACCGCTAAGAGAGCGCAAATGGTCAGCCCGCCTCACCCATGGATACATGGACGGCGGAGCGACCATTTGCGCGGAATATATTTGGGATCTAATACTGGCGAAATTAACCCTGAAAATAACAGTGGTTGTTCGACTAGTAAATGCATCATTCTTTAATTTAACTCCGCGCGGCTATCCATTCCGCCGTCCGTGTATTCACGGGTGAGGCGGATGAGATAGCCGCGCAATCTTTTTGCGGCTTTTGCGAAAGAGGATTTACTCCATCTTATCGCTGAGCTTGATGCTCATCTTCTCGCTATTGTTCAGCTTCTTCAGCCGATAGTCGAGACGGTCGCGCAGGCGTGAGACAAGCTGGTAGTAAATCATGCCATTCTTGACCTGGATATTAAGCGTGAGTTCGACATCTCGGCCTTGCGCTTTTTTCTCCAGTTGTTCGGCGAACTGGTCAGCAATGCGCGTCAAAGTCTTGGACTCCTGCTTCCGGTAATCATCATAAGCGATAGGAAGTGTGGCTTGGTCAACAACGATATCGCCATCGCTTTGCACAATGATCTGATTATCCTTCATGTCGATGGAAAAGCCGCAGGCGAGTTTGATGGGTTCCAGTTTTTCTTCCGGTGGCGGCGTTTCCGGTGGCGGTTCTTTCGGGGGGATGGGTTTCGGCTCTGCGAGCTTCTGGATGATGTCGCGGATCAGTTGACGCAACAAAGCCTCTGTAGAGGGGAAGATGTTGAGGTAGGCGCTCGCGGCATTCCCGGGCTTTGGATTGAGGGGCGCGTAGATTTCCTTCTCACGGGCTTCGGGCCATTGGGCTTGGATGCGCGGACGGAAGAGGTCAAACAGTTCAACCGCCAGCTTTTCGGGCTTGGTCTTGGCCATTCGCGACGTGGCTTCTGCCACGATGTCATTGCTGCAGGCAAGGACAAGGCTCTTCTGCCGGCGCAGCGCTTGTGAGCCGCGACCCAGTTCCTGATCTAGCAACGTTCCGGCCTGCTCGCGCGTCTCCTGGAGTGCCGCTTCGGCTCCCTGCGCGCTGCTGGCGGTATCCTTGAGGTATTCCTTGCGAAGGGCCCGGCCCTCATCCGTGGCTTCGTTGCCGGTATAGGCTTCAACCGCTGCGTCTTTGGGCGTCCATGTGCGCGCTTGCAAGGCTGAATAGGTCGATGCGAGCTGTTCAGTGACAATGCTGCTGCGGGCGGCTTCCCAAGCCTTTTGCTGTTTCTGATCAAAGATCGTCTCAAAGAAGGCGCGCAATTCGTTTTCCGGGACTGGATACTTCTTGAGATAAAACTCAACATCGTTACGTCTGCTCTCTGCAAAATGTTCAACATAACGCTTAGGAGCTTGGTCCATGCTCTGCTTCATGAAGGTCTCCCGGATTTTCGCGCGCGAACCATCGCGTTCGTGGTGGCCTTTCAGATCAGACAGGATGAGCTTTTTAGTCTCCTCTTCCGACAGCGTGGCCGAGGTGGCCTGGAGAAACTCCACATAGCGCGCCTTCGCTTTCTTCTCGGAGAGGGCAGGGATGCTATTCTTGACCGAGGGGAAGATCGTATAGACCTCGGGGAATTTGTCTGACTTAAACTCGGGTATCGCTTCTAAAAGCGCTTTTTCAAGAAAGGCTGCGAACTCGTCCGGTGTGACGGATTCGGCTGAGCGCACATTCTCCAGAAACTGGTTTTGCATGTTGCGCTGGCGGTAGGCGTCTTTCACAGCCGGCGTGACGACCAGGTCGCGCAGATAGATGCGGTTTTCCTCAAAGACCTGGAACTTTTGTGCATCGGCCAGCCGCTTGGTCAGTTTTTGAATGAGCGTCTCCTCGGAATCGGCATCCACCTCTTCCTCTGTGGGAAACATATCGCGGGTCACCTGTGCGATCTGCTCATCACAGGCCTTTTTGCGTTGCGCCTCAAAGGAGGTTGCAAAATGCTTTTCCCGTACAGCTTTGAGGGTCTCGTCAGGAATGGTGCCTGATTTCTTGCGGAAGGGCTCCTCAAAGGCATCTTCCAGTCCGTTCTTCTCGGCAATGCGGGCGAGCAGCACATTGACCTTCTGGCGGTAGTCCGCGCGGACGCGGTCCTGGTACGCCTCTTGCAGCTTGGCCCGGGCTTCGTCGGGCTTTACGTAGTCATCGGGAATGCTGGTCATCTGCTGATACATGAAATCGGCATTTGGCGGGGTTTCAGAGAAATCCGCTTCAAATTGCGTCAGAATCAGATTGGCTGACAGGAGGGCCGTCGACTTTTTCAGTTGCATCTCGCCATCACTCGCAAGCAGCATGGGCGATAATAGGACTAACAGAATTGTGGCATAACAGCGTTGCCCAATAATAATTGGAATACTTTTTCGCAAAAGCCGCAAATTTTGCGCAAATGTCACGCCCGCCTCACCCATGGATACATGGACGGCGGAGCGAACATTTGCGCGGAATAATACTTGAAAAAAAGATGGTGTGGCGTTTGCTTTTACATAGAGATAAGTATTTTTAATTTTATTCAACACGGATGTTCGCTCCGCCGTCCGCGTATTCGCGGGTGAGGCGGGCGTGACATCCGTGTTAACATTGCGGTTTTTGCGTAAAAACACAATAGCTTGGTCTAATAAATTTCGAATATCCGTATCGAATATATTCATTTGAGGTTCTCCAGCATGGGGATGCCCGCCTGGTTTTCGAGGTAATGGAAGCTTTGCTTACGGAGCGCGGAGGTGAGTTCCGGGATGATGAGGCGCTGCTCGTCGTCGGACGCGCGCATGAAACGGGTCAGGAGGCGTTTGACATCGCCGTCGGACACTTTTTCAGGGAACTGCATGAAGTGCGTCTGCACAGCCACGGCGGCGAGCAGTTGGACTTCCGTGCAGTTCGCTTTGACGTCCTTGATCTTGTTGTCCACGGTGGCGGCGAGCCACTGCCAGTTTTCTTTGGTCAAGTCAGCAGGGGCCAGTTCTGCGTCCGTGAGCACCTTGGTCCACCAGGTCTGGCGGAGGGTCATGACATCCGAATAATCCTGGTGCGCACGTTTGCCGCCATCGACAAAGGCGCTACGCAGATTCGCATTGTCGGTGATGCCGCCGTCCACGATGAGCCCTTCCATCTGATAAAGCGTGTTGCCCTTATCATCCATGCGCGTAATGCTGTTCAGGCCGTAGCGGGTGCGGAAGAACTGTTCATTCTTTTCAAGGGCGACGGTGATTTTCTGACGCTGAATCTCGATGAGATTCTCCTGCTGCTCCTTGTTGGACTTGAAACGGAACATGAAGAAGGCGATCATGAAGATCATCATGATGGCCAGGGAGATCTGGAGCATGAGACCGAGGATTTCATCCACGTCGATCTCATCCTGCGAGGGGCCTCCGACCCATTTTAAAAGGCGCGCTCTGACTTTTGCATCCATACCGCTCCTTTAAAAGATGGACTTGATCTTCGCGAGTGTCTTTTCGCTCTCGTTGGCGCGTATGCGCTCCCCTTCGAGGGCGGCTTTCAACTCGGCTTGTTCCTCGAGCAGGCTCTGCGCTGTCTTTTCCAAGTGCTGACGCCGCACGCTCCACTCCGCGAGTTGCGTATCAAAGTGCTCCTGCTTTTCCCGGAAGAGACGCTGGATCTCTTGCAGTTGGGTGCGGATCTCATCAGCCTCTTTGCGCGTCTCGTCGACCTCTTTACGGGACTGCTGATAGACGGTCTCAAGCTTGACGTGGTCGGCGCGGATGGTGTCGAGGTGGGATTGCAGGCTCGCGTTATTAGACTTGAACTCCTTGAGCAGCTCAACAAATGCGTGTTGCGAGGATTGGATCTGCGACAAGGTTTGCGACAACTGGTTGAGCGCGGTTGTCTGGTCGGTCTGATTGCGTTGCAAGTTGAGCAGGGGGTCGATGATTCCCTTTTGAAATTGAGAGGTCGTATCGTTGAGCGCCTGTGAGATCTCCGTAACTGATCCGGAGGCCTTTTGGAGATCACTGGAAAAGTGGTTGAGCGCTTCAGAGCTTTGTGAGAGTTCATGACGGATCGAAGCGGCTGACTGCTCCAGTCGCTCCAGGAAGCGGTCATCAAAGGAGTCTCCGGGTAAGATGCCGTTGATTCTGCTGTGCCACCAGCGCATGAAGGGCTTGGTGAAGAGGAGGACGATGATGAATATCCAGGCGACGGCAATCAGCGTCGAGAAGAGGGCCGTGTGCAGGCACATCATCAGGTCGCCCATGGTCACCTTGTCCATGTCATAGAAGCCGATGATGATGATGCCGAAGAGCGTGCCGATGAGTCCGAGCGAGACATTGATGCGGTCATACGCACGGAAGAAGGGGAAGTCGTCATCGATCTGAGCCGTATTTTTATAGATGCGCCAGAATCCGAGGGTGATAAAGGCGAAGCCGAAAAACGGGATGAAGGTGGTGACAGCAGAGAGGTCGACAGCGCTCCAATCCAGCCATTTAAAGCAACCGCCTGCGATCTGTGTGGACTCCGAGGTCTTTGACTCGGTCATGGTGATGAATTTGACCGCCCATTTCCAGAGCACAACACAGTTGTTAAGCCAGGCTAGGAAGGAGAGAAACGTTGCGAGGGCTGATATTCCGACAAAGGCCAATGTAAATCTTCTTTTATTCATTAAGAGTTCCCCTTTTAAGGATGTTTTATGAGGCATATAGAAATCAAGGGTTGGGCGTGTAATACCGCACATAGTCAATCAGATATTCGCAGGGGAAGATAGCGTCATCAATTTTGCCGCCCCAGGAGCCGCCAATCGCGAGGTTGATCAAGAGGTAATGCTGTTTGCGGAAGGGGTTTTCAGCGCCTGTTCCGGCGAGATCCATATCGTAGGTGAAATAGAGCGTGTCATCGTAGAAGAACTTCATCTGCTTCTCATTCCACTCCACAGCGTAAATGTGGAACGCCATATAAGGCTTCTGATCCTGTAGTTTGCCCCCTTTGGAGGTGTGCCCATTGCGCTCCTTCTTGCCCTTGACCGGGTCTGACCAGTGCACTGTGGCATGGACGGTGTTGGATTGCGCCCACACATGCTCCATGATGTCGATCTCCCCGCACTTCGGCCAGCCGCCTTCGATGCCCATCATCCAGATCGCAGGCCAGTTGCCCTGTCCGATCGGCAGTTTGGCGCGCACTTCGATGCGGCCGTACTTAAAATCCTTCTTGCCCTTGGTCTTGATGCTGCCGGAGGTGTATTTAGATTCCTTCCCGTTTTCTTTGAAATCCTCCTTGCGGGCGGTGATCACGAGGTTGCCGTCGCGCATGACCACATTCTCGGCACGTTTATCCGTGTAATATTGCGCCTCCTTGTTGCGGACAAAGCCCTTTTCGTAATTCCAAATGGTTTCATCGACAAGTCCGGTGCCATTAAATTCATCGGCCCAGACAAGCTTCCAGCCGGCTTTGTCGGCTGCGTGAAGATTTAAACCAGCTAATGCCAAGATCAACAAGGCGGAGATTCTCATGTATTTAACCCTTTCCGAGTCCAATATTCAGAATGTCTGAACATAATTACTTCCCGAAGTATATCACCCGACTGCCGCGCATTGCACGACTGTTTTTCAAGAAAATCGGTTTTATAAAACAGGCACCCTCAATTTCCGCTTGCGCTGACTTCCGGACCGTCCTATACTTGAAGCAAATTGCATAAAACGTTCGGCAGCAAAGGAGGGCACGTGAAAGTGGCGATGGTTTTGTTTGTCATGGTGGTCGGTATTAGTGGCCTCATCGGGTTTAGCCTGCTGACAGCAGCATTTGTAATGATTAAGCGGCGAGGGGGCTGGCAACAAGCGATGCGGCCGGCACCAGACGGCCAGTGGTCATCGGCAATGAGACTGATGACCACCGGCGTGGCCATTAGCGGCTTGTGCTTGTCCGTGATGTTCATCTCGTTTGCAGTACCTGGTGCAAGTTACTTGGGCCAGGTTGGCCTCGCGTGCAGCGTATCGTACGGAACCCTCGGGGTCCTCCTCGCTGTGTTCAGCGTCTGGCTGCTCCTACATGCGAGAGAGCACTAGATGATAGGGCCAGAACACCACGAGCCGGGCAAAGCCATCGAGGCGTACCGCTTACCCGGGGCGCGGCCGCTCATGGCTGACCGGGTATAAAAAGGAGGGAAACTGAATGAAACAGAATATAGTAGTGGCGGTTATCTTGATGGTTGTTGGCTCCACTCTGCGCCTTGGGGCCAATGCGATTGCGTGGCCCAATAATCTCTCGTTCTCAGGTCCGAGGGAAGCCACTGTATGGGGAATCCGGGAGGCCGCGATAAACGACATCGGAATGGGATGCTTCTACCTGGGAGGCATCCTTCTTGTCGGCATCTTGCTGATCTCATTCTTCAGAAACACGGAGAACTAAAGCCCGAACCAACCGTCGGACCGTACGCGGTGATCAGCGCCGGTCAACGGTAACGTTGGCCAAGGACTTAGAGACGGATAGACTATAAGACTCAAAGGGTCTTTACTGTCCTGTGTCTTTCTTTTGAGTCTTTGAGTCTTCACGTCTTTGCGTCCTCAATCCAAGCAGGCATACAAAGGGACATCCCGTCGCTCCAACACGTCTGCATCATTCCGATGCACATAAGTAGCTGCCATACTCAGGCGAAAGAAAAAAGATGGGGCATTCAAACCCCATAGACCCTGCGCCCGTCTGACGCGGCCCCGCTCAGCACGTTTTCTACAGCATGCGCCAAAATTTCCGCTTGCGCTGACTTCCGAACCGTCCTATACTTGCAGCAGATTGCATAAAACGCTAATCGTTCGGGCCAGAAGAAGTGCGTGGCCATAATCAGCAAAAGGAGGACGAAACACATGAAAGAGATCATCGAGTACCGTGTTGTCATCGGCAAGAGCATTGACGACATCCAGCAAGCCGTCAATGGAGCGATCAAGTCGGGATGGCAACCTTACGGGGACCTGCAGACGCCTTGTTCAATCATGTGGACGGCGTTCACACAAGTGATCGTGAAGTACAAGTAGCCCGAACCATGAACAGGATGGGATTTTCAAACCTGCGGTTTGAGAATCCCCTCAGTTCGGACGTTCGGACGAGAAGAAAGGAGACTGACGATGAAAAGCGAAACCGCTTCCTTTATTGCGCACGGGATCATCTGGTTGGGAGTCCTCATCGCCGCGATTATCGGTGCGTGCTGCGGGGGGAGTCCAGGGGCGATGGTCACGACGGTTCTCTTCGGAGTCTTGGGCACGTTCAGCGTCTTGGCAATCAACAGTGTCAAGCAAAAGGGGACAGAGCAGGCGAAAGGAAACACGCCACTCGCAGACCAGTTGAGCAAGACGTCCGCCTCCGAGCGCATGACCGAGCTCAACAAGCTCCTCGAAATGCGGATGATCACGCCAGAGGAGTTCGAGCGGAAGCGAGCAGAGATCCTTCAGTCCCTGTGAATCGGAAACAAACGACAGGCCGGACTAGCAGATGCGGCCGACGCTACGTGCGGCTGAGGGACAGCGTTCGTTGAGAGGAATTCAGGCAATGAATCAATTACCTATGACAGAAGCGTTTCCCGGAAGCCGGCTGCAATACGCTGAGAGCAGCGACGAATTTGTGCTCCATATCTTGCCAGCACTGGCTCGCGCACTCTATATCGCCATACCAGTCGTCGTGGGTGTATTAGTCGTTGTGGTGTTTGGGATATTTGCGGTCATAAAAATCCTAGAGGCTGGCATGGAGTTCTCGTGGGATCTCCTTGCGTTCGCATCCGTCGTAGGGCTCGCCATCTTATTCGCAATCCTCTTCCTGGGTTTTCTTTTCTGGGGGCTTGTTGGTGGAGAGCTGGGCACGACGGTCGTTCATATCAAGGACGGTCAGATGTCTGTCAGCACCAGAACGTGGGGGCAAGAGCGGATAGAGACCTACCCCCTCGGCAAAGGGAGTTTTGCGAAGCAGTGGTGGGGTTCCTTGTATCATCAGAGCCACGGCCCGGCCGACGTTACCGAACGTCCGGGTGGGCTCGTGGTTTCCTCTGACGGCGAGGAGCCCGACAAACTCTGCTATGACTTTGGCGGAAGCCTGAACCCACGTGAACTGGACTGGGTAGAGAATCGCATCAATCAGTTTCTGCGCAGTACAGAATCCGGACGTGATTCTGTTCACGGCCCGGGCCAGAACAATCCATCCCGTGGAACCATCCCGGATGCTGCGGTCGGATGAAAGACATAGCCGAACCAGAGCATGCAGGCGATGCGGCAAGACCGCCCGCCTGATGCCAGTAACGTTGGGCCAAGTACTCAGAGACAAATAGACTATAAGACTCAAAGGGTCTTTGTTGTCCTGGGTCTTTCTTTTGAGTCTTTGAGTCTTCACGTCTTTGCGTCCTCAATCAAAAAACCATTTTCCCGCGTCCCAGGTCGCAAGTCCCAAGTCTTTTCTGTAATTATGCGGCAAAATTTCCGCTTGCGCTTGATCCCGAACCGTTTTATACTTGCCGCAATTAGCATAAAACGCTATTCGTTCGGTTAAAGAGATGAAATGTCCCAGATGTCAGCATGGATTCCACCCGCTAAAGGTACTTGTGATCACAAGGTACAGTTCTCTCGTTTGCCCAGAGTGTCATACCAGATGGAATCGACGAATGGATTTACAGTTCTGGGCCTTGATTATCGTTCCATTGTTTCTGATGGCCATCGCCGCACTGCTACCGCTTGAGTTCCGAGTCAGATTCCTAGTTGTGGTCCTTGTCGGAGTCGTCTCATTGCTGGTCATGCCATTTGTAGATGCCGCAACCATTAGACTTGCAACCGCAAAGAAGCAAATAGGATGGCGGAAAATAATAGGAGACAAAACCGAACCATTTTCTGCTGGTGACGACCCAAATGCCACGCCAGAGAAGTAACGTTCGAAGGAGGGTAATGAAATGAAGAAGGCGATCTATATTTTTCTTATGCTAGTCGGCGCCTCGGGTAGCACTACGGGGTTCTCGGAGAACGTGAAAGAACTTGATCTTAAAGAACTCCGAAAGAAGGCGGATTCGATATTGAAACAGTCTGATGTCTCAGCGCGAAGAGACATTGATGTTGTTTTTGAACTGGCAGATCGCCTTCTTACGGAGAAAAACAACGATTCGGAGTATTATCTTGAGCAGGGATTGAAGCACTTCCCCTGGAACTTAGAGCATCAAATGATCTATGCTGAACTGCTCGCCAAAGAAGACAAACCAGTCCAAGCGAGAGAAAAAGCCGACCTGGTTCTTCAGTACGCAGAAACGGACGACTTGATTGAGCGGGCATGGAAACTGCTGGGCAAGGAATCATTCCCGACATTCGACAAGATTAAATCGCTCTCGGGGTCGAATAACTGTGTTGTGCTGGTTCCCGTGAAGGAGGCCGACAAGTGGCTACTCTTGCGAATCAAAGAGCAACTTTCCACGATACTGAATATCCCCGTGTACATCCAGACGATAGAAGTGAAATATCCCACTTTTGAACGTGACCGTCGCAAGCTAATCCTGAATCAAATACGAAGGAGGATCAAAGAAAACTTGGACGATCCCTCGATCACAAAAGCTTTGAAAGATATGAACATGACCCAGAAGGATCTGGATGACGAAGCCAAACTTCTCGGGATCTTTAAGACTCTGATGAGCAGTGCCGGCCCCCGTGAAATTGCAGAATTCGAAGCCTCACTCGAGCAGTCACGCGGCAAGGATCAGCAGTGGAATGCTGATCAGTTGCTTGATGTTCTTATTAGCGCCGTGAACCCTCACCGCAGGAAAAATGTCGCGTATCTCGGTGTCACATTCGCTGATATCTATGCGAACGACTACAACTTCCTTTTCGGGTGGGCGAATAGCAAAGGCGGAGTCATGTCGTATCGTCGCTTTACTGCTGACTTCACCGGCGAAACACCGAACCAAGATCGACTTCTCAAGAGAACCCTAATGCAATGCCTCTCATCGATAGGGCACATATACGGCCTGGAGAGATGCTCGGATCCAACTTGCGCCCGTGCCTATCCGAACTCTCTATCCGAGCACGATGCAAAGCAAGGGACGCTCTGCTCGCAGTGCAAGATGGGATTCAAGAAGATCTTCGAACCATCTCCTCGCGGCGACAGCCCAAAGGCCGCGCCTCAACACTAACCGTTGTGCAATAAGCCATGAACAACAAATACCAGCAATTCATAAAACTTCTAGCGATTGCACTCTTAATAGTGCCAATTTTGATAGCAGCACTTACACCCACGATCACATCGAAACATATCCTCGTAGTCGGTCCAGAAGCAGAGTCGAGAGCACTGGAGAGCCTCGACAAGCAAAGTCCAAGTGAGGGTTTTGTATCCCTGTCGCGTCAGGATGTGCGTACGCTGACTCTCTACTCGAAACGACTGCGGCATGAGAGCGCAAAATTTGCCACTCTGGCCGCTATCTTTGCTGGGACCGTACTTGTTTCAGGTGCGTTGCTTCTGCTCTTGATAAACCTAGCTAAAAGGAGCAAACAACAAGGTGGTGGAGAGGAACGTCGCTAACGCGCCGTCCCTCACCACCGACGTTGTCCCACTGATATGAAGCAAAAACGAAAGAAAACGCAACGGCTTACCAAGATCCTGCTGGGAATTTTTGGTGTCGTCATTCTTGGCTGCTTGATCTACTTTCCTGGGCGCCAGACGCCCATCGCCTTCACGCTTGCCACGGGTATCGGCGTTGGCAGACTTCAGATGCGTGTAGACCAGATGGAAGAGAAGGCGATCAAGGGCGAAGCGTTCACCGAGCAAGACACGGTATTCCTCAAGAATCTCTATTCCTGCTTCGCCAAAGGTGGACGCCTGACTATCGTTCTGCGACAGTCCAGCCAGATGATGGGGCGTTACCTGTCACGTTCCGGAGAGGATTTGAAGACTGCCCCGCGTATCTTCGTCAACAGCACCCCCGTTCAAGATCAGATGGCATTACTCAGAAAGAAGATCATCGCGGACGCCCAGAGTCCGGACAACTTGAGGGCGTTGTACTCGTCAGACGTATTCTATATGGGTGATCCGATGTTCTTTGATTCATTTGTCGGCTTGTATTTTGGTCGAGTCACTGCCACTCCAGGCAGGCCAGCGGACGGGAAACTGACCATCCGTTGGCGAGCGGAGTGCCCCTGGGAATGGCCCTCATATGCCTCTTTGTTTGAGAAATATGGAGCATATCATGCCCAATGCTTCCCTCTTCCCAACGCATTGAGCGTTGCCTTCGGACCTCAACACTGCCTCGAAATTGATGATGGACTCGGAGGCCACTTGGCAAATCTGGGAATTGCAAAGCCTTTTCTTGTCTGGTCCGAGTGGACAGAACAGATTGAAATGAAACAATAGACTAGGGACAACAAGCCCACCCATGTAACGGCGCTACCGCGCCGTGCATGGTGGGCAACGTTCACAAGATGAAAACAATCAGAAATAGCTCACTTGGATGGATTCCTTTGCTGGCAATATGTATATTTTCTCTTTGTGCAAATGCAAACCCAGTGCCGCCTAGAGAATATGATAAAGAGATACTGAGCTTTTGTTTCATAATCACAGCTGCACTCTGTTTCACAGTAGAGGTCATCGTCACAGTCTCGCTATTTAAGATATTTCACGATGTTGAAAAGAGCCTTCAATCAATATGTATGCTGTTCGTGATGAATATACTAAGTTTTAGCTTAGTTTTGCTTCCGATAATAAAGTTTTCAAAAAGCATTATTCTTGGCGAAGTGGGAGTCCTTCTGGCAGAAATGGTTGGCATTCGTATTTGCCTCGCTTCTTTGGGAACTGATACTTCTTGGCGCAGGTCATTGATGTATTCATTTGTTTCAAACACACTTTCGGTCATAATTAGTCTGAGCCTACGATGAGAAGAAGTGAACCATGCACCTCTCCCAACCACCGAACGCCTTCGGCTCCGGTGGTTGGAGGCTGCTGACGTTCGGGAAAAGGAAGAAATTATCATGATTAACAAATTTATACTGCCCTTCTTAATGATACTCACACCTGCTTTTGTTTTTGCCCAGGAGGCAAAAACACGAAGTGCGGGAGGAGAGATTTTCAGAGATTTATTCCCGATTGTTCTGATCCTTGTGATACTCGTCCCGCTCGCAAGATTCATCATAAAGAGAAACAAACCGCAACAGCAACGCTGGCAGGATCACATGGACAGAATGGAACAGAAATACGACAGAATTATCGAACTCATGGAAAAGATGATCGATAAAAAGAAGTGATTTCGGTTGCACATTCAGTAGATAATCAGTACAGTGTACGTATGACTGAAATACGATTCGAGTGGAACGAAGCGAAGAGCCAGCAGAACAGGAAGAAGCACAAAGTCTCTTTTGAAGAGGCTCAAACCGTCTTCTTGGATGAGAACGCCTTGCGGTTCTTCGACCCCGACCATTCGGCAGACGAGGATCGTTTTCTGATGCTTGGCATTAGCTGTCATCTTCGCGTGGTGCTCGTCTGCCACTGCTACCGTGCCTCTGATAGCGTCATTCGCATCATTTCGGCGCGAAAAGCGGATAAACGTGAGGAAGCTGACTACTGGAGAGGAAGGTGATTGCCATGAGAGACCATTATGACTTTGAAAAAATGAAGGGTGAGAAAAACCCTTATACAAAATCCTTAAAGCAACCGATCACCATGCGCCTCGATAAGGCGACGGTTGCTTATTTCAAGAAGCTTGCCACCGAGATCGGCATGCCCTATCAAAACCTGATTAATCTCTATCTGCGGGATTGTGCTGCAAACAAAGTGAAGCTCAATCTCACGTGGGCATCATAGAGATGATTTCGAACCAGTCCTCGCAGGCAACGGCTACGCCGTGACTGGAGGGCAACGTTGGGCAAGACAAGAAAGAGAGAAAAATGAAAACACTGACATTTGTTTTAATGGCACTGATGGCAAGTTCATGTTTGCACGCTGATGAACTGGCCGACCTGAAAAAAGAAAACGAGTCGCTCAAGCGGGAGGTCGCCGAGCTACGGAGACAGGTACAGAGTGGAAAGTCTCAAAACACCACGCCGGCAACAGATCCTAAGGCTGGAATCAGAGCTAAGTACGAAGAGGAGAAGAAGACGTACAGTGAGGATCAGCTTCGCGAGATTGAACGACTCTATCAAACCGCCAACAAGGACTTGAAAAGTCCGGAAGCCAAAAAGACATTGGCCACCCTGATTGAAAAATATCCAAAGGCCAACAGGACGGGGTGTGCGGTTCAGTATATGGGACAGATGTCCGCAGGCGAGGAAAAGGAAAAGTACCTGCGTATGGCAATCAAGGATTTTGGAGATTGCTACTACGGCAGCGGTGTTCAGGTCGGTGCGTATGCCCGATTCTATTTGGCTTATTACTACAAAGAGGCTGGGAAGGAAAAAGAGGCAAAGGCGCTTTTCGATGAAATCAGGAAGGATTATCCGGATGCGGTCAATCACAAAGGCAAGCTCCTGATCGAAATGCTGCCAAAATAGTGCTCAGCCACGCGCGGGAGGCGCGGGATATCGACGCCTACGCGCTGCGGCTCGGTGAGACGCCTCGCCCTACCTTGCTTCGCACGGGGCAACTGCCTAATCCGATGGGTGAACCGACCCGCTGAGACACAATCTCTAATCCTGAGATTTTGTTATCAACGAATTAAACGAATGGAACGAATTTGAATTAGCTTAATTCGTTTAATTAGTTGAAAAACTCTTCAAATTATAGACAACCCTACTGGAGGCTGCGCCTGTTGGGGAGGAGGCCGATTTGCTCGACGGGGATCGGCTTGAAGCCCGGGTTGTAGGTGAAGACTGCGGAATCTTTTTTGAGCCGAAAATCCCCCTTGGCGAGGTTGACAAAGCCGGGATCCGTAGCGGTCACGAAGTCGGTCTGGTTGGTCACCCAGCGGTTCTTCACGACTTCGCCGCACGCGACAAAGACATTGTTCGACGAATAATTGTAACGGATCTCATCCGGCCAGGGGTCCATGAAGCTTTTCAGGGCCGGATAGGTGGTGGTGTAGGGGGGCTTTGTAATATCGATCTCCTGCTTCAGCCGAGTCTGCCAGAGGGGCGCGGCAATGTAATCCGTCCAGCGCTTCTGATTCCATGGACTTGACCCCAGTGCCCGCGTGCATTCGATAAAGATGTTGTTGTCGGCCCGGTTCATGCATCCGCCGTGTGAGAAGACAGAGCCGAACGTCCCCTTCCCCTTATCGCCTGCCCGATAGAAGATGTTGCCGTAAACCAGCTCTCCGCTGTCCCCGTCATCAAAGTAGATGGCTGCTGAACCGTGGCCCATGGGACGTCCGATGTCACGCCAGATGTTATAGCGGATGATGTTGCCGGTGCAGGAGGGGTTGCGGCCTTTGTAGCACGCCGCGGCATCATCCGCGTAGTTGCAGACATTGCTGATGATGTTGTATTCGATGACATGGTTGTTGCCGCTGATGGCAATCGCCTGATGTGGCGCGTCGTGAACGAAATTATGGGCCATCCGGTTTCCGACACCCCCCAGATGAAAGGCGCTTGCATACGTCGGTTTGTACATGGAGAAATTCCAGATGTGATTGTTCTCCGCCAGATGTCCGGCCGGCGTCAATGTTTTGCGGTCGCCGCCCTCCAGACGTATGCCGCCGGAGCCCATGTTATAAATGTCGCAACCTGTCACCTGATTGCCGCGTCCCTCTGAAATGGCGAGCGCGATGCTGTTGCCGTTGCGGAAGATGCAGTCCCGGATGATGACCTGTTCGCTCTTCTCGACGATAACCATGCTGGCACGGCTCTCATCGAACGTGAATCCCTGAAGCGTCAGGTTTGTCGCGGCGGTGATCTTCACAAGCGGCAGGGCGTGCTCAGCCAGGGAGATGCGCGCCTCCTCCAGCTTGCAGGGCGGATAGAAGTAGAGCATAGCGGACTTGGCATCAACCGCATATTCGCCGGGCTCGTCGATCTCTTCAATCAGGTTGAGTGCGCGCCAGCGACGCGGGGAGGGGTTGCCCTTGCGCACGCCGTAGGTATGGGCTGTCTTCAAGGTGATCTGTTTTTTTCCCGGATCGATTGATGCGACCTGGATCACCTCGTCCATCCAGTCGAAGCACCAGAAGCCCTGAAGCCAGATGCCTTCCGTTGTATTCCACGCGGCTGGCCGGTCGCCGCTGTACGTGAAGACACCGCCCTCGTTCCCTTGGGCCTTGGGCTTGCTGGCATCCGATGCTGAGCCTGATGAAGGGACAGTGCCGCTGCTGATGATCTTTTCAATCGTGCTCCAGCCCTGGTTGGGCCATTGCGAAAGCGTCATCCGTTTGCCATTGCAAAACAGTTCGGGCTGGTTAAAGGGCATCCCGAAATTGGGCCGAAGCGCTGCAGGCTTCTGGAAGCCGTTTTTAACGAGGTCCAGCACGACGATCTTACTGTTGACCGAGGGATTCAGACGATGAGCGTTTGTGGACTGCATCGCGGGCAGCCAGGAGGATGCAGCAACTTCTCTCGATCCTGTCAGGATAACCCCGGGGCCGCCTGAATAGACAACGCCCGAGTCTTCCCTGCCTAACGCCAGCGTCTTCGCCATGCGATAGACGCCGGGGGCAACAGAAACAGATGCTCCGTCCGCCTGCTTCAGTTTCCGTGCTTCTTGCTTGGCCCGTTCGAGCGTTGCAAAGGGTTTATCACGTGTACCTGGGTTGTTATCGTCGCCAGTCGGCGAGACATAGACACGCACGGGTTCCGCTGCGAAGGCCGAGAGAGAGATTGATAAGAAAAGAAGGGCAGGAAGTGAGAAAATGTGAGATAGACGCATGTTCGAAATCCTTTAGTCCATGTTCGTGAGTTTCATAAGCTATGAGCAATTGCGATACGATAGCAAAATACACGCGAGAGAGAAAGGGATATTGACTATGGCAAACGCATCGGTGCGCAGTTGCGAGTTGTTGACCTGTTGACTGGGTCAGATTTGGGTACAAAACTTGGCGATTACTTCAGTTGATGGAACCACAAAATCCACAAATAACACAAAGTAGTTAAGGTCAAGATCCTTTTGGAGTGCGGTGACAAGCAAGGCCGTAAGGCAAGCGCGGCACCGCTTTTCTTGGATTTGTAAAAGCGGCGTCGCGCGGAATACCGCTTGCCGCACGCATTCCAAAGAGAGCACGCTCTGTGATCTCTACTGCCCCTTTGAGGGAAAAGTTGCTCCATCGGTTTTTCGCGGTGGCCTAGTCAGTGAATCGTAGATACACCCAAATCATTATTTCATCCAAAAGAGGCATTGCTGATTCTGTCTGCGGAGTGTACAATTCAGACAATATGAAAGCAGGTGCCCAAAAGTGAAGCATATCCTTGCAGTAATCACGGCCCTCTTGTCCGTTTCGATTCTTGCAGTTGATTCCGCATCGGTCAACACCCCGACTATACGTGATCATTATGTCGACGTGAAGGCCTACCCGGATTACAGTCGGCGCCCATGGACCATGCCAAGCTGGGAGACCTTCGGCAACCAGGTGCAGTTGGTGGGTGACCGCTATGTGACTGTCAAGAAGACCCTGCCCGGCGGTACGACCGGCACGGTCTTCCGTCCCAACTATGATTTGGTGAGAGGCGGAACCGATGAGGCTTTCGATGATCTTCTGGCCCATATCAAGTCAGCGGATCCGAAGCTCTTTGTCTGGAATGTGGGCGGCTATGTCTGGACCCATAATCCAGGCGGCTCCGTCAAATACAACTTTATCGAGAAGCTTCAGTCCGTCCTCGGGGAACAGTTCCTCGGCTGTGACATCGGAGAGCAGGACGGCCACTATGCCAATGGCTACAAGGGCATCACACGGTTGACAGAGGATCCCTTCGAGGAGTATCTCAAACTTCACTTCATCCAGCAGCGGATTGCTGAGGATCATGCGGACAAGGGCTCCCTGCTGACCGTCATGTACAACTGGCACGACATGCTCCGCGACGGCACGGTGGTGAGCGCGGCTGTGGAGTGCCAGAACAGGGGAGGGGTGACCGGGACGCAGGTCCAGTATGCGTTCCTGCGCGGGGCCTCTCGCCAGTACGGGGTGACGCTCTCGGGCGACCTCGCGGTCTTCACCTCCTGGAACAAGTATTGGACCAGCCTGGCTCTGCGGCGGCGTGTGCTCTATAGTCAGTACCAGTGGAACACCACGATCCTCAGTTGCGAGGATGCCTACGGGCCCTCGCCGATCCTGGCGGACTTCAACCTCTGGCTTCAAGGGTTTCTCAAGAAGCATCCGCGTCCAGGACCTGTTCAGTGCCCTGTCGCGCTGCTGACCGATCCATTCCAGGGATGGATACCGTCCCAGACCCACCTCGGCCAGTTCAAGAAGCATGTCCAGATGGCCTACACCCCCGGCGATTTTCTGACGCATCTGTTGCTCAATACAATCTATCCGAACTATTACGACAACGGTGTCTGGAAGGACGAAAGCCGCGCCATTGTTCCGACGCCCTACGGCGATATCGCGGAGGTCATTACGAGCGATTGTCCAGGTCCTGTCCTCAACGGCTACGGCGTCGTCATCGCTGCGAGCGACTTGCCGACCGGCGGGGTTGAGTTGCGCGACCGTCTGGACGCTTACGCCGAGGCAGGCGGGCGGATCGTGATCACGGCTGCCAATGCGCGCCGTCTCTGGCCGGAGTGGAAAATCAGCGATGGTACGAAATCGTTTTCAGCAGGCACTCACGTGAACAGTGCGAAAAAAGGCGAGTCAGTGACAGAACCACTGGCCTTTGAAGTCTGGCGCCTTGATCCTTCAAAGATTCGGGATGCGGTTGTTGTCATGGCGGCCGACGATACTCCGCTTGTGCTGAAGATTCCGCGCGGCAAGGGAAGCATCATCCTGCTGGCCTCGCCTTACGGACTCAACAGCAAGCCTGTTCCAGTTGTCGATCGCCCATATCCGCTGTGGCGTCAGGATCTCAACTCCGCTCCTGAGCAAGTCCAGCCCTATGCGCTGCTGGAGCATGTCCGCAGGGTCGTTGACGCTGCGCTTCGATCCCAGCAGCTCTTCTCTGTCGGAAACAGCCAGCTCGCCCATATTGTCAACCGGATGGGGCCCGACACCTACTTGGTCGGCATCTACAATTCGCAGCAGACGCGTCACTCTTTTCTGATCGAAAGCAAGATTGGCAGCATCATGGCTAAGGAGGAGATCCCGCTCGATACGCTTGCGCAAAAATACCCGTTCCTGCCGGAAGGTTACCCGGGTGACGGCAAACCCTCCGGCCCCGCAGATATTGCGGCAGGAGATGTCCGGTTCTTCAAGGTGACCATGAGTCCTTCCTCCAGCCCTGTCAAGGTCGTCGCGCATCCAGTTTTCAAAGCGCCGTCCAAGAACCGTTTTGTGAGGATGGCAACGCTGCCTGACTTAGAACGCAGCCTGCTCTGTTGGCCCACCTTCTTCCAGCATTTAAGCGGCGTGCTGCTCGACTGGACACAATTCAGGGACATTGATCCGGACGCACTCCGGTATGATGGCAGCAGGTGGTTGAATCGTCAGCGGCTGGGTGTTGTCGTTGATTTCCGCACGGCCCAGCGCGACGGTTTGCTGCGCCTGGACCCCTCCGCCACACAGCAGGCGATAGCATGGCTTAAATCCATCACCGACAAGATGGATATTCTGGAGGGTGCGCGGCGGCTCCTCTTCTCCGCAGGCACAGGCGCTGAGGCTCAGGCACTCGCAGCAATCTCAAAGGACCCAGCCTTTTCCCGGTACACGTTTCATATTTTGCCAGCAAACAACACAGCAGGTGATCCGAGTATCCAGCTTCAGGACGCCTCCTACAGCGACTGGGATGCGCTTTATGCAGACCTGAAACGCGGATCGCTTCCTGTGGCTGGCATGTCCGTCAAACAGGCCGAGGTCATTGGCGTTGCACGTCCGCTGCTTCCGAACCTCTATCTCGCCCTGCGTGATCCGGGAAGTGCGGAGCGCGCCTTGAAGGATCTTGATCCTCTCTGGAAGGATTTTGCCGGCGTGAAGCTGGAGTCTTCCCTGGTGTGGCAGATGAGTCCTGATGCATGCCGCCGACTGGGGGAGCGGCTCAAGAGACGCAATCTGAAGGTCATGGTTGATTTCAGCGATCATCTGAACGGCTGGACCGGGCTCACCTTCCAGGATCTGAGCGCTGTGATGAAGACGCCGGCCATCGGCAACCATGTCCGAAGCATGCGGGTCTTTCAGAACGTCTCTGCAAAGATGCCGCTGCTGGGTGCCACGGATGCCCTTTTCGTGATCAGCCCGGCAACGAACCTCAAGCCGAAAGAGGGCGTGAAAGAGAGTGATGTCCAGGCCAATCGCGCCTGCTTTGACGCGTTCTGCAAGATGCTCCGCGAGCAAGGGGCGACGCCCCATCTCTGGTTCAATCCCTACCGCGGCCAGACTCGTCCGGAGCTTTTAAATCTGATCAAATCAACGCCCGGCGTCAAGGCCACCTTGAACCTCAATGCCGACCCCGACCTAGCCGGAGGGATCGCCTGGGCAGGGGACAACCTGGGCATGATCGTGCTCGGAGGCGGCACCTTTGCGGTGAACGCCCGCAACGCCGTGAAAACCAGTTCGCGCTTCGACGGACTCATGTACGCGCCCCTCTCGTTACGGACCACGCCGCTCGGAACGCTTCCGAAAAATGCCCTCGTAGTGCTGGATGGCGACTATCGTACTGCCGCTGAGATCAAGGCTGACCTCGCCAAGCTGATCAAGGGGGAATGACTCCGTGCAGAGCGAACAGAGAAAGTAATGCAATAAAGATACGACTGGGAAACGGAAGTTGCAGATGTCACACAAAGGCCTTATAATGCATCTCATGTTGTTTAGAGTTTTAGCTCTTATTCTTGTCTCCTTGCTGAGCGGTTTGGCTTTTGCGGCTGAGCCGCTGCCACGCACTCGAACTGCGGATTCGCGAGTCGCGGTACGGGAGGCGACAACGAATCAGCCCCTCGCGGTTCTGACGAACGCTGCTGCGGTACGTGCCCTCACCCCTGAACAGGCCTCGAAAAATTGGCCTGTGCGGTTGCGGGGCGTGGTTGTTTTGTCGGAGGTCACGGATGTGACAATCGCAGATGACACCGGGGGGATATTCATCTCCGTTAAGCTTCCCGTAACTGTTGCTCTACGCATGGGCGATGTTATCGAGGTTGAGGGTGTTTCAGATCCTGGGAAGTTTGCGCCGTATATCTGCGGGAGCAAGATAACTAAGCTCGGACATACAAATATCCCCGATCCGCGGGCAGTGGTTTTAGATGACCTCTTGACAGGGAGGTGGGATGCCCAGTTGATTCAGATTTCTGGCGTTGTGCGCAGAGTTGAAAGTTCACCGTTGGAGAAAAAGAAGCGACTCGTAACCCTCTTCACGGGAGGCGGTCGGTTATCGGTGATCATGCCGAACGAAGCGGCCAAGGTACTCTCTGTTGGTTCTGAAGTCAGCGTGTCCGGAGTTTGCTTTTACCAATTTAACAAGGTCAGGCAGGTCTTGAATCCGATTGTGGCTGCGCCGTCTGGCATCGCGGTCATTATGCTTCGGCAGGTACCTGCGGATCCCTTCACGCTGCCGCTCCGTCCCATCCGTAGTTTGCGAGAGTTTCATCCTGAAGAATTGAGCCGATATGGTGTGCGGATACGCGGGGTTGTCACGCATGGTATTGCAGAGGAAGGTTTCTGGATACGTGACGAAGAACGGGGTTTGCGCGTCCAGAGTTGGCATTGCGAACTGCTTGCGGCGGGGACAAAAGTGGATGTTTTTGGCTTTATCACCCGAGGCAGTTATTCCCCTGTTCTGGAAGATGCTTCGTTTAGGAAGGCCGGTGTCGCAGCGCTTCCCAAGCCCTTACGCTTAAAGGTGCCAGCTCAGGCGCTTGAGCACGACGCTGATCTGGTCGAACTGGAGGCGATGATCTGCGAACTGAAACCCGTGACAGGGGGCTGTCGTTTTACGCTGGAAAGTGGGACGGAGCAGTTTAGCGCCCTGCTCCGCTTAGCTGTCAGCAACGCGATCCCACGGGCGTGGAGTCCGGGCAGCTTTGTGCGGGTGGCTGGAATTTGCCGGGTGGACGAACCGCTGGAAAACTGGGCACCTGGGACCAAGGAGCCGACATCGTTTCAGCTTCTTCTGCGCAGCAACGAGGACATTCTTCTGATCAGGCCACCCCCGTGGTGGACGCCACAACATCTTGCTTGGGTATTGGGAATTTCAACCAGCGCTTTACTCCTGCTGCTCTTCGGTGCCCTTCTGGCGGCCCGGCTGCGCCATCTGAAGCATGTTCGGGCGCGCATGATGGCGGAGGCTGAATTTTCCGCGATGCTCAATGAGCGGAATCGGATTGCCCGTGACATTCATGACACGCTGGCGCAGGGGTTGGCTGCGATTTCTGTCAATCTGGACTTGGCTCAGATCAGGATGCCGAAGGAGAGCGAAGCCCAGGAACCGCTGGGCGAGGCCAGAACGCTGGCACGTTCCAGTTTGGCTCATGTGCGCAATACGATCTCGAAGATGCGCTCTCAAGTGCTGGAAACCGGGGACCTGGTTACCGCGCTGGGAGGCATCCTGAAATCTCTTCCAGGGAGCGATCAAATCAAAACTGAACTGCGTGTGCTGGGGTCGCCACGCCGGCTGGCGCCGGTCACCGAAAATAATATTTTAAGAATTGGACAAGAGGCGCTTCTTAACGCGGCGCGCTATGCGCAGGCTTCGCGAATAGAGGTGCTCCTGGCGTTCGAAGAACGCACCTTGAAGATGCGTGTAGCGGACGATGGGGTGGGGTTCGATATTGAAAAGCCGCCCGCGAGCAGAGGAGGTTTTGGTTTGCTCGGAATGCGTGAGCGGACAGCGGAGTTGAGTGGCACACTTAACGTTGCGAGCGAACTGGGAAAAGGGACCATTGTCACGCTAGAGGTTCCTGTACGAGGCTGTGCGGCGGCGCAACGTCAGGGGACAGGCGGTAGTCGGTGGAGATTCTGGAACAGGAGAAAGGAGTCTTGATGAAAAAGAAGCGCGTGATCCGGGTGATGGTGGTGGATGATCACCCGGCGTTCCGAAAAGGACTGGCGGCGCTGATCGAAAGTGAGCCAGACCTGCGCGTGGTCGCGGAGACCGGCGATGGACGCGAGGCTCTCGACTGGTATCGGCGAGTACGTCCCGATGTCGTGCTCATGGATCTGCGCTTGCCAGGCTTGAGTGGTGTTGAGGCGATCCAGGCGATCCTCAAGGAGTTCCCTGACGGTCTTATCATTGTGGTGACCACCTACGACACTGACGAGGATGTCTATCGCGCACTTCATTCAGGGGCGAAATCCTACCTGCTCAAGGACATGTTTCCCAAAGAAATATTTGAAGCGATCCGCGCGGTATACAAGGGCAACGCTCAACTGCCTCCCCATGTGGCGGACCGGCTCGGTGAGCGGATGAAACGGGAGGAGCTGACCCAGCGGGAGACGGAGGTCCTTGAACTGTTGGTCCGTGGATTCAGCAACCGGGAGATCGCGGATCAGCTCTCCCTCTCCGAGGCGGCCGTGAAGTCACGACTCAAAGGGCTTTTCGTCAAATTGCACGTCCAGGACCGTGCCGGCGCCGTCATCAGCGCGCTCCAGCATGGGATTATGAAGCTCTAAATGAAGAGCAGAAATATTTAGACCAATTCAATTTTCATCCAAAAGAGTGGTTGGTGTATTCTTCCTTTCTTTGAGAAGATAGCTTCGTTTTCAGAACACATCGGGATGTTCTGGCAATGGGTTAAACGGGGTCAAAGGAAGGGATAAGTCAATGAAGAGCTCAATACGAAAACGTTTCATGGACGGTTTGGCGCTGCTGACATCGGTGTCGGCACTCATGGTTATGCTGGGCGCTCCGGCAGCGCGGGCGGCAGGTACAGCTACCTGGGTCGGCAACAGCGACGCAAATTGGAACACGGCAGCCAACTGGTCCACGGTCGGCGGCAGCACGCCTCCGGCCAATGGCGACTCACTGGTGTTCGGCGCGGCGGGCGCCGCTGGCGCGTCACTGAACAACAATATTTCCAGCCTGTCGGTCAACAATCTCACCATTAACAGCGGCGCGAGCGCGTTTACCATGAGCGGAAACGGAATCACGCTGACCGGGACGCTGACCGATGGTGCGAGTGTTGATGAAAGCTTCAATGGCATTTCCATTGGATCCGGTGTGGCCGCAGCCATCAAGAATATCGGCAGCGGCACGCTGGCTTTGGGGGCTTTGACCCCGTTGGCCGGGGGAACGGTGCTGTTGACAACGAGTAGCCCGATCAGCACAACCACTGCCGATGGCTGGGACTGGCGCGCTCCTGGATTTGGTGCGAATATAGGGGGCTGGGTGGTGATTGACAATGGCAACAATACCTATGACTGGGCACGCAGCGGGGCCAGCGGAATCAACAACATTGTGATCGCCAACTATCAAACGGGAGGGACTGGAAACAGGGGCAACGTGAAACATACCAGCGGAACGACCAGCTTCAACGTCAATGGCTCATGGGTCTCGATAAACCTGCAGGGAGCGAGCACCGTCCTGAATATTAACGGCACTCAGGTGTATCTCGATACCGGAGGGCTCATTCTTTCGGGGGGAGCCACGCTGGGGGGCAGCAAAAGAATTATGTCTAACAGTGGAAAGTTTTACGTCTATGTGCCTGATTCCGGCGTGATCAACAATAGTTCAGGGCTGCAGAACAATGGTTCGACAGCGGCCACTCTGATAAAAAGTGGCTCAGGGACTTTGTCTTTACCAAGTGCCAACACTTACACGGGTGGCGCGGTGCTCTATGCAGGCACGGTGTCTGTGGGCAACGCTGGAGCGTTCGGTACTACGGCTGGTACGTTGACCCTGAGCGGCGGCAACTTGGATTGCTCATCTGCTAATTTGACGCTGAACAGCTTGCCGCAGGCTTGGAATGCGGATTTCGCTTTTGTCGGCTCGCAGAGTCTCAGCCTCGGCACCGGAGCCGTGACGCTGAGTGCTCCCCGTCAAGTGACCATAACGGCCAATACGTTAACCGTGGGTGGCGTTATTGGCAGCGGTTCGAGTTATGGACTAACCAAGGCTGGCACAGGCACCTTGAAACTCACCGGTGTCAATGGTTATACCGGTGCGACGATCGTGAATGCGGGGACATTGCAGGTGAGCACCGCCGGTACCGGCATTGCCTCGGGCAGCGCTGTGACGGTGAATGCGAACGGGATATTGCTGGTGGATTCCGGCGCGACCATCGCCAGTTCTTCGGTTTCCGTAACCGGCAGCGGAGCCACCGTGAGTGGAGCGGGTACTATCAGCGGCAACACCATAATTAACAGCAGCGGCGCGTTGACGCCGCGTCCCGGCGGTGGCAGCGCCACCACAATCAACTTTGGGGGCAACCTCACACTCTCAAGTGCATCCGCCAATTTCAACCTCAGCGCAACCGGGGGGGGCTCCAATGACAAGGTTAACTATGGGAGCAGTTCCACCCTGACGCTGGACAACACTGACACCATCAACATCACGGGTACGCCATTGGATGCGATCGCCGATTATACGCTCTTCACTTCCATCGGCGGCACGGTGAGCATGGCGACAGCACCGGCGCTATATGTTAACGGGGTGCTGAGCGACCAGACGACACCGGGCAGTTACCAGCTCAATATATCCGGTGGTTCGCTGGTGCTGCATTACATCCAGGCCGCAACTCCTCCCACGGTCAATTCCGCGAACGCTTCGCCCACCTCTCTGGGCCATCATGAGGCAACTACTGTCACCGTAAATGTGACGCCGGCATCGGGCAAGAGCATTACTTCCGTGGGCGTGGATGGATTAGGCGGGGCCGGCAATCCGGTCGCGCTGACGGGGCCCGGCGGAGATGGCACTGGCAATTGGACGGGCACGTTCACTGTGCCTGGCGCGTTAGTGGCCGGGAGCTATACCCTGAATGGGTTCGTCAATCAGAACGATGGAGGCGTTTCACCCTGGTCGGTGTCTGACATGACGGTCACAAACACAAGCCAGGTCTGGAGCGGCGGCGGGAGCGACAACAAATGGAGCACAGGCGGGAACTGGGGCTCGGGGTATGGGCCGGGGAATGGAGATGTTGTGGCCTTCGAGGGGACGAGCCAGGTGGTGAATAATATGGACATCAGCATAACTCTCAGCTCGTTGACCTTCAACAGTGGCGCGGCCGAATTTGTCATCACCAATGCAACCAACACACTGACCCTATCCGGCGGCCTGACGAACAATTCAACCAGCGTGCAAACGGTGGACGTGCCTGTCGCGTTGAGTGGCGGACCCACCGTCAACGCGGCGGCTGGCGATGTGATTATCAGCTGCGAGGTTTCCGGTTCGGGTGCGTTGAGCAAGAGCGGCGACGGCACCCTCACATTAAGCGGTGCGAACAGCTACAGCGGCGGAACGACCTTGAGCAATGGCGTGGTGATCGTGGGCCAAGCCACAGGGCTTGGCACCGGGACGGTTACGTTCAACAACGGCACGTTGGAGAACTCGGTTGCAATGACGGTTGCCAATACGATGGTCCTCGGCAGCGCGGGGACGATCTCGAACGCTGTCGCGCAAGACCTCACGCTGTCGGGCATCCTCAGCGGTCCCGGCGCCTTGAGCAAGAGCGGCGACGGCGCCCTCATATTAAGCGGCGCGAACACCTACACGGGGGGCACGGTTATTAATTCCGGCACACTCTCTTTGAACAATGCCACTGCACTGGGCACTGGCTCATTTACGCTCAATGGTGGAACGGTCATCGCGAACAACGGGTCAATGAATTACGGGGGTGCCATCACCGTCAATGGCAGTGTCGGCTTTTACTGCACAGCCAACCTTACAACCACCGGCGCTCTTGCTGGCAGCGGAACGCTCAACAATGGCGCGGCACAAGGAGCGGCGAGTTGGAATCTTTCCGGGGACCTCCACGACTTCTCCGGTACCATCGCCTATACCGCGGGTGGTAATTACAATAACTTCAACATCGGCGGCGGCACAGCCAACAGCATGAACCTTTCACAGGCAAAGGTGGTTATCTCCGGTACAATAGGCTTCCGAAACTTGTCCTTTAACGGCACTGGAGCGTCAGTGTTTCAAGTGGGTGACCTGTCTGGAACAGGGGGCCGTGCGTACATCAACAACAGCGGTATTGCGTTGGCAGTCGGCAATCTGGGTCTCGATTCGACCTACGCCGGCGAATTGGGTGGCAGTGGCGCTTTCACCAAGGTTGGTGTCGGCATACTGACGCTGTCGGGGGCAAGCAGCTACACCGGCAATACGACGGTCAGCAACGGCACGCTGGTCGTGAACGGAACCCTTGCGAGCAATGGCGCTGTGGAGGTGGCTTCCGGTGCCACGCTGGCAGGGTCTGGAACGATTGCAGGAACGATTGACGTAGCCAGCAATGCGGTGCTGACAGCGGGCAATCCGGCGGTCACGAACCGCGTGGGGACGTTGAACGCGACAGCGAGCGCCACGCTGGCGGCGGGTGCGGTCTACGCGGTGCGGATCGGTGCTGACGGCTGTGACACACTCAATGCGGCGGGAGGATTGATCCTGTCGACTGGCGCAAACTTGGAGGTCTGCGTGGATCCTGCGCTTGGCAGAGTGCCTCTTGGCTACGAGTTGACCGTGGCGACCGGCCCCATCACAGGGCAATTCAACCAAAGCGTGATCAACCTTCCCAATCAGCCGCTATTCAAGGTGTCCTATGGCAGCAACGCCATCACGTTGTTATCCGTCGGAGGCACAATCATCAGGGTGTTATAATGGGGACTTCCTGCTGAAGGTCGCAGTTGCCTGTTGGAGTTTCGATGAATAATTTATTAAAAACGGCCAGAACGTTACTCTTTCTGTGCGCCGTCCATTCGGTGTGGGCTCGCCCCGTGACCAACGATTTCGGGATTGTCCAGCAGGATGATGCGGCTATGCAATGGTTTATGGACGCCAAGTTTGGCATGTTCCTCCATTGGGGACTCTATGCAGTGCAGGCACAGGGCGAATGGTTCATGGAGAACGCTGCCATGCCGCCGGCCCACTACCGTAAATTCGCGTTCGACCAGGGCGACAACGTGTACTTCGATGCCAAGGACTACAATCCTGTTGAATGGGCGAAGATCGCCAAGGACTCCGGCATGAAATATATGTGCCTGACAGCGCGGCACCACGATGGTTTTGCGCTCTTTGACAGTCGACATCCCAACGCCTTCACGAGCGTCCAGAGCATCAAGCGGGATCTCTATGCAGAATATGTCAAGGCATGCCGCTCAGAAGGCTTGCGCGTGGGGCTTTACTACTCGCCCATGAGTTGGCGCTATCCCGGCTACTACGATGTGACGGGCACCAACAGCATGCCCAACAAATGGCATTACACGACTGATCCGACGCACAAGGAAAACGCTCGCGTCATGAAGGAGGAAGCCTACGAGCAACTACGCACGCTGTTCCGCAATTACGGACCCTTCGATTACCTTTTTTGGGACGGCGGTTGGCTGGCGCAAAAAGGGTCTGACCGTGACGGAGCATTCTTTTGGGAACCTGGGCTGTATCGCGACCCAGCCAATGCCTGGCCCGTGGCCAACGCGTTTAGCGATTTCGATGAAAAGGGCCGCCCGTTGGGGTTAATGGGCATTGCGCGGAAATACTCGCCCAGCGTCATCTGCAACAACCGCTCCGGGTGGCTGGGTGATTTCGCTGTGGACGAGGGCGGCAAGAGAGTGACTGGCCCCATGCGCTCCTACACCTGGGAAAAATGCCTGAACCTGAACAAGCCCTCCTGGGGTTACAGCGAGCGACAGAATCTGATGTCGTACGAAGAGATCATTGTCAATTTGGCGGAGGTGGTCATGCGCAATGGGAATCTGTTGCTCAACTTCGGTCCGGACCGGCACGGACGCATTCCCGCGAGCCACGCGGCCTTGACCCGGCGGGTGGGCGCGTGGTTGCAGAAGGCGGGGGACAGTATTTACGGCACCCGGGGTGGCCCGTGGGACCCGGTAGACGGGCAGTACGGCTTCACTTCCAAGCCCGGCAAGTATTTTATTCACCTCCTGCCCGGTTACATCGGGACAGCGTTCACTACACCGGTGATTCCAGAGAAAGTGATAGGCTGCCGCGATCTCTTCACAGGCCAGAAATTAAACTATACGGTTGGGGCGGATGGCCGTTTGCAGATCTCGGGACTGAATCGCAGCGCGCATCCTGCGGACACCGTGGTGGAGATTACGCTGAGCGGTTCTGCCAAACAGGGAATTTAAAATTTAGTCCTTTTTAGTCTTACACCGCAGAGTGGTTTTATGTATACTATACCCCTTCATGAAACCACTTATCATTGCAGGTCGCGCCTTCCGGTCGCGGCTCTTTATTGGAACCGGAAAATTTGGCTCGCACGAGACCATGCGTCAGGCGATTGAAGCGTCTGGCTGCGAATTGGTCACCGTGGCGCTTCGCCGCGTCGATTTGGATAAGAATCCTGAAGGGGACCCGCTCATTTCCAGGCTGGACCCTGAAAAGGTTGTCATTGTGCCCAACACGAGCGGCGCGCGTACGGCTGAAGAGGCGATACGCATTGCCCGTCTGGCACGTGCGGCTGGCGGCTTCGACTGGATCAAGCTTGAACTCACCCCCAATCTGCACCACCTCCTGCCGGACCCGATTGAGACACTGAAGGCCTCTGAGGTGCTGGCCAAAGAGGGCTTTAAGGTGTTGCCTTACATGAATGCCGACCCTGTGCTGGCCAAGCGGCTCGAAGAGGTCGGTGTTGTGGCAGTGATGCCCTTGGCTGCACCCATCGGGACAAACCTGGGTTTGCGTAACCGGGACATGATAGAAATCATTATCGCGAATTCGACGGTTCCGGTTGTCGTGGACGCAGGTCTGGGTCTGCCCTCCCATGTGGCCGAGGCGATTGAGATGGGCGCTGACTGCGTGCTGGTGAATACAGCGATCGCGGCTGCGGCTGATCCCGTGAAGATGGCCATGGCCTTTGCAAAGGCGGTCGAAGCGGCAGAACTTGCGCGTGAGGCAGGTCCGCGCGCGCCGCGCACCACAGCGGATGCCTCCTCGCCCCTGACAGGGTTTTTGTGGAAGGCCTAGCACAATAAACGATTTTATTAGGAATTTACTATGATCATTCATGCTTTAAGTTTGACGTTGACGGATAAGGAAGTGGTCGCCGCAGTTGGGCGCACGTGGGAGATGCAGAAGGCGAATCTGCCGCCAGAGGCGCAAGGGCAGGTCAAGAACATCAAGGATGTGAATCTGGTGTTCGGCCAGGGCGAGATTGTCTTGACGGGTAAGTTTGTGATGGGCTTCCTGCCGGTCCCGTTTGAAGGCCGGTGCGAGTTGACCCCTGATGAGGGCGGAGAGACCCTGGTGGTCTGCTTGGCAAAGGTGAAGGCCTCCTTCTTCAGTGGCGGCGGCGAGGCCATTATTTCCGCGCTCTCCAACCAGATTCCTCAGATCCCGGGCTTGACGATCGCGGGCGACTCCTTCCGGCTTCATTTCCCGACCTTGCTTGCGAATAAGGAGTTCAAAATGGGCGGCAAGATCCGCTCCATCGAGATTCGTCCGGGAAAGCTGACCTTCGAGATTGGGTAGGAGGGGGATGTTATGACGGTAGCTGATGATTATGCCTTGCTGGATAGCGGAGATGGAAAGAAACTCGAACGTTTTGGAAAATACGTGCTGGCACGTCCCTGTTCACAAGCAGCTTGGAAGCCCTGTCTGCCGGATGAGGTCTGGAAGAAGGCGGATGCCTCCTTTGATCGCACAGAGGGCAATCAGTGGCATAACCGGGGTGCCTTGCCAGCGGAGTGGACGATCACTGCCGGGAACATCACGTTTAAGCTGTCGGGTACGGACTTCGGACATCTGGGCATCTTCCCTGAACAGCGTGACCAGTGGCTCTGGATCCAGGAGATGGTGCGCAAGGCGATCACCGCGCGCAAACGTCCTGTCCATGTGCTGAATCTCTTTGCCTACTCAGGTGGCGCGACATTGGCCGCAGCCTTGGCCGGTGCGGAGGTCTGTCACCTTGACGCATCAAAGGGCATGGTCCAATGGGCGCGTGAAAATGCCGCGCTGAACAAACTGGAGACCCATCCGATCCGCTGGATCGTGGATGACGCACATAAATTCTTGTGCCGCGAGATCAAACGCGAGCGTCGCTATGATGCAATTATCCTTGATCCGCCGAGCTTTGGGCGCGGACAGAATAACGAGATGTACAAGATTGAAAAAGACCTTCCTGAAACGCTCAGTCTCTGCCGCCAATTGCTGACGCCGGATCCGCTCTTTGTTTTGCTGAGTGCACATACACCTGGCTATACGCCCGTTGTGCTTGAACATGTATTGGGACAGACCGTCGCCGGCTTGGGCGGCACCTTTGATGCCGGCGAAATGCTGCTGACAGGCTCTGCAGAGGCGCTTTCAACGCCCTGCGGCGCGTATGTCCGATGGATCAGTTAACAAGTTATAAGTTTTAAGTTAAAAGTAAGAAGTACTAGATTCAATAGGTTATTGCATGGCAACTTTTCACTTCTTATTTAATCTTTTTCAGTTTAGTCAAATATGGGGGTTATCCTTACAGTTGAGCAGAAGACGTGGAAAGCGCGGGTCTTCCTTGCGTTGATTTACCTCATGCTGTCGATTGGCGGGGTGACCATGCTGCTGCCCTTCCTGATCATGGTCGCCTCCTCCTTGACAGGCCCGTACGACTATTACCGCTTTTCGCCCGTTGTCCGCGCGCTCTGGAGTCGCCAGGACCGTTTTGTCCGCTCGGTGGCCATGTGCTATCCGCGTTTTCCCTCGACAGTCTATCCAGATGCCCCGCAGCATTGGGGAAGCTGGGTTGCGGTGGCGCGGGATGTCGAGGGGGCGCACCAGTTTGCGCAAGAACAGCTCGACGCCATGGATAATCCTCAGACAGCAACACAGTGGCGGCAGATGGCAGCGGATTATGCTGACTTTAATTTAGAGTATGATGTCCGTAACAGTGTCTGCTCGTTTGATGCGCGCGATGTCGCACACTTTGTCCGCCACCATTTTGAAGCCAAGTTCAAACAGCAAGACCCTGCGCGCTATAAATCGCTCTCCCCCATGCAGCGGCAAGAAGAGGCGCTTGCCTTGCTGAACCGTGAATGGGCGATCCGCTACGTCTCCTTCTTCGGTATCCGCATGGTGGCGCAGCAACGCGCCCCCATGCATCATCCTGAGTGGGATTACCCGATGGATGATCCGAAAACGGAACTGTATCAGGATTTCAAGCGCGCCTATCGCGAATTGGCCTTTGTGCCGGGATGCCAAGAGAAGCGGAAGCAGCTTGCGGATTGGTCTACGTTTAAAGCGTTTGCGGCAAAGGAGTCGCCGATGACGCGCACGGTCCCCTTTGAATCACGGATTCAATGGATCAATTACCTGAAGCGTCCGGCTGTGATGGTCCAACTGGGGCTCCCGACGGACCATCCCCTGTTGCCGGAGGATTATGCCCGCTTGAGCAAAGCAGCGTGTGAGCGTTTTGAGTCCATGCCCTTCCCCTTGCCCGCGGATGCGCCAAGCCTGTTGCAGGCAGTCTGGGCGAATTTTATCCATGAGGTCTATCCGCGGCGTCTCTTACGGGTACGGGTGACTCCCCCGTTGGAGGAACAGTTTCAGGCGTATGTCCGTCACACGTGCCGTTCAGTAGCCTCTTATGCGCAACTGACAGGCAAGACCATCGCTGCCTTTACTGAGGTGAAGTTGCTGCCCTATGAAAACAGCGCGCTCTGGCGCAATTTTATTCCGCTGGTGCCGCTTGAAAAGTTGGAGGTCCTGAGCGCAGAGCAGTCCTGGCAAGCCTACTTGCTGTCCAAATATGGTTCGCTTGAGGGCGTCAACAGCGTCTATGGCTGGAGATTGACGCGGATTGAAGAGGCGCGCTTCCCGCTTCGCGAAGCCATGGCCGTGACCTTTGCCCAGCGCGGCTGGCGTGATTTCATTGACGGCATGACCGCCAACTATCGCATGGTCGCTGAATATCTCTTCTTGCGCGGACAGGCCTTTGGCAATACGATCCTGCTCGTGCTGCTCTCCATTGTGGCGACGCTGACGGTGAATCCCTTGGCCGCGTATGCGCTCTCGCGTTTGGGTTTGCGTTTTGCGGAGAAGCTCTTGCTCTTCATGCTGGCGACCATGGCCTTCCCGGCAGCGGTTACAGCGATACCTGGGTTCCTGCTGATCCGGGACTTGGGATTGCTCAACACCTTTGCGGCGCTTGTGCTGCCGACCCTGGCCAGCGGCATGTCGATCTTCATCCTGAAGGGCTTCTTTGATGGCCTGCCGCGCGAGCTTTATGAGGCCGCCATGATTGACGGCGCAAAAGAGTGGCAGGTCTTTCTCAAAATCACGCTGCCCATGACCACCCCGATCCTGGCGGTCAATGCGCTCAATGCGTTTGTTGCAGCCTACAACAGTTGGGAATGGGCCTTGCTCGTCTGCCAGAAGCAGAGCAACTGGACGCTCGCGGTCTGGATGTACCAGATGAGCCAGCAGATGAGCGACCAGCCATGGGCTGTGATGGCCGGCTTTGTGATGGTCTCCATCCCGACTGCTATTGTCTTCTTCGCCTGCCAGAAGATCATCCTGCGCGGCATTGTCCTGCCCAGCATGAAGTAAGGTGGGGAGAATGCGCGAATGCGGGAATGCGCGAATGCGGGAATGGGAGAGGGGAAGTGTCAGCAAGTTGGGAAGTGTCAGTAAGTTGGGGGCGTCGATGATCTCGAAAAAAGGGACTACTTGCCTATCCCATTGTCAGGCTTTTTGAGGATGCTTTTGTCATCCTCACAGTGGCTTTCGGGGTGTTCCAGATTTGTGACAACTCCTTTCACAACTTCAAACGTCTTTCTTCTTTTGGCATTCTGTTCGTCAACCGTAGCACAGGAATACCCGTCAATGTCAATGGTCCCTGTAAACCAGTCTGCCCAGACGGCTATTCCTGGTTTCGGGAAGAGACTTTCAAGGGGGAGCCGCCTGTTGAGCATGAGAAAGGGGAGTGAAACGTAATTCTCCTCTGTACCTCCACAAAGAAATAGTTGGACCAGCCATAGTTTCCCGTCCGCTATACGCCAAGAGGCAATATGGCCACGCAATCCGTTTTGTGTGGAATATCGGAATTCATCTGGTTGCGGATGTGATTTATAGTAGTCGGTAAGCGGTGTAGTTCCGGTTTTGCCAAAAATGTATGTCACTCTTTCATATTCAAGGAGATCAGGCACCTGATTTGTGGTAACGGCAACGTTTATGCGAGCAGGCGGATCATTTGTAAAACAGAGGGGGGTGAGGGGGTGTTCGGTGATCTTCCTGTGGGGCTTTCCGTTAATACCCACGCCATTGACGCAAACGCCATTCGTGAAATTCAGTTCATATTGCGGGCGATCAATTTGAATGTGTTCATTCAGTGATATTTTCCCCGTGAACCAATTCGCAAATACGGCTGTACTCGCCTGTGGGAATAGTTTTCGGAGTGGAAAGTTGTGTGACGGAAGCTTCAAAAAATCAATAGAGCGGAAGCCATCGTCGTCGCTCTCTTTGTTAAAGATGAGGATCTGCACGAGCCAAAGTTTGTTGTCCACAACTCGCCAGGATGCAATATGTCCGCGACGACAATCAGACGATCTGTAACAGAACTCTGCAGGACGCGATTGCTTGTTTTGCGTAAAGTAGTGTTCAAGAGGCGTATCTCCATAGAGACCGAAACAATAGGAGTTCCCCATGTAATCGATGACGTCATTTACTTGGTATGTTGCCTTTGCCTCGGTACACACGAGTAAGATGCCGATAAAAAGACTATGAAAACGGGTTTTCATCAGTTAGGCAATTGGGGATTGGGCAGGTTATTTGCTTTTGCTTGGAACACAATGAAATCTTGTTCCGCCACATCGGATATAGCGATTTTCACTTCAGGGTCTGTGTCGGAACTATACGGTTCCAGTCGGGAGAGCAAGGCTGAAGGCTCAAGGGTGAGTCGCCGAACAGGGGCCAAGGCTTGGTTGCCTTCCCATGTGACGAAGACTTCGACAGTGTCAGCGTGTTGCAAGGCTTGCTCCAGAATTGCGATGAGTGCACGGGTGCTATTTTGCGTCTTTTCGTATTCATGCATCATCGCAGGATCATCGGTGAAGACCATGCTGTGGTGGAAGAAGCCGCAACTGCATTGCAGGTGTGACCCGGCGTAATAGACATTCGGTTTTGAGAAATGTTGCCGCGCCGGTTGGTCCTTTTCCGCAAGCTCTGTCAGGTAGCAGAGGCAGTCCTTCTCATTCCACTCCGAAGTCGCAAGTGGCTGATCAGTCCCGATGTAAACAGCGTAGCACATGAGTTATCCCAGTCGTATGATTACTTGGAATCAAAATTACTACACTGTGTACATGATGGCAATGAGATTATTTGTTGAAAGCGGATTGTTATTTTGACAGGATTAACAGGATTTAAAGGATTTGTTTTTGGTTCCCCTTCAGAGCTTCGGAAATATTCAGTTCGAAGTTGGTGGACAGTTTTCAATAGCTAACGATCAATTAAACCCTCAAAATCCTGCTTATCCTGAAAAAAATCGGTTCTTCGAACATTTTTATGGGTAGAGGCTAAGTCTTCCACAAAAGAACAGGATGGACGTTCGGTAATTTGAGAAGTTTCTAAACCCTCTTGCATTTGCCTTGATCGCCTGTATCTTGCTGTTAAAGCCTTCCGTTATCGCATTGGTGATGTAACAGTCGAAATAAGTTACGATATTCTCAAGGTGGCGTTTGAGCATCTCCGCCACTTTTCTCATCGGGCGAAGCTTCACCGACAAGGCCTCGTTATACCAGAAGTCAAAGAATCTCCTCGCAAAGTCCTTGTCCCGCCTTGTCCAGAAGTCAGTGAACATGTTTTTGACGTGCCAGGCTTTCGCGACATCCAGCGACTGCCGCCGTAAATCCTCGAGCTTCGCCTTGGCCTCGTCGCTCATGCTTTCAAAACCCTTGAGCCATAGATACTTTGTCTTCTTGAGCCTGTCGTCACCTTTCTTCTGCAGCCGGGCGTGCTCCGCCTTGCGCACGGAGTCGACCGCATCCGCAAGATGTCTTACGATATGGAACTTGTCAAAGATGATGTCGGCATTTGGCAGCCGGGCCTTCACTGCGGCCTCATACGGGGCGGACATGTCCATGGCGACACCGCAGACCATCTCCCTCTGAAACGGATTCAGCCCTTCCGTAATCAGCTTCTCCGCGACCTCCGAGCTTCTCCCCTCGACAACCTCCAGGATGCGCCGTCCGTCTATGTCGCTCATGACGCTTATATACCTGTGCCCCTTCCTGAACGATTTCTCATCCATACCCACCCAGGCGATTTCGTCGGCCTCACGACGCTCCATCCCTCTTTCGACGGCGGACGCCATGATCGTCTGTATCTGCTTCCATCCCAGCCGTAGGATCTTCTGTGTGTCGGATATTGACCTTGCCCCCTCGATGACTTTGATCGCGAATGCCTCGAAGAGTAGCGTGAACCTTGAGTGCTTCCCCGCCCAGGGGGCCGCGATGGTCCTCACCTTGTGAGTTTCACACGAAATACGCGGGACTGAGGCATGTATGGTCGTCAGAAACTGCATCGTGTCCAGATGCCTCCATTGACGCTCGGGCGAATGATCATACAGGCTGCACTCCTTGCCGCATTCCGGGCACGCTGCCTCCTTGCCAATGTACTTAACGTGAATATCAACTCGCAGTTCCTGAACGCTCAGATCGACTTGATTCACTTCCCAATTTTTATCCAATCCCAATAGTAGTTCGTAGTGCTTGTTTGTTTCCATGAGTAAAGAATATCAAACCCTACACCTGCTTTCACCTGTTATTACCCACTAAAATGTTCGAAGAGCCAAAAAATCCGAAAAAAAGCCATTCACGCTTGACATAACACGTTATATTATGCATATTATGCACTTAATAACCCCTTATAAGGAGCATCATGAACCGATTGGCCTTTGCCTACCTCATGGAGTGGAAGCAGCGGGAGAAGCGTAAACCGCTCGTGTTGCGCGGCGCGCGCCAAGTCGGAAAATCGTACCTGGTCGAGGCTTTCGCGAAGCGCGAATTCGCAACCAGCCTGACCGTCAATGCGGATCGGGATCGCGTATTTCTCAGGGGCATCGTCCAGGAGCCGCCTGCCCGGATGGTGCAGTTGCTGGAGTTGGAGTACGGCCAGCGGATCATCCCGGGGACGACCCTTCTCTTTTTCGATGAAATCCAGGCAGTGCCGGAATTTCTGGCGCGTCTCAGGTACTTCTATGAGGAGATTCCCGACCTCCATGTCATTGCAGCCGGTTCGCTGTTGGATTTTGTCCTGGAGGAGCATTCGTTCTCGATGCCCGTCGGACGTATCGAGTATTTACACTTAGGACCCATGACGTTTGGCGAGTTTCTCGATGCGACCGGAAACGAACGCTGGTCTGTCTTTCTGAACGCTTTCGGCTGCAAGGAGACGATGCCAGACACCGCACATCAGACGCTCTTGCGCCTCTTCCGCACCTTTCTGGCGCTCGGCGGAATGCCCGAGGCGGTCGAGACGTATGCCCGAACATGTTCGTTGCTCGAGGCCGACCGCGTCAAGGAGTCAATCCTTGGGACGCTTCGCGACGATTTTGCCAAGTACGGGCAGAGGGTCAACCATGAGCGCCTCCTCAAGATGTTCAGTCGATTGCCCGTCATGGTCGGACAGCGCTTTAAGTTTGCCAACGTTTCGCGAGAGGACTCCGCGAGAGACCTTGGCCGTAGCCTGCATCTGCTGGAACTCGCCCGGCTCGTTTACAGGGTCAGGCAGTCTTCATGCTCTGGACTTCCGGTTGGGGCGGGTGCAAGGGAGGAGGCCTTCAAGGTGCTGTTTCTCGACTGCGGACTCCTGCTGCACGCCTGCGGTCTGAGGGCGGCTGACGTGGAACGTGAGCCTGACCTGATGCTGGTGAATGCCGGTGCCGCAGTCGAACAGGTTGTGGGACAGCATCTGCTGTACGCCCGTCCGCCCTGGGAGCAACCGGAACTGTTTTACTGGGCGCGCGAAAAGTCGACCTCCGCAGCGGAGGTCGACTATGTGATCGTCCGCGGCGGAGGTGTCGTACCGGTGGAGGTCAAAGCCGGCAAGACCGGTCGGTTGCGTTCATTATGGCAGTTCGTGGCCGAGAAGGAGGCGCGTCTGGCGCTGCGTTTCAACGCCGATAAGCCTTCGCTGCTGGAGGTCACGGACACCATGCATGACAACACCCGCATATCCTATCGCCTGCTTTCTCTGCCGTTGTATCTGATCGACCACGCGAACCGGCTGGTCGACGAAACCATGCTCATAGCACAGCAGTAAACCTCGAACTTCGAACATCGAACGTCCATTTTGTATTTCTCACAGAGTCACAGAGAGCAGACGAGAATTGTTTTCGACAGGATTTACAAGATTTTAAGGATTTGTTTTTGGCTGTCCCTTCACAGCATCGAAAATATTCACCGCAAATAACAAAGATCGTTAAGATCAACTTCTAAAGACTTTGCTTTTGGAAGCTGGGTCAAATTTTTCTTCTCTGTGTTCAATGCGTTCTTCCTAACCGCCGTAGCCTTCTTGTCGGCCGTAGCTTTAGCGAAGGCGTAGGCTGGTTGCGGTAAATCATTCTCAATCCGCGCAATCCGTAGCTAAAAGTTACTCCTTCTGATATTTGCCCTTCTCTTTTGAAGTCTGAAGTGATTATATATTCAAACCATGAATGATGCTGTAAAAATTGATTCTGAGACGTGCGTCGGATGCGGGCGGTGCGTGGAGACTTGTACGATCTCGTTTCTGACGCTTCAGAGTGGGAAAGCTGTTGTCACAGGTGAGCGATGCATCGCCTGCGGACAGTGCGAGGCGGTGTGTCCGACAGGCTCTGTGAAGGTATCGGCATTGGAAAAAAGTGCAGGGGACTATACCACCTTCCAAATTAGCCAGGAGTGGGTACCGTATGGAAAACCCGATTTGGCCTCTCTGGTCGCGCTGATGCGCTCGCGGCGCTCTTGCCGTCACTTTCTTGACACGCCGGTCGACCTCGCGCGCTTGCAGGATCTTGCCCAGATCGGCGCTTCAGCGCCTTCGGGGACCAACTGCCAAGCGTGGACGTTTACGATATTGCCTGACAGGGCTGCTGTGATGAGACTCAGCGCAGAGATCCTTGATTTTTTTACGCGCCTTAACAAAATAGCTCGTTTGCCCTTTATCCGATGGTTCTCACGCGATCTACGAACCTACTATTGCAAGCACTATGCCTCTATCGAGAAGGCGCTGAAGGAGTGGGAAGAGACGAAGAAGGACAAGCTCTTTTTCAACGCGCCAGCCATCATCGTGGTGGGATGCAAGCCAGGGGCGTCAACCCCAGCAGAGGATGCGTTGCTGGCCGCGCAGAACATCCTGCTTGCCGCGCATGCGATGGGCTTGGGAACCTGCCTGATCGGGTTCGCGACAGCAGCACTCAAAAGGGATGTGAATATTCAAAAACGTCTGGGCATTCCCGTGGATGAAACAATTTATGCGGTCATCGCTCTGGGCATGACCGATGATGCGTATTGCCGGATCACACGAAGAGCGCCGGCCACGACACGTGTTCTACATTCATAATATTGGCAATGGATTTAAAATTCGAGGCACACCTTAAATCTGTCAATTATTCCGTCTTCTTTTCTCCTAAACGCTTGAGGTATCTGAGGGCTCGGACATCGTTGTTGGTGGCTGCTTGATGATACCACGTGAGCGCCTCGACCGTGTTGGTCGGTATGCCGTCTCCCTTGCGAAGGCACTCGGCATACTCGAACATGGCTTGCTCGTTTCGGTTGATGGCCGATCTGTAATACCAGCGCGCTGCCTCGGTCCTGTTTTTCTCGATGCCTCTCCCCTCCTGATAAGCGTCGCCGATTTTAGCCATGGCCCACGCTTCTTCGGTTGAAGCGGCTTGATAATAACAATCCAGTGCTTTCTTGGGATCTTTCTTTGTCCCGCCATAGCCTGTCTCAAAAATCCATCCGTGCATCGCGACTGAGGCAGCAGATCCATTGTTGGTGGCTGAAAAGGCGATGAGCTCAGCGATCCGTTTTTGATCAACGTTAAGTGCTTTGTCCCTGTAGCAGTTCATGGCCCAACGATAATGCGACCAGGGTTCACCTGCGGCCACGCACTTCTCAATCCACTGTCGATAGCGTTGCTGATCCGGCGGGCAACCTTTTCCATGGTTATAGCAGTTTGCAAGGGAGTACATGCCAGATACATTTCCTTTCTCCGCTGATTTCACAAACAATTTAAAGGCCTCAGAACAATACTCTTTCCATGTTTTGCTGTCACAGCGCTTTCCAAAGCCGGCGACCCATGCACGTCCAAGGAGAGCCTCTTCTGAACCATCATCCTGTTGTTTTTCCGGCAGGAGATTTGTCTGCCACGTGAGGCATGTCCATGGGCTGCTGTTCTCATTTTTTAATCTTTCCAGAGCTTTGAGAATGTCATCGTCATCATACATGGGGGACCAGAAAATACGACCGAGGCGGTAGTTGTAGGCCAACTCCTCCCACGAGCTAAACGTGGACTGGAGCATGCGTGCAACGGGCATGATTCTCATCCAGGCCTCTTCCTCCGTGATGTACCCCGCATGAACCCCCCATCTGCACAGGGAGACATAGCGTGAAAAGTCCCAGCCCGCCAATCCTTGCTTTCCAAAACGTTTGTGGATGATTTTGACAACCGCGATGGTACGTTTCTGTTCATCATCGATATTCGTTAGATCTGCAGCGTATGATACTTCTGGACGCGCGAGGATCTGACCTCTTTGTTGAAGCGCTCGGGCAAATGAATCATAGCGTCTTCTGTGTCCTCCTTCTTCCAGCCATTTCAGGGACCTCAGTAAATCTTCACGATTATGGACACCCCATCCATTCCTAAGGGTCTTGGCCCCGTGAGCATTTGTTGATTGCGTTTCTTCCAGTATGAAATGGCAGCAGGTGTTGATCTCGGTCAGGACAGCGCTGGTGGCCAATGCCCACTGCCGTTGTCTGGCGGTGGGCTTGGCATCTTCCGGGTAGGATTTCCCTATAAAAGGAGGGTAGGGGTTCTCGGCGATAGGGGATTGGCGCCTCTTGGCCTGGAACCATACTGAGAGGATGGACGTGAGAAACAGGGAAAGGAGCAGGTTCAGAATAACCAGGCCGGCATGCGCATGAGAAACGTGTCGCGATTTGCCAAATGTCAGGAGCATAAAAAAATACCATCCTTTCGAGTTAAATTAAAATAGCTTTAATCCTTAAGAAAGGCAAATATAAAACAGTGAGCCCCATTAGAATAATGGAATGCTGGAATAATGGAATGCAGGAATCTTGCTAATTGACGAAGGGGGTAAAAGCAGATATGATTAACCCATAAATATGGCTTCTGAAAAAGAAACAATTCTGCCAGTTGGTTCGGTTTTTGAAAAGTACCGCATCGAGGCGCTCCTTGGGAAAGGCGGGATGGGCGAGGTCTATCTGCTTCGTCATCAAGTGCTGGACTCGCTTTTTGCCTTGAAAATCCTCTTTCCTGAAGTTGCACAGCGAAATCGTAAGTTTGTGGATCGCTTTATTCGGGAAGCCAAGCTGGCGGCAAAGATTCAGCATCCGAACTTGGTGGCGGTGTATGATACGGGCCAGCATGCGGAGACCGGCATTTACTACATCATCATGGAGTATGTCTCCGGGGGCAGCGTCCGGGAGCTCTTGAAGCGCGAGGGCAAACTGACGGAGAAGCGGGCCCTGGAGATTACAGCGCAGGTGACCGAGGCACTTGTTGCAGCGAATACGCATCACATGGTCCATCGGGATATCAAGCCGGACAACATTATGTTTACCCATGAGGGTGTGGCGAAGCTTGCGGATTTGGGCATTGCGAAGTCCACAGGTGACAAAGATACGCAGTTGACTGTGGACGTCTCGGTCTTCGGTACGCCGGCTTACATGTCGCCGGAGCAGGCGCTCGACTCGCGCATGGTTGATTCGCGTTCGGATATTTACAGTCTGGGTATTGTGCTCTACGAGATGCTGACCGGCAATAAGCCCTTTACTGGAAAGACGTCGATTGAGATTTTAGCGCAGGTCTTGCGCGAAGTGGAGATCCAGGATGTCCGGACGAGCAATCCTGCTGTTTCATCGCAGACGGCGGAGTTGATTTCATGCATGGTGGCCAAGAAGATGGAGAACCGTCCGGGTACGCCCTCTGAGTTGCTGGCGCGTATTCGGGCGATTCTTGAGAATAAGCCCTCTCCTCCGTCCCGTCGTCCACCTGTGGCACCCGTGTCTGTCGTGGGTGCGGATGCTTCCGATGAAGAGGATACGCATGCAACCGATGCCTCGTGGAGTTGCAATGCCGAGACCCGTTCGCGGGGAGAGGTTTCCGCCGCAGGGGCGCAACAGGTCGCGACAGCCATGACGGTCGGAGTGCCTCCGCCGAAACGAAAGTCGGCGGCACCTGTGCAGCCTGCGGAAAAAGAGCAGGAGAGAAGCGCCCCGTCAGGAGCGAAGTCCTGGTTAGTGCTGCCGCTCCTTGCGCTATTAGCGCTCGGCGGCTATGTCGGGTACACGTCGTATACGGCCCATCAAACCAGCATTAGGATTGCCGGGCTGGTGGTTGCGGTGAACTCCGCGCTTGATCAAGGCGATACAAAGACCGCTGCCGCGAAAGTGGAGGAAATGGAGGTCGTTGATGCGCCGCGCGCGATGCTCTATAGGAAAAAGGTGGAGTCAGCGGATGAACGGATTAAGAAAGAGCAGGAGATTGCCGGGCGGAACGCGACGGTAGAGCGGTTAAGAAGCGAGATCGATGTAGCGTTGGAACGTAAGGATTCAGCTGCGGCGGGTCTGAAGATTGCGGAGCTTGAGAAGGTGGATGAGGCCGTGGCAGCAGACTGCCGAAAACGGCTGGATGAGTTTGCGCGTGAGAATGATGCGAAACCAGCCTACACGAAGGCCGTCACAGCACAGGAGTCGATTACGAAACAGAACTTGGATGCAGGACAGGGGATCGGAGCTCGTGTGCGTATCCTGAACGAGACCTTTAGCGCGATGGATTCCGCTTGGCAAACCCGCAAATGGGTTGCGGTTGTCGCACATGCTGCCAAAGTCCAGGCGCTCTGCACGGAACTGGAGACCCTGGCTCGCCTACGCAAGGCAGCAACAACGCAAAAGGAGGGGGCGGAAAAGGTGCGTCTGACAGCTGAGCAAGCAGGGGTTCCCAAACTTGCTGAGCAGCTTTTTGTGGAGGGAGAGAAAGCCTCTATCCGTGCGGGCGCCTCTTTTGAAAGCGGTGATTTCGAGGTTGCTCTTAACGCCTGGAAAGAGGCGGCTGCGGCTTACGGTGTGGCACTTGCGAAGGTCAAGGTTATCAACGAGGAGGCCCAGGCGCTCCGGCTTGCTGCGATTGAAGAAGAAAAGGCACGGAAGGCCGAAGCGGAAAAGAGCGCGGCCCCAAAGCTGAACGAAAATTACATGCTGAAGCTTTCCGGGGATGTCCCCCTGGAGTTGGTCTGGATAAAGGCGGGCGCCTTCCTGATGGGAAGTCCCAAGGAGGAACTGGACCGGCAGGATGACGAAGCCCTGCATCGTGTGACCCTGACAAAGGGGTTCTGGCTTGGAAAGTATGAAGTCACGCAAGGTCAATGGGAAGCATTTATGGGGATGAATCCCTCACGGTTTACGAACGCCGGGAAGCAGTCTCCTGTTGAGCAAGTCAGCTGGGAGGACGCCCAGCGTTTTTGTGACAAGCTGACCCAGGTGGAAAAGGCGGCTGGTCGTCTGCCGGAGGGCTATGTTTACACGCTGCCGACCGAGGCGCAGTGGGAATATGCCTGCCGCGCAGGGACGATGACCCCGCTCAACAGCGGTAAGACGCCTGCGACACGCGAGGGCTCCTGCCCCCTCATGGACGAGGTGGGTTGGTATAGCGAGAACAGTCAGGGCGCGCCCCGTCCTGTGGGTGGGAAAAAAACGAATAGCTGGGGCTTGTTTGATATGCATGGGAATGTATGGGAGTGGTGCCGTGATTATTGCACGCACAAGGGCGGTGTTGTCACTGATACCTACGTCGAGGGCATTACGGACCCGCTCTGCAAAACAGGGATCGGCCGCGTGTGTCGCGGCGGTGGCTGTTTTAGCGGCCCTGGAAGTTGCTGGTCTGCAAATCGTAGCAACGAACCGCCAACCTCCAAGAACACCTTTATTGGATTAAGGCTCGCGCTCGCGCCAGTTCAATAGAAGGCCCGTTATAATCCAAGGGCTTTTCGGCGCGCAGCTTCGTATTCGGTGTCGGTCAGATGGCCCGCCTTATAGAGCCGCTTAAGCTCTTCAAGTTTTTGCGCTGTTGGATCGGTTGGCGCAGCAGGCGTGGCAGCGGGTATCGGCGCGGCTGACTTATCTTGCTTAACCGGATAGGCCATCCCTGTCATATAGGTGTTGCATTTGACGACGATAAAGAGCCACTTCCATTGATCCAGCACATTGACATCCACAACATGGTATCCGCTTCCGACCTTCATCATCATGTCGTCGTACGCACATTGCTGCCGGCTGTTGATGCCGATAGGAAGGATGCCAAAGAGATGGATGCCTCCGGCTTTCCCGAGAACTTTCTTTCCGCGTGTCATATCCAGGTTTTCAGTCGAGCTGTTCTTGAATTTGACAGGGTCGCTGACACAGCCGCTCTGGAGGAGCGCTGAGATGAGGAAGAGTGAAAGGACCGGAATCTTCATTTTACAGCCTCCCCCGTGATGATGACTTGCTGAAAAAGGCCAATGCCGAGATTGAGCCAAAATTCTTCGACGGCCACGTCCGTGAGCATTGTGGCCTCAGGAACTTGCGCGAGCGCATCCTTATAGGCGCGATAGGTCCGCGTATTGGTCCCGAACGGAAGAATACCAAAGACCAGTACGCCGCTCGCTGTTCCTCGTGCGGGGCCAAGCTTAGTCGCCTTTTCAGGCGGTCTTGACACGAGCTGTACATCAGAAGAGGTGCAACCGACCTGGAGTGTGCAAAGCACAGTCACTAACAGGAGCGTATAAGCTACGCAGTAAAAGTGTTTCATGGTTTTATAGTATAAGGCGGCAGGGAGATAAGTCAACCGTAATTTAAAAGTTTAATTGCTGGTTTGACATGACCCTGTCTCTTAATTTATGATACCCGTATTCAAAACTAACGAGGAGTATCATGTTTGACGCATCTGACTTACGCAAGGGACTCAAGATTCAGCTCGATGACGGCTATCCGTATATGATTACGGATTTTGACTTCAGCAAACCGGGCAAGGGGCAGGCTATCTACAACTGCAAAATGAAAAACATGCTGACGGGCTCGACCATGAGCCGCAGTTTCCGTTCAAATGATCGTTTTGAGAAGCCGGAACTGAGTCAGAAGGCGTTACACTTCTCGTATGAAAACGCCGGACAGTATATTTTCCAGGATGAAAACTTTGAAGAGGTCATCATCAAGGAGAGTGTCTTGGGACGCAACAAATTCTTCCTGTTGGACAATATGGAGGTCGACGCGCTCTTCTTCAATAATGAGGTCATCGAAGTCGAGTTGCCTAACCTGGTTGAACGTAAGGTTGTCAAGTGTGAAGCCGGCGCTAAAGGGAACACCGCAGCCGGTAAGGTCATGAAGCCCTGCACAGTGGAGGGCGGCTATGAGGTGGCTGTCCCGTTGTTCGTGAACGACGGTGATACCATCCGCATTGATACACGTACAGGTGAATATGCAGATCGTATCCGCGCGTAAGAGAATCTTGACTACGCATTGACAGGGGAGTTTTTTTACCACAAAGAACTCAAAGAACACAGAGAAAATGCATATTCCTGACTATAAAGTCAACATGATATTTGGAAGTTGATCTTTGCGTTCTCTGTGTTCTTTGCGGTGAATATTATATATGCTGTTAACGGCAACACGTTATTGAGGGTCAGTGTCGAAATGCGAGGATGCGGTAGGCGAATAATTCACCGTCATGCGCATGATGTTCTTCATGAGGATAGTCAATTTATCCGCTTGGAAATCTATGACATGCCCCCCCATGGTTTTGTCCTCGGAGATGAATTTCAGGTGAAAGCCGGGGGACATGACAGCCTCAGGGACTGAGGGCGGCGTCCAGAAGCCGACCAGCGTGCCCCGCATCTCTTTCCAGGTATACGCCTTTGCCTGACGTGAGGCTTCATTGAAGGGTTTGTAGGGCGGCGTCTGCTTCTCGATGCAACTGACGCGGATGGATTTGAACGTCCCCTCCACGTGGATCGCACGGATGTGCAGGTTCGTCGAAAAGTAGACCTGAAGCGCTTTCTGGAAGTCGATGTAGGAGGGGACATTACGCATGGTAAACCGTTTTTCCACATCAAACAACATGCAGGAGCCGAAGAACAGCTTGGCTGAATCTGGAGGAAGGGTTATTTTTCCGTCGCTGGCGATCTGATAAACAACACCGTCCAGCATGACGGCTTCACCGGCGAAGCCGTCAAAAGTCCCGATCCCGAAGTTTCCGATACTCTTAAACTGTCCGGTTGTGATGGACGTATTGTAATTGCCAGCTTGCAGATAGGCCAGCGGTGTCGACTGATAAAGCGCGTGACGGTCCAGCATTTGAACGATGGTGGTCGTGTTACAGCCTGTAAATGCTAGAACTAAACTCAATAAAAGTACGAAGCACGTTAGAGGGTTCTTACTGAAAATTGGACGTTGGACGTTCGACCTGTCCGCCGTAGCCATGGCGGAGGTGGATGTTGGATGTTCGATGTTCAATTTAGTTGTTTCCACATTCGTATGCTTCGCGTTATTCGGATGCTAAAAAGTTACCTCCGTGTCACCTGATTCACAGCCGAGCATGTGACGCAACGCCTCGTTGTGCCGTACGGGTTTCATGGTCTTGATGTCCACGATGGCGTGGACGGTATGTCCGCTGACAAGGAGTTTCTCGCCTCGCCTCACCTCGCACCGGATGGTCAGCCTGACGCCCTTGAGTCCCTCGACCCAGGATGTCAGGTCCAGTAAATCATCATACGTTGCCGGCGCGTGATACGTCAAATGCGCTTCAGCGACCGGCAGGGCATAACCCTTGGTCTCAAGCTCCTTATAGGTTACGCCGCTCTCGCGTATCAGTTCATTTCTGCTCCGCTCGAAATAGGCTAGATAGTTGGCGTAATAGACGACATGCATCTGATCCGTGTCGGCATAAGGTACGCGATATTGGATGGTCACTCTTTTGGGTTCGCTCATGAAGAAATCCTTATTACAAGGGTTTACTATGACATATCTGATTTGCCTTCGTCAAGCCCTTGTAAACTGTTTTTGTTTCATGGCGGCCTCCCCGGCCTTTACTTTTTGAAGGGACCATAGTAAAATTCAAACTTTATCAAAAGAGGGGGTCATCATCTTATGCGAATTCTGGCTACAGTATTAATCGCGGTCGTTTCCGGTATGAATTTTCAGGCCTGGGCTGTTTCAGGGCGTTATGTGCGGGTCGACATCCCGGCTGAGCAGGCGACCTTGTCGCTGGCCGAGGTCCAGGTCTTCAGCGGCACGGAGAATGTCTCGTTCAAGGGCAAGGCCTCGCAAGTGAGTACGGCCTGGGGCGGCGATGCAGCGCGCGCGGTTGATGGCAACACGGATGCGGATTGGGGAAAGAATTCGATTACGCATACCGAGGAAAATGTTGAAAGTCCCTGGTGGGAGGTTGATCTGGGCGACGTGAAGTCCATCGATAAAGTCATCCTCTGGAACCGGTCAGGCTTTGAGTTCCGCTTGAACAATGCGCGCGTGATGATCTTGGATGACAAGAAGATTATCCAATGGGTCGGTCAGATCGGCGGGGCTAAGATGGAGAACGCGCTGGATGTCAAGGCGGGCGTGAGCCATCCTCTGATCGGCAAGACGGTCTCGGCGATGACACCCCCGGAAGTTTCAAACCGTCGGCAACTTGCGGCGTTGGCCCTCTTCAATCCTGTTGCCATGGAGCGGGCCATCTCGACCTTTGCCACTAAATATCCAGAGGCTTATCGCAACAAGGCCGCGCTCTTGGCTGAACTGGAGGCCCTGTCCGCTGTGGCCAAGCAGGTGACAGCAACGAATCGTGATGGTGTGGCCCAGAAGATCTTTGATTTTTCAATTAAAGTCTACAGCCAGCATCCGGCGATGAAGACCTTTTCGGACATCCTCTATATCCGCCGTAACAGCGGCAAGCAGATGGGCATGCCGGCAAACTGGCAGGGCAACTCCTCGACCGCTGTCTCCGGGTATGACAATGAACTCGTTCGCTCCTCCCTCTTCCGCAAGGAGGGCACGGAGTATAAGACGCTCTACAAGAGCGAACATTTTGTGGGCGATTTCGATCTGGACTTCCAAGCGGAGAAGGTCGCGTTCTCGTCGCGCAAGGCGAACGGCTCCGGCTGGGGGGTTTCGGAGATGCGGCTCGATAAGCCCGGCGAAATCAAGGAACTCACCCCGGACATCAAGGACATTGACTATTATGATCCCATGTACCTGCCCAATGGCCGGATGTTTATGATCGGCTCCAGCGGCTTCCAGGGCGTGCCCTGTGTCAGCGGCGGGGACTATGTCGGCAACTTGCTCCTCCGTTACGAGGATGGCAAGATGCGCCGTCTCAGTTATGACCAGGACAACAACTGGTATCCTGTGATGCTGCCGAATGGCCGCTGCCTCTATTTGCGCTGGGAGTATGCGGATAGCGCGCATTATTTCAGCCGCGTGCTGATGACCATGAATCCGGATGGCAGCGACCAGCAGGAATATTATGGTTCAAACTCCTACTGGCCGAACTCCCTGTTCTATACCCGTCCCTTGCCGGGCTCCTCGTCCAAATTCGTCGGCATTGTCACAGGCCACCATGGCGTGGCGCGCAAAGGCCGCCTCTACCTGTTTAACGTCGAGAGTGGCCGCCATGAGGTGAGCGGTGTGGTGCAACAGATACCCGGATATGGCAAGAAAGTTGTCCTGTTGCCGATTGATGAGCAAAAGCAGGAGACGGACAAAGAAGTTTATACATACGTGCGCGACACGCTTGCGGATGATGCCCGCCAGTTCTTCCTGCACCCCTTTCCGATCGCGGACGACCTGTTCCTGGTCTCGATGCAGGATACAAAAATCCAAAAGAATTTCATGCTGACGCTCGTCGATCTCTATGACAATCAGCTCCCGCTGGAAGTGGACAGCAAATACAACATGTTCGAGCCCTTCCCCGTGAAGAAGCCTGAACAGCCCGCGCCCATTCCTGATCGCGTCAACTTGGACAAGACCAACTGCACCGTCTATTGTGTGAGCGTCTACAATGGCCCCGGCCTTGCAGGCGTCCCCAAGGACAAGGTGAAGAAAATGGGTGTCTTCTATTACGAATATTCACCACGCAATATCGGCGGACACTATACCATCGGCATGGAAGGTCCCTGGGATCCGCGCGTATTGCTGGGCACTGTGGATGTCGAGACCGACGGCTCCTTCTTGTTTGAGGCGCCTGCGAATGTGCCGGTGGCTGTGATCCCGTTGGATTCGGAAGGCAAGTCAATGCAGATGATGCGCTCGTGGTTCGTGGGTATGCCAGGGGAGATGCTCTCCTGTATCGGCTGTCATGAAATGCAGAATCGTGTTTCACCCAACCAGAAGACGATTGCCTCGCGCAAGAAGCCGCAGCAGATTCAGCCGTGGTATGGGCCGCGTCGCGGGTTCGCCTTTGAACGCGAAGTGCAGAATGTGCTGGAACGTAAATGTATCGGTTGCCACAATGACACGACGACTGCTCTGAATGCGCTCGGACAGAAGATCCCCAGCTTTGTGAATGGCAAGGGAGAGGGGGGCTTCTCGAAGTCCTATCTCGCCTTCCATCCCTATTTCCGCCGCAACGGGCCTGAAGGCGATTATCATTTGCTGACCCCCTTGGAGTTCCATGCGGATGCCTCCGAGATGGTCCAGTTGCTGATGAAGGGACATCATAATGTCAAACTCTCCCAGGAGGAGTGGGACCGTATCACGATGTGGTTTGATTTGAACGTGCCTTATTACGGGACCTGGCTGGAGCGCGGTGCGCGCAAGGACTGGGTCATTCGCCGTCGCGAATTTGACAAGGAATACTCCAACAATCCGTTTGACCCTGATGCGATTGTCAATCCGTATCAGCCTGCGACCTTTGTCGAGTCTCCGAAGGGTGCGCCCCCGCTCCCAGCAAAGGATCCGCTCCCCCTGAAGGCCGAAGCCCTTACAGGCGAGAAGGAGATGGCGCTTGATCTCGGCAATGGAAAGAGTATCAAATTCGTGCGCATTCCAGCAGGTTCATTCACCATGGGTTCCGACAAGGAGACGCCCAGTGAAGCGCCGATGGCGGGCGTGAAGATCAAGAAGCCCTTCTGGATGGCCTCCACCGAGGTGAGCGTCGAGCAGTTCTGGGCCTTTGAGCGGAGCCATGACAATGGCGTCTATGACATGCACTACAAGGATCAGGTCAAGCGCGGCTATTATATGAACATCACAAATAACCCGGCGACCGCCTGTTATAAGTATCCGGCTATTCGTATTTCATGGGAAAATGCCATGGCGTTCTGTGAGTGGTTGAGCAAGAAGAGCGGCAAGAAGGTCACGTTGCCTACGGAAGCGCAGTGGGAATGGGCCTGCCGCGCAGGAACAGAGACGCCCCTGAATTTTGGCGACTTCGATGCGGACTTCTCATTGTTTGCCAACCTCGCAGGCGCGGAACGTCAGCAGTTGGCGGTCTCGGGCGTCAATCCGCAACCCATGAATAATCCGCCTCCGATCATGGATTACGAACTGCGCGACCGCCGCTTCAATGACAAGGTTCTGCACCTTGCGAATGTCGGAAGTTTCAAGCCAAACGCCTTCGGCTTGTACGACATGCATGGTAATGTCGCCGAATGGACGCGCAGCGCGTTCAAGCCTTATCCGTACAAGGATGATGAGCGTAACAATTTGAAGACCGATGAGAAGAAGGTGGTGCGCGGCGGTTCCTGGAATGCGCGTCAGATACGCGCCACCTCTACATGGCGCTGGGGCTATCCGGGCTGGATGCGTCCCTTTGATGTGGGCTTCCGTGTGATTATCGAAGACTGAGAAGCGTGAAGATCATGCAACCTCTGAGTTATATTACAGGAGAAAAAATTGTACGCGCTGACGATTGTCAGGGCGTCTCGCTCGCGGCGCAGGCCAAGGAGATTGACCTGCACTGTTTCGGGCGGTATAAATATCCTGGCGAGAAACTCAGAAAAGACGAGGTCCCGGGGGTCAACTCCTGCGGGGTCTGGAAGACGATCAGCGAGCAGCATTATGGCTTGCCGCCCCATCAGAATGAGGGCATCAAGTTCATCATGTCCTTGCAGGGTGAAATGCCGATCACGATCGAAGGACGTTCGTATGTAATCCGCCCGAACCAGCTCATGATTACGCGCCCGTGGCAGATACACTCCCTGGGAAATCCCTGTTTTGCAAAGGGCAAACTGGGCTGGCTGATGTTTGATGTCGGCGTTAGGCATCCGCATCAGGCCTGGGTGTGGCCCAAGTGGTTGCTCCTCACGAAGCCTGAGTTGAAAGCACTGACAAATGCGCTGCGCTATAACGAGGATGCCGTCCGCTCCATGTCGCCGGAATTTACGAAGACCTTTGTCGATTTTGTGGAACTGGCCAAGACGCCCAATATGCCCTATCGCGGCAGCCAGATGGCCGTGGCGGCGAATGCGATCTTCATCCGGTTGCTGGCAGAACTGGAGAGCTGTCCGCCAGTCTATAATCAGGGGTTGACGGATTCGGTGCGCACCGTGCGGATGTTTCTTGAAAGGTTGCCCTCACGCATACAGGAGCCTTGGAGCGTCCAGTCCATGGCGGAAGCCTGTGACATGGGCACGACACACTTCACCAATCAGTTTATCACCTTGACCGGTGAGACGCCGGCGAAGTTTCTGCAGCGGGTGAGAATGGGCCATGCAATCGAATTATTGAAGTCGACAACCCTGCCCTTGAAGGATATCTGTGAAAAATCAGGCTTTAACCGGCCGAGTTATTTCATCGAAATCTTTACGCAGAAGTATGGCACAACCCCGCTTCAGTATCGTAAAACAACCGTATAATAAAAGAAGGAGTTCCTCTATGATCAAGCGCTGTTTTGTTCTTCTAACGGGATGCGCATGCCTGTGGCTTTCGGGCTGCATCTATTCGCAGGTGCGTGTGCCGATGAGCAGTGAGTTTCGCAATACAAAAACCGTCAACAAGTCGGGAGAGGCCACGGCGCGCTCCTATTGCTGGCTGCTGGCGTGGGGCGATGCTGGCTTGCAGAAGGCGGCTGCCAATGGCGGTCTGACCACGATTGAATATGCGGATGTCGAATACCTGAACATCTGTGCAGGACTCTACATGAGCCGGACGACGATTATCTATGGCAACTAAACTGACCATAAGCCTTTGCTTTGCGCTCTTACTCCTGACCACGGGCTGTTACTCGCCCAGTGGTTATGTGTATACGCGCATGGTTGAGCCGTATGATTTTCCGGATGAGCAGCGTAACCATGTGGGGTCGAAGCACTGCACCGTGGACATCACGCAGATCAAGGAGCCCATCAGCCGGTTGAAGATCACCGTCATCTGGACGAACCGCGCGGTTCAGGAGGCCATGAAGAAGGCAAACATGACGGAAGTCCGCTATGCGGACCTGATCACCTTGTCGGTTTTGAATAAGACCTACGAGCGCCGCCGCCTGGTCTTCTATGGCGAGTAATTCGCTCCGCACGTGAGATGCCATGCAAAAGCTCTTCCTGGAAATTATTGCGACCTCTCTGGACGACGTGGTTCGCATCAATGATTCAAAGGCCTCCCGCATTGAACTCTGCGCCGACATGGCCGCGGACGGCCTCTCGCCCTCAAGAGAGCTCATCGCGCAGGTCACCGAGGACAGCCGTTTGCCGGTGCGCATCATGATCCGTCCGACAGGCCGTGACTTTGTGTTTACGCCCTCAGAGTATGACGAGATGCGCCAGCTCATCTCCTTTGTGAAGACCACGCGGGCTGAGGGCGTTGTGCTGGGCATCCTCGAGAAGAACGGCGAGATCGATCTGCAACGCACGGCTGAACTCGTGGCGCTGGCCAGCCCCCTGTTGGTTACATTCCATCGCGCCATTGAGCGTGTGAGCGATCAGGTCTCAGCCTTTAGCCAGCTTCAGGCGCTGGGCGTGCAAAGCGTCCTCTCCTCCGGTAATGCCAAACCGCTTGAAGAAAAATTGCCGCTCTTAAAAGAACTTAATTCGCTGGGCTCGCCGCAACTGATTGTCGGGGGCGGCATTACAGAGCGGGATATCCCTGTCCTCGCGCAAGCCGGCATCTCGCGCATTCACCTGGGACGCGCCGTGCGGGAACAGGCGAGCTACGCGCATCCGGTTCTTCCTGCAAAGATTAATAGATTTGTTGACAGTGCTTTTACGCCAGCAACGATTGCACGACCTGATTGACCAGCTTACCATCCGAGCGCCCTTTGACCTTGGGCATGAGCAATGCCATGACCTTGCCCATCTCCTTCTTGGTGGTCGCGCCGCTCTCGGCGATACATTCCTGCACAAGGACCTCGATCTGCGCGCGATCCAACTGCTGAGGCTGGTACTTGCGGAAGAGGTTAATCTGCTTCTGCTCGGTGTCGACCAGATCCTGACGGCTTGCTGTTGTGAACTGCTCAATCGCATCGAGGCGCTGCTTGATGGCCTTGCCCACGACACTGGTAACAATCTCGTCCGTCACCTCAATGCCAGCGTTGACCGTCTGGTCCTTGATTGCCGCATGCAAGGTGCGCAAGGCCAGCAGCGCCTCGCTGTTCTTCGTTATCATCGCCTCTTTAATGTCCGCCATCAACTGATCCATCACGACAGATGCCATAGAAACCTCCGTTTTTAAAATAGGCTTTTTAGTATATCGTTTCGCACACCGGATGTCGAGGGGGTTGTCAGTAACTTCTAATTGCCTTATTTCAACTTAAGCGTTAAGAGTTGGGAGTTGAGCGTTAAACGTTCAAACTTTTAACTCTCAACGTTTAACTTTTAACTCTTAATTTAAGAAGTTTTCTCCTCAGTATATTCCTAGGGTTTAACTGCCAACTGGTACTGCCGACTGCCGCTGCACCGCCCCGCGCGGCACGCGTGTCGTTCCGTCACGCCAGTCCGCGTTTATCAAGGTCGTCTTCTTCGAGGCCGAGGTAGTGGCCGAGTTCGTGGAGCAGGGTCTTGCGGACTTCGTGCCGGAAACGTTTGGGATCGTCCTCGGCCTCATCGCGCAGGTTCTCAATGTAGAGCCGGATGGCGCTGGGCATGGGATCAGCGTTGTCGGGAAGCTCGGCGTAGCAGGGGCCCTCGAAGAGTCCGAGCAGGTTCTCGTCATCACCCTCCTCCATCTCTTCATCCGGACGCGGCCGTGGATCGAGCGTGATCCTGAGATCTGCGAGACAGGCACGAAGATCCGCCGGTAAGGCAGCACACACCGTTTGCACTTCGTGATCCGCTATTTCAGTCCAGTCCACACTCATAGCGATGAGTTTACTGAATAAGGTTCATCCGGGCAATCCCTGAATGGTTCTAAATTTGGAGTGCGGTGGCAAGCGGTATTCCGCGCGACACCGCTTTCGCGTGGCACGGGCCTGAAAGCGGTGCCGCTCCGGCTGCCGCCGGTTTGTCACCGCACTCCAAAAAAGATTCCAACCACTTTCCTCTCGCCTAAACGTCAGCAAAAAATATTTGTACCCGACTGTCCTTGAACAGCATACGCTGTTTTGATACAGTCAAACTATGTTTAATAGGAAGTTTTTTACTGGTGAGTTGTTGGATGCTGGTGGGGTATGAAAATGTTCGCATCCATCGATAAATCTGTGCTCCTTCTCTTCGCCCTGTTCGGAATTTTCATCGGAGCAGGGGCGTATACCTTTCGTGAAGGCGAAGGGCTCTCCTACCTCGGCAATGAACCGAAGACCTGCATGAACTGCCATATCATGCGTGACCATTATGACGGCTGGCAGAAGGCCAGCCACCACGCCCACGCCACCTGCAACGACTGCCATCTCCCCAGCCATCCTGTGACCAAGTATCTGGTCAAGGGCGAAAACGGCTTCGGGCACTCCAAGGCTTTCACGCTTCAGAATTTTCACGAGCCGATCCTGATCCGTCCGGTAAGCGCCAGGATCGTGCAAAACAACTGCGTACGCTGCCACGCCGCACTCGTCAGCGAGATGCGCGCGCGTGATAAAGACCGAGGCCACGATTTCAGTTGCGCCCGCTGCCACAGCCAGGTCGGCCACGGGCCCACCCGTTAAATGAAAGAGGTTCCACTATGTTAGAGAAAATGCCTGTCCATCATCCCTACGGTTCGAAATTTCTGTATGCGGTTGTCGCCCTTATTACAGCCTCCGCAACCATCGGCGTGCTGGCACTCTGGCGCAACATCATGGTTCACAAGGCCGAGGCGCAACAAACCGTCTTTCAGATTGTCAATCTGAGCGAGGCTATCGATGATCCTGCCGAGTGGGGCAAGAACTACCCGCGCCAGTATGACTCCTACCGCCGGACCGTGGATACGGAGCGGACCCGACACGGCGGCAGCGAGGCCTTCCAGAAACTCGATGCGGACCCACGCTGGCGGGTGATCTTTCAGGGTTACGCCTTTGGCGTGGACTATCGTGAGGAACGCGGACACGCCTATATGCTCTCGGACCAGGAGGAGACCGTGCGCGTCAAACAATTCAAGCAGCCAGGCGCCTGCCTCCACTGCCATGCTTCCGTCATACCTGCCTATCGTGAGATGGGGCGCAAGGCTGGCGCATCACCCCAGGAAGAGGTCATGAAAGGGTTCGAGACCCTCTGTGCCATGCCCTACGCTGAGGCTCGCGCTATGGTCGATGCCAAGGGGCGTAAGCTGATCCAGCATCCAGTCTCCTGCATCGACTGCCATGACCCGGCCTCCATGCAACTCCGTATCACCCGCCCTGGATTGCTCAACGGTCTTCGCGAACTGGCAAAGGACGACACGCCCGTGCCGCACCTGCCCAGCATCATGCGCTGGCGGGCAGGGAAGCGCGGCAAGGACTATGATGTCAACGTGGAGGCCTCCCGGCAGGAGATGCGCTCCATGGTCTGTGCGCAGTGCCATGTCGAGTACTACTTCAAAGGTCCGGAGAAACGGCTCACCTATCCGTGGCATCAGGGAATCCAGGCTGAGAAGATTGAAGCCTACTATAATCAGGTGGAGCATACGGACTGGATGCATGCCGCAAGCGGTGCGAAAGTGCTGAAGGCTCAGCATCCGGAATTTGAACTCTGGAGCCAGGGGATACACGCCCGCAGCGGCGTGGCCTGCGCCGATTGCCACATGCCGTATATACGCGAGGGCGCGATCAAGGTCAGCGACCATCACGTGCGCAGCCCCTTGCTTGCCCCGGCGCGCTCCTGTCAGGTTTGCCACCGCTACAGTGAAAAGGAGATCCTGGCGCGCGCTGAAGCAATCCAGAACAGGACCCAGGCGTTGATGTCGCGTGCAGAGGAGGCGACTGTTGGGTTGATCCAGACGCTGTCGGAACTCAAGAAGGCAGGGGTTCCTGATGCCGCGCTTGTCGAGGCCCGCGCCCTCCAACGGCAGGCGCAGTGGCGCTTGGACTTTGTGGCAGCCGAGAACTCGATGGGCTTCCACGCGCCGCAAGAGTCCGCGCGCCTGCTGGCCGAAGCCATCGACCTGGCGCATCGCGGACGCCTCAGCGTCTCGCATCCCATTTCTGTGAAACAGTAAGCGTTCCCCAAGCGGACTGGCAGGACGGATTAAATAATCCCTGGAGCGGCGCGGCTTCCCGCGCCGACCGGAACGCGAAGGCGTTCCGCTCCCCCAGCTCACGTTATAGGGAAACCTCCTACCTTGACCTGTTTCCCCTCTCATGCTATGCTTAAAACAAACGTATGAATCAGAAAGTACAGACACGACCTTTGCGGGATGCTGAAGCCACGCGTGAGCGACTCCTCGATGCGGCAGAGGCGTTGTTCGCCGACTTTGGTTATCATGCTGTCTCGATGCGTGATATTGCGCGACGCGCCCGCGTGAACCTCGCAGCAGCAGGGTATCACTATGGCTCCAAAGAGAACCTCTTTGTCGAGGCCCTCAGCCGTCGTATCCGCCCCTTGAACGAACGCCGCCTCGCAGCACTCTCCGCACTGGAAGCGCGGAAAAAGCCACCGACGCTCGATGAGATCTTTGATGCCTTCGCCCGGGTGATGATCAAGGAGGCCGTTGAAAATCCAGAGACTGGCCGCCGACTGAATCGGCTGCTCAGTCGCGCCTTTGCTGAGTCGGACGAGATTGCCCAGCATGTTTTCCGGCAGGAGCTCTTACACGTGGCGCTACGTTTTATCCAGGCCGTCCGTAAGGTCTCCCCAGGGCTAACCGAGGAACAGGCAGGACTTGGGATTGCGCTTTACGCAGGCTGCGTGATCCACATGCTGCGCTGGGTGAGCAACCCTCCCTTCCCTGACTTGGTCAAAGCGCAGGCTAACCCCGATGTGGATGCACTGATGGCCACGCTCGTCTCTTTTGGTTCTGCAGGCTTTCAGCAACTTGCAGCACGCGCAAAGCGGAAAGGGGAAAAAGCATGATCCGTATCGCCCTCAAAATGCTCTTCGGTGATCGCGCGAAGTATGTCATGCTGATCAGCGGCATTACCTTTGCGACGTTGCTCATGGCCCAGGGCATGTCGCTCTTCTGCGGTCTGATGTCCTGGACCTACTCCACGATGCGCAACGTCAACGTGCCCATCTGGGTCGCTGACCCCAAGGTCGAGCAGTGCAATGACAACAAGCCGATGCGCGACACCGACACGACGCGTGTCCGCTCCGTCGATGGCGTAGCCTGGGCCGTGCCGCTCTTCCAAGGCATCTCGATGGCTCGCCTGACCGACGGCACCTCCAAGATGATCACCCTGGTCGGACTTGACAACAATACATTGATTGGCGCGCCGACGCGCATCATTGCCGGACGTCTTGAAGACTTGCGCATGCCCAATACGGTGATCCTCGATGATTTTGGCGTTGAACGTTTAAGCGCAGGCCGTGAGCGGCCGATCGGTGTTGGTGACATGTTTGAAATCAATGACCGCGAAGCGCGCATTGTGGCCATCTGTCAAAGCTACCGCTCCTTCACAGGGGGGCCGTATGTGTTCACGACGTATGATCGCGCAGTCCAGTATGCGCCCAACCAGCGTAAGATGCTCAGTTTTATTCTGGCAGCTCCACAGCCTGGCCTTTCAGCTGAGGAGACGGCCCGCCGCATCACCGCGCGCACAGGGCTTGCGGCCTTCACCCATCATGAGTTCATGTGGTCCACCATCATGTGGTATATCAAGAATACGGGCATTCCCATCAATGTCGGAACCATTGTCATCATCGGCTTTATCATTGGTGCTGCAATCTCTGGACAGACCTTCTACTCTTTTGTGCTCGAAAATACGCGCCATTTTGCAGCGCTCCGCGCCATGGGTGCCAGCAGCGGCGAGCTCTGCGCCATGCTGCTCGCGCAGGCTGTCTTGGTCGGTTTCATCGGCTACGGCATCGGGCTGGGACTTGTCTCCTTCCTGGGCAACAACCTCCTGCGCCTCGGCAAGGTCCCCTTCCTCATGCTCTGGCAGATTACGGCAATTGTCGGTGCCGCAGTCCTTATCATTGTCGCCATTTCCGCGATCATCGGGATCTTTCGCATTGCGCGTCTGGAACCCGCCATCGTATTCAGGTAAAAATGTGAATTCACTCGGCATACATGTTCAGTCTGTTGATAAAAGCTTCGGCCGCGGCGAAGCGCGTACGGTCGTGCTCAAGAAGACCGACTTCATGGCTGAGACGGGCCTGCTCACAATGCTGATCGGCCCCTCGGGGTGCGGCAAGACCACCTTGCTGAGTATCATCGCTGGAACGCTTCACGCTGACGGGGGCGAGATCGAGGTTCTCGGTCAACGCCTTGATAAAATGGGCGCCAACGAAGTCGCCAAATTCCGTTCGCGCAACCTCGGCTTCGTCTTTCAGCAATTCAACCTGATTCCAACACTGACTGCCGCAGAGAATGTCTCTGTGCCGCTTATTATTCAGGGTTTCGGACATCGCCATGCGGAGCGCAAGGCACGCGATGTTCTCGACTGGGTCGGACTGGCCGACCATGCCAACTTCCGTCCCAACAAAATGTCTGTCGGTCAGCAGCAGCGTGTGGCCATTGCCCGCGCCCTTGTCCACGAACCGCCGATCCTCCTCTGTGACGAGCCGACCTCCTCTCTCGACAGTGAAAATGGTCACCTTGTCATGGAGCTATTACGCAAAGCCGCCACCCAGAAGGACCGTCTCGTGCTGGTGGTGACCCACGACAATCGCACCTACAGTTTTGCCGATCACATGGCCGAGATGGAGGATGGTCGCATCTTCCGAACCCTCAAGACAAAAGAGGAGATCCACAGCCACCATCCGCCGGGATCTTAATGACTAAACAGGAGAGCTATTATGCCTATTCTTCTCACACGCTTCAGCTTTTACCTTTCGATTGCCGGCATGGTTTTTGCCGGGTTCATGGTGTTACGTCTCTCGGCGCAGGACCCTGTGCCCCCGCCGCCTCACAGTCCGCCAAGCAACCCTTTTGCCAGCTCAGTGGCCGCCGCCGGCATCGTCGAGGCTCAGGGCGAGAACATCGCGCTTGGCGTGCCAGTCGCGGGACTCATCACGGCTGTCCATGTCAAGGTCTGGGACAAGGTTGAGCCTGGTCAGCCCCTGCTGCAACTCGATGACCGCGAACTGAAGGCGTCGCTCATTGGACAGCGCGCCCGCGTGCTGGTGGCAGAGGCGACGGAGACCCGCCTGCGCGGCATGCTCGCCCGCTTGGAGAAGGTCTCCGACAACCGCGCCATCACCCGCGAGGAACTGGAAACCCGGCGCTCGGATGTGCAGGTCGCCGCGGCCGAGCTTGCTTCTGCCCGTGCTACTGTTGAACAGACCGAAACACTGCTCACCCGTCTGACGGTCCGAGCCCCTCGCGCCGCAACGGTCTTGCAGGTTAACACGCGTCCTGGTGAATTTGTCACGCCGGGTTCGACGCGTTCACCGCTCATCCTGGGCGATCTGACTTATTTTCAGATTCGTGCCGACATCGACGAGCAAGTCGCCCCGCGCGTGCGCCCCGGTATGAAAGCTGTCGGATATCTCAAAGGCGATACCCTGAAACCCATCTCGTTGGAGTTCGTCCGCGTCGACCCCTTTATCATTCCCAAAGTGTCCCTGACAGGCGGAAGCATTGAGCGTGTGGATACGCGCGTCCTGCAAGTCATCTATCGTTGCCCCTTCTCCCCAACGAACACGCTCTATGTCGGGCAGCAACTCGATCTGTATCTTGAAGAGTAAGGGCCGGCAAAAAAAGGAATCTTAAAGACGATGAATAGCGTATTTCAGTTGGATATTGGATATTCCGTGTTGGATCTTGGATATTCAAAAAATTCATATAGAGCCCTCCAGAGAATAATGATGGGGGGGCTTTTAGGAGTTTTTCTCCTTTTCGCCGGCTGCGTCGCGCGGCCTGACAAGCCGCTCATGACGCCAGCGCCTGCACCCACGATGGCTGTCGTGCCTGCCTCCACCAATGCGCTTGAGCGCGCTGAACGTCCCTTGCCGCAGGACTGGTGGACAGCCTTCCGCGATCCGGAGCTCGACCGCCTCATCGCCCGCGCCCGTGAGCAGAACCGCAACCTGGCTCAGGCCTCCGCGCGTATCGAAGCTGCTCAGGCTGCGGCCCGGATTGTTGGCGCAGAGTCCGCGCTTCAGGTCAGCGGTACCGCCAGTGCGGGCCGTTCGCGCATGTCTGAAAGCACAGTCTCTTCCTCCTTCATCCCGCTCTATCAGACGCGCTTGGGCGTGGGTTTCCAGTTCGCCTATGAGGCCGACCTGTGGGGACGCATCCGTGCGCTGCGCGAAGCGGCTGCCAAGAACGTTGAACTCTCGGTCTCCGAGCGTGCTACGGCCGAAATCACACTCTGCGCCGAAGTCGCCAAGGCCTATCTCAGCCGTCTCGCACTGTTGCGCGAATCAGCCCTGCTGGAGCGTCAGCTCGCAGCATACACTGAAACGGAGAAGCTTCAGACAATCCGTGCAGATGCGGGCTTTGCCACAGATCTCGATAGCGCGCGTACCCGCATCGAAGTCGCAACCCGAGAGGGGGAGCGGGCTGGGTTGCGCGAGCGTGCGCAGGCCCTTCGCCATGCCCTTGACCTGCTCTGCGGGGATGCCGCAGCTCTTGGCGGCGCAACAAACAGGGTTCCTCCTGATGCATTCGCACCCGAGGTTCCTGAAACACTCGCGCTCGCTTTACTCGAACAGCGTCCGGACGTGGCTTCGAAACGTCTCAAGTGGGAAGCCGCTGTGCAGCGCGTACATGCTGCACGCACGGCGCGTTATCCAGCCCTGACACTCTCTGGAAAAATCGGAACAGAAGCCGACAGCCTGTCCGATCTCCTGGACTGGCGGAGCCGGCTCTGGTCGATTGCCGCCGGGTTGACGGCGCCGATTCTGGATGGCGGCAGACTTGCGGCATCGTTGGATCTGGAGCGCGCAGGCCTGAATGAAGCCGCGGCAGGTTATGAGGCTGCGGTCCTGAACGCTTACCGCGAAGTGGCGGACGCCCTGAATACCCTGCATGCGCTGGCCGAGCGCCAGAGGGCCGCTGAAGCCGCTTGTGAAGCATCGCGCCGCGCCATCTCCCTCTCACGTGAGCGCTACGACAAGGGATTTGTAACCTATCTGGAGGTCATCGATAGCGAGCGCTCGCTTCTGCTTGCCGAGCGCACACGTGTGCAACTTCAGGCCGGTCGCCAAACCGCGACCATTGATCTCATCCGCGCCCTCGGGATTCCGTGAGGAAGAGATATGAACGTTAAAGAAATCAGACATGGATCAACCGAATACCAGCAGGAATGCGCGCTGCGTCAGGAGGTGATGCGCAAGCCTCTGGGGTTGAACCTCTATGATGAGGATCTGGTCGCGGAGCGCGGACAGATTCACTTCGGACTCTATGACGATAACGGCCAGTTGTTAGCGTGTGTTATTGCTATGCCTGTCACCGCTACGGAGGCGAAGATCCGGCAAATGGCTGTAAGACCGTCATTACAAGGCAAAGGCTGCGGACGATTGCTTCTGGAAACCGCAGAGAAGGTCTTAGCCCAGCGGGGCTTCACCGACCTTTATTTAAACTCCCGTATGACAGCAATCGGTTTCTACGAACGACTCGGATATCAAAGAATCGGTCCCGAGTTCATGGAGGTCGGAATGCCCCATGTGAAGATGTGCAAAAAGATTTAGGCGCTATTCGGGACAGACTATGAGAAGCTGAAGTTCCCGAGCGGTAACTTCCGTGTTGACTTCTTGAGAAAATTATGAAATATTACCGTACGGTAACACATGAAAATCAAAACACCCAAACACTTAGGTTCTGAAATCAGGACACGTCGGAAATCGCTGAAGATCACCCAGAAGGCGCTTGCGATGACGTGTGACACGGGCATCCGTTTCATCATCGATTTAGAAAAAGGGAAGCCGACCTGCCAACTCAATAAGACGCTGCAGGTGTTGCATGCGCTTGGAATGACAGTCGATGTCGCATCCCAGGCAGCAGGGGGCCACGCATGAAACGATTAGTGGTTTATCTGAATAACAGCCCTGTAGGGGAGCTGGCACAGAATGCCAGCGGCTTGATGCAATTCACCTATCGCGCTGACTGGCTTTCGCGTAAGGATAGTATGCCGCTTTCCCGGTCACTTCCGTTGGAGAGCGGCACGTTCAAAGGGAAGCAGGCCCGTTCTTTTTTTGCGGGTATTCTTCCGGAGGAGGGGCCTCGTCGACGGATTGCCGAGGTGCTCGGCATCAGCAACCAGAATGATTTCGCTATGCTGGAACGTATTGGCGGCGAATGCGCTGGCGCTGTATGCCTCCTTCCAGAGGGGGTGCCCCCCCCCGCATTACATGAAAAACTTTTGCGTGAACTCAATGCAGGCGAACTCGAAAAAATGATTTCCGAGTTGCCGCGCCGTCCTCTGCTGGCAGGCGAAAGCGGCTTGAGATTGTCGCTTGCAGGGGCACAGGATAAGATAGCAGTCGCAGTACAGGGCGCGAACATTGCATTGCCGCTCGGCAATACACCCAGTACGCATATCATCAAGCCGGAACCGGACCGCTTTCCTGGCTTAGCTGTCACCGAATTGTTCTGCATGAAATTGGCACGAGCGATAGGGCTGAATGTCCCAGACACGTCACTCCTTCAGGTTGGCAATAAACCCTGCATGCTCGTTCAGCGCTATGACCGGTCAGTGATGGCTGACGGCTTTGTCAGTCGTATTCATCAAGAGGATTTTTGTCAGGCGCTTGGATATCCTCCCGAACATAAGTATCAGCAGGAAGGAGGGCCGCTCGTGCGCGACTGTATCGCCCTGCTGCGCGAGTGGTCGACCGTTCCCGCGTTGGATATTCCCGTGTTCATGGACGGACTGATCTTTAATATGCTCATTGGCAATGCGGATGCGCATGGAAAAAACTACTCCCTTCTCTATCAAGATGGAGAACGTCGCATAGCGCCGTTTTATGATCTCGTGTGCACCTTGTCATGGCCTGAACTCTCGAAGACGCCCGCCATGAAAATAGGCCGTAGTGAAACAATTGAAGCTATCACCGCCGTCCATTGGAAGAAAATGGCAGAGGAGTCAAAGATAGGTTGGCCTATGGTTCGGGATCGCATCCAGCAGATCTCCCAGAAGGTCGCCGATAATATACATCCAGTTGAAGAACAGTGCGCATCATTGAATTCGGGCAAAACGTCCCAAGTGGCGGATATTATCAAGAGACGCGCAGAAGCAATTCAACAAGGACTATCATAGGACGAGCGAAATTAGCCGAAAGGGGCATTGAAAGCCTTGTCTGTCCCGAATGGCGCTAAGATAAGCGTATGTGAGTGGTTTTATAGGGCGGAGTAGTCGATCTCCAAAGCGCTCATCGTCGGCTCGCATGAAACTGGGAGAACAGGCATCCTGCCTGTTTGTTGAATGCACAGGCAGGATGCCTAAGGCCACTAACTTTTCATGTCGGAAACGGGGGCACGGGCAACAGAGGGACAGACAAGAATGGCACCAAGATAAGCACGTTCGGGCCGTATTTTTGCGGCTCAGCACAGCTTTGCCCTCCATTTTCAATGCAGATTCGCAAGCTGGAGGGCGAGGCTGAGGCGAGCCGTCGCTTGTCTTAGCGCGATTCCGGACATACAAGCCAACCGTCGCGGCATAAGGATTGTCTGTCCCTGCTGTCCCTCCAGTCCCTTTGCCGCTTTTATCTTTGCCTCCGCCCCGCTGTCTTCCGTATTGGAACACAGTTGGCCTCATCACGGGAAAACCCCACTAAAAGCCACACTTTGCACCTGCTTTTGTTGAGATACAGTCGCTTTCAGCTTGATTTAGCCATCAGAAAACGCAACTGCAGGATTTGCAGTCCTTATCGCCGAGTACCAATCAGCAAAGCAAGCAAGACAAAAATAGCGGTTGCCTTATGTATCACAATTGTGTTACATTCATAACATGAAAACAGCCGTACTCCACACACGCATCGCTCCTTCAGTAAAAACGCAGGCGGAAAACGTTTTCGACCAGCTCGGTCTTACGTCATCGGATGCCATACGCATATTCTTTAAGCAAGTGATTCTTCGGAAAGGACTTCCGTTCGATGTTGCGATTCCCAACAAGGAAACGGTTGCAACGCTGAAGAAGAGTGTGCGAAATGTCGGGATTAAGACGTTCAAAGCGCCTGAAGAGGCCTTTGCGCAATGGGACAACCTGTGAAACAGCTCCAACAGACAACCAAGTTCGAAAAGGACTTGGCAAAGATGAAAAGGAGGGGTGCTGATGTGCGCATTCTCAAACAGGTGGTCTTGACCCTTGTTCAGGGAGAGCCTTTGGCAGTGAAACACCGCGACCATCCGTTAGCCGGAAACTGGAGCGCCCATCGTGAATACCATCTCAGCCCTGATTGGTTGTTGATTTATCGGACGACAGCGGATGCTGTCCGACTTGAACGAACAGGAACACATAGTGATCTGTTTTAGAGAATAGGCCAACAAGACGGCGTACCGAACGCGAGTACGCGCCGGTAGCCGCTGACGTTCAAAGGAATGAAATGAGAATACGAGATCATCTTGCAAAGAAGCGACGCGTTGTCTTCCTGACGGCGTTCATCTGTTGGCTCGCGTTCGGCATCGCCGGATTCATCGGCTCACAATCGAAGCAAGCCGGGTTGCCTCCACTCATGCTCCTTGCTTTTGTGGGATTGATGGGTTGCGTGTTGTTCATGCTCTTTGGCCTCAGATGTCCGAACTGCAAGAACAATCTCGGATACACGATTCAATGGCCAGCCACATTTTGGAGGATCTCAGATAAACTGAAGTTCTGCCCCTTCTGCGGGGTGGAACTCGACAAGGACATGAAAGACCTTCGAACCGGTGGCTGAGACAATAAAATAGATGGATAGACTATGCGAACGCCGGTCGGCCTCATCCGCACCCTCGGCATTCCGGGAGGGCTCATCTGCGATTCATTGCTTTGATTTGAAGTGTACAGGCGGGGACGCCCAATGCCACTAACTTTTCGTATCGGCAACAGAGGGACGGACAAAAATGCCCCTCCTCTTTCATGCGGGCGGGACGCCCACGCTCCCTTCTATTGCTGCCCTCAAAGGAGCGCGGGCATCTTGCCCGCCGGAGCCGGGACGGCTCCTCCACCTTATTGCCCTGGGAGCGCCGACGTCCGCGTCGGCAAAAAGGTGGCGCGGGCGATCAAGGCCGACGGGGACGTCGGCGTTCCCAGGAGATAAGCCCTTCGTTTGCAACAAGCTAACACCGAGGATAAAGACGAAATGGGGTGCGAAAAGTTAGTGGCATTGGCCGGGGACGCCTATACGCCCAGGAGAGACGTGTACAGGGCGCCTATACGCTCAGGGGTTGCAACGAATCGCTGATGGGCCCTTCCGCAAGAAAATCACTTGGAGATATTCCATGTAGAGCTGCGTTGTGGTAGAGTATTAACCATAAAACAGATGGAGGAAGAGCGTGTGAGAAATATAATGCTGATGGGTTTAACACTGGCAAGCTGGGGCGTTATTGCTGAAACAACTGAAGAGTCGGCGCTTCGAACAGAGGTGCGCGGCAAAGGCTGGATCGCCTACGCGTCACGCACGGAAAAGGGGGACATGGATATCTTCCTGTGCCGGCCCGATGGCAGCTCCGTGCGAAATATCACGCAGACGCCTGATTCAAATGAGGGCCTGCTGAAATTCTCGCCCGACGGCAAGATGCTTCTCTTCAGGCGTCTTCCGCGTTCTGAAAAATTCGACAACAATAACCACGGCTCACAAGGCGTGTTGATGATCTCGCACAGTGACGGCACGCAGGCGAAGCCACTGGGCGCCTTAGAGCAATACCCGTGGGCGAGTTGGAGTCCGGATGGCAAACAAATACTCTGCCTGGCACCCAAAGGCTTTAACATTGTGGACTGCGCGAGCGGCCAGACTATCCGCACCTTTCCGAGAAAAGGATTCTTCCAGCAATCCACATGGTCGCCTGACGGCCAGTGGCTGGTGGGGGTTGCCAACTCCTTCGGCGAAAGCTGGAGCATCGCGCGGATGAATATCGCTACAGGCGAGGCAATGGCCGTCAACAAGCATGACTGCTGCACGCCGGATTGGTTCCCTGATAATCAGAACATCATTTTTTCCTGGCGTCCGGAAGGACAGCAGGTCAACAACCGCTATGGCTGGACACAGCTCTGGCGCAATCGTGTCGATGGCAAGCAGCCTCAGCTGGTCTATGGCGAGGATGGACGGCATGTGTACGGCGGACATGTGTCGCCGGATGGCAAGTATGTGCTGTTTACCGGCAATATCCAGGAGGACGGCGATCCGGGAAGCGGCGGTTCGCCAATGGGACTGATGCGGCTGAGTGATGCACCGCTCATCGGCGGAGCAAGTCCGGACTTACGGGCCAAGTTTCCGAATGCAAAGTCTGGCCCTGTCCTGGTGCTGCCTTCAGGCTGGGAGCCGTGCTGGACCTTCAGTGAAGCGCCGGCAGGGGCAGGTGGAGGGAAACCATGAAGCGAATCATAGTGAGCGGAATCGCATTAACAGTGCTCTTGCTGGGCGTTATCGGCTGTCGTGGAAAAGCGAACAGCGGCGAGGACGCGCAAGTGAAGTCGCTCGGAACGGTGGAGGTCACGGCCCGGCTGGTCGAGGTGCCGGAGGGCGCGGTCTTCTACCGCGAACTTTACAACTACGCCACGATTTTGAAATATGAAGTGGTCTCCGTACACAGAGGAACGTTGCAAAAGGGCGCTGTGATCTATGTGGGCCACTACAATCCATGGAAGTCAAGGAGCGAGGCTGCTGACAAGCGTGTGACCGGAATCGGCGGTACAGTAAAGCAGTTCCAAGCCAAGCGACTGCACCGCATGGCGCTGGAGACACCCATGGATGACCATTACATGGGCGGTATCGTTGACAAGTATTTCGGCAAGCACGAAGGTCCGAGCTATTTTGCTATTTGGACGAATGCGGCGGATTAGTCATCCATGGTTTTCACCTCCTATTTTTTCATCTTCTATTTTTTGCCTGTTGTGCTGGCCGTCTATTACGTGCTGCCCAACAGGACAAGCTGGCGCAACTTCTGGTTGCTTATCGCGAGTTATGTTTTTTACGGCTGGTGGAATCCATGGTTCGTTTTTCTGATGTTGGCTGCGACCATGATCAACTATGTCTGCGGCTGGCTGATGTCGAGGGAAGGGGCCAGCGAGGCGTGCCGCAAGATGGCGGTGACGGCCGCAGTCGTCCTGAGCCTCGGCCTGCTCATTTTTTTCAAATACGCGGGCTTTCTCCAGACGAATCTGAACTACCTGCTCTCCGTGTTCGGAGCTACAGGTGTGCGCGTCTGGTCGATCATCCTGCCTGTAGGCATCTCCTTCTACATCTTTCAGGCGCTCAGTTATGCAATCGATGTCTATCGCCGCGAGGCGCCGGCTGCGCGGTCGTTCGCTGATTTTGCCTGCTATATCGCCCTGTTTCCTCAGATGATCGCCGGGCCGATTATCCGATACAATACGATCGCACTGGAATTGCGTGAACGTCCGCATCATGCGGACCATTTTGCTTCGGGGGTTGGACTCTTCATTCTCGGGTTCGCCAAGAAGATTCTCCTCGCAAACCCCATAGGAGCACTTGCGGACAGCGCCTTTGGCGCGCAGGCGCCCAGTGCAACGGCGGCCTGGTTGGGCGTGGTCGCCTATGCGCTGCAGATCTATTTTGATTTTTCCGGGTATTCCGACATGGCGGTCGGCTTGGGCCGCATGTTCGGATTTGAGTTCCAGCGTAACTTCAATGCGCCGTACCACGCTGAGAGCATCACTGATTTCTGGCGGCGCTGGCACATTTCGCTCAGCACCTTTCTGCGCGACTACCTCTACGTGCCGCTTGGCGGCAACCGGCTGGGAAATCTGCGTACCTATATCAATCTCGCCATTGTGATGCTGCTCGGCGGACTCTGGCACGGCGCCAACTGGACCTTCATCGTGTGGGGCGCGTATCATGGCGCATTGCTCATTATGGAGCGCTGGGCTGGGCAAAAGCCCTTCTATCAACGGCTGCCCCATGTGGCACGCGTTGGGCTGACCTTTGTGCTCGTGCTGTTCTCGTGGGTCTGGTTTCGTGCGGAGAATCTCTCTGAAGCGCTCGCGTATTTCAGTGCTCTCTTTGGGCAAGGTGGTGTCGATCATGCGACGCCTCTCCTGTTGGCCCAGCTCTGTACGCCTGGAAAGCTGGCGGTGCTCGGGGTTGCTGCGCTGTGTGTGATGGCGAAGCGCCAGGCGTATGAGTGGACCGCTGAGCTATCAGGGTTCAAAGTGTGCGTCCTGATCGTTGTGTTCGCGCTTGCGCTGATGGCGATGTTCACGCAGACACTTAATCCGTTCCTTTACTTCCAATTCTGATGAAGACACCTCTATATAATCAGCTGCTGATTGTTGCGTTCCTGCTGATCGTAGGAATTGTTCCTCTCGTGCAGACGCTGGTCGAACTCCGGCGTAGCGAGCGGCCGCAGGTTATCGACCTCTTTACGGAATGGAAGAATCAGGCAAGTCTGCGCGCTTTTGAGCAATCCTTGGAGCGGGCAAGCGTGACAGCCCGCGCTCTGAGGCCTTGGATGCAGGCGGCCCAGTTTTTCGGACTGTATGAAGCAGGAGAGAAGGCGCTGGTGGGCCGGGATGGCTGGCTCTTTTATGCACCGGGAGTTGCAGCAATGACGCAGCGGCCTCAAGAAGGCAACACATCCGCGTGTGAAGCGATGTCGGCGGTCATTGATTTTCGAGATCAGCTTGCCTCGCGTGGCATCCGACTCTTAGTTGTGCCCGTGCCCAACAAAGAGAGCGTGTATCCGGATCGGCTCACGCATGAAATGTCTCCGCCGACTGGCATACTCTCTTCTGAAACGCGTGCTTTCATGGAGCAGTGCAAAAAGAGCAACGTGGAGGTCGTGGATCTTTTCGCAATGTTCCGCGACAGGCGGAGTTCCTCGCCGGACGTGCTTTACCTTGCGCAAGACAGCCACTGGACCCCTGCAGGCCTTGCGTGCGCAGTCAATACTGTGGCGACGCGCCTGTTGGAGAACGCGTGGCTGGTGCGGGGCAATGAGCGCTACGAGGTGAGGTCAGTAGCAGTTCAGCGGTATGGCGACTTGGTGCGAATGTTGCAATCGCCGCTGATTGAGGCTTATCTGCAACCCGAGCTAGTACGAACTGAACAGGTTGTGCGGATGTCGGACCAGAAGCTTTACGTGGACGATCCTGCCTCCGAGGTGCTGGTACTCGGCGACAGTTTTTTGCGCCAGTATGAACAAGACGAGCCAGGGCATGCAGGATTTGTGGCTCATCTCGGACGTGCTTTGGGCCGGCCGCTCGCCAGCATCGTGAACGACGGCGGCGCATCGACACTGGTGCGGCAAGAACTTTTTCGGCGTCCGGCACTGCTGGAGAACAAGAAGGTGGTGGTGTGGGAGTTTGTTGAGCGCGACCTCCGGCTTGGCACAGAGGGATGGGCGAAGGTGCCTTTGCCTATAATACTACATTAACATGCTGTGGCGTTCATCGGAGTGGTCTGTGCGCGAGTCGGTGCGTAATGCAATGGCGTTGGTCAAGGCCAGAGGTTTCCGCTCTGTTGCTTTTCCCCTTATCGGTGCCGGTTCTGGAGGTGGCAAGGCGGAGAAGGTCCTGAGGTGGATGGTGGATGAGTTAGCTAAAATAAAGTTCTCTGGCGATGTGCGGATTGTGAAATACAAATAACCTTGTCTGCCCCTTGTCATCTCATAGGCGCTGTGCCCGAAAGACGCATTTTTAGATAAGGGTAGACGTTTTTTGACAGGATTTACAGGATTTTTCGGATTGTCTCGTTTGGCGTTTTTTGGAGGGTCGGGTTACACCCCGACCGCGGCACGGGTGTAACCGTGCCCTCCATACGCGCGTTAGCCTATCACGAAGGGCGCTGCGTTTCTGCGCAAGGCCATACATTAAATGCCCTTGAAGCGGCTCCGCTCAACACGTTTTATGAAATATGCGGCAAAATTTCCGCTTGCGCTGAATTCCGAACCGTCCTATACTTGCCGCACATTGCATGAAACGCTAAACGTTCGATCTGGGGAAGAATATGCCAAAGCTACACATTGCGATATGTTTCATCCTTGTTCTAAAAGCATTCTGTGTGCATGCGAGCGGAATTGATTTCAAGGAAATCGGTCTTGAGGAGGCGGTCACTAATTCCTCCTTTATCATCCAAGCCGAGTATGTTAGCGAAGACAAAGATGACTGCGGCCCATATTCGAGATATACATTGCAAAAAGTGATCTATTCCAATACAAAGTACACAAATGTTAATCTGAAAGTATGGGCTGCACATGCCGATGTCTGGGGAATAGCCATGGCAGAAGCAGAGAAGACTGGCCGACACCTGTGGTTTACAGTGCCTGAATACAAAGGAAAAGGGAGCCAGAAAAAACCTGAGAAGGGAAAATCCTATATCCTCCTATTGAAGCAACTCTCACGGGAAACAGACTTAGCATTCTATGCAGCAGGGGCGCTATTAAACACGAATATGCTTCATGAAATCACTATAGTAATCGAAAAGAATAACCTCGAAAGGATCAGTATAGAGAAAACCAAGTATGATATGTATGAGGTTCTACTACGTCATTTCTTTGAAAATAATGGAAGCGGGTTGCAAGGCCCCCGCCCTCTCCCAGCATATTGGGATATCTATATCGGCATAAACGATACTCAGTTTGCTAACGAAGATGATCTGATGGTGCACTATCCGTATGGTCTTGCTGCCATCAAGAGTCCCAACAGTGAATTTATGAAAAGATTTTCGAACGACGGACGCAAGATATCAGCTGCACCAGAAGGTGACACTGCCCGAAAATTAGCCAACCAGTACAATATGTTTCGGGCGGGACAGGAAATGCCGAAGCAAAGGTTCATCATTTTTATGATCGATGGCTCAAGCAAAAAAGAAAACGGAACTGTTATTGTTATGGCCGACTACTATGTTCACAGCTTAAATTCTGGAAAATACCGCTACACCATGGCATTTAAAAATGGTAAATGGATTGTTCAAGACGCGACCTGCATCGAAATATCTTAAAGCACGGGTTTCCGCAGGACTGGGGGTGGTGTTCCCAGAAAAATATGACATCCCGAAAATTATGATTGAATCCACACATGACAATGTGTAACTATATGTGTAAAGGAGATCGTATGGCAACCAATCTTCAACTTGATAATAAATTGATTGAACAGGCCGTTGAGCTTGGGGGGCACCTTACCAAGAGGGCGGCGGTAACGCAGGCACTATCCGACTATATCCGCAATCTGCAGCAGGAGAAAATTTTAGACCTGTTCGGGAAGGTTGATTTTAGACCGGGATACGACTACAAGCGTCAGCGGGCAAAAGCATGAGAGTGCTCGTTGATACCAGTGTCTGGTCGCTTGCCTTGCGTCGTGCCGCACATGCTCAGAATCCTGATGCGGAGGAGCTGAAGCGCCTGATTGGCGGTCACCTGGTGGAGATCATCGGCCCCATCCGCCAGGAGTTACTCTCCGGAGTTCGGGATCAGTCACAGTTTGACTTGCTGGAATCCCGTCTGAGTTGCTTCCCGGACCTTCCGTTGCATGCAGAGGACTATGTAACGGCGGCCAAGATGTTCAACCTGTGCCGGGCAAAAGGTATTCAAGGCTCGAATACCGACTTTCTGATCTGTGCGGTCGCAGTGAAACATGGTTTTGCCATATTCACAACAGATGGCGACTTTCGCTTGTTTGCAAAGTGCCTGCCTATTGTCATATATGAGTTCAAAACACAAGCCGAACCACACCTTGTTCCGCACGTCTCGCAAGCCAGCCGTCGGAAAAGGTGAACTCATGAGAGGTCACGTGTGAGGAAAAAATGAAGATACACACTGCTATCGTCGTAGGCGGGGGCCTCGTCCTTCACTGGACTTTGAAGAGCACTGCACTCAGCATCATTCCTCATGATGGTGGCGCCAGCTTGGAAATCCTAGGGGCAAGCACGAATACCGTGGTCTACCAATACGTGGTCAGCGGGAGTGCCGGCTGGGTCATTGAGTGCGCGGATCCGATAAGGAGAAAGGTTTTATGGTCGCTACAGGCTGACGAGAAGGCGACACAGGTGTCTTCACCTCTGGACGAAAACATCAATCTCATAATGTCGTCTCGCCTCTTGCAGTTGGACGTGAGGACCGGACACACGAATGGCGTTCTGGACTTCCGTCACCTCGCTTGGCCGAAGCATGACAGGTATCCTCTCGTCGGAAATCTGGAAAAATGGGCGAACGCCTCTGACAGGACTCAGGAACAAAAGGAGGATGTTGAGCGCGAGCGCAGGCGGCTTGAGGGTTACCTGTGGTCAAGAATCTATGAGTATCAGGTTCCGCTCTTCAGCACGAACCAGATACTCGTCTTCAGAGAGGCAACTCAAAACGGCCCTATCAGAGAGACCTACTTCCGAGACTGGCTCCTCCTGCGGCCCGGCGAGCCAGCCAAAGTCATTGCCTCCGGCGACGGTGGTCCGCTAGCTCTCCTGTCCGGCACCCTCCTGTCTGGACACAGGTGGAGAAGTGAGATCGCCGATTGTCCCATTGATGGTTCAGCGACCAACTCCCAGTTCGTCAGTGTGCCGCAAGATGTTGGACCATGGGAGATTGACTCAACGGCTGTCAACCTGGGTTACTGGCCCCCGTCCAGAGGCCACCTTGCCTGCATTCATCCGAACGGAAAGTCCTTCTGCCTGGTTTACGATGAACAATCTCGTCAGGTGACAAAGATTGAACCCACAACAGACCTCCAGTCCGACACGGACTGGGTGCCCTCGTCGTCGTGGCTCGTTCGGCACACAGAATGCGAAGCCAAACAGCATGTGTTTGAGATTTTCTCTCCCGCCGGTAAACTTGTCTCATCCCGTATCATCCCCGACACGAGTTACCACTGTCATTTCCACTACAGGGGATTAACACCGGACAGCAAAATGCTCTTCGTAGAGCATACGCCACCGACAACCTATGGAGAACTGGGAGGCGAGCGTCTTCGAGCTTTCGTCCTGTCCGTGCCGGACGGAAAGCTGGTGGCGCTGCATACCCTAAACGGGCCAGCCAACGCGAGCGACATCTCATTTGGGCTCCCTTACGACGGACTCGTGGTCGTCGCCTTTGGCGAGCGACCTATCATCAAGAAGATGGAGGCCGATGACATGGCGCATTTTTTCTGGATTCGAGCCTTCGATATTTATACCGGAGAGGTGAAATGGACTCATCGAGTCCGAACAACCATCAAAAAGATATAGACGGTCATGTTAAAAAGCTTTGTCTGTCCCCTTGTCACCCCGGGCGGAGCGGGATTACCAGGAGGTTATCCGGGATCATGCACGAGATGGCTGGCGTCTGGTGCAAGTCTTTGCCCCATCCCTGGGAGTCTATGGAGCGGCGAAGTATTTTGAGGTCATTCTGGAACGGGAGATCGGGAGCTGAACAGCCAATAATTTTATGAAGAGCATCTTAAGTTTCAGTTGATTTGCAAACCCGAACAGCAATAATCAACACCCTTGGTTCGTTTCTCATGGAAGGACAACCAACATTAAATGTTGAAAGTCAAACCGAGAGGAGAACTGAGATGAAATTAAGTCTAATTGCGGTCATGTGTATGATTGCATGCACTGTATGCGCCGTTGATTTTGAAGTGAGCCAGAAAGGGGATTTCCTCGTTCTGAAGAAGGAGGGCACGGGTGGTGTCCATCTGTCCACGTATGCAATTCGGATGTCGCATATTTCCACTGCCGTACTGGAGAGACTCGACTCCAAATACATCATTGTCATCACGACTTCGTTAACGCTGCCGGACACAACAACTCCCGTTCTGGTGCAGTATAAGGTAGAGGCAGACGACCGATCATTGATGGAAAAAACATTCAATCAAGTTCTCGATCTGTTGTCCATAAAGGGTTCCTAAGAACACATCGAGCTCAAAGATGGGACTCATGACCCGAAATAGTTTCTTGACCCTGTATCTGAGGTTGGTTGGGACAGTTGCCGGCCTCGCGGCGATTTGTGCAGTGATGCCGTTGCGCTGGATGGACGCGATCCATCGGGCCATCGGGATGGGTGCGCTGCCGGATCAACCCATTGTCGAATATCTCGCCCGCTCAACTTCGGCTTTGTATGCGCTGATGGGCGCGTTGTTCTGGATGTTGTCGTTCGATCTTGTCCGGTATCACCTGCTCGTGAGACGTCTCGGCATGGCGATCATCGCCTTAGGCATCCTGCTGCTAGGGGTCGACATCATGGCCGGGATGCCCTGGTTCTGGCAGGCGATTGAGGGCCCGGCGAACATCGTGCTCGGGTCCGTCATCTTGTGGGCCGCACGTAATCCTTTAGGAGCAAGCCCGCCGCCCGCGGATATGGAATAGACGAAGGGACAATTTTCGACAGGCTTTAACAATTGAAAGCCTTGTCTGTCCCCTTGTCATCCTCTGCACGGCTCTGGCCCCAGTCGAGCCTAATGGGCGGCGTGCTCTATTGAATCGCCAACATGTTCAATGTCTCGTCCTGCGCCTCTAAGCATGTTGCACGAGGTGACAGCAAAAGCCATGACAAACAGTACCAACAGCATCATCAGTTTCTTCATAAAAATCCTCCTTCTTTTGACAAGGGCATTATCATAGTCCAAGAAAAGGATTTGTGCGATGGGGTTTTATCCTACCCCCAGCATGACGGTCATCTGTGGATAGGGGGACAGACAAGAATGGTGCTAAGATAAGCGTAATCGGGAGCGAAAAAATGTGAACGTCACTGGGAGCATAGGCATCCTGCCCAATGCCACTAACTTTTCGCAGCCCATTTCGTCTTTATCTTCGGTGTTAGCTTGTTGCAAACGAAGGGCTTATCTCCTGGGAACGCCGACGTCCCCGTCGGCCTTGATCGCCCGCGCCATCTTTCTTGCCGACGAGGACGTCAGCGCTCCCAGGGTGATAAGGTGGCGGAGCCGTCCCGGCTCCGGCGGGCAAGATGCCCGCGCTCCTTTGAGGGGAGCAACAGAAGGGAGCGTGGGCGTCCCGCCCGCATGAAAGAGGAGGGGCATTCTTGCCCGTCCCCCTGTTGCCGACATGAAAAGTTAGTGGCATTGGGCATCCTGCCTGTGCACTCCCCAAACAGGCAGGATGCCTGTTCTCCCAGTTTCTTGTGAGCCGACGATGAACGCTTTGGAGACCGATTGACCGGTTGATGGTTTAAGTCTCCCTGGGAACGCCGACGTCCGCGTCGGCTTCTTGTTTGCCGACGCGGACGTCGGCGCGCCCAGGGGGAGGGGTTGCCTAAAACTTAAGAGTTGGGCGTTGAGCGTTAAGCGTTCAATTGATCAAATATCTTCCCCGATGGCCTTCTTGAGGGGCCGCTTGAGCGCGAACATAGACACGCCCGCGATGACACCGAGCAACGCGAGCATCATGAAGAAGCTGTCCTTGGGCATCTTCTCGTAATAGGTGCCCAGATACCCCGACAAGTAGTTGCCGAAGAAGGAGGAGAGGAACCACATTCCCATCAGCATGCTCACGAGGCGAGCTGGCGCAACCTTGGTCACCAGCGACAGGCCGATCGGCGAGAGGTAGAGCTCGCCCAAGGTATAGATGAAGGTGCACAGCACGAGCCAGAGGAAGGTGATGCGCTGGGTCTCGCTGATGCCTCGGGTGGCCAGCATCAGCACGAGGAAGGAGGCTCCGAGCATCAGGCAGCCCAGCGCCATTTTAACGACACTCGTGGGTTCTTTTCCGCGCTTGGCCTGCTTGGCCCAGAACATATTGAGGAACGGTGCCAACGCGAAGACGAAGAGAGGGTTCAAGGATTGGAACCAGGTGGAGGGCATTTCCCAGCCGAAGACATGCCAGTCTGTGTTGCTATCCGCGAAAAGCTGGATCGTATTGCCCTGTTGTTCGTAAACCCCCCAGAAGACAATATTCAGGACGCAGAGACCGCACAGTCCGAGAATACCCTTCCACTCTTTGGGTGTGAGTGCGGGGGTCGCAACGGATGTGTCTGCCGACTTGGTCATAATATTGTCAGGTGCAAGGTATTTCTGTCCAGCTAAGTAAACCACCAGTCCGATCAACATTCCGATGCCAGCGGCGATGAATCCATAGTGCCAGCCAAATTTCTGCCCCAATGTGCCGCAGATCAGCGGGGAGAAGAAGGCTCCCAGGTTGATGCCCATATAAAAAATTGTAAACGCGCCGTCGCGTCGCGGATCACCGTGCTCGTAAAGGTTGCCGACCTGGGTGGAGATGTTGGGTTTGAAACAGCCGTTACCGAGGATCAGGAAGAAGAGACCCAAGAGAAAGGAGAATTCAAAGGCGAGTAGAAATTGGCCGATAGCCATCAGGATGCTGCCGATCACCACTGTTTTACGCTGGCCCAACAGACGGTCTGCTAAAATCCCTCCGAAGAACGGTGTAAAGTAGACGAACCCCGTATAGAGACCGTAAATTTGCGAGGCCAGTGGCTGAATGGCAAGTGTCCCGAATACCGCTTCAAGTCCGGCTTTGAGGGTTTCAAATCCCACGATCGGCGTGCCTGTCTCTGCAGCAGTAATCAGATACTTGGTCATGTAGAGCATCAGGAGCGCTCGCATGCCGTAAAACGAGAAGCGTTCCCACATTTCTGTGAAGAAGAGGACGAAGAGTCCTACGGGGTGACCTAAGAAGGTTTTTGTTGAGCGGGGCTTCGTTTCTGTCATTGTCATGTGTGACAGAATGCCAAAAACTGGCCAGTACGTCAAGAAAAGCGAGGGGTGCGATTCAAAAAAAAATTATCTGGATTAACGGCTTGACGGTTAACATCGAGTTTGTTATATTGTACGGACAATAGAAATAAACAGAAAGGGCGAGTTTACAAATGAAAAGACATTTGTCGACATTCATCGGGGGGGCGATTGTCGGTTCGCTTTCCTTCGGCATTTGGCCGGAGATGTGGAAAACATATGGAATCATGGGTGGCTTCCTGACGGCGACCGTCGTCATCGGCATCATGTGGTATATGAACCACTGGCTCGGGGTGATGGAGAATCCCAAGGGAAAGCTTTGGGTTGACCAAGGGTGGCCGATTGCCGCATCCGGTATTGTCTGGGGACTCGTCCGGTTTTATCCCAACTCGCACTTTACCCACATCTTTCCCACGCTGATCTGCTGTCTGATCGGCGGCGCGCTTGCTGGCTGGGCTGCACACGCGGTCAAGCAGGTCGCCCCGGGCTGGCAGGACGAGGAAGCAAAGGAGGCGTCCAAATGATTGAGTGGTTCTCAACCTTTAATCCTGCGCTCGGCATGCCGCCCGTGAGTGTGATCACCACGATTTTCGGTGCCTTCTGCGCAACGTTCGCAGTGATCATTTGCTGGCCGAAGCTCGTGCGTGACTTTGGTCCCATCGGCGGATTCATGAGTGCGACAATTATCATCGGTACGTTCTGGCTCCTGAATCACAAGCTCCCCGGGTTTGGGATCAATCCCGATGGCATCTCCTATCCGGACGGCGGGTGGAAGCAGTATGGGCTGATATATCAGGCCTATAAGGGCGCGTGTCCATGGGTGGATATGGGAAGCTCAATCGCCTGCGGCTTCTGGGTGCATGGCCTTATCGGCGCGCAGAAGGGGACGCGTGGGCCCTTGGCGCTTGAGAGCCTGCCTCGCATTTTCGTGGCCATCCTGGGCGGCATTGTGGGCGGTGCGATTACGGGGCTGATCGGCTTTACTGGCGCGGAACTCTTTAAATAGGGCTAACCCATGAAATACATCCTGGCGCATGATTTAGGGACGAGTGGCAATAAGGCGACGCTCTACTCGGAAGAGGGCAAGCAGATGGCGAGCGCCACGGTCTCTTATCCGTCCAACTTTTTCAATGGCTCGTGGGCCGAGCAGAATCCCGAAGACTGGTGGAAGGCGGTCTGCGGTTCGACGAAGCAGTTGCTCGCAGAGGCAAAGGTCTCGCCGCAGGAGATCGCGGTTGTCGCCCTGAGCGGTCAGATGATGGGTTGCACGCCCGTGGATAAGGAGGGCCGTGCCTTGCGTCCCTCCATCCTCTATTGTGACCAGCGGGCCACGAAGGAAGAGGCTGCGCTGCTGAGCCAGATTTCGTTGCGTGAGTTTTACGGCATCTGCGGACATCGCGCCAGCGCGTCGTATGCGCTTGAAAAACTGATGTGGGTGCGGGACAACGAACCGGAGGTCTTCAAGAAGACCGCCAGGACGCTCTGCGCTAAGGACTATATCAATTGCCGTCTGACCGGCGTGATGGCCACGGACTTTTCTGATGCGTCAGGGACGAATGCCTTTGACCTCAATACGTTTACCTGGTCGGAAAAGCTAATTGGGCTAGCAGGGCTTGATGTCTCGTATTTTCCCAAGGCTGTTGATTCATCGACCATCATTGGCGAGATCACGCCTCAGGCTGCGGAGGAGACGGGCTTGGCTGTCGGAACCCCTGTTGCGGCAGGCGGCGGCGATGGAAGTGCCGCAGGTGTCGGTGTCGGCTGTGTCAAGCCGGGAAGCGCCTACAACTGCCTGGGCTCGTCGAGCTGGATCGCGTTGACCGTCGAGAAGCCGATTGTGGATGAGCAGATGCGAACCATGAACTGGGCGCACTGTGTCCCGGGTTATCTGCATCCGTCCGGTACCATGCAGACGGCGGGTTCGAGTTTCAAATGGATGTCCGAGCAACTGGCTGTGACCCCGGACCTTGCGCAGATGGATGCGCTGATCGAGTCGGTGCCAGTCGGCGCCAATGGCGTGCTCTTCCTCCCGTACATGCTGGGCGAGCGCACTCCGTGGTGGAATCCTGATGCGCGCGGAACGTTCATTGGGTTGAACCTGGCCTCGACACGCGCAGACATGCTGCGTGCGGTGATGGAAGGCGTGGCCATGAATCTGGGACTCATTGCCGACATCTTCCGCGTCCATGTACCGATTGATAAACTGACGATCATTGGTGGCGGCGCGCAGAGCAAGGTCTTCCGTGAGATTCTGGCTTCGGCTTGCTCCTGCGCAGTCCAGACCCTGAACTCCAAGGCGGAGGCAACCTCGCTTGGTGCAGCGATCATTGGCGGTGTGGCGTGCGGAATCTTCAAGGATTTCTCCATCGCCGAGCAATTATTGAGTATCGATGCTACGGTGCAACCGAATATTGAGCATGCCATCAAGTATCGGATGCGCCGCGAGGTGATGGAACGGGCTTATCGCGGGCTTGTGGATGTGTATAAGGATTTGGCCGCTGGGATTTGAACCACAAAAAGGAGTGATTATGAGAGCAGTCATTGTTGAAAAACCAGGTGATTTTGGTGTGCGTGAAATTGAAGCTCCGAAGCCAGGACCCTATCAGGCCTTGGTGAAGCTGGATGTCGCGGCCTTGTGCAATGCGACAGACGGGAAACTGATTGAGGGCCATTTCCCTGGCGTCGATAAGTATCCGCTTTCGTTGGGACATGAGAACACGGGGATCGTCCAGGAGGTCGGCGGAAAGGTTCGCACCTTCAAGAAGGGCGACCGTGCGATCGGCGGGCTGGTCTTCTCCTTTGCGGAAAAAGAGATTGCGACAGGCTGGGGCGGATTCTGCGAATATGTTCTGGTCAATGACCATGACGCCATGGTGGCTGATGGTGTGGCGGATGAACAGCATGGCTGGTTCGAGTGTTATGAGATTCAGACCAAGGTGGATACGGATATTCCGGCTGCTGAAGCGGCCTTGCTCTGCACGTGGCGTGAAGTCTATGGCGGTATCGGCGATTTCAATATTCAGCCCAAGGACAAGGTCTTGATCTTTGGCGCAGGACCTGTTGGTTTGAGCTTTGTGAAGTTCTGCAAGCTGATGGGCGTGAAGTGGGTGGGTCTTGTTGATCCGCTGGCGCACAAGCGTGAACGCGCCAAGGCCATGGGGGCGGATGCTGTGTTTGCACCGGATGCCCTTGACATCGAAAAGAAGTCACTCGACGTGGTGGTGGATGCTGTCGGGCATGAAAAGATTATCAACACCGCGTTGCCGCTCATCAAGCTTGGGGGTACGATTGGCGTGTATGGCGTGCTGGCTGCCTCGAAGCTGACGATCGACAAAGCCACTGGCCCTTACAATTTCAATCTGATTGTCCATCAGTGGCCGACGCGCGCTCGTGAACGCGCGGCACAGGCGCCGCTCTGCCAGTGGATTCGCGAAGGAAAGCTGAAGGCTTCCGAGTTTGTGACACATACCTTCCCGGTTGAGAAGATCGTGGAGGCTGTTGCAGCCGTGAAGTCCGGTGAAGTTGTGAAGTGTTTATTGAACTATTAATATGATCCGTACCGTCACAGGGGATATCGATGCCAAGACACTGGGTTATTGCCAGTGCCATGAGCATCTCTTTATCGAACGTTGCAAAGCGTTCGATGTTTCGCCGCTCTTGCACATGGACGATTTTGAAAAGTCGTCCGCTGAGCTGGAGCTCTATTATGCAGCAGGCGGTCGCAGTCTGGTGGATGCGCAACCTGTCTTTGCGGGCCGCATGGCCGAGCATTTGGTCTCCGCCTCTGAAAAGACGGGCGTGAAGATCATTGCGGTGACGGGCTTTCATAAGACGATCTTTTACCACGACGACAGTTACATCTTCCGTGCTTCTGCCCAGCGGATATCGGAGTTCTACATCAGCGAAGTGGAAGAGGGGATGCTGTCGTCCATGGCCACAGGCGGAAAACGTCTCGCGTGCAAAGCCGGCCTCATCAAAGTGGCGGTTGACGAAGGCGGCATTTACGCGGATGCGACCTATGAGAAGCTCTTTGAGGCCGCCGCCGCCGCTGCAGTCGCAACAGGTGCGACGGTCTTCTGTCACGTGGAAAAAGGTGCGGATGTATATGATATCCTCCTCTTTCTGACGAGCAGGGGGGTTCAGCCCCACCGCATCATTCTCTGTCATCTCGATCGTGCACAGGATGATGGTGTCTACCATGAGGACTGCTTGGAGGCTGGCGTGTTTCTGGAGTATGACACGATTAACCGTGTGAAGTATCACGATAATGCGAAAGAGGCTGATTTAATTTGCGAGATGGTGGACAAGGGCTATGCGGGTCAACTGCTGCTGGGGCTGGATACGACGCGCGGACGGTTACACAACTATGGCGGCGACATGGGGCTTGATTATCTGAGCAAGACCTTTCTGCCCTATTTAGTAGAGCGTGGTGTTACTAAAGAGGTTTGCGAAAAAATGCTTGTGAAAAATCCACAAGAGGCGCTAAGAATTATAAAGGAGAAACGAAATGTTTAACTTTGAGCCAGCGACACAGCCGACCATGTATTTTATCGGCGTGACGACAGGGAGTTCGTCCATCATGAAGGTCTTTCCGGAATGGGCTAAAACCTTGGGTTTGAAGGATACGGTCATGAAGGGCATTGATATCGCGATTCATGCGGACCCCGAAGCATATCGCAAGGTCGTGAAGTTTTTACACGATGATCCACTCTCCCTGGGCGCGCTGGTGACGACGCACAAGATCGATCTCTACAATGCCTGCAAGGAGATGTTTGACTATCTTGACCCTTATGCCACGCAGTTTGGCGAACTCTCTTCGATTTCGAAGCGCGCGGGGAAACTCTGTGGACACGCAAAGGATCCGATTACCTGCGGCTTGGCGCTGGAAGAGTTCGTTCCTGAAAATTACTGGAAAAACAATCCCGAAGCCGGTGTCTTTATCATGGGCGCAGGCGGCAGCGCGATTTCCATGTGCTCGTATTTCCTGCGCGATGCATTCGCAGGAAATTACCCGGCCAAGATTATTGTCGCCAATCGCAGCAAGCCCCGGCTGGATGAAATTGAACATATCAATAAGAGCCTGCTCAACACAAAGGGGCAAACCGTCTGCGCGTATTATCTGACGCCGGAAGCGGGGCAGAATGACGCCGTGTTGCACCAGATGCCCAAGGGATCGCTCATCATCAATGCGACAGGCCTCGGTAAAGACCGCCCAGGCTCTCCGCTCACCGATGCCGCGCGATTCCCGCAAGAGGCGCTGGTCTGGGAGATCAACTATCGCGGGGATCTGCGCTTCATGCATCAGGGGCTGGAGCAGAAGGCCGAGCGGAATCTTCATGTCGAGGATGGATGGATGTATTTCATTTACGGATGGACCTCGGTCATTGCAGAGGTCTTTGATCTGAAGATCGAGGGCGCATTGCTGAAGGAATGTGACCGCGTGGCCTCTGCGTTCAATAACAGATAAGCCAGACCTAGCGGAGCTGGAATAAACGATTGAGTAGCTTTTATCAACGAATTAAGCGAATGGAACGAATTGGAATTAGCTTAATTCGTTTAATTAGTTGAAAAACTCTTCAAGTTATAGACAAGGAAGAATATGGCAAATTTTAACGCGAGCGATAATCCGTTTGATTATGGACGTGGCTTTCTGATTGATTTCGACTTAAAGACCGGAAGTTCTGGCAAGAAGCCGACAACCAAACGCAAGCTCAGTCAGATGAAGGGCATGTTTGCTGATGATGTTGCTTATGCAGAGAGGCTCAAACAGGGCGACCCTGTTGTTTATGAATTTCATGAGATGGGGGTTCCGGAGCAGGGGGGCGATCTCGCCTTTGGCTGTTCCATCACCTATCCGGGCAAAGTCGGACATGAGTATTACATGACCAAAGGCCACTTTCATACGATCTTGGATACGGCGGAGATTTACTACTGCATGGGTGGTCATGGCTATATGCTGCTGGAGAATCCTGAAGGCGATTGGTCCGCGCAGGAACTCACGCCCGGCAAGGTGGTGTATGTCCCCAAGCGCTATGCGCATCGCAGCATCAATGTCAGTGCAACCGAGCCTCTTTTCACCTTCTTTGTTTTCCGTGCGGATGCAGGACATGATTATGGTACCATTGAAACCAAGGGTTATCGCAAGCTCCTGGTCGAGTGTGACGGAAAGCCCGCGGCGATTGATAATCCGAAATGGAAATAGCGAGGGCCTATGAAAATTCTAGCGACGCCGACATCCTTTTTGAAACCGGAGAACGCTCAAGCGCGCGCAACGCTGGAAGCGTTTGCGGATGAAGTGGTCTACAACGAAACAGGAAAGCCGCTTCAGCCTGAAGAGATCCTCGCCCGGCTTGAGGGTGTGGACGGGTATGTGGCAGGACTTGATTATATCACGGCTGAGGTGATTGAGAAAGCGCCCGCGAGCCTGAAGGTCATCAGCCGCTATGGCGCGGGGGTTGACCGCGTGGATCTCGCGGCCTGCAAGCGCAGAGGCATTGTCGTGACCAATACACCCGGCACGAATGCTGTGGCGGTCTGCGAACTGGCCTTCGCCTTGATGCTCTGTGCCGCGCGCAATATTCCCAGGTTGCACTCGGCTGTGGAGGCAGGCGAGTGGCCGCGCAATGAGGGGATGGAGCTCAATGGCAAGACCCTGGGCATTGTGGGTCTTGGCGCCATTGGCAAGAACCTAGCAAAACGCGCCGTTGCTTTTGGGATGACGGTGGTTGCATACGACCCCTTCTTTGATGAGACGTTTGCCGCTGCGAACGGTATTGCAAAGATGACGATGGACGAGGTCATAACAACTTCTGATTTTGTCTCTTTGCATGTGCCCTTGAACGACGAGACGAAGCGCATGATCCATGCGGACCGTATTGCCAAGATGAAGAGGGGGGCTATCATTATCAATACCGCCCGTGGCGGACTCATTGATGAAGAGGCTGCAGCAAAGGCGGTTGTCAGCGGTCAACTGGGGGGGCTTGGACTTGATGCCTTCGAGCAGGAACCCTTGCTGGAGTCTCCTCTGAAGGGATTGAAAAATGTGATCTTTACGCCGCATACAGGCGCGCATACTGCCGAGGCAGTCAAGGCTATGGGGATCATGGCTGTCGACAATATCATCAAGGTATTGAAGGGGGAGAAGGTTAGTTCGTTAGTGCGATAGTTCGTTAGTACATGAGTGCGTTAGTGTTTTATTTGGAGTTTCGCCTTCAGGCGGCGAGGTTTATGCGATAGGGGGAAAAGAGGATGAAAAAAGTATTCTTTATGATGGCGTGTTTGGTTGCTGCACTTTGTGCGCAGGCGGTCGAGTGGAAATATACCTCTGAAAAACCGGCTGACGACTGGTATAAAGCGGAATTCAAGGATGACGCATGGAAGAAGGGGGAGAGTCCCTTTGGTACAGCGGGTACGCCGAATATCGAGGTGAAGACGGAGTGGCGCACAAAAAATATTTGGATGCGCCGGCCCTTCGTGTTGGAACCTAAGAAGAAAATTCCGCGTGCTCTGCTGATGATCCACGATGAGGATGCCATTGTCTATATCAATGGCATAAAGGCGTGTGAAACCAAGGGGCATATCGCGGACTATCGTGAATTTCCCATCTCGAAAGAGGCTCAAGCGACGCTGAAAGAGGGGTCTAATTTTATCGCTGTGCAGTGTTTGCAGACCACAGGCGGGCAGGGGATTGACGTCCATGTCGGGGCGCGTCCGCATCTCTCAGCGCCTGACGAGGTGATCGAATTTGTCGGGCAGTTGCTGGGGCAGCCTTTGACGGGGCAGGCGCAGACCTATTATCAGTTGTGGGATGCAATTGAGAAGAGTGATGAGTTGCTGGCGGATTGGATTGCTCAGGATGTGAAAGATCCTTATGGCTTAGCCTTTCTGAACAAGGGCGATGGGGTCACGCAGCTGAAAGCCGTCATTGAGGTCGCACTCGCGGAAGTTCGTACGTGCGTGGGGGGCAAGTGGATGTCCGAGAAGGCACCTGCGGGAAATGAGGTGAAGGGGCTGCTCGCCTTTTATCGCAAGGTCTGCTCGGCGCGTCGAACAGCCCGTCTGAAACCTGTTGTCAGCAACATGCCGCGGCTCGTCTATGCGCGTCACTTTGTGATGGGCGGCTCGCACTATGCCTATACAGAGGCCGTCTCTGATGCTCAGGCGGAGCGTAACTTTGGCGCAGGCGGTCAGCTCTGTCTTGCGGAAGCCACGTCTGACGGGCTTTGGAACGAGACAGTCCTGCTGGATACGAAGGAGGGGATCATCCGCGATGTCGATGTGGACTATGACGGGAAGAAGATCATGTTCTCGTGGAAAAAGTCTGACCGCGAGGATGACTATCACCTCTATGAGTGTACGTTGGACGCCACTGGAAAGAAGATCGGTGAGATGCGTCAGCTCACAGAAGGCATCGGGGTCGCAGATTATGAAGGGTGCTATCTCCCGGATGGCAAGATCATCTTTAACTCTTCGCGCTGCATGCAGATAGTTGACTGCTGGTGGACCGAGGTGAGCAATCTGTATGGCTGCGATGCCAATGGAAAAAATATTCGGCGCATGGCTTTTGACCAAGTCCATGACAACTATCCGACCATCACGTGGGACAATCGTATTCTGTATACACGCTGGGAGTACAATGACCGCTCTCAGATGTATCCGCAACCCTTGTTCCAGATGTTCCCGGATGGCACCTCGCAGACCGCGGTCTATGGCGAGAACTCCTGGTTCCCGACCACCATCGCGCATGCCCGCGCCATTCCCGGGTCTCAGAACATCTTTGCGATTGCCACAGGGCATCACTCCTTCCAGCCGGGTGAGCTGATTTTCATTGAGCCCGCCAAGGGCCGCCAGGAGACCGAAGGCATCACGATTGTGGCGCCTGTACGTCCGCCGCCGGCGATGGACCCGATCCGGATTGATGGGTATGGCCAAGAGAACGACCTCTTTGCCTATCCCTATCCGATTGACCAGAAGCAGTTACTCGTGACCTACAATCCGATTGGCTGGGGCGGCAAGAGCGGACGCGGACGTCGCGACCGTGACCGCAAGACAGGCTTTGGCATTTACTGGATGGATATCGACGGCAAGCGCGAGATGCTCGCCTCGCGTCTCGGCTTAGCCTGCGGGCGCGCCGTGCCGCTCGCTCCGCGCAAGCGTCCGTCGCAGCGCCCCTCCATGGTGCAGGACGGCAAGCGTGAAGGCTCGTTCTATATTCAGGACGTGTATGAAGGGGAAGCGATGAAAGGCGTGCCACGCGGGACAGTCAAGACATTGCGCGTGGCTGAACTGGAATTCCGCGTTGCGGGCATTGGCAACAATGGCAATGGCGGACCGGGTGGCGGTGCGCTGGTGAGTACGCCGGTTGCGATTGGCAATGGCGCCTGGGATCCGAAGATACTCGTGGGCGATGCAAAGGTCTATGATGACGGCTCAGTCTTCTTCAAGACGGAATCTTGCAAGCCGATTTACTTTATCTTGCTGGACGAGAAGGGGCGCATGGTGCAGACCATGCGAAGCTGGACAACGCTTCAACAGGGTGAGAATGCCTCGTGCGTGGGATGCCATGAGAATAAGAACAGCTCCCCCTCCAGCTATGCAAAGCGCACAACAAAGGCTTTGGCATCGGGTGCGCAGACGCTGGCCCCGATCAATGGCCCCAAACGCGGCTTCAGCTTTACAAAAGAGGTTCAGCCGATTCTCGATCGGCATTGCATCAAATGTCATGATGGCAAGGGAGACAAGCTTCCCGGCACCTTTGATCTGACAAAGACTCCGGTGCTCGATATGGGGGCGCGGCGCACCTGGGTGCAGTCCTATCTGACACTGACCCATTCACATCCGGATGATAAGAATTCCGGACAGCGCTGGCGCGGCAATGCCGACCATGAACTGCTGAACTGGATTACGGCTGGTTCGACAGTCAAGCTGCTTCCGCCCTATTTCAAGGGGTCGAACACCAGTACGTTCTTTAAGAAGCATGACGCAGGGCACTGCAAAACCATCACGCCTCAGGAAATCGCCACGATTGCCATGTGGGTTGACCTCTGCGTGCCCTTCTGCGAAAACTACACGGAGGCCGGCGCCTGGAGCGACGGCGAGCGCGAAAAATATGACCGCTACATGAACAAACGCATCAAGTACAAAACGGCGGTTGAGTAATTGGTAACGTCGCAGGAATCGGCCACGAGCCTCCTGCACTCCGTTACGGCGGTCAGGAAGCCCTGCGCCCCAGTCATCGAATCCGTCGATGCTTCCTACTGCGGCACCAACCATTTGCACGGGGGCTTGCCCATTGAGCGCCATTCAGCAATGGTCTTGACCTTGCCGTCTCGAACTTCGCACTCAGGACAGTGGGTGCCGGACTTGGTCTTGCCGAGTACCCACTTGTAAAGCTTCTCTTCGCCGCCTGAGCGGTTGCGGAGACTGGTCGCGGGTATGTTTCTGCTGATGAAATTTCCTGTTCCATCATACCACGCGCCGTCGATGTAGTAGCGTGTCTTGGGGACAACCGCTTTTCCGAGGAAGCTCTTGCCAACCCCGCCGTTGCTCTTGGCAACGGGCTCAACTTGCTTCGTATTAAACTTGAAACGCTTCGCGGCCAGGTCATCTCGTATCTGTTTCAGCCTTTCTTTGGCCGCAGCTTTGCGGGCTTCGTTTTTGCGTGGGGAGCAGTGTCCAGTTTCAACATTCAAATTTCCCCATTACCCTCTTTTTTACCCTCTTTAGAGGGTATTACCCTTTTTACGCCATTTGGCGCCAGGGCCACGACCGATGCATTCAACACGTCCGCTCTCTTTGAGGTTTCGCAGAAGATAGCGAATCATATCGCGACTGACATTTGGGCAGAGGCGCTCTACATCCGTAACACTGAAATCCTCCACGAACGATTGGAGCGCATGCTCGACTAGGTCTGTTTTTTCGCCCCTGGGTGCAGGGATTTGTCCGGCGCGTTTTTCAAATTCATCGTAGGCTTTCTTGATGATGAAAAGCAGGAACCCGATGTAGGGCCAAGGATCGTGCTTCCCTTCGTGCCAACCCTTTGAACTGAGCTGGAGTGTCTCGTAGTAGCGTTCCTTATTATCTTCGATCAGGCGTTCGAGGCTGACATAGTGTCCGACTTCTATGCCCGCGTGATAACAGGTGAGCAGTAAAAGTAGGCGGGAAGCGCGGCCATTGCCGTCACGGAAGGGATGGATGCAGAGGAAGTCGAGATTGAAGGCGGCAAGCAGTATGAGCGGAGAGATATTGCGCTCGCGAATCTGCTCAGTCCAGAGCTCCAAGAGTTTGTGGGTGAAGAGAGGAGTTTCGGATGGCGACACGCTACGGAAGCGGACACGCTGGTCTCCGTTGGGGAGTCGCTCGATGATATCTACTGGCTTGTCTTTATACTGACCTGCGTCCCAGATCTCGCCGCGGCTGAGCTTATGGAGCATCAGGATGGTTTCTTCCGAGACCGGGAGTTTTGTGCCGCGCTTGTGGATGAGATTAAGGGCGTCGCGATAGCCCGCGACCTCTTCCTCGTCTCGGTCTTTTAGGGCGGGGTGCCCGAAGACCACTGTGCCAATACGAGTCTGGTCGATCTCCACGCCCTCGATGCGATTGGAAGAAACAACACTTTGCGCAATCGCATATTCCCGAAGAACCTTTAGGCGCTGCGGGGCCTGTCTCGTGAAGAGATCCTGAAGACCCTGGGCATGTCCGATGTCGGACAGGTACCATGAGGCGGTCATGGGAATCTGAAGGCTACGGTTCTGGATGAGCTCAAGGGTTTTCATAGTTCATATCATACAACAGAGACCGGCATTGGGCAAACCGCAAAAATACAAAAAGGGTTAATAGGGAGCGGGGAGAGGAGTTCTCATCCCGTTATTCTTTGCGACAATTCGGCTTGAGTGATAGCGGGATATGGCCTATCATTAATCCGTTTCGCATGACTGCATGTGTAACGTGAAAGATTATGCGCCTTCTCGAATTTACGCTCTTCTATCTGGGTATTCCTGTTGTGGTCTGGGTGACCCGATCACAGGACATGCTGTTGCCTGTTCTGTGGCTGGGCGGAATCTTTGCATGGACCATGCTGCGATATGGGCGCGGACATCAGGCGCCTGCTCCTGTGGTCGCGCGTACGGAACTGCGCAAAGAAGTCGGTTATGTTTTTCTTCGGTTTTTCATGGTGGCTGTTGTGCTGACAGGCGCGCTCTATTTCTATCATCGAGAATGGCTGTTCTGGTTACCGCGCAAGAGCCTTGGACTCTGGGGCCTTGTTGTTGTGCTCTATCCGCTGTTGTCGGTCTGTCCACAGGCGCTTGTGTATCGCGCCCTGTTTGAGCGCCGTTATGCCATGGCCTTCTCCTCTCCTCGGGTCTCCCTGCTGGTGGGCATGCTGGTCTTTTGTCTGGCCCATATTCCCTTCCAGAACACCTGGGCGTTAGCCTTCACCCTGCCAGGCGGCTTTCTGTTTCTGCGGACCTACCGGCGTACGAATGTGCTCTGGCTCTCCGCGCTTGAGCATGCGCTCTATGGCGATCTGCTCTTTACAGTCGGGTGGGGCGTGTGCCTTGTGAATTCCGGGACGCAGCATCTGTTCATGAGGTGAGCCCGGCGTCAGCGTGCGGGCCTAAGTGATGGGATAATTTTATCAACGAATTAAACGAATGAAACGAATTGGAGTTAGCTTAATTCGTTTAATTAGTTGAAAAGCATCTCGACGTTATCGACAAGCTTCATGAGTTTTGACGCATGGCGCGGAGCAAAGTCAGCAGGGATCTGGGTAGTTGCATTGGCGCTGCCGCAGGCGAGGCCGAAGGCGACGGCTTCAGGAAGTGGACGCCGCTTCAGGAGTTTGCAGACGATGCCGGCGGTGGTGCAGTCGCCGCTTCCAATGGGGTTGATCACCTGAGCGAGCTGCGGCGGTTTGAGTCGCCATTGCTGGCCTTGGCTGGTCATCACGTAGGTGGGCTTTGCGCCTTGCGTGATCACGACATTCTGAGCGCCCAGGGCGATCAGTTCCTTCATGCAGGATACGATCTGTTTTTCAGTCGTGATTGCTTGTTTGAAGGTGATCGCCAATTCCTGTCGATTGAGCTTCGCGAGCAGGGGCCTTTCCGATAGCACGTGCAGGAGCGGCGCTCGATGAGAGTCAATGATAACAGGCGTGCCACGCTTCTGCGCTTCGCGGACAAAGGGCAGATAGAAGGTCTCTTCAACAAAGGGGGGCAAGGTGCCGCTGATGACCAGCGCGGAGGCGTCCGAGAGACGCTCCAGATTATCGCGCGTAAAACGTTTGAGCGCGGTAGCGCCGGGATTCGGGGCCTCTTCGACGAGTTCGGTGATCGTGCCCTGGCGCTGATCGAGCAAGGTGGTGCAGATCCGGGTATTCGCCTTCATCGAGGTCTGGACAGAGGTTACACCGTAAGCCTTCAAGAACGCGTCTATTTTGCGTCCAGTTGCGCCGCCGTTGAGTCCGGCGACTTGGACAGGCATGGAGAGGAGGGAGAGCGCCCGTGCGGTATTGAGGGCCTTTCCTGCTGCGCTCTCGACGACCAGCTTCGCGCGATTGACCTCGTTGAGCTCAAGCGCGTCAAAGAGCAGTGTACGTTGAAGGGCGGGGGTTAAGCCGAGGCAGAGTATTTTTTTCATAGAAGGGAAAATAAAAAAGGCGTGACTCAATTTTATTGAATCACGCCCTTGACTGCAATGAACGCATCTCTTACTTCATGCGCAGTTCGTTGCGGCTGGCTTCATCGCCGACGCCATGGATGAAGACGTCCACGCGACGATTTTCCGGCGTTCCGTTGATGAGGTCATGCGGGACTTTCGGACGGTTGAAGCCGTAGCCGACGGTCGACATCTTGGTGCCTTCGCATCCGGTGCTGACCAGATAGCCCTTGACGACATCCGCGCGGCGTTCGGAGAGCTTCAGGTTGTAAGCTTCGACTGACTTGACGCGGCGGTCTGCATGGCCTTCCACGGAGACGGTCACGTTCGGATTCTTGGCGGTCGCTTTTTTGATGACGCGTGCGATTTCGTTCAAAGCAGGATAGTAATCCGGCTTGATCACGGTCTGGTCATAGTCAAAATTAATATAGACTTCGAGAATCATCACGTCCTTGGCGCCTTCCGGCGTCGCATCTTTCAAAACGTCCTTAAACTCGGTCTTCAACGTATCGTTGTATTTGGGTGCCTCGACGGGCTGCTCCGCTTTTTCGCTGCCGCCGAAACGGTAGAGCATGCCGAGTTCAGCCGTGGTGACCATGCCTTCGCCCTGATGTGTTGCAGAGGGTTGCAAGCCAGTCTTGCCTTCCGCCCGGATCGAAAGGTTGTCGTTGATATGGTAGGCTAAGCCAACACCTAAGCGAGGGGCGACAAAGCCATAGCTGTCCTGATCAGCAAGCACCTCACCGTTTGAGAAGAGGAATGCCGCGCCAGCCGTGAGGTAGGGATCAAACTTGTACTGCTTATCCAGCAGATGTAGGAGCACATCCGCTGTCACGCCTCCCATGCTGTAACTGGTGGTGCCGCCTTGTTCGCTGACGGACGGACTGTATAACATGCCGCCTTCAAGTGAAACATGGTCCGTCAGGTCATATCCCAGACGCGCGCTAAAATAGACAGGCTCGTTTCCGGCTGAACCGTCCATGATCATCATGCCGACGCCTGTGGCTAGGTAAAGGCGGTTTGATTCGTCCTTTTCCGTTGTGGTCACTTCGGCTGGGTTAAGGGATGTTTTGTCAGCTTCCGCTGCCTGTTTCTCGGTTACCTGCTGGGCAAACGAGATGCTTGCTATTGAACATGCAAAGAATGTATTTAATAATGATTTCATGAGTGTTTCTCCTGTTAAAACAAAAGCATCTTAGATGATTTTGACTGAGCATGCAATAGAAAATTGGGATTCGCCAGTTTTTTTTTTCTGTTTTTTTTCTGTGGGCATACGGTTGTTCTTTTCTTCATCCCTCACCCTTTTCCGCGGGGCGCATTTCCGATTCATTGACTTGATCATGGTTGATTTCTCGCGGAACGTATGCTTGGTCGTAATGTATCCTGGGAGCGCGGACATGTCGGTTATCAAAATAAAGAGCCAAAATGACTCCATCGTTTGTTCACGGCGGGCTAGTCATTGAATCGGAAATGCGCCTTTTTCCGCGTTGCGTCCTCGTGTCTGCTTGACTTTGGCATAAAACGTGCTATTCTGTGACAAAACGTTTTTTTAAGCTTTTCGTTTACATTAAGAAGGAATTGTTCGATGAAAGAGATTGATTGGAGTTCGCTAGGCTTTCGGTATATGGACACGGATAGTCACATCCGCTATACCTGGAAGGACGGTTCGTGGGATGCCGGGGAACTGGTCAAGGAGCCCTATCTGTCGATTCATATTGCGGCATCCTGCCTGCACTATGGCCAGGCCGCCTTTGAAGGGATGAAGGCCTTCCGCTGCAAGGATGGCAAGATTCGCGTCTTCCGACCCCAGGATAATGCAGGACGTCTGGCCACAACGTCGCGGCGCATCTGCATGCCGGAGGTTCCCGAAGCCCTGTTCTTGGATGCTTTGTCACGTGTTATTAAGGCAAACGAGGCGTATGTTCCCCCTTACGGGACAGGCGGCTCGCTCTATTTGCGCCCGTTGCTGATTGGTACAGGGGCTCAGATCGGTGTGGCACCCGGGCTGGAGTACGCATTCATTGTGTTGGTGGTCCCGGTCGGGCCCTATTACAAGGGCGGTCTTCAGCCTGTGAAGGCGATTATTTATGATGAGTTTGACCGCGCGGCGCCGTTGGGTGTCGGCCATGTGAAGGTTGCCGGAAACTATGCGGCAAGCCTCTTCGCGCATGAGAAGGCGAAGCATGACGGTTATCCGGTGGAGCTGTATTTGGATGCGAAGGAGCACCGGTATATTGAAGAATTTGCAACATCCAACTTCATCGGCATCAAAAACAACAGCTATGTGACACCCGATTCCCCGTCGATCTTACCGAGCGTCACCAATAAGACGCTGAAGCAGATCGCAACGGACTTGGGCATGAACGTGGAGGTACGTCCTGTGCCCTTTGAAGAACTGGGTACCTTCAGCGAAATTGCGGCCTGCGGCACGGCGGTGGTCGTCACCCCGGTCTGCGAAGTCAGGCGTGGTGAGCAGGTTATCCGCGTGGGCTCTGAGACGGGCTGCGGGCCGGTTCTCCAACAGCTCTACGAAATCGTCCAGGGCATCCAATACGGCGAGCGCCCGGACACGCACGGCTGGTGCTGGGAAATAGAATAACTCATCATGGCAGGTGTGACACTCAGTCTTGTGCAGCAGCAGCGTCAGATGATGACGATGGTGCCGCAGTTGCGTCAATCCCTGGAGTTGTTGCAAAAGCCGATCCTTGAGCTGCAACAAGTATTGAAGGCTGAAATGGCCGTCAATCCCGTGATCGAGGAGATTGTCTATCCCAATGAAGTGCCGATGTCCACGGTTCTCCCTGCCCCAGAGCCGAAGCATGTGACGGAAGATGGATTGGACTTCAATCCCAATGTTGACGCCATCCTTCAGCAGGACGACGAGTGGCGCGACTATTTTCTTCAGGGGATGGAAAACGCCTCCTCGAATGTGGAGGATGAGGAACGGCGCCAGTACTTTTATGATTCGATTCCGCAGCAGGTCTCGCTGCAGGAGCACCTGACCAAGCAGCTCTTGCTGACATCGATATCAGAGGATGATGCCACCATTGCCCAAATGATGATCGGATATATCAATGACGACGGCTATTTTGAAGGCAGCATTCCGGATCTGATCATGGTCACGGAACGCAGCGAAGCGGACTTGCTGAAAATCTTAAAGCTCCTCCAGTCGTTTGATCCTGTCGGCATTGGCGCACGCAATCTTCAGGAGTGTCTGTTGCTGCAACTGAACGAGGTTGATGATTCGCCGTGGGAAGACGAGGCGCGTCTCCTGATTGAAAAGTATTTAGACCGTCTGGCCGCACATGATGAAAAGTATTTGTGCAAGGTTCTCTCGTTGGAACCTCATGAACTCAAACGTCTGATTGCCTTTATCCGTACCTTTAATCCGCGCCCCGGGCGTGACTTTGAGACCGTATCCCCGCAGCAGTATGTGGTGCCCGAGGTGTTTATCATCCGGAAGCATGGCAAGTATGTGGTGGAGTTGGATAACAAGTTGTTGCCGCATATCCGCATCAGCAAGCACTATCGTGAGATGCTCGGCAATCCTGCGGTCTCGGCCAAAGATAAATCCTATATCCGCGAACGCATCCGCTCGGCGGCCTTTTTCATCAACAGCAAGCATCAACGCCAGGAGACGATCCGCAAGATCTCCCAGGTGATTGTGGATACGCAGTCCGCCTTCTTTGACAAGGGCGTTTCCGCGTTGCGTCCGCTGACCATGTCTGATGTGGCTGTCAAGGTGGGCATGCACGAAACCACGGTCAGCCGTACGGTGTCCGGCAAATATATCCAGACGCCCCGCGGCGTCTTTGAGTTGAAATATTTTTTCACCACAGGATTAAAGACTTCGGATGGCGGAACCATTTCGAACAAGTCGATCCAGGACCAGATCAAGCAGCTGGTGGAGGCGGAAGACCCCTCGGAGCCGCTGTCTGACCAGGCGATTGAAGCGATGCTGACAGAGAAGGGGCTTAAAGTCGCCCGTCGCACCATTGCAAAATATCGTGGCATCCTCAAAATCGCACCGTCGCACCAGCGGCGAAGAGACTAAAGATTATTCGTACGGCAGGGCGCCGTCGAGCTCGACATCACACATTGCCAGACACGTACCTGAGCCGTGCCCCGCGTCGCCTTTGTCGCATAAAATAGCATGAATATGCGACACGACATGTGGTGTGGATTATGAGAGAATTAAAAAAATTTATTCACACCGTGAAATAGCACGAAGACACTTTCCAAGAGCCGGCAAAAGAACAAACCAACATTCGTTGTCGCAAGGAAATCGGATAATATGGTACAGTTTATCAAAAGCATGAGAGGGGAAGCAGAATGGACACACTGAAAAAACAGCTCTCCGTTTGTGTCATTACGGGGGTTATCGCGACAGGACTATCGTTGGCGGCCAGCAAGCTTCCTGAACCGTTACCGCGTTCAGACGGCAAGGCCGCAGACATGAGCAAACCTGTCAAAGTTTTCATCTTGATGGGCCAGTCCAACGCGATAGGTTTTGGCAAGATAGCCGGGGGCGAAGGCTCACTGGAGAACGCGGTGAAGAACAAAGGTAAATATCCCTATCTTGTCGATACTGCGGGTAATTGGATAGAGCGGAAGGATGTACGTAACGTGCGCGTCATGTGTTCCGGTTCCGGGCCTTGGGCGACCCACCAGAACGAATGGATGACGGTCAGCGGGAAAACCATCGGGTTGGAGTTGGGCCTCGGGCACACGCTCGGCTATGCCATCGAAGCGCCCGTCATGATCCTCAAGAGTGCAATCGGAAACCGTGCCCTGAGCTGGGACCTGCTGCCGCCGAATGCCGAAGGCTATGGTGGCAACAAAGAAACGCCGAGGAAGCCGAAGGAGGGCAAGGAGTGGTATGCAGGCGTGCAATACGACGGTGATGTCCGGGCAGCCCTCGATGTTCTGGCGGATCTCAAAACCTATTATCCCGATGCAACTAAATACGAGGTCGCGGGATTCTTCTTCTGGCAGGGTGAGAAGGATTGCGGCAAAGCGGAATGGGCAGAGGCTTATGAAAAGAATCTCGTGCTATTCATCAAGGCATTGCGCCTGGATTTTAATGCCCCGGACGCAAAGTTCGTCCTCGCCACACTCGGCGAGCACAAACAGGGCTGCGGCAACAAGGTGTTCGATGCCCACTGCGCCGTCGACGGCAAGGAAGGCAAATATTCGGAGTTCAAGGGCAACGTGACCACCGTATATTCCAACCCCCTGTCGATGGGGGGCAGTGGAAACGGTCACTATAGCGGCAACGCGGAGACCTATATGAACGTCGGTGAAGCCATGGGGCGCGCCATGGCGGAGCTGCTGGGGCAGAGCCCCAAGGGCGGCATGGCCAAAGGGGGTGCGGCTGGCTCGGCAGCGCCTGCGCCCGAACTGCGGAAAGCCCGCAAGCTGGCCGCTGGAAAGCAGGAGGAGCTCAACCAGCTGTTGCTGAAGGCCCTGGTCGCGTTAAGCGAGGCGAAGCGGTTGAAAGCTGTGCCGATTCCGTTGAGTGTGACCCAGGCCAAGGTTTCACTGGTGTCGGTCAAGGCCGACAACACACTGACCTTCCGTGCGGATTCCGGGAAAACAGCGGATTTCCAATTTGAAAAACTCAAACTGGTCGACTATCTCAACCTCGCACTCCTGGCCTCGCAACTTAAACCGGACAACGAGGTCACTGCGCTCGCGGGGGTCTACATGGAATGCCTGGGACGCGTGGATCTTGCCGACAAGAAGTATGCGGAGGCCGGAGAGAAATCAGCGCAGAGCATGCAAGCCTTCTTTGAATGAAGCATTAACTATGACCCCATCTCCTTTTTGTCGCGTGTTCGCTTTTCTACTCATCGTGGGGTGGGCAGGGGTTGCTTTGCCGCAAGAGCAAGCGAAGGTCACGTGTGCTCTGGATGCCGATGGTCGCGCGTTCACCTTCACCGTGCCTGGGGTGATGGCTTTCAGGGGAAGTTTCTCTGCCACCTTCGTAAGTGGCGAACAAACGCGCGAACTGCTTTCAACCCTGGAGGGGGGCGCATTGCCTCCCGGGCAGACCCAGGCGTTGCATTCCGCAGCAGGAAAGCTTATCTCCCCTGTTGCGCAGATCATCGAGGAGACGCCCTTTGGACGTGCCTCGGTGTCTGAGGTGGCACTTCGCTTTGAGAAAGAGCAGATTGACGTGCTCTTCCGCTTCAGCCAGGTACCTGGTGTACGTGGATTTCAGGCCCAGGCGGGACTCCGCAACACAGGGCCCTCGTCCGTCCGCCTGCTGTCGCTGACGCCTGTGGAGCTTGAGGGCCATGTGGAGGGCAATCCGGCAGCGTGGCTGGTTACGGCATTGGACACGAGCGTCAAACTCGCGCCAGCTGTGGTCGCCCTCGATGAGCTGCAGGCCCCGTTCAAGGTCCATGAGTATGGCGGTTTCTATCGCGGGGACGGCAATGGTTTTCTCTTCGGACCGGTCGGGAGCCCGACTGCATATCTGGAGGCGAGCATCGTGCATAAGGTCGACGGAAAGATTGCCTTTGCGGTCGTCGCGGATATGAGCGGTGTGCTGGTGAAGCCCGGTGAGACGCGCTGGGGCCAGCAGGCGGGTTTATTTGCGGAGCCGCCCCGGACAGCCCTGCCGCGCTGGGCCGCATGGGTTGCAAAGACACATGGCGCTCGTACGGACAAGCATGCGTTATCGGGGTGGAACAGTTGGCAATTTCATGCCCGTGATATCACGGGTCAGAATGTGCTAGCGGAGGTGGACGTGGTCGTGAAGAACCCTGAGCGGTTGCGCCCTGAAGTCATGCAGATTGATGGAGGGTATGAAGATGATAGTTCCCCGCTGGGGGCCCTTCCGAATTTTCCCGAAGGGATGGCGTTCTACGCGCAACGCATGGCGGTCACTGGCGCACGCCCTGGGATCTTGCTTAATTTCGCAGGTCCGCCGGGATGGAGCAACATTGTCCTGCGCATCCGGAAGGCTCTCGAAAGCGGATACACCTACCTGAAGATCAACCGCACCGACTTAAAACTGCCGCCAGAGGAGCTGGCCCATAATACTTCTTTTGAGGTCATGCGTAAAGGCTTTGCCCTCTTGCGCGAGGTGGCAGGGGAGGGGACCTATTTGCTGTACAACGACAGCCGCCCAGACCGCGCGACCGTGGGTCTGGTGGACGCGAACCGCACGGGCACGACCGCAGACCGACTCCTAGTCCGCCGCGCCATGACCGACGTGCTGCGCTCTTATCCGCTCAACGGCCGCTGGTTCGCAGTGGATAACGACTCGTACTATATGGGTACGGATATTGCCAATGTCAGCGAGATCGCGGGCGGCTGGCCCCTCGTTCGCACGTGGATGAGCATGGTGGGACTCTCTTGTGGTGCGGCCTTCACCGCCGACCCGTGGCACTGGGAGAGCTTCCAGCCGTTTTGGCGCAACGTCGAGGTGATGACCCCGCCGGCGCGCGAGCGGACGGAGGTGCTGGACCTGTGTACGAGCCGGGAGTGGCCCCGCCTGGTCGGGCATGTCAAGCGTGACTGGGGTGACATGACGGTCGCGCTCTTGTGGAATCCCGGCACCTTGGAGCGGACCGTCACTGTGGATTTTGCGAAGATCGGGCTCCATCCGACCCATCGTTATGCAGTCTGGTCGTTCTGGGACAACCGCTATATGGGCATCGCCAAAGGCTCATGGACGACGCTGGCGCTGGCGGCGTCTGCCTCGCAGCACCTCTGCTTCACCGAACTCGACCACAGAATGGAAAAGCCTGTCCTGATCGGCTCGCGTCTGCACATCTACTGTGGCGCTGCGGAGATCAAGCGCGTGAGCCAGAGCCGCGGCTCGATGGAGATCGAGTTGACCGATGCTGGCGCGCGCGAGGGCGATCTGTTTATCTATAGCCGTTGGCAACCGGTCTGGAAAGCAGCGGAGGGCTGTGTGGTCGCTGAGATTGCCAGCGCCGGTGAAAACGTATGGCGGATCAACCTCGTCAACCGGCAGTGTGGCGCACCGCAGCGGGTGGTCCTGGGGATCCTCCTGCCAATCACGCGTCAGCTCTGGTTCTGGGCGCTGTGCGGAGTCTTGGTGGCCAGTCTGGTTTTTGCTATCTGGCGATATATCGCGTTTGCGCGGCTTCGGGAACAGCATGCCGTTGAACAAGAGCGCGCCCGGATTGCACGAGACGTTCATGATCATCTGGGAGCCAGCCTGACGCAGATTGCCCTGCTGAGTGAATTAGCCCAGACGAATTTCCACCAGCCAGCCCAGGCGCGCGGTCATGTGGATGACATCTTCCGTTTCGCGCAAGCCCTGACCCGTTCAGTGGACCAGATCGTCTGGACCCTGAACCCGGTCAACGACACCCTCCCCCGTTTTTGCGCCTTTGCCAGTGAATTTGCACAGGACTTTCTTCAGGCTGCAGGCCTCTCCTGCCGCCTCTCCCTGCCGGAGAGCTGGCCGGAGATTCGACTCTCGCCAACCTTGCGCCACCATCTCTTTCTGGTGCTGAAGGAGGCGCTCAGTAACGTGCTTGCGCACGCTGCGGCATCGACCGTTCGGCTCTCCATGAGCTTAGCGGGTGGACGGCTTCGTATGGTCATCAGTGATGACGGGCAGGGGTTTGATATGTCTGCTGTCGGCAAGACACGGCTCGGCGGCGGCCAGGGGTTGCAGAATATGAGATGTCGGTTGAAGCAATTGAAAGGGAAGGTCGAGATTGAGAGCAGTCCCGGCAACGGAACCACAGTGACAGTGGAGGTGAAGGTCGTATGAGCAGTAAACCCGACACATTAACCGTTGCGGTTGTCGAAGATGACAGCAATGTCCGGCTCAGCCTCGTGAAGATTCTCAAACAGACCGAGCATATTGCGTGTGTGGGGGACTATGGCAGCGGCGAGGAGGCGCTGTGCGGGTTGGCTCAGAAGCCTGCCGACGTGGTGCTGATGGATATTAATCTGCCCGGCATGAATGGTGTGGAGTGTGTGCGCAAGTTGGTCTGCCTCCTGCCGGAGGTAGAGATCATCATGTTGACGGTCTACAAGGATACCGATACTATTTTTCAGGCGCTTGAGTCTGGTGCCTCTGGTTATATGCTCAAACCTGTGCGCGCCCAGCAGTTGATTGAGGCGGTGCGCGATGTGGCGACAGGCGGTGCGCCGATGAGCAGTGCCATTGCGCGCCAGGTGGTGGCCGCGTTCCGTGGAAAGTCCGCTGTCACCCGTGAAGCTGACGAGGTCACGTCCTTGTCGGAACGGGAATATCACGTCCTGCGACTGCTCGCTGAGGGCTATCTCTACAAGCAGGTCGCCGTCGAACTCGATATCAGCATCAATACCCTCTACGAACATATCCGTCGCATCTACCGCAAACTGCATGTCCATTCCCGCGAAGAAGCCATCTCGCACTACCGGTCGCGCACCTGAGCCGTGTCCTGCCTAGACTTCAACGTTAAGAGTTGAGCGTTAAGCGTTCAAACTTTAGCACTTTAGCACTTTAGAATTTTAGCACTTTAGAACTTCTCTCTCTCCTCGCCCTTGTCGCATAAAAAAGTCTGTTTATGCGACAAGACCATTTTCTGAAAATATGAGATAATCTCCAAGGTCTAATAGAAGAAAAAGAAAAGACCACCACTCTTTTTTATTTTTACACACAGGAGATGAATATGAACACATCGAAACTAAGTAGGTTCACAGCGGCCACGAAGGCGATCGCTAAGAAGATAGCAACATATGGAACACACGGGTTAGTTTGTGTGGCCGTCGCGGGCATGATGGTTGGGAGAGCGCAGGCGGCGTCTCTGTACTGGGACAGCAACGGCGACACGGCGGGTGCGGGTGACACGCCCACCGGTACTTGGGGCATTGACGCCTTCTGGAACACAACAGCGGCTGGGGATGTCACAACGCCTACCGCAGTCACCACCGCTAACGACGATCTCTTCTTCTCCGCTGGCACAGATGCGGTCAACCCCTACACCATCAGCCTGAATTCTGCGACGCAGAATGGCCGGCTGATCACCTTCAAGGATGGCACCGTCACGCTCGGTACCGGTACCCTCAGCCTCACCAACAATGGCGGCATCACGGTATCCTCCAGCACCGTGAGCGGAGCCACGATCAGCTCCGGCTTGACCCTCTTCGGCAAACAGACTTTCAATGTCGCCGCAGGACGGACGCTCACCCTGGACACCGGCACCTTCACCCGCAATGCCGGGGCGACACTCAATGTCCTGAGCACCGGCACCATCACATCCACCATGACGGGTTTGGCCGCTGGTTCCTTGGTGAACGGCATCATCGGGCCCTGGGCGAGCCGTGGCTCGGGCACTTCGACCAGATACGCCACCATCGACGGTAGTGATAACATCGTCGATTTCACCGGCACCACGGCGAATACCGAAGGCGGCTGGACAAGCAGCACTGCTAACTATGAAATCAACACCACGACCGCCCAGACGCTGACCGCCAACCGCTTTGCAAACACCCTGCGCTACAGCGGCACGGGTTTGTCGATCAGTCTCGGGACAGGTGCGTCCAGTTTAACGCTGAACGGCATCCTTGCAACCGGGGCCAGTGGCGTATTGACGATCACCCGCGGGACGGGTGGCACGGGCACGGTGACCAATGACTCCGAGTTGGTCATCAATAACACGCAGCAAGTCAACATAAACGGCGCGCCAATATCCGGGGCCGGCGGCATCACCAAAAACGGCACGGGAACGGTTTATCTCGGAGCCAACCCCGCAGCCGCCCACACCTACCTTGGCACAACCACCCTCAACGGGGGCGTCACGATGTTCGGCGGCAATCTCCCCGGCGGCAACCTCACCCTCAACGGTGGGGTGTTTGAAGAATACTGGACCAGTACCTTCTCGCGCGCCCTCGGCGCGGATGCGGGGAAGGTACAGTTGATCGGCGGTGCCAGCGGGTTTTCAGAAAACGGGGCCACCAGCATGAACGTCAACTTGGGAGGTGGCGGTACGGTGGTGTGGGGTGCCAGTGGCGAAGGTTCCGCCACCGGCTTCTTCAATCCATCCACTTTGCTTCTCCAGTCATCGGCCTCTCAATCGGGCTCCACACTAGACTTTAAAAATGGAATCAATCTCAACGGTGCTACACGCACGATCTCGGTTCTTAAGAACTCCAATCTTTCGAGCGGTGCCACCATTTCTGGCGCAATCATCGGCACCGGCGCGTCGGGCCTGATCAAGGAAGGGGTGGGGCATTTGGCCCTCACCGCCAGCAACACCTACGCTGGAGGCACGACAATCAGCAACGGCACGCTCCGTTTCAATACTCGCGCTTCCATGCCCGCAGCTGGCACGGTCACCGTTGCCAACGGAGCCACCTTGGAGGTCACGGTAGCTGGTAGCGGCACGACATGGGGCAGCGGCACAGGCGTTGCCGGTATCGCTGGCCTTACATCCACCGCCAACAGCGGTGAAGGATACGGCGGACAAAGCGGTGCGGTGGTGGATTTCAATGGGAATTCATCCCTCAATCTCAACGTAACCGCGGACGTAACTGAAGCCAACGCCATCGGCAACGGAACTGCGACAAGCATCAGACTCATCAAGAGCGGTGCCAACAAGCTCACGCTTACCGGCAACAACACCTACAGCGGTGGCACGACCCTCTCGGCTGGTACCCTCGCGGTTGGCAGCAGCGCCACCGCCCTCAGCAGCGGCACGCTGTACCTCAACGGCGGCACGATCCAAAGCAGCGATGCCACCGCCCGCACCATCTCCAATGCGGTGTCGATCGGTGGCGACTTCACCGTCGGCGGCACGGGCGATCTGACCTTCTCTAACACTGGAGCCAGCGCCTTGGGGTGGACTCGCCAGATCACGGTCAATACCGGCAGAAACGCCACCTTTGCCCAGGCATTCAGCGGTTCTACATATGGCATCACCAAGGCAGGTGCCGGAACTCTGACGCTCACCGGCGCCAACACCTATACGGGTCTAACGACTCTGAATGGAGGTAAAGTCGTCTTAAATAACGGCACGGTCACCGGTAGCGGGGTGAGCTTCTCGGGGAACAACACCACTCTGACAATTCAGGGCGGCAGCGGAGTGAATTCCACGTGGAATCTTGGTGGCGGGGATTTCACAACCCTGGCCTCTGGCGTCAATCTATCCAACATACAGACGGTGATCGATGGTGCCGGCACTGCGGGCAGCGCGGTCGTGACCAATGTGGGCAACCTCGTTTGGGGCAAAACCGCCACCACCAGCAGCACCATCCTCCTGACCAACGGTGGCCGGATGAACGTCAATGGCGAGGTGAGGATTGGCAACCCCTATTACAGCACCCTCGGCGGTGCCAACATGACAATCGGAGGTGGTACCGCGACCTCCACCTTCACCGGCAACTCCGGTCAGGCGTTCTACATCGGGTTTGGGGAAAGGGAAAACTCAAACAACAACATTGTCACCGTCAGCTTTGGCGGCGTGCTCACCAGCGTCGGAAACATGTTTGTCGGCGACGTGAACAATCAACAGGGCAACGACCAGGCCTCCACGGCCAACAAGTTGGTAGTCACCGGAACCGGCACCGCAAGCATGGTCAGCATCACCGTCGGTAACGCCCGGAAAGACGGAGTTGTGGGCGCGCCAGAAAAGGCGAATGCCAATGTGGCGCAGGTCACCAGCGGCGGGCAGCTCACGACCACCAGTGGGATCAGCTATATCGGCCGCGCCGCCCTCAACCTCACCGAGGCCAACAACAACACAGTGACGGTCACCGGCACGGATTCTCAGTGGAATGCCAGCAACCAGAGCGTGTATGTCGGCTACACCGGAAACGCTGGAGCCGTATCGACCGGAAACGTGTTAACCGTGAGTACCGGCGGTGTGGTGACCAATATCAATGCGTTGATTGTTAAGGCGGCCAATACGCTCTCCTTGGGGACGGGTGGTACGATCTATGCCAATGCTGTGACCAACTCTGGAACGCTGGCTGTTACGATTGATGGAAGCGCTACCCCTAGCTGTGGACGCTTGAATGTCTCCGGAAACCTGAACTTGAACAATGCGACGATCAATGTCACTGTCGGCGCAAACCCGAGCGCGCCCTGTGTGATCGCCACGTATGGTTCATTGACGGGCGGGGTTTCCGTGACGAACCTTCCAGCTAACTACAGCCTTGACACGAGCTACAAGGGCAATCAAATTGCCGTTAAATTCATGGCGGCAGGCACGGTGATCTCGTTCTTCTAAGGTTATGTGACAAAGACTTAAGCATCCGTAAGCAACCATTTGCGGATGCGGATACCAAGCCCCTCGCGCTGCAGTACAAGCCACGTTGTTATTCGTGCCGAAGCGCGACGAGCGGATCGAGGCGCGCGGCCTTCCAGGCCGGATAGGTGCCGAAGGTGATGCCGGTCACGACGGAGACGGCCAGGGAGACGAGCAGACTTTCCGTGGTGATGATGGCGCGGATAGTCATGTCGCCATTCCATTGCGCAATGGCTTCTGCGCCATACGCTGTCAAAATGCCCACACCGATCCCCAAGGCACCTCCGAAGAAGGTGAGCACGATCGACTCTGTCAGGAACTGGACTAAGATGTCGCGGCGTGTTGCGCCCAGTGCGCGGCGGACGCCGATCTCGCGTGTGCGCTCGAAGATATTCGCCAGCATGATATTCATGATGCCGATGCCGCCGACCAGCAGGGAGATGGCGGCGATGGAGGTCATCACGAGGGTGAAGATGCGCTGCGTCTTCTCCGCAGCCCGCATCAGTTCATACGGCACCTGCAATTCATAGTCGGCGTTGACGTGTGCGACCTGGAGATAGCTCTTCAGGCGCGCGACAGTGTCAGGCACCTGTTCAACCTCTTTGACCCTGATGTAGAGGAAGTGGTACGCGACGACCTCGGTGCCGTAATAACGGGTCTGGTTGCCCCTGCCCCAGATCGATTCCGCCATGGCCATGGGGACATAGATGACATTGTTAATATTGTGCGAGCCGCCAATCCGTCCCTGGCCCGCGCCTTCTAAAAGTCCGATGACCCGAAACGAACGCCTGCCGATCTCGATCCATTCGTCCATGGGGTCGCGATGGCCAAAAAGTTTTCGTGCCGCATCGATACCCAGGTAGCAGGACGGCATGAAAAGGCCGTTGTTGCTCTCGGGGAATTTTTTGCTGCGGGAATCGGTGATGGTGCAGTTGATGACGTCGAACAAGGCCGGCGTGATGGCAAGCACCGCGATGTCAGTTTTGTTTTGCCCGTTATAAATATTGAAGCTCTTCTCCTGGACAGGGACGATCTGTTCAATGTTGCTGAAGGTCTCCGAAATATGGTCGAAGTCTTTTTGCGTGATTCCATACATCTCGATGGAGCGGCTTGTGTTTTTGGAGTCGGTCGTGGTGGTCGTGGGCTTGACGCTTTTCAGGATGATGTTATTGATGCCCTGGGCTTTAATCTGGTCGATGATGCCGCGCTTTCCGCCTTCGCTGATCGCCAGCATGGCCACAACAGCGGCAATGCCCAGCACAATGCCGAGCGTGGCCAGCAAGGCGCGGATGACGTGGCGCGAAAGGCTGGCGTAGACTGTTGCTAAGAGTTGGAAGAAGGACATCGTTGTTAGACCTTGAAAGAGACGGTTCCGTCGTGGATGGTAATCCGATGGGTGGCATAAACTTGGTAGGCGGGGTTGTGGGTGACCATGATGATGGTCTTTCCGGCGCGGTTCAATTCGGAAAAAATCTGCATGACTTCCAGGCCGGTCTTTTCATCCAGATTGCCGGTCGGCTCGTCCGCAAGAATGACGGGCGGCTCATTGGCGAGTGCCCGCGCGATGGCGACGCGCTGGCATTGGCCGCCGGAGAGCTGCGTGGGGGTTGACTGATAGCGCCCGTGAAGGCCGAGGCGGTCCAGCAGCTCCTTGCCCCGTATCTTCATTGCGGCATGGTGGTGCCGTGCATATTGCATGGGCAGGCAGACATTCTCAAGGCAGGTTAAGTGTGTCAGCAGGTTAAAGGACTGGAAGACCATGCCGATGGTCTGGTTGCGGACGTGCGACGTTTCATCATCCGAGAGGGAGGTGACTTCGCGGCCATTGATTTTATAAACGCCGGAGGTGGGCTGAACCAGCAAGCCAAAGAGGTTCAGCAAGGTTGATTTTCCAGAACCGGAGGGGCCCATGACCGTCAGGAAAGCCCCGGCAGGAACCACCAGGGAGGTCGGGCGTAACGCATCAATCGTGACGCCCCCTGCGCGATACTGCTTGGAGAGCTGGAGTAGTTCGATCATAATTAAAGGGCTGTGCGGACGAGCAGCACGTGGTCGCCTTCTGAGAGACCTTCAGTAATTTCAATGTAGTCTGCTGAAAAACGGGAGGTCTTGACTTTGCGCTCTTCGGCGGGGCCGGTGGCGTTTTCCACCTTCACATACGAGCCGCCCTCGCGTGTGTAGACCGCCTCGATGGGGACATACAAAGCGTCCTTGATGGTCTCAACGATGATTTCCACTTGCACGGTCATGCCGGAGGTCAAGCGCGCGTCTGATTTGTCCGTGGATATTTGCGTGGAATAGACTTTAGGGCTCTGCGCATCCCAATGGACAATGGGCGTGGCAGCCGCAGCGATGCTTTCGATGGAGCCATTCAGGAGCAAGTCGGGTATGGCCTTGGCCTTGATGTGGACGGGTAAGCCGACTTTGACACGCGAGCGGAACTCTTCGGGAATACTGGTCTCCACGCGAAAACTGGCCATGTCCGGAATATAGGCGATGACTTGGCCGATCCAGATTTCACTGCCCTCTCGGAGCGTCTCCTCCGAGCGTCCGCGCCAACGCGAGTTTTCCGGGTTCCCATAGAAGAGTGTCCCTGTGGCTGGGGCTCGTATCTCCAGTTTTTGCATGTCCTCCTGGATCTCCTTGAGTTCAAACTTCAAGTCATCGATAGAGGCCTTCTCGGTTTCGAGTTCGATGGCTTTCTTTGTTTGGCGCGTCTCGTTGTTGACGATTCCGCGTTGCACGGCAATGGTGTTGCGCTTGACAGTTTCACGTGATGTCTGAAGTTTTTCCGGATGATCATACCGTTTAAAGACGCGCAAATCATAGAAGGAAGAGTCCACGTCCTGTCGCGCTTTATCCAAGGTGATTTCCGCTTCGTTCACTTTGCTGGCCGCTGCCATCTGCTTGTACTCGTCCATGGCGTAGGCATCCGCGAGCGCCTTGCGAGCGAGCGTCAAATCGACATCTGCTTTTTCCATGGCGTTGATCTTTGTCTCAACAGCCTGCTGGATATCCCGCTTCTTTTTCGGGGCATCCTCTTTGTCATACTTATTAAACGAATCGACCGAGGTTTTAAGAGTGTCCAGCGCGGTCTTCAGATCGTTGATGTTATCCGCCTGAATCATTTCAATATCGCTCTGAGCCATTGCGACGTTGAGCTCGGCGGTTTGAATCCTTCGCAGCAACTCTGTTTCCTGGCGCTTGAAAAATTCTTCGGAGATCCGGAAGACGACATCGTTTGATTTGATCAGCGAATGTTCAGGCGTGACAAAGGTCAGCTTCAGTTCACGGCTTCCGCGCTTGCCATAGAAGGCGAGGGGATGGTTCTTGATGGCATCCAGTTGTCCGTCGACACGGAAGACCACCGGGAAGTCGCCCTTCTTGACCGTGATGGAACGGTTCGAGGTTTGTTCCTTTGTTGCCTTGGCAATCTTGTCGCACGCTGATGTCAGGCAGAGCAACAACAGGCAGTAGACTGTGCCACCACAACGTGTCATTGTACTAACGCAATAATGCACTAACGCACTAACGCACTTCTTCTTTATGCTCATTCGGCATCCTTCTTTGGAGTCGCGCGATTGCACGGACACCCGAGTGACTGTTGTTCGTCGTAAAGTTGCTTTTCGATCTCCTGTATCTTGAGCTTGAGCTGTTCCGTCATTTTTCCAGTTTGTGTCTGGTCGCGTGCAACCGCGGTCTCAGGAGAGATCAAGTGGGGGGTCATAAAGATGACCAACTGGGTCGTGATAGACCGGGTTGACTTTCCCGTGAAGAACCAGCCCAGGACAGGGATACGCCAGAGATAAGGGACATGCGTATCGGTTTCCCGTTCTTCCTTCCGCAAGAGGCCGCCCAGGATGATCATATCGCCAGACTTGGCTTCCAGTTCTGTTGTTGCGGAGCGCAGGGCAATGTAAGGTGCCTTGCTGATGAGGTCGTAGCGGGCAATATTCGAAAATTCCGGGTTGATGCGCAGGCGGATGCGGTCGCCTGCTACCATGACCGGACGGACGATCAGCTTGACACCGACGTTTTCAAAGCGTGTCGACTTGCTGATGCTGCTGCCGGTCGTGGTCTCAGTATCAATCGGGACCTTTTCACCGGTTGTGATATTGCCGTCCGCACCACGGCGGATCACAATGTTTGGCGAAGAGAGCAGACGCGCGCAATCCTTGGTCTGCAGATAGTTGACCACGCCCCAGATCTTATAGCTGTCATTACCGCCGAAGGCCCAGACGCGGCCGTTTGAACCGCCGCCGGCGGAAGCATCTACGCCTTCAACGCTTGTGGCATACGCATCGTACCCCGGCAGGATCAGATTGCTGAAGACCTTACGAAGCGGGTCTGAATCGCCCATGGCATTAAACCCGATGTTCACTTCTTTATTCAGGGCATCGCTGAGTTCGAATTCCACGATGCGCGCCTCCACGAGAATCTGCGGGACAGGCTGGTCAGCCTCTTTGACGATCTCTTTGACCTGCTCAATGCGTTCCGGCGTGTCAGAAATGATGAGCACATCATCCTCGCCGCTGCAGGCAACCGTGCCGGCAGGCGAGAGGAAGTTTTCAACAAGGCGCCTGAGGGTTTCCGCGCTGACATATTGGCAACGAACCGTATGCAGGAGATATTTTTCCTGCTGGTTGGAGAGAAACTTTTCCAAGAGTTGCGAGTAGTTGGCATTCGTCTTGGGGACGATTGGTTTTCCGGACTCTGATTCCTCGTGGTTGAGCATGTTGGTGGTTGCCGGCTCTTCAGGCTCCGGGGCCTCTTGTGCCAGCAAAAGGGTAGTGGAGCTGTTGAGAGCCAAAAAGAGAGAGACGATTAACACGCGCTGAAAGGATTTCATAGGTGGATTCCTGTTAAAAAGGGATGCTTTAATCAAGGGTCACACTATGCCAAACCTCCGTATAAGAGGCAAGGAGATTATTTTGGGGTGAGATTATTGGGGGCGGAGCATGAGTTATGATAAAAGATCATTAAAAAATAATAAATAATATCTATAATTCTAGTTGACTTTGGAGAGGGTTTCTGGCAACATTTGCACCATTATATTGTTATTTGATCGCAATTTTCGGATGTTGAGTGTTTGTTTGTGCGTGGTAGACCCATACCATTTTTATCACATCAAGGTGAGTGGTCATGATGATAAAGCGGCTATTATATGCAGGATTCTTGCTGGTGCTGCTCGTAACCGGCATTTACGTTGCGGTTCGGTCGGTTAAGAAATCCGGGCAGTGGTATCAGGAGTCCCGTGAACTGTATTACGGAATTCCGGTGCAGCTTCGCTTTTATCCCGCTAACGAACAGTTGAGCAAGCAGGTCTGGAGCTATCTGGAAAGCATCGATCATGTCTTTAACGACTATAAGTCTGACAGTGAAGTTTCAGCGATCAACCGACGCAAAGAGGCTGGCGATGTGGAGCTATCTCCTGTGCTGGCGGACGCCTTTGGCAAAGCCATTCAGGCGTTTAAGTTCAGTGAAGGCGTGTTTGATATCACCTGCGCTCCGATCCGCAATCTCTGGCGGCAGGCAGCCAAGCAGGGGACGTTGCCGTCGGATGCGGAGGTCGTTGCCGTCCGTCAACAATGCGGGCTGAATCGGGTGGAATTGTCCGGCAACCAACTGAAGCTTTCCAAAGCCGGGCTCCAGTTTGACTTTGGCGGCATTGTTAAAGGGATGTGCGCGGATCACGTGATTGAACTGTTGAAAGCGGGCGGTGCGGAACGTGCGTTGGTTCAAATTGGCGGGGAGACCGCGGCCTTTGGTCTTTCACCGAAGAAGCGGCCGTTCAGGATTGGGATACAGCATCCGGAAGCCCGTGACGAAACCTGGAGCGTGATTCAGGATCCCGGCACTGGCATATCCGCTTCCACGAGCGGCAACTATGAAAATCCGATCCTGGTCAACGGGCAGGAGTTTTATCATATCATGGATCCCCGCACGGGGTATCCGGCGAAGACGCAGGTGGTATCGGTGAGTATTGCGTTCCCGCAAACCGGCCAAAACTGGTTGGCGGACGCTTTTTCGACCACAGGTGTGCTGCAGGGGCCTGAAAAAACATTCGAAATCATCAAGCCGTTCGGCGGTGAAGCGATGTTTCTTGTAAAACAGAACGGAGAAATCCGTGAAATAGAGAGCCCAGGATGGAAAAAATTTAAATGATTACAGACATTAAAATTAATAAAGACCAATGCCTGGGGTGCGGCAGTTGCGAGCAGACCTGTTCGGCTATTTTTAAGCTGACCTACAAGGCCCATGCAGAAGCGTATGGGAAAGATTTTGAAAAGCATCAGAAGAAGATGCTGGCCGCTTATTACAATTGCCCCATTCAGGGCATTGAACTGGTGACCGATGATCCGTCTTTGCAGATTGTCTGGCATCCGGCCGTGATCATTGAAAAGAAGATGGTCTCCTCCATCGTCATGGAAGTCCGTTTGCGGACAAAGGACATGGCGTTTAACCCCGGACAGTTTGTAACCATACGCTTTAAAGATGATGTCGGCTTCTTCAACCGGGCCTATTCCATCGTGGAGCTGAAAGACGGAATTCTCACCTTGGCGGTGACGCTGCTCACGGGTGGGCGCGGCAGTTCGTTCATCACTGGCTATGAAGTGGGGAGCCAGGTGGAAGTTACAGAGCCCAAAGGCGATTTTTATTTGCAGGATACGCCCAACCCGAAGGTCTTTGTGGGCACGGGGACTGGGCTGGCTCCGCTGATCGCCATGATGGAAAGGTGTCCGGCGGCCAAGAAGACCCTCTATTTTGGACAGCGCAAGGAGAAGGATCTCTTCTACCTGGAGCGCATGGCGAAGATTCCGAATCTCACGGTTTACACCTGCCTCGATTTTGCCGATGACGACTGGACCGGGTTGCGCGGACGTGTGACAGAGCACTTTCTCAACTATCCGCTGACCCGAGATACGGAGATTTATACCTGCGGCAGCGACCCTATGATGAAGGGTCTTGAAGAGATCCTCAAAAAGAAAAGACATCCTAAAAAGCTCTTTTTCCGTGAGAGTTTTAGTAATATCAACGGTATGAGTGCGATGGATGACCCGGGGTTGCTATCGCGTATATGGACACGGCATGTTCATGTGTATGCATCCCTGGCAATGAGTGTGCTCTTCCTCTTTTTCGGTCTCAGCGGCTTTCTGGCGAGCCGTCCCGAATTGTTTAACTCAGAGAACCGTATCGCGGTGCCTGCAAACATCAAGTTAGAGCAAGCCGAGCTGTCTGGCTATTTGAAGGCTAAGCTGCCTGCGGGCGTGGCTGTGAAAGATTTTTCCATGAAAGACGAGTCAGCGGCTCTCCGGTTTGAAGACGAGTCGGGCGGACGCTTTACGGTTGATGTCAGCCTGTCGGATCGGAGCTATACGGTGACGGAGAGTCATTCGCTTCCAGCCGGTTCAGATGAGGTGGCCCCGTTGCAACTGGCGCAGAAACTGGCGAAGCAGTATCCTGGGAAACTGGAGGCAGGCTCAGTAGAAGACGATGCCAAGCAGCTTCAGTTCAATGTGGAATCCGTCTGGGCGACGACCGCGATTAGTGTGGATAAGACGCAGAAGCGATACGAGATCCGGCAGTCGAAAAATCGCTGGGCTGCTGCGTTGGTCCAGTTGCATCGCGGAAACAAGAGCAACCCGCTCCAGCGGGTCCTGATTGACCTGACCGGTATATTGATGGTCCTTGCGACGCTGACAGGGATTATTATGGGCGTGCAATCACGCAATCCGGTGATTCGGATCACAGCGTTCATTTTGGTTGGAATATCCATCGCTCTCACAGGTGTCATGATTATTAACCGCTAAAAGGAAAGAAGGAAGATAGATGAAAAACAGAAGTCAACTGTTTCTGATGCTCGTCCTGTTGACGGCATCGCCCCTGTTCAATACCCTGTATGCCGAAGGCACCAATAAGACACTGGAACTCACGTTCTCAGTCCGCAACGGGAGTGGCGATGAACCCATGGTCGTGGCTTGGCTTGAAAACAGCACCAATGAATTTATTCGGACGGTGCGCATGTTTTCGCCGAAAAAGAAATACTACAAAGACCTGCTCGCGTGGTCGTTTAAATCCCGCTCAAAGGAAAAGCCAGCGGACATTGATGCTGTGACGGGGGCTACGATCCGCTGGAATAAGAGTGCCACCTTCAGCATTCCTGTGCGGATGGGGACCCTTGACCTGCTGGACGGAAACTATGTGTTACGTGTCGAATCCCGCAAAGACAAAGGCAACCATTACCGCGGGTTCAAGATCCCTCTGCCAGCGGGCTATACCGGCGCTGTGCACGAAGATGAAGGCTATGTCAAGTCTGTCGAAATTAAGGTGAAATAAGGAAGGATAAAGGAATACCCATGAATACTACATCAAACTCAATTAAAATGCTGTGCGCCGTTGTTCTGATGGCCGGCACCCTCAGTTATTCGGTTCATGCGCAAGACGCTGTCAAAGCCCCGGATGCCGCCGGACAGCAGGGCGACATCACCGCGCGTTTGGAAGCTGAACTGAAAGCCACAAAAGCCGCACTGACGGCTGCTCAGGCGCAGGCCGCGGAACAGAGCCGCCGGATTGCCCAGTTGGAAAGCCAGCTTAAAGGCGCTAATATCGCGCCAGTCGCTGCGACGAACGCACCCGGCTTGGATGTTGTCCAATTAGAGAAGGACCTGAAAACCTCCAAAGACCGGATTAGTCAACTGGAAGAGGATCTGTTTGTCGCGACGGATGGCAAAGGTGTGAAAGGCAAGGAAGTGGTTGAAGAGCTTCCCGAAGGAACGTACGCGTGGACTGAAAATATGCGTCGCGCCCCCGTCGGCGTGCTTTTCCCAAAAACAGCGACTGTTCCAGCGGGTGATTTTTTCGCCAGGTTCTCCCATATTTCCCAGAACCAGACCTTTGCTAATGGTGGGAGAGGTGATACCTTTCATGATCTGTTAGGACTCGAATCGGGTGTCAAGGTCGGCATTATGTTTGGGTATGGTATCACCAAGGACTGGGATGTGACCCTGCAGCGGACAAATGGCCGAGATTACATCAAAAACGGTGTCAACTATGAATCAGGATCGTATGATCTGTGGGATCTGATGACCAAATACCAACTGTTAGATGAGAACGAGTACTTTGTGGATCTCTCGGTGGCAGGCGGGGCGACCTATTTTTGCCAGGATGACTGGAGTGGCATGGTCGCTGGCAATGGCGCGCTTCTAGTTGAAAAATCATTATGGCGGTTCCGCTTCGGGAGTGGCCTTCTGTATACGTCCCAGTCAGACTATGAAGGAGCTAATAGCTCACAAAAAGATAATGCGCAGGACAAACGCTATCCAAAAGCATACCGAGGCGTATTTGAGCCTGTCGAAGAAAATCATACGTTGGCAGTCCCCGTCAGTCTGAGTTTTGCGTTGACCTCAAGGCACCAGCTCTTTAGTGAAATGGCTGTTCCTGTGAGCGGATATCATACTGAAAATGATTGGCCCTCGCTGGCGGCTGGCTGGCGCTACAATACGCCAACACATGCCTATAGTCTCTTTTTCAGCAATACGGCTAACGGAAGCTTCAACTCGAGTTTTACGGGCGGCTACATGGCTGAACGGCTAGACCTGTTCGGTTTTGAAATATCCATTTTCTTTTAAACAGACCTGTTAAAACGAAAAATATATGCTCCTGTCATCTGACAGGAGCAACTAAAAAATAGGAGCGAAAAATGAAGAAAATATTAACCATGTCTGTGTTAGGGATGTTTGTTTCGTTGCGGGTGTTTGCTGCAACCGAGTTTAACCTCTCCTTTAGTACCGCGGCGCCAGGCGGTTCTTATAAGCCCAAAAACTGTGTTGCCGTGTGGGTTACGACGAGTGGCGGCACATTTGTGAAAACCATTCTCCGATACGCTGGATCACATAAAACAGATTTGACTTCATGGATATCTGCTGCTGGATCGTCTGATGCCGATGCCGTGATGGGAGCCACGCGTTCAAGTCATACCGCCCCGACGACAATGGTCGCCACATGGAATCTCAAGAATAAAGCAGGTGCTGTCGTTCCAGATGGAACGTACTTAATTAAGTTTGAGTGCGCCGATGGTGCGCGCCAGACCTATAGTTTCAGTTTTGTTAAAGATAGCAATGCGGGTACTCGGACAGCAGGTGGAAATACCTACTTTAAAAGCATTTCAATTGCTTATAACCCGCCCGTAACGACGAATACAGCTCCTGTGGCTCAGCCACAAAGCGTGACCACGGCGGAAGACACGGCCAAGGCGATTACACTGGTGGCGACCGATGTGGAGGGCAACCCCCTGACGTATGCCATTGCAACGACACCCTCGCACGGAACCTTGGGCACTGTCTCAGGCAGTAGCGTCACCTATACGCCAGCAGCGAATTATTTCGGGCCTGACAGCTTCACCTTCACGGCCAAAGATGCCAGCCTGACCAGCACGCCCGCTACAGTCTCCATCACCGTTTCCCCTGTGAACGATCTGCCCGTGGCGCAGGCGCAGAGCGTGACCACCGCCGAAGATACAGCCAAAGTGATCACCCTCGCGGCCACCGACGTGGAGACGAACGTCTTTTCATATGCGGTGGTTGCCGCTCCTGCACACGGGACGCTGAGCGCCATCTCCTCAAATCAGGTGACCTACACGCCAGTGGCCAATTACAACGGCCCCGACAGCTTCACCTTTAAAGCCAATGACGGCGCGGCGGACTCCGCTCCAGCCACGGTTTCAATCACGGCGACGCCTGTCAACGATGCGCCCGTGGCACAGCCGCAGAGCGTCTCGACACCGGAAGACACGGCCAAGGCGATCACGCTGGTGGCCATCGATCCCGAGAACAGCCCGGCAACCTACGCCATTCTGGCGGGCCCCGCGCATGGCACGCTGAGCGTTCTCACGTCTAATGTGGTGACCTACACGCCAGCGGCGAATTACTTCGGGCCTGACAGCTTCACCTTCCAGGCGAGCGAGCCCCCGCTTGTCGGCCCCTCCGCCACAGTCTCCATCACCGTGACGCCCGTGAACGATCTGCCCGTGGCGCAGCCGCAGAGCGTCAGCACAGCGGAGGACACAGCCAGAGTAATCATGCTCGCGGCGACCGACGTGGAGACGAACCTCTTTTCCTACGCGGTCGTTTCCGGGCCTTCGTTCGGGACGCTGAGCGCCATCTCGTCGAATCGGGTGACCTACACGCCAACGGCGCACTACAACGGCCCGGACAGCTTCACCTTCAAGGCCAACGACGGCTCGGCGGACTCCGCCGCAGCCACAGTCTCGATCACGGTGACGCCCGTCAATGATGCGCCCGTAGTACAGGCCCAGAGTGTGAGCACGGCGGAGGATACGCCTAAAGCGATCATATTGGCCGCAACGGACGTTGAGAATGATGCTCTGACTTATGCGATTGCAACGCCTCCCGCGCACGGAACCTTGGGCACGATCGCCGGCAATATAGTCACCTACACGCCAGCAGCTAATTATTTCGGTCCCGACAGCTTCGCCTTCACGGCCAAAGACGCCAGCCTGACGAGCACGCCGGTGACAGTCTCCATCACCGTGACGCCCGTGAACGATGCTCCCGTCGCACAGGCGCAGAGCGTGACCACGGCAGAAGACACAGCTAAAATGATCACGTTCATGGCTACCGATGTTGAGGGCAACGCTCTTACATACGCGATTATGATGAGCCCTATGCATGGCTCGCTGAGCGTCATTTCTTCCAACGTGGTCACCTACACGCCTGAGGCCAACTACTCGGGCCCTGACAGCTTCTCCTTCCAAGCGAGCGATGCCAACTTGTCGAGCATGCCCGTCATGGTTTCCATCACGGTGACGCCTGTCAATGATAAGCCCGTTGCCCAGGCGCAGAGTGTTAGTACAACAAAGGATACGGCGAAAGTGATTATGTTGGGTGCAACGGACGTTGAGGGCGATGCCTTGGCCTATACGATTGCGTCCAGTCCCACGCACGGGACGCTGAGCGTCATCTCGTCGAACCAGGTGACCTATACGCCGGCGGCGAATTATTTTGGCCCCGACAGTTTCTCGTTCACGGCGAGGGACGCTAGTCTGACGAGCACTCCAGCGACGGTCTCCATCACGGTGACGCAGGTGAATACAGTGCCCGTTGCACAGCCGCAGAGCGTCTCCACGGCGGAGGATACACCCAAGGAGATCACGCTGGCTGCGACCGACGGGGAAGGCGACGCGCTGACCTACCTGATCGCGACCAGTCCCGCGCACGGGACGCTGAGCGCGGTCACCTCCAATCGGGTGACGTACACCCCTGCGTCGAACTACAATGGACCCGACAGCTTTACATTCCAAGCCACGGATGGCAGTCTGACAAGCATACCCGCGACGGTCTCCATCACGGTGACGCCCGTCAATGACACGCCTGTGGCGCAGGCTCAGAGCGTGACCACGGCTGAGGATACGGCCAAGGCCATCACGCTTGTGGCGACCGATGTTGATGCCACCCCCCTGATCTACGCCATTGTCGCAAACCCCGCGCATGGAACACTGAGCGTCGTTTTGACCAACAAGGTGACCTACACGCCGGCAACCGGGTACAACGGGCCTGACAGTTTCACCTTCAAGGCCAATGACGGCTCGTTGGATTCAGCTCCCGCCACGGTCTCCATCACCGTGACAGCAGTCAATGACGCACCCGTGGCGCAGGCGCAGAGCGTGAGCACGGCGGAGGACACGGCCAAAGTCATCACGCTGGCCGCGATTGATTCGGATGGCGATGCCCTGAGCTACCTGGTTGCGACAGGACCCGCAAACGGGACGCTGAGCGCGGTTACCTCGAACCGGGTGACCTACACGCCAGCGGCGAACTACAACGGGCCTGACAGCTTCACCTTCCAAGCCTCGGATGGCAGCCTGACGAGCCCAGCCGCCTTAGTCTCCATCACGGTGACGGCGGTCAATGACGCGCCTGTGGCGCAGGCGCAAAGCGTGACCACGGCTGAGGACACGGCCAAGGCCATCACGCTGGCTGCGACCGATGTGGAAGGCGATCCTCTGACCTACCTGATCGTGACAGGCCCCGCGCACGGGACGCTGAGCGCGGTCTCCTCAAACCAGGTGACCTATACGCCTGTTGCAAACTATAACGGCCCCGACAGCTTCACGTTTGCGGCCGCTGATGCAAGCCTGACAGGCATGCCTGCGACGGTCTCCATCACAGTGACGCCCGCCAATGACGCTCCTGTGGCGCAGGCGCAGAGCGTGACCACGGCGGAGGATACGGCCAAGGAGATCACGCTGGCCGCGATTGACGCGGAAGGCGATGTGCTGACCTACTTGGTCGCGACCGCCCCCGCGCACGGGACACTGAGCGCGGTTACCTCGAACCGGGTGACCTACACGCCGGCAGCGAACTACAACGGCCCCGACAGCTTTACCTTTACGGCCAAAGATTTCAGTCTGACGAGCATGCCTGCGACGGTCTCCATCACGGTGACGGCGGTCAATGACGCGCCTGTCGCGCAGGAGCAGAACGTGATCACGGAGGAGGACGTGCCCAACGCCATCACACTGGTTGCAACGGATGTCGAAGGTGACGCGCTGACCTACCTGATCGCGACACCCCCCGCGCACGGTGCGTTGAGTGCAATATCCTCGAATCAGGTGACCTACACGCCTGCTGCGAATTATTTTGGCCCCGATACGTTTGCCTTTCGTGCCGCTGACGGAAGTTTGACTGGAGCGACCGCTATCGTTTCCATCACCGTGACACCTGTGAATGACGCGCCTGTGGCGCAGCCGCAGAGTGTGACGACCGCCAAGGACACAGCCAAGATGATTACACTGGTTGCGACGGATGTGGATGGTGACGCACTGGTCTACCTGATCGCGACCGTCCCTGCGCACGGGACGCTGAGCGCAGTCACCTCGAACCGGGTGACCTATACGCCTGCGGCGAATTACTTCGGTCCAGACAGTTTCGCCTTTGCCGCGAAGGACGCCAGTCTGACGAGCACGCCTGTGACGGTTTCCATCTCCGTGTCTCAAGTGAACACGGTGCCGATCGCGCAGGTGCAGAGCGTGACGACGGACGAGGATATGGCCAAGGCCATCACGCTGGTCGCGAACGATGCGGAAGGTGATGCGCTGACCTACCTGATCGCGATAGGACCCGCACACGGGTCGTTGAGCGCGGTATCCTTGAATCAGGTGACCTACACGCCTGCGGCGAATTATAACGGACCTGACAGCTTCACCTTCCGGGCGAGCGATGCCGCTCTGACGAGCACACCCGCGACGGTCTCCATCACGGTGACGGCGGTCAATGACGCGCCTGTGGCTCAGGCGCAGAACGTGATTACGGCAGAAGACACGGCCAAAGCCATCACGCTGGTCGCGACGGATAGCGATGGCGATGCGCTGACCTACGCGGTTGTGACCGGGCCGTCGCATGGCTCGCTCAGCGTCGTTTCTTCGAATGCCATCACCTACACGCCTGCCGCGAACTATAGCGGTCCGGACAGCTTCAGTTTCAAGACTAATGACGGTTTGGCGGATTCCGCGCCGGCGACGGTTTCCATCACGGTAACGCCTGTGAATGACGCGCCTGCGGCGCAGTCTCAGAATGTGACCACAGACGAAGATACAGCGGTTGCTATCACGTTGTCCGCTTCAGATGTCGAAAATGCTCCGCTGACCTACCTGATCGCGACCGTACCCGCGCACGGAACACTGAGCGCGGTCTCCTCGAATCAGGTGACCTATACGCCTGCGGCGAATTATAACGGTCCTGATAGCTTCACTTTCCGGGCGAGCGATGGCAGCCTGACTGGGGCGATGGCTACGGTTTCCATTGCCGTGACACCCGTGAACGATGCGCCCGTGGCGCAGGCGCAGAGCATATCGACCGTGAAGAACACGGATAAGGTGATCACACTGGTCGCGACGGATGTCGATGGCGACACCCGGACCTATCAGATTGCGACCGGCCCCGCGCATGGCACGCTGAGCGAAGTCTCCTCGAATCGGGTGACCTACACGCCAGAGGCGGAGTACACGGGGCCTGACAGCTTCACCTTCAAGGCCAATGACGGCTTGTCGGATTCCGCGCCCGCCACGGTTTCAATTACCGTGACAGCGGGGATTGTTCTGCCCCCCAATAACACGGCTCCTGTGGCGCAGGCGCAGAGCGTGACCACGGCGGAGGACACGGCCAAAGGGATCACACTTGTGGCGACAGATGCTCAAACCAATGCGATGACTTATTTGATCGTGACGCACCCCACCCATGGGACGTTAAGTGTCATCGCTTCTAATCAGGTCACCTATACGCCAGCTCTGAACTATGCAGGGCTCGACAGCTTCACTTTCACGGCTACCGACGGCGGCCTGACGGGGACACCCGCCACGGTTTCCATCACGGTGACGGCGGTGAACGATGCCCCGGCCGCCCTGGAGCAGACGGTATCCACGCCTGTAGGCACATCGATCTCCATCACACTGACCGGTACGGATGCGGAAGGCGATTATTTACGGTATACACTATTAACCGACCCGTCGCACGGTACACTCGGTCGGCTGACGGGGGGGCGTGTCACATATAAGCCAGCAACCGGTTTTAACGGGGTCGACAGTTTCACCTTCAGGGCAAGAGACGCCAGTGTGACTAGCATGCCGGCAACAGTCTATATTCGAGTGGGTTATGTGAATACGCGTCCGACCATAGACGTGATCCCCAGCGTGATATCGGTTGTGGGCGAGACAACACAATTCCTTGCGCCGGCTCACGATTCGGATGTGCCGAGCAGCACGTTGTCCTACACCTTGGGCGCGATGGTCAATCCGCCTGCCACGATGCCTGTTTTGGATTTGTATACGGGGCAATTCACCTGGACGGCAACTGGGGTGGATGAGGGCAAGTCTTTCCTGTTCAATGTGATCGTGACAGATGATGGTCTGCCCTCACTCTCCACAAACCAGACCTTCCAGGTGAGCGTTGCCGGACGTCCTCCTGTCGCGGGAATTAGCCTGCTGAACGGGGTGCCTCGTCTCGTCTGGAACTCGGTGCCGCCCCGTCGTTATCAGCTTCGGTTCAAGGATAAGTTGACTGATCCGTCATGGACTAATCTGGGCGGAGAGGTGACAGCCACTGGTTCGACCCTATTCTACGATGATGAGTCGGCGCAGTCTCACACGAACCGTTTCTATCGTGTGCTCTTGATTCCCGAGCTGTAAGTAGAGGCTGTTTTTTTGAAGTAGGGGGAGGGCGGGCTCGCTGAGACTGCCCTCCTTTTTCATAGATCATCTAGCCCGAGGACAACACGCCTTTCGAATTAGTGACAGAAAAGGGTATGCGAATCTTGCGCATCACTGAATTTTCTGAAGGATTTTATCGAGTGAGTGGATGTGGAATGCTCTATAAACCTGAATCGTAATAAAAATAACAGTTTTCAACACTGAAAGAAATTGGTATAGACGCTCTCACAATTTTTTGATTAAATAATAACATTCTGTTTATGGGGCTAAGCATCACAGGTGCGCAGCCATCTCGTTCAGTTTTGAGATGGCTATGCGCATCTTCATCAGGAGGTCATAGAATGAGAAAAGTACTAGGGCTCGGGTTGATTTGGGTCGCAAGCATGGCACAGGCGCTTGTGGTCAATGACCTGACAACGATCACGGTCAACGAGGGAGTGACAAACTCCATTGAAGGGTATGTTGTCGGAACCAATACGCTTGTCAAGGCTGGCACTGGCGAACTGGTCTGGACAAATGCGCTCACGTTCGGCGGCGAGACGCGCCTGGAGGCGGGCTCCATTAAAGCTGTCAGTGAGCCGCTCAATATGGCAGACCCTGTGCTCACCAATCTGCTGGGACAGTCCGTACTCTGGGTCGATGCAGCGGATGACACCTCTTTTACGTATAATACGACTGACAATGGCGATGGGACATTGACCACGAACAGCGTGGAGACCTGGAAGGATAAGCTGAATCGTAACACGGCCACGGCGGGTGCTACGAATGTGAACCGCCAGACCAAGCCGGTCCGGACGCTCAATGCAAAGAACGGACTACCGATCATTAATTTCGGGCCTGCCGGGGCAGGGGGCTCGTCCATGACCTATACGCGCCTTACGACGATCAGGACTGTCTTCTGGGTGACGGATATCGATGCCTCCGCCCCACAGTTTCTGCTCGGGGATGAGGCCGTGTACCATTTCCATCGGGGTCCCACAACCCCCAACTATTGGTCTGCACCCAACGCCTCCCCTTATGTCATCAATGGTTCTACCTACAATAACGGACTGCGGGTCGCCTCTCCGACCGTTGAGCTGATTCCGACCGGCTATCAGCTGATTTCGCTTGTGACCTCCGGTAATGTCCAGGCGAACGCATTCTGTAATGATCGCAACATCAGCGCTCGGTATGGCGGGCAGCGGATTGCCGAGATCCTCATCTATGACCGGGCGCTGGCGGACGGGGAGCGTCAGGCGGTCGAAACCTATCTGCGGAAGAAGTGGGACATGGCGGCGGAGGACACCTCGTCCTATAACCGCCTTCATCGTCTGACCGTCGCGGGCGAGAATACAACGGTCTCGAAGGAGGGCGGCAATCTTTCCGTGGGCAGCTTTAAAGGCGTCGGGACGGGCAGCGTGAGTTTCCCGGAAGGCGTGACGTTCCTAAGTGACCTGACCCTTTCCGGGACGCTGGGAGTCACCATCCCGAGCGGACCCTTCTCGTTCACAACAGTCTACGGGGCCGGGACGCTCAACCTCTCCCATCCGCTGACGACGCCGACAATGACGCTGACGAACGATCTGGCCGTGAATGCCGCTGTCACGCTCACAACCCTCCAAGGGCAGGGTATCTTCGACGCGACCTCGCTTTCCGTCTCCAATGTCGTCCCGAACAACACGGGCACGGCGCTCTTCATCGACATCCCGGCGGCGGACCGTTCCATCACCAACATCATCGCGAATGGCGGCATTGTCAGGACACCCGACCTGCTGACAGTCCTCGGCAAGATCCAAGTCGGCGCCGGGCAGTCTCTCATGCTGCAAAATAGCGCTGCGGGTGTTACAGCACCGCTCTTGGCCGGCAACGGTACAATCACTCTGCCGGGCGGTGCGATCACTGTAAATGGCATCACCGTTGCGACGGGTGAGACGCTGACACTCAATTACGGAGCTGACGCTTTCGTTGTCCCGTCACTCGCAGGTGCGGGCAAGGTTAAGTTCGTCGGCACGGGTGCGATGACCCTTAGCCAGCCCGACCAATTCACGGGCACCATCGAGCTTCCTCCAGAAGTTACAGTGACCGTTACAGGGACAAACCCCTTCTTCAACAAGCTTGAGATCCACGGCACGAATACGCTTGTCTTCCCGGCAGGCATGACGGAATGCGGCGTGACGAATCTGGTCGGCAATGGACAGCTCCAGGGAACAAACACGGCCTCAGGCGTGACGATGAAGTACAACCGAATCGATATGACGGGCAACATGCACCTTGTCGATGCCGGTGTCGGACCGCTGACGGTTCCTGATGTCAGGGGCACGGGCACGCTCACTTCCAATCGCGGTGTGGCCTACGAAACAATTACGCTCGGAGGCACTGTCAACATGCCCTCCGGACAGAATATGCTCCCGAATTTGGGTGGCGCGGGCACGCTCAATATTGCCAATGTATCAACCTTCTTGGTGAACAATCTCACGTCTGGAGGCAATGTCGTCATCGTCAACACAGGTTCAGGAACAGTTCCGCTGACGATTGCCAACTTGGGGGGCACAGGCTCATTGACCGTGACGAACGGTCTGGGCGAGGCCGTGATTACCAACTTTGTGGCGGGTACGGATGTCACCTTCACGCTGAATACAGGGACAAACAGTGTCACGGTGCGTCGCTCCTTCGGTGAAGGGACGCTTGTCAAACAAGGTTCAGGGACACTCTTTTTCGGGCAGCACAGCACGCTTCAGGCCCTGCGCATTGCAAATGATTCCAAGATTGTCGCCCTCCCGGCGGATGTGATTGATAATCCCGTGCAGAGCAACCTCTCCTTCTGGCTGGATGCCTCGCAGGCATCGACCCTTACGTTGGGCAAGGATACTGCGAACAATGATGTGATCTCCGAATGGCGTGACGTGCGGGAAACATACAATCCGTGGCAGGCCGCTAGTCCGTATGACAGTGCGTATCAGGACACGCAGAATGCGAAACCTGTAATCGGCAGATATATGCTGAACGGGCGTCATGTCGCTGACATGGGGCCTGTCGGAAACAATAACGACGGCAACGCCCGCTGGATGCAGTTCCGGGACGGCCAGACTTCACGAACCGTGATCATTGTCTTTGGTTCACAGGCCGGCGGCGGGTTCCTGCTGGGGGCGACAGGCAACACGTATCATTACCATCGCGGGGTTGGTAGCTATGGCAGTCCGTTGACACCCCTTTTTGATGGGAATGCCGTCGATGCTGTCGAATATGGCAATGCTTATCTGGATGGCACTGCGGTCTATAATCCGTCACAGGTCGGTTTCAACGGAAACTATCAGATCGTTTCCGTTGTGAACCGTAACAATGAGACAGCCTATGCCAACCTTCTGGCGAGTGACCGTTTATATGCCGGACGTTTCGGCGGTCAGCGCATCGCGGAAGCGCTCTTCTATAGCGAAAAGCTCACGGATGCGCAACGGATCGCGGTGGAAGGATATCTGACAGCGAAATGGAAACCGCGCCTGCCGCGCCTGGAAGTCGCCACTGCCAACGTGGAGGTGGACACCACGCAGGCAGCGCTGGCCATTGATGTGCTTACGGGGTCTGGTACTGTCACCAAGACGGGTGCCAATGACCTCACCGTGCAGGATGCGGGCGGACTTACGGGTACACTCCATATTTCCGCGGGCAAGCTCGCCACGACCGAGGCGCTCTATAAGCAGACACCTCAAAGCCTGAACAACTGGTATGACGCCTCCTCCACAAATAATTTCACGTTTGAAAGCGATGGACGCATCAACACCTGGAAGAGCAGCGTCAATTCGCCGGGCACGGATGCGCAACGCAACAGCGCAGACTTGGCCTGGTCGCCCTATTATGACCCGTATGGGCTCAATGGCAAGCCGGTCGTAGACATGGGCGTCTGGAACGGCGAACGCCGCTTACGCCTGGCAGGTCAGTTTGTTGGCGTATGCTCCGCCTTTATGGTCTACGACAGCCGTTTCGGTGGCGGTTGGCTGTTCGGCGGCTGGACATCGTATAATTTCCACCGTGGCGATAGCGGCGGGAATCTAAATGCAGGCATGGTGGATGGAACCGCCACACCTGAAGCACGTAACTCAACCTTGTGGCAGAACGGCGTCCAAACCGCGACCGACCTCTCGCAGGCCTACTTCAAGGGCGACTGGGAGACGATTGTTTTGAAAACTGCGGGCGGCGTGACGATCGGTTCGCTGGGTCAGGATCGCACAGATGCTTCATCAGGGCTGACCCACCGTACCGGTGGCAAGCGGCTCGCAGAGGTGCTTCTCTATTGGCGGACAGTCACTTCGATGGAGCGGCTCTACAACGAGCGCTATCTCAACAACAAGTGGTTCGGCCGTTTTCGCAACCTCTCGTTCGCGGACGGAACGACCTTTGAACTGGGTGAAGGAACAAAGGATGTCTTTGTTGCGAAGCTTACGGGTTCGGGACGCGTCACGCAGACCGGCACAGCCAAGCTCGATGTCTATGATACGGCAGCTTTCACGGGAACCTGGGTGGCGGATCTTGCCAAGCTGAATCTGATCCGGAAGCTTGCGCCGACTGCTCCGCAACCCACGCCCAACAACTGGTGGCTCGATCCTTCCAAGACGAACACACTGACACTGGGTGATGGCAGCTTCGCAGCAGGAGGAACGCTGAATGCCTGGGCGGACCAATCCGCTGCTGGCGCGAACGCGACCAAGGTCGGCACAGTCACATGGCGTCCGAACATGCTGAACGGTCTGCCCATCTTGGATATGGGAGATGCGAACGCAGCGAACTACATGACATACGCGAACCGGACAGTCGCGTCGGGGTTTGCCATCTTTGGCTCACAGCAAGGGGGCGGCTTCTTCTTCGGCCATAATGGGGACTACCATTTCCATCGTTCAGCCAATAATTTTGGCAATCCGACGGGCGCGTTGTTGGAAGGCGAAGGAAACAATTGGGCTGCTAGCTGGTTGCGCCGTGGCCAGTGGAGCCTGGATGGCGACCGGCTTGATCCGCGCAGTAACAGGTCAGGAGTCGTTAATCCGTATGGCAGCATTCCCTCCACATACGCACTCTTCAGCTTTACCACGCGCGGAGGTTCACAGGCAAACACGGATCGTTTCTCGCGCGACAGAACCGGCGGTAACTCGCAGGGCGGGCGCCAGCGCCTGGGGGAAATCATCTTCCACAGCGGCCTGATCGCCCCCACAAACCGGGCAGCCACGGAAGCCTATCTCATGAACAAGTGGTTCGGCAAGTCGGTCTATGGTTATGTCAGCGACAAGGCGCCGCTCTTCCAGACGATCGAGCTTCCCGCCGGCGCAAGCCAGAGCCTGACGATTAACACAGGTGTCGCTGGCCAGGCAGTCGCCCTTGGAACGATTATCGGTGCCACGAATGTCACCTCGACCGGCACGGGTAAGCTGATCGTCGGTGCGCTCAATGCCACGCGAACGGTGCCGGCAGGCACGGAATCCGTTGTGGTCGGACGTGAACTTCCGTTGACAAATCCCGTCACCGACAGCCTGGATCTGTGGGTCGATGCAAATTCCCCGTCGGAGGCGTTCAGTGTGGCTGGAAATAATGGGCGTCTCAACCGTTGGTCTGACGTGCGCGACATCGGCAATATAACCACTGGACGCGGCATGTTCGCCTATAATGATGGCACGGCGCTCTGGGGGTCCACCATTTTGGGGCCGATGCTTCAGCCCAATGCCCTGAATGGCAAGACCGTGGCTGACTTTGGTGCCTTTAACAGCAAGAACTGGATGGGCTTTGTGACAGGATTGAATAACGCTCGTAATGTGAACACCATTCGGAGCGTCTTCTGGGTCTACAACTCAGAAGCGGGTGGCGGCTGGCTCTTCGGACATTACTCGGGCTCATCTTATAACTTCCACCGCGGTGCAGAGATCGGAGGCGTCATCACCAAGGCTTGCCCCATTTTTTATAGTGCGGCTGCTTCTCAAGTGAGATTCGGAAGCTTCTATGCCGATGGCAAGCAGATCGACCCCTTAATCACCGGCATGAGCGGCGGGTGGCAGATTTTCTCCCTCGTCACTTCCGCTAATGCCGAGGCGGCGACCTTTGCGCGCGACCGGGCCAACAGCGGGGATGGCGGGGACATCGGCATGCGCAACGGCGGGCAGAAGCTGGCTGAAATGCTCATCTACAATCGCGTGTTGACGGAGACGGAACGCCGCGACGTGGAAGCCTACCTCGCCTACAAGTGGTTTAACCGTATCAACAACGGGTATCGTCTGGCGCAGGGCACGGATATTCAAGAGGTGACGCTGGCACAAGGGTCCACCCTGACCTTTGCAAACGCCAACGGTACGTTCAAGGTGGCTGGCAGCGGCACGGTGACTGGGGCGGTTGTCACGGCGAGCGAGGTCTCGCCTGCGGCCGGCGGTATCACCTTCGCGAGCGGTTTGACCTTGGTGGATGGAGCTGTTGTGAAGCGCGCGGCTGACGGTGCTGACCTGAATGCCGGCAAGGTGACGGTCGCTGGCGGCTTGAGCGTCCTGGGCGGCGGTACCCTCAACGTGACGGCCATCAGTGGAAACGTCTCGGGGCAGCAGTTCCCGCTCTTCGGCTATGACACGCTCTCCGGGTCGTTTACCGGCTGGACCTTGTCTGGCGTTGTCACGGGGAAATACACGCCACAGTTTAAGGACAATGATCCAGCCAATACGGCGTCCGTCCGGCTGAATCCTGCAGGAACCATGATCCTCTTCCGGTAAAATAGAAGCATGGAAATTTGAAACTGGAAACTTGAAACTTGGCAGCATCCCCCGGGGAGTGGACAAGCGTCTGGCAGTCGATCCGCCTGCGCGAATACGCCTCCGGCGATCCGTTTATGCCAAGCTAGGCGAATGGCATGTCCAAGGGTCTGGAGGGCGAGGCTGAGGCGAGCCGTCCTACGCGCGACTACCGTTTGTACAAGGCCTTTATCTGATCCGAAGGCGGCAATATCCGGCTGATGCCGGACGTCTCGCTAAAAAGTTTCAACTGCCATATTCCAACATTCCCATATTCCAACATTCCACTTGAAGTTACAGGCAAGAGTCGGGTATACTAGATCACCTTATGCGGATATCAGGAGGAACGTGGTGCGGACGCAAGCTGAAGGCGCCCCCCGGTGATGCGGTCAGGCCAACGCAGGATCGTGTCAGGGAGGCTATTTTTTCCATGCTGATGAACGTCACGGCCGACTCGGCCTTCCTGGACTTGTATGCAGGGTCGGGCGCGATTGGGCTGGAGGCGCTCAGCCGGGGTGCTTCGCGCGCGACATGGGTTGAAAAGGAGAAGCACCATGTCGCTGTACTGAAAGAAAATCTCGCGATGCTGGGCGCTGACGCGGGTGAGGTGGTCTGTTCCGATGTGATGCGCTGGGTCAAAGGGCCTGGCCGAGGCAGGGCCTTTGATGTCATCTATGCGGATCCCCCGTATGAACTGGCGCGGGAACATGGTTTTTTAGAGTTGATGAAGGCCTTGGCCGAAGAGCAGGTTATTGCGAAGCGCGGATTTTTCATCGCCGAAATGGCGATCAGGCAGGACGCGGAAATCGTGCCGGGGTGGACGATTTTACGTGACCGCACCTACGGGCATACGCGTGTGGTGCTGTACAGAAAGGATGATTTGACGTTATGTATAGAATAGCTGTTTATCCCGGGACCTTTGACCCCTTGACATTAGGGCATTTCGACTTGATTGAACGGAGCTCAGCCCTCTTTGACAAGGTGATTGTGGTGGTCGCAGGCGTCTCCATTAAAGCGACGGGCATGTTTGACATTGAGGCGCGCATGTCCATGATACGCGAAAGCGTGGCATCCTCCGGGCTGAAAAACGTCGAAGTTGACCGGCTGGACTGCCTGTTGGTCGATTACTGCCGTACCCACAAGATCGGCGTGGTTGTGCGGGGCTTGCGCGTCTATTCGGATTTTGAGTACGAGTTCCAGATGGCGTTGACCAACCGGAAACTGGCGCCAGAGGTCGAGACGCTCTTTATGATGCCGAACGAGAACTACAGCTATGTGACCGCCAGCACGATCCGTGAGATTGCGCGCTATGGCGGTGATACGCGTCCGTTTGTGTCGCCGGTCGTCCATGATTATGTTGAGAAGTATGTGAAGAAGCACTCGGAACATCAGCTCCGGGCAGGAGGTGCCGTTGGAAACACAGGCGCGTTTGATCGTTGATATTGCCCGCCTCGACGAGGAGGGGGATCACTATAAAGGGGAGCTGCCCGCAGAGGTCTTTGACCTCGGCGAAAGCGAGGTCTTCTCGCCTGCAGCAGGCCTGACGTATGATCTGTTCATTCAGGCGCTGGGCACGGAATTGCTGGTCCGCGGAAAGCTGAGTTTGCCGTTGAACTGCATCTGTGTCCGGTGCGGGGCTGATTTTCAATGGGAAGCCAAGGATGACAACTTTGTGACCTCCATAGAAATTTCTGACACAACTGACTTCCTAGACTTGACCGAAGAGCTCAGAGAAGCTATTATACTCGCCCTTCCCGGTTATCCGGTCTGTAGCAACGCCTGCAAAGGACTGTGTATGACCTGTGGAAAAAACCTTAATAAGGAAACCTGCACCTGCCATGAGGAAGGACAGGAAACCCGTTGGGGCGCGCTAAACGGACTGGGCTAGTCCGGGTGTGGCGCAAGAACGAAGAACGATAATTTAAACTGTGCAGGGCACAGTTGCAGTGAAGAAGAAGGAGAAATGAGAAATGGCCGTACCAAAAAGGAAAAAGTCGAAAATGAGAATCCGTCAGCGCAAAGGCCACATCAAGGCTGAGCTGGCTCAAGTCCAGGCATGCCCGAATTGTGGCGCGTCCCAGCAGACCCACCGTGTGTGCCAATCCTGTGGCATGTACAAGGGACGTAAAGTGCTGACGATCGAGGCTTAATTAGTTTTCGAAATTTTAGATTTTTATATCTGAGTTAAGAATTAAGGACCTTTTGTGTTCTTAATTCTTAATGAGTGTTTATAGGGGGTTACCATGCGGATTGCTTTGGATGCAATGGGCGGTGATCATGCACCATGTGAAATTGTACATGGCGCAGTCGAGGCTGCCTCAAAACCACACGGTACGATTTCACGTATTTTGCTGGTCGGCGACGAAACAGCGATACGGGCGGAACTGGCAAAATACCCCGGGGTGAATATGGATCGTCTCCAGATTATCCATGCGCCTGAAAACATTAACATGGATGAGTCGCCGGCCTCAGCCGTGCGCAGGAAGAAACAGTGCTCGATCAATGTCTGCATGGACTTGATTAAGCGGAAAGAGGCCGATGCCATGGTCTCTGCTGGCAATTCAGGGGCAGTCTCCGCCGCGGCCGTCTTTGCGCTGGGCCGCATTCCAGGCGTGATACGTCCTGCGATTGCAGCCGCGCTGCCGACCCGCAAGCGCGATCGTCCGACCTTGTTGCTGGATGCCGGCGCGAACATGGACTGTTCAGAGGAGTGGATCGCGCAATTTGCCGTGATGGGCGCGGCGTATTCACGGACGGTCTTGAAGCAGGCCAATCCGGTTGTCGGGCTGTTGAGCATCGGCACGGAGGACGGCAAGGGCAACGAGGTCACCAAGAAGGCCTTCCCTTTGATGCAAAAGCAGAATTTCAAGTTCCGGGGCAATATTGAAGGCCACGACTTGTTCATGGGTGAAACCGATGTGGCTGTCTGTGACGGGTTTGTCGGTAACGTGGTGCTCAAGACTGCCGAAAGCGTGGCCCATGCGCTGGGCTTCCTGATGAAGAAAGAGTTTGTCATGGACCCGGTCCGCATGTTTGGCGCCTTGCTTCTGAGAGGCGCGCTCCAGAGCGTCAAGCGTCACATGGATCCTGAAATTTACGGGGGCGCGCCCTTGCTGGGGGTCCCGGGCGCTGTGATCATTTCGCACGGCTCCTCCTCGTATCGCGCGGTCTATCATGCGCTTGTTGCAGCAGCGGCTGCCGCTGCAAATAATTTGACGGATGAAATCGCCTCAGGAATTGCCGCCATGGAGGTCACCAAGGCGGAGCACCCGACGACCTAAGTTTTTTTACAAACCAAACCAAGAGGATTACACATGAAAAAGCTCGTTTTAATGCTCAGCTTGTCCTGTTCGCTGGGTGTTGCTTATGCCGCTGACAATCAATTGACGGATGCAGAAAAGGACGAAGGCTTTCAGCTGCTCTGGGATGGCACGACGACAAAAGGGTGGCGCAGCGTCAAGACCCCGGCCTTCCCAGAAAAAGGCTGGGAGATGAAGGATGGCGTCCTCTCGGTCCTGCCCAAAGGCGGTGGCGGGGATATCATCACCGAGCAGGTCTACTCAAACTTTGTCCTCAAATTGGATTTCAAGTTGACAAAGGCCGCGAACAGCGGGGTTAAGTATTTTTTCAATCCGAAGCTGAATGGCGGCACAGCCCCTGAGTTTCAGGTTTTGGACCCCGAGCACCCGGATGCTCAAAAAGGAAAGAACGGCTCACGTAAAGTGGCCTCTCTTTATGATGTGCTTCCTGCGCCGACTGCCAAGTTGAACCCGCTGGGCGAGTGGAACAGTATCATGCTCGTCTGCAAAGGCAAAAAGGTCGAGCACTGGCTGAATGGCGAAAAGGTCCTGTCGTTCGAACGTGGCAGCCCGGAATTCCGTGAAGCTGTTTCCCAGAGCAAGTTCAGCAAGATCCCTCATTGGGGCGAAGCTGAAAGCGGGCACATCCTGTTGCAGGATCATGTGGACCACGTCTCCTACCGCAATATCAAGATTCAGGTGGTGAAGTAATTTTGTCCAGGAGCAGTATGGCTAGGTTGATTTTTGTATTAACGGTTATCTGTGCAGTCAGTTCAGCACTGTTGGCGGCCGTCTTCAAACTGACCGAGGCCCCCATCGCTGCTGCACTTGAGGCGCGCACGAAGGCAGCAGCAGCCAGCGTCATGCCGGCTGGCCTCCCGCCTCCCGAAAAGGTTGATATTGTCCAGGAAGGGAAAACAAACACCTTCTTTGTTGTGAAGCAGGATGGAAAAATTGTCGCTGTGGCGACAGAGGGCCGTTCAAAGAATGGTTACGCTGGCGATGTCGTGTTGATGGTCGGCATGAGCGCAGATGGCAAGCTCGTCAACTACGAGGTCTTGCGCGCCACGGAGACCCCTGGCCTTGGAACAAAGATCGCTGCAAGCGCATTTAAAAATCCGCTCAGAGGACGCGCGCTGGAGGGGTCATGGAAGGTCAAGAAGGATGGAGGAGAGGTGGATGCCGTGACAGCCGCCACTATTTCGTCACGGGCCGCCCTCGACTGCATCCGGGATGCGATTAATAAGCGTAAGCAGCTTTCGTCGTAACACGCAGAACAATAAAAAAGAACTCGTCCATCCCTGCCGGGCGGACGAGTTTTTTTGTGCCTGAAACGTGAGAGTCAACCCGAGGGGACCATCGGCGTCTCGGAGAGGGCTTGGCCTAGACATCAGGCTTGGTCTTGCGCAGACCCAGACCGCGATCTCCGTCTTTCCACTGACCGCGCTTCTTCAACAGGTTGACGCGTTCAAAACGCTTCAACACATTACGCTTTGCTGTAATTTTGCCCGAACCCTTTAAGCTGCTATGCTGACTCATGATATTCTCCTCTTGTCGCCCGCGCTACCTTGTGTCGGGCATGAATTCGTATACTTTACCAAACTGGGCCTCGCATTTCAACCGCGTTTTTCTGGTTTAGACGATTTTTTCATCGCTAAGCCAACCCCCTGGAATCTCGGGAATAAACGGCGGAGTAACTTTTTGCATCGAATGGCGCGAACCACACGAATGAATACGAACATCCACCTTCGCCAAGGCTACGGCGGACAGGTCGAACATTCAACATCGAACGTCCAACGTCCAATTGAATTTTCCGTGGTTTTCAGTGTGTTCCGTGGGCAAGCCTGAACCCTGAACCCTGAAACCAAGTTGCCGCTAGGATTCCGATGACCAGTATCATGCCAGGGATGGCCAGCAGGAAATCGCCGCAGACGGTATAAAGGGCGGGTAAGGGCGTGTTAGGGACGTGCAGGGGACGAACCAGAAAGCCATGGAAATCAGCCTGGTGCTTGCTGGAGGTCAGTGACGTTGTGCGTCCGACAGGATCGACTGTCGCGGAGACGCCCGAGTTGGCGCAGCGCACCATGGGCACGCCGTTTTCAATGGAGCGGAAGACAGCCTGATGCAGATGCTGTATCGGTTCGATCGAGCCGTTGAACCAGGCGTCGTTGGTGACCAGGGCGAGTATCCGTGCGCCTGCACGTACCGAATGTCGGCTGAGGTCAGGAATCGTATCCTCAAAGCAGATCAATGCGCCAATGTGCAAGGTGTCGCCATTGGCGCGTGTCAGCTTCATCACGGACGGAGCCTTTCCCGGCATGCAGGAGACGCCTGTCGGCGCGAGCTTCTGGAGAATCGGAAAGGTCTTGTCGAGCGGGATGAATTCGCCAAAGGGCACGAGATGTTGCTTGCGGTAGGCACCCAGCGGCTTTCCGTCACGATCAAACAGCCACGCCGCGTTATAGTAGTGAACACCTTCAGGTGCGCTCCGAGAGACAGCCGTCTTCTCTCCCTCCATGACGCCGGCCAATATGGGCGAGCCGGTATTGGTAGCTCCGCGCTTGATAAAGGCGAGCGCAGAGGGGCTCTCCGGCATCAGGTAGGGCACTGCGGTCTCGTGCCAAACCGTCAAGTCAGGACTGGCCAGCTTCGCCATCTGGTTCTGTTCGTTGAAAATCTCGCGCTGCTGCTGGATCAGCTCCTTGTTGTTGTTGAAGTAACAGGGGATGTTGGGCTGGATGATCGCGATGCGCCACAGGGGGTGCGTCTGTTCTGTCCGCAGCCAGAGGTTGACACGGTTGAAGCCCCAAACCCAGCACCCTAAGACACAGGCCAAAGGGAGGAGGCTTTCGGCAGAACGCAGGAGACGTTCCGGAAATTTCGGCGCCTGAAAGGGCTGGCGTTTGAGGCGTGCGAGAAAGGGTTCCAGCGTACGCGTGGCAATGCTGGTGATCGCGCCATTGAAGAGGATGATGAGTGCGGATACCCCATAGACGCCCAGGACGGAGGCGATTTGGACAACCGGCAGGTTGTTGACCTGGCTGACCCCGAGGAAGTTCCAGGCAAAGCCGGTCAGGAGTTTGCCGCGCAGATATTCCGTGCCTGCCCAGAGCAGCGGATCAATCAGTGTAACAGCCAGGATGCGCTTCAGGCTGCTGCCGGTGCCGGCCCAAGCCCAGACGCGGGCTGAGGCCAAGGCGAAGGCTCCGAAGAAGAGCGCACACCAGGCGGCCAGCGCAACCTGCCCGAGCACGACCAGGATCCATGGCCCGCCATTCTTGATGATCGCCGGGAACCAGCTTAGGGTGGCGCACCAGAACAAGATCCCGGAGAGCCATGCCCAGCCAAAGGCGTGCTTCGGCGAGCTGTTGCGGATGATTAGCATCAGTGGAATCAGGGCAATCCATGCGCTTGCCGATTGCGACGAGGGCGGGAAAGCTGACCACAATAGCAAAGCGCTAATCAACGCGGCGACTGATTTAAGAATGAACATAGCGGTTAATAGTTAAACAGGTCTGTGAACGAATAGGTTTTGCCGGTGACGATCTGGAGCGCACGCAGCACGATATTCTTTGTGTTGGCGGTCAGCTTGCGTCCTTTGCAGGCGCGCGCGACCATCTTGTGCGTCATGGGTACCTTCGATGCGCTGACAAGGTCATGCGCAGTGATGCCGGCGTCGCGCATGAGTTGCGCGATAGGCTGTTCGCCATATTCAAGTGTTGAGTCAGTCATAGCGTGGAAGTATACGAAGGTTCCCCCGCGCTTTCAAGTCCATTCGACAGCAAAACAACGGCCGGGGCGTATTTCGAGTTGTTTGTGGGGTGTATGTAGCTTCAACTTCTTTGCCCACGAAATACACGAAAAGCACGAAAAAATGACCATCTTCGTCTCCCTACTTAATCTCCCTGCTTCGTCTCGAACAGATTAAGTAATGAGATTAGGTAATGAGATTAAGAATGAACCGTCGACGTTCCATACTTATTCGCATTTATTCCGTTTTGAAATTGCGCCTTGCCCAGCCTATTCCCGAACGAGTATAATCCACGCATTCAAGGATATGTGATTATGACGTGTAAAGACTGTGGCTATAAAGTTAATAGACATGCGGTATCTTGTCCGCACTGCGGCAGTCGTATGACAACGCCTGGAGATGCCCAGGGCCGACAGAGGACGATCATCCCGTATGCTTTAATTGTGTTCGCTCTCCTAATCTTTGCTGCTGTAGGAATGCTTCTCTTTTCCGTTCGGTTGCCGGTGGTGATGAAAAATGCGCCCCAGTCGAACATCCCCGTGCGTAAGACTTTTACAGCGCCCAAGCAGGTTGAGGTTTTGCATGAGGAAAAGAAACCTTTGTCCGGGACTCAGCCAGACCGGACTGCTTCCGAGGAAGTCGTAAAGCCTGGGAAGCTGATCGTGAAACAAAACGAAGAGCCACGGATGAATGAGCCGGCCGTCAAAATGACGGAGCCGGATGTTGAACGTGTAGATCTCCCCGCGCCGCTAACCTCTGATCAGCTCATCAGTCGAGCTGAAGACGCTGCGCGTGAACAGACGTGTGAATTAGAAGCGCTGAATAAACTTAAAAGAACGATTCAGCCGGATATCCAGAAGCTGTCTTTCAAGTCTGCTGCGGAGAAGGTCAAGGCGGAGGATTTTCAATTCAACTCCAGCCTGGCGGTTGCATGTCAATCAGCCTTGGCTGGCTTGCTCATCGAAGCAGATGGCTTCCACCTGTGGCTTTCAAGTAAAGTCGTCGGCTTCCGCTTTTCGCGAGGAGGCATCGTTGAAAAATCCGATAGAGCGAGCATTCACTTTGCAGGCTCTTCCATGCCTTGGCAGACGTTTTACGTGAACAAGACGGAACTCGTGGGCGATATGATCAATAACCTTGTCTTGAGTGCAATGGCGACCAAGGATTTGGCCATTGAGGAGAAAGGGCTGTTACTGATCCAGACGTCAGCGTTCCTGACTCTATACTATCCTGAAAAAGCATACGCGAGCGATAAGACGGAGGAAATACTCGCGCTTGTGCTTGAGAATTGCACGAATCACGTCGCCAAGGTGCAAAGCCTGTTTCCTGAATTTTATAGCAGTTATACAAATGGAACGTATCTTGCAAAAGTTCAGTCAAAAGAACGCCCCGGGGATACTGAAGACATCGAGAAGCGAACAGCACGTCTCTTGAAAGGGGCCTCTTCTCCCGTGGCGACGTCAACAAGGCCGGCAAGTGAGAGGACTGAACCCCCAACAGAGGCTGCTGCTATTAAGAAGGCGACTGTCCTGGTGAATCAGACCCTTTCCTCTTACCCTGCTGCTCGTGAGGCGCGCTATGTCACGGCAAGACCCTGCTTCCAGTCCTTTATGGGGGAAAATCTAAAACGGTTTACGCCGCGACTGATCCTCGTATTTAATTTCAGATATCAAACACCATCAGGACGTGAGCGTTGGAATCCAGGCCCTGTCAATGTGGCGTATGATACCGAGGCGAAAAAGTGGGTGATGATGGGGTTTTGCGAAGCGACCATTACAGGTCAAAACTTCCTGGATACGCAAGAAGGCCAGCAGGCTGTTCAAGTGGCTGTCAAAAAGGCCGTTCAAACGTCCGGGGACTCCAATGGAAAAACCAGCGCCGCTTCGTCCTCGATTTGGAAAAAAAGCGACCTGCGCAGCTATGACTCCCGCCATCCGAGAAACAAATGAGTGCGAGAAAGGATGCCCATGTTTAATGTCCGTCTACGATCTCTCTTTATGCGTTATTTAATAATCGCCTTTGCTTTATGCCTTGTGGGCTGCAGAAGTATTGAAAACAAAACCCCAGAAGAGACGTTTTATTTTCTCGGATGTCCGAAGAAATTATTACCAGTGAACCGTGCAGTTGTCATGCACATATCGAAAAATTTCTGGACTGAGACGGATAAGAAAGTTTGGAATAGTTTTTCAAAAGAAGAATGGTGCGATATGATGCGGTTGCTGGCGCGAATTCCAACAGATTGCATCGATGAGAGATTAAGAATAGTAGACTGCGCCTATCATGTTGTCTATAACACGGAAAGAAAACCCGCTGGCGTTACCATTAGGCTTTTTCTGGGGCATGATATTCCGCTTGTCCGATCAAAGGATGGGCATTGGAGGATGCTTAATATCGGGCTAGTCATGGATTGAAAGCAAATGCGCCAAAGAGGCGGTCTCTTTGGCGCATTCATACGTAATTTCAGCTTGCTTTGTCCATCAGAAAGCGCAAAAATGAACATCTCTGGTACGGTTGACAGCCAAAGCCAACTGGGGCAGATTAGGCGTCGGGAGTGATAAACGAATGAATAAGATTCTTGTAACAGTTGCTCTTCTCGGCCTCCTTGTTACTGGCTGCGCCACGTCTCCTCAGGAGAGTTACTTGGATTCCCTTCGCAGCACAAAAATCCCAGCGCTTGAATTGAAAGATGCCTCTGTGCAGGAGGCATTGGTTGTCCTGCGGCAGGAATGGAAGAAGCAAACGGGGACTGACTTGCCTGTTGCAGAGATGGAAGAACGTGTTAAGACCGATCCACCCCAAGAAAGACACATTGGCTTGCGAGCCCATGACATTTCGTTTCATGAAGCGCTGCGCCTCATCGCATTAATTTACGGTTACCGACTTTCTTTTCGCGAAGGATCTGTTCTTCTCGCAGATGTCTATCCGGGTGAATTTATGTCTTTCCAGTGGAAACTGGATGAGAAAACAAAAGCCAGTCTCGGGCTTGGTGTAAAGCTTAATGCCGATGAGATTCGTGAAGCTTTGTCAGCGCGGGGCGTCGATTTCTCGGCGAACGATATGACGATCACCGTTCTGGACGATGACCTTGTTGTGATCGGCGGCTTCAACAAGAATGCCGAGCTTGCCAAGTCGATCCTCATTCTTTGCGAGACTGGGTATGAAGTGAAGAAACGATAAGAGTTCCAACGACAGAATTGAGCTTATTGCTGGTTATGCGTGCAAAAAGCTCATGTACATTAGCTGGTAAATCATGAAGACTACTTTGTCAATTCTTTGTTGCCTTGTTCTCGTGGGGTGCATTCGTTCCCAGGCACCGCAGATTACGGTTGAGGTCAGTCCTGAGGGGCAACTCTTTCTCGCTAACAAACCCGTGAGTGCGATGGAGCTTCGGAAGCATTTCTCTCGCGAATGGCGCCAACATGGCAGCTCTCCCATACTCATCCGTAGTGTAGGCGAAACTCGGCACACACATCCGTGTCGCCATGGATGTGGCGTTGAGCACTGGTCACTGGGAGATCACTTTTTCGGACGGGAATGGATCTACAGCGGAGTTCCCAAATTATGTGCATATGTGGGAGCCTGAAGAAAGAGAGGGGGGGGACAGTCCCTGAGGGCTGTGTACGTGTTGCTGTATCCACTGAGGGTTGGAACACCAATATGCTTGCCTCGGCAACAAGCAATACCAAGGTGGCGATCCTGTGCACGCCCGACTCAAAGCATGCCGATCTGATCACTGCCTTGCGAACGTGCAAGGCTATGAATGTTTCGACTGTATTTGTTGGAACGGTGTGGATGAAAAAAGACGATCAAACAGTTCCACTGAAAGCGAAGGAGAATTGATCGATGGTGCCAACGAATGTGTATAGGGTTTCCAAGAATTGGAAGGTTATCTTCTTGTTTCTGATGGTTGTGGCGGTCATTGTGTTTGGAGGGGTTGCAGGGGTGGTGATCTCGACGGGTTTTCCATTCGACATGAACGCGCATGCGAATCCCCAATTTCCCCTTGCTTTCGTAACCTCAAACGGCAATAATTGTAACAACTTTAGTGAGACAGGAGGCAGATCATGACGGCAATTCTAGAAAAAATGGAAATAGACGCGCTCAAACTTTCGCGAGAAGAGCGTGCATTCCTAGCTGATCGCTTGCTGAGCTCACTTGGAGGAGAGGCGCTCAGTGATGTCGATGCCGCGTGGGTAGCCGAGGCAGAGCATCGGTACGCTGAGTACAGCGACGGTATTCGTCAATCTGTTCCAGCCGCAAGCGTCTTCGCGGAGGCAGATCGGATTTTAGGATGAGCGGTTTAGCCTTCGATCCTGACGCCCGTGCCGAGTTTCTTGCAGCCGTTGAGTATTACGAGGAATGTCAGGTCGGACTCGGTCGACGGTTTCGCGTGGATGTCGAAACAGAACTCGACGGTATAAAAACGATGCCTTTTCGTTATCGTGTGTTACATGCACCATTTAGGCGTTGTCTCGTGCCAAATTTTCCTTACGCCATTCTTTTCGTCGTTGAGCCGGGCTTCATACTGGTCGTAGCCGTGGCACATGTTAAACGCAAGCCCGGATACTGGCATGAGCGTACGCGGAAATATAGATGATGTTTGCGATCAATTGAAATGGCGCCTTGCCCATCCCATTCCCGAGTGAGTATAATCCAGCGCATGAGATGAGCATATGCAGATTTAACTGATCAGTCCAGAGGATTTCAATGACCAGGAATGCCAGAAAGGATGCCAATAGCTATGTCCCCAAATGATTCCTCTACCTCCTTGTCTTTTTACGGGAGACGAATTGTCACGTTCTGCGCATGTCTGTTGTTACTTAACTTTAACGGGTGCTATTCTCCGCCTGCATACAAAGTACTGACGCCTAATAAAACATCAATCAGTTCGACTCAGTCATTGTTTTGGTACTGGTCATTAGAACATCGTCCGGTTCTCATGGCGGAGTTATTGTCTACAGAGCATCCACTTGGAATCAGTGTAAGTACAGCAGATAGTCTTCTCCAAAGATTGGATTATGTGGACAGCAAGCGGGGTGAACAATCGAGCCGTTCCGTGCGCGAAGAGAGACGTACGGCGGAAAGAAATTGTTTTTCTAAGTACTTTGAGAGTAGAAGCGATGATTATCTTAAGGAATGTAAGAGTGACTCTGCAATACGGATTTCTATCAGTGACAGGAAGAGTTCAACTCACGTACTTGGCGTAGCAAAAGAGGATCGTTTTTTGATATATTGGTACAAGTGGTTCGAGAATGAAGAGGGCAAGCTGATCGCCGTGACTAACACGACGAGCGTGTCACGTGTTCACGTAGATGGCATTATCCGTAAGGTGCTGAAGTCAGGCAGACCTATAAGCAGTGAACCGGAACGAGACGGAACACCGACAGTTACAGTTTTTCTTTCCATCTGGCAGGGCGATGCTATTTACGAGTGTGTTATTGGTAATCCACATCTTCGATTTTATCCCCCCTTTATTTATTATAAGGGCGGCAATCTTATGTGGAAAAATCGTGCTTACGCGGATCTCCTAATCCGAGAAATTGAAACTTCTATAGGAATGCCATTCTATACGAGTATTGTTGGCGAATCGGGATGGGATCCGGCGGACGAGGGAGTTTGGATCAATAAGACGGATGAATACATAAATACGAATGACCCGTTTTTCTCGCCACCCCCGAAACGTGAGCGTGGATACTGACGGGAAGTACAAATGAGTATAATCCAGAGTAGGATGATGAGCCTTGTCATGGAATATTGCACAATGAGTTAAACTTCAGAAGGGATCAAATTTTCCATGGCCAAATATAATCACTTTTCCTTTTCTTGGGCTTCTTTCACAAAAGTCGTTTTACTCGTTTTGGGGCTTACTATTGTTAGCTGTTCTGCAGTAACGCATTACTTGGATGAGCAGCGAGCGAAGAGTGGACTTCTTACGCAATCTGATTATTGCAAGGAGAATATACGAACACTTGGAGAACTTCTTCGGCAGTATGAACAAGTCCATGGTGTCCCGCCTGATAGCCTATCTGACCTTGTCCCGCTAGAAACAAATCGAACTTGGATTTTTTCCTGTGACCTCGCAGATTGCGAGAAGTTTGAGAAGATTAATTTTAAAGAGTCAATTTCCAGTAATTGCGCCACTTCGCCTGTAATCACCTACTTATACTTCTCAAGTGCGCCCGAAGGTGTTCGGATCATGTGTCCTGTTTGGCATCCAGAATTAACGGCGGTTGATAAAAACGACTCAACGCGAGTTGTTGATCGAACGACCTGGGAGCGGATTAAATTGTGGATAGAGGATGACCGACTATAGAGTGGACGCAGTTTTCTTTTGCGGAGAATAGGGCTTGCAATCTCCGCATGTTTTGCGGAGATACAGCATGCTTCTCAGGACACGGCAACTCGTAATATTCAGGATCTTATCCGCAAAACCCTGTTTCTGACATTTTTCTCAACGAATTAAACGAATGGAACGAATTTGAATTAGCTTAATTCGGTTAATTCGTTGAAAACTCTTCAAGCTATAGGCAGGCGAGAAGCAGAAAACAAATGCGCCAAAGAGGCGGGCTCTTTGGCGCATGGTGTCTTGTCTGAAGACGGTACTATTTCAGTTCCGCGTGATATTCCTGGATGGACTTCACAGCGCCGGCGTCTGTGCGGGCGGCGGCGATGCCGAGCGCGGAGGCGTGTGCCGCCGCGAGGGTGGTCATATACGGGATCTTGTACTTGAGCGCGGCCTTTCGGATCGAGGCGTCGTCCTTGATCGCATCGCGGCGCGCGCTGGGCGTATTGATCACGAGGTGCACCTGCTTGTTCACAATCAGGTCGAGCACGTTCGGACGCGCTTCGCCGATCTTGCCCACAACTTCAGTCTTCACACCATGCTTGGTCAAGTATTCGGCTGTGCCGCTGGTGGCGTAGAGCTTGAAGCCGAGATCCATGAACTCTTTGCACGTCTTGGCTGCCTGTTCCGGTTTGTCGGAGAGGCTGACGAGCACGCCGCCCTCGCAGGGGAGCTTGGCGTTGGCCGCTTCCTGCGACTTGTAGAACGCCGTGCCGAAGCTCTTGCCCATGCCGAGCACTTCGCCGGTTGAACGCATCTCCGGACCGAGGACCGGGTCGACGTTCGGGAACTTGTCGAAGGGGAAGACCGCCTCCTTGGCGCCATAGTAGGGGATGGTCTTGTGGACGAGTCCGCAATCACTCATCTTCTGGCCCATCATGAGGCGGGTCGCCGCATTCGCCATGGAGATGGCGCAGACCTTGGAGACGAGCGGAACCGTGCGCGAGGCGCGCGGATTGGCTTCGAGCACGTAGACCTTGCCGTCTTCAATGGCGTACTGCATGTTCATCAGGCCGCAGACCTTGAGTTCCTTGGCGATCTTCTGCGTGTAGTCCTCGATGGTTGCGAGATTCGCCTTCGAGATGTTCACAGGCGGCAGCACGCAGGCGGAGTCGCCGGAGTGCACGCCCGCGAGTTCGATGTGTTCCATCACAGCAGGGATGAAGACATCCTTGCCGTCGGAAACCGCATCCGCTTCGCACTCGAGCGCATCGCGCAGGAACCGGTCGAGCAGCAAGGGGCGATCCGGTGTGACGCCAACAGCCCGCGCAACGTATTCGCGGAGCTGTTTTTCATCGTAAATCACTTCCATGCCGCGTCCGCCGAGCACGAACGAGGGGCGGATCATCAAGGGGTACTTGATGCGGCTGGCGATCTGAAGGGCCTGGTCAATGTCCGTGGCCATGCCGGATTCCGGCATCGGGATGCTCAGGCGCTCCATCATGTGACGGAAGAGGTCGCGGTCTTCAGCGATGTCGATGGAGTCAATCGATGTGCCGAGGATGTTCACACCGGCTTCAGCGAGTTCGCGGGCGATGTTGAGCGGGGTCTGTCCGCCGAACTGGACGATGACGCCCAGGGGCTTCTCCTTGCGATAGATCTGCAGCACGTCTTCAACCGTGAGCGGCTCGAAGTAGAGACGGTCAGAGGTGTCGTAGTCGGTTGAAACGGTTTCCGGGTTGCAGTTGACCATGACGGTCTCATACCCCATCTCGCGCAGCGCGAAGGTCGCATGGACGCAGCAATAGTCAAACTCAATACCCTGGCCGATCCGGTTGGGCCCGCCGCCGAGGATCATCACCTTCTTGGCGTTGGGCTTGAACGTCAGCGAATCAGGGGCGTTGTACGAGGAGTAATAGTAGGCCTTGTTCTCGACGCCGCTGACAGGCACAGCGTGCCAGCCTTCAGTGACACCCAGTTTCTCGCGCTGCTCGCGGATAGTCTTCTCCTTCAGGCTGAGGAGCTTTGCCAGATACTTGTCTGAGAAGCCGTCCTTCTTGGCTTGGATCAGCAATTCGTCCGTCGGCAGCTTGCCCTTGAAGGTGAGCAGCTTCTCTTCAAGCTGGACCAGTTCGCGCATCTGCTGAACAAAGTAGGCCTTGATAAAGCACGCGTTAAAGACCTGTTCGTCGGTCGCGCCCTTGCGGAGCGCTTCGTACATGATGAAGTGCGTCTCGCTGCACGGGGTGCCCAGCATCTCCAGCAACTCGGCGAGGCTCTTGCTGTTAAAGTCCTTGGCAAAGCCCAGGCCGTGACGGCCGCATTCCAGTCCGCGGATGGCCTTCTGGAAGGTCTCCTTGTAAGTCTTGCCGATGGACATGACTTCGCCCACAGCCTTCATCTGCGTACCGATGCGGTCCTCGACGCCACGGAACTTCTCAAAGGCCCAGCGTGCGAATTTGAGCACGACATAGTCGCCGGACGGCGTGTACTTTTCGAGGGTCCCGTCGCGCCAGTAGGGGATCTCGTCCATGGTGATGCCGCTGGCGAGCTGTGCGGAGACGAGGGCGATCGGGAAGCCCGTGGCCTTGGAGGCCAGCGCGGAGGAGCGTGACGTGCGCGGATTGATTTCGATAATGACCACGCGGCCGGTCTTGGGGTCATGCGCGAACTGGACATTGGTGCCGCCGATGACGCCGATGGTCTCGATAATTTTGAACGCCATCTTTTCCATGCTCACCATCAGCTTCTTGTCAATGGTCAGCATCGGCGCCGAGCAGAAGGAGTCGCCGGTGTGGACGCCGACAGGGTCGATGTTTTCGATGGTGCAGACACAGATGAGCTGGTTCTTGCTGTCGCGGACGACTTCGTATTCGAGCTCTTCCCATCCCAGGATGGATTCTTCCACCAGGATCTGGTGTGTGAGCGAGTGATCAAGTCCGCGCAATGCACAGGCGCGGAGTTCCTCCATGTTATACGCGAACCCGCCTCCAGCGCCGCCCATGGTATAGGCGGGACGGATGACCAGCGGGAAACCGATTTCGTTGGCAATGGCTTCGGCCTGTTCCAGGGTGTTTGCAATGCCAGACTTGGGTGTGTCGATGCCGATGTCCTGCATCATCTGCTTGAAGATCTGGCGGTCTTCGCCGCGCTCAATGGCGCCGAGGTTCACGCCGATGACCTGCACGCCGTACTTCTCCAAGATACCCGCCTTGCTCAGCGCGAAAGCCATGTTGAGGCCTGTCTGGCCGCCCAGGTTGGGAAGCAGGGCATCCGGGCGCTCCTTGGCGATGATCTGTTCGAGGCGGTCAATCGTGAGCGGCTCGATGTAGGTCGCGTCAGCCATCACAGGGTCAGTCATGATCGTGGCCGGATTCGAATTGACCAAAACAATTTTGTATCCGAGTTTTCGCAGCGCTTTACAAGCTTGTGTCCCTGAATAGTCGAATTCGCATGCTTGTCCAATGACGATGGGTCCTGAACCGATGATTAAGACCTTTTTTATATCTGTACGCTGCATTTTTACCTAACCTTTCGCTAATTGTTATCCAATTCTTGTATAACCAGATTGTCCATATGAACAATGCTGGCGGTTAGAACGGTAGAATGCCATTTTTCAGAGGGACAGTCGAGTTCAAAAAATAAGTTTTTTTCGATTGACTCTCTCCTTGACTTCATTCTTTGCACAGCATAGACTTCCACGTTTTATCTCATGCTTTATAAGTATAACGTTCAGGGGCCCGATTGTTGAAGCAAATCGGGTGCCCGCTAACAGGGGATATAGACATGGACAGTGAGGCCACCGGTACAGTCGCAAAGCCTGCAGATATGAGTCAGGCGGAGCCAGTCGTTATCACGGTGGATCCGGTTCCCTCCCCGGAAGTGTCAGTGTCGTCTGTTCCGCCTTTGCCTGAGCCACTGCCGATTGGTGTACTCCGGGCGGCCATTGCCAGAACGATTAAAGGGGCATTGATTATTGCCGGGGTGTTGGTCATCGAGGGCGTGATCTTTTCCTTCCTAGACCCCTCCATCAATCACCGCTTTTCACTCCAAGATTGGAGCGCGTTGGCAATCGCCCTCTTTGTGACGGGGTTTGGCGTAACACTGTATAAGCCTGCGTCTGCCATCGCATCGCATTACCTGATTGCATGGATAAGGTCAGGGGCAGCGCCTGCCTGGTGCAGACAGCACCTGTCTAATCTGGGATTTGCTCTGCAGCATGCGATTCTCCTGCTCTTTGTTGGCCTGTTCTATACAATCTTAATGCCAACGGTTTCGCGGTTTAATGAACTTGTGCTAAAAGCTGGGATGCTTACGACCGTTTTGAATGTGTTGATCATTATTGGTTCGCTCATTGTTCTTTTCTTAATAGGAAAAAAGCTGTATCCGCTGATTGACCATTTTTCAGAGCATGTTGCCGATCAGGTTGCACCGGTCCCAGTGTCGGACAGCCGTCACCCGACAGCTTCGGCCCCGGAGTTTGAACGTGCGCTTCAGTCAAAGGTTTGTACGAATTGTAAAACACAAAACAAGGCCAAGGCATTATTTTGCACCAATTGTGGTTTTGCTTTCGTGGCTCAGCCGAAAGCTCCGCCACCTGTAAGCGACCAGAAGACCTGTCCTGGGTGTTTAACCCCAAATGATTGTGCATCCAGGTTCTGCTCTCATTGTGGAAGTCCTATTAAGTAGAGAGTGGAAGACGAGTCGGGTGGAAGATGATCTTTTGATTTTAAAAATTAAAGAGTTGTCGAGTAAATCGGGTTGAAATTCGGGGTGAAAAATGCCATACTATTCGGCCTCTTAAGGAGATTATTAGCTATGGTAAAGAAAACTGACGAAAAGGTAGCGGCTTCAAAGGCGAAACCGCGTGTACGGATTACTGATACCACGTTGCGTGATGCGCATCAATCGCTCTGGGCGACGCGGATGCGTACAGATGACATTCTTTCAATTGCTGAGGAGATCGATAACGTCGGCTATTATTCCCTGGAGTGCTGGGGCGGAGCCACCTTTGACGTCTGCCTCCGGTTTCTGCGTGAAAACCCCTGGGAACGTCTGCGTCAGATCAAGTCTGTCGCCAAGAAGACGCCTTTGCAGATGCTTTTGCGCGGTCAGAACGGACTGGGTTACAAGCACTATCCGGATGACATCCTGGAACGTATGATTGCACTCGCCTGTGAAAACGGGATGGATATTTTCCGTATCTTCGATGCGCTGAATGACAGCCGCAATCTGGAGATGGCTATCAAATCCGTCAAGAAATATGGCGGCCATGCGCAAGGCACGATTAGCTATACCTACAGCCCTGTTCATACAGTTGAAAAATTTGTGACGCTTGCCAAAGAGCAGGTCGCGATGGGCGTTGATACCATCTGTATCAAGGACATGGCGGGTATTCTGACACCTGCTGCTGCAACCGAACTGATTTCAGCATTGGTTAAGAATATCAAAGTGCCGGTTCAGCTCCATTCGCACATGACCAGCGGCATGGCGGTCGCCATGTATATGTCGGCTGTCAAGGCGGGTGCAGGGGCAATTGACACCTGCGTATCGACCATGTCGGGCTTCTCCTCCCAGCCGCCGACCGAAACACTGGTTGCGATGTTGGAGGCTGAAGGCTATGACACGAACATTGACCACAAGAATGTGGCAAAGTCGAATGCTCATTTCAGAGCCCTCAAGAAGCATCGCGAACCCACGACCGGCTTAGGCGAACTGGTGGATGCGGATGTGCTCGAGCATCACATTCCGGGCGGCATGATCTCGAATCTCCGTTCCCAGCTTCAACAGCAGGGCGCGTTGGACCGTCTGCCCGAAGTGCTGGAAGAGCTGCCCAAGACGCGTGCGGATATGGGCTATCCTCCGCTCGTGACCCCGACCAGCCAGATCGTCGGCGTGCAGGCGGTGTTGAACGTCCTCGCAGGAAAGCGTTACGAGATGGTCACGCAGGAGACGCGTGATTATGTCAAGGGCCTTTATGGCCGTTCGCCTGCTCCTCTTGACGCAAAGATTTCCAAGAAGATTTTAAATGGCGAAAAGCCGATTACCTGCCGTCCGGCTGACCTGCTGAAGCCAGGTCTTGCCGCTGCCGCCAAGGAATTGGACGCCAAGCTGATCCAGAAGGAAGAGGACATCATCTCTTACTGCATGTTTCCGGAGGTCGCGCTGGGCTATTTCAAGTGGCGTGCAAAGCCGGCTGATCAGCGCGAGCCGGTCCCCGCTGATCTGGAAAACAAGAAGGCCGCGGCTCCTGCGCCAGCCGCTCCAGCAGCCGCTGAAGTGAAGGTTGAGGATGATACGCTCAAGTTTGCAGAGATTGGCAAGCTGGTGGCTGGACTTGCGAGCCGTCTCGGTTTCGCCGCGGGCAGCATGCCCATGGACATCCCTGCAATGACCGCTGCTCCTGCTGCAGCAGCGCCGGCACCTGTTGCCGCGCCTGTGCAGGAAAAGAAGGACGCGGTTGTCGCTGGGCCGACGATCAATGCGCCGCTCAATGGTACATTCTTCCGTACCGCAGGTCCGGGCAAGCCGAACCTCTCGGAAGAAGGGGCGTCGTTGAAGGCGGGTGATGCGCTGTGTATCGTTGAAGCCATGAAGCTCTTCAACCAGATCAAGGCTGACAAGCCGCTGAAGGTCGTCAAGTTCCTCGTCGAGCATGGTAGCCATGTGACCAAGGGACAACCGATGGCTGTTGTCCAGTACTAGCCAGGGGACAGGGGTCAGGGTTCAGGCTGATGGAAGTCACAGCTGGAAGCCTTGACCTCGGAAGCGAAGGGGACTACGGAACTACGGTACTGTAGTCCCTCTTTTTTTCACCTTTTACTTTTCACCTTTTATTTTTCATGACCATAGCCTTCAAAATATTTGGATGCCGGCTGAATCAAGCAGAGGGCGCGGGATTCATCACCCAGTTTGAAGCTGCTGGCTTTGAACGTGTTCCCTTGGGGGAGGCGGCTGACGTTGTGCTTGTCTACTCCTGCACGGTGACGCAGAAGGCTGAAAACGAATGCGTCAAGACGCTTCGACATCTGCGTGCCACGCAACCGAGTGCCGTGATCGTCCTGGCAGGCTGCGCTGCGGAAACCTGCGACCGTGACCTGTTGAAGGGCGTTGTGGATCTCTTTGTGGGGCGTGAACAAAAAGCGGAGTTGGTCAGGCTGGTCGGGGCGAGCTGCAGCTCGCCCGTGAGCCCTCAGCCGAGGGCTCTTCCACGTCTCACGACGCAGCGGGCGACACTCAAGGTGCAGGATGGATGCGCATTCCGCTGTGCCTATTGCATCGTGCCTCATGCGCGCGGGGAGCCGCGTAGCCGGTCCATGGCGGAGTGTCTCGCAGAGGCGCAGTCCTACGTGGATGCAGGCTTCCAGGAACTCGTCATCACTGGCTGCAATACAGCCTGCTATGCAGACGCCGGGCGGAATCTGATTGATCTGTTGAAAGCCGTTCTGCTCTTGCCCGGCCTGGGTCGTGTCAGGTTAGGCTCAATCGAGCCCGGAACCGTGGAGCGCGACCTCATCGACCTTATGGCAGCGGATAGCCGCGTGTGCCGCTTCCTTCATCTGCCGATCCAGAGCGGATGCGATGCCACGCTGACGCGTATGAAGCGCCGCTATACGGTTGCCGCCCTCCGCGAAACACTTGATAAGACCTTCGAGAAGATCCCTGATCTTGGACTGGGCACCGATATGATTGCCGGCTTCCCAGGTGAGAGCCTTACCGACTTCGAGCAGACGTGCCAGCTCATCCAGGATTATCCCTTTTTCAACGTGCATGTCTTTCCCTACAGCGAGCGGCCGGGCACGCCTGCAGCGGTCATGGAACAGCAGCTCCCTGTAGCCGAGCGCAAGCGTCGGGCTAAGGAACTGAGCCAAATCGCGGATGCCCAGCGCGCAAGCTATCTGCAACGCTTCTTAGGCAAGGATGTCACCTTCCTGGTCGAGCACGTTGACCGCGCAGGCCGCGCCTGCGGCTGGAGCGCGGAATACCTTCCCTGCGCTGTGCAAGGGGTTCCGGTGACGGCGCGCCGGACGTTACAGACTTTTAACGTGCGCGACATCGTTGACGGGAAGCTTCAGGGCGGTTTCTAAACATGCCGACATAAGCCCGCGCAGGTTTTGGAGCGGAACGCCTTCGCGTTCCGGCCGGCGCGGGAAGCCGCGCCGCTCCACATAAGGCCGCGCAGGTCTCGGAGCGGAACGCCTTCGCGTTCCGGCCGGCGCGGGAAGCCGCGCCGCTCCATGCTCGTCGGGCACTTATGTCGCCATGTATAAAATAAAAAAAAAGGCACACAACTGAATGTGTGCCTTTTTTTAAAGTCTACTGTTCGCTATTACAGCTGCATGTCCGGGAAGGCCGGGGTTGTGATCTTAGCATCCTTCTTGAGTTCCTGGATGTATTTCTGAATCGCTTCCTGTGACTTCTGGCGCTTCAGCTGTTCTTTCACTGCATCGACCTCAGGAATCGGACGCGGCTTCTGTTCACGTTCGCGGGAGATCAGGATGTGTGAAGCCGTGACGGTTGCGGGGGTCGCAGGCACATCACCCTTAGCTTCGACAGCTTCGGTACGTGCAGTCACCTTGATCAGGTGGTAGCCGAAATCGGTTTCCACGATGCCGCCGACTTGGCCGATGGGCTGTGTGAAGGCTGCATCTTCAAAGGGCTTGACCATCTGGCCGCGCGGGAAGGTACCCAGGTCGCCGCCCTTTTCCTTGCTGGGGCAATCGGAGTTATCCTTTGCGAGCGCTGCAAAGTCTTTGCCGCCGTCGATCTGCTTCTTCAGATCAAGGATCTTTTCGCGCTTGGCTTTGTTCTTCTCTTCAAGTCCCTTGTTTGTCTCTGCTGCTTCAGCGTTCGCACGGTTGACGTCGTCGACGACCTTCTTGACTTCTTCGTCTGTCACAGCGATGGTGCTCATGATTTTCGCTTCGAGGAACTTGTCGATCATGATGCCTTCATCGAATTCCTTGCGGGCTTCAGCTTCGCCGAGGGGGGAGTCTTTGAAGTACTGCTCAATCGTCATGTTGCGGGCCTTGAGCATGCCTTCCAGGCGTTCCGTCTGTTTCTTGCGATCTTCATCCGTGATCTTGACATCAGCCTTCTTGACTTCAGCCATGATCAAGGCGCGCATGATCATGCTGGAAACCACGCGCTGTTCAAAGAACTTGCGAGCTTCAACCTGTTGTTCAGCCGGGACGTTCTGCGAAGCCATGACCTTGTTGACAATGGCGTCGACTTCTTTGCGAATATACTTGGTGTCGTTGACGGAAGCCATGACTTCATTGGGGTCTTTTGGCTTATCATCCACTACAGGAGCTGTCGTGGTTGCTGGTGCTGGCGTTGTAGGTGCTGCTGCGGATGCCTCGTCCTGTTTTTTGCATCCCGATGCAGTAACAAGTGCGACGGCGATCGCGGTGCAAAACAGATGTGAACTTTTCATGACTGTTGAATCTCCTGTAACGCAATTCTTTGCGTAGGTGTTGTTTCTATCATCTCGAACGCCACCCTGCGGACCGACGCGGGTACATCGAGATGTAAAGTGATAAATATACCAAGAAATCTGGATAATCCAAGCGGAAGTTTTGATTTTTCGCCATTTTTCTTTAATGACGTACTTTCAAGGATGAGCGGGTAGCGTCCGGAAATGACCTTTTGACGCAGCAGGGAGAAGTGCGCTTGGATACTTGGATGGAGTGAAAGGATGGTCTCTTCGGGGTGCGGGGACTCATCGTGCTGACAGAGGAGTCGCCCGGTCGATGCTGAAAACGAGAACCAGCTTGGAAGCGGGGTGTGGCAGGTTTTGCAAGGGGAGAGATCCGGGAGCAGGCCGAGGAAGTGAAGCAGATGGAGTTCATAGCGAATGATCGCGTCTATGAACAAGGCTGTGGGATGCGCAGCAAGCGCGTCAAGTGTTTGCGTGAGTAGCGCGTACACGTCGTGGTGGGGTTGGCCGAGCGGCAGGGCCCGTGCAGTCAGATCAACAAGATAGGCCGCCGCCGCTGCAGCTCGCCACTGCTCGCGTAAGGGGTCCCGGCGTATCAGCGGGGCGCACTCTTTTGCGATATGGACGCCGCCATGCTCGCGTGAATAAAACAGGAGGTCGCAGGTATAAAAAAGGTCATACTGCCCGAGGAAGGGACTCTTGGGGCGAGCGGCCCCTTTGATGGAGGTCACGAGACGTCCATGGTCCGGAGTCAGCCACGTGACGATGTGTGATGTCTTTGACCAGGGCCGTATCTGAAGTGCAATAGCCTCTGTCTGTGTGATCATCCTTATTTGCTCGCATCAGGGGGCGTGATCGTGGGCGCGTGAGAGGTCCCCATGCGTTTTTCCTGCGCAGCACGCAGGCGCAGGAAGACGATGCCGCAGATCGGCACGGAGATGAGGTAGCACACACCGATCGCCCCGAGTGTGATCCATGCGTGTGCGACAAGCATGCCGATCACAAAGATGATAAAGACAGCCACAGGAATTTGAAAGCGCGCACTGATGTGCATTTTCTTCAAGGAGATGGTGGGCGCACGACTGGCCATGAGCGTGCCGCACAAAATGAGCATGGCGCTGCCGATCCAGGGCGATTGAAGGAGGGTGGATTCGAAATGGAGATCCAAAATGGCCGGCGTGAGGACAAGACCTGCTGCGCCAGGCGAGGGAAGGCCCACAAAGAAATGTTTCCAGTAGGGCTGTGTCGGGCCGTCGTCAATCATGATGTTGAAGCGCGCCAGCCGGAAGGCGCAACAGAGGGCATAGAAGAGTGCAAAGGCCCAGAAGATGCCTCGAACAGGGTAGAGCGGGGTGCCCTCAGGAATCACCTCCATTATCCAGTAGTAGGTGAAAATCGCAGGTGCGACACCAAAACCAACGAAGTCGGAAAGCGAGTCGAGTTGTTCGCCAAGCTTGGACGTCACCTTGAGCATCCGGGCCATGCGTCCGTCCAGTCCATCCAGGACGCAGGCGATCGTAATGGCAATGACAGCCAGTTTCCACTGGCCTTGGCAACTGAAGCGGATGGAGGTGATCCCGCTGGCGGCAGCCATCAGGGTGATCAGGTTCGGGAGCATGGCGCGAACCGGAATCTGGCGCGGAACGCGTTGCTGTTTTTGTTTCTTTTTCCGAAAACGAAATTTGCTCATAAAAAAATCCTTTTACAGGGCCGTGTGGCGTCTCCTGTTACGGCTGCGCTTTAAAAGAGGCGATAGGGGTTTCACCCGCGATCATGGTCTGCCCCACGCGCACCGTGGGTTCAATGCCGGGCGGCAAGTAGACATCCAGGCGACTGCCAAAGCGGATCAGGCCAAAGCGCTCCGCGCGTTCCAGCTTCTGCTCCTCCTTGACAAGGCAGAGAATGCGTCGCGCAACCAGTCCGGCGATCTGGACAACAGCGAACTTTTCCCCCTGGGGCGTCGCGATCAAATAAAGGTGGCGCTCGTTTAACTCGCTTGCCTTGTCGAGCGATGCGTTGAGAAATGCGCCCGGGATGTAGTGCGATTTTAAAACCGTGCCGCTAGCAGGCATGCGGTTGACATGCACATTGAAGACGCTCATGAAGATGCTGACGCGCCAGACAACCGGACTCGGACTTAACCCCAGCTCGGCAGGCACGGGAACTTCCGTCAGCATGGAGACCGTTCCGTCTGCCGGGCTGACAAGCGCGTGCGGGTCTCGGGGTTGAACCCGGTCCGGGTCACGAAAAAAGAGGCCCACGGAGATCGGGAGCAGCCACAGGGGGAAGATCCACGGTGCATAACCGTACCATGCTGCAGCGCCTTGAATCGCTAAGACGAACAACGCCGCTATCAGCACAAAACGCACACCTTCAGGATGTATATGAGGGAACAAGAATTTTGAACACGATAAGTCAACAGTATCCATAATAGGGGGGCTCGTAAAAAAATGAGTAAATTATTATCTCATACCCAGGGAGATCATGCAAGGCTACGCTTGCGATGAAAAGTAGATATTTTTTTATAAATCGGGGTTGACAGAATGATCCTCCGCATACTATAATTGGTGGCGTTCAGGAACTTCTAGGAAGTCTTGAATGTGTTCTGTTGTTTGAAGCCTCCCCCGTTTCAAACACAGGTTTCCCCCCTGAAGAACACTGGATAAATATATATGTCCTCCCTGGCGGCGGGTAAAAGTTTAGACTTTTATCCGCCGTTTTTTTTGTGTACTGTAAGTGCAAATGAATACGCTGACTGTGATTTTGGCCAATGGGGTGTTTCCAACGCATCCTGCACCTCTGAAGGCGCTCAAGAGCGCAAGTAACCTTGTCTGCTGCGATGGCGCGGCGAATGCGCTTGTTGAGAACTCGGAGTTCTCTCCTGTTGCTGTCGTCGGGGATGGAGACAGCCTCTCGGAAGCTGCCCGAAATAAATTCGCTCACTGCCTTGTGACGAGGAGCTGCCAGGAGACGAACGACCTGACCAAGGCCTTCCGCTATTGCCTTGAACAGGGATGGAAAGAGATTGTGATTCTCGGCGCCGCCGGAAAGCGCGAGGATCACACGCTGGGAAACCTCTCCCTGCTTGCTGATTTTTCGCGCGAAGCCCACGTGTGCATGATCACGGACACCTGCCTGATCACGCCTGTCTCAAAAGCGGTTATCATGCCAGTCGTCCCAGGCCAGCCCGTCTCCTTCATCGCCAGCGATCCGGGGGTTCGCTTGAGCGTGGAGGGCGTGAGATATCCTGTGCAGAACCTTAAGCTGACTCGCTGGTCCACGGCCACATTGAATGTCGCGACCGGTGATGCTATCCGCGTGCATCCGGTCAACGGCGTCGTGCTTGTGATTCAGGCCTACGCGTGATCAGTCGTCAGCTCGTCAGTTAAGGTGGCAGCGGCGTCTCGCCGCTGGCGGCCGGGACGGCCACGCTCCCTTCTTGAAAGGAGCGCGGGCATCCTGCCCAATGCCACTAACTTTTCGCAACCTTTTTCGCCTTCTTTTCGGCTTCATCTTGTTGCAGGCGAAAGGCTTATCTCCTCGGAACGCCGACGTCCCCGTCGGCCTTGACCTCCCGCGCCACCTTTCTTGCCGACGCGGACGTCGGCGTTCCCAGGGCAATAAAGTGGCGGAGCCGTCCCGGCTCCGGCGGGCAAGATGCCCGCGCTCCTTTCTGGGCAGCAATAGAAGGGAGCGTGGGCGTCTCGCCCGCATGAAAAAGGAGGGGACATTTCTGGCGACAGGGGGGACAGACAAGAATGGCGCTAAGACAAGCGACGGCTCGCCTCAGTCTCGCCCTTGCGAATCGGCATTGAAAATGGAGGGCGAAGCTGTGCTGAGCCGCAAAAATACGGCCCGAACGTGCTTATCTTGGTGCCATTCTTGTCTGTCCCTCTGTTGCCCGTGCCCCTGTTGCCGAAATGAAAAGTTAGTGGCATTGGGCATCCTGCCCGCACGGAGCCGAGACGGCTCCGCCACCTTTCAATTCGCAACCCTTCGGGAATCAACTGGACAATCTTCCGCACTGTGGAGTACACTGTCGTTGTTAGCTTTTGGTGTTCCTACACATCTGTGTACTAGAGAGTTGTTGCATGCAGAAATCAAGTTTCAATTTAACTTCGCTGGTGGTGATCGTGGTCTTGCTGGGGCTGCTGACAGCGATGTTCTTCCCTTTGATAACTGCTCTAGGGTCATCGCATAATATGTCAGCCGTTGCGGCAAGAGGCAGGGACATTTATGTTGCGATCACCTCTGCGAATACAGATCGCGCCCCTTTGGGGTTGCCACCGGTCTGGTCACAGAGTAACCCGCCGACCACGAATGCGGTAGATATCAGCAAGATGAATTTCACGAACAGCACGGACTACTTCTGGGCGCTCTGTGACGGCGACCATCTTGGGACGACAAATCACAATCCGTATGTCAGGGGGTTCGATTTCAGTAAACTTGCTGGTGCTGGTGTTGCAGCATATTCAGGGACTGGTCGATTAAAGCCAAGCAACAACATGTGGACGATCGCCAAGAATGTGCGGGATGAGATGGAGGATATTATCCCGATTCTGGTGACGCGGAATGTGGCGGCGGAATCGCTGGCCTCGGATGTTTTAGATGCTGCTTTGTTTGATCGGAGAATTTATTTTACTGAGGAGTGGAAGACACCTTGGGGAGAAAAGGGCTTTGTCCTTGTGCGTAAAGGCGGAGGAACTATTTCACAAAAGCCACGCTACATGACATACAGATCTATCTATAATAGCCAGACATTCAGAACGACTATCTCAGGGGCACAGGTTCCACGTCTCGGTTATTTGACGCCCAACAGGGATGTCATTCTTTCGGATGCCGTATATCAGGCGTGCGCAACGTCAAGCTCAAACCGATGGAAAGGGGATTGGTATTATAGGATCAAAGATTTTTTTAATATGGTGTGCATGATCCTTCCCTACTTTCTGATCATTGGGCTCTTCGCAGGCGTGTTCATCGGTTTTTTTGTGAGCAATGATAAGCAGGCGAGCGACCAATTGTCAGTGATGGGGCCAGTTTATTGGCTCCTGCTGTGGTTGTCGGTGACAACGTACATCTGCAGTTTCCTGATTATATACATGGGAGGTGATGCAACCCCAGTGGTCTTTAGTCTCGCTCTCGCCGTTGTGTTTCAGGTTTTCAGTTATCTCTATCTGCTAGCATGGAAAAGAAGGACAGGAAACCTCGATGCCTGCCAGAAAGCGTTTTTCTTGATTTTGAAGGCTCCTTTGATCGCGTTGCCCGGCTTAATAATAATCCTGGTGTTTTTCCCCCAGTAAGGCGTATCTCAATCAGTCAATCCGTCACTCGGTCAATTCGTCCTCAGAGACCTGATGCCCGACACAAAAAAAGCCCACACCTTTCGGTGCGGGCTTTTTGTTTGAGGTAATCGTGGTTAAACGATTACATGTCCATGCCGCCCATACCCGGGTTTGGCATCTGAGATTCCTTCTTCTCGGGAATCTCAGTGACCATGCACTCGGTGATGAGCAGGAGACCAGCGATTGACGCTGCGTTTTGCAGCGCGCTGCGGGTCACCTTTGCCGGATCCAACACGCCAGCCTTCACGAGGTCTTCGTAAACGCCGGTCGCTACGTTGTAACCGTACGCGCCCTTGCCGCTCTTCACGTTTTCAACGATCAGGGCTGCTTCCAGACCTGCGTTTTCAACGAGCTGACGCAGAGGTGCTTCCAGGCACTTCCGGATGATCGCGATGCCGACCTTCTCATCGCCGACCGTCTCGACGCTTTCCAGCGCCTTCTGGCAACGGATGAGGGCCACGCCGCCACCGGCGACGATACCTTCTTCGACCGCCGCGCGGGTTGCGTGCAGCGCATCGTCGACGCGATCCTTCTTCTCCTTCATCGCAGCTTCGGTCGGTGCGCCGACCTTGATCACTGCCACGCCGCCGGCGAGCTTCGCCAGACGTTCCTGGAGTTTTTCGCGGTCATAGTCAGAAGAGGTCTCTTCGATCTGCTTCTTGATGAGCGCCACGCGAGACTGGATGTCGCTTGTCTTGCCGCCGCCTTCGACGATCGTGGTGTTGTCCTTGTTAACCGTAACCTTCTTCGCACGGCCGAGGTCGGTGATCTCCACGTTCTCGAGCTTGATGCCGAGGTCTTCGCTGATCATCTTGCCGCCCGTGAGGATGGCGATGTCTTCGAGCATGGCTTTGCGGCGGTCGCCGAAGCCAGGAGCCTTGACAGCGCAAACCTGGAGGGTGCCGCGCAGCTTGTTCACGACGAGTGTCGCGAGCGCTTCGCCTTCGACGTCTTCCGCGATGATCATCAGGGGCTTGCCGGTCTTGGCGACGCCCTGGAGCAGCGGGAGCATGTCATTCAGGCTCGAGATCTTCTTTTCGAAGATGAGGATGTAGGGGTTCTCAAGAGCGCATTCCATCTCTTCCGCATTCGTGACGAAGTACGGGGAGAGGTAGCCCTTGTCGAACTGCATGCCTTCGACAACGTCGAGGGTGGTTTCGAGAGTCTTGGCTTCTTCAACCGTGATGGTGCCGTCCTTGCCGACCTTGTCCATCGCTTCGGAGATGATCTGGCCGATTTCCGCTTCGCCGTTTGCGGAGATGGTGGCGACCTGTGCGATTTCGGAAGGATCTTTCACCTTCTTCGCCTGCTTCGCGATTGCGTCGCAGACCGCCTTGGTGCCCTTGTCGATGCCGCGCTTGATCGCCATCGGGTTTGCACCCGCGGTGACGTTCTTCAGGCCTTCGCGATAGATGGCTTCAGCCAACAGGGTTGCTGTGGTGGTGCCGTCACCCGCGATGTCGCTGGTCTTGCTGGCCACTTCGCGAACCATCTGCGCGCCCATGTTTTCAAAGGGGCAGGGGAGTTCAATCTCCTTGGCGACGGAGACGCCGTCCTTGGTGATGGTCGGTGAGCCGAACTTCTTGTCCAGGATCACGTTGCGACCGCACGGGCCGAGGGTCGAGGAGACCGCCTTGTTCAACTTGGCAATACCGCTCAGGATCTTCTGGCGGGCTTCCATTTCATACATCATTTGCTTTGCAGCCATGGTAATTCTATTCCTTTCGATTGTTTTGTTAGACAATGACGCCGAGCAGGTCTTCTTCGCGGACGAGCTGGTAGATCTTGTCATTGAGTTTCACTTCTGTCCCGCCGTACTTGGGCAGGAGGACCTTGTCGCCGACCTTGACGTCGAACTTGAGTTCCTTTCCGTCCTTGTCTTGCTTCTTGCCAACTGCAATGACTTTGCCTTCCATTGGCTTTTCTTTGGCGTTATCCGGGATGATGATGCCGCCTTTTGTCATTTCTTTCACATCAGTGGGCTCGACCAATACGCGGTCGCCCAGGGGACGAATCTTCGTCATAGTTGTGGTTCTCCTTTTTGGTTTTGTTAGATAACGGGTAGGCGCAACGGCCTACCCTTACAGTTGTTAGATTATGGGTAGACGCGACGGCCTACCCTTACAAATTACTTGTCCTTCATCGTGAACTCGGCATCGATGACACCGTCATCGCCGGGTTTGCCCGTTCCGCCGGAGCTTTCCTCTGTGTTCGGAGGAGGTGCTCCTGCGCCAAAGTCGGGGCCGGGTTGTGCGCCCGCAGCGCCGGGTTGGTTGTACATGCCGGCGGTCACCGCTTCCATCGCCTTGGTGAGCGCATCCTGCTTGGCCTTGATCTCGCTGGTCGAATTGCTCTTGAGCGCTTCCTTCAGTTCAGCCACAGCCTTTTCAACCGGGGCTTTCTTGTCTGCAGGAATCTTGTCGGCATTTTCGGTCAGCGTCTTCTCGACCTGGTAGCAGAGATTTTCCGCATGATTCTTGGTCTCGACCTCTTCACGGCGCTGGGCGTCTTCTGCAGCGTGCACCTCGGCGTCCTTGCGCATCCGCTCGATTTCATCTTTCGAGAGACCGCTGGAGGCTGTGATCGTGATCTTCTGTTCCTTGCCGGTGCCCAGGTCCTTTGCCGTCACATTGAGGATGCCGTTTGCATCGAGGTCAAAGGCGACTTCGATCTGCGGGCGTCCGCGCGGTGCCGGTGGAATGCCGTCCAGGTGGAAGTTGCCGATCTCCTTGTTGTCGTGGGCCATCTTGCGCTCGCCTTGGTAGACGTGGATGTCCACGGACGGCTGGTTGTCGGCTGCGGTACTGAAAATTTCACTCTTCTTGGTCGGGATCGTGGTATTGCGCTCGATGAGCGGGGTCATCACGCCGCCGAGGGTTTCGATGCCGAGGGTCAGCGGGGTGACATCCAGCAGGAGCACGTCCTTGACTTCGCCCTTGAGAATGCCGCCCTGGATAGCCGCGCCGATGGCGACGACTTCATCCGGGTTCACGCCCTTGTGAGGTTCCTTGCCGAACAACTGCTTGGCCTTCTCCTGAAGCTTGGGCATGCGCGTCTGGCCGCCGACCAGCACGACTTCGTCAACAGTAGCGAGTCCCGCATCGGTCATACACTTCTTGCAGGGGTTCGTGGTACGCTCGATCAGCTCGTCCGTGAGCTGCTCCAGTTTCGCGCGGCTGAGGGTCACCGTCAGGTGCTTGGGGCCGGTGTTGTCTGCTGTGATGAACGGCAGATTGATTTCGGAGGTTGTGGCCGAGGAAAGTTCGCACTTCGCTTTTTCAGCAGCCTCTTTCAAGCGCTGCAACGCCATCATGTCCTTGGAGAGGTCATTGCCGGCATTCTCCTTCTTGAACTCGGCGACCAGCCAGTTCATGATGGTCTGGTCCAAGTCGTCTCCGCCCAGATGCGTGTCGCCATTGGTGGCCTTGACCTCGAAGACGCCGTCGCCGATGTCCAGGACCGACACGTCGAACGTGCCGCCACCGAAGTCGTACACCGCGATCTTCTCGTCTTTTTTCTTGTCCAGACCATAAGCCAGCGAGGCCGCTGTGGGCTCGTTGATGATGCGCAGCACTTCGAGACCTGCAATGCGTCCTGCATCCTTGGTCGCCTGACGCTGGGAGTCGTTGAAGTAAGCCGGAACCGTGATGACCGCCTGCGTGATGGTTTCGCCCAGGAATGCTTCCGCGTCTGTTTTCAGCTTCTGCAGGATCATCGCTGAGATTTCCGGCGGCGAGTAGGTCTTGCCGGAGACGGAAACCTGTGCGTCACCGTTTGCGGCGCGTGTCACATCGTAGGGGACCATGGAGATCTCATTGGACATTTCTTCGTAACGACGTCCCATGAAACGCTTCACGGAATATACCGTGTTTTTGGGGTTTGTCACCGCCTGACGTTTGGCGGATTGACCGACCAAGCGCTCGCCCGTCTTCGTAAATGCCACAATCGACGGCGTGGTCCGCATGCCTTCAGCATTCGGAATGACGACAGGTTCGCCGCCTTCCATCACCGCCATGCACGAGTTGGTCGTGCCTAAATCGATGCCTAATACTTTTGCCATAGTTAAATACTCCTTTTGTCCGTCAAATTGTGAGACAATACACTCGGACGCGCAATAAGGAGCAAGGGGCGTGCCAAGGAGGCGAGAAAGTGAAAAGTGAAAAGTGAAAAGTGAAAAGTGAAAAGTGTTATATGTTGGAAATAAGTATGTTATGTGTTTGTTTAAGTGCTTCTCCGGTTTCTCGCAAGGGTGGGCAAGAGTGTGACAAGTGAGACAACAACAGGAAACAGGAGTCCTGAAGTGTGTCATTGTTGCTCACCCTGTCACCCTGTCATCCGGCCTGCCCGCCGGAATGTCCGCCGTAGCTTTAGCAAAGGTGGAAGGCGTATTCGCGTAGGCGGGTCACCCAGTCCTTCGGCCCCCGCCCTACATAACGCGGGATAGCAGCTCTGTAGCCAGGGCCACGAGGGGGGTGGTGTCGCCGGGGAGCCCATGCAGGGCGGCGCAGGCTTCGCCAGTGGTCTTTTCCGCGTAGGCGCGGGCCTCTTCTTCGCTCATGACGGCCAGGCAGGTGAGTTCAGGCTTGTCATCCGCGCTGGCTTGCCGGGCATCCAGAAGGTCATCGATAATCTGGAAGGCGATGCCAAGGTTGTTGCCGTAAACGGACACCTGCTGAAGATCGTGATCGGATGCCCGCCCTGCAATTGCGCCTAGCCGCACAGCGGCTCTGAAGAGATCAGCGGTCTTGTGCTGGAAGACGTAGTCGATGATGCCGGGAGTCGGGGCGCCTGCGAAGGCGATATCCTCGACTTGTCCGGCGATGACGCCTGCTGCGCCTGCGGCCTTGGCCAGTTCGGTGACCAATGTGGCAACGGAAGAGGGGGAAGCGGTGGTGCGGGCGAGGGTCTCAAAGGCGAGCGTCTGAAGCGCATCGCCGACCAGCACAGCCATGGCTTCGCCGTATTTGGCCCAGACTGTGGGTTGTCCGCGCCGCAGCGTATCGTTGTCCATGCAGGGCAGGTCGTCATGCACGAGCGTGTAGGTATGGAGCAACTCGACTGCACACGCGGCGTGGATGGCATCCTCCGCCTTCCCGCCTGCGGCTTCAGCCGCCGCAAGGCAGAGGATGGGACGCAAACGCTTTCCACCGGAGACAACCGCATGCCGCATGGCTTCAGACAGTTCCGCAGGCCGTGTTCCCGCTACGGGCAGGCAGGCAAAGAGAGCCGCCTCAACGAGCGCCTTGCGAGCTGCTAAATAACTTTTTAAATCAAAGGACATAACTTTGTTGATCTATAACGTCGGAATGATGTCCTTGGATACTGGGAGCACAGGCATCCTGCCTGTGCACGTAACGAACAGGCAAGATGCCTGTTCTCCCAGTGCCTCATGCCATCATTCCATTATTCCAAAATTCCACTATTCCATTCTTTCACAGTGCCGCCAGCAACTTGTCGGTCTGTTCGTCCGTACCGATGGTGATGCGGAGGTATTCGCCGGTGGCCGGGCCAGGGAAGTAGCGCACATAAATTTTTGCTTGCTTCAGGGCGTCAAAAATCTCTTTGGCGTTCCCCTTGGGCGGACGTGCGAAGAGGAAGTTGGTCTGCGAGGGGCAGACGGTCCAGCCGCGGTTCGTGAGTTCCTGCGTGAGACGCGCACGGGTGGCGCGGATCTTCTGGACGTTGGCGCGCATGTACTCCAGGTCGCTTAAGGCGGCGAGCGCAACAGCCTGCGCAAGCATGTCCATGTTGTAGGAGTCCTTGATCTTGTAAAGCGCGTGGATCAGCGGCTCAGGGCCGATGACGTAACCGAAGCGGAGCCCTGCCAGCGAGAAGGACTTGGAGAAGGTGCGCATCACAAGGGTATTGGTGTTCTCAGCAGCAAGAACCAGATCCATGCAGTTCGTGTCCGCAAAATCACCGTAAGCCTCGTCAATCAGCACGACGCCCTTGAAATCCTTGCAGAAGGCGGAGATGGTCGCCTTGTCGTGCATCATGCTGGTGGGCGCATTGGGATTGGTGATATAGAAGAACGAAGCCGTGTAATCCTGCGGCATCTGCCAATAAAAATCCGCACTGAGCTTGACCGGACGGCGCTCCACGCCGCGAATGTCCGCGAGCACAGGATAGAGCGAGTAGGAGGGCTCGAAGTAGCCGATACTGCCGTCGTTCTCGACAAAGGCGCGCGTACAGAGCGCGAGGATCTCGTCCGAACCGTTTCCGATAAAGACATGGTTGACGCTGCAACCATGAATTTCTGCAAGGCGCGCGCGCAAGGCCATGAAGAGCGGGTCCGGGTAGAGACGCAGACGGGCATAGTCGAAGGTTTTGAGCAACTCCGCCACTTTGGGGCTGGGCGGATAGGGGTTCTCATTCGTGTTGAGCTTAACAATGGCTGGATCTTTAGGCTGTTCACCTGGGGTGTACGCCTCCAGCGCCTGAACGTTTTTGCAGATAGTCATGCGTGATATTGTTGTTGACCTGCCTGATAAAATCAACTCAAAAATGAAAAAACACTGTTATTTTCTCGCTAACAAGTTGATTCTTCGTGTAAGAACCGATATACTAATCACCTCATTTTTTTGGAGTAATGACCATGACAGAGAAAAAAGTACCGTTTACCTTGGCCCAATTGGAACAGATCGAAAAGAGCTATCCGACGCCGTTTCATATCTATGATGAACGCGGCATCCGCGAGAATGCGCGCCGGCTGAAGGCTGCGTTTTCCTGGAATCCCGGATTTAAGGAGTACTTTGCTGTCAAGGCCTGCCCTAATCCTTTTCTGATGAAGATCCTGCGCGATGAGGGCTTTGGCATGGATTGCAGTTCGCTGCCTGAACTCTTGCTCTCTGAAAAGGTCGGCGTGACAGGCGAGGGCATCATGTTCACCTCGAACGATACGCCGGCTAATGAATTTGTCAAGGCCAAGGAGCTTGGTGCGATTATCAACCTGGATGACATCTCGCACATTCCCTTCCTCGAAACGTGCGCTGGGCTTCCGGAATTGGTCTGCTTCCGTTACAATCCAGGTCCGCTGAAGGGTGGCAATTCCATCATCGGCAATCCGGAACATGCGAAGTATGGCTTTACACGCGAGCAATTGTTTGACGGGTATCGCATGCTGAAGGAAAAGGGTGTGAAGCGTTTCGGACTGCATACGATGGTGGCTTCGAATGAACTGAATCCGCAGTACTTCATCGATACGGCCGAGATTCTCTTTGACCTGGTCGCTGATTTGTCGAAGACCCTTGGCATCACCTTTGAGTTTGTCAATATGGGTGGCGGCATCGGCATTCCCTATAAGCCGGAGCAGATTGCTGTGGATTTGACCCGTGTCGGAGAGGGTGTTCGCCAAGCATATGAGAAGCGCATTCTGGGGAACGGCCACCCTGCATTGAAGGTCTACCTCGAGTGCGGCCGTATGGTCACTGGGCCCTTCGGCTATCTGGTGTCGCGCGTGCTCCACATCAAGAAGACCTACAAGTTATATGCCGGATTGGATGCATGCATGGCCAACCTGATGCGTCCGGCGCTCTATGGCTCCTATCATCACATCACCGTCATGACCAAGCCGGGCGCTTCCTGCAATACCATGTATGATGTCACGGGCTCGCTCTGCGAAAACAATGACAAGTTCGCCATTGACCGGGTGCTGCCCGAACTTGCACCTGGCGACATGGTCGTCATTCATGACGCAGGCGCGCATGGCCATGCCATGGGCTTCCAATACAACGGCAAGCTGCGTTCCGCTGAACTGCTGTTGCGCGAAGATGGCAGCGTCAAGCAGATCCGTCGCACGGAGACCGTGAACGATTACTTCGCGACCCTCGATTTTGAGGCGTTGTCCAAGTTTTAAATGATCCAGATCCTCCATCACGATGCCGATTGTATTGCGGTGATGAAGCCTGCGGGCGTTGCCGCGATACCGGAAAAGCGTGATGATGCATCCTGCTTGTCGGCATTGCTCTCTGCTCAATTAGGAACGCCGGTCATGCCGGTCCATCGCCTCGACAAAGAGGTCAGCGGGGTCATGCTCTATGCGCTTCATCCCGAAGCGCACCGCTTTTTGAATAATGCTTTTGAAAAGCGCGAGGTTCATAAGACCTATCAGGCTTTGGTTCATGGCGTCATCACAGAAGATCAAGGTGTGATCACGCGCGCCATTCGCGAGTTTGGATCGGGCCGCATGGGCGTGGATGATATCAAGGGGAAGCCCTCGGAGACACGGTTTTCCGTTTTAAAACGCTCTGACCGCTTTACGCTGGTCGAACTCTATCCGCAGACCGGGCGACGTCATCAATTGCGGGTTCATCTGTACAGTATCGGACATCCCATCGTCGGTGACACGCGCTATGGCGAGAAAGCATTACAGCAAGGCTATCCGCGCCTCATGCTGACATCAACAGGCATCGATCTGACGTTGCCGTCAGGGAAGAGACTCGTGATCGAGAACGTCATTCCGGATGATTTCGCAGCTCACCTATAATTTGATTTTTATTTAACCACAAAGAACACAAAGATCGCAAAGATCAATTTCTATTTCTATCCTCTTTCTCTGAGTTCTTTGCGTTCTCTGCGGTTAAACCACTAACGGATTTGGCCTGAGCCAGTGACCACGTACTTGTAGGTCGTGAGTTCTTCAAGGCCCATGGGGCCGCGCGCATGGAGTTTGTCCGTGCTGATACCCATTTCCGCGCCCATGCCGAATTCGCCGCCGTCTGTGAAGCGCGTCGAGGCGTTGACGTAGACCGCTGCGGAATCCACTTCCTTGAGAAATCGTTTCGTAGCACGTGTGTCGGTCGTGATAATCGCATCCGAGTGGTGCGAACCAAACGTGTTAATGTGCTTGATGGCGTCTTTGACATCCTTGACGATCTTGACGGACATGTCCAAGGTCAGATATTCGGTTGTCCACGTTTCCTTTGTCGCGGGCACGCAGTTTTGAATGATGGCGCACGTTTCTTTGCATCCATGAAGCGTCACGTTTTTACGCGTGGCAAATGCAGCAACCTTCGGGAGGAAGGCCGAGGCGATCTCCTCATGGACCAGCAAGGTTTCCATGGCGTTGCAGACGCTGGGGCGCTGGCATTTCGCGTTTTCAATAATCTTCAAGGCGCTCTCCTGGTCAGCGCTAGCATCTACGAAAACATGGCAGACGCCCTTGTAGTGCTTCAGGACCGGCACGCGCGCATGTTCGACAACGGCGCGGATCAGCGATTCGCCGCCGCGTGGGATGACCACATCCAGCCGGTCATCCATCTGGACGAGTTCACGCACCGCGTCTCGGTCCGTGGTCTCAATGAGCTGGATGGAATATTTGGGAAGTCCAGCCTTCTCGCCGCCCTCCTGGAGCGCCTTGGCAATCGCGAGGTTGGAGTTGATCGCCTCTTTGCCGCCGCGCAGGATGACCGCGTTCGAGGTCTTGAAGCAGAGCACGGCTGCATCAGCCGTCACATTGGGACGCGACTCATAGATAATCCCCACGACACCGAGCGGCACGCGTTTCTTTTCGATGACCAGGCCATTTGGCCGCGCGCGCTTCCAGATTTTCTTGCCGACAGGGTCCGGGAGCTGGGCTACTTCGCGGATGCCTGCGATCATCGCATCAATCCGCGCCTCAGTCAACGTCAGGCGGTCAACCATGGACGGAGCCATATTGCTGGCCTTGGCCTGTTGAACATCTGCGTCATTGGCAGCCTTGATGGCTGTCCTCTGCATGTTCAGCTCATCCGCCATGGCTAGCAGCATGGCGTTCTTTTTGGAGGTTGAGCAGTTGACCAGCTTACGTGAGGCGGCTAAGGCTTGGTCTCCCAGTTTCCGGATTGTGTCGTGTAGTGTCATGAGGGAATAAAGAATAGCAATAATTGAGGGATTTCCGCAAGCGAAAAGCCTGAATTGCGTGTTGACATAGGGAAAGGATTTGAACTAAACTAACAAGTTCAATTGCCTATAAAGTATGAAGGCATCCACCTTCGGGGATACGCCTACGGGGGACAAGTAGAGAATACGGTTTTTTAGCCGCAGATAAAAAGAGATTGACGCAGATCTTTTTGACAGGATGAACAGGATTAATAGGATTGGTTTTTTATACTCAAAATCCTGTAAATCCTGTCAGAAAAATGGAAGTTACAGGCGAGGAGTACAAGATGTTTCAACCGGTATCGAATAAGACTGATTTTCCGCAGATGGAAACGGACATGCTGGCATTCTGGGATACGCATGACACCTTCAAGAAGAGTTTAGCGAAGAATCGCGTGAAGCGGGATTATGTGTTTTACGACGGTCCTCCCTTTGCAACAGGCCTGCCCCACTATGGCCATCTGCTCGCCGGGACCATCAAAGATATTGTCCCCCGTTACCAGACTATGCGCGGCCACCATGTGGAGCGCCGCTTTGGCTGGGACTGTCACGGACTGCCCATCGAAGCGCTTGCGCAGGAAGCTTTGGGCGTGAGTGGCGCGCATGAAATTCGAACGCTTGGCATCGACATCTTTAACGAGCAGTGCCGTTCCATGGTGCTCAAGTATGTGGGCGAGTGGCGCAAGACCGTCACGCGCATGGGCCGCTGGGTTGATTTTGATAACGATTACAAGACCATGGACCCGGATTTCATGGAGAGTATCTGGTGGGTCTTCAAGCAACTCTGGGAGCAGAAGCGGGTCTATAAATCGTATCGTATCATGCCCTATAGCTGGAAGCTCAGCACGCCGCTGAGCAATTTCGAGGCTGGCAACAACTACAAGGACGTTCAAGATCCTGCTATCACTGTCCGTGCGAAGGTCCTCACAGGCGCGGATGCCGCGTATGGTGAAACCTATCTGCTCATCTGGACCACGACACCGTGGACGCTCCCTGAAAACTTGGCCATCTGCGCGGGGCCGGAAATCGATTACGTCATTGTGCGCGATACCGCAAGCCAGGTCTGCTATGTGATGGCTGAGGCGCGTCTGGAGTCCTATTACAAGAAACCGGAAGAGTACACGCTCGTTGCAAAGCTGAAGGGCGCGGATCTCAAGGGCTGGACCTACGAACCGATTTTCCCCTACTTCTCAAAGTTTGCAGAGCAGGGGGCCTTCCGCGTATTGAATGATGGCTTTGTCAGTACGGGCGACGGCACCGGTCTCGTGCACATGGCTCCGGCATACGGCGAGGATGACTTTCGCGTTTGCAAAGAGAGCGGACTCCATGTGATTGCTGACCCGCTGGACGCCTCCTGTAATTTCACGGACCAACTGCCGGAGTATGCAGGGCGTTTTTGCAAGGATTGCGACAAGGATTTGATCCGCCGCCTGAAGCAGGAGGGCAAGTTGGTGCACCAGACAACCATTGTGCACAGCTATCCCTTCTGCGATCGCACGGATACGCCGCTTGTCTATCGCGCGATTGAGGCGTGGTATGTGCGGGTCGAGGATCTGCATGACCGGCTCTCCGCAAACAACGACACCGTTCACTGGATGCCGGCGTATGTGGGCGACAAGCGTTTTGGCAACTGGCTCAAGGAGGCGCGCGACTGGAACATCAGCCGTAACCGCTTCTGGGGCTCCTGCATCCCGGTCTGGGTCAACGAGAAAGACTCAAATGATATGATCTGTGTCGGCTCTGTCGCTGATCTTGAAGCGTTGAGCGGCGAGAAGGTGACTGACCTGCACAAGCATTTTGTGGACAAGATCATCATTCATAAGGATGGCAAGACCTATCGCCGCACCCCTGAAGTGCTCGACTGCTGGTTTGAATCCGGTGCGATGCCTTATGCGCAGCAGCACTATCCGTTTGAGGGGGTTGACAATTGCCAGCCCTTGCAGGCTGATTTCATTGCCGAAGGCCTTGACCAGACGCGCGGCTGGTTCTATACGCTGATGGTGTTGGGAACCTGCCTCTTTGACAAGTCACCCTTTAAAAATGTGGTTGTGAATGGCTTGGTCTTGGCTGAGGACGGCAAGAAGATGTCCAAGCGCCTGAAGAATTATCCAGATCCGAACCACCTGCTGAATGACTATGGCGCGGATGCGTTGCGCCTCTACATGATCTACTCGCCTGTGGTGCGCGCGGAAAATCTGCGCTTCTCCGAAGCCGGCGTGAAGCAAATCTTGCGCGACCTCCTGATCCCGTGGTGGAACGCCTACAGCTTCTTTGTGACGTATGCGAACGTGGATGGCTTCAATGAGACGGAAGTGGCGACACCCACCAGCACGAATGTGCTGGACCGCTGGATTGTTTCCTCGCTCGAGACCCTCGTCAACGAGGTGACCGAAGCCATGGACGATTATGATTTACAGCGCTCCGTGCGCCCCTTTGTGAACTTTGTCGAAGACTTGACCAACTGGTACATCCGTCGCTCGCGCCGCCGTTTCTGGAAGTCGCAGAATGACGATGACAAGATGCACGCCTATAGAACCTTGCGCTATGTGTTGGTGCAGCTCAGCAAAGTCGCTGCTCCCTTCACGCCCTTCATCAGCGAGGCGATTTATCTTAATCTCAAGGGTGCATCCATGCCGGAATCAGTGCATCTCTGCGACTTCCCGACAGCCAATGCTGCTGCGCGCGACCAGGAACTGGAACGCTGCATGGCGCTTGTTCAGACCGTGGTCAAGATGGGACGCCAGCTCCGTACGGAAAACGATCTGAAGGTCCGCCAGCCACTCTCGGTGATCCACATTGTCTCCAACAACCCGGCTGTGCGTAAGCTGCTAACCGGCTTTGAAGATTTGATTACGGATGAACTGAATATCAAAGCCGTTGCGTATGGCAGCGATGAGACGACCATGGCGGATGTCTCGGTGAAGGCGGACTTCAAAAAGCTGGGGCCTCGCTTTGGCGCGCAGATGAAGACAGTCGCGGCTGCGATTGTCAAACTCTCTTCAGCGCAGGCTGCCATGCTTGCAGCCGGCAAGGATGTGCTCCTTGAAACAGAAGCGGGAAGCGGTATCACCTTGACGTCTCAAGATGTGGTGGTGCAGCGTACGCCCAAGGCGGGTATGGTTGTGGCATCAGAGGGCGATGTGATTGTCGGTATTGAAACCGCACTGACACCTGAACTGGTGCAGGAAGGTCTCTCCCGTGAATTTGTGAGCCGTATTCAGAATTTGCGTAAGGAGGCTGATTTCGAGGTGACTCAGCGTATCGCCATTACTGTGTCAGGCGATGCTGATCTTGTTGCAGCCGTCACGAAATATATGGAGTATATCAAGACCGAGACGCTCTGTGAGAAATTGGTGTTCGCGGATGTGCTACAGGTAGAACCTTGCGACTTGAATGGGCATCAGGTTTGGATCGTCGTCGGAAAGAATGCTTAAGCTATAGATGAAATACGAAAAACAGATCGGGATGGCTCAAGGAATTGTCGTTGCAATATTGGGCGGCTTTGCCTTGTCCATGGGGCAGCGGATTCTTGTGATAGTGGCCGGTCAGACGGTCTACACAGCCGCTGGCTTTTGGATTTCCATCGCAGTGGGTTTAATCGCGGGGGGCAGCGTGGCCTGTTTCGCACGCCGCAAGTTAGGCTGGAATGCGACGTTACTCGTATTTCTCTGTTTTCTGCTGGCCTGCTATCTGATTGGGCTGTTAACATTAGAGCGGTTTATGAGGAATGGCTGGACGCATTTTCTGTTGAATGCAAATCGTTCCTTGGCCCTTTATTTTTCGCAGATCGCGAAGACGGCTACGCTTTATGTAACGATACCGCTTGTTTTATTGTCAGTGATGTTTTTGGGCCGCGGGAGGTCAATCCGCGCATCTGCGGTCAACGCCAGTGTGCAGATGGCACTGTGCGTGATCAGCTTCCTTCTGGGCGGGACGCTGCTGGTTGCGACAGGCTATTCCGTGGAGGCGATTTTGCGCATGCTCGCTATTGCTTTTGCTGTGCTGTCAGGTGTCAACGTGATGCGAAAGAGCAAGAGCAACTCTTTCGCATGGCTGTTTTCGGCAGTTTTCCCCTTGCTTGTCGTTTCCGCCCTTGCCATAGCTGTGCTGCCGCGTGACTGGAGTAATCCGCTTTCAGCCGATGGGGTGTTTGGGCGCTTGGCGTGCCGTGACAGTGGCTTCGCGCAGGGGCTCCCGATCTCCACCACCTATTTGCGTCAACACACCTTGACCCAGTATGGCGACCCTGATTATGGCTGGGTAGGGGCATTGGATGGAAGGCCGCTGATCTTTGAGCGGCGGTTTGTGGCCTCCAGGACCATGACGGCCCTTGCACCGCTGATGATGCGTCCGGATGCAAAGAACGTCCTGGTGCTGGGCGAGGAGGCCGGTGTCTACGTGTCAACACTTGTGCGTTTGGGGAGCGTGGATGTCTGGGTTGATCCTTCAGCTCGGGCGAGCCTGGCCTTTGTGACAGGAAATAAATTATTTACGCCAGAAGAGCAGATGCGCTATCGCCAGGGCAAACTAAACGAGCTTCGCGGAAAATGTGATATTGTCTTTGTTGCGCCTCCGCCAGTTTGGGTGAAGGGGAGCGGCCAACTGCTATCAGCCCGGGCGCTTCAGAGCTATCGGGATGCTTTGGGGGAAGAGGGCGTTGTGGCCATACGCGTGGATGGCCGCGGACTATCCGAGTCTGGATTTGCAGCACTGGCGCGCACCTTCATGTCGGTATTTCCGGGTGTCCAGTTGTGGAATACGGGAGCCGCAGACTGGGTGTTGCTGGGCGGCGCACGCGAACTCAAGGTGCCGCTGGACGTGTTGACCTCCTTTGTTGAGCGCAAGGACACCTTCCGCGAACTGGTGCGCGCAGGGAATATTACCTTGCCCGCTGCCCTGGCCTGCATGGTGTGCGACACGCAAGGGTTACAGACCTGGTTACAGGAACGGGCCGGAAAAACGCCTGAATCAATCTGGAACACGACTCTACGTGTCATTCATGGCGAGAATTTGATGTCCCTCGCCTTTGAAAAGGCGCGTCAGCCAAAGGCCCCCTGGGTGCTGGCAGGGCAGATGGATTTGGATTTGTATGCCGATATCTGGCAACTGATCAACCAGGCGCGTGTTGCACGGGGATTTGCCGTAAACTCCTTAGCCGAAGGGGTTCAGGGACGGCAGGATGCCTCCTTGTCCGCAATACGGGATTCAGTCCAGGCGTCTAATCAGGATGTGCTGGTTCTGCAGATGATTGACTATATGGATATGGAGGCTCGCAGACGCATTGCCATTGGAAATTACAAAGGGGCTTTGATCTGTTATGAAAAACTGATCTCCGTTGCAAAAGGGACAGCGCGGTATCATCATGGGGCAGGTTATTGTCTGCGCGCGCTGGGTGAAGCGGAGAACGCGTACTTGGCCTTTGCGCGCGCTGCCGGGGGGGCGCCTGAGCAGGTGCAATATCGCCTGGACTTGGCACAGGCGGCATTGACGGCTGGCCATTATGAGGATGCGGATCGTCAATATGAGTACCTCCTTTCCAAGAACCCCGATGATGTAAATGCCATGTTTCTGTTTGCCAGAGGGCTTGCTTTGCGCGGTCGTCCGAAGCGTGATTTTGCAAAGGCGATAAAGCTGTCAGAACGCGCCTGCGTACTGACGAAGTGGCAGAACATGGAGTACGCTTACGGCCTTGCAGATATTTATATTGATGCCGGACGAATCCCGGAGGGAATGGGACTGAAGCGGCGTTTGAAAGAGGGACTCATTGAGCCGAAGGAGAAAAAATGATCTATCCGATTTTGACATTTGGTGCAGAAGTGTTGAGACAAAAGGCCATGCCGATCGCTGAAGTGACCGATGCGGTGTGTAAACTTGCGATGGATATGCTGGAGACCATGTATGCCTCGAAGGGGCTTGGCCTTGCTGCGGAACAGGTTGGCCGTACGGAATGCCTCTGCGTGATTGACGTGCCGACGGATGTTGAGAAGGAAGAGTGTCGCGCGGAAAACGCAACCATTGCCATGCCGCTCATTCTGATCAATCCGGAGATTTTGGCGAGCGAAGGTAAGCAGCGCAATGAAGAGGGGTGCTTGAGTTTCCCGGAAATTGGCGCTCCTATCACGCGCGCAAACCAAGTGACTGTCACATTTCTCGATATCAAGGGACACCGTCAGACCGTGACCGCCAAAGGGTTGCTCGCCCGCGCGCTCCAGCATGAGATCGACCATCTCAACGGTATTTTGCTCGTGGACAAGATGAGCCCGATGCAGAAGCTTTCTATTTCCGGCCAGCTCCGCAGACTGCAAGCCAAAGCTAAATAAGCTAAAAAGGGGATAAGCCATGTCAAAGAAGCACACGCTGATGGCAACAAGCTTCATAGGCTTGTTTATTTCATGTGTCTCTGCGCAGACAGCAGAGATCAATGTGGCGTTAAAGACCTGGGGAAGCCGCGCGATTGCCTCGTCGTCGTATGCTGAGCCCGGCAACGACAATTATGGACCGAACAATGCGCTCGACGGGCGCTTTGCTGCACGGGAGACGGACAAGTGGAATAGCGCCAAAGGCCAGCAGGCCCCCTTCTGGCTGACCATTGATTTCGGACGTGAGCGCGCCATTCACAAGATCGTTGTCCGACATGACGATGGAGCCGTCACCTCTGATTTCCAGCTCCAATGGGGCGATGGCAAAACCGAATGGAAAGACATTGTCTCTCCGATTGTTTCGAATAAAGAGGCTGTCTCAACGCATGTATTTAATCCACTCAAGATGTGCTGTCTGCGTCTCTTCATCACCAAAGGCGAAACCAATGGCAATGCGTATGCCCGTATCTTTGAAGTCGAGGCTTATGCAAACTCAGACACCTTAGGGGTTGATGAAAAAATCAGGGGCGACCTGTTTGCCGCGTTCGCCTTGGAGCGCGCCATCAATAGCGGAAAATGGACAGAGGAGCAGTTCAAACAGGCTGCTGCGCTTCTGAAGCATGATGACCTTTTTATACGCGCACTTGCGGATTTCGCAGTATCAGAAGCTGTCGGACAAAAGAACAACGGACAGACTGTGGCGTGGACAGCCGAGCAGTTGAAAAGCGAACCTTGGTTTGCAACGTGGTCAGCAACGTCGCACGAAGAGAAGATTGTCTATGATTACGTCCGCCACCTCTTCTTGCAGCATCAGATGGTAAATGCCGAGGTCATGCTTGCCGATATTTCAGAGTGCATGGGACGCGGCGTGCTGATGGCAAAGGGCGGTCTGGACAAAGATGAACGGTTTGTCCGTTATTGCAAGGAGCTTGCATCCCTGCGCGATAAAATGAGTCAGGCCTCGTTTGCTGATTGCCAGAAGATGTGGGTACAGGCGCGTATGCTGTGGCGTCAAGCCGTGCTGCTTCAAAAGGGCGTTGATTTTGACAACGTGGTTCTGTATGCGCGCTATGGCTTTCACCATAAGCCCAATGTGTGCGGCATGATGACGGCCTGGTCTCATAAACCTGGCGGTGATATTCTCTCAGTCAGTATCAAGGATGGCAAGGCAACGCCTGTCTCAGAAGGCAAGTTGGGGGCAGGACATTTCCAAGGCATGGACCTCTGGTATGATGCGGATAAGATCGTCTTCTCCTTTGCAGCGCAGCCTGTCTGGCCGGTCTTCCCTGATAACAAGTATCCGACCAAATGGCCTGAGGCTGGATCACACAATGACAATTATGCATACGAATATCGCGAGACCATGGAGCCTCTCCATCTGTATGAAATAGATTTGAAGACCAAGAAGACAACGCAACTGACAGACCATAACTATTGGAGCGACACAGAGCCGGTCTACTTGCCTTCGGGTGAGATCGTCTTCTCGTCAGACCGCTTTGGCCATTCGCCCTCCTGCGACAGCGTGAATAATGATCTCAGCGACCAGAATCTGTTTACACTGACAACAGATCGCAAGATCGTTCGGCGCTTGGCGAATCACAAGGATATTGACATGACCCCGCGTGTGTTGCCGAATGGCTTGATCGCGTATCTGCGTTGGGAATATCAGGAGCGTAACTTCATGGATGTCCACTCCGTCTGGACCGTCAAGCCCGACGGGGCTATGGCGGATGCGCTCTTCAAGCAGCATCTCTTCCAGCCGCATGGAGTCCGTCAGGCAACCGGCATTGGTGATGGAACGCGCATGATCGCTGTTGCGACAGGTCATCACAGCTTGCCGCAAGGTCCGCTGGTGTTGCTCAATCCAGCGACAGGCATCAATAGTCCTGACGGACTGGAAGTCTTGACACAAGGGATGCGCGTCAATGAGGGCGGTGTGCCTGGGAAACCTCCGGCAGAGGGCGGACGCAAAGAGGCGCCGGGTTTCTATACTGACCCCATTGCGCTTTCGCCCACCTGCTACATGGCTTCTTATGCGTTTTTGAGTCCTCCGGCACGCCACTATCGCCATGAAGCTGGCGATGCCGACAGCAATGGGTATGGCGTGTATCTTGTGGATGTTTATGGGAACAAAGAGTTGCTCTATCGCGATGCCTTCATGGGTGCCTATGCGGCGCAGCCGCTGCGTCTGCGCAAGAAACAGCCAGTCCTTGCCAAAACCACAGACCGCACCAAGAACTATGCGACCTGCGCGATTCCGGATGTCTACAAAGGGGTAACGGGCGAGGTCATTCGCCGGGGTACCATCAAATACATCCGAATCTCCGAGGCGCTCCCGTGGCCGCTTCTGCCGCGCGAGGGTGTGAAACGCTGGGTCTTTGGGTGGACCAATCAGGACAAGGGCGCGGCGCGCTGGTGTCCGGTGCGTGTCATTGGGATTGTGCCTGTGGCAGCCGACGGTTCCGCGTACTTCAAGGTGCCGATTTCGGATAATGCCTCTGTCTATTTCCAGGCGTTGGACAGCGATTTCATGGAGGTGCGGCGCATGCGTTCCAGCGTCTCCTTTGCACCTGGCGAGCAGCGGAGCTGCAACGGATGCCATGAGACACGCAACAATACAGAGGTGATGAATTCCGGCATTGCACTCACGGGTAAGCCTGCTGAGCCTGTCCCGCCTGCATGGGGTGCTGCTAAGCCCATGGACTTTGATCGTGACATCCAGCCCATCTTCACCAAGAACTGCGTCTCCTGTCATGGTGGCGAGAAGCCGAAAGCGGAGCTGGATTTCTCAGCGGGCAAAGCATTCCGGACGGTCCGTGATAAGAAGCTGGTTGTCTTGTCAAACGCCTTCGGCGGCAACGGGGCGATCTCCGAACCCTATCAGTTCGGTTCGCCGGTCAGTCGCCTGACCAAAGCCATCCGCAATGAAGCGCATCAGAAACGTGTGAAGCTCACACAGGAGGAGTGGCTGCCCATGGTCACGTGGGTGGACGCCAACATTCCCTATACCGGCAAGATGTTTCACAAGCGCCTGCTGGACGGACGTAAGAATATCTGGGCTGAATACGAGTGGACCGATCCTTGGGCCTATCCGACCGAAGAGCCCGCCCTGGGCGTGCGCGTCGCGAAAGGGATGATCGAATAAGGGGGAGACGTGAAACTTGACGCTTGAAACTGGAAACTTGACAAGCAACGAGTTTCTCACATAGCGCACTGGGAGGGCGGTCGGATCGACCGCCGGACGGCGAGGCCGCCGTCCCTCCCAGAGCCGCTGTTCGGCAACTCTTTAGCTGTGTTGTTCTTCTTGAACCGGTAGGCCAAAATGCGGTCAGTGTATCCTGAGTCCATAGATTCGTGGAAGATGTGAACGTTGAGTTCCGGGACGTAGAACCCGCTCCACATCTGCCATCTTTTCGGCGGGATGCCCAAGGCCCTTTTCGGCAACCACGTGTCGGTTGCGCAATCGTAGATGTACATGCCCTGCAAATGTTCGCACCACACGGTGAGAATCACCGCATCGTTGGCCACGTCGTACATGAGGTTCGGCCCGCTCATCCAGTCAAGCGCGCCGAACCCGGCCACAAGCCCCGCGCTATTGAGCGGCTTAACCTCGCCGCCGGAGACGTCCAGCGCCCCCAACGCGCCGGGCGCATCCTTCTTATTACCGGCAGGACCGGTCCCTGCGAAGATGATCCGGTCACGCTTGGTGTCATAACAACCGATGCTGTAGCCCACCTTGGCTGTGTTCTGGACGGGACGCTTGATCCACTCCTCATTGTCCATCTCATACTCGTAGAGCGAACTTGCTGAGGCTGCGACAATACGCCTGAGTTTCGGTGAGTAGAAGACACAGTGGGCACCCTTGCCGCGCAGAAGTGCCCCGGTCGGGTGGTGCAGTTTCCATTCGTTTGTCGCCGGATCATAGACAAAAGGCGCCCAGTGTTTCGCCTCGGCTGGTCCCCGCATGCCGTCCTTGTAGAACTCCCCCTTGAGACGATTTGGAAAATAGTCGGTGTTCACATCAACCACGCCGATCACGAACTTCTTCGCCGTCGGGTCATAGCAGGAATGCTGATAGGCATGGCTACCCTCCAGCGAACCACGTCCATCATCTGTCGTGGCTCCGCCCAGCGCATCGACCTTGTAGGTTCCATTGGAGATATCGATGCCTGGATACAGGCAGATCCAGCGGTGGCCCCAGAGATCGTAGGCCCACACGTCATTCTCCCACCGGGTGACTCCGTCCGGATACTTGTGGGTCGCGCCATGCACGCCCGTGCCCAAGATAAATGCGCACTTCAAGTCAGCCGCCCACGCCATATTGGGCTGGTAACTGCGGCCACAGCCCATGCCCCATTTGGGATCGGCAGCGGGCTTGCCCAGATCCAACCACGAGTCGCTGTCCATGGCCCTGATCTTGTCGATATGGGAACCTGGCGCAGAGGGCATCGCGGCGAGCGGCCCGGCCATGAAGGTCTGGTTTGTCGAAATGCCCGTCGTGAGCGTGTGACCATCGCCCCCATCGGCGACGGGGTCAAACAACCCGGAACGCACTTCAGCAGTAGTATCCCGGGTTGCCAAGAGCAAAAAGACTGCCATCATTACCCTCATTGTCTATTCTCTCCTAACGTTACGCCTGACCGGACGGTGAACCCGTTGCGGGTGAGCCGTACGGTCGAGGCGATGGTTCTGCGGCTTCATTCCTTCCAACTCACCGAAAACACCTCATCCGACCTTCCTGCCTCACACTGCAGATCGAGAGGACTCTTATCCTCTGTGGCTAGGTCGGTGTCATGCCACTTACCGCAAGCAGGACAAACCCAGGAGACATGTGGATATCTCGGATCGGAGGCTGTTCGCTCTCCCTCGACTGCTCTCCTATGATGGGTCATGTTATCATTCATCTTCTGATCGCAGAACGTTTAATGTGCCACCCGTGGCTTTTGCTGGCAACCTTGCCAGCGATTAGTAAATTTTGCGCTTTTTAATGGACAAAGCAAGCTGCATTTGCGTATATTTAAGAAAAATTTGGGTCGGGAGTTCTCTTTTGTAGGTTTTGCCATGATTAGGACCATGTTGTCCTTATCAGGTTAAGTTTTTGGGTCGCAATCTAAAATGAAGGTCAAATCCAATGTCAGTCTCACACTTTGCAAAGTGTGAGACTGAAGAAAGGTCGTTTTATGACACCGATGTTGACACCGTCGCTCTGGCGGACATGCCGTGCGTTGGCGAACAGGAAGCGTCTTGAATTGCTGAAACGTGTGATTGAGCAGGAGCCGGTGAGTGTGGAGGCGTTAGCGCCGCAGGTGGGGATCAGTGTCTGCACCTGCAGCCAATGGTTGAGGCTGCTAAATTCCCGAGGCCTTTTGAGCGTGGTCCGCCAAGGTCGCTGGGTCTATTACTCAGCAGGTGCTGATCCAGCCGTCAAACAGTCTGAGGAGATGCTGACCGCAATCCGCATGGCGTTGCGCACGTGCAGGACAACGTCTGACTATGACTGCATCCTTAAAGCGCTGACAGCCTTTACGCATCCACGGCGCATTAAGATTGTCAAAGTCATATACGCCTCGGGCGACGCTTCCGAAACCCTTTTAATGCAGACCTGTCATATTTCAAGGCCAGCCCTCTTCCGGCATCTCCAGAAGCTGGCTCAACGTTCCCTGGTGACCGTAAACGATGGACAGTGCACGATTGCCTTGCCTGAAACCGTTTTCGCCTATGCGCTTCTCCGTCTTGCGCTCAATGCCTGATAGCTGTTCAGTCTCACACTTTGCAAAGTGTGAGACTCGGGCTTCAGCATTTGATCCTTGGTAAAGCGGTTCTTTCTTTGTTTGACGCAGTTTAGTGTTGGATTTCTGTCGGTCTTGGGATATAAAAGAGTTCTCGATCCTGAGATGTCTCTGGCCGGAAGGGAAGCATCCTGTCAGGTGGATGATCGAGTAGGGGGAAGAGATGAGACTGGATACTGGAAACTTTATATGGGAGGATGCCAAAGCGAACTCGCTATCTCCTACTGATTCCCCAGTTTCAAGTGACAAGTTTCCAGTTTCAAAAGCTCCGCTCATCATCTCTGCCAGCCGCGCGACCGACATTCCTGCGTTTCACGTCCAGTGGCTACGTGAGCGGCTGGAGGCAGGTTTTGTGGAACGGATCAATCCGTTCAATCAGAAGCCCAGCATCGTCTCCCTCAAAGAGGCGCGCGTCTTCGTCTTCTGGACTAAAAATCCGAAGCCCATGTTTTCTCTCTTGGATGAACTGGATGCGCGCGGGGTCCATTATTATTTTCAGTTCACCCTGAATGATTATGATGCGGAGGGCTATGAGCCAGGCGTCCCGAAGCTTGAGGAGCGAGTGGAGACGTTCATGGCATTGTCCAATCGCCTGGGCAAGGATAGCGTCATCTGGCGCTTTGATCCGCTGCTGCTCACGGATAAAGTTTCGGTGGGTGATCTTCTCAGGAAGGTCGAGCGCGTCGGAAATCTGATTCATGCTTACACCTCCCGCTTCGTCTTCAGCTTTGCGGATATCGTGGGGTATAGAAAGGTTCAAAAGAATATAAGCTTGGCGGGTATTCAGGCGCGCGAATTCACAATCCACGAGATGCAGGTTTTTGCAGCGGGTGTGCAACAGCTCAACCAGCGCTGGGGACTTTCCGTTTCCACCTGCGCAGAATCGATCGATCTGGATGCATATGGGATTGAGCATGGCCGGTGTATCGATGACAGGCTGCTTGTTAAGCTGTTTCCTCAGGACACTAAGCTGATGGCCTTCCTCGGCTATGAACAGGGTTTAGGCGGACAGTGGGTTCCCAGCGCCAAAAAGCGAAAACTGAAAGATCCTGGACAGCGTAAGGCTTGCGGCTGTATTGTCAGCAAAGATATTGGCCGCTACGACACCTGCTCGCATAGCTGTGTCTATTGCTATGCCTGCTCGGGGAAGTGTCAGTAAGTTTGGAAGTGTCAATAAGTTGGGAAACTGGCCTGGATTGTTATTGATGAGATGAGCGAGTGATGAGGCAAAAAGTTGTACTTTTATTATTATTCCTACTTTCTGGATTAGGTATACTTTATTACATGAACACACTTACACTATCTCCTGTCTCCTTCACGGCGAAGGGTCAGTTGGTGATTCCCGTGCAACTCCGGCGCATGTTTGGCATCACGCAGAAGACGAGGGCTATTATCAAGCCCACGCCAGAGGGTATTCTGATCCAGCCGATGAGTAAGTCCTCCATCGATGCTGGTTGCGGCATCCTGAACAATGGAAAGCCCGAGGCGGCTGCCAAGGCTCGGGCGCTTTATAAGATCGAGGAAGAAAAAGTGGAGGAGCGCCGTGCCCGCCGTTGTATTGGATAGTTTTGCATTGCTGGCGGTATGGCCGATCTTGCAGCATCCTTCAAGGCGCGTTTTAAAATGAGCTTAGCAGATGCCTGTGCCGCAGCATTGGCCAAACAGCTTTCAGCGCCGCTTTATACAAACGACCCCGAATTTAAGGCGCTCAAGCCGGAAATCAAACTGCTGGAAATTTGACGTGAACTGACAGGATATGTGGTTCTGCTTCGTGTGCCAAGCATTCAATAAAGGTCCGTCGCCGATGCAGGCAACCAAGCCAATAGGTGTATTGCTGTTTGGTATTGCAGAATCAAGGGAATTGTGAAGTGAGCTTTAAAATGAAGGAGTATCAGTTGCCAATCGGCTAATATTTTCTCTTTCTGCTGGACAAAGCAAACTAAAAACAGATATGATTAAAACAAATTTGGGTCAGTCGTTGATTGTTTATTAAGTCGTTTAAAGAATGAGATGAGACTGTTGACGTTGCCGTTTTTTCGGAACGATCGGTGACATCGACAACTTCGATAATCTCAAGAAAGGGTCGTTTATGGAAGCGTTATTTTCCGATGGCGGAGGTTACAGGTGGCTGGATTCATGGGCCTTGGGTAGAATCATTCAGTTAGGGACACATCGATTTTGTGAGGCGTTCCTAACGCATAAGCTTGATCCAACGGGGCGTCAGTATGACCAGATGACCCAGGCCGCGCACGCCGGGTGCATAAACATTATTGAAGGTTCGGAACGCGGGGCGATATCCAGCGAGACGGAGATGCGACTGGCCGATGTTGCGCGGACGAACCTTGCAGCACTCAGAGGCGATTATGTGTTTTGGCTGCTGCGCAAGAAATTGCGCCCCTGGAAGAAAGTATCCGACGAGGCAAAGGCGGTTTATGCTGTGCAGTTGGATCCGCCTGCTCATGGAGCGGATGTGCTCCATGACTCCTGTGACCACCTCTTGAAGCAATTGGAAAAGTTTAGCGCGTGGATGGATTCATACGATGACGTGATCGTTGCGAATACACTTATTATCCTCATTACCAGGACCATCAATAGCCATTTGGAGGCCCAAGACGAGATGTTCAAGAAGGATGGGGTCTTTCGCGAATATCTGAAGGAGGCTCGAACAGAGGAGCTTTACACGCCTGAAAACACCCCTGTCTGCCCTGAATGCGACAGCCTCATAAGTAAAAAGACCTACTTCAGTAATTGGGTAAAGCGAGCGTAGGCTGCGCTCCAGGCTTCCGTGTTCTCAGGCTTGAAGGTGGAGATCGGGAAGGCAGACTTGATGAGCGGCATGGCCGTCTTCAAATCAGGGATGATGCCTGCGCCGATCGCCTGGACCATGAGGTTGCCCACAGCAGTCGCTTCCTTCGGACCGGCCAGAACAGGCACGCCGATGGAGTTTGCTGTGAACTGGTTGAGCATGGGATTATTGCTGCCGCCGCCGACGATATGAACAGCCTCGGTGGTGGTGTCTGTTACGCGGTTGATGGTTTCGTTCACGAAGCGATACTTGAGCGCAAGGCTCTCGTAGACGCAACGCAGAATGGTTCCACGATCCTGTGGCGCAGCTTGTCCTGTCTCCGCGATGAAGGAGCGGATCGCCTCTTCCATATTTTTCGGATTGTAGAAGCGCTTGTCATCCGGATCGATGAAGGCCGTGAAAGAGGGTGCTGCAGGCGTGATGGAGTCGACTTCCTTCCACTCCATGCGCTTGCCGTCGGCGATTTCCCAGACGCGCAGGAGTTCCTGGACGATCCAGGTGCCCATGCAGTTGCGCAGGAAGCGTGTGTTGCCGATGCCGCCTTCGTTGCTGAGACCGAAGCTCATGGCTTCCGGCGTTGTGATCGGCTTGCGGATGAGCTTGCCGACGAGGGACCAGGTGCCGGAGCTGATGATAAGCGACTTCTTGGTGTCCTTGACAGGCGCGGCGGCAAAGGCGCTGGCCGTGTCATGTGAGCCGATCGCGATCAAGTCCACTTCGTTGATGCCGATGGATTCGGCCAGTTTCGCATGGAGCTTGCCGATCTTGGTGCCGGGCTTGACAATCTCGGGCATCAGGGACTTCTTGATGCCCATTGCCTTGAGCATTTCCGAACTCCACTTGCCCTTCTTGGCATCCATCATCTGCGTGACGCTGGCGAAGGTGGAGTCAATCGCGGTGCATCCGCCGAGGTAGTAGTAGAAGAGCGCCGGAATCGGCAGGTAGATGCTGGCCAGCTTGAGCAGCTCGGGGCGGCGTGTGGCAGCCCAGAGCATCTGGTTGGACTGGTTGAAGGGCTGGAAATGGTTGCCGGTGATGGCATAGACGCGCTCGGCGTCGATGCGGGACTTCACTTCATCGCACATGGTGTCGAGGCGGTGGTCGCGATAGCAGAAGACCTTGCCGATGGTGTCGCCATCCTTGGTCAGGAAGTGGCCGTCCGCGCCCCAGGTATCGATGCCGATGCCGTCGAGGTGCGGTCCGAACTGACGCTTGGCGGCTTGGAGTCCCTTGACGATATTCTGGTAGATATAGGTGTCATCCCAATGGGTGCGCTCGGTGATTTCGCCGGTGCGGTCTGCGCCAAAGAAGGAGACGCCTTCATGAGCGAAGCGATGCACCTCTTCCATGCGGAATGTTTTATCAGAGAAAAAGCCTACAAAGCACTTGCCACCCGATGCGCCAAGATCAACCGCGAACAGTTTTTTTTCACTCATGATGTCACCTCGTTAGTTATTTGCTGGATTAAAAATACGAAGAGGGCTCTTACTCGCCGCCGAATTCTGTTGGCAATGGCGTGGAGGGCTGGTCAGCAGGCTTTCTCGCGTGAGGATGCCGATGATCATTCGAGGGACGGCTGGTGTTCCGTTGGCGATTGCGATGCGATGGGGGCTTCGCGGGCGGCGCATCTTCCGCAATTACAGTAAAGGTGGCTTCCGGTGATTCCGGGTTGACCTTCTCCTCGTCGATGTGATGGTGGGCTGCTTCCCATTCCGCGTTGTAAAAGGCTTCCCAGGCATGCGCCTTAGAAAGATCGTTGCCTTCGGCAGTCTGGACAATGCGATAAAGCGCGAGTGCGTCCAAGAAGTCAGGATGGCGGACAAAGTGGGCAAAGCGTCTTGCGCCCTTGACAGGAAGATCTTCGAAACGGCGCTGGAAATCAAGCATCGCGACTGCCGTGAAGAAGGTCATTTTCGGAATGTGCAAGCGCTCGGATATCGTCCCGATGACGGAACGCGAGATATGCTGGTAATTGACCTTGTGGGAGGGCGTACGAGCCAGTTCGTCCTTGAGCTGGTCATCGAAGAAGGCGTAGTAGAGGCAGGCGGTCCGGAGTCCATTGGAGGCATTTTCAGCGGCCGGATCGGCATCGAGCGCATGCAGGATTTTCCAGAGGGGCGCATGCTTGCCGCCGGAGGACCGAATATGCGCATCCAGTTCAGGGAGAAGATCTTTGAGCATTTCAAAATCCCACATCAGGCGGAAGGCTTCGCTGGATTTGCTGTATGTAAAGAGGCGGTAGATCTCTTCGCAGACACGCGGGACAGAGGCGTTTAAAATGTCGGCATGGTGCTTCAGGATCGCTTTACGGCTGGCCCGGTCGATCGTGAAGTCGAGGCGTGCGGCGAATTTGACGGCGCGCATCATGCGGACCGGATCTTCGCGGAAGCGGATGTTGGGGTCGCCGATGCAACGGAGTTCGCGTTTCTCCAGATCTTTAAGTCCGCCGACGTAATCAATCACGGAAAAGGTCTTGATATCATAGAAGAGGCCGTTGACGGTGAAGTCACGACGTTTGGCATCCTCTTCCGGTGTGCCAAAGGTGTTGTCTTCGGCCTGGTAAAGGCCATTGGCGGCTTCCGTCTCTTCTGGCTGGCGACGGAAGGTGCTGGTCTCGATCACTTTTTTGCCGAAGATGATATGGGCGAGGCGGAAGCGACGGCCGATCAGGAAGCAATTCCTGAAGATCTTACGGATCTCATTCGGACGTGCATTGGTGCCCACGTCGAAATCTTTGGGGTGCCTGCCCAGGAGCAAATCCCGCACACTTCCGCCGACAAGATAAGAGGTATAGCCTGCGGTTGAAAGACGGTAAAGGACTTTCAATGCATCCTCATCGATGTTTGCGCGGGAAATACAGTGTTCGCTTCGTTCTCGGGTTATTGGACCGGTTTTGCGTTTGAAAAACATAAGTGAATCAAGAAAAACGGGATTAGAATGGGTTTAATATCTCAAAAAAGCGTTCCGAAAACAAGAAAACAAAACGTATTTTTTCGGATTGCGGGGAGATTGAAACTTGAAACTGGAAACTTGGGGAAGTGTCAATAAGTCTTAGAAGTGTCAGTAAGTGTCAGTAAGTTGGGAATCAGAGGCAAGCATCCGAATGGCGCGAACCACGCGAATCAATGCGAACATCGAACATTCAACATCGAACGTCGAACGTCCAACCCCGAACCCTGGCCTCAAGTTACAGGCCAGCCGTGAGTTCGTCCCAAAGCGTGTTAAGTCGTTTTGCTGAAACAGGATAGGGGGTGCGCAGCTCTTGGGCGAAGAGGGAGACACGGAACTCTTCGACCATCCAGCGGTATTGGCTCAGGAGCTCCTTGTCGGCTCGCTTTGACTTGTCGCTTCCGATGAAGTCGGTATAGCGCTGCCAGACAGGTTGGAGTTCAGCCTCTTTCCGGCTGTCTCCAGCCGGATTGATTTTGCCTCGCTGGATGCGCATGCGACAGGCCTCCAGATAGCGAGGTATTTCTTGCAAATGAGCGCGTTGCGTGGACTCTGCAAAGCCCGGAAAGACAAGCCAGGCGAGCTGGTCAAGGATGCTCTCGCTGGTTGACGCTTGGATGTCCTTGGCCTTTGTAAGGGTGCTGGTCAGTTCAGAGGCTGTTTGGAGGATCGCCACCACGAGGCGAGTCCGCTCCAGATGCAGGGCGTGCAAGCGCGTCTGTTCGCTTTTGAAACGCGCCTTAAACGCCGCCTCATCGCGGATGGCCGGCTTGTCTGCCGTGAATGTTTCGCGCAGGGCTGCCGCGCCAATTTCAAGACCGAGCGCAGCGGCGGTTGTCTCCAACTGGGTCAAGTAGAGGGAGACATCACGCGCCAGGGAAGGGGCCGACTGGTAACGCTTCCACTCCTTGCCAAGGGCAATCGCGAAGAGCCTGCAGACGCCCTTTTCATGAACCGCAGCGGCCTCGCCGGGCTCGCTGAAGAGGCGTAGCGATACGGAGTCGCCCTTGTCTTCCAGTGCAGGGTAGTGGATGATGGGCCAGCCAGCTTTGCCTATGTCGACCTGGGAGGGGAGTTCACCCACGTCCCAGGTGGTGATAGTGTCGCGATGCCACGGGGAAGCGGGGCGCTTGGTTGAGTCGGATGAAGCACTCTCCTTCGCAAACAAGCGTGCGAGTGTCGTGCAATCGCGCCCGCTTCCGAGTTCCGTCCCGGCTTCGCTGACTGCGACAAAGCGCATGCGCAGATGTGTCGGGCAGCCATCCTCGTTCCAGCCGTCCGTGGGGACGCGAAGAGCGCGTACCGCATAGATGGCATCTGCCAGAGCCTGGGCGAGCGTCCCGCGTCCGGGGGTCATGCGCGACCGGCAAAGGCCGATGGTCTCCTCGTACGGTTGCAGCAGGCGCCGGATCTTGGAGGGCAGGACATTCATCATCCAGCGGATCTTCTCCTCCAGCATGCCCGGCACCAGCCAGTCGCTCTGCCAGGAGGAGACCATGGGGAGCAAGGATGCGGGAACGATGCACGACACGCCATCGTCTGCTTCGCCAGGCGCATTGAGATAGGTGAGCGCCAGACGCGTGCCGTTCAGCGTAATCGAATCTGGAAAATCGCGGGAGAGGTCTTGGGCAATCGGCATGTCAGCGTCCTGCATGACAAGGGAGGACGCATGCTCTTTGAGCCACTCCCGCAGGTCATGCGCATTGCAGACAGTCGTGGGGAGGCGGGCATCGTAGAAGGCGAAGGCAAGGTCCGGATCGAAGAGCACCCCGTGCTGACGCGTTTTGGCCTCTGCGTCGAGCAGGGCATTGGTGCGGGCGAGGTTCGCGGAGAGGAATTCGGGCAATGGCTTGGGGAATGCGCCGTTGACGAGTCCCTCGCGGATGAGTTGTTCGCGGGAGATGACGGGATTGATGCGGCTGTAGTCGCGGACGCGTGACTCGGCGAGCACCAGGCCGAAGAGGGTCACGCGCTCGCGCACGCGGGTGAACCCATAGACAGGGTCCCATTGGGCGGAGTGATAACTGTATTTGCAGTGGCGCTTGGCAATGGGTTCAATCCAGGCGAGATCGATACAGGCCGCGGTTCGTGCAAAGAGGCGGGAGGTGTCCACCAGTTCGCCGGCCATGATCCAGTCCCGGTTGGCGGCTGGTTTTGCTTTTTCGCGCGGTCCGTGTCCGTGTTCCGGGCGTACGGGTTTAGACTCTTTGAGTTTCATCAGGCCGGAGCCAGGGAAGAGTGCAAAGCGTATGCCGCGTGCGCCCCGATAGTCATTGGCTTCGGGGTCACGCTGTCCGATATTGGAGAGCAAGCCTGTCAGCAAGGCGCGATGCAGTCCTGCGTCGCCGCCTGTCCCGGTTGAGACATCGAGATTGATCCCTGTGCAGAGACTTTCGAGCTGTCCCCGTAAATCCATCCAGTCGCGCATTTTGGGATATGACAGGAAGTTGTCCTTGCAGAGGCGCCTGGACACGGATTGCGATTTGCCTTTTGTCTGGTCGTGATACCAGCGCCAGAGGCGGATGATGGCGGCGAAATCGGAATTGGGTGTGAGGTAGCGCGCATGGCACTTGTCTGCTTCAGCCTGCTTTTCGAGGGGGCGTCGGCGCGGGTCATCGCACTCCAGCGCGGCCACGACAATGAGGGACTCGGGCAGCGCCTTTTCATGATGGGCGGCAAAGAGGATGCGTGCCAGCGCAGGGTCGATGGGCATGCGGGCGAGTTCGCGTCCCATGTGCGTGAGCGCCCAGGGGGTAGACTCTTCACCTGGACGCGGCAGATCAGACTTGATGGCATCGAGCAACTCCAGTTCGCGATAGCCGTCCCTGATCATGGAGGCTCCGGGCGGGTCAATAAAGGGGAAGGTTTCGATGTCGCCCAGCCGGAGGTCCATCATGGTGAGGATGACGCGCGCGAGACTGGAGCGAAGAATCTCTGGGGGCGTGTAGTCATCCTGTTTCTTAAAGTCGTCCTCGCCATACAGGCGGATGCAGATGCCGGGCGCGATGCGTCCGCAGCGGCCCTTGCGCTGGTTGGCGCTCGCCTGCGAGATGGCTTCGATTTGAAGGCGCTGGACTTGGGTTCGCGGATTATAGCGGCTGATGCGGGCGAGACCCGAGTCAATCACATAGCGGATGCCGGGGAGTGTCACCGAGGTTTCCGCGACATTCGTTGAGAGGATGATGCGGCGGTTGGAGGAGAGCTTGAAGGCGCGTTGCTGCTCGCCTGCCGGAAGGGATGCGAGGAGCGGGATGATCTCTGTCTGGGGTAGCCGGCGTCCGCTGAGCACCTCGGTTGCTTCGCGGATATCCCGTTCGCCCGGCAGGAAGACAAGGATGTCGCCGGGGCCTTCGGAGATCAGTTCGTCGACCGCATTGGCGATTTGGCGCGGAAGGTCCGGGTCTTCAGCATCATCGGCGGGACGCCAGCGCATCTCGATCGGATAGAGCCGTCCAGGGACGGTGACAATGGGGGCCTGATTGAAGAAGGCGGAGAAGCGTTTGACATCGAGTGTTGCTGAACTGATGATGATCTTCAGATCCGGGCGCTTTGGGAGGAGACGTTTCAGGATGCCGAGGAGGAAGTCGATGTTGAGCGAGCGTTCATGAGCCTCATCGATAATCAGCGTGTCATATTTTTTAAAGAGCCTGTCATGACGGGCCTCAGCGAGCAGGATGCCGTCCGTCATGAATTTCACCAGGGTGTCCTGTGAAAGACGCGATTCAAAGCGATGCTGATAGCCGATCGTGCGGCCGGGCTCCTCGCCGAACTCCTCGGCGACACGCCGGGCCATGGCGAGTGTCGCCAGGCGGCGGGGCTGGGTACAGCCGATGAGCCCGCGCTGTCCGCGACCCGCCTTGAGCGCGATCTTGGGCAACTGGGTCGTCTTGCCAGAGCCGGTATCGCCGCAGACGATCAGCACCTGATGCTGGCGTAAGGCTTGGATGATCTCATCCACATGGGCCGTGATGGGCAGTTCACTTGGAAAGTTCAGCATAGATAATTGTTGTGTATGAGGGGCATTTTGGCCCTGCGTTGAAAATGGTTTTATGCGGGATGTAGTGTACGTGTTTAGACACGCCTTGACAATTGGAAATTTCGGGTGTTTCAATAAACGATTATTATTTGCATAAAAAGACGCTTGTCTTAGAACGATATTTGTTCTAACATTTTTAGGTTGTTAGGTATATTCAAACTTATAACTGGGAGTGGAAGATGAAAAAGCTAATTACTGCATTGTGTAGTATCTTTTTGTCATGTGCGAGTTATGCACTTGAATCAGCAGGTACGCTGTACGTCGATATGCAAGCAGGCGATTTAAGTGCGCTCGGCGATGGCAGTACGGTCGGCACATGGACGAACCGGAATTCAACCTTCGGCCATTTTTCAATTCATTCGAGTCGCACAGCGACCAATGCGCTCTATAGAACCAATGTGAGCGGCGCGCAAGCCGTCTATTTCGATGGAACGCTGAACAGTGCCTTTTTAGGTCCGGCGACCCCCGCTGAATTTGCAGGGCAGAATGGTGTGTGGACGATGGAGACCTGGATCATGCAGCCGAATATAGGCTCTGGCTCATACGAATATATGTCGTGGACCAAGCGGCGCGGGGCCAATAACGCGCTGATAGAGTTCCGCTATGGAAGTGATGGAAACTGTGTGGAGCATTACGCTAATAATTTCCCATGGGGAATCAAACCTGCCGGCGGTATCTGGCATCATATCGCCATTACGAGGGATGCCAGCAAAATACAGCGCGTCTACTGTGACGGGTATCTGGTGAACACGTGGAACGCCAGTGTCCTCAACACGGATGCGGACGGCAGCATGGTGCTCGGAGGTACGCTTAACACAGCGGGAACAGGCTTGGACACCCCTACATTTAATGGATATCTGGGTGCGATACGCGTCCATGGCGGGACACTTTCAGCCGCGCAAGTCCTCTCCAACTATCAGGAGGAGTATTCCACGTATCATACGCTTGCACCCGAAGGGGTCAAACTGATCGAGGTCAAGGCCTCCTCTGTGACGGGTGTCGCGGATGGCGATCCAGTGACCTCGATTTCCAACGGCGGAACGCTTTCAGGTGTATTCACCAACTGGGCGAGCGGTACGGGTGCAAAATATGCCGCGAATTATCTCAATGCGCCCGCTTTCTATTTTGACGGGACGACCAATACCGTCATGGTCGGTGACATGGCCATTCCTGCTTCGCTGACAGGCTCGAATACCACATGGACGGTGGAGACCTGGATTTTGAGAACAAACCTCACAGCAACAGCTGCCAATTATTTCAGTTGGACGCGGCGAACGGGTACAGCGAACTCACTTATGGAGTTGCGCTATGATTTGACGCTTGCAAACGCATTGGAGCATCACACGGGTAATTTAGGGTGGGGGACCATGATCCCCTCCGCGGGCCAGTGGCACCATGTTGCCATCAGCCGCGACGCCAGCCGTGTTGAACGTGTCTATCTGGATGGAGCCAAAGTAAATGAGCTGTATCTCTCCTATCTCAACATTAGTGCAGATACACTTGCGGTGCTGGGCGCAACCAAAACAGCAGGTGCCGGGACAGGATTCGATTACCCCTTTGAAGGATTTATTGGTCAGGTCCGTGTCACAACGGGAGCCAAAACCGCATCCGAAATTCTCACGAGCTTCTCATCGGAAGTGGGGCAGTACCTGCCTGGGACATCCAGCCTGTGGAATGGCCCTGGAGGCGGAAACTGGAGTGAGAGCGGAAATTGGACAGGGACGATCCCCAATGCCTCGGATGCGCTAGCTGATTTTGGAATTGGTGGCGAAGCCGTGACAAACGACGTGACAGGCTTGACGCTTCTCTCGATACTCTTGGGTGATCCGGTAACTGATATTTCAGGGAATGAAATCACACTTGCTGATGGTGGCTTTGTTCAGTCGGTCTCCTCGGCCAATAAGATCAGTGCCCCGCTGGTTCTGCAGGGACGCACAACCTCACGAGCGATTCCTGGGCAGATCTTGATGCTTGCAGGGGATATTTCGGGCGACGGCGGATTGACCCAGGACGGCGGCACGACACTCCTGATGGGCAATAACACATTCGTCGGCCCCTTGACAAACAACTATGGAACCGTTGCCTTTGACAACGCCAACGCGTTGGGTGCGAACAGCACGTTGCTGCTTGGGGAAGGTTCGTTGTGCTATGTAGGCGCGACTGATGCTGAAATCACGAAGATGGTCTCCTCCTCGGCGATCAGCAACAGGTATAGCATCATTGATGTGACGAATGCTGCGGTCACGCTGACGCTCTCCGGGAAGATGGATGTTCCTGATTTCAAGCCTGTCATTAAACGCGGGCAGGGCACCCTCAAGCTGACCTATAACCAAGCTCAGACGCTTAATGGACGAACCACCATCGGTGGCGGCACGGCCCCCAATTACACCGTGGACGGCACGATGGTGCCAGGAACTTCATACGGAAGCTTCGTCGTGGAAGACGGGACGCTCCTTTTCAATGGGGGTGCCACGCAGACCAACATCATCCGTTCCGCAAATAATGTGCACTTCGGAACCAAATATCCCGGCTCTCCCAAGGTGATTGTGGATGGAAGTGTGGTGAGCCTTGTCGGCGGCGCCTGGTGCACCATCGGTCGCGGCACAGGTACGACGACTGCCCCGCAGACCCCGGAAATGCGCGTGATCAACGGTGGACGTTTCATTACGGACCAAGGGATTGTTCTCTCGCAGGCAGACAGCCAGGTTAATTACTATGGAACGCCTCGGTTGTTGGTGGACAACAGTTATGTCAGCATGAGTTATGACATGCTGGTCAATGAAAACACGAGTGGCTATTCCGTTGTAAACATACTCAATAATAGTGTGGTAGAGAACAATAGCCCGCTTGGGAATCGAGGCTTGACGCTCGCCGCAGCGCCTGGCAGTCAAACGACTTTTGCCGTGACCAACAGTGTCGTCCGCGCGAACAACATCTCTGTGAATCGTGCGGGCACGTTGACCATGAGCGGCAACTCCCGGCTGGAGACGGAGGGTGCCGGTACGGCTACGATCAACGACACAGCCGCTCCGAACGATTATAACAGGGGATATGTCGAGTTTGACGGGGCGACACTCACCAACCGTGTTGCGAACAGCGTGCAGCAGTGGTTCCTCAAGATGGCTCTTCTTGGCGTGGGGCCGAATGGCATGACTGCCAACAATGACTTCTGGTCAGTGCTGGACCCTATCTTGGTACCCACCAACACGGTTTCGACCACCTTTACAAAGGGAGGAACGGGACGCCTGGGGATGCGCCCGACGGCGGTGCCGGTGACGGTCAACGGCGGTTCGGTTTACCTCTATGGCTCGGATTACAACCCGTATGCCCCAGGCGCGACGCCGGCCTCAACCCTCACACTGAACAATGCCGCTTTGGAAGCGTATCAGGACAGTGTTTTCCACAACAAGACACTTATCCAGTCTTCTGCATCTGGCTATCTTTCCCTCTCCCCCTTCGGGACATCCCGGTTTAAGGGGGCTTTCCAAAATACAGGCGCTGGATCATCCTTGGCACGCAATGATGGCCTGGTGCAGCTGGTGAACGCAACCGCGAGTCAGACGGGGTGCGTGATGCTGAAGGAGAAACAGACGGTCACGAATGCGTGGACAGCTTCCTTCTCCCTTATGGGCACCTCGATTCTTGCCGATGGTTTCGCTTTCGTGATTCATAATGATCCGCGTGGTATCACCGCGCTTGGCGCAAGTGGCGGTTCATTAGGATATGCGAATGCCAATGGCCTGACCAACTCCATGGCCATTGGGTTTGATTACTGGAGTCAGCCAACAAAGGTCAAGTTCGGCCAAGGCGATGGGGTGGGAGGCACCTTTGCCGACCTTGCAACGCTCTCCACGATGTCGTTAAGAGATGGGTTGCCGGTGAGGACGTATATCACGGTCACCTATGACGGCAGCGATGTCATCACCGTGCTGGTGAAGCGTGCGGATGGCCGGCAGGAGGTCTTTACCAAGACGGGTGTGAATATGGCGGATCTCATCAACACATCCATGGCCTATGTGGGGGTGACGGCCGGAACAGGCGGTAGCACGGCGAATGTGTTTGTCAATGATTTCGTCTTTGACGACGGCTCGACCAAGGCTGCCCGACAGGTTTATGGGCAGTATGGCGGAAATTTGGTTGCGGCGGCGAGCGGGAATGCCAATGTGCTGCTGAATGATATGGCCGTGCAAAAGGGCTTTGGCCTGGCATCGCTGTCGTATGGGGCAGGTTCCTCGCTGACGGTTGAGTCGACAAGCTCGTCGCCTGTCTACGAAGACAACCAGGCGAATCTGATTGCGAGCCAATCTGCCTGGCAGTTGAATGGCAATGCTGAATGGCGTCCCAGCGGCGCACTCCGCCTCACCTACCCGGGGGTCAACCGTAACGGATGCGCCTTCCTGAAGGATCGTATAACCGTAACCAATGCGTGGAAGGCGACCTTCACGTTTAATACAGGTATGACGTCGACGGATCCGGCGGACTGGGTGACGCTGACGTTCCAGAATGTTGGACTTAGCTTGAACTTCTCTGTCCTCGATGCCCTTGCAAAGACTTACAATGCTGGCTGGGCGACGACGGCGGGCGGCATCTGGTCGGTTCGTTGGAATTATTATAAGTCAGTAAAGAGGCTCGAGACCGTCCGTGATCCGGGCGGGACAACGACGTACCTTGCTAATCCGTTCACACCTTTGAATTTCACGAACTATCAGCAGACAGTGATGACCGTCTGGTATAATCCCGCAGCAAAGACGGTCTTTATCAGGACGGTTCAAGACGGGAATGTTTTGGAACGCTATGCTGCTGGGGTAGACCCTTCCCATCTTGCGGCGACGGGCGATGGTAAGGCGTATGTCGGCTTTAGCGGCCGTGTCGGCGGTTCATGGTCCGAGAACATGATCACCGCGTTCACCTTTGAAGAGCAGGCTTCGGGGTATGATCTCCCGATCAATAATGCCACCTATCTGGCCTTTGACCGCTACGCGAGCAGCGGGACGTTGACGAAGCAGGGCCAGGCGCCGCTCGCTCTGCTCGGCGATGTGGATTACTATCCCACCAATACGACCCTCCGACTGGCGGATGGCGGTTTGATCATACGTCGAGTCAACGATGATCCGATCAGCTTCTTGGCCAATCGCACAGAGTGGCTCGGTTATCAGGATGTCAACACCTTTGATCTCAATAATCGTATCCAACTCCTTAAACTCGCTACAAACAATAGGGGTGCCGTGGCTTCGAAACGGCGCGTGAATGTCGCAAAGGACTTCACGGCGGCATTCCGTGTCACAACGGATACGGCGACGGATGGAGCGGATGGTTGGGCCCTTGTGTTTCACAATGATGCGAGAGGACCGCTGGCCATCGGTGGCACGGGCGGCTCAATAGGTTATGTGGGCACTATCCAAAAGAGTGTTGGCGTGCTGTTTTATGTGTATCAGGGTTGCAAACTCGGGATGGGCGTGAATGGGGCCACGTCAGGCTCTACCCAGACCTGTATTGAAATGCGTAATAAGACCATTGATACGGTTGTGAATTACAACTATGCTGCAAGGACGGTTACTGTGACGTTGACGGATGTGTCCAACCCAGCAATAACGGGCACCTACATCTTCACGAGTGTGGATATCCCATCGCAGGCCCAGTCAAATTATGCGTATGTCTCTATTGTCGGTGCGACGGGGGGCGCATATATGAATACATGGTTGAGCAACTTTGGCCTGTCGTATAACAGAGCAGAGGCTGTCTCAGATGAGCGGCTGGTGTTGCCGGAGTTGCAGATTCCGTCAGCCACGGAACAGACCGTGATGCTGGATACGCCGAATTCTGTAGGTGCCCCGTTCCTCGTCAATACAGGAACGTTCGAGACCGATGCGAAGATCAAACTCTTGTCCGCCAATGGCGGACAGTTGAAGTTCGGCAGCACGACGCTTGCTGGTGCTAACAGGGTGGATGTCGGCACTGGAACGACGAATTATCTGGATAATATCACCGGTACCTACACCATGACCAAGAGCGGGGCGGGCGTGCTGATTATGAAGGGCACCGGGACGCTGGAATTGACGGCGAACGGCGGGCTGACAGATATTTCTGCGCTGGAGATTGACAAAAACGCAATAATCCGCTTGAATAATGGCGCGTCGCTCAGGGTCAAGAATGATGATGCCAATAAACAGGCCGTCGACAGTGTCTATTTGGATGGACAGAAGGTTAAGGCTGGCTACTACACGGCATCCAATTGTTCTTGGATCACGGGTGAAGGCACATTAAGAGTCGGAGCGGTTGGCACTCTTATTAGTTTCAAGTAACGATTATAAACAAACAAAGGGAGAACCAATGAAGGGAATGAACCGTAGAGGTTTCGTAAAGGGTATGGGGCTTGCCGTTGCAGCAGTGTCTGTGAACGGACTGGCCGCGCAAAAGGGGAAGCTCGTCTTTCCTGAAATCCGGAAAAATGCGCCCCGCTTCCGCAAGCCGGGCGAAAAGCTGAACATCGGAGTGATCGGTGTCGGCGGCAAGGGCTGGTCTGACTGGATGCCCATGTTCGAGCACGGCGAAAATATCGTCGCGCTGTGCGATGTGGACCGCGGTCCGATCGACAAAGCCTTGGCCGAAATCGCGAAGAAGGGGCATGACACCTCTCAGATCAAGTGCTACAGCGATTACCGCAAGATGCTGGACGAATGCAAGAATCTGGATGCGGTGACCGTGTCCACGCCTGACCATACGCATGCTCCGGCTGCGATTCGCGCCATGAAGCTGGGGTGCCATGCGTACGTTCAGAAACCCTTGGTCCGCACGATTTGGGAAGCTCATTATTTTGAGCAGGTCGCCAAAGCCAACGGCGTGGTGACGCAGATGGGCAACCAGGGCAGTTCGGGTGACGGATTGCGCCGCAACGTCGAAATCCTTCACTCCGGTATTCTCGGCAACGTGACCGAAGTCCATGTCTGGACAAACCGCCCTGTGTGGCCGCAAGGGATCACACGTCCGGAAGGTTCGGATCCGATTCCGGCTTCCCTCGACTGGGATAGCTGGCTCGGGACAGCCCAGGAGCGCCCCTTCAAGGCGGGCGTCTACCACGGCTTCAAGTGGCGCGGTTTCTTCGATTATGGAACGGGCGCGTTCGGCGACATGGCTTGCCATACGATGAATCTGCCCTTCCGCGGGCTCAAGCTGGCAGAAGTGATGTCAGCGGAGTGCACCCAGATCGACGGCAAGAACAAGGACACCTATCCGAACAAGAGCATCGTGCGCATGAACTACGCTGCACGCCAGGGACTTCCTGCGGTCAACCTCGTCTGGTACGACGGCAACCTCAAACCCAAAGACGAGATCATGCCTCAGGTCATTGCGACACTGGGCAAGGTTCCGAACACGGGCTGCCTGATCATCGGCGACAAGGGCATGATGGCCAGCACCAATGACTACGGTCAGGATGCGTATGTCGCGCTCAAGGGCGAAGAGAAGATGAAGTCCACCACCAAGCACGAGGCGCTGGTGAACATTCCGAAGACGATCGAGCGTTGCTGCAAGGGCGGACAATATATCGAATTCGTCAACGCCTGCAAGGGTGAAGGCAAATGCTACTCGGACACAGGCCACTCTGTTCCAATGCTCGAAGGCATGCTGATCGGCTGTATCGCCCAGCAAGTCCCCGGCAAGTTGAACTGGGATGCCGCGGCACAGACCTTTGGCCAGGCCGATGCAGACGCACTGCTGAAGCCTTACATCCGTAAGGGCTGGGAGTTCTAAGGCCAAGAGGTGCGATAGAGAAATGAATGCCGGGCAGTTTCTGCCCGGCTTCTTTTTTACAATGAATGATTGGGTACATTGCCTGCCGTGTGTCATGGAGCAGCAGGAGCGAGCAAGAGAAGGCTCAAGAAAAGGGAGATAACTGAATGATCCGTCTAGTCATGGGCATAATCGTTTGCGCGGGAGTGGTTTTTGCCGAGAAAGTAGAACCCCCGAAGCGGATGCTTTTCATTGGCAATAGCTATACGCATGTCAACAATCTGCCCGCACTTTTTACAAACATGGTGAACAGTGCAGGCGGGAAAGTCCCAATGGTCAAATCCCATACGCCAGGGGGCTGTACGTTGATCAAGCACTCGAAAGACCCGAAGGCGCTGGCGCTGATTGATGAGGGAAACTGGGATGTGGTCGTGCTTCAGGGAAACAGCCAGGAGGCGGCGAGATCAGAAGAGTCGGAGTCCACACGGGACGACTTTCTGACAGGCGGAACGAGTTTAGGGAAGAGGATTCTGGAGAAGAGTCCTCATGCGCGCATCATCCTTTACCAGACGTGGGCGCGACATCCGGATTTCTGGAAAACACCGGAAAGCAAATCAGGCGTTGGTTCGTCGCCGGAAGAGATGCAGAAGCGTACGCAGAAATGGTATGCGCAACTGGCCTCAGAGATTCCGGGAGGCGGCGCTACGGTCGCACCTGTTGGCGATGCCTGGGCTTCCTGCCTGGAGAAGCATCCGGACCTCCGCCTGCACACCAAGGACAACTCCCATCCATCCTTCGCAGGATCGTACTTGGCAGGACTTGTCCTCTATCGCACGATCTATACGGGGAAGCACTTGTCTTTCATTCGCTTTAAGGGGTCGCTCACCGACAAGGATGCCGTGGCCTTAAAAGCAACGGCCGAACATCTGAACACCCCGTGACGCGCGACACGAGCAGGGTTGTTCACACGTAAAGATCGGCGCTGTGAGGTGGCTAGAAAGGGCTAACGCTCTTGGTATTGTTTCAGCGCAACTGTCTGAAGCGAAGAGGTGCCGTCAGGTGCGAAGCGGAGGGTGAGTTCATACTCCGCCAGGAAGCGAGCGGCTTTGTCTTCAGCCGGCACTCCTCCCCACCATCCCATTCCTGAAGCGGAAAGGACAAGCTCGTCTGGAGATGACCACTTGACGACCTGAAACCCTTCAGAGGTGAAATGAAACTTCAGAGCGTCGGCTTTTTTTGCACGCTTCCGTGTTGGAGATTCAAAGATAGCTGAGCTTTCATCGTCACATGCTTTGGGCAGACAGAGTCGCTTGGCTGTCTTCTGGTCTACAGCGAATACAGAAACCGCGCTGTTATGGGTGCTCTTGTTTTGCTCAATGGCGACAAGCTTGCTGTCGGAACTCCAAGCCGCTCCGACAAACCGTGCTTGGGGGTCAAACGACAAGAGTGGCGTATGAGCAGCAAGCTCGATGAGCTCGACGTTGAACTTGTAATATCCCTTCTCTTGGTGAGCTTGGACCAGCAAGCGGCCGTTCGGGGCCACGCTCGTGTATGTTGAACCGCTAAAATCGGCGTAGTCGGTGTCCGACGATATTGTCGAGCATCCTGTTATGAGTGTTACCGCTGAAATAATTGCGCAAAACTGCACTGTCTTTTTCATCTGTTTTTCCCCCACACACTTCCACAAAGTACTATTGAAACTACCTCGTGGAAAATGACTTTCATGAGGTTGCTGAAAATGGTATAGAATGGTGCGACAACAGTCAAGAACCTAAACGCTTTTCATAACTTCGCTGGAATGTTGGAATTGAATGTGTGTGAAAGGAATTGTCTGTCCCCTTGTTCCTTCAGCTCCGGCGCATGACACTGGGAGAACAGGCATCCTGCCCAATGCCACTAACTTTTCATGTCGGCAACAGGGGCACGGGCAACAGAGGGACAGACAAGTATGGCCATCCTCTTTCATGCGGGCGGGACGCCCACGCTCCCTTCTGTTGCTGCCCTCAAAGGAGCGCGGGCACCTTGCCCAATGTCACTAACTTTTCGCTACACTTTCATGCCACGTTCACTCCCGCGGCCACGACAGAGCGTGGCCCTCCAAGGCCCTGCGGACGGTTCAGCGAACCGTCCCTACCATGCGTTGCACGAGTCAGACGCAAAGCATGGTAGGGCGCGATCGCCGAGCGCGCCGTTGACTCGACCGCCATCCCCTTTTAACCTCGTGCGTGCGTCCACTGAGTGGTCGCACGAAGATCTGTCCTTACTGTCAAACGCAGCTCAGGTGTTTGCGCGAGATAAGCCCCACAAGCTTTTGAAACAGAATATGTTAAAAACGTGAAGCACCATGAAAAGTTAGTGGCATTGGGCAGGATGCCTATGCTCCCAGTGTTGGTCTGAGTCTGTCTGCCATCTCGTTTATTGACATAGCCAGAGGTCATACGGAAGGCAAAGGGTGTCAGTGACGCAGGAGATGGGAACGTCTATGCCGTAACCAACGCAACAAAGCGTTGCCATGACGACACCACTGCCTCGTTCACTCCATACATATCCGCACATGTTTACGTCGTTGCGAACGGCTGGATAACAGCCTTTTAAATGTGGTCGTGACTGTAGAACTCGACACTGAACGGTTGAGCACCCATTCCCTGCGAGAAGCGTAGCCATCAACCCCAGTCCAGTCATTACTCTCTTCATAATCTCACCCATTCCAACTTTTAATGTGCTTTTACTGGCAACCTTGCCAGAGATGTGTAAATTTTTGCGCTTTTCGATGTACAAAGCAAGCTGAAATGGCGTCTCAAAGAAACAGACGCCTGGCGTTGGCGCCGGTGATGTCCGAGAGTTCCTCGGGTGGGATGCCGCGTAATGTGGCGACGGTCTGCAAGATGACGGGGAGATTGGCGGGGTGATTGACAGGCTTGTTCGAGTCGTCGTTTCCAATCGACGTGCCGCCGAGGGGGAAGAGGTCGGGTGCATCTGTCTCAACTAAAAGATGGCTTGCAGGTGTCTCCTTTGCCGCGAGCCTTACCTTTGTTGCGTTCAGGTTGCAGACGGTTCCTGAAAAAGAAAAGTAACCGCCCATTTTGATAAGCTCTTTTAGAATCTCTGCTGAGCCCCCGAAGCTGTGCGCGACAAAGCCGGGAATATCATGCGCATACTGCTTTAAAACCTCCACCAGCTTGCCCCAGGCGCGTGCGCCGTGGAGCACGACAGGACGATGCAGGCGTGCGGCAAGTTCAAGTTGCCAACGCAGGACAGCCTCCTGCTCCTCCATGGGGATCTGGTCGCGAATGCCATCCAAGCCGATCTCGCCGATGATTGCGGTTGGATGGTGATCCAAAAAGTGTTCGAGAAGTTCATGCCAGTCAGCAGGCAGCGACTGCACATACCAGGGGTGCACGCCAAACCCCGGCACAATGATAAACGGCAACGGTTGCTCTGCAACCGCTGCCGTCTCCTGCCAGTCTTCAGGACTGGTGCCGCAGGAGCATACGCCTGTAATCTGTGCGCGTGCTGCTGCGTCAACCCATGCGTCGTGCGCCTGTCGCAACCTCAAATCCTGAAGATGGGCATGCGCATCGAACATCGTGAGCTTCCTTTTTTATGCGCGGATCTGCCCTGCTTTAGCCAGCATGAAGGCTTCAACGCTCTGGATCTCAGCAAAGCCCTGCGAGCTGACAGGGTTGAGTCCGTTGCTGGCCTCCATGGAGGAGTCGGCTTCATTGTAGATCGAGGCTTTGCAGTCGGTCAGCGCATTGAAGAAGATGTTGCCCTTGTAGAGGCCGACTTCGACCGTCGCCGTCGCATGCTTCGAGAAGGTCGCGATCGCTGCGCGTGCGGCCTGGGTGACCGGATCATAATAGCGGCCGTCATAGATCTGGTCAGCGACGAGTTTCGAAAGCTGTCCGAAGAGCAAGCCCGCGCGGCGGTCCATCGTGGTCTGGTAGACGTAACGCAAGCAGGTGCCGAGCAGTTCCATGCCCGGGGCTTCGTAGACGCCGCGGCTCTTGGTGCCGATGATGCGGTTTTCGAGCGCGTGCTTCATGCCGATGCCATTGCGGCCGGCAATCTTGTTGACGAGTTGCATGGCTTGAATAGGGGTGACGTCCTTGCCATTGATCTTCACGGCGCGGCCCTTCTTGAAACAGACTCTGAATTTCTCGATCTTGTCAGGGGCTTCCTTGGGCCATACGCCCATGGTTGGCGCGACGATGAGCATGGAGGTCTCGAGGCTTTCGAGATCTTCAGCCTCGTGTGACAAACCTGCGAGGTTGGCGTCGGTGGAGTATTTTTTCTTCGTACCGACAAAGGCCTCGATGTTGTACTTGGCAAGGAAATCAACCATCTGGGTGCGTCCGGGGAAGAGCTTCAGCAGGGCTGCGTCGCGCCAGGGCGAGTAGACCTTCATCGTGGGCGCCAGGACGTTCGTATAGCGCTCGAAGCGCATCTGGTCATTGCCACGGCCCGTTGCGCCGTGTACGAGCACGGTGCAGCCGTGCTTCTGCATCTCCGGGAGCAAGCCGCGCACGGTGACGGCACGCGCGATGCCGGTGGAGTTCCAGTAGCCGCCGTCATACATGGCCTGAGCCTCAATGACTTCGAAGCACGCTTCGGCCATCTCCTTCTTCAGGTCGACAATGATGGTTTTAACGCCGCAGGGGGCCATGCGCTTCTTGATATCATTGATGTTCTTCTCGTCCGGCTGTCCGAGGTCGGCTGAGAAGCCGATGACCTTCACGCCAGCTTCAATCATGACCTTTGAGATGGTCCGGCTGTCCAACCCGCCCGAGACACATGCCCCGACGGTCAAACCCTTTAAATCTGTTACTGTCATTGCCATAACATATTCTCCTGTGTGAAATTGAAAGCATATAATATATCAAAGACGGCCCCCAAGCGCAAAGCGAATCAGCAAATCAGCAACTCCAATTATGATCGCAAGCCCGCCTTTAGTTCTTTGGCTTCTGGTTCTTTTTAAACCAGCGGAGCAGGACCTCTTTGCGGTCGGTATCTGTCGCGGCTGGCTTATGGATGTCCGGACTGGCTGGCTGGTTCTCGTGTTCGACGCTCCAGCCTGGCCATTCGCGGTAGGCGTGGTAGGACCAGTCCCAGCCGTACTCTTCAAAGAGGTCGATGCAGTCGGCCAGGTAGCGCGCTGCGCCGGGCGCCCAGCGGATGGCGCTGAACTCGCCGGCGTAGATGTGGACATTGTACGCCCGTTGGAATTCGCGCACCGGGGCGAGGACCTGACGGAGCGCCTCTTTGTCGTACGCCTTTGCACCAATTGTTCCAGGGTAGGTGATCAGTGTCGCCGGACGGTGGACACCCTGGTGGGTATACTCGTGGGGCACGTACATGTGCACCTGATAAATCACATTCGGGACATCCACAGGCGTGAGCCAGGCGAAGGCGTCGGGTGAGTCCCAGTTCTCAGACTCGATGACGATGGCGGTCTTTGCGTCAATGGCCCGTATCGCCCGTGCGGCGCGGACCTGTGTGGCCAGGCTGTCCATCTCCGGGGCGGTCGGCTTCTTGCAAACCGGCTCGTTGACGAGATCGTAGGCCCAGAGTGCCGGGCTGTCCTTGAACCGACGCGCGATCTTCTCCCAGGTCTTGACGAAGTGGTCCTGATACTTCTTGTCGTAAAACATGGTCATGTCGGATTCTTCATCCCGTCCGCCAGGGGGCGAGTGGAGGTCGATGACAACCTTGATGCCGTATTTCTGGCAGGCGGCTAGGGTCAATTGGAGTTCATCCAGGCGGCGGTCGATCCATTGATCATACTCCACAAGGTCCCGGTCTGTGTTGGCCTTGCCCCACGCGCGTGTGAGCTGCCAGCGGATCAGGTTGGCGTTCCACGCGTTGCCCAGGACGCGGAGATCCTCCTCCCGGAACGCATTGGGCGACATGACACCGCGTAGACGCTGCAGATCGTGTCCCTTGTAGGCTGGCGGGGCTTTGGGGTCGGGTGCGGGTCGCTTGGGTGGACGAGGGCGCGACACGGTCACAAGGATCTCCTTGAAGAAGGCCTTGCCTGAGGCGTCCTGCAGTCCGAGGCAGAGTTCTGCCCTGCCAGCATCCTCGGGGATCGCCAAGGTGAAGTCCAACGATTTCCAGTCAAAGGTGCCAAAGATATTGTTCTGATTTGTCCAGCGCTCGCCGCTCGGTGCCTTGAAGTGGAGCATGAACTTGACGCCGTTGTAGGGCTCGGCTGGCTGGGTGACGGACTCGGCCTTGGCCTGGCACTGGAAGTGGAGTGCCAGGCCTCGCCACGGCGTAAGGTCGATTGTGCGGGAGGCCATCCGATCGCCGGGCTTGCCCTTGGGGATCTCGGCAGCCAGATGCCAGGGGCCACCTGTCCCTGTCTGCTCCCATTGGACGCCCTGCGGCTTTGTCCACGCGCCACGCTCCGCGTCTGAGTCGAAATTGAGTTTCATGACGATCGCGCCGCGCTCCAGGGTCAACGGGGCGGTGCTCTCATTTGCGAAGACGACGGTCGACAGCAGCAAGAACGGGGCAAGGAACGCATATTTAAAGGACTTCATGTGAAGAGACACCCAAGGCTATTTTGTTTTGCGGTCGAAGAACGAGAGATCCCATTTGTCCATCCACTCGACTTTAAACCCTGTGTCCGTGAATTGGATGGGCAACCAAATATAACGTCCATCAATGGCATTTTTGGGACGCCAGAGATCAAACAGGGCAATGAACGCGTCTGCTTTTCCCTGCACAGGGAGAATGTAGGTGCTTTGACCGCCAAAGGTTTTTTCGGGTCCCAATTTGTTGCTGGGGTTGATGCCCACGCAGGGGTTATCGAGTTCCGTCCAGGGGCCGAAGATGGAATCTGCGACTGCTGAGCGCGCGGCATTCGGGGCCCAGCCCGTGCACCCCGAGCCGATGAAATAATATTTCCCCTTTCGCTTGCAGATCGCCGGAGCTTCCATCAGCCGGTTCTCAAAGACCCTGACAAATTTTCCGCTGGGCTGAAGGTAATCGTCCGACAGCAGGCTGATATGCAGCGTCTTGTTGTCCTCTGACGCATAGAGCTGGTAGGCCTTGCTGTCGTCGTCCACAAACAGGGTTTGATCCCTTGCCATCGATTTGTCCGGCCTGAAGCTGTTCAGAAACGTGTAGGGGCCTGTCACCTTCTCCGCAACCGCCACTCCGCTGCGCGCTGCACTGTACTTTTTGCCCTTCAGCTCCAGATGGAACCACATGACAAATTTTTTGGTTTTTGCATTGTAAATCACTTTAGGACGCTCAATGATGGATCCCTTGGTGATGTCACTTTCAGGATTCTCCGAGACCTTCAGTGCTATGCCTTCGTCCCTCCAGTTATACAGGTCTTTCGATTCGTAGACATGAACGCCCACCTGTGCGGTGTTCCCGGCATCCCCCTCGATCTTATGTTCCCCGAACCAGTAATAGGTGCCTTCATGAAACAGGATTCCACCGCCGTGGGCATTGATATGTACCCCCGTGTTGTCGGGCCATACCTTGCCGGGCTCAAAGGCTGAAAGGTCGGCGCCAAGGCAAGGACGGGCCAATAGAAAAGGTATTACTGAAAGGATGGTTTGCAATGCGGTTAAGGTTTTCATCATTCTCCTTTATGATAAATTACGGCAATGGCGTATTGGGTTTCACTGCGTCCGTGGGCCGCGGATTGCCCGGACCGAACATCAGCATGGTTTTATAATCTTCTAGGGTCACGAAGGACTCATCCACTTTCCCGTCATTGCCCTGCACGCGCGTGATATCCAGTTTAAGGTGCTTAGCAAGAAACGGGTAGGCCGCCATGCGCTTGGAAAGACCATAGTCATGTTGCTCCGTCGGGAAATGGGAGTTCCCGACCCTCTCTTCGGCGCCATACAGGGTGTACACATGCTTGACGTAGGGAAACTCTGTTTCGGGCGTGAACTGGGTCCAGTCGTTGCCGTTTGAAATGAGAAGCAGTGGGCGTGGTGCTGCAAGCGCGGAAATCTCGGCATTGTTGGTCTTGTGGTGCGGTCCCCAGTGGATCGGCATACCACTCTCGCAGAGACATCCGCCGAAGAAATGTGCCGATACCTGGCAGACCGGCACCGCGACTGCGATGCGATCATCAATAGCCGTTAGAAGGAACGTCTGCGTGCCGCCCCCTGAACAGCCGGTCATGCCAATCCTTTTAGGGTCGACATCCGGCAAGGAGATCATGAAGTCCAGTGCCCGTATACTGTTCCATGTCTGAAGCCTCAGCACTTCCGGTGTCTCACGGTGTGACCAGCCCGCCTCCTTCCAGTCGCCATACCCAACCATGTCATAGAGGAAAACGACTGCGCCCATGCGTGCCAGCACACCGCATCGTGTCTGCGGGTTAGCATCAAACCTTCCGCCATGCCCGTGCGGGCAAAGAATCCCGGCGTACGGCCCTTTTACGTCATCTGTGGGACGATACAGGGTGCCGGTAACGTAGAAGCCTGGTGAACTTTCAAACGCGACATTCTCTGCTGTATACCCCTTGTATGTGCGTTTGTTGAAGTACCTCGGTCGGAGAGGCGTTTTCTCTGGAAGCTTTGTCAGCTTTGCCCCCTCCAGAATTCCTTCACGGATTTTCTTTTTGCGTTCTTCCCAGCCACGCAAGTCAGCATAGCTCTTTTTGAAGGAGTCCAGTTCACTCTTTGCCTGCTCAGGGGTTTGCGCGTAACCCTTGCGTAACGTGGCCGGCTCTGCGCTTGCCAGCTTGGCAAGCAGCAATAAGGCTGCCAAAACAGTGATGTTTTTTTTCATGGTTGCAAACCTCTTTTGTGGCGTTTACGCGTTGTCCTCCGCGGCCTTTTGTTCCTGGAGGAGGGTGTTGAGTTCAGTGGCATCGCGTTCCCACGCTTCGGTGTTATGGGCGAGCTGGTCTTGCACAAACCTGAGTTTGCGGTTGGTCTCGCCGAAGTTGGTCTCCGGCGTGGGATTGAAGAGGATGCCGGAGAGTTTTTCCAGTTCGGCTTCGAGTTCGGCAATTCGGGCTTCAGCCTTGGTGACCTTCTCGCGCAGCACCTTGATCTTCGGCAGCCACTTGGTACGCTCCTGGGCGCGGGCCCGGCGTTGATCCTTGTTGGAGAGGGGCGCGTTGTCCGTGTCAAACCTGGGTGTGACTGTGGCTTTCGACTCGGGCTTGCCGACGTCAAGCTGGGCGCTCTTTTCGCGGTAGTAGTCGTAGCCGCCGGGGAAGCGGCGCACGCCGGACGGCGAAACTTCAATGATGGAGGAGACCGTATTGCGTACAAATTCGATGTCATGGCTGACGAGGCAGACGGTGCCGTCGTATTTGCGGATGCAGGCCTCCAGCGTGGTGCGGCCTTCCAGGTCAAGATGCGTGGTCGGTTCGTCCAAGAGCATGAAGTTGGGCGGATCGAGGAAGAGGCGCAGGAAGGCGAGGCGGATCTTTTCGCCGCCGCTCAGGACGCCTGCGGGCTTATAAATATCATCGGCTGAAAAGCCGAAGGAGCCGAGGTTCGAGCGCAGCTCTTTTTCAGTCGCCCCCGGTTTGGCCCGTTTGGCGCACTCAAAGACTGAGACGTCCGTCGCGATCGTCTCGGAGAACTCCTGGGAGAGGTAGCCGAGCTGGACTTTGTGTCCGAGGGTGCAGGTGCCCGCGGTAGGAATGCGGGTACCTGCCATGATCCGCAGGAGGGTCGTCTTGCCCATGCCGTTGAAGCCGACAATGGCGATCTTCTCGCCGCGCGCGATGGCGATATCGACATTCTTCAGGATCATGTTCGTGCCGTCATACGAGAAATCAACAGAGGTGAGTCGCACGACCTCGGCGCCGGAGTGCGGAGCCGGAGCAAGGCGCAGATAGCCGGCAGCGAGGCTGCGCTTCGGCATGACAACAGCCTCCTCGTCAAGCTTCTCGATCATCTTCATGCGGCTGGCCGCCTGTGAGGCCTTGGAGGCGGTCGCCTTGAACTGATCCACAAAGCGTTGCAGTTGGTCACGGCGGCGATCCTGATTCTCCTTGGCTGCGAGGAGATTGTTCCAGCGTATCTCGCGTTCACGCAGATAGAAGTCAAGGTCGCCGCTGTAACGGGTGGCGGTGTTGGCATCGACTTCGACGGTGATGGAGGTCAGGGTGCGCAGCAAATAGCGGTCATGCGAGATGAGCATGAGCGTGCCTTCATAGCCCTTCAGGAAGCGCTGCAACCATTCAACCGCAGGGAGGTCAAGATAGTTTGACGGCTCGTCGAGCAGGAGCAGATCCGGATGCGAGGCCAGGACGCGGGAGAGTTCCGCGCGCATCTGCCAGCCACCGCTGAAGCTTTTAAAGGGCTTGTCAAAGGCCTCGACCGGGAAGCCGAGTCCGCCCAGGGAGATTTTAACGCGGGCTTCGATTTCATAGCCGCCGAGGTGTTCGAACTCGGTCTGGACATCGCCGATCCGCTTGAGCAGTCGCTGGCGGTCTGCGTCAATTTTTGTCGAGGAGAGTTCATGCTCAAGCGCATGGATCTCGTGCTCCATTTCGCCCAGGCCCGGGATGCCGCGGAGCGCATACTCCAGAAGGGTCTCGTCGTCGGTGTCTGCTTCGAGATGTTGGCGGATGTGGCCGATGCGGGGGGATTCCTCAATATAGACATTTCCGGTGTCCGGGTCTGCCTCGCCAAGGATTAACCGGAACAGGGTCGATTTTCCGGAACCATTCGGGCCGATGATGCCAACACGCTCGGTTTTATTGATGCGAAAATTGACGTTTTGGATGACTTCTTGTGTGCCATAGCGGACACCGATATTTCTAAATTCAATCATGGTTTCTGGTTGGGGGCTTCATTGACCGGTTTCATTTGGTTTGTAAACAACGTAAAGAAGATGTCTTGGAGCGCTTCGCGGTCTTCTCGGAACGCTTTTTGCAAGGCGGCTATTTCGTTGGCGGCGAAGCGGATGGAGAGGGCCGTTGTGTTGTCAGCATCGCGTGTCAGCCAGCCCTGAAAGCCGTCTGTCACGGAAGCGAAGAGGCGTTTTGAATGGGTGTCAGTGGACGCCAGCATGGCGATCAGTTGCCTCAGAAATGCGAGGGGGCAGATATCGCCTGCTGCAATAATATTGGCGGATTGGCTGAAGGTCGTGAGGCGCTGCTTGAGGGTCAGGCGTTGCGTCGGGAAGGGGTAGTCCGGACATTCACTTTCAATCGCGCTTGCACTGCTGGCGACTGCGAAGAGATGGCCGTTTTTGATGGTGACTTCGAGAATTGAATTGCGCAAGAAGAGGGGCATCACGGTCGAGACGGAGATGGTCGATGTTTCTGCTGGCGCGTTCGTGGTTGCTTGCACGGCAGGGCTGTAGGTCAGGGAGTAACGTTCAAAGGTCTGCTCAGGCGTTTTCCGGCACCGTTCGTATTTGAGCCTGAAGCCTGTTTTGTTTTCGCGGGTGCTAAGCTTCTTGATGGCCTCACGCGCAGCGCCTTCGTTCGTGACGGGCGCGATTTGCACGAAGCTCATGCCTTCCCGGTTCCGGGTCGGTACGAGATAGATGAGGCGCTCCCTGCCCAAGAAGGGCTGGAGGTCCGCAAAGATCGTGGCCAGTTCGTTTGTTGCCGAGTGATTGAGGTAGGTGCCCCAGTTTGTCTTTCCTGGCTCCGTGTAGAGCGTTGAAAAAAGCGCATTGTCGGGGATGGCATTCCAGAGTTCCGGTTGCGGGGGTGGCATATCGTTGAGAAGCGCAGCCAGCGTTGACGCGGCTTTGGGCTGGATGCGTAAGGTGACTGTGCAGCCGCGCCCTTCGGGATTGAAGCAAAGGGAGGTGTAATCGCACGAATTGGCAATCATTGAATACGTGCTGTTGATCGTCTTGATCGGAATGAGTTCGGCAAGGATGCGCGGATTCAGGTTGAGACGCAGTGTTTCGCCTGTTTTCCTGGGCAGATAGGAGGCGAGTGAGGATTGTTGCGACTGCAACCAGTTTAATAACGCGCGGGAAGGCGCAATCGTGAGGGTCCGGCTGGCTTCCTGAATGACCACGCATTCCGGGCTGTTTGTCGAGACGGGGACCGAGTAGGTTGTGATCCCTTGCAAGTTTCGTTTCGACTTATAGGCATTAAAAAGATAGAGATCCAACGCCTTAAAATCGCGTTTAAGCGGCAGGACTGAAACAGGCGCAGGGTTGCCATCCGCGCCCAAAGGACGGGTACTGTCCGCAACCCAGAAAATGCGCAGGGGCTCGTTTTCATTGATGCACTCAAGGGAGGGCAATGCGAAGAAATTTTGCAGCAGGGCTGTTTGCTCTTCCGCGCTGCCTGGCAATGCCGCAGTCTGGGTGAAGGCGCTGATGCTGAGTTGGAGCGACTGAAGACTGTCGGTTTCAATCGTTCCCACCCAGACCTGTTCCGCCCGAAGCGTGAGGCAGAGGCAGAAGAAAGCTGGCATGAATAAGGAATATTTCATAAAAAAGGATTAAAAGGTGGGCGGGCTTTTTTTGCGAAGGGGACGGGGTTTATAAAAGGTGAGGACCAGCAGTTTCAAACGCTCCAGGAGTACAGGTTCCGCGACGGGTTCCGATGAGCCGACGGTCTTGTTGTTGATATTGGCTGTGACATAAACAAGGCTTGTTTCATTTGTGGACAAGGTGGGCACTTCAGTAACGTAGGGGATCACCTGCGGCCTGTAGAAAAGTCCTGCATCGACCAGGGACTGATAAATAAGCACGGTGTCCTCTTCTGGAATGGTGATGCGATTTTCGCGGATATCCTCCCAGTTTTCGTGGGTGATGTTTGCAGCAAAGGTATTTCCGACCAATGCGCTTGTGCCGTCGCGTACGGTAACAATGCCATTTCCGTCAATGCGCATGCGGACACGGTTCTGACGTCCACCGGTTTCATACTGGCGGATTTCAACCCAGTTCAGTCCCGATTTTTCGACAGTGAAATAAGGATAGTCTACGGGGCTGTACTTGCATCCAGCAAAAACAACAACAAAAAATGCCAAGAGTGGATAGATTAAATTTTTCATGGTGATACTATGCTATGAAACCCTGAAATGCGCAAGCCGGAAATAGAAAAAAATACTCCAAGATTGTCTCTCTGACAGGGGACGTGATACACTCATAGGCAGTTAAATGAATAGAAATCTCTCAAGGGTGTCGTTTTTATACAGGATGGTGCTGGCCTTCATCCTGCAGGCTGGAGGTTTGATTGCGCAGGACGTGTCAAGCTCGTTTGCGCCGGCTTCGCAATCCCTGATCCCGCTCCCGGAGCCTGCGGAGTATCGTCCCGATGAGATGCTGGTCTGTTTTGACAAGACGCTCCCTGAGCGCGCTTCGCGGGCAAGAGTGCTGAAGACGGTTTGCGGGGCAACGCTTCGGCATGAATTTAAACTGGTGCCGGGGCTGGTTTCAGTCAAGCTGCCTCCGGGACTCTCCGTGTCCGGGGCCTGGGCCCGGTTCAAGGCAGAAAAGGGCATCCGCTTTGCTCAGCCCAATTACATTTACCGAGCGCAATCCGTTCCGAATGACACGTTCTTTGCCCAGCAATGGAATATGAATAATACGGGGCAGGTGGCGGGGGCTGTTTCCGGTATCGATATCCGGGCCCTGAAAGCCTGGGGGCGAACAATGGGGAGCACCCATGTCATTGTCGCTGTGATTGATTCAGGAATACGGTACACCCATGAGGACCTCGCTGCCAACATGTGGCGGAATCCGGGTGAGACCCCCAATAATGGCATTGATGATGATAACAATGGGTTTATTGATGACGTGCACGGGATTGATGTTTTTAATAATGATGGTGACCCCTTAGATAATTATGGGCATGGGACTGCTTGCGCAGGAATTATTGGGGCAGTTGGAAATAATGGCGTGGGTATTTCAGGTGTCTGCTGGAATGTGAGCCTCATGGCTCTTAAGTTTATGCAGTCAACCAGCGGAACCACCGAAGGGGCGGTCCAGTGCATCGAATATGCAGTCGCAAAGGAAGCCAAGATTCTGAATTGTTCTTGGGGGACAGGGGCGGGTACGTATGATCCGGGAATAAGCAGAGCCCTTGAAGCGGCTGGGCAAGCAGGCGTGCTGTGCATCTTTCCTGCTGGCAATGAAAACGGGATCAACATTGACGAGCATCCGGTCTATCCTGCCTGCTATGACTCAACGAATATCATTTCGGTCATGTCCTTTGATGAAAAAGGGGGGCGGGCGAACCATTCGAACGTTGGCGCGCTATCCGTGGATCTTGCCGCGCCAGGGACGAACATTCTCACGTGTACGAGTTTGGGGATTTATGGACGGGCTACTGGCACCTCCATGGCGGTGCCCCATGTTTCGGGCGCCTGTGCGCTTCTTTATTCACTGAATCCGCAGCTTGATTGGAGACAGGTGAAGCAGATTATCCTGGATACTGCTGAGAGGAGTGATGCGTTTACGGGCCTCTGCGTCACAGGAGGACGTTTGAATCTCGCGCAGGCAGCAGCCCGTGTTATTCCGGAGGAGTGGCTTCTTGAGCATGGGTTAACCACGAATGGTTCGGCTGACAATGCGGATGCCGACGCTGACCGGATGACCAACTGGGAGGAGTGGTTCGCTGGAACCAATCCCACGAATACATTTTCACTGCTTCAGTTCGAAGGGGCTGTGACGCTCTTGACCAATGGAAACTTCCGCGTCAGCTGGCAGAGTGTGCCCGGCAAGCGGTATTGGATTGAAAGTGCTGAAGCCCTTGCCTCGCCGCTCGCTTTTACCCCCGTTGTTTCAAATCTGCTCAGTACTGCCAGCCCTACGGAATATGTGGATGTGCGTCCTGCGAGTACGTCCCGCTTCTATCGTGTCGGTGTGCAGGCGGAATAGCGGGTGAATGGGCTTGACGTGTCTGTGCGCAATTCAGTATTGTTGCGCGTCATGGAACGAGGAGAGGATCAGGAATGTTGTTTAGCGTGAAAAACGTAAGTGTGGCGTATCCGGTTCGCGGGCAGGCGCCCTTTATTGCGGTGAATGATGTCTCCTTTTCAGTGGATGCCGGTCAATCGTTCGGTATTGTCGGCGAGAGCGGCTGCGGCAAGACATCCCTGGCCAAAACGATTATCGGCCTCCATCCGCCCGCTTCCGGGCAGATGCGCTTTGATGGGCGTGATGTCCTTCAGATGGGGGCTTCTCAGTTTAAAGCGTATCGGCGGTCGGTGCAGATGATCTTCCAGGATGCTGTGGGCTCCCTGAATCCACGGATGACGGTGCAGCAGGTGCTTGAGGAGATCTTGAGCGTCCATCGGATGCGTCCTGCGGATCAGATTCAGCAGCGTGTGATGGAGTTGCTCGACCGTGTGGGGCTGCCCTCGGATCTGCTCCATGCGTATCCGCGTGAGATGAGCGGCGGACAGTGCCAGCGCGTCAGCATAGCACGCTGCCTGGCATTGGAGCCGCGCTTGATTATTGCGGATGAGCCGGTGAGCGCCTTGGATGTCTCTGTGCAGGCACGCATTCTCAATTTGATCCGTACCCTTCAGACGGAGCTGAATCTGGCGGTCATCCTGATTTCCCATGACTTGGCCGTTGTCCGAAATATCTGCGATCGCGTAGCTGTCATGTACCAAGGCCAATTCGTTGAAACGGGTATCGCAGCCGAGGTGATGGATCATCCTCAGCATGCGTATACCCGGACGCTCCTTGCGGCGGTTCCTGATGTTGACCGTGGGTTGAAGAGAAGGGATTAATCGGCCTTGAGCGTGACGAAGAAGGTGCCGCGTTCGTTCTTGACGCGCAGCAGGAGCCGTTTATCAGCCTTCTTCAGCTCAGCCATGAGCTGGTTTGTCGTGCTCACCTTTTTACGGTTGACCTCGATAATCAGCATGCCAGGTTGCAACCCCGCCTCTGCCGCAGGCGAGCCTTGCTCAACCTCGGAGATGATGATGCCCTCTTCCGTATCAAACTGGAACCGTTTCGCAAGCTCAGGGGTCAAGTTCTGAATCTGCAAACCATATTTTTCAAGTGATCCCTCCTTGGGCTCCGCAGGGTCGTCCTGTCCAGCATCATCGGGAAGCGCTTCAACGGTCACGGTCACGGTCTTCGTCTTGCCATCGCGGAAGATCAGCAGTTTTGCCTTCTGCGACGGCGCGATCGTTGAGATGGTCCTGCGGAAGGTCGCCGGGTCTTCGATCTTCTTGCCGTTCAGTTCCATGATGATGTCGCCGCTCAGAAGGCCTGCCTTGTCAGCGGGGCCATCCTTTTGAATGTCGGCAATCAGGACGCCGCTCTTTTCTTTGTACCCGAAGGATTGAGCCATCTGTTCATTCAGCTCCACGGGATTCATGTAGATGCCGATATAGCCGCGCGTCACCTTGCCGTGCGAGACGAGTTGATCCTTGACCTGCATGGCCATATCAATCGGTACGGCGAAGCCGATGCCCATGTAGCCGCCGTTCTGGCTGAAGATCGCGGTGTTGATGCCGATCACGTCTCCGTCGATGTTCAGGAGCGGGCCGCCCGAGTTGCCGGGATTGATGGCCGCATCGGTCTGGATGAAGTCTTCGTAGTCGGTAATCCCCATGTTGTTGCGCCCCTTGGCACTGACGACGCCGACTGTCAGGGTCTCCTTGAGGCCGAAGGGATTGCCAATCGCAATCACCCACTCGCCGATCTCCAGCTTGGCCGAGTCACCGATGGAGAGGAAGGGTAAGTCTTTCCCATCGATCTTGATGAGTGCGACTTCCGTCTTGCTGTCCGCGCCAATGCGCTTGGCAAGGAACTCGCGTCCGTCCATGAGGCGTACGGTGATTTTTTCAGCGTCTCCGACGACGTGCGTGTTGGTCAGGATAAAGCCGTCCTTGCTAATGAGGAAGCCCGAGCCCTGTCCGGTCTGCTTGAACATCTGCTGGGGCTGGCGGCGTTGCGGCAGTCTGCGATTATTGCCGCGCGGTATGCCAAACCGCTCCAGAATCTCGTCATCAAAAAGATCATGCGGGTTGTTAAAGAACATCTGGGCGCCGCCCATGGCGACCTGTTTTTCAACCTGAATGAAGACAACCGCAGGCCTCGCCTTGGCGGCTACGCCGGAAAAGCCCTTTCGGAAGTCGCTGTCCGCACCATTCGCCATGCGCGCCCCAGTCAGCAACAAGGTTGTCACGGTTATAACGGATAATAGATGTAATCGTTTCATAATAGTCCTCCTTGTCCATAATGGACGAAAAACATGTAGCATAGCGTGTGCCAATGTAGGGTCACAATACATTGTGGCCGTATTGAAGAGGTATTGCAGTGGCGCTATATTTTCCGCCCCGTCCGGATGGACAATAAAGCACCTTCAGGTGCGACAAAGTGGCGCGACGCGACGGCTTGTAGCAGGCCTTAGTACTCGAGGATGCTGTTGCCGATGGTTTCGCGCAGGATGGAGTCGCTGGGGACCACATTCGGACTGAGCGCCGAGAAGTTGTGGAGCATGCCGGAGAGGCGGCGGGCCTCGAGGTATTCCTTGTCCCAGGACTTCACTTGATTGAGCAGGGGGGAGGCAAAGGGCTTCAGGACAGCCAGTTCGTAGTCGAGCGCGGAGTTGAAGACCGCGTCGGCGAGGTTCTGGAAGGGGTAGATCCACCGTTGTTCACCCCGTGCGACCGATTTCCAGAGCCGCAGCGTTTGAAGCGCACTGCGGTTGCGCTGCTGGTAGTCACGGACCAGGCGGCGGATAATGCGCGTGTCGTTGGTCGAGATGCGGTTGCTGCTGTCGATGCCCAGTTGCGTCAGCGTATTGAGATAGATCAGGAATTTGTCTTCGCGCGGAACATCTGCAGTCAGGCGCGGATTGAGACTGTGGATGCCCTCCATCACAATGATGCCGTTTGTGAAGAGTCGGGTGAAGCGCTCTTGTTCGAAGCCTGTCTTTGTCTTGAAGTCAAAGGAGCGCATCTTCACGGCCTCGCCCTTCATCAGCCGAAGGAGGTCGTTGTTAAGGCGCGGAAGATCCATGGCTTCGATATGCTCGTAGTCAAGATTGCCGCTTTCGTCTCTGGGGTTGAGCGCATCACCCAGGAAATAGTTATCCGTGGAGATCAGCAGGGGGTTGAGGCCGCTCACGCGCAGGTGTGTGATGAGGCGCTTGGCGGTGGTCGTCTTTCCGGCGGAAGAGGGCCCTGCCAATAAGACGAGCTTGACGCGCGGGGTTTGGTTCACAATGCGGTCGGCAATCTGCGCCAGCTTCCGGTTGTGGAGCGCTTCGATGGTCTGAACAAAATCTGCAGCGCGCTTTTCAAGAATGGCCTGGTTCAACTGGCCTACGGTCGTGATGCCGACAATCTTCCCCCAGGCGATATGTTCGCGGTAGACATCGAAGAGCCGTTCGTAAGGGGATACAGGCTTGAGTTCGTTCGGAGACTCCATTGCAGGTACGTTGAGGACAAAGCCTTCCGCATGCGGAACCACGTCAAAGAGCTTGAGCAGCCCTGTCCGGGGGACAAGCGCAGTCTGACTCAAATCTCGAAACTCGCCGCAGCACGTCATGCAGACGGTGGGCGGATTCCGGTGCTCAAGCAAGTTTAACTTATCCGTCTGTTGCGTCTCTTTAAAACAGTTGACCGCCGCTTCGTACGAAACCACGTCGTAGGTGATGGGCAAGTCCTGCTGCACCATGTTCATCATGGCTGTTTTTAATTTGTGGACATGCTCGGCAAGCTCATGTTCAATCAGGTTTGGCCATCCCACGGTGCAATAGAGCCCTGGCCCGATGGAGTTCCGTACACGGCATTCGCAGGCCGGAAAAAGTTCGTGCGCAGCTTTTGCCATCAAAAAACTCAAAGAGGCACGATAAATGGTCCATCCCTGTTCATCTGCAAGGGTCAGCGTGGTGAGCGTCGCGTCAGTCACCAAGGTCTGGTTGAGGCTGAACACCATGTTGTTGGCGATCACGCCCAACACAGGGAGTCCATTTTTATCTACGGACGGTACAATGTCACGAAGCTGGGTGCCGGCTGATACCACGACCGGCGACTGTCCATTGTAAACGACTGTGACGGCCTTCATGTCTCTTCGCTGCTCCCTTCGTAGAGGTCAAACACAACCATGCGGCATTCAATGGGTCCGTTGAAGAAGGGAATACGCTTGATGGAGCGCAGACCGATCTTGCGGGACATCTCCATGTTGCCTGTCAGCACGCAACCGGTATACCCCGTACACTTCTGCTTGAAGAAATCGCCGATGCGACTATAGAGCGGTTCGAGGTCTGTTCCGCTGCCCAGGCGCTCGCCGTATTCCGGATTCAGGAAGATGGTGCCAGGGGGAGGGGGAAGGCGTGTTGAGGCGAAGTCACAGGTGTTAAAGGTGATATGCTGGGCAACGCCTGCTGCGATGGCATTGTCGTGCGCGGTCTCGACTGCTTCGTGGTCGATGTCCGTCGCGATGATCGGCGGCAAGCCCGTCGTGTTTTCATTCGCGTGCGCCGTGGCCACCATATCCTTCCAGATCTGTTCCGGGGATGCGCCGAAGCGCTGGCGCACGCTTGTCCCTGCGCGCTCCCCGGGGATTGTTATCCGGTAGCCTTTTACCGCCATGAAGGCGAAGTGACTCTTAAAGCTGCCCGGCGCGCGGTTCATCGCGATCAGCGCCGCCTCGATGGCAGGCGTTCCGCTGCCGCACATCGGCGAGACAAAGGGCGTCTTGCCATCCCAGCCCGAGGCCAGCACACAGCCGGCGGCAAGGGTCTCCTGCATGGGCGCCATGCCCGGGAGTTTACGGTAGCCGCGCTTGGAGAGCGGTTCGCCGGTTGTGTCCTGGTAGATGGTGAGTTCCGTGTCCTGCCAATAGACAAAGATGGCTGCGCCATGCGTTTCACGCCCGGAATCCGGACGGCCGCCGCAGATGCTGCGCATCCGGTCGGCAATGGCGTCCTTCGTCTTGAGCGAGGGCATGCGCGTATCCTGGATCGTGTCGTTGCGGACTATCGAGTTGACGGTGAAATAGCCGTCGGCCTCCAGTAAATTTTCCCATTCAATGGAATAGACCAAATCATACAGTTCACGCAAATGGCGGCAATTGCCTCGGAGCAAGGGGGCCAAGACGCGATGGGCTGTACGCAAGTGGAGATTCAGGCGCATCATGTCGCGCATGTTGCCGCGGATCACGACGTAGGTGTCTGTGGTGTCGATGATGTCATAGCCCATCTGTGTCAATTCAGTGGTTGTCACTGGGACAAGTCCACGGGCGCAGGAGATAATGAGCGGGTAAGTATCTTTCCAAAAATTCATTTTAATGAGCTACCGGGTTGTTGAGTTTATAATGTGTAATGGAGTTAATTTATCACATTCGTGTGGCGCTTGTGTAGGAAAATAGTGGGATAATTGTTGCGGAATTGTTTTTACGGCATGACAGGCACAGGTGCGTCTGTTATACTCACGCCAGAATTGTAGGGGCGTCATTCTTATGTTCCGTTCGCGATGTCCACAGGTGATTCAATAAGGAGAGTAGGGTATGAAGAGCATGACACTGTTAGCACTCTTGCTGAGTGGTTGGACGTATGGCGCAGCGGTCAAGGCGCCGGAGGCATTGACCGTTGAATATCTGAAAGACCCTGTCGGGCTGGACTGTCTCGCTCCACGGTTGAGCTGGAAACTCCTCGTAACAGAGACCTCTGCAAAAAATCTGAGCCAGACGGCATATCAAGTTGAGGTCCTGAAGACAGTGGGTAAGGACCATGCTGTTGTCTGGGATTCAGGCAAAGTGCTTTCTGCTCAGTCGCTGAATGTCGTCTATGCCGGTGCGCCTCTTGTGAGTTCTGGCCGCTATGCCTGGCGCGTCCGTGTCTGGACACCGGGCGATGAGACGCCCTCCGCATGGAGTATCCCGGCAACCTGGGTCATGGGACTCGTCAAGCCGGACGACTGGAATGCCAAGTGGATCGGAGCGAATGAAGTCACGCGTCCTGACTTTGATATGGCTGGCGCGAAATGGATTTATGGCGCAAACGCCAAGAAAGGGAGCTTTGAAAAGGTCTTTAACGCGCCCGCGATCCCGGCAGGCAAAGTTGCATTGCTCGCATTAGCCGGGGATGAGACATTCGATGTGCAAATCAACGGGAAAGAGGCTGTCAAGACCTGGGGGCATCTGAATAGCCCGAAGCAGATGCGCTTTGTAGACGTGACATCACTGGTCAAGCCCGGTGAAAATAAGATCACGGCTGTTGTTCAAAGTAAAAAAGGGGGGCATGCCGGATTTATTGCGGCGTTACGTTTTCCAGATGGCGCTTCAATGGTCACGGACACAAGCTGGTCGCAGGTTACGAAGACAGCTGATATTGATGCAACGCCCCATGGCAAAATCGAGCGCCGGATCGAAGCTGTTTCGCCTGCCTTTGAAAAGGCGTTCACGGTGAAAAAGAATCTTGCGGAGGCCACCTTGCATATCACAGGTGTCGGCTTCTATGAGGCGAGTCTTAATGGCCTCCGGATCGGCAAGAAGGTGCTGGACCCTGTCCCCACAAAGTTTGATACGCGTGTGCTCTATTCAACGTATGATCTGACACAGCAACTGAAGGTTGGCGACAATCTGTTGAATGTCCTTCTCGGCCATGGCTGGTACGATGTGCGCGCGGTTGCAGTCTGGAATTTTGACAATGCGCCGTGGCGTAATTTTCCGCGGATGATCGCGCAGTTGGAATTGGTCTATGCGGATGGGACGAAGGAGCTGGTCTGCACGGATAAGAGCTGGCGTCAAGTGGCCAGTCCGCTTGGCTTCGATTGCATCCGTGAAGGCGAAGTGATCGGCCTGCAACCCGACAAATCACTGGATCTGTCAAAGACCGTGATCATGGCTGAAGAGGTGCCGGGTCCTGGCGGAAAGCTGGTCGCAGAGGCCTTGCCGCCCTCGGTGATTGTGCAGGAGATCAAGCCCAAAGCCGTCCGCAAGATCGCCGACGGTGTCTGGGGTGTTGATTTCGGACAGAACATGGCGGGCTGGATCCGTCTGAGTATCAAAGGGCAGGGGCGCGGCGACGTGCTGACCATCCGCTACGGCGAACGTCAGGCCGCAGATGGACGTGTCGATATCAAGCCGTTGAATGCGCATTTCCGGTATCCGGCCTCAAGCCTGCTGCTTCCAGGGGGCGGTTTCCAAGTGGACCGCTTTGTGTGCGATGGTGCAGCGAAGCAAACGTACGAACCGCGCTTCACGTATAATGGGTTCCAGTACGCGGAGATCAGCGGGCTGCACACGCTTTCAGTTGAGGATGTAGTAGCCTGCGTCGTGCAGACCGACTTTAAGTCTTCGGGCTCCTTTACCTGCAGCCATGAACTCATCAACAAACTTCAGGAGGCCATCGTCTGGGCGTACCGCAGTAACTTCGCAAACGGCTATCCCACAGACTGTCCGCACCGTGAAAAAAATGGCTGGACCGGCGATGCGCATCTGGCGGCTGAACTGGCCATGTACAATTTCCAGAATACAGCGGCGTATGAGAAGTGGATCCAGGACATGATGGATGAACAGCGCCCGGATGGCAATGTGGCGGCGATTGTGCCCACCAGCGGCTGGGGCTACGAGTGGGGCAACGGACCCGCGTGGGACAGTGCGTTGGTGATCATCCCCTGGACGCTCTATGTCTATCAAGGCGACATGCGCCTCTTGGAGAAGGCCTATCCAGCCATGGCTAAATATGTAGAGTATATGGGCTCCCGGGCAAAGGATTATATTGCCTCGCATGGGTTGAGCGACTGGACGCCTGTTGAGACCAAGACGCCGACAGAGGTGACCTCCACGGGCTACTATTATCTTGATGTCCAGATTCTGGCCCGTGCGGCTGAAGCGTTAGGCAAAGCAGAAGATGCAAAGAAGTATGCCGCGTTAGCCGAACAGATTAAGGGGGCCTATAATCAGAAGCTCTATAAGGGCGAGGGCGTCTATTCCATCGGGAGCCAGACCGCGCAGAGCTGCGCGTTGCATCAAGGCTTTGTCCCTGCTGCTGAGCGTGCAAAGGTGGAGACAAAGCTCGCGGAGGTTGTGGAAAAGAATCAGGCTTATCCTGACTTTGGCATCCTGGGGTCAAAATACATTTTCCGCTCGCTGAGCGAAGCCGGACGCAGCGACTTGGCCTTTGCCATGGCGACCAAGGACGACAAGAAATCGTATGGGGCCTGGATCCGTCGCGGGGCAACAACTTTATGGGAAGACTGGGGTGACGGAGCATCGCGCAACCATATCATGTTCGGCGATGTCTCCGCCTGGTGGTATCAAACCCTGGCTGGCATTCGCTTGGCCGATACGGTCTGCGCGGTCGCCTCCAAAAACAACCCCCGAACGATTGCCTTTAAGCAGCTTGTTATTGCCCCTGTGCCTGTGCAAGGGCTTGAGTGGGTTAAAGCGCAACACGACTCGCCCTACGGACTCATTCGTGTTTCATGGAAAAAAGATAACGGCATGTTCCGCCTGGACATTGATGTGCCGGTCAATACCACTGCAATCGTCTGCCTGCCAGTCAAGCCGGACACGAAGGGCGTTGTCTTTGCAGATGCAATAAAAGCAGAATCCCTCCGAGGACGCATGACCTTCACAATCGGTTCCGGACATTACAAAGCGGAATGTCCACTCGGTGAGTTGATGATGAGGTAAGCCTCTTAGAAGAACTGGACCAGCGCGCCAAGAATAGGTCCAGAAGTTGTGCGTAGATTTCCTGTGCCGCTGAGTGCGGTTGGAAGGTTGGCTGCGTTATAGACGAAGTTCCTGAAGAGCACTTTCCCATCCACGGAGAACGTACTGACAGTCTGGGTGCCGGTGAACGCAAGATCAACCTTTGCACTTGCGGATGTATCAATCGAGATAGGCGCACTTGTGGAGAGGCAGTCGCTGCGTGTCAGGCGCAGGGTTCCGTTCGAGACCACTGTCACGCCGCTGTAGGTGTTGGTGCTGGAGAGCGTGAACATGCCCGCACCCTTCTTGGTTAATCCTAGATTGCCCATCAGCCTACCGGCGAAGGTGTAGTCTGCTGTGTTGTTCAGCGTGAGGACAGAAGCCGTTTCAGCGTCGTTTCTAACGATCTGCTGGGCGCGCAATGATTCGGTCGTCACCGTGGTGTGGACCTCAAACCCGGCAACCTCTTGATTGCAACCGTTGAGATCCAACTGGGCAATGAGTGAATAGCCGCCGACATAGTACCCCAGTTGCAGGAGCGTCCCGATGGGAAGCCGGTTATTTCCACCATCGAGCTTTATAGCCCCTTGATAGAACATGGTCTTCCCGCCATACGTGTTGGCTCCGCTCAAGGTTACGGTGTCCGTCAGGTTGCCATTGAAATTTCGGATGATCATGCTGTAGTTATTGCCGTTGTCTCCGATAGGGCCCTTGACAACCAGGTGACCGCCGTTGGCTCCAACTCTGGATTGATCTGCCCCCAACGTGATGGGACCATCCCAGGTATTTGTGCCCGAGACACTCAAGAGCGCCCCAAGGCTGTCGCCACCCCCGGTGCCGCTGATGGTCAAGGCCTCTCCGCTGACAGTGAAGCCGCCATCCATCTCCACCCGTGTCCCGTTCGCCACAACCGTCCCGCTCGCGGTGGTGCCGAGTGCGTTTCCATGCTCAATGCGCACGACACCACTTGCAACAGTGGTCAGCCCTGTGTAGGTGTTGACGCCGTTTAGCAAGAGGATATTCCCTCCTAATTTCAATACGTTTATGTTCTCTGAGGCAATGTTGCTGCTGTTTGTCGCATTGCCGTTACTTGTATCGAAGCCGAGGCTTGCCCCGATTGAAAAACCACTGCCATTGTTGAGCAGCAGGTTGTCAAGCTCTGCGTTGCTCCACTCGTTAGACGTGCTGATGTTGAGATGGAGGGTCGCTCCCGGGGCGACACTCAGTTTTCCGGGGGTTGAAAATCCTGCCAGAGAGACGGGCCGGGTCACTTGCAACGTTCCACTATTGATCGTTGTTGTGCCTGTATAGGTGTTCGTTCCGCTCAGCTTCAACAAACCGTTTCCGTTCTTGACGAGACCCCCTGTGGAAGCGCCGTCGGGTGTCAGGTGAGCCGAGAGCGCATAAGTGTAACCAGCAGTATCAAAGAGAGCACCGTTGTTCTGTACCCAGGTGCTGATCGGGGTTGATATCCAATCAGGCTGGTCTCCGAAGCCAGCCCGCAGTGTGCCGCCATTGAAGTAGATGGCTCGGGTTCCGTTTGTGTTGTCTGCTCGTATGGCATACGTTTCGAGCGTGCCTCCATCCAGACGGATGATGGAGGAAACGTTGAGACTGTTATGGTGGTTTAGCCGGATGTGTCGCACGTTTGCAAGACCGTTGCTCATAATCAACTCGCCAAACGTGTTGACCAAGGAGTTATATCCAATGACCAGTTCAGCTCCGCTATCCGCAGTGATTGGAACGTCGTTGGTTCGTAAATAGGTGCCTCCGTCGATGATCAGCCTTCCGGTGGCACTGTTGCCCCCGATCAGGTCCGATGCTCCAGATATGGCAGTTCCTCGTCCCTCCAAGATGCCGCCGGTGATGCGCAATTGGCCGGAAGATGCAAATCCGACCATTACTGAACGAGGATTGGTTCCTGTTCCCGCGAACACGGTCGTCCCCATGCTGGCGTCATAGATCAGCTCTTTGTTGACGGTATTGAGGACTTCCATGCGCGTATTGCTGACGATGCCCGTCGGTGCGGGTATGTAGGGGGTGTACCAGTTGTTGGTGGTCATCCAGTCTGAATTCACTGTACCCTTCCATTGGTATGTGGTTAGGGCCAGCGCTGGGTAAGCTGTCAGGGTAAGCAATGCTATTGATACAAGTCGTAAGCTTCTAATGTTCATGTTCATCTCCTTGTTCTAGGCTCCAGGTTCAAGTCAAAAATCTACCACAAGACGTAGGAACTGCACAGGATAAAATTCCCCTGCAAGAACCTCGCGTGCGAAGCGGTTGACTGATGGCAGATAAAATTCTTCGGATACGCCCTCTGTTGTCCAGTCGGGGGCTGTGAGCGAGGTTGTCCGCTTGACAGTGCAGGTGGCTTCGGTCACTTCCTTGAGATATTCAATTCTGAACCATGCCTCGCCGTCTAGATATTGAACGAGTCGACCGTATGGTGCAACTGCGGCGGCATCCGGCAGCCAGGGATTGGAGCCGAAGGCGTACTCTTCGGCGTTACTGAGCCTGTCACCGTCGGGGTCAGCGGTGTCGCCGGAGACAGAAGCGTTCTCGAGTTGGGAGGGTGTAAAGCGTGCGTGACGCCAGTCATCAAAGCGCCGGTCAAGGATCGTAACAACCGCTGAAGAGGGCAGGGCGAGATCGTAAGCGCTATTGGCAGTCAGCGAGATCGTGACATGCTCGTCACCCTCTGCGAGCGCGTCTGCGTAGGGGCGCGCGATCAGTGACGCGGATGTCGCACCTGCTGGAAGCGTGACGCTTCCTGGGAGCGACTCATAATCCGCATTCGCAGTTGCTGTTCCGGCTGTCGAATAGTAGACGGTCAGCGGCAGGGCAGTTGATCCGCTTCGCATCACGAGCACGCGGGCCGTGTCGGAGGCGGCTTCCGAAGCCACAGGGTCAGGGACCACGAGACTGACAGACGGGCGCTCTGTAGAGAAGCGGACAGCATCGGCAACGACATAACCGGAAGAGTTGTCATTGCGAATGATTACTTTTCCAAAAGCGCCGGCTGCAAAGTTCGTGGTCAGCAGTTTCACCCACGTCCCGTTATTGATCTGCTGATTCACACGAAAGGAGTTTGTTCCCGCAGGATGCACGACGAGCACCAGCGCGTTTGTTGCACGGTTCGCGTAGGCAGTCCAGCGCACGTAGACGTCGTAATCCCTGCTTGCAGGGAGGGCCGGGATGAAGGTGACAGCGCTCAGCCCCTTATTCGCATCGCCGTCATGCAGGTAGTTGGAGCCCCAGTAGCCGTCTGTGGAAGAACTGACAATCCATGATCCTTCAACCGTCACGCCCGAGGCGTCCGTGTTGTCGACGATCACATCGGCGCTGCTGGTTGTCGTTATTTTGGAGAGCACCTGGCCAACAGCATCCAGTTGGGGTTTAAGTTTCGCATAATTCACCTGTTGGACTGACACGCCATCATCAATGGCCTGTGCCGCTGCCGCCGCCGCCGACTGGCCTAACACCATGAAGACGGGCTCCATACGGATGGAGCCGTAGGCGATGTGCGAGGCGCTCAGGCAGACTGGGACGAGTAGATTGGAGACCTCCGATGCTGTTGGCACGATAGCACGGTAACTGATGCCATACGCGCCGTTCGCGGGCGCGACCTGGACATCCCCCTCGTTCCGCACGTAACCAGAGGAGGAGACATGGCGCTGGACGTGGTGGGAATCCATGGTATAGACAGCCATGCCAACGGGGTCCTCTGCAACATAACCTGTTGTCTGATTCACATGATGCTGGGTGATAACGAGGTCCGAAACCATCCGCCTCGCCTCCCGCACATAGAGTTGGAAGGACCAGTGGCCCGTCTCGTCAAACTCATCCAGGGGCAGCCCCCACGAAGACCACGCGGAACGGATTGCAACTGGCACGCGCGAGTGGTTTTGCAGTGACCAGAGGAACCCCTGCTGGTAGTAGCGGTGTGCGGCTTGTACCTGTTCACGCCGCGCGTAATCAGCCTCTGCATAGTTCCAGCCCTCAAGCAGATTATAGTTTCCACCAATGAAATCCGTAGAAAAGCCATTGTCATTGTTCGAGTCAGTCTTCCGGTTCGGCATGGGGGAAGTTTTAAAGAAGCGCGTGGTCTGCCCGGCTTCGATGGTGCGGAATAGCAGTTCAAAATCCGACTCCTGATAGCCCGCAGGTTGCGCGATCATTACGCGGTTGGTTGCAACATCAGTCAGGCACATGCGGTAACAATACGCCTGCAGACGTCCGTCGCCCGCACCGTCCGCCCCTCCGGCGGTCGCTTCGACAAAGGGCAGGCGTCCGCTGGCTGGGTTCCCCGAAATGACGTAGGGGTCGATACCGGTGACCAGTTGATTGCCGGTCGCGCGCGCGGTCTGGATGCCATTGATCGTTTCACCGTACAGGGCGTTGGCCTCGCGTCCGACTGTGTAACTCACGCCCGCTTCCGCCAGCAAGTCACCCTCGTAGGTGGCGTCGATGAACATCTTGGCCCGAACCAGGAAATGGCCATCGTCGGTGTAAATTTCGCGGATCGTGGTGCCGTCCTTTGCCACGCCCTGTCCGTTGCGGTGCAACCGGCCGGGCAGGACAGTCACCCCTGACTCGGCCAGCATCTCCCGGAAGAGTCGTTGGGTCACCTTGGGCTCGAAGGTGTACATCTGGCGGGTGGCATCGCTCGGATCGATCGAGGAGCGTGAGATGTATGCCGCCCGTGTCTCGTGCACCCATGTGGTTGCGTCGAGGTACGTCAGATAGACGCGCTTGTAGAACTCCCGGGCGAGGCCGCCGATGACCGCGGTGTCTGAGCCGAGGTCTGTCCAACCGAGCCCGCCGCTTGTAAGACCGCCGAAATGGAGATCGGGTGAGACGAGCACACAGGTCTTGCCTTGGCGCGCAGCCTGTATGGCTGCCGCTACGCCAGCGGAGGTGCCGCCGTAGACGCAGATATCCGCATCCAGCCTTGTTAGGCGTGTTTGGTTTGTTGAAATCGTGCTGACTTCGCCGATCAGCCGCTGCTTCAACAGGGGCATCGCAGCTGTCGTATAGCCTGCTGCGTTGGGATGGGTGCCGTCGCTCACGTAGGAGCGGAACGTCGCGGGGTCGGTGAGTTGCAGGGTCTTCCAGGCGGGGTAGTGGTCGATCAATAACAAGCCTCGTTCGGTTGCAACGTCGCGATAGGTCTGGTAGCACTCAGGCAGTTCCGGGCGCACGGTGACGGAGGTTCCGCTGCCGCCAGACGAATCCCATGCAGGATTCATGGTCTGGAGGATGATCTCCGTGTCCGGGCGGTTCGCGAGGATCTGGTCGATCATGGCCAGCAGGTTGGACCGCGCCTGTCCGACAGAGATGTTGTAGAGTACGTCCGCGCCTGTGTAGTTTGTAAAGGCGTCGTTCATGCCGAATTCAATAAAGACGGTGTCTGGTTTATACGCGAGGACTTTAGAGCTGAGTTGCTCCAGTCCGTATTTCGAGTTCTTTCCGCTGAGGCCGCTGTTGATGAGCGTCAGCGCCCCTGCGTAGGTGTTGGTGAGCCAGGACTGCATCTGACTTGGCCAGATCCCGCCAGCGGTCAGGCTAGTCCCATAGACGACCACCTTCTGCGGCTCGCCCGCGGCGAGGCGGCGTACGAGGCGCGAGCCAGACTGGTTTGCAGGCGGCGCCCAGACAGGCGGCACGGGACGCAAAGCGAGGTTATCGAAATCCATGTCATTCAGTGAACGCGGACTGAAGCGCAGTCCGACCCCTGCAGCGGCAGAGGCGAGCTGGCCGGTCAGCACCAGGCTGGAACTCCCTATCCCTGCCCAGATCGAGAGTACCGGCAGATTCTGCGCATTGACGCCATACCCGATCTCGATGCGGTTCAATTTTCCGTTGGTTGTTACACCTGATTCAATGAGTGCGGTTTGTATGAGCGTACCGGCACCGGAGGTCAGCGGGTTGCCGTCCGTGGAAAAGCGGAACTGGTCAGAGGCTCCAGACGCTTCGACATTGAAGAGCGCTAGACAGGCTTGCGCCTCGCTCTCGGGGCTGATGAAGTAGACACCATACGAATTGTTGAAGGTGCCGAACCGGATATCAGCGACCACCGAGAACGGGACCGTGAAGAGGTTGCGCGTGGCTGTGTTGTCGCCGGGTGTTGCGTCGTAGGTGACGGTGAATCCGTTGTTGCTCAGTCGCACCGTGTCATTATCAGGTTCCCCAACTGTGGGATCGGTCTGGGCAGCTGTTCCGCTGCCAGCAAGATGCCGAAAGTTATTCACGTAGTCACCGGAGGACTCAAAAAAAATACGGTCGTCTGCCTTTGCAGCAAGCTGCGCAAGTCCAGCCCCTGCGAGTGCGACCATCCAAAAGATATGTTTTCTGCTTAATACCATTTAATCATCCCTTGCCCTTATTCGGCTGACAGCACATCAGCGAAATAGGATGTGCGTTCCTTGTATGCCTTCCACCGTCAGCAGACATCCATCCCCGGTGATAATGCCTGGCAGGTTGGATGCGTTATAAACCTTGTTTTTGTATTTGCGTTGTCCATCCACCGTCAGGCTCCTGACCGTGTTAGTGCCCGTGAAGTTGAGGTGGAGGGTCGCGCCGGCTGTTGTTGAAAACATGACAGCGGTGCCTGCTGAGAGACACTCTGGATGCGTCAGACGGAGGACGCCGTTGGAGACGCAGGTCGCGCCGCTGTGCGTATTTGTTGCTGAGAGGGTAAAGGCTCCGCTACCCTTTTTTGTCAACCCCAGGTTGCCTGTCAGGGTGCCGGTAAACGTGTAGTCCGCCATGTTGTTCAACGTCAGCACGGAGGGGGCTTCCGCATCGTTTTTCACTGTCTGCGACGCACGAAGCTCTGGTTGTGTGCCGGGGACAGTTGCATTGACGAGCAATCCCGCCACTTCCTGGTTCCGCCCGTTCAGATCGAAGTGTCCGGTGAGTGGATAGCCTGTGGCATAATAACCCAGTTGCAGGACGGACCCGACAGGCAGCCGGTTGTCTCCGGCTTCGAGTTTTACAACCCCTTGATAGATGATGGTCCTGCCGCCGTAGGTGTTTGTGCCGCTCAGCGTTACGGTGTCTGTGAGATTGCCTCCGGAATGGCGGATCAGGAGGTCATAGGAGTTTCCGTTGTCTCCGATTGGCCCGCTGATGATCAGGTGCCCACCGAATGCTCCTACGCGGGACTGGCTGACGCCGAGGGTGATGGGCCCTGTCCATGTGTTGGTCCCCTCCACGCTCAGGAGCGCCCCAAGGCCAAGCCCGCCGCCGTTTCCGTAGAGGGTCAGAGGTTCTGCAGCCAGGGTGATGCCTCCGCTTAACTCCAGACGGGTGCCGCTGGGGACTACGGTCGGGCTAGACGTGCTGCCGAGCGCATTCGGATGCGCTGCACGCAACACGCCGCCGGTGACGATGGTGAGGCCGCTATACGAGTTGTTGCCGAGAAGTTTAAGTATGCCGTTGCCTTTCTTGATGAGGCTGCCGGAGGAAGTGCCATCCGAAATGATGCTGGCCGCCAGTCCGTTTCCGAAATCTCCGGTATCAATAATGGCGCCGTTGTCCTGGATCAGGATCGTGACCGTATTGGTGATCCAGTCGGTCTGGCTGAGATAGAGGGGTTTTAAGGTTCCCCCGTTGAAATAGATGGCCTGGGTGCCATTCGCTCCTCCAGATTCGATGGCAGCGGTCTCGAGCGTTCCGCCGATGAGCCGGATGATGCTGGAGGCGTTGGAGCTGTTATCATGGTTCATCCGAATGCGGCGCACGGTGGCCAGACCATTGCTGACGATCAGTTCGCCGCTTGTTCCAGCCGTCGTACTGTACCCGATCTGGAGTTCGGCCCCATTTTCCACGGTGCTGGGGACATCATCGGTGTGAAGGTAGGTGCCCCCGTCGATGATCAGTCGTCCCTTTCCTCCGTATGCCCCGATCAGATCCGCACAGGGGGAGGAGCCGCTGGAGCCCCGCCCTTCGAAGGTGCCGCCTGTGATGCGGAGCTGGCCGGAAACGCCTCCTCCGTTTGCGATGACTAATGACCGCGGATTACTGCCGGTTCCCGCGAATACTGTTGTTCCCAGCGAAGCGGAGTAGACCAATTCCTTTCCGGTTGTGGTGTTGATATTCAGGCGCGTGTCACTGACGACACCTGTAGGTGCGATGGAACCACCGTTCCAACTGCCAGGGTCCATCCAGTCGGAGCTTGCAACTCCATTCCAGGTGTATTGCGTGACGGCCTGGATAGGCGTGGCGGTAATGAAAGTCAGTCCGATCAAGACAAACGCTGTGCTTCTGATTCTCATATCATCTCCTTATGACAAAATCCATACCACAAATTTATTTGTTCTAACAATTATGAAGGTGAAGAGGGGTGAAAGTCAACCGCGTATTTAAAAAAGCTGGCATCGGAAACAGGCATCATGAGAATTGCTGTTGAGGCTGGACACGCTGATGCAAACGAGATACACTCAACGCATTATTGGGAGAACGTAAAAATATGCAACTACAAAACGACTCTATAAAGACTACCCTCGCCTGCCTCGCTGCACTTGTAATGGTGCCGCTGGCTGCATTGCCGGAGAGCAAGCCGAATTTCATCGTCATTAACATTGACGATATGGGCTACGCGGACATCGGGCCCTTTGGCTCGAAGCTAAACCGAACGCCCAACCTCGACCGTATGGCCAAGGAAGGACGTCGCCTCACCTCGTTTTACGCCGCGCCGGTCTGCTCGCCTTCGCGCGCCGCGCTGATGACGGGCTGTTACCCGAAACGCGCACTGCCGATCCCGCACGTCCTCTTTCCTGCTAATGATGTCGGGCTCTCCCCGAAGGAGGTCACCGTCGCTGAGGTCCTGAAGGCCACAGGCTACGCCACGGGTATCATCGGCAAATGGCACTTGGGCGATCAGCCGGAATTCCTTCCGCTGAAACAGGGGTTTGATTATTATTTTGGACTGCCCTATTCCAACGACATGGGACCGGCCTCTGACGGCGTGAAGAGCGATCTTGGCAAGCCGCTCCCGAACGGAAAAGGCAAGGGGCAGCCGCCGCTCCCGCTCATGCGCAACAACACCGTCGTCAAGCGCGTCATGCCCGATGACCAGCAGTCGCTCGTCGAAATCTACACCGACGAAGCGCTTCAATTCATCGCCAAGCACAAGACAGCTCCCTTCTTCCTCTACCTGCCGCACAACGCGGTTCATTTCCCGATCTATCCCGGCAAGAAATGGGCCGGGAAATCACCCAACGGCATCTATTCCGATTGGGTCGAGGAGGTGGACTGGAGCGTCGGCCGCGTCCTTGACGCCCTTCGCGAGCAGGGGCTCTCCGAACGCACCCTCGTCTTTTTCACCAGCGACAACGGCGGCACCCAGCGCGCTGTGAACGCCCCCTTGCGCGGATTCAAGGGCAGTACCCTCGAAGGCGGCATGCGCGTCCCCGCAATCGCTTGGTGGCCCGGAAAGATTCCAGCAGGCACGGTGTGCGATGCCGTCACCGGCATGTTCGACATCCTCCCCACGTTTGCCGCACTCGCAGGCGGGCAGGTGCCAGCTGACCGGAAGATTGACGGCGCCAACATATGGCCCCAGCTCTCAAGCGATAAACAGGTCCCGGCCGCACATGATACCTTCTATTACTACCGCGGCTTCCGGCTTGAAGCGGTCCGTCATGGCGATTGGAAACTCCAGCTTCCCTCCGAGAAGAAGCCGTCTGAAAAGCCTGCGCTCTATAATCTTCGGACGGATATTGGCGAGGCCATCGATGTCGCTGCCGCGAACCCATCTGTCGTCGCCCAGCTCCAGGCCCTTGTTGTTGCCATGAAAGACGATCTGGGCCTGGATGGTCCGGCATCCGGTTCGCGTGAGCTGGGCAAGGTGGACAACGCCCAGCCCCTGATTGGCCACGACGGCAAGGTGCGTCCTGGCTTTGATCCCAGTAATTGAACCCTAAAATGTGCTACACCTCTCTTGGGGGTTATGATATATTTTGCCTGAACAAGTCAATAGGGGTTATAACATGGTTAAATCATTTTTACTCGTTGCCTCCATGGCGATGATGGCTTCAGCGGCTCAGAAGCAGCCGAACGTGCTTCTGATTATGGCGGATGACATGGGGTTTTCAGATAGTGGCTGCTATGGCGGTGAAATCGCGACCCCGAACATTGATTCGCTTGCCAAGAAGGGGCTCCGCTTTACACAGTGTTACAATACCGCCCGCTGCTGGCCGACACGCACCGCGCTGATGTCTGGCTATTACCCCCAGCAGACGCGGACCGACCCCAGGAACAATCCCTTGCCGGAGTGGACGCGCCTGCTGCCGCATTGGCTGAAGTCATCGGGGTATCGCAGTTATCACTCGGGCAAGTGGCATGTGTTCGGCGCCAATCAGATTCTGACCCGCGGCGAGTTTGACCGCTCCTACTGTCTGCATGACCATGACCACAATTTCTATCCGAGCAGCCATGACCTGGATGACCAGCGCTTGCCGCCTGTCCAGAAGGGATCTAATTATTATTCGACCGTTGCCTTCACCGACCATGCGCTCCAATGCCTGAAAGATCATGCTGCAACGTATGCAGGCAAGCCCTTCTTCTCGTATGTGGCCTATACAGTGCCGCACTTCCCGCTCCATGCGCCGCAGGCGGACATCGACCGCTGCCGTGCGCGTTATGAAAAGGGATGGGAAGCCGTACGCGCCGCCCGTTATAAACGTCAGACAGAGGCGGGGATCGTCTCCTGTTCCCTCTCGGCTGTCGAACGGGATGTGGGCGCTCCTTATGATAACTGGGAGAAAATTAACGGTCCCCTTGGCAAAGGCGAAGTCAATCGTCCTGTTGCTTGGGATGCGTTGACAGAGGAGCAGAAGAAATTCCAGATTGAGAAGATGGCGATTCATGCGGCGATGGTGGAAGTCATGGACCGTGAAATCGGCCGTCTTGTCGAGCAGGTCAAGGCCATGGGCGAACTGGACAATACGCTGATTATGTTCCTCTCCGACAATGGCTGCAGCGCGGAGATGATGATCCGTGGCGACGGCCATGATCCGAAGGCACCGATGGGATCAGGCGAAAGCTTCCTCTGTCTCGGCCCGGGTTGGTCAACAGTCTCCAACACCCCCTTCCGCCGTCATAAGACGTGGGTCCATGAAGGCGGCATCTCCACACCGCTGGTGGTCCATTGGCCAGCCGGTATTAAGGCCCAGGGCGAACTGCGCAAAGATCCCTGCCATGTGATCGATATTGTGCCCACGATCTTAGACATAACACAGATCAAGCCCCAGTTGCCTGAAGGATCGCCAGCCATGGCCGGGGTCACCCTTGCGCCGGCGTTTGCCAAGGACGGCGCCTTGACACGCGATACAATCTTCTTTAGTCATGAAGGCAACAAGGCGTTGCGTGTGGGGGACTTTAAGATGGTCTCTGCCAAGCGCGACGGCGGAACCTGGGAGCTTTACAACTTGGCGACAGACCGCGGGGAGCAGAAGAATCTCGCGCAAGCACAGCCCGAACGGTTGCAGGAGATGGCGGCTAAATGGGAGTCGCTCAATCAGCAATTTGTAAAGGATTCCGGCGCATCTGAAAAACCGCTGCGCAAGAAGAAGCAATGAAGCGATATATTATACGGCGCATCTGTGAAGCGTTGCCCACCACCTTAGGTGTATTGGTCTTGACCTTTCTGCTCTTCCATGTGGTGGCAGGGTCGCCGGGTGACATCGTCCTCGGAAAGAATGCAACCGCTGCGGCGCTGGCGGATTTTGATGCGCGCTTCGGCTACGACAAACCGTTGGTGCTGGGGCGCTGGACAGATATTCGCGCCTTGGGGCGTGTGGCTGTCTCAGCCTTGCCCGCGCCTGATAAGCAGGGGCGTTTTTCGCTTCCCATCACCTACGCTCTGTCACCCGGCACCTATCGCTTGAACGCCGGACAGCTTGTGCTGGCGCTTCAAGACCCATCGAGCCAGGCGACAGACGAGGCGCTCATTGACGGGCCGCCGCCGCTGGAGTTTACCGTGCGTGAAGGATGGAAGGTGACAGCCCTTCAGGCGAGCAAGGTAGAGGGGAAGACGCTGAAGCTCCAAAAGAAGAATAGCGGGTTCTTTGATACGCAGTTTGTGAATTATTGTGTGGGTCTGGCAAAGGGCGACTTAGGAACCTCCACGGAATATTTGCAGCCGGTCGGAGCGGTCTTGCGCACAGGCGTGGGACCTTCGCTCTCCATAACCGTCCCCATATTGGTCGGCGGAACAATCATCGGTGTGATGCTGGGCCTCTTGTGCGCGGCTTGGCGAGGAGGCACGTTTGACCGCGTCGTGCTCATTGTCTCTACAGTTCTGATGAGTGTGAATTATGTGGTCTGGGTTTTAGCCGGGCAGTTCATCCTGGCCTTCAAGCTCAGGCTCTTTCCCTTGTGGGGCTTTGAGTCCGCGGCCTATATCGTCTTGCCGGTCATGATCGGCATCTTAAGCGGACTGGGACGCGACATCCGGTTCTTCCGCGCAGCAATCCTGGATGAACTCTATAAGCCCTACGTGCGCACCGCACAGGCCAAGGGATTGAGCCGTGCCCGCATCTTATTCCGCCATGTTTTGCGGAACAGCCTGATTCCGATCGTGACCTATATCAGCTTGTCCATACCCTTCTTGTTCACCGGTAGCTTGATGCTGGAAAGCTTCTTCGGCATTCCAGGTCTGGGCAGTGTCAGCTTGAACGCCATTCACGCGTCTGATATGGCGGTGGTGCGAGCTGTCGTGATTTTCGGCGCTCTCTTCTATCAGGTCGTCAACCTCTGCACCGATTTATGCTACGCCTGGCTTGATCCGCGCGTCAGGCTGAAATGAGAGTAATTAACCGCAGAGAACGCAGAGAACACAAAGAAAGAGAACTACTAAAATGATAGAAAATTCTTTGAAGATAATCGAACAGGTGAGAGAGACGGCGTATGCGATACATCTCTTTCATGGAAACGGTTATCTGGAGAAAGTATATGAGAATGCGCTTTCTCATCGTTTGCGTAAGATTGGTATGCAAGTTGTTCAGCAACAGCCCATTACGATTCATGATGAAGATGGGACTATTATAGGAGACTATTTTGCTGATCTGATTGTCAATAATTACCTTATTATTGAGCTTAAAGCGTGTAAGACGATTAATGATGAACATCGATCACAAGTCCTTCATTATTTGAAGGCGACCGGCATCGAACATGGATTGCTTATTAATTTTGGTTCATACCGTTTTGAGATCCAGAAGTTTATTCACTCGATGAAGGGCATAGTAAACACAGAAAATCAACAATAGAGGTTGATCTTTGTGTTCTTTGCGTTCTTTGTGGTGAATATATTCTCTACGGGTTGCGGCTGAGATGAGGGGGCTGTTATGTTTGGTTTAAAGCTGTTGACGAAAAAAGGTGAAGCGCCGCCGCGCACCGCTGTTGTCGGTCAGTGGGGCGAGCAACAGGCTGTTGCCTTTTTGAAAGCCGATGGTTTTTCAATCCTGGGTTGCAATGTGCGCCAAAACAGACATGACGAGATTGATATCATCGCTCAGAAGAAAGACCTCCTTGTCTTTGTCGAGGTCAAGACGCGGAAGCGCGAGGATTATGGACGTCCGGCCATGGCGGTCGACAAAGAGAAGCGGCATGCGCTAAACCGCGCCGCCGCCACCTATCTGCGCAAGGCGAAGTATCCGGACATGTTCTATCGGTTTGATGTGATTGAAGTGCTGGGGGAGCCTGAGCTTGAGGAGCCGCCCATCATCCGTCACCTCGATGACGCCTTCCCTTTTGAAAGACGGTTTATGTTCCCGGTAGGATGCAGAGACGGGAAGAAGTGAACCATGAGGTTATATTAACCACAAAGAACACAAAGAGCACATAGAAAGAAGTTGATCTTTGCGTTCTTCCTGACCGCCGGAGCCGTTTGGCGTAGGCTGGTTGCGTTCTTTGCGGTGAATATTATCTTTGTGTTGAATGAGAAAATAAATTATCGATAAAGAAGGAGTTTGAACATGAGAAGCACTTGCTGGATGTTATTGGTCGCTGTGACGCACGTGTTGTTCGTCACGCACCTAGCGTTTTCAAAGCCCATGGATAAGGTGGCGTGGATCAGCGACGGCAAGCCGCAACCGGCTACGGATGAGGCGTGCTATGCGGACGATCCAGCTCCGCTTTTCAAAAAGACCTTCAATGTCCAAAAGGATATCCAGTCTGCGCAGTTGCATATTGTGGGCTTGGGCCTCTATCGCGCGGAGCTCAATGGAAAGCCTATCGGCAAAGCCATGCTGGCCCCGCTCTGGACCCCCTTTGGCCACCGCGTCCTCTTTGATACCTATGACGTGAAACCGCTGCTGGTGCAAGGCGAGAATACATTGACCGTCACCCTGGGCAATGGCTGGTATAACCCGTTGCCGCTCCGCTTATGGGGCCGGATCAACGTGAGAGAAAAGGTCTGCGTGGGCCGTCCGGCCCTGGCTGCTGAGCTGGTTCTGACGGATACCCGCGGACAGCTTGAAACCGTGGCGACGGACGCGTCATGGCAGGTTGCAGAGACCCCGCTCCTTCGCAACAGCCTCTATCTGGGCGAAGTGTATGATGCGCGTTTGAAAACAGGTGTCCCTCGGAATGCGTCGATAGCCGCGGCCCCTTCTGGAGCACTCCTGCCCAATGCCGCGCCCCAGGTCGTTGAGCGTGAATCATGGCAGGCCGCTTGCGTGAAGGCGATTCAGCCCAATGTGTTTGTCGTGGACATGGGACGCAATTTTTCGGGTGTGGGCACCTTCTGTCTGGGCAAGGGACCTGCTGGCGAGCGCATCACCTTCCGCTATGGCGAACTGCTCGCCACCAATGGCACGGTCAACACGATGACTGCGGTGTGCGGACAGATCAAGCGAAAAGGCGTGGGCGGTCCGGGCGCGCCCGACATTGCCGAGCAGCACGATGTCTATATCCGGAGCGGGGCAGGGGATGAGACCTACACCCCGCGCTTTACCTGGCATGTCTTCCGTTATGTGCAGATCGAAGGGCTCTCCGCGCCCATCGAGGCAAAAAACATCACAGCCCATGCCTGGGCGAGCGATCTGAAATCCGCAGTGAGCTTTGCGTGTTCCAATCCGCGCATCAACACGCTGCATCAGGTTTGCAGGAATACCTTTATCAGCAATGTGATGGGGGTGCAGTCTGATTGTCCCGGACGCGAACGTTTCGGCTATGGCGCGGACATCGCCGTGACTGCGGAAACGCTGATCTTGAATTACGACATGCAGGAGTTCTACCGCAAAACCCTGCGCGATTATGCAAATGAGGCGAGAGCGGATGGATTCTTTACAGAGACCGCGCCGTATGTCGGGGTTGGCGACCGGGGCTTTGGCGACCGCTCAGGCCCGATTGGCTGGGCACTCGGCGTGCCCGTGGTCATGGCAGAGCTACTGCGCTACTATGGCGATGTCGAGATTGTCGCCGAACTCTATCCGGCCTGTGTCCGCTATATGGATCTACTTGCCCAGAAGGTTCCTGAGTTTGTCGTTAAAGGGTGCATTGGCGACCATGAGGCACTGGATAAGCCCTCGACAAGCCTGACTGCCACGGCCCACTATTATCAGTTTGCAATGCTGATGAACCGCTTTGCAACCGTCTTGGACAAGCCAGAGGATGCTGCGCGCTGGAAGACACTGGCTGGAAATATCCGTACGGCCTTTCAAGCGAAATTCGTTCAGGAGGGCAAAGTCGGCAAAGGCGGACAAGGCGACCAGGCGTTCGGACTCTATCACAATCTGGTGGTGCCAGAGCATCGGTCTGCAGCGGAAGCGCTCCTGCAGGATGCGTTAAAGGTTCGTGACAACGCATTCTCAACAGGCATTTACAGTACGCAATACATGATGGATCTGATGCCCAATGCTGTTGAGCAGAATATTACGCGTGACACTTTCCCTGGCTGGGGCTATATGCTGGCCAACGGCGCGACGACCCTCTGGGAGGTCTGGAAGATATCCGACAGTACCTATAGCCAGGATCATCCCATGTTCGGGTCTGTCGATGCCTGGGTCGTTAAACATCTCCTCGGCATTCGCGTGGCAGAAGATGCAATCGGCGCCAATAAGCTTATCATTGCGCCGTGTAAGAGCGCGACCGTCACTGAGGCGAAAGGCGAATATCAAAGCATCAAGGGCCCTGTGCGCGTCTCCTGGAAAATGGAAGGTGCCAAACGCCATCTGGAAGTCGAGATTCCCAAGGGCGTCCGCGCCCGCATCCAGCCCCAGCCTGATGGCGACTGGGTCGAAGTCGAAGGTGGGAGGCATGCTTGGTGAAGCTCGGATGAGTCGGAGTAAACAATGACTTTTTGTCCACGAAACACGCGGAATGGCACGAAAAAACAGCTCCTCATGATTTGTCCGAAACCTTTATGCTGTCCTTGACATTTTTGCCCTCTTCTGGCATGCTACCGCCTATGAATTTGGTGTTCAATATTGGTTCCTGTAGGATTTTAGCAGGTGAGAGTCGGTTTCGACTGAAAAGAGATTTCTTGTCATTTTATTTGGGGCCTGAGCATGCCGACACACTGAGATGCGACTTTCATCATATGGCATTCCCCACCGACTCCTCCTCAACCGCTCTAAATTCTATCATGGACGAACGTCCGAATTGATTGCATGATAATCTGTGAAAATGAGTATTCCTCTCAAATATATTGATTTATTTGCTGGCTGCGGTGGCTTGAGTACCGGAATGCATCTAGCGGGCTGGAAAGGTCTGTTTGCCGTCGAAAAGAACCCGTCGGCCTTCTCCACGCTCAAGTCTAACTTGGTTGATAAGCGAAAGCACTTCGACTGGCCTGCATGGCTGGCCACAAAAAATTGGGATATCAAGGAACTGCTCGAACAAAAAGGCACCTCACTTGCACAGTTAAGGGGGGGGGTTGATTTGGTCGTTGGTGGGCCGCCATGCCAGGGATTTTCAACTGCTGGCAGGCGTCGCGAGGGCGATGAGCGGAATAATCTAGTCCACTCATATCTGAATTTAGTTAAAATTGTCCAGCCAAGAGCCATCCTGTTTGAAAACGTCAGGGGGTTCACCATGAAGTTTAAGGCGAACGCACAAGAAGGCGTTGCCTACTCGCAATTGGTGATTCAGCAACTTCGTGAGCTTGGTTATGAGGATGCCCGTGGCGAACTCATCGACATGTCAGACTATGGAGTTCCGCAGCGTCGCCAGAGATTCATCGTTATTGCCACCCGTGAAAACTTGGCAAATTCCGCTTTTGAGGCTCTAGAGAACAGATGTGAGCCCCATTTATCGGCCCGAAGGATTCCACGAAAAAACAGTGTAAAATCGGCCCTTTCTGACTTACAACGTAGCCATGGTACTACACCCTGTCCGGACTCAAATGGTTTCTATTCCGGCATGGCTTCTTGCCCAACTACAGGCCTTCAGAAGCATTTGCGAACGGTTTTCACGTCGTATTCGCCCGATAGCCACCGATTTGTCAACCACACCGCTGATGTTGAGGAGGTCTTTTCGCGGCTTCTCGAAGATGCACCCCGAAACCGTTGTATCCTTGGAGAGGAGCGGGAGCTATATGGTTTAAAAAAGCGCAGTGTGACTGTTCTCGATGGTAACAAATCTTCACCAACGATTACGACCATCCCTGATGACTTTGTCCACTACTCAGAACCTCGTGTTATGACAGTGCGCGAGTGTGCTCGACTCCAAACCTTCCCCGACTGGTTTGAATTCAAGGGGCCATATACTACTGGTGGTAAACAGCGAGTATTGCAAACACCGCGGTACACCCAAGTAGGTAATGCTGTTCCACCGCTTTTTGCTGAAATGGCTGGACTCGCACTCAAGGAGGTTTTGACCCATGTCTAACGTTCAGTTCAAAATTAGCTCAGCACTGAAGACGATCATTGGGAAAGAACTCATCACGGATGATTTCATTGCAATGTTTGAGTTGGTAAAAAACTCCTTCGACGCTAATGCCAAGCAGGTTGACATCACAATTGAGTCGCTCGGATCGAAGGAAGCGAAGATTGTCATTCAAGACAATGGTGATGGAATGGACAAAGATGATATTGTCGGAAAATGGTTGTTTGTTGCCTACTCGGCAAAGAAGAAGCAGCAAGACTATCGCGACAAAATTTCTGGAGGGAGAATCTTTGCAGGTGCTAAAGGCATTGGGCGGTTCTCATGTGATAGGCTTGGCGAAAAATTAAAGATGTACTCGAAGAAAAAGGGTCAGAAAGGCGCATGGCACGTTCTGAAGGTCGACTGGAGCCGGTTTGAGGTGGATGCCGAAAAGGAATTTCAGAATATCTCCGCTCATTACACCACAGAGGATGTCATCCCGTATGACATCCGACACGGCACTGTACTTGAGATATCTGGATTGCGTAGCGAAGACTGGGGCCGTGACAAGATCATAAGGCTTCGCAGGTCATTGGAGCGTTTAGTCAACCCCAATCAAGAGAATGATTCCGATAATTTTCAGATACATCTCCACTGCCCTGACGAAGAAGAGACTGATCAGAGCATTCGTGCTGCAGCCGAGGAACGTCAGGAGGAAGTAGAGGCGTGGCAACTCGTAAATGGACATGTCAAAAACTTTGTGTTTGAGAGCCTCGAGTTGCGAACTGCACAAATTCATGTCGAAGTTGTTTCAGATGGAACGGAAATTCGGACGTGCTTGATGGATCGAGGACGGCGAGTATACGATATTGCTGAAAAGAGTCCCTACTCAAAAGAGTTGGAGGGCATAAAAATCACCCTGTTTGCTCTGAATCAGGCAGCCAAGAATGCGTTTACGAGACGCATGGGGATGCGCGTTTACAATTACGGGTCAATTTTTCTTTATAAGAACGGCTTCAGAATCCATCCATTTGGCGATCCTGGCGATGACCACCTTGGAATCGACCATCGACACCAGCAAGGGTTTATGAGGACGCTCGGAACTCGAGATCTTTTCGGGCGAATCGAAATCAATGGCCCCAACCCAGCCTTCCAGGAAACCTCCAGCCGCGATGGCGGACTGATACAGAACAAAGCATTTGACGATCTTAAGGAGTTGATGATCGAAGTAGCCTTAAAACGCTTGGAAACGTTTGCGATTGATCTTGCGAGATTTGGTACAGAACGAGGTGAGTTGCCTGATGAGGCAACGATGTCCAAGGGTGAAGTTAAACAGGCGATTTTTGAAATAGTCACGAAACTGACCCGCTCACAAGATGTGCTTAGCGTTGAATACGATGCCGATTTCTTGAACATCCTTGAAAACAGATCTGCAGAGAGTGTTTCCGCACTTCTTGGCAATTTGAAGCGAATTGCAACACAACAGAATTCTCCCTCCTTAGCCAAGGAGGTATCGAAGGCAGAGAAGCAACTGAAGCGATTATCGATGGCCAAGGATGAAGCCGAGGTTGGTGAGTCACGAGAACGGGAACGAGCGAAAAGATCCGAAAAAGAGGCGAGAGAATCGCAAGCGAAGGCACTGGAAGCAGAAGAGAAAGCGCGTCGAGCCGCGCTTGACGCACAGGAGGCAAAATATCGAGAGGCACAGCTTGACACACAGAATGTCTTTCTGAAAGCGGTGCTTTCGAAGGATCTTGATCATGTTCTCTCGCTGCACCACAGCATCGGTCAGGATGCTCAGACGATTGAGCAATACGTCTTCAACTTGCTCGATTTGCTAAAAGAGAATTCAGCCTCTCGGCCAGATCAGATGAAAGTGTATTTGGAGCGAATCAGTTATCGCGCAAAACGTATTACTGCTATAACCCGCTTCGCAACTCAAGCAAATCATGTTGCCGCGCAGGAAGAGGTTCCAGGTGACCTGGTAGAGTTCATCCGCGAATATCTATTGAACATTTACCACGGGTTTGTTCTTGGGCCTCATAATAGAACCATCCCAATCCGGTTCATTCAAGCTTCAAAAGCTACATTTTCTACCACCTTTGCACCAATTAGCGTCAGTATTATTTTCGACAACTTAATCAGCAATGCCAGGAAGACACAGCACAAAGTATCCGAGATTGTGGTCACGATTCTGGAATCTACAGACGCAAAATTGGTGGTAAGTTTCAGTGACGACGGGGTGGGTATTCCCAGACGGAACATGTCGCAACTGTTTGAAGTTGGTTTTTCTACGACTGATGGATCGGGCCTTGGTCTGCACCACATTAAAGAAATCATGACCGAGATGGGCGGTGAAATCAAGGCGGTAACGGGGCGGAAACAAGGAGCAGAGTTCATTTTAACATTCCACAAACGATGAAAATAGATTTTTCAATTCTTTGGGTCGACGACAATAAAGATTTTGTCGAATCCCTACGTCCACAATTGAATAGGTGGATGGACGGACATGGTCTTGGCCTGACGATTCACTGGCATTCAGGTGAAGCAGGCGTTTATGCTGATCTCGCCAAACTCGAAATCGAATTGATCGTTCTTGATTACAAGCTCAAGGGCGGAAAAAAGGGCGATGCCATTATCTCTGAAATTCGCGAGAAAGGATTTTTCGAGGACATAATCTTCTACACAACAGACGATATCCCGAATGATATATTTACTGTGCCGCCGGACGGAGTCTTTTTCGTGGCTCGGGGTGATGCCAAAGATCGTATCAAGGATCTGATCAGCGTGAAAATTCGACGCGCATCTGACCTTGCGACTCTTCGTGGGTGGATTGTTGCGGATTCAATCGAGCTTGAAGCAATTATGGGTCGCGTGCTTGGTAAATGCTTCAAGGACATGGAGATCTTGTTCCGTGATCGTGTTCTCGTCGAAGAGGGCATGTTTGATTTTGGGAAGAAGCACAAGGTCTTGAATGGGATTCTGAAGGATCAAATTGCGATTCTGAACAGAGACTCACCCAAGAGTCATATACTGCCGCAACTACAAGCTTGCAAGAAGATACTCGACACTTTTCCAAAAGAAATCATCGATGTCAGGAATGCTCTTGCCCACCAGATGGCCGAGATAGCCGAGACAGGCCAAAAGAAGATCAAGACCAAGACTAAGGAAGCCAAGGAAATCGTTATCACGCCAGAGGAGTGTGTGACAATACGGAAGAATGTTCGAAAGCACTTGAATAACCTTCTGGAATTAGAGGCACTGGTTTAGGCGACTAAGCCTGCAACCTACGATTCCTTTACGAATGAGTCGCCCACTTTATGTAGCTACTGTCCTAAAGATAATCTTGCGCAAGTAACCCGCAAGCATCCATTGAACTCTCATGCTCAATATGTTAAAGTATTCAGCAATCAAAACGTTCCGAGAAAGTAATGGACGTGCCTTTATGATAAGAAGGCATTTAGATGCAGGGTCAGTATGAGAAAGTATACAACACTTGAATTATGCGCCGGCGGCGGCGGGCAAGCTATTGGCTTGGAGAAAGCTGGCTTTGAGTCGCTGGCTTGTGTTGAATATGAGCCTAATTTCTGTAAGACCTTGGTCTTTAATCGGCCTTCATGGAATGTCATCTGCCAAGATCTTCGCGAGCTAGATGGTAAAGAGTTTGCAGGCTGTGACCTTTTAGCCGGCGGTGTTCCGTGTCCCCCGTTTTCGATTGCAGGGCAGCAATTAGGCGAGAATGACGAAAGGGACATGTTTCCCTCCGTCCTGAAACTCGTTGAACGAGTCAAGCCTCGGGGCATTATGCTCGAAAATGTCAAAGGGCTGATGTCGAAAAAATTTGAAGACTACCGGACACGCATTGTAAAGAAACTTGAAGAGCATGGATACAAAGTATCGTTCCGTGTATTAGAAGCGTCTGATTACGGCGTGCCGCAGCTCCGTCCAAGGTTTATTCTTGTCGCCCTCAAAGATAAGGATATGAACAATTTTTCTTGGCCTAAAGCATTAAAGACAAAGAAGACAGTAGGGGAAGCCCTATATGATTTGCTGTGCGAGCACAAATGGGAAGGTGCGGAAAATATTCGATCTAAGGCCTGCACTGTTGCCCCGACCCTTGTCGGGGGGTCTAAGAAGCATGGCGGCCCGGATTTAGGGCCCACACGGGCGAAAGCACAGTGGAAAGAACTTGGAATTGATGGGATGGGTATTGCGGCCGAAGCCCCAGATAAGGATTTTCCTGCTGATTCCATGCCTCGGTTAACAATCCGGATGGCTGCACGCATACAGGGCTTCCCTGATAGCTGGAAGTTCTATGGGAGTAAAACAACCCAATACCGGCAGATTGGAAATGCCTTCCCCCCCCCGGTTGCTTATGCAGTCGGACGTCAAATCATGTTAGCATTCAGGAGTACAGATAATGACTAAACGTAAAGGTTCTAAAGCTAAGATTCTTGATTTTCTTCTAAAAAATGTGGGGCAGAAGGTCAATTCAACTCAACTTCAGAAGGCTTCAGGCGGTAAAGCGGAATGGGCGCGTCGGCTACGGGAATTGCGGGATGAAGAAGGCTATGAGATTATTTCTCACAAGGACAGTGTCGAGTTAAAGCCGGGCGAGTATATTCTAGTCGATGACCATCGCAAGCCTGCCTTTAAGCGGGGAATTTCCAAGGAAACACGGGCACTCGTTTTGGAGCGCAACGGCTATACCTGTCAGATGTGTGGCGTCGGTGCAGGCGATGTCGATCCGTACCACCCAGGAAGAACCATTCGGTTGACAATGGGGCATATTATAGATAAAAGCAAAGGTGGCGAGGATTCTTCACAAAACTTGCGAGCCGTTTGTTCCAACTGCAACGAAGGCTTACAGAATGCAACACCTCCGAAACCAGACTTTATTCTGCTGAAAGCTCAAGTCCGCCGGGCGACTCAGGATGACCAGTTGAAAATTCTTACCTGGCTTTGCGAAAAATTTAATCTGCAAACGGCCCCGAAGCAATAAAACATAACATAACCCTTGGAGGACCCCATGGAAGTCTTTGGAGGTATACTGGTTATCATCGGGCTCATTATTTATCTGATCGGCTCGATACAATTCATCATTGCGGAGTGCCGGGAGAGTGTGTGGTGGTTTATTGGGGGGCTTATATTCCCGATTGTCCCGTTTATCTTCCTCTGTGTCCATTTTCATGAGGCATGGCCATCAATGAAAGTAATATTGTTGGGGTTTCTCTTGATGGTCATCGGCGCATTCATGTGTTCGGAAAAGGATATTTCTGGAGGCCAACGATTATTTTATCAACGAATTAAACGAATGGAACGAATTTGAATTAGTTTAATTCGTTTAATTCGGTGAAAAACTCTTCAAGTTATCGACAAGGAGCGCACATGCATAGCCATTACCAGATTCCATTAGCCCTGTTCCTGTTCACCAGCGTTCTAGGCCCGTTATGGGCGCAGGAGACGCTGGAGCAGCGCGTTTTAAAGCTGGAACAGCGGGTGCAAGCGCTGGAGAAGGCTGCTGGTGTGGAGCCCTCTGTCTGTGGGTGGAGATACAAAGGGCAAATCAAGAACACACGGGTCGAGTTGATGATCATGCAAGGAGCGTGGGACGGCGCCAGCTGCAACGATATCGGTGTGTTGCTGCAAAACGTGACGCAGAGCTTTGCGGTTCACTTTCTGGATGTCCCCCCGCTTGTCATTCAAGTCAAGAACGATACTAAGCATGGGCCTATGACTGTCTACAAGCGGGCGCCTGGAGGTGAGCGCATTATCCTGCTGAACACGGGGGGGACGTCTTGGGCGCAATACTCCTACCAGTACGCTCATGAACTGTGCCATGCACTCGTCATGGAGAAGGAGTTTAAGGGCGAACAGAAGGGCTGCTTTTGGTTTGACGAAGCGCTGTGCGAGACGGCCTCCTATTACACGATGCTTCGCATGACGGAAACCTGGAAGACCGAACCACCCTATCCGAACTGGAAAAGCTTTGCCCCCCACCTGAAGGGATATGTCGATGATACCATGGCCCGTTATGAGCGCGAGGAAGCCTTGCCGGCTGATATGACCCTGGCGCAATGGTTCAAGAAGAACGAAGCAGCATTAATAGCCAATTCAACGGAGCGTAAGAAGAACGCCTTGGTCGCCAAGCAACTCCTCCCCTTGCTGGTGGCCGATCCTTCGCAGTGGAATGCCATTCTCTATCGGCACGAGAAACCGTGTGCCGACTTCACCGAGTATCTGCGGAACTGGCACGCTGCAGTTCCTGAAAAGCACAAAGCTTTTGTGAAGAAGATCATGGATCTCTTCGATGTGCAGGCAAAATAGCACCTCATGAAAATGTTTTTCGCAAAGAACGCTATGAGTTGCTTGCACGGAAAGCCCCCGCGAGTGGCGGAATACCGCCGGGGCTTATCTCGTGCAAGCAACCGAGCCTTTCCCTTTCCAACATGGATGCTGGGTGAAGGACGAGCTGTGCCGACGGCGTATTCGCCGCTTGCGTAGGCACGCCGACCTTCACCCAACTTGCGCCCTTTGCGAAAAAATATTTGTTATACCCAGTTTTAGACTCGTACAAATTCCTTTCGACAATGGCTTAATATTTCGCACTTTCTTGACATGATCCTTCGCATCTGGCATATTACAAGAATTAACGTGAATGATTATTATGAATGACTCATCACTCGATAAGCCGGTTGACATCAAGACCCTTCGCAGACTTCATCAGGACGGATTCTTGACGGATGAAGCTTTCAATGCAGCGCTCAGGACATTGCGACCTGCCGCTGTCTGGTTTTCATGGGCAGAACGGAACCTCCTGTTCTTCGGGAGCGCCCTTGTTCTCTCAGGAATAATTTTCTTCTTTGCCTACAACTGGTCGGCCATGGGCAAATTCTTCAAGCTTGGCTTGATCGAGGCAGGAGTTGCTGCCTGCGTTGCAAGCGCCTATTGGCTCGGCTTGCACAAGCTGACTGGCAAGATATTGCTCTTGAGCGCCTCTGTGCTCCTGGGGGTGCTGATGGCAGTCTATGGACAGACCTATCAAACTGGGGCCGATGCCTTTGAATTGTTTGTCGGCTGGGCCGCACTGATATTCGGCTGGGTCGTGGTGTCGGAATTTGCTGCGCTCTGGCTGGTGTGGCTCATACTTGTCAATACGGGTTGCATACTCTACTGGGTTCAGGTTCTGGAACCTGTCCATTCCGTTAAGTTTGAATATCTTTGCCTGTTTATTGCCGCACTGAACGGAACGGCCCTCGCCCTCCGTGAAGTTGCCATTAAAAAGGGATTTAGTTTTCTGGACGGCAGATGGCTTCGAGGCATTCTTATGCTCGCCCTGTTAAGTGCCCTGTCTATACCGCCGATGTCTATTATTTTAGAAATTGACGCGTATTCCCATTCACATGTCGTCCCTATCGCTTCTGCGCTGGTATGGCCCGTAGTCGCGCTGGGCGGTTACTATTGTTACCGCGCGATTCTCCGCGATATGGTCGCATTGGCGCTCATCCTGATGAACGCCTGCTTGATCCTGCTGACGCTGATTGGCAAACTCATGTTGGATGGGCACCATGGCAGCGATGAATTCATGTTCCTGTTGTTTGCCCTGATCATTATAGCCGTTGTCAGCGTGACGGCCTTCTGGCTGAAGAGAACCGCAAAGGAAATGGCAAAGGAGATCGCATCATGAAAGACACAGCCATGACCTTAGGGGCGTTACTGGATCATCCCGATGTCAGTCACTGGCTTCGGCCAGGCGATGTCGAGAGTATCGTCTTCACCACGAGCAAGCCGGACCAGACTGTAAAAGATCCGCTCTATATCCGAATTCTTTCAGGAGTCGGTGCCTGGTTTGCATCCATTTTCATCATCGCATTTCTTGGGATGGCAAATATCATCACCCATGAACCCGGCGCAATCATCTGTGGAGCCGCCTTCATCGCGGTCACGGTGACGCTTGCGAAAACATGTAAGTCCACGTTTCCGAGTCAACTGGCGCTCGCCATGGCCTTTGCTGGCAATATCCTGCTCGTGGGCGGACTCATGCAAGTATTGGACAACTCGATCTCTTCTGGTGAAGCCTTATTAGTTCTGCTCTTGAGCCATGGCGTTGTTTGTGCCGCGATCTATATCCTTTATCCCAGCACGGTCTACCGGTTCTTTGCGCCGCTGGCTCTTGTCATCATTGCAACGATATGGATCTCCGTGGATCTCAAAACGTTTGAAATGATGCATCTGCTCATTGCCGGAGAAACACTGCTGTTCGGCATATTATTGTTGCACACCCGGCGGACCGAATTTATCCAGCCACTGCTCCGTGCTGCTGCTACCATGCTTCCGGCGACCATTCTCTTTATGAATCTGACACAGGGAGTCCTGCTCGATTGGCACATCTGGCGTGCCGTTCCCCCCAACGCCATGCTGCCCACAAGCGCACTGCTGTCCATGGGCATGATCTACCTCTTGGTCCATCTTTCAGGTGGCGCCAATCACTTCCGCAAGCCGTGGCTGATCGTTGCCGTGGTCGCCGTCCTTCTACTCGGCCTCTTCACGACACCCGGCATTCTGGTTGCCATTGGCCTGCTGATTGCAGGCTATGCTTTTGGTGACCGCGCCTTGACCGCGCTGGCCTACCTCTTCCTGCCCTGTTTCCTGGTGGTTTTTTACTATGCCATGAATGTCAGTCTGGCTCACAAATCATGGATGGTTGCAGGAAGCGGATTGATCTTGCTGGCGGTTCGATGGCTTCTGCAGCAACGCGCATCCAAGGAGGTGACGCCATGAAAAAAATCATCTTCTTCTGCACGACAGTACTCGCGCTTGCAGCAGTCCCTTTTTTAATCATCAGTAAAGAATCAACGCTTGCGGAAGGCCGCACCATGCTCCTTCGCCTCGCGCCAAGGGACCCGCGTTCGCTCATGCAGGGCGATTACATGGTGCTGCGCTACGCCATGGCCAATGAAGTTGGTTCGGCTCCATTGGAAAATAAGGGGTGCCTTGTCGTCACGCTCAACACGAACAGTGTCGCGACTTTTGTGCGGGTCCACAAAGACGAAAAGCTTCAGGACGGCGAATATCTTCTCGCGTATCGCAAACGCGGCGAACTCCGCCTGGGCGCCGAATCCTTCATGTTCCAGGAAGGGGACGCAGACATCTATGCACGCGCCCGGTATGGCGAGCTCAAGGTTGACAAAGAAGGCTCCAGCGTGCTCGGCGGGCTTTGCGGGGAGGACTTCCAGCCGTTGAAACGAACAAAGACGGCGAAGTGATGCCAGAAAAACGTATTACTCAAAATAGCATTCGATGATGCGATTGATGGAGGGGAGTTCTGCCAGAGAGCGAAGCACGGCTTTGTAGTCTTTCTGATGCGTCGAGCCGATGCAGAGGCATTGGCCTTTTCCTGCACCTATCCGTCCGCGGGAGCCCGGCATAAACTGGACTGTGGGGTCTATGGCTCGTACAGCGGCACGATGCTCAGGCGTGTCAGGAATGCAGAATTCATACGAGACCGCCACCTTTCCGTCCGCCGGACCGCGCAGGCCGTCATGATCCACATTCGAAAGATCGACTCCAACTTTTTTCCATGCATCTGCCTGGCCTCTGTTGTCCACATTCAGACACGAACAGCAGAGGAGCAGCATGATAAGTAAGGCAGTATTGTAAATCACATTCATGAATTTGTGAAAGGAGACACAGTAACAACGGATTGCTGGAAACTGGAAACTTGAAACTTGGCACTGCTGACTGGTACTGCCTACTGCTACTCTCCTCATCATTCCACCATCCCCGTGCAGTTAATTGCCAGCTTCGTTTCAATCGCCTTAGCCGCAGGCGTGATCGAGAGTCCGCCCAGGGCGGTGCAGCGCAGTTCGCGCGGAATCGCTTTGCCGACGGCATCCATGGTTTCAATGACTTGGTCCAGCGGGATCAGGCAGGGGATGCCGGCTACAGCCATATTGGCGCAGGCGAGGGCATTGACTGCCGCCATGACATTCTTGCCCATGCAGGGCACTTCGACACGGTTCGCAACAGGGTCGCAGATCATGCCCAGGATGTTCTGGAGCGCAAGCGACGTCGCGGTCAGGGAGACCTCAAGCGTGGCGTGCATCAGTGTCGTGATGCCTGCGGCGGCCATTCCCGAAGCCGCTCCGCATTCTGCCTGGCATCCAGCCACTTCTGCTGAGAAGGTCGAGCGATGTGTGATGAATACGCCGATCAATCCTGCTGCAAGCATGGCCTTTGCGCAGGCGTCGTCATCTGCGTTGATAGACTCCGCGACGCCAAGGATGGAGCCAGGGAGTGCGGCGCACGAGCCAGCAGTCGGGGCTGCAACAATCACGCCCATGGAACTTTTTACATCCATCAAGGCAAGCACGGCTTGCATGACAGCGTTCATAGCGCCTGTCTGGATTAGTTGTGTCTGAGCAGTGCAGAATTTGGGGGCCTGGGCATCGAGAATGCGATCATGATAGTGCGTGCCTTGTTTCCCAAGGAGAACAGAAGATTTCATGAGGCGAACGATCTCGCGCATCTGCTCCATGACTTCGTGCAGGGGCATGTCGCCACGCATGCTTTCATAAATGGCTGCAAGTTCCCAGAGTTCCGTCTTCTGGTGTGTCTTTGCATAGTCGGCCATCTCTGTGGCTGTCAGAAACGGGACATCGCACGCAGAACTAAACCGGGTGGGAAGGACGGGTTCGGACGTCCGGAGAATCGTGTGCGGAAACTGGTCGCGCAAGTCCTCTATGACCGTATTTGAAAACGGGGCAGAGGATTTGATATTTGCGCACAGCGGATGAATCAATTGGGATGGCGATGCACATCTGTTGGCCGTTGTCCGAAGGAGTTCCTGTTGCTGAAGTGAGAGCGGCGAAGCGAAGAAGAGGAGCAACTCAAAAGAGTCACCCTGGATGTCGGTCGGGATGGTGTCGACTTCAATGACTTCAATCATCCCGCCGCCGGTGGAGATTGCGATCAACGAAAGGCTTTTTCCAGTGGCGCTCCAGAGAGTGACTTTGTAGGTATTGGGATGGGCTGCTTTATAGTTGCTGATCTTGAATTCAATGGAGAGCCCTTGCGCCTTTGCCAGCTCAAGCGAACGCGGAAGGCGGTCATCAAAGAGCGAATAGCCCAAAAGTCCGCTGGCCAGTCCGATATCAGAGCCTTGGCCGGCATACGTGGTGGCCAACGCGCCATCGGGTGTAAACTCGAATAGAGCCCGGGCAGGCTTTGCCCCCAGCAACATCCGCGCGAGGCTTGCGATGCGTACAGAGGCGGCCGTATGTGAACTTGAGGGCCCGCGCATGACAGGTCCGATGACATCGTTGAAAATAGAGGGGTAGCGTTTCATGTTATAAAGCAAGCTCCTCGCCGATATTTTTCGATTGCGCCTTTTCGTAAATCAAAGCTGCTGCGGCAAGGTCTTGAACAGCCACGCCGACGCTCTTAAAGAGTGTGGCTTCACGGTCGTTCGTGCGGCCTGCAAGGGTCCCATTCACAACAGCTCCGAGCTCTCCCAGGATGTGCTGGCGAGTCATGAGTCCTTTTTCGATGGGGATCAGAAGGTCGCCTGTCTCCGCAAGGCAGGAGTCTACGTGGTCGACATATACTTTTGCAGCGGCAACCCAGTCCGGGGGCAGTTCCTGCATGTTCGGACGGAAGGAGCCGATTGCATTGATGTGCACACTTGTTTTCAGATGTTCGGCTTGGAACAACGGGGCGCGCGCGCCTGTGGCGGTGCAGATGACGTCCACGTCTTTTAGCAGCTCCAGGGATGTTCCGACACACACGGGAATGCCAAGCTTTGCGCTTTGACGTGCGGCATACGTCGCTGCTGAAACAGGGTTGAGATCAAAGATATAGGCCTTCTTGATGGGGCGCACAGCACAGACCGCTTCGAGCTGGGTGGTGCCTTGAACGCCTGCGCCAAAGATGGCAGCGACAGTGGCCTCTTTGCAGGCTAGCAGTTGTGTCGCCAAGCCGGAGGCGGCGCCTGTGCGGAGCGCGGTGATAAACTTCCCGTCCATCATGGCCAACAGGTTGCCGTTGGTGCTGTCCATGAGAAAAACAAGCCCTTGGATCATCGGTAGGCCGCGTGATGGATTGCTCTCGACTTGCGTCAGCAATTTGATAGCGGCATAGTTTTTTGCGGAGGAGTAGGACGGCTTATTCAGCAACATCATCTCCCCGAACATATTCACCGTGCGCACCGGCATGATGCTTTTGCCCGCTGACAACTCCCCGAAAATTGCGCTCATGGCCTCGATGGCCTCTGGCATGGAAACGAGCGACTGCATCTGTTCTGTTGATATGAATTTCATATTACTTCTCTGTCATGCGAAGGGCGTCTTCAAACGTAGGTACGCGGCGGAAATCAGGATGGTCCGCAAACTTTTCCTTGTTGCGGCGGAACCACCAGCTTCCATAATACTGCGCATTGGTATCAATCCAGTTGGTCACCTTCACGCGCTCTTCGGGGGTGATCTTTTTGGCGACAGCAACATGTTTCGCAACCAGTCCGCGCTCATCCTTGACGTGAGCTGCAGGCGCTCCGATAATGGCGGCGAGCAGGGCTGTATGCGAGCCGAGCGACCATGCGGGCAGGTAGCAGACGTTGCCGGTCTTGGGATGGTTTTCGCCGATGATAAGCCCCAGCAGGCCACGGTCACGGTTGTTCTTCCCCTTGCGCCGTTCCGGCACCAAGTTTTCGTACGAGACATTGAAGAGGCGTGTCTTCTCACCTGAAAGATTTATGCCTCCCTTGGGTTCCGCGCCCGAATGACACGAGACGCAGTGCTTATCAAATACGGGTTGCACATCGCTTTCATAGTGCAGGGCGCGCTGTCCGCGGGCTTCGCCGATTTGCGGACCGGGAAGGGAGGGCTTCCGGGCAAAGGCCATAGGTGCGTTTTTTCCGCCTTTTTCGACTTTCATCGTCTTGGAGGCGCTTTCAGGGGTCTCGTGGCAGCCGATGCAGGCGCGCGTCTCGCCGGGCATGTAGTTGACAAAGGTGCGCTCGGTCTGCACAGACATGTAGTTCTGGTCCAGCGCCTGGAAGAATACATTTCCGAAGGCGGGGACGATAAAGTGTGCGGACCCATCTTGCTCCACGGGCACGATACCGTGCTGCACGGTCAAGCCGAGATGCGTATCCTTCGTGATCACAATGTGTTGCTGGTCATAGTGATCAACCATGCCTTTGAGCTGTGCCGCCCAGGGACGTGGAATTTGCTCCAGGATGCGAATGTATTTGATCGTTCCGCGCGGGACGTCAACCAGTCCATGGTAGATGTCCTGCACCATGCAGGCGGCCTGATTGTTTTTGGCCAGCGTCGCATCCAGCGAAGAGGAGAGGACTGGGGGCACTGGACGAACGACCAGCGGGATAGGGCGCCAGCACGAGATCAGCGGGTCACGGTAAAGGAGTTGCACCTCCCCTTTGTCATTCAGCATGTACAGGCCGTAGCCGATGGAGTTTTTCCATTCACCCATGCCAGCAGGCTTGTGTGAGACGAGAAAACAGTCCATGGCGAGCGGATAGGGGTCTGCATATAAGCCGCCTTGTCCTCTTCCGTCACGCTTCCAGTCGGAGGAGACGGAGTCCCGGAAATCGAAACCGCCTTCTGCGCGGATATCCACCAGTGGCGTCATATAGGTCATGGGGTCTGTCGTGCGGATAGGTTTGTTCATGTCCAGACGGATAATGGTGCCCACGTTGTTCTGCGGACAATGCGGGACACCGGCGACGACATACTGGTTCGGCGCACCGGGGATGGCGCGTCCGTAATTGAGGGTCGGAGGGAAGGGGATGTCATTGCCATACACTTCACTCGATGCCGTGCCGTCAGGACGCATGGCCCAGAGGCACTTGACACTGACTGCGCCTTTGGAAACATATTCCCAACGCGTATAAAGAATGCGTCCATCCGGCAAGAGGCTGGGGGCCGTCTCGCTGACGGAACTGCGGCTCAAGGGCCGCATGTTTTTGCCATCCTTGTCCATGCGATAAAGAACGGTGGTCGTAAAATCATCCGGGCCGTCGCAGAGGATTCCGTATTGGCAGCGCGAGGAGGCAAAGACGATCCCACCATCTGGCAGGTAGCAGGGTTGCAGGTCATCCGTGCCATGGTGATAATGGGCGGAGACGCGATACTTCGCAACGATTTCAGCTTCGTCCGCTTGTGGGAAGGTCAACTGGCGCAGACCAGAACCGTCGACGTTTGCCTCATAGATGCGATAGCCTTCCTGATGATTCCCCTTCCAGGAAAAGAGAACGCGCTTGGCATCGAAGGAGACATCATAGCGTTCAAAGACGCCATTGGTCATGGCGGGGAGCACATCGCGGACATGGCCTGTTGCGACATCCAGCACGCACAAGCTTGAACCGGGTTTCCAACTGCTGTTGATATGTTCGGTATAATAATGGTTTGCATCGTAGGTCAGGCGCTTAACAAACACAAGCTCTTTGATGCCACGCTTGACGAGGGCTTGACCTGTTTCAGGTAAAACCGTTTCCGCGCCATGCAGCGAAGCCACCATGCATAAAATACTTGTAACGACAATGTTTCTCATATGCCCGCTCTCCTCGATGCCATGCTTATAACCTCACTGGAATGTTGGAATATCGGAATGTTGGAATGATGGGAAAACCGAATATCGGCTCTGGGATGGGCACGCGTCTGCGTGCCTTGGACGAGCAGGCGCTCGTCCCTCCCGATAGTGCCTACTTCCATTATTCCATCATTCCAATATTCCAGTATTCTTACATTCCTGCTTACAATCCGAACAAGTATACACAGGCCTTTTGTCATTATCAATCGGATTTCCTGACACAGCCATAAAATCGGGTTGAGTTCCTCTCGGAAAGATGGGATAATGAAACATAATATTTTGGAAGAGGAGATTTGGCCATGAGTTTGACAATTTTAGGTGAACATCCGCTGAAATGTGATGCGAAAGGGCAATTAGTAAGCCGCATTGGCACTTTATTTGTGGCTGATCAGGTTTTGGTGACATTGCCGCGCATGACACATGCGATGCAACGGCTATATTATCAGGAGCAGATCAATCTTAAACGGACGAAACGCGGAGAGGCGCCCATCTCCGAGCTGGACATGATGGACGTTTGGGAGAATGCGGTTGATTTGATTATGGATGTCCAGACGGTGCTGATACGTCCAGAATCCTTGCGGATGGATTTGGCATTCGAAGCGGATGAGCTGCTGCAGACGATTGTCTCAAAGCCGTCCATCCGCTTCCTGCACGCGCGGAATGTCGCGGTCCAGCAGGCGATACGCGCACGCGGCGAATATTGGCGCATCAGCCCGCGTCCTCAGGAGGATGCCGACATCATCGCTTCGATTGAGCGTTCGAAGATCGCGATTGGCGGATTGCCGATTTACTATTATAGCCCGTCAACAGGCATGCGCTATCTCACCTTGCAGGAGTTCTGCAGGCTCGGGACGTTGTCCTTTGAGCAGCTGCGGCAGCATTTGATTGAAATTCAGGCCTACTCCGCAAAGCGGAATCGGCTTCATAATCATGAAATCGCCTTTTTCGGCGCACAGTCTACATTCAATGAAACAGTCTTCCAGCCGTATGACTTCACGACAGCAGATGCTGCCTGCTTGCGGTCATGTCACATAGAGTTGATTCAGAAGTTTGAAGCAGCAGTCGACGCAAATCTGCGGCGAGATGATGTTCAGAATCCGATTTGGCGAAACCGTTTGTTCGCGTGTCTGACCGATGAACGCAATGAGACGCTCTCAGAGGTGCTGGTCAGCGGGTTGACAGAGGAGTTCTTCCGCCAAATTAAGTGGTTGCCAGGCGGAAGCATCAAGAATGGCGGTGAATGGGTCTTTGACCGCGTTTTTGATGACTTTAAGCAGCATCCGCAAGATGACGTTCTGAAGCGGATTGTTGAAATTCGCGTAAAGGGCTTTATCTTCAACTATATCCGCGAGTTTGCTCAGCTTGAATATATCAACATCGGCCGACTCTTGCCGGGATTGCGCAACCGCCATGAAAAGGATACGCATCAAGCGTACATTGTGGAGGTGAAGAGTCTCGCCTCTGATAAACCCGAGTTGCGTATTATTCGCATGCAGCGATGGGGCATCAAGGAGCATCTGGACGATCATGGTGACTTGCTTCGTGCGATCATGGAGGCCCAGGACTATACGGAGTATACGCTGGACCGTCGTCTGGGGTGCTGGGAGTTGGGTATGCCTGTTCCGAGCCGTCTGGTCACGCGCATGATTCCTGAGGAGTATGTGTGGGTGGGGACTAAAGGGATCTCGCGGATCTGGGCAATCTATTATGAGCGTGACTTTATTGACGGACTGGCCACCGACAAGATCCCCCCGGACCGGATGAAGGAATCTGCTTATGCGCTGAGCATCGCGAAATTGCTCGGGAGCGCGGCAGCCTCGAACATGGTTGTCGGACGTGTTAATATTGCGGGCAGTGTGGTCTTTGACAATGGCGATGAGATTCTTTTGATGGACAAGTCAGGACGTCCAAGCCAGATTTTGGCAGCAGACCATGCTGGAACCTTTGCAGACTACTTGAGTCCGCTTGAGAAGTTTGCAGAGGATTATGCCGAGCCTGTCTTGAAGCGGGCATCCGATGTTTCTGACCCTGCAGCCTATGCCCGTGCATACTTGGATTCACTGGAGCAGCGCTTGATACGGATGCAGAAAGATTATCTGCGGTCGCCCCATGTCTTCGATAAGCTGTTCCAGCATAGCAAGCAGGGACCCGAGACCTTTTCCTATCGCTGGGCAAAGGTCCTTGAGCGCATGAAATCAACGGACATGCATCAACTTGTCCGTACGATCCGTGCGGTCATTGCAGTAAAGATCCCCCTATGAGCCTTCCAAAGACAGAGACACGCTTTGTTCGTCAAATGGCTGTGCCCGAATTTGGAGAGGCTACGCAGGAGTTCCTCGCTTCTGCTGTAATCGCGCTGGTCGGTTGCGGTGCGCTGGGGGGTATGCAGGCAGAACTCTTGGCGCGCATGGGGGTGGGGGAGTTGCGCCTTGCGGATTTTGATGTCGTCTCGCTTATGAATCTCCATCGCCAAATCCTCTACACAGAAGAGGATGTCACAACACAAAAACCCAAAATCGAAGCTGCTGTTGAGCATTTGCGCCTTGTGAACAGCGCGGTGCGCCTGGTGGCGCGCTCTGAAAAAATCACTTCAGAGAATATGGATGGCTATTTGTCTGGCGCTACGGTGGTCTTGGATGCGACAGACAATAGTGAGACACGTTTTCTGATCAATGACTGGTGTGTCGCGCATCAGGTGCCGTGGATTTACACAGGCGTCTCTGGCACGGCTGGACTTATCTTGCCGATCATGCCCGGCGGACCGTGCCTGCGGTGTCTCTACCCAGAGCCCCCCGCGCCTGAAGAGATGGCCCATCCCAACACAGGCGGCGTCCTTTCAACGACCGTGGCCCTGGCCGTCTCCCTTCAAGTGACGCAACTGCTGCGCATCCTGAACAAGACCTTTCATCCGGGGCAACTCATCCGTTTTAATGTCTGGGATCCAGCCATCCGAACCATCAAGGTCCCACGGAATCCAGCCTGTGCCTGCTGCGGGAAGCCTCATGAAACCATCTGAACTGACAAAAGCCGGATTGATGAAGTGGGGTGGCGAGGCTGTCTATCACCAGGCAGAGTCGCTGGTCAAGCGCGGCGGCGTGCTGAAGGCTGAGATGAAGGACGATGGCTGGATCACAGGCATCATCGCACGCGAAACAGGCGAAGTCCATACCAAGTTGCGGGTCATCACCCCGGAGCGGATTGACAGCCACTGCCCGTGCTTTACGAATCGGCACAGCGGTCAGGTCTGCATGCATGTTGTGGCCTTGGGCATTAACCTGATGATGCGCTATACAGACCCCTTGCGCCAGCAGAAATATATCGAGGATCAGCGACGCGCCAAGCGCATGGAGCAATTGGATGCCGTGACCATTGTGCGTGGCCCGCGTGGAACGCCCGCTCGTCTTGCCTTGACACTCCCCCCAACATGGCTTGATCTCTTTCGCGCTGGACATGTCCCCTTGAATCTCCTGTTGCTGACAGAGCGTGAGGTGCTGATGCCGGAGCAGCTTCCGCGTGACAGGGTGTTTGCGCTTTCTGACGCAGATGACAATTTGTTGGGGGTGCTGGAAGACATTTGCGAAGGCCCGCCGAAAAACACGAATGACATGCCCGCGATTGATTTTTTAAATGTGCTGGCTGTCGCTTCGCATACGCGCATCGCCGTTGCAGGAAAGACCGAGCTTTCAATTCATCCCGTAGCTGTCGAGACGCATCTGCGCATCACGGTGAATGAAGTGACCGGAGAGCTGACAGTCTTTCCCGAGGCGACGCTTCCCTTCACCCTCGATACAGAGCCCACCTGGCTTGTCTCAAATCATACAGGCTGGATGCTGATCGAAGACGAGCTCTATCCGATCAAAAATGTGCTGCCGATTCCCTATCACGGCATCTATGCTTCAAAGGAGATCATTCCACGCAAAGAGGTGTTGAATTTCCTCAAGCGTTCCCTTCCCAGTCTTAAGACAGTCATTCCGATCGAGATGTCGCTGACGCCTGATTTATTTGTCGAAATTCCCGGGAACCCGCACTTCAGGCTGGAATTGAAGGGCTCGCGCGCCTCGCTCAGCGCACAGTTGAAGGCGGTTTATGGAGAACAGTCGTTCGTTGCAGGCGTGCCGTATGCGCAGACGGAATTTGCCATGCCTGATCCGGATGATATCCTGACCTACCGCACACGCAATCTGGCTGCGGAAAAAAACGCTGTGACGATGTTGTTGGCGCAAGGCTTCGAATCCGATCCGGATTCAGCAGCAGACGCAAGCTATTCAATGGCTGGCGTCCGCGAGGTCCTGAACTTCTTGGGTACGGGCTATCAGACCTTGGGACGTTTCGGATGGAAGATTGAATTTTCGCCCCGCCTGCTGGAGATCGTCGAGTCCCTGCCCGCGATTACGCCGGTGGTGCAGATTTCAGAGAAGCGCAATGGCTGGTTTGATGTCGGCTTCACCTTTGAGCTTCCCGGACGCGGCGCATTTCCTGCCGCTGATATTCAGCGCGCCATCAACCGCGGCGATGCCTGGCTGGAGAGCAATGGCGAGACCGTCCTGATTGACCGCGATGCGGTTGAGTCCATGCGCGGCATCTTCTCGGATTGCCGGAGCCGTCCCGGCGAAACAGCCGGACACTTTGAGATGTCCCCGATTTACGCGCCCTTTGTGCAGTCCTCGCTTCAGGCGATTGACGGCGTGGATGTCGAAGACCCGCCGGACTGGCGCGACCAGGCTGCCGCACGCAACCGTTCCGGCAGTACACGCCTCAGGCCCGTGCCGCTGGGCATCCTGGAAAACATCTTGAGACCCTATCAGAAAGAGGGCGTGTATTGGCTGAGGTTTATTGAAGAGTCCGGACTGAACGGTATCCTTGCGGATGAGATGGGACTGGGTAAGACGCTTCAGACCCTGACCTGGCTGAGTTTGCCGCGTGTGGATGTGAAGGCGCAAAAGAAGCCCGCATTGATTGTCTGTCCGACCAGCTTGGTCGAGAACTGGAAACGCGAGGCCGAACAGTTTGTTCCGCACCTGAAGTGTCTTGTGATCTCCGGCTCGGACCGTGCGGAATTGTTTACGAAGATTTCTGAGCATGACATGGTGATCACCTCGTATGCCCTTCTGCGGCGCGACTTGGAGCAGTATGAGGCGTTTCAATTCAGCGTGGCTGTGCTGGACGAGGCCCAGCATATCAAGAACCGCTCCACGCAAAATGCTGTGGCTGCCAAGCAGATTAATGCCATCAACCGGCTTGTGCTGACCGGTACGCCCGTGGAGAATAGCGTGGCGGACCTCTGGTCTATTATGGACTATCTGATGCCGCAGTATCTGGGCGAGTACGAAAACTTCCGTTACGATTATGAGCAGCCCATCTCTGAGGGCGACCGGACAGGCGAATTGGCGCAGAAGAAGCTGCGGCGCAAGTTGAATCCTTTCCTGTTGAGGCGTTTGAAAAAAAACGTAGCCAAGGACTTGCCCGACAAGATCATCAAAGTCTCGTTCTGCACCTTGACACCTGATCAGCAGCGCGTCTACAACCAGATGCTCAATGATTGTCGGCGCACGATTGACGGGCTGGTCAAGACAAAGGGCTTTGACCGTTCGCGCTTTGAAATCCTGGCGATCCTGATGCGGTTGCGTCAGATTTGCTGTCATCTCGACTTGCTTAAGGATCATCATAAACCCGGCACGTATGAGGCGCCGTCCGCTAAGATGGATGCCTTCTTTGAACTGCTCGATGAAGCGGTCGATGGCGGACATCGCATTCTGGTCTTCAGTCAATTCGTGACCATGCTCAAGGTGCTGCGGGATGAATTTGAAAAACGCGGCATCCAGTACTGTTACCTCGATGGCAGTACGCAAGACCGCTTGGCGCAATGCCAGCGCTTTAACCAGACGCCCTCCATTCCTGTCTTTCTGATCAGCCTCAAGGCCGGCGGCACGGGATTGAATCTCACTGGCGCGGATATGGTTGTGCACTTTGATCCGTGGTGGAATCCGGCGGTGGAAGATCAAGCCACAGACCGCGCCCACCGTATCGGACAGAAGCGCACCGTCTACAGCATCAAGCTCATTGCAGAGCACACGGTTGAAGAGAAAGTGCTGGCTATGCAGCAACGCAAGCAGGCCATCATCAATGCGACCATCGGCGTCACCGATGAGTCTGTCATGTCCAAGCTCACCTTCGACGATATTAAAGATTTGATCGGGTTGTAAGAAGTTGAAACTTGACCCACCTTCGCGGATACGTCTCCGGCGGGCAGGCACTCGACACTTGAAACTGGGTTAACCCCCAAGTTGCCGCCTCCACGGCTTTTTCTTTTGATCGAGATTTGGCAATGCAGCTTTGAATAAGATTTGTTATGCCCACGGAACACACAGAATAACACGGAAGTTATAACCGAAGCAATTTTCCGTGCTTTTCCGTGTTTTCCGTGGGGAAAATAGGGGCCTGGATGATTTGCATAACTTGATTTGTTTAAAATATTCAAGACGATTCTAAAAGAAAAAGCCGTGTTGCCGCCTCTCCAAACGGAAAATTCACCTTGTCCAACGTATTTTGATCGAGTATAATCCAGTGCATGATGAAGAGAGAGTATGGCTGTTCAACGCACGAGAAATCAATTGAACGGAATGGCTGAAAGGATTAAAGGCAATGTCAAATTTCGATTTTTCTGCCCCACCCAAAATATTGAATCGTCTGTTTTGGGTACTTAGCATCATCTTCGTCTCGTGTCTAGGGTCCACCTTCGTTTATCCTATGCTTGCAGAGCATAAGATGCGGGTGCTAAGCGTACCTTTTGGGCTTGGATTTTTGTACCATGCACTGGAATGCCATATTACTAAGAAGGTATGCATTGGGCGTTCTCTTGATGTCTCCGAAAGAGGACGCTTACTATTCATTATTGGCTATAGCCTGGTCGGGATTTCTCTGGTGGTCTTTGGTTGCCTTTTTTGGGTGGAGTTATTGACAAAATGAAAGACTTTATTCCTTTATTGGTGCTTGTGATATTGGGCCCTTTGGTTGGAGGCATTCTTTATTTAAGTTGTCAAAAACTCTGTATGGCACTCTTTAAAAGACGGTTTGTATTTTTGAAACGATGGACTAGTAACAGTGGTGGGTTACTAGATGTTTTCTTTTCTTCAATCGTCGTCATGGGTACTTTATTTATAGTGACTTTAGTTATTTGTTTTATTGAAGAAAAAACTACTTGGCTGAAGTAGTTGTTGCTCACATCCCGCGTGCAATGGCGCACGGGAGATAGATGCATAATTATACTAATGCGGGCATCAGTGCTTTATGCTCTTGACTGTCTTCGTCTCTCCGTTGACCTTCACCTTCACTTCGCGGAGCGTAGCTGAAGTGATGCGGTAATCAGTGACCTTGCCGTTTTTCCATGTCAGGTCGAGTGTGAAACCGCCGCGTGCACGCAGGCCTTTGACGGAGCCGTTGGGCCACTCTGTCGGAAGGGCGGGGAGCAGGACGATTTCGCCTGCATGGGATTGCACGAGCATTTCGCATATTCCTGCTGTAATGCCGAAGTTGCCGTCCATCTGGAAGGGCGGATGGTTACCAAAGAGGTTCGGCAGAATATTGTGTGTCAGCAGCATGCGCACCATGTGGTAAGCCTTCTCCGCGTTGCCCAGACGCGCCCAGAGCGCACAGCGCCAGGGCCAGGTCCAGCTGCGGCGGCTGTCGCCTGCTTCGCCGCGGGCTTCGAGCGAGATGGCTGCGGCCTTTGCAATATCCGGTGTTTTCTCCATGGAGATTTGGCGTCCGGGAAAGACGGCGAAGAGATGCGAGGTGTGGCGATGCTGATCCTTGGGGTCATCGCGGTCCGTCATCCACTCCTGCAGCTGGCCCCATTTTCCAATCTTTGGGCCGACCAACTGGTCGCGCACGCGTGCAATGTCTGTACGGAATGGTTTGTCGATGCCCAATGCATCTGCGGCTTCGACGGTGTTGTTAAAGAGGTCCCAGATAATCTGCTGGCTGTAGCTCACGCCGTCCTCATCGGGGCCGTGTTCAGGTGACCATCCGTTGTGAACAACATAGCGACCGTCAGGCAGCGTCATCAACTGTTCTTGCCAGAAGAGGCAGATTTCCTTCATGATCGGATAGGCGACCTCCTTCAAATAGGTCTTGTCGCCGCTAAAGGCGTAATGTTCCCAGAGATGCTGGCAATACCAGGCATTGGCGGTCTTGTCCCACTTCCAGCCGAGTCCGCCATGGATGTTGTGCGAGGTGCGCAAAGCCCAGCCTTGCGCAGGACCTTTATCGGTTGTGAACTCTTTGGCCTCGGCCGTTGCTTTGCGCCAGACAGGAATCTGGCTGCGCATGAGGTCGATAAAGGCGGTATGGCAGTCCGGCAGGTTTGAAGGCTCTGCGAGCCAATAGTTCATCTGGACATTGATGTTGGCGTGATAATCGCTGCTCCAGGGTGGATTGTTGCTGTTGTTCCAGAGTCCTTGCAGGTTGGCGGGCAAGGTGCCGGGACGCGAACAGGCTTGCAGCAGATAGCGTCCATATTGGAAGAGCAAGGCTTCAAGTTCGGGATCGACAGCCCCTTTTCCGTAGGCCTCCAGGCGTTTGTCGGTCGGCAGATCGCGTTGCGCGGCATCGGTTGCTCCGAGGTCGATGGCTACACGGTTCATAAAGGAGGCGATGTCTGCGTGTTGTGCCTGCTTCAAGTCTTCATATTTTTTTGCGCTGGCTTTGTCGAGTTGAGCTTTCACCAGCGGAGCAGGAGGTGCGCCCTTCCAGTTCTTAGTGTGGTCGGGGAGATAGTCGGTGGCTGCGCCGAGCACAAGCGTCAGGGCGGTGCACTTATCAAAGGTGCAGGCGTCTTTCTCGGAAACAAGCGATCCACCCTCCGCAATTATGCGTACACGGGCGGTGTAATTCAGTCCGTTTGCAAAGGTACCGTCAAAGGTCAGGTCCGAACCGTCAGACTGTGTGGCTTCATTGTGCGCGCCGACAAGCTTGACCTTGCCGGACAAGGCGTTCTTGCCTGTTGCTGTTAATCGCATGACGATGACGTTGTCAGGCGCGCTGGCAAAGGTTTCGCGCGTGTAGGTGATGCCGCCGGAGGTGTAGGTGACGGTGTGAAGTCCGGTTGCGAGATCGAGCTGCCTGCGATAGCCAGCAGGTGCAGGTTGCGAGGAGCTCTTGTTTAAGGAGGTTCCAGGGAAGGCAATCTCAGCGAGTTGGAAATGCGAGCCGCCGTGGTTGGTCTGGAAGGTGATGCGATAACGACTAAAGGGTTGCGGTTTATCGATGGTAAACGACTTGACTGCACCGCGCTTCTCTGCGGATGGCTGATCGGCCCGGCGGTCGAGCAGCGTCCATTGCCCCCCGTCATTTGAGCCTGACAGCTCCCATGTTTTGGGGTCTCGGGTTGGGATGTTCTCCGTGGTGTAGGTGAATGCGTACGTTTGAAGGGCTGTGGCTTGGGCAAGGCGGGCTTCCCAGATGACGGGCTGGCCCTTGGGTTCAACACACCACTTTGTCTTGATGTCGCCATCAAGTGAAGCATCGATGGACTCCTGTTCATAATAAGCCATATGTCCGCTCGCGCAGATCACGCTGTTGTCTTGAGGTGCTGCTGCTGAGTCAAAGGCAATCCAGAGGTCGCCAAAGTTCTGATACTTGCCCATGGAACCATAATCGCCCGACGGATTAGCATCGCCGGTCCAAAGAGAATCCACATTGAACTGGAGATGTTCACTGGCTACGCCGCCGAATATCATGCACCCCAGGCGTCCATTGCCCAGCGGCAAGGCCTGTCCGGACCATTGCTTCTCATGGGCGGGTTCCGCATAGTGGAGGGTCAGTTTTTCCGATGCAGCGACAATTGCGGTCGCGCATGATAGGCCCGCGAGCAGAACCGCTGAAATCTGTCGAGTCTTCATAAGGAATGCCTTCTTTCGGTTGTCCGATGGGTGAGTGATGATGGAGGAGAGGGTTTAAGATCAGGGCAGGATCCTGGCGAAAAGGAGTATGAACCATATGGGAAGCCCGATGATGATCCCCAAGAGCCAGGCTGCGCCGGCGCGTGTGCCGATATTGAGTGTCCACCCCATCCACGGGATGGATTTGGGCACCCACGTGCGTGTGTCACGCTTGCTAAAATAGAAGCAGAGCGACCAGTTCGCCTTGTTGTTCCACTCGGCAACGTTGATATCGCGTTGTGTCATCTGTTTTTTCCTTTCTGATGATTAGCCGTCAATGGGATGTTCGGGAGTCTGTAGCACCAACTGATAAAAGGCGAGGTCAAGCCAGCGTCCAAATTTAAACCCCGCCTGTGCAAGGGTGCCGGCATGGGTGAACCCCAGTTTATCATGAAGGGAGATGCTGCTCCGGTTCTCGTTGTCAATCGCGGCGACCATAACATGATAGTTCTGTGCGGCGGCGCATTCGACGAGCTTCCGCAGGAGAATCTTCCCAATACCCTTTCCTCGCTGTGCGGCATGCACGTAGACCGAGTGTTCAACCGTATATTTGTAGGCCGGAAACGCCCGAAAGGTTCCGTAGCTTGCGAAGCCCAGGAGGTCGCCCTCATCCGAGACCATGCCGATGACGGGGTAAGCGCCTGCAGCCTTCCCTTCAAACCACTTAATCATGCTCTCCGGCGAGCGGGGCGTGTAGTCATAGAGTGCCGTAGAGGTGACAATAGCCTCATTCAAAATTTCTAAAATTGCTTGTGCGTGCTTTTCGTACGTGCATTCAATCAGGTGCATGAGGTCCTCATTTTCAGGTTCAGTCTTAAAAGTATACGCTGTTTAACTGAAAGGCGGCAAGGATAAAGATGGGCATTCGAAAACGAGTTTCCGCTTGGAGATGGGGGGGTAATCCGCTACAATCATGCGTTTATGACTTTTTCACTTTTTTTGGCATTAAAGTATTTGAAGCCCAAGCGGTCGGTGACGTCGGTGGTGACGTTTGTCTCTGTGCTCGGGGTGGTGTTGGGCGTCTCCATCATTATCATTGTTCGCGCGGTGATGACGGGCTTCGGCGATCTCTGGCGGGAAAAGATTCTGGACTTTAAACCGCATGTGACGATTACAGCCGGCTATGGCGCCTCGCGCGTCATTGAAAACGAACAGTGGCTGTGCGAAAAGCTTGAAAAGATTCCCGGCGTGAAGGCTGCTGCGCCTGGTGTGGAGATGCGCGTACTGATTGAGTATAACCGCCGCGTCCTAGCGCCGTTGATTATCGGCACCGACCCTGTACGGGGACAGCGCATCATGAAGCTGAACAACATGACCTCCGGCACCTTTAACCTGGAGGGCGACTCCGTGGTCATCGGTGTTGACTTGGCGATCTCCCTGGGGGTCATGGTCGGGGATGACCTCATGGTTTATTCGCCGATGAATCTGGTTTCCAAGGACGAAGTCTATTTTCCGGAACGGTTGAAGGTGACCGGTATTTTTGAATCAGGCCAGCGTGATTTTGATTCTGGTTATATCATCACGTCGCTTCCTGTCGCACGCGACCTTATGGGCATGAAGAAGGGGGTCTATTCAATCCATCTGAAGGTGGATAATCCTCAGGAAACAAGCGCATTTCAAGCGCTTCTGGGAAAGATTAAATCCCAGTTTCCGCAATATACAGTTCGCACCTGGCAGGAAATTGACAGTCAGCTCTTTAATGCGTTAACTGTTGAGAAGAACATGATGGCCATCTTGCTGATGTTTATCACAATCGTCGCCATCTTCTGCGTCATGAATACGCTCATCGTGCTGACCGTGGAGAAGACCGATGAAATCGGATTGCTCAAGGCGTTAGGCTTCTCCTCCTGGCAGGTGATGTCCGCCTTTGTGTTGCACGGCTGGATCCAGTGTCTTGTGGGCACCGTGATGGGGATTGGGGTGGCCATGCTGGTGCTTGAGAATCTGCAACGGCTCGTCATCTTCTTGGCCAAATGCGGCGTAGAGGTCTTCCCGAAGAACATTTATGGCTTAGCCGAAATCCCCTGGCGTGTAGTCCCGAGTGAAATAGCTGAGGTGGCAATATCTGTGATTGTGTTCTGCACCTTTGCAAGCTTCCTGCCGGCCTGGCGCGCGGCGCGCATGGACCCTGTGACAGCCCTGCGGAAGGAATAGAGGCAAAGTGAAAAGTGAAAAGTTTAAAGTGAAAAGCTACCCTTGTGTCCTTCCGTCCTTTTTGTTCTTGCGTCATTCTGCGAAGCCGATAGGAGCACTTAAATGCCTATTTTAAAAGCTGATAACTTGTTTAAGACCTATGTGCTCCCCCACAAGAAAGTGGAGGTGCTGAAAGGTGCCACACTTGACGTGAGCGCGGGCGAGCGTGTCGCCATTGTCGGACGCAGCGGTGCAGGCAAGAGCACCTTGCTGCATGTGCTGGGCGGACTCGACAAGCCGGATTCAGGGGATGTCTTGGTGGTCGGGCAATCCCTGTATGAATTGTCAGCTCGCAAGCGAACGGCGTTGCGTGCGCAGAAAATTGGTTTTGTCTTTCAATCGTATCACCTCCTGCCAGAGATGGATGTGACTGAGAATGTCATGCTGCCAGCCATGACCGGCGTGCGGGATATCAGCAAGGCGCAGATGCGGAAGCGCGCGCAAGAGTTGCTCGAGCAGGTTGGCCTGGGGGAACGTCTGAGCCATACGCCTTTGGAATTGTCCGGCGGCGAGCAGCAGCGCGTCGCCTTGGCGCGCGCATTGATGAACGAGCCGCTGCTCATTCTGGCCGATGAACCTACTGGCAACCTTGACCGTCTGACCGGCGCGCAGATTATGGATATGCTGCTGGGACTTTCACGTACAAACGAGATGTCGGTGATCATGGTGACCCATTCAGCGGACACCGCTGCAACCTGTGACCGCGTGTTTGAGTTGAAAGATGGCGTATTGACGCGAACATAATGGACGTTTATGCGCATGTTTTTCGCTAAGAACGCTATAAGTTGCTTGCACGGAAAGCCCCCGCAAATGGCGGAATACCGCCGGGGCTTATCTCGTGCAAGCAACCGAGTCTTTGTAACATGAATGCCGGGTGAAGTACGAGCTGTGCCCCCGTGTATTCACGGACTTGTGAGGGCACGCCGTACTTCACCCAATTAGCGATCTTTGCGAAAAAGTGTTTTCTATAACGAACGATTGGACATTATCAATTTATGACGATTATCAAAATTACAGATATTCCTGAAAAGGAAGCGAAGAAGCAAACCTTTCTGGATAAGAGCGTGTGTGTGATCTCTCACTCGGGGTTGCATCGGACAGAAGCCACGTTGATTGAGCGGCTCAAGGGCATTGAAGCGCCTCCTGCGCAGGTGCTCATTACAGGAAGCCGCACAGGTGTGCTGGCCATGGTTGTGGCGAACCGCTGGCCCTCCGCGCAGGTGATGTGTCATGCGATTGATGTGCATCACACAAAGACGATGGAACGGAATATTGCGTCCAATTCGGAAAAGACGGTGAAGGTCACCTGTTCCGCCATGATTCCAGAGCAACCGTTTGATCTTGTCTTCTTCTCTGGGACGGATACGACCACGACTTCGGAACTGATGCTCGACCAGTTGGAAGATATTCATGAGCGGATGGCGATGGGCGGGATGTGCTGGATCGCGTATGAAGGCGACACAGGCGCATTCATGAAGCAGATCCGTCAAGTCTTTGGAAAGGCCTCTACGGAAGTCGACCAAAAGGAGTTTATCTGTGTCCGGGCAAAGAAGACACGTCCCCTGGAAAAGCGGCGGAACTTCCGTGCGGAGTTCCCGGCGTCATTGCCAGGCCTGGAGCCGGTTACGCTGGCGTCCCTGCCAGGTGTCTTCTGTCATCGCCGTCCCGACATGGGCGGCCTTGCTCTGGCGGAGGTAGCGGCTAAGGAAGAATCACAAATCGCAAAGTTAAAAACGAAGATCGTGGACATGGGGTGCGGCAGTGGGCTCGTCGGTATTCTGCTGGCCAAGGCGAATCCCGAAGCGAAGGTGACGTTTGTGGATTCACAGAGCCGCGCGATTGAAATCACAAAGCAGAATCTGGATGCGCTGGATCTGAAGGGGCATTCGCTCATGTTGTCGGACTCCGGAATCGATGAGAAGGGCTTTGATCTGTTTGTTGGCAACCCGCCGTACTATACAGACTTCCGTATCGCCGAACTCTTTGTGCAGACAGCTCTTCATGTGTTGAAGCCAGGCGGGGTCGGAATGCTTGTGGCCAAGACAGCCCCCGCTCTTGATGAGTGTATTAAAACCTGTTTTCCCGAAACCACCATTATTCCCCGGCGCGGTTACTGCGTCATCCGCTTTGTCAAATAAGAGGAGATGTTTATGCAAAAAGGTTTAGGCGTCACTGTTGCTCTAATCGTTCAATCTATTGTCAGTTTTGCCGCGTACACGCCGTTTGCCGGCACGAAGCAGACGCATGATGGGATGGCTTGTTATGAAGTGGATGTTGGCGCGCAGGTGAAGGCGACCGTTATTGTTCCTGCTCGTCCGGCAGAGGGGTGCCCTTGGGTGATGGTGCCGTCCTTGTATTCGACGAACAATCCGGTGTTGAAAAATGTAGCGGCTGTCCAAGCGTCTTTGGTGAAGTCTGGCTATCATGTGGTGGTCATGGCTCCCTCGGTTGCGACGGGAGCGTCTGATCCTCAAGCGCATTGGGACAAGGCGTATCAGACCATGACGCAAAAGCATGGACTCTCTGAAGGGCTTGTTCTGATAGCGGTCAGCCATGAGGCGTTGACGGCTCTGCGCTGGGCAGCGGACCATCCTGGCAAGGTCTGGGCGGCCTATCTGGACAAGGGGGTCTGCGATGTAAGTCTGGCAGCAAAGCTTGCGGATGATCGCGTGGGCATTGTCTATGTCGCTGGCGACAAAGACGACGTCGCCCCCTTCTCCAAGAACGGTGCGCCGATGCAGAAGGTCTTTGACTCCAAGAGCGCTTTTTTCAGGGTTTTCACCAACAAGAAAGAGGGGCATGAGCCGCATGGGATGGCGAACCCGAGTGAGATCCTTCGTTTCATCAACATGAATGTGTGCCGCGTGATGCCGACCAAGAAAAATGTATCTTATGGTGAGAACCCGAGTCAGATCCTTGACTTCTACCAGGCGAAATCCGATAAGCCGACGCCCGTGGTTGTTTTCATCCATGGCGGCGGGTGGAACGCGGGCTCGCGCCGGGGTGTCAGCCCACAGGAGTATTTAGATGCCGGGATCTCGGTGGTCGCTGTGGGCTATCGCTTTATTGCGCAGGCGAATGCCGAAGGGGTTGAGCCGCCGGTCAAGGCGCCTGTGACGGATGCCGCGCGCGCCGTACAGTTTATCCGTTCGAAGGCCTCTGAATGGAACCTCTCCAAAGAACGCATCGGCTTGACAGGCGGTTCGGCGGGTGCCTGCTCATCCTTGTGGATTGCCTTCCATCCGGACCTGGCCGACCCGTCCAGCGCTGATCCTGTGAAACGCGAATCCACCCGTCCGTATTGCGCCGCGGTTTCAGTTCCCCAGACATCGCTCGATCCGCAGCAGATGCGCGAATGGATTCCGAATAGCGGCTATGGCACTCATGCGTTCAGCATCCCCAAGGATGAAGCGCGGAAAATCAGTTCATTCAATGATTTTATCGCGAAACGCGAAAAGCTCCTGCCTTGGATTGCTGAATATTCGCCGTATGCGTTGGCAAAAGCGGGCGCACCTGCGATCTACATGTATTATGGCGAGAAGCCGGATATGGGTAAGAATCAAAAAGATGCGACACACTCAGCCAACTTTGGCGTAAAGCTTCAGGAACGCTTGCAGGAACTCAACGTGCCCTGTGAACTGGTCTATCCCGGCGCGCCGAATGTCAAGCATGACACAATCTCAAAGTATCTCATCGATGTTTTGAAGGCGCCCTGAGAGCCCAGTGTCAGTAAGTTGGGAAGTGCCAGTAAGTGTCAGCAAGTTGGGGAAGCAGGGGGATAGACACGGTAACTGCCACTGGGAGCATAGGCATCTTGCCCAATGCCACTAACTTTTCGAAGCCCGTTTCTTCTTTTTATTCAGTGTTAGCTTGTTGCAAACGAAGGGCTTACCCCCTGGGAACGCCGACGTCCTCGTCGGCCTTGACCTCCCGCGCCATATTTCTTGCCGACGCGGACGTCAGCGCTCCCAGGCCAATAAGGTGGCGGAGCCGTCCCGGCTCCGGCGGGCAAGATGCCCGCGCTCCTTTGAGGGCAGCAATATAAGGGAGCGTGGGCGTCCCGCCCGCATGAAAGAGGAGGGGCATTCTTGTCTGTTCCCCTGTTGCCGACATGAAAAGTTGGTGGCATTGGGCATCCTGCCTGTGCATTCAACAAACAGGCAGGATGCCTGTTCTCCCAGTTTCTTGCGAGCAGACGTTTAAGGCAGAAAAGGGACAGACAAGGCTGAGGATCTGGCTAGCGTCAGTGGCCAGCAAGCGGCGCAGGTGCCCCAATTGTCTGCGGCACTTGGTTGGTCGATGACCACTTCATATTAATGCTCACAAGGATTCGGTCGATCAGACCGTCATCATAGTTTTTGGGAGACGCGTGGATATCCAAGCTGTAGCATTCACCTGCGATCTTGAGGGTGCGAGTATGCTCCATTCGGATCGTGCGGACCTCCTCATGCGCCCTCTTAATAATCGTATAACTGCTCCAAGGTGCACAAAAGCAGTCGGCAAAATCTGTGCCTTTCCAGACATCAGCCGTAAAGACACTGTTTGTTCCGTCTAGGAATGCGTAGGTCCAACTGTTGGTGTTCTGGGCAACAAGCTTTACTTGCCATTGGGTTGGAACGTTGACAAAGAAATGTTCCGTGGCGACAGCCAGGAAAGGTGGCTGCTCACTACCACAAGCGAGTGTCGTGGCTAATATTATAAATGCGAATATTCTTGTCATCTTTTGGGGGACCAACGTTTAAAAAAGCTCATTTGCTTTTGCTAGCAACAGCACCAACGATGGGTGAATTTTTGCGCTTATTGATGGACAAAGCAAGCTGAAAGTAGAGGTGACTTGAAATGTCGCTTGAAAGTTGAAACAGGGGAAGTAAGTGTCAATAAGTTTGGAAGTGTCAATAAGTGTCATCAAGTTGGGACAACAGGGGGACACAAACGCTGATGCACAGCTAGCCGTTATTATCGTCTGTTTTATCCGTTTCAAGCAACCCCAAATAGTCTCTTCTCGCATACAGGATGCGGATAACAGAGACAAATTTTTCTTCTGCACGGTAAAACACGAGATAATTCTTGCACGGGAGGAAGCGGTAGGTTTTGAGAATGGAGATGTCAGTCCTCAGCCGTGCCCCCGTTTGCGGTAGAGAGGCGAGCGTTCGAATCTTCTCAAAGACCAGCTCAACAAGCTCCGCTGCGGCTTGCGGATTAAACAAATCGACTGAGATGTAACGCTTGATCTCCTCCAAATCGGCAATCGCTTGCGGTGTGAAGCGGATCTTGAACATGGCTAAACTCCGAGTTTCTTCATCGCGGAATCTATAGAAATCCAGCCGTCTTTCCGGGCGGACTCTTCTCCCTCGGCCAAGGATGACATGAGATCCAGTTCGGTGTGCAATCTCTCGTAGGAGCGAATGTCGACGATGGCAAAGCGCCCGTGCCCGTTTTTGGTCAAAAAGACAGGCGTGTCAATTGTGACTTCGCGTAAGACGGTGTTGTAATTCCTGAGTTCGGAAATTGGCTTTATGGCTGGCATGTTGATTTCTTCTTTCTGATGACCATAATGTAGCTGAATCTTACGAATTATTCAACAGCAAAATGCGACCCACTTCGTTGCTGTTTTGACAGGATGAACAGGATGAACAGGATAAGTGTCAGTAAGTTGGAAAGTGTCAATAAGTGTCAGTAAGTTGGTGAAGCAAGGGGGAGAGACAAGCTAGCTGTCACTGGGAGCATAGGCATCTTGCCTGTGCATGCAACAAACAGGCAGGATGCCTGTTCTCCCAGTTTCTTGCGGGCAGACGTTTAAAAAGTTCACCCAAAAGCAATCCTGAAAATCCTGTTCACCCTGTCAAAAAAAGCTGAACTCGCTACTGGGCCTGACAGTCGCCGGTCGGTGTGAAGACCGCATAAATGCGGAACTCCAAACAAAATTCCAAAATTCCCGTATTCCAACATTCCAGTTACCAACCTTCTCGTTCATGTCCAGTGACAGACACTGTGAAAGTCCAAGCGTAAGTGCCTTTGGGTGGGATGGTGTATTCGGGGTGGACAGGAAGTCCCCAGCTATTGTCGCCGCCAACGCCCATCTGAAGATGATCAATATTGACGGTCAGCAGATCGTCTCTCGACTTCAGTTCGATCGCGTGCTTCGCCTTCTCAAGATCCTGTTGCAAGTAATGCCAGGCGGACATCATGAGCGGCTGTTTTTCAGCCTGAATAGAAACGCTAAGCTTTTGCTGGCTGAAGGCCATCCAGTGGATGCCGCACCGGTTGCCGTTTTCCTGCGGACGGACATAGTTCTCGGTTTGAAGCGTGCGCAGGGCAAAGGTTGAAATCGCGGCGCTCTCTTGTCTGTCCCAGTAATTTTCATGAGGGCCCTTGCCGTAATACTGAATGCGGTCATAGTTGCCAGCAAGAACCACTTGATATCCAATCTTTGGCACGTGCGGCAGCGTGTTCTTGTCTGCGAAAATCAGCTTTGATGTCACCGTGATCGCAGTTGCTTCGCAGCGATAGTCAATGACTAGTTTCGTCTCTTGTGGCAGTGCGTATTCCGCATGAACATTATTCTCCTTCTTTTCAAACACAACGAGTTTGGCTTTTGCCATGACATCCTTCCAGAGGGCGGCCTTCGTGTGATTTTTGGCACCGATATCATTGTCGGTCGGCGCGCGCCAGAAGTTAGGTATGAGCGGAGCTTGAAGCAATTCGCTGCCATCGGATTTGAGCGAAATCAGATAGCCTGTTTTCGGATCAAATTGCGGCTCAATTTTCTTAAGAGCCTTTGCAGGCATGGGTGCGATCTTCTTTGCTATTGCCGGGTCAGGGTTCGCGATCTGCTCCCAGGCCATGATGGAATCGCCCTTGCGGAATTGGATCATGAGCAAGGGACCTTCTTTTTTGACGGGAAGCGTAACTTCCTTGCTGGTGCCGGGTTCAATATCGACAACGTATTCTCCGCGTTCAAACTCCATGCCGCTTCCTTCAACCATCCAAAAGACGCGGTAGGTATTGGCGTTGATGATCTCATGGCGGTTGGTGATGCGCAACGTGCCAAACGCTTTTCCTTGGACCTGTTCGATCTTGATGGGCTGTTGTATCTTTTGGGCCTCATAGTAGTGCGGATGCGGTTCGCGCTGGGGCGAGACGAGTCCGTTGATGCAGAAGTTTAAATCAGTAGGGGAGTCGCCGAAGTCGCCTCCGTAGGCGAGCATGCGCTGGCCATCCGGAAGCGTTTTCCAAAGGCCTTGATCCACCCAGTCCCAGATGAAGCCGCCGATGAGCATGGGGTTGGCGTCGATCAAATCCCAGTACTCCTTGAAGTTGCCCAGGCTGTTGCCCATGGCATGCGAATACTCGTTCATGAGAAAGGGTTTGTTGCTAGGATAGTCTCCGTGTTGCTCCTTGCGCGAGATCTCGTTGCGCTCGCCCTTGCGCTGGGCTTTCCCCTGTAAATGTTCTTTCAGCCAGTCGGGTGTTGGATAGGTCTGGCTGTCCATGTCCCCGGCAATGTTCATGTCCGCATATTGAATGGGGCGCTTCTCGGGATCGGCTGCGCGCATTTTCTCGCGCAGTTTCAGGAATGTGGTTCCATAGCCGGCTTCATTGCCCAAGGACCACATCAACACGCAGGGATTGTTGCGGCTGTGAAGCACCATCCGTTCGCCGCGCGCGAGCGTTGCATCCACCCATTCCGGTAGATCGCCCGGGAGCACGCGCTTGTGATAGCTCAGGCCATGGCTCTCAATATTCGCCTCATCCATCACATAGAGTCCGAGGTTGTTGCACAACGCATAGAAGCGCTCATCATTCGGATAGTGCGCTGTGCGGATGAAATTGAAGTTCGCGGCCTTGATCAAGTTCAAATCTTTCTCGATAAGTTCCTCGGTCTGCGTATACCCTCGGTCAGGAGACATCTCGTGGCGGTTGACGCCTCTGATTTTGATTTTCCGTCCATTGATAGTAAAGTCAAGTCCATCAAAGGCGCCCCTCCGGAAGCCGACACTGATGCGACGTGTATCTTCATTGTTCAACCGGGCGTGCAGGGTGTACAGATAAGGATCTTCGCTGCACCACAGATGCGGATTTGTGATCTGCACAGGAGCGCAGGTGACAATTACGAAGCGGCCTGTACCGGACACGGTTTTGCCTTGGGTAGCGCAGACCTCTTTGCCGGCTGCATCGTGCAGGGTTACAGAGAGCTGTTCCGGACGTAGTTCCTTGATGCCCTCGGGCGCATACAGGGTCACGGCTGGCGTGATATCCGCGGTTTTCAAATCTTTATGCAGGACAATCCCATGCTGGAGATCCCAGAGTGCAGGCGAGGGGAGGAAGCAGAGCGAGACATCCCGGAATAGGCCGGAGAGTCTCCAGAAATCATCATCCTCCAAATACGAGCCATCGCTGTATTTATAGACCTTCACCTCCAGCCGGTTCTCTCCTGCCTTCACCGCCGCCGTGATATCAAATTCGGAAGGCAGGCGCGAATCTTCGGCGTATCCGATCTCCTGTCCGTTCACGCGAACGAAATAGGCAGAGGAGACGCCTTTGAAGGTGATGATGACACGTTGCTTCAGGGCTTGCGCATCGAGTGTGAATGAACGGCGATAAATTCCGGTTGGATTGCGTTCCAGGTAGGTGGTGAAATCCTTTGCGGGTTCCCCCATGACGCGTGGCGGATCAACCTTGAAGGGGTAGCGCGAATTGACATAGAGCGGCCGGCCGTACCCCTGGAGTTCCCAGCAACCCGGCACGCTGATTTTTCCTCGCTTCGAGGGGCTGTTGTCAGCGGGGGAGGCATAGAATTCAAAGTCCCATTCGCCGCCGAGATTGACGACTTCGCCGGGCAGGGATTGGGAGCGCATGGGAAGGCGGTTGATTTCAAAGACAGTCGCATCTTCCCAGGGTGCCGCGCTTGCGACGCAGATGAAGGCAGCGGTGAAAACGACAACAGGCCATGTATTTAAGTTCATAGTGATTTCCTGCCTCACATTCCCATCAGATCGGCGCTTGCGCCTGCGCTGCGATGCGCGTCTGATTATGGAGATGGGTGATAGCGAGTGCGAGGCCGTCGGCGGCATCGTTCTGGGGTTCTTCGGGAAGGCTGAGAAGGGTCTTGACCATTTTTTGGACTTGCGCTTTCTCAGCGGCGCCCCAGCCGGCGGTGGCCATCTTGACGCGGCGGGGTTCATATTCAAAAACCGGGATGCACATGCGTGCGCACTGGGCGATCATCACGCCACGCGCGTGGGTGAGGATCATCATGGTCTTGACATTCTTGGCAAAGAAGACGCCTTCGATAGCAGCGGCGTCGGGATGATATTCAACGATAAGTTTGGCGAGTTCGTCCTGTAGAAAGGCGAGACACGCGGAGAGCGGGCGTGCGGCTGGATTTTTGATGGTGCCATACCACACGGGGACCATGCGTGAGCCGACGGCATCGATGATGCCGATGCCTGTAGAACGGAGCGAGGTGTCTATACCGATTATACGCATTTAGGCTTGCTCGCTTTCTGGCTCGCAAGGGCATGTAAACATACCCCGCAAAACTGGATAACACGCTACAGATGATCGGCAAAAAAAACGCTGGGCATGTGAGACATGCCCAGCGTGTTCTAGGTATATTACGCCTTCTGCTTCTGGGTGTCGAGATCGCGCATAGCTTCGCGACGGCTGAGCTTGATGCGACCGCGATCATCGACCGCGATGCACTTGACCCACATCTTGTCGCCAACCTTGCAGACATCCTCGACAATGGCAATGCGGCGATCAGCGAGTTCGCTGATGTGGCAGAGCCCGTCCATGCCCGGAAGGATTTCGACGAAGGCGCCGAATTCCTTGATGCCGGTCACGGTACCTTCGTAGATCTTGCCCTCTTCCGCTTCTGCGGAGACGGAGGCGACTTCACGCTGAGCGATGGCCAGCGATTCGCCGTTGGAGGCATAGATGCTGACCACGCCATCGTCGTTGATGTCGATCTGCGCACCGGACACTTCACAGATGCGGCGGATGTTCGAGCCGCCAGGACCGATGAGCGCGCCGATCTTGTCAACAGGGATGTTGATAGTCGTGATGCGCGGCGCATACTGTGAAAGCTCAGGACGGGATTCCGGCATAACGCTCTGCATGAAATCGAGGATATGCAGGCGTCCTTCCTTGGCGCGCTTGAGGGCGGATTCGACCAAGTCCCAGGTCAGGCCGCGGATCTTGAGGTCCACTTGGAAGCCCGTGATGCCCTTGCGTGTGCCTGCGACCTTGAAATCCATGTCACCGCAGTGATCTTCCGAACCCAGGATATCCGAGATGAGGATCTTCTGTGATTCATCCGCATTTGCGAAGAGGCCGACAGAAACGCCAGCCACAGGAGCCTTGATCGGCACGCCTGCATCCATCAGCGCCAAGGCGCCGACGCAGATGGAGGCCATGGAAGACGAGCCATTGGAGCCCATGACGTCCGATACGACGCGGATCGAGTAGGGGTAGTTATCCGGGATGATCTGTGCGAGTGACCGTTCGGCGAGTGCGCCGTGTCCGATTTCGCGACGTCCGAGTCCGCCGAGCCTGCCGACTTCACCGGTGCAATAGGGGGGGAAGTTGTAGTGGAGGATGAAGGGCTTGCTCTTTTCGCCGCCGGTGATGGCGTCGAGTTCCTGAGCATCCTTGGTCGTGCCGAGGGTCACCGAGCCCAAGGCCGAGGTTTCGCCGCGTTCAAAGATCGCGGAGCCGTGCGTGCGCGGCAGGACGCCGATTTGCGCATAAAGCTTACGGATCTCATCGGTTGCACGTCCATCGATACGCTTGCCATCCTCGAGGATGTTCTTGCGGACGAGGTCGATCTCCATCGTGTCAAAAAACTGGACGAAGGAAATATCTGTGACCTCTTCCGGCCACTTTTGCATGGCCTTTGCCTTCAACTCTTCCTTGATGGCCCTGACAGCGGCTTCGCGTTCCATTTTGCCGGCGATGAGAAGCGCCTTACGGAGCGCTGCCCCGCCGTTCTCATAGAGGAATGCCATCTTGTCGGCATCCGGGGCGACCTCGACAATGACCTTGTCCGGCTTGCCGAGCATCTTGCGGAGTTCGATCTGAGCGTCGATGATTTTGACGACCTCTTCATGGCCGCGCTTCATGGCTGCCAGAAAATCCTCTTCCGAGATTTCCGCGGCGCCGCCTTCCATCATGAGGAAGCGGTCGCGTGTGCCGGCATAGATCAGATCCAGGTCGCTCTCTCTGCGCTGCTCGTGGGTCGGGTTGATGATGAACTCACCTTTGATGCGGCCGACGCGCACGCAACCGATCGGGCCCATGAAGGGGACCTCGGAGAGGTGCAGGGCGGCAGAAGAAGCGTTCACGGCGAGGGTGTCCGTCTCGTTCACGCCGTCAGCGGAGAAGACGGTGTTGTTGATCTGGACGTCATTCCGGTAGCCCTGCGGGAAGAGCGGGCGGATCGGGCGGTCTGTGATACGGGCGCAGAGGATTTCCTTTTCGGACGGGCGCTGTTCACGCTTGAAGTAGCCGCCAGGGAAACGGCCTGCGGCATAATACTTTTCACGGTATTCGACCTGAAGCGGGAAGAAATCGATGCCTTCGCGCGGTTTATCCGTGTTAGTGACAGCAGAAAAGACCATGGTGTCGCCCAGGCGGACGACAGTCGCTCCCCCGGCTTGGCGGGCGAGGAGTCCGGTCTCAATAGTCATAATTGCTCCACCAACGTTGATGGAGACCGATGTTGTATCTTTCATTGTGTTACCTTTCAAGCGGAAAAAGGACCGGAAAGCATGAGGCCAGGAAAGATGGCTTACCCTGTGGGGTAAAAATAGAGTCCGCGAGAAAAGATAAACAGTTAAGGCATTTCGTGCAACTTATCCTGAAACAGACGAAGTGCACGAAATGGTCGCCAGCCGCAATTAACGGCGGAGGCCGAGATCCTTAACAACCTTCTGATAGACAGGTTCATCCGTGCGCTTGAGGTAATCCAGCAAGCTACGACGGGTGTTCACCTTACGGATCAAGCCATAACGTGAGCTATGATCCTTCTTGTTGATCTTCATGTGCTCAGTCAGATATTCGATCTCTTTTGTGAGCGAGGCGATCTGGACTTCGCTTGAACCGGTGTCACGTTCGTGACGTTGGAACTGCTTACGAATTGCTGTTTTATCAATCTGGCTCATAATTACTTTGCGGTCCTTGTTCCGCACTTTTCTTTTTTGTCTTTGAACTTTCCGGCGTGTAATATAAGGGTTCATCCGCCTAAAGTCAAGCGAAACAGGACACCGGAAAGGAGCCCGATTGAACCCGCAGCGGGGAGTGAATCCTTAGACACACCGCAGGAAAGCGCGTGTAATTTACAAAAAAAAGGCGGGTGGCGTCAATGCTAAAAAGCAGAATAGCTGACATATTTATCAAATCCGGCATTGCCTTCTCATTTAGGAGTGCGTATACTATAACCATGATGAATCGTTTAAAGAGTGCAAAGAAACGGTGTTCCGGGCAGGCTATGGTCGAATACATTATAGTGTTCATTGCCATGCTTCTTGTGATCTCTGTTTTGTCGTTGAGTCTTTATACGGTCCGTCAACAGGCCAATCGGACGTTAGATCTGGTTGGTTCGGACTATCCGTAAAAAAGGATGCAGATGCATTCAGGAAAAATGGGGGTGAAATTAATGAAAGCTCGTTCTCGTCGCAGTGGCCAAACCATGGTCGAATATATCATTATTGTCGTGCTGATTGCCATCACGCTGATTGTGCTCTTCAGCAAGTTCAGCAAGGCTGTTGGGACAAAGGTTTCCGGCGCAACGTCAGCTCTGGATTCTGATGTGGGCAGTGAGGCTCAGGCGGAGGTTGATAAGATCAATGCAGACAGCGTACGCAATCTCAAAGCCGACGGCAGTGGCATGTAAAAGAGAGGCTTTGCTGAAAAAAGGCACGGCGAACGGTCAGGCGATGATCGAATCGGTCTTCGTCATTATCGTCGCGTGCCTCTGTTTTTTGGCGCTCTTCCAGTATGCGAACCTATTTGCTGCGAAGATGACCTTGACACATGCCGCCACGCGTGCGGCACGTGCCCGGACGGTTGGTTTGAATCACTGGATGGTTGAAAAGGCGGCGCGCGCCGCGGCCATTCCTGTTTCTGGGAAGAGTTTGATTCCGTTCGGGGTGCCCTCCACGCCGGCGCTGACCACGCAAGGGGTCAGCCCGGGCAGTATCTGGGATGCCGCGTTACGCGCTTCTCCTGTTTCAGCAAAAGCTCAGCTCGAAAGGGCGCGGGTGCCGGAATATATGGGGAGCGTGAATTCGCCCACCTCCCGCGAGATTCTGGACTACGAACTGTGGGAAGAGATGGACCTGTCGCTCGAGGAACCCTTGGATGTGGATGGCACGATGCCGGGTGCGCTGGAAGTCACGGTGCGGCAACGTCAGCCGCTCTTGATTTCCATGATGTCCCTGATGGAAGGGTCCTTAAAGGGGGACGGGGACGATGGATCTGAAAGCGTCATGATGCGGGGCACGTATTCGATTGAAAGCCAGTACCCGCTCTACATGATTAACATGAATTGGTAACTTCCTAACTATGGCAAACAATCAGCAAAAATCGCGTTGGGGCCGTATCCTCCCGCTGGGGCGTTCGCGCTCGGGGCAGGCAGTCCTTTTCCTGTTGCTGGTTTTTACGGTCCTTGTCTTTTTCTTGCTGTTCAATGTTGATTTGCATCGCGTGATTCAACGTAAGACACAAGCTCAGAATGCCGGTGACGCGGCTGCGCTTGCTGCCACACGCTGGCAGGCTGCAACGCTGAATCTTGTGGGCGAGTTGAACTTGATGCATGTCTTGGCCTTAGCGGCTGTGCCGGTTCCCGACAAAGCCGCTGTTGACGCGATCACGAATATGCAGGCCCGGCTCTGTTTTACGGGACCGCTTGCTGGTTTTTATGCGTCCCAGGTTGCCGCGAAAAACAACCATATCTATGTGGATCCTGCGCTGACGGGTTTAATGCAGGATCATGTGAACACGATCCGTACCCAGTATGCGTATACAGTCGATGCGGACGGTGAAAAGTATTACAACGAACCCTGGCCAGGCGCTTGGGATGAATATGCGGATATGCTAGAGGCCATCTGTGCGGATGGTATTGCTGTCGGTCCGGACAATGCACAATTCTTTTCGATCCCGAGCGGTGCGCATATTCTTCTCTCAAAAGAGTATTACGAAGCGGTTCTCGGCAGGTCCTGGTGCTGGTTTTATCTCTACCAGAGGGGGCTTTTAGAGTCCTATAACTCCTTCCATGACTGGCCGCCGCTTCCGGATGTCAATCCCGGCACGTATGAGAACAGTGAGATCTATGGCGTGGGGCTGCATCCCGTCACAGCCAAGATGAAGCACCTATTTACTGCAAGTATGCTGGAAGAAGATGTCTCGCGTGCGGGGTTGGTCCCTGACGGCGCTGTGGATTATAATAGCACGAATCTCATGGATTTTGCGGAAACCTGGTACATGTACAAGCGTGGCCTGTGGGACAGCTGGGATCTGATCAAGGCAGAAGGAGAGTATCCCTTCCCGGCAGCAGGCGAGATCCGTCCGGAGTATGACTATGCAGGCGCTGATGTGGTTGTCCGGCTCTCTGCTGTGGTTGACCGGATCACCCCTGGCACAGGAACGAAGCAGGCATCTGTGAACTGGACTGCGGCTGCCAAATCGTTTGGTTATCTGGAGACGGATGCGGAGAAGCAGAAGCCAGATGCTGCAGCTGCGTTTGTCCTGCCCGCGTTCAGGAACGTCAGGTTGATTCCGGCAGATACGGCTTCGGGGTCGAACAACTCGTCTTCGGATGTGGAGTGGATGATCCATGTGACCAAGCATCTCAAGCCCTATATGGAGGTGGGAACAACAGCCTCAGGCAATTGTAGCTACTGTCGCGCGCTCGTGATGTGGGAACCTAAACCGTTCCGGCAGGAGGGGATTGACTGGTTGAAGATCAACAGTTACAAGTGTAAGATACCTTCCGGAGGTGGCGGAGGTCATCGTGGGGGCGGGTCACGCAGAGGACACTAGAGGCGTGAATAACGCAACAAAGGATAAATCATGAAAGCGTCAACGAAAAACGGCCAGGCCATGATTGAGTTTGCTGCAGGACTGCTGGTGCTCCTGCTGCTCATCATTGGTTTTATACATGTCAGCAGACTGGCGCTCTCGTCGCTCGGCATTCATGGCGAAATTCGGGCGGAAGCCGGGATGACAGCTATGCAAAGCTCACTCGCCGTTGCACCCGAGGCCATCGCTGACTGGGAGAGCGGTAAGGATGAAACGCGCTTTACGGCTGATGATGAAGCACAGAAAAATCAGCCAGCGTCAGCTTCAATTATTGGCTCGGTAGTTGCCCACTCTGTACAGGCAGAGGGGGATTGGCAACGGTTCTCTGAAAAGTCTGTTCTGCCGTTTTCCATGGCCAAGCTTTCCCAGTCTCCGAACTTAGTCGCGTTGATGGGGTGTGTCCATGAATCGCGGACAGACCGTGTTGAAGTGGATTCGTTTATTCGTAATTTTGCCTATAACAAGGAGTCGGTTGCTGTTAAAGAAGAGATCTGGGTGCCTCTCATGGGGGATTTATATTAATGAAGGGTGAAGTCGAAAGGCTAACGTCAAAGCCAAAAGCTGAAAAGAGGCGTGCGCGCGTGTTGCTCTGTGCGCTGTTTCTTTTTATGCTCTTGGCGCCTGCAGTCCTCTTCGCTGATGTTTTTTGGCGCTTTAAGCGAAATCATGCCAGCCTGTTGCAGGAACTCGGCGGAAAGCAAGTCTATTCGACAGCCGTGAACGTCAATGGTGCGCCAGGAACATTGTTTACTTATGTGTTTGACGACAAGTCTGCCACGGAAATCGGCAAGCAGCTAAGGCACCGCTTGGCCATTACTAAAGAGGTCGCCCCTTCTGTCGGAACAATGATTACGACCCAGGAGAATGGTCGTTTGCAACGGTTGCTCGTGATCCCCTCCGGATATGGGACCTCTGCGAGTATTGTCATGATGTTTGAGCAGTCGTTAGAAGATGCGAAGAAGCGTTCTGCGGGAGAGCCGCTCGCGTGGCCGGAAGGGCTCTCGACCTTGCCGGGCGTTCCGCGCTTTACAGCGTTCTGCGCGAGTACGCGCACATCCTTCGTTGCCGCAGAAACAATCAATGAGCCTGAAGAGGCCATGAAGTCAGTTGGCATCGCCTTGCGCGAAAGCGGGTGGAGCGCAATGCCTGTGGCATCCTCCACTTTCAAATTGTTTGTCCGCGGCACAAAGACCTGCGTCGCCTTTGCGACGCGGCCAGCAGGGGCTGAGCAGACGACGATCAGTGTCCTGCAACGTGAAGGCGCAGCAAAATAATATTACGCGCTGCGTGCGGCTGAACACAGTTCCCGCATGGTCTTTACAGTCGCTCCCATATCTGCTTGCTTGAACATGAAACTCCCGGCGACAAACTGATTGGCTCCGTGCTTTGCGCAGGTCACGGCTGTCTCCAGATTAATACCGCCATCGACCATGATGTCAAGGGCTTGGCCCCGCTCCTGTGCATACGCACGCAGCGCTTTGATTTTAGGAAGCACCTCGGGCATGAAGGCTTGTCCGCCATAACCTGGATTCACGGTCATAAATAAAATTTCGTCGCACAAGGAGACGTAGGGGTACAGCTCCGTCACCGGGGTTTGTGGACGAGAGACCATTCCAGAACGGATCCCTGTTGCGCGAATCCGTTTGAGCACGTTCCAGCAATCGCAGTCGGCTTCCACATGAATCTGCACGGCATCTGCACCAGCCTCAATAAAGCGCTCAATATATAAATCGGGACGTGTCATCATGAGGTGCACATTGCGAGAAAGCGTCGGGCACACACGCTTCGCGAGGGCGACAATATCAGGACCAAAACTTAAATTGGGAACGAAGTGCGCATCCATGACATCAATGTGCAAAGAATCCGCGCCTGAATTTTTGACACGCTGAATTTCAGTTGTAAGCGAACCAAAATCAGCAGCCAGTAAAGAGGGAAGGATTTGATATTTCATAAGCCCAGTATATACGAAATGCATATTGAAATGCAAAATAAAACAGAACTTTCGCTGAAAAATGAGCGAAAAACTGAACTACCAAAGCCTGTAAAAAAAGCTACAAAAAAATATTTTTTTATTTTTTTTAAAAAAGACTCTTGCATCTTCTAAAAAAAAATACTACAGTACCAATCAAACAACAGATTGATATACATTATGGAGTGTGTCAAAGACGTTGTTGGTTCATTACAAACGAAAGGATCAAGCAATGGCTACAGCAAAGAAAGCAGCACCTAAGAAAGCAGTCGCGAAGAAAGCTCCTGCTAAGAAGGCTCCTGCTAAGAAGGCAGCTCCTGCGAAGAAGGCTCCTGCTAAGAAGGCAGCGAAGAAGTAATCAGCCTTTTGCAAATACAAAAAACACTTCTGCTTTGCGGAAGTGTTTTTTTTTGTATTTGCAAAAGAAGTTTAGAAAGGATCCTACCAGCTGTAGACCTTTTTTAAGGTGAAGGCTGGTGGGCGCTACAGGACTCGAACCTGTGACCCCTACCGTGTGAAGGTAATGCTCTAACCAACTGAGCTAAGCGCCCGCACTGTTGTGCAGAAAAACGGCATAGTTATATCACGGGCGCCTGTTCAATGTCAAGGGCTCAGAAAGACCTTTTTGAATTTTTTGGATTTTTCCCAAAAACAGTGCTGTATTATCCGTCTTCTTATGCTTTAATAAGAATCCTGTTTATGAATGCGAATGTAAAAACATCCAGTCTGGTGTATGCGCAACTGTTGGGGGCTATGCTCGTTGATAGTCTTGTGATGGCCCTTTCCTATTTTTTTGCGTTTTTGCTGAGATATGATTTTGGCACCCCTTTGGTCGGGTGGCGACAGGTGACGCTTGTCTTTATTCCGGTCTGGGCGATTCAGCTGACGGTGCTGATTCTCTTCCGTTGTTACAAAGTGCTGTGGCGGTATATTGGCGGCAATGATGTCCCGCGCTTCTTCGCTGCTGTGGGGGTGTCGTCCGTCATCTTCCTCGGATTGCGCTATTTCATGCCGAATCCCTTCAGCTTTCGCCCGCCGTATAGCATCACCTTCTTTAATGCCTTCATGCTGCTCGGCGGTTTGCTGTGCGTACGGCTCTTTTGGCGCTTGCTTGTCGAGGGATACTATGGCAGCTCTTCTGCCTCGGGTGACCGTCATCGCGTCTTGCTTGTCGGTGCGGGTTCGGCTGGAAACCTGATTGCGCGGGAATTGCGCAGCAAGAGTCTGAAGGAGATGAAGGTCGTTGGCTTTTTGGACGATGATCCGTCCAAGCAGCAAGCCCGGATACAGGGGTATCCCGTGCTGGGGACGATTGAACAGCTTTCGGAAATCGTGAGCGCACAGAAGGTGGATGAGGTCATTGTCTCCATGGCGCGCGTGCCACGCCAGCTGATGCGCCGTATTGTGATGCTGTGCGAAACATCGCATGTGCCAGCCCGCATTGTCCCTGGCTACTACGAGCTGATTAATGGGAGCGTGACGGTTTCCAAGATACGCAATATCGACGTCAGCGACTTGCTGGGGCGCGAGGAGACGCAGGTGGATAGCAATGCGGTCATTGCGTTGTTGCAACAGAAGCGCGTGATGATCACAGGTGCAGGGGGCAGCATCGGGAGTGAACTGGTCCGTCAGGTCTTGCAGTCGGGGCCGGAGCAACTTGTCTTGGTCGAGCACTCGGAGCGTGCGCTCTATGAGATTGATCGTGAAATCCGAAAGCGGGGAGGCCCGGTCTCGGTCGTCTCTCTGCTCGGCGATGTGACGGATCGTCAGCGGATGACGGAGATCTTTTCACAGCTGCATCCTCAGATTGTGCTGCATGCCGCAGCCTACAAGCATGTGCCCTTGTCTGAACAAAATCCAGGTGAAGCGCTCAAAAACAATGTGCTCGGCACGCGTGTGCTGGGAGAACTGGCGTTGGAGCATGGCGCGGAGCGTTTTGTTCTCGTCTCGACCGATAAGGCCGTGCGGCCGGTCTCGGTCATGGGCGCAACGAAGCGGCTGGCGGAGATGGCTATCCAGGATTTGAATCGACAGAAGAAGACCTGTTTTTCAGCCGTGCGTTTTGGCAATGTGCTGGACTCCTCGGGCTCGGTGGTCCCCTTGTTCCGCGAACAGATTATGCATGGCGAGCCCGTGACCGTGACGCATCCGGAGATGCGGCGTTACTTCATGACGATTTCCGAGGCAGTGTCGCTGGTGTTGCAGGCTGCTGCGCTTGCGCAGGGCGGCGAGATCTTTGTGCTCGATATGGGCGAGCCCGTACGGATTGTTGATCTCGCAGAAGAGATGATCGCGCTAGCCGGGCTTCGTCCGTATGAGGATGTCCCTATTCAGTTTGTCGGTGTGCGGCCCGGGGAAAAGCTCTTTGAAGAGCTGGATGTCAGCGAGCGCTCGGCCTATCGCACAGGGCACACGCGTATTTTTATCAGTAAACTTGAAGAGGTGAGTCACGATAAGACACGGCAATTGCTGGCCTCCTGCGAAAGGCTGAGTTCCAGTGGGCAGGAGACAGCGGAGTCGATTCGGACGCACATCCGTAACATGGTTATTTCATAACAGCCGATAGAGGAGAAGCGCATCATGAAGGCAATTGAAAAAACAACGCACGAGCTTTGTCGGCTTGTTCAAATGTTTGATATCGCAGGCTATCCAGCAGTGATTCAGCCCTTAGGGTGCGGAAATGTGAATGACACCTATCTCGCTGTCTGCCGGACAGCCTTTGCGGAAGAACAGTTAGTCTTGCAGCGTATCAATCAGAATGTCTTTAAGAAGCCGGAAAACATTATGCTCAATTTGCGTCGTCTGACAGCGCATGTGCATCCGAAGCTAGAGTTTGAGTCAAGCGAGAGTGACCGGATCTGGCAACTTCCTAAAATTATTCAGACACGTGAGGGCAATGATTTTATCAAGGACGGCTCGGGAAACCTCTGGCGCATGATTACCAAAATCGCCTCTGCGACTGCGTTTGATAAGGTGCGGGATTGTGCTCATGCGGAAGAGTGCGGTATTGTGCTGGGGCATTTTCATCGGACAGTCTCTGATATGGATTCCTCCGTGCTGATCGACCCGCTGCCGGGCTTCCATATTACACCGAACTATCTTGCAAAATACGATGTGACGCGCACATGTGCAGAGGCTCAAGCGCGCGTCACGGCTGCGTCGGATGGCGCCGCGCTCCTTGCGTTTGTTGAGGCGCGCCGCCCGATTGTCCCCCTGTTCCAGGATGCCCTCGCCCGAGGGGAGTTGAACATGCGCATTATGCATGGTGATCCGAAGATTAATAATATCATGATTGATGACTACACAGGGATGGGAACAGCCATCATTGATCTGGACACGGTCAGTCCCGGATTATTCCACTTTGATTTTGGCGATGCCATTCGTTCGATCTGCAATCCGGCTGGCGAAGAAGAGCCGGACTTGTCGAAGGTCGTTTTCAGTTTAGAGTTGTGTCAGGCGTTCTCAAATGGATACATGAAACATGCAGCCGAGTTCTTGACTGAAGCGGAACGTAAGTATCTGTATGACTCCATCCGTCTGATCACCTTTGAGTTGGGCTTGCGCTTCTTTGAAGATTATCTCGCGGGCAGCGTCTATTTCAAGACGCACTATCCAGAGCAGAATTTAAATCGCGCCCGTGTACAGTTCCGTCTGTGTGAATCGATGGAGTCCCATGAGCAGGCGATTCGTAAGCTCTTCTGTGCGTAGGTCGCTATGACGTATTTTGATACCCATGCACATTTTTACGGAGGGGCGCCTCCCTTTGAAACAGCTTCGATCCTGGAGCGCGCACGTGTTGCAGGGGTGACGCAATTGATCGCAGTCGGGGGAAGTGCGGAACTCAACAGCGGTGCGATTGCCGTCGCAAAAGCCTGCCCGGCTCAGGCGCGTCTGGCCCTGGGCTTTGACCGCGATCAAGCGACGGGCACGGAGCCAGAGACGCTTGTTGAAACCTTGCGTCTCCTTGCAAAAGAACTCCGCATGTGCGCCATCGGCGAGACAGGACTCGACTTTCATTATCATCCGGAAACGGCAGATGCTCAGTGCGCGCTCTTTGCTGCTCAGTTGAAGCTGGCGGATGAATGGGGGCTTCCCGTGATCATCCACGCGCGCGAAGCGGATGACCAGACCCTGCGCGTACTGGATGAAACGCCTTGGAGGAACAGGGGGCTGCGAGGCGTGGTGCACTGCTTTACGGGGGACAAGGCATTCGCGGCCCAGTTGCTCGACCGGCAGCTGGCGATCAGCTTCAGCGGCATCGTGACGTTCAGGAATGCCGACCTGCTGCGTGAAAGCGCAGCCTTTGTCCCGAATGATCGCTTGCTGATTGAAACAGACTCGCCCTTTCTTGCGCCGGTGCCGATGCGTGGACAACGCAACGAGCCTGCGTTTGTCAAACATGTCGCACAATGCCTTGCACAGGTCCGCCAGACGGATGAGGAGTCCATCGCTTGCTTGACCACGCAAAATGCGGAATCGCTGTTTGCTTCCGCCTCCTGTTTTTGATATGCTTTCACCCACACAAAGGAGGAACGGGAGTTCGCCGTTAATTAGGAATGATTGGGATTTCAAAGCTCTATTTAAACAAGGTCGAAGTGTCGGATCCGTTGCGCTATGGAAGACATTCGTCAAAGTTGCCGAGTCACTTGTTGCAGTTTTCCAAGGACAAGAAGCCTGTCGTCGTATGGAATGTGACGTCGCGCTGTAATTTGACCTGTACGCACTGCTATGCCTCCGTCGGGCAAAATACGGGGCATGAACTTTCAACGCCGCAAGCGTTGGCGGTGATTGACGATTTGGCCGCGTTCGGCTGCCCGGTCCTGCTCTTTTCAGGGGGCGAGCCCTTTGTCCGTCCGGATATCTTGACGTTGGCCCGCTATGCCACCCAGAAGGGGTTGCGCGTGGTCTTTTCAACGAACGGTACTCTAATTGATGAAAAACTGGCGGCTGAGATTAAGTCCATCGGCGTCTCGTATGTCGGTATCAGTATGGATGGCATGGAAGCCATTCATGACCAGTTCAGAAATCGCAAAGGCGCTTTTCAACTCGCGTTGGCAGCCATCCGCCATTGCCGGGAAGCTGGCGTGAAGGTGGGGTTACGGGTGACCATGACGCAGGACAATGTCAAGGACATCCCGGCTATTTTTGATTTGATGGAAGCGGAACGGATCCCCCGTCTCTGCCTGTATCATCTGGTCTATTGCGGACGGGGAGCCGAGATCGCAGCCCTCGACTTGCCGCCGGATGTGCGCCGAGCGACGCTGGATTTGATTATCGACCGTACAAAGCGGTTGCATGACAAGGGATTCCCAGTTGAAGTGCTCACGGTGGATAACCACTGCGACGGACCCTATCTTTACCTGCGGATGCTGCGTGAAAAGAATCCACTCGCTGACGATGTCATGACCCTCCTTAGAATGAATGCCGGTAATAGCACGGGTCTCGGGATCGCCTGCATCAGTTGGGACGGGACAGTCTTTCCGGACCAGTTCTGGCGCACGAAGCCCGTGGGCAATGTGCTTGAAAAGCCGTTCAGTGAGATTTGGGGCAACCCGCCGCCGGATTCGTTGCTCTACAACCTGCGCCGCAAGAAGGAGCTGGTCACGGGCCGGTGTGTGACGTGCCGTTTCCTCGATATCTGCGGCGGCAACTTCCGTGCCCGCGCCGAAGCTGCCACGGGCGATCTCTGGGGCGTTGACCCTGCCTGTTACCTCACGGACGAGGAGATATTGCGACCACTGAGTGGTCGCAATGACGTGATTAAAAAAGAGAAACCATCTGAAAACAGTGTTTTAAACACTCCTTTGTGACCACAGAGTGGTCGCAATGACGTGATTACAAACCCCTGACCCTTTCTTATGCCCCATCCGCACACAGTAGCCTCCGTATCATCAGCGAACGCGCCACGCGTGATTGCGTGGGAGGTGACACGGCGTTGTCCGCTGGCCTGTAAGCATTGCAGGGCAGGGGCTTGCGATGTCCCCTATGATGGCGAACTCACCACGGAGGAGTGTAAGCGTGTCATTGACTCGCTTCCTCCGAACCTGATGATTATCTGGACTGGCGGCGAGCCGATGTCGCGTCCGGATATTCTTGAGCTGGTGCGTTACGCTTCCAGGCGGGGTATCCGGTCTGTCATGGCCCCGTGCGGCATGTTGGTGACGGATGCATCGATCGCTGCTTTAAAAGAAGCGGGTGTCATGGCCTGCAGCTTCAGTCTCGATGGCGCGACAGCGGCCACACATGATGCGTTTCGGGGTGTCGAAGGCGCGTTTGACATGGTGCGGCAGGCGATGGAGGTCGCCCGTCACGTCGGAATGCCCTTCCAGGTGAACTGTACGGTTTCACAACTGAACCGGGACGAACTGCCGGCTATCCGCGAGATGGCGATTGCGCACGGCGCAAAGACCCTAGACCTCTTCTTTCTGGTGCCGGTAGGCCGTGGAAAAAATTTACGTGATCTCTCCTTGTCCCCGGCGGATACCGAAGCGGTCCTGCGCTGGGCGTTTGAGCGGGATGCCGAGGGGCCGATCCATGTCCGTGAAACCTGTGCGCCCCAGGCGGTGCGCATCTGGCATGCACTGGGAAAGCCAGGGAATCCGCCGGCCGGCTGCATGGGCGGCAAGAGTTTCGTCTTTATTTCACATACAGGCATCCTCCAGCCGTGCGGCTTTTTGGATGTCGATAGTGGAAATTTACGCAACGTTGATTTTGATTTCCAGAAGGCTTATGCAAGTTCGAAGGTCTTCAAAGATCTCTCCGTGCCAGAGCAGTGCGGAGGCTTCTGCGGGCGTTGTGACTTTCGTGTGAGTTGCGGCGGATGCCGTGCGAGGGCGTATGCGGCATCAGGTGATTACATGGGCGCTGAAACAAGTTGTCCGCTCAATCGAGGTACAGTATGAATACAGACTTGATTCGTCGGTTGCCATCCGTCAGTCGCGTGCTGGAGACCCTGGAGGCGAAACAGTTGGTTGAACGTTATGGCCACAACGAAGTGGTTGCTGTGATTCAAACCCTTATTGATGATACGCGTCAGCAGGTACTGGCAGGCAAGGAAGACGGACTGGAAGTCAGCATCGAAGCGCTTCTGCTTCAGGTTGATAACCGTTTGGCGGCTCAGGACGAACCTGTCTTAAAGCCCGCGATCAATGCGACCGGCATCTTGTTGCATACCGGGCTGGGACGAGCCATGATGCCGGAGGCGGCCCGTCAGGCGGTTGCCTCGGTCGCGGGATGCTGCAATCTGCAAATGGACCTCACAGACGGTGCCCGGGTCCATCGCGAATACATTATTAAAGATTTGATCTGTGGTTTGACAGGTGCTGAAGATGTGCTGCTGGTGAACAACAATGCGGCAGCCACGATGCTGGCGTTGCGCGCCTTGGCCAGCGGCAAAGAGGTCGTTGTCTCGCGCGGCGAGCTGATTGAAATTGGCGGCGCCTTCCGTCTCCCCGACATCATGGCTGAAAGCGGCTGCATCATGCGTGAGGTGGGAACCACGAACAAGACGCATCTGCGGGATTACGAACGGGCGGTGACGCCTGAGACCGCCCTTTTGCTCAAGGTGCATAAGAGCAACTACGAGATCGTCGGCTTTACGCATGAAGTGGCGATCGGTGAATTGGCGGTCTGCGCACATGCGCGCGGACTCCTGGCGCTGGATGATCTGGGCTGCGGAGCGATGATCGGCCTGGAGCAGTTCGGCCTTGCGCATGAGATGACGATCGCCGAGAGCCTGGCTGCTGGTGCGGACATTGTGCTCTCCAGTACCGACAAACTCATCGGCGGTCCGCAAGGCGGGCTTATTCTGGGCAAGGCAAGTGTGATAGACCGTATTCGCAAGCATCCGCTCTATCGTGCGATGCGCGTCTGCAAGCTGACGCTTGCGGCATTGGAAGCCACGTTGAGACTTTTTAAGAATCCGGCCAAGCTGACGCAAACGCATCCGCTCTATGTCATGCTTGCGCGCACACCGGACGAGTTGCGCCAGCAGGCGGACAGCCTTGCCCGGCATCTGAGAGCGATCCTGCGTGTCGTAGCGGTCTCTGTGGTTCCGCACGAAGCATTTTTGGGAGGCGGCTCGCTGCCCACGCAGACGATGCCGTCTTATGCAGTCCGGATTGAAGCTGACGATGCACCTGCGCTTGCGCGGCGTTTGCGCGAAGCAAAGATGCCTGTTGTTTCCCGAGTCCATGACGGTGCGCTCTTTTTGGATATGCGCACCCTCTTCCCGTCCGAATGTGCGATGGTCGTTGCTACCTTCGGCGAGGTTGTATAGATAAAAAATAAAAATCGGGCATGATTGATCATGCCCATACAGAAAAGGGCGTGAAGATCCGCGCCTGAGTAGAGGTCGTTTATGGATGTTATTTTTCCATACGCGGAGGCGTATGCACAGCGATTGAATGCCGCCCAGGGCGTACAGGAGGGTATTGAAGGGTATCATGCTTATTTCCATTGGAGTGAGCGGCATTTACAATGCCTCTGGTTCGATGCGCGGTATCGTCCCTCCCTTTTCCATCTTGCGAACAATGAAACAGCGACCGTGCTGGATCCTGGCGAGTGGAATCTGGAGGCAGGCCCTGACTTTTTAAATGCGACACTCATGATTCAGCCTGGAGGCCGTCGCATCCGAGGTGATGTGGAGGTGCACGTGCATCCTTCAGACTGGGATTCCCACAAGCACTGCAAGGATAAAGCGTACGAACATGTGATTGCGCATGTCACCTGGTTCGCCGGACCGGGTGCTAAAACCTTGCCGCAGGCTGTCGTGGCGCTCTCGCTTGCAGAGCCGATTACCGCACGACTCGATTTATCCTTGGACGATATTGATTTAAAGGCTTATCCCCACAGCGTCCTGCCTGAAACACCGCGTCCGTGCGAAGCGTATCTCAAGAACAATCCTGCCCGTGCCCGCGACGTGTTGCAGGCCGCAGGACACTATCGGCTTCAGGCAAAAGCATCCCGACTGCGGACACGGCTGGCGCAGTTTGGCGACCGTCATCAACTGTTTTATGAAGAGGTGATGGCCGCACTCGGTTACAAAAACAATCAACAGGCCTTTCGCGGGCTAGCCCGCCAGGTGCCTGTAGCCCAGTTAAAAGGGCTCTCCCGTGATGTTGCCTTTGCCAAGCTACTCTCGGTTGCGAAAATGCTGCCGAGTCCTGAAGTTGCCGCAGATGAGGCGGCTCAACAGTATATTCGGCTCTTGTGGGATATTGCCTGGAAGCAAGGGGATGTGCTTGCTCCTGAAGGCGTGGAGTGGCAGCTCCATCACAGCCGTCCGCTCAACTCGCCCGTGCGACGTATGGCAGCAGCGGCAGCACTTTTCAGCGGGTTACGCGATCTGCTATGCGATGTCGAACATCTGGCCTTGACACCCGGGCACGCCTGGTTTGAGCGCGTGACAAAGCGCCTTGAAGCCCATTGCGAATGGCCCTTCTGGAATCAGCGCCTGAGCTTCTCCTCACAACCCGACGAGAAACATCCCCTTTCCTTGTTGGGTGGCACACGCATTGCGGCCATCATTACAAACGTGATTTTCCCGTTTGTTGCTGCAGAAGATGCGTTGCCGCACGAGGCGGTCCTCTATCTGCCACCGGAAGAGATATCAGCCCCCATGCGCCTGACCGCCTTGCATCTTTTCGGTCGAGATCACAATCCAGCCGTCTTTTATGCAGATAATGGACTTCTTCAACAAGGGCTGCTGCAGGTCTATCTGGACTTCTGTATAATTGCCGCTCCAGACTGCGACGCCTGCACGCTTTGCCAGTCCTTGAGGGGCTAGAGCTCCGCCTGCACCCTTCCATCTGAGCTGGAATAAACGGATGGGCGACTTTTTTTGCATCGAATGACACGAACAACGCAAATAAGAATGGTAGGGCGACGCTCTCCGAGCGGGCCGCGGCAGGGTCGGAGACCCATGACCTACCGTTTTTAAAATAGCTTTTGTATGACAATTTGGCCAAGCTATAGGCCTGCTGGCCCGTGAAAATACCCCGGACGGTATTTGAAAGCGGTTGTTTTGTAAAAAAAACAAGGGAAAACAAGGTGTGGCGAAATTAGGTCAATCCCATGCAGGTATGCTCAGTCCGACAGCCAGATTTGCCTTCAAAAATACTTACAAAAAAAAGTTAAAAAAAATTACGCGGATACCTTGACACGAAGAGACGGTTTTGGCAAACTACACTCAACATTTTCAATAGGCGCTTATTGGAACGATTGATTATGATGGAGCGAGGAGACACTATGAAGAATAAAAAAAGACTTAATTACGCAAGCTTAATTGGTGTTGCAAGCGTGTTAGCGTGTGTGGCGCAGGCGGTTGATACCGTGGTGCCAGCTCTGTGGGATACGCCTACGTGGACAGACGGCTCGAAGCTTGAACCGTTTAGCTCCCTTCCTTCTTGGGCCAACACAGAAGCGTTAGTTACTGGAACAGCCAGATCCAATAGCCGTTTTTGGTATGGTGAAGTTGCTGTAGGGCAAGCACTAAACTTTGCAACACTTGGCATCACAAATGAGTTCAGCGGCGCCAAAATACAGATTGGAGCACCTGTATTTATTGACATGCGCTGCAAGCTAAACCCTTTTGACACCACGCCCCCGGCGATGGAACCCAATACAATCCTCTGTTTCTATGCCAATCAAAACAGCAACCTGGTTGTGGCATCAGCAACGGAGTGCAAGACCAATATTAGCGTAACGGTCAATCCGTCCACGTATTATCCGATCATGGTGCGGTTCGCAGTCGATACGTTCGATGTCTTCTTTGATAATGATACGACGCCGGCTCTCTTCTTGAACGCGACCACGAATGAAATTTCGAAGATGGTGATTTCAGGCGCCGGTGAAATGGACGACCTCTATGTCAGCTACGGTGATCCGAGGCGTACGACTGCAAATTCTGGTATTGTGCTGGGGTGGACGCCTGACACAGCGGAAGAGCGTGTGGTGGCCAACTGGCTGGCAAACAAGACAACGAGCGGCACCTACGCTCAGGCAGATGCAGAGAAGTTCTACCTGACAGATGCGACACCGACAGGAGACACCTTTGCTGGCGAACTGGGTATTGGGTCAATCAGTTATGATCCGAGCACGCTGAAGGTCACGGTTGTGGTGACCTTAAAGACAGCTGCAAACACCAAGAAGAGCGGCACAATCAACGGTGTGCTTAAGCTGAAAGGCGCTGCCACCTACGCAGCTGCAAAGAGCGGGACATGGTCGGGCGTGCTGGACGCAGTCAAGATCGGCGCCGATAATTTTACAGACGGAGTGGCAACGTACACGTTTACGCTTCAAAATGAAGATTACAAGTTCTTCCTCCCGGTCATCCAATTGCAAATTAACTAAGACAGGAGTATCACTATGAAAAATATCTTATGGACAATGGCTTTGGTAGCGCTGGCGAGTTCCGCGATGGCGGTCAACTTGGGCGATAAGAAGACGCTCACCTTCGCGACTGAGGGCATCGACCTCTACGCGGACGGTACGCAGGTCATGAACAAGGAACAGTATGCGCTGGTGTATGTGGCCTCTGGCAAGACCTTCGGCGGTTTTTACACGGACGGTTCCCTTGTCAATACAGCAGACAACCAGTTGCTTTGCAAGCTCGCTGCGGCCAAGGATGGAAAGTGTCCTGAGCAACGCGTGCAGTTTGCTTGGAGCGTGATCACCAAGGGCACGGGCGGCAAGTTTGTCGTCGTGGTGCTGGATACACGCGCTCCTGATACGGCAACGACCGGCAAGTTGGGCGACCTTGTAACAGGCTGGGGTGTTGCAGGCGAGACGACAGGCGTTTCCGCGGGCTCCATTGAGATAAAGAATATTGCTTCTCAGCAGGGCGTGAGTGCAGCCAGTGCTCCTCAGCTTCCTCCGGATGTCACCGCGCCAGTCATCACAGGCGTTGACGTCAAGGCTGACAAGGTTGTTGTGACAGTCGACAATGCCTCACCCAAGGCCTATTATGCGTTGAGTGCAACCGATGACGTGAAGAAGGAAAAAGGACAGTGGGTGAAGACTGAATTCGCAAATCGTAAAAAAGGTGATGCATCCGGTAAAGTGGAGTTGGAATATCCAGTTTCTGGCGGCGCGAAGTTCTTCCAGGTCGTTGCACCTGCTACGGCTAACTAAGGAGATTGACCATGAAAAAATATACAATAATCAGTGCATGTGCCTTGGCCTGCTTAACAATGCGGGCAGCAGAACTTGATGGTGTGCGTTATGCCGGGTTTGCAACCAATGCATTACCCGGGGGGTTCGCGCTGGTGGCAGTTCCGTTTAGCGGATTTGATACCACGAGCTTCGTCTCCACCAATCTCTCCCTTGGATCGCTCATCGCAACAAATGGTCTCGCAGACGGTGACCGGTTGATTGCGTTTGACGAGGCCACCAAGAATTACTTTTATTATGAGCTGACCGCTGGTGTCTGGGATCCTTTGGATGTTACGGAAGTCACGCCTGAGGATTCTACCAATCATGTTGTGAATGCTCCCGCACTATCGACGGTCACCAAGGCTCAGGGTTATGCCTTCTGGTTGAAGACGGCGAATCCAACGACAGCTTATTTGCAAGGTGTTGTCAACACCAACGCAACAACTGTCGCAGTAGCCGCCAATGGTTTAACGCTGCTCGGCAATGCATTGCCGACGGCACTTGATCTGAACGATAGCGGATTCAAGTCTGACAATGGATGGTTTACAGATGGCCCTCCTGGGATTGGCGATGAAATCCGTGTGGTCAATGGAACCGGGTATACTAAGAATATCTTTTTCAGTGGAAGTTGGAAGTTGGTCGAGCAGACACCGAGCAATACGGTCTTTACTGCTGACGCGGCTACGATACCCGCTGGTTCAGGCGTGTGGTACAATCGTCGCGGGGGAAGTGCAACCTTTACCTTGAAATAAGGAGTGTTATAATGAAGAAAACAATTTTAGTAGCAGGTTTTTTAATGGTTGCATCTGTGGTGAGGGCTGAAGTGCTCTCCTGGAGCGTAGATATTCCTGATGGCAGCGGAGGCAATACATCGTATGTGACCGCACAGCTTTTTGCAACGACCACCACGGGGGCTGGCTATCAGCTGACGGGCACTTCGCAAAGCGGGCAGATTTACAAGTATGATAACACTTACGGTGTTGTGACATACGATTCAACATTGGCCGGCGGCGTTGACAGCACCTACAGTTTCTTCGTAAAACTGTTTGCTGCCAATGGGTCAACAGTAGTTGGCTGGAGCGGTCTGCAGTCTTGGAGCCAGTTGGTTGACAGCGGGGCTTTAGTCTCCGGATCAGTACCGGATTTCCCGGCGACGACGCCTTGGAATGCAGGTACAACTGTTGTTCCTGAGCCCACCTCGATGGCGCTGCTCGCAATGGGCGTCTCAGCCTTGCTGATGCGTCGTAAACGCCGCACCTAAGATATTGGGATAATGAGTTGAAAAGACGCGGACAGCTTTGTCCGCGTTTTTTTTTGAGGCAGTTTGTGTATTCCTGGGCGGCCAGGCGTCGGCGTTCCCAGAGGATAAGGTGGCGGAGCCGTCCCGGCTCCGGCGGGCAAGATGCCCGCGCTCCTTTGAGGGCAGCAATAGAAGGGAGCGTGGGCGTCCCGCCCGCTTGAAAGAGGAGGGGCATTTTTGTCTGTCCCTCTGTTGCCCGTGCCCCTGTTGCCGAGACGAAAAGTTAGTGGCATTGGGCGGGGACGCCTATATGCCATGCGGATTAAAAATTTCTCCTAAAACGATGTTTGGAGTTGCGTAGCGCACCCTTTTTTTGATAATTTTATAACTCCGTGTAAAAAGCGGACTGTCCGATTTCACGCATCCGAGTGGTTGCTGACTGAACAGGACAGGAGTGATTAACAACGAACAAACGTGCGATGATTTTCTCTGTTTCATTTCATCGGACGACATAAAGTATTATTATGGCAAAGATTAAACCCGCGGCTGCAAAACCTAAGAGTGGTGCAATGTATGACGCGATGAATGCAGCATTGAACACCCAGGCGAGCAAGTTCACAGCCGGATCGATCATCAAGGGTACGATCAGCGGTGTCAAAGGAAACGAAGTTCTCGTTGACATCGGATACAAATCAGAAGGTTCGGTTCCCTTGAATGAATTCAAGGATGGAGAGGAACCCAAAATTGGCGATGTCATTTCCGTGTTGCTCGAGCAGCTTGAGAGCGACGGTGGCATGGTCATCCTGAGCAAGTCCCGTGCGGACGACAAGATCCGTTGGGAAACAGTCCTGAGCAAGTATACGGAAGGCGGCATTGTTTCGGGCACGATCCGGAGCAAGGTCCGTGGCGGTCTGATTGTAGATGTGGATGGCGTGGATGCATTCCTGCCGGGTTCGCAAGTGGATGTAACGCCCGTGCATGATCCCGATCCTTATCTCAACATGACTTGTGATTTCAAGGTTATCAAAATCAGCAACGAGCGTCGTAACATTATCGTTTCCCGCCGTGAGTTGATTGAGGAGCGCGTAGCAGACAAGAAGCGTTCGCTTTTGGGCACAATTGAAAAGGGGCAGCAGCGTCATGGCCGCGTGAAGAACATCACCGACTTCGGCGCCTTCGTGGATCTGGATGGTCTCGATGGTTTGCTCCATATCACGGATATGAGCTGGGGCCGCATCAAGCATCCCAGCGAGTTGCTCAAAGTCAACCAGGAGATCGAAGTGGTCATTCTGGATGTCGATATGGACCGCGAACGCGTCTCTCTGGGACTCAAGCAGTCAACCCCCAATCCTTGGGAAAATATCGACCAGTCCTTCCCTGTCGGCAGCCGTCTGCGTGGCAAGGTTGTCAACTTGGTGCCTTACGGCGCGTTTGTTGAAATTCAGCCCGGCATCGAAGGTCTCGTGCATGTGTCTGAATTCTCCTGGACAAAGCGCGTGGCTCGCGCCTCTGACATCCTCAATGTCGGCGACGAAGTTGATGTCGTGGTGCTCTCGATTGACTCTGCAAACCAGAAGATCGCGCTCGGCATCCGTCAGACCGAAGCCAATCCTTGGGATACGGTCCAGGATCGCTATCCTGTCGGCAGCCGTGTGACCGGCAAGGTGCGTAACTTCACGACCTACGGAGCATTCATTGAGCTTGAAGAGGGTATCGATGGCATGATTCACGTCTCGGATATGTCCTGGACGCGCAAGATCAACCACCCGTCCGAAATGCTCCAGAAGGGGCAGCAGGTTGACGCGGTTGTCCTTGAAGTCAATCCCGCTGATCAACGCATCAGCCTCGGCCTCAAGCAGGCGAGCAATGACCCCTGGAACACGATCACCAGCCGCTATGCGATTGGCCAGATCGTCAAGGGCAAGGTCTCCAAGATCGCTTCCTTCGGCGCGTTTGTTGAACTCGAGGATGGCGTGGACGGTCTCGTTCACATCTCCCAGATCAGCGACCAGCATGTTGAGAAGGTCAAGGATGCACTTAAGGCAGGTCAGGAAGTGGAAGCTCGCATCGTGAAGATTGATCGCGATGAGCGCCGCATCGGACTGAGCATCAAGGCTGTCAGCATGAACGATACGCAGCTCGCTGAGCTGACGCGCGATCTGAGTGTGACAGACCTGAAGCCGGGTGAGAACCTGGTCGGTCTCGCAGCCGCCTTTGACGACGCCTTCGCACAAAGCGAAGAGTGGCGTCCAGGCTCTGAATAATCAAATGGGGGCGCCTTTCGGGGCGCCCCTTTTTTAATTCCAAAAATACCATGAACATTCTTGATACCTTTAAAGCCCGATTCCTCTTTGAGGATATGACCAGTCCCGAACTTGCAAACGCGCTGGATAAGCCGCTGACAGTCTATGCCGGGTTTGACCCTACGAGCGACAGTCTCCAGGCTGGAAATTTTGTCACCATTATGGCCCTTGCCCATCTTCAGCGCGCCGGTCATAAAGTCATTGCCTTGGTTGGCGGCGCGACAGGCCTCATCGGCGACCCCTCTGGCAAGTCCAAGGAGCGGAACCTGCTGAGCTCGGAACAGGTTGAAAAGAATCTCATCGGCATTAAAGAAAACCTCTCCCGGTTTATCGATTTCAATCCTGCTTCGCCGAATCCGGCCATCATGGTCAACAACTATGACTGGTTCAAGGATATCACCTTTATTGAGCTGTTGCGCGATGTCGGGCGCTATTTCCGGATGGGTGTCATGCTCGGCAAGGACAGTGTGAAGAAGCGTATGGAGTCTGACGACGGTATGAGCTTCACGGAGTTCTGCTACCAGATTCTTCAAGGGTATGACTTCCTACATCTTTACAAGACGTATGGTTGCACGATGCAGATCGGCGGCTCTGATCAGTGGGGCAACATTACAGCAGGCACGGAGCTTGTCCGCCGCGTGCTCGGGCAGGAAGTCTTTGGGATGACCTTCCCGCTGGTCTGTGACAGCGCGGGCAAGAAGTTTGGCAAGAGCGAAGGCAACGCAATCTTCCTGGATGCGCGTAAGACGTCGTTTTATGATTTCTACCAGTTCTTTTTGCGCACGATGGACGCGGATGTGATCCGCTATCTGAAAATTTTCACCTTCCTCTCGATGGAACGTATTGCAGCGCTGGAACAGGCTGTTGTCACAGCGCCTGAAAAGCGCGATGCGCAGCATGTGCTGGCCGAGGAGCTGACGCGTGCTGTCCACGGGGAACAGGGTCTTGTGACGGCGCGCAAGACGTCTGAGGTCCTCTTTGGCGGTTCCGTTGAAGGCCTTCCCGCAGCAATGATCGAGACCATCTTTGCCAATGTGCAGTCCGCGACGATGTCAAAGGCTGATATCATGGGCAAGCCCTTGTTTGACGTCATTGCCGCCGCGGGCATGGTGGCCAGCAAGGGCGAGGCGCGTCGCCTGGTGCAGCAGGGCGGGCTCAGTATGAACAGCGTGAAGGTCACTGGACTTGAGCAAGTCATGCAAGAAGAAGACCTGATCGAAGGCCGTCTGGCTGTCTTGCGGAGCGGCAAGAAGAACTTCTTCCTGCTGAAGGTCTAAGCCACTTGAGTTTCTACGAGGGGTCTGTTACACTACCTACAACATGAATGAAAAACGGCCAGCAGTGACAGCGTATGTGGTATCCAAGCTTGAGGCAGGGAAGAGCTTGCAGGATTTTCTTGCAGTGAAACTCTCGGTTTCCAAGCGTGCTGCAAAGAATATGATGGATGACCGCCGCGTCTGGGTGAATCGACGTTGCGTATGGATGGCTCATCACACCTTGCACCAAGGCGATACGGTGGAGGTTCCTTCCAAGGCGGCAGATATGAGCCCGCTGAAGCAAGAGCCAACCAAGGTGCACGTGTTGGTGGAGGATGATTTTTATTTGATCATTGATAAGCCTGCCGGGCTGTTGTCGGTCGGCGAGCATAGCGCAGAAGAGGTTTTGCGCGTGCAGACCGGTAACATGATTGTTCAAGCGGTCCATCGTCTGGACCGCGATACGAGCGGGTGCTTGATGTTTGCAAAGACAACCATGGCGTTTAATGAAGCGGTCGCGCTTTGGAAAACGCGCCGCGTGACGAAGATCTACCAGGCAATTGTCTGGGGTGCTTTTGACCGTGGCAAAAGTACAATCGATCAGGAACTGGACGGCGACCGTGCAATTAGCCATCTGACGCGCGAGGCGATTTCAAAAGATGCGACCTTCTTGAAGGTGCGCATCGAAACAGGACGAACCCACCAGATCCGCCGCCATCTGGCCTCGATTCGCCATCCCATTCTGGGCGACCGCGAGCATGGCGTGAAGTTTGCACGCGATCCGCGTCTCTTGACGATCCCGCGCCAGATGCTACATGCCTGTGAGATCGAAATGCCTCATCCCATGATCTCCGGCAGGACACTCAAGGCGCATAGCCCATTGCCCGCAGATTTCAGGCGTTGCCTGAAACTGTTTGATATGGGGAAGTAGGGTGAGGGGAATCGAGAGAATCGAAAGAATCGGATAAATCGATTCACTCGAATGCTCTCGATTCTTTCGACTTCTTAAATATCGTTTTACTTCTCTGTCGTAAAGGGCGATGCTGGCAGCCCCTCTTTGTTGTAGAGGTTAGCCTTGGGGTTGCTCTGATAAGCATAGCGCACGTTCACGGGCTCCTTGTTTTCCGCATGGGTCACCACCACGGTGTTTCCATCGATGACAGCCTGTGCCCAGCTCCACTTCCCGTCCTTGTCCTGCACAGCAAAACCTTCGAGTTTGCCGTCCTTGACGTCAATTGTGGGTGCTACGCCTTCCTTCTTGCCGACCATCAGGCCCAGACGCTTGTCCGCGCTCGTGACGTTGCTGAAGGAGATGAGGGCCTTGTTGCCGGAGATGGACATGGCTTTGTAGAGGGGGCCTGAGACAACCGTATCCTTTGCCCCATACAGGTCATGCATCGCCCAGCGCGCAAGACGTTCGCCGACATCGAACTTGTTCTTGGGATGAATGTCCTTAGCGTCGCCGATGTCAATAATCACGGCCATTCCTGCTTTTGGAATCGCGTGGAAGGCATTGAGTTGCAACTGGCGGACTTTGCCCCAGCCGACATTGGCCGGATCATCGCTGGCCGCTTGGAAGTTGGCGAGCTGCACAAAATAGAAGGGGAATTCATAGCCCCATTTTTTGCGCCAGCCTGAAACAAGGGCTTCCATGTGCTTGTCATAGAGCGGATCACCCGAATTGGAGCATCCTTGATACCAGAGCGAGCCTTTAATGGGCATGGGTGTCAAACCGTCTACCATCGCATTATAGAGCGCGGTCGGCGAGGTATGACCCCAAGGCATGCCAGGCTTACGCATTTTTTTGCGCTCTTCAGGCGTCGCTGCTGCCAGCTTCGCCTTGAAAGCCTTCTCAGCCTCTTCATTTTTCTTCACCAGCTCAAAACGGCTTTTCACGACCTTGACATCGTTTGAGAGCACCGGATAATTTTCGAACGCGTCTCCTGGAGTCCAAGGCTCGATCTTGGTTCCGCCCCAGTTACAGTCGAGGATGCCAACGGGGATCTGTGTGTTCTTATTGATGTTCCGGGCGAAGTAGAAGCCTACAGCCGTCCACGGGGCGACAGTCTCCGGCTTTGCTTCAGCCCATGGCCCGCTGACCTTCATCTCCATGTACGGCACAGGATCAACCGCAGTCTCATGGTTGAACTTGATGCGGCGGATGAGCGGGAGCGTCGCGTTACGAATATCCTCAGGTGCATACGGGGTGCAGTTGCCCAAGACCATCTCCATGTTCGACTGCCCGGAACAGAACCAGACATCGCCGACGAGCACGTTCTTCAGTTCGATGGTTGCGTCGCCGCTCTTGATGGTCGCGGTGCAACCCTTGGGACACGCGTCCTTGGCTGGCAACACAATTCTGAAGAGGCCTTTGTCATCTGCCTTGGCCTTTGCAGTGCCTCCCATGAAGGAAGCTTCGACGCTGGCATTCGCGTCGGCAAGCCCCAGCAGGACAATGGGTTTCTCACGTTGGAGAACCATGTTGTCACTATAGAATGGAGCGAGTTTAAGCGTGGCGGCATGAATGAAGGTCGCGACGCAAGTGATGGCGAAAATGAGCGCCATCCGTGTTATTGATTTCTGCATGTGAATATCCCCCTGGTTATTTAGATCGTTCGTTTGACAATTACATGACGCGCTCGACGACAATTTCAGGATCGATGGTCTCGCGCAGGACGCGCTCGATGCCTTGCTTGAGTGTCATGGTGGCGTGCGGACAGCAGCCGCAGGCTCCACGCAGGCGCAGCTTGACATTCTTGCCGGCGATTTCAACGAGTTCAGCGTCGCCCCCGTCCGCCTGTAACATTTTTCGGAGTTCCTCTAGTTTAGCTTTGATTTGTTCGTCCATGGTCTTTGTTCCTTCTTGTGTTGGTGGTTAGTGTAAATCGAAAATTTGTCCCGGCACAGGTGCAACGACGTTTTCAACGCCGTGCTGTTTGACCAGTTCACACATGGCGTTGACCTTTTCAGGCTCGCCATGTATTGCGAAGACATGCTTGAGGTTGCCCTTGACGCCATCGAACCACTGCATGAGCGCTGTGCGGTCCGCATGCGCAGAGAGTGCATTGATGGTGTGTACACGTGCGCGCAACTCAAACTCATCGCCCAGAATTTTCAAGGGAGACACACGGTCCACAATCCGTCGTCCTAATGTGCTTTCGGCTTGGAAGCCGACAATCAGGATGATGTTCCGCGGGTCGCCTACCGTGCGTTGGAGGTGATGCAGCACGCGGCCGCCTTCGCACATCCCGGAGGCGGCGATGATGACGTGGGGCTCATGCAAATCATTGAGCGCTTTCGATTGGTCAGGCGTCTCGATGAAGCGAAGCCCGGGAAACCGCATCGGGTCAATGCCCTCGCGTAGGATATCTGACGCCTCCTCGTTGTAACACTCGCGATGTTTGGTGTAGATTTTGGTTGCCGCGAGCGAGAGCGGACTGTCCACATAAACGGTGGTGAGCGGGATGCGTCCCTCCTCCCAGAGCCGATTCAGATAATAGAGGATTTGCTGGGTGCGGCCCACGCTGAAAGCCGGGATCAGCAGGCGTGAGCGCTGTTGGTGAATGTCCTCGATGAATCCTTTGAGACGGCCTTTGACATCCTCGGCTGAAGGATGGTCCCTGTCAGCGTAGGTGCTTTCGATCAAGAGCGTATCCGCCCCTTGCGGAACGTCAAAGGTTCGTAAGAGGGGCTGATGAGGCTGTCCAAGGTCACCCGAGAAGAGGAGTCGGTGGGATCTTCCATCTCTTGGCTTAATGTCGAGCTGTACGAGCGCGGAGCCCAAGATGTGGCCTGCCACGTGAAACATCCCCCGGATACTATTGCCCAGGTCGAATTCACGCTTAAAGGGTTCTGGCACCATGTGCCGGATGACTTGGTCGACATCCTGGGGCTCGTATAAGGGCTCAAAAAGGACCTTCCCTTGTGCTTGGCGCTTCTTGTTGATGATCTTTAAATCGCGCTGCTGCAAGAAGGCAGAGTCCCGGAGCAGGATTTCGGCGAGTTCCATCGTGGGTTGGGTACAGTAGATCTTTCCATGGAAGCCCCTTTTAAAAAGGGACGGCAGATTTCCGCAATGGTCAATATGGGCATGCGATAACACGACAGCGTCGATGGTTGCGGGATTGATAGGCAAGTTGCGGTTTTTTTCAAACGCCTCCTTACGCGGCCCCTGGAACAGGCCGCAATCGAGCAGAATGCGCAACCCGTTCGCCTCAACCAAGTGCATAGAGCCAGTCGTTGTCTGTGCAGCCCCGTGAAATTCCAGTTTCATTTGCTCCTCCCTGTTTGTGTCATACCGAAATGTACAGCAAAACATTAGGGGGTATTGTATAGGGAACAGGCCTGCAAAAAAAGGAGAAAATCAAAAACGACCGTTATAAAATTGCAAAATAATTCCCTGTTCCTGAACATCCGTGCTTGAACTTTCGTAGCGCTCAGATTATAGTAATGCCCTTCTTTTATGCACCTGTAGCTCAATTGGATAGAGTGTTGGCCTCCGAAGCCGAAGGTTGTGGGTTCGATCCCCGCCAGGTGCACCAGAAGAAATAAAAGGCGTGTCGAGCATCTTTTGAATTGTTTTTTGCTGCAAGAAACGCTATAAATACTGCTCTTTTTTATGCGGGAGAGGTGGCCGAGTTGGTCTATGGCGCAACATTGGAAATGTTGTGTGTCGCAAGGCACCGGGGGTTCGAATCCCTCCCTCTCCGCCAATTTGAAGTGAAAAGTAAGAAGCTACAAGCTAAAAATAGTTTGTGGCTTATTTGCTTTCAGGGGAGGGATGAGAACCCGGTTTGATCAAACGCGCGCAAAGCCCAAGCGTATCCGCGCCGGGCGACCGCCCGTTTGAGGCCCGCCCGGCTATTGCCGGACGGGAGCGATGAGCGCCAGCGACAGAGCGGCAATCCCTCCCTCTCCGCCAATTTGAAGTGAAAAGTAAAAAGCTACAAGCTACAAATAGCTTGTGGCTTATTTGCTTTCAGAGAGGGATGCTGGAGATCTTCGTAATGTCGTGGGTGGGAAGCCTGCACGCAAAGTCTTCGCATATGTAAGCGGTCGCTTTCCCGTCGATTGGGACGAGGTCTTTTATAAATTCGACATGGCTGGCCAAAAAGGCCTGCCCTGAGCCGCCATCGGCCAGCAGTACAATCTTGCCAGGGATAAACAGGCGCTTGGCCTCACGCAGCATGGCTTGGGTCTCAGGCGCATCTTGTTTTCCGGCGATGACGATTTGAAGGGGTTTCGCATGCAGCCAGCCCAGCGCGACAACCAGTTGCGGCATTCCGGAGGGGTCTTGCACGAGCTGCCGCCCGAAGGCGCGCAACGTCATCCGCGCCCGCTCACGCCAGTCGGCGCGGCCGAGCATGGCCGACAGGCGCAGCAGATTCAGCGCGGCCACGGAATTCGCTGCTGGTTCGGCGCCATCATAAGCTTCTTTCGAGCGCAGGAGGATGTTGGCGTCCGTGCCGGACGTTGTGAAATATCCGTCAGTTTTCGTGTCCCAGAATAATTCGTCTTGCCGTGCCTGCAGAGTAACGGCCCATTCGATCCAGGTCGGCTCAAAAGTCGTTTCGTATAAATCCAGTACCCCTTGAATCAGAAAGGCGTAATCCTCTGCAAAGCCTTCGACACTGCTCGGACCCTCCCGGTAACTGCGCAGCAAGGTCCTGTCGTTCTCGCGATAAAGATGCTGGCGCAGGAACAAGGCAGCACGCGTCGCCGCTTCCAGGTAGCCAGGATCCTCCAACACCTGCGCGGCACGGGCATAAGCAGAGATCATCAGTCCGTTCCAGGCCGTGACAATCTTATCATCGCAATGCGGACGCGGACGCTTCTCTCGCACCTCAAAAAGTTTTTTACGGCTCATGGCAAGCGAGGCAGCGGCATGCTCCTCGGGCATGCCAAAACGCCTTGCCGTCTCGGCAAGGGTAGAATGCTGGAACAGGATATTCTTGCCTGTGAATTCATGTCGGATATCGTTGGCTTCCGCTACATTGCCGCACGCTTCAATGCCGAAAGTGTCGCTGAATAGTTTCGCAGGCTCAGGGCCGAGTGCGTCCTCGATCTCTGCGGATGTCCAGACATAAAATGCGCCCTCTGCCTTCTCCGTACTGCCAGCGGCGATCAGGCTGTCCGCGTCCTCGGCGGAGTAAAATCCGCCGGAAGGGGCGGTCATGTCTCGACGGACATAGTCAAGAATGTCACGGGCGAGGGTCTGAAGCTCTGATTCACGGGTGAGTTGGTACGCTGTGATGCAGGCTGTGGCGAGTTGCGCCTGGTCATAGAGCATTTTCTCGAAGTGCGGCACGCGCCAGGAGGCGTCTACGGAGTAGCGATGAAAGCCGCCGCCGAGGTGATCATGGATGCCGCCCGCCGCCATTTTGCGCAGCGTGAAGAGCGTCATCTCCAGCGCTTGGCGGCCCTCCTCGGATTCAGCGTTGCCGCTGTAGAAATGGCAGAGAAAGTTGAACGTGACCGGGCGTGGAAATTTTGGCGCTGACCCAAAGCCGCCGAACGTGTCATCAAACGTCGAAGCGATCTGCTGGAAGGCCAACTCCTGTACCCCGCTGTTGTTTTCGTCCTCTGCACGGCTGCTGCGCTGCGTGAATCTGCGCAACTCCTCGAGCACATGATCAGAACGGGCGATGATGCCGGCGCGATTGGTTTTCCAGCCCTCGGCGATTGTGTTGGCTGTGGCTGCAAGTTGTTGAGGCGTGAAATACGTTCCGCCAAAAAAGGGCTTCAGTTCGGGCGTGAGCCAGACGGTCATAGGCCAGCCCCCGCCACCCGTGGTCGCCTGCACAAAGGTCATATAGACGCGGTCTACGTCAGGGCGTTCTTCCCGGTCAACTTTGATGCAAACGAAATGCTCGTTCAGAATCTGGGCAATCTCTGTGTTCTCAAAGGATTCGTGCGCCATCACATGGCACCAGTGGCAGGTTGAGTAGCCGATTGAGAGGAAGATAGGCTTTTCTTCTTTGCGCGCCTTCACGAAGGCCGCTTCACCCCAGGGATACCAATCAATCGGGTTGTGCTGGTGTTGAAGCAGATAAGGACTCTTCTCGGATATCAAATGATTTGCATTCATCATGGTATTCAATGATAGGGTTATTCCGCTCCCTGGACAAGCGTAATTATTTAATTTCAAATTTCTACGGAGCGACCCAGGTGTTGACACAAGAGCTAAACGTGCTATATTAAAACCTGTAAAAAACTTATGAACCGATTGATCGCTATCATGTTAGCCTTGATTTCCTGTGGATGCGTTTCGACTCGCGAAACGTCTGAACAGGCTGGCAAAGAGCTTTTCAGGTTTGAGAAGGATGGCCGCTTCGGCTTCAAGGATGGCGCGGGCACGGTGGTGATTCCGCCTGTCTGGGACGATGCAGCGGATTTCGCCTGTGGGCTTTGCCCCGTGAATAAGGGTGCGGTCTTGGACTACACGTACGCTCCTGCGCGTCGGCATGGCGGCAAATGGGGATATGTCAATGCGCAGGGGGCTGTCGTAATCCCCCTCACGTTGGAGTGGGCTTACACCTTCACCGAGGGGTTGGCGCAGGTGTCCGATGCGCAGGGCAGGCGGTTTATAGACACCCAGGGAAAGACGGCTATCATCCTAAGGGACGTATGTAGTGCAGGGCGCTTGAGCGAGGGACTTATACCGGTCTACATTGACCGCTCGCTGAAGAAACAGGATTGGCAGACGATGTTCATCAATAGAAGGGGCGAGCCGCTCTTTACGGTGGATGGTTATGCCACGGAATTCCATGAGGGACTGTCTGTGCTTGCAGTCAGAAAAAAAACGGACACGGCAACTGCGCAATATGGTTTTATTGATTGCAAAGGGAAGATCGTGATTGATCCCCAGTTCGCAGAGGCGTTTGGTTTCAATGAAGGGTTAGCGGGTGTCAGGACTACGAAGACAACGGGCTGGTATGGCAAAGGGGATGCATGGGGGTACATTGATAAAACCGGAACGTACGTTCTTGAGCCAACGTTTAATGAAGTCCACACCTTCCACAAGGGTGTGGCGCGAGTCCATGTTGGCGGAAAGCTTCACGAATATGCAGTACACGCTCCGCCTGTCTGGGAGGGCGGTGAATGGCAGTTGATTAACCGTAAAGGCGAAGTCCTCAAGCGCAACAGCGAATGGGTGGATTATCCAGAGGCCGTTAACAGCCCAGCATCAAAATGATGTCCATTTTTCACTTCTTATTTCTTGCTTTCCTCTTCACTTCTGCTTCCGCGCATTGATACTGCTGGCGGAAGAAGGCGGTCCAGGCGCGAAGGAGGTCAGCCCGTGGGACGCTTGCATACTCGGTGATGGCGCTCTTCCAGGTGAGGGGATAGGGGGCATCCGGCAAGGCTTCAAGGAGCGCCATGGCTTTGGGATTGGCCTCTGGCCCTCCGTTGGCAAGAATGGCGCGCCAGGCGGACTTGAGTTCGTCGCCGGAGTCCATGCACATCGCGCGGATGAGATCGCGCTGGATCCCGAAGTGCATCGAGGTCCAGCGGGGAATGTAGTGGAACGATTGCGCGAGATGATAAGCGTCTGTGTCCGGTTGCCAGAGCGGGTCGGAGAGATAGGGCTTGTGCGCTTCAGACGCTTTCTGGACGACGGGATCTTCTGAGGGATAAAAATCACGCCGGATCGGCAGGCGGCGCAGCGCAAAGCGTTTTGGACCACCTGGCGTTCCGGGCCTGTAGTTCCAAAGCTTCTGCCCCTCTTCGCCTAAGATGAATTCAATGAAGCGGACAGCCAGTTCGCGGTGCGGTGCGCCGCGCAGAAGGCTGATCGGATCTGCATTGACGCTTGAACCGGATTGCGGATTCACATAGCGGACGACTGGCTCCTTCCCGGCTGGCGTTGACATTTCAGCCTGGAAGCGTCCCATGAAGTCAATGGAGAGCCCGGCCGCGGCGATGCCCATGCTGATATCCACCGGGATCTTGGAGGCGGAGTCGCTGAAGTAGCGCGCATTGGCGCTGATGCGGCGAACGCGTGCGATCCCCTTGCGCCAGCCCTCTTCAACGGCCTGTTGGTAATTGGCGGGGACAAAGGGCGGAAGCTCTCCGGGCTTCGCCTTGAAGTCGGCAATCGAGGCTTCATACTGTGCAATATGCTCTTGCGTGAAGCCCGCAGCGGTCACTGTCTTTGTGCATTGCGCATGGATGATCATCTCAAAGACTTTGGCCATGCTGCCGCTCTTGGTCGGATCAGCGAGTGCGAGTTGACCGGCATAGCGGGCGTCTGTCAAATCTTCCCATGTCTGAGGCGGATGCGTGATGCCGAGATCACGGAGACGGTCCGTGTTGTAACAAATGCCGAAGGCGCTCAGCACAGTCCCGTAAAACGCTGTGTCCCGCCACACTTCACCATTCAGCTCCTTGGGGATGAGGAGGCGGTTGTCCTTGTCAACAAAGATGCCTGTTGGCGGTGCGTTTGTGCCCCAGGCAGGAACCGTCAGCCCTTGGCGTTGGGCTTTGGTGTGGTCAAAGGGGCCGCCGCCAAAGAAGAGATCAATCCTGCTGGAAATTGCGTCCGGTGTATCGCTCGCGCGGAACATCTGCCACAAGTGGAGATCAGCCGGTGTTGCGGGTGGTTTGGAGGCGAGGACAACATCCGGCCCGTTTGCGGGCCAAAGGATTGACTGGGCTATAAAGAAGTGCTTGGCGGAGCGGCTGTATTCAGCGGCAAGGTAGCGCATGATTTCCGTGGTGCCGCCGATGGCCCGCCAATCGATGCGCACAGGTTTGCCGTGCGTCCTCTCGTGCCAGGCTGAAAAGGCATGAGCGAATTCCTGCCGGATGGCTTCATTCTGAGGTGTGACAATGATCAACTCAGGATCACCCGGCTTCCAGGTGTCTACGGATACAGTGCGTCTGAAAAGAAAGGGCAACGCAATGACCGCCAAAGCAATCAACAGAATGATGAGTTGTTTCATGAGCCATCAGTTTAGCAATCTCATCCGTTTTCGTCAATTTGTCAAATATAGTTTAGAAAGTTCGTACTGACGAGAGATGGGTTCTTATGATATTGTATAAAAATGAAATCGAAAACAGGGGGGGCAATGAAACGTTGTTTGTTTATGTTGACAGCTATGGCGTGTGCAGGGTATGTATACGCACAAACCAAACCCAATATTGTTGTCATCTTGGCAGATGACTTGGGCTACGGCGATTTGAAGTGTTATAATCCTGAGCAATCGAAGATTGATACACCGCATCTTTCGCGCTTGGCCGAGCAGGGCATGCGTTTCACGGATGCGCATTCCTCGTCAGGCGTCTGCTCGCCTTCACGCTATGCGCTTTTGACCGGACGCTATCATTGGCGCTCGCGTCTGCAGACAGGCATTGTGGGCGTGATGGAGCATCCGTTGATTGCGTCAAACCGGCTGACGATTGCCGGCCTTGCGAAAAACAATGGGTATACGACAGCCTGCATCGGCAAGTGGCATCTGGGCATGGGGTGGGGGTTCGAGCCAGGGCAGCAGAAACAGGCCATTGCACTGCCGCAGAAGCCTGGAGATGACGAAGCTCCGCTCGCATCAGATGAACAGAAGGCACTCTGGAAATCAGTCTTCGCAAAGCCGATCCAGGGCGGGCCGCTGACCGCCGGGTTCGAGCGTTATTTTGGAACAGATGTCCCGAACTGGCCGCCCTATTGCTTTGTTGAAAATGATCGCACCGTGGGGCTGCCTGAAACCTTTATGCCAAAAAAATTACTGGGTGCAACACCTCACATGATTTCCCGTCAGGGGCCTGGATTGAAAGCGTGGAACCTCTACGAAATATTGCCGACATTAGGTAAGAAAGCCTGTGCGTATGTGCGTGAGCAGTCCGCGACAAAGAAGCCATTTCTGCTTTATATGCCCCTGACCTCCCCGCATGAACCCATTGCTGTGAATGAGTCCTGGAGGGGGAAGAGTAAGTTACACCACTACGCAGACTTTGTGATGGAGACTGACGACATCATCGGCTCCGTCCTCAAAACGATTGATGCGTGCGGTATTGCGGATAACACGATTGTTATTTTTACAAGCGATAACGGCAAAGCCCCTTATACGGGATTTGCTGAACTCCAGAGCCTCGGACACTACTCCAGCGGTCCGTTGCGCGGATGCAAGACCTCTGTCTACGAAGGTGGACACCGCATGCCGTTTATCGTGCGTTGGCCAGGACAGGTCAAACCCGGAAGCACCTGTAACCAGCTTATCCATCATACGGATGTCATGGCGACCCTGTCAGAGATCCTGGGCTCCTCGTTGCCAGTGGATGCCGGTGTGGACAGCTTTAGCTTTTTGTCACTCCTGAAGGGCGCGGATCAACCGGCACGCAAGCATGCTGTCAGTTGTGCGGCAAGCGGCGTGCCCGGCTTCCGCTCAGGCGATTGGAAGCTTGTGCTGAATGCAAAACCCGAGCTTTACAATCTGGCGAAAGACATTGGAGAGACGACAGACCTTGCAGCCCAAGAACCTGAACGGGTGAAAGAGATGCAAGCGCAATTTGAAAAGATCATTTCAGAGGGCCGCAGTACGCCTGGAGAAAAGCAGTCTAATGATGTCCAGGTCATCCGTTATCCCAAAGGAGCCAAGCCGAAAAAGACGGGGCCCAAAGCGAATACGTGAAAAAACGAATTTCTAATAACTGAAGAAGAGAGTAATCGCGCTGCGCGCACAATAAGGGACCTATGCTAAAGCAGGAAGAGAGAAACGAACTGGTTAATTTGGGGATAATGACTGTTATCGTCAATATTACGCTGATGCTTGTGAAAATTATTACAGGCGTTGTGGGCAACTCGTATGCGCTTATTGCGGATGGCATCGAGTCCGCTTCTGATATCATCACCTCCTTGGTGACCTGGGTAGGCTTTCACTTTTCGTTAAAGCCGGCGGACAAGGAGCATCCTTACGGACACGGAAAATTTGAATCATTGGCCGGCATTTTTTCCGGCTTTTCATTGATCGCGGCCGCCGGGGTTATTGCTTACCATTCGGTTAAAGAGATCATGACCCCCCATCTGGTTCCGTCATGGTTTACATTGCCCGTGTTGATTGCGATTGTGATTGTTAAGGAGACACTGTCCAGAAAGGTGCTCGGAGCGAACGGCTCGGTTGGCAGCAATGCCTTGAAGGGGGATGCGTGGCATCACCGCTCTGATGCAATCACCTCTGCCGCTGCAGCGATCGGCATTGCCATAGCACTGTTTGGAGGCCCTGGCTATGAGATGGCCGACGACTGGGGGGCGCTCATAGCCTGCATCATCATTCTGATCAACGGAATATTGATTATCAAGGCGTCAATGCATGACGTGCTGGATGGGACTGTCGAGCAGGCCTCCATTGATGCGGTCCATAAGCTCACGAGCGAGATCCCCTCTGTCGAGAATGTCGAGGTGGTCAAAATTCGAAAGAGCGGCATCGGCTGGTTTGTGGATATGCATGTCTGGGTTTCGCCTCAGATGACCATTGTTGACGGCCATGCCCTGAGCCACAAGATCAAAGCCGCGATCATGGAGTCGAACACGCTCGTCTACGATGTCATGATCCATCTGGAGCCCACGAAGCGAAAACAAGGGGAACCTTTATAAGCTGGGTGTCGCTTCAATGAGTGTTACGGGGCCGAGCAGGCCGGAGTCGTAGAGGGGCCACTCGGCGGCATCGAAGGGTTTATACTTGATGTTTACAAAGTTGATTTCATGGAAATATTTCCATGGCACTTTGCGACGGTCCAAATCTCGGATGCGGTTGGCGGCGACATTGGTGACTTCGACTTCCAGTTTGTTGTCCGTTGGTTTAAGCGCAGGAACAAATACGCGGAAAGGTGCAATGAAGGGGGTGCCGAGCTGTACCCCGTTGAGCGTCACACGCGCACTTTGGCAAACAGTACCCAAGTCCAGATAATAAGGGGTTGCAGCTGTTGCGGGCGCATTGAAGGTTGTTGTGTAACGCGCTGTTCCTGCAAAGCGACGGGTCTCTTCGTTGCCTTGCGTCGTCCACGAAGCGAGTTTGTCAGTCGTGTAGGGCGCGGGAAGCACAGGTCCGCCCTTGATAAATTCGACAGCCCATGGATTATTAACAGGATGTCTCTTGCCTGTCTGGTTCCACTTCCATTGCTCTCCCTGCGCGATCAGGGCTTTCTCGGTTTTCAAAATCAACGTCTCCTCCGGATTTAATTGGAGATAGACCTCCAACTCCCCTGTGGCTTTGTTACTTCGGCATGCGCCGAGTCCGCTCTTGCCTGTCATGGGGTCCAGCACGCGCATGGATTGTGCGGCACGGCTCAAGGCGATCCACCCGTTGAATACGTTGGTAGTCTCGTTGACGAGAAAATAATAGGACCCTGTTTCGTGTGCTCTGCGGATAAATGAAAGCTGGGCTTCTTTCATCAGGCGTTCGGGCTTGATGCCGGCGCTGCTCAGCAGGTCTGATGCAGGCCCAACAGCAATATAGCCTTTGCCGACAGCAACCTTCTTGCATTCGCCCTGCGTGGGCGTGAGTAAGCCATGCTTTTGGAGTATCTGCTTGAATGTTGCGCGGTTTGCTTCAAGATTTGATAGCCCAGGCACGTCTGAGGGCATGACGCTGTCAAAGAGCACGGTGCCGCCTGATTCTGCCAGTCGGATCAACTGTTGCAACGTTGCAAGCGGAAGCGTCTTTGCGGTTGGGACGAGTACAGCGGAGAAACGATTGCCCGGGGTCGTGAGCATCTTGTTTTCCACTCGGGTCTGCTGGAGTTGGCGGTCCGAAATATAGTCAAAGGTGTAGCCTTGCTTCCAAAGTTGCGCTGCCAATGCTCCGGTCGGTTGTTGCTCCAGCCAGGCGCGGTTGTGGACGCCCATTTGCAACTCCAGCCCCGGCGTGGTGCGCCAGTACTCGTGCACGGGCCAATAGACCAGCACATCATTGTCGGACCTGCCCGCTTGAAGGACTGACTGACAGCGCGCGATGTAACGGTTGACTGAGGGGGCGTCATGCCAGAGCGAATTTCGCGGATTCATTTCATAGCTGGCGTAGAAGAGCCACCCTGGCCAGGCGGCTTCATCGGGTGAGTAACAGGTGCCGTGGTAGATCACATGGTTGACCCCGGAGAGGAAAAGATCGTCAAGCAAGCTCTTGAGGTCGCCCAGTGTTTCTGTGAAGTGTTCGCGCAGCCACGTGCCGGTCTCTGCTGAAACCAGGCGGCGTCCCATGACATGCGCTGCAGAGGAGGAAAACTTGGAGACGAACTTGCTGCGGTCGTTGTCGAACATTTCCGTTTCAGGGATGTCGACCAGGGCATACAAGTCGAGCAGGTTGCCAGGTGAACCATGCGCCTGGTTGCGGGTGATGATGCCCTTCGCATGACACCACTTCACCCAGCGGGCGAGGGTCTCTTCAATCATGAGGTCCGAGAGCGTCTCGCGATAGTCATAGCGGATGCGCTGCGCCGGGTCATCCATGCGTTTTGTATCGAGCAGAACTGGCAAGTGCTGCCGCAGCGAGTAGCCACGCCGCTTTTCAAAGTCATCCAGCAAGTTGGGGGACCAGTTGCACCGGTACTCATACGAATCATGGTACATGGCGCGCGGCTTCAATCCGTTATACGCGCCGAAGGCCTCCTCGAATACGGCCAGATAGTTGTCCATGGCCTGCGGATAAAAGAGATTGATCATCCAGCCCTCGCCGCCGGGTGCGGCGCGTTTCACCTTCATGGTGGGCTTGGTACGGATAACAAGTGGCTCGCTTCCGGTGGGTTTGATTTTCTGGATATCGAGAACAGCGCAGGCTTCATCCGGCGTGACCTTGGGGCCTCCAAAGCACCAGCCTGTGCCCGTGGTCATGTCCACGTTCAAATCCAACCGCTTGCCCTCGCTGACGACGTGGTTGAGCATCTCCATCCATGTTTTACTGAGGTAGGGGATGTATTTATCCTCGTATCCCTTGGCTCCATAGATGGGGATGATGTGGACGCCGCCCATGCCGGCCTCTTTGTAACGCTCCATCTCGCGCGTCAGGTTTGCCTTGTCCACCGCACTGCCGAGCCACCACCAGTAAGCATGCGGACGGCATTCGCGTGTGGTCTCCGGCCAAACGCTTTGGGCATTCGAAGAGTCGCACAGCCATGCGAACAGAGCTATTAGAACAATTTTTTTCATCATGATGAAACTATACCTTATTTTTTCTCAAGATGCCACAGGGATGTTTTGTTTCTGCCTGCGATGTGGATGAGGAAATGGGGCAGATCATCGGATTTTAGTGCTCGATTTCAGCCATCGCTGCGTGGTATCTTACCAACATGAAACAAAACATCATGATCTGGTTCCTCTCGCTTGTGGTGTGTTACGGGCTTGTTGCAAAGGAGATGTCACGCCCCAACATCTTATTTGCGTTGGCAGATGACTGGTCCTATCCGCATGCAGGCGCGTATGGGTGTGGCTGGGTGAAGACCCCGACCTTTGACCGCATTGCCAAGCAGGGGCTTCTGTTTACGCAGGCCTATACACCGACTGCGAAATGCGCGCCGTCACGGTGTGCGATTCTCACAGGCCGCAACCCGTGGCAACTCGGGGCGGCAGTCAATCATATCTCCTATTTCCCAGAGGATGTTAAGTCATATGCCGAGGCCTTGGATGGACCCTATTGTGTCGGCATGGTCATGAAGGGCTGCTCTCCGGTTGTTGCAATAGATGCGAATGGAAAGCATCGTAATATGGCTGGAAAGCCTTTTAATGCGCGCAAACTCGTAGCGCCCACACCTGATATCGCTTCAAACGATTACGCGGGGAACTTCAAGGATTTCCTGGATGCCGCGCCGACGAATAAGCCCTTTTGCTTCTGGTATGGCTCGGTGGAGCCGCATCGAGGCTATGCGTATGGTTCAGGTGTGAAACTGGGCGGCAAGAAGCTGACAGACATTGACCGTGTGCCGAAGTACTGGCCTGATAATGAGATCATTCGCAATGACCTGCTGGATTATGCCTTTGAAATTGAACACTTTGATGCGCATCTGGGTAAGATGCTTGCGGAACTGGAAGCGAGGGGCTTGCTTGAAAATACGATTGTCGTCGTGACAGGTGATAACGGCATGCCCTTTCCACGTTCAAAGGGCAATACGTATCACGTCTCCAATCATCTGCCGCTTGCCGTGATGTGGCCTGCGGGCATCAAAAAGCCAGGGCGTACAATCAAGGACTTCATCAGTTTCATTGACCTCGCGCCGACCTTTATGGACCTTGCGGGGCTGGATGCGCAGACAGCCGGCATGAAGCCTTTTGAAGGCCGTTCCTTCCGCGATATTCTTGCGGATAAGCCCATGGTTGTCCGGGACTCTGTGATCATTGGGCGCGAGCGCAACGACGTCGGCAGGCCTCATGATGAAGGCTATCCCACGCGCGGCATCGTGAAAGCGGGCTGGATGTATCTGCACAACTTCGAACCGACACGCTGGCCCGCGTGCAATCCGATCAGCGGTTATCTGGATTGCGACGGGTCTCCGACCAAAACAGAGATTTTGAAGTTGCGACCTGCTGCTTTATGGATGCTCGCGTTCGGGATGCGCCCTGCAGATGAACTCTATAACCTTGAGAGCGACACGGACTGCTTAAATAATCTGGCAGAGAACCCTGATTATCGTGCACGTAAAGAGGCGCTTCGCGAAGAGCTTTTTGCTGCGTTAAAAAAACAAGAGGATCCTCGTGTCCTAGGCCGCGGTGCCGAGATCGATGGCTATCCGCATGCCAACAAAGGCAGTCGCGGCTATTATGAAAAAATCAAAGAAGGCAAACGCCCGCCCGCCAACTGGATCAATCCCTCGGATGTGCAAGAGGACTAGAGATAAAAGTTTAGCAGTGATCAGTGTTCAGTTAAGCAGTAACATCGAACATTGAACGTCCAACATCGAACGTCCAAAAAAACTGAACCCTTACAAGCTAAACCAAGTTTCAAGTTTCCAGTTTCAAATTCACTTCTTATTCTTCTTCTGGTTTTTGGCTGGCGATTTTGTTTGATCTTTAATCGGCCAGTTGGGGTCGTCCACGCGGGCCTTCGCCATCAGCTCCTGGGCCTGCTTGACCTTGTCAGGATGCTGGTCTGCAAGGTTGTTTTTCTCGGCTGAATCCGTGGCGAGGTCATAGAGCTCGATCTTGGCGTTGGGGCCGTTCTTGACCGCCTTCCAGTTCCCGAAGCGTATCGCCTGGATGAAAGCGCCCTCATGCAGTTCCCAGTAGAAGTAGTCGCGTTGCGGTGCGGCGCCGCCCTTCAGGAAGGAGACCAGCGAGAGGCCGTCCGGCTTGAACCCTTCCGGATAGGTGGCGCCTGAAAGCTCGGCGCAGGTCGGCAGAAAGTCCCAGAAGGCCCACGGATCGTCGCTCACCCGGCCCGCGGGGATTGTGCCTGGCCAATAGGCGAGGGCTGGTTGGCGCAGTCCGCCTTCATACATGCCGCGCTTGAAGCCGCGCAGTTTTCCGTCCATCGACTGATTAAAGAATTTGGAGATGGCGGTTTGGTCGCCAAACGCAGCACCATTATCTCCGGAGAAGATGATCAAGGTGTTCTTGTCAACCCCCATCTTCTTGAGCAGGGCTGCCACTTCCCCAATGTTCTGGTCGAGTCTCGTCACCATCGCGGCAAAGGTTTTCGCCTGCTCGGTCCACTCTTTCTTATCCGCGTATTGTCCGAGGTCATCAATCTCATAATTGCCATGGGGCAGGGTGGTTGAATAGAAGAGGAAGAAGGGTTTCGATCCTTGCTGCTCAATCCATGAAAGGACCTCCTTCTGGATTAAGCGATCCGCGTATGTATCTTTAATGCCGCCCGCATTTTTAGGTAATTCAATGCGCTTGTCGTTTTCATACAGAAATCCAGGAAAATAGCTGTGTGCATGGCGCTGGCAATTGTAGCCGTAAAAACGGTCGAAGCCTTTTTTCAGAGGACTGCCTGTCGTGTCGAACATGCCCATGCCCCACTTGCCCATGCAGGCCGTGGCATAGCCCTGCTGCTTGAGGAGTTGGGCCACGGTCACGGTCTTCTCAGGAAGCGGCATCTGGCCCTGCCCCTTGGCGATCTCGCGGTTGGCGCGGACAGGGGAGTGGCCCATATCCAGGCCCGTCATCAGCGAGGTGCGCGACGGCGCGCAGACGGTTGTGCCGGAGTAGGCTTGTGTAAAGCGGATGCCTTCGGCAGCCATCTTATCTAAGTGGGGCGTCTTGATCTTCTGCTGACCATAGCAGCCGAGATCACCTTGTCCGATATCATCCCCTAAAATAAAGATGATGTTCGGTTTTTCAACCGCAAAGATAGCGCTTGATGTCATGAGGACGGATGTTGCTAAGGCCGTAATTTTTTTCATTGTCTGTTATCCTGTTGATTTTTTAATGTGTATGAAGCTTGTCGGGGTTCAGTGATTGGTTAGTCGCTCACGTTGTCCTCAGGGTGAATGCGAGTCCGACTCATCCATCCTGGGAAAGGGCTCTGCGCGCAGTGCTCGCATCGGCCTGTGCCCTTGCAAAACTGGCAAGTCGGGTTTCCCTGACACATGACGTCTTTAAGAGTATGGCAAAAATAATTTTGTGGAACAAGACTAATGAATGGATCTGCGCGTTTGCACAGACAGGACCCGCCTACGCAAAGGCTACGGCGAGGCAAGATGTCCAATGCCACTAACTTTTCGAAGCCCGTTTCTTCTTTTTATTCAGTGTTAGCTTATTGCAATCGAAGGGCTTACCCCCTGGGAACGCCGACGTCCCCGTCGGCCTTGACCGCCCGCGCCACCTTTCTTGCCGACGCGGACGTCGGCGCTCCCAGGGCAATAAGGTGGCGGAGCCGTCCCGGCTCCGGCGGGCAAGATGCCCGCGCTCCTTTGAGGGCAGCAATAGAAGGGAGCGTGGGCGTCCCGCCCGCATGAGAGAGGAGGGGTATTCTTGTCTGTCCCTCTGTTGCCCGTGCCCCTGTTGCCGACATGAAAAGTTAGTGGCATTGGGCAGGATGTCTGCGCCAGCTTGAAGAAGAGCGGTGCCGCGCGGAATACCGCTTGTCACCGCACTCCAAAGCGTCCTTCACGCGAAGCCGAAGCAGGGGACAGACATGCCGCTTTCAAGCACGCGTTTTGACTGTCGATAGCGGATTGCTGATTTTTTGTTGCTCCAGCAGTATTGACCCTGTGAAGTTAAACTGATAATCTTTTCATTCAAAGAGCTCATTCACGTGAAGAGGAAATGGATGGACATGACTATTGTTGAGGAAATAAAGCGTCTTCAAGCATCTCGGAATGCGATTATTCTGGCGCATAATTATCAGCCGGCTGAGATCCAGGATCTGGCGGATTTCACAGGCGATTCGCTGGAGCTTGCGCGCAAGGCGGCGACGGTCGCTGAAGATGTCGTTGTTTTCTGCGGCGTGCACTTCATGGCGGAGACGGCGGCCATCCTGAATCCTCGAAAGACTGTGCTGTTGCCGACGCCTGACGCAGGGTGTCCCATGGCGGATATGATCACGGGCGAGCAACTGCGTGAACTGAAGTCGAAACATCCGGGGGCCAAGGTGCTCTGCTATGTCAACAGCACCGCAGAGATCAAGGCTGAGAGCGACTGCTGCGTGACCTCCTCGAATGCGGTGGCTGTGGCGCGTTCCTTCCCGGCCGAGCAGGAGATCATCTTTGTGCCGGACCAGCATCTGGGGGCCTGGACCGCTGAGCAGCTGGGGCGGAAATTTATTTTGTGGCCGGGCTTCTGTCCGACACATGCGCGGATGACTGAGCATCAGATCGCGCTTGCACGTGCGGCGCATCCGGGCGCGCCTGTACTGGTCCATCCGGAGTGCCCCAAGGGGGTGCGGGATGCGGCGGATCAGGTTCTCTCGACAGGCGGCATGTGCCGTTATGTGCTGGGGCGTCCGGAGAGCGCTTTTATTGTGGGAACGGAAACGGGCATTTTGCATCGTCTGAAAAAGGAGAATCCCGACAAGCAGTTCTTTCCTTTGCTGGAGTCGGCTGTCTGCCCGAACATGAAGAAGACCACGCTTGAGAAAGTGTTGTGGAGCTTGCAGGAAAATCAGACTGTCGTGCAGGTCGCGGAACCGATTGCATCGCGTGCGCGCAAGTCGATTGAAGCCATGTTGGCGATTTGAGTTGTAGTAGGCAGTGGCAGTGGGCAGTTGGCAGTCGCGCTGCAAGTCCCACGTCCAGAGTCCCAAGTCCGAAAGGAGTTATTTTATGAAGCAAGTGATTATAGGGTGCTTTTTTATCTGCACCTTTTTGGCAGGCTGCTTGACGCTGGAGGAGCGCATTGCCAAGCGCATTACAGCAAGAGCTGACTATTTCGCCTCTTTGCCGGCGGAGAGCCAGGAGCGTTTGCGCAAGGGGCTGCTCCAGGTTGGCGATGCAGAAGAAGCGGCTTGGATTGTTTACGGACCGCCCACACGCAAGTGGACACGCATGACAGCGGGCGTGACCAATACGGTCTGGTCGTATGTGATGACAGAAGCCCAGCCGATTGACGAGCTGAGGCCTGTCGCGTATCCGATCGCTTCCCGGCGGGGTCATGTCTTCTGGACAACCGACTATCAGTATTATCGCTCGTATGTGTATGAGCGGAACGAGTATTTGCGGATTGAATTTAACAACAACAAGGTGTTATCCATCGACAAATCGGAGAGAGAGCCATGAACTATCCTGACATTCAGATTCTTAATCAACGGTTCGGAGCCCCCGGGCGGATTGCCTTCCGTACGGATGAGACGGGCTTGCCCGTGGTCTCCTTGATCAACACGTTCGGTGCAGCTGAAGTTTCACTTTATGGTGCGCATGTGCTTGCGTATCGTCCTGTAGGCTTTGCCCCTGTCCTCTTCCTCAGCAAGCGGTCGGCGTTTGAGCCGGGCAAGCCGATCCGGGGCGGCATACCGATTTGCTGGCCGTGGTTCGGTCCGCACCCGACCGATCCGGCACGGGACAAGCATGGGTTCGCGCGTCTCGTGCAGTGGAATCTGGATGCGACGGAGTATACGGGCGAAACAACCACGCTGCGCTTGTCGTTGAAGGATTCAGAATTCACCCGGCGGATATGGGATTACGGGTTCAGCTTGAAATTGTCCATTACACTTAATCACGCGCTTAGTCTGGAGCTGACCACGGAAAATACAGACACGAAGAGCTTTTCGATATCCAAGGCGTTCCATCCCTATTTCCAAGTGGGCGATATTAATATGACGCATATTTATGGGCTCGACCAGGCGGCGTGTCTGGACCTCCTCACGCGAAAGGAGTCCACGCAGGTCGGTGTTCTCGATATTCAGTCCCAGGTTGACCGGACCTACACACCTGAAAAGAATGAAGCGGCGATCCGGGATGACAAGCTCAAACGCGCAACGCTGATCACCTTCTCCGGCACGCGCAATCTGGTTGTCTGGAATCCGTGGATCGACCTTGCGCGGGCGCTACCGGATTTAGACGACAGCGAGTATCAACGGTTTGTCTGTGTGGAGCCGGCCAATGTGCGAGAAACCGCTGTCGACCTTGAACCGGGCGAGCGGCATACGCTCAAAATGTCCATCCAGGCTCAACTGACATGAAGGTAAGCGCATTCCAAGCCAAGGTCTATCAGGCGCTCCGCGAAGTTCCGAAGGGGTATGTGACCACATACGGCGAGCTTGCAAAGCGGATCCATTGCCGCTCAGCCCAGGCAGTAGGGGGTGCGCTCCGCAATAATCCGTTTGCACCGGAGGTGCCTTGTCATCGCGTCGTCGCCTCGGATCTGTCCATCGGCGGATTCCAAGGGGAAACCGACGGTCCTCAAATCGAACGCAAGCGGGCGCTTCTCCGCGATGAAGGCATTACCTTCGATGCTGCCGGCAAGGTAAAAGACACCGCAGTTGTCTGGCGCTTCAAACAAAACAAGTGAGACAAAAAAGCTCTTGTAGTTGTTAGTGGGACTTTTTTGCTCAATCCATTTCTATGCTTGCGCCCCATTACAACAAGGGGACAGACAATCCTTTATCCCGTCCATCACAACAAGGGGACAGACAATCCTTTATCTTTTGGGGAGAGGGTTCGGGGTTCAGGGGGAGAGAATTCGAGAGAAACGTGAGAATCGAAAGAGTCGATTCCATGGGTGATTAATTGTCTGTCCCCCTGTCGGATCTGGCACAAACCCTGACCCTTGAACCTCCAGAATAGCTTGGCATAACCCATGCTTTTAATCGATGTGCGCACCGTGTGTGTCGCAGAAAGAAGGTTTTGATTTATGACAGACCTAAATAAGTGGACTCAGAAGGCGCAAGAGGTGATGCAAAAGGCGCGTGAGACAGCCATTCGGTTTTCACATCAGCAATTGGATATGGAGCATATGCTATTTGCTTTGTTGGATGTCGAGGAGGGACTTGCGGCCACTATTTTACAGCGTATCGGGGTGCCGATTCCACAGCTTCGAGCGCGCGTCGAGCAGGAGTTAGGCAATAAACCGCGCATAACAGGATCTGTTGAGGAGGGAAAGATCTATGTGACCCAGGCCTTGAACGATTTGATTGTTCGTGCTGGTGATCAGGCCGCGAACTTGAAGGATGAGTATCTTTCCGTAGAGCATATCCTGTTGGCGATTGCTGACTCGGGACGTAAGAGCGCGTCTGGAAAGCTTTTGGCCGAGTTCGGGGTGACGCCCGCTAAAATATTGGCCGTGTTGAAGGATGTCCGAGGGAACCAGCGCGTGACGACTGACAATCCCGAGGGCCAATACGAGGCGCTTAAAAAATATGGCAGCGACCTTGTGGAACTGGCGAAATCAGGCAAGCTGGACCCTGTGATCGGGCGTGATACGGAAATACGTCATGTCATCCGGATTCTTTCGCGTAAGACAAAGAACAACCCCGTGCTCATTGGCGAGCCGGGCGTAGGAAAGACCGCGATTGTTGAAGGCCTTGCCCAACGCATTGTGCGCGGCGACGTGCCGGAAGGATTGAAGACGTGTACGATCTTTTCGCTGGATATGACATCCCTCATGGCGGGCGCGAAATATCGCGGCGAATTTGAAGAGCGACTGAAGGCGGTCTTGAATGAGATCAAAGCCGCTGAGGGCCGCATCCTGCTCTTTATTGACGAGATCCACACCATTGTCGGCGCAGGGAAGACCGAAGGGTCATCGGATGCCGGCAATATGCTCAAGCCCATGCTGGCGCGCGGGGAACTGCACTGTATCGGCGCAACCACATTGGACGAGTATCGCAAGTACATGGAGAAGGATGCTGCGCTGGAGCGGCGTTTCCAGCCTGTGCAGATTGATCCGCCCTCTGTTGAAGACACGGTCTCGATTTTACGTGGACTGAAGGAGCGCTTTGAGCGGCATCACAATGTGCATATACAGGATGCTGCACTGGTCTCTGCGGCTGTGCTGTCAGATCGCTATGTGCAGGATCGTTTCTTGCCGGACAAGGCCATTGACCTCCTGGACGAGGCGTGCGCCTCGATTCGCACGGAGATGGACTCCATGCCTGCCGAGCTCGATGAGATCACACGCAAAGTGACGCGTCTGGAGATTGAGGAGACGGCTCTGAAGACAGAAGTCAAGAACCAGACTTCGGGCCTCAAAAACTTGTTTAAGGGTGATGCGGCAAAGGATTCTGCGACGCAGCGCCGTTTGGATGAGTTGCAAAAAGAACTGGCTGAGTTGAAAACGCAGGCGGATGCGATGACGGCGCGCTGGCAGACGGAAAAGAAGATTCTGGATCAGAACCGTGTCCTGCGTGAGCAGCTCGAAGGGGCAAAGACCGCATACGATCAAGCCGAGCGTTTGGCGGATCACACCAAGGCGGCCGAGTTGAAATATGGCAAAATCCCGGAGCTGGAAAAGCAGTTGAAGGCTGCGCAGGAGAAGCTGGCCTCATCCCATGGCGGTGGAATGCTGCGGGAAGAGGTGTCGTCTGAAGAGATTGCAGAGGCGGTTTCGCGTTGGGCGGGAATCCCGGTCACCAAGTTGCTGGCAGGCGAGCGCGACAAGCTCTTGCACCTCGCCGATATCCTGCATCAGCGTGTCGTGGGGCAAGATGAAGCTGTTGACACGGTATCGGATGCGGTCTTGCGTTCGCGCGCGGGCATTAAGAATCGGCAGCGGCCGATGGGCGCCTTCCTCTTCCTGGGGCCGACAGGGGTGGGCAAGACTGAGCTGGCCAAGACGCTGGCAGCCGAATTGTTTGACTCCGAGCAGGCGATGGTCCGTATTGACATGTCCGAATACATGGAGAAGCACACGGTTTCACGTTTGGTGGGCGCGCCTCCGGGATATGTCGGATATGAAGAGGGCGGGCAACTGACGGAAGCGGTTCGGCGTAAACCCTACTGTGTGGTGTTGCTGGATGAGATTGAGAAGGCGCATCCCGATGTCTTCAACATCCTCTTGCAGGTCCTGGATGACGGACGTCTGACGGATAGCCATGGGCGCACGGTGAGTTTCCGGAACGCGGTCATTATCCTGACCAGTAACATCGGTTCCGAATTCCTGGCATTGGAGCGAACCAATCGATCAGATAAGGCCATACAGCCTGAGATATCTGAGAAGGTCCGTAAACAGGTCATGGACTTGCTGAAGGCGAGTTTCCGTCCTGAATTTCTGAACCGGCTGGATGACATTGTTCTCTTCAAGCCCCTTGGAAAAGAGCAGATCGCCGCGATTGTCCGGTTGCAGCTCGCTGATCTGCGGGGGCGGCTCGCTGAGCAGGATATGGGGCTGGAGTTGACGGATTCAGCTATTGAGTGGATCGCGGATAAGGGCTTTGATCCGGTCTATGGAGCCCGCCCTGTGAAACGTGCCATCCAACGCGAACTGGAAACGCCGATTGCCCGAAAAATCGTCTCTGGGGCTGTCATGCCGGGTGCGACCCTTCATGTGAAGGCGACGGCGGACGGACTTCAGATTGACTGAAGAAAAGGCAGGAGAAAGGACTCGCTCCTGCTGAGCCCAAACAAAAAAGAGGGACGGGATAACCCGCCCCTCTTTTCTTTTGTGGCAATCGGCCTATTGGACTAATAGAATGGAGCCGGTTATGCCGATGATCTCATCACCGTTCTTGATCGGCGCTAAGGCAAGCTTGAAGGTGACGACGATACCCTGCTGGCTGAAGGTTAAGGTTTCACAGGTTTTGTTGCCTTTGGCAGCCGTTTCAAACATGCTTGCAGCATTGGGAAGTTGCGTTGGCAGTTTGACCGTTTTTGCATCCGTCAAATTCTGGATGCCAAACAAGTCGAGCGCCAGCTGGTTCGCGACAACGAAAGTGCCGTCAACATTGCAGATGAACATCGGGGAGAGCGACTGGTCAATCGCTGCGTGCAGTTTCTTCGTGTCGATCATGGCGTTCTTGCGGCGTTCAACATTACGGATCGTGAAGATCATGTTGTTGCCGCGCATGAAAGTGATGTTGCAGACACCGACTTCCCCGGTAAAGGACGTGCCGTCTTTGCGGAAGCATCGCGAATCAATCAAGACGTGATGGTTTTCGGCCAGGTTCTTCTTCAGATGTTCAAACAGCTGGCGGGTCATTCCAGGCATAACCGTGGTAATCGGAAGATCCCAAGCCTCATCCCGCGTATACCCGAGTACCTCCTCGACACGGATGTTGCATTCCATCACATTCCCGCGATCATCAAGGATAAGTACGGCATCGTAGAGTCCATTTATCAATTGCTGATAGAGGGCACGCTGATCCACTTTAGGCCTTACCTTCAAGCCTCCAGGCTCAGGCGCCGGAGGCGGTGGTGGGGGTGGCGTTGAATTGGGCACCGCTTTTAAGGTGGGCACTCCCGGTTTTACGAGTGGCTTTAACAGAGGCTTTTCACCAGGGGGTGTGGCATGCTGAGGAGGCATCGTAGCTTTTGGAGCTATGGGAGCTTGCTCAGCGAGCAAACCATCTGCTTTTTTTGGTTCGTCTTTTTTATTAAACCAGTTGCCAAATGCCATAAATAAAATCCTCAAAATGAGTTAAAACAAAATTACGTTATCAGATTTTCGAAGGTCTGACTAGCGTTTTCATCACATGACCGATTTTTTTTCCAAGGAATTTCTCTAGAATACGCTTGCCTTCTTTTGGATAAATGCGTATTCTTTTTTTTAAATGGTTATGAGTGTCAATCTTTACAGGAGTCTGTGATGAAGAAAAATACGTATCAGAAAAGTCACTTAATACGCGAGTTGGGTGTCGTTGCAAGTGTTTCTCAAGTAAAAATTCGCCTGATTTTGGACACCTTGAAGACCATTGCATGTCGTGAGGCACAGAATGACGGTTTTACCGTTCCAGGGCTTTGCCGACTGGATGTCATCCATCGCAAGCCGCGGAAAGTTCGCAACCCGCGCTCTGGGCAGACCCTGATTATTGGCGCACACGACAGCTTGCGGGTCCGTATCCTGAAGCGGGTCCGTAATGAAGTGACCCCGCCACCCGAAATGGTGATTGCGGAAGCACCGGTTATTACGCCGGAGATGGAAGATTTTTCCCAGGCCGTTTCGTTCAAATGCAAGGCCTGTGGCCAGGAAATCGAAGCACCGCTCTCCACCGCCGGCATGCTCGCGGAGTGCCCCAATTGCCAGGCATCCATTGTTGTGCCGGACGCTTCCGAGCCTGGAACCCTCCATGGTGAACCGCTGCCGCCGACACCGGAGGCAGAGGCGGCTGAGAAGGTTCAGGAAGTTATCTCCGATGTCCAGAACCAGGTGGATGATCAGGCCCAAGGTAAAGAGAAGGGCCGTACGATCCGTATTGACCTGGCCGCTCTTGGGGTTGAAAACCGAGCGCAGCAGACAACCTCGGATAAGCGCGCGGTCTCCTTCTACTGCAAGAGCTGCCGTCAGGAAATCGAGGCGCCGCTTGAAATGGCCGGGACATCCGCTGAATGCCCTGCTTGCGGCGCAAGCTTTGAGGTCCCCTTCTTCTCCGAGGAAGGAACGCTCCATGCAGCCGATGTGGATGTTGATAAGCCAACGTCTGAGAAACTGCGTGAGTTAAAGAGCCGTACCATCCGGATCGAAGTGCCGGATGACATCTAAAGAGCGTATTCGGCTCGAATCGGGTCGAGCCGGGCAAGGCTGTCCTTTAACCCTCCTTCCCGGTTACGAAGTCTCCAGACCTGAGCCAGTGATGTGATGACTGTGTCGAACTCGGCGGCGAGTTGCTTGCGGGTTGGTGCTTCATGGATGCTGCCGTCCAAAATGGCTAGGCCACGATGGCAGGCAGCACGAAGGATTTTAAAGGTATGTAAAAGCTCTTGTGCAATAAGGGTTTCCTGTGCAGCAAGGGCGACTTCAAGCACCTGTAGCCGCTGCAAGACCGTTTCAAGGGTTTCTGCTGTCACGCCGGCTAAGAGCGGGCGCGTCATGGGTTTCGAGAGGATATGAAAGAGCTCGGTGCTGTTTCCGCGCGTAGCCCCGGCAAGGGTGTATACGATCCCGAGTTCCAGCAACAGTTTCCCAAATCCCTCGGTCATCTGCATGTCGCAGGCTGTTGCAAGGTCAATGTCCTGGTTTGCGGCACCATTCCAGCTGACGCCAGCGGCATAAACGAAGCCGGGGAAGCTCAGGGAGAGGGGCTGCCAGTGTCCCCAGTCGCCCCAGTCACAGACGATCAGCCCGCAGGCGCCGTGCTTGAGCCCGTTCTCTGCCGCGGAGCGGATATTGGCCCGCATGTTGTCCGTGCGCCCCCCGAGACTGTTCCATGATGAAGTTCCCGGACAGACGCAGAAGGGTATCTTGGAGGCTGCGAAAAGTGCGCCGTGGGCATCGAAGGGATGGTCCGCCTCATATCCCCATTCGAGCACAAGGGCGTCTTGGGGCACCTCCGGCACAAGCTCCGGGTGATTGATGATGATGTCACCCCAAAAGGCCATATTTTTACCCCGTTTGGATATCATCGCGTAAAGCTTTAAGATGAAGTCGAGGTACACGCGGCCTTCCCCCAGTTGCTTGACCTGCTCCTGTGAGCGCCCTGGGCCGCGCAAATCAAAGGGCTCGTCGCAGCCGACATTGAAGAGCTGCGAGGAGAAATTCGGCAGGTACTCGTCGTAGAGCTCGCCTAAGAAGGCGAAACTGCGAGGGTCTGTCGGGCAGAGCGACGCGGGCTTGGCCTGAAATCCGCCCCAGGGGAGCGGAGCCCCGCCCTGAGGGAGTTCTGCAAGGTGAAGATAGCGCGGATGGGCAAACCAGCGTTCTAAATGGCCGAAGGAGTTTTGATTCGGGACAAGATCCATGCAGCGCTCCTTGCAATAGACGTCCAGGGCACGGATCTCCTCGGCCGTCAGCGGGCTGGCATCCCTCCAGACCTCGCCATGGTTCTGATAGGCGAACGCATGTTCAATATAGAGCTGCAGATGGTTGTATTTGAGCTCCGAAAGATGGTCAATAAGCCAGTAGAGGGTCTCCATGGTGGGGACTTTGTCACGGCTGACATCAAGCATGACCCCCCGGATCGGAAAGTCAGGGGAGTCCTCGATTTCGCACAGCGGGAGGCTCTTCCCGTGCTGACGGAGCAGCTGAGCAAGGGTAATGGCCGCGTAATAGAGACCTTCCCGGTCAGACGCTTCTGCCGTGATGCCTGTCCCGTCAATCCTGATGCGATAACCCTGGGCAGTCACAGAGTCCGTGATCCCAAAGCGGATGAATGTCGCGGCCGCCCCTCCGGATGCAGGATACCACTCCGGCCCCAATGCCGCTTGTAAACGCATCTGCGCGGGCTTTACCTCAGTGTCCTGCCCGCACATTTGGAAAGCTCCCAAATGGGGCAATGCGCACGTCCCTTCTCTGGAATGCCATGCTCTGGGGAGAGGGAAAAGAAGCGTTTGAGGGTCGTTCATGGAGATAATATGCCAAAAATAGATTCGAAAAACAATAAAACAGTGGTTGCATACAACCGTAGGCATGCGTTATACTAAGCTCATGTAAATTAATGTGTGGTGGTATGTATGGCTTCTAATCAAAACAATAACTCAGGTACACTCGTGCTGAATTCGGACAGCGGCTATGAAAACATTCTGCGCGTCCGGAAGACAAAACTGCTTGTGATCAGCGGTCCGTTCCAGGGACGCGAGTTCTTCGTGAATCGCGACACCTACACGATCGGGTCCGGCGATCACAATGATTTGGTGATCGGTGATTCGACTGTATCCAAAAGACATTGCGAAATCATTGTCGAGGAGTCGGGCTATCAGATCCGGGACCTGGACAGTACCAACGGGACCATGGTGCAGGGGGTGCGTGTCTCCTCAGCCCATCTGGCGCCTGGCGCTGAAATTCAGATTGGAAAGAGCCGCATCGTCTTTTGTCCGCTTCAGGACTCCAACGACATCCCCCTGTCCAGCAATGAATCGTTCGGGAAAATGCTCGGACGTTCGATCCCGATGCGCCGCATCTTTTATCTGGCAGAGACCTATTCGCCCTCAGACGCCACAATCATGATCACGGGCGAGACCGGGACCGGCAAAGAGGTGCTCGCCGAGGAGATCCATAACCATTCGACCCGTAAAGACAAGCCCTTTATCGTCATCGACTGCGCAGCGATCTCGAAGGAGTTGATGGAGAGCGAAATCTTCGGTCATGTGAAGGGCGCCTTTACAGGGGCGAACAGTGACCGCCAGGGCGCCTTTGAACTGGCCAATGGGGGCACGGTGTTCCTGGATGAAATCGGGGATCTGCTGCCTGACCTCCAGCCCAAACTCTTGCGTGTCCTTGAGAAGCGTGAGATCCGTCGCGTCGGAAGCAATGACGTGCGCAAAATTGATGTGCGCATCATCAGCGCCACAAACCGCAACCTGGCCAATGAGGTGAACGAGGGACGCTTCCGCGAAGATTTGTATTACAGACTCTCGGTCGTGCATCTGGAGTTGCCGCCTCTGCGTCGCCGGAGGGATGATATCCCCCTGATTGTGAAGAAGTTTTTAACGACCTTACATGGCGCTGACGCGCTCTCCCAGATTGGCGATTTCGATTCCACCATGGATGTGCTGAAGCGTCACGAATGGCCCGGGAATGTCCGCGAATTGCGCAATTTAGTGGAACTGGCCTTCTACAGCGAGAAGCGCCCAGTGGACTTGAGCGCGTTTCTGAGCTTCGGCATGTTGCGCGCGGGACGCAGGCCCAACGAAGAGCCGGACATGAATTTTACGACGGACAAACCCTTTAAGGATGCCAAGAATGATTTGATCGAGGAGTTTGAAAAAGCCTATCTCAACGACCTGCTGGCTCGCAATCGCCAAAATATCTCCCAGTCCGCCCGCGAAGCCGGCATCGAACGCGCCTACCTCCAGCGCCTCATCCGCAAATATGGCATGCGAGAGTGAGTGGCGACTGACTCGAATCGGTCGAATCCCTCGATTCACTCGCTTCGCTCGACTTCTCACGACTTCAACCGATTTCTCCCGCATCATCTTTATCAACCCCCTGACCTCCCAATGTAAGGAGTTCCTCAGTGACTCACTATTTACTCTTGCTCGCTCTCGCCGCCCTCGGCTTCGCCTGGACCTTCGCCTGCCCGGCAGGCAATTTCTGGGTGAAGATCACCACCACCGTCTGTGTGTTGTGTGCAGGATCTTTTTATGTGGCGGGCTTCCCAATCAAACGTGTGCAGCATCTCTTCCGTGAGGCAGGAATAGGTGTTGTCGCCGCTGTCGTGTTATACGGCATCTTTTGGCTGGGTGATTTTATCGCGGCCTCGCTGTTCGGCTTTGCGCCGAAACAGGTCGAGGCGATTTATGCAATCAAGCAACTCGGACACCCCTGGCTTGTTGCAGCGGTATTGCTGCTGGTCACCAGTCCGGGCGAAGAACTCTTCTGGCGCGGTTATGTGCTGCGCGAAGCCGTGAGACGCTGGGGTGAATGGCGCGGATTTTTGGTTGGCGCGGGGGTCTATGGAGCAGTCCATATTCCATCCTGCAATCTGATGCTGGCCATGGCTGCGCTGGTTGCCGGTATTTTCTGGTGCGCGCTCTATCAGTGGCGCAAAGGCGACCTGATCGCCTGCATCGTCTCCCATGCGCTCTGGACAGTCGGCGTCTTTCTCGTGTTTCCCATTCGCTGAGACCTGGAATTTTCGAGGGAATCGAGGTAATCGAAATAATCGACAGAATCGATTCAATCGAATCCCTCGATTCTATCGTTTCATTCGCGCAATCGGCTACTCAGCGCAGTCCGGCGTTCACGGACTTGGTTGGCGCGGATGGCGATGCCGATCGCCCGCGAGGAGCCTACCACCAGCACCAGCTTCTTGCCGCGCGTAATCGCTGTGTAGAGCAGATTGCGCTGGAGCAGCTTGTAATGCTGGGTGTGCATCAGGACGATGACGGCCGCATACTCGCTGCCCTGGGACTTGTGGATCGAACAGGCGTAGGCCAGGACGACTTCATCCAGCTCGCTCTGCTCGTAACGCACCGGGCGACCGTCGAACAGAATCACCAGGTAGTGGTCTTCCTCGGAAACTTCTTTGATAAAACCGATGTCGCCGTTGAAGACGTCCTTGTCGTAATTGTTGCGCATCTGCATGACGCGGTCTCCCCTGCGGTAATGCGTGCAGCCTCGCAAGAGGGATGGGCCTGAGGGGTTCAGCGCGGTCTGGATGACGTCGTTGAGGTTCTCAGTGCCCAGCAGGTTTTTGCGCATCGGCGTCAGGACTTGTACGTCGTGCATGGGATCCATGCCGAATTTACTGGGAATGCGCTGGGTCATCAGTTCAACGGTGCGTGAGATGATGGTCTCGGGTTCGCCCGTCTCAATAAAATAAAAGTCACTCTCCTTGGCTTCGCTTGTCTCAAAAGGCTCTCCATGATTTACATGATGGGCATTCCGGACGATGAGCCCTGTCTTGTCCTGCCGGAAGATGGTGTCGAGTTTGCAGTAGGGGATGACCCCCGAGCCAATCAAGTCGCGCAGGACATTGCCCGGGCCGACACTGGGAAGCTGGTCAATGTCGCCCACGAGAATCAGGGTCACATTGTTGGGAAGCGCCGCCAGGAAGTAATCCATGAGCTTAATGTCGATCATGGAGGTCTCATCCAGGATAAAGCAGTCGCCCTCCAGCGGGTTCTCCGCGTCGAATTCAAAGCGCCCAAAACTCGGATTGAATTTGAGCAGGCGGTGAATCGTCTGCGCTTCGCGATGCGTGGCCTCAGACATGCGCTTGGACGCGCGGCCGGTCGGCGCTGCAAGCCGGATGTCGAGTTTGCGCGCGCCGAAAATCTCTGTCAAAGCCCGGATAATGGTTGTTTTGCCGACGCCTGGGCCGCCGGTGATGATCGAAACTTTCGAGTTGATCGCGTTCGCAAGCGCTTCACGCTGAAGAGGCGCAAGCTGGAGTCGCATCTTCTCTTCGGCCCAGGCGATCGCCTTCTCCGCATCAATCGGTTTAAAGGTGCGCGGGGTGGAGAGCAGGTGCTTGAGCTTCAGGGTGACACGCATCTCTGCGCGGTAAAGGTCGCGCAGATAAATATGGTTCTCTTCGCGGACGAGCAGACCTGCTTCAATCTGCTCCGCGAGCGCGGCAGCCAGGATCTCGACCGATATGTCGAGCAACTCCTGTGCGTGGAGCAGAAGGTCGGCGTCAATGGCGAAGCAGTGGCCCCCTTCCTCCGCCTCGGATTTCAGCGTGTAAATCAGTCCTGCGTTGGCGCGGACCGGCGAGTCATGCGGGATGCCCACGCTGAGCGCAATCCCGTCGGCAGTCTTGAAGCCGATGCCCCAGACATCTTCGCAAAGACGATAGGGGTTTCGTTTCACAACCGCAATCGCATCCGCGCCATATTGCCGGTAAATGCGCGCTGACTTGGCTGTCCCGATGCCGTGTGACTGCAAGAAGATCATGATTTCGCGCACGCCGCGCTGCTCGATCCAGGAATCCTTGATCATCGCGCAGCGACTTTCACCAATGCCATCCACCTCGCGAAGCCGCGCGGACTGCTTGTCGATGATGTCCAGTGTCTTGTCTCCGAACTTTTCAACGATACGCTCTGCAAATTTGGGGCCGATGCCCTTGATCATGCCGCTCGCCAGATAACGACAAATGCCCTCGGTGGAGGTCGGCGTGATGCAGGTAATGGATTTTGCCTGGAATTGCCGTCCATGCGACGGATGCCGGTTCCATTGGCCTTCGGCGTGCAGCTCCTCGCCCTCCCACATGGCTGCGCAACTTCCCACAACCGTCACCTTCTCTTCGTGAAGCCGTGAACCTGCTACGCGGGTGACCGTCTTCAGCGTACAGACCGTATAGCCTGTCTCATCATTCCTGAAAACAATCGATTCGACCGTTCCGCTAATGGTCTCGATGGTGGCTTGTTCTTTCGAATCAGTTGGCATGCGCAAATTTTAAGCTAATTGGTTCCCACTTGCAAGCCGCAGTTTGATGCAATTACTGTCCAGTGATTCGGACAACATAACTGTCTTTCAGCGCCTCGGGTAGGGGGAGGAGAATAAAGCGCGGGGTGACGACAGGATTCAGTTCTTTGCCTTCGATAACGACGGGCTGAGTCAGCTTTTTCGGCAGCCATGCGATGATGGGGCGGCTGCCGCGTTGCGAGCCGTTGTAGCTGAGCAGCTTGAAAGAGTTCTCTCCGCGCAGGGGCTTGATGGTCAGCGTGTAGCCGTCACTGTTTTTCGTGAGTGTCTGCTCATAGCCGGAGGGGAGAGCGGCCAGGCGCGCCTCCCAGAGCGGGTCGCCGTAGAAGGCTACGACCGTCTTGTCAAATTGGAGCCCCTTGCTCGGTTGCTTGAGTAGGAGATAGTCGAGCGCGATCTGATTCGCCAGGAATGCTTCGGCAAAGGTGTATCTGCCTGGCATCTCCAGCATATAGTCCATGATGCCCCAGCCTGCATAGCCGAACCACGTGGGGACGGTGTAGCCGGCCATCTGCAACACATTCGCATCGCGCATCCAGGCAAGCGCCATGGCATTCGTGCCGTCCACGTGTCCCATCAGGCAGTTGCCGCAGGGCAGATAAATTTTGGGATTTGTCGATTGAATGGGAATTGGTTTCTTATCTGGGTGGGTGAGCGCGTGCAACTGGCCTTTGTCGCATCTAAACGAGCCTGCTGGATAACGGTAGCCGATCTGCCAGTCGCGCTCCGTGGCGTGGCCGGAGCCGACGATCAGGTCAACGGTGTTGGCGTTGATCTTATTCGCAAGGGGTTCAGAGGGGGCCTTCTCCGCGTTCTCATCCCTGACAATAGGTCCGCCTTTGAGCTTGTACACATGGAGCGATTGCTTCAGTTCATCGTACCACTCGCCTGCCACCAGGTTTTCAAGGGGGATGGCTGTGTTGGCCAGCGTGTTGCTGACGACCAGCGGTGTTGTTGTGGCAGCACGCTTGCAGGCATCGTCGGATGTGATGCCTGTGATGATGCCCCATGGCGCATCGGTGTAGACATCAGGGTCAATCGCGCGCATCACGGTATGAATGTCAGCGACAAAGCGCCTGCCGCAATTCGTCGGGGAGGCCACAAACGCGACTGCGCGCGGCTGCGCCTTCTGCAAGGCCGGCAGCGCATTCGTCACGCTCTCGCGATAGGTCAGCACCTGGGCGTCTGTGTGCTTAGCGAGCAAAGCGTCACAGACCTTCTTCCATCCAACATCCGCATAGTCTGTCTCCGAGACAGCGACAATGTATGGCTCAGCCGTTATCGGAAAGGATAGTAGTGCTCCCATGCAAAAGAGCAGAGCGGGTCTTGAAAAGGTGAAGTTATAGGATTTCATGCGGGTTACTTTACCATAAACGATGATTCACCCGAAAGAGGAAACATGCAAGGACGAGACGCATTGAAAGAATGTTTTTATCAGATGAAAATTGAGTTAACTCCGCGCGGCTATCCATTCCGCCGTCCGTGTATTCACGGGTGAGGCGGATTAATGGAACCCGTGCGGGTCCGCCGGTCCCCTATAGCCGCGCAATCTCTTTGCGGTTTTTGCGCTAGAATCTTAGATAAACCGTAGAGAGCCCAATAAAGGCTAAAAAAGAAATTTTTTTGGCGTTGACTAGTGTGACGCCGATATGCTAATCTTACGCCCGTTTTCGTTTCGTAAAAGAGACCACGGAATGAGGACATTATTCCAGCATAGCGCAGTGGTAGCGCAGTTGGCTGTTAACCAATTGGTCGCAGGTTCGAATCCTGCTGCTGGAGCCATTTTCACCCCTGTAAGTCGTTGATTTACAGGGGTTTTTGATTTTATTTATGTCCGGACGGCTTTCCGTACCAATTACTTTAGCGTTAAGAGTTGGTCGTTCAGCGTTAAGCGTTCAAACTCTCAACGCGCAACGTTTAACTTTTAACTCTCAATTTAAGAAGTTATCACTTCGTGTGCTCTCGGGACTCTGCACGGGTTCCTTGCGGTCCGGCTGTGGGGAATCAGTCGGGCGGCGCGCACGTTTCATTTTCCGCTTCCACATGTCGAGATCAATGACGAGTCTAGCGTTCTCGTCGATGCTCCCGTCAGGGTTGCGCTTCATTTTGCAGATGCATGACTCTCCGGTCCCATCCCGTGTCGGAAAATAGGTGGATTCGATGTAGCCGAGTTCTTCTGCTATGCGCTGACACCTGTACTTCATGAACTCATTGCTGACAAGCGTCCAGATCAGATACAATACGGCGAATGGTGCGATTACCCATCTTAGCAGCCACATATCTAGAGGACTTGGAGTCGAAGAATTCATTGCAGTTCCTTCTTATCCTTCGAGGACGCGTCAATCAGTTTACGCTCTTTTTCGATTTCCTGGCGGAGCTGCTCTTCCGTCGGCAGGCAGAGCATATACTTGGAGGCGAATATCTGCTTGCGGTCTTTCAGCACTGAATAGCGGGCCACCGTCTCATTCTTCTCCGTGCAGAGGATCAGCCCGATGGTGGGGTTATCATCCGGCGTGGCAGTCAGGTCGTCAAACATTCTTACATATCCGTCCATCTGCCCCACATCCGCATGGGTCAGTTCGCCCACCTTCAAGTCAATCAGCAGATAGAATTTCAGGCGGCAGTGGTAGAAAACCAGATCAATAAAACGGTCGTCCTCTCCGATACGGATGTGCTTCTGCCGCGCGACAAAGGCGAAGCCGGTCCCCAGTTCGAGTAGGAACCGCTGCAAATGAGTGATGATGCAACGCTCCAGATCAGACTCCCGAAGCTCAGCCACCTCGGGCAGTCCCAGAAATTCAAGCACATATGGATTCTTTAGTTCGTCCGCCGCAGGTGTCACCATGACGGGCAGATTCCTGCCTTCAGCCAGCATCTTCTCCGGCTTCCTGCTCTTCTGAATCCGTTCAAAATAATAGGAATGGATTTGCCGCTCTAACACGCGCTTGTCCCAACCGCCGGCCACCGCCTCGCGCTCGTAGAAGTCCCTCGCCTCGCGGCCCTCCACGCGCATCAGGGCACGATAGTGGGACCACGTGAGTTGCGAAGAGAAGCCTTGCGGCAATTCGCTACCCATTGGGTAGCTTTTTTGCTGCGCCGCCAATTCCCTTCCCGCTGGGGAGAGAATTGTCACCTCGGAAGATTTAGTACCCGCTGGGTACCGAATGTCTTGATCCACTGCCATGCGATTATTAAAAGCAAGATAAAACTTTCTGAAATTCTGAAGATTAGGAACGGAGTAGCCGTTCCCGTACCTCAGTGCCAGTCGTGTGGATAGATCTAAAAGCATCTTCTTTCCGTATTCTGCCCGTCCTTTGCCGCCTTGAAGTTCCTCCACGATCTCACGCCCGATCAGCCAGTAGGCCAGTACCATGTTCGTGTTGACCGCACGCACGACATTCCCGCGCGCCTGCTCCAGGATGGAGGCGACACGGTCAAAGAGTGAGGTATCCGCAGATGGTGCAGGTTGGATTTTTTTCGGTTTCTTATCAGCACTCTTCGGCTCCGGCTGCGAATTAGCTTTTCTTTTTCTCATCAATGGCCTCCTCTGTGATCCCTTCACGCGTTCCGGTCAACACGTCGACATGATCTGCGACGCGCTGTTTATAATTGATTTGCTCTTCCATTGTTAATGGTTCAAATGGTGTCACATTTTTATGCCCGAATCAAGCTAGTTTCCAGATGTTTGGCTGTCATCTTGACGTAAAAAAGTGGCAGGCTGCTCTGCAAGGATTGTCTCTCCCGAATGGCGCTAAGATAAGGCGTTGTGAGTCGTTTTACAGGGCGGAGTAGTCGATGGCCCAAACGCTCATTGTCGGCTCGCAAGAAACTGGGAGAACAGGCATCCTGCCTGTTTGGGGAGTGCACAGGCAGGATGCCTATGCTCCCAGTGACGTTCACCTTCTTGTCGCTCCCGAATACGCTTATCTTAGCGCCATTCTTGTCTGTCCCTCTGTTGCGTGAAGGGCTATTAAGCTCCGGTCGGGCAACAGCCGGACGGTGCTCCGGACGGGGGTGTGCAAGATTTTTGTCGTTTGGAGTTCCGTCCGGCCGCCGTCGGACGGTCTTATCCTTAGCTTAGGTCGGCTTCGGCGTTGATTCAGGCTGAATAGAGGGACAGACATATTCGACACGTTGCTAGGGCTCTTCGTCAGTATCGGTGACTTCGGGGTCGGGATATCTCTGCAACAGCGAGAGGATATGGTCTTCATCTGACGTGAAGAATAGTGTGAGCAATTCGCGAATGGACGCCCTCGGAAATTGATCCGTGCCAAAGTAGCCCTGCTCAAATTCGGGGCCTGAAAATGTCATGCGGCCTCTAATCGAATAGTCGTACGCCAGTCCCACCAGGTCACGTGAATATGCGGTAAGCCTCAGCGCATGCTCTGTATCGTCCATGAGATGGAATAGAGGCATGCAGTTCTCTCTCTCTCCTTCAGGCATTTGTTCCCACGCTGCCATCTCTTTTTCCCATGGCATGGAATTGAAAATGATGAGCGCCTCCTCCAGATTAATTACTGGGTAATCGGACTGCTCGCCGGTGACGCTTTGCGTTAGTAATGCGACGCCCATAGTTCACGTTCCCTAATAGTGTTAATAAACCTGCCTCTTTGGGTTCCATACCCCATGAGTCAGATGGTTAGGCAGCTCAGTGCTTGCGCTCCGATATCTTTGCCGTGTCAACACCAACATCGCGCAACACTTGGAAAAACCGTTCTCGGGACAAGCGATACAAGCCATTTCCAAATCTGAATTCATAGCTGGCTGAGTCATGCCCGGGCAAGAGTTCAAGCGTGTCAGTCGTTCCGTTGGCGTATCGAATCTTGAGGGTGCCAATATCGCCGCACTTACAGAGGTCCATGCGAAGACGTGCCGAACGCAGCAACACGAGTAATGATTCACACGCTGGCGTATTGGTGATGCTCGCCTGCACTGAAGGTTGGTCGTCGAGGGCCGACGGCCCATCCGGCGGCCACATCGCGAGCTCCATCGAAACGGCCACAGCGCCACTGAAATGCGGGGAACGAAGATAGAAATAGCCACCGACGCCGAGCGCTATGAACAATACGATGAATGACAAGCATCCTTTTGAAGCGCGGGGTTTCTTCTTTTCAATGATGAACTCTGTGTATTTTCCGTCCATTATTTCCGACTCGTGCTATTGTTTATGACTTGCGCACTGGAAATACAGTATCGGTTTTTAGGGCCGCAATCAAGCTTCCAGTGCGGGAGTTCTTCGCAAAAGTAGACCCTTCGGTCTATTGAGTTAACAGAACTATGCATGTGTAGCGCAACGCCTTGTCAGGCGTTCGGCGGTCTCATAGATCCCGCCGTGCTGGACGGCAGAATCAGCCTTCAGATCTTATGCCGAGTCGCCGAAGGTATGCTCACTCAGTCAACCTGTCACCCGGTCAACCTGTCACATCGAGCCTTGATTCCTTGAAAAACTATATTTCTATTGTTTTTTTCAAGAAAAAGGCCTAATATTTCAACATCTGATTTGGCATGAATGTGTTGTCTGTAGACGAATACGTATCTGAAAGGGAAGCTGACATGATGAAATCAATCTGCTGGCGTACGTGTGTGCTCGTTGTTCTGTTTCTCTTCACGGGAGGATGCGCGAGTGAGTTTTCAGCGTACATGGCTGAATCAGAGCCTGCCTATATGGCGAAAGAGATGCGTGCTGTTGTAGCACCGACAGAAGTCCCCGCGAATAACGTGGGAGGCGCGGAAGTTGCGACCACGGGAAACCTTGAACAGACGGCCAATGCCCCGGAGCGGCTGATGACGTATGATGTCACGCTGCGCGTCGTGGTTCAGAATATCGCAGGGGCTGTGGAGTCGCTGAAGCTCATGACCAGTACCCTGAAGGGCTATATGCAGAGTATGCAGGAGAACACCCTCATCGTGCGTATCCCGGCGGCCCGGCTGAATGACGCCCTTGAGCAGGTCGGCAAGCTGGGCGAGATCACCTCGCGGACCATCAAGGGTACGGATGTGACAGAGGAGATGATGGATCTCGATATCCGTGTGCGGACAAACGAGGAGACACGGAACCGGCTGGCTGAATTGCTCAAGAAAAGCGATAAAGTTGAAGATTTGCTGAAGGTCGAGAAGGAGATGCAGCGCGTGGTGGAGGAACTGGAACTGATCAAGGGTCGGATCAAGTATCTGTCGCATGCGGTGGCTTACTCGACACTCACAGTGGCGCTGAACTCTCCTATCGCTCAGACGGAACTGCGGGAGACGATCCCCTTTTCCTGGGTGCGCAATCTTGCCACGGACATTGTTATCAATCCGCATACATCGTTCAGCCCCTTCAGCCACTGGTGGTCATGGCTGAAAATGGATTTGCCGGAGACCTTCGTGAAGCTCTCCGAGGTTGAGGGCAAGACGCGTGCGATGTCGGGGAGTGGCGTGATGCTGCTGGTGAGCCGGCATGACAATTTCGAGGGGGGCACGACGCTCTTCTGGACGCAGATCGTCCGGCGCTGGCTCGTTGCCAATAAGGTGATCGCCTTGAGTGCTGTCAAAGACTTTTCGCTCACGACAGGGGCGAAGGGGACCCAGTTTGTGGGAACTAAGGCGTTGGGACGCAAAGAGTATCAATACATGCTCGTCACCGTGGTGGACAAAAAATACATCACCACAGTCGAATGCTGGGGACTAGCCGAGGAAATGGCGAAGGAGCAGGACGCGATAGAGCAGTGTGTCAGAACCATGAAGGTGAAGCCGTAGGCATTGCATATTTTTATGATTGCAGGCAATCTTGTTGCCTGTCTTACGTTTATCAAAACAACGAAAGGAATCAGGTTTATGAATTCGAAAAACTGTATGTTTTCAGGACTTCTTATGGTGCTCCTATTCGGGGCAGGTTGCGTGGTGACTCCCGCGCGTGAGGTACGAACTGTGGTCTATGCGCCCCCGCTTCCGTCGGTGGTCGTCTTTGAAACAGAGCCTTACTACGTCCAGCAAGGGTATCACTATCATTATCAGCAGGACCGGTGGTATTATTCACGCTCGCGCAGCGGCCCCTGGACGTTGCTGCCCCGGGATCGCTATCCCCGGGAGGTCCGGTACCGGGATGGTGGTTACGGGCATGGCGCGGGGCCAGGGCTTCAGGTGCTGATAGCGCCTCCCCTTCCTCCTCTGGTCTTGTTTGAAACAGAGCCTTATTATGTCCATCAAGGCTTTCACTACCACTATCAAAATAACGGATGGTACTATTCCAAGTCCAAAAGCGGACCTTGGACGAGCCTGCCCAAGGACCGCTACCCCAAAGAGGTCCGCTATCGGGATGGCCGGCACGGGGATGACAAGGGACATGTCCCTCATATTACCCAGCCAATCCCTGAGCATCGGGAGCGCGTCCAGCCGCCGCTGGAGCACAAGTCTCCAACGATGCCCCCGCCTAAATATCCGGTGAACGTTCAGCCCGTGCAGCCGGTTAAGCCCCGCGTGCTTCCGCCTTCCAAAACCCCGGAAAGAACGTATCCGCCGAAGGAGCAGAAGGTCCCTGTGATGCCCCCCACGAAGCATACGCAGCAAGTGCAACCCCCGAAGGAACGCGGAGCCGCTCTGACACAGCCCGTGGTTCAGGCGCCAGGCGTTATCACGCCGCCTCTTGAAGGCAAGACGCAACACCTGGAGCGGGCCCAGATCCAGAAGAAGCCGATTGTCGGGCGCTCCGGGAAGCCCGTGAGCATTCAAAAGGGGGCGCCTTCGAAACCTGTTGCTGAAAACAAAGAAAAAGAGGCGTTGGAGGCGAACAAAGGCAAGTGGCACTCACGCGATTAGCACGCCTGGCCTTAAGATGTCATACGACATTTTTTGAACAACCACAAAGAGAGGATACAGCCGCATGAAAGCAAACGCAGGAGTCTATCTGAGTCTCATCGTCGTCGCCGGAGCCTTGACCATGACAGGGTGCGGCAAGAAGCCTGAACCGCCACCGCCGCCACCTGGCCTTGCCGAACGGACTGGCGCGAAGATTGATGAAGTCGCGAAGAAGGGTGCCGAGAAGGCGGAAGTCGTCGCTGAAAAGGCCAAAGATATCGCCGGAAAGGCTGTTGATAAGACTGGCAAGATTATTGAGAAGGTCGGCGAGGCTGTTGATAAGGCCGGAGAGAAGTTGCAAAAATAAGTTGAAGAACCGTGTGAGGCTGCAGAATCACTTAAGAACTCCGCATCAACCTGCGGAGTTTTTGACATGCATGCAGAAAAGGAGAATCGATATGAATAAGCAGGTCGTACTTGTGGTGTTGGGAATTTTCATTGTGGCGCTGGTCGGCGTCTGCCTTTTTCAGCGTCACCAGATTCAGCAGCTCAGTCAAGAGCAGGCGGCGCTGACGCGAACGGTGGAGCAGAGCGCGCAGGCGAAAAATAAACGGACAGTCGCAAAGCCAGAGAAGACAAAGCCATCGGAAGCAAAGCCCCAAGAAGAGCAGATCGAGGCGCGGCCGGCGCAAGTGGAAAGCAAGCCTGCACCCGCACCGGAATCGCCGATGAAGGACATTGCCTCGCTCATGAAGAATCCTGGAATGAAGGAGATGATCCGGGCGCAACAAAAAGGGCAGATTGAGATGATGTACGGCCCGCTCTTCAAGTGTCTGCAACTTACAGATGCGGAGATGGAAAGTTTCAAGAGTCTGCTGTTGGACAAGCAGATGGCACTGGTGGACAGCTCGATGGAGATGATGAACAGCGCTGCCACGCCGGAAGAGAAGAAAGCAGCGGCCGACCGGATAAAGGAGATGACCGCCTCCTACGATGCACAGTGCAAAGCGTTGTTAGGCGATGAAAATTACACGCTCTATAAATCATTTGAAGAGACGCAACCTGAGCGTATGCAGGTTGCCATGTTTAAGGGGTCGCTCGGCTCGGCCGACCCGCTGTCGGAGGAGCAGGAGGACAGTCTCATTCGGGCCATGCACGATGAGCGTAGCAATTTTAAGAGCGTGGTACCTGGGGTTGGCGACCAGCAGATGCCGGATCCTTCGCAGTTCACTCCGGAGAAAATCACTCAGTTGCTGGAGGAAAGCGCGAAGTTGCAGGAACAATATGTGGCTAAGGCCGCCACGATCCTGACGCCCACTCAGCTTGAACAATTCAAGGCAAACCAGAAGCAGCAGCGGGCCATGCAGGAGATGGGAATGAAAATGGCCGCAAAGATGTTCGGTCAAGGCCAGTCCGCTCCTGAACGCGCCCAGCCGCGCCCAGCTACTCCGTAAGCGCTCGCTGCATGGCCAAGCCGCTCTAATATATGGGGATTACCTATAACTTCAACTTCTTTGCCCACGGAACACATAGAAACACGACTATTCTTCTTCTAATTACTTAATCTCTTTACTTTGTCTAAGACAGATTAAGTAGGGCGATTAAGTAACGAGATTAAGAATGAAACACATCCTCTGCGCCTCAGCGCTTCTGAGGGAAACAAGTTACTCCTTCGTTAATTCCGTTTAACTTTTAACTCATAATTTAATTCGTTGCTCCTTTCTTCTACTCCCACATCCCGGGCAGTAGGGTTTATCCCTATAGCTTGGAATCTCCTTATTGTGTACTCTGCTTATGTGCGAGCAATTAGACACAGCACGACAGAAAGGAGTTCTCATGTCACTTGTGAAAATTATCTTGGTGATGTCCTTCAGCGGAATAGGGTTGTGGTCGGTCAACACGTATGTTCCCATGCCCAACACAATCAAGGCCATTATCAATCCCCTCTTGATCGGAATGCTCTGCTTTTGGTTACTCGTGACATTCGGGACTATCGACAGTATCAGGAATATCTTTAAAATGTGAAAAATGGCATTGGAACGGGTTCGGGTGACAGTGCCATCAATCAAAAAGAGAAACGAACAAACAAGGAGAAAGAAGCAATGAACAAGTTATTAGCAGTACTGACAGGTGTTTTAAGCGTGAGCGCAGTCATGGCCAGCGAGCCTTTTCAGCTCAGTCTGACACCTGATGTTGCGATCCATGATCGCAGTGAGCGGATTGATGGCTTCAGCCTCAGCGTTTGGGGTGAGAACCCACAGTCGGCGTTTGCCCTCGGATTGGTCAATGGATCCACGGGTGACAGTTCCGGTTTGAGTGTCGGCCTGGTGAATTACTCGGATACCTACACCGGCCTCCAGTGGAGTTTTTTCAACTATGCTCAGGGTGACTTCTCCGGATGGCAGGGCGGCCCGTTCTTTGGCTGGGTTGTTGGCGGCGTGAATGTCGTTTCCGGCAGGATGACCGGTTTCCAGTGCGCACTGGTGAACACTGCTGGCAGCCTGAATGGATTGCAGCTTGGTGTGTTCAACTATGCGAATGCAGTCGAGTCCGGCGTGCAGATCGGCATCATTAACGTTATGCCTAAAAACGAATGGTTCTCCAAGTTGCCTGACGAGTTGGCACCTGGGATGATCCTTGTAAACTGGCACTTCTAGTCTTGATAAGGATCATCGCTGAACAGACAGGATGGTCCGTATTAAAAAAGAAAGAGATGTTATTATGAATGTGAAAGTTTGGCTGCTAACCGGAGCGGTTCTGCCGCTCCTGATCGGGACGGGGTGTTTGCTGGTGCCTGGACGTCACGGACAACCCATGTTGTTGGCACCGCCGCTTCCGCCCATTGTTGTGTTTGATACGGAACCTTACTATGTACAAGAGGGATATCACTACCATTATCAGAATAACGGGTGGTATTATTCACGCTCGCGCAGCGGACCTTGGACAAGCCTTCCTCGGGATCGTTATCCACGGGAAGTCCGGTACCGGGATGGCAGGCCTGGACACGATCAGGGACGCGATAAAGGACACGGCCCGGGCCATTCGGGGCGGTAGCATGAGGAAAGGATAGAGATTATGCATACCAATCATTCACAGGGTATATCCCGGATTCTTGCCATCAGTGCAGTCTCCGTGCTGGTCGGTTTTGCCGCCCACACCAGTGTTGCCCAACTCTTGATGCCGGCCGTGGACGCGGATACCCCCCCAGCACTTCCGGACCAAGAGCAGCCGGAAGTTCTGAGCCGCGGTCCGGTACATGAGGCGTTCGCGGAACCCGTCAACCTCGAGTATCAGACGGGACTCATTGCGCCGGAACGGCCACCACCGAACATCGAGGAGGTCCCGCCGAATGAGCGGCCACAAGGACAGCAATATGCTTGGATCCCCGGGTACTGGTCGTGGGACGCAGATCGCCGCGGATACATCTGGGTGAGCGCCTGCTGGCGCGTCGCTCCCCCGAGAATGTCTTGGGTTCCGGGCTACTGGGCCCAGGTGCCGGACGGATGGGAATGGGTACCTGGCTTCTGGACGCCTGCTGGCGTCGAAGAGATCGAATATCTGCCTGCCCCGCCAACGGCGGGTGACATGGAGCCTTACGGCTCTGCGCCTTCGCCTGACACGATCTGGGTGCCGCCCTGCATGTACTGGGTCCAAGGCCAGTATGTCCGGCGTGCCGGCTATTGGCTGGAAGCACGGTCGGACTGGGTCTGGGTGCCGACCCATTATGTCCCGACCCCACGCGGCTATATTTTCGCCGCGGGTCACTGGGATTACGCGTTCGAGCGCCGGGGCGTATTGTTTGCGCCTGTGTACTTCTCGCCCAGGGTCTATGGCCGGATGAACTTCTCCTTCTCCCCCAGCATTGTCATTGACGTCGGATTGCTGCGCCTCAATCTCTTTGCGTATCCGCGCTACAGCCATTACTATTTCGGGGATTACTATGACGACGCGTACGTGTCGATCGGCATTTTCCCGTGGTTTGGCTCGCATCGGAGCCGCACGTGGTATGACCCGGTCTACCAGCATACCCGTTGGAGCCGACATCGCACCGAACCGCGTTGGGAGGAGCACGGACGTGAAGACTACCACCGCCGTCGGAACGATAAGAATCTTCGGCCTCCTCGGACGTATCGTGAGCAGGAAGACCGCGTGGCTAGGTTGCCTGAAGCCGAGCGGGGTAACATGCGGGTTACGCAGCCTCTGGCCAGCGTGGCCGCCCGTCGTGAGGCCCCCATTAAACTTGAACGGATTACGGATGAAAAACGTCAGAATATTAAGAAACAGGCAACCGCTGTGCAGACCTTCCGGAACGAACGGAACCGTTGGGAGTCGACAACGGCGAGTGAGCGAAAGACTCCGGGCACGATCAGCGAGCGCAAGGAAAATACGGTGCAGCCAATCGCCGAGCCTCGGGAGCGTAGACAACCGACTCAGGAGGGGAAGGCCGGCGTAAAGCCACCCATTTCCGAGCCTCGGGTGACCGTGCCGCCCAAGGAGCAAAAGGACGTCACGCCACGGCCTACGCCTCGGGAGCCGGTCGTCACGCCACGGCCTACGCCTCGGGAGCCGGTCGTCACGCCACGGCCTACGCCGCGGGAGCCCGTCGTCACGCCACGACCCACGCCGCCGCGGGAGCCCGTCGTCACGCCACGGCCCACGCCTCGGGAACCGGTTGTCACGCCACGGCCAACGCCTCGGGAACCGGTTGTCACGCCACCGCGTGAAAGCAGAACGCCGCAGCCTGAGCGGGTCCAAATTCCGAAATCGCCGATTGTCGGACAGTCGGGAAGGTCAGGAATAATCTTTCAAAAAGGACCGCCCTCGCAACCGGCGAGCGAACGTAGGGGCAAAGACGGAGGGGACCTGAGCAGAGGCAGGGGCTCTCGCTAAAGCCGATTAGGATTTAACCCCATGGCCGCAATCAAGCATATGAAGTATCCTGTCTTTACAACGAAAGAAACACGCAGACAAAAGCGAGGTGAAGAAAAAGTATACGAGCATCAACCGTTCCGCCGAAAGGCGGACATCAACCATCACAACGAAAAGGAAAGAGATTAAAAGTATGAAAATGAATGCACTGTGTTTCGCGGCTGCAGCAGTCGCAATGATCGTCACCGCAACGCCTCTAAGAGCCGATAAGAGTGATGATAAGATCGAGTCGTCGTTTAAGAAAACGTATGTTTACAAAACATATCTCGAGAACGATGCAATAAAGGTAGACGCTAAAGATGGCGTCGTCACATTGACTGGAACAGTGAATGAAGAATCGCACAAGGCCTTGACCCAGGATACCGTGGAAGGCCTTCCTGGCGTCACCCGTGTGGACAACCAACTGGCGACCAAAGCCGAAGCCGCTGCTGAAAGCAAGGACACGTGGATTGGTCGCAAGGTGAAGCTCACCTTGCTGTTCCACCGCCATGTCAACGCCGGCAAGACGGTTGTTGAGGTGAAGGACGGAATTGTCACGCTGAGGGGTGATGCTGAAAGTTTAGCCCAGAAGGACCTGACCGCAGAATACGCCAGCGATATCGACGGCGTGAAAGAGGTCAAGAACGAGATGACCGTGGCAGCCGTCGCCGTAACGACAGAGCGGACCTCGGCTGAAAAAATTGATGACTCATCGATTACTGCCCAGGTCAAGGCGGCCTTGGCGACGCACCGCTCGACCAGTGCCGTGAAGACAACGGTCGTCACGCGTGACGGCAAGGTCACGTTGACCGGCATTGCAAAAAATGACGCTGAAAAGGCGTTGGTCTCCAAATTGGTCGCTGATATTCAAGGTGTGACCGATGTGAAGAACCAGATGACAGTCAAAGAAATTACGACTCGATAACGGGAGTCTGTCTGGCCGTTGCGCGCGGGTATGTCCTGTATCCGCACGCAACAGCTTGACCGACTGATTAACAAAGAGAATAAGCAAACAGAAAGCAGAGGTTGATTATGGAAAAGGCAAACACAGGCAATGAAAACATCATAGAAGCGCTGAAACTCCTGGAGGAGGCCGCTCAGCAGAAGAAGGAAGAGTTGAAGAGCGTCATGTCTGACAAATACACCCATTTGCGGAGCATGATCGTGGATACTGAGAAAGGCTTTGCCAAAGCCCTGGTAGAGGCCAAGCAGCATGCCGTCGATGCAGTCGTGCATGCCAAGGAAGTTAGCGCGGAGAAGGGACGCGAGGTTGCCCGGGAAGTGGACAAGAGTGTCCACAGCAATCCATGGCCCTACATCGGGGGAACGGCCGTCATCGGTCTGTTGCTCGGATTTATTCTGGCACGGAATCATAAGTAAAATCATTAACAGGCGGACTTATGTTCAACATCCTGTTCAAAGGTTATCTGGCGACAATGGCGGTGAAGTTGTTGGACAACTACCGTCATCTGTCGATCCAGTATCTCAAAATCGAGGCTGCGAAGTCCTATCTTCGAGGTGTGCAGATGGCACGGCTCTCCACGCTTGGACTCCTGCAGTTGGGGCTCTGTATTGGGCTCATCTGCGTTGGCGCGATCCTCTTTCACGCGGCACTCTTTTGCCTGGTGCCGTGGTCTTTCAAAGCAAAGGCACTCCTGGGGCTCCTGCTCGGAGCACTCTATACCATCGCCGGTGTTGTTGCTCTGGTGGTGGCTATGGATGAAAAGAGATGGATGGATAAGTCAGGTGCCACAGCCATGATCAAAGAGGCGACTGGACAGAACCCGAATGGCTGACGCGCATGGGTGAGCGCATTTTTGTCTTAACAGAACTCTCGTGCAAGGGCAGTACGAACCAGAACGTACTTCCTTTGCCAACTTCGCTTTCGACACCGATGCGTCCGCCGAGAGCATCAATAGCCAATTTACAGAATGTGAGTCCCAGCCCTGTCCCTGTTCGATTGCCCTGGTCTTCAACCTGGCCAAACTTTTCGAAGATACGCTGATGATATTCTGGTGCAATGCCTGGACCACTATCGGTGACAGAGACGCGAACCTCAGCCGGAGATGGTGTCAAGGTAATGAGGACGTCGCCACCGGATGGAGTATAACTGACGGCGTTGCTGATCAGGTTCTGAAGCACCCGTCGAAGCAAGCCGAGATCAGCCGTGACGGTGAGAGGTTCTTCCTGCGCGTCGAACGTCACCGTGCGGTTGCCAGGCAAGAGGTGTGTTGTGGATAGCACCGTGCGGATGAGCGTGCCGAGATCGCACGGTTCACAGGTGAGCCTCAGCTCACCCGCACCGATCTTGCTGACATCGAGGACTGAGCTGATGATGTTGCGAAGTTCCTCTGCGCTGAGGCGCGCCAGCGTGACGAACTCCCGGGTGCTTGAGGAAAGATTTTGGGCCTCTTGAAATTCCAAGACATCCAGTAATCCGAAAATGACCAACAGCGGGTTGCTCAAATCGTGGATGACCATGTGGGTGAGGTCATCTCGAAGTGTTTCCAGATGACGCACGTGCAGATGTGTTTGGACGCGGGCATAGATTTCTTCAAATTGAAAAGGTTTCGTCACATAGTCTACGCCACCCACGCGAAACGCTTTTACCTTGTCGATCGTTTCATTCAGAGCACTGATGAAAATGACGGGGATGTTTTTCAGCACCGCGTCGGCTTTAAGTTTCTCGCAGACCTCGAACCCGTTCATCTCTGGCATGTTGATGTCAAGCAGGATCAGGTCGGGCGGGTCTTCGCGTGCGGTCTGAAGTGCCAACTTGCCGCTGAGAACGGGACGCGGGTTGTACCCCCGATCCGTGAGCATACGTACCAGCAGAAGCACATTAGCGGGCATGTCGTCCACGATGAGAATGCTGGGCGCAGCAGCAGGGAGGCCGTAGGCGACACAGGGGAAGCGTTTAGAGCGCTGGTTAGACATGACTCTCCTCCTTGAGAAGGGTGACTTCCACATATCCCGATTGCCCGTCCCCCTTGACCAGTTTCATCTCGCCACCCAAAGCAGAGATGATCTGATGTGCGACGACAGGGGAGAGGCCCAACGTTTCAGCGGGAGAGGAGGCTCTTACCCCGGACTCGAGTTCAAAGAATTCAGCAACCTGATCACCTGAAAGGGACAACGCATCTAACTCGATGCGAACGCGAAGAACATCTTCCGTGACTGTCGCTATTACATGAGCGATGTGTTTGTCACGGGAGAAAGAAGTCGCAAGGAGAATCAGGGAAACAAAGGCCCTTTTGAGCAGCGGGTGATAACCTTTGAGGAATAATGTTTCCCATTCAGCCGCTGGCTCACGTTGGATCTCTATGTTCGGGAGGGAGACGGTGACCTCCGCGAGGAGGTCGGAAAAAGAGATGGCTCTGCCCTGCTTCAGGGTCAACTTCTCCATGTCGGTGATCAAGGACGCATCCTCGATAAGGTTTCGCAAGCGCAAAGAGCTTTGTGTGAACAGATCCCCATACAGAGATCGGCGATCAGAGGCTGGACACAACTCTAGCACCAGATTGCCGATCCCAAGAATCCCGTTGACTGGCGTGCGTATCTCATGTGAAATCATGCGTAAAAAATCATTTTTGAGTCTTCCCATCTCCTGCAACTGTTCATACATTTTCGCCAGTTCGCAGGTCCGCTCAGCAACGAGTTGCTCCAGATTCTCGTTTTGAGCGCTGAGTTGGCGTTGCAGGTAGCGTATGCGCAGGTGGGCCTCCACGCGCGAACGGATCTCCGGCAACTGGAAAGGTTTCGTCACGTAGTCCACTCCGCCTACATGGAACGCTTTCACTTTGTCGATCGTATTATTCAGTGCGCTGATGAATATGACGGGGATATCTTTCAGCGCCATGTCGGCCTTGAGTTGTTCACAGACTTGGAAGCCGTTCATTTCTGGCATGTCAATATCGAGCAGAATCAAATCGGGGGGATCCTCGCGTGCGGCCTGCAGTGCTAAAATGCCGCTGAGTACCTGTCGCGTGTTGTATCCTTGATCTGTGAGTATCCGTACCAGCAGGAGTACATTGGCAGGTTTGTCGTCCACAACGAGAATGTTGGGCGTGTGCGGCTGTTGAGGGGTTGTCATACCTTGCCTCTTTCTGCAAAGTCCAGAGCAATGTTCAGCGTGTCCATGAACTCCTTGACTTTGATGGGTTTTGTGAGATAGCGGAAAAATCCCATTTCAAGGGCCTTTTCAATGTCGCTATGCATGGCATTCGCGCTGAGGGCGATTATAGGGATATGGGCTGTAGCCTGGTCCGCGCGTAAAATTTTCAAGGCGTCGATGCCGCTGATGCCCGGCAGGTTGATATCCATCAGAATCACCGTCGGTTGAGCTGAGCGGGCGAGTTCGATGCCAAGCGTTCCGTTGACTGCGGTTATGAGCCGAAGGTCAGGCCGCCGCTCGATGAGTTGTTCGACCAGCCGCATGTTCGCCGGGTTGTCCTCGACATAGAGTACGGTGCGCAATTGTCCTCCAGTGGGTAGGGGCGTGCTAGCGGTTGCAACTTCTTCGCTTTCGCTAATAGGGTGCGGTGCAACACTCGCGTGTAACTCGCACCAGAACACGCTTCCTTCCCCGACCGTGCTCTCCACGCCAAGGACGCCGTCCATCAGTTCAGCCAGTCGCTTGGTCACAACCAAGCCGATACCCGTGCCGAGTACGCTGCCAGCTTCTTGGCCCAGGCGGTTAAACGGCTGGAAGAGTTGCGCCAGTTTTTCAGGAGGCAAGCCTGCGCCCGTGTCCGAGACGCAAATGCGAATACGCTCAGGGGTGTTCAGTGTGCAGTCCACAGTCACCAACCCTTTTTCCTTGTTGTATTTAATAGCATTTGAAATCAAGTTGAGGATAATCTGCTTCAGACGGGTGCGATCGGCTCTGACAAAGACAGGTTGATCGAACTGGGGAAAGGTCATGATGATTCCACGCGCTTGAGCCTGTGACTCCATCATCCCTTGGCATTCGGACATGACCTCGGCCAGGGACACCGATTCTGGAGAGAGCGACACTTTTCCAGATTCGATCACGGCGAGATCGAGAATTTCGTTGATCAATTTCAAGAGATGCCATCCCGACTGGAGAATTTGGTCAATGCTTTCCTTCTGATAAACTGTGGGTGGCGGCGTGGCCGAATCCATGAGTTGAGCGAATCCCAGGATCGCATTGAGCGGACTACGAAGCTCATGGCTCATGCTGGACAGAAAATCAGATTTCGCAAGATTAGCCTTTTCCGCAGTTGATTTGGCGCTCTCCAGCTCAACGTTCGTTTCTTGGAGCGCCTGCTCGTTACGCTTGCGCTCCGTGATATTTCGCGCAGCAGCGAATACACCCTTTAACGTCCGATCACGGTCGTAAAATGTTGTGGCATTCAGTGAAACCTCTGTTTTCCTGCCATCTCGGGCACATGCGGTCAACTCATAGTCGGTGACCTTCTTTTCGCGCAGCATCAGCTTGATCGCAGCATCGGCACGCTCCGGGTCAGTAAAGTAGTTTTTGAACGGCGCGCCGATCAGTTCGTCGCGCGTGCAATCGGTGAGCGCCTCCATCTCCTTGTTGACATCGGTAATGATGCCGTCTGGATCGGTGGCCATAATGGCATCAATATTGGCTTCGATCAGCGAACGCGTGTAAAACTGTTGGTCACGCAGGCGCTGATCGAGTTTTTTTTGTTCAGCCTCGACCAGTTTGCGCGCCGTGTTGTCAGTCCCGATTAGCAGATACCCGATGATGGCGTCTTGCGCGTCACGCAAGGCCGTGACGGATACGACCGCCGGGAAGCGGCTGCCGTCCTTGCGGATGTAGGTCAACTCGTAGATGTCCTCGATGCCGCGCGAGGCCTTGAACACCAGGGCCTCGAAGCCCGGCGTGATCGGCGTGCCGAGTTCACTGCTCAGCGCCTTGGCGCGCGCGATCACCTCCTGGGGGTCGGAGATGTCGGCCGGGGTGATCTTGTTCATCACGTCTGCGGCCGCGTAGCCCAGCATGCGTTCCGCGCCGACGTTGAAGATCTGGATGACACCCTTGGCGTCCGTGGCGATACTCGAGAAGTTGGCACTGTTGAAGATCGCGCTCTGCAAGGCCCCCGCCTTGATCAGAGCCTCTTCGGCCCGCTTGCGCGCGGTGTTATCGGTACCAATCAGCAGGTAGCCGATGATGGAATCTTGCTCGTCACGCAAGGCTGTGACGGATACGACCGCCGGGAAGCGGCTGCCGTCCTTGCGGATGTAGGTCAACTCGTAGATGTCCTCGATACCGCGAGAGGCCTTGAACACCAGGGCCTCGAAGCCCGGCGTGATCGGCGTGCCGAGTTCACTGCTCAGCGCCTTGGCGCGCGCGATCACCTCCTGGGGGTCGGAGATGTCGGCCGGGGTGATCTTGTTCATCACGTCTGCGGCCGCGTAGCCCAGCATGCGTTCCGCGCCGACGTTGAAGATCTGGATGACGCCCTTGGCATCCGTGGCGATACTCGAAAAGTTGGCGCTGTTGAAGATCGCGCGTTGGAGAGCCCCTGCCTTGAGCAGTGCCGCCTCGGCCTGCTTGCGAGCTGTGTTGTCGCGTAGAATGCCCGTGAAGTGGCGCTGGCCCCCCATCCACATCTCGCTGAGCGCAAGCTCCAACGGAAAACGGTTGCCATCCCTGCGCTGTCCCTCGATTTCGCGTCCAAAGCCGCTGGCCCACGTGTGATCGCCCGCCCTTACCTTTTCGAAGACATTGCTGAGCGTGTCCTGCTCGAGTTCGGGTATCAACCTGCTGACGTTTTGACCGATGATTTCTGAGGCTGTGTAGCCAAACATCCGCAACGCAGCCGGGTTAACAGTCTCTACGATGCCTCCACTGGCATGAAAAGTGATGATGCCGTCCACCACGGTGTTGAGGATCGTTTGAATCAGTGTCGCATTGTCGTTCAAGGCCCGCTGCACCGCATATTCCTTTGTGACATCACGGAACACCAGCACGGCGCCAACCACGTGGCCGGAGCGGTCGCGAATCGGCGCGCAACTGTCGGCGATCGCGCATTCTACGCCATCGCGTGCAATCAGTACGGTGTGATTGGCCAGTCCCTGTATTGTGCCCTTGGACAGGGTTTCTTTTACAGGGACAGTGGCGGGCTTACGGGTCTCCTGATTGACAATGTGAAAGATCTCGTCCACAGAGTGACCGAGAGCTTCCTTCAACGTCCAGCCGGTAAGCTGCTGGGCAAGGGGGTTCAGGAACGATACTCGCCCTTCGGCATCGGTGGCGATCACCCCGTCACCGATGGAGTTGAGCGTCACCGCGAGCCTTTCGTCACTGATTTGCAAAGTGATGTTGGCCTGCTGAAGCTGCTTATTCGTCTCCTCCTGAATCTGCAGCAGGCGCTTCGTCTCGAGATGAACGATATTTCTGAGCCGCTGCCGTGTTCCCCGATAGATCAGATAGGCCACTGTAAGTGCCCCCAGCAGCGTCAACACGCCTATCATAAGGATCTGAGTGGTCGTTGGTGTTGTCATAACTGTACTTCTTCTGTTATGTTCGGTCCCCGTGTCAGAGGTTAGAAGCTGCACCCGAGGTAGAGGCTGCATTCGCCGCCGCTCAGGTTGTACTCCACCTTGTCAGGGCCCACGTGTATGTAGGGGTCGACGAAGAGCCACTCATAACCTGCGCTAGCGCCCAGATACCAATGGCTCGTGAGCTGGAAGTTCGCACCTGCTGTGAGCAGGACGCCCGGATAGACCCCCATTTTGTGCTCATGATCGGATATCGACCGTTCTCCTCCGCCTCCTGAATAGGTGGTGGTTTCGGTCCGGTCTACGCTCATATCAACAAATTCGAGCACGACTTGCGGCGCCACATAGACGCTCAGCCGCTCTGTCAGCGGAAACGAAAAATCGAGCCCTGTTGCGCCCCGCAGACGCCAGACTTTACTCTTGATGTTCACGCTGTTATTGAGGGTGCCCATATAGGTCGAGAGTTGTGTTGCGGATTCAGGGGTGACAGGGATGAGCGGCCCGGCATCGTCTCCGCCGACCGTGCCATACGTCCCGGTGTAGGGCAGTTGCAACGGTGACCATGATCCGCCAGCCTGCGTGCCATAGTAGTCCAGGTACGTGTAGGACTCTGAGAGGCCATACACGTTCTGTCCCATGCCGCGGGTGTGCCGCTGCTGTGCAGCCGGGAACCAGGCCAGGCCGACAACTAGACTCATGTCAAGCCAGACCCGCTCGGTCGGTTCATTCGATGTTCCGCCTGAACTGGACCAGGAATGGAGCAGGCGTTTTGCAATGACCTCGATACCATCGGTCGGCATGTCGTCATCCGAGGTTCCGCCCCGGCGTGTCGTATAGGCATCGCCCATATACTCCCCTTGGCTCCGCGTGAACGTGAGCGTTGGATGGTCCCCATTGTCATAATTATACTGGCCGGCGCTGGCGCTCCAGTTCCAGGTCATGCCCTGCCGTTCGGCGGGGCTCCCCAGGTCACCTGTCCAAAGATCCGGACGCACATAGCCGTTGTCGAATTCGCGCGCGATGAGGGCGCTGTTGTCCGGATAGGTGAGGCCTGGCGCGGTATAGAGTGAACGACGCCCGCCCACACTGGGATAGGCTTTCGGGCCGCGCACGCTCATGCTGCGGCCAAACTGATGGACCCAGCCCACCTGCACCTTCCACTTGTTTGAACTGCTGCTGGTGTCGCGTTCGCTACGTTGAGCCGCTTCTTCGCCATACCCCGCCAAGGCGGAGGTCAGTGCCACGATTGCGATGATGCTTATTGTTTTTGTTTTCATAAAACAGTCTCCTTACTTTTACTTACTTTACATTCACGTTGACGCGGTAGAAACGCATTCTAGGGAGATCCCCGTCCAAGGGTTTCGGCAGGACGGTGTGGATCATGGGCCCGCCCGTGCTGGGGATGTTCTCGGTTTCGATCACAAAGCCTTGACTCAAATTGGTAGAGGTTAGGACCGTGTAAATGCGATTCGGTTGGCCGTCCCATTGCACGCTCTGATGATCTGCGCTGAGCCTGATCCGGAAGAGCGATGCAGCATCCGTCACGCTGGTGCCGGCAACGTATTCGTCCGCGTCGGACATGCCGTCACGGTCTGTATCGACCGGTTGTGCTTGCAGGCCAGGCGGATCTGCCCAGACCGCCATCAGCAACCCGTCCGGTGTCCGGCGTCCCATCAACTCGATACCCGTAACCGTGACGGACTCCCCGGGGTCGACCGCCAGATCTCCATTGCCGATCCCCGGCAACTGGCTGGTGATGGCGCTACTGATATCGAGGTAATGCATGCCAGTCTGGGCATCGAGGCCTGTCGGTGTGCGCAGCCAATGGTACTCGGTGCTTTCCACCTCAAACCAGAACGGGGCAAAAAGGCTCTTCACGCCATTGGTGTTCGTGATGGTCAGGGTTCCCAGGAAGAAGCCTTTCCGAGGGTCGAACACCCAGGTGGCATTCCAGTTCACATTTGAAGAGACATCGACAAAGAGTGTATTGAAGACGGCGACGACGTTCTTGGCTTCATCCATGCTCAGTGCCAGAGGCACACCGGCGCCAAAGGGAATCCCGTTCACTTCCCAGTGATCGAAGGCAAACCCGATGTCGGCTTCAGGATAGAGGCTCTGAGGGGATTGAGCCGTTTTCCATCCCTCTACGGCATTTGTAATCACGCCGTTGACCGCCGTCAGTGTCAGAAAGTAATTGGTGCTCCAGAGCCACGTCAGCACCGCATTATTCGTGTGGACCATCTCCATGCTGTTCGTGATACCGAAGAGCGGGCTGTTGCTAATCATGTTCCATCCGATGTTGACGTACTGTGTGCCACCGAGGAGCGTCTCCGTTGCGGAGATGCTGTTAGTGAGCAGGCTGCCGGACACGTTAGAATAGAGGCCGGTCGTTGGGTTGCCGATGCCATGTTCGGAGAGGATCTCCAGAGTGACCAAGGTGTTGGTTTGGATCAAGCTTGAGTCCATGATGTTGTTGTTATCCAAGTTGACGGCCGTCTGCGCCAGGAGCTTGCCGTTGAATGAGGCACCTGTGAGCAAATCGATCTTCTTGGCCGTCAAGATGATGCCTTCAAAGTGGGAGTAGGTCCCGATGACCGCGCCCGCGCCACCCGCGACCTGCCAGAAGATGTTCTTCGCCTGCGCGCCGCCCGCCAAGATAACCTTTTGAGCGCTCGCCATGGTCAAGTCGCCCGCAATCTGGAAGATAAAGACGGCGTCGGGGTTGCCGGCGGCATCCAGCCAGACATCCGTATTGATTAAAACGCCGGTGCTCCATTTGTACAGACCAGGCGTAATCGTCAGGCCGCTGATATCACCCGCCATCAGTTCTTCCGCATTGGGTATTGTTCGCCCGGCTGCGTCTGAGTAAGCCGCTTGCATATCCAGTATCGTTGTGGTCATATTGCCGGGCGTCGGCAACCCATAATCGGCCGCATAGATCTTTCCGGTGACTTGAGCCGAAGTCGAGAATGTGGTTGACGGATCCAAGATCAGAGCAAAGCCAGTGATGGCTGTTGAATCAATGGGGCTCACGCCCATGTTGCCCGTGATATCCGAGTACGGCACATTGCTGATGCCTGTTTTTCCAAGAATAACGAAATTCTCGGCTGATCCGAGATTGACTGGCAATTCAGGGTTTCCACCCTTGGCGACAGTGGTCAATATTGCTATTGCCAACCCTGCGAGTGCTATTGTTTTAGTGTGTTTCATAATGAGATTCCTTCCTGTTGGACAGGTTGTGATCGTTCCTTTGATGTCGATAAGATAGTTGATCTGTAAGAATTGCGATATAAGGTCTAACCCGTATGAAGTTCTAAAGTGCTAAAGTTCTAGAGTTCTAAAGTGGGAAGAGAGTTCTAAAGTGCTAAAGTGCTAAAGTTCTAAAGTTATAGTGGGAAATGGGTGCATCTCCAAAAAGGAGCGTGGGCGCCTGGCCGCCATTTTATCCGCCGTAGCGAAGCGTAGGAGGAAGCCTTGGCTTAGGCGGCTCCCGCCCGCCATCTCAGGTCCCACGTCCAGTATGTGGGGTACAACTGTGCCGCAGTCACTCCGGTTGCTGCCAAACGCCCCTGTTCAAGTTTGGCGTTTCACTTTAGAACTTTAGAATTTTAGAACTTTAGAACTCCCTCCGCCTTCCTCTCATTTCAGTTTCTTATCGCCAAGCGTGTGAGGCGGAGTAGGGTTTAACCCCATAGCCAATCAAGGCCATTTTAGGCACAATGGTGCTGTCAAAAGAAAGTATCAAACGAAAGGATCAAACAGTATGAAGACAACTATAGGAATAGCCCTCAGTATCATCGTTGTTGCAGGAGTCGTAGCCATCACCGGTTGCGGCAAGAAGACGGAGTCCGGACCCGGTGTCGGCGAACGGACGGGTGCGGCGATCGACGAGGCTGCGAAAAAGAGTGCCGAGAAGGCAGGGGACGTGGCGGAGAAGGTCAAGGATGGCACAGGCAAGGCCGTTGAAAAGGTCGGTGAAGCCATGGATAAGGCCGGCGAGAATATGCAGAAATAAGGCCGAGATACACGGGGCGGGTTACACCGCCCCGCGTTGAGCGGAGAACAGATCATGAACATACTCCTCCTTTATCCTGAATTTCCAGACACCTTCTGGAGTTTTAAACACGCGCTTGAATTCGTGGGCAAACGCGCGGCTTTACCGCCGCTCGGGTTGTTGACGGTTGCAGCACTGCTGCCAAGAGAGTGGCAGGTGCGACTGGTCGACACGAATGTGCGGAGGGTGAAGGAGAAGGATCTGGTCTGGGCAGACGTTGCCTTCATCAGTGCAATGGTGGTGCAACGCGAGGCGGCGCGTCGCCTGATCACCCGGTGCAAGAAGGCCGGGCTCCGGGTGGTCGCAGGCGGTCCGCTGTTCACGAGCGAACATGAGTCCTTTGAGGAGGTTGATCACTTTGTGCTGAATGAGGCGGAGGTGACGCTGCAGCCATTTCTTGAAGACCTCCTCCAGGGTTCCCCCAAACGCATCTACTCCTCAACAGCCTTTCCAACGTTGCAGCAGACGCCGCGGCCACGGTGGGAGTTGCTGGATATCAAGTCTTATGCGAGTATGAGCATCCAGTTTTCGCGCGGGTGCCCGTTCAATTGCGACTTCTGCAATGTGACCGCCCTCTTTGGACATCAGGTCAGGATGAAGTCAGCAGCGCAGATCGTTGATGAACTGGACAGCCTGTATGCGCTCGGGTGGCGCGGGAATGTCTTCTTTGTGGACGACAATTTTATCGGAAAGAAATCGTTTTTGAAAACTGATCTGCTGCCCCGCCTGATTGAGTGGCGCAAGGGGAAAACCGGAAACAGGTTCTTTACGGAGACGTCCATCAATCTGGCCGATGACGCTCCTTTGATGGAACTGATGGGGCGCGCGGGTTTTACAGGGGTCTTCATTGGTATCGAAACGCCGGACGACGCTTGTCTGGCTGAATGCAGCAAGGTTCAGAATGCCAACCGTAACATGGTTGAGGATATTAAACGAATCCAGCGGGCGGGTCTGGAGGTCCAGGGGGGCTTCATTGTTGGCTTTGACAGGGACCTTCCCACCATCTTCCAGCGCCAGATCGAATTTATCCAGAAGAGTGGGATTGTGACGGCCATGGTGGGCCTGTTGCAAGCCCCGGCCGGAACGATCCTGTATGAGCGGATGAAAAAGCAGGGGCGGATCCTTCAAGAGTCTTCTGGCGACAATGTGGATGGCACGACAAATATTATCCCCTCCATGAGCATTGAAGCGCTCAAGGAGGGGTACCGCCATATTCTGAATACGATTTATGCCCCCAAGCCCTACTATCAGCGGATCAGGACATTCCTGCGGGAGTACCGGTCCCCCATGGTGCGTGGCAACTTCCAGTTCTCACATGTGCTCGCCGCATTTCGTTCTGTTTATCGTATTGGTGTGTTAGGACGGGAGCGTCTGCACTATTGGAAATTGATAGCCTGGACTCTCTTGAAGTATCCACACCACCTTCCGGATGCGATCATGCTGACGATTTACGGTTATCATTTCCGTATCATTTGTGAGCGGCATGTTGTTTAGCACAGGAAAAAATATTATGCAGGCAGGTTCATTCAGTTTACCACTCTGGATATCCAGACAGCTACGCTCGCGTGCGCACCCGAGTGAACCGCCGTTGCAAGCCGATCTCTTCACTGTCGAGCAGTTGTCCCGCCATGCCAAAGGCCTCGCGGCGCGTCACCAGGTTGTCAAGTGCCACGGACGTAACCGGCTGCTGTCACGTCTCGACCGGAATGAGGATATACTCCGTTCCTTCAACCGTGAAACAATCGCGGTCAACCCCGACCGACGTATCACACCCGCGGCTGAATGGCTGCTCGACAACTTTTATCTGATTGAGGAACAGATCCAGTTGGCGAAGCGGCATCTGCCCAAGAGGTACAGCCGGGAGTTGCCCCGTCTGCGCATAGGGGCTTCCGCCGGGCTTCCGCGCGTGTATGACATTGTGCTTGAGTTAATTTCGCATGTGGATGCGCAGATTGATGCGGGCCCGCTGAGTGCCTTTATCGCTGCTTACCAGAGTGAATGCCCTTTAACGCTGGGCGAGTTGTGGGCTATTCCGATCATGTTGCGCTTGGGGTTGATTGACAACCTTCAACGGGTGACGGCCCGTCTGATCAGCGCTCAGAATGATGTGGACCGAGCAGACCAGTGGGTTGACCGTTTGCAGGATATGGCGGAAAAGAATCCGTCGCTCCTGGTCGTGGTGGTAGCGGATATGGCGAAATCCGACCTTCCGCTGACCAGCGCGTTTGTGACGGAATTCTCCCAGCGTTTGTCGCGGCAGAGCCCCGTGCTGCATCTGGCCCGCACGTGGCTTGAACAGCGGCTTATGGAACAGGGGCTGTCGATTGAGCAACTCGTCCATCTCGAGAGCCAGCGGCAGGCGGCTGATCAGGTCTCTGTCAGTCACAGCATCGCCAGTCTCCGGTTCTTGAGCGCGCTGGACTGGAGTGAATTTGTTGAGACGCTGAGTCTTGTCGAAAAGATCTTACGGGCGGATCCTTACGATGCTTACACGGCCATGGATTTTCCGACACGCGACCGCTATCGCCATGCTGTTGAGTTTTTTTCCCGGTACAGTGGCCTCTCTGAAGACGAGGTCGCCCATTGTGCGATTCGCCTTTCCGAGGAGAGCGCCCGGCAGAAGGGGCGCAAAGATCGTTCCGCTCATGTGGGGTTCTATCTGGTGGACAAGGGGCAGGCTGACTTGGGGCGCCGTGTCAAGGTGCGCTGGCCGCTGCGGATGCTGATTGAACAATGTATCCGTTGTTTCCCGCTCTACTTTTATGCAGGGGGTGTGGGATTACTGACAGGACTCACAACCCTTCTGTTTGTTCAGCACCTCCGGATATTGAGTGTCACTGGATGGCCGTTTTTCCTCATCACCAGCTCTTTTCTGATCTGTGTGAGCCAATTGGCTGTGGCCGTAATGAACCGCGTGTCAACGCAACTGGTGAAACCCCAGTTACTCCCGAGGCTGGAGACTGTATCAGGTATTGCGTCGGATTGTCGTACACTGGTGGTCATTCCTGCCATGCTTTCAGGCAATGAAGGCATTGCGCGGTTGCTCGAGACCTTGGAACTGCATTACTTGGCGAATCGCGATCCGTATATTCATTTCGCGTTGCTCACGGATTTCTGTGATGCAGCCGAGGAGATTCAGGCGGATGACGAGGTGTTGCTCCAGCAGGCGCGAGAGGGAATCGAGCGGCTCAACCAGAAATACGCGAATAAGCGGCAGGACCTCTTTTTCTTGCTTCATCGGCCGCGCCGTTGGAATCCTGGAGAGAAAAAGTGGATGGGCTATGAGCGCAAGCGCGGTAAGTTGATGGAACTCAATGCGCTATTGCGGAGGAATGGCGAAAGCTGTTTTAGTGAAATCCAGGGGAAGTCCTCTCTCTTACCCCTGATCAAGTACGTCATCACCCTCGATACCGATACCCAGCTGCCCCGTAACGCTGCCCGCCGCCTTATAGGGACCATGGATCATCCGCTGAACCGTCCTGAATTCGATGAGCGTTACAGTGTTGTCACGGAAGGCTACGGAATTCTTCAGCCGCGCGTCAGCATCAGCTTGCCCAGTTCACGACGCTCGCGTTTCGTTCAACTGTTTTCAGGCGATGTGGGCATCGATCCTTATACACGGGAAGTGTCGGACGTCTATCAGGATGTTTTCAGGGAGGGCTCTTTCATTGGCAAGGGCATTTATGATGTAGACGCTTTTCAGCGGGCGATGAAGGGGCGCTTCCCTGAGAACACCGTGCTCAGCCACGATTTGCTGGAAGCCTGTTATGCCCGCTCAGCCCTCGTAAGTGATGTGGAACTCTATGAAGACTTCCCCTCACGCTACACGGTGGACGTGGGGCGGCGATACCGGTGGATACGCGGTGACTGGCAGATTGTGAAATGGCTCTTTTCAAGAGTCCCTTGTGCGAATGGCAAAAAAGAACCCAACCCCCTTTGCTCGCTCGCGCAGTGGAAAATCTTCGATAACCTGCGGAGGAGTCTGGTTCCCATCGCCCTGTTGTTCCTGATGGAAGGGGTTTGGCTGTTTCTTCCTGAGCTGAGTGTCCGCATGGGCTATCTGGTGCTCGCTATTCTGCTCCTCCCCAGCGTGTTGTCGCTTTTGACAAATGCGTTTGGCAAGGCGGCTACGCTGCCGTATGCCATGCATCTGCGTGCCGTGACCAGTGCTGGAGGACGTCAATTCGGACAAGGGATCCTCACGTTGGTCACCTTGCCTTACGAAGCCTTCCTGAGCCTCGATGCCATCCTGCGGACGCTTCTGCGGTTGCTGGTCACCCATCAGCGGCTACTCGAGTGGCAAACCTCAACAGATTCTGAACGGACGAAACGTGCAGATCTGATGGGCTGTTATGCCAGCATGTGGATCGCGCCAGGTGTCGCACTGATGACGGGGTTGCTCCTGGCCGCTCTGCACCCGGAACAGCTCTTCACGGCGTTGCCATTTCTCGTGCTCTGGTTCCTCTCGCCTGTGATCACCTGGGGGCTCAGCCTGACCATCAAGGCGCTTCCGCCCGATCTCTCAGCAGAGCAAAGGAACTTCCTAAGACAGACAGCTCGCAAGACCTGGCACTTCTTTGAGACCTTTGTTACCGCGCAGGAGAATTGGCTGCCGCCGGATAATGTCCAGGAGGTTCCTGTCATGACAATCGCTTCGCGCACCTCGCCGACGAATATGGGGCTTGCGCTACTCGCCAACCTGGCTGCCCATGACTTCGGGTATTTGTCGACAGGGGGCTTTATTCAGCGTATACAAAAGAGTCTCGCAACCATGAAACGGCTTGAACGGCATCGCGGACACTTTTATAACTGGTATGATACCCGCACACTGCAACCGTTGATGCCGTTTTATGTTTCGAGCGTGGACAGCGGAAATCTGGCGGGCCATCTGTTAACACTGGGCTCTGGGCTCAGGCAACTTGCAGATGAGCCGATCTTCAGTCCGGAAGTTTTCTCCGGTCTTCTCGATACCGTGGGCATCTGGAAAAAGCAGTCAGGTTCTTCACGCGAGCTTGTACAGATCGAAATTGAACTGTCGAGAAATCCACTGACGCTGGCCGAGGCTTTCAGCACGCTTCAAGCTGTGATAAAACGGGCGGTTGCTATCTCCGAAACCCCGAGGGACGGCACGGAGGAGACTCAGGCGTGGGGGGAGGCATTCAAACGAAACTGCTCGGATTTCTTGGCGGACCTGCTACTCATCGCACCTTGGCTCGCGGATATGGTCAATCCGGATGTTGAAATCCTCGGACCCGTTGACAGTCGCGCGCGGCAGATTGAGTTTCCGACCTTGCGCCAAATCGTTGAAGGGGTTTCATCGCCTGCATGGATGCCCTCCGGCTTCTGCATGGTCAGCGAGCCTGCACGGCAACAGATGCTCGCGCTGGAAGCACTGGCCCAGGAGTGCGATGAACTGGCGGTGATGGATTTCGGCTTTCTTTTCGATCCTGCCCGGGAGCTCTTCTGCACAGGGATCAATGTGGCTGAACAGCGGAGGGATACTGGCTTCTATGATCTGCTGGCCTCTGAGGCGCGCCTCTGCAGTTATGTGGCGATCGCGCTCGGGCAAGTCTCCCAGGACCACTGGTTTTCCTTGGGGCGCTTGCTGGTCGCGTCACGAGGCGATGCAAGCCTGGTATCCTGGAGTGGCTCCATGTTTGAATATCTGATGCCGCTGCTGGTCATGCCCAGTTACGAGAACACCCTTCTGGATCATACGTGCCGTTCGGCCGTGAAACAGCAGATCGCGTATGGCCAATTGCACGGCATCCCCTGGGGTGTTTCGGAGTCGGGGTATAACCGTACCGATATTCATCTGAACTATCAATACCGTGCCTTCGGCGTACCAGGGCTTGGCTTGAAGCGTGGGTTGGGCGAAGATCTGGTGATTGCCCCGTACGCGACCATGCTGGCCTTGCCGATTGAGCCGAGACAGGCCTGCGAGAATTTGCAGCGCATGGCGGCTGAAGGGTGTAAAGGCGCGTATGGTTTTTATGAGGCGGTGGATTATACGCCCTCACGTTTGCCGCCGGACGAATCACGTGTCATCATCCGCTCCTTTATGGTGCATCATCAGGGCATGAGTTTGCTAGCGCTGGTGAATGTGTTGAAGGGCTTCCCCATGCAAGCACGCTTTATGGCGTGTCCGCTGTTGAAAGCGGCAAACTTGCTCCTGCAGGAACAGGTGCCCAAAACAGCAGCCAGTGTCTACATTGAAGATTTGGAGTTGGAATCCGCTCGAACGATTGTCGGAGAAGGCGAAGAGGTCATGCGTTTAAGCACCAATCCTACGCCCCCGTCCCCGGATGTCCATCTGCTCTCCAATGGCCGGTATCATATAGCCATCAGCAGTGCCGGTGGCGGCTATAGCCGTTGGCGGGACATGACCCTCACCCGGTGGCGCGAAGACAGCACACGTGATTGCTGGGGCAAGTTTGTCTACATAAGAGATATTGCTACCGGCGAATATTGGTCCAGCACGTACCAGCCCACGTTGCGGACGACAAAAGTCTATGAGGCGATCTTTACGCAGGCACGAGCTGAATTTCGGCAGTGTCACAGCGGCCTGGAGATCCACACCGAAATCAGCGTGTCGCCAGAAGATGATGTGGAGTTGAGACGTATCACGATTACCAATCGATCGACGCAGAAGCGGAGCATTGAGTTGACCAGCTATGCCGAGCTGGTGCTGGCCCTTCAGTCGTCGGATGTAGCGCATCCGGCATTCAGCAACCTTTTTGTCCAAACAGAGTTTATAGAGGCCTCATCCGCCCTCTTGTGCACACGTCGCGCACGCTCCAAAGAGGAATTCCCGCCCTGGTTGTTCCATCTGATGGTCGGACAGGGCGGCGAGCAGGGGGTGCTCACCTGCGAAACAGACCGCGCCCGTTTCATCGGCCGCGGAGGCACCCTGGTCAATCCCCTTGCGTTAGCGAGTCGTTCGCCCTTGTCCGGTACAGTCGGATCTGTGCTCGACCCGATTATTTCGCTCCGGCGAACATTCACCCTGGAGCCCCATGAGGCAACGACGGTGGATTATGTTCTCGGAGTTGCCGAAAGCCGGGAGGCTGGAATGGCCTTGATTGAGAAGTACCAAAGCTCACGAATGGCTGATCGGGCTTTTGATCTGGCCTGGACCCATAATCAGGTGACATTGCGCCATCTCAATGCGTCGGAGGCAGAGGCGCAACTGTATGGCCGCTTGGCCAGTGCGCTGATTTATGCCAATCCTGCCCGACGAGCGACACAGAGTGTCTTGCGCAGCAATCGGCGCGGTCAGAGCGGTCTCTGGAGTTATGGCATATCAGGAGATACGCCGATTGTCCTGCTCCGCATCAGCGATGCGCAGAAGATCGAGCTTGTTCAACAGCTCATCCAGGCCCACTCGTATTGGCGCATGAAAGGCTTGGCCGTCGAACTGGTGATCCTGAATGAGAACATCTCCATCTATCATCAATCCTTGCACGAACAGATCACACGCTTGATCTCCTCCGGGATTGAGGCCCAGATGCTGGACAAACCAGGGGGCATCTTTGTTCGCCGTCTCGAGCAGGTCCCTCAAGATGACCGTGTCTTGTTGCAAGCCGTGGCTCGCGTTGTGCTGAGCGACGAGAATGGGACACTGGCTGATCAGCTTGCACATCGCAGCTTGCTGGATCCCTTGATTCCGCTCCTGATGACGACGCGCCCCCCTGTTGCCGCCGCGTCGCAGCCGCTGCCGCCGCGTGAATTGATCTTCCAGAATGGGTTCGGTGGTTTTACAGCCGATGGACGCGAATATGTGATGACCCTTGAAGCGGGACACACCACACCGGCACCCTGGGTGAACGTCATTGCCAATCGCAATTTCGGGACGGTCGTATCCGAGAGCGGCAGCGCTTATACATGGATGGACAATGCGCATGAATTCAGATTGACGCCATGGAGTAATGATCCTGTTCAGGACACCCCGGGCGAGACCTTCTATATTCGCGATGAAGAGACGGGCCAGTACTGGTCGCCGACACCCTTGCCTGTCCGGAACTTTTCACCCACGGTCATCCGCCATGGCTTCGGTTACACCGTGTTCGAGCACCTTGAGAACGGTATCGCGTCGGAACTGTGGGTCTATGTGGCAATAGATGCCCCAGTGAAGTTCGCGGTCTTGAAGGTGCATAATCGCTCTGGACGCACGCGCCGTCTCTCAACAACAGGCTACTGGGAGTGGGTCCTGGGGGATTTACGGCAAAATAATTTGATGCATGTCCAAACCGAAGTGGATCTTAAAACAGGCGCCCTTATTGCACGGAACTATTACAACTCCGAATATCATAACCGGATCGTCTTCCTGGATGTCAATGATGTGACGCGGACCCTGACCGGAGACCGCAAAGAGTTCATCGGCAGAAATGGAAGTCTTTCAAAACCCGCAGCCATGAAACGTGCACGCCTCTCCGGTCGCGTGGGAGCAGGACTGGATCCCTGCGGAGCGCTTCAGGTGACGTTTGATCTGCTGGATGGGCAGGAGCACGAGACCGTCTTCCGGCTCGGCGTAGGCCACAATCCAGATGAAGTTCAGCAGCTCATCCAGCGTTTTCGGCGCGCGGAGGCCCCTCGGATGGCGCTGGAAGCTGTGTGGGCGTATTGGAAACACTCACTGGGAACTGTATACGTCGAGACGCCTGATCCATCCGTGAATGTCATGGCCAATGGCTGGCTCCTCTATCAGACCCTGAGCAGTCGCCTCTGGGGCCGGACAGGTTTTTATCAGTCCGGCGGGGCATACGGATTCCGTGATCAGTTGCAGGATGCCATGGTGTTGGTCCATGCGGAGCCAGCGCTGACGCGTGAACATCTGCTCCTCGCAGCCTCCCGGCAGTTTGTGGAGGGAGATGTGCAGCATTGGTGGCATCCTCCCTCTGGGCAAGGGGTGCGGACCCATTTTTCGGACGATTACCTCTGGTTGCCGTATGCGACCTGCCGTTACGTTTCGTGTCTGCAGGACACAGGTGTCCTGGATGAGAAGGTCGCCTTTCTCGAAGCGCGCCCTGTCAAGCAAGAGGAGGAATCCTACTATGACAGACCCAGCCGTTCTGAGAGTATGGCGACACTTTACCAGCATTGCACGCGCGCTATTGAATGGGGATTAAAATTTGGCGAGCACGGGTTGCCGCTCATGGGATGCGGCGACTGGAATGACGGCATGAACCGGGTGGGCCATCAAGGGCGCGGCGAAAGTGTCTGGCTCGGCTTCTTCCTGTACGACGTACTCACCCAGTTCTCGGCACTGGCACACGCCCATAAGGATGATCAGTTTGCGGAACGCTGCACGGCTCAGGCGCGACAGCTCCAGCAGAATCTTGAACGCCACGCCTGGGATGGCCAGTGGTACTTGCGCGCCTTCTTTGACAATGGCGAACCGCTGGGTTCCAAGAACAACACCGAGTGCCAGATCGACGCCTTACCGCAAAGCTGGGCCGTGCTGAGCGGGTGCGGTGATCCGGAACGGACACGTCAGGCCATGCAATCGGTGAATACGCGCCTGGTCCGGCGCGATGTTGGACTGGTTCAATTGTTTGATCCCCCGTTCACAGACGGGGCGCTTGACCCTGGGTACATCAAAGGATATATACCCGGGGTGCGTGAGAATGGAGGCCAATACACGCATAGTGCGATCTGGGCAGCCATGGCCTTCGCCCGTATGGGAGAACCTGAACGTGCCTGGGAACTCTTCAGCATGCTCAACCCCATTCATCATGGTGACACACCTCAGCAAATCGAGATCTATAAAGTCGAACCCTATGTCGTTGCCGCAGATATCTATACGGTCCCGCCCCATACAGGGCGAGGCGGGTGGACGTGGTATACGGGGTCTTCAGGGTGGATGTATCGCTTGCTGATGGAGACCCTGCTCGGCGTCCATCGCGAAGGGGATGCGTTGAGATTGTCGCCTCGTTTACCCAAGGCGTGGCCGTCGTTCACCATTCACTATCGCTACCAGCAAACCCTGTATCATATTACAGTGACTCGGCGGTCTGCTGACTCAAGCGAGCAAGAGGGGCTCACGCTTGATGGGCAAGCCGTGCCGGAAGAAAAATTACCTCTGAAAGACGATCGCCTTGAACACACCGTTATATGTCGCGTCCATGAGTAGGGTAATACCCCATTTTTGTTGCGCGCGAAACTGTTTATGCTGTTGAACGTCGGGAGCCAATGGCTGATGAGGTAACCCAGAAAAATCTGAACACGCTCATCAAACGTTTAACAGCCCGAATAAAAAAAGGAGAATGATTATGACGATTGGAACTTTTCTGCTCATTCTGTTGATTTTATTTCTGGTGGGCGCATTGCCCACTTGGCCCCATAGTCGGAAATGGGGTTACTACCCAAGCGGTGGACTTGGCGTAGTGGTTGTTGTTTTATTGATTCTCATCTTGTTGGGGCGGTTGTAGAAGCATTGATCGATAGGCAAGGACTGCAATGAAAACAAAAACCAATGTAACCGAATGGTCTCAGCGCTATCGAAAGGCGTTGACTCACTACCTGCTCAAAAGAGTGCCGTTGCACTTGAAGCCAGCCCTGGAACTGGGGTGTCAGGCAGCGAAGCTGGGCATGGAGACCTTGGAGTTGGCGCAGATACACGAGCAGTCCGTGCTGTCGAGCCTCCCGCCGGGCTGCTCGGCCAGGATCCGGGAAGGCGTGAGCACCCGAGCGAAAAACTTTTTTGATGAAACCAATAGTGCGATTGAGAAAACGCATAAGGCCGCCCTTAAAAAAGAGGGGCGCGTGAATAAACTGACCCAGACGCTGCAGAGTCGCACGGCGGAATCCAAGGTCTCGCTCCAGCGGCTGAAGAAGGGAATAAAACAGCGCAAGAAGGCAGAAGCAGCGCTTCTAAAAAGTGGGACAGAGCATGCGAAGCTGTTACAGAACTCGAAGCGACTGAGCACCTTGGTGCGCGATAAAACACGTGGAATATTACTGACTCAGGAAAAAGAGCGGAAGAAGATCAGCCAAGGACTCCAGGACACAGTCGCGCAGACTTTGCTGGGGATCAATATCGAGTTGCTGGCCTTGAAAGCTTCAAATAAGGCCAGAACAGCTCGTTTTACAAAAGAGATTGATTCGATGAATCGAGAAGTGGGACTTAAGCCGAAAAGCAAGTGATGATACGCCCGGAAGAGAATTTGACATTCCAGCGGGTTCACTGCATAATGAACGCGGGTGGAAGATGTTGGAAAAGGAGCCGGTGTCATGAGATCGAGAAACAGAGACGTACTCAAGAAAGCGAATGCGTTAGCACAGCAGTATGAGGTAGCCTTGCGCAGATATCTGACGCAGCGGCCTTCGCCTCATTCCAAAGTCGCTGTGAGACTGGGACGAAAAATAGTTGCGCTCGGATTGGAGACTTTGGATGTGGTCTTGATACATGAGAAAGTCCTGATTAAGCAGTCCCTGAATGCGGATTCCACGGCTCTGAAAAACAGGATTATAAAGCGGGCTGGACAGTTTTTCGCGGATGTCATTTCTCCACTCGAGGAAGGGCATCGCGTCGCCCTTGAAGCCAATATTCAGCTGAGCCGGATGAATGTGGCGTTGAGCCAGCGGACACGGGATATCACCCGCTCCAATCAGCAGTTGAAAAAAGAGATTGCCCGTCGCAAGGTTGTGGAGGCAACACTCCTCAAAAGCGAGCAACAATCCCGCAAGTTACTGAGCCAATCCCAGCTTCTGCAGGAAAAATTGCGGCGTTTGTCCCGTCGAATTTTGGTGGTGCAGGAGGAGGAGCGGAAAAGGATCAGCCGAGAGCTACATGATGTCGTTGCCCACGTGCTGACCGGCATCAATGTACGATTGTCCGCGTTGAAGATCGAGGCCTCTGCGAATACCAAGGGACTCGGACGGAAAATCGCAAATACGCAGCGGCTGGTTGAGAAATCCGTGGATATAGTCCATCGCTTTGCCCGGGAGTTGCGTCCTGCGGTGCTGGATGATCTGGGATTGATCCCCGCCCTCCATTCGTACATGAAAAGTTTTACCAAAGAGACGGGCATCCGGGCTAGTCTGACGGCTTTTTCCGGACTTGAACTATTGAGCAACGCCAAACGGACCGTGCTTTACCGCATCGCCCAGGAGGCGTTGACCAATGTCGTTCGCCATGCGAAGGCCAGTCGCGTGGATGTCCATATTGAGAAAAAAAATAACAGTGTCGTGCTGCGAATCAAAGATGACGGCACGTCGTTTGATCTTCAACGTGTCTGGCAGGTCGGCATCGACAGACGTCTGGGGTTGCTGGGGATGCGAGAACGTGCAGAGATGGTCGGCGGAACATTCGAGATCGAATCCTCGCCTGGCCAAGGCACGACCATCCATGTGCAAATCCCCTTTATTAATGGGCTAACGGGCACTCTTCGAAAATGAATAATAAAAAACAGATCAAGGTTCTCATTGCTGACGACCACATGGTTGTCAGGGAGGGCTTGCGTAAGCTCTTAGAGGCTGAAAAAGACATTGAGGTGGTCGGCGAAGCCGCGAATGGACGCAATGCTGTGGAACAGGCCCTGAAACTGCATCCTGATGTGGTGGTCATGGACATCGCAATGCCTCAGATGAACGGATTGGAGGCCACACGGCAACTTCGTAAAGTGGTTCCAGAGGCAAAGGTGATCATTCTTTCCGCGCATAGCGACGATGCATACGTGGAGGGCGTGATGGCTTTAGGTGCGAATGGCTATCTGATCAAGCAGTCCTCCTCCCATGTCCTCTCTGAAGCGATACGGGAAGTGCAAAAAGGGAAGGGCTTTTTTAGTCCCAGTGTTTCAAAGCGCCTCAACAAAAGGTTCCAGAAGTCGGTAGACAGAAATGGGCTGCCGAATGCAAAAATGTCATGCTTGAGTTCGCGGGAGTTAGAAGTGCTTCAACGGATTGCCGAGGGTGAAGCCAACAAAGAGATGGCCATTAATCTCGGCATCAGCATCAAGACCATTGAGAAGCACCGGGATCATCTCATGAGTAAGCTTGATATCCATGACACTGCCGGCCTGACGCGCTATGCGATCGCAGCCGGTATTATTGAAAGCAGTGTCCAGTTGACCATCATCTAGTTTTATATTTTATAGATAGTCGGAGACCCGCCGCTTGACGACGAGTAAGGCCATCAGGCCGAGTGCGAGCATAGAAACGGTATTTGCTTCGGGCACCATGACGGTATTGCCATTAAAGGTGACGGCACCATTCTGGGCTAGCAGTCCGCCCAGCACGCTTGCTCCGGTATCTAGCGAAATCGAGGTCAATGCAAGGATGGTGCCCGTGAAGTAGGCATCTGTATTGAGTGTCGCCGAACTGCCCACCTGCCAAACGATATTCTCTGCCCTGGCACCGTTCACTAAGATAATCTTACTGCCAGTTGCTGCCGTGAGCGTGCTGCCGGCTTGGAAGATCCAAATGGCATCGGCGTTGCCGTTTGCGTCAAGTGTCAAGTTGCCGGTGATCCCAAGCGAACTGCTGCCATTGTATACGCCCGGGTTGAGGGTGAGTCCGCCAAGATCAAAGATGGCTCCATAGAGCATCGTCGGTGTTGCCCCGGCTGCCGAGGCATATGCTGCTGCCAGATCAGCTTTAGCCTGCACCGTGATCGCGTCCCCGAGATGATTTTCACCGACCAAGATCAGGTTTGCGAGTCCGGTGATGGTGGGGGTGGGGGAACTTCCGATATCCCCGGTAATCGTGGTCGTAACCCCTCCGAAGCTGATCCCGCTGCCCGCCAGGGCTCCGAAATTTCCAGCTGAACCTAATTCGACAGCCATGCCTAAGCCGTCGCTCGCCAGGAGCATCAACCCCGTTACGAGTGAAATGCCCATGAGCATTTTTGTTCTTTTCATAATAATCCTCAGTCATGAGTTACCAAATGACTACTATTTCAGTGGCAGTATTGCCATGTGATGTCTTTTGGTTATTCGTTAGAATGGGATTACTATATATGTTCTGGTCATTAACCTCTATAGGGTGTAACCAGCATATACTCCTTGCCTATAGCTTCGGTGCAAGAGGCTTGATCGGTGGCATGAACGGGTTTGCGCCCTTGACCTTCAACGTCCTCTTGAAGACTTTCCCCTTACATAGGACGAAGAGTTGATCGTAATGGTCGCCACTGAAGCAGATGTTTTGGCAGGTGCCAGGGGTCGGGAGGATGCAATTGACGCGGCCAGCCTGGTCGCACACCTGCACACCCATTGCGGTAGCCACGTAAAGCCGTCCGTCGCGATCCACACACATGCCGCCTGCTTCAGCATTGTCTGCCGTGTCAAGGGAGTGGAGATGATAGTACTTCTGTCCAAAGGCAAGGGCGTTGTCCTGTTGGATTTGATAACTGTAAACCCAGTGCGAGGATCTGTCAGCAGCGTAGAGCAGCGCGTGATCAGGTGAACGGGTGATGCCGCTGGCGGTTTTCAATCCCGCTTCCACGAGGTTCGCTCTGAATTTCGCAGCAGGGTCCTCAGGAAAGTTGAATTTCTCGGTCACACGTTCCCAGCCTTGGCCGGGGAGGATAATATCCTGAAGTTGCTTCGAACCGGGGCCTGCTTTGATCAATGCAGGCCAATCCTTCCAGAGCCAGCGCATGGCATCTGTAAAAAGCTCGGTCGCGTGTTTGCCGCTGTGGCCGCCGTCGCCCCAGACGTGGTTGACCTCGTACCCGGCAAAGGTCAGTGCGCGCTCCATGGCCTGGTTGGCCATCCACCAGTCGCCGCCGTAGATGTTGAGGTCGGCGCTGCCGTCCTGGAGGAAGACGCGGAGCGGTTTAGGTTCGGTCTTTCGGATCAGTGTGGGATAACGGTCACCGCCCCGCAACCCGACGTAGGTGCCGATGGCACTGAAGACGCGGCTGAAGGCGTCTGGCCGTTCCCACGCGGCGGTGAAGGCGCAGACAGCGCCACTGCTGGAGCCTCCGATGCTGCGGTCGTTGGCGCTGGCCGAGAGGTTGAGTTTGTGTTCACGGACGATATGCGGCAGGAGTTCGTCCAGAAGGAAGCGGGCATAGGTGTCGTTGACGGAATCGTATTCGTAACTGCGGTTGAAGCGTTCGAGTGCATTCGTGGAGAGGGCCTTCACCTTTCCTGGGGCGACAAAGATGCCGATGGTCACGGGCATCTCCTGGGCCGCGATGAGTTGGTCAAAGACGGCAGGTGCGTTGAACTGGACACCATCTTGGTTGACATGGACGCAGGCAGGCTTAGTGGAATCATACTGGGCCGGCACATAGATCGAGTAGTCTCGTGTCGTGCCGGGAAAAATCAAGCTGTTCGTGAAGGTGTGCTTGGTGATTGTTCCCTTGGGCACCTCTGCCACGGCACCTGCGCAACAGATGAAAGCCATCACACTCAGAGTCGTGACCGTTGCAAAATTGGATCTCATTTCATACCTCGTGCGTGTGCATAACCTCACTGGAATGTTGGAATATGGGAATGATGGAATGATGGGGAAAGACAAATATCGGCTCTGGGAGGGGCACGCGTTTGCGTGCCTAGGACGAGCAGACGCTCGTCGCTCCCAATCTTGCTTTCTTCCACTATTCCACCATTCCACTATTCCGCGGCACAGCAATTACTTGTTCTTCTTGCCTTTGCCCTTGGCCTTGGCCTTGGCTGGCGCTTCACCTGGCTTGGTCGCCGGAATGGTGGCAATCTCGCCATCGGTGAGTTTGCCGTCAGCATTGTTGTCCAACGCCTTCAAAGGACCGGTCTTGTCGGCCTCGAAGTCTTTGACAAGGGCGGCTTTCTCATCCGCATCGAGGGTGCCGTTTTTATTCACGTCATATTTGGCGTAGATGTCAGACGGGACCATGGGGGTCTTGTCACCCTTCTTTGCGAACGCAGTGGGTGCCGCGACGATGGCAATCAGGGCAATAGCGACTATGCATAGCTTCTTCATGATGATCAGTTCTCCTCTTTGGTTAATATTATACTTCTTTAACGGATGGCATGTTTCCCTCATGTCATTATTTAATATAAACGAGCCATCTTGAAATATATTGCGAAAAACCTCTTCATGTTGATTTTTGAAAGCTGGCGATGTCCCCAATATTGGGGACTTGAGGGACTCTACTTAAGAGTGTATAGTTAAAACCCTGTTCGTATCTTTAAAACGTGGGGGATCATCAACATGAGTTTGATTCAAGGTCTTTTAGCACTTATTGGTCTCGCGATTACTTCTCTGCCATTGACATCGCTTGGTGCTAACGCAAGTTCCTTGCGTCAAGAGGAGATCCGTTGGTTCCGTGAGGCAAAATTCGGAATGTTTGTCCATTATGGCATGGTCAGCCTGTCTCCATACGGCAAGACTCAGCCCATGCCCCAGGAAGTCAGTCAAGCGGAGTGGGAAAGCCGGTTCACCGCTTCAAAGTTCGACGCAAATGCAATCGCGGATCTCGCTGTTGAGGCAGGGATGAAGTATATCACCTTCACGCCCTACCACGGCGGCGGACCCTTTATGTTCCGTTCCAAAGTGGCCCATCCGAACACGGTGGATGACCTTCCCGCAAAGCGCGATTTGGTCGGAGAAATGGCAGAAGCTTGCCAGAAGCGCGGCTTAAAGCTGATGCTTTATGTCCATGGGAGCATCGCCCAAACAGATGCGCCTGTTTATGAACGCAACATGACGATCATGCGGGAGTGGCTGACGCAATATGGCCCTATCGCAGGTCTCTGGTTCGATACGGACAGCGCCTACTACAAGGATCCGAAACGCAGTAAATATCCGCATTTAAATGAGATGTTTGCCCTGATCCGCTCCTTGCAGCCCGCGTGTCTCATCTCCTTCTGCCACGGCGTCACGGGTGACGAAGACTTCATCACCTACGAGCACCGCTTCTATCCTCAGGCCACCTTCAAATACGTTCCTGATGCGGTTAAAGCGAAGCTGTCCGATAAGCCCGTCGAGATCTGCACGACATTGCAACTCAACGAGAAGGGTGGCAAGGGCACCAAGATGTGGTTCAATGTGGAGGGGGCGTATCACCGTACTGCCGATGAGGTCTGGCAGATTCTTGGCGAAGCGCGGCGTGACAACTGCAACCTGCTTTTGAATGTAGGCCCCCTGGGAGATGGCTCCCTTCATCCTGCGGATGTCAAGACGCTGAAGGAGATCGGCGCACGCTTGAAAAAATCCGGCTTCCCTGTGGCAACAAGTTCTGGCACTACGAGCAAGGAAGGTGAAGACCGGTAGCGATGCAGGCTGGTCAAACGATTTGTAACGCGCTAAAATAGGGCACAAAAATTGGAAGTCAATTTATGAAAAAGCGGGTGCCCTATTTTTTAGCGATTTTGAGTTTAATGACTGCATGTTGTTCTCAGGCAGCAGAGCCCCTGCCTGAAGTCGCTTCTTTGACGGACGACTATATTCTTCGCCAATGGGGGGTGGGTGAAGGTGTTCCCGAAGCGATCGTGATGCATGTGACGCAATCACCGGATGGGTTTCTCTGGCTGACAACACCCACCCGGATTGCACAGTTTGACGGTCAGCGTTTCATCAGTCTCACCCCTCAAGAACTTCCCCCTCAACTTCCCACGCTGCTCAGAGGCGTCCATTTTGATGTTCATGGAGGGTTTTGGATCTACGGAGATCGCGGGGTCTGGCGGCATGATGCCAGGGGGTGGCGATTGATCACACAGATGGCTGACGGTGGACGCGTCGTGCGTCTGCTGGATGATCCCAGTGGGTCAGTCGTGTGCGTGGCGCAACGTTTACTCGGTCGCGTCACAGGTGATACTGTTGACACCGTTGCTTTTCACGGCGAAGGCATGATCAACGATGCTGTCTTTTCCGCTGACGGACAGCTTCGAATAGCGGCGGATGACGGCGTCTATCGACTGACAGCAAAGGCGCTTGAAAAAGAAGAGACGCCTCTTGATCCTGACCGCTATTCTGTCTTGCAAGCAACGGCTTCCGGCTCTGTGCTGGTCAAGGGGCGAAAAGGGTTCGCGATCTGGCGCAAGGGAGGCTGGCACCGATGGGAGGGCCGAGATATTCTGTACCCGCGCAGAATACATAGTGATACGCTTTTCATGGAAAACGATGAAGAGGTGTGGATCGCGGGCAGCGTTGTCGGGCATCTGAAAGGAGGCGATTACAAGGAACTGGGCCGTCGTGATGGCTTTGTTACCTCTACAGTCCACCATCTGTTTAAAGATCGAACCGGATCGTTCTGGTTGGCGACACGGGGCGGACTTTATCAGTTACGCCCACGAACCGTGCAAGTGGTGCACAACACGACAGGCATCGGCTCGGATGCTTTTTTAGCCGTGATGGAAAACAAGGACGGCACACTTCTCTGTGGCGTGGACGGGGCGGGTATTCTTCAAGGAACAACACGGACGTTGCGTCCTTTAGAGTTGGAGGGGTTTCCGCAAAATTCGGTCGTCAGTGCACTTCTGACAGGACGTGACGGTTCCTTGTGGATTGGAACACAGGGAGACTTCCTCTGGCACCGCGAAGCTCAAACTGGCGTGATGCGCCGGAATGTCCGGAGTGATGAGAGTATCAGTTCCTTGCTGGAAGCACATGATGGTGTTATCTATGCAGGCACCTCGTCAGGGCTGAGACGTGTAGAGAGGGAAAAGGCCTCGTCCTTGCGTATCCGTGGCGGCATGCCCCATGCCGCAGTACATGCCCTTCTTCAAGACCGTAGGGGGCAAATATGGGCGGGGCATCAACATGACGGACTCGTGGGGTTCTCCCCAACACAAGTCCTTGTGAGGGCTGGAATGGCGGCGGGGCTGCCAGATTCCTCCGTACGTGCACTTTGCGAGGATGAGAAGGATGGACTCTGGATAGGGTCCATGAAGGGCTTGGTCTGGCGGCGCAACAACGGGCAGCTCTTCGTCTTTGGGGAAAACGTGGGGCTTCCTGATTCTGATATCCGCCAAATACTGAAGGATGGCCTCGGCGGTCTCTGGTTGAGTACTGCCACAGGCATCGTATACGTTGACCGAAGCGACTTAGAAGCTGTGGCGCTGAAGAAGCGGAAGACCTTGCGCGTGAGCGAATATGGCATTCCCGAGGGGCTTGTCAGCGAGGAGTGCCCCGCGGGTTATGGACACACGAGCCTCCGTCTCAGCGATGGACGACTCCTCTTCTGTACCCTGCGCGGTCTGGCCGTGATCACGCCCCGAGAGCGTCCGAGCGCCCCCACAGCAGTGGCAACAGCGCGTATCGAAGAGATTAAGGCAGGAGAGCGCATCTTATGGTCCCGTTCGCTGCTCACGCGCGAGACTGTGCCGAAGGTTGAACTGCCTGCCGGAGCACGTCAACTCTCCATTCGCTATGCTGTCCCCGAGTATCAGGCGCCGGACCGTATTCTCTTCCGGTATAAGCTTGAGGGTTACGAGGAAACCTGGTCAGAGAGTATCAAAAGCCATACGATTTTCTATCAGAGCCTGCCTCCTGGCAGCTATGCCCTGCGCCTTTCGATGCGGTTGCGCAATGGAGACTGGACGGATCAAGGCGTTCTGGTGAACCTTGTCCTGCCTGCGCTCTTCCGGCAGACCGTCGCCTTTAAGGCGTTGCTGATCTTCTGCGGGCTGCTCGTCGTCGGCATTGTTGTCTGGTATATGGAACGACGTCGCCAGTTACGTCGGATTGCCATCTTGGAACATGAACGCGCCATCGAACAGGAACGTTCCCGGATTGCCCGTGACCTGCACGATGATATCGGAGCTGCCTTGACGCGGGTCGCGATTTTAGGAAACCTGACGCAGTCCGATGCAGGCGACCGTGAAAGTACGCAGGCGCATGGAAAAGAACTCTTCAATACGGCGCAGCGCATGACCCGCAGTTTGCGCGAAATTGTCTGGGCGCTGAATCCACGTAGCGGCTCGACGGAAGACTGCATCAACTTCATGACGCAATATGCCCAGCAGTTTTTAGGGGAGAGCGGACTTCATTGCCGTTTGAATATCCCTGAGATTATTCCTGACGCGATCATCGATGCACGGGCGCGCCACGCCTTGCTGATGGCCTTCAAAGAGGCGCTGAACAATACTGTGAAACATGCTGGAACCACGGGCTTGAATGTGAGCTTTGCGGTTGAGGGCAAGCTGCTGACGGTCAGCGTAGAGGATAAGGGCTGCGGGATGGATGTTGTGGCAACCGAGTCTGCACGTCGCGGACATGGTATTGATGCGATGCGGCAGCGGATGAACGACTGCGGCGGGCGTTTTGATTTAACGAGTCTGCCCGGGGAGGGCACCACGGTGCTTCTGCAGGTGCCGCTGGTGGACATGAAGAGGAGAACGTAACATGGATAAGAGAGCTCACATGATTCGTGTGGCGATTGTCGAGGATGATCCGGGCATCCGGGAGGGGCTGGCGGAAATGTTGCGTCGGATTCCGGATTGCCGTGTCGTCGGTGTTTTTTCAAATGGCAAGGCCGCTGTGGATGGACTTCGCCCGCTCAAGCCACATGTGGTTTTGACGGATATCAATATGCCCGTCATGGACGGCGTGGAATGTGTCAGAGTGCTTTCAGGAACCATGCCGGACACGGAGTTTGTCATGCTCACCATCTACGAGGATACTGACACGATCTTTAAGGCGCTCGAAGCCGGAGCCTGCGGCTATCTGCTGAAACCGGTTTCGCTCGAGGCCCTGGCCAATGCGGTCCGCGATGCGAGTACAGGCGGCGCGCCCATGACCAGCAGCATCGCTCGCCAGGTGGTGCGCTACTTCACAGCCCGGCGCAGCGCGCGTCCCATGGACTCTGAGACCCAACTGGGGCCACGCGAAGAAGATGTGCTTCGCTCGCTTTCGCGGGGGGACACCTATATTGAGATCGCCACGCAGTTGGGCATCTCCTACAGCACGGTACATACCTACATCAAGCGTATCTATCAGAAATTGCATGTCCATTCGCGCGGACAAGCGGTTGCACAGTTTATGAGTTCAACGAAACCGGAGGGGAAGAAGTGAAAACTGTCTGTCAGCGGGTGCTGTCGATAATGGCAGGTCGTACGGTCTCATCGTATGGCGTGACGGCGTGTTGTGTGTTTTTGTCCTTTGGGAAGCCCTTTGCTGCCGAAGCTCGATCAGGCCGGGTGGCTGACCGGATTGTCTGGCCGGAGTTTCTGGCGCGACATGACCTTGTGTGGAAGCAGTTACCGGTCACCTGGTCAGGCGGCGCATTTCTGGGCAACGGGTTGCTGGGATTGATGATCTACGCGCCGGACGGGAACACCCTGCAATTCGATATCGGACGCAGTGACGTGATCGATCATCGCGCCGGGGACACCAATCCGCTGATCAACAGGGCGCGCTTACCCATCGGCCATTTCCTCCTGACACCTGTCGGCAAACTGTCGGAGGGCACGATGCGGATTGACCTCTGGAATTCAGAAGCCACAGGGAAATTGACGACCGACAAAGGAACCATCGAATGGCGCGCGTTCGTGCATGCACGTGACACGAACATCGTGGTTGAAACTCAGGCATCTGAAGGTGAAAAAGATTTTGTCTGGAAATGGGTGCCCGCGCTTTCAGAATCGTCGCGAATTTATGGTAAGGGGAGACCCAAGGAGTATGTCTCCAATCCTGCGCCCAAGCTGGAAAAAACCGGCGATGACATGGTTTGCACGCAGCCCCTGCTGGAAGGCGGCGAGTACGCAACCGTCTATCGGAAGCAGCGTGCAGGGGCAGCCAAGAGTACTGTTTTCATCAGCGTGGGCTACTCCTGGCCGGGAACGAACGCAGCCGAGCAGGCGAAGGCTCACGTGTCCAAGGCCGTCTCTGCCGGGGAGAAGGCGCTCACGGAGACGCATCGGCAGTGGTGGCAGTCCTATTATCCCCAAAGTTTCGTCAGCATTCCGGATACCCGGATGGAATCGTTCTACTGGATCCAGATGTATAAACTGGGCGCGGCTTCACGCGCGGACCGGCCGGCTATGGATCTGATGGGGCCGTGGTACAAAAAGACGATCTGGCCGGCTATTTGGTGGAACCTGAACATCCAGCTCACCTATTATCCCGTGTACACGGCTAATCGCCTTGAGCAGGGGGAAAATCTGACGCGCATGCTGGAAAACAATGTGTCAAACCTCGTCGCGAATGTGAAGTATGCGAGGGGAGCGGATTTTGGCACTGATTCCGCCTGGGTGGCGCGTGTGACAAGTTATGATTGCGCCGGGGGGATGTTCAAGGGGCAGCAGGGGGCTCCGGAGATCGGCAACCTGCCCTGGGTCTGCCAGAATTACTGGAGGCAGTGCCGTTATGCCGGGGATGATGCGAGGATGAAGGAAAATATGCTGCCGCTGCTGCGCCGGGCGATTAATTTCTACTTGCACCTGTTGAAGAAGGGGGAGGACGGGAAGTATCATCTTCCCGCAACCTATTCGCCGGAACTGGGGTTCGCGCCGGATTGTAACTACGACATGTCGCTTCTGATGTGGGGCTGTCAGACGCTTCTGGCGGAATGTGAACGACTGAAGATCGATGATCCTCTGGCGCTGAAGTGGAAAGAGGTGATCGCCCATCTGGCCGAATTCCCAGCGAATGAAAACGGCTACATGCTGGGTAAAGACTGGCCGTTCGATAAGTCACACAGGCATTATTCGCATCTCCTGATGATCTATCCGCTTTATGTGATCCATTGGGATCAGCCTGAAAACAGAGCGATTATCGAGAAATCGGTTGCACGCTGGGTGAGTCTGAAAGGCGCGTTTGCAGGGTACTCCTTTACGGGTGCAGCCTCGATGTATGCCTCGATGGGGCGCGGCAATGATGCCTATACCATGATGAATGATTTTATTGACAAGGTCGTTGAGCCGAACACGATGTACCTTGAGGCCGATAGTCCGGTGATCGAGACGCCGTTGTCGGGAGCCCAATCCATTCAGGATATGCTTCTCCAGAGCTGGGGCGGCACGATCCGCGTGTTTCCCGGTGTGCCGGATGCGTGGAAGGATGTAGTTTTCAGCGACTTGAGAACCGAGGGCGCATTTCTGGTCAGTGCCGTGCGGAAAGAGGGCCGGACGCAATGGGTGAACGTGAGGAGTCTGGTCGGCGAACCCTGCAGGATCAAGCCAGGGTTGGTCGGGGCTGTAAAAGCGTCTGTCCCGTTGAAGTCGCTGGGAGACGAGGTGTACGAACTGGCAGTGAAAAAGGGAGAGGAAGCTATTCTTTACGTTGGAGATACGATTCCGGTATGCGACGTTAAACCAATGGAGGCTGATCCGGGGACGTGTAATTCTTTTGGCAGCCGGCATGCCATGGCTCTCGAAAACGCTAAGAAAAAGAAAAAATAAACCTGACGGTTGTGAAAAGGAGTAGGACCTGAAATGCTATGAAATCGATCATCCTGATAATTCTGGTTACCGTAACGCTTCCTCTTTTTGCCAAGGAGATGAGCTGGCTTCCGACCACAAACGTGACGGTCAAGCCAGGCCCGTTCCAGGATCTGCTGATCAATGGCAGAGCGTTTGACATTTATCAGCACGGTGTAAAACCGGAATGGGGGTACAAGACGCCTCAGCAGGATATATTTATTGTCGTCCATCCAAAGAAAGACCGCAAGAACGCCCCTTTGTATGTCGTTCTTCACTCGGCGGGACACGATGTGCTGAAGTGTTTGAAGTGTACGGGCACGGTCGGCGACCACGATATCTATCATTCGCCGGACGATTTTTATGGGCTTTATCTGGACTGCCGTTTCAACAAAGGCGATTGGTGGTGGGGTGGCATGTATGTGAATGCGCCCGACCTGATCAAGAAGAATTCAGGGGGAGACCCGATGCCCGTGGAGCGGCGTGTGATTGACGTGGTGAAATGGACAATGCAGAAATACAACATCGATCCTGAACGCGTTTACCTTGCGGGCATATCCATGGGCGGCAGCGGAACGCTTGGAATCGGCATGCGCAACGGCGATGTTTTCGCAGCGATCAAAGCCAATGTCCCCGCAGGCATTGAGCATGTCTCTAACCGGATGTATTTTCCGCCCCAGACAATTCCGGCACAGGTCAGGATACCCGATCCGCCGGTCTGCATCGACTATTCCGCACCCAATGATCAATGGGCACAAGGCCATGAGCGCTTTGTGAAGGCCATGAATGACCGGCGCTATGCTCTCTTTTTTTACTGGGGGGCGTTCGGGCACGCCCATGAAAATGCAAAAATCGTGAAGGCGAATGATTTGATCAATTCCTTGGACTGGCTGAGCATACGGAAAAACGAGGCGTATCCGGTCTTCTGCAATGCCTCTTCCAACCAGAAGCTTCCGTGGCCTGATGATTTAAAGAACAAGGCTGCGGGGCAGGTCAATGCCTTCTTCCGGTGGAAGACGGTCAGCGATAAAGAAGGGGCCATTGAAATGTCGCTTTTTCTTGTGACTCCGGCGGAGCTTAAGACGACGTTCGAGCTTCCGGGAGAAGTGACTGCTGATGTCTCTTTACGCAGAATACAGAATTTCAAGACCAAACCAGATAGCTCATTCACCTGGACGTTCGGTTCGGCGAAGGGTGCAGGCAAAACCGATGCACAAGGGCTCATCACGATCCCACGTCTGAAAATGAGCGCGGAGCCTACATGTTTAACAGTCAGCAAGGAGTAGCCCCGAGTAGGTTGGTCATCTGCACCCAACGTGCGCTCTTTGCGTTTTTTTAGAGTGGAAAAATGGGCGTTAACGAAGTTTTAAGTTTTATAGACTATGAGAGAACCGAAAAAAATGAGTGAACATGAGAAAATCGGGAGGCGTGATCTTATCGCGGGGGTGGGGTTTCTTCAGGGGATCGTTTTTCTTTTTTTTACGGGTTTTGTAAGCATGGCAGTCGGCGGGGTCGATGGGCTGATGCCGAAGCCAGTTAAGGTTGAGGCACGGGAAGGTGCGTTTGTGATCGGGCCTGAGACCCGGATTGCGGTGGAGGCGGATACAAAGTTGGGCGGCGAATACTTAGCCGAAATGCTCCGCAGATCTACGGGTCTGCCGCTGTTGATCGGCAAAGGATCCGGCAATAATACGATCCAGTTGACGGTCGCCGGCGCGAAAGCCGAGTTGGGTCCAGAGGGCTATGAACTGGACGTGAGGGCGGATGGGGTTGTGATCCGTGCGCCGGCGGGGGCGGGAGCGTTTTACGGAGTCCAGACGCTGTTGCAGTTGCTGCCGCCGCAGGTTTATTCCACAAACAAGGTAGCGGGTGTTGAGTGGAGCGTGCCCTGTGTGAAGATTGAAGATAAGCCGCGTTTCTCATGGCGCGGACTGATGCTGGATTCGGGGCATGATTACCAGAACTTGTCCTTTATTTACCGATACATCGATCTGATGGCCCTGCACAAGTTTAATACGTTTCACTGGCACATTACCGACTATGGGAATTGGCCGCTGGAGATCAAGGGCTACCCCAAGTTACAGGATCCATTCACTCGGCGGGAAGGCGTAAGGATTGGTGTCTATACACAAGATCAGGTGCGTGAGGTGGTGAAGTATGCCGCGGCGCGGTATGTGACGATCATCCCCGAGATTGATATGCCGGGCCATTCCACACCGGCCCTGCTGGCCTATCCGGAACTCGACTGCCCCGGACCAAGCCCCATAAAATCCAAATGCCCCGCCTGGTGTTACTGTGTGAGCAATGAGAAGACCTACGCGTTTTTGGAGGCGGTGCTGACGCAAGTGCTGGATTTGTTTCCGTCCAAGTTCATCCATATCGGGGGCGATGAATGCCCGAAGGCACACTGGAAACAGTGTCCGAGCTGCCAGGCAAAGCTGAAAACCGAAAACCTGAAAAACGAGATGGAACTGCAAAGTTATTTTATCAAGCGGATCGAGAAGTTCCTGAACGCCAAGGGGCGGCGACTCATCGGTTGGGATGAGATTCTGGAAGGCGGGCTGGCACCCCATGCGGCGGTGATGTCCTGGCGTGGCATGGAAGGCGGGATCAAGGCGGCCAAGTCCGGGCATGACGTGGTGATGGTGCCGAATCAATTGGTTTACTTCGATACTTTTTATAAACACCTTCCCCTTGAGAAAGTTTACACTTTTGATCCTATCCCGCCGGAATTGACACCTGACGAGGCCAAGCACATTCTTGGGGCAGAGGGTGAAATGTGGTCCGATTACCATCCGAAGGAGGAATTGATTGAAGCCCACGTGTATCCCCGCGGATGTGCGTTGATCGAGTTGATCTGGTCTGATCCCCGTCCGAGAGACTGGGACGAATTTGTGCAGAGGCTGGAATTACATCTCCAGCGTCTGAAGGTGCTGAACGTGAAGTATACGCCGTTGAAGAAAAAAGGGAGGTTCGAATGATGAGTAAAAAAATAAATCTGAGCACAGAAAAAGTTTTTTTTGTGCTGGTATTGTCGGGAATGATTACCATTCAGTCGGTTGCAGATGGGGTGCCGTATCGGTGGCAGGCAAGTGAGCGTTCGCTCGCGCTGATGGATCGCGAGCGTGTTGTCTGGCAGTTCAACGGTGCGAAAGGGGAGGGGAAGCCGTGCTTTCACCCGTTGACCCTTGCCAATGGCACCTGTATCACGGAGCTTCGTCCCGCAGATCATCCGTGGCATCTCGGGCTGTGGTGGTCCTGGAAGTACATCAATGGTGTCAACTATTGGGAAGAGAACAAGAAGACAGGGCTCAGCGACGGACGGACCGAGGTGTTGAGTGTGAAGACCGCTCCAGGTGCCGACTTTTCTGCGCGGATTGTCATGGAGCTGAGCTACCACCTGCCTGGAAAAGCGCCTGTCATGCGCGAGGCGCGTACGATTGTCGTCCGTGCGCCTGATGCGAAGGGCGATTATTCTATCGACTGGACGGCTGTTTTCACTGCGGGTCCGGAGGATCTGAAGCTGGACCGGACGCCGCCCAAAAATTTCTCGGGGGGTTACGCAGGTCTGTCGTGCCGCATGTCGAAGGCCTGCAAAGACTGGACCTATACCGGCAGCGGAGGGAGCGTCGGCGCAACCAACCTGTACGGCTCGTGCGAAAAATGGATTGATTTCAGCAAGGGCGGAGGTATTGCCATCTTCGACCATCCTTCAAATTTACGCCACCCGACATGCTGGTATCCGAATGAACGGATGCCCTTCTTCAGTCCGGCCCTGCTCTTCAAGGAGCCCTACACCTTGGCCGCAGGCAAGACGCTGACACTTCGCTATCGAATCTGGCTGCACTCGTCGTCCGCTGACAAGGAGACGCTGGAGCGCACGTGGAAAGCTTTTGGCGAGAGCGCGAAACAGAACAACTAACGTGGGAGAACAGGGTTATGGATTTGCGTGAAAAAATAGTGCTACCTGTTATCGCGGCGTCGGTCATGGGTGTGTTGGCGGCTGGTGGTGCAGATGTGCCTCTCCCTGATGTTAAGATTGCACAATTCAAGGGTGACCGGCCTGCGGCCATCAGTTACACCTTTGATGACGGCACGCTGGGACACTACAAAGTGGCTGCTCCTCTGCTGGAGAAGTATGGCTTTCGGGGTACTTTTTTTGTAGTGCCCGGTCGGACGCTGGTTGAGCCTGCTGCGGAAGCGACGTTTGTGGATGCCAAGGGTAACACGCATTCGCGTCCGGTCAGTTGGAAAGAGTGGCGCGAACTGGCGGCGCGGGGTCACGAGGTGGCCAATCACGGCTTGGATCATAAAAAGCTTCCAGACTTGAGTGATGAAGAGGTCGTCAAGCAGGTGCAAGAGGCACAGCGTCTTATCGCCGTGAAAGTCGGAGTGTCTCCGATCACTTTCTGCTATCCAGGCAACGGACGTAACGAACGGGTCAGGAAGATCGTGCTGCAGACTCATATTGCCGCCCGTGAAAAGGAAGGCGGGTTCGGCGGTGCCAATTTTACGGCTGCGCTGGCGAACCGCGTGGTTGACAAGGCGATTGAAAGTGGCGGACAGAAAGTCATCATGATTCACGCCGTAGCTGAGCCGGGGCATCAGCCAATTTCTGCTGAGATGCTGGACGCGCATCTTAAGTATGTTGCCGGCTTGCGGGATAAGATATGGGTCGACACATTCGCAAATGTATCACGGTATGTACGCGAACGTGAAACTGCACAGATTGAAATCTTGGAAAGGTCTGTGAACCAGGTGTCGTTCCGGTTGACGTGTCCACTGGATTCAAAACTCTTTAACGGCGCCCTGACGTGCGTCCTGACGATTGGAAAGCCTGTGGCGACACCATCCGCACAGTACAATACGAGCGGTGTGGCTGTGCCGGTGGATGTCGTCAAAGACAAGCTACTGGTAAATGTCGTGCCAGGAACAGACACGATAACCATTCGATGGAAAAGAGAAAACAACAATGATAGCAGATAAGCGGATTGTTTTGTACCTAGTGGCGACGCTGGCAATCACTTCAGCGTGGGCTGTTGAACTGCATGTCAGTCCTTCAGGAAATGACAATGATATCGGCTCCAAGGATAAACCGCTTCGATCATTCGCGGCGGCACAGAAAGCGGTTCGGAAGCTGATTGCGAAGAGCGGAGATGGAAGGCCTGAACCCCATACGGTCTGGGTACACAAGGGCACTTACTATTTGCCGGAGACGGTTGTGTTCACTGCGGAAGATTCAGGTTCGTCAAATGCGTTGATCAATTATGCAGCCGTGCCGGGTGAGAAGGTTGTTCTGAGTGCCGGCCGCCAATTGAATTTGGACTGGTGTACCTATAAAAACGGGATCATGCTGGCCGCCGTGCCGGCAGGTTTCGTGACCGACCAATTATTTGTGAACGGCCAACGGCAGAACATGGCCCGTTATCCAAACTACGATGCCAAGGTCATGCCGTACCATGGATATGCTGAAGACTGTATTGATCCCGAGCGTGTGAAACGTTGGACTAACCCGGTCGGCGGCTTTGTACATGGTCTACAGAAGGCACGCTGGGGCGGATACAGTTACATCATCACGGGGGTGAACGACAAAGGCGAGGTACAACTCAAAGGCGGGTATCAGCACAATCGGTGTCCCCTGACACGATATGGTTATTTCTGTAACTGCATGTTGGACCTCAAGGGCGGCTGGAAACCGGAATACCTCATTGCGCTGCACAAGCAATATCGATTCGTTGAAAACATATTCGAAGAGTTGGATGCGCCCGGTGAATGGTTCTTGGACAGCAAGGCGGGCATGCTCTATTTTTATCCGCCCGCGGGAGTGGATATGTCCAAGGCCATGGTAGAAGTTGGCGGCATGGATCAGGCTGTCGTCGTTCGCGGCACCCAGCAGCAGCCCGTACGATTCCTCCGTTTTGTCAATCTGGAGTTTCGGCATACGGCACGTACATTTATGAAGACCACGGAGCCTGTCATGCGCAGCGACTGGCGGATCAATCGCGAGGCTGCGCTGTTTCTGGAAGGTGCCGAGGATATCAGGATCGACGGATGTGTTTTTCGGCAACTTGGCGGCAACGCGGTGTTTCTCAGCGGCTTTAACCGTCGGATCACAGTTACGGGTTGCCTGATGGACGATGTCGGTGCGAGTTGTGTCGCGATCATCGGACGGCAAGACGCTCTCCGTCGCGATTACGCCGTGGGCGGCATCACGGCCGCGAACGTGGATAAGACACCTGGACCTAAGTCTGATAATTATCCAGGCGACTGCCTAATTGAACAGTGCCTGATGCATGACTTTGGCCTATATGAAAAGCAGGTTGCGGGCGTGACGATTGATTTGGCGGCTCGGATCACGGTGCGCCATTGCTCCATTTACAACTGTCCACGGGCAGGAATCAATATCGGTGATGGCTGCTGGGGCGGACATGTGATCGAGAACTGCGATGTGTTCAACACCGTGATGGAGAGTAATGACCACGGGGCCTTCAATAGTTGGGGTCGCGACCGTTTTTGGAGGCTCAAGGATGCGACCCCTCAGCAGAAATTCGATTGGGCACGTCTGGACGTGATCGAGCCCATCATCATCCGCAATAGCCGTTGGCGGTGTGACAGCGGCTGGGATATCGACCTGGACGATGCGTCTACGAATTATCAGATCTACAACAACGTCATGCTGGCTGGAGGACTGAAGTTCGGCATGGACGGCTATTTACGGACCGCCTACAACAATATTCTGATCAATGATGTGTTTCATGCGCACAAGTGGCCCCAGTACAGCCACTCCTCCTTTAGCAACAACATTGTGACGGGCTCCGATGCCAGTGTCAAAGTGGGCGGTTTGGCAAAAGGGATTGACTTCAATCTGGTGCGTGACGCGGAAACCTTGACGCGTTTGCAGGCTCAGGGCTCCGATACGAAGAGTCTTGCAGGCGATCCGAAGTTTATGGATCCTCTTCGCGGGGATTATCGGGTGTCAGAGGATTCGCCTGCGTTGAAGATCGGGTTTAAGAATTTTCCCATGGATCAGTTTGGTGTGACACTGCCCCGTCTGCAAGCCTTGGCGGCAAAACCCGAATTTCCTCCCCGGCTGGGATCGGATAAGCCCAAAAGCCAGGCCGTGACATTGGATTGGCTCGGGGCAAAAATAAAGACATTGAGCGGTCTGGAGGAACAAAGCGCAACGGGCATGGACGAACAGCGAGGAGCCTATCTGGTCAACGTGCCGAAGGGCAGCGCGGCTGCCAGCGTCGGACTCAAAGGCGGCGATGTAATCTTGGCTGTGGACGGGAAGCCTGTGAAAACAGCCGATGACCTGCTCACACTCCTGAAGGCATCTGTCGAACCGCTTGTCAAGTTGAGCGTCTGGCGTGAACAGAAGGATGTGCTTGTTGAGTTGCCTTCTAAGGTGTCCCCAATTTTGGCGACATGACATATCTTCGATTTTGCGATACTCTATTAAACATCGGGTATTAAAAAGCTATTGGATGGCGATCAAGACAACCACGAAAGGAACAACCATGCAAACAACATGTTCGAGAATGAAAAAGTATACGATGACAAGGTTAACAACACTCTGCTGCTGCCTTTTTGTCACGACACTGAGGGCGTTGGACTTCGGAGGAGGCAACATCGTCACGGCCCTCGACCTCTCGACTAGCAGCCTGACGGACACAGTAATGACCGTGACCAGCACGTCGGCGGCCATCACCAATACGGCGGTGATCGGCGAGGGACAGAATCTCACGATCAATGGAAACGTGTCACTCGGCCTTTCCGACACCACAGGTTACAGCTATCTCTTCCTCTCCGGGGCAGGAACCTTTTCAGTGGACAAGCCTGGAGCCGTCATCCGTGCCGGCATGGTGAGTACGGGCGGATCCTTGGGCCATGCGACCTTAGACATGAGTGGGCTTCAGACCTTCCTCGCATCTCTCGGCTCAGCAGGCGGAATGAAGATTGGCAACAATCCGGGAAGCGGCGGCCCCACACCCACGGATATCGTTGTCTTCGCGACCAATACGCTCTTTAATGCAGGATACATCACCCTTGGCGGCGATCGCAGCGAACGGGGAACGAAGTATCTCTACCTCGGGAGCGGCTCCAATGTCCTCCATGTCAACACCGTGACACTCGGCACAGCAGGATCCAGTTCGGATATGCGCTTTAGCAATGCGGATGCTGGCACTTTGATTCTTCGAGGGTTCGCCGGCGGCGACACAGACCGCAGCAAACTCGATGTCGGCGTCAACCTTGGCGGCGGTTTGACTTACAACCATGTTCTTGATCTCAAGGGACATTCGATTGATCTGCTGCTCAGTACCCTGACCCTGCCAACCTTTGGCATCGGCACGACTACAGGAGGAGGAAACACGGGAACGGTTTCCATGGATGCAGGGACCATCGATGTCAACGATGTCTTCATGGGTGCCCTGACGGGCGGGGCTGCTAATAAAGCCAAGCGCACGGTCACGGCCACGCTCAATCTCCATGGCGGTACGACAACCGTCCATAACGCAATCATCATGGCGACAAACTTCGTCTCCGCCGTTGATAGCGTAGCCCACACCGTGACAGCCACACTCTCCATCACCAACGCGACCGTCTCCGTCCTCAATCAGGCCTCTCCCGGGATCCCGGCAATCTCGCTCGCCACCATGGGGCCGAGCGCCAGTGCCGCAGCGGTTGCGAACGGTTCACTGTTTGTACGTAACGATGGCACCCTGACAGTCAGCGGCGACATCGTCGACGGCGGCGACAGCACGGCGGGAGGGGTGGCCACCACTACGATCACCCTGGATGGCGGTTCGTTGCTGATGCCAAATTCCGCGATTCTCAACGTGGATAATTTCACGATGACGAATGCCATGCTCGCTGTCGGGGTGTATGCGGGACTTCCTGTTCTTGAAAATAGGGGAACGGGTTTGCTGGCTCCCGGTGGAACGAATGTTGTCAGCAGTACCATCATCAGTAACAGTTATGTGCAGGCCTCCACAGCGACGCTGGATATCGACCTTGTTTCAAAGCTGAGTTATGACCGGGTTATTGTGACAGGTGCCGTGACGCTGGCCGGGACGATTCACGTGCGGGCATGGCCGGCTGCGGCTGGGGATTTCGACATCCTGACATCGGAGGTCAGTGTGGAGGACACCTCGACCCTGGATGCGGGCGCGATAGCGGCGGGATTCAAGAAGACGCTGGTGAATGACAGCAAGACGGTGCGGATCTCCAGGCATCCCGCAACCTTTATCTATTTCTTATAGGGGTCTTTTTTAATTCCCTCCGGATATGGGATAGTTTTATCATGTTGAATAAATATCGCTGGGTCATCACAGGCCTGTTGCTGAATGTAAGTATCGTGCAGGGAGGTGACGATCCTTACGCGGTGCTTCTAACGTACGATTATGGACAGAAGACCACCCCCCTGTTTGAAATTGAAGCTCAGATTCGTGCTGCAACGCCTGCACAATACGCTCCGATAGAGGACAAATTGTTGGTCGTTCTGCAAGCACCCGGAGCGAAAGATGCCGGCAAGAAATTTGTTTGCGAAATGTTGCTCCGTTGCGGCAGTGTGAAATGTCTGCCGACGTTGTCGGCCCTGTTGACGAATGAAAAACAGTCGAGCATGGCCCGCTTCGCTCTCCAAGGGTTGCCCTATCCAGAAGTCGCTGTCCTCCTGCGCGAGGCGCTCGCCAAGACAAAGGGCCCTGTCAAAATGGGGATCATCAGCACCATCGGCGCCCGGGGCGACCAGCAGGCGGTCAGTTCGCTGGCCGCCCTGACGGGCAACACGGATACGAAGGTTGCGGGAGCGGCATTGATGGCCTTGGGACGGATTGGAGGAGCTGAAGCAACCCGAGTCTTGGGGCAAGCGCAAGTCGCTGCTCCACTTCAAGCGTGTCGTGACGAAGCGTGGCTGATGTGTGCTGCGAGTGTGTGCACCACCCAGCCGGACGAAGCCGTGAAGATATGCCAGCAGTTGTTTGTGGAAACGAAACCTCTGCCACTTCGGGTGGCCGCACTGCGCATGATGGCGCGTGCCAATCCGTCTTCTGCCATCCCGGTGGTGCTTTCGGCAATGAAGGACAAGGATACTGCCTTGTCTGGGTCGGCTGTTCAACTGTTAGGCGAAATTCCCGGTGCCGATGCCACACGCGCCATTGCCGCCTCTCTTTCAACAGTGCCCGCGTCACAACAGGTGATGCTCCTGAACAGACTTGCAGATCGGGGGGATCGCTCTGCGGTGGGGGTTGCGGTCGAAGCGTTCAAACACAATGATCCTGTGGTCATTGCGTCTGCACTGCTGGCCATCGGCAGACTCGGTGGTGCGGATCAAGTCGCATTACTGCTTGCCGCTACCGACAGAAAAGACGAGGTGGCCGCCATCGCGCGCAAGGCACTGACGCTGTTGAATACGCAAGGTAGTGATGAAGCCTTGCTATCGGCTTTAGACAAGGCGGCGTCAGGGCAGGCCCAGGTACTCATCGGCGTGTTGTCCGAACGCCGCACAGGTGCTGCTTGTTCGACGATGATCAGACTCATCTCCAAGAGTCCTGATCGTTTGGTGCGTGCGGAAGCGATCAAGGCCGCAGGGGTGTTGGGACAGTTGGGTGATCTTCAGGAGATGGTCGCCTTATTACTCACGCGAGACGCCAGCGAACAAGCACTCCTTGCGAAGGCGATTGTTGAGGTGGGGCTGCGTCAGGGCGACCGTGACCGTCGGACCGAGGCAGTCTTGGCGGCCTTACCAGCGGCTTCTCAGGAAAAGAAGGCCGAGTTGCTTCGCATTGCAGGCAATTTGGGTGGGCCCAAGGTGTTGGCTGTCGTCCATGATGCAATGACATCAGCCGATACCAACGTAAGTGATGCCGCGGTTCGTGCTCTGGTGGAATGGCCTGACGACTCTGCGGCGGATGATATTCTGAAGGTCGCTCGTGAAGGGAAGAATCGCACCCACCGTATATTGGCCCTGCGCAGCTATATCCGTCTGGCCGGGCTGGCAGCCGAAAACCGGGAGGTGCCAAAGGCTTTTCAGATTCTCCAAACTGCGCGGCCACTTTGTATTCGGCCCGAAGACAAATGTTTCCTGCTGGGAACGCTACCGGAATTACGCTCGGTTCCGGCGATGAATATGACTTTAGAGTATCTGAATGATCCTGACGTGTCCAACGAGGCGGCTGCTGCAGCGGTTCGTATGGCTAAAGATTTTGGCCGTAAGAACCGTCCTGCTGTCGCTCAAGCAATGACTCAGGTCCTGGCTGTGTGCAAAGATGATGCCTTGTGTAAGGAAGCTCGGAAAATGACGACACCGATTGAAAAGGGAGCAAAGAAGTAATCATGAAGAAAAACACAATGAGTCGGCGCGATTTTTTTAAGGGCGCTACTGCCGGTGTGTTGACGTTCCCGACGATCATTCCATCGACGGTACTTGGTAAAGACGGTGCTGTCGCACCCAGCAACCGCGTGACCATGGGGGCGATCGGTACTGGGACGATGGGTACGACCAATATCAAAAACTTCCTTACATTTGACGATGTACAAATCGTGGCACTGTGCGACGTGGATAAAAACCATCGCGACGAGGTGAAGGGGATGGTCGACAAATGCTATGGAAATACAGCATGCGCCACGTACAATGATTTTCGGGAGTTGCTCTCTCGCCGCGATCTGGATACCGTGATGCTGGCGCTGCCGGAACACTGGCATGCTATTCCTGCCATTGCCGCCGCACGCGCCGGACTGGACATCTACGGCGAAAAGCCGTTGGCCCACTCGGTGCGCGAAGGGCGTGCGATCATTGAGGCAGTCCAGCAGCACGGACGCATCTGGCAGACGGGCAGTTGGCAGCGCAGTCAGGCAAACTTCCGTTTTGCCGCAGAATTGGTCATCAACGGACGCATCGGCAAAGTTTCCCATGTGGAGGTTGGGTTACATCCCGGGCAGACCACGGAATTGAAGACCGGGGGGGCGTCAACCGATGATACGATGTCCTCCGGGCGTGAACCCTTGCTCAGGCCAGAACCTATACCCCCGGAGCTTGATTATGACCTCTGGGTGGGTCCTGCACCGTGGTCTCCCTATCGCCGGGGCTGTGTCCACAAAAACTGGCGGTTCGTGCGCGACTTCGGCGGCGGCACGCTCACGGACTGGATCGGCCACCATGCCGATATCGCTCACTGGGGGCTAGGCCTGGACGAAACGGGGCCTGTGGAAATTTCCGGGAGCGGCGAATACCCCGCATCGGGACTGTTTAATACGTTGTTGCATTTCAATTTCACTTGCAAATATGCCAGCGGGGTCGAAATCAATGTGTCGGATAAAAACAGGGGCGGAACCCGGTGGTATGGGGACAAGGGCTGGGTCTATGTCACACGCGGCGGATTGAATGCCGAGCCGCGCAGTCTCCTGAAAGAAGTCATCCAGCCAGGAGAGATTCATCTCTACAACAGCTCGAGTCATTATCGAAATTTTGTGGATTGCGTCAAGACACGTCAACCCACCATCACACCAGTCGAAGTGGCACAACGTTCTGTGAGTGTGGGATTGCTGGGGGATATTGCAATGACAACCGGACGGACAATTAAATGGAATCCGGAGAAGGAAGAGATCATCGGCGATCCGAGTGCCAGCGCCCTGTTGGGCAGAGCCTATCGAGACCCTTGGCAATTGTAATCCAATAACCGCAAAGGAAAACAGTATGAAGCCGTTAGGTGTGTGCGCAGTTCTAGCAATGGGCGTCTTTGCTTGTGTTTCTGCTGTTGCTGTTGAAGCGCGTTCAGACAGTCTAGTCAAAACACCCAAAGCGGCTAAGCCCGTCACCCCTGAGATGAAGCAGAAAATCAATGACGCCCTGCCGGCAAAGCCAACGGTTCAACCCGTGAAACCGCGTAAGGTTCTTATTTTCACTCGCTGTCAGGGTCATGTTCACGAAGTCATTCCCGTGACCACCTATGCACTGGAACGGATGGGGGAGAAAACCAGCGCATTCGCAACCGTGGTAAGCGATGATCCGGCCATGCTAGAGGCGGTGAAGTTGCGCGACTTCGATGTTCTGTGCTTCAACAATACCACGCGGCTGGAACTGACATCTGCGCAGCAACAATCCATCATGGACTTTCTGAAGGCAGGCAAGGGTATTGTCGGCCTGCATGGCGCGGCGGATAATTTCTTTTCTTGGACAGAGGGGGCGGAGATGATCGGCGGCCAGTTCGCAGGTCATCCTTGGAAGGCCGCTGGAACGTGGGCGATCAAGGTGTGCGATCCAGGACATCCGTTGAACCTGAGCTTTGATGGCAATGGGTTCAAGGTCAGCGATGAACTCTATACGTTTAAGGCTGTCCCGTCACAGGAGCAGGTGCGGGTTCTTTTGGAGGTTGATCTTTCCGACGACGCCACAGGTGCTAAAGGTGGAAAATCGAAGAAATACGCTATGTCTTGGATTCATCCGTATAAAGGCGGACGGGTATTTTATTGCGGCTTGGGACACAACGCCGCTGTTTTTTGTACCCCTGCGATTATGGAACATATTTTGGCAGGTATCCAGTATGCGCTGGGCGATCTGAAGGCCAAGGATTCGCCCCAGTGACCGAGATGTAGAACAAGGAGCATATATGAATAAGCGATTTAAATCTATTCGAGGTTACTTTCACGGACTGAGCGTCGCCGTTGTGGCTTTGAGCATCGGGACAGCGTCGATGGCATTCGCTGAGGACGCAGTACGGACGAAACAGAATATTCTGCTGGTCTTTGCTGATCAACTGCATGGCTTTGCACTGGGCTGCATGGGCAACCCGCAAATTCGGACACCTAACATTGACCGGCTCGCTGGCGAAGGTGTTCTTTTTACGGACAACTACAGCAATAACCCGTTGTGCGCGCCGTATCGTGCCATTCTGCTGACGGGGCGCTATGCCTCCCAAAATGGTGTGCAGAAGAATCCGAAACCTAAGGGGGACAATGGTATTCAGGGACAGCGTACTGTGGCCGACTGTCTTAATGCGCAAGGATACCGTACGAGCTATGTGGGCAAGTGGCATCTGGGCGGGCATGGGAATGTCGCTGTGCCCAAGGAACTGCGAGGCGGGTTCACTGATTTTATCGGGTATCAGTGTTTTAACGATTTTCTGAACGATGTCTGGTTTTTTGACGAGACCGGAAGGAAGGTCGAATACAAGATACACCGTACAGACGCTACAACGGATATCGCGATTGAACGGCTGGAAAAGCTAGGAAAGGCTGGCGCGCAACCATTTGCGCTGTTTGTCTCCTACCAGAATCCTCACTATCCCTTACAACCGTCACCGGAATATGAGGCGCTTTACAAAGACATCAAGATCTTGCGCCGTCCGAACTGTGTCGATGTGGAGCCCTATACCTCGACGGACAGTCCGTATCACGGCAAGACCGACGATCCGAGTTACATCAAGTATCACAATAACCTTGATGAATATCTGCGGCTCTATTATGCGATGGTCACGCAATTGGATTCGGACGTGGGGCGGCTGCTGAAAAGGCTTGACGAGTTGGGGCTGTCCAACAATACAGCCGTCATCTTTACGTCGGATCACGGCGACATGGCGGGGAGTCACGGGTTGACGAACAAACGCTATTCTTATGAAGAGTCGGTTCGGACACCCCTGATTGCGCGTGTACCCGGCGGTGCAAAGGGTAAACGCATTTCGGTGCCAGTCTCTGCGATTGATCTCCTTCCGACCTGCTTGGGGTTGGCTGGCGCACCGCCGTTGCCCGGTGCTGAGGGGGTCGATTTGGCCCCCGCATTGCGCAGTACGGCGCAGCCTATCCGCCGTCCCGTGTTCAGCGAGCAAAATAAATGGATCATGGTGAGGGACGGTGATTTCAAGCTGGTGGTCCAACGGGGTGGGCAGGCGCCGAGCGAACTCTTTAATCTCAAGAACGATCCGTATGAAATGAAAAATCTGGTGAAGGATGCTTCCCATAAAGAGACGGTCGATCGCCTGCAGAAGCTGACGGTTGAATGGCTCCGGCATGTGCGTCCGAAGCAGAGACAAGGAGAACCATGAGAAGAAGATTGTTTGTAAAATGTGTTTGCCTATCCGCCATCTGGGGGGCCTTCGGGGGAAACGCTTCTGCCGAGCCGCAGAAGCAGAATCCGGGCGGATCGCTCGTGCGCATTGACCAGCCTCGTGATCGTGCAGTCTTTCAGCGCGATGCGAACAATGAAGCCGAGGTCCTTGTGGCCTGCAGGCTGCCGGCAGCCGCAGGCAATGAAGTGGAGGTGCGGGTCATTGATCGCCAGACGGAGAAATGTGTCGTGGAGTGGACGGCGCTCAAGGGTTCGACCACGCCAGAGACATTCACGTCCGCCTTGAAGCTCAAGGGAGGCTGGTACTGCCTGTCGTTCAGGGCTAAGAAGGGCGGAGCTGTGGTGGCCGAGGTCAGCGTGGAACATGTCGGGGTCGGCGAGGTTTTCCTGACCTGCGGACAGTCCAACTCGGCGAACCATGGGAAGCCGCAGCAGAAGGCCACGGAGGACCGTGTGTCGGTCTGTGACTGGACAAAACAGGCGTGGCGGCATTGCGACGATCCGCTGCCGCCGGCGACGGGCAAGGGCGGATCGCCGTGGCCGCTGCTGGGCGACCTCCTCGTCCAGGAGACGGGCGTGCCGGTGGCCTTCTATCCGACAGGCGTCGGCGCCACATCGGTCAGTCAGTGGCTGCCCACCCACAACAAGCAGTTTTACAATCGGATTAAGAACGCATTGAAGGCGGCAGGTCTGCGGGGCGTGCGTGCGATCCTCTGGCATCAGGGCGAGTCGGACTCGATGACGGGAAGGACTGCCGAAGACTACGCCAGGATACTAACAACGGTTATCCTGGAATCGCGCAAGGATGCGGGGTTTGACGTGCCGTGGGGCGTGGCGATTGCCTCGTTCCATCCGGATCCAAAGGTGATCGCAGAGAAGCAGCAGCAGATTGTCAAAGGACAAAAGAGGGTGATTGCCGAGGTTCCGAACGTCTTTGAAGGCCCCGCGACCGACGGCTTTAAGGAGAAGGGTTTTCTCTGCGACGGCGTCCACTTCAACGACAAAGGCCTGAAGGCGCATGCCGAGGGCTGGGCAGAGAAGTTGCGCCCGATGCTGTCAAGGTAACCGGCGAGTCGATGGCAGCAGTGGGCAGGTGACGGAGTCCAGAAAAAGTTATCCGTCGATGTTCGCAATTATTCTGTTGGTTGTTTTAAAAGGACACAAAAGACCCTTGACAGCAAGGCTAACACACAAATAAGGTCATATCAGGATGAAAAAATTATTCGCGCTCTTTTTAGTGGTTGCCATCGTTGCCGGTGCGGAGCAGGAGCGACCAAACATTCTGTGGCTGACGTGCGAAGACATCAGTCCTTATCTCGGTTGTTACGGATGTGTTGAGGCGCATACGCCAAATTTGGATAAACTCGCAGCTCAAGGGGTTCGGTTTACCCGGGCGTACGCCAACGGGCCGGTCTGCGCCGTCGCCCGATCCACATTGCTGACCGGCATGTATTCAATCAGTATTGGGACCCATGGCATGCGCGCCAACACGCAGTTGCCGAAGTGCATTCCGGCATATCCCAAGTTGTTTCGAGAAGCAGGCTATTACTGCACGAACACCAGAAAAGATTATAATTCGAATTACGAGCGTGATCATTCACTCTGGAACGAGTCGAGTGCCAAGGCGACCTGGAAAAATCGTCCGGAAGGCAAGCCGTTTTTCGCCGTTTTAAACATAATGGTCACACATGAGGGTCAGTTGCATCAAAATAAGATCGATGCATACGTTAAAAACGGTCAAATTCCGCATAAACCGCGAGTTGATCCGGCCAAGATTGTACTGCCGCCATATCACCCTGATCTGCCGCAGATCCGCAATGACTGGGCGCGGTTGCATGACCTCATAACTTTGATGGATAAAATGGTGGGGCGGCATCTGAAGGATCTGGAAGATGCCGGATTGGCGGATGATACAATCGTCTTTTTCTATTCCGATCATGGCGGGCAATTATCGCGTTCGAAACGCTATATCTACAATACCGGCACCCAGGTGCCTTTTATTGTCAGGGTCCCTGAGCGCTGGAAGCATCTGGCTCCGGGGGATCGCGGCACAACCTGCGATGAGATCGCCCAGTTTGTTGATTTTCCGAAAACCGTGCTGACGCTGGCCGGGCTTGATGTGCCGCCGTTGATGCAGGGACGCGTTCTCTTCGGACCTCGCAAAGAGCCGCCAGCACGCTATGCGCATCTCTATCGTGATCGCATGACAGAGCGCCATGATTGCAGTCGGGCGGTTACGGACGGGCGATACTACTACATCAGAAATTTTGTGCCGCACCGTCCCCACGGCCGCGACGCGCTTTATGGTTATATGGTTCAAGCCAACTGGAATGCCTGGCGTGACTGGTATGAAGGCAATCCAGAGGCCGCCGATCCGATACGGTCACAGTTTTTTAAACCGAAACCGGTGATCGAGCTTTTTGATACCTTGAACGATCCGTGGCATGTTAATAATCTGGCGGGGGAGGTGCGCTATAAAAATATTGTGGATGAGATGGATGCCGAACTGCGCCGTTTTCAGTTGACGGCGCGTGATGTTGGTGTTATTCCGGAGTCGCTTCTCTACGATTTGGTCGGTAAGGGACGAAAACACAAAACCATCTATGAGTTTGCAGTCAGCTCCGATTATGATGTCGAACGGGTTTGCGATATGGCGGGCTTTGCGGCATCTGCGAATCTTGCAAAGTTGAATCACTATTTGGAGATGCTGACGGATAAAGATTGTGCTGTGCGCTATTACGGTGCGTATGCGCTCTTTCTGTTGCGCAGCGACACTCCTCCGGTTAAGTCAGCGCTGAACCAAATGGCGGAGAATGACGCGATGGCCGGAAATCGCGTAATGGCGGCGCAGGCACTCGGGCTTTGCGGAGCGCCGGATGCCGCGTTTGCCATACTCAAAAAGGAAGCTCAGTCCGCCGCCAATGGCGGACGCGGTTTTGTTTATCATGCGGCGATCAGTGCCTTTCAATACAGCCATACTGATAAGCACTTGACAAAAGAGGATTGGCTGCATTTCAAGGAAATCGGTAAGACCAAAGGTAGCCCGGAGGTAAGATTCGGCTTTGAGTATGCGCAGCGCATCATCAACGACGCGCTGGACTTATGGCCGCAGCGCCGTAAAGTCGATTGACATGCTCGTTTTGATGCCGATTGCCTCATTCACTTTTCATTTTTAAAACAAGAGTACACTATAGTCATTAAAGGGGCGAACACGCGGAAAAATCGATTCTCACTGCCTACGATCTGCGTCCCTGAAGCGGGGGCTATCCCCAATTTTGGGGACATGACAATCTTTTAAAACAGGAGTATGCTATAACTATTAAAGGAGTGAAGTATGAAACATTCACGTATCACCATCATCTCAACCTGCCTGCTCATGAGCGGGCTCTGGTGCCAGGCCGAAGCGCTGGTTGTCAGTTCCGGGCAGACGATCACCTTCGACACGACGGCGAACACCTGGAGCATCAGCGGCGGCGGTGGCGGCGGATGCATTCTCTTCCGTGCCAATAAATTGACGATCAATAGCAACGCACAGACTGTGGGCGCGCTTTCAGAATCTACGCAAGTAAGTGCTGCAGGAGGAGTCAAGGGAACGGGCAGCGACACAGGTTCCACAGATGGCGCAGCTGGCTCTATTTCATACATTCTTCCGCCGCCGCCGCCGGGAACCTTAGTCAGCTTCTTCTAATCATCATGAACACCACCTTCCGTTTATTGACCGGCCTTGCGCTGCTGGCCGGCACTGTCACGGCACAGTCACCTGCAACCCCTTCCAGCCGTGCGGCGTGGCTGGGGCAAGCCAAATATGGCGTGTTCATCCATTTTCTGGGGGAGGGGCCGAAGTGGCAGGAGAAGGTTGATGCGGTCGATGTCGAGGCAATCGCGGCGGACCTGGAGCAGGCTGGCGCCGCCTATCTGTTCATCACTTTGGGGCAGAACAGCGGATACTATTGCTCGCCGAACCGCGCGTATGAGCAGTACGCCGGGTATCAGCCGAACGAACGCTGCTCCAAACGCGACCTGCCGATGGAGCTGGCTGCCGCGCTCGCCAAGCGGAACATCCGGCTGATGCTCTATCTGCCGTCGCGCGCGCCGCAGCGCGACAAGCAGGCCCTGCAGGGCCTGTCAGACGTGCATCAGCGCCAGCCCGCGCCGCAGGCGTTCACGCGCAAGTGGTCGGAGGTCATCCGCGAATGGTCGGAGCGCTATGGCGACAAGGTGTCGGGCTGGTGGTTCGACGGCTCCTACAACACAGCGGGCTGGGACGACCTGAAGCAGCCCTGCAACTGGACGACCTGGGCCGCAGCCTGCCGCGCCGGCAATCCGGACAGCATCCTGGCCTTCAACCCGGGGACGAAACTCCCGAAAGCCTTCCAGTCCCTGACGGCTGAGCAGGACTATACAGCCGGCGAGCAGAACGTCTTGAAAGGCACGCCGCAAACCCATCCTGCGCCCGCCGGCCTCCAGTGGCACGTCCTGACCTATCTGGGGGAGTGGTGGGGGAAAGCCAAACCTGAAAAAGTCGCGCGCTTCACTGATCAGGAGATCATCGACTACATCCGCATGGTCAACCAGCAAGGGGGCGTCGTGTCGCTCGACGTCGCCCACGACAACGGCAGGATCCATCCCGCCCATCTGCGGCAGTTGATCGCCATCAAACAAGCCCTGCGCGCAAAATAAGAGAACCATGTCAAAGCACGATGTACATCTTGTTGCCGTCGTCGGGTTAATACTGTTATCGTGCCCGGCAGACAACCTGTTGGCTGAAGCAACAGTCACCTACGGGGAATCATGCGCTGAGTATAATCGGCTTTTTGCGCGGATCGATCTCGCTCGTCCTGAGTTGGCTTCCGTGAAGGAACAGCTCAGCAAAGGAGAGCCGGAGGCAGCGATGCGTCTGTTGAACATGCACTTCCTCAACCGTTTCCCAAAAGTTTCGATTAAGATCAAGGTCATCAATAATGTCGCGCGCGATGCCGACGAGGCATTGCAATTTCGCTTCCGCAGCCGGGCCTCGACAAACTATTTTAAGTTGCATCAGGACTTTGAGTGGAACAAGAAACCGGAAGGGGTCAAGGATCATCACTGGTTAAGCCTCTTTGTGTCCTTGAATGTGCTGGAGTTTCTTGCTGACATGTATATTAAGACCGGAGACGAAAAGTATGCCAAGGGGTGCATGGCTGTATTTGAAGATTGGAACAAGCATTGTCCGCCGGGCAGTGGTGCGCCTTCGTGGAGCCTCGCGACAACCATGATGCGCGTTGCTGTGATGCTCAGGGTCTTTGAACGTATGGTGCAGTGGCCTGACTGGCCGCCGAAAGCCGAGGCACGTTTCTTGAATTCTATCACAGACCATGCAGACCTCATGTTTGAGAAACGGGGCATCGGCAATCAGGATGCCACCAACAGTGAGCATTTGATGCGCGTTGCGGGTTTTCTCCCGGAATTCAAGGATGCGGAGAAATGGTTTGAGGCTGGCTTCAGTCGCGTGAAAGACAGGATTTTCGAAGATGTCTTAGAGGACGGGTCGCAGAAGGAGTTGTGCTCCGGTTATCATCTCAATGCCATTACGGGTTACGCTAATGCCGCGCATATTCTGCGTTCTTCGTTCACGAATGCCGTGTCAGCCGATTATATGAAGCGTCTGGAGCAGATGTATGAATGGTGTCTTGTCATGATCCGTCCTGACGGGTCGGTGCCGCAAAACGGCGACTCTGTTGGCGGGGGCTTATCCGGTTATCTGAACGCAGGGGCTGAACTCTTTAATAGGCCGGACATGGCTTATGCTGCAACAAAAGGGAAGAGCGGGAAGGCTCCGGATTTCCTGGATGCCTCGCTGCCTGTCGCCGGCTATTATGTTCTGCGCTCCGGCTGGACCAGCCTGGACGATGTCTATCTGTTCATGGATGTGTCGCGTCAGCCTGTCGTAAGCCATCAGGACTATGATGCGCTGCATATTGACCTTTACGCGTATGGTCGTGCCTTCGTCCCGGACAAGGGGACGGTCACTTATGGAGGAACAGCCCATAAAGAGGCAAAGGCTACGACGAATCACACCACCGTCGCGGTTGACGGGATGAATCAGGGTAATGTGCCCGCCGTCTGTCATGCGTTCTTTTCCTCCCCGACGTTCAGTTTTCTCGATGGCAGCCAGGAAGGATACAAGGGCATTACGCACCGCCGTCAGATTCTTTTCGTAAGGCCCGCGGAAGGCGTGTTGCCGTATGTCCTGCTCATCGACCGGATCACGGGCAACGGCAAGCATACGGCAGATCAATATTTTCATTTTCCGCCTGGCGCATTAAAGTTGGTGGGCGAACAGGCACGGGTGCAGACCTTATTTGAGAAGGGCGGAAACCTCCTGGTCGCACAGGCAAACACGAAGGGGGTTGACACACTGCCCGTTGAAACAGAGATGCATCCTCGTCAAGGCGAATCAGTCAAACGTCCCGGTGCGCTTTTCCGCCGTCACGGTGAACTTCCGCTGAATTTTGTCACACTTCTGTTTCCATATCAGGGAAAGACTCCGCCGTTCATTGAAGTCACCGATGTGAACAGTCGGATGGACTGTCGTGTTCCGGACGGCAAAGAGGTGATTGGTGTTTGCGTCGTTCAAAACAACATACGAGACACGCTGTTTGCAGTCTGTGACCCAATCGCCGCGCCTGAAACGAAAGGAACCTCAAAAGTCAGAGCTGGATTGTTCAGAACAACACAGAAAGGGGAAGAACGCATTTATGCGAAATAATAATGGGGGGGCTGCATCTGGGTTGGTTTATCGCGTTTTTTCTGCACTGTTGCTGGCCATGCCTGCGTTGCTCTGGGCAGGGAAGACGGCGACACCCGCTCGTTTTCGTGTCGATCGCGACATCGCTTATCTGGGCACAAACCGCGCAGAGAAGGCGGATCTCTACCTGCCCACGAACCTCTCTCCGGGCGTGCGCTGCCCCGCCGTGATCGTCATCCATGGCGGCGGCTGGGGGGCGGGCGGAAAGGCGGACAAGCGCGAGCGGGGCTTCTGCATGGCGCTTGTGGAGAACGGGTTTGCGGCCTTCAGCATCGATTACCATCTCTCTCCGCCGAAACGCGCCAAGGAGGCCTGGCCCCAGAATCTTCACGACTGCAAGACCGCCGTCCGCTGGCTCCGCCAGAACGGTGCCCGCTACGGGATCGATCCCGAGCGCCTCGGAGTCATGGGCGGCTCGGCCGGCGGACACCTGTCCGCCCTTGTCGGCGTGACAGGCCCGGAGGCCGGACTGGACCCCAAGGAGCCGCTGGGAACGGTGTCGTGCCGGGTCAGCGCAGTCGTGGATCTCTACGGCCCGATCCTGCTCGGCACGGGGCCTGTGCCTGCGGAGGGTGTCCCGCCCGATTCGCCGCTCAAGTATCTCACCCGGCAGTCGCCTCCGTTCCGGCTCCTGCACGGATCCGAAGACAAAGGTGTGCCGCTGGCGCGGTCACGCGAGTTTGCCGCAGCGTTGAAACAGGCGGGCGTCGAGCATGAACTGATCGAAGTCGAAGGCGCCAAGCACAGCTTCGGACTTCAGCTTGCCGAGCGCGACCTGCGTCCGGATGTCATGATCTTTCTGTCCAAACACCTAAAAATGAAACAAGAGTCGAAAAAAAACCATGAATAAAAACTGTTGTTGTTTTGTATGGGCGATGGGGTGGGCGTTGGTTTCGGCTGGCGCTGTGCAGTCCATTGAGAATGAGTGGCTGAAGATCACCGTTGAAGCGGAGAAAGGGGCGTTTGAGATACGCCCCAGGCAGGGGCTGCCTGCCGCGGTGCTCAAGGGGGGGCTTTCGGATGATTGGAAAGCTTTTAAAGCGGTCACCAGTGAACATCCCACGCTGGGCCGCGGACAATCCCTGACGTGCAAGGGCGGTGCCCTCATCCTCTATCCGAAGCTACCGTTTGCCGTAATAGCCAGTAACCTGCGCAACGCGAGTGACAAGGAAGCCGTCTTGAACAGAGTCCCTCTCATGCCGCTTTCGCTTGACATGGGAACGCGGGCGGAAGACCTTGTCATGTATGGCACCGGAACCCCGCCTGTCGCGAATGCGCCGCTGACCAACCGGCAGGCCTCTGCCACTTCTGGAGAGGGCAGTTATGTCTGGCTTGCTGTGGCGGAACCTGTGAGCCGGAACGGCGTAGTGGCGGGCTGGCTGACGCATGACCGCTCCAGTGGCGTCATCTTTACTGACATAGAGGATGGCAAGGTCAGAATAAAGCCGCGTGCGGACTATGGGCGACTCACGATTCCACCGGGAGAAGGTGTGTCCATGGAACTGTTCGCAATTGGCTTGTTTGAAGATGCGCGCTTAGGGCTGGAGGCCTTTGCCGATGCAATGGCGACAGTCTATAAAATTAAGCTTCCTCCGCAACCATCCGGACATTGCACCTGGTATCATGGCAAGGCGCTGAATGAGAAAGTCCTGCCTGCGCTCGCCGAGTTCGCCCAGAAGGAGTTGCTGCCCTTTGGCTATGAATTTATCCAAATCGATGACGGCTGGCAGCGCGGCGTTGCACGTAATGGCCCGGCTAAAGATTTTTCAGGTTATCGCTCTCCCGGCCCTTACGGCACAGCGGGCATGAAGGGTGCTGCTGATATGCTTAAACGGAGCGGTTTCACACCAGGGCTGTGGCTGATCCCCTTTGCCGGGACGTGGGATGCGCCCGAGTTTGAAAAGCGTCAGCACTGGTTTGTTAAACGCGATGACAACAAGCCCTACGTCGTAAAATGGGGTGGCTCATGTCTGGATATGACACACCCGGAAGTGCAGGTTTATGTGCGCGATATTGTAAAACGGATCGTCCATGAATGGGGGTACACCTATCTGAAGCTCGATGGGTTATGGACAGGTCTGGCAACAGGAATGGTCTATGTGAATGACAAGTACCGCGAGGACAAACTCGGTGACGCCGTCTTTCACAATCCGAAGATGACGAATGTGGAGGCCTATCGGAAAGGCTTGAAAATCGTCCGGGAGGCAGCAGGGGACAAAACGTATATCCTCGGCTGTAATGTGTCGCAGAACATGCGTACCTTGGGTGCGTCGATAGGTTTGGTGGATGCCATGCGCGTGGGCCCTGACAATGATTCCCAGTGGTTTCTGAGAGGGGAATACCGCTTGCTGGCGGGGGTACGTACGGGAACGCGAAACTATTTTATGCACCACCGTGTCTGGCATAATGATCCGGATCCCGTTTATGTGCGGGCCTCCATTCCCACGGAACATGCACGGTTGATCTGCTCCTGGGCCGCGCTGGCCGGGCAACTGACGGTCGCGAGTGAAAATCTCCAGAAACTTCCTCCAGACCGGCTGGATATGCTGAGGCGCATCATGCCCGCGCATCAGGCCACGGCTCGGCCCGTTGATTTCTTTGAGGAACCGCTCGCACGGATCTGGCGAGTGACGGATACGAAGTCGAATGTTCAACGCGATGTCGTGGGCCTGTTTAATTGGGATGATACAGAGTACCACTTCAACTATTCCCTAAAACGGGCAGGCTTGGATGCAGCCGCCTACGTTGCTTTCGATTTTTGGGAAAACCGTCTGGTGGAATCCCTTCGTGAAAACTTCACCTTCACGCTTCCCCCTCAATCGTGTAGGATTCTGGCTTTAAGGCCTGAAGCAGACCATCCGCAACTCTTGAGCACCTCACGCCATGTCACCCAGGGCATGATTGACGTCGTGGAGGAACGATGGGATGCAAAGACCTCTTCCTTGAGTGGGATCAGTCGTGTCGTGGCGAATGACTGCTATGAATTGCGCGTCGTTCTACCTGCTGCTGGTACTCCAACCATCGGAACGCCTCACGTGTCCAAGGCTGATCAAGAAGCAGGAGTGACAATCCGTGCTAAAGCTCAGGAAGGACGACTTCTTCGAATCGAGATCCATGCGCCACAAAGCCGGACAGTGACATGGACAGTGCTCTTTGCTCAGGGCAATTAATGAAGGGGTGAGTCACTGCATGAGGTTGATGAGAATGTCCAGTGATGAACACATGACAAAATGTCAACTTTAGTGTATAGTAATCCAAATTGTTGTTGGTTTCTCAACGTGAAGGGGAATAGACGAAGAGATGAAAAATAATATGTTGCCGGTATCGCGCCGTCACTTTCTTGACGGTATTATTGCAGCGGCCAGTGCGCCGATGCTTATCCCATCCAGTGCTCTCGGCCTTGATGGCCGCCCGGCACCCAGCAATCGGATTGTGATTGGTTCCATCGGCGTCGGCGGCCGCGGCTCCGGGAATACCAAGAGCATGCTGAATTTCAGTGAGGTCCAGGTCGTTTCCGTCTGCGATGTCCGCAAGGACAACCGTGACCGGATGAAATTCGGCGTGGACAAGGCGTATGGCAACACCTCCTGCGCCGCAGTCAATGATTTTCGCGAGATTACACGCCGCACCGATATCGACGCCATTATCATTGGCACCCCTGACCATTGGCATGTCCCGATCGCCATTGATGCGCTGCGCCATGGCAAGGATGTCTTCAGCGAGAAGCCGGAGACGCTGACGGTTCGCGAAGGCCGTCTTCTTGCAGATGTCATCAAGCGCACGGGGCGCGTCTACTCTGGTGGCAGCCAGCGGGTATGGGGCGACTACAACTGGTGTCACCGCATGGTCCGTGGCGGTGCCATCGGCGATGTCAAGGAGGTCTGGGTCAATGTGGGCGGCACGTCGCAGCCCTTCAATCTTCCGGAAGAACCCGTCATGGAGGGGCTTGATTGGGATATGTGGCTCGGGCCCGCGCCATGGGTGCCCTTCAATAAGCAACTCCTCAACTTCCGCCGGTGGCGCGATTACTCCGGTGGCGGCATGACCGACTGGGGTGCCCACACCTTTGGCGGTGCACTCTTTGCCTGCAATCTCCACATGACAGGCCCTGTCGAGATCCATCCGCCCGATGGCAAGGATTATCCGCAACTCACCTACATCTTTGCCAATGGCATCCGCATGTATCACGGGGGAAAACCATCCAAGATCACTTTCCGGGGTACAAAGATGGAGATCAATACCGAGGATTCCAGAAGAATCCCAGCGCCTCAAATCGTCATCCCCAATTACAGCGGCACGGGCGGCATTCTCGGCGACTTCCTCAACTGTGTGAAGACCCGCCAGCAGCCGTTCCGTCACATCGAGACTGCTCATCGCGCAGTCAGCCACTGCCATCTCGGCAATATCTGTTACTGGCTCAATCGTCCGCTCAAATGGGATCCGGTTAAGGAATCGTTCATCAACGACGAAGAGGCCAACCGCTGGCTCGAACGTCCAAGCCGCTCCCCTTGGCAGATTGCTTGAAAGGAACCTTAACTATGAACAACATCTATTTTATCCTGTTCCTTCTCGCCGCCACCACACACGTGCTCGCTGCACCACCTTCAAAAGTTCAAGCTGTTGGTAAGTCAGCTGTACAGCTTGCTGAGAACGCGACAACAGAGCAAATGGCAACGGCCTATACGGAAGCTATCAAAAGCCTTCTGCCTGGCCTAGCCTCAAATGATGACGCGGCTCTCAACGCGCTTGAGGCAACGGTTCACAACGCCGGTCGCCCTGGAGCCGAAACAGAGCGCTTGGCGTGCTGCAACGCCATCGTGGCTGCATTGAATGCCTCAGATACGCCTCCGCGTGTGAAGGCGTACCTGCTGCGCCAACTCCAGGTCATCGGTAAAGAGGAGTCTGTTCCCACACTTATCAAACTGCTCACCGATGCTGATCAGCATGTGGCTGGGGATGCTCGCACAGCGCTCATCAATAATCCGGCCTGTCCGGAGCAGTACCGCAAACAATTCGCTGCTGAAGCGCTTGCTGTTGATCAGAAGGACCCAGCTATCGCTGGAGATCGTGCCCTCCAGCAGGCGTGGCAACTTCTTCATGCAGGCAAGCGTGCTGAAGCTGCTGCGGCGTTTGCCAAGCTGACAACATCGAATCAACATCGGCAAGTCCGTTTTGCTGCGTTGCGCGGCACACTGGCTGCCTCTGAAGATCCAGCTGTTCCGCAGATGCTGAAGTTGCTGGCAGGAGACGATGCTGACGGACGCGCGGTCGCACTTGGATGGATCAAGGAACTTGAGCCTCAGGCGCGTATTACCTTTGTTGCAGGCTGCCCTCAGCTTCCCTCGGCCATGCAGGCCATTGTGATTGAATCACTGGCAGGTCTTGGCGAGAAAGCAGTCCTGCCGCTTGCGCTGAATGGCGTGCAGAGCAGTGACCCGCTTCTGCAAAATGCCGGTCTGACCGCGCTCGCCCGGCTGGGTCAAGCCGGCGGTGATGAGGCTGTCATTGCTGCGATGAATGCGTCCACGAATGCGGTCAAAATCAATCTCATCGACGTGCTGTCCAAACGCGGAAACCGCGTTGCTGTCCCTGCCTTGCTAACGGTCGTGGACGGTTCCGATGCGGCCTGCGCCAAGGCAGCCTGCCGCGCGCTGGCTGAACTGGTTTCCGAGGCAGATGCACCGTACCTGTTGACCCGGCTCGCAGACCCCAAGCTTGCTCTTCGGAGCGATGTCGAGTCGATCGCCGTCAAAGCGCTTGCCCGCGTTGAACCCGCTGATCGGCGTACCGTACTGGTTCAAACGCAATTTGCGGGCGCGACGTCGTTCGACGTGCGTTCATCGGCCTTGAGAATGTATCGCTACTGCTCGGATGCTAAAGCGCTTGAAGCTGTGAAGGAAGCTATGAACGATAAAGACGCTAAAGTCCGCGAAGCAGCTGTGCGTACCCTGTTTGATTGGTCGGATTGCGGCGCGTGGGATACTATCGTCGCAGTCTTTGAAAAGCCTGAGAAGCCTGCGTTTGGCGTGTTGGCATGGCGGAGTCTCATACGGCTGGCACAGAATGCCAACAAGGAGCCGGACGATGCGCTCGTCGGACGCTACCGTCAATTGCTGACGTCGGCGCGCAATGATGCTGACCGCTCTGCTGTGATGGGAGCACTCGGCGCGTGCGGTCATGTCGGAGCGCTGGATCTGGCTGTCCAGCAGCTTTCAGTCCCGAATCTACGTGCCGACGCTGAGACGGCTGTGAAGAGCATCGCGGAGTTGATTCGTAAGAAACACCCGCAAGAGGTGAAAGCCGCGCTCAAGAAGTTGAAGGGGTAGGCCTCTGTGCCTACCCGTATTATGAGGAGAAAAATATGATAAATATCCAAAGAGTCGTTGCCATCGCTGCCCTGTTTGCAATGGTGTCAGGTGTTGTATGCGCTGCAGATGCAATGTCGCCCAACATATTGACCCCTGCTGAAAAGGAGGCTGGCTGGAAACTGCTGTTTGACGGCAAGAGCACAGAGGGCTGGCGCGGCTTCCAGCAAGAGAGCTTTCCCACGAATGGCTGGGTGGTGGAGGAGGGCTGTTTAAAGCGCAATGCCAAGGGCGGGGATCTGGTGACCCAGGAGACCTTCCTTGATTTTGAACTGAGCTGGGAGTGGAAGATTGTTGAAAAGGGCAACAGCGGCATCAAATATCTTGTGGATGAGGCGCGACTGGATAAGAAGAATGGCAAAGTCTCAAAAAATGCATTAGGTAGCGAATATCAGATGTTGGATGACGCGAATTACCCTGAACTCGGCCGGAAGTTTCTGACGGCATCCTGGTACTCCGTGCTTGAGGCCAAGGGTGCAGCACCCAAGCCAGTAGGGGAATTCAACCAGTCAAAGATTGTCGTCAACGGCAACCACGGTGAGCATTGGCTGAATGGTGTCAAGGTGCTCGAATATGAACTGGACACTCCTGCCACGGCGGAGATGATTGCCACGAGCAACTTCAAGAATGTTCCAGGATATGCCGAAAAGAAAAAGACACCCATTCTCTTGCAGGACCATGGCCGCGATGCCTGGTTCCGCAACATGAAGATACATGAATTGAAGCCGTAAAAAAAAAGGAGAACAGAATGAAAAAGAGCAGTATGTCGAGAGTATGGGCGGCCGTGATCTGTATGGGTTACGGGATGGGTGTGCAGGCGGTTGTAAAGATGCCGCCTGTGATTAGCGATCACATGGTTCTGCAACGCGATGCCAAGGTGCCGATCTGGGGCATGGCGGCGGCAGGTGAAGCGGTGACCGTGTCATTTGCAGGCCAGAAGAAATCAGTAACAGCGGATGCAACAGGCAAGTGGATGGTGACGCTTGATCCCATGCCGGTCTGTGCGGAAGCCCGAGTGATGACGATTGAATCTTCGATCAAAGATGCCAAATTGGAAATTACGGATATATTGGTGGGCGAGGTCTGGGTCGGTTCAGGCCAGTCGAACATGGCAGGCGGTGCTGGCGGCTATGCGAAGAATGACCCTGTACTGGCTGCCAATATCGCGGCGGCACCCTATCCCAAGTTGCGCCTCTGCAAAAGCTCGCAACCGTGGAGCACGGCTACAAGTAATAGCGTGTCCAGTTACTCGGCCCTGCTCTTCTCCTTTGGTGTAAGCTTGCAGAAGGAACTCGATATCCCTGTCGGACTGATGGTCGGTGCCGTGGGCGGAACGCCCTCCGGCTACTGGCTGAGCAAGGAGGCGTATGCCAGCGATGCAGCCTGCAAAGCGCAGGTTGCCAAGGCGATGGAAACCTTCACGTCGGAAAAGGCAGAGAAGGCTAAAAAGGTGTATGAGCAGCAATTGGCCAAATGGGAGGAAGCTGTCGCCGCTGCAAAAGCGAAGGGTGAAAAGAAGTTTCCCCAGCAGCCGCGTCCGACCCTCAAGCCCGGCGAGTGTTTCCGGGAAATCGGCAATCTCTACGAGGCCCATATTCGTGGATATATTCCCTTCGCCATTCGTGGCGTTTTGTGGGATCAGGGCGAGAGCGGAACGGCGATTCAGGATGTCGATCAATACACGCTGATGGGCGCGCTCATTCGTGGCTGGCGGAAAGAGTGGAATCAGGATTTTGCATTTATCTACGTGCAGAAACCCAGTGGCGGCGGCTGTGCTCTGGATGACGCAGACCCTGTGACTGCCAAGGGGGAAAAGCTACAGTCCTTGCCTGCTGCTGTTGCTGATAAAGGTGAATACCGCGAACTCCACATCCGCATCATGAACTATCCAAACACCTTCATGGCGACGAGCAGTGATCTGGGACCCGGTGTTCATCCGGTCAATAAGTCCGGTTACGGGACGCGCAGCGCCCGTGTTGCGCTCGGTGCAGTCTATGGCAAGCCCGTGGAGATTTATGGGCCGGTCTACAAAGCGCATAAGATCCAAGAGGGCAAGGTGACCGTCAGTTTTGACCATATTGGCAAGGGGCTGACCTGTAAGAAGGGCGCATCAGCGGAAAAGCTTCAGGGATTCGCCATTGCCGGTGAGGATGGGAAGTTTGTCTGGGCGGATGCTGCGATTGAAAGCGATACAGTCGTGCTCTCGAGCGCGACTGTAACAAAGCCCGTGGCGGTGCGCTATGCCTGGGCGGCTCAACATCAATGGGCAAACCTCTTCAATAAAGACGGCCTGCCTGCTATTCCGTTCCGGACCGACGCTTTGACCAAGTAAAATACAATCGACAGCGACGAATGGGACATGTTACACTTTTGACGTGTTTTAATGTGCGGAACGCATCACTGCTTAAGGAGTCTCACAAATGAATATGGCAAAAAACGTTGTTTTTCTTGGTGCTTTAATGGCTGCATTGTGCGCAGGGGCTGAGGAGGGGTGGGTTGACTTGTTTAATGGCAAGGACCTGGAGGGATGGATCCCGAAAATAAAGGGGTATCCGGCAGGTGAGAATTTCGGAAACACCTATCGCGTGGAAGAGGGTGTTATCAAAGTCAGGTATGACGGCTACGACGGTAAGTTTCAGAATCGCTTTGGACATCTCTTCTACAAGCGCCCCTTCTCCAATTATGTGCTTCGCGTGGAGTATCGTTTTGTAGGCGAACAGCTTCCTGATGGACCGGGCTGGGCGAAACGTAACAGCGGTGTGATGATCCATGGACAAGCGCCTGAAACCATGCGCAAGGACCAGGATTTTCCCGTTTCAATAGAAGTTCAGTTTCTGGGGGGCTTGGGCAGCGGCAATCGGTCGACTGTGAATCTCTGCACGCCCGGAACGAATGTTGAGCGGGATGGTAAATTGTATACGCCCCATACGCTGAATTCCAAATCGAAAACATATCACGGCGATCAGTGGGTGACGGTCGAGATCGAGGCGCGCGGAAGTGAAACGATTATCCATCGCGCCGAGGGCGAAGTTGCGCTCTCGTATGACAAGCCCCAATATGACCCGAACGACAAAGATGCAAAGCCGCTGATCGAGGCGAATGGCGGAAAGGTGCTGATTGAGGGAGGTACGATATCGTTGCAGTCCGAAAGCGCGCCCGTGGAGTTCAGGAAGGTCCAAATTAAAGAAGTGCTGAAGAAATAAGACACGCGATTCATGAAGCATACCTTCAACCTCTTCTCTGATTATTTTTCGCGTCGTGATAATTGGGTGCGCAGACTGGATGTGCGCGTCAAGATGGGTATTGCGGCCCTGCTGTTTTGCAGTGTGCTCGCTTCCACGCGCTGCATCGTGCCGATCGCCTGTTGGTGCCTTGCGTGGGGCGGACTCTTTCTTTTGCGCATTCCGCTCCGAATCATCGTTGCGCGCTTCTCCCCGCCTGTGATGGTCGCGTTGGTGCTCTTGCTCTTGCATGCGTTCACGACGGGGCAGACACCCGCCTATACAGGTTCTCTCGGGAGTTGGACGTTGGTTGCAAAAGAGGAAGGGATTGCCCTGGGGCTCCTCCAGGCGAGTCGCATCGTGGGGGCCGTCGGCATTCTGTTGCTGCTGAGTTCCGTCGCACCTGCGCATGAGCTTTTCTTAGGGTTGAGATGGTGCCGTTTTCCAAAGGTGTGGGTCGAGATCGCCTTGCTGATGTATCGCTATCTGTTTGTCTGCCTGGATGAGGCATCTGAGCTGCTGGATGCCCAGCGCATCCGTCTTGGGTATGGGACGCCCCGTACGTCCATCTCGTCTGCAGGGACCCTGGTTGGCGCGGTCATGGTTCGATCCATTGAGCAGAGCGCACGCACACACGAAGCCATGGTGGCGCGTGGCTATACAGGGGATTATCCGTTTGGCCAGATGACTCCCATGGGAAAGATTGATTATCTTGTGCTCGCGCTGTCGGGCTGTATGATCGGCATCATCTATCTGTTTGCGGAAAAGGTTGTTGTGCTATGGTGATAAATAAAGAGACGCCTTTACTGAACTGTCAGGGGGTGACGTATTGCTACGAAGATGGATTTCACGCCTTGACGGGGATTGACTTCTATGCTGAAAAGGGCGAATTTGTAGCACTGCTGGCCTCGAACGGCTCCGGAAAGACAACGCTTCTGAAGGTGCTGGCTGGCTTGTTGCCCGTACAGAAGGGATGCGTCTCTATTGATGGACAGAATATCCGAAAGATGAGGGGTCTGGAGTTATACAGTCGTATCGGCATCCTGCTACAGAACCCCAAGGACCAACTTTTTGGCGCGACCGTCTTTGAGGATGTCGCCTTTGGGCCGCGGAATCAGGGATTGTCTGATGCGGACGTCCATACGCGCGTAAAGGAGGCTTTGGAGCTTGTCGGCGCGTCCGCTTTCATGGATCGGGCGATTCATCACTTGAGTTTCGGGGAGCAGAAACGCGTGGCCCTTGCTGGGCTTCTTGCCATGAAACCATCGATCCTGTTGTTGGACGAAGTCACGGCCGGGCTTGACCCGATGGGCGAGACACAGATTGTTCAGATTTTAAAGCAACTCAGTCATGAGCAGAAGATGACTGTTATTTTTGCCACCCATTCCGTGGATCTGCTGCCGCTGATCGCGGACCGCATTTATGTGTTGAATCGAGGGTGCGTCATCACCTGCGAGACGCCTGAACAACTGTTTGATGACCAGGAGAAGCTTAAGCAAGTCGGCTTAAGGCTGCCTTATATCTCCAGCCTCTTCCATGCGTTGCGTGCGCATGATGGATTGCCGATTCGCGAGCTTCCACTCACCGTGCAGGCAGCTCGTGAAGAGGTGTTGGCCTGGCTGCCTGATGATTTCTGGCAGAAGAAGTGATTCTAAAGATGGCGTCTTGTTCTCCGTTCGCTCGCCTCTTCTATGAGGGATCCTGTGCTTCGAGGAGTCACGTTGCGCATCTTGATCTGGAGGTCTGGCATCTTCGCAAATTTGTCCCATTGTGGCATGGAGGTCCATGTGGCAATGATGCCTCCGTCTGCCCAGAGTTGGATAATGACGCCTTTGAGCTTTGAACCGTACGAGGTATTGTAGATGGAGGCTTCCGAGATGGGTTTCGATTCAACGGTGGTCGTGAAAATCTTCCCTTGCTGCAACTCGATCGCTTGATCAGCGATATCGGCAATGGCATCTCCTTCTGAATCCGTGGAGATGAAATAGGACTTAATGGTCATCTCTTTTTTCTGAGGCTTGGTGAGGCGCAGGTCAACGGTGTAGGACAAGACGCGTGTTTTGACATAACTGGAGGATGACCCCTTTGCTGTCTTCTGCCTGCAGGCCATAAAGACGTTGGCCTTTTCTGTTGTGCCCTCTCCACTTGAAACAGCCGTGTTTTCAGCGTCAGCCGTTTCAGGGGTTATGCCGATGCTCTTTCCACGAACTTGCCCGCTCTTGATGAACGCTCCATAACCGAGATGCCGGGTGATTCGGATCGGGAAGATTTCGATGCTGCTGACGGTACACTCCTTGGGGAGCTCGTAAATCGTGCAAAACTGTTTTTTCAGGCCAGGGGGAAGGAGGTCTTTTTCTGCTGAAAGCAATCCCTCCGGGATATAGGCCGACGCAGAGCTTTCAACAGATGACAACGGGTAGAACTTCCGGTTCTTGGAGTCCGTGATGATGGAGATGGGGATGGCTAGAGGCCCCTGAGTGTTGTTTTCAACGGAATAGGTTAGAAAATAAAACATTCCGGCTGTTTTTAAAGGTGGGTTCTCTTCTGTTTTGGCCTTGAGTGTGCCGCTGACAGAATCAAGCGCCTCAATGGTCCATGTCGAATCAGGTATGGCCTCTTTGCTTTGTCTGCTCACCAGGCTTACCATCAAGCAGACTTTGTCATTCAATTTCGGACGAGGAGACGCCCCGAGTTCCTTTATGGAGGGGGCTTCAGGGTTGGAATCTAAAATTAAGGTGACCCCGATAACTTTCCCGGTACTTGTGGAATCGCCAAAGAGGTCATCGCCGGCCGGAGCAGAAGGCGCGGCAGTTTTGCTGATGCTGTTTGTCTGCCCAGGCGTCTTTTCAGGTGTGCTTGAGGGAATGGAGGGTTCGCTTTCCTTTCCAGGCGTGATGGGTTTAGACGGGGGGGACTCCTTTTTCGTCTCGTCAGGGGATGAGCTCGAGCCAAAAGATACTTCATTTACATAATTGACATCTGCTGCTGAAAGCGCATCCAGTTTAGCCTTGAATATCTCCCCGTTAGGCTTCTTGATCATCACAACTCCTGCCTCAACGCCGACCATAGCGCCCTGAAGGGTCAAGCCCTGCTTAGAGGTCCACGTCCGTGAAGGCTCCTCTGCCAAGATAAAGGTGGCCCACGCGAGACAAAGAACTATCAAATACGTTTTCATTGGAGATGCTAAACAACGACACATGTTATAAGTAATTTTAATAGTAGCATTTTTAAGCAATAATTGTCACGGTGTTTTTTTTCTTGTTTTTTTCGAGGGGACATCCTGCTAAGATACACGCTCAATGGAACACGACAAGGGATATTCGGACGATGCAGAGAAGCCTCCAGTTGATGGAGGCCTGTTGCGCGAGGGTTTTACAACAGGCGCGTGTGCTGCAGCGGCTGCAAAGGCAGCGGTAATGGCGTTGCTCGATCACAATGACAACCCTATATGCGTTGAGATTCCTTTTCCCAGCGGCGACCGTTTTTCGTTTCCAATCGAGTGGGTCAGACGGCATGAGGGATATGCGGAGTCCGCGGTCCGAAAAGATGCAGGGGATGACCCGGATATCACCCATGGGGCCTTCGTGATCGCGCGCGCGGCCCTTTGTTCAGGAGAGGCTATCGTGTTTGAGGCCGGTGACGGTGTGGGGCAGGTGACAAAGCCTGGGCTCTCGGTCCCGCCTGGTGAGCCGGCCATTAACCCGGGGCCCCGCAACATGATTCGCGCGGCGATCCGGGAGGTGACCGACAAAGGCGTTCTGGTGACCCTTTCCATCCCTGGAGGGCAGGAGTTGGCCAAGCAGACCTTCAATCCGAGGCTGGGTATTGTCGGCGGGCTTTCCATACTCGGCACAACCGGGCGTGTCCGTCCCTTCAGTTGCCAGGCGATCCGCTGCTCCGTGGCTTGCGAACTGGACGTGGCCAAGGCAGCAGGTATTACGCACCCCGTGCTCGTGCCGGGGCATATTGGCGAACGCTCGGCAAGACAACATTTGAAGCTGGTCGAGGATCAGTTGATCGAGGTCGGCAATGAATGGGGCTTTGCGCTGGAAGGATTAGCAAAATACAACTTTGAACATGTGCTGCTGTGGGGGCATCCCGGAAAATTGGCGAAGCTGGCTGGCGAGGAGTGGGATACGCATTCGTCTCGGTCACGATCCGCAATCGAGATTATTCGTGAACACCTCCAAGGCGGCGCAGATCAAGGTGGCTCAGACATTCCTGTCTGTGCAAAAGCAGCCCAAGGTGTCGCAGACATTCTTGTCTGCGCACATGCGGCACTGACCGCTGAAGCTTTTTTTGAACAATTAGATGAAAGCACCCGGACGCGCGTGGCGAATCAATTGAGCCAGTCAATTGCGCTGGCTGCTCAGTCCCGCTATCCGAACGCTGGCCAATTGAGTGTGGCCTTGGTTAATCTCGCCGGCAACCTGCTGGGCGCTTATGGAAGAGTCGAAAAATGGAGGTAATTACAATTAAACAACTGATGATTATTGGATGCGGGCCAGGTGCGCCTGACTACATGACCGAGGCAGGACGCAAAGGGATTGCACTGGCCGATGTGCTGGCTGGCTCAGCCCATTTGCTGAAGCTGTATGCGACAGAAGGAAAAGCGAAACTGCCGATTGCTTCGGATATCGAAGGTGCGTTAGAGGCCATTGATCTCTTCTTGAAAGAAGGGAAGCGTGTGGCTGTGTTGGTCAGCGGCGATCCCGGACTTTGCAGTCTCGCGACACCCGTCATCCGGCGCTTTGGCATGGAGGCATGCGAAGTGATCCCAGGCATCAGTTCGGTCCAACTGCTCTTTGCACGTCTGGGACTGGATTGGATGGAGGCGCGCATCATATCTGCGCATAAGTCTTTGCCGGCCTTGGAGGCAAGCGAGTTGGAGGGTGTTAAAACGCTTGTCATCCTTTGCGGGCACCACGTGTCACAGCAATGGGTGATCGAGCTGTATTTGTCGCTCGGGCAGGGGCGTAAGCTTATTGTCTGTCAGGATCTCTCGCTGCCGTCCGAACGGATTGACGAGGTCGACGGCGAAATGTTCAGTAAAATGGAGCTTTCCTCACGGACGATCGTGGTGATAAGATTACTCTAAACGAAAGAACTGAGATGGACAATAAAGGGACATTGTTTGGGATCGGAATCGGCCCCGGGGATTCAGATCTGATCACGGTTAAGGGTGCAAAGCTCTTGGCCGCGTGCAGGCATGTTGTGGTGCCGAAGGCCTCTGAGGCTTCGGAGAGTGTCGCCTTGCGCATTATCCAGCCCCATCTGAATCCGCAGGCGCAGGTACATGAACTTGTCTTTCCGATGACCGTCAAACAGGACGAGTTGATGTCCAAGTGGAATGAATCCGCTTGCACTGTTTATGCGCTTCTCGCCAAAGGCGAGGATGTCTGTTTTCCGACATTGGGGGATGCCTTTCTCTATTCGACCTATATCTACCTGGTGCAGGCGCTGCAGGCGATTGATGGCGCTGCGCGCATTGAGACCGTCCCCGGCGTGACGGCGTTTAGTGCGGTGGCGGCCATGACACGTTTCCCTGTCGGAGTCGGCAAGCATCCAGTTACGATCATTCCCTCCGCAGATGATTTTGCGACCTTGGATGCTGCCTTGCAGACGAATGGAACCGTCGTCATCATGAAGGTCGGCAAACGGCTCGATGCGATCCTTGATAGGCTGGAAGAGCGGAATTTTCTGGAGAAGAGCGTCTTTGCCGCGCATGTCGGCATGGCGGATGAGCATATTGAAACGGATTTACGCAAATTGCGCGGCCTTGGCGATAAGACAGGGTATCTCTCCATCATTCTGGTTGATGCAAGCAGGGACGAAATCAAATGAAAGTTTATTTTGTGGGCGCTGGCCCCGGTGATCCAGAGTTGCTGACCGTGAAGGCCCTGCATTTGCTGCAAGGCTGCACGATCTGCATTTATGCAGGTTCATTGGTGAGCCCGGCTGTCCTTGCGCATATTTCGCTGACAGCGGAGAAGCATGATTCCGCAACGCTTTCGCATCCCGAGGTGATCGCCTTATTCAAGGATGCCGAGCAACGCGGGCTTGATGTCGTGCGTCTGCACACGGGCGACCCCTCCATCTATGGCGCCATCGGAGAGCAGATCCTTGATTTGGAGAAGCTGGGTATTGCTTATGAAGTCGTTCCAGGCGTCAGCGCTTTCCAGGCTTCCGCGGCTGCTTTGGGATGGGAACTCACCGTTCCTGAGGTTGCCCAGAGCATTGTGCTCACGCGTACCCCGGGACGCACACCCATGCCTGAAGCAGAAGCGCTTGAAAACTTCGCAAAGACCGGTGCGACGCTCTGCGTCTTCCTCTCCGCGCATGCCATAGCAGCGCATGCGCCCCTGCTGGCGAAGTATTACGGGGATGACTGCCCTGCGGCGGTGGTCTTCCATGCCTCCTGGCCCGATCAGAAGATCGTCCAAGGGACATTGTCGGATATCGGTGAGAAGATCCGTGCCGAAGGCATTGAAAAGACAGCCCTCTTCATCGTCCGACGCGCCTCCACCGGCGCCCAGTCCCGCCTCTATGCGCCCGAATTCGCTCATGGATATAGAGAATCCAAGAATGATTGATATCATTACACTTTCTGAGTTAGGATACCGCGTAGCGAAGCGCTTGCACGGCGCGCTGCCGAATACTGTCATTCATGTTCAAGACAAGGCAGTGGAGAAATGCGCGAATGCGGGAATGCGCGAATGCGAGAATGTGAAGGTCTTTTCTCGGACGTCAGATTTGATCGCGGAATGTTTTAATACCACGGAAGGTGTTGTTTTCATTGGTCCCTGCGGAATAATGGTTCGCGCGCTTGCGCCGCTGATCAAAAGCAAACTCTCGGATCCGCCGATTGTGGTAGTGGATGTCATGGGCCGTTATGCCGTGAGCCTCCTGAGCGGACATGAAGGCGGCGCGAATGACTTGACGTTGCGCGTGGCGAATATCATTGGTGCGGAACCCGTGATCACTACCACCAGCGATGCTGAAAAAGAACTGATTGTCGGTGTGGGATGCCGGAAGGATGCGCCGGTTGAGGCGATTGTGGAGGCGATCCGTTTCGCCTTGGAGACCGCGCAGGTGAGCATGGATGATGTCCGCCTGCTGGCCAGTGCGGATATCAAGGCTGAGGAGCCCGGTCTTTTGGATGCGTCCAAGCAGTTGGGCGTTCCTTTACGCTTGATAGCATCCGATGAAATCCGGGCCTGCACGCGCGAATTCGCGCCCACGCCATTGGCTCAGGAAAAGGTGAATTTGCCCGCAGTTGCAGAGCCAGTCGCGCTCTTGGCGGGAAGGAGGACAGTATTAATTCAGAAGCGAATCAACCGGAACGGTGTGACCGTGGCAATTGCCCGGGAAAGCTCTTTGTAGTCGGCATTGGCCCCGGCAATATCCTTGATCGTACCCCGCGCGCGGAACAGGCGATACGTGCCAGCCGCGTCATTGCAGGGTATTCTCCCTATTTAGCCTCCATCGCAGACTTGACCGAAGGGAAGCTCTGCATCTCGACCGGTATGACCCGCGAGGAAGAGCGTGTCCAAGCCGCGATAGAGCATGCGCAGAAGGGTGAAACCGTTGCCATCATCTCCTCCGGGGATGCCGGCGTGTATGGCATGGCCGGCCTTGCGATTGAGATGGCGCATCATCTGGCGCCTGGACTTTCCATTGAGATCATCCCGGGTATTTCAGCCGCCAACTCCGCTGCTGCAGCGCTGGGAGCGCCGTTGATGCTGGACTATGCCGTGATCAGCCTCAGTGACCTGCTGGTCCCCTGGGAGCAGATCCGTGGACGCCTGGAAGCGGTCGCTGCTGTGGACATGGTGGTGGCGCTTTACAACCCGCGCTCTACCAAGCGCGTGACCCAACTCGAAGAGGCTGTCGCCATCTTTCTGAAGCATCGTCCGGCCTCAACGCCAGTCGGCATCGGGACAGCTATATCGTCGCCAGACCAGCGCCTCGTGATGACCGATCTCGGTTCCCTGCTCACACAAGATGTGAATATGCGAAGCATTGTCATCATCGGCAATACCCAGTCAAAAGTCATCGACGGCCATTTCGTCACCCCCCGCGGATATCAGCTATGATATTATTGCTCGGCGGAACAAGTGAGACAGTGCAGATCGCGCAGGCGTTGGTGACCCAAGGCCATGAGGTGCTTTTGTCTACTGCTACCACGATGCCGCTTCGCGGGCAGCTCCCTGCGGGTGTGCGCACGCGTAGCGGGATGCTGGATGAGCAGGGGATGGCAAATCTGATTCAAGAGGAAAAAATCACGGCTGTGGTGGATGCGACGCATCCCTACGCTGTGGCCGTGAGCCAGAACGCCTGGAAGGCCTGCCAGGCGCTGGGCATCCGCTATCTGGCGTATGAGCGGCCGGAAACGCCTGCGGAAGGCGTATATCGCGTTCCCGATCATTCCTCCGCCGCTAAACTCGCCTTCTCGTTTACTAAGCCTGTGTTGCTGACCATTGGCGTGCGCAACCTTGCGCCGTATGTTGCTGAGGCTCGCAAGCGTGGAGTTGCGATGCGCGCTCGCGTGCTGAATCATCCGGACTCCGTGATGGCTTGTCATGATGCAGGATTGAGCGAGAGTGAAATGCTCTGCGCCGCCGGGCCATTCACGGTTGAGGAGAACATCAAGCATCTTCAATCGTTTGGTGTGCTCGTGACCAAAGACAGCGGTGAGGCAGGGGGTGTGGACACCAAATTGGAGGCGGCTCGCCAAAGCGGGTGCGAGGTGGTGGTCATTGAACGCCCGAAGCGTCCTGTGCCGGGTTATGCTTCTATCGAGGCGCTGATTAAGAATATCCAATAACCAACACGGAATGTCCAATATCCAAGGAAAATGCCGCATTTCCGAGGGTCATGGATCTTTCCGTTTTGTTGGTATCACACTTTGCAAAGTGTGAGACTGAAAAGGCGATTCCCGGAAAAAATAAAAGCGATGCCTGCCCCGATTGCCGCTGCACTCCAAAATGGACAGGAAAGCACACGACAGCTTCTTATACATTGACATCACTGTTTTGTGCGAAGCACACTGATCACTGACGACTGATGACTGATCACTTAGGAAGATTGAAGCGAAAGAAAGGCCGTTTCGAGTTTTATTTCTGCTCATCCAGCCAGGTCTGGATGGCGGCGAGCATGGTCTTGCGCGCCTTGGCCAGGGGCTGATGGATGGTGCAACCTGCTGCACGGGCATGACCGCCGCCGTCGAATTGCTTGGCAAGCTCGAAGGCGTTTAGGGGCTCGCGTGTACGGATGCTGACGCGTGTCTCGTTTTTGTTGTCCCTGCTGCCATAGAAGAAGAGGGCGACCCGATTGCCGGCAATATAGCGGGGTATGTCGATGACATCTTCTGCATCTGCCTTTGTTCCGTTGGTCTCTGAGAGATCCTTCCATGACAACGTCAAGTAAGCGATTTCTCCGTCCCTGAGCAATTTAAGCGTCTGGAAGGCGCGTCTTTTGAGCTCCATGTTGGTGCGCGAGAAAGAGGCATAGAGTTTGTCGTTGATGAAGGATGTCCTGACGCCGTGTTTAAGAAGGTCGGCACCGCAGAGCATTGTGCTGGGCGTGGTCATGTCATACGCGAAACGTCCGGTGTCCGTTATCACTGCAACCCAGAGGGCTTCCGCTGCGATGTCGTCGAGTTCCCATTTTGCAGCGCATGCCAGCCGCCAGATCATTTCGCCTGTGGAAGAGGCTTTCCCGTCAATCCAGTTATACGTCCCGAAGCGCGTGTTGGTGATGTGATGGTCGATGCAAAGAACAGGGCATTTTTTGGCAACGGCCTGAATCTCCTCTGGCAGGCGGTCGATGGACCCTGCATCAACGGTGATCAAGAGGTCGTACTTTCCTTTCGGAGCATCTTTGGGGTCGATGAGGGATTTCACGCCGCGCAGGAACCCAGGGCCTCCGAGCCCATGTTGTTCCGCAACAGCTAGAGACTTGATGCCTTTTTTGTTCAGCAGGTGAGCCAGAGCGATCATGCTTCCCAGGGAATCGCCGTCAGGACGGACATGTCCGGATATCAGCACGGATTTGGCCTTGCGGATGACCGTCAGGATTTGCGGGATTGTGTTCGTCTTTGTCTTTTTTAGGGTCGTCTTCATGCCGTCTTTCATTTTGAAGGGAACACGACGCGAAAGCCTGTTTCAAAGGGTTCCGCGCGAATGCCAGGCCATTTTGCCCCAAGCTCGTTGAGGGCCGCATTCAGTTCCGCTTGTAGTTCCTCTTTTTTCACACCCGAGTTCCGTTTGGGTTCGACATAGAGGACGGGTTTGTGCTCTTCTGCAGCGCCGGAGGCGATGACCAATGAGGCGCGTGTCCCGCGGATCATGGAGAAGTCAGGCTCCTCGACAACGGTTGGGTTGTCAGGGGTCCCCTTCTCTTTTTCACCAAAAACCCTTGGATAGTTCATCAAGGCAATTCGTACTTGGGCTGGACCGTCTTTTATCTCGTGTGTAACACACCCCGTGAATGGGGTGAGGAAAAGGATGGGGAACAACAATGCGATGACAGGTGATCGGATATTCATGAGACTTCCCTCGTGACGTGGTTAAATGGAGCAGCCTGCATTTTTGAGGGCATTGCGAGCCCCGTAAGGGGCACGTTCAGGCCGTGACAGCGCCACATTTGCAGCATCGTCGTTAATGAATTTTTCAGCCTTGGGGTCCCACTTTAAGGGACGTTTCAAATTCATGGCCATGTTTCCAAGGATGCACGTCACGGTTGATTCATGCGCACTCTCGATGGGCGTGTTCGTGGGCTGGCGGGAACGAATCGAGTCAAACCAGACGCGATGATGGTTATTGTTGTTTCGTGTGAGCGGATGGTCCACTTCACCTTCGATAAGCTTCTTGTTGCTGGCTTCTAAGGGACGCCAATACCCGTGCTTCCCGCCTGCGCCGGGGTCACTGATCGTTGCCTTTACGGAGCCGCGGCTACAAAAAATCCAGCCCTCTTCGCCCACGAAGCGGATGCCGTTGGGGTAAAGCTTGTCGTCTCCGATATGCAGGGTAGTTTTAGTGTCGTACGTGTAGGTGAGGTTCATTTTTCCGTGGACATCCCAGAGGCGGCGTTTCGGAAAGTCAGCCTTTCCGGATACGACCACGGGTGTTTGTCCGACGTTCAGCGCCCACAAGGCGATGTCAATGTGGTGGGAGCCCCAGCCTGAAATCATGCCCATGCAGTAATCTTGGATGGTCAACCAGCCCGGGCGGCCAAAGTCAACGTTATCGCCCTCCCCTTGGCGATGGGTTCGCAATTCGCAATAGGGGGCCTGTGGCGCGCAGCCCAGCCACAAATCATAGTTGAAGGTCTCAGGGATGGGCTGTGAAAGGGGCAAGTCTGTCGGCTCTTGAGGATCCTGAGGCAAGCCAATTTCAACACGTTTGATTCGTCCGAGGCGTCCGTTGCGCACATATTCTGCGGCTTTTCGGAATTGAGAGCCGAAGGTGCTCTTGCCCTCAGAGCGCTGCTGGGTTCCGAGATGGAAGACGCGTCCGCTCTTTTTGACGACATCGGCAATCATACGGCTTTCAGCGATAGACATGGCCATGGGCTTTTGCACATAGATGTCCTTCTTCGCAAGCGCGGCCTCGATACAGAGCTGGGCATGCCAATGGTCTGGTGTGCAAATCATGACGGCATCGACAGACGGATCCGCGAGCAACTCTTTATAATTCTGGTAGCACGTGGTTTCTGGCATGTCGCCGTTAAACAGTTCCTTGGACTTCTTTTGTGTCGCCTTCATCCGCTTGATATCGGGATCCGAGAAGGCAACAAGACTTGCCAGGTCCTGGTTCTGCCACACGCCCGGAATATCCATGCCGCCTGCGATGCGTCCGCAGCCGATGATGCCGACTTGGATCTTCTTGGAGGGCGCTTCAGCTCCGAGCACGCGTGCTGGAATAATAGTCGGAAAGCCTAACGCTGCGCCGGACAGGAAGCCCGCGTGGATAAACGTACGTCGAGATATGGGATGCTTATTCATTCATTTTTCCCCAGAAAATAAAGCGATATCATACAAAAAATAGACCCCGATGACAATCCTCATTGTGTTTAATCGCCGTTTTTGGCATACTGCCTTCCATTACTACACCTTGAGAGCGAATAGGTACCTGGTGGGCCTCCCGGTCTTCAAAACCGGTGTGGGGTTTTTAACGGCCTCGGTTGGGTTCGATTCCCACTCGCTCTCGCCATTTATATGTCTGAAGTTGTCCTAGAGAATGTCTGTAAGCGATATGAGAGCGGCTCTGTCGCGGTGAGCAACGTGAGCCTGACGGTGCGAGACGGAGAATTTCTTGTCCTCGTCGGACCCTCGGGCTGTGGCAAATCAACGACGTTGCGCATGGTTGCCGGACTTGAAGAGATGACCTCCGGGAGCATCCATATCGGCGGGCGCTGCGTCAACAACTTGCCTCCCAAGGACCGGGACATTGCCATGGTTTTTCAGAATTACGCCCTCTATCCGCACATGACCGTCTTTGAGAATATGGCGTTTGGCTTGAAGTTGCGCCATGTGCCCCGCCGCGAGATCCAGGCGCGTGTCAATGAGGCGGCCGAGATCCTGGGGCTCCAAGAGTATATGAAGCGGTTGCCGAAGCAGCTTTCCGGGGGGCAGCGCCAGCGTGTGGCAGTCGGACGAGCGATTGTGCGAAAACCCAAAGTCTTTCTCTTTGATGAGCCGCTTTCAAACCTCGATGCCAAGATGCGCGTCGAGATGCGCGGCGAAATAACGCGCTTGCATCGACGATTGGGCGCAACCATGATTTATGTGACGCATGACCAGGTGGAGGCCATGACCATGAGCGACCGCATCGTGGTGATGGACCGGGGCGTGGTGCAGCAATGCGACCGTCCGCTTGAGGTGTATCGTCAGCCGGCGAATCTTTTTGTGGCTGGCTTTGTCGGGACGCCGCCGATGAATCTGGTCAAAGACGGGCAGCGTATTATGGGCTTCCGTCCGGAATCGCTCATGATCTGTGAGCCGTCTGATCCGCAGGCCACACTGACCGGGGCTGTGGATGTGGTGGAGCCGATGGGCGCAGAAACGTATATTCATTTTGTGACGCCGAACAAGGATAGGCTGATTGCGCGTGTGGCGCCGGATGTCCCTGTGCGGGCAGGGGATATTGTGGCATTCCAGATTCAGAAGGGTCAGGAATGTTTCTTCGATTCAACGGGACTACGTATTGAGGCGTGAGGGCTGAATATGAAACGCATCGCCATATTTGGTGGATCATTTAATCCGATACATCACGGACACTTGCTCCTGGCGCAGGCTGTTTTTGAGACGTTCGGTTTTGATAAAATCCTGCTGGTCCCCTGTCAGGTCTCCCCCTTTAAGCAGGGGCAAGAGCAGACTGTTGTCGCCGAGGCGTCGCATCGCCTTGAAATGGTGCGCCTCTGCGTTGAAGATGACGAACGGTTTGACGTGTGCGATATTGAGGCCAAGCGGCAAGGGGTGTCGTATACGATAGACACCGTTCATGAATTAATGACGCACCATCCGAATACGCGCTTTTCGCTTGTCATGGGCATGGACTCCCTGCTGGACTTGCATCGCTGGCGGCAGGCCAGTGAGCTTGTCTCCCTGTGCGATATCGTGACCGTCCAACGGCCGGGCTGCGACGAGACGCCTTCCCTGTCTGCTTTGCGCTTTCCGTTGGAGGTGTCGGAAAAGATTCTAAAAAATTGTATCCGTGGACGGCTGTGTGACATATCCTCGACCGAAATTCGGCAACGCATTGCTGAAGGCCGCTCCATCCGTTACCTGGTTCCTTTGTCGGTTGAAGCCTATATTTTGAAGCATAACCTATACCGTCCGCTCCCCTCCTAATAGCCGACAGGGGGCAAACGCCCCGTCCGCCACGCGGGAATAAACGAAGGAGCAACTTTTATCAACGAATTAAACGAATGGAACGAATTGGAATTAGCTTAATTCGTTTAATTAGTTGAAAAACAGTTTGTTATAGACAGGCTCAGCACCATTTTGAGCGACGTGATCATTCATCGTTGTTTGGAGCTTGTATCTTCATAGTAATCGAAAAATGCAATTCAATATTTAACTTTATTAATATTTCTGTTTGTAAAGCGATTAAAAATATGGGATACTTTCAAAAGTAATCTTTGGGTGTGAAACAATAACCAATGATTATTGTGATTAAAAAGTGGTATACTAGTCAAAGAGACAAGATTGCTCGGTTGAGTGGAAACGAGGTGCCTCATGCGAAAACCCAGGTGTGCTGTCAATAAAGGGACTCACGATTTTATCAGGACTGGTGTTGTATGGGGAATGATCGGGTGTTTTGTTATGGCTACCCACGCAACAACGAACAATTTGGTGCACCACTGGAATTTTGACGAGGGGCAAGATTGGCATGACGGCGCCTTTGCGACTCAGTCGACCAACACCCTCGCCTGGGATTTTGTGGGAACTGCGCATGCCGCGCTGACAGGCATGGACGCTACAAACTGGGTTTCCGGGCGGCAGTTTACGGCTCTGGCCTTTGATGGGGTGAATGATTACCTCGCGGTGACGAACAACTTGGCATTGACGCTAGGCGGCACGGCATCCCTCTCTTTCTGGATCAAGTCGACACAGGCGGGTACAGTGTCGGCCGGGACCTCTCCTGGTGTGGCGGGCGTGGCGGGAAGCGGCGGAGCGCAGTGGGGCTGGATTGACAACGTCGGACGGATCGGTCTGGCTTTTGATAATACGACGGTTGTTCAATCCACCAACTCCATCGCGGATGGAAACTGGCACTATGTCGTGTTGACACGTCTGAGTACAGGAGCCCGGACCTGTAATCTCTATGTCGATGGCGTCCTTCATGCGAGCGCCCAGGGACCCTCGGGGGCGAAGAGCAGTGCCTTCTACAGTCTCGGCCGAATCGAGAACGGGGGGACACCGGCCTATTTTGCTGGTCGTTTGGATCAAATCCATGTCTATAATCAGGTGCTGGCATTGGCCGACATCCAGTCGTTGCAGTTCAACCATGGGCCAAAATGCTGGGATATCACGACGGAAGGGGTTACGAATAGGACCTTCACAACGGAAAGCATCTATGAGCGGACGTATGATGTGGAACGGGACACCTGCGCGGTGACCCGCTGGACGCAGCCAGCTCGCGGGACGGTGAGTTACAATGGGGATGGTTCGTTTAACTATACACATACGCCTGGTGAAGCGATGGGCTCTGATCAATTCGCTGTTGAGGTCGGGGATGGACGAGGCGGATATCATCGTGCGAATTTACGAGTGGCCACAATGGCGGAATCATCGGGTGGCGGAATGCCGATTACGCAGTATGCGGATTTTGCTCCCATACAGACCAATGGGGTGGACGTCTCCTTCGCCTCCTGGCGCATCCCCCGGCTCATGGATTGGGACCAGGATGGCGACCTCGACCTGCTTGTGGGGGTCAGTGGCGCGATCTGGCGCTGGACAAACACGGGAACTGCCAGCAGCCCGGCCTTCACAACGCGCACGCAGGTCCAGGCCAATGGAGCGAATATCACGGCCGGAACGGGTTGCATCGCGCTCATGGACATGAATGGCAATGGCGTCAAGGATCTTGTCGCTATTGACAGCTCCCGGCGACTCATCCTCTATGTGAATACGCGTGCTGTAAATCAATCGCCTATCTATTCAGCAGGGACGTATATTCTGCATTCGAGCGGCTCGAATTTCATTGTCCCTGAGTCCTCGTTTGATCTGGGCGACTGGAATGGGGACGGACTGCCTGACCTCGCGACCGGGACGGGGAGCGGAACCATCCGGCTCTATTTGAATGTCGGGACTGCAGCCGCCCCCCGGTATAATGACACCTACACCTCCCTTGTATCGAATTCCTATAACCTCTATCCTCGCCTCTTTGACTTGAACGGCAATGGAAAGACGGACTTTATCCATGGCATTAATTGGGGGAGTATCACCTACTATCGCGATCCCTTTGACCGGGGACTCAGTGGCGCGAATTTTGCAATCACGGATTCTTCTGGGGCAACGCTCGACATGCACAGCCTGCTGAACGGGGCGTGTGTCGATTTTGCTGACCTCAACAATGACGGCAAACTGGATATCATCTGCGGTGGAAATGGCGGCACGGATAAGATTTTTGTCGGCTATGGCGTCCTGAGGAGCGTGCAGGAAAGTTTGACAGATATTGAGGCTATTTACAATGTTGATACTAACAATGTCGGCATCACCCTCAGCGCAAACACAAATCTGTTGCTGAATGCTGTCAATACGGCAAACTGGAACCTCATCGCCCGTATCCAGCACGGGACGCTTGGGGCGCGTGAAGAACTCTATTCCGCCCTGACGAATCATATTGCAAAATATGCCTTCCTGAAGTATCAGGCGCATGATGTCTCGAAGTTTCATCACGTCCCGAGCATCGTGCTGATGAACTGGGTCATGCTGACCTACGCGATACCCGACACGCCAACCCGTCGCGTAGAGATTGCCAATGTGATGGGGCTGACCAACACCATGCGTACCGTTTATCTTGAGCAAGGTTTGGCGATCGGAGATGCCGGGACCTCGTATGATGCGACCTATCGGACAGTCCGTGACTTCATGCGGCGCCATCCGCGTGAATTGTTCCCTGATTGTATCCTGACCATCGACCAGCTGAATGGCGATGGCCGCGGCGGCTTCATCTGGACCCCCAACAGCACCAAGAACACCTTTGGACAGTGGGCGCTGGGTAATGCGAATGAATGGGCAGGGGACCTGACGACGGCTATTGAGAAGGTGCTCGGAGCAGGGAAAGCCAGCGGCGATTACTTCACCTTTGTCATGGGGCATGAAGTGACACACTCGCTGGATGGGTATGTGAATGCGCGGGCGAATCAGGATTTGCGGAAACGGTGGGGCCTTACGCTCTGCACAGCAGCAGGTCCCGATGTGATTCCGGGTTCCAATGGCTGGTGGGACTGGACAGCAACAAAAGCCAACTTCCAGGCCAAGGGGTACTGGGACGGTGTTGAGGCAAATTGGGATGCAGCCTGGACGGCTTATTGGGAGACGGGCCCCGGATTGCTTTTCAAGGATTTGTCCTTTATGCGAGGGAACATCGAATGGTTCATGGGCGCCTCGCAAGAGTCTCTCGCCACGCAGGCCAACCATCACTGGGCAAACGGTCCTGGACGTCTGATCGGCGCAGTCGACCGTTTCCGCCGAGGCAGTACGCCAGGATATGCGCCGATGAAGGCGAACATCAATGAGGTGGCCACCTTTATCGATTATCTCTCAGGCGGCATGAACCGCGTGAACCTGGTGGAAACGAAAAATCTGGGCGGGACGGATGAATATGTCAACTGGGTTGATCATTATGCGGAGCTGGAGCGCAATGACAAGGGCTATATTCAGCAGATAAAAGTGGACGGCATGACCTTCCGGTTCGCCACGGCCGATAATGGGGTGGTGACCAATGTGTTTACGAGCCTTTTGAGTGTGAATGCGGATGACGCTTGGACGTTCAGAAACACGCCCTGCGTCATCGAAGTCCTGGCCAATGATATGAATTTGGAAGGCGGTGGTGTTTTTCAGATTCAGAGCGTCACGCAACCTGCCAATGGAACGGTTGTCAAAAACGGCGATGGAACAGTCACCTATACCTCCGCAGGGTCGTACACGGGGTTTGACACCTTCAGTTACACGGCGACAACGGCAGAGGGCGGCAGCGCCACAGCCTTGGTGCGCGTCGAAGTCGTCAATCCGGCGACACCTTCAGGCTCTTTGCTGGTTGAATATTGGAATGGCCTCAGCGGTTCAGCCGTCTCGGCTTTGACAGGGTATGCCAATTTTCCGATGTCGCCCTCAGAAAAATATTACACCAACAGCGTTTTTGAATTGCGCAAGGATTTCCGTGAAAACTATGGAACGCGCGTGCGCACTTTGCTGGTTCCCAATGCCACAGGCGACTATAAGTTTTGGATCGCGTCGGATGACAACAGTGAGTTGTGGCTCAGCACGAACCATGAACCTATAAACAAACGTCGCATCGCGTATGTCGGCGACTGGACGAGTTCGCGCCAGTGGACAAAATATGCATCCCAGGAATCGGTTGAGATACCGCTGGTTGCAGGACGCTCGTACTATATTGAAACCTTGCAGAAAGAGGGGAGCGGCGGTGACAACCTTGCCGTGGCCTGGGCGGGACCGGATATCTACACTTCAACCAACGTCATTCCCTCTGTTAATCTGAGGCACCCGTTTTCCTCATATACAGAAAAGAAGTCGGTCCAGTGGTTTAAAAATGGCTCGGGTGCGTGGGATACGATATCAAGCAACTGGACGGCGAATGGCAGCGTGGCGACAACCTTTGTTGAAGATGATGCCGTGACATTGCCGGACATCGGCGGCCTTCCGTCTGCGACATTGACCCTTACTGGTGATTATCTGCTCTCCGCCCTCTCCATGACGGCTCAAGCCACCGCGTATACGATTGGGGGTGGGTTTGCTTTGCAAACCCCGACCTTTTCAAAGAGCGGCTCTGGCACATTTGAAATAGGTGGTGCGTTGACCGTGACCGCAGAGGCCGTCACCAATCTCTCTGGCACCGTCACGATGGGGTCCTTGACAACCCCAGGACTTGCTCTTGCGGAGTCTGCGCAGGCGACTTTCAATGCCCTCTACACGCCTTCCTTGAGCGTCGCGCAACAGGCGCAAGTGACAGTTACGGACCCTCTTTCGCAACTACAAGGAATCATGTTAAATGCTGGCGGATTATTGACCGCCCCGGCAAGCGCTATCCTCTCCGTCCCCGCAGGCGCAGGGACGTTGAGGCTCTCCTCCGGCACCTATCGGTTTGGTAGTTCAGCCTTCAGCGCAGGAAACTTGGATGTTACGGCCGGCGCGCGCGGTGAAGTCCTCTACACGGCGACCATGCCCATCGCCAGCTTGTCAGGCGCCGGAACCTTCGCCTTTGTCTCTTCGCAGTCAGCGACGGTCGACCCTGTTCCTGGAAATCCTGTGATCGCAGTCCCTGATTTTACAGGCACATTAAGCTTGGAGACGCTAGGGGCTATGCGTCTCAATGCCTTCACTGCAGGCAACTGGAAGAGTTGGATAGAGTCGCTTCCTTCCATGTCAACTTTGGCATTTGGCAAAGGAATGCAGTATTTTGGCCCGGTCTGCACGCTCAACAGCAGGCTGCTTTTCGAAGACAATGCGCAGGTCGCCAACACCTATCAAGATTCCGGAGGCAGCTTCGGACAATTGCGTTTCGGGCCTGGGACCGCCCTGTTTAATAATACGGTCAATTTGGGAACAAACAGCCATATCCGCTTTGGAAATCATGACACGTGCACAATCTTCTTTCAGGAGTCCATTGCCGGGACAAACTCCCTGCTTGAGTTCGGCAGCGGTTATCCGTCTCTGAACTCGCCCTTGACAATCCACCTGATGGCCGCAAACACGCATGCACTTACACAGGTGCGCAACAGTGGCGGCGCAGGGCGTGTTACGCTTCATCTCTGGCATGCAGAGGCACTCGGGGGCGGGTTGCGGAGTGTGACCAGTGGAAGCGGCGGAGCCTGCGCCGTGAACATCGGCGCCTCGACAACAGCGGTTGATGTGGTCGTCGCGTCACTGGAAGGGACGAACAGCGCAGACACCATTACGATCGCCCATGCCGACAGTTCATTGCTCCTGAACAATGATGTCAGCTCCGCCTTTCCAGGGGTGCTTTCAGGTGCGGGGGCCTTGCTAAAGTCGGGCGGTGGTTCACTCACCCTTGCCGGCAATAACACGCTTGGACGCTATAGCTTTGCCGGGGGAACGGTTTTTTTTAATCATGCCAATGCCTTGGGAACCAATAGCCAGCTCACCTTGGGCGGGACGTGCCTTCTTGATCTGACCCAGCCGGGCACTGTTGTTCCTGCCGCGCCACTCGCCTTGACCCTCGCTGAAACGCCTTCAATAAAGATGGCATACAATGCAGCAACGGACATGACAATCAACAGCGTCACAGGTGCTGGCAAGCTGACCTTGTCTGTCGATGTGACAGGGCTTGCAGCTTTCGGAGATTACAGGTTGCTGAATGCGCCGGGGGTCCTCTCTTCGAACGCCTTTGAACTCGTCACGCTGCAAGCGCTGCCTGACAACTTTAAGGCAACCTTGAAATTTACAGGAGACGGTATCTATCTGCGCGTGACGCCAGTCAATGTCGAGGTCACACTGGATGCGCAAGGAGGCTCCGTTTCGCCCAGCGCCACCAATCTCCTTTATGATTTAACCTACGGAGTGCTCCCGACCCCGATCTATACTGACTTTACCTTTCAGGGCTGGTGGACCGAGCCCAATGGCCTCGGGACACAGGTGTTGGAAAGCACAATCATTTCCAATACTGCAGCGCATACGCTCTATGCGCTGTGGAGGGGGGCTGAACCGAGAGAAGGGGTGATCAGCGTCAACTTTGGCAGTGATCGGGCGTCTTTGGAGTCTGTGATCACCGGTGTCGGGCTCTCCTCTGTTCCGGCAAAATATTGGATCAATGTCTCAGAGGCAGGTAACACGGGGGGGCAGCCGACATCCTTGGTCGCAACGAATCTGCAGGACGGTGGTGGCATCGAGCAAGTGGGGTCAAAGCTCTATGCGTGCTCAAGTGGCGGAACATGGTATGCGGGGAACACCACTAGTCAGACCGAGCGTCTGTTGTATGGGTACCTCGATGACTCGAATGGCAGCAACCCCGCAGGATTCAAGGTGACAGGCATCCCGTATTTAAAATACAGAGTCTATATTTATCGGAGCAACGACGCAGGCGCAGGCACGACGAATCGTTTCGGATATCATACGGTCAACGGGACGGCCTATTCATATATCAATGGCGTGCTGACGCCGGGGTCAACCACGAACTGGGGTGTGACGAGTTACACGTCGCTTGCGCTTGGCGAAAATGTGATGCTGGTAGAAGACCTCTCTGGAGACCTCACCGTGCTGACAGCCTCGCCTGGGGATGGCGTGCGAAGCTGCATTTCCGCGTTCCAGATTGAAAGCATGATGGATGCGATTAGCGTTAAAGTCGGTGCGGGCGGCAACTTTGTTGTCCCTGTTGATAATGGAACAAACTATGCCGGCGTCGCGGCACTCGGGATCAAATGCAGCCGATGGAACAATATGACCGGAAATGACGAAACGCTTTCAGTTGTCAAAAGTTGCGCACGCACGAACCTCGGTGTCACGGTCGCTGTCGATGCCGCGCAAGCGCCTTGGGGACCCACTGTCGCCCATTCCAGCATAACCAATAACCATGCCAATACCAAACTGCTCGGCCGGTACATGGATCTCAGTGCAGGGAATCAATACACGATCACGGTTTCGAATATTCCTTTTGCCCGTTACAGCGTCTACATGATCTTTTCGGGGGACGGGGGTGTCTACTCCCCCGCGATCATTAATGGGATCAGTTATTGCGGACAGTATGACACAACCATATCCGGTACAACGACGTGGGGCAATCGCAATGCGACATGGTCAACGTTGCAAAGCGCCTGTGGCGATTCCTATCTGAAAGAGGCGTATAACTACTTGAAGGTGACTGGCCTGACAGGGCCTGCCTTGACGTTACGGAATACGATCTCTTCCAGCCGCGGGACCCTTGCAGGGTTCCAGATTGTCGAGAGCGCAGAGGTCTATATGCCAGGGGAGATGATCTGGATTGGAGGTGCGGCAGGCCATTGGAATACCGCCTCCAATTGGAGCACGGGGACAGTCCCCTCTGAGACCGACACCGTGCTCTTCTATACGCCGGCAGTCGTCAACCTGGGAGGTGTCGGCATCTCAGAAGTGCAGAAAATTAAGATAGCCTGCAATATGCTCACCTTGACAAATGGCACGTTCACCCGTGTCGCCGAACTTGAAAATGCGATAGGGGGGCTGGCCACCTTCAGCACTGATTCACCGTTACTGTTCCATACATGGCCTGTCGGGGTTTACAAAGCGGGGACAGGGACTGTTACGGTCAATTCCATTGGTTACGGGGCTGCTGATCTCCTCAGGATTTCCGGCATGGGCGGCTTGACAGTAACGAATGGCGGCACGATCGGCACGTTACGCATGGAGAGCGAGAACAGCACCTTCGAGGTGACCGGCGGGACGCTGGCCATCACGACGGCGTTGCAGCCCCAGTGGCGCAGCAACCTCAAGATCACCGGTAGCGCAGTCGTCACAATAGCAGGGGTGACGACCGTCGCTGATGTGCATTATGAATTCAGCGGCACCTCCCAGACGACGGTCACAGGGACCTGGCATTACAACTCGTGGAGCGATGTGCTTTTCAAGGACAGCGCCAAGGTCATCACGACCGCCGGGATGCAGTACGGTGACAATGACTGGGTCCGGGTGATGGACAACGCGGATCTGACCTGCACGCAATTGCGCTTTAATGAAACAACGGGCGCGAACACGACGTTCACCATGACAGGAGGCAAGGTCACGGCTACGGCCACGGGGACGAGCAAGAGCGCGGCGTTCCACTTAGCCCACTGGAACAACGGCAATCCGAGGTTCTATTTAAACGGCGGTGAAATGATCGCGACGAACGGCACCATGGCCTTGGGTGTTGACGGGACATGCACTGTTTATCTCGGAGGATCGCAGATTAAAGTCAAGCGCTTCGAGCCTGCGACGAACAGCGAGTTCTACATGACGAATGGCGTGCTGAACGTCGGTGTGGACGGCATTGTCAATGCCGGTACAAAACCGCTCTATTTGGCAGGTGGCACGATAACGGCATGGGGAAACTGGTCTAGCGCCAAGGCCATGACCCTCACAAATACGGTCGCTGGCTTGGCTGTCCCCGGGGATGTCACCTTTGACACGGCTGGCTACACGCTTTCCCTCACAGGGGCCATCGATGGAGAGGGAGGCCTGAGCAAATCAGGAGCAGGGACATTGTCGCTTGCGGGTGCCAACGCCTATTCCGGCCTGACCACAATCCAGTCAGGGACAGTGATTCCCAAGCATGCCACAGCCCTTGGCTCTGCTCAGATTGCTCTTGCCGGCGGCACACTCGATGTGCGTGCGTCTGGGGCAGTGGTTCCCCTGAAGACGTTGAATGTGTTGGCGCCCTCGACGTTGAGGACAACGTGTGCCCTTCCTGCAAACTTGACTGTCGGGGTGATGGATGCTGTCTTGACGTTGAATGTGGATATTACCGGAGCACCCATCCCTGGCGAGTACAAGCTGCTGAAGGCATCATCCACGCCTGAGCCGAATGACTTCACGCTGGAAATAGCTGGCTCTGTAAATTGTGTTAAAAAACTCGTCTTTAAGGAAGATGGAGTCTATTTACGTTTGGTGCGCTGGGGAACGCTCTACAATTTCCAATAAGGATTGCTCAGTAAAAGGCATTTTTTCGTGTATTGCAAAGTACGAAGAGGTGTGAGATACTGATCCATTCTAAAAAGCGGATAACGTATGGGCATGATCTATTTTGTCAGCGGAATTGATACGGATGCAGGGAAGACCGTTGCGGTCGGCCTGATGGCGAGGTATTTGATGCGGCAGGGCGTCCGCGTCATTACCGCAAAGTTGGTGCAGACGGGCAATGACGGCTTTTCGGAGGACCTGCTCAAACACCGCGTGATGATGGGGGTCGAGGCGTTTGAAGAGGATAAAGAGGGGCTGACTGCCCCGCAGATCTTTAAATTTCCCTCCTCGCCGCATCTCGCGGCAAAACTGGAGAACCGCGTTGTGGATGTGGATAAGATCCGCTCTTCCATGCGGCTGTTGGCGGCACGCTATGATGTTGTGCTGGTGGAGGGGGCTGGGGGTGTGGCTGTTCCGTTGACCGAGGACCTGCTGACGATTGATCTGGTTGCGCAAGAGAAGTGGCCTATGATTCTCGTGACCTCCGGCAAGCTGGGCAGCTTAAATCACACGTTTCTCTCCTTGGAAGCAGCCTCCAATCGTCATGTTCCGATCGCGGGGATTGTCTATAACTATTGCGCATCTGCGCATCCAATGATTGATGAAGACACGCCCCGCCAAATCATGAAGTGGGTTGACAGGCTTGTCAAAATTCCTGAAGTCAATTTCTCAGCTCTTCCGGATATCGATTTTTCGCCAATTTTTGAGTGAGGCTCTATGACGCTAGCGGAAAAACTAATTCTTGATCAACACCATCTCTGGCATCCCTATGCCTCGATAGCCGTACCGCCGCCTGTCCATCTTGCAGTTGCCGCCCAGGGCACGAAGATTCGTCTGGAAGATGGCACGGAGCTGATTGACGCGGTTTCGAGTTGGTGGTGCGTGGCGCACGGACATAACCATCCAGCCATTGTCGCTGCCATCCGCGAACAGGCGGAGCGCATGTCCCATGTGATGTTTGCCGGCTTTACGCATGAGCCTGCCATTGAACTGGCCGAGGCGTTGATGGAGCAGTTGCCCGTGGGTCTTGATAAGATTTTCTTTGCAGACTCAGGCTCGATTGCTGTTGAATGCGCAGCCAAAATGGCAGTCCAGTACCAGCTGGCGCGCGGCCATGTGAAACGGTGTCGGCTGGCTGCGCTGAAAGGCGGATATCACGGCGATACGCTGGGCGCGATGGCGCTGAGCGACCCCAATGGAATGCATACGCTCTTCAAGGGCATGTTGCCTGCGCACTTCTTTGCCGAGCAACCGAAGATTCGTTTCGGTGCTGACTGGGAAGATTCTGATTTTGAGTCGATGCGGGAATTGCTGGCTGAGCATGGCGATGAAATTGCGGCAGTGATTGTCGAGCCCGTCTTCCAAGGGGGCAATGCCATGTGGTTTTACCATCCTGAATACCTCAGGAAGCTGCGCACGGCCTGTGATGCGCAAGGGATACTACTCATCTTTGATGAGATTGCGACGGGCTTTGGCCGCACAGGAAAACGCTTTGCACTGGAGCATGCGGGGGTGGTGCCCGACATCATGACAGTCGGCAAGATATTGACGGGCGGAAGCCTCTCCTTGGCCGCGGCGATTACGACGCAGCATGTCGCAGAAACACTTTGCAGCGCATCGCCAGGCGCATTTATGCATGGGCCCACCTATATGGCCAACCCGCTTGCCTGCGCGGCCGGATGCGCCTCGATGCGCCTGATGGAGGCGTATGATTGGCAGGGGGCTGTCGCGCGTATTGAGCAGCAATTAAAGGTTCAGCTCGAGCCGTATCGCAGATATGCAAACGTCAAGGATGTGCGCGTGCTGGGCGCCATCGGCGTGCTGGAGCTCCATGAAATGCCATCCTCCGAGCAGGTTCAGTCCGTGGTGCGCGAAACAGGCGTCTGGCTGCGTCCCTTCGACCACTACCTCTATACGATGCCCCCCTTTGTGACACCCTCTGAAGAAATTCTCCAGATCACGCAGGCCATGGGCCAGTTGGTCGAGTAGCAAAAAAAATAAAAATTTTCTCTTTTGCGGTTGTATCGGCAGGCAATAAGCGGTATATTAAATGCTTTTCTTTTTCTGATTAAAGGAAAGAGACGAGCAAAAGTAGGCAATTAAGGAGTCAAAAATGGCCAGAACCGTACCGTTGAATCAAGTCCGTAACATGGGTATTATGGCGCACATTGATGCAGGCAAGACGACCTGCAGCGAGCGTATTCTTTTTTACTGTGGTAAAAACTATAAGATTGGCGAAGTGCACGAAGGTGCGGCCACCATGGACTATATGGTCCAGGAGCAGGAGCGCGGCATCACCATCACCTCCGCCGCCACCTCGGTGACCTGGCGTGACCACCAGATCAGCTTGATCGACACCCCCGGACACGTGGACTTCACGGCCGAAGTCGAGCGTTCCCTTCGCGTGCTGGACGGCGCAATCGCCCTCTTCTGTGCAGTCGGCGGCGTGCAGCCCCAGACTGAGCAAGTGTGGCGCCAGAGCGAAAAGTATGAAGTGCCCAAGCTCTGCATGATTAATAAGATGGACCGCGTGGGCGCAGACTTCTTTGGCGTCATCGACGAAATTCGTTCCGAGCTTGGCGGAAATCCGGTTTTGATGGTCTATCCGATCGGGCAGGGTGAAAACTTCACCGGACTGGTGGATCTGCTGAACATGAAGTCGCTGACCTTTGATGAAGCCTCGAAGGGTATTAAGGTCATTGAGGGCGAAATTCCTGCGGATATTCTTGAAGAGTGCAAGAAGTGGCATGTCGAGATGATGGAGAAGGCCGCTGAGCAGGATGAGGCGCTGATGGAAAAATATCTCGGTGGCGAACTCTTGACCATCGACGAGATCAAGAAGGGCCTCCGCATCGGAACCATTGCGCGCAAGTTGGTTCCCGCCTATTGCGGAACAGCCTTTAAGAACAAGGGTGTACAGCCGCTGTTAGACGGCGTGATTGATTATCTGCCCTCTCCTCTGGATGCCGGCACCATTCACTCAGCCGACAACCCAGATATGTCCCGTGAACCCAAGGATGATGCGCCGTTCTCCGGATTGGCCTTCAAGATTCTTTCGGATAAGCACATGGGAAAAATTACCTTCATCCGTATCTATTCCGGCACGCTGAAGATGGGCGACCCGATTCTGAACAGCACCCTGGATCAGGAAGCGCGCATTGGACGTCTCTTCCGTATGCACGCGAATCGTCAGGAAGCTCTGGAAGAAGCTTATGCGGGTGATATCGTCGCGGTGGTGGGGCTGAGCAAGACACGTACGGGCGATACGATTTGCTGCAAGGATAGTCCGATTGTGTTGGAATCGATTGAATTCCCTGCACCAGTTATTTCGATTGCTATCCGTCCGTCATCCCGTAATGATAATGAGAAGCTTGGGATGTCGCTCCATTCACTGGCCATGGAAGATCCGACCTTCCTTGTTCGTTTTGATCAGGAGACCGGTGAAACAATTATTTCCGGCATGGGCGAACTCCACTTGGAAATCATTGTTGACCGTCTGCGCCGCGAATTTGGCGTGGAATGCGAAGTCGGCAAACCTGAAGTGGCCTATCGTGAAACGATCCGTCACAAAGTTGAAGGCGAATACAAGCATGTCAAGCAGTCAGGCGGTCGCGGACAATACGCACACGTCTGCTTGCGTCTCGAACCGCAGGAGCCTGGTCGCGGCTTTGCCTTCGTCAACGAAGTCAAGGGCGGCGTTATTCCGAACGAATACCTCCCGGCTGTTGAAAAGGGTGTCATCAAGGCCATGGAAAGCGGTCCTTGCGGCGGCTTCCCGGTTGTGGATGTCAAGTGCAGCGTCTATTTCGGATCTTATCACGAAGTGGACTCGAACGAATTTGCGTTTATCGAGTGCGCACGTCAGTGCTTCAAGAACTTGTTCATGAAGGGCAATCCTCAGCTGCTCGAGCCGATCATGAGCGTCGAAGTGGCTGTCCCTGAAGATTACATGGGCTCCGCCACGGGTTCAATCTGCGGTCGCCGCGGACGTGTCGAAGGCATGGATGACAAGGCCGGCACCAAGCTGGTGCGTGGCTATGTGCCACTCGGCGAAATGTTCGGGTACTCAAACTCGATCCGTACGATGACGCAGGGTCGCGGAACCTTCACGATGGTGTTCGAACACTACGAAGGCGTTCCTTACGAACTCTCCGAGCAGATCATCGAGAAGCGCAAAAAAGAGGGCAAGGTCCGCTAGTCGTAGGCCCAGCCTCACAGATAAAGAACCGCAAACAGCCACGCTGCTTGCGGTTCTTTTCATTGACGTTTGATGAGACGGGCATTAAAGTATTGAATTATGAATATGAAGCGTACAAGAGTCATGTTAGGAATTGTGGTGTTCGGGCTTCTGGTTTCGGCGGTGACGATCTGGCCGGCCGTGCCTGAGTTGAAGATGGCTGTCCGCTTGGTTTGGGGCGAGGGCCTGCCTCAAGGCGTTCTGCATGGCTTTCTGTTGCAAGCGATTGAGGGACTTGAAGTCATGCAGGCGAAATACCCTTTTATGCTCTATGCGCATGACTGGCTCGCCTTCGCACATATCGTGCTGGCCATTCTCTTTGCCGGTGCCATGCGCGATCCGGTCCGCAACAAATGGATTATCCAATGCGGCCTGATCATGTGTGCGCTGATTCCGCTTCTGGCCGGCGTTTGCATCCCGCTGCGCGGCATCCCCTTTGTCTGGTTCTGGATGGATTTCGCCTTCGCCCCCGCCGCCGCATTGCCCCTCTGGATCGCACTACGCGACATTCGCAAGGCAGAAGCGTGTGAAGCGTGAGTTGCCGTTTAGCCTCTTGTCTTGAGGACACAAAAACATAAAGACTCAAAAGCAAGACCGCGGACTGTAAAGATCCTTTGAGTCTCAGAGTCTATCCGTCTTTGAGTCCTTGGTTAGACGCTGTCTTCCTCTTTCGATTCTTTATTAGTGCTGCTGAACTCCCGATGGCGATTGCACAAGCAACAGCACACACAAGCGCAATATCAAACGTGTGCTTGCATCTGAAACATTCATGATGACGGTTGACCTCTATCAGCCCTGATGCGCCAACCGAGGACGTTTCCGAAGTCTGTCTTTGTTCGCCGAAGCATCCACCACAAATCGTTCCAACACTGTTGGTCTTTCCGCAGAAAGAGCACCGGGTGCTCTCGGGAACCGCAATTGTAGTTGTGTTTGTCATGCTCCTCATCGTCTAACGTTTAATGTTCCACCCGTGGCTTTTGCTGGTAACCTTGCCAGCGCTGGGGATATTTTGGTTCTTTTTGAGGAGCAACTCAAGGTGAAAATGCATCCAAGTGGCAATTTTCAGGTCGAGGTGTGGCTTTTCGTGAGTTTTTCCGTGTGGATAAGGGGACAGACAAGTTGCTAGCCGAAGTGTCAGTAAGTTGGGAAGTGTCAATAAGTGTCAGCAAGTCTGGAATGGATTAGTTGGCCAGAATATCCATAACCCAACACCGAGAAGCATCAGTATTGCAAGTGTGACTTTAAGTGATCTTATAATTTGTTGGTGCCCGAACGGCGGGCATCAGCCGCGCGTGGCAGCGCGTCGGTCTGGATGCCCTTGTTGGGCTTATTCTTCCTTCTGTCCTGGCCATTCAGAAACCGGTTTCCGATAGACTCGAATAAGTCTGATAAATTCTTCCAAGTTCAATTGGGTGGTATAGATATAATCTCCAGGTGGATATGATTCGATTTGAATATCGAGAACATCTTCCGGTATGTCGCCGTATGACAGCACAGAAAAGGTAGCCGGGATGTCTTCTATTCTGAATCCAGTACCTTCTTCTTCCGTATCGGATGTGGCATAAGGGAGATAGCTTGGATATTCGGATTTAACTCGTTCTATGAGCTTTTGAATTATATCTCTTCTCATCGTGTTTGTTATCCCTACGTTTAATGTGCCACCCGTGGCTTTTACTGGCAACCTTGCCAGCGCTGGGGATATTTTGGTTCTTTTTGAGGAGCAACTCAAGGTGAAAATGCATCCAAGCGGCAATTATTGGTCAAGGTGTGGCTTTTTCCGTGGTTAGACCAACTGTGTCCTTTAAAGAAAGCCTGTGGTATCAGTCTCACACTTTGCAACGTGTGAGACTGAGGAAGGGATCTATTCTGTTTGGCATGAATTCATTCGCTCTCGATCGCGCAATAGATTCTGTTTGCAGGTTGTTGTCTCACATGATAATGTAGCGATATATTGATAGAAATTTTGTGATCGTGAAGACAATTGAATGAACAAACAGGAAGGGGACCCGAGAGATGAAGTTTACAAGACGTACGTTTGTCAAAGGAAGCGCAGCGTTGATCGTCGCGCCAACCATTATACCCTCAGGCGTATTAGCCGCAAATGGAAATCCGGGGGCCAATGATCGGATTGGGTTAGCTGTTATTGGTCCTGGACGTCAAGGAGGAGGGCTTTTAGCCTCTGCGGGAAGTTCAAAGGAAGTCCGCGTGGTTGCAATTGCAGATGTGAATCTGGTTCGCGCCCGTCAAAAAGCACTGCCGTATAAGGCTGAGGTCTACAAAGACTACCGGACGATGCTGGAGCGCAAGGATATTGATGCTATCATCACCGCGACGCCTGAGCACTGGCGCGCATTGACCTGCATCCACGCCTGTCAAGCAGGCAAGGATGTGTATGCTGAGAAGCCGATGACGTTGACGATCCGCGAAGGGCGTCTGATGGTTGAAGCCACGCGTAAATATGGTCGCGTCTTCCAGTGCGGCAGTCAGCAGCGTTCTCAGCCTGAAAATCATTTCGGGTGTAAGTTTATTCGAGAAGGGCTTATTGGAAAGGTTAACAAGGTGCTTTGTTCCAATTATCCAAGTCCTTGGGAATGTGCCTTCCCGGGCGAGAAGATTCCAGATGAGCTTGACTGGGATTTGTGGTGCGGTCCGACAGAGCCTGTGCCGTATCATTCGCAACTCTATGTTCCGCGTGGCAAGCCCGGATGGCTCTCCTTCCGGCCCTATTCCGGCGGCGAGATGACGGGGTGGGGGGCGCATGGATTTGATCAGATCCAATGTGCGCTTGGCATGGATGAGAGCGGTCCTGTTGAAGTCTGGACAGATGGTACGGCCTTTGAGCCGCTTACGTATACAGAGCCTGAAGCGGGCACACGTGGAAACAAACAGTGCCAGAAGGTTGTGGTCTCCTTCCGTTATGCGAATGGAACGATCATGGAGATGGGGAAAGGCAATCCGGGCGGAGGAACCTTTATTGGTGAAAAGGGGACAATCCATATTGCGCGTGGCGACTGTAAATCAGATCCAAAAGAACTTGTTCAAGGCCCTTTAAAAAAGGCGCTTGATGAGCTCTGCGAGAAGGCGAAGGCCCAAAAGGATGGTATTGAAGATCCTGCTCCTCCAGCCTCTGCAACATACGGTGAAAGCAAAAAGCGTGTTGTGCCTCAAATGGATGGCGGACATATGCAAAACTGGATTAACTGCATTAAGTCCCGTCAACGTCCGACTGCGGATGTGGAGACGGGCCACCGTTCAGCGACCGTCTGCCATATGGGGAACATTGCCCGCTGGACTGGGAAACGTCTGAAGTGGGACCCTGTGAAGGAACTCTTCGATGATGCTCAGGCCAATACCTATTTGGATCGTAAACGCAGAAAAGGCTTTGAGTTGCCTGAAAAAATCTAGCGATGCCCTGGACTCGACGTCGACGTCACCCTTCTACATCCCGTCCGGCCGCCGTAAAGATTTTTTTCATCCTCTTTTAAATCCTTCCGGCCTAACGTCAGGCCTCTGCGGCGGCGCGGTAGCGACGTACGCAGGAGGCCGTGGTTGGGTCCTTATTTCATCGTCTTTTCAAGTGTCGTGATGATCCCTTCAACTGTACGTGGCCCCTTCTGTCGGTCAATGTTCTTCAGGCATCTGTCCGAGTGTTGGCGAAGCCAGGTCATCCCCTCTTCAGTCATATCGGCATCTGTGACTTTGAATTCTCGAGGGTTTTGGCGAAAACGTTCAAGAAGGTTGTCTTTGGCGAACGAGTGTTGCGTAAGGAATGTGGCAATACCCTCAAAGATTATCAGGGTGGAGTTTTGGTATTGCCGATTCTTGGAGGCTTGAAGGTGGAACGCGATGTCAAATATCGTCATATGGCTTCCATTCTGTTTTCAGACCCAACGTTACGGCGCACCAACGGCGCGATCAGCGCCGTTCGGTGTCGCCGATGGTTGGGGTTTCGTCTTGTAGTTTTTTTACTATCTCCCGACATGTCATCCAATCCTGCCTAGTTGAAAACATATAAGGCGCGAAAGCCATGTATTCTTTGTCTTTCGCTACCAAGACAAGGTCGTCGGCTTCGATGACCTTGTCGAACAAGTCCCATTGCATTTCCGTTCTGGTCTTGTCTGTGACAATAGTGATCTTGTCCGCACTAACGTTGCCGGATCGCTCGATCGAGTCTTTGTCGTAGTGTTTTCGCTTTGCCTTCATGTTTGAGCGTTGCATCACCCAAAACAGGCCGCCGATGAAAGCAGCTGTGATGACCAAGAACAGGACGGTGAATGGCCATGAAGTGTCAATGTCCATGACCTTGATGGCGATAGTCGCAGTGACTAGGATTGTGGTGACGCCCGAGACAGACCAAATCTTCCGAGGCACGAGGAGATGTTCAACTCTGAGCGCATCCTCAAAGGTGATCCATCCCTTAAATGGTATCGGTTCCATCATGTCTTTCATTACCCCAACGTCAGCGGCCTCCAACCACCGGAGCCGAAGGCGTACGGTGGTTGGGAGGGCCGCATTGTTAGATTCGTTTTCTCTTTCGTGTCATCCTGGCCACAAAAGGGTTGTCAGGATCAGAAGAAGTGTTGTCGCAGTGATATACTCTGGGCAAGGTCGATCAAATGTCTGTGGTAGTCCCCGTTTGCACTGGTACGCTATGACAAAGGATCGAACACTGAAAATCGTCGAACACAGAAACAACCAAAGGAGGACAAGGCCGATCTTGCGGACTATTGAATAAGCCGTCGGGATAAAAGTCACACAGGTGAAGAAAGTTATGCCGAGGCCGAACAATGCGGAAGCGCTGGCACATCCTTTTGCGAAGGCCATCATCTTCGGATATTCGCTTTGATTACGAATGCTCATTTCTTGTTGTCTAACGAAAAGTTCAACTGCGTGTATCCACGTCAGTTGGACGGACGTTAGGCCCTCTTTCATCCGTTGAAAGGGGCATGACGCCGTCCCGTCAAAATCCTTCCTGGGCCGCCCGCCGCTTCCTTCTCCCCCCTCACCCGAAGAGGGCTGCGCCGGACGCACCTCACCTGGCCGCGGGCGCGGGGTCCGCATCAACTCCGTTATGCCGCCCCGCGCCCGCGGTCAGGCACTATTCTACCGCCCGGCCGGCCGCCGTAAAGATTTTTTCAATCCTTTTTAAATCCTTCCGGCCTAACGTTAGCGGCCAGGCTGAGGCGCGGTTGCGCCGATTGCCTGAGCCGCTTTGTTGGGGCATCATTTCTTTAACTGTTGCTTGATAATTGCCGCCACATTATCCTCACTCAGGAAACATTTGAAAAGAACAGCACGCAAACGGGGCTCGTCACGCTTGGCAACGGCTCTGTCGAATTCTTCAAGCAAGCCGAGAGAGAAAAGACGTTCGTTCACGGTCATGCCGTGAATGGACTGTGTCAGTAGTCCCTTGAACATGTCCCATTCGGCATAGATTCTGGTATACGCATCCTCGTCCCTAAACCAAGTATGCCCGAACAGTCTTTCTGTGGCGGCGACGTCGTCTCCTATCGGCTCGTCCTGTTCCACCTTGGCTATGATGATGGCTGCCTTTGCTAGGAATTTGTCGTACAGCGGTCTGTCTGCGGCTTCTTGCGTGGAACCTGCCTGTCGATCCATCTCCGAGATGAATCGGGCCAAGGCTGTTGTGAGTGCATCCTTATTCATATTCTCTTCGACCCAACGTCAGCAGCCTCCAACCACCGAAGCCGAAGGCGTTCGGTGGTTGGGAGAGGTGCATGGTTCACTTCTTCTCATCTTAGGCTCAGACTAATTATGACCGAAAGTGTGTTTGAAACAAATGAATACATCAATGACCTGCGCCAAGAAGTATCAGTTCCCAAAGAAGCGAGGCAAATACGAATGCCAACCATTTCTGCCAGAAGGACTCCCACTTCGCCAAGAATAATGCTTTTTGAAAACTTTATTATCGGAAGCAAAACTAAGCTAAAACTTAGTATATTCATCACGAACAGCATACATATTGATTGAAGGCTCTTTTCAACATCGTGAAATATCTTAAATAGCGAGACTGTGACGATGACCTCTACTGTGAAACAGAGTGCAGCTGTGATTATGAAACAAAAGCTCAGTATCTCTTTATCATATTCTCTAGGCGGCACTGGGTTTGCATTTGCACAAAGAGAAAATATACATATTGCCAGCAAAGGTATCCATCCAAGTGAGCTATTTCTGATTGTTTTCATCTTGTGAACGTCAACGATCAGCGGAGGCGGTCAGCCGTCCGCTGAAGCGTATGGTTCGCATTTTTCATACAACGTTTCGGGGGCAACATCAATTTGATTATCCCAGACAATGGTGCCTAATGCTTCCGAGACGGAAAATCGTTTAAAGAAGGATAGATCCGAAAATTGATCGAACACCCCTCCTTTCTGGATATAGGGGGCAAAATCAACGATGCCGGAGTGTCCGTCTTCAAACTCCACCTTGACCTTGTAATCCTTGATATAATCGGCTTTGATGACATCATAAAGCATCGAGACATACTCCTATCTGAGAGGTTCGATCTCTTTCGGCGGCTGATTGGCTTTGGCTAGTTCCCAGTCCATCATCAATTCATCTTTGTGCAAAGAAGCCCACTCGACAACCAGACCTAATGCTCGTGGTGAAATGTTTCCCTCAATAACCTTTAAGGTCTGTATCTCGATCGAGACCTTAGCGCCTCCATACCGTGCATGAAAATGGGGAGGATTATGGTCATCGTAAAACACAGCGATGATAATTCCAAAAAAACGAGAAATCTCAGGCATTTGTCCATTATTCCTTTTGATGGCTTTATAATGCCACTTTCGTTATAAAAAGACAAGTTTGGTTTATTTTGGTGTCGGGTATTTGCGCCTCCCACGAGAGGAGCCAGAATGTCAGTTGTCTTCTTCACGTTCTCCAGTACGCATCGTCTGTGTTGGGATGCATGTCACACACTCGAACGATTGACACCTCTGTGACAGCGATGAGCTTCTTATCCTGCATATCGACCACTGGCGAACCCATTCGGGCATCGTCATATTCCGTAACATCTCGAAGAATCAGTTTCTGACAGTCATCGGATAAATCCGTGAGTTTACCTCGAAACCGTAATGGCGAATCGTGAAGCGACACCTCGATATCCATTCCGACCAGCTTGAGGTAGTCGGCTACGGTCTTGACCCCGATGGATTCCTCTTGTCCGGATACACCAGAAGCTTTTGTTGCCCCAAAGAAATCTCGTATGGTATCAAAGACTTTCATTGTTATGTCATGCGAACGTTTAATGTGGTTCAAGTTGCTTTTGCTGGCAACCTTGTCAGCGATGTGCAAATTTTTGCTCTTTTTAATGGACAAAGCAAGCTGAAATTGCGTATATTTTAAGAAAAATTTGGGTCGGGAGTTCTCTTTTGTAGGTTTTTCCGTGATTAGGCCAACTGTGGCCTAATATGGGAGGCAATGGTCGGAAGCAAGGATAATAAGGGTCTTATTCTGAGGCTTTTACTGGCTTTATCCGTGATTAGGCCAACTGTGGCCTAATCATTTACGAACGGATGATAATCTCCTAACTCCATGAAGGACAAGCAATTGCCATGTGTCTTTTTAAGGAAGACCTGTGGTAAATGACGAAAGGAAGGTTACACATGGCAGAGCAGGATCGTGAACGGTTGCTGTCAGGGTTAAGCCAAGAGACGGGAATGTTTTCCCGCAGAGTCGCGGAGGCGAAGAGGATGGGGGAAAACGAAATCGGGACACGGGTTATTCAGGCTTCAATTGAGATCCACAGGGAGCTTGGGCCTGGCCTGCTCGAATCGGTATATGAGGTGGTGTTGGCACGTGAGCTGACGGGACGAGGTTTGAAAGTAGCCCGGCAGGTGCCCGTGCCAATTGAGTACAAGGGAATCAGGTTTGATGAGGGGTTCCGCGCAGATTTGATCATCGAGGATAAGGTCATTCTGGAATTGAAGTCCGTGGAGCATGTTTCTCCTGCGCACAAGAAACAGGTTCAGACCTATCTGAAGCTGACTGGCTGCAAGCTGGGTTACCTCTTGAACTTCGGAGAGGCTGTTTTAAGGACAGGAATCACCCGCTGCGTGAACGGCCTTGAAGAAAATCCCCTCTGCGCCTCAGCGCCTCTGCGGGAGAAAAGGACAGATTTCTTTCCGCCATCTGATATGTAGTGGATATCCGTCAAATACAGGAGCTGCTCGGCCATTCAAACGTTGAGACGACCATGATCTACACGCATGTCGCCAAAGGCATGCGCGCGGCTGTACGGAGTCCTTTAGACCAGATGGTGTAATCCGTCATTTTGTATTATGTCCTAGTTTCGACCTCGATGGTGCGTGTATCGGCTTCGTCAGAGAGTGTCAGCGAGATATGTAGCGCATCAGGCGGAATCAGATCGCCGCCGCGCTCGGGCCATTCCACGGCGACTACGGCACCGGACTCCAGATGCTCGGGGAAGCCGATGGTCAGCAGGTCGTCCGGTCCGTTCAGGCGATAGAGGTCCATGTGGACGAGCTTGAAGTGCGGCGTATCGTACTCTTGGCAGAGCGTGAAGGTTGGACTTGTGATCGGTCGCTTGACGCCCAAGGCAAAGGCAACACCTTGCATGAAGGTTGTCTTGCCGGCACCCAGGTCGCCTGAAAGCGCCAGCACCATGCCGGGCGTAAGCTGTTCAGCGACCTCAGCCGCCACACGCCAAGTCTCTTCAAGCGAATGAACCGTATACGTCATTGGATAAACGCCTTGATCATGGGGATGATTTCATCGGTGTAACGCTCCATGTACGCATCGGCATACGCGGAGGCGTGGGGCAAGCGGACAAGCCCCGGCAGATTTTTCGCAAGCGGATTGTCTTTGGGCAGCGGCTCCTTGCTGAAGACATCCAGGCAGGCACCTGCGATCGTGCGCGATTTCAAGGCTGTGGCCAAGGCGGGCTCGTCAATGCAGTTGCCGCGTCCGATGTTGTAGATGACCGCATGACGGGGCATCTTCTTGAATTGACGGGCGCCCAGCAGATGGTCTGTTCCCGTGTCCACGGGCAACGCAAGGATCACGTGGTCGGCGGTGGGGAGAACAGCGTCTAACTGAGAGATGGACTCGATCGTGTCACCCTCCGTGAAATAGTCGGGACGCTCTGCAGGTGGATTCCGGCGAAGGCCCGTAATCCGGATATCAAAGGGTTTGAGTAAGCGTGCGATCCATCCGCCAATGTTGCCAAAGCCAATGATGACGGCATGCGAACCTCGCAGCAGGCGCACGGCGCCAGGCTTGCAAAGGGGCCTCCAGGGCCATCTCTCGTTGGCCAGCTGAAGCTCGTAGGCGCTGAGGATCCCGCGGTTGACGCCCAGCATGAGGCCGAGTACCGTCTCTGCGATGAACTCCCCGTGGAAGGTCCCATAACGGGCTTCGATGTGGGGTGGGGGTATGGCGCCCATCACATCGCGGCCTGCTGCAGGCGATAACATGCAACGCAACCGCTTGGAGAGGGCGAACCATTCAGGCTTGAAGCGGTTCGCCAAAACAATGTCGGTCCTGGGAAGCGCCCTTTTAAAGGAGGCTTCGCTGTGGCACCAGAGGAACGTGACAGAAGGGAACGTCTTTCGCAAACGTTGCACCAGATGCTTCTTCATCCGGAAATAGTGAATCTCCTGCTCAAGATAAAGACTGACGGTGATCGTGTTCATTTGCAGAATGGCGAGAGCGCTCTCAGCTTGAGCACGATCTTGGGTGTTTCCCGGAGCACGGTGTCGACTTCCTCCTCTGTGCTGTAACGGCTGAGCGAGAAGCGGATCGAGCCGTGCACGGCTGTAAAGGGCACGCCCATGGCGCGGATGACGTGTGAAGGCTCCAGCGACCCTGCTGCGCAGGCGGAGCCTGTCGAGGCGCAGATGCCCAGATCGCTCAAGTGCATCAGGATCGACTCGCCTTCGATGTATTCGAAGCTGATGTTGGACGTGTTGGGCAGGCGGCTCCTGGGGTCGCCATTGATGCGTGAATCCGGACAGGTCGCCAGCAAGCCCTTCTCCAGCTTGTCGCGCAGAGGTGAAAGCAGTTCGTTTTCAGAAGCCATGGTGGCTTCAGCCAGTTGAACGGCCTTGCCGAGTCCGACGATGTAGGGGACGTTCTCCGTTCCGCCGCGCCGTCCGTTTTCCTGATGTCCGCCCAGCAGGAAGGTCTTAATACGTGTACCCCTGCGAAGGTAGAAGATGCCGATGCCCTTGGGCGCATGAATCTTATGACCGGAGATCGAGAGCATGTCCACAGGCGTCTTGCGCACATCGATCGGGATCTTGCCTGCGACCTGAACAGCGTCCGTATGCAGAATGCCGCCTGAGGACTTCACGATTTGGGCGATCTCATCCATGGGGAAGACCACGCCGGTCTCGTTGTTGGCCCACATGATGCTGACGAGTGAGGGGCCGCCATCCTTGAGGGCTTCGCGCAGTGCATCAAGCTCAAGCTGCCCCACGCCGTCGACCGGGATCTCGATCTCGCGATGCCCCTTGTCGCGTAAGCGGCGGCACGGGCCTAGCACGGCAGGATGTTCCACGCGGGACGTAACGACCTTGGCCTGCGTCCCCAGTACCTCCGCCGCACCCCAGATGGCCATGTTGTTGCTCTCGGTTCCGCAACTGGTGAAGACGATTTCCGTGGGGTCCGCGTGGATGAACGCGGCGACACGCTCACGCGCTTCTTGTACGAACTTGGCAACTTGGCCGCCAAAGGCGTGCATGCTGGACGGATTGCCATACAGTTCACCCAGAAAAGGCATCATTGCCTCGCGTACTTCCGGAGCTACGCAGGTTGTCGCATTGTTGTCAAAATAGATTGTATTCATAATATTCCTAAAGGGTAAAATATAGCAAAACAGCAGAGGATTAGGAAGGGTGCAGTTGTGAAAAGTTCTAAAGTGCTAAAGTGCTAAAGTTCTAAAGTGTCTAACTTTTCCACGTCCAGAGTCGCAAGTGTGAGGGTAAAAATAGGAAATTGAGGATGGAAGTAGTCGGGGGAACGTGCTATTCTAATACCCCATGAAACTATTGGTGGCAACTCGAAATAAGCATAAGCTGGAGGAGATCCTTCATATTTTTTCCTTACCCGGATTGACGTTGTTGGCGGCGGATGAGGTTGATGGGATTCCGGCTGATGTGGTAGAGGATGCGGAGACGTTCGAAGGAAATGCTTTGAAGAAGGCGCGTGAATTAGGTGCCGCCTCTGGTTTTTGGACATTGGCGGATGATTCCGGGCTTGAGGTCGAGGCCCTCGACAATGCACCCGGTGTCTATTCCGCGCGCTATGCTGGAGAGCCATGCAGTTATCCGGCGAACAATGCCAAGTTGCTGCTTGAGTTAGCGGGCAAGAGCAATCGCCGGGCCCGTTTCCGTTGCGTGATCGCCCTGCGTGCGCCGGATGGGCGGGAGTGGACGGTTGAAGGGCGCTGTGAGGGATGCATCACGCACGCCAGCAGGGGGGCAAACGGTTTCGGGTATGATCCGCTCTTTGTCCCAGAGGGGTATTCGCAGACCTTTGCAGAGCTGGACAGTGCCACGAAAAACAGCTTGTCGCATCGCGGCCAAGCCTTACGTTTGGCTGCTGTAGAATGGAAGTCAATGCTTTCGGATTAATCGGAAAGGAGGCAGCATGAGCGAGCCTGTAGAGGGTGAATTTTCACGTATTGAGTTGAAGCTGGAGCAGGAAAAACTGAAAATCGAGCATGAGCGCCTTGCACTCGAGCGCGAACGGCTGGAAGCAGCACGCGAGCGGATGAAAGACGCGGCGAATGTGCAGGTGAATCGTGAAGGACAACTGTCAGTCCGCTTGTCAACGGTTGCGCTCTCCTCCATTATCTGCCTCCTGGTCGGCGGTATTTTAGGGGCGCTGTCCATGTCCATCCAGCGCGACCGACAGGGAGCGGCACGGCTGCAGGAAGTCATGAAGTCGCTCAAGGTGGTTGAAGAAGATACCCAGATTGCAGAGGTTACGCCGGAAAGCAACTCGACAAATGCTGTGGCTGCTCTGACTCCGCGCCCAGCTCCACCTCCGCGTCCGGCACGGATCCGGACGATCAAGGCTATCGGGAGTGGCGAATCAGGTGTTTCGTTGATTGTGGTGCAATAGGCATGAGTTCTTTTTTCAAGGCATACGACATGCGGGGCGTCTTCGGGGTTGATTTCGACCTCGAGATGGTTTATCGCATCGGGCGCTGGCTGCCGGTGATCCTCGATGCTAAGCGCGTCCTTGTCGGACGGGATGCACGGTTGACCTCCGAGGCGATACGAGACGCATTGTGTCGCGGTTTGGTAGATTCTGGATGCGCGGTTGACGACATGGGGCTTTCAACGACTCCGATGGTCTACTTTTTTACAGCCCGCCAGGGCTATGAAGCTTCTATTCAAATTACGGCGTCACACAATCCGGCGAATTACAATGGCATGAAGGTGTCTCGGTCAAAGGCTGTCCCTGTCGGGTATGATTCAGGCCTTTGCGAACTTGAAACGCGGGTGAGGAGCGGTCTCTTGCCACCTGTACAAGGCGGAGGCTCCTGTTCGGAGGTCCAGTATCGCGATGACTTCGTCGCGTGGCTGCGCAGTCACAAGCCTGATCTCTCCGGCTTACGCTATGCGGTAGACTGTTCGGATGGCATGGCCGGTCTTGTGATACGGGATGTGCTCGGGGAGCAGCCGCTCTACTTGAATGAAGCGCCGGATGGACGTTTCCCGCATCACGCGCCGAACCCGTTAGAGGTCGAGAACTGTCAAGAACTCATGCAGCTTGTGACAGCGCAACAGTTGGATGTGGGGGTCATTTTTGACGGCGACGCAGACCGCGTCATGTTTGTGGACGAACGGGGCGCCTTTATTCAGCCCGACTATTTGATCTTCGTCATTGCGCAGCAATTGTTAAGGCAGGAGCCCGCGGGGTCGATTGTGCTGCACGATATTCGGACTTCGCGCGGGGTGATCGAGGCGTTGATCCGCATTGGAGCAAAACCTGTGATGGGGAAGGTGGGCCATGCGTTTGCCAAGAAGCTGCTGCGTGAATTAGGCGCGGTCGTGGGCGGCGAGTTGGCGGGACACTATTATTTTCGTGATTTCTTCTGCTGTGATTCAGGGGAGCTTGCAGCGCTGATTGTGCTGGGCGCGCTCGCAGAGGCCAAGCGAGAAGGACAGACCCTCAGCCAGTTGATTGCACCGCTCCGCTGTTATGCGAATTCAGGGGAGCTCAATTTTAGGATCGAGAAGAAAGATGAAGCGATTGAAGCCGTACGTCAGGCGCTTGAAGCCTTCGGCCCGCCGACGGCCTATTATGATTTTGATGGCATCCGCGTGGAGTATGCGGAGTGGTGGCTGAATATCCGAAAGTCGAATACGGAGCCCTATTTGCGGCTGATCGTTGAGGCACGGGATGAGGCGATGCTTGCTGCCCGGCTGACATGGCTGCGTCAAACAATGGAACCCTTTTATACGGCAGGTCTGAAGCATGCTTGAAGTTAAGGATATATCGTTTTCATACAATACCCACGAAACGCTCGGAAACATCACCTTTGATGTCGCCCCGGGTGAAATTGTGGCTGTTGTGGGTGCGAATGGCGCTGGAAAGACAACGCTCCTGCGCTTGCTGTCGTGCTTGCTGATGCAGGATTCCGGGAACGCGCTGATTGACGGCGTCGACTCCTTGACGCGCCCGATTGCGTATCGCTCTAAAATCGGATACCTGTCTGAAAAGTGCCCCTTGTATGAGGAGATGAGCGTCGAGGAATACTTGATGTACCGCTTGAACATGAAGGGGGAGCGGAAGTCGCGCGTGCGCCGGCGGATTGACGAGGTGCTGACGCTCTGCCGGCTGGATGATCAACGCAAGACAGCGATACGCCTCTTGTCGTGTGGCTACCGAAAAAGGGTTGGCATGGCTGACGTGCTGACGACGCATCCGAACGTGCTGCTGCTGGATGACCCTTTGGCAGGGATGGACCTTCCGCAACGCAAGCAAGTCGCGCAAGTCCTGACCTCTGTCTCCGGGCGTTCCTCGATTGTGATGGCTGGACATGAGATCGCTTTCTTTCTTGAATGGTGTACGCGGTTTTTGGTGTTGTACCGGGGGCGCATTGTCGGGATGCATCGTGTCCGCGACTATGAGCGAGATGCACTGCTGAAGAAAATTGAACAGCAGCTCACGTATGGTCAAGAGGATGGAGGTGTCTCATGAGCGCCCTTCAGGTGACATGGTTACGTGAGATCCGGACGTACCGGAGGTCCTTTACCGGCTACCTTCCGATTGCCCTGTTCCTGGCCATGGCGGGCTGGTCATTTGTGATGGGACTTCACAAAAGTGACGGGGGAGTCTTGCAGATCCAGACGCTTTGGGGCATGGCGGTTTCGCCTTGGGTGCCGGTGCTCTGTTCCGTGCTGACGATGCGTCTGTTTGCCGAGGAACGTTCAACCGGAATGATTGATCTGCTCCTCTCCGTCCCTGTCCGCGAACGCGAGATCGTGTTGGGAAAATATGGTGCAGCCTTGACGATGACGGCGCTCTCTGTGACTATGAGCCTGCTGACGCCGCTCGTCGTTTTGCCGTGGCTTGCGCCAGACTTGAAGAGTGCCATACATCCCGCCGCCTTTGTCATGACATGGGTGATCTTGATGCTGCAAAGTTCGCTTTGGTGCGCAGTGGGGACAATGGTCTCTGTCTGCTTCCGGAATCAGACCTTGGCTGCGGTCGGTTCGATTTTAGTCTGCGGCGGGATACCCCTTGCCTTCTATGCCGTGATTCTGATCTGGATGCCCGAGCTACGCCTCAACGCCGCATGGATGCCGCTTATGACGAATGTATATGATTTTTCAACGGGGCTGGTCTCCTCCTTTGCGCTTTCCATCTACGGTGTATTGACGTTGCTCTGCCTGTTTGTATGTTCTAAAGTGCTATCGCTGCTGAGGCTGTAATCCGCGCTGGCGGATACGACAAGAATCATGAGTGTGATTGAAAAGAAAAAAAAGGCTCTCGCAAAGGCGAATCGCAACCAGTTGCGACTGACGTCGTTGCTTGCCATTCTGCTGAGTGCTGTATTCTCCGTGCTCGTGCTGGTGCTTTCCGCGCATCTGGACTTCTCGACGGAGCTGCCGATTAGCGGTGTTCGGATGGTTTCTGAACGGACGCGTAAGGTGCTGGCTGAGACCCAGGGGAGTGTGAAGATCTCCTGCTTTATGGAGCGCCGCCATAAAATGTTCAGACCTGTTACTCGCCTCTTGAAAGGCCTCCGGCAAGCCGCTCAAAGCGTTGCGGGCGTGAACATCCAGATCGAATATGTCGACCCGCGCTGGGATCTCGTGCGCGCAGGGCAATTAGCTTCGTATGGCGTTCCTGTCAACGCGCTCTTTTTTGAACGCCAACGACGGCGTGTGACCGTGACGCTTGACGAGATGATGTCACAGCCTCAGGACAAGCGTGGACAGGGGGACGCGACGCGGGAGACACGTCAAGGCGCTGAAGGGATCTTCCAAGGCGAGATGGCGTGTGCGGCCGCGATCACGCGGTTGGCGCAGCCTCACGAACGCCCGGTTGTCTACTGGTTGCAAGGCCATGGCGAAGGACGGTATGACGATTATGACCCCATTCGCGGGTTTTCAGATATTTCACGGGTCATGACGCGCGACGGGTACGAGGTCAGGCCGTTGGTGCTTGCTGGAAAATCGAGCCTGCCGGATGATTGCCGCATCTTATTGATCGCGGGCGCATCACGCATCCTCGCCTCGGAAGAGCAGGCAATGATTACGTCGTTCTTGCAGCGCGGCGGACGTATGCTCTATATGGTTTCTCCGCGCCAAAAGAGTGGGCTTGAACATATCCTCCATGAATGGGGTATTCGTGTGACCTCGTTTGTGGCGACGAGTACCCGCACCTTGTCAGGCCAGGATGTCTTGGTCAATACGTTTGCGCGTCATCCGACGACGCTCGATTTAGGGAACGCTTCGGTCGTCTTTGGCGGCCCGGTCTGTTTGGAGACAATTTTCGGACCTCGGTCGGAAGAGGGGGATCGTCCGCAAGTGATTGCCCTGGCCTGGACGGACGAGCAGGGGTGGGGGGAGTCGGAGCCTGACCTGTTGCCACGGCAATTCAATCCGCAGCGCGGTGAGCTCAAGGGGCCGGTCACCATGGTCGCACTTTCCGAGCGCGGTGCCTTTGTTGCGAAAGATGTGGCCTATACGGCCACGCGCATTTGTGTGGTGGGCGAGACGGATTTTGTGATGAATGCCACCTTGGGGCGTCGGGCGAATGCCAATCAGGATTTCTTTATGAACATCCTCGCCTGGTTGTCAGGCATTGATGCTGTCACTGCCTCATCCTTAGGGGGCGACGCCATGCTGGTGACCGGTTTTGATCGTAGGGAATGGTATCTGCTGATGGCCTGGGCAAGTGCGGGCATTCCCCTTATTTTCCTGCTTGCAGGACGTTTTCTCTTTAAGTTAGTACGGTGGTAGTATGGGTAATCGGCGTGTCATATTGTTCTTGATCCTGGGGATCGTGGTCTGCAGCGTACTGCTGCTGAACATCGATAAGCTGTTTGTCTGGTCATCGAACAATTCGGTGCCGGAAAAGGACACCTTGGTCTCCTCCCCGCTGGATACGGCTCAGCGAATGACCATTGAGCGCGGCGCCCTGTATGCGGGCCTCAAGCGCCATGGAAGGGATGGCGCATGGGAGCTCTATTCGCCTTTCCCTTCGCGCGTCGACCAAGCCGTTGTCGCCCGTCTGCTGGATGCGATCGAGCATGCGCGGGTGACGGATCGAATACGCTCCTCGGAGATGCGTCGCCGGGAGCTCTCGTTGCGCGATTTCGGCTTTGCCCCTGCCTCTGTGTGCCTGTCGATACAAGAAGGCGAGCGGACGGATACAGTCTTTATTGGCGCAACAGCGCCCGCAGGCAATGAAGTCTATGTCCGTGTAGCCGCAGTAGCGGATCAGGTCATGAGCGTCTCCTCAGAGCTGCTGGACAGTGTGCCGATGACCCTTGATGCCTTTCGGTCGAGAGAGATTGTCTCCTATGAACGTTCACGCTTGCGTATCTTGGAGATCAAGGCGCAAGGCAAGCCCTTTATTCGGCTCTCGAAGGAGAGCGGCACGTGGCGTTTGACCCAGCCGTCGGAGGCTCCTGCGGATGACCGGAAAGTGACGGCCATGCTGGATGCGCTTTATGCTGTCAAGGCCGCTCAGTTTGTCTGGCCCTCGGCAACCCGGGCGGAAGAGGCTTCGGTCTCCGAATCGGCATTGAAAACGCGCCTTGAGGTTTATGGCCTGGGCACGGATATGCTACTGCAGATTTCGGCGCAAGACGCTGCGACCGCGGAGCCGTCGCGCCTTGTCTTTGGCAATAGCGCTGAGGGGATGGAAGGCTTCCGCTATGTCTTGATGCCCGGAGGGCAAGCGATTGCGACGGTGTCCAATTCGGTTGTTACGGCCTTCCAATGCACCCCTTCTGATTTAAGGGATATGCGACTCTTCTTTGAACGTCCAGACAAGGTGAACCGGCTTGAAATAGCGGTTGAAGGGGCGTTGTTTGTTTTGACGCAGCAAAACGGGATATGGCAACTGGTGTCGCCGATTGTAGGACGCGCTGATCAAGTGAGCGTGACAGAGGCGATCGAGCGATTGCTGCGGCTGAATGCGGTTGAAATTCTCTCAACGACAAACACGGTAGATGCAGCGCTTGCGCAACCGGTGGACGCAACGGACGGAACGAGCCGCATTGAGGTTGTGACGAATGGAGGCGCGAGCACAAAGTTGCTGCTGAAGCCGGAATATGTTGAAGGGAAAGCCTATTACTCGGTGAGCATGACCAACGCAACGATGGCCTATCGCGTGGAGATGAATGCGGTTCCAGCCGTCTTTCTGCATGCCGGTGCCGCGCTCGCGCTCTACGACAGGACCATGCTCTCTTTTACGAATAATTCGATTCAGCGCATCAGTACGAAACTGCCTTCTGGAGGAACAGAGGTTGTCGAACGCGACAAGGAGGGCTTGTGGCATCTGGAGAACACCTCCGGCGTGCTGAGCACGGAGGCCATGACGGAACGGTTGACGCTGCTGTCCAAGTTAACCGCTGACCGTGTCGAGAAGCCCTGCGCGATATCGAGCGACGCGGATGCGTATGGACTCAAGAAGCCGTGGATGGAAATGAGTGTCAGCGTGGATGCGGGTGATGCGATACGGAAGACCATTCTGGTGGGCAGTCAAACGTCTGAAGGCGCTCGCTATGCCATGGTGCGGGGACAGGACCTCGTCTTTGTCCTCGACGCCAAGACCGTGGCGCTCCTCGTCAAGTCGCTTGTACAGTCGCCGTAGCTGTGCTTATTTGAATGGATGGCGCACGTGCAGCGCATCCTTCTCTTCTTGTGTCATGTTTGCAGGGACCGTCGTGTCTTGAGGACCGCTGTCATGCGCGTGAATCTGAAAGCGGGTTGCGAGTTGCGCCATCTGCTCGCACGGGCACGCCACCAAAGTCCGGTCAGCAGTCGGCCGCACGGCTGTGTTCAGTGAAATATCATCGGGGCTGAAACGCTGGGCAAGAGTTGCAATGCGATCAATCTGTTCCACGGTGTCGTTGATGCCCGGAATGATGAAAACTTCGAGGTCCAACCGGCCTGAAAAGATCTGCCGGAAGGCGTAATACCCCTCTAAAATAGCCTCAAATTTCAAGGAGGGATGCGGACGGACAATCTGCTCGAACGAGGCCTGATCCCAGGCGTTTAAAGAGACCTTCACAACGTCTGCAAGGGCAGCTTCGCGCCGAACTTCAGGAAGCGTAAAAAGCGAGCCGTTGGAGAGCAGGAGCGAACGGAATGGCGTCTCGGCCCGCACAAAGCGGAAGAGGTCTCCGAAGTGCAGATGCAACGTCGGCTCGCCCGAGCCGCTCGCTGTGATATAGTCAAGCGGTTCATGACGGGTGAGCCACTGGCGCAGCTCCCCCAAAACATCCTCGATGGGCGGCTGATCTGTGCGGGTGATTGTCACGGCCTGCGTGTCGCCGAGTTGACAGAACCGGCAATTCAGCGTGCAGGTCTTTAAGATCGATAAATCAACGCCGAGCGAGCGTCCGTAACGTCTGGAAGGGACAGGTCCGAAAAGATACTTCATTGGGCTTCCTGGGCAATCGCGTCAATTTTCTTGATGGGGCCAAACACAAGCAGTTTGTCCTCGGGGAGAATGGTGTCGTCAGCCGTCGGAATGATCACGGTGCGCGGATCTTCCGGGTCTGCTGCCAGACGGCGCACACAGAGCACGGTGACACCGAATTGTTTCCGCACGTTCGCCTCAAGGAGCGTCTTGTTTTTTATCGAATCGGGTACGTCAATCTCTGCAATATTGAAGTCGTCCGAGATGGCAAATAAATCAACATTGCCCTTGGAAAGCAAGGTGCGTGCGAGGTTTTTCGCGCAGTCACGATTCGGATAGATCACTTTATCAGCGCCCACGCGCCTTAAGATTTCACCGTGCACATCGGAGTTCGCCTTGGCGACGACCAGCGGCACTTCAAGTTTCTTGCAATGGACGGTGGCCATGATGCTGCCTTCCAGATTGGAGCCGATGGCGATCACCACAACATCGCATTCAGCGAAGCCCGCATCCTGCAATGTGCGGATATTGGTGACATCGCCTTCAATGGCCTTTGTCACGAACTCTGAGAGCGTCTGAATTTTTTCACGGTCCTGATCAATCAAAAGGACTTCAGCGCCGTGCGAGGCTAAACTCTCCGCAAGGGAATATCCAAAGCGTCCTGCGCCGATAATGCCGATTCGTTTCATGGTGCGTTCCTTGTGCTGTGATTCGCTAATATGCTTGAATAAAGCTTATATTATGAGGACTCAGGCGAAGGAAAGTCAATGCGTTTAAACCCCTTTTTGAAATAAGTGAACTTTTTTCAAAATACCCGTTGACATTTCGGGGTCACCTTTGATAAATTAACCGTCCTTTTGCGCCACCAGACGTTGCGAGACCGAGGCGGCGGAAGAGGGGGCGGCCGAAAATAAATTGAAGAAATTTTAAATCGGCTGTTGACAGGACGGGGTTGGTTTTGATACCATAAACGTCCTTTGCGAAACAAGGCGAGAGCCTGAAACGCAAGAAGAAAATTTGATCTTTTGACAACCGAAGCTTAGGCGCATCCTCCACGGAGTCCGGTTCAGTTTTGGACGGCCCGGCGGGGATGTGGGAAAATGAAGCTTGTGCTAGGTCAACAACTTATTTGAAGTTCGGGGCGGAGCAGTCCGCCCCAACTCAGAAGAATTTTTCTGAGAGTTTGATTCTGGCTCAGAACGAACGCTGGCAGCGTGGATTAGGCATGCAAGTCGAACGCTCGGCGGCCTGTAGCAATACAGGCCGCCGGGAGTGGCGGAAGGGCGAGGAGCGCGTGGACAACCTGTCCACCGGGTGGGGATAACCCCGTGAAAACGGAGCTAATACCGAATGCGACGCGGAGGCACATGCCTCCGACGTTAAAGGCTGGGACCGCAAGGCCAGCCCCCGGAGGAAGGGTCCGCGTACCATCAGCTAGTTGGCGGGGTAACGGCCCACCAAGGCTTACGGTTAGCTGGTCTGAGAGGACGACCAGCCGCACTGGGACTGAGATACTGCCCAGACTCCTACGGGAGGCTGCAGTCGAGGATCATTCGCAATGGGGGAAACCCTGACGATGCGACGCTGCGTGGAGGACGACGGCCTTCGGGTTGTAAACTCCTGTCATGAGGGAAGAGGGGAGGGCGGGTAATACCCGCGCCGACTTGACGGTACCTCAAGAGGAAGCCACGGCTAACTCTGTGCCAGCAGCCGCGGTAATACAGAGGTGGCGAGCGTTGTTCGGATTTACTGGGCGTAAAGGGCGCGTAGGCGGCCGTGTGTGTGGGGTGTGAAATCTCCGGGCTCAACCCGGAAAGTGCGCCCCAAACTGCACGGCTCGAGTTCGGGAGGGGGGATCGGAATACAGGGTGTAGCGGTGAAATGCGTTGATATCCTGTAGAACACCGGTGGCGAAGGCGGATCCCTGGAACGAAACTGACGCTGAGGCGCGAAAGCAAGGGGAGCAAACAGGATTAGATACCCTGGTAGTCCTTGCCTTAAACGGTGCACACTTGACGCGGGGGGATTTCACCCCCCCCGTGTCGGAGCTAACGCGTTAAGTGTGCCGCCTGGGGAGTACGGCCGCAAGGTTAAAACTCAAAGAAATTGACGGGGGCCCGCACAAGCAGAGGAGCATGTGGCTTAATTCGATGCAACGCGAAGAACCTTACCAAGGTTTGACATGCAGCTGCACATCCCATGAAAGTGGGATTCCTTCGAGGGTGCTGCACAGGTGCTGCATGGCTGTCGTCAGTTCGTGCCGTGAGGTGTTTGGTTAAGTCCAGCAACGAACGCAACCCCTGTGTCCAGTTGCCAGCGCGTAATGGCGGGAACTCTGGACAGACTGCCTGTTTACACAGGAGGAAGGTGGGGATGACGTCAAGTCAGTATGGCCCTTACATCTTGGGCTGCACACGTGCTACAATGGCCGGTACAAAGGGAAGCGAGGCCGCGAGGCGGAGCCAATCCCCAAAACCGGCCCCAGTTCAGATTGGGGTCTGCAACCCGACCCCATGAAGTCGGATTTGCTAGTAACGGCGCATCAGCTACGGCGCCGTGAATACGTTCCCGGGCCTTGTACACACCGCCCGTCACATCATGAAAGCCGTCTGCACCCGAAGACAGCCCTGCCAACCGAAAGGGGGCGGCCGTCTAAGGTGTGGGCGGTGATTGGGATGAAGTCGTAACAAGGTAACCGTTGGGGAACCAGCGGTTGGATCACCTCCTTTCTAAGGAGACAGCCCCGCAGAGATGCGGCGGCTATGGTGAAACAGGCGCGAGCCTGTGACCCGGCATGAGTTTCATTTTCCCGCATCCCCATCGGGCCGCACGCAGCGGCCCCGCGAGGCGCCTAGGCGCGCGATTCAGCGCGAGAAGTAAGAAGGCCCGTCGTCCGGGGGCATAGCTCAATTGGTAGAGCGCCAGCTTTGCAAGCTGGATGTCGCCGGTTCGACTCCGGCTGCCTCCACCATCCTGCCGGGCGTGTAGCTCAGTTGGTTAGAGCGCGTCCCTGATAAGGACGAGGTCCCCGGTTCGATTCCAGGCACGCCCACCATTTACGAATGGACGGGGCGGCTTACTTGAAGGCTGAACATATCGCGACGGTTTTCCCCGCTCAGGCGGGGTTTGATCTTTGACAACTGCATAGTCTGGGAAGAGAAGAGATTGCAACGTAGAAGCGCGAGATTGGTGCCGTACCCTTACAGGTCCGGCCAAGCGTATACGGGCGCACGACGGATGCCTTGGCATCACGAGGCGATGAAGGACGCGATAAGCTGCGATAAGGCCCGGGGAGCCGCACATAGGCTTTGATCCGGGCGTTTCCGAATGGGGGAACCCCATGGGCCTTAACAGCCCATGACCCCCGCCTGAACTAAGATAGGGCGGGAGGAGCGACACCGGGGGAAGTGAAACATCTCAGTACCCCGAGGAGGAGAAATCAATTGAGATTGCGCAAGTAGTGGCGAGCGAACGCGCATCAGCCCAAACCGGAGTGCTTGCACTCCGGGGTTGCGGGACCGGGACATGGCACTGCGACGGCTAGGCGAACGGACTGGAAAGTCCGGCCGCAGCGGGTGAAAGCCCCTTAGCCGAAAGCCCTAGCAGGCCTACCGGGATCCCAAGTAGGACGGGACACGTGAAACCCCGTCCGAATCAGGGGGGCCCACCCTCCAAGGCTAAATACTCCGTGATGACCGATAGTGAACAAGTACCGCGAGGGAAAGGCGAAAAGAACCCCGGAAGGGGAGTGAAAGAGACCTGAAATCGTGCGCCCACAAAGCTATGGGAGCGTCGCAAGACGTGACCGTTTGCCTTTTGCATAATGAGTCCGCGAGTCACCCTGTGCGGCAAGGCTAACCCGGAAGGGGAGCCGCAGCGAAAGCGAGTCCGAAATGGGCGTCAAGTCGTACGGGGTGGACCCGAAGCCCGTGTGAGCTATCCTTGGCCAGGCCGAAGCCGCTGTAACAGGCGGTGGAGGGCCGAACGAGTAACCGTTGAAAAGGTTTTCGATGAGCTGAGGATTGGAGCGAAAGACTTATCAAACCGGGTGATAGCTGGTTCTCCCCGAAATGCCTTTAGGGGCAGCCTCCTGTAACGCAACCTATGGGGGTAGAGCACTGACTGGTCTAGGGCCCCTACCGGGGTACCGAAGCCTGTCAAACTCCGAATACCATAGGCGTCAGCAGGGGAGTGAGACTGTGGGGGCTAAGCTTCATAGTCGAGAGGGAAACAGCCCAGACCGCCGAATAAGGCCCCAAAACGACGTTAAGTCACTAAGGATGTGGAGTCTCATTGACAGCTAGGATGTTGGCTTAGAGGCAGCCACCATTTAAACAGTGCGTAACAGCTGACTAGTCGAGAGATTCCGCGCCGAAAATGATCGGGAGTCAAACGTCGTGCCGAATTCGCGGAGCGTGAGCTGGTAGGGGAGCGTGGCATGCAGGGCTGAAGCCGTAGCGGAAGCTGCGGTGGACCGCATGCCAGTGATTATGCGGACATGAGTAACGAAAAACCGTGTGAGAATCACGGTCGCCGGAATCCCAAGGTTTCCCGGGGCAGGTTCGTCCGCCCGGGGTCAGCCGGATCCTAAGGAGAGGCCGAAAGGCGTATTCGATGGACAGCGGGTTAATATTCCTGCGCTCCGGGATGGAGTTTACCGATGGGGAACGCGGAAGGCTAAGCGGGGGGTCAGATGGACGACTCCTCGCCATGGAAGGGACGGCCTGCAGGCAAATCCGCAGGCCACAAATCCTCGCCATGGCGCGAGGGCCCCGTCAAACGGGCCCAAGCCGCCTACGCCATGCCGACAAGAAAAACCCCTAAGGATTCATTCCGGATCCGTACCAAAACCGACACAGGTGGGAGGGTAGAAAGATACCAAGGCGCGCGAGAGAAACCTCGTTAAGGAACTCGGCACAATAGCCCCGTAACTTCGGGAGAAGGGGTCCCCCGCGAGGGGGCGCAGTAAATGGGCCCATGCGACTGTTTAACAAAAACACAGCACTCCGCAAACATGCAAGTGGACGTATGGAGTGTGACACGTGACCAATGCGGAAAGGTCAAGGCAAGGGGTTAGCCGCAAGGCGAAGCTCTGAACCGAAGCCCCCGTGAATGTCGGCCGTAACTATAACGGTCCTAAGGTAGCGAAATTCCTTGTCGGGTAAGTTCCGACCTGCACGAATCGTGTAACGCTGTGGGCACTGTCTCAACGAGGATCTCGGTGAAGTTGTAATGCCGGTGAAAATGCCGGATTCCCGCAGAAGGACGGAAAGACCCTGTGAACCTTTACTGTAATCTGGCACTGTGTTCTGGTCGTTTGTGCGTAGCATAGCTGGGAGCCTTGGAAGCTCCCCCTTCGGGGGGGGCGGAGGCGTCAGTGAAATACCAGTCTCAAACGAACGGAATCCTAACCGCGACGCCCTCAACGGGCCGCGGGACCATGCCAGAGGGTCAGTTTGACTGGGGCGGTTTCCTCCCAAACAGTAACGGAGGAGTTCGAAGGTCACCTCAGCGCGGTCAGCAACCGCGCGTTGAGCGCAATGGTAGAAGGTGGCTTAACTGCGACGCGGACACGCGGAGCAGATGCGAAAGCAGGACATAGTGATCCGGCGGTAGCTCGTGGTAGCGCCGTCGCTCAACGGATAAAAGGTACTCCGGGGATAACAGGCTGATCGCCGCCGAGAGTTCACATCGACGCGGCGGTTTGGCACCTCGATGTCGGCTCATCGCATCCTGGGGCTGGAGAAGGTCCCAAGGGTTTGGCTGTTCGCCAATTAAAGCGGTACGCGAGCTGGGTTCAGAACGTCGTGAGACAGTTCGGTCCTTATCCTCTGTGGGCGCAGGAGAATTGATGGGAACATTCCCTAGTACGAGAGGACCGGGAATGACTGGCCTATGGTGTTCCGGTTGTCGCGCCAGCGGCATCGCCGGGTAGCCAAGCCGGGAACGGATAAGCGCTGAAAGCATCTAAGCGCCAAGCCTCCCCAAAGACAAGTTCTCCCACCCGAAAGGGTCTGAAGGCAGGTTGTAGACTACGACCTCGATAGGTCGGAGGTGCAAGCCCAGCAATGGGCTCAGCTGACCGATACTAATCAGCCGTGAGGCTTGGCCGTTTTTTGCGTCTTTTAATTAAAAGCCGCACTTCACAATCAAGAGCCGTGAGCCTGGATGGTGCGACACCGTCCGCGCCTGCGTCGCAATCCTTCTCTTCACAGACTATGCAGCGACAGTTTTTCCGGTGGCCTCAGAGGGGAGGAAACACCCGTTCCCATTCCGAACACGGAAGTGAAGGGCCCCATCGCCGAGGGTACTGCAGGACGCGCCTGTGGGAGAGTAGGACGCCGCCGGTTTTTATTTCCAGGGCCGCAGACTTTAACCAGTCTGCGGCCCTTCCTTTTTTGCGACCGCACAGTGGTTGCAAAGGAGTGTTATTGCGACCACACAGTGGTCGCAATGGAGTGGTTAAAAAGGGGAAGCCCTGTCGCCGTAACGAGGGCTAAGGCTGTTCTTTTAATCACTCTTTTGAGACCACTGCGTGGTCTCAAAAACAAGGCTTGCCAGCGCTTTACCTCTAAACTATACTACTCACGTACCAATCACTTGAAACCTTTTTTGAGGATGACACGCCGTGAGTTTCTTCAATACGCTGAATTACAGCTCGTGCAACGAGGATGGCCTGGCAGAACTGCGTGCTTTGGATGTTTCGCCAGGCGATACGGTCTGTTGTATCACGGGAAGCGGTGACCGCGTGTTTCATATGCTCCTCGGAAATCCTGCCCAAGTCGTAGCTTTTGATTTAAACCCTGCTCAGAATTTTCTGCTGGAACTCAAAGCAGCTGCCATCCGTGAGATGGAGTATTCCGCCTATGCTCAGTTTTTAGGTTTGCACCCGAGTCCGAAACCGAGATGGGAGGGCTATCTGACACTTCGTTTGCAGCTGACAACCGATGCCGCGAGATGGTTTGACGCCCGTCGAGGCATGATCGAACGCGGCATTCTTTATGAGGGACGCTGGGAACGCTATTTCCGTATGTCCTCTTTCCAGCTCCGTTGTCTGCGAAACAAGAAGATTCGCCAGTTGTTCGCGTTTGATGACCTGGGGCAGCAGCGCCAGTTTTTGCATGAGCATTGGAACACCTGGGATTGGCGCTTGCTATTGCGCCTCACCTTCAATAGCCTGGCATTCCGCTTTGTCCTAGGGGACCCCGGATTCTATTCGTATGCAGATGACCAGCGTCCGCCTTGGAAATATATTTATGATCGCATGACCTGTTTTCTGGAACATCACCTCGCACGCTCGAGTTTTATGATGGCGCTTGTTTTTTATGGCAGGTTCTTTGATCCACTCCATTATCCGCCCTATTTACGCGAGGAAAACTTCTCTACGATCAAATCCAGATTGCAGCGTGTCACCATTCGAACAGCATCGCTTTTTGATATGCTGACGGACAAGAACAATAAGAGATGTAATAAGTATTCGTTAAGCGATGTCTCCTCTTTTTTGAGTGCTAGGGATTACCAGCGCCTCTTTGAGTTCTTTGCTGGCAAGCCAGGTATACGCTTTTGCCTGCGTGATTTTCTCACGCAGCGGACGCCCCCCCTCCAGAACAGTACTGGACCGATTCGCTTTTTGACACCCTTGCAAGATGAACTCGCAGTTGAGGACACCTCCTTTGGGTACACCTTTATTATTGGAGTCAACGCGTGATCACCTATTATCTCATTTTTCTCCTGGGACTCTTATCCGGGGCTCTTGTCCGAATGGCTCGCATATTTAAAATCGCCCACTGGGTCATGCTTTTTTGCGGGTATGTGCTCATTACTTTGTTTGGCTTCCAGATGGCCTCCGCGTCCGTGATGTGCAGCTCTCTTTTGGTTGACATCATCTCCGCCGGTGTCATTGCCGTATGTGCCGCAACCGGTAGCGTCGTGGTTTCGTTTTTCTTTATAGGGGGTGTCAGGACGCTTTTTAAATCAAACGTCTTAACCCAGCCTGATGAACTTTCACCAATGAATCCCGAGGAAAGGGTTGGTTTGCATGTCTGGCGCCCTGTTTATCGATCGCTCGGTTTGTTGATCCTGGGCATTGCCGCAGGCACATGGATGCCTGTCGTAAAAGTAGATGTGCCGATTAAGTTTTTTCTTCTGTTGATGATTCTAGCTGTGGGGGTTCAAAGCGCGCAAGAGCTGCGAACGTTTTCGAACAATCGTTTAAAGCAGGGTTCAGCTACCGCTTCATCGCTTGTTTTGTTTTTCGGTTTGCCCGTGGCTGTCATTGCCGGCACGTTGCTCTTCAGCGCTACTGCAGGGATCTTTTTGCGTTATGGATGGCGCGAATCTATGTTATGCGCTGCGCCATTGGGCTGGCAAACATTGGGTGGCCCCATGGTTCAAGAGTTGCGGGGTGTCACATTGGGGAATGTGGCTTTCCTGACGAATATGTTTCGCGATGTGGTTGCCTTGGTGATGATTCCGCTGGTGAGCCGGAATCGCTATGCGTTGCTCGGCGTGACGCCCGGCGCTGTCTCTTCCATGGATATCTTACTTCCCGGAATCATGGCAGCGTCTGGACGTCAGTCCCTCATGTATGCGATGTGGGTAGGGGCTTCGTGCTCCTTCTGGGCGCCCATACTCATTTATCTGATTGCAAAGGCGGACTTATGAATCTTTTTGACCGTTTCTCTCCCTGGTATGATCGTTTTATGCAACGCTGGGGACTCTATCATGTGGAGTCGATCAAGCAGGCCTTGAATCCGAAAGGTCCCGGACAATCCTTGCTCGACGTAGGAGGCGGCACTGGGTATTTGGCCTCTTGCGTGGCCGACCGCTATGCGCGAACTGTCGTGGCAGACCTCTCGCCGGGCATGCTCCGTGTGGCGCGAAGCCGCAACTTGGAGACGGTTGAGGCATCGGCGCTCGATCTCCCGTTCAACGAGGCTGAATTTGACGTTGTGTTGTGCACGGATGCGCTGCATCATATTAAGCAGATAGAACAGGCCGTTGCGGAAATGTGCCGTGTGCTAAAGCCAGGAGGGACGATCCTGATCCACGAGTTTCATGTGCAAGGATGGAAGGGGTTCTTCTTCTACTGGTTTGAGAGACTCTTTGTCGATGACTCGGTCTTTGTGACCCCTGCGGAGTTGCAATCTCTATTGGAGAAGAGGGGGTTCTCGTGTGAGACCCAGAAACTTTCCGCGCTGGGGTATATGGTTGTTGGAAAAAAGGGGGTAAGTCTTCCGCCCGCCTGAGCGGGAATAAACGAGAGGAGTAACCTTTTTTAGCATCGAATACCACGATCCACAACACGAATCAGCGGTTCATCGAGACGGTTCGTTACCTCCTTCGGATCAGATATATGCTCGTGCGAAGACAAGGGCGAACTGTCTCGGTGAGCCGTGTCACCGAAGATAAGGGATTGAGGGTTCTGCCACATGAAGCGTGCAGGGGTTCGTTGTGCACTTTTCTGGATTGAACTTCACGATGCGATCTGGGTGGGCCTGTTGCACAGCTTTTAGACGTTCAAAAAGTATATGCAAGTCATAACCACACGATTTCGCCATCTCATCTTTTACATGCCAAAGTTCTGCGAGGATTGGGTCATTCATCGTCAGCACCTCCCATCAATTCCGTTGGTGTACATATTTCAGGGCAAACATAACCCTGCCCGGCACAAACTTCCCGTATGAGCGCCTTCTTCTCAGCATTGTTTATGTGACGGCAGTTCCATGTCAACAGATAGTCAATGTGATGTACTGCGGCCAACGCAATATGAACAGCATCATCTTGTGCCTTTCTTGGCAAGGCAAGCGCACGGAGCAGCGCTTCTGCCAACAGGCTGGCCTCGTCTACAATCTCCAGCATATTCAGAGCTTCTAAAGCCTTCAGCCTTCGTTGCGCTGCATCCTCATCCCCTTGCCCTGCCTCAACGAGCACGAGAGGCGATATGTAGAGTTCAAAATTGAGCCTGTGTCCATCCCACCACTCATGCGTACTTTCCTGGTTAGCCGTCACTAGCAAGTCACGGCTTGTACGCGCAGTCAGGTAGCTTATTATCGATGTTTCAACATAGACTGATTTCATAACGCTTTCAAGTATATGCGTTTTAACAGGAGATGGTCAATGCTTTTTAGATTATTGGCGTGTTTGTGCGAATGTTGATGGGAAAATTGATTTGCCAATCGCCGTTGAGTCGCTCGGGGTGAGGACGCTAAGACGTGAAGTCTCCAAGAAGCAAAAGAAAAACAGCAGGACCGAGAAGACCGTTTTACCTTGCACGGAATTCCCAGCCGTCCTATACTTGCCGCAAATTGTGATCAAACGCTGTTTGTTATGAAAATGCTTAATCGTTTCAGGTTACTCTGCAATCCGGCATCGATCCGGTTGTTTATGAAGTCTTATGCGATGTTCCGTACGGACAAGCGCTGTTCACTCGTCAAGCTGTTGCAATCGGCCTGGCGGAGTGCAGGCGAAGAGAAGGTGGTCCCGTATGAAGGAAAGCTGGTCTATTCCTCTTTTCTGCCGCCGATTCCCTCCAAGGCAGCCAATCAGGTTCTGGATGCGCTGGATGATACGAACGGTTATTTCGATGCTCAATTGACAGGACGGCGCCGTGCGCCGATCTCCATGTATATCGCAATCTCAGAGCGCTGCCCGTATCACTGCGCCCATTGCAGTGCGGTCGGACGGAATCCAGTGCAGGAACTCACGACTGACGAGATGAAAAAGGTGCTGGCCGATCTCCAGGATATGGGCACGGCCATCATCGGCTTCACAGGCGGGGAACCCTTGTTGCGCAGTGATTTGTGTGAACTGATAGCCTCCATCGATGAGCGCTCGGTCTCCTTTCTCTTCACGACCGGATATGGACTCACTCTGGAAAAGGCGCGCGCCTTTAAGAAGGCGGGCTTGTTTGCTGTGGGGATCAGTCTGGATGATGCGGACCCGAAACGCATGGATGCGATGCGCGGTCGCGAAGGAGCATTTGACAAAGCTGTGGAAGCTGTGAAACTCTGCCGCGAAGCCGGTTTATACACGATGACACAGGTGGTAGCTGGAAGGGATTCCCTGCGCACCGGCCATCTTCAGAAGATCATTGCACTCTCCAAGACGCTGGGTGTGCATGAGGTGCGCGTGCTGGAGAATATGCCGAGCGGACGCCTGGCCAAGGTGAGCGAAGATCGAATCCTGAGTGCGGCGGATCGTGATGAGCTGCGCGCCTTCAATGTCGCCATGAACAAAGAAAAGGGACTCCCCAAAATCTCAGTCTTCGCCTACACAGAAGACAAAAGCCGTTTTGGTTGCGGTGCCGGAACACAGCACTCCTATTTGGATGCATCAGGCAACCTCTATCCCTGCGACTTTGTGCCGCTCTCCTTTGGCAATGTGCGCGAGCGCCCGATTGCGGAGCTTTGGCGCGAGATGCATCACCGCATCGGCATGCCTCGTCAGACCTGCATGATCATGGAGATGTATGCCAAGAAACTCCTGGACCCTGTGACAACATTCCCTGTCCCTCCCGAGGCGGTCGATCCCTATCTGCAAAAACTCGATGTCATGACGCAGATGCCCGGCTACTATCGCCGGCTACAGGGGTTGGAGTAACGAGCCGATAGTTTGTTGCTAAGACCGCCTAAAGGCGGAACTCCAAACGCAGAGAGCCTGCAAACACAAAAAAAGGAAGCGGCTGAAAAAGCCGCTTCCTTTTTTTTGTGCTACTAGACACTTACGCCATCGGGTAGTCGAGGGCTTCTGGGATCATGATCTGCGTGAGGGCCTTGGCTGCGCGATCCTTGGCGAGGCGTGAGCCTGCGAGGGAGGCGCCGACAGCGGCCTGGCGTTTCATGAACTCGGCCTGCGCTTCGCCGGTCTGGTCAGCGGAGCTGACATAGCCGTAGAAGATCTCCGAGCAGATGCGGGCGACTTCGCCTGCGGCGCGTGCGGACTGCACATTCGCCATATCTGTGAAGGTGTTGACATAGCCTTCGATCTCAGAGCCAACGACCGGGTGTTCAGGTCCCTTGGCTGCAAGTTCCTGCACGTCCATGAGGAAGGAGCGGGCTGCGAGCAACCAGGAGATGGCGTCAGCCATCGGGAAGAGCACGCCATGACGGGTGTTCTGCGAGAGCGGGCGGCCATTCGAATCCTTTGCGTTCTCAATGTAGCTGCGCATCCAGCGCCAGATTTCAAGGCCGGCGACCAGTGCGGCTGCACCTGTCTCGGGCTTGGCTTTGGCAATCGTGTCGAGTTCATGGATCCAGAAATCGAGCTGAGCCAGGAAGACCTCCATGTTCATGGTGACGCTGATCTGACGGCGCTGGACAACTTCCGGTCCTTCGTAGGTGGCTTCGAGCTGGGCGTCGGTATACTTTTGGAAGAGGAACCCGGGGCAGTCCTCGGTGATGCCGTAGCCGCCCATCATGCTGACTGCTTCGCGGAGCATGTTGGAGCCCCAGCCGGTGTCCCAGAGTTTGCATGCGGGGCAGAGCACGTTGCAGATGCCGCTAAAGGTGACATACTGGACGAGCGGATCAGCCTGGAGGGTTGCGATGCGGGCGTTATCGCGTGTCGCTTCCGGCTGCTTCAGGAGGCCGAGAAGCTCAACGGCATCGGTCTGCGGCTTCTTCATCGCCTTCATCATGGCGCGTCCGCCGGTGATGCCCTGAGCCTTGAAGATGGTGAACATCTCCTCTTCAACAGGCGTCAGCAGGTCAAAGTAGCGTGTGGTTTCCAGACCGAGGGAGGTCGCAGCTTCACCTGTCGCCCAGACATCGACCAGGCGGTGAAGTGCATCTTCCTTCATCTGCAGGCCGAGATCGTAACGGGGAGAACCCTCTTCGATGCCAGATGCGCCGCGGAAGCGGGTGCGGTGGTAGCGGATCACCGGTTCAACGGCGGAGAGCAGCTTTGCAGCAGTCATGACACCGACGGTCACGCGGGTACGCGCAAATACGGCCTCGATGATTTCGCTGTGTGTGAGGTTGGGGATGATCACGCCATCCTTGATTGTGTACCCGCCAATGATGCGGCTTGCAGGGATCTTCAGGTTGAAGATCGGGTCATTGGTGTTGGAGAGCTGATGAACCATTTTCAGCGTCGGCGCGCCGCGGTCAAACACCCCTTCGTCGCCCTCTTCGAGGATGACCATGCAGGAGGACTTGATCCGGGGATCCGCAGTGTCAACCGCAGCTGTGACGAAATTGGCGACTGTCATGTTGGTGATGAAGCGTCCGCGCTTATCCACATGGAGCATGGGCTCTTCGCCCTCTTTCCACTCCGCTACTGTGAGACGGCCGCAGAGCACGCCCGTGTCAACGCCCACGTAGGGCAGGGGCTCGGTGAGTGCGAAGGCGCCACGCCAGGTCTTGCGGTCCTCGCCGGGTTGCGAGGGACAGCAGAGCTTCATATAGCGCTCCTTCTGCTCCTTTGTGCCCTTCTCAACGATGGGGCCGAGTGCGAGATTGTTCACGAGGCTGGTCGTGGCTGCGCCACCGTCGACCCAGGCGATTTCAAACGCCAGCAACGCCAGGGGGAAGTTACGGGGGCCAGCAAAAATGCCGCCAAAGTCTGGATCGAGTCCGCCGGCTGTTACGCCACAATCATCAAAAGCCTGATACATTTCGTTTTTGGCGGCTGTCCATTCATGCGTGTTGCGTTCGCCGTTTGCCACGAGGCGGGCGATGAGTCCACGTGCTACGGAACGGGCGCCCATCACAGCCATCTGGATGTCATAACGGTCTGAATAACGCCACATGATTTGACGAATTTCATCACCTGGTAACATTTTCATGGTTGGAGCTGTATCAGTTTTTGTCATTGTTTTCCCTGTTTTAACTTAGATTCATCTGCCTGCCGATTGCTGAATGACAAATAATAGCAAATTGTCATCTTAAAAATCAAGCATAGAGAGCTAAAAAATGCGCTAAAAAAATGCTACACAAACAATCCTCAATATGATATTCTCATTCGCATGAAACTTAAGAGATCAAGTTTAGATAACAGTGCATCCAATGAGCCTAAGTCTGGCGGAGCATTCATCTCTGCGCGTCACCGCAATCCTGAAGAGGAAATGGCAAGGGTGTCACGCAAGCCTGATATTTTCGGCGCCGTGTGTGCTATTCTTGCTACGGTGATTTTGGTTGCTACAGCCGTGATCCTCTACATGAACTGGGACGCCATCAGGTTCGCCTGATTCCAGTTGGAGGAATAGCTTTGATAACCCTGATGCGCAGAGGACTCTGGCGTCTGAGGAGTCTATTTTATTTCTCACCGACTGCCTTGATATTGGCAGGGGTGTGTATTTTTGTTTATATAGCCATAGCGATCTCTTCCCGTGTTAATTTTGCCTATGGCTACTCTTTTGCCCAGGCGCTAAGGGCCTTCTTCGGATTGAACTGGGGTCTGCTGTCGGCGGGTTTTTTTTGGCAGCCTGTGACCTATATCTTTCTCCACGCAAGCTTTGTTCATCTGCTTCTCAACATGTTGGCATTGCTCTTGTTCGGTTCCGGTGTTGAGACGGAAGTCGGAGCGAGGCGGTTCCTTGGGATTTTCTTTTTAGGGGGTATCATTGGCGGACTCGGCTGGCTGGCGTTGCTGGCGCTCATGCCATACTTGCCAAGCCTGCCGGATACCGCGCAGTGGCTTCCCCCGTTTATGAGAAGCTGGATGCCGCAGTCCAGCGGACGCGAAACCCTGGCTGGTGCCATGTGTATCGGTGCGTCTGGAGCAGTTTTCTCACTCATTGGCGCGTATGCGGCCATGTTTCCGGCACGAAAAGTCTATGTTTTGCTCATCATTATTCCGCTTCGCATATCTGCACGCTGGCTGGCGATTGTGCTTGGCGTGATGACCATTCTTGAGGCGGTCTTGCTTCAGGGTCAAGTGGCGTATGCCGCGCACTTGGCTGGCGGCCTGACGGGCTATCTTTACGGTCTCTGGTTGAACAAGCGAGGTTTCTATGGTGACTGATGTCATGTTGGACATACGTGCGGTCGAGGCTGTGAAGGCCGCTCTTGAAGAGGATGTCGGGGCTGGGGACGCCACAACGCTGGCGTTGGTGGATCCCGCTGTGAAGGCTACAGGCGAGATCCTGGCGAGGCAGGCTTGCCGTGTGGCGGGTGCGACAGTCGCTGCTGCGGTCATGAAGCGGCTTGAGCCGGGGTTGACTGTCGAGATTCTCGTGCCGGACGGGCAGGATGTCGCCAAGGGCGGCACGATTCTGACCATACGCGGCAAGGCGGCCTCGATTCTGACTGCTGAACGTACGGCCTTGAATTTCATGCAGCGGATGTGCGGCATCGCGACGCTGACGGCGCGCTTTGTCGACGCGGTCAGCGAATACAAGACGCTGATCCTGGACACGAGGAAGACGACGCCGAACCTGCGCGTCTTTGAAAAATACGCGGTGATCTGCGGCGGCGGGACGAACCATCGCTTCGGACTTTATGATCGTGTGCTGATGAAGGACAACCATCGCAAACTCTGGAAGGGCGGCGATCCCGACCGTCTCGATCTGGCGGTTGAAGCAGCCCGGTTGGCTTATCCGACCTTGGCTGTTGAAGTGGAAGTCGAGAGCATTGAAGAGTGCAAGAGCGCCTTGCGCGCGAAGCCTGAATGGATTATGCTCGATAACATGGACTGCGACACCATGCGCACCTGCGTCGCGCTTTGCAAGGGCATCTCCTTGACCGAGGCCTCCGGCGGCATCACGCTTGAAAAGGCCCGCGCGGTCGCGGCAACAGGGGTTGACGCCATCTCCCTGGGGTGTCTGACGCATTCCGCCGGATCGATTGATTTATCGCTGGAATGGCAAGTCGTCTAATAAGGTCATTATGAAAATCATTGTGATTGATGTCGGAAATACGTCGACGGGCATCGGCCTGTATGATGCAGGCAAGATTTCTCGCGTGACGCATATCAAAGGTGGAATCCGTAAGCAGCCGGATGCCTGCGCCGAGGCGGTGCGTAAGGCGGCCAAAGGCATGGTCAATGGCGCGGTCCTGGGGTCGGTCGTACCCAAGGTGAATGTTGCATGGAAAAAAATGATCCAGAATGAGCTGGGGTGTGAGCTGTTGATTGTTCGTGCAGGCTTGAAGATGGATGTGGCCGTTGATTATCCTGAGCCCCAGACGATCGGGGCGGATCGGCTTGCTGATGCGGCAGGGGGGGTGCGCCGCTATGGAGCACCGCTGATTGTTGCGGACTTTGGAACAGCCTTGACTTTCGATGTGATCACCAAGGATAGGCGTTATATCGGAGGCGTGATTACCCCGGGCCTTCCGCTCATGTCCGATTATTTATTTGAACGCACGGCACTTTTGCCGAGGGTTGAGTTCACGGGTGTGTGCCCGCTCGTCGGGAAGACAACGCAGCAAGCCATGCGGATTGGTGCGCAGATCGGCTATCGCGGCATGGTGCGCGAGATTGTCGCGTATTTAAAGAAGAGTGTTGATCCTAAGTTTAAGTTGGTGGCCACAGGCGGATATGCGCGCTGGGCCCTTCAAGACTCTGGCATGCCCTTTGTCATTGACCCTGATTTGACCTTGTTCGGGCTCGGTTGCATTTGGGAAAGTAACGCGGAATAGTGATTGAATCCTTTCCTGCGATAGCATATAATAAAGTCCAATTTGTGAAAGGAACTACAAGATGAAATTTGTTATCGGAGCTGTTGCCGTGGCGCTGTTAATCGCGGGGACTGGATGCCAATGTCCTATCAAAGCCTTCTCGTCAAATCATGCAAAAAATATCACCTCGATCCAGTTTGATAATGCCTGGTTCTATGATAAAGATGGCAAATTCATTGAGGAGCGCGGAAAGGAAGCCTATATCGCTGTGATGAAGTATCATGGCTATCCTGTATTTCCGGGGATGAAAGAAAAATTATGGGTCTCTGACTATGGCACGGGCGAATTTACCAAGCTGGGGCTTGGGGCGCTCATGTTTATGGACAATGACAAAGATCCTGAAGGTTATCGCTTCATGCTCATGGATCTTTTCCTGTTGCCGGGGCAGATGCTGCCGGAACATTATCACTTGAAGTCCGCCAAGTCTGTTGAAAAGATGGAAGGCTGGCTCGTGCGCCATGGCTCCGTGACGATTGTCGGGGAGGGCGAACCCACGCCCGGTCTCAAGGAGCGCCAGCCGAAGTCACAGAGCGCCTCCTCCACGGTTTTCAACGGTGTCGAGGCGACGCCTGGCACCTTTATTAAGTTGAATCGTGTCACGGCGCGACACAGCCAGCTCGCAGGGCCTGAAGGGGCGATCGAGACAGAAGTAGCGAACTTCCACGACAACAGCGCTGTCCGTCACACAAACGAAAAACTCATTTTTTAATATTTTCTTCTCTTGTTTAAAGAAGCATCGGCATTGTGCCTGATGGAAGCTCGTCCCGGAGATTACACACTATGAAGCAGAAACTGGTCTTGATCGCATCCGTAGTCATCGGATTATTTGCCGCGTTGCTGACGCGTTCTTACTTGAACGCGAAGGATCGCGCGTATGATAAGCTGCGGGAAGACTTTAATGCGGCGCACACGAAGATCCCGGTCTGTGTTGTCAAGCGTGCTTTACCTTCTGGCACAACACTCTCGGCGGCGGATATCGGCGTGACAGATGTGATCGAAAAACAGGTCCGGGGGCGTGTGATCAAGGAAGAAAATGCTGTCGTTCTTTTTGGGCGCAAGCTCACGCATGCCATGGATGAAGGTCAGTTGCTGGGGTGGCAGGATGTTGAAGGGGGCGACCCTATGGCGCGCGGTCTTTCAGGTGACTTGCGGCCGCGGTGGCGCGCCATTTCGGTCAACGTGGCGGGCGCGGCCTCTGTGAGCGGCATGGTCAACCCCAATGATCACGTGGATGTGCTGGGCACGTTTTCGTTTCCGTCCAAGACGGTTCCGGGTGAGATGGAACTAGTGACCTTTACGGTCTTGCAGAATGTGCTGGTATTGGCGACCGGCAAGGAGACGGCGAAGTCTCGCGTCTTAGGGGAGCGCAGTGCAGGCGGCAACTACAATACGGTCACGTTAGAGGTTACGCCGCGTGAAGCAGAGATGCTGGTCTTTACAGAGCAGATCAAGGGGCGTATATCGCTGGCCCTGCGTCACCCGGATGATGTCTATTATGAAACCGTGTTGCCGCGGGTGAATTTCGAAAAGATCCAGGCGACCATCGAACAATTGAACGAACTTCGCCAGCAGACCATCAGCACGCCGAAGCGGGCTATCAAATAAGCGCCTGATCATCCATGCTCTCTTAACGCCGAACGGTCTAAACTTATTATGTTCCATCTCGACATAGTCAACCCGAATCAGCCGTCCCGCCGCTTTGATCTGCCTGACGGCGAATATTTTATTGGACGCGGCGATGCCTGCCAGATTCGCCTGCGTCATCCGGAGATCAGCGAACGTCATGCAGTTCTCGTCCTGCACTATCCGTTGGCCTTCATCAAGGATTTGGGCTCCAGTAACGGAGTGACCATTAATGGAATTGGTCTTCCTGTTGAAGAAAAAGTTCCGATCCGCTCGGACAGCGTGATGGGAATCGGTCCATGCCTCTTACGGGTCAGTTCGGCAGATGAAGAGCAGCCTCTTGAGGCGTCTGTCCCCCCGCCCCCGGTTCACGCGCCTGTGCCGGAGGTGAAGAAGCCATCTGTGCCGCCATTGCCCATGCCCCTTGAACAGAGGCCGGAACCGGTCGTTCCCCCGCCTGTGCAGGCGTCTCAGCAAGAGTTCCAGCCAGCTGTAACGGCACCTCAAATCAAAGATCCGATGATGCTTCTGATGCGTGAAGTGAAGACGCAGATCCACTCGCAGTTGATTCAGCGCATGGATTTGAAGCGTATGACAGCCTCTCGTGTGGGTGCTGAAGAGCTTCAGCAAAAGGCCAAAGAGACGATCAAATCCATTATTACGGAGGTGCAGCGTAAGAACACCTTGCCCCGTGGCATCGACCCCCAGAAGCTTGAGAAAGAAATTTACGACGAAGCGATGCGGTTAGGCCCCCTCGAAGATTTCCTGGCGGATGAGAGCATTACGGAAATCATGGTCAATGGCCCCAATCAGGTTTTTGTCGAGCGCAAGGGAAAAATTGAGCTGACGAATCAGACCTTTATGGATGATGAATCCGTGCTGGGTGTGATCGAACGTATTGTTTCGCCGATTGGACGTCGTATTGACGAGAGCCAGCCTTACGTGGATGCGCGTCTGCAGGACGGTTCGCGCGTGAACGCCATTATTTCGCCGCTGTCATTGATCGGCCCGTGCATCACCATCCGAAAATTTTCCAAGCGGCCGCTGACCGTCGACGATTTGATCCGCTTTAATACGTGGACGCGTAACGCCTCTGATTTCCTGCGCCTCTGCGTGTTGATGCGCAAGAACATTGTGGTGGCCGGTGGTACGGGCTCTGGTAAGACGACCTTGCTGAATGTGTTGAGCGGCTTCATCCCCTCGACTGACCGCATTCTGACCATTGAAGATGCCGCTGAATTGCGCCTTGTGCAGCCCCACGTCATCCGTCTGGAGGCGCGGCCCCCCAACATTGAAGGCCGTGGCGCGATCACGATCCGTGACCTTGTTCGAAATGCGTTACGTATGCGTCCGGACCGCGTGATTGTGGGCGAATGCCGTGGCGGTGAAGCGCTGGACATGTTGCAGGCCATGAACACGGGCCATGATGGCTCGCTGACGACTGTGCATGCCAACTCGCCCCGTGATGTGATTTCGCGTTTGGAGACCATGGTGCTGATGTCCGGCATGGAGCTTCCCTCGCGCGCGATTCGTGAACAGATTGCCTCAGCTATTGATATTGTGGTTCATGAGTCCCGTATGAGTGACGGCTCTCGTAAAGTGGTTTGCATCTCTGAAGTGGTTGGCCTTGAAGGACAACAAGTGGTGATGCAGGATATCTTTGAGTATAAGCAGACGGGGATTGGTGACAATGGCAAGGTCATTGGCCAGTTCATGCCGACCGGGTCGATGCCGACCTTCTATGAGCATCTGAAGAGCAGGGGTCTTCACATTGATCCGTCCGTCTTTGATCCTGCAAAACAGGGAGAGCGTCTATGATCCAGGAACAAGCCACATGGCTGGCTCCTTTGTTGCTCGGCGTGGCGTTCGGCGGGGTTGCGTATACATTTTTTCGCGGGATGACATCAGGTGCTTCCTCGTATGCGGACTCGATGTCTGAAAGCACAGCCCGTCAGTTTGAAGATTTATTCCTCTTCATCCCGGCTCGTCGCATCGCGGAAATCGGCTGGGCCATGGCGATCGCGGTATTCCTCCTGTGTACGTTGCTGCTTTTTGATCTGAGCAGTCCCTTTTCAACGTTGATCGGTCTTCTGATGGGGACGATTTTCGGGTTGGTGGCGCTCTCCCTGCCAAAAAAAGTTGTGTTGATTTTAAAGGAGCGCCGGAAGCAGAAGTTCAATATCCAGCTTGTGGATGCTCTGGGGAGCATGAGCAACGCCATGCGCGCGGGGTTCAGTATCAACCAAGCCTTTGAAACCGTTGTCCAGACAGGGGAGAAGCCCATTTCGCAGGAGTTTGGCGTCATGTTGCAGCAGATGCGCGTGGGGATGAATTTCTTTGAAGCCTTGCAAAGCCTTGATCAGCGCGTGGGAAGCGACGACCTGACGCTGGTCGTGACCGCGATTGATATTGCCCGTCGCACTGGCGGTAACCTGACGGAGATTTTTGACAAGATCAGCTTGACCATCCGCGAGCGTATGCGTATTGAGCGCCGCGTCCAGACCCTCACGGCTCAAGGCCGTCTCCAGGGGCTTATCGTGGCGAGTATGCCGGTGGTACTGGGTGTGGCCATGACCATCCTGAAGCCGGATATGATGATGCCCTTCTTCCGTGCGACCACGGGGATGATTTGTGTGGGCGTGACAGCCTGCCTCATTGCTGTCGGCTGGTTCTTCATCAAGAAGATTATCAAGATCGACGTGTAGAAGCTATCTGTTTCCCCGGGACAATCATCCACACGAGACGTTCATTAGGATGCGGTTAAGAAGATGACGAGGGTCACGACTGCATAACAAAGGACGGTAAAGATCAGGGTCTTATCCGTTAACATGACTTTCTCTGGACGTCCCCCTTCATCTTGCGTATAGACAAGGGCCAAGTAACGGAACACACCAAACAAGACAAAGGGAATCGTCAACCCAAGCCGGTTGGTCCCAAAGCGATGGATGGTCTCTGGCGCCAGGGTGTAAATCGAATAGCAGACAACGGTTGCAGCCGCCGTAATAGCAATCTGGATGTCCAGCAGTTGGCGCGTATATCCGGTCAAGGCTTGGCGATGACGTGTGTCCGACTCTTCAAATAGTCCTTTTTCGTGGCGACGCTTGCATAAAGCGAGGAAGAGCGCCAGCAAGAAGGTGCAGAGCAGAAGCCAGGGGGAAATACGTACAGTGATGGCTACGGCACCTGCAACAGCTCGGAAGACAAACCCAATGGCGATAATAAAGACGTCGACGTACGGGATGCGTTTGAGACCAAAGGTGTAGACAAACTGCATGACACTGTAGCCGGCTAAAACCCATGTGAAGAGTATCGGCAACTGAAGGGAGACCAGTAACCCGCCCAACAGCAAAATCACGGCAAGGGGTATTGCCTGGCTGACGGGGAAGGCGCCTGATGCGATAGGCCGTAAACATTTGACGGGATGTGCGCGATCCGCCTCGCGATCCTTGATGTCATTGATCAGGTAAATAGCGCTTGAAACCATGCAGAAACAGCCAACAGCGAGCCCCACAGCGATAAAGACACTGATGTTATGAATATCGATGCCCTGGCTGGCATCACGCCAGGCAAAGAACAGAGCGGCCGGCACAACGCCATTCTTAATCCACTGCGCTGGACGTAAGGCTCGGAGCCATGCTGGTATGTATGCGGCCATTATGCCTTTTCTCCTCGGTTGATTTTGGGAGAACGACGCAAGCCGCAACGCGCCCACAGTTTCAGGACCATCATAAAGGCTTCCGTGGCAATATTGACTTTCATTTTTGAATATCCGGTTTTACGGTCTTCGAAAACAATAGGGATTTCCTTGACGGTGAATCCCAGCATCCAGGCGGTATGGGTCATCTCAATCTGGAACGAATAACCGTTTGAGGTGATTTTTCCCATGTCAATGGCGGCCAGCACTTCGCGATGGAAGCATTTGAAGCCGCCCGTGGGATCGCAAACCGGCATTCCCAGGATGCAGCGGACATATTGTGCGGCGCCTGTTGAGAGGAGCAGGCGGCTCATCGGCCAGTTCATGACGCGAATGCCTCCGATGTAACGAGACCCGAGTACAAGATCATATTCATTAGCTGTCGCGAGGAGAGTTGGTAACGTCTTCGGGTCATGCGAAAAATCGCAATCCATCTCGCAGATCAATTCATAGCCTCGCTCGAGTGCCCAGGTGAAGCCTGCGATATAGGCACGGCCCAGACCTTCTTTCTTCTGACGGTGCAAAACAAACACACGCGAATCCTTCGCAGCAATCTCGTCCAGCAGACGCCCTGTTCCATCCGGTGAGTTGTCGTCGACAAACAAAATGTTGGCATCAGGAACTTGATCAAGCACAGCTTTTGCCATGGGCGTTACATTGTCCCGCTCATCGTAGGTGGGGATTACAATGACTGTTTTCATCGTTGGTTGTTGCTCCTTATTATGCACGTCCATATTGCTTCATCTTTTGGGGCAGTATCGTAGGCAAAAAAACGAACTGAGTCAAGAGGGATGTCTCCCTACCGCCAGCGTTTATGCATCCAGAGATATTGTTCAGGGCACTTGCGTATCAGATTTCCAAGGCGTTGATTGATTTCGACCAGCAGGGTTTCAATGTCCTTTTCTTTGTCGCCTGTCGGCACAAAGCGGATAGGGGGTTCGCCAATCATGCGGTATTTAAAGAGGCCCTCGCGCAGAAAGGCGCCGACGACAATCGGGGCTCCGGACGCAAGGTGGATACGCGCCGGCGAGGTATGTGTGGATGCCGGGCGTCCCAGGAAGTCAACCTTGATCCCCTCTTTTCCGGCGTGTTGGTCCATGACGATGGTCAAGGCTGCTTTGGTCGATTTCCATTGGCGCATGATGTCGCCCGTAAATCCTTTTTTCTTGGAAATAATGGTGACGTTGCCACGGAATTGGCTTTTTTTCAGAAAATTGGCCAACAGGGGGTTGTCCATGGCGCGCGTTACGGGCATCATGGGGCGAGAGAAGGGGATGATGGTCACTGCAGCCTCCCAGGAGCCGAGGTGGCCTGTCAGCAGCAAGACGGGCGTGTTTAGGTCGACCATCAGCGTATTCCAGTTCTCCGTGTCGCTGATATCATAAACAATGTGCTCTTTCCAGTTCTGTTCGGTGATGACCTGAGGCACCTTCAATGCTTCGAGGAGGTGGCCGACGAAATGGCAAAACGCGTGGCGCGCAATCCGGGCCGCTTCTTTTTCGTCCAGGGTGATCTTGGCCTTCACGATGTTGTCGATGGCGATTCGATGGCGCATCCTAAAGAGCGGATAGACAAAGGCGGCGAAGCCGAAACCCAGGTTATACGCTTTTGACGCGGGCACCAAACCATAGAGCGCCATGGCGATACGGACAAAGAGATATTGCACAAAATAGAAGATGGATTGAAGCAGCCGCATGGAGTTCCTCAACGGGTTAAAGCATCTGAAAGTTGCCGGGCCAATTCCTTGAGTTGGACTTGGATCGAAGCAGGAAGTTTGTATTCCTTCTCGAGTAAATCGGAGACGGTCTGGGCGGCCTCTTCAAATTTCCCCTGTTTCATACGGATGCGGATATACATCATGCGAAGCTCAAGGTCGTCCGGACGCTCTTTGATGAGGGGCTGTATCAATAGAAAGGCCTCATCACCCTTCTCCTTCACAATCAAGAGCTTGATTAAGGTGAGGCGTGCAAAAATGTTCTTTTCATCCTCTTTGAGTGCAGAACGCAGGATGGCTTCAGCTTTCTCTGTCTGTTTTTGCTCAATCCAGACGGAGGCGAGTCCGACTGCTGCAGGCACATTGACCTTCTTTGCAAGGCTCTTTTTAAACAAATCTTCTGCTTGTCCCAAGGCGCCGCGTTCAAGGCGTGCGCGGCCCAGCAGATAGTTCGCAAAGGCATGATCGGGTATAATGCGGAGCATTGCCTTTGCATCAGCCTCACTAAAGGTCGGCACCGCAAGGCGGTCGTCGATCTTTAGCAACTCCTCCCGTACAGTCGTCAGGGAGGGGTTCAATCCGAGCGTGTCTAGAAAGGCGGTCCGTGCCCCCATCAAGTCATTATTGCGCAACAGCAAGTAACCTTTGATTTTGTAGAAGGCCGCGCTTGGCTTTTTGCTTGTTGCGTTGCGCAACGCGGGGTTGACACGGTTTTCAAGTTCATGGAACTCGCCCTTTTCAAGGAGGATGTCCGCCAGCAGTGCCCAGAGGCGAGCATCCATGGTGTTTGCCGGGATCGCTTGCTCAATGAGCTTGCGGGCTTCATCAGGTTTGCCTGCGAGGACAAGCAATGAGGCTTCATGCCAAGCCAGCTCTGACTCCTTGATGCCGTTTTCCTTTGCCAGATCCATCCAGAGCCCGGCGTTCGGAGCATCACGTTGCTCGATGGCAATCTGTGCTTTGTTGAGCAAGACAAAGGTGTCTTTTTCGTCGAGATCCAGCAAGATGTTCAAGAGATGGTCAGCCTCGTCAAAACGGTATTCGTCCATCGCCTTGGTCGCTGACTGATAGAGCTCGCGCTTTTTGTCACGAAGTGCAATCAGCGGATCACGCAAACTCCGGTTCTTGAGGAGCACATTCTTAAAGCCCGTCGCCTTTTTTCCGAAGTTTTTTCGCAGAATTTCGAGAATGTCAGGGCGCAGGAGCGTTCCATTCTCGTTTTGAATCATTCGCGCCGTGAGATCCGAGAACCGTCCGCTTTCGGCAAGTGAGCGCAGGTAGGTCTCTAAATCGCTGGTCAACGGCAGATGCTTCTCCAAGACGAGCTGGTAACGATTGAGCATGGCCGAAAGGTTCCCGTCATGGGCTAGATTGTCGGCCATTTTGTACAAGTCGTCCGCCTCCTGGAATTTCTTCGCCTCAACAAAAAGAAAAGCCAGTTCATTCAGTTGGCGGGATATTTGTTTCCGAAGCAGCTTACGGTATGAGGCAAACAGGAGGATTGCGTCAGCTTCCTCAGGAAAGAGGTGCGGACGCAGGTGCTCGATAAAGAGGGTGTACTTTTCCCGGATGTCTTTTAAGTCCAAGGGCTGAAGCGCCTCCACATCCGAAACATGAGACTTGGGGATGCCCTTCAGGAAAAAGCCGCTGGGTATGGCGTGGTATCCGTTTTCACGCCAGACTTCAGGCCTTTGAAAAACGGCGATACGATCGCAGGCGTTCGTGTCTTTTGACAACCATTCGCTCATAAAGGCGCTTGGGGAGATGTCCGCGGCATTGAGCATCCGATTCCGTATCGGCTCGAAGAGCTGATCTTTAGAGACCACCTCGATAATAGATGCGGCGTCATAGCTGTCGGAGACTGGATCCGTTGAGACAAAGCGCATTTTTCGGGTATCATTGAACGCGTGCATCATGATTTGATAGCGAAACAGAGAGTTGTTAATCAGCCAGTCCCGTGTGCCCAGTGACCAATAGAGCTCTTTTGATAAGGTGTCTACAAAGGTGCCAACCTGGGGGTCAATATCGACCTTGTTCCGGAAGGGGGTTACACAGACGAGCACCGCCAAAGGCCAGCACAGCAGGGATCCGATCCGGCAGAGGATCGGGTTGTCGCGATATTCATAGTACTCCAAGTCTTCGTCGCCATGCGCCAGAAAGGCATCCCGCATGAGATAGAAGACGGCAAAGAGTAGACCCACAAAGAAGGCAATCATCAAATAGGGAAAGAGGGGTATTTCGGATGTTTGCCGGGCGATGCCCCACAGGGATCTCCGCAAATTCAACATGGCTGGGATGCAGCTGAGCGCCAGACCTATTTCCATCAGCAACAGGAGGAACGTCCGTCGGCCATGAAAAGCATTTGTGAAAACATAGAGGGCGATAGCCGAGGGGAAGAGGAACAAAACAAAGGTATAACTCCATCCGTAACTCGGAATCCACGAGATGATGTTTTGTAAGAAGGTCGAGCCAAAGGTGGTTAACACGAGACGATTGGAGGCGCTCGTGATGAGTTCACAGCGGCTTGCTGCTTTGGAGAGGCAGGTCAAGGCGACTAAAAAGCCGGCAATGCCGACCATGATGACACCCAGCATCCGGTGCATGGCCAATTGCTCGTTGTCTTTCATCGTGCGCAACAGGAAAAAGCCGCCAACCGGCAACAAAAAGAAGAAGATGGGGTGCTCCAGGCATGTTGCGGTCAGCAGGAGAACAACGGGGAAAAGGGCAAAGCTGCTGCCTGTGTGAAGGTAGGTGAGCAGCATGTTGATCATCATCAGGAAGAGCATCACGTGAAAGGCGTGAGGATAGAGACGCGTGGAGACAAGCCAGAAGGGGGCTGTGAAGGCCAGGACCGTGGCGGTGGCAAATCCTCCCAGGACGCTGGCTTGCGCAGCCAGCCAGTTGTGGCGAAGAAGATCTTCATCGGGTACCCCGTCGAGCTCAGGAGCGGACGTTGGGACAGGTGCAATCGCGGTCTCATCAGGGCGCTGTTCATCAGTCGCTTTGACGACTCGTACGAGGGTCTCCTCGTCTGTGTCATCACCCTCCTCCTTCTTTGTCCGGAAGACGACGGATTCAGCGCCCCCTGGCAGATCGCGGCTGCAAACAAAAATAAACCGTGCTGTGAAATAGTAGGCGAGTGTGACGGCGATGCTTCCGCAAGCGACGCAAAAGAGATTCAAACGTATGGTTAATGTCTTATACGTTAAGCTGGCAATAAACTGGGTGAGCAAGGTGAAGAGTGGATTGGAGAGGTCTTCTGTTTTGCAGAGACGAGCCGCAACAGTGGTGAGAAATTCGGATTCACCCGGATAGGCATTTTGAAAGAGTGTCCGGTAATAAACATACGCAGAAACGCCAAATACGAGCGGGATAAAAAGGCGTATAAAAAATATAGGTGAGGAAAAAAACGGTCGTTGGCCCAAGCTCATGGAGTGCCTCCAAATGAATTGGCATAAATGATACCAAAAGCCTGGCCATTTTCCTAGCAGGTTTTTGATGGGAAGCGCCGATCAGAAGATGAGAAGATGAACTCAGACCCGGCGTCCGCGTGCGGTCTCGTAGAGCGCGGCAACGCGCAAGGCGATGCGTGCATTGTCGTTCGGGGAGTAGTCGGTCTCGATACGCAGATAGGGCAGGTCAAGCTTGTTTGCCAGCTCCCGTGTCATCGAGGACTCAATATCGTAGGTGAGGCAGCACTGCCAGATGACTTCAACGATGCATTCGGCCTTCGACTCGCGTGCCCATTGCTCCAGCAGGGTCTGGCGCAGCGTATTGGGTGTCAACACCGAGCAGGGCAGATGCCAGTAGAAGTCGGCGATGGCTTCAATCGGGTCTACGACATCTTCCGGAATGTCCATGTAGATGGGCTTTAACCCCGTGCAATTCTCCTGGCAGACGACAACACCCCCTTCTGTCTCAAGCAGCGTCATGACCCGCTCGGCGCCGTGCGGGATGGGCACCCCTGTCAAAAGGACGCGAACGGCATCGCGCGCAGGACGTTGATCATCAGGTCGCCCTGGCAATTCGTGCAGGATTCGCTCATACGCCTCCAAGTCAGCGGGCAGGCAGGCGATCAGACTCTTCAAATTCAATAATTCGCAGCCGGACAAGGGCGGATGATCGCTGAACATCAGCTGCGCGAGTTTGCGGCGCACGCGGCGTTCGCGGTTCATCAACCGGATGGCGTCCCGGATTCTCTCCTTCATGATCATTGTGGAGAACTGGTGCTCAAGTACGGTGTGTAATTTGTGGAGCTCCGCAACCCAGTGCGCGCGCGCATCAGGGTCGTCGGCCTTCTGGGGCAGCTCCAGGAGATACATCTTGTGGCGCTGTGCAAGACGCTCATACATCTTCTTCTTGCCGTCGCAGGTGGTCTCCGCAACGATCAGCGAAGCCATTTCGAGGAAGGGATTGGCCTTGTTGATGCTATAGCCAAAGGTCGATTTAATGAGCGGGCAAAGGTTGGCCGGCAGGATGGTCTCCGCTGCTGGAATCATGTCGGCATCGCCGCCACAGAGGCAGACCGGCCAGGCACCAGCCGCAAGAATCATCTCTCGCGGCGTGTATTCGCACAGGATGCCCACGAGATGTCCGCCACGCGCATGAAACGCCGTGGCGGCTTCGTAACAATGTCCGACCATCTCGTCGAACCATTCCATTCCGCATAGCTTAGACATGGCTTTTACCAAGCGACTCCGCCTGCGCGGCGCTGTTTGCCGACATCTACGCTACGCTGCCACTTGACCCGACGGCTGCGATCGTTCAACCGCAACTGGAAGGTGTAGTTCTTCTCGCGAAGTTTCCCCTCTTTGGCTTCGAGCACCATGATCTCACCTTCCAAATAGTAATCAGCCTTGCCCGCATTGTTATTCTTGCGGTCGCTCTCGAAGGCGTCCTGCGCGTTTGCATCCCGTGCGCCTGCGTCGTTGGCGACGAGTTCGACGGTTCCGCTGTTCAGGAGATCTTCGTTGATGCGTCCAGCAATCTGCCCCATATCGATGTTGATGTCGCTCTTGTTGAGAATCTTTCCGATGTTGAGCGCAGGGAGCTTTCCGCCGTTTTGTTGGGGGAAGTTTGCAATCGCGGGATGCACCAGCAGTTCCTTGACCATCGATCCGGCCGTGTTCTTAAAGTCTGCGAGGTCGACCCCCATGGTCGTGACAGCAGTCGGGCCGCCGGCCTGGATTCGGGTAGGGGCTGTTGCGCAACCTGTCAGCATGGACAATGTGGCAACGCATACGCATTGGGCTGTGATCATGTGTGTCTTTTTCATGGGTTCTCCTTGTTTAATGAATGTTAGGGGGTGATGAAGCGGCCTACCGGGGCCTCTCCATCAGCTTGATGACGAAATCGTTCGCATTGATTGTTGGCGCTGTGAAGACAATGTAGAGGCTTTCCCGCGCCATGAACTGCTGCTGGGTCCAGCCGCCGCCTGCGGTCGTGACTTTCATGCCGTCTGCATCAAACCACTCGACAGAATAAAAAATGGTCTGCATGGTGTTTTGGCGGTTGGTCAGTTGGATTTGAATCTGCTTGAAGCCGTTGGCTGCCTTGCGCTCATTGATCGCCGTGACGCTGACGCGACGCTCCATGGTGCTGTCTGTGATGACGCGCTTGTCCTCGATGAAGTTCGATACGCCCTCTGTATCTGCGTTTTCAACTGTATTCACAGCTGTCCGGCATGCGGTCATGGAAACCATGAGCAGTGCGCAGGCGATGAGTGTCTTTTTCATGTATACCTCCTGAATTATTTGAGTTTGAATTGGTTGATGGTGAGTGGGCTTGCTGGACTCGTCGACTTCACGTAAATCACGACAACATGGCCGGGGATGACGGTAACGTCCTGCTGCCACGTGCCGTCGGCGGTTGCGAGCCTTAAGCACCGCTCCTGGGGCATATTCATGCGTGCGATCTGGATCTCCTTGGGCAAGGTCTGCCAGGAACGCGTATCTGCAATGTTGGTCGCGAGCTGATAGGCTGCTGTAGTAGCCTGTGTCGCAAGGCTGACCCACGGGTTATCCGCTTGTTTGGCTGCGATGTTCGCCGCAGTCGCGGCAACGGCTTTGGTAACAGCCGAGGCAACAGCCTTGGCCATGATGCTCGGGAAATTATTTTTAAATTCCCGCGCGATCACAGCATCCATGCTGACGATCCGCTCCGTTTTTTGAAGCTCGGTTTCAGGTGACTTAAGCATTAAGTAGGGTACAAACTCCGGGTGGAGATGCAGTTTAGGGAAGGAGATTCCCACGTACGACACAACGGTGATGATGATGGGGATGTCGATGCGGACTTGATCGAGTGAGGGCGCCATTCCGGTTTCAAAGATGATATAGACAGAGGGGGGGATGTCGGGGAGCGAAACCGCTTTGCTGGCAATCGCCAAGTCATTCGATACGGCCGAGTTATTCGGCGCGAAAGCAGAGACGCGCTCCAGTGACTTGCGCGCCCGTTCAACATCCGAGGAGTCTAGAGCCTGGGTTAAATGGTAGAGACCGTCCAAGTAGACGGAGAAGGGGTTGACGTAGTCCGCATAAGCCTTCAATTCGTCCTGGAATGACGTGCTGTCTGTGCCATCTGAGAGATCCTTGTTGAGTTGCATCGACTTCTCGACGTTTTTGTCCTTCGCAATCTCGTTCTTCTCCTTCTCGATTCGCTCGGCGTTGGACTGAACAATCTCTTTTTGCAGCAGGTAGGAACGCGTGATGTTGACACGCGCCTGATCCAGATTCCCCGCTTGTATGGCATTGAGGGTCTGGTAGGTGTCGATCATAAGCCCATCATAGCCCGTCCCGTAATAGGGCAGGTTGGCAGGGGTTGTGAGCATGGCAGCGCCCCCCTGCAGGATTCGGATTTTCGCTTCGTCCAGGTTTTTCGTATAGAGCGTCCGCGCTTTTTCAAAGGCCTCGTTACTCTCCGGCACTTTGCCGGCTGTACGAAGGATGGTTGCGTTCTCAAGCTGCCACACCAAAGCATCCACGCCTGTCTCGCCTGAGCTCTCGACCTCCTTGGCGGTGAGCTTCTGTGCCTCCTCATAGCGTCCGGCCAGGTAGTGGGTGCGCACCTCCTTCACTTGCGAGTCGTAGGTCGTGCAACCGGAGAGGAGCAGGAGGGCGAATAAAATGGTAGGAGCGGTTCGCCGAAGCGTCCGCGATATCCGTCGACTGCCGGACGAACGCGCCCAAGCGTCATGCACGACGTTATCCCGCCTTTTTGTCATTCCTGTATTCCAGTATTCCATCATTCCGATAAAGATACCCATCGCGCGCTAGTCCTTCTTGGGTTCCTGCTTCTTGACCTGCGCGCCGACGGTTGCAGCCACATTGGGGGCCAGTTCCGCCTGGGCGTTTGTGGGTTCGACAGAGGTGATGCGGGCCGTGCCGATGACCTTGCCCTTGATGGTCATCTTCTCCCCTGTGTCAGGATCGACAACCGTCTTGCCTTGGGAGAAGAGCGTGACCACATCGCCTTGTGCAAAGAAGCCTTCACCGCGATTGATGGTGATGGTGGTGCCGTCCACGTCGATAATTTTTGCCGGGAAGAGCACGTCAATCAAGCGCGCGGAGGTCTTTTCCGCCAGCTCGCGTGTCACGAGGGGCATGAGTTCGTCCGTGCGTCCACCTGTGCGATTGGAGGTGCCGGGATCAATACCGATGACATCGACCTTCTCCACTTGGATGTTCGAGGCGTCCAGTACCTCTCCTGTTGAGGTATCGTAGATGGTCGCCTGCGCGGAAATCTGGAAGCGGCGTTTCAGTTTCTCGCCTTCACTGAAGGTAGCGCGCGCGGTCTCCTCCTGGAAGTGGTCGACCACTGTGACGAGCTTGTATTTAGCCCCCTTCACCTCTCCCAGTTGCGCGGCGGTGTCCTGGTTGACAATGCCCGACTGGCCGAGGTCCTGTTCGTCGAGAATCGCCTTCAGATCCTGGCGGCCTACGATGGTGAATTTGCGGGAGGAGGTGATGGCCGTGATCAGATGGCGGTCCATCGCCTCGACAATGCGGGCGCACTGGATGGCGCGATTGTCCTTTGCAATATCAGCGGTGAGGCTTGTGCTGGCTTTTACTTTGTCCACCGCAAGGGTCTGGCGCTGGGCCAGCACGGGGATTGCGGTTGCAAGAACGAGAGCGGTTAACAGCAGTTTGTTCATGGGTAAAGATCCTTTCGTTAGAAGTTAAAGACGCCAAAGAGGCTCCAGTCGCGCGCACCGGTCACGACAGTATCCGGCAGCTTCGTGATACGGAAGTTGCTGTTGCGATACATCTCGGCCTGCCCCTTGATGTACTCGACTTGCGCGTCTGTCAGCTTGCGGTCACGCTGAAGCGCGGCCTCGACAAATTTCTTGTCGGCTCCCAAGTTGAGTAGGAAGCGGCGCACCTCTTTCCAGCGCTGGAATCCCGAATCCGTCATCTGGAGTGTGAAATTCAACTGCTTCATCTCAGCGGATGCGCTCATGTTCGCTGCATAATCTGCAAAGCCGGGCGCGACAATTCGGATCTTATGCACGCCTGGACGCGTCTTGATCGTGCAGGGCGTCGTGCCGACGAGCATACCGTCGAGCTCAACGGTTGCCGTGATCTCGACGTCGAGCGGCTTCTCAGAGGTGATGATTTTCCCGTCCTCTGTGACGCGGATGTCCGGGAGCGTCAGATCGTTGCCCTGCAAATCCTTTGACAGGCAGGCAAGTTTGATTTCGACGGAGTCCGCTGGGGCCTGCACCTTGATGGTCTCGGCCTTGGCTTGCACATCCTTCGAGACGATATCAGAGGCCTTCTCCAGCAACTCCGCACAGATATCGGAGACGTCGATTTGGATGCTCTCAGATTCGCGAAAGGTGCGGGAACTCTTCAAGGGGGCGCTGATGAGCGTGGCGCCCTGGTCAAGATCCATCAGCCGGTAGGCCCCGCGAAGGGTGACGATCTTGGTCTTCGTCTTGACCCCGGTTCCGCTGTAGGAACGGGTCTCAGTCGAGATGGAATCAATCGCGACGGCAAGAATCAACTCCGCGCCGATGGTGCGGGCCATATTCAAGGCCGTACTGTTGCGGACGGTCTTCCAGTCTTCCGTGGTGGTGGCTGTCCCGCTCACAGGGTCCATGCCGTTAAAAATCACCTTGCGGAGCGCTGTCATGGCTTCCGTCGAGGTCGCCAGTTTCGAATGGCTGTCTGCAGTCGAGGCTGTCGGCTGTTCGCCGTCATAGATCTTCTGTGCCCGGACGACCTCTTCGCGGCTGATGATCCCCAGCAGGGAGGAACCGAGGTTGGCTGCCACCTGACTCTCGAAGCGGGCCACCTGTTCGTTATACTGCGCGCCGGCCCGGTTGTCCACCAGGATCATGGTCTTGAGCTTCCGGGGGGCTGTATCTTTGACAGGTGTCTTGATCTGTGTGGCGACCGTCACATCGGTCGTGACCTCGGTTCCGTCATTTAAGACGGTTTTGCGCTGCATTTTCTCTACATCCTGCGCAATCAGCATACAGGGCAGCAAAAGCGCTGCCAAAGGAAGACATACTCTCATAATACCTCCTGGATTTTAAAAGGATGCGTTGAAAAGCGGCAGACATGCAGCCGTGTTGTCTGCAATGATGTTGATCAGGCCGATCTGGATGCCGACAGCTTGATCGGCATAATTGATGATGCCGAGTTGCACCCCGCCCATGGTCTCTGTGATATTTGCAAAGCCGAACTGGAAGGCGCGCGTTTCGCGGCTCCTGTTGATAAATCCCAGATCAAGCCCTGTCATGATATCGCAGTTGCTGTAAAAGATACCGATCCGAAGTCCAGAAACGCTCCAGTCAGAATTGGGAAACTGAATGGGCGTGCAGAGGGAGATCATCGCCGGCGCCGTGTTCTCTCTGATCAGTTTGTCATCCCGTGCTTGCAGACTCAACGCCATCACGAGGCACGATAGAAGAATCATTGATTTACGCATATACACACTCTCCAGTGGTAGGTTTGTTATTGTTGATTTATAGTATCTCTCTTTTTCTATTCAAAAGCAAATAAATAGTTTTGGGTTTAGTTGAGCATGAGCAACGTGGCATTGAATGTCTTTGCCGTGAACGCGCTGGAGTTGGCGGACTGGTCAGCGCCATGCAAGGACCGGATGACGCCTTCGTAGCGGACCCCGGGGGTTAACCCTTGGACAGTCGCTGAATTGCAGGGGACGGTCATGCTGTTGGTCACGCTCGCTTTCACGGCTGTCAGTGAGAGGTTGTCCAGATAGAAGCGGTTATTGGTGCTCCGCTTTGCCGTGAAGCCGAAAATGGTATCTTGCGTGGATTCTGTCTGAATGACATAAGATTGCATGGCGTTCGTCGAGAGATTAATGGTTTCAAGGATGTTCGTTGCGCCCCCTTGAATGGCATAAACATCAATCGTCGTTGCCTCGGAGGTGCTGGGCCAGGCACGGGCGTCGAAGCTGATCGCGCAGGTGGCTGGCGGCTTGAGCAGGGGTGTCTGGATCCAGCCCCGCGTACTTGAATTGCCGAGGCGTATGCTTCCGAGCGCTTCATAGATCGCCGCGCCTGACCAGCCATTGGTCTGCGTGTAACTGTCCAGGGTGTTCTCCCGGCTGATGTTGCTCGAACCAGCAAACCCGCTGAAGGATTCGGAAAAGAACGCGTCGCCCCGCGTATCAAGCAGTGCATAAACATCAATCGCATATTCAGTCGCAGGGGATGCCGCATCCCATGTCAGGCTGAAACTGGTCGCCGTGAGGGAGGTGACGCGTATGTTTTGAGGGGGGAGGAGGCTGATCGGGCCGTCTTCTCCGGTGATGTGGATGCGACCCAGCGCAAAACTGGGTCGGAGCCCTTTGCCGGAGAGATCACGGACCGCCCATCGCAATTGGACACACGGCTGATTGTCACAGGAGGCGGGCAGGACAATGCTTTGCGTGCACGGGTTTTGAGGCGTGGTCCCTGTTTTTTGCTGCGTGGCGTCATTGGTGTAGCTCACCCCGGCGAGGAGGAAGTTTCCGCTGGTGCCGATGCGGTACTGCAAGCCACAGGCATTGGTCCGTGTATTGTTGAGACCATCAAACGGGTTGCGGATTGTCATGATGTCATACGCGATGACGATGTTCGTCTTTCCGTAAGTCGAGAAGGCACAGGCGAGGGCGTAGGCGCCTGACCCGGAATCGAGCAGGCCGAGCTTGCCAGCATAGTTGTGCACCCCTCCCGAGGTCTCGCTGGCACTGGACGGTGCGATCAGGAGTGCGTCTGATACGGCAGGGGTGAGGATGTATTGCGTACTGGCGGCCGCGCCGATCTTCCATCCCGTCACCCCCGGCGGATAGTTCGTTGAACTCGCCTCCCATGTGGAGAAATCCCAAAGATACGGAATGGCCTGAGCAACAGGTTCCGTTGCGTGTGCTGCTGAGCCAAGCCACGCCACGCCCGACAAAACGCACATCGTGCGTATATGCAAAACGACACTCATGTTTTCGACCCTCTATTACGTTAACCGACCCAAATTTTGGAGTTACTGTAACAAAGCGCGGCTCACGAATCAAATAAAAAACATAGTTTCAACAAACCATCCTTCCCGTCAACTTGCGCCTTGTCCAGCCCTGCCATAAATGGGTATAATGCAACGCATAGATGGCGAGGAGTAAACGCTGTTGTAAAGTGCGTGCCACAAAAAAATTGGAATAGGGGAACGGACATGAATTATCGGAGGATGGTGCTGAGCTGTTTATTGGCGATGGGGTGCATGGCGACGCATGCTGCTTTGCAGAAGGACTATCTGCTGACGTCCAATCACGTCGCGGATCTTGTCTATACGGGACCGCTGTCCATGACGAATGGTCTGCACGCGCCGAGCGTGGCGCTTTTGGATGCGACATCGTTTGCAGGGCCAAAGCTGGCGCTGAATAATGGCCCCTTTTCAGTTGTGGTGTGGGTCAAGCCCTATGGCCTGGGTACTGGTCACGGCAACCCGAATGCACGTAATGGCATGATCGTCGCCAATGGCAGCGGTTATTATGATGGGTTCCGGCTCTTCCATAATGACTGGCCTGCATCGCGTGCGCGCTTCGAGATCGGCCGTCCAACGAATGGGTCTTTCGGGATTGACAGCAAGAACGGGCTCAGCCTGGGCTATTGGAATTGCGTAATCGCCACATGGGACGGACAGAAGATGCGTCTCTATCTCAATGGCGCCTTGGAGCGTGAAGAGGCCTTTGCCGGACCGTTGCTGGAGCCGAAAGACGCTGTCTTCCGTATCGGCTACGCCAATTATGGCGTGGGTTCGTTCGTCCAGGCCATCGAACGTGTGCAAATCTATAACCATGCGCTGAGTCTCAAGGAAGTCGAAGCAACGATAGGAGTCTTAGATGAAAAGACCGTGAAATGGGCCAAGCAGTTGCGCGAAGCGCGTACCGGGAATAAGGCGTTCGTGACAATCTGCCAATCCATTCTCAAGCAAAAAGATCTGCCGAATTGGTTGCTAGGCGAAGCGAACGAGGCGCTCGTGCAGCTTTGCCGGAGGGGACAAGGCTTGGAGATCGCGAGTGCGCTGCTGCGCAAGCTCATCCAGGAACAGGGGGACAACAAGGACGCGACCCTACAGTGCGCGTTGCAACGTGCCTTGTGTGAAAGCCTGGTCCGCGAGAGCAAATGGGAGGCGGCTGTTGCGGAGTATGAAAAGCTGCTAAAAGCGAACCCCGCTGAGCGTGAGGCGTATGCCTCTGTCTTGTGGCGAGCCGGAAAGCGCGCAGAGGCCTGCGAACAGTTTGCCCTGTTGCGCGATCAAGCGGAACAGCCGCTTTCTGTCCGAGTCTTGGCTGCCTACGCGATGCTGAAGATCCAGATGCAACGGGAAAAGGTCGCTGAGGCCAAGGCCGCTTACGAGGCGCTGCTTCGACTGGGTCCAGTACCTGCCCACCTGTTGAAGGAGGCCCAAGCGCTGATAACGCCCTCGCCTGCTGTCGCTTCGCGCCATCCGTGGAAGGAGTTCCCCAAGACGCCTGTCGAATTTTATGTGGCACTGGATGGCAATGACGCCAACGACGGTAGCAAGGCCAAACCCTTTGCCACGCTTCTGCGCGCCCGCGATGCTGTGCGCGCGCGTCCGAACAAGAGTGAGGGCGCTACAGTCTTTGTCCGGGGCGGACGCTATGCTGTTCGTTCGACCCTTGACCTCGATGAACAGGACTCTGGTCAGGCCTCTGCGCCGATTGCCTACCGTGCCTGTCCAGGGGAGCGCCCGATCTTTGACGGGGGATTCGCGGTGAAAGGGTTTGAGCCTGTCACGGATTCCGAGATCCTGGCGCGGCTTCCGGAACAGGCGCGCGCCAAGGTGGTGGTCGCCGACCTGAAGGCGCAGGGGTACGACTCCTTTGAGACGCAACGGCCGTATGGACGCGGGGAGATGAATCTGGGACGCGGCATCCGAGAACTCTTTGCCGACGGCGTGCCCATGACCATCGCGCGGTGGCCCAACACCGGCTGGCTGAAGACAGGACCCCAGACCGGCAGCGTGACGAACCGGGCCTTTCTCTTTGCCGACCCGCAGATGAAGCGTTGGAGCCAGGCCAAGGAGGCGATGGTCTGTGGCTACTTCTATCATCTCTGGTCAGACTGCACCATGCCGGTCTCCTTCAGCGAGGGGACGATCACATTCCGTGAGCATCTGCCCGAAACCGGGCTGAAGGATAACCATCCCTTCTTTGTGCTGAACCTGCTGGAAGAGATCGACCAGCCTGGCGAATGGTACTACGACTGCGCCTCCGGCAAGCTCTACTGGTGGAAGCCGGACAATGTCTCCAGCCGTTCATCTGTGGTTGTTTCGCGCTGGAACAAGCCCTTCTTGACGATGAAGAACGTCAAACATCTCTCCCTGTCAGGCTTTATCTATGAATATGGACAGCAGGATGGCGTGCAACTGTCCAACGGCTCCGATATCGCGCTGGTCGGCTGTATGGTGCGGCGTGTGGGCGGACAGGCCCTGAGCGCCCTGAACATGAAGAATTTCACGGTGTACGGCAATAGCTTCAACACGTTGGGACACGCGGCCATGCGTGTCAGCGGCGGGGACCGCAAGGGGCTGACCTCCGGCAACATCCTGATCGAGAACAACGAAGTCTTCGGCTTTGCGCGTCGCGGACGCACCTATAATCCGGCTCTCTTCCTGGATGGCTGCGGCGCGCGTGTGGCACACAACCATTTCCATCATGGACCTTCCAGCGCCATGCGTATCGAGGGCAATGACCATCTCATTGAATATAACCAGTGCAATGATCTCGTGACCGAGTCAGACGACCAAGGCGCGATTGACATGTGGTGCAATGTCTCCTACCGCGGTACTGTCATACGCTACAACCTCTGGAAGGACATCGGCGGCGGCGCAAACATCCCGTGCGGTCAGGCGGCGATCCGCTTTGACGATGCGATCAGCGGCAGCCTGGTGTACGGCAACTATTTCGAAAATACGTCCAACGGCAATTTCGGCGGCGTGCAGATCCATGGCGGACAGTTCAACATCCTGGACAACAACATCTTCATCGACTGCGCCATCGGCGTCAGCTTCTCAAGCTGGGGAAACAAACGGTGGAATGATTTTTTGAGCAGCGCGACCATCCAGAAACACATGTCCGATGTGAACATCGAGGGCGAGCTTTATCGCAGCCGCTATCCGGAATTGCCGGTTTCACGTGAGAAGAACGACCAGAACAGCATTTGGCGAAACCTCTTTATCCAATGCGGACAGACCTATTCGCGTCCGCCCAAGGGGACCGACTCCGTGGCCAATCAGATTTTCACCGAAATGCCTCGGGTGTATAAGCTCGCCGAGGACTCCGTCTTTACCAAATTGCCGCCACGGCATGAGATGGGGCGATATGACAATGTCTTTATGATGAAAGATGCGAACGTCAAGTAGAGGGAGGGGGAAGTTCTAAAGTTCGAAAGTGCTAAAGTTCTAAAGTTGTGGGAATACAGGAATGTATTTTGAAACTTGGCAATGAGCCGAACAGGCGTCCGATTCGCTCAGCCGGTCAAAAGTCTTGAACTGGCTTGAGAGCGCCAGAAAGGATGCTAATGTCTAATTACGGCCCCCTTTGCCTTTATTTGGAACGAAAGGAGTTTATGAAAAAGTGTCTTGAGTTAGTGACCGTATCAGTGTTTCTATTGATTCTGTCTGGTTGTTACACGGTCACAATTAGGAGAATTTCCTGCCCTGTTGTCGAGATTCCTGACTTACCCCAAACAACAGAGCGTTCTTCTGACAACAAGGATACTATTTCGAATCTGGTATCATATGTTGGAAGCGAGTTGATTTCACAGGGTTTTGTAAAAAACAAAGGCGAGCATTTGGAATGCTATGCAGAAGAAGACATCTTTCTGTCAGCGTTTATTCTTGATGACCCACTAGAAAAAAAGAATGCCCGAAAACTTCAGGCTGTTTTGTTCTATTCTAAAAGGGCTCCAAACGTAATATTTGTACAATTTGAGCAAGAGAGTCTTTTAAGAGGGAGAGAGTTTGATAACATGGATCGTCACTGTAATAAACTGATCGAAAAGATTTGTGAAAAATTAAAATTAAAAACAACGAATAAATGGCAAGTAGATAGATACACTATATTGTATAAACTTCGGTGATTCCTGCGTCGGCACTTAGAGTTAAGAGGCAAATGATCTCCGCCTCCGCTTTAATTTGCTGCGCATGTGATGGGGAATTGAGATAAGCTAAATTTGCACCTTGAATAGCAAAGCATCAAACACGTATAATCTGACGCATGAGTGTCAGTAAGTTTTCGGGAGGTTATCGATGGTCAAGCTTTCGCGTCGAGTGTGTCTGAAGGGATTGGTGGCGGGTGGCGCAGGGACGTTGCTGGGCGACACCGTGCCAGTCAAGAGTGCCGATGCTCAGGCCGTGGAGGAGCCTGCGCGCAAAACGCCTGTCTGCGCGACAGCGGATGTTGTTGTCTGCGGCGGCGGTCCTGCGGGTGTGGCAGCCGCGTTGTCTGCCTCACGCGCCTCTGCCCGCGTCATTCTGATTGAACAGTCCGGCTGCCTCGGCGGGATCTGGACCTCTGGACTGCTTTCCTACTGGCTGGATGTACACAACAAAAAGGGGCTTACGGAAGAACTGATGACCCGCATTGAACAGGCTGGCGGCGGTGGCTTCTCCCCGAAAGGTCAACGTACGGGCGTCTTTGATGTTGAGGTGACCAAGTTGGTGCTGGAGAGGCTCTGCGAAGAGCACAACATCGAGATCTTCTATCACAGTCGTGTCGTGGCGGCGCAGAAACTCCAGTCGCGGCTCACGCACGTCATCCTTGAATCCAAGTCGGGGCGCGAAGCTGTCGCGGCGAAGGCCTTTATCGATTGCACAGGCGACGGCGATCTCGGCGCGCGGGCCGGATGCAGCTTTGCGCTGGGACATCCTGAGCATGGCAAAATGCAGCCGATGAGCATGATCGCGCTGATCAGCGGCGTGCAGGCACAGGAGATCACCGCCTTTTATAACGATATCGATGATCGTCAGCCCTGGGCTGCACCCAAAGATCGCCTCTACGCCGCCATGGAGGCTGGAGGCCATGCACCCTCGTATAGCAAGCCCTCGCTCTTTCGTGTGCGCGATGACCTCTTTATCCTGATGGCGAACCACGAATATGGGGTCAGCGGGATCAGCCAGCGCGATGTGACGCGCGCGACCTTGCATGCGCGAAAGGATATCCATGCGTCCGTCGATGCCTTGCGCAAGCAGGGCGGCATCTGGAAGGGTGTCCGCATCGTGGCGACGCCTGAGCAGATCGGCGTGCGCGAAGGCCGGCGTTTGCAGGGACGCTACACCATGACGCTCGATGACTTGAAGGAGGGTCGCACCTTCGAGGATGCTGCCTGCAAGGCCTCCTTCAGCGTGGACATCCATGCGCTTGACCCTTCAAAGAACAAAGGGATCGATGCTGCGCCGATCCGCGTGAAGCCTTATGACATTCCCGTGCGTGCCTTGATCGCCAAGGAGGTGGAGGGGCTATTCTTTGCCGGACGCTGCATCAGCGGTGACTTCTTTGCGCATTCCAGTTATCGTGTCACCGGAAATGCTGTTGCCATGGGCGAAGCGGCAGGACGTGTTGCTGCAAAGGCTGCCGGTAAGGCTGTATAAACTAAAAGGATGGAGCTATTTGATGAACCCGATTTTGAGAAGCGTATTCGTTGCACAGATCTTACTTAGCGCTGGAATCGTCCAGGCAGCCGTGGTGATGGAGTCTGCGCGTGAACTGCCGGTCGTGCAGGATGTGGATGTGGTCGTGGTGGGCGGCAGTTGCGGCGCAGTCTCTGCCGCACATGCGGCACGTAAGATGGGCATGCGCGTCTATCTGGTCACATCGTATGATACGCTGGGCGAAAATATGGCAGGCACCCTGCGCCTCTGGGCAACCGGTGCGGAGGCGGAATCCTCGCCGCTGATGAAGGCGCTCTTTGCTGGGCAGTCCGCATCTCAGCCGCTGCTCTATACGACACCCTTACAGGTGAAGAAGGCCTTGGACGCAACGCTTCTTAAGGCTGAAATCCCCTTTTTGACAGGGACGTATGCCACAGATGTGCTGTTGGACGAGCAGGGGAACGTGGCTGGCGTGGTGATGGCGAACCGCAGTGGCCGCCAAGCCATCCGGGCCAAGCAAGTGATCGATGCCACGCCCCGGGCCATGCTCGCCCGACATGCGGGCGCAACAGCAGCGCCCTTTCCACAGGCGAACTATACAGTGCGACAGGTCGTTGTCTCCGGTCGCGCGCCGGAGGGGTGCGGCAAGGTCATTCCTCATCCGGAGTGGCAGCCTGATCCGGATATCTTTAAACTCGGGAAGAGTGTCAAATTTAAACCGCAACTCTTCGAATGCGAGATGACTGTCGCTTTGGATGGATCGGCCCACGGATTCGCTGAAGCGCTCAACAATGTGCGCGACAAGACCTTCACCTTTGAACAGCTCGATGCTGCGGACCGCTTTACCTTTGTCCCGCCTGACCGGATCATCTCTGCAAAGCCGTCTGAAGCTGCGTGGAGCGATGTGGATGCCTTGAACCTGGAGAGTTTTCGTCCGGCCAACGTGCGCGGATTGCTGGTCCTGGGCGCATTGGGTGATGTGCCGCGCGAGGTGGCAGCGGAACTGCTGAAACCCGCGAACGATATTCTGCTGGGCGCACGCCTTGGACGGCGTGCAGCGTTGGATATCAAGGCAAAGGCGGAAGCTCCTATCAGTCCGGCCAGCCTGCGTGGCGACCAGGGCAAGGATGTCGTGACTGGGGATATCCGCGAAGTCTCGGGGACGCTGACGCATCCGTATGCGACATGGAGCGGAAAGATCGCCTGCGCAGCGCGTGCGTTGCCGGTCCTGGGCGAGACGGAACTGCTGATCGCCGGCGGGGGGACGACAGGCGGGCCTGCTGCCGTGGGCGCCGCACGAAAGGGCGTTAAGACCATTGTCGTTGAAAAGCTCTACGAGTTGGGGGGTGTCCAGACGGTCGGCATGATCTGCGGCTATTACTATGGGCATGTGCGCGGATTCACTTCGGTAATCGATGAAGGTGTGAAAGTCAAGGGGGTCGTCCGTTCTCAGGCGAAGGCTGAGTGGTATCGGTCTGAGGCCCGCAAGGCAGGGGCGCAAATTTGGTATGGGTGCATGGTGGTCGGCGCCTTCCTGGAGGTCAATCAACTGAAGGGCGTCGTGGTTGTGACCCCGGAGGGGGAACGCGGCGTCATCCTGGCGAAGGCGGTCTTTGATGCCACAGGCAATGCCGATGTCGCTGCTGCGGCAGGAGAGACAACAGAGTTCTATCCTGCAGAAGAGCTAAATGGACAAGGCGTCGGGATGGCGGTGATCCGCTTGGGGTCAGGCGGACATAACAATGACTTCTCGTTTGTCGATGATACAGATGCCTCGGATATGAGTTTTTTCGGTTTGCGGACGCGGACCATGACAGAGGCCGGCTGGGATGTCGCACAACTGGTCAATTCACGCGAACGTCGCCGTCTGGTGGGCGTCTTCCAGGTCTCCGCCTTGGATTTTTACACGGCACGCACCTATCCGGACACCTTTATACAGCATCGGAGCCGCTTTGATCTGCATGGCACAGCCACTGGTGATTTTTTCTGGAGCCGTCAGGTTCGCGGTGCCAACCATCCAATCCTGGAGGCCAATGTGCCCTATCGTGCGCTGCTCCCGAAACGGGTGGACGGCCTTCTGGTGGGGGCGATTGGCATGAGTGCCACGCGCGATGCGATGTCGATCTTGCGGATGCAGCCGGATCTGCAGAATCAAGGGTATGCGGCTGCCTTGGCAGTGTCGCTGGCGCTCAAAGAGGGGTGCTCGTTACGCGCGCTTCCGATCAGAAAACTTCAGGAGCAGTTGGTCGCAGACGGCGTGCTTCCGAAGAGCGTCATCGGAACGCCGGATTCGCATCCGCTCTCCGAGGATATGCTCAAGCTGGCTGCGGGAATGATGCGCGTCAACTATGATGGCCTGCAGTTCCTCATGGCTGATCCGCAGCGGGCGCTGCCCTGTGTCCTTCAGAAATATCGCGAGATCGACACGCATAGCAGTGGACGCGACCCTGCTGTGAGCCTCGCGTATGCGCATGTCCTGGCCCTGCTTGGGGATGCGACCGGCGAAGATGAACTGATCGACTGGGTTTCAAAAAACACCTGGGATGCAACGTGGGATGCCGGACTCGATGCGGGCGTCAATCGCATGTCCGCCTACATTTTAGCTTTGGGACGTATTCATTCCAAGAAAGCGGTGCCAGCTATTCATCAGCGGATCATGGAACTGGCCAGTTTCAAATACGCGCGGCCGGAACATTGCCGCGTGATTGCGCTGGCGGCCCCTCTGATTCATGATCCTGCACTGGTGCCGGGGCTGAAGGCGCTGTTGCAGGCGCCCATGGTCAGCGGACATGCGATCCAGATGGGCAAGACGATCCCGCCTGTTGAAGGCTATAGCAGCACCAGCGACTATCGCCAAAAGTCAACTGAGAAGACCTTCACCTTGCGCGAGATCAATTTGGCGACCGCGCTCTTCCGTCTGGGAGACTCCGACGGGGTGGCGCAGAAGATACTGGAGTCCTACGCGAATGATCCTCGTGGTTTTTATGCGAACTACGCACGTTCCGTATTGCAAGCAAAGAAATAACTGATAAACATTATTTGGGCTATTAAGGATGGCTGATATGAACAGATTGGCATTTGTTTTTTTACTGGGTTCACTTATGAATGTCGCGGTGCAGGCGGATGCGCAGCGCTTTGTGACATTGCCGGAACGGACGCTTCCTGTCATTGACACGGTTGACCTGGTTGTGGTGGGGAGCAGTGAGGGGGGACTGGGCGCTGCGTATGCCGCGGGGATGGCAGGCGCACGCGTCATCATCATCAGCGACTATACGTTCCTCGGCGATGAATACATTGCCAAGGCGAAGCGCGATCTTGCAGCAGGCCCTGCTCCGCAATCCGATCTGGCGAAGATGCTTTTTTCAAAGCCTGATCCGACGGTTTTTTCGCGGACGGCGAGCGCCCTGTTGCGCAAGGCCAATGTGACCTTCTTAGATAATTCGCGCTACGCAGGCGTGTTGGTGGACGATAAAGGGATGCTCTGTGGCATTGCAACGGCAAATAAGGCGGGTGTCCAGGCGATTGTCGCCAAAATCGTACTCGATGTGTCGCAAGCTTCACATGTCGCGGATGATGCCGGGGCTGAGCGCGCACCGTGGACAACGAAGACGCTGGCGGTTTCCAGGCCGTTGGTGGACAAAAAGACGAAAGCGCTGACGCTGGTGACAAAAGAAGTTCCTATGCCGGAATGGACGTGGGCAAACCTCAATAAGGCTGAGCAGTCCTTGCGCGAAACATGGAATGTCGTGATCAGCACGAACTTTGCACACAGCATGGATTTTTATATGCCCAATGCGCTGTCCATGGTGCAACCTCTGGATTTGGTGAAACCGCAACCGGAGATGTTCCAGCCGAAAGGAGTAGCCAAGCTCTACGTCCTGGGTTCCTCCGTGGCAACCGCGCGCGATGTCGCTACGAAACTGATGCATCCGGTCTATCTGACGGATGTCGGACATCTCGTGGGAACGCATCTGCAAGCAGTCGCTGCAAAAACAGCGATGCCAAAGCCCGCTGAGTTGGTCTTCAAGGCGGTGAAGGGCGAGGTGCGCGAGGGGCTCGCGATTCGCGAGCTGATGGGCCGTGAACGTCCGTTTCGTCAGGGCCAGGTAGCGACAGTGCGTCAACCGGCCAGCGCTGTGCCGGTCTGGGGCGAATATGACATCGTCGTTGTTGGCAGCGGTCCAGCGGGACATGCAGCGGCGATTGCCGCAGTCCGTGCCGGAAAGCGCGTGCTGATGATTGAGCAGGCAGGCTTTATCGGCGGGAACGTAGCGCTGGGGATCACGGGATTCTGGCGCGGGTATCGCAAAGGCTTTAACCAGGAGTGGATGAAAGAGCGCCGCCTCGCATATCCTGAAATGTTGAACGAGGCGGGCGTTGATATCTGGTATCACTCGCTGGCCGTGGGTGCTGTGATTCAAGGCAATGCGGTGCGTGGCGTGGAGGTGGCGACGTGGATGGGCCGTGGCGTCGCCTTAGGTCAGATCGTGATCGATGCCAGCGGCGACGGCGATATCTGCGTGATGGCGGGCGCAAAAGCAGACTACATCAACGACGGCGACCTCTGCATTGAAGAGGCGTCGTTCATTGGACACTATCCGAATTCCATGGCGTTTGACCCCATGGATATCACCGGTGCCACGCTTCATCGCGTCCTGGTGGCTGACTACGCCAACAAGACACCCAGCATTCCGATTGCTCAGATTCGCGAGACGCGACGGATTATTGGCGATTATAAGATCGACGAGCTTGATGTGAACTCTGGCCGTACATACAAGGATGTGATCAGTGTGATTGCCTGCGCCTTTGATCCGCATGGCTACTACATGAGTGATTACACCTTTGCTGGTCTGATGATTTCAACAAAGAAGGTGCGTGAGGATGTCGTCATGTATGTGCCGTTACGCGCCTGCATCCCTGCTGGAGTGGAGGGACTTTATGTGGCTGGACGCTGCTTCTCCTGCACGCATGACGTCCAAGCCTTGGCGCGGATGAATCCGGACATGTTGAATCAAGGCTATGCGATTGGTTATGCCGCCGCGCTCTGCGTGCAGAACAAAAGCTCGACCCGCGCAGTGGATATCAAGGCGTTGCAGAAGCACTTGGCATCCATTGACTGTCTGCCGGCTGAAAATCTCTCCGAGATCGCGCGGGATAGCCGTCCTGTTTCGGCATCTGAGCTGGCCGCAGCAGCCGGGGACCCGAGCCAGCGAAAAAATCTGCTGACCCTTGCGCTGGGTGGGAAGAACGCGCTCCCACCCCTTCGCGCAGCGTTTGCAAAGAATCCGACGCCAGATAAAGCGAAAGCGCTCTGTCTGCTGGGCGACAAAGAGGGGGTCCCTCTCCTGGCGCAGCAGGTGAAGGCCTTGCCCATGCCGACTGCTGAAGCGTATGCCTGGGATGGATTCCTGAAGGTGCCGGAACTGGATAGCGCCATCTGGTGTCTGGCGATTCCGCGCGATCCTCGGGCAACGGAGGTGCTGATTGAACGGCTTGCCCAGTGCGATGCAGAGACGAACTTCAATACGCTGCGCAGCATCACAAAGGCCTTGAGTCGCATCGGCGATCCAAAGGCTGCTCCTGCCCTGGCTGCATTCTTAAAGAAGCCCGGCGTACAAGGACATTTCAATGCAGGTACTGATCGGGCGGGAACGCAGGCACCTCAGTTTTCCAAAGCCATGGTCGAACTCTTTGCTGCATCGGCGCTCTATGCATGCGGTGACCACGAAAAACTAGGCCAATCGATTCTTACACAGTATTTAGATGACTGGCGCGGCATTTTTGTGCGCTACGCAGGGCATTCCTTGGGTCTCATGGAGTAGTTAATTCTTTTTTAACCACAAAGAACACAAAGATCGCAAAGATCAATTTCGAATGCTTTGTTTTGTAATCCGGGTTAAACTGCTTTCTCTGTGTTCTATGCGTTCTTCCTGACCGTCGTCTTGTCCACCGTAGGCGTATCCGCGAAGGCGGATATTCGTATTTATCCGTGACAATCCGCGCAATCCGTAGCTAAAAGTTCCCCCTCGGTTTATTTCAGCACCCTAAGTTTCAACTGTCGAGTTTCCAGTATCCAGTTTCACTCGCGCACGAACAAGCTTACCCTTCCCCTGCAGGTGTTTTGTATACATTGAAAATTCGGTTGCCATCACCGATATTTCATGGTAAATTAAACACATGATTAATCGAAAAAAACAGATTTGTCGTTTGAAAGAGTTACTGGCGAGGCATCGTGTCGTGGCGCTCACGGGTGCTCGTCAAGTCGGGAAAACAACACTGGCGCGGATACTTGCCAAGGAGTGGAAATCCTCAGTGTCTTTTTTTGATGCTGAAAATCCAGAAGATATTGCACGTCTGAGCGACCCCATGTTGGCATTAAAAAAGCTGAAGGGACTTGTTGTCATCGACGAGATTCAGCGTCTGCCCGATATTTTTAGTGTGTTGCGCGTCCTGGCAGATCGCACGCCTAACCCTGCGCGGTTCCTCGTGCTGGGAAGCGCATCGCCAGAATTGCTCCGGCAAACATCCGAAAGTCTAGCAGGAAGAATCTATTACCATGAAATAGGCGGGCTACTGCTCACGGAGGTTGGGGCGACCCACATTGAGGATCTTTGGTTTAGAGGGGGCTTGCCACCTTCCTATCTTGCGGCATCATTGTCTGAGAGTCATGAATGGAGGCAGGGGTATATTCGCACGTTTCTGGAGCGTGATCTTTCACAATTAGGCTTTCATGTCAGCGCGGAAACGATGCGTCGATTCTGGACGATGCTGGCCCATTACCATGGGCAAATCTGGAACGCCTCTGAATTTGCCCGTTCGTTTGGCGTGGCAGACACGACTGTCCGAGGATATCTTGATAAATTAACTTCGGCGTTGATGATCTACCAGCTCCTTCCGTGGCATGAGAATATTTCCAAGCGGCAGGTCAAGGCACCGAAGATTTACATCCGCGACAGCGGAACGCTCCATGCATTACTCAATTTACGGACGCCAGAGGATCTGGCGGGACACCCTAAAATGGGGGCGTCATGGGAAGGCTTTGCCTTGGATCAAATCATCCGTCATCTGGGGGCGGAGACTGGCGAATTCTATTATTGGGCGACACATGGAGGTGCAGAACTTGATCTGCTCTTTATTCGCGGAAAAATGAAATGGGGGTTTGAGTTCAAATGTTCGTCCGCTCCACGCTTGACCCCCTCTATGCATCATGCGATGAATGATTTGAAGTTGACGCAGTTAACAGTTATTCACGCAGGGGAGCACGATTTTCCTCTTGCTGAGAAGATTAATGCGGTCCCGCTTTCCAGGATACAATCAATTAAGATGAATGTGTGACCGCGGTTGCCAGATCATCGGCCGCCTGCTGCAACTCTGGTTCAAGTCCGACAACGGATACTAAAAGGTCAAGGCTTACATTCAAGTTATTTACCACGAAATACACGAAAAGCACGAAAAAACTGCCAATTCATTTTTGACAGGATTTCCGACAGCTTCGCTTCGGCGTGGGGATATACAGGATTTTGAGGATTGGGGGTTTCTCTGCGCCTCAGCGCCTCTGCGAGAAAAAGTTACCCTTTCGTTGACACCAAGTTTCCAGTTTCAAATTTCCACTATTCCAAACGGAATTTTCATCTTGTCCCTCTCATGCCAAACGCGTATAATCCAGCGCATAATGATGAAGGTATGCAGCCCTATCCCATACGCAATCACGATGAAACAGAACGCCAGAAAGGATGATAATGTCTTATGTCCAAACACGACCCCTCTGCCTACGGGACTTGATAACAGAAATTTTATCAGTACGATAGTTTGTTCCAATAATCCCAAACGGCGCATTGCATCATTCTACTGGGCAACACGGTGGAAATCAAATAGTGGGATCTTGTATTGGTGGCCGTTCATTGTTTCAGAAGAGGACAAATTACAAGAATTATGAAAACTCAACTCTTATTATTCAGTATGTTAATGTTGGTATCAACGCGTTTAGGCGCCGAAGAGGCTGACGACGCTTTGCCGTCGGATGATAATTTCATAATAGCCCAAACCAATAGGCAGGAGGTGCTGAAAACCTTGCAAGTCTATAAGCAACAAGATCTCAGGTTTCTCTGTAGAGATAAGCGAAGGGATTTCTTTGTTAAAATTGCATTGTTGCGTCGCACACCGGTTGTTCCGGCTTTTTTTGGCGAGATCATCGCACTTCCTGAAAAAGAAACTTACTATGTTCTGTTTGAAAGTCCTGTGTATGAATGTCATCCAGGTAGTGGCAAATGGGCCTTTTCTGTTTTTGATCAAAAAGGAGTCAGCGTGTGGCCGCATGTCCCTTGGAGCGGTGAAACAGGCTTGATACAGGCCTTTGAACGCAATACAGTTGAATCCGTCACGACAACGAATTGTTTCCAGAGTGGCAAGCCTGAAACCGTCTGCATACAGGGGAAGACAGGAGGTCTTGCGCTTTCAAGTGTGCTAAGGCCCTTTAAAGTCTATTTCTCCCTTGCACCTGGCGACCGCCAAATGCTAGTTACGCGTGTGGAGGTGGATGGCGAACTGTGGTATCCTGAGCTTGGGAGCAGTGATGAGTTCATGTTAATGGGGCTTGCCGTTCAATATCCACTGATTCTCAATGAGTCGGAATTTGGGAAGTTCATTGAAAAGGCAACTATTCCCCAGATTTTGAACAGCTTCATGTATATTAACGCTGCGTCACTGAAAGGAAAAGCGGGTGCGGAATTGAAGCAGTTGCACCAATCAATGTGGATGCAGGAGATTATTGGACGATTGACCAGACATGAACATCTATGGGTCAGGCATGCCGCCAATTACTACCTAATAAAATACGGTGATTTTTCTGGCAAGAGAAAAAGCGAATAGGCTTGAGGCCTAGAAGAGTTAAAGGGGGCATATTTAGACAACGGATATTAAAAATCATGTTGCTATTTGGAGCTGTCACTGAAACGCGCTAAACATCATTTGTTATTTCTTTCCCTCGCATGTTCTCTCACAGCCCTTGCCGAAAAGCCGAAAGGCGGGCGGCTGGTGGTGGAGGGGTCTTACCGCGTGTCGTTGGGTGACTTCCCGGCTGAGCAGAGCAGGACCGTGGCGTACACGCTGAAGAATGTCGGCGACGCGGCCATCGGCATCGCCTCGGTCTCCAGGGCCTGCGGTTGCGCGGATGCCTTCATGACCACAAACGTTGTGGACAAGGGGTCGTCGGTCGGCATCACCTTCAAGACGTATCCTGACAAGCTGCCGGGCGCCTTCGTCAAGACCTTCTACGTCATCACGGACTCCCCCGACCCCCGCACCAAGCTTGTGCAGCTCGTCGTCACCGGTAACGGCATCGTGAGCACGGGCAGGGGGACGAATGGGGTCGCGGCGGCGCGTTCGGAGAACGTCGCCCTACCATATACCAATTCGTTCCATTCGTTTAATTCGGTGATAAAATTTACGCCTTACAGCGAGCTTACCGATAACTTCAACAGGCTGGACGTGGAGTTTTTCGTCCAGGAGGGGTGCGCCGAGTGCCTGGTGCTGAGGCGTGACTACCTGCCCGCGCTGGCCAGCCGTTACGCATACCGCATACGCACAACCGTCTCGGACACGCACAGCATCTCAACCTTCCTGCGTCTTTTGGAGAAGCTGGAGGCCTGCGGAATCAAGGCCAACGAGCCGGTCTACATGGTGGCGGGAGGAGGGAAGGTGCTTTCAGGCCACAGGGGGACAGACAAGAATGGCGCTAAGATAAGCGACGGCTCGCCAAAGTCTCGCCCTTGCTCCAGCTTGCGGAGCTGTATTAAAATGGGGGGCGAAGCTGCGCTGAACCGCAAAAATATGGCGACAGGGGGACAGACAAGGCTTACTCTCCAGCGGTCTCATAGATCCCGCCGTACGTGTCTTGGGCGTCAGTGGTGTTGACCTCTGCGCCTCAGCGCCTTTGCGAGAGGAAAGTTGCCACACGGTTTATTCCCGGTATCCCCGGGCGGGGGGCTTTTCAACAACTTCACCTTTTTGCCCACGAAACACACTAAAAACACGAAAAAAACAGACCTCTGTGCTCTCTGTGCCTCTGTGAGAAACACATTGCACTTTCGATGTTCTTATTAATTCGCGTGGTTCGCGTCATTCGATGCTAAAAAAGTTACCAGTCGGTTTATTTCAGCCCCACTGGCAGCAACTCCAAGTTTCAAGTTTCCAGTGCCTGCCCGCCGGAGACGTATCCGCGAAGGTGGGTCAAATTTCCACTATTCCAAACGGAATTTTCATCTTGTCCCTCCCATGCCAAACGCGTATAATCCAGCGCATAATGATGAAGGTATACAGCCCTATCCCATACGCAATCACGATGAAACAGAACGCCAGAAAGGATGATAATGTCTTATGTCCAAACACGACCCCTCTGCCTACGCAGTTCTGTTTGTTGATGCAATAGGATATATCAAAACAAATGTGCCACCTAGGCTTCCACCTCTTAAGCGACCCCCGCCAGTTAAGCGACCCCCACCACCAGCACCAGTCCCGCCGCCAGTTGCGCCACTAGTACCAGCTCAGTTTAACTCTTGTTGTCCATTAGATAAAATTAAAGCGGAAATCGTTAAAAAATCACGGGAAGCATTAAACAAAATGTTGAAAGAGCCGCTTGTTAAGTATTGGGAAATAACCTTATCTAGAGGAGCAAAAGTACAAAGACCACAAAACTTCTATAGAGAACATGGCGGTTATATTTGTTGTGACAAAAAAACAAAAGAAGTAACATCAAAAGGCCCGTATCCAGGTACATGGAAAGATGGAAACGGCAACTTGACTGAAACACCATGGGAGGGGGAGTCTAAGGGCACGACTGCAAATTTTTGGAATGAGGAAAAAAACAAATGTGATAAAGGAACTGATGCAGTGGCATTCTATCATACGCATCCTCCTGGAGCGAATACCTTGTCAGGAGTTCCAGGCGATATGGGTTTTTCCCGGGCGCAACAGATTGCAATTACATTACTTGCTCCCGGTATGGATAACATTATAGTTGGAATGCCCGGGGTGGAAGGCATAGGAGGAATCCCTTTGCCACCCGAGAAATAGGAAAGATAGCAATAAAATGAGTAATTCAAATAACTGTAGAAGTACTACCCTCTTGCCATTTGGATTGTTTATGCTTCTCATGATTGTGATTGGATGCTCCAATCCTGTGCACATGAATAAGATTACGGTTTCAAATGAAATCGTAAGTGCCAATATTACAAATATGCCACTTGTTGAAGTTCTTGCATCGCTAGATTTAGCATTGCAACAAGCTAACTCACGATATACAATCTGTGTTTTTGGTACAAATAGTTGGAATAAAACACGTCAGATAATTGAATATCCATTTACAAAGAATGAGAAAATTTATACTGCACCGAATATGCCTCTGATTTCTTTTTCAAGCAATTATTGCACAGTGGAATCTTTCTTGAAGGAATTGGAAAAGCAATCAGCGTGGTGTATGCAGTTAGATGGTACGAATGATGTTTTTATCATATGGGGACATCTAGTGCATGAATAGATTTCAAGTAACTGTTTAGCGGATTCCAGACGTCCTAAGACGTGTTGGGTTGGGGCAGGTTTTTGGTAGCATAGAGTTCCGTGACAGACGTGTTTGCCCTGTTGAGGAGGATGGCGGGGAAGAAGTTCTAAAGTGCGGGAGTGCTAAAGTTTTAAAATTGAGAGTACTGAAGCCTTAGAGCTTGTGAGCGGGTTCTTGCCATGGGGTTGGAAAAGAAGTATGAGCATTGAAGATTCTAGAGACAACAATCATAATTCATCTTGCCATTGCGGCTCGCCGCTTCCGCTTGATGTCCTGTCACTGAACCGCAAGCTCCTGGGCGATCATTCTCAGAAGCTGTTTTGCCTAGCTTGCATGGCCGATCTCTTTGAATGCGCAGTCGAGGATGTGGCCAGCAAGCTGGACAGCTTCAAGCGGGAGGGCTGCCGCCTCTTTCCAGCCCGGGCTCCCTCCGCATGAATTTCCCCCTTCACATCTATGCCGACAACGCCTCGACCACTCAGCTCGACCCTGACGCGCTGGAGGCGATGCTGCCCTTCATGCTCGAAGGCTTCGCCAATCCTTCTGCCCTGCACTCCGGCGCAAAGAAAGCGCGTCATGCCGTCGAAGATGCCCGCCGCGTGATTGCCGAGTGCATCGGCGCTAAGCCCCACGAGATCATCTTCACCTCCTGTGGCACGGAGAGCGACAACTGGGCCATCAAGGGTGTCGCCAAAGCGCTCGATCCTAAACATGCGAAGTTCATCACCTGCGCTATCGAACACCATGCCGTCCTGAACTGCTTCGACACTATTGCAAACAAGGGCTGGAGAATTTGAAATGCAGATGATTATGTTATTCGCATATCAGTCGTTGCCTCGGAAGGGTAGCTTTTGATAAAGTCTAAATATGTCAGACCACATCCATAAGTGTACACGAACGAGTCAGCCTCCGCAGTCGCATGGCGAGCCTTCTGGTTCATCGAGTGAATCTTCTTTCACCGGCATCTGGCATGTCACCTACAATGCCGAGAATAAAAGAGCGCAAAGCCAAAGCCGCAGGCGAGGGGCGACCGCGATTTTAAGGCTTGTGCGAGGTTTAACGAGTGCAAGAGCGAGGAGCGGTATTCCGCGACATAGCGGCAACATTTACCGGCCCGTCCTCTTCTCAAACGACACGACACAGGTCGAGATGGCCTACGACTACATGGGCCGCCGCTTTGAGTACAAGGAGACCGTCTCTGGCACTCTCACTCGCCATGAACGCTATCTGTATCGCGGCTACCTCCAGATTGCCGCGCTGGATATGCTCAACAGCGCCAGCGTCAAGCACTCCATTGCTTGGGATCTGTCAGAGCAAATGGCCACACGCCCTCTGGCATTGCAGGTTGGTGTTAATGCTTACTTCTATTCTTTTGATCAGGTAAAACACGTGACAGAGCTCTTTGACTCTGCCGGTGCACTTGCCTCCACTTATGATTACAGCCCCTTCGGCCAAATCACTTCATTCCAAATAACGCAATCAGGCAATCAGGCAATAACGCAATTCTCAAACCCACTCACCTTCTCATCCGAAGTCTTCGATTTCACCCTCGGCCTCCAGTACTACAACTACCGCCATCTTAATTTGCTGGATGGCAGGTGGGTGAATAGGGATCCAATAGGAGACGAAGCTTTTCTATTGCGATACACAATAGACAAGAGCGACAGGGAACGTAGTAAAATGTTCGAGCAATCTTTGTTGCTTACTTATCAGTTAGTCCACAATAGTCCTGTTGTCGTTGTTGATTCAGTAGGTTTGTGGGGAACTACAGATGCAGATAAAAAAATTAACACGATTGTATGCAGTGGAAAAGGAGGAGTGTCTGTTCAACTTGGCACTGGAAATTCTCCTGGTCTTCAGGAGTGTGTCCTCGATGCCATAAGAGTGCATGAAGCGAGCCATGCTCGTGACGCTTTGATGAAAAATCCAGATATATGTAAGGGTAAATGCGCAGGCATTATTGTGGGCGCTAGTAATCCAGAAGAGCACAAGGCTTCGGAGAAAAAAGCGTGCGATGTTCAGAAATCTTACGTCAATAAACTGGTGCCGTCTGAAAGTTGCACACAACGTAGTATCGACCTTATAAAGAAGCATGTGAAGGAGTATTGTGAAAAGTATAAGTAATGTTGCCGGTATTGCGATTTGTTTCGTTATTTTGTTTGCTAGCTCTTGTTTTTGGGGAAATGAGGGGAAGTTGGAAATTGATAATGAGCCGTTATCAATAAATATGAAGCTGTGCTCGAGTAATAACATGAATTTATGTATCAGTCTTCAGAATAGAAGTGACACAGAGCTTGAAATTGCGTTCATGTATGCGCCTTGGATGTTCAGGCCAGGTTTCGTTCTTGTTCTCGTTACAGCACGGGGACAAGAAATCATTCCAGAGTTTTTGGCCATAGAGGATCCACCGATAGGATCGATTACGCTGAAACCAAGGGAAAAGATTCAAGGAGTCTATTGCCTTTCATTGCGATGGCCTTCATTGGCCGACGAATTGAAACATGACGATGTTATTGTTTTTTGGAGTTATCAGTTTAGGAGTCTGGAAGGTGAATGCAGAAAATTTCAACGGCAGGGCGGATGGCTGCAAATATCCAAAGAGAAAGGCGGAGGGCTCGTGTCGGGACATACGGATGGGTAGGTAGAGGGCTCGCGTTTAGACATAGGGTTGCGATGAAAAGTAAGCGTCTTATAGTTGACCTACTGGTCGCGTGTTGAGTGTTATGTTATAACATGCGGCATGAAAATACAAAGCCGAAAAGCTGACACGCAGGGGAGCATACGCTATTCAAAGAGCGAGCGCCGGAAACTGGTCCGGATATATTAGAAGAGCGGGATGTCGCAGACCGAATTCTGCGAAGCCCACGGGCTGGTCTGCACGACTTTCTCAGGCTGGCGGCAGCGGATGCGGAACGGGAAGATGGCCTGGACCCCGGTCACCTTCGCCGAGGTTGAACTGCTGCATTTCGTCGGGACGGACCTGTGGGTCGCCATCAAGAAGCTGCAGAACGGCACTTTCAGCTGAGCAATAAAGCCTTGATACTGCTGCTTCGGTGCGGCCATGGTACCAGCGTGACTGAAAAATATTTCTTTCAGAAATCTCTTTAGAATTCCTTTCCATCCCTGCCGGGTGTATACTGTCGCCAGCGATGGATTATTTGAGCCGCCTTCCCGCAGCCTTCCGGTTTGCAGGATGAAGGGGGACAAATCAAGCCAGCGCAAAACGGATATGAAAAACTTTATTTGACTGTTCTTTGTTTTTATTGCCGGCGTGTCGTCCGCCGGCATCTTCGTGCCGAGTTCCGTGTCCACTAGCGTGTGATGGGAGGTGGGGGTGGCTGACCATAACCTGTTGAAACGCAATATGTTTCCTAGCGTGTGATGGCAGATCGTGTGTTTTCCTCCGCGAGTGATGGTTTTTGTTTCCGGGCGTGAGGGGGGGGAGAAGTTCTAAAGTTCGAGAGTTCTAAAGTTGGGAAGGGGGGCGAGAGAAGTGTCAGCCTCCTTCGCTAAAGTTTCCGCCTACGCGATGCCTGCGGTGGACGAGACGGCGGATAAACCGGCGGACAAGCACTTGAAATTTTATGAGGCGGACTTCGGGCTAGCAATCAATTGTTCCGTTTGAAGTCGCGGCTTCTTCAAAGGCGTTCTAACTCTTAGAATGGGTTAATCGCCTTTTTCATGGCATGCCAGTAGTCCGGATTCCGGCAGGGGATATAGCTTTCGCCCAGCTTTTACTCTCAACGTAACAACCGGATGTCCGCATGTTTTTTGGTGCTCTCTTATGTCAGCGCAAATGGCCGCCAAATCATAGTTAAATTTCCGTGCATGTTCATCACGTACGCGACGGACTTCATTTATAATGGGATTATTCATTATTGGCCTCCAACAATTCTTCCGGAGAGCAGATTTCCGGCATAGTGTATCCCTGATCATTAATAACCGTCCGTATTTTTTGCTTCATGAACGGATTGTTAATATGTTTAAAATTCCATGTTACAATAAAATCAATTGCGCTAACGGAAGCAACTGCAATATGCACGGCATCTTCAAGTGAATTTTTTGGGATTGCATTTCTTCTAATCAATGCAGATGCGAGCCGTTCAACTTCTTTATCAACATTTAATACCGGAAGTCCCTTAATAGCTTGAATACGGCTTTGCGAACAATCAGAATCGCCTTTTTCACATTCCTGAATAACCATATCAGAAATGAAAAGCTCATACTCGTCTTTACTTTCCCAGAAAATATGCGTACTAGCCTGATGCCCTGCAAGCACAACATCCTTTGATGGGCGCGCCGTTAAAAAACTTATCACGCTTGTTTCTATGTAAATACGCTTAATCACAAAAAAAATGTATCAAACTTCAGTGCTGTTGGCAATACGCCATTCTATGGGTTTATCGTCAGGCGGAGAGACGTTCTAAAGTGAAACTTGAAACTGGATACTCCTTCGCGAATACGCTTCCGGCGGACAAGTACTTGAAACTGGCTGTATGGGGGGGACTTCGGGTCGGCGGCGGTCTCATAGATCCCGCCGTACGTGTCTTCGGCGTCAGTGGTGTTGGCCTCTGTGCCTCAGCGCCTCTGCGAGAGGAAAGCGAAGAAGAAGTTCTAAAGTTCGAAAGTGCTAAAGTTCTAAAGTTGAAGAGGGGACGGGAGAAGTTCGTGAGTGCATTAGTTCGTTAGTGCAGGAGTGCGGGAGTTGAGATGTCATGCTTTTCGAGCGTCAGATCATCGATGGAGAAGACCGTGGTTTTGGTTTCGAGCGATGTGAAGCCAAGCCAGTCCAGGTGCTTGAAGGCGGGGCTGCACGGCAGCGCTGAAAATTGTTGAGCAGCCTCATTCGGGCGTTCGACGCTGAGCTTCCAGGTGCCGGTGGCGTATTTGCCGAGTCCGCAGGTGATGACAATACGATGCCACTGGTTTTCGGGGAGGGTCAGCAGCTTCTTGCCAGAGACGGTCAGCTCGCCCTGTCCATTGATGTGGACTTGCGGTCCTGTGATCAGATTTTTGCCTGCAGGCCAGTCGCGCCACTCGTGCAGGACGATCGCGCCAGGTTCGTGCTTGAGCCAGAAGGATTCTGTAATGATACCATTGGTAAACTCGGGGCGGTAGTAGAAGTGAGGATCGTACGAATATTTCAGGTCAGGGCTGTCCTCGATGCGCAGGCATTGTCCATTCTTAACGCCGTTGGGTGCAACTCGGATCAGGGCCTTCCCTTCCCCTTCGTGCATATAGCCGTCATCAGGTAAATCCCCAGGAGACTCCTCTTCAAAGCTGTAGGCAAGGGTGCTGCGTTGGGTTGGCGGCTCTGCGCGCTCGAAGGTGCGGCGCTGAAAGCGGTTGGGCAGGTCACGCCAGGCGCGGTCACCAGTGAGTCCTGCAGGGGCGATATCGATGGGACGGAAGCCGAGCGCAAAGGCCGGGGAGTCGGGCAACAATGTGAAATCGCGCTGCTGAATATTTTTGAACCGCGGTTCCGCGATTTTTGAATGACGATCCAGTCCAGCGGACTGCCACTGCTCCCAGGTGCATCCCTGGCCAAAGAGCGGGGAGTTGGTCGCCGTGCTCCAGTAAAGGTTGTTATCGCAGAAAAAGTTGCTGTTTGTTTTCCAGTTGCCGCCGCTGTAGACGTTCCGGGCCTCTGTGTAGACGATATTGCGCTCAAAGGTCACGTGGCGTTTTTCATTATCCTTGATGTTGTTGCGGATCAATTCGCCATCCTGTGAGCAGGCGAAGATATTGTTGGTAATAATATCGCCGTAGGGGTATCCGTCGTTGTGAAAGTGCAACGAGCCGTCGCGCGTGTTGTAGGCGATATTCTGCGTGACCGTAATCTCCGAGCTGCCGGCGTCCAGATAGATGCCCCAGCCGCCGTAGCCTTCGCGTCCACGCTCAAAGCGAGAGATGTCGTGAATCAGGTTGTGGTGCAAGATTGTTCCTGGCGATACGCCGATCGTGTAGATGCCGCCGATGTCATTCAACACGCCGTTGCCCAGATGGTGGATGTGGTTGTAGGCGATTTCATTGTGATGCGAATGGGCGGGGGCCCGTCCGGTCCAACTCCAGCCCTGGTGGACGCCCATCCAGCTCAGGTCGCAGATTTCGTTGTGCGTAATGGCGTTGTAGCTGGCGTTGCCGCCCATGAAGACGCCGCAGCCTGCGCGGAAGAGATGTCCGCCATCGTGGATGAAATTGTTGTCCACGCGGTTAAAAGTCGTGTGGTGGGAGAGATTCGTGGTCGCGGGTGTCCCCTCCGAAAGGTAGACGCCGCCCCCGCCCAGGGCGTGAATGTGACAGTTCTGGATGAGGTTCGAGCTGCATCCCGCGAGCAGGGAGATGCCGTGTTCGCCCAGCAACGAAAACTCACAGTTTCGGATCGAGCTGTTGCGCAACCCGCGCGCCGTGATTGCACCCTGCTGGGTGTGAGCGCCTTGCACGCTGTGCCGGTAGTTGGGTGAGAGGTCGGCATCGGTATGCTTAAAGCTGATATTGAGAAAATGGATGTTTTCGATCCAGCGATTCGCCTTGTAATCGCCTTCAAACTGAATCAGCTTCGCGGTCAGGCGCGGTGCAATCACCTCAGCGGTGCGCAGGTTTTCAGAGGGAAGCGGCTTGTAATAGAGGCGGCCGGTCTGGGTATCTGCGAACCACTCGCCTGGCGCATCCAACGCCTCCAGACTGTTTTCGACATAGTAGCGGACTTCCGGGCCGAGGAAGAAGATGCCGGCTGGACGGCCGAGGACGATGCGATTGCGCTTGGCATCCCACTGAGCGACGCGATTGTAAGAGCTGACCCAGTTGTGGAAGAGGGAAATGCGGACGTTCGGTTGTCCGATCCAGTTCAGGACATCCTCTTTGTTTACGCTGAACCCGAGGCATTGCGGCGTGTCCTTGGCATTCTTTTCCAGCGTGAGGCGACGCGTGTAAAAATAGGCACCTTCGTTGGGGGTCCGTGCGCAGGGGCGGCGCACGTTGTTCACATAGAGCTGAGTAAACGGCTCCTTTGCGTTTTTCAGCCAAGGGAGGTCGGCTGTCCAGACGCCGTTCGAGAGGATGTTCCAGTTGTCAATGCGAGAGCCACCGCTGAACATGACGGTTCCGGGTTTCGTTGCGCAGTAGGTGATGGCAGCAGCCCCGGAATCCTCCGGGGTAAAGATCAGCGGTTCCGTTAACGAATAGGTGCCGGCTGCAAAATGAACGGTGATGGGCAGTGTTGGATCTTTCTTCGTCGAGCGCACCGCTGCTTGCGCGCGCTGCGGCGTCGCAAAGGGTTGCTGCCGGGTGCCGGGATTCGTGTCCCTTCCCGAAGGTGCAACATAGTAATGCTGGCCGGGCGCTTCCGTGTCGACGAAGAGGCTGTTCCGGCAGCCTGCAAGCAGGGTCAAAGCAACGATTGCATAAGTCTTTTTCATAGTATTTTTGTCCTTGGTAGCAGTATGCCAAAAAAGGGGAAGCGGAGGGAAGTTCTAAAGTTCGAAAGTGCTAAAATGAAATTTGAAACTGGAAACTTGAAACTAGCCTGGCGGCGGTCTCATAGATCCCGCCGTACTTGTCTCGGCGTCAGAGGTGTTGACCTCAGTGCCTCTGCGAGAGAAACGACAAGGAGAAGTTCTAAAGTTCGAAAGTGCTAAAGTTCTAAAGTTGGGGATTCCATCACTCCGAGCAACTTGCGCCTTGCCCACCCAATCCCCAAGCGAGTATACTCTGCGCATGGTGAAGAGCTTTGTTTTGCAGAATGGCGAATCATTCTAATAGACTCCAAAATCGCCGTTATTCCCAGAAAGGATGCCAATGGATAGTGTCAAATTGCGCCCTCGCTACTTCCTAGCTTTGTCCGTTGCTGTTGTTTGTTTAGCTGTAGGTTTTTTATGCGGTCGGATTTCGTCTAGATCAAGCTGTAATATCATTTCAAAAGATGAAAGACATATTAAGCCACAATTTAACGGGCCAGTTATAATAGCAAATCAAGTTAACTTTGCTGTCATCACAAACCTAATCGTTGTACTCGATAAATTGACAAATGCGCGTTGCTTGCAGATGGTCAAAGGATATTCAATGTTAAATTCGAAGGAGCGATTGCTACGTGAATGCACGTCTCATAAAGTACAGTTGATAACTGACATTTCTTCTTTGCTTACGATGGATGGGCTTGAGAAGAAAGATTTAATAGAGAGTTTAGAGACTCAGTGTTCTGCTGAAATTTCAGCTATCGAGGGTATTTCGTCAGTCCCTCATTCTTATGAGGAAGTGTTGTCTAGGCTTAACCGTGATGAGATGCTCTTGTATTGTTTTCTCGTGTCAAAGTTCAGAATACTCATGCTTGAAAATATTGAATCAGCTATAGTGTTTAAAATGAGAAATCAAGAACTGTCTGACTTGCAAAAGCATATTGATTCAGAGTTCACCCCATTGTAAGGCATGTGGAAAGAAATAGAGGGCTTGAGGTCATTTTTGTTAGTTATCGTACCTGTGGCTTGGCTATTTTGTCACGCCTATGCCACGTTATAAAAAGGTAGGGCATGGGTCTCCGACCCTGCCGCGGCGCGTTCGGAGAACGTCGCCCTACCATTTTTATTCGCGTGGTTCGCGCTATTCGATGCTAAAAAAGTTGCCAGCCGGTTTGTTCCCGGGGTCTCACTGCCAACTGCTACTGCCGACTGCCACTACGCCACCCCGGGCGGGGCGCTTAACTATAACTTCAACATCCCAGTCCGCGCTTTCTGCTGGACAATTGAGGCCGGGAAAGTGTAACCTGTGCCCCTTCTTATGACACAATTACAAGCCGCCCGGAAGGGTATCATTACAGAGGCCATGCAAAGCGTGGCAAACGATGAACATGTGGATGTCCAGGCAGTCCTTGAGGCGATCGCCTCTGGCCGTGCCGTCATTCCCCTGAATCCTGCGCACAAGAATGTCCGCGCGGTGGGCGTCGGACGTCTCTTTTCAACGAAGGTCAATGCGAATTTAGGCCGTTCCCCGACACGTTCCGGCAAGGGCGATGAATTGGAGAAGCTGGACGTGGCGCTCAAGGCGGGCGCGGATTTCGTGATGGATTTGAGTGTGGGCGCTGATGTGCGGGCCATTCGCCAAGGCATGCTCGAGGCATCGCCTGTGCCGCTCGGGACCGTGCCGGTCTATGAGACGCTCTCCCGTATCCCCGGCGATGTGCCGGTCATGAATCCGGACCTCCTGCTTCAGGTGATCCGCGAGCAGGCGGAGCAGGGGGTTGATTTTATGACTCTGCATGCAGGCTTGCTCCACGCGCATGTGGATCTGGCCATGAGCCGTATCATGGGCATCGTGAGCCGTGGTGGGGCGATCATGGCGGAGTGGATGAAGACGAACAATGCTGAAAATCCGCTCTATACGCGCTGGGATGAAGTCATGGAGATTTTGGCGAAGCATGACGTCACGGTCTCGCTGGGCGATGGCTTGCGTCCGGGATGCCTTGCAGATGCCAGTGACGCGGCTCAGTTTTCAGAGTTGGATGTTCTAGGCGAATTGGTGAATCGTTGCCGTGAACGGGGCGTTCAGGTGATGGTCGAAGGCCCGGGGCATGTCCCCTTCAATCAGATCCAGATGAACATGGAGCGTCAGCAGCAGGTCTGCGACGGCGCGCCATTCTATGTGCTCGGTCCTGTCGTGACGGATATCGCCCCTGGCTATGACCATATCACGTCATGTATTGGCGCAACAGCGGCTGCCGCGTATGGCGCCTCGTTGCTCTGCTATGTGACGCCGGCGGAGCATTTGGGGCTGCCGGACGGGGAAGAGGTCCATCAAGGGATGATCGCCTATCGCATCGCCGCCCATGCTGGCGATGTCGCACGCGGTTTTCCGGGTGCCCGTGACCGGGACGATGCCATTTCGCGCGCCCGCGTCGGGTTTGACTGGGAAGGTCAGTTCAAGGTCGCGATCGATCCGGAACGCGCCCGTGCGCGCTGGCTCAAGACACGCGCTAATTCAGATCTCCTGCATACGGACGACCACTGCTCGATGTGCGGAAAAGAGTTTTGCGCGATGCGCACCACGAAGCGGATTCGGGAGTCGTAGGAAGTTCGTTAGTTCATTAGTGCGTTAGTGCATTAGTTTCGCGTCTCTCAGTCTTGATGAAGGCGAGGATGTCATCAACGAGCGTCTGCCAGCCTGGGGCCAAGTGAATGACGTGGCCGGTCTCTGTCCAGCGGACCTCTTTCTTTCCCTGCACCTGTTCGAGCCACTGGCTGGCTGCCTTGGAATCAACAACGCGGTCAAACTTGCTCAATGCCGCAAAGACTGGAATCGTCAGGTTGCTGGCTTGCTCTTTATTTGCATGGATCAGCCTGAAAAGATTCCGATAGACTTGGAACGGAATAAAACGGTCCCTCACGTATGTGAATGTCGGATTGTCAGCCGCTGTTGGTTTCCATGCGAACATGGACTCAAAGACAGGGGAGAATAGAAAGATCCATTCTGAGCATTTAAAACCGAGTTCAGCGGGTACCAGCGGTATTCTTTTCCTGGATACTTTGATGAGGGGCGCGAGGAGGATGAGCCCCTCTGCAGCGTCAGGCTTCCGTACTGCCGCATCGATGCAAAGCGCGCTCCCCAGGGAGTGCGAAACAAGCCAGACCTGAGCATTCGTCTTGCGGAGCGTCGCGACTTCATCGTCCACGGCCTGCCTCCACTGCTCCAAAGTGACATGGCGTGTAACCGAAAGCGGGTCGCCTGACCCCGGAAGGCGCATCGCACGGCAGGTAAACGAGCTGTCCTGTGTCTGGATATAGTCAGCCATGCGCGACCAGAGCATGGGGGAGTCGGCAAAGCCGTGGACACATAAGAGGGCGATCGGCCCGTTGCCGCGTGTGTAGGGGCCGGCTTGCGGGAGCAGTCCGTCTGCATCCCGGGTGACCTTGGCTTCCCAGCGCCAGCGACGGAGTCCAATCCAGAGTCCGTGCAGGAGGTTGATGGCGAGCCAGGAACTTATAAGTATGAGCAGGAAGGGCATGGGGAGGGGGAGGGAGAAGTTCTAAAGTTCGAGAGTTCTAAAGTTCTAAAGTGGAAAATTGAAACTTGAAACTGGAAACTTGGGAAAAAACTAAACCAGAAATTTGAGCATCCAGTATCAAGTGTCAAGTATCAAACATCAAGTTTCAAGTATCAAGCTTCTACTTATACCAGACGCGCCAGAGGAAGAGGCCGTTGGGAGGGGCGGAGGGGACGCGGGCCTTGCGCGGCGCACGGGAGGTGAGCAGTTCGGCGACGGCCTCGGGCTTCTCTGCGCCTTCGCCGATACGGATCAGAAAACCGACCATGCTGCGCACTTGTTTGTAGAGAAAGCCTTCGCCGCTGACACGGAAGACGATCTCTTTTCCGCGCTTGCTGACTGTAAAGGCGAAGACCGTGCGCACGGTTGTTTCGATTTGACGGTGGGGGTTGGCTGTGAACGAGGCAAAGTCATGTTTGCCGACAAAAGAGGCTGCGCCTTTGCGCATGGCTGTTATGTTGAGCGGACGATAAACATACGTGGTGTAGAGCCTCCTGTCAGGCAAGCAGAAGTCGTCATTCCAGACCGTATAGCGGTATTCCTTCCCTTTCGCCGATATGCGGGCGTGGAAATCCGGCTTTGTATAACTGGCTTTCAGGATGCGGATATCCTCCGGCAGGCGTGAGTTGAGGGCGCGGCAGAGTGATTTGGGCCTCATAGGTGTTTTCAGGTCGACATGTGCGACCTGCCCACGCGCATGAACGCCCTGGTCCGTACGTCCGCTGCCATGTACTTTCACCGGATGGCCGACAAGCACTTCAAGCTCTGTTTCAAGTGCTTGCTGCACACTATGAGCATTGGACTGTACTTGCCATCCAGCATAGTTTGTCCCGTCGTAGGCAATGGTCAGTTTGAAACGTTTAGACATATTTAGCGCCATCAGGACGTTGCGCGATACGCTGGAGGAGTTTCTTGACCTCCTCGGCGCGCTCTTTGGGGCAAATGAGGGTGGCATTCTCCGAATGCACCACGATAAGTCCGCGGACGCCGATGAGCGCGGTCAAGCGGTTCTCTGAAACAACGATGTTGTTCTGGGCTTCACGCTGTTCGCAGGAGCCAATGATGACATTGCCGTCCAAGTCGGCGGTGAAATGGCCTGCGACGGAGGGCCAGGAGCCGACGTCATCCCAGCCGAAGGCGCCTCTGGCCATAATGATGTTGTCCAGGTGTTCCATGACGGCATAGTCAATGGAGATGGAGCGCAGCGTGGGGTAGGCTTGGCGCATCACGTCATCAAGATCCGCGGGCGAGAGCGCAGCCCCGGCAATGCTGTCGCAGAGTTGGGCCAGATCCGGGGCATTCGCTGCGAGTGCGGCGCGCATGGTGTCGGTCCGCCATATAAACATGCCGGCGTTCCAGAAGAAACGTCCGCTTTCTACGTAACGTGCTGCGGTGTAAGCGTCAGGCTTTTCAACAAAGCGTTTGGCCTTGTTGAAGAGGGTGACGGTTTGGACCGTGTGAAGCGGCGCATCCACCTCGATATAGCCGAACCCGGTGGCGGGATAGGTGGGCTGGATGCCCATGGTGACAATCGCCTTCTCCCGGGCGGCAACCTTGACGGCATCCGCAAGCGTGACGCGGAAGGTCTCGACATCGCTCATGAGCTGGTCTGCGGTCAGGATGCAGACGATACCTTTGGGATCGCGGGCCATGACGATGCCGCAGGCCACGGCGATTGCAGGCGCAGTATCGCGTTTGCAGGGTTCGCCGATGATGTTGGCGCGCGGAATATTCCAGGCCGCTGTCGCAGTGTCTTCTACGAGATGCTGGGCTGTAATAATGAAGATTCGCTCATTGGGGATGAGCCCGGCGAGGCGTTCGACGGCCAGGGAGAGCAGGGGACGCCCGCCGAAAAGTGAAATAAATTGTTTGGGGCGCGCCTTTGTGCTCAGTGGCCAAAAACGTTCTCCGCTACCCCCCGCTAAAATTACTGCATATGCATGATTCATTAAAAAACTCCATTTCAGAATTGGAAGAGTGCATGATACATCATTTTCATGCGTAACTCAAATGGTGACTTTGGAAAAAGGGATAAAAAAAATGGGTTTCCCCATGACTTTTCCTTGCCTGGAAATGAAATAAATGCTAATCTATTTCCCTTTCTTAAGGAGAATAGTATCATGTCAAGAGTATGTGAAGTTTGCGGTAAGGGTCCACACACCGGTAATACCATTGTTCGCCATGGTTTGGCGAAGGCGAAAGGTGGTATCGGGTTGCACACAACAGGTATTTCCAAGCGTCGTTTTCTGCCGAACCTGCGTTCTGTGCGTTCGTTAGCGGCAAATGGTGCCGTGAGCCGTGTAAAGGTGTGCGCATCCTGCCTGAAGAGTGGCAAGATCACCAAGCCGGCGGTTTAATAACCCCAGCATCCGGGCGTGTTTTATCCCTGCGTTTCATTGCCTTTTAAGATTAAAAAGGAGGTGTTTCCATGAGCGATAGATTTAAGAAGGCTCAGGCTTTAAGCATTGAGCTGGATGAAGAAGTTCATGACGCCACGGGTGGTGAAGTCGGCGAACAAAACACCCCGGAGGGTCTTCCGGAAGAGGAAGGCATTGCTTCCAGCCAGGGTGTTGAGACCATCAATGCCGATGAAGATGTTCCTGCTGTCGGTCAAGAGGCATACACTCCGGAACTGCCCCAGGAAGAGATCAGATCAACGGACATCGTCTTTGAATGCCCCGCGTGTCATAACAGCTTGGCCATTGATTACCGTGGTGCAGGCCTTCAGATTAATTGCACCCAGTGCGGAGCGCCCATCCTTGTCCCGATTCCCGGCGGCATGGAAGTCTCTGATCTGGACATTCCTTCGAGTGAACTCCTGGTGCAGTTGTTCCAGACGCGCACCATGGTTCATAAGCGCGACCAGCAAATTGCAGAGTTGACGCAAGTTGTTGAAAGTTTAAAGGCCCGGCGTAGCGAGTTGGAACGGAATCGTTTGAGTTCGCTCCATCGTTATGCGGAATTGGCTCACATGTGTCAGTCGATTTCCCGTTCACAATCGGATATTACGGCTTCGTTGACCCGCATGTTGGCGCTCATTGCTGAAGAACAGCAACTCTAATTTATCGGAAATGCCGTGCGTATAGCGGTTGATCATCTGATTATCGGCGGTGGCCCAGCAGGGTTGACCGCCGCTTCTTTTTTAAAAGGACAAAGCATCGTGTTGGAACACGGTGCAACGCCTGGTCGCAAGGTATTGGTGACAGGGGGCGGCCGCTGCAACCTGACGCATGAGTCGTCCGCAGATGAGCTGGCGCCGTTATTTGGCCAAGCCTCGCGGTTTGTCTTGCCGGCCTTGCATGCCTTCCCGCCGAAAGCTATTCGAGCCTTCTTCCATGCCAGGGGTGTCAATACCTGTTCCGAAGCGGATGGGTGCGTCTTCCCGGTCTCCCAAAAAGCGGCTGATGTGCGTGATGCGCTTGTACGCGCGGTGCGTGAGGCCGGGGGGGTGATTCACTCTGGCGTTCGCGTGGACGGCTTTGAGCTGGAGCCGGACGCAGAGGCAGGGGGACAGCGTATTGCGGCTGTCCATTCATCTGCTGGCACGTTCATCCCCCGGCATGTCCTGCTGGCCACCGGTGGACAAAGCTACCCGGCCCTGGGCTCCGACGGCTCGGGCTACACCTTGGCGCGGGCTGCCGGGCTCGAGATGGTTGAGCCTGTGCCAGCACTTGCCGGACTCTTCATCCCAGCGGACTGGGTCACCGCCCTGTCAGGCATCTTGTGCGAACAGGGGAGCCTTCGGATTGATGCAAAGGGTGCGGCCAAGAAGCCGCTCGAAGGCCCGATCCTTTTCACGCACAAAGGCATCAGCGGTCCGCCCGCACTTGCCTTGTCAGGCGAAATTAATACGCGCTTGCTTTCGGATCATGACGTGACGATACGCGTTTCATTCAAGCTGGGGCGGACCCTGGACGACTGGTCAAAGCTGTTTGCCCAGTGGCGCGAGCGCCACGGTAGCCGCTCGATCCACAATCTGCTCTCCGGTGAACTGCCGCGTGCCTTGGCTGTTGCGCTCTGTACAGCGGCGGGGCTCTCAGACGTTGTCATGGCGCGTGCGGGAAAGCAGGAACTTCTCTCACTTGCGATGCACTGTTCGGACTGTCCGTTGCGCGTCACGGGGACAGAGGGATGGGAGCGCGCCATGCTCACGCGTGGCGGTATTGCGCGGAACGAGTTGAATGCGTCCACACTGGCTTGCCGGCGCCTTCGTAATCTCTACTGCGCAGGCGAAGTGATCGATGTGGACGCTCCGTGCGGCGGGTACAACCTGACGTGGGCCTTCGCCTCGGGGGTTCTGGTCGCAACAACGATCAACCGGCTTATTTAAACTGTTGCGTTGAAGTTACGGTGCCATCCGCTTTGATCAAGGAGATGGACATTTCATTTTCCTGAACGTCTACACGAGTCACCACATGCTTCTCCAGCGGCCAGCTTGCACCGATGAAGACGGGCCCCTTGAAAACAGCGACAGGCGCGTTTGTCGGCGACTGCAACAGGTTGCTCTTATGCGTATGTCCTGAAATCACGGCGTGGATGCCGCTCTCATTCAAGGTCGGCGTGAAGAGGCTGCTGTATTGCGTGGTGGCCCAATAATTTTGCTCCAGGTTCCAGTTGACGGGGATGTGAATGAGGACAACACGGAATTTTGCTTTCTTGAAGGCTTCGCTCTTCGTCTCTTGCTTCAGCCACTCCGCTTGCTTCTTCATGTGGGGTTCGAGCGCAGTGATCCCAAAGAGCTGGACATGGGCATCCGGCTTATCTTCGCCGCAGTCTAAATGAATGAGGCGAAGGTTGCCGAGGGTCAGGGCACCGTAATAGCCTTCGCGGGGCAGAATCAGATGATTGCGCAGGAAGCGTCCATACGCACCTCTGCATTCATGATTGCCGCGCAGGAACAGGAACGGGATGCCTTTCTGTGCCAGGGAGGCCATGGGTCTTGTCAATGCGTCAATAACCGCCTTTTCGCTGGCTGGGTTTTCGATGCAATCGCCCCCCAGAGCAATGAAGTTAATATCTTTGCCTGCCTTTTCGATCAAAGGAGCATAGATGTCAGGACGCGAATGGATGTCCGTGATCATCAGGAAGCTCGTCTCGCCCTTCTCCGAAAGGATCGGCGGAATTTTCAGGACCTCGGATTTGGTGGTGAGCCCGTTCTTTTTATGCTCTTTAGACTCAACAAAAAATTCCAGCGGCTTTGTCGGGACGTACCCATCGATGGCCGCACGCTGAATCACGCCGAACTCCTTTAGCCCGTCTTCAGCATAAAAGGAGGTCTGCCACTCCGGCTGCTCCTGTTTCCAGTTGACGGTTCCGAAAGAGGGGGAGGCGGCTTGCCAGCCAACGCCCAGCTGTCCGTCGCCAACAAGCTGAAGGAAGGGTCCGACAGCCAGTTGATTGGTCTGCGCAAGCGCTGCACAGGCTCCCCAGACGATGAGTGACGCGATTCTCTTTTTCATAGTGAGTCTCCTTACATGCGTGCGTTGGCTATTCCGCTTTAAGTTCGACGCGGACAGGAAAGTGGTCTGAAAAGCCCATGACCATCCGGTTGCCGTCGACCTTGCTGCGGATGTAACGGAACGGCTTGGGCACACCGTTGGTCTGGACATGGTCAGGGTACTTGAAGATCGAGTAGGTCTCCGGCTTGACCTGCCAGGGCGCGGCGAGGAGACTGTTGGTCAGCATGGCAGGCGTGACGCTGATGGAGTCGAAGGAACTCCAGCGCTTGGCTGCTGCATAGTAATAGGTGCCCCAGTCTGACCCGGGGAGCGTGCCGGAGAGATTCCACAGCAGACGCCGGGATGCATTTGTGCGGACCTGCTCTTCGCTGAGCGAGAACCCTGCGGTCTCTACGAGAATAGGGGCGTTGACCATGTCGTTGAAATCGCCTGTGACCAAGAGCGCGGCGGAGGGTGCTTTTGCCAACCGCGCATCGATGAACTTTCGTACAGCCTTTGCTTCAATACGGCGGATATCATCGCTCTCTTCTTTCTTGCCGAGCTGCGACTTCCAGTGGTTCACCAAGACAGTCAGGGGGCGCTCATGGATGATGAAGTCGCAGGCAAGGACGTCGCGTTGCGTCGGTACGGCGCAGAACCAGTTTGTCGCGACCGGAGCGCTTTTCGCAAGCATTGCAACATCAATACCGCGCGTGTCTTCGCCATTGCGATGAAGAATAATCGGCAGCTCATAGTTTTGCTCCTTCTTCAGAGTGGCCACCAAATCCTGGAGCACAAGCCGATTTTCAACTTCCGTCAGACAGAGAATGTCAGGCTTCATTGCAGCAATGACTTTTGACAGGTTTGACAACTTGCGTGTGTAACGGTAGGTGGACCAGTGTGTCCACCCATCAGGCGTATAGCCGTCATCGTTTGGGTTGGCAGGGTCGTCAATCGTGTCAAAAAGATTTTCAACATTCCAGGAGGCGATAACAAGCGTGTTGCTGTCAGCAAAGGTCAAGACGGGGACCAGCAGAAGCAGTAAGGAAAGGGTTTTGATGTTCATAAAAAAAAGGGGGTTTTGAATGTGCGTTTAACTTACCATAACTCCGCGGCGTTGACGATTCTAATGTGATTTTGAATTTAGGAAGCGAGCGGGGTTCTGATTTTTTGCTGGCGGAGAGCCTCTGCGCAAAAGAGGTTCGAGCGACTGCTCGTCCAGTCACGCAGACGTGTGACCCTTCCAGTTCATTGGAGGGACGCGCTCTGTCGCGTCCGGCCACGACGGAGCGTGTCCTTCCATCGCAGTCTTTACGGATGTCATGTCCAAAGGACTGGAGGGTGAGGCTGTGCCGAACCGTCCGAACGACTGGCACTGTCAACGTCTCGCCGAAGAGCATGGCTTAGAGCTTGCGCCACTCCCGATGAGATGCGGTACTCTTATGCCGGCAAACAAATCTAAACTGCGCCCATTTGCTCGCCTGACCTCAAGTTTAGTTTGATTTGTGGATCAAAAAGCGCAATAATTCAACACCATGCTAACATTACGAATGTATTTTCGAAAAGGGGCCATCGCATGGGCAGGGATACTTACCTTGTTGGCTATGAACCTGTGTGCCGCCAGCACGAATCTGCTTGGCTTTGAGATCACGTGGCCTGTCACAGATCCAGAAGTCACGAACAAGACCATCCATCCGTTACTCCTGGGCGAACTCCGCGCTGCACAGACTGGAGATGTGCTGACCGTGAACATCACGCTGACGAGGCCGGATGATGAGGCGCACAGGGCCTATTGGAACCGAACGCTCTTCTACCGGGAGTATGATTGGATGAGCGCGCTCCGCGTGTGGGATGTGCGAAAACAATGGCTCTATCCCAATCTTGCCTTTCTGTTTACCATTCATGGCGATGAACGCGTGGGGCGCTACGGTGGATGGGACAAGGGGCACAAAAATGACAATGACTTCGGAGGCCTTTTTTTACGCAAATATGAGGCAGACGGGAACGAAGCATCAACGACAAAAAAGCATCCACTGATCACGGCGTGTTGGCATCCTATAACGGACAGAAGCTACGACAAGTTTTCTGTTCTACATCAAGCCAGGTCTGAAGCAATGACCCTTCGCTTGAATTCGTCAGAGGGTCGCGCTGATCTCTGGCTGGTCTACGGTGATTTCATGAACAGTCCTGTGCCTCCAAATTGGCCCAAAGAAGAGGAGTTTTGTGGCGGCATACTGGCGTTCTTCCAGATTGCATGGAAGAAAAACCAGCACTCGGAATTCACGATCACACTCTCTCAAAAGAGGCCTGAAAAAAGCACTGGCTTTGACTGGGAGGATTGGATCGGCCGCTATTCCGCGGAAAGCCGTGTCAACGCAACGTCCGTGCTGAGTGAAGCACCATGAGGTGTCAATAGCCCTCCGCCAGTTCCGGCGGCTTGCCGCACGGGAGCAAACGGAGAGGTGCCTTGTTTAGCACCGAATGCGAACATCGAACATTCAGCATCGAACGTCCAAAGTGTTTCTCACAGAGTGTTCAGAGGCGCTGAGGAAAGTGTTTTTTTTGGAGTGCGTGCGGCAAGCGGTATTCCGCGCGACGCCGCTTTTGCAAGTGCAAGAAAAGCGGTGCCGCGCTCGCCTTCCGGCTCTGCTTGTCACCGCACTCCAAAAAGATCTCGCTAGCTCATTTTGCTTCTGTGTTTTTTCGGGTGTTCCGTGAACAATCCTACTCCCCGAACCCTAGCCCCCAGGTTTTAGGCGAGACTCGCATACGCTAAACAAGACGGCGAGGCGGCTCTTCTACCTTGAGATCATCCGCATCGGCTCAAAAAAGTGCTTGTTTTGAGCCGATCAAAGGGGTATGATTGGCTCATGCTTTATAACTGGCAACAGAAAAAGTGGCCTGCATTCACGTATTGCCTTTCAGAAATCGAAGAGGTGAGCAGAGGTTTCGATATTCAGGTGGAGCGTGTGAAGGCGCTCCTTTCGGCGTTTGATGTAACGACCGAGGCAGGCAAGAGCCTTGAAGCCATGGTCGCTGAGGCGGTCAGCACATCCGCAATCGAGGGTGAGGTGGTGAGTCCACAGGATGTCATGTCATCCATGAAGAACCGCTTAGGAAAGAACTCCAAGCCGATTTCAGTTCGGGATTACCGTGCTTCTGGTGTGGCATCATTGCTACTCACGGTGCGGCAAGCGTTTGCCGAGCCCTTGACGGCAACGATGTTACGGGATTGGCATCAGAAACTGTTTGATGGATATCCGGTGCGTGAGTCCCCTGAGATCATCGGCGGATACCGCAAGGATTCCATCTTTGTGAAAGCTGCTGATCTAGATGAAGCAGCCATTCGTTTTGAGGCACCGCCGAGTCGAGTCGTCCACAAGGAGATGACTCGCTTTCTGAAGTGGTTCAATGAATCAGGCCAGACAAGTATGGCTCCAGTCGTCCGGGCGGCCATCGCGCATCTCTATTTTGAAAGCATCCATCCTTTCTGCGACGGTAACGGACGTTTAGGACGTGCACTCGTCAGTAAGATCGTGGCTCAGCATTCCAGCGCCTTTATCATGATCCCGTTCTCCGTTGGACTTTTTGAGCAGCGCAAGGCTTATTATGAGGCCTTACATCAGGCCTCCTTCACGTTGGACGTGACCGAGTGGATTCGGACATTTACTGGATTGCTGACTACTTCCATTCAGAATTATGAGGCTGAGCTACGGTTTCAGATCAGGGTTTTATGTTTGCTTTCAGGCGCAAAGCCCCAACTCAACGAACGCCAGCTCAAGGTTTTTGACCGTATGACCCGGGAGGGCTCCAAGGGGTTTGCTGGAGGCATGAGCGCAGGCAAATATCAGAAGATTGCGCACACCTCCAAGGCGACAGCAACGCGTGACTTGGCCGAAATGGTCGGGCTTGGCGTTCTAGTCCGCTTGGGCGAAGGCGCAGGCGTCCGTTACGAGATTGCATAGGCGAGGTATGAAATAATGAAAAAATCAGCAACTTACTATTTTTGTGTATTGGCGGCACTCAATGCGCTCGCGGCAGTCGTGATGTCCAGCATGAATGCAAACATAGCCTTAGTCTACGCTAAGTTGTTTGAGGGAAAGCCGTATCCAGCCATTACCAACATGGTCTTTGAATGCCCCTGGTGGCCATATATCTTTTGCGTCCTGTGTCTTGCTGGATGCGCTATAAGTATTTTCTCAAAGATCCGCGACGACTCCTTATGCCATATTGTCATTCTTGGCCTGGCAACAGAACTTGTGCTAGTCTTTATGGTGATGCTGGGCTATCTTCTTCCGCTCTACGATGCCGTCAGTCATTTTAGGCAGTGATGAAAACACAAACACACGATCAGTCGGTGTAGACATCGCGGCTTTTGCCACGCCTCTGCGGCTCACCGAGACGGTTCGCCCTACCTCCTTCGGATCAGCCAAATGCCCCGTGCGAAGCGGGTAGGGCGAACCGTCTCGGTGAGCCGCAGCGCGTAGGTAGGGCGACGTTCTCTCCGGCGGCTGCCGGACGCCGCGGCAGGGTACGCCTACGCGAATACGTCTGCGGCGCACAGGTCGGAGACCCATGCCCTACCTTTTTGAAACGTGGCATAGATGTCACAAAATGGCCAAGTTGCAAGCAAGGAAAGCGGTGCCGCGCGCGCCTTCAGGCTCTGCTTGTCACCGCACTCCAAAAAGATCTCCCCATGTAGTGTGGTTTCGTGGTCATCCGAGTATTCCGTGCCAAAAAATCAGTTTGCAGGGAAGGCGTGGCTGCTGGGTATACGCCAATGTGGAAGTAAAATTAAGTGAGAAGCTCGAGATTTTCGGTATAATCGAGATTAACGAGTTCATCGACAATTCCGACAATCTCGATAATCTCGATGATGGCGCTAACAATTCACTGGATGCGACGGAACTAGCGCGCTTTGCCGATTTCGAGTGAGGGGACGACATCTGCCAAGAGTGCGGCGTCGCCTGTGAGGCCGAAGCCCATGCCGGCAAGACCGGCGATCATGGCGGCATTATCGCCGCAGTGCTTGGGTTCCGCTAAGAGCAGGCGGATACCGCGTTGAGCAGCGAGTTCGGTTAGGCGCTCGCGCAGCCTTCGGTTCAGGGAGACGCCGCCGCCAACAGCCAAGGCGCGATAGGTGCCATGGTCGAGGGCGTAGGAGCAGCGGTCAACCAAGGCTCCGACAATGGCCTCTTGATAGGAGGCTGCAATTTCAGGGATGTCTTCAGGTGTGGGCGGGTTGGCTTTCACGTGATACATCAGCGCGGTCTTGAGTCCGCTGAAGCTGACGCACATCTCCGCCTGCATGGAACCCAGCGCTGGATTTCCTGCACGCGGACGTCCCTTCGGAAAGGCAATCGCGTTCAATGATTTCGCCTGCTTCGCTGCCTTGTCAATAAGGGGGCCCCCGGGATATCCCAGACCTAAAAGTTTTGCAGCCTTGTCAAAGGCTTCGCCCGCTGCGTCATCAAGCGTCTGGCCGATCACGGTATACTGTCCAGGCGCAGGGATGTCAATCCAGCAGGTGTGTCCGCCTGAAACGACCAAGGCCAGCAGGGGACAGGCTTCGCGCGGATCAGGCGCATCCGCCTTAAGAAAAACAGAGTGGATGTGCGCTTCAAGGTGGTTGATCGCGATCAACGGTTTCTGAAGCCGCATGGCGAGTCCTTTTGCAGCAGAGACGCCCACGATCAGCGAACTGGCAAGGCCAGGACCGTACGTGACGGCAATCGCATCGAGCTGGTCATACGTGACCTGCGCTTCAACCATGGCCTCCTCGATCACCCCGTCGATCTTCTCAAGGTGACTGCGTGAGGCGATCTCCGGAACCACGCCCCCATACGCCTGATGCAGCGGGATCTGACTGTAGACGACATTCGACAATACCGTGCGCGCGTCTTTTACAACAGCCGCCGCTGTTTCATCGCAAGAGGTTTCAATTCCGAGTACGAGCATAAATACCTATAACTTTAATTGTTCTTTGACAGGATTTCCGACAGCTTCGCTTCGGCGTGGGGAAATTCCAGGATTTTGAGGATTAGTATTCAAAAAGACAATCCTGTCAATCATGTAAATCCTGTCAAAAAAGTTATTCCATCGTTGATTCCTGGCCACCGATCATCGTCCCACGTCCAGACAATAGAGGCGGGTGCTGTCACGCACGAACAGTCGGTTCTGGATGAGGACCATGGGGCCCCATGCATCGCGTCCCTTGCCCCCCATGAGCGCATACCGCGCAAGACGCTGATACCCGTCTTTGCTGACGCGCGCCAGGGTCAGTGTGCCCATGTCGTTCAGGAGAACCATCAAGCCGTCGGAGGTGGCTAAATAAGGGCCCAGGCCAAAGAGGTCGTCCTTCCCACTGGTCCAAAGCCGCTCGCCATCGGGTGTCATACAGGCGAGTTGCTGACGTTCGCCGCCGCCGTCACTCGGGAGGACGGAATAGAGGAGTCCGTTAAAGAGAATCGGAGTCTGCTGTTCACAGGCGAAGATTTTTTTGTCCTTCTTGTAGAGCAACTCTGCACTCCATGCGCCGCTGGCATTCTTTGCGACACGGAACATGGCACTTCCAGAGCCATAGCCTGCGGTCATGAAGAGGCGGCCGTCAGGGAGCGGAACAGGGGAGGGCGCAACGACACTTGGAATAAAGGCGGCTGTCTTCCAGAGTAACGCACCCCGCTTCTCGCCGTCAGCGGCGACGCCGATGATCCCGCCGAGCGCTGCATAGACATATTGACGGACACCCGCGACGGTCATGATCATGACAGAAGCGTGCGACATCTCCAAGCCACCCGGTGCAGGCGTTTCAAAAACGGTCTTGCCCGTCTCAATGTCAATGCCGCTCATCACCACGTTTGTCCCTGCTGGCGCAAGCACGACCACGCCGTTATCGATCAGAGGACATTGGCCCGTGTACCACAAGGGGACCTTTGTGCCGTAGCGCTGGACCATGTCGAAGCCCCAGCGATAGGTTCCGTTAGAGGCGACAAGCGAGACGACATGACACTGGGGGCCGATGGAGACGACGCTGTTGGAGTCGGTGGCGACGACTGTTCGCGAGATGCCATGATTCCGCTTGGTCTTAACGCGGTAAAGGTGCTCCCAGCGCAGGGCGCCTGTATCCGCATTGAAGCATTTGATGATATCGCCGCTTCGGGCCTCATCATAGTCTAAAACATAGGCGCATCCATTTGCGATGGCCGGCATGGCATGCCCGTCCCCGAGTTCAATTTGCCAGATGACCTTGGGGCCGGATTCCTTCCAGGAGGTCGCGAGGTTCATGGTACCGGAGGCTATGTTGTTCCGCAGGTTTCCGCGGAAGCCCAGCCAGGAGCCTGCAAGCTTTCCTGCCGGCACCTCCGGGAAGCTCTTGAAGCATCCGGTCAGGTCAACGACGCGTGCCGTGGCTTCGGCTTTCGCTTCTGCCTTTGAGCCGAGTTCCTCAGAGCCGCGTTCGGCCAGCTCGACAGGTTCGCTGTGCATCCAGACATAAAGAACAGAACCCGCGAAGAGTATGGCGAGTACGGTAGCAAACACGGGTATGAGGCGTCGTATCATGTTAGACAGAAATGCGTGATGGAATGCCGAGCACGGACTCCATTTGTTCAATGAGCAGGGGGATGAGCTGTTTTTTGCGCGAGAGGATATCGCGGCAGACAAAGACACCGTCGCTCATGCGCGGGAACGCGACTTTGCGGACAAATTCAGGATCGCCGTCGATGACCAGGATCGAACTCAACGCGGTGAGGTCGGTGATCATCAGTGCGGCAAAGTAAAGTCCGTTCCGTGTACAGGCCGCGTGGAGTTCGTTGAGCAGCTCCTTCTTGCGTTCGACCAATTCGTCGGTCGAGTTGACTTCAACTTGGCTGACGCGGAACTGCTTGCCGCAGGCCGTGTAGGGCTTGGCATCCATGGAGAGAATATCCTGGACAGGCACATTCGTTAGCAGTTGCGCGGAATCAAAAATCTCGCGTCCGAAGCGTTCGATGTCCAGATCAACCAGCCCCGAGAGGTACTCTGCCATTTCCCTGTCCGTATCCGTCGTCGTGGCGGAGTGCAGCATCAGCGTGTCGGTCAGGATGCCCGCCAATAATAGAGCGGCGATGCCCGGTGTGAGGGCGGCCTTCTGCTCGACGTACATGCCTGCGACGATGGTCGAGGTGGCTCCGACGACTCGGTTGATGAAGGTGATGGGATAGCGTGTCGAGAAGTTGCCGAGCCTGTGGTGGTCGATGATCTCCAGAATGCGATAGTTGTCCATGCCCTCAACCGCCTGGCCGAGTTCGTTATGGTCGACCATGATAATGTCGATGTTGGGCTCCTTGATCAGTTCGCTCTCGCCGAAGACGCCCACGACGACATTGTTCTCATCAACGACGGGCAGGCAGTGCGAGGGCGAAGACGCGAGGGCCTCCCGAACAGTCCGCACATAGCTGTCCACGGAGATGGGCTTGGTGTGTTCATCGGCCATGGTCCGCACCGGCGTGGAGTAGAGGATCAGGAACGCGGTCGAAGAGGTGTCAAACGGCGAAATCATGACCGTAACCTTCTTCTGCTCCGCCAGTTCCCGCAGTCCCTTGGCAAGGGGCATGCCATTGGTGATAATCACTGCGCGTGCGCCGCTTTCGATGCTGAAGCGCTGGACATCTTCCCGGTCGCCGACCAGCACAAGCGCATTGCTAGGGATTTCGGTTTGGAGGTGTTCCTTGAAGGAGTCGAACGAAGAGCCGGCAACGAGGATGCGCGTCTTGACCACTTCATCGCCGCCAAAGGTGAGCACAGGTTGCGCCTTCAGCATCTGCACGAGCAAGGGCATGCTTGTCGGGATGATCGCCTTGCGATTCGGATTGATCTTCTTCGTGATGTTCTGGGCAAAGGCATTGTAATGAAGCACGGCCTTGTATTTGCCCTGTTCGTCAACCACGGGAAGGATGTTGACGTTTTCGCGGTCCATGGTTTCCAAAGCATCCCAGAGGGTCGTCGATTCGGTGACCGTGATGGCGGGATGCGTGAGGAAGTAGCCGACCTTGGGGACAAGGTCGGGAATGAATTCCGGCACAGGGATTTTAAACCGTTCCAGGATGTATTCCGTTTGAGGCGTCAGCTTGCCGGCGCGTGCAGGGGAGCACAGGGCGAGCCCCTTCTGTCGCTTGAGTTCCGCATAGGCAATGGCGGAGACAATGGAATCCGTGTCCGGATTGCGGTGTCCAATAACATACGTTTTTCGCTGCATAATCATAGTAGAACTAGGAGAGCATGACTTGTCCGCCTGTAACAGGGATCGCCTGTCCGGTCTCATAAGCCTGCTCCATGAGGTAGTAAATAGCTTTCATCACGTCAGGGGTCGTGCAGCCTCTGCGCATCGGGACCTTGGCTTCATAGAAGTGTTTGACATCTTCAAAGGTCTTTGCCCCCGGAACCTTGCCGCTGTCGAGATATTGCCGGAAGAGGCCCTTCTCCGGATCTGACCAGAGCGGGCCGTCATAAAAGTTGCCGGGGCAGATGGAGTTGACCTTGACGCCGTCTTCGACCAACTCCATGGCAAAGCTCTGGGTCAGGCCGATGCCGCCAAACTTGGAGCCGGCGTAGGCGCCGTTCTTGTTCGAGCCGACCAAGCCTGACTTGCTGTTGATCTGGATGATGTCAAACCATACGCCGGGGAGCACAAGATGTTGCAAGGCGAAAATGGGCGCGACGGCCTGCACGCTGAGAAAGTAGCCTTTGTAATTGACGTTGGTTACGAAATCGAGATCCTTGACAGAGAGCTCTTTGACGCTGCCGGCGCGCAAAACACCTGCATTGGCCACAAAGAGATCAATGCCGCCAAAGGTTGCGACCACCTGTTCCAGTCCGGCCTTGATGGAGTCAAGATCCGCGACATTCATCGTGACACCCACGGCTGCAGAGCGTCCGCAGGCGGCATTAATCTTTTCAGAGGCGCTCTTCACGCCCTCAGCATTAATGTCAGCGAGCGCCACATACGCGCCTTGCTTGGCAAGGTCGGTTGCGATCTCAAAGCCGAAGCCCTGTGCGCCACCTGTGACAACCGCGATTTTTCCCGAGGCGCGCCCCGCGGGCGCATCAAAGACGGCGCGGAATGTGCCAGCCCCCGGGAGGGTGATTTCGGTTGTGCCCGCAGGGATCTGCTGACGCAGCGCCGCCACCACATCTGTGCAGGTGTCGGAGAGCGTAATCGTTAGTGTAGCAGCGGCTCCAATGCGCTCTAAACGCGGGACTTTCTGATCAACGGACAGGAGTGCGCGTATGGCCGGAAGGAGGGAGGTCACGTTCATGTGTGTCTGGATTCCTTTTTAAAAGGGCAAGTCGTCAGGCGAGGACGATGCCCTTCCTTTTTTTGGTTTTGATTTTTTTTGATTGGGTTCAAAAGGGGTTAAGAAAGCCTCTTCAAAGGAGAAAACATTTTTAAAGTCCTCGATCGTGTCGGTCTCTGTTTTGCCGAGGCGGCCCGCTTCGACAAGGCGGAACACGATTTCGCCAAAGTCTTGTGTCGTCAACACGCCCCATTCCCGGAAGACGGTGTAGGCCAAGGGACCGAACTCGCTCAGGGCATGAACGCGAATGCCTTCCAGGAGTTCCTTCCCGGAGACGTGCTTGGCATGCTCGGGATTCTCCTTGAAGATGACCTTCATGGTTGCATCCAGCGCTTCAACCAGAAAGACGTAGGCTTCGGGCTGGTAACGCGGATCTTTTTCGCAGATTTTACAGACGATGTCTTGGAACGATTGCTTCATTTTATGGCTTCGCTATAGTGTAGACGCGCTTGCATTTCTTTCAGTTCTTCCTGTGAAGCATACGAACCAGAAATCCAATTGAGGGGTTTCCCATTAAAGCGCGGGATGATGTGGATGTGCAGGTGAGGGACAGTCTGAGAGGCGCAGGCGCCGTTGTTTTGGAGCATGTTGAAGCCATCACAGGGGAGTGCCTTTAAAAGATTCGCCGCCAGTTTTTGAACCACCTTCATGGTGTGGAAGAGCAACTCTTCCGGGAGTTCCGTGAGCAGTGCCGCATGGTGTTTGGGGAGAACCAGGAAATGGCCCTTTTCAAACGGGGCAATATCCAGAAAGGCGATGACCTTGTCGTCTTCAAAAATGGTTGCACCCGGAATGGTGCCATCAACAATCTTGCAAAAGATACAGTTCATAAGTGAGGTCTCTTGGCGGATTAATCATGTCCTTTTATAAGCATGTGAAACGCCTCGGGCAAATGCTTCGCCAGTGCTGTGGCGGTGAGCGAGGTGTGCCCGTGTGGAATGGCAAAGAGATCGCCGGCTGTGCCATGCGCCCAGACCGCGGTGCAGGCTGCCTGAGCCGCATCGGAGGTCTGCGTCCAGAGCGCGGCTATCATGCCTGCCAGAAGATCGCCCATGCCGCCGCTCGCCATGCCAGGATTTCCCGTACGGTTCAACCAGGGGGTTCCGCTAGGTTTGCAGACCAGCGTTCCTGCGCCTTTCAGCACGACCGTAGCCTGATAATGGTCTGCAAGCTGACGCACGGCGGAGAGGCGATCCTGCTGGATGCGCTCAATCGACGAATCCAGCAGTAGGGCTGCTTCGCCAGGATGAGGCGTCAGCACTAAATCTGGGTAGGGCTTCCAGGTTGTCGAAGCACGGAGTTGCGCAAGGGCGTGGAGTCCGTCTGCATCGAGGACCAGTTTGGCGTGGCTCGTGTCAAGAAGCTGTCCAACCAGCGCAAGGGTCTCTTGAGATTGTCCCAGCCCGGGACCGATCAGCAGGGTGTCTGCCTTCGGCAACTGGGCGATGTCAGGAGACGCTTCGCGGATTCGCAGGATGGATTCCGGCACCCAGTGGGCAGCGGCTGCTGCGCTGGCAGGAGGGACGGAGAGCGTCACAAGGCCGGCCCCGCTTTTCAGAGCGCCGAGTGCTGAGAGCACAGGGGCGTGCGGATAGAGGGGGGAACCGCCGATAATCGTGACGCGTCCAGAGATGCCCTTGTGTGCATCCCATGCCGGCTTTGGAAAGGTGGTAGCCAGTTCGGACAACGCGATGAGTTCGCAAGGCGCAGGAGCAGGCGAGCTGTCACAGATATTCGCACCGATGCCGATATCGACCACGGACAGATGTCCGACAAAGGAGGCGGTCGCATCGTTTAAGAAGCACGTCTTCGGGCGCGCGAAGGTGATGGTCACATCTGCTCGAACGCATTCGCCTTCCACGGCGCCGGTCTCCCCGTTCATGCCGGAGGGGAGGTCTGCAGAAAGAATCGCGGCGACGGAGCGCATCTGGTTCATCCACTGGATTGCACGCTTTGCAGCGCCTGTGGGAGCGCCGACACAGCCTGTCCCCAAAAGGCCGTCAACCAGGACGCAGGGGCGTCCGAGCAGGTCGACGGCGTCACTCTCCGGCGTCTCCCAACTTCCGGCAGAGGTGAGCACTGTGTAGGGGACGCCAGCGACACGCATCGCATCCCAGGCGGCATGCGCGTCGCCTCTGAGTTGGGCCGGCACGCTGGTGAGGAGCACTTGCACGTTAAAGCCGTCTTCATGCAGGCAGCGTGCCGCGACACAGATGTCCCCGCCGTTATTGCCATGGCCGGCCACAAGGATGATTTTGCGTGTGCCCTGCAGCTTGGCAAGTAGCACTGCACTGCGCGCCACGGCGATACCCGCGCGTCGCATCAGCAACATCGAGGGTATTTTCAACGTTTCAACAGCGCGCTCATCGGCAGCGCGCATCTGCTCTGGAGTTATAAAGCGCATGACTGTTAGAGGGGCGTTTGAGGTGTCTGTGCGACATGGACGTCGATGACGACTTGGAGCGCCTCTTCCGCTGGGGCCGGAACGAGGTCAGGCCTCCATTGCGCCAGGAAATAGATCGGATAAGCGCGGAAAAAGAGGTAGTAGGGCAGCATGAACACCGCAGAGATATAGGGGAGGACAAGGGGGATAAAGGCCGTACAGCAGGTAACGAGTAAAACCAGAAGAATGGCCACGCCGCCAATGAAGCCCCACAAGATCATGCACAAGAGATAGCCGATGGCGGAAAAGGGATGTTCGTTGCAAAGCGCCAGAACGTTTGTCCATGCCGAGGCTGCCGAACAGTTCTGCCAATACATGATGGGCACGACAAAATCTTTCAGGAAGACGATAATCACGTTGATCGCAATCACCCATACAATAAACACAGCAATGTGCACAAACAGCGGCATGGCCAGGGCGGAGGACCACTCAAATTCTGAACTGATCAAGGGGCTGAGCAGTTGCTTCCAGATGAAGTACCCCTCGAAGACGAAAAGCCCGAACGCGATGAAGAAGAAGATGATACGCCACTGGAAGAGAGACTGGGCATGTTGCTTGGAACGTTGCCAGCAATCTTTGATGGTGCTGTCAGGGTTGTACAGGTGGTGCACGAACATGAAGTCGCCCCGTGACCGTAGCCAGCAGAACAGAATGCCGAAGAGGAACGAGAAGGTGATAACACCCACGATCAAACCAATAACCCAGGGTTTTTCCAGAAGCGCCTGGAGTTCGTCCATGAGTGCTTGGAATACATTGCCAGCCGCCACCTTGCTCTGATCCATATTGTTGCCGAAGCTTCGAAAATTTGTTCCCCCGCTGCCACGGCCCAGCATCGCAAGCCAGGCAGAAAACCCGATGACGAACCAGCGACCGATGTCAAAGGGTTTGAACAACAGCTTTTTTGTACGGCCCCAGGCATTCTCTGCTGCTAAGAAAGAAGATGGTGTATTCATAAGTCGTTGTAAAATACCATATTTTGCCCCACTTGTCGAGTGGCTGTCGGGGCATTCAGCAGGTGAAATTATGGCCAAGACCGCCGCCAGCCATGCGGGAACAAACGAGATAGTAACTTGAAAAGGAATAATGGAATGTTGGAATACTGGAATACTGAGAGAGAAAATGGCCTGCAATCTGGAGGGACGCGCTTTGCCTGCCACGCCGTAGATATACGAAGGCGGGTCGCGTCCGGCCACGACAGAGCGTGGCCCTCCAAAGGCCTGTATTCCCCATCATTCCATCGTTCCACTATTCCAACATTCCAGTGAAGGTATAGACAACGGGCATTTCAATGGCAAAATTTCCTTTTTTTCAAATGGTTCTAAATGAGGAGTTGAGACGCTGGGGCGCTTTCGATATACTATTCAACCATTCAAACACATTTATGGAGAGCAACAATGGCAGAACCACTCGTCGGTATTGTGATAGGCAGTGACTCGGACTGGCCGCTGGTCCAGAAGGCTGCGGATACGCTCAAGGCCTTTGGCGTTCCTTATGAAGTTCGCGTGATGTCCGCGCATCGTACGCCGGAACTCGCGTTTGAGTATTCGGGCACGGCTGAAGCGCGCGGCCTGAAGGTGATCATCGCCGCGGCGGGACTTGCCGCGCACTTGGGCGGTGTGTTGGCCGCCCACACGGTGCTCCCGGTCATCGGGATTCCGGTCGGCGGTGGCCCCCTCAATGGACAGGACGCGCTCTATGCGACCGTGCAGATGCCGAGCGGCATCCCTGTGGCGACGGTGGGCATCAGCAACGCGACCAATGCGGCGCTTCTGGCCATCCAGATTTTGGGAACCGCAGACCCTGTCCTGCGTAAGAAATTCCATGACTATAAAGAGAAGATGAAGCAGAAAGTCGTGGCCGCAAACGAAAAACTAAACGCAACGCTTTAATCCGTGAAACATCTCTACCTCCATGTGCCCTTCTGTCAAGGCAAGTGCAATTACTGCGGCTTCTACTCGGTAATGGCAGATGCCCATCTTTTGGCTGTCTATCCCGAGTTGCCGTTGCAGGAGGCCTCCTTGCAGGCGAAAGCCTATCCCGAGCACTTTTCACAGCCGCTTCAAACCCTTTATATGGGGGGCGGGACACCTGCGTTGCTGGGCCCGGAGGGGCTCAGACGTCTGGCAGAAGGCGTGCGCGAAATATTTTCCTGTGAGGCTGTTGAGGAGTGGACCGTCGAACTGAATCCTGCGCATGTCAATGCGGCGTTACTCGCCACGTTACGCGAGTTGGGGGCCAATCGCTTAAGCATCGGTGTCCAGAGCTTTTGCGATCAGACGCTGGAGCGTGTCGGTCGCAAACATTCAGGCCAGGATGCGGTCCGGGCTGTGCGCTTGGCGCAGGAGCACGGGTTCGAAAATACAGGGATTGATTTAATCGCCGGCCTGCCAGGCGTGACCGAGGCGGAGTGGCAGAAGACGCTTGAGCAGGCCTTGGCCTTGGATCTGACGCATCTCTCCGTCTATGGCTTGAGCATCGAAGAGGGGACCCCGCTGGCGCGCCAAGTCGGGTCGGGAGAGCTCGTGGCCTTCAGTGATGACGCACTGCTGGATACCTTGGCGCGGACCGAAGCGATTTTGGCCGCCTCCGGTTACGAGCGCTATGAGATTTCCAATTATGCCTTGCCTGGAAAGATGTGCAAACATAATGTGGGGATTTGGCAAGGAAATGACTATTTGGGGCTGGGGCCTGCGGCATCCTCACGGATCGGAGATCATCGCTGGACAAATCGGTCCCGTCTGCCGGATTATATCGAAGCGGTACTTCAAGGCCAGTTGCCGCCAGCCGAGGCAGAGACCCTGGACCCGCTGGATGATGCAACCGAGCGTGTGATGTTTATGTTGCGACTGCGGGAGGGGTTTGATCCCTATGCAGCGGCAAAATCCCGGCCAGCGCTTGAAGGCTTAGCCGATGGGTGGGAAGAACGTCTTGAGACGTTCGCGCGTCAGGGGCTTGTGGAACGCGGCGGCCTGCGCTGGCGCTTGACTGCGCGTGGCCGCGAAGTCTGTGACGCGGTGACCCGTGAACTTTTTTGAACCCGGGGCGTCTGTTCGCTCCCGCGAGGAATGAAGCATGTTAATCAAACGATTTTTATTTCTAGTAGCTTTTTTTGCATGCTCGTGTGCAATGGCCGCCCCAGTCGCGATCATTCAGGCGCAGGATGCCGTGCAGCCGTCCGAACGGCGCTTTGCAGCCGCCCTGGCCAAGCATGTGGAGCGGTGGTATAAGGAGGCAGGGGTCCCGTGCACGTTGGCTGCTGATACGCATCTGGCCGAGGCTCTGGCCGGCAAGAAGGTCGCAGTCCTGGTCTATGCCTCCATGCCCACCGCACGCCAGATACAGCTCTTGAGCGACTTTGTCGCGAAAGATGGAAAGCTGATTGTCTGCTACTCCTGCTCGCCTGCCCTTGCCAAACTGATGGGTGTGCAGACAGTCGGATATCAGAAGGGGTCGACCGACGGACGCTGGTCACAGATGCATTTCACCAAGGATGCTCCGCGCGGCACGCCGGATATGGTCTTGCAGACGTCGTCGAATATTTTTCTCGTGAATCCGATTGCGGGGCAGTCCACAGTCTTGGCCTGGTGGCATGACCGCAAGGGACGCCAGACCAGCGAGCCGGCCTGGCTCACGTCATCGCGTGGCTATTGGATGACACATGTGTTGCTCGCGGATGGCGATGCAGAGGCCAAAGGGCGGCTCTTGTTAGCGCTGACCGCCGCGTATGATTCGTCGTTGTGGAGTGCGGCTGCAGCGCACATGTTGAGGCAGGCGCGCCAGATCTGCAATACGAGTGGCCCGGCAGGCCTCCAGGAAGCGGCCATATCGGTCAAAGATGATAAGCGCCGCCGTCGCGCCTCCTCCGCAGTTTCGGGCGCATTGCAGGCCGAGTCATCAACGGTCAGCCTCATGGCCGGGAAGCAGTATTTTGAAGCCTGGCAAAAGGCAACCGAGTTGCGCAGTCGCATGTGCGATGTGTATGGCTTGTTGCAATCCCCTCAGAAGGGGGAGATCCGCGCGATCTGGGATCATTCCGGCATGGGGCTTTATCCCGGCGACTGGACGCGGACGTGCCGCTTGCTGAAAGATGCGGGCTTCTCCGACATCTACGTCAATGTTGCCGGGCCCGGGTTTGCGCACTATGCGAGTTCGGTGCTGCCGCGCAGCCGAGTGTTTGATGAGCAGGGCGACCAGCTTGCGGCCTGTGTGGCGGCTGCAAAGCCCTTTGGGCTGCGTGTCCATGCCTGGATCTTGTGCTTTTCGACAACGGGTTCTACCCAGGACAGGCTTGACATTTTTCACAAACGCGGATGGCTGCTGACCACTGAAGACGGCACCGCGCGTCCATGGATCGACCCCGGCGTTCCTGCTGCGCGGGCCTATATCATTGATGCGGTTCGCGAGATGGCTGTTAACTACAAGGTGGCCGGGGTTCATCTTGATTTTGTGCGTTATCCGGATTTTGCCTCAAGCCTGGGGCCGACGGTTCGGAAATCGTTTGAAGCCTATAGGAAGGCTCCAGTGGCCGCATGGCCAGACGATGTGAAAGAGGGACCTCAGAGAACGCTCTTTATGCGCTGGCGTGCGGACCATGTGTCTGATTTCGTACAGACCGCTCGCCGCAGCCTGAAGCGTGAGGCGCAAGGCAAGCTTCTGACAGCAGCTGTTTTCGGAAAGTATCCCTCGTGCGTGGATTCTGTCGGCCAGGACTGGGAACTCTGGCTCCAGTTGGGGTTGCTCGATTACGTGGCTCCGATGAACTATACCGAGGATATGGCAAAGTTCAATGAATGGCTCGCCATGCAGACCCGTTCGCGCAAACAGGCCATGAAGATCATCTCCGGACTTGGCGTGACCGCAGCCGAGAGCCGGCTCAATCCGATTGAAGTCATTGACCAGATTAATGCCGGTCGTAAGGCCGGTGCTGCTGGTTTTGCCCTCTTCGATCTCGACACCACCCTTCGACAAGAGGTCATGCCCGTCCTCCGACTCGGTATCACAGCACCGTAAGAGGGTTCTACTGCTGAACTTTATAGAGGGTCTGTACTTCCTGCGCGGTTAAGGCCCTCTTGAAAATCATGACGTCGCCGATGGTGCCGTCGAAGTGCTGGCCCTCATACCCGCCAGTCCGTCCGCCGATCCAGACGGGACTCTGCATGATAAAAAGCTGCTGTCTCCGCTCGTCCTGGAGCGTGTTGTTCACGTAGATGCGCGCCTGGATGCCGTCATACACCACGACAGCATGCACGAAAGCCTTGCTGATGTCGACGCCTGTCTTGACGGGGTAGTTTTCCGTGCACCACAGGTTGATGTTGAGGCTGCGTAAATCATCGCCGGCACCGATGCCATAGACACCTCGCGGGACAGCCGACTTGCCGATGCTGATGATGTTGTCGTAAGGTCGAGGCTGTTTGCTGGCTTTGAACCAGACGCTAATCGTCCAGGGCATGGACCCGCGCAGATCGAGATTGGCGCGCGTGACGAGGTAGTCGTTCTTGCCGTCGCAGTCAAGCGCCTGACGCTGCGCCCCACGGGAGGTCCTCGTGCAGCCGTGCAGTATGCCTTCGGGTCCTTTTCCACTCTTATCCGACACAGTTGTTTTTCCGAGCCCATCGAAAGCGTAGTGCAGGATGAGCGCGTCCGTCATCTCCTCGGGTAGTTTTTTGGGGGAGGACTCCTCAACTTTTGGTTTTTCAATTACTGGCTCTGCTGAAGCTGGCACGATTTTCTGAATCTCGGACAACGAAGTGGAAATCTTATCCTGCTCTGCCTTCAGGACCTTCGCTTCCTCTATACGGCCTGCGATGACCTCTTTCTTAATGAGTCCATCCAGCGCCTTGCTATATTGCTCTTGCAGCAAGGCTAATGCCCGATAGTGGGCCAGCGTGACAGGGCGAAAGGAGTCCTTGGTGTTTGACGGAGCAGGAACCACCATCTCCTTTTCAAAGCGTTTCTTTTCAGCTTCGACGACCAGAAAGTTGTCCAGGTCTCCCTTGTTTTTCAGGTCAGATAGGGTTGTATCAAGGCCCTTGCTGTATTGGGACAGGAGTGCCTGTTGCTTGGTCTGATAGGCCTGCTGCATCATCTCCAGTGCGCTCTTCTGTTGTCCCATGGCGGTCGCCACGAGCAGCATCATAATACTTATGGCTAAACGCATTGCATATTCTCCAAGTTTCAAGTTTCGAGTTTCCAGTCCCCACTTTTCACTTTTTCTTGAGGTCCTTCTTGGCGGACTTGATGAACTTTCCAAAGGCGCGATCTTTCTTGCGCTTCTCGGCATACGACATCTGGTTAAACTTGGACTCTCCGCTGAGCTTGATGAAGTTGTCGTAGTGTTCCTGAGTGATCACGCCTGCTTTCACGGCCTCGCGTACAGCGCAGATCGGCTCGTTTGTATGACTGCAATCACTGTAACGGCAACCGGAGGCGAGTCGGGTGATGTCGGAAAAGCTCTCGCCTATCCCGTTTCTACTTCCAAAAAGTCCGAACTCCCGCATGCCGGGGTTGTCAATGACCAAGGAGCCATTGTTGAGGATGATCAGTTCCCGGCGGACGGTCGTATGCATGCCCTCGCCGGTCTCGCTGAGATCCCCGGTCAGGAGCATTTCATGTCCGAGCAGTTGGTTGATGATCGTGCTCTTGCCGACCCCTGAAGAGCCCACGAAGCAATAGGTCTTTGCTGGCTGCAGCGTCCGATTAAACTCCTCAATGCCTTCGCGCGTGACATTGCTCAAGGTCAGCACCGGCACGGTGATACCGGCAGCGCGGATCTCTGCCACCTGGGAAGCGAGAACCTCTGGCGCGACCAAGTCCGTCTTCGCCAGCAGGATGCAGGGTTCAGCCCCGCCCTCCCGCACCATCACGAGATAACGTTCGAGCCGCTTGAGGTTGAAGTCGGAATGGCATGACTGGACAATCATCACATAATCGATGTTTGCCGCGATCATCTGATAATCGCTGGACTCTCCGGCCTGTTTTCGCCGCAGAAGGGTCCTTCGCTCCAGAAGCGTATGGACCAGCCCTACCTCTTCAGCTTTGTTTCTTTCCACACGCACCCAGTCCCCGACACCGGGGAGTTCCTGCAAAAGGTGGTGTTGATAGATGTAACTGCCTGCCAGCTTTGCCCGGAAGGTTTCGTTTTGATTCATGAGCAGCAACGAGTTGCGATCAACCGCAACAACCCGGGCAAGGGTGTCATCAGACTCGGTTTCTGACCTCTCTTCGAACCACTCATTCCATCCAAGTCGAATCAATTCAGTGTGTTGTTGTTTCATTCATGTCCATTTGTAAATTCACGTGTCATAATATAGCGCGTTTGTCTTATGTAGGCAAGTCCGCACCCGGGGAACCGGGATGTTGCTGGTTGACTTTGCGATCAATATCTGCTTATTTAGTATAACAATTTTTCACGATAAGCGTTTTTCATCTGGCATGGGAAGATGGATGTTTAGCGTATAACAAGGAATAATCAATGTCTGTCACGCGAGCTGTCATCAGTGGTCTTGTCATTGTGGCGTCCACATCAGGCTTTTGCCAGGGAACAAATGCTGCACCTTCTAAGAATCCAGTTTTCTCTATCATTCCTGCTGTTCAGCAATGGAAGGAAGGAACGGGTTTTGTGGATATGAGAGGATTCCCCATTATCATTTCAGCGACTGATGAAAAAGTGCTACGCCCCACGGCTGTGATAGTTCAAGAAGACATGGCACTTTTAGGAATGGAACGTCCTAGGATTCTCATAGCCGAAAAGTCAGCGGGCACACCCTGCATTCGGATGACCCTGACGAAAGATCCCTTCAATGTAGGTGAGGGAATGATCGAGGAGCAAGCCTATTCAGTGGAGGTTTCGAAGGAGGGCGTTGTTCTGCTCGCGCATGACAGGGGCGGGATCTATGCTGGCACGCGCTCGCTTCTCCACCTGTTTGTTTCAGGCGGGAAGAAGGAGATCCCCTGTGGTCGGATCGTGGATGCGCCTGTTACAAAAATGCGCATACTGATGCTTGATGTGGGACGCAAGGCCTTCCCCATCACCACGCTCTACGACTATCTGCGCATTCTGGGGTGGTATAAGATGAACACCCTCCATCTGCACCTCTCTGACAACTCGTTTGATAACCGTTACGCGGGATTCCGTGTGCAGTGCGATAAATTCCCGGGGCTCACATCGAAAGACTGCTTTTACTCCAAGAAAGAACTTCGCGAGTTTCAGGACTATGCTGCGGCAATGGGTATCATGATCCTTCCCGAAATCGATATGCCGGGGCATGCCGCTGGACTCTGCATGTATTGGCCTGAGCTTGCATGGGTTAATAACCCGACGGACAGGGCCGCAATGAACACCGGCAGCGCGGCGCTTGGCGCCTTGGATGTCAACAATCCCGCGCTGTTGCCGCGGATGAAGGAACTTATCGATGAGATGATTCCCGTTTTCGACTCGCCCTATATGCACATCGGAACCGATGAATACCGTGTGAACTACAAGGATGCTGACCAAAAAAATAAAACGGGCGAGAATTTTCGTGCATTCATCAACGAGATGAATAAACATATCCGTTCCAAAGGCAAGGAGTGTGTCGTGTGGGATGGATGGGAACATGTCAGCGGAGCAACGGAGGTCGATCCTACGGTTGTGGTGGACATGTGGTGGGGCTGTTTTGATACGCTGGCCTACCTCAAGCGCGGACACAAGGTCATCAATTCCAATCAGGGTGTCACCTATCTGACCTCGGGCCGGCCGGTTTACGGTGTCAACAACGCAGGGGTCTACGAGAGATGGAAGCCCAACCATTTTGGCAAGGTCAATCCGCCGATGGATGCGCCGGGCTTCCTGGGTGCGAAGTTGCATGTCTGGTGCGGACAGGGGCCGACCGGATGGACGATGACAGAGATCGCTGGAGAGACTTTTGAGACGATTCGTCCTGTTTCTGAAACGCTGTGGGGAAAAATGGGGTCGGTGAACTACAAAGCTTTTCTTGAGCGTGCTGCGCCGTTAGAGAAGGTGCCGGGGGTTACGGCACTCGAACGTCTGCCCTCCGTAGACGGTGTCGTGCTCGACAAGCCCGAAGTTATTGAACTGAAAAAGAACATGCCGTCTGTAGCGCTTCCTCTGGATGGCGCACTTCGCGCTGATCTTGAATTCCCCTGGACACTGACCATGGAAGTCCGCAAGGACGAAGCGAATGGCCGCGGGGTGATTCTTTCATCAAAGCTGGCGGAAATCAGCGACAGTTATGAATGGAACGACCGCAGGAAGGTTGTCAATGATGCCGAGGCTGCCCGTGGCAAAGAGAAATTCGAGAAGGTTGTGCGCAAAGGGTTCGGACTTGCCCGTGCCACCGGCAACTGGACGAAGGATAATCCCACACCTGTGGATACGACGATGGGGCCGGAGAACAGCCGCGTGTACAGTGAAATGCCATTGCCGCTTGGCGAATGGGTTAAAATCACGGTCGTCGCGGAGAAACGGAAAACCACGCTCTACATGGACGGCAAGATGATTAAGAGCCACGGCATGCAAGCCCTTTGCCCGCTGATGAGGCTGGGTTCACCGGATCCAGAGAATTCCTTTGTTGGTGCGGTGCGTCATCTGCGTGTCATGGATCGGGCGATGCCTCCGGACGAAGTAAAACCCTAGTTGTGAGGAGCAATCTCAAAATTTAACTCTATTGTTATGAAATCCACGACCGCCTATTTCATTGCCTTTGTCGCACTCTCGTTTGCGGGATTCACCTCCGCTGAAAAAAACTATAATTTCACGAAGTCTGTAGTTCCGTCTGCTCAAAACGTAGAACCGTCCGTCTGCTGGAGATTTGACGGCGACGCGGATGGATTGAAGCCGGTCGGTGGGGCACTTCGTTTCGCGGAGGCGTTCGCAGTACCTGGTGCCGATGGCAAGGCTGTTGCGTTGGGCGTTACAGCACAGGATGTTAGATATCTGGCCGCGCATGTTAACGATGCCACACAACTGGGCTCCAGTTATACGATTGAGGCGTGGATTCATCCAGCCCGATTGTCCGAATGGAACAGGGTCGTGCTGAAGTGGGGTTCGAAGCAGCAATATGCCTATCATCTGGCGTTGCATCAGGGACGCGCGAGTTTTCTCCACGGGCAGGCCGACGGAAGTTATGTTTCATGTGAGGGCGGATCGGTTGAGACTGACCGCTGGCAACAGATCGTTGGCGTTGCCGATGCTGTATTCAAGAATCTCCGGCTCTATCTCGATGGCAAGCTCGTGGCGACTGTACCGTTCGACGGGACTGCAAATGCCGCTGCTGCAGAACCGTTGGCGATTGGCGATTCCGCAAGCTTAAATATCAAAGAGTTTCGTTTTGTCGGCTATCTCGACAGTGTGATGCTTTGGAAACAACCGCTATCCGATGCACAGATTGCGTCTCGTTTTTATACGCATCCAAAATCTCCACCGCCGCCACCGATAAAGTTGTCCGCTGAAGGTGAGATTCTTTTTGCCGAACGCCATCCAGGGCGAGATCTGAGCAACCATTATTACGCCAACTTCGGCTACGCCTGTTTTGATGAAAACTTCTGGCATCATGGTGCTGATGGGGGTCGCCTTGCTATTTTAAATCCAGCTACTCGCGTCGTGCGTACGCTGATGACGGACAAGGGTGGTGCCTTCCGTGATCCTTGTGTTCACTATGAGGCAAGGAAAGTCCTCTTCTCGTACCGTAAAGGAGGGACGCACCATTACAACCTCTATGAGGTAAATCTCGACGGCACAGGCCTGCGGCAACTGACGTTTGGCGACTGGGACGATATTGAACCCTGCTACCTTCCCGATGGCAGTATCGTTTTCTGTTCTTCACGTTGCAAGCGCTATGTCCTCTGCTGGCATGCTCCGGTCGCCATCCTCCATCGCTGTGATGCCGATGGATCGAATATCCGCATGCTCTCTTCCGGCGTGAACTCGGAGTCCACCCCAGCCATTCTGCCGGATGGACGAATTCTCTACACCCGATGGGAATACGTAAATCGTGCAACCACCCAGTTCAAGCAACTTTGGTCCATGAACCCAGACGGTACCGGTGTCACAGCCTATTACGGCAACATGCATCCTGACACGTATGAGTACATTGATGCCAAGCCCGTGCCAGACACCGAAAAAGTAGTGTTTGTGAAGGGTGGACATTGCGCGGGTGAACACATCGGCTCGCTCATTCTGCTCGAAGTCAAAAACGGACCTGATGATCGCTCCCAGGCGAAGAGCATCGTCAATGGAAGCTTCCACGACCCTTTTCCCATCTCCAAATCCGAGATAGTGGCCGCGCGCGCAAACGAAATTATCTCCGTTTCCATGACTGGCGAGATCAAACGCATCTACAAGTCGAACATGATGGTTCATGAGCCTCGTCTCATTGCTCCGCATATTCGCGCCCCCGTTATTCCGTCCCGTGTCGATTTGAGAAAAAACACGGGCACGCTCCTCATCACCAGCGTCTACATAGGTCGTAATGTAAAAGATATCAAGCCAGGTTCGATCAAAAAACTATTGGTCATGGAGCAACTCCCCAAGCCTGCCAACTATCACGGTGGAGGAAGTACGCCGCTTGCCCACGGCGGCAAATGGACAATCAACCGTATTCTGGGGACAGTTCCGGTTGAGCCAGACGGCTCCGCATATTTTGAAGTGCCCTCCTGCCGCAGTATCTACTTGGCGCTTCTCGATGAGAGCGGCCTTTCTGTTAAGCAGATGCGCTCCTTTATTACAGTCATGCAAGGCGAGAACGCCAGTTGCATCGGTTGTCATGAGGAACGTACCATGCCTCCATCCGCCGATATTGTCCCTCTTGCCTCCAAACGGGCTCCTAGCAAAATCAAGCCTTTTGTGGATGTCCCAGAAATTCTCGATTTTCCTAGAGACATTCAGCCTATCCTCAACCGACACTGTGTTGCGTGTCATAACCCCGACAAGCGTGCTGGCAGTCTTGACCTTTGCGGGGATCACGGTCCGACTTATTCCATCTCGTACTACAACCTCATGCTTCACCGCCAGATCAAGGACACTGCGGGTTTTGGTTGGGTAGGGGAGCGTAACGCATCTGGCGAACCGCTTGGCAATGATCTGCCTTACGAAGCTTTCAGCGGAGCAGCCCCGCTTATGAAGAAAATCAATGGGACACACCACGACGTCAAACTTGCCGATCATGAACGCCTGATGATCCGGCTATGGCTGGATTCTGCCACCCCTTATGCCGGAACTTATGCGGCCTATGGTACTGGACAGATCGGCGGCTGGTTGGGCAACAACGCGCCTGTCCGCGAAATGGCCAACGAGTGGCCATCGACGAAACCCGCCATTGATGCCATGAACCGTCGCTGCGCCAGTTGCCACAATAATGGGACTATCCCGAAATTCGTTACCGATCAGGTCAAGATTGCTTATGGTGATCTCGAAGGCTTTTTGCGTCCAACCTTTCGCACGTCGCGCCACCATATCTTCAATCTCACCCGTCCGGAGAAGTCACTTGCGCTGATGGCAACGCTTGCCAAACAAGTCGGCGGTTATGCAGAGGGCGTGTTGCCCGCTCCGCGCCCTGTTCCGATCAATCTCAGCCAAGCCCCTAAGCCAATGATGCATCCCGTCGTATTCACTAACACGGTTGACTCTGACTATCAGGCCATCCTCGTCCACCTGAAGGCTGCCCAGGCACGACTCAACACGATCAAGCGCTTCGACATGCCTGGATTCCAGCCGCGCTACGAATACCTGCGTGAGATGAAACGTGGAGGGACTCTGCCACCTGATTTTGATCTCAAGAACCCTTCTTACGTTGATCCTTATGAACTTGATCAGAAATACTGGAAGTCAATGTGGTATATTCCGTCAGATCACAATAATGCACAGGATAATTTGCTTTCTCATTAAATCATCCAAGATCAAATCATTATAAAAGGAAACACTGATGAAAAATCAAATTACTGCCTTTGTCGCGTCAATGATCGTTGCTCTTGCAGCACTCCAACTCCTGGCTACAGAACCGCTCACGAAAGGGCAACGCCTGTTTTTCTGCGGGCATAGTTTTCATTTTTATGTTCCAACCATGCTGGACGAGATCGCAAAGTCTGGTGGTTTCATTGATCAGGTGGTTGTCGGTAAATCAATGATTGGCGGCTCAAAATCGCTGAGTCACTGGGATGTGAAGGACGAGAGTAATGCGGCGAAGAAGGCTCTGCAAGCTGGGAGCGTGGACGTGCTTACGCTCACGCCGATTTACCTGCCCGACGACGGCGTCGAGAAGTTTGCGCAGTTGGGTTTTGAGAAGAATCCCAATATCCGTGTGACGGTTCAGGAATTCTGGTTGCCGTTTGATCAGTACGAACCGCGCTTCTATAACGCGCCGCGGATTCCGCAACCCAAGACTGTGGATCACAATGCTGCGACCAGCACCTCGTTGCGCACGATGCATCAGCGTTATTTTGACGAGATGGACGGACTCATCCGTGCCGTGAACCAGAAGCTTGGCAAGCCCGTGTTGCTGGTTGTGCCGTGCGGTCAGGCCGTTATTGCGCTGCGCGAAAAAATTGCTGCTGGTGAAGCACCCGGGCTGAAAACGCAGGAAGACCTTTTTACTGATCCGCTCGGCCATCCCAACGTGCCGCTCTGTGCGCTGGTGACGTACTGCCACTATGCGGTGATCTACCGGAAGAGTCCCGTCGGCCTGCCCGTGCCCGCCCTGTTCTCCAAATCCAATGTGCCAGCCGAAGCGAGGGAGAAACTCAATCGGCTGTTGCAGGAAGTCGCCTGGGATGCGGTCACGCATCATCCCTTAAGCGGTGTTCATGCACGTGAGATGGTGGACTGCATCAATCCGATGATCGGTGCGATCACGCTCGGCGGGTATGGCGGACATGGCCTCGGCAAGACTTTTCCAGGCGCGGCCACGCCCTTTGGCATGATCCAGCTCAGCCCGGATACGATCACAGGCGGCGACAACGGTCCGGGGTACTCTCATCACCATACAACCATCGAAGGCTTCAGCTTCACCCACATGAGCGGCATCGGCTGGTATGGCGATCTCGGCAACTTTCAAGTGATGCCCACGATTGGCGAGCGCATGCTCGACCGTGACAAGGCGAAGTCGCCCTACAGTCATGACCAGGAGAAAGCCTCCGCAGCCTACTACAGCGTTGATCTGTTGCGGTATGGGATCAAGACCGAACTCACAGCCGCGCCGCGTGCCGGGATCATCCGGTTCACGTATCCCGAGGCTAAGGACGCCCGCATCCAGATCGATCTGGGGCGCCGGATCGGACAGAAGGAGCGGTGGTTGATGCACAGCCGTCAATCGGTCCGGATTGTGGACGATCACACCATCGAAGGCTTCATGCTCTGCTCCTCCAAGGATGGCGGCTGGGGACGCGGCGGGGGCAATGTCAACTTCACCCAGCACTTCAGCGCCGTCTTCAGCAAGCCGATCAAACAGTTCGGTGTATGGGACAAGGATCGCGTGTTGGAGGGGCAGCGGGCGTACGAGGGAACGAATACTGGATTTTATGTGGAGTTCGCCACGAAGAAGGATGAGCAGGTCTTTCTACGCGCCGGGTTCTCGTATGTCAGCGTCGAGGGCGCGCGCGCCAATCTCGCGCACGATATCCCGGATTTCAATTTTGACAAGGTGCTGAGCCATTCACGCGGACTGTGGGCCGATGCGCTTAAAGGCGTCGCCTGCGAAGGCGGAACCGATGCGGAGCGCGAGATCTTTACGACCGCGCTCTACCACTGCATGATCGATCCGCGCAGCATCTCAGACACCGATGGCCAGTACATCGGCGCCGACAATCTGCCCCACCGTGCGGACGGTTTTGTCTATCGCTCAATCTTCAGCGGCTGGGATGTCTTCCGTAGCCAGTTCCCGTTGCTCACAATCATTCGTCCTGACGTGGTGAACGACGAGATCAACTCCCTCTTGCAGATGGCGCAGTTCAGCAAGCGCAACTACCTGGAGCGTTGGGAACTGCTGAATGCCTACTCAGGATGTATGCTGGGAAATCCGGCTGTCTCAGTCATTGTCGACGCTTATCAAAAAGGAATTCGCGGCTATGACGTTGAAGAGGCATATCGGCAGTGCAAAAACTCGGTTGAAAAATTTGGAAACGGCGACTTGGGATACACGCCGGGGGACATGTCGCGGACGCTTGAATACGCCTATTCTGACTGGTGCATGGGGCGCTTTGCAAAAAGTCTTGAAAAGAGCGGCGACCAGTCTCTCTACTACGCACGTTCACTGGCCTACACGAACATCTGGAACGCGGAGGTGAAATGGATGCGGTCCCGCCTGAGGAATGAAGCTGACGGCACGCCGAAATGGACGCCCTGGAAAGAAAAAACAGGCCAGAATCAAGGCACCACCGAGAGCAATCCCTATCAGCAGGGCTGGTTCGTGCCGCACAATGTTCAGGGGCTGATTGACTTGATGGGGGAGGACTACTTTGTCCAAGAGCTGACCACGTTCTTTGATAAGACGCCCGATGATTTTCTCTGGAACGATTACTACAACCATCCTAATGAGCCCTGCCATCATGTGGCGTTTCTCTTCAACTACGTCGGAATGCCGTGGCTGACGCAGAAGTGGACGCGCAAGATCTGCCAGAAGGCCTATGGTACAGGGGTTCGCGGACTCTGCGGCAACGAGGATGTCGGACAGATGTCAGCGTGGTATGTCTTAGCCGCGATGGGCCTGCATCCCGTGTGTCCCGGCGATGGACTCTATCAGTTGACCAGCCCGGTCTTTTCGCAGGTGAGTATCCGTCTCGATCCGAAGTACTACAAGGGCGGCTCCTTTACAGTTATTGCGAAGGGCAACTCCGAGAAGAACATCTATATTCAGTCCGCGACCCTCAACAACAAGCCGCTGAACCGCGCATGGATCACCCATGAAGAAGTGGCCGCAGGCGGCAAACTCGAATATGTGATGGGGCCTGAGCCGAGCAAGACATGGGGCGCTTCCCGCGAAAACCGCCCGCCTTCATTGAGGTAAAAATTCGGTTTGTCAGTCAGGGGTTGGGTATGCGATAATCTACAACTGAATTGGAATAGGTTTATGAACATCACACGCATCACCGCCCATTTGGCGGGATGTCAACGAGGAGGAGAAATCACATGTTAAGCAGTGACTCAAATAAGGCGATAGGATGTACACGGCGGACCATGATCAAGACGATGGCATTGGGCTCTCTCGTGGGCGCGTTGCCCCGTGGCCTGCTGGCGGCGGATAAAAAACTGATCGGGATTTCCGTGCAGCTCTACTCGGTCCGTGGCGACTGCAAGACCAATTTCGACGAGGTGCTGGAGAAGATCGCAAAGATGGGCTTTGGCGGAGTCGAGTTCGCTGGCTACTATAACTACGGCGGAAAAGGCAAGGAACTGAGAAAGAAGCTCGACAGCCTGAACCTGAAGGCGACCGGGACGCATATCGGCACCGGGAACCTCAAAGGCGACTCGCTCAAGAAGGCCATCGAGTTCCATCAGGAGATCGGCTGCAAGTATCTCATCGTGCCTGGCGACGGCGCTTTCAGCGATCCAGTGAAGAGCAAGGAGTTCGCTGAAACGATGAATAAGGCCATGGAGACGCTGAAGCCGCTCGGGATGGCCTGCGGCTACCATAACCATACCGAGATCGCCAAGGTGGATCCCGAGACAAAGAAGACCTATTGGGATCTCTTTGCTGAGCGTACCGTGCCTGAGGTCGTTTTGCAACAAGACTGCGGCTGGACATTGGCCGCCGGGCTCGATCCGGTCGAACGTGTCAGGAAGCATCCGGGCCGCACAAAGATCCCGCACTTCAAGCCGACCGTTGTGAAAGGCGAGGCAGGTAAGAAGGCGATCCTCGGCCAGGACTCGGTCAACTGGAAGAGCGTTATCGAGGCCTGCTGCGAGGTCGGCGGAACCGAATGGTTCGTGATCGAGCAGGAGTCCTATCCGGATGGCAAATCGCCTATGGAGTGCACGGAGCTCTCACTGAAAGGACTCAAGCAGTTGCTGGCGTAGGGTCAAAGTGCCGCACCGGGGGGAGTACATCCTCCAGGTGCGGAACGCCCTCTCTTCTGCCCCTGTAGCCTTTCTTTACTCCAAGACCATCACACTTTCCCGAATTCGCGGGAGAGCGGCTTGACGGAGTTCTTCCGTGATGAACGTGCGACGCCAGCCCGTGACAAAGGGATGTTCGGCCGCGTTGCCCTGGTCCAGGAGCTGTAAAAACGCTTCAATCTCCGTGCGTGAACCGACCAAAGCCGGGTCGATATGATGGGTTTTGCACGCGTCGCTGATCTGAGCCAGTAGACGGTCGGTGCGGCTCTTGATCTTCTGTTTTGCTCCGGCGGCCTCGACGGGGGAGGGGTGTTCAGCAGGATGGATTGCCAAGCCGCGACTGATGGCTTTTAAAAGCGCCTCAATCACAGCAGCGGGCATCTTGTCAGGGAAGTCAGGTATTTCTGAGAGCGATGACCTGTCACTCGGTTTGCGTTGCGCAAGCGTGACCAGCATGTTATCGGGCATGACATGGCCGCGCGGCCAGTCGCGCTGGCGGGCCTCCTCTTCGCGCCAGGCAGCCAGTTCGCGCAAAACCGCAAGCTCGTCCGCGCGAAGCCGGAAGGTGCCTTTGACCCGCAGATACATGAGACGCGGCTCGCGCTCCTGATAGAGTGAGGGATCATCCAGCCGTTTCAGCTCTTCGGCGAGCCAGTTGCGCACAGTATCGTTGGCGCAGGCCGACAGCAACCGGTCCCGTAACGTCAGGAGGTGCAAGACGTCGTCCGCGGCATAGCGGAGCTGGTTTGGGGTGAGCGGGCGTTGCACCCAGTTGGAGCGGGTCTCCGCCTTGGACAAGTCAACCCCTAAAACCTCGCGCAGCAGCGTTTGGAGCGAAGAGGTCGACCCCAGCCCGGCAAAGCCCGCAGCGAGGCGCGTATCGAAAATCGTGCGCGGCATGGCACCGGTCGCACACGCCAGGATGCCGAGGTCTTGCGGCGCATCATGCAGCACTTTGGTCACCGCTGTTGAGGCCATCACAGGTCCTAAGGCACTCAGGTCTTTGATGTTCACTGCATCGACCAGCCAGCATGAGCCGTCACTGCCAGCCAGTTGGACGAGCCCGAGGATCGGATAAAAGGTGCTCTCCCAGAAGAACTCCGTGTCAACGGCGATGGCATCTAAGGCCAGAAGCGTTGTCGCAACCTCCTCGAGTCGTTTCGCTGTTGTAATCAGTTCCGCCCCACGCCCCGTCTTCACACTGTCATGCATGTTTTGTCATCTCCCCCGGCAATCGCCTGACAGCACGTTAATGACTGGAGTCAGGCTTTCGTATTTAAGTGAAGGTAGTTTTGCATATTTCGGCCCTGCAAGCGAGTTGATTCTTTGTGCGCATCACGGTGCAGGTTCATCCGACATTTTCATCTGCGCAAGATTCTGCTCGACTTTTCTCAGCAAGAACACTATTGTTTTTTTGAGTGGACTTCGTAGTACGCTACGCAAACAACCTTACACTATTGGTTTTTAAAGGAAAGGCGTATAATATGGCACCTAAAAAAACGCGCACCTCTTCACACAATGTCAAACTGAAAATAGCCTTAACTGGGAGCGATAGCGCTCGGACGATTGTCGTGCCCGGCAATGCGCCCCTGCTGATTTTGCATGAAATTATCCAAGTCGTTTTCGGCTGGATGGATTATCACCTCCATGAGTTTTCAAAGGGGATTGTTTGCTATCAGATCCCTGATGAAGAAGCGGATTATCCACTTAGGAAGATGAAAGACGAGACAAAGGCTAACATCTCCCACCTGGTTTCAAAAAAAGGCGACACCTTCACCTATACGTATGATTTTGGCGATAACTGTCGTCACGAGATCATAGCAGAGGATGTGAACGCGGTTGAAGAACCGTACACCTGCACAGAGGTCCAGGGGATTAATGCCATCGAGGATTCCATGTACTTTGCTGGCACCAAGGGCATTGAAGAGATTCTCTTAAACAAAAAGAACAAGCAATACAAAGAATGTGTTGGCTGGCTTAAAACAGCCTTTCGCTTATCCCCCAAGGATGTTCTGGAACTCCCGACAAAAGAGGAACTGACCGATGAACTGAAGGATATCGGCAGCGAGTATGCGAAATTTGGACTGGAGCGGTTTCTGAGCTGACTGCATCAACCACAAAAAAGGATGGCATCCTGAGACCAAATCAGGTATATTCTTAGCCATTCTTCGATACAGAACTGGCGGAAACACAACGACGAGTTGTGCGTGGGTTGACACCACAAGGGACTGTATCGTCTTTCTGCCGACCGCCTGGGCACCCTGATGAACGTCATAAGAGACAAGGAGTACGCCCAGTATGAAGCGAACAGCAGCAGTCGAAACCGCCTGGCAAGGCTTCACCCCCGGACCCTGGCAGCAGGCCATCGAGGTCCGAGACTTTATTCAACGACAGGTGACCCCGTATGAAGGAGATGATTCCTTTCTTGTGGGGCCCACACCCCGTACGCAGGCCCTGAACCTCAAGTTCCAGGAGCTGTTGCGCCAGGAAGCGAAACTCGGCGGAGTCCTGGACGTGAATGTCAATGTGGTCTCCTCGCTCCTCACCTATGAGCCGGGCTACCTGGACCGCGAGAACGAGCTTATTGTGGGGCTGCAGACCGAAAAGCCGCTCTGCCGCGGCGTCAATCCCTTCGGCGGCCTGCGCCTGGCGCGACAGGCCTGCGCAGCTTACGGCTACACCTTGGGCGAGGAGGTCGAGCGTGCGTGCGCTTATCGCACCACACACAATGACGGCGTGTTTCACGTCTATAACGCCACCATGCTGCTCTTGCGCAAGCATGGGTATATCACCGGTCTGCCGGATGCCTACGGACGCGGACGTATCATTGGCGATTACCGGCGCGTCGCCCTGTATGGGGTGGACGCCCTGATTGCAGCCAAGCAGGAGGATAAGGACACGCTGGCCGCTACAACGATGACCGAAGAAACGATCCGCCGCTGTGAGGAGTTGTGGAAGGAGATCGATTTTCTTCAGAAACTCAAGGAGATGGCGGCGGCGTATGGACTGGACATCTCCACTCCTGCCCGTACCGCGCAAGAGGCACTGCAATGGCTCTACTTTGCCTACCTGGGCGCTATCAAGGAGCAGAATGGCGCGGCCATGTCCCTCGGACGCGTGAGTTCGTTCATCGATATCTACATGGAACGCGATCTCCGTTCCGGCTTGATCGATGAAGCGAAGGCGCAGGAGATCGTCGACCATTTCGTCATGAAGCTGCGCATGGCCCGTCAACTCCGGACACCCGAGTATAACGACCTCTTTGCCGGCGATCCGATGTGGATCACGGAAGTGCTGGGCGGCATGAGCGAGGACGGACGCACCTTGGTGACGCGTACCAGCTACCGCTTCCTGAATACGCTCTACACGCTCGGACATGCGCCCGAGCCGAATCTGACGATTTTGTGGTCCAAGCATTTGCCCGCCCCCTTCCGGCGCTACTGCTCAAAGGTCAGCATTGAGACCGACTCGATCCAGTATGAGAACGACGACCTGATGCGGCCGCGTTATGGCGACGACTACGGGATCGCGTGCTGCGTCTCGGCCATGAAGATCGGCAAGCAGATGCAATATTTCGGCGCGCGCTGCAACCTGCCCAAGGTGCTGCTGCTCGCGATCAATGGCGGACGCGATGAGACCTCCGGCATGCAGATCGCGCCGGAACGTCCCTTGCTGACAGGCGCAGCGCTGAATTATGAGCAGGTGAAGGAGCAGTTCGAGTTCTACTGCGAGTGGCTCTGCGAGCACTATGTCAACACCATGAACATCATCCACTTCATGCACGACAAGTACGCCTATGAAAAACTGGAGATGGGCTTGCATGACACCCAGGTGGAGCGCTTCATGGCCTTTGGCCTGGCAGGGCTCTCGGTCATGGCCGACAGCTTCAGCGCGATCCGCTATGCCCGCGTCACGCCTGTAAAAGATGCGTGCGGACTCGCTGTCGATTTTAAAATCGACGGCGATTTTCCTTGTTACGGGAATGACGACGAGCGTGTCGATGGCATGGCCAAAGAACTGGTGACCTTCTTTGAGCAGGGGCTGAAGAAACATCCCACCTATCGCGACTCCATCCATACCCTTTCGATTTTGACCATCACCTCCAACGTCGTCTACGGACGTGCCACGGGCGCGACCCCGGATGGACGCGCTGCTGGCAAGCCCTTTGCGCCTGGTGCAAATCCCATGCACAACCGCGATGGGCGCGGGGCGTTGGCGTCGCTGAACTCCGTGGCCGGCATCTCGTATGACAGTTGCCGCGACGGCATCAGTTGCACCTTCACCATCACGCCTGAAAGTCTCGGCCGTGCGCAGGCTCAGCAGGTCGACAATCTGACTCAGATTCTGGACGGCTACTTCGCGCAAGCCGGTCACCATCTGAATATCAATGTCCTGAACCGGAAGCAGCTCCTGGAGGCGCAGGCCCATCCTGAGCGCTTCCCGCAACTGACTATCCGTGTCTCAGGATATGCGGTCAACTTTACGCGCCTGAGCCGCAAGCAACAGGACGAGGTGATCGCACGAACCTTCCATACTGGCCTCTAAATGAACACATCTCGTATCCATAGCATTGAGACACTCGGAGGCGTGGACGGACCTGGAATGCGCTGTGTGATCTTCTTCCAGGGCTGTCCGTTGCGCTGCCTCTATTGCCAGAATCCGGATACGCAAGGCTTTGAAGGCGGACGCGACATGAGTCTTGCAGAGCTGATGCGCACGATTGAACGGACGCGTCCCTATTTCGGTCCTGAAGGTGGCGTGACGCTCTCGGGCGGAGAGCCTCTGGCGCAGCCGGAGGCAGTTGCTGAGCTCCTGAAGGCTTGCCATGCGAAGGGTATCCACACCGCCCTTGACACCAGCGGCGTGTGCGTGACAGCTCCTGCGCTTGAAGCCGCGCAGCAAGCGGATCTTTTGCTGCTGGATATCAAACATCCTGATACGGATAAATGTCGCGCACTGACCGGTGCCGGGCTTGATGGGCCTTTGACGCTTCTGCAAGCAGCGGAGAAGCACCATCAAGCCGTCTGGATCAGGCACGTGGTGGTCCCGGGCTGGAGTGACACGCTGGAGGTGATGGATACCCTGGCGCGCCTCTTAAAGCCATTCACCTGTATTGAGCGCGTCGAGTTGCTGCCGTATCATACGATGGCTGCAGAAAAATACCAGTCACTCGGACGCGAACTGCCGCTTCCCGGCGTCCCTGCTGCAGACCCCGCCCTTGTCCGACACCTCGAAGCCTATCTGCGCGAGCGACTGGCATAGTAAGGATGTGTTTTTTATTTCGACAGGATTGACAGGATTTTGAGGATGGGTTCAAATTAGGACGCAAAGACGTGAAGACGCCGAGACTCAAAAGCGAAACGAAGGACGTCGAAGATTTTTTGAGTCTTACAGTCTCTCAGTCTCTGAGTCCTTGAAAGGATTGCCTGTCCCGAATGGCGCTAAGATAAGGCATTGTGAGTCGTTTTACAGGGTTGAGTAGTCGATGGTCCAAACGCTCATCGTCGGCTCGCAAGAAACTGGGAGAACAGGCATCCTGCCTGTTTGTTGAATGCACAGGCAGGATGCCTATGCTCCCAGTGACGTTCACCTTCTAGCCGCTCCCGAATACGCTTATCTTAGCGCCATTCTTACCTGTCCCCATGTTCGTCCATTCGTTGCCTTACATGAATCTCTTAAAATAAGTTTTGGGACGCTTCGTCGCTTTTCAATAAATCGCCAATATATTGATATGGGACAGACTCGGTTTTATGACTCCTTGATTTTCAACAAATGAACTCTTCATTCTTGTCCCAAAAGAATATTTTTGCCATACTTAAAATATTGATAAGGGACAGTCCCATAATCATAAGGTTGGACAAAATGAAAAGAAGAACTGTCAAAATACTCGCCGCCATAACGTGCGTTTTGGTCTCAGGTTTTGTGTACGTTCTCAACCAAGCAATTGATCAGTTCAATCATGGCGAATGGGTGACCCTTCCCACGGAAACGACAGAAACTTTACTGAGAAACGGGGCAAAGCTAATCAGTGAAAGCACAAGAACGGAATACATCGGTTTCAAGGGAGACCGATGGAACACAATGGAACTTTACTATCAATCAGAAGGAGCCGAACATCGCGAATATCTAGGAAAAATGCAGGGATGGCCAAACTTCAGAGACTACTCAAACAGTTCAGAAGTCGCCTTCACATTGGGAGACACCCTATTTATGCTGTCCAAGCAAGATGAATGGAAAAAGTGGATATGGCGTGAAGACTCTTTTCCTGGAGATAATAATCCGGAAACAAGCATCATTTTCGAAAGAAATCCAAACAATGGAGGTCTTTTCTATATTTTGGATCTATCATTTGATGAATCTGAGCTAAAAGTAAGATCAAGCCGACCTTACGAAACTCACGACCTACGCTACACCATCAACACAGAACGAAATGAAATAGAGTTTCAGAGTGTCCGCTTCATTGATGAACTAGATCGCCTTAAAGAGCTATTAGATTTAGGGAAGTTTTCATTTTCGGACTACGAAAGAGCTGTCGAAAAAGAACTTGAAAGAAGGTCCAACAAGGCGGTCGATACAACGGCGACAAGTCGTCGCGTATCACCTTAGCGGTGGCAGGCAATATGAAGCGAATTACAAAATGGATTTTGAGTTTGCTCGCTGTAGCCATTGCTTCAGTCACGTGCTGGATGAACATCGATATCCTTATGTCGTCACCAAGTACTCAGGAGCAAAGTCAATACTTGCCCGTTTTACTTGCCAATACCTCAAAAATCATTATTCGCCGACACCCAAAGCTCGGTGGCGATGTGTTGGCAGTAGTAACCTCATCAAACGATGTTTCTGATCTCGTGGCTGCAACCAAACTTACCAGAGTGATGTCACCATGCGCGTGTTTTGGCTTTGTTGAGCTAGATTTTGTTGGAGTGGATGGTTTAACTAACACACTGAACTATAATTCTAATGTTGGTGATAGGTATTTGAAATTCAATAACGCGTGGAACATCCAAGGACTCCCCTCAAGGCGTTTTTGCAATCTAGTGGATAAGCATATCAAAACAGCAAATGTGAGGGAAATATGAGCATCAACATTCTCACTCTCATCATCGTAGGGGCTATCGCGGGCGGTCTCGGAGTGCTCATCGTGATCGTTATCGGCAAGGTATTCAATCTCAGGATTTTCCAAGGTAAGCGGATGGGGTTAAATCTGGCAAGAGGCTTAACGTGCCCGAATTGCAGCGCGCCCTTGCCTACGGTCAGGAAGCCTCAGAATCTGAACCAGGCTTTATGGGGCGGCTGGACGTGTAAGAACTGCGGTAGCGAGTTCGATAAATGGCTGAAACCTAGGTAAGGCTTGTCTGTCCCTCTGCGCGTCTGTCGGCCGCTGAGAGGTGGAGACCCAATTTTCATGTGAGACATCGTTTCAGCTTGCTTTGTTTGTCAGAAAGCGCAAAAATGCAAGCACCGTTGGCAAGATTTCCGAGCCATGTTAACCGTTGGTAGAGGAGTACGTATGAGTATTGCAGACGAGATCGGGAAGTTGAATGAACTCAAGCAGAGTGGTGCAATCACCGAGCAGGAGTATCAAAAGGCGAAGGAAGGCTTACTCGCTGGGAGTCAACCTGCCGGCGAGAAGTTCAAGCAGGCTGTCAGCGGCATATCCGTCGATCCCAATATGTGGGGGATGTTTATCCACCTGTCGCAATTCTGCGGTTACGCTTTTCCTCTGGCTGGACTGATTGTTCCGATTGTGCTGTGGCAGATCAAAAAGAACGACTCAGAGCTCATTGACCGGCACGGACGCATCGTGGTGAACTGGATTATCACGGAGTTCATCCTTGCGATCATCTTTGTGCTGCTCTGCTTTGTTCTGGTTGGAATTCCCCTGCTGATCGCCCTGGCAATCGTTGGCGTCATCTTCCCGATCATTGGCGCTGTCAAGGCTAGCAGCGGAGAAGCCTGGGCGTATCCATGTTCGATCAAGTTTCTTAAATAATGAATCAGCGACAAGGTGATAAGCGATGAGTGACAAAGAGGGGCCTTCAGGGGCAATTGCAGACTTGCCGCCGGATGATTGTCCGACGGTGGTGTCGAGTCGTGTTACCCCCTTAGCGCCTCCCGGAATCGCGAAGACGCTGCCCCTGTCAGGAGGGGCTCAAAGACCCACACGGACGCTTCCGCAGATCGACGGGTATGATCTCCTTGAAGAGATTGGACGTGGCGGTATGGGAGCCGTATACCGGGCGCGCCAACGGGCCGCTGGGGGACGGGTCGTCGCGCTGAAGGTCATGCTCGGCGAGGCCTTTGCCAGCGCTGCGGAGCTAAGGCGCTTCGAACGCGAGGTGGAGATCGCAGCCGATCTTAACCATGTAAACATCGCGCATATCTACGATTCCGGTCTTGTCCAGGGCAGGCATTACTTTGCGATGGAGTATGTCGAGGGGCAGGCGCTGGATATCTTCTGCAAAGCACGGGATTTGCCTGTGAACGCCCGCCTCAAACTCTTCGCGACCGTGTGCGAAGCGGTCTCGCATGCTCACCGCCGCGGGGTGATCCATCGGGATCTCAAGCCCAGCAATATTCTTGTGGACAAACAGGGTGTGCCGCATGTCCTGGACTTTGGTCTTGCCAAGGTGCAGGTCTCGTCAGGTGATCATACTGAAGAGCCCCCTGATCTGACTATGGACGGCACGATTATGGGAACCCTCCCGTACATGGCGCCTGAACAGGCAGAGGGCAAGGTGAGCGCCATTGATACGCGGACGGACGTTTATGCACTCGGTGTGATTCTCTATCAACTCCTGACAGGCAAGTACCCCTACGAGGTCTCGGGCCAGATGGCCGTAGTCCTGCGGCGGATCGCGGAGGAGGAGCCTCGGCGCCCCTCGACAGTCAACCGCCTTATTGGCGACGAGGTCGAGACCATCATCCTGCGAGCCTTGAACAAGCTTCCCGACCGCCGCTACTCCGGCGCCGAGGACCTTGCCCGCGACATCATTCACTATTTGGCCGGTGAACCTATCGAGGCCAAGCGGGACTCCGGACTTTATGTGCTGCGAAAAACACTGAGACGCTACTGGGTGCCTTTGGCTTTTGCGGCTGGCATCGTTCTTCTGGTGGCGGCCTCTGCCGTGACGAGCTTCACGCTCTATCGTCGTGCAGAGGTTGAACGTGACCATGCCGAGGCCTCTCAGCGTCAGACCGAACAACAACGCGTCCTCGCCCAGGAGAGTGCGAAAGAGGCTTCGCGCCGTCTGGCGCGCCAACACTTCAATGAAGGTGTTAGCTGCTGGTTCGAGCGTCAGGATGCCTCCTCAGCCGCCGCCTACTTTGTCGAGGCTCTCTCTGCCGCGCCCGAACCCTTTCCAGCAGCTCGGCTGGCTTTGCACAATGCGCTCCAGGAGGCGCCTCAGATGCGCTTTGCGCCCCTTCCGGACAGTGGCAAAGCGAACATCACGGCGTTCAGTCCGGATGGAAGTAAAGTGCTCGCTGCTGCTGATGGTCGTAGCGTGCAGGAGAATCTTATTCCTGCTGGAAAACCTGTGCGCATTTGGGATGCACGCTCTGGAAAGCCTTTCTCTGCACCCATGTCCGGGACAGATCAGAGTCCGGTTAAATTCGCGCTGTTCAGTCCGGACGGGAAATGGGTTCTGACCGTGGCGGGGATCAACAGCTTTGCGCAGGTGTGGGATGCCGCTACGGGGCAGCCGGCCTTCTCGCCTGAGCATCAGGTTCGTGCCTCGGTGTTCCGTCCGGATGGCGTGCATGAGGGCAACATGTATTTTGGCGTGTCGTTCAGTCCGGACAGTAAACGCTATCTCACCATCTGCCAGAAGGCTGTGCGTGTATGGGATCCTGCCACGGGCCAGCCGGTCTCGGAGTCCATGGAGCATGAAGGAGCCGTGTCTGCGGCGTTATTCAGTCCGGACGGAAACAGGGTTCTCACCGTAGCAGGGGAGCGGGCCCACGTGTGGGATGCCTCGTCGGGTCGGGCTGTCTCGTCCCCGATTCAGCCTGGGCAAGCAATATACATTTCAGCGTTCAGTCCGGATGGTCAGCGTATACTCACCGTGTCTGGAAAGAACACGCAGACGCAGTCAACTGGCAACAGCATGCGGGTTTGGAGTGCTGCCACAGGGGAGCCGGCCTCGCCCTCCATGCAACTTGCAGACCGTGCGGAAGTCGCGCTCTTCAAACCTGACGGCAAAACCATATTTACGGGGTTGCGCAACAAAACGTCACAGTTCTGGGACGCACTCAAGGGAGAACCCTTATCCAGCCCCATAAGTTCCGTCATATTTGTTCGTAAGGCTGTTTTCAGTCCGGATGGCAAAGCGCTCCTTGCTGCCGTGGGGGAGTTTGTACATGTGTGGGATACGGTTACCGGGCAAGCCTTTTCACCCACGCTGCAACATGGCTCCATGGTTCGTAGCGCGCTCTTCAGTCCTGACGGTGCCTCGGCCCTGACGGCATCCGATGACCAGACGGCGCGCGTGTGGGATGTCCGGACAGGGCACCCTTGCTCAGCTCCCATGCAACATGGCGGGGGTGTTCATACAGCGCTGTTCAGTCCGGATGGGGGAATGATCCTGACCGCGTCAGCCGACGAGACCGCGCGGGTGTGGGATGCTCCAACGGGTCAAGCCGTTGTCGCTCCATTGCCTCACAGCGACGGCGCTCGTACGGCCCAGTTCAGCCCGGACGGCAAGTGGATTCTCACGGCATCAGAAGATCGCGTCGTACATGTGTGGGACGCGGCAACAGGCGAGCCGGTCTATGCCCCCTTGCAACTTGCGGGGGCTGGGATTCAGCGCGGCAGAGGGGGGTTGGTGTATAGCGCCCAGTTCAGTCCAGATGGAAAACGGATACTCACCGTGGCGGCGAAAATGAATGTGCTGGGGGAGGAACACATCCTGCGGGTGTGGGATGCGACGACCGGCCAGCCCCTCTCTCGCCCTATGCCGCATGACCAGTATGTCAATACAGCGCTCTTCAGTCCGGACGGCAAGTGTGTGCTGACCGTATCGGAGGACAGCCAGATGCGACTCTGGGATGCCGCCACCGGGCAACCCCTTGGCGCTCCGGTCAATCATCATGCACGGCCCAGCACGGCGGCATTCAGCCCGGATGGGAAAACAATCCTCAACTTGCGGGACCGCAATACGATACTCCTCTTGGATACATTCACCCGCAGCCCCCTCGTGAGAGACATCAAGAGCCACTCATTACTCCAGATTCCTGCTCAGCCCCATCTCCTCGTATTCAGGAGTGCGACGTTTAGCCCGGACGGCAGACGGGTCCTCACAACCCTGGAGGATTGCACGGCACGGATCTGGGACATCGCGACGGGTGAAGCCATTGGCGTTCCGATGCGCCATGGCCGGCGGATCAATACCGCCGTCTTTAGTTCCGACGGCAAACGGATACTTACCGCGTCAGATGACAGCAAGGTGCGGGTCTGGGATGCCGCCACCGGACAAGCGCTCACAGACCCTCTGAAGCATGAGGGCCCTGTCAACACCGCAGCCTTCAGCCCGGACAACCACTGGATCTTGACCGTGGCTGATGGTGTGGCGCGGGTCTGGGATGTCGCCACGGGCGAGCCTGTCACGGCTCCCATGCGCCAGGGGCAGGGGTTCACTTCTGCAGCCTTCAGCCCGGACGGCAAACGGGTTCTCATCACGGCGAAAGACAGAACGGTCCGGGTGTGGCACGTCGCGGACATTGACTGGGATGAACCTCTTGAATTGCTCCGAAAGCATGTACAGGCGCGGTTAGGGTTGGCGGTCGCCGCGTCAGGCAATATCAGGTGCTTGACTGCTGAAGAGCTGGCCACCGCATGGAGCGAATACTTGCGCCTCAAGACCGACTACGACCGCTCCAACACCACCCGTCAAAAGGACGGCCATCCGGCACGCAACTAGCATACGCAGAAAAGCCTGTATTTCCGTCACTGCAAAGTTTGCCTTCGCTGAAGTATCCCTGCGAACTGTGATTGTCATTCGAGGCATGCGATGCAAAAAGGCTTCTATCACGGCGTGCGCTTCTTCTGCTTTTGAGAGGAAGGGGTGAGGGGCTGTGTGGAGGCGCGGATGGCAAGTTCGGTCAGGCAGCGCACTTCACAGTGACGCCAGGCATCCGCCAAGCCGTCGTCGGTCGTACTGCGCAGGAGCAGGTCTGCCGCGCACGCGCCGAGTTGGATTTTGGGGACGCGTACGGTCGTGAGCGGCGGGTTGACCAGCGGGGCGGCGTCGATGTCATCGAACCCGACGACACTGAGGTCCTGCGGGATGCGCAAGCCCAGCGTTTGGGCGGCCTGCATCACGCCCATCGCATAGTAATCATTGGCGCAGACAAAGGCGGAGGGATGTTTTTTTCTGCGGAGTATGCGCTGGAGGTTGACGTCGACGTCTTGGATGTGACCGGGTCCGTCGTACTGCCATTCGGGGTGCACCGGTAAACCCGCCTCCGCCATGCCGCCCAAGAAGGCGAGGTGGCGTTCGCGAAGGCTCGGATTGGAGGAATGTCCTGCAAATCCAATTTCGCGATGTCCCAGGTCCAGCAGGTGGCGCAGGGCTTGTCCGATGCCGCCGGCATTGTCGATGGCGACGACGGGCTGGCCCTGCACGCCAAGGATGTCGACCAAGATGACGGGACATCCGCAACGGCTCACAAAGGCCTTCACATCGGGGTCAGGTTCGCCCAGCAGCAGGACGCCACGATGGCGGGCTGTTCGCAGCTCGTGCAGAAAGGCGTCATCAAGAATGTCTCCGCGAATCTGCTGCACCGTCTTGATATTGTGGGCTGCAAGCACGGAGACAATGCCCTCGATGATGTGCCTGTAGAAATCGGTTGTGAGTCGGAAGCGTGGTGAAAAAAAAGTGTTGGGCACTGTGTCGGTGATCGGGGAGATCGTCAGGCCGTGGTTGGACATGATCAGCGGCTCGATGGGTTCGCGCCGGAAGACAATGATGTCCACAGCATCTGATTTGCGTAGCGAACCGCGCGGACGTCCGCGCCGGGGTGCGGCACTTTCGGGGGTGCCGCGAGTGGTGCCCGTCTTCGCGTCGCCTTCGAGCGCTTTGACTGTCGCGAGGATGCGTGCAAGGCGTTGGGGATCTACATCCGCTGTGCCATTGAGGGCGCGGGAAACTGTGGCGGGTGAACAACCCGCGCGACGGGCGATATCGGCTAACGTGGTACTCATGTTGTTTTATTTCTTCTGATAGACGCGGACATAGTCTACCAAAATCGAGTCTTCGGCGGGTAGGATATTCTCCCAGTTCCCCGTGGGTCCGCACCAGGGGGCTGCTTCGACGCTGATCTTGATGTATGCCGGGTTGCGGCAGGTGCCCTGCGACTTGGCCAGAGGTGTCCCGTCTTTGCCCTTTGTTCCGCCCAGCCCCAGGGCGTCGGTTTCCAGGATGGTGACGCCGTCGATGGTGTAGATGTACTTTGTCTCATCCCAGTAGAAGCCGAAGGTGTGAAACTGATCGTTGAGCAGCTCGAGGTGCGGTCCGGTATGCTTGCCGCCTGCGTTATGGTCCTTGCCATAGCCGCCCCAGTGCAGGTTGTGCGACATCTGGCCGAGCTTCCAGATGTCGAAGGTCTCGAAAATGTCGATCTCCGTGCCGATACGGGTGTCAGTATTTTTCCCGGCGACGACATCGCCCGCCAGCAGCCAGAAGCCCTCCCAGTAGTCGCTGCGGATGTGCTTCGGGAGACGCAGGCGCGCCTCGAGGTAGCCGTACGTGTAGCTGAAGAGATATTTGTCCGGGGTGTAACCTTTGCTGGTGCGGATGCACGCGCTCTCGTAACGGAACACAGGGTCGTCCGTCTTGACGACCTTCATGGTGAGGATGCCATTGGTGAGCGAGACGTTGCGTCCGCGCCAGCGCGAGGCGCCCTGGCGGTCCTGGTGCGGGGTCTCCCATTTGGCCGGGTCAAGGATGGTACCGTCGAACTCGTCCTGCCAGACGAGTTTGAGTTGCGAGAGATCGATGGGGGGGAGGGAGGTCGCGTGCGTCGGCTTCAGAATATCCGCCAGAATTTTTTCCAGCCCCGCCTTCCAAACCGTGTAGCCTTTGGCAGCGATGTGGAGCCGGTCCTTGGCGAAAAGGTCGAGATCCTGCTGCCCGTCAGCGCCCATGCAGGCCGCGCTCAAGTCGAAGAACTTCACATTCGTATACGCCGCCGCCAGCTTGGCCAGTCCGGCGTTCACGGCCTCACGGGCGCCGGGTTTCAGCGGCGCCTGGGGGTTGCTGCTGGGCGGGACGGCGGAGATGACAATGGGCATCTTGGCATTGAACTGCCGCGCCATCTTGATGATCTCTTCAACATTAGAGATCGTGTACTCCGGATTCCCGTGGGCGGTGAGGTCATTGCCCCCGATGCAGAGGAAGACGATCTGCGGGTTGAGGCAGAGCACATCATATTTGAAACGGAAGAGAATGCCCCGGCTGGTGTCGCCGCCGACGCCGCGGTTGGCGACCTTGTATTTTGGAAAATCCTCTTTCAGCGTCTTCCAGCCCTCTGTCAGGGAATCCCCCACGAAGACGATGGCGTTTTCGTCCCGCTCGCGGTTGTTGAAGTAGTTTTTGCGGATGCCCTCCTGCCAGCCGAAGGTCCGGATGGGGCCCTTGCCCGGCCACAGCTCCTCACGGGCTTCCGGGTAGGGCACATACATGTCGCGGGCGCTGATGATGCGGGGCGCGCCGCGTGTAACGGAGGAGCCGTCCGCTGTTTTGATGGCGTACTCGTAGGTGCAGACGCTTCCCTCCTTGGGGAGGTGGGAGAAGGAGATCCATTGGAACGACTGAAGTCCCCACACGCGCTGGTCCTTAAGCTCCTGATAGCCGAAGGGCAAGGTGATGCCGAGGCCCTCGCTCCCCTCGGCGGTCAGCAGGAGCCGCAGCGCGTCCCCCCTGAAAAGAAAGGCGTCAGCGCTTTTCGCCTTTGGAAAGAGCTTGGCAGGGCTTTCGTTCACAGACCACGAAACCGTTTCACCGAACGTGCCAGGTGCGAGATCGAAGTGGTGCGAGATCTTATAGGCGCCCTCCGGGACGTTGGCGCTCTTGAGGAGGAGCTTGCCGCCATCCTTCACCTCCAACGTCATGGCGATGCCATCTCTGTACGAGAGATAGGCCACGTGATTGGTCACTTCCACCTCGACAGGGCTGGCGGGTTTCCCGCCCTCTTTAAAGATGCCGGGGTAGGCGAGTTTGACGGTTCCGATCGGCGCCTTGGCCTTCAGTTCGATGCCATTGTCCGTCAGGTTGATTTCGAGAGCGGAGGTGATGTTCGGAAGCAAGGCCAGAAGGCCAGCTGTTAAGGTGAGAATACATTTCATGCTACAGTGCTCCAGTCATGGCATAAGCGCGATCAGCGGCCTCATACCGGATTGATTTAAGTAAAGATGTTTATTGTTAAGGCTTGTTATTGAAAGCTGATGATTGTGCCTGGATTGGCGAGGATCCGCAACATGCCCGCCCCCGTGAATTGATTGTCAAATGGGAATTTTGCACCGCTGGCGGTAGAACCGTACGTCCCAGGGGTGTCGTACAATGTGCCATCGATGATCACGCCAGATACCACCTCGATGACATCATTGGTGAGATCAGCTTTGCCATATTTGGAGCCGACGGTCACCAACTGGACAGTCGCGGTATTGGAGATAGCCGTGCTGGTGAGGAGACGTAGGGTGGCGTTTGTGCCGATGAAGACGTTGCCGTTGCCGAGGGTGCCTGTGGATTCAACCGTTAATGTTCCGTTCGTCACGATCGTGCCGCCAGAATAGGTGTTCGCGGCGCTGAGCACAAGCGTGCCAAGTCCGGCCTTGGTCAGACTTCTGGCCACGCCGGCACCGTCACCGATGGGGCCGCCAATAGTTAGCGTATTGGCGGAAACGGTCGCAGTCACGTTGGTCCCCAGTGTGACTGCCCCAGTTCCCATATTAAGGCTTCGCGTTCCAACGTACGTGAAATGGGCATTCCAATTCTGCACATTGTTATTTGACAACGTGATTGCTACAGCGGTGCTGTTGTCAAAACGCATTGTTTGGCCTGTCCCTTGGTTGATGGTAAACGGCCCTGAACCGATCGCTGAAGGATTGTTGATATATAATGTATAGACGTTTGCGCTTCCGGGGATCAGCGTTAATCCTCCTTCAAATGTGTTTGCGCCAGTGAGGAAGAAGTAGCCTACATAATCGGTGCCCTTGAGCGTCAGGCTTGTTCCTGTTCCAGAGATGATGCCCCCAACAACTGCGCTACCATTGTTTAAGGTGTTCGTTGTGTTCCCGGTCAGCGTAACCGGAGATGTCCCCATGTCGATAGCTCCGGCCGTTGCCTGGAAAGTGAAGTTGCCGCTCCACGTCTGTCCGCTGATACCCGTCAGAGCGTTGCCGCTGGTCTGTGAGATCGAGCCGCCTTTGATCGTTAACGGGCCGGTTCCCAGTGCCTGTGTGTTGCCAATGCGGATGCTGGCGCTTTCCAAGATAGTCCCGCCACTGTAAATATTTGTGCCTGTGAGATTCAGTTGCCCGGGGTCAGCCCCGCCGCCCTTGACGGTCAGTGAACGGCTGCCGCCGCTTTCGCCGATGACGCCCGGCACTGTCCATGAGGTGCCCCAAGAACCTGCTCCCATCGTTATTGTGATGTTGGTGCTGAGCGTGACGCTTCCTGTGCCGGTGTTCAATCCTTTGTTCATGGCGTAGCTGGCTGAGAAGTCGCCGTTCCAAAAGTGAGTGTTGTTGTTGCTGAGTGTGCGTAATTCCGAGTTGGCAATTGTACCACCGTTAATTGTGAGCGGACCCGTGCCAATCGCATTATTGTGGCCGATCGAGAGCGTGCCCGCATTCAGCGTCACGCCGCCAGAAAACATATTGGAGGCTGTCAGTGAGAGGGAAGATGGGCCCGCTTTGGTCAAACTGTAGCCGTTACCCCCGTCGGAAATCACACCGCCCACCGTGAGCGTGGCATTACGAAATGCCCAATCTCCGCCGGGAACCGAATACCCTGTCACGGTAACCATACGGTTGGATGTCAGCGTTACAGGCCCTGTGCCCAAATTCAGGTTCCAATCCGCTTTTGGATCCGCTGAGGTTGTCTTTCCCGCGAAAGCGAAATCGCCGGACCACGTCTGCGCATTGCTATTGGCGAGCGTGACGCCGCCGCCTTTGGAGTTCATGAGCGTTCCTCCGTTGAGTGTCAGCATTCCCGTGCCGATCGCGTAAGGATTGTTCAGGTGGAAAATGCCGCTGTTCAAGGTCGTGCCGCCGGAGTAGGTGTTTGTGCCTGAAAGCACCCACGTGCCAGTGCCCGACTTGACGAGGAAAAGATTCCCGCCTCCGGCACCGTCCCCGATCTCGCCCTTTATAACATTGTTGCCGGTGTTGACGCCGTTCAGCGTCAGCGTGTTGGTGACGCCTGACGCGGCAGTGCCGACGACGTTGCTGAAGATCAGGATCCTTCCGTTGCTGCTGGCTGTGCTGTTGGCTGTGAACGTGTAGTTGCCTTGAAAGGCGAGCGGTGCAAGGAGGGTCTGGTTGGCGTTGACGGCTGTCGTGTTCTGGATGGATCCTCCGTCACTCAGGAGAAGCGCATTGCCATTCATGGCCCCAATGATATAGGCTCCGACAGCAGAAGTGTCAAAGGTGATGCCAAAGATATTCCGTCCTGCGTCGGGGAGTACGGTCAAGGTCGTGCTGCCTGTTTTAAAGGTGGCTATATCGGGGCTGGTCGTACCGGTGTTTGCGCCTGGCGCGTTGCCGCTGACCCAGTTTGCACCTGTTTCCCATGCGCCGTTGGCGGCGGTGGCGCTCCAGATCTCACTGGCAGCCTGCACACGGGTCGGTATTCCGCCGAACGCGACGCAGATGCAACAGATGAAGTAAACAAGGCGATTTATGTTCTGTGTTTTCATGTCATGGTTTCCCTTTCGTGGGCTGTTTGTCGCATGGACTGATTATCGGACTCAGCATTGAATTGATCGACGCTGCAATCCGGGCTTCATGTAAGAATGATTGCATTTTACCCCTTGAAATGCAAAAGATTCTTTCGTGAAAAAAAGACATTGTTTCATGTTCGTCCGGATAGCCCTCTCATGCCAGTCGAGAAGCTTGGCTATAACTTCAACTTCTTTGCCCACGAAACACACGAAAAGCACGAAAAATATCAATTCATTTTTTTGACAGGATTCACAGGATTTTGAGGATTGGTTGCTTGCTCTGTGTACTCTGCGCCTCTGTGAGAAACACATTGGATGTTCGTATTCATTCGCGCCTGCCCGCCGTAGTCGTATTCGCGAAGGTGGGTGGTTCGCGTTATTCGGATGATAAAAAGTTACTCCTTCGTTTATTCCAACTCCGCTGGCGGCGGGCTTGCCTCTAACTTGAACTTTCATTCTTGAATACTTTTTCGCAAAGAGCGCTATTTGGGTGAAGGACGGCGTGCCTACGCATTCGGCGAATACGCCGACGGCACAGCTCGTCCTTCACCCAGAGTCGATGCGTGACACTCGGGTGCTTGCACGAGATAAGCCCCGGCTGTATTCAGCCACTTGCGGGGGCTTTCCGTGCAAGCACCTCTCATAGCGATCTTCGCGTAAAACATTCTTTTTATTCGTGTGGTTCGCGCTATTCGATGCTAAATAAGTTACCAGTCAGTTTATTCCCGGGGCCCCGGGCGGTGGGCTTGTCTGTAACTTGTCCAATTTGTCACACTTATGGACGTTTCATGGGGGGCAGGGTTCAGGGTTCAGGTTGGACGTTCGACGTTCGATGTTGGATGTTCGAGGTTCGCGTCATTCGGATGCTCGTCTCTGATTCCCGACTTATTGACACTTCTAAGACTTGCTGACACTTACTGACACTTCTCCCGCGTTTCAACATTCCATTATTCCTTGCGTTTTGCAGGGTGTTTTGGTTATACTCAAAACAAATCGTTACATCATTCGTGTGCGATCCAACCTGCGGATGGTTTTTCCGAGGAAAAAAGTTTAGAAGGACAAGTCATGAAAAAGTTGAAAGTCGGTATGATTGGCGGCGGCGGCGGATTTTTCGGCAAGGTTCATCATCGTGCGATTTCCCTGGATGCGACACGCGAAGTCGTCGCGGGCGCCCTGCATCAGGATCCTGAAATGTGCGCAAAGTTTGCTGACGAGTGGGGTGTGGTCGGCTACCCGGATTACAAGGCGATGATTGCCGACTGGAAGTCCGGCAAGCTGGAGTTGGACTATGTGACCATCGTGACACCTAACTTTTTGCATGCGGAACAGGCTCTGGCCTGTTTGGACGCGGGACTCCCTGTCATGTGCGAAAAGCCGCTGAGCTATTCGATGAAGGAAGCGCTGGCGATCAAGGCACTTACAAAGAAGCGCAAAAAAGTTCCGTTCGCACTCTCTCACACCTATACCGGTCATCAGATGATGATGGTGGCTCGCGAACTCGTCCAAGGCGGCAAGATCGGCGACGTCCGCAAGATTGAAACCTATTACAACCAAGGCTGGCTCGCCACGTTGCTCGAGAAGACCGGACAGCAGCAGGCAGCCTGGCGTACGAATCCGAAGATGTCGGGTATTTCCGGCTGCGGTGGCGATATCGGCACGCATGCGCTGATCAATGCGCTCTGGACAACCGGGCTCGGACTGAAGAAGGTTTCCGCACGTTTGACAGCCCTTCCCGGCCGTGCGTTGGATGACGATTTCAATGTCTTCGGCCAGCTCTCTAACGGCGCTACGCTGGTGCTGACGGCGACCCAGATCGCCATCGGCAACAAGAACAACTGCGGCTTCCGGATTTACGGCAGCAAGGGCACGATCGAATGGGCTCAGGAACATGCAGAAGAGCTGCATTATTTTGATGGCAACACGCGCGTGACCTACTTCCAGAACATCCCGGTCGATGGCACGTCGGATGCGCTGAAGACCTACGGTCGCATCCCGAGCGGTCACCACGAAGACTTCCTCGAAGCGCTCGCCAATCTGCACACCTCGCTCGAACGCAAGATCCGCGTCATCAAGGGCGAGAAGAATGTCCCGCCCTCCTACGACCACCCCGGCGTGGATGAAGGCGTGCTCGGCATGAAGTTCCTCACGGCCGCCGTGACAAGCTCCAAGAAAAAAGGCGCTTGGGTTTCGCTGTAAGCGGGCACATCATAAAATCAAGAAAGACACTTGCGCTAGCGTGCAGGTGTCTTTTTTTAATACACTTTTTTGCCCCACGAAACACACTAAAAACACGAAAAAGAAGCGAGGCCTATTTATAGCGTTTACGAAAGTTCTTTGGGGTTAGTCCTTCGCTGCTCTTGAAAAGATTGTTAAGATGCTGCGCGTGACAGAAGCCGCTCTGCTCGGCGATTTTGTGGATGGTCAGTTCTGTTGTTGTTAAGAGGGTTTTTACTGTTGAGATACGTGTCCTATGAACCTCAGCATAGACAGTCCTGTTGAAGTTTTCAAGGAAGAGACGGTCAAGTGTACTTCGTGAGACCCCCGCGTGTGACGCGACCTCGTTGATGCCAAAACTTTTGTGGATGTTGCTTTTGATGAAGGCGATGGCCTTTCGGATGGAGGGGACGTCAATCGCGGTATAGTCTGTACTCTGCCGCAGATGGACTCCTTTTGGCGGTATCAAAACGGGGGCTGCTGGCGGCGGTATGCCTTGTATCAATTTAGCCAGCAGGCTGGCGCCTTCATATCCCACGCGCTGCAAATCGTGCATGATGCTGGAGAGGGGGACTGGCTGATTAAGGCAGATCAGCTCATTGTCATCCACCCCCAGAATAGCAACCTGTTCAGGAACATGAATTCCTGCATTTAAGCAGATATAAAGGATATTTGAAGCGTCATAGTCATTATAGGTGAATACGGCAAGCGGAGCAGGGGCCCGCATCAGTTTTTTTCGCAGCCAGATGCTGAGTTCTTTCCAGCTGTCGACCTTTGAGGAAGACTGCTTTTCCCAGACCCATTCAAGAGGTGTCTGGAGTCCATGTTTGAGGCAACTGCTTTTAAAGCCCTCATAGCGCATGCGCTCGATCGGAGAGGTGACGCGCGAAAACCAGGCTGCATGTTGGTATCCGCGCTCAGCAAAATGCTCTGCAGCTAGACTCCCAATGCTCAGACAGTCACCCGTGACACGCGGAAGAGGGATTTCAGGGTGATAGAGACCCATGTCCACAATGGGAATACGCAGATGGCTCAGGTAATCGGCAATATCTTGGCGCTTGTTAAAAACCGTCAATACCCCGTCTCCTTGCCATCCTTTGGGAATGGATGCCCGCTCATCAATCGTCAGGTGCCAGTTGTGTTCAAAGGCAAAACGCCCGATCCCTTCCCGGATATGATGGTCGTACCACTCCATGAGAAGCAAAATATTGGCCTGAGCAGTCTTTTTCGTCCTTAACAACATGACCATATTATGCACTTTAGTTATGAAATAATGCAATAGATATTTTTCATCAGCCTGTAGTATCATCAAAATATGTGGTCAGGTGTAGTCGAATAATAACGATTCAAAGGAGCAGAGTATGAACAGGATAGTTACTGTGTTTATGGTGCTTGTCGCGGCAGCTTGTTCGGTACATGCGCAGAGCTGGGTCAGTCCGGCAGATGGGAGTTGGGGCAGTGGCGGCAATTGGGACGGAGGAATTGTCCCCCTTGGTTCAGCACCGCTCTGGTTTACAAATGAGCACAGCGGCACCTTGACGATTACGCTGGATGGCCCGCGGACAAATGCTGCGGATGTCGCCTTCAATAGAGGGGAGTGGTCTCTCACGCCCGGCATCCCTGCGAATAGTTCGCTTGTTTTAAATGGGGCCCGAATTATCACCGTGGATGAAGGGAGTGTCGCGTTCCAGGCACCCGTTTTGAGCATGGGAACGTCAAAGATCATTAAACGGGGGCAGGGGAGCGTTACGATTGATGCACCTTGGAATTTTCTCAGCGGGGCTGTTCCCACCTTTGAAGCGGGGGTGACCCGCGTCACGGCTGACGGGGCGATTTATACGGCGGCGAACAAGGATCTTTATGTGGATGGGACGGCTACGCTCATACTCGACGGTGGTGAAATCAGCACCAAGATCATCCGTTTGGGTCAGGATGTGTTGGCAGACGGTGCCCTGTTTCAGATGAATTCCGGCATGGTCAACTGCGTCGGGTCCGGTGGCGCGGTGCTTCTGGTGGGCTACACTGCAGGTGCGGTCAACTCGGGCTCGGCACGGGCTGAGATTCTCGGCGGAACCTTTTCCGCCACGGGGTTGGTTGCGGATGCCAGCATTATTATTGGCACACGGCAGCCTGCCACACTGGTGGTGAACGGGACGAACGGAACGCCGGCGGTTGTCAATGTAGGCTTCCTCTTGGTCGGCTGGAAGGATTCGGCGAATAATAATGCTACGACGAATGCTGTACAGATCGGCAGCAATGCCGTGGTGACGGCATCTGTGAAAGTGGCGTGCATCCCGAGCAAATATACGGGGACACTTGAACTCTTGCGGGGTGGCGTACTGCGGACCCCGGACCTCTATGCAGATGCGGGTACACTCGATTTCAATTTTGCAGGCGGCACGCTGGAGATGCTGGCGCCGAACAGCGCAGGACTCTTTCGCGGGCCCCTCTGCGCGGTCAATCTGATAGCGGAATCGACTCTGATTATCGATACGAACGACGTGCTGCTTGCCCAACGTTTAAGCGGAAGTGAAAAGCTGAACATCGTAGGCGACGGAACACTGACGTTTGGCGGCGACCAGGGAGGGTTCAGTGGCACCCTGGCGCGTGACGCGGGAACGGTGCTGGTGACGAACATCCTCAACGAAGGCGGGATGAGTCTGATGCTGGGCGGCGACGCAGTATTAAATGCCGGCGCTAATCCCGTGTTAGCCATGAACCTGGTGGTTGCCGGTGATATTTCGGTGACCTCGCTGGTTGCCGATGTGGTCTTTAAAAGCGTAGATCTGCAAGGCGGGAAGCTGACAGTTGGCAATGGCCTGGATTTGGTTGTGGAGGCAATGCATATTGACGCAGGGACCAACGTGACGGTTTTCTCTAGCGGGCATGTTGTCTTATACGCGCTAAGTGGCGGCGGTACACTGACCGTTGCGGGCGGGGGCACATTCGAAGTCCTTGACCAATCCGCTCTCGTTGCGGACGGGGGGAGTGTCGTCGCGGCGGACGGCACAACGTTGAATACAGCGGTGAGTGTGTTGTCGGAGTTGAATGTATGGTCGGATATGACCCTTTCCTCAGCGGCGAAGCTGACTGTCAGCAACCTCACTTTCCACGGGGGGGCGCTGACGTGGACGGGCGGCGCTGAACTGGAGGCTCTCCATGTAGTTGTATCGGCAAATGCGACGGCTGGAATTGTGCTGCAGGGAGCGGGATCAGTCGTAACCAATATCAGCACGTTTGCCGTTGCGGACGGCTCGGTCTTTGAGATCAATCCTGGAGCAGGCGTCACCTTGTCGGTCGGAGCGCTGTCAGGAAGCGGGACCTTCCGTCTCAACGGTGGCGTGTTGTCCGTCGCACATATCGCCTCTGGTTTGAATGTGGATATTAATGCTGGCAGTGTGGCTGTGGCCGCCCCGTCCGCGCCGACGACGCCCGTTTGGATATCGGGAGAGCCTGCTTTCTGGGTGGATGCCTCGGAGCCGGGTTCGCTGATCGCAGGAGGCAATCTCGAGTGGCGTGATAAGCGCTATTCCTTGGGAGTCTATACGAACAGTGCCGTTGCTGTTGGTGACCAGCCCGCCCTCTTAGCCAATGAGCTGAATGGAAAGAGTGTCCTCAAATTTGCCTCACCCGCTTCCGCCACGTCTTACAAAGGCATGGTCTGGAATCAGCGTCTGACAAACATCCGGACCGTCTTTTGGGTGGTCGGCGCTCAGGAGGGCGGGGGCATGTTGCTCGGGGATGAGTCACTGATCGATTTTCTGCGTGGTGAACTTCTTCCGTATCGGACTTCTGACTATCCTCCGGACACCCCGTATACGGCACTCTTTAGCACACGATTTGCAGACGGTAACCGGGATAATCTGCGGGATGTGCGGAATGGAGTCACGCGGATGAATGGAACAGTCTATGATTCCTTCCAGAAGGGGTTCCCCTCTCCGGGGTATCATGTGATCGCGTTGCGCACGGCTGATGACACCGTGGCAAAAGCCTTTGCCTCTGAGCGGATATCCAGCCTGTATTACAATCGCTCCGGTTGCCAGCGGCTGGCGGAGGTGCTTGTCTTTACGAATGCCTTAAGCGATGCAGAGATACTGGAGACGGAGAACTACCTGCAGAAGAAGTGGTTCGGGGGCGATGTGACGCTTGAGTCGGTGCGTTTGGGCGCTTCGGACGCTTCGTTTCATGTAACCGGCGGGAGCGCCCGGATCAATGCCTTGAAACTGGATGCTGTGAACATTGAACCGCTCAGTGCGCTCAGCGGTATCGCGAAGATCGAGCAGTTTGTTGTTGGCGTGAATGGTTATACGTTGAGCAATCAAACTCAGACTGCGCTGCCCTTTAACGCCCTGGACGTGCAGGTCAAGAACGGCTGTGTGGTGACGGCGGATCTCACGCAGGCAACATCCCCCTATTTGACTCACCTCTCCGGGGATGGGCATATCGTCCTGGATGTTGCTGCCGATTTGCATGTGGGCGGCATAGCGGTCGCCGCTGATGAAGGTTTGTCGGTTGAAGGGAATGCCGTCACGTTGCAGGCGGATTATTTGTACGCGCTGAATGCTGTGGCCTTCGCGGGCTTCTCAGAGTCGCTGATGGGTCGGGCATATGCATATAGTGTTGCAGACATTTCCGCTTCTGCGGCAATGGGCCTTTCGTTGAATTGGTTAACTGCGTCAGGGCAGCTTTCATTTTCCGGCGGGACAGACGCATATGTGGCGTATTTGGACATGGAACCACGCGCATTGCAACTCAACGTGGCTGAAACTGCGCAAGTGGAGATTCATGACCTGTATGGCAGAAACACACTGACGAAGACCGGCAACGGTCAAACCACGTGCTCAGGCGCTATATCGGTTAATGATACTGACTTCACGATGTCCGACGTATTCGGAAGCATTGCAGAGGTATTGCATAATAATCGAACGTTCACATTAAGTGGGACGGCTCCTTATCTGATCGGGACCTATAATGCCAATAGCGACACCACAAAAAACCTCGTCTTTAACGCGGGCGCTTCGGCACGGATCGATACGCTGAACAACAATACAGGGGGATCGGCACGGTTTTATCTGAAGGCCGTTGATGCAACCGGGCTGCACATTGAAAACATCAATTTTGGTGCGAACAAGAATATGGCATTCCCTGTGGGACAGACGACAACCATCGCCAATTTACGCTCTGTCCTGGGCAATGCTACCTATCTTTACGGTGGAATGCTCAATGTCACGGGCAGCGTCGTGAATGTTGATAAGCTCGTTCTTTTTAATCAGGCTGGGTATTTCAGCGAAGGCGTGTCTCTGCCGGACAATAAGCAACTGACCTTAAATCTGTTTGAGGCGCGGGCGAATATCAATGCCGTGGTTGATCTTGGCGAGAACTCCGTGCTGAGTCTCAACAGCGGCGTAAAGATTGAAGCAGGGGCCACGGTCACCTTTGTAAATGGAACACTCCGGTTGAAGACCCCGCTGACATCCGGTACGGAACTCCGCCTCATAGACACCGCTGTTGAGGTGGCGTCGGGAGGCGTTTTCACGCCCATATCGCTTGTCGGGACAGGCTCTGTCGCCGTCGCTGTGGGCGGTGCAGTAGATGTCGCTGAAACATACGGTTTTACGGGAACCGTTGACAATGAGGGCGGTTCAGTTACCCTGGGCACCTCACGCACGAACGTGGTCCCCGTGGGGCCAGTCGGCTCCCCCTCGTTCTGGGTTGACGCCAGCCAGGCGGGCTCACTCCTCACCAATGGCGCGAATAAGCTGGAGTGGCTGGACAAACGTACCGTCCGCGATGGCACGCCGGGCTTGAATAAAGCCACCTCGCTGGTGCGTATGCCCGTGATTATGAGCAATGAACTCAATGGCTTGCCTGTTGTTGACTTTGGCACGCTGGGTTCCACCACAACCGATGAGCGTGGCATGCTCTGGACGACCCGGCTGACGGACGTTCGGGCGGTACACTGGGTGATTGGCGCACAGAACGGAGGCGGGCAATTGCTGGGAGATTTTTCTACAGGCGACATCGATTACTTCAGATACCATGATACGGTGACGCCTCCCGCAGGTTCGGTCTACTCCTCGCCGCTCTGGGCTGAAAAATTCCGGACGCGAACAGGCGGTTACGTCGCGAATGTGCTCAATGGTGATACGCGCATTAACACGATCCCCGGCTGGACAAACGGCTTCCCTTCCGCTGATTATCATCTGGTCTCGATCCGAACCGCCGGGACCACACGCGGAGGTGCCTTTGCCAGCGAGCGTGTGAACAAGGGTTATGGGACGCGCTCCGGTGCGCAGCGTTTGGGAGAGGTGCTTGTCTACAGCGGCGTGACATTGACGTCAGCGGAGCAAGAGGCGAACGATGCCTACCTCTCCGGCAAATGGTTCCGCCGATCGGTAGCGGGGTATCGACTCCGTGATGAAGGCCTTTTGTTGTTGAACGGCTCAGGAACCTTCACCGGGGCACTGGTCAGCGCCAGCGAGATCCATGTCGGAGATGGGGGTATGAATATTGAGGGTGATCTTTTGCTAGGCTACACAGCGGCACAGCCTGAGGGAACGAGGCTCATCGTTGAAAAACTCCCCGCGGCAGGGGAGGCAAGTATAGCGGTCTCCGGTGCACTGTTCTTGTCGGATAAAGGGAGGGTGACCTTGCTCGAACGAAAAGCCGGCGTGTATACGCTTCTAGAGTCTTCAGGCTTGCTGACGGGGGCTGAAAATCTCTCCAACTGGGTTGTTGATGCGCTTCCGGGCTTCACGACAAAGCTTGTTGTCGAGGGCAACGCCCTCCAGATCCATATCATGCCAAAGGGAACGATGGTGCAGTTCTTGTGATCATAAAAAGCGGACCATGGTGCCGTAGGGTGGCAGCAGCGGTTTGGGGAGTTGCAGGTTGACACCCTGTGCGATATAGATGTCGTCGATCAGTGCGCCTTGCTCCGCTGTGATGGAGGTTCCGAGGAACATGTTTAGTATTTTATTTGCATCGAATGACACGAACCACACGAATGAATAGGATGTTTTACGCGAAGATCGCTATGAGAGGTGCTTGCACGGAAAGCCCCCGCAAGTGGCTGAATACAGCCGGGGCTTATCTCGTGCAAGCACCCGAGTGTCACGCATCGACTCTGGGTGAAGGACGAGCTGTGCCGTCGGCGTATTCGCCGAATGCGTAGGCACGCCGTCCTTCACCCAAATAGCGATCTTTGCGAAAAAGTATTCCTTAAAACCAGTCAAGTTATAGGTAAGGGCATTTTTTTTGGTTTTGTCAGTTGACACCATACCAGTGAGTATGGTAGCATGGCTGACATGAAAAGCAAAAAAGCACCTGAAAGCACGGTCCACATGTCGCAAACGTTGCGGCAGTGCGCATTTGATTTGTTTGTTGAGCATGGCTTTGACAATGTCAATCTGGATCAGATTGCTGCGGCTGCGGGGGTGACCAAGGGCTCGCTCTACTGGCATTACAAAAATAAGCAGGAGCTGATCCTGGCCTCCTGCCAGCACTATTATCAGACCTGGCATGCCAATATTCAAAAAATGCTGGCTCCGCTTTCTAATCCGCAGGAGCGCCTCAAAAAGACGATCGCCTGCAGTGTGGACAGTTGTATCATTGACAAGCGGAACCGCATTTTTACAACAGCGATCTTTACCCTGATGCAGGAAAATGAAGCGGTGCGCGATAGCTGGATGCAGTTTTATTCAACGGTCCGTGAGTTTTATATTGGCCTTCTGTATGCAGTGAAGTATGCTGATGGCAAGTATTCGCTTGAGCTTGTCCGGCGCGATGTCGATCTGATGCTGGAAGCCATGGAGGGACTCAAGATCCGCGCCGGGTTTGAGAAGCAGATTGTGGAGCCGTCGGAACGGCAGGTCATCACAGCGAGCCTGCTGAGCATCTTTAAACTTTAAAATACTAACCAGTATGGACAACAAAGGGGAAACACATGCAACACGTATCACGAAGGACATTTGCAAAGGCCGCGTTTAGCGCTTTTGCTTTGCCGACGATTATTCCAGCGCGTGCGCTTGGAAAAGACGGTGCAGTAGCGCCGAGCAATCGGATCACGATTGCCACGATTGGGTTAGGCGATCGGGGATCGCAACATCTGGGCTCCTATATTGGGAATCCAGAGATCGAACTTTTGGCGGTGTGTGATATTCATAAGCCTTCCATCGCGAAGCAGTTGAATCGCATCACAACAGCCCAGCCTAACACCAGTTGCAAGGGCTATCAGGATTTCAGGGAGGTCCTTGCCCGGAAAGATATTGATGCGATCACGATCACCTGTCCGGAAAACTGGCATGCCCTGATGTCCATTCTTGCGATGCGGTCCGGAAAGGATGTCTATTGCGAGAAGGCATTGTCGCTTTCAGTGGCCGAGGGACGCGCGATCTGCAACACAGTCCAGCAGACAGGGCGTATCCTCCAGGCAGGCACGCAGCAGCGTTCGGATGCGCGCTTCCGTCAGGCGTGTGAGCTGGCCCGCAACGGATATCTTGGAAAGTTGACAGAGGTCTATGTTTCCGCACCGAGTGGAAAGCGCATGCTCAAGTTCCCCACGGCAGAGATCCCGGCTGATGTGGACTACGATCTCTTTCTTGGGCCGGCGCCGTATAAACCCTATCGCCAGAATATTTATAAATACAATTGGTACTTCCTGACCGACTACTGCGCAGGATGGATTCAGAGTTGGGGCGTGCATCATCTGGATATCGCGCTCTGGGGTGCACCGCTGTTGGGACAAAGCACCTTGGCGATTTCAGGCAAGGTAGGGTTTTTGCCTGAAGGAGACGCAGATGTGACCTTTGACTGGGACATTACAGCGACGGAGCCCGGCGGCCTGGCGCTCCGCTACTATTCAGATGGCGCGCATCCTTACGGGCATGGCGTCCGCTTCATCGGTGACAAGGGATGGGTGCATGTGACGCGGGGCGGTATCAATGCCTCAGATCCGAAACTGCTCGGGATCGTGATGAAGCCTGCCGATATTCATCTGCCGGTGTCAACAAACCACATGGTGAATTTCTTTGAGGGCATCAAGAGCCGTTCTCAGCCCATTGCCCCTGCTGAGGCGTGCCATGCTGCAACAACGCTGTCGTTGATTGCAGATATTGCAGGCCGTAGTGAACAGAAACTGATTTGGGACTGGAAGCAGGAACGCTTTACAAATAATGAATTAGCAAACCGCTCGCTGACACGCCCCATGCGGAAAGGATTTACAATATGAGAAATATGTTAATGCGCGAATGCGGGAATGCGCGAATGCGTGAATGTGCGACTGCGTTAGTTCGTTATGCTGTTATTGCCATATTGGCGGGGTCTACGGTTGCTGCAACGGTGCCTGAGAATATTAAGGAGACGGTGAAGAAGATACAGGCCACCAACGGTTTCGAGCCGCGTGAACCCTTTTTTACGATGGAAATAGCGTTGCCGAAAATGATGGGAGACGCGGAGCAGTGCCGTGAGATGGCGCAGGTTTTGAAGGCTGCAATCGCGGCACCGGAAACAACGGCTCCGGCGAAGACCATCTTCCACCAGTATCTGCTGAAAGTGGATACGCAGGCAGATGCGAAGCCGTTAGGCGAAGTGTTTGCGAGCGGTGCGTGTGCGAAGAAGTCAGCCGGCGAGTGTCTAAAATTATTAGCCTCTGCTGATGGTGCAGAACGGCTGGCAGGGCTTGTCGCGTATGCGGCGGGCTATCCGAAGGAAGCCGTCAGCGTATGCGCTGAGGCAGTCAAGGATGCTTCATGGCCTGTGCGGGCGACTGCGATTCGCTGTCTTGGCCGTCTGGACGGCAAGGCGCTCGTGAAACTGCTGCCGGGCTTGGACGGAGCGGAGCGCAGGATTGCCTTGGACGTTGTCGAGGAGCATTCAATTGTTGATGCATGTCCTATTGTTCGCGAGTGGGCAAAGGCCGGAGAAGAACAGGCCCTCCGTGCCCTCAGCGCCATTGGCTCGTCAGCAGATGTTGAAACGCTGGCGCAAGTTGCAGGCGGTGAAAAGGCGCTTGCGCAAATGACGCAGAGCGGGGTTGATGCGAAGATTACGGAACTGCTCAAGACATCTGCGCGCGCTGAAACACGGGTTGCGTTGTTGAATGCCAGTGCGCTGCGGAACAGTTCAGCCTTGGCAGAGCAATTAGAGGTTGCTGCCAATGATGCTGATCAGACTGTTCGCCAAGCTGCCTTCCGTCTGTTGGGTCGCACTGCTGAGGCCACGAGTTACCCGTTGCTCGTTTCCAAATTGGGCGGGCCGGATACGGAGTCTGTTGAGAATGCGACGCGGTTGATGGTCCGCCGTCTTGGGGAAGATACGAAGTTCCTTGCGTCGTTGCTGAAGCGCATGAAGGAATCCGAAGCTGTTCAGGATGCTGTCTTGAAAGTGCTCTCCGTCTTCACGGATGATGCGGCATTGGCAGCGGTCGTCCAGTCGCTGCCGCGTGACGCGGCGGTCCGTGCGCTGTGCGCATGGCAGAGCGGGAATGCGGGGGAGGCATTGGAAAAGATTAAGAATGACGCCAGTATGTCTGCAACACACCGCGCCTTGGCAGAGCGTGCGATTCTGCGTCTGGGGCGGTCGATTACGCAAACAAAGGCGCTTGCTTATCTGGATTGCGGAAAGTCGGCGAAGAAGGCCAAGGGCAAAGAGGGCATCGTGATTGAACAGACGAATGGAACGGGCTGGACCTTTGAGGATTCGGTTGAAGGTACGGTCGCTTTTGACGTGCAGGAGTTGCGTTTTACTTTGACAGGGCTGAAGAAGGGGCAGAAGTATAAAGTGTACTGGAGCTGGTGGGATTTTGATTCAGCGACCCGCCTCCAGTCTGTATGGGCTGGCAAGGCTCAACTGCTTCCGACGACCGCGTTGCCCTCCCATGCGCAGGGCAAGACTGCTGAGACGCTCTCTGCGGTGATTCCCGAAGCCGCGATCGACAAGGGGACAGTCCTCTTGACGTTCAAGAAGGAGGGGGGCGCGAATGCCGTTGTTTCCGACCTTTGGATCGCAGAGACGGATGAAGCCGCAAGTCCTGTGACAATCACACGTGCGCCTAAGGCAGTTGTGGTCGCTGAAGCGCCCGCGGTCCTGGTTGCACCCGAGGTTCGCGCCAATGCCGGGGCTCCGAAGAAGATCCTGATTCTGACGGGCATGGAACATCACAACAACTGGAAGCAGCTTACGCCGATCCTCGTGGAGGCCTTTGCAAACGACAAGCGGCTGGAGGTGAGTGTCAGCGAGCAGCCAGCCATCATGACAAAGGAGGATGTCCTTGCGAAATACGATGGCTATGTCATGCTCTACAACAACAGCGACAAGAAACCGTCCCCAGAGGGAGCACTTGCCAACTTGAAAAAGGCGGTTGAGGGAGGCAAGGGGCTTGTCCTCGTGCACTTCAGCAGCGGCGCCTTTTATGACTGGACGACGAAGAAGGTTGATCCGGCGTTTTGCGAGATTGCCGGGCGCGTGTGGAATCCGGCCTGCCGCGGGCATGATCCGCACGGGACCTTCACTGTTACTATTGCAGACAAGGCGCATCCCATTACAAAAGGGCTCAGCGATTACGAACAGATTGATGAACTCTACACCTGCATTGAAGGTCCGCAACCGATACAGGTGCTCGCCACCGGCGTTTCCAAGGTGGACAAGAAGGTCTATCCCCTGGCCTTTGTTTTGAATCCGGGAAAGGGGCGCACCTTCCATTGCGCGCTGGGGCATTCGCCCCAGGCCTTTAACGAGCCGACGAAGCAACTGTTCCGGCAAGGGACGCTGTGGAGCATCGGACTGGAGTAAGCGAAGGGCGTAAGAGGAATCATGGAATAATGGAATGTTGGAATGCTGGAAGAAGGCTTTCTCGGGAGGGACGGCGGATCGCCGTCCAGGCGGTCGATCCGACCGCCCTCCCCAAACGGGAGCGGCGCAGGCCTCTGCGCCACAGGCACGCAGGCGCGTGCCCCTCCCAGAGACGCTACTCGGTTCACCAACATTCCACCATTCCCATATTCCAACATTCCAATGAAATTATAGGAGATGACAAATGAAGATTAGTTTTCACACCGATGCATTTAATACCAGTTTCAGAAGTTTTGAGTCCTGCCTTCAATGGGCGCAGAAGAATGATGTTCACAACATTGAGTGCGGCCTGATTGACGGCGTGAGCTGGATTCATGGATTGGGCTACCAGCCGCATGTGGCGCTTTACGAAGATCCTCTCATGCTGAAGAACAAGATGGCCACATACGGTGTCAAATTCTCGCAAGTGGATGCAGCCTTCCCGCTTTCGGGCAAGGATGGGCCGACGTACGGAGTTCCTTACGTGCTCAAAACACTGCCCTGGGCCAAGCTGGCGGGGTGTCCGAACATTGCGACGACGGATGGGTTGCACAGGCCGGAAGGACTGACCGATGACGAAGCTATGGAGATCATGAAGCGTTCGTATGAGCAGATCCTGACCGTGGCCGAGGCGTATGAGATCTTCATCAATATCGAAGTGCATGGGTATTTCACCACGAAACCGGACATGCTCGAGAAGATGCTGAACTTCTGCGACTCCAAATGGCTGGGGCTCAATCTGGATACCGGCAACAGCTTCATTGCGGGGCAGAGTCCGGTCGAATTTGCTAAGCGCTTCATCAAGAAGATCCGCCATGTGCATGTCAAAGACGTCTCCGAGTCGCTTGCTGCGCTTGTGCGCGGAAACGCCACGGGCATCGCCCTCAGCCACTGTGCGATCGGTGATGGCGTCAATGCGGATAACATCAAGACGGTGATCAGCATCCTTCGAGACAACGGCTATACAGGTACGTTGAGTATGGAGTGTGAAGGCAACGGAGGCCCGATGATTGAAAAGTCACTGGCCTGGATGCGCGGCACGTTGAAGGAACTGGGTGTGCCGGAAGAGAAGTAGGCGTCTCAAAACAAATAGGGGGGGCAGATGAAACAGGTGAACACGAGTCGGCGTCACTTTTTAGGGGGGACGCTTGCAGCAACGACGGTCGGAACTGTATTTACGCAGGGTATGGCGCACGCGCAGGACGTTAAGCCTGCGGCGGAGCCGAAAGCGTATGAGCGCAAAATCAAAATCGGTATCATAGGCGGCGGACATCGAGGGAACCTCATTGGTGATTTCATGAAAAAGCACGGGGGGTATGAGATTGCTGCTGTTTGTGACTACTTCCCAGACGTGGTCAAGGCGATGGGCGAAAAATATGCTGTGCCTGAAAACCGCCGATTCTCAGGACTTAAAGGCTATAAGCGCATGATTGAAAGTGGCGCCATTGAAGCGATGTGCGTCTTGGATATTCCATACTTTTATCCTGAACAGGTTTCGGATGCTGTTGATGCGGGTATTCATGTCTATATGGCAAAACCGATAGCGGTCGATGTGCCTGGCACGCTGCTGGTGGGCAAAAAGGCTGTTGAGGCGACTCAGAAGAACCTCTGCGTGCTGGTGGATTATCAGCTTCCTCTTGATCCTGCAAATGCGGAAATCATCAAGCGTATCAAAGAAGGCGGTTTAGGGAAGTTGGCGCACATGAGTTCCACGGGGAAAACAGGGGCATGGAATGACCCGGAAAAGGGCAAGGACATCTCCAGCCGTTTCCGTCATGTGGTCTGGCTGTCGGATATCGCGCTGAGTGGAGACACGATTGTCTCTTACGACATACACATCATCGACGGTGTCATGGCTGCCTTAGGCAAGGCGCCGGTTGCTGCTTATGGGAAATCCCGCATTGTACGTCCCAATCCACACGGGGATCGCGTAGACACAAGTCAGACGATTTTCGAGTTTGACGATGGCGCGACGTGGATGCATATCACACAATCCATGAACAATAACGCGGGCTATACCGATCTCACCTCCAGCTTCTACGGTGATAAGGCCAGTGCCTATATTTCTTATGCCTCAGGGAAGGTGTTTGTCCGTGGAGGGGATAAGCATCATGTCGCGGAGGTCAGCAAAGGCATCTACAACGAAGGAGCCGCTGCGAATGTTGCCCAGTTCTACACGAATATCGTGGAGAAGAAGTTTGGAAACGAGACTGTGCCACGGGCTATTCTCGGCCATCTGACCTGCATTCTTGGACGCGAGGCCTCTGCCCGCGGGTGTCGGTTGACCCTGGATGAACTGATTAAGGAAAACAAGAAGTTGATGGTTGACGTGAAGGGATTAACGGTCTGAGAGGTGGAAACTTATGAAATCTCTTTCGTTGTCGCTAGCGCTGATGTTCGGACTGACACTGTTCGCAGAAGACCTTCGGTTTATGCCGAAGGACGGTGCGTTCGCCTTTGACACGGGCGCGTTCCGTGGCACACTCCAAACAAAAGGTTTTCCGAAAGCCATCCAGCCGATGACGGAGTGCTCAACGGGGACGCAACTTGCTGGAAAGAATGGACTGTTAACGCATTACCGTCTCTTTGCTGAGAATCAGCGCTTTCTGCCGGATGCTTACAACTGGGAGTGTGTCGCGAAGGCATTGCCAGACGGACGTGTGGAAATCCAGTGGACTCCGGATGAACAACATCCGTTTGCCCTGAAAGCGGTCTATACCTGGGCGGCGTCCAACATGCTGGATGTCGCGACGACTGTGACTGCGCAATGCGACCTCAAGAAGTTCGAGTCATTTCTGGGCTCTTATTTCAATGGGTTCCCGCTCACGTACGGCTATGGGCCAGAAGGCTTTGTCCAAATCACCAAGAACGAGGGCGATTGGGTCTGCTTTCCGCGCGATGAAGCATCGGACAGATTGTTGCGGGATGGACGATGGGAGAAACCGCCCCACCCAGTCAACTTCAAACGTATTGCATATTATGGCGAACCGCTGGTGATGCGCAAAGATCCAGCCAGCGGACTGACAGCAATCATCATGTCCGTGCGCAATGATTGTTTCGCCACGCTCATGCCTTATGGGGAAGACGGTCATCGTTCGCTGTATCTTTCTCTTTTCGGCCGTGACCTCAAACGTGGTGAGTCAGTGACTGCCCATGCTCGGCTCGTGATTGGCCGCTTTTCAGAACAAGAGGTTCTCTCTTTATATCAGCATTATCAGAAGGGGAAAGGCAGGCAATAGATGAAAATTGGCATCAATCTACTCTTATATGCGACAAGCATCACAAAAGAACAAGCACAGCTATTGAAGGCCATGAAAGCGGCGGGGGCGGAGGGCGTCGAGATTCCTACAATGGAGGGGAACGTCTCGGACTATGTGGTGCTGGGGAAGATGCTTGATGATCTTGGCTTGGAGCGGACCTCCTCCATGGCGTTCGTGACGCCAGAGCAGAATCCTGTCAGTGACGACCCCCGGCAGCGCCAGGGTGCTGTTGACCATCTGAACTGGCTCATCGACTGCGCCCATGCCATGGGATCAACGGTGATCTGCGGTCCGATGTTTCAGACGATCGGCCAGTTCACAGGAAACGGCCCCACGGAGATCGAACTCGCGCGTGCTGCAGAGGCCCTCCTGCATGTGGCAGGCCGAGCGCAGTCGGCGGGTATTGTTCTCGCTGTAGAGCCGCTCAACCGGTTCGAGTGTTATCTGCTGAACACGCTCAAAGACGGAGAAGCGTTTGCACGTCGGGTGAACCATCCGGTTGTGGGTGTCCTGTTTGACACCTTCCATGCAAATATAGAGGAGAAGGACATGGCTGGCGCCATTCGCGAGCATGGCAGGGGTGTCATCCGCCATGTGCATTGCAGTGCGAACGACCGCGGGATTCCCGGCGAGGATCATATCCCATGGCCAGAGGTGTTCAGCGCCCTCCATGACATTGGCTACGACGGCTGGCTTGTGCTGGAGTCCTTCGGACGCGCCTTGCCCGGTCTTGCCGCTGCCACGAAAATCTGGCGCGATATGTTTGCTGACCCGCTCGATGTGGCTCGGAAAGGGATACCGTACATCCGAAACGCGTGCCTGTAACTTCAGGTGTTAGGGGGCAGGGTTCAGGGTTCGGGGTTCAGGTTGGGCGTTCGATGTTCGATGTTGAATGTTCGATGTTCTCTCCAATTCGTCAATTCGTTTAATTCGTTGATTCAGTAAAGAGTTTTCTCTGTCTTTGCGTCTCTCTTTTGCGTCTTGGCGTCTTCGGGTCTTGGCGTCCTCAAGCCCCCAATAAACCTTCGTAAATGCGCATCAAATATACGCAAAGACGAAGGTTTTTCTCTTCGGATTATGCTATTATAGAGATGTCTGTAAAGCAATAGACGTGGTCGTGTGTTCAGTAAAGAGGTCAAAAGGAGTCGTTTATGAAAGCAGTTCGTCACGTTACACCTATTCATGTTCTCGGTTTTTGGGTGAAAAAACTGTATAGTCAGACACGCGTGCAGTCCTTGCACGTGGCGGTTTTTGTTGCATGCGGGATCATTGTCTCTGCGGCTGCAGCACCTGTTGAGATCTATTCAAGCCCGGTTTGGGTTACGGGTGATGGGTCGACGCAGGTTGAAACCGTTGGTATTTTGAAATATGCTTATTCGGCCGGATATAATGTCGCATACGGCAACCCCATTGACGTGAATGGCAAAGAGGGCAAGGCGGTAACATTTAAAACCACGTTGATCGCCAATGCTGCTGCAACCAGTACCTTATCACCGGATATTGACTTTTCTCCGAATGTGACGCGTGCAGCGCGAACGGGGGCGTACGAGCCTGTTGCAGCCATTACGGGCAATTATCGGACAGCCCTGCGCGATGTTTACTATGTCAATGTCACGCCGTTTTCGTACACGAGTACGCTGAAAAATATGACGGCAGGACATACTTATCTGGTGCAAATCTGGGCTTCGGATGGATATGGGACTGGCGATCGCCAAGTCAAGTATTCCCTGAGTGTCGGCTCGAGTACAAACTCCTTTCAGCTTGATGTAAACAATGGAAACGTTAATAAGGGGGAAGGGCAGGTTGCCACCTTTAAAGCCACTGCGGAAAGTACCACCATGACCTTGGTGTTGGAAGCAGCCGGGGCCTTAAGTAATTTCTCCTGCTTTAGCGCGATTCAAGTGAGAGATATTACCCAGATGTACTGGACGACAAACACTGGAAGCTGGGATACGACGGGGCTGAATTGGGATCCTGCTGGAGATACGGAAACAGTCTGGAGTTCAGCGATTGGTTCGACCGTAAGGGCTTATTTCACAAATAATGCGACGGCGACAATAACATCAGACGTCTGGGCAGGGGATCTCAATGTTGCTTCGAATACAACGATCAAACGGGCGGCCAGCGCAGGTACCACAACGTTGACCGTGATGAACAATGTTTTAATTGACGCGGGGAGAACATTGACGATCGGTTCTGGTACAGCAGGGCAACAAACAGCCTTGGCATTCTCAAGCGGGCTTTCAGGTGCGGTTGATGTCAAGACGGGGTCGAGAATTGTGCTTGGCAACGGGGCTCTCGGACAGGCAACTGCGACAATTGCTGGTGATGGCGGCAACTATTTTGGTCCGATACAGGGTGTGGCAAATGGGGTAGCTGAATGGAGTGGACAGATCACAACGGTGACAGGAACACGTTTGGGCGCAGGGATCAACGGGACGCTGAAAATATCCGGAAAAGTGACAGGAACCACGCTGACGATTCGTTCCGGAAATACTGGAGGAACGGTTGGGACAGTGTTATTGTCAAATGTTGGCAACGATTACGCTGGAGATACCTCGATCTACACACCCTTGCGCATCGGTTGCACAAATGCGGTCCCGGTTACAAGTAAATGGGCTTTCACGACAGGCGTCACGAATCCTTCTTTCGATCTCAATGGCTTCAATCAGGAGGTTCAGAGCTTTACAGGAACCGTCAGCGGATCTAACATCACCAATAGTAACAGTGCGGCATCTGAACTCATTGTTAACACATCTGCCGATCAAAACGCTTCCGCGTTGTTGGTGGCTGGCAACTTGTCAGTCGTGAAGAAAGGTTCGGCAAAGTTAACGCTGGGCATGAACAACACCTATACAGGCTCGACCACGATTGCGGCGGGGACACTTGCGCTCAGTGCGGGCGGTGATATTGCGCAATCCGTGAGTATTCAAGTTTACACGAATGCGACGCTTGACGTGACAGCGAAGGCCGGCTATACGATTCAGAAAAAGCTGATTGCAACTGGCGGTGCCATCAATCTCGGGACAGGAAAAACCTTGTCGTTTGCGACGGCTGGTGTGCTGGAAATGCCACTTCCGTCTGAAATTCCCACGGGGGCTGCATTGACGGTGACAGGAGATGCAGATGTGGCGAATATGAATCTTGCTCTGATCAATACAGGAAACTTCAGATATGGACAGCCTTACACCATTTTGGCAACCTTGGCAGGGACCATCAGTAATCTTCCCGCGTATGTTCCGTCTGGTTACAGCGTGAAGCTTTCAGCCGACAGTCAGTCGCTCCTTCTTTATCGTAAGGGGACGATTATTAGCTTCATGTATTGAGGTGAAACAAGGAAAGAAACCGAAGAGATGCGATTTTGCACGAAAGAATGTCAAAAGGCAATGCGTGAATGGGGCAGGGCAAGCTTAAGGCCTGCTGCGTTGCCCTATATGATGATGTTTTTGCTGGCCACGCCTGATTTCGCGCATGCAACTGCAACGGTCACAGGGCCTTCGGATGTGGTGACGGAAGGTTCGCTTGTTTATGCGTATGCCGTGGGCGGGGCGACCACCTGCAACGGCGTCCAGTTCCGGGCGACACCGGTCACGCCAGCGACCTTTACAAATTGGGTCAATGGGGCGGTTACTAATGTTGCAGCCGCGGGGTTTGTACAGGGCGTAAATCCTGTGCGAAGCGGCGGGACGTTTAGCATTGTTCCTGGCGCGGGCTACACCAATGTGCTGAATGGGCTTGCCTATTCCACGATTGCCGCGCCCGGTGTTGTGCAGGGTTCGTTGACCTTGCAGGGATTCGTCAGCGGACGTCAGTATCTCGCTCAATTCTGGGCGAATGACAGTTATGGCCTCTATGGCACGAATCGGCTGGTCCAGATCTCGACAGTGACGAATGGCGTGACGCTTACGGACACATTAGCGTTCAACGTGAACAAGGTGAATAACGGCGTGGGCCAGTTCATTGTCATGCGCTTTACAGCGACAGCCAGCAGTCAGCGCTTTAATCTTCAGTCTGCAGGCGGGGGACATCCAACAGTGATGATGGGCATCTCCGCGTTGCAGGTTAGGGATGTCACACCTGTTGCAGAAGATCCTGGCGATGCGACGGTGCTGCTCGAAGCGGAATATTTTGACAGCAAGGGAGGCTGGAAGGTTGACACGCAGTTTATCGAGCAGATGGGGTCGTTTTTCCTTCTCGCGCATAACTATGGGCAGCCTGGCGCAGACGCAATAACCCTGGCAACGTTCCCGTTGTCCGGCACGTATCGCGTCTGGGTCCGGACGAAGAACTGGGTCTCCGGGTACACAGGGGCTGCCGCGCCTGGGCGTTTCCAACTGAGTGTGGCGGGTGCGCTCCAGCCGGAAGTTTTTGGCGATGCTGCAACGACATGGCAGTGGGAAGATGGCGGCGAGGTCTGGATCCAGTCCGGCAGTCGTGAAGTTTGCTTGAAAGACCTGACGGGGTTTGAGGGACGCTGCGATGCGATTGCCTTCATCAAGGGGTCGAGTCAGCCACCCCCGAATGATGCAAGCTTGAAGGCCTGGCGATTGGCGGCACTGGGCGAGAGCCTCGTGCCTGCTGCAACAATGTCTTTTGATCTGGTGGTCGTGGGCGGCGGCATGGGCGGATGCGCTACGGCGCTTTCAGCGGCCCGGAATGGTGTGCGCGTTGCACTCATCCAGGACAGGCCTGTGCTCGGCGGCAATGCCAGCCAGGAGATTCGCGTAGGAACACGCGGAGAGCGTCGCTATGGTTTGATCTATGAGATCGATGCGACCGATGGGTTTGCCAATGGCGATGAGAAGACGGTTGCGCGCGACGTGGTCCGTCTGAATGTAATGACGAACGAGCCGAACCTGACGCTCTATATGCCGTACCGCGCCTATCAAGTGGGTACGAACGCGACGCATTCGATTACGCATGTGGATATTCAGCAGGTCGGTGGGCCTGAGCGTCTCCGGCTGACAGCCCCGCTGTTTGCAGACTGCACAGGGGATGCCTGGATTGGCTATTGGGCTGGTGCGGACTATGTGTATGGCAGCGAGCCTCAGAGCGCCTACAACGAGCCGCAGGCGCGTCCGGTCCCTGGGACCACACTGGGCAACTCCCTGCTCTGGTCAACGCTTGTGCATCCGACGGACACGATTCCGTTTCCAGCCAGCCTGCCGTGGGCGACGGAGGTCGCCGGAACGGCAAAAGCCACAAGTGGCGACTGGAACTGGGAATATGGCATCCCTGCGGCGATCCACACGATCAACGATGCGGAGCATATCCGGGACCATCTCTTCCGGGCCATCTATGGCAACTATTTCAACCAGCGTGTCGCTGACGGACATGGCCGTCGGTATTTCCAGTGGATGGCGTATGTGGCGGGCAAGCGCGAATCGCGCCGCTTGCTGGGCGACTATGTCTTGAAGCAGCAGGATTTAAGGGACGGCATCTATTTTGATGATGCCGTGATGACCACGGACTGGGGCATGGATCTCCATTACGAGACAGCCACCTCCTATCGGTCGAGTTATACAAAGTATTCAGTCAAAAATGGCAAGGCCTTCTTCCCATACCGTGTCTTATATTCCAGGAATGTGCCGAACTTGTTCATGGCCGGCCGCAACATGAGTGGAACGCACGTCGCCTTAGGCAGTCCGCGCGTCATGAATACGATTGCACAGATGGGGGTTGTTGTCGGGGTGGCAGCCAAGATGTGTATTGAAAATGGTTATCTGCCGCGTGACATTTATCGGACAACGAATAGCGTGGTCGAGTTGCAGGCGCGTCTGACAGGGCATTGGGTGACGACGAGCCAGCTTGCCTATCCGGTTGATCCGGGGGGGAGCAGTTCAGTGAATGGCTTGATTGTGGACAATACAAATGCAGTCGTCTTCGGTGCTTGGACAAGTTCGACGTCTGATCCCAACTACTACGGCATCAATTATCTGCACGACGGTAATGCAGGGAAGGGTAGCAAGCGTGTAGCCTGGACTCTCAATACAGGGGCAGGGGCTTATCGCGTCAGCATCGGCTCCACCAAGGTGAGCAACAAGGCGACGAATGCGCCAGTCTGGGTCTTTACGGATTACGCTGCAACAAATTGTGCTGTAACCGAAAAAGTGTATATCAACAATGGCACTCCGACCGTCAACCACGCAGGCGGACAGATCCTTGTGGGTCGAGTCGCAAGTGCCAATCATCATCGCGGACTCTTGCAGTTTCAGATTCCTGGATTTCTGACGAATGCGATTGTGCAGGCGGTCGAGGTGACGCTGACCGTTTCAGAACGAGATGCTGAAAGCGCGGATGACTGGATTGGCGAGCAGGGGTTGACGCTGCATGCAGTGACCGAGTCTTTCGATCCTGCGCAGGTGACCTGGAGCAACCGGATTGCGGCGACAACCTGGTCAACTCCTGGCGGGACATTTAATGCGGCAGCCATCTCATCAATCACCAGCCCGACGTTTCCAGCGGATGTTGTGGTGGGAGAGAGCTTTGTTTTTCCGAAGAGTGCGGCCTTACGGAGTCTCGTGACCAACAGTCTAAATGGCACTGTAAATCTGATGGTCCGTGCGCCAGGATTGGAGAACACCTATTCAACAACCAAACTCTATCGCTTCGGCACGGCGACGATGCGGATTTACTATGACTTGCCTGTGATGCCCGCGTCCACGAATGTGGATCAGTCAACGGGGGCGTACTGGGTTGATCTGGGGGCGTACAGCGCGGGTGCGGATGGCATCCGTGTCGTGGTCGGCAACAACGGGACCACAACGTTTGTGGTGGCGGATGCGGCGAAGGCCGAGAACATCAATGCCTCCGCAACCATGGATGTGGATGGAGACGGCATGGCCGACGACTGGGAGCGTTACTATTTTCTGGTGCGCTATGGAGCGGGTGTGAGTCCGAATGAGGATGCGGATGGCGATGGCCGGAGTAACTGGCTGGAGTACAAGACGAATACGGATCCGACGGATCGAAACTCGAAATATGATTTACGCATCGCCTTGGCTGACCCGGTGCAGGAGATCGGGGAGGACGGCATCACGATCCGCTGGAACAGTTTTAGTGGCCTTCGCTACCGGATTGAAGCGCGCGATAATCTGTCGACCGGTTCCTTCGAGCCTGTGGCGGGTATGACGGGCATTGAAGCAACCGAACCGACCAATGAAGTTTTCATCCCCTTTGAGAATGGGAAGGCGAGCACGTTCTACAGGCTGGTGCTAGAGTAGGGGGGGGGGGGCTTCAGGACGCAAAGACAGAGAGACTTTAAGACGCAAAGGATGGTCTTCAAGGTCTTTGAGTCTTTCTTTTGAGTCTTGGGGTCTTCGGGTCTTTGCGTCCTCAAAGCATCAAAACCTTTGTAAATGCGCATCAAAAAAACGCAATTACGAAGGTTTTATTATCAGTACATGTGATATACTTTTAAAAGATAGTTTGGTTGAATAATACCACTGTCGAAAAGTATTTATGCTAAAAGGACTATTCCACACTCAGGGAGCGGCGCAGGCCTCTGCGCCACAGGCACGCAGGCGCGTGCCCCTCCCGTGTGTCTGATGTCCATGATATGGTCTAAATATTTTTCGACAGTGGTATAACAAGCGTAGAAAGCGGAAATGAGGTTGTTTATGTTAATGGAATGTAAAAGAACGTTTGTTCGTTATTTCTTCATCTTCTTCATGGGCATGGCCGGTGCGTCGTTGGCTGCCAATCTGGAAATGGTCACCGCCCCTACAACGATGTCGGGAGATGGTTCGCAGGTCGATACAACAGGAACGTTGCTTTATGCCTATGCTGTCAGCGGCCCTCAGACGGTCAATGGCGTTACTTTCGCGGCATGGGGTACGCAAGTCACCTTCTCGCCTGCGATGGCCACGGGTATAAATCGCGGAACGATTATAACCGGTGTCACAGGGGCATACGTAAATTTCGGAGACAAGGTGTACTATAATAATACCCCCAGTGTGACAAAGACCATGACGATCGGCGGTCTGACAGCGGGGCAAGTCTATCTGGTGCAGATCTGGAGTTCCGACTCGTATAACAGCAGTTCTAACCGCAGGACAACCTATTCAGTCACGCAAGGAGCTGAGGCGCTTCCTTCGTTCACCCTTGATCATAATACGGGTGGCACAACATGCATCGCCCGCTACCCTGGCCAGTTTGCTACATTCAAGATTGCAGCCACGGGCACCAGTATTTCGGCGACACTGACGGGGCTGGCAGACAACTTTGCCTCCATTTCAGCCATTCAAGTCCGAGCAACATTACCTACGGCCCAAACGTGGGTAGGTGCAGATGGGGAAGAGTGGAACACCTCGGGCGCGCGCTGGTCGGATGCGATGGGGTCAGATACGCTTTGGATTCCAGGTTCACCGTTCAAGGCTGTATTCACCAATGAAGCCATTGTGGCTCTTTCCGGAACGCTGGGCGCTGACCGTCTCACTGCGGCAACGAATCTCTCTCTCTCAGGTTCAGGAGCATCGTTGCAGGTTGGCGCCCTCTCTGTTACAGGCACGCTGGCACTTGCTCAGGCGACATTATCTGTCAAGCAGGGACTTGTTTATCGCTTGGACGCATCGGATGCTTCACAGATTACAACTCTTTCAGGAACGAACCGTGTTCAGTCTTGGCGATCTTCGTATGGGAACATGGTGTTTAATGTTTCAGCGGCCCCTGGGTATTCTGATTCGCCAACGTATGAGGCTACAGCGTTTGGCGGGCGCGGAGGGGTTGTCTTTGGAAATGGCGAGTCGTCTCAGTTGCCCTCTACGCGGTTGGAGGCTAATCAGTCGACCAATTGCCAGACCGTGATCTTTGTGGCTAAACCCTCTGTGACCCAGAGTGACCTGGCTGGCATCTGGGGACAATCAGGCAACGACAGTGGTGTTCGTACCTCTGGCAGTGCGAGTTGGCAGGGAATGGCAGCGCCCCAAATTTTCCATGGTGCTGTTGGAGGAAGTCACTATTTAAATGGCGCTGCATACGCTTACAATGCCAATGCGCCCTTCACGGCCGGACAGGCTCAGGTTTACTCCTCCATTTCAGCCGCTCTGCGGACATCATGGACAAATGCCCTTGGCAACTATTGGAACATGAATCAGGGAACGAATCGATTCTATCGCGGCGAAATTGCTGAAGTGCTGGTCTATGACCGTAAATTGACGGATGAAGAGCGTATCACAGCCGAGTCCTTTCTGGCGGTGAAGTGGGGCGTGACCAGTTACTCGGGGACAGCGATGCCGAGTATGGCTAAGCTGGTGCTGACCAATAATGCGACGCTTAACCTGGATGGCTCGGTGTTGACTGTTTCAGAAGCTGAACTCGGGGATGCCACTGTGCAGCAAGGGCTCCTCACGGTCACGAACGGTGTCCGAATCACCGGTGCTCTTGTGCTTGACGGAACCAACGCGCTCGTCAACGGTGTGTTGGCCTTTGAGGCTGGGACTTCGCTGACGGTTACGAATCAAGCCAACGGGATTATTCTTTATCAGCCCATGACGGTTGCTGAGACAGCGGCCATCAATATGCCAGTTGATACGCTTGCTCAATTGCGGACAGATCTGGCTTTGCTTTTCAATGGTACGACAGTTCCTTTGACGGTTACAGGTGGTTCTTTCACGATGCAAGCAACGAGCGTCTTGACCTTAGCGTTAGGGGCTACGGTTCTGTCGGCTGGGACGAATACGGTGATTGCTGGATACACGGGAGAGGCTCCAGTGCTCTATCCTGTTTCCACGAATAATCTTCCGGTCAATGGCATGGCCAGTCTTGTTGTTCATGAGGGTGATTTGAAGCTGGTTGTCGAAATTGCATCGCTTGAGACAACACTCACTGTCTCGACTCCAGACTCATTGGAATATGGCCAGCCTATTCCGGTGACTGCCACGGTTCGGGGGCCAGCGGATTCAATACCCGGGGGAGGGACCATTAGTTTTTATACGACGGATGAGCTCATTGTGCCTGTCGAGACGATCGCGATTGATGGCAATGGCCAGGCCGTTTATCAGTCTTCCGAGAGGTTAGTTGTTGGCACTGGATATACCTATCTAGCAAAATTCAACGGCTACGGGCAGTATCTTTACAGTGCGCAAGAGTCATCAGCGGGGTTGGCCATCACGCCGCGCCCCTTTATTGTGGTCTCTGTGGTTGCCACAAATCGGCTCTATGATGCGACGACGGATGCTTATGCGCTGGCCGCTGCGCAGGCGGGCGATATCCTGAGCGGCGACGATCTCACGGTGTGGGCCGTGGGCGACTTTGCCGATGCAGAGCCAGGAATTGACAAGCCTTTCACGGCCAATCGGGCCATTCTCACAGGAGCATCCTTATCCAACTATACAGCGAATGCCTTCTCGTTTGAAGGCCTTGCTGCCTCTGTTGTGACGAATGCGGTATGGAATGGTACAGCCAGTGATTATACCTGGACGCAGACGCACCGGAACTGGAACCCGGGGGGAGGCCTTCCTTCCCAGTCGAAACCCTTCGGCCCGTCTGCAGGATGGCGCAACCATGTGACCTGGACGAACAGCGGACAGAATGCCATCATGCTCAAAGATACGGTCTATGTCGGTTCCTTCTCAGCAGTTGGGACGCGTCCAGCCTACTCTTACCTCTACAACCCTGACTCAAAGTCGGTTGTCTTCCCGCCGGAAGGGGGACGGGTCTCGTTACCCTTGGGAAATTACGTGCAAATCTATGAGTGGAACTGGTTCGGGCAGTCCATCTCCTTCACGGGAAGCACGGGGCTCACAGGACATCAGTTCAAAAATGACAATCGCGGCGTGACCAATCTGCTGGTTTACTTCACAGGGCCAGCTCCCAGCCATACGATGTTCAACACCCCGTTCGCGCTTGGGGGAGAGCAGACGACGCTGACACTTCGCGGAAACAGCGACGCATCAGTGGCTATCAATCTGGGAACCTATGATACAGCAAGTACAGGCTTCGTCTATTCGGTCTCTCAGACCATCCTCGCTGGTGCCGTGTTGCGGAGCCGCGTCGGAACCAACGTCTGGACGAGCCCCATCACCGTCATCTCAAATTCATGGATAGGTTCCAGGACGGCCAATACATTTATGAATCTTGAGGGGCCCATCACGGTCCATGAAGGCGTGACCAACTTCTTCAATGTCGTCAATAACGCACTGTGCCTAGGAGTCGTCAATCTGATGACTACGCTGACAGGGCAAGCTGAACAATCTGGTGGCACGCTTAACCTTGCGCAATCAAATGCCTTTGCACAGGCCCACTTCGCCTATAATGGAGGAACGGTAGGCTGGACAGCACCTGGAGCCACGCTCTATCAGATCGGCTCCTTGAACGGAACGGCTTCTACAAATCTCTCTCTGCCAGCAGGAGTGACCCTTGAACTCGGCTGCAACGATTTCAGTGGCAGTCATGCCGGCGGTCTGAGCGCCACAGGAACCGTGCGTAAAGTGGGAAATGGGCTCGCGAGAATTCTGAAGAACTCTACATATGCGAACCTGGAACTTGCAGGGGGTGCTTTTGGGACAGGCCTGGGTACGCATGCGGTCGCAGAGCTGCTTGTGCAGGAACCCACTGTGGTCTCCGTGGATGTCGGACCAGAGCAGACCAGCGGAAGGCTTCTCCTTTCGCAGGATACGGATCTCTCAGCCGTGACCCTGGACGTGTGGAACCCCGGCGATTTATCGAAAGCAGCGGATTATCCTGTTGTGGAGTTTGCCGCTGGAACGGCGACAGCGCTTCCGCAGGTGGCGGCCGCGCTGAAAAACAAGGGCTGGAAGCTTGTTCCGGACGAGAGCAATCCGAACGTGCTGGAACTGCGCTTCTTGCCCGGGACGGTGCTGCTGCTGCGATAGGCGTAGCGCTAAATAAACCTTCGTAAATGCGCATCAAATAAACGCATTTACGAAGGTTATTCTTTTCAGAATATGTTAAACTGACAGAGATTTGTATGTGGTCGTATTTGTCCTTAATGAGAACGAGGTGGCGTATGAAAAATGCAAAAGTCGGAGTTTGGTATCATCTGATCAAAAAAGTGTCTGCTGCCGTTGTGGGTATAACCGCCTCACTGAACGCAGCTCAGATTGCCTGGGATACGCCACAGGATATCCCTCAGAGCAATACGTATACGGAGCATTTTCAAGCGCAGGGTGTCTTGCGATACGCGTATAACTGCAATGGCACGAACTCAATCTTTGTGGATCCCTCACTTACGTTCGTTCCTGCCTTGACAGCCGGAACGTTTTCGGATGCCAATGTCACGATTACTGTGGGGGGAACGGATGGAACCATTACGGAAACGACGACGACTCCGCCCTTCGGCAGTTTAGATGCGGCGCTCAAGGGACTCTTTGGAACAGCCCGCCAGCGGTATAGCGGCACAAAGGGGGCTGCCTATTATGAAGTCACCCTGAGGCAGTTGACCGCTGGGCATCAATATCAGATTCAGGCGTGGGTGAACGACAGTCGGGCTACCTCTCCGCTAGGACGGACCTCCATTGTCAAAGATATGGAAGGTGGCGCGCAATCGGCCGAGATCAAGCATAATACGAATGTGAGTTCAGCCCTAGGGGGTCTCGGACAGGTTATCACGGGATCGTTCGTGGCATCAGATACGAACCAGGTCTTTAGGTTTATCGGTGAAAAGACGGGGACTTCTTCGGGTTCCTATTGCGCCTTTATCAGTGCTTTCCAAGTGCGTGATATGACGCCCATGTACTGGACAACTGACGCAGGCAACTGGAACACCACGGGCACAAACTGGGATCCTGTAGCGGATACGGATATCGTCTGGAGCCTTTTGGCAGGGCCAACAACTGTTGCAAGCTTTACGAATAATGCGACAGCGACACTGACCTCGGATGTCTGGGCGCTGGATGTCAATGTGTATTCGAATACGACAATCAAGCGACCGGCGAGCACTGCGACGACCACGTTGACGACGATGAGAAGTCTGTCTATCGATGCGAACAGGACGTTGACGATTGGCGATGGCGTGGATAGACACCAAACAGTCATCGTTGTTTCCAATGCTGTCACGGGTGCAGGATCTGTTGATGTAAAGGCTTTCTCGCGCATTGTTCTCGGAAAAAATGCAGTCGGAACAGTGAATGCCACCCTGAGTGGTGACGGAGGAAACTATAAAGGGGGGATCCAATCCGCAAACAATGTTAATGCGGAATGGAGTGGCCCCCTTACAACAGCAGGCTCCGTGGCAGTTCCTGCGCGCGTAGGGGCCGGGCTCAACAGTGTCCTGACAATTTCAGGGAGGATCACGGGCAATACACTCGGCATCCGTTCTGAGGCAAGTGTGGCAGCGATCGGCGTTGTTAAATTGACCAATACGGGCAATAATTATACAAACGATACGACCCTCTATACACCCTTGCACCTCGGCTGCAACAATGCGATCCCTGTTGCGAGCAAATGGGCTTTCAATGCTGCTGTCGCCAATGGCAATCCGTCTGTTGATCTGAATGGGTTCAGTCAGGAGGTACAAAGTTTCACAGGATCAGCGGCTGGGTCCAATATCACCAACAGCTCTGTGACAGCCTCCGTGTTAACGGTGAGCAACTCGGTTGCGCAGACAGCCTCTGTTTTGCGGGTGACGGGCAACCTTTCTGTAGTGAAACGGGGAGCCGCAACATTGACCTTGGGCGCAACCAACACCTATTCAGGGACGACGACCCTTGAAGAGGGAACGCTTGCGCTGAGTGCCTCAGGGGAGATCCCGTTGACGGAAAGAGTGATTCTCGCAGGGGGTGCTTTAGACCTGTCAGCAAAGGCAGGCTATACCTTTGCACGGCCGCTTCAGGTCACAACCAACTCATCCATTGTTGGAACACTGACGATGGGTGCGACGACAGAGGTGGCGTTTGACGGCACCTCAGCCGCCCTTGCAGGCGGGACGATCATCATGGCGGGCGAGACCTTGAAGCTGACGACGACGGCGACGCTCGCGGACGGGAACGACTATCCGCTCGTCGCCGGCTATACTAACACGCTTCCGGCGCTGGACAGCACAGGGCTGATTGTCCCCGACGGAGCGACGGCCTTCCTTGTGCTGGCAGACGGAACGCTGAGCCTGAGTGTCGTCACCGCAACGACAGACACCACCACAACCTTGGCGACAGAGCCAGCGGAGACGGGAACCTATGGCGACGATATCGTTCTTACTGCTACTGTTACTCCTGTTGAAGTTCCTGATGGAACGACCGTCAATCTCTATGCTGCGTCGGATTTAGGAACGGTCATTGATTCAGGGGTTGTCACGAACGGAGTCGTGCAGTTCACGGTGGTCAAGCCTGCGGCCGGCGCCTATAGCTATGTCGTAAAATATATGGGCGGCGGCGTTTATCGTCCGAGCCAGTCAGCTGCCGCCTCGGCCGTCGCCATCCAGCAGAAGGAGATCACCATCAGCGCCATCTCGGCTAATGACAAGCTTTATGACGGCCTCACGAATGCGGTGGTGCAGTATACGACTTCCGGTGTCCTCGCCGGCGAGCCGAATCCGGTCTCCTGCGTGGGTTATTTTGCTTCGCCGGAACCCGGTGAACTCAAGCCTGTGAACCTGACCTGGACGATGGATAATCCGAATTACGTGCTATCGGGCAGTGTTGCCACGGTGAACGCAAACATCTATGAATATGCGCTCTGGACAGGGGTCGCCGGTGACACCCTCTGGCATACCGCGTCCAATTGGGATCATCAGCTTGTCCCGAACAGCCAGGCGGTTGCAGCCCGGTTTGATGCGGGAACAACGGTGACGCTGGGGGCGAATGTCTCGATCAAGCGTCTGCTCTTCAACGACGATGTCACGCTGAACGGCTCCGGAACGTTTACCTTCCCTCCTCAATATAAGACTGGGGAGGTGTTTGTCGCCTCCAGCAAGACCGCCACCTTCAACGCCCTGGTCAACTCCGCCTGGGAGGGGGTCCCGAAAACGGGCGAGGGGACGCTTGTCCTCGTGGGCAACCATCGGTTCGGCGGCAAGCTCGACGTGCGGGAAGGCGTGGCTGAGATCAACCAGACCACGGCCGGAGCGCTTATGAATCGCGATTACACGACGGCTGAGCTGGCAACCCTCCGGTTCGTCTGCGCGCCTATAGGCTCTGCGGGGACGCAACTGGCTGGGATTCAATGGGTGACAGGGGATGGCACCTTCGAGGTGGCATCCGGATACCTCCGGGTTCAGAATGACGTCGATAAAGTCAACATGGCCATGAGCGAGAAGGGACAGATCATTGTCAGGAATGGCGCGAAAATGGACAATGCCTTTGCGGGCGGCAACCGTTATGCAAACAACAAAGCCAAACTTAGTGTCGAAGCGACTGGTTTTTATGGGTTGAATGCTGATGCTGTCAATGTCGGTTCTTTGCAGGGTGAGGGCGAGGTCAAGGCAGAATGGAATGCACAGACGCTGACCATCACAGGCGACTCTGACGGCGCGTTTGCCGGAACCCTGACGGAGAAGGACGCGGCCAATCGACTCGCGTTGACAAAGGCTGGGCCCGGTACCCAGATCCTCTCCGGAACAAATGCGTATACTGGGACAACGACCGTCATGGGCGGACGCCTGACTTTGGAGGGCGGTGACAACCGGCTCTCCGTCAGCACGCAGGTCATTGTTACGAATGGTGTCCTCAACCTTGGGTTGACGCAGCAGACGTTGAACAGCAATCCTGATTTCCGCGCGGAAAGTAAGCTGGCCGTGGATGTGTCGAAGACCGACATTGGACGCCTTACGTTGACGAACAGTGTCGATGTCAGCAGTTGGAAGATGACGATTAATAATCCGAGTGTTTATCCGAAAGGCAAGCGTTTTGCGGTGATCTCAACCGGTACGGAGACGAGCATTACAGGCGTGCCGGCACTCGTGGACATGCCCTCCGGATTCATCATCTATAATCAGGATAACACCATTTATGTTGATTACCCGGCAATGATCATTTTCTTTAAGTAAACGATTTACATATAAACATACCCTTGGCGGGGGCTGGAGGCAAAGTACTCCAGCCCCCGCCTTTTTTGTTTTGCATGCGATAAGCGGTTTTTCAGTACCTTCGTAAATGCGCATCAAAAAAACGCAATTACAAGGTTTTTTCGTTTGGGGAATATGCTATACTTATAAAGTTGAGTTATAGGTATGCTCTGTTTATTTACGAAAAATGAGGTAATTATGAATCGTTTGTTCAAACAGGTTGAGCGGGTGTGTCTGCACATGAAGGGCTTCAAGGGATTCTTGCTGCGAAAGCCGCTCATTGCCTGTGTGTTGGGTTTTGTGTTTTCTGGACAGGCAACGCCGGTCGAGATCTATTCGGCGCCTGCGGCGGTTGCGGGAGACGGCTCCACCCAGATTGAGACTCTCGGCATTTTTAAATATGCCTATTGCGGATACAACTCCGGCGGGGCAGGTAATCTGACAATAACCGGAAAAGAGGGCAAGACCGTCACGTTTGTGACCTCGACGCTTGGACATTTGGGAACCACAACGGGTCTGGGCACGGATATCGGTTTTTCACCGAATGCCGCACGCGCGCAACGCGATGGAAGTTATGAGCCAGTCACGGGGTTGACGGGCAACTACAGACTGGCATTGCGCGACCTCTACTTTGTCAATACGACACCGTTTACCTGTGTCGCGACGCTGAAGAATCTGGTGGCTGGGCGTACTTATCTTGTCCAGATTTTTGCCTCCGATGGCTATGGCACCACGGACCGTCAGGTTAACTATACGCTAAGCGATGGGACGGATTCCAACGCCTTCCAGATTGATTTGAACGACGTCAACGCAAACAAGGGAAAAGGTCAGGTCGCCTGCTTTAAGGCTGTCGCGGAAAGCACGACCCTGGTGCTGACCATGAACGCGGCGGTTGGAAATTTTGCTGGCTTCAGCGCTATACAGGTTCGTGATATCACGCCGATGTACTGGACCGTTGCCTCTGGCAACTGGGATACCACCGGAACGAACTGGGATCCGGCAACAGATTCTGAAATCATCTGGAATGCGGCGACGGGTTCGGTCGTGAATGCCTACTTCACCAACAATGCGACGGCGATCCTGACGTCTGATGTCTGGGCGCGCGATGTTAATGTTTATTCGAATACGACAATCAAGCGACCGGCGACCAGTGCGACGACAACGTTGACCACGATGGGAAATCTCACGATTAACGCTGACAGGACATTGACGGTCGGCTCGGGGACGGGGGATCAGCGGACCGCGATCGTTGTCTCGAATGCAGTCACGGGAGCAGGAGTGGTGAGCATCAAGAACGATTCACGCATTGTGCTGGGAAAGAATGTTGTCGGCAGTGTCAACGCCTTTATTGTGGGGGATGGCGGTGACTACCGGGGTGCCATTCAGTCCATTGACCATGGGAACGCCGAGTGGAGCGGACAGATTACGACAACGTATATTGATGCGGGAACCCGTTTAGGTGCCGGTTACAACAGTGTACTGACCATCTCGGGTAAAGTTTCAGGAGACAGGCTGACGATACGTTCGGAAGCAGATGTGCAACCCGTCGGCGTTGTCATGCTCAGTAATCCCAGCAATGACTATACCGGGGATACGACCATCTATACCCCCTTGCGCCTGGGGTGTACGAATGCAATCCCGCTCAACAGCAAATGGGCGTTTGCATCGGCTGTGTCGAATCCCTCTGTGGATTTGAATGGGTTCAACCAAGAGGTCAGGGATTTTGTTGGTTCAGTCGCATCCGCCTATGTGAATAACAGTGCATCCGTCGCGTCTGTTCTGACCGTAAACAACGCCACGAGCATAACGGCGTCGGGGCTGAGAATGATCGGCAATTTTGCACTCGTTAAAAAAGGAGCCGGAACCTTGACGTTGGCCGCGACCAACACCTATTCAGGGACCACGACCATTGAAGCCGGTACGCTTGCGTTGAGTGCATCAGGGGAGATCTCAGGGACGGAAAAAGTGATTCTCGCCGGCGGCACATTTGATCTGTCGGGCAAGACAGATTATACCTTTACACGGCCGCTCCAGGTGATCACCAACTCGGCCGTCGTTGGTTTGTTGACGATGGGGGCGGACACGGAACTGCTGTTTGACGGTGCCAGTGTACCTCTTGCTGGCGGAACGATCACTATGGCTGGCCAGACCTTGAAGCTGACGACGACTGCGACGCTCGCTGCCGGGAGCGATTATCCGCTCATCTCCGGCTATGAGGACGAGTTTCCTTCCCTGGACAGCACCGGACTGACTATTCCCGACGGTGCGACGGCTTCCTTGGTATTGGCCGGCGGTACGCTGAGCCTGAGTGTCGTTGCCGCAACGACAGATACCACCACAACCTTGGCGACAGAGCCAGCGGAGACAGGCGTCTACGGAACCAATATCGTCATTACTGCAACGATCTCCCCTGCGGAAGTCCCGGACGGGACGACCGTCAATCTCTACGCTGCATCGGATCTGGACACAGTCTTTGATTCCGGGGTTGTCAGCGGCGGACAGGTGCAGTTTACGGTGGTGAAGCCGACGGCTGGAGCCTATAGTTATGTCGCAAAATACATGGGTGGCGGCATCTATCGTCCGAGCCAGTCAGCAGCCTCCTCCTCCGTCACCATCCAGCCCAAGACGCTTGCCATCAGCGACATTCAATTGAACAAGCTCTTTGACGGGACGACTAATGTCGCGCCCAGCTTTGTGACCACAGGGGTCGTCCCTGGCGAGCCCAACCCCGTCACCTGTGCCGCCTATTATGAAGATGCGGCACCAGGCACGTTGAAGCCCGTCGCATTGGTCTGGAACATGGTGAACCCGAATTATGCACTGACTGGCAATGACGCTGCGGGAGAGGGCACCATCTTTGAGAATACGGTCTGGACAGGTGGCGCGGCAGATGGGTCATGGGACACCCCCTTGAATTGGGATCATAGCATTGTCCCGAACAATAGCGGAGTCACAGCTCTATTCAACACAGACACGACAGTCGCACTGGCCTCGGCGGTGAGCATTAAGAAGTTGATCTTTAATGCGGACGTGACTTTGAACGGCCCTGGAACATTTACGGTTGCGGCCCAGTATTCCACGGGCGAAGTCGCGGTCGCTTCCAGCAAGACAGCCATCTTCAACGCCCTGATCAACTCCGCCTGGGAAGGCATTCCGAAAACGGGGTTAGGCACGCTGGTTCTCGTGGGCGACCATCGGTTTGGCGGAAAACTGGATGTGCGGGAGGGTGTTGCTGAGATCAATCAAACAGTAGCTGGGGCGCTGATGTATCGGAATTACAGCACAGCAGAAAACGCAACTCTCCGGTTCGTCTGCGCTGGAATCGGCTCAGCGGGCACTCAGCTGACGGGCACTCACTGGGTGACAGGGGACGGCACCTTCGAGGTGGTCTCCGGGTACCTCCGCATCCAGAGTGATGTGAATAAAGTCAATATGGCGATGAGCGAGAAGGGACAGATACTTGTCCGGAGTGGCGCGAAAATGGACAATTCGAATGCGGGCGGCAACCGCTATGCAAACAACAAAGCTCGATTACTTGTAGAAGGTACAGGCTTGTTTGGACTGAACGATGACACGGTAAGAGTTGGGTCACTCCATGGTGACGGCCAGGTCAAAGCGGATTATGTTTCGCATACATTGACAATTACAGGCGACTCGGATGGTTCGTTCTCTGGCGTGCTGACACAGAAAGATGCGAGTAATAAACTGACGCTGTTGAAATCAGGCCCCGGTACACAGATTTTCTCTGGAACAAATACGTATACCGGAACGACAACCCTCACAGGCGGACGTTTGACATTGGAAGGCGGTGACAACCGGCTCTCCGTCAGCACCCAGGTCATTGTTACGAATGCCGTCCTCAACCTTGGGTTGACGCACCAGACGTTGAACAACAATCCTGATTTCCGCGCGGAAAGCACGCTGGCCGTGGATGTGTCGAAGACCGAGATTGGACGCCTCACGTTGACGAACAGTGTCGATGTCAGCAGTTGGAAAATGACGATTAATAATCCGAGTGTTTACCCGAAAGGAAAGCGTTTTGCGGTTGTCTCAACCGGCACGGATCAACTCATCACAGGCGCGCCGACACTGGTGGACATGCCCTCCGGATTCATCATCTATAACCAGGACAATACCATTTATGTTGATTCCCCGGCAATGATCCTTTTCTTTAAGTAAACGAGTTGCATATAAACATATTTGTGGCGGGGGCTGGAGGCAACGTACGCCAGCCCCCGCCTTTATTTACGCGTTTTGTTTTCGGAAGTGCGCAGGTGTCAGATTCGTCAAGGCTTTGAAGGCGATGCGGAAGGTCTTGATGGAGCTGAAGCCGCAGGCATACGCAATCTCACTGAGTGTGCGGTATGTGTCGGTTTGAAGTAAAAGGACCTTTGCCTGGCTGATGCGCTGGTTTAGAATATAAGCATGAGGGGTGATGCCGAGTCGCGTCTGAAAGCGGATCTCGAGTGTACGTCGGGACAGATTCAGGCTCTGAGCAATGCTCATGACGGAAAAGGGCTGGCTGATATGTTGCTGGACATAGGCAATGACCTGTCTGATGAGCGGATCGGCGTCGTAGAGACGGCTCGTGGATTGCCGTTGAATGACACCGTTTGGAGGAACCAGGATGATCTTCCTTGCCGGGTGTCGTTTCTGCATGAGGTGGTGGAGGAGTTCTGCCGCAGCCGCACCGCACGCGAACGGATCACGTGAGATGCTTGAGAGGGAGGGGGTGCAGTAATCGCATGTCATCTGGTCGTTGTCAATGCCGAGCACGGAGACATCCCCCGGCACCTTCAGTCCCAGTTCCTCACAGAGTTCCAAGATGACGCGTGCGCGATAATCATGCACGCAGAGGATGCCGACTGGTTTTGGCAAATGCTTAAGCCAGGTGAGTAATTTTCTCTTTTGCTGCTGCCAGGAGACAACCTGATGACTCATGGGATGGAGAAACTCGGAGCACGAGCATTTCATCTCCTTGGCGCGTTGCTGAAGGCCGAGGGAGCGCTCTTGGGAAAACCAGACCTGCTGAAAACCATAATACCCCAAATGGTTGATGCCTGACGCGATAAAGTGATCTGCTGCAAGTCTGCCCATGGCCTGATGGTCAGCGTTGACACGCGGCATGCTCTTCGGGGTGGGGGCATACCAGCCGGAGAGGTTGACCACGGGGATCGGCAGCTTGCTGGCCAGTTCTTCTTCACGGCGCGAGGTGAGCACAGTGATCACGCCATCGCCCTTCCATTTCCGGAGGGCTGGAATATGGATGATCTCTTCCCCCGTGCTCTGTAACGAGGGCGGGCTGGTGACAATCGTCCAGCCCCCATGATTGTCAGCATACCCTTTAATGCCCCTCAGGGTTTCTGCCATCCACGGGACAGTCCCTGGGTAAATGACCGCGATTGTTGGTGCTTTTTTCATGGGGTTAGTATGCACTGTTCTCTTTTTGTCCACAAGCTAAAATGCGCAAAATGGCCATTCTTTTCGTATTATGGGTACTACCATAATGCTGAAGAATCGACTATAGTTTTAATCGTTATGACATCACGCGAACGCATCATTACTGTTTTAAAAGGTCAGATGCCTGATCGGGTACCCCTCGTGCCCTTTGTGCAGGAAGAGTTTCTAAAGTGGTTCTACCCAGACCGCCAAAGGCTCGACCGCGTGGATACCGTTGTGGAACTGGCGCAGACCATCCCCTTTGATGTCATTGCAAAGCCCAATCGCTTCATGATACCGGCCTTCTTTAAACGTGACCATCTGAACTGGCGCGTCAAACGCGACACGAAAAGGGAAGGTGACTTCTGGGTGACGCAACTGGAGATTACGACGCCGGAGCAGACGCTGACCCATGTCACCGCAGTGCCGGATGCAGGTGCAGCGACAGGGGGTGTCATGTCCTCGGTCCGTAAACACATGCTGGAGGACGCGCAGGATATCGCATCCTTTGTCCGCTGGCTGCCAGCAGCAGATGATCAGGCGAACCTTGAGATGCGCGAGGTTGCGTCGGCTTGGAAGAAAACCGTAGGTGAGCTGGGCATTACTGCTCCCTGGGGCTGGGCGGGTGTTTTTAATTTTGCATCAGACCTCTGGGGCATCGAGAATGTGATGATGGCTCCCTACGTAGATATGAGCACCTATCAAACGCTCATGGAGACGTTGACGCGCGCGATGATGGCGTACAATATGCCCCTTATCGAAGGCGGCGCGACGATGATTGGCCTTCAGGGGCACATGGCCAACGGACGCTCCGTGAGCGCGGATTATTTCATGGAGCATGTTTTTCCCTACGAGAAGCAGTTGATTGACGCCCTTCATGCGCAAGGGGCATTTACGGTCTACCACAATTGCGGCTTTGCCCGCTCGCTCTGGCCGTGCTATCGCGAACTGGGCATGACGGTCTGGGAGACGGTGGCTGAGCCGCCACAGGGGGACAATTCGCTGGCGGATGCAAAGCAGGCATTGGGCGATCAGATCACACTGCTGGGCAATCTGGACCAGGTGAATTTTATTAAGAGCGCAACAGCAGCGGCTGTGGCTGAAAAAGCGCGTGAAATCATGCGTGTGGGCAAGCCGGGCGGACGTTACCTCTTTGCCTGTTCAGATTTCTTGGAAAAGGATACGCCTGTTGAAAATGTCAAAGCGATGCTCCAAGGAGCTTTGGAGGAGAGCGTGTATCAATAGAATGGAATAATGGAATACTGGAATAATGGGAGACTGGAGATGCCACGATGAAACGAAGAACTTTTTTAAAAATGGGCGTTGCTGTTTCCTCGCTGCCGGCCTTGCGCGCCTGGACAGTGGAGGAAGCCTCAAAAAAAGCACACTGGCCCTTCTACGCCTTTGACAATGGGGTTGGGCGGGGCACATGGACGCCTGAGAAGCAGGCCGCCCTCCTGAAAGAACTGGGCTATGACGGCATGGCTTATAACTTTACGACCAATAAGGACCTGGAGTCCTGGCTCAAGATTTATGACGAGGCCAAGCTCGGCATCTGTAGCCTCTATATTCATACCTTCCCGGGGCAGGAAAAGGGCAAGCAGGTTCCGGCTGACCTGCGCGAGACGGTCAAGTTACTCAAGGGCCGCGCGACCCGTTTGTGGATTACGTTCCGGGAGACAAAGGACAAACTGGATCACGACGAGGGGTGTGTCCGGATTGCCAAGGAGCTGGGGGATCTTGCAGCGGAACAGCAGGTGAAGGTTTCGATTTATCCGCATGCCGGGTTTTATGTGGAGAAGGCGACGGACACCTTACGGATTGCGCAGAAGGCGAATCATCTGAACGTGAGCCCCTCCTATAATCTCTGCCACGAGTTTTTGAGCAAGAGCGGGCCCAAGACAGAAGAAGAGGCGCTGAAGAGTTTGCGGCTGGTGGCGCCGAGCGCTGGCATGGTCTCCATCAATGGGGTCAACATCGCTGCGAAGCGCTATATTGTTCCGCTCTCGGAGAGTGATTTGGATCTCAAACGCTTTCTGACGGAGTTGAAGCAACTGGGCTATCAAGGCCCTGTCGGACATCAATTTTACAGTATCAAAGGGGAACCCGAGATACTCCTCAAGAACGCAATGACTGCCTGGCGCAGCCTCCAACCCGCTAAAGTATAAACGAAAACATGGCTAGGTCGTAGGCCTGCCTAAAAGGAGAACGCTCATGACAACAGAAACAAATCGCCGCTCTTTTATACAATCCATCATCGCAGCCTCTGCAGCACCTGTGATTCTGCCCAGCAGTGTCTTTGGACAAAACGCGCCGGGCAAAAAAATCAACATCGGAATGATTGGTATGGGGCGTCAAGCGTACTATTCGAATCTACAACCGTTCCTGAAGTCGCCGGACTGTACGGTCACTGCTGTCTGTGATGTAGACGCCTGGCGACTTGAGCAGGGCTTGATGGCCGTGGAGAAGCACTACAAGGCGAAGACAGCCAAAGGGTACCGCGATTTTCGTGAGTTGCTGGCTGATCCGAATGTGGATGCGGTGATGATCTCGACGCCTGACCACTGGCATGTGCCGATGGCCATTGCGGCTGTCAAGGCTGGCAAGGACGTCGCGCTGGAAAAGCCGATCACCCGCTATATTGACGAGGGCCGGATACTGGCTAACCTTGTTGCCAAACATAAGCGCGTGTTCCGCGTGGACAGCGAGTTCAGATCGCTCGAGCCGATGCACAGAGCCGCCGAGCTGGTCCGCAACGGCCGCATCGGTAAGCTTTTGGTCGTCCGTACAGGGTCGCCGAGGGAGGTTTTTCCGGATGAAGCGGAAACCGTCACGGCGCCACCTCCTGAATTGGACTACGATCTCTGGCTCGGGCCGGCACCGAAGGTTGATTATGTGCAGAAACGCGTTCACACACCGCACGATTTGAAATCACGGCCTGGCTGGATGCGCAATCTGGACTATTGTGACGGCATGATCACCAACTGGGGTACGCACCTGAACGACATTGGCCAGTGGGGGGCAGGCACCGAACGTACCGGGCCCGTCGAGGTGAAAGCTGCGGGTACGTTTCACAAGGGGAATGTCTGGAATGTGCTGGAGAAATTTGATGCCTGGTATAAGTTCGCCAACGGCATGGAGATGTTCTATCAGATGGGTGAACCTCACGTCCGATTTGAAGGTGAAAAGGGCTGGATTCAAGTCAACTATGCGGCCAGCAAACTTGCGCCTGAGCGTCTTACGGCAAGCGATCCGAAAATTCTCAAGGAAGTCATCGGGGCGGAGGAGATCCATTTCCCGCTCAAACACGAAAAGCAAGATTTCGTGGACTGCGTCAAGTCCCGCGGCAGGACGCTTGAGGATGAAGAGGTCGGTCAACGGACGACGTCACTCTGCCATCTCGCGCATATATCGATTAAACTCGGCGGTCTAAAACTTGCGTGGGATCCTGACAAGGAAACCTTCCCGGGCCAGGAGGATGCCAATAAATTGATCAGCCGTCCGGCCTTACGAGCACCGTGGACGTTGTAGGTTTGGCTGTAACTTCAAACTGGAATGTTGGAATACGGGAATGGTGGAATGATGGGGGAAGACGGGATACCGGCTCTGGGAGGGTCGCACGCTGTGCGACTGGCGCAGAGGCCTGCGCCGCTCCCGTTTGGGGAGGGCGGTCGGATCGACCGCCTGGACGGCGATCCGCCGTCCCTCCCGAGGGGTGTCTGCTTCCAGTATTCCTAGATTCCACCATTCCATTATTCCTTTCCAAGTTACCTCTTCGTTTATTCCCGGGGCCTCACTGCCACTGCCGACTGCTACTGCCCCGCCTCGGGCGGCTGCGCTTGCCAACAACTCCCAAATGCGACCAAATAAAAATCAATACTTTTCAAAACAGGAAAAAGATGCTAATTTAGTTTTTGTAATATGTTTGTTCTTCTGTATCATAAAGAGCGGAAGAATTGGATGTGCTTGATTTAAAATTGAGGTGACTGTTATGAGACGAGCTTTGATCGTTCGCAAAATTCAGGATGTTCTCAATGAAAGTGGCCGTTGTGATGATGGTTTGGATATTGCAGCCTCTTATGCAACAGTCGTCAATCTTCTAAATCGCCGTCTTGACACCTGCAAGAACTACATTGATCAGGGACAAATAGGGGAGGCCATCCGAATTGCGGAAGAGAGACCGCCCCTTTTCGAAACCTGCGCAATGCTCTCTTTTGATCGCTTGCCGATGTGGCTGAACATGTGCCAAATTAAGGGTTGGCCTGAGCCGGAAGCGATTAAAAGTGATCTGCTCTCCATCCTGAACGATGTCTTTTCATCGTCTGCCGCATTAGAACCGCTCATTGAACTCCATCGAGACGTGACGCGCGGGCAAGACCTCCGCATGGCTGTCCGCTGTTTACGGCGCATTGTTAAACTTGACAGCGAGAATAAAAAATGGACTTCCGTATTGGCGTCCTTTGAGGAGCACTATCTGAAGGAACTGAAGGATCAGTTCTTTTCGGCAGCAGCCTTGAAAAATAGGGCCACCATGCATCGTGTTTCCGAGGAGATTGAGACGGGGTGCTGGAGTGTCGCGGCGGATCCGGGGTTGCTGGGGGCGATTGCTGACATGCGAAAGGCGGAAATTGACATGCCCATTACGAGTGACGACCAGGAGCCAGCGGATAACGATCTTTTTCAAGCCGCACCGGATGATGAAGTAAAGCCTGCTGCGCTTGAGCCGACGCTTACGGTGACGACCATGAAGATCGACGCAGACCACAGAGTGTCCGGCTGGACGCCGAGTCCCAAGGTGCTGTTGATCGCGTGTTTAATCCTGGCAGGACTCCTCCTCGTGGGGGTGGCCGGGTTGCTCTGGTTTGGAAAGGATCATTATCGTAAGTCGTGTGATGGGATAATTACTGAAAACGGTCAGATGCTTGAGGAGCGTTGCGGGAAAGAGTATTCCGAACTCAAGGATGAACTGGGAAAGGGTAATTATAAGGAGGCCTATAATGCGTTGCGCGATCTCGTCAAGCGTGAAAAGGATGAGATCATCGTAGAGCGTCGGAACGCCGCTGAGAAGGAATCTGCACGAAAACTGGCTGAGGAGGCTGCGCTTGAGCGTAAAAAGGCCGAGGAGGCTGAAACGGAACGTATACGCTTAACAGAAGAAAAGCGCAAGAAAGAGGAGGAAACAGCTGCAGAGCTGAAGCGCAAGAAAGAGGAGGAAGCGGCGGCAGAGCTGAAGCGGAAAGAAGAGGAACTACGGCAAAAAACTGCTGAAGCTGAGCGCAATAGCGTTGAAGGAATGGCTGCTGAGCGTAAACGTGTAGAAGAGGTTGAGCGCAAGAAGAAAGAAATTGCAGCGGCGGAACGTAAACGTATAGAAGACGCTGCGCGCAAAAACCAGGAAGAGCTGGAGCGCAAAAAGGCTGAGGAGATTGCTGCTGTACAGAAGCGTACGGAAGAGGAGAATCTGCTGCAAAAGAGCGGTTTTGATTCGACGCTCTATATGGTCATCGACATCTCTGGAGGAGCCTCAGCAGCACAGTATCCCGTCTCGTATTACCCGACGGTTGGAGATGTGCCGGGCGGCCTTTTGGATGAAGGCTACAAGACCACGAAAATTCTGTTGCGCTATATTGCGCCTGGCCTGTTTATGATGGGGAGCCCGAGAGATCAGTTGGGCTATGATGAATCACAGCCCCCACGGGAAATGTCCGTTACCAATGGATTCTTTATGGGTGTCTTTGAGGTGACGCAGAGTCAGTGGGAACGGGTGATGGGATCCAATCCGAGTTATTATGAGGACGCTTCGGCTTCCGCTACCCGTCCTGTTGAGCAGGTGAGCTGTTATGAGATCCGCGAGAATGCAAAGGCAAACAAGGATGATCCTGATTCAAATTGGCCTGTGAATAATTATGTGAGCGAGAACTCCTTTATGGGTAAACTGCGTCTGAAAACAGGCATCAGGAGTTTTGATCTGCCCACGGAAATACAGTGGGAATATGCCTGCCGCGCAGGTACCACGACAGCATTGAATAGCGGAAAAAACATCTCTAACATGTATATCGATCCGAATGTGGCTGAGGTGGCGCGATATTATTCCAACGGGGGCAGAGGGTATAAGCGGGACGGCACAACGCTTATCATGACTGCGCCGGTGGGCTCCTATCGCCCCAATGCGTGGGGACTCTATGATATGCATGGGAATGTTTCGGAGTGGTGCCTGGATTGGCGCTGTCTCTATCCCGCTTCAGGGCCCAAGTGGAAAGGTGCCGTGCAGGAGCAATACAGTGTGTTGCGCGGTGGCGGGTGGGATAATGTGGCTTGGCATTGCCTGGTCACCTCGCGTGCCGCCAGCAAACCCTTCCAGCGGAATTACAATGCGGGGTTCCGTATTGCTAGAAACAAAGCGGCAAAGACGGAATTTAATCGGTAACCCCGCCGTGGGGGACGTGCCAGCGCCCACTGAGCCGGAGGCCAAGGGGGGAGGCCAAGGGGTCGTATTTGGACATAGGACAATAAGTCTTGCAGGGCTCTTTGGGATTTGATACATTCTGACCATGCCAAGACAACTCAGACACAATGTGGAAGGCGGGTGGTACCACATCACCACGCGAGGGATGTGGCGGAAGGATATTTTCGAAAACGACCGCGACAGGGAGCATTTCATTGAACTGCTGTCCATGATGGTCGAGCGGTACTGGGAGGCCAAGGGGTCGTATTTGGACATAGGACAATAAGTCTTGCAGGGCTCTTTGGGATTTGATACATTCTGACCATGCCAAGACAACTCAGACACAATGTGGAAGGCGGGTGGTACCACATCACCACGCGAGGGATGTGGCGGAGGGATATTTTCGAAAACGACCGCGACAGGGAGCATTTCATTGAACTGCTGTCCATGATGGTCGAGCGGTACTGCGTCGTGGTGCATGCCTACGTGCTGATGGACAACCATTACCACTTGCTGATAGAGACCCCTGAGGCAAACGCCAGCCGCGCGATGCAGTGGCTTAACCTCAGCTACGCCGCATGGTACAACGCCAAGCATAGCTGCTCCGGGCCGATGTTCCAGGCGCGTTTCAAGAGCATCCCCGTGGACGGCGAGGGGTCGTGGGCGCTCACGTGCAGCGTCTACATCCACCTGAACCCCGTGCGCATCCGGAGCCTCGGGCAGGGCAAGGAGGAGCGCGCCCGCGAGAAGGCGGGACTCATGCAGGAGGGGCCGGCGGCAGAGCAGGTGAAGGCGCGGCTCGCCGTGCTACGTCAACATCCTTGGAGCTCCTATCACGCGTATGCGGGGTATGCGCCCAAACCGGATTGGCTGACCTGCGACAGACTCTGGTGGCACGCCGGGCAGGAGAAGGGGGCCGACCCGAAGGCGGACTACCGCCGTTACATCGAGGACTACCTGCGCCAGGGCGTGGAGGAAGGCGTCTTCGCACGGCTGACGGCGGCCTTAGCCATCGGCAGTACGTCGTTTATTGATGGTCTGAGACGGAAGGTGCCGCTCAAAGCGGGGTCTGAGACGAACGCCAGGGCGTGGCGCAAGCTGCTGGCCTTTGACACGGTCGTCAAAGCGGTCGAACAGGTGAAGGGCGAACCGTGGCAGGACTTTGCTGACCGTCGCGGTGACTGGGGCCGTGACCTTGTCCTTTACGTGGCGCGTACCCGTTCAGGCCGTACGCTCGCCGAACTCGGGGTCCTGGCTGGGATGAGCGTGGACGGTGTCTCCAAAGCTGTCCAGCGTATGTGCGCGCGGCTGTCAGATGACAAAAAACTAAATCGGAACCTCCGCAAGGTGATGCGTGCACTTGAGGAGGAAGGATGATCATTGTCCTATCTCCAAATATGACCCCTTTGCCTTCCGCCCTCTGTCACCAACACATACGACAGGCTCGGACGGAAGCTATCTGCAATCACATCCGTCTCCACGAACACCTTCGAGTACAGCGGCCTGGAACTCTATGCTGAAAACCAGAACGCTGACAGGATACGGCGCACGTGGAATGCTGCGGGACAACCGGACTATACGTTTGTTAACCCTGTTTCTGACGCTAACCCAGACACAGCTCAATACTATGCGTATCAGGATTTCTCAGAAAACAGAATCAATGATTTGCGCTTTAAAATGCCAGCCTGCGGGAAGTCATCGAGTTTCCAGTACTACTATGCTGCTGGGATTGATAAAGCACAAGAGATACATTGCTATAATAATACGGCAACATTTAAGATGGTGTGGCTATACTCATACGAATCTCAACGTGACCTGGCCTCCTCGGTGTCAAACACATCATTCCTGTTTGATTATGGTCTTGAGGCTTTTCTACCTGTGGCAAGCATGTCGTATGACTATGCGAATGATGCCATCGGCCGCCGGACGAACCGCGTAGACACATTGCCAACATCCTTGACGGTGAACAACGCCTTCGGCTATAATGTGAAATCGGAGGTTACAAGCGCGGCCATGGCGAACGGCGAATCCATATATGATTACGATTCAATCGGAAATCGAATGCAGTCGACAGTGGCAGTCGGCAGTGGGCAGTCTTTCACCAATACCTACACCGCCAATGCCCTGAACCAGTACACGCAGATCGACCTCCTCCCTCCTCCTTCCTCCATCCTCCCTAAGTATGACTTGGACGGAAATATTATCACCAACGGCGTCTGGTCCTTCAGGTGGGACGCTGAGAACCGCATGGTAGCTGCCTACTCCAACGATGAGCTGCTGGTCGTGAATGACTACGACGACCGGTCACGCCGCATCAGGAAGGTCACGGCTCAAGGGATGCGCACGTTCCTGTATGACGGTTGGAACGTGCTGAGGGAGACAGTCGGCGCTTCGACCAATTACTTCTGCTGGGGCTTAGACCTATCCGGCACGCTTCAGGGCGCTGGCGGCGTGGGCGGTTTATTGGCGGTGATGGTTGACGGGGCGACTCCGGCCACCTACTATCCCTGCTATGACGCCAACGGAAATATCACGGCGTATGTGGATGAACTCGGCGTGGTCAAGGCCAAATATGCTTACGATGCCTTCGGCCAGACCATCAGCCAAGGCGGCGACATGGCCTCGACCTTCAGCCATCGCTTCAGCACGAAGTACGCTGATGACGAGACAGGACTATACTACTACGGCTACCGCTTCTATTCGCCTGGATTGGGCAGGTGGGTGAGCAGGGATCCGATTGAGGAGAGTGGTGGGGTGAATTTGTGTGGGTTTAACCAGAATGATGGAATAAACATGACTGACTATCTGGGTAGGTTCGCGATCGCTCCAGTCAACAATAGTCCTGCAGCAACTTATTTTGACGAGAAAAATGAAACGGGTGTTGGGTCGATATATGCTAGTGTTTATATCATTTTATCCGCTAAAGATCTTGAGCGGATGCCCAATGGAGGCATGCTTGTTCACGGGAAGCGAGTGACGATAAATTTAAGAGACAAGGATGGAAAGTCTGTGATTAAAGATACGCAAGCTGTAACTAAAGCAATTAGTGTTGACTCTAAAGGTTTCGGGCGACCTGGGTACGTTTGCGAAGACGATGGTTTTTCAAGGACGCCCAATCCCGCATCTACACAAGACGGTTTACTTGAAAATATCGCTCCTCCTATATATTATAATCTATTAGCAAAAAAAGATTCGAATAATTGCATGGAGGGAGAGGTGACCATTAAAGCGAACTGGTATTTGTATAACGGTCGTAACAAATACTATTCTGATATGATGGGATCAGGTGGAGACATCTTGTCGGGCAGCTTAGATGGTTTGCCGACTCATGGTAGCATGGGCTCAACACCCGGATGGCCGAAGGTTGATAAAAGGCTTATTGCAGCGGGTAGTTATTACGTGACGTTTAAGATTTCAAGGAAGAGTCCCTATTTTCTTGCCACGATGCATTATGCAAATCCATTGTGGAAAGATGAGTATGGGTATGGTATCAATCGCAAAAGCCCGTCCGAGGGGGGCTCGGACCGTAATTATTCTAAAATGCATACAGAATGGTAAATATATGAAAAAAAAAGAAATAGTGCTGACAGGTCTGATTCTTTCTTGTTTGTTGTCAGTATCAACAAATGGAGCGGACACGGATATACAGGCATTGGAAATCCCGGATATAGAGTCCAATTTGGTTGTCAAGGCTGTAAGCTTCAGGAAAACGGAGTCTATAGTCAATGGTATTGAAGTTCCGATCTTTACAACAGACACCAATGTTTTAGGAAGAATGGACACGGGTGTTCTTTGCGCCGTTGTCTCGCCTAAGCAATTCGCGAAAGCATTTTTTGTCCTGACACGCCGTAAAGATGATGAGAGAGAGTTTGATTTGAAAAATGTTCCATCTTACGAGAATTTCAAATTAGGGCGTTTATACTTGATACCTTATTCAATTAAAGATTTAGGCTTGGGGCAAGGAACAAATCTATATTTCCCATTGGGAGGTGGTTTACTATTAAACATCGGGTTGAATAATTACAGTAATGTTTTAACAACTTCAAAGCTGGAAACGGCAGGCGATAATTACGCTGCCAATCCTAGGCGATATTATGTTTCAGCTGATGAGGCAAGGGCTGAAGTAGAGCGCCTGCGTCCTCTCGTTGCCAAGTATGAAGAGCAATTGAATGAAATAAAGACGGCACTCAGGGAAGAACGGGAAAGAAGGAAAAAGCTTGGAAAAGAAACGATGGGTATCTATCTGGGCGATGAAACGGATAAGTATAGTATGCTCAAAAAAGAGATATATAAAATCGGTTCCCTGCATTGCGAGGCCAAATCGGAAATGTTGAATGCAGAAAAACAATTACAGAATTTTAACAAGCAATCTAACACAGTTACGCCTTAAACGGTCATAGGGTGTAGGTGTCGCATTTGGACTTAGGACATTGAGGATTCATGAAGTTTTGCAGCAGTTATGAAAGTGAATGTTCGCAGAAGTGATGGTCGGGCAGTGTTTGGAACCGGTTATTCGTCGTTCGCGATGAGTGCGGTATGAGGTGCTGTTTTGTAAAAGACGGTGGCGGTCTTGGATGCTTAAAGGAGATGAACATGAATGTAAAGCTGTTATCCCTGCTGATTCTGCTCGGGTTGCTGACGCTCGACACCCAGGCATTTTATAACGCCCAGCAAGGTCGCTGGCAGAGCCGCGATCCGATTGAGGAAGAAGGAGGGGTGAACCTGTTTGCAATGGTTAAGAATGAGACGATAAATAAGATCGACAAGCTTGGTCTGTGGGCATCAAAGTATGGATACGATGATCACACGCCTTTTACACAACAAGCGATAGATTCCATCGCTACTCGTCTCAAGATACCCCAAAAAGTAATAGCAAAAATGAAAAATATTTTAGTAAAGGGTAATTTGTCTGTGGACTCGGGAACATACTTTTCCAATAATTATTGGCATTTCAACCGTAACCCTGATGATTCCGTCGAGGAGGGGAAGAGGCAATACAGTAATATCGTTTATGATAATTACTTTTCTTTTTATCTCAACTTAAATAATCCGCCAAATGATGACACGGTTTGTCTCGCAGAGTTAGAAAGGCTTGGACGACTTTCGCATGCTTGGCAAGATTATTACGCTCATGCAGTCAAAATAACGTATATGGGCGGAAGAGCAGGCGACACAGAACCTGCAGTTGGGGAAATAGCCACATCCTCTGACCCCTACAATCTAGATCCCAACATGAAACCGTCTAGCTATGACGAATCAACCGGGGGAGAGCATGGCAAAGTCCAGTTTGGAGTGAATGTCAGGAACGGAATGTATGAGCCTGGCAATCGAGCCCCTGACCGTAATTGGCGTCGTACTACATCAGTGACTTTTACAGCCTCTCAATTTGAGGAGATGATACAATATTGGTATGATAATTGTTCCTGCGCCAAACAAGTTAAAAAATGGAAATAAGCATGAAAAAGGTTATGTATCTTTCTTTTTTGTCAGTCATTCTTATGACTAGTTCTTGCCTGCGGAAACGCAATGAGGGAATGGAGGGGTTTAAGCCTATGGAAAAAGATGTGTTTTCATGCTTGATAGAAATTTCCGATAAATTCGGAGACATTGATGTTACAATAAAAAATGTGACCTCAGAAAAGGTTTCGTTTTCTAAACCACGCATGATGACGGGAACAGACTTAAATAATAACAAAGGCGTTTCTGCTAATTCACTCGAACTTCAACTAAAATGGGAGACTAATAAGGTCGCGAATTTGCAGTATGCGACTTTTAAAAAAATAGACATAGATGACGAAATCATAAATTTAAATCCAGGTGGAACGATTAAGATCAACATGAATTTAAAAAATACTTTGGTTGAGAGGCGTTGCAATCTAGTGCCGTTTGACGAGTGCTTTTCTGAGGGGACGCAAGATATTTCTGTTTCTTTGTCCATCGTAAGAATAGCAAACAAAGGAATTGAAAAGGTTTCCGAGTCAAACACAGCAATTATTCACGGAAAATACATTTTCTAAGAGAATTACATGCTTGGCTGGTCTGGAACAATATGGCGGACACCCCGAATGAAATGAGTAATAGCAAGGCGACATATCTTGTCGCCGCCTTTGTGGGTATTTTATCTGCCTGCTGCATTGCTTTAATAGCTTATCAGCGATCACATGCGCCGCTGGCGCCGGGGACGTTGCAGGAACTGCTGGCGCTGTCAGATAAGGACTTAGGGCGCGTCGATATCGCCAGGATGAACCTGCTCTCCGCGGCAGGGCTCTCGAATGCGGGAAGTAATAACGTCGAGCAGTCGCTCGCAACGATTGACGTATGGGCGGAAGCGGCGAAGAAGGCCGAAAGGAAGTATCTGCCGAACTATTACAAGGCTCCTTCGAAGTATGAGAACTCGCTCGCCAAATTCAAGGCGGTCACGCTCGCACTGACCGTAAAGGAGGATTTGAAATGCGGATATAACATGGAACTCGTGCATTCCGGGGTCATGAAGGATATGGGGAGCACACGCTTCTTCAGAGATTCACGGGATCTGTTTATCCATGGCTTCCTTGAGCGGGGGACGGGGACATGCGCATCCGTCCCCGTGCTTTTAGTCGCGCTTGGAAGACGGTGCGGATATCCGCTTTATCTGGTCTCCGGCAAAGGACATCTCTTCTGCCGCTGGGAGGGCAAGGACGAGGTCTTTAACATTGAAGCGTCCATGCAGGGCGTGGACATCTATCCCGACTCGTATTACCGGACGTTCCCTCATCCGTTCACGGAAGCCGAACGTGAGGATGAGAAATATCTGAAGAGCCATACCCCTGTTGAAGAACTGGGTCTTTTTATGAACACCCGGGGAAACTGCTTGAAGGAGAACGGCATGCCCTGGGAAGCTGCGGATGCATACGTAGTATCATTGCGCGGCTTCCCTAAATCGAAACTGACACGGGCCTATATCAACAACGCGCAGAGGAGATGATAAAATGAAGATAATCATTCTGGCGGCTATATTGATGGCCGCCCTCAATGTGGAGGCTTACTACAATCCACGGCAAGGACGCTGGCAGAGCCGCGACCCGATTGAGGAGGAGGGAGGAAAGAGACTATATGGCTTTGTAGAAAACGACAGCATCAACAAAGTCGACTGTTTTGGTCTGTGGGGTTCAAATGTTCATTATGATCGCACATTAGGATGGTCTCTTCAACGCGGAATATCACGATATGGGGCCATGCGGATTGCTGAACATGATGATGGGGTTGACAAAGTTTTTAGTCCATTACGCATTATTAACGCAAATTGGTCATGGCATTTTGACCGGTCAACAGCTGGCATCGACTCTCGCTTAGAACATTTCGAACAGGAGATCCAAATCGCGATGGGTTTATGCAACTGGAAAAGGTTTGGTGCGGATTATTGGCGCGAAGCGGCATTGCATTTAGGGCGTGCGCTTCATCCGCTCCAGGATTGGGTGGCTCATGGGGATTTTAATCGAAATCGCCAAGAAGAAGCATCTTCGCTCCGACATGTTGGTTTATACAATAGTATTCGTTATAGTCATAACTATGGTTCCTTCTATCTCGGTTCAATATCACAAGTTGATGATCCTGCTTTGGATTCGATTGGGGTTGACGGAAGGCCAACAATCGACAAGATGCACTGGACATGGCCTTTGCCAAATGGAGATGTAGTATATTGGGCTGATTTTCGTCCCGGCACCCAGAGGATCAATTTAACGGAACAACTAACAAATAAGGCTTTGAATCGTTTTATGCGTTATGTTCGTACCAATGGCAAGTCATGTGGTGAATGTCAGAAAATGATTGCGTCACCCAATATAAAACATTAATAGAAAAGAGCTTATTGTATGTTAAACAAATTTATTATGCTAAAAAAGGAAATTTTAATATTCGGATTTCTTCTGGGAGTTAGCATGGCATTTATTCATCTAATATGTGTCCTGGTATTTTGTGATACCAATCCCCCGAATATTATAGTCTATCTTTTTACGCCACCAATATTTATTGCTTGGCGCTGTTTAGAGTTTGGTGGTGGCTCCGAAGCCTCAATCATTCCTCTCTCTGTTTTTTTTGTGCTCTTGCAATGGTTTCTCCCTTTTGTATTGTTCTATTGGTGGTTGAGTAGAAAAAAGCGGAATATGCTACAAGGGCTGGATGATAAAAAGCACAACTCATCTGGTGAGTAGAATCATTCGTTCCAATGTGAAGTAAGTGGATAAGCTTTTATTGAGATCCCTTGCGGTGGTATTACTGCTTCCCAAGATTGATAAGGCAAAATTATTTGGGTGGATGGTGTGATATTAATCATGTACAAGAAATATGAAAGTTGTTGAAAATCGGGTGTTAGAATCTTGAGGGTATTGATGCGCCGACATAGATTGAAAAAGTACACATTTTGTCTGTTTCTTCTGGGTGTCCTGTCTGTCATTCCTTCGCTTGCTGAAAAGCCAAAAGGTGGGCGGCTGATCGTCGAGGGTTCATACCGCATGTCGCTGGGGGAGTTTCCGGCGGAGCAGAGCAGGACCGTGGCGTTCAATCTGAAAAATGTCGGGGACGCGGCCATCGGTATCCAGTCGGTATCGCGGGCCTGCGGGTGCGCGGACGCTTTCATGACGACGAACATTGTGGACAGGGGCGCGTCGGTCGGTGTCACCTTCAAGACGTATCCTGACAAGCTGCCGGGTGCCTTCGTCAAGACCTTCTACGTCATCACGGACTCCCCCGACCCCCGCACCAAGCTTGTGCAGCTCGTCGTCACCGGGAACGGCGTCGTGACCAAGGGGAAGGGGACGAATGCGGTCGCGGCGGCGCGTTCGGAGAACGTCGCCCTACCTTTACGGCTTGACGGGACGTCTGCGCCCCACCTTGCGGATTCTTCGCAGGCAGGTAGGGCATGGGTCTCCGACCCTGCCGCGTCGCATTCCGCCTCCACCTCCGCTAAAGCTACGGCGGACAAGAAGGCTACGGTGAACGTGTCGGAGAACGCTGCCCTACCATATACCAATTCGTTCCATTCGTTTAATTCGGTGATAAAAATTACGCCTTACAGCGGGCTTACGAATAACTTCAACAGGCTGGACGTGGAGTTCTTCGTCCAGGAGGGCTGCGCCGAGTGCCTGGTGCTGAGGCGTGACTATCTTCCGGCGCTGGCTAACCGCTACGCTTACCGCCTCCGTACGGTCGTCTCCGACACGCACAGCATCTCCACCTTCCTGCGGCTTTTGGAGAAGCTGGAGGCCTGCGGCATCAAGGCCAACGAGCCGGTCTACATGGTGGTGGGAGGCGGGAAGGTGCTTTCAGGCTGGGGGGAGATCGAGAAACGCGGATTCAATTTGATCGACGCTGCATTGTCAGTCCCCCTGAAGGCCGATTCCACAGGCGCCGGTGTTTCTCGCCTCACTTCCAAGCCGCAGGCCGCAGGGACGGAGGAGAATGCCGCTGTCCGCCTCTTCCGCCGCTTCGGGTGGCCGGCGGTGGCCATCGCCGGGCTGGCGGACGGGCTGAACCCCTGCGCCTTCGCGACTATCGTATTCCTGACAAGTATCCTGGCTTCAGGCGGGAGGCGCGGCAGGGCGGTCTTCATGGGCGGCTTAGCCTTCTGCGTCGCCTCCTTCGTGACCTACTTCCTGATCGGCTTCGGCCTGCTCTCCGCGCTCCGCCGTCTGGAAGGGCTTGTTTTGCTCCGCTTCATCGTCGAATGGGGGACTGTGGCCGCGCTGATGATCCTCGGCGCGTTGAGCCTCCTCGACGCCTGGCGTTACGCACGGACGGGGGAGGCCGGAAGCGTCAGGCTCCAGCTGCCCGGATCGGTCAAGCGGCGCATCCACATCTTCGCCCGTCATCGGTGGGGAGGTGCGGCGGTCTTCGGGACCGGGCTTCTCTGCGGGGCGGGGGTCACGCTGCTCGAAAGCGTCTGCACAGGCCAGATGTATCTGCCGACGCTCGTCTTCATGAGCCGGGAGGGCGGCGGCTACCGTGCATGGGGTATGTTGCTCCTCTACAACGTCCTCTTCGTCGTGCCGCTCTTCGTTGTCTTCATGCTCGGCGCGTTCGGCGTGCGCAGCCAGCGGCTGGCCGCCCTGACCCGCAGGAATGTCGTGCCCTCGAAGATATTGCTGGCTGTTGTCTTCTTCGCCCTCGCCGCCTTCCTGCTGGCGTATGCGCTGGAGCATGGGTGAGTCTTCTGTACTGTTACTGAGGTACAAGCCTGCACTTGCATTTGCATTTCGGCTTGCCCATAGCTTTCCAATCAGCAATGGTCTTGACCTTGCCGGCGCGGGCTTCGCAATCGGGGCAGTGTGTGCCGGGGAAGAAGTTCTAAAATTCGAGCCGGCTTCGCTAAGAGCTACGCCGAGCCAGGGAAGTGCTAAAGTTCTAAAGTTGGGGGGAGAAGTTCGTTAGTTCGTGAGTTCGTTAGTGCATTAGTGCGAATCGGCTTCGCTTGAAGCTTCCGCCTACGCAAATACGTCTTCCGCCTATGCGAATACGCCTCCGGCGGATAAAACGGCGAGCCAGGGAAGTTTTAAAGTTGGATCCACAGGGGCACGGACTTTCCTGTCCGTGCTTCAACGGGTTGGAAAACCCGTTCCCCTTTGGACTTGGAATAGGAAAAACGCTTTTCGGAAGTTCGATAAAGCGGTGTCGCGCGGAATACCGCTTGCCACCGCACTCCAAAGTGATCCAACGGATCACAGATGACTGCTCTTTTTATTCCTTCTCATCAACGGTTTCATCGCGTTGATAGATGGGAAGCTGGCGGTAGGGGACTGTAAAGGCGAGGATGCAGAGGGCTGTCCCGTAAATCTTGCTGCCCTCTTCTCCCTTTTGCCAGGCGCCGTCTGCTCCTTGCATCGGGATAAAGGTTTCGTACATCCACGTGGAAAACGTCTTCCAGCTTTCCCCGCCAATTTGGAACAGCCCTTGCGAGGTATAATACATCCCGTAAAAGCAACGTTGATCCTTGGACAGGTCCTGATAGTTTTTCATCAAGTATTGGGCGGCTTTCAGCGAGGCAGGATCATTATGCTTCCCGCAAAGCTCCAGGCACAGGATGCCTGCGCCTGTCAGGGTCAAGGTATGTCCGTCCGTTCCCATGTATCCAAACTTGCCCTCTTCCTTGTGGCTGTGACGCTTCACGTATTCAACGGCTGCGCTAATGGCTGCCGGGGGGACGGGGCCGCCATTGAGGCGGCAGGAGCGGAGTGCCATCAAGGCCCAGCCGCTGCAGGACATGTCGCTGTCTGTTGCATGGGGGGTGTAGCGCCATCCGCCCTGATGCTGATGCTCTTTCTTGACGGCTTGCGCCTCGAGCAGCAATTTGACGGCCTTGGGCAAAAGCTCGTCGATTTTCTTTTGACGCTCCGCATCGACCATGCCTGAAACTTCAGAGATAAAAAGCGTCGCAATACTGTGCGAGTACATTTTGCCTTGGTTTTTATCACCAAAATAGAACTCTTTGTTGGCGCAGGAGAAGACGTAATCTAGGGAGCGATTAATGGTTTCTCCGTAACGGCCTTCGCCGGGCACATGTCCTTTTGCAAGGAAGGCCATTCCGACAAGTGCCGGGATCGCGGCGGTCTCGCCGTATTGCTGTTCAAAGCTTCCGTCGAGACGCTGATTCTTGGCCAGATATTCAAGTGCGCGATCAATCGACCGATCAATCTGTTCGTTCTTGGCCGGGTCAGCACTCGGCTGCTGCGCACGCGAAAATAAGGACGCCCCGTAAGACAATAAGGCAATAAGGCAATAAGGCAATAACGCAATTTTCTGGTTCATTTGCCAGCCTCCTTTGAGAGTTCCTGGAAGTAGAGGCGAACCAGGTCGCGATATTCAGGGGAGATCCGGCGTAGGGCGTCATCCATCGCCTGCGACTTGGCTTCTCCCTTGAGTTTGAACCATTCCATGTCTGGCAGTTTGCTACGTATGGCCTCGGGTATTGCACCACGGGGGTCAAAAGGAGCAGGCGTCGGCTGGGCTGGTTCGCCCGGCTGTTGGCCTGGAACGGGTTTGGATTGGGGCTTCTTTTCCGCTTGTTCAGCCGCACGGCTGGGCAGAAAGTCTGTCGGCACATTCATTTGCGCGGCGGCTTGATCAACAAGCTGGCGCATCTGCTCAGCCGCGTCCGTGGCATGTTCTTTTGCTGCTTCCATGCCAGCTTCCGAAGATTGAGCCGGTGGTTTTTCATTCGGATTCTGCTGGGCACGATCCTCCTGCTCCTTGGATTGCTTCGCCATTGACGCATCATAAGCCGCTTCGTTCATGGCAACTTCAGGGTTGTTGGCTTGGGGTTGCGCTTCTGCTGCGGCTGCCTGTTGTTCCTGCGCGGCGGCTTCGGCATCCATCTTTTCCATCAACTGGCTGGCCTGGCGTGCGGCCTGTTCAAGCGAAGCGGCTGACTGTTCAAGTGCGCGATGCGCGTCTTCTTGTTTCCAGACTGGATCACGCGGGTTGTTCGGCTGCTGTTCCAAGTTTTGAGCGGCTTCCTGGCCGCGCTGCTGCGCTTGATTAAGTTCGTTCTGCGCCTGCTGAACAGGATTCTTGAGTTCCCACGGCGGGTTTAAACGTTCGAGTTCTTGTTTAAGCGCTTCGGTTTTGCGCTCCAGATTCTGTGCACTTTTCGCAACTTCGCGTTGCTGCTGAATGGATTCACGGTTTTCCGCACGCATGGTCTTTTCATCAGGCTTGTCCTGTTTACTCTCGTATTGTTCGGCACGTTCCTTCTGGGTATCGGCAAGAGCTTCTTGGTTATCACTTTGTTGCTGGGCCTCTTCAGCAAGTGCCTTGAGCGTGTCACGCGCCTTTTCAAGGCGTGCACGATCTGCTTTTTTAGTCTGGGCTTGGCGTGCTTTTTCTTTCAGTTGGTCTTTGTTCGGTTGCTGGGCTTCGGGAAGTTGTGAACGCTCCTGATTAAAGCGGTTGCGGATATCATCCTGGTTCTGCTTCCAGTCGTTCATCTCATTGGGGGTGTCAGCCTTGGGAGCATCTTGCGCAAGAGCCTCTTCGCGGGTGGCCAGTTCATCGAGCGCAGCCAGCTTGTCAAGTTTCTGGGCAAAGGCTTCTGCTTCGCGCTTCATCTCCTCGGCAGTTTTGGCCGCGTCCTCTAGCTTCTTTTCGAGCGAGCGGATCTGAGGCGCTTGCTCTTTTTGCGCTGCTTGCTGCGCCTGTTCCGCAGTCTTACGGGCCTCAGTAATCTGGTCTTTGTTGAGTTTGTCCAGTTTGTCCGCTAAGGGCTTTAATGCGGAGTCTTTGTTCTCAGCAATCGCGTCCTCCACCTTTTGTTCAGCTTCCGTTAAATCATTGCGGATGGCATCGAGCTTTTGCTGGTCTTGCGGATTCAGCTCTTGCTTGCTGTCCAGCTTGTTGCGCAACTCTTCGGCTTGGCGTTCATCTTTTTTGAGCTGCTCCGTCAGGTCCTGTATGGACTGTTTGATTTTCTCTGCCTGCTCTTTGTAATTTTGCGATTCTAACGTACGCGCCCCGTCATCGAACTCAATGGTGAGCGTAGGACTCTTGGCCACTTGCGGGCCGCCGAAAGGCTCGGTCCGTCTGTCGCTCACAGCGAGCTGTATCCGGAGTTTGCGGGAAGCGGCCCATTGTTCATCGCGTAAGTCAACGGTTTGAGCCCCGCGCCAGGTCTCCGTGTCCGTGGGTTGGAGGTTGCGCAAGGGGATCGGCTCGGAAAAAGGCTGGTCGTTGTTTGCGATGGACATGGTCACGTTGGTGATGCCAAAGTCATCGGTGATTTGATAGGAGAGTGCGAGATGTCCGCGCTTGGCGATGCGCAGGGTATGCTTGGTGGGTTGTGTGAAAACAATGGTCGGCGGACGGTCTGCAATCGCACGCAACGGATAGAACGTGGGCAGGTTAGTGAAGCCAAATTGATCCTTTAAAACGATTCCCCACTGCGGACCTGACTCTTTGCTGAGTTGGAACTGTCTTTGCAGGTGCTTCTGTTGTGAAGGAACAATGGCGGAATCATTGGGCGGGGCGATGAACGATCCCGTCACATCGGCTGGCCGGTTGATGTGGGTATCGATGGCGATCTTCGTTCCAATGACGGCTACTATTTCACCGAAGTCATTCGTCATGACTCGATCAGGTTTCCCCGTGTAGTCCGGATAGACGTAGGACATCTTCAGGATCGTTGCTGTCGGACGCTCCACCGCAGTCACGGTGAAATAACGCGTCAAGGCATAACCGCAGGTGATGCGATATTGGAACGAGGCGTTAACCGCAGGGAAAAGCTGGCGGAAGTGACGCTTGTTTGCGGCGGAAGCTTCCTCGGGTGGGAGCAGGCGCATGCGCTCAGGCGTCTCGCGTGACCAGAATCCGTTAAGCTTTTTTTTCCGCAAGTACGCTTGACCCTGAAGCGCGCTCGTGATGCTCACATCAACCTCTAAGGGGTCTCCGACGAGCAAGGTGAGGCTGCCGGGCTTGACCGTCAAATGGCTGGCAAATAAATTATCAAGCTCAGCAAAGGGTGCAAGGGCCCGTAGACAGAGCAGGCTGAACTGGTTGGGCCAAACAGCGAAAAGCAAGAGGACGATACCGGTTGCAATGCCCGCAACGATCAGCTTGGGTTTAATGGTGCGTCCAGTAAATTCACGCTTCGGCGAGACGGTGCGTGCGTCGGCCTCTGCGGCTTCGGTGATCAGCGAAACGAGCTGTGCGGAACCGCGCTCGCGGGTCTCGGGCATGGACAAGAGTTCAACAACCGTTGAAAGGCGTTCTTCGAGTTCAGGATGCCGTTGTTCAATGAGTGTTGCGATTTTCGCCGGCGAGTAGGGCTGGAGCAGGGGGCGCACGAGGTGGCGCAGGGCGACCCAGGAGACAGCGGATAAGCCGAGGAGTGACAAGGCGAAGCGAATCACCTGGCTGTACAGGACGAAGGACGCGTCAATCGCGATGATGGCCAGTAACGCGATAAGCGCTGTTGCTGCAACCGCGAGAAGGCCGCGTAACAGTAAGATGCGCTTGATGCGCCGGGTCGCTCTCAGCAAAGTTGCAGAGAGCTCCGGCGGCAATTGGTCAATATGAAGGGCTTGTACTGGAGTTGCCATAAGATTATGCCGCCTTTAAGCTAAGCCTCCCTTTTTCCGGAGCAGCCATTCGGTCGAGAGCAGGATCACGATGGCCAGGAACAACCACCACGAGTCCCAGAGATTGCGCTCAATACGCTCTTTCACAATACGGTTGCCTTCACCGAAAGATTCGAAGAGCGCCTGCATATCCCCGGGGGTGACTGCTTTTCCGCCGGACAATTGCGCCAGTTGAGCAGGGGTGTCCATGCTGGACGTGACGGAAATCAACTCTGCAGGACGATGCGATGTAATCACGGAGAAGTGTGTTTCCAGTCCGTCCGGATATTGGTCCCCCAGTTTTTCCTTTGCCTCGGGGCAGTGCAGCTTGAGCGAATAGCTTCCGATCGTGTTTAACGGGTCAATGTTTCCTTCGTAGATGCCGTTGGAGTCTTTGCGATAGGTGAGTGCAACGCGGCTCACTTCCTTGCCGTCTTTCGAAAGGATGGCCTCAGCTTGCGCCTGTGTAATCGGGGCGTACTCTTTTGAGGTCAGGCGTGCCATGACACGCACGGGTTCAAGCGGCGTGTAGTTGAGGCGGTCGGTGCCCAGGCGGACAAAGGCGTTGCCTGCGCGCATTTTTTCGCCAGTGCCCCAGCGCACGACCTGTCCCCAGAAGCGGTGATGCAGGGTGTCGCCTGTGCGGTAGCGCAAACGCCAGGTGCGGTCTGTCAGCAGCATGACTATTTTGCCCTGGCCCAGCTGTTGTGCAACGACAAGGGCATTGCGCGCTTCATGCTTACGCACCTCGGCGAGTCTCCGGACAGCCTCCTCCGGATCATTCTCAACAGCGCTGACTGCGCGCCGTGCCGCGAGAACGGGATCTTTGCTTTCATCCAATGATGTGGCGTAGGCGAGAACTTCTGCGCCGGGCTTGACATCCTGCACGGTGAGGCGCCAGTTCAAAGAGGGCAACTCGCTCCAGATTTGTTCGCTTTCTGCAGAACTCGATGACATGCGCATGAGATCATGGGAACGGCCCGAGGCTGACAGCTTGATCCTGAATTGGGATTCGCCCTCTTCCCTCCAGTCCGTGGCATCAGGCTTATAAACAATCGGGAGCAGATCCTGAAGCGCCTTGCTCTTGATTCCGTAGGGCATCTGCTGAGGTCCTGCAATCACGACGAGGAGTGCGCCGCGCTCTTCCACGCAATGGCGGATATGGCCGACCACTTCGGGTGTCAGCACGTCATCGCCGAGATCCCCCAGGATGATCACGTCAAACATGCGCCACTCGTCACGCGTCAAGGGGAGCGAGCCAGCCTCGGCTTCGCCAAAGGGACGCGAGGCGGACGCGGCGGGCAAGTGGGCGGTTGTCAGTCCGTCGATGAGGTCGGGCTTCATCAATACAAACTGGAGGTGCACAGACTTATCGCGTCCGTAAAAGAGGTTTCTTAGATAACGATATTCCCAGCGCGGCTGGTTGTCGACCAGAAGTACGTTCGTCCGGTCATCGGTAATATAGACATCGGAGGTCCACTGATTGTTCTCTTTGAGGGTCTCGCCCTCCATGGGATCAATGACGATGCGGTAGCGGCGCAACCCTTGTTCTTTTGGAAGGTCGGTGAAGCGGAATTCATGCGTCCAGTTTTCTGAGGTTGCCACCTGTGCCGACTCTTCCGCAATCTGCTCTTCGCCGCAGAAGAGTCTGACGCGCGCATCGCGCCCTTTCGCCGCATCGGCCCGGACCGTCACGGTCATGCGAACACGGTCGCCCAAGAAGACCGTCTCGGCAATGCGGACATCGGCAACGGAGAGATCAAAGGGGGGCATGGTCCCGCCAATGACAACGGAGGAGATGGGGATACCAGCCTTTGCGAGCCGCCGGGCTGTTGCCGCGACGCCTGCTTCGCCGGTGTGGCGGCCGTCTGTCAGGAACAATACCCCGGCCAACTCTTCTGACGGCAACATCTCTGTGACCTCTTCCATGGCGCGTGTCATATCTGTGACGGAACGGAAGGTGGTCTCACGCGCATCAGCGGCTTCGGTATTGACCGGGAGCGCATTAGTTGCAAAGGCGTCGAGATCAGAAACAGCTTGGATCCCGTTTCCGAAGCGGAAAAGATCAACATCGTAACGTTTGCGCAATGCAGGGATCAGGGCATTGTCCTTATGGGCTGCGCTTCCAAACAGCACATGGCGTGACAATTCAGTACGCGGCACTTCGGTCTGCTTTCTGATCTTGTCGCGCAGGTCGCTGGAGAGGCCGTCCCACAGCGCTACGTTGGTGGCCCGTGCTTCACGGTTGGTCCGGAGGGAGGGATCAATGAGCCCGAGCGCCTGGCTCATATCCAATACTTCAGCCAACCGCCAATGGGTATCCACAAGGCCCATGGAGGCGGATTCATCTGCAAGGACAGCCACACGCCGGCGGACTTGCCGTGTCCGCTCGGATACATACACGGGTTGCAGGAGCATGAAAATCGCAATGGCAATCGCGGTCAAGCGGCAAAAGACCAGGGCTTTGGAGACGCGCGACGAGACCACGCTGCACTCGTGCTTATAGAGCAGTGCGACACCCTCCATCGCGCCTCCGCTCACGAGCGCAGCGACCCAGAGCGGCCAGGCGCCTGCCAGCCAGAAGAAGCGTGCTAAGAGTTGAAAGAGCGACCACGATGTGGCGACTGCGAAAGGGGAGATGGCACAAAAGAGCAACACGGTGTGCAAGGGCTTTTCGCGCTTATTCAGAAAGTGATGGATGAGCAGCCAGGCAATACATGCAAGAAGTACCATCGCTGCGATGCCTGTTGTGGGCAGCATGGAGGGCAATACGTCTGGACGTATGTATGTTGAATCGATGGCCGGAGTTGGTTGCATAGCACTGTTTAATGGGGGGGCGTTTGGGGACCTCGCATCTTTGCGAGTTCGTCAAGGAAGCCGGAAGAGGCCGTGGGGGTCTCTTCGTCAAAGGAGACATTCTCTTCGATGCCGGTGCGCCGCTGGATGGCAATCCAGCGCGTGAGCGCGATTTCAAGGACAAGAAGGAGGAGCGCGACATAAGCAAGGATGCGCCAGATCTCTTTGCCGAAGGTTTCACCGATCAACGCTTTATGGACCTCTTCCGCTTTTGTGGCTAATACGAGATTGATGAAGGTCTTAACAAAGAGGATGTCAGGCTGGCTCAGGGAGGAGAGGTTGCTTTCATCGATCGTTGAACGGACGCTGAAGGGGATGCACTGCTCTTCATCCATGATGTTGTTCAGGACCGTTCTGAGCGCGGGCGGCACTTTTGCCGAGTAAACGCCTGTGACGAGACTGCGTGAGAGCCGGAGCGCGATGCCCTCCGGTGTTTGAACAAATTCAGCCGGAAGGACATGGGTCCCGCGCGCGGTCTCACTGCCCACGAAGGTATAAATCACCTCTGTCGGTTCGCCGGCGGTCTCTTCGTCCTCTTTCGCAGGCGTCGGCGCAAGTACTTTTTTGGTGGGCTTCTTCTTGGAGTAGGAGGAGACGAATTTTGCCTTGCGAGGGGCCGCATTCGTCTGGTTGAAGGTGCCGCTGGTCAGTAAGAGTGTTGAGCTTTCCGTGGGTTTGATGTTGAGGTTGGCCATGGACGGCGAAGCCAGGCGATAGACCAGTTCATGGACGAGCGGCAAGAAGGAGCCGCGTGCGGGAAGGGAGGAGACGGTCATGTCAAAGGGGATGGTTGAGAGGATTACAGAGCCGCGTCCGAACCGTCGCAGGGCCAGAAAAGGCTCGCCCTGGTCAAAGGTGGCAATGGCTCGTGAAGATTGGTCTTCTGTGTTTAAGAGCCAGAAACGGTCGGCCGACAGGGTTCCAAGATCGCTGCCCGTGCGGAATTGAGCGAGGATGTCATCATCAAACGAGGCGACGCGGATGGAGGGACGATTGGTTTCGCTGACCGAGGCGAATGATTTTAACGGGAAGGGGAGGAGCGACTCCTCATCCAAGGCCCAGGTGTTATAGAATTCGGGTTGCGCATGTGCGCCAGGGGCGATGAAGAGGCCGCCGCCATTTTCGACAAAACGCGCAAGCTTCTGGGCGGTATTGGTGGTCAGGCTCGACACATTGGCCAGGATGACCACGCTGCAATCCGAAAAGGTCTCACGCCTCGCCACGGCTGGCGCATCAATGATAATGGGGTCGACCAGGAATTGGCGAAGGTCATTGGTCTTGGCTGTCGCTTGCGTTGCTTGGGCTGAGACGCGCCGTACGGCTTCCGGACGGAGTGCGAGCGACAGGTAGGTGGAGCTGCGTTCCCGGGCGTTGGCTACGGGATTGCCGTCAACGATCAACACGCGCAGGGTGTCTACGGTTTGCGCAATCGTCGTGCAGGTATTGTCAGCCGACAAGTCATCCTCGACCTGAACCCGGGCGACTACTTTTTGTGTGCCCGCGCGGGTAAAGCGATGCTTAAAGGTCACGGTATGGCGCATCCCGGGAGCCAGTTGGCCTGTTGAGCGATTGGTCAAGGTGGTTCCGCCCATCTCCAGGAGGATGGCATCCGGGGTCACGGCCTCGGAGCCGGTATTTTCAACGGTCACGCGGATGCCGACATCCCGGTCCGTCCCGATCAGTTCCCGTGTAAAGACGACATCGGCGATGCCCATGTTGCGGATCGAGGTGGGCAAAGGCAGGGTGCGCCAGACAATCTGGGGCTTGGACGGCAGCTGGGCGATGAGCGCGTCTAGCACCTTCCAGCGGTCTGGACGGGTGAGATGCCAGCCAGCGGCCTGGCCGTCTCCGACAATGACAATCTGCTTGGAGGGATTGTTGCCCAGGGAGAGCATGACGATGGCGGAGGTGAGCGTGGTCATGATATCCATGGTCCCCTGGACCGGCTCCATGCGATCCATAATGCTGAAGAGTTCGCGTCTGTCAGTGATAGGGGCTTGGGTCAGGGAGAGCGGTACGGGGCCGCCCACAATCAGGCCGAAAGCGATGCTTCGGTCTGATTGCTTGATATAGGCCTCTGCCTCTTTGCGTGCACGCTCGAAGTTTGTCTCAGCGCCTTGCTTCATGTCCATGGAGGAGGAGCCGTCAATGACGATCACGACATCGCGTTGCGCAACAGATCCGAAGCGTGAAAGATTCAATTTGCGTTCCAGAAAGATGGAAGCGGCTGAAAGGCCTGCGAGCAGGAGGGAGGCCATGAAGAGGAGTCGACGCCACTTCGGGTAACGCCACATGGCAAAACTGACTCCGAAAAAGGTGACCGCCAGCAGCATCATGGGGAGGACCACGATCCATGGGACGCGCGACCCTGCCTGGATAAAGGGGCGCGCAATGGCAAAGGATAAGAGCGCGAGCAGGAGACAGCGGGTCGCGAGCAGGAGGATATCTTCAATCAGCATGCGCCTGCGACGGCTGATCATGGAGTCCATCAAGAAGATGAAGGCGCCCCACTCGATACGCTTGGCGGACTTTCGATTAAAGAGATGGATGAGCACCGGCACGGCGATGGCTCCCAGCCCCAGCAACATCCATGGTGCAAAAAACTCCATACTTAGCGCTTCCTCCTCGCAAGGTAGTCCGAGAGTGCCCGGTCAAAGGGTTTTTTCGTGGAGAGCGGGAGATAGTCCGCCCGTATTTCACCGCACCCTGCGGAGATGTCCGAGAGGAAGCGGCGCACGCGGTCCAGGTAGCTGGCCCGGATGGTCTTCGGATCCACCTCCAGTTGACGAACAGCTTCAAGGTCTTTAAATTCGGTGAACGAGTCAAACGGGAAGTGGAGTTCCTCCTCTGCCATGATGTGCATGACGATCACTTCATGCCGGCGATAACGGAAGTGGTGGAGTGCTTTGAGCAGTGTTTCGGTGTTGTCAAAGAGGTCGCTTAAAATGATGACAAGCCCGCGGCGGGGGATCCGCTCTGCAATATCATGGAAGATCTCCGAAAGCGCTGTCTCATTCCCGGGCTGCGTGGTATCGAGTTGCTCCAGGATTGTCCGTACCTGGCTTGCACGTGAGCGAGCCGGGATGTAGGAGCGGATGGCGCTGTCGAAGGTGACCATGCCCACGGCGTCCTGCTGCCCGATCAAAAGGTAGGAGAGGACAGCGGCAATGTATTGGGCATATTCAAACTTTGAAAGTTTACGGCCGTCGCATTCAGCAGCCTGTTCCCCGCGATACGCCATCGAACCGGACGCATCCAGCAGGATCGTGGCGCGCAGATTGGTCTCTTCGATGTATTGCTTGATATAATAGCGATCTTTGCGGGCGAGTACACGCCAGTCAAGATCACGCAGGTCGTCTCCGGGCACATATTGGCGGTGTTCCGCAAATTCGACGGAAAAGCCCTTGTGGGGGCTTTTGTGGCGTCCGGAGACAAAACCTTCCATGACACTGCGAGCGACGAGCTCAAGCCGTGTCAATGTCGCCGTGGTATGCCCCGGCAACCAGCGCATATAGGAGGGTGTGTTATCCACCTTAGATATCCAGGTCAACGCGTGGTTTAAGGGTCTGGATCAGGTTTTTCACGATTTCATCGCTTGTGACGCCTGCGGCCTCCGCATTAAAGGTCGTGATGATGCGGTGGCGCAAGACAGGCATTGCGACGGCTGTGATATCGGATGTTGTCGCATGTAGGCGGCCATGCAAAATGGCGCGGGCCTTCGCTGCGACGACAAGGTTGATGCCTGCACGCGGGCCGGCGCCCCAGGCGACCATCTCCTTGATGAAGCTAGGCGCTTCAGCCTGCTTGGGACGTGAATAGCGCGCAAGGTTGCGGGCATACTCAATGACATGGTCGGCTGCGGGTACACGGCGGACCACATCCTGCAAACGCAGGATCGCGGCTGCGTCCAGCACCTTGGTGAGCGAAGTCTGCTTTGAGCTGGAGACCTGGCGGATGATGGCGGTTTCTTCGTCAGCGGTGGGATAATCCACGACAATGTTGAACATAAACCGGTCAAGCTGGGCTTCCGGCAGCGGGTAGGTGCCCTCTTGTTCGATCGGGTTTTGCGTGGCCAACACGAAGAAGGGTTCCGGCAGGGGGGAGGATTCCGTGCCGACCGTCACATGGTGTTCCTGCATGGCTTCGAGCAGGGCGGCTTGCGTCTTGGGGGGGGTGCGGTTGATTTCGTCCGCAAGAACCATGTTGGCAAATATCGGCCCCTTCACAAAGCGGAATATCCGTTTGCCGGTGGTGCGGTCCTCTTCGAGCACATCGGAGCCTGTAATGTCCGAGGGCATGAGGTCTGGGGTGAACTGGACGCGCTTAAAGCTGAGGTCTAAGACTTGCGCGATTGTACTGACGAGCAAGGTCTTCGCCAATCCGGGCACACCCACAAGCAGGGCGTGTCCGCGACTGAATATGGCGATGAGCACCTCCTCGACAACCTTCTCCTGGCCGATGATCACATGGCTCAACTGCTTTTTAATAGTACTGAAAGACTGATTCAATTCAGCAATCAACGCCGCATCATCCTGCGGTTTATTGGTTTCCCCATTCATTCGTAATCTCCCTTGCTTAGATTTATCTTGGAGCAGAGTATAAATGAAAAGGAGGAGCGAAATCAAGGAGATATTCTGTTTTCTGTTTGATCGTACAAATGTCTTGCACAATGCGTTACAGAAGACGACGGTGCTGGACTCCCGCATTACCCCCCCCCAACCGATCCACACCAGACACGTCTCGCGATTCCCAGGCCCTGCTATCTTGCCAAGCCGCGGGCGGTGACAGCATGTGCCGATGCCTGCGCGCGGCAGGCACTCATGGTCTGGCCCTTCTCCGCCCGGAAAAGCTTTCGGAGGTAGTTCACGCTCGAAAAACCGCACTTCCTTGCAATCTGATCGAAGGGTTGCCTCGTCTGTGTGACCAAACGCAGAATAGTCTCCATTCGAACGCGCTTGATTTCGTCGATAACCGATCGCCCCAACACACAGTCAAAACGCTTCTCCAGCCAGCGCGGCGAAACCTGAACCTGGTCAGACACATCCGAAACGCGGATATTCAGGCCGGCGTTAATTCGAACAAATTCCAAGGCGTCAATGACGAGTTTGTCATTGACGTGAATAGTCCGCGTCGATAACCGAGAGACGATCTCCAGCGGCGGGTAGGTCACCGTTTCTTTTGTCTCTCCAAGTCTCGACTGGGCAAACATGCGTTTGTCGAGAAGTTCAGCCGCCGCATAACCCGCAGCCTCGACGTCCAGTCGGATGCTTGAGAGGGACGGGATGCAGGTTTCGCAGATCAGCGGGTCGTTGTCCACGCTCAGCACAGCCGCCTCATACGGCACGCGAATGTCGGCGGCGAGGCAGGCATCCAGTACCTGGCGCCCGCGCGTGTCGTGCGCGGCGAAGATGGCGATCGGCTTCGGCAACTTTTTCAGCCAGCGGATCAACTGGTTCCGTTCGAGGTTGCCGTTCTCGCGTCCAAGCGCGGGTTCGGGATAGAGGTGGCAAGAGAACCCTGATTCGCCCAAACGTCCTACAAACGCTTCTTTGCGCCAGCGCGACCAGTTGATGCCATTCGTCTGGCCGACAAACGCAAAGCGTGTGAAGCCTTCCTGGATGAGGTGCTCGGCCGCCATCCGTCCTGTAGCGGACGAATCACACTGGACCTGACAGGCATGTGACATCGCATACCATGTTTCCTGCCACTCATCGTTCATGTCGAAAATGACGGCAGGCAAACGTGCCTTGACAATCGCGTCAGCCATTTCGCGGCTATAGCTGTTCGCGATCACACCGGAACCCTTCCAGAACTTAAAATCGGGGAGTTTTTGCTCATGGATGCCGCCGGTGACAATGTTGATCCCCCACGGTCCATAGAGCCGCACGTACTCGAAGATGCCTCGCAGCATCCCTCGGGAAGTCTCATGACATGAGTCGAGCAGGATCGCAACCTGCGGGATCTTCTGGCGTTTACCTTTTTTCATATCGTCACCAAACAAACATGAGAATAGGAGGCAAGAATACTAAACCATACAGTGTCTGACAAGCGCGAAGTTCTTGACACATGTGAAGCGAATAACAGTTCGTAAAATTGCAGGGTCAAGTTCGCATAATAGGCGGTTGACATAAACACCGGAGCGGAATAAACTGAAGCAATAAAAGGAGAACGTGATGAACGGAAATGGCGAGACATGCGGTGCAACCCCAGAGTTTGAAACACGGTATGAATGGTTGCGTCCCGGACAGTTGACCGTGCGCAAAGCCCAGTGCCCCCTGATCCTTTTCCCGTTGGGGCCACTGGAGTATCACGGGCCGCACATGCCCTTGGGTACGGATCCGCTCAATGCGGCCTTGGTCGCCCACGAATGCTGCAGGCGTTTGGGCATGGGCGTCGTACTGCCCACGATGTTTATCGGCACCGAACGCGAGCGCGACCCGGACATGTTGGAATCGCTCGGTTTCAAACGGGACGATTACGTCGTGGGTATGGACTTCCCGTCGCGGCAGTGGAACAGCCATTACCTCCCCGAGGAGGTTTTCGCGCTGATCGTGGCGGCTGAAACGCGTTGCCTTATTAGCCAGGGATATAAGTACATCTTCATCGTCAACGGCCACGGTGCCTTCAACCACAACGCGGTACTGAAGCGCTTGTGCATTGAGTTGAGCCACACGACAGCGGCAAAGGTCGATTTCGCCATCGCTTTCCCGGAGAAGGCTGCGGCCACGGGCGTGATCGGGCACGCCGACATCGCCGAGACCTCGCTCATCATGAACTACAGCGAAGACGCCATTGATCTGAGCACACTGCCACCCAAGGACGTACCCCTCAAGTATGCCGATTTTTCTGTTGTCAACGGACAAGGGTTCATAGCATCGAAACCTGATCGTCTGGTGCCGAAAGAGTTTGATCCCCGCTATGCCAATGCGCAGATCGGGAAGGCGCATTTCGAGACGACGATTTCGGAAGTCAGCGGCAAGATTGAGCGGCTGGTTGCGGGGAAAGGTTGAAGGGGCGAAACTAGAAACTGGAAACTAGGTGCTAAGATCAGTGCGTTAGTTTGAAATTCCGGAAAGGGAAGCAAATGATTACGAATGAAAAGTTGGCGATTGATGGCGGGACCCCGGTGCGAACTCGACCTCTTCCTCAGGAATGGTGCGGGGCGCACTACATGGACGAGCGGGAATGCGAGGCGGCGGCACGCGTTTGCAGATCCAAGACGCTGTTCAGATATTACGGGCTGGACTTGCAAAACGAGGTTTCCACGCTGGAGAAAGAGTTCGCCGTGGCCATCGGCGTCCGGCACGCGCTCGCCGTCAGCAGCGGTACGGGCGCGCTGCAGGTGGCGCTGGGAGCGCTGGGCGTAGGCCCCGGCGACGAGGTGCTGATCCCCGGTTACTTCTGGGTTTCTACCGTCGGCGCAGTCGTCCGAAGCGGCGCGATCCCGGTGCTGGTGGACTGCGACGACACCTTCACCATGGACCCCCGGGCTGCGGCCCAGAAGATCACGCACCGCACCAAGGCCATCCTGGTCGTCCACATGGGTGGTGTCATCGGACGGATCAGGGAGATCGTCGCGCTGGCCCGGCAGCACAGCCTTAAGGTCATCGAGGACTGCGCCCAGGCTGCGGGCGCGAGCCAGCACGGCGTCAATGCCGGCGCCTTCGGAGACGTGGCGATATTTTCATTCCAGATGAACAAGCACATGACCTCTGGCGAGGGGGGTATGGTGGTGACCGACGACGAGCACCTCTACCGCCGCGCGTTTGCCATCCACGACCTCGGCTACCCGCGTAACGATGCCGGACGGCTGGTCATGGATGACCCGTTGCTGCAACTCTGGGGTATCGGCTGCCGCATGAGCGAATTGACTGGCGCGGTCGCCCGCGTGCAACTCAAGAAGCTTGGCCGCATCACCAGCGCGATGCGGTCAGCCAAACTCAAAATCAAGCGGGCGCTTGCAGGCGTGCTGACTTTCCGCGAAGTGCCCGATCCGGACGGTGACGCAGGCTCGTTCCTGATGACCGTCTTCCCCACACGCGAGCAGTCACTGAAGTTCACGGAGGCGTTGCGTGCGGAGGGCATCGTGGCTGCCACGGGCGGTATGTATCCGGTCCACATGGATCAGTGGGGGCTGCATATTTATTACAATGTGGCCAGCCTGGTCAATAAGCGCGGCGTCTCCGCCGTCTCACCGTGGCAGATGGCTGAAAACAGCGCTTCAGCCGGCGTTTCCTATGCCAAGGGAGCCTGCCCGCATCTGGATGACTTGCTCACCCGCACAATGCTGTTCTGTATAGCCTCAAACTTGACGGATGCGGACACTGAGGACGTTATCACGGCCTACAAGAAGGTTGCGGCAGCCGTCTGTCCGTAACGTTGTGATTCAGGCACATATTACATTAAAAAAACAAAGAGGAAGCGACCATGAAGACACCGCAGACACAGTATCGATTCTCATTCGGACCTTGGAATATTCACGAAGGCGCGGACCCTTTCGGGCCGGCTGTCAGAAGCAGTCTGACGTGGGGTAAGAAGCTGAAGCTGTTCCGGCCGCTGGGGTACGAGGGGGTTCAGTTCCATGACGACGATGCGGTTCCAGGCATGAATGACCTCGACGGCGCGGGCATACGGAAGCAGGCAGCGAAACTCAAGCGCCAGTTGGACGGCGAGGGCTTGGTTGCGGAATTCGTGGCACCCCGTTTGTGGGAGGATGCCCGCACGATCGACGGGGCTTATACGTCCAACAGCCGGGCCAGCCGCGACTATGCTATCCAGCGGAGTCTCTCGGCGATCGACATCGCAAATGAGCTGGGCACCAAGCTCATCGTTCTCTGGCTTGCGCGTGAAGGCACCTATGTGCGGGAGTCCAAGGACAGTAAAAAGGCTGTCGACCAGCTCGTGGAGGCGATCAACCGTATGCTTGCCCATGATTCCGCGATTCGGATCGCGATTGAGCCGAAACCGAACGAGCCGGTCGATCATACGTACATCCCCACAACGGGCCACGCCATCGCGTTGGGACATCTCTGTTCGGATCCTGCACGGGTGGGCGTGAACATCGAAAGCGCGCATACGATTCTGGCGGGGCTTGACCCCTCCGATGAGATGGGGTTCGCTCTGGCGCACAAGAAACTGTTTACCGTGCATCTGAATGATCAGAACGGGTTGAAGTTCGACGAGGACCGGAGTTTCGGCAGCATCGACCTGCGCCGCGCGTTCAACCAGGTGCGTATCCTCGACAAGCACGGTTACGGACGGAACGGGGAGTTTGTCGGGTTGGACATCAAGGCCATGCGTACTCAGAAGCAGGCCGGCGCCACCAAGCATCTCTCCAACAGCCGGACGATCTTCCTGGCACTGCTGGAGGTCGTCCGCAGTCTGGATGAGAAGAAGGTCGGCAAACTGGTGGCCGAGCGCGACTACGAGGAACTCGACCTGTTGATCGTCAACGCGCTGATGGGGCAGAAATAACCGAACGCAGGCGGCAACAGGAAACGGCAAACTTACTCAGGTTGTTTAGCCTACGGTCTAAACAACCTTGAGGAGTTGCGTAACAACACATCAGAAACGGGAGCGTACCGGATGGGCGCCACATTGGACTACGTAACGATCGCGATCTATTTCGTCGCGCTGCTCGTGATCGGTTTCTTCACCGGACGAGGGAAACGCGCGAGTTCCGACAGCTACTTTCTCTCGAAAGGAACGCTACCGTGGTGGGCGATCGGTGCTGCTTTTGTAGCCACTGGCATGAACACCGAACAACTCATCGGGCAGAACGGCGTCGGCTACCAGAACGGCCTGGTGATGACGAATTGGTATCTGATCGTTCCCCTTGTTTACGGCGCGCTGATATATATTTTTTATCCGGTCTATCTCCGTAATGGCATCCGCACGATGCCGGAATATCTGGGGCGCCGGTTCAACAGCGCCAGCCAGAATATTTTTGCCGTGTTTCTCATCATCAGTTACGTGCTGATGAATCTGGCGGTGGTGTTCTACGGCGGAGCGATGATGCTTTCCGAGGTCTTCCCGCTTGTTCCCGGCAACCCCTCCGCCAACCTCTGGCTGTGGCTGGCAGTCCTCTCGGTGGTCTCAGGAATTTACACCATGTACGGCGGCGAGTCGTCCATGGTCTACGGCGCGTTCTTCCAGTTTCTGCTGATCTTTGTGGCAGGAGCCGCGCTGATGTGGCTTGCGTATTGTCAGATGCCGGGTGGGCTTAGCGATCTCTATAAGGTTCCCGATCCGGGTTTCATGCGGCTGATCCATCCTGCGACATCCAAGCTCATACCATGGCACGCGATCCTTCTGACGGTGTTCGGTCTGCACCTGTACTATTCGTGCATCAACCAGTCGCTGGTGCAGCGCGGCTTCGGCGCCCGGACGGAATGGGACGCCCGTATGGCGATCGTGTTCGCGGGCGCGTTCGTGCTGCTGCGCCCGTTTGTCGAAATCATTCCCGGCATGATGGCCCGCGCGATCTATGAAGTCAGTCCGGACAGCGCTATAGGGCAGGCCTTTGATTTCGGACTACGCAGCAACTTGGCCGGTTATGTGCCGGATCGGGTGTTGCCTAAAATGATCAGCGCGCTGGTGCCTTCCGGCTTGCAGGGTTTGATGGTGGTCGGTATTCTGGCCGGTGTGATGTCGACGATTTCGGCGTTGCTGAACTCGATCTCGACGCTGTTCACGTACGATGTTTACAAGAAATGGATCAATCCGCGAGCCGATGACAAGCGGCTGGTAATGATCGGTTCTGTCACCACGCTGGCGCTCATGTTGTTCAGCATCGGCTACGCGCCTCAGATCCAGCGCATGGGCGGCATCTTCATCTATTTCCAGACTGCGGCGAGTTACTTCGCTGTGCCGGTCGCGTCGGTGTTCCTGCTGGGTATGTTCTGGAAACGGACGACTCCGGCGGCCGCGCTGACAGTGATTGTCGCCGGCATTCCCTGCGGCATGGTACTGGACTGGTATATCCTCGAGGGCCAGCCGCTCACGGTCGGCGGGCTCACCCTGATCCCCCAGCTTCTTTCAACCGGTTTTGTCACAGCGTGGAACACGAAAAACATCTTCGTCTGTTCAGGCGTCAATCAGGTCTTCCTGATGCTTCTGATGGTTGTGATCAGCCTGTGTACCCAGCCCAAACCCGAGGCCGAAATACGTCCGCTGATGTGGGGTGTGGACAAATTCTTCTTGCCGCCCGGCGAGCCGAAGCGGAACCTTTTCCAAGGAGTCGGAGTCTGGTTCGTGATCCTCTCGTTCCTCTATTTTACGATTTATGTGGTTTGGCATTAAGGTAGGGGATTTAATCGAGTTGAAAGGCTTAACCTCAACGCACGCGGTCAAAAAAAGCGTTCGTAAAATAGCAGGGTAAAGTTCGCATTATAGGATGTTGACCAAATTGCCAACTCGGGTTTATATTCAATGTGACAGTTGTAAACCGGATTAATAACACAACAGTAGAAGGAGCACATAATGAGAAGTATAAATACAGGAGTGGCGGTCATCGTTGGCGTAGTCATAGGGGTTTTGCCCTTATGCGCGAGGGCAGGAGTCTTGGCCTACTGGGACTTCGACCCCAGCAAGAACGGCATCGCCGATGCCTCTGGAAACGGGAACTGGTTGGTGAACAATGGCGTCACCTTCAGCAACGGTGCCGCTGTGTTCAACGGTTCGCATACGGACTTCAGAACAGCCTCCGGTCTTGATTTGCGGACCAATATCGCCTTGACCGTCGAGGCGTTCGTCAAGACCAGCGTGACCACGGGTGATCGGCTGCTTCTCGAACACGCCAGCTACGGCGGTTGGTACGACGCGTCCGGCAGATTCGCCTTTTATCTCAGCGCGTCCAAAGGTTACAGCGTCTACCGGGGAAGCGCGGGATACGGTGTCGACGAGACCACCAATACGGTGACGGATGGTCAGTGGCACCACGTCGCGATGGTGATCGACACCAACGCGACCGGAACCGCCACGGTGGAACTTTACCTGGACGGGGTCAAGCAGAAGGAGGGCACCAGTGGCACTCCGGCGGGGTATCCGCTCCGTAACGAAGTCTTCCACATCGGGTCGCGGCTCGGCAGTTCCTACAAGTTCACGGGCGAGATGGACGATGTGCGCATCTCCAGCGGGGCGCTCACGCCGGAACAATTCCTCCAGGCTCGCACCGCGCTGGTGACGCCGCCGAAAGCCAACCTGATCGCCTACTGGCCCTTCAACCCCGGCAGCGAACTGACCGATGCATCGAGCAACGGCAACACCCTCAGCAATACGGGCGTCACCTTCATCAACGGCGCGGCGGTCTTTAATGGCGGACATACGGTCTTCAGCACGGCTGCCAACCTCAATCTCACAACCCATTCCAATATCACGATCGAGGCGTTTGTCAGGGATGGCGGCGGTGCCACGGATCTGCGCTTTCTTTTCGAACATAGTCCGGATTGGAATGGCAATGCGGGCGCGGTGACGGCGTACTGCGAAGCGAGCGGAGCGGTGAATGCGGGTTACCGGAACACGAGTAATTTCACCTATGATCGATCAGGTGCCAACCCGCTCGTCGCCGGGCGCTGGCAGCATGTCGCCCTGACGGTTAATTTGCTGACGAATGGCCACGCCGTGGCGGAACTCTACATCGGCGGTGTGAAAGCGTATGACACGGGTGTCGGCGCGGGCATCTCGTCACTGCGCAACGACATCCTCTACATCGGCTCGCGCGGCAACAGCTCGTTCAAGCTGGTTGGTCAACTCGATGACGTGCGCATCTCCGACCGTGTGCTGGCCCCTTGGGAGTTCATGAAGACGCGTAGCGTGCCGCCACCGGCTTCAGTGGCCTACTGGCCGTACAATCCCGGCAACCCGCTGGACGATGTGACCGGGAACGGCAATGTGTTGACCAACGCGGGGGTCAGTTTCGCGGGTGGCGCGGCGATCTTCGATGGCGCGCAAAGTGCGTTCAACACCCTGAACTCGCTGGATTTGTCGGGCTATCCCGCGTTGACCATCGAAATGTTCGCCCGCAGCAGCAGCTCAGGTGCGCGCATGCTCTGCGAGCAGACCGCCAATTACAATAACGCGCTTGGCGCGTTTATGCTTATTCTTGGGGATACGGCTGGCGCGGGTGGCGTGACGGGTTCGTGCCGGTTTCAGGACGGGTACCGGAATGAGAAGACGCCCAGCGGCACCCTCACCGGTACGACGTGGCATCATTTGGCATTGGTATTGGACACTCAGACCAACAAAGCGAATAGGCTGCAGCTCTACTTGGATGGCGTGCGGCAGACTAAGGATGGGGCTTATGATGGGGAGTTGTTTGCCCCCTTCCGAAACGACACACTTTTCATCGGGTCGCGCGGTAACAGCTCGCTGAAATTCATCGGCGAAATCGACGACCTGCGCATTTCGGGCCGCGCGTTGGCGCCGGCGGAGTTTCTGAGCCAACGTTCGCTGCTGCGTGGAACGATGATCAGCGTTTTTTAGGGGCTGAGGCGGTGACAACGATAAGAAGTAAGGAGTAACCGGATGAAAAGCTTGAAAGTAAGCGTTGCCGCGCTGACGGTAATGAGTGGATGCGCGGCGTGGGGTGCGGACGAGGAGAGCTGGCTTTCCAGCGCGGATACGTGGGGCGGCAGGAAATCGCTGCCTGCTGTGGTGAACACGGCTGTGCGTTCGCCGCTGCAGGAGGTGGTGTCGCTGCGCGGCGAGTGGGAGTTCGTCGCACAGACTGCGAACAGCCGCCCGCGCCGTCACCCCGGCTGGGATCATTTCTTTAGCCAGAGCTGGAAGGGGACGCGGCCGCTACAGGTGCCGGGGTGCTGGGAGGCTCAAGGCGTGGGCGAACCCGGCATGGGCAACTCGTGGGACTGCAAGTGGGACCATTGCGCCAAACCGCTGCGCACCCTATTCGAAGGTGAAGGGTGGTACCGCAAGACGGTCGAGATTCCTGCCGCGTGGCAGGGCAAACGGGTGTGGCTCAAGGTCGGCGGCGTGCGCTCGCAGGGCTGGTTCTGGGTCAACGGCAAGACGGTCGCATGGGTGGACAACTACTGCGGCACCTACAAGTACGACATCACCGATTTGGTGCAGGCCGGGACACAGGCTGTTGTCGTCGCGGCGGTGAACAATGTGCTGTCGAGCCGCAAGGGGCTGTTCAGCTCGACCCACCGGTTCGGCGGACTCTACCGCGATGTGGAACTGGAAGCCACGCCTGATACGCGGATCGACGACGCATGGGTACGCGGCGATTTCGACAAGCAGGAGGCTGAGATTCACGCGACAATCGCATTCTCGACAGAGGCTGGCCGGTTGAAGAATCCGGTATTGCGGGTTAAGATACAGTCGGCAGTCGGCAATTGGCAGTCGGCAGTCGGCAATACAACAATCATGTTTGTTGACGGCAAGCAGAGCGCCGAGGTCGTTTGCCGGGTCAAGCTTGCTCCCTTCAACGCATGGTCGCCGGAACAGCCGAATCTGTATCTGGCCGAGCTGACGCTGTGCGACGGCGACAAGCCGGTTCACGGCTGGACGGAACGGTTCGGCGTGCGAAAGATCGAAGTGCGAGGTGATCGTTTCTTTCTAAACAACAAACCGTTCTTCGTGCGCGGCTTCGGGGACGATTTTGTTTATCCCCTGACACTGGCATCCCCCGCCTCTCGCGAGGAGCACCTCAAGCATCTGAAGATGGCGCGGGCAGCGGGCTTCAACTATGTCCGCCTGCACACGCACTGCGAACTGCCGGAGTACTTCGAGGCTGCGGACGAGGCGGGCATCATGATCCAGCCCGAGCTGCCCTATTACGGCGACTATCCGACCGAGGCGTTCCCCTTCGATCCGATGCGGGACATGAAGGAACTCTATCAGCATTACCGCCGGTATGTGTCGTTCACGACCTCCTGCACGGGGAACGAGGGGCTTCTCGGCAAGCCGCTGGACAAGGAAATCTACAAGCTGGCCAAGCGGCTCGACCCCGACCGCCTGGCGATCCATCAGGACGGGACTTTCAACACGGCGGAGAACTCGGATTTCAGGAACGGGCCAATCAACGTGTGGTCTCCGGGAAGCGTTAAATGTGACGCGCCCTTTGTCGCGCATGAGTATCTCAACCTGTGCGTGAAGCAGGACCCACGCCTAGAGCCGCAATTCGCGGGCGCGATGCTGCCGCCGGTCACGCTGGCCACGCGCGACGGCTGGCTTGCGGCAGCCGGGCTAGACCGGCGCTGGGGCGATGCCTGCCAGGATGCGGCTCATGCCCTGCAACGCCATTACCAGAAAGCCGGTATCGAGGCCGCGCGCATGGACCCGGCATGCGACGGTTACAGTTTCTGGACGATCGTCGATGTGATTGTCGCACAGGGCAAGACGTACAGCGCGCAGGGCTTGTTCAATGCGTTTTGGGAGGTGAAGCGAAACGGCTCGACACCCGAGGCGTTTAAACGGTTTAACGGGCCGACCGCGCTCCTGCTCAAGACCGAACCTGAAGTCCGTATCGCCGTGTCTGGCGACGCTGTGAAGGCAAGCTTTTGGATTACGCATTACGGGGAGACCCCTTTGCAGAAGGCCAAACTCCGGTGGACGTTCCGGACGGATCGTCAGGTGCTTGCGCAAGGCGAGTGCGAGGGCGGCGATGTCGAACTCGGCAGCACGCGCTTGCTGGCCGAGGTCGCGGTAGTTGTCCCTGACGTGGAGAAGCCTGTCCACGCTGTGCTGGAGGCAGAGCTTGTTCAGCAGGCAGAGGGCAGAGGACAAACGTCGCAAGACAGAATAACGAACACATGGGATTATTGGATTTTCCCCAAACGGAACCGCCGGGACGGAAAAGGCATCGCGGTTTCACCGGCACTGTTGCCCGCACTGGAAAAGCGATACACCGGGCTGGTCGCGGCAGGCACCCCCGCCGCCGGGCAGGCGGATCTGCTGATCTCGCAGGCGGGCGCGCCGGAGGTCGGCCCCGCGCTGGCCGCAGGCAAATGCGCCATCCTCATCAATGGCTCGGCTGGCAAACCGGATGTCTCGCTCGGCTGGTGGTGGATGGGGACCCAGGTGGGGACGGCTTTCGCATCGCATCCCGCGCTGGGCGATTTTCCGCATGAGGGGTACCTCTCGCCCCTGGCCTTCAGGATTTTGAAAAGAGGGAAAGCGCTGCCTTACGATGGGCTCCGGCCCGAGGAGATGATGATCGTCGGCGAGGGCTTAGACGGCTATTTTGTTTACGCTGCAGAAGCGCGGATGGAGGCCGGACGCGTGCTGATGACCTTCGGCCTGGACCTGCTCTCCGACACGCCCGAAGGCGCCTGCCTGCTGGACGGCATGATCCGGTATGTGCGTTCAGCCGTCTTTCATCCGAAGGGTGCCGTGAACCTGACGGTCACGGCGCAAAACGGCTGGCAGAAAACAATCAAGGCGGGTGATGTCGGCCGGGACAGCCTGCCTCCGGGCGTCCCCCAGATCGATTTGGCACGGGCGCTGGCCGGAAAAAATATTTTGGTATGGGAAACGAAACCCGTGCCGGATGATGCTTTGGCCAAGCCGCTGTACGAGGTCGTGTGGCAGGGCGGGATGGGATATTTCACGGAACCGCAAGGACGTTTCACGCTCGCAGTCAATGGCGAGATTCTGCTCGATATACCGGCCATCAGCGCGCAGGACGCGCTCTGGGAAAATGCGGACAAGAGCGTCCGATTGAAATATGTCCGCGACACCATGAGCGCGGAATACGGCACGCTGAAGCTGACGTTGCCGTCATCAAAAGTGACCCCCGGGAAACCTTTGTCCATGCAGGTCGTCGGCAGCGAGTCGAACAGCCGTCGCTGGTTCGGCGTCTTCCAAATGCAATAAGAAAATCGGAGAACGGATGAGGATAAACAAAACAGTGTTGTTTCTGGCGGCGGCCTTGCTAGGGGGCCCAGCGGGTGTTTTTGCTGCGGAGCCTTATAAGTTGAACATTGTTTTTGTGGGCGACAGTATCACATACGGATATTTGTTGTCAGACCCCCAAAAAGAGGCACCCCCCGTTCAAACGGTGGCGTGGCTGAAGGAACAGGCGGGTGTCGGACGTGTTCAAATGAAAAATTGCGGGCGCAACGGCTATCGGTCGGATCAGTTTTTGCCGGAGGCGGTTGACAGCGCTTGGCCGCTTGTTCAAGCGGCTGGAACGGCCTTTCAGAAAGATGGAGGGACACTGGTTTTCTCGATGATGCTGGGCGCCAATGACTCCGCCCTTGCCACACATACACCGGAGAAGTTTGGGCAGCATCTGGCATCGCTTGTCGCGCTGATTATAACAAATTTCCCGAGTGCACAGGTTGTCATCCATCATCCGATATTTTTGAGCAAGGTGCCTTCCAGCCATCCAGAGCGTCTCAAAACATATTGTCCTGTGATTGATGAACAGGTCACGAGCATGAGCGAGCCCTATTCCAAACGAGTCTTTGTTGGAGATACCAAGGCGTGGAACTATTTCGCGGAACATCATCAGACGCTTTATTTTGAAGAGATTCGAGATCGGAAGCCATACTATGTGCACCCGAACAAACAGGGATCCGTTATTTTGGGAGCGTATTGGGGAAAAGCCATCTACGAGACTGTTGTGTGTCGCGCAGGTAATGAATCGGCAAGAATGGTTGAGGAAAGGGAAAAAGAATGAGAACAAGGAAGAACAGGTATGAAACGGCGGTTCTCGCCGCGGCGGCTTTCGGGCTGCTCACGAATGTCCAGTCGCAGACCATCTCGGCCTGGACCAACGCGGTCAACGGTAATTGGAGCGACGCGGGCGCATGGTCGGCCGCTGGCGTGCCAAATGCCAACATGGCGCATCTGACGAACTATCTGGCCTCCTACGCGGTGACCTACGATAGCGTCAATCCCGCATTCAAGGATTTGCGCATCGAAAATACGGGTTCGCAAATAACGGACCTCCTGATCAGCGCGCCGTTGGTCAGCAATGGCGGCGCGGCGCTCCGGTTTCGGCGCGGTTCGCGCGTGACAGTGAATCCCGGCGGCGTCTGGACGTTTGACGGGGCCACCAACAATGTCACAGTGGACTGGGAAGGCATGTTCAGCATCCTCGACGGCGGCGAGTTCAATATTGCGGGCGGCACCGTCGCCTTCACGAACCTGCCGAACGCAGCCGGGTTCGGGAACAAACTCGTCGTGGGCCATCAGTCTGCTGGCACGATGAACGTCACGAATGGGACATTCGCGTATTACGAAACCTTTCCGCGCGCCGTCACCAACAACGCCCGGAGTCTGCGCGTCGGTTGGGGCAACAACGGGGACGGCACGTTGAACATCGGTGCGGGCGGCAGGGTGTTGCTTGGAAAAGGGGACGCTTGGGACCGCTTGATGGACGTCGGCTACGGCAACGGTGCCGGCACCGGCACGCGTGGCAGTGTGGTCGTCTCGGGCGGGCTGCTCCAATTCACCAACTGCTTGGCGTGGGCGCAGTTGGCCATTGGCGCCAACGGCGGCTACGGATCGTTGGTGGTGACGAACAACGGCGTGGTTATCTTGCCCTCCTCGTCATCGATCGGCGCACGACTTTCGATCGGCATCGCAGGTTTTGGGAGGGGCCTCGTGCGGCTGGATGGCGGAAGCATTAAGGTGGGCGACGGATTCACTGCCGGATACAAGGGCACCTGGGGGTGGGCGACTGGCATCGTGGATGTGGTGTCCGGAACATTGGACGCGGGATCGGGTATCGTGGTGGGGGCGGGCGAGACGACCAGCTTGGGCGGCGAGGTCTGGGGCGAAGTCAACATCTCGGGGGGCCGTGTTGTGGAAGGGTATTGGGGCGTATTTGTCGGGCGTTCTAAAAGTGGCGGCAGAGCCTTTGCGCGCATGACCATCACCAACGGATTGCTGGATGTCACCAGCTCTGCCCTACCGGCAGCAACGGGCGGCGCAGCCGATGCAGGCGCCTATTCCGGTCTAGCAATAGGAGCCAACACCCTAAACGACGCCCTCGCAAGCGCCACGGCGCGGGGCGATCTGATCGTTTCCGGCAGCGGCATCATCACCAACGCAGGCGTCTTCGTCGTCGGCGTCAACGGCGCCACCGGAACCGTGACGCAGACCGGCGGCAAGATCGTGCATGCTCCGACGGGTGACGCAGGGCAGCAGGCCCGCAAGATGACCATTATCGGTTATGGCTTCGGCACTGGCGCGTTGGGCGGCGGCAGCGGCGCTTACGAACTGAGCGGCGGCAGCTATCTGACGCCCAGTCGTGCCTATATCGGCGGCATGCCCACGGACGTTCAGAGCTACTCCCGTTCGGGCGGCACCGGCCTGCTGAAAGTCACGGGCGGCAGCTTCACAGTCACCAACAACACGCTGACGGTGGGCGGCAACGGCACGGGGGCCGTGACGATCGGCTCCAACGGCGTCTGTTTCGCAAAGGACATCGTGCTGACGAACAACACGCAGTCCACGTTGCGCTTCGAACTGGGCGCTGCGGGCTCTGGCATCCTGAAGGCCAGCGGCAACCTGGCAATCGCTCCTGGCGCTAAGTTGGAAGTCGATGCCAAGGCCTACCAGGGCAGCGCGGTATGGGTCAAGCTCGCGGACTGCGCCACGCGCACGACCAGCTTTGCTCCGTCCAACATCACGGTCACGGGTAACGGCGTCGTGAAGCAGAACATAGACGAGGATATCTGGCTCTATGTCCAGCGCGAAACCATCATCAGGATCTTATAGGGCTTTCGTCCGGCGGGGCGCGGGTGCCACGCCCCGCCGCAGCCGAATTGTACGGAGGAATATCAAGGAGATATTCCGTTTTCTGTTTGACCGTACAAATGTCTTCGCGTTCTATTCCCGGCCGAGAAGGGTCGTGGAGTTGACGGTGCGCATGCGCTCTTCGTCATGACGGCGCACATAGCCTTTAAACCAGATCTTGCCGCGATATCGGAAGTTGTCCGGATGGGGAAGGCAGGGAATCGCCGGTTGACCCGCAGCTTGCATATAGCTGCCCGTCGCCTGAGGCGAGACATCGGGCTCTTCGTGGCACCCCATGCAGCCGCGGTTTTCGCCCGGGCGCAGGTGCATCCAGATCAACTGATCTTCCATGATATGCCAGTTGCTGTCCAACGCCTGCACATGAATCAACCGGTCTGCTGGCACCTCTACGGAGAATGATCCGTCGGGCGCGACAGGCACGGTGCCTAAGATACGCGCTACAGCCCCGCCATGCTGTTTCCAGGCAATGCCTCCGCCGTAGTGGCTCTGGTAGCGCGTCACGATGGGCAGGCCCTCTGCGACGCGTACGTAGCGGGCCCGCTCACGCACCAGCGGATTGCGTGAGCGGAACATGGACTGGCAATCCAGCCGCCCGACAAAGGCCGTGTCATGGTCAGATTGGTCAGGGATAATCGGCGGCCGCTGACGGCTGATCAAGGGCCGGGCCTCGAACTCCGCGGTTTTCGGGTCGTTATAGATAAGCTTCAGTTTCTGTGTTGTCAGATCGAACTGATACAAACCATGATCAACAGGGGCTTCTTTGTTATAAGTCATGCGCCCTTTTTTATCCTTTACCTGCGGACGCTCCCCTGCGGCAACAAGCAGTGTCGTGTTATCAAGGGGGTAAGGCGTTGTGAGGGCGTATTGGGGATCAAGGAATAGGAGTTGCTGGTCCTGTTTGCGCGGACCAATCGTGAACGGGCCTTCAAAGGAGTTCAGCAGGATGCGTCCATCTGGAAACTGCTGGGGCTGCGAGAAGGCCAGTACGCGATGGCGTGGCGGAGTGGCTGCTACAGCCATAAAGTGCTTGCGCCAGAACTCGCGGCTCTCTGGCCCGTAAAGGGTTAAGGGCTGTGTGCCGTCCGGTAAGACGGAGAGGAAGTTCCATTCGGTCTTCATGCGGGAGTAGATGACCTCTAAGCGTGTGAAGAGGATGCGCCCATCTTGCGCAACCATCGGTTCGGCATCCCCGCCGAAGTTTATGCCAATGATGCGAATGTTGCTTCCATCCGTATTCATGGTCGCAAGCCCGGTGGCGAGATAACCATGATATTCGTCGCGCAGGCCGGTTCGGCTGCTGCTGAAGATGATGCGTCCATCCGGCATGTAATTGGGGTTCACGTCGTGGTGGTATCCATGCGTGAGTTGGCGCAGCTCTGATCCGTCTGCCTTCATCTCGCAGATATGCCACCACGGGTCCGTGTCGCCGCCGCGCCGTGTGAAAAGAATATGCGTGCCGTCATACGAAACTTCGAGGTCGCCCACATAGCCCTTACCTGCGGAAAAGAGTTCGCGTAGTGGGGCGTCGGGCTGCTGGGCCTCCAGCCTGCAGATCGTCCTACCCATGCGATAGACAGGTCCTGAATCCGTCGTGGTGTAGGAGGTGCGAGAGCTGGGAATTTGAAAGATGTTCGTCGGCTTCAGATCACCTTTGATGAAGACCAGCGGTGCCTTAAAGGGATCCTCAGTGCCCACAGGGAGGGCGGTCGGATCGACCGCCGGACGGCGATCCGCCGTCCCTCCCGGAGCCTTATTTAATTGAGCGTTAAGCGTTAAGCGTTGAGCGTTGAGCGTTTGAGGTACAGACAAGGAAACCTTGCGGCTCCAGAGTGCTTCACGCGCAAGCATGCAGGCGATATGGAGCGGGTGGGCTTGTGCGATCCGGGTGAGGAGCGGGGTTGTGATGCCGTGCTCCGGTCGATTGGCGAGCGCCTGGATGGCTGCACATTGAATTTCGGATGCCTGTTCCTTGTCCCAGGCGTAGCGGTTCAGCAGGGGGATGTCATCCGGGTTTCCCAGGGAGCTGAGCGCGAGGAGAAAGGGTTCCTTCCAGCGCGGGGTGGGGTCGTTGAACTCGTCTTGCCCCTGTCGCGGGTTCCGGTAATCGAAGATGCCGCAAAATCCGTATGAGCTGTCAGGCGGTGCCTCTTGAAGGGCCTTGCGAAGCGCAGGCGCGCTGGCCTTCGCGTCCAGAAAGAGGAGGGCTTTTGCAGCAGTCATTTTGATCCAGCCGTTGGTATGGGTCAGCAAGGCCTCAAAACGCGGGGCGTCTTCAAGATCCCTTGAGAGGGCGAGCAGTTGAGAGATGCCATAGACAGGCTTGCGAATGAGAAGCGTGTGCGCATTGACGCAGCCGTTGGATTTGAACAGCGTGAAGAGTGCATCACGTACCACAGGTTTCGCAGGTTGGTCAAAGGCTTCGAAGAGTGCTTCGACCGCCTGTTGCCGGACGCCTGTTTTTTCAAAAATATATGCGGCCAATTCTTGAATGGGTTCAGGGTTGTAGACCACAGAAGCATCATGATCGTTCGGAATGCTGAGCTGGATCTGCGGAGTGAGTGCCCGGATGCGCTGGCATTGCTCCGGTGTCCATGAGAGACGCGCGAGGCTGGTCAGCATGGCGTGTGCGGCACGCGGCATGCGGTCAACCGCAGGAAAATGAGGGGCATCCATCTTAGGGAGACAGGGGATGTCGTTTGTCGTATAGATAAACCAGTCGTTGTCGGGAAAATAGCGGCGGAGCGCATGCTTCGGAAAGGTCTCTATCAAAGCATCGACAGCCTTTGAGGTGCCGCAGTCGCCAAGCGCTTCAGCAGCATAACAGCTCCACTCCTTGACCGCGAGCAGCCGTATGAGGGCCTCTTCAGCCGCTGTGCCACCGAGGCGTCCAAGTGAACGGATGGCGGCTTGGACGAAAAGCGTCTCTGCATCCGCCCACTCTGCTTGCCGTTTCGCTTCATAAGGACGCAACGCTGAAAACAACAGGGGAAGGGACTCCTGGGCATTGCCGACAGCACCCAGCGCGCGTGCGGCGCGCTCACGGTCCCAGAAGGGGGCTCCGGTGTTGGTGACGCATGAATAGTCTGCTTTGTTCAGTTGAATCGTCTCAACAATGCGTGTCCAACTCTCGCGCTTCGACTCAAGGGTACCTGGCGAAGCAGGCGCATGGAACGGCGCTGTTTGTCCGGTCAGGTTTTCAAGTGCAATATGGGCGGTTTGACGTACCCAGATATCGGGGTCATGGAGCGCGCCGATCAGGACGCTCAAATGAGTTCTGTTTCCGCAGAGGCCGAGGCTGGCGGCTGCTGCACTGCGGTTGTGAGGGACGGCGTCCGTCACGCCCTTGGCCAAGGTGTCACCAGCCGAACCGGAGCGTAAAAGGCCAAGATTGTGATACGCAACGCGCCGCGTCTCGGAATCTGCGGATTCTGTCTGTCGAAGCGTTTGCTGGACGTGCCGCGTATAGGGATCGATTGTTTTCCACTCGCTCGCCCATTTCGGATGGATGAGGGTCTCGCCTGAACAGTTATGAACGATGTAAATAAAAAAAATAAGAAGTGCGAAGTGAAACGTGAAAAATCGTCCTCTGAGTCTTTGTGTCCACATGTCTTTGGATCCTTTTTTTAAAGTTGTTCAAGGATGAGCCTCCGCAGGCCTGGTTTTTCAGGTGTCAGGGTGATGGAGGCGAGGGCTGATTTGAGCTGGGTTTCAGCTAATGATTTGTCTTTGGCCAGCAAACGCATGAGCGGTTGCCCCTTTTCGATGCATTCGCCCTGCTGGACAAGCGCATCCACGCCTGCGGCGAAGTCGATGACGTCGTCGGTCTTTGTCCGCCCGCCCCCCAGTTGCAGGACGATGCGTCCGATGGACAGTGCATCGACATCCGCCACATAGCCGTTCGCGGGGGCGCAGACCTCAAGAATGTGGCCGGGTTGAGGCAGTGCAGCGGGGTCATCCATGAAGCGAGGATCACCGCCCTGGGCAATGACCATTTTTCTGAAGACTTCGAGTGCGCGGCCATCGTCCAGACGCTTTGCCAGCTCGGAGCGCGCTGTCGCGAGATCAGGATGGATACCCCCCAGCACAGTCATTTGAGCTGTCAGCTCAATGGTCAGCAGCCGGGTGTCATCCGACCCCTTGCCGCGCAGCGTTTCAACAGCCTCGAGCACTTCGACAACGTTGCCGGCGGTGCGTCCCAAGGGCTGATTCATGTCAGTGATGAGTGCGGCAGTCTTGCGGTGGAGTGCCCGTCCGACGCGCGTGAGGCTTTCTGCCAGTGCACGGGCTTGCTCCTGGGACTTCATGAATGCAGCCCGGCCGCACTTCACATCAAAGAGCAAGATCTCTGCGCCCTCGGCGAGCTTTTTGGACATGATGCTGGCTGTGATAAGGGGGATGCTGGGCACCGTGCCCGTCACATCGCGCAGTGCATACAGCTTCTTATCCGCAGGTGCGAGGCGGTCAGTCTGCCCGATGATGGAACAGCCGACCTCTGTGATGACGCGTTTAAATTCGGCGATGGAGAGCCGTGTATTGTAACCGGGGATGGATTCCAACTTGTCGAGGGTGCCGCCGGTGATGCCCAGCCCGCGGCCTGAAATCATCGGGACGGCAAGGCCTGCTGACGCGGCCAGCGGCGCCAGCATCAGCGATAGCTTGTCGCCAATGCCGCCAGTGGAGTGTTTATCTGCTGTCGGACGCGGCCAGCCTGCAAAATCAACGAGGTCTCCGGAGCGCATCATCGCGTCTGTCAGGATGGACGTCTCAGCATCCGTCATCCCCTTAAAGTAGATGGCCATGGCTAAGGCGGACATCTGGTAGTCTGGAATGGTGCCAGCGTTAAAGCCGGCTATGAACGCGCGTATATCGGCTTCCGCCAATACCCCGCCATCCCGTTTCTGTTCGATGATCCACTGTGGAATCATAGATACCCCCTTTATGTTATCCCATCGCAAGAACGAATAAAGAATAGCATATTTTTGTCATGCGTACAGTCTCATAAACTGGCAAAAACGTCTTTCAGTTTTTGGCAAGGCTTGGCAAGGGGCTGGGTTAATTAATCATTTTGCTTGCGCCTGCCTATAACATTTTTTCGTTTTAACCGCAAAGAACACAAAGATCGCAAAGATCAACTTCTGAATGCTTTGCTTTGGATATCAGAGACACTTCTCTTTTCTCTGTGTTCTCTGCGTTCTTTGTGGTAAAAAAATTCAATCCGCGCCGCCGCTTTCTACGGGGCTTTCCCGGTTTTGGCCTTCATCTCCTGTTTGCCTCATGTCACAAGTTATGATATTCTATACCCGAATTTGGAGACAATTTATGCCGGTATATGATTATGAAGCGACGGATAAAACCCATGCTTGCACGTACTGCGAGCAGGGATTTGAAACGGTACAGCGCCTTTCAGAGCCCCGCCTGACCGTCTGCCCGAAATGCGGGAATCCGATCACGAAGTGCATTGTCGCGCCTGCGATTGGCCGCTCCAAGACGAAGCTGGATGACCGCGCCAAGAATGCAGGTTTTACGAAGCTGAAGAAGATTGGCAAAGGCGAATACGAGAAGATGTATTGAGTATGAACCGTGAACGTCAACTCGCCTGCTTAAAGATCCGAAGCCACGTGCTCCGGACCGTACGTGATTTTTTTTATAGCGAAGACTTTATTGAAGTTGAGACCCCTCTTCGTATTCCAGCTCCGGCACTGGAAACACATATTGATGCGCCTGCATCGGGCAAGGCTTGGTTGCGGACCTCTCCGGAGTTGCATATCAAGCGTCTGCTCGTCGATGGCTGTGACCGCGTTTTTGAGATGGGCTCCTGTTTCAGGGAGGCTGAATGCGGCAGACGGCATAATCCTGAATTCACCATGCTGGAGTGGTATCGCGTGCAAGCCGATTATATGGATATTCTTCTGGACACCGAAGCACTTGTTTGCAGTATATTATCCACGTCTTTCACCTATCAGGGACGATACATCAATTTGTCTGCGCCGTGGACGCGCATCAAGGTGCGTGATGCATTCCTGACATGGGCTGGATGGGACCCGACCCAGCACTGGGACGCGAATCGTTTTGATGAAGATTTGGTCGCCAAGGTCGAGCCCTCCTTGCCAAGCGATACGCCCTGCGTGTTGATCGATTATCCTGCGCAGGCTGCGGCCTTGGCGCGCATCAAACCGGATGATCCTTCGGTTGCCGAACGGTGGGAGGTCTATATCGGCGGACTTGAGCTGGCGAATGCCTATACGGAGCTTTGCGATCCTGTTGCGCAGCGGAAGCGGTTTGAGGTCGCCGCTGCTGAGCGACGTACGCTTGGAAAGGTTGTCTATCCCATGGATGAGCCGTTCTTAAAGGCTCTGGAGCGCGGGTTGCCGCCCTGCGGTGGAATTGCGCTGGGCGTGGACCGGCTGGTCATGCTGGCCTGCGACGCGCCTGATATCGCCGAGGTCCGCCCCTTCTGCCAACGTCCCGGCGAGATGTTTTGAGCGGCCGAGGGGGCTTATGGATCGCCGCACTCCAGAATGGAGTGTTTTGGAGACGCGCAAAGCAAGCGGTATCCCGCGCGACGCCGCTTCTGCTAGCGCTTGCCTGTGAAAGCGGTGCCGCGCCATGCCTGTCGGCTTGCCTTGTCACCGCACTCCAAGGTCCGCCGCTTTAAACCTCAAACGTTTATCGGCCATCGGTTCCTGATGGTCCAGGCGGCGATCGAAAAGGCGCTGACGACATTGAGGGAGTTCTTTCGCCCGAAAAGGGGGATGCGGACAATAGCGTCACAGGCGGCGATGACTTCGGGATTAAGGCCGAAGCGTTCGTTGCCCAGGATAAGGGCTACCGGAAATTGCCATTTCGTGTCGGCTATGTCCGGAGCATTCGCAACGGTCTCCAGCGCGTAACAGGTGATGCCCGCGGTTTTAAGATTTTCAATTGCCGTCAGTATATCTTCTGCGTATCGCCACGAAACGCGCTGTTCTGTGCCCAGTGCGGCTTTTGCAACCTGCGGCTGATCAGGCAGGGGCGTATAACCGCAAAGCACAATCTCCTGAACGCCGAAGCACTCTGCTGAACGGAATATGCCCCCGACATTGAAGGCCGAGCGGATCGAGTCGAGCACGATTGTCAGGGGCATGGACGGATGAGCAGGGGCTTCGCTCGTGTCGGGTAAGTCGCTGTCGAGAATATCGATGTCGGTGATCTTGACTTGAGCGACTTCGCGTTCGACAGGTACAAGAACACTCCAGAACTGCTGGCGCGTCATGCTGGGCGTGAGCAGACGTGCAAGTGCCGCCAGACGGGGCAGTCCTGTCTGTCTCTCAATCCATTCGCGACAGGCTCGGATTTGAACGCTCCGTTGAGATTCATCCATCCACGAAATGTCCAGTGCTCGTAGACGATGGAGCGCCTCTTTCCAAAGGAAGGAATGCATTGTTTTTATGCCTTCATACTGGAATTATGGAATACTGGAAGGGTGGAATTATGAGGATACCAAGTTTCGAGTTTCAAGTTTCAAAAATCACTATTCCCGTATTCCAACATTCCGTTATTCCTCTTTGGTTTCCAGACGTTCGTCTTACTTATAAATCGGCCCGAAGTGCTGGCAGGCGCGATAGTCAGAGCCTGTCACGTCGCTGGCGCCGAAGAGTCCCCAGGCGTGCGGACGGAAGACATCCTCCTCTGCAACGTTTGACATGGCGACCGGGATACGCAGCATGGCTGCAAGCGTCATGAGGTCTGCGCCCACGTGTCCGTAGCTGATGGCGCCATGGTTGGCGCTCCAGTTGTTCATGACGCTGTAGACATCGCGGAACGCACCGGAGCCTGTGAGGCGCGGGACGAACCAGGTGCACGGCCAGGTGGGGTTGGTGCGTTCCATGAGCTTGTCATTGACATCCTTGGAAAGGGTTGAGGACCAGCCTTCCGCGATTTGCAGGACAGGGCCGAAGTCTTTGACGCGGCTGATACGCGTCATGGTCATGGGCATGCCCCCTTCGGAGAGGAAGCTGGAGGAGTACCCGCCGCCACGGAAGTAACCGACATCCGCTGGGCACCATTGTGTGGACTTGAGGCATGCGTCAGCTTCCTTCTCCGTAATGTCCCAGAAGGGCTTCATGCCGGGCTTGCCATTGATGCGCTGCTTGCCGCAGGCGTCCAGGCAGGCTGCGCCGGAATTGATGAGATGGATAAAGCCATTGGCATTGATGCCGGTCATCTTCTTGCCGGTGACGCGCTTGACTGCATCCGGGCTCCAGTAGGTGCGAACATCAGCGAAGAGTTGCGCGCGATTGGTGAGCAGATACATGAGCAACATGCAGGCGCCGTTGAGGGAGTCGTTTTCCGTTGCGACCATATAGGGTGCGCGGATGCCGTTCCAGTCAAAGGAGCTGGTCAGGATGGCTTCCAGGAAATCGCCGTTCGGACGGTAGTCGGTCCACTGGCGCTGGCCTTGGAATCCCGAGACAATCGCATTCCTTCCGAGCGATTCTTCAGGGAACTGTTTTGCCAGGGCAGGGTTGCCGACCATGAGGTCGCGCATGATGAGCGCCATCTTGACCACGTATTCCCAGTCAGCATCCTTGTCACAACGTGACTTTTGGATCGTCTTGGAATTCCAATCCTTGCCCTCTTTGCAATATTTACGCGTCCACTCGAGCGCCATCTCATACTCAGCCGTGTCGAAAATGCCCTGCTCAATGCGGCGTTCGAATTCGCACATGTCGATCTGTTCGGTGCGCATGCCCAGATAATCCTGGAAGAAGTCTGGATCCACAAAGGAGCCGGCAATGCCCATGGAGGAGGTGCCGCAGGAGAGATACGATTTGTTGCGCATCAAGGCGGTGGCAAGTCCGGCGCGTGTAAAGCGCAAGAGCTTCTCCTTCACATCAGCCGGGATGGAGGTGTCTTTCGCATCCTGCACCTCCTGGCCATAAATACCATAAGCCGGAAGGCCCTTCTGTGCATGTCCTGCGAGCACCGCCGCGAGATAGACAGCGCCAGGACGCTCTGTCCCATTGAATCCCCAGACAGCCTTGGGACGGAGCGGATGCGTGTCCATGGTTTCGGAGCCATAGCACCAGCACGGGGTCACGCTGAGCGAGAGCCCGACATTTTCCTTTTCAAAAATGGCGTCGCACATGGCAGCTTCGGTACAGCCGCCGATCGTGAACGGAGGAAGGATGCATTGGACAGGCGAGCCATCCGGATAGCGAAGCGTGTCAGAAATAAGTTTGGCTGCTGACTTGGCCATGTTCATGGTTTGCGTTTCTAACGATTCACGCACACCGTTGCAACGGCCGTCGATAATGGGGCGAATGCCGACTTTCGGAAATTCATTACGGGTCCAGATTGAGTTTGTCATGAAGCGCTCCTCTTTATTCAGTGATCGTTTTTGTGGCTGAAAAATGAGAGAAAATAATACCACGCTTGCTTGGGGTTGGCAATCTTTCATCGGGAGGCAAAAAATAAATTGGTGTTTTTTGTAACAAGGGCTTGCAAGTTTCGCGTAATTCCGTCATATTAATATCCACTTTTTACCAATAGAAGAAAGGATGGATGAAGTTTTATGGGTACAGGCCGCACATTAAATAAGCACCCCCGCACACGCCCGATCAAGAGCCAGGGAGAGAAGCGCCGTCGTTCAAAGGCGCAACGTGCACGTTTGGTCAAGTTTGGTCTCGATGAGATCACAGTTGCCAAGATGTTGACCGAGGAAGTTCGTAAGCTGGTTCAGAAGCCCGTTCTGGTCAAGAAGATCGTTGCAAAGAAGAACGCACCTCCGAAGACGGCTGAAGGCGATGTTGCAGAAGCCGCGGCTCCAAAGGCTAAGAAGGTCACGGCTAAGAAGCCCGCAGCCAAGAAGCCCGCAGCAGAGAAACCTGCAGCGAAGAAGCCCGCAGCTAAGAAGCCCGCGGCGAAGAAGCCCGTGGCTAAGAAAAAAGAAGCGGCTGAGTAAGCTGTTTTTGTTTCTGGATGAAGAGGTTTGCCCGCGAAACGTCGCCGGCAAACCTCTTTGCTTTTCTGTCACTTGGGCCGGACGCGGCGGGTGGCAATGGCTTCGAGGGGATTCTCGGGCCAGTAGTGCTTCGGATAACGCCCGCGGAGGTCTTTGCGGACAAAGGCATACCCCGTTGACCAGAAACTCTCAAGATCCTTGGTGACTTGCACCGGACGCTGTGCCGGGGAGAGCAGGTGCATCACGATCGGGACGCGCCCGCCTGCGATTTTCGGCGTCTTCATCAGCCCGAACACTTCCTGGATGCGCACATCGACATGCGGCTCGTCTGCATCGTAGCGGATCGGGATATTCGAGCCGCTCGGGACGACGATATGCGTGGGAGCCAGTTCATCGAGCAGCCGTCGTGAACAGTTACAGGCATCGAGTCTGTTTAGTAAAATATCCGTGAGGCGCAGATTTTGAACATGCGCCCAGCGCGTGACGCCGTCGCAGAAGGGGCCGAGCCAGGTTTCAAGGTCAGCCAACAGCCCCTCGTTTGAAACATCAGGCCAGTTCTGCTCGGGAAGGGTCCGGCGCAGGAAGGTTACGCGGGCTTGAAGCGCGCGTGAGGCGGATGACCAGGGGAGCTGGTCAATCCCCTTTTGCCGTATGCCGTCGTATAAGGCTTCGCGCATGGCCTGGGGGTCTGGATTGGACTGCCCCCCGTCGCGTATGCTGATCGCACCGAAACAGATCCTGTTGATGGCCTGTATAGACTCTGTTCGCTTGTCCCATGAGAGCAGGGCTTTGCTCTCGTATTCCGCACCGAAATGGTCATCCAGCTCTTCACGGGTCAAAGGAGCTGCAAGGCGTATCTTCGCATCGGTCGTGTCATCTTGCAATTCAGCGGCCACGAGCCACTCTTCCCGGGCAAGCGCGTCAGAGGTGTCGAGGGTTGCGCCACGGCCGCTGCGGAGAAGATAGTAGCCGGAGTTGTCGCGACGTCGTCCAATGCGGTCAGGGAAGGCATACGCCAGCAAGAGGCCTTCAGAGCAGGATGTGCGGTCCTGCTCCGGATAGGCGCGTCCCCAGCGACGTGCGAGTTCGCGCACCCGCTGCGTGAACCCGTCGATGCTTTGCAAAGAGTCGAGCAGGCGTCGCGCGTCTGTTTCGTAACGCCTGGAGGAGTCGGAGGCCGCCTCTGTCAGTGCGGCGGCCAGGAGGCACGCGCGCTGTGCGCACCCTGCTTCAGCAGCTTCAAAGATCATGTGCGCTAAGCGCGGATGGAGCGGCAGCTTCACCATGGAGCGTCCGCGTGCGGTAATGACGGGCGGGGATGAAGCGGGGCTGGAAGCGGCAGACGCGGCGAGGGCGCCGAGTTCGAGGAGGAGGGTTGTGGCATAACTCCAGGCAGACTCCGGTGGCGGTGTGAGCCAGGGCAGGCCCGCGCGTGCAGCCGTTCCCCATTCAGCGGACTGAAGGACGACCGGTGCGAGATCCGCGTCAAAAATTTCGGGCAGGGATTCAGGGGCGAGTTGTTGGTCAATGACCTCATCCCAGAGGCGATAGCAGACACCCGGACTCATGCGGCCGGCGCGTCCGCGCCGCTGGTCTGCCCGGTCGCGGGTGATCCGCAGCGTTTCAAGACGCGACATGCCATAACGCGGGGAAAAGCGCGGGACGCGCATCCAGCCCGTGTCAATGACGACACGGATGCCCTCGATCGTAATGGACGACTCCGCAATCGATGTGGCGAGAACAATCTTCCGCCTCCCAGGAGAAGGAGGCAGAACAGCTTCGTCTTGTTCCTCGCGCGAGAGTGCGGCATAAAGCGGATGCAAGGAGACCGTGTTCGGAAGACGCGCCTCACGCAAGCGTTCAAGCGTCCGGCGGATTTCGCCTTCGCCCGGGAGAAAGACAAGGATGCTCCCCTCCTCGTCCTGCAGTGCACGGCAGACAGCGTCTGCGGCCACGGCGGGCATCGGCGCTGTCGGGAGGCGCTTGAGCAGGCGCGTCTCAACCGGAAAGAGGCGAGCGTCTGCTGTGTGGACGTCTGCCTTCCCCAGATGCGCGGCGATGGGGCCTGGTTGAAGCGTTGCGGACATGACAACGATACGCAGATCCGGACGAAGGGCGCGCTGACAATCCAGGACCATGGCAAGCCCGGTGTCTGCCGCCAGGCTGCGTTCATGGAATTCGTCAAAGATCACAAGTCCGACATCCGAGAGTTCAGGGTCGCTGAGGAGCCTTTGGGTCAAGAGGCCTTCCGTCAGGATCTCAATGCGCGTATACGGGCCGCACGACCTGTCAAGACGGATATGATAGCCGATGGTTTCACCGACAGACTCTTGTCGTTGCCGGGCCATATAGCCAGCTGCACTGCGTGCCGCGAGGCGGCGGGGTTCCAGCATAAGGATCTTCTTGCCCGAAAGCCATGGCGCATCGAGCAGATAGGGGGCCACGCGCGTTGTCTTTCCTGACCCGGGCGGAGATTGAAGCACGACCGCACGATTGGCGGCAAGCGAGGCAGCTATGTTCGGGAGGATGGTATCAACGGGAAATATCATTGTCCTTCTTCACGAAGCGGACCATGCTTGCGGACGTCTTTTAACGGAATCATTTGCGTCACGCCAGGGGCTGTTTCAATCTTAATCCCTTCGTCCGTCGTATATTCAAGGACGCCCTTGTAATGCGCACGAGAGGTGATCACTTCGTAGTTCGGGATAAATTGACGGATCAACCGAAACTGTGGCGAAATCGTCTGGTCCCGTGTGATCGTAATCGGACGTTTTTGCGGGGCATACCCTTTTCGCGTGACTTCGATAATGTGCTCGCCTTCAAGGATGTCTTCAATGGCCAATGGGTCAGAAAAGGCGGTGGTATCTGTTTTTTTCGAATGCGTGACATCTATTTTCACGCCATCCAGGAGAACGGTTGCGCCTGCAGGCGCAGTGACAACTTCGATGCGGCCTGTGATTTTTGTCATGCGAAACTCCTCGGTGATGGAGGCGCTCTTTTCAACCACCACGTCACGTGCATTGGGTTCGCAACCCGGACGTTCCACGCGCACGCGATAGGTGCCGGGCGAGAGTTTTTCAAGCGTGAAAGGGGTTGTGCCCTTGAATTCGTCATTGATATAGACGCGCGCACCGCTGGGGATGGAGACGATCAGAAGCGTCCCGGGAAGGGGCTTCATGGTAAGGTTGACCTTTTGGACTTCGCCTGCGGCCAAGGAGACCTGACGTGTATGGGTTTCATAGCCGGCGGCCTTGATGTCAATGTTCACGCTCCCTTCAGGAATACGTTCAATGGTAAGGGGTGTCTTGCCGCGTGAAATACCGTTGATAAACACCTCGGCATCAGCAGGCTCAGTCTCGATATTCAAGGTGCCGGAGGCTGACATCAGGTCGACTTCCATTTTGACCGGGGTGCGATCCTCGATATTCAGGTCAACGTTCTTGCTTTGGAAGCCAGGCAAGGAGAGGGTGAGCCGATGGTTTCCCGGATTGAGCGTGGTCAGCAAGAGCGGTGTCTGGCCCAGCGAGGCATTGTTATAGGAGATCTCCGCGCCTTCGGGCTTGGAGGTGATCAGTGCGAGTCCGGCAACGGGCTCCAGGGTGAATTCTTTTGACTGGGTGACCTCTTTCTGGACAATCACGGTTTCGATTACGGAGCGGAACCCTGTTTTCTCTACTTGCAGCAGATGTATCCCCGGGGTTATGTTGGTAATCGCCTGAGGTGTCACCCCAACCTTTTTGTGGTCGATGGTGATCTCTGCTTCAGCGGGCGTGGAGGAGATGTTGAGCTGCGTTACGGGGAGAGGTTTACGTGCTGCCGGTGAGACGGTCGCAAGTAGGATTAAGCCGAAGCCGATGGTGTGTTTTAGGTTCATTGCTTTATAAATGTCTGGTTTGAAGGGGTTGGAGTTCTTCTGAGACAGGACTAACGTTTCTTGATTCGTTTCTCAACGTCGAGCAGTTTTCGTGCAGCAGTCTGGTGAATTTCATCAGACCGCTCGGGGATAAGCTCGCAAATGATTCGGAGTTCCTTGGCCGCTGTGGGCCAGTCCGCCAGGTTGATGGCGCGGTCAGCACGGAAATTTTGTTCCTGTAGCTGCTTGGTTAAGTCAGCCTTTGCAGCGTCGAGACCCTCCTTGATCTGGTCGTAGAAGGGGGGTTTGGGATTGACCGTGTCCAGGTAGAAGAGGGCCTCTTGGAAATTACGGATCGCATCGTGGCGATTGCCGAAGCGGACATCGCGCTCAGCGTAATGTTTCTTCGCGATATCAAAGGCGTTTTGGGCCAGCTCTGTGAGTTTCTCCGTAGAGAACTGGATCGCCCAGATGCCCAGTTCGTTCTTGCTGAACGTCTCAAGCCGTTCACGAATATTACGGAAGGCCTCAGGTTGGTCTGGGCGGTTCAGGATACGGCAGGTATGAACCTTTTTGCCGATCGCAGCCACCAGGGTGTATTCGCTCAGCGTGTTGGCGTTGGCCGCAAAGCCCGTATACTCCTTATCCAGTGAGAAGAACCCGCTTTCCATGATACCACGTGAGAGGTCGAGCAGAATATCGGCTTCGACCTTCTTCTCCTTCCGGATATGACGGTTGCCTCCGGCGAGGTCATCGATTTTGACGACCAGCATGCCGTCGGCTGTCAGAGAGAGTTCGTAACGGAAAATGTTCCCTGCTGTGGCATCGACTTTTTCATAATAGACGAGCATGGTGTTGTCCTTCTCGGAGAGAGGGGACTTGATCTTCGTCTTGTTTTTGCCAGTGTCCATGGTGAAGATGAACCAGAGGCAGGTCACGAAGATGAGTAAGGCTGTAAAGCCCCACAGAATCGGGCGCAGAATGTTTTTCTGTTGTGAATTTTCGCCGGGCGTATCAAAACCCAGATCGATAATCACGTCACTGGAGGTCTGCGGCGGGAGTACAGAGGTGGAGGGCTCTGCCGAAGAAAGGGGTGAAGAAGCGGTGACGGTCACGCGGATGATCGAGTCGCCGACCGTGATGATGTCTCCGGGATTCAGTTTATGCTCGGTGATGGGCACCTCGTTGACCAGCGTCTGATTTGCGCTTTCGTGGTCCTTCAGCCACAACTCGACCCCTTTCAGCTCAAAAGTGCAGTGAACACGTGAAAGTTCAGGATCCGCAACAGCAATGTCGCATTGTGAAGAGCGGCCCAGTGTGGTTTTTTCTGCGACAATAGGAATTTGGGCGCCAACACGAAGGCCTTTCTCGAAAATCAAAATATAATTAGACATAACGATTAATCCAGGATGAGGTGCATGAAGGGTTAGAAGAGTTGATTCATTGTGTCGCGAAGAATGGGGCCGAGAAGAATGACGAAGACGGCAGGGAAGATAAATAACATCAGAGGGCCGAGCATCTTGACAGGCGCCTCGTTTGCGAGCTTCTCTGCGCGGTCAAAACGGCGGGAGCGCATCTGATCGGACTGAATACGTAAAATAGCGCCAATGCTGACCCCCAGCTCATCGGCCTGGATCAGTGCATTGGTCACGGATCGCAGATCGGCTAAGTCAACCCGGACGGCCATATTTTTTAAGGCGACTCTGCGCGGGAGTCCGATCTGGATTTCGCGGGTCATGCGAATCAGCTCTTCGTTGAGCGCGTCGAGTTTGCGGCGCTCGCAATTCCGTTGCAGTGCGCTCATAAAATCCATGCCAGCCTCCACCGAGAGGGTCAGCAAGTCCAGCACGAAGGGCATCGCTCGCTGGATGGAGAGATGGCGGAGCTTGAGTGCGCGATTGAGCCAGAAGATGGGGTAGGCGTAAAAAAAGATGACGCCCCCCACAAAAAGGAGGATAAAGTTTCCGCCAATCACCCCCGGCAAAGCTTGGTTGAGGAGGCTGAGGATGCCGAACCAGACGATGCCGCAGACGATGGGCATCATAAATTTAATGGCGATGAATTCAGGGCCCGTGAGTAACCCTTCAAAGCCTGCTGCTGTGAGTTTTTGCTCAGCGGTGTCGCTGGATTTTTTAAATTCAGGACGCGTGACGACAGGCGTCAGATTTGAAATAAAGGGCAATAACAAGCGGAAGATAAAGGGAATTTTTCGCTCCTGCTGTCTGCCGTCGGCAAGTGTCACATACGTGATTTCGCGTGCAATACCAATACTGTACCAAGCAAAACCTGCAGCGCATGCTGACCAGCATGCCATAATTAAAAGGCGGAACGGTTCCGCAAAAAAGAAATCCCTGACAGTTTCAAACATGCCTGAATAATAGCATGCGATGTCGATTTTGGCAATGGAAAAGCCAATTACGCCTTTAAAATCATGGCCTTCGCCGCCTTGGTCTCATCAACACGCGAAATTTCAGTGGTCAGTGGCATGTTTGCGAAGGATTCAGGATGCTCCTCTGCGCAGGCTGCAATCCGGATCATCTGCTCGATGAACAGGTCGATGGTCTCTTTGGCCTCTGTCTCCGTCGGTTCGAACATCATCGCCTCATGGACAATGAGCGGGAAATAGATGGTCGGCGGATGGAAGCCCGCGTCAATCAAAGCCTTGGCAATATCCAGCGCCCGTACGCCCTTCTCCATCTGCTTGTCCGCTGTGAAGACGCATTCATGCATGCAGATGCGGTCATACGCAACCTTGAAGTAGGGTTGTATCTTTGCGCGGATGTAATTGGCGTTGAGCACGGCGTACTCTGTCGCCTCTTTCAATCCGTTGCCCCCGAGATGGAGGAGGTAGGTGTAGGCCCTGATCAGGATGGAGTAGTTGCCATAGAACGGCGCGATGTATCCGATGGATTTCGGCTTGTCGTACCGCAACCAATATTTGCCGAGCGCATCCTTCTCAACGATGCTGGTCGGGAGGAAGGGAACAAGGCTCTCTTTCACGCCGACAGGCCCCGCGCCCGGCCCCCCGCCGCCATGGGGCGTCGAGAGTGTCTTGTGGACATTCAGATGCACCACGTCAAACCCCAAATCGCCCGGACGTGCACGGCCCATGAGCGCGTTCATGTTGGCGCCATCGTAATAGAGCAGGGTGTCGTTGGCATGGGCCAGCTCCGCAATCTGAAGGATGCCCGTCTCGAAGAGCCCAAGGGTGTTCGGGCAGGTCATCATCACTGCGGCCACATCCGGTGTCAGCGCGGCCTTGAATGCTTCGATATCCATGTTTCCCTGGGGGTCCGTCGGGACCGAGACCACGTCGTAACCGGCAATCGCTGCCGAGGCCGGGTTTGTCCCATGCGCGGAGTCAGGAATGATAACCTTGTGGCGTGTGTTCCCCTTGTCGCGGTGATACGCGGCGATCAGCAGTAAGCCAGTGAGTTCACCATGCGCGCCGGCCATGGGCTGGAGGGTGAAGCCGTCCATCCCTGTGAGTTCGCTGAGCAGGCGCTCTGTTTTCCAGATGACCTCCAAAGCGCCCTGGGCCAATGTTTCGCCCTGGCGGAGCTGTGGCAGCAGCGGATGCAGGCCTGCGAAGCCATCCAACCCGGCTGTCTTTTCACAGATGCGCGGATTGTATTTCATGGTGCAGGAACCCAGCGGGTAGAAGTGCGTGTCGATGCTGTAATTCTTTGTCGACAGCCGTGTGAAATGGCGGATGACATCGAGTTCGCTGACTTCTGGTAGTTCGACAGGATTAGACGCCGCCAGATTTTTGGGGAGGTTCACGGTTGCGTAATGCTGTTCGGCCGCAGACGGCTTAGGAAAGGATACCGCCCTGCGCCCTTTTACGCTCGTTTCGAAAATCAGTTTGCTCATTTCAAGAGTCCTTTCAGCGCGCTGACGAAGGCGTCAATCTCAGCCTGTGTCCGCTTTTCCGTGATGGCGACGAGCAGGCAGTTCTTCAGCTCAGGATAGTAGCGCCCCAGCGGGAACCCGGCAATGATGCCGAGCCGAATGAGTTCGGCAACCAGGTCAGAAGCGTCACAAGGGAGCTCAAGTACGAATTCGTTGAAGGTCGGCGAGGTGTTCTTGACCTTGACGTTTTTGATTTGAGCGAACTGCGCTTTTGCGTACTCCGCTTTTGTCCTGCACGTTTGAGCAAGTTCCTGGAAACCCTGCTTCCCAAGCAACGAGAGATAAATCGTGGCCCGTAAGGCGCACAGCGATTCGTTTGAACAAATATTGGAGGCTGCCTTTTCGCGGCGGATGTGCTGTTCGCGCGCCTGAAGGGTCAATACGAAGCAGCGGTTCCCGTGGCGGTCTGTTGTTTCGCCGACGATGCGTCCGGGCATTTTGCGCACAAGGGCTTTCTTAACTGCGAAAAATCCAAGGTAGGGTCCGCCGAAGGCGAGCGGCAGGCCCAGGGACTGCCCTTCGCCGACCACGATGTCAGCCCCCATTTCAGCAGGCGACTTGATGATGCCCAAGGAGATCGGGTAGACAGAGGCAATGATCAAGGCCCCTTTCGCGTGAGCCATCTCCGCGATGTCGGTGAAGTCATCGATCGTGCCGAAGAAGTTAGGGTTTGACAGGATCACGGCTGCGGTCTGGTCCGTCAGCAGCGAAGCGATCTTTGCACGGTCTGCAGGTCCCTCGATAAAGGGAAGCTGGTCCATCTCGATGTGTAAATTTTTTGTGTAGGTGTCGAGCATGCGCCGGTAAATCGGATTGATGCCCCCCGCGACAATGATGCGTGGCCGGCTGGTCGAGCGGATCGCCATGATGGCGGCTTCGACAAGCGCGGTGCCTCCGTCGTACATCGAGGCGTTCGCCACATCCATGCCCGTCAAACGGCAGATCATGCTCTGATACTCAAAGATGGCTTGCAGTGTGCCCTGGGCGACTTCAGGCTGATAGGGGGTGTAGGCCGTGAAAAACTCGCCGCGCGAAGTCAGGGTGTCAACCGCAGCAGGAATGGAGTGGTCGTAAAACCCTCCGCCCACGAAGCAGGTCAGTTCATGCGCATTCTTATGCGAAAGCGCATGGAGCTTGTCGTAGACCTCCTGCTCGCTGATGCCATCAGGCATGTTGAGCTTGTGCAGGCGGGCCTCTTCCGGAATATCGTTGAAGAGCGCGTCAATGCTGGGTACACCAATGGCGGCAAGCATGGCATCACGGTCTTCTGGCGTGTGGGGTATGAAGGACATAGTAAGAAAAATTAAAAGTGAAAAGCTAAAAGTGAAAAAGGACTAGCCGAGAAAGGCTTGGTAAGCGGCCTCATCCATAAGCTTGTCCGCATCTGCAACCGAGATGCTGGTGAGTCTGCAGATCCAGCCGTCGGCTTCAGGGGAATGATTGATGAGTTCAGGCGCGACATCAAGGGCTGAGTTGACTTCCGAAACCGTTCCGGAGATGGGGGCGTAGATGTCGCTGGCGGCCTTGACGGATTCAACGACGCCAAGTTGGGCTCCTGCTTTGAGAACCTTGCCGACTGAGGGAAGCTCGACGAACGTGATATCGCCAAGTGCTGCCTGGGCGTGCTGGCTGATGCCGACGGTTGCTGTTGTGCCTTCAATGTTGACCCATTCATGCTCTTTCGTGTAACGCATCATTCTGGTACCTCCTATTTTTTACGGTAAAAAGGTGATTCGACCACGGTTGCTGCGAGGAGCGTCCGCCCGTTGTCGATTGAAAAGGTTGAGCCGAGCGCTGCATAGCGAGGCTGCACATAAGCGAAGCCCACGGCGGCTGCAATGGTTGGGCAGTAGGAACCGCTGGTGACGACGCCAATGGTCGTCTCGTTGTCTTTAACAGATTGTCCGTTGCGCGCTGACTGACGCCCTTCCAGCTTGAAGGCGACAAGTTGCTCCTGGAGGTTTTGCGCGCGCGCCAGCATGGCAGCCTTGCCGATGAAAGCTTCAGCTTTCGAAGCGTAGCGCAGGGTGTTTGCTTCTGCAGGTGACTTGGTCGTGTCAAACTCATGTCCATAGAGCGGAAGTCCGGCTTCGAGCCGAAGGGTGTCACGCGCACCGAGTCCGCACGGCTGAATTCCATGGGCCGTCAGGGTGTCCCAGATCGCGGCGATGGTGGCGTGCGGCGCATAGATCTCGATGCCGTCCTCCCCTGTGTAGCCGGTCCGGCTGATGATACAGTCGTTGATCCGTTTCCAACGGAACCGTTTTAAGTCAGAGAGGTCAAAGCCCAGTATCCGCGTGGCTTCCGCAAGGGCGTTGGGCCCTTGGACATCGATTTTGCTTTGCGTGTCGCGAAGGTCTTTGGCATCCACGTAGTTTCGGACCCAGGCGAAATCACCCGGGGCAGTCGATGCATTCACGACCATCATCCACTCGTCATCGCCTAAGCGATAACAGATCTGATCGTCAATGATGCCGCCGGCGTCATTGAGCAGAAAACCGTAACGGCAGGCTCCGACGGCGAGCGTCTTCAAGTCCTGCGAGACGACCCTGTTTAAGTCGCCCTTGATGATAAAAGCATCCATGTGGCAGGTGTCAAACATGCCGACATGTGTACGAACCCGATTATGCTCAGCAATAATGCCGTCGTACTGGACAGGCATGTCCCATCCACCAAAATCAACGATGCGTGCTTTTGCCGCAACATGCCGTTCAAAAAGAATTGTTCGCGCGTTCATCATACCCCTCTTTTGAAGAAAGATTATCATATTCCTGTCAAAGCGGTCAAGAACGGAGTTTTTATTAAAATAACTTATTTATGTAACTAATTTCAAGCATAATTCCACGCACTTTACATCTGTCACACGCTATGGTTTAATATATATCTACATTAACCCATGGGAGCATTCATATGAACAAGATGGTATTTGCAGGACTCGTTGTTTCGGCTGGGATGATTGGGATGACGGCGATGGCGGAAATGCTGGTGAAGGCGGAGCCTTCGAGCCAGGCGATAAAGCCAGAGGCTATTCGCCCCACGGAAAAGATAGCGCTTTTTAACGGTAAAAGCTTTGACGGCTGGACAAAAGTGATTAAGGCGGAGACGAATGCCTGCCCGGACAAGACATGGAAAATTGAAGAGGGTATTATCAAGTGCTCCGGTACACCCTTTGGTTACCTCCGTACGCAACAGAGCTATGCGGATTATAAGCTGCATGTCGAGTACCGCTGGGCAGACACGACAACGAAGTCCCCGAATAGCGGAATCTTTGTCTTTACGACTGGCCCGGACAACTTTTTCCTCCCGAAGGCCATTGAGGCGCAATTGAAGCTGGGGAGCGCGGGTGACTGGGTCATGCTCTCAACGGCGACGCTCAATGGCTTGGAAAACAAAGGCACCAAGAGTGTCAAGCGTCAGGCCGCCGAAGGCAGCGAGAAGCCGCGGGGCGAGTGGAACAGTGTCGATGTCACGGTGAAGGGGAATACAGTCGAGGTTTCCGTGAATGGCGTTTTGATGAATAAAGGTGTTGATGTCTATACGGACGCTGGACAGATCTGCCTTCAGAGCGAAGGCGGCGCAATCGATTTCCGCGTGGTGACCCTTGAGCCGATCGCGAAGCAGTAGTTTTAAATAAATAATGAGCGAATTGTGAAAAGTTCAAAATTGAAAATAGGCGTGTTGGGGTCAGGCTCTGGCTCCAACATGCAGTCGGTCGTGGACGCTATTCAAGCCGGAACGCTCGATGCGGAAGTCAGTCTTGTTTTGTCAGATGTTCATGATGCCAAGATCTTGGAGCGTGCACGACGGCATTCGATTCCATGCCAATGGTTGGATTGCGCACCATTCAAGACAAAGTTGGACGGCGTAGCCGAGCAACGCTGCATCCAGCTACTCAAGGAGGCTGGCGTGGACACTGTTGTGCTGGCAGGCTTCATGCGCATTGTGAAGCCCGAACTGCTCAAGGCTTTCCCGTTCCGGGTCTTAAACATCCACCCGGCGCTGTTACCTGCTTTTCCAGGCGTTGCTGCCTGGAAGCAGGCGTTGGACTATGGCGCGAAGGTTGCGGGTTGCACGGTTCATTTTGTGGACGAGGGGACGGACACCGGCCCGATTATTGTCCAGAAATGTGTCCCTGTGCTGGCGGATGACACAGCGGAAACACTCCATGCACGTATCCAGGTTCAGGAACATATCGCCTATCCTGAATCGCTGCGGCTGCTGTCAGAGGGGCGCCTGAGTGTCGAGGGACGCCGCGTGCGCGTCCTGGGCTGCTAGGGAGCTGGAAGCTCCCCCCACTTTTTTTGCGCCACAGGGGCTCACGACCCGCTTTCGAGGTTCGATTGTAGCGGGAGCATCCTGCTCCCGCATTTGCTGCCGGGAGCTGGAAGCTCCCACCACTTTTTTTAGACTCCGGATCCCTGACTCCGTTAATCCGCGACAATCACCGATGTGCTACTGGGGAGCAGGAAGTAGAGCTCTTCAATGTCGGAGTTGCGGAAGCGGATATTTAAGGCGTGTTTCGTTTGTGAATTCCGGGTGCCTTGAAGACTGATGCCGCCGAGCATGGCCTTGTCTTGCGTGGCGAGGGTGACCCAGCAGATATCCCGCTCATGTCGCGGCTTGTCATCTGCCATGCCGGTCCAGGGTACGTCATCTGCGATCGTCCGTTTGCCTCGGGTCAGCACGTGATACAGGCCCTTGGGGGGCGGCGTGCCTTCACTCAGTAAAAGCGTATACCGCTTAAAAAAGCCGTTATTCAGCAGCAGTACAGCCGTGGAATCACGTTTGGAAATCAGAAGCTCGAAGCGGGGATTTTGGAGCACGGTCAGCATCTTGCCGATTTGCAGGGACTCGGGTTTCTGAATGGTGTTCACATATAAGATGTATTCAAGCGTGCAGCCATAATCTGCGGCGAGCTTGCCCACCTTTTCCCCGGAGGCGAGTCGGTGTACTGTTTTCCCGGGTGCTGGCCGTGTGGACAGATAGAGCGTTGCGTGGAGCGCTCCCAACTTGCGCTCGATGAAGGGACGCAGCTCAGCAGCGCCCTCCATGCGTAGCAGGCGTGAGAAAATCTGGCGCGCCTCAAGCAGGTTATTGGCTTGTTCAGCCATGTTCGCCTTGTCAAAAAGTTCACGGACCTGCGGATCAATCTGTTTGGTGAGTGGCTCGCTGGCCTTCAGCGACGAAGAGGACTCTGTCTTGTTGGTTTCGGCAGTTGTCCGTCTGAACCAGTAGTTCGCAAAATGAGTCCAGATGGAGATCCGTTGTGTTTCGTTTTTTTCTTCAGGGGCATCAAAGCGCTTGGCTTGGACAGGGTCATCTTCTAATGACTCCTTGTCGTGTGAGCAGCCACGCGACAAGAGGAGCCCGACCACCACAATCGGTATGAACAAAGCAATCCACCAGAACCGGTGATGGGCGTTATCACGGTTGCCTTGGTCATACTCAATTCCATAAGAGCCGCGTGTCAGCATAGGGGGTTATTCGCTCAGTTTGTCCAGCATCGCGCGCGTGGCGTTTTCGAGTCCAATGAAAAGGGCGTCGCACACAATGCTATGGCCGATGTTTAAGGTGTCCAGATAGGGGAGGGCCAGGATGGGGCCAATATTTTCAAGGTTGAGGCCATGGCCGGCATTGACGTGGAGTCCCAGTTTGTGCGCGTGCTCGGCTGCGCGGATTAAACGTGAGAGCTCCTCCTCCCGGGCAACACCGGTGTGCTCCGCATACGCGCCTGTATGCAACTCAATATAAGGCGCGCCAATGGCGGCAGACGCCTCGACTTGGCGCAGGTCGGGGTCGATGAACATGCTGACACAGATTCCCGCCTCGCGCATTTGTGCGACAACAGGGGCAAGAGACTCTTGCTGGCCTGCGACATCAAGGCCCCCTTCGGTGGTCAGCTCCTCGCGCTTCTCAGGCACCATGCAGACTTCATCCGGCTTCACGTCCAAGGCGATCGCGATAATGGCGGGCGTGTTGGCCAGTTCGAGATTCATGCGCGTCTTCAGCGTCTTGCGCAAGGTGTATACATCCGCATCCTGAATGTGCCGGCGGTCTTCCCGTAAATGGATCGTAATGCCATGCGCCCCTGCGCGTTCACAGGCAGCCGCAGCCTCGATCACGCTTGGGTATGTCGTGCGTCTGGCCTGCCGTAATGTAGCAACATGGTCAATATTGACACCTAATCGAATCATAAAGCTCCTTAAGAAAGTGATACGTTAGCAAAATTCAGGTGTGAACGCAAATCAGCTCCATGCACTGTAAAAACACGCTACTGCCTATGGCATCTGAAGGCGGTAGAACCCAGCGGGCTGACCCGGGGTCAGGGTAATCGGCAAGGTCACCCGCTGGCTTGCGTTGGTCGTAAAGGTCCGGATGGTCGTCCAGTTCAGATTCGTCAAGGCATACTTGCGTTGGATGTTATATGTCTTGCCTGAATTGGCGTCAAATTGCATGTTCAGGTAAGTTGATCCAGACGACGAAGTCAGGCTGGCGGTTGTGATGACGGGCATGTTCTGTCGATAACTTGCCTTCAACGTCACGCCCGAGTAAGCGCTGAACCCATAGAGCATGATATACCAGTCTCCCGGGGTTGGAGTGGAATGGGTCACCGATTCTGTGCAGGAGTAGCCTTTCGAAGCAAAATCGTATGCATAAGCAGTTGGAGGTTTCCCATACATAACGAATAAGTCGCAGTCTTGACCTGCTAAGCCGCCTGCTGTCGTGACGACCAGGTTTGATGCGCCCGCAGGGAGGGCAATTTTGAAATGGGCAACAGAATCCATGTTCCCGGACAAGCCTGTTAAAGGGATGCCATTTTGGAGCGGTATGATGCTGCTCGGGGCGACAAATGCCCAATCAAGGGTTACGGTGCCGTTGGTGCCGTTATATCCAGCGACTGCGATAGAGTAGGTCGTGTTGGATATCGCAGTGAAGGAGACCAGACTCTGGTAATAGCCGTTCGCATAATCAAAGTCGTCATTGCTTGCGATCAGAGACAATCCGTTCACCGCACTCCCTGTGTAAGCAGCCATGACCGTGTCGAAAGAAGTTTGCAGGGTATCGAGGGTCAGAAAACCTGTGGTGGGTGCTGTCCACGTCCACCAGACTGAGTTTGTTGCGGATGAGATGTTGGCGTGGTTGGGTTCGCCAGACTCCTTTGTCGCGTCAACGTTTGTTCCGGTTGTGGACCCTGATGTGTCCAACAGAAGCGTGGCATTGATAAAGTTGTCGTTAGCTGGACGGTTGTTGGAGTAGGTGGCCACTGCGGTGGCGCTGTCGTTCATGCCGCTCTTGAAGGCTTTAGCACGCACCGTGGTCGTGCTGGTGAGGGTGAATGGCACGGTATAGAGGGTGCTGTTCGTTGTAGGCTCGCTTCCGTTGGTGGTGTACCGGATGGTTGCGCTGGCTGTTGAGCAGGTGATGGACACTTGGATCGAAGATGAGAAGGCCGTGCCGGAAACCGGCGAAAACTGGGGCGTGGCAACAGCGTTTACCACAGTTGCCCGATACGCCGCGACCGTGTGCTTGACTTGGCGGAGCGTGAGCGCATTGTTTCCGTCCGTGGCGTGGCCGGTCGGGATGCCGTTCAGCGATATGGCAGGATCGGAAAAGTATCCCACGCGCGTATGGTCGATTCCGTCGGCGAAATAACTTCCGCCTTCGTAGGTCATTAAATCGCAGTAATGGCTGGTATTGTAGGTCCATCGCCAGCCCGCGGAATAGGAGTAGAGTCCTGGACCTGCCTGGAAATTCTGTGCTTTGTGGTGGTGAGCGCCCATGTTATGTCCGATCTCATGGATGGTCGTGTAGCTCCAGGAGGCTTGCTGGACACGCGAAATGGAGAACCCGTAAGAGGGCGATCCCGAAGCAGTGTTGAGCAACCAGCCGATGCCGCCCGTGCTGTCTGTGTATTCCAGCAAGACGACAAGGTCCGCGCCATACGTTGTACGCAAGGTGTGGATGTCGTCCATAATGCCGTCTGTGTAAGTGAGGCGGTCTAAGTCGGTGCCGGCGCTTGAACTTTCTGTATAGGCAATTTCCGGGGCGTGTACCAGTCGCATGGCGATATACGTTTGGCTGTTGTCACAGGCGAGTTGCGCTTTGGCCATGAGTTGGTTGATGACGTTGCTGATGCCGCCTTCATTGGCGTTCGCCCAGGTCTTTGCTGCTGGCGTATAAGCGACCAGGATGTCAATCGTTGCGGGGTCGCTGACGCCTGCCAATGGCGTAATGATGGTGCCCCCTTGAACCGCAGCCGGTGTGGCTGGCGGCGCGAGAGGATCTTCTTGAGGTAATTCAGGGCTAGGGGCGCCCTCGAGCGGCTTGTCGGCCTCAGCGTCGGGTTCCAGAAGATAATGAGAGCCGTTTTTGAATTTGATGCGGCGGTTTATCTTTCGGCCTGGAAGAGAGATGTCGGCTAGCATTGTTGAGCCGTCTGTGGCGATCATCAAGTATGCGAAGCGGTCATCGTCAAAGCGTCCACGTATGGAGGTGATTCCCATGACATCAGTCTCAATACGATCCACAATGGCAAGCAGGCTTAAACCTTCCGGCAGGTTAAGAAGAATCTCGTCACCTTTTGAAAGATGCGTTGGCAGGAGGATCTCTTGTGAGAGTTCGACCTTGGAGGCTATTTTTGCAACTTTAAAGAAAGGGGCGTCCAGTTGCAGGAGGGAAGCCCTTGATTCCATGGAACCGTGTTTTGTGACCAAAGCATACCTTGCCGCATGCGTGCATGTGGCGAAACAGGTCAATAGGCTTGCTGCTACTAAAATGAAAAGTCTGTTCATTCGGTGTGTCTGTGGCTAATTCTAATTAGCTCCTTTTAATTAACTATTTTATCCGATTTTCATGGGCACCTCAATCCTCAACTGAAAAAAGGGAAAGCGTTGTTGTTTTTGGCGGGGTCTTCTTGTATAATCCGGCCTATCTAAAGAACGATATGCAGGCGATTGTCATCCATAAAATAGGGGCCTTCGAGATCGAAGAGGTGCCCTTACCAGTATCCTCACAAGGTGAAGTGCGTGTTCAGGTTGCTGTGACAGGCCTCTGCCGTACAGATCTTAAAATCATTGAGCATGGCCATCGTGATCTGACACTGCCGCGAATCCCAGGAGAAGAGGTTGTCGGAATTGTCGATGCTGTAGGCCCCCAGGCCGATGTGTCGTGGCTGGGTGCACGTGTCTACCTGTATCCGGGAACCGCATGCGGGACCTGTCCGCAATGCCTGGCGGGCGCGGATAATCTCTGCCGGGGCATGCAAATCATGGGGTTCCACCGGGATGGAGGCTTTGCAAGTCATGTTGTTGCGCCAGTCAAGAGCGTGTTGCGTATACCCGATAAGCTCTCCTTTGAAGAGGCTGTTTTTGCCGAACCCCTTTCCTGTTGCCTGAATGCGTTGGAACGTGCGGAATTAAAAGCAGGGGAACGTGTGGCCATCTGGGGCGCCGGACCTGCCGGGACGCTTCTGGCGCGCGCAGCAAGACAGCGCGGCGCAGAGATGATCCAGATTGAGCCGGATGGTTCACGCCGGGAGCGCGCGGGTGCTGTAGCGACGCTTCCCGGCCATGAACGTTTTGATGTCTGTATTCCTGCTGTTGGCAGTGTTGACGCCTATAACCAAGCGATTGCCGCGCTGGCTCCGCGCGGTCGGCTCGTTGCCTTCTCCGGGCTCCTGCCAGGCATTGAACCCAGCAATTTGAGCATAAATTCAATTCACTATCTTGAACAACGCGTTGTCGGCGCTTATGGTTGCGCCTTCCGCCACGGCGAAGAGGCGATCCAGCTGATTGCGTCAGGTGCAATTCCGGTTGCAGACCTGATCAGCCATCGCATGCCGCTGACGGCTCTGGCGGAAGCCCTTGACCTTGTGCGCAATCGAACCGGAATGAAAGTACACCTCTACCCATGAACGATCTAGCCCCTTTTGGAAAACTGATTCAACGCCTAATCAACCATACGGATTTGACCTCGGAAGAGTCGTATCGCGCCTTCTGCGAAATCCTCAAGGGCGAACAGCCAGACCTTCAGCAGGGCGCTTTCCTGGGCGCTTTGGTGGCCAAGGGCGAGAGCTGCGGCGAGATCGAAGGCGCCTGGAAGGCGATCATGGAGCTGGATACGGTAGATGCCTTCGAGGGCTTGCCGCGTCCGCTGATTGAAAATTCAGGCACGGGTATGGACTCGCTCAAGACCTTCAATGTCAGCTCCGTGGCCGCGATTGTCGCAGCAGCGTGCGGTGCGACGTTAGCGCGTCATGGCGCGCGGGCCTTGACCTCCTCGTGCGGGACCGTGGATGTGCTGGAGGCTGCGGGCATCGGCGTGGATGTCTCAATTGAAACGGTTCGCAAAAGTATTCGCGACTGCGGCCTGGGGCTGTTCAATGGCATGAGCGCCAAGGTGCATCCGTGCGCCTTGGGACGCATTCTGAGTCAGATACGCTTTGGCTCCACGCTGAACATCGCGGCCTCCCTGGCCAATCCTGCACGTCCGGACCGCGTGGTGCGGGGTGTCTACGCGCCCAGACTCCTGACGCTGGTGGCGGATGTGCTGTGCGATATGGGCGTGGAACGGGGCATGGTCGTGCACGGGACGGATCTTGAACGTTCAGGCGGCATGGATGAACTCTCCATCACCGGCCCGACGCAGATTATCTCTTTCTCATCTACATACCGTCACGCCTATTCGATCATGCCCGAAGATGTCGGTCTGTGTACGGCAAGCTTTGAAGAGGTTGCGGCGTTTGGGAATGTCCAGCTCGAGCGGGATCGCTTGCTCGATATCCTGTCTGGACAAGGGACGCAGGCCTGCACAGACATGACCTGCCTCAATGCGGCTGCTGTCCTCTATGTCGGCGACTTAGCCGCCTCCCTAGAAGAAGGCGTAACGCTTGCCCGCAATGCTATTGCTGACGGCCGTGCATCTGCAAAACTCCAGCAATGGCAGAAGGCGCAGGCATAATTTTTTCTTTGTGTTCTATGCGCTCTTTGTGGTTAAATGATTAAAAGTTGAAGTTTTAGGAAACAAAAAAAGGGGAGATTCCAGTATGATATCACGACGCGCGTTCATGAGTGCCACAACAGCAGCACTCTGTGCAGCCAGCTGCACGTTCAACAGTCAGGCAGCCGATGAATATACCATCACCCCCGAGTGGCAGGCGGCGATGGAGAAGATCGCGCCGACGAAACCCATGGCCGCCCCCAAGAAGGAGCGCACACTGCTGGTCTTCTCGCTGATCACTGGCTTTGATCATAAGGTGACGCCCAAGACGGCTGCGGTGGTGAAGATGCTGGGAACAAAGACAGGTGCTTGGAAGGTGGTTGAGAGCAATGACATCGAGCAGTTCATGCCGGAAAACCTGAAGGCATACGATGCGGTTGTCCTGAATAACAACTGCCCCACAGGCAAAGACCGCGATATCTTCCGCGATGTCCTGATCAATCTCGTGGACAAGCATGGCGCGAAATATAAGGAGCTTCCGCTTGCAGAACGCGAAGCAAAGGTAAAGGCGCTGCTCAATTCTCTGCTCAGCTATGTTGAAAATGGCGGGGGCCTGATTGCTTTGCATGGCGCGATTGCCAACTTCAACAGCGATGACCGTTTCAGCGCCTTGCTGGGCGGCAGCTTTGATTTCCATCCGGCAGCACAGGAGGTCACGCTGAATCCGGTCGACGCAACTCATCCGTTGACAAAATGCTTTGAAGGGAAACCGTTTGTTCACAAGGATGAACCCTATCTCTTCAACCGCGCGTATCCGAAGATGAAATTCAAGCCCCTGCTGGAGATGGATATGAGCAAGATCAAGACGGATAAGCGCCTTGAGAAGCTGCCGCCGATGAAACGGTATACCGCCTGGATTAAGCGACAGGGCAAAGGCCACGTCTTCTATTGCTCCCCTTCGCATTTCCCTGCAAGCTTTGATCAGCCGGCCCTGCTGCAGTTTATGCTAGGCGGGATTCAGTATGCCCTCGGCGATCTCGATTGTGACGACACGCCCATCGCAAAGTGAGCATCTCATAGCTTCGTTGTTGTATGGAGGAGAGTAATATGATGACGATATCGCGTCGCGCCTTTATGAAGACGGGAATAGCTGCTGCCGCAGCAGGGCTGCCGGCCGTAAGCCCGGCGCAGGCGGCTGCCCCAGCCATGCTGTGGGGCGCACTGCTGCACATGGGCACGAACATGTGGTCGGACATTCCCGTGACCTCCTGGGGGCCATTTAAAGGGGACCAGTTGGACCTCGTGTGCCAGGCCGACCACCTGCGCTTCGACGAGGCGGTGTGGCAGGTGTTGACCGCGCGGATGGCGGAGGCGAAGATGAACCTCGTGGTGATCGACCTTGGCGAAGCGCTACAGTACGAGAGCCACCCCGAGCTGGCTGTGAAGGGGTCTTGGCCAATCGCTCGGTTTCGCAAGGAGCTGGCGCGGCTGAGGGCGATGGGACTCGAACCGATCCCGAAGTTGAATTTCTCGACTGCTCACGACACGTGGCTTAAGGAATACGGCAGGCAGGTCTCCACGCCCGCCTACTATAAAGTCTGCGCGGACATGATCCGCGAAGTGTGCGCGATTTTCGATAAACCGCGTTTCTTCCACCTCGGTTATGATGAGGAGACCGCCGGGCACCAGACGAAATACAGCTATGCAGTGGTGCGTCAGGGCGATCTTTGGTGGCACGACTTCCTCTTCTTTGTGAAGGAGGTCGAAGCGCTCGGCGTCCGTCCATGGATCTGGTCGGACTATGTCTGGAACCATCCGGAGGAGTTTATGCGCCGCATGCCGAAATCGGTGCTACAGAGCAATTGGTATTACGGAGCCTCGTTCGAGGCTGCCCAACAGAAACATGTGCAAACCTATATCGACCTCGACAAGGCAGGTTTCGATCAGGTTCCGACGGGTTCCAACTGGAGCACGGACGTCAACTTCAAGGGCACAGTAGATTTCTGCAAAAAAAACCTCGCGTCGGAGCGGCTCAAAGGTTTTCTGATGGCGCCGTGGTTTTTCACGCTGCCGGAATGGAAAGAGAAGAACCTGCAGGCCATCGCGCAGGTCGCGGAGGCGATCGGATGATGGATGCGCTCACACGGATCAGGATGAGAAGCGCACGGATCACCCGTGAACCGCTGTTTATCCTGAGTGTCGTGCTGGTTGGCGTGTGCGCAGGGGTGTTGCAGGCGGCTGGGACAGAGAAGCGTCTGATCGCACACAGCTGGGACCTGCTCGCCGTGCGGCCGATGGATGTGGCTCGCAATGTGGAGGCGCTGGAGAAGTTGCCCTTGGATGGTGTCTCCCTCGCAGTCGTAGTCGAGCCGCAGAAGGGACGACATGTCGGGTACAACACGATCATGGGCGATACGCCGTGGGAGCGCGCGTGGTTCGCGCGGGAAGCGGAGATCGTAAAACAGTGTTCATCGCGCTCGCTCAAGCATAACTTTCTGACCTCTTTCTGGGCACCTCGCAAGCGGCTGGCATGGAATGACGACGCGGCGTGGACGGCCTTCGCGCATAACCTCGGCGTACTGGCGTGGCTGGCCAAGGAGGGGGGCGCAAAAGGGATATTGGTCGATCCCGAGGACTATCCTGAAACGCGCCAGTATTTCCGTCTGGAAAACGATCCGCCATTTGATGTCGTGTCAGCGCTCGCGCGCAAGCGCGGCGCGCAGGTGATGCGGGCCATGGCCGAGACCTATCCTGAAATCGTGGTCCTCTCCTTCTGGTTGCTGAGTCTCCATCCCTCGTATTACGCGGGTTGCGATGAACCGGCTGCGATGGCAACCGATGCGGGCGACCTTTGGCCGAGCTTCGTAAATGGGCTACTGGACGCGCTGCCGCCTGCGGCGCGCTTGGTTGACGGCAACGAACATGGCTACCGTTACGAAGCGACAAACCAGGACTTCTATCTGTCGGCGTGGTCGATGCAAAATCGGGCACTGGCGCTGGTGGCGCCCGAGAACCGCGTCAAGTATCGCACGCAAGCGCTGGCAGGCTTCGGACTCTACCTCGACATGTATACGAATCCGGCGGGTTCGCCGTGGTACTTCGGAGAGGTGGGCGGATCTCGGCTGAACCACCTCGCGCTGAATGTGGCGCAGGCGCTGGACGCGGCGGACGAATATGTGTGGCTGTATGGCGAGAAGTTCGATTGGATCCGTTGGGCCGGAACATCACGGACGAATGCGACATGGGAGGCGGCTCTGCCAGGGTTCGCTGATACGTTGCGGATATTGCGGCGTCCGGCTGAGGCCCGCGCGATCCTTGAGCGCCGCCGTCAGGATGGGACGCTGACGAACCTGCTGTCGAACGGCGCGTGCGCGTCGACGGAGAAGCCAAAGGACGCAGGCTTTATTCAGGGACGGATGCCTCCCGCGTGGAGTTGCTGGCAGCACGAAAAGCAGGCACAAGGGATTTTCGGGACGGACACACAGAGGGGGTTGGGCGACTCCTCGTCGCTGCGGGCTGAGGGCGTAGGGGATGGTTGCTTTATTGGCAAGGCGCCGGTTCTGGCAGGCGGCCGATATGCAGTCGAGGCCTATGCGCAAGGCGCGGCACCGCGCGTCCGCGTTCGCTGGAACAAAGAGGGCCGCTGGCATGCCGAGTCGCTGGATGTGATGGTGCGCTTTGGCGAGGCGGGAACAAATGGCTGGCGCCACGCATTCGGCGTGGTGCAGGCACCTGTGGGCACGGACACGCTGGTACTGCTACTCGGCACCCAGCAGAAAGCGGGTGAAACGACATGGTTCGATAACGCAGCGGTCTTTTCCTTGATTCCTTGATTGATCCTTGTCCAATCCATCCCCAAATGAGTATAATCGAGCGCATGATGATGAGTGAGTCTGCGTCAGATATGGAGGCAATAGGCGTTGAGCGATGAGTACCAAAAAAACGTTAGCGATATTTGAAAATTTTAAGATTCGTAGGGTCTTTGACGAGGAGTCGGAGACATGGCACTTTTCCGTGGTGGATATTGTGGCGGCGCTACTCCAGCAACCGGATTATCAGGCCGCGCGCAATTACTGGAAGGTGTTGAAGAACCGTCTCAAAAAAGAGGGGAGCGAGTCGGTTACAAAATGTAACCGACTGAAACTGGAAGCGGCTGACGGAAAGAAATATGCAACCGATGTGGCTGACCCGGAAACGCTTCTTCGCATCATCCAATCCGTCCCCAGTCCCAAAGCCGAGCCAATCAAACTCTGGCTGGCCAAGGTGGGCTATGAGCGGATTCAAGACATGAACGATCCGGCCCGCTCCCTGGATCGCGCACGGGAGTATTGGCAGCAGCATGGCCGGAGTGCGAAGTGGATTCAACAGCGGATGATGGGGCAGGAAACCCGTAACAAGCTCACAGATTACTGGAAGGAGCATGAAATCCAAGGTGAGAACGAGTTTGCCATCCTGACCAACATCATCCATCAGGAGTGGAGTGGGGTTTCGGTCAAGAAGCACAAGACAATCAAGGGATTGAAAACCCAGAACCTGCGCGACCACATGAGTGAGGCGGAACTAATTTTTACCGCGCTGGCTGAACTTTCCACCCGACAGATCGCTGAAAGCGTGGCTGCTACTGGTATGGTTGAAAATGCCGAAGCGGGCAAGAACGGAAAAAAATTGCTAAGGGCGCACGCCTAGAACTGGAACAGAAGACGGGAAAAAGCGTGGTGACTGGCGAGAATTTCCTGCCGCCGACTGCGTCGAAGAAAAAAATCAAAGGGGTAGGCGAGGAGTAAGGTTAATTGAAAACGAACGAAAAAAGGGGGAAACTGTTATGGGGACGATATCTGTCAGGAACATCATTCTAGGCGCTCTGTTGATCGTGGGTTCAGTGGGGGCAGCGGCAGCCGCACCTGCGGATTACTATCAGATTCGCGGCGGCATTCCCAATAGCCAGTACTATTTCCAAAACGATAAGGTCGGCAACCAATACCTCTTTTTCATCGGCAATACCGCCTTGGCTGGAACCGGACTGAAGGATCAGTCCCTCCGCTACTCCGCCCAGATGGTGAAGGGGTTTAAGAAGGTCTTCCCGGCTGCAGGTATGAATGAGACGCGGCACATGTACCCGGGCGGCAGCTGGTTCGGACTCTTCCGCTGCAGCCGCGGACAGCCTGTGTTTGGCGAGGTGGTCTGCAGCGGACATCTGGCGATTCTCGATTTCGCCGCCGATGACCGCAACGCTGACATCGAGCAGGTCAAGACCTCGCTGGAAGGGCTGGTCCGCCAGATCACCCTCTACCGCGACACCCACAGCCGCATACTCGTTTATACGCTGACCCCTGAAATGCTTCAGGCCTACAAGGCCGGACAGATGCCTGCCTACATCCAGGTCTGCGAGCAGATTGCCGCGCATTACAACATCCCCAGCCTGAATCTGGCCAAGGTCGCGGCGGACAAGATCATCGCGGGCGAGATCTCTTTTGAAGCCTTCTCGGCTGACGGAATCAACCCGACCGATGCTGGAGCCAAGATCTATGCAGACGCGATTGCAGGTTTCTGCGATGCGCTGCTGACCGCCTTCCCGGTTCCAGAGAAGCCTAAGGCGTATGTCCTGCCCGCTCCTCTCTTCCCGCAAACGGATGACAACGGACGCATCATCGCCTACGAGAATCAGCAGGTCAACCGGTCCGGAAACTGGAAGCCTGGTCAGGCGAGCCTGATCGGCCCCTTCCGCCACCTGCTGGTCTCCAGTCAGGCAGGTGATTCGCTGAAGCTGAAGTTCAAAGGTTCGGAGATCGGAATCCTTGATGTCGTTGATAAGGACAGTGCGGACTACGAATACGCCATCGATGGAGCAGGCTTTAAGAAACTGGCTGCGCCGAAAGAGGTGACGGCCCCGCTCATGCGCCCGATTTCCTTGGCCAAGGGGTTTGATCGGAATACGGAGCATGAACTCGTCCTCAAGATCGCCTCTCCTGGCGTTGCGCGTATGGGGGGCTTCCTGCTTAATGGAACCGTGGCCGATGCCTTTGCTGGCAAGAGCACCCTGGAGCGGATTGATGCGATCTACGCCGCCATGGATCCGCTCGTCTATCAGCCGCCCAAAGGACGCTTCGCGAACATCCCCAAAACTCTGGCAAAGTTGCGCGATGGCGGCGAGCTGCGCATGGTGCTGCTTGGGGACAGCATCATGGGAAACACCACCAGCTCCTCCTTTGAACTCCTGCTCATGCGCGATTACCCGAAATGCAAGATCACAAAGATCGCCTCGCTGAGAAGCTCGACCGGCTGTAAATACTACCGCGAAGAGAACCGCGTCCAGGACTATGTGCTGAAGCACAATCCGGACCTTCTGGTGATCGGCGGCATCTCCAACGGCGGAGATGCCGAGGCGGTGCGCTCTGTGGTCCAGCAGGTGCGGGCCCAAAAGCCGGACACCGAGGTACTGCTGCTGACCCCGGTCTTCGGCGCCATGCGCGACGAGCACATCAGGACCTTTACGCGCGAGATCGACACGACCACAAGCAACTTCCGCTTCAACATGCAGAAGGTTGCCGCGGAGGAGAAGTGCGCCTTCTTCGACATGACCGGTCCCTGGTGGTCGTATATCCAGGAGAGCGGAAAAACGTACGGATGGTTCATGGGGGATGCCGTTCACGCCAACGACCGCGGTTGCCAGATCATCGGCCGCCTGCTGCAACTCTGGTTCAAATCCGACAACGGATCGTAAACGGCCGAGGATACTATAACTTGATTTGTTTTAACCACAAAGAACACAAAGATCGCAAAGATCAACTTCTAAATGCTTTGTTTTGTAATCTGGGGCAACCTCTTTTCTCTGTGTTCTATGCGTTCTTTGTGGTTAAAATTCTCCATCCGCGCAATCCGTAGCTAAAAGTTTCACCTCGGTTAATTTCAGCTCCGCTGGCGGCAACACCAAGTTTCAAGTTTCGAGTTTCAAGTTTCCCGCACTCCAAACGGAATATTCACCTTGTCCCTCCCATGCCAAACGCGTATAATCCAACACATGATGATGAAGGTGCTCAGCCCTATCCCATACGCAATCACGATGAAATAGAACGCCAGAAAGGTTGCTAATGCCCTATGTCCAAATACGATTACTAGGCCCACTGATTCCGTTTGGCCTGGGCCGAGAGAAAGATAGGATAGAAATGAAAGCTTTTATATTTTCCGCAATAATCATATCGGACATCATTATTCAAGGCTGTTTGAGCCAGCATTCCTTGGCTCGACAGCTTAAGGATGCATGTTTTCAAGACAACCCTGAAAAAATAGAGGAGATTCTCCAACGAGGTTTTTCGATCGATTCTCCGATAGATGAAAATGGCAATACTCTTTTGAGAGTGGCCGCAACCTACGGGAGTGAAGAAGTGATAAGGCTGTTGCTTAAAAAAGGTGCTTCTCTAGAGGCGCATAACAAATTTGGGAGTCGTGCGATTGATCGCCCATATACTCATGGGTTGACAAATATCTGTGAACTGTTGGCAATCAAATCGCCACATCCGGATCTGTTAATTGATGGAATTCCTGAGCCTGTAATAGAAGAGATGTTCAGTCTTTCCGACCGCTTTAAAAAGAAAACTATCTTAGAAGTTAATTGGGGGGCTGCACCTGAGCTTGCTGTCTGGCTCCAAAGGAAAGGTATGAATCAGTTCGTGATGTTCAGGGACGACATGAAGTTTGAGGTAAAAACGGATATGGCGACAGGTAAAGAAGAGGCTTTTGAAAAAAAGATCGGTGCATTCGTCTCATGGTGTAAAATTACATTGGTAAAAAAACGAGATGGCAGTTATTATGAATGGGAATATAGTTCTTGGCATAGTAGAAGTGATGACAGCCTAAATATTGGTTGCAAAATGAAAAAGGATTATGGTTATTGGTTTTCTAATCTGCCCATAGTCGAAAATTGATCCGGGGTTACTTGCAGCCGTTCAGCGGATGAAAATGAATTGTCTGAAGCACAGAAATACGGGGGAAGCGAATGAGCTGGATGAAATGTTTGATGGTGATCTGCGGCCTTGTCTGCGCCGCGTCGGCTGAAACTGTGTTGCCGCGACAATTCGGCGAGGAACGTCCACTGGTGGAACGGTTCCAGAATCCGCCTGCTTCTGCGCGCATTCTGCGCATTATTCACAGTCAGCACGATATCCCTGCCGAGCAGGACAAGATCCTGAAATCGCTCCCGGATCAGGGCTTCGGCGGTTTTGCGGGGAACGTCAACTTTACAGGCTATGTGGATGATCCAACCAAGTGGCCGGCTTTTATCCGAGGCGTGAAGATGGCTAAGGCCTCCGGCATGGCGCTCTGGCTTTATGACGAATGCGGCTATCCTTCTGGCAGTGCGCGCGACTTGGTGTTGCGGGGGCATCCGGAGTGGGCTGCGCGCGGTCTGCTGGTGGCCATGACCAATGTGGCGGCCAAGACAGCGGTTTCTTTCAAAGCGCCGTCAGGGTTGTTGGTGGCTGCCGTTGCGCTGCCGCTTCGCGAAGGCAAGCTGGTTCGAACAGAAGCCATCCCGATCAATACAGCGGTTACAGACGGTCTTCTGAATTGGAAGACGCCGGATAAGGACACGTGGTGCATTTTGCTGGCGACCGAGGAGTTCATCTATCATGGGACGCATGCCGAGGTGAGTCTGGCATTCAAGAAGCCCTACATCAATTTGCTGATGGCTGAGCCGACAGCCAAATTCCTTCAGGTCACGCATGACCAGTATGCGGCGCATCTTGGGAAGAACCTGGGAGAGTATTTTGATGCGACCTTTACGGATGAACCGTCGTTGATGAACGTCTGGATGCGTCCGCAGCCCCATCTGGTGCTGCCGTGGTCGCCCACGCTGGTGGCTGATTATCGAAAGGCCACAAGCCGCGATCTGATCAGCGATCTGCCCGCCTTATTGACAGAGACTGGGCGCGACGATGCAGCGATCCGTTTTGGCTTTTGGAAGCTGATCAGCCAACTGGTTTCGAAAAATTTCTTCGGCCAGATTCAGACGTGGTGTCGCGACCATGGAGTCCCTTCGGGCGGACATCTCCTGGTGGAGGAGAGCGTTGAGGCGCATGTGCCTTTTTACGGCGACTTCTTTGCCTGCATCCGCCGTCTGGATGCGCCGAGCATCGACTGCCTGACCAGTCTTCCGCCCAGCGTTCCGTGGCAGTCGGCAAAGATACTATCCAGCGTTGCGGAGTTGAATCAGAATCGATTGGTCATGTGCGAAGTGTCGGATCATTCTGAAAACTATCGGCCTGAGGGGGATGCGCGTCCAAAAATCATTGTCACCGAGGAGCAGGTGCGTGGCACCTGTAATTTGTTGCAGTGGGGCGGGATCAACACCTTCACGAGTTACTACCATTTCCGGCAGTTTGACGATGCCGCCTTGCAACGGATCAATACGCATATCGGACGCTGCGGCACGATGCTCAAGGGCGGATATCAGGTTTCGGATATTGCGGTGGTTTATCCCTCTGAAAGCTTGATGACAACGTATGTGCCGACGGAGCGGTGGAGTACTGGGGATGCGGTCCGGTCAGTTGCGGATAGTTTCCGGCAGACCGGGAACCTGCTCTTTGCAACGCAGCGCGATTTCATCTTCATCGATTCGCAGGCGCTGATGCGCGCTGACGTCCGTTCCGGTGAGTTGAAGCACAATGACCTGCGTTGGCGTGTGCTGATTTTGCCATCGGTCACGACACTGCCGTTAAAGGCGATGCAGAACATCCATGCCTTTTGGAAGCGGGGCGGCGTGGTGATTGCGCTGACGCAGGTGCCCGAAAACAGCGAGCAGGCCTTTCCGTGTTCTGAGACCGCCAAGCTTGTTCAAGAGATGTTCCCGAAGCCGGAGCAGTTCTCGATTGTTTCATCGTCCGCTGGCGGTCTGAGCGTCTTTCTGCCGAAAGGTGTGATGGGACTGATGCCCAAGCTGCTCGACCGCGTGCTGGCCCGCGACATGCAGGTCAGCGGACACAACAGCGAAGCAATCAAGATGACCCATCGCAAGGTCGATGGCAATGACCTCTTCTTTGTGATCAACACGCAGCCTGAAGCGTGGGAGGGGCGCTTGCAGTTCCTCGGAAACGAACCCTTTGAGGTTTGGAGTCCGGAGGACGGAAGTGTTGTCAAGCAGGCCGCTGGCACGTTTGAGAATGTGACGTTACGCGGGTATGGCGCGCGCATTTTCCGTACGCGCACCGCATTGCGTCCGGCGCGCCTGAAAGCGGGGGACAACCTGACGTGTCAGATGGTAATGCAACCGCTGCCTGCGATCACGCACGCTGCGATCGGGGCGAATCCGACGGTAAAAACCGAGCTGGAAGGGTCTGCTGAGCGCGGATGGACAGCGGTAGGCACCCTTTCAAAAGGCAATATCGACACGCATCTTTTCCTTGGGTTCTCCTACGAAAAGCCCTTCTCGTTAAAAGATTCCGATGGCGTGGTGATTGATACAGAGGTGACGGCGATGCAGGAGACCCATGCGGAGCTGCTGGTCTTTATCGCGACCGAGGGAGGGCATCGGTATCTCGCCAGCACAGGACGCAGCTTACGTGCGGCGGGGGGCAAGCAAAGCATCCTCTTGTTCAGCCAATTCCATCCCTTTGACAAGACGGACGCGCCGATGAACGTGGAGAAGATCACAACGATACAAGTGGGCTGGGGGGGCTATTTCGGACGCGAAGGAGAGTCCATCCGTTTTGGCGTCAAACCGCCGCAAGGGGTTAGGATCGGCCACTAGTGGCCGAAAAGTGTCAGTAAGTTTGGAAGTGTCAGTAAGTTGGGAGGGGGAGAAGAAATTCGCGAATTCTCGAATGCGTGAATGCGCGAATTTTTTGAAACTTGAAACTGGGCGTTTGACCACCCCATGTCCCACGTCCAGAGTCCCAAGTCCTTTAGTACAGCGGGATCTATGAGACCGCTGATTGTTTTAACCACGAACCACACTGAACACACGAAAGGAAAACTCTTCCGCAAAAAGACGCTATAAGAAGGGCGGGGAGAAGTTCTAAAGTTCGAAAGTTCTAAAGTTGAAGAGGGTATAGCTATAAGAGAAGTCAAAGCTATTCTCGTAGGACTGCATCGATTCGGAAGAACGCCCTTGGAGGCTGTCCTTCAGGAACAAACCAGTCGCGATTGCCGGGCTTGCCGATCATGTTCGTGGCCGGCAGGACCGGGAGCGTCCAACTGCCGGATGTGCAGGGCAGGTTCGTACAGCCCCGGAGTAATACCTCCGCATACGAGACCGTGCTGCTGTCCTGTTTTGGAATCTCGACAACGGGAATGTCGTCGATAAACTTTATATCCATGAGGACCTGGCCCGGCGACCAGTTCGTCCCGAACGCATACTCGATCCCGTTCGCGACACCGTCGCTGTCGCGGTCTTGGGCGAACAGCAAACTCCTTTCGCCTGTGAGGCCGTGCAGACCGCTCCAGACGTCGAAACCGTGAATAAGTGCCGGGGTCCAGACGAAAGAATCCACCCAGCACGCATCGGTTCCCGATGCGCCGCTCTCATCCTTCCAGTACTCCCAGCAAAGGGTATGGACCCCCTCGCCGAGTTCGACTTCCATCGCGCCCCAGCCTGTGTCTGCGCCGGTTAACCAAGACCGGACAACTCCATCCACCAGAAAATAGGAGAAGTCATACTGCGCCTCCGAGGAGCAGCGCCACTGGAAAGATAACGTGCCTGGCTCTGTAACCTGTGTTTCCATCCAGGTCATACCCAAGTTGCCGATCACGCCGGATCGCGCCGCATCAATACCGTCCCAGGTGACGGCTATCTGCCCGGACCACGGCGCGTCGCCGCCTGTCGTCCACAGCAGGTTCGTGGTGTCCAGCGCCTCAGCCAGATCCAAGAGCACAAAATGAGCTGTCACATGCCTCATGCTGTTCATCGCCACGGTGATCCTGTTGTTCGTGATTGTTGCTCCGGCCAGATCCCCGCTCCAATGGTCGAACCGCCATCCGGAATCTGGCGTGGCCGTGATTGTCACGTTGGTGCCAAGCTCACACCAGCTTGAAACCTTGTCGATCGTGCCTGCACCCAGAGTATCCGCCTTCAGCCAGTACTGCGTGCGCCAGAGCCACGTCAGCGTCGCGTCCCAGGTCATCAGGAAAACCGTGTTCGTGCCGGTGCCTGAAAGCGGAAGGATGTTGGTGCGCGTCCAGCCTGAACAGGCGCGGGCTTCATTTTCCGGAACCAGCACCCACGGGCTGATAACCGATGCCGAGACCATTGCGCTGTTGGTGAACAATTGCTCGCCCAGCGCTGGAGTCGGACCGCCGTACCCGTTCGCGGACACCGTGTTCAGCGTCCACACCGCACCCGGCACGCCCGGCGTCCAGGTCACCTGATCGACCCAGCCGCAGTCCGCACCAGCCGAACCGCTCTTCCCCTTGGTGTACACCCATAGATTGGTATGTGCTCCAGGACCCATGAACACTGAGCGCGGCTGCCATTCCGTCTCGCCAGAAATTAACTCGTAGGGCTCTCCATCCACATAGAAGGCCAGCGAGTCGTACTGAGGCTGACAGGAAACCCTCCACTGGAAAGATAGTGTTCCTGCAGTTGAGACCTCTGCTTGTAGCCACGTCAGGGCGTTATCTGGAAATGGTCCGCCCTGGGCGGCGTCGATGCCGTCGGATGATACTATTGTCTGCGGGAACCAAATCGCGTTACCGCCAGTCGTCCATGTGAGCGGCGCGCAGTCCAAGGCATCCGGCAAGAAGAAATTCTCGTGCATGAACTCGTATGCACCTATATCGACCGTGCCGTTGTCGATGCGGGGGTTTCCTGCAAGATCTCCTACGGACATCCCGAGCAGATTCGTACCGAAATTGATACACCGTGATCCCGGTTGAAGACGAAAATCGTTTGTCCCGACGAACAACGGATCAAAAGCGATGTTACTCGGGGCCGGGGAATCGCCGGGGTTTGGTGTGAAGCAGCAGTGACTCAGAAAAATCGGCACATGGATAGGATACTCTGAGCCTATAAGCGAATAGCCCGAGCAGTTATAACCGGAGTTGCCATACACAATACAGTTTGTCAGAGCGCCTGCACATGCGCCACCCACCCCTATTTCCACCCCGATCAAGTTCATGGTCAGGGTACAGTTGATGAGCGTGCCGTGAATCGTAGCGCCACCATAGCCCAGCATCGCCTTGTTAGCTGTCAGCAAACAATTGTTCAGTGTACTGTCAGCTGCACCGCCGCCACCGCCTGAAAATCCGCTGCCAAACGATATGTTTCCCTTCAAAATACATTTATTCAGTGTACCTTTATATGCTCCGCCCCCGCTAACGGATCGACCGTTTTGCAACGTAAAACCCTCCAAGACCGTGCTCGTTGAAGAGAACGTGGCACAGCGCTGTGTGTCGCCCCCGTCAATTACGGTGGCCGTGGCGCCATTAACGCTTCGGATGGTGATCGTTTTATAACATGTGATCGGCGCATAGACACCGTTGGTGACCCATAACGAGTCACCATCTACAGCTGCATCGACTGCGGCTTGGATGGTCGTGGCAGCCGTCGTCCAGTTCGTGTAGGGCGCGACAGGCGTGGCGTTGCTCACGCTCACGTATCGCTCGATGCCGTAGGCGTGCATTGTTGCCAGCATCGCCACGCATATCTCCAGCCGTTTAAGAAGGCGGGCAACAGAGCAACTCGACATCCAGGTACACATAGCAGCCTCCCTTTCTATTCGCACGCGATCAGTACATGCCAAATACTCAGGTTCACTTTATTTGTATAACATGGTAGTCCTGTGCAAACATTAAGTCAAGCAACGTTATTTTGACTCAACAGGAGGACGTTAAAAGGAATTGGTGAACGGCTTGCGGATGGCGCATGGCGCGACAATCAGCCGCTCCTGAAAACCCTGCACACGCGCAAGAAAAGCGGTGCCGCGTCCGGTCCTGCAGCAGCCGGACTGGACTTGTCACCGCACTCCAAAGTACTAATCCCGTTTAAATTGCCCTTGCAAAAAGCTGCGATTACGAGTATAGTGATAGCGTTTTAATTGAGAAACGAAAGAATTTTGAAAACAAAACAAAAGGTCTTACAAATGAAAAAAAGGGAATTTGTTAGTTTATCAATCAGCGGATTGATTGCTTTTAGTGCTTTTTCAGGGCAGATTAAATGGTCTGGGCCGTATGAAATATTAGGGGATGCGGGGGTTCGGCAGAACGGTGAGTTGCTGTATGCCTACGCAGGATCCGGCGAGAATGCGACAGTCAATGGCGTGGCCTTTAAGGGCGCCAAGGGTGCTCATGCATGGGATGATGCGATCACGATGGAGTTTGCCGGTGTGGACAGTAAGAGCTTTGGCCACCAGATCCCGACCTCCGAAAAACTTTCCGCCTCCATGAAAACCATGCTGCTGGGGGCGCCCTGGTGCGACAACAAACCTGTCAAGGTCACGCTGAAACGTCTGACCGCAGGCAAGGCCTATCTGGTCCAGGTGTGGGTGAATGACAGCCGTGAGCTGGCGTGTGAGCGTACAGCCAAGCTGGATGACGGAAAGGTTGTCCTCTTTTTTAATAAGGGAGATGAGGCGACCTGCGGCACGTATGCATTGGGCGTTTTTGTCGCTGATGGCGTGGAGCAATCGTTTACCCTTCAGGGAAATCGCTCATCGCAAATGAATGCGCTTCAAGTGCGTGCAATCGAGTCGGCAGATGTGAAGTTGGACCTTCCCGGCGAGGTGATCGCGAAACAGTTGCCCGGGGTTCGTGTTGCAAAGGCGAAAACGAAGGTGAAGAATGAAGCGAAGGTTGAGGTCAAGGATGATCCGTCACGTCCTGTCGCGGATGCCGCCAAGCTGATCAATCCGGCTGCTGTTGAGCGGGCCATCACCCATTTGAATGACCAGTACGGTGAAAAGTATGATTCGAAAAAGGCGCGTGCAGCCTTAGACGCTTACCAGAAAGAGGAGTCTTTTGTTAAGGGGATCAAGGGAGGCGCCTCGCCGGAGTCGCTTGAGAAGGCTGGAAAACTGACAGGCGACATCCGTGCCTCGATGCTGGCCAACCCTGCCTTGGATGCGGACAAGATCGTCTTCATCCGGCGCATTTTAGGTCCCAAGGCACGAAATGCAGGCGAGTCCTCCTGGGGCTCCATCGGCCTGAACAGCCATACGCATGTGACGATCAAGAAAGACGGCTGGCACAGTCAGATCATTGAACTCTCCAATCTGCGCGGCGAGATGAAGGAGCGCGTCATCCGCGAATTCAAGGGTCCGCTGGTGCGCGATATGCAGTTGAGCTGCGATGCCAAGACGGTCTCCTACACAAGCGTGGACGCCAATAACCGCTTCGCTATTTATGAGTTGGCGCTGGATGGTCAGTCCGAGCCTGTCTGCGTCTCGCCGCAGGGCTATCCGGATGTGGACTGGTTTGACGGCGTCCCGCTTCCGGACGGACGTTACATCATGCTGTCCACGGCCTCTTATCAGGGACTGCCGTGCGAAAGCGGCAGCAAGCCCATGGCGCAGGTCTACCAGTATGATCCGAAGTCAAAGAAGACGCGTCAACTCACCTTTGACCAGGACAGCGACTACACACCCTCTGTGATGGAAGATGGCCGTGTGATGTTTACACGTTGGGAGTACTGCGACCTGCCGCACTATTTTTCACGCGTACTGATGACCATGAATCCGGATGGAACATCTCAGACACTGCTGTGGGGATCGGGCTCTTACTATCCGACGACCCTGTTGCAGGTGCGCCAGATTCCAGGCACGACAAAGCTGGTCGGCATTGTAAGCGGACATCATGACGTGAAGGAGATCGGACGGCTTGTCGTGCTCGATCCCAGCATGGCGCGCTACTATCCCTTCAAGCCCATCCTGACCGGCAAGACATGGGGAAATGACGGCGATTCGCTCCGCATCCAGACCCAGCGGTTGCCACCGTCGAAGACTGGGATGCTGCAGGAGATCCCGGGGTATGGCGAGTTTGTCGAGGCGGATGTCTGCGATGGACAAGCGGGCAACCAGCATCAGCGTGGCCGTCCCTTCTTTGTCTATCCCTGTCCCTTGAATCTCAATTTCCATCTCGTGACTGCAAAGCCTGACGGCGGACTGTGGGGCTTGTATCTGGCGGACACCTTTGACAACATCACCTTGGTAAAGGAGTATCCGGACAGCGCGATCTTGCATGCGCTGCTGGTCCAGCCCAAGAAGCAGCCGAGGGTGATTCCGGATCGCGTGAACATGGCCTCGAAGACCGCGACGGTTCACATCAGCGACATTTATAATGGCGCGGGACTTGTGAATGTGCCCCGCGGCACAGTCTCCAAGTTGCGTGTTTTCTCCTATCACTTCGCCTACATGCGTTCAGGCGGCCATGCCTCGGTCGGACGCAACGGCGTGGAGTCGGGCTGGGATGTGAAGCGTCTGCTCGGGACCGTGGACATCGAGGCGGATGGTTCAGTCTGTTTTGAAGTGCCTGCGAACATTGACATCGCGGTGCAACCCCTAGACAAGGATGGCGCGGCGATGCAGATCATGCGGTCATGGTTTGTGGGGATGCCCGGCGAACGCGTCTCCTGCTCGGGGTGTCATGAGGACAACCGCTTGACCGTGCCGACCAAGATGACGGTTGCGGACAAGAAGAAGCCCCAGCAAATCAAGGCGTGGTATGGCCCGACGCGCGCAATGACCTTTGAGTTGGATGTATGGCCAACGGTTCAAAAATACTGCGTCGGCTGCCATGACACCAAGCATGAGCGTAAGATGACCAGTGCGGAAACAGCGTATGACACCCTTCAGCCGTATGTGCGTCGTCCAGGACCGGAAAGCGAACTGCTGATCTACCCGCCCATGGATTGGCACGTTTCAACCTCGCCGCTCTTCCAGATGTTACGCAAGGGGCACCACAATGTGAAGCCCGATGCTGAATTTTACGAACGCGTTGCAGCCTGGGTTGATTTGAATTGCCCCTGGCGCGGCAAGTGGGCGCCGCCGGAGTGGGACAAGCAGAATCAAGTCCAGCGCCGTATCGAGTTGACCAAGATGTTTGCCAATCTGGATCTTGATGCGGAGAAAGAGTTTGACGATGCCAAGGCCCTGCTCGGGGACAAGCCCGTGACCTTCATTGCGCCCGAACCTCAGAAAGAAGCCGAGGCTCCTGCGCCTCAGGTCAAGGGCTTCCCCTTGACTGCAGAGCAGGCCCTTGCATTACAGAAGGCAGCGGGTGCCTCTGTCACGCGCGAAATCATGCTCAATGCCACGCAGAAGATGACCTTCGTGCGCATCCCAGCAGGTTCCTTCGTGATGGGCAATGCCAAGGGGTATCCTGATGAGAAGCCCTTAAGCGCGGTGACGATTGACAAGGCGTTTTGGATCTCCACAACCGAAGTCCGTAACCGCGATTACGCACTCTTCGATTCGGAACATGATTCACGTTACATTGATGAGCATGGCAAGGATCACTCGGTACCTGGTTATATTGCAAATCATCCCGACCAGCCGGTGGTGCGTATCAGTTGGAAGCAGGCCATGGAATTCTCCTCCTGGTTCAGCAAGACCTACAAGGTCAAGGCGATGCTGCCGACAGAGGCGCAATGGGAGTATGCGGCCCGCGCGGGGAGCGATACGACCTTCTTCTACGGCGATGCAGATACGGACTTTGGCCCTTATGCGAACTTGGCGGATAAAGACCTGCAGAATTTCTACACATCCTGGGATGGTGGCAGCAAGATTCACAAGCGCCGTCCGTACAAGCTGGAACAGAACTATCCGCTGTATGACAGCCGGTTTAAGGATAACTGGTTTGTGGTGGACTATGTTGCGCAAGCCAAGCCCAATGCGTGGGGGCTCTACGACATGGTGGGCAATGCCAATGAGTGGACGCGCTCCGACTATCAGCCGTATCCCTACAAGGAGGCGAATAACTCCCTGAAGCCGGATATGAAGAAGGTCGCCCGCGGCGGATCATGGGCGTGCCGTCCGCGCGATGCAGGCTCAGCTGTGCGCTATCCCTACGAGGCATGGCAGACCGTGCACGACGTCAGTTTCCGCATCATCCTCGAGGATTAGATCTTCGGATAGTTGAGGACGTCCTCTAACTCCTGCAACAGGAGACGGCTCGTGTAGAGCGTATCGAGTCCTGCTTCTATACGATCCAATATACGACCAGGGGTTCCGCCCCACAGGAGTGCGGAAATCAGGACATTTGTGTCACAGACGATTTTCATGCCCTATGCTTACGGGTGGAACGCACCTTTGTGATAATCCTGTCCATATCAGCGGGTGTCAGCTTATCGTTGCCTGCCGGATTTGCGTCCATGCGTTTCCTCAGGTCCGAAAAGGATTTGACTTTCGACGGTGGAACAGAGTCACTTGAACTATTAAACGGCACAATTCGGAATGCCGGGCGCGAATTGCGCAATACAATGAACATTTCGCCACCTGCAGCGCGATTGGCAATGGCTGCAAGTTCATTCCGCATGTCTTGCATGGCTATGAGGGTTTCCATATTTACTCCTTTACCGTATGAAATAAGTGTAGTTTAAACGTATGATTAAGTTATTACAAGACTATATTATAAGAGGCGAGGGATAGAGAGATATGAACCTCCACACTTCATGAAGTGTGGAGGTATGTTTGAGACCGAGATGGTAGGGGCGGATGGTCATGCCACCGAGTGATTCTTTATCACCGAATTAAACGAATGAAGCAAATTGCAATTCGTTCCATTCGGTGAATTTGGTGATCAGTTTTTCTTCCACCTTGCAAGCTCCAGCATGAGGGCGTATAATCCACGAAGTTAAATACATCATCTGACGTTTTTTTCAGAAAAATGAAGAGATACGCTTTAATAGTTTGTGTGCTATTCGCCCGCATGGCGGTCGCGGAGGGTGCGCCGACGGGGATGGTGCGTGTTGCAGCCATTCAATGTCCTTCCGTGATGGGCAAGACGGCGGAAAATATTTGCAACATCACGAACCTTGTCCGTCAGGCTGCTCACCTTGGGGCGCGAGTTGTTGTCCTGCCGGAGTGCAGTGTGCAAGGATACCTTGACCCAACAACGTGGACGAGTTGGTCATCCTCCGAGACTGGAGACAGGGATGTGCGTCAGGTTGCCGAACCTGTTCCAGGGCCGAGTACTGCGCTCTTCGGACGCCTCGCAGACGAGTTGAATATTTACCTTTGTGTTGGACTTATTGAGGCGGCTACCAATGGCTTCTTCAATGCGCAGGTCCTCCTCTCGCCGGAGGGTCAAATCATTGTTCATCATCGAAAGAAGGCACTCTGGACGCCGGGCGACTCTAATTGGTGTATACCCGGGGATATTCCTGTTCAGGTGGTGAAGACCGAGTTCGGCAATTTGGGACTGATGATCTGTTTTGATTTTCATGCATTGCCGCCACTCTTGGCGAAGCGGCACGCGGACATTGTTCTCTACTCCGTGGGATGGTATGGTCCCAATGAGAAAACCTGGTTCAGCAAGAGCTTCCCAGCTAAGGCAGTGATACCTCATGGCTTTCATGTTGTTGCTGCCAATTGGACAAGTTCAACGGATGAGCAAGAGTGGCCAGGGCGGGGGCACAGTTGTATCATCACCCGCGAAGGGAAAGTGCTTGCGATGTCCGAGAAAGTATCCGGCAATGCCATCGTCATTGCCGATTTAGAGATCAACGCATCGCCTGGTCCGGCAGCAACCAAACGGGAATAAACGACGGAGTAACTTTTATCAACGAATTAAGCGAATGGAGAGCAGGGTAAGCAGATGCTGGCAAAGCATATAAAAATTAGTTTAATTAGTTTAATTCGTTGAAAACTCTTCAAGTTAAGTCAGGTGAATTTTATGAAATTATTCCGAGACATTCAGAGCGCATGGCTTCTGCACGCGAAGGGGATACTGTTTTTGGTGATTGGACTGATGGCGTGCGGAGGGATCTTGCTGGAAGCGGCAAGCTTGCGCATTCTTTTCTTATTGGTCATCGGCGTGTGGGGCTTTTGCCGCTTTTACTATTACCTCTTCTATGTCTTGGAGCGCTATGCGGGAAGGGGCCGGAAGTATGCAGGTGTCTTGGATGCCCTGCGATATATTATTACGCGAAAGTAAGATGTTTTCGGGAGCGGCGCAGGCCTCTGCGCCATAGTCGCGCAGGCGCGCGACCCTCCCCTGAACCCCGAACCCTGGCACCAAGTTATTGGCAATCCCTCAGCCCTTAAAATCCCGCAAGTGTCCGAGGATGGAGAGGAAACCGCGCCAGAAGAACTTGATGTCTTCGACGGGGTTGCGCATGGAGATGAGTCGGCGGAAGATGGTTTCCGGATGGAGGAAGCCGCGGTAGACATCGCGGATCGCGGTCTTGATTCGCTCTTCAGAAACACCCGATTGCATGACCTGCGTGCGCATGTCGTAGTCGTCCCAGTCGCGTGTGAGCAACTGGTTGTTTGCCTCGAGCTCCTTGAAGAGCGGCGTGCCCGGGTAGGGGATGACCATGGTGACCTGCAAGGTATAGGCATAACACTTGCGCAAGAGATGGCGCGCGAAGCAGACTGTGTTTGCAATCTCGGCCTCGCCTTCCCAGGGATAGCCGAACATGACGGTGACGTGGACAGCCAGTCCTGCCTGGGAAGCAGCCTTTGCCCCCTCTTCGATCTGCTTGATCGTCACTGCTTTTTTCAGGCGGTCAAGCGTGGACTGGTTTGCGGATTCGACTCCGAAAAGTACCAGACGGAAGCCCGCCTTCTTCATGAGTCTGCACAGCTCTTCATCCAAAGCGCCAAAGCGCATGTTGCAGTCGATCTTGACCTGTTTATTGAGCTTGCGCGCGATCAGTTCGTTGCAGAACGTTTTGAGCCATCCGCCTGCGGGTAGGCAACCGGTGTCGTCCATGATCTCCCGTACGCCGTAATGCTTCACGAGATGCTCGATCTCATCCACGACCTCTTTTGCGTCCCGCGTGCGGAAGGTCGGATAGAGCGTGGTCCAGGAACAGAAAGTGCACTTGCCATGCCAGCAGTCGCGTCCGGACATGATATACGTTCCTGGGATGCGGCTGTAGTTGCCATTCTTATCAGCATAGAGCTTCCATTGGGTCAGCTCGCGGTCGATCCAGGGAAGCTTCCGCAGATCATGGTCGAGTTTGAAGACGCCGGTGTTCGTCACGGTCCCGTCAGCGAGGCGTCCATAGATGCCGGGTTCGAGCGGGACAGCCGAGGGGGAGGCGAGGTGTGCGAGGAGATTGACCAGCAGGAAGTCATAGTCACCGCCTGTGAGGATGTAATCCACAGGGCAGTTCGCCATGGTTTCCTCGGGCATGGCGGTCACATGGTCGCCGACGATGACGACAAGCATCTTGGGAAAAGCAGCTTTGAGATCCTTGATCATTTGCCAATGGCGTTTGATCACAGGGGTCTTGGTTTCCAGCAGCATCACGTCCGGATTGAAGGCGGCGAGCTTCTCATTAAACTGGTCAAGCGTCCATTCAGAGGCGATACCGTCGAGCCAGGCCACGTCATGTCCGGCTTTTTTGGCTTGGGTCGCGGCCAGGGCCGGCACGACAGGATAAATGAATGTCGGGCGGTTAAACCACTGGAACTGGCGGTTTTGTCCCAGCAGGGGAACGCCCTTTTCAGAGGAGAGCGGCGGATAAGCAATGGCAATTTTCATAAATGAAGTCGTAACCGTAATACAATTGGTGCATCAGTATACTGGTTTTCATGGGAATCGGCAAGTGAGGAACCGTTTTAAAGGATTGCTTTTTGAAACTGCAATCAGTAGACTACCGAAAACAAAACAATGTAAGGGAGATGCTTAATGAACGTTCGCTTCTTGGTTTCTGCGATGGTCCTGTTGGTGGCTGGCGCCTATGCAGGGGAGTTAAAACTTGCGCCTTTTTATTCGAGCAACATGGTCTTACAGCGTGACAAGCCGATTGTCATTACGGGTACAGCCGGAGCTGGCGAAGCGCTCACGGCTGAGTTCAGAGGGGTGAAAGCTCAAGGTGTCGCGGATGCGAAGGGCGTGTTCAAGCTGACGCTTCCTGCACAGAAGGCGTGTCGCGAAAATAGCGTGTTGATTGTGAAGTCCGCTCAAAGCACCATCGAGTTAAAGGATTTGCTGGTGGGTGACGTGTGGCTGTGTGCCGGGCAGTCGAACATGGAGATGAACCTGCAAAGTTCGAATGCGGCGGAAGATATGCAGAAAGCCAATTATCCACTGATGCGCCGGATTAAATTCCAGCGTGTCACGTCTCCATTCCCCATGAATCCGATGCAGGTGGCGACCGAAGGTGTTTGGCAGGTGGCTACGCCGCAAAGCGTCGGAGGGTGGACAGCGGTCGGATTCTATTTTGCCCGTATGATTCAGCGTGAAAACCCGGATATGCCGATCGGTCTTTACGACTGCAACTGGGGCGGATCACCGATTGAATGCTGGATTCCGATGGAGTCCTGGGCTAACTTCCCCGCCCTTAAAAACTTTGCCAATGACGTCTCCAATCGCGAAAAGATTGTCACGGAACGCGTGGAAAAGTATCTCCAGAATGTGAAGATTTGGGGTGAGCTAGCTCAGGACAACATCAAAAATAAGGTGGGCTTCCCCAATCCGCCAAACGCAGATTTAGGTTATGGAAACAGCTCGACCATGTATAACGGTATGATGGAGTGCCTGACAGTGACGCCGATTGCCGGTACGCTTTGGTATCAGGGAGAGTCCAATGCCGGACAACTGGATTATGACATCAAGATGGATGCCCTGTTTTCGGGCTGGCGCAAGGCCTGGGGCATCGATTTCCCCTGTTACTTTGTGCAACTGGCGGCGTTTATGCGCCCGAATGATGACCCGGCAGGACGCGACGGGTGGGCGGTCTGCCGCGAGACGCAGTGTCTCGCATTGCGAGCGATTCCAAAGACAGGCATGGCGGTTGCAACTGATATCGGCGACGAGAGTGACATCCATCCGAAGAACAAGTTCGATGTGGGTGAACGTCTGGCCCGCTGGGCGTTGCGCGATGTTTACGGGGACACGAAGATTGTGGTCTCAGGTCCGCTCTACAAGGCCATGAAGGTCGAAGGCGACAAGATCCGTATCAGCTTTGACTATGCAGAGAGCGGCTTGATGGTTGGCAAGAAGAGTGGCCGGGCACCTACAGAGGATGTCGCCGGCGGGAAGCTGGGTGGATTTGCGATTGGCGGGAAGGACGGGAAATGGGCTTGGGCAGAGGCAACCCTTGATGGAACAACTGTTGTTGTTTCATCCCCGGACATCAAGGAGCCGGTCGCAGTCCGTTATGCGTACTCGAACAATCCGGTGAAAGCCAACCTGTATAATAAGGCGGGCCTTCCTGCTTCGCCCTTCACGACTGAAAAGATCAAGTAACAGGCTAGCTGTCGGATCTTGGTTTTGTCATTGCACGTTCTTGACTTTTTTGCTTAAAAAATAGATAATAAACAACCTTTTTATTGCATAAAGGAATGTGTCCCTGAGTTGTGGTGGTTTTAAGAGAAGGAAGAGAACGATTATGGATGCTCGCGAGACTAAATTGGCAGAAATTCGTCAACGGCTCAAGGAACTGTTGGTTGAAAATTTAAATCTTCAGGATGTCACGGTTGACCAGATCAACGATGATGCCCCGCTCTTTGGCGGGGATATCGGTTTGGATTCCTTAGATGCGGTAGAGATTGTGGTGATTTTGCAACGGCACTTTGGCGTTGAGATCAAGGACATGGACATTGGACGTCGCGTATTCCAGTCCGTTCGTGTCCTGGCTGAGTACATTTACGAAAAGACAAATCCTTAAGACGCGCATGCGTGAAAAAGTGATACTATCCGGGCTCGGCGTGCTCACAGCAGCAGGTGATGACAGTACGTCATCACTTGTCACATTTCAGGAGTCCATGCGTCCACCCGTTGTTCATCGCTCACTGGAGGGGCTGGAGCAGACTTTTCCGATGTTCGCTGTTCAAGGCGAGGACATCCCTGTTGTCGATAGAACCTTTGATCTGGCGTTGCGTGCGACATGCCAGGCGCTCGCGGATGCAGGGCTCAATCAGTTGCCCCCGGGCTTTCGTTTGGGCGTTTGTGTGGGAACTACAGTGGCTTGCCAGTTGAATGACATCCCCTTTTATCGAAGTTACCGTGAAACGGGGCAGCCTCCTCTGGAACCTGTGCATCGCTTTATTGCAGGGAGCTTGGCGGAACGTCTGGCAGAGGCGGTCGGCGCTGAAGGCCCGACGATGACCGTTGTAAATGCCTGTTCGTCAGGCACGGATGCGGCAGGCGTCGCCTGCTCCTGGCTGAATGCGAATCTCTGCGATGCGGTGATTGTGGGCGGTGCGGATGAGTTGAGCACGATTCCCTCCAGCGGCTTCCTGGCACTCAGCGTGATGAGTCCGGCGCTCTGCACCCCGTTTGACCGTGACCGCCAGGGATTGAATTTAGGCGAAGGCGCTGGCATTGCGATTTTGGAGCGTCGGGACTCCGCACGCCAGCGCGGCCGTTCGCTGGCCCTTGAAGTGGCGGGGTTTGGCGCGGCAGCCGATGGGTATCATCTGACCGCGCCGCATCCGGAGGGGCTGGGCATCGAGCGGGCCATCCGTACGGCGTTGGCCGATGCGGGCATCCAGCCCGAAGCGATTGACTTTGTGAATGCGCATGGTACATCAACCCGCGAGAACGACCGCATTGAGGGCAATGCCCTTGCACGTGTCTTTGGCTCCGCGTTGCGTGTGGTTTCCACGAAAGGGTATACCGGGCACACGCTGGGTGCAGCAGGCGGCGTGGAACTGGTCTTTACAGCACTCGCCTTGCGTGAAGGCTGGATACCGGCCAATGTCGGATTTAAAAATCAGGATGAAGAGATCCCCTTTGCTCCGCTGACCGAGGTTACGCCTCTGGTCCGCGAGTATGCGATTTCAACCTCGCTTGCCTTTGGCGGCAATAATGCGGCAGTGGTCTTGCGCCGTGCAGAGGAGGGCGCATGAAACTTTCAGGAGTAGGGGTTGTCTGTGCGGGCGGGGCAGGGGTTGAGGCACTCAAGGTGTATGTGAACAATCCCAGTGCGCCCCGGCCGATGCCGATGGGGAACAAAGAATCGTTGCCGGTTCTGCAGATCCCTGCGGAGGTGTTTAAGAATCCGCTGTTGTCGCCGGTACGTCGTGCGGATCGCTTCAGTAAGATGACGTTGCTGGCTGCCTTGGAGGCCTGGCAGGGGGCGGAGGCTGACTTGGATCGCGTCGGCATTATTCTCGCCTCAGCCTGCGGACCCCATGCGACGGTCTTCAAATTTGTAAATGACTTGCTGGATTTTGGCGAAGCAAAGTCCTCGCCCACTGTTTTTTCGCAGTCTGTGCATGCGGCTGCTGCATCCATGATCGCTTCGACGATTCACTCCCATGGGCCTGTGCTCAACCTGGCTGACCTCGCCTTTCCCTTTGAGTCCGCACTGGCACTCGCGGATGCATGGCTGGAAGAGGGACGCTGTGATGTTGTTCTTGTGGGTGCGACAGAAGAGCTGTCGGATGTCTATGTGCACGCAGTATCGCGTGTGTGGGGCAATCGTTTTGTGCCTGGTGAGGGGGCCTTCTTCTTCCGCTTGGAGCGCGAGGGCAAAGGGCCCTCGGTGCGTGTGCAGCAGGAGATTTTAGACAAGGCGTCGTGCCGGCTTGAAAACCGCGATGCACTGGGAAGCGTTCATGAGGATGGGGCAGCGGGGTGCTCGTGTGTCAGTCACTCAGGAAGTCTGCGCATTGGCGGCGCCTTTTTGCTGGCAGTCGCGGAGCTGATGCGTCGGGGCGAGCGCTTTGAAGGGCTGTCAGAATCTGTGACAACCGGCCCGATTCAGATTGTGTCAACGTGCGGCAAGCGTCAGCGTGTGATTGTGCTGGAAGGAATGTTTTTATGAATACTGAAGAGGCTATTGTGGCGCAACTGAAGGAGCGTATTGCTTTTTTGCTGGAGAAGGATGTTTCGACTATTTCAGCTGACCAGCCCTTGCACGAGATGGGGTTGGACTCCATTGCCTTTGTCGATTTGCTGGTCTTCATCGAAAAACAGTTTAACCTGGCGCTGGCATCTTCAGGCCTTAACCCGGAAGACTTCGCCTCACTGAATGGTCTGGCCCGGCGGATTGCTTGCGCGAGTTCTTTATGAGGATTCCCTGTTCGCTCAAAAAACGGTATCTCAACGGTGCTGACTGGTGTTTGCGTGCACTTGCGATCGGTACCCGCATTCAGACAAGCCGTCGGCTTGTCTTCGGGGTCTCTGTTTTTCTGGAAGGCGCTCCAGAGGCGAATCCGTTGAAGAGCGCCTTTATTCAGTTTTGTCAGCGGTTTCCTGTTTTGCGCGGACACGATGCGCGGTGTTGGTGTCTTGCCCCGTATTGGAAATATGCGCCAACCAAGATGCCGCGAGTGCCCGAAGAGGTGCGCGTGGGCGGACGTGTGCTTCAAAAAGATGAAGGCGACGCTGGCTTTTCAATGGCTGTGGAGCAGGCGATTAACAGGTATGCCGTGATCGACGGTTGGCGTGTAGCCCTGGATGTTGTCCAGATGCAGGATAGTTCCAAAAGCATGCTCCTCTTCATGTTTGACCATGGACTCTTTGATGCAAAGGGCGCGGATGCCTTTATCCGGCTCTTTCTTCAGCAGGTCAATTGCGGTGAGGCGGATCTTCCTGAAGCGGAACGGCTGCCGCGTTCAGATGCCCAGTTGGAAGGCTGGGTCAAGCGGTTCAAAAGCGGGCAGCAGGCTAATCGGTGCATCCAGAAACTGATGAAAGCCGAGACCGCGATTTTACCGTTGCCGACAGATGTCAAGGCGCGTCCGATCCGGATTCAGGAGATCTGCTTTACACCCGAAGAGACCCGGCGGATACAGGAGCGCGCCTTCGCTGTTGCCGGGTATCTGATGTATGCACCGTATGTGCTGGCAACGGCAGTTTCGGCGTTCTATCCCGTATTTGCAAAAACGCTCAAGGGCGCGTTTGATTTTGTGGTCTCCACCTCGACGGATAAGCAGCGGGCCGCGACACGGAAACAGCATGTGTTTTTCAATGACCTCTCCTTCCTTTTCTTCCAGTTCCCGATGTCGGAGGCGACAGACCGGAATGCGCTTGCCGCGATCCTGCGTAACCAGCTTGTGCAGCAAGCGCGCGATGGACTGCCGGCTGTTCTTGAAGAGGCCAACTTGCTGATGCGGATCTTTCCGGCCAAGCTGTTATGGCAGTTTCTGATGAAGTTTTATCGCAACCGCATGTCCTCGTTTGCCTTTACGTCCTTGGGTGAACCGCAGATGAGCGTTTCCGAAGTCGCGGGCTTGCGTGTGCTGGATTATATTCATTTTCCGATTATTCCCACGCCTCCGGGCTTGGGGTTGATTCTCTGCCAGTATGCAGGGAGGACACACGCGGTCCTCTCCTATTTTGATGGCGTGATTTCAGAGGAGGATGCCAAAGCGGTCCTTGCTCGCTTCCGCGAGCAGGCGCTTGCATAAAGCCCCATGGGTGTGCAGTACGATATTGCTGTTGTCGGCGGAGGTGCGGCAGGGATACTTGCCGCATGGACGGCTGCGCATTGCGGTGCACGCGTGGCCCTGATTGAGTCCGCACCCAAGGTCGGCGGTGTGGTGCAATATGGCTTGCACCGATGGATGTGCGGCCTCTTCCCGTGTGACAGTCAAAAGCCTGAAGAGTTTTTGCATGGTCCTGGCGTCGAGCAGTTCTGCCGTCGCCTCGTGTATGGCGACCCACGCGAATACGCCGTACGGCGCGGACGTGTCTGGCTGTTGCCGATTACCTCGGGCGGCGCCTTTTCAGCGTGTGCGCAAGAGTTGCTCGCCAAAGAATCCTCCCTTGAGTTATGCCTGAGTGAACGTGTGCAACGTGTGCAGGTCGAGTATGCGAAGGGTGTCGCCACGATTGGCTCAGTCGAATGTGAATCCGGGAGGGTCATTGAAGCACGGTCGTTTATCGACTGCACGGGTCATGCGGCGCTGTGTCGTATGTCGGATGCGTCGGTGGAAGCGCCCTTGCATCCTGCGCTCGGCGGTTATGGAATCAGCGTCGAAAATGTGCTCGTCTCTTCTGCGAGCCCCTTGGGTCTGGCGATTGATGTGCCCAAGTTTTGCCGTCAGCTAGCTGAGCAGGGGGCCTTGCCTGCGTGGTGCGCGTTTACGACCTGCGAGGCACTCCCGGAGGCAGGGTTCGTGTGGCTGCGCCTGGCGGTCCCCTGTGATGTGCCCATGGAGGACGTCAGGAAGGTCGAGCAGAAGATGATTCACCTCCTCAAGCAACAGCTCCCCGCGTTTCAGCATACGCGAAAACGCGAGGAGACCCCATACGTTCTTTTACGAGAGGGATGCCGTGTGCGGGGGCGTTATCGTCTGACAGGGGAGGATGTGCTGTTGGCGCGGAAGATGGAGGATGCTGTTGCACGAAACAGTTGGCCGGTTGAACGCTGGGACGCTGAAAAGGGGGTGCGTTATGGCTATTTACCGGAGGGCAAATGGCATGATATTCCCGCGCGCTGCCTACAGCCGGAGCATGGCCCGGTGAATCTTCTTTGTGCAGGTATGATGATTTCCGCTGACAGCGAAGCCCAGGCGTCTGTCCGCGTCACGGGCACCTGCATGGCGACAGGTGAAGCAGCGGCAAAAATGGCCTTGGCGATGCTCCTTTGAGCTTGAAGAAATACGCCTAAAAGACTACTATTGAAGCACTTTTCGGCCCCATAAAGGTATGGATATTTTTTTCTGTTACATGCGGCTGATGCTAGGATATTTGAAATGAGTTGTGCTTCAACACTTTTTGGCCAAGAATTTTCAGCAGAAGAAATTGAACAGACGCGGAGGTCGAATGGTTTACTGACCATGGAAATAGAGGTCGGCACACTCTGTAATTTTGCCTGTCGCTATTGTTATGTGGGCGATGGTATCGCTGTAAAACCTCTGGAAGCGGAGTCTGAATTATCACTGGACGAGATCCAGGGTGTCATTGCTCAAGCGCAGGCCTTGGGGGCCCGTAAAATTATTTTGCTGGGTGGAGAGCCCATGCTCTATGGGTTCACGTTGGACCTGTGCGATTGGATTCGTGCGCGCGGCATGGGGGTTGAACTCTTTACGAATGGCACAAACATGACCGCAGGCGCGGCCCAGCGGCTCTTTGAAGCGGGTGTGCATGTTGTGTTGAAGTGGCATTCATCCAATGCGGAGACGCAAAACTGGCTCTCTGGCGTTCCGGATGCGCATCATGTGATTCATGAGGCTTACCAGCATTTACGGACAGCGGGTTATCCGGGGCCGCATGCGAAGTTTGCCCTGAGCACAGTGATCTGCAGGCAGAATATCGATGAACTCCCTGCGCTCTGGTGCTGGATGCGGGAGATCGGCATTGAACCGTATTTTGAGATGATCACGCCCCAGGGGCGCGCCGTTGAAAACAGTGCGACACTCTCGCCCTCTGTGGAGGAGCTTCATCGCTTGTTTGAACTGATCCAGAAGCTGGACGCTGAAAAGTTTGGACGCGTCTGGGAGGCCCAGCCCCCGCTGGTCGGCAATACGTGTTTGCGCCACTCCTTCTCCTGTTTAATCAATGCCAAGGGCGTTGTCATGCCGTGTGTCGGCGTGCAGATTGCCGTGGGGAATATCCGGAAGCAGCCGCTTGCGAAAATTTTAGAGGACAGTGAGGTCATCGAGGATTTGCGCAACCACAAAAAGACCATCCAAGGGGCTTGTGGCGCATGCGACAAGGCTGTGGATTGCTATGGGTGCCGCGGGGCAGCGTATCAGATGACCGGGAATTACTTGGGCTCAGATCCCTTATGCTGGCGCAATCAGGATGGGGCAGAGTGCAGTTGCCTGCCGATGAGCGCGGCCTCGCTCTTGCCGCATCAGCCGCCTACGCGCATGGTGGATACGCTTGAAACGGTCTCTGAGCGCGCCGCCACAGTGCGCGCGCATATTGCTCCGGACAATCCGCATTGTAAGGAGGGGCGCTTGCTGGAGTCGGCGCATCTGGAACTCATGGCCCAGGCTGCTGCGACACTGCAGGGCTTCCGCACGCGCGTACGTCCGGATGGAAAGGCTCAGAAGGGGATGCTCATTGGAGCGCGGGACCTGACGATTATTCAGCCGATCGCTGTCGGCGATCAACTGGAGGTCCATGTACGCAAAGAGACACGCTTGGGCACCTTCGGTATCTTGAAGGCTGAAATCTATCGGAATCATGAACTGGTCTCAACAGCGGAGTTAAAAACATGGCACGAGGAATAATGATCTGCGGGTTGCTGGCTGCGTTTCATATCCTGGCAGCCGAGGAGCAACAGCCGCTCCAAGCCTTGGAGTCGGCGTTGTCGGATGTGAAGACGGTCCGGACGCGCTTTGTCCAGGAAAAGAAGATGGCGCTCTTCAAGAAGCCGATGATCACCAAAGGCTCCATCCTGCTCGAAATGCCGGATAAGCTGATGTGGAAAGTCGAATCGCCGATCAAGTATGTGCTCCTTATTGACGGGCAGCATGCCAAGCAGTGGGATGGCGAAACGAAAAAGACGGTGCGCATCGCCCTGGCGGATCAGCCTGTTTTTGCTGCTGTGACGCAACAGTTGCGCGCGTGGTTCGCAGGCAACTACCGTGTCTTATCCAAGGACTACACGATCAAGAAAATCGAGGGGGAACAGCTCGCGTTTGAGTTTGTGCCGAAGCCGGACTTGCCCCAGGCCAAGATGCTCAAGCGGATCACCGTCACCTTTCAAAAAGACAAAAAATATATTCAACTCTTTCAAATCGAGGAGACGGGCGGCGATTTGACGAAGATGGTGTTTGAAGAGACCTCGATCAATGCAGAGATTGACAAGAAGGAATGGGATCTGCCGTGAAGCTTAGCGGAAAGTTCATGTGCGGCGTTGTCGTGAGCGTGGTCAGCCTGGTTTCAATCGCGGTGCTGCCTTTCCTGTCGTTTAGTGGCCGCATCGATGTCATGCTCCCAGAAAAGGCAGGCATTCAGGACATCTTTACCTTTCTGAAAGATGTTCAGGTTTCTGATAAAGTGCTGGTGACGCTCTCCATGCGCGATGGCACCTCTGATTCGGACATCCTCTGCGCGGCTGCGGAGCATTATATTTCAATGTTGGATCCCACGTTGGCCGCGCCCATGAACACAGGGTTTCAGCAGGGGGAGATTGCGAAGGATTTTAAGCGCTTGGTCCAGCAGTTGCCGGATTATACGGTCGCCAGCGAGTTTGATGAACTCTCAGCCGTCACCTCGTATGCAGGTGTCTGCACATCGCTGTCGAACCTCGTGAAGCGCCTTCAGACACCTGAAGGCATGTTCAGTGCTTCTGCAGCCCGTTCAGATCCGTTGGACTGGAATGCCCGGATGGTGCGGAAAATGTTGGGCATGCTGACCTCTTTTGGGTACCGGGCTGTTCCCGTTCAGGGACGTTTAATGGATCCAGAGCGCAAGCATTTGCTGCTGGTGTTGCAGACCCCGATCCAGATGATGGACGTCCCTGGCGTGCGGGTCTTGGTGGCACACGTGGAGCAGTGCGCGAAGGAACTGCCTGCAACTGTTGAAGCGAAACTGGTCTGTGCGCATTTGCACACCTTGGGCAACGAGAAGATTATCCGTCGCGACATTACCGTGACCTCCATCGCTGTCGTCCTTGTTTTTTGCATCTTGTTTTTTGGCGTTTACCGGGATTGGCGCTCCGGATATGTTGTCCTCATCCCGTTCTTGGCCAGCCTGCCTGCTCTGGCGCTGGCAGCATTCGTGTTCAAGGGCTTCTCGGCGCTGGTGGTCGGTTTTGGTTCGGTGATCGCCGGGATTACGATTGACTATGCCATCCATGCGTATGTGGTTTCGCGCACCGAGCAGCGCGATGCGAACCTGAAGCGCATTCGGATACCGGTGATCCTGAGTGCCGTCACCACGCTTTGTGTCTTTTCCGCTTTCTGTTTTTCATCCATTCCTGCCTATCGCCAGCTCGGCTGCTTTGCTTCGATTGCCATTTTGGTTTCACTTGTCTATGCGCTGATCGGATTGCCGCATTTTATTCCTGTGGCCAAGAAAGAGGAAAAAAACGAAGCAACAGAGGGCGAGACGTTGTCGCGTCATCTCTTTAAGCGTCACATCGCTTGGCTTGTTGTCGGCTGTTCAATCGTGGCATTTGTTGTGGGGCTGCTTGGCGTGAGAGTCCTGAAGTTTGATGCCAATGTTTCCAAATTGGATGGAACGCCTGCTGCTGTGATGGCAGAAGAGGAGCGCGCTGTTAAATTGTGGGGGGGAGGAGAGTCCCATTCCGCCATTCTGAGTGTTGAAGCGCCCAGTGAAGAAGCGGCCTTGCGCTTGAATGATCAACTCTACGCCGCCCTGTTAAAAGAGGGACTCCCGGCCCAGGAGGTATCCAGTCTCTCACCGCTCTTCCCCTCTGAAGCGACACGCCTGCAGAATCGGAAGCAGTGGCGCGCCTTTTGGAATAACGCGCGTGTGGATGCGTTCCGCCAGAATATCCAGAAGGCCTCTGCGGAGATGGATTTTTCGGATGACGCCTTTGCTGCGTTTTGGTCGCTGTTTGAAATGTGGCGGACTGACGACGCCAAAGCGTCTGAACCGATTGGCTTCCTTCAGCCACTGCGCGAAAGGTTTATACACACAGGTCAAACGGTGCGGGTGACAACGTTCGTGGCTGATGATCCGCGTCTCTTAGAAATCGCGGAACGGGTCAAGAAGGAGATCCCTTCATTGAAGATTGTGTCCCGGCTGGCGTTCTCCAAGCAATTATCCTCCGCGTTTGCCCATGAGATTATCCTGGTGACAGAGCTCGCAGGCGTTTTCATCATCCTGGTCACGGTGCTTTGGATCCGTCGGCCCTTCATGATTGCCTTAGCCGTGTTACCTCCGATTGCAGGTGTTATATGGGGCTGCGCAGCAATGGTGTTCATAGGACGTTCATTAGATGTTTCGAATTTGATTGCCGGCATCATGGTTCTGGGGCTTTGCATTGACTATGGCATTTGCATGGTCTTTGCCTATCGCGATGGCATCCAAAGCCATGTCTTCAAGGCGGTCACCCTTTCTGCGGTGACGACGGTGCTGGGGGCAGGGGTATTGCTCCTGGCCAAGCATCCAGCGCTCTTCTCGATTGGCGTGACCTTAGTGGCCGGCGTCTCTGCGGGGTACTTGTGTGCCTGGTTGACGTTGCGGGCTGTTTATTCACTTATCAGGACGGAGGCTCATCATGAACAGCAGCCCTAAAACAATGTCGTGTGCCGTCATGCTCCTGGCTGGGCTGTCGATGCTCTCCTTGATAACGGGATGCCAGACCAGCAGTCGTTTTGCCGAGCCGCCGCCTTATGCCGTGTCGGACATTGAGCCTGCGCAGGTACCGGCTCGGTTTGTTGCAAACGCGGCCCCCCAGTTTGAGGATGTCTATTCCCTGGTCTTCCGTTATCGCTGGATGGCCATAACCGCAGTCGGCATGGCTGCGGTCGACACGAAGAGCCGTTCCCTTGCAATGACCTGCATGACGCCGCTCGGTGTAAAGATGTTTGATGTGATCTGTAAGAACGGTGTCCTTGAAAAAGCGTTTGTCATGCCTGCCTTGGCGGACAAGGCGGGGCATCTGACCTCCTCAGCCGGCGAGGACCTGATGCACGCATATTTTGATCTGCTGCCGCCCCCGACGGCCGTATGGAGCAAGACGAAGCGCAGACTGGTTTTCCAAGCCAAGGATGCGCAGGGGGTCACGGAATATCGGTATGCCTGGAAGGATGGCCGGCTTGCTGAAAAGATCCGGATCGAAAAGGGCGAGACGCTTTGGTGTGTCGAATATCGCACGTATGCGCAGACATCTGCTGGGTTGATGCCCACAGGGTTGATGATCCGGAATAAGCAGCGCGGCTATTGCATTGAGGTCTCTCGGTGTGAGGAGGAGAATAAATGAAGCTGTTATTAATTCGTCCGCACGTCATCTTAACGTTGGCGAAACGCTTTCATGAGTTTTTACATCTTGAGCCTCTTGATCTGGAAATCGTAGCAGGGGGTGTGGAAGAACCGCATGATGTTAAGATTCTTGATCTGTCGTGTGAAAAGAAACCGTTTCGTGTCCTGGAGCAGCGTCTGCGTGAGATGGAACCGGATCTGGTCGGTTTTGGGTGTTACTCGAACCAGGCGCGCGGTGTGCGCGAGTTAGCCGCCTGTGTCCGTCAGGTATGCCCGTCCGCTAAAATCATGGTCGGGGGCGTTCATGCCAGTATTGCGCCCCAGGATTTGAACGACCCGAAGCTGTTTGACTTTATCATCCGAGGCGAAGGCTCTGTAGCCCTCCGTCGTCTGCTGAAGGCGCTTTCAGCGGGTGTGGCGGTGGCGGATGAGGGGATCCTGATTCCGGGGACAGCGGCGTATCTCAGCCAAGCCGCGTTGCCGCCGCCCCAGTTGCCCGAATTCAGTGAGGTGGCTAAGCCGCGTCGAGACTTGGTGGATCGGACAAAGTATTTTTCGGTCTGGGCTGGCAAGCCGGATGAAAAGCTGAAGACGATGTTTCCTCAAATGGCCTCTATGCGGACCAGTGTGGGCTGTCCCAGACGGTGCAGCTTCTGTGTGGTGCACTTTCTGGCGCACGGGCGTTATATCCAGCGGACACCTGAGGATGTCGTGGATGAGATCGCCTCGCTGAAAGAGGACTATATCTATTTTGTGGATGACGAGATGTTCATCAATCCTGCTCGGGCTGAAGCCATTGCCAAGCTCTTGATTGAGCGCGGCATTCACAAGGAGTACATCAGTTGGGCGCGTGCGGACACGATTTGCGCGCATCCCGATCTATTCCGCCTCTGGAAGCAGGCGGGGTTGCAGATTCTCTTTGTGGGGTTGGAGGCGATGGAAGAAGAGGCGCTGAAGGGCTTCAACAAGGGGGTGAGCGTTTCAACAAATCTGAAGGCGGTTGATCTGCTTCATGAGATCGGGATTGTGTTGCACTCGGCCCTGATCGTGAATCCGAATTATACCAAAGCAGATTTTGAACGGTTGCACCGCACGCTGGAACGCATCTCGCCGGCAGAGATGTCGTTTACTGTGCTCTCGCCTTCGCCGGGGACTGACTACTGGAAAGAGACCTTCTCCACGTTTATCGCGCCAGATCCCTACTCCTTCTATGACTGCATGCACACGTTGCTGCCGACCACGCTGCCGCTCAAGGATTTTTATCGTTACTTCTCGATTCTCTACTTGCTGGGATTCCGCAAGAACCCCTGGCGTATGAACAGAGTCAAAGCGCCATGGCGTGACCTGGCGCGCTTGGTCATCGGTGGCATGAAGACCGGCTTTACGCTCCACCAGTTGTGGAGGGACTATCCCCGGTCCGTCATTGAGGCCTCCGGGAAAAAGTAGCAGCATCTGCGGGGTGCTGCAGCAACTTTATTTGGACAACAGTTCTTTTGTCCGCTTGGTCAGGTGGTCATCAAGCGTGTTGATGATACGTGACCAGTGCTGGGAGGTGCCGCACCCGTCTTTCCATCCTTGGATTTCCTTGCCAGCCTTGCAGAGAGACATGGAGATGTCGAGCGATGCCGCGCCAGCTCCATAGCCGACCCACATGCGGGCCGCGGAACTCCCGGGGTTATAAGCCTCGTAGCGGATGATCAGCAGGGGCGGCTGATCAGCAGTGCCCGTGTTTTGGGTAAGACTGGTGATCATGCGCATGTCGATGCCTTGGCGTGCCATCTTGCGGGGTAAGTCCCGCTCCATGTACGCGCGTAACTCCTTACGGAATCCAAACTGCTTTTCGTTCATCTCGGCCGGACTCCCTTCATCGATCAACACATCGAGCTGCAGTCGGCCTATGGTGGTCGGTCTGCCCTGGCTATCGGTGGCTGTCGCCACACGTGATGAGCGACAGGCCGAGGACAAAAAGCACAATGAAACAATGGCTGAAACATACACGATACTGCGTAACATCATAAGCACCTCCCGTAGTCCTGTGGATTCGAATGGTTATGGGTGTAATCGTTATTCCTGTTATATCAAGCGATTAAGTTCTAAAATCTTATCATGGTTGACCTGTTATTGTCCACCCCTTGTTTCTACCCAACGAGCGGATTTCGAAAGGTGCCATCCATGAATTATGAAAAAAAGGCGTGAGTTTAATCTTGGGGGGTGCTAAACTTAAAAACAAGTGAAACCGTGATTGAGTTAGAGGATGCAGCTAGCTGTAAAAGGAGTCTTCCATGTTAGGTGCTTTTTTGAAGATGACGGAATCAACTAAACGGCGGGCTTGGATGTTCGCCTACTTGTTTATCCTTTTCATGACAGGCTTCTTGTCAGCCTGGTTGATTTTTCGTGCGGACACATTATTGCGGGCTGATCTGCTGAGGCGTGCGTGGTTGATGTCTCAGGCGATCAACGTCAATCGCATGTATGCGCTCACGGGTTCGGGCAATGAGCAGGACAAGGCGCACTATATTCGTTTAAAGAAGCAACTTGTCGAGGTGATGCAGATTCATCGCGATGTAGAGAATATCTATCTGCTCTGCCATCATCCTTCAGGCGCGTTCCGCTTTTTGATGGATAGTCGCCCCGTTGATCTAACGATAAAAACGAACCCAGAGTGTTCCAGCGTAACGTCATCCAGTGCGCTTCAGCACGTGTTGGAGGATCAGCGTATTTACGTGGATGGCTTTGTGACGCGATATACGCCTGGGAAAGTATCTGCCTTTGTGCCGATCAACGACCCGAAGACAGGCAAGCTGGTTGCCGTGCTGGGCATGGAGGTGTCAACGCGCCACTGTAGCCGCCGTCTGGTTCATGCCTGTTTGCCGGCCATATTACTTTCCTTGATTCTCGTCGAAATACTGCTCATCGGAAAACGACTTGCGCATTGGCGGGCCTCCAAAGGGAGCAAGGCCTACCCCTGGATGGCCTTTATTGAGCCGGGGCTGGTCTTTGCCATTGGAGTTGTGCTGACGGTGTTTGCGGTTGTATCGATCTGTGAGCGCGGCAGAGAGGAACATGCTGAAAAATTCTCACGCCTCGCAGCGAAATGGACAGCCAAGATCACAGAGAAGCTCATCACGCTGCGAGACTTCGAAATGGAAGGATTTGCAAAGTTTTACGAGTGCTCCGGATACGTGTCCGACAGCGAATTTGCTGATTATGCTGAGCATTTAGCGCAAGACATCGTGGTGGAGTCATGGGCTTGGATTGTTGCGGTGCCGGCAAAAGATAAAGCGCGTTTTGAGCGTGAAACGGTTGAGATGAAGGGTTCCGACTTTATCATCTGGGAGCCAGGCGAGAACGATGAGCATGTGAAGGCGTTGGACCGGGAAATGTACTATCCGGTTTATCAACGGGCGCCGCTTCAGGGTAACGAATTGAATATCGGCTATGATTTTGGAGCGAATCCCAAATGTCGTAGCGCGCTTGAGTTGGCGGCTCAAAGTCGATTGCCGGTTGCGACGGATGCCGTGGAGTTGTTCTACCACGAAAGACGGACCAAAGGAATCTATGTTTTTCGTGCTGTCTTTGAACAAGGTGCCGAGGGAAAGCTGGTCGGCTATGTGGTCGCGCTGGTCCGTTTGGAGGCATTGCTGACACCGATCGATCAAGGAACAGAAGCTCTCGTGAACATTAGCATGGTCCACGAAAATGGGTCCATAGAGGCCATAGCAGAAACGCAGAAGAATGCCTTGCCCGCCGATCCCCGCTTATCACATGTCCGCCCCTTCTTTGCGTTTGGCAAGACGTTTTCGATTTCAGCTATGGCGACCAATCGTTTTCTAGATCTGTTTCCGATCTATGCCGGCTGGTGGAGTGCGATTGTGGGGCTGATGTTGACGCTCGGCGTCTGTTCGCTTCATGTCTTGCTCATGCACCGCCGAAAAGAGCTGCAAATGCTCGTGGAGGAGCGTACCTATAGTTTGCGTAAGAGTGAAGAGCATTTGGCCGCGACGCTTCGCTCGATTGATGATGGCGTCATTGCGTGTGATGTTTACGGACGCATTACCAGTTTGAATGGCGTGGCTGAAATGTTGACAGGATGGAAGTCTCATGATGCCTCCGGTCGCTATGTAAAAGAGGTGGTTCGCATAGTAGACTCCAAAACGGGGTGTCCGGTTCCCAATCTTGTGGAGCGCGTCTTGAGAGAAGGCAAGGGTGAGGACGGAGGAGAAGATATCGTCTTGATCTCTCGTTCCTTGTATGAGTATCCGATTTCGAGTAGCTGCACCCTTGTTAAGGATGATGCCGGGGCGGTTATTGGCGCGGTGCTGGTCTTCCGGGATGAAACCGTTCATAAGCGTGAAGAAAAGATGGTCCGGGCCAATGCTGATCGTCTGGAAGCCATGCTTGAACTTGGGCGGATGACAGGGAGTTCACTCAAGGAGATCACGGATTTCGCTCTTGAGAAATCGGTGACGCTGACGCATAGCAAAATTGGCTATCTTGCGTTCGTGAATGATGCCGAGGACGAACTGACCATGCATTCGTGGTCCAAATCGGCCATGGATGCGTGCACAATCGTGGATAAGCCTATTGTTTATAAAGTCGCTTCGACTGGACTCTGGGGGGAGTCCGTCCGGCAACGGAGACCGATTATCACGAATAACTATGCAACTGAAAATTCCTGGAAGAAGGGGGTTCCGGCGGGGCATGTGACGCTCATAAGACACGTCAGCGTTCCGATCATCATTGACAAGAAGATTGTTCTTCTGGTCGGGAGCGGTAACAAGTCGACGGATTACACTGAGGACGATGTGAACCAACTCTCCCTGTTTATGCATGGGCTGTGGAATATCCTGACGCGCAAGCATACGGAGGATGCTCTGAAATTGGCGAAGGAACAGGCAGAGCGGGCGATGCGGATTAAAAGCGAATTCCTGGCCAATATGAGTCATGAGATTCGTACGCCGATTAATGCAGTCATTGGAATGAGCGAGTTACTGAAGCGGACAGAACTTGGTGAGCAGCAGCAGAAATATCTGAAGCGCATGAATAGCTCCTCCCGCTTGTTACTCCAAATTATTAACGATATCCTCGATTTATCAAAAATGGAGGCGGGGCGGTTGAAGCTGAATTTGGAGCAGTGCTTCCTGAATGATTTGCTCGAGCCGTTAAAGGCCATGTTTAGTGTTGCTGTGGAAGAAAAAGGGATTGATCTCGTTTTCAATGTCTCCCCTCATGTGCCCGCCATCCTTGTTGCCGACAGCCTTCGCTTAAGCCAGGTTTTGACGAATTTGCTAAGCAATGCGATCAAGTTTACAGAAAAGGGATATGTTGAGTTGAATATTTCGCTCGTCAGAAATCCGTCAGCTCAGGAGGTCCGTAGCCGTATCCGGTTCGAAGTGCGCGATACAGGGATCGGGTTGAGTCAAGAACATGTGAAGAATTTGTTTCATGCCTTTACGCAGGCCGATGCCTCGACCACACGCAAATATGGCGGGACTGGGCTGGGGTTGGTGATTTCGAATCGCCTGGTGGATTTGATGGGGGGCGGCATTGCCGTTGAGTCAACGCGTGGAAAGGGCAGTACGTTTTATTTTGAGCTTGAATTGGAGGCTAAAGATGTTGGGAGTAGCGCCTCAAAAGAGGAGGGGGCTCCACGGGCGATGCCTGCGAATGAACAGCAGGGCTATCCCGATTTTTCAAAATACACACTTTTGGTCGTTGAGGACAATGTGGTGAATCAAGAGGTGATTGTTGGACTGCTCGAGGTCACGCGCGTCGCCGTCGTTGTTGCTGAGAATGGACGCGTTGCGCTTCAAAAAATGGCGGAGCACGCTTTTGATCTGATTTTGATGGATCTTCAGATGCCCGAAATGGATGGCTTCGAGGCGACAAAGCGTATACGAGACTCGGGCAATAAGGTTCCGATTGTTGCGCTGTCTGCAGCCGTGATGGACTCTGATCGCATAAAGGCAATCAGTGTGGGCGCGAATGAGTATCTGACCAAGCCAATTGACTTTTCAGAGTTGCTGGCGACCTTGGAGCGCTTACTGAACCACGGTATCCCGAAGGCGGCTCTTGCGTATGAACATCTGGATCAATCACCCGCGGCTATTTTTGACGTTTTAAAGGGATTTGATGTAAAGAAAGGTCTTGAGCAGGTCAATGGTATGCAGGAACTCTATCGGGATGTTCTGATCTCATTCCTGGAAGAGCTGAATAATCTGTTTGCCGATCTCCCTGTTGTGCTCTCCCAAGCGATTACCGACGAAACACGTCGGAAGGTTCACACGTTGAAGGGCTTAGCCGCGACGGTTGGTGCCACGCGTTTGTCACGCATGGCCACGGTCATCAATTCGGCGCTGAAATGCAACCATGTGATCACCGAGGAGTTGATCGAGGGACTTCGAGAAGCCTTGTCAGAGGCCAAAGCAGAGCTGGACGCCTTCGTTCGACGGGAGGAGACGCATCATTAATGCAATCACCCGCAGCTGATCCATGATCATGACGATGAGGTTGCTGAAGCTAAGAGTTCCTGGAGCCGTGCATCATCAATGGGTTTCAGGAGAACGCCTGTGAAGACGCTCATGTCGAACCCCGTCGGATTTGAGATGTCGGCGGTCACAACAAAAATAGGGAGTTTTGCACAGCCCGGCAGTTCTCGTATTTTTTTTGCGAGCACATCCCCGTTCATCTCCGGCATCCACAAGTCGGTCAGGATTATAGCAGGCTTGAATGTGGTGATAAGCTCAAGGGCGCGGGCTGCGCTCTCCGCGCCTTCGCATCGATAGTTGAGCTTTTTCAACTTGGCGCTTAACACCATAGTATTAATTCGCATATCATCCACGACTAACACGCGTGTGCCTTCGTCTACAGATTGTGTGTCCATTCTGTTTCCTTCCACAGTGCATCTGTTAAGTGTGCTGGGTCAGCCCTCAAAACGTACAGTCAGAAGAAGAACGTTGTCCTTTGCACTGCAGTTCGCGCTCCCGTGCAAATAGGTCGTGACCAGTGTGTAAAAGACGTATGCCGGAAATAAGATATTAAGACTCTCGTTCGCTTGAGGCCTTTTGAAAAGAAGCTCGTTTTCTTCTTTTGAAAGCGTCCCAGGAAAGGCGATTGAAAAAACAACTGCATGAGACGCCCCGGATGCTTCTCTTGCAACGTCCAGCGTGATGGAATGCGCTTTGGGAATGATGGCCAGTGCTGTTCGGAGGGCATAGCCCAAAGCCCCTTGCAGAACATCCTTATCCGTGACGAGGGAGATCGGCGTGTGGCTAGACGGGTGGGGAACTTGACTGATCTCGGATGCCTTGTCTTGGCAGAGGGTGTGTCGTTTATAGCGCGCGGCTGTCTGGTTTAAAAGCTTCTCGCAGTCAAGGGTGGAAGCATTGAGCGAAAGATCCTGTGTTTCCATGCTTCTGTACAGACGACGCGCGTTGATGGTTTCGATCAGGGTCTCCGAGACATCGCCCATTAATGCAAGCATTTCACCACGGGTTGCCTCATCGACGTCAGAAATGACTTCGGTTATGCCTCGCAAAGAGGATGCAAGGTTTAAGACATCGTGATAAAAAATGCGCTCGATTTTACGTTCGTTCATGGTGCCTTCTCCTTCAAGAGAAGACTAGTCTTCTGAGATAACAGAGTCAACCTCGGCAATCGTGGTGAGCCCGCGTAGCGCCTTTTTATAGCCATCATAGCGCATGTCACGGAACCCGCGCAACTCCACCGCCTTTTGGATTTCCAGCAAGGACCGGTTTTCTGCAATCATGGCGCGAACATCCTCATCAAACATGAAGACTTCGTGGATTGCCAGACGCCCGTAGTAACCGATGCCATTGCAGTAGTCGCAGCCAACAGGATTGTACATGTAGACTTCCGTTTTGGGCGGGCAATCAAATAAGAGCTGCGTCTGGAGTTCAGAGAGCATGTATTTTTCGCGGCAATGCGGGCAGAGCTTGCGCACCAAGCGTTGGCCCATGACACCGACAATGGAGGGCGCGACCAGAAAGGGCTCTACACCGATCTGTATGAGGCGTCCGAGAGCCTGCAGGGCGTTGTTGGTGTGCATGGTGGTGAGCACCAGATGTCCTGTGAGCGCGGCTTGAGAAGCAATCGTAGCCGTTTCCATGTCGCGGATTTCGCCGATCAGCATCACGTCAGGATCTTGCCGCAAAAAGGCGCGCAAAGCGCTTGCAAAGGTGACACCTGCCACCGGGTTCACCTGGACTTGGTTGACGCCCTCAAGGCGAAACTCGACAGGATCTTCAATGGTGACGATGTTGATGTTGTCATGGTTGATACGCTTCAAGGCCGTGTAGAGCGTGGTGGTCTTTCCTGAACCTGTAGGCCCTGTTACAAAGAAGACACCATTCGGGGAAGAAATGATTTTCCGAATGATGTGATACGTATGCCAGGAGAGGCCGATATCTTCTAGCTCGGGGATATCCTTAAAGGCGCTTTGCCCGAGAATACGCAGGACGATCTTTTCGCCATGAATTGTCGGGATTGAGGAAAAGCGCAAGTCCACGGCGCGTCCATCGACTTCCAGATTCATACGTCCGTCTTGCGGTTTTCGAACTTCGGAAATATCGCATCCCGCCATTAATTTGAGTCGGTTGGAGAGGGGGGGGAGGATGGTCTTGTCGAGCCGGAAACGTTCCTGCAATTCGCCATCAATGCGCAAGCGTATGCGGATCTTGTCCTCCGTGGGTTCCACATGCACATCGCTCGCGCGTTCGTGAACCGCCAGCATGATCACTTCGCGCACGAAATCGACCATTTCCTTAAGTTCGCTTAACATTTTTAAACGATTCTCGGTCGCATACTTTTCCTGGTCAAGGGCTGTGCTCCGTCGAATCGCATCTTGTGGATTAAACGTGGCATCAATCTGCTCCATGATAAAGGAGGGGAAGGCAAACACAGGGCTCACCATCATTTGAAGCACGCTCTCGATCTGAGAAATAAGCATCACGTCATCCGGATGCGCCATCGCGACCGTCACGACACGTTCACTGGACATTTTCACGAGGGGGACGATTGAGTTTTCGCGCAAGAACTCTTTTGAGAGCTTTTCTGCCAAGGCAGCGTCAGCCAGTGTTTTGACAGGGTTCGCGTATGCGACGCCAATGGAGTCTGCCCAGATGCGTCCAATGGAGTCTGCTTTCGCAGGCAAAATAAACGCCAGGTAGCAGATCGCATGAAAGGGGTCTGAACGAAAGCGAGAATGCAGTGAAGAAGCTTCAGACGGAGCAATCACCTTCTCTTTCACGAGGCGATCAACAATAAGCTTTTCGATTTTCATGCTTTTTTCTCCTTCCCTTTTCGCTTTTTCTCTTGCATCATGCGGTTGATGTCGCTCTGAGTCATTTGCTTGGGTTTGGGTTGTTCAAAGGCATTGTCTTTCTCAATGTCTTCCAGCATCTGCTTCAAGTTCATTTTCATAGGTGCTCCTTTTTGGGCATGCTGCATGAGCCTCGCGCCAGCGCGCTGGCTAGTCTGCCATGATGGTCCGGATCAGGTCTCTCATCTCTTCAGATGGTGTGTCCTTACGAATATAACCGCAGGCACCTGCTTCGATGCACTTTTCAACGGTTTCACTGTCTGCCACCCCCGTGAGCATAATAACGCGTGCTTCCGGATAGTCCTCCATCAGTTCTGCAATAACAAGGTCCCCTGTCTTCAAGGGCATGTTGATGTCGAGTAGCAGGAGGTCGGGCAAGACCTCCCGATATTTTTCAAGGACATCTTTTCCGTTTTCAGCTTCTCCCACAACACTTCCCGGAATACCGTTTACAATGGCACGAAGCACAGTTCTCACATGAAATTCATCGTCTGCAATCATGACACGCATTCCATCCATTTTGAACCTCCGCATTAAAATAAGTTGTTACACTTTTCTCATCCTTAAAAAAACTAAGCAATATGCATATTTAACGTACATCGTTACATTAGCACGTCAGGCAAGGCGTGTCGAGCGTTTTTTAGTTTAGAAAAGGGTATATTGCTTGCACGATTTGTTCTGGATTCGGCACCGGATATCCTCTCATTTTTCATTTGACCTTGGGAGGGGCGTTATGTAAAAATAATAGGTCTGCCAATTGTGAATATGACATCTGAGGGGGAATGAACACACGGAGCGTAAGCGCGAAACAGGAAGACACAAGCGGATGAATTTTTCGATTTATGAAGCAATCATGTTGATTTGTTTTGGGGCGGCTTGGCCGTTTTCGATCGCCAAGTCCTGGCGTTCGCGCTCTGCCAAAGGCAAGAGCGTCTATTTTTTATTGATTGTTCTGGTCGGCTATATCGCCGGTATTTTAAATAAAACAACACAGGGTCTCAGTCATGACCCTGTGTTAGTGTTGTATGGTGTGAATGCCCTGATGGTGGGGATCGACAGCTTGCTCTATTTTCGGAATCGTCGGTACGATCAATCCTGACCCACAGCGGTTAAACCTTGCACAGTTCTGCACTGCGGTCGGCCGCGGCCTTTAACGTCTTGATGACGGTTGAGCGGAGCGATGACTTCTCAAGCACGGCCAGTCCCGCAATCGTTGTCCCTTTGGGCGAAGCGACCGCCTGAATAAATTCATTGATGTCGCGTCCGCTGTTCTGCAGATAGATCCCCGCGCCGATGAGTGTCTGCTCAGCGAGAAGGCGCGCTGCTTCTTTGGGTAGTTTCAATGCGATCGCGCCTTCAATCATGGCATTCAGAACGTATGCGATGAAGGCAGGTCCCGAACCGCTCAATGCTGTTACGGCATCAAAGTGTTTTTCCGGCAATTCCAGGACAGCCCCTGCATTTCCGAAAATCTGGGCAACGCATCGTTTGTCCTGAGGCTTTGCCTGTTTCGAGGCGCAGTAGACGCTCATGCCTTCCTGGACGATCAGTGCAAGGTTCGGCATGACACGGATGATGCGGGTTGTTTTGCCGGCACATTTCGTCAAGGCCGCAAGTGTCTTTCCGGCGACGATGGAAATCAACAGGTGCTTCCGCGTCAAGTGAGGCTTGAGCGCTGTCAATAGATCATCCAAATCCTGCGGCTTTACAGCAACAATCAACACTTCACTTTCACGGACGGTTTCGATGGGGCAATTGGTTGCGATGGTCTGATATTGCTTCGCCATCAGTTGGCGGCGCTCTTCAGACTTGTCACACGCGGTGATATCCCAGGGGTCGCACATCCCTGTTTGGATCAACGAGGAGGCGATTGCCTCCGCCATTTTGCCTGCTCCTAAAAGACCTACTCTCATGTGTTCCTTTCTTACATGTAGCCTTTACGGTGTAATTCACCCCGCAATTGCATCTGAAAATCGTTCATGTCCTCTGGTGAAGGACGGTAGCCCGGTGTTTCCGGTTCGATCCCGAAACGTCCATACTGGTCAATAAGCCAGCGCGCTTTAACTCCGTCCGAGAAGGTCACTGTGCCGCTGACCATGGCACCTGGTACGACCAGACTGTCCATGGTCAATGTGACCGTGCTGTCTGGCCCCTGTTGCTCGTCAGGCCTGCCGGCCTCCTGTTGTAATGCATCAGGGTCTGCTGCTGCCTCCTCATCAAGGTCATAGACTGAACTATCCTCTTCATCCTGTATGGGGTGCGGTGGCGGCATGGCTTTGGGCGGCTTCACCTCTGGCTTGTCCTTGACTGAAGCGCCCAAGTCGAGGACCAGCATGCGCACGTCCATATAGGTCATGGTGATGCCCAAGTCGGTTTTCAGGCTTCGTTGGACATCTGAAAGGGATGCACCCGCCGCAACCCAGTCGCGGATCGTTTGTTTTTGTTGTTCTGAAAGGTCCATAAGTTAATCTCTATTGATCAAGGAAAGGCCAGTCCGGGTAACGACGAAACCAGCTTTTGCTTCTCCGCAATCCAAGCCTTGATCGTCGGATCGGTCTCAGGGTTAGGCAGTTGTGCTGCATGCGCAGTCTTCCAATCCTTGAATTTCTTTTGGGCATCGTCAAAGGCTAATTTGAGAGATGTCTCTTTAACTTTCAAAGCGCGCAACATTTCATCCAAGGCCATCTTTTTGGAATCCGTAGCGGTGCCGAGTTTCTGTTGCAGTTCCTTGGCCTCGTCAATGTTTTTGGTGAGTGCTGCGTAGGCGGTCCTTGTGGATTGGAAGAAGGGGTTCATGTTGGCACTCTCCTCTATGAGCTTCTTCCGACGTTCGACGATCTTGCCGTTGAGCTGGTAATATGTGGCCAGCATCTGCACCTGTTTTGCTGCGAGTTTGGTATAATCACCTGTAAAGAAGTGAGCATCCTTGCGCGCAATGAGCAGGGGAGCATTCGTGGTGCTGCGGGGTTGGCACTCCAGGAGATCTCCCTTTGATGAGGTCAGCTTGCCCTTCAGACAGGTCAAGAGTTCGCCGCTTTCAATCGTCCCCAGATTGTTGCCCTTGTCATTGTAGCAGGGTGTTTTTTGAAAGGTAATGCCCCAGCCCGGATGCTCGCTCGCACGTGCGTAATAAATGCCTTCCAGTGCGGGAGACACAAAGGATTCGTCTTCCGGTAAAACGACTTTCTTTGCGGGAGGAGGTGTCTTTTTAACCCGGTCCTTCGGGACAATGGTCGCTGTGACGATGTTGGTAATCATGGTGGTCGATGCCAAGGTCGGGTCCTGGGGTTTCAGCCAGTTCGGCACATAAGGCATCACCGTTGCAGAGCACCTCGGCGCATAGGAGTAGAGGGCGACTGACCCGCATGTAAAGAGGATGATGAAGGAGATCCAGAATAGTTTCATGTTTCAATATCTCAAGGGTAAGGATTGTTGACGCACGTGTTCTTTAAAGGCGTTGATGTGAGCTTATTCAAAGCGTTCCCGGACTGCCCAAAGTCCGATGGCAGGGTTGCTGATATAGTAGATCTCTTCGCCATCCGGCAGGATGTTGATGCCGTCTTTTAAGTGCGCGGGGTTATAACGCTTCAGGACATCGCTCAGCTCTGCGTAGGCAAAGCCGGCACCTTCTATTTCCTGACGTGTCAATTCGCCGGGCGCATACGTAATGTTGAAACGCCCCTCGGATGAGCCGTGAATCAAATGCGCGGCCGCCCCAAGATTTTCCTGGAGTTCGGTGTGATGACGCACAGCCTCCAGCGTCTTGTCGGTGCCGAAATAGCCATACTTCCGGATGAGCGCATCAATTTGGTGATCTTCGCCAAACTCCTTGATGCCGGGGGCAAGAATTAAAAGTTCTCCGCCGTCTGCCATGGCCATGCGCGTGCGATAGATTGCCTTATTGCCAAGCCAGGTGCTCTTAAATTCGGAAGGGTCGAGATAGACAACGCATTTTTTGAAAGGCTTGGGGACCATCTCGAAGTTGACGTCGAGCGAAAGCGCCGCTGCCTGATGAAACACCTCGATGTCAGGGCCGATATAGAGTCCGCGAACCGCAAGGCCGCCATCGGATGCGCGTCCGACCACCGTCTGCACATAGACGAGTTCCGGGAGGAGATGCCCGAAGTGGTCACTGCCGTAGTTGTAGAGGCGGCGTACCGGCGTATCGGCACGGCCCATGATGCGCTCCATGCCGTAAACAGCGCCCACGTAATGGCTGCGGTTGATGGCAACAGAACCGCCGCACCCGACAAAAATATTCTTGTTGTAGTTGGCCATGCCAATGACCTCGTGCGGCACGACCTGCCCCACGGAGAGGATGAGGTCGAAACCGCCTTCAACCAGCAAACGGTTGACCTGCACCGGCCAGTCAAAATCCAGTTTCCCTTCGGTGAGTTCGCTGACATACTCCGGGGGGACGGTTCCAAGGGTGAGCACGTCGTTACGCCAATCATGAGCCTTGAAGAGGGAGAGCGGCATGTTGCCAAACATTTTGCGTATCTGCTTTTCCGTCATGGGGGAGTGTGTGCCGAGCGCAGGCAGAACAGCGGCTAGCGCGTCACCATAATAGTCCCACATGAATTGCGTGAGGATCCCCGCATGCGAATGGAACCGTGTGAAATCTGGGGGGATGACCAGGACGCGCTTGCGGGGGCCTAATTTGTCAAGGGCCTCGACAAGAATCTTTTTGAGGTGAGCTGTGTCCAGCTTGGTGTTAACAGAGCCTGTTCCGGAGTAAATCATTTTGCCATATCCTTGTGTAGGGGGTTACCAGAATTTCCACCAGGGTGTCTCGTCTTTCTTCTCTTCCTTCTGCATCTCTTCGTAGAGGGAACGGACACGCTGTGTGGATGAAACATCGGGGTCAGCTAATACGTTGCGCTCGGCAATTTCAATGCTGGTGGGGAGTGACCAGATGAGGGTCCTGATGAAGGCTTCCTGCGTGGCGCGGTGGATGACGGTCACCTCGCCTTTTGGAGAAATGTCGAGCTTGGGTTCGGTTGACTTCGACAGGACCCCAAGGTCAATCGTATCCCAGGCCTGTCCGGTCGGGCTGTCTTCGATGCGCAGGAATAAGCGGTTGGCTTGATTTCTCATCCAGTAGACGAGGTGGAATTTGCGTTGCAGGTGCTGCTTGCTGACAAACATTTGAATGCCCTCTTTCAAGGGGATCCCGGGTACAATGTCAAAGGTCTTCTTGTTGGTCTCGTAGCGCATGCCCTCTTTCACGACAACGGCCCTTAGCAAATATTTGCCGGTTTCGTACAACGCAAACCATTTATCAAGTTCAATGCTCTGCTTAAAGGTCTGGCCAGAGGCAACCACGGTGGGTTTAAACAAGGGTTGATCGTTTTGGGGCTCCATTTCGTCGTATTGGGAATCGCGCGTGATTTCAATGAGAATCTTGTCGGGGGAGTCGTCTCCGATGGTAATCGGATTGCGCGTCATGTTTGCAAAGGTGACTTCAACGACAACCGGTTCACCAATAATAAAGACGTTGTGCGTCAGGTTCAGGCGGAGGTCAATCTGTTGGCTAAACGCGGCAGACGCCATCAGGATCGAACACGCCATCAGTTTACAGTTTTTCATATGCGAGCCTTCCGAGGATTAATCCTCTATTTCTATGGGCGTTCCTTCGCTGGCCATGCGAAGCAGTTTCTGTGCGTTCCAGTTTGCAAGTCTAAAACAACCTTTTGATTCCGCATGACCGATACGGTCGGGGTAGGGGGTTCCGTGAATGCCGTATCCCTGCAAGGGTTTGTCGCTCTCGGCTCGCAACGCGAGTGTCATCCAGGCGAGCCCGACAGGATTGTTGGGGCCAGAAGGAATGATGCGCTTCGACGTCTTGGGCCCGCCAGGGCAGAAGAGTTGCGGGTCATACGTGTAGGTCGGATTGGGGACCAGGTGCTTCACCTCGAGATCGCCGACCGGGCGTTTAGCCTTGTCCTTTGCGATGGAACAGGGAAAGAGCGCAATCAGTTCATCCTGCAAGCCAAAGACCGTCACCTCCATGCGTGACAATGAAATGCGAATGGCCCCTGCATATTTTTTTGCAGCGGAGGGTGTACAGTCGGGTAAGATGATTTCAGTGCCAGGGTCAGGGTTGGGCCACTTGGCACTTGCGTTCAGAAAGCGAATGAGCTTCTCGCTTGCGTGGCTGCGTTCCGAAAGCATCTCCAACAGGGTCACGTATTTAAGCCCCGGAAGTTGCGCACGCTCTTCCCAGTCATCCGGGAAGGGCCCCAGTTGGTGAACGTCGTTGGTTGTCACAGTATGGCGCATAAAGATGTTGGTCGTCCCGCCTCCGAGCGCGGTGAGCGTTTCAGCGGTCGGAATGCCCGTGACAGGGAGCGCTTTGATGGTCTGCCAGGTCATCAGGGCGATCTCGGTCCGTTTGCCCCAGCAGCCATCAATCATGTTGCAGGAGATATCCTGCCGGTCGAGTAAAACCTGAAGCGCCAGGACATCCTTGTTAAACCCCGTCCGATAATTATGAAAAGCGGGTTCATCCTGCTCAGCAAAGGCACAGGGAGCCATAAAGACAGAGGCGATTAAGCAAAGATGAATGATTTTTTTCATAATCAAGGCCAGGGTTAATGATGTCTTAAAAGTTGCTGGTTCCAATAGGTTGGATCGTCGGCTGCCGTTTGACACGCGGCGCCCTGACCAGCCCGGTACTGACTTCATCAGGCTCGAGATGGCGCTTGTTCGGTCCGACATAAATTTGCCGTGGCCGCTGAAGCTTGAACTTGGGATCTTCGCGAGCCTCTTTCCATTGCGCAATCCAGCCTGGCAAACGTCCTATCGCAAACATGACCGTGAACATCTCTTTCGGAATGCCGATGGCGCGATAAATGATGCCGCTGTAGAAATCGACGTTGGGATAGAGATTGCGCGAGGTGAAATATTCATCTTGCATCGCAATCGCCTCAAGCTCCAGGGCGACATCCAGCATGCGATCGTTGACCTTCAGCGTCTTTAAAACCTTGTCGCATGTCTTCTTGATGATTTTTGCGCGCGGGTCGTAGGTCTTGTAGACACGGTGTCCAAACCCGTAGAGCAACGTCTTGCCTTTGGAGTTCTTGACATCCTCGACATACTCTTTGACGCTCTTGCCGCTGGAAATAATATCTTCCAGCATTTCAATCACCATCTGGTTGGCACCGCCGTGGAGAGGCCCCCACAAGGCGCAGATGCCTGCAGAGATGGAGGCATAGAGGTTGACACGTGCACTGCCCACCAGACGCACCGCCGAGGTCGAACAGTTCTGCTCATGGTCCGCGTGAAGGATCAGCAGGACCTCCAGCGCCTTGACAACTTCAGGATGGATTTCGTATGGACAGACCGGGGAACCGAACATCATGTTCAAAAAGTTCGCACAATATTTCAGGTCGTGGCGGGGATAGACAAAGGGCTCGCCAATCGACTTCTTGTAAGAAAAGGCCGCGATGGTGCGCAGTTTGCTCATCAGGCGCGTCGCTGCAATGTTGATGGCCTCTTCCGGTTCATTCGGCCGGTGTTGAGACAGCTCCGGGTAGAAGGTCGACAGGGAGACCACCATGGCTGAGAGCACTGCCATCGGATGTGCGTGCTCCGGGAATTGCCGGAAGAAGTAGGACATGTCTTCATGGATCATGGAGTGCTGATTCAGCAAGGCTGACCAGCCGGCCCGCTCTTTCGAGCTGGGCATGCGACCATTGATGAGCAGGTAGGCGACTTCTGTGAAACGTGACTTGGCGGCCAGCTCTTCAACGGGATAGCCGCGATACCGTAAGATGCCCTTCTCGCCGTCGAGAAAGGTGATCGAACTTTCACAGGCCCCGGTGTTCAGATAGCCGTAATCCAAAGTAATAGCGCCGGTCTCTTTGCGCAGACTGGAAATTTGGATCCCGATTTCCTTCTCCGTGCCGACAATAACAGGAAGATCAAGTGTCTTGCCGCGAAACGTGAGTTGCGCGGTCTCTACCTTTGGGGTGTTGTTTGTTTTTGCCATAAACGTGTTTCCTGTGATGTACGTGATGTTTTTGACGTGTTACTTCTTTGCCACCAATGTTTGCACGGCAGCATGGATGTTTGCAAAGAGGGCGTCCAGTTTGTCGCAGGGGACCGCTGAGAATGCCACGCGGATAAGTCCGGATAAGACGATGACGCCCGTCTTGTGTTCGAGGAGCAGGTGTTTGCGCAAAACCTCCGGATCAACGCCGAGCGGCTTGACGCACATGAAGTAACCGGAGTTGTAGGGCATCGCACGGAAGGAGGCTGCATATTCCGGATGTTCGTTGAAAATGGCCTTGATCCGGTCATAGCGCCGCTTCAGGATGTTAAACTTCTTTTGCTTCTGCTTCGCATAGACGGGATCGTTGTAGGACTTCAGGAGCAGATGCTGTCCGATGCTGGACGCGTTTGAAATCGAACCGCGCACCACACCGGCTGCCTTTGCTTCGAGTGCCTTGTACTGCTCTGGCGTTGCGCCCTTGGACCCGAAGGTGATGAACCCCAGGCGCACCCCCCAGACATAATCTTCCTTGGTGGGGCCGTCGAGCTTGACGGCGAGGATGTTGGGATGCATGTCCGCCAGCGCGCTGAACATGGATTCGGTGCTGACGCCTGGCTCGTAGACCAAGCCGAAATAGGCGTCATCCAAGATGACCACGACCTTCTTGCCGGCTTGGGCCGCACGCAGAAGCGATGCGCAAATCGCGTGAGCGTCTGCTTCGGTCGCGGTGTACCCGGTCGGATTGTTCGGGAAATTAAGCACGAGCACCTTCTTGGTGCCGGGGGCCAGCAGCATTTTTTCCATGGCGGTCGTATTAAAGACGCCTTTTTTAAACATGGGGAAGGTCTTCAGCGTGGCGCCGTAGGCCTCTTCAAACATCAACTCATAGTTGTCCCAGTAGAAGTCCGGGAGGATGACCGCGTCACCGGCATCTAAAAAAAGATAGCCGGCCACGCTGAGGCCATGTGTCAGCGCATGTGTGACAACGGGGTGGCTAAAGGACTTATTGGCCAGCGACGGATTCTTGGCGATCAACATGTTGCGCCAGATCTCACGGATGCCGGGCAACCCGAAACTCGGGGTATACAGGAATGCCGTGGAGGGAAGGTTGACACCCTTCTCGATACACTCTAAACAGAGCGGAGAGCCGTCCTCTTCAAATGCCGTGCCAATGGTTGCATTAATGGCTGCGTCTTTCGCTTCGGCGCTTTGACCCAGAATGCCACGTGAAGGAAAGAAAATGCGTGAGCCTTTCTTTGACAGCATGGAGAACAGCGGGCTCTTCTTCGCCTTCAGCTCATTGTTAAGTGCAATAGCAAGGGGATGTAACGACTTAGACATGTTCTTATTTGACCTCCTAAACCTTCTGTTCACAACACAAATATCCTCTTATCCAAGGAAACGTAAAATAATACCCAATTTTGCTATGCACAGTCAAGCGAGCGCGTATCCAAAGTGAGATTTTTTTTGCGATTTCTAGGAAAGGTGTGGTACAATCAAAACTTTTAAGATTGAGAGGATCTATGCACAACCCATTGGTGGATGCTTGGGAAGAAAAGTTAAACCTCCTTTTGCGGCAGGTGATTACAAGGCTGGAGGCTGAATTTGGCTCGGTTGTGCCACGCCATCCCGCGCGTCCTGCCCATGGAGAGACCCCGAATCCTCAAAATGACGGACTCTTCCGTATCACGGCCACGTTTACGCCGGGCTTTGGCTCGCAGTGGGGTAAGGGGTATGTGCTGGACATCGAGCCTGTGACCCTGGATGTTTTCCCGCGCGATATTTGGTCCGTGGTCGAGGCTGAGGCCTGCAGGATGATCCGGGAGGGTTTGGAGTTTGCTTTGCCGGGGCGTAATCTTGAACTGAAACGTGATGGAACCGTTTGGAAGATAACGGGTGACTTGTCGCTCGACTGATATGCATTCCATGATCCAATTTTTTCACTCCCTGACCCTTCCCGAGTCCATCGGCTTAGGAACCTGCGTGCATGTCGTTCTGACGCTGGGGGTGATTTTACACGTGCTGAATAAGCCGCGCGATGCGCGGACTTCCATGCTGTGGATCTCCTGTGTCATGGCCTTCCCCTTCATCGGGGCGATCATTTATGTATTTTTCGGGATTAATACGATCCCGCGCAAAGCCTTTAAGAAGCAGACCTCAGACCGTACTTTTTTTGCGAGTTGGACAGGCGGTCAAGGCCAGGAAGAGGAGGTCGCGCCCGTGTTTCATCGGAGTCGGTTTCAAGTTCAGTTGCCCTCTTCAGCTCAAGGACAGCTTGCCCACATGTTGGCACATTACGCGCCTGATTTCCCCTTGCTCGCCGGCAATGACGTGCGCATTTTTGAGAGCGCGGAGAACGCCATAGATGCCATGATAGAGGCCATGCGCCAGGCCCAGCATCATATCCACCTGTCCACCTTTATTTTCAATGATGACGTGGTGGGCACCCGTGTGATGAATGTCCTGTCTGAACGCGCAAAGGCGGGGGTTCGCGTGCGTGTCCTGTATGACGCCTTTGGCTCTGCGCTGCCCAGTATGCGACTCTTCTTCTGGCGTTATCGCCATATCCCTAATCTGCAACTCGTGGGCTTTTCACAGGCGAATATTTTTAAGCGAAAATTTCAGTTTTCTTTGAGAAACCATCGAAAAATACTTGTAGTTGATGGAAAGGTTGCCTTCACCGGAGGCGTGAATTTCCATGATGTCTATCTGTCCAATCGGATGAAGACCGGCGTGATTGATTATCACTTCCAGATCCAGGGGCCCGTGGTCTCCGAGTTGCAGTTTACATTTTTGCGTGACTGGTTTTATATGACCGAGGACACCTCGGAATCCTTGCTCTGTGCCAGCCATTTTCCGAGGCCTGAAACACCCGGGAAGATGGCTGCCTGTGTTCAGAACAGCAGTCCGACCAGCGATGAATATCGTGCGGCGCTCAATGCTTTTTTTGCCGCCAGCAATCAGGCGCAAAAACAGATTTTAATTGTGACCCCTTATTTAGTTCCGCCTGAATCGCTCGTGCTGGCCTTGCAGCAGGCCGCGCTCCGCGGGGTGGATGTGAAGATCCTCGTGCCTGCGGTGAATAATCATCCGACGATTCGGTTTGCGTCACAGGCGCTCTATACGCGCTTGTTGATATCCGGTGTGCGTATTTTTGAGCGGCGGCCTCCCTTTATCCATGCGAAGGCCATGGTCATTGATGGCGAGGTGGCCTTTGTGGGCAGCGCCAACATGGATTGCAGAAGCCTGATCCTGAATTATGAGACCAACCTGGCGATTTTCGACTCCACCTTTGTGGCGCGGTTGCGCCGTGTCATGCAGGATGACTTTGAGCAGGCGGATGAAATGGAGTATGCCCAGTGGCGCTTGCGCTCAAAAACGCGCCGCCTGATTGAAAACTTCTTCAACCTCTTCCACCTCATCGCCTGAGGGCGCTCAGTTTACCTGTATGCCGAGGATGTTCAGCAGACGGTCCAGGTCGTCATTGTCGTAGAAGTCGATCTCAAGGAGCCCCTTGGTGTGTCTGCCATTGGCATGCGTTACACCCGGCGTCAAGCGTACGGCGGTTCCGAAATGCTTGTGCATGCGGTCTGTCAGGTCGCGGACGTAGCTTTCAGGAATGTCGGGCGTGCCGCGCTTGCGCTCGTCTGTTCCGTCTGCCGCTGCCTTGCGGCGCTGAATGAGTTTTTCGAGCGAACGGACCGTCATCTCTTCTGTGACGCATTTACGGCCGAGCACAGTCTGCTCAGTTGGGTCGGTAAGTCCGAGCAGAACTTTTGCGTGACCGGTCGATAGACGCTTGCCTGCGACGAACTGCTTGACTTCATCCGGGAGGTCTAACAGACGGACAACGTTTGCGACGCTGGCACGTGCCTTGCCGACACGCTCAGCCACCTCCTGCTGCGTCAGGTTAAAGTGTTCACCCAGTGTGCGGTAGCCCTCGGCCTCTTCAATAATGTTCAGGTCCTGGCGCTGGATGTTTTCAATGATGGCGATTTCAGCCGCTGCACGGTCCTCGGCCTCGCGGAGGATCACAGGCACCTTTTTCAGCCCCGCGGCAATGGCGGCTCGCAGACGGCGTTCACCCGCGATCAGTTCAAAGCGTCCGTCACTGTTCTTACGGCAAATGAGCGGCGAAATGATGCCCTTGGTCTTGATGGAGTCCGTAAGTTCCTGCAGGGACTCCTCGTCGAAGTTGTGGCGCGGTTGCCAGGGCGAGCGCGCAATCTCGGCGGGCGGGATCTCCATGATCGAGTGGGCTGGCACAGCGGTCGGCGTACCTTGCGACAGCAGGACCTGGCTGGCTTGGCTTTGCTGCGTCATCGCAGACACCTGCTGCGTATGCTTGGAGATGGTCGTGTTGCCAATGAGCAGGCCAAAGCCCTTTCCAAGCCCAGGGCGTGGATGCTTACTGGGGCTGGGGGTTGGCAGGAGTGCCGGCATCGTCTTTGCGGGGGTCGCGGGGACAGGCTGTTTCTTTTGCTTCGCGTTTTTCGTGCTCATGGATAAATTCCTGGACGATGCAGGCCCGTCGTTTCCGGCAGGCCAAACATCAGGTTCATGTTTTGAAGGGCCGATCCGGCTTGACCCTTCATCAGGTTGTCGATATGAGCTACGATTCGGAGGCGGTTAACGCGCGTATCTACGCTGACGACGAGATTGCAGAAATTGGTGCCCCGGACATGCAAGGTGCCAATGGCGGCAGTGCTGCCATAGATGCGCATGAACGGGCTCTCCTTGAAAAATTCACGGTAGAGCTCGATGACCTCGGCCTCGGTCATCGGGGTTGTTAAGGTGCCGTAAAGCGTGGAAAGAATGCCGCGGCACACAGGGACGACTTGAGCTGTAAAGGTAATCTTGATGTCGCGGCCAGCCTGCAGGCTCAGTTCGCGTTCCACTTCGCATACATGCTGATGCCCGGCAAGCTTGTAGGCGTTCATCTGTTCATAACGCGCAGGATAGTGGAAGGTCGGACTCACCTTTTTGCCGGCGCCAGAGACACCGGTCTTGCAGTCGCAGATGATGCTGTAGGGTTCAACCAGTCCATGCTTGACAGCAGGCGCCATCCCCAGGATGCAGCTCGAGGCAAAGCAGCCAGGATTTCCCACGATCTTGGCCTGGCTGATCTCTGTGCGATGAAGCTCGGCAAGTCCGTAAGCATTGCTGCCCAGCAAGTCGGGCGATGCATGGGTCGGTGTCTTGCCAATGCGCGTTGCATAGTCAGCATACGCCTCTGCTGTTGTGAAACGGAAGTCGCCGCTGTAGTCAATGACCTTTGCGCCTTTCACAAGCTCCCCTCGGGCGGTATTCATGCCGACCTGATCAGGCGTGGAGAAGAAAACCATATCCACGGGTTCGGTCGCTCGCGGATCATCCGCTGCTAAAACAGGCAAATCGCAGAAGCCATCCAAATGGGGATAGACTGATGAAATGGGCACTCCCACGTCGTCACGCGCAACAAGAGCACACAGCTTTGCTTCGGGATGTTGCAACAGTAATTCCGTGATTCCCACACCGCCATATCCAGTGGCCCCAATTACTTTTACTCGAATCATAATTCCTCTTATTTAGAAAATGAACTTTACTTTACTACATTTCCGCACTAATTTCAAAAAAAGAGTTAGAAAATTTTATTTCCATATCAGCCAGGCCATGAACCAGACCACGCCGGTGGCATAGATTCCGCTGACAACATCATCGAGCAATACCCCCCAGGCGTTGTGCCAGTTCCTGTCGATGTAGCGCGCAATCGGCAGCTTGATGATGTCGAAAATTCGGAAAATGAAAAACCCGGCTGTTGCAATATACCAGAGGGGTGCCGTACTGGCATACAAGAGAATCGGAACGACGAGGTACCCCACGATCTCATCCAGCACGAAATTGCCGGAGTCGGTGTCGTTCCAATAGCGCTGCGCCCAGGAGTTCAGCATAAAGTGCACAAGCGATGTGCCAATCAGGCAGGCCAGCAAGGCGAAGAGTCGATGCAAAGGCGCGTCGATGGAGAAGGCAATGCCGAGATGCATTGCAACACCCAGCAGCGCGCCGAAGGACCCCGGCGCAATGGGCATCAATCCCAGCCCGAACGCGCTGCCAATAAAAACAAAGAGCTTGTCTTTGAACGATTTCATTGGCGAGAGTTTATATTACATGCAAGTCCGCTGTCCAGTCTATTCCGAGACCTAGCGCTTACATTTGAAGAGGCAGACGCCGGCGGCCCAGAGTTCGCGTGTCTCGGGGTTGTAGCGAAGAAGAAGCGGCTTGCGATAGGGCAGGTTTGCGGTGATCTCCTGCCATGTCGCGCCTGCATCGAGGGTCTCGTACACGGCGCCCTCGGAACTGCCGTCCCACGTGGTGGTGGCGAACCACATCCGTTTGGCGTCGGCCAGGTCGGTCTCGACCGCGACAATGAGGCGTTCACTGTTGTAGGGGAACTTCGTGAGCTGCTTCCACGTCTTGCCATGGTCTGTGCTGCGCCAGAGGTTCTTTCCAGGACAGAGGACGGTTCCGTCAGCAGTCACATGGACGTTGAAGAGCCACTGCTCATTCTTGAATACATGTTGCCACGACACGCCGGCGTCGTCGCTGCGCCAGATCCCGCCGCCATTTCCGCAGCACGCCCAGTAGAGACGCCGGGAGTCGGTGGGGTCAACCGCGAGACCGAAGAACATGCGCTTGCCGCCTGGCTGGCCAGGCAGCTTGGCCCACGTGTGGCCGCCATCCACGGACTTGAAGACGCCTCCGCCCTCACGCCCTTCGGAAGGATCGCCGTCGATCCCGAGATAGAGCGTCTTGGGGTCTTTCGGGTCAGCGGCCATGGCACGGGGATAGCCGGTGCCCCACATCGTATTGGCTTGCGGGTTTGTGGCCGGCAGACCTTTGACGGTCCGTGTGAAGGTCTTGCCGCCGTCGTCGCTCACAACGATGCGGTTAGGTCCTTGGGAACTCCACGGGCTGCACGTGCTGACAATCCGGTCAATGCCGTTGTTGTCGGAGATCGCAAGGCGCCAGTAGTGGCCACCAAGCTCTTGGTCGTATTTGAGAGGCCAGAGCGCGCGCCAGCTTTTTCCATTACTTTCGCTGACAAGCACGCCCTCGTCCATGGCCGAAGCGTAGGTGCGCCCCTTGTGGAAGCGCAAGTCGTAAATGCAGGAGATGTCAGCGCCACGCACGCGTTCGGTCCAGGTGCGTCCGCCGTCGTCACTGTGGCAGGGGCGCCAGTTCGCGGCAATGTAGAGCTCCTTGGGGTTGCTCGGGTTGATCGCGATATTGCGCGGCGCGCTGACGCCGGTCATGGTTTTGTACTCCTGGGGCAGGGTGGGATCAGCCGCCGGATCAGGCTTCAGTTGCGTAGCGTCGTTCCACGTCTTGCCGCCGTCCGCGGAATAGAAACAGCGTCCATTCCAGCCGGCCGAGCCAATGACGTGCACGTCGTCAGGATTCGCCGGACTGACAGCCACCTCATGGATCGAACAATCTGCAGGTATGCCCTGCGAAAGCTTCTGCCAGGTCTGACCTTTGTCAATCGATTTCCAGACGCCGTCTTTATCAAAGGAGGCATAGATCACCTTCGGGTCACTCGGAGCAATCGCCACGCTGACGGCCTTTTTGGGGGTATCCAGTTCACGCCAGGTCTTGCCGGCATCGCTGCTGAGCACGATGCCTGCGCCATCTGTAGCGGCGAGCACGAGCGAGGGATCTTTCTGCGCAACGGCCACAGTGTGAACGCTCCCCCCTTGCAGGGAACCGATGCGGAGATTGCCGTAGGACTGCACGGTCTTGCTCTTTGAAAACTCCTTGACGACCTGCGGCTGGCCTTTGAGCACGAAATAGAAGCGGGTGAACTTGCCGACGGGCGCGTCTTTCATGAGCGGACCCACGCAGGCGAAGTCCATTCGGTTGATCGCGCTCCAGTCTGGCGTGCCGGAATACGCCTGCGCCTTCTCTGGATTCTTCTTGGCAAATTCGGGTTCGAGCGTGAAATCCTTGGCGCCCAAGGTCACATCGCCCCAGGTGGTCTGCGTGAACAACTCGCGCAGGTTCTTGCTGCGGTAGGTGGTGCCATCCTGACATTTGAGCTGCATGAAGCAGTCCTGCGGCACGGTTCCGTCGCCTTTGAAGGTGAAGCCGAACCCTGCGCAGTCAGCGGACGTGAAGCCGTCCGGGAAGGCGAACGGAAGCCAAAAGCCGCCGAAGTAGGCGTCGTTGACCTTGCCGAACTGCACGCGCAGCGTCTCAGGCGGATCCTTTTCGCCTGCCTTCTCATAGACGGAAGTCCAGGTTTCGCCGCCATCCATGCTCTTGTAGACCTTGCCGGCCGGACTGCCTGCGTAGATGATCTTGCCGTCAACGGGATCAACTGCGATGCAGCGGGTACTCTTGCCTTTTTCGCCTGTGATACGAAGTTCTTTCTTACCGGTATTGGGCAGAAGGCGCCAGTGCGTGCCGCCGTCAATGCTCTTGCAAAGTCCTCCATCAGTGGCGGCATAGACCGTCTCCGGCGCGGTGCGGTCCACGGCGAGCGAGAAGACACCATAGTCGGCAAGCCCGTCATTGATGAGCCGCCAGTTGAGGCCGTGGTCTTCGGTCTTGTAGACGCCGCAGACGTCGCCGCCCATGTAGATCACACCGTCCTGGGTCGGGTGGAAGACGGAGGAGTAGTAGAACCCGCCGCCGCCCCAGCCAGCCCATTCCCAGTTCGGGGCTTCGGCAAAAGAGAGTAGAGCAGTCAGGGAGCAGAGCGAGAGGATGAGGGGTATACGCATAGTGATTCCTGTAGGGGCGTCCGGTAGGGCGCCTGTGTTAAGTTTTAAGGACGACCTGCCGGTCGCCCGTTCAAGGTGATTGTCCGTCCGTCCGGCAGGGCATCGTAGCGGACCGTGCCCTGCGAAATGGTGAGTGTGGCATTTGTGCCGGGTTGCGTCATGGAGCATGTTTTCCAGTCGTCTGGTACACGCGTGATCAGTGTCAGGGGTTCATCGTAGAGCTTCGGATCTGCGCTGCAGCTCAGCGTCAACCGTATTTCGTGCGGGGTCGTGCTTTGGACAACGACCTTGGCAGAAGCGCGCTCAGTTTCGTATTTGTGAGCCGTGATATGATCCGTGATCCACAGCTTTCCTTGCTCGCGACGTTCTTTCAAGCCATCGAGGAGAGCAAAGAAAATCTCCTGCTTGAGCGCCCAGAAATCCTGGTAGCTCCAGTTGGGCTTGATCCGTTCGACACCGTGGATCACGAGGTATTCGAGCCCCTGTGCGGCGATCGCCTTGTCGGCAAGCGCCAGCATCTGTGGCGTGGTTTGCCAATGGTAGACAGCTCCATGGTCATTGAAGGGCGGACGGCTGATCAGGTGGTGGCTATCGAGGATGGGTTGCAGTTCCGCTGGTTTGACGAGCCACTCTTTGACGCCGGGTTGGCCGTAAGAGATGAGGCGCGGTTTACTGCCCGGCACGATGCGCAAAATCTCCTCGTTGCAACTGGCGATGACCTGTTCGGCCTGCGCAGCGTTGGTCACACTGGCATGCGCATACGTATGATTCCCGTAGGCCATACCCTGGCGCCACACCTTCTGCTCCCATTCGTCGGCGAACTTCTTGTATTCGCCCTTTCCAGGATTGATGTAGAAGGTGGCTGTCATGCCGCGTTCAGCAAGCGCAGGCACAGCGACCTGGAAGTGGCTGGGCCAACTGTCGTCAAACATCAGCAGGAATGCGGCGGTCTGATCCCCTTTCCATGTTGCGATGCGCGTCTCGTTGATGCCAGGGCGTTCCGTTGCCACAAGGTTAAGGCCAAACACGACGCACCCCAGTGCAATGACGAGCGACGTGCGACCCTTCGTGTTCGCGCAATTGTGCATGCCAATCTCCCCCTTTTTTTCTATGAGATACCGAGATCACTAAAAATCAAACAGTGCACATCATGCACAAATATCGCCGGATTGTCAACACTATGAGATACATGCATCATAAAAAAATAAAAAACGGGTAGACATCGCCCCTTCTTTGTGATAATTTGATTGTGTTTAGATTTAAAATCAATAGAGATACGGGTATCTCATAATTGGAAGACGAAAGGAAAAACGATGAAAAATCAGTACAACACATGGATCGCTTCGGCGATAATGGTCCTCTCCGTATCCAGTCAAGCACTGGCTGCTTCAATCTATTGGGATGGCGGACCAAGTCCCTATTCCGGCACAAGCTGGAATGATCCCGTGAACTGGGTCGGTGACGTAAAACCGGGCAGTGACGATACCGCCCTTTTCGGTGCTAATGGCAGCACGGGGCTGACTTCCGGGAAGGTGATCTCCTTGGATGCTCCTCAGACAATCTATCGGCTCGATATTCCGAGCTGGGCGCAAGCGCCCTCCTTTACCCTTGGCAATGCGGCCGATGTGGCCGCCGGAAACACGTTGACGTTGACCCGCGCTTACCTCGGCCCTAACTATAACAATGATGTGACCATCGTGGCAAACGTGGTATTGGCCAATGACAGTATCTGGGAGACGGCAGAAGACGCCTTTATTGTAAACGGGTCCATTAGCGGTGTCGACAAGGACTTCATCAAGTGGGGTGCCAATTCGGTGAGTCTGCGCGGTGCCAATAGTTATTCAGGAGAGACAATCGTCAATGCCGGTACGCTCCGTCTCGATTTTGGCGGCCCGACATCACCTGAAGCGAACATCGTCATCGCAACCTCTCCGCTGATGATGAACGGTGCCACGCTTGCCGTCAAAGCGAAGAGTTCGGCATCGCGAGGACAGACGTTTAACAGCGCAAACGTCAACACCGGTGCTTCGTCAATAATCCTCGAATCGGCATCCGGTGCGAACGTATTTCTGTCACTTGCTGACATTGTGCGCACGAACGGAGCCACGCTGAATCTGAAACAGCCTTCTGGAAATACAGCCATCAACGTTAATAATGGCTACACAACCCTGAACACAAACGATGTCAGCGGTATTCTTGGCGCATATCTGACGGTGATGCCGCAGAACGGGACGGTTCCCGCTGATTGGGCGGCAAACGACGGTGTCAACATCGTGGCTTACACAGGCTACACCACACTTGCAGGAGATCTGCCCAACATTGGAGAAGGCGCAACAAGTAACGTGCAGATCAACAGTGCGTCTACAGGAGAGATCGGCCTTGGGGCAGCGACAGTAACAGTCAACACGTTGAAAGTGGCTGATACGGCCGCGCGTGTCTTGAACCTCGGCGGCAATACACTGTGTCTCGGCACCATCGGTGGAATCCTGACGCCGAGTGGCACAGGACCATTCGTCATCAGCAACGGCACGCTGACCGCGGGAAGCACAGTTGACACTGCCGGCGAACTCGTGTTCATCAACGCCACGGTCATCACCAACATGGCCGTGACTGCCGACAATGGAGCAGGCAAAGTGACCTTGACGAAATCAGGAAGCGGCACGATGGTCTTGACCTCCGGGCAGATACACACGGGGGGCACCTGGGTAAATGCAGGCACGTTGCAACTTCCTGCAATGGCCGATCCACTCGCGACAGCCGGCGATATTGTAGTCAATGGAGGAACGATGAATCTGGGCGGAAGCACACAGAATCTCGAGGGCGTTCTCGTTGTTCGCGGTGGCACGCTTTCCAACGGAACAATTACAAAGTCGGTGTCGGGCTATGATGTTCAAGGCGGCACGATTTCAGCGGCACTGAAGGGGTCGGTCGGACTCGTCAAGACATCTGCGAGTGCTGCAACAATCAACGGAGCCAATACCTATAGTGGCGATACCTATGTGCTTGAGGGGGCAGTAACCTTCGACAAAACCAGCGCCATTGTCAATGGTAACTTGTTTGTCGGAGCACCAGGAGGAATGGCCCCTGCATCTGTCTCCTGCGTCAATACCCCCCTCAACGCCTCCAAGAACTGGACGGTATACAAGAACGGGAGTTTATACTCCGGGACATCGGCGCAGTATTTATCGAGCAAACTCTCGCTGATCGGTGGGTCTTTCAGTGGCAGCCAGCCCTATTTCCAGACCAGTTCATCTGTGGAGATGACCGGGGGCAATCTTGGCGGCACCATTTACGGTAACGGAAGTTTTGAAATTAAATCGCTCTCAAATGAGACGCCAGCCGTTGTATCTGCCTCTCTGCGCAGTAATAGCCACGCATTCAATGTGAGCCGGGGCTCCGGTCCGATCGACCTGCGCTTCACCGGCGGAATGGTTGGCACCTGCAAGTTGACCAAGAACGGAAGTGGTGTGATGGTGATGTCCGGCAGCTCCCACGAAAACGGAACAGATGTGAATGGCGGTGTGCTACTGGTCAACAATACCTCGGGGTCTGGAACGGGTAAAGGAGCGGTAACGATTAACGCAGGCTCAACCTTTGGTGGAACAGGTTTCATCGGTGGAGTCGCGGCCTATGGCAACGCCAATGTCTCTGTGACGGGCGCTTCTGGCAATCCTGCAGTTATCGCTCCCGGGAGCATCGATCCGACAACGGGCGATCATATCCTTGGCACGCTCACGGTCGGCAATCTCGCGGTGCAGACAAACAATGTGACCTTCGGTGCGTACAGCACGCTGAAGATCAACATCGCGACGAACGGCACCTACGACAAGCTGGTGGTCAACGGCACGCTTTCGCTCGCCACAGCTACCGACACGCTCGAGATGAATGTGGCTGACGCCGCTGCGCTGAAGCCGGGAACCTATACGCTCGTGAGCTGCCAGCAGTTTGCTGCAGGTGCTGATCAGGCGTTAACCACGGTTGTCGGGAAGCCTGCCCGCGGGCGATTGGAGTACACCGCGACCAACCTCAACTATGTGATCGACCCTACAGGGACCCTGATCACCATTCTGTAAGATCAGTAATCGAAATGTCTTATCAATCAAACGAAGCACCCCTCTATCGGTTGCTGGCACTCTCCGTGTTGCTGGGCTGTGCCGCTCTAGGTGTGGAACAGGAGAAAGCCGCGCCGCCTGACCCGTGTGTGCCGGTTCAAAAGTTCACAGTCTGGAGCGGCGGCGGCAGTTGGCAGAGTTCACACTCGAATTATGTGGCACGTGCGAAGAGAGGCGGGGTCAGCCTGGTGTTCTTCGGCGATTCCATCACGCAGTGGTGGCCGTGGAAGGATTTCAAAGAGCGCTATGAACCCCTCGGAGCCGTCAACTTCGGTATCGGCGGCGACCGCGTGGAAAACCTGCTGTGGCGCGTGGAGAACGGCGAGATGGAGGGCATCACGCCCAAGGTCGCCGTGATCCTGATCGGCACGAACAATGATTTTCACCGGAAGGACATCCCCGTCGCCAAGGGGATCGCCAAGGTGGTCGAGGCTATACGGAAACGAAGCCCGGCGACCAAGGTGTTGGTGCTGGGAATTTTTCCGCGCGGCTGGGACAAGGGGCAATTCGACTTCTATGTGCCACATGTCAAACGTGTGAATGCTGAGTTGGCTTTGCTCGACAATGGCGATACCGTTCGTTTTGCGGACATTGGCCAGAAGTTGCCTGAGCCTGACGGCTCGTGGCCGCGCTCGGTCTCTTCTGACGGCCTCCATCTGGCCCCCGAGGGCTATCGCCGTTGGGCCAAGGCGCTGAAGCCACTTTTGGCCGAGATGATGGGGTTGCCGGAGTCGGCTTTCCCGGAGCCCGCGACAGAACAAAAATCAAAAGAAACATCAAAAAATTAAAATGAAAACGAATCTCTTTATTGCCCTGTTCGTATTGACACTTTGCGCGCAGGCGCAAACGGAGAAACGTGTCTTTGCGGAATCCAGTTTCTGGTATCAGCCCATCCCAAAGGACGTGACGCTGCATACCAATTCAGCGAATTTCGTGGCGGAATTCCTGCGCCAGAAAAAGGCCTATTACGGCACCGTCAGCATCAACACGAAGGCATACGCGAGTCCGGTGTATGTAGTCGGGCCAGACGTGAAGCCCGTCGTTGTCACAGAGTGGGACGGGCAGAAGAAGGGCTTTAAGTATCCCGCACTGGAGGCCCAGTGGACGGCTGTGCCGATTCCCGGTTATGCCGAGCCGGCCGACGGTACGGACGCGGAGATGTGCATTTATCAGCCCTCCACGGATTCCCTGTGGGAGTTCTGGCTGACGCGCAAGGTCGATGGCAAGTGGCAGGCCTGTTGGGGCGGGGGGATGAAGCAGGTTTCAAAGAATCCCGGTATTTGGGAGAATCGCTTTGGCACGACGGCGACCAGCCTGCCCTTTATCGGCGGGCAGATCAGGCCTGAAGAACTCCAGCGTGGCGTGATCGACCACGTGATGGGAATTTCCTTGGTCGATCTAGAGCATTACAGCATCGTCTCCTGGCCGGCGACCCGCTCGGACGGGTACAATCCCCAGAAAGTGCCGAATCGCATTCCTGAGGGACTTCGCTTTCGCTTGGATCCCGGCGTGGATGTTGAAGCCCTCAATCTGCCGCCTGCTGGAAAAACGATTGCACGGGCTGCGCAAAAATATGGGTTTGTCATCTGGGATAAGGCTGGGTCGATTACGTTGCGTGCTGACAATCCCAAACCAAACCTGTTACGCGGCGAGAAAGATCCCTATCCTGAATTGTTCAGTAATAAGCCCGCGTGGGCCATTTTACAGGGCATGCCCTGGGAGAAATTGCAATTTTTGCCGATGCATTATGGTAAGCCATGATTTGGAGGCGGCAGACGTCTCCATCTGTCAAAAAGACAGCTTGACTCTATTCATACTCTCGCGTAAGATTTAATCCTTTTCGGTTGTGTGGGGTGAAGGAGTTGCTTTTGGTAACGACATGTAAGGTGGATAAAATAAATGAATGGTTTTACGATTAGCGGTCCTTTTCCGGCACGCAAGGCATTCCAGGTTTTGCGTGATCGCATTATTGCCCATCTCATCGAGTCCGATGCCAAGGTTAACGATCCCTTCTCTTCGGAGACGCAACTGATGAAGAAATCAGGGCTCAGCCGCACGACGGTGCGCAAAGCCTTAAACGATCTCTGCAAGCAGGGGTGGGTGGAGCGCAAGGCAGGCGTTGGCGCTTTCGTGGGGCCGCGCGTGGCGTTGCCGCATCCGGCCGTATTGGTCCAACCGAAGAAGGGTGTGGCGGGAAACGAGATGATCCGTATCGCGGTGCTGCTGCATTTGCAGAGCGAAGGCGGAGCGGACTACTTTACGCGCGGGGTATTGCAGGGGCTCGACTCGGCTGCCCTTGAAGAGGGGTTGAGCGTTGAGTTGGTGGGGGACTGCAATATGGACATCGACGCCTTGGTTAAGCGCCTTAAATATTCACATGTCAATGTGCTGGTGGTGATGCCTTCTACCGCGCGCCATGCATTGCTGGCCGGCGCGGCGGAAGCCATAGGCATTCCCTGTCTCGTGGCGGGGTCGCACTTGTTTGATTCCGGATTGCCAACCGTCCAGGAAGACGGGGCGCAGGGGGCGGCAATGGCTGTGCGCCATTTGGCGGAACAGGGTCACAAGCGCATCGGACTATGGGCGAGCCAAGCACCCGCGATTTGGGTCCATCAGCGCCATGAAGGCTATAAGCGGGCCTTGCGCGAACAGGGACTGGTTCCTGATGAACGTCTGGTGCTGTGGACACCCTACGTGCCCGTGTTCGATACGACTTCAAAAATGCAGCTTGCGCATGTCGACACCCTCAGGATGTATCTGAAAGAACAGCGTCCCACCGGACTGGTCATCGCCAGTTCAGGGCAGCATACCCGCACGTTAGGCGAAGTGATTCGCAAGGATAAGATCCGAATTCCAGAAGAGTTATCGATTATTTTTTTAGATCAAAACTACGAAGACTACTTCCGTTATTTACACCGCCGTCCAACAGTGGTGGCTCTCCCCCTGGTTGAGATGGGCCGCAAGTTGGCTCGGCTGGCGGGGGTGGTGCATCGCGCCAAGACCCAAGAGGGAATCAAGGCGGAGTCCCTGACTGTGTTGCCCTGTACGCTGGTCAACGGGGATTCAGTGGAGAAACGGAAGTAGACTCCTGTTTTGTGATAATGACGTGTTCCTGTGCAATCCAGATATCCACAGGTTCCCCCGTGCGATTACGTCCTGCGAGCGGACTGAGTTCAAAGGCCTTCAGCGTAAAAGGCATCTCTTTTAATTCTGGGATCGAAATCAGATGCTGTGCAACTTCTCCGAGATACGTGCTCTCGGAAAAGCGTCCATGCAACCGATTAGGCAGGTTGATTCCAGGCTTTTCAAAGCGGATGTTTTCAGGTCGGATACACAGCACCACTTCTTCCTTGAGTGCAAACACATGGGGTGGTTTTTGTGCAACAAAGACGCCGCATGCGGTTTCAACCGTGAGTGTTGTCCCTGAATTGTTTTGAATGATTCCCTGGATGAAATTTGCCTCGCCGATAAAACCAGCCACAAAACGGTTGAGGGGTTTTCGATAAATTTCTTCAGGCGTGCCAATCTGCTCAATGATGCCGTCCCTCATGATTGCAATGCGGTCGGCAATGGAGAGCGCTTCTTTTTGATCATGGGTGACATAAATGGCTGTTAACCCAGCTTGTTTGCAAATACGGCGGATCTCGGAGCGCATCTCAAGACGGAGCTTGGCATCCAGGTTGGAGAGGGGTTCGTCCAGCAAGAGGCAGGCGGGTTCGATAACCAATGCGCGCGCCAGCGCGACACGTTGCTGCTGGCCGCCAGAGAGTTGATTGGGCTTGGCCTTGGCGCGATCCTCCAGATGGACAAGCTCAAGCGCTTCTTTGACGCGCCGTTGAATATCGGGTTTCGGGATCTTCCGCATCTCAAGTCCGAACGCGATATTTTCCGCCAGGGTCAGATGGGGCCAGAGCGCATAATGTTGAAAGACCATGCCGGTGTTGCGCTTGTGGGGCGGAAGCTGTGTAATGTCTGCTCCGCCCATGCGGATCGAGCCGGCTTCAGGCGTATGAAATCCTGCGATGCAACGCAGCAGCGTCGTCTTGCCGCAGCCGCTCGGACCGAGCAGGAAAAAGAGTTCGCCCGGTTGAATCTCAAGCGAAACGCTTCGAAGCGCAGCAAAGGTTCCGAAGTGCTTGGTGACATTTTCTATCGTGACGGGGACGGACATGCTCTCCTATTCATGAATGACCTGTGCTTCGAAGACGAGGAACGTTGCATTTTTTTCGCGCCAGGCTTCCTTGGGGAGGCCGGCCTTCAGGGCCAAGTGGCTCAGCGTCTCTTCGAGTCCCCAGCCCTGTTCCGGTGCGACTTGTGGAAGAAATACAGCGCTTCGGTTGGAGACGGTCAGCAGCATGCCGTGTTTGCCAATTTCAATCTCTTTCCAGGAGGCGACCGGACGCAGCGGCGTCAAGATGGAGATCTCTATCTTGACCCGTGCCAGCTCGTTTGGGGTCAGCGGTTCAAAGCGGGTGTCGTGGAATGCGGCATTGAGTGCTTGTTCGCGCACGGCTTTCCAGATTTCGCGGCGCGGCATGATCTCTCCAATGCACCCCCGCAGGTCGCCGTCCAGCGTCAGGGTCACAAACCCGCCACGGATGGCCTGCATGCCGCTGGTGAGCACAGGAGGCGTGCGGGCCAAGGCTGTCGGCTCCCCGTGTTTAAAGGCCTGCTCGAGGGTGCTGCGGGCCAGCGAGAGGAGCTTGCGGCCGTCACTGTCGTCTAATTTTTCACTCATCGCCACTCCTTTTTTTTCGGATTTCGTGCTGGGCCAGCTTCCGCTGACAATCGCGCCGATGTAGCTGACAGAGTTCGAGCGGTCATGCAGCATCTTGCCGGAGGTGTCATAGCCCGTCTTATGAACAATGGCATCCTCAGGCATCATGGCCAGCAGGAAGGCGAGCGGATCACGGCCGCAGACCGTTGCACCGGTCTCATCCAGATACTTGAGGAAGCCCTGGAAATCTTTGCGGGCAAACAGTTCAAAGACGCCCATGTCCAGGGTCTCGATATTTTTTTCCACGTTTTGTGTAAAGGGCACATAGCCATAGCTCGCCCCATAATGGGTAAAATCAGAACTGGCGACAAAGAGCGTGCCTTCATCCAAAAGCGCACGCACGGCAGCGGCAGCCTCCACAAGATGCTTGGAGTCAAACTGTCCGCACACGATACAGACAACCGGGATTTGGGTTGACAGGCAGTGCTGGATCAGTGGCAGTTGAATCTGATCGCTATGCTCTCGCTCATGGGCGCGCGGCTCCGAGATGACGAACGGCAGTTTGCGCAACTGGTCTGCGAAGGCGGTATCCACGGAGAGTTCGCCGAGCGGGGTGCGGAAATGCGTCGCCTCCGGGATGCTCAGCTGGTTCGGCATGCTGGCATAGTGACTCGGCCCCATGACGACAATGCGCTTGAGCGGCTTCGGGTCGATGCGCATATAGACGCCTCCTGCCACGGCTCCTGAAAAGCGATACCCGGCATGGGGGACCACGGCTGCACAGATGTTTTGCTTGCGGATAGGCGTGATCCCGCGCAAGCGCTCCGATAAGTCATCGCGCAAACCGGACGCGCTCGCTGGAAACCACTGACCCGCTAAAGGAGAAACCATGACTCTGTTCATATCTTCACCCTTCCGAAAGGCAAATAATGCCCCAACGCCTATCACGAAAAGACTCAACCCTGTAGCCCATTTCATAACGGTACTCTTTCTCATGTAGCAATTAGTTTAATACTGATTTCCTTAAACCGCAAGAGAGGACTTGTGAATTTAGCGTCATGCTATTTTAATTTGTATCGAAAAGTCTTGTCGGAGACTGAAAGAATTTATAATATAAACGCGGAATTAGTAATAATCATTGTAACCCACTCTAATCCGGATTAGAAAGATTGTTTGAGAATTTGGATGCTGTGAAGGGCGGTCAGTAATGCCGATTTATGAATATACCTGTGGTGCGTGCGAAGAGACGTTCGAGCATCTGGCTCGAACGCTCTCGGACAAACCCAAGGCCTGTCCGCGCTGTGGCAGTGCCAAGCGCCTGAGCAAGCAGTTTTCAACCTTCGCGCCGACGCAAGCGAAACCTGCTGTCCCCAGCGGTTGCCACGGTTGCGCAGGTGCGTCCTGCTGCCCCTCCCTATCGCAGGGCGGATGCCATTAAACTAGCGATCGAGGTGGATGTTCTTGCGCAGATAGGTCGGAATATCCAAGTCTTGCCCGTTGTAGATCGTGGGCTCGACATTCTGAAATTTTCCTTTGCCCGTTGCGCCAGACGACAGCTTCGATTTTGTCTTGTTACGCTTTGCACTTCCAGGCTGAATCTGAAAGACCTCTGCCGGAGGAATGGGCGTGGGTGTCGTGAGGCTTTGCGAAGACGTGTCACGCTTCACTTCAACGTTCGGGATCATTGAGCTTTCGAAGCAGAAGATGACAAGCTCGATGCGCCCGTCAAAGAACGGATCTAAGACCGTCCCCATTTCGATTTGGGCATCCGCCTTGCTCCAGTCGCGCAACGTCTTCATGATTTCGCCGATCTCTGTGAGGCGCAAGTCACTCCCGGCAAGGATGCCCACGAGCATGGCGCTCGCCTTCGTAATGGAGTCCCCTGAATGAAGGAGCCTGTTCTCCCGCAAGGAGGCGATCAAGTCATTCGTCCGCTCTGGTCCGGAGGCGCAGGCATTGCCGAAGCTGGCGGTGCCGCCATGCAATATGAATGTGTGCAGACGCTCGGCGTTGATGCTGAGGAAGCCGGGCCGTGTCAGCAGCCGCCACAGGAGCGTGATGCCCGCAGCCAGAATCTCGTTGGAGGAGTCAATCGTCGCGTTGATGAGCAACTCGCCTGTTGACTGGAAGAGCGTGTCGAGATTGACAACGCATAAGGAGTCAACGTGTTCCTCGATCATCGCTTTGGCACGGGTGGCGGTGGTCTTGCGCGCCTCACCCTCGAAATCAAAGGGCTCTGTGGCGATACAGAGCGTCGCTATGCCCATCTCGTGTAAGGTGCTAATGACTTCAGGGGTGACGCCGCTTCCTGTTCCTGACCCCATGCAGGTCAAAATTACAGCGGTGCGAACACCTTGCAGATGCGCATGAAGTAAATGAATGTCATCTTGTATCGCAAGTCGGCCTTTGACGGCATCCCCGCCAGTTCCGTTTCCAGACAGGCGTGCAGCGCCAATGAGGATGCACGGGATCGTTTTGGAGAGCAGTTCACGGTTTGCAATCGCGTCCGTGTCGATACATACGATGCGCATCGGCTCTTTATAAAGCGTATGCACGGCAGCAGCCAGGCGTGCTCCGCCGCCACCGATTCCGACGAGGAGAAGTTGGGATTGGAGTTCGTCGTTCATGAGTTAAATACCTTCCCGAAGAGTTTACGAATGGGCGAGAGGAAGCCATTGTCTTCGTATGTTTTCTGGCCGTAGATGATCAGCCCCGCGACCGTAGAAAAGGCTGCTGGCTGGTCAACGTGTTGTTCAAGGCCGTCGACGTTCACTGGGAGACCGATCTGACAGGGGATGCCGAGCGTGCGCTGAGCCAGTTCGGAAAGCTTACGCAGATAGGCGCCTCCGCCGGTCAGGACGATGCCAGAGCCCAAATGAATCAGCACGCCGGCTTCATCCAGGCGTGAACGGAGAAGCTTAAGGGTCTCTTCCATCCGTGCATTGATGACGATGTGGAGGGCCTTGCAACTGATCGTCCGCTCAGCGAAGCCGACTTCCGACGTCAGGGCTATGCGCCGGGAGGCCATGCTGGTCTCGATGATGGAGGACCCCTCGGTACGCTTCAGCTCTTCTGCGCGATAAAGGGGGATGTTAAAAGCAAGCGCGATATCATTGGTGACATGGTCGCCGCCGACGGCGATGCTTCCAATGGCGGAAACAACGCCGTTGGTGTAGGCCACGTAGTTGGTCGTGCCGCCTCCAAAATCAACCAGGACGACACCGTTTTTCTTCTGATCCGGGGTGAGCACCGCAAGTGCGGCACAGACGCCGGAGAAGGTGACATCCGTGACATCCAGTCGTGCATTCTTCGCGACGTTGACGACATTTTCAATCCGGTTCTTGTGGCCATGCACAACAAGGGTATTGAACGACAACATATTGCAGCGCATGCCTTGGGGTGCAACAATGCCGGGCTGATCATCCAGCGTGTAGGTCTGCCGGATCGTGTGCAACACTTGACGGTCAGCTTCCATCGGCATTTCATTCGCAATGGCCGTGACCTCCTCAACGTCTTCGCGGGTCACGACACGGTCGCTTGAACGAATCGGAATCTGTCCGTGATTGACAGTGGCTTGAACATGACCTCCGGAGAGCGCCATCAATACTTGCCACACATCGACACCGGATGATTTTTCGGCATCTGCGGCGGCGGCTTCTACGCCAACCCGAGCCTGCGAGAGGTCAATGACTTGCCCTTTCCGGACGCCGGTCGTTGGATAATTCCCAACGCCCGTGATTTTCATTCTCCCGTTTTCTTGCGCTTCGCCCACACAGACTACCGTGCGTGTCGTGCCAATCTCCAATGCTGCAATCGGAGGCATTCTCATCACAAACCTCGCTTTCCTTAAAGTTGTTCAACGCCGGGGAGGGTGGCGGCGATCCGTCCCGGTACCCGCGCGTCCCACATCAAACAAATACGTCCGGCTTCGCTGTCCATAAACAAGCCCAGCTCATCAAAGTGCGCTTGCATTTTTGCGGTCGTCTCCTTCTCATCATCATCCATGCCATCCCAGGCGAATTTCGCCTGCCGATGGTCTGAGAAGGTCAAGAGGAGGTAATCCTCTTTGATGGTGTCCAGTTCGAGAAGCCGCAGACGGACCTCGGGGCGTTGCGCATTGGCCACCAGGCGGACGGCAGACATGGCCATGCCACGCAGATGGTCGCCGGGCTTCAGTTGCGCGATGTTATCAGCGCCCTTGATGAACGGGAGCGCGCCGATGCCGGCATTGCGGTTAAATACGACACCCTCTTCATCGACCACGCGTCCTTCTGTTCCGGTGATGCCGATACGTGCAATCGGTTCGCGCTCGATGATCGTGATGATGAGTTTATTGGGCATTCTGCGGACAATGGAGATGTCGCGTATGTTTGCAGCGCGGTCCAACAGCTCTTTACGTTTCTCTTCGATGGGAAGATCAAAGACGTTCCCCCCCTCCTGAAGGCCTAAGACCCCGTAAATGACTTCAGGGGTTAAGGTCTTGCCTGTATTGACGGTGACGGTCTGATGGAGGTTGCGCAACTCAAAAAGTTTCGAGGAACCGAAGTAGTAGTGATTAAACGCGGACCACCCGCCATGACAGACCAGCAGGGTCGTTGTCAGCACGAGGAGAATAATGAGGATGAATTTGATCTTGGGCGGAATTTCGATGCCGGTCTGAATGCCGGTGATCCGGCGCCCGCTAGCAGGCGTGCGTCCCTGTTGAGGCTTCGGCTTGTTTTTAAAAATATTCCATTTCATGCGTGAGTGTCCTTTGACGCTCGTTTCCCGGAAGGCTACGATACAACTCAGTGATGTGCTGCAAGCTTCAGTAAATGCAAACAGAGCGCGCCGAAGGATTCGCCGGCGCGCGCGGCCGCCTTGGGCAAGAGGCTCGTTGCTGTCAGCCCCGGCAGCGTATTGATTTCGAGAATAAAGGGTTCACCCGCAGGTGTCACGCGAAAGTCGACACGGCTGACGCCCCGGCTCCCAACCGCATGGAAGGCCGCGACAGCCAGCTTCTGGCAGGCCGCCAGCAAGGTGGCATCTTCAGGCTGCTCCGGAAAAAGATAGTTCGTCATGCCCTGGGTGTATTTTTCCGTAAACCCATACCAGCCGTTCGGGGCGCAGATCTCAACGACCGGCAAGGCTTCGCCTCCGATGACGCCGACTGTCCATTCGCGGCCGGGAATGTATTTCTCGACGAGAACCTCCCCCTCCGGATCAATGGCACGCGCAGCGGCAAGTGCATCGGCCCATTGCGCAGGTTCCGTCACCTTTGAAATACCGACGCTGGAGCCATCCCGCGGGGGCTTCACGACCACGGGAAGGGGGAGTGAAGTCTGCGACTGCTGGCGTGTCAGCACCTGGTAGGGGGGCGTGGGGAGATGTGCCGTGTCGAGGCAACGCTTGGTTGCAATCTTATCCATGGCCAGACGGCTTGCAGCAGCGCCGGGGCCGGTGTAGGGGATGTTCAATTGATCAAGGTCGTGCTGGACCCCTCCGTTTTCGCCATAGCCGCCGTGCAGCGCGAGAAAGACGACATCAATGTCTCTCGGCAAGGGATCAATGTTGTCGGCGTCCAGGACAACCGGGACAACCTCCAGTCCCTCTGCTTGCAACGCGCTCACAACGGCGCTTCCGGAGCGTAAAGAAACATCGCGTTCGTTTGAGGTTCCGCCCATTAGTACTGCCACTCGTTTCATAGTCATAAAAATCCATGGGGTCTATAAATAAAATTGATGCTAGAATAGCGTAAACGGGCAATCGAATAAATACAAAAAGTGAGTAATTTTTAAAAATAAAAAGGTGGGCACTTATTCAGTGTCCACCTTCTCCTCGGAAAGAGGTTCCAGACCCTCAGCTTTACTTGGTCTCTGCCACAGGAGCAGGGACAGCAGCAACGGGCAACTCGACCCACTGCAGGAGGCACATTTCCGAACCGTCGCTGCGGCGTTGGCCGAGCTTCAGGATGCGGGTGTAGCCGCCTTTGCGACCTTCCATGGACGGAACGACAACGTCGAACAGTTTCTGGAGGGCGTCCGGGCTCTGCAGGCGGGATGCTGCGAGACGACGGGCAGCCAACGTTCCCTTGCGGGCGAGGGTGACAATCTTCTCAGCATCCTTGCGGGCCTGCTTGGCCTTTCCTGTTGTGGTCTTGATACTTCCCTGGAGAACCAGGTTGGTGACAAGACTGCACAAGAGGGCCTTGCGGTGTGCTGGCTTACGTCCGAACTTCTTAGCAATTCTTTGATGACGCATGTTACAAAATCCTTTACTTAATTTCTTCCATCAACTCAAGATCAAACTTGTAGCCCAGGTAGAGACCCAGTTCAACCAGCTTGTCCTTGATTTCGTTAAGCGACTTCTTGCCGAAGTTGCGATACTTCAGCATGTCGGCCTCGGTCTTCATTGCCAGCTCGCCCACCGTTGTGATGTTGGCGTTGTTCAAGCAGTTCGCGGCACGCACGCTCAGTTCGATTTCATTGACGCTCATGTTCAGGATACGACGCAGACGATCACGTTCTTCATCCACCTTCTTCTCGGATTCCTCGAACTCCAGCACCTCTTCGCTGTAGTCGACGAACACATCGAGGTGATGACGCAACACCGCAGCAGCGGTCTTGAGTGCATCGTCCGGTGTCACGCGGCCATCGGTCCAGATATCCAACACAAGCTTCTCGTAGTCGGTACGCTGTCCCACGCGGGTGTTCTCCACTTGGAAGTTCACGCGGGTGACCGGCGAGAAGATGCTGTCGATTGGAATGCGTCCGATGACTTGCTCTTCAGGCTTGTTGCCTTCGGCCGGGCAGAAGCCACGGCCCGAACGGATCTCGACTTCCAGGTCAAGCACGCCATTGGTATCAAGCGTAGCAATATGCTGGGTCGGGTTCAGGATTTCAACAGAGTTCTCCTCTGCGAAATCAGCGGCGGTCACTTCACATGCGCCCTTCTTGTGGAGTTTCAGCATCACGGAGGAGCGGCTGAAGCTCTTGAGGAGTACACGCTTCAAGTTCAGAATAATGTCTGTCACGTCTTCGCTGACGCCAGGAAGCGAGCAGAACTCATGATTGGCTCCGCCCACCTTCACCGAGCTGATGGCGACGCCTTCAATCGATGACAAGAGAATGCGACGAAGCGAGTTGCCGATGGTGCGGGCGTACCCGACTTCAAACGGCTCAGCAACAAAACGTGTATACGTCGCTGTTGCTGTTGCTTCATCCTTCTGGACCCGACGAGGCATTTCAAAACGGCTCAAACGAATCGGCATGTTTCCGTCCTTTCAGGCTGTGCCACGCAACATGTCGGATGCATGGCAGCCATTAAGTGAAATTCAGTTACAATTAGCGGGAATACAACTCGACAATGGCCTGCTCGTCCACGACCGGTGCGATCTGCTCGCGGGTGGGTAGCGACTGCAACTCTGCCTTGAAGGTCTTCCTGTCCAGCACGACCCAAGCAGGGGTCTGCTGAGTGGTGGCGGCTTCGAGGCAGCGGGTGGCCACGTCACGGCTGCGCGGACGATCCCGGACTTCGATACTGTCGCCCACCTTCAGAATCATTGAAGGAATCGTAACGACTTTACCATTGACCAGGATGTGGCCGTGCAGAACGAACTGACGGGCCGCACGACGTGAAGATGAAAACCCGAGGCGGTAGACCATGTTGTCCAAGCGTGTTTCCAGTAATTGGAGCAGGATTTCACCCGTGACGCCCTTACGGCGCAGCGCCTCCTTGAAGAAGCGACGGAATTGAAGTTCCTGCATGCCGAATTGACGGCGCAGGCACTGCTTCTGACGAAGCTGCTGACCGTATTCCGACATCTTACGACCCCGGCGAGCACCATGCTGGCCCGGAGCGGACTGCCCCTGTTCAATCGCGCATTTCGCCATGTAGCAACGTGCGCCCTTCAGAAACAATTTCTGTCCCTCGCGACGGCACAACCGGCACGCGGGTCCTGTATATCTACCCATGTTAGACTCTCCTCCGTTTGCGCGGACGGCAACCGTTATGCGGGATCGGCGTGCAATCCTTCAGCAATGACACTTGCATGCCAGCCGACTGAATTGCGCGAACTGCGGATTCCCTGCCCGCGCCAGCGCCTTGAACTCTGACTTCAACTTCATGCATGCCCTTGGAAATCGCCTGACGTGCAGCATCCTGGGCAACCATCGTTGCCGCAAATGCGGTGCACTTACGCGACCCCTTGAAGCCAGCCTTGCCGGCCGAACTCCAGGCAATCACACCCCCACGCGCATCGGTGATCGATACGAGTGTGTTGTTAAAGGTTGAACGGATGAAGCAGATACCAGCAGGAATCGACTTCGCCTTACCTTTTTTCTTTGCGTCCGCAGCAGCCGCCGTCTTGGACTCTTCGCCCATGGACAGCACAGCAGCGGCTTCCTCGTGCACCTTCTGTTCTTCCGAAGTAGGCGCTTCTTCTTTTTTGATAGCTTCTTCGCTCATGCGTTTTTAGCCTTAAAGTAGTTGGCAGATGTGCTCGCGCACATCATCGCCGGGTTAATTACGTCTTGGCTTTCATTGCTGCACGTTCGCCTCGATCACGAACAGCGCCTACCGTCTTCTTCCCACCTTTACGCGTACGCGCATTGGTACGGGTGCGCTGACCGCGAACCGGCAGGCCGCGTTTGTGACGCAGACCGCGATACGAGCCAATGCTGATGAGTCGACGGATGTTCTGCGAAACCTCGCGGCGCAGATCACCTTCAACACGGTAGTTGTCTTGAATGAATGCCACGATATGACGAATCTCATCCGGCGTCAAATCGTCAGCTTTCTTTGCCGGGTCGACCTTGCATTGTTCGACCACAGCGGTTGCCCTCTTGGGGCCGATTCCGTGAATATACCGTAGCGCGTACTCGACGCGTTTCCGACCCGGGATATCCACACCCATCAATCTCGGCATGGTTGTCCTCTCTAATTAACCCTGACGCTGTTTATGGCGCGGATTTGTACAAATAATGCGAACGACACCTTTGCGACGTACCACCCGGCAACGTTCACAAATGCGACGTACTGAACTGCGAACTTTCATGGTCTATTCTTTCCTTACTCAAAAAAGGGCTTTTGATTTAACCAAAAGTCCGTCACCTTGTCTAGTGTAAAGTTCAGAAATCTTCTATGCCAGCGTCAAGATCTCTGAACCTTCCTCCAGCACCGCCACGGTGTGCTCGAAGTGTGCGGACGGTTTCCCGTCCTTCGTTACTACTGTCCATTTGTCATCCAGAACGTAGACGCCCTCTTTGCCCAGATTGACCATTGGCTCAATCGCCAACGTCATCCCAGGCTTGAGAACGAGTCCGCTCCCCGGCTTTCCGTAATTGGGAATCTGCGGGTCTTCGTGGAGGTGACGCCCCACGCCGTGGCCTACAAATTCCCGGACTACCGAACAGCCAGATGCCTCTGCGATGCTCTGCACCGCATATGACACGTCTCCGAGGCGCCCGCCCGGCCGCACTGCCGCAACTGCTGCTGCAAGTGCTCGCTTCGTCGCCTCGACCAACCGGATTTTTTCAGGGTCTGTCACGCTCACCATCACAGTGGTCGCGCAATCCCCGTGAAACCCATTTTTCAAAACACCAACGTCCAGGCTCACCACATCCCCCGGCAGGACAACCCTCCGTCCCGGTATCCCGTGGATCACCTCTTCGTTGACTGAAATACACATCGCCGCTGGATATTGGCGATAACCTAAAAACGATGCCTTCGCTCCGCGCTCCGCTATCAGCTTCCTCCCCAGCATGTCCAGCTCTCCGGTTGTCATGCCCGGCTTCACCGCCGCCGCAACCTCTGCCAGCACCTCCGCCGCAAGCCGGCAACTGACCCGCATAGCGTCAAGTTCCTTTGCGTTCTTCAGGGGCACCTTCATGAAAGCTCGCGCCGAATATTCTCAAAAATGTCATTGATCGGTACTCCATGCGCCGTAATGCGTTTCAGCAATCCGCGGCCTTCATAGAACGAGATCAGAGGCATTGTTTGAGCCTGATAGACATCCAAGCGGTGTTTCACCGTCTCGAGGTTGTCATCCTTCCGTATCACAAGCTCCGTCCCGCACAGGTCGCAGATGCCTGCAACCTTCGAGGGAATCGTCACAATGTGATAGCCAGCCCCGCACTTCGGACACACGCGGCGTCCTGCAATGCGGTCGATTAAAATAGCGTCAGGGACCTCCAGCAGGATCACGGTCCTGAGGGTTGTGTTGCTCGCTGCAATGATCTTCTCCAGCATCTCCGCTTGCACCGCGGTACGGGGGAACCCGTCTAGGAGAAGTGTGCAATCACTGGGAAGCCCATCCATGTAGTCATCCATCATCTGCGCAATCAAGACGTCAGGAACAAGCTCGCCGCGCTTCATGAAGGTGTCGGCTTCAATGCCGTTCGCGGTCTGGCGCTTGACGGCTTCTCTTAGCAAATCACCGCTGGAAACATGGCGAAAAGCAGGGTTTGACGCGGACAAACGTCCCGCCATCGTACCTTTTCCACATCCAGGAGCACCTAAAAGAATGACTATTTGCATGAAGAGTTAATAAATATAGCAAATGTTGGTGCCAAAGTGCAACTCGAAAAAATATTTATTTATTTATTTTTTTGCGGTCTGCCATTACAAATACGATCAGCCAGGCTATAACAAGCAAGGCGGTTAAGATCATTCCGCAACTCTCGCCGAGCATCTTGACGCGCCTCTGGCTGAAGTGATGCTCATGTGCGTAGATTATCGCGCCTGCGCTCACCGCAAGGGTAAGCACAAACCAGCCTGTGGTCATCAGGATTAGGGGTTTCCTCCAGTGACGGAGGTTGCGACGAACATTCGCGCCACGATCTTTGTCGGTATACTGCATTGAGCGATTCACTCCGTTTTGGCCGTCGGTATGCCGTTGCTGTAGGAGGACTCTCCTCTTTCCATCCTCTGCCGTTGAACGATTAGCGTCATTTGGAAGTATAGGATGGTTCGGATTTCAGCGCAAGCGGAAATGTTGATGGGGCGCGTCTGCTGTATGTGCGCAGGTGAACCCCCCCGTGCGGAGTACCGGGAATAAACGAGGGAGTAACTTCTTGAATTAAAAGTTTAAACGCTCAACGCCCAACTCTTAACGCTCAAGTTAGAGGCAATCCTGCAAATCCTGTAAATCCTGTCAAAAAATCGGCGACCCCGTTTCTGGACAGGCTCTAGCGAAAGAGCAGGATCGTTGCCTTTTCGGCGTTGGATTCCTGTCCAGGGCATGGGGCTGCTGCGAACCAGGCATTGGGGTCGGCAGCGAAGCGCTGTGTGCGGCGGTGAAGGGCGTTGGTCGTGCCAGCAGTCAAGGGCCACGGCGCAACGGTCTTGAGGCTGAGCGTCTCGGCCAGGCAGAGCGGATAGCCGCCCTCCAGGTTCTGCGTGTCCGGCAGCAGGAGGCGAATCTCTTTTGTCCCGTTTGTGGAGATCGTCCCGGTGTATTGGCCGGCCGTGATGACCAAGCGCTCGTTGAGCGCGAGGCGGCTGCCCGCAGGAAATGAATAGGTGATGTCCCCGTCGATGCGGACGTTGTCCAGGAGGATGGCGCCATCAGGCTCGGTGATGTCCCCGTAGGGCGTTCGGACCGGCGAGGGCGCTCCGCGCACTCCGACATTCATGATTTCAATAAAGGGCGCGGCTGCGTGCCAGTCGATTTGCGAGATGATCAACGGTCCAACCCAGGGACCTGCATTGGACGAACCCAGCGAGGGAGCGGCTTGCATTGGGAAGTATTCTTTGCCCTCGCTCGTGAGATGACGCCCCAAGGTCACGCCATTCGGCGTCGCTTCAAATTCAAAGCCGTGCTGATATCCAGTGAGGAACCCGCTGGCCGAGGCCGAAGCGAGGTAGACCCCTTCGCCGCCCTCGGAGTTGAATTCAAAGGCGCTGCTCCAGTCGAGCGTCGTGAAGAGCTGATACCCCTTTGCCAAAAGCACGGTCCCGCCCGGAATGGTGAAGCGGTTGAGTTCCGTGCTCTTGTCTGAGAGAAACCAGCCCGAGATGTCCACAGCCTCGTCGCCGCTGTTATAAAGCTCAACCGTGTCAACCTCCGGCTCGTCGGTATGCGTGAGCAATTCGGTTGACAATGACGGTCGAGGTGAAGGGCGGCGGATTGGTGGCTGCTCCGGGCGCCCCGTTTTCAAGGGCAGAGGGATACCAGGCCGAGGCCACACTAAAGCCGTTGTAGGGAGTTGTGAGCAGGTCCTTGGCCATGATGGAGGCGCCAAGGCCATTGGCTGAAACATACCAATCTTTATATTCGACATCCTGGATCTTCTCGCCGAGGGCATCCAGCAGGCGCAGCAACTCGCCTGAACTGTTGAGGCTGCCGGTGAAGATGTGGGCAGGTGTGAAGCCATAGAGCGCGGCAAAGTCCGAAGCCTCCTTCGCAAGGATAATTGCTGCGCCGGGTGCAAGGGCAGGGGTATTGGTCGGGAAGGTGTAGGTGATCCCGTCCGTGAAGGCCACGCCAGCCAGGGGGACAGGTGTGGACGAGGAGATGTTCACCAGCTTGATGAATTCGCGATCCTGTGTGACTGGTGGATTGTACATGATCTCTGCAACGCGCAGATACTCTTGTGCGGGAGACGGGTTCACAAGCGTCTGAAGGGTGTCAACCGTGCCACCTGTTGTGTTCACAAGGGAAAGGCTCTCGCCGCGCAGGGAGAGCTTGCCCGAGTACCCGGCCACCACGTAACGGCCCTCACCGCGCTTGGGTGAGTTGGTTCGGGTGTCAAAGCCCTGGAAGGAACTGGCGAGGATGAGGGTTCCCGGAGACGCGGGCGAGGCGGCCGCAGGGATGACGGTGGCCGGCGGGAAGGTGTAGGTGACGCCGCCCGTGAGCTGCCAGCCGCTGATATCGACGGGCGTGGCATTGGTGTTTGAAAACGCGAGGTACTCATGTTCCTGGTTGCAGGAGGCCGGGCAGGCCTCATACGCACCGAATCGGATGACGATGTTATCGGACTGGGCTGTGGGAATTCCTGCATTGTAGGCGGTTCCGTATCCGATGGTTTTTGCCGTATTGGTGACGCAGTGCGTGCCGAAATAATGGTTACGGTGGGGCGTCAGGAAGCCATCATAGAGCATCTGGACGCCTTGGACGGGAGTCGGTTGCTGGCCTGACCAGCTCCAGTTGGCAAGGCTGGTCGGCCAGCCCCACTTTGCGCGGTCAGCAAGGGCATCTGCTGACATCGAATTCGAGAGCCGCGAAATTTCAGTTTCAATAATCCGCTCGGACAGGGGCACGTCATTCGATTGGTAGATCGTGTCCATGATCGTCCGCAGGCGCCGGAGGTAGACGGAGCGGAGTTCGGGGTCTGCAAAAATGGCGTCAAACAAATAATTGTAGTTGGGGTTGCCATCCGTTATCGCAGCACCGCCGTAGAGGGGGTGGCTCTTTCGTGCATCATTTGCGCCATATTCGCCAGCGGATGACGGCTCGTAGTAACCGCCCCAAGAGAGGTTCATATCGTAGGAGAAGGCCTTCCAACGGCGCGTATTCGGCGCATCAAAGTAGGTGCAGAAGTTTGCCCACACGTTATCCGATTCCTGAACCAGATGTGCGACTGCCATGTAGTTGATCAGCGTGGTCCAGTCCATCTGATCCAAGAGGTTAACCCTGCGCTGGGGCTGGGTTACAGAGGGCTGGATCGTTCTTGCAAAATTGAGATAGTTGGAGCAGATGATGTCCCGGTTTGGCATTCCGTTTTCCCATACGTCTGGCGCGATTTTCTCGAAGCCGCCTGTCGAGAAGAAGTCTGGACGGAAGCAGCCGACGCACTTGTAGAGGTCGCCGAGCGGGTCATAGCCGAACCGTTCCGTCATCTCGTCGGAAATGCGGTCGGAGTGGAAGGCCAGTTGATAGAAGGCCCCGTTCAGCCGCAGGTGAGCTGGATAGTGGAAGGGGGAGGTCATGCCGGCCTGGCGCATGAGCCAGAAGCTCATGCTCTGTCGGACGTAGGAGGGATCCGGGTACTCTGCAATAAATGAGGTTCGGCGGATCTTCGGCATGTCAGGGCTGTAGTCGAGCGCGTACCCCTTGTTGAACTTGAGCGAATGGGATTTTTTCTTGAAGCTGGCCGTCGTGTTCCCGCGCACGTCGATGCGGACATTGTCGTAGAGGGTGTCGTTGTAGAAGACCGCGCAACGCGCGCCGAGACCGCTTCCACTGTACTGAAGATCCATGGCAGACAGGTTGGGGTCGCTCAGAAAGAGACGGAAAATGGGGAGTGTGCTTTCCAGTGTTACAGGTGCCGTAATAGAGCCTTGATATTCAGGCTCGGTGAGCTGGTCGCCATACGCAGGATAGCGGGTGATGCCGCCTGCGGTATCCGTCACTTTTACGTAGTACCGCCAGAAGTTCTCGGGTGTCGGAAGCATGGAGGCTGGAATAGTGGCTTGCCAGATACGTGTGGGAGGCGTGTTGCTGATGCAGGTCATGGGGAAGTTAGTCTCCGACTCAAAGACACGCCGATAATAGAGCGTTGCGGAGGAGGCCGTTTCGAGTGCGAAGTCAGTGGTCTGGAGGGTCACGGTCACTGTCTGCCCGGCCGTTGGCACCTGAGGGGCATGGGTCAGGGAGGTCACCTGCGGACCTGTAATCAGGCTGGAGATCGGGTTTTCTTCCCCAGGTGACGCAGGAGCCAAATAGCCCGCGATGAGATCCCCGGAATCATCTTCAAGGAGTGTTGCCGTCGTCTGGAGATAGATGTCTGCCTGAACGCCGCTTTGACGCAACATCTGAAAAGCTAAGGTGTTCACGCCTTGACGCAAGAGATTGGTCGTGAGTCCGATCTCGATCGGGAACGACGGGTTGAAGATCGAATAGCCTCCTGTGGCGATGCTGAAACGATCCAGAAGCTCTGGCTCCGGCGCATTCCACAGGCTCAAAGGTGTCCCGTTGAGGAAGAGGGCAAAGCCGTCCTGAAAGCGTGTGTTGACGGTCAGGAGCTTGCAATTCCCAGGGCGGTCGACGGTGAAGGCGTAGCGTGCAAAGAAGCTGTTGTCCGCGAGCGGCAAAGGCAGGAGCGTCGTGAAGTCTGCCTCTGTTAAGGGACGCTCCGCGTTGGAGGCGATGGTGGTGACTTCTGAAGACGCAAGCGCGCGCGAGTAGATGCGAAAATCATCCATGTCCCCTTTGAATTTTTTCCAGTACCCATCATGGGACTGTCCGAGTTCAATCGCGACGCCTTCAAGCCAGGACCAGGCCGCTGTCGCCAAGCTGCTGGCATCCTCTGTGCCGTCGATGAAGAGACGGACATAGCCGGAGGCGGTCTGGTCGTAGGTGACGGCGATGTGGTGCCAATAGCCGTCGGTGATATTTCGGGTGCTGTAAAACGAGGGGGGGAGGCCCGCGCCTGTCGGTTGAATAAAAATCTTCCCTGTGGTGTGCTGTGTAATGACATACCCTTTTGTTGTCCGGCGATCAACCAGCATGGCGGCTTCATTTCCAGTGCCGGTCCCGACCACAGAGGAACGCATCCAGAACATGATCGTCCCTTTTTGAGAATAGAGCAGGGGTGTCGTGTTGGTTGAGGTCGGTATCCTGATCTTGTTGGCGTTGAAGGACATCACGCCAGAACGGACCGTTGCCATGCCATCCGTGATTGCCCCTGACCAGGCGGCTGCGGTGTTCGTTGCGATGTAGTTGTTTCCTGAGACATCCACAATCACGTTGTTGACAGGGGCATTGGTGAAGGGATAGTAGAGGGCTAAAGCATCTTGGGCGATGACGCGTATGGCGTGAGGGGTGCTGGGTTGCGTTTCGTTGCGCATCACTTGCCCCACCTCTGCTTCTGAAAGTGCGCGGGGGTAGATGCGGAAGTCGTCGAGGTCGCCGTTGAAGCCGTGCCAATATCCTGATTCGGTGTTTTTCAATCCGCCCAACGTGATAGGAATGAGCGCATTGAAACTCCATTCCAGGGATGTCGGAAAACTGCCGCAATAAATGCCGTCAATGTAGAAGGTCATGGCCTTCGTCGTCCGTTGTCCCTGCACGACAGCGACATGATGCCAGGCGCCATCATTAACGACGTAGGAACAGGTGTTCGTCACCATTGCACCTGATGTCCCTGATTCGTTGCGGGGTTGGGCGACGATGCGCCCGGATGCGTCCAGCCCGATGGTGTTGCCATTTTTATACGTCGGATGGGAACGCACATCCACCAAACATTCCGGACCTGTCCGTCCGCCGGGAACACGGCCAGCCGAGCGCATCCAGAAGGTGAAGGTGACCACGGTGTTCGACAGCCCCATGGCAGATGCTTGCGGCACACGGAAACCGGCCACATTTTCGGCGCCGTTGAAGCGCAGGATGCCTGCACGGGTGGCACTCTGGTTGTCGGTTGAACTGGTTTGCCAGGAACCTATGACGGTGTTAAACACGCCCGTGTAACTGGTTCCTGATGGGCCTTCGCTAACAATATTCGTGATGTTGGCAACGCTGAAGTCATAACGAAGGGAGAGGCCATCTACCTCGCTCCATTCGCCCAGAGCCCCAACGCTGTTCGTGGCATTGCGCCATGCTGTGTCCGAATAGGTTACGCTGTTGGTGACACTTCCAGCCCAGCCATCCCAAGAGACGGGATCACGGGGGAGCGCAACTTTAAAAGGGGTACTGTTTGTGATGATCACCCGGCTGCGAAACGGATTGATGACACCATAGGAGTAATCCGTGTATTGCGCTCCGAACGTGATCGATTGAATAGCCGTACTGGAACTGGGTGAAAAAAGATAAATAGACTCGCCTCCCTTACTCAGCTTGAACTTCGCGTGGAAGGGTTCGCCGGCAACCTTACGCTCAGTGCCTGATGCAAAAACGAAGATATAGGCGCTTGGCTGTAAGAGATACGAGGGAAAGGTGAAAGCGTCGGTGTTGCTTTTATTGCTTTTGTCCGCCACCACCCAGCCCTCGAGATTGACCGGGACAGAGGAGGTGTTGCACAGCTCCACCCAATCCGAATACTCGCCAAACTGGTCTTGCAGCGTAGAGGCGTTGTCAGCCATCAACTCGGTCATCAGAATCTGAGCATGCATGTACAAGGGGCTCATGAGCAAGAGCCCTCGCAAGAATAGCTTGTACATGGATATCTTCATTCAAATAAATAACCTAAAGCGCTTGCTAAAAAAAGCGCAATTTGACCTAATAGTATAAACTGAAGTGGGGATGAAGACAATGGGAAAGCGTGTAAAAACAGAAACAAAAGACCCCTTGTAACAAGACCATAATTATTTCTTGTCCCATAATAGTAATTCTGCCATACTTCTTTTAGATTGATGAAGTGTTCAATATTTTTATGTGCATTGGAGGTGTATTATGCGTATGAAACAATTGGACGGGTGGGCATGGGTCGTGGTTGTTCTCTGGACGGCTGGGGGAAGTATCTGTCGGGCTACATCACTTTCAGCCGTGGCTCAGCAGGATCTGAATGGACAGGGTGGGACTGCCGTCGAGCAGCAGACCGACGCTTCGGTTGCTGTCAAGGCCTATGAAGCAGCCCACGTGAACAACCGGAAGGCGCTTTTCCTCTTCGATCTAACAGCATTCAACGGACGCAACCTGACTGACCAGTACATACACACAGCCAGTTTCACGCTCTATGCCTACGACACGCTATGCGATGCCTGGAACTTCCGTCTCTACGGACTGACTGATACCGCCAACAATGACGACTCCCGCTGGGATGAGTCAGTGACCTCCCAGTCCGATGCCAATTGGCCTGACCGCTATTGGGGTGCGTACCAGTACCCTAACACCGACTTTGGTGCTAAACATCTGGACACGCAGAACGGTCCGCCCAAGGATAACGCCGTAAGCTTTGGCTCGGAGCTTATGAACTTTGTGCGCTGGGGTGTCGGCCGTAATCCGGCCTTCGGCTACAGTGCCACGAACCCTGACGGAAAGATCACGCTCTTACTGGCGCGGGAGGAGTTTGATACCAACATATCGGATTTCCACTCCCGCCAGAGCGCCAACGCGAGTTACCGTCCGCGACTGGATCTGGACGTTCGCTTTCCGGAGATCGCACTGGCTGTTGGCGGCACGCCAAAGAGCAGTGGCTCCACCTACGACTTTGGCTCCTTCCAGGAACTTGGCGAACCCGTCGCACGCAGTTTGGTCATTGACAATACGGCTGGCGAGGCACTCAGCAGTCTGCATGTTAAGACGGTGCTGTTACAGGGAAGTCATGCGTGGGCCTTCCAACTCGTAACACCGGGCGGAACCGACTTCCTGCTCGCGCAGGGCGCTTCGACGAGCGGGTACGAAGTGCGCTTCAATCCAGGTGGCAACTATGGTGTCTTCGATGATGCGCGTCTCGTGCTCACCTGCAACGACGAAGACGAGGCCACGTACACCGTGTACCTGCGCGCCACGCACACGCCTGCGCCTGCCGTTGTCGCCATCCTTGCTCCGGTGCCGCCTGCGACCAACGTTCCATACCGCGTGTCAGCCTTGACGGTCAGCGGCCTTAGCAGCAATGTGGTCGGGGATATCTGTTGGACAAACAGTTCCGGCGGCGGCGGCACGCAGCCGCCCGGTCCGGAAGGCGCATGGGCGGTGAACGTCGCGCTCGCTGTAGGCGCGAATCTTGTGACTGTCAGCGGTTCAAACGTGTGGGGGGCAGTTGCCTCCAATAGCGTTACGATCACGCGTTCCGACAATCTGCCGTCGTTGACCATCACAAATTCGCCCGGTTGGTTTGTTGCCGTCAGCAGCGCCACCGACACTTTTCAGATGGCGGGTACAATCAATGAGAACGTCGTCGGCGCGCTGAGGTGGAGCGGTCCCGGCGGCATCGGCGGCGACTGGCCCGTCGTCAGCCCCTGGGCGACGAACGTGCCGCTCACCGTCGGTATCAACGCCTTCACGGTCATCGCGACCAACGATATTGGACAGGCCGTAACCGGACAGGTCACGGTCGCGCGCCAGCCGGGACAATGGTTGGAGCCGGGCGCTGTGGTCATCACTGGGTGGCAGAAACTCGGGATGGTCGGCGGCGGTTCGCGCTTCGTTATGGCCACGCTCACCAACCTGCAGGCAGGCACTGTGCTCTACTTCACCGACAACGGGGCCTTCAATGCCGGACATTTTTTCGGGGCTATGCCCAGCGACGCCGACGGTCTTGAAAGCCTGTGCGCCATGGCCTGCACCCAAGAGCTGCCGGCGGGTACGCTGGTGCGCAGTGGCGATGCGTCGAACGGTTGTGTCTGGGTGTCCAGCGGTCGCATTTGCACCTTCGCGCCACAAAACTATTCCTGGCCCATGATTGACATCGGAGGCGACCAACTCTATATCTTCCAAAGCGACAAGGCGAGTCCGCTCCTCAATCCGGACGCCTACATCGCCGTGCTGGATGACACGGGCGCATTCGAACCTCCCCACGATATCTTTACCGGCGATATCCCGCCCGGTTTGATCGCGGGCGATACCGCCTGGACGTTTACATTCGGAATCAATACCGGTGCCTCCTTCGACTTCAACCCTTTTGCCAACTGGATCTCCACGCCGCCCCAGTGGCGCACACGTTTCGCGACGGGAAAGCGCTGGCAGGTGAATCCGCCGGGCGATTTGCCGACCGGACGCTTCCTTGTCGGCGAACTGCTGCTGCTGGCCATTGACGCCGCGCCGCCCCTCGTCACGCTGACCTTCACGTCCGCCTACCCCGGTGTTCCTTGCCTGGTTCGGTCTTGCACCAATCTGGTGACCGGCGGTTGGGAACAAGTATGGGAGGGCGTTACCCAGGAGGGCCCGCAGACTGAAGAGGTGTCAGTAGAAACACCTGCGGCTTTCTTCCGTGTGAAGGTGTTGCCAGGCGACTGATTTAACCCGCTCTCTGCGCGCACGGCGATGATTTCTTCGGCACCCTCCAGTGTGAAGATAGGAGTGTCTCCACGGATAGTTCAGGCTTGGAGTATTCGGTTGAAAAGGCTGACGCGCACCTCTGAGCGCAGTTCCAGCACCTCATCAACGACTCTATCTTCAACAGTTGACATTTCAAAATCGCCTTATGTGTTTATATTGAAATGTGAGTTTTTTCACAAATTGATGACTGTCGTTTCTTTTTATAGGTTTTTTCGTGATCAGGCGAAGTTGTCCCAACATGGGAGGTAAAGGGACTGAAGCGACAGGAGGGACAGCAGGGACTTTCTCTGCTTAGGCGTGCATGTCCCTCACGTCCCTATCGTCTCTCGTGTCCCTGCTCGACCAACTGGCATGAGTCAGGTTGTGAAGAATCACAAGACGTGGGACGTGGGACATGGGACTAGGGAAGATGGCATTACTTGAACCAGCAGAGAATGGCGATGCCAGCAATGAGAACAGCAAGCGCAACAGCCTTTTTCAGGATGTTCTGCTCGTGGAAGATGAAGGCGCCAATCGCAAAGGAGACCACGACGTTGGCACGCCTGAGCATGGAGACAATCGAGATGGGGATTCCGGGTTCGCTGACCGCCGCAAAGTAGAACCAGTCCGCTGCCACCAAGAAGAGTCCCACTGCAGGAATCGACCAGCGCCACTGGAAGGACGTGCGTTGCATTTTCAACAGGCGCTGGGCAAGGAGGAAGACTGTAAAGATGATCACCAGATCCAGTTCGAACCAGAGCTGGACAGCCAGTGGGTCGAACTTGAGGCGCTGAAGAAGCTGTTTGTCGTAAAGTGCGCTGCAGGAGCCGAGAAGCGTTCCGGCAAAGGCGAAAAAGACGCCCCAGTTCCGATGGAAGCGGATACCCTCTTTTTTGCCTGCCATTGAAAAAAGCCCATACCCCACCAGCACCGCACCCATGCCAATGGCTTGTACCCAAGACGGAATTTCACCGTACAAGAAGATCGCGCCTAATAATGTCCAGAAGGGGACCGATGCCCGGATGGGCGCTGCAATCGAAAAGGGCAGTTCGCGCATGGCATAGTAGGCAAAAACCCAGGAGACAGCAATGATCGAGGACTTAATGAAGATCAGTCCGAATGTATGGGAGTCCACAAGGAAGGCCCGTCCGAACTGCCCCATGGCCAACAAATAGAGCGAAAAGCCGAGTGCCCCGAAGACAGTCCCCAGATAGAGCACCGGCATGACTGCGTTGTCATGCACGCTCGTCTTCTTCGCAAGGTCGTATAAGGCGAGAAGAAAAGCCGAAACGAGTACTAAATAAATCCACATAAGTAGGGGCCAGGGTTCAGGGTTCGGGGTTCAGGGGACTAAAGGACACAAGGACGGAAGGACGCAAGAATCGGGGTCTTGAAAAACCCGAGTAATGTACTCGTGTCATCATTCCAATATTCCGTCATTCCATTTTCCCATTCTCCTAGTCGCTGATGCGTTCGATGCTGGCGTTGAGGTTGCGCAGTTCCTGCTCGACGGCTTCGTAGCCGCGGTCGATGCTGTTGGCGTTGAGAATGGTGGTCTCGCCCTTTGCGCCCAATGCCGCAATGAGTAGCGCCATGCCGGCGCGAATATCCGGACTCGCCACACGCGAACCGTGCAAGGGTGTCGGGCCGGTCACGACAATACGGTGCGGATCGCACTGCACAATACGCGCACCCATGCCGAGCAGATGATCCACGAAGTACATGCGGCTCTCAAACATCTTTTCAAAGAACATGGTTGTTCCGCGCGCCTGCGTGGCCAGCACGATGAGCACGCTCATCAAATCCGAAGGCAGCATGGGCCATGGACCGTCCTCGATTTTGGGAATGGCATCGCCAAAGTCGTAGGCGGTCTTCAGTTTCTGGCGCGGTGGTATACGCAATGTTTTTTTCACAGGATCAAACTGATACTTGACGCCAAAACGGGTGAAGGGCTTGATCAGCACAGCGAAGTCGTCGGGTTCAATGTCCTCGATCGTCAGGTCGCCGCCTGTAATCAGGGCCGCGACCATGTAGCTGCCCGCATCAATGTAGTCCGGGCCGATGCGTTGCTCTGTGCCGGAGAGTTTTTCAACGCCTTCGATGGTGAGCCGGTTGGTGCCGATGCCGCTGATCTTCGCGCCCATGGCATTCAGCATCGCACAGAGATTCTGCACGTGCGGCTCACAGGCTGTGTTGTAAAGCGTGGTGACGCCTTTGGCTAGCGTAGCGGCCATGACGATGTTCTCTGTGGCCGTGACGCTGGCTTCGTCTAACAGGATGTAGGCGCCGGTCAACCCCTTGGGCGCCTTGAAGACGTACGCGTTGCCAGCGGTAATGGTGGCGCCAAGCATTTGCAGGCCTTCCAGGTGCGTGTCAATGCGCCGCCGACCAATGACGTCCCCGCCGGGCGGGTAGAGCGTCGCCGCGCCGCAGCGGGCGAGCAGGGGGCCTGCGAAGAGAATGGAGGAGCGGACCTTTCCGCAGAGCTCCTTGTTCAGTCCGCGCCGGATCTTCTTCGCCTGGATGGTGACTTCGCGCTTGGCTTCATTAAAATGCACCTCTGCACCCAGATCAGCGACCAGTTTGAGCGTGACGCGCACATCTGCGATGAGCGGCAGGTTCTTTAAAGTGACGGGTTCCGAGGTCAGTAAGGAGGCTGCAATCATCGGCAACGCGGCATTTTTGTTGCCGGGGGTGCGATGGGTGCCGGAGATCGGCTTCTTGCCGTTAATAAGCAGTTTAGACATGATATAAAATCCTAAAAAATGAACTATTCCGCCGTCCGCTATCCTGTCCGCCGTAGCTTTAGCGAAGGTGGATCGCGGGTGAGGCGGATTAATGGAACCCGTGCGGGGCCGCCGAGCCCCTATAGCCGCGCAATCTCTTTGCGGTTTTTGCGGTGAAAGTTACAATATATCAAAAACCGAAAACGAGGGGCAAGCTATGAGCGGAGATATTTTTCTAACAGCTTTTGACGGGCTGTGGCTATCTCGAAGCCATCAAGCGTGTCTTCGTGGATGGGCAATAGCTGAGGGGTTGCAAATATTGCAATCGAAGTTGCAATATTTATAATAGGCGCACACGTCTTTTTTTGCTACTGTTTCCCCATAAAAGTTTGGGAGAAAAAATGATGAGCAAAGCAAAAAATCGTATGTCCTGTTTCTATGCCGGATCAGCTCTTTTCGTAGCCTCGTCCCTGTTTGGCGCCTCGCAAGAGGGGGTTGAACCTATCCCGATGATCGGCGTCAAAATCAATGGTTTCTGGAAGCAGCAGGTCAAGCTCCAGACGGAACAGTGGATTCCGCATTGCATCAAGCAAATCGAACCCGGCGGCAAAGGGGAGGAACTGGTCAATCTGATCGCGACAGGCCAGTCGCTGCGCAATGAGCCGGTGACGGCCAAATTTAAAGGGTGCCCCTGGAGCGATGCGTACGTCTACAATACGATCGAGGCGATCTGCTTGGCATTGGAGATCGATCCTGACGGCGATGCAGAGCTTGCAAAGGCTCAGGACTTTTTGCGCAAGAAGACAGAGGAGTGGATCCCTGTTATTTTAGGTGCACAGGAACCGAATGGCTATATCCACTCCTTCCATGCATTGAAGAAGCAGGCGCACTACACCAAGATCGGCGACCACGAGTTTTATGTCATGGGCTATTTCCTGGAGATGGGCCTGGCCCACTATCGGACAACAAAGGGCAAAGACCGTCGGCTCTATGATGCAGCCATCAAGTTGGCGGACCATCTGGACTCCGTCTTCGGACCAGCCCCGAAACGCGCCTGGAAGAATGGACATCCGGGCATGGAGCTTGCCTTGTGCCGTCTCGGCGAATCCGTGAATGCGAGTGAAGGCAAGGGCAAGGGCGACACGTATATTGACCTGGCGAAGTTCTTCATGGACAACCAACACAAGATCCAGCCCGATCCCTACAATCAGTCTGAGAAGCCGGCCGTTGAGATGACCGAGGCAACCGGCCATGCAGTGCGTGCGACCTACTTCTATGCAGCCATGGCGGATGTCGCCTATCACAAAGAAGATGCTGCGTATGGCAAGGCCGCAGATGCGCTGTGGGATAACGCGATTCACAAGAAGCACTACCTGACAGGCGGGGTGGGGGCCTCTCACGGTGGTGAGGCCTTCGCAGGCGACTATCAGTTGCCGAACAATGGCTATTGCGAATCCTGCGCCAGTTGCGGACTGAGTTTCTGGGCGCTTCAGATGCACCGTCGGTTGCCGCAGGCGCACTATATGGATGTGCAGGAGCGCGTCCTCTATAACAATCTGCTCGGCTCAGTAGAGCTGACAGGAGCGAACTTCTATTATCAGAATCCATTGACCTCCAGCCAGGCGCGTTATCCATGGCACGGGTGCCCCTGTTGCGTCGGGAATATCCCGCGCGCCTTGCTTGCGATCAAAGATATGATGTACTCCGTGGACAGCAAGCGTCGCACGCTCATGGTCAACCATTATGTGGACAGTGAAGGCGATGTCACTGCGTTGGGACAGAAGCCCCTTCGCATGAAGCAGGAGACCGGCTATCCGTGGAAGGGCGATGTAGCCATTACGTTGACGCACGTCCCGTCAGAAGCGTTTTCACTTGCACTGCGCATTCCCTGCCGCACAGAGAGCAAGCTTTACAAGGCAGTGCCAAATCTGGATGGAAAATATGCAGTGAAGGTGAATGGGCAACCTGTTGAGGCGAGCTTGAAAGAGGGCTATGCCGTGATCGCGCGCACTTGGAAGGAGGGCGACCGCGTTGAGCTCGCCCTGCCCATGGATGTGCAACGCATCACCTGCGATGAACGTGTGGAGGCGAATCGCGGACGCGTGGCGCTCCAGCGCGGACCCATTGTCTATAGCTTTGAGAGTATCGACAATGGCAAGGGCGTCTACAACGCTGTTTTGAAGCCGGAAGAAAGCCTCACGCCGGTGTGGAAATCAGACCTGCTGCACGGGGTCATGACGATTGAAGCCGGCGCGTTGAAGGCGGTGCCCAATTATGCACGTTTGAATCGCGGGGGCGCCTCCCAGGTGTGGATGATTGAAAACCGTGATAAGGCCGGCCTTATCGGACTGGCGAGCCAGGCCGAGGCGACCGCCTCGTTTGCGCGCTCAGAGGAGATGACCCCAGCGGCTGTCAACGACATGAGCGAGGCGCATTTTGATTTCTGGCCCCATCTGGGTACTGCGGAATGGGTTCAATACACCTTTGAGAAACCCGTGACAGCCAAACAGGTGAAGGTGAAATGGTTTGATGACACCGGGCGCGGAAACTGCCGCATCCCAGCCTCGTGGAAGATCACCTATCAGAACGAGGAAGGCAAATGGGTGTCTGTCGAGGGTGTCACAAGCTATCCTGTTGAAAAGGGCAAGGTCTGTGAAGTGAGCTTCACGCCTATTAAGTCAAAAGCCTTCCGTCTGGAAGTCCAGTGCCCTGAAAAATTCTCCTCCGGCGTTCACGAGTGGCAGTTGGAGTAGGAATCACCTGGAGAGTTTTTCAACGAATTAAACGAATTAACCTAATTCCAATTCGTTCCATTCGTTTAATTCGTTGATAAAAAAATGTCAGGATTAGAGTCGATCGGCTCGCCGAAGTCTCGCCCTCCAGCATACGCCCGACAAACGCCACATCCAAGGGTTGGAGGGTGAGGCTGTGACGAACCGTCCGAACGATAGGCACTGTCAACGGCTCGCCGAAGATGATGACTAAGAGCCTGAGGCTCACCCAAGATATGCGGTACTCTTCTACCAACAAACAAATCGGAACTGCGCCACGGGTTACTTGATTGTTTTTCGGAACAGCGCGTAATGACGTTTGATGCGCTCGACGTACTCCGGTGACGGGAGGAGCAGGTTCTTGGCCAGTTTCAGCAGCTCGGGCGCCAGTGCGGACTGCTTGTTCAGCTGCGCGAGAATAGGCCCTTTCATCATCTTTACGTCCTTTTTGCTTTTCGGAAAACTGCCCCACTTACTGTAGAATTCCAGCGTCTCCCAGCCCCAGGAGATGTTCGCCAGCACGACGCGAGGGTTACTCTTTGCGACGACAGCGAAGAACACCCTGCGGCAGTCGCAGCCTTTCTCATTGCAATACATCTCCAAAAAGGCATATTCATCTGACAGCAAAGGATAGTCGGGATTGTTGAGTATGGTGATGACCCTCACTTCGCGAAAGGCAACATCCGGGCACCGCTCATGAAACATTTGAAAGGGCATAAATATCTCCTCAGTTTTTGAAAAGTATAGATTGACCCAACCCAAAACGCAACAGTGAAAATAGGATGCGCGGGAGACGCGCAGAGCAAGCGGTATTCCGCACGACGCCGCTTTTCTCATAAACTTCGTTCTTTCATCTTATCGCTGACTGCGATAAACTTAAAAAATGAATTCAAATGATAAAGAAGCTTTAGCGATACGATATTTATTCGAGTCGAGTCCGGAGACAGCCTTGGACAACCGGGCGATTATTAATACGCTCGGTCTGCGCGGTAAACAAATCAAGCGCATGAATGATCTGCTTTTCCAGATGGTGCGTGACGGAAACATTGTGCCGACGCGTAAAGGCACGGCCTATATGCTCGCCAAGGAGGCTGACCTGGTGACAGGACCGCTCCGCATGGTCCGCAATGGCGCCGGCCATGTGATTGAGAAGGAGACCAACAAAGCCGTCTGGATCGAAGAGGAGAACCTGGCCACAGCTTTGCATGGTGACCTGGTGACGTTGCGCCTGACGCGAAAAGATTCCGAGCTGAAGGGCAAAGTGATTAAGATTGTCGAGCGTTCGTCACGTGATATTGTGGGTACGCTCTTTACGACCGGCAAGTTTATGTATGTGGTGCCGCTGAATCCGGTCTACCGCAAAGATTTTTATGTGCCTGCTCTGAATGGCGCAAAGCCAGGGGACCGCGTGGTGGTACGCTTTACAGGCTGGGAAAATCGCCATGTGGCCCCTGAAGGCGAGATTGTGGATGTGATCGGCCCTGCGGATAATCCATCCCTCGATACGCTGGTCATCATGAAGCAGTTCGATCTGCCGGAAGACTTCCCTGCTGAAGTGATCGCTGAGGCGGAGAAGGTTTCTCAACGTCTCACGAAGCCCGGCACGCGGCTGGATCTGCGTGACAGTTATGTTATCACGGTTGACCCTGCAACCGCCCGTGACTTTGATGATGCGATTTCCTTGGAGATTGATGAGAAGGGCAATCGTGTGCTGGGCGTGCATATCGCGGATGTCAGCCACTTTGTGCGTCAGGACTCCGCACTCGACAAAGAGGCCCGCGAACGCGGGACGAGCGTCTATCTGGTCGATAAGGTGATTCCGATGTTGCCGGAACAACTGTCCAATGGCGTCTGTAGCTTGCGCCCGGATGAAGACCGCATGACCTTCACCGCCTTCATGACCTTCGACAAGAACGGCAACATGCTGTCGCGGCGCTTTGCAAAGTCTCAAATCCGTTCAAAATTGCGTTTGAACTATGAGCAAGCCATGTCCATCATTGCCGACCAGAAACCGGAAGGGCTTGAGGTTGTTCCCGAGAAAGCTCGGACGCTCCTGAAAGAGACCTGGGGCCTGGCTGCGCAACTGCGTGCGCGCCGCTTCTCCATGGCGGCCCTGGATCTGGAAGTGCCGGAAGTTGAAGTGGTCCTGGACCGGGATGCCCGGATGACGGGATTGCTCACACGCCCCTACGATGAGTCCCATCAGTTGATTGAGGAGTGCATGGTGGCCGCGAATGAAGCGGTCGCAACAGAGCTGTGGACGCTCGGCATCAAAATCCTGGCGCGTCTGCATGAACCGCCAGATCCCGAAAAGATTGCGGATTTGAAGACCGGTCTTGCGCTTCTGGGCTTCCACACCGGGAACCTGGCCATTCCGACTGTGCTGGCGAAATTCCTGAAGGACACGCAAGAGCATCCGTTGCGCTACCATGCGCATACCATGGTTCTTCGCAGTATGAAGCGCGCCATCTATTCCGCTGAAAAGATCGGCCACTTCGGTCTGGCAAAGGAATACTATGCCCACTTCACCTCGCCGATCCGCCGGTATCCGGACTTGGTGCTCCATCGTCAGCTTGCTGACTTTCTGGACGGTAAGGGCGGCAAGATGCCGCAAGGCTATTTGATGGCGACTGCGCAATTGGCGACCGAGCGCGAACAGATTGCGGATGATGCGTCGCGTCAACTGCTGGAGATTAAGAAGTTCCGTTTCCTTCAACAGCAGCTCGATGATAAACAGCCCATTGAATATCGCGCGGTGGTGGCCAAGTGCACCAACTACGGCGTCTTCATTGATATTCCTGACTTGGCCATGGGCGGTCTGATTCACATCTCCAATCTCTCGAACCAATATGTGCGCTTCAACTCCTCCTCCGAGACCTTGAATGCCGGGGGTGAGACCTATCGTATTGGCATGGTCCTGCAGGTGCAGGTGGCCAAGGTGGACTTTAACCAGCGCCGTGCAGACTTCATGCTCGTCGGCGGTCCCAAGGCGGTCGAGGCCGGAACCTCGAAATCGACATCTGGCGAGGAGAAGTCAAGGAAAGGCCGATCCCGCGAAGAGCGTCCTTCACGCGGTTCGAACGAGCGTCCGGCCCGCGATGCAGGCCAGCGTCCCTCGCGTGATGAGAAGAAGGCCGCGGCCTCGCCCTTTAGGAAGTTTGAGCGCATAAAGCGTTCGCGATAATAACCGTATGGATAGTGGGGTATGATGGAACAAAGTCTGTTTGTTGAGGCGGTTCTACGTAGTCAATTGTGGGATGAGTTTCAGCAATTCTCCTCAAGCCCAGAGGCTATTACCTTACGGGAACGTCTTCAGGCGTGGGCTGACCGCGACAAGCGTAATGAGAAGCAGACCGAAACCGCCTTTATTCAGCGCTTCTTTGTCGAGACGTGGGGCTACCAACTCCAAGGTGCATTACAGTGTTCGTCCTCCTACACATGCCTGCCGCAGTTTTCTGTTGAAGGTGCCGGGCAACGAGGAAACACTGGCATTGCCGATGTGGCACTTGGCCACTTCGGGATCAACAACACACAAAAACAGATACCACAGGTCCTGTGTGAGTTTAAAGATATCCGTTCCGGCCTGGATGATCCGCAACCGCGCAAAGGCAATCCACGCTCCCCTGTGCAGCAGTGTCTTGATTATCTCACCTGTTCCTGGCAGTCGCGCGGCAGTGCACTGGTAGAGCCGACGTGGGCGATTGTCACAGACATGAATGAGTTCCGCCTTTACACGCGCCTTCCCGGACACGCAGACCAGTACCAGCGATTTGTCATCGAGGGTGGAACATCTGCTCGTGACCCCGGATTGCTTGCCAATAATGGGATAGCCGCGTTTCGGCGTTTTCTCTTCTGGCGGCTCTTCCGCCCGGATTTTCTGCTGGCAGAGCGCGGCTTGTCCTCGCTTGCAGGCGTGCTCTTGAGTCAGCCGACACGTGAGCGGGAGATTGAGCGGAATTTTTACAAGGATTATCGGGCCTATCGTGAATTTCTCTTTGAAACAATCTGCGCCTCAAATCCTGACTTTAACGGAACTCGTGGCAAGTTGGTTCGCTTGACACAGCGCCTCTTGGACCGTTTTCTCTTTATTCTTTTTTGTGAGGATATGGGGCGCGTCTTGAGTTATCCGCCGGAACTTGTGCGGCATATCCTCTGCGAACACAGCGTCAGTACATTCTATAGCCCCGAGGATGCCGGGCCTTGGGATGCGATTCGCAGACTTTTTAGTGCCATGTGTATTGGCGGTCAGTTTGGGACCCATGTGATCGGGTATTTCAATGGCGGCCTCTTTGAGCCCAACGATGAACTCGAGTCCCTGATCATCCCGTCCAAAGTGTTCTGCGCGAAGGATCAGGCCACGGCTCTGCCAGGCTGTCCCCTCACGCTTCTCTATTTTTCCAGCGCCTACAATTTTGGACTCTCCAGTGATTCCGGCGAACGCACCATTGGCCTGACCACCCTCGGACGCATCTTCGAGCAGTCGATTACCGAACTGGAAATCATGGAGGCCAAGGCTGATAATCGCGAGTCCATTAATATTCTGACCAAACGCAAGACCGATGGCGTGTATTATACCCCGGAATGGGTGACGCGCTACATTGTCGAACAGACCATCGGTGCGCGCCTTGCTGATATTCGCGCTGAACTTGGTGAGGCCTCTCTCCCGCCGCTGACAGATGAGGACATCGCTCGTTACCATGCGTTCCTGAGCGATAAATACAGACGGAAGACAGCGCCGGTCGGTGGCGCTCATGCTGAATTTTGGCGCCAGTACCGTGAGCGTCTCGGTCATCTGCGCATTGTCGATCCCGCATGCGGCTCAGGCGCCTTCCTCATTCAGGCCCTTGACTATTTGATCGAGGAATATCAGCGAATCATTGTGGCGCAACATCGACTCGGCGGACGTTCGGATCTCTTTCAGGATCAGGACTCCCTGATCCGCTCCATTCTCACCCACAACATCTATGGGGTGGACATCAATTCCGAATCCGTGGAGATTACCAAACTTGCTCTGTGGCTCCATACCGCGACCCCGGGAAAACCGCTCTGCGCACTGGACCGCAACATCCGCTGCGGCAACAGTCTGGTCGGCACCGACTTTGCTGCCTTCTATCGAGAGAAGCATGAGACCCTTTTCGAACAGGCGGATGTGAATGAACGTGAACGCATCAATGCCTTTGATTGGCCGTCTAATTTTATTGAGGTTTTCAGCCATGGCGGTTTCGATTGCGTCATCGGCAATCCCCCGTATGTGAAGCTCCAGCACTTCCGGCGCTACCAGCCCGATGTGGCGGACTACTTGACCTCTGCCAACCGCGCCGACAACACGCCCGTTTACGAAAGTACCCGCACTGGCAACTTCGACATGTATCTGCCCTTTATTGAGAAGGGGATCGAACTCCTTTGTCCTGAAGGCCGCATGGGTTACATTGCTCCCAACGTCTGGATGGTCAACGAATACGGCCAGGCGCTCCGAGCCAAGATCAAGCGCAACCAGAGCCTCGACCGCTGGCTCGACTTTAAGAGCTTCCAGGTCTTTGACGAAGCGATCACCTATACTGCACTCCAGTTCTTTACAGGCAAACCCTCCGCCACTGTCCGCTGCGTCTTTGCCCCTGACGGCGATATCAGCACCGTTGACTGGTCTATGCCCAATGCGAGCATCCTCTATAATGAACTTCTCCTGTCTACTGCATGGAATCTCGTATCTGAATCCGAACGAAATCTTATTAATCGCCCAAAAACCCAATGCAAATCTTTGGAGCAATCCTGCATGGGTATCACCGTCGGCATTCAGACCAGTGAGAATTCAATTTACCATCTTCGAAAAAAAAGTAGTGGTAAATATGAATCAATTTCCGATGATCAAACTATATGGAGTTTAGAGGACGGGTTAATGCATCCATTGGCAAAAGGACCCGATGTAAAACGATATGTTTTGCCAGTGACAGATTTATATATTTTGGTTCCTTATGAGGTTTTGTCAGAAAAAGGCACACTAATAAGCGAGGAAACATTAGCTTCAAAATATCCTTTAATTTATGCCTATCTAAAAACTAAAGAGAAGAAACTTAGACTCCGAGAAAACGGAAAAATGGATAAGGATGGTTGGTGGGGCTATAACTACCCAAAGAATATTGAAAAACAATCCATGCCAAGATTGCTTGTTGCGGGAACTGCGCCAGAGCTTCGTTTTATTGCTGATCCAGCAGGGGCTTTCACCCAAGATGACCGACGTGTTTTCTCGGTCATTCCTAATGGGGAAAACAGCTTGTATTTTTTGCTAGGAATACTAAATAGTCCGCTAGCAAATTATGTTTTTAAAAAGATAGCTCGTCCTAAAGCAAATGATTTCTTTGACATAGAAAAGCAATTTCTTGCACCATTGCCAATACCCGATGCAACACCGGAAGAACGTGAACAGGTCGCGCATGCAGCGGAGCAGTTGCAGGAGATGTATACGCGGCGTCGGGATTTAGTGTCGGCGTTTGAACAACGGCTGATGAGCGCGCAGACGGTTGTGATGAGCCCGGAGCCTAAACCGGATTGGCTCTGGGCTGAGGTGGGTACGATGGCCTCTTGGAAAGTTCATCCTGAAGCCGCAGGGCGTACAGGCCGCGAACTGACCGCGTGGGCAAAGGCACGTTATGAACTGGCGCTTGAAGAACGACTTGCTGTATTGGATGCCTGCCTGACGAAAGGCGCTCGTTTTAATGTGAACTTGATGGCTGACCAGCTTATCCTCTCGATTGGCAACACCGAGGTCCTCAGACTCTATGATAAGCCGGATGCGCCCTTCATTGCGGCCCAATGGAGGCATGCCTTAAGGGATGCCAACGTCACGGAAGCTTTTGACGCTCGCCGTCTGTTGCGAATGCTCCTCGACTTGCGGACGACCGCCGATGAGAGCCTTCGCGCCCGCATGTTGAGTCTTGATGGTGAAATCACAGCCCTTGACCAAGCTCTTGCCACCCTTGAGCAATCACTCAACACCCTCATCTATCGTCTCTATCGCCTCACCCCCGCCGAAATCGCCATGATCGAAGCGGGCAGGGGATAAGGACAGTTAGCAGGATCATGTAAGTGAATTCATGTTTTCTATAACAAAGGAGGTTGGATATGACGATCTGTGGATCGGTTAGTGTTAGCCATTCTTTTCAGCAAGCAAGAGGCTCGCTTCGCCGCATCAGAGTGCGCGGTGTTATCAATTATATTTTAGGCTTTAGCAGTCTTATTACCGTGCTGCAGTTCTTGCCGACACAGGTGAAGGCAGAACAAATACTTCTGACGACCAGCTCTGTCATTGGGGGGAGCGGCTCCTGGGATGTCGCGGCCTATAATGCCAGCGGCTACGGCGCCCAGCATGTCGTGGATAACCAGACAGGTGATATCTCTGAAACAGGGCCTGGCAGTTTTTGGCTGGGACGGGAGAATACGTACACCTACACGGCGTATGGCAATGAGTATTTTGTTTTGGACTTGGGTACGGAATACGTGATCACCCAAGTTGATTTGTTTAATACGCACAATCAAACGTGGAACGACAGGGGCACCTCCAACTTTGTTCTTTATGCAGCCAATTCGGTAACAAACAGCGGTACAAATGCAGGATATGGACTCTGTGATCCGGCTGCAATACTCAGTGGTGTTCTAGCCTTCCAACCTGTTGCGAATGATCCGCTTGAGCCGCAGACCTACACGGTAGGAACGGGGTTGCCAGCGGGTACCACTTGCCGTTATCTTATGTTTAAGGCCGTGGATACGCATCAGCCGTTTGGATATGGGGGGTTCCGAAGTATTGGTCTGAATGAAATCCGCGTGTACGGCACCCTTCCTGCAGCTTCGAATCCCTCGCTCGCCAGCCTTGTAATCAGTGAAGGGATACTCTCTCCGGCCTTTGATTCGGCTACAACGAATTATACGGTCAGTGTGCAACGAAACACGGAGTCGCTGACGGTCACGCCAACGCTTACAGGCACTACTGCTACACTCACGGTGAATGGTGTTCCGGTATCCTCGGGCACGCCCAGTCAGATTGTCCCGTTAGTCATCGGGACAAACACCCTCTTGATTGTTGTAACCGAGCAAGACAATTCAACTGCGACCTATACAATCGTCGTTCAGCGTGAGGCTAGTTCGACGCTCGTCGCCACTTACATGACAGCAACTTCGATCCCTGTGACAGATGCCAATTATTCAGCCACGGGTTATGCGTTGTCGGTTGCCTTGAACTTTGCGCCGCCGCCTGGAACCCGACTCACCGTGGTTAATAACACCGGGCCTGGATTCATCACGGGACGTTTTTCGAATCTGGAGCATGGGCAGATCGTTACGCTTACAAATAATTGTCGACAGTATTTTTTTGTTGCAAACTATTACGGCGGCACAGGCAACGATCTTGTTCTTGAATGGGCGGAAACGGGTGTATTTGCATGGGGGATGGGCACTGATGGACAACTTGGGAATGGTGGCACGCAGAACAGCAACACGCCTTCAGTTGTAGACGGTTCAACTGTATTATCGAACAAGAATGTGTTAGCTGTAGCTGCTGGGAAATGGCACAGTATGGCCCTCTGCTCGGATGGCACGGTCGCGGCCTGGGGGTCGAATAGCTCTGGGCAACTCGGAAATGGCACCACAACGGACAGCGCCATTCCTGTTGCAGTGGACCTTTCCGGCGTACTGAGTAACAAGAACGTCGTCGCGGTTGCGGTTGGAGAGAATCATAGTCTCGCCCTCTGTTCGGACGGAACCGTCTTTTCCTGGGGGTTGAATAGTTGTGGCCAATTAGGCAACGGCACTCTGGATAGCAGTAATGTCCCGGTCCCTGTTTTTTCCGCTGGTGCTCTGCTGGGCAAGACGGTTACGGCTGTTGCTGCTGGACAAAAGCATAGTTTAGCCCTCTGTTCCGACGGCACCTTGATTGCGTGTGGTGACAATGTTTACGGAGTACTCGGCATTGGCAACCAAACTGTAGGGGCTAGCCCGCTTCCCGTCCCTGTACTCTCCTCCGGAGTACTCTCCAATAAAACGGTCACGGCGATTGCCGTCGGTCAAGGTCACAACCTGGCTCTGTGTTCTGATGGAACCATCGCCGCATGGGGCCAGAACTTCGAGTCTCAACTCGGTGATAACAGTGCGATCAACCGAGATGCGCCAGTCAGTGTATTCACAAACGGCCTTCTTTGGGGCAAAACGGTCACCTCTATTGCCGCAGGCGGGTATCACAGCCTTGCTCTTTGCTCTGACGGCACACTTGCTTCTTGGGGGAAGAACAATTACGGACAGTTAGGGAATAGCAGCATCGTCGGGTTGAGTAGTCCCGGTGTTTTAAGCATAAGCGAGGCACTTTCAGGGAAGAGCGTTTCAGCCATCACGGCAGGAGAGTTCCATAGTTTTGCGCTCTGCTCGGATGGCACACTAGCGGGTTGGGGTTGGAATGGCTTCGGACAACTCGGAACGAACGTTTTTTCGTGGAGCGCGATTCCAGTGAGTTTCCCAGTTTTTGGGAATGGAAGCGTTTTTACCAAGCAGGCAACAGGGAGTTCTGCCTCTCATAGTGTGTCGTTGGTCGCGTCACCGCTTTCGGGAAACGCTCAGCTTTCTACGTTGGAGATCACGTCCGCCGTGCTCACCACGGGCTTTGCTTCAAATGTTACAGCCTATTCGGCCTCTGTTCCCCTCGAAACGGCCTCTGTCACCGTGACACCGACGGCAGCCGATGTCACGTCCACTGTAACAGTGAATGAGATGACCGTCCTCTCAGGCCAAGCCAGTCCGGCAATCGCTCTACAATCAGGGATCAATACACTGTCAATCATGGTTCGCGCTCAAAATGGAGTCCTGAAAACGTATACGGTCACGCTCTTGCGGGGACCCCTGGAGGCTGTCTTCACAGCGCCTTCCGCCATTCCTGTGACGGCCGCTGCTTTCACTGCCACGGGTCTTGGTGTCAATATGTCTCTCGGTTATGCTCCTGAAACGGGGACGAGCCTCACGCTGATCAAGAACACAGGCCGCGACTTTATCAACGGAACGTTTTCCAATCTTTCTCAAGGACAATTGGTCACGCTGCCTTATCACAATGCGACCTATCGTTTTGTGGTGAACTACTGGGGCGGCACTGGCAATGATCTCGTCCTCCAGTGGGCCGATTGTCAACCATACGCATGGGGCTTAAATCCTTACGGAGCGCTTGGTAACAATAGTACCGTCAACAGTGCTGTGCCATCACCCGTTGTAACCTCTGGCGTACTGAGTGGTAAAAAGATTATTTCAGCAGCCACGGGTTATCTTCACTCGCTTGCCCTCTGTTCCGATGGTACCCTTGCAGCCTGGGGATCGAACGCTTTAGGCCAACTCGGTGATGCCAGTACGTCTGACAGCAGTGTGCCTGTGGCGGTAGCATCTTCTGGTGTCCTTAGCGGCAAAAGGGTTGTCGCTCTTGGAGCAGGATGGCATCATAGTCTTGCGCTCTGTTCAGATGGAAGCCTTGCCGCCTGGGGGTCGAATGCGTCCGGACAACTTGGAGATAATAGCGGTCTCAATAGCACTATTCCTGTGAGGGTCAATACCAATGGCATACTTTCAGGGAAATGCGTTATCGCTGTTGCCACCGGGGATCGGCACAATCTTGCTCTCTGTTCCGACGGGACGCTTGCAGCTTGGGGAGCCAATGAGCACGGTCAGCTTGGCAACGATAGTACGGTTGACAGCACTATACCTGTCGCGATCTCGGGTTTCAGTAATGGTTCAGAAATGACCGTCATTGCGATAGGGGCAGGATACGCGCACAGCCTGGCACTTTGTTCTGACGGAACACTTTTCGCGTGGGGTTTAAACTCCAATGGCCAACTTGGCGATGGCTGTACGGACGACAGCGATAGTCCTTCGGCTGTTTCAACCGAGGGTATTCTCTCCAATAAAACCGTCGTGGGGATCGCCTCAGGCGCTTTTCATAACCTTGCCCTCTGCTCCGACGGAACTGTTGTCGCTTGGGGAAGAAATGGATATGGGCAGCTTGGTAACGCAACCCTGACAGACAGCACCAGACCTGTATGCGTTACTGTGTCGGAGGCACTGTCAGGGAAGACGATCCGTTTCCTCCGTGCTGGAAGCAACCACAGTTTGGCGCTCTGCTCGGATGGAAGCCTTGTTGGCTGGGGTGATAACGCTTTCGGCCAGCTTGGCGGTTTCGAAGGCAGTTACAGCCATACACCTGTGACGATTGGAGAACCGACCTCTGGAACGGGAATGAAATGGGCTTTGCTCGCGTGTGGTGCCAGCAGTGACCATGTCTTTGCCTTGACAGCCCTCCCGCTCTCGGGGGACTCCCGCCTCAGCACGCTGACGTGTTCTCCGTGTACTCTGAATCCGACGTTCTCTTCCAACATCAAAGAGTACTCGGCTGCTGCCGCCAGTGACACGACAGCACTGACCCTCACGGCAACCGTGAGTGATGCCAACGCCACCCTCACGGTCAATGGTGTCCTGGCGGTATCGGGGATCGCGAGTCCGAGTCTTCCCCTGACGCCGGGTGTCAACCTGTTCAGTATTGTTGTGACTGCTCCGACCGGCATAGCCACAACCAGCACCGTGACGGTTGTGCGTGGTCCGCTGGACGTCGTGTTTGAGTCGCCCTATACGGTTCCCTTATCTTTGCCCTGCTTCACGGCTGAAGGGCTTGTTGCCAACGTCGCTTTAAATTTCGCTCCAGTAGTGGGACAGCAGCTAACGTTGGTCAATAATACAGGCCCCGGGTTCATCGCCGGTGAACTGGGCAATCTGGCGCACGGACAGTCGGTGTTTCTTGTCCACGATACGGTAACGTACCGCTTTGTGGTCAATTACTACGGTGGTTCAGGAAATGATCTTGTTCTTCAATGGGCAGACGGTAAAGCCTACGCCTGGGGCTCCAACCAATACGGACAGCTTGGTAATGGGAGTACGACGAACGCGAGCAGTCCGGTCCCACTCGATGCCTCCGGCGTACTCGGCGGCAAGACACTAACCGTGCTTGCCGCAGGCGGCACCCATAATCTTGCTATCTGTTCGGATGGCACGCTGGCCGCCTGGGGCTTGAATATGTATGGCCAGCTCGGGAACTCAAACACAACGAATGCCAGAATCCCTGTGTTGGTGGATACCACAGGTGTACTGAGCGGAAAGACGGTTGTGTCGCTTGCTGCAGGCGAGTTGCACAGTCTGGCCCTCTGCTCAGATGGTGCCGTCTTCTCGTGGGGGGGGAACGATTTCGGGCAGCTCGGGAATGCCTCCACGCTCTCCAGCAGCACCCCCGTTCAAGTCTCTACAGCGTCTGTGCTGGCAGGGAAAACGGTTACGGCTATCGCGGCTGGGTATGGTCATTGTCTTGCGCTTTGTTCGGACGGTACACTGGCCGCCTGGGGGAAAAACGATTACGGGCAACTGGGTGATGGGACACTCAACGACAGTGACGTTCCTGTCGCCGTCTCCTTTGGCGGCATGCTCACCAACAGAACAGTCGTTGCTATTGCCTCCGGTGGCTTCCATAATCTCGCGCTCTGTTCCGATGGAACATTGGTCGCGTGGGGGTGCAATGACAATGGGCAACTCGGGAATGGCAACACGACAGACAGTTCGGTTCCGGTCTCTGTTTATAGAGGAACGGCACTCGCCAATAAAGAGGTAGTCGCCATGGTTGCAGGATGGAAGACGAGTCTGGCGCTCTGCTCTGATAGTACGATTGCACAATGGGGGGAAGCCTGTTCGCTGGTTCCACAAAATACAAATGTGAATGCGAACCCGTTATTTTATGATCGTTCAGTCGTGATGCTTGCGGCTGGCGTTAACAATGCTTTTGCGTTGAGTCCAGAAGGACTGCTTGTGGCGTGGGGGAACAACGCATGGGGGCAACTCGGCAATGGCAGTACCAACAGCAGTACAGGCCCCGTGTCCGTTTCCGAGTCTTCGCTGGGAGCTGGGGAGAAGTTCATGAGGCTTATGCAGGGCGGTTCCTCCGCGCTACATTCGCTTGCCTGGGTGGCGTGTCCCTCCTGCAGGCTGGGTGGATTAACCGTGAGCGCGGGGACATTGGAGCCGTTGTTCAATCCAGATAAAAGACATTACTCAGTCACGGTTCCTGCTGAAGCCACCGACCTGACTGTTTCACCAACAGCTACTGCGGTTTCAGACATGGTTCGCGTCAACGGGAGTGTTGTACCCTCCGGGACGCCCAGTCAATCAATCTCGCTATTGGAGGGAAAAACGCTGATCGAAATAACGGTGGAGTCCCCTGATGGCAGGAAGGCTTCTTATATTATTACGGCTGTTCGTGGAAACGTGCCCGCCGTACTCGCGTCGTCTAGCGATGCCCCAATACGGTCTGAGGGCTTTATGGCTTCAGGTCTTAGCCTTGACCTCTCGCTCGCTTTTGCGCCACCTGTCGGGGCCACGCTCTGCGTGCTTAACAACACCTCTCCCGGCTTTATTTCAGGTTACTTCTCCAATCTGGCGCAGGGGCAAAGCGTCACGCTTGCGTACAACAATAGGATTTATCGGTTTGTTGCAAACTATTATGGAGGAACTGGAAATGATCTGGTGCTTCAATGGGCTAGCAATAAAGTTTATGCGTGGGGCCGAAATGACTTCGGACAACTTGGAACGGGAGGAACCGGGCTCTCCCTCGTGCAGATGTCTGTTGACGCTACGGGTGTCTTGAGCAACCGGACACTCCTGGCAACTGCTGCGGGTGCTTCGCACAGTCTCGCGCTCTGCTCGGACGGAACGCTTGCCGCATGGGGGTTCAATAATGCTGGACAGCTCGGTAATGGAACCACAGGGAACAGTAGCATGCCCGTTGCGGTGCTTGCTTCTGGGGTTCTGGCGGGCAAGACGGTCGTAGCCATCGCTGCCGGCCTGAGCCATAGTCTCGCCCTCTGCTCGGACGGGACGCTTGCCGCATGGGGGCAGAATGATTCAGGACAGCTTGGTAATGGCAGTTATAGCAACAGCAATGTGCCTATTGTGATCAACGTGTTCGGAGTCTTAACTGGCAAGACAGTCACGCATATCGCTGCCGGAGCGAGGCACAGCCTTGCACTCTGTTCCGATGGCTCACTTGCCGCGTGGGGCTTGAATGAGGCTGGCCAACTGGGTATGGAAGGTTTATATACGCGAAATGTGCCAACGGCACTTAGCACTTTCGGTGTGTTGCAGGGGAAGACGGTCGTAGCTATCCGTGCAGGCTCGTCTCATAGTCTTGCGCTCTGTTCGGATGGGACGGTTGCAGCCTGGGGTAGCAATCAATTTGGGCAGCTCGGTAATACGCATGACTACTGTGTTTGGAATAGCTGTTTCCCTGTAAACGTTCAAGCGCTCGACAGTCTTTCTTGGGGCAGGGGGACGGCAATCGCGGCTGGAGGTCTTCATACGCTGTCGCTCTCTTCAGACGGACGCATTGCGGGTTGCGGAAAATATTACGGTGTGTCACCCTGCCTTGTCTCTGGAATACTATCCGGCAGGGATGTAACAACCCTTGTTGCCGGTGAACAGCATAGTCTAGCCCTCTGTTCAGATGGCCAACTCACGGCGTGGGGTGTGAATGATTCCGGGCAACTCGGAAATGACAGTGTGGGTGGCGTAATCATGACGCCGATCATGACCTCTTTAGAGAACCTAGCGGCTGGTGATCGTGTCATGGCTTTAGGTTCAGGTTCCTCTGCTAATCACAGCTTGGCACTTGTGGGGTGTCCGTTTTCCAGTAACGCCTGCCTGACCGCGCTGTCCGTCAGTAAAGGGCTTCTGTGCCCTGACTTCTCTACCACCTGCACAGACTACACCCTCAGCGTGACGAGCACGGTGACCTCGATAACCCTCACTCCTACCGCTGGTGATCTCAAAGGGACAGTAACTGTGAACGGAACGACCGTTGTTTCGTCGTCCGCGAGTCCTTCAATCCCGCTCGCGACAGGCACGAATGCTGTCCTTGTTCAAGTGACAGCAGAGGATGGCACAATCAGGTCGTATACGGTCTCCGTTACGCGCGGGGTGCTCCCGGCTGCTTTCTCGTCAAAGGCCACGATCCCGCTATCAGCCCCGGGTTATCGTGCGAGCGGACTTGCCATAGACCTCTCGCTCAACTTTGAGCCCGCTTCAGGTAGCTGCCTAACGGTGATCAATAACACGGGGACAGACTTTGTCAAAGGTATGTTTTCCAACGTGGTTCATGGCCAGACGGTTTCTCTCTCCTATAACAATCGCATTTATCGTTTTATCGCCAATTATTTCGGCGGCAACGGTAATGACCTTGTTTTGCAGTGGGCTGATGTCACGCTGTATGCTTGGGGGTTAAATAATTATGGTCAGAATGGAAATGGTTCGACGACCAACAGCTGTCGCCCTGTCCCCGTAATTTCTGGAGGGGCACTCGCAGGAAGAACCGTGCTGGCGGCATCCATCAGCGGAGCGCATACGCTTGCTGCATGTGCTGATGGCTCGCGTATTGTTTGGGGAGATAACGCTTGTTACCAGCTGGGAACGGGAAATAACGTTAGCAGGACAGAGCCTTTCGGGGTGATTCCGGCTGGAGCGTTGTACGGTAGAAAAATCATTTCTTTTGCCGCCGCTAATTATCATAGTCTTGCCCTCTGTACGGACGGGACGGTTGCCGCTTGGGGCATAAATGGATATGGACAGCTTGGCAACAATAGCACCCAAGATCGCAGCACACCCAGCATGGTCACAGCTACCGGGACTCTGGCAGGCAAGACTGTTATAGCGCTTGCTGCCGGATATTATCACAGTCTGGCTCTCTGTTCGGATGGCACGATTGCTGCCTGGGGCTGGAATGCGATTGGGCAACTCGGGGATGGAACGACCACTTCACGCGTTTCGCCTGTAGCAGTCACGAGGTCTGGTGTCTTGAACGGCAAAACCGTTGTGGCTATTGCTGCCGGCCAATATTATAGCCTCGCCCTCTGTTCGGATGGTACTGTTGCCGGTTGGGGTGCTAATGGATTTGGTCAGCTTGGTAACGGCACCACTGCCGACAGCCCTGTCCCTGTGCTTGTCAACGCCACCGGGGCTCTTTCTGATAAGAAAGTGATCGCGATTTCAGCAGGAGTCAGCCACAGTCTGGCCCTCTGTTCGGATGGCACCATCGTTGCATGGGGCAACAATACGTATGGGCAGCTCGGCAATCGCAATACGACGAATAGTGCGGTGCCAGTGACAACTGTGGCTTCTGGTTCTCTTGACGGGAAAACGGTCATGACAATCAGCGCGGGGGCCTATCATAGCCTTGCCCTCTGTTCGGATGGTTCGCTTGTCGCTTGGGGACGCAATAATTTTGGGCAAGTCGGTAACAGTAGCACAATTGATACGCAAGAGCCTGTTGACGTGTTGGTACCTTCTGGTGAGAATGGTGTTATCTTCACTGCTCTGGCTCACGGGTCATTTGAAAATAACCCGTTGGCATGGGCTGCGATTCCTTTTAAACCATTCAATTACATCGATACAGGAACCTCAATCATCATTACCAGATGCAACAAGGAAGGTGTGGTCGAGATACCAGAACTAATTGATGGAAAGCCGGTGACAATGATCGCAAGCAATGCCTTCAGTAATGTCGCGCTGACAGAACTCGTTATTCCTGCGTGTGTGACAAATATCGGGGTGAATGCTTTCTCAGGGTGCAATAATCTGTTGGCGCTCTACTTTAGAGGAAATGCGCCTGCCGTAATTACGCCCCTCTTTGGTACTGGAAGTTTGCTTACCGTCTACTATTTGACGGACAAGTTTGGCTGGAGTAGCTCTTTTGCAGGCCAGCCAACGGCGCTTTGGAATCCGATAATCCAGGCAGATATGGGGCTGTTTGGCAATGCTTCGGAGGGAGTTCGTTTTCGGATTGCGGGACCTGCAGGGCGTACTGTTGTAGTGGAGTCTTGTCAAGACCTTGCGTTGGGAGTTTGGCAACCGATATCAACCAATTTACTCGTCGATGGGCAGTCCAATTTTTGTGACCCATCATATACGAATAGGCCTCAATATTTCTACCGTGTCCGCCTGCCTGATCCCGAATAATGTCAAAAGGCAAAGCATGAACCTCTTCCGAGTTACCTTTTTGCAGCCCGGTAGCGGGAGATGAGGGCGTTGGTGGAGGCATCGTGCTTGAGCGCGGGGGCTTCCTTGGCGCTGAGTTCAGTCAGAACCTTGGAGGCCAGCACCTTGCCGAGTTCCACGCCCCATTGATCAAAGGAGAAGATATTCCAGATGATCCCCTGTGTGAAGACCTTGTGCTCGTAGAGCGCGATGAGTGCGCCGAAGGTTTCGGGCGTCAGGGCATCGGCGAGCAGGGTGTTGGTGGGGTGGTTGCCTTCGAAGGTCTTGTGCGGCACGAGCTTTTCCGGTACGCCTTCTACACGGCATTGATCTGCGGTCTTTCCGAAGGCGAGCGCCTCGGTCTGCGCAAAGAAGTTGGCCATGAGCTTGTCATGGTGGTCGCTGATGGCGTTGTGCGAGGTGCAGAAGCCGATGAAGTCGCAGGGGATCATGCGGGTGCCCTGGTGGATGAGCTGATAGAAGGCGTGCTGGCCGTTGGTGCCGGGTTCGCCCCAGACGATCGGGCCGGTCCCGTAGGCGACGCGCTTGCCTTGGCGGTCAACGGACTTGCCATTGCTCTCCATGTCGAGCTGCTGAAGATAAGCGGCCAGGCGTGCGAGGTACTGGTCGTAGGGGAGTACAGCATAACTTTCCGCGCCATACCCGTTCGCATAGAGGATGCCGAGCAAGGCCATGACGACAGGCAGGTTGCGGCTGAAGGGCGCTGTTGCAAAATGGCGGTCCATCTTGTAATAGCCCTTGAGCATCTTCTTGTAGTTGCTCGGCCCGATGGCGATCATCAGTGGCAAGCCGACGGCTGAAGGCAGCGAGTAGCGTCCTCCGACCCAGTCCCAGAAGCCGAACATGTTGGCTGTGTCGATGCCGAAGGCGGCAACCTTCTCAGCATTGGTCGAGACGGCGACGAAGTGCTTGGCAACCGCTTTGGAGTCCCCGAGCTTCTCGATGAGCCAGGCGCGTGCGCTTTCGGCATTGGTCATGGTCTCCTGCGTGGTGAAGGTCTTGGAGGCGACGATGAAGAGGGTCTGCTCAGCCTTGACCAGCTTGAGGGTCTCTGCGAGGTGCGAGGCATCCACATTGGAGACGAAGTAGCAGGGCAGCGTGTTCTTGCTGTAGGGCTTGAGGGCCTGATAAGCCATGGCGGGGCCGAGGTCCGAGCCGCCGATGCCGATGTTGACGATGTACTTGATGCGCTTGCCCGTGTGGCCGACCCACTTGCCCTTGCGCACGAGTTCGCAGAATTGACCCATCTTGTCGAGCACGGCGCGCACGTCCGGCATGACATCTTTGCCATTGACCAGGACGGGCGTATCAGACTGGTTGCGCAAGGCGGTATGCAGCACGGCGCGGTTCTCCGTCTCATTGATGGCATCGCCTGAGAACATGGCGTCGATCCAGCGCTTGAGGTCGCTGGCTTCCGCGAGGGCGAGCAGCTTCTTCATGAGCGCGGGGGTGATGCGGTTCTTGGAGTAGTCCAGGGTCCAGCCTGCTGCATCGATTGTAAAACGTGATGCGCGGTCAGGATCCTGCGCGAACAATTCGCGGAGATGTGCGGTACAGGTGGCTTCGACTTCGGACATGACGGTTGCCCAGGCTGCTTGATTCATGGTGACTCCTTAGGGGGTTCAGTTAAAAAAGTGTGTGAATTATACAGAAAAAACCATTTGATCGCAAGCCTGGGCGTAAGAAGGAATAATGGAATATTGAAGCTTGGTGTCCCTGTTAAACCCCATAGTTGTTAAGCTAAGGAGCGATATTTGTTGCCACCACAAAAGGAATGACAATATACAACTTTTTGTAATTAAAGACTTTACCGCGAAAACCGCAAAAAGATTGCGCGGCTATCTCATCCGCCTCACCCGTGGATACACGGACGGCGGAATGGATAGCCGCGCAGACGAACACTAGTTTCATTTTCATCAGCAAAAAACAAGTTTTTTGCTGATGAAAATTGAGTTGATTCCGCGCAAATGTTCGCTCCGCCGTCCATGTATTCATGGGTGAGGCGGGCGTGACATTTGCGCTCTTCTTCGCGGCTTTTGCGAAAAAGCATTCATTCTTAGCTTAACACCTATGTGTTAAACCCTGAACCCTAAGTCGCTGTTTTCAAATTACTGCGCCTTCAAGGGCTCAAAGGTGATTGTGAAGGTCAGGTTGCTGCTGGCGGGGGCGGTCTGCTCGCAGAAGATGAGTTTGCACTCCTTGTTGGGGGAGTCCCATTCGTTCACAGGCTTGCTGGCGTCATTGACCTGCCACTGCGCAGATGCATGAAGTGCTGAAAGCTTGAGCTGCTTATTGTCGCTGGAGAGGACGATGGATCCTGTGCGGGCCTCGCCAGGGGTGGCCTTGGTCATCATTTGCCAGCGCACGCGGGCACCGGGTTTCAAGCCCGTGAGGGTGTCGGTCAGCGTATAGAGGCCGTCCGCCTTCATCTCGCCTGTGCGGATGACCTGCTTGGCCTGCGGAAAGACGGGTGAGAGGTCAATGCTGACTTGAGACGCTTTGCCGTTATCTTTGAAATCGATCACCTTTGCAAAGCCGTTGGCTTTGTGCAACTCACCATCAATGATCAGGGAGTTGTGGCTTGCACTGCTGAGCCTGAAGATGGTCCACCGCTGTGACTTCTGCTCCGGGCTCCAGAGGTTCATGCCTCGCTTCTCAATGCCATGGTAGCCCTCAATGCCGAGATCATGTGCCCAGCGCACGCCCAGAGCATCATACACAAAGGAGCCGGCGTCCATATGCCCGTGAGGTCCAGAGGCCGCTCCGGCCTTGAGTCCGACAAAGACAGCCTCATCATTATTCCAGCTTGTGCGTTGGATGGTGACGGGGATCGGACCTTCGGACGACCAGTTGAGCGGCGTCTTCTTCTCGGCCTTGGGTCCGGTGGGCACGTTCCAGAGCAGCGAGAATACGAAGAGACGGTCTCCGCTTGAGTGCGCGGAGGGTTTGGAGCGTTGCGCGCAATAACGCCTGAATGCTGCATCTTCAGAATAGTCGAGCAGATCAGGACGGTTCAGGCGCTTTGCAAACCACCAGGTAGCGCAGCTTGATCCTCTGCCGCCTGCGCCGCAGTCCGCATAGTTGAAGGGCCAGCCGCTGGGGCCGGTGACCAAGTCCGGATATTCGGCTGTTGCTGTGAAGCCCGGGAGCTTGAGCAAGCCATGGTCGGTCTTTTCCGCGTGTTCCAGCATGGCAACGGCCAGCACGTTGAATTCGATACCATAAGCCCAGTATCCGGGACCTTCCGGATAAGAGCCCTTGGGGGCGAGTGCGGCCATGGAGAGGGGGAGCTTCTCGATCGCGCGCTTGATGGTGGCCTCTGCCAAGGCTGGGTTGATTGAGCGTGTGACTAGGGCGCCTGCCATCATGCCCGCGTGACAGACCTGTCCCCAGTTATTTCTGGCGTTGACCCAGCCAGTGGTCTTCTGTCCCGCCTGAAGTCCCTTTGCCAGGATCGCCTCTTCGATTGTATTTCGATCCTCGGGGGTGAGCACGGCATAGAGCCAATCATACCCTATGGAGATGGCCAGCGTCATTTCGGCGACATCCAGGAAGTGGCTCGGGTTCCAGTCGGTGAAGGCTGCCACGGCCTTCATCTCTTCAGCGCAACGTTGCGCATAGCGTTTGTCCTCGGTCAGGCGGTAGGCCATGGACAAAGTGGTGGTGCGCCACAAGACACGGCGGGAGATTCCTAAGAGGCGGCGGCCCTCCATTTCGCGTACACACGGTTTAAGGGTTAATATCCCGTTTGCGTCGAACAGGATGCGCTCCTTGGCCAGCTTGCAGCGCTCATCGGTTTCAGCGCGTTGCTTGAGCGTTGAAAAATCGGCCTCTGAGGCAAAGAGCACCGGGTGCTCCTGCGCGAGAAGGTTTGATGCAATCAGTGCGGCGATGGCGAAAAGAATCGTCACTTTCAAGATATCCCCCTTTATTTTAGACTCGACTTTGGTGGTTCATAATACCGATAATTAGAATGAGACGCAAGACAACAGCTAATGAAATAGTGATAACGCCCAACGTTTAACTTTTAACGCTCAACATCGAACATTGAACATCGAACGCCGAACAATAAAACGAAACGACCGCACACGCACGCTGCATGTTCGGTCGTTGCTTGAAGCCAATAAATAAAATGGCTTAAACTTCTTTCAGGCGGGCCTTCTTGCCTGTGAGTTCGCGAAGGTAATAGAGCTTCGCGCGGCGGGTCTTACCGGAGCGTTCAACTTCAACCTTGTCGATAAAGGGTGAGTAGAGGGGGTAGATCTTCTCAACGCCGACACCAAACGAAATACGGCGGACCGTAAACGTTGCCGTGCTGCTGGAGGCGCCATCGCGAGCGATGACGGTTCCTGCGAACACCTGGACACGTTCCTTTTCGCCTTCTTTGATGCGGACATGCACCTTGACGCTGTCACCGACGTTGAATTCCGGCTTTGCCTTCTTTTCGGTTGCCTTAGCAATCTGCTCGGCATTAATTTTATCAATTGCTTTTGATATCATCTCTCTCATCTCCTGCGGGCGGACATAAAGCCCGCCCCTACGTTCATTTCAACAAATCCGGGCGCTGACGCGCCGTCCTGTCTAACGCCTGACCTTTACGCCAAGCCGCTACCTCTGCATGATTTCCGCTCTGCAACACATCCGGTACCGCCATTCCGCGATAAATCGCCGGCCGTGTATACTGCGGAAACTCCAGGAGAGGCTCCGTAAAAGACTCGTCCTGCGTTGCCGCTTCACCGCCGCCCAGCACGCCGGGCAACAAGCGAACCACTGCATCTGCTACCACCGCGGCAGGCAACGCCCCGTTGGTGAGTACGTAATCGCCGATGGAGAGTTCATCTGTCACCAGCGCGTCACGCACGCGTTCATCAATTCCCTCATAGTGGCCACACAACAGGATGAGGTGTTTCTCTTGAGCTAGCCGGCGGGCTTCCGCCTGCCGGAACGTCTGACCTGAAGGCGTCATCAAAATGACACGCGCTCCAGGCGTCCGTACGGTCTCAATTGCCTCAACCCACAGTTCCGGCTTCATAATCATGCCGGGGCCACCGCCATAAGGACGATCATCCGCTGTCCGTCGCGCATCATGCGCGAAATCTCGCAAATCAATCGTCCTGAAAATCACAGCGCCCATCGCGACAGCCCGCTTTAACATGCTCTCTTCCAGGAAGCCGCGAAGCATTCCAGGAAAAACAGTCAGCACATCAATCAGCAAAGGCTCGCTCATGGCGCAACCGCGTGGAAATTAAGAAGCTTTTTTGGCCTTGCGGACAATACTTGCCACTGTTTCACTCAGCTGGGCCCCTTTTGAAAGCCAATAAGCTACGCGATCCAAATCGATTTTGAAATTCACGCCTTCCTGTTTCGGCAGGTACCAGCCGAGAATTTCCAAAAACTTACCATCGCGGGGTGAGCGCTCGTCTGTCGCTACCACACGAAATGTCGTGTTGTTATTACAACCTGTTCTGCGAAGTCTGATCTTTACCATTTACTCCTCCGTGAAGCGCAATACATTATCAAAACCCGGCACCATACGCAAGCGGTTTTAGATAAAAAAGCATCACTTTTTCTTCGTTTGTTTTTTACGTGGTTTTTCCTTCTTTTCCGTGAATACGAGGGTTTGCTTGTCCTCGGAAGGTGAACCGACAATTGTGCTGCCTGCAAAATCGCCGCTCAGCAGTTGTTCTGCCAGCGGGTCTTCGATCATGCGTTCCACTGCGCGCCTCAAGGGGCGTGCACCCAGCGTGGGGTCAAAGCCCTTGGCCACCAGCAAATCCGTTGCCTCCTGGTCGATTTCAAGGGTGATCCCCTTGACGTCAAGACGCTGGCGGAGTTTGCCCAGTTCAACCTCCAGAATCTGTATGATATCTGCCCGGTCCAGCTTCTTGAAGACAACGATGTCGTCGAAGCGATTTAAGAGTTCAGGCTTGAAGATCTGCTTGGCTGAATTGATCATGCGGTCGCGCAGGCGGTTGAAGTCCTCACTCACGGTTTCCCGTGCGAAGCCCAGTCCCTGTCCCTGCTTGTCATAGTCGAAGCCGAGATTGGAGGTGAGGATGATCACCGTGTTCCGGAAGTCGATCTGGCGGCCCAGGCTGTCGGTGAGGCGGCCCTCTTCCAGGATCTGGAGGAGCATGTGCATGACATCCGGATGCGCCTTTTCGACTTCGTCAAAGAGGACGACGCTGTAGGGGCGTCTTCTGACGCGCTCGGTGAGTTGTCCGCCCTCTTCATGGCCGATATACCCCGGGGGGGAGCCCACGAGGCGGGAGACTGTAAACTTCTCCATATACTCGGACATGTCGTTTTGGATCAACGCCTTCTCGTCGCCGAACATAGTTGAGGCGAGCGCCTTGGCGAGCAGGGTCTTGCCGACGCCGGTCGGGCCGAGGAAGAGGAAGGAGCCAATCGGACGCTTGGGGTCTTTCAGGTCCGCGCGCGAGCGCCGTAAGGCGCGGGCTATGGACTGGATCGCCGGAAGCTGTCCGATCACCGTTGCCGAGAGTTCCTTCTCCAGATTCAGCAGGCGCGTGGTCTCGGTCTGGCTCATGCGCTTGATGGGCACGCCGCTGATGTGCGCGACGGTTTCGGTGATATCATCGGCGCTGACGGCGATCACATTTTCAATATGCTCTTTTTTCCAGGCGGCGATCGCCTGTTCCATCTCCTGCTTGGCGACCTTCTCTTCGTCACGCAAGGCCGCGGCCTCTTCGAAATCCTGTGAGGCGATGACTTTGTCCTTGCGCGCCGCGATGTCTGCAATGCGCGCTTCAAACTCCCGTACATCCAGCGGTTTACCGGATACGCGCATACGCACGCGCGCGCCTGCTTCGTCAATGGCGTCAATCGCCTTGTCCGGAAGCTGGCGGCCCGGCAGGTAGCGGGCGGTCAGCCGGGCTGCGGCCTCCAGGGCCTGCATGTTGTAGGTGACCTTGTGGTACTCCTCGTAACGCGGCGCAACGCCCTGCAAAATGGAGATGGTCTCATCGATGGACGGCTCTTCAAGTCGGACGGTCTGGAAGCGGCGCTCCAGCGCGGCATCCTTTTCAATGCTCTTGCGGTATTCATTCATCGTGGTGGCGCCCACGCACTGGAGTTCGCCGCGGGCTAAGGCCGGCTTGATGATGTTGGCCGCGTCCATGGTGCCGGAGGCGCTGCCTGCGCCGACAATGGTGTGCAGTTCATCCAGGAACAGGACGACATTCTTTTCGCGATAGACTTCATCAATCACCTTCTTGATGCGCTCTTCAAATTGTCCCCGGTACTGCGTGCCGGCCACGAGCAGGGCCATGTCCAAGGCGACCACGCGCTTGTTGCGCATCCGTTCGGGGACATCCCCAGCCACAATGGCGCGTGCGAGACCTTCGACCACCGCCGTCTTTCCGACGCCGGCCTCGCCGAGGAGGACCGCGTTGTTCTTGGAACGACGGCTCAAAATCTGGATGACGCGTTCGAGTTCGCTTTTACGGCCGACCACAGGGTCCAACTCGCCTTTGCGGGCCAGCTCCGTGAGGTCGCGTCCAAACGCATTGAGCGCCGGAGTCTTGGAGCGCTTCTCCTTCTTGGTCCCCTCCTCGGGGGCGCCTTCAGAGGGTTCCGTGAATGCGGGATCTGAGGAATCGATGGGCTTGATGGCATCATCATCCAACTCCAGCACCTTCCGGATTCCTTGAATCACATCATCCGCCTTCACATTCAAGGACTCCAGCACTTGCGCGGCAACACCTTCCCCCTCGCGTAGGAGGGCCAGCAGGATATGCTCGGTGCCTGCGGCCGGCTGCTTCATGGCATGCGCTTCAGCAACAGCCAGTTGAAGGACCTTCTTGGTGCGCGGGGTCAGGGGCAGTTCGCCTTTGATGGAGGTTGAGCCCCCGATCCCTGCCATGCGTTCCACAGCAAGCCGCACGGCTTCGAGCGAGACATCGAGCTCTTCCAGTACGGCAAGCGCCACGCCTTCGTTGAGCGCAAGAATCCCGAGCAACAAATGCTCAGTCCCAATATAGGGGTGGTTGAAGCGCTTCGCCTCTTCAATCGCCAAACGGAATGCCCGCTGGGCGCGTTCCGTGAAATTTCCGAATCCGTTCATAAAAATTCTCGTTTAGTGTACGCCGCGCTGACTGTCAGCATAGAATTGGATCAGCGTCTGGATCTCTTGGTTTTGCTCCATCTCGTACTTGATACGCTCCAGAGCCTGTCCGCGGTTCAACCCTTCCCGGTAGAGCAGCCGATAGGCTTCCTTCATGGAGGAGCGCACTTCCGCGCTCACACCATGGCGTTGAAGCCCTACGATGTTGGGGCCGATGACCTTGACTTCGCCATTCACGCTCTCGGTAATCATATACGGTGGGCAATCCTGGCGAACCTTGGTTGCGCCACCGACCATGGAATGGGTGCCGATGCGGCAGAACTGGTGGATGCCCGCCATGCCGCCGAGGATGGCGAAGTCTTCAACCGTCACCTCGCCGGCCAGGGTGGCCAGGTTTGACATGATGACGCTGTTTCCAACCTTGCAGCCATGCGCCACGTGGCAGTAAGCCATGATGAGGCAGTTGCTGCCGACGCGTGTCACTTCGCCGGGTTTGGTGCCCAGATGGATGGTTGAGAATTCGCGCAAGACCGTCTCATCGCCGATCTCAGCATAGGTGATCGTGCCTTCCTGGAATTTCAGATCCTGTGTCTTCATGCCCACGCAGGCGAAGGGAAAGATCTGGCACTTCTTTCCGATGGTGGTGTGGCCACTGAGGTAGGCATGGGCTTGGACAATGGTCCCCGCGCCGATTTTCACGTCAGGTCCGATGATCGCATAAGGCCCGACTTCAACATCGGCTGCAAGTTCAGCTTTTGAATCAACGATAGCGGTGGGGTGGATAGTTGCCATTGGGTCTCCTTCGTATTGTGTTACTATAAGTTTTTCGGTATCAGATAGGTGGCAATCCCGAGGCAAATGATGACGGGAAGCCATATCAGAACATGGGGGTAGATGGCTGGGTTTTGCTCAAAGGTTTCAGCCAAAATCACGAAAAGATAAAACGACATGGCCACGACCAAGCTGATGGCAATGCCGATCGTGGAGTCCTTGCGTTGCGTCTTGATGCCCAGCGGCACGCCGATGAGGACGAAGCAGAAGGCTGCACAGGCCTCCACAAACCGCCGCTGATAGCGCGTCCGGTGTTCGCTGAGTTCGAGGATCCTCATTTTTTCAGGCAGGTTGTCCGTGTTCGCCTTCAGCGCTTCAATGGCCTGGCGAATCTCAAAGAAGCGCAGCATCTTGCAATTGCGCGAAATCGTTTTATTCGAGATCGCGTTGGGGATGACCTGGCGGAAGCGGTCTGCCATGGCGACGCCCGGCTTGTCGATGTCAATAGGGGATACCCGCACTTTGTACATGTCCAGGATGATGTCGGTCCCGTTAGTGGAGACCAGCGCTTTTTCAGCCTTGATTTCGCGCGTCAGTCCCTCCTTCGAGTTGTCAAAGGCCAGGATGTCATAGAGCCAGTTGCCTTGCTTCTGGGCAAAAAAGAGTTTCACCTTGGGAAAGTCGGAGATGATTCTGCCCGGTTCCAGAAGGTCAAGGCCGACATTCACGCTGATGGTCGTTCGGAGCCTTTTGCGAGCCTCGGCTGAACGCGGAACAATCTCGTTATTGATGAAGATGCTGAGGAAAGTGCAGCTAAGGGAGAAGAGGACCGGGTACTTCATGACGCTGAGCAAGTTGATCCCGCACGCGCGCATCGCGGCAATTTCACTGTCCGCCGAGAGCCTGCTGAAGACCAGCAAGGAGCTGACCATCAGGGAGAGCGGGATGGTGAGGGCCAAGGTCCCTGGAAAGCCGATCATGATGAAGAGGCCAATGGTCGAAAAAGGGACCCCGCGCATAATGAGCTGCGCAATCTTGACGAGCAGGCCGATCGTCAGCACAAAGGAAAAGACCATCCACGCCAGGAAAAACGCAGTCAAAAAGGAGGTAAAGATGTATCGTTCAATAATTTTCATGTGCTTTTGAAACTGTTCTCGCCTACAACATTCCTCGCTTCCTCTTTAGTGACTCCGTGGCACGCCTTTAACATAAATTTCAAACCGCCGGTTCTCAGGGTTGCCGCGCACAAGGTTCGCCTGAACCTTGGGACGGGCAAAGCCAACCCCCTTTTCGCTCAACTGCTCCGAACGCGCGCCCTTTGCACTCAGGTGCTCAACAGCCAGTCGGGCATATTTTTCAGTTATGGATTGCGCCGCCTTCGCATCAGCCCTCATTTTGCGGTCAATGTGGGCCTCAATTCGCGCCGTGGCCTGCGGATTTGCGACCAGCAGGGTTGCCAAGCGATCCAATTGATCCGTAACATCAGATTTGAGTGGGGTAAAAGTATAATCAAAAGAGGCTGGGATTTCAATCAGAAAGAGGTCGTCCGCTGGATTCAATGGGTCTGTTTTATCGATGAAAATCTCATGCCAGTCATCTACCCCCCCGCCGTCAGTGTCTCGTTTAAGCGGATTTGTCTTCTGTTTCCTGGCCTCCTCGCCGTCCAGGAGACCGTCAAAGTCAGTATCTGCGTTCAAGGGGTCGGTCAGGTGCGTCTTGCACTCCTCGGTGTCGCTCAGCTTGTCTTTATCGGAATCAGGATTGAAGGGGTCGGTCCCGCGCATGGATTCGTCCGAGTCTGAAAGTCCGTCACCATCTGAATCAAGCGAGCCATCTGGCAGCCGTGTCGGTTGTTGACGGGTGGAGGGGCCGACATCAAACGTATAGCATAAGCCCAGGCCGACCTGATACAGCATCGACCCGTCTTCCGCGGATAAGGTGGCACGCGTATCCAGCCGACAGGCGAGTTGTTCCGTCAGATGGTAGCGGATGCCGAAGCCGACACGGGGCCCGGCATGGGTGTCTGAAACGTCGTAAAAGCCGGCTCCGCAGGCGAGATAGGGGTCGATCCGCTCAAAGCGGGTGAGATGATAGAGCAGTTCCGCAGCGCCCCCGTAACCAACCTCGGTAGAGGCACCGGTCTTGTAGGGGACAAGCAGTCCTGACAGATCAGCGGTCCAGGAGTCTGAGAGCTGATAACTGGCGGCCAGGGAGAGCGCCGCCGGGATTTCATCGCCGGTCTTGCCCTCAAAAAAGAGTGCGTCAACGCCCGGTTTCAGGCTCCAGCATGCCGCGGCAGGTGCTTCCTGTGCAGAAACAGCAGTTGACAGCAACAAAAGGCAGCATAAATAGTTGAAGCGTTGGAAAAACATTGAGTTTACATGTTACCATACTCGTATCCCCTCGCATAGCCTGAAAATTGGAGAAATATTCCAGTTAAAGTTAAAGAAATTGTAAAGACACGGCAAGGGGGTTTTGTTAGACTGCTGCCCATTAAGGAGTCAGTATGAAAAAGTACAGTATCGGATTTATGCTCGGGATGGCGTTATTCATGTCGCATGTGAATGGAGCAGAGGCTGCGCGAGCAGTTGCGGACAGTCGGCCGACCGTGCGCTGGCGTGGATTTAATCTGCTGGGCATGTTTATCAAAGGGTCGAACCCTGGAAACTTCGAGGAAGAGGATTTTCAGATGATCCGAGACCTCGGCTTTAACTTTGTCCGCTTGCCGCTGGATTATCGCTTCTGGATAAAGGACGGGGAGTGGGAGCAGATTGACGAAGAGAAGATTAAGGCCATTGACCAGGCTGTCGCCTGGGGGAAGCAGTATGGCATCCATGTCCACCTCTCATTCCATCGCGCGCCGGGGTATACTGTTGCACGGCCTCCGGAAAAGAGGGACCTTTTCAAGGATGAAGATGCCTTGCGCGTCTGTGCCAAGCACTGGGCCTTTTTTGCCAAGCGCTATAAGGGAATCCCCTCCACAGAGCTGAGTTTCAACCTCTTCAATGAGCCGGCAAATGTGAGCGAGACGGACTATGAACGCGTAGCAACCGCACTTGTCGGTGCCATACGCCAGGAGGACCCGAGCCGTTTTATCATTGCTGATGGCATTTTCTGGGGGGGGCGTCCTGCCGAGTCGCTTTTTAAGTTGGGTATTGGTCAGGCGACGCGTGGCTATAAGCCCATGTCGGTCACGCATTACATGGCAAGCTGGGTTGGCACGCCGAGCGAGCCGCCGATTTGGCCGCCTGTGCCCATGGCTTACAGTCCGCTCTATGGGGCAGGCAAGAAGCCGTTGAATGTGCCGCTCGTGATCGAAGATCTGCCAGCAGGCAGGCTTGAGCTCTTCCCCCATGATGTGTCTGGCAAGGTTGTGGTGCGGGTTGAGGCGGATGGGCAGACGCTCTCTGACGATACGCTGAGTCCGACGGAGGGTCCGGGCTGGACAAATGTCGTATTCAAGAAAGAGTGGAATATCACGCAGGGTAGGTGTACGGGGAGTTATTCGGTGACGCTTCCGGCACCTGTTAAACGGCTCTCGGTGTCCATCTTCTCCGGTGACTGGGCAGGGTTCCGGAAAATCACACTGACAGCGGCAGACAACAAAAAGGCTGAATTGCCGTTTGCGAATGAGTGGGGCAAAGCCAACCCCCTGTTCCGGTTTGCAGGCTTCAATCCTGCGCAAGGGTTTCAAACACGCGCGGGCGTGCTCTCCGGCACGGAGGAGCTGAAACAGAGTGCGCTGGCACCGTGGCAGCCAGCCTTTGATGCAGGCATCTATGTGATGGTCGGGGAGTTTGGCGTGCATCACTACACGCCCCATGGAATCACGCTTGCGCTCATGGAAGACTATCTGACGATCTGGAAGGAACGCAACTTAGGCTGGGCGCTCTGGAATTTCAAGGGCTCTTTCGGCATTCTGGACAGCGGGCGCAAAGATGTACACTATGAAGCATTTCACGGCCACAAATTGGACCGTAAAATGCTGGAGCTGTTGCAGAAGTATTAGCGCGAGGGATTAGATCAGCGTCCAAGGCCCGCGCGGGACACGTCCGAGCAAGGCCGATGCGCTTGGATCGTTCGCGATCACTTCTTTGACAGGATCCCACGTGATCGTCCGTCCGGTCACCATCGCCAGTTGCCCGAGATGGCCGATGCTTGCTGAACGGTGTGCCACCTCCGCAGGCGTCAGCGTGGTGTTGCGCGTCTTGACGGAGTCAATGAATTCGCGCTGATGTCCTGGGCTGCGCAGACGAATTTCAGTGGCCTCAATCTTCGAATCGCGGATTTGCGTTGTGGAGGCGTCAAAACGGCCGCGGTCAACCCATACCCAGTCACCCTTCTCGCCATACCAGGCTGTGCCGGGGCGTACTTGCGAACTGTCAGCAACCACAAGCTCGATGCCATCCGCATACGTGCAAGTATATTTGTAGCTTTTAAAGGAGTCATAGATGCCCTCCGGCTCAAACGGGGCATAACCCTCAATCTTGACAGGCCCCGAGGTGTCGCGAGCGAGTCCCCACTGGGCGATGTCCGCATGGTGGCCGATCCAGTCCATCATCTGTCCGCAGCCCCAGTCATTCACCCAGCGCCAGTCCCAGTCATAAACGCCTTGGAACGGCTGGTAGGGGGCTGGCCCGAGCCAGAAGTCCCAGTCAAAGCCCTCAGGGACTTGCGCATTGGGGTCGCCGCGCCTTCCGCGTCCGCCGGAGGGGAGGCCGACTTCACAACGCACGACTTTGCCGATACGTCCGTTACGGACCAATTCGACCGCACGACGCATTTCGCTTGAGGAACGCTGCCAGCTGCCAGTCTGCCAGACGCGTCCATGCTGATGGATGGCGTTGACGAGAGCCCGGCCTTCGCGAAGGTCATGGGTAAAGGGTTTTTCGCCATAGATATCCTTTCCTTGGCGTGCCGCAAAGCAACCGATATAGGCATGCCAGTGGTCCGGCGTGCCGATCATGATGGCATCGATATCCGGACGGCTGCAGGCTTCCCGGAAATCCTTGATCATCAAACACTCTTTATTTTTATAGCGGTCATCGACCTGGCTCTTGGCGCTCTCCATCTTCTTTGTGTTGACGTCGCAGACGACACGGACGCAGACATCGTTCATCCCGAGGAAGGCGTGCATATTGCCGGTGCCCATGCCGCCGACGCCGACCATGGCCATATTGATACGCTTGCTGGGGGCGTTCTGTCCAAGGACGTGTGACGGGACAATATTGAAAGCCGCGACTGCGGCGCTGCCACTATACAAAAAGTTTCTACGTGAAAGTTGCATAATAAAAATCTCCTGAATATTAGCGAAGGGTATCTGCAGTTGCTTGGATGGCTTGGACCTTCTTTTCGTCCACACCTGTCTTGATCGAGATCTCGTGAATGGACCAGAAGAGTCCGTTACGGCCACCTGTCGTGACAAACTTGATGTACTGTCCCTTTGCATTCAACGGGATGGTGTTTTTCCCATCCTTGGCGCTGTTTCCATCCCCCTTGGCGACGACACCGCTCCAGTTCTTGTTGTCATCCGAGACAAACACCTCATAGCCGTTCGGTGAGTCTCCAGAAGAGGGCGAAGTATCCAAAACGACTTCTGCTAGGAATGCGTTTTCTCCCAGATCGAGCGTGTACCACATGCCCGGGGTTGAAGAAACGCCCGTGTCCCAGCGGGAGCTTAGATTTCTGTCAAAGGCGACCTTGGCATTGTGGCCGTTATGGGAGGCATTGGCCTTCCAGAGCTTGGGTTCAAGGATTCCTCCTGGTTGAGACGTTTGGCCTTTGATCTTCTTCTCAAAAAATTCAACATACAATTTCTTGGCAAAAGGCGCATCATTGAACATCCCTTGCAGGGTCGTGAAGAAGTCAAACCCTTCAGCCTTGAAAAGGGCATCAGCGACCGTCATGCGGTTGCGCTCGTCCGGTGCGCTCTTCAGCAACTCGATATAAAGTGCCCGGGCATTTTTACCGGCCTGTGCCGTGGCCAGCTTGACTGCGCCGCGAAGTGCGACGGTCTTCAAGCCCGGGTCGGTCTGCGTGGCCATGGCATCCTTCAAGATCGGATAAGGTGTCATGTCGTTCCAGTCAGCGAGCGCGCGGAGCGCTGCTTCACTCAGGTCGCGATTGCTGTCTGTCGTTGCCTGCTTCAACAGGTCGACGAACGAAGCGTCCTGATAGGTTTGCATGAGGCTGGTCAGCAGGCGCTTGCTCGGCACGTTGCTTTTGCTCCAGGACGAGGCGATCGCGGCAACGCGCGTTGCCGGCTCCGTGTTCTTGATGACCATGCGCAAACAGGACTCGGCTTGATTGAGTTCCTCATCCTTGACGAGGCTCAGCCAGGCGATCAACTGCGGGAAATTCTTTTCCGTGGCGATTTTGCTGATGGCCTTCCAGGAGTCCCTGCGCAAGTCGGCATTGTCGGATTTCAGATATTTTTCGAATTCCGGAATTGTGGCTGATTCCATGCGTTCGCCGAGAATCCCGAGAACGCGTCCTGTCTGCGCGGGGTCTGCCTGGACAATGGCCATCAAGGCCTGGGTGACGCCCTTGGCGCGCATATCATTCAGGGCTTCGTTTGCGACATTCGGAATGGAGCCGCCCTTCTTGAATTGCTCATACATGGCCGGGACATCGCTTGCCGTGCCGATCTTACTCAAGGCCCGCAGGGCTTCGCAGACGACAGCTTCGTTTTCCGATTTCAGCATTTCAGCGATTGCCGGCGTGCTGGCTGTCGCCTGGCGGAGCGCCAGCTTGACAATGATTGCGGCTTGATCTTCGGGTGTCGCGCTCTTCAGTGCAGTTGTTAATACGCTGATCGGTACTTCGCTGGCCGCTTTGATGAGTGCCAGCCGAACCATGGGGCATTTATCCTTCATGCCCGTCTCAAAGTAGTCCGGCGAAGCAATCAGCAGGACCTTGGCTGCTGCTGCTCGCAAAGAAGGAAGCGCCGAGGTGTCGGACATGATGGTCAGGGCGACAGGCTTTGCGCTGCGTGCGAAACCTCTTTCAGCCATGGTCCCGATGCAATCACCCAGTGCGAGGAGACGGATGGCTTCGAGCTTAGGGTCAGCGATCTTCACGGAAAGCGTAGTAAACGCAGTCGGGTCGGCAAGCTGTCCCAGGCACGCAAGGGCGACTGTTGCAACAGCAGGATCAGCGTCCTTTACAGAGGGGGCAATGGCCTTGCTGTTGGTGCGATGCTTGAGGGCCTTGATGAGTGCGCACTTAAGAGGTGCATCGGCCTTGGGCAGCAGGGCGCTGAAGGTAGCGTCCACTTCCTTGCGCGGTTCACTCACGAGGACGCCGATAGCCCATTCGCGCGTGATGAGGTCAGGGATGGCATCAACAACAGGCTTCAGGTTTTTCGGTGCACCCATGGAGAGCATCAGACGCAGAACAACCCGCTTGGCGTAGGGTGCCAGGGCAGCATCGTTCAGCAACGCTTCGATTTTTGCCCTGTTAGCGGCATTGACCTTCTCGTGGTGCGTATTGATGATGATGTTTTGAAGGGCGCCGTAAATTTCATTGTGGTTTGCCAGTGTGGCGGATTTGACTGACGCGACATCCGCATCGCTCAGGCCGGCCGGCGTGTCATCCACGGCTAAGTCACCTATTGCATATTGGACGCCGTCGAGAATGTGGAAGAGAACAGCCTTATCCAAAAAGGCGCGCTGATCGTGCCCGAACGAGGTATAGAAGACACGTCCTTTGCCGTAGGGGCGAATCCATGAAACAGCGAAATCCTTGTCCTCGCGCTTCTGGCCCTGCGCATTTTTTGTTGCATCGTCTGTCAGGTCGAGCGACACCAGCACGCGCAGCTTGGCGCGATTGTAGGCGGGAGAAGACTGCTCGTAAATTTCATCGCCAAGCTTGAAGTTTTTGCCTTGGAACGACTTGTTCAGCGGGTGGGACGGTTCATCCAGCTTGAACGCCCAGGTTCCGCCACCGCCCCAGGGGTGCCCCCAAAAGTGACCGCCGACCATCTCTTGTGCGGTGACAGCCTGATTAAAATTGTCCGCGCCCGCGTGAATCACGGCGATGCCTTTTCCGGAACGCACAAAATCAACCAGTGCGGACTCAACAAAGCCGAAATCAGGGGGTTGCGTTTTCAATCCTGTGGTGTTGTTCAGGACAAGCGCATCATACTTCGCGAGGTTTTCCGGCTTCAATGCGACGTAGTCGCTTGAGCAGTCGACTTTAAAAGACTTTGTCTTCTCGGCGGCAATTTCTAGCGCCTTGTTGCCATATTCTAAAGCTTTTCCATGGACAAACCCCTCGCAGCGCCAGAAGACAAGGATGCGGCGCGTTTTTGCGGGCTTGGCTGTCAGTTGCGAGCCAATCAGCCCTTCGAGTTTGGTGATATCCTCCTGCGGAACAGGTGATAGATTTTGACCTGCAGTGTTTACCGCAAGTCCGACTGCGAGTAGCCCCGCAACTGCACGGATTAGGCAATGCCTGTGTAACATGATTCCTCCTTGATGCGTTATAACATCCCCTCGGTGCAATGCCATGAGCGATATGTCAAAGACATGCACCTTGCTATACCAAGACATTAAATTAGCATGTTAGAAAAGGCAGGGCAAGCTGAAAGGCAAAAGAATGCAGCGCTAGGGTGGCGAACCTGTTTAGAAGTCCTTGTGACAATGGGGGCACATGAAATGAGATGCGAACCAGTGCCCGTTGGTTTGGGTTTGATTTGACAACATCTCCATTTCCAGCACAAGCGGTTTCTGGCAGAGCGGACAATTGAACTGCGTGGGCAGACCGAATGCCTGCCTCATTTTTGCTGCTTCACCACGACTGTTATCGATGAAGAGCGAATATGAATTCGTTTTCTTTTTGGTGGAGGCGTTTAACAGTGCATTTTCGATCTTGCTTAAGATGTCTTTCGGCGAATAAAATCCTTTTATGGTGTAATCATTGGCCCCCAGGAGTGATCCTTGCTCTATCTCCCGCTGCTCTCCCATCACAGAAAAAATGATGACGGGTGTGCCCTTGATCGCTTCCGTCTCTCTTATTTTTTTCAGGACTTCAAAGCCATGGAGTTTAGGAAGCATAAGGTCCAGGAGTACGAGGGCAGGTTGATGTTCAATCGCCATCTGTAACCCCTTTTCGCCGTCCTCAGCCTCTAGGATATCATAGCCTGCATTCTTTAATACACAGGAATAGATGCGCCGGAATCCTGGCTCGTCCTCAATCAGTAAGATTTTTCCTTTGATATTCTGAGTGATCATGTGGTCGCTCTTTCTCTAAATAAGGGGGGGGGGATATACCACACGTGGTAGCCTCCATGGTTTTGAAAACGTTTAACGTTATCACGGATTTGCAAATGATGTCAAGACCTCGTCATTGAACTGAATTGAGGATTGACTAATTTGCGCTCTCCTAGCATAATTAGCGACCAAAAAATCTTTGATGCTCGTGAGTAGGTTCTTCTATCGGTTCTGAGTGATCATGAAAAAATAGGGGTGCTCCGTTTCACGTTGCGTCTTAGAGGATACGGAAGCTGTATGAGAAAAAAAATTTTGTTGATTGAGGATGAGCCTTTTTTGTTAAAGCTGCTCTTTGTGCGGCTGAATCATTCGGGCTATGAAGTGTTTAGAGCTTCGGATGGGCAGCAGGGTTTAAACGAAACCTGCCAAAAAAACCCTGATCTGATCATTCTGGATAAGGAGATGCCAGAGATGAATGGGGACGAGGTTGCCAAGAGAGTAAAACGGGATAGCCGATTCAAACACATCCCGATCATTATGATCTCTGCGGATGTGGAGAACCTGGAGACGTGTGCCAGAGGGTGTGGAGTGGAGTATTTTCTAGCCAAGCCGTTTGAGGCGAAAGAGCTGCTCGACATCATCAACATTCTATTGCCCCCGCTGGAAACAGAACAAAGCCACTGAAGGAAGATGGGGGAAGTTAAAGAAAAGAAGTCGGATATGCATAATTTAGTGACAAAGGCAGATCAAGAGACTGAATCCCAGCCAGGGTGTCAGGTCTGCTCGGATAAAGGCGTTTCTGCTTCACGCAAACGGCGAGTCGAACTTGCGTTCTTGCTGATCTTTGCACTGTTGGCCTTCGGTATTATTGCTGCGGGCTACAGCTATTACGCTCATCATGAGAGGGTTTTTCTAGCTGAGGTGGATCGTCAACTGACCTCCATTGCTGACTTGAAGGTGGGCGAACTGAAACAGTGGCGCGAGGATCGGCAAACCGATGCCTCGCTCTTTTTCAAAAACCCTACCTTTTCCGCTCTCGTGAGTCGCTTTTTTAAGAACCCGGACGATTCAGACGCGCAACGCCAGCTTCATGATTGGCTGGACAAGTACGAGACGATGGAAGATTACAATCTCGTCCGCTTGCTGGATATTCAAGGAAACGCGCGTCTGTCCATACCTGCTCGGGTACAATCGGCCAGCGCTGCGGTGATGAGGGTGGCTTCAGAAGCCTTGCAGTCGGGACAAATAACACTCCAGGATTTTTACCAGAGCGAACGCGATCAGGGTGTCTATCTGGCGGTGATGGTTCCCTTGTTCGATGAAATGGACGCCAACCGCCCGTTGGGCGTTCTCGTCCTGCGCATTGACCCGAAAAAGTACCTCTTTCCGTTCATTAAACGCTGGCCGACACCCAGCGCGACCGCTGAAACACAACTCGTGCGCCGGGATGGGGATGAAGTCGTTTTTCTGTCTGATCTCTGTTATCAAACGAATGTGATTCATGGGGTGCGCATTTCGGTTAAAAAAACAGATGTACTCGCTGTCAGAGCCGTCTTGGGGGAGACGGAAATTGTTTCCGACGCGCTGGACTATCGAGGTGTACCTGTGATCGCATTCGTGCAACCGGTGCCCGCGTCACCGTGGTTTTTGGTTGCGAAGATTGACCGTGACGAAATAATGGCGCCCTTGAGTGCACAACTCTGGCAACTTGTCCTCTTGGTCGGCTCGTTAATTCTAGGCGCGGGCGCTGGTGTGGCATTGATCTGGCGACATCAGCATATCCGGTTCTTTCAGGAGGAAATTCAGGCGGCGCAGAAGTTGCTGATGAGCGAGAACCAGTATCGTGAGTTGTTCGAGTCGTCAGCGGACGCACTCTTCCTGATCACCGAGGATACGGGGCAATTCATCGATGCTAATAACATGGCTTCCGTGCTCTACGGGTATGAGAAGGATGAGTTACTTGCCAAGAAGAACAGTGATTTGTCTGCGGAGCCGGAGGAGTCGAGGCGCTTCTTGCAGGAAACGCAGTTTAGTCCGGGACAGGTCTTCCACGTCCCGTTGCGCTTGCATCGCAAAAAAGACGGGACCGTCTTTCCCGTGGAGATCACTGCACGATCTCTGATCAGGGATGAAAAAGGTGTACTCCTTATTGCCTGCCGTGACATCACGGTACGCCAACAGGCTGAGGAGGAGTTGCGCGCGAGCGAGAAACGCTTCCGCACATTGGTGGAGATAGCCCCTGATGCCATCTTTATTCAAACCAATGGGTGCTTTGCCTATGTCAACGCCGCATCCCTGCAACTTTTCGGGGCTGCCCGTCCTGAAGACTTGCTCGGCCAGCCGGTGCTGGATCGATTTCATCCGGACTTTCGTGACATCGTTCGTGAACGCATCCGCTTACTGAACGAAGATCGACAGTCCGTGGCTTCGAAGGATGAAGTTGGGCTGACGCTGGCGGGGACCCCCATCGATATGAATGTGTCCGCTGTCCCCTTTATGTATCAGCATCAAAACGGAGCCCTTGTCATAGCTCGCGATATTTCTGAGCGCAAGAAGGTCGAAGCGGCGTTGAAGCAACAAGCCGAGGATCTTCTCGTCCGCAATGATGCGCTGGCCCGCTTCAATGCGATCACGGTTGGACGCGAACTTCGTATGATCGAGTTGAAACGGGAAGTGAATGAGTTGAGCCAGAAGCTGGGCGAGCCTCCCCGCCATAAGATTATTAATGCTCCTGAACAAACACGCGACGAAGTGCAGGCGTTGAATCGGGAATCACCCAACTTGACGCGGACGATCCTACAGACGAATGCAGAGCTGCGCGCGTTGGACCAGCGCAAGAATCAGTTTCTCGCAATGGCGGCGCACGATCTGCGTAACCCCCTCAGCGTGATCATGGCCTATAGCGAATTCCTGCTCGACGAAGCAGGCGCTCAACTCTCCGAAGAGCAGCAAAAGTATCTGCATACCTGCGTGGAGGCAGTGATGGACATGAAGCAGTTGATCGATGGCTTTCTGGACTTGTCCGTGATCGAGTCGGGCGAACTGCGGTTGGATTTGACGTTGGCCAGTGCCCAGGAGGTTCTGGATAACGCGGCGCCGATTGCGAAGCTGATGGCAGGGAAGAAGAAAATCACACTGGTTATGGAATCAGCTGACGACGTGCGCCGTTTGCAGGTGGATAAGACCAAATTCCAGCAAGTTATCCTCAATCTCGTTGGAAATGCTGTGGAGCATTCCGCTTCCGGCCAGCGCGTCTGGATCGCGTCGAAATGGGAGGGAACGGATCTGGTCTTTGCTGTGCGCGATGAAGCCTCTGATATTACGCCGGAGTATACGGCGCGCCTGTTCACATCCTCGTGGTGGGTGGGTCCGCGCAGAACCCCTGCCGAACGTAGTGTTGAACTCAGTCTCGCCAGTGCGCGGCTGATCGTTGAGGCGCATGGCGGGCGTATGTGGGGAGAGAGCCATCTCGGACAGGGCACCACATTTTTTGTCAGCCTGCCAACAGGACAAGCAGAACAGCCATGAATCTGAAAGGCAATCATGAACGATCCGATGAGAATTTTGGTGGTAGACGATAATTGCGATGTGTGTAGCAGCACCGCGCACCTCCTGGAACGTGCCGGCTATATTGTGGACGTGGCGGCTGACGGCGAGGCTGCACTTGAGTTGGTCCGGAAGCACCAGCCGAATATGCTTTTGTTGGATCGCGACATGCCGGGGCTGAATGGCCTGGAGGTGTGCCATCGGATCAAACAGGATCCCGCCTTGGTGAATGTTTTAGTCATTCTGGCCTCGGCCGCATACGCGGAGAGCAGTGAGCAGGCCGAAGGACTTGAGTTCGGAGCGGATGGTTACATTGCCAGACCTATCGCAAATCGCGAACTGCTGGCACGCGTAAAGGCATACGAACGCATGATAGCCATGAGCAGCGCGCTTCAGTCAAAATTAGAGGAACTGGAAATATTATACAGTCATGCGAATCAGTCCACACTTGCCTCTCTTAATCTAATCGAAGATGCTGTCGCGGCGCGGGATCAGGCGGATGCCGCCAATCATCGTTTGTTACAGGAGATCGACGCACACAAAGCAGCGGAGGCGATGGTGCGTGCACTTTCCGCCCGTCAGGAAGCTATCTTGGAGGCGATTCCTGAAATCATTATGCAAGTGGACGCCAACAAGGTCTACACGTGGGCGAACCCAGCAGGGATTGCGTTTTTCGGGGATGATGTCCTTGGTAAAAAAGTGGACTTTTACTTCGAGGGTGAAGAGACGGTCTACAACACGGTCCAGCCGTTGTTTGAGGGGGACGAGAGGGTCATCCGATTAGATAGTTGGCAGCGGCGTAAGGACGGTGAAAAGCGACTCTTGGCCTGGGCATGCCGCGTACTTAAAGATACACACGGACAGGTGATTGGAGCTCTTTCGACGGCGCAAGATATCACGGAGCACCGAAAGGCCGATGATTATCGAGAGCTGAGGCGTGAAGTCATTGAACTTCTCAACGAGCCGGGTGATATGCTGGACGCTATCCAGCGCATTATTACGGTCGTGAAGATGCGGACGGGGTTCGATGCCGTGGGGATGCGTCTGCAAGACGGCGAAGACTACCCGTATTACCTGCAGCAAGGGTTTTCAGAGGATTTCCTGTTGACTGAAAACACGTTGCTCGAGCGCGGTGCAGATGGTGGTGTCTGTCGCTCCAAAGACGGTAACGCGTGTCTGGTATGTACCTGCGGTCTGGTCATTTCCGGCAAGACCGATCCGGCCTCTCCGCTCTTCACAAAGGGGGGGAGCTTCTGGACGAATAATTCAATCCCGTTGCTTAGTCTTCCGGAGGACCAGGACCCGCGATATCATCCACGCAACCAATGTATCCATCAGGGGTATGCTTCCATGGCGCTGATACCGGTCAGGGATAAGTTGCGCATCATTGGCTTGATTCAACTCAATGATCGCCGCAAAGATCGTTTTACACTCCAGACCGTCGAACTCCTGGAAAACATTGCCGCACACATGGGTGAGGCATTGATGCGTAAGCGGACGGAAGCAGCGTTGCTGGCGAGCGAGGAGCAACATCGGCTGTTGCTTCAATACCTGCCCGTTGGCGTGGTGGTCCATGCGCCGGACACCTCGATCCTGCTTGCCAACGCCGAGGCGGAACGGCTGCTTGGGCTTCCCTTGGAGGTGATGCAGGGAAAAAAGGCCATAGACCCGGCCTGGCACTTTGTCCGCGAGGATGGCAGCCTGATGCCTCTGGACGAGTATCCGGTGTCGCGGGTCCTGGCAACTGGCAAACCCTTTGAAAATTATCTCCTGGGTGTTGACCGGTATATGGGCGGCACGCGCGTCTGGATTTTGGTGAATGCATTTCCTCAACTGGATGATACGGGGCAAGTGTGCCAGGTGGAGGTGACCTTCATTGATATTACGGAACGTAAGCGTTTAGAGGCGGCCCTCGAACAGCGTCTGGTGGCGCTTACCCGTCCGCTGGATCAGCCGGACGGCATCACCTTCACGGAACTTTTCGATCTGGAGACGATACAGCGCATCCAGGATGAATTTGCTGCTGCCACGGGTGTCGCTTCCATTATCACCCGCCCGGATGGCACGCCGATCACCCGGCCCAGTAACTTCTGCAGGTTATGCCGAGATATTATCCGTAACACCAAGATCGGTTGCTGCAACTGCTATCACTCAGACGCCATCCTGGGCCGTCACCATCCCGAAGGCCCCGTAATCCAGCCCTGCCTAAGCGGTGGGCTGTGGGACGCCGGAGCAAGCATCACCATCGGTAATCGGCATATCGCAAACTGGCTGATCGGACAAGTCCGCGACGAAACCCAGACCGAAGAGAAGATCGTGGCGTATGCCCGCACCATTGGGGCGGATGAGGCAGAGGTTCGCGCGGCCTATCGCGAGGTGCCGGCGATGTCGAATGTGCATTTTCAGCAGATCGCCCAGGCGCTGTTCACCTTGGCCAACCAACTTTCTACCACCGCATATCAGAATATCCAACAGGCCCGTTTCATCAGTGAACGCCAGAGGGCAGAAGCGGCACTCAACACTGAGCGCTTGCACCTCCGGACACTGATTGACAACCTGCCGTACTCCATTTACTTCAAGGACTTGGATTGCCGCTTCCTTGTCGCCAACAAAACCCTGGCGCGGCGTATGGGGTTGAACAGTTCCGATGAGTTGTTTGGGCAAACGTATGTGCAGCTTCACCCCGATGATTTTGCACGCCAGTACCGGGATGACGATTTGCGGATCATGCGCGCGGGCATCGGTATTTACGACAACGAGGAACAAGTCAAGATAGCCGAAAAAGAGGACCTGCGGTGGTTGTCCACCACCAAGGTGCCCATCAAGGACGCCCTCGGTAATGTGATTGGCTTGGTCGGCATCAGCATTGACATTACTGAGCGCAAGGCTGCGGAAAAGGCGTTGCAGGAGATGGCGGAATCAAAATCCAAGTTTACGTCGACGGTCTCCCATGAGCTCAGAAGTCCTCTTGCCATGATCAAGGAGGCCACGAATCTTGTTCTGGATGGCGTGTTGGGGCCTGTGAATGACGAACAAAAGGAGATGCTTGATATTGCGAAGAACAGTATCGCCCGCTTAGGCCGTCTGGTCAACAATGTCTTGGCGTTTCAGAAAATGGAAGTCCGGAAAATGGAGTATGACTTCTTAGAACATGACATGAATGACCTTGTTAAGGAAGCCAATGTAGGCGCGACACTCTTTGCCGGGGAGAGAAAAGCGGATCTCGTGATGGACCTTGGGGGGGATCTTCCGCGAATAACCTTTGACAATGATAAGATCATGCAGGTGCTGATCAATCTGATGTCCAATGCCATAAAATACAGTGAAAAAGGCCCCGTCGTGATCAGAACACGCTTGGAAAAGGATGACATACACGTCTGTGTCCAGGACTTGGGGCGGGGTATTCATCCAGACGACATGGAGGATATTTTCACGCCTTTTTCACAAGGAAAGGGGAGGCAAAAGGGCGGCACAGGACTGGGGCTGGCGATTGCCAAGGAGATTGTCCTCGCGCATCACGGACGGATATGGGTTGAGTCGGAAATTGGAAAAGGCAGCACCTTCCATTTCACGTTGCCAGTCTGAAAAAGGGCAAGTGTTTTTGTTGTGGAGTATACGACTTGAGAGGTTAGCGTTATAACCGCATGGGACATAGAGAAAGAGAGCAATTCCTGATGAAATGATATAAGCAACACTATCAAAGCATTTAGAAGTTGATCTCTGAGTTCTCTGCGTTCTTCCAGAACGTCATAGACCGTGTGGCGACGGCTAGTAGGGTGAGTGTTTCTTGTGTTGCAAATGGCCATGTTAAAAGAAAGGCAATGATACTATGTCAACCCAACAAAAGAATGCTCCAAGCCAGGCATCTGAACGGTTCGCGTTTCTTTTGCCAAAAGTGGCACACATGGTTTTTCCGTTGTTAAAGATCGGTATATATTCGCTAGCCTATTTTTTGGCTCAAATGCTTGCTTTCCAATTTCCCGATTCGTTTGGCCTCGTCGCCTCGATCTGGCCTGCTGCTGGCATTGCGCTAGCCTCTCTTCTGTTGAGTCCGAGGCGCTTCTGGCCAGCTCTACTCGGTTGCCTGTTCGTCGCAGGGCTTTGTGCCAATCTAACCACCGACCGACCTTTTGCCGCTAGCGTAGGATTCATGGTTGCTAATATTTGTGAATCGACTGCCTCTGCTTGGCTGATTATTCGGTTGTGTGGCGACAAGATCAGTTTCTCCACGATACGGGAGGTGCTCACTCTGGTTGTCGCCGCTTTTCTGGTCAATGCCTTCACGTCATTGATTGGTGCAGGAGCTGCCAGCCTGACCATAAGTTCGCAGTTTTGGAAATTTTACCAGACGTGGTGGATCGCGGACGGTTTGGGGATATTGCTTATCACTCCATTGATTGTGCTTTGGGTGAATACACGGTGGTCGTTGGCGGCTATACGTTGGGGGCAAATCGTCGAAAAGGCAAGCCTGCTCTTGCTCTGTTGCATCGCGACATGGTTTGCCTTTAGTTTTAGGGAGGAGACGATCAATCATATTGGAATCCAGCCCTATTTACTGATCGTCTTTCTCATCTGGTCGGCTATTCGTTTTGGGCCGCGCGGTACGGCGACGATTTTATGTGCGAGCTCGATGATTGCAGTTTATTGCACAGCGGCTGACAATGGCGGATTTCCGTTAGGAGGGGGGGGCACCCCCATGCGGATGCTTACCGTGCAGATGTTTTTCGGGGTCATGGGACTGAGTGGTTTAGTGCTCACGGCCGCGCTTTTCCAGAAAAAGGAAAGCGAGAAGAAGTACTGTTCCTTGGTTGAAAATAGTCACTACATCATCTATACGCTCAGTCCGGACGGGGTGTTCACCTTCGTCTCCCCTGCATGGACCGCTCTTCTCGGGCACCCGGTATCGCAGGTAAAAGGAAGTTCCATCCACCAATTCGTTCATCCGGATGATCTTCCCGGGTGCATGGACTTCCTTCAGAGAATGATCGAGACGGGACAACGACAGGAAGGTGTCGAGTATCGCGTGCGGCACATGGACGGGGCTTGGTATTGGCATGCCTCAAGCGCTGTTCCTTTGCGGGACATAACTGGCAAGGTCATCGGTATCGAGGGCATCTCTCGTGACATCACCGGGCGCAAGGAGGCGGAAAAGGCTTTAAAAGAGTTGGTGGAATCAAAATCCAAATTTACAGCCACGGTCTCCCATGAACTTAGAAGTCCTCTCGCAATGATCAAGGAGGCCACGAACCTTGTTCTGGACGAGGTGTTGGGACCTTTGAATGACGGACAGAAGGAGATGCTGAACATCACTAAAAACAATGTTGCGCGGTTAGGCCGTCTGGTCAACAATGTCCTTCAATATCAGAAAATGGAAGCTGGGAAAACAGGGTATGACCTCCAGGAAAACGACGTGAATGAACTGGTAAAGGAAGCCAATAAGGGAGCCATTCTTTTTGCTGGGGACAGAAAAGCGGATATCATGACGGATCTTGGGACTGATCTTCCGAGAATACGATTTGATAGTGATAAGATCATGCAGGTTGTGGTCAATCTGATGGCAAATGCAATTAAATACAGTAAGAGCGGACCGATCGTGATACGGACGCGTGTGGAAAACAGTGAAATACATATCAGCGTCCAGGACTCAGGCCAGGGCATTTATCCAGAGGAACAAGACGAAATTTTCAAGCCTTTTTCACAAGGAAAGGGCAGGAGAAAGGGCGGCACAGGGCTGGGGCTGGCGATTGCCAAGGAGATTGTCCTCGCGCATCACGGAAGGATATGGGTCGAGTCGGAAATTGGAAAAGGCAGCACCTTCCATTTCACATTACCGGTCTGAGAGTCCAGGAACAGCTCGTACCATTTTCCACATCAGTTCATCAATACCTTTTGAAATGCCCGTTGCCCGCGTGTTGGCAAAGGCTGCCCAGCAGAGTCCGCTTGCAGTGCGGACTAGAAGTGTCGTCACGCCTGGGATGCTGCCGTTATGCCACCAATTCGGCACCTTATTCACAACCCAGCCACACGCATAATTGTCATGCGCGCTGCTGGGCGTGGTCATGGTTTTAAGCGTATCCGCGCGTAAGATGTCGGGCGTGTTGTCAAAGCCATCGACATGGATGGCAAATTTTACGAGATCTGTCGGGGTGCCCAGCCATCCTCCGTGTGCATCCATACGCCGGATGTTCATGGAGTAGGGGTTCTCTTTGTTTTGTCCATAGTAGACAACTTCATGGTCAGCGCGCTCGGACACTGTGTTGCCAGCAATCCGCATTGATTCAATGCCGCATTTTGTTAACATATTTTTTTGAATAGCATCGGCATAAGGGATGCCCGAGACCTTCTCGATAATGCGGCCCAGCAGGCAGTAGCCAAAATTGGAGTAAGCATAATGGGTGCCTGGCTCATGCTCCAAGGGGATGTTTTTCAAGGTCCACGCGATGAGCTCTCGATGGTCCATCTTCGGATTGAGAAACATCGGGTCCCGTTTGGAGTTTGGCCATCCACCGCAGGTGTGCGTCAAGAGGTGGTGGACGGTGATAGCGTTTACTGTGTCTGACGGAGGCGTCTCATAGTCGGATGCCAATATTCCTTTTGGGCCAAAGACGCGATCCTGCAATTGAAGCTTGCCTTGCTCAACCAGGGAAAAGATGCCGACCGAGGTAATCGGCTTGCTGACACTTGCGATCCGGAAGGCATGACGAGGTGTCAGCTTTTCGCGCTTCTCCAGATCCGAGAACCCAAAACCCTCTTGATAGACAAGGTGTCCGCTCTTTGCAATGGCGACTGAGAGTCCCGGGGCTTTAAATTGCTCAAGGAAGGTGTTTGCAAGTGAAGATAATGCTGTATGTTCCTGCTCGGAAAGGGCTGTCGGCGCCGCATCGTCTGCTGCGGCTGAAAGCGGTCGCAAGAGACCTGATACTGCCCCTCCAGAAGCAGCCAGAGTGATTTGCTTGATGTAAGTACGTCGTGAAAAGTGTGTCATGGGCGTTAAATCAAATTTTTCAATAAGCGTAACCGTTATTCTGAAACGGAGCAAGGGGAAAATCCCTACAACGTTTTTTACCCTTGTCTTTGGTGCACTGACGCGGTATTCTTCATTTAACGTTGGCTTAGTTATACGCGACGAAGGATAACGGAGGTTCCTTTATGAGAAGCATCATGTTTGGGGTGGCTGGGTTGATGGTTGCGCTGTGTGGCACAAGTCAGGAAATCGGGTATGTCGAAACCTTTAGCTTGGCTGGTGACCGTACGGCGGCACTCAACGAGTTGGTTCCGGGGACGGACGATTATTATTACTACCACGCGTTGCATGCGCAGAACGCGGGGGCTCAGCCCCGCTTCAAAGAGATGATGGATCGCTGGATCCGCGAACGCAATGGAAACGTGACAATCACGGCCCGCGAGTTGCTGAACCGGCAGGCGCTGCTTGATTATGAGAAGAGCCCTCAAAAGTCGCTCGACTACCTGCGCCATGAATTGAACCTGCACTTCAACCACACACGCAAGACCGGGGTGCGGGTCAGCCAGGCGCCCTCCGTATTGGATAACGCGCGCATCAGCACCGAGACCCTCCTGAAACGGGCGCTTACCGAGGAACCCCGCAGCTTGGAGCGTATCGAGGACGCGGGACTGGCGCTTGCCGCCGGACAGAAGATCAATGATGAACAGCGCCGCAACCTGGTGTCGCGCCTGCGCCGACCCGACTATCCAGGACTGGTCGATCTGATCATCGCCGACCTGAAGTACAGGGATAGCCGCGGCTTCGGCTCTCATCCCATTCATGCGCTGCTGACCCTTGCACAGATGGATGAGCTGTTGCAGAAGCACCCCAGTCTGCGCAGTGAATCGCTGTTCGTGAATGCGTATCTCTCGAAGCTTGCGCCGGAGAACGAAATCGATCTCGACACCTCGGCCTTTGCACGCGAGGCCTATTATGAACGCGTCTGGGCCTTTGTCAAAACCCTTGAGCCTGTTCATAATTCGCTTAAGGCAAACGTGCTGTATAACCGGTTGCGCCATGACCGGCAACTCGGCATATACGATCTCGCCCGTTTTACGGAGTATATCAAACTGCCGCGGAATGTCATCTACTGTCGCGAAGAGATCCGGAAGCAGTTGCCTCGGGGCGACTATCTCGCGCAACTGGGGCACGATTTTCATCTCGTCTGCTTGCCACCGATCAACAACGAGGAGCCGCTGGTGCGCGCGTTTCTCTTGGAGTTTTTCCGGGAGGCTGTGAGTGACGAAGCCTTCCGGCCTTATGTGAGTGACTATTTCCTCAAACCGCTCTTTGCCGAGGCCAAGATCGTCAATGGGGTCGGTGATCCGTTGCAATGGGCGCCCATGCTCTCCCCGGATGCCTACAAGCAACTCAAGGAGCGCGTCGATATCGACTTCGCAGAGACCAACCCGCTCCTGTTCGGCGCCGATGATGCAGTGAAACTCACGGCCTTTGTCAAGAACGTGCCGTCGCTGATCGTTAAAATTTACGAGATCAACACATTCAATTACTATCGTGAAACAGGCAATCCGTTGAACCTCGCCATCAATCTCGACGGGCTGGTCGCCTCTGCGTCGCGCCGCTTGGAGTATAAAGATTCAAGTGAGCGCCGTGTGACGCGCACCTTCGAACTGCCCGAACTTAAGGGTAGAGGTGTTTTTGTTGTTGAACTGATCGGCAACGGCAAGAGCAGCCGCGCGCTGGTCCAGAAGGGCCGCCTTGATACGCTTCAGGAGGTCACCGCTGCCGGACATGCCTTCACCGTGCTGGATGAGACAGGAAAGCGTGTGACGGACGCGAGCGGCTGGCTGGGGGGACGCGACTTTGCGCCTGACAAAGAGGGCCGCATCCTCGTCCCCTTCACGACAGCGCCTAAAAGCGAGAAGCTCGTGATTCGCAAGGAGGGCTTTGCCACGCTGGTGAGTTTTAACCACCTCGCTGAAAATTATGCGCTCAAAGCAGGGATCTATGTGGATCGCGAGGCGCTGATCCGCCGCGAGAAGGCGCTGATCGTCCTACGCCCGGTCTTCACCGTGAATAACAGGCCCGTCAGTCTCAAGTTGCTGAAAGAGCCGAGGCTGGTGATCCGCTCGACTGACCTGCAGGGCATCGCGACCGAGAAAGAGGTCGCAGACCTTGTGCTGCGCGAGGATGCCGAGACGGTGCAGGAGATTTTAGTGCCCGAGAATACAGTCGACCTCTTCGTGACGCTGAAAGCAGAGGTTCAGAATCTGAGCCAGAGCAAAAAGCAGGAGCTGATGGACAGCGCGAGCTTCACCTTGAACGGGATCGAACGTACAACAAAAGTCCAGGCGATCCATATCGGGCGCACAGCTTCGGGCTATGTCGTGGACGCACGCGGCAAGAACGGCGAGATCCTGCCGGGAGAGCCTCTTCAGTGTTTATTCAAGCATCGCTGTTTCCGTGACGAGGTGATTGTAGAACTCAAGACCGACGAGCAGGGACGCGCGCACTTGGGCGCGCTAGTGGGTATCGAGCGCTTTGCCTTTATAGGCGCGAGTGTTGAACGCACCGGCACGCCGTCGCGAGGCGCCTGCGCCTATCCTGATGCGCTGCATGGCTGGGTGGGCGACACCTTGCGCGTGCCGATTACCTGGGACGCAACTGAGGCTGGTAACGAGGTGTCGCTGCTGGAGACGCGCAACGGCCAGTTCGTGAAAGATTGGCAGGATGCGCTGGCGTCTGTAGACGGCTTCCTGGAGCTGCGCGGCCTGCCCGCAGGCGACTACTCGCTCCTGCTCAAAGCCGAAAACCGCGAGATTGCCGTGCGCGTCACACAGGGCGAAGCACGCGTCGGGTTCGTGATCTCGCTGCACCGCGCCTTGGAACGTCCGCGTCTCGCTCCGCTCCATGTGACAGCGCTGACCTCCACGCCTGAGCATGTGGAGATCCGGCTTACGAATGTCACGCCATTCACGCGGGTCCACGTCTTCGCCACCCGCTATCTGCCGGCGTATGATCTCTTCGAACGGTTAGGGAACGCAGGTGCGCCGGGGCTGCTGCAGCAGCCGTGGCAGCGGACACGCACCTTCTATGAATCAGGACGCGACATCGGGGACGAATACCGTTACATCATCGACCGTCAGCAGGCCGTGAAGTATCCGGGTAACATGCTGGAGCGTCCGGGACTCTTGCTGAACCCGTGGGCGCTGCGTGCGACCGAGGCGCAACGTGAAATGCTGGAAGAGGGCGGCGAGTATGCTGGCCGCGAGGCGAAAATGATGAGCGCACATGGAGGGGGTTCCCGTTTTTTAAGTTCCGAGCGCGTGCAGCCAGAGGGTTATGTGGGTCTCGACTTCCTCAAGCAACCCTCGGTGACGCTGCTGAACCTGGTTCCGGACAAAGAGGGCCGCGTGGTTGTACCGCGCGCCTTGTTGAAGGGGCTGCCGCAGGTCCGCGTCCTGGCCGTCGATCCGACCACCACGGTGCTGAAACACCTGGCGCTCGAAGATTCCCCAGTTGTGACGCGCGAATTGCGACTCGCCTCCGGACTCGACCCCAAGAAGAGTTACTCCGAGCAGAAGCGTATCACGCAGGTGGCGGCAAAGGCCTCTGTGACAATCGCAGATGTGACGACTGCCCGCTTCGAGACCTACGACACCCTGCCCAAAGCCTACCGCCTGCTGGCTACGCTCAACAGCGACGCCACGTTCGGCGAGTTCTCCTTTGTGGCGGAGTGGCCCGCGCTGGATCCCAAAGAACAGCAACGGCTCTACTCCAAGTACGCCTGCCACGAACTGAGCTTTTTCCTCTATCACAAAGATCCCAAGTTCTTCGCCTCAGTGATCGCACCGTCCCTGAAGAACAAGAAGGACAAGACCTTCCTGGACCACTGGTTGCTCAACAACGACCTCGCGGGCTATCTGGAGCCCTGGCGCTTCGAGCGGTTGAATGCAACGGAGCGCGTGCTGCTGGGCAAGCGGCTGCGCGACCAGGAAGCTTCGGTGGCGCGGGACACGCGTGAGCGCGTGGCGCTGATCCTGCCGGACATGGAGGCCTTCAACCGCCGCTTCGACACAGCAGTGCAGAGCGGCTCCCTGGATGCCGGAGGCGGTGGGGTTGCTGCAGCCATTGAGGAAGTTCGGGATCGCGTGGCGCTGAAGATCCAGGTTCCGAAACCTCAGTTTACAGGAACCCCGAAGGACATCCGCTCGGCAAATCTCGAGTCATCGGCGCTTGCCGCTGCAGCACCGGCTCCTGTTCTGATGGAGGCCGCCAAGAAGATGAAAGAGGAACAACTGTCGAAAAGCGCGCCTGGCATGACCCGTCAAGGGGCGGTTGCCCGCAAAGGGGTTGACGAGATCAGAGCAAAAAAAGCCTATGACATTGCGGATCCGTTTGGGGCGGATGAGGCAAAGGAGGTCGTGTTTTTCGATTCGAAGGACAAGCAGCGGGAGGACACCCGCCGTTTCTTCCAGAAGCTCGACAAGACACAGGAGTGGGCTGAGAACAACTACTACCATGTGCCGATCGCGCAGCACGTGGCTGACCGCGTGAAGGTCAACGCCTTTTGGGGCGATTACGCGGCACATGACGGCAAGACGCCCTTCCTGTCCAAGGCCTTCCCGGAGACGGCAACGAACTTCACGGAGATGATGCTGGCGCTGGCAGTGCTGGAGCTTCCGTTCAAGGCGGCTGCCCACGACGAGAAGGTGGAGGGGTTGAGTTATACCCTGCAACCGAAGTCGCCGCTGCTGCTCTTCCATCGTGAGATCTGCGAGAGCGCGCGCGAAACCCTGCCCGGCGGCGTGCTGGTGGCACAGCAGTTCTTCCGCGCGGATGACCGCGAGCGCATCGAGAACGGCGAACGTTTCGACAAGCTGGTGACTGAGGAGTTCCTGCCGGGCGTGGTGTATGGCGCGCAAGTGGTGCTGACCAATCCCACCGGCAGCCGCCAGAAGTTGCAGGTGCTGCTCCAGATCCCGGTGGGTGCGATGCCCGTCAACAATGGTTTCTATACGCGCGGCGTGTATGTGGCGATGGAACCCTACAGCACACAGACGCAGGAGTATTTCTTCTACTTCCCAGCGACGGGCGACTATCCGCACTATCCCGTGACGCTGGCCCGTAATGACAAGGTGGTCGGCAGCGCAGTGCCCTTCACCTTCCATGTCGTTGAGAAGCTCAGCAAGATCGACACCACCTCCTGGGCGTGGATCTCCCAGAACGGGACCGAGGATGAGGTTGTCGCGTTTCTTGGCGCAGCCAACCTGCACCGCATCTCGCTCGACGAGATCGCGTGGCGCATGAAGGAGGCCGCCTATTTCAAGAAAATCACGGCACTGCTGGAGTCGCGTCATCTCTACGCCAACACCCTCTGGTCGTACGGCGTGCTGCATAACGACGCCCCGACGATCCGGGAGTTCCTGCGACACCATCCGTTCGCTAAGCAGTGCGGGCTCTGGCTGGTCTCGCCGCTGCTCACGCTCGACCCGGTGGAGCGGTTCGACTATCAGCATCTGGAGTATGCGCCGCTGGTGAATCCGCGGGCGCACGGGGTGGGGGCGAAGCGCACGATCCTGAACGCCAGCTTCCGTCTGCAGTATCAGCGCTTCATGAAGGTGCTGAGCTACAAGCCTAAAGTGGAGTTTGTCGATGCACTGGCCGTGGCGTACTACATGACCTTGCAGGATCGCGTGACCGAGGCGCTTGACTGGTTCGGACGCGTGGACCGGAAGGCAGTGCCGGAACAGCTTCAGTGCGATTATCTTGAAGCCTACCTCGCGTTTTATAAGGGCGACACAGCGACCGCGCGCACACTCGCGAAAAAGCATGTGGACGAAGGCGTGGACCGTTGGCGTGACCGCTTCGTGCAGGTGCTGAGTCAGCTTGACGAGATTGACGGCGGGGTTGCGTCAAAGGCCGACCAGGAGAAGCGCGACGAGGCACAGGCCGCGCTGGCGGCGAGCGAGCCTGTTCTGGAGTTGCAGGTGGAGGCGGGCCGCATCCGGCTCGATACGCGCAACCTCAAGGCGTGTACGCTCAACTTCTATCCCATGGACATCGAATTGCTCTTCTCGCGCAGCCCCTTCCTGCAGGAGGGCGCTGCTCAGTTCTCCTACATCCGTCCGATGCTGAGCCGCGTAGTGGAGATTCCGGCAGGCAAGAAGGAACTGCTGGTGGATCTGCCAGAGGAGTTCAAGACCAAGAATGTGATGGTCGAGGCCGTTGCCGCAGGCGTGCGCAAGACCCAGGCGTATTATGCAAACACGCTCAAGGTGCAGATGGTCGAGAACTACGGACAGCTCTTGGTGACCCAGGCGCATACCGGCAAGGCAGTCTCCGGTGCCTATGTCAAGGTCTACGCAAAGATGAATGACGGCACAGTGAAGTTCTTCAAAGATGGCTATACCGACCTGCGCGGACGGTTCGATTACGTCTCGCTCAACACCAACGAACTGGAGGCTTCGCAGCGCCTCGCTGTGCTGGTCCTGAGCGATGCCTTTGGCGCAGTCGTCCGCGAGGCCCCGCCACCGAAGCGGTAAGGGCGGGAGCATGGACGCGAAAAAGTATTCTTGCAGGGGGGGCTGCCCCGAAGGGGCTGCTTAATATAGCCTAGGGTTGCGGTATTTCCGCTACCCTAGGTGACTTGGACCCAATGCCCCATCTACCCCAAAGGGGTTGCGTTCCGTTTGAAGGATTACATCATGACGCAACCCCGTCGGGGTAGGCGCCTGTCTTGTATGATCATTCCCAGGGTAGCGCGATGCCGCAACCCTGGGCTGTAGGACGCAGCCCCGTTGGGGTGCCATCCGAGTATAAGGGGACAGACAATTCCTCCAATAGTCTAGTGAAGTTATACGCAGGGCTAGTTTCCCACAAGCCATGATCATCTTTCAAATTCTGCGACTTGCTAAGCTTCTGCAACCTGTTATACTTTTCACATTGGTTATTCGTTGTCTGGAGGTTGAGATGAAAAAATGGTTATGTTTCTTCGCTGTACTAGGGTTCAGTATTGGTTGTGCCTACGGCCAGTACGGAGGCATGGGGCTTGGACAGCCTGATGTCGTGATTCACGCGCCGCCCCCGGTACGTCTAGGGAAGGAGCTGCGCCTCAATGCCTTTCGTATGGAGCTGAAGCCTCCTGAGTTTTTCTTGAATTATGGCACCCGGGGGCGCTTGGGTCCATATCCGCTGGTGAACGGTACAAAGATCGGAGATGAAAAGGCGCCGTATACCCTTCACGTGGATGCGGACGGACTCGAATTTAAACTTCAGGCTAAGAAAGACGAGAAGATGTATGGCCCCTTTAGCACAAGCAACCGGTCCGAATTTGTCCTTGGCAATACACCGATGATGTTCTTGCGCGCCTCTCCGAGGGTCTCGGTAACGCTGAACCATCCCAATCGTATCGGACAGATGCCGAATGTCGGTATCGCGCCGTTGAATCCGCAGTCGGTCCAGGCGTTGTATGACTTACGGGCGAAGATCGGGGGGATTGTCAACCGCGTGAACATGGACAAGTCAGACCGCGAACTGGTCGGCGTGCCGACCATCCACAATTCCTTCACAGGCAATACGTTTAAGCCGATAGTCTCTGTCTCCGACCGTGACAAGCAGAATGCCGAGCGCAGTGGCGAGTTGAGCTCGATCAGCTTCCTTGAAAAATACTTTACGCAGTACTGCACGATCCGCTCGCAAGCGATCACCGACAAACTGACGTATCACCTGGGGGTGCAGTTGCCCGGCGACTATTTGCTGCTCGTCATGCAAAAGGTAAAACCGCCGGCAAACGCAGCCAAGGGGCTGGGCTCACCGACGGCGATCTGGTGGACGACCTTTTCTTATGACGGCAAGTCTACCTTCTCCGGAACGCTGACCCCTGAAAATGCAGCCACCTGGAAAAACGCCTTCCTCTTCGAGTAGCGGTTACCCGCGCGTCATCAGGTCTGTGACCAGGCGTGTGAAGCGCTGCGGATCTTTGGGCGGATTGCCTTCGCCCAGCAGAGCCTGCCCAAAGAGCAGGTCAGCATAATCCTTCAACAGCGGGTCTGCCGCATTCGCCGTGAACATGGCGTTCATCTTCTTGATGAGCGCATGACCTGCGTTGAGTTCAAGGATGCGTGTCTGCTTGGGCACGTCCTGGTTCATGGCGCGCATGAGGCGTTCCATGCTGGCGTTCATCGCATGTTCAGAGGCGACGAGGCAGCAGGCTGAATCCGTCAGGCGCGGCGAGAAGCGCACTTCGCCAATCTCCTCTTTAAGCTGCTCCTTGATGAAGTCAGTCAACGCCTTATATTCTGTCGCGGCATCTTCAAGTTTGCGCTTGGCCACGGACTTTTCCTCGTCGCTGCCGAGCTCGAGGTTTCCTTTGTCCACAGCGACCAGCTTCTTGCCGTCAAAGTCTGCAAGCCGGTCAATGATGTAGGAGTCAACAGGGTCCGTCAGGAAGAGGACATCATAGCCGTATTGCGAAACAGCCTCGATGTGCGGGGACTGCTTGGCGGTCTGGAGATCATCAGAGACCAGGTAATAGATCTCTTTCTGCGACTCCGGCATGGCAGCCACATAATCTTTCAACGAGATGAAGCCGTTATTTTCCGTCTTGGCGGAGCGGAAGAGGACGAGCCCTTTCAGCTTGTCCGTGTTGTCCCAGTCAAAGTGGAGCCCTTCCTTCAGGATGCGTCCGAAGGCGTTGAAGAATGTCATGTAATCCGCTGGAGCGTCCTTCTGCATCTCTGCGAGGGTCGAGAGAATCTTGCCCGTGATATTGCTCTTGATCTTACGGATGACGGCGTCATCTTGCAGTATTTCGCGCGAGACATTGAGGGGCAGGTCGCTGGAGTCGACCACGCCCTTGACAAAGCGCAGGTATTCCGGCAGCAGCAGGTCGAAATCAGCACCGATGAAGACGTTGCGGACATAGAGGCTGAGGCCGTGCTTGTTGTTCGGCATGAAGAGGTCCATGCCGGCCGACTTCGGGATAAAGAGCAGCGCCTTGAATTCAATCTGGCCTTCAACGGAGACAGGGATCGTCTTCAGCGGGGCTTGGTGGTCATGGGTCAGATGCGTGTAGAACTCCTCGTACTCCTCGGGCTTCACTTCGCTCTTGCTGCGCTTCCACAACGCCTTCATGGTGTTGAGTGCTTCCGCGTCGTCCTTGGGCGCTTCGCCCTTTTCACCGAAGCGGATCGGGTAGGCGATGAAGTTGGAATACTTCTTCACCAGTTCGCGGATGTGCCAGGAATCGAAGAAATCATCCATGCCTTCACGGATCTTCAGGACGATGCTCGTGCCGGGTTTGTCGCGTGCGGCGTCCTCAAGGGAGTAGGTGCCGTTGCCGGTGCTGTTCCAGCGAACAGCCTTCTGGCCTTCGCCGCGCTTGAGCGAAATGACGGTGACCTCTTCAGCCACCATGAAGGCGGAATAGAAGCCGACGCCGAACTGGCCGATGAGTTCAGGGACATTGACTTCCTGCTTATCCTTGAGCGCCTGTGTAAAGGCCTTGGTGCCGGAACTGGCGATGATGCCGAGGTTTTTGTCCATCTCCTCTTCGCTCATGCCCATGCCGTTATCGCAAATCGTGAGTGTGCGGTCGTCCTTGTCCGCAATGATATCAATCTTCCACTGCGGGGCATCAGCGACAACCGACTTGTCCGTCAGCCCGATATATTGGGCGCGGTCAATGGCGTCGGACGCATTGGAGATGAGTTCACGCAGGAAAATTTCCTTTTTTGAATAGAGGGAATGAATGACGAGATCCAGGACCTGCTGGATTTCAGCTTTAAATACATGATTTTTCTTTGACATAAATCGTCTCCTTTTTTCTCAATGAACGGGCGCAAACAATAGCAAATACGCCCCTCATCTGCAACCCTTTTACGCCAAACCCCCTGAAAGAAGATTGACTTGGAGGAAGCGTTTTTGTCATGATGATGCCTTCAAGATGACATGTGATAAACGCTCAAGCCAAGGAATAAGGCTATGTTAAAATGGGTTACACACTTTATGATGCGCTCCGCATGGCTCTGTGCCTGCTGTCTCATCGCCGCTTCTGTGTCTGGAGCCCTTGCAGATAGCGGACAGAAACGCTCAGTGTCTGATACGGCAAACAATTTCTTTGCCAATCCGCTTGCGGGAGGGGCTGACCCCTGGGTCGTCAGGGATCAACAGGCGAAGCGATATCTCTGGTGCTTTTCTGAGCGGGACAAGGGGATCGCCCTCTATGAGAGTCCTCTGTTAACGTCTCTAGGGAAGAAAAAGATTGTCTGGAGCGCGCCGGAAGAGGGGCTGTATTCGGCGGAGGTTTGGGCTCCGGAGCTCCATCTGCTGGACAAACACTGGCATATCTATTTTGCCGCGAGTAACGGGCGCAATGAAAATCACCTGGCATACGTGTTGCGCTCCAAAACAGACGATCCCTTTGGCGAGTACGAGTTATCCGGCCCCTTTGCGACAGGGGATGGAGCTGACGGGAAGTCGCCGAATATCTGGGCAATCGATATGACGGTCCTGGAGCACGGCGGGAAGCGCTATGCGATCTGGTCCGGCTGGGATGCGCCGGGAACGGACCGCCAGTTCCTCTACATCGCCCCGATGAAGAATCCGACAACCCTTTCAGGTCCGCGTGTGCTCATCTGTTCCAATGCTGATTATCCTTGGGAGCGGACAGAGCCAGGCCCGAAGGGGCGAGGCCTCAACGAAGGACCGGAAGTCGTGAAAAGGGGAGGACGCACCTTCCTCACCTACTCCTGCGGCGCATCCTGGCTTCCGAACTACAAGCTCGGCTTGCTGGAGCTGACAGGGAGTGACCCGCTGTTGCCACAGGCGTGGCGCAAACATCCGAAACCAGTCTTTCAGGGTACGGCTGAAACGTTTGGCGTCGGCCATTCCTGTTTTGTGCCTTCACCGGACGGAAAGGAGACATGGCATATCTTCCATGCCAAGCGCGAAGAGAAGCCCGGATGGAACCGCACTATTTTTGCTCAGCCCATGACATTTGATCCGTCAGGTTTTCCCTGCTTCGGAACGCCTGTGCGTGCAGGGGAGAGGATGAAACGGCCTTCAGGGGAGTTAACGAAAGGGGTGGACGAATGATAATAAAGTTCTTGAAAAGAGCGCTATCTGCTCTGGTTATTGTCTTCTCAATTGTTTTCCTGTTGTATCCAGCCTTCATCATTGCTGTGCTCTTGTTTGATACACAACTGCGGTCAACGGGGGAGTGTCGGATGGTGCAGCACGTGTTTCCTTCTGTTGCTCATCGGTATGCAAGCTGGGCTGGCGATTATCTGGAGAGTCAATATGCGGTAAAGGTGGATCATGATGCGGTTGCCCCGACGGAATGGCCGATGTTTGGTTCCGTCTTTTTTTTGGTGACGGCCTGCGATTTACATGAGCAGGGACGCATTGATGCTTCAAAGGGGAAGATCCGCGTAGCCGTTGATCTGGCTGCACAGGTTGTGGCGTCACCGGAAACAGCGACCTGGGTCCGCAAGAAGTGGGGAGACGAACGCTATCTCACGCATCAGAATGTCTTCTATCGCATGCTCTTTATTTTAGGGCTCACCTCTTACGAGCAGATCACGCAGGACAAACAGTATCATAAAAGCCTGATAATCCAGCGCGACAACTACGCAAAGGAGTTGACGCTTGCAAAAAACAATATGCTGGATGATTATCCCGGGGAGTGTTATCCGTCGGATGTCTTGTGGTCTGTTGCGGCCTTGCAACGGGCTGCAAAGCTGGACGGGACGAATTTCAACGAACTCGCCGCGAGTCTGATGTCGAACCTGGACACCGTGCTTCGTGCACGTGAGGGTGTTCCTGCATTTCAGGTGGATTCAACGACAGGCGGGATTCTTCAGCAGGGGCGTGGCTGCGGTAACTCCGGGATACTCCAGTTTGCTTCGGAACTGGACCCCGTCGTGGCAGCCAGATGGTATGATGCCCATGCTCGGTATTTCTGGAAGGATACAGGATGGGTGGCCGGGTTCTCAGAGAAACCCGTGGCTGAAAATAGCGATTTTATGGATGTTGACTCCGGGCCTGTCCTCTTTGGGTTTGGCTCCGTAGCCTCCGCATTCGGTATTGGCGCGGCAAAGGGTGTGGGACGTTTTGATCACTCTGTTCCGCTGACACTTGAGGCTGTTGCGTGTTCATGGCCCACGCCATTCGGAATGTTGATTCCCGGCTTGATGGGGAAGGCTGCCGTAGATGGCTGGTGCCTCGGTGAAGTCGCCATTCTCTTTTCGATGACGCGTCCCTGCAGAACCACAAATGTGATCCCCTTTGACGGCCATGCCCCTTGGATTGTTTACCTGCTGATGTTCGCCTATTTGACCTTCGGACTCACGCTGATCTTCCTGGAAATACGCTCATGGGTGCCTCGGAAGGTCCGACGCTAGCCATCCGCAGAGCGGGAATAATCGAAGGAGCAACTTTTTTTCTCACAGAGACACAGAGCTCACAGAGGCAAGTGGTTTTTGGAGACGCGCAAAGCAAGCGGTATTCCGCGCGACGCCGCTTTTGAGAGACCAAGAAAAGCGGTGCCGCGCTCGCCTTCCGGCTCTGCTTGTCACCGCACTCCAAAAAGATCTCGCAGTTCATTTTGTTTCCGTTTTTTTCCGTGTCTTCCGTGGGCAATCCTGAACCCTGACTCCAAGGTCTCTTTAGCCATTCTTCTGTTTTAAAAGAATGAATTCAGCAGTCAGTTCCGCGCCACACGTGCCTTCAGTGTCTACGACGCGCACGTTCATGGTGACGGTATAGTTGCCGTTGGGCTTGAGGAGGGGGTCGCTGGCGGGTGTCGCCTGCGCAACGCTGTCCGAGACGATTCGCTTGAGGTAGTGGATGGTCGCGGTTTTAGCCACGAGTTCCCCTGTCAGGGCGCGCGACTCAAAAAGGCGTTCAGCAGCGCGGTAGGCTGCCAAGGTGGCCCCGGAAAAAAGAGAGCCAGCAAAGAGAGAGCCTTTATCGTTGGCGTTGCAGTCAAGCGGAATAAGCACGCTTGCACCAACCTCACGCAATCCCATGTTGTCAGCAGCAGGAATAATCATGGACGCTTCTCGTTGGGTTTGACGCCATACTTCTTTTGACGGTCACGTCCCGCAGGGCATCCACCGAACGTCAGCAGCATTTCCAGTTTTTGAAACATTTTTGCAAGCACATTCCCGTTACGGGCCCGGGTACAGACCGGGCATTTCAATTCGCAGAACTCGGCATCCAGTTTCATGGTATTAACTCCTGACTTTAAAAAGGCATCGTTGCTTTATTTCTGGTTTAGAGTGTACACAGGGTGTTTATGGGTTGCAAGTCGAATCTCGTTTCAGAAATATGCGGTTGCATCAGACATCGTGAAAATGATAATATCACACAATGAAATCTAAACCTTACATCATTGTGCTTCTATTGTCAGTTGTCTGTGTCGTCCTGAGTGTATCGCTTGTTCTGACGTTTCGGGCTAATCAGAAGATGCAAGCGCAGCTGCAGGCAAACCAGCAACTCTTAAACAGCGGCATCCTCGGCCCGCAAGGTCAGCAGATTGGCAACAATCTGCTCCAGGACATGGCAAACTCGGCGACCCGTAACCCTGACATGCGAAAACTTCTGGCGAAGTACGGCTATCAGATCCAGCCGACGGACAATGCGGCCACAAATGCTCTCGGCACGGCGCGGTCAAGCGTCGTTGAGAAACAAGTCGAAGCAGCAAAATAGTGCTGCGAAATGATTTTTAATTAAGGAATGTGTTATGAATATGTCAGAGTCCCCCAGCACCACTTATTCCCCGTTTTGGCCGCTGTGTTTAATGGCTTCAAGCCTTGTCATCATCCTTGGCTGGCAACTGAATGTCGGGGTACAGCAATACATCGCGTCTCAGCGGATGGCTGAACAACAAGCGGTTATGGCTAATCAAGCGGCGCAGACTGAAAGCAAACTTCAAGCCATGATGAGCGATCTTCTGCTTCTAGCGAAGACCGATGCAGAGGCACAGGCGATTATTGCCAAGTATAATATCAAGTTGAATGCGGACAAACCGGGGACGGTAGCGCCTCCAGCTCCCGCGCTTCCGGCAGGCGGCGCTGCCAGCCCAAGACCTTAAATCGCCTTATTGAACTTCAGCGTTGTTAACCAGTTCGTTGCCCACGCAACATACCCGGATTTTGCGGTGAATTTTCGACAAACCGTGAACCGCCTAAAATGGCGATTATATTGCCGAATATGGCGTTGTGTCCAGCGTTTAGGTGTGCTACTCTTTTTACATTATGGTATCAGTCAGATACTGAAAACAAAAGGAGTGCTCAATGAACATCATGCAGCTGCTCACAAACTCACACAGGCTCATCAAACGGTTTGCCCTCATGCTGGCCGTACTCACTCTCCTCCCTTATGCTGTGCAGGCAATTCCAGTCATGAAGGCGGCCACGGGGACTGACCTTACAGATGGTGCAAGCTGGGGCGGCACCCCGCCCGGTTCAGGTGACGTGGCGACTTGGGTTAGCACCTCGCTGGGTGCGGGGCTCACGTTGGGGAGTTCCAGTTCGTGGGGCGGCATCGGTGTCGCGAGCGCTTTGTCGGCCATCGGTATCACTGGAGCTGGCCCGCTCACACTCGGATCGGACGGTATCAATATGGCCGTCGCCACAGTTAATCTGACCTTGGGAACGCCAATCGAGCTGGGTACCACTCAAACCTGGACTGTAAACTCTGGCAGGACGCTGGCCGCCTCTGGAATTATCAGCGGTACATCAATGGGACTGACCAAAGCTGGCCTGGGAACGCTCACGCTCACGGGTGCAAATACATTTGATGGCACGGCCGCGATCCGTGGCGGCACACTGGTCGCTGACACGGCTTCGACCGCCACCATCCTCAACAGTTCATCTGCCTTGGAATTAATCAGTTCCGGCACCTTCCAACTCAAAGGCCTCGCTTCGCAAATCCGTTCCCAGATCCTCAATGGACTGACCCTCACAGGTGGCGCGGCAATTATTGATGCAAATAATACCGGTGCCAGTGCCACGATTGATCTGCGCGGCACAGGCGGAACGCTGACCATCACCCGCAGCGCTGGCACAACCGTTGATTTCAAGGCCACAACCGGCTCTCTCGGCAATACGGCGGTCATCAAGACCGCGCAGGCCAATGACGGCACAGGCATCCTCGGCGCTTGGGCTACGGTCGCAACCGGCACCGACTGGGCAATCAATAATGGCGCAGGCAGTGTCACAAACTACACGGGCTACAACACGCTCAGCGGCTCCACACTGGCGAGCGGAGGAACTGTCAACTACCGCGTGACGAGTGGTACCGCGGGTAACATTACCATGGCCGCGACTGGCACGATTGACGCGAACACCTTGCGTATCAATGACGCCACCGCTCGCACGATCGATATACGTAATGGTACCACGCAAGGAATTTTGCGGTTTGGTGGCGTCGGCGGCCTGCTGACTTCAGGCGGTAACCATATCATCGGCGTCTCCGGCACGGGTACTGCTGGAATGATCACTGCGGGCGGAGCCCCAAACACGGCGGGCGAACTGATCGTGAATAATGCTTCGGGCTTGACCATCAACTCAGTTGTCACGAATAATGGATCGGGCGCTGTCACGCTGGTTAAATCAGGTTCCGGCACGTTGACGCTCAACGCTGTAAACAAGCACAGCGGCGGTACCGTCGTGAACAGCGGCACCCTTACCTTAGCCAGACTGAGCAATCCCTTGGGAACGACAGGGATGATTACCGTGAATGCAGGCGCGAACTTCGGACCCAATTCACCCAGTTCCATCCTGCTGAATCCCATCACGCTCAACGGTGGCACCATCGCCAATGGCAACAGCTTCGGCTGCTCATTGGGCGGACTTATCACCTTGAGTGACATCTCAACCTTGGACACGGGGGGTACAGGTAACATGACCATCACGAACAACGTGAGCGGTTCAGGCGGGTTGATCAAAACCGGCACGTCCAAAGCTCCTGTGAAATTGAATGGGCTGAACACCTATACGGGACCGACCATCGTCAACGGCGGTATCCTTCAATTCAAGTCATCGCTTTACAACAATGACCCGACCCAATGGACTCCAGCCAATATTACGGTGGCCAGCGGCGCAATGCTGAGGGTCAACGTCGGTGGCGCGGGCGAGTTCACCCTCGACCAGGCGGGTGCCTTGTTCAGCGGTCTCTACACGGTGAATAACAACGGCTTGAAAGCCGGTTCGTTGATCGGTTTTGATACCACCGGTGTCGGCTCCTCGACGGTCACGATTACAAACAGCTTTGCTGATTCCGTTGGCCCCGGCGGCGGCGCGGTGGGCCTCATCCACCTCGGAACGGGTCCGCTGGAACTTACGGGAGTTAATACGTACAGCGGTCCGAGCGGAACGGATAACAATGGCACCTTGAAAGTGTCCTCCTTGAACAGCGTCTCCAATAATGTCAGCCTGGGAACGGTCCATGCGGACAGCAGCAGTCTTGGCGCCCCGACCACGGTAGCCAATGGTGCGATCACGCTTGGAAGCGGCGGCACCTACCAGGGGGGGAAGCTGACCTATACTGGCACAGGGGAGACCACGGACCGCGTGATCAGTTTTGGCGGAGCGAACGGAACCACCTACACCTTTGACCAATCCGGAAGCGGCCTGTTGAAGTTTGTCAGCGCGTTTACAATCACCGACAACAGAGGAGCCAAAACCATCGAACTCAAAGGGTCCACCGCCGGAACGGGCGAAATCGCCAGCGTGATCCCCTTGGGACAATCCTCTGCCTCGCCCAACCATATCACGAAGTCAGGGACTGGCACGTGGACGCTCTCGGCTGCCAATGCAAACACCGGAGGTGTATTTACGGTGAACGGCGGTTGCCTGGTGCTTGGCCACGCAAGCGCAATTCCTGGGGGCATCGGCGTCTCGGGAGGCTTGAGCGCCTTGACCTTCAACGGCGGTGTTCTCGGTTTGGGTGCCAGCGACTTCACCCGCAGTCTGGCAACCGCAGGAACGATCACGGGAGTCAACTTCACCGGTAATGGCGGCTGGGCGGCTTATGGAGCTGACCGCGCGGTGAATCTCGGGGGGGCATCGGCTTCGATCGCCTGGGCGACGGCGAATACAGGTTTGAATGGAAAAATATTAATCCTTGGCGCAACGAACGCGACACATGCCGTGGATTTCCAAAATCCGTTGGACATGGGTGCCGCAACACGCACGGTGCAGGTGGATGACGGCACCGCCGCCATCGACGCCAAACTGAGCGGCGATCTCACGAATGGCAACCTGACTAAGACTGGCCTCGGCACGTTGGCGCTGACCGGCTCGAATAGTTACGTAGGGGCAACCGCCGTCAACGCCGGCACCTTGCTGGTCAATGGCAACAACAGCGGCAGCGGCACCATCACCGCAGCCTCTGGCGCGACGCTCGGCGGCACGGGCCGCATTGCAGGCGCAGCGACCTTCAATTCAGGAGCCAAGGCTCTTTTCACGGTCACCCGCGATCCAGTTTCTGAAACCAATAGCACCCCCTTGACCGTCACCGGCGTGATGACCTATAACACGACGGAGGTGCACCTCAACCTGCCCGCGAACCTGCCCTCCGGCACCTATACGCTGGCCACCTCGGCAGCCACCCCTGCTGGAAACGTCTTGACAACGCCTGTGGTAGACAGCGGCTCTTACGCGGCAGGCTTCACCTCCGCCTTACTTTCTGTGGATACGGTCAACAACCTCCTGCTTCTGACGGTGTACGGTTTGCCCACGAATCCGACACAGCTGGCAATCACCTCTGTGAACAATGGCACGAGTCCGTTCGCCGGCGTAGCCTTCAACGTCGTGGTGGAGTCGCTGGATCCCAATGGGGCAGCCCGCCGTGTACTGACAGATACGGACGTGACACTCAGTGTGAAGACCGGCACCGGAAGCCTGGGCGGAACACTCTCCGGCACCATCCTTGCCGGAACCAGTTCGGTGACCATCAGCGGCGTGACCTACAGCACGGACGAGAGCGGTGTGGCGTTGACCGCCACCCGCACAAGCGGAGACACGCTGACAGCAGGTGACAGTTCGGACTTCACCATGCTACCGAGTACGCTTCCGGCTTATTTGACCCTCAGCGGTTTCCCGAGTCCGCAAGTAGCAGGTGTCGGCGGTAGCGTCAGCGTCACGGCCAAGACCGGCAGCGGCGCCACAGCCACCGCTTATACAGGCACGGTTCACTTCTCTAGCACGGCGGTCTCTGCGGGTTTGCCGAACGACTATACCTTTGTGAGCGGAGATAACGGCGTGCACCTCTTTACGGGGGTGACACTCAACATCGTGGGTTCGCAGTCCCTTACGGCAACCGATACCGTGACACCAACCATCACCGGCACGCAGTCTAACATTCTTGTGACTCCTGCCTCTGCGGCCACATTGGTCGTCTTTGGCTTCCCGAGTCCTCAAACCGTGAGTGCGGCGGGCAGTCTGACCGTCACGGCCAAGGATGCCTTTGGGAATACAGACACCAACTACACAGGCACCATCCAGTTCAGCAGCAGCGATGGCGCGGCTGGCTTGCCGAGCAACTATACCTTTGTGAACGGCGACCTCGGCATCCACACCTTCACGGCCGGCGTGACGCTGAATACGACCGGTACCCAATCCGTGACTGCCACCGACACGGTGACAGGGACGATCACGGGGACACAATCAGGAATCGTCGTGTGGATAGCGCCAACAGCCTTCAGCTGGACAAATACTGTTTCAGGTTCTTGGAGCGGGGCTGGCAACTGGACGAACAATACGGATGCGAGCGTAGCCTTTGCGCCAGTGATGTCTGGTCAGCCTGACTACACGCTGAGTTTCAATCCGGTCGGCACATATATCGCCGCGCACAACCTCAATAGCGGGTTCTTGCTGAACCAGCTCAATTTCGGGGGTTCCACGGTGACACTCGATGGCAACAGCCTCTCATTCACGAATAACGGCGCAACACTGCCGCAGATTACCCAGAACAGTTCCGTCGCAGTCACCATCAACAACGACGTGGCCCTCGAAGCGAGTACGACGGTCGGCGGGACCGGCAACGGGCAAGTGAATATGAATGGCGTGATCGCGGGTGGAGGAAGTCTAACCAAGAACGGTTCCAGTGAACTGGTCATTAACAATGTTAATAACGCATTCACCGGCGGCGCCATGATCAACAGTGGGCAACTGAGACTGGGTCCGTTAGCGGTCCTGGGCACTGGCCCCATCACCCTCAATGGCGGTACGCTCTATATGTTTCGCTTCAACCCCACGAACGCCTTGATTGCTAACGGCGGCACACTGCTCTCAGAAAATGGCTTTGGAAATAACTGGAACGGCCCCGTCACCCTGAATTCGAATACGACAATGAACGTCATATTTAATTTGGTATTCAGCCAGGGTATCAGTGGCGAGGGGGGCTTTACCAAGACGGGTCCCAATACGTTGTTCCTCAACGCGACGAACACCTTCACTGGCACGACCACTATCACTGACGGAACGTTGCAGATAGGTTCCGCTGGACAGTTGGCAAGCTTAGCGGTTGTGGTGACCAATACGGCTCTTCTGAAACTGAGCAACAGCAGCTCGTTGGCTGAATTGGTGGCGCTGTCGATCGCAGATGGCGGTGCAAAGATCGATATTCCGAGTGGAGTCACCCAGACCATCAACGCGCTCTATCTCGGCTTGGATGGCAAGCCTGAGTGGATCGGGACCTGGGGGCACAGCACGAGCGATGCCACCAATAAGGATGATGTACACTTCACAGCCACCTCGGGTAAGCTGAGAGTTTTGTCAGGCCTGCAGCGCGGCATGGTGATTACGCTCCATTAATGGGGTGAAGCGTATGTGAAGATCCTGAAAAACAGGGTTCGGGAAAAGGTCGATTTCCGAATCCTGTTTTTTTAAAAAGAAATGAGACTCGAAACTTGAAGCTTGAAACTCGAAAAATGATATTTGGGTTGTTGTGTCTGGCCTTCGCGGGAACGTGCCTGGCAGAGGGTTATTCCTGGACCAACACGGTCTCTGGCGTTTGGAGCGTGTCAGCCAATTGGACGAACGAGGTAGGCGCGGCGGTCGCGCCAGCCTCTGGCGGAGAGGCAAACTATGCGCTGAGTTTTAATAAGGCAGGCATCTACACCGCCACACACGATCTCAATAATGGCTTCCTGCTGAATCAACTGAGGGTCGGCGGCCCGACGCTCACCCTCGCAGGAAACAGCGTGACCTTCACCAACAACGATGCCGTGCTGCCCCAGCTCAATCAGAACGGTTCGTCAGCCCTTACGGTCAGCAATAATCTTGTCTTAGCCGCCAACACGATCCTCGGCGGTAGCGGTTCCGGGCAGGTCACACTGCATGGCCGTATCTCGGGCTCAGGCAGCCTGACCAAGACGAACGCTAGCACATTGACGATCAACTATGGCACGAACACCTTCAGCGGCGGCACGAGTATTCAGGCCGGCACCGTCACCTTCCAGTCTTTCGGTGTAGACACGATCAGGCTTCTGGGGACGGGCCCCGTGACGTTGAGCAGCAATGGCACGCTCGCGCTGAACCGGACTTATCTGCCCAACCCCATAACGTTCAACGGAGGAACAGTCACCTCGGGGAATAGTTTTTCTTCAACGTTAAGCGGACCAATCACTTTGGCTGCCTCGCCGACCTTTAATATTACAGGCGGTATTTCAGTCACGGGCAACATGAGTGGACCCGGAGGCTTTATAAAGATGGGCAACAGCACGTTACCGCTCTCCGGTTCAAATAGCTTTACAGGCACCATCGTTGTGAACGCCGGAACGCTGCGGGTCGCCTCTCTCAACAGTGTCAGTGGCGGCACTGCGGCAAGCAACCTGGGCGCTCCTGCAGATGCGGCGAGTGGCACGATTTCACTGGGCTCGGGGGGTGCCGCCGCAACCCTGATCTATAACGGCCCTGGCGAGACCTCGGACCGCGTGATCAAACTGGCGGGTGCCACGGGCGGTGCGACCCTCACGCAGAGTGGCTCGGCCAGCGGCCTTCCCGCAACGCGCGGCACAAGCGGACTCCTGAAATTCACCAGCAACCTCTCGGCTCCAGGCACTGCTGGCGTAGACAACCGTAAGACCCTGACCTTGACGCATGCGACGGATGGGAACACGGGCGGGACTCCAGGCCAGGGTGAAATCAGCGGCAGTATCGGCGACAGCCTTTTGGGTACTGCCGGACAACGGGCCACGAGCGTGACGAAGGCCGGTGTCGGCACATGGACCCTCTCCGGCATGAACACCTACAGCGGCACGACGCGTATCCAGGCTGGCACGCTCGCCTTCACTCGCGCAGATGCTCTGGGAACGAACGCCTTGGACATCACCGACAGTGCAAAGGCCCAGCTCGATTACATTGGCACACGGCTAATAGGTGCGCTGACCTTCAATGCCGGCTCAGCTCAGCCTCATGGCAGCTACGGCTCCTCCAGTTCCCTTGCGACGTATAAGGACGATGCCCATTTTTTAGGCCTCGGGACCGTCACGGTCGGCATGATCGCCTCGCCGACCACCACAACACTGGCACTGACCAGCGGAGCAAACCCGAGTGACGCTGGCGTTGTCCTGACCTTTACAGCGACGGTCTCAGGGGCAGCGCCGACAGGCAGTGTGATTTTTTACGACGGAGTGACACCGCTGGGGACCAATGTACTCAACGGCTCTTTCCAGGCCAGTGTCAGCATCAGCACGCTTGCTGCGGGGACGCACACGCTCACGGCGTTGTATATGGGCGCTGCGGGCAACGCCTCGAGCGCCTCTGGGCTGTTCACCCAGATCCTGACGGAGGCGCGTCCGTCCACAACCACAACGCTGGCGCGCACAAGCGGAGACAATCCTTCTGCCAAAGGCGCTGCCGTAACCCTCACCGCGACAGTCGCAGGCGCTTCGCCCAGCGGAACTGTGACCTTCTACGACGGCACTGCGTCTATCGGCTCTGCCACGTTGAACGGTTCCAGCCAGGGTAGTCTGGCGATCACGAGCCTTGCACCTGGCTGGCATCCCATTACAGCCAGGTATGCGGGCGACATCAACAATGCGCCAAGCGCCTCAACGCCTCCGCTGGTGCAGACCGTGAATCCTTCTTCGGGCAACGGCAAGGTCAAGGTCTTCATCCTGGCCGGCCAGTCGAATATGGTGGGCAAGGGCAATGTCGAGAACGGACGCGATCCGAACAATCTTTACGGAGCATCCGTAGCCGGCGGTCTGGGCAGCCTGCGGAACATGCTGAATTCCAATCCCGACAAATACGGTTATCTTGCTGACCCGGCCAATCCTATTCCCGGCGGCAGCCCGGGGTGGATGACCCGGCCCGACGTATGGATCACCTATTACGGCGGCGCGGCCTGGGCCATAACACCACCTGCGCCTACACCTCCCTATTATGCAACAAAGCGAAAGGGTAATCTGGATGCCAATTTCGGCCAAGATGCTGTTAATGGACTTATCGGGCCTGAATATGGGTTCGGACTCATAGTCGGCAGTCAACTGGCTGATCAGGTGCTGATCATCAAGTATGCCCATGGCGGCAGATCCCTGGCGGTTGATTTCCGTCCGCCGACCTCCGTTCTGAATTCGGGCGGAACCGTGGGGCCATGCTATAGCGAGATGATCGGCGTGGTCCATCAGGTGATCGATAATATCGCGGCTGAATTCCCAGCCTATGCCGGAGGCGGTTACGAGGTCGCTGGCCTTGGCTGGCATCAGGGCTGGAATGATCGGATCACCGCTTCATACGTGGCGGAGTATGAAACCAACATGGTCAATCTGATCAAGGATCTTCGCGCAGAGTTTGCAGCGCCGAATATGCTTGTCTCCATCGCGAATACAGGCATGGCCAACGCGGACAGCGATGTCAATGCGAGAAATCTGATCACGGCGCAGGGAAATGTCGCCAACCCGACCCTGCATCCCGAGTTCGCGGGCACGGTGGCCACCGTGGACACACGGTTCTTTGACTTCGGCACCCTGCGTGGCGCAAACGACGAAGGCTACCACTGGAATTGGAGCGGCGAGAGCTATTTCAACATCGGCGAAAGCATGGGCAAAGCCATGGTGGCGCTCTTCCCTTCAACCCCGGAAGTTCCGAATATCCCGCCGCTCATCACAGAGGGTTCGGTGACGAACGTCGTCATGAGCGAGGACGCGAGTCCCGTACCCTTCAGCCTGACGCTGAACGCCAGCGACAGCGACGGCGGCACCCTGGCATGGGCCGTCATTACGAACGCCCAGCACGGCACCGTTGCGCCAGCCGGTGCCGGCGCTAGCTGGGCGGTCGGCTATACACCGCTTGCGAACTACAACGGCTCTGACAGCTTCGCTGTGCAGGTCAGCGACGGCCAGGGCGGCACGGATACGATTATTGTGAACGTGACTATTCAGCCAGTGAATGACGGGCTAAGCGTCTTCCTGCAAGAAGACTTTGAAAACGAATGGGCCGACAACGCCTTGGCCAACACGACCAACAACTGGACCTCTTCGGGACTACTCGACCGTTCGAGCATCACCAATCCGGCTGTCGGGTACGTCCCGCTTCCGTTGGGCGTCCCGTTCCCGCTCGTTTACGATCACGCGGCCAGCCGCCGCGTGCTGAAGGTGGACACCCAGGGCGATCCATTGTCTACTCCGGTTTTCAATGCGGTCTTCGACACAACGAAAATGTACGTCGACATGATGGCAAAATTCGGAGTTTCCGCGGACCTCCCGGTTGCGGTGTCGAACGACGTCACAGCAAAGGCCTCCGTATTTCTCCAGGCCGATGGAGCGACAACCAATCTTGTCGTGTTTCATGGCCAGAAGACAGGGGATGGCTTCGGGGCTCCGGTCTTTACCGCAGTCGCGAGCGGGTTCGACCCGGAGATGTGGTGCCGGCTGACCGTCACCTTGGACGCGACGACCAACAATGGGGGAGCCGAGGCCTTCAGCGTCAGGATCAACGGTGAGCCGCTGGTTTCGCCCGCGGCCTACAGCGATACCTGGAAGACGCAGATCTTCAGCGAATCTTACACGCCGGATGGAGGACGCTGGTTCCTCTCGGCCTCGCGGCGCTTGGGGTCGTCCGGCACGAATCTCACCACCTTTACAGGACTGACTTTTGATGGCGAAGGCTTTGTTGATGATCTGGTCGTGACACCGTATCCGCCGGCTTTTGCGCAAGGTACGGTCATCATGCTTGCACTGTGCACAGGGAGCAATGACTTATAGAGGAGCGCCCATGAGAAACAATATGAACTCTATCGTAGCGTTGGCGTTGCTGGCGATTGTTCCGTGGGTATGCAAGGCCGCAGCACCGGATCTGACGGCACCTGGGGTCATCGCCGAGACGGACACGACGCGCACGTATAACCTCGGCCCTACCGGGATGCGCGGATGGCTCTACAACAAGGAGGGTTCCGGCACGGACGGAACCCTCTCCGCGCTCAGCCGCCAGATCCTAATCACCGCTGTCGGCACCAATACGCCGGCGTATGGTATTCTGGCGACCAATGATGTGATTCTGGGCGTGACGACAGGTGCTGGAAATGTCTTCACCAATTTTACAAGTGATGCTCGCAAGAGCCTGGGCTGGGCCATCACCGCTGCCGAGGCGGGCGATGGCGTGATGAACATCAGGCGTTGGCGCGCGGGCGTCACCAATGACGTTTCGATCCAATTACGCGTCATGGGCGCCTACAGCCCCACGGCGCCGTATGACTGTCCCAAGTCCGCGCTGATCCTCTCCAATGCCTGTGCTATCATTGCGAACCGCTCCTTCAATGCTGGCATTCCTGGCGATCCCGTTCTCGGGCTGGCCCTGCTGGCCGGCGGGTATACGAATGTGCTCCCCAAAGTTCAAACGTATGCACGTGCGATTGCGCCGGCGACACTGGCGCTCCGGGTTGCTCCGGGGCAGTCAGCCCGGGAGGTTGATGTCTGGGCCAACGCCTACAAGGGGATTTTTCTTGCCGAGTACTACCTGCTCACGGGGGACACCAACGTGCTGCACGGAATCGATGAGTATGCCGTCTCGCTTTCCCAAGCTCAAGGCCGTTACGGCACGATGTGTCACAAAGGCTCGCTTCAGAACGCGGACGGCTCTCTACATGGAACGATGCCGCCGTACGGCCCGGTGAACCAAGGAGCGCTCTCAGCCAGTTTGGCGATTGCGTTGGGGAAGAAGTGTATGGTGGAGAGCGGGCGGGCGATTGACACCGAGATTCCGCAAGCTCTTTATCGCGCAGCCCAGTTCTTCGGCTTCTATGCCGGCAAGGGCAGCATCCCCTATGGCGAACATGAGCCGTGGTATGAGCATGACGGCAGCAACGGCAAGGACGGGCAGGCTGCGCTGCTGTTTACGCTGGCTGGCGGCAGGCCCTCTGAAACAGAGTATTTCACCCGGCTCACAACCGCATCGTACGACGGACGTGAATACGGGCATACCGGTCAGGGCTTCAGTTACCTCTGGAGCGCGCTGGGCGTGAACGTCGGCGGAACCAACGCAGTGGCCTCCTACCTGGCAAAGGTGCGGTGGCATCTGGACTTGTCACGCAGGTGTGACGGCTCTTTCGCGTATGACGGCGCCGAGCAGTATGGCGGCAGCGAGGTTTCAGACTATTGGGCTGTCGGCGGTAACAACGATTATTACGGCATCGACCCCACTGCCTCTTATGTGTTGACGTATGGGGTGGCGAAGCAAAAACTATATATCACAGGCAAGAACGCCAACCCCGCGAACGGGTTGAGCATTGCCGCAGTAACCAACGCAATCTGGGCGGGAACGTTTAAGCTGGCCTGCTCCGGCTATGATACGAACCAGTTAATGGCTGCGCTGGGCGAGTATGATCCGCTTGTGCGCAACTGGGCAGCAGGCGAGTTGGGTTCCCGCTCCAATCTGAACGTGGCTACCTTTATTGATTTGGCCAGCAGCGCCAATCCCCTGTTGCGCCAGTCGGCCTGCCAGGTTCTGGGCGTACTCAAAAATACCAGTGCGCTGAGCGTGCTGGGCCAGCGTCTCAGCGACCCGGATGTCTGGGTCCGCGCAAAAGCAGCCAATGCGTTGCGAAACTTTAGCTCAGCGGCCAGTCCGCAACTGGCGACGATGCTGACGGCGTTTGTCAACAATGCGACGGATCCGAACGTGGTCGCCTGGGAGGACCCGATTCAAATCGCCAACGCCCACCTCTCCTTCGGACTTTTCGGCGATGCTGTCTACGGAGGCGGGAATGTCGCCAGCTTTACAGCCGCTGCGTCGAAGAGCCTGCTCTATCCCGCTGTCCAAACCGGTCTGCGGCAACCGGATTCGAATCCGCGCTTCGGCGTGGCCAGCTTCGCTTACACCTACCTGACCCTTGCGGATGTGCAGGCCTTGACCCTGGACCTCTTCGAGGTCGCTGCCGTGGAGTGCCAGGCGGACACGATGTGGAGTGCGGATCCCCGTGGTAAGGGCATCGCGACCCTGGCCAAGTACAGTGCGGCGGAAGCCATCCCCTTGGCCCTCTCCATGCTCATCACGCCCGAAGGGTTCGGGTGGGGGGATGACGGATTTAAGGTTCCCGCGTTGAACGCCTTGAAAACGTATGGCGATGCGGCACGCTGGACGCTCCCGACCCTCAGGAGTTACCTTACTGAGTGGGATGTGGAGTCGGCTGAATACGTGGCACTGAACAGCGCCATTGCCAGCATTGAAGCCGCCACTTCTTCCCCCTCCGGGTTCACGAATCTCTTCCCGGTGGCCTATCCGCAAGTCGTGGCGGTCACCAACGCAAAGCCCATTACGCTCACCGGCTTCTCATGGCGGACCAATATGCTCTCGTTCCTCAACGTGTCCGCGCCCAGGCATGGCTCCCTTACAGGCACGCCGCCGAACCTCACCTATACGCCCGAGGTCGGCTACGCCGGGACGGATTGTTTCTCCTTCCAGGTTCGCGACGCTCTGACCAACTCAGACCCGGCAACCGTGTGTCTGGTCGTGGGGGGGAGTGGTGCGGGACTCAAGGGTGACTATTTCAACAACATGGATTTCACGGCACCCCTGTTTTCGCGGATCGATCCGCAGGTGAACTTTGATTGGGGCACGGGTTCCCCGAGCAACTCGATTTCTGCGGACACCTTCAGCGTCCGCTGGCGCGGACTGCTGAATGTTCCGGAAACAGGAAGTTACCAGTTCTCGACGCTCACCAGCGACGGTGTCCGCCTCTATGTGGACGGCGCCCTGTTGATCGATAATTTTATGGATCAGGCCACACACTGGAAGGACAGCCCCGCCATCGCTTTGACCGAGGGACAGCAGGTCGAGTTGCAGATGGATTACTATGAGAATACCGGGCCCGCTGTGGCCAAGTTGAAATGGACAGGACCCTCCTTTGCAGGTTCCAACGGGGTGATTATCGGCAAGGAATGGTTGGTGGACGCTTCAGAGATCACCAACCGGCCCGCCATCGCCTACTCGCAGAGCTTGTCTTTTTTAAAGAACACCAGCAAGGCGATCACGCTGGAGGGAATCGGCACGCCCGTCGCGTACACGATAACAACCCTGCCGACCCACGGCACGCTTTCAGGAACGCCGCCTGCTGTCACCTACACGCCTGAGACGGACTACTCCGGGACGGACAGCTTCACCTTCACGGTCAACAACGGGCTCAGCAATTCCTCCCCGGCCACGGTCTCCCTCGCCATCTGGGAGGGGATGCCCGTGGACTATTCCTGGAAAAACGCCACACCCGGAAACTGGAGCGTCGCGGCCAACTGGACCAATGCGGCAGGCGCGGCAGTGGCCCCGGAGGCCTCAGGGCAAGCGCTCTACCGGCTCAACTTCAAGAAGGCGGGCACCTACAGCGTGACCAACGATTTGAGCAACGGATTTCTGCTCAATCAGCTCAATGCCGCAGCCGCAGTGACATTCGGCGGCGCCAATCGCCTGGCCCTCAGCGCGAACGGCTCGATCTTTCCGGAGATCAACCAGACCAGCGCCAGCGCGATCACATTCGGCATTCCGCTCGACCTGCGAGCGATGACGACCTTGGGTGGAACCGGCGGTGGCGCTGTGACCTTTTCAGGATTGCTTTCCGGCACGGGCGGCTTGACGATCAATAATACGGGCGCACTTCAAATCAATAACCTCAACAATACCTACACCGGCGGCACAATCATCAATGCCGGAACTATTAGCTGTCCGGCTGGCTCAGGCGCAATGACTCCGTTCTTGGGCACCGGCCCTGTGACGCTCAACAGTCATGGCACCCTCGCGTTCAACAGGACCTACTTGACGAACAGCATCTTCCTGAACGGCGGAACCGTCTCCGGCGGCAACAGTTTTGCAAGCGTTTTGAGTGGCCCTGTGACGCTGACAGACATGACCACTTTTGATTTCGGCAGTACGGGTGGTTTCAATATTTCCGGCAACATCACCGGCTCAGGCGGCTTGAGAACCGTCGGCAGTTCCACGTGGCACTTAAGTGGCACCAACTCGTATACTGGGCCGACAATTGTTGAAGATGGGATGCTCGCCTATGACAAATCTTCTGCAGTGGGCGGGAGCGCTTTAAGCATCAGCAGTGGTGCCATGGTCAGCCTGAGTTATACGGGCACCCGGACGATCACCTCCCTGACCCTGGGGGGCGTGCTTCAGCCCAACAACACGTATGGTTCATCAGCCTCTCCGGCCACGATCAAGAACGACACCTACTTCTCCGGCACGGGCACGCTGACGGTCAGTATGCTACAGACAGCCCAGACGATCACCTTCGGGCCTCTGGAGGAAAAGACCTACGGCGACGCGCCGTTCGCGCTTACGGCCATGGCCAGTTCAGGACTTGTCGTGAGCTACGCCAGCTCCGACACCAACGTGGCGACTGTGGCCAGCAACCTCGTGACGATCCTGAACGCAGGCGTCACGACGATCACGGCCACCCAGGCAGGAAATGAGAACTACACCACGGCAGCGCCCGTGCCGCAGACCTTGACCGTCAACCCCGCGACCCAGTCGATCACCTTTGATGCGCTCCCGGACAAGACCTACGGGGACGCGCCCTTCGCGCTGACCTCCACGGCCAGCTCGGGCCTGCCGGTGAGCTATGCCAGCTCCGACACCAACGTGGCGACCGTAGCGGGCAATACGGTCACGATCGTAAAGGCGGGTGTCACCACAATCACGGCAACCCAGGCCGGCGACCTTAACCACAGTGCGGCCAATCCTGTGCCCCGGCCTCTGACCGTGGTTAAGGCGATGCCGGTGATCACCTGGAATCCTCCTTCCGTCATGGCCTTCGGCGTTGCACTGGGCGTCAATCAATTGAACGCGACCAGCGGTGAGGTGGCAGGCACCTTCGTCTATGCGCCGCCAGCCGGAACCGTCATGCCTATTGGTAACAACCATATCTTGCGCGTAAACTTTACGCCGACCGATACGGCCAATTACAGCACCCCTCCTGAAGCGTCGGTCATAATTTCAGTCACCCCTGTCATACTGGCGGAGGATTTCGAAGATGATTGGATTGACAACGCCCTAGCCCGCACAACCAACCAGTGGACCTCCTCGACAGTTGCGGACCAGTCGAGCATCACCAATCCTGCTGTCGGGTACGCTCCGCTTCCCTTAGGCGTCACCTTCCCGCTTGTGTACAATCACATGTTGCTGAGACGCGTTCTGAAGGTAAACACCCAGGCTGCTCCGTTGGCGACACCGATGTTGGATGCCGGGTTCGCTTCTGCCAAGGTGTATGTTGACATGATGGCAAAATTCGGGGTCTGCTTGGATTTTCCGGCCGCCGTGTCGAACGATGTCACAGCAAAGACCTCTGTGTATCTGCGTCAGGATGGCGCTTCCACCAATCTGGTTGTGTTTCATGGGCAGAAGACACTCGACGGTTTCGGCGCTCCTATTTTTACTCCCGTTGCGAATGGCTTCGATCCTAATGCGTGGTGCCGGCTGACCATCACGTTGGATGCGACGACCAACAATACCGGTGCCGAGGCCTTCAGTGTGAGGATCAACGGCGAGCCGCTGGTCTCGCCCGTGGCCTATAGCGACACCTGGAAGACGCAGATCTTCAGCGAGTCTTACACGCCGGATGGAGGAAGCTGGTTCCTCTCGGCCTCGCGGCGCTTGGGGTCGTCCGGCACGAATCTCACCACCTTTACAGGACTGACTTTTGATGGCGAGGGCTTTGTCGATGATCTGGTCGTGACCTACACGAACCCGACCTTTGTGCCCGGCACCGTCATCATGCTTGCGTTGAGCACAGGCAGCGGAGGCGAAGCCTGGATGGGGTATTGAGAAGAGAAGTTCTAAAGTGCGAGAGTTCTAAAGTTCTAAAGTGAAAAGCCCGCCGCGCGGGGCAATAGAATAAACGAAGGAGCAATTATGAGAAACAAGATGAAATGTATCGTTGCGATGTCACTGATGGCGAGTGCGGTGATGGCACAGCAGGCTGGGGTAGAGAAATTTAAGGGGCCGATCAAGGTCTTCATTCTCGCCGGGCAGTCGAACATGGAAGGCCAGGGCGTGGTCTCGATGGATGGTGAGCGGGACTACAACGGCGGCAAGGGCAACTTGGTCTGGTCGATGAAAAACTCGAAGAGTGCCGAGAAAATGAAGAAGCTTAAGAACGAGAAGGGTGAATGGGTTGTGCGGGAGGATGTCCAGATATCGTTCAAAGTCCGCGACAAGGTGCGCAAGGGCGGCCTCACAGTCGGGTATACCGGCTATGGCGGGAGCAGCCACATCGGGCCTGAGCTAGGGTTCGGGTTCGTCATGGGCGACTATTTTAAAGAGCCCGTGCTGTTGATCAAGACAGCCTGGGGCGGCAAGAGCCTGTACGTTGATTTCAGACCGCCCAGTTCAGGCGGACAGGTCGGGCCTTATTACACGAAGATGATCGAAGAAGTTCGTGCGGCACTGGCTGAGCTTGGCGATCAGAAATACGAGATTGCTGGGTTTGTCTGGCAGCAGGGCTGGAACGACATGTGCACCAAGCCTGCCATTCCCGAGTATGCGCAGAATCTCGTCAACCTGGTCAGCGATCTCCGCAAGGAGTTCAAAGCTCCGAACATGCCGGTGGTGGTAGGCGAACTGGGTAATGGCGGACCCGTGACCCAGGGCGCTATGGCTGAGTTCAGAAAAGCGCAGGAAGAGGGGACCCAGCAGATCAAGAATGCGTTATTCATCAAGACCGCCGACTTTGCCCGTCCGCCGGACATGTCGCCGAACGTCAGCCATGGCCACCACTGGTGCGGCAATGCAGAGAGTTATTTCCTGGTCGGCGATGCGCTGGGTGAGGGCATGACGAGGTTGTTGAAAAAATAGAAATATCCCTCATCCCGATTATCGCGCCGGGTGGGGTGTTTAATAATTCAATAGCCCGCCCTTCCGGCGGGACGATAGGAGGACGAAGATGACACTGAATCGCAGAGTATTCTCGATGTTCACCTCCGCAGTATGCGGAGCCCTCTTGGCTGCGCCCGTGGACGTAAAGCAGAACGGACACGTGATCACCCTTTCGAACGAGAAGGTGACCTTCAAAGCCGACTCCGCCCGCCGTTGTTATTCTATAATCGACAGCGTCAGTAAAGATGTCATGTTGGAAAATGCCTACATGGAGGCGGATGGCTTGGGACGTGACCACCGTTCCAAATCCCATGACTGGAAGGGGTGGATAGCTACTCAGGCTGTTGAAGACGTCTCCGATGCTTTTGGAAAAGGAAAGAGAGTCGTGCTGGTCTACAGTCAAAGTCCGCACCCGGCGGCGCCGGCCTACATCTTCAGTTACACGCTCCATGAGGGGGAGGGTGCGATTATGATGGGCTTCGGAATGAGGAATACGACAGGTGCTGAGCTGCGTCTGATGGAAGCCGTGCCCATGGCAGGGGCGGTGCTTTTTCCAGGGAAGACGTGTGAAGGGGCGCAGACGCTCAATGGTTCAGCAGGAGCTGAGGCTGCGATGGTCAAACCGGGAATGATCCGTGAATCGGCGAACAGCCTGATGCTGACCTGCACAGTTGATGGGCAGCGCCGCACCGTGGTCTGGGGCGGGCTTGCCAACAAGGAGTTCGGCAAGTGGGTGGCATTTCGTGACAATGCTCTTGAGATGAGGGCGAAGGATCCGGTTGGCCGGCTTGTCGACCATGGACAGGACTATTTATCCGAGGATACCTTTTATGTTGATGTGACCTGCAACGATCCGTTTGTGGCGCTGGAGCGATATGGGCGTGCCATGCGCCTGGCCAACAATGCCCGGCCGAATGTGTACGACTTTCCTGTTCTCTGCGGATGGGGCGTCGGCGCCTTGAGCAAACTTCCCGGTGTCAACAACTCCGTGAAATTGGTTGGCGAGTTGGAAGCCGCGCAAAAAGCAGGTCTGGCCAAATATACGAAGGTCGCCATCAGGCTTGAGCCTGATTCGTATTGCTACGGGAGCGGCAACACCGAGCAGGGGTGGTGGGACGATGCGCATTGGGCGAAGTTTGGACATCTGGTGGCCCCTTATGACACCTTCTCCACATGGTGCGCAGCGATCCGGGAGCGGGACGGCATTCCATACACCTACTTCCAGGTGGGGATGCCTTCAGACGATTACGCGCTGTCATTCCCGGATCATATACTTTTCAAGGACGTCAGCCGCGTACACGTCGCTCACCCGCACCACCAGCCGCTCGTCAGTTTCGACTACACGTCAAAAGGTTTCCAAAAACATATGCTGGACGTCTGGCAACGCCTGCGCAAGGACGGGATGGGCGGCATCAAGTTTGATTATCCGGAAACCGGCTGGCGACCGGAAGGCGGATTTGAAAACCGTCATGCCACCACAGCGTTTGCCTATCGCGAGTGTTTCCGTCTCGCTCGTGAGGGACTGGGCCCTGAAGCCTGTCTCGATGAACGCAACCTGGGTGAGTCCGGAAGACCATGCCTCGATCTTACAGCGGGATTGATCGATACACAGCGGAACTGGTCGGATTCCAACAAATTTGTTCCAGCCATGATTAGCATTGGTGGCTTGCGCTGGTATAAGAACCGTACGGTCTTCAACTACTATCCTGACAGCAAAACGGTACACGATTGCACCCCGGACGTCCGGCGGTCGATGCTGACGATGGTCTACCTGACCAGCGGACGGATTGATCTGGCGACCTCCTTCACACTGTTCACGCCGGAAATCGTTCATGATTTCACACGGATTTATCCAACCTATCGAGAGCCTTTCACGGCACGTCCGCTCGATGCGTTTGCGGGTGTAAAAGACCCTCAGGTTTATGATCTGGAGCTGACACCCGACTGGCATCAGGTCGCGTTATTCAATACCGTGGATAAGCGCGAAACCATCACGGTTCCGCTCTGCGGCGACAGGGTTGTGTCCGGAGCCATCGGACTTGACCCTGCGGCTGCATATTACATCTATGACTTTTGGTCCGACCAGCTGGTAGGAAAATTTTCCGGAACAAATCGTATTGAACAAACTGTTGACCCCCTGTGCTGCGTCATGCTCTCCGTCCGTAAGGTGCAACCAAATCCGCAGGTGCTTTCCACGAGCCGCCACGTTTTACAGGGCTGGGTGGAGCTGCAGGAGGTGAAATGGGAGAACGCCGTGAAGCAGCTTTCCGGCATGGCCAAGGTGATTGGTGGAGAACCCTTCCGGATCACGGTCGCTAACAACGGACGTAAACCTCTTTCCGTGAAAGCCAGTGGCGGCTCCGCCAAGCTGGAACAAAAACCAGACGGCGATTTGTGCGTCATCGAACTGGCTAGCAACAGCAATGTTGATTGCCTCTGGCAACTCAAATATGAATAAAAAAGGAAAGCGATAGAGATGAACAAAAAAATGATGATAAGTGCGCTGATAGTCATGGGGCTGATCAGTGCGGTCCAGGCCCAATATGCTGACTGGCAACAGGCAGGGTCTATTTATATTCTGACAACGCCGGAAGGGGCAAACCTGCCAGCGACAGCTTTAGAGGAGAATTTCCCTCTGTTGGTGAGGCTGAACAAAGAGACCTTCGATTTTAAGCAGGCCAAAGCAGGGGGCGAGGATATTCGTTTTTCCGCTGCGGGACAACCACTGGTCTATCAAGTGGAAGCGTGGGATGCCGCGGCAGGTGAAGCCAGCATCTGGGTGAGACTCCCGCTGATCAAGGGCAATACGCGCCAGGAAATCAAGATGCACTGGGGCAAGGCTGATGCTGCAAGTGAGTCGAGCGGAAGCGCCGTATTCAATGTGTCAAACGGCTTTGTTGCTGTTCTCCACATGAGCGATCCGGTCAAGGATGAAGTCGGCTCTGTGGAGCCGAACGACAAGGGAACCACACCATCGTTGGGTATGATCGGCAAGAGCCGGCGTTTTGATCCGGGCAAGGGAATCAACTGTGGTGAAAAGCTCGCAACGTTGCCCACGGGTTCGAATCCTCACTCAACCGGAGTCTGGATCAAATCTGAGAAATCAAATGTGACGCCGATGGCCTGGGGCAATGAACAAGCGCAGGGCAAAGTGGTGATGCAACTGGCCAGTCCTCCGCATATCCGGATGGATTGTTATTTTTCGGGCGGCAATGTGGAGAGTAGCGGAACGCTCGCCTTGAATCAGTGGATTCATGTGGTTCATACTTACAAAGAAGGCGAAGCGCGGATTTATGTGAATGGTGTGCTGGAGGGCGAGACAAAGGCCAAGGGCGGTCCGTTGAATATCAGGACACCCGCACGCATGTACCTGGGTGGCTGGTACAACAATTTCCAGTTTGAAGGCGATATTGATGAAGCAAGACTGTCTAATGTGACGCGGTCACCTGACTGGGTGAAGCTGGAGTACGAAAACCAGAAGCCGATGCAGACGTTGGTCGGGACGCTGGTGAAGCCGGGGAAGGTCTTTTCCGTTTCGGAGAAACAACTCACGGTGCGCGAAGGGAAGAGCGCGACAATTACAGCAAGCGCTGACGGTGCACAGAAGGTCTATTGGGTGCTCAAGGCAGATGGCGAAGAGCCCCTTGTTGGCGTGGATAGATTCACCTACACATTTAACGCCGGACGCGTCACAGGCGACACGTCCATGACACTTCAATTCAGAGCGGTGTTCGCGAACGAGGTCAAGGTGCTCGATATCCCCATCACCATCAAAGAAGATATTCCTGAGCCCGTATTCACGTTGAGTGCTCCGGCGAAATGGGATGGCCGTACGACAATCGAAGTGGTGCCGCAAATCTCTAATCTGGCCGCGATGCAGGCGAAGGGCGCAGGCGAGTTGAGCACGGCGTGGGACGTGTCAGGCTTGGCTGCAATCAAAAAAAATGCGCTGGGCAAACTCATCCTGACGCGCGCTCAAAACAGCGGCAAGATGGTTGTGACCGCCACGGTGCATAATGGCGGCAAGGCGATCACGCAGTCGGTAGCTATTTTGGTCACAGAGCCAAAGAAGGATGCGTGGGTGCAACGCACGCCCGGGAAGGACGAGAAGCCAGTGGATGGCCAGTTCTTTGCGCGCGACGACAAGAACGAAGGCACGCTCTATTACAACGGTACGTTGAGTGAAGCAGCGGATTCGGTCTTCCTGAAGCTCTATGCGGAGAACAAACTCATTAAGACCGAAAAAGCCACCCCTGCCGCCGGAGCCTACGCCTTCACGCTGAAACTCAAGCCGGGCTTGATCAAATACAGCGTGGAGTTCGGCACAAAGACGGGCGGACACGAGAAAACGTTGGAGACGGTGAGCAACCTGGTCTGCGGCGATGCCTTCATTATTGACGGACAATCCAATGCCCTGGCGACAGACACCCATGAGCAATCACCGCCGGAGACCAATGAATGGATCCGCAGTTATGGCCGCCCTGCGGGGAACGCGCGCGAGGTGCCGCCCGGCAACCTGTGGTGCTGCCCCGTGTGGAAGGCTCAGAAGGGCGAGAAGGCCGAACTGGGCTGGTGGGGCATGGTGCTGGCCAAGCGGTTGCTCGAAAGTCAGAAGGTCCCCATCTTCATCATTACTGCCGCAGTTGGCGGTAGCCGGATCGACCAGCATCAGCGCAACGAAGCTGATCCGACTGATCTCACCACCATTTATGGCCGCATGCTTTGGCGTGTGCAACAGGCGAAGCTGACGCATGGCATCCGCGCCATCCTCTGGCATCAGGGCGAGAATGACCAAGGCTCAGCCGGGCCGACAGGGGGCTATGGCTGGGAAACATATCACCCGTATTTTGTTGAGATGTCTGCAGCCTGGAAGCAGGACTTTCCAAATGTGCAGAACTACTACATCTTCCAGATCTGGCCGAATTCCTGCAGCATGGGCGGAACGAGCGGCTCAGGGGATATGATCCGCGAAAAGCAGCGCACGCTCCCGCAACTCTATTCCAACATGGGCATTATGTCTACGCTCGGAATTCGTCCTCCGGGGCCTGCGCATTTCCCGCTGGAAGGCTGGGCTGAGTTTGCACGCCTGATTCAGCCATTGATTGAACGGGATCTTTATGGCAAAATACCCACCGTGTCCATCACGCCGCCTAATTTAAAATCAGCCTCTTATGCCAACGTTACGAAAGATGCGATCACGCTCGAATTCGATCAGCCGGTGGTCTGGACAGATGCGTTGGCCGGACAGTTTTATCTGGACGGCGAAAAGGACAAGGTGGCCTCGGGCAGTGTCTCGGGCAATGTGCTCACGCTCAAACTGAAAGAGTCGTCTACAGCTAAGAAAATCACCTATCTCAAAGAAACCTCATGGAGCCAGAACACCCTGCTCAACGGCGCGAACGGAATCGCCGCGCTCACGTTCTGCAACGTGTTGATCGAGAAGTAAGGCCATCGCCAGCGATGCTGGAAAATCGAATGAGTAATTTTTATCAACGAATTAAACGAATTCAACGAATTGAGAGTAGGGTAAGTAGCTACTCGCAAAGCATGAAAAAAAATTAGTTTAATTAGTTTAATTAGTTGAAAAACGCTTCAAGTTACAGGCTAGCATTAACGAAAGAACACAGTATGAAAAAAACACCAAAACACCTCGCAACACTCCTCACGGCAATGGCCGTTCTGGCCACTGGCCAGCTCTTCGCAGCTCCACCGGACCTCACGCAGAGCAACACCGTTGACCGTTCGCTGACCTATAACCTGGGGCCCACGGGGCTGCGCGGCTGGATCTACACGCGCGCGGCAAGCAATCTGGATGCCTCACAGGGACGCACCACGACCGCCAGCAGGCAGATCCTCGTGACCCATGTCGGGACCAACTCGCCCGCATCAGGCGTTATGGAGGTCAATGACGTGATCGTGGGCGTGAATGGCAAACTCTTTGATGACGACGCACGCAAGATTTTTGGCAAAGCGATCACCGAGGCTGAGAAGACTGAAAACAAAGGCGTGTTGAAGCTCATCCGCTTCAGGGAAGGCAAGACGGCGAGCGTCCAGCTCAAGCTGAGGGTCATGGGCTCCTACAGCGCCACCGCGCCCTACGACTGCCCGAAATCAAAACTGATTTTAGCCGAGGCCTGCAAGGCGCTTGAAAAGGAGAAGATGGAACAGGGGCTCTGGGGCGCGGTAGACGGCCTCGCCTTGATGGCGACAGGGAATCCTGCATACCTGCCTAAGGTGCAAGCCTTCGCACGTGAAATGGCGACTAGAGAGGTGACGGACAAAGGGCGCAGCGCATGGGAGTGCGGCTACAAGAATCTTTTCCTCTGCGAGTATTATCTGCTGACGGGCGACAAGGAAGTAATGCCCGGAATCACCGCGCTTACCGTCAAGATGGCTCAGGGGCAGGGGCTCTATGGCACCTTCGGTCACGGCTTCTCGGATCTGACTCCGGATGGAAAACTTCATGGCTCGATTCCCCCTTATGGCCCGGTGAACCAGGCCGGATTGATCGCCAACCTCGGCATCGTCATGGGCAAGAAGTGCGGCGTGAATGATCCGGAGGTCGTGCCCGCCATCGGCAGGGCGTCGAAGTTCTTCGGCTACTTCGTGGACAAGGGCGCTGTCCCCTACGGCGAGCATGAGCCGTGGCCCTACCATGAGAACAACGGCAAGAGCGCGCTCACGGCCATCTTCTTCTCAGCCCAGGGCAACCGAGCCGAGGCTGCCAAGTTCTTTGCCAAGATGTCCACGGCCGCCTACGCGAACCGCGAGTACGGCCACACGGGCCAGGGCTTCAGCTACCTCTGGGGCGCGCTGGGCGCCAATATGGGCGGACCGGCGGCTGCGGCCGCGTTCATGAAGGAGGCGCAGTGGCATCTCGACCTGACGCGGCGTTGTGACGGTTCTTTCGTCTACGACGGCGGCGAGCAGTATGGGGCCGGCAAGACAGATGATAACACCTACTATGGCAAGAGTAGTTATAGCGGTCTGAGTCCGAACGCCACCTACGTGTTGACATACTCCATCCCGTTAAGAAAACTCTGTATCACGGGACGGGAACTCAAGAAAACCGACTGCCTGAGCGCAAAGGAGGTCACGCAAGTCATTGCGTCCGGCCGCTTCGATCTGGCACGCAAGCAGAAGAGCACGCAGGAGCTGATTGCTGCATTCGGCGATTGGTCACCGGTCGTGCGAGGCTGGGCCGCAGAAGAGCTGGCCGCACGTCCTGAAGCTAAAGCAATGGTGCCGCAACTCATCGCCATGTCAGAGGGCAAGGACGCCTACGCCCGCCAGGGCGCCTGCGAGACGCTCGGGTTCCTCAAGAGCCAGGAAGCCTTGCCTGTCTTTATCCGCCTCCTCTCCCACGACGACCGCTGGTTGCGCTTCAAGGCGGCACAGGCGATTAAGAAGATGGGGGGCAGTGCCTCGCCCGCCCTCGCTGAGATCCTCACAGCGCTGGTCAAGACCACCGAGCCCTGCCAGCCGATCAACTGGGATGACGCTATTCAGCTTACCCATGGACAGCTCGCAAACGCGCTCTTCTCAGGTCCCTTGTCCGGACAGCTCAAGCAGGCGGATACGAAGCTTGTCTATCCGGCGATCCGTGCCATAGCGCAGAATCCTGACGGCATGGCGCGAGCCACGCTGAGAGGCTATTTCCAGAACCACCTGACGGTCGAGGATGTGCAGGCGCTGGCGCCGGATATCTTCGCGGCGGTCAAGACGCCGAGCCCGGCGGACAAGATGTTCTCGAACGAGATCCGCATGGGCGGGTTCAAGGCATTGACGAAATACATGTTCATCGAAGGTGTCGAGGCTGGCGTCGAATTTGCAATGACGCAGGGCGGGCACGGCAGCGAAAGCCGCACAGGGGAGATCATGAAGGAGATTGTGAAATACGGCTCGGCTGCCCGCGGCGCGATCCCCGGGCTGAAGGAGCTCATAGATCAATTAAACGCGCAAGTCAAAAACGGAAAGTTTCCCGGCGGCGAGTTGAATAATAGAAGAGTCACCGCAGTCGAGGAGGCGATCAAGTCCATCGAGTCCGCCACCACACACCCGGAATTGCGCAGCATTAAAAAGTAAAACGGTCCCTTTCACACGAGCTTGCGGATGACGCTACAGACGACGCCCTCGATGGCGAGGGTGCGCTTCGGGCGGATCGTCGTATAGGTTGCATTGGCGGGTTCAAGTCTGACCCCGCTTTTGTCTTTGTAAAAGTGCTTCATGGTCCATTCACCATCAACACAGGCGATCACTGTGTCCCCGTTGCGCGGGGTACGGCCTCGCTCGACCAGGACGGTGTCGCCGGGGAGGATTCCGGCGTCGATCATGGAATCGCCTTCGACCTTGAGCATGAAGGTGGACTCAGGATGCGCAATCAGGTACTCGTCCAGCGTCAGCGTGTCCAGCAGCGCCTCCTCCGCTGGCGACGGGAAGCCCGCTGCCACGGACCCCAGGATGCGCAGGGGCATCGCCCGGCGCGGCACGGGCACGGAGAGCCGTCCGGTCCCTGTGCGCGTGAGCGCGCCCGCCTCGACAAAGGTGCCGGCAATGAGCGATGCCGTATTCTTGGAACGCACCTTGAAAAGCGAACGGATTTCATCGAGGGTAGGTGCCCGGCCTGTCGTGTGAATAAAATCTTCCAGTACGGGAAGACGCTCTGCAAATTTTGATTTAGCTGCCATAGGGATCATTATAGAACTTTTGTTCTGTATTCAGCAAGTCCAATCTGCTATCGTTGCTGAAATGATCACCGATTACAAAGACTGCACCCTTCTTCATGTCGACGCCGATGGTTTCTTCGCCTCTGTCGAACAGGCGCTGAATCCAGCGCTGCGCGGCTGCCCGGTCGTGACGGGTGCTGAGCGCGGCATCATCGCAGCCGCGAGCTATGAGGCGAAGGCGAAGGGAGTCGGTCGCGGCTTGCAGATCCATGAGGCGCGCAAGCTCTGTCCAGACTTGGTCGTCCTGCCCTCGGACTATGAAGCCTACAGTATCTATTCGCATCGCCTGTTCGCAATCCTGCGGCGTTTCACCCCGCTGGTGGAGGAGTACTCCATCGACGAGGCCTTCGGCGATCTCAGGGGGTGCGCAACGTATCTTGGGCTTCCGCAGGAGGCGATTGCCGAACAGCTCCGTTCCGCGGTTCGGACGGAACTCGGACTGACCGTCTCCGTGGGGATCAGCCTGACAAAGACGCTCGCCAAGCTCTGCTCGAAGTTCCGCAAGCCTGACGGACAGACCGTGGTCCGGCGCGAACATGTGCAGACGCTCCTCCGGCGTACCCCGGTCGGGAAGGTCTGGGGCATCGGCCCCTCCAGCGCGGAAAAACTGACGATGAGAGGCGTGAAGACAGCCTTGGATTTTACGGCACTGCCGGAGCAGGAGGTGCGCAAGTTGTTGCACAAGCCCGGCGTCGAGACCTGGCAGGAGTTGCGCGGCAGGCAGGTCTTGCGCGTGGACACCGAGGCAAAGCGGTCCTACGATAGCATGATGAAGGGGCACACCTTCTCGCCGCCCACAGACGACAGGCCCTTCATCTACTCCGAAGCCATCCGTAACATGGCTGGCGCCTTCGCCCGACTGCGCCGCCATCACCACCGCGCCAAGGAGGTCGGTCTCTGTCTCCGGTGCAAGGACTACGCGGCGCACGCTGCCAGCGTCGAGCTTCCCTTGGCGACCGCCCACGACTGTGAAGCGGTCCACGCCATCCGCCAGCTTTTCGATTCGCTTTTTGTCCCTGGCCAAGTCTACCGTTCCACCATGGTCTGGCTCGGCGGCCTTGTTGCCGAGCAGGGACGCCAGACCGACCTTTTTGAGGATACCCCGCAACGCGAGTCCCTCTCCAGCCTCGACACCGCTGTTGATACGATCAACCGCCGTTTCGGTCAAGCGTCCATCGGCAACGGGACGATGCTCGATGCTGCGCGCAAACCCCTTCACAGCCGTGACCTTCCGCCTGAGCGCCATGCAATCACACTCAAAGGCGAACGTTCCCGTCGGCTGGCGATCCCGCGACTGACCCTCTCTGGCCCGATATAATACCAGTATCGAAAAATAGTTAGACTAAAATCAAGGGGCTGATCATTTTGATACGCGTAAGTGACCGACCAGTAAATGTTTTTCGCGAAGGTCGCTATGAGAGGTGCTTGCACGGAAAGCCCCCGCGAGTGGCTGAATACAGCCGGGGCTTATCTCGTGCAAGCACCCGAGTATCACGCATTGACTCTGGGTGAAGGACGAGCTGTGCCGCCGGCGTATTCGCCGATTGCGCAGGCACGCCGTCCTTCACCCAAATAGCGTTCTTTGCGAAAAAGTATTTGAATAGTCTATTTCCTTTTCGACAGTGGTATAACGGGGCGAGGGAAGGATAGTGGGAGTGCTTACGGCAGTTTGGCGAAGTCGATCACGGGCGGCTGGCCGCTCGGTTTACGCGTGAAGCGGGTGCCGGCTTTCACATCGGCATCAAAGAAGCCGCAGTTTTTCAGGAAGAAGCGGCTGCCGTCCGTGCCGCCGGCGTAATCGAGTCTGGATTTTTTATGGCCGGTCGGGTCGAACGAGAACTGGAACTCTGTAATCTCGCGCCATTGCTGGTCGGTGTTATAGACCCACTGGTTCGAGTAGAAAACCGTGCGGCTTAAATAGCCGGTGTCGGTCCGGAAGTTTTCAAGGAACGAGTGGGGGTGTTTCAAATAGCTGGCGCTCTTCGGCTGCCGGAAGCTGGCCATCAGCTCCCATGTTCCGACTTCAGGCGCAAACATCCAGGCTGTGAAATCCGTGGCACTCGTGCCGGAGGGTTCGCCTTTGAGGAGAAACTTATAGGTGACGCCCGCCTTCCAGAAATAGCGCCGATAGGATTGTCCGCCGGAACCTTCGCCGCCAAATTCGCCGCCATGCACGTCCGCGCCTTTTTTCAGCAGCTTGACCCTGAAGGCCTCCGGGATATCCTTGGGGTTGTCAGTGTGATAGGGGCTCCAGACTGAAAAGAGAAACCACCGTTCCGTGGGGGACTTTACCTGCATTCCGAAATATCCGCCGCTGAAGCCGTTGGCCATGTAATAGGCGCCCGGGACATCGCTGCCTTCAGGGACCGTGAGCTCGTTGTAGAAATAGACGATGTTGCCGACGTCCTTCGGCGGGATCAGATTCAAATGGACAGAGGGTCCGCGTCTGCCCCAGTAAAGCTCCTCCTTCACGTAATAGAGTTCCCCTGAGGTCTTGTTGCCGACCACAATATCGCTGACCTCCGGAAAGGAAGCCCCCTGCTTTTCAAGACCTTGCATCTCCAGATACTGATATCCGGGCTCTGTGGTTGAGACAACCATGACGGGGATGATTTCAAAAGCCGTATTGGTGATGACGATTTCCTTCGTATTTCCCTTGAAGGTAAAACGAATCTTTGCAGCGCCCTGATCCGCCTGTGCGCGTACCGCGAGCGAGAGTTCGCCAGGCTTTGTCGTTTTGAAATAGGTCTTGATGAGACTCTCGGGGTTTGTCCATTTCATGCGGCCTTGATGAGGGATGGTATCCGTGTTGCCCGGGGCCGGATTGACAAGCCAGCTATTGCCTGCGACAGAGATCTGATGGTTCGTCTCAGCGGCCTCCACAGTGCAGGCGGCCTGCAGAAGAGCCAAGGCCAGCAGAATCTTTTTAAACAAGGACGGGTACGCGCTCAACCGTTCGATCATCATCATTCAAACCTCCGATTTTGTGAAGAGTGAAGTTCTGCATCCCTCTGGATGCTCTTTCACTTAAAAGTCAAAATATACCACACTCGGCTTCAGGCTTCAAGAGGAGAGAAATGCAGAGGAGAAAATGCTATTGACCTTTCCTGCTTTCTTCGTGACACTGGGGCTTATGATTAGCCTCCCGTGCTTGGATTTACAGCCGGGAGTTCGTTGGCTAATTCGGCTTCGATTTCCTCGATCGTGGGCAGGCTGCTGCGCAGGGCTTCGGGCAGGGATTCGGTGAGCTGGGTCTGCCAGGCGGCGACGGCGATGGATTGGTCAAGGCCGCGCAGGGCATACTCGGCCACGAGCTTGTTTTTCTTCCGGCAGAGCAGGAGGCCGATGGTGGGCTGGTCGTCAGGATGGCGCAGGAGGTCGTCCACGGCGGAGAGGTAGAGGTTGAGCTGTCCGACATCGCCGGGGACGAAGGCACGGGCTTTCAGTTCGATGACGACGTAGCGGCGGAGCTTGAGGTGGTAGAAGAGGAGGTCAATGGGATAGTCTTCATTTCCCACTTCCAGCCGTACCTGACGTCCGACAAAGGCGAACCCGATGCCCAACTCCAAGAGGAACTTCTGGATGTGATCCACAAGCGCCTGTTCCACCTCTGCCTCGCGCCGCGGGTCGGCAGTGCCGAGGAAGTCGAAGAGATACGGGTCTTTGAAAAGCTGTGAGGCCATGTCCGATTCCGCTGGGGGCATGGTGAGGGCGAAGTTGTTCTGGGCCTTGCCCGCACGAAGGTGGAGCTGGTTCTGGATCTGGATTTCCAAGATGTTGCGGCTCCAGCCGTGGGTCAGCACTTCGCGGATGTAGAAATCGCGGGCGGCGGGGTCTTCGACTTGCTGGGTAATGGCTACGACGTGCCCCCAGGGTAATTGTGCAACAGGTTGTTGCACAATTGGGCCGACGGGAAAGCACTCAGCAAAACGCCTCATTGAGAACAAGTTACGTCGCGACAGCCCGCCCATGTCCGGAAATGCTTCCTGGAGGTCGGACGCAAGGCGATCAATGACTTTTGCGCCCCAGGCGGCCTCCTGCTGACGGGCGAGGATGATCTTGCCGGTGTTCCAGTAGGCTTCAATCACAAGGGGGTTTGCCGCTAGGATGGCCCGGACACGGGCACTGCGGAGGTGGGTCTTGATCTCCTGAAGTGTGGCGGCGTAGCTCTCGGGCAAGGTCGCAAGAGACGGTGCGACAGGGAAGATGGCCTCGGGCCGGACGCGTCCACGTGATAAACGCTGAGGGTCCGCCTTCTTTTTAGCAATTTCGCTGGGTTTTGGTTTAGTTTTGCTCATACGCACTAAGTCCTGAGACATTGCGCCCCTTGGCGCGTTTGAATCGGCACGCTGATGGACAGCCATCAATCAATTGTGTTTAATTTTACCGATTTCAACCCCGATTAGCAACGCGGAAGTTAGAGGAATCCCTGCTCTCCCGGACAAAGGAAATAATCTCATCCGTCGTGATATCGGTATTGATTCCCTTGATATCGAGGGGTGATTTGAGTTGCATCTTCAGTTTGTAATGTCATCAGCCGTATTCAGTTTCATGTCAGGGCCCGCAGACCTTAATTTGAATGTGGTCCCGTCACGTTGGTAGTCGAACGGGGTGCCCCAACAGTCGAGAAATGAATAAATGGCGCCCGTAAGACAATCCGTTATGTGTTTCCCTGGGTGTTCCTCCGAGTGAAGCATTTCGTGTAGCGTATCAGGGAGCTTTCCATTGTGTTGACGGGCGTATATTTCGAGGGCCTTCTCGATCTCCTGAATGCTAATTCGTGTGTTGTCACGTCTTTGAATGTTATTCTGATTCCAGCAATACAACACTACTCCTGCGATAGCAATCATGAATATCGCAAAGCCTATAAGGATTGAGTACAGAAGAGAGTGCTTTCGTTTATTCTTCATGGTTTATTCATTTCAACGCATCCGCAAAGAGTTCATCGACGTCTGTGTAACGCTTGGCATGGGGGGTACGGGACAAACGTTTGGCCTCTGCCATAGCATCATGCATCTCCTGATTTTTATCACACGTGTGGCTAAGTTCAAAGCCCTTTCGGGTTGCCAGCCAGAAGACCAGGCCCACGCCAGCGCCGCCCAGATGCGCCAGGGCGGCGACGTTACTGAACCCCGACAGCTGTTTCCACATCCCGACGAACTGTATGAGGACCCAGAATAAAAAGAAGACGTATGCGGGCAAACTGATCCAGCGAAAGTATAAGTAAACGCGCATCAGAAATCCGAGCCTCACGTGAGGAAACTTTAAGGCGTAGAATGCTATGATACCAGAAATGCCTCCGCTGGCACCGATGCAAGGCGTATTGGAACTGGCATTGCCCATAATATGCGCGACATCTCCCACCAGTGTTGCGCAGACAATCAGCAAAATAAAGCGCCATTTGCCGAGCCAATCTTCTACATTGTCGCCGAAAATTAAGAGGAAATAGAGATTGCCGATGAGATGGAGCGCGCTGCCGTGAAGAAGAAAAGAGGTTAGAAAGGTCAGACCGCCATATCGTTCAGGGTGAGCGGGGCTGAGTCCGAAATCTTTGACTGCCGTTGGTAAAGCAACGAAGGCATACACGCTGATGATCGTAATGGCTGCGGCCATGCACCAGGTCACCAAGGGGGCAGAACGAATGTTTTTTGTATTCTGCTCAATCGGCATACCGAGAATCCCAGCAACCCACTCCCACCATGTGTCTGGGTTATAGTCGCCGAAATCACGTTTTTGGGCTTCCTCCCTGGCTATCTTGATTTCGAGCAAGGCTAACTTCTCCCGTGCTTCCGATGGGAGGTTTTCGTATGGTTCAGGCCTCTTCGGAAGCGCAGGCAACGCTGTGAACTCCCCGCAGTCAAACCAGACGATATGGCACAGGGTGCAGATGTCCAGATACGGTTTCACTCCTGCTGCTGTTGCTGGGATCTCGGCCATACGTTTTCCGCATCCAGGGCATATTCGTTTGCGGGGGAACGTGCCGGCCTTAGCGGATTGCCATAGCTTATTGACAATGTCCGCAGGAATATGCCGTCTCAATAGCGAAATTGTAGCGGACCTTCCGTTACACGATGGACATTGCCAAAAAACGCCTGGCGTTCCTTGAACGGTTTTCAACGCAATGTTACATGTGGGGCAAATGAACATTTAAAAACACTTATTTTGCATGTGGAATGAATGGGGCTACGAGCAGATAAAAAATTATCCCGAGAGTCGCTAGCGTAAGCAGAATCCAAATGAAGATGCGTTCGCCCTTTGTTCGGTAAATAAACAATCCAATGCTGGAAACAACAAAGGGAATGAGACCGAAGAGAATGGTCGGGGACCTTAAGAAAAAGGCGGTGTATGATGCGTCACACACCATGAGGCTTAGCGCATAATAAACGAGCAGGTTTCTGGTCCAGCACAAACTCCGATCATCCGAGACGGAAAGTTTGCGTTTTCTTATGAAGGCGTAAGCGAACAACGTAAGAATAATGAACCCTGGCATCAGTGGACGCAGATACGTAACGAGGGATTTCTCAACATAAAAGTCTCGGCGATTAAAACTGTACCAGTTGCTGATATCATCAGGATCATTGCCTTCCGTCTTCGATACTCTGTCTGCTCCACGTGAATAGAAGTCGATAAAATGAGCGTTGTGCTTGCCTGGATACTTGTAAATATAAGGTTTTCCCCACGGGTCGTTTATCGTGCGAAGATTTAACCAAACAATTCGCCGTTTATTGATCACTGCTTTATCCGTGCCTGTCAATTCGTCGAACCATGTCTCTTCGGGAGGGAAAACGTCGTAAGCATCTTTGAACGCTATACATGCCCCTGAAGCGCTGTGCACATCTGTATAAGCAATGCCATGCCGAGTGCTTGCCAACGTATTTATGTTGGCAAGCACACAAAGCAGTATGACGAATAGTGCGTTCATTGCTTTAATATAAAGGATTTCGTGATTTTTTCGTGGGAAGTTGTTCAGCGTGCGCCGACGGGGCCGTGGTCAATGGCAAGTGTGGCGCCTGGGCTATTGGGTTTCAGTCGATAGTCGCGCGCAGCGGGATTGACGAAGAGGGGCTCTGCCATCATGGAGTCTTTGTCCATGCCCACCTCTGTCTGGTAACGTGCGAAATCGGCTGGCTTATAGTACGTTTTGACGAGCCAGCGGATGAGGGGCTTTTCGCTTTGGAAGAAGAGGTTGTTGTGCATGGTCAGCCCCTTGCGCCAGTCGTTCTCCATGCGCATGCAGACTTCGGTCGACTGGACGAAGATGTTGTTGCGGACAACCACATTCGTCGTGTTGGCGCTGTTGTAATAGAACATGAGATGGGCGCCGTTGATGTCCGGACGCTGGTTATGCGACCAGCAGTATCCGGCATCGACGCAAGTGTTATGTTCGAAAATAATATTCCGCGTGGTCGCCGCTTCAGGACGGTTCCAGTATTCAAAAGAATATTCAGCGTTCCAGATGACGTTGTTGCGGTAGGTGATGTTGATCTGGTTTGAATTCTTATTGTTGCCTTGATTGGTGAGGGCCGCATCGTAGATCTCCCAGATGCGGTTGGCTTCGACCAGATGGTCCTCGGCCCCGTCCCAGAACTCAATGCCGTTTCCATAGCGCACGGGCTTGCCGTCCGGCTTGACGTGCTGCAAGCCGCCGCCGATCCAATAGACATCGCAGTTGCGGATGGTGAGGCGCTTGGTGCCGCCGCCACCGAAGCCATGTGCGGCGCCGTAGCGGATCGCTAAGCCGTCGTAGGTGATGTCGTGTCTGCCGCCCTGATTGATGATGTGACGCGTAAGGGCCAGCTCGATGCTCTTAAACAAGGAGGCCGGATTGCCCACGCAGGCGAGAAGGATCGCCTTGTTATCAGCATCATACCAATAGTCGAAAGGCGTCTTGACATCCTCCAGCTTCCATTTCTTGATGCCCCACTTCTGCCCGTGGTCGAGAATGACGATGCCGATGTCCTTTGAGGTCGGCGGACACTCTGCGAGCGTGGCCCGCCAGATACCGGGCTTTGCCTCGGTCCACTCTTGGGGACTGTTGCGGGCAAGCGACCCCTGCAGGATGGGCTTCTCGCCCGTTCCGTAAGCACCATACACGATGCGGACGTTATTGGAGCCACTGCGCGGCACAAGCTGTCCGCGCCAGAGTCCGCCGCGCTTGAAAAGTACTGTGTCGCCAGGGATCAGCTCCGCCTGGTTGATTTTGTCAAGGCTCTGCCAGGCCGTGGCTTCAGCTGTCCCGAGAGCAGTGTCACTGCCGCGTTCGCTGTCCACATAAAACGTGGCAGGGGTTGTACGCTCAGCGCATGCGCAGGTTGCGACGGAGAGCATGGCGATACCAAAAGCGGAAACAGGTCGATTCATAAGAACTCCATGTTGAGTGATCAATTGTTTAACGGTTAAAGCACGATAACAAGACTCCATAAACAAGCCAAGTCTTATTTGCAACTTTGTGTTCCAACAGGACGCTTGTCGTGTGCTATGCAAGCGGCAGTCCGATACATCCTGCCGTACAGTACGGCGGGATCTATGAGACCGCTGAACGCCTGCCAAGGCGTTTCGCAAAAAAGAGCTATAGTTGTTGATGGGCGAATTAGCCCATCGTAGTCTCCAAATGTGCTCAGCTACGGATGGAGCGCAGGATGCTCCACGGGAAGAAGTAGACTGAGTAAACGACTGCATAGACCAGGAAGGTGTCCAGCTTCATGAAATGACAGAAGGCGAAAAAGAAGATAAGAAGGTGCATGCGGACGACATTTTTATAAGGGCGGGACATGAAGTCCCCGACAGGGTGATTCGCACCCTCTCTCTTTACAACGGATTTAAACAGGGTGTCGGGGGAGTCTTCAGAGGCTTTAAAAGCCTTAATCAGGGGCAGAAAAACATGATTCCGTTCTGCGATGAGCGCCGGAATCAGGAAAAGTCCATACGGCTGAATCAGGTATTTAAAAACGTAAAACCATAAGAGGGGCGGATTCATGAAGGCTTGGCCGAAGCCTTCGCTTGGCACTCCGGTCAACGGAAAAAACTGATTGAGAAAAACGGAGTGTCCAGCATGGAAGCCGCAGAAGTGGATGGAGAAGAAGCCTAGGAAGAAGAGGCCGGCGGCAGTTCCGAGCAGGATAGCGGGGAGGCGCAGTTTCATCTGGAACTCCTTCTGGCGGAGGGCTCGGATGCCTACGACAGCGCCTGCGAAGATCACGGAGAGGATTGTCAGGTAGCCGAGGACCAGGCTGCCGAGCCAGAGGCTCCAGACCAGGTCCTTTGTCTCCCACTTCAAGAAATAGGCGAGTGCCAGTCCCATGCCAAAGGCAAGAAAGTCAGGGAGTATTGTGAGAACATGCGGTTTTTCAAGGTCGTCGGTCATAAGGGGAAGTCTCTTATTTAACGAGTCGCGGCTCGGCCCAGATGGCATAGTTGCTTTTAACATCGCATCCTTTTGTCGCGGTGACCAGAAGCTGGAGGTTGGTCACGCCGGCAAGATCGCACGCAAAGCAATGTGCAGGCTGGTCGCCGGTCAGGCAAGCCTTTGCGAGCAATTTGCCGTTGCCGATCACGCTAAATTCAGCGCCGCCTTTTGCGCCAAGTTCGGGATGGAGCCCCGCGAGGACACTAAAGCGCTTGAAAACATGTGCGGGCACCAGATAGGTCAGCGAGCTGTTTGCTCCGGAGCCGGTGCTGACGCCGGAGGCGAATTCGTTTGTTGTGACGGCCCCGTTATCAGCGACGAGAAGCTTCAGCGGGATGGCGTTCGTTCCGCCTGCCAGGACGTAGCCGTGATGGGCGTGACCCCAATACGGTGAACTTAAAAATTTCGCCTGAGCGAAAAAGAGGTCAATGGCTTCGAGCGGGTAGAACGAGGAAATATCGACTGTGGCGAGTAGCGCTTGGTTGCCGGTCTCCCCTTTTTGCGTCCCGAGAGCGATGATCGTATGGACCGCGTCGGCGACAATTCGGGCGCCTGCTGTCGCGGATTTCATCTGCGCTGCGATGACGGCATTCGTGTCGCCCGCATAGATCCCCTGGATGATTGGGATGATCTGCGCCCGTGCGAGGACCGTCCCTTCATTCACGCGATGCAGAAGCCTGAATGCAGCTTCGTCCACGGTTGTCCCAAGGAGTTGCGGCGTGTGGTCAGCGATGACGACATTCAACTTGTTTGCTTCGATCGGTCCGTGCAGGAGTTTATTCTTCATACTGTCCGGTGGAGGCAGGAACTGTTGGAAGAGCGTAAACATGTTGTCGCCTGGCGCAGTATGCGCGGGGCAGCTCCAGTCTTCGATCGCATGACAGAGGGTGCCTGTAAATTTTGCCGCATCCGTACTGTTGCCGGCTTTGAACGCGTCAACCGCTTTTTCCATGAAATAGCGAAGAATGGCATAGTTTTCCGGCTGCTGTGCGGGCAGGTGGAGATTCGCGGGCTGGACGACCCCTGGGCTGCTGTACAGGGTCGCGAAGGGCGCGAGCGCTTTATCCTTATGAATGATGTCAGGGATGATGCAATACGTTGATATAAGACGCGCGTATTCGTCTCCGAAAATATCCTTCTGCTCGGCCGTCAGTGTCTCCAGCCCCGCTTTTGTGATCGCCGCGTGCGGCGCGCCCCAGCCAGAAACATGGAGGCAACCGAGGAGAATCAGCCCGAGCGAGACGACGTATGGTCGTATTTTCATATAATTTGCCTGTATTGAACGGTTGTCATTTTTCCCAAGGGCAGATGAAACTGTTTAAACTTACTGACACTTCTTAGACTTGCTGGCACTTACTGACACTTCTTAGACTTACTGACACTTCTTAGACTTGCTGACACTTCTTAGACTTACTGACACTTCTAAGACTTACTGACACTTCCTGACACTTCTAAGACTTACTGACACTTCCTCGATTTTCTCACCCGATAGGCGACCCAGGTGCCGGCCAGGATGCCGAGGCAACTGCATACGCCGTCGACGGGGTCAGAGGTGCGTCGGGGGAAGAGGGACTGGCTCCACTCCTCTCCGATGGCAAAAAAGAGGAAGATCACCATAATAATCGGAATATTGAGTTTTCCGACCTGCCACGTGCGGGGGAAGGCCAGCGTGAGGAAATAGGCGATCAGGCCGTAAAGTCCGAAATGGCCGATCTTATCACCATTAGGGAAATCATAGAAAGCAATCGCCACTGAGGGAAGATTTCCGCTATCCGCGGCCCACATGAGGTAGAGCAAGAAGAGAAAACCGAGAAAAGAGGCTGTTTTTAGTAACATGTGGGGGAGTATAGCAGGAGGGATGCAGAGATTGAAGTGAAAAGGCAAAAAAGGGAAAAGGAAAAAATCGCAAAAAATGTTTCATTTTCTCATTTTCGCCCTTGCTTAGTGGGGTGCATTTTGGTAAAGTAACCGTCTATTTTTCTTCCGCAAAGAGGAGAAATGGTCAGATTCAACGTGATAAAACGCGTATGGGATAAGCTGGCACAGGTGTCAGAAAATCCGTTGATCTTTGATAAGTCAAAGTGAATGGTGAGCGTCTTGGAAGAGCAGTCCACATTACAGAATGTGCGAAATATCGGTATCGTGGCCCACATTGATGCGGGAAAAACCACGACTACCGAGCGTATTCTCTTTTATGCAGGGCGCACGCACCGTCTCGGGAACGTAGACGATGGCAACACTGTCACTGACTGGATGATACAGGAGCGTGAGCGCGGAATTACCATTACAAGCGCGGCGATTTCCTGTTCCTGGCGGGACGTGTCGATCAATCTCATAGATACGCCCGGACATGTGGATTTTACAATTGAAGTTGAACGCTCATTGCGCGTATTAGACGGCGCGGTGGGCGTTTTTTGTGCAGTTGGCGGTGTGCAGCCCCAGTCCGAAACGGTGTGGCGCCAGGCGGATCGTTATGGCGTCCCCCGCATCGCGTTCATCAACAAGATGGACCGCATGGGCGCAGACTTCAAACGGTGCGTTACAGAAATTCGCACGAAGCTGAAAGCGAACGCGGTCTGTTTGCAGTTGCCAATCGGCCAGGCCGAGACGTTCAGCCAGATTATTGATCTGTTAGAGATGAAGGCGTACTCGTACGACGAAGGTACGGAGGGACGCGAAGTCCGCGCGAATGAAATTCCGGCTGAAATGATGGATGAAGCCATCCTGGCGCGTGCGGAATTATGCGAGCGGGTTGCGGAAGCGGACGAAACGATTGTTGAGAAGTATTTTGCGGATGCCGAACTGACGACGGAAGATTTGCGCAGTGCGCTCCGCCGGGCAGTCATTGCGGGCAAGCTGGTGCCGGTCCTCTGCGGTTCCTCGCTGCGGAACAAGGGTGTGCAACAGGTGCTGGATGCGGTGATGTGGTATCTCCCCTCTCCGTTGGACAGGCCGGCCATCGAAGCGACAGATCTGAAGAGCGGAGAGAAGGTGGCGCGCGAGCAGAACGAGAGCGCGCCGTTGACCTCGCTGGTCTTTAAGATTGCGACCGATCCGTATGTGGGACGTCTCTTTTTTGTCCGGGTTTATTCGGGCGTGCTGAAGAAGGGCGCGAATGTTTTCAATCCGAGGACGAAGAAACGCGAGCGCGTGATGAAGCTGGTGAAGCTCTTCGCAGATGAGCAGACCGAGGTTGAACAGCTTGGGGCAGGCGATATTGGCGCGATTGTTGGTCTGAAAGAGGCGACGACGGGCGATACGCTGTGTCTGGAAAATCAGCCGGTGTATCTGGAACGCATCACGGTTCCGGAGCCTGTGATGTTCATGGCGATCGAGCCGAAGTCGAGCGCGCACAAAGAGAAGCTTGCAGATTCGATGGGGTTGCTGGCAGCGGAAGATCCGACCTGCCAGGTCCGGATCGACCCCGAGACGGGGCAGACGATTTTAAGTGGCATGGGGGAGTTGCACCTGGAGATTCTGGTGGACCGCCTGCACAGGGAATTTAAGTGTGAAGCAAACACGGGCAGACCGATGGTATCGTATTATGAGACTGTCACAGCGCACGGGAAGGCGGACTACCTCTTCGACCGTGAGTTGGGCGGAAAGCATCATTACGTGCAGTTGACGGTCGAGGTCGAGCCTCGTAAACGTGGCAGCGGGCATGCGGTGGAAGTGACCCATGCAGCGCGTAAGAAGATTGCCAACGTGAACGAGAAGCTGCTGGACTACGTGGAGCAAGGTTTAACAGATGGCATCCTTACAGGAGTGCTGGCACGGTATCCGATGACGGATGTGCTGGCCAAGGTAAGTGATGTTGTCATTATGGATGTCGATACGGCTACAGACGTGGGATTTAGAACTGCGTCCGTTATGGGATTCAGGGAAGCTGCCTTGGCAGCATGCCCTGAATTACTGGAGCCTATCATGTCCCTCGACATCGTGACGCCTGCCGAGTATGTCGGCGACATCATGGGGGACATTAATGGTCGCCGCGGGGCGATTCGCGACATGACGACGCGTGGAGACATGCAGATCGTGCGCGCATCAGTTCCGTTGGCAGAATTGTTCGGGTACTCAACCGTTATACGGTCGCTTTCACGCGGCCGCGCCAGCTATACGATGGAACCTGGCGAATTTGCGGTCGTTCCAAGAACAGTTAGAGAACAACTACTGAATAGGTAACGTTAGAATGCAAAGTCAACGTATACGCATCCGCTTACAAGCGTATGACCACAGGGTGCTCGATCAGGCGGTCGGTGATATCATCGATACTGCTCGTGGCACAGGTGCGCAAGTCGTGGGGCCCATTCCTCTTCCAACGAGGATTGAGCGTTTCACGGTGAACCGTAGCCCTCACGTGGACAAGAAGTCCATGGACCAGTTCGAAATGCGCACGCACAAGCGATTGCTGGATATCGTCGGGCCGACAGCTAAAACTGTCGACGAGTTGAAGAAGTTGAACCTGCCTGCTGGCGTGGATATCACAATTCGTATTTAAGGGAGAAATGATACCATGGAAGGTTTAATTGGCAGAAAAATCGGTATGACGCAGGTCTATGATGACAAAGGGCGTCGTATATCCGTAACCGTGATCCAAGCGGGTCCATGCCCGGTTGTTCAGGTGAAGACACCTGCGACCGATGGCTACAGCGCGGCACAGCTCGGCTTTGACGAGCAGAAGCCTTCGCGTCTGCCCAAGGCAGAAGTGAAGCACTTCGAAAAGGCCGGCGTGAAGCCTTGCAAGTTGACCAAGGAGTTCGCACTCGATGCGGATGAAGCGGTCAAGGCGGGCGATCTGGTGACGGTGAATATTTTTGACGGCGTGAAATTCGTCGACGTATCGGGTATTACCAAGGGTCGTGGCTTTGCGGGCGTTGTCCGTCGCTACAGCATGCGTGGTGGTCCGATGACGCATGGTGGTCACTCGAAGCGCCGCGTTGGCTCGATCGGTGCGCGTGATCTTCCGGGTTGGGTTGATAAGGGCAAACGTATGCCCGGACACAAGGGCGACGTCAACCGCAAGGTGCGTAACCTTTTGATCGTCCAGGTTCGCCCTGAAGACAACCTGCTGTTGGTCGAAGGGTCTATCCCGGGTGCCAAAGGCGGATATGTATTCATCTGCAAGGCACTTAAGAAATAAGAGGACACAACCCAATGAGTAACATCAAGGTATTTAGTCCGACCGGAGCTGCAGCAGGCGAGATGACATTCGCGGATGAGCGTTTGATTCTCGACAAGGGCACCCAGGCGGTGAAAGATATGGTTGTTGCGATCCAGAACGGCATGCGTGCCGGAACGGCATCGACCCTGAGAAAGGGCGAAGTCGCAGGTAGCAACAAGAAGCCGTGGAAGCAAAAGGGTTCAGGACGCGCACGTGTTGGTTTGCGTCAGAATCCGATTTGGCGCGGTGGTGGTGTGGCGTTTGGTCCGCATCCGCGCGACTTCTCGCAAAAGATTAACCGCAAGGTTTCCCAGCTCGCGTTTACACGCGCACTGAGCGACAAGATTGCGGATGGCAGCGTGATCGTAATCGAAAAGTTCGATTTTGCGGAGCCGAAGACCAAGCAGATGCTGGCGCTGCTCAACAAGTTGGGCGTTGAACGTTCAGGGCTGATCATCACGGATATGCATGAAGAGAACGTGATGCTCTCCGCGCAGAATCTGCCGCATGTCGCGGTTGTTCGTGCTGCTGAAGTTGACGTATATGCGCTGCTGTACTTCCGTACGCTCGTCGCCACGAAAGCTGGCTTTGAAGCGTTGACTGCGCGTATGAAAGCCAAGAAAACAGTAGAGGAGGGCGCATGAAACACGCCGGAATCATTCGCAGGGTGATGATCACCGAAAAGGGCACGAGGCTCGCCTGTGAAAATAAGTATATGCTCGAAGTCGCGCCTGCCGCGAACAAGATCGAGATCAAGAAGGCCGTAGAAGCGCAGTTCGGTGTGCATGTGCTGGCCGTAAACACTCAAAACCACAAGGGCGCGTTTCGTACATTGAAGAACCGCCGTGTTGTCCCCGGGCTCCTCTGGAAGCGGGCGATTGTCACGGTGCGTACTGGTGAACGAATTGAGCTGGTCTAACGTCGCCGGAGAGGATAAGAGCTATGGGTCTTAAAACATTCAAACCGACTACCGAAACGCTGCGGCATCGCGTCGCATCGACATTCGAAGAGATTACAGAGGTCAAGCCGCAACGGAGGCTCCTCGAAGCCCAGCGCAGCAAGGCTGGACGTAATAACATGGGGCAGATTACCACGCGTCATCGTGGTGGTGGCGCAAAGCACCACTATCGTATCGTGGACTTCCGCCGTGACAAGATTGGGATTCCGGCACGGGTCGAAGCGATCGCTTATGATCCGAACCGGTCAGCGAATCTCGCACTCCTGAAGTATGTGGATGGCGAAAAGCGTTATATCCTGGCGCCGACAGGGCTCAAGGTGAATGACGCGGTGATGTCAGGTCCTGAGGCGGAACCGAGTGTCGGCAATGCATTGCCGTTGGCGCTGATTCCGTTGGGTCTGTCGATCCACAACATCGAGCTGGTTCCTGGCAAGGGCGGCAAGCTTGCACGTTCTGCGGGTAACAGTTGTCAGGTGATGGCGCGCGAAGGCGAGTTCGTGACGTTGCGTCTGCCATCTGGCGAAGTCCGCATGGTCCGTTCAAACTGCTTGGCCACGATTGGCCAGGTCGGTAATGCGGAGTGGAGCGGGATTAAGCTGGGCAAGGCTGGCCGTAAACGCTGGATGGGTATCCGTCCGACGGTTCGCGGTGTGGCGATGAACCCGGTTGACCATCCGATGGGTGGTGGTGAAGGTCGTACGTCTGGTGGCAGCCACCCACGTTCACCTTGGGGCAAGCTTGCAAAGGGCGGCAAGACACGCAACCCGCGCAAGACAAGCAGCAGATTTATCGTTAAGCGGAGAAAGTAACGCATGGCACGGTCAATTAAAAAGGGCTTTTACGTAGAGAAAAGCGTTCTCGAAAAAGTCGAGAAAATGAATGCGTCCGGCAAGAAACAGCCGATCAAGACCTGGTCGCGCCGTTCCATGATTCTTCCGGATTTCGTCGGGCACACGTTCGCCATTCACAATGGCAAGATACACATGCCGATCTTCATCACGGAAAACATGGTCGGTCATCGTTTGGGTGAATTTGCGCCAACACGCACGTTCAGGCAACACGGTGTCCATACGGACAAGGCAGTCTCCAAGTAAGGAATAAAATCATGAAAGAAGTGACTGCTATTACCCGTAACGTCAGAATGTCCGCACAGAAGGGACGTCCTTTGGCTCGTGAGTGCCAGGGACTTCCGGTTGTGGAAGCGCTGAGAGTTGTTGAATTTAGTCCTCGCAAGGCAGCGCTGGTGCTGATAAAGACGATCAAGTCAGCGATCGCCAATGCGAAGAATAATGCGAACCTTGATGTGGATACGCTGAAGGTCAAACTTTGCGTGTTCGACGAAGGGGTGCGCATGCGCCGGTTCTGGCCCCGTGCTCGCGGTAGTGCGAGCCCGATTGCCAAGAGATTGTGTCATTGCAAGGTTATCCTGTCCGGCGACGCACAGTAACCGGCTTATTCAATAAGGAGTAAAACTTTGGGACAGAAAGTAAATCCAATCGGCTTCCGTATTGCGCTCGACAAAAATTGGCGCAGTCGCTGGTTCGCGAACAAGAAACAGTTCGGCGTCCTGCTGGCGGAAGACCAGATGATCCGTGAAACGGTGAAGAAACGCCTCGAAGGCGCAGCGATCACCAAGATCCAAATCGAACGCTATGCAAATCGCGTACGCGTCACACTGTTCTCGGCACGGCCGGGCGTAGTGATTGGTCGTAAGGGCCAGGATGTGGATAAGATCCGTCAGGATTTGGCTAAGCAGACGAACAAGGAAGTGTACCTCGAGATTCAAGAGGTCCGCGATCCCGACGCGAACGCACAGCTCGTGGCAGAAAGCATTGCTCAGCAGGTTGAACGCCGTGCGGCGATCAAGCGTGCGATGAAGCGTGCGGAGAAGGTCGCAATGGATATGGGCGTGGACGGAATCAAGATCCGTTGCAGCGGCCGTATCAATGGCGCTGAAATCTCCCGCGTGGAGTGGAGTAAGCAGGGGAAGGTTCCGCTGCATACGCTGCGTGCAAATATTGACTATGGTTTTGCAGAAGCGCACACCACAGCCGGTTTGATTGGCGTCAAGGTGTGGATCTGTAAGAAGGACGATTTCCAGCCCGCGCGTAGCGCAGGCCAAGGACAGAGGAGGAGAAAAGATGCCTCTCATGCCTAAGCGGGTCAAGTACCGCAAACAATCCAAGGGTAACCGTTCCGGCTTCGCCACCTCAGGTGCTCAGCTGGCGTACGGTGAGTTCGGCCTGAAGTCGCTTGAACGCGGATTTTTGACCAACACGCAAATTGAAGCTTGCCGTGTGGTGATCAACCGCGAGATGAAGCGCAAAGGTAAACTGTGGATCCGTATTTTCCCGGATAAACCAGTCACCCGCAAGCCCATCGAAGTTCGTATGGGTGGCGGAAAGGGTAACCCTGAATTGTGGGTTGCCGTGATTCTGCCGGGCAAGATGCTGTTCGAAATCGGCGGTGTGCCGGATTCAGTCGCTCGCGAATGTCTGCGCTTAGCGGACACGAAGCTGGGCCTGCGTACGATACTCGTCTCACGTGGAGCGTAACGGAACCATGAAACCAAACGAATTGAGAGAACTAGGGGCAGAAGAACTGGGACAGCGCATCCGCGAAAAGGCGAAGGAACTCGCCGACATGCGTTTGAAGCACAAGTCCAGTGCTGCCGTTGAGAAGCCGGTTCGCATGCGCACCATGCGCCGCGAAATCGCGCGTATGAAAACCGTCCAGAACGAACGGAGGGCTAAGTAATGGCCGAGACACCTGCAAAAACCCGTGGCAGCCGTAAAGTCCGCAAGGGCACGGTCGTCAGCAAGAGCGGCATCAAGTCCGTGATTGTCCAGGGTGAACGCCGTGAGCGTCATCCGAAATACGGAAAAGTCGTCCGTGTGTTTAAGAAGTATCACGCGCACGACGAAGAGAACACCGCGAAGGTCGGTGATATCGTCACCCTGATGGAAACGCGGCCGCTGAGCGCTACCAAGCGCTGGCGCATTGTGAAGTCGGAGGAGAAATAATATGGTTCAGGAACAAACTGAATTAGTTGTTGCCGACAACACGGGCGCTAAGATCGCCATGTGTTTCCGTATCCTGGGACAGCGTAAGAAATACGCTTACTTGGGCGATGTGATTCGCGTGGCTATCAAGGAAGCCGCACCGACAGGCGCGGTTAAAAAAGGACAGGTCGCGACAGCGATCATTGTCCGTACGGGTCATCCGATTCGTCGTGATGACGGTTCATTCGTCCGTTTTGACCAGAACGCTTGCGTGATCGTGGATGCTAAGATGAATCCGATCGGTTCGCGAATTTTCGGTCCTGTTGCGCGTGAATTGCGTGACAAGAACTACATGAAGATTATTTCATTGGCTCCGGAAGTGGTCTAAGCCCGTGAGAGACCGTAACGCTGATGATGCCGGTCGGGCGAGCGTCCCGCCAGCATCAAAACGGTTACGAGTTAGGAAAAACATGAGTACTGCGAGAATCAAAAAAAATGATACGGTGATCGCCACAAAAGGCGAAGCAGCCGGACAGACAGGAAAAGTTCTGCGTGTCCTCCCTAAGAAGGGGAAGGCCATTGTGCAGGGCGTGAATGTCATCAAGAAGGCGGTCCGCCGCTCTGAAACCCACCCGAACGGTGGTTTTATCGAGCGCGAGGCACCGGTGCAGCTGTCGAATCTGATGCCCTACGATCCCGATAAGAAAAAAGGCGTCCGCGTGAAATTCGTCCGTGAGGGCGATAAGACCGTGCGTAAATCCAAAGCTTCGGGCAAGTCCTTGGACTAAGGAGTCAAACGATGGCAAACTTGAAAGAAAAATACATGACGGAATTGGCACCCAAGCTTCAGGAGAAGCTCGGCCTCGCCAACAAGATGCTGATTCCCCGGATGCAGAAGGTCGTGCTCAACATGGCGTTCGGTATCGTGGAAAAGGATGTGCAGAAGCATATCATCGATGACCTGACGAAGATCACGGGTCAGAAGCCGATGCTGTGTAAGGCGCGTAAGAGCATCTCTAACTTTAAGTTGCGTGAAGGCATGATCATTGGCGCGAAGGTGACACTCCGCGGCAAGCGCATGTTTGACTTCATCGAACGTCTCGTGAACAGCGCACTTCCGCGTATTCGCGACTTCCGTGGTGTTCCCAACCGCGGCTTTGACGGCAGGGGCAACTATACGCTGGGCTTGAAAGAGCACACGATTTTCCCTGAAATGGTTGACTCCGGTGTCGGTGCGGACACAGGCATGGACGTCTCGTTCGTGACATCGGCCCGTAATAACGCAGAAGCCCGCGAGTTGCTCATGGCACTCGGCGTGCCCTTCGTCGGTAAATAAGGAGAATTTCCACAATGGCAAAAACATGTTTGATGGAAAAAGCCAAGCGTACGCCGAAGTTCTCTTCGCGTAAGTATTACCGTTGCACACGTTGCGGTCGTCCGCGCGCGTACATTCGTAAGTTCCAGCTCTGTCGTCTCTGTTTCCGCGAGCTGGCTGTATCCGGAATGATTCCGGGAATCACTAAGGCAAGCTGGTAAGGAGAGAACAATGACGTCCGATCCAATTTCAGATATGCTGTTGCGCATCCGCAACGCGATCAAGGCAGGGTTGCCCTCCCTTGAACTTCCAGGCTCGCGCATCAAGGGCGAGATTGCAAAAGTGATGAAGGCTGAAGGCTACATCACTGACTTCACGATGACCAGCACCGTTCCACGCGTGCTGAGCATTGACCTGAAGTATAACGACGACGCCGATTCGGCTATTCGCGGCATCCGCCGTGAGAGTAAGCCGGGCCTTCGTAAGTTCTGCGGCGTGCAGGACATTCCGAGTGTCCTCGGCGGCATGGGTACCGCGATCCTGAGCACCTCCGGGGGCGTGATCAGCGGCAAGGAAGCCAAGAAGCGCAAGCTCGGCGGCGAACTGCTTTGCACAATCTGGTAAGGGAGACATCACAAATGTCACGTATTGGTAAACAACCTATCGCTATTCCTGCCGGTGTCACGGTGCTTGCAAAGGGTAACGAAGTTTCGGTCAAGGGTAAGCTCGGCGAGCTGAGCCGCGTGCTCCGGCAGGGTATTGACGTCAAGGTCGAGGACAACAAGGTTGTCGTCACCCGCGCGGATGATACCCGCATGCTGAAGGGCTGTCATGGCCTGTCTCGCTCCCTCATTCAGAATATGATTGATGGCGTCCAGACCGGTTATAAGAAGGCCCTCAACATCGAAGGTACGGGGTTCAAGGCCGTCCTCGCGGGCAAGAAGCTGAGCCTGTCGCTTGGCTTTGCTTCGCCCAAGGACTATCTGATCCCTGAAGGCATTAAGATTACTGTTGATGCACCAGGACTGAATGTGGTTATTGAAGGCATCAGCAAGGAACTCGTCGGCGAGGCCGCCGCGCGTATTCGTGCCTATTATCCGGCCGAGCCTTACAAGGGCAAGGGTATTAAGTATCTTGGCGAACAGATTCGTCGCAAGCAGGGTAAGACGGTGGCGTAATGCCGCTTGAACGGAGTTGATAAGACATGAGTTTTAATCGTAAAGAACAACGCGCGCTTCGTCATAAGCGCCTGCGCCAACGCATCAAGGGTACGGCTGCGCGTCCGCGTATGGCCATCTGCATCTCGAACAAGCACATGTATGTGCAGTTCATTGATGACGATGCAATGCATACGCTCGCCGCAACCTCCACCCTCAAGGCGGAGAAGGCGTGCAATCTTGAAACCGCGAAGCTGATCGGCGAACAGGCCGCAGGTGTCGCGAAGGAAAAGGGTATCTCGCTGGTGGTCATTGACCGCGGCGGCAAACAGTTCCATGGCTGCGTCAAGCAGGTTGTGGATGCTGCTGTCGCAGCAGGCTTGAAGATTACCGAGAAAGCCACGGAGGAAACCAAGTGAGTAACGAAAAAGAATTCTCCCGTGATAGCCAGAGCGAATTCGACGAACGCGTCGTCTTCGTGAACCGTTGCGCCAAGGTTGTCAAAGGCGGTCGCCGCTTCAGCTTTAGCGCCGTCGTCGTCGTGGGTGACCGCGAAGGACGCGTCGGCTTTGGTTTTGGCAAGGCTAACGAAGTCAGCGATGCTATCCGCAAGGGTGGCGATGCCGCGAAGAAAGCTATGATTCGCGTCAAGCTCGCGGGCAAGACCATCCCCCATCAGGTGATTGGTTGCTGTGACGGAGGCCGCGTGCTGCTGAAGCCCGCGCCCGACGGAACAGGACTCATCGTGGGTGGCGGTATGCGCCCTGTGCTTGAAGCTGCCGGCGTGCGCGATGCCGTCGGTAAGTCCCTCGGCAGTAAGAATCGCTTGAACGTGGTCAAGGCTACAGTTGACGCGCTGAACCAGTTGCGCTCGGCTGAAGAAATTGCCGCGGCAAGGGCCTAAGATTAATGGACCGTTCTGATCCGTCCGGAAGGGCGGATCAGATGGATCTAAAGGAGTAAAAATGGATTTATCATCACTTAAGAATACCCCGGGGGCGCGTAAGCCCCGTAAACGTGTCGGTCGCGGAAGCGGCTCCGGCATGGGTAAAACATCAACCCGTGGTCATAAGGGCCAGAATGCCCGCAAGGGCCACAAGGGTAAGCTCGGCTTCGAAGGCGGTCAAATGCCTTTGATCCGTCGTTTGCCGAAACGTGGCTTCACGAACCCGACCCGCGTCGAGTATGGTCCCGTGAATGTGCAAGCGCTCGAAATCTTCGAGAATGGCACAGTCGTCACGTTGGATGTTCTACGCCAGGCTGGGATGTTCAAGAGCAAGTTTGACGGGGTTAAGATTCTTGGATCGGGCGAACTGACCAAGAAGCTCACACTCAAAGTTAGTGCTGTCAGCGCAACCGCGAAGGCCAAGATTGAGGCTGCCGGCGGTACGGTTGAAATTGTTTAAGGAACATCATCATGTTATCCACCTTTGCGAATACATTCAAAATTCCTGAACTCAGGAAACGCATCCTGGTGACACTCGGCTTGGTTTTTGTCTGCCGCTTGATCTCCATGATTCCAACTCCGGGTGTTGATTTTCGGACCTTGCAGGCTGAGCTTGCTCGTATCCGGGAAATGTCTGGAGCTGGCGGTGGAATGATGGACTGGTTTAACGTGTTTAGCGGTGGTGCACTGGATCAGTGCGCCATCGGCTTCTTGAGCATTTGGCCCTACATCAGCGCTTCAATTATTGTTCAGTTGTTGACTGCTGTCGTGCCACAGCTCGAACGCCTTGTCCGTGAAGGAGACACCGGGCGTGCGAAGCTTTCGCAATATACACGTTATCTGACGATTGGCATCTGTGTGTTCCAGGCCGCCGCGCTGTCCACTGCATTGCAGAATCCGGCAGCACTCGGTCTCGGAAGTATCCAGATCGTAACACACCCTGGAATCGCGTTCACCATCATGACCACAATCTGTATGACGACGGCCTCGCTGTTTGTCATGTGGCTTGCTGATCAGATCACGCAGCGTGGCATTGGCAATGGAACATCGTTGATCATCATGATCAATATCACGTCCCGTCTGCCGCTGGCCATTCTGGAAGCTTGGCAGCGCTATTTCGGCTTGGCAGGCGTTGAAGCCAACAGCAACCCCGTTGAATTGGTGTTGTTGCTGCTCTTCGGCTTTGCTGTTGTCATGGGGACGGTCATGCTCACGCAGGGCGTCCGCAAGGTGCCCATTCACTCGACGCGCCGTTCGGTCGGGGGTGGCAGTGCCGGCATGCAGCAGACCTATATGCCGTTGCGTGTGAACTACACAGGTGTGATGCCGATCATCTTCGCAGGTCCGCTCATTCAGTTCCCGGCTGCATTGTTGAAACGCGTTCCCGTTAACCCGGATTCGACGAGTGTGCTCAACACCGTTCTGGAGTGGGTTAAATGGTTTGGCGGTCAGCTGGAAGCTCCTCACTCGCCCATACATCTGGTGATCTATGGCTTGCTGATCATGTTCTTCTCGTTCTTCTGGGTCGCAACCCAGTTTAACGCGATGCAAATCTCTGACAACCTGAAACGCGACAGTTCGTATGTGCCGGGCATCCGCCCAGGACGTGCGACTGCTGAATATCTGGATGCTCTGATGACGCGCGTGACATTGATCGGCGGAACCGGGCTCTTGATTGTCGCCCTGTTGCCCCAGGTGCTGAATGGCTGGATGAATATTCCCTGGGGAATGGCATCCTTCTTCGGCGGAACCAGCTTGCTGATCATCGTCGGTGTGGCGTTGGATACGCTGCGCCAGATGGAATCGTTCCTCCTGATGCGTAACTACGATGGCTTCCTGAAACATGGTCGCCTGCGTGGCCGTCGCTAAACAGACAGCTATCATTCAAAAGAGCCTGTGGGAAACCGCAGGCTCCTTTTTTTTGGAATGATGGAATATTGGAATGGGGGGGGGGGGGGGACGGGAAGAGGGTAAGAATATTTTTTTAATAAAAAAGGCGTGGTGTTCGTATTAAGGGTGAACAAGAGAACAACAACCCTTAAAACAGGAGGTGTGACATGAACACAACCCTAAACGTGAATGAGGTCAACAGCCATCTGGAAAGTATCGCAGCAACCTATACCGAGGCGACGTACCTGCAACGCTTAAAAAGCATGATGCAAGGTCTCAAATGCGCACGCGACACAAAGGACTACAAGGAGGCCTTGATTGAGGTCCAGCGGCTCTCAGCGCCCATTGCTGCAGTCCTGATGCCGATGGCGCTTATCGGTCTCCTGATTGTCTTCTCCGCTGCAAAAAATACGACAGATCGCATATTTGACGTAACGTTTATCGAAGTGCCTCCCCCTCCAGATTTGGAAATAGTCCCTCCCCTCGATAAGCCGAAAGAGCGGGAGACAGATGTCAAGGTGGATGTGGTCATTGACCAGCCGGACGTCGAAAATCTGAAACCGACAGAGCAACCCATCAGTCCTCAGCCGGCTCCTATCGACGCTGTTATGATCACCAAAAGTCCAGTGATCCTGAAAAACCTCATCGGAAGTACCCGTGAACCTGGGGAACGGGGGATCCTCGGAAGAAAGTTTAATAATTCGCCTGAGACCGAGGCGGCTGTCAACAGGACACTTCGCTGGCTCAAGAAGAACCAGCAGCCGAACGGGTCGTGGCGCAACAATGGCGTGGCCATGACCAGCCTCGCGATCCTGACCTTCCTCGCGCATGGCGAAAAACCTGGCGAATCTGAGGAGTTTGGGGATACAGTTCAAAAGGGGTTAGAGTATTTGATGTCGCAGCAAGATGCGCAGGGCCGCTTCAAAGGCTCTGATGGACACGAATACAGCCTCCCGATTGCGACGTATGCCCTCTGTGAGGCGTATGGCATGACCATGAATCCCAACGTCAAAAAGGCGGCGGAAAAGGCCTTGGCAAATGTTGTCAACGGACAGCATCCCTCCGGGGGATGGGACTACAATGTCAAGCAGACTGACCGCGACGACACCTCCTACATGGGCTGGTGCGCGCAGGCCATTAAGGCCGGCCACATGGCTCAATTGGACGTTGAAGGGCTTGATAAGGCGCTGAAGCTGGCGGTTCGCGGCTTCAAGAAGAATGCAGGGGCCAGTGGCGGCTTTGGGTATACCGCCCCCTCCGGCAACCATGGCATGACCAGTGTCGGAACGCTCTGCATGCAACTCCTCGGTGCCGCAGACCAGAAGGAGACGAAGCAATCGCTTGATGTCATGGACAAGTGGATGCCGTCCCTTGAAGAAAAGTTTGCAGGCATTGGAGGTGAAAGTCTCCAGTACTACTTCTACTACGCCACGCAGTGCAGATTCCATGCCGGCGGAAAACGCTGGAGTTCCTGGAATGAGGTGATGAAGCGCGTCTATGTCCCGGCTCAGAAAAAGCTCGCGAAGGAGGTGTCCGGCTATGTTGACCATAAAGGAAACCCGCAGGAGATCGGCTGGTGGGAGAATAAGGATCATCATACCGACCGGCCCGTAATGGACACCTGCCTGGCAGCCTTGCAACTCATGGTATACTACCGCGGTTTACAGACCACCAGTGTGGCCGCGATCAAGGTTATTGATGAACTTCCGGTCACGACGGCGGACAAGGATGATATCGTTGTCAAGCCGACGAACATCTAAGCGTGATTTCCTTTGCGCGTTTCAACGGATTCCGTTATGATTAAAAGGTGTGAACGCAAACAAGGCTCATCAATCAGGACTATCCAGCGTTATAGCGGCATTCCAAATGCCGCTGTTACGCTATGCGGCGCGGCTGATGAACAACGCGACGTTAGCGCAGGATGCAGTCCAGAACGCCTGGGTGAAGCTCTCAAAGCGCGTCCCGCCCGTCGAGGAGCCGACAGATGAGGTCCGCAATTGGCTCTACACCGTGGTACACAATGAGTCCGTGGATATCATCCGCTCGGAGGAGCGCCGCCGGAAGATGCACGAGTCGTATAGCGAGGAGCAGGATGCGTTCTGTATGCCGGATACGGGCTTGGATGAGCGAGAGGAAGTCGTGCTGTCGTGCTTGACAGCGCTGTCGCCGTTGCAGCGGCAGGTTGTGCTGCTGCGGTTGCAGCAGGGGCTGAGCTACGAGGATATCGCACGGATTGTCGGCGAGAAGTCGAGCTACATTGGAAATCTGTTGCATCATGCAATCAAGATTCTCAGTGAAGAGGTGAAAAGAAAGGAGGGTGGAGATCATGGCCTGTCAATATGAAGAGAAACTGACATCCTGGTTGCTGGGTGACCTCAACCCCAAGGAGCAGGATGAGATCACGTGCCACGTCTTTACGTGCGCCTCCTGCAAGAAGGAGTGCGACGACTTGCGGCGCGTGCTCTTCCCGCTGCGCAGCGGGTTGCATAAAGATTTGGGGTTGTTTAAGCCGAAGCGGACTATCCATTGGACACAACGCCTGCTGGCTGCGACCTGGCTGCGCCAAGCCGCCATTCTTTTGATTTCCTGCAGTGTCGTCTGTGCGGTCATGGCGCTGCTCTACCATCAATCAACCCGGCGGCATGGAGAGGATGGCCCTGTCACGCAAATCACCTTTGGCAAGATGGAGACACCGCCTCCCCCCCTGGAGCCGCTTGAGATGCCTTCTGAAAAGCCGTATGATCCCTTTTCAGGATTGAATATTGTCGAAGAACTGAGACTGGCTGAGATCAATGAAGTGATCGTGCCGCCTCTCCCCGGTGGCTACTGGACCCCCCGGTTTATGACGATCAACCAGATGGCCATGCTGCATACCTTTGGCAAGGGCTCAGAAACCATGCACGAGCGGCTGATGCGTCAACTCCCTGAAGCGCGCTGGGATCTGAACCCGGGGTCAGTCCGCCACCCCCGGAAGTCGCGCCAGCCAGCCGTCCCGTACGGGCCGACCCTTTTAGCTTCTCCCTGCTACGGGGGATCCACCAACAAGATGTCCGGAGCCTTAAAACAATAGGATTCGTCCATTCAACAACACGGAAGAGTATCGATATGCGCACAAAACCAGCCCCACGAAAAACAGCATTAGTCCTTGGCAGCGGCGGAGCGAGGGGGTGGGCGCATATCGGCGTGCTCAAGGCCATGGCTGAGATCAAGTGCGCCCCTGATATCGTTGTCGGTACGAGCATCGGCGCCATCGTGGCTGCGATACATGCGGCAGGTGTCGTTGACGAGGCGGTTCGGGTGGCCTCGTCGATTGGCTGGAAGGAGGTTGCGAAGCTCTTTTTTGAGGTGAATTTGCCCAGGTCTGGGTTGGTGAAGGGGGAGCGTATTATGGATCTGCTGCGCGCCCTCATCCCGGTTAAACGGATTGAACATCTGACAGTCGCCTACGCAGCGGTGGCGGCAGACTTGCGCTTGGAGCAGGAGGTCGTGCTGGCGGATGGCGACCTCTTTAAGGCCCTTCGGGCGTCCTTCTCAATTCCCGGGGTCTTCACCCCGGTTGAATACACAAAGGGCCAGTGGCTCGTCGACGGCGGCGTGATCAACCCGCTGCCGATCAGCGTGGCCCGGGCCATGGGCGCAACGCATGTCATCGGCGTCGATATCAACCTGGTGGGGGATCTCCGCGAGAAGATCAAGTCGCCGACACTCATGGACATCCTGCTCATGACCTTTCGGACGATCGAGAACTCCATCACGCGCGAACGTCTGCTCCGCGAGCCGCCAGATATTCTCATCCAGCCCAAGGTCGGCTATTTAGGGACCTTGGAGTTCCATCACGCCCCGCAAGCCATCCAGCTCGGTTATGATGCGGTCATGGAACAAAAAGAGCTGATCTTCGAGCTTTTCGGGGTGCCGGCACTTCCGCTGCCGAAATAGGTGTACTCGGATTTAATAGGGTCCGATGCTTCGTGCGGGCAAGATGCCCGCGCTCCTTTCAGCGGAAAGGAGCGTGGCCGTCCCGGCCACATCAGCTTGCGGGCAAGATGCCCGCGCTCCTTTCTTGCTGTGCAATCATAAATCAGCCATCTTTTCGTCAACGTTGAATGATCAGTAACCGTCGGAAACTCGACCTTCTACTTGGATATTGGATATTCCTTGTTGGATATTGGATATTTAACTGATACCCTCGCTTGAAATGATGCCGATAAAGCGATATACTGAACGGCACTTTATTTACACTACAAGAGATTGGCGGTTTATGAGAATTCTTTCGGGTATCCAACCCTCAGGTAAACTTCATCTGGGGAACTATTTTGGCATGATGCGTCCGGCGCTTGAACTTCAGCAAAAAGGCGATGCCTATCTGTTTATCGCGAACTATCATGCGCTCACCACGGTGCAGGATTCGGCGCGCTTGCGTCAGGATACCTGGGATGTCGCACTGGACTTTCTGGCGTGCGGACTCGATACGGAAAAGACGATTTTCTTCCGTCAGAGTGATGTGCCGGAAGTGCATGAACTCGCGTGGTTGCTCTCGATTGTCACGCCCATGGGACTGCTGGAGCGGTGTCACTCTTACAAGGACAAGCTTGCAAAGGGCTTTGCACCGTCGCATGGACTCTTTGCCTATCCCGTGTTGATGGCCTCGGATATTCTGATCTACCAGTCGAACATCGTCCCTGTCGGACGCGACCAAAAGCAGCATGTCGAAGTCACGCGCGACATCGCCATCAAGTTTAACAATCTGTTCGGCGAAGTCTTTACAATCCCGGAACCCTTTATTCAAGAGGAGGTCGCTGTTGTCCCGGGTGTGGACGGACAGAAAATGTCCAAGAGCTACGGCAATACGATTGAACTCTTCGGCGATGCCAAAGAGACCAAGGCGCGCATCATGAAGATCGTGACCGACAGCAAGGGACTCGAAGATCCCAAGGATCCTGCGACCTGTAACATCTATTCGCTTTATAAACTTTTTGCGACCCCTGAGCAACGCGCGGAAATGGAAGCGAATTATGCCGCAGGCAACTATGGTTACGGCCATGCGAAAAAAGCCCTGCTGGCCATCTTCGAGGAGCAGTTCGCGCCCTTCCGTGCGAAGCGCGAAGAGCTGAAGGCCAATCCTGATTTTGTCGAATCCATTCTACGCAAAGGTGCGGAACGCGCGCGCGCCGCCGCAGCCGTCACACTCGACAAAGCCCGCAAGGCCGTGGGCATTGCATAATCCTTCATAGGCTCCCCTCTTCACATGTCAGTAGAAACACTATTAGCGGATGATTACAAGGTGGATCTGGAGGTCTTTGAGGGACCTCTCGATTTGCTCCTCTATTTGATTCGCCGTGAAGAGGTGGACATCTACGATATTCCCATCGAGAAAATCACGCGGCAATACATGGCGTATCTGGACATGATGCGCATGCTGGATCTGAATATTGCCGGCGAGTTCCTGGTGATGGCCGCGACGCTCATGATGATTAAGAGCCGGATGCTCCTGCCGGTCGAAGCGCGCGGCACAGAAGAGGAGAGCAATGAGGACTGGGTTGATCCGCGCCTTGATCTTGTGCGTCAGCTCATCGAATACAAGAAGTTTAAAGATGCCGCCGGATACTTGCTCGAACGGGAAGTGCTCAAGGGCGAAGCGTTCGCGTATGGCGGCGATGCGCCGATCTTCGAGAAGGATCCCGTTGATGCCGGACAAGCGTTAGGCGACATCGGACTCTTTGATCTCTTGACGGCCTTCCAGGATGTGCTGTCACGGGCGTCTGTCGAGCCGCTCGGCCACTTCGAGGCGATCCGCTGGTCTGTGCCGGACAAGATGGAGATGATTGTCGGGATGATGCGGGAGCGCCCGCATGTCTATTTTTCGTCCCTGTTTCAGGCTGAATCGCCACGCGGTGAAATCATTGTGACCTTCCTGGCCTTGCTGGAGTTGTTACGCATGCACCAGATCGTGCTCCAGCAGAATGATTCATTCCACGAAATCGTCATCCTGCCGGAAGCCACCGCACGGTATGACCAGATGATGCCATTAATTATGGGAGGAACCGAAAATGCCCAGCCTTGATGATGTGAAGATCCCGATGCCCTCCAGCCTGCAGCAGATCGTCGGCGCATTGCTCTTTGGCGCTGACCATCCGCTGACTGTTGAAGATATCCGTGCATGCCTGAATCATGTTGTGGAGGATGCGGGCGAGGACCGCAAAGAGACGTTGAAACTCTTTGCAGAGGCCTCGCCGCGCGAAGTGACAGATGCGCTGAAGGGCATCGAGCAGGAGCTGGAACGCATCGGACTGGGCATCGAAGTGGTTGAGCTGAATGGCGGTTACCGCTTCCAGACACAGGCCTGCTGCGGGCGTTGGGTGCGCGACTTGCTGAAGGTTGAGCGTCCGAACCGCCTCTCGCGTCCTGCCCTTGAAACCCTTGCGATTATCGCCTATCGCCAGCCTGTGGCCAAGTCGGAAATCGAATCCATCCGTGGCGTCATCATCGACCATATTCTCAAGGCGCTCATGGAATTGCATCTGGTGCGCATTGTGGGCCGCAGTGATCTGCCGGGCCGCCCCTTCCTGTATGGCACGACAGCGACCTTCCTGGATCACTTCGGACTCAAGAGCCTTGAGGAGTTGAATGCGCTTGACCCGACGCTGCAACGCTCGAAAGCGTCCGAACGCAAGGCGATGCACAAAAAAGAAAAGAAAAAAGAGACCCCTGACGCGACAACGCAACCTGAATTTTCCGTTGAGCCAGATGCTGCTGCAGTCAAGGAGATTCTCGGAACGCAAGCGACGCCGACAGAACCCCTTTACGAGACTTAATATGTCGATTTTAACCGATATTCCCCAGCGCAAACGCTTTGATGACTTTAGCGAGCGTGGCGCATTCCAAGCCTGGATGAAGCAGGCCATTGTCTTTGCCGTGATCATCTGCATCGCGGCGCTTCTGATGGTCTATCTCATGGACGCGCGCAGCGAGAACAAGGAGAAGCCCGCCGCAAAAGAGAAGACGTCAGAACAGCTGCCTGTTGTTGCCGATCTGCCGATGAACGCGCCTGCAACAAAGGGGGCTGTTGCGAAGCCGCCGACCAAGTCAACCAAGAGCGTCCCAGCCACGACGAAAAAGGGCACGCATCCTCCGACGACAACCAAGACACCTTCGACACGTAAGAGCACCAAGTCGAATTGAGCGTTCAGCCATGACACCGATCATTATTCCACAACTGGATGCCAATATCGTCGATGTGACGATTACGCAGTGGCATAAGCAAGTAGGGGATGTTGTTGCAAAAGGCGAGATCCTTGCGGTGTTGACTACGGATAAAGCAGCGTATGATTTTGAAGCGCCAGCAGCGGGGACGCTTCTGGCCATTGCCGCGCCCACCAAGAGCATTGTGCCGACCGGCAGCGTGATCGGCGCAATCGGCGAAGCAGGAGAGCAGGTTGAGGCAAGCGCCTTTGCCGGCCCGTCTGTGACGCAAGGACAGCAGGACGCAAGGACCATAGGGACAGGCCGTTGCGCCTGTCCGCCTGCGCAGCCACGCATCCGCGCTACGCCGCGCGCGCGCAGGCTGGCCACGGAAAAAGGATTTGATCTTGCCGCTATTTGCGCGGCAGTAGGTGTAGAAATTGTTGATGAGGCGGCGATTGCCGCTTATGAACAAAAAAAAGGAGATAAGAAATGATGACACGTCGTTCGTTTTTTGGTCATGTCAGCGCAGGCGCTGCAGCAACGGCCATGGTCCCCATGATGGGTGCGACCGCATCCTTGGCAGCGGAAGCTGTTCAAAAAGAGGGAGCCAAGGCGCTTCCCTTCAAGCTGGCCATCGCCGGGTTCACCTTTAACAAGTTTAAACTGGATGAGACGTTGGCCATGATGAAGCAGGTGGATGTGCATTTCCTCTGCATCAAAGATTTTCATCTGAAGCTGGACTGCACCGCGGAAGAAGCAGCCGCCTTCCATGCCAAGTGCGCCGAGTTCGGCGTGATTGGATATGGCGTCGGCCCGATTTATATGAAGGACGAAGAGGCCGTGAATAAGGCCTTTGCGTATGCCAAGCTGGTGGGCGTCAAGGTCCTGGTCGGTGTGCCGCATGACACCATCGACAAGAAGCGCGTCGCCTCAGCAAAACTCTTGAAACTGATCAACGAGAAGGTCCAGGAGTATGACATCAAGTATGCGATCCATAATCATGGACCGGATATGCCGGAGCTTTTCCCCAATGCAGAGAGCGCCATCGAAATGATTGACAAGATGGATAAGCGCGTCGGACTCTGTCTGGATATCGGACACCAGTTCCGCGATGGCAAGGATCCTGTTGCAGCGATCCTGAAGTACCAGGAGCGCCTCCATGACGTGCACATCAAGAATGTCACAGCGCCGACCAAGCAGGGCAAGGGCATTGAGATGCCGCGCGGCTTGATTGATATGCCCGCTGTTGTGCGCGCCTTGTGCAAGATCAACTATGCAGGCGCCTGCAGCCTGGAATACGAGAAGGATATGGATAAGCCCTTGCTCGGCATCGCAGAGTCCATCGGCTACTTCCGTGGTGTCATGGATGCAGCTCGGACGTCGGTTTAATTGTTTCACCGCAAAAGCCGCAAGAAGATTGCGCGGCTATCTCATCCGCCTCACCCGTGGATACACGGACGGCGGAATGGATAGCCGCGCAGAGTAAGAGGAAAGGTGTCACCCAAGGGAAACGGCAGCTACTGTTGTCAGCAGTGTCAAATTCATTTTCAGCGCAAATGTTCGCTCCGCCGTCCGTGTATTCACGGGTGAGGCGGGCGTGACATTTGCGCAAAATTTGCGGTTTTTGCGTAAAAATCTTTAATCTGTATTACGAACAATTGGACATTACAAATGATGAGGGCTGGTTTAATAGTTTTACTGATCTGTGCAGGACTGCAAGGCCATGCACAGACTGCTGTGCAATGGAGGACGCTGAAACAGACGCAGGCGGCGTTCGGCTGCACGAATTGCCTCTGGAACGGCGACTCTGTCTTATTCTCAAACGAGACGGACACGGTTCGGTTTTATCCAGGCCGCCGCCGGGCGGATGTCAACGGCTGCACGGTCTGGCTGAATGTCCTTCCCGAAGGCAACGTCTCGAATGGCGACTGGCGTATCGGAGCCATTGATCTCGACTACATCAAGCTGGGCATCTTGACCGCGACCAACAGTGCGCCCAAGACGCTGCATGTGATGCTCGATGCCGGGCATGGCGGGATGGATGACGGGGCGAGTTCGCGGGCACCCTTTGTCATGAGCGAAAAACATCTGACGCTGGACATGACCCGTCTGGTCGGCGCGCGCCTGGAAGATGCCGGCATGAAGGTCTCCTACACGCGTACGAATGATGTGGCGCTTGCGCTGGATGAGCGGTCGCTTGCCGCGCGCAAAGCCAAGGCGGATATCTTTGTAAGTGTTCATGCGAATTTTTCTCCCAATCCTCAGTCCACGGGCTCAGAGACATTTGTGATTAATCCGGCAGGCTATGCCGGTACGCCGGAGGGAAGCCGGGCACGCGGCTTCCAAATCGGCAATGCGAATGATTATTACAATACGCAACTGGGGTATTCCATCCAGCGCCGCTTGGTCGAGATGGATCCGACAGTCCCGGATCGCGGCTTAAAGAGGCAGTCATTCTTTGTCTTGCGTGAGACCAGCTGTCCCGCGGTCCTCATTGAAATCGGTTTCCTCTCGAATGCGTCTGAACTCCTGAAAATGCTGGAGCCGGAGTGGATGGACTATTGCGCCGACGCCATATCCGATGGAATCCTTGACTACGCCGAGAAAAAAGACGCACTCGATGTGGCTGTGCGTGAAAAGCGCGAACGCGAATTTGCCTGGAAGAAAGCCAAGGAAGAGAAAGCCAAGGCGGCCCTCGCAATTGCCACAGGAACGATTGTAGCGTCACCGCCCGCGCCAGCAACTAACGCGGTCACGCTGATCGCTTCGCTGGCAACGCCGCTGCCGAGAGCCGCGCCCCTGCCGGAACCCTTGCTCGTAGAACCCGTCACAGCGAATATACAGAAGACGGCCATCGAAGATAAGCCGGCTGAAAAAATTCAGCCTGCTGTGACCAATGTGTCGCCCCCGAGCATATTCGACTTCTACTCGAAGAAGTAGATGTTTTGCCGAAAGGGACGAGGGCATTCTGCCCGCAAGTAGATGCGGGCGGAACCCGCCTACGCTTAAGCTACGGCGTGGCAGGCGGCCACGCTTCCTTCTCGGAAAGGAGCGCGGGCATCTTGCCCAATGCCACTAACTTTTCAGGGCGCATTACGTTTTTAACATATTCTATTGCAAAAACTTGTGGCATTTATAATGCAGACAAACAAGAATTTGTTTTTCGCTAAGATCGCTATGAGAGGTGCTTGCACGGAAAGCCCCCGCAAGTGGCGGAATACCGCCGGGGCTTATCTCGTGCAAGCACCTGAGCCTTCGCAAACAGATGCTGGGTGAAGGATGAGCTGTGCCCTCCGTGTATTCACGGACTTGCGAGGGCACGCCGTCCTTCACCCAACTAGCGATCTTAGCGTAAAACACGAAGCAATTTTTCAACAAACCAAAAAACTCAGTGTGAAAAGTTAGTGACATTGGGCATCTTGCCCGCATTCCTCTCCTGGGCGTATAGGCGTCCTCGCCTGTACACTTCGAATCAAAGCAATGGATGGCGGCTTTTTTGCCGCCATAGCACAGGCGAGGACGCCTATGCGCCCAGGGGATCCGCATAAAAGTTGGTGGCATTGGGCATCTTGCCCGCACAGAGCCGAGACGGCTCTGCCACCTTGCTGGAAGGAGGTCTTAAACTTCTGTCCTTTCGTCCTTGCATCCTTCTGTCATTCGGGTGTAAAGTAACAATAATCTTAACGAAAGGGTTTGATATGAACTGTTCAGTATGCAACACGACTCTAGACCGCGATATGCAATTTTGTCCAAAATGTGGTGCACGCGCGAATTCGGGTACTGGTCAAAATAACCCAGGTGTGCCTCCTGTAATTGTGCCGAAGAAAAGAGGCATGAGTACAGGGTGTATTGTCGCGCTCGTCATCGGTGCTGTTTGTTCGATTCCAGTGCTTGGCATTTTAGCGGCGGCACTTTTCCCAGCCATCAGCAACGCACGTCTGCAAGCGAATGCAGCGGCAGTGGCTGCACGAGGGCGTGATATATATATTGGGATTGTGAGTGCAAATACGGAACGCGAACCACTCGGGGAGGGATTGGTATGGCCTAAGACGCCTTTGCCTGGCGGGAGTGCGAATCAGAAGCCGGATGCCTTCACGAAAGGGTTTAAGACGAGCACCGAATATTTTAAAGTGCTCGCGGATGAAGAGCACTATGGAACCGACACGTGGGAGCCTTCCATACCCGGGTTTGATTATGCCAAGCTTGCGGGCGCGGGCGTTCCGGTCTGCAAGGACTATCACCTGACAGCCGCGAACAATATGTGGTCAATCGCTGCAAATCTGACAGATACGGATAACGACTCGATCCCTGTACTCATCTCACGGAATGTGGATATGAAAGAGATTGAACGGGTGGTCAATCAGGGTCTTACCGCAAGTGATTTTAATACGCAAATTAATGTCGGTAACGGTGAATATACGGCCCCCTTTGGGAGTCAGATGGCAGTCGTTATTCGCAAAGGAGGTGGCGTTTTTATGTTCAGATCTCGACAAGCCACACTGGGCAATGTCTTTGGTCGTCAAGAGTTGCCTCCCCGCGATCCGTCAAAGCCGAAGATTGTGTATTTAATGCCGTGAGGAGAGCCAGAATGAATTTTTTAACGTTGCTAAGAAAAATGTGGTCCTTTTTCGAAGGCATATTCTTTAACGGCAAGTTGTTCCTTTTTGTGGGCATGCTTCTTTTGGTTGCGATTATCTATCCAGCAATTCCCTTGGCAGGCTATCATGCTCCGTGGTCAGCTATTGCTGCAAGAGGCAGAGATATCTATATTGCGATTACAGGTGCTAATTCGGATCGAAAACCATTAGGTTTGCCACCTTTGTGGCCTAAGACCTATCTGGCCTATACGAATCATCTGGATGATGTTTCAGCTCAGAGCTTTAAAACAAGTTCGGACTATTTCTATGAGCTTTATGACGGCTCAAACGCTGGTACGGATCAACACGATCCTTATGTAAGGGGTTTTGACTACTCTAAACTGGCTGGTGCAGGCGTGGCTGCTAAGTATGGAGAAGGAAAGCTTACTCCGGCAAACAATATGTGGCTGATTGCAGCGAATCTTACGGATTCGGACGACGACCGTATACCCGTCTTGATTACGCGCAATGTGGATGCAAGCGTGATCGAGCGCGCAATCAATTACGGAATCAAGACCAACGATTTTAGGACGAAAATCCCGCTGGGCAAGGGTGACTATAAAACGCCGTTCGGAAACAAAGGATTTGTCTGTGTTCGTAAAGGTGGCGGCACATTTAGTAATCAATCACGTTATGCAACACTGGGCATTCTTTTCAATGGGCAAGAGCTGCCACCCCGCGATCCATCAAAACCGCCGATTGTATATCTAATGCCGTAGGCGGCACGTTAGGGTTGGCGGTCGTTGGATGGGAGCAAAAGAGGATGTTTTTTTTATCAACGAATTAAACGAATGGAACGAATTGAAATTAGCTTAATTAGTTTAATTAGTTGAAAATAAATTTGGAGGAGGAATGATATGGAAGCAACAAGCGAGAAGACACATGTTTCGAAGAAACCGTTAAGCGCAAGCGATATTTTAGTTCGAATTCTTTGCTCTCTTGCTGTCTTGGCAGTTTTAGTTGTCGCTTTATTTCCTACTACAGCATCGAATCCGCTGATAGGCAATTTAATGGCTGTCAGTGCCAGGGGGAAAGATGTTTTTGTGTCGATTACATGGGCGAATGTGGATCGGGTACCCTTGGGGTTGCCACCGGTTTGGCCCAAGACCTATCTCGCGACGACCAACCATCCAGGGGATATTTCTGCTAAAAGCTTCAAGACGAGTTCGGACTATTTCTATGAACTCTATGACGGGCCAAATGTGGGTACTGAGAAGCATGATCCGTATATAAAGGGATTTGACTATTCCAAGCTGGCTGGGGCGGGTGTTCCTGCCAAGTCGGGAGGGGGGAAACTTGATGCGCAAAACAATATGTGGATCATCGCGGCAAATATTACGGATCAGGATGATGACCGGATACCTTTCTTAATTACACGCAACGTGGATGTGAAGGAGATCGAGCGGGTCGTCAATCATGGACTTAAAGCGAGTGAGTTCAATATCGGAATAGACTTGGGTAAAGGACAATATAAGACACCATTTAGTAACAAAGGATTCGCTGCTGTGTTTAAAGGGGGCACTACTTTTAATTTGAAAAAACGTACTGTCACGCTCGGTGATATTTTTAAGAACAAGGAGCTCCCGCCCCGCGATTCGTCAAAACCGCCGATTGTGTATTTAATGCCGTAAGGGAAAGCAGAAGGAATGATTGTTATGAACACCTCAAAACTTCAAAAGCCTGTCGATAAAATAAAGACGATCTGCGCATTTTGTTGGATCATAATAAGGACATTAGCGTATTTATTGTTCTGGGTTATTCTATTCGGTTTTCTGTTAAGTTTCTGTACTACTGGTGTTAGTTTCTCTGGTGCAATGCTAAAAGCAAACATGGCGGCTGTTGCGGCAAGAGGCCGTGATATTCATGTCGCAATCGAAAATGCGAATACGGATCGTGAACCACTGGAATTTCCTCCGATATGGCCCAAGACATGTCGTACATCCACGAATTTCACTGATGATATTTCGGGTAAAGTATTTAAGACAAGCACAGAGTATTTTGCAGCCCTTTATGATGAGGAACATCTCGGCACGGAAAAGTGGAAGCCATGGGTAAGCGGCTTTGACTATTCTAAACTGGCGGGTTCGGGCGTTCCTGTAAGGGAGGGCAAAGGCAAACTTGAGGCTAAAAATAATATGTGGTTGATTGCCGCTAATGTTACGCCGGAAGATTCAGATATCATCCCTGTGCTGGTTACGCGAAATGTGGATGTGAAGGCGATCGAAGAAGCGATTAACTACGGTATTACGAGCACCAATATTGACATGAAGATTGCCATCGGGACGGGAGAATATAAAACGCCACTCGGAAAGAAAGGATTTGTGTTGGTGCGCAAAAGTGGAGGCACTTTTCATAGTTCAGCAAGATACGCAACACTGCGTGTGATTTTTAATTCACAATCGCTTCCGCCGCGCGATCCGTCGAAACCGCCGATTGTTTATTTGATGCCGTAGGGAACCATGTTTTCGCGCAGAGGCGCAGGGGCGCAGAGTTTCTGACCACAGATTGACACAGATCTTTTTGACAGGATTGATTGGGTTAATTTTTACCGCAAAGAACGCATAGAACACAGAGGAAAGAAATGTACACCTGATTGCGAAAGTAAGCATTTAGAAGTTGATCTATGCGATCTTTGTGTTCTTTGCGGTAAAAACAAAGCAAGTTATAGACGAGGAGGAAGGTTATGGAAGCAACAGACGAGAATGCAGCTGTGTCTAAAAAAGCAAAGACACGCAAAAAAACGTTAACGAGCATGCAAAAGGTCAAGCTCTGGAGTTGCGTCTGTACTCTCGGGGTGATGGCGGTGGCTGGGATCGTGATATATGGTGACCATATTTTTATGCTGCATCCTCCCCCCCAAAGTCCTGTTAGTGCACGTGGTAGAGATATTTATATTGCTATCACAAGTGCAAATACCGATCGTGAACCGCTAGGTCTTGGAAATATATGGCCGAAGACGAAACTGAAGAGTGGCGTTGATGCGTCTTCTAACGATATCGGCGTCAAGTGCTTCACAAACAGCTCGGACTATTTCTATGAGATTTATGACGGGCCGAATGTGGGCATGGATCGGCACGACCCGTATGTAAAAGGATTTGATTATTCAAAACTGGCTGGTGCAGGTGTCCCCGCCAAAGTCGGAGGCGGCAAACTGACCGCTGAAAATAATATGTGGGCCATAGCTGCCAATATTACGGAGGAAGATGCAGATATTATCCCTGTGTTGATCACACGTAATGTGGATGTCAAGTTGCTGGAGTATTTTATTAATCACGGGGGTTCAACGAGCTTAGATATAAGGATAGCCCTCGGGGCTGGAGAGCATAAGACACCATTCGGAGACAAAGGCTTTGTCTGCGTACGAAAAGGCGGCGGCACCTTTAGTAATCAGGCAAAATACGCAACCCTGCGTGTACTTTTCAATTCTCAAACACTTCCGCCTCGCGACCCGTCAAAACCGCCGATTGTGTATTTAATGCCGTAAGGGAGAATGGAATGATGGAATGTTGGAAGATGGTTTCTTCGGGAGGGACGGCGGATCGCCGTCCAGGCGGTCGATCCGACCACCATCCCAAAACGGGAGCGGCGCAGGCCTCTGCGCCAGTCGCACAGCGTGCGACCCTCCCGGAGCCGGTATTCCTTCTCCCCCACCATTCCATCATTCCCACATTCCACCATTCCAATGAAGTTAAAGGAGAGAACAAATGAGTAACTGTACGATAAAGTGTCCGCATTGTACTGCGGTTCAAAGTGTGTCGCAGGAGCAGCTGGGACAGACCATCCGCTGTGCTTCGTGCGGAAATCTGGTCCAACTGCCTGGAGAGCAAGCCGTGGGCAGTGATGGGGCTGTGTCTTCAGATGCGCTCTATTGCTACAAGTGCGGACAGCGCAATGCCTCGACGGACACGACCTGTCTGCAATGCGGTGTTGAGTTGAAGCATGCAGCGCAAGCGGATTCTATTGAGGATACGATCATCAGTCGCGTGATCCCGTATAAAAACACGCAAGCGCTCGCAGCCTATTACTGCGCGGTCTTTGCCGTGATCCCGTGCGTGGGCATTATCCTGGGGTATGTTGCGCTGGTGCTGGGCATCCTCGGACTGAAATATGCCAAGGCGCATCCGGAGGCGCATGGAAAAGTCCATGCCTGGATCGGCGTCATCCTCGGCGGGCTCTGTGGAATTGGTTACACGCTGTTGATTCTCATTCCGGTTGTATTGGCGTTGGCGAATAGTCGCTAATTGCATGTTTTTCGCGAAGATCGCTATTAGGTGCTTGCACGGAAAGCCCCCGCGAGTGGCTGAATACAGCCGGGGCTTATCTCGTGCAAGCACCTGAGAGTCGTTTAATGCAAAAGATGCTGGGTGAAGTACGAGCTGTGCCGACGGCGTATTCGCCGATTGCGTAGGCACGCCGTACTTCACCCAACTTGCGATCTTTGCGAAAAAGTTTCAAAAAAGTTTTTTGTGTTTTTTGTGTATTTTGTGGTTCCGAATACGGTAAGCTATTCACCACAAACATGTATTACGCTGACTTTCATATTCATTCGAAGTATTCGCGGGCGACGAGTCCGATGTGTACGCCTGAGGGGCTGGCGCAGTGGGCGCAGCTTAAGGGCGTCTCTGTATGCGCGACTGGCGATTGCACCCATCCGAAATGGATGGAGGAACTGAAGAGCAAACTTGTCGAGGCCGCTGATGCAGATGGGCTCTATCAACTGACCCCGGAAGCGCAGATGCTCGCTGACCAAAGTGTGCCGGATCGTTGTCGTGCTCCTATGCGTTTCATCGTGACTGGCGAGATCAGCAGCATCTATAAGCGTGGCGGACGTGTCCGCAAGGTGCACAGCATTATCGTGCTGCCCTCGCTGGAGGTTGCTGAGCGCGTGAATGCAAAGCTGGGCGAGATCGGCAATATTGTCTCGGATGGACGTCCGATCTTAGGACTCGATCCGTGCCGTCTGCTGGAGCTTTTGCTGGAGACTGATCCGCGCTGCGCGTTGATCCCTGCGCATATCTGGACGCCTTGGTTCTCCATGCTTGGTGCGAAGTCCGGCTTTGATTCGGTTGAAGAGTGCTTTGGCGATCTGACCCCGCATATCTTTGCTGTTGAGACAGGCTTGTCCTCGGACGTGCCGATGAACCGCCGCATCCGGTGTCTGGATAACCTGACCTTGATCTCCAACTCCGATCTGCACTCCCCTTCGAACCTGGGGCGCAATGCGACTGTCTTCCATGGCAAGCCAGGCTACGATGCGATGTTGAGCGCGATGCGGACGCGTGATCCGAAGGGGTGGGGGGGCACCATTGACCTCTTCCCGGAGGAGGGCAAGTACCATCTGGACGGCCATCGCGCGTGCGGCGTCTGCATGGAGCCTGAAGAGAGCATGGCGTGCGGGAATATCTGTCCCGTCTGCGGCAAGGAGCTGACGATCGGCGTACTCCATCGCGTGGTGGAGTTGGAAAAGGTAGGGCGTGGGTCTCCGACCCCGCCGGCTACATCTCGCCCGGATGTCTATCGCTATATCATTCCGCTGCCTGAGCTGATTGCCCAGACGTTGGGCGTTGCGGACACTTCGAAGAAGGTGCAGGCGGCTTACCAGAAGATTCTTCTCGAACAGGGGAATGAACTGGCGCTGCTGCTGGATGCGCCAGACGCAGTCTTGGATTCCCTGGGGCAGGTGGGTGCCTGCATTCGTGCTGTACGCGCGGGGCATGTCACGCGTAAAGGCGGATTTGATGGAGAGTATGGGGTGATTAGGGCGGAGATTTGAAACTTGAAACTGGAAACTTGGGAACATCGAACATCCAACATCGAACATCGAACCCTGACCTGTCCGCCGTAGCTTTAGCGAAGGTGGAACCCCGAACCCTGACACCAACGTATATGCAAGGAGAGAAAACTATGGAAGAGACTGTACTGTATCACTCACATCCGGCGATGTTTAAGAATCGGCCGTGGTCATTTATACTCTGTCTGATTCTGAGCCTCGTGGGGATTGGGCTCATCATCTTTCTGATCTGGTGGATCAAGACAAAGGGTACGGAGCTGACGGTCACGGATGAACGTGTCTCCTTGCGGAAGGGGATCTTGTCCAAATTCACGAACGATGTCTATCTCACGGATATTCGCAACGTGCAGATTTATCAGTCGTTCTGGCAACGCATTTTTGGCGTGGGCTCTGTCGCGATCTCGTCCGCCGGGAATGACGGCATCGAGATTGAGGTCAAGGGAATCCCTGATCCCGAGAAGATCAAGGCGATCATTGACACCCATCGCAGGGATCGCACGTAAAGGTAGTTCTAAAGTGCTAAAGTTCTAAAGTGCTAAAGTTAGCGCCAGTATAAGTTTGATCCGTAGGAGGCAGGGGCCGGCAGCTGCCGGATCTCGGTGAGCCGCTGTGTTCCAAAAATAAGGCAATTCCCAGGAAGCTACTTCGTCCACTTGCTTCCGTCGCGTAGCGACTTCTCTTCATGCCACCGAAGGACCTTATAGGTTGAGAGCCCGATAATCGTCAAGCCTAAGATGAACAAGCTATAGGCGATTGGCCAGGGGATGCCTTGGGTCATCATCGTGAACTCAGACATCCCGCAAATCCCAGCCAGGACGTTCAGGGGGACGAAGACGACATTGATGACCGTCAGGCGCTTCATCAGCACATTCAGATTGTTGCTCACGACAGAAGCCCTTGCGTCCATGAGCCCTGTAAAGACGTTGGCATACACTTGCGACTGTTCGAGGCACTGCGCATTTTCAATCGCCAAGTCGTCTACATATTCGAGCATCTCTGGCGTCAGCCCTTCTGTATGCCCATTCCGCGCATTCAGCTTCAACCGTTCGATCACGCGGCCATTGGCGCTGATTGCGTTGATGTAGTAGACCAGGCTCTTTTCAATGCTAAACATGAGCAGCAGGTTGCGGTTTTCCATGGAGGTCATCAGTTTGGCTTCCAGGGAATTTGCAATGTCGTTGATGACCTGTAGATGCCCTATGAAATGGTTCACGCAGGAGGAGAGAACGCGCAGAAAGAGCGACTGAATGGTGTGAACTTTTGAGAACGTCCTGCCTTTAAAGCCCGCGAAGTCACTGGAGGCCACGACGATCAGGCGGTCCCGGTAGAGAAACAAACCAACGGCGTTGATCAGAAAGACAAAGTTGTCGCGCGCGGAATAGCGTTTAGGTTCCTTGAAAATGACCGCGAGATGGTTGTCCTCCAGCTCCAGACGAGGAAGTTCAAAGGGGTCCTGGGTGGAGTTCAGGTTGTGTTCGTCAAGCTGATATTGGCTGATCAGCAGTGCCTTCTCCTCGGGAGTCGGGTCAATGACCAAGAGAACCGGAGCAGCACGGTCCTGGGTTTCGACAACCTCTCCCGCGGTTAATGTGTAATAGGTAATCATCGCATGCGTCCCTTTCCGTTTCACACCAGACCTTCAGCGCGTCATGTGCGTCCGATGGCTCTCTCTTTCTTCCCAGGGTAGGGCAGGTCCAAAATCGGCAGAAGTATACTCCCTTTTCCCTCCTCCTGTCATGGCTTATTTTTGAAATATGTATTTTTTTCTTATTCCTGATTAGTCAAGCGTGGCACTTGACTTCTAAACGGCATATTGTTACTATACGAAGGCAATGAAGAAAAACTGGCGACTAATCATGCGCATTGCGGTTGGTGCTCTGGTGGCGGTCTGGTTTATGACGATCGCGCATCAGGTGACGTACCATCTCGACAATGAGATGTGTGGACACGGCGACGAAGGCGGTGCCCATTCAGAATGCGTGTGCATTTGTGCCTGCCACGCAGCCATTGCGCCAGCGTTCAATCAGGACGTATCTGCATCAGAACCTATTTTCTTTGTGACCTCTGACTATGTGATTCTGCTGGGAACATACGTGCCGGCTGATATCTTCCGACCTCCGCTCGCAACCAGTTAAATAGGCTGTCCAGCGCCTGGTTCAGGCGCTGGGAAATTGTGTGCGTTAAATTTTTGACCTTTTCGGAAGGTTGTCAAATCATGAATTATTCTACCCGTTTTTGGGCACCTTTGTGTCAGTGTGCCATCATTTTATCTGCCCTCATGCTCCAGGCTGCTGAGCCCGGGGGCTCACGAAGCGTGACGATCGCCGAGTGTCTGCGTCGCGTCGCAGAACAGAGTCCGGAGCTCAAAGCCGGACGTCCTAAAACCGAGGCGGCCAGATACCGCGTCCAGCAAGCGGACCGCCCCATCAACCCGCGCCTGGAGACGGAGGTCGAGAACATCGGGGGCTCCGGAGCTATCGAGGGCTTCGACTCCGCGGAGACGACCCTTGCGCTCGCCCAGGAGTTCGAGCTTGGGGGCAAACGCCGCCAGCGGACTGCAGTGGCCCAGGCAGAGATGAATGCCAGCCGGGCAGAGCAGGAGCTGCGGTTGAGCGCACTGCTGTTTGAAGCTCGGCGTGCGGTGCTGGCTGTGCAGGTTGCACAGGAAAAGGTCCGTCTCGACGAGGAGGCCCTGCTGTTAATCCGGGAGGCTGAGCAGCTGGCGACAGCCCGCGAAGAGGCTGGCAAGTCAACGGTTCTGGAGACGGAACGTGCTCGCGCGGATACTGCGAAGGCGGAGATCGAACTGGAGGCGCAGAAGGCAGAGCAGCGCGATGCTGTCCGCGCCCTCGCCCTTTTATGGGGGGAGACCGAGCCGTTGTTCGATACGGTCGAAGGTGTGTTCAGCGCGGGGGCTGCGGAATTGCCGCCTCTGGACACCCTGCTGGCGCGTGCTGCAGCGAATCCCGGGCTGAAAGCCGCCGAGGCCCAGACGCGCACCTACGATGCAAAGATCGGCGTGGAACGTGCCGCGCGGGTGCCCAACCTGGAACTGAGCGCCGGCGTCCGGCACTTTGAGGAGGGCAGTGATTTCGGCTTTGTCGTCGGGGCGAGCATCGAGCTGCCCTTTTATACGCGTAACACGGATGGCGTCCGCGCGGCGGAGGCTGACGCCGAGGCTGCGCGGCTGGAGACAATCGCGGCCCGTCTGAAAATCGAGGGCACGGTCCGTCAGCTCTTTGCGCGGCTCCAGACACTTGCTGTGAAAAGCGCACGTCTGAAAACAACGGTCATTCCGGCTGCTGAACGTACGCTCGGACTTGTGAACGAGGCGCATAAACAAGGCAAGGCTGGGTATCTCGACGTGCTCGAGGCCCGGCGCACGCTGATTGAGGCGAGAGCCCAGGTCATTGCAATTGTAACCGAATATCAGGGCGCGAGCATTGAACTCGGCCATCTCACGAACACCCTTTCTGAAAACCTATAATCCCTTTTGAAGGAGAAAACGATGAATAAAATAACGCTCATTTCCCTCTTCTCAGCGCTGCTGACAACATCCCCTTTGCTTGCGGCTACGGAATGTGCCGATGCGTGCGGCGGCCACGGGCATGCCGCAACCAAGGCGCTCACCCTTGACGAAACCTTCACTGTCCAGTGCGAGCACAAGATCCCGCAATACACCTGCGATGAGTGCCGCTACGAATTGGGGCTTGTGAAGATTGACCCATCACTCGTCCGCTCAAGTGACAAAGCAGGCGGCCTCTTCACGTTCGAGGCAGTCGAGAAGCATGTTGCGCAAACACTGCTCCCGTTGAACGGCGAGATCGCGCTCAATGCTGCGGCCTTGACGCACGTGTCTCCGCGCGTTCCAGGAACCCTTCGCACGATCCATGCCGCGCTCGGCAAAAAGGTTGAAAAAGGGGATGTGCTCTTTGAAATAGAGACGGCACAGCTCGGTCTCGCTTTGGGCGCTTACCGGAAGAATAAGGCGCTGGCCGCGCTTGCACTGAAGAACGTGGAGCGCGAGCAGGCGCTGGCTGAAAAAAGAATCAGTCCTGAGGCTGACCGCGTCGAGGCACAGATGAAGTACGAGGAGTATCGCATCGAACTGGAGTCTGCTGAGAACGCCCTCTCGGTCATGGGGCTGGACGCGGAAGCCATCGCGACGCTGACGGCGGACGGAAACGCCGGGAAGAACGCGCGTTTGCCGGTCCTAGCCCCACAGAGCGGAACCATCATCGAGAAGCATCTTGATCCGGGCGAGACCCTTGAGACGGGCAAGGAGGTGCTGACCATTGCCGACCTCTCCTCGGTCTGGGTCTGGCTGAGCGTCTACGAACAGGATCTCGCCCGTCTCCTGGGCGAATCCAAGAAAGGGGCGCTCCGCGTGCGTATCACAACACTCGCCTTTCCGGACAAGCTCTTCGAAGGCGAGATCGACCTGATAGGCTCCATGGTGGACGAAAGCGACCGGACAATCAAGGTCCGTGCGACGCTGAAGAATCCGGATGGCCTGCTTCGTCCGGGCATGTTCTGCGCAGCGAACGTGGTGTTTGAAACGCCTGAAAAGGTGATTGCGGTGCCGAAGAGCGCACTTCTGTCCGACGAAGGCAAGCATTTCGTCTTCCGTCAGGTCCGCGAGGGCTTTGTGCTCCGCACGGACGTTGAAGTCGGGCGCGCTTTCGCAGACAGTATCGAGATTACGAGCGGGCTGCCCGAGGGCGAGAAGATCATCACCGAAGGGGCTTTCGTTTGCAAGTCCGACGTGCTGCGTGAAAAGATGGGGGCGGGGTGTGCTGATTAAGGGCGCTCATACCATGTGTTCGAAAGGAATTCGCTTATGTTGAACAATTTGATCAAATTCATTCTGTCGCAGCGGCTCATGGTGCTCATGGCCGCAACAGCAATCTCCGTGGCGGGTGTGATCGCCTGGCGGGTGCTGCCTATTGATGCCTTCCCGGATGTGACAAACGTGCAGGTCATGGTGCTTGCCGACGCGCCGGGACTCGCCTCAATCGATGTCGAGCAGCGTGTGACCTTCCCGATGGAACGCGCGTTGCAGGGACTCCCCAACGTGCGCCAGATCCGGTCGATGTCCAAAGCTGGCTTCTCGCAGGTCATTATCGTTTTCGAGGATGACGTCGACACGTACTTTGCGCGGCAACTGGTCTTTGAGCGGTTGCAGTCTGCCAAGGAGCAGCTCCCCGCAGGGGTCGAGCCGGAGATGGGACCGATCAGCACAGGGCTCGGGGAGATCTACCAGTACACGCTGGAGAGCAGCACCCGAACGCCGATGGAACTGCGTACCCTGCAGGACTGGCTGGTCTCTCCGCAACTGCGCTCAATCCCTGGCGTGAACGAGGTCAACAGCTTCGGTGGCTTTGTCAAGCAATACCAGGTGCTGGTCGAGCCTGCGCGGTTGTTGAAGTATAAGCTCACACTGGAGGAAGTCCTGAAAGGTCTGGAGCGGAGCAACGCTAACTCCGGTGGCAGCTTTCTGACCAAGGGATGGGAGCAATATTATGTCCGCGGGGTCGGTCTCTTCGAGACGATCTCCGACATCGAGAATGTCGTGCTCCATGCGAATGACGGGACGCCTGTCTATTTGAAGGACGTGGCAACGGTGAAGATCGGCCCGCAGACGCGGCAGGGCGCGGTCACGCAGGACGGCAAGGGTGAAACAGTCGCGGGCATGGTGATCATGCTGCGCGGGGCGAACTCGAAGATCGTCGTGGACAGTGTGAAGAAGGCGATTCCGGCTATTCAGTCCAGTCTGCCCAAGGATGTCACGATCAAGCCCTTCTATGACCGCACCTCGCTGATTCAGGCGTGTATCAAGACTGTCTCCGATGCGCTGATGCAGGGCGGCCTCTTCGTAGTGCTCGTGCTCTTCCTCTTCCTCGGCAACTTCCGGGGCGCGATCATTGTGGCGTTGGCGCTGCCCTTCACGGCCTTCATCACCTTCATCCTGATGGGGTGGCAGGGTGTGACTGCGAACCTGATGAGTTTGGGCGGTATTGCGCTCGCGCTGGGCATGGTGGTGGACGCATCGATCGTTGTGACCGAGAATATTGCGCGTCTTCTCACCGAACGGTCTGCTTCAAAAGTCCCCAAGAAGACGATCATTTACGAGGCGATTGCCGAGGTTGCGCGTCCCATCGTCTTCGCCATCCTGATCATCATTGTCGTGCTGCTGCCGCTCTTTACGCTGGAGCAGATGGAGGGTAAGATGTTCAAGCCGTTGGCGCTGACGATGTGCTTCGCCATGGCGGGCTCGCTGGTGGCTGCGCTCACCATCACGCCGGTGTTGTGCCTGCTCTTCCTGAAGGGACACAAGACGACGCGTGACAACTTCAGCATCCGCGCGTTGAAGGCGGTGTACCTGCCGCTGCTCTCGTTGGCGTTGCGCTTCAGGTGGGTCACGGTGGCGGTCGCTGTCGCGCTCTTCGCGGCGACGCTGTTCCTGGTGCCGCGCTTAGGCACGGAGTTCCTGCCGCAGTTGGATGAAGGCTCGCTCGCGATCAACGTCGTGCGCCTGCCTTCTGCCTCGCTGGAAGGGTCGGTGGCCGTGGGGACGGTCATGGAGCAGAAGTTGCTCAAGTTCCCGGAGGTTGAGACGGTGGTGACAAAGACCGGACGTGCGGAGATTTCGGAAGATCCCATGGGGCCTGAGCAGAACGATCTGGTGATTATGCTCCACCCTGAAAAGGCGTGGACTACAGGCCGCACCAAGGAGGCGCTGGTTGAGGCCATCAAGGCGGAACTTGCCGTGATCCCCGGTGTGCGGCTCTCCTTCTCGCAGCCCATCGCTTTGCGTGTCAACGAGCTGATCTCCGGCGTCAAGAGCGATTTGGCTGTCAAGGTCTTCGGCTCTGATCTGGAGGTACTCAAGCCCCAGGCGGACAAGATCGCCGCCATCATGGGCGGCATTCAGGGGGCTGAGGACGTGAAGGTCGAGCAGATCTCGGGCGCGGCGCAGGTTGAAATCATTGCGGACCGCCAGGCCATCGCCCGCTACAAGATCGACGTGGCGGACATCAACGAGCTGATCGAGACGGCTGTGGGCGGCAAGGTCGCGACCACGATGATCGAAGGGCAGATGCGTTTCGCCGTGGTGGTGCGCTTTCCGGAGAAGGATCGCAGCGACATCGAAGCGCTGGGCCGCTTGCTGGTACCGGCGTCGGACGGTACGCGGGTGCCGCTCGGCCGTCTGGCCAAGATCGTCGAGACGGAGAGCCCGGCTCAAGTCAGCCGCGAGAAGGGCATGCGCCGCGTGGTGGTGGAGTGTAATATCCGCGGACGGGACATGGGGAGCTTTGTGTCAGAGACGCAGCGCGCGCTTCAAGAGCTTTCGCAGGCGCTGCCGTCGGGATACTTCATCGAATACGGCGGCCAGTTCGAGAACCAGCAACGTGCCATGAAGCGTCTGGGGGTCGTGGTGCCTGTTTCGATTCTGCTCATCTTCCTGATGCTCTTCTCGGCCCTTGGCTCCATCCGGAACGCCTTCCTGGTGATCGTCAACCTGCCCTTCGCCCTGGTGGGCGGTATCCTCACGATGATTGCGTTCAAGATCAATCTGAGCGTCTCCACCGCGATCGGCTTCATCGTCTTGTTCGGCACGGCCGTCGAGAACGGCGTGATGTTGGTGACCTTCTTTAACCAGCTTAGGCAGGAGGGACTCAGCACTGCGGATGCTGTGCGAAAGGGGTGTGAATTGCGGCTCCGGCCCCTGATGATGACTACGCTGACGACCCTGCTTGGGCTCGTGCCGATGATGTACGCAACAGGAAGCGGATCGGAAATTCAACGGCCATTGGCCGCCGTGATCCTGGGCGGTCTGGCGTCATCGCTGGTTCTCACGCTGATCGTGTTACCGGCGATCTACCACATCTCCGAATCAAGGCGCGAACGGGCGGATGCCAATGTCTAAAAGCACGACAACATAAACTAAAGAGACGCAATGAAACAGATCAACGCTTATAGCCAGCCATTCATGGCTGACAAGCGTGTCCACGGTGGACGAGGCCGAAGACATCCGCACGGGAGCCAAGGGCCGGGATGTGATTTGACCGAGCCTTGCGCCTGTGCTACTATTTTCCGAAACCCTGCGGATCTAGGGAAAAGAGGAGGCGAAGCATGGCGAGCAGACGTTACCGTGTGGGCGGCATGGACTGTGCCGAGGAGACCGAAGCGCTGCGCCAGACAGTCGGAAGGCTGCCGGGCGTGGCCCGCCTCGACTTCAATCTGCTGAATGGCACGATGGAGGTCGTTCTCTCGGACAAAGGGATCGAGGACGCGCGTATCGTCGCAGCCGCCAAGCTTGCCGGGCTGGACGCTGTGCCGCAGGGTGCCTCGTCCGGCGTGGCGGATACGGCCGGTGGCGGTTACTGGCGGAGGAATGGCCGCGCCTTGCTCTGCTGGACGAGCGGGCTGCTGATCTTGGCGGGGTTTGCCGGCCACGCGGTTCTGCACGGCGGTTTCTTGCACGCACTGCTGGGGACCGGTGGACAGGCTCACAAGTATCCCCTGGTTTCCATTTTACTCTACGCCGCCGCGTCTGTGGCGGGAAGCTGGTTCATCGTGCCGAAGGCCTGGGCTGCAGCCCGGCGGATCCGTCCGGACATGAACCTGCTGATGACCGTGGCTGTGATCGGCGCGATGGCAGTCGGGGAGTGGCTGGAGGCTGCGACGGTCGCGTTTCTGTTCTCGCTGTCGCTGCTGCTGGAGTCGTGGAGCGTTGGGCGCGCGAGACGGGCGATCAAGTCGCTTCTGGACGTGACACCGCCGACCGCGCGTTACATCTCCTCCCGCGACGGGGATGTCATGGAGCGGCCCGTTGGACAGATCGACGTGGGTGTCACGGTTCTGGTCCGGCCGGGCGAGCGGCTGCCGCTTGACGGTGTGGTCACCAAAGGCACTACCGCAGTCAATCAGGCCCCGATCACGGGCGAGTCCGTGCCTGTGCGCAAGGAGCCCGGCGATGAGGTTTGGGCGGGCACGATCAACGAGACCGGCGCAATCGAGTTCCGCGTGACCCGGGCCGCTGAAGACACCGCGCTGAGCCGGATCATCCGCATGGTCGAGGAGGCGCAATCGCGCCGGGCACCCTCTGAGCAGTGGGTGGAGAAGTTCGCGCGGTATTACACGCCGTCGATGATGCTGCTCGCCGTCCTGGTGGCAGCGGTGCCGCCGCTCCTTTTCGGCGGGGTGTGGGGTGTTTGGTTTTACGAGGCGCTGGTGCTTCTGGTGATCGCGTGTCCCTGCGCCCTCGTGATCTCAACGCCAGTCAGCATCGTGTCGGCTCTGTCGGCGGCGGCGAAGGCGGGCGTGCTGGTGAAGGGCGGGGCGTTTCTGGAGGCCGCTGCTTCACTCCAGGTGGTCGCCCTGGACAAGACAGGGACTATCACGCGGGGTCACCCCGAGATCCAGCGGCTGGTTCCGCTGAATGGGCACACGGAAATTGAGCTGTTGGAACGCGCGGCTGCGCTCGAAGCCCATAGCGACCATCCTCTGGCCCAGGCCATTCTGCGGTATGCCGCAGCGCGGCAGGTCTCCGTCCCGGCGGCGGAGGGATTTCGGATCTTCAAGGGCAAGGGTGCGGAGGGCCTCATCGGAGGGCGGCTGTTCTGGCTCGGCAGCCATCGGCTGCTGCATGAGAAGGTTCTTGAGACGCCAGAGCTGCATAGCCGCATCGAGGCGCTGGAGGATTTGGGGCATTCAGTGGTTGTGATTGGAAACGAGAACCATGTGTGCGGACTGATTAGTATTGCGGACACGATCCGCGCGGAAGCCTCGGCGGCAATCCGGCAGATGAATGCGCTGGGCGTCGGCCATATCGTTATACTGACCGGCGACAATGCAGGAACCGCACAGGCAGTGGCGCGGGCGGTCGGCATCTCCGACGTGCGGGCCGAACTGCTGCCGGAGGACAAGCTTCACGCGGTCGAAGGCTTCGTGCGCGATTACGGACCGACGGCCATGATCGGCGACGGGATCAACGACGCGCCCGCGCTGGCGGCCGCCACGCTCGGCATCGCCATGGGCGCTGCTGGAAGCGACGCAGCCATCGAGACGGCGGACATCGCGCTCATGTCCGACGATCTGTCCAAAATCCCCTGGCTGATCTGTCACGCGCAGCGCACGCTTCGGGTGATCCGGCAGAATATCTTTTTCGCGCTGGGTGTCAAGACCGTGTTCATGGCGTTGACGCTCCTGAACATGGGTACGCTGTGGATGGCGATCGCAGCCGACATGGGCGCGTCGCTGATCGTGATCTTCAATGCGCTGAGGTTGTTACGATCTTCGGAGCCGACTTCCTTGTGAAGGCGGGTTTTATGAACAACTTGGTTCAAGCCCAGTAAGACAAAAGCCTCGCGGGCGTGAAGTGCCTGTGATATGATTCGAAAACATTATTAAAGGGGTAAGCATGGACACAGAACACGGCGATTTATTGGCGAAGCTGAAGGCGAACTTGGGGCGGGTAATCCGGGGCAAAGAGGGTGTCATTGACCTGTTGCTCGTGGCATTGCTGGCAGATGGGCATGTCCTGATCGAGGATGTGCCTGGAACGGGGAAGACGACGCTGGCAAAAGCCTTGGCGCTTTCGTTGAAGGCGAAGTTTTCACGCATTCAGTTTACACCGGACCTCCTGCCGACCGACATTGTCGGGGGGATGATCTATTCTGCTGCCAATGGCACCTTCACTTTCCGTCCCGGGCCTGTCCATGCGAATATCGTGCTGGCTGATGAAATCAACCGCGCCTCGCCGCGGACGCAGTCTGCCTTGCTGGAGGCCATGAGCGAACGGCAAGTGACGACGGAAGGCGAGTCGCGTCTCTTGCCGAGTCCTTTCCTGGTCATCGCCACGCAGAATCCGATTGAACACAACGGGACCTATCCGCTGCCTGAGGCCCAGTTGGATCGCTTCTGCATGAAAATTTCCTTGGGCTATCCGTTGCTCGCGGACGAGTTGCGTCTGTTGCATGATCAGGAACATGAGCACCCGCTTCATGCTGTGGTGCCGGTGATGGATGCCCCATCGTTGCTGGCGTTGCAAGAGAGGGTCAAGGATGTCGACGTGGAGCAGTCGGTCTTGGAGTATATCGTCAGGCTGGTGGCACGTACGCGAAAGGATCCGCGCCTGCGCCTGGGCGCAAGTCCGCGCGGCGCGCTGGATTTGCGGCGATGCGCTCAGGCCTTGGCTTATCTGAGGGGACGTGACCATGTCCGCCCGAACGATGTCCAAGAATTGGCTGTCCCTGTGCTGTCGCATCGCCTGCTGGTGGATCTTAAGGCGCGGCATGGCGGCTTGCTTGGGGAGGCTGTGGTTGAGGAAATCGTGCGCGCGGAAGCCGTGCCCGGCTAAGCTACGCAAAAACGGGAATACGCATGAGTCGAACTGGGATACCGCCTGTTGGTTATCTGCATGGACGTCAGGTCCCGGCTGTTGAACGCTTCCCCTGGCTTCACTGGGTTTATTACTGGGTGGTGGCGCATCTGACGGTCCGTCTTATCTTTGTGGGGGTGATCGGGATCTCGCCCACTTTTTTAATTATGCTGACGGGCTACGAAGACCGTTCTTTTCAGGTCAGCTATCTGTTGCTCGCCTGGATGCTCTCCTGCATGGCGATCGGCTTGATACGCTTTCCGGGAATAGAGGTGGAGGCCTCCTTACCCCACCGTGTGGAGGCGGGCAGCACCTTTACGACAAGCTACAGGCTTTATAACCGTGGCAGACGTGCAGCACGGAGTCTGGATGTCGATACGGTCCTCTTTTCAGCCATCACCCATTTGCTGATCCGGCGTGCCCATTGCGCTGTGTTATATCCGGGGGAGACTGAAACCATTCGAGGAATGGGACAGGCTCGGATCAGGGGCGTATACACCTTGCCTGCCCTTCGCTGGGATACGGATTACCCCTGTGGCCTCTGGCGCTGGGGCGAGACGCAGAGGCAGGTGCGCACCTTGATGGTCTATCCCAAATATGCGCGCCTGCAGGAGTTGGATATTCCGCTCGGAAACCGGAACAAGAACGAACTGGCTGCCAGCCAGGAGCGCTCCCGCGAGGCCTACGAATTTCATGGTTGCCGCGAATTCCGGGATGGAGACTCCTTGAGGCATGTCCATCCGCGTTCCTCGGCGCGCCTGGGCTTTCCGGTGGTCAAGGAATACCAGTCCGAAGGACTTTCACGGACGGCGTTGCTGGTGGATACGCAGAGTAGCTGGTGGCGCGACAACAGTATCCAGGGTCTCTTGCGCAAGGACGATCCTGTCGAAGCGGCGCTTTCGCTCGCGGCATCGATCGCTGATGCGCTTTCAGTGACTGACCGCGTATTGGAGTTGCTCGTGGCCGGACCTAATCTCTTTCGCTTTGTAAGTTCCGGACGTATCGGCTATCTTGAGGAGGTGCTCGATATTTTGGCCGGGATCGAGTCGAGCACGGCGGATACGCTCGCGCAACTGGAGCCCGTGCTCTTTGAAGAAATCAGCTTGATTCAGAGCGTCTGTCTCCTCTTTACAGTGTGGAATCCGAAACGCGAGGAGCTTGTTCAACGTGTTCACATGTGGGGCATCGGCGTGAAAGCCGTCTTGATTACGCCGGACGGAAAGCGTCCGCTGGATCTGCCGGCTGAGGTGCTCTGCCTCAGTGCGCGCGCCATTCTTCGCGGGGAGGTGGCCAGGTTATAAACGCTATGGGAAAGACGAAAAAAGAGTTTGTGAAGGGCGAAAAGCGCAGCCGCTGGGTTGTGGCATCGGCCTTCTCCGTGTTGGCGTGGTCTGCCTGGTGGTATTGCCGGGGCGGCAACCAGGGGCTCTTCATCATGACCTGCATATTAGCGGGGGTGGCCTTCCTCCTGCCGCGCACGCTGCCGACGGTCACCCGCTGGATTGTTTGGACGTGGGTGGGGATCACGGTGATTTTGTTTGCTGCGAATGTGGCGCGTCTGATCCCCCCTGAAAACAACGTCTATTATTACGACCACATCCTGGATCGCTTGATTACCGCCTTTTACGCGGTGGGTGTTTCCACGCTTTTTTTCAGATTAGAGGGGCCGGGCGTTTCAACGATACTTGTCAGCGTATTGCCGATGATCATGCTCATCCTGAGTCGGGCTGAAGTAGGCGACAAGCTGGTGAACGGCACCTGGAGCATCCTGATGATCGGGTTTCTTATTTTAGCGACAACCTTTGACCAGCTCAGTCAACTGCTGCGACCGACTGCGCACGACCAGCGTCCCATACCCTTCTGGCGTGAAATCGGTTTGCGCTATGGCTTGCTGGGGCTGATGTTGCTGATCGGGCTCGGCCTCCGGAGTCCTGTAGAGCAGAGTATCGTGTTTGTTCAAAAACAGATGCTGGGGTTGGTCACGCGCTCGCTGCGTACGAACACCCGAGGTGGGGACCTCTCCTTGACGCAACGGCTTCCCAAGAACTTCGACAAGCGTATGCGGCTCGTGATGCTGATTCAGGGATCGGAAGTTCCTGGGTATTTGCGTGAAGTGGTCTACATGACCTATTCGAAGGGACGGTGGGTCCTGCCCAAGCAGACACGCGAGTTGATTCCGCGTCCGAATGAAGCAGTGGGGCGGCGAAGCACGTATCCTTTGGTGCCGTCCAGTGGGCTTGATGAGGTGCCCCGGAACATCTGGCGTTTTGAAGTCCATGCGCCGCTCTTGCTTCAAGCCTTCTGCCTGCCTGGACACGCACGGGCCTTGACTTGTGAGGGCAGGGACTATGTGACCGATGACAATGGAATGGTGACGTCGGACAATATCATTCCTGCACGCTATGATGTCGCTGTGCCTGTGGGGCAGGTCCCAAGCCATGCCTATCCGCTGCCGGAGGGCGTAACGAATCTGGCCTATCTGGCGCTCCCGTCTCGTTTGTCGGGGAGTATATCGAACTGGGTGGCCTCGTGCGACGGCTTGCTGGCAGCCACCAATGCGGTCGATGCGGGCAAGGTGCTGGAGCGCTATTTCCAGAATACCTTTAACTATCGGCTGGATGTGAATTTAACCGGGAGTTCAGATCCGTTGATTCCGTTCATGGAAAAGCGTGAAGGGTTCTGTGTCCACTTTGCAAGTGCTGCTGCGCTGATGCTGCGCGCGCGGGGTGTCCCGGCACGGGTGGTCGGCGGCTATGCCTCCTTCGGCTATGATCCGTGGCTGAAGCGGTGGATGGTGCGGGAGCGCGAAGGCCATTCCTGGGTTGAGCTGTGGGATGGCGAACAAAAGCAGTGGCTGATCCTTGATCCGACGCCTGCGGCTGGGCAGCCCTCTGCGTACAGCGGGGCGCATTTGCTGAGGCGGCTGCTGGATCGAGCGCTTACGGGATGGTCGCGTCTGATTGTATGGCTGAAGACGGCCAATTTCCTTGTGGTGATTGCCGATGCCGGACTCTGGTGCTTCGATCTGTTTTATCATCTGCTCCGGACACCCCTGGGGTGGGGGTGTATGCTGGCCGCCTGCGGCTGGATGGGGTGGCGCCGCTGGCGCCGGCAGTTGCGGCTGACGCCTCACGAGCGATATCGTCTCCAGTTGGTACGACAGATGCACAAGCGTATGAAAAAGAGCGTTCCAGCGGTCTTGCGACGTCGGGAGAGCGAAAGTTGGGACGCGTGGTTGCAGCGTGTCGAGGGGAAGATCCCGCAGGATGTCTATGAGGATCTTCGGGGTTGCGTCGAGACGTATCAATGTGTACGCTATCGCACGCTGATACAGTGACAAAATTGTGGGAAGTGTCATCTTGTAATTTTTAAGCGCATTTGATAAACTTTTATCTTCATTTTTTAAATTAAGGAAATGGGTATGAATATTCACATAGCTGGATTCGGAGCAGGGTTGCCTGAGCGTAAGGTGACAAACGATGAGCTCCCGAAGACCATCGACACGACAGACGAGTGGATTGTGTCGCATACCGGCATTCGCTCGCGTTACATGGCCAATAAGAACGAGAGTTCGTCGACCCTGGCGACCAAGGCGGCGGAAGAGGCCCTGAAGATGTCGGGTGTCAAGCCAGAAGAGATCGGGATGGTGATTGTCGCGACTAGCACCCCCGACTATAATGTTTTCCCCTCGTGTGCGTGTCTGGTCCAGCATCGGATCGGGGCGGTCAATGCGGGTGCTTTCGATGTGCTCTCCGCGTGTACCGGCTTTGCTTACGGGATGCAGGTTGCGCGCTCCATGATGATCTTGGACCCCCGTCCGATCGTGGTGGTGGGCGCGGATGTCATGACGCGGACGGTCGACTGGACGGACCGCAACTCGTGCGTCCTCTTCGGTGACGGCGCAGGAGCTGTCGTGCTCAAGGCAGAGGATCGTCCCGGCGGGCTGTTACAGTCCTTTTTGCGCTCCGATGGCGGGGGCGAACGTGTCCTCTATTGTGAAGGCGGGTATCGTCATCCCAGAACGGCTCATACGCCTCCGGGGTATTTGCACATGGACGGGAAAAAGGTCTTTAATTTTGCCGTGAAGGCCTGTGAAGAGGTGATCCGTGAGCTGGCGAAAAAGCAGGGGGTGGCGCTTGACCAGATCCGCTGGGTCGTGCCGCATCAGGCTAATTTCCGTATTTTGGATGCTGCGGCTCGCCGTCTCGAGATTGACGTGAACCGTTTCTATATTAACATCTCCGAACTGGCGAATACGTCGGCTGCAACCATCCCACTCGCCTTGGCGCAGATGAGCCGTGAAGGGCTCTTCAAGCAGGGTGATTATATTGCTTTGGTCGGCTTTGGCGCTGGATTGACATGGGGCGGAATGCTGTTCCAGGTTTAACACCCTGCGAATGGCTTAGAAAGGGCTCATATGACAGGTTACAAATGGATGGTGGCGATGTGCGTGCTCATGGGTGCTTTCTCAGGCTGCAAGGAGAAGGAGAAGGTTGCGCCAGGAGATCTCCCCGCGGCAACCGTTGTTGCGACCGTGAATGGGAAGCCCTTGCTCTTCAAGGAGATGAGCAAGCGTGCCGACGGGTATCTGAAGTATGCCATGGAAGAGGAGCACCTGATGTTTGCCTCGAATATGTTAGGGCAAGCAAAGGAATTTTATCGTAAAAAAGCAGTTGGCGCCTTTGTCTATAAGACCGTGATGCTGGATGAGGCGGACCGCCTGAAGATCACGATCAGTGATAGCGAACGGAACCTCGGCTTGCAGCAATTGGCCTTCTCGCTCTCGAAGCGGAACTCCAACACCAATGCATTCTTCAACAACGGGCCGCAGGCGCCAGAAATCATGTGGCGTGACTTCCAGGACGGACTGATCATTGAAAAATTGCTGAACCAGGAGGTTCAAAAGAAGATCCGTGTCAGCGATAAGGAAGTTGAAGAGATTGCCGTCACGATTGCCGTGACGAATGAGCTGAAGCGCGCCAAGTTGGAGACCATCCGTCAGCAGATTGTCAGCGGCGCCGCCTTTGAAGATGTCGCAAAGAATGTCTCGGATTGTACGAGCGCAAAGAAGGGCGGGGACTTAGGCGAGTTTAGCCGTGGAAAGCTGGACAAAGCCTTTGAAGACGTCGTGTTCAAATTGAAGGTGGGTGACATCAGCCCTGTTTTCGAGACCAAGTATGGGTATCATCTGGCGAAGGTTGTGGCGCACAACAAGGCTCAGCCCGCCAAGAATGCAGTCCCGGCTGTTCCGGAGACGGTCCGCGTGCTGCATATCCTGCTCCGCCGTCTCTCGGATGACCGTACAAAGCTTGCGACCATGTTGTATAAGACGCACTATCAGCGCGGGTGCAAGAAGATGTTTGAGGAACTGAAGGCTCAGGCGAAGATCGACTGTTCGCTCTTCCCGGATATGAAGTTCACAGACGACGGCAAGTAAAGTCATGCAAGTCGGAATCGAATTTTTAAAATCGATGTCGTTCCGATTGCTCAAAAATCGCCGGGTGGGGTTATTAAGTCACCAAGCGGCCCTCCTCAAGGACGGCGCAACATCTGCTCAATGTCTGCATCGGGCGCGCGGCGTGAAGCTCGTTGCCCTCTATGGCCCGGAGCACGGGTTCTTCGGTCAGGCGTCAGCAGGGGAGCATACGGCCTCCCGCATCCATCCGGACTGGCACATCCCTGTCTATTCGCTTTATGGCGAGTTTCGTAAGCCGACCCAGGAGATGCTGAAAGGCATTGAGGTGATGGTCTGTGACTTGCAAGACATCGGCGTGCGCTGCTACACCTATCTTGCGACGCTGCGTAATATGCTGGAGGCGTGCGCGGAAGCGGACGTCGAGGTGATTGTCACTGACCGCCCCATTCCTTTGCCGCAGGTTGTCGATGGCCCCATGCTGGATGAACAGTTTGCCAGTTTTGTTGCACCGTGCCCATTACCCCTGGTTTATGGTATGACCCCCGGAGAGGTCGCCCAATGGATGGTGAGGAAACTCTCATTGAAGGTCAAGCTGACTGTTGTCCCCATGAAGGGCTGGACCCGTGCGGATGCAGGGTGGGAGGGGACGCGTCCGGATTGGTTGCCGCCTTCACCCGGGATCAAGACATGGGAAACGGCAATGAGCTATGCCGCCACGGTCTTTTCAGAAGCCTTGCCCGGTATCGACTGCGGACGCGGAACCAATCTTGCCTTCCGTGTCCTGGGCGCCCCGTGGATTGAGGCAGAGCGCTGCGCTCAGGCATTGACAAAGCTGCGGCTGGCGGGCGTCACGTTTCATCCCTATCGCTATGTCGCAGGTGTGGCGCCTTATCAAGGGGTGGAACTGGATGGCATTCGCCTGTGCGTCACAGACCCTGCTCGTTTCAGGCCGGTGAAGACGTCCGTGTTGATTTTGCAGGCACTGGCCGCGCGCTATGGCCCAAAGCGCGTGTGGAAGCACGACGGCGCACGTCTTGAATGGTTCGACAAATTGTATGGTACAAAGGCGACGCGCCGGACCTTAATGGCTGGCCAAGGTGCGCGGCTCTCACGTGAATGGGCAGCAGCCAGCAAGACATTCTTGAAGGAGCGGCAAGCCGCCTTGATCTACCAGTAGGACAACTATGAAAAACGAAGCCCTTTCAATTCCCGGGATTATTTCCTTGGCGAGCGCCTACTATGGGTCGGCTGTGCTGTTCGCTGCGCTTGAGCATGATCTGTTTACTGTGGTCCAGTCAGTGGGCGCCTCTGCCACTGCGGCCAACGTCGCCCAACGCATGGGTGCGGATGAACGCGGTGTGCGTCTCCTGCTGGATGCCTGTGTCGCCATTGGCTTGATGGAGAAGAAGCAGGAGGGGGTCTACTCCAATCCGTCCGCGACGCTGCTGACGCTTGTCTCGGGCGCACCCCATGATTTAACACGCGCGATCCGCTATAATCGCGATGTCTATCCGGCCTGGGGACGAGCCGCTGAATTGGTTCGAACCGGCAAGCCTGTCGAGTCGCCGGATATCCACCTGGGGGAAGATAAGGCACGGACCAGGCGGTTTGTGATGTCCATGCATGGCCGGGCCATGGGAATCGGACGTGACGTGATCCCGATGCTGCCCTTAAACGGGTGCAGAAGCGTCCTGGATCTGGCGGGAGGGCCAGGGACCTACGCCGTCATGATGGCCAGGGCCAACCCGGGTTTGACCTGCGTGACTGTTGATTTGCCCGGCGTTTCGGCAGTTGCCGCGGAACTGGTCGGCGCATCGGATGTGGCCAGCCGTGTCACCTGCAGGGCAGGGGATTATCACAAGGACACGTATGAGGCTGAAGCGTATGATGCGGTCACCATTTTTGGCGCGCTGCATCAGGAGTCCCCGGAACAGATCCGCGACATTCTGGCTCGGGCCTCTTGCGCCTTGAAGCCCGGGGGCTTGATCTTCATTTTGGACATGATGACTGATGCGACACACACGTCCCCGGCCTTCTCTGCTCTTTTTGCGCTCAACATGGCGCTGACCACAGAGCACGGCTGGGTCTTTTCAGATGATGAGCTGAAAGCGTGGCTGTGCGAAGCAGGATTTGGCAGCGCAGAGACTCGCCCCGCGCCTCCTCCCATGCCGCATTGGCTGGTGACGGCCAAAAAACAAGGCGATTTCAGTGAGGCTATAGGCCAGCACACACCCGGGGTGGAGCAGTAACAGTTGGCAGTGGCAGTGAGACCCCGGGAAAAAACGAGGGGAGTAACTTCTTAAATTAAGCGTTAAAAGTTAAACGTTGAGAGTTAAAAGTTTGGAACGCTTAACGCTCAACGCCCAACGCTTAACGCTCAAGTTACAGGCCAGCTCACGCTTAGCGTGCGAGGATATGCGCTTCACCCGAGTAGATCGGGACCGGCCCACGCGGGGTTTGCAGCAGGAGCGCCCCGTCTGCCTGGATGCCAGAGGCGACACCCTCAACCGGCGAACCCGCAAGTTCCATGCGGACCGCGAGCCCGCGTAATGCATCCAGCGCATTGATGTTCTGGAGGAGCGGTTTAAAGCCGAATACCCTCCAGTTGTCGTAAAGCGGTTCCAGTCGGTTTAAAATCTCCGCCAGCAAATGCTCACGGTTTAAGGGTTCGCCATTTTCGATCAGGATGGAGGTCGCGCGCTCCTTTAACTCCTCCGGGATTTGCGCGGCAGGGAGGTTGACATTGACGCCGATGCCGATCACGACGTAGTCGACGGTGTTCTGCCTGGTTTGGAGCTCGCAGAGGATGCCGCAGACTTTCTTTCCGCTGACAAGAATATCATTGGGCCACTTTATTTTAGGCAACAGGGCAGGCGCGCACGCGACGATCGCCTCAGCGACAGCCAGGCCGACTACGAGCGGCAAGGAGGGTACGGCGGAGAGTTCGACATCCGGTCGCAGCAAAAGTGAAAAATAGAGATTGGCTCCCCCGGGTGAAAACCACGTGCGCGACATGCGCCCGCGTCCTTCGGTTTGCGTCTCTGCCATGATCAGCAAACCCTCTGCTGCGCCTGCCTGTGCAGCCGTATCAACATCACGATTGGTCGAAGCCGTTTCTTTTAAAAACCGAACGTCGTTCCCTAATCTTTTTGCGGTCAATTCAAACGAATTTTTTTGCATCACAAATACCTTCAAGTGGCGCATGAATCAAACATTAATCCTCATTGTACAACTGTTTGCGCGAAAAGCAAGGGGAAAGAATATGAATTAAAAATTTCCTTTAAAAAAAAACGTATCGAAAAAACGGAAAAAGCAATTGTCGATGTCTAACGGAAAGCGTATACTGTTGATTAATAACTAGGGCATGACTGTTGAACACATTTTTTTTGTTTTAAGGGGAGATTGGATGATTTGTTTTAAACAGCTTCGGAAAAAGCTGGGGGCGTTCATTTTATTGCTTGGCTGTTTGGGGCTGCTCGTTGCGCCTGTCGGCTGTATGACGCCGACGCGCGCGGATCGCGAGACCGAAGCGGTGGCGCATCGCCTGGCCACGGCCTACTGGCAGGTCCAGACCGGACGCACAAACAACCTGGACATGACGCGCCCAGCCGATGCCTTAACCCTCCGCATTGCGTTACAGGCGATCGCCCGTGGCGATGAATCCGTTGTCTTCCCCGCCATCCCGGATATGGCCGTTAACCTCACGAATGGTGTCTGGCGGCTCACGTTGCCGGAAGCGCTCAATGTGGCTGCCCGGAATGACCGGATGTATCAGAGTCTGAAGGAGGCTGTTTTCACAGCGGCACTGGAATTGGACTCCAAGCAGTTTGGTTTTGAAACGACCTTCAGCGGGATGTTGCTGGGCGCGCTCAGTGATGCAGTCCGGGGTTCTGATCCGCGCATCTCCGCTGCGACAGGCGCAGATTTTTCACGTCGCTTTGAAAGCGGCACGGTCGTGGCTGGAAATCTGGCGTTGGATGTGACCCGTTTGTTGAGCAGCGACTGGAGTTCGCTGGGCTTGGCGGGCGATTTGTCAATGACCATACCGCTGCTTCGGGGATCTGGACAGGAGATCGTGCGCGAACCCCTGACCCAGGCTGAACGGAATCTCACGTACGCTATCCGCAAGTTCGAGTATTATCGGCAGACGTATGCCGTGACCGTGACGGATCGCTATTTTGCTGTGTTGGAATACGCGCAGCGCCTGAAGAATGCCAAGGAGAACGAACATAATCTGGACCTGAACAGCAGGCGCGCCGCGATGATGTTTGAGGCTGGCCGTATGGGCAGCATCGAGGCTGACCAGGCGAAATCCCAACTGTTGACCGCTCGCGAGGGTGTGATTACCATGCGGCGCTCGTTTGAGACGAGGCTGGATAACTTCAAGTTGTCGATTGGCTTGCCGCCGGATGCATTGGTCGAGGTTGATGAAGAGGAGTTGGTGAGCCTGACACGCGAGGTCCAGCAGGATGCTAAGGATGGAACCGGTGGAGAACGGCTCTTCCCGGACGAAGAGGATGCGTGTGAAATTGCCTTGGGCAAACGCTTAGACTTGATGAATACGCGCGACACCTTGAATGACGCGGAGCGTGTGGTGAAAGTTGCAGCAGATATGCTCCGTGCAGATGTCGCAGTGATGGCAAGAGGCGATTCCTCTCGCTCGATCGCGCTGAGCGATGCCGCTCAAGATTCCGGAGGTGAAAGCTGGCGCTTCTCGCTGCGCGCGGACTGGCCTTGGAATCGAAGGCTGGAGCGGAATGCCTACAAGAAGAAATTGATTGCGCTCGAGCAGACGAAACGCGAAATTGATGAAAAGGAAGATGGCGTCAAAGCGGCTATCCGAAATGGCGTTCGCAGTCTGGCTGCTGCGGAATCCTCCTATAAAATTCGAACAGAGTCCTTGCGTGTGGCGCGGATGCGCGTGGCCAGCACCGCCATGTTTATGCAGTCCGGACGTGTCATCATGCGCGATGTGCTGGATGCTCAAAAATCACTCATCAGTGCGCAGGATGAGTTGTGTGCTGCGATTGTCGGCTGGCGGCTCAGAGAATTGGAGTTGCGTCGTGATATGGGCATCCTGAGTATTTCAGATATGGGCATGTGGCAGCGCACGAATCTTATCGATGGCGGAAAACAACCATGAAAAAAAGAATCAGTATCAAAAAACGGATTTTAGTCATCGGCGGGCTCCTGCTCGCGCTGGGCGTCTGGGTCGGCGTGCGAAACCGGAAGCCGAAAGAAGTAGCGGTTCCTGTTATTAAGGTGCAGGAAGGTCCTTTGACGATTTCAGTGACCTCAGCAGGGTCGATCCAGAGTCGCGACAAGGTCGTGATCGCCAACGAGCTGGAAGGTCATAACACTGTGATCTGGGTCATTGACGAAGGCATGAATGTGAAGGCTGGCGACTTGCTGATCGAGTTTAATGCGAGTGACCTGATCGAGAAACGCAACGAGCAGGAGATTGTGGTGGGGAATGTCGAGTCTGCTGTGACCGTCACGCGTGAAAAGCTGGAGATTGCCAAGGGCGACTGTGAAGCCAGCCAATTGGACAGCGAGGTCGAGTTGCAACTGGCCAAGATGGAGCGAGAAAAATATGAGCAAGGGGATTTTCCTCAGTTGCGTCGCCAGTATGAAGCCGACATGGCCTTGGCCGATGAAGAGGTCCAGCGTGCGACAGAGAAGCTGGATTGGTCGAAGCGTCTGGCCGAAGCCTCGTTTTTGACCCGCACGGATCTGCAGGCGGATCAGCTCGAGCTGAAGCGCAGACAAATCAACTTTGAGATGGCCCAGACCAAAATGTCTGTGCTGACCAATTATACGGTTCTGCAACAGAAGGCGGCCTTGAGCAGTCGCATGCGTAAGGCCGAGCGCGCGCAGATCCGTATTGCCTGGCAGAACAAGGCGACGCTGCGTCAGGTGGAGTCTGAATTGCGCGCCAGGGGGCGTGAATATGACCGCGCAACCAACCGGCTGGCGGAGTTGAAAGTGCAGATCGAGAAGAGTAAGATCTTTTCGCCCACCAACGGAATTGTCCTCTATGCCTCCACCGTGCAGATCTCAAGACGCCAGTGGTGGGTCAAGCCCCTTGCGGTTGGCGGCGCCGTTGTCGAACGCCAGGAGCTGATCTACATTCCCCTGGAGTCGGGCATGGTTGTTGAGACCATGACGCCAGAGGCGAGCTTGACGAAAGTCACAAAGGGGATGAGCGCAAAGATTAAGATCGATGCCTTCCCGGGGCGTGTGTTTGACGGGAAGCTTGTGAAGATCGGTATTCTTCCGGATGGGCAAAGTTCCAGCCTCAATCCGGATTTGAAGTTGTATAAGTGCGAGATCGAATGTGATTTCCAGGATGTGACGATCCGTCCGGGCATGAGTTGCGATGTTGAGCTGGTGAAGGATTCCTATGACAAGGTGATGTATGTGCCGGTGCAGTGTGTCGTGCGCGAGAATGGCATGCCCATGCTCTATGTGCGCCGAAACGGGGTCTGGATCTCACAGATGGTGCGCGTCGGCTTTGATAACAACCGGATGATACGTATTATCGATGGCGTGAAAGTCGGGGAAGAGGTGATGATGGCCCCTCCGATTAAGGAGTCAAAGTCCGAGGACAAAGACTCGGTCCAGATGGAAGAGGCCCGTAGAAGGATGAAGGCGCGCGCGCAGGAGGATGACGTGCTGGACCAGCCTCCACCGTTGAAATCAAAGAAGCGTAAGCCAGTTGTGAAGGAGGATGATCCCTCCGAGACCAAGACCCATGTAAACGGGGAGACCAAGACCGAGGTCAATGATGATGTTAAGACAGAGTCTCATCACGAGAAGAAGAGTGATGCTGCTACAGTCGGCATTGTGGGCACATCAATGAAGGAAACGGGCACATGAGTGTTCCTCAGGTGGGAGAAGTGGTTCGTTTTGAAGAGGTCAAACGTCATTACCATGTTGGTGATGAGATCGTGCGCGCCTTGGATGGCATCTCCTTTTCCATTCGCAAAGGCGGCTATTGGGCCATCATGGGGCATAGTGGCTCTGGCAAAAGCACCATGCTGAATATTCTGGGCTGTCTCGATCGTCCGTCGAGCGGCGAGTATTGGTTAAACGGTGTGAATGTTGCAGAGATGGACGATGATGAACTGAGTGATCACCGGCTGCGCAATCTGGGTTTTATCTTCCAGAGTTTTCATCTGATTCCCCAGTTGACCGTGCGCGAGAATATTGAAGTCCCCTTGCTGTATTTGGGAATTCCCGCGTCGGAGCGTATCAAGAAAGCCAAGGAATTGGCGGATCGCGTCGGCATGGGGCATCGCTTGAAACACTTGCCGTCTGAACTGTCGGGCGGACAGCGCCAGCGTGTGGCAGTGGCACGGGCCTTGGCCAATGATCCTGCGGTCTTGCTGGCCGATGAGCCGACAGGTAACTTGGATTCGACAACCAGCACGCAAATCATGGGGCTGTTTCAGGAGCTGTATGATCAAGGAAAGACCGTCATTGTCGTGACCCACGAAGCGGATATCGCAAACTATGCAAAGTCGCGCATCATCCTGAAGGACGGCCGCATTGCTTCGATTACGGAGGGCAGTCTGTGAGTCAGCTCTTCTATATATGGCCCTTTGTCCGTTTAGGTCTTGGCGATGTCTGGCGTCATAAAACACGTTCCTGCCTGACCATGCTCGGCATGGTCTTTGGTGTCGGCAGTGTGATCGCCATGCTCGCAGTGGGCGAGGGCGCAAGCCAGCAAGCGCTGGAAGCGATCAAGCGGCTGGGAAGCCAGAACATCTTGCTCTCCTCTGAAAAGCCCTCGGATGATTCAGGTGTAGGCGGCGCTTCGAAAAACAGCAAGCTGGTCATGTATGGGTTGCTGTATGAAGATGAGCAACGCATCCGAGAAACGATCCCCCAGGTGATGCTGACGGTGCCGGCGCGCATGGTGCGCCGCAATACACGCTTTGGTGACCGCCAATTGCAGTTGCGCGTCGTTGAGACGGAACCGAGCTGGTTTAATGTGGTCGAGCGTCCGGTCTTGGCCGGACGCGTCTTGAAGCAGAATGACCTGGATGCCGTGGCCAACGTCTGCGTGCTGACGGAGATGGGGGTTCGGCGCTTGCTGGCGGCTGAAGAGGTGGTCGGGCAGATGATCCGCATTGGCAACGGCAGTTTTGAGGTTGTCGGGATTGTGAAGAATGAAGACGGGGGCTCTGTCCGCGCGCCAGACAGTGAAGCGGATGTCTACATACCGATGTCCACAGGAAAGAAGATGTTCGGCGATACGAGCATCCGCTACACGCCGGAGGGGCATACGGAGGGCGAACGTATTGAGCTGGGACAGATCATCGTGCGGATGGCAAACACCGAGGCTGTTGAGGCCGGCAGCAAGGCGATTGAATCGATGCTCGTCCGCTTTCATAAGCGGAAGGATTATAAGATCGATGTGCCGTTGACCTTGTTGCGCGAAGCGGAGCGGACCAAAAAAACCTTTAATATCGTACTGGGCGCGATTGCGGGCATCAGCTTGCTGGTGGGCGGCATTGGCATCATGAATATCATGCTGGCCTCTGTCACGGAGCGCACAAAAGAGATTGGCATCCGTCGCGCGATCGGTGCGCGGAAAAGCCGCATTGTTGTCCAGTTTCTCATCAACACCTGCGTGCTCTCCATTGGCGGCGGCCTTGTCGGCTTGCTCTTGGGCATTGCGATTCCCAGCCTGATTACGCTGACGACCGACATGCCCACCGTGGTCGAGCCCTACAGCTTGTTCTTGGCGTTCGGCATCAGCGCAGGTATCGGGATTGTCTTCGGACTCTATCCCGCCATGCGCGCCGCATCACTCGATCCGATCGAAGCCTTGCGCCACGAGTAATATCCAGTTTCCATTTTTAAAACATTTCGTGTACAATACCGCCCATGAATGCAGTAATTCTCCAGCCTAAACGTGAGTTTTCAGTTCAGCGTCGTCATCCATGGATCTTCTCTGGGGCCATCGCCCATGTGGAAGGCAATCCCGGGCTAGGCGATACGGTCTCGGTGAAAGCATCTGATGGCACGCTTCTCGGCAGGGGTGCCTATTCCCCTGAGTCTCAGATCCGCGTGCGCATGTGGACCTTGGGAACCTGTGAAATCGATGCAGCCTTTATCGCTGCGCGTATTGCCCAGGCTGTGGGCGGGCGGAGTCTCTTTCTGGCTGAGGACGTGACCAATGCCTATCGCCTGGTGAACGCCGAGTCCGATGGCGTGCCCGGCTTGGTGGCAGACCGTTATGGGGATTGGATCGTCTGCCAGTTTACAACCGCCGGCGCGGAACGTTGGAAGCGCGAAATCGTGGATGCTTTGCAACGGTACTCGCCGTGCAGAGGCGTCTACGAGCGTTCGGATGTGGATGTGCGGTCCCGTGAAGGGCTTGAGCCCATGATGGGCGTGCTTGCAGGCGAACCGCCACCGGATCGCATCGAGATTGTGGAACATGGTTGCCGTTATTACGTGGATGTCAAGCAGGGGCACAAGACCGGCTTTTATTTGGATCAGCGCGACAACCGTGCATTGATTAAGCGCTACGCCAACGGGCTGGATGTGCTGAATGCCTTCTCCTATACCGGTGGTTTCGGTGTCGCAGCGGTCACGGCGGCAGCCGCATCCGTGACGCACATTGACATGTCCGAACCAGCGCTTGCTTTGGCAAGAGAGAATACAGGACTCAACACCTGCCACGTCGAAGAATCGACCTTCATCTGTGGAAACGTTTTTGAAGTGCTCCGCACCTTCCGCGATTCCGCCAAGACCTTTGATATGATTATTCTCGACCCGCCCAAGTTCGCGGACTCCAAGGGAAGCTTGATGAAGGCCTCGCGCGGTTACAAAGATATCAACCTGCTCGGCATGAAGTTACTGCGTCCAGGCGGTCTCCTGGCCACCTTCTCCTGCTCGGGATTGATGACATCCGAGATGTTTGACAAGGTCGTCGCCGATGCAGCCGTCGACGCCAAGCGCGACTTCCAAGTCATCAAACGCCTCCAGCAATCCGAAGACCATCCTGAAGGACTCTGCTTCCCCGAAGGGCTCTATCTCAAAGGACTCTTCTGCCGCGTGATCTAATTTATGAAGTTACTATTATCGCTGGTTTTTGTGGGGTTGGTTGGAAGCGTAGGCGCAGAGACAGTGCCTGATTCGCGGCATCTGTCGAATGGGTGGGTCATTCCGGATGAGCATTATGTGGATCAGCCGTATATTGTGAAGACGGATGACGGGGCATGGCTCTGTGTCATCACGACAGGTGGCGGGGTTGAGGGCAAACCCGGCCAGCATGTAGTCTCCATGCGCAGTACGGATCAGGGGCGCACGTGGGAGAAGCCTGTGGATGTCGAGCCGAAAGAGGGTCCTGAAGCTTCGTATGCCGTGTTGCTTAAAACACCCTATGGCCGTATTTACTGTTTCTACAATCACAACACGGATCGCGTCGCTGAAGTGAAGCGCGAGGATGCCGGTGTCTATAAACGCGTGGATTCCCTCGGCCATTATGTCTTTAAGTACACGGATGACCATGGCCGCACTTGGTCGGAGCAGCGTACGGATATTCCGATGCGCGAATTCGATTGCGACCGCACCAATGTCTATAGCGGCAAACTGAAGTTTTTCTGGAATGTCGGACGTCCGCTGATCCTCAATGACGCCGCGCTCCTCGTCATCCACAAGGTTGGTGCCATGGGCGCTGGATTTTTTGCGCAATCTGAAGGGGCCTTTCTGAAGAGCCCGAATATCCTCACGGAACGCGATCCTGCCAAGATCACCTTTGAAACCCTGCCGGAGGGCACAGTCGGGTTGCGCACGCCAGCAGGGGGCGGACGTGTTGCTGAGGAACAGAGCGTGGTCGCGCTCAGCGACGGGTCGCTCTATTGCGTCTATCGCACGATCGACGGCTGGCCGGCCTGCGCCTACAGCCGCGACGGGGCCCGCACCTGGACACCGCCCGCCTACAAGACGTATGCGCTTGATGGACGCCGCGTCAAACATCCGCGTGCCGCCAATTTCGTCTGGAAATGCTCGAACGGGCAGTTCCTCTACTGGTTCCATAACCATGGTGGACGTTTTGTCGGGGATCTCGGTGCGAATGGCAAGGCTGGTCGCAGTCCGTATGATGACCGCAATCCAGCCTGGCTCATGGCGGGTCACGAAGTCGATACGCCGCAGGGCAAACGGATCGAGTGGTCGCAACCCGAAATCCTGCTGTATGACGATGATCCGTATATCCGAATGAGCTATCCCGACCTCGTCGAGGAGAAGGGCGCGTTTTATATCACGGAAACGCAGAAGACGGTTGGACGCACGCACCTGATTCCCGCGGCGCTGGTCAAAGGCCTCTTCAATCAGTGGACAGCGAAGACGGTTGCAACGAATGGCCTAATTTTGAAGCTCACGGGCAATATTCCTGCCCAGACAGCGATGCCTAAACTTCCGGCCTTCAATAGGCGCGATACGAAATCGGAGGATCAGCGCGGCATGGACTTGCGCGCGGGCTTCAGCATTGACTTGTGGCTGACTCTTGAAACGCTCAACCCGAATCAGGCGATCCTCGACAGCCGTGATGCAGAGGGTAAGGGAATCCTTGTGTCCACGGATGCCAAGGGTTCGCTGCGGATCACCCTCAATGACGGACGCACGGTGTGCGCGTGGTCGAGTGACCAGCAGCTTCTGTCCGCAGGCAAGCCGCACCATGTCGTCATCACGGTGGATGGGGGCCCCAAGATCATCACCTTCGTGGTGGATGGTCTCCTGTGTGACGGTGGAGACGAACGCCAGTTTGGTTGGGGTCGGTTCAGTCCCCACCTTCGCATCCCGGACGGCAGTTCAACGCTTCTGCTCGCTTCCGTTGTCAAATCCCTTCGCCTCTATAACCGCAGCCTTCGCACGAGCGAAGCCGTGGGGAACTTCAAAGCCGGCCTTTAAATCAGGTTGTTTCGAACAGCAAAATGGCACAAGTTTCCAAGCACTTTAGAACTTTAGCACTTTAGAACTCTCGAACTTCTCATCTTACTGGCTTGCGATAGGGGGCTGAAAAGATGTATAGTTATCACTACGGTTTTAAAAGAAAGGAAATCACGGTATGAAAAAAGCTAAATGTGTGTTGGCGTTTCTCGTTCTGGGTATTCTGGCGGGCTGTTATGTGCCGTCTATCCATCCGCTCTATACGAAGCAGGATTTGATCTTTAATCCTGAATTGGTAGGGCAATGGGTCGAAGCTGAAAAAGGGAAATCGCAATGGGTTTTTGTGCAGAAAGAAGACAAGGCGTATGGACTTCGGATCACGCAGGAGGACAAGAAGGTTTTTGTCTTCACGGCTTATCTGCTCAAGGTAGGTGACTATCACTACTTAGATCTCTTTCCGGATACCGAGGATGAAACCAATGATTCGTTCCTTCTCAAAAACATGCTTCCTATTCACACCTTTGTTCGCATTAAGCAGTTAACCCCTACACTCGATGTGGAGGTGATGAATCCCGACTGGCTTGCTAAGGTGCTGAAAGAGAGCCCAACAATGCTCAAGCATGAAAAAATGGCAGTGGGTGAGAAGGATAAAGAGGAGTATATTACGGTTTTAACCGCGCAGCCCAAAGAGCTTCAAGCGTTCTTGCTAAAGTATGAAAAGACCGATAAGGTCTGGAACAAACTGAATTCGCTTAAGAAAAATAGTGTGCCAGAGGCAAAAACGCCTTAAGGTGTGATGGAACAGAGAAAAGGACCCGGTGTGATGAAACATTTTATACATGATGATTTTTTGTTGCGCAATGAAGCTGCTCGTGAACTCTTCCACGACTATGCGAGGCAGATGCCGATTATCGATTACCATTGCCATTTGCCGCCTGCCGATGTCGCGCAGGATAAGACGTGGGAAAACCTGACCCAGGTCTGGCTGGGTGGCGACCATTACAAATGGCGCACGATGCGCTCCAATGGCATTGATGAGCGTTTCATCACAGGGGAGGCGACGGATCGCGAGAAGTTTCAAAAATTCGCGGAAACCATGCCGTATCTGCTCCGCAACCCGATGTTCGATTGGTCGCATCTTGAGCTGGCGCGCTATTTCGACTGTTTCACACTGCTGTCGCCGAAGACAGCTGATCTGATCTGGGAACTGACAGAGGAGAAGCTGGCGCTGCCCGAGTTTTCCGCCCGGGGATTCATGACGCACAGCCACGTCAGGCTGGTCTGCACGACCGATGACCCGTGTGATACGCTCGAACACCATGCCGCAGTGAAGGCGTCGGGTTTTAAAACACAGATGCTGCCAACTTGGCGTCCGGACAAGGCGCTCGCTATTGATCGTCCGGCCTTCTGGAATGAGTGGATAGACCGCCTCTCAGGTGCCGCAAAGAGTCCGGTTAAGACATTTGATGATTTGATGGATGCGTTGCAGAAACGGCATGCCTTCTTTGCGAAAAGCGGATGCAAGTTGTCCGACTATGGCATCGAGGCCGTCTACGCAGAAACCTATACGGAAGCTGAAATACGCTTGATCTTTTCAAAGGTCCGTGACGGCGGGACAGCCTCCGCAGAGGAGGTGCTCAAGTTCCGTTCAGCCATGCTGTTTAACTGCATGAAGATGGATGCGGAAGCAAACTGGAGCGTCCAGATCCATTACGGACCGATGCGCAATAACAACACCAAGATGTTCAAGAAGCTGGGCCCGGACACGGGCTTTGACAGTATTGGTGACTTCCAGACGGCCCAGCCGATGTCCCGCCTCTTTGACAGGCTGGAGCAGGCGGACGCTTTGCCGAGGACGGTGATCTATACGATCAATCCGCGGGATAATGAAGTGATCGCGACGATGCTCGGAAACTTCCAGCGGGGACCTGAAGCCGGACGGATGCAGTTCGGCAGCGGGTGGTGGTTCAATGACCAACGCGACGGCATGTTACGTCAGATCGAAGCCTTGTCACAGTTGGGCTTGCTCAGCCGGTTTGTCGGCATGCTGACGGATAGCCGTTCCTTCCTGAGCTACACGCGCCATGAGTACTTCCGTCGCATCCTCTGCAATCTCCTGGGCACGGATATCACAGAGGGGCGCCTCCCGAATGACATCGCCTGGACAGGTGAAATCGTCAAAGACATCTGTTCGCGCAATGCGGTACGTTATTTCGGCTTTGATGTGAAGTAGGGGGAACAACAAGAGCGTTATCCGGCTGAATTAATAAACAAATAACTTTGTATTGCAAAGTACTTTCAGCTATGGCATCATGGTGGCGTTCTTCAGGAGAAAAAGGAATACACACAAGCGTTGCGCAGAGAGAACGTTCATGTTTTTACAACATAACATACCCAAAGGAAGTAGGATACTCGTCACAGCATCTGCCTTTTGTCTGTTATATTTTCTGATTGCCTGGTTGCCGGCCTCAGCGTTTGATCTCCTTTTTTGCCGGGGACCTGCGTGGCTGGCATCATTATACTTGGGGGCGACCTGTGACGGCACAACGCTTTCACTGCGTTCAGGCCGCATCCTTGCAGTGACCCACGCGTGCGGGGGCTCTGACTTCTTCATCCTCGTCTGCTCCATGATCGCGTGGTATGCAACGGCTCCCGGAGGGGCTGGAATAAACGAACAGGTAACTAAAGAGGAATATTGGAATATTGGAATACTGGAATACGGGAATATCCGCCTACGCCAAGGCTACGGCGGACAGGCTGCAAGAAGGTACTCTCGGGAGGGACGAGCGTCTGCTCGTCCAGGGCACGCAGACGCGTGCCCCTCCCTTTCTCATTCCAAACTCCACCATTCCACCATTCCGTCATTCCACTATTCCATTCACGTTATACGCAAGGCGCTCATTCTTCTTTTCATTGCCTGGGCATTCGTGAACGGGGTGAACGGTTTGCGCGTGGTGCTCTCCTTCTGGACGCGGTTGGCGAGTGAGGCGTTGTTGCCGGAGCGGTTCGATGCAGCGGTCCACATGGTCAGCGGTGTCATGATCTTCTTCCCTGCTTTATTGGTTGTCTGGTGGGTCTGTAAAACGAGAACAAGCGAGGTATTATATGAGCGAAAAAGTTGAAAATAATTTATTCCCTGAGATGCTCAAGAGCCGTTGGAGCGTCTTGTTTACAGCGATCCTCCCATCAATCGTGGCCTTTCTCGTGAATGGACTGGCATTCTGGATCATGTGGGATGAGATGAAGGAGCCGTCGCGCCATGGCTATTCGATTGTGTTGCTGGTGACAAGTCTCTTGCCTGCGGTTGTCGGTCTGCTGGCCTTCTGCCTGCGGCGAACCATCCATGGCCTTGTGCAGTTTGCGCTTGGCTTGTGCTGTCTAGGGCACGTCATCGCCTTTTGCTATCTGTTCGGCAAGGCGCTGCCCAGCGATACGCCTCAATGGATGGTCGGTGAATCCTTTGTGCTCATCCAGTTTTCAACCATGGTGCCGGGCATGTTCATTGCGCTGTGGCGCCTAGCAAGTTTGCGCACAGCGCTTTCACCCTTGAAGGATTTCGCGCTGTCGATTCTGGTCACAGCGGTGGGGCCTGGACTCTTATACGCTATTTCCGTCTGCGGCTCAATTTTTTTCAGAGTGACGAGGGATTCTTCGACGACGTGGGTGAATATGATCTGGAAGATTTTCTTCCCTGTGATCATGGTTGTCGCCCCTGTCTTTTTCTTCATCGGACTGTTGCGCTGCCTGATGTGGATCAGAACCTACTTGGTGCAGAAGAGTCAGAAATATAAGGCGCTCCAAATCGCATACGTCGGCGCGGTGGCATTGGTCTTTCCGATCGCAGGGTTGCTGTTGAATAAGCTGATTCCCTTCCCCGCCGATTTTCAGAATCCATGGCCCTATGTGTTAACCGTGATCAATGCGTGCGCCTTGATGATGCCGGTGACCGGACGCGTATGGGTCGATGCTGTGGCCCGTTTTATGCGCTGGGTGATGATGCCCTTCACCTTCTATTTCTTTGTTGTTTTCCTGCCCTTTATGCCCTTTGCGCTCTTTGCGATTTTAGGCATGGGGACAGGCTTCCTGATCTTGGCGCCCACGTTACTGATGGTCGTGCATGGACAGCAGTTGAAGCGTGATATTGAGGATGCGAGAGCGAAGGGCGCTTCCCTGCGCGGTTTTTATCTCGTTGCAGTTGTTGCACTGCTGCTCTTGCCCGTTGGTTTTGCATTGAATGCTGAATATGACCGTTTGATCCTGCATCAAACATTGGATTACTATTACTCGCGCAATGATGCCACGGATTCACGGAGTCCGGTTTCGCCACGCGATGTGAAGCGAATCCTGAAGAATGTCCGGGCCTTCAAGGATGGCGCCGAAATACCCTATCTGACGAACTGGTACAACTGGCGCGTCTTTGACAATCTCCTGCTGCAGGATGAGAAGTATAAGGACCTGTGGCGTGCGTATGTGGATGACAACCCGCCTGATAAGGAGGAAGAGGGGATGTTCCGCAACATCTTCGGCAGCATGTTTGGTGGACGCACCCGCTCGCCGGGGTCGCGTCGTGGGTGGGAGCCGAGGCGCGTCTCTCGTGATGTAGCACTCACGGATGTGCAGACCTCTTCGGTGACAACGAATAACGAGACACACGTCTCGCTGAAACTCTCCATTACCTCAAACGATAACAGTTGGCAGTCTGAGTATGAATCGATGATCCAGTTGCCTGCTTCTGCCTGGGTTTCAGGATTGCGGCTCAAGATCGGAACAAACTGGGTTGACGGACGCATTATCGAACGCAAGGCAGCAGAGTGGGTCTATCGTCAGATCCGTGATGAGCGGCGCGATCCGGCCTTTCTGCGTTATGAAGGGGAGAACCTGCTTAAGTTGAGCGTCTTCCCGGTGCTCGCAAAGGAGACGCGTGAAGTTGAATTGAAGGTCGCCTTCCCAACAGGCTTTGCGGATGCGCTCTACATTGGGAACCGCCGCGTGGAGTTGTCCTCGGATGGTATCGTCAATCAGCTGGCGTATGCGAATGGAGTCTTGGTGTCGTCCACACGGTCGAATCCGCTCCAAACGCCGATCTGGAAAGAGGACGGCGCGATTGTGATCCTGGATTGCTCCAAGGGGCAGCAATGGACGGACGAGGCATTAGGCAAAGCTTTTGCGCGTGTGAAGAATGATTTAGAATTGGGGATCCGCGCAATCGTATTTGCAAACTATGAGACGCGCGTTCAGACCGTGACGGAGATCGAGCCCACCCTGCTGGCTTTGCAGTGTAAGAAGGCGATGCTGCCTGAACGTGGCGGGCTCGACCTGGACGCAGCCGTACGCCGTAGCGCTTCTCATATTGCACAAAGCTTTACATTGAGCCCTGATTCCTGGCGGGTACCCAGGCTGGTTCTGCTGAGAAACAGAATGCCTGCGGCGGCATTGCCGAAAGAACATAACTGGAAGGCCGCCAAGAAAAAGGAGCTGGAGAAGACGTTGTTGGCGACGAAGGTGAAGGCGCAGTCCATGCGTGTGGCAAACACGTGGGTGCCGATGCTCTCGCCAACAATGACGGTGCTGGTGGCGAATGAGGCGCCCTCTGAAGAGAATCTTTTGCAAGGGGCATCGCAGGCGATGATGCCCATAGATGCGAAGCAGTTCATCCCTGTTACTGTTGGCGATCATGTCCAATGGCTGTCGGCCCTGGGCCAAGCGGCTTGCGTGTTTGCAAAGGGCGAAGACGGTTTGGGCGTTCCGCCTAAGGGCGATGGTACGGACATCAGGGCAAAGCTGAAGATGTGGGATCCGGAGGGCGCACAGTTTATCCAGCCCAAGCACTGCCAGTTCATGCCTGTGGATGGAACGTGGGCGCAAGGCGCTGCAGCCTGGCAATTGCAGACGCAATTGAATCTCAATCCGAGCAAAGATGCGTTGCGGCGCGAAATTTTGAAGCAGAGCTGGAGTTGCGGTGTCGTGACCGATGTGGGGTCTTATATCGTTGTTGAAAACAGTGCGCAGTGGAAGATGCTCGAATTGAAGCAGCGACAGACGCTTGCCGCGAATGCCGCCCTTGATACAGTCGAGGCACCTGCCCCTTCCATGGGCATGCTGCTGGTGGGACTCGTGCTGATGCTTGTTGCTCAAAAGGGCTGGCGATATACCCAGCTATGCAAGTAAAGAGTTTAACGCAAAAACCGCAATAAGATTGCACGGCTATCTCATCCGCCTCACCCGTGAATAAGCACGCGCAGAGGACGAGTGTATACACGATGTCCGAACGCTCGCTTAAGGCTTGCATGCAAGAGCGATGAGCGTCAGCGATAGAGCGGCAATACACGGACGGCGGAATGGATAGCCGCGCAGATGAATACTGATTTCATTTTCATCAGCAAAAAACAAGTTTTTTGCTGATGAAAATTGAGTTGATTCCGCGCAAATGTTCGCTCCGCCGTCCATGTATCCATGGGTGAGGCGGGCTCATTGAACCCGTGCGGGTTCGCCGGGCCCCTATTTGCGCTCTCCTTTGCGGCTTTTGCGAAAAAGTATTTCATTCTAAGCTTAACACCTATGGTGTGAGATCTGCATATTCCTTGAGTTGACATTTTAGCCCTGAAGGACTACTATAGTATCACTTATGAAAACGGAATTAGTCACTACATTGAAACGTCAAGCCACTCGCATTTTAGCTGACCTGCGTGACTCAAGAAATCCCATATTGATTACAGAGCGGGGCATCCCATCTGCCTATCTTGTTGATGTTGATGAGTTTGAACTGATGCAAAATCGAATGTCCATCCTTGAGGGTATTGCACGAGGGGAGCAAGCCATTCAAGAGAATAAGGTGCTTACGCACGAACAGGCCAAGCGGAGAATGAATAAATGGCTTGCTTGATATGGACAGAGCCAGCCATCCGTGACCTTGAAGAGATTGCGGATTATATTGCACTTGAAAACGCAGATGCGGCATCTCGCTTGATCCAAAGGGTGTTTGATATTGTGAGCAGGTTGGAGAGTTTTCCGTTATCTGGCAAGCACCCCAAGGAGCTGCCGGCTGGTAGATATCGGGAACTCATCGTACCGCCTTGCCGCATTTTTTATAGGTGCGCAAAAGATACGGTTTATGTTCTCCACGTCATGCGATCCGAAAGGGTGTTGCGTATGGATTCGCTCCACCTGAGATGACGGAGGTAAACTTTAAAAATGAGGAATACTGGAAAAGTGGAATGTTGGAATGTCCTCCTTCGCCAGGGCTGTGGAGAACAGGATGGAAGAAGGCTCTCTTGGGAGCGGCGCAGGCCTCTGCGCCACAGGCACGCAGGCGCGTGCCCCTCCCAAAGCCGCTGTTCGTCTTTCCCATCATTCCAACATTCCCATATTCCATCATTCCAATGAAAGCAAGTAGAGATGACTGAAACGTTTTATGTGGAATTGACAAAGAAGTACAATGCGTATGTGGACAGTTTCAAGGATGCGGACGGCGTATTGGCCGTCATGATGAAGCTGAAACTGGATCATACGCATCGCGTGGTGGAGGATGCGCGTCGCGTGATGGCGGGCGAGGGGTGGGGGCCGGATGACTTCCAACTCGGCGAAGCTACCGCGCTGTTGCACGATACGGCACGTTATTCACAGCTTCGGGATTATCAGACATTTAAGGACAGCGACTCCTTTGATCATGCTGCGCAGGCCGTGAAAATCATCCGTGAACAGCAGTGGCTGAAGGACCTTCCAGATGAAGAGCGGGAGGCTATATTGATCGCGGTCGCTGTTCACAACAAGCGGGATATTCCAGAGGCAGTCACGGGCGAGGCGCTCAGGCTCGCATGGCTTGTGCGCGATGCGGATAAACTGGATATTTTGCATTTACTGGAGAAGGCTGTGCTGGATGGCTCCTTGGAGCGCAATCCGGAAATTGCCTGGGGACTTCAAATGAAAGGCGCTCCGTGTCCGAAGATGATTGAAGCCGTTGAGCAGGGGCGGACGGTCAGTTATGAATGGATCCATTGCTTTGCGGATTTTGTGCTGATCCAGGTTGGCTGGATGAATGGCGGCTTTCAATACCGGACAGCGGTCAGGCTCGTGCTTGAACGCAAGGCTTTGGAGTTTAGAGAGACGTTCTTGAAGACATTGACGGAGGACCACGCAGGGATCAGCCGGTGTTGCAATGCAGCACGGACATGGTTAGAGAAAAAAGGGGAGATTCATGAATAAAAAGTCAATACTCGTGACAGGGTTAAGAATGGTGATCGGATGGCATTTCCTTTATGAGGGACTTTGGAAGCTGGTTCAAGGGGGGTGGAGCGCGGAAGGGTATTTGCGGACAAGCCAATGGATCGGGTCCGGCGTTTTTCACTCCATCGCAAGTACCCCCTGGTTGCTGACAGTTGTTAATCAGCTCAATATATGGGGGCTGATTCTCATCGGCGCTGCGCTGTTGCTGGGCTTTTGCGTCCGCATTTCCGCTGTGTCTGGAATCCTGTTGTTGGCGCTGTACTATATGGCGCAGCCGCCGTTCTTGGCGCCTTCGGCTGAGGGACATTTTTTGTGGATCGACCGCAACGTGGTTGAGGCTGTTGCCTTGCTCGTGCTGTGTGTTGTGCCCTCTTACAATATGGGATCACTGATTGTAGCTTGGGTGACCCAGAAACTACGCGGGTCAGACCCGGCCGCGGATGGAGGCAGTGGCTTGGGCGTGAAATCGGTAGACCGACGCGATCTGTTGATCAGCCTGACCTCCTTGCCTTTGATCGGTGCCTTCGGGTATGCGTTTATGCGTAAGCACGGACCGGTCTGGGAGCGCGAAAACATTGCAGGCAAAAAGCCGGATGCCGTGACGAGCGCGACAGTCAAGTCCTTCCAGTTTTCAGATATAAAGGATCTGAAGAAGCCGCTTGATGCGTATGGAAAAATCGGAAACATCAAGATCAGCCGCATGATTATGGGGGGGAACCTGATGGGTGGCTGGGCGCATGCACGGGACTTGTTGTACACAGACAAACTGGTCAAGGCGTACCATTCGGATTGGCGTATTTTTAGAACGTTAAAAATGGCGGAGGCTGCAGGGATCAACACGGTTTTGACCAATCCGGCGCTCATGCGCGTCATCGGTGATTACTGGAAGAAAGAGGGAGGGAAGATCCAGTTTATATCGGACTGCGGCCACTCCGAAGGCTTGGTCAAGGGTGCACAAGTCTCTGTCGAATTTGGTGCCTGCGCGGTCTACATGCATGGCGGCGTCTCTGATAACTGGGCGCGGGATAAGAAGGTGAAAAATTTTGTGGATACGTTGAGCGAGATGCGTAAGCTTAAGGTGCCGTGCGGCATTGGCGCACACAAGCTTGAGACGATTCAGTTCTGCGTGGAAAACAACATTGTTCCTGACTTTTGGATGAAGACGTTTCATAAGGCTGATTATTGGTCTGCTCGTCCTCAGGAAGGCCATGATACGAGGGATAACCTGTGGTGCCTTGATCATGAGGCTGTCAAAAACTATATGGATAAACTGGAGCAACCGTGGATTGCGTTCAAGATCATGGCCGCAGGTGCGATTCATCCCAATGAAGCATTCCCGTATGCCTTCAAGAGCGGCGCCGACTTTATCTGCGTGGGCATGTATGACTTCCAAATCGTTGATGACGTCAATCTCTTCAACGATATTTTCCCGAAGTGTCAGGAACGCCAACGTCCGTGGCGGGCATAGTCGCAGGCCGCCGTGCGTATTGAAGTGCGGCTGAAAAGAGAAAAAGAATTGAGCACGGCATACAGGAAAAGCCTCAAAATTCTCGGAGAAGAAAAAGCATGATTTTGATTTGTAGAATGTGGAACTACGACCCCGAGTCATTCCCACAAGCATAACGTCATTCTCGCCGTTTCGAGACCCGCCGCGGGTCGAAGAATACGGTGCAGATAATGGTTGGCAGTTTCATTTGTCCTTTTTTATGACCAAGAACACATCAATTGGAAGCAACACGGTGTCGAGGACGATTGAAAGCGGGAGATCCAACAGGGCCAATGGTGCCAGGCCTCCTGTGTAAGCTCCGAAATCGCCTTGTCCGCTTTCCGTGAGGATCGCGCAGTCCGTTTTCGCGCCCATGTAGAATTCGTCTACTCCGCCAGCGCTGCGTGCGAATATGGATGCACAGCCGCTCGTCAACGCGCATGCCGCTAACGCGATTCCACAGATCGTGACAGTCTTTATCATTTCATCCTCCTGCCAACGCTTCGACTAACATGTTTTTAAAGGCGAGCTTTTCACAATAAGGTATAGTCGGTTGTTGGGCATGCTGTGTTCACAAGTCCAAAACAAATATCGCGAACATGCTCAGAAGAACCACATTCAGAATAATACCGGCGACTGTCACCAGAGTCAATTTCTCTTTGCGGATGAACGCTGCGATGGCGAGTACAACACCGATCAGACCCAAAGGTAGCGCAATGATACACGTAACAATTGCTGGAGCAAAGATAGAAAAATCACCTGAACCTCGGAAAGCAGAAAGACGCATGAGTCCAAGCATGAGGAGGATGCCCGTTGCAGGAACCGTTAGACATAGTCCTGCACAGATTGGTTTTTTTCTGCACTGCAATGGGGATCCAATCATGTGTTCCTTTCTTGGCGTTTCATTTCATCCTCCTGCCAACGTTACGGCTCTGCCTCGCCGCTACTGTCCATCAACTTTTTACCGGCCCACGGACGGCGCGGCAGCAGCCGTTTGTTGGGCAAAATAGTCAATCTATCCTTGGAAGCATTCCCCAGATGAAAGTGATGATCACAACAACAATCCCAAGGTATGTTATCGTCTTGTTTGAGCGTCTCAGGCAAATGGAACATGCCATCGTTATCACCGTGGTACCTAACAAAATAAATGGAAACCACTCCGCCAAGACAATGGGCTCATACCAAACGCCTTTAATCCACCATACAACCATAAGTGCGCTGTACGTTAGCACAAAAGCCTTCATGGCAGTCATTCGCAGATCTCTGAGTGAGGGAAAGATCTTCATTGTGTTTTGGTATCTTCTTCTTTCGCTTTGCCTTATGATTATGGAACAGTCCCATATCAATAAATAAAGTATGGCAAAAATATTATTATGGGACAAGAACCAATAGTGCGTTTGTTGAAAACCAAGGAGTTACAAAGACTGTTTCGTCGCTTATCAATATATTAGCGCCCCGCCCGGGGTGCTATAAACTTTGTCGCGAGCTTTGTCGGGAGCTTTGTCGAAATCAATCAGATGCTTGACAGTCCGATAGTCGTCGGGCAACTGCCCCACCGGGAATAAACGGACGGGTAACTTTTCAATGCAGAGCTTTGGAGGGCACGGTTACACCCGTGCCGCGGTCGGGGTGTAACCCGACCCTCCAATACAATTTTCCGTGTATTCCGTGGGCAAAAAATTGAAGTTAGAGACAAGCGCCCCGCCCGGGGGTACCGGGAATAAACGAAGGAGTAACTTTTTTAGCATCGAATAGCGCGAACCACACGAATAAAAAGAATGTTTTACGCGAAGATCGCTATGAGAGGTGCTTGCACGGAAAGCCCCCGCAAGTGGCTGAATACAGCCGGGGCTTATCTCGTGCAAGCACCCGAGTGTCACGCATCGACTCTGGGTGAAGGACGAGCTGTGCCGTCGGCGTATTCGCCGAATGCGTAGGCACGCCGTCCTTCACCCAAATAGCGCTCTTTGCGAAAAAGTATTCAAGAATGAAAGTTCAAGTTACAGGCAAGATATTTGTGCATTGCCGTCCAGAGGTTCAACAGCGGCTACCAATGATGTCGCTGTCAGGAAAGTCGTGAATGAGACGAAGTAGGGGCAGGGGACCGCAATTTTACTGAATACCAGTATTCCAATAGTCCAGCTGAAAGGAACTACGACCCCGAGTTCTTGAAGTTCTAAAGTTCGAAGTGCTAAAGTTCTAAAGTTGGGGAAGAGAGGGAGAAGTTCGAAAGAATTCGATTACCAAGTTTCACGTTTCGAGTTACCAACTCCACTACTCCCGCCGGCTCAGGGGTTAATCACTTCCCAGCGGCCACCTTTGTCTGGGCCGATGCGTTTGAGCAGTCCGGCCTGTTTAAGTTGACGCACGTTCTTTTCGACACCCGAAAGGCTCAGGCCAGACTGCTTGGCAAGGTGTGCGGTCGTGATGGTCGGCTGTTCAAGGATCAGGTGCAAAATTTTCTCCTTACTTTTCTCATTACTTTGCACCTTACTTTTTTGTGAAATGAGTTCGGTGAGCTTGTCGGATATGGCGTTCAGCATAAAGGTGACAAAGGGGGCGCTGTCTGTTTGCTTTGTGCTATGTTGGAGAGCCGTGTAATAGAGCTGCTGGCGCTTCAAGATTAGATTCTCAACCGGCAGGTATGCGAATAGGGGGTTCCACTTCGAGAGGAGAATGGATTGCCAGAGCCGCCCCATACGTCCGTTACCATCTGCAAAGGGATGGATAAATTCAAATTCGCAGTGAAAAACGGAAGAGGTAATCAACGGATGGGCTTGACTCTTTTTAATCCACGTAAACAGATCATCAATTAAAACAGGAACCCGGCTGGCAGGGGGTGCAAGATGTACGACTTTCTTTCCCGACATGACGCCGACGCCTGTTGAACGAAACTGGCCACTTTGATCAATCAAGGCGGAGGTGAGTATGCTGTGGGCCCGAAGAAGATCCTTGGTAGAAAAGGGATTCAGCGTGTCAAAGATGTCGTATGTGGCAAGGGCATTTTTCACCTCTTGAATCTCTCGCAGAGGAGCAAGGACAGTCTTTCCCTCAAAGACGGCGGTTATCTGATCAATGCTTAATGTATTGCCTTCGATGGCCAAGGACCCTTGAATGCTTTGCAGACGATGAATGCGATGCATTCGAAGACTCTCTCGGCTATTCACAGATAAGCGCTCTGTTTGAGCGCAAATGCGTGCGATCAGATTCACGATCTCTTCTGTTACTGTATAGGGCGGGGTGTAGTCGCTCATCTGCATGAACTCCTGCTTGCTGGTCCGTGGGCGATCATTTTAATTTTCTAACATTATACCAAGTTTTTGCCTGACCTGAAATTGAAAAAGGGTGAAGCGTGGAATATCTTTACTAAGTAAGCGTGAGGACTCGGGGTCGCTGAAAATCAACATTTTGAATTGTGGTGGGGTTTCGAGGCACGTATGGAAAATGTTTATGGAAGTTGCGCCTTGGAGTCAAAGGGATTGGAAGCAAAGGGGGGCCTATTTGGAGATAGGACATTGTGAATAATGAGCCGGTGTAGAGGTAAGCCCCCCGCGCGGGCTGCGCCGCGAACAAACGAATTGGTAACTTTTAGCTACGGATTGCGCGGATTGATACGGATTGAGAATTTTTACCGCAACCAGCCTACGCCTCCACCTTCGCTAAAGCTACGGCGGACAAGAAGGCTACGGCGGTCAGGAAGAACGCATAGAAAAGAGTTGTTCATCTGATTGCGAAGCAAAGCATTTAGAAGTTGATCTTTGAGATCTTTGTGTTCTTTGCGGTTAAATCAAATCAAGTTATAGACAAGCGCTCCGCCCGGATGGTAGAATTTAAAATATTTAGCACTCCATGTTGTAACATGGCCATTAAATAGAGGTATGGAATAATGGAATACTGGAATAGTGGATTGTTGAGATGTATCATGATCCCAGCACTTGTGCTCGTCACCCTAAAGGGCGGGGCCGAAGGTTTCACGTTGCTGGCGCCGAGGGATGGCATGGAGATTACGGATGTCGCAACCTATTTTCAATGGAGCCCCGTTACAGGCTGTTCTAATTTTGTGGTCCAGGTTGCCAAGGATAAGGCTTTCTCCGAGCTGATCATCAATAAGCAGACCCGCAACAAAGGGTATCATAAAAACCTCTATTTCCCAAAAAATACGCTTTCCGCAGGAAAATACTACTGGCGGGTGAAACCGGATGACGGCAAGGAGTCTTGGAGTTCAGTCTATAGTCTTTCAGTCAACGAAGAGCACCCGATACGTCCGCCGATCCGCGAGATTTCACCTGCCCGTCCGATCTTCATGATGCGCAACCGGGCCTGGGATCCGGTGAAGTATGCGGCGAACGTTGATACGCTGATTCCAACAGCGTTGCGCTCTGTAATTATCACCGATGATCTCGTTCTCTCCCGTGCCAATGATGAAGCGCTTGCACGCGCCAGCAAGTATGAGGAGCTCGGCTTAGACTTTGTGGTGTGGGACAATCGGTGTCAGGTATCCCTTGCTTTTGTGGAGTATCTGTTCCAGAACTTTAAGCATTGCATTGGCATTGCCGAAGGGGAACATTTCAGCGGCCTGTACTGGGAGAAAGGACCGGAGGGGAATTTGGCTGAAAGCGATTATGTTCATCGTGCCTGGGCTCTTGCGGCAAAATATGGACGCTTCTATTTCTTTGCGGATGGGGATGGCGGTTCCTATCGCTGGCCAGCCTTCACGGTCAAAGAAAAAGAGGAGATGCAAAAATATAGGCAAGCACTGGTGCCGATGTTCAAAACAACTAATGGCGACATGGCGTTGCACACGTATGGCGCCATGTCAGGGATCTTGGCTGCAGGATACTCTGAAAATACTGGGGTGTGGGTGGACGAGTGGATCTGGCCCTGCTGTGGGTTTGGGAAATTGGGCGAGATTATTCCAGAGGAGAAGATCTGGTCTGTGCGCCGTTCGCTCGGCACAAAGCAGTGTCCTTGGATGTACGACATTCAGATGTGGCTGATGGGGGTCGCCTCGGGGGCGACAGTCTTTCATCTGGAGTCCGCTCATCAGTTCACCAAAGAGGGACTGGGTGCAAAGAACTACAACCAGGTTTTTTTACCCTTTATCAAGGCCGTTGTGGAGCGTCAGTTGATCCCCTCACGCCAGGCATACTTGGAGAGTATCAAGGTCGCAGTACAGGGTGACCTTGTGCTGGCGACAGCTGCAGGCCGTCATCAGAAGCAGTATAGCGTGGCTTATGAGTTCATCCAAAAACTCTATGCCTTGGAGTCAAGCGGAGATCGGGAGTTCATTCCGAATGAGAGCCGATACGGTATTCTTACGCTATTGCCGCCGGAAGCGAGACCCTTGCGTTCCGAAACACTGCTGATCCCGCAACAGGAGATGAAAGAGCCTGAGCGCGTGGCGCAGATGGAGAAGGCCTATCCGAAAGTGTCGCAGGGTAAAGCCTTCACGTGGCGCTGTGACGGGACGATTATTGTGACCAACAGTGAAGAGAACAAGGATGTCGTTCAAACATACGAAATGCCTCTTCAGAAGGGAATGGTCACGGCCCTCCGGGGGGAGATGGGTGTCCATCAGTTTTTGATCGGCAAGGAAAGCAGGGATGACCTCTGGTTTCAGGTCAATGGTGAATACCGCGACCGCCCCATGCGAGTCACCTTGCAGTGCAAACAGGAACTTGGCATAATAATCAAGCCAGAGTCTGCTAAGCAGAAAATGGTCTGGAACCCGTCAACCCGTTGCCTCGAACTGGAACTTTCTATTGCAGAGGGGGCTGTCGAGGTTACGGTGGGCAAAAGAGGGGGCAATTAGGAATTATATTATGAATGCAGTATACAAAAGAGCGGCAGTCGTAGCATTGGCGCTGCTAGGTTTGACCAGGGGGATGATTTTCGGGGCTGAAGTCCCGAAACGGGATGTGACCTTCTTCCTGATTTCTGATCCGCATGTCGGATCGGAGAATGTGAAGGCGAGCCCGCCTGTCACGCGGGAGCAGACCGAGAAGGGGGTCAGGTCGAATCTGGCCGCGTTGCTGGAAACGATCGGCGAGCCCTATCCTGCGACAGGAGTGTTCAAAGAGATGAAGCTCGGCACGGTCGAAAAACCCAGAGGCGTGCTGATTGCCGGCGACCTCACGGACAATCTCGACTGGGAACGGTTCACGTCCATTTTTCCTGCCTCGGGTGTTGGTCCTGAGCGAAAGAAGATCCCGGTCTTCCTTTGCCTGGGAAACCATGACGGCGATGCGAAGGGTGCCACCCGCAAGGGCATGGTCGAATGGAACCGCGCCTATTTGAAGGAGAAGAGGTTTGCGGCATTATCCGACAATGGGCTTCACTACGCGCTCAACTGGGAAGGGGTGCATATTTTATGCCTGAACCTCTGTCCAGCGGATACTGTTGACAAGGAGACGATCTTCCGCTTTGGGGCGCCGGGGGATGGCAGTTGGAATGATCCGGACCAGGCGCTGAGTTTTATGAAGGATTACCTGCGTGAACATGTTGGCAAGTCCGGCGAGCCGGTTATCCTGATGCAGCACTATGGCTTCGACGGTTTTTCAATGAACGACTGGAACTGGTGGACACCCAAGCAGAGGCGGACGCTCTATAATGCCATCAAGCCGTATAATGTCGTGGCCTTCCTGCATGGGCACGATCATGCGCCGAACCACTACCGCTGGCCTGACGCAACCCTCCATCCGGACGAGGTCAAGCGGCTGTTCGGCGAGACCCAGCCTTCTGACCTGAAAGTTTATGATGTCTTTTCGACGGGACGGGTTGGGTGGGTTTTTCGCATACTTGACGACAAGTTGATTGTCGCCCATCGCAAGGAAAACGGTTGGAATACGTCGCTTAATCGTGTGCTTCCGTTGTGATGTCGAGAACGACCACAGATTTTCTTTAAATACGGCAAGCCAGTTGCTATACTTTTCATCAAGTTAAATAAACGAAGAGGAGGACACTATGTTATCACGGCGTAAATGGCTGGAATCATTGGGGCTCGGTGGCGCGGCTGTCGGGCTGTCGGCGTTTGGGGTTCGTGCAGATGATGGTGATCCGGATAATCCAGGGTTTAATTCACGGATTTCAAAGATTCCTCCGTCCTTGACAGATGTGGCATCCGCCACGCTCGATAACAACAAGGTGATCCAGCCGGCGCGTGAGCTGGCCGTCTTCCAGACCGTTGATGTCGTGGTTGTCGGCGGCGGTCCCGCAGGCTGGGGCGCTGCACTGGGCGCGGCCCGTACAGGCGCGAAGGTGGCGCTGGTGGAGCGTGACAGCGGGTTGGGAGGTCTCTGGACCAATGGCGGCGTGTTGGTGGTGATTGGCACAGGCGTCCGCGAAAACAATCGCTTTAAGATGGTGACCCGGGGCGTGTGTTCGGATCTCTTGACCCGGCTTCAGCAATTGGGAGACCAGGCCATTATCCCAAGCTACAAGGAGGGGGAGAACTACCAGCCGACCACGGATCCTGAAGCCACGAAGATGATGATGGATCAGATGCTCATCGAGGCGAAGGTGGATGTCTACTTCCACGCGCTGGGCGTGGATGTGATCCAAGTGGGGAATGCGGTCAAGGGTGTTGTCTTCGAAAGCAAGGAGGGCCGGAAGGCGATTCTCGCGAAGACGGTTGTGGATGCCTCAGGTGACGGCGATGTTTATTTCCAGGCAGGCGAGACCTATCAGCAGATCACGCATGGCATGGGCTTTGTCTTCCGCACGGGAAACAGCGACCGGTTGCCCAAGCAGGCCAAGATCCGCCGTGGATCAGTCGAGCCTGTAAAAGCGGCGCGCTGGCACAATAATTTAGGGCCCAAGGGGAACGGTCTGGATGTCCGTGAGCTTTCCAAGATCGAAATGGAGCACCGCAAGCTAGCATGGGAGGCCGTTGAGAAGATGCGCAAAACAGAAGGGTGCTCGGATGCGTTTATGATGCAGACCTGTCCGCTCGTGGGTGTACGTGCTACGCGTCTGCTGGATGGGGTGGCGCAGGTTTCCAAGAAGACAGCCACAGACTTGACCAAGTTTAACGATGTTGTGGCGGTTTCAGGACATGATGGGCTGCGTTTGCCGGAATTCCAGATTCCGTATGGCGCGTTGTTGCCCAAGAAAGTGGATAACCTGTTGGTTGCCGGACGCTGTATCTCCACGGCCTCCGATATCGTGGACCGTGTACGCTTGATCCCTGTCTGTGCTGTCACAGGACATGCAGCAGGTGTCGCCTCTGCATTGGCTGCGAAGCAGGGTGTGACTCCGCGCGAAGTGCCTGTCGCTGAAATCCAGAAGGTGCTCAAAGAGCAGGGTGCCTATTTAGGCTAAGGGACCTCGGTGTGGTTACGTCATGAAGCAGGCCAGACAAGTTATTCGCGTGATCATTCTCGGCATGGCGCTGACCTGCGCCATGCCGATTGTTCTGCCGCCCTGGCTGATCGGTTATGTCACGTCGCTTAGCCCTTTTCTTTCGGGTATGGCGCTTTTGACCGGGGCCATCGGGGTCGCACTTGTCGCAGGACTTGTGATAGGGATTGTGTGTCTGCTGGTTCCTCGCTTTTTCTGCCGCTGGATCTGTCCTGCAGGAACCTGCCAGAATGCAGCGGCCACCCTCTCCCCATTTAAAAACAGGACTCACTGGTCTGCCAAAATTCCGCGGGTCGGGAAAGTGATCTTCCTCCTGGCGGCGGGCGGTGCGCTTGTGGGATATCCCATTCTCATCTGGCTTGATCCGCTATCCCTCTTTCTCGCCTCCGCCGGCACGCTGGCGCGCTGGCGCGTGATGACCTTGGAGACTAGCGTACTGGCGCTGGGGCTGCCGCTCTTGCTTGTGCTTGCACTGGTTGCGCCTGGACTCTGGTGCGGGAAAATCTGTCCTGCCGGAGCGCTTCAGGATCTTTTATGGCAGGTGTCTAATGTTGTGAAGCGCTATCGCAAGGGGAAGGGTGTCTCCGCAACGCAGAGCGGCAGCGCTTTTGGTCGGCGCGCCTTCATTGGCTTAGGATTGGGGGCTGGTTATCGCATGGTTGTGCCTCGGCGTCTTGGAAAGCCAAAAGGCGAAGCACTCCGTCCACCCTGGAGTTTAGTGCCCGGGATGTTTGAGAGTTCGTGTGCACGGTGTGGCGCCTGTGTGCGGGCATGTCCCTCACGGATCATCATTTATGGAGGGACAGGGAAAGGTTTAGGAAGTTGGCTTGCGCCGGAAGTTGTATTTGAGAACGGACGTTTTTGCCCAGACTCCTGCAGTGCGTGCGGCGAGGTCTGCCCCACAGGCGCGATTGGACGTTTCACAACAACCACAAAGGCAAAGTTCCCGCTTGGAATCTTAGAGATTGACCATGAATCCTGCAGGATGGTCGAGAATGGGGGATGTGGTTTCTGTATTGTCGAATGTCCGCGAAAGGCCCTCTCCATCGTCTATGACAAGAAGCTGGCGGCTCGGCGCGTCCAGATCAATCCTTCCAAATGCAACGGCTGTGGAAAGTGTTTGAAATGCTGTCCGGTTGACGTGATGCGCGTGATCCGCCGTGAGGTATGATTGTGACACGATGAAAGTAGGGGGAGCTTCCAGCTCCCCTGTGCGGGAGCAGGATGCTCCCTTTACTGTGCGGGGAGCAGGATGCTCCCACTACTTTGCGGGAGCAGGATGCTCCCCTTACTTTGCGGGAGCAGGATGCTCCCATTACTTGGCGGGAGCAGGATGCTCCCATTACTTTGCGGGAGCAGGATGCTCCCATTGCTTTGCGGGAGCAGGATGCTCCCTCTGCTGTGCGGGAGCAGGATGCTCCCATTGCTTTGCGGGAGCAGGATGCTCCCATTACTGTACGGGAGCAGGATGCTCCCGCCACGTTGGGCTAACGCTTACTTCGCTTGCGCTATGCGCTGTAGGGCAAGGGTCAGCGCTTGGCGCATCGAGGTCTCTTCGCAGCGTTCGAGCTGCCGTGTCAATTCAGAGACAATCGACTTGTCCCCCAACAGTCCGAGCGCAGTTGCTGAAGCATGTCGTGTGTCAATCGCATTTGAGTCGTTCGACACTGTTTTTAATAAGGCAGGGATTGCGCGCTTGTCGCCAATTTCCCCGAGTGCAAATGCAGTGGCAGCCCGCCAGCAGGGGGTCATGTCGTTGTGAAGGAAGAGCACGGCAGCGTCGTTTGGATCCGGTGAGCCATACGTAAACTCTCCAGCGGAGGCCAACCCCTTTAGCAGTGCCGGGACGACTTGCGCGTCCTTCAAGTTTGCCAAGGCACGCGCGAGATAAAAACAGTTCCAGTGGCGCACCGGTAGATTTTTAATCACAGGGTGTTCGCCTGAGAATGCGCGCGGAAGTGGGTTGGTTGTGGACATGTAACGCAGATAGGCCTCCTGGATGCGAGGAACAAACGCTTTGTTATCGCAGACGAGGGAGAGGATATGCGAGGAGCGGATCTCCGGAGTAGGTGTCCCGGCCCAGCCTTGATGGACATTCTTCAGCGCTGCTTCAATTTCAGGAGAAGGCTTTGCTGTTGTATCGCCAAGCGTCTTCAGGCATGTTTCAATGACCGTTGCTTCAGCGCCTTGGTTGCGAATGACGCGGCCAATGAGCTGTTCGGCCGTATCATTGCGCAGGAATAGGGCACGGTCAAAATCGGTCGGGACACAGGCAATGAGATGGGGAACCAACTCCGGATGTCCCTTGGTGGTGAGGCGGTCGAGCGCTTCGACGATACGGATATGCACAGGGGATGCATGGCACGCCATGAGCGCGCCGTGGTCGCCATACCAGTGCGTGTATTTGATATACGGCTTCAAGGAGATGAAAGTCGATATGAGCGCCGCTTCTGCTTCAGGCGTGCCGATCTTGCCAAGCGCATCGACCGCGGCTTCAGCGACAAAGAGGTTGCCGGTATCGACATCCGCATGCTTTTTAACTGTTTCAATCAGCATGGGAAGAGCCTCAAGGTCTTTCAAGTCGCCCAAGGCACGGATGACCTCTTGGACGCACCGCGGATTGGCAGGATGATCAGCCAGAAACTTTGCACCGTCGCCCTTGTTCCGATAGTGGAGGTATCCTTGATCATCGCGAAGCGCTAAGGCTGTTTTTCGAAGGGCGGCTTTTGTCTCAGCGCGCGACCCGATATGCCGTAACGCTGCTGCGGCGCGCCGGACGATGTCCCGATTCGGACTTTCAAGTTTGGTGATGAGCTTGAGTTCGATGGCATCAAGATTGATGTCATACTGGGCGCCCTTGCCTGACATCAGATTGGCCGTGGAGACAACAGGTTCGTCGAGCAGGTTGTCGAGTGCAATCGCGGCGGAGAGCCGAACGTGGAGATTCGGATCTGACGTGCGTGTGAGCAAAGCAGGGATCGTCTGGCGCGTACCGCAGGCGGAGAGGGCAAGCGCGCAGGCTGAGCGGACTTCGTTGACGGTGTCGACCTTCATTTGCTGGACGAGTGCTGGTGCGGACTGCAGATCACGGAAGAGCGCGAGGCGGTTGGCTGCAGCAACACGTTCAGCCCAGTCAGGAGCAGATGTGAGTTGCTTCTCGATGGCCTCGCGCGGCATATCCACGCGATTGATGCTGGCGATCTCCCGGAAGCGGTCAAACTGAAGCTCTGTCAATCCCGTGACAGCAGGGTTGTTGCCGCGGAAGCGTGTTGCGTTGGGCGCCTGGGTCAGGTGGAGTGGCTGATATGTAGCGGCGGCAATGAAGCGGTTGGTCTGGACAAGCGCTGCGCTTTGCCGTACGGCATGGCATCCCACGCAACCGCGTGTTTCACCCGGGCGTACATAGATCCACGACATCTCATTCAGTTCGGAGCGGCCTTCCCCGTCCACGGCCTGGAAGGCGATGGCTGTATCAGCAGGGACCTCGACAGAGAAGGAGCCGTCTGGCATGATGGGGACGGTTCCGAGTTCAACGGTCTCATTTCCCGCGTGTACAATGTAGGCGTGGGAGGAGCGTGTTGTGAGGCCGCGTCCCATGAGTACGCGAATGGCGCGGACATGTGACCAGCCAGCGCCTGTGTTGCGGGTGAAGAAGGTGTTCTGACAATAGAAACGCCCTGTCTTGGCCTTTTCGTCCACATGACTTGCGATCTGGACAGGTTCTATCTTGGGGCCCAAGTAAACAGGGGAGTGCAGGGTCTTTCCCTCCTTCGCCTCATAAATGAGCACAGGCTTTGCCTTCTCTAAATCCGGATCAAGAATCCGGATCTGGTTAAAGCGACCATCCGGAACGTCTGAATTGATCAACGAGCGGAACTGCGAGCCCTGAGGGCGCTGCGTGATGAGCAGACGGTTGTCAGGCAGTGCGGAGACATCACACGAGAGGAAGGGGAAGTTTTTGATGTTGCTTTGAAGCGTCCCGGGACGGCCGACGGCCACGCCCGCGCCCGTGACGTAAGCGACGCGCCCGTCCGGCATCGGCGCAGGACTTCCGAAGTTGATGGCGCGAAGCCGGTTGCCGGCGGCAGGTCCGAGGTCGAGTCCGAACTCCGTGTATCCGTGTGAGCCGCTGGGATGGATTGCATGGAGCATCGTCTCCACCTTGCCGCGGTCAAAGAAATTATCGGAACGCAAAATCATGATGCGTCCGTCAGGCATCACGCGCGGTTCATTATCAAAGATAAAGGTGCTGGTGAGGGTTTTGATGTTGCTGCCGTCGCTCTTCATCGTGAAGAGCGCGCGCGATGGCGGATTGTGATACTCCTCAAAGAAGCCGCAACGGGTGGAACTGAAGACGATACGTCCATCGGGCAAGGCTTCCGGGTCAATGTCATGGAACTTTCCAAAGGTGAGTTGTTTGCGTGTGCCACCGGTTGCGGAGATCGAGTAGATGTGATAGAACGGATCGTCCTGTGCGGCCATGGAGAAATAGATGGTCTTGCCATCGAAGGAGACTGTCGGCGTACTGAGTGAACCGGTTCCGGCGTCCACGAGGACGCGCGGCGCGGCGTCTGGCTTTCCAGGGCTGAGCACGCACAAGGTGCGTCCGACCTTTACAGGAGCAGGCAGGTCATATTCGGGAAAGGCGCGCGTATGTCCTGGATTGAAGATGAGAATGGAGAGGTTTTCACTGGGGGTTTTCCCATGGCGCATGGAGAGGACAGGCGTGCAGTCATCCTCAATAAAGAGAATATTCCCGGGCCATTTGAAATCAGCGGGGGGCGGTTCCTCTTTGGCATCGTCATTACGCCCCAGGGGCTGGAGCTCCGTCGGCACGGTTAGATTGTGCCAGGGAGCGCACCCATGGGGGCCCACTTCCATGGCGGGTTTCCAGGCCTGGTCATTGAAGTCCCGCTCAATCCAGTTGGGCTCTGCTTTAGCTGTGCAACGCCAGGCTGAAGAGCTGAGCAACTCTGTGGTGACACCATCGGTCTGCTTCACAAAGAGTTTCAGTATGAGACCTGCGGGGCCGGGGGCTGTGTTGACAGCCTGGATCGCCACGACGTTTTCGCCCAAGATCAAGAGCGAAGAGACATCAAAACGGTTGGGCTTGTTCCACTCGTTTGGATCTGTTGAGCTGCTGCCGACGAGGCGGCCGTTAATGGAGACCTCATAGAGGTTGTCTGCGGTGATGATGAGATGGGCCTGTTCAACCGGAGAACGCTCTGAAACAGCGAAGTTGGAACGGAAGAAGACAGAGCCTTTACCCGGCTCGGCATCTTTCTTCTTTGCCGGTTGGCTGGCCCAGATCCACTTGGCTCCTTGCCAGTCGACACCGGCCATCGTGGATAAGGTGGTAATCCATCCGAGAGCGATCATTCCCCAAAAATATTTCATAGTGAGATTCCCTTTTAAGCTCATTACTGTTTTAAGCGGTTCGAAATCCGGTTCGCGGTCTGTGCAACCTGTTTGCCAAAGGCCGGCAACATCTCTTGTGGCATGCGATCATGCGGACCTGTCACCACGATAGCGGCGATGAGGTAATTATCGTGGTCAAAGACAGGCGCTGCAACACAGTACGCGCCTTCGACCTCTTCTGCGCAATCAACGGTGTAACCATTGCGACGTGCCAGTTCCAGCTCAGCTTGCAGCTTGGCGGGATCAATGATGGTCCGTTCCGTGAAACGCTTAAAAGACTGCTGCTTCAAGCGTTGGGCGCGCGTGCGTTCATCCCCGAAGGCTAAAAAGACTTTTCCAGGAGCATTGCAATAGAGGGGGACTTTAATGCCCACGTCGTAAATGATCCGCACGGGCTGGCGTGACGGCTGGAAATAGATCAGGACAGCCTCATGGCCGCACGGGACGAGCAGTCCGACGCCCTCCTGCGTTGCGTCGCGCAAGGCTTTAATCTCGGGGATGCACTCATCAACAATATTTTTATTGGAGGTCTGGGGAATCGCCAGTTCCAGCAACTTGTTGCCAAGATTATAGGTTTTCGATTCCGCTTTGTGAATATACCCCCGCGAGGTCAGGTCGTTTAAAATCCGAAAGATCATGTTCTTGCTGATCCCCGACAGGTGATGAATGTCCGAAAGGGTCAAGCCTTCCGCATGGAGCGAGAGCAATTCAAGAATGGCAAGGCAGCGGTCACTGCTTGGCGCAAGGGCCTTTCGGTTAAGTTTAGTCGTTACCATCGAATGCTTCCCCAATTAATATTTCCACTAGTAGAATACGTTCTCCCTGTAGAAAAGTCAATGAAGGATTTGTGTTTTTTTACTCCCTTGACAGATCCCCCCTGAAACACTACCATGAAGAAGAATTTTAAGGGAGAGCATCGATGAAAAAGCAGTGGCGGATCAAGATCAGTGTTGTGGTCGTGGCGATAGGCTGGTTTGTGGCGGGGCGGAGCACGGCCGGGAGTCTGGATCCGACAAATGCGCCGGGGCCGACGATGCATACGCTGGAAGAGATCTACCAGCAGCAGGTGGCCACTGATCTGAAAGTAAGTTTATTGGTTTTGCCACAAACGTTGTCGTCCAACTCGGTGGTGGTTGCCGCAGGCTATTATGCCGCCACGACGCTGACAAACGTGGATGCGGACCTGACGGCGGCGAATATCAAGACGAACGTCACCTTGTTTGGTATTGCCGGGATCCTGAGCTCGGCGTCTGCTGTGGTTCCGAAGACGGGGCAGAAGACCTCGTATGTGGCGAATGATGACGGAGCCTATCAGAAAGGCATGCCATTGCCGAATCCACGCTTTACAGCAGGCGCCTCCGGCGATGCTGTGGACTGTGTGACGGACAACCTGACGGGGCTGGTGTGGGCACGCAACGCGTACCTCACGGTGAAAGTGACTTGGAGCACAGCAATCACGTATTGCGAGGGACTGAGTTATGGCGGTCAAGCGGACTGGAGGTTGCCGAATGTGAAGGAACTGCAAAGTCTCATCGACTTTGAGCGCTACAATCCCGCGTTACCTGCAGGGAATCCCTTCATCGGCGTGCAACTGGGAGGCTACTGGACGTCTTCTTCGGGAGCGGGCAGTGCGGGTAATGCTTGGAAGGTTCAAATACCGAATGGCAATGTGAATTACGAATCGAAATCGCTAACGGGTTACGTGTGGCCCGTCCGTGGCGGCTACTAGATGAAATGATGAAGGATGAATATCCCACCAAGCATATCGTTTCTCTTTGTTGTCTGTCTTTCTCTGTTGGCCTCCTGTATATGGGCAGATGGAAACATTGACCCGACCAACAAGCACGCCTGGGCTGAGAATGCGGGCTGGGTCAATGCCGCGCCGACGAACAGCGGGGTGACTGTACATTTCGACGGCACCGGCGGATACCTGACAGGGTATGCCTGGGCGGAGAACATGGGCTGGATCAAGGTGGGCGGTAATATGGGCGGCCCGTATGCCAATAACAGCGCCACGAACTGGGGGGTGAACCTGGACGCGGCTGGCAATCTGACTGGCTATGCCTGGGGCGAGAACGTGGGATGGATCGCCTTCAGCCCGTCCAACAGCGTGACGATAGTTGATATGACCACCGGCAGCTTTGACGGTAAGGCCTGGGGCGAGAACATCGGCTGGGTGAGCTTCAAGGGCACGGCCACCAATTACAATGTCCGCACAGTGGCCTTTGACGCGCAGCCGCTCGGCACGCCCAACTGGTGGCTGGCTTATCATGCGGTCGCTGAAAACTTTGACGCCGGTGATGGGGTTCCTGCCTGGAAGAAATATGTCATGGATACCGACCCGAACGTCACAGGGGCTGTTCTGCGCATCGTGTCGATCTCCAATATGCCGCCTGCCACAGTGACCTTCACCTCTTCCGCGCGACGCTACTACACGTTGCAGCGTCGTGACGACTTGCAAACAGGCGCTTGGACGAATGTCGTAACACAAACCGCAATCCCTGGCTCAGGTGGGCTCATCTCCTTACAGGATACGACCGCCGCACCCCAGCAATTTTATCGGGTCGAAGTCAAGGTGACTCCGTAGGAAACGATTTAAATACTATGATGAAGGTGCTGATTTTACGCTTGTCGAACAGCCGGGATACGGCGGCTTCATCGACGCATCATGTGTTGGCTGAGCTGAGCCGGCTTGCCTGTCCGGATGCGTTGATTGACTTTGCATTTCTTCCGTCGAAACGTACCCCTGTTGTTGTAGGGGTCCAGAGCGGGTTGCCCTGGGGCGCCTTCGACATCATTCTGGCCTCCAACTCCTTTGTGCAGGAGACCATCAATCTGCCCTGGCTGCTCGCGGCGTCCAACCTTTCTCCGTGGGCCTCTGAACGACCTGAATCCTTTCCGCCCATCGTGCTCGGCGGTTCCAATGCTTTTGCTGCCCAATCGCTTGTCTGCCCGGATGGCCGAGCAGTCCCGGATGTACTTTTTTTTGGGGAAGCCGAAGAGATGCTGCCGTTGTTTTTGAGGAGGTTTGGAGAGGAATGTTGGAATAGTGGAATTGTGGAATACGCGGAGACTGACTTGCAGTCATTGGGAGGGACGAGCGTCTGCTCGTCCGAGGCACGCAGACGCGTGCCCCTCCCAGAAACGGTATTCGCTTCACCCCATCATTCCATCATTCCACCATTCCCCCATTCCAGTGAAGTTATTGTAAAGCGCTCGCGCTTGCTACGGGCGACAGAGGGGCTGGATGGCTTTTGGGTGACAGGTTCACTGCCGGCACAGCCTGTTCGCCAGGCGCTGGCGCGCGATATCAGAAAAAGCGAGCACACGGACTTCTTCCCGGCAAAGGCAGCATCGCTTCTCTTGGATGTTGAGAGCGCGGGCACGGTGCGCCTGACCGTCAGCAGGGGGTGCCCGGCGTTTTGCTCCTTCTGTTTCGAGGGCTACGAACGTAAGCCCTATCGTGAAATTGCTGCGGATCATGCACTCCGGCGCGCCCGTTTTTTGAAGCGTGAATATGGCGCGACCACCGTTGAACTGGATGCGTTCAACCTGAATATGTACTCTGAATTTGTCCCGCTGGTGAAGGCGTGTGCGAAACTCTTTGACCATCTGTCGTTCAAGAGTCAGCGCGCGGATGGTGTGGCGGCCTGTCCTGAAATCATCGACCTGGAGCGCGCGTGCGGCAAGCAGTCCTTCACTCTGGGCATTGAAGGCATCAGCGCGCGCATGCGGGCGTTCCTCTGCAAGTCATTGACCGACGAGGAGATTGATACCGCATTGCAGGCCTTGCTGACGCGGCGTGTTCGCGAGATCAAACTCTTCTATATTCTCACAGGCCATGAAGGGCCAGAGGACCTCGCCGCCTTCGCTTCCTTTTGCTCACGTCTGCGCCAAAAGCTTCAGGCGCCAAGGTGCGGAACCCGCGTGGTGCTCAGTTTCGGACGTCTCGTGCGCATGCCCAATACGCCGCTGATGTATGACCGGCTCTTGCTGGAGGAGGAGGAGTGGCGTTTCTGCGTGGACGGCGTCTCGGCTGCCTGCCGCCGCGCAAAGCTCGAATTCCGGTTTGCCTTTGACTGGCCTGATTATCTCGGCACGCAACTCCTAGCCGCTTGCGGACATGAAGATGCTGCCGCGATCGTGAAGCTGGCCAGCGAAGGGCTTTCGTATCATGGACCCTGGCAGCCCTCTGACGCCGCAAAGCTCCAGTCTGTGGTGGCATTGCCGATGGGGGAGAGAAATCCCTTTCCGTTTGTGAAGCGTACCGTGGCTGCCCCGTTTTTGAAGGAACGCTGGAAAGACGCGTGTGAGAATCGCGACAAAGGGTACTGCCTCGGCCTCTCCTGCTTTGACTGCGGGGCCTGTTCGACTCCGGAAGAGAAGAGCACGCTGGGCAACCATCCCCGGGTGCAGGAGATATCGGACGATGACATTGAAGCCTTGGCGCGTCTCGATGCTTCGAAGCGTCAGCTTGTCCCGCTCTATCGCTCGGTGAAGCTGCCGGACGCCTATTCGGGGCATCAGGCCGCTTATGTCAACGCCGAACTGATGCGTCACCTGTTGCGCCACCATCCGGATTTAATGGATAATTTGCTCTCTGTCACAGAGGCCTTGTTTACAGCGGGCGACAACGAAGAGCGCTTCCCTGTTCCAAGCGGACAGACTGTGATGGCCTTTCGTGCCTGGGATCGTCAGGCGCTTCACCGCACGCTTGCTGCTGCAGCACCCTTGATTGGCGGAGAGGTCGCCGCCGGATTTCAGCCGGGCGCCTTTTCAAAAGCCTCATGCCTTTTGCATACAGCGCTTCTGCCGCGTGATGTGGCGCAGTCCGCCAGCACGTGGCTGAACAGCCTCCATCTGCCGCACACGCTTTGCAGAGCGGGCGAAGGATGGCGGCTTGACCCTGCGCCAGCGGCCTTGAAGAAAAAGGTGATTTATACCTGCACCCTGACCCCGATTGAGGGAGGCACCTGTGTCGCGCTGGACTGTTCATCAAAGCTGCCGCTGCGGGAATGGCTGGTCACGCTTCCGCGTCATGCTACACAGCCGAGTATGACGTGCCTGTCAGTTGACGCAACTCGATGAGTTCGCGTCGCCGCTCAGCCACCCATGCCGCAATCGGTATTTCAGGCGGGAGCGTGTTGGTGACACGGGCTTCGCCGCAGCGCGAGCAAAAGGCACCCTCCGAATGAATGGGTGATGCACAATTGGGACAGCGCGTCTCCAGCAACTCCCCGCAGCAGGCGCAATGCCTATCCCTCTGCAGCCGCGGCTGAAAGATGAGCTGCTCTTGAACCACGTAGGGCGTATTCGTCGGGCAGCGTGCGTTCGGGCAATATCCCTGTTGGGCCCCAGTGGAGGGCACCACCTGGGTCTCGGACGTGTGAAGGGTGAGCCCCAGCACGCTTGCAATCTTCTCGATATTCTCTTTGGAGAGCTTGGAGACCTGTCCGGCCTCCAGCATGCTGATGGCCGATTGCTTGCATCCGACGTCCGCAGCAAGGGCGGTCTGGGTCAGCCCTCTTCCGCGACGGGCTTGCGCAATCTGCTTACAAATCTCTAGGGATAGTGTTGTCATAATATCAGGCTGTTCATAACATGTGAATGAAGAGTAGTATGCCTGATTTGGTTTCTATTCACAAGGAGAGGATATCAACAAAATATCAACAATGTATAAAGTTATCAATAAACGAGTTATATCTTATTCACAGTTTGCTATAACCTGTTAATAACTTAAAAGTGATAATCAGTTGATAATTATTTGAAATAGCCAAGTTTCCAGTTCTTGTCCGCCGGAGGCGTATTCGCGAAGGAGGATCCAGTTTCAATATTCCAATATTCCAGCATTTCATTATTCCTTTCTTCCGCTCCTTTTCCTGTACTGGGCAGGTGTCTGCCGATAATAGCGGGAGAAGACTTGAATGAAATAGTTGGTCGAAGCAAAGCCGGTCTGTGTTGCAACGTCCTGGAGCGAGAGGTCGAGGTTTCGGATGCGTTCTCCGGCAACCTCCATGCGCAGGCGCATCAGGTACTTTGCGGGGGTTTCGCCTGTCAGTGTGCTGAACTGTGTGGCAAAGCGGGTCAGCCCGATGCCGCAGGCCTCAGCCATGGTGTGGAGGGTCCAGGGCTCATGCAGCCGTTTGGGCAGCTGTTCCAGGAAGAGACGGATGGTGCGCATGGAATCGGTCAGCGATTCCTGATAGGTGACAGGGGTGGATTCAAAGGTCGCAAAGAGTTCCAGCAAGAGATGGTTCACCAGGATCGCGATGCGTGACGTGCGGTGGGGCTGTTCAGGTGCCTTGGCAATCAGCAGCAGGCGGTTAAAGGTTTCGACATACGCCGGCGAGACCGGGCGTATCGCATCTTCATTTTGCCGCAGGGCGCGTGTCAGACTTTGCAACTCGGGCCTGCTCAGGAGTATCCAGTCCGGCCAGGTCCACTCCTGGTGCGGATGGCGTACGCCGACATCGAGGATCAGCCAGCCGATGCGGCCTTGTGGGAAGCAGGGGTTTCCGATCGAGTGTTTCTGCCAGGGACGCGTAATCATGATTTGACCCGGGCCGAGCGTATGCTTGACGCCGTCGACAGTGACCGGCGATGCGCCCTGGAGGGAGAGGGTGAGTTCAATGCCCTCGTTCTGGTGGACCGGAAGTCCGTACGTCTGCTTGCCCGTGGTCTTCCAATACCCAAAGCTGCTGACCCCTGGCACTTCATCGGACTTGAAAGGCGCGCCTGGATAATTGTTGCGTGCAATTCCGAAAAGCTCCATCTCCCCTGCCTCGACCGCGAGCTTCACAGGCTCGCACGAATCAGGATGCGGATCTCTTTGATTAGCAGCACTCAACGTTTTCATATTCATCATTGTGCCATTTTCCGAAACGATATAAAACATCAAATTTCTTCGCTGAAGAAAGTTGATATGGTCGAGACAGGCGACTTATGCTAATTTATAGATATAACAAGAAGGAGGTCGCTTATGAAAATTGGATGTTTTGCATGTGTCGAACCATTTGCGCCCATGGCGCATCAGTTGAAGGCCATCAAAGAGATGGGATTTGATTTCGCGGATGTGACGGATAATCATGATGGTGCCTCGCTCGGCGAGGAGTTTGGCTTTGCCCCGACGATCAGCTTGGATGCGCATCCAGGGTCGATTCGTGAAATGGCAAGGGATGCAGATATCGCGCTAAGCGCCTTCTGCTGCCACGCGAATCTGCTCGACCCTACATCGCCCGCCACGTATGGCACAGCACAAATCATCAAGGCCATTCGTCTGGCCCATGATTTGGGGATCAAGGAGGTCATCACCTGCGATGGCGAACCGCATACCGCCTTTGGCAAGTCGCTGACGCCAGCAGGGCAACTCTTATTGATACGCGAAAAACTTCAGGTGCCCATTGAATGGGCGGAGGAACTCGGCATCCGGCTGCTGCTTGAAACGCACGGACCTGTCACAGACAATATCACGCTGATGGGTGACTTGCTAAGTGCCATCGGGCATGAAAAAACCGTGGGTGTCTGTCTGGACACAGGCAACTGTTGGTTGGGCGGCGGCGATCCGCTGGCGTATGTGAAGGCCTTCGGAACCCGTATTGGCCATGTGCATTGGAAGGATATCCCTGATGGTTTGGAGGCGAAGCGCGGAACCATTTTCGGTTGCGGCATGTCGCTCATAGCAGTCGGAGAGGGGCTTGTCGGGATCGAAGAGGTTGTTAAAGAACTCCGCAACTCGGGCATTGATGTTGCGACAACACTCGAAATCGCAGGTCCGGATGCCGTGCGTATTTCAGCGCAACGTTTGAGGGAATGGTAGGGGCGACCAATTGGTCGCCCGTCGGGCAGGGGGAGAACATAAAATATGAATACACGCAGAGGTTTTTTGAAAGCTGTGCTGGCAGCCGGCGCAGCACCCATGGTGGTGCCGTCAAATATTCTGTATGGCGCGACTGCGCCGTCGAATCGGGTCAATCTGGCCAGCGTGGGCGTTGGCGGACAAGGCACTGGATTGTTTAACACCCTGATGCAGCCGGATTGGGTTCGGATCGTAGGCGTGGCAGACTGCTTTAAGAAGCGCCGCGACGATAAGGCAGCGCAGGTGAATCAAAAATATGGCGCCAATGTCTGTACAGCCTATCAGGACTTCCGTGAGATGATCACCCGTCCGGATATTGATGGCGTGGTCTGCGCAACGCATGACCATTGGCATCACGGCGTGGCTGTCTTGTCGATGCAGGCGGGCAAGGATGTCTATATTGAAAAACCGCTGACCCTCTCGATTGACGACAACAAGCATGTGCGCGATACGGTTTACCGGTATGGACGTGTCTTCCAATACGGGACGCAGCAGCGCTCATCCTCGCATATCCGTATCGGGTGCGAACTGGTGCGCTCTGGCATCCTGGGCAAGATCAGCCGTGTGGATGTTGTCGCGCCGGCGGGCGTGGTGGGTGGGGGCAGCCTTGAGCCGCTTCCTGTGCCGGAGGGGCTGGATTACGACATGTGGGTGGGGCCGACACGCAATCGCCCCTATACAAAGGACCGCTGCACTAATCAGGGCGGCTGGTTCTCCTCGGAGTGCGCCATCGGCTTCCTGGGGGGCTGGGGCGCACATCCGCTGGATGTGATGTGCTGGGCTCTCTATGATTTGCCCGAGAGTGTTCCAATAGAAATTGAAGCCACAGGAGAACGCAAGACAGACTGCCTATTTGATACGGTAGGCAAGTGGGATGCAAAAGGCCGTTTTGCGAACGGCGTGGAGTTCACCTTTAAATCAGGGTCAGACTGCACGACCTTTGTCGGCGAAAATGGCAGCATCAGCATTTCGCGCGGCGCGCTCAAGGCAGATCCGATCAACCTGCTCCGCTCGCCGATCCCGCAGTCCACAAAGCCCTGCCGTGCGAATACAACGGGCTTCCATCATACCGCGGACTTTGCGCAGTGCATCAAGACGCGCGAAATGCCGTGCAGCAATATTGAAGGCGCCTATCATTCGGATAACATCAGCCATCTCACCAACATCGCCTGCCTCACAGGCCGCAAGATCAAGTGGGATATCGCCAACCAGACCATTATCGGTGACGAAGAGGCGCAGAAGATGATGCGCCGTAAAGTCCAACGCCAACCTTATATTGCATAGGGGCGACCGGAGGGGCTACCTATAGGTCGCCCGTACAAAAGGAATTCTATACATGAAAAAATTGATTATTGCACTGTCGCTGGCTCTCTCAACCGCCCTTTATGCCGCAGATCAAGCGGCCCTCTCCTCTGCGAACCCCGTGGAGCGTGCGCATGCTGCGCAGGCCCTGGGCCGTGAGAAGGACGCATCAGGCGTTGACGCGTTGGCGAAGATGCTCAATGACTCGGAAGCCAATGTTGCATACGCTGCAGCACAGGCGCTCGCGGAGATCGGAAATGATAAAGCGGCAGAGGCGTTGCTGGCGGCGTTGAAGGCTGGCAAAGACGCTGTTGCAGGCGATGCGGCTCTTGCCTGTGCGGGCGCGCGCTGTGGTGCAAACGATATAAAACAAAGCGAAGCGCTACTGGATGCCTGCTATGCTTCAAAGAATCAGCCCGTGAAATATACCGCGCTAACTATTCTCGCAGCCCTTCAACCTGTGAAATATGCATCCGCTATTGAGGCGGCCTTGACATCAGGTGATTTGCAGCAGAGTATAGCCGCCGTCAACGCGGTCATGGCCTCTAAAGCCCTCATCCCTGTTGCGGTGAAGGCTCTGGCCGCTACGCAAGCAGAAGCCAAGGCGCGCATCATTGGCGCATTGGCGTCTCACGCCGCACAGGCGCAGGTCAAGCCGCTTTTGGTCGCGGCGCTCTCAGATGAATCAGAGGCTGTGCGCATTGCAGGCTTGCATGCCGCCGTTGTTTGCAATAATCCGGAAACATTTGCTCCGATGTTCGCCTCCAGTTTAAAGGCTGGAGAAGAAGGACGCGTTGCGATGCTGATGTTTGCGTCAAGCTCGTCAAAAGAGGTGGATGCCTTCTTGTATGAGCAGATGAAGCAAGCTGCTTCACGCAGCAAGGCTATTGAGATACTGGCGTCGCGTCACCAGAAGGAGCTGATCGGAAAGCTTTGTGACGCTACGCTCTATGCAGAGAAGGGTGTCAATCAGGCAGCGGCAGGGGCGTTCCGGGTCTGCCTGCAAGCCCCGGATCTCGCGAAGGCGATCACCTTTGTCTTCAGTGTCCTGCCTGCGGATCAACGTGCTCCGCTGGTCTCCGCGCTCTCATCGGTCGTGCAGCAGTTGCCAGGCACAGAGAAAGTTGCGCAGGAAATCAGCACTCAATTTGCCACGATGAGACCCGAGGCCCGCGCTGATGCCTTGGATGTGCTGGCGGCTTTACAGACTCCTGAAATTTGTAAGCTCCTGGTGGAGCAGGCGAAGTCCGGTGATGTTGAATACCGCAAAGCTATTGTGCGTGCACTTACAAAGTGGAGTCAACCCGTGGCACTCGATGCGTTGGTGGAACTGGCAAAGGATGATGCAGATCGCTCTGTCAAAATTCTTGCGACACGTGGCGCGCTAACTCTCTTGGAGAAGAAGGGCCTTGTGCCTGCGGAGCGAAGAGCGTCAGCACTTCATGCATTGGCCTCAAGCGCTGAACGGGAGGAAGAGAAACAGCTTATCGATGCGGCGATCAAAGGAGGAAACGGGGGGCAAGCACTCAAAAAGAAGGTATCCTCTCCCTTGAGTGTTCAAGAAGGCGGTCCTGTTGTCCTCGCGATCAATATGGGCGGGCCTGCGGTTGGACACTTTAAGGCGGATGCAGATTTTGATGGCGGTAAACCTTACAAGGCCCAAGCTGCCATTGACATGTCTGAAGCCCAGGATGCGGCACCTGAAGAGGTTTATCAGACGAGTCGCTTTGGGGATTGCTCCTATCGCTTGTCCGGATTGACACCGAATGGCGCCTACAAGATCCGACTGCACTATGCGGAACTCTTTCACAAGGCGCCTGGCGGCCGGGCAGGGGATGTGATTGTGAACGGCGTCAAGATCGTGGACAATCTTCCGTCCGGCGATCATTGCAAAGCCTTTACTGTGACGAAGGACATTACTGCAACTGCAGAGGGGAAGGTTGTTGTTGAATTTAAGACCACGCGCGACCACGTGAAGGTGAATGGACTTGAAATCCTTGCGGTTGGCGCAGCCGCAAAGGCTGTTGCGTCCGTGAGCCCCGCTCCTGCTGCCCCGGTTGCACAGGCCGCGCCAGGACAGATCCGTGTGCTCTTGTTGGCCGGCGCGAACAATCACAACTGGCAGGAGACCACAGCCAGCCTCAAAAAAGTGTATGCCATGAACCCGAAGTTCTTTGTGACAATTAATGAAGCGCCCTGGGATATGACGCCTGACAGCTTGACCTCCTGTGATGTGATCTTTTTTAACTGGAACACCTTTGGCAAGGACAAGCGTGAATGGAGCCAGGCCATGAAAGATGCCTTCATTCCGTGGGTCAAGAAGGGCGGCAACGTGGTAATCTTCCATGCAGGTGGAAGTATCTTCTATAACTGGCCGGAGTTCATGAGCCTCATTGGTGGCACCTGGGAGAAGGGCACCTTCCATCCTGCCCAGCAGGAATACACCGTGAAGATTGGCAACCCGGATCATCCGATCACCAAGGGACTGAAGGACTTTGTGACCTTTGACGAACCCTGGCAGAAACTCTCGAATCGCAATCCTGATCGCAAGGTGCTGGCAACAACAACCATCCCCAAAGAGAAGACCGGCAAGATCGGCGGCGGCACAGGCGAACCGGAAGTCATGGCCATGACAACGGAACTTGAAAAGGGACGCTGCTTCAATCTGGTGCTCGGTCACAGCGGCAAGTCGATTGAAAACCCAGGATGCACAGCACTGATCCTGCGCGGCACCGAATGGGCAGCTACGGGCGCGGTTAAGTAGAAGCATTGCTTGCCGTGCATGCGTCTGACGCAAGTCGCGTGCAAGATTCCCTTTTAACCTCGGCACTGTGACCACTGAGTGGTCGCAGTAATCCGTTGCATCGCGTTAAGCTTTGATGCGGCGGTGTGCACCTTGCCTTCGGGCAGGGAGTGTGAGAGGGCTTTCGGGCTGACGGCGGAATTTTTGCGACCACACAGTGGACGCAAAGATGAGGTTAAAAACTTGCCAGCCCGCTACTTGCCAGGCAGATACGGTGCTTTCGCATTCGCGTTGTTCGTGGCATTCGATGCTAAAAAACGCAATATCAACCAAATAAGGCAATAACGCAGTAAGGCAATAACGCAATAATTTGGAGGTTATAGCCCCGCTAAAATCTCTTGCCACGTAAAGGCGCGCTTGACATGGGGCGCGCCTTCATAATTGCGGTTCCATGGACGGTCGAAGACGACGATCTGGCAGTTGGTCCGGTGCATTAGCAAGTCGAGCGCAGTCGGGGAGTCGTCGATGGCGACATCAAAATGAAGCTGGTTCAGCTCTTCGATGTTGAGCATCTTCGGAACATGGGCAGGCAGGGTTGCAGGCGCGCGTTTATATTTGTCGACATACAGGATGCTCAGATGGCCGAGACCGTGATCGCGGAGCCACTGCGACGTACCGTCGTGACAGATGGACTGCCGGCCTGTGACGACCACGACGTCGTGTCCTTTTTCAGAAAGGGCTTGTACGCTCTTGACGGCATCCGGGATCGGGTTGAGCGCAACCAGGAAATCGGTTTCATGCGCGCGCGTCATCAGGCGGTCAATTTCCGCATCTGTGAGGGAAAAGGCCTTCTGGAGATTAAAGAACTCAATGTTCTCATACGGCACATCGCGTCCGAACATGCCTTTTGCAAGAGTTGAAAGCGCTTGCGCGGTTTCACAGAGAACATCGTCAAAATCAATGTAGATACGCATTTATTTTACGAACGCGTTGGGGAGTAATGCGCCGAGTGTCGTGGCTGTCGGCTTTCCGGTTTTCAGCGGCGCAATGTAGACCGGGGTTTCAGGCGCCATGAATTCCGCCATGACTTGACGGCAGGCGCCACAGGGCACAGCCGGCTTCTTGGGTGTACCGCCGACGACTGCCAGGGCGGCAAACGAGCGATTCCCATGGCTCAACGCCTTATAAATGGCAACACGTTCAGCGCACATGGATAAACCAAAGGAGGCGTTTTCCACATTACATCCCGTATAGACCTGTCCGTCAGCCATCAGCACGGCTGCCCCGACAGGATAATGCGAATAGGTGCAATATGCATTCCGGGCTGCCCACTTGGCGGCCTGGACCAATAAATCGCGAACAGGATCCGGTATGACAGAAATATTCGTTTTCATGGGTAGCAGTTTAACAGATGCCTTTAATGTCGTATAGCCGAAAATAATGCTGTTTTTCGATTGCACCTTGCCCCATAAATGCCTAAAATATCCTCCACTTATGCATTCAGAGCTGTTTCAAATAGGCGGGATACCGCTGCGCATGTACGGATTGTGCATGGCCATTGGTTTTTTATTGGCTTGGCGCGCAATGGTTTATCTACGGAAACGGACGAATCAGCCTTATGAAGATCTGGCGACATTGCTGACCTGGGTGATGGTGACTTCTGTCCTGGGGGCGCGAACGGCCTACGTGATTGAGCATTGGAGTTCCGAGTTTTCTCATAACCCCATGGCTATTATACGTATTGACCAGGGCGGACTGATGTTTTATGGCGGGCTGATTGCCGCCTTTGCGTTGTGCATCGGTTACACCCTCTATCATAAGCTGAACTTTTTTGACATTGCCGATGTGACAGCAGCGGTAGTCCCTCTCGGGCAATTCTTTGGGCGGCTGGGGTGCTTCATGCACGGGTGCTGTTACGGCGACAGGACCGATGCCTGGTATGGCGTCTCTTTTCCAAAGGGGTCGCCAGCCTGGCACGAACAGGTCACTTCAGGACTGATACCGCATACGGCGACGGAATCCCTCGCGGTCATCCCGACGCAATTAATCGAAAGCAGTGCGACGTTGGCTTTGTTTGTTGCGCTCTTTCTTCTCTATCCGCGCCACTATAAAGAGCGTGGTTTTGTGGGCGGATGTTATCTGATGGGATATGCGACGTTCCGATTTTTTGTGGAATATGTCCGGGGTGATCCCCGAGCAGTGGTGGGCCCCTTCTCGATTAGCCAGGCCATCAGCATTTTGATTTTCATCGTAGGCATTGCGTGTGTCGTATGGTCCAAGACCAAAGGCCGTTCTTCAACGGTGATGCAGGTGTTAGAACCTTCGAAAAATTAGAGCAGTGGAGATTAGTTATGGATGTCGAAATGTTGAACAATTTTAAGGCGGAGACGCGAGGCAATGCGCTTCAGTCCTTTCTGGCAACGGCAAACTTCCCTCAGTCTGGGACGCTGTTTAATATGCACTGTCACTCCTTCTTTTCCTACAATGCGGATGGCTGGTCGCCCTCGCGTATTGCGTGGGAGTGCAAGATGCGGGGCCTTTACGCTGCCGCGTTGTGCGATTTTGACGTGCTGGACGGGCTTGATGAATTTCTGGCGGCCGGACGTGCATTGTCCTTGCGCACCGCTGTCCATCTGGAGACGCGCTCCTACGTGCGCGAGCAAGCCACTGTCGATATCAGCTCGCCTGGCGAGCCCGGCGTCGCCTACATCATGGGATGCGGGTTTACCGCGATTCCCAAGGCGGGGACCGAGCAGGCGGTCTTCCTGGAGAAGCTGCGTCTGGGCGCACAGGAGCGGAACCATGCGCTGATCGCCCGTATCAATGCGGCCTTGCCGGATATCGCCCTGGATTATGCGCGAGATGTCGTGCCGCTGACCCCCAAGGGTGTTGCGACGGAACGTCACATTATTCGTGCGTATGTCCAGAAAGCCAGTGCACGCTTTTCCGATGGTGCGCAGCGTGCGACATTTTGGGCCCCTTTGCTGAAATGTGATATCACCTCCTATCCCGCTATCGAGGCCGATGTGCCGAAGATGGAGGAGCTTGTCCGAAGCGCGCTTGCCAAGCGTGGCGGCATCGGCTATATCCAGCCCACGGAAAAGACCTTCCCGCGTGCGGATGACTTCCTGGCTTGGGTGCGGTCCTGCGGCGCGATCCCGACCATTGCCTGGCTGGATGGCACGAGCGGCGGTGAAGCGGATGCGGAGCATCTGCTGGACCTGATGACGCGCAAGGGTGCGGCTGCATTGAATATCATCCCTGATCGCAACTGGAATCTGAAGAAGCCGGAAGAAGCCGCGCGCAAGCAGGCCAATCTGGAGGCGATCGTCAAGGGGTGCGTCAAGCGCCAGTTGCCGATCAATATCGGAACGGAGATGAACAAGGGCGGCTTGCCCTTCGTGGATGATATCACCGGTCCCGTGCTCAGCAAATATGCGGCTGAATTTACACAAGGCATGCAGATCATGGTCGGTCAGACGTTGCTGGGACTTTATGCGAATGCGCCCTATCTCAGCGAACGCATCACCAGCGAATACAAGGACCTTGTTAAACGGAATGCGTTCTTTGCGCAGATCGGCGCGGCACCGGCCCTGACGGAAGCGGATGCCAAGTCATTGCTGGACGCCGGTCCTGTAAAGGCCTTTGGCCTGCTGGTGGACAGAAGTGCTCGCTAACATTCCAACCTTCCATAATTCCATTATTCCACTAATTTTATGTCAGAACTTTCATTTAAAAGAGCGACGAAGCTTGAGGGCGATGTGCGTTTGCCGGGCGACAAGTCGCTGTCACATCGGGCATCGCTGTTTGCCGCGCTCGCTGAAGGCGAGAGCGTCATTGAACGGTTTCTTGTATCGGGTGTTACACGCATGATGTTGAATGCGCTGACCTCCTTGCAGATTCCGTGGCGACTTGAAGGTGACACGCTTGTCGTGGCCGGGCGAGGACTGCAAGGGTTCCGCGAACCGGCATCCCCCATCAATTGCGGAAACTCCGCGACAACGATCCGCCTGCTGGCGGGTGCCTTGGCAGCCTCGGGGACGCCCTGCGTGCTGGACGGCTCTGCGGGGTTGCGCAAGCGCCCCATGGATCGCATTACAGAGCCACTGTTGCGCATGAACGTGCCCATTACGGCAACGCTTGGGTGTGCTCCCCTGCATTTAGCACGTCGTGATGAAGGCCACCCTTTGCGTGCGGTTGACTACATGCTGCCGGTGGCAAGCGCGCAGGTGAAATCCTGCGTGATCCTAGCAGCGCTCGCGGCGGACGCCTGTTCCGTCATCCGTGAGCCAGGACCCTCTCGTGACCATACAGAGCGGATGCTTTCAGCCATGGGTGCGAACATTCGGTGGACCTCTGGAGTTGTTGAGATTTGTCCACTCGCACGGCCACTAGATCCGTTGCATATATCGCTGGCAGGCGATATTTCGTCTGCTGCCTTCTTGCTGGTTGCGGCGGCGATTGTTCCTGGTTCGTCAATCTGCATTCGTGAAGTCGGACTGAATCCGACACGTACAGGCATTTTGGATGCCTTGCAAGCGATGGGCGCGAAGATCACCCTTGAGAATGAACGGATTGTGGCAGGTGAACCTGTTGGCGATATTCATCTCGTTTCTGATGCATTGAAAGCGACTACAATTTCGGGTGATTTGGTGGTCCGGATGATCGATGAGTTTCCTGCGTTTGCCATTGCCGCCTGCTATGCGGAAGGGATCACTGTTGTGCGCGATGCGCGCGAACTGCGCTTTAAAGAGACGGACCGAATTGCCGTGCTTTGCGGCGAGTTACGCAAGCTGGGTGTCCAACTCGAAATGTATGAGGATGGCTTCGCCATTCAGGGCAAGACCTTGACAGGCGGGGTGGGGGATGGTGCCGGCGATCACCGGATTGCCATGGCCCTCGCAATCGCCGGACTGGCTTCGCCGAATCCCGTCACGGTCCAGCACGCTGAAATCTTGAACGAGTCCTTCCCTGACTTTGTGAAGCATATCCACGCGTTGGGTGGTCGACAGGAATAATAATACTGCCTGCTGCCTACTGTTGCCGTGCATGGCGCTCGCGATATTGCTTCGGTGAGCATCCGCGCAGTCGCTTGAAGGTGCGGATGAAATGGCTGTGATCATAAAAGCCGACGGATTGTGCAATATCGCTCACGGTCCGGTTGGTATGCTCTAAGTGCTCGATGGCAGCATGAATGCGGGTTCTCAAAATATAATCGCTGATGTTAATGCCGAAAATTTTGATGAAGCGGCGCTCGAGTTGACGCGGCGATGTCTTTGATAACTTCGCAAGTTCATCCACATGGAGCGTCTGCGGAAAATTCTTGTGAATGAAATCAATCACGCTTGAGAAGTGTCCGTACCAGTTCGGAGTGTCACTGATATCATCGATCAGACGATAGAGCCCCGCGACCCCAATCACTTTATTTTTACGGTTGAAAAGTGGAACTTTGCTGTAAACCACAAGACGGTTTGAACTGTTGGGTGCCAGTTCGGTCGCGTTGATAATTGGCTTGCGGGACTTCATGACCTGCTGGTCGTCATGCGCATACTTGTCAGCCAGGGACTTCGGGTGCAAGTCGTAATCGGTCTTTCCGATAATCTCGGATTCATGGTCGATGTTGTAGATTTCACAGGAGCGCCGATTAAACATCATGACACGGCCTTTGAGGTCCTTCATGAAGAAGGCGGTGTCGGGCATGGTGTCGAGCAGGAGTTTAAAGCTCTCGAAGTCGCCGATTTGGGAGAGAAAATCCTTGGATGATCGTCGTTTTTGCGCCTCCATCTGGCCTCCTTCCATTTCAATGGCGGAATTATACACAAAATTAGCGAATTTTCACAATACATATCTGACAGAAAAATGATATACTTGCTAAAAATTGGTTTGTTAGTCTTTCACAAAGGAGAGCGCAATGAGCAGGTGGAAAGCTGTTTCAACGCTGCTATGTCGGGCGGCTTTTGCAGGGGGGTGCCTTCTGCTGGTCGCCGCTTCGGCTGTACAAGGACAGACAGGCGAGACCTCGGAGCCGCTTGCTTGGACCTGGACGAAAGCAGAGCAGAATGGCCTGGGCTTTTTGGCAACGCAGCTCAAATGCGGGAGTGACGGATATTGGACGCACAAGGGCAACCGGTATACGGTCAAGAGTAATGTGTCAGCAGGCGTGACAGCAGCGACTGGGCGTTATGTTGAACGCATGATTGATATCATTCCGCGGGTGTTTGGTTTTCCCGTCCTGACGGGCCAGCAGGAGCTGCAGGTCATCGTGCATAAAACGGATGCAGCGTTCGTCGCCGCGGGCGGCAAGCAGGGGGCGCAGTCCTTTCACAAAATAGGCCAAGGGGCGTCGGGCAGCGGAATCGCTGAGGTTCATCTCTGTGCGGCGGACGCTGACAAGGTTGATCCGGCCCGGGAGTTGATGAGCACGGTCAATCTGCGCGCGCTACAGCGTGAAGCGGTGCTGGCTCTGCTTGAGCTGGCGGCAGGCGGCCGCGAGCTTTCAGTTCTTATGAGTGAGGGATGCGCCGCCTATTTCGAGTCGTGGGATCTGCACGAACAAATGCCGAAGCGCGTTTCGCGGATGGCTTCGACTCCCCGCCAACAGAGTCTAAAAGCATTGCAGAAAACGGTTCATGAGGGGCAGCAGTTTTGCCCTGATCTGCTGACGGTGTATGCGGAATCCAGAGACTCTTTCTTTGGAGAAGATGCAACACTCCATCTGGCATGGGCGGAAAGCTTTGTGGATTTCCTGCTCTCCTCAGGACAGCGCTGCCTATCGCTTCCAACGCTGCTGTACAGCAGCGCCTCAGGCGATAAGCAGGGGGGCGACGCGACGTGGCTGGTTCCGTTGAAGACGCTGGCTGGCATGGAGGGTGCGTGGCATGACCATCTCTGCCGGATTGCCTCGGACGCCCTGTATGTGCAGAAGATTGCCATCCCCGTGGAGGGGACGCCTGCTGGGATTCCGTCCGGCGCGCATGTGGACCGTTACGGAACAGCTCCGCTGGTCGCAGTCTGTCCAGGGTTGAAGGATGATTATGACATCGGCTGGTATGAGGGGGGCTCACAAGCGATCCGTGTTCTGAAGTGCAATTCCGATAACAGCAAAGCAGGTGAAATCGCCCCCGAGTTCTTGAAAGGGTCAGGATCACTGCTGGGGTTTAGTCGCGTCCCAGGGAAAGACCTTTATGTGGCTGGTCACTCGAAAGATAATGCGTCTGGTAACCGGAACTGTGAATATTGGGTGGGCGGTTTTAACAGCCAAGGCAAGCAGCTCTTTGACACGCTGATCTTTGGCGAGAAGAACACCGAGGAGATGAATTCCAAAGGTTACCCGGGGACAGCAGGCTCAGCCCGGATTATTTACAATGAATCCGCAGGAAGCTTCGGCGTCTATGTGAGTCATACTATGAAATGGCCGGATAATGTGAGGCATCAGGCGGGGTACTTCAGCCTGCTCACACCCGCAGGCAAGAACAGTACTGTCAACGGGTGGTATGTCAGCCATAATTTTGATCAGCGTCTGGTTGTCAGCCAAGGAGATTTTTATATGCTGGCACATGGCGATGCATTCCCCCGAGCACTTGTTTTTAGCAAATGGAGCGGCAGTGGCAAGAAGGCCTTTGAAATAAACTATCACGCCATCCCAGGGACGCAGGGTGATAACGAGACGCATTGCCAGACCGGTGGTTTGGTGATGACGGACAAAAAAGGAAGCGTTGTTGTGTTCGCGTCGTCCAATGAGCGCAAGAGTCATGATGTCTGTGTCGTGCAGGTCGACACAACCGGCAAGGAGGCCCGCAGAAAGTGGCTGACCGAGTATGCGGCGGGAACGAAGGGATCATATCCTCGAATCGCCTCCTACGGCAAGAAACTCCTCCTGGTGGCATGGGAAGAGTCTTCAAACGAGGGGTCGGCCATGCAGTACGTTATCTTGGATGAGGCGCTGGAGGTGGTACAGAAGCAGTCCTCTGACCCTGTGGCGCATGTCTCGTCCTGTTACGATATGGTGAACCTGAGCAACGGCTCTGTGGTTTGGGCGGTTCCCGGGACAGGCGAGAGCATCAGGGTCTGCCGGATTGATCTGCCGGATAAAATGTATAGCGTTCTGCGCGAGAGGCTCGCGAAAGAAACAGCGAAGCTGGCAGCAGTTCGACGTATTCCCAAAAAAGGAGTCATGGAGCAGCTGGATGGGGCGCTGCTGAAAAAGCTCGTGACCCTGAGCCAGGCGGGGAACCTGCCCCCAGGCGGCATACGGCTGTCCAAATCAACTGCACTGGTCAAACTGGCCGCTGCGGAGGCCTCAGGCGCGCTAGCGTTTGAGGCTCAGGCCGGGGGTGCGCGCGCTTCCTTTCCTTTCGGCGAACTCAGCGTGGCCGACAAGGCGGGCATCGCCTGTACGCTGGCAACGAAGGAGCCGAACAACCAGGCGTTGTGCGGCGTCGCTGGCTTTTATCTGGAGTGCGCGGGACAAAAAGCGGCAGCTCGCCTGTACTACGCCCGGGCTGGGCGATCAGAGGCGAAGAAGTTCGATAACTATTTCACGCATCCGTGATGAAATGACAGTGTCGCAATTATACACAAACCTGTCGGAATTGTACAATACAGTTCTGACTGATAAATGATATGTTAATAAACATCGTAACAAACGTTTCACTTATGAGGAGACCCGTATGAATAGTATGGTGGCCATTTCAACCCTGGACTGGGTGATCATTGTCGGTTTCTTGCTGGCTGTTATCGGCATTGGATCAGCGGCTGCTTGGCGATCAAATAAAAATGCGGCGGACTTCTTCTTGTCGGGACGCAGCATGCCGTGGTGGTTGCTAGGGGTCTCCATGGTGGCCTGCACCTTTTCGTGTGATACGCCGAATTTGGTGACCGACATTGTCCGCCGACAGGGTGTGGCAGGCAACTGGTGCTGGTGGGCGTTCCTGCTGACCGGAATGCTGACGGTCTTTATTTATGCGAAGCTGTGGCGACGCTCCGCGTTGGATACGGATTTGGGTTTTTATGAGATCCGCTATAGCGGAAAACCTGCTGCGGCGTTGCGCGGCTTCCGGGCTCTTTATCTCGGCATCTTTTTCAACATTATGATTATGGCTACAGTCTCTCTGGCAGCCATTAAGATCGGCCAGGTGATGTTCGGCCTCTCGCCGGTCGTATCCCTCGTCGTGGCCTCCTTCGGGGTGGCTGTCTATGCGACGTTGGGCGGACTGACGGGATCCATCTGGGCGGACTTCTTCCAATACTCCGTTGCGATGGTAGGCGCCTTCTTTGCAGCCTATTACGCCGTCGTGAGCAAGGATATCGGCGGGATCTCCTCGCTGACAGAACTCTTTACGCATCCGAATGTTGCAGACAAGATCAGCCTCTTCCCGAAGGCGGACAATGTTTCGCTCTTGATGACGATTTTCATTCTTCCCATCGCGGTCCAGTGGTGGAATGTCTGGTATCCAGGTGCGGAACCCGGTGGCGGTGGCTATATTGCCCAGCGCATGTTGTCAGCCAAGGACGAGAAGAACGCCATTGGCGCGACCCTCCTTTTTAATTTTCTGCACTATGCGGTTCGTCCGTGGCCCTGGATTGTCGTGGCCCTTGTCTCGCTGATCATGTTCCCGATCAGCAGTTCTGAAGAGGTGGCCGCAGGCAAGGCCTACATGGCATCAAATGTCGCACTTGTCCAGCAGTATGAGGACGGGAAGCTTGACAAGGCTACCCCCCAATATACAGAGGTTCGGCAGATGAAGGCTCAGGCCAATGGCGTGGGTGCCCTGGCAAAGGCCTTTCCGACGGTGAATGACAAGTTCCTGAAGGACGATATTGCCTATCCGGGTATGATTTCAAAGATGCCCGCTGGCTGGCTGGGATTGATTATCGCGTCCTTGATCGCAGCGTATATGTCAACAATCGCAACCCATTTGAATTGGGGCTCCTCTTACTTTGTGCAGGATTTTTATGTGCGCTTTATCAATCCAACCTGCGAACCCAAGAAGGCGGTGATGGTGGGCAGGCTGAGCATGTTGGCGCTGCTGGTGGTGTCTGGGGTCGTTGCTTTGCTGATGACTAACGCCAAGAACTCTTTCGACATCTTGTTGCAGATCGGCGCCGGGACAGGGCTGCTCTATATTCTGCGCTGGTTCTGGTGGCGCATTAACGCCTACAGTGAAATTTCCGCGATGATCACCTCGTTTGTCGTCGCCTGTTTCTTCCAATGGGGCGCGCCCGCGTTTGGGGTGGAAGCCGCGTTTGAGAAGGCGGGCCTGTTTCAGGTGATGGATTATGGAGCCTGGAAGCTGGTGCTCGGGATCCTTCTGACCACCGTGGTGTGGGTGGCGACGACGTATCTGACGAAACCGGAGAAGGACGAGGTGCTGATCAACTTCTGCCGTAAGATCCGTGCGGGCGGTCCGGGGTGGAAGAAGTATGCAGCGGAAGTGGGCCGCGACGCAACCGGCTGGGATGTCCCCTTTGGTATCCTCTGCATGATGCTCGGCTGTGTGGCGGTCTGGTCTGCCCTCTTTTCGGTCGGCAAGTTGCTGTATGGTGATCTTGGCGTGGGGATTCTGCTCGCGGTGATTGCGGTTGTCTCCACAACGGTTTTGATGAAGTTTGTGGGCAAGGTAAAACTGTCTTAAGATTAAGGAGCATTCGATATGAAGCGTGTAGCAGTTGTTGGCTTTGGTTTTATGGGGCGTATGCATTACGCGAACTGGAAGAAGATGAAGGGCGTCAAGGTTGTCGCCTTGTGTGACCGGGATCTGTCACAATTCGCGTCGACCATTTCAAACGGCAATCTTGCTGGAGCGGATGCGTCAACGGATTTTGGCGATGCGAAAATCTATGATGATTTCGACAAGATGCTGGCAGAAGTTAAGCCCGATGTCGTAGACATCACACTGCCCACGCCGTTGCATGTGCTGCTGACGGCTAAGGCGCTGAAGCTGGGGATCCATGTCATCTGCGAAAAGCCGATGTCACTGGATACTGCCTCCAGCAAAGCGATGCTCAAGGCAAAGAACGCAGCGCCCAAGGGCACCCAGCTCATGATTGCGCACTGCCTGCGCTTCTGGCCTGCGTATGTCTTCCTGAAAAAGTTGGTCGACAGCAAGAAATACGGTAAGGTGCTTGCAGCTTCCTTCCGCCGCTACAGTCCGCCGCCGGGATGGGGCAAGGGCAAGAGCTGGTTCATGGATGAGAGCAAGAGCGGCGGTGTCGCGCTTGATCTGCATATCCATGACACGGACATGGTCCACTTCCTGTTCGGCCTGCCGAAGTCGGTCACGAGTACCGCGGTCTGGGGCAACGATGGCGTGATGCAGCATATCAGCACCATCTATGATGTGGGCGGGCCTGTTGTGACATCAGATGGCAGCTGGGCCATCAACCCCACCATGGGCTTTGAGGCCTCCTACCATGTGACCTTTGAAAAGGCGGTCGCGATCCTGGATTTCAAGCGCGAGAAGGCGCTCTGCGTCTATCCGGCCAAGGGCGAAGCCTTTGAACCGAAGCTTGCCGCAGGAGATGGCTACGAATATGAGCTCAAGTGGTTTCTTGACCTGGTCAATGGCAAGAAAGTCGCGTGCATGATCACGCCCGAGCAATCGTGTGATTCGGTCCGCATTGTGGATGCCGAAAAGAAGTCCGCTAAAACCAAGAAGACGGTGAAATTGTAGGGAGAAGTTCTAAAGTTCGAGCCTCCTTCGTTAAAGCTACGGCGGCCAGGGAGTTCTAAAGTTAAAGAGGCAGTCAGTGGCAGTTTGAAGTTTTAAATGAGAAAGGTAACAAGAGATGATGCAATCAGGTAAGTGTTCAATAGGCGTCTGCAGTTGGTCCTTCCAGAAGAGCGTTGAGGAGATCGGGGCGCTCATGACGGCCATGAACGTGAATCACATTCATCTGGCGTTAGCGCCTGCGTTGGGTGCGGCTGGCAAGTCGTACCTCGATGCGGTGAAGCGCCAAAATTGGACCATCTCCTCCACGATGCTCCACTTTGATTATGAGGACTATTCCTCGCTGGATGCCATCAAGGTTTCGGGCGGGATTGCACCGGACGACAAATGGGCTATGGCGTCAGAGGCTTTCGTAAAGGCCTGTGCCATTACTGCTGAATTGGGAGTAAAGTATATTTCAATGCACGTTGGATTTTTGGATCACACGGATGCCGTGTATGCAAAGAAATTCTATGACCGTGTCAACTTTTTGGGCGATGCAGCCAAGGCTTCAGGTGTGACCTTGCTCATGGAGACGGGACAAGAATCGGCGAAAGACCTCAAGCATTTCCTGGTCAGTTTGAACCATCCGAACGTGATGTTGAACTTTGATCCGGCGAACATGATTCTGTATAACAAAGACGAACCCATTGAAGCCTTGAAGATTCTGGCACCTTGGATCCGTCATGTCCATGCCAAGGACGCTGTCCGAACAAAGGTCAATGGCACGTGGGGTGCGGAAGTGCCGTGGGGCGACGGCGAAGTCAATGTGTTTGCCTTTTTGAATGCACTGAGTGGGCTTGGCTTTGAAGGGACGCTCGCCATCGAGCGCGAAGCTGGATCACAACGGGTTAAGGACATAGCACAGGCCGTCCGTCGTTTGGCGGCATTCTAAAGCGAAAAGAAAAGAGGGGGAGATATTATGAAGAATAGAAGGGCGTTTCTAAAGACCATGGGTGGCGCAGCCACCTTTACAATTGTCCCTGCGCATATTCTGCGTTCAGAGACAGCGCCGAGCAATCAGCTCACGCGAGCCTTGATCGGTTTTGGCGGCATTGCTCATACGGATGCACATCTTGGATTGACCGATACCCGGCTGGTGGCGGTCTGCGATCCTGACCGCACACACATGGAGGCTGGTGTTCAAGCCGGACAAAAGCGTTTTGGCGGGAAGGTGGATGGCTATCGCGACTTCCGGGATATCTTGCAGCGTAAGGATGTCGACGTCGTGCATATCTGTACGCCTCCACATTGGCATGGCCCGATCTCCGTCTATGCCGCCCAGGCAGGCAAAGACATCTGGTGCGAGAAACCGATGACACGCACCATTGGTGAAGGCAAGAAGGTGATTGATGCGGTCAAGGCGAATGGACGCATGTTCCGAATCAACACCTGGTTCCGCATGTACGGCGGATTTTATGGCTTTGGTACAGAAGTGAAACCGATCAAGAAGGTCGTGCAGAATAACCTATTAGGCGGTCCGCTCCGTGCGATTGTGGGCGAGGGCCAGGGATTCTCTCTGAAGTTCGGCTGGACCGGGCTTGTCAATGCAACCCCGCAACCTGTCCCTGAGAATCTCGACTATGACTTGTGGTTGGGACCGGCACCCTATAAGCCCTACCATCCGCATCGCGTACATGGAAACTTCCGCGGGTATTGGGATTATGATGGCGGCGGGCTCGGGGATATGGGACAGCACTACTTGGATCCTGTGCAGTACATTTTAGGGAAGGACGAAGAGAGCCCCATTCGTGTTGACGTGGATGCGCCGCCTCAGCATCCTGAAGCTGTCGGTAGTTTCCGCCGTATCACCATGAAGTATGCGGATGGTACGGAAATTATTCTGGATGGTGATGGTTCGTTGAAACAAGAACCGTTTATCAGTGGCCCGAATGGCAAACTGTGGCCGCGGATGAAGTCGGATATCAAGGACTTGGACAAGGTGCTGGCCGGACTGCCAGATCCTGCTCCTCAGAACTCGAGTTTCCTCCACACACTGAAGACGCGCAACCCATTCCCCCTGAATGAAAGCAATGGATTCCGTTCGTGTACACTCGTCAATCTGGCCTTGGTCTCCATGCGTGCCGGACGCGGTTTTGACTTTGATCCTGTCAAATTAATCTGTCCCAATGACCCAGGGGTGAATCGATTCATTGAGCAACCCCTTCGTGCACCCTGGACCATTTAATTGTAAGAGAGGATTTTAAAATGAAGAAAATAATCATATCGTTAGGTTTAGCAATGGCGTGTTGCTTTCTCAGCACCGCGCAAGAAACGGCTGTCCAGTTCGGAAAGACAGCCCAACAAGAGGCGACGGTTGAGAAGATTCTGCCGTTGCTCAATTCCCCTGCCTTGGCAGATGTGGAAGCACTGTGTAAGCAGGTTGCCTCTGACGGTCTTAATGATGCAGTCGTGCGGACAAAACTTTTCATGCTCGGCCAGGCTGTCACGATGAAAGGGGGCCCTGCGAAACATGCGCCAGCACTGGAAGCCCTTTTTGCAAAGTATGCCAAGGAGAGTCCGTCCCCTGTGCAGCAGCTCTTCTTTATTGAGCAATTGCGCTGGATGGGCACGAAACAGTCCCAGGCAATTATTGCGGCGTTGTGTGCCTCCAAAGACGTGAATGTCGCAGCATCTGCGAACATGACGCGTCAGGCGATTCAGGGAGTCTATGATCCTGCCACGCTTGTCTATCCCAAGACCAAGATGCGTGAGTTGGGCGAGGCGCTGGCCAAAGCAACTGAAGCTGAAAAGTTCCGTTTGCTCTCTGCCGCTGTTCAGACAAAGGGTGATATTGCCTACCAGGCGTTCGCAATCAAGAAAATCGGAAACGCGCTTTCACCTGAAGAGGTGAACAAGTGGTGTGAGGTAACCCGAAAATCAGATGACCCGCAAGTCATCGGATTGTTGCTCCGTGCCTTGCGCACTCAACAAGGGAATACCACGACGGAGTTGCTGCTGGACATGTGCGGACATGCGGATGCGTCCGTATCGGCGGCTGCACTTGATGTGCTGGCTCAGCGTGATACAAAGACCCTCCAGGCTGCATTGCCCTCGCGGTTGGCCACGGTGAACAATGACAACTATAAGGCGTTTGCAGCATTTTTGGGGACACTGCCCGCGAGCGTTACAGTGCCGGCATTGACGACGGCCTATCCCAAGCAGAACGCGCTTGGCAAGCGGTTGATCTTTGAAACGTTGGCAGCACACCCAGGTTCTGACGTGATGGTCAAGGCCGCTCTTGACTCCGCGACTGCAGCGGATTCTGATGTCAAGCTTGCAACAGCAGCCTTCCGGTATTTGCGTCAGAACGCAGGCACCAAAGAGTGTGATACCCTGTTGGCGAGCTTATCGACCATGAAGGGCAGTTTGCAGAGTGAAGCTGTACAAGCGTATGCGCTCGCAGCACGGCGCCCCGGGAATGAAGTCTATGGCGAGCGCTTGCTGCAAGCGCTGAAGGCCGCAGGCGCAGCACCCTCCGAGACGTTACTGGATGTCGCGGGACGGACAGGTTCACCCGCGTTGCTGGCGTGTGTCAGCTCCCTTGCAGCTACAAACAAGGATGCCCAGCGGACCTTGTCCACCTGGCGCGACGGACTGGCTGCGCCCGCCCTGATGCAGGCGCTGGCCCAGAAGCCAGAGGATGCCTTCTTGCTGCGCAGCGTCCGTCAGCAGTTGCAGGCCACGATGGCAAATTCTGCTGACCTGATGAAGGGCTGGAAGGCGCTCGAAGCGTGCGGAAAGATCACGCAGGATGACCTTCGTGACTTTGCCGCAATCATCAACAAGTCATCTAACATCGCTCTGAATCGTCCTGTGTCTGCCACGCTCAAACAGGAAGCCGACCATGCTCCCAAGTTATTAACAGATGGAGAGGTCGGTAACGACAGCGGCTTTTGGGTTGGCGGGTCCCCTGTGGAGATGACTGTGGACTTGGAAAGCGTGCGCAGTGTGGCAGCCGCGCATGTCTATTTTTATGCAGATGGTGGACGCTACTACCAGTATCGCATTGACACCTCCGTTGACAACAAGACATGGAAGCTAGCTGTGGACAAGACCAAGGACACGTCGGCCTCCAAGCCAGAAGGGTTCCTCAACGCGTTTGAAGCGCGCGATGCGCGGTATGTTAAACTGACGGTCACCAAGAACAGTTCCAATCCGTCTGTGCATGTGAATGAACTCATGGTCTTCTCGTCTGCTGAGGCAGCCGTGATCGATCTGGACAAGATCAGCCGTCCGCAACCCAAACCGGATGCGGAAGGGTTCTACACGCTCTTTGACGGAACCAATTTAGATGCGTGGATGGGCAACAAGAGTGCATATTACATCAATGAGAACAAGGAAATTTCCGTTGATCCTTCAAAGGGAGGAAGCGGAGACCTGTTTACTGCGGAGGAATATGGCGATTTTGTTTTCCGTTTTGAATTTAAGCTGACGCCAGGAGCCAATAATGGCATTGGCGTACGTACGCCTGGCGGAAATGCGGCGTATGAAGGCTTTGAAATTCAGGTGCTGGAAGACACGGCTCCCAAGTATGCGACGCTCCATCCGTATCAGTTCCATGGCTCGGTCTACGGCATCATCCCCGCAAAGCGCGGAGCACAAAAGCCAGTAGGGGAATGGAACACGGAAGAGATTGTCTTGGATGGCCGACACGTCAAAGTCACAGTCAACGGTACGGTGATCGTGGATGCGGACTTGGATGAGGCGAGCAAGAATGGCACGATGGACAAGCTGAAACATCCAGGACTCAAACGGACCATGGGCCGTATCAGTTTCTGCGGACACGGCGATAAACTGTGGTATCGCAATGTCAAAGTGAAGCCGATTGTTCGCCAAGCCAATACGCCACCGCCCGGATGGACTCAGTTGTTCACCGGCAAAGATCTCGCCAATTGGAAGGGCGTGACCAAGAAGGAAGGCTTTGATAATCCCATTAAGCGCGCGGCTGCCACACCGGAGAAGCGCACAGAGATGCAGGCGCTTGCCGATGCGGATTCCAAATTGCATTGGACCGTCAAGGATGGAGTCCTCTGCTTTGATGGCAAGGGCTTCAGCTTGGGGACAGCCAAGGACTATGCTGATTTCGAAATGTGGTGTGATTGGCGCTTGCTGACCAAGAAGGGCGACAGCGGGCTCTATTTGCGCGGTTCCCCCCAGGTTCAGATCTGGGATGCGCATAACCAGTGGCATATCGGTTCTGGCGGCTTGTACAACAACAAGAAGAATCCCAGCAAAGCATTACTGATTGCTGACAACCAGATTGGCGAATGGAACACCTTCTATATCCGCATGATCGGTGAAAAGGTGGATGTCTACCTCAATGGTAAGCGCGTGGTCGACAATGTCATCCTTGAGAACTATTGGAATAAGGACATTCCGATCTTCCCCAAAGAGCAGATCGAATTGCAATGTCATGGTGACCCGATCGAGTTCAAGAATATCTTTATTCGAGAATTGTAGAAATCAAGGAAAGGGGTGAGTCACATGAAAAAGGGATTAATCATCCATGCGACACTTGTTTCGCCAGGGATTGAGAAGAAGGATGCGGTTGTTGAAATCCAGGACGATACGATTATTGCCATACATGATATTGCGCCTGTGCTCCCCTCTGTAGATTGGGTCTACGATGCAAAGGGCGCTTATGTTGTGCCTGGGTTTATTGATATCCATACGCATGGCGCGTTAGGATATGATGTGACCGATACGGATGAGCCCTGCGCAATCGAAAAGATTGCGCAGGCCAAGTTGGCTGAAGGCTGCACGCAGTTCTGTCCCACGACACTGACGCTGCCGGAGGAGCAGTTGGCGGCCTCCTTGCGAAACGTTGCCAAGTATGACAATCGCTATTGCAAAGTCTGTGGCATCCATCTGGAAGGCCCTTACCTCAACTGCAACTGTCTGGGCGCGCAGAATCCCGCGTATGTACGGTCGCCTGATATTGAGGAGGTCAAGCGTCTCAGCTCCATCTCGCACGTGACCCAGGTCTCGTATGCGGTTGAACTGGACCACGGGGTTGAGTTTGGGAAGCAATTATGCCAGGAAGGCATTGTTGCGTCGTGCGGACACTCCAAGGCGACGTATGCCCAGTTCTTTCAAGGGTATCAGCAGGGGCTTCGGCATCTGACCCACTTCTGCAATCAGATGTCACCGTTGCACCATCGAGACATCGGAATGGTAGGGGCTGGCTTCTTGCTGCCGGATGTCAAAATTGAGGTGATCTGTGACAAGGTCCATATCTGTCCTGAGATGATTGAACTCGTTTTTGAAAAGAAACCCATTGAATCGATCCTGCTGATTACAGATTCCATGCGCTCCAGTCACTTGCCGGATGGCCCGTCTTCGATTGGCGGGCTGGATGTGATTGTGAAGAATGGCGAGGCGCGTCTTGCTTCAAACGGCGCATTGGCGGGCTCCATGCTCAGAATGAACGTTGCCCTGAAGAATGTGTTCGAGGTAACGGAGCGTCCGCTGTGTGAGATCATTCAGACGACCTCCTATAATCAGGCTCTTGAGCTGGGAATCGGTGACAAGTATGGACGTGTAGAGGCTGGCTATAAGGCCGACCTCACGGTTCTGGATACGAAGACATTTGACGTGAAAGCCGTATTTAAAGATGGAGTGAATGCGTTATGAAGAGGATAATCGAGGCTGACTTTAAACCCTTGTTTGCTGTCTATCAGCAGTTCAAGAAAGAGGCAGGAAAGGCTGCGAAGAAGGAACTGGTTCAAATCGCCTGTGTCCGTGACGGTGGAGCTTGCGATGTGTTTGCTATGGAGTTCGCCGCACCGATGAGTGATGATGCAATCCGTTTCTGCGAACGTATTGTGAAGTTCATGCTCTGGGCCAGCGGCGGCTATGAAGTGCATATCGCCGGACCGGCAGCCGTGGCGGATTATGTAAAGTCTGCTTATTCGCCGACCGGCGCCCGTGCCTTTGACTGCGAGATGATGCAGATGGCGTATGACAAGCCGCTCACAGTCATCGCGACAACCGCTGATCAGCTTCCGAGGCCCAAAGTTCATGCGCAGACATTAGGCGGTCATCTGAAAGGATGCAGACTGGGCTTTGACTTGGGCGCCAGTGACTTCAAGATATCCGCGCTCAAGGATGGAGAGACCGTCTTTGCGGACGAGTTTCCCTGGGTTCCTGTGACTGCTACAGATCCGAATTACCATTTCAACATGCTTCAGGAAGGATTGAAGAAGGCCGCCTCTTATCTTCCGCGAGTCGATGTCATTGGCGGAAGTTCCGCAGGAATCATTGTGGATAACCGGATTAAAGTCGCCTCCCTGATTCGCGGGATCAAGGGAGATGACCGCGCAATAGCCCAGAGCCTCTTCAAACGTGTACAGGAAGCCTGGAAGGTGCCTGTCGAGGTCGCCAATGATGGTGACGTGACAGCTCTGGCCGGTGCGATGTCGTTAGGCTCGAATGCCATTCTCGGTATTGCCATGGGGTCGAGCGAGGCGGTTGGCTTTATTGACCGTGAGGGTCACCTGACGGGCCGGCTGAGCGAGCTTGCTTTTGCTCCTGTTGATTTTAATACAGGTGCAGGCCAGGACGAATGGTCCAAGGATTTCGGCGTCGGCGCGATGTACTTCTCGCAGCAGGCGGTCAATTATCTGGCCTTGAAGGTTGGCTTTGTCTTCCCTGCGGATATGCCGTTGCCGGAGCGCTTGAAGGTGGTGCAGGCCGCCATGGCCAAGGATGACCCCAAGGCCGCTGAAATTTATACGACCATCGGCGTCTATCTCGGTTGGGCGATGCCGTGGTATCGGCTGTTCTATGACTACGATACCATCCTGCTCCTCGGACGCGTGACCAGCGGCAAGGGCGGCGAGATCATTGTTACTACCGCGCTCGAAACGCTGGCTGAAGTCGCACCTGAACTCGTCGGCAAAGCCAAGCTGATGATGCCTGATGAGAAGGCCCGCCGCGTCGGCCAATGCGTCGCCGCCGCATCCCTTCCCGCAGATCGGTAAGTGTTTAGGGGTCGGGGTTCAGGGTTCAGTTTTATCCACGAAACACACTAAAAGCACGAAAAAACGGTTCATTCGGTGACAATATTATTTTGTTAGCCAAAGTACTGAGACAAGGGACTCGACCTGTTTAAATTCCGGGTCGCCTGTCACAATCGTTGCCTTCTTTTCGATGGCAAGGGCAATAGCAAAGGCATCGGCAAACGATATCCTGTATTGCGCTTTGATGTGTGCGGCGGCGAATGTCCTGTCACGAGTAGCCTCTGCTTCGACAATCGGTAACTGCCGCAGGGCTGCAATGGTCCGAACAGCAGCCTTCAATCCCTGCTCCCGCTCAATAATATAGAGGCACTCGCCTAAATTAATAAGCGAAATCCAAATACGCTCTTGATGATGCTGCCCATATTCGAGAATGGTGCGAACCACAGATGCCCCTGATTCTTGCTCTAGAAATGCCAACACAGCATACGAGTCGAGTACATAACTACCTGAGGGCTTCACGAGCGCCCTCCTTCTTGCGGTCAGTCAATAAAGCGGTTGTCAGCTTCTTCCGGGATTTCAACATTCCGAACGCCTCCTGAATTGGATTCCGGAACAAGGGTATCAAGCTGAGACCGCCGCCAAAATCAACGACTTCAATCTCCGATCCTGGCTGCACATCATATTTGCGCCTATATTCCGCTGGAATCACCACCCAGCCCTTTGATGACACGGCTACCGTTGACATACTATTTCCTCTTTTGTTATACAATACAATAACAATGTATAACATCATCTTTCAAATGTCAATTCTGTTCTGGAATCCTTAACAGGTCGACATGTAGTCTTCATGCGGTTCGTGAACAGCCGTATATTGATCCATCCATGTAAGATTTTTACCGATCACTAACTCTTCCATCGTTGCATGATGGGTGTTGTTCATTGCAATTAATCGCATTTGGAAGCCATGCTTACGAGCCAACTTCTTTACCTCATCCGCGTTATCGTATGTTATTAAAAAATCACCACTGAGTTTTTCACAGATTGAAAATAAACGGTCATGATCGAGATTGCAGTGACGATAAAGTCTGCTTCCTGCTTTTTTTCCACCAGCCGTATATGGAGGATCAATAAAGAAGATAGCATCCTTTTGGTTTGCATACTCCTTCATAACAGCTAAACCGTCAATCTCGCAGAAATTGATTCGGTTTGCAACAGTGGTTAAATCCATAAACCGTTTAGCAAGTGTTTCTGGATACCAACGAGAGCGTATCCCTTTTCCATTTTCTCCATGTTTGAGAAGTCCTGCACCAGAAGCCAAAATACCGCCATGATTGGTTCTGTTTTTTAAAATGGTTTGAAATGCTTTTTCTTTCGTTTCAACATCGCTATTGGAAATTTCCGCAATAACCGATTCTCTTGTAAGGTTAAACTTAAGTATCCGATTAGCCAGCCATTTTGCATCACCCTGAACAACGGTTTTCCATACCGCTGCGACATCCTCGTCAATCTCAACCATGACTACATTTTGAACCATATTCTCAAAAAGTGCGGTTAAACTGATAATGCCCCCTCCTGCAAAAGGTTCAACCAAGGTCTTCGGTTTAGGGTGCATATTCAAAACCCAATTGCGAAACGTTGGGACAAACCATGTTTTTCCGCCTGGATATCGGAACGGGCTTCGCTGCGGAACAGTTGAAACATTAACCGGTCCTGGTGCTGTCATTTCCGGATATAAATCAGGAAAGAGTGTTTGTTGAGGAGAAATCATTGCTGGAAAGGAGTTTCTATGGTTTTGTTTGTTGGTGGCGTTTCGAGATGCTCATCAAGACGCTCTTGAAGCAATTTAATGAAGTCATCGACGCGACCGGGAGTTGGTTTCGTGATTGACAGTAAGGCGGATTCAAAATCCGTAAACACTTCATCAACTTTTACAAGTTTGTATCGGCACTGGCCTTCAATAGTAAATTCCTTCAAATCATAAATTAGCCATGCAATATCAGCTTCTTCTTTGGAAACCCTAGTAAGTTTTGGCAATGTGTCAAAAAACGCCTTATTTATTGCAACGGCTGATTTCTTATGCCAAGATTGGAGAATTCCTCCCTTGGAAAGTAATTGAGGGGCTAATCTTTTTCGAGAAGAGGACAAGTAGTCAGGTCGGGGATAATTGGGTTGGCCTGTCCAGTTCATTGCCCCTCGACCTTTTGTGTCTTTCATAAAATATTCGAAAGGATCACGGACATTGCCTGAAATATAAACAGCTTGAACTTCAAGCGCGCCAAAATCCAAAACTTTCCCATCCTGGTCATAAGACACGAGTACGACATCAATATTACCCGCAGACTTTCCGTCGGCATCATTGAGACGGACCTCGGTTAAGGAGGTCCAATTGGCATTTTCCGGGAAAAAGAAAGAGGCTGCATCATCAGTGATAAGCCAGTCTTCCCTGAATCTGACGGGGCAAGTGATGGCTGGAGCATTGGCATGCAGTACGCTGCAAACGCCAAGCGGATTTTCCGCTTTATCTTTTGTGCAATTCGGAACCCTATTGTTAAATGGGCATAGACGGCGAGAACGGTATCGGTTAGCACTTTTGGATTGATCTTCGATTTTGTGACCAAAAACCTCTGCTAATGGTTGGAAAAATTGCTTCATGCCTGCTCCTGATCATTTTTAAAGCCCAAGGCTGTTCAAATCGCTTGTGAATGCGACATACTATAACACGCTCACCCTTGTATTTCAATTTGAGACTTCGGCAGTTGGCGGGAATTTTGGTATAAAGAAGACGTGAAGAAGAGGGATACTTCAATTATGGTTCAAATTGCTGCACCAAATAGTTCGACCGCAAATAGTTCGACACAAATAGTTAGGCACTTGACTGTAGCCATGCCATTCGGTATTATATTAATATTCTATTCGAGAATGATCCTTACTACGTGGTAGGTCAATAACACTGCAGGGCGAACAAGAAGAACACTTATGAACGAAGAAGATGCACACACAACTATCGGCCCTTGGAAGTCAATACCCAAAGGGAATCACAAATGTGAACCATTGCCCAAGACAACAATTGACTTGTTGCAAGGAGGAACCCGTTTAAAAAGAAATGTAATTGATCCACCGGAGTTTAGACCAGCTAAGACGGGGCTCCGCTACTCTCTAGCCCATTGGACTCTTGGAAAGCTAGAGAGACTAGCAAAGTCTCGATTCAGAATTCGAGAGCTTACTAATATCGACTTGGAAGATTGGAAAAACATAAGTCTAGATGTGAATCGCAACATTGCGCAGAGTGTAAACGCAAGTAGCGAGATTGAAGGAGAAGCGGTGGAGGTGGATCAGCTTACTATACTAGATGCACCTGTTACAGATCCCGTGGTCGGACGAGTTGACGACGAATTGGATTCTAGAATAACTGCAATCCGTTCAATTTATGAAGCTTATTTATGGATGCTTTGTAGCGATAACAAGCCAGTTATTACTTACGATCTAATTTTGGAGTGCCACAGACGGATGTTCGCATCCACAAAGGGCGAGAAAGCGGGCACAATTAAAGAGAAGGCAGTGTTCATTCATGGAGGGGGATACGACATAGAAACTCTGCCTCCTGGCAAGACCGAAGAGTGCTTGCGCTCCGTATGTGAGCGCTTTAGCGACAACTGGGAAGCCTCAATCCGATTTGCTGAGCATTCGAGGTTTTTGTTGATTGCTGAGTTCATCTTGGACTTTTTAGCTATTCACCCGTTTGCGGATGGAAACGGACGAACTGCACGTCTTCTGTCCACTTATTTATTAGAAAAGGCGGGCTACCATTTCGCTCGTTTTTATCCTGTGGACAGCGTTATTCTTGAGCAACGGCGAGAATATTACAGCGCCCTGTACAACGGTCAGAAGAACTGGTATCAAGCAGATGAGGATATCACGGAATGGGTTGATTTTTACACCAATGTGATTTTTACACAGTGGACTCGTGCTTACGAAAGGGTTAAAGAGGAGTATTTGCGCTCCAAGCGCTAGTAGTGAGTCATAAATTAAGCCCAACCGTTCGATTCGCAGAACACCTGACCGCGTCATACTGCGTTCTGTTTCGAATCGCTCCACGGGAACAGATCAAGCCACAGGCAGGCATGGGTGATCTCGGATGTTCGGTGGGACAAAACAAAAAAAGGGGTGACGCGATGGCGATAAAAAAGAGAGTGTTCATCAGTTTCGATTTCGATCATGACTTGGATACAAAGGTAATGCTCGCTGGGCAGGCCAAGTTGCCTGACAGTCCATTCGACTTCAAAGACGCATCGGTGAAAGATCATTTGACTGGTGATTGGAAAGATAAGGTCGCCCAATTATTGGAAAACATTGACGTGGTAATCGTACTATGCGGAGAGTATACTCACAAAGCAACAGGTGTGGCAGCGGAACTTAAGATTGCGCAAGAGAAGGACAAGAAATACTTTTTGCTGGCGGCTTATGCGGACAAAATATGCACGAAACCCACCTCTGCTGCGTCAACGGACAAGGTTTACAAATGGACGTGGGACAATCTGAAAGCATTGCTCGGTGGCGCGAGGTAAAATACTATGCGAAAAGCGCTTGTTGTCGGAATTAACTATTACGAGCACGCTTCCGTGCTGCATGGTTGCGTTGATGATGCGCATGCCGTGAAGAGCGTGCTGGAACGAAACAGCGACGGCACTGTAAACTTCAGTGTCAAGCTTCTATCTGGCACCGGGCCGACTGACCGAGTTCTACGAACACAGATGAAGGATCACATCAGAGACCTGTTTTCGGGGGATTGTGAAACCGCCCTGTTCTATTTCGCTGGTCACGGACATATCGAGATAACAGGGGGGTATCTTATTGCAAGTGATTCAAAGACTGGTGATGACGGAATTCCGTTGGGAGACGTTCTTACCTATGCAAATCAGTCTGCTGCCAGAAACCGGATTATCGTTCTTGATAGTTGCTATTCGGGTATCGCGGGCGCGACACCCACTACTCCGGCAAGTGCTGACCTCAAAGAAGGCATCACCATTCTAACCGCATCGACCGCAGAGCAATATGCATCCGAAAAGAATGGTGCGGGCGTTTTCACTACACTCTTTGTTGATGCAATGAACGGTGCTGCTGGAAACCTCGTAGGAGACGTCACTCCCGGTAGTATATACGCGCATATAGATCAGTCACTTGGTCCGTGGGACCAGAGGCCGGTGTTCAAAACGAATGTGAAGAACTTTGTCTCTTTACGAAGGGTGCAGCCACCGATCAGTCTCCAGGAACTCCAACGTATTACTGAATTCTTTCCGTCGCCTGGTGTCGCATTTCGTCTCGACCCGTCATTTGAGCCGGAACGAAATGCAGAAAATACTGTCACGCCGTGTCCAGACCCAATCAATACGGTGAAGTTCGCTGTTCTCCAAAAGCTAAACCGAGTGAACCTTGTTGTGCCAGTTGATTCGCCGCATATGTGGCATGCCGCAATGGGAAGCAAATCATGCAGATTGACTGTGCTCGGTGAGCATTATCGCAGGCTTGTGGAACAAGGGCGGATATAATAAATAGTTTGACCAAAAAATCAGATTCAAATAAGGAGCTCACATGGCAGATCCAGAAATAGTCAAAGTGGCTACCGAAGTTGAGGTTCCTACTTCGACAGGCACCCCCCTTGTATTTATCAGCCACGATTCACGCGATGCTGACCTTGCTGAGGCATTCAGCAAATTAATCAAGAGTGTGAGCGCTGGTATGATCAAGACCTTCCGATCATCGGACAAGAAGGGGACAGAAGGCATCGATTTCGGCGAAGAATGGTACAAACGGTTGATGGCAAAACTCCAGACAACTTCGGATGTTGTCTGCCTCTTTACGGAAAGGAGCCTTGACCGACCATGGATTCTCTTCGAGGCCGGAGTCGCGAAAAGCAAGATGACAACCCCGGTCGTTGGGATTGCATTGGGAGTTCCCTTAACGCGCGTCAGTACAGGGCCGTTCTATCAGTTCCACAACATGGATGATAGTGAAGCTGATATAACTAAGTTGGTACATCAACTGGCGCGACGCATCCCGGGACTTGAACTCGACTCTGACGTGGTCAAGGTGCAAGTTGCCTCCTTCAAAGCAAAAGAAGCAGAGATCCTCAAGAAGATGTCATCGCTCGAAGGAAAGAAGGATGCGCAAGAGACGGAGGAAAGCCCAATATCGAAACTGGTGGAGGAGATGAAGGCGCTCCCGTTACGGGTTGCCGAGCGCTTGGGCGATATTGGTGACCCATTTCCTCGCAGACGCTTCCGCCGCATGCACCCTATGATGCTTGACGAGATGATGATGATGACCGGTGATTCAAGCGACCCAGTTGGAATACTCATGGCCGCCAGTGTCATCAAGGACGAAGTGCCGTGGCTTTACGAACTCGCGCTGGAAGTCTACAGAGCTGTCAAGTCCGGCGATCCACATACAATTGAGGTTGAGATGAGTCGGTTTCATCGCTTCTCGGAGGTCATGATGCATGGCCCATTAATGGAGGAATTCGGAATGGGCAATAAGGAAACGCACAGGTTCTGCATGGAGTTTCCTCACATGCTTGAGAGAATGCTCCAAAGGGCACTGGAAAAAAAACCGCAGACACGGAGGCGGAGACTCACTCAGCAACCAGAGCAGCAATAGTTGGTCAACCATATAGGAGTGTGGGCAACTACGGGTTCTCCTCCTCAGATGGTGGATACCAGAGAATAATGATCGCTATTCTGCTATGATAGTTAGTTGGAGACAAACCAATGAGTCGTAGAAAAGATGCCTTCGTCATAATGCCTTTCTCGTCAACGACATCCTGTTCAGAGGCAGAGTGGACGGAGGTTTTTGAGAACGTCTTTGTGCCTGCACTTGATGAATGCGGCTTTTTTTGCACTCGTGCGGTTCCAAGCACAGGCAGTCTGATAACAAGTATCGTTGAGCGACTACGTACATCTTGGCTCGTCTTGGCTGACGTGACCGACCACAATCCGAACGTCTTTTATGAGCTTGGTGTCCGGCATTCTTTGAGCAAGAGAACAATCATCGTCTGTCAAGACACTGGAACCATCCCTTCCGACCTCAAGGGGTACTGGACACTAAGGTACGGGATTCGCCCTGCGGAAGTCTCGCAGTTTCGCAGGGACATGATACGACTTGTTTCAGAAATCGTGCAGAACCCTGAGAAGAGCGATAGTCCCGTCTCAGACTATCTTGAGCGTGAACAAGCGTGGTCTTATGAACACACGCGACGCGACAATATCAAGAAACTTGGTGCCTTATTCACAGAGCTCAGCGGGAACAAGATCTTGCTCGACAGGCTGGGTAAGAGCACGGGGACAATTACTGACGCAATGATGGTATCAACAGATTGCCTCTCTCGCCTTCTTCAGACCATCTACATTGATCTGGGGCCTGAAGTGCTAAAAGAAGCATACGAATTACAATCTCGACTGCGAGCCATCCAGTGGTTAGAACCCGACATGCGTGCAACGTTCCTGCCTGCGGTTGTTGCTGAACTTAGTGTCTTCGCCAACCGCATACTCGATGTCCGTGCTCGTCTTGTTGCAGGGGAGTACGATGAGCCATTTGAGGTATCTACAATGGTGTGGGAGTTTCCTTTTGACGAAACACCTCCCAAGGAAGCGAGGAGCATGTGCTACCGTTTACGTTTAGACCGTCGCGACGTACCCCAGACATGAAATTCTCGGTATCCAGCGCGACGGCAAGCTTTACAACAGCCGTTTGAGGAAGCGGCCAGTGTGGGAGGCGTCGCAGGCGGCGATTTGTTTGGGGGTGCCGGCGGCTACGAGCGTGCCGCCTTCATCGCCTCCGCCAGGACCGAGGTCGATGATATAATCGGCGCATTTAATAATGTCGAGATTGTGCTCGATCACGACAACGGTATTGCCTGATGCGCGCAGGCGTAGCAGGAGTTCGAGGAGCTTGTGCACATCCGCGAAATGAAGTCCTGTCGTTGGTTCGTCGAGCAGGTAAAGGGTCTTGCCTGTGGCGCGCTTGGAGAGTTCGGTCGCAAGCTTGATGCGTTGCGCTTCACCGCCGGAAAGCGTTGTGGAGGACTGTCCAAGATGGATATACCCTAGACCGACTTCGGAAAGCGTCTTGAGCTTGTTGGCGACCATAGGGACAGGCGCGAAGAATTCCAATGCTTCATCAACTGTCATGTCCAGAACCTCTGCGATATTCTTATCGCGATATCGGACCTCCAGCGTCTCCCGGTTGTAGCGCTGTCCGCCGCATTGTTCGCAGGTCACGTAGACATCAGGCAGGAAGTGCATCTCCAGACAGCGCATGCCGTCGCCTTGGCAGACCTCGCAGCGTCCGCCCTTCACATTGAAGCTGAAGCGTCCGGGCCCGTAGCCGCGCACTTTGGCAGCGGGCGTTGCAGCAAAGATTTCGCGGATTGCAGTGAATGCGCCTGTATATGTGACGGGATTGCTGCGCGGGGTGCGTCCGATCGGGCTCTGGTCAATCTCAATGACCTTGTCGAGCAACTCGATTCCTGTGATCTTTTTGAAAGCGCCCGGCTTCTCTTTGGAGCCGTAGAAGTGTTTGAAGAGTTGGCACTTCAGGATGTCGCTGATGAGTGTGGATTTCCCTGAACCGGACACGCCCGTCACACAGGTGAAGCAGCCCAGGGGGATATCGACGTCAATCGACTGGAGATTATTTTCCGCTGCGCCGATAATCTTGATGCGCGCTTTGCCAGGCTTGACAGGGTTCGCGGGAATTTCAATGCGCTTGCGTCCGGAGAGGTAGGCGGCAGTCTCGGAAACCTTGGATTTCATCAGTCCTTTGAAGTCGCCCTGATAAACCACTTCGCCGCCATGCCGTCCGGCGCCAGGGCCCAGGTCGATGATGTAGTCTGCTGTGCGGATCATTTCCTCGTCGTGTTCGACGATGACGACAGTGTTGCCGCGCTTCTGCAACGCATGGAGCATGGCGATGAGGCGTTCATTGTCGCGCGGATGGAGTCCGATCGTGGGCTCATCCATGACATACAGGACGCCGACAAGGCCTGAGCCGATTTGAGTTGCCAATCGGATGCGTTGCATCTCGCCGCCGGAGAGCGTGGCGCTTTCGCGAGAAAGCGACAGGTAGTCGAGTCCGACATCTGACAAGAACTTCAACCGTTTGCGGATTTCCTTCAGGACCTCCGCGACCATATTGAGTTCCGGCTGAGAGAGCGTGAGATTTTCAAAGAAGGCAAAGCTTTGGCGCACGGTCATGTTCATGACATCGACGATGGACTTGTCTCCGACTGTGCAGGCGCAGGATTCCGGACGGAGCCGCGCACCATGACAGGCGGGGCAGATCTGGCGGCTCATGAAGGGCGCGAGCTTTTCGCGCATCTCGTCCGACTCCGCTTCGTCATGTCTGCGCTTCAGGTTGGCCAGCACGCCCTCAAAGGGCTTGTCCTCATTGCGCCAATCCAGCGACAGCAGTTCGTCGGTGCCGTACATGAGCAGGTGCCGCTGCTTCTCCGGCAGCTTCTCGTAGGGGGTGGAAAGATTGATTTTAAACTGCTTGGCAATGGCATCGAGGAGATACTTGTAATAGATGATGGCATGGTGGCCGACGCACCGCCAGGCCTTGATAGCTTCACGCGTGGGCAGCGATTTATCAGGGACAGCGAGGTCCTCATCAAAAATCCACTGCGCCCCAAGACCCGAGCAGGTCGGGCAGGCGCCATACGGGCTGTTGAAGGAGAAGGCGCGTGGTTTCAGCTCTTCAAAGCTGATGGAGCAGTCGGGGCAGGCATTCTTCTCTGAATAGAGTGTTTCGACTTCCTTGTTGTCCTTGCCAATACTCAACAGGCGAATAATTCCTTCGCCCTGCTTCAGTGCCAGTTCAACCGAATCCGTCAGACGTCTGCGGATGCCATCGCCGACGACCAGGCGGTCGACGACTGCTTCGATGGTATGGGCTTTGGTCTTCTCGAGTTCAGGGATTTCCTCGATGGGGAGCATCTTGCCATCGACACGCATACGGACGAAGCCTTGTCGTTTGATCGCCGCGAAGATCTCCTCGTGACGTCCCTTCTTGCCGCGAACGAGCGGTGCGAGGAGAATGATTTTAGTGCCGGGTTCATGTGCGAGGACCTGCTCCACGATCTCCTCCGCGCTTTGCTTCTGCACAGGCTTCCCGCATTTCGGGCAATGTGCCTTGCCGATGCTGCCGTAGAGCAGACGCAGGTAATCGTGGATTTCCGTGACGGTTGCTACGATGGAGCGGGGATTACCGCCGGAGGTGCGCTGTTCAATGGCGATGGCCGGGGAGAGACCTTCAATGTGATCAACTTCGGGCTTCTGCATCTGGTCCAAGAATTGACGGGCATACGCGGAAAGGCTTTCCACATAGCGGCGCTGGCCCTCTGCGTAGAGCGTATCAAATGCGAGTGATGACTTTCCTGAGCCGCTGAGCCCGGTTACAACGGTTAGAGAATCGCGCGGAATGCGTACATCGACATTCTTCAAATTATGTTGCCGCGCGCCTGTAATGATAATATCTGACATCTTCTTCCTTTTTTGTTTTATAAGTTTACCAAAAGAGGCCCCAAGGCGCAATTGCGACTTGATGTGTTACGGGACGGATATGTGCCTGTGACCTGCCTTTTGGATGAGGGAAATCTTGTCACCAAATATGAAAAATGATAGTATCCGTCATTCATTAATGGGGGGGGCTTGTTATGATTAAATGTTTACAGAGTATCTTTTTGTTAATACTGGTGACGTTTACGATTTCTGCTGAGCAGAAAACTGCGCAAATCGGATTGAAGGTTAGTCCGAACAGCCGATATCTGACGACCTCCGAGGGGAAACCTTTCTTTTACCTGGCTGATACGGCCTGGGAACTCTTTCATCGGACTGATGCGAAAGAGGCTGAAGTCTATCTCGACCGCCGTGCGGCTCAAGGGTTCACCGTGATCCAATGCGTCATCCTTGCGGAGGAGAACGGGTTGCGTGTACCAAACGCGAATGGAGATTTGCCTTTGATTGATTTGGATCCGACGAAGCCGAACGAGGCCTATTTCAAATATGTCGACAAACTGGTTGATATGATGGCTGAACGTGGACTTGTGGCGGGCCTCCTTCCAACATGGGGCGATAAGTGGAACATGGTCTGGGGCGAAGGGCCGCTGGTCTTCACGCCGGAGAATGCGCGGGTCTATGGCGATTTCCTTGGCAAGCGTTATCGCGATAAGCCTGTAATTTGGATTCTCGGCGGTGACCGTCCCATCAAGACCGATCTTCAGCGTTCGATTATCACCAGCATGGCGGAAGGGCTAAAGGAGGGGGATGGTGGTCGGCATTTGATGACCTTCCATCCTTGCGGGCAGGAGCAGTCTTCCAAATATTTCCATGATGCAACATGGCTCACCTTCAACATGTCACAGACCGGCCATCTCCGTAATGCTAAAAACTTTGAGTTTATCCAGAGAGACTATGCGCGTACACCCATAAAACCATGCATCGATGGTGAACCGCCTTATGAGTCGCATCCAAACGGATTTAAGAGTGAAAATGGCTGGCTGGGTGAAGTTGATGTCCGTCGAGGAGCCTACTGGGCCGTCTTCTCCGGCGCATGTGGTCATACGTATGGAAACCATGCGGTATGGCAGTTTTGGAAGCCTGGGCGCAAACCGAAAAATGTTCCCACATCTTCTTGGATGGAGGCAATCGTCCAGCCAGGCGCTAACCAGATGCGTCATCTGCGTACGCTCATGGAATCAAAGCCCTTTCTGACCCGCATTCCCGATCAAGCATTGTTAAAGCAGGGGCCCAAGGAGTCGTTCCGGTATATAGCAGTGACCAGCGACCGTACGCCGGGCGAAAAAAACGCAACCTATATCATGGCTTATTTCCCGCATCATACGGAGGCGGTGATTGACACCTCTGTGCTGGGAAAATCAAAATTTCGGATCGCATGGTTTGATCCGCGCTTGGGCGTAACCCATGACCGGGGTGTCCAGGAGAAGAAGAGTGAGTTAAAAATTGCGCCGCCTGAAGAGCTTCATCCGATTGACTGGGTGCTCGTCTTAACTGCGGAATAAGAAGATAAGTACGCTCATCAGTTAAGCCTGGAAAGCATCGCCCCGAGGCCAATGCCTGCAATTGTGCATATCCATGGGTTTGCCGTGATAGGCCAGCTACTCGCGGAAGACCCAGTGAAGTGGTAAACGGCGAAGCCGAGAATTCCTCCGATGACGATTCCCAGAAATAAATGAACACTCATAATTTTGTTGAGCCTTTACTTGTGGATGTCACTGTCGGGCTTTGGATCGGCATGGACTGGCTCCTTCATAGAGTCATGGAGAAGTTGGACAGATTCATCGGTTAAGAGTTGGGGGACCTTCGTATAGGGAGGATAGACCGCATCGATTTCATCGTACTTGTTCATGAGCATCCTTTTGTTGTTGTGTTAACGGGTTCAACGACCCAGTATCCTTGGCGCTTATAGTGTTGATAGAGATCGACCTCAAATTCTCGCGTGAGTACGGACCAGTCTGTGTATTCCGGTGAATGACTGATGATCTCCTTTGATAAGTTGACAAACACTTTCGATTCGTGCCAACTCACGCGGTCGATCCAAAGCGGTGAAATCAGAACCTTCTTTCCTGGAAACCAGTTTCGAGTGTCGATGATCAGATAGCGTATCGTCCATGTCTCGTCATCGATGATGAAGTCATCGAGATGTCCGATTGCCCCGTCTGTGGCGTGAATGTGATAGCCACACACATTGTGCGTGCTGCGCAAATGGGAGTCTCCTGCTTGTCTGCGTTGGTGTGATACTTTTTGCATCTCGTAGTCACGCACAATGTAAGGGTAATCGCCCCACACTAAGGGGCCATCCCAATACATCGGCCATGCATAATGTCCGTAATACGCCTCCTCGAATTGCCTCGAGACGGGTTTGTCGCTCTCCAGCGGCGGACTCTCCTCAATCTGTTTTCGGGTTAATTTGACAGAGATTTGCTTTTCTTCTTTACTCAAGGCGCCTAGCGCGTGTGGAGAAATCAGAACCTGCCTGCCGGGTAACCAGATTCCTGTATCTGCTACCAGGTAGCGTATCGTCCAATGCTTGTCATCGAAGTAAAATTCTTTGATCGTCCCTATTTCGCCATCAAGGCTATTCAGGGTGTACCCCTTGAGTGATTTTGTTTTGCAGAGCATATTTCTCCTTTTGCTATGGGGCTACTGGCAGTAATGAATTGCCAGGCAGCCATTTTAATAGATCAGTTTCGTTGCAGCCTGGCTTCTTCTGGTAATTGAATATTACGCCAGTATGGACAGTTTTAACATAGGGTGAAACCCTACAGCTGAAGGTGCCGGAAGTTACGTCTGCCGGCGGGATGTATATATTCTGCGTGGCTTCCCAAGAGTCTTGAAACTCAGGGGTCTTTTCGATTGCCAGGTTCCTGTTCGGTTACGGCAGTACTCAGTTTTAGCTCTGTTTCTCTTCGCCGATGTTCGAATCTCCTTGCCAGCGACAGGATGATCACGATGAAGAAGGTGCATAACAACGCCACGCCCAGACGGCCAAGGCCGATGGCGACGCCGATCGCTGCTGTCATCCAGATCCCAGCCGCTGTTGTGAGTCCGTGAACATGCACGTCTTGCTTTTCACTCGTTTTCAGAATGGCGCCCGCGCCTATAAACCCGATGCCGGCCAGGATGCCCTGGATGACGCGTGATATGCTGTCCGAAGTGAAATTGGATTCTGAGCATGCAAGGATGAAGGCTACAGTGCCGAGGCAAACCAGCATGTGTGTGCGCAGCCCTGCTGGTTTTCCCATGCGTTCGCGCTCCAATCCCACGACCCCGCCCAGCAGTACAGCCGCTACCAACCGGACAATAATGCGCGTTAAATGACTCACATCCGGAATCCCGCCAGTTAGCTCATTCCACAAGTACTCCATGTTAACGCCCTCCTGCTATCGAAAATCCATGTTTAGTTCGTTAAATTTACAATACCACGGGCAAGCGTTAGAATCAAAGCATAAAAAAATACGCTTTTCGACTTAGTGATTTTCACTGCGGACGCTTAATCTCTGGCGAACGCATTCATATTTTGCCAATACGTCCTCAAAGTCATGTCTGGCTTCTCAGCGGGAGTGGTGGTGTCATCTTCCGTGTCTCGCTCACGGTGAGTCAAGTTGCCGGTTAACAGCTTGGGTTCCCTTTCCGGTCTGCGATAAGGAGGGTAGATCGAACTGATTTCATCGTATTTGTTCATGGCGTCCTTTCGTTAGTGTTGTTTAATTGTTTACTGTTTGTATGTGCTGTCATGCAAAGTAAGGGAGGTGCTTCCGTGCTTCTAACGTGATGGGGACGTCAGTTGATCCACGGGTTCCACCACCCAGTAGCCTTTACGATTGTAATAACGATGCAGATCAGTCTCGAACTCGCGCGTGAGCATAGACCAGTCTGTGTATTCAGGTGCCGACCTGATAGTCTCACGTTGAAGATGGACATAGACTTTTGCTTCATCCCACATCACGCGGTCAATCCAGCGGGGTGAAATGAGCACCTTTTTGCCAGGCCACCAGTTGTTCGTATCGATGACCAAATATCGGATCGTCCATGTCTCGTCGTCGATGATAAAGTCATCAACATGTCCAATCTCTCCGTCCATTGCCTGTATATGATATCCCCTCACCGTATGCGTGCTGAATAGATGGGAATCAACTTTCTGCTCATCCTCTGGCACGTGCTTTTCACACCCGAAATCACGGACAATGTATGGATAATTCCCCCATTCGAAGAGGCCGATCCAGTAGATGGGCCAGGTGTAATATTCGTAGTACTCCTTCTCGAATTGTCGTGAAATGGACGTTTCGCTGTCTAATAAGGGGCTATTCTCGATCTGTTTTTTTGTGAGTGTGACCGTGATGAGTCGATTATCTGTATCTGTCGCCGACAGGGCATGCGGAGAGATGAGCACCTTCCTGCCCGACAACCACGTTCCTGTATCTGCGACCAGATACCGGATTGTCCAGTGATGATCGTCAAAATAAAAATCCCTGACCTTTCCGATCTGCCCGTCAAAGCTGTCTAACGCGCACCCCATTATTGCTTTTTCTTTGATTAACATGTGACTCCTGTTCTTTGACTGAAATCAATTCCCTTTTATAATTTAGCCATGGTCTGGCTGTGAAAGCCGCCATCTCTTCATCAAACACGCGTCTATGATATGTCATTGACCTGTCCTGTGCCATGGGGAAAAAACCTCCCAGGCGGTAAAGGGGGCAATAAAGTTTATCGACAAGAACTGGGGAGCGTGATATAGTTTTTCAAAATTAAGAGAGGAGAATTGCATGCGCATACACACCATCTTTTTTACGTTCATGCTTGTCGTTTTTGTGATGGGATGCCGGACTTCTGAAGAAAAAGAAAATTCAACCCTTTCTTCGCATGGGGTGTCACCTGTTATCAAGCCGCCTCGCGTTGATCAAAAGAAAATTAAAGACGGATGGCTTTTTGGACGCTATCCCAAGGCTGATTCGGGACCCTATTTTACGGGCAATCTGGATAGCGTGATTGATAAAGCCCTGAAGGAAAAGAAATGTGTTGTCGTCTCCATCGGCCGCGATGCCTGTCCGCTGACAACACGGTTTTACCACTATGTGGAGTCTGGCTTGGTGCCGCTGGATATGGACAAATACGTCTATGTCAAGTTGGATATCGATAATTACGAACAGCAGGAGTCTTTTTGTCAGCATTTTATGGTCGAGGGTAACCTGCTGCCCTTCATTGGTGTCATCACCAAAGAGGGGATTGCCTCTGAGTTGCATTATGGATATGGGACATCAGATGATTTTGCCGAATTTATAAAAGAGAAGTCAGAGTAAGGAGAGAATATTATCATGGACAAAGTATTTATTGCACCACGCCGGTATGTTCAAGGGTCTGGCGTACTGGGACGCTCAGGAGATTTGATTTCGAAAATTGGCAAGCGCGTCATGGTCCTCTGGGACGCGCCGGTTCGCGGCATTGTCGGGGACAACTTGCTCAGCAGCTTGGCGGCGGCTGGACTTGCGGTGGAAGAGGCCTTATTTGCCGGCGATTCTACTCGGAGGGAAGCAAGTCGTGTTGCGGACTTGCTAAAGTCCTCACGGTGTGACGTGATTATGGGCGTGGGCGGCGGTAAGACGCTCGATACAGCCAAGGCTGCTGCTGCGCTGGCAGGCACCAAGATGATTTCCGTGCCCACAGTCGCATCGAATGACTCCCCGACCAGTTCCTATACGGTGTGGTATGACGAGCAAGGCAACTGCCTGGGATTTGAAAGCTGGTTTGTGAATCCGGACTTGGTGTTGGTGGATACTGCCGTTATTGCCTGCGCCCCTGTTAAATCCTTTGTGGCGGGCATGGGCGATGCACTGGCCACCTGGCTTGAAGCGGAAGCCACGCACAAGGTGCGCGGCCCCAATCTGGCAGGGGGCACGGCGACCATGGCGGCGCTGGCGATTGCGCGTCTCTGCTATGATATACTCCTGGAGCATGGCGTGAATGCCAAGCGTGCCGTTGAAAAGAAGATTGTGACACCCGCTGTCGAAAAGGTTGTTGAAGCCAATGTCCTGCTCTCGGGTTTAGGGTTTGAAAGTTGCGGCTGCGCCACGGCACACATGGTTGCCAATTGTTTGCCCTCCTATCCGGAGTGCCACGGCTTGATGCATGGACACGAGGTCGGGTTCGGACTCATTACACAGCTCTGCCTGGATGATGACATGCCCGTTGAACAGGCAGCTAAGATTGTTGATTTTGAAATCGCCATCGGATTGCCGGTCACCTTTGAGGACCTCGGCTTAAAAGGCGTTGCGCGTGAACGTCTGATGAAGATCGGCGAGATTTGCGCAGGTCCAGGTTCCCTTTGCGAAAATCATCCTTTCAAGGTTACGCCTGATTCGATCGTGAATGCGATGATTGCTGCAGATGCCTTAGGAACTGCGAGAAAGGCTTTACGCTAACATGCGAGCTGAAATGTGGAGAAAGCTGAAGGGGAATCCGACGTGTGATGTCTTGATTCTCGGCGGGGGCGTGAATGGCGCTGGCTTGATGCGCGAATTGGCTCTGCAAGGCGTGAAGTGCGTGCTTGTGGACAAGGATGACTTTGCGGCTGGCGCGAGCTCGAAGTCCTCGCGCATGATCCATGGCGGGTTGAGGTACCTGGAAAATGCAGAGTTCCGGCTGGTCAGCGAATCCGTCTATGAACGCAACCGCCTGCTGAAATATGCGCCCCACTATGTGAAGCCCTTGCGGACAACCATTCCCATTATCGCTTGGTTTGCAGGCATGATTAAGGCACCGTTGATCTTCTTTGGATGTAACGTCAAGGTGGGCGGACGCGGTGCATTGATTGTGAAGATGGGCTTGACCTTTTATGATATTCTGACCTGTCGCCTGCGTCAAACGCCATGGAATTTCTTGATGGGGAAAAATCGTTCGCTGAAGGAGATCCCAGGATTGCGTGATGATATTGTCTGCACGGCGACCTATTGGGATGCATGGATCAGCCAGCCGGAGCGCCTCTGTGTGGAGATGGCGCTCGCAGGATGCTCGGAACAGAAGGATTCCCTCGCGCTGAACTATGTGACGGTTGAAAAGAATGGAGCAGACACGGTTTTGCTGCGCGACAAGATCACGGGTGAAACGTTGACTGTCAAACCCAAGGTTGTCGTGAATGCCACAGGAGCATGGGTGGACTTTGCCAATAAGCCGCTGGGTATTGAGAGCAAGCTCATGGGCGGCACAAAAGGGTCGCATCTGGTGATCGACAACAAGGAGCTCTTTAATGCCTTGGGCGATCGGATGATCTACTATGAACATACGGACGGGCGCATCTGCATCACCTTCCAATTCTTGGACAAGGTGATCATGGGCTCAACCGACATCCGCATCAAAGATCCGGATGAAGCGGCCTGTGACGACGCGGAGATCGACTACATGCTGATGACCCTTCGGGGCGTCTTCCCGAAGATTAACATTCCAAAGTCGGATATCGTCCATATTTTCTGCGGTGTGCGTCCCTTGATGGCCTCGCAGGAGGGCTACACCAGCAAGGTCTCGCGCTCGCACTTCCTCGCGGAGCACAAGCCGGATGACAAGCGCTCCTTCCCGGTTTACAGCATGGTAGGGGGCAAGCTGACGACCTTCCGTGCTTTTGCTGAGATGACGGCAGACCGTCTGCTGCCCTTACTGGGCGTGCAGCGTACGGTGTCTACTGCGGATCGGTATTACCCGAAGCCGGAAACATTCACGGGCGAGAAGCTAAAGACGTTGCCTGCGTTAAACATCGCTGAGGTACGAGCTTCTGCTGAAAAAGAGCTTGTGGTGCATCTCTCCGACTTTGTCCGCCGCCGGAGCGTGATTACGCTGCTCGGTCAGCTCACGGATGCAAGCGCAAAAGAGCTTGCCGATGTCATTGGTTCGGTCTTGGGCTGGGATGATTCACGTAAGAGGGATGAAATATCCATGGCCCTTGCCGAAGCCCGTGGAAGGAAGTAGGCAAGAGCTTTTTTTTTGGACCATTTTTTAATTCACCTTTCTTATTTTGCTATACATGGCGACATAAGTGTCCGACGAGCATGGAGCGGCGCGGCTTCCCGCGCCGGCCGGAACGCGAAGGCGTTCCGCTCCGAAGCCTGTACGGACATGGAGCGGCGCGGCTTCCCGCGCCGGCCGGAACGCGAAGGCGTTCCGCTCCGAAGCCTGTACGGACTTATGTCGCCATGTATAGAAGCCATAACACGATAATCCAAGGAACCGCGACGATTAGAATGCAAATGTAATTGAGTACAACGTTCCGTTTATATTTGAAGATATCCATGAGGCCAAAGATCAGAACGGCAACAGGCAGGACGATGCTGAGAATAGAAGCGCAAACCAGGAACTGTTTAAATGAATCCGAAATAGGCGGTACGTACGTTGTGGCAGAGATTAAAAATGACAGCACTGCGACAGGACACAACAGTAAATTAATATTCTCGCGTAAATACTTCATTCTTTTTCTCAAGCGATAATTCAATTGTAAGTGGGTGATAACTCTGTTTAGGTTTAATCATTGCTTGGTCTGATAAGGGGGCAGACTATCTGCTTTCGCGTGCGGAGCAAAAGCTTCAATTCACGTACGTAGGCATACCATTCCATCTCGATCTGCTCGATATGTCCGATGTGCCTCTCGAAACCTTCGACGCCAGACTCGCCGACAAGTATATTTGCGACGCCATCCCGGTAGTGTCCGTTCTGGCCATGCAACAGAAAATGCGTCAGTGTCCACCAATGCAAGTAGTAAAGGTTGAACGATTTATTTATGTCAGGACCGCCTGAGCCTGAGATGATCGCACGGAGCGGGATGACGCTCTCGTTCTTTTTGTCCGCTTCCAAATCTCCGGATCTGGCGAGCATGTCTACCCACCAGACAGGGTAAGTGTTTACGTCAATGGAGCCCAAGGCGAGTTTATTGCTAAAGATGAGGCTTGTGCCGAAATAGTCAGCGATACCCTCATTCAGCCATTTGGTGAGGGGAAGGCTCACGGCCTCCTCATTCAATTGGTGCGTCGCCTCGTGAAGCATCCAATGATACGGGTTGCGTTCATCGGCAGAGAAGTACTGGTAACAGTATGGCTTTTGGTAGAAGGCCTCGGCCCAGGTATTGATACGATTGCAGAACCGGAACTCCTCGCGATTGGCAAAGAGTTTCATTTTGAGCTTTCCGGTATGATTACGGGTGATCTTGAGTGATCGCAGGAAATCGCCATACGCATCGTAGAGGCTTTCTGCAAGAGCCCCGACGCGTTCGGTCTGCTCACGGGTTGCCGATGAATAGATAGTGTAGTGCGCCGTGTTGATCGTGAACGCAGGGATCCAATGCCTCCGGACAGTATCCCACCCGTAATAACCGGCCACGATGGCCCAGCATGCGATCAATATCTTTCGAAGGGTAGCCAGTTTCCGCATGTCATGTCTCCTACATAGCAGTTGATGAAAAGCCAGTCATAAATGCCATAATTTTTACGCTTTTTGACGGGCAAAGCAAGCGAATTCCAACAAAGGGACAGACTACTGTCTTGCACGTACCTGGCCCTCGCTCGACAAAGGGACAGACAATCTAAATTGAAAATGTCGCTTTGGAGGCGACATCCTGCCCGCTCGGATTTGTTAATGTATTCTCGATCTTACAACAGAGGGACAGACAATTTGTCCGAAAAATGGGAAGGAGGCACTTATGCGAAAGACGCGAATCAAGGCGGAAAACGGGATCGGGTGTTATCATGTTACGAGCAGGATCGTGGACAGGAGTTTCAAGATGGACGAGGGGGAACGGGAGATATTCCGGCGAATCCTGCGGAAGGCGGCGGCCTTCTCGGGTGTGAATATTCTCACCTACGCAATCCTCTCAAATCACTTCCACGTCCTGCTTGACGTGCCGGAGCAGCCTGTGCTTGACGACGCAGAGTTGCTCAGGCGCGTGAGGGCGCTCTATGGAGGAGCCACAGCGAACCTGTATAAGGAGAGGTGGGATGGCTGGCGCAGAGGCGGTCTCAATATGCTTGTGGAACGTGAGCAGGAACAGCTCCGTCGTCGCATGGGCGACGTCAGCCCCTTTATGAAACTTCTTAAACAGCGCTACTCCATCTGCTACAACCAGAGACACAAGCGCACGGGGACGCTATGGGAGGGCCGCTACGTCAGCATCCTGGTGGAGGGCGATAGCAGAGTGCTTTCAGCAATCGCGGCCTATATCGACCTCAATCCTGTGCGCGCTGGGATCGTGCAAGATCCCGCAGATTATCGGTGGAGCGGCTACGGCGAAGCGTGCGGCGGATCCAACATTGCGCGGCAAGGACTCCTTGCCATCCAGTCCTTCGGTCCGCAAACTCAGGATGCGTCATGGTCTGGGACTGCTGCAGCCTATCGTACCTGCCTCTACACCCATGGGAAGGAACGCCGCGATGAAGACGGCAGGCTTTTGCGCCTTGGATTTTCGCCGACGGAGGCCCAGGAGGTGATCGATCAGAATGGAAGAATGGCGCTGCCCGACCTCCTACGCTGTCGTGTCCGCTACTTCCGGGACGGATTGGCATTTGGCAGCAAAACATTCGTGGAGTCTGTCTTTGAGAGGAACCGCGCCCATTTCGGCGCGAAACGCAAGACAGGCGCGCGTAGGATGCGGTTCTGCTTGGACGAAGGGTTCTGTATCGCGCGCGACCTCCGTGTTGACCCTATCAGCGTGTCGCTTCAAGTATAGCCGAATATTTCAACAATCCTTTTGACAAGTGAAAGCCGTAGATGGAAATCATACCTACGGACGTTGCTGTTTTCTTAATTACAGAAAATAATGGCAACAAAAGTTTTCCTTTCATCAAATGTGGATATTCCGACCGGCTTACTTTTCGATAAACTAAATGTCTGTCCCCTTGTTAGTGGAAAAGTTGAAAAAGCCCTTGGCGCTTCAGTCTAATTGTCTGTCCCCTTGTTGCCGTCCCCTTGTTGCCATCTGTGAGAGGATTTGGAAAATGATCGGGAGCATTAGGGTTTGACCCATTGGATGCCTGTGATCGTGCGCGAGGAGCCGTCGTGCTTGTCCTCTTTGATTGAGGGACAGTGAACCCGTGATGTCATAGTCCCGTTCTTGGTGTTGATTTCGAGCAGGAGTGTGGGGTTGGTCTTATTGTCGTGGTAACACTGTAAAAACTGATAGATCGTGTTGCCCTTAACCCCTGTATCGGTTCTGTATCCATGCGTGCCTACGTGTCCGCTGAAGACCAGCCGTACGTTAGCATAAGGAGTCATCAACTGGTCAAAGATAAACTGCGGGCTGTTCAATGGTTGTTGACAAGGCCCATAATTCCATCTGCAATGAATTGAACCGCGAGGGATGCCAGCAAGACACCGAGCAATCGCTTCAGGACAGCATTGGCGGTCTTTCCGATGACAGAGGCGATTTTATCTGCTGAGAGAAGTGCAGCAAGAGTGATCGCCAGAATGATGGTGATAGCGAGGGTTGCGGATAATAGTCCTCCCTCCACAAGTTTGGCCTTAGCAAAGAGCAGGATGGTCAGTGTCAGGCAACCTGGGCCAACCATCAACGGGAAGGTCAACGGAAAGACCGTAATGTCGCTGGAAGGGTCGTTCTTGCTATTCTGTAATGCTGCTTCAGGAAGTGCGACCATGGTAAAGGCCGTATGGAAAAGCAGAAGTCCGCCTGCAATACGGAAAGCTTCTATCGTGATGCCGAGTCGACTGAGCAGAAGTGCCCCGAAGAATCCAAAGCCTATGACAAGTGGCAAAGAAAGTAGAACTGAGCGGAATGCGATTTTTCTGCGGCTGAAAGAATCCTGGCCACTTGTCAGCCCATGAAAAACCAACAATACGCCAAGCGGGTCTATGATGACGAAATAGCCGACGAGTGCATGGAGGAATATTTCAAGATTCATATTTCTGTACCCTTTTTGACCACCCTTGTGGCGGAGGCGATATTGACGGACACCAAGGGGGTGTTCGATTTTCATTGTTGTTGCTGGCAACACAGCCAACGATTTCGAATTGTTGCGCGTATTGGCGGATAAAGCAAGATGAAATTTGGAATATTCACGCTCATTTTGGACGTGCCTTTATGGAGATGACGTGATATTCTTTTCTCACACTTTTGCTGGATGGATTTAATGAGGAGATATTATGGCTGAAATGACATCTGCGGAGCGGGTGATGACGGTGTTGCGTCGGGGGGAGCCGGACCGTATTCCGCACTTTGAATGGATCGTGGATAAGCGGGTGCGTCACGCCTTATGTCCAGGCGCTGGACTTGAAGAGTTCACCGTGCGCATGGGGTTGGATGCGATGCTGTGCGATCCAGATTTCAAGTCCAGCCAAGTGGCGCCGAATCGCTTTAGAAATGAGTGGGGGATCGTGGTCGAGAAGGGCGCGGAACAGCACTCCACCGTTGTCGAGTCGGTGATCCAGACCATGGAGGACATGCTGAAGTATGAGGCGCCGGATGCCTTTGCGCCGTATCGCTTTGAAAGTCTCAAAAAGCTCGTGACGCGTTACAAGGGCAAATATGCCATTGGGGTGCATCTGAACGACGTGCTCTCGATTCCGCGAAACCTGATGGGGTTTCAGGAACTGATGATGGCGTTCTGCATGGAGCCGGAACTGGTCCAGGCGTTGGTGGATATGTCGGTTGAGCTGAATATCAAGCTGGCGCAGGAAGCAGCGCGCTTTGGAGCTGACTTTGTCTTTACCGGCGATGACTATTCATCGGGGCAGGCTCCCTTCATGTCGCCGGACACCTTCCGCGAACTCCTCTATCCTGGCTTGAAGAAGGTGATCAAGGGTTTCCATGAAGCAGGGTTGCCGATGATTAAGCACACGGACGGCAATGTGATGCCGCTGCTGGATATGCTGCTGGATGCGGGCATTGACTGTCTTGATCCGATCGATCCGCTCGGCAATATGGATATGGCGGAGATGAAGCGTGGCTACAGTAACCGCATTGCGCTGAAGGGCAATGTCAACTGCGCCACAACGCTGGTCAATGGAACCGTCCAGGAGGTCGTGCGCGAGACGCTCGATGTGATCCGTGCAGGCGCGCAAGGCGGCGGACTGATTGTCTCGTCGAGCAACAGCATTCACTCCTCTGTCAATCCCTTGAACTATCTGGCCATGGTCCATACGATCCGGGCGTATGGAAAGTATCCGATTAAGATCGATTTCGATGCGAGCGGCGCGGTCGAAGCGTTTGGATAAGGAGAATGTCATGAGAGGACTGCTGGGAATAGATGTGGGCTCGACCAATCTGAAGGCCGTGCTCTTTGATTTGCAGGGGAGGCTGATTGCCAAGCGCGAGACGCCGACGATCTGTGAACATCCTGATGCGGCGCATCCGGAGTGGGCGGTGTGGCAACCGCACCAGATCTGGTCAGGAATAGCCTCGTGTGTCAAGGGCGTCCTGTCGCAAGCTCCGGGCTACGAGATTGCCGGGGTCAGCGTGACCGGCATGGGCATGGACGGCGTGCCCATTGACAAGGAGGGGAAGACGCTCTATCCGTTTATCAGCTGGCATTGTCCTCGGACTGAACCCCAGCATGCGTGGTGGACGAAGACGATCGGTCCGGACGAGCAGTTCGCACGCGGTGGGAACCAGCTTTGGGTTTTCAACACCGCCTTGCGTCTGCTTTGGATGCGTGAAAACGAGCCGGCTATTTTAGACAAGGCCTGGAAATGGTTGCTGATTGAAGACTATGTCAACTTTATGCTCTGCGGCGAAGTGGCGACCGATTACACCATGGCCTCCTCTACGCTTCTCTTTGATCAGCGCACCCATACCTGGAATGACGATTTCATCACGCGCGCGAATATTGACAAGGGGCTGCTCTGCAATCCGATGCAGGCTGGAACGTTGCTCGGCAAGGTTCATGCCCGGGCAGCAGAAGTGACGGGGTTGAAGGTCGGGACACCCGTGGTGCTGGGCGGACACGACTTCTGCTGCGGCTGTCTGCCGACAGGCGCATTTGATCCGGGGGTGCTGCTGGACGTGATGGGCACGTGGGAGATGGTGGTGACGGCGATCACCGAGCCTGTGCTGACGCCTCAGGTGCAACGCATGGGCGTATTGGTGGACTCGCATGTGGCGCGCAACCGTTACACGGTGATGGGCGCGACGGTCGCGGCGGACATGGCGGAGTGGTTTAAGCGCGAGATCGGCACGGGAAGCGCTGCGGAGGGCACAAAGGCCGCGTGGGATGCATTAGTCACGCTCGGCAGCCAGTCCCCGGTGGGCAGCAACGGCGTCCTCTTTTTACCGCACATGTCTGGAAGCTACTGTCCCGTGCTTGATCCTGGCTCTGCCGGCGCCTTTGTCGGCATGCGGGCGATCACGAGCAGGGGCGACCTCTTCCGTTCGATGATCGAGGGGTTGAATTACCAGTTCCTTGAGATTGTGCGTTCCTTTGAAGATTCCATGGGCATTTGGTGTGATCGGATTGTTGCGATTGGCGGGCCGACCAAGAATAGACTCTGGATGCAGATCAAGGCTGATGTGGCAGGGGTGGTTGTGGAGGTCCCTGAAATTGAGGAATCTGTGCCGTTGGGCGCCGCAATCCTGGCGGGCCTTGGCACCGGAATCTATGGCAGCGAGAAAGAGGCCTTTGATCAGGTCTACAGGCGAGGGGTGGCTTATGAGCCCAATCAGGCCAATGTGGCTGCATACCGGGAGCTTTATGACCGGTACCGCACCCTTTATCCTGCGCTTAAGTATCTTGCGCCTAAGGTCGTGTCAAAATAGAAGAGAATTCGAATGAAATATGGAAATAGCGACTTGACTATTTTTGACCATTCCGTCATAATATTAGCCTTTCAAGAGTTCAAGAACGGTTCTGGATCACCTGATGATGTTGATTGATTTATGCTACTATCCAGGCTGTTTTTGCATAAACGTAACCGATGTACGAGTCAACACACTCAGAAAACACAAAGAAAGAAGGAAAGAAACAATGAAAGTTGGATTCTACGGACACGTAAGACAGTATCAGAACATCAAGAGCGAGATTGATGCAAACATGCAGGAAGTTCTGATGAGCGGCAATTATGTAGGCGGGCCAGTGCTTGCACGATTCGAGGAACAGGCCAAAGCGTATTTCGGCTCGAAGTATGCGATCGGCGTGGGTAACGGCACGGATGCCATCTGGTTGTGTCTGATGGCGCTGGGTGTAGGTCCGGGTGACGAAGTCATCACACATGCAAACACCTTTTTTGCTACGGCTGAAGCGGTCTGGATTGCGGGTGCAAAAGTCGTTCTGGTGGACTGCGATCCTAAGACGAAAAACATTTGTCCTGCAGCTATCGAAGCAGCAATTACGCCCAAGACCAAATGCATCATCCCCGTACATCTGTATGGCCAGTGCGCGGATATGCCTGCTATCAAAAAGATTGCAGATAAGCATAAACTCTTTATCATCGAAGACAACGCCCAGGGCATTGACGGCCGTGGCGACACGTTCAAGCAGGGCGAACTCAGCGATGCCGTGACCACGAGCTACATCATCCAGAAGAATCTCGGTTGCTTCGGTGACGGCGGCATGGTCTTCACCGACCGCGCTGACATCAACGAAAAGATCCGCAAACTTCGCAACCACGGCTCGACGCAGCGTGATCATCACAGCTTCGGATTCAACAGCCGTCTGGACGATTTGCAGGCTGGTGTGTTGAGCGCGAAGATGAAGCACATTACGGAATGGACCGACCAGCGTATCGCATTGGCGGGACGTTATGATGCGGGCCTCAAGGATGCTAAGGCGATTCTTCTTCCTTATCGTGTCCCGGGCTATCGTCATGTGTACCACCTGTATGCGATCGAGACCAAGGAAGTTGCCAAGCGCAACGAGTTGGTGGCCTTCCTGCAGGCGAACGGTATTGATGCGAAGACGCATTACTCCATCGCCATTCATCAGCAGGCTGGTTTCCCCTGGGGTAAGGATTGCGAGATCAAAGGCAGTCTCAAGAACGCTGAGCGTAACGCTGCAAGCGTCGTGACCCTGCCGATGTTCCCTGAACTGACGGGTGAAGAGATCAACTACGTGATCGAGAAGGTCATGGAATGGGACAAAGCTAACGCTTAAGTTTACGGCAACAGTCCGGGGCGTCAATGCCCCGGGCTTTTTTATCAAAGGAAAACTCAAAATGAGCAAATATAAAGTGATGGTTGTTGGCATGGGGAAGCGCGGGAAGCACCACGCATCAGCGTTCCATGCGAATCCGAATTTCGAAGTGGTCGGTCTTTGTGATATTGATGAAGCTCGCCTGAAAGACGCTGCAACCAGTTTAGGTAATCCTGCCGTATCAACAGATGCTGCTGCCCTTGCTGCGCAGGTGAAGCCGGATGTTTTCTGTTTCTGCACCATGCCGCATCTCCGCGAAAGTTTCATTAAGATCGCCATCGATTGCGGAGCCAAAATGGTTGCCTTTGAAAAGCCTGTTGCGGATTCCACGGCAAAAGGCATGCTGATCAAGAAGATGATTGCTGAGAGCGGCATCAAGGCCGTGGTCAGCCACCAGCATCGTTACGGGGCACATTACCGCAAGGTCAAGGAGATCGCTGCCAGCGGCGCGCTGGGCAATGTTCACACCATTTATTCTTCAGCCACAGGCTGGATGATGCACATGATGACGCATATGATCGACTATATGCGCTGGTATAATAACGAAGCTGATGCGGAGTGGGTCATGGCGCAGGCTGCAGGCCGTGGTAAACTGAACGATAACCATCCGTCACCAGATTATATCGGTGGTTTCATCCAGTTCGCCAACGGTGTTCGTGGTGTGCTCGAAGTCGGAGCAGGAGCGCCCAATATTCCTGAAGTCGGTAAGTGGTGGGGCCGTAATCGCATCCGTGTCATGGGAAGCGATGGGTTCGCAGAAGTGTTGACGAACGGCGGCTGGCGGGCAGTCACGAAAGACGGTCTCTCCTCGGGTACAGGAGCGATGTCGTATGATGCTGACATGCCTCCCTACATCCAAGAGATGGCCGACTGGTTAAAGGATGACGCCCAGGTTCATTCCTGCAACTTCGACAGCGCATACAAAGGTTTCGAAATCATGATGGGCATGTGCCGGTCGGTGATTGAGGGCGGACAGATCACATTGCCGCTCGCAGGACCTGCTGACGAAATCAATGATTTAAGAAAACTGCTCCCCAACAAGAAGGTCGTGTTCGGTTCGCCCGATCACAAGGCCGAGTATCCGGAAAGCTGATATGGAAGTAATCATTCAACCTGATATCGAGATGGCGGCGCAGCTGACGGCTAAGGTCATTGCCGATCAGTTGCGCGTGAAACATGATCTCGTGCTGGGACTCGCGACTGGCAGAACAATGGAACGTGTCTATGCTGATCTGGTCCGCATGCATAATAATGAAGGGCTGGATTTTTCATCCTGCCGGACGTTTAACTTGGATGAATATGTCGGGTTGCCTGCGGAAGATCCGCATTCGTACCGAAGCTACATGAACCACCATCTGTTCGATCATATCAACATCGATGTCCGGAACACCTATCTGCCCAATGGCATGGCGGAAGATCTCAAGGAGGAGTGCCGCCTCTATGAAAAGCGAATCAAGGCGTGTGGCGGTATCGATCTTCAACTCCTCGGGATAGGCGAAACCGGGCATATTGGGTTCAATGAGCCTTTGTCGGCGCTCTATAGCCGGACCCGGCAGAAAGCGCTCACGCAGGTCACGATCGACCAGAATTCACCTCTGTTTGATCCGCCGGAGAAGATGCCGCGTCGCGCCCTGACCATGGGTGTCGGCACCATCCTTGAAGCTGGCAGGATCATTGTGCTGGTGACAGGGGAAAAGAAGGCTGCCATCTTGGCGAAAGCCGTGGAGGGCCCGATCACGAGCATGATCTCCGCGACTGCGCTGCAGACGCATCCGGCAACAACTGTTATCACGGATGAAGCCGCTGCGTCCAAACTTGAGAACAAGGACTACTATTACTGGCTCTGGGAGAACGAACCGGAATGGGAAGCCTTCAGGAAAACCCTTTAACGGACGGGTTTTCAAGCAGCCATATGACAGGCCAGTGAAAAAAGTGAACTATTTTTATTTTGGGGCTTGCTTGTCAGGAGGTAGTTTGGTAAATTTAACACCTATTTATTTCCAATTTGGAAGGGAAGATTAGTAGATGCCGACGATTAATCAATTAGTCCGCAAGGGCCGCAGCCCGTTGCGCAAGAAGAGTAAATCGCCCGCGCTGAAGGCTTGTCCTCAGCGTCGTGGTGTGTGTTTGGTCGTGAAAACGCAGACACCTAAGAAGCCGAACTCCGCGTTGCGTAAGGTTGCGCGTGTACGTTTGACAACGGGTTACGAAGTAACAGCCTATATTCCTGGCGAAGGTCACAATCTGCAGGAACACAGTGTTGTGCTCGTGCGTGGCGGTCGTGTGAAAGACTTGCCGGGCGTTCGCTATCACATTGTCCGCGGTTGCTTGGACAGCTTGGGTGTTGCGGGACGTAATCGCAGTCGCTCAAAGTATGGCGTGAAGAGACCAAAAAAGGCTAGCTAAAGAAAGAGTGAATTATGGCAAGACGGCGTAGAGCAGTAAAACGGGAAGCTTCAGCTGACCCGAAATTTAACAGCGAGTTGGTCGCGCGAGTCATTCGTGCGTTGATGAAGAGCGGCAAGAAGACCACCGCAGAACGCATTGTTTACGGTGCTATCGAAGAGATTCGCGCAAAGGTCGAAGGCAAAGATCCTCTTGAAGTCATGGATTCCGCAATCGCGAACATGAAGCCGAAAGTCGAAGTGAAGTCCCGCCGCGTGGGTGGTACGACTTACCCGGTTCCTGTTGAAATCCGTCCTGGCCGTCAGCTCTCGCTGGCGCTGCGCTGGATGTCCATGTACGCGAGTGCCCGTCGTGGTACCCCGATGCCCAAGGCAATTGCCATGGAATTGGTGGAAGCCTACAACAACCAGGGCAACGTCCTGAAGAAGCGTGACGATGTGCACAAGATGGCGCAGGCGAACAAGGCCTTTGCCCACTATGCTTGGTAATCATATCTTCGCGTGAACAGGCACCATGAAAAGACGGGCGTTTGCCCGTCTTTTTTTTGTGCTGATGAACGAGCAAGAAATTGGTATTTGCTTCCCCCCTTTTTCACATTGCCGATAGAGGTGTATCCTGTTAATATTGTGGCAATTTCTGAGAAATGTCATGCGGGGGGCAATCATGAAGCAGCTGATGTGTATCTTGCTGATGTGCGCTGGAGCAGTCTGTGCGCAGGATAAAGTAAATCTGGTTTTTATTCTGGCTGACGATTTAGGCTGGGCGGATGTCTCGCCGAATGGCCACACAACATTCTACAAGACACCCAACCTGGAACGCCTGGCCAAGCGGGGCATGCTTTTCACCCAGGCGTACTCCGCAAGTCCGCTCTGTTCGCCAACCCGCTCGTCCATTATGACGGGGCTAAGCCCTGCGCGAACCGGCATCACGTCACCCGTCTGCCATGAGGGCCAGGAGATTCTGGAGTGCACGCAGCCGATAAAAAACGGGGCGCCAAATAAGAAGACGCTGCCGCCCATTGTCCCTACACGTCTGAAGACGACCTACCCTACAGTGGCCAAGGCCTTCAAAGCGGCCGGCTATGCGACCGGACATTTTGGAAAATGGCATTTGGGCCGAGAGCCCTACTCCCCCTTGCAGCATGGTTTTGACGTGGATATTCCGCATTGGCCCGGGCCGGGGCCTGCAGGAAGTTATGTGGCGCCTTGGAAGTTTGACACCTTTGATCCGGACCCGGGCGAGCCCAATCAGCATATTGAAGACCGCATGGCCAAAGAGGCTGTGAAGTGGTTGGAACAGAACAAAGGCAAGCCGTTTTACATGAACTACTGGATGTTTAGCGTCCATGCGCCCTTTGATGCGAAGAAGGCGCTGATTGAGAAGTATCAGAAGACGGTTGATAAGAGCGACCTGCAGCGTTGCCCGACCTACGCCGCCATGATTGAGAGCATGGATGATGCAGTCGGCACCTTAATGGATGCGCTGGATCGCCTGGATTTAGCCAAGAACACCTTGATTGTCTTCACCGCTGACAATGGCGGGAACATGTATAACGAAGTCGATGGCGAATCCCCGACCAGCAATCGTCCGCTGCGCGGCGGCAAGGCGACGATGTTTGAAGGGGGCGTGCGGGTACCCTGCATCATTTCATGGCCGGGTGTTGTCAAAGCTGGCGCGAAGAGTAACGTCCGTGTTCAGACCGAGGACTATTTTCCAACCTTCATCGATGCCTTTGGCTTGCAGAAGGCACCCGGCCAGATTTTTGACGGTGTGAGCGTGCTTCCCGCATGGAAGGGCGATGCCGCTTTTGTGCGCGGGCCGACCTTCACCTATTTCCCGCACGACCCCGGCGTTCCGGATTGGATGCCCCCTGCTGTTGCTGTCCATGATGGCGACTGGAAACTGATCCGCATCTTCAATCACGGCGAGAACAACCAGCATCGCTATCAGCTTTACAATCTGAAAACTGATCTGAGCGAGACGAATAATCTCGCAGAGAAGGAACCTGTCCGCGTGAAGGAGCTGGATGCCAAAATTGAGGCGTTTCTGGTGGATACAAAGGCCGTGTTGCCCCGCGTCAATCCCGCGTTTGACCCTTTGAAATATGATCCGAAAGAGGAGGGGATTCAAAAGCCCAAGGCAAAGGCTCAGCCCTCTCCCAAGGGCAAGGACGCAGGTGATGATCCGAAGTTGCAAGGATGGAAGATGCGCAATGGCACGGCAACAGTTAAGAAAGGCCTTTTGACTGTGAAGAGTGCAGCAGAGGCTAAACCGTTCTTGGGCGTGGGCTGTCCATCCGCTGGCGGTGGAGGCAAGGTCGAGTTGCGCGTCAAGTGCGCAAAGGATGGAGCAGGGAAAATCGAGTGGCTGAAATCTCCAGGCGAGTCCAACACAGGCTCTGTGAATTTCGAAGTGAAGGGCGGAGATTGGCAGACCATTACGGTGACTATCCCTGAGACTGCATCCATGGGTATCTTGCGGGTCTACGTGCCATCAGGCCAACCCGTGGACATCGATTGGATCGACATCCAGTTGAATACCGCTGGCGCGAAAACCAAGCGGACGGAGTTTTGAGATGCCCAAAAATATCATACGTGCAATCTTCTCTCTTCTTGCGGCTCCATTGCTGGCGCAAGAAGCAGTGACCAATCGGTTTGAGGATAACGGGAGCGCATTGATTAATCCTGGCATGGGCTGGACGATGCATTTTTATTCGAATGTGCCTCAGAACTATGGCTCGAAACTGGAACCGTCGGATGCGCTGGAGTGGTTCCCCGGATGCTCGGTGGTTTACCTTCGTATTCCCTGGGCCTTTGTCGAACCGGAGGAGGGTGTCTATAACTGGGCCATTCTTGACACGCCTGCGCAGCGCTGGATCGCGCGCGGCGGAAAGATCGCCCTGCGCCTCACCTGTTCTGAAAACTGGATGCGCTTTGCCACGCCGGAGTGGGTCAAGAAGGCCGGTGCAAAAGGTTATTTCTATAATTTCGGAAAAGGGGTTTCCGATAATGGGGGAACGTGGGATCCTGAGTTTGCAGACCCCATTTTCTTGCAGAAACTGGAAACGTTTCTGAAAGCGATGGCGGCGCGCTACAATGGAAATCCGAATGTCGCTTTTATTGATATTGGCACGTATGGTCTCTGGGGCGAGGGGCACACAGGTGCGAGCAGTTGCATCCCTCAGGAAAAGATGAACAGGGATGTGAAGGTTCATATTGATCTGCACTGCAAATATTTTCCAGACACGTTGCTCTGTATCAGCGATGACGTCTCCGGACATGACAACAAATCAGGCAGCTATCCTTTGTTGGACTATGCTCGCTCCAAGGGCGTTACGTTGCGAGACGACAGCATTCTTGTCCAGCCACCTCCCAACTCGTGGTATCATGCGGATCAGGCCGAACGTTATTGGCGAACGCTTCCGGTCATTCTGGAGCATGAACATTATGGGAGCTCCATCAAGCGAAATGCATGGAAGCCGGAGCTGCTGATCAAGTCGGTGGAGGATTATCACGCGAGTTACATGTCGATTCACTGGTGGCCGCAGGAATTGTTCGAAAAGAACAAAGAGACGATTGACCAGATCAATAAGCGACTTGGCTATCGGCTCCAATTGCGTGAAGTAACGCTTCCCAAGCGCGTCAAAAAGGACGCATTCTTTAATGTGCAGTGGACCTGGGCGAACGTGGGTGTTGCGCCGTGCTATCCGGGTGGTTTCCCTGCCTTGACCCTTAAAGATTCGAAGGGGGGAATCGTCTCTGTCCTCGTTGATGAGACCTTTGATGTGAAGCAACTGGAGGTTGCTCGGCCAGGCCAGGCACCTGTATCCTTACGTGCATCTCGGTTCCGGGTTGGATATGTCGCGCCAACCACGCTTGCAGGTCTCTACGACGTCTATGTCTCTGTAGGGCGTCGCGACGGGACGCCAGTGATTGCACTGCCCCTCAGCCAGGATGATGGTCAACGACGCTATAAGATTGGACAGCTTCAAATTGAACAGTAGAAGAATTTCTAAATGGAGAACGCTATGAAGAAAATCATGTTGGCTCTTTTCGTATGCGCACTCGGTTGCTCCTTCTGGAGTGCCACTGCCTCAATCGTTCCAAAATCCCATGAAGGACGGATCACCACCCGAGCAAGCAAGGCCTTAGAAGATTTTCGAAAGCCTGCGCGTGAAGCCAAAGAGGTCGTGCCAGGGTTCCTCTGGATTGAAGCTGAGGACTTTGCGAATTATGGCGGCTGGTGGATCGACACGCAGTATGTCGCCTTCATGGGGTCAGCTTATTTGATTGCCGCAGGAGTCTGCAAACCCGTGGAAGACGCGGTCTCTTCTGCCGAAATCCCCAAGCCAGGAAAATATCGGCTGTGGGTGCGTGCCATGAATTGGAATGTGGAACACACACCCGGTACGTTTAAGGTCGTCATCAATGATCGCGCATCGAGTCATCTGTTTGGTACAGCGCCTGAACGGGCCTGGCTCTGGGAAAACGGCGGTGAATTTGATTTGCCGTCCGGACGTGCAACCTTGACGCTTAAGGATATGACCGGACAGTATGGCCGATGCGATGCGCTCATCCTGACCACGGATTTGAATTATGTGCCGCCGCGAGAGGCCAAGGCATTGACTCAGGAACGCGCTCGTTTGACAGGCGCTTCCCTGACGCCCAAAGATGTTGGCGAATACGATGTCGTGGTGGTCGGCGGGGGTACGGCAGGGTGTTGCGCTGCCATTGCCTCAGCACGCAAGGGTGCTAAGACAGTGCTGATCCAGGACAGGCCTGTGCTGGGCGGCAATGCCAGCATAGAAATGGGCGTTGGATCGCAGGGGGCCTCCTCGCATAAGCGGAATATGCGAGAGGGCGGCATCATTGAAGAGGCCTTCCGGATTATGAATCAGAAGCATCACCGGATGTTGAGTGATTCGTTTGCAGACTTGATGGACGCAGAAAAAAATCTCACGGTCCTGTTGAATGAGCGCGTGGATGGCGTCGAGATGAAAGATCCCTCGCATATTGCCGCTGTGCGCATGGTCAACACCTTGCTGGGCAGTGCGAGCCGTATCAAGGGGCAGTTCTTCCTGGATTGCACAGGCGATGGCTGGGTGGGCTTCTATGCTGGTGCGGAGTATCGCTGGGGACGTGAGAGTCGCGACCAGACAGGCGAGCCGCTGGCTGCGGACAAGCCGGACACGGTGACCATGAGCGGCTGCATCTTCGGTCCGCATGGGATGTTCTTTTATGCGCCCAAGCGTGAGGCTGCAGTGCCCTTTACGCCACCGCCTTGGATAGCGAAGCTACCAGGGCCTGAAGATTTTGGACGGACCATCAAATCGCCGAACAGCGGAAACTGGTGGCTGGAGCACGAGGGTGTCATTGATGATTTGAATGACCCGGAATTTGCGCGGGATGAGTTGATCAGAATCGTCTTCGCCTATTGGGACTTTTTAAAGAACCGTCGGACGGACAAGGAAGAATCCGCCCTGTACGAGTTGACCCACGTGCCCATCTGGAATGCAAAGCGCGAGGGGCGGCGCCTCATCGGGGACTATGTCTTTAATCAGATGGATGCGCAGACCGAGCCGCTGCTGCCGGATCGCATCTCATACGGTGGCTGGTCCTTGGATATCCATCATCCGAAAGGCATTTATTCCGGGAAAGAGGGGCCTTATAATTACGATGCAAAGACCCAGCTCTATGGCTTCCCGTATCGGAGCCTCTATTCAAAAAACATTGAGAACCTGCTCTTCGCAGGGCGCAATGTGAGCGTGACCCATGTGGCGCTAGGGACGGTTCGCGTCGAGAGCACCTTGGCTACGTTTGGTCAAGCAGCGGGTACTGCTGCCTCCATGTGCCTGCGCTATAAAACAACACCCCGGGGTATCTATGAGAAGCATCTCAAGGAGTTACAGCAGACGCTGCTGAAAGATGACCAATACATTCCTGGACTGGTCAATGAAGACCCTGCGGATTTGGCGCGTCACGCCAAAGTGACGGCCTCCAGCACGGCTGGCTATACAAGCTTTGATAAGTCGAATTACAAAGTGGATACAAGAAGATCACGTGATGAGCGGATGCATGAACTGCTCATCCCGCGTGTCGCTTCGCTTCCCATAGGCTTGGATAATCGTGTGGAAAGCGTCCAGGTGAAGCTCTTCTCTGCGTTAACAACCCCTGTGGACGTGAATGCGTATCTTTGCGGTACAGCGGACACGCAGAAGATGGCGGACCTTGCAACGCTGACCTCAGCCACTGCGAAAGTGAAACCCGGCGAGCAGTGGGTGACGTTCAGTTTTAAAACAAATGTGGTATCCCCCCATGTTGCTGTACGCTTCGAGCCCATCAAGGGTGTTCATTGGATGCTGATTTCTGAAGCGCCGAATGGAGCAGTCCGCGGTTATGGAGGCACGGCCAAAGCGCCGTGGACCTGTCTCCCCAGTCAATACTATTCAATGTATACGGTGCCTGCACGGAAATATGCGATCGACGTGGCTCCTGAACATGTGATCGATGGGGTGTCGCGTATGCTGGGGACAACGAATCATTTCTGGTGTTCAGATGCGTCACAGCCCTTGCCCCAATGGATCGAGCTCGATTTAGGGAAGACAACAACGATTCGGACAGTACAGGTGACCTTCGATACGGATTTTGCGATGAGGTGGCCGGGCGGCCCGCTTTCGCCGCGCTGCGTGAAGGATTACGAGGTGCTGTGCAGTGATGGGGCAGGGGGATGGAAGTCGCTGGCGACAGTGAAGGATAATTTCCAGCGTCATTGCGTGCATACCTTTACGCCTGTTGATACGCAGAAGATCCGAGTGCAGGTTCAGGCTACGCATGGCGATCCCTCTGCGCGTATTTTCGAAGTGAGAATTTATTGATTAAGGTTTAATGTGGTCATTTAATCCCTTTGCGTGTATTTGCCACGTTTGGAATTGACAAAGTCATCAATGTGTCACATAATGTGTCACATGAAAACAGCTAATATACGGCAAGTCAGGCATGATTTTTCATCGGTCTTGGCATGGGTTGGAATGGGGCAGGAAGTTATCATCCTGAACCGTACGTTGCCTGTCGCAAAAATCTGCCCGATCTCTCGGCAGGAGGTGGAGAAGAGGGTGAAGATGCCGGACTTTGCTTCACGTGCTAGAGCCATCTTTGGGGATCAGAAGAAGGCCATCAGCAACAGCGTGCTGGATGAAAGGGAACAGTCCAAATGGTAGTGTACGCCGACACGAGTTTTTTGTTCTCGCTCTATACGCATGATGCCAATAGTGCTAAAGCGCAGGCTACAGGATTGACATTAAAAATGTCTATCGCTTTTACTCTTTTACAGCAGCATGAATTACGTAACGCACTGCGTCTAGCAGTTTTCCGGGGTGAAATGAGTGCGAGTCAAAGTCGTGCCGTGCTTTCATTGATTGAAGAAGACATTCAAACAGGAGTACTGTCAGAAAAGGCTGTTGCTTGGACTGAGGCATATGCATTAGCTGAAACTCTGAGTCGGACGCATACGCCTCAATTGGGTTGCAGGGCTTCTGATATTCTGCATGTGGCTATTGCTAATACACTCAAGATTAAAACATTTTATACGTTTGATTTGCGCCAACGAAATCTTGCGACTAAAGCTGGATTGGAAGTACTCCCGGCTTAAGTAAACAGTATGAAAAGCGCTAAAATATTTGGGCTGGAACGGAATGTGTTTTTTACTGGACTGACCAGTTTTTTCACGGATACATCGACCAAGATGGTGTATAGCGTGATGCCGTTGTTCCTGCTCTCCATCGGGGCGTCAAAGACCTCCATCGCCATGATCGAAGGAATCGCCGAGAGTACGGCGTCACTATTTAAAGCGTTTTCAGGCTATTGGAGCGACAAGATCGGTAAGAACAAGCCCTTCATGATTGTTGGGTATGGCTTTACCGCCTTGATCACCCCGTTGTATGCTTTTGCTACGGTGCCGCTGCAGATCTTGATCTTTCGTTTTCTTGAGCGCATCGGAAAGGGATTACGCGCGGCTCCACGAGACAGCTTGGTGAGCGCCTCGGTTCCGAAGGAGGAGGCTGGACGCAGCTTTGGATTCCATAAGGCGATGGACAACAGCGGAGCGATCTTTGGTCCTTTGGCTGCCTTTGTATTGCTCTATCTTTTCCCGTTGAGCTACAAAACCATTTTTATTCTAGCCACGATTCCGGCGCTTCTCGGGGTTGCCACGATTGTCCTCTTTATCAAGGAGGCGAAGTCAGCGAAGAAAGAGGAGAAGCCGGCTTTCCATCTCAAGCAGTTGCCGAAGAAGTTCTATTTCTTCCTGGCGGTCATCTTTGTCTTTACACTCGGAAATTCAGCCGATGCGCTATTGCTAGTGAAGACTGCGGAGACCGGGATCAACAAATCCTACATTCCCTTTGTCTATATGATCTTCAATATGGTCTCCGTTGTGCTGGCTGTTCCGATTGGCAAGCTCTCGGATAAGGTCGGACGTGAAAAATTGATCATTGCGGGCTTCTTGGTTTATGCCCTTGTCTATTTCTTGTTTGGCAGGTACAACAGTATCAATGTGTTCTTCTTCTTATTCTTACTGTATGGACTCTATAGCGCGCTGACTGACAGCAGCCAGAAAGCCATGGTCTCTGATATTGTCAGCAAGGATTTGAGAGGAACCGGATATGGCATCTATCACTCGGTGCTGGGCGTCACCTTGCTGCCCGCGAGCCTGATCGCTGGGCTCCTGTATGATAAGGTCAACTCCAATGCGCCGTTTTATTTCGGCGCGTGCATGGCCTTCATTGCGGCGCTCCTGATGATGGTCTTTGTGCTGGTTGATCGGAAACAAGTCTCAAAACATTGATCAATCAGTCACCCGGTCACCCTGTCAATCGGTCAACGCTCTCTTTTCTTTTTTCAGCGTTTTAATGCCACAAAGGGACAGACAATGCTTTGTGCTGTAGGTTTCGGCTCGCCGCAGTCTCGCCCTCCAGCTTGCGAAGCCGCTGTAAAACGAAGGGCGAGGCTGCCTGTCACGGCGGCCCTTTTAAACACACCATGCGACCACTGTGTGGTCGCATGAAGGTTCCCTGTTACCGCTCAATCGCCTGGATGCACTTCAGAGCGGAGACATTCTTGTCTTTGACTTCAAGCATGATGTCGAGATCTGTGGTCGGGAGGGTCTTGTAGAAGCGCAGGAAGGTGGGGAGGTCGATGGTTTCGGAATGTGAACCTGCGCGTTTGCATTGGGCCTGTTGGGAGTAGTGGATCTTTTGCGTCCCGTCTTTTTTGCGCCAGGTCTTGGCACAGGCAGCTATCCATTCCTTAATCGGTTGTGATTTGGAGGAGGGGTTGATTGCATGGTGCAAATTGTCAAAGACAACGGGAATCTTAATCTCTTTGCCGATGGCTAATACCTCATCAGCCGCATAACATTTGTCGTCGTTCTCAATGATGAGCCGCGCCTTGATCCGTTCCTCTAACGCGACGTAATTGCTCTTGAAGCGCTCAATCGCCGCTGGCTTGTCGCCATAAATGCCACCGATGTGCAAGATGATTTTGTTCGTGGCATTCATGCCCATGGCATCGAGAAAGTCGCAGTGATACGCGAGGTCGCGGATGGCATTTTCAACAACGTGTGCATGAAGGGAGTTTAAGACCGTGTATTGCCCCGGATGCATGGAGAGTCGGATGTCACACTGTTTCGCTTTTTTCCCCAGTGCCTGTAGCTCTTTTGCGAAGAGGGATTGCCAAGGAAAGCTTACGGCTTTGTTGGAGCCGAAGGGGATGATGTCGGAACTGATGCGAAACATGCGGATATGGTTCGCGAGGTTGTAATCCAAGATGCGGTTGAGTGCGTCGAGGTTCTGGCTGACGAGTGATGCCATGGGTTCATGCGTAGCAGAGTCGAGACGGCATGTCCGGATCGTTGTCCCTTCCACATCAGCGGTTAAACAGGCATATCCGATACGCATGGGGCTATTGATACGCCTTCAAGACGAACTCGACGATGGGGGTCGGATCTTTCAAGCTGTGGGGATGATGGTCGCATCCTGGCTTCATGATCTCTTTGAAGGGGCCGTTGAGGGCTTGATAGCGCTCTTTCACAATTTTAAAGTTTTCCTCGTACGGTACGACCTTGTCCGCATCGCCACAGAGTGCAAGGATGGGAATCTTCTTTTCAGCGATGGGCTTGAGATTGTCAATGGGGTTGAGCTTGTAATCTAGTGCGGCCTGTTCATCGGCGAAGCCATAATCCTTGATGAGCTTTGCCCAGTCCCCCTTTGATCCTTTTCCCTTGCCCTTGCCGCCCGGCCAGCTCTTGAAATCGCAGACGGCGTTGTCCAGGTAGATACAGGCCACACGCTCGGGACGACGCGCTGCCCAGTTCAGGGAATAGAGTCCGCCACGGCTGAAGCCGGACAAGGTACACTTCTCGTTGACCTGATAGGTCGACCGCAGATGGTCATAAAACGCATCCATCTGCTCAAGTGCCTTGGGACAACCGAAGCTGTTGTTCATGTTGATATAAACCGCATAAAAGCCCTTTTTTAGCAAGGCGATATCGGATTGCGGTTCATGGCCGAAAAATTCCGGACGCCAAATCCAGGGCTTTCCATTGGCTGCTTCAGCGGGTATCACAACCGTGCAACTCGCGCCATTCAATTTGAAGTCCTCGCGCACGAAACCATTCCAGGTTGATTTTGTGACATTGGTTCCTTGGGCAAAACAACTGGTGCCGAACATCAGCACCGCGAAACATCCAAAACTCTTCATTTTATTCATAACAGGTGTCCCCTTTTTAATGTGCAATACTATGACACATATTGACTGTAAATTCACGTTATTTTTCAAAGACATGGAATTCGTAGAGGGAGGGGGCTCCATTATAAGCGTCCAGGATGTTGAAGCGGACGTAACGCGCCTTAACGGCAGGGAAGGTGAGTGTGCGTTGCGCGCCAATCATCTCTCCTTTGGTAATGGTCTTCCATGTTTCGCCGTCTTTAACTTCAAGCGAAAAAGATGAAATCCGTTGTTCAAATTCATAGAGGTCAACACGCGCGAAGGAGATTTCAGATTGCAAATCAGTTTCAATCCATCCGGTCTTCTTGCCGCCTGCCACGCTCCAGCGTGTTTCGGCTTTGCCGTCTGTTCCCTTATTCGCATCATATTTTTCTGAAAAACTGGATGAAGCCGTGGCTGGCTTGCCAAGCGATAGCGACCCCTTCAGGTTGAGTACGGGAACACCGAGTGCATCGCTACTCTCTTTAAGGCCCCAGAAATTCTGCTTCTGCTCCCCTAAATCACAGGGCGTGATTGTTTGCTGAACATCTCCTTGGTAGAGTATGACACTTTCGTGTTTTTTCAGGGAAAGTTCATACAGCCCATTGCCACGGTCTTTCAGTTTTGCTGGCTGGTCACAGGTGAATGTGCCGGAGAAGTGTGGTTTGATGCGGCAGGGCTCGCCCGCGAGGCTATGAATTTTGACCCAAGATGTTTTGCCCTCATTTCTGATGGCGCTGACGAGGAAAGCGCCTTCAGCCCTGAGATTATCGTATGAGGCGCTCTTCCATTCGGCAGGCATACCAGGGAAGATGCGGATGGTGTTGCCCCAGCTTTGGAGCATCATGTATTGCAACGCGGAGGCTGCGACCAGCGAACACTCATACACAGGGCTGCCTTCAATGTACTGGGTGTTGGGCATGACAAAACGCTTGTTGTTGTGATGCGAACGCAGTTGCTTGAGGGCGTTCTCACCATCGCCCATGGTTGCATAGAGGTGCGATGCCGCTGCGGCAGACCAGCCGAACACCTGCTTGCCATTTTCAACGGTCAGCCAGTGCATCAACGTCTTCTCGACAACCTCTTTATTCTCCGGTTGTTCGCAGGAGAGCTGATGCAAAGGCCAGACCATCAGCATGTGAGACCAGTGACGATGGGAGTGCTTGAAGGGGACGCCCGCGCCGACCATAAAGCCGTTTTCATCCGTGGGATAAGGGGTCAAGCCTTTCAACGTCTGTTCCCACTCTGCCGCTTGCGGGTCATTGAGTTTATAACGCTGATTGAGCTTAAGCAGCGTGGTGCAGCCCCAGCGCAGCAAGGAGAGGTTATAGTTGTTGTCAGGGGCTTCGCCGTATTCAGGCGAGTGCTGGACAGGCAGGTGGAGTTTTCCATCTGGGCCTGTCGTCAGCATGTTTTTGTAACAGCGGATGGCGCCCTTGAGCAGATCATAGAAGGCGTGCTTCTCTCTGTCGGTGATGAGCTGTTCATCCATGGAGAAGCGGTAGTGCTGATAATACAGATGAAGGGTCCAGACAAAGTCTCCTGGGTTGGTAAAGCGCGGCCAGCTCTTTTTTGCCTGGCCGCTTCCGATCAACCCCTCATAGCAGGTCGTGTGCGCTGTTGTCGCGCCATCATCAATGTTGTAGAGCTCCTTGGCGTTCATGACAAAGTTAGACCGTTTGTTATCTATAAAGTTCAAATAGGATTCCCCCAGTTCCAAGCGGTTGGCCGCATAGACAGGGGAGTAGGCGATCTGGATGTTCAGGTTGAGCCAGATGCGCGCCCAGCCGGTCTCGCGGTTCCAGGGGCCTTGCAAATCCATCACGGGGCCGTCGGCGCGCATGGCAGAGGCCAGCTTATAGATCTGGTTCCAGTAAAAGCCTTCAATCTGTGCGTCAGGAACGGAAACAAAGCTTTGCGGATAATAAGCCCGCCACCAGGCGCGGTGTGTCTTGATGAAGTCCTCGATGGGCATCGCTGAGACTTGCTTGAGGGTTTCAAAGGCTATCTTCTTTGACTCGTCCGTTGGGAAGGTGTCCGCGATGGTCAGAAAGATGCGCTGGAGTTGCACGGGTGAAGGATCACACGCATCGGAGATCCATGCTACGGTGAAAGCACCTCCGCTGGCGCGCTTCTGCTCACACCACTCGATATCGCCTGCTTTTCCTGAAGTCGCTGCCGGATGAGGAATATCCTCCGGGAAGGCATAACGTGCATTCGAAAAAAGGTTGGTCTGGTGTTTGAAGACCCACTCAATCTTCTCCTCGCCCTTTGTAGAGGCTTCGACCAACAGTACAGGTTCTTTTGCATGGACCAGTGCTCGAAACGAGACTCCTCCTTTATCCGTCTCTACGCTCCCTTGGATTTCAGCATCGCACAGAACGGTTCTTAATGTGCCGGCTTTGATTGCTCCCGCGAGGTTCAGGTGAAGACCGCCCAGCAAGAGACGCGTATTATCTCGGCGGTGCTCGGTCACATCGGATCGTCCCATTGCAAAGCGGAGGGTTGACGGCCCTTGCTGAAAGAGGGTCGTTCCGATCAGCCCATTCCCTGCAAAGGCACCATGGTCAAATTTCTGTGGCAAGGAAGTCCAGATCGGATCGCTTCTTTTTAAAAACTCAGCCCAGTTGATCTCCGTTTGTGCATGCGCTACTCCTGTAGCGAAGAGCAAGGCTCCTATCGTGGTTATGAGTTTCATGTCATTATTTCCTTTGCGTTGTATTTTAAGTTTGCCCCTGAATAAATTCATCACTAGTGTAGCAAGCAATAGAATAAATGTCTTTACACGAAACAGTTTAATTCTTACACGATTTAGGCAAGTTGGAGCGGAACGCCTTCGCGTTCCGGCCGGCGCGGGAAGCCGCGCCGCTCCCCGTCAGCCTGCGCAGTTTGGAGCGGAACGCCTTCGCGTTCCGGCCGGCGCGGGAAGCCGCGCCGCTCCTTACTTCAAATCTGCGGTCGCAGGCCCGCCCTTGGTATGGTCGCGGTTCAGATAGAAGTTCTGCCAGCCAGATGTTTTCTCGAGGCGGGCATCGACGAAGACGATGGGTTGTTCATACGGAACGCGTTCTTTGCCATGCGGTTTGAGGCGGTTATAGGCCTTGAGCCAGATGCAGGGACGGTCCAGCACCTCACATACCCCTCCGTGTGTTCCGCCGCACGGACCGTTGCGCTGTCCTTTTGAACACTTGTCCTCCGGACAGAGATAGGCGATTTCCGGCAATGAGCAGTCGCCGCAATCCTGGCAGCCATAGAGCACGACCTTTGAGGTGTGTTCAAGGGCATGGAGGCATTTCTCAAAGATTTTCTTGCCGTCGATCAGCTTATAGAGTCCCTTCATCAGGTGGTAGAAGGGCGATGCCTTTGTGAAGAGCAGCAGGTGGACAAGTTGGCTGAGTCTGTAGACAGGTGCTTCGCAGAAGACGATCCTGCAACAGCGGTTGACAGCTTGCTTGGATTGCACATAGGCATCCACATAGTCGCCGGTGGGCTGATTGTGGGTGTCTGTCTTATACAAGTAAAACTCGTCTTTTGCCGGATAGGAGATCTCCGTGTAAAAGAGCTTCCAGTCATCCGGACTGAAGGTGCTCACCGTGTCTTTGATCTTTTGGACATCCTCCAGTTTGTGCGTTCCCCCGATATAGGCGCCTTGGAAGCCGAGACCCTTTGCGATGGCCCACTGCTTCGCTGCGAATTCCAGGAAGAAAGACTTGCCCTTGTCCGGCGATTCCGCAGCTTTGTTGATGGCTTGCAGCAGGGCAGGTGAGACGACGCATCCGGCGATCCGCTCATCGTGAAAGACTTTTGCCACGCCTTTATTCAGCACATAGATGTTGGCCATCATGGGTGTTGTGATGGCGTTCTTTTTGCAATACATCAGCAGTTCTGCCCACTTGCGGGAGTCATAGCCGAGTTGCAGGATGAAGAAGTGCGCGCCAGCGCGGATCTTCTTTTCCATTTTGAAGTATTGCGGCAAATATTCTGCTTCATACTTCTTAAACGGGCTGACTGCGGCGGAGACAAAAAAATCGGTCTTGGACAAGCGAGTCGGGGGCGCATCCTTCTTGTTTGAGGGAATCAGCAAGCCCTCGTTCATCTCCGAATAGGTTTGGATCAGGCCGACTGCATCAATGTCAAAAGAGGGCCGTGGTACACCGTGATGGCCGCTGGTCGGATAGTCGCCGGTGAGCGCGAGGATATTGGAGAAGCCATCGCTGGCCAGTTGCCAGGCGCGTGTTTCAAGCGCATTGCGGTTGCGGTCCTTGCACGAGATATGGATGTTGACATTATGGCCCTTGGACATCAGCAATTTGCCGAGACTCTCCGGTGCCATCATGGGGTTGCCACCTGGGTTGTCTGTGATACTGATGAAGTCGAAGATGTCGGCATCCATCAGTTCCTGGGCAAAGCGGCTCGTCTTCTCGCCTTCAACCTGCAAGAGTCCGCGCGTGGTCACCAGTTCGATGCCATGTATGAAGTCGCCGCCTGAAACAATTTCCTTGAGCGTCTTTCCCATGAGTGTCTCCGCGATGAATTATTTATTTTTAGAGGTGCGATAGATACCAAAGTAGATCATCCCTACAAAGAGTGCGCCGCCGACAATATTTCCGAGCGTCACAGGGATGGCGTTATTCAGCAGGAACGCCGTCCAGTTCAACGCCTCTGTTGCCGTACCGGCGGATCCCTTCAAAAAGAGGCCGATCGGCAGGAAGTACATGTTGGCGACAGAGTGCTCAAGCCCGAGCGCGACAAAGGTCATCACCGGGAAGAAGCAGGCCATGATACGGCCGGCGACGTCGCCGGTCGCGATCACCATCCAGATGCCCAGACAGACCAGCCAGTTGGCGCCAACGGCTCGGACAAACGCCTCAACGAATTCAAGCGAACATTTGCGTTCCGCAACTGCGACGATCTTTGCGCCCAGCGCCGCATCACCAAACTTCCAGACATTGCCATAGTAGATGATTCCGACAACGATCAATGACCCGATGAAATTGGCAAAGTAAACGATGAACAAGTTGATGATGTATTCGCGTGTCGTAATACGATTGTCGAGACGCGCGACAATGCCGGTCATCACATTGCCCGTGAAAAGGTCCGCACCTGCGATCATGACATAAACGAGCCCGGACGCGAAGACTGCGCCTGCAAAGAATTGGCTGGCGCCATTGCCCGGGCTTGCGCCGCAGGTGACCAGTTGTGAAATCGCGCCAGCGAAAGCTATGTAGGCTCCGCCAAGGATACCGCTGAGTAAAACAGCAAGAAAGGGCTTGGCTGTTTTTTTCTGCCCAAGAACAGCAGTCCGATCAACAATTTGATCAGGACTCAGGGATACAGGATCAGGAAGTTGAGCCACGGCTCCTCCAGTGTTAGCTGTTATAAAACTCTTGGACGCGCATGATGACATCAAAACCATCAAGTTTCATGATGTCATTCAGGGCAACCATGGCAGGATGATCTTCCGCGAGAAACTCATATTTTTTCTTGGTGCTGCCGACGCAATAGTCCAGTCCACGCGGCACGGTGAGCGTCAGGAATGCGTTTTCCAAGGGGGTCTTCACAAGTGCGCCCGACTGGGTCTTGCTCGGAATCTGAACCGTGAAGTTCGAAAGTCCGACAGACATGTGGCAACCTTTGAAGGACTCATGCTTCCCGATGAGGCCAATACCCTCTACGGTCATGCGCGTCAGCCCCTGGAAATCGCTTCCGACGGGTGCAATCGTGGGATCGAAGATGATGTCGTCGTTGATGATGCCGTGCTTCTTTGCATGCTCATAAATTTGACGGGCAGCCTCTAACACGTCCTGCGGCAGGCTGTTCTGGACCGTTTCATTCTCCTGGATCCGCTCGCTGGACATGAGGATGGTCTTAAAAGGCTGGATCTTCAACAGGTCGAACATTTCGAGGCGGCCAAGGCTGATGGAGTTGAGCAGGGGCTTGTTTCCGTTCGCTTTAGCGGGGTCATAGACCTTCAAGGCGCGTTCGGCGATTTCCGGTGAAGGGGTGTCAATCGAGAGGGGGAGGGTCACTTCAGCCTGGATGCTCCGAATGAGTTCGTCCATCAAAGAGGGGTCGTGCATGCCGATATTGACATCGATATAGGTTGCACCTTCTGCCTGCTCCCGAGCGAGGTTGATGATGGCCTGTATGTCACCCCTTTCAAAGAGTTCGTGAGTGGATGGGACAGAGTCGTTGATCTTTTCCGCGATGATATTGAGCTTGCCATTGATAGCCATAACGGTCTCCTTTTATTGGTGCATACTATAAAACAAAGGTATTGCCGTTGTCAAACCACGAATTCATTTCGTTTTGATTCCTGTTGATTTGCTTTTCTGAATTGTATTGCCCCTCAAAATTTAGTACTTTAGTAGACAATTTCTGTTGATGAAGGATTTTGACTTAATGCAGGGGAGAACGACGATGCATAGAGAGATTGTTCCGGGTGTTGACTGGGTCGGCTATATTGACTGGACGGTCCGTGATTTTCACGGATACAAGACAGAGGATGGCTCCACCTATAATGCTTTCCTGATTCGTGATGAGAAGGTGGCTTTGATGGATACGGTCAAGCACCCTTATTATCGCTACCTGTTGGCAAACGTGTCGGAATTGGTTCCGTTGTCCAAGGTGGATTATGTCATCTGTCAACATGCGGAACCCGATCACTCCAGCGCGCTGCCTGCGGTGATGTCCGCCTGCCATCAGGCGGAACTGGTCTGCACGGCTAAGTGCCAAGATGCGCTCTCCCACCACTTTGATGTTTCCTCGTGGAAGTTTAAGATTGTGAAGGATGGCGATGAACTCAGCCTTGGAAAGCGCACGCTCCAGTTCTTTGAGACACCGATGGTCCACTGGCCGGAATCCACTGCGACCTTCCTGAAGGAGGAGGGCATTCTCTTCTCGATGGACGCCTTCGGTCAGCACTATGCCACGGCCGCGCGCTTTGACGACGAGGTCTGTTTGGCGGAACTTCTGCAACAGACAAAAACCTATTACGCCAATATCGTGATGCCCTTCGGTGTGCAGGTGGCCAAGACGCTGGCCCGCCTCGGGACGTTGCCCATCAAGCAGATCTGTCCGAGCCATGGTGTTTGCTGGCGCAGCCATATCCCTGAGCTGCTGAAGGCCTATACTGCATACGCAACCTGTGCGGCCTCGAAGAAAAAAGTGGTTGTGGTGTTCGCCTCCATGTGGGACAGCACACGCAAAATGGCCGAAGCGATTGTGGATGGTGTCGCAGATGCCGGCGTTGATTATATGCTGATTGATGTCTCCGTAATGCATGACACCCAGACGGTCACGGAAATTTTTGATTGCACGGCGCTCGCGGTGGGCTCAGCGACCCTCAACATGGGCATCATGCCTGCTATGGCGAGGATGTTGACCTATTTGAAGGGCTTGCGTCCAGCCGGTAAAAGCGGCCTTGCCTTCGGTTCGTTCGGCTGGGCTCAGAAGGGCGGCGCGAGTGAGGTCGAGGCATTGTTGACCGCGACGAACATCAAACTCGTCCAGCCTGCGATTACCAGCAGGTTCAAGCCCACAGAAGAGATCCTGGCGGCCTGCCGAGAGGCGGGTAAGCGCTTGGCGACACTCTAAACCCGCGAACAGCTCCCTGCCGCATCTGATGGGGCAGGGATTTTTCTTATGGCACACTTTGCACATGGCGGTGATGTAAGGGCAATGGCTCGGAATCTCGAATGCGAGGTCTCCGACCTCTTGGATTTCAGCGCAAACCTCAATCCATTAGGCCCGCCAGAGTGCCTGCGGCAAGTCGTGTCGCGCCATCTCTCGGACGTTGTTCATTATCCCGATCCTCACTGTACAGCGCTCTGCGAAACGATTGCGCAGGTGATGTCAATCGCTCCCGGACGTGTCGTCTGTGGCAATGGCTCGACAGAATTGCTCTTTGCCGTACCTGCGGTTTTGGGGTTGAAACGCGCCATCATTCCTGTCCCCAGCTATAGCGACTATGCGACGGCGGCACAACGTGCAGGCTTGGCGGTCAAACAGATTCTCTATCCTGTTGAAGCAGGTGTCGATTGGCAGACGATTGAAACTGAGCTGCACGGGGACGAACTGGTCATCCTTGGCCAGCCTGGCAATCCAGTCGGCAATCTGTTTCATGTCGATGATCTCCATAGCATTGCTCAGCGCCATCCCAAGACTTTTTTCTTGATCGACGAGGCCTTTGCTGATTTTGTGGAAGGCTATGTGAGTGTCGCACAGTTGATGCTTCCCAATGTGCTCGTCCTGCGCTCCATGACGAAGTTCTATGCGATGCCGGGCATTCGCTTGGGCTATCTAGTCGCGGAGGAGTCAATCGCGCAGACGTTGCGTGACTACCTGCCGCCCTGGTCTGTGGGCAGCTTGGCACAGGCTGTGGGCGTTGCGGTCTTGAAGGATACAGATTATGCGTTGCGGACGCGCCAGGCAATCGCAGCGTCACGTGAAATCTTCCAGAAGCAACTTGAAGCGTTTGGCCTCTTTCGCGTGTTTCCTTCGGTTGCCAATTATCTGCTTGTGCGCATTGAAAAAGAGGGGCTGGATGCGCAGATGCTCGCGGACGCGCTGTTGAAGAACCACCGCATCCCGATTCGCGTCTGTGCCAATTATGCAGGGCTAGATGCGCGCTATTTCCGTGTCGCGGTTCGGAGCGATGAGGAGAATGCGAGACTCGTGGAGGCTCTGACGAAGGTGTTTCTCACAGAGCCCACAGAGCGCACAGAGCAAGAAACCAATCCTCAAAATCCTGTAAATCCTGTCAAAAAAAACCGAGGTACTAGCAAGCCTGTTCCAGCCATCATGTTTCAAGGGACATCGTCGAATGCGGGCAAGAGTGTGTTGACGGCGGCGTTTTGCAGGATCCTCTTGCAGGACGGTTACCGGGTGGCGCCCTTTAAGTCGCAGAACATGTCGCTGAACTCTTATGTCACGCGCGATGGCGGCGAGATGGGGCGCGCACAGGTGATGCAGGCGCAGGCGTGCAGGCTTGACCCGGATGTGCGCATGAATCCCATCCTGCTGAAGCCCAATTCAGAGACAGGGTCGCAAGTGATCCTCTGCGGCAAGCCTGTCGGCAACATGGATGTCGAAGCCTATATCCGCTTTAAGCCGCAAGCCTTCGAGACGGTCCAGCGTGCGTACGATTCGCTGGCCAGCGAAGTGGATGTCATGGTGCTGGAAGGCGCAGGGAGTCCGGGCGAGGTCAACCTCAAGCGCCACGATATCGTGAACATGGCCATGGCGGAATACGCACAGGCGCCGGTGCTGATCGTGGGCGATATTGACCGCGGGGGCGTGTTCGCCTCGTTCATCGGAACGTTGGATGTGCTTTCCGAGAAAGAGCGCGCCAGGGTCGCCGGGTTTGTTGTGAATCGCTTTAGAGGACGTCAGGAATTGCTCGCGGACGCCCTGACTTATGTGATGAATCATACGGGACTGCCGACCTTGGGCGTTGTGCCCTATCTGCGTGATTTAGGCTTGCCTGAAGAGGATTCCGTCAGCTTCAAGGAACTTGCCAGCGAGCAGGCCGGGACCAACCCTGACAAGCTGGATTTCGCAGTCATTGACTTGCCTCATATTTCGAATTTTACGGACATTGACGCCTTGCGCGTCGAGCCGGATGTGCGGGTGCGCATTGTGCGTAAGCCGGAGCTGCTTGGAAATCCAGACGTGGTGATCCTCCCGGGCAGTAAGAATGTCATTGGCGATCTTCAGGCATTGAAGGAACGCGGCCTGGCTGAAGCTGTCATGAAGCTGGCGCAGGAGGGACGTACGCGGATCGTGGGATTGTGCGGTGGCTTCCAGATGTTGGGGAAGACGATTGAAGACCCGACCGGTATCGAGTCCACAAACCGCATGCTCTCCGGCCTCGGCCTATTGCCTGTGGAGACCGTGTTGCTGCCGGATAAGACGCTGAAGGCTGTCCATGCGCGCCATGTGAAATCCGGACTGCCGTTACGCGGGTATGAAATTCATCATGGCGCAACAGTTGGATGTGGCGGCGCACTGCTCGCGTGTGGCAATGAGGTGGCAGTGGTGCGCGACGATGGTGAGCCGATCGGGTACGCCTCTGCGGACGGACGTATCATGGGGACCTACCTCCATGGGTTTTTCGATGCCGACGCCTTCCGTCGCTGGTTCATTGACGATCTGCGTGAGCAACGCGGATGGCCTGCGCTAAAAAGTGTTCAAGCTGTCTTTGATGTCGAGCCAGCCTTGGACCGGCTTGCAAGTGTTGTGCGCGCCAGCTTGGATGTGAAGGCGATCTACAAGAAGATGGGGCTTCTCAACTGACAAGGCTAATGCATGAACAGTAGTTTTACATGGATGAATGAACTCGTCCTCATCAGTAACCCAGTGACGTGGATATTCACTGCGCTGGTGTTGGATTTTATTCTAGGTGATCCGCGCTGGCTGCCTCATCCCGTGCGCCTGATTGGGAGAACCGCCATGGCCTTGGAAGCACCCATGCGCAAGCGGTTTAGCAATCCGAAGACAGCAGGCAACGTAACCGCCGCTGTGATTATTTTGGGTACGGCTCTTGTGACTGAGGGACTCTTGTGTGGTGCGCAAAGAATCCATCCACTGGCAGATGATCTGCTCTCCGTGATTCTGTTGTATACGACCTTTGCCGCCCGCGGACTTGCCTCACATAGCTATGCGGTCTATAAGGCGCTCAAAGCTGGCGATCTGCCGCTGGCGCGTCAGCAGGTGGCGAAGATGGTTGGACGGGATACGGACCAGCTCGATGAGCAGGGGATTGTCCGCGCAGCAGTTGAAAGCGTCGCAGAGAATTCAGTCGACGGTGTTGTCGCGCCGCTCTTCTTCGCCTTCCTGCTGGGGCCGGTCGGGGCCATGACCTACAAAGCGATCAGTACGCTGGATTCCACCTTTGGTTATAAGAATGAGAAATACATTGATTTTGGATGGGCCTCGGCCAAGATCGACGATGCAGCAAACTATATTCCTGCTCGCTTGAGTTTGTTGCTGATCCCGCTAGCTTCTGTGTTCACGGATTCATCGCCGCTGGGGGCGTGGAGTATGTGCCGCCGCGATTCGAGAAAACATGCCAGCCCCAATTCCGGTTTTCCTGAGTCCGCCTTTGCTGGCGCGTTGGGGGTTCAGTTGGGCGGACCGCTTATGCGGCATGGCCAGCCGACCGCTACGCCCCTCATCGGCGACCCCCTCCAACCCTTGGAACGGAATCATATCATTAAGGCGAATGTCTTGCTGATCGCCTTTACGCTGATTGCAACCATTGTTTTCGATGCTGTATACTTCTTCGTTGATTTCTGTGTCTACCAACTCTTCTAAGTTGACATCAATCCTACAGGGGTGTAATATCTACATCATGACACGAACACAAATACAATTGCCCGATTTGCTTTATAAACAAGCCAAGCAGTTAGCCGAAGTTCGCGAGATCAGTCTTGCTGAACTCGTCCGCAACGGACTTGAGTATATGTTGCGGGTGAGCGCTCCCATTGAAGAGCCTCGTAAAGAGTGGCAGCTTCCTACTCCAAGGAAGCTGGGGACTCTCGATCCTTTTCAGGATGAGCAGTGGAGAGCAAATCTCTACTGCGGACATGTTGCGGAAGAATCGAATGGCTATTCTGTTAAGCGTAAAAAAGGACAGCGCAAATGATCTCGTGCGATACAAACATCCTTTATGCTGCATACAACGAATCCTCGAATGAACATGCGTTAGCTTACAACTTTATAAGCGAGTATCGTGCAAATCCAGAATTTGTTTTGTGTGAACAGGTGCTGATGGAGTTTTATTGTTTGTTGCGGAATCCTGCTTTAAAACAGGCGCTTTCTGCGGAGGACGCGGTCAATGTTGTCCAGGCGTATCGAGTGAACCCAGTGTGGAGAATTGTAGATGGTATCGCGCACCATCGTGAGGGGATGAATAAGATTTGGCGGAAAGCATCTGAGCGGAATTTCGCCTATCGGAAGATTTTTGATCTCCGGCTCGCTGAGACACTTATCTCAAATGGGGTCGATACGTTTGCAACTCGGAATATCAAGGATTTTGCTGAATGTGGTTTTAAGCGCGTATTTGATCCATGCCTTTGATCAAAACGTGCGTATTGGCGTGAGTGGTAATAGGGTGATCTGATTGAACCAAGTACCTCTAATCATGATTGCGGGAGTGCACAGTGGCAGTGGAAAGACGACACTGACCCTTGGGCTCGTTGCTGCCTTGAAACGTCGCGGATTGAGGGTACAGACCTTCAAGGTCGGGCCGGACTACTTGGATCCGAGCTGGCTGACACTTGCCTCGGGGCGTCCGTGTTACAATCTCGACGGATGGATGTGCGGACGCGCCTATGTCGAAACGCTCTTTGACCGTGTGACGCAGGATGCTGACATCGCCGTAATCGAGGGTGTCATGGGCCTCTTTGATGGTGCGCAGTCAGGTGGCTTATCTGGCAGCAGCGCTGAGATCGCCAGTTGGCTGGATGCGCCTGTCGTCCTGACGGTCAATGCGCATGGCATGGGGCGTAGCATTGCGCCTCTGGTTTCAGGGTTCTCGAATTTTGCGCCAGGCGTGCGCATCGCAGGTGTGATCGCGAACCATTGCGGAAGTGATACGCACCGCACATTGCTGGCCGACGCCCTTGCCGCTTCTAAATTACCGCCTCTGGTCGGAGCTGTCCCGCGCATGGGCTTCCCGGAGTTACGCAGCAGACATCTAGGCCTTGTGACTGCCGACCCTGCAAATTGCACAATAGAGACATTGGAGGCGTTTGAACAGGCGGCTGAAACCCATCTTGATGTAGATGCTCTTTTGCGATGTGCTGGAGAAGGACGAAAAACCATTGCGAATCTTCAGTGTTCTTCCGTGTGTTCCGTGGGCATAAAAACGAACTCTTGTTTTACGATAGCCGTCGCCCAGGATGAAGCTTTTCATTTCTATTACCCGGATCTCTTGGATGAACTCAAGAAGCGCGGGGCGAATATCCTCTTTTTCTCGCCGTTGCGCGACGCTGCATTGCCCTCAGGTGTCGATGCGCTTTACCTGGGGGGCGGATATCCGGAGGTGCATTCAAAAGCGCTTTCTGAAAACGCCGGGATGATTGATTCGATTCGGGCCTTTGCAAAGGCGGAGGGCGTCATCTATGCCGAATGTGGCGGGCTGATTTATTTGACGCAGTCGATTGCGACGCGAGCAGGGGAGGAGTATCCGTTAGTCGGACTCGTACCAGCAAAGACGCGTATGACCGATAAGCGTATCCGTTTAGGGTATGTGGAAGTCACGCTTAAAGCCGACTCCCTCTGGGGTAAGGCAGGTGTGACCTTGCGCGGCCATGAATTTCATTATGGCGAATTGCTTTCTGACCCCACGCAGAATGAAAGCGCGGCGTGGTCGGCAGTCTACGAACGTCGCCGCCAAAACAATCAGCCTGAAACAGATGAAGGCTTCCAGTCCCTGAATGGCCGTGTCTTGGCCAGTTTTGTCCATCTGCATCTCGCCAGCCATCCTGAAGCCCTAGATCGGTTTGCGGTCCTGTGCTGCAAAGGCAAATGTTAGCTTGGGGTTCTTCTGCGACATGCTGCAAAAAACCCGGGCGTATAGGCGTCCCCGCCCAATGCCACTAACTTTTCGCAGCCCGGTTCTTCTTTATCTTCGGTGTTAGCTTGTTGCAAACGAAGGGCTTATCTCCTGGGAACGCCGACGTCCCCGTCGGCCTTGATCGCCTGCGCCACCTTTTTTGCCGACGAGGACATCGACGTCCCCAGGGGATAAGGTGGCGGAGCCGTCCCGGCTCCGGCGGGCAAGATGCCCGCGCTCCTTTGAGGGCAGCAATTGAAGGGAGCGTGGGCGTCCCGCCCGCATGAAAGAGGAGGGGCATTTTTGGCGACAGGGGGACAGGCAAGATTGGCGCTAAGACAAGCGACGGCTCGCCAAAGTCTCGCCCTCCAGCTTGCGGAGCTGTATTAAAATGGAGGGCGAAGCTGCGCTGAGCCGCAAAAATAAGGCCCGAACGTGCTTATATTGTCGCCATTCCTATCTGTCCACCAGTTGCTAGTCTACCCTGTTGCCGACATGAAAAGTTAGTGACATTGAGCGCCTGTACAGCGACCTGTCCGCCGTAGCTTTAGCGTGGAAATGTGGTTTCTATGGCTGGCGGCTTTCCTTGCCGCCAGTGTACAGACGCCTATACGCCCAGCCTAGCTGCCCACAGTCAACAGGTCAATGAATCGCACATGCGCTTAATACGCGCTTCGACGCTTGGAAACGCGCCTTGAATGTCAGAGCCAATAATGGTATATTTTAGACGCTTTGCTTGCTAGTAAGCAGATAAACGTCGAAATTTGAACATCGAACATCCAACGCTCAACGTCCAACGTTCAAATAAGGCAATAAGGCTCGTTGAAGCGAAGCGAAAACCATTCGGCGAATGCCGAAAGCGAAGCGGTAATCACGCAATAAGGCAATTTTCGAAGTTTTAATCATGGAATCAATTCGACGTCTGTATAAAATCGGGATAGGACCTTCAAGCAGTCACACCATGGGACCGCTGCGGGCTGCTCAGGATTTTGCAGGCCGCCACACGGACGCATCGTTGATTCGCGCGACTTTGTATGGAAGCCTTGCCGCAACAGGCAAGGGTCACATGACAGACAAGGCTATTGAAAAAGGGTGCGCGCCTATCACGGTTGACCTGATCTGGAAGCCGGACACCGTGTTACCTTTTCATCCCAATGGCATACTTTTTGAAAGTCTCGATGCCCGCAACATGGTCACAGACACGTGGGAAGTCTATAGCATCGGGGGTGGTTTCTTGAAGTCTCCGAGTGACTCCGCGGAGTCTCAGATGCAGTCGATCTATCCTTTTACAAGGATGGATGAAATCCTGAACTGGTGCAAGGAGCATGGGAAGTCGCTGTGGGAGTATGTCGTTGAACATGAGGGCGAAGGCATCCTCGATTATTTGGCTGAGGTATGGAACGTAATGAAGGCCGCAGTCGAAAGAGGCTTGGAGGCTGAAGGCGTCCTGCCCGGGGGCTTGGGGTTGCAGCGGAAAGCGCTGAGCACCTATCAGCGGACCAAGGGGTTGCGTCCTGGCTTGCAGAGCAGGGGATATCTCTTTGCTTATGCCTTGGCTGTAGCGGAGGAGAATGCTGCCTCCACAGGCTCGATCGTCACGGCTCCGACATGCGGTGCTGCCGGGGTCTTGCCGGCCGTGCTCTATTATTGCTATAAGCATCATGATTTTACGGAGAAGCGCATCCTATACGCATTGGCCACGGCTGGCTTGATCGGACTCGTGGTCAAACGCAACGGCTCGATCTCAGGGGCGGAAGTGGGATGCCAGGGCGAGATCGGGGTGGCCTGCGCCATGGCTGCAGGCGCGGCGACGCAGTTGTTTGGCGGAAGCCCAGCTCAGATCGAATATGCGGCTGAAATGGGGCTGGAACATCACTTGGGCCTGACATGCGATCCGGTGAACGGACTGGTGCAGATCCCCTGCGTCGAGCGTAATGCCTTTGCTGCAGCACGGGCCATGGATGCCAATTTATATGCAAGCCTTTCAGATGGGGTCCATCGTGTCAGCTTTGACAAGGTGGTCAAAACCATGTTGCAGACCGGCAGGGACATGCCAAGCCTCTATCGTGAAACATCAGCAGGCGGACTGGCGAAAGCGTATTAGAAACAAAAAAAGAGAAACAAACTTTACATGCAAAAAGCAAGAATACATGAGTTGCTCAATCCGCCGTTGAATGGGGAACGTATCGAGGAGATGTCCTTTGAGACGATTGATGCAAAGGCTCCGCCCCACACCTTTTCAAAAGAGGAGTGGTCGATTGTCCGGCGCATGATCCATACGACGGGCGACTTTGCCATTATGGACACCGTGAAGTTTAGTATGACCGCCATTGAATCTGGGATTGCGGCCTTACGCAAGGGCGCGATGATTTATGTGGATTCCAATATGATTCGCGCGGGGCTGTCGCAGATGCGCCTGCGTTCCGCGTGTGAACACTATGATTCGAGCAAGATTATTTGTCCCATCGCAGACAGCGATGTGGCCCTCGATGCGAAGGCGTTAAATTTACCGCGCTCAGTCTTGGCGATTCGAAAGTCAAAGCCAATGTTGGATGGCGCCATTTGTGTGTTCGGTAATGCGCCGACAGCGCTGTTGGAGTTGAGCCGCATGATGATCGAAGAGGGGGTCCGTCCTGCTTTAGTGATTGGTGCGCCAGTCGGGTTTGTGCACGTCCAGGAGAGCAAGGATGAGTTGAAGGCGTTGAATGTGCCCCATATTATTGTGGATGGCACACGTGGAGGCAGCCCTCTGGCTGTCAGCATCATTCATGCGCTGTGCGGACTGGCGAAAGGAGCACCTTGCGCGTGTTCGTCGTCTTCATTCGGCTTCGATGCGGTCATCCTGATTGGCCATGGCAGCCGCGTGCCGGGCGCTGCGGAGTCGATGGAGAAGGTTGCCCAGGCATTGCAGGCATCGGGGCGCTATCCGCAGGTGACGACCTGTAACATGTCGCTGATGAAGCCTCACTTTCTGGAGACCTTTAATCGTGTCGTGACACACGGAGCCAAGACTATTTTAGTGCTGCCCTACTTTTTGAATGAAGGTGTCCATATCAAATGCGATATTCCGAATATGATGCAGGATATTGGGAAGGACTTTCCTGATGTCAAGCTCGTGATGGGCATGCCCCTTGGCTTTGATCGCCTTCTGGTTGATCTCGTTGCCAAGCGCATCTCTGAATGCACGCAACTTCCTGATGTCCGAAGTTTAGAGGTTCCCAACGAGGGAGACGTTGTAAAGGCATAACAGGAAGCGTACTCTTACTCCTCTTTTTGGTTGCATGCAACTTGAAAAGCTTATCAACTAATTAAACGAATTAAGCTAATTGGAATTCGCTCCATTCGTTTAATTCGGTGATAGAAAATGCAAAGATTAGAGTTTTGCGGCTCACCGGGATCCGGCAGCCGCCGGACCCTACCTCCTTCGAATGCCCTGTGCGAAGCGGGTAGGGCGAACCGTCTCGGTGAGCCGCAGATTCGTGTGGTTCGCGTCATTCGATGCAAAAAAAAGTCGCCTTTTCGTTTATTCCAGTTCCGCTGGCGACGGGCTTGCAGATGTAGACATGGCGTGATAATATATGCGCATAGTAACTCAAAGGAAAATCAATGCGCTCAATTCTATTCATGCTGGTCTGTTCAACATCAACCCTCTTTGCGGGTGATGCTTTTATTTATCCGTCCACGGATGCTGATTTCAAAAAGGGAATGGAGTCTGCCAAGCAACGCGGGATAACCTTTACGGATTATCACATCCACATTCGCGGGGGCATGACCCCGGAGAAGGCGGCTCTGCGTCAGGAGGCCAGTGGTATTCGGAGTGGTATTTTGGAGAATCTCGGACGCGAATGGCCGCTCTCAAACAATGTTGCCTTGGCCGCCTTTGTGGATAGCGCGAAAAGCGCTCGTGCCAATGGAAAGCCTTTGCAAGTCGGTATCCAGGTCAATGACCGCGATTGGCATCAGCAGATCGATCCAAAGCTGTTGAAGCGGCTGGACTTTGTTCTCGCGGACACCATGATCATGGGCGTGACGGCTGAAGGGAAACCGCGTCGCCTTTGGTTGCCTGGTGTGACGATTGATGATCCTGAGGCGTGGATGGAGGAGTATATGAAGCACAACCTGCGCATCCTGGGCGAGCCGATCTCCATCCTTGCCAATCCGACCTACTTGCCGCCGTGCATCTCGAATCGTTACGACAGGCTCTGGACAGAGGTGCGCATGAAGCAGGTAATTTCGAAGGCCATTGAAAACGGAATCGCACTAGAAATTCAGGCCGGCTCGAATTATCCGAATCAGAAATTCCTCAAGCTGGCCAAGGAGATGGGAGCGAAATTCTCATTCGGGTCCAACAACTTTGACGACAAGACCAAAGCACTGACGCGCTGGTTTGAATATGTGGACGTTCTTGATCTTCATGCCGCTGATCTGCCTGAGCCGAAACAGCCGGCTGTTAAAGAGTGAAGAACTGTTTAGAGGAGGTGTTTTATGATGAATACGCACCAGAAACTGATTTTGATCTGCCTCTTCTTCGCAGGAAACATCGCTTTAGCTGAGAAGCTGGTGGTGGTCAATAACGGACAGGATGTTTCCGTGCGCTACACCGGCGCTCCTTGGACAAGTGTCGAGGGCGGTTTAAACGCTGAGGGCGTCGGGCGTTATCTCTATGCGACACGCAATTTGGGGGATGGCGACTTTCGGGTGATGGCGCGCTTGAAATTGGCAAAACTGGAAGGCACTGCAGCAGGCTTTGCTTTTGGGGGCAATCTGTTTGGCTTCGATGGTCGTGAGGCGACCTTTTTCACGGAGGGAGCAAACTTCGGTAAAGCAACGCGCCCTCTGGAGAAATCATCTAATCTGATCAAGACAAATGAGACCTTCAGCTTTGAGGCGATTCGCGAAAAGGGCGTGACGCGATTTCTTATTAATCAACAGCAAATCTGCCGCGTTGATATGTGGGCGGGATCCGTAGGCTGGGTAGGCCTCCGGCCTTGGCGCAACAGCCTGACAATTGAGCATTTTGAAATCCATGGAAATTTGATCACGCCTCCCGTGGCGCAAGGGGTGCCGCTCTTCATCAGCGGGGAGAACGGCTACCACACGTACCGCATTCCCGCGTTAGCGGTTTCGACAAAGGGGACGGTGCTGGCTTTTTGCGAGGGGCGTAAAAATGGCTGGGGGGATGCGGGGGACATTGACCTGGTGCTGAAACGCTCCATGGACAACGGTAAGACCTGGAGCCCTCAGCAACAGATCTGGGACGACAAAGAAAACACCTGCGGCAACCCTTGCGTGGTTGTTGATCGTGATACCGGTGCGATCTTCTTGTTTTCGACGTGGAACCGTGGCGATGATCACGAAGCACAAATCATCGCGCAAACCAGCAAAGATACACGGCGGGTCTATGTCCTGTGCTCCACGGATGATGGCGTGACCTGGAGTGCCCCGAAGGAGGTCACGTCGGAAGTCAAGAACCCGGAGTGGACATGGTATGCAACCGGCCCCGGGTCTGGCATCCAGATCGAGAATGGACCGCACAAGGGGAGGCTTGTCATCCCCTGCGACCATATTGAAGCCAAGACAAAGAACTACTATTCGCATGTCATCTACTCGGATGACCATGGAAAGCGTTGGGTGCTGGGCGGCCGGACGCCACAGGATCAGGTCAACGAGTGTGAGGTGGTTGAACTTACGAAAGGCTGGCTGATGTTGAATATGCGCAACTATGCCCGAGCCAACAAGCAACGCCAGGTTGCGTATAGCCGTGACGGCGGAGCGACCTGGGCGGACCAGAAATTCGATGCCGCGCTTATTGAACCGATCTGCCAGGCTGCGATAGAACGCTACAGTTGGCCGGCCGGGACAGAGACAGGTGTTGTGCTGTTCAGCAATCCTGCGAGTCAGAGCGGACGCGTCAACATGACTGTGCGCGGCAGTAAGGATTATGGCCAGTCGTGGCCGCTCCAGTATGTGTTGCACGCAGGGCCGAGCGCCTATTCTGATTTAGCTACACTGGCCAATGGCGAGATCGCCTGCTTTTATGAAGCTGGTGAAATGTATGCGTGCGAAGATATCCGCTTTGCAGCATTTGCTTTTGATGCCTTGCGATAAACAGCTGATTGAGCTACACTGTTAGTCATGAATGAAAATGAAACGAATGAGACTACGGTTGCTGCACGGGCAAAACTTTCACCGATTCAAATTCGGGTTCTAGGCTGCTTGATGGAAAAAGAGATTGTCACACCGGAATATTACCCGTTGACCTTGAATGCGCTTGTCGCTGCCTGCAATCAGAAATCAAACCGCAATCCTGCGATGACCCTTGACGAGACAACGGTTATCCGCACGCTCGAAGATCTGCGGTATGAAGAGCATCTTGTGATGATGATCACCTCTTCCGGCGGCCGTGTGGCCAAATATAAACACACGCTGCTCTCCAAATGGGAGTTTACGCCGCAGGAAGTCGCGGTGCTCTGTGAGCTCTTTCTGCGCGGACCTCAGACGGTCGGTGAGCTTCGTACGCACACGGAGCGCCTCTTTCCGTTTACCAACACCAGCGAGGTCGAGGCGACACTGACCAGTCTGACGGAATGGGGCGGCGGTACATTTGTTGTCAAACTGCCTCGGGAACCCGGCTGCCGTGAACAGCGCTGGGCGCATCTTTTCTCAGGAGAAGTGGTTTTTAATACGTCAGAGCCTGACTCCAAGCCCGAACCTGCCCGACTTATCGTCCAGGCAGAGAACGAACGCATTGCCGCGCTTGAAGCAGAGGTGGCCTCCCTCCGTGCGCAGGTCGATCAACTCCTCGCTGACTTCGCCACCTTCCGCAAGCAGTTCGAATAAAGAGGTGCTTCATTTTATATTTTTAGGGATGATCGATTTTGTTGGATGGAAGTGAGGGCCGGCTCCAACAGCGGGTTCTGACTCAGAGGGAAGGATGGCTGTGGACATCGCACGGTAGTCCTTCGGTGTCACGCCTGTCAGGCGCTTGAAGACCGTTGCGAAGTGTTGGCTGGTCAGGAACCCAAGCCTGAAGGCGAGTTCCGTGATGGGCTCCTTCGTTTCTTGCAGATGCCGTTTTGCCTTTTCGATCCGAAGCCACATCAGGTGTTCCATGGGGGTCATGCCAATTTCCTTGGAAAAATGCACCTTCAGGTAGGATTCGGACGTTCCTGCAGCTCTTGCGACTTTCTGAAGGGAGACACTATCGGATACCTGTGCGGAGAGGTAGGCGAGCGCACGCTGAATCGCTGGAGAGCAGGATTGATGCGTGGAGCGTCCTGCCAAGCTCAGGATGTCTAGGAGAAGCCGGAGCAACAGATTCTCGATGCTGGCCTTGAGCAGTGGCTTGGGCATGGAAGGCGGAGGCGATGCGAGAAGCCTCTCGAATGTTGTGAAGAGGATGTCACAGTTAGGGTAGGGGCGGGAAGGAAGGCGGTCAAGATGGTCAAAGAGCAGTCTGGCATGACTGGACGAAAGACCTAGGAACAGGCGTCCGGGGCTCGGTTTCATGAGTTGGAGCCAATAGAGACGACCTCGATACTCAGGTTCAGAAGCCGTGCCGTGAACAACGCCTGGGTGCGTGATGAGCATGTCGCCGGCTGTGAGTTCAAAGCGTTTCTTCCCGATGACGTAGGGCTGACGACCATGCTGAAGAACGCACATTTCAAAGGCATCTTCATGGAGGTGCTGACGCAGCGGAGGATGAGCGTGGGTGTAGGTATATCTGCCGACGAGAGGCACCTCGGATATGCCAAGATCGGAATAGTCAACGACGATCCTGTCGGCATTCATATTTTTTTCGTTCATGCTCATATAATCAAACTTTTGGGGGAAAGAGTCAAGCAGGATATGTTTCTGAAAAGTTTTGTACGTTCAGAAACGTTTAAATCAATGGGTTGTGAAATAATGCCGACATGAATGAAGCAAAACTTGAACGTCATAACACCCTTGAAGCTGGGTATCATCCGCTTGTTCTGCGCTCCGGCTGGCAGGTGGCCCAGTTAAACGATCGCGCGGATCTTCATGCAGATAGCCTTTCGGAGATTGAGCGCCATACGGAAACCGATGAGGTTTTTGTGCTGGTCAGAGGGCATGCGACATTGATTGAGGCGACGGTCTTGGAAGGGGTTCATTTCGAATGCACGCAAATGGAGCAAGGTGTCGTCTACAATGTCCCGCGTGGGGTCTGGCATGCGATTAGGACTGAGCCTGGCATGCTGGTGATCATCGTTGAGCGCGACGGGACGCATCTCCAGGACGTGGAGCATCGTCGCCTGACGGAAAGAGAACAAGAATTATTGAGGGCAAAAGTGCAGTGCATTGATACGCACGCGAAAGGAGAATGACCATGACCGGACGTGAACGTTGCTTGGCTGTATTGAGAGGGGAACAACCTGACCGTGTGCCGGTTGTGCCGCAGACCTTCATGTTTGCGGCGGAGACGGCAGGTTTCAAAGTCGGGGAACTCGCCCGGAGTGCTACGAAGATGGCAGAGGCGCAGGTGATCAGCCAGGCGAAATATGGATATGACGGGTGTGTGATTGATTTTGACGATGCCTCGCTGGCGGAAGCCTGCGGTGCCACCGTGATTCTGAGGGAGGATGATCCGGCTGTTGTGGATGAGTCGTGCCTGGCCCTCTCCTCCCTGGCGGATGTCAGCAAGCTGAAGCTCCCGGATCCGTGGAAGGATGGACGTCTTCCGGTGTGGCTGGAGGCGACAGCACGCTTGAAGGAGCGGATCGGCTCCGAGGTGTTCATTATGGGCCGCGCAGACCAGGGGCCCTTCAGCCTGGCTTGCCTGTTGCGGGGGCCGGAGCACTTCCTGATGGATTTGCTGGATGAGGAGAGTGAAGCGGGGGTACGTGAGCTGATCGACTATTGCCGTCAGGCGTGCGCGCTTTTCGCGAAGGCCCAGAAGGATGCGGGCGCTGATGCCACCTCCATCGGAGACGCCTTTGCAGGCCCCAACTTGATTTCACCGGAGCTCTATCGGAAATTTGCACTGGAGCCTGAGAAGCGGCTGACTGAAGAGGTGCAGGCTGCTGGGATTCCCTTCTCGCTCCACATCTGCGGCAACACGAACGGGATCATCGCGGACATGGGTCGCGTGGGTGCAAAGATCATTGAGGTGGATTGGCAGCTCGACATGGCTGAGGCGCGGCGCCTGGTTCCCTCCGAGACCGTGCTCATGGGCAATATCAATCCGAGTGATCCGATGGTCTTTGGCACGCCGGAACAGGTCGAGGAGGCGGTTCGGGATGTGATCAAGGCCACAGGGGGAAGGAACTTTTTCTTGAGTTCAGGTTGCGCGCTCGGTCGAAACACCAAGCCTGAGAACATGCGGGCGCTGATGGCTGCGGCGGAGAAATACGGAAGAATAGTGCGTTAGTTCGTTAGTGCGTTAGTTCATTAGTGCGTTAGTTCATTAGTGCGTTAGTGAGAGAAGGGAGAAGGCGAGAACGTATGACAGATGACAAGAAAACGGGACGTAATCTCTGGTTTCTGGTGGTTGCCGCAAGCGTCTCTTCGCTGGGCGGTTTTCTCTTCGGCTATGACAATATCGTCATCAGCGGGGCGATCGGTTATCTTTCGAAGGCGTTTACTCTGGATGCCGCGGGAACCGGCTGGGCCGCGGGTTGCGCACTGGTGGGCTGCCTTACGGGTTCTGCAGGTGCAGGCTGGCTGGCAGACCGTATCGGACTTAAGAAGAGCCTTTCGATTTGTGCGGCCTGCTTTGCCGGCTCCTCGGTGGGCATCTACTTTGTCTCCACGCTCAATGGCTTTGTCTTCTGGCGGATTCTCGGCGGTATCGGCATCGGGGCGGCCTCAATTCTGGCACCGATGTATATCGCGGAGATTTCACCTGGCCGTGTGCGCGGCAGGCTGGTGACGCTTTACCAGTTGGGGATCGTACTTGGCATTCTGAGCGCGGTTTTCGTGAACATGCTGATCCAGCGCAGCGGGACGGAGGCGTGGAATCTCGAGGTGGGCTGGAAGTGGATGTTTGTGGCGGGCGCTGTGCCGGCGGTCCTCTTTGCACTGGCTATCGTCGCTGCGTTGGAGAGTCCGCGCTGGCTGATGAAGGTCGGCCGGTCGGGAGACGGTCTGGACGTGCTGACCCGGATCAACGGCGCTTCGCTCGCGAGGGAGGAGTCCGCCGCTATCCACGAATCGTTGACAACGGAAGAGGGTCGCTTCTCCGAACTGTTTAAGTCCGGTTTTGGGCAAGCGCTGTTCCTGGGCGTTGTGCTGGCGGGGTTGACGCAGACCAGCGGCATCACGCCGGTCTTCTCCTATCTACCTTCCATTTTCGAGGCGGCCGGAACACATACTGGCGATGCTTTCGTTCAATCCGTACTGGTCAGTCTCATCAATCTCATCTTCACGCTGCTCGCCCTCTGGTTGGTGGACAAGGCAGGACGGCGCACGTTGTTGCTCGCAGGGACGATTACACAGACCATCGCCTTCGGCCTTGTCGGGTTGCTCTATTTTGTGGGAGGCTGGCCGCTAGGAATTTTGATCGGTGTCATGGCCTTTGTTGCCGGCCATGCCGTCGGGAATGGCGTGGTCTGCTGGGTCATCCTCTCCGAGATCTTTCCCACCAAGGTGAGGGGCCGTGCCATGTCGGTCGCGACCACATCCCTGTGGGTGTTTGCCTTTCTGGGCAACCTCGTCTTTCCCGTGATGCAGAAGGCGGTTGGCAACCCCGGGACCTTCTGGATCTTCGGGTTCATGGCTCTGGTGAACATTGTGTTCGTCTTCTTTAGAGTCCCGGAGACCAAGGGGCATTCGCTGGAAGACATCGAGAAGCTGTTCGTCAAAAGTGACAGGACGTGCAAATAGGAAGGTAGGTGGAAGCGATGAAATCGAGAGAGAGAGTCTTGACCGCGCTGAGCTGCGGCATCCCCGACCGGGTGCCGATCGTCGATTACCTGTTCAGTCGGAACCTGCTCAAGAAAGTCCTGGACCATGAGCCGAAACTTTACGAGGCTGACGCGCAGGTGAGGCTTGCGACAAAACTGGGGCTGGACGGCATGTGGATTCCGATCAACGGTTTTTGTGGGACCGAGGAGGAGTGCCAGCCGGAGGGGGCCCGGTATCAAGACGAGTGGGGCATCACCTACATCAAGAACGGGTGGCCCATCATGGCGCAGACCGACGTGCCGGTCAAGTCGCGCGACGACTGGAAGGCGTACCGAATGCCGCTGCCGTCGGCACCTCACCGCCTGAAGATGCTGAACGAAGGGATCAAGGCGAATGAGGGGGAGATTGCGATTATTGCCGGAGTGCTGGGCCCGTTCACAATGATGTACTGGTATCTGATGGATCTCGAGACGCTTTCCATTTCCATCTATGAGGATCCGGCGCTTGTCCACGAGATGACAGACGCGTATGTGAAATGGGTGTTGCAGGTGTGCGGGAAGGTGGCGGAACTGAACGGCGTGGACGCGTTCTCTATATCGGATGACTGGGGAAGCACCTCGTCGCTGCTAATGTCACCCACGCATCTCAGGGAGTTCTTTATTCCGCCGTTCAGGGCGATGGTGCAGGGCATGAAGAGGCTGGGCAAACCGGTGATTATGCACAACGACGGAAGAATCTGGGATGTCTTGGACGATCTGGTTGAGACAGGCATCAACGGGTTTCATCCGGTCGAGCGTGCGGCAGGCATGGATCTTGCCAAAGTGAAGGCGCGGTATGCCGGGAGGCTGTGTCCGATCGGCAATGTGGACAACAAGTACACGATGTGCACGGGAACGCCTGAAGAGATTGAGAACGAAGTCAGGGAATGCCTCGCGATCGCCAAGCCGGGCGGGGGGTATATCCTCTCGACCGACCATTCGATTCACGACGGCATGGCCTATGACAAGGTCATGGCGTACATTGAAGCCTGTAAGAGGCATGGTAAGTATTGATTTTTTAGCGACCCTGGTCTGCCTTTGGAAAAGTTCATCTCATTCTGTTGCGGCATCGGCAGGTGCCGAGACTGCGGTGCCCTGGCATTTTCCGCCGCCCAACAACGACGCCGAGCAGTTGCTCAGGATCCCCGTCATCTTCTGTAAGCAGTTCGAATAACCCTGTGCTGGAGAAAAGAGCACCCGCTCACGCCTCCGGCGGCTTGCCGCAGGTTGCGCCGGTCAGTTGAGGATGCGCGTTCTTGTGGGGGATATATTCCGCGCCCGGGAAGTCGATTCTGGGGCGTTCCTTCATCAGTTGGGTGATGGGCTCGAAGGTCTTCAGGAGCGCCTGGTAATCCGGATCGTCCTTCGAGGTGAATGTAGCCTTGCCGCAGGCCTCTGTTCCGCCCGCTGCTTTTGCTAGCGGCGCCAGGAGGAAGTTGTTGTCCCCGATCTGGGTGATGCGTGTATAGAATTTACGTGGAACCTTTTCGTGGCACTCTGCACAGCGTCTTTTGCGGACATCCTCAAGCGTCTTGTCCAGTTGCGCAGGGCGCATCATCCGGCTGCCCGGCACATCGGGATGGTTTGTTTTCGAGTCCTTGTAGTAGGGGACGTTCAGGTCCATCCAGGCGAAGAGGCGGCGCATGGAGCGTTCATCCATTGAGAAACGCTTCTGCCCGTTCTTATCCGGGTGGCCGCTGAGGAGGATCGCTGTCAGCTTGCTGGGATAAGCGCCCCAGGTCCGCGGTTTGATCATGAGGATGTTCTTCCCTGCGCCATTAATACTCGAGATCCATTTCACGTAGGGATTCTGTCCGACGGCCTCCAGGTCTCTGACCCCGTGCTGGAAGGGATCCTTCTCGCCATGCGTTCCTTTTCTCGCAAGATGCTCGTAGGAGACATTCCAGAAGTCGGTCTTATCGCCGGTCAGGTCAACGCCGCCGGGCTGCTCGCGCGCGTTGTGGCACTTGATACAGTGCTGATCCAATACGGGCTGGACGATGGAGGAGTAGTCAAAATTCCTCCGGCCCCACTCCGGTTCCAGAAGCGCCTCCGGCTGGCGCAGGGAGGCGGTTGCCCGGGTGCTGGTTTTGGCAGTTTGAGAGGCATAGTTTCTGTCCGCGTGGCACCCGATGCAGCTCTGTTTCTCGCCGGGCTGGAAGTGGGTGAACGAGCGCATCCGCTGGACGGCGCGTCCCTCTTTGTCGAGTGCCAGGAAGTAGAAGGGGACTCCTGAGGGAACCTTGAAATGGGCAGAGCCGTCCTCCTCGACTTTTGCGTATCCCCAAAGCTTCTTGGCTGCGTAGGTCGCGCCGCAGGAGACCAGCGGGAATTGGTATCCGTAAATGCCTGTGTGCGGAGCGAAATCACCCTTTTCAATCTCCTCGACAATGGCCAGCTGCTTGATCTCGCCGCGCGCCACATCGGGTTCAAGGCCATTGTAGACATCCATCATCACAACCGTGCCCCAGGGTTCGTGTTCACCTTTGGGCAGCGATGACGTGATGACGGGAGGGACCTTGACCGTGCGGATCGGGATCGGAGAGAAGAAGCCCATTTTGTCAACGGGTCTTTTCACCACGGTGCACTCGGTTCCGTCATAGTCCCGTAAGAGGATGGTTCCCATGTTGGAAACCAGAAAGTATTTTTCATCAATCGGGAAGGGGTTCTCGTAAGGGCCTTTGTTGACGAGGTCGTTTCCGTAGGGACCACGGGTTTTTCTATTGTTCCCTTCAACATCCGGAATGAATATCTCCGGGGTGATATTCCGGATGCCTTGCTGTGCGTTTGCGCCGAAAGCGGGGTCGATGATGCCCAGGGCGCCGCGGCATGAGCCGTTGTGTCCGGTCAGCACGCAGAGGACTTTGCGCGTATTGCCGATGGAACGGGCCTCCATGAAGGTTCCGGGTTCCAAAACGCGATTACCGAAAAAACCTTCCAGTTTCGTGCCGTCGGGCCGCAATGTCCAGAGACTCTGGATCGGGCATGCCGGCCTGTCAACGTATTCCCAGCGGCTGTATATGACCCTTCCGTCATTCAGGATGCTGGGTGTGAAATCATTCAGGTAGCCATGCGACATCTTGAAGACGTTGGAGCCGTCCCGCTCCATCCGGTAGAGCAAGGGCGAGGAGCTGGTAAAGCAATAGGCGAACGAGAGTTTACGATCAGAGAGGAAGGCGATCCTTCCATCCGGGAGCCAGCAGGGGTTGAAGTTGTTGGAGTAGTGGTCCGTCAACAGGACAGGTTTCCGCTCCTCCAAGTTCATGCGAAACACCTGGTACTTTGCATCCCGGTCTGTTGTCATGTGGTTTATGTGTTCGCTTCTTCCCAGGTTTTCGGTCAAGGTCGGTTTCCGTTTATAGCTGAAGAGGATCTCTTTTGCGTCGTATGAAAGCGAGCAGTCCATCACCATGCCGCCGCCGGCATCAAAGATCTTTTCAAGTTTTCCGCCCTTCGCATCGGGGGTGAAGATGTGGATGCCGCCGCCAGGCTTGAAGGATTCGACATGGTAGACATAGACATGGCTGATGTGATACGGATGCCGTTCCACCAGCAGCATTTTGTCGAATCCCAGCTTGCCGGTCTGGAGCTTTTCGGCCAGTGCAGGCGTCTCCTTGATCACCGGTTCGACATAGGGCATGGTTTCGACACGGGACATGGGTTTCATCGCGATGAACTTCCCCAGTGCCTTCTCGTCGGTGGGGGCGGCATAGACTTCGATCTCTGCTGCGCCGGGGTTTTTGCAGTCGTGATGTCCTGTAAACTTTAGTTGCAACGTAGCTGACGTAACAGGCTGCTTCAGTCTCATCCGCTGGGGGCCGTGCCCCGGTTCCAAGTTAGCTGTGAGCAGCGGCTCCTTGGCGCCCTCAACGGAGACCGCGCACTGCTTAAAAGCTTCCACCGCATAGCACGTGCGCCCGTAGTAGACCACCTCGGCGATGGCCACGGGAGAAGGCCACGTCAGGGTCAGTGTCACGCCATCCGGATGGTTGTTGCCCTTCACAGCCCACTCTTTGCCATCGCTGTTATTGCGGCCGGCTTCAGGAATGATGCCATCCGCAACATGTCTTGCTGAGTACGTTCCGCTATACTCAGAAGTCGCAACGACTTTTGCTTTGAGCGCCAGATTCTCCGGCTTGGACGCAGGGGCGGCAAGGGTCACCCCCGTCAAAAGTACTCCGATCAGTAAGACGATTTTCATGGTGTTTATTTTCTGTTGTTTAATGTAAGAAGTCGGTTCAGTGCCTCATCCAGCGTTGTTGGCGGGCAGGCGAAATTGATGCGGATGAAGCCATCGGCTCCGAAATAGCGCCCAGATCCGACGGCGAGTTTATGCGTGAGCAAAAAAGCGGCCGGGTCATTCAGACCAAGTGCCCGGCAGTCGATCCAGGCGAGGTAGGTCGCCTCAGGCGGGATCATGGAGAGGCCCGGACAGGCAATGACGGCTTCTTCAACCTTCCGGCAGTTTTGCCTCAGCTGGGTGATCAGGGCTTGCCGCCAGGGTTCGCCTTCGCGATAGGCTGCCTCCATGGCGACATACCCCAGTTGATTGAGGTGCGGCACCAAGTCATCATTCGAGGGGGCAAAGCGTTTGCGCAGGTCAGGGTTTTCAATGACTGCAAAGGCGCATCCAAGACCTGCGAGGTTAAAGGTCTTGCTCGGTGAAAGCAGCGTGATGGTGCGAGAGGCGATCTCTGGAAATTCCGCAGCGATGGAACGGTGCGTGGCGGCTGGGTTGAGCATGAGGTCACAGTGGATTTCGTCACTCACGAGAAGCAGGTCATTCTTATCGACGAACTGGGCGAGTTGCGCAAGTTCCTCCCGTGTGAAGGATCTCCCCGTAGGGTTATGCGGATTGCAGAGGATGAGCAGTGCGGTTTTCGGTGTGACCGCCGCCTGCAAGGCCTCGAAGTCGAGCGTCCAGATCTTCCCATCACATTTCATCGGCACGCGAATGGTTGTCTTGTGCTGGTGGGGTCCGCAGGAAAGAAAGGGCGGATAGGCGGGGGTTGGAATCAGGACTTCAGCTCCGTCCGGCAAGAGGCGCGTGGCCAGGTTCAGCGCACTGACAAGTCCTGGAAGGAAGACGAGGGCCTCTGCCTGGACATGCCAATGATGACGCGTACAGAGGCGTTCAAGAACCAGTTCCGTCAGTTCCTTGCGTGCGGTTGAGTAACCGAAAACTCCATGGCCGATGGCCTGTTGAAGTGCCTGAAGGACGCAGGGCGGCGAACGGAAGTCCATATCCGCTACCCACACGGGGAGCACATCGGGGCCAAAGGCCTCATATTTCAAGCTCCCTGTATGAGCGCGGTCGATGACGGTGGTGAAGTCAAAGGTGTGCATAGTGAATGGGTCCACAATACCATAACTTCTTGTACAGAGCAAAAAAACAAAACGTCAATCGATTATGTCGGTCTCGCTTATTCTAAAATATAGCTCATGGGCGCATAAGCCCCAAGAACAAAGCTGAACCGGCCTGCTTTGATTGCGACTGCTTCACCCTTTTTTTCTCCTCGCAGCGTGACAGGCTGTGCAGTCTTAAAGAGCGTCGGCACTGTCACCTCGAGTGCCCCAGGCACGCCACCCTGCTCCCAGACGCGCAGAACAGTGCCAGGACCGTCCGGGTTGGGTCCGAACGCCGTGAGGGCGATTCCCTTGCGGGAGAGCGTGATGCCTGCCTGCGTGGACGCTAGCCTGCCTGGGCGGCTTGTGGAACGCGCTGCCGCCAGCGGCACGCGACACTCCATTGCGGGCGTGTAGAGCGATGCTTCGGAATTGAACTGGTCAAAGGCCCAGATGCGGACACGGGAACTCATGCGTCGCCCGTCACCGATCCAGCTTCCGAAATTGGTCCGCCAGTGGTTGTTGTAGAGATTGAGATAGACGTACGGTTTCTTCGGTTCATAGCGGGGTTCGAACTTATACTCGCCGGGTTCGCCGAGGCTGACCAGCGGGGAGTCCTGCGGACAGAGCGCGACACCTGCGCCGCTCTTCCCATCATACACGGCCACGCCGGTGTTGATCCAGTAATTGTAATAGTTGGCATTCTCCACAGTGATATCTTTCACAGGATCGAGGTCTGCGCCAAGACGTCCTAGGCGAAACTTTGGATTGTCACACGTGAACGGAAGACAAATCCATGCAGTCTCCGGCCAGCCATCGGGCTGCTTGTCCCAGGCGACCTTCAGATCGGCCACGGGCATGGCTGCAGGCAGGCTGATGCGGATGGATATCTTCTGCGGTTGACCAGGGCCCGGGATCGTGCCCGTCATCGTCGCGCTCACATCGATGGCGGTTTTTTCTACGCTGAGTGTCATGTTCTTCGGCAGGGCGTTCGTATAGACACTCTCCTTGGGCATATCATAAGCGGCAAAGCAGAATTTATGCGCATGGTATTGTCCATAGAGTGATTTCTTCAGCCAGTTATCAATATCCTGATACCCGAAGCGCTCATAGAAGTACTGGCCAAAACCCTGCGGCGCGTTCGGGTCGACCAGTTCGCGGCCTGAACGTTTGTCAATCAGGCTGCTGATGCGTCCGCGTTTGGGATCGAGCGTCGCTTTTAACCACGGACTCTCGATCACGCCAGTCGTCGCGTCCGCTGCCAAGAGTACGGGTTCAGGTTTCTCATTCGAAATCACGAATGTGCGGTATCCCATCGCTGGAATATCTTTGGCTACAAAGCGCATGATGCGGTAGGGGCCTTCAACTGCCGGGCCTTCTCCCTGATACGCGATTGCCGGACCGCCGTCCACAGGCTTGAGTGATGCGCCCCGAGCCAGATGGAAACCGTTCAGGACGATCTCGCCGTCGCGCTTCCAGGGGAGGGGATTAAAGACGACAATCCGTCCGCCGCCAACATTGACACTGTCGGCCAGTGTTTCAACAGCATCGATATAGGGCTGGGAGACAAGCCGTTTCACGTTCTCGGTGTAGTCGGCGTGGTCCTTCCACGATTCAGCCATCTTCTCATACTGGGGTGGCAGCCCCTTGGCCCAAAGGTCATCCCAGCCTTGGCCGTAGGGCTGCTTGACATAGTGCTGGTTGGCCATGCCCCAGGTGTGCTCGCTGAAGAGCATGCTCTGTTCATAAGCCTCTGCAACTGTTGTGCTGATATCTGCGCGGAAGAGTCCCCAGCAGCGCTCAAGTGTGGTCAGCGCATCCAGCGCTCCGATTTGCGGACGGATATTGTGAGCCCCTTTACAAGCTTCCGGCATGCTCAGGGTGCCATGGATCCAGGGATCTGGAATATCGCTGCGGACCACCTGCAATTGACTGAGGTCCTCCTTGAGGATCAGCTCTGAAAAATCATCCATCGTGCCGACGTTGGCTGTGATGCCGCGCTTCTTGTAAAATTCCAAATCTTGCGCGACAACGTTGGGTGGCGGAGGCCCCTGGTTGTCGCCGGTCATGCTGATATAGATCCAGCTCTTATACGGCCAGTTGGCGGGGGGCAGAGCGGATGATCCGTACCCGTTGTTATAGAGCGTCAGGACGCGCGAGCCGTCGGGCCCCTCCCACCAGAAGATCGGCGGCAGGTTGAAAGATTTGTTCACCACGGGCCCACCCATGTGGTAGAAGGCGATTCCGGCGTGAGCAAACAGTGTGGGCGTGATCCAGGATTGTCCGGGCACATCGGTCATCTTGGCGGAGGTCGAGAGGGGCTGTCCATATTTTCGAGCCAGGGATGAAGAGATTGAGAGTCCGCGCACCAGATCTTCGGGTTCTGCAGTTTCGGTGTGCGTGGTGAACGGATAGGCGTGGATCGTCAGATTGCCGTCGCGGATCGCCTGTTCGATTTTCTGGCGGCGCTCAGGTGTCTGCCCATCCCAGAGGATCTGTTTCATGGGCCAGCCGGAGAGCGTCCAGACAAACTGGTTCTCCTTGGGCTGCTTGCTGTTCACCTCAATGGCATCCAAGACACGGTCCGCCATTTCCGTGCGGTATTCGTGAAGCACTTCGCATGCCCGTGCTGTATAGCCGATATCAAAATGGGTCTTGTAGACGATGATGACATTTTGAACCCCCTGCGAAGCAGGCTTTGTGGCGCCTGCCTGTTCAGCGGCGGATTTGCTTGTCGGGATTGTGGACGTCTTGTCATACTCCGCGGCAAAAGAAGCGACGGAAATACAAAACATCAGTCCGGCCATATACGTCATCTTCATAGTTGGGTCTCCAGGATTTTTCTAGTCTAGCACAAAACTAGCCGGAGCATAAGCGCCGAGATTCAGTTTGAATGTGCCCTCGTTGATCGTGATGGGCGCGCCTGTTGGTACGCCTCTCAGGTTCACAGGCGTTGCTTTCGACGCTTTCATGCCTTTCGGCAATGTGACGAGAAGGTCGCCAGCATTCCCGGCCTGCTCCCAGACACGCAGAAGCGTGCCTGGATTGCCATCTGGGTCGCTGCCAAAGGCCGTCACCAGCACGCCCTTGCGAGAGAGTGTGAGTCCTGTAGACGTTGTTGGAAGAGAACCTGCTTTGCTGTTAGCTGAGCCGACCAGCAACGGGAGCCTTGCCTCCATTGACTTCACAGCTAAACTTTCGCTGGCCTTCTCATCCAGCAGAGGCCAGAAGCGGACGCGGTTTGACCACGACCCCTCCTGCCACAAGGGGAAATTGGTGTTCCACATGTTGTTGTAGAGGTTGACGAAAACAGTGGCTTTTTTAGGCACAAAATCCATCGTCCACCACCACAGTCCGGGCTTTTCTAAACTGACCAGCGGAGAATCAAGCGGGCAGAGTGCAACACCGCGCTGATCAGCATCGGTCATCGCCACGCCGCTGGAGATGGCCATGAGGTGACGGTTGGCTCCAGGCACAAGATCGGTTGTTGCCGGATTGATCGGTCCGCCCAAGCGTCCTACCGTGAAGAGCGGATCCTTCATCGCAAACGGAAAACAGAGCCAGCCTCCTTCAGGCATCTTGTCCGGTGTTTTATCAACCACGCTCCACTTCACATCAACAGAAGGTGAATGCCGGGAGAAGGTGAAGGTGAGGGTGTAGGCTTTTGCCAAGTCTTTGGTCTCTCCGGCGCTCAGCACAGCAACGTCAACATCAGGCGTGTGTTGTATTTGAACGTTCCATTTTGCAGGTGTAACAGCACAGTAGGTTGCCGCAGGAATACCGGGTTTGCCCATCGCGCCAGGATTGGGCTGTCCGGGCGCGGTTGCATGAACATTTTCCAAGGCTTTCGCCTGTGAACCGGCTTCAGGCATCCCAGGCTTGCCAAGATCATCTAGCGCCCATCCGCCGGGCATCCGGCTGTACGCTTTGAAAAATCGATCAACCTCGTTTTTGCTGAAGCGCTCATGGAGGAACTGGCCCAGTACGTAGGGGCTGGATTTGTCTACAAGCTCTCGTCCGGATCTCTTGTCGATGAGCGACGCGATACCGCCGCGTGTGAGGTCGAAGGTGACGGTGTAGAACGGCGTCGTGAGCACGCCAGGCGGATCGCTCAATACTGGCATTGCCGGAGCGGCTGCGTGAGATGGGTACGTCTTGTAGCCATTAGCTGGGACATCTTCGGCATAAAGGGTCTTTCCTCCAAGATCCACCATTCCAGAGCGGGCCCACGGGAGTGCGTTCCAGACGATGGTGCGCTCGCCTTCCGCATTCACGGACTTGGCGAGTTGGTCGAGTCGCGTCTTGAGTGCCCGCTGGACAATTGTTTGCGTCGCGCGGATATAGTTGGCGTGATCCTCAAAACTTTGGAGAAACTTCTTTTGCTTTTCAAGGGGGAGTTCCTTTTTCCATTTTTCCAGGGGCCATATCCTGCGTCCGCCGTATTCCCCGTTCATACCCCACGTATGTTCGCCATAGAGAAAGCTGCCTTCGTACGCGTCGGCCAGTTCCTTGGAAAGCGGATCGGTCTTGAGTCCATACGACTTCAAATGCGTATCAAGCGAGTCAAGCGCTGGTTCAAATGGACGGATATTACGGGCAATCTTAGTTGCTTCCGGCATCGAGAGCAATCCGTGGATCCAGGTGTCAGGCGTGTCGCCGCGAACAACAGGGAGGGGTGGATTTTCAGCCAGGACTGCGCTGGCGAAGTCATCGAGTGAGCCGCAAATCATCTTTGCGCCAGGCAACCGCTTTGCGATTTCTGCGCGAACGTTCTCGACATCCTTCGGTGACGGCGGCCCGTGGTTGTCCCCCGTCATAATCATGGCGAGATAGTTCCTGCTGGGCCAATCCGGTGGCGGCGTGATACCGGAACCGTAATCCACCGTGTAATTGCAGAGGATTCGTGAACCGTCCGGCCCCTCCCACCAGAAGAGTCGCGGAACGCGCGGATACTGGCAGGCGGAGTTACAGCCGATTTGCAGAAATTTGATTCCCGCGTGTGCCATCACGGTCGGCAGGACCCAGCTGTGTTCGGGCACATCGGTCATTTTTCCGGAGATGGAGAGTGGATGTCCATAATCGCGAGCCAGTCGGCTTGAATAATGCAGGCTGCGCACGAGATCTTCGAGGTCGAATGACTCGGTGTGAAGCGTGGCGGGCAAGGCATGCACGGCGAGCGAACCTTCTCTGACTGCCGCTTCAATGCGTTGCTTCCGGACTTGATCTTGCTCGCGATCCAGAATCGCCCGAGCCAGCGGCCAGCCAGCGACTGTCCAGACAAAACGCTTCTCTGGCGGCTGGCTGCGGTTCTGGTCAATGACTTTGAGGGCGCCGTCCATCATGGTCACGCGATACTTGGTGAAAACATTTTCAGCGAGATCCGTGTACCCGAGGTCGAAATGCGTTTTAAAGACCACCCAGACCTGATCAACTTTAATGACATCGGTCGTCGCACCTTCACAGGCGAAGGAGACTCCAATGGACACTAACGCTCCCATCACCGCCGTGTGTATGCTTGTTCGTGTTCTCATATTCGTATCTCCAACAGTGTTACTCTCCCAAGATGAAACTTACAGGGGCAAAGCCTTTCGCATCAACGACAAAAGAACTTTTCGCTATTTGTATGGCGTTGCCGGTCGGACGCCCTCGCAGGTCAACGGGCTGGGCATATTTTGCGCGTGTGCCTTCAGGCAGTGTAATCGTGCACGGTCCCGATAGGCCAGCCACTTCCCACAAACGCAGCAAAGTTCCTTTTTGCGCAGTGTCTGGCGCAAAGGCCGTGACCAGGATGCCGGAGCGTGAAAGCACAATCCCTGCCTGTTCAATAGGCAGTGCTCCGCTTGGTCCGTCCGCTGTAACTGCAACGAGGGGAAGGCGTGCTTCAAGTGCAGGCGTCGCGAGAACCGACTCGGGTGGCGTCTTCTTGTCAAAGGTCCAGAGGCGGACACGCGAACGCCAGGTTCCGGCATACCAATACCGGTAGTTTGTGTTCCACTGGTTGTTATAGAGATTCAAAAAGACAATTGGTTTTTTGGGAATGAAATCGAGTGTGAATTTCCATATACCTGGCGTGTCGAGGCTGATGAGCGGATGGTCAAGCGGACAAAGCGCGATGCCACTGCCATCCGCATCAGTCAGTGTGACGCCATTGCCGACTGCATAGAGGTCGCGATTGGCGCCTTTCAAAATATCGGTAGCAGGATCCATGTTGCCGAGATTACGTCCAACATTGAATTTAGGGGCGTTGATTTTGAAGGGCAGGCAGAGCCAGTCCGCCTCAGGCCAGTTATCTTTAGCTTTGTCCTTGATGGTCAGTTCAAGATCAAGATAGGGCTGATGACGATACAGGGTGACACGCAGGGACGTGGAGGGAAGGTGATTGGTCGGATCACCGGGCATCTCCATGAGCGCTGTGCTGCTGAAGGCTTCGTCTGAGAGTTGCAGCGTGCCATTGCGGCATGAGGCCGCGCGGTAGGGGATATCGCCTGGCAGGCCCGGCTTACTCATCCCAGGGTGAAGCGTATTGCCCCAGCGACCTTGCTGATAGTCGCGGCAGTACCCGTCCGTCTGTTTTTTATCGAACCGTTCGTTCAGATATTGGCCGAGACCCTGCGCACTCGCGCCATCGACCCAGTCGCGGCCAGTGCGCTTGTCCACGAGCGACGTGAGTGTACCGCGCGAAGGGTCAACAAGCACTTTGTAAAATTCATTCTCAAGAATATTTCCGACGCGTGTCGTTACGCGGTTAGTGGGTTGAACAGGGAATGTTTTGTAGCCGCTTGCCGGAATGTTATCGGCAAAGAAAGGCTTGCCATCAACCGTCACCATGCCGGAGCGTGACCAGGGCAGCGGATTGAAGACCACGATGCGCGGCCCGCTCTGGTTCACTGCCCGTGCAAGGGCAGTCAGATTAGCATTCAACAGCGAAGTTGTGAGGGCGCTTGCCGTGCGGATGTAGTCTGTCTTGTCCTCCCACGAGCCTTCGAGATTCTTATAGGCATTTGTCGCTGTTTTATGAAAGGCGTCGCCATAGACTTTGACAGCAGCCGCTCCGCCCCAGGTGTGCTCGTTATAGAGCAGGTACTGCTCGTGCGCTTTGGCGAGTCCTTGTGCCGGATCAGCAACAGGGACGCCCCAGTTCTTCAGTTGAGTGTTCAGCATTTCCACAGCGGGCATCAAAGGGCCTGTGATGCGTGAAGCGCTGACGCCGCCTGGATCACACATGCACCCATGAATCCACGTATCAGGGGTCTCGCCCTTGACCACAGGCAGGTCAGGCTTTTCCGCGAGCAGGGCATCCGCGAACTCCTCCATGGTGCCCATACGCACTTTAACATTCGGCAACTTTTTAGCAACCTCCTCAAAGATGGCTTTGACGCCCTTTGCATTTGGCGGTCCGGAGTTGTCGCCCGTTACGATAATCGCCACCCACGTTTTATACGGCCAGTTTTTAGGGGGCAGGAGATTTTGCCCGATATTGGAATCGCCTTTGCCACCCCATGGCCAAAAGGCTGTACACGTTCCGTAGACGCTTGAGTACATGGTCAGCACGCGTGAGCCATCCGGCCCTTCCCACCAGAATACGGGGGGCATATCATGCACATAGCCGGAGGGCCAGTTGCATCCGATGTGCATGAATTTGACTCCGCCGTGGGCTAGCCCTGTGGCTAATGAACGTGATTGAGAAGGCACGTCCGTTGTCTTGGCTCCGGCGGCCAAGGGCAGGCCGTATTTACGAGAGATCGCATCGGCAAACGCATAGCCCCGTGCGAACTCCTCAGGTTCCAGCAACTCGGCTTCGATACTGAACGGCAGCGCATGCGTCACGAATTTGCGGGATTTCATCGTTGCTTCTAAACGGTTTCGGCGTTCAGGGGTTTGGCCAGGCCAGTCATCCAAAACCTTCTCCATCACCCAGCCTGGCGAGGTCCAGACGAACTGCTGTTCAGGCGGGAGATCTTTTGAGTTGTCCATCACGTCGATCGCTCGATCAATCATCGTGGTCCGGTAATAGTTGAGTAGGTCTTTCACACGATGCGTATAACCGATGTCGAAATGGGTCTTGCAGACGACAATGATCTGTTCGACAGAGTTAGATGGCGCATCTCCAGCTTGTGCGAGCCACGTCATGATGACGACAGTAAAACAGATATTTTTTATCATATTGAATTAAGCTTTCGCTGTTCATTGCTTAGCAAAGACTTCGATCTCTGATAACCCGACATTGGGGCCTACTCCGCCTGTGATGTGGAACTTGACCCAGGTGACGGTTTTGCTGGAAAAGGACACCTCTTTACTCTCCCCGTTTCCTGGGATGTCCGTAACACTGATTTGGCTCCCATCGCTGAAAGTCAACGTGCCTCCAGTTGCATTATCGTCCTTATTGGCCCGGTCATAGAAACGAATCTTGTCAATCGATTTGCTGCTGTTCCATGTGAGTTGGATCCAGGGGGTCTTTTCTCCCTTTGAAGCCCATTCGCCGCTTCCTGTGCCGATGCTCGTATCAATCGCATTAGCTGCGCAATGCTCGCTGTTGAATTCACTTGATGTGGAGACAATGGCATCGGGCGCGATATTCCCCTGCTTAATGGCGATATGACATGGTGTTGCAATCACAAGTGGCGTACTGGCAGCCGAGAGATTGCCGTTCACATCGTATGCCTGCACGGTATAGCTGTACGCGTTGTTTGGACGAACGGTTGTGTCGAGCCAACTGTTGAACTCCTCTGGAAGATTCACGATCAGTTTCCCATCTCGAAAGATCTTATATCCTTTGATTGCGTAGTTGTCAGTTGACGGTTGCCAGGAGAGCGTTACTTTGGTTGAATGCAATGCCTGTCCAGACACCAGGGGAATCGAAGGAGCAAACGTATCGGAGAGGGTTCCGCTGACCGCCTGCACAGGTGCAGGGAGGGCGCTCTTCTTGCCCGCGTGCACGGCCCGCACGGTATAATAATACGTTCGACTCAGTCCGCTCCTTACGGCCTGATCGTAAGTGTGGTTGCCACTCACGGAGGCCACATACGTTCCAGTTCCTGCCGAGAAATCTTGACGCGTGCTGCGAAAGACTTCGAAGAGCGCCGCACCAGGCATGTCGTTCCATGTCACCTGGCATCCGTTGGTGTTGAATATGGCTGAAATATTGCTGACGGGCTCCGGCCTCGTACCTCGTATGAGTCGAAGGGTCTTGAAGCCAAAGGGGGGAATGATAAAGGTGACGGAATTTTGAGTGAGGGGAAGCGGGGTCTTGTCGTTCTCAACCAGATCGGTTTCAATAACAGCGGTCGGCGCGAACCAGCTCAGGTCGACCTTGACAGCTGTTGACGCTCCTTTGATCTCGTTGAAACGAAGAATAAGGCCGTCAGCATTGGCTTCCGCAACTTTTGCCGCTGTTAGAACGACATTGTTTTTGTCGATAGTGATGAATTGTCCTTTCGCTGCATTGAATCCATGGCCAGTCTGCGCGCCGGCGATAATGGTGGCCTTCAGAGGGCTGGCGACTTCAGCGCCAAAGGTCTCAGCATTCCCCGCCTGCCAGTTCCCTCCCGAGTGTCCGCGAAGCGAGTATTGGAAGATTGCCCGACCGGGCTGCGTCTTCTGGAAATTGGTTTGCCACTCATTGTTGAACGCCATACTGTAGATCCACGGTTTGTCCGCGTTGTAGTTCACATCCCACGTTCCTTTGGACCAACCCAGTTCCGGTTTGCCATACGATAGCAGCGGTGCCTGAAGCGAGGCGAAGGTGATTCCCCAGTTTTGCTGGTTGGAGGCATCAACCCATTTGTTCACCGTGTAAAATGCGGTAGATGACGTATAGTACTGCTCTGTTTCGGGGTTATTGATGTCAGCATGAATGCCTGGCCTCATGTCACCGGTTGGCATTTCATGACGCAACATGAAATTGTTCACCTTCAAGGGGAAACAGAAGTATCCCATTTCAACATTTGCCAACTGCCGTCCCTTGACCGCGTCATTGACGAAATCAATCCGAGCCAGCGAGTCATACAGGATGACGTTGCGCTTGAGGCTGTCCAATCCTGTAGTCGCACCGTCTGAAATCATACAGCCTTGGATAGCACCGACGCAGGTAGACACGGTAGCGGTAGAGACTTGGCCCGCCAAAGCGCCTTCTTTGAAAATCACATACTGGTTCAGCGGATAGGGGGCAGAAGGGTCAACCATCTCTGCATTTGAGTTCTGCTTGTCCAAAATGCTGATGATGTTTCCAGCGCTATTAAAGGTAACCTTGAAGAAGTTGTTTTCCAATGTTGAGGCCGTTGCCTTGACGCTCGTCGTAAAGACAGGATCATTGGCGCGGGAAATTACTCGGAACGTTTTATAACCCAAGCCGGGAACATTCGGGGCTACAAACACCAGCGTGCCATTGTCCAGTTTCTGATATTTAATGGGCTTTGCAGAAGCGACATCAATGAGGTCAAAATGGACAGGCAAATCACTTTGTTTAATCGTGACCACGTCCGAACGATTCCACGAAAGATTGTTGTGGACGACAATCGTTTGTCCGCTGGCAGGAATCAGCGTATTGATTGCTGTGAGCGAGTCATTAAGAACCTTGCTTGAGGCAACATCTGCGGCAATGGCGGTATTTCGTTTCCACCGCCACTGCTCGTCTACCGCTGGCCTTGGCGAGCCCCAGGTGTGCTCGTCCCACAGGATCAGATTCTCATACGCGTTTGCCAAAGCCTCGCAGGGGTAGCGGCAATTTGGCACCGCCACGCTGGCCAATGTTGCAAAGAACTCGGCGGAACTCAGCTTGTCATGGTTGACCCGGTTGAGGCCGGTCTCATACGCGGTGGAGGCGGCTCCAAAGTTCCACCAGTCTTCAATAGTTCCCTTGTAAGTTGGAATAGAGGCGCTCCAGTTTGTGGCGACATCATCAAAGAACGTATTGTAATTCGCGTTGATAATCCGGGGGTACACATAGCCTTTGTCGTTCAACGCCTTGATATTGGTGTAGACCTGTGTGAGCATGGGGCCGTTATCACTGCCATTCGTAAAATTAACCATTGCAACGTCGTAAGGGTATTTATTCCCAGACTGGTACCCCATCAGTTTCTTTGCAATATTCGACATCAAGACATTGACATCCTTGCCTCGGAAGTTCAGCTCATCGACGCAATAGTTAGCGACCGGCGAATTCCAGACTAATAGTCTATTCGTTGGGGTCTTGCCGTGGGCGTAAAAGAGCTCTGGGTAAACCGTGGTCCCTCTCCAGGGGTTGTGATCCGAGTTGTGATGGATTGCAAAAGACTTGGCCCCTGTTTCCGCGAGGGCGTCGATGACGCCCCAGCTCAAGGTCGGCTCATCTCGCATGATGATATTTTTAGTGGATTCCACACCTGTCTTATCTTTAAAGAGGCGTTCAGAAAAGTAGGTTGAGCGTGCCAACTCTTCTGCGCCCCAGTTGCTATGGGCATTATTTGCAAATGCAGCACCATAAGCGAAGCGGCCCTGTTGGAGTCGGAGCCTGAGTGTTTCAAACCAGTCTGCGCTTCGGACCCGCAAGGAGGTGTCGAGTTGATAGACGCCCTCTACCTCCAGCCGGACTTTTGAGTCGTCAGGCCAGTTGTCGGAGTTCGGCATGTCCGTCAACAAGGCCTTGTCCCAGAACCCTGGCCACTTCGTGTCTTTTAGGTCTTCCTGATAGTCGGTATACCCAATGTCCAGATGGGAGTTGTGACCAACATAAAATCTCCAGTGGCGAATTTTCATCTGGGCCAAAGTTTGTGTATGCAGAGCCGTGCCGGTGCCGTCCTTGTTGTCGTATAATGCAAAGGTGACATGATCGCCATCCTTAAGCAGTTCCAGCACATGCACAATCTTTGTGGCTTTGCCAGCAGCCAGCTTGCCTAACGATTCCATATAGGCCGTTTTACCGGGTACGCTGATCTTTACCCAGCTATCAAATTCAGCCCCTCCAGTATTGTCAACCGTCAGTTCTGTTTCGGACTTTAACTGGCCGCTGTCATTGATGATCCAAGGCCTTTGAGTCACGCCGCTGATAGTCCCTGAAGCGGCCAGTGCCATGGACTGCGCAAAAAACATCACGGTTATGGAAAGCACAGCGATGTTTGCGACTCTGAATGACTCTTCATAATGATTTTTCAACATAATAGCCCTTCCATTTTTGTCTTACCTCTGTCTCTCCAACTTACTGCCACTCCCTCCCCGTCATCCTCTGACAAATGCTTTGATCGTTCCGCAACGGCCCCCTTCGCCTTCACCAAAGGGGCGGATCGTATAAGCCCCCACGGCTGCGGGCACGATAAAGGTTTCAGCGTAATGAACAGTGAATGGATCAAATGCGCCTGTCGGACTTTCAACAATCGCTTCGCGGCCTTCAATCAGATTCAGCACGTTGACGCCGCCATTGGTGTTATGGGATACAGGCTTTGTAAACCAGTGCCTGCGCGTTTCGATAAATTCCAGTTCGTGCAGTCCTGTATGCTCTTCGACCCAGCCGTCTCCTGTTGCAACGACAGAGACCTGGTTGAGCAGGTTTGCCTTGACCCAGGACTCGGTTCGATCCCATTGGATGACCTTCTTGCCGTGTTCGATGTTGATCGGGCGCGGTTTGCCATCCAGTCCCATACGGCCCCAGTCCCAGAGCTTGAAGGTGAAGATATAGGGGGTCGCGCTGATCTCCAGCACCATGCTGTTCTTTCCGGAGCAATGGATCGTGCCTGCCGGGATCAGGACATGGTCATGCTTCTTTACTGGATAGACGCCCACGTGTTTCTGCGCATCGAACTCGCCTGTGGCCTGGGATGCGTCGAGTTCGGCAAGCATGGCTTGCGGGTTCACATCTTCGCGCAGGCCCAGGTAGACATGCGCGTCCTCGCCCGTGTCGAGCATGTAGTAGCTCTCGTCCTGGGTGTATGGCATTCCGAAGGTCTGCTGGATATATTCGGTCAGCGGATGGACCTGCAAACTCAGATTGCCGCCGCCCATGGTGTCGAGGAAATCGAAGCGGATCGGAAACTCCTCGCCAAAGCGCTTATACACAGCCTCACCCAGGAGTTCACGCGGATGAGCGAAGACCAGATTAATCGCGGGAATTTCGATGGCGGCATTTTCAAATTTCACGACGAGGCTGTTCTCTTCAGGGACACAGTCGAAGCACCAACCATAGTTTGGAACTGCGGAGTCGAGGTCGCAGACCTCTTGCATCCAGTGTCCGCCCCAGGGTGCTGGATCGAAGAAGGGTACGACGCGGAAGGGACGTTGCGCTGTCTTTTCCAGCGCTGCGCGAACAATGTCGCCCGATGCCAGCTTGGGCGATAAAGGAATCGTAGTATCGAGAAAATAGGAGACTCGGGGGAGAAGCTTGCGCTTGAGCCGATCCGCTACGCGCCAATCGACAAAGAAGGCCTGCTTGTACAAAAGAGATGCAGGTGTGTTCCTGTTGTCCATGAAGAGATTGCCGACCTCATGCCGGCGGAAACGCAACTGCGCCTCCCAGCGCGGCATGTCAGCATAGACCAGAAGCCCTTTTTCTGCGAGCAGCGACGCCCCTGGTCCGTAAACCAGGGTGAGTCCTGAGTCTTGCGTCCTGAGTCCGGAGCTCAATAACTGCGCTTGAGCGGAGGCGAGTTTGTCGCGGTCAAAAAAATCCTCCATGTTCAGCCGAGAGAGATAACCGAACACTGCGTCATCTGTAACATCCGGGCGGACCAGGCGTTCGAGTTCTTCAAGACTCTTCAGGAACTCAGCCGTATTGATCACACAGGTCGGCTTGAGGCCGTCAATCAACGCGGGCAGCAGTTCAGCATCCCATACGCCTGGATAGCACTCCACAACAACGACACGCTGTTGATCCGAACGAAGCGTTTTGGTGATGCTATTCCATCCAAGTACACAGGGGCCGCTTGAAGGAATACTCGGAAATTTGTCGTAATTGGGCTTCATGCTGTTTTCTTTCGATACATCATCATCAGTACAAATGCATAGGCAATGGTGACCAGCAATACGCTAATTGCACCCACAGTTCCAAAGCGAGTGGTCATGTAGCCAATGATGGGCGGAATCAACGCGCCACCTGACACACCCATGACGAGAAGGCTGGAGGCTTCATTTGTTTTGGAGGGTAAATGTTCAAAGGCCCAGCCAAAGAGCAAGGAGAAGACGGCAGCGACACCTAGACTCGAAATAAAGATGCAGACGAGGACGACGGGTACAGATGTTGTCAGCAGCAACGTGGCGATGGAGAGAAACATCATCGACGCAGAAACGCGACCCACCCAGGCGGCATTCAGGCGAGCCAAAGCAAAGGCTCCAGCAAAGGCACCCAGGGTTTTACCCAGAAAGTAGACGCTTGAGCCGAGTCCCGCTTTTTCAAGCGACAGGCCGCACACCTGCTGGAGGTGGGCTGGAATGCGCACATTGATACCCACATCAAAGCCGACCAACATGACCACACCGACGAAGAGTGCGAAGATGCGTCCGTCTTTCAGCAAGGCGAGGCAGTCAAAGAAGGACAATACGGTGCCGGATGTGGCCTCCCGTTCAACAGAGGCGCTTGCCAATAAGAGGAAGACAAGAAGTGAACTGATTGCATACGCGAGAAAGACGAATTTCCAGTTTCCTGTCCAGGCAACCATTGCTGAAACTAGGACAGGTCCCAAAAAAGAGGCGATGGATTTTGTGAACTGGCCGAGTGAAATGGAACTGGAGACTTTATCCTGAGAAACGACATTCGAGAGCAGGGGGTTCAGGGAAACCTGGATGATCGTGTTTCCGATGCCCAGCAAGGCAAAGGCAACGAATACAGCAATCTTCGTGTACAGCACAAGTGGCAAGAGCATGGCAATGCCCGTCAGTCCGATGCTGAGAAGGACTGTGTTCTTCCGCCCGATCCGATTCATCAGGAGTCCTGCTGGCAGCGAGCAGATGAGGAACCATAAGAAGATCATGGAGGGCAGAAAGCCCGCCACGGTGTCGCTTAGTTCGAAATCCTTCTTCACGAAATTCGTTGCAATGCCGACGATGTCGACGAATCCCATCACTAAAAAGGCGGAGAAGACACTGAGTAAAGCTAATTTCTTGCTCTTCATATTGCTCCTTATTCAATAAACGCTGCGCCGATCATCTGGGCGGATTCGCCCAGTTCAGCCGGATTCACCCGGATGGAGGCCCCGATGCCGCGCTTGAGCGCGGGAACAAACAAATCCCACGCCTTCGAAATATTGCCCCCGAGGACAATCGTATCCACGCCAAATGCGGAAAGCCATGGATTGATGCAGTGCGACATCTCTTCCCCCCAACGCTCGAAGACGGATGTGGCACGCACATCCCCTGCATTGGCAAAATCCTCAAGTTCTTTTGCGCCGGAGACGTCCTCGCCGGTAAGATCCTTCCATGCCTTCTTCAAGCCGCGCGTGGAAAACGTGTCGTCGGCAATCCCTCCTTTATGGGGCACATGCCAGAGCATGCCGTCCTTGGGGACAGCAGCGCCCTGCGTCACGGGTTTTCCGTCAGCTAGGAAGGTGGAACCGAATCCAGTTCCGATGGCCAGTGCCAATGTCCGTTGTGAGCCACGCGCTCCGCCCATACGATATTCCCCGATCGCAAAGCATGCGGCATCATTCATGAAGCGCATCGTTCCATGGAAGTCAAGTCGTTGGGTCAAGTCCGCTTTAATATTCACGCCATAGAGCTTTTCATACTTCGCCAAAGCAGGCGGGATCAGGCAAATGCCTTCTTCGTAATCGAACGGACCTGGAAAGGCGAAGCCTATGGAGGATACTTCGCTCAGGCGTTCCCCCGCGACCTGTTTAAGCACCTTTGCGAATTCAGCAAGTATGACGTCCCGCTCTCCATGCGTATGAATAGAAGCACGCATGCTCTGGTCCTGAATCATGGCAGCGGTATCCGCATCGAACAGTGCACACGTGATGTGTGAGCCTCCGACATCTACGCCAAGGCGATATGACTTATTAATCATGTTCGTTAGTATAGCCGATAATCCTGTTGACGGAAATATCATAAATAGAATAATATACTATCAATTCAAGAACACCCCCCCCTTATGAAACAAAAACCTGTCGTTGTCTTACTGATGGATCGCTATTTTGCCTCCATTCATAAAGCCATCTCCGATTATGCGGTTCAAGCCGGGTGGATGCTGGATGCAACCATGGCGGTTGCAGCGGAACGATATGAAACCCCTCGTGCAGATGCAATTATCGCAGTCTATACGATTACCAAAGCGACCCGGGACTGGCTAAAAAAACATAAAAAGGTTCCCGCAGTCCATGTCTGGATGTCCGAAGCGGATATCCAGAATGGCTGGTCAGGAACATCAGAAGAGGGAGAACTCTGCGGGCAACAGGTTGCTGAGCATTTTTTGCGACTTGGCTTTAAGCACTTTGCCTTCTACCAGCGTTTCAAAGGGCAACGGTCAGACTTGCGCTGGAAAGGGTTCAGCGAGTTGCTCGCAGCAAAAGGGATAAAAGCACACAAGCTGCGTCCGGGGATGTCTATTACGGATTCAACCACGTGGTTGTCGAAACAGTTAATGAAGTTGCCCAAGCCCATTGCGCTCTTTGTGCAGGATGATTTGCGGGGCGCTGAGTCGATTCATGCATGTACAGCCGCCAGATTGACCATCCCCGACGATGTCTCCATTATCGGGGTGGGGAATGATGAGTTGATGACGCATAGCTGTGGCATCCCGCTGTCATCGGTGGATGTCCAGACCGCACAGATGGCAACTGCCGCTTGCGACTTGTTGAGGCGCCGACTTGAAAAGCCGTCACGGAAGCAAGAGGTCATCCGCATCGCTCCATCAGGCGTGATTCCGCGCTTCAGCTCGGATTCGCGATCAGTCGAATCACTCTTTGTTTCGCGGATTATCCACACCATCCGTGCGAGTCTTCACAATCCGCTTGAACCTGATGACGTTGCAAAGGCGCTTCATTGTTCCAGACGGTGGCTGGATCATGAATGTATGCGAACCCTGAAGCACTCCTGCTTTGACGAGATCATGGCCCAGCGCATCCTCCGTGCGAAACAGCTTTTAGCCGACACGGATTTCCCGGTTGCCAGTATTGGCGCGCAGGTCGGTCTGCCGCTGATGCCGCGCTTCTTCCGGCAATTCAAAGCGTATATGAAAGAGACTCCAGCAGCGTATCGCGATAGCGTTCGACGGTAACGCGCCTTGCCTGGGGAGGGAATATATGATCAGGAGTAACTTTTAAATTAAGAGTTAAAAGTTAAACATTGAGAGTTAACAGTTTGGAACGCTTAACGCTCAACGCCCAACTCTTAACGCTCAAGTTAGAGGCAAGCCCATCTATCATGCTTACGTGCAGAGCTTGTACAGTACACCCGCGACAACGGCTGAGCCGATCACACCCGCAACATTTGGCCCCATGGCATGCATGAGCAAGTAGTTATGCGGATCAGACTCCAGCCCAACCTTGTTCGAGACGCGGGCTGCCATGGGCACCGCAGAGACGCCAGCAGAACCGATGAGTGGATTGATGGGATCCTTCGAGAACTTGTTCATGATGCGCCCCATCACGCATCCTGCTGCCGTACCAAATCCGAAGGCAATGAGTCCGAGCGCGAGAATGCCGAGCGTCTCCATGTTCAAAAACTTCTCACAGGCCAGCTTGGAGCCGACCGAGAGTCCCAACATGATGGTCACAATGTTAATCAAGGCATTGGACATGGTGTCTGCAATACGGGAAACCGAGGGGCCGACCTCACGCGCCAGATTTCCGAGCATCAAGGCGCCAATCAAAGGGACGGCACTGGGAAGGAGCAGGGCACAGAGAAGGAGCACAATCAGCGGGAAGCAAACCTTCTCCATCTTGGAAACATGACGGAGTTGCTTCATCACGATTTTGCGTTCCGCTTCAGGCACCAAAAACCGCATGATCGGCGGCTGGATGATCGGTACAAGCGCCATATACGAGTAGGCGGCCACGGCAATGGCACCCAGCAACTGAGGAGATAACTTGGTTGTCAACCAAATGGCCGTGGGGCCATCCGCACCACCAATGATACCGATGGAGGCGGCGTCCTTGATGTCAAAATTAATAATGCCACCCGTGACCTTGGTGAGAACAAGGGCGCCGATTAGTGCGATAAAGATGCCGAATTGGGCTGCTGCGCCGAGCAAGGCAGTGCGCGGATTAGCAATCAGCGGACCAAAGTCAGTCATAGCACCCACACCAAAAAAGATCATGATCGGGAAGAGTCCTGTGGAGACACCAAAGTTGAAGAAATAATAGAGGAACCCACCTGGTTCGACAATATGGGTGATCGGATCCATAATTGCTGGCGTGGTAACACCGGCCATCGGGAGGTTTGCAAGGAGTCCACCGAATCCGATCGGCAACAGCAGCAGAGGCTCGAAGTCTTTGACTACCGCGAGATAGATCAGCCCGAGACAGATGAAGACCATGAGTAACTGGCCAACACCGTAGGGGAGGTTGCCCACGACTTTGACATCATGGCCTTCAACCTTCCTGCCATTCTCGTCAATATACCCCTTGGCCATATAATCAGGGGCATCCTTTTTCAAGAATCCAGCAATGCCCGTCTCATAAGGGAGGCCTTTGACTTTTAGCAAGGTCTGCTTCCATAACGGTTCGGTGGAAGCAACTCCAGCATCAGTCGGCGTGACAACAGCTAAGGCCTTTGCGTCAGTTCCGGCTTTTGCATCTGTAGCAACGGCTGTTTCAGCGTTCAGCAGGAGGCTGAAGCTGAACGCTGCGATGCAGGTAAGAATGAGATGTTTCATGGGTACGTGAATCCTTTTGGTCTTATGTAAGAAAGGGAAGAGGTGAAGTTAGCAGAGGACGACGAGGAGGTCTCCGGTGTTCACCTTGTCGGTCTGGTTGACCATAATGGCGTGCACTTTGCCGTCACAGGGCGCCTTGACCGGGGTCTCCATCTTCATCACATCCATGACGAGCAGTTCCTCGCCAGCCATGACGGTCGCGCCGAGGGTGGTCGAGATGCGGAGTACGGTGCCAGGCACATACGCCCGGATTTCAGTTTCTTTTCCTGTTGTTGCCGTGGCGCTGTGCGCGGCTGCAGGAGCCGGGCTAGCGGACAATCCGTCGGCCACGTTAATCGCATACTCCTTGCCGTTGACAACAGCCTTGTTGCCCTTGAGCTCAACGCCATACGCGGTGCCGTTGACGGTCACGGTGTAGCCAGCCGGCTTGGCGGCTGCGGCTGGAGCAGGTGCCTCATGCTTGCGGACGCCATTGACCTTGGCGTCTCCCTTGAGGTAGTGGAGTCCCTTGTCTTCGCAGGAGGCGATGATGAAGATGTTCTCATCAGTGACAGGGAGGTTATTATCCTTTAAGATCTTCTCATAAGCGGCAATCGACTTCTTCGGGTTTGCATCATTAATCGCCTGGATCTTTTCCGTTGTGGGCGCGAGTTTGAGTTGCTCGGCAGAAATCTTGACGATTTCAGCATCCGGGGCAACGGGAGTCTTGCCGAAATAACCGAGGACCATCTTGCCATAGCCAGGGGCGATCTTCTTCCACGGGCCGAAGAGCACATTGTTGAAGGCCTGTTGGAAATAGAACTGGGAGACGGGGGTGACGGAGGTCCCGAAACCGCCCTTGCGCACGACCTCGGACATAGCTGCGATCATTTCGCCATAACGCGGCATGAGATTGTTGTCGCGGAGCATCTGGGTGTTCGCTGTGAGCGCGCCTCCGGGCATCGGCGACCAGGGGATCAGGGGTTCGACCGCCAGCGCCTCGGCCGGGATCATATAGTCCTTCATGCATTCGCGGAAGATCTGTTCAGCTTCGCGCACCTTGTCGATGTCAATGCCGAGATCATAGTCTGTTCCGCGGAGGGCGTGCCACATCACGATCACGTCCGGCTGGCAGGTGCCGCCTGAGACCGGCGAGAGGGAGAGGTCGATCGTGTCGGCGCCTGCATCCAGTGCCGCCTTGTAGGCCATGACGCAGCAGCCTGCGGTTTCGTGGCTATGGAAGGTGATCTTTGTGTCCGCCGGCAACATCTTGCGTGCGCGCTTGATGGTTTCAAAGACGACCGCCGGGGTTGACGTGCCGGAGGCATCCTTAAAGCAGACGGAGTCATACGGAATGCCGGCATCGAGAATATCGCGCAGTGTCTTCTCATAGAAGTCGGGATCATGCGCGCCTGTGCACCCGGGAGGAAGGGACATCATGGTCACGCAAACCTGATGCTTCAGCCCTGCCTCGACAATGCACTTGCCTGAAAAGATCAGGTTGTTCACGTCATTGAGCGCATCAAAGTTTCGAATGGTGGACATGCCGTACTTCTTAAAAAGCTTGGCATGGAGCTTGATCACATCGCTGGAGGCGGAGTCAAGCGCGACAACGTTGACACCCCGTGCGAGGGTCTGGAGGTTGGCGTCCGGACCGCAGACGTCACGGAAGCGCTGCATCATCTTATACGGATCGCTGTTCAGATAGAATACAGGGGACTGGAACATGGCGCCGCCGCCGGCTTCGAAATAGGTGATGCCTGCGTTGTGTGCAGCTTCGACTGCCGGGAAAAAATCATCCGGCAATACGCGGGTGCCGTATACAGATTGAAAACCGTCACGAAAGGCGGTACACATGAAGTTGACTTGTTTCTTCGACATGGGAACGTTCTCCTTTAGGAGTTAGGTAGGGGATTAAGGGGTGGTGGGTATCATGGAACGGGGCCGATTAACGGGCGTGCGCAACAGCGCCTGCGATCGCAACAGCGATGGCGGCGTGATCGCTTTGAGGGGCAGCTTGAGGACGTGGCTTCTTCTTGGGTTCGTCATCCGGAAGAATGTGGTTAAATTTTGTGACGAGCAGGGTCGCCCGATTCATGACAAAGACCAGCAACGACAGGAAAAGGTAAACAATCGTCATGCCAGCGACAAGGAGCGTAAACCCCTGAAGGATAATATCCATAAATAACTCCGAGCAGAATTGTGCAAAAAAGAATATGGCGAGAGATTCTACTCTTTATGACCTCCTGTTGTACAGCCCAAAATATTAATTTTTTAGATGTTTTGATGAATTTCGAAAATTACTAAATCCGTACTCGAACTGTATGGCCTCTTTATGATAAAGTATTGAACTCATTTTTATGATTTTAGATTTACAAAATCGTCTGCAATATGGTTTGTTGTTGATGTTTGCCGGCTTGGTGAACATCCTTCCTTACCGTGTGCTTTTGGCCATAGCCTGGTTTGTTGCAGCCGTATTATTCCATGTTTTACGTATCAAGCGACAAGAGGTGAGGCGTCGGATTCGTTCGGTGTTCGGGAATGACCTGCCTGAACAGGAGGTGAGGCGGATTGCCTGGATATCGTTGCGCAATTTGGCCTTTAACGTGGTGGAGATGATGCGCGCATCGCATATTACCAAGGCGTGGGTCAATGCGCATGTGATTGGGTTTGAGGAAAAAATCCCCCTTGCCAAGGAGCTGATTGCGAAGCATGGCGGCCTGATTTTTGCTGTGCCGCACATGGGCAACTGGGATATGGCGGGCTGGGCCTGTAGCCATAATGGGCTCAACATCTTTAGTATTGCGGCGCGCCAGCGGAACCCCTACATCAATGCATGGATCATGCGGCAACGGGAAAAGGGCATTAAGATGTTGGAACGTGGCGGAAGTGTCTTGAAGCAAGTGATCAGACGGCTCAAGGAGGGACAAGTGTTCGCGATCTTGCCAGATGTGCGGATGCGCCGGGAGGACCTTGCCGTTCCGTTCCTGGGAGGCGTTGCAAATTTAGGGCGCGGCATGGCTGCGTTTGCGATAACAGCGCAAGTGCCGATTGTTCCGGCAGTATTTATGCGGAAGGGATGGACAAAGCATGAATTTGTCTATTTTGAGCCGCTTTATCCAGATCCGCAACTCGCAAAGAACGAGGATATTCAGCGCATGACAGAGTCGGTCATTCAAACGTTGGATGCGGCTATACGCGCCAATCCCGAGCAATGGTTCTGGTATAATGGACGGTGGATCTTAGATCCCGTTAAAACAACATCGAAAGGGAAAAAGTCATGATTAGAATTAACGAAAATTATGCAAAACTGCAGGCCTCGTATCTCTTCTCCGAAATCGCTAAGCGTGTTAAGACGTACCAGGCTGAACACCCCGAAAAGAAGGTCATCCGCCTGGGGATCGGCGATGTTACGGAGCCGTTGCCTCCGGCGTGTATTGAGGCCATGCACAAGGCTGTCGATGAGATGGCCGCACGCGCGACCTTCCGCGGGTATGGGCCGGAGCAGGGGTATGACTTCCTGCGCGAGACACTTGCAATCAATGATTTCCAGTCCCGTGGAGCAAATGTGGCGGCTGATGAGATTTTTGTGAGCGACGGTGCGAAGTGCGATACCGCCAATATTCAGGAGCTGTTCGCCGACAAGCTGACGATTGCCATTCCTGATCCTGTTTACCCGGTTTATGTGGATACCAACGTCATGGCCGGGCGTACAGGTAAGAATACCAAGGGGCGTTACAAAGGGTTTGTCTATTTAGACTGTACACAGGCGAATGGATTTGTCCCGGATCTGCCGACGCAGCCGGTTGACCTCATCTACCTCTGCTTCCCGAACAATCCGACAGGTGCGACCGCCACGCGTGCACAGCTCAAGACCTGGGTGGATTATGCGAAGGCCAACAAGGCGCTGATTCTTTTCGATGCCGCGTATGAAGCCTTCATCCGCAATCCTGAACTGCCGCATAGCATCTATGAAATCGAAGGCGCCCGCGATGTGGCCATCGAGTTCCGGAGCTTCTCGAAGACGGCTGGTTTCACCGGTACGCGCTGTGCGTTTACAGTGGTGCCGAAGACCGTCATGGGGTATACGAAGAAGGGCGAGGCTGTTCCGCTCCATGCGATGTGGAATCGCCGCCACACGACAAAGTTCAATGGGGTCTCCTACCCGATCCAGCGTGCCGCAGAGGCTGTCTACTCACCCGCCGGCAAGGAACAGGCAAAGGCGCTGATTGACTTCTATCTCCAAAACGCCGCGATTATCCGCGCGACACTGACCGACCTGGGCTATGCCGTCACAGGAGGCGACAACAGTCCCTATATCTGGGTGAATGTGCAGAAGGATTCGTGGAAATTCTTCGACATGCTCCTGAAGCGCTCACAGATCGTGACCACGCCGGGTGCTGGTTTCGGCCGCTGCGGTCAGGGCTATATCCGCATCAGCGCCTTTAACAACCGCGAGAATGTGGAAGAGGCGATGAAGCGTCTGCGCAAGGTGTTGAAATAGCTACTTCTGGTTCTTCACGGTTAGTCGAAAATAATGCTTTCGTGTTTTAGCGCAAAAACCGCTAAAAGAGCGCAAATGTCACGCCCGCCTCACCCGTGAATACACGGACGGCGGAGCGAACATTTGCGCTAAAAATGAATTTTATGATTTTGATAACAGCAACCGGCATTTTCCTCCGCGTGGCACCTTTCTCTTCCTCCGCGTGGCTATCCATTCCGCCGTCCGTGTATTCACGGGTGAGGCGGATGAGATAGCCACGCAACATTTGCGGCTTTTGCGGTAAGATATTTCGTCAAACCGTGAAGAGCCCTACTTCTTGGGCTTGCCGATGATACGCAGAAGGGTGGACTCCAAGAGGAACATCTCCGGGAGGCCGGTGGAGACCATCTTCTCGCGCATGTCCAATATCCGGAAGCGCGCGGCGCGCAGTTCCATCACGGTGTAGTTCTGCGCGTGCGGCACTTTTTTACGGACTGACCAGGCGGGCATGCTCTTGGGGTTAATGGGGAGGTTGCTCAGCATGATGGTTGCTTCTGGCGTGATATGGGTGGCCCAGCCGCTGGAGAAGACCCATTTCCGGTCCAGGGCCTCCCGCAAAATAATGAGATCGCGGATGGTTTTTTCCAGCATCGCCGCGAGCATGATGCCGATGCCCTTTTGTCCGCTCACGGCATGGAGGGAGAGCACGAGCGCTTTGGGGTCGCGATTGCCAATGGCGTCGAGAACGTCCCAGGCTTCCGCCTCGCGTCCGATGGAGGTGATTTCACGGATGTCCTTGACCGTAGCGATAACAGCAGGCGAAAGATAGACGCTGAGCTTTTCCAGTTCCATCATCAGCAGGCGCGTATCATAGCCGACGCGCGAGAGAAACTCGGTACGGGCATTGTCATTCATCTCAAGTCCAACTTGCTTCAAGAGCATCTCAAGGCGCTCGCTCGCTTGTTGTGCCCGCTCGTACGGCTTCAGGCCGCTCCCGAAATCAATGACCTCGCCGCTTTTCTGGCAGGCTTTAAAAAAGAGGGAGGATTTCAGAACCTTGGGGGTGGTGATCACCAGATGCTGGCCTGGCTGGAAGCCAGCGGCGATCCAGTCAGTGAATTTGGCAACAGCCTCTTTTGCCGCTATGCTCTCAGAGGCGCGACCGCCGCCTGTCAGGAAGTTTGCGTCCTGCAACCAGGTGGCTTTGGAGGCGGCAAAGCCGGGCATCTGCACGGATTCCATGGAGGCCTGAACCGCCCTTACAGCTTGGTCCCCGTTGTCACAACGTCCGGGAACAATATCCAGACCAAACGTCCGATCAGCTTCAGGCACAATCGCATGGAGGCGTTCTTGCGCTGCTGCTTGTACGAGGTAATCATCGTCACCACAAATCAAAAATAGCTGTCCACTCATGGGTGATTACTTTACTGTTTTTTGTGGCGGAATGCGAGTCTGGAAATGAGGATTGTTAGCCTGCTGTTCCAGGATGTTGAGGAGCATGGCTGTATATTCCTGGTCTGTGGGCAAGCGCTTGTGCTTTTCTTTAAAATCAGCGACGCCCCTGCGTGCACGTGCGAGGGCGTCCGCATGAAGCAGAAAGCAGGGGGTGTCCTGGCCCTTATCATCCACGAGGCAAAAGTGTTTGTTCGGTTCGTTGTTGTAGACTTGCCAGAAGAGCATAAAGGGGACACCCCATTTCAGGGCGCGTATCATATATGTACGCGAGGGCTCCAATTGCGCGTCTGGCAGTTTTCCGCCCCCGAAGCCGTATTCGCCGATAAAGACGCGCCTGCCTGATATCTTGCCGGCTTTGTTTGTACACAGGTGTGATTCGACATAGTCCATGGTCTTGACAAATTCGGGCTCACTGAGCTGCTGGACGTCATACGAGGAGTAGGAGACATAGTCGAGATTGCTGAGGCGTGGTAGCACGGTGTTCACCAGGCGGTTTGTATAGGGGCTTGCGGACCGCATAGCATCGCGCACACGGTTGACTTCGACATAAAAGAAGACCTCCACATCCTGATGGGGGGTGTCACGCTTTGCGTCGTCCACACCGCGCTGGCGCGCATTCAGCCAAGCGGCCATGCCGTCAATCGCGGCTGGGGACGGGTTTCTCTTTTCAGGGATGTTGCCCGTCCCCATTAAGAGCCAGTCGCCCTCCCAGTTTCCGAAATAGAATGTCTTTCCGCTGTTGTTGTAGTGTGCCAGCATGTGTTTGGTGAGATCATACATCTCTGTGTAGCTCTCTTTTTCGCGCTCAGCGTGCGGTCCTTTTTTCCACCAGTCCCCCTCTTTCAGGGCGCTGCCCGTCCAGAAGAAGTAGTGCCGGAAGGGCATGTTGAAGAGGTACGTGTACTCCGGGTATTGGTCGGCTGCCTCGACCAACGTGCGATAGGTGGAATGCTTGTCAGGGTTCGGGTTGAGGCGAAGTTTAACGATGTCACTCCCCATGCGGAGCAAGTGCTCTGCGTTTTCGATGTAGATCGCATTCGTTGTGAACTGATAGGCGCCTCCGAATCCTTGGGATCCGATTCTCAGGTTGTAAGATAATACATCAGGGGAATAGAGCGGGTCGGCTGCTAATGATGGGGAGGGATAGAGGAGCAGGAGCAAGGCGAGAAGCGGTAAACAAAATAACGTGAGTATTCGTTTCTGGTGCATCATGTTTCATCCCTCAGTTTTCACAAGGCTATCGTTAAAAGTGATAAAGTATACCATAAATGAGCGGGGCGTTGGCACTAAAAGAGATCCGGCCATGGGAAGATAAAATAATACTTTTGTAAAACCCCTGTATTGACAAATATAAATAGTGAGCGTAGAATAACACCCAACTTGGGTTGTTACAGATGAGACACACATGAAAGAACTGCGAGACATTATGGAATTGCTGGGGGAAGCTTTTTCCCCGAGCCAGTATGAAGCGAAACTGGTGCATTCACTTCATCGGGCAAATCGCGAAATTGTCGAAAAGACGATTTATGTGGAGGATAAGCTGATTGCCTATGTTGCCTTTTCAAAGGCCTATCGGAAGGGGAATCCGATTGGTTGGCATCTCGCGCCGGTTGCTGTGGCCCCTGGCCATCAGAAGCAGGGGTTTGGCGCCCGAGTCATCTCGGAGGGCTTCAACGACCCCCGCATCAAGGGAACCCCCATCTTTGTATTAGGGGCGCCGCGCTACTACACACGTTTCGGGTTTGATGTGGTGCCGAGTATTTATTGTCCCTTTGATCCCTCGGGGCAACACTTTCTCGGCCTGAATTGGAAGTCACGCGAACGCTTTGAGATCGCCTACGAAGAGGAATTTAAAGAGTCGTAAGAGTATGGATGACGTGATCCAAGACTAATAGGCAGAATACGAAGTGAAAGAAAAAAGGCTAAGATGTTTTGGAAGGGGAGTTGTTCTGACAGGGCTACTCTTGTGCTGGGGATGCGAAACAACCCGCGTGGTTACTGCGCCCTATACGCCTGGGCGCATTCTTCTGCTTCCACCGCGCGACCTCGTACAAAAAGGTCTGCCTCATGCGGTCGGTGCTGGAAGTGGAGCGCTTTTCCAGGAATATCTTAAAAGGCACTTTGCAGGCACAGCCTTTGAACTAATCACAACGGATAGCAAGGCATTCTCTGCATTGGAGATTGCCGAGAAAGAGAAAGGTTTGGAAATCGCGAGAAGCTTGAAAGCTGACTATTGCCTTCAGATCGTCCTTGGGGAGTTCCTAAATGCCGCGCCGATGACTTGTCGCCCGGACTATGTCTATCTGGATCAAGCCTACATGTATAATGTTCGTACAGGCAAGATCGTCTGGCAATTGGTTAACCCGTTGTACCTCCAAAAAGGCAACCCCGGCAATCACTACGGTCTCCTGGATGCACACGCCCGAACGATTGTACGATCAATTTGTGGCAACGTAGGTAAACCCGCACCTTCTTATTAATATTTACAGAGCGGAACATGAGGTGCAAAGGATAACACGCCAGAGATCGTGTTATGTGATGATGTCATATTGGGCGATCTATTTGATTTTGTTTGGGCTGGACTATTGATTCCGAAACGTGCACAATTAAGCCCATAGATAACGGGGGGGGGATATTCATGTTTTCGTTTAGAGTGATCCTGTTTTTGCAGGTTTTTTTGGCTATTGTACTTCAGGGTGCTGAGGCATCTTCATCAGCCACGCTTCTGGAGGGTCTTCCCAAAGAGCTGAATCTTGTCTTTTGTACACGCCTGCCTTATTATGACGGACATTGGTATGCGAATATCGGTTACTATAGCACCAATGAGCAGGCCAAGGCGTACTATGGTAATGGGAAGCCCGATAAGAGTGTGCTCTATCGTTATAACGTCGCGTCAAAAGAGAAGCACGTGATTTTTGATGCGCAAGGCGGGGGCATCCGAGATCCGGCTGTCCATTATGACGGCAAGACCATCCTCTTCTCCTATCGTCCGCTCGGTACAGATTATTACAATTTGTACACGATCCAGTCTGACGGGTCGAACCTTCGTCAAATCACCTCAGGTGTCTGGGATGATTATGAAGGCTGCTGGTTACCCGATGGCGGCATTGTCTTTGTTTCAACACGGTGCAAACGGTGGGTCGGCTGCTGGTATACGCAAGTGGGCGTTCTGCATCGCTGCAATGCGGACGGCTCAGGCCTTAAGCAGCTCTCCGCGAACATCGAGCACGACAACACGCCGTGCGTCCTGCCGGATGGCCGCATCCTCTTCATGCGCTGGGAATATGTCGATCGTTCACAAGTGGAGTATCATGCGCTCTGGACCATGAATCCCGATGGCACAGCGGTGAATGTCTTTTACGGCAATATGCACTCCTGGATCGCCATGCTGGATGCGCAGGCGATTCCGGATACGCAGGAGGTGATCGCGAGCTTCTCGCCGGGGCACGGGGCCAATGACCACCGGGGGCCGCCCACGCTGGTCTCCGTGACGCGGGGTCCGGATTGTAAGGAGGCTGCAACGCGTATTGGGAAACGTCATGATATCCGTGATCCCTTCCCAGTATCCAAAGACCTCTTTCTGATGGCCTGCTGGAAGAGTATTCTCTTGATGGACAGGAACGGCAACGAGGTGGCGCTCTATGCGGACCCGGAACTGAATGTGCATGAGCCGCGTCCGCTGTTGCCTCGCCCGCGCGAGAAGGTTATCCCGGCCCGCTTCCCGAACCCGACCTCTGTCGAGGGGCAATTTGTGCTCCAGAATGTCTATGTGGGTCGAAACATGGCTGGGATCCAGCCCGGGGACATTAAAAAGTTGCTGGTCTTGGAGGTTCTGCCCAAGCCGGCTAATTTCAGCGGTGGCATGGATCTGACGTCAAACCTCGGAACCTTCAATCTGGAGCGTGTGCTGGGGACTGTCCCTGTGGAAGCGGACGGCAGTGCGTCGTTTATTGCGCCTGCTGGAAGGCCGATCTTTTTTGTGGCCCTGGATAAGGATGACCTTTCGGTAAAACGCATGCACAGTTTCTGCAACCTCATGCCCGGGGAGAGCTACACCTGCGTCGGCTGCCATGAAGAGCGGAACAGCACGGCGGATATGAAGCCTGCGCCCCCAACCTTGCTGGCTCTGCAACGCAAGCCTTCGCGCATTCAAGCCTTCGAGGGCTACCCGGACGTCTTTGATTATCAGCGCGATATCCAGCCTGTCTTAGGTCGGAACTGTGTCTCCTGCCACAATGCTGAAAAACGGGCCGGCAGGATGGATCTTTCAGCGGGGCTCTCTGTGCGCTTCTCCAAGTCCTATATGGCGCTGCTCTTGCGGCGACTCGTGGTGGACAATGGGAATGGACTTGGGAATCGCCTGCCACGCTCCGTCGGGAGTTCGGCCAGCCCCCTGCTGACATACATGCGCAACGGGCATAAGGGAACAAAGGTTTCCGAGAAAGATTGGCGGACCGTCTGGCTCTGGATTGAAGCAGGCGCCCTCTATGCCGGGAGTTGTGCAGGCATCCGCAATGAGGCGGAACAGGATTATTACGGGGCGGCTTGGGGACACGCAGGTCATGGCATTCACACCGTGGCGAATAAACGCTGTGCCTCCTGCCATAAAAATGAACCGGATCGGAATGTTAATGGTATCCCCTTCAATGACCACATACGACGCGAGAAGGAGTCAAAGAGGTGGGGGCGCCCCCTTGCCGCATATGAACGGTTGACCACGACCAATGACCCTGCCCGCTATTTCGATATCACCCAGCTTGTGGATTTGACCAATCCCGAACACTCCGCATTCCTGCGTGTGCCGCTTGCAAAGGCCGCAGGTGGACTTGAGCATCATGGGCATGCCATTTTCAAGGATAAGAATGATCCTGACTATCAATTCGCGTTGGCCTGTATCCAGCGGGGTCAGAAGGTCTATACAGACCGTCCCGCATGGGGCATGCAGGGATGGAAGCCGAATAAAGATTATATTCGGGAGATGAAGCGCTTTGGAGTTCTTCCCCACGCGTTCGATGGTGCTAAAGACCCCTTTGATCCGTTTAAGACAGATCAACTGTACTGGCGCTCACTCTGGCCTGTCCTCGAACAGGGGCCGCGCAAATAAGAGACCGCGCAAATGAGAGATTGAAGCGCTTTTCCAAGTTTAGTACACTCTATAAATCTTTAACACGTCATACGTCGACAGGCAGGGAGCTCGGATGAATAAAACAGGGTCGTATTTAAGTTGCGTGGCAGTTGTTGCTTTGTTAGGGGCGATGCAGGCCCTGGCCATTACAGAGGCTCAGGCGGAGTATGCGGAGCTGAAGCGCATGATGGCGGAATCCAAGTCTTGGCATGTGGAACGCCTTCACAAGGAGAGCATGACCCCCGAGGTGATGCTGCCCGCCACGGAGAAGTACCCGGCTGTGGTTGCGTTGAAGCAAGCCTTGGCGCTCGCTAAAGATCTGGCCGCTGTCGGGGTCAACGTGGCAAAGGAGACGCGCGAGCTTGAAGCGTTGCAGGCGGCATGCGGGACAGGCCAGGACGATGAGGCAAACTTCAACAAGGTTGTGGCCATCCGACGTTCAATTGCTTTTAAGAACCCCTTGCTGAATTTCAACAGCATCTTATTCCAGAAGCACAATAAGCCCTTTGATAAGATGATGTCGAATGGCAAGGCGACATCACGGGGTGAAAACCACATGATTGACCAGTATCTGGGCTTCAACCAGATCAAGGGTGGCGGTATCTTTGTGCTGGAGAATCCCTTCAGCGACAAGCCTGCTGTGCGTAATGTTCTCTCTCAGCCGGTCGTCAGTGGCCGTTTGCAAGGCAAGAAGCTGGGCGATGAGGGCTCCTTTGTTGGTCTTGATCTCGATTATGATGCCTCACGTATTGTCTTTGCCTATACAGAGGCGGAGTGGGGCGTGGGAAACAAAAATCCGATGATCCCTGATGACTGGGATTGGAAGAATCAGCCTGCGGGGCCCCGGAAATCAGAAGGGCAGCCTTCGCATGCCAAGCACTATTATTGGAAAAAAGAGAGCGCCTTTCATATTTTCAGCGTCAAGGCCGATGGCAGTGATTTAAAGCAGCTGACCGATGGCATGTGGAATGACACGCATCCGGTCTGGTTACCGAATGGACGCATCGTCTTTGTCTCTGAACGCGACGCCGGACAGACGCGCTGCAGCGGCCGCGCAGTTCCGTGCACGGTGCTCTATGGAATGATGCCGGACGGGAACGACATTGTACGCTTCAGTTACCATGAAACCACGGAGTGGCATCCGAGCGTGGACAACAGCGGCATGATTGTCTATACGCGCTGGGACTATGTGGATCGCGACTCAGATGTGGCCCACCATCCCTGGCTCTGTTTCCCGGACGGCCGTAACCCGCGTGCCTTCCATGGCAACTACCCGCTCAAGCGTGAGCTTCGCCCTTGGATGGAGATGAATATTCGGGCCATCCCCAATTCGCCGCTTTACATGGCGACGGCTGCTGCGCATCACGGCCAGGCGTATGGTTCCGTCGTGGTGATTGATCCGCGCGAAGCAGATGACGCAGAGATGAAACAGGTCAAGCGTCTGACCCCGGAATACTTTTTCCCTGAATCTGAAGACCTCCCTGGCAAGGCCATGGAGATTGGACGGGTGACGCGGAACAAAAGCCGCACCTCCACTATCGAACCCATCGGCACGCCGTGGCCCTTGTCCGAAAAGTATTATATTGCGGTGTACGCGCGCAGCAATGACGAGGCTTACGGGATCTACCTCTGCGATGTGTGGGGCAACCGGGAACTCCTCCACCGGGAGGCGGGGATGAGCGCTCTGCATCCGATTCCCCTTGCGCCGCGCAAACGTCCGCCTGTTTTGCAGAATGAGTCGAAGCTGGCAGCCGCAGACCGCCCTGCTGGAAAGCCCATGGCGACGACCGGCGAAGTCGCGATTAATGATGTCTACCAATCCGTGCACCCGTGGCCCAAAGGGCCCAAACTGAAAGAGCTTCGCGTCGTCGCGATCTTCCCCAAGGATACGTATGAAGCCAACGACCCCAAGATCGGGGTCTCCGAGCAGTCGCTCGCACGCGGTTCGCTCGGGACCGTGCCGATTGAGGATGACGGCAGCGTCTACTTCACCATGCCGGCGGGCTGCGAATTCTATATGCAGGTGATTGATGAGAAGGGGATTGCCGTGCAGACCATGCGTTCAGGCACCTACGTGCATCCCGGCGAAAAGATGTCGTGCATCGGCTGTCACGAGCCCAAGCAGATGGGCTCCTTGCGGGAGGGCCGGATGCCGAAGGCCTTTATGCGTCCGCCTTCCGTGCTGAAGCGTGAAGGGGAGGGGACCTTCCCGATTACCTTCCCGCGCCTGGTCCAGCCTGTACTCGACAAGCATTGCGTCGCCTGCCATGAGGAGCAGCGGTCAAAAGGCGAGAAGAATGTTCCGAGCCTTTCCTCTGCCATCAATAACAAGCAGGGCTGGTCAGATGCGTATTGCTCGCTCACCAAGAATCATGCTAAGCCCGACAGCATGGCGTGGTCCATGTGCGGCGGCAATGGCGTCATGGAGCAGCACAATGAGCTTCAGTATTCGATCCCCGGGCAGATCGGGGCGCGTGTGAGCAAGCTCTATAAGATGCTCGCCGCTGGCCATAAAGAGGTCAAGCTGTCGCCTGAAGAGTTGCGCCGTATCACCTGCTGGCTTGACTGCAACAGCGTCTTCTATGGTGCCTATCAGGAGGCGCCCAAACAGTCCAAGGGCGAACGGGTATGGCCCAAGCTCGGACTTCCCATCGGCTTTAACAAGGAGGAGGAAGGCAAATGAGTATTGCCATCTACAGGACAATCGGTGTCACCGCGTTAATTGCCGCTGCTGCGGCCGCGGCTGAAGTGAAGATCCGTAATTTCACCGTCAACCCTTCGACGGGGCCGTTGGGAGGTGTGGAGGTCTTTGGCGACTGGAAGGGCCCTGTGACCCTGACCCCGCCGGAGGGCTGGGTGATCGATCCTCTGATTGTGACAGTGGATGGCAAGGTCGCCCCCTTTCGTGTGGTGAAGGCTGCTGAGAATCAGGCGAATCAATATGCTTTCGGTGTCACCGTTGACGGGAAGACTCTACAGCAGAGCGTCTCTGTCGCCAGTGCGCCGTATGGCAAGCTGGTGATCGACGCAAAACCCGACAAACTGTGGCAGGACGGCATCCCCCTTGCCTGGAAGACCCAGGATAAAAACACCACACTCAGAATGTTCTGGAACGAAGAGAACCTCTATCTGGCTGTTGAGATGGACGGCGGCTTGAAGGCGCTCCAATATGCGTTCGGCTTCATCAAGAAGAACGGGACGAAAGTCTACCACGAATTTGAAACTGATGCGCAAGGCAAAACCTCACATTTGACATGGGAAGAGGGCAAGCTGGTTAAAACGGCTGTCACTGCAAAATCGCTCTCTGCCTCGGACAAAGGTGTCACCATCTGTGAAATTGAATTGCCCATGGAGGCTGTAGAAGGCATTCGCTTTGACGCGGGCCGTGAATTTTATTTCTCGCTCATCGTCCAGGATTCAGAGGGCAAGACCCGCGATTTGGGTGAGCGTATGAATCGTCCTGCCTGCGCAAAACGCAGCAGTGCATGGATGGGCATACAGGCTGAGCTTTATGATGCATGGAGCATCTTTGGATGTTGTTCGTCGATTCATTGATGGTTTTCAACGAATTAAACGAATGGTTGGTAAGTTATTACCACAAAGAACGCAGAGAACACATAGAAAAGAGTCATGTTATTTCATGATTAAGCCAACAAAAACAATGAGTTTAGAAGTTGATCTTTGCGGTCCTTGTGTTCTTTGCGGTGAATAATTTTTGTTGTGAATGGTTACAAACATGAAAGGGAAACAGGTTATGAAGAAGATGGTGATGGTCGCAGGAATGATGGTTGCACTGTGTGTGCAGGCGCAAATGAAGGTCAATACCGCGCTGAGCACGGACAAGAATGCTTTCGCCGCTGGCGAAACCGCAGCGAAAAAGATCAAAGCGCAGTTGGGTGAGGCAAAGCCTGCTGTTGTGGTGATGGCGGAGTGTTATACTGAAAAGGCGGATAAGGCCGAGGCGCTTAAGGGCGTGACCTCGGTCCTCGGCAAGGATGTTGTTGTCTCCATGGCTGTCTATGGCATCTACACGCAGGACGGCGCGAAGGACAAGACCACAGTCGGTCTGCTGGCATTTTCGGGTGAGGGCGTGACGGCGCGTCAGGCGCTGTCGGATGCGATCCAGGGCGATTTTACGAATGCTGCAAAGCGCTTGGCGCAGAAGCTGCCGGTCAAGGACGATGCCAAGTTGATGCTGGTCATGGCAGACTGCCACTCGCCGCGTAATCAGTTTTTCCTGGATGGACTGCAAAGCGTTTACGGGACAGCTTTGCCCATGGCTGGCGGTTCAGCCAATAAGAATGCCGGCTTCAACTGGATTGGCCATGCAGGCGAGCTTCATACGGATGTGGCTGCGCTCATCGCGCTCAATGGCCCTTTCAAGGTCATCCAGGCAGGCGATCAGGCGCGTGACAACGATGCCGTGCTCAAGACTGCCGAGGATACCGCGATGCGCATCCGTCAAGGGGCCAAGAGCCCATTAACAGGCGCTGTCTTCTTCGACTGTGCCGGACGCAAAGGCAAACTGGAGTCCATCGATGAAGAGCAGGAAGCGGTTGCCAAGGGCCTTGGCAAAGGCGTCCCCTTCTTCGGTATCTGGTGCGCCGGTGAAGTCGGCGTTGCCAATGATTCCCAGGGCGTGCCTGTCGGCCGCGGCTGGCACATCATGGCCACCGGGATTTACTGAGACGTCGGGGGTCAGTCTTGTTTGGGTTGAGGACGCAAAGACAAGAAGACCCCAAGACTCAAAATTGAGACGCAGGACCTCAAAGACCATTTTTTAGTCTTAGAGTCTCTCAGTCTTTGAGTCCTGGCTTTCTGTTTGAGGGCATTCCGAAAGGAGCGCGGGCATCTTGCCCGCATGGAGAGGCGGCCGGGACCCGCCTACGCCAAGGCTACGGCGAGGCAGGCGGCCACGCTCCCTTCTGCTGAAAGGAGCGCGGGCATCTTGCCCGCATGGAGCCGGGACGGCTCCACCACCTTGCAGTGCTGCGAAGGGGGGCACGGACTTTCCTGTCCGTGATTCAACGGGTTGGAAAACCCGTTCCCCTTTTGATTCCGCTTTTCAGGCACATTTCCAACCGAGTATAATTCATGGCAGAATGAAGAAGTGTAAACGAAAAGAAGATGGCGCTGAATGGCAAGAGCTTATGGACAATATTACCTATGCTTTTGCTAAAGAGCGTCCAATAATGTTTGATCGCGATCAGCTTTCGAGAGATGAAGTGTATGCGTATAGTGAAGATATAATGATGTTCTATCCGCAAGATGTAAGGTACTATTTGCCACAAATCATGATGGAGCTTATTCGTCATCCAGTCTCATATGAAAAGATCGAACTTCTAATATCCTTTTTGAACGGGAATTCTAAGACTAGCCAAGTCGGCAAGATACCTTTTTCATCTGAGCAGATTAAAGTGGTTCTTTCTTGGCTCGAATTGTTTATTAAACCAAACTATTATGGCAATAAAGACTGGTTTGACGAAGCGATTGATGAAGCTCTTCTTTATTGGATGCAGAGGGCAGAAGAAGCGGCCGGGACCCGCCTACGCCAAGGCTACGGCGAGGCAGGCGGCCACGCTCCCTTCTGCTGAAAGGAGCGCGGGCATCTTGCCCGCATGGAGTCGGGACCCGCCTACGCTTAAGCTACGGCGAGGCAGGCGGCTCCACCACTTTGCAGTGCTGCGATAGGGGCACGGACTTTCCTGTCCGTGATCCAACGGGTTGGAAACCCCGTTCTCCTTTTGTTGCTGCCCCTTGCCAATGTGCTATTTCTGTCAGCCTACATGAAGCGAATCAGTGTACTGACAGGGATGATCATGAGCTTCTTGCCGCCGCCGCTGATCACGAGGTTCGTAGGCCTCTCCAGGTTAGAGTCCGGCAATCCTGTGAATGTCCCCGAGGCTATCTCCATCACGGTATAAGCGCGCTGGTAGTTGATTTGTGAGGGACACTGGGGGAAAGTGGTATTTTTTTTGAAATGTACGTTCGTTCTGGAGCACCAATTATTGTGAAAATCCTTAGAGAACTGCGAAAAAATGAGAAATGAATTTTATGATAAGAAATATTCTTGGCAGGCAAAAAGCAAAAAGCAGGAGAGGTTACGGTAAGCTTTCATCTTTGTCATTTGTCATTTTCAAGTATAATTTGAACCTCATTCCCTTTAATGAATGCAATGGGCCGTGCCCAAACCGCACAGGGGGAGAATACCCCATACCCAAGGGGCTGAAGATCGCATAGAATCTCGCATGAATTCAAAGGAGAAATGAATGAAACCGAGAAAAATGTGTGCAGGGGTTCACTGGGTGGGATTTGTCGACTGGAATAGGCGTCTCTTTGATTCCCTGGTGCCTCTGCCGGACGGGACAAGTTACAATGCCTACCTCGTCGTCGGTTCTGAGAAAACCGCACTTGTGGATGCTGTTGATCCAGCCGTTACCGGCGTTCTGCTGAAACAGTTGGAACAGGTGAAGCGTCTTGATTATGTGATCGCTCAGCATGCCGAGCAAGACCATTCCGGAGCCATTCCGGCGGTCCTCGAAAAATTCAAGGAAGCCATTGTCCTGTGTACGCCCAAAGCCAAGGAATTGCTGGTTGATCACTTGGATATCGCCCCTGAGAGAATCCGAACTGTTGAGGACAACGAGACGCTCTCGCTGGGCGGGAAAACGCTTCAGTTCGTCCATACGCCTTGGGTGCATTGGCCGGAGACCATGTGCACCTACCTTCCCGAGGACCGCATCCTCTTCTCGTGCGATTTCTTTGGGTCCCATCTTGCCACGACAGATCTTTATGCTGGCAAGGATCCCAGCGTCTTAGAGGCTGCGAAACGATACTATGCCGAGATCATGATGCCCTTCCGCGTGATGATTCAGAACAACTTGAAGAAGGTGCGAGCCCTGCAGTTCGACTTTATCGCGCCCAGTCATGGCCCGGTCTTTGATCACCCTGAATGCATCCTGTCGGCTTATGAGGACTGGGTCTCGGATCGGGTCTCGAATCTGGTCGTGCTTCCCTATATTTCCATGCATGGGAGCACGGAACTCATGGTCAGTTATCTTGTCGACGCGTTAGCGGAACGCGATGTCAAGGTGCAGAAGTTCGAGCTGACAACCACCGATGTCGGCAAGTTGGCGATGGCCCTTGTGGATGCGGCGACACTCGTGATCGGGACCCCGACGGTCAATGTCGGCCCCCATCCAACGGTATTCGCCACCGCGCACTTGGCCAATGCGCTACGGCCTAAACTGAAGTATGCGGCAATCATCGGGTCATACGGGTGGGGTACGAAAGCTGCGGAACAGATCGCCGCCCTGACCCCAAATCTCCGGGTGGAGATGCTCGGCACGTTGATGTGCAAGGGCATCCCCCGTGAAGCGGATTTCGTGGCGTTGGATGCTCTGGCAGACAAGATCCGGGCGAAACATGCGAAATTGTGAGTGACATCAGTTCACACGCCATGAGCAACACATGCAGAAAGCAGGTTAAATGATCGATGCACAGATGCTCCACGTTGTTATAGGAGGAGAGGCTGGACAGGGGCTCGTCACCACAGGCGAGCTTCTTGCGCGTTGTTTTTTGCGAAGCGGTTACCACATCTTCGTAACACAAAACTACATGTCCCGTATTCGCGGCGGGCACAATACGTTTTCCATCCGCGTGGGCGTTGATCCTTTAGGAGCGCCTCAAAACAAGATCGATGTGCTTGTGGCGCTCGACGCTGACACGGTACGGCTTCACAAGGAGGAGATGATGCCCGAGGTGGGTGTCGTTATCTGTGATGAAACGGGAGCCTGTGATGCTGCGTGTTGCGTCCCTGTGCCGTTTAAGAAATTGGCGGATGTCAAATATACGAGCGTCACTGCACTCGGGGTGGTGGCGGCGTTACTCGGGCTTGACACGGCCGTGGTGAGCGAAGCGGTTGCCGGATATTTCGGTAGCAAGGAAGCGGAGGACACGCGGGCCAATATCGCGGCGGTTTATGCTGCGTACGGTTGGGCTGGAACAGTCACCCAGCCTCTCCGAAGACTCCCGCCTGTAGAGGCATCCGCCCCGAGGCTCCTGCTCAACGGAAACGAGGCGTTGGCCCTCGGTGCGCTCGCAGGGGGAGTGAAGTTCTGCGCCTTTTATCCGATGTCACCGGCCACCTCCATCATGGTGAACCTTGCCCGGTATGCCCAAGAGATGGGCGTGGTCGTCGAGCAGGCCGAGGACGAGATCTCGGCCATCAATATGGCCATCGGCGCGTCATTTTCAGGAAATCGCAGTATGACGGCCACGTCCGGCGGAGGCTTCGCCCTCATGGCGGAAGGCGTCAGCCTGTCAGCCATGACTGAGACACCCGTAGTTATTGTCGTTGCCCAGCGCCCCGGGCCGGCGACAGGCCTTCCCACGCGGACGGAGCAGGGGGACTTGGAATTTGTGCTGCACGCGGGTCATGGCGAGTTTCCGCGTGCGATTTTTACGCCTGGCTCTCATGAGGCGTGCTTTGACCTCATGTCCCGCACGTTCGCGCTGGCCGAGGCGAGCCAAGGGCCCGTGTTTCTGCTGACCGACCAGTTTCTTGCTGATTCGTATCGCGATGTTCAGCCCTTCACATTGGATGGCGAGGAGATTCCTCTGCTCGTACAGCAGGGGACTGCTGCGGAACCCTATCAGCGATACGCGCTTACCGACTCAGGTCTTTCGCCTCGAAAGTTCCCCGGCGTCAGTCAGGACTTAGTCGTGGCGGACAGCGATGAGCATGACGAAGCGGGACATATCACCGAGGATATGAAGATGCGGACGAAGATGGTTGAGAAGCGGCTACGCAAGATGAAAGTTCTCACAGACCATGTTGTGCCTCCGGACTATGACGGAGGCGACGCACCGGAGATCCTGCTGGTGAGTTGGGGCTCCTCGAAAGGCGCCGTCGATGAGGCAATCGGCCGCATGCGAAAAGAGGGCAAGGGGGTGGCGTCACTTCATTTTTCTCAAGTGTGGCCGCTCGTCCCCGAGCAGTTTCTGGAGCGGCTGCGTGGGGCAGGCCGTGTGGTCTGCGTGGAAGGAAATGCAACAGGCCAGTTCTCGCGCCTCCTTCGTCGGGAAACCGGGTTTACAATCGGCAGTCTGATCACGCGCTATGACGGATTGCCCTTCACCCCGGAGTACATCATGGAGGGACTTAACCATGGATAAAAGTACGGTGACATTAGAGGATTACGGCACGTTCGAGACGGCATGGTGCCCTGGTTGCGGAAATTTTGGAATACTCACAGCCTTGAAACAGGCATTGGTGGACATCCAGTTCGCACCCCATCAGGTGTTGTTTGTCTCGGGAATCGGGCAAGCGGCCAAGACACCGCACTACCTGAAGGCGAATGTCTTCAATGGGCTCCATGGGCGGGCATTGCCTGTGGCGACCGGAGCGAGGCTTGCCAATCCTTCGTTAAAGGTGATTGTCGAAAGTGGCGACGGGTGCATGTATGGCGAAGGCGGCAATCATTTCCTGGCTGCGATACGCCGAAACATCAATGTCACGGTACTGGTTCATGATAACCACATCTATGCGCTGACCAAAGGGCAGGCGAGTCCGACTTCAGAGAAGGGACTCGTTACAAAAGTCCAGCCACAGGGTGTTCAGTCGATGCCATTCAACCCTGTTGCCGTCGCCATCGCGATGAGAGCCAGCTTTGTCGCACGCGGTTTTGCCGGGATGAAGGACCACCTTGTTGCTGTTCTGAAGCGCGCCATCCAGCATGAGGGGTTCGCCTTGGTCGACATCCTCCAGCCCTGCATCTCGTTTAACAAAGTCAACACCTTCAAGTGGTATGCGGATCGCTGCACGCCGCTGCCTGCAGAGTATGATCCGCATGACTGGCATCAGGCGATGGAAACAGCAGGGCGATGGGGCGACCAGATCCCTGTCGGCGTTCTCTTCGAAGCTGATGAGCCGACCTATGAGTCATGTATCCCCGTCTGCGGGAATCGTGAACGCGGCTCCCAGCCCGTGGATCGTGACGTCTTGAAACGCATCATGATGGCTTATGCCTGACGGTGCAAGGAACAAAAACAGAGAGAGTACAGAAAGAAAGGATGAAGACTATGCAAACATACACAAACGCGCAAGTCAGTCGCTGCTCAGGTGTTGCTTCGGTTTGGACGAAGCGGACGCAGCGGCTTGCCTCGCTTTTGATCATGGTGGTCTGCGCACAGGTCGTCGTTGCGCAATCAGCAAAGGTGGTTTCCAGTTATGGTCCGATCAATCAGGACATCCCCTTTGAACATATTAAAGCTGCGCGTATGGCTGTGAAAGCCGAGCGCGCCAACGAGCACTCGGCGCTGTTGAACGCCCGGTATGACCTTACTAAACGAAGCAGCGGCGAAGTTATGATGTCGGGGGGCAAAGCCATTCCACTGGGGCCGACGGCCAGACTTCAAGGTATCACCTGGGAGCAATTCGACAAACTGACTCCAGAGCAAATCAAGGAGAAGGGACTATTCCCGTACAAGCCGCTACCGTTTGCAGACCATGCTGAAGGCGGGATGCTCTTCCCGGCCATGATCACCAATGCGTTGCCGCGGCTGGCCCGTTTCGACTTGGACTTTGACTTGCCCGAGCATGTGCTGCCCGATCCGGCCCCGGCCATTTATCTGACGACACGGCCTGACCTCGGTGACGTGGCGAAAGGAAGGTTGATCACGATTGACAACTACTATGAGATTTTCAACGGCCTCTTGAATCCGAAGCAGTTGGAAGGGTTGCGCCTCCTGGTGACACAATTTCCTCAGCAGCAGTTCAATGCGACCGAGGACCGCCGTACCGACCGGCCCAGTCTGGGGGTGACCTGTTTTGACTGTCATGCCAATGGCCATGCCAACGGAGCCAACCATCTGGTGGGCGACATCAGGCCTCAGGAGTTCCGTCACCGGATTGAGACGCCGACGTTGCGCGGGGTCAATGTCCAGCGGCTGTTCGGCTCGCAGCGGGCGCTCAAGACCGTGGAGGACTTCACGGAATTTGAACAGCGCGCCGCCTATTTTGACGGCGACCACTGCATGGCTGCGAAGAAAGGCGTCAACATTCTTGACCGGGGTTCGCAGGTCCATTTCATGGCCGAGTTTCTAGCGCTGCTGGATTTCCCGCCGGCTCCAAAGCTCAACATCTATGGCGAACTTGATGCCGCAAAGGCAACCCCGAATGAGTTGCGCGGCGAAGCGCTCTTCAATGGCAAGGCCCGGTGCAATGCTTGCCATGCAGCGCCCTATTACACCGACAACAGCATGCATGACCTGAAGGCGGAGCGATTCTACAAAAAGGAGATGGTCAACGGCATGATGATGGCCCATGATGGAAGCATCAAGACGTTCCCCCTGCGGGGCATTAAAGATTCTCCGCCCTATTTGCATGACGGACGCTGTTTCACGTTGGAAGACACGGTCGAGTATTTCAACCTGATCCAGCAGCTGCGCTTAACGCCGGAAGAGAAGAAAGACCTTGTCGCGTTCATGCGCTGCCTGTAAGGAGAGACCTGAAACGTTAACACATCAAATAATAGAAAGGATTCGCTTATGAAAGAAAAAGGAAACAAAGAAGACTGCAAGTGCACCCCCGAAAAGTCGAAACTGAAACAGCACTCCACGCATGAAACCGATCCCCGGCATCCGGATGTCAAGCACGACGAGCCGTTAGGCCGCGTCGGAATCGCACCGGCGAAACCCGTGTGGCCGTCCCAGAAGTGATACGCCTGGCCTGAGCCTGATGCGGCTTTTCATGAATGGACGTATGTACAGACGTCGCAACCAACTCGAAGTCACTGTCGAGATCAGGGGTAACTCCAGTCCATTAGCGAGATGAGTGTTCGAGGAGGAGCAAAAATGTGGTTGTTGATTTTCATAGTAATGGTAGTCGTGGCCTTCCTCGCCGGCCATGTTCTCCATCAAAAGGCTGGTGATAAATGGATTCGGTACGAATGGCCCCACCGCTATAATTCGGATCATTGTGCCCGGGCCGGTCATGGACTCCAAGGGGGTGCAGAGCGCCAGCCGCTCGTTGAGGGGCGCGTTGCTGGATGCCGGCGTGGAAAGCTTCGAAAATCAGCCGATGATGTATCTGTGCAAGGAACCATGAACGGACAAACCTAACAACTCGCGGCACAACAGCCCTTGCCCATCGACCAACATAGCCCCCCTGCGTGATACGATGCCGAACGTACTCCGTTCCGGCTACGCGTTGATGAAGCAGACGTGAGCGAAGGGAGATTATGCCATGACTAACCAACCCAAACCAGAGGTGAAGCAGCCCTCGATTTCTTTCTATGTGCTGCTTGGCGCGGCGCTGTTTGTCTTCATTCGCGCATTTTCTGTGCTGTCTCCCATCCTGCTGTCGCTTCTACTCATTCTGCTGATTTCACTCGCACTCAATCCAGTGATCTCGCGGCTGCGCGTGTGGACAGGGGGCAGGAAAGGCGCGACCGGGCTTATCGTCGTGGCATTGGCAGTGGTCATTTGCTTGACGGGATGGGCTTTCTTTGTGCCGATGAAGGCCTCGGTAACCCGGCTGGCGGAACAGCTGCCCGCGTACTGGGAGAGGCTCCAGAAGCCATTGATCAAAATGGAGCTTCAGGCCGTGCGCTCGGCGGAAAAACTCCAGGCGGAAGTCAGCACGGAGATCAACCGGAGCGCGCCCGCAGAGGCCACGCCAAAAGCCGCTACACGAACCTCGGAACCGACGCCGTCCAAACCTACAAAAGAGTCGGGATCGCTTCGGTCCAGCTTGAGCCAGACCCTACAGGGCGTGGCCGGCAGTTTCGCGGCCATGGCGTTCAATGCGGCTCAGATCATGGTTGTGCTGGTCACGGTCTTCTTCGGCGTGACCTTTACCCTGATGGATCCCCGCCCGATCTTTGGGGCCATTTTTTCCCTCGTCCCCGAGCGCCATCATGAGCAGGCCCTGATCATCGCACAACGCATTGGCAAATTTGTGCCCGGCTGGGCCGCAGCGACGCTGATGGGGATGGGGACGATTGGTTTGCTGGTTTTCCTGTTCATGTGGCCGATCCTGGGTTTCATGGACGCGTTGGTTCTGGGGGTGATCGCGGGTGTTCTGGAAGCGGTTCCCTTTCTGGGCCCGATCCTCAGTGCCGTGCCAGGACTTTTGCTCGCCTTGGGTAAAGGCGGTATGACCCCGGTGTGGGTCTTGCTTGCCTATCTGACCATCCAGGGACTGGAAAACAATGTGATTCTCCCTTTCTTCATGGCGCGTGGCATCAATGCACATCCCGTGGCAGTGATCTTCTCCATGCTTTTGTGTGTGGCCGCCTTCGGTGTGCTGGGTGTTTTGGTTGCCGCACCCCTGGTTTCCATCGTGGACATTCTGCACGACGAAATCTATCGGAAGCGCTTTCTGCCCACGGTAACAGATGCTGCGCTGGATCGTCTTGCGCGCAAAGCCCTGCATGAAAAAGCATCCGAAGCCAAATGACATATTCCTACCTCAAACGAGACGCCTCTTGAATCTCCTCCGGGAACAACCCCGCCAACTCAAACGCAAACAAAGAAAGGCTGAAAATCATGAAGGCAATAGCCGCCGACAAAGGCGGTCAGGCGATCTTGAAAGAGCTGACGACCACTGAAAATTCGGCGAAATCACGCATGACACGCTATCGCGCCAAGCGGGATTTCGCCAAGACATCTGAACCGTCCGGCAAGAAGGCAGCGCCTTCTTCCTCCAGGCTGCGCTTTGTCATCCAGCGGCACGACGCGAGGCGCCTGCACTACGATTTCCGGCTCGAACTCGACGGTGTCTTCAAGTCCTGGGTCGTGACGCGCGGTCCCTCGCTCGATCCGCACGATAAGCGACTTGCGATTGAGGTCGAGGACCATCCGCTTGACTATGGCGATTTCGAGGGTACCATTCCCAAGGGTCAATATGGCGGTGGCACCGTACAGCTGTGGGACCGGGGTTACTGGATTCCCGAGGGCGATCCGCAGGAGGGCTTGAAAAGCGGCAACCTGAAATTCTCCTTGGAGGGCGAGCGGCTGCACGGAGGCTGGGTTCTGGTGCGTATGAAGAACGACCGCACGGGCGGTAAACATGCCAATTGGCTGCTGATCAAACACCGCGACGACGACGCCCGCGAGGGTGACGGCGATGGCATACTAACGGATCCCAAATCAATCGCCTCGGGCCGCACGCTTGCCGAAATCGCCGCCGCCACCAGGCTGCCTGACTGCCTTCTGGACGGCAAAGTATTACCGGCGTAGCCAATGTGTTGTGCACGGTGCCAGCGGGTGGAAGATCGCTCAGTAGGGGTAACCCCCATAGCAGGCAATTGGCTGATCATGTATCTTAAGACAATGCAACTCAGCAGAGTGACATCAAGTAACGGAACAAAAAGCAGTTAAGGACATAAATCATGAGCACAATAACGACGAAAGACGGCACGCGCATTTATTACAAGAACTGGGGAGAAGGGCAGCCGGTGGTGTTCAGTCACGGCTGGCCCCTCAACGCAGACAGCTGGGAGGCTCAGATGCTCTTTCTGGCCTCCCGCGGCTACCAGTGCATCGCCCATGACCGGCGCGGCCACGGCCGTTCAACCCAGCCCTGGACCGGCAATGATATGGATACCTATGCCGATGACCTTGCGGAGCTCATTGCAACGCTCGATCTGAAAAAGGTCGTCCTCGTCGGCTTCTCTGCGGGCGGCGGCGAAGTGGCCCGTTATATCGGCCTTCACGGCACGAAGCGGGTAGCCAAGGCGGCATTGATTGCGGCCGTTCCGCCGCTGATGTTGAAGACAGCAACCAATCCCGATGGCTTGCCGATCGAGAAGTTCGATGAGCTCCGACAGGGCTCTATCGCTGATCGCTCGCAGCTATACAAGGACATCGCCGCCGGCCCTTTCTTCGGGGCCAATCGGCTCGGAGCTAAAGTGTCACAGGGCATAATCGATTCGTTCTGGCTGCAAGGAATGCAGGCCGGTGCCATAAACACGTTCGACTGCATCAAGGCGTTCTCGGAAACGGATTTCACCGAGGATCTCAAGACGTTCGACATACCGACGCTGATCGTTCATGGCGACGACGACCAGATTGTACCGATCGGCGCTGCGGCGCTCCACTCCGCGAAGCTGGTCAAAAACGCCATTCTGAAAATCTATGCGGGAGCACCCCATGGACTCACCCATACACACACAGATCAACTCAACGCTCACCTGCTGGCCTTTCTTAGATCCTGAGTCCCGCGTTCCGGAGACGCACGCCGGACGTCCCCCGTTGAAGGAACCGCTCATCATGGAGCGCAGGAGAAATAATAATGAAGGCGGAAATGACATCGGCTCAGTGGCACGCCCTGGAGATAAAGGCGGTCTTTGAACGTCTGGCCTCCGGCGAGAACGGTCTCGAGGAGGCGCAGGCGAAACAGCGGCTGGAAAAGGCAGGCCCCAATTCGCTGGACATCGAAGCAGGCGTAAGCCCGCTGCGCCTGCTGGTGCGGCAGGTACACAATCCGCTGATCTATCTGTTGATCGGTGCGGCGGTGCTGTCCTTTGTCATCGGCCACCGTGTGGATGCAGGGGTGATCGTGGGTGTCGTCGTTCTGAATACACTGCTCGGCTTTTTTCAGGAGTGGCGGGCAGAGGGTGCGCTGAAGGCCTTGCGTGAAATGTCCGCGCATCACGCTCGAGTCCTGAGAAACGGAAAGACTCTTGAAATCGATGCATCCCAGGTCGTGCCCGGCGATGTGCTGGCGCTCGAAACAGGGAACCGGGTGGCTGCCGATGCCCGCATCCTCTCCGGCGACAACCTGCATGTGGATGAATCCGCCCTGACCGGAGAATCCCAGGCCGTCTCCAAGCAGCCGGAAAACCCGGCGGAGGAGGCGCCGCTGGCGGACCGTCGTAACATGGTGTGGATGTCCACAACTATCACTGGCGGCCGCGGACGGGCTGTTGTGGTCGAGACCGGCATGCGCACCGCCATGGGACAGATTGCCGGAGAGGTGCGCGCAACCGTGCGGGAAAATACACCGCTGCAAAAACGGATGCAGAAGCTGGGGCTGATCCTGGGAGTCGGCGGAATCGGACTGGCGGCGGTTGTGTTCGGACTCGGCCTGCTGCGGGGCCATGAATGGCAGGGGATGCTGATGTATTCCGTGGCTGTGGCCGTCTCCGCGATCCCGGAGGGCCTGCCCGCCGTCATCAGTGTGACCCTGGCGCTCGGTGTGCGGCGTATGGCCCAGCGGAACGCCATCGTCCGGCGCATGTCGGCTGTCGAGACGCTCGGCTCAACCACGGTTATCTGCACGGACAAAACCGGTACGATAACCGAAAATCAGATGACCGCGCGTAAGCTCTGGGCGGGCGGGCAGGCGTTTGAGATCAGCGGCGACGGCTATCAACCCGAAGGGGAGGTGCGGCAAGAAGGCGGCGAAGCGGTCGGTGAACGCCCTCCGGCTTTGGAACGGCTGCTGCGGATCGGCGTCTTGTCGAACAATGCCGCACTGAAGGAAGAGGAGGGGCAGTGGCGTGTCGAGGGCAATCCCAGCGAAGGGGCGCTGCTGACCGTGGCGGGGAAAGCCGGCATGGACATCGTCGCGCTGCGAAATGAAAACCGGCGTTTAGCAGAGATTCCGTTTTCCAGCGATACCAAATACAATGCGACACTCCATGCGGAGCCGAACAGCGACGGACGTGTCGCCTGCGTGAAGGGCGCTCCTGAGCGGATTTTGGAATTTTGCTCGCATGTGCTCAAGGACGGCAAACCGGAGGCCTTGAACGACGAGCTTCGTCGTGAACTCGTCGCGCTCAACGACCACTATGCGTCACAGGCCCTCCGGGTGATGGCTGGCGCGTATCGGGACATGCCGCAGGGTCAGGACCGGCTGGAAAAGAGCGAGATGGAAAACGGACTGACACTGGCCGGGCTGTGGGCCATGCTCGATCCGCCGCGCAAGGAAAGCGCTCAGGCTGTGAGCGATGCCAAGGGGGCGGGGATCCACCCGGTCATGATCACGGGCGACCATGCCATCACGGCGCTGGCGATTGCCCGTCTCGTCGGAATCACTCAAGACGGGCCTGCCCTGACAGGAGCGGATATTGAGAAAATGGAGAAGCCTGAGCTGGCCCAGGCGGCACTGGCCGGCGGCGTGTTCGCGCGCGTCTCCCCCTCGCATAAACTGAAGCTCATGGAGGCTCTCAAAGAGCAGGGGCATATCGTTGCCATGACCGGCGACGGCGTGAACGATGCCCCCGCGCTGAAAGGCTCGGATATCGGCATCGCCATGGGAGGCGCCGGAACCGAGGTGGCCAAGGAGGCCGCTGACATGGTTCTGACGGACGACAACTTCGCCACCATTGTGCACGCGGTGGAAGAAGGGCGGGTTATTTACAGCAACTTGCGCCGAGTGGTCTATTTCCTTGTGACGACCAACCTGGGCGAAATCCTCACGCTGGTCGGCGCGCTGATTATCGGCATGGATTTGCCCCTGACCGCCGTCATGGTGCTCTGGGTTAACCTGGTGACGGACGGTGCCTGCACGGTGCCGCTCGGCGTCGAGCCCCGGCATTCGGATGTTCTCAAGCACCCGCCGCGGGATCCCAAGGCTTTTATTGTGGACCGTCATGCGGCGCTGCGTATGGCGTTGCTGATGCCGCTCATGGCCGCCGGCACGTTGGGCCTGTTCTGGTATGCTCGCCAGCAGGGTGAACTGAATTATGCGCGAACCGTTGCCTTCACCACAATGGCGGCTTTCCAGTGGTTTCAGGCCTTCAACGCACGCTCCACCAGCCAGTCCGTTTTCTCCATCGGCGTATTCAGCAACCGCCCGCTGCTGCTGGGCGTGGGAGCGGCCATCCTGCTGCAACTCGGGGCCGTACACACTTGGATCGGACAGAAGCTATTCGGCACCACCGGACTTTCGGTCACGGATTGGCTCCTGATTGTTGCGGTGTCGAGTTCGATTTGGGTGGCGGATGAAATTCTGAAACGGTTAGGTGCTTACGGAAAACCGTAGTAGGACGATTTTTGAAATTGAACCATTCCGTTCAGCCATCTGAAGGCCATCGGAATGCTTAGGCGAAAGGAATGAAATGAACGATCAACATAAAAAGAAGGAGGTCACCCATGGCACCACAAGGCGATAAATCCAGCTATACGGACAAACAGAAGCGGCAGGCCGAGCACATTGAAGCCGGTTATGAGAAAAAGGGGCTCAGCGAGAAAAAGGCTGCGGCGCGGGCGTGGGCCACCGTAAACAAACTCAGCGGCGGAGGCAAGAAAAGCGGATCCGGCCGCAAGTAGGGGTAACTGATCGCCTGCGGAGCATGTGTCCCGTATTGGCGGTAAAGACGTGGCCTGAAAGACTTCAACCCCGGTAGGATTTGCCCCCATGGCAAAGGAACAGACGATGTTGTATCGTAGCACCGTCAAAACAAAAGCCGTATCTCATACGTGTAACGACGATGAGAAACGCGCTTTAAACCGCCTCGGTGACGAGGCAAACAGTAACCCCCAAAATGGGTATAAACAGAACTGGAGTAAACGGATGAAAAAGTCAATGAGTCTGATAGTAGCACTATGTTGCTTCGGCCTGATAAGCGGAGCGCTTCGCGTGATAGCGGAGGAGAAGAAAGAGGCAGCGGCTGATAAGAAGGAAACACTGACGCAGTCTGCCTTTGTATGCTCGCACTGTAACAGCCTGGGCATGAAAGCCGGGAAGTGCGGCACCTGCAAGAATGCGATGGAGGAGAAGCATGTGCTCGGCGTGAAAGACGGCAAAGCGATGCTGTGCAGCTGCGCATCAACCTGCACGTGTAACGCGAAGGAGATGAAGGACGGCAAGTGCGGTTGCGAGAAAAAGGTCAAGACCGTGAGCGCGAAGGGCATGTACGTTTGCCCAGACGGATGCACCAAGATCGCAGACAAGCCTTGCAAGTGCCCCTGCGGCAAGGAATTGAAGAAAGTCGAGTAAAACGAACTCAGTTCGAAGTGACAAAATTCAACAGCAAAAGGAAAAGCATATTATGAAAATGAATAAAGTTCAGGGTAATAAGGCGGCCAGAGGACACAGAGACAACGCGCAATTCGAGTTGTCCGCCGAGCAGGAAAGTCAGGTGTATGTTGCTGGAACGTTCAACAACTGGAGCCCGACTGCGACCCCTCTGGAGTACCACCCGGAGATCGGCCATTTCAGGACTTCGCTGCATCTTCCTAAAGGGAGATACGAATACAGATTCGTAGTCAATGGTGACTGGGTAACCGATCCGCAGTGCGCGGAGTGGGCTGCAAACGAATTCGGGTCCCTGAACAGTGTGATTCATGTTTAAAGAAAAAGAGTCAGCCCATGAAAAGACGTGAAGTGCTTAGTCAGGCCGTGGCCTTAGCGGCATGGTCCAGTTTGCCGGGAGCCACGATCGACGAGAAGACAGCTTTACCTTGGCCCGGGTTCGGGCCGCGCCCCACAGAAATCCGCAAGGGAGACATGCTCTACCGCACGCTCGGACGCACAGGAGAGAGCGTTTCCGCGTTCGGTCTGGGCGGACACCACATCGGACAAGTGAAAGAGGAGCGGGATAGCATCACGCTCATCCGCTCGGCCATTGATCGTGGCATCACCTTCATGGATAACTGCTGGGACTATCACGACGGCAAGAGCGAGGTGTGGATGGGCAAAGCGCTACGCGACGGGTATCGTCAGAAAGTCTTCCTGATGACCAAGATCGACGGACGTACGCGGGAAGCCGCCGCCCGCCAGATCGACGAATCGCTCAAGCGCCTGCAGACGGATCACGTCGATCTCATGCAGATCCACGAGAACTTGCGCATGGAGGATGCCGACCGCTGCTTTGCAAAGGGCGGCGCCATCGCAGCGCTGGAGGAGGCTAAGAAGGCTGGCAAAATCCGCTTTATCGGTTTCACCGGCCACAAGGATCCCATCGTCCACAACCGGATGCTGGATGTCGCAGCCGAGCACAACTTCCATTTCGATAGTTGCCAAATGCCCCTCAATCTGCTCGATGCCAATTTCCGTAGTTTCGCCCAGCATGTCGTCCCGCGCCTTCTTCTAGAGGGGGTCGCCGTTCTCGGCATGAAACCCATGGCCAGCGGCACCATCGTCAAGAACAAGATCGCCACGCCGAAGGAGTGTCTGACCTACGCCCTCACGCTTCCGACCTCCGTTGTGATCACCGGTATCGAGAGCCTGGAGGTGCTCGAACAGGATCTGAAAATTATGAAGGAATTCAAGCCGCTTGACGGCGCGCAGGTGCGCGAACTGCTGGCCCGGACCCTAGCGTCCGCCAGAACAGGCCAATATGAGCAGTTCAAGACCGCCACCCAGTATGACGGCACGGCCCTCCACCCCGAATGGATGGGCTGAAACAAGGAGAAGAGGAATCATTATGGCACTCCTATTTGAATGCATTCAAACCGAGGGTATCGCCCAACTGTCCTATCTGATCGGCGATGATTCAGAAGGCGTGGCGGCTGTTTTTGATCCACGCCCTGACGTGGAGTGCTACCTGAAGCTCGCACGCAAAAAACGTGTAGCGATCACGCATATTTTTGAGACACACATCCATGCCGATTTCATCAGCGGTTCGCGAGAGCTTTGCGCGCGTGCGCAGTCGGCGAAGATCTATCTCAGTCACGAGGGCGGTGCCCGCTATGATTTTGACCACGAGAAGATCAAGGACGGAGACCGCTTCACGTTCGGCTCCGTCATGATTACGGTTAAGCATGCGCCCGGACACACGCTGGAACTGGTTGCCTACCTTCTTGCGGAGGAGGATCATGCGGATGCGCCCTGGGGCGTGCTCACCGGAGACTCGCTGTTCGTCAATTCCGCCGGAAGGCCTGACCTCCTCGGCAATGGCAAGGAGAAAGAGCAAGCCGCAATTCAATACCACACGCTGTATGACTTTTACCTGAAGCTCGCCGACGGCGTGACGATTTACCCGGCGCATGGCCACGGCTCGCCGTGCGGTGCGGATATCGGTGACCGGCTCAGCAGCACGATCGGTTATGAGCGGCGTTTCAATGCCTTCCTACAATTCAAGGACGTGGAGAGTTTCACGGATTACGCCCTCTCCTCGGTTCCGCCCGAACCTGCCTACTATCCGCGGATGAAGGAGCTGAACACCAAAGGCCCCGAAGTGCTCGGCAATCTGCCGACCGTCTGCGCGCTCCCTCCGAAAATGTTACAGAAAGCCATCGGGGACACGCGCAACGTGCTTGTCGATACCCGCATGATGCTCGGCTTTGGCGGTGGCCATATCAAAGGCGGGCTGAACATCGGGGGGGCTCCCATGCTCTCCCTCTGGGCGGGCTGGCTGCTTGACCCAGCCAAATCCATCCTTCTGGTCTTGGAGTCCGACGAACAGCTCAATGACATCGTCCGCCTCTTTCTCCGCACGGGCTATACGAAGTTTGCCGGCTACCTCGTCGGCGGAATGAAGGCGTGGGACAACGCAGGACTGCCGCTGGAGGAGATCGGGCAAATGACCGTGGATGAAATCAAGAGCGCCAAGGATGAGTTGCAGCTTCTCGACGTGCGCTCGCCGCAGGAATGGCAGGGCGGGCACATCCCCAAGGCCCTCCATTTCTTCCTGGGTACGCTGCCCGCGCACCTCGGCGAACTGGACAAGTCCAAGCCGACGGCGGTGTATTGCGACAGCGGCTACCGCGCGAGCATTGCTGCGAGCATGTTGAAAAAAGAGGGTTTTAGCTGCGTCTATAACGTCCCCGGGAGCTGGCAGGCCTGGAAGCGATCCGGATACCCGGTCGAAAAAGAGATTGGTAAAAAGGAGAAAAAGAAATGATCTCGCCTGACACTTTCGGGGCAACCTGGTCTCCGTATCTCGTAGGTGCTGCCATCGGGGCGCTGTCCTGGATGACCTTTTACGTTTCTGACAAACCGATCGGCGCATCCTCGTTCTATGCGCAGGTGGCAGGGCTCGTGGGGAAGCTCGTCGCGCCGCGTCACACGGCGTCACTCGCCTACTTCAAAGAGAATCCGCCGCGTGTGGAGTGGGAGTTTGTTTTCGTCGTTTCAATCGTTCTGGGGGGCGCGCTCTCAGCCGTCACCGGGGGCGAGTTCACCAGCGAGTGGCTCCCGCCCATGTGGGTTGCGCGTTTCGGCGACAGTGTCGTGTTGCGTGCGGCAGTCGCATTCGGGGGCGGCATTCTGATGGCCTTTGGCGCACGCCTTGCCGGTGGCTGCACCAGCGGACACGGCATTAGCGGGACCCTTCAACTCAGCGTGGGCTCATGGATCGCCGTGATCTGCTTTTTCCTGGGCGGCATCGCGGTGGCCATACCCCTCTTCAAACTGTGAGGCACCTATGAGTACTCCTGCCAAGGCATCTATCGCGCAGACAGAAAAACCAACACCGCCTGTGTCCGTGACCGAACAACTGGTCGCTGGCGCGGTTTTCGGTTTGGTGTTCGGCTTTCTTCTTCAGAAGGGGGGAGTGGGGAAATATCCTGTTCTCATGGGCCAACTTCTGCTCCAGGACTGGACCGTCGCCAAAATAATGCTCAGTGCGATTGTCGTCGGCATGATTGGCTTTTTCACCCTGCACCGCTTCGCCAAGGTGAACCTGCACATTAAGCCGACGAGGCTCGGGGCAACCATCATCGGCGGTCTCTTATTCGGCACGGGCTTTGCGCTGATGGGCTATTGTCCGGGAACAGCCGCTGTGGCGCTGGGGCAGGGAAGCTGGGACGCGCTTTTCGGCATCGCGGGACTCATTGCGGGCTCATGGTTATTCGCTGAACTTTCGGGATGGACAGAGCGAACGGTCGAGAAATGGGGTGACCTCGGAAAGGTGCTGCTCCCTGATCTGCTGCGCGTTCCTCGCGCCATTTTTGTAGTCGGCTTTGCCGTGGTGCTGACCGCTCTGCTCTTGCTGCTGCACCGATTCGCGCCCCGGTGAAGGAGCGGAACGCCTTCGCGTTCCGGCCCGGCGCGGGAAGCCGCGCCGCTCCAGGTGAGGGCAGCAAGGGGAGCGGAACGCCTTCGCGTTCCGGCCCGGCGCGGGAAGCCGCGCCGCTCCCGGTGAAGGCCCGGCGCGGGAAGCCGCGCCTCCATCTTAATCCGTTTGAAGTTATGAGGCAGTATGAAAAGACACGTCATGGTAGCCATTATCGGTGCCGGGAGCGCCGGACTTTCCGCATTGCGGCAGGTCAAGAAAAGGACCGGGGATTTCGTGCTGATTGATAATGGCCCCTTGGGGACCACCTGCGCGCGCGTGGGATGCATGCCCTCCAAGGCGTTGATTCAGGCCGCCCGGGATTTCCACGGGCGACGCTTGTTTGCCACGTCCGGCATCACTGGGTCAGAGCATCTGGCCTGCGATATCCCGGCTGTTTTGAGACAGGTACGCTGCCTGCGCGACCGATTCACGTCGGGTATGGTTCAGGCGATTCGGACGCAGGCGGGTGACCGGCTTCTGATCGGCCACGCACAACTCTTGGACGTTCACCACATTCAGGTCGGGGCTCTGATCATCGAAGCCGACCATATCGTCATCGCTGTGGGAGCAAAGCCGGACGTTCCCAAAGCGTGGCGGGGCTTCACGGATTGCCTCTTGACGTACGAGAGCCTTTTTGAGCAGGAGACGCTTCCGCACCGCATGGCCGTGATCGGGCTAGGCCCCGTGGGGCTGGAACTCGGGCAGGCGCTGAGCCGACTGGGCATTGAGATGACGGGCTTCAGTTCGAGTAAGTCCGTCGGCGGACTGAGCGATCCGGAGGTCAATGCGGTGATGCGGAAGGCGATAGCCGCCGAGTTCCCGATCCATCTTGAAGCTCCGGCCGAAGTGGAGCCTGAAGGCGACACCCTTGTTGTTCGCTCGGGGAGGACCACGGTAACGGTCGACCGATTGCTGGTGGCTGTCGGTTCGTCGCCGAACGTGGAGGGCCTAGGCCTTGAGCGTCTGGGCGTGGCTTTGGACGAAAAGGGGCTCCCCTTATACGATGCCGGGACGCTTCAGGTCGGCAACCTGCCCGTCTACATAGCCGGCGATGTGACCGGATGCCGTCCCATCTTGCATGAGGCGCTGGACGCGGGAGTCATCGCCGGGCTGAACGTGCTGGCAGACGACGCAGAGCCGTATTGCAGGAGGTCGGCCTTGAGGATCGTGTTCTGCGAACCGCAACTGGCCATGGTCGGCCAATCATTCGCCCAACTGAATAACACCGAAATCGTGATCGGGCGTGTGGGGTTTGAGGACGAGTCGCGCGCCGTCATTGAGGGGACAAACAGAGGCCTGCTGCGGATTTATGTCGATGCTGCATCTGGCCTCTTGCTGGGCGCGGAAGCGGCCTGCCCCGGAGCTGAACATCTGGGTCACGTGCTCGCTTTGGCCATTCAGCAGCGCATGACCGTATCGGATCTGTTGCAGATGCCTTTCTATCATCCGACTGCGGAAGAGGCCCTGCGTGCGGCGCTACTGGATGCGGCAGAAAAATTACATGCCGGAGGTGGTTCCGTACCGGCCCTTTGCGGGAGCTGCCCCGAATTCCCGCTCTGTTGACAGGAACCCATTATCGACGGTAAGAGGCGGGATCATATCACCAAGTCACACAGTAGGGTTAATCCCTATAGCTCAAGACGGCCCCATCCGTTATCATCCGCTTTAACGTGATGGCACTTAAAATGCCATCCTAACAGAAAGGATTAGTATGAACAGCTTGTTAGCTTTTTCAATCGACTTTGGCTCCCGCGGAATATGGGTCGGCGGCGGCTCAGTCGGACTTCTGCTTGTCATCATTATTGTTATTCTCCTGCTTCGCCGTTAGGTGAAGAGGCTTTAAAAAAAAGTTTGCAGTCACTTTGACGGCGAACATAACAAAGAAGGATGGAGTATCATGAACAAACTTGAAATTAAAGGGGACTGGAATATCGCGAAAGGCAAGCTGAAGCAGAAGTGGGCCCAGCTCACGGATGACGATCTTCAGTACGCCGAAGGCAAGCATGAGGAACTGCTTGGCCGCATCCAGAAACGCACCGGCGAAACCCGTGAAGCGGTGGAGAAAGCAGTCTCAGAGGCCTGCTCGAAATGTGGCTGCGGTTGCAGTGGTAAATAATCTGCCGAAAACACGAACCTCAATTCTAGTCCGAAGCACCCTGTGCCACAGCTAGCGTTGGGGTTGCTTATTTTTCGAAGCTGCTTGCCTTTATACCCGGCGCGTGCGGCGCACAGTAGGGTTATTCCCCGTTGAGTCTGAAGCACATCTGCACTATCGTATGAACATGATTAAAGAGTCCCGTTCACATAAAAGAGGCAGAGATGAAAAAAATACTTTCTCCGGAACTTCTCACCAAGATGGACGCGTATTGGCGCGCCGCGAACTATCTTTCGGTTGGACAAATCTATCTTTACGATAATGTCCTGTTGAAAATGCCGCTTCACCTGGAGCATGTCAAACCCAGGCTTCTCGGCCACTGGGGCACAACACCTGGCTTGAACTTTATCTATGTGCACTTGAATCGCGTGATCAAGGAACGCAACCTCAACGTCATTTATATTGCTGGACCGGGTCACGGCGGGCCGGGCTTGGTCGCGAACGCCTATCTTGAGGGCACCTACAGTGAAGTCTATCCCTCGGTCACCCCGGACGCAGAGGGGATCAAGCACCTCTTCAAGCAGTTTTCCTTCCCCGGAGGAATTCCGAGCCATGTGGCACCGGAGACCCCAGGGTCTATTCACGAAGGCGGGGAGTTAGGCTATTCGCTGTCACATGCCTTTGGGGCCGCCTTCGACAACCCTGGACTCCTCGTCGCCTGCGTGGTCGGAGACGGCGAAGCAGAGACCGGTCCGCTGGCGACCAGTTGGCATTCCAACAAGTTTCTCAATCCAGTCCACGATGGTGCGGTATTGCCCATCCTTCATTTGAACGGTTACAAAATCGCGGGGCCCACTGTGCTGGCCCGCATTCCGCACGCTGAACTGGAAGCTCTTTTCCGTGGCTACGGATATACACCGTATTTCGTGGAGGGCGACGACGCGATGCAGATGCACCAGCTCATGGCTGCTGCGCTCGATGCCGCAGTCTCCGAAATTCAGAGCATCCAGCAAGACGCCCGGGAGCACGGCTTCAAGAAGCGCCCGAGTTGGCCCATGATTATCCTGCGCTCGCCAAAAGGGTGGACCGGTCCGAAGAGCGTCGACGGTAAGGCGACCGAAGGCACGTTCCGTTCGCATCAGGTCCCGATGGGCGATATGAGTCACCCGGGGCATGTAAAGATTCTGGAGAAGTGGATGCGGAGCTATCGTCCGAAAGAGTTGTTCGACGACAATGGCCGGTTACTTCCGGAACTCGCTGAACTGGCCCCTGCTGGGGCGCGCCGCATGAGCGCCAACCCACACGCTAATGGCGGGTTGCTCTTGCGCGATCTGAGCCTTCCAGATTTTCGCGAGTATGCTTTGAAAGTGCCCAACCCCGGTCAACTGGAAGCAGAGGCGACGCGGGTCCAGGGAACCTTCATCCGCGATGTCATCAAGTTGAACAGGACAAATTTCCGCATCTTCAGTCCGGACGAGACAGCTTCAAACCGCTGGGGTGCCGCCTTTGAGGTGACAAACCGCTGTTCGACTGCGGAGATTCTTCCCGGCGACGACCACGTCGCGCCGGATGGCCGTGTGATGGAGGTGCTGAGCGAGCATCAGTGCGAAGGCTGGCTCGAAGGTTACCTGCTGACTGGCCGGCACGGGTTCTTTTCCTCCTACGAAGCGTTCATCCACATCATTGATTCGATGTTTAACCAGCACGCCAAGTGGCTGAAGGTCTGTAACCGTATTCCGTGGCGGCGTCCGATCGCGTCACTGAACTACCTGCTCTCGTCTCATGTGTGGCGGCAGGACCACAACGGCTTCAGCCATCAGGACCCGGGTTTTATTGATCACGTGGCGAACAAGAAAGCGGAGATCATCCGCATCTATTTGCCACCGGATGCGAACACCCTGCTCTCTGTGACGGATCACTGCTTGCGCAGCCGCAACTACGTGAACGTGATCGTGGCCGGAAAACAATCTGCCCCGCAATGGCTCGACATGGATTCAGCGATTAAGCATTGCACAGCAGGCATCGGGATTTGGCCGTGGGCCAGTAACGACCAGGGGGGTGCCCCGGATGTGGTCATGGCGTGCTGTGGCGACGTGCCGACGCTGGAAACGCTGGCCGCAGTGGAACTGCTTCGGGGGTACTTCCCGGAGCTGAAGATCCGGGTGATCAATGTGGTCGACCTGATGAAACTCCAGCCACAGAGTGAACATCCGCATGGACTGAGTGACAAGGATTTCGATCTGCTTTTCACCAAAGACACGCCGATTATCTTTGCCTTCCATGGCTATCCGTTGCTGATTCATCGCCTGACCTATCGCCGTGTGAACCATCCGAATCTGCACGTGCGAGGTTACAAGGAGGAAGGGACGACCACCACGCCCTTTGATATGGCGGTGATGAACGATTTGGACCGGTTTCATCTGGTTGCTGATGTCATTGACCGCGTACCCCGGCTCGGGCCCGCCGCAGCCTACGTCAAGCAGGCAATCCGGGATAAACTGATTGAACACAAACAATACATTGCGAGCTATGGCGAGGACATGCCAGAGATTCGCAATTGGAAATGGAGTCAAAGCAAATGAATACACAAGAAATGATGTTGATGACGGCAAAGAAATTAGTCGCCGACGACAAGGGGCTGCTGGCCATGGATGAAAGCCATCCGACGTGCAACAAACGCTTTGCAGCATTGGGGATTCCCCAGACCGCTGAAGCCCGGAGGGCCTATCGTGAGATGATCGCGACCACGCCAGATCTCGGAGCCTATATCAGCGGCGCGATCCTCTTCGATGAGACGGTCCGTCAACAGACAAAAGCCGGCGTCCCCTTTGTGCAGGTCATCGCCACGGCTGGAATTATTCCCGGCATTAAAGTCGATGCCGGTGCGAAGGCCATGGCCGGTTGTCCTGGGGAAAAGATTTCCGAAGGGCTGGATGGCTTGCGAGACCGTTTAGCGGAATATGTTCAAATGGGGCTCCGCTTTGCCAAGTGGCGGGCGGTGATTGCCGTGGATGCCGTCATCCCGAGCCAGGCGTGCATTGAGGCCAACGCACACGCCTTGGCCCGCTACGCTGCCCTGTGCCAGGAAGCCGGGCTCGTGCCGGTTGTCGAACCGGAAGTGCTCATGGACGGTGGACACAGCCTGGAGCGGTGCAGGGAGGTTACCGAGCATGTCTTGAGGTCGGTCTTCAGCCAACTCGCCAGTCAGCGCGTGCTGTTGGAGGGGATGATCCTGAAGACCAACATGGTGCTTCCGGGGTTGACCTGCCCCACCCAGAATTCAGTGGTCGAGGTGGCTGACGCTACCGTGAAATGTCTCTTGCGTGTTGTTCCAGCCGCTGTCCCGGGGATCGCGTTCCTGTCGGGCGGTCAGTCCAGCGAATGTGCCTCTGCCCGTCTGAACGCCATGAATGTGCGATTCAAAACGCGGGCGCCTTGGGCGTTGTCATTTTCCTATGCACGCGCCATCCAGCAGCCGGCGTTGGAACAATGGCGTGGCAAGGAGGAGAATGTTTTAGCGGCGCAGCAGGCGCTGATTCATCGAGCCAGGTGCAACTGGGGAGCGCGTCGCGGGGCCTATACGGACGCGATGGAAGGCATCAACGGTGGAGGATGCAAATGAAAAAAATACTTATTGTGCTGACCTCTCACGACCAACTCGGCGAGACTGGAACGAAGACAGGTTTTTGGCTGGAAGAGTTCGCTGCTCCCTATTATCTGCTGAAAGATGCTGGAGTTGAGATTATTCTGGCCTCGCCCAACGGCGGGCAACCGCCGCTCGATCCGAAAAGTGAGCTGCCCGAGAACCAGACCAAGGCAACAAAGCGTTTCCGTTCAGACCCTGTGGCGCAGGCGGAACTTTCGAAAACTCACAAACTGGCCGATGTGTACGCGGACGATTTCGATGCCGTCTTCTATCCCGGTGGACATGGCACGATGTGGGATCTTCCCGATAACGACCTTTCAATTGCGCTGCTTGAAGCTTTCGCCTTGGCCGGCAAGCCCATCGGAGCCGTCTGTCACGCGCCGAGTGCACTCGTGAATGTGCACCAGAAGGATGACGCGTATCTGATAAAGAACAAGCACATGACTGGATTTTCAAATTCAGAAGAAGAAGCCTTGGGACTGAACGATGTCGTGCCCTTTCTCCTGGAAGAAAGGCTCAAGGAGGGCGGCGCCCTTTACAGCAAAGGTGATGACTGGGCTCCCTACGTTCAAGTTGACGGCAACCTTGTGACCGGACAGAATCCTGCATCCTCGGTCCCTGTCGCCCAAGAATTGCTGAAGCTGCTTCGGCCTGGGCGTTCCGCCTGAGGGTGATGAAACAATAAGGAGGCAACTATGACAAACATGATGAGTCGTGAGATCCGGCTGGTATCCCATCCGAACGGGTTTCCAACCGCAGAAAATTTTGCAGTGGCAGAGACGGAGATTGAGCCTCTGCAGGAGGGGCAGGTTCTAGTCCGGAACCTTTTCATGTCGGTGGACCCTTACATGCGCGGACGCATGAATGCGGGGCTATCTTATATTCCCCCGTTCGAATTAGGCAAAGCACTCGAAGGCGGCGCTGTCGGGGAAGTCGTCGCGTCGAGAGCCAAGGAACTCAATCCGGGCGATGCCGTAACGTCAAACTTTGGCTGGAGGGAAGCCTTCGTCGCTACGCCGAAGGAGTTGCATTGGGTCAGCCGTGAGAATCAGCCGCTCTCCGTCTACCTTGGGGCACTCGGTATGACCGGCATGACAGCGTGGGCGGGGTTGAATTCAGTGGATATCAACATCGGCGATGTGATGCTCGTCTCTGGAGCCGCTGGTGCGGTGGGAAGCATGGCCGGGCAACTCGCGAAACTGCGCGGTTGCCGTGTTATCGGATCAGCCGGCTCGGATGAAAAAGTTCGCTTCCTGTTAGAGGAGTGCGGCTTTGACAGTGCCTTCAACTACAAGACCGCACCCGCACATGAACAGCTTAAGCAGGTGGCGCCGAATGGCATCGATCTGTATTACGACAATGTCGGAGGCGAGATGCTCGAGGCGGCGCTTTCCGCCATGAATGTTCGTGGACGGATCATCGCCTGCGGATGCATCTCCCGTTATAACGATAATATGCCGAAGCCCGGACCTCGTAATCTGTTTAATATAACGACCAAACGGCTGACCATGAAAGGAATCATGGTTTTTGATTGGCTGGATCGCCAAGCTGTATTTGAAAAGGAAGTGGGGGGGCTATTCATCGCCGGAAAGGTGAAACACAAAGAGACGGTCGTGCAGGGTATCGAGAATGCTCCTGCTGCCTTCATCGGACTCTTCCATGGGGACAACGTCGGGAAAATGGTGGTAAGCCTGTCATAAGAAAAGCAAAAACCCTGTAAAAATTGAGTTTTACAAGGGTTTAAAAATGGGGCGAATGACGGGGCTCGAACCCGCGACAACCGGAACCACAATCCGGCGCTCTACCAACTGAGCTACAATCGCCATAAAAAAGTTTCGGATATAATACTGGTTCAGCTCCTGAAACGCAAGCACACATTTAAAAAAATACGTTTCTGGACACGATCTCCTGTTTCTGGCACACTAACAAGAATTACTAGGAATCATTACATCTATGAAATTATATACTGAATCCCTTGTGTCTTGCATGCTCTCTCTCTCTTTGCTCAACGCCGGGGCAACTGACTGGCCGCAATGGGGCGGACGCAATGAGCGCAACTTCGTATCAGACGAGATCAATCTGCCTGCCGCTTTTCAGCCAGATCGCAAAGTTGTTACCAATAGTGTCGAGACGCATATCCCCGCTGAAAACCTGAAATGGTCGGCTCCGCTTGGGACGCAGTGCTATGTGACCCCAGCTATTTCTAAAGGGCGAGTCTATATCGGTGCCAATGATGCGCTGGTCGATACATCACGCTTTACAGTGACGCGAGGGAGTGTCCTTGACTGTCTTGATGAGGCGACTGGCAAGCGTGTGTGGCGACTTGTGATTCCACGCCTTTTCACAAAAAATAAACTTTTCAACTACGACGACATGAATCTCGGGCTTTGCTCGTCTCCTACTGTGGAGGGGGACCGCCTCTATGTGGTCGGGAGCCGTGGCGATGTGCTCTGCCTTGACATCAACGGCCAAGCTGACGGCAATGCCGGGCCCTTCATGGATGAGGGACACTATATGAGCGACAAGCGCGTGTTTCCCGATAAGCCGGGACGCTTTGATGCCACAAACACGCCGCCCCTGCTGCCGCCCATCGAAGTTCGCCCCGAGGATGGCGATATCGTCTGGCGTTACGACCTTCTCTCGGAGTTGGACATCTGGCCGCAGGATGCCGTGGACTGTTCGGTTCTCGTTGTTGGCGAGATCCTCTTCATCTGCACCAGCAATGGCGTGGATAAGTCGCACAAACGGATTCCCTCGCCCAATGCGCCGAATATGATCGCGCTCGATAAGCGGACAGGCAAACTGCTGGCTGTCATTGAACAGCCCCTCGGCACCGCAATCTTCCATGGTGACTGGTCCTCGCCGACGCTCGCCCGGATCAACGGGCAGGATCTGATCCTTTGGGGTGGGGGGGATGGCGTCTGCTATGCGTTCGACGCGATGTTCGAACCCGGCAAGGATGGTGCGCCTGGCCTCTTGAAGAAGGTCTGGTGGTTCGACTGCAATCCGCTCGTGAACAAGATCAAGGACGAGAAGCCGCTGCCGTACAACAAAGGCGGCATAGGGCCCAGCGAAATCATCGCGACTCCGGTGGTGGTCAATGATCGCGTCTATGTGGCCGTCGGACAGGACAGCCGGCATGGTCCTGGCAAAGGAGCTTTTTCGTGTATTGACGCTACAAAGAAAGGCGATGTCACCGGGACCGCCCTGATCTGGCAAAGCCTAGCTGTTGACCGTAGTTTTTCCAGCGTGGCTGTGACGAAAGACGGCTTGGTGTTTATTGCCGACTACACCGGCGTCCTGCGTTGCTTTGACGCGGATAACGGCAAGGAATATTGGTCGCACGAACTGAATGGCCGCGTCTTCTGTTCGCCGCTCTGCGCAGACGGGAAGGTTTATATCGGTACCGACACAGGGCGCTTCACTGTTGCCGCAGCCACGCGCGAAAAGAAGATCCTCTCGGAAATCCGCTTCGACGGCCCGATTTATGCCTCACCCGTGGCCGCCAATGGTGTGCTCTATATCGCCACTCAACGAAAGCTGTATGCATTCCAGCAGCAGGCGGAATAGAGGATAATGTGACGGACTTCCTGCCCGTGTCTCCAACTTGAGCGTTAAGAGTTGGGCGTTGAGCCACCAAACTTTTAACTCTTAACGTTTAACTTTTAACTCTAAATTTAAGAAGTTACACCTCCGTTAATTCCAGTTCCGCAGGCGGCGGGCTCGTATGTAAGACTAGGAATGTACCTCCGTGTGCTAAACATCCCATCCTATACAATTGCAGTGCCGCTATCCGTGTGATATACTTCGAACATCTTTCTAGACGGACACACAGGTAGCCTAAGCGCGATGGAGTTAAAATGGACTTACAAGAACCTACTATTCGTTCGGGTAAATTGAAGCCATGGATGGCAATGCTTTTGAGTTGTCTGATTTCTGCTGTCTTACTTCGTGTGATCTTTTGTTTGATCGCTTATGGCTCTTTTTGGTTGTCCGCAAAAGAATTTGTTATGTTAAATGAACAAGAAACTTTTGCGCTTGTGGCGTCTTTCCTTGTCTTTCTTTTTGTGTGTTTCCCCATAATTATAGCCTCGGCATTATTTTGTGCAGAACACGTGCTTAGAAACGCGAATGAATGGACACAAATTTTAGGTAAGCTGGTTTTGGGCGTTGTATTCACATTTATGGGTATTGCTTTTGTTATTGCTGTTTTAGTTTTAAGCTCTCTGATTGAACATGCGATATACCCTGTTAAACGACCTGAAGTGCAACCTGCGAAAGAGACCTTTGTTATCAGGGATCTCAAGCCCCCAGCGGTCTGTCTGACAGGAAGCTGGAATGGTTTTTGGCGAGACCGAACGCGCAAGAGAACAGAAGCGTTCAGATTCACGCTCTCAATGACTGGGAATGAACTTTCAGGTCAGGCGGTCTTCAGGGATGCAAACAGCACAAAGGCTGACATTACGGGACAGGTAAGCGGAACGAAGATCCGCATGCTCATGACTCCACACCCCACCGCTCCTTTTCATTTCATCTCGGAAACAACATGGATAGGGGTGTCAAGCAATGGGACTATTTCGGGCACATGGCATCTGCATGCCAGGCAAAATTATGATTACGCGACCACCGGGCCGTGGTCTGCGACTCAGCAAAATGAAGAGACGGCATCGCCAGAGGAATGAGGTAAACAATTCTGGGACATTCGACTTGGGTGACTGGCGTGACAAGCGACAGGAGAGACCGAAGGGACGCGAGGGACAACAGGGACAGGGCTGGGCAGGGAAAGATGTTTCGAGAGACTGTACCTCATGTCCCTCTCGTCGTTGCCGTCACTCCCAAAGGTGCTTTCTTCCGCTATTCCTTTCCCAGCAACCAGCCCATCAATTCAGGCGCATACAGGCACTGGATAAAGGCGGTGCCGTTTGAGAATGTGCCCTGGTGAGTGATTCGGCAGACGTGCTCAAAAGTGTGTCGTCCCTTGGGTAGCCGGGCGATGAAAAAGTGTGTTGCCGTTGTGTTTGGCATCAGCGTATAGGCCAGGGTCTCGGTGTCGTGATACGTGGTGAGCTGTGACACGGGCTCTGTATTTGCTGCCCGCGCATCCATGATATGCACGTAGTCCAACTCTTCTTCCGTAACCACCTCGAGTCGTGTGAGGAGGATGTCGCCCTTGTTCAGACTGTTTGTCGCGGGGTGAAGGACCACACCATTTGGTGTTATCTCTTTTCGGAAAAGGGTTCGTGTAAGCTGAAACGGGCTCTTATTCGCTGTGTTGGCGGGTGCCTGTGTGAGTGTTGCTGATGAGGTGGGCGTACAGCGCAAAAGTGCGTAGACCGCATGCGCGGTGGCTATGGATGAGGGCCAGTGCTGCGCGCTCCGCTGTGTTAACAACCAATGGGCGCACGCTTCAGCCAGGTCCGTTTCGCTAGTGACCTCCAGAAAGGCTTCAATCATCACGGTTTGGGTCTCAATGGGTGAATCATACCACGCGGAAGAATGTTGAGCAGGGGCCCAGTACATCCCCGTTTCCGGGGTTCGGAGGGCCTCGTCCCGAAGCGTGTGTACAAGGGCTGTTGCTCGCTCTTGATCGCCAATGCGCTTTAAGGCAATGGCCAGATGGGCCCGTGACAGGCGTGGCAACGTCTTACTGTCGGCTGTGGCGAGTCGGATATGTTCCTTGATGCGATTTTCAACAGCCTGGCAGCAGGGGAAGTCGGTGAGCAGCGCACTTCTCGAATATAAATAAAAGATATCCCAGGGTGAAACGCTCGCGACCTTTTGTTGAGCTTCCTCCGTCTTTCGTCCTTCACCAGCACGCTGTAAATACCAGTTGTCACAGGTGGCGATGAATTCGGAGAGGAAATGCTCATCGATGGTGTTGACACCGAGTTGCCGCAGTCGGACAAAGCCCTGCAGGATGGTCAGCGAAAGGAAGGGATCGGGCGGTCCCTCCCGGAACCAGCTATTGGGGTATCCTTTCAGTCGGCTGAATGCTGCTTGTTGTTCTGTCGCGAGAGGCCCCAAGTCGAAAAGGTTGGCCATCTGGCACATCTGGCTTCTCGCGTCGAGGGCGATGTCCTGAGACTGAGATTCTTCTCGGAGAAGAGCGCGGTACTGGGCGTTGGCGGACCAGTCAGCCATCTCTTTTTTGTTGGCGGTGCGCCAGTGCGTGAAGGCCGCGTTGAGGTCGGGATGCCGCTGCAGGAGGAGTCTGGCGATTGTGCTAGCGTAATAACGGTGAAAGAGTTGCCCTCCATTTTCAAGCGGCGCTTCGAGGAGGTAGGGCAATGCAGATAGCACAGCGTAGCGTTGGCTTCCTGTGTACTCTTCCAAGGCGCTGGGAAGGGTGGCGGTCGTGGCCAGAAGGTTTTCTTTGAAGAGGGGGAACCCATCCTCGGGACGCTCCAGTGATTCCATCTTAGAGGGGTGATTGACATTCAGCAACCTTGGCAGCACAGGGAGTGTGCCCTCTTGCGTCCAGCCATCTTCAAGATCTTTCGTGCGGAGGAGATAGTTGAGTAAGCGGGTCTTGTCAGCAGGAAGAGCAATGCTCCAAGTCGCGGTATCACTCGCCCCGGGGGCTAGGGAGAGCGGCCTGTCCGTCGTCCCGTCCTTGAGGAGATCCATTGCCGAGCAGCCGGAAGGCACTTCAGTTAGGGATAAAGCTAGGGATCCCTTTTGTGGCTTAGAATCTCGGTTGACAATGTCAACTGAAAGGTCAAGGGTATCCCCTGCCCGCAGGAAGCGCGGAAATTCTGGCGCGAGCAAAACCTTTTTGTGTGTTACGCAGTTCGTCTGGAGAAGACCGGAGGCAAGCTGCTTGTCGTGTGCGAAAGCGAGTACTGTCCAGCGTGCCAAGACATTTGGGACAGTGAAGGAGAAAATTACCTCCCCCTTTGCATCGGTCCGCAGTGCGATACGGAAAAAGGCAGTTTCCGAGGGGTTTTGGAAACGGCAGAACCATGGATCCTTTTGATAGAAAGCCAGGTCATCGAGCTTCCGTGGCCCGTTCCACGTTTCGTGATGACCGCCGTAATAATGTCCACGGAAGCGTTTCGGGTAACGATGAAAGAGGACTTCAGGATTAGAATAAAGGGCGGTGGATGGATATGACGCGCCATATTTAGACCACGATAAACGATAGGCATCTGAAAGATCGTTATATGAACTATCTTGGGAGTATTTTTGCGTCAAGGCGGGTTCATTATAGTAAAAGGAATTGATATCGGAATCCTCTTTACGGAAGTCATTGAAAGAGGACCAGTTGTGGTCGTGCTCAGAATTGAGGGCAGCGTCATACATGCAGACAACAACCTCCGCGTCTGCTGGCGTATTGTTCAGGTTTTTGACGGAAAGGGTCCATGTTTCCTTTGTATTCGGGATAAGCTCGAGATTGAGCTGTGTCCAGTCGAGTCTCAGATTTTTTTTACTCCAAGGGACATCAATTCGCTCTTCATTTTTCCAGAGCATCCCTTCCTTGAGCAGTTTACTGCAGAGCGTGAAGCCGCCTTGTAAATCCTCTGTGACAGGAAAGGTGATGGGGATTTGCGTCTCCTGGGGGCGGGTCTCATAACGCTTAATGCAGCGGTCTGAAACCCAGACCTCTACCATTCCATACGCATCGTTATAGCCTGTGCCCCAGAGCGCCTCAAAGGTCTCGCCAACGGCCAATACTTTTTTCTTGATGATCAGATCCGCAGGCTGGCAGATCGAGGAACGTGTCGCTTTGGGATTAAGGACTTTCAAGATCGTCTTGTCTGTAGACGTGTTGCCAGAGGCATCCTTTACAATCCCCTCGATGCGATAGACGCCTGCGGTCAGGGAGAGGGGAAGCATCGCTCGTCCTTTCAGATCAGTGGTCAACACGTTGGTCATGGCTGCGGTTTGAGAAGTCCAGAGCATGATGTCATTCGGATCGTGAGGCAGATGCATGTCATAATCAAGCCAGTCATAATCATATTCCTTATCCAAAGGTGTTGGCCTTGCTGGCTGGGTCAAGGAGTATAGCGTGACATCCACCTTTGTTTGACATGGTTCGCCCTGTAAATTCGTGGTTTGAAAGAGGACGGGGTGATTTGTGTTTTCAACAAACCATACATCGGTTGTGATTTTTAGATGGAAACCCGAATGGGAAGCAGTCAATGAAGTCTCATTTTCCCGTATTTCACCGCAGGAGTCTGTGATACTGGCTTTGATCTTGAAAACAATTTCCAAATTGTTGTCAGGTGTTAAATCGGGATCGGAATCAGCTGAAAATTCAATTGTAAAGGTGCCGTTTGGCTCAAGATGTGTAGTGGGGGCTTCAACATGATCATTTCGAATGATCCCCCCGCGGTAAGGACCGTACCATTCTGGCTTTCTAAAGGATTTCATTATCTGAACGTTGATAGTAGCATATCCAACTGCATGTCCGTTGTAAGCGACTGCTCTGCCTGTTACTTTAACCTTATCCCCGACCTTATAGGTTTGCTGAATCGGATCGAAAACGACTTCAAAGGTAGGACGTCTCTCCTCGACACGAAAAGAGATGGAAGACTTTGCTGCATCTGCCATCTGAAGTTTCATCTCCCCAGTTCCCCGGTCGGCAGGGATCACAAACAGACCGGAGAACGATCCAAACTCGCTCGCTTTTGTCTTGCGGGATTCAATCAACCTTCCTTGGGTATCGAGGAAGGCGAGGGTATAGCTGGCGTCAGGGCGGACACCATACTGGTTTTGAACAGTGTCTGCTGAATAGTAAATGCCCTTGTACCTTAGCGTCTGCCCTGGCCTGTACACGGAACGGTCGGTCAGGAGCAGGACACGGTGTATGGGTGCCTTGCTAGTATTTCTGGCCGACGGCACCTGATGCAGATCGTCTAGGAAAGTATCATCTCCCTGGGTGACTTTAACGCTTTCAAAGGAATCCGGAACGTTTGGCAAACGACATACGCCGGAGAAGTCGGTGAGGCCGTTGGTCACGAGGCACGACACAGCGGATTGATGGGCGTACGATGTTTTAGTGATAGCGGCCTTGGGGATGGGTTTCCCTGTCTCCATATTCAGGATGCGCAGGTCGGTGATTTCAGCTTCCCGTGTGACTAAACAGGCGAGGTCCGTTACCTGGACAACACCGGCACTCATATGGTTATTGACTGGCTTAGCGCGGTCAAAGCGGAAATCCTTCTGGGTCGATCCGACGAGGAGATAAGCGCCAGGCTTAAAGGACGTGGTCACGTCATATTGCTGCTTCGCGTATTGGCGATTGGTAGAAATGATGTCGACTTCCCATTCATACGCCGGCTGTGTGGGAAGAATCTTTGCAAAAAGGGCGATGTCGTTCTCGGTTCTTGTTTCATCGCTCTCAAAAGATGAGTCAAGACTACTCTCAGGGATCGGTGGGAGTGTGATTGGGTAGAGGCGAAACCAAGCTTTTTTGATGTTTTGAGAATAGATTCGGATATTCCCGTGCGGGCGTGCTTCTGGCTTTGTGTGCGCCCACACGCTTTTTGTTGTAAACGAGAAGGAGCTTTTGCGAGCTTGTTGAATTGCGCGATAACACTCTTGGGCTCCTAAGCTTTTTGGGAAGTTGTCCATGCCTTTCTCTGCGATACGGATCGCCTCGTCATATTTATTTTTGTCATTCAGGCGAAGGGCTTGCAGGGCTCTTGCGCGTGCAGAGAGTTCGTTCTTTTCCCAACGAAGGATGTACTGTGAGAGCGCAGCGTCAAACTCGGGGTTAGGGGCTCGCTCATACTCGCTCTTTCTCTGCAATTCGCAGACGAGTTTCAGGCGATTAAAGTCGGCATCTGCGTACGAGAGCATATCCCCGCTCTTCTGATGACGGCGCATCTCTGTCCCCATGAGTTTCAATGCCCGGGTGATCGGGGAGCCGACGGGTAATGTCTCAGTCCAGGCCATGAAGGCTTCCGGCTCCGCATATAAGGGCATGTCAGGGGTGAAGCGGACGTGGTCGTTGGTGTTGCTGCTCCGCCAGTCGGGCACTCCATAGAACTCAATTGCCTTCCAGACGCAATAATCATAAACAGTGTTCCGATAGGTGTCATCAATGTCCCAGACCCCGATAGCGTTTTCCGGTATCTTGAGGGGCTGGGACAAGAGTCGGTCTGGCCTTTCAAGAAGAAATGTGAAGAGTTGATCAGCCTTCTCCCTGAACGCGGCGTTCTTTTCATCGCTGTTGTTCATCTTCACCTGCGCAAGGATATCCGCGACAACCTCTATAATGGCGTCGCCCCAGGCTTCCTGGGCGATGGCGTTGGTATAGATGTCGGATAGAATTGCGATAGCTGTCTTAGGCTGGTCCTTGGCCAGAGCGGCCTCCGCTTGGACCCAGAGGTTTGAGAGCGACTGGGCCTTCACGTGGAAGGCTAACAGGATGAGACAGAGGGAGATGGGCAGTTTTCTCATAGCGGAAGTGTAGCAAACAGAGAAGGGCGGGTCAATTTCCCGCTCAAGCAAAAAAATGGCTGGTTTGGCTTTTCAGAATTGACAATTTCAAGATTTCTGGCAAAATGTTTATTCCTTTTCGACTTAAAGGATTGTTTGAAACTACGTTGGGACTATTCTGATGAGTGATAAAGTTTGTATATTTGCAGGACAAGGGGCTCAGGCACCTGGTATGGGCAAGGATTTTGCTGCGGATGCCGAGATTGGCGCCTTGTTTGACCGTGCGAACGGTGTCATGGGCTTTGATCTTGCTAAGATTTGCTTTGAAGGCCCGGCAGAGGAGCTGACCAAGTCCAATATTTGCCAGCCCGCGATTTTCACCATGAGTGTCGCGGCCTTCCGCGCGTTCCAAAAGAAGTTTCCGGCTGTTTCCTTTAATATGGCGGCAGGTTTGAGTCTGGGTGAATGGACCGCTCTGCATGTCTCCGGAGTCCTGGGTTTTGATGAGACCCTCCGTGTCTTGGAAGCCCGCGGACGTTTCATGCAGGAAGCGTGCAGCGCACAGCCTGGCGGCATGATCAGCGTCATGGGTGCCACGGCTGAACAGCTTGACGCAATCTGCGCCAAGGCAGGCATTTACAAAGCAAATATCAATTCCGATGCGCAAGTCGTTCTTTCAGGCGCGAAGGAAGGGATTGCCGCGGCTGAGGGTGTCTGCAAGGAGCTGGGCATCAAGGCGATCGTATTGCAGGTCGCTGGCGCGTTCCACTCTCCGTTGATGGCTCCGGCGCGTGAGAAGCTGGTCGGCGTCTTAAAGGATGTCACCTTCTCAGCTCCGAAGATGCAGGTGTTGGCCAACACAACCGGGACGTTGCACAGCAATGACCCTGAGGCCATCAAGGAAGTCATGCTGCGTCAGGTGACCGAGTCAGTCCGCTGGGCCGACTGCATCAAGACGGCGATTCAGGCGGGGGGCAAGACCTTTATTGAATTTGGTCCGGGCAAGGTTCTTTCCGGACTTATCAAGCGTATCGACAAGACGGTCGCGACTCAGAATGTGTCGGATGTGGCTTCGTTAGATGCTTTGGTGATTTAATCATTTTAACGGTTTTAAGGAGAATACAATGGGACAGTTCGATGGAAAAGTAGCAGTAGTAACTGGAGCCGCACGCGGCATTGGACGTTCAATCGCTGAGCGTCTGGCGCGCGAAGGTGCGGATATTGTGATTTGTGATTTGCAGGCCGAGTGGCTTGCGGAGACCGCAAGTGCGATCCAGGCGTTGGGTCGCAAGGCGTTGCCACTGGCGGTGAACGTCGGGAACGGGGAATCCGTGACCGCGTGTATCGCAGAGGTCATCAAGGTGTTCGGCAAGGTTGACATCATGGTCAACAATGCTGGAATTACCAAAGATGGCTTACTGGTGCGCATGTCGGAAGAAGACTGGGATGCTGTATTGCAAGTGAACTTGAAGGGCACCTTCTTGTTCACGCGTGCAGTAGCCAAGCACATGATGAAGCAGCGCAGCGGAGCGATTGTCAATATCGCCTCTGTAATCGGATTGATCGGCAATGCCGGTCAGTGCAACTATGCGGCTTCCAAGGCTGGCGTCATTGCGTTGACAAAGTCCACGGCCAAGGAATTGGCAATACGTGGAGTGCGTGTCAATGCGATTGCACCAGGATTTATTTCGTCGAAGATGACGGATGCACTGTCACAGGAAGTTCGTGACCAAATGCTGAAGGCGATTCCAATGGCCCGTTTCGGCGAGCCCGAGGACATTGCCAAGGCTGTTTCGTTCCTTGCGTCGGAAGAGGCAGGGTACGTGACGGGTCAAGTGTTGAGTGTGAATGGTGGAATGGTCATGTAAGGTGACAAGGCGCGGCGAATGTCGTGACCGTAATAAGAAAAACTGACAAGGAGAATAACATGTCAAGCAACCTCGAAAATCGGGTCAAGGAAATCATTGTTGAACAGTTGGGCGTTAACGCCGAGCAGGTCACACCGGAAGCATCATTCATTGATGATCTGGGCGCTGACTCGCTGGATACTGTTGAACTGATCATGGCATTCGAAGAAGAATTCGGTTCGGAAATCCCGGACGAAGACGCTGAGAAGCTGTCGTCGGTTGGTAAAGTACTCGAGTACTTGAAGGGCAAGGGTCTGGACAAGGAATAACTCCTTATCACCCCGAAAATGAAAACCGAACAGAGTTTTGCTCTGTTCGGTTTTTTTTACTCCAACGGAAGCAACATCGCTGCGCTCCCGTCAAAGGTGCTACCGACTCCTGCTCTTCTTGGTCTTGGCGGGGGTGACTACGATTGGGGTGCTGCACCCCTTGCCGGCGCATGTCGCGCATTGACACGCGCAGTTCAGAATGTCCCCCGTGCAGGTGCATTTGCACTTCTTGTTTTTGCAGCAACCCTGCAACTGGGCCTGGTTCCTGTTTGAGTCTTGGCTCTGGAACGTTTCCTGAGCCTGTGTGAATGCAACAGCCGCGACGAACATCATCGCGATGCATAGTGCTCTCTTCATGGGATACTCCTTTTATTGTTGGGTCTTGCGACCTATTAATCCTATAGACACGGTAGACTTTATAGTATTGTCTCTCGAAAGGCAAGCCCCAATATTGATTAAATGGACAAAAACTTAGACTCGCAATTTTAAGCAAAACAGAGTAATATCTTCGAAAAATGGATGAAGGAGACAGACGATGAGTAAGGAGCTTGAGGAAGGTTCAACGTTGATGCTGGACTTTGCGAAGATTGCGAAGATTGCCGAAACCTGCAAGGATGTCATCCCGGTTGCGGTTCAGCATGCGGATACAAAGGAAGTGATTTTGGTTGCCTATACCAATGAATTTGCAATGAAGCAGGCCTTTAAAGAGCGCATGCTGGTTTTATGGAGTACCTCCCGCAAGGTGTTATGGGAGAAGGGCAAGACTTCTGGCGAGACCTTTGATTTGATTGATGCGCGCGTGAATTGCGAGCAGAATTCGCTTCTTTATATTGTACGTCCCAAGCGCGGAGCGATTTGCCACACCAAGAACCAGAAGGGTGAACCCCGCAACTGCTACTACCGTAGCATTGATATGGACTCGCTTCAATTGAAAAACATGGATCCCTAATTGGAATCCTCCTCAGCACGTTTAATTTCCCGCTGGATATATTATGAAGTTTGTCTGTCCCTATTGTAAGAGTCTTATTGCAGGTGAACCCTCTCCGCACTGTCCTAAGTGTGGCAAAATAATGGTTGTGCCAAAGATGCGTGAGACGACCCCGCGTATGACGCGGTTGCGTAAGATCGATGCCATCTGGCGCGAGAACGAACAGAAGAAGGCTGAACTACTCGGTGCGTTGCCGCCCTCGATGTTCCGCAATCCCAAGTTTTATTTTGGCATGATGATTATCATGGCTGTGATAGGGGTGTCGCTCTTTACGGCGACGGACAAGGCCGTTGAACGCAAAGCGATCTCGGATGAGATGCGAACGCAAAAGAACTTAAATGTCCTGGCAGAAGCTCTCGGGCGTTATCGCTTCCATGTGGGACGGTATCCAACCGTACGACAGGGCGGACTTGGAGCCTTGGTTCGGGCCCCCGGCCCTATTCTTGACCCGAAGTGGAAGGGCCCCTACATCAGTTTGTTATGCAACGATTCCTGGGGTGTTCCGTTTGTTTATGAATTTCCCCGCGAGGAGGGGGCTAATCCGACGCTTTATTCGTGCGGTCCGGACAAGTTGCCCAAGACGTCCGATGACCTGAAGCCGGACGCCATGAAGTTTGACCCTGGAACGGAATGGACGAATGGATGGGTTTCCGCTGAGGAGCGGATCCCGGGTGTTTCAATTTTAAGGAGATAAGAGATGTCTGAAGAAGTTTTGATGACAAGCAGCGAGTATCGCGATCAGCGTATCGCCAACATGAAGAAACTGGAGTCCCTGGGTTTCACGCCTTATGGGAAAGCGTTTGAACGTACCGCTCTTGCTGACGTGCGCACCGGCTTTGAAGAGAACAAGATCGTGCGTGCTGCAGGCCGCTTGATGACCATCCGGCGCATGGGGAAGGCCTCCTTTGCGACCTTCAGCGATGGCACGGGTAGCTTCCAGATTTTTATCAAGAAGGATTTGTTAAGCGCTGAGCACTATGAAGCGTTTGGTTATCTCGATTTGGGGGACTTTATTGGCGTGGAGGGGCGCCTTTTTGTGACAAAGACGGGTGAGCCGACGATTGAAGTCCATCACTGGAGTTTGCTCGCCAAGGCGATCCAGCAACCGCCCGAGAAATTCCATGGGTTGCAAGACGTGGAAGAACGTTATCGTAAGCGTTACCTGGATCTGATGATGAATCCGGAGTCCCGCGACCGCTTCAACAAGCGTAGCGCCATCCTGCGGGAAATCCGCAACTTCCTGCATGCCCGCGGCTTTACGGAAGTCGAGACCCCGATGATGCAGGACCAGGCTGGCGGCGCAGCGGCAAAGCCCTTCCATACCCATCATAATGCGCTGGACAAGCAGATGGTGATGCGTATTGCGCCAGAGCTCTATCTGAAGCGCCTCATCGTGGGGGGCTTTGATAAAATTTTCGAACTGGGCAAGGACTTCCGCAATGAAGGCATTGACCGGACGCACAATCCGGAGTTCACCGTGCTCGAGATTTACGAGGCGTATGGCGACCGTAAGTCGATGAAGGCCATTATTGAGGGCATGCTGCCGCATATCTGTCAGACGGTGTTAGGCCAGATGACCGTTGAGTACGGCGAAGCAAAGGAGATTCTGGATTTCACACCTCCGTACCGTGAGGTCGCCTACGCTGATATTGTCAAGGAGGTGATCGGTGCTGACTGGTTCTCCCTCTCCAAAGACGAAGCCGCCAAACGCGCCGTTGAACGTGGCCTTTATATTGAGCCGACCTGGAATCATCTCATGATTACCCGTGAGGTCTATGACAAGATCGCCGAGAAATCCCTCCGCCAGCCGACCTTTGTGACGCGCATCCCCCGTCAGTTCGTGCCGCTGGCCAAGGCCTGCGAAGACGATCCGGATTTGGTGGACGTTTTTGAGTTTGTCGTGGCCGGTAAGGAGATTTGCCCCGGTTATACGGAGCAGAACGATCCGTCGGCCCAGCGCGCTGCACTCGCTGACCAGGCCGGTGACGATGCGGAAAAGATGGACGAGGACTTTATTTTGGCTCTTGAACATGGCATGCCTCCGACAGGCGGTCTGGGCATCGGCATCGACCGTCTGGTCATGATGCTGACGGGAACCGAAGTGATCAGGGATGTCATCCTCTTCCCCCAAATGAAAGCTGCCGGTAAATAGGGAAGGGAAGCGTTTTCAAAAAACGGGGGTTGAGCCTGTTTTAGCGATTGACACGCAGTTCCCTTATGAGTTAAAATGGTGGCACTTTTTTAAGCCTTAAAAGGGTGGGGAGATTCCCCGCTCTTTTTTGTTGGTATGAACCTTGACATGTGAAAGGCGGTTGGCGATGAACAATGAGTTGTCTTCTATCATCAGTTATTTGGAACGGGATCGCGGGGTAAACCGGGAGATTATTATTCAGGCGATTGAGTCTGCTATTCATCAGGCAGCACGCAAAAGCTTGGAAGTTTCAAATGATTTGCGCATTGAGATTGACCGCAAGACCTTCGCCCTCAAGGCCTTTGACCCCGCACTTGTCTCTGATGAAGACACGGGTTTGGGGTTCGTCTCGCTTCGTAAGGCGCGCACCATCAAGAAAGATGCAAAGATTGGGGATACGATTGACGTTGAAATCCCGCCTGCAAAGCTGGGACGTATTGCTGCGCAGACCGCCCGTCAGATGATCCTCCAGAAAATTCGCGAAGCCGAGCGGAAGAATGTCTATGATGAGTACAAAGACCGTATCGGCGACATCATCAGCGGAACAATCCGTCAGATCGCGCATCGCGATATCATTGTCGATCTAGGCAAGACAGAGGCCATTTTGCCCGCTAAGGAGCGTATCCCGACAGAGGAGTACAATATAGGTGATCGGATTCGTGCTTACATCTTTCGTGTACAGACGAATACGAGCGGTCCGGCAATTACTCTCTCACGTGCCTGCCCCGAGTTTGTGAAAACCCTCTTCCGTCTTGAAGTTTCAGAGATTGCAGACGGCATTGTTGAGGTCATGGGTGTCGCCCGTGATCCAGGTTTCCGCTCCAAGATCGCTGTGAAGACCCTGGATGAAAAGGTTGACCCCGTGGGTGCGTGTGTCGGCCTCCGTGGCGTCCGCGTGCGCAACATTGTCCGCGAGCTCAATGGCGAAAAAATCGATATTGTCCGCTGGAACGAAGACATTAAGCTCTATGTGACGCAAGCCTTGGCGCCTGCACGACTTGAGAGCATCTCGATTGACGAGATGGGCAATCGCGCGGTGAAGGTCATTGTGGCGCCGGATCAGCTTTCGCTCGCGATTGGCAAGCATGGACAGAATGTCCGCCTGACATCGAAATTGACAGGCTGGCGTGTCGATATCCAGAAGTCGGGCGAGCCCGTCTCCTTTGAAACGCAGCGCGAGAGCGCGATTGCAGAATTGGCAGAGGTCTTGGATATTTCTGAAGAAGTTGCAACAACGCTTGTCTCGAATGGTTTCTTGACAACCGAAGGGATTATGGAAGCAGACATTCCATACTTGCAGCAGGTGACGGGGTTAGACGAACAGACCGTTCGTGGTATTTGGGCTGCTGCACAGGCTGCCAGTGGTGTTGTTGAAGAGGAGTCAGGAGAATAATCCATGAGAGTTTACGAGTTAGCAAAAAAGCTTCAAGCCTCCGGTATGGAGGTCCTCAAGCAGGCGAGCGCGCTTGGCCTTGAGGCGGATTCCGTCCTGACAAAGCTTGAACCCGCTGAGGCGAAGCAATTGCAGGATGCCTTTGCAAAGCGTAGCGCTGAGCAGGACCAGGCGCATGTGGCGTTAGCTGTACGTTTAGAAGAGAAACGCGTGAAAGCGTCGTCCGCAGGACGTGAAGCTGTCAAGTCTGAGCGTGATACACTCGAACGCAACCGGACGCGTGCAAATGAAATGTATGCGCGTAAAAGCGGCAAACCGAGTGTTGCGTCGAAGCCGGTTCCAGTGGTTGCAGAGCCTGTCCAGCCTAAGGTAGCGGAAGTGCCTCGCACGGGCGATGAAAAATCGCCTGAGGCAAAAGAAGTCCCTGTTGTGGTAGCAGCCCCCGTCACTGTTCCTGAACAAGGCGCACAGCCTACGCTTCCTGTCTCCAAGACCGAGTTGCCGGCTCAGGCAACGGCCGAAGCGGGTGAAACAGCCGGAACGGATTCCGTCGCTGCCAAACATGCTGCAGAAAAAGCAAAGTCTGCGAAGGCGAAGCCAGCGCGTTATGTTGTTGAAGAGGAGTTGGAGCCCGAAGAGGAAATCGCGGCACAATTCATCGGACGCATTGCGAAGCCGGAGTCCTCAAAAATTTTACGTTCCCCTCCGCCAAAGAGTGTTGGCGAGACAGATTCAAAGCGGCCACCGCTCCCTCGCAGCGCTCAGCCCTTCCAGGCTCCGAGAAGTGGAGCTCCCGCTCCGCAACGCGGTCCTCAAGGACCCCAGCAGCGTGGCTTCCAGCAGGGCCCCCAACGTGGAGCCCCGCAGCCTTTCCAGCGTGGACCTCAGGGCGCGCCCCTTCGCAATGGAATGCGTCCTGGACAGCCCATTGCTCCTCCTTCACCTGTTCAAGAGACAGCCCCTGACCGTATTATCACGCTGCGCGGTGCAGTCGTTGTGAAGGATCTGGCTGATCAGCTCGGCTTGCGCCCCAACCGGCTCATTGCGGATTTGATGCAACTGAACATTCTTGCTTCCATCAATCAGCGCGTCGAAATTGACATTGCTCAGAAGATCGCTGAAAAGTATGGGTATAAGATTGAGATTGAACGTCAGAAACGCTCGACAGAACGTAAGCCCATCCTGCGGAGCGAAGATGCGGATGATGCGATTCCGGACGATAAGCCTGAAGATCTGGTGATGCGTCCTCCGGTTGTGACCTTCCTTGGACACGTTGACCACGGCAAAACGTCACTGATGGACCGCATTCGTAATACACGTGTCGCCTCAGGTGAAGCCGGTGGCATCACGCAGCACATTGGCGCATATACTGTTGAAGTCAATGGCCGCAAGATCACCTTCTTGGATACGCCTGGGCATGCTGCGTTCTCTTCGATGCGTGCGCGCGGTGCAAGCTTGACGGATATCGCTGTGATTATTATTGCTGCGGATGATGGTATCATGCCTCAGACGCGGGAAGTGATTAAACAGGCCCAACAGGCTGGCGTGCAGATCATGATCGCCATCAATAAGTGTGACTTGCCCTCCGCCAAGCCGGATCGCGTGCGTCAGATGCTCCAGGGCGAAGGTCTGACACCTGAAGAGTGGGGCGGAGATGTGATTTGCGCGGAAGTGTCCGCTGTGACAGGCGCAGGCGTTGACCATCTGCTGGAGATGATCCTCTTACAGGCGGATGTCCTCGAACTGATGGCCAATCCCTCCCGTCGCGCAGACGGCTATGTGGTCGAAGCTCAGCTCGAGCAGGGCTTGGGGCCGACAGCCACGCTGCTGGTCGCTGGCGGGACGATCAATGTGGGTGACATCATTCTGTGCGGTGAGCATTTCGGACGCATTCGCGGCTTGATCGACGATCGTGGTCGTCGAATCAAATCAGCAGGTCCGGCAACGGCTGTCCGCTGTATGGGACTTTCAGGCGTGCCCGAGGCAGGCGCTTCGTTCCGCGTGATGCTCAATGAAAAGCGCGCGCGCGAATTAGCGGAGCGCTTGTCTGAAGAGCGCAAGCAGACCGAACTCGTGAGCTCGAAGGCGACCTCGCTGGATGCGTTGATGAGCCAAATGAAGGAGAGCCAGAAGCGTGAATTGGCCGTGATTGTCAAGGCGGATACGCAAGGTTCTGCGGAAGCCATTGTTGAAGCACTCCGGGAGATCAAGAGCGATAAGGTGACGCTCAATATTGTTTGGACCTCTATCGGCAATATTTCTGCTACGGATATCAACAAGGCCGGCGCAGGCAAGGCCATCGTGCTGGGCTTCAGCGTGGCGTGCGAAACAGGTGTGCAGCAACAGGCTCGCCACGACGGCGTGCGTGTGGCTACATTCCGGATTATTTACGAGTTACTGGATTTCGTCAAGCAGCGTATGCTTGACCTGTTGCCGCCAGAATACAAGGAAGTTATCCGAGGCCATGCCGAGATCAAGGTTGCGTTTGATATTGGAAAGACCGGACGCGTAGCGGGTTGCCAGATGGTCGATGGCGTCTTGCGTGCAGATTCGCGTTACCGTATCTTCCGCAAGAAAGAGAAGATTTGGGATGGAAAGATCTCCTCTCTTAAGCACTTCCAAAATGAAGTTTCGGAAGTCAACGGATCCCAGGAATGCGGTATCTTCTTCAATGGGTTCGAAGATTTCCAAGTTGGCGATGTCGTCGAGTGCTATGTGCTCGAAGAGTTGCCGCGTACGTTGTAAAAACTATTATGTCAGTCGATCGTCTAGAACGTGTGAATGCGCTGTTGCGGCGTGAAATCGGCGAGGCCCTTTATAAGGTCTTTGCCGGTGACACGCTCAATTTAGCCTGTGTCACGGTGACCAATGTCGAGGCCTCACGGAACCTGCGCAATGCAACCGTGTCGGTCTCTATTTTTGCTCCCGAAGATGAACGCGGAACGATTTTGCGCAAATTGGCCCGGAAGGCTGATGAGCTCCAGTCGATTATTAACCGCGATCTCTCCTTGAAGTATACCCCCAGGCTGCGCTTTGTCCTGGACGGGTCCGTTGAGAAGGGCGATCATGTGTTAGACATCCTGAGTCATCTGGATATTCCAGCAGACGATGGCTCGCAGCGTCCAACTTAAGTTTTTCTGAGGCAGCGATTTGTTGGTTTAAGTCATTTATCAGAAGGAAAACGTTATGTCAGCACCCAGCAGTTTAGATGTCATCTCTTCATTGTGCAAGCGCCGCGGCTTTATCTTCCATAGTTCGGAAGTGTATGGCGGCATCAACGGCTTTTGGGATTACGGTCCTATGGGCTGCGAAATGAAACGCAACATCAAGGAAGACTGGTGGCGTTTTACGGTGCGCACCCGCGAAGACGTCGCGGGGCTTGATGCGACGATTATTATGCATCCGGCGATTTGGAAGGCCTCTGGACACTTGGATACCTTTTCAGATCCGATGTGCACCTGCCGTTCCTGCAAAAAGCTGATGCGGGCAGACCAGATTTGGGATATTTTCGCGGAAAGCGCGGCTGGTCAAAGCTTGCAGACGCTGATTGATGAAAAGGCAGACTTTGGGAAAGTCGCGGGCTGGTGCAAGGGCAAGGGGCAGGGGATGTCCCCGAATCTGGCCTCCATCCAGAAGCCTGAAGTCCTCTCAGCCGCTGTTGAGGCGCTCCGGGAAAATCCAGAACAGTACATGTCGGTGCAGGCACTCTACACACTTTTTGGAAACGCCGCCGCCACGGAGGCCGGCACATCACCGTGTCCCTATTGTGGTGGTGAGCTGACGGAACCACGGCCTTTCAACCTGATGTTCAAGACGATTGTCGGGCCTGTGGATGACCCCGCCAATGTCGCGTATCTCCGCCCTGAGACCGCGCAGGCTATCTTCGCTCAGTTCCAGAATGTGCTCTCGACCAGCCGTCAGACCGTTCCCTTTGGCATTGCGCAGATGGGCAAGTCCTTCCGTAACGAAGTGACCCCCCGTAATTACACCTTCCGGTCGCGCGAATTTGAACAGATGGAGTTGGAATACTTCATTCGTCCCGATGAGGCGGTTGAGCTTATTTGCGGTAAGGTGACGACCATGGCGGACAACCCCGATCTCGCGCTTCCTCAAAGTGACTGGGGCTGGGAGGTCTGGCACAAGTACTGGGTCGAACAGCGCAAGTTCTGGATCGAATCGTGCGGCCTGCCCAAGGACTCCTTTGTGGAATATTGGCAGAAGCCTGAAGAGCTGGCTCATTATGCGCGCGCCTGTGTGGATATCCAGTATCGGTTCCCCTTTGGTGTTCAAGAACTCGAGGGGATCGCGGCACGATCAGATTTTGACCTGTCTCAGCATCAGAAGCATAGCGGTAAGAGCATGGAAGTCTTTGATGAGCCGCTCAAGCTTGCTGCTGCAAAGATGAATGATGCCGCCAAGGCGGCCTTTGTTGATAAGGTCGTTGCGGATTGGACATCCCGCGGCAAGGATGGCGAAGCTGCGAAGCTCTTTGTTGGAAAACTTTTTGATGGCAAGTATGTGCCGCATGTCATCGAGCCCTCTGCTGGCGTGGACCGCATGATGCTGGCGTTGCTCTGCAATGCGTATGAAGAGCAGAAACTCGTCGATGAGAAGGGCAAGGAAGATATTCGCGTGGTCATGCACTTCAGCCCGCGCATTGCACCTGTCAAGGTTGCCGTCTTCCCGCTGGTGAAGAACAAACCGGAACTCTATGGAAAAGCGCGCGAGGTGTTTGAACATCTGCGTCGCCGCTATTCCGCCTTCTGGGATGAGAGCGGGGCGATTGGACGCCGCTATCGCAGGCAGGATGAAATAGGGACACCGTGGTGCGTCACCGTTGACTTCCAGACGCTGGAAGACGGGACTTTCACGGTTCGTGATCGCGACTCCATGCTCCAGGAACGCCTGACGCTTGAACAGCTCAAGGCTAAAATCGAAGACGCCATATTCTAGCCGTGGATGCAGACCTTCATTTTGCTAAGCCGGACTTTGACCGCCTTCGCAGAAGGGGGATGCCTGAGGTTATTTATGGTGCCGGCAAAACTCCTGCGCAGGTTGCGTCCATTATGCGTGCATTAAATGATGCGGGGCAGAATGCCTTTGCGACACGCATTACCCCTGAACAAGCGCTATCGATCTGCGAGCAACTTCCCTCAGCCGTCTATTTCACGGATGCCCGCATCCTGACGTGTGATGTGGTGCCGCTGCCGGAGCAAGCCGGCAAAGTGGCGATCCTGTGCGCAGGGACATCTGATCTGCCGGTTGCGGAAGAGGCGGCCATTACGGCTGAACGTATGGGTGCAAAGGTTCTCCGGATGTATGATGTGGGCGTTGCAGGTCTCCATCGCCTCATGTCGCGCATGGAGTTGTTTTCAGATTCGAATGCCATTGTGGTCGTTGCCGGCATGGAGGGCGCGCTGCCTTCGGTCGTGGGCGGGTTGATCGATAAGCCGGTAATCGCCTGCCCCACAAGCATTGGCTATGGCGCGAGCTTTGGAGGTGTTGCAGCCTTGCTCGGCATGCTGAACTCCTGCGCTTCAGGCGTGACCGTTGTCAATATCGACAACGGCTTTGGCGCAGGTGTCGCTGCAGCACTGATCAATCGTGTCGCTACAAAACAGCCCTGAACGGCGTGTTATTTCTTTTGACCGGCTTCAGGTGCGTTATCACGCTTCCGCCCAGATTCTTCGCGCGCGGCACGCCATTTAATCTGATCCTCTTCAAGCAAGGCACTCAGTTTTGTGCGCTGTGCGGGTGTCAGATGGTCACGGATGAGGATCACCCGTTGCATCGCCAGTTTGGCTTGTTCAATCCGAAGCTTCCCGATCTTCTCAATCTGGGCCATCAGCTCTTGGGTGTCCGAGCCTTCTGCTGAAAGAACTTTCTTTGCAAGTTCTGCTTGCTGACGCGCCAAAACATGGATATCTTCCTCCACCTTCTGGCTCTGCTCTTCAATCGTTTTCCAGGCAGCTCTTAATTTTTTTGCCTGTTCGTCCGTAATGCCCACTTTCTGCATATATTCCGGGTTAGTCACCTTTCGTTCAAGCCAGAACCCGGCAAGGCCATGGCTGCTGCCACCAGGGCCGTTCGTTCCAAAACCATGGCCACGAAAAGCGACGGGTTGTACGCTTCCTGAAACAGGCTGAGGCTTGTCTGCCCCTTTTCCAAAAACAGAAGATGCTGAAAGAAGGAATACCACCATCCACACAGTTTTCATAAAAAATCCTTTCGTAGGTTTAAACGCAAAAAACAGATAATTATTGCCTAAAAATTAGTTTTGATTTAATTGGAAGAGAATGGTCATGCGCGCAGAGGCCTCTACGGTCTTACCATTTCGCTCGCCGGGTTTGAACTTGGCATCCATAACCGCCTCTTTTGCCGCGGCGTCCAGCTCCTTAAAGCCGCTGGTGGAGATGATTGTGACGGACCTTGCCTTTCCTTCCTTTGAAACAAGGACGTCCAAAATGACGCGGCCCTGCTCGCCTTTACGCCGTGAGGCCATCGGATACTTGGGGTGAATGGCTTGATCCTTCGTTGCTGGAGCGATGAGAGCCCCTTGCTGGACGCCGCCCGTGGAGTCGGAGTGCAGGGACGCTGGATCGGTAATGTCCTGGCTTGACAGGAGGGTCGAGAGCGTTGGCATGAGTGTCTTGTCAGGAAGCGCGGAAGGCGTTTGGATGTTAACGACAGGCGGAGGCGGTGTCAAGTCGGAGAGGGGGTGCTTCGGGATCTCAATCATGTCGCTGGAAAGATCGGTGAGCGGGGCATGTTCGGGTATGGGCTGCGGCACACGCAGCAACTCCATGTGTGCGTCGGATTGTGGACGCGGCGTGGTGTCTGCGATTTTCGGGGAGGGATTGTCAGACAACACCTCTTCAACCAGGGTGAGGGTCAGCACCTCTGCCAGGGGTTCAACTTCAGATCGCGCATCAAGGTTAAACTTGACCACCATGCCCAACAGGAAAAGAGCGATCACATGAATCATGAGCGCAAAGGCAAAACCTAAACTATAGTTTGTTTTGGCCACAATCGTTATTCATTTCGCTGGCTTCGGTCAAACGCGTCGATCATTTTTTGGGCTGCTCATCAATTTGAAAAGCAACCCGCTCAATGCCTGATTTTTTCAGCTTGGATAAGAGTTCGATGCCTGTGCCGAGTTCAGCTTTCTGATCAGCGCTGATCATGACAGGGAGGTTCTTTTCCTTGCTCAAGCCTGCCGCTAAGGGGACCAGGTCCTCCATTTTCATCGGGCGCTTGTTTAAATAGAGCGTGTTTTCGGCTGTCACGGTTACGTTGATCATCTCGCCCTTTTCCTGCGTGCCAGACGCAACCGGAAGATTGACTTTGATGCCTCGGTGCACAGACATGGAAAAGATCGAATAGACAAAAAAGACAAGAATCAGAAACATGACATCCATCAAGGAGATCATTTCCAAGCGCGCGGAGCGGTCTTCATATCCAGAGGCAAGTTTCATAGCGTCACGTATCCAGCACGCCATCAGGGCGCAACAGGAAAAATTGTTTTCTTGGGGTTGCTTGTGTTGTAGGCGATTTCCATCTGATGGGTGAGCTGCTCAAGTTCATGCGTGCGGCGTTTAAGTTGTGCAACGAAGAAATTGAAGGGAAAGAGGCAACCGATGGCTACGATAAGACCTGCAGCGGTCGTAATGAGCGCTTCCGCAATGCCGGCGGTCGCCCCTGTCGGGTTTTCGATGCCTGCTGCGCTCAACACATGAAAGGTGTTGATGATGCCGGTCACGGTTCCCAGGATGCCGAGCATCGGCGCGACTGTGATGACGGTGTCGAGCACGGAAAAACCTCGCCGAAGTCGATCAACGGTTTGCTGGGAGGTGGCCTCGAGGGTCTCCCGGAACCCCGCCTCGCGATGTTCGAGCGCTTGAGCGAAAATCGAACAAACCGGCGATTCCGAGTTCTTGGCGAGTTCAATCGCTTCGCTGTATTTGCCTTCACGCGTCAGCGCAATAATCTGTCGGTGTATGGAGGAAAAAAAAATAATTTGCGAAATTATATTTCCAAAAGGCGAAAAGGCGCTCACAAGCAATCGTGAATCCCAGGACAGAGCAAAACAAGATGGGCCACATCACAGGACCGCCACTTTTAAAAATCCTCAGCGTATTGTCCAAGGTTTGTGCAATCATGGCTACATCACTTTCATCTTGGGGAGGTCTTGGATATCGACATATCCAGCCAGTAATCCGTTTTCGTCCACAACTGGAAGATCGTCGATTTTGAATTTTTCGAAAATGCGCAAGACATCGACGGCGTAAGCCTCGGTATTTACAAAAACCGGCTTCTTCGTCATATAGTTCGAAACGCAGGCATCTAAGATGTTCTCGCCTTTTGAGAGTTGACGGCGCAAATCGCCGTCCGTAAAGATTCCCGCAAGACGGCCTTTGTCATCCGCGATGAGTGCTGCTCCGCTCTTGGCGGCTGTCATGGCCATGATTGCATCCTTGACGGTCGCGGACTCGGTGAGCCGGGCTATCTTCTCTCCTGTTCGCATGATGTCATGCACATGCAGCACGAGTGCACGCCCGATCGCGCCGGAAGGGTGGAGCTTCGCATAGTTTTCTTTCTTGAACTTACGTGCATCCAGGAGAACCATGGCAAGCGCGTCGCCTACGGCAAGCGTTGCGGTGGTGCTGGTCGTCGGGGCCATGCCAAAGGGGCAAGCCTCTTTATCGATCGTCACGCACAGCACCACGTCGCTCATACTGGCCAGGGAATTGCTGCTGTTGCCCACCATGCCGATGATGTGGACATTTAAGCGGCGGACCGCAGGGATGAGCTTGATGACCTCATCGGACTCCCCGGAAAAGCTGAGCGCCAGAAGGACATCCTGCTCTGCAACCATGCCGAGGTCGCCGTGCATCGCCTGCATGGGATTCATAAAAACACTCCGCGAACCCGTACTGGCGAGCGTGGCTGAAATTTTTTCTGCAATATGAAGATTCTTGCCCACGCCGGTGCAGATGATCTTGCCGCCTCGATCTACTGTTTTAAGGATTAGCGAAACAGCTCGTGTGAATCCTTCGCCAAGGGCGGCTTGTGCTGAGCGAAGCCCTTCGATTTCGATATCCATGACTTGCTTTGCGCGCGCAAGCATTGCTTCATTATCCATGATAACCCTTTCAAAATGATAGGGGTGTAGTATGCCATAAAAGAGGGGGTATGTCTATCCTGGACCTCTTAGGAAAAAGGGACTTCATGTACACGAGCAGGCTCCGTGCGATTACGCACAGTGACTTCGCCGACTAGACGTGTCTGGATCGTGGAGGGAAGCGCTTTCCGCACCGCATCGGAGATGAGTATCCATGTCCCGTGCTTTTTGTTCTCCCCTTCAAGACGCGAAGCCAAGTTGACGGTATCCCCCAATACAGTGTATTCAAATCGCTTGGCAGAGCCAATGTTGCCGGCCGTTGCTTCGCCAGTATGAATGCCGATGCGCATGCGCAGGGTGACGCCATATTTTTGTTCGAAGAGCGGACGGAGCTCTGCAAGCTTGGTTTGCATCTCCAGCGCCGAACGGACAGCCTCCTCCGCATGGTTCGGCAGTTCAGTGGGAACATTGTACACCGCCATAATGGCATCGCCTATAAACTTGTTAATATAGGCGTTGTGCTTCAGGCACACTTCCGTCATCGGTTCGAAATAGGCGTGCAGTAATTCCGTCAGTTGGTGTGGGGGCAGTTTTTCAGAAATCGCTGTGAAAGCCTCAAGATCAGTGAAGAGCACCGTCACCTGCCTGCGTTCGCCTTGAAGCGCAAGGCCTCCGGATGACAGGCTTTCGAGATGGCTGAGGATTTTCGGCGAGACCATGGAGCCAAACATCTCTCGCACGGCTTTGCGCTGCTTGTCGATGATGATAAAGCGAACAAGCGCTGTTAATGCAAAAGCCAGGATGATGGAGGCCAAGGGTTCAAAGGGGGATGCGGCATAGATGAAGGTGCGAAGGTAAACCGTGAGTGTAAAGGTGGCGCAGGCAAGGAGGACAGCCGCAAGCGTCCCCAGCGGAATCGAGAGGAAGAGTCCGGCGGCAATCGCAAGAAGCCCCAGCAAGATGGTGCAGCCTGTCCAAACTGACTTGGGGATGGTGTGTAACAGGTCATTGGATAACATGTTGTCGGCAAGCGTCGTGTGGATATAGACACCGGAAATGCTTCGATTCAGGGGCGTGTTCACGAGATCATGAAGCCCGATGGCGGATGTGCCGACAAAGACAATCTTCCCCTCAAGCGCTTGTTTGGGTACGTCACCAGAAAGGAACTGGTCCACGGAAAAGCGCGGCGGAAGATCGTTGCGGTAATTGAGAATCGCGACACCGCCCGGATCGAGGCTGATCGAGCGGTCCTGCAGATGGATTGCCGCGAGATGTCCGTTTTCAGGATCGAGGCGATAGAGGTTGTTGCGTTTTCGGAGGTAGAGGCGAACAGCCTCGATGGAAAGCGCGGAATAGAGGTTTTGCCCGTATTGGAGGAGCATGGGGGTGCGGCGGATGATACGGTCATAATCCGGGGTGATGGTGAGAAACCCTGTGTCGTTGCGTGTGGCGCTGCGGAGCAGGGGCAAGGGGAAAACGCCGCTTGAGGCCGGCGTCAGCCCTCTTGGTTGAATCGATGAATCAAGATCAATGTTGTTCCAGCGGCGGAGATAATTCGGATCGTCTGCGGAAGCCGCAGGTATCTGGCTCAGACAAAATGCAGAGCCCAGAACCGTACGGCCATTTGCTGAAAGCGCGGTTGCGAACGCCTGATCAAAGTCAGGAATGGACGCAAAGGGTTCGCTGGAGAGCGGCGCGCCCTGGATGGATTCCCAGAGCGGTTTGATTTGAGCAGGTGATGTTCGGTCAGGCTCGGAGAAGATAAAATCAAAGGCAACCGCAGCAGGGGCCATCTCCGTCAGCTTGTCGAGGAGCTGTGCCAGACGGTAACGCGGCCATGGCCATTGCCCAAGCTTTTTGATCGATTCTTCGTCAATATCCAGAACGGAAATGTTAGACGATTGATAGGGCTTTGCTGCATAACGCACAGAAAGGTCTTCGACCACGGCTGTCATACGATCCAACGTTGGAACAGCGTCTTTAAAATGAAGAATGGCAATAGCCATAAGAATGCCACTGCCACCTGCAAGCGCCCCGTAAAAATGTTGTTTCACCGAGCGTTTCATTGTTCGTCATCTCGCATAAGCACGTTCCAAAAGCGCCTGAACATGGATTTCCGGATCTGGTCAGTCTTCTCTTGCGAGAGGGTCTTGGATAAAGAGGATTCGATCTGCTGTGTGCGATCAACAGCCAATTGCGAGAGCGCGTCCATCAGCGGGGGGACCGCATGGACGAGTTTTCGCATCGTGGAGGGCGCAACTTTAAGAAGACTTGCGGTCTCCAGCACTTTGATGGAGGCTGCTCGTGGCGCGCCTGTCAGAAAACTCATTTCGCCCAGGAGACATCCCTTTTCAGGTTCAAAGGGGACAATCTTTCCGTCGGCAAGGCGCATTTCGCCCGCGAGTTTTCCAGCGACAAAGATGTAGAGGGCCTCATCATCTTTCGCTCCTTGCCGGAAAATATATTCGCCTGCTGTGAAGGTGACGCGATAAAATTCATGGGCAACAGTCTTGAAAAGGGCTGGAAGCTGATTCTGGGGAAGGGCTGTAGCCGGGATCAGCTTTTTGACAAAGTCACTGTTGAAAAGGTCGACGAGAATATTTTCGGCATCAATGGGATCAGCCGGGGCGACTTGATTAATGCGCGCCGCAGCCAGGAGCACATTTTCCATGAGCCTGCCCGACATGGGGAAGGGGATTTCAATCCCCTTTCGCTTGAATTTGTACCAGACAGCCTCGTTGATCGCACCAATAGCCGGGTGGTAATTGTTGTAATCGGTGATCCAGACCCGCAGCTCATAGTTGACGGCAAAGTCTGAATAGGAGGTGAGCAGGACGCAGGGCTCCGGGTGCTGGTGATAGAGTGATGTGTATTGGCACTCCAGTGCGGCTTCTACGAGGCATTGCTTGACTTCATGTGGCGGACTGTCATAGCTTGCCGAGAAGGCAATATTGAGACGCCCGCTACGTGTGGGGGCTGAATTGTTCACAATGGTTGATGAGAGGACAGAGGCGTTCGGGACAGAGACAAGATTGCCTGAAAGTGTTGTAATCCATGTGTCACTCCAGTTAATCTGCGTAATGTGTCCGTCGTGACCCCCAACCATCACCCAGTCGCCAATATTGAACCGCCCGGAGGAGTGAATTACAGCACCTGCGACCACATTGCTGAAGATCCCTTGCATGGCAAAGCCGAGGATGCCCGTCAAAATCGCTGAAGAGGTCATCAGGACGCTGATGTCTTTTCCTAAAACAGAACTCAGGACAAAGAAAAGGATGATGGAGAAGATGACGGCTTGAGCCAGGTTGCGAAGCACTTTGGGTATTTGACATTTTCCAACGAGTGCAATGGAGATTTGGACGACAAGAAAATCGGCAATACTCAGCAGGGTGAGTGTCCCCCAGAGGATTAACCAGGCACTATAAATCGGATACGCGCTACATTCACGATAGTAGAAGAAGAAGAGCGAGACAACAAGCACGAACAAGGGAAACGCAAAATGTGAAAGCGCATACATCAGACGATGCGTCTGTGTTCCCGGGGTGAGTTTTAAACGTTTCAGTTTGTATTGGAGTAAGCTTGCGAGAACAAATGTTAGAATAAAAACAATAATGACATCGGTATACTCCAAGATGCCGGAGATAAGTTGCTTCATGCTTAGACCTTCCAAGGGTGTACGAGATGTTGCCGCAAGAACGAAACGTTAGGAGACGGAAGTGCCTTTTGCCGGCTGGCCAAAACATCATCCGAGGCGGTTGGGTTGTGATGCGCCAGGCAAATATGACGTGCGCGGAGATGATTGCCAAAGCGAGACGCGGTCATGAAGTCCGTGTGGCCCCAGCCTTTGTGTGTTACCATTTCCGAGGGTTCGTACATGGCATCGATGATTAAGGTGTCAATGGATTTACATTTCGCTGCGCAGTTCAGAAGCGCTTCTAAGCCGGTTTGTTTTTCGAAGGCCTCATCGGGCTGTATCTCGATATCATTGAGGATGAGGATGGATTGCTCGGTCCGCTTGTCAGTCGCCAACAGGCCGTGAGCCCCTCCTGGATGCGGAATCGGCATGGCCTCGCAGAGGAAGGAGGGCGTATTGAATTGAGTCGTTCCAGCAGGGTCAGCGAAAATATCCCAGGTGGGGGGGGAGGGAAGCTCTGCGAGCGAGATCGGAAAGTAGGGGGGGGCGAATACATGTGTCAACGCACTCTGGGTTGCCTTCGAACAGTGCACAATCACTTTTTTGCCAGTCCTGTAAAATGAGTCGAGGAAGAAAAAGCCTTGAATATGGTCAAAATGCGGATGCGATATAAATATGTGAATATCCGTATCGCTGTTGATGACGGAATTAAACCGGAAGAGCCCAGACCCGCCATCCACCAGCAGATGTTCGCCAGCGCTGCTGGTTAATAACAGACATGTCGTGTCGCCCCCGTAATAGTCAAAATGCACATCTGTCGTGACGTGGCTACCTCGCACGCCAGCGGCTTCAAAGGTGGGAGAAGGGCTTACAGGAGCTTCCATAATTCATTTAAAAGTAATAACTCAGTGAAAGAGTTACAAAGTGTCGGTTATAGATGTAGTCCGCAAGGGAGGACTGATTGTCCGTGTAACGATAGGAGAAGTCAGTCGTCCATCGGCTGCCCCACGCCTTCTGGATGCCGACAACACCCATGATCTGCTCATCGTTCCGAACAGTTGCACGTCCGGGCATCTCGTCCCGATACCATCCCCAATAGCCTAAGAGGCCGCCATAGACGGTGATTGTGGACGTAACCTTGTAGTCGAGCATGGCAGAGGTCTCAAGATGGGCGCCGTCGAACCCCTTCATGTCTGTATCTTCGTAGCCTGGACGAACCGAAAGGGAGATGCCGAGCGGAATGGTCTCAAGATTTTTGCGCACAGCATACTGCGCTGAATAGAAAAGGGAGTCCTGCCTGTAAAAATTTTTGTCCGGCACATTCAGGTAATAACGGTTTTCGACACCCAGCCTCACGGTATGGCAGAGGGTTTTGGATTGCATGTACGCGTAAGCGGGCATGAAGCCATAAGAGAAAAACTTATTGATGCCACCTCTGCCAAAATAATCCACTTGCAACGGCAAATCCAAAAGCGATTTTTCCATTCTCAGACGAGGCCCCAGTGCGAAGGACCCCATATAAATGCTGTAATCCTGCCCCTCTTCCACGTTATAACTATAGAGACTTGCCCGGGAGAAGATCGACCAGTCAGAGTCTGGCAGCTGATAAGCGGCATCGAAGTTACCAGCCAGGGCTCCGCCCCAGGACTCCAAGGCAGAAGCGCCACGCGGCATTCCAGGCAGCCAGCCGGCTGGCAGATTGGGGCTGTTAGGCGCATAGTTGACATTCGAATCATAGAAGGTGGAGGCCGTGATTTTCCCGTTGACAATCCATGTCGGTGTTACGAGGCGGGAGAGTTCCTTGGCCTTTGCGTTTGCGGTGTCACGAATCTCTTCATCTGCGCTCATCTTCACGATCATGCGGTACATGTCACGCGCATCCGTGTACATGCCGACACGCTCGTAGCACTTGGCGAGTTTCTCGCGCGTTGCAACCGTGTCTGACCCCAGTTGGATGGCGCGCTCATAAATGGGGATGGCAATGGTCGACAAGCCGATCGCGACTGCCGAATCGGCAAGACGCAGGTGCATGTCGACGGTCGGGTTTGGGGTGCTGAATAGAGCATCCGAAGCTGCTGCGAACTCCTCCTGGGGCGTTGCGCCCATCAGAGTCACTGCCGCTAAAACTACTGAAATAATCAAGGTTGTTTTTTTCATGGTTTCTCCTGGATACAGTCGATTAAAATAGAATCATCCGATCAGATGTTTACGGTTCATTAGGGGATCATGGCATAAACGGCGGATATGTCGGCTGATCAATGGGTTGCTTGTCAATATGGGGTGCGGGCTTGTCATTTTGTATGACACCCGGAACGGGCATTGTGAACTCCGGAAACACCGTGATCGGCGGACGTAGGAGTATGGCGGGGCCGATCTCAATAATCTTATTGTTCTCAATGACAATACGGCCAGGAGCTTTGAACTCGTACCGTACGCCGTTGAGGGCCGTAACAAAAATGCTGGGTTCATTGGTTTTGCCAACTTCAATCACGTTTATGACGAGGCGATCAGTCTCCTCCTGTTCCAGGTCGAACAGGCATCCACGCACACCCACAGTCGCAGAGGGGGTCGTAATCTTAAAGTTTTCAGGATTGTCATTGACCATCTTGCCCGTTGTAAAGGTCGCTTTCCCCTTTTTTAGGTTCGCCTTAAAAGCGGAATTTTGCTGATCCCTTACAAAACGGTATTCTTCGATCGAAAGCTCTGTTGAGGGCCCCAGTTTGCAACTCGTGGCATCCAGAAAACCGATTTCAAGGTTGGCGTTGGCCCCTGTACGCATAATGTCTTTGCTTTGTACCGGACCGTTTTGAACAACCTTTACCTCTTTAGGATTAGCCTCCGTAAAGGTTACAGCATCACCTTTTAAAAGGAAAACCTTTCCGATTGTCTGGCCAAAGCTTGTGAATGTTCCAAGCATTGCGCTAGCAAGGATGAGTCTGCACATACAGGTGTGGTTCATGATTAACTCCATACGTTTAATTAGTTTTTATGGTGTTATAATACGCCTTTAGTAGAGGTCTTGTCAAATGGTATTCAAAAAGTTACCAAAAAGTTACCAAAATAGTCATCAGCTCTTTTCCTAATTGAAGTGGTTATAGAATTATGATATTATATTTTAATCATAAATGGAGGTATTGTGTAATATGAAGGCCTTAGTAAAAGCGCATGCGGATGTTGGTTTGAAGCTATGTGATGTGCCTGTACCGGAAATCGGACATGAAGAAGTTTTGATTAAAATACGTAAAACTGCCATTTGTGGAACCGATGTCCACATCTATAATTGGGATGCCTGGTCGCAGCGGACGATCCCTGTCCCGATGACTATTGGGCATGAGTTTATGGGTGTGGTGTCTGCTATAGGGACCAATGTTCATGCTGTAAAAGTAGGGGATGTCGTCAGTGGAGAGGGCCATATTGTCTGCGGACATTGCCGTAACTGTCTTGCTGGCCGCTCACATCTCTGTGCTCAGACCAAGGGCGTCGGCGTGAACCGGATTGGCGCTTTCGCGGAATATTTGGCCATCCCGGTCTCCAATGTCTGGCATGGCAGCCCACGGATATCGGATGAAATCCTCTCAATCTTTGATCCGCTCGGCAATGCGACCCACACGGCACTCTCCTTTAACCTTGTCGGTGAAGACGTGCTGGTCACGGGCGCCGGCCCCATTGGAATCATGGCCGCCGCGATTGCCAAGAAGGCGGGGGCGCGGTATGTCGTGATTACAGATGTGAATCCCTATCGCCTGGAATTGGCGAAGAAGTTCAATATTGATCGCGCCGTGAATGTGACCCAGGAAAAACTGTCGGATGTCCAGCGTGATCTCGGCATGAAGGAGGGCTTTGATGTCGGCCTTGAAATGTCCGGCAATGGCTCAGCCCTCAATACGATGATTGATAATATGTGCCACGGTGGAAAAATTGCACAGTTGGGCATCTTGCCGGATAATACCGTGATCGACTGGAATAAGGTCACCTTTAACGGTTTAACCATCAAGGGCGTCTATGGACGTGAGATGTATGAGACCTGGTATAAGATGAGCGCCATGGTCGAATCGGGACTGGATATCTCCCCGATCATCACGCACCGTTTTCATTACACTGAATTTGAAAAGGGCTTTGACGCCATGCGCTCCGGCAATTCCGGAAAAGTGATTCTTTCGTGGGAGTAATCTGTTATGTATACCATGAAGCAACATCTTGACTCTGTGCTCGCCTCCATCCGCAGCGAGGGGCTTTACAAGAACGAACGCTTTATCGCCACGCCGCAATCGGCGTGGATCCAGACAACCTCTGGCCAGAAAGTGCTCAACCTGTGCGCGAATAACTATCTGGGCTTTGCCAGCCATCCTGAGATTATCAAGGCTGCAAAGGAGGCGCTGGATTCCCATGGCTTCGGACTTGCCTCTGTCCGCTTTATCTGCGGGACGCAGGATCTCCATAAGCAACTGGAGGCCAAACTTTCGGCCTTCCTCGGAATGGAGGACACGATTCTCTACAGCTCCTGCTTCGATGCGAATGGCGGCCTCTTTGAAACCCTGCTCGGCGCGGAGGATGCCATCATCAGCGATGCACTGAACCATGCGAGTATCATTGATGGTGTGCGCCTGTGCAAGGCGCAGCGCTTCCGGTATGCCAATAACGACATGGCTGATTTGGAGACGCAACTGAAGGCGGCTTCTGCCGCGCGCTTCAAATTGATCGCGACGGATGGCGTCTTTTCGATGGACGGTACGATTGCAAATGTCAAAGCGATTTGTGACATGGCCGACCGCTATGGCGCGATGGTCATGGTCGATGATTCGCATGCCGTCGGCTTTGTCGGGAAGACAGGTCGCGGCTCGCATGAGTACAATGGTGTCATGGGGCGCGTCGATATCATCACCGGGACATTCGGCAAGGCGCTGGGCGGGGCAGGGGGCGGATATACCTCGGCCCGCAAGGAGATCGTCGAGTTGCTGCGCCAGCGTTCGCGTCCCTATCTCTTCAGCAATTCCCTTTCGCCAGCCATTGCAGGCGCGGCGATTAAGGCCCTAGAACTGTTGGAGACCCTTCCGGAGGCTCTGGTGCGCCTGCGCGAGAATACAGCCTGGTACCGCCAGGCGTTGACCGATGCCGGCTTCACCATCAAGCCCGGCGAACATCCGATTGTGCCGATCATGCTGGGTGATGCCCGGCTTGCCCAGGAGATGTCGAGGCGCATGCTCGAAAAGGGCGTTTATGTCGTCGGGTTCTTCTACCCCGTGGTCCCCCAGGGACAGGCGCGTATCCGCACGCAAGTCTCCGCAGCCCATACCCGCGAAGACCTCGCCTTCGCCGTCAAATGCTTCAGCGAAGTCCGCGACGCGCTCTGACCGAAACAATTCAAAAAAATCAAGGAGTCATTAGACAAATGAGATTATCTCGTGTGTGTGCGTTAGCACTGGCCATCGGGACATCGCTTTGCGCAGGCGCGCGAGGTGGGCCGACGCCCGTGGAGAAGTATGGGGCGCTGCGTGTCGAGGGGAATCGCATCGTCGGACGTTCGGGTGAACCCGCGGTGCTACGCGGTATGTCCTTCTTCTGGAGCCAGTGGATGGGACAGTATTACACCACCAACGTCGTGAACTGGCTGCGAAGCGATTGGGCCTGTGACGTTGTGCGCGTAGCAGTCGGGGTTGCGCCAGACGGTGTGCTGGGACATCCGGAACGCGAGATGGCCCGCGCAAAGGTTGTTATTCAAGCCGCGATCGATTGCGGACTGTATGTCGTTGTGGACTGGCATGCCCATAATGCCCATGAGCACCCAGACAAGGCCATCGCGTTCTTTGAGGAGATCGCGCGCACCTACGGCAAGAAGTCGAATATCATTTATGAGACGTGGAACGAGCCTTTGGCAAAACATGACTGGGCAACAGTGATCAAACCCTATCATGAGGCCGTAGTCGGGAAGATTCGCGCGATTGATCCCGATAACGTGATTGTGCTCGGTACGCAGACCTGGTCGCAGGATGTTGACAAGGCAGCTTTGAATCCCGTTAAAGGCGTTAACCTGGCATACACGCTTCATTATTATGCAGCCACCCATAAAGAGTCGCTCCGCCAAAAAGCTCGCACGGCACTTTCGAATGGCGTGGCGCTCTTCGTGACAGAGTGGGGGACCTGCGAGGCCAGCGGCAATGGCAAGCTGGATGAAGAGGAGTGCCGTCTCTGGTTCACGTTTATGGAAGAAAACAATTTGAGCTGGTGCAACTGGTCGGTCGCTGACAAGGTCGAGACCTCTGCGGCGCTGCGTCCAAAGGCAAGCCCGCTTGGAGGCTGGAGTCCCGAGGACCTTTCGCCGTCTGGCAAGTTCGTCAGGGCTGAGTTATTGCGGTCACGCCGGTAAGGGCTTGTCTATAACTTTCATTCTTGAAACTTTTTCGCAAAGATCGCTATTTGGGTGAAGGACGGAGTGCCGCTCTTTCGCTTGCGCTCATCGCTCCCGTCCGGCGGCTGCCGGAACGGGCTTCAAGTGAGCGTTCTCACTGCGCGGATACGCTTGTGCTCTGCGCCTACTTGTTGTCCTACGCATTCGGCGAATAAGCCGACGGCACAGCTCGTCCTTCACCCAGAGTCAATGCGTGATACTCGGGTGCTTGCACGAGATAAGCCCCGGCTGTATTCAGCCACTCGCGGGGGCTTTCCGTGCAAGCACCTCTCATAGCGATCTTCGCGTAAAACTTTCGTTTCACTCGCGTGGTTCGCGCCATTCGATGCAAAAAGTTGACAGTTGGTTTATTCACGCCGCCCCGGGTGGCGGGCTTGCTGCAGCTTCTCGTCTAGCGTTCACGTCATCTTGCGAAGCCGGAGTTGGCCGCAGGCTGCATCAACCTCTTTGCCTCTGGATTTGCGGAGGGTTGTGTTGAAGCCGGCCTTGATCAGCGTGTCGAGAAATCCAAGACAGGTGCGATCATCCGGGCGCTCGCCTGCAAAGCCCTCAACAGGGCTGAGCGGAATGAGGTTGATTTTGCACGGCAGCTTTCGCAGGAGCGCGATAAGGGCCTCTGCATGCTGCGGACGGTCATTCAGATTCTTGACGAGTGTATACTCAAACGTGACCAGACGGTTTGTCTTTTCAAAATAGGCGCGGCAGGTCTCGATGAGCTCGGCAATCGGCCATCGCTTGTTGACAGGGACAAGCTGATTGCGAAGCTCATCAATGGGCGCATGAAGTGATACGGAGAGTTCAAATTGCAGGCCTTCGTCGGAAAGGCGCTGGATGCCAGGGATCACGCCGCAGGTGCTGATGGTGATGTGACGGGCGCCAATATTGATTCCCTTTTGATTGTTGAGAATCTTCAACGCGCGGATCATGTTGTCGTAATTGTCAAAGGGTTCGCCCATGCCCATGACAACGATGTTCCCCGGGCGTGGCAACTCTACTTTTTTTCCAGGTCTGTTGATCGCCTCCACCTGGCCCTCGCCACTGGCGCGCATGCGGTCGCACGCCACCATCACCTGGCCGACAATCTCTGCTGCCGTCAGGTTGCGCACGCGCCCATATTGGCCGCTTGCACAGAAGGCGCATTTGAAATTACAGCCCACCTGAGTCGAGATGCATTGCGTCATCCGGCCCTTGGACGGGATGAGCACGGTCTCGATACGCTCGCCATCGGAACAGCCGAGCAAGAGTTTCGTCACGCCATCCTCTGCCTCTTGCGCCGTGACGACCTCCAGGGGCGCGAGCAAAACGCGCGCATCCAGAATATCACGCAATTCTTTTGGAAGTGTTGTGATCTCCTGCCAGGAATGGGCGAAATTCTGGTAGAGTCCATTTAAGATTTGCGCGGCGCGAAAGGGAGGGATCCCGAGCTCTGTGCAGAGCGGCTTCCACTCATCCGGTAATATCCCCCAGGCCGCAAGAGGCGAATCAACAATCATTTGGTCTCATCCTTCGCGGGCATTGTATCTTCGGGTGCTTTGATGCCTTGCCGAGGCTCCAGCAATGGATTTCTCCCCTTGGGTCGCTCCGTCACAATAAAGGGGGAGTTGTTTGTGGAGATGAGGAACTGCTTCTTCTCTTGTGACACCTGTGTCTTGTCCGTTGTGATGGTCGACGGGAAGAGCGGAGCGATCGACGTGTAGGCCTTCTCGTTAGCATCTTTCTGCTTCTCCATGGGGGTGGCTGTGAAAAGTTTGCCGGCTTCCATGGGGGCATTTACAGGCGATTTCGAGGCGTTGAGCGTTTTGAAGTCAGCCGACGTGCCATCTGCTGACTTTGAGGGTGTCTGTGGTTTCGGGGCATACGCTTTAGGTTCGTAGCTGTTGGAGCGCAAGGCCTTGGCGGGTTTGTAGCTTTTAGGCTTAAACTGCACGCTGTCGTCCCCGGTTGCAACCGTGCAACAGGTCAGGAGGCAGAGCGTGATGATCAATCTGTACATAAGGGGATGGCCTAAAAATGGGGTGGTGCGGTTACTTCTTGTAAAGTTCCAAGACGTGGCGTATGAGTGCTAGCGATTCGTCATAATTGGCATTCTGGCTGATTGTTAAACGCAAGATCGTGGCTTCGAGCTGCGTGTAGAGGAGCTCGACTGCGGCGCGAGGATCTTTGCAGTTGAGTTCCCCTTTTCGTATGCCTTCTAAAATTAAGTGCAGGAGAAGCCGTTTGAAGATGACGGTGTGGCGAGCGATGTTTCGCTTGAGGTTGCGTCCGGTGCGCTGAATGGCCAGCAGGTAATCAAGCACCACGGTCATCATCAAATGCCGTTCAAAGAGCATCTTCAGAATAGCCTCCATCAGACGGTCTAACCGCACGGTTGCGCTGTCCTTCGGATTGAGGATGTAGCTGAAAACCTGATTCGATATGGCGGAGGCTTCCCAGATGGCGTAGTTAAAGATCTGGCGTTTGTTGTGAAAATATTTGTACAGGGTTGTCCGGGCAATTCCGCAACTGTCTGCGATCTTCTGATACGTGACGCCATCATATCCCTGCTCGGCAAAGAGCTGGATCGCTTTTACGATGATTGCATGTCGCCTCGCTTCGTGGTCAATAATGATGCCCATGATTTCCTCAAGGAGATGAAACAGAGGCTCTATTTTCAAGCATGGCCCCTCTACAGTCAAGCTCGAATCTGAAAAAAGCGAAAGCAAATGGGGTTGTGCTCTATTTTTAGACGACAGTCATTGTAACGCGAAGATGGATCCACTTCCAACTTCAGAGGCTAGACACGCCGCGTAGCGGTGTTGTCTACGCCGACTGGTTCGAGCTTTATCTGCTTTTCCAATAATCTGGGTGTCGTTTTTGATGCATAACCGCCATCACAATGATCTGATCACCTGTTCGCCGATAAAGCACATTGAAGGGAAAGGTCCTTGTTATGCCTCTACGCACATCACGATAGATGACAGGGTAAAGCTGGGGATTAATGAGGATGTGATTTAATGCGTTTTGAACCTCTGAAAGAAACCGCTTCCCCAAATCATGCTGCATCGTCTCATAAACGACGGCCGCTTCCATCATCTCAAAATCTGCCTCTGGATGAAAACGAATGGCACTCATGACAGTCGGGCGTATGCTTTCTTGAAGACCTCGTCACCATCAATCAGTGCTACTGTGCCTTCGTCAATGTCACGGCAACGCTTATCGAGCTCCGCCTTCCATTCGGGCGAAAGATCAACGTCCGAGTCAAAATCGAGACTTTCAATGATCCGTTCGGCCACAAATGCCCGTATGGTCGTTGGCATCTGCAACGCTTCGGAAACAAGTTTCTCTGCTGTCATATTCATATTTTTAAAGTATCATTTTAACCTGTTTGCGGTCAAATGGTTTTTGGGTTCGGCGTTCTGTCTTTTCAAGGATCATTTCCGGCAAAGTCAGAATATAGAACCGAAACTAGCAACCTGCCGCTGTTTCGATCTAGGAGCACTTCCCATCGATTGTGCTTAGACCGCCCCTCAAGGCTGTACAAGTCAGCATCCTGTGGCAATTGCTGATGCTCGGGTTTGAGTTGTTCGCTGCCTAAGACTACAGTGCCCGGAAATTCCCGTTTGGCAAATGGATAAGCTGCCAAAAATGCGGGCAGTGAGTCTCTTGAAAGAGCGAGATGTGCGACAACGTAGTGCTCGCCATTATCATAGACGTCAATGTCAAATGCCTCTTTCGGGAAAAGGATACCGGTTGTCTTCTGGATATAATGGATTGGATTCGTTGGCCAGAAGATCCACGAACCAACCCCGAGAAGCATCAGTATTGCAAGTGCGACTTTACACGATTTTTTCATCTTCTTGCTGCGCCAACGTTGCCATCCATGCACGGTATCCCGTTGCATGAGAGGGCTGGTTATGAGTTACTCCACACCAACAGGGGCATCAAAATCAACCCGAAGAAGCAAATGAATGCGAGTCCAGAGAGGATGAGGATGAATGTGATGTGAGCCTTATTGAAGACTTTCGCGTTTCGCTTTTTCAAGGCTGATTGCATCAGCCCGGTAGACAACAGCCAAAGGATTGGGAGCCAAAGAAAGAACCAAGTTGAACTGCACCGGTTAAACATCCGCCAAAGTTTCGCCCCCCATGTTCGGTAGGTGTCAAGATACCAGCCACTGCGATCACCCCAGATTTCGATGAAGATTGGATCAAGGACATGGTAGAGAGAGAAGAGCAGCGATATTGACACGACGAAGATAATAGCCGAAAGCACATATCCTCGATAATCGCCCCTGCTTGTTTCCATTTCGCTCATTGTCTTTCTCATAACGTTTAATGGAGGTTCGTTGTCTTTTCCTGGGAAACGAACCAAGATTGAGTTGATTATTGCTGTTTGGGTTTGCAAAAACAAGCGAAATGTGAGATATGCTGACGAATCACAAGACGTGGGACTAGGGTCATGGGACTTGGGAACAGAGTCCTGCGGTGCTTGGTTAATAGCCCAAGTCCCACGTCCAATGTCCCAAGTCTCAAGCGTGACACAGTCGACAAGGCTCAAAAGACTGATTGCTAGATCACGATTGATTTCGTCAATTGCTTCATGGACTCCATGTCATGACGTTGAAGATAGGCGGCAATGCCGTCAATCACGCGGAACGGTGTGGTCGGGTCAATGAAATTGGCGGTGCCCACCGCAACGGCTGTTGCGCCGGCAATCAGGAGTTCGATCGCGTCGTCAGGATTCATGATGCCGCCCATGGCAAGAATCGGAACCGTCGCCACTTGCGCGGCTTCGTAGACGAGCTTGACCGCGACCGGGTGAATACAGGAGCCTGACAATCCGCCAACCTTGTTCGCAAGAATTGGCTTCCGTGTTTCAATATCAATGGCCATGGCTGGAATCGTGTTGATCATGGAGATCGCATTGGCGCCCGATTCCTGCGCGGCGCGGACAAAGACCTTAATGTCCGGGACGTTCGGGGCCAGCTTGGGAAGGAGCGGCAAGGAGGTTACCGCGCGTACAATTGTAATGAGATTCGCCACGGTCTTCGGGTCTGTGCCGAACGCATGTCCGCCCTCCTTCACGTTGGGGCAGGAGATGTTGAGTTCGAGACCTGAAACGCCCGGGACATCGCTCAGATGACGCGCCACCTCCGCATACTCCTCAGTGCTGGTCCCCCAGATGTTGACAATCACAGGTACGCCGACCTTTTGCAGGAAGGGCATATAGTCGCGGATAAAGCCCTCGACACCCGGGCCTTGCAGGCCGATGGCGTTGATCATCCCCCCGGGGACTTCGACATGACGGGGCAGGGGATTGCCATTCCATGGCTGCAGGCGGATGCCCTTGACCGTGATGGCGCCCAGCTTGGAAACGTCCACAAGGTCCGAGTACTCTTTGCCATAGCCAAACGTTCCGGATGCGACGGTGACCGGATTCGCCATGCGAATGCCGCCTAAATCAACCGACAAATCAACTGTGTTCATAGTGAGCTCCTATCTGCAACGAAAATATTTTTCCGTGCCATACGGGAAGTCAGAGGGCGTAAAGCCCATCAGACGGGAATGCGTCAGTGTGTTAACCGTGGGGTGATGCAGGAAGATCCAGGGACAATCTTCCCGTATCAGTGTCTGGGCCTCTTGCCAAAGCGCATTGCGCCCTGCGTCATCAAGGGTCAGGCATGCTTTTTCATAGAGCGCATCCACCTTCGGATTGACATAGTTCGCGCGATTAGGTCCAGGGGAGACATTGCGACTGTAAAAGAGCTGGATAAAATTTTCAGCATCCGGATAGTCGCCCACCCAGGTGACTCGGAAGAGTTGCGCCTGGCGATTTGAAACGCGTTTCAAGAAGGTCGGCCAGTTTTGATATTGGGGCGTGAGTGAAATGCCGATTTTCTCGTAAAACGAGGCAAGTAACTCGGTTGATTCACGAATTTCCTGCGTGGTCCGGCCGATCTCAAGGTTCAACTCCAGCCGTCTTCCGGTCTTGGCATCAAGACCCCCCGGATAGCCGGCTTCGATCATCAGTTGCTTCGCCCGTTCCAAATCGTACGCGTACGGGAAAGGCGTTTCAAGACGGCCCTGGGTTCCGGGCGGGACAGGGCCGGTTGCCACCAGGATACGCTGATTGAAAAAGCGTTGCCAGGCCGCATGGTCAAAGGCGGCATTCAAGGCCTGGCGTAAGGCGCGGTTGGGGCCCAGGACAGGATCATCCATGTTGATCCCGATGTAGGACACTTCCAAGGCGGATGAGGAGTGGAGGGTGATCGAGCGCTTGCGCAGGAACTCGGTCAGTTCACCGGAGCCGTCAATGATCACATCCCAGTTGTCGCTCGATACTTCGCCCAGGAAATCAAGCTCGCCTTTGATGAACGAGAGCCATTGCGTTGTCACGTCATCCATCATGCGATAGACAATCCGATCAAAGGGTTGAGCATTGGGCTGTAACGCTGCAGGTCCCTTCTTCCAGCCAGGCCATTCAGGATGGCGCGTGTAGATCATCTGGTAATTGCGCCGCCAGTTTGAGAGTTGATAGGGGCCTGAGCCAACCGTGAGCCCCCCAAACGCCTTTCCGTAAAAGGCGACGGCCTCCTGGGGCACGACCGCCGTATACGCAATCGTGAGATAATGGGGGAAGACCTGCAAGGGCTTGGTCAGTTCAATACGCAACGTCTTTTCATCCAACGCGCGTAACCCTGCGATCGGGGGTTGGTAATTCGTGGGCTCCTTGCCGCCTGAATGTTCCGCGAAGGCGCGCATGCCGAGAATCGTATCTGTGACCACCCATGAACCTGGAGAGGCGTTCTTCTTGTCTGCTATGCGCATGAAGGAGTAGATCACATCCGCAGCCGTCACAGAACGTCCGCGCACACGGCCGTCGGCGTCGCGTCCAAAACAGTCATTCGGCGCGAAACGCGCCTCGGGATTGATTTTGAAGATCAGGACACGCCCGTTTTCCTGGATCACGGGAAGGGCTTCAGCAAGACACGGGATGAGCCGGTAGGGACGCACCCTGTAATCGTATTCAAGCAGGGGTTCGTACGCAAGCTGAATGCCGCGTGCCGCGTAGGAGGATGCCGCCTCAACAGGGTCAAGACTCGCAATACGGCTCATGCTCCGCGTGTAGACGTTCTCTGAGTATGAACTGCTGGCGACGAGGATGAGCGCGAGAAGGGGCGACAATACTGGCCCGCAGGCTGGAGGGCGAGACTGTGGCGAGCCGGTGCTTATCGGTGCGCCAGTCTGGATTGGAACTATGGATGTTGAAAACATGAAGGCTTGTTGTGTCCCTTGGCTAGACAGCGGGATGCAAGTAGATCGGGGAGGGTTCCAGCTTCAATGCGGAAGGCTCTGCAAGCGCAAGCCTGCCGAGCTGCTCAGCTGAGACATGTACGGGATGCTGAACCAATGACGCTGCATCAAATTGAGATTTCAAAAGCGTTTCTAACCGGAGCCAGTCCGTTGAAACAATAAGGGCGCGATTCGGGACGATCGAAGAGAGATTTTCCGCTTCGATCAATTGAAAATCATCCGCCGTATGCGTTGGCGCTTGTCCGTTGATCAGCGTCAGGGGATGCCCTGCCCCATCTTTGCTATACGTGACACACCAAAGGCGGTTCCGGCGTGCATCGCCTACAACAGTGACGAGGCCTTCCGGCTGTGCGAGGGCTATCGCAGCCGCACTGGCAACGCCATACACAGGGGTCTTTGAGGGAAGCGCCATGCCGTTCATAGCTGCCAAGCAGGCGCGTATTCCGGAAAAGGAGCCAGGGCCCAAGCCGCAGACATACGAGCCAATGGCTGTCAAGGGGACATGGTGCTCCAGCAATTTAGCGCGGACCTCCATCAGCCATTCCGGTGAGCGTGTCGGCTCGCCTTGCCACGTTTGTGAGCAAATCAGGGTTGCCGCTTTGAACAATGCAAAGCTGGGTTGTGCGGATGACCTGTCGATAACCAGTGTATTCATGGGCTACATGTCCTGTCGGCCTTTTAAGGCGCGTTTGAGCGTGAGCGGATCGGAATAGCCTACACCGCTGTCCGCAGGCAGACCAAAGGCCAGCCGTGTGACGCGGACAGGATAGGGCTTCAGCATTTCGCAGATATAGCCTGAGGTGAGGTCCCCCTCCATGTCTGTGCTGAGGGCGAGCACAACTTCCTTGATGGAACCCTCGGCGACGCGTGTGGCCAGCGCATTCAAGCGCAACTCCGCCACGCCCGTCTGACGGGCAGGCGAGAGTTTCCCCATCAGCGCATGATAGCGTCCTGCAAAGCCGCCGGATTTTTCGATCTGAATGATATCGGCCGGCTCTTCGACGACACACAAAAAGGAGGCATCCCGCAGGACATCGCTGCATAGACGGCAGGGGATGGCATCCTTGGAGGTAAAGCCTCCGCAGACCGGACAGCAGCAGACCGCCTCCCGCGCCTCGCGAAGTGCGACGAGCAGCGGATCAAGGATGAGATCCGGCTTGCGCATCAACGCCAGCGCGGCACGCTCAGCAGAGCGTCTGCCTAAGCCGGGCAGACGGGCGAGCGCATGAATGAGGTTGTCGACTGCCGGGACCACATTAGCCTCCCATCATCGAACCCATTTCCCCGTTCTGCATCATCTTGGCCATGGCTTCCTGCGTCTGCTTCTTGACATTCTTCAGCGCGGCATTCACCACGGTATTCAGCATGGTCTCAAAGCGGTCCTTCTTGCCGGCCTTGACCTCGACCAGGGCCTCATCGGTAATTTTCAAAGAAAGAACCGTAAAATCGCCACGCACAACACAGGTGATTCCGCCATTTGAGTATTCACATGTAATGGCTTCAATTTCAGCCTGAATCTTCTTGGCTTCCTTACGCATCTGCATCGCCTGCTTCACCTGGTCAAACATTCCCATAATCGACTCCTCTAGTGCTGTGTTCAGTTGGTTCAATTGTTTTCAAAACGTATATCATAAAAGAATGTGGCTGACTCCTCAAGCCTGATATTGGGTTTTGCGCGAGACTTTTCAGCTTGTTGACCTATATCCTTATGTTTTTGCCCACGAAACACGCTAAAATCACGAAAATATGAAATATCCTTTACGGCTGCCGGATCTCGGTGAGCCGCTGATTCTCTGCTCTCGTTTCATAAAAATTCTCAATCCGCGGCAATCCGCGCAATCCGTAGCTTAAAGTTACCACTCAATTTATTCCAGACTTACTGACACTTACTGACACTTCCAAACTTGCTGACACTTACTGACACTATTATTTCATTTTTCACTCTCTTTTCATTTGACGGCAGGGGAGTCTGCCGTGATACTATGCATAGAAACTGGAATGGAGCGGGTAATCCGCCTGATGCTCTACATCCAGCGGGAGGAAAAACATGCTACATGAGCCTGCTGTACCTGTTGGGAAAGATCCGGCAATGGCGTATAAGACGCGCCTCGGGATCTGGATGTTCCTAAGTTACCTCGTCATCTATATTGTCTTTGTCGCCATCAATGTCGGCTGGCCCTTGCTGATGGAGCGCGTGGTTTGTTTTGGCATGAACTTGGCCACGGTGTATGGTTTCGCCCTGATCGTCATTGCCTTGATCCAGGCACTTGTCTACGATATGTTCTGCCGCGCCCGCGAGAGTGCTTTGAGTGAACCGAAAACAGAAGGAGCGAAATAACACCATGGCTATTGTAATTTTTATCGGGTTTGTCCTTTTTGTTATCGGACTCTCTTTCTACTTGGGCAATCGCACCAAGACTTCGAGTGGGTACTATGCAGCAGGCGGTCAGATCCATTGGGGTGTCAATGGTATCGCCTTTGCAGGTGACTATCTCTCCGCAGCCTCGTTTCTGGGCATTTGCGGAATGATCGCTACGGTTGGTTACGATGGCTTCCTCTATTCCATCGGTTACCTGGCCGGGTGGATCGTGGCGTTGTTCGTGATCGCCGAACCTATGAAGCGTTTGGGCAAGTATACGTTTACCGATGCCGTGGACTTCAAATACAATTCGCGCGGCATTAAACTGGCAGCAGCGCTGAGCACGCTGATCGTCTCGGTCTGTTACCTGATCCCGCAGATGGTCGGGGCGGGCGTTCTTGTTCAGCCCCTCCTGGGCATGGCGCACCATTGGGGTGTCATCATGGTCGGTGCGATTGTGATTACGATTGTCGCCACCGCAGGTATGGCCTCAACGACGTATGTCCAGTTCCTCAAAGGCGGACTGCTGATCATCTTTTCGCTGGTCCTCGTCATCGCGGTCTGCGTGCGCGGGTTCAATACAAAGCCAGACCAGGGCGGGAGCGTCCCGTTTTATACCGCTGCAACCCTGGAGGCTTCTGACGCCGCCGGGCAGTTGACCTTTGCTGATCCCTCGACGCGTCTTCTGGAAATTCAGAAGGTTGCGTCAGCGAAAGCCACCTTTGCCCGGCTGATGCGGGGCGGTAAGGAGAGCTGGTGGATGGTGACGGGAAGCGAAAACGGTAAGGCACTCCTGAAGGAGACGCAGTCGGTTGTGGTGACGCGCGACGGCCAACGTTTGATCAACGGCGCGCCGGCCTCTAAAGAGAACACGTTACGCCAGATCGGACATGTCGAATCGTTCCGCGGCCAAGCTGAAGCCCCCAAGGGTTCGGTCTCGCCTTTCGCCTTCCTCTCTGCAATGACCGCCAAAGATACAGTAATCGAACGGTGCAAAGATGCGATCCTGACAGATCGCGACGGTTCGAAGGTTACACTCTACTATCCCGTCTTGACACCGGGTAATCAGCTCCTGCGTCCGGGCATGAAGTTTAAAGTGCAAGGGTCGTTCCTGGAGCGCCTGGACTTCATCTCGCTCATGCTGGCCCTCTTCCTGGGGACCGCCGCCCTGCCGCACATCCTGATCCGGTACTACACGGTGCCCAGCCCGGCGAGCGCCCGGAAGTCGACCATTGTGGCGATCGCCGCGATCGGCTTCTTTTACATCCTGACCCTGTTCATGGGGCTGGGAGCGATGATTAACGGCGTGATCAATCCGGCGGACAGCAACATGGCCGCGCCGCTTTTGGCCCGTTCCTTTGGCAATGCGCTCTTTGCCTTTATCTCAGCCATCGCCTTTGCAACGGTGCTGGGGACCGTCAGCGGGCTGATCGTCGCGGCCTCTGGCGCTGTTGCGCATGACCTCTGTGACCGCTACTTCCAACTGCGCATGGATGACCGCCAAAAGATCATGGCAGGCAAGATTTCCGCCTTTGTCATTGGCGGAGTTGCGATTGTGCTGGGCATTCTATTTAAGGGGATGAACGTGACCTTCCTGGTCGGCTTGGCCTTTGCTGTGGCGGCCTCGGCAAACTTGCCGGCGCTGGTGATGTTGATCTTCTGGAAGAAGACGACCGCGCGCGGCATCACGGCATCCATTTTGATGGGTATTGTCTCGTCGCTGGCATTGATCATGCTCTCCCCGGATCTGTTTAAACTGTATGGCTTAGATCCCACAACGGCTCCGATCCCCTTCAGCAACCCAGGCATTATCTCGATTCCCTTGAGTTTTGTCACGTTGGTGGTCATCTCCCTGATGACCCAGCGTAAACCCGCTGTCGCAACGTAAGGAACGCCTATTAGACGATCAGACCCTTTATGAACGCCTCCACGCGTATCAACCTGCACTGCCACTCTAACTGCAGTGATGGAATCCTCTCGCCTGAGGCATTAGCCAGGCGACTGGCGGATGCAGGGGTGTTGTTTGCCGCGCTCACGGATCATGAGACCGTTGAAGGGGTGGAGCGTTTCCAGACGGAGCTCCAGCGGTTCGGCATCGGGTCCGTGACCGGTGTTGAGATTCCAGTGGTTTGGAGAGGGACTGAGCTCCACCTGCTCGTCTATGGCTTTGATGTGAACGCGCCGGAGTGGTTGGAGACCTTGCGCAGTTTTCGTCTGAATCGTGAGACCTCGACACACAGTGTGGCGGGATCTTTGCGGCGGATGGGAACTTCAACGCTCGATGCGAAATCCGCGAACGTCTCGCATGGCGCCCTCTCGATTGCCGAGGTGATTGCGCGTGCCCATCGCGCAGGCGGGCGAGTCTTTCTTGCGCATCCTATGCTTCTGCACCTGGAAGCGAATGCGCTGAAAACCCTTCTTCTCGAATTGAGGGAGCATGGGCTAGAAGGGATAGAGGCGCTGTATGCTCCTGCTCCGAGGAGTGAGCAGGAGGCCTTTGTCAGCTTTGCTGCGGAAGCTGGGCTTCTGGTATCAGCAGGGACAGATTTTCATCATCCGGATGACGAGCGCAAATATGGGATGGCAGTCGATATGCCGATCGCGCTCTGGCAACCCTTGCGTGACGCGCTACACTTGGAAGCGGTTACCACCTCCGCACGCGTTGCCACAGCCTATACCGTGGCGCGCCGCTCCAGCTGGAGCTTCGGACGCCATGTCCTCTTACCCTCTCTCTTGGCGATTGTCCTTTTTGTCCTCACTATTTGGGTCTTGCTGATCCCGGCCTTTGAGCGCGGCTTGCTGGATCGCAAACGTGAGATGATCCGGGAGCTTACCCATGCGGCCTGGAACATCATGGCCCATGCGGAGCAACAGGTGAAGAACGGGCGCTTGACGCGGGCCGAGGCGCAACAGGAGGCGCGTGAGCGTATTGCGGCGCTTCGGTACGGACATGAGAATAAGGACTATTTCTGGTTGCAGGATATGCATCCGCGCATGATCATGCATCCGTATCGTCCCGAGCTGGACGGCACGGATATCAGTACGTTTCGCGATCCGCGCGGAACACGTATTTTTGTGGAGTTCGCTGATGTGGTGAGACGCCACAACGAGGGCTATGTGGACTATGTGTGGCAATGGCCTGATGACCCCCGGCGACTGGAAGCCAAGGAGTCTTTTGTGGCCGGCTTTGAGCCCTGGGGCTGGGTGATTGGTACCGGCCTCTACATGGAAGATGTCAAGCATGAGATCAAACGCCTGGAGCGGGGGCTTGTCCATGCTTCCATCGTCATCACAGGGCTGATCTCGCTTCTCTTGCTCCATGTGATTCGGCACAGCCGCCGGATTGACCGCGCCTGTTCGATCGCCGTGGATGACCTCCACGCGACAACAGAGCGTTACCGGTCGCTGCTTGAGGCTGCCACCGAGGGGACGCTCCTCATCCTCGATGGACGCTGCCGGTATGCGAATCCGTACTTATTGTCTCTCCTGGGCTATTCTGCTGCAGAGTTGGAGTTGCTGGACCTGACAGAGGTGCTGCCAACGGACGGTGTGAATGCCGAAGTCTGGCAAGAGCTCGAGGCACTCAAGATAACCGCAGATAACCCGTCAAAAAATCTGGCAGGGGAATTGCGGCGACGCGATGGTGGGCATACGCGCTGTGTCCTTATACCTTCCCGGATCTCTTTGGGGGGGAAGAGTGGCCTTGTCCTTCTCGCGCGGGAGTCTGCTGTCCGCGCAGAAAATGCACCGCTTCAACCGGTCAAGCAGGAGCTGGGCGAGACCGCCGCGCATGTGCCAGTCGGTCTCTTTTCTGCGCGGACGGATCGTCATGGCACGGTGATCGTGGCTAATTCGATTGCGAAACGTCTTCTTCGGGGTGCAGGCAAGACCACAGAAGACGACGCCGTCCGACTCTCGGATCTCTTTCAGGATGAGACCTCGTTTGAAATCTTCGTTGAAAAACTGAAGCAAGAAGGCGTAAGGGAGTGCCGACTTCCCGTGGTCTCCGTGCAAGGTCATGTGACCACCTTGTCGCTTCGCGCGGCGATTGGGCGCACTCAGCCTGGCGAGATGCTCGTGATCGACGGTCTTGTGGAGGACATTTCATCACTCGTGCAGCGTGAACAGGAACGGGACACGATGATTGAGCGTCTGCAATCCTCCTTACTCTTTTTGCATGAACCGGTCAGACGCGTCCTGAAGCCAGGCGTTTTCTGTCCGTCAAGCATGCCCGTGTACAAGGTGGCCGCGTTATTGGCAGAAAAAGGCATCCCGGCTGCGCTCGTCCAGGATGCCTCAGGCGACACGGTCGGGATCGCCACGGCAAACGACCTCTGCAGGCGTGTGCTGGCCACCGAGCAGGATGCCCATGCTCCGATCCGTGTCTTCATGAGCGCCCCCATTGTGACGGTCTCAGCCGATGCGCCCGTCTATGAGGCGCTTTTGCGGATGCAGGAGAACAGATTGCAGCATCTGGCGGTTGCGGACGATACCGGCAGGATATTGGGCACGCTGAGTGATCGGGAGCTGTTGCCGTTCCAGCAATACGGGTCGGTTGTGCTGACCAGCCAGATTTCCCGCGCAAGCCTGGTCGAAGATGTGGTCCGGAGCTGCCATCGTACGGCAGTCACCATCAAAGCCCTCCTCGACAGCGGTGCGCATCCCCGTAATCTCACGCGCCTGCTGGTCTCGGTCTGTGACGCGGCGACGGAGCGCTTTGTTGAGCTCGCGATTGAGGAGCTGGGGCCGCCACCTACACACTTCGCCTTTATCGCACTGGGGAGCCAGGGACGGCTGGAGCAGACGCTGGTGACGGATCAGGATAATGCCATCATCTATGCGCCTCCCGAGGACCCGCAGCGTGCCGAAGAGGTTGCCACCTATTTCCTGGAGATGGGACGACGCGTTTGCGCGTGGCTGAATGAAGCGGGGTATCCCCTCTGCAAGGGTAATTTCATGGCGAAGAACCCAGTCTGGACACGCCAGCTTTCCGCATGGAAGACACACTTCAGTTATTGGGCAGAACGTGCTGAGCCTGCGGAATTGATGAACTTCGCAGTCTTCTTCGACTTCCGTACGGTCTACGGGGATGCAGGCCTGGTCTCCGAACTGCGGCAGCATGTCGCTTTGGAATTGCGAGAGTCTCCGGCGTTCTTCCCCCATTTTGCACGCCATGCCCTGCTCTTCAAATCTCCGGTCATGTTCCTCGGACACATCCTCAGCGGCGGCATACGAGGCGTACCGAAAGGCATGGTGGATCTGAAAGCCGCGATGCTGCCGATCGTCGCCTTTGCGCGTCTCTATGCCTTGCGCTACGACATTGCTCAGACCAACACCCTCGACAGGCTGGATGCGCTTGTGGAGAAGGGGCACCTCTCACCGGCAAGCCGCGATGAGATTGTCACGACCTACACCTTCCTGATGAAGCTTCGTCTGCAGTATCAGGTGAAGGGGCTGTATTCAGGCCAGCCCCCCGATAACCTGGTGGAGTTGCGCCGCCTGGGCTATACGGAACGCTCGCTTCTCCAGCAGTCATTTGCGCATATCCGCGCGCTCCAGCATCGCGTCTCCTACGACTTCCTTGGCGGCACGAATGCGTGAGAGCTTCGCTGAAGTAAAAAGGAAATTATGAAAATAGTTATCGGCTCATTGTTTTGCATCCTCATGTTGACGGGGTGCACAACGACTGTCCACATTCAAAACCCCAATGCATTGACAACAGAGGAAATTATCAGTGTATTAAAGTATGAATCCATTGATCTTGTCGGGACGACACATTCTAATCATGTTTCAATTACGCTGAAAAATGGCGCGCAATATTCAGGAATATACAATCCCCTTGATATCCCCGAATATCGAAGGAACAAATTGCTCCATCCCGCATCAAACATGGTCGAGCACATCAAGAAATGGAGGGGTGAAACATGGAGTCATTTAGCCGAGTAATCGCCAAGCCAAATCCAGTGCCTACTGCGCCAGCCGACAAGCCCGCACGATGTTGGAGAAAACACTAGTCGATCTCCAAAACCCTCATCGTCGGCTTGCAAGAAACTGGGAGAACAGGCATCCTGCCTGTTTGTTGAATGCACAGGCAGGATGCCCAATGCCACTAACTTTTCACAGTCGGTTTCTTCTATTTATTCAGTGTTAGCTTGTTGCAATCGAAGGCCTTATCCCCTGGGAACGCCGACGCCAAGGCTACGGCGGGGCCAGGCGTCGGCGCTCCCAGGGTGATAAGGTGGCGGAGCCGTCCCGGCTCCGGCGGGCAAGATGCCCGCGCTCCTTTGAGGGCAGCAATAGAAGGGAGCGTGGGCGTCCCGCCCGCATGAAAGAGGCGGGGCATTACTGTCAGTCCCTCTGTTGCCCGTGCCCCTGTTGCCGACATGAAATGTTAGTGGCATTGGGCAGGATTCCTATGCTCCCAATGACTTTCACCTTCTTGTCGATCCCGAATATGCTTATCTTAGCGCCATTCGGGCTGGCGGCTCTTTTTGCCGCCAGCGAACAGGAGTGGACGCCTATACGCCCAGCCGTCCAGTCAACAGGTCAAAGAAACGCAGATGCGCCCGACAGGGACTTCAAGTCACTCCAAAGCCATGCATTTTCTTCAAAAAGTTGCTGGGCATCCATTATCACCTTGAATAAAGGAGGCGACTTCCCTTATAATTACCCCCGTTTTGATAAATCTTTAGGCCAGTAGCTCAGTAGGACAGAGCGGTAGATTCCTAATCTGCAGGTCGCCGGTTCGATCCCGGCCTGGCCTACCATCTTAAAACCCCTCTAAAAAATTGATTTTAGTGGGGTTTTTGGTTACGCCACATGGGCTGAAAGCTCCTTTGCACATCGCAGGGAAATCATAAGGCATAGGCGTCGCGTTTGGCCTTAGAACATTGCTCATTAATCATTCGCGCAGTCACTTAGGCGCGTGACCCTCCCGGTGTCAACATTCGCCAATTCGCGCATTCACACATTCGCGCATTCTCCTCCAGCCTACGCCTTTCGCAGATCGGCTTTGATAGTGTAGCGGTCTTGTGAAATGGATAGTTCTTTGAAGATGGCTTCGATGTCGAGCCGGAACTGACGCCAGTCCACGGACGAATCGCAGACAGGAATGTCTGCGCCACCTTGTTGTGGTTCAGCTTCCCGACCTTCCTGAAGTCAACGTATTTCGCCAATCTAAACTGAACTTGCGGCTTGTCCAACCCATCCACCAGCGAGTATAATTTAACTCATTGTGATGAATGATTATAACTTTATATCGTTTCACAACTGTAATAGCAGAGAAAGAAAACTTTTAATAACTGTTAACATTTCGACAAGTTGGACGTTATTCTTGATATGAATGCTGAGTCTGAAATATCATCACGTGAGCGATTGGCCAAGTATTGGGGCGAATCGGAGCGCTCGGTTCATGCCTATATCTTTTCAGCAGTAGGCGATTTCCATGATGCTCAGGATGTGCTCCAGCAAGTGGCGATGACAGTCGCTCGCCACTTTGACGAGTATGACGAGACGCGCCCGTTCGTGGCTTGGGCCCTCTGGCTGGCGAAATTTAAAATTATTGATTATTACCGTAAGCGCACACGCGAGCGCCTTGTCTACTCTGAGACTGTGCTGGATCAGATCGCGGATGAGATTGTTCAGCAGCAGCCCGGACGCTCGGCTCGGTTAGTGGCGTTAGAGCATTGCGTGGCGAAACTTCCAGCAAAATCACGTAAAATGATAGAACTTCGATATTTTGAGGAAATTCCGGTTGAGGCTGTCGCGGAAACCATGCATTCCACAGGGGGATCTGTACGTGTGATGTTGTTCCGTATCCGTGAATTGCTGGCGAATTGCATCCGTGCCCAACTGACACAGGAGGCAAATAATTTATGAACAAGCAAGACCGTCACATGTTTAATCGGCTTTTGGAGAACGACTTGAGTCCTGAAGATCGGGCTCAGGCGTTACAGAAGCTCGAAAATGACCCTGAGGCTATCAGGTATCTGGCTCAGCAAGCTGTCTTCCTCACCGAATTGAATGAATGGTTGACCTGTCAGAATATGCGGGACACCCTGGCATCAAAGGGATTTAGACCCCAGTTAACGCATGCGACTCACAAGAAGCAGTGGTGGTTGGGGGTGGAAAGCCCAAGACGTCTTCTGGCCGGTGTTGCAGCCGTTATTGTCTTGGCGATAGGCGGTTTATTTCTGGTGAACGACGTGATGCATGATGGCCGTGTCATAGCCGAGATTGTCGAAACGGATGCTGATCTTTCACGCGCACTGTGGCCCGTGGGTCAACGCAAGGTTGTACAAGAGATTAAGTTTGAGTCAGGGCGCATGAGGTTACGATTGAACAACGGCGTCAAACTTTCGCTTGAAGGGCCTGTTCATGCAACGTTTGTCTCGGCGATGCAATTACGTCTGATGAAGGGAAAGGCCATGGCGGATGTGGGAAAAGACGGGAAAGGGTTTGTGATCGAAACCGTCAACGCGCGGGTAGTGGATTTAGGGACGAGTTTTGGTGTGTCAGTCGGAGAATCGAACGAGACGGACATTGTGGTTTTCGAAGGGTCAGTTGAAATTTATGATCCCGCTAATAGTACGACCGAGTCCCAATCTAAGCTCACACTCATCGAGGGCGAGGCGGTTCGTGTGGACAACTCGAGAAACCTCCATCGTGTACCCATGATCGTGATGTCCAGAGAGAGCCAAACCATGCAGGCAACAACGGCATCCGACTTGATTAGCGATGTAATGGATAATGTGGCTACAAACGGAGTTAATCGCTTTTACGGTCTTGTTCGGAAAGGCATGCAAGAGGGCGCTCGGGTTTATACGACGGGGCATACACGCACATGGCATCCGCTGCCTGGAGAAACATTCCCACAGGAACTTGTGGGTGCCGATGTGATCCGCACAATATCCTCAGATCGTCAGCAAGAAGACCTCTCAATCACGTTGGTTATTAACCGGCCCTGCGAGCTCTATGTGTTTCCTGATGCACGCTATCCTGTGCCAGAGTGGGTGCGACGTGACTTTACAAATACGGGTTTTAGACTTCTATCGGGACCTTGGATACCCCGTGGCAAGACACTCGAGACGTTGAGTGTTTCCGAAAGGGCGGTGGCGTATGTGCCGCATTCCGTCTGGAAAAAAAACATTGCTCAGCCAGGCTCTGTCATCCTTGGAACCGCACTTCCCGGGGAACACGTCTATGTGCGCGCCATGTATGGAATCGCAGTAAAGGAAGCGGCTCGCTAACAATCGTATGAAAAACAAAATCGCATATTTACTCCTGTTGCTGTTGACTCCGGTAGCGATGGCGCAGACGTGTCAGTTGGAAAACAGCTTTTTGAGTCGGCAGGTGGCTGTCGTTGACGGGCGGTTGAAAACAACTGAACTCCGTAACAAACTGTGTGGCAAGGATCTGATTCCGTCGCAATGCGAAGAGTTCCGTTTGCGCTTATCGCAGGATGTCGACTCGGAGAAGCCAGATATACTCCTGACAGCTGCGGATTTTGAAGTCGTGAGCCTTAAGGGGAGCGCCTCTGAGATCGTGGCTGCGCTGCGCAATGCGCAGCAGGGGGTGCAGGTCACTGTTCATTACACGCTGACTGCCAATAAAGCATACGGTCACAAATATCTTAAAATCACAACGGACCGGAAGTGGACGCTGGAACTGGTTGATATCGAGTCAATCGCTTGTGCGGATGCTGTTCAACCGTACCGCGCCAAGGAGATGATGTACACAAAGGGGCGCTTTCTGCCTGCGCTCGGACAACCGCTCTATACCACAAATACGGCGACCTTCTGGGGCGTGGAGTTTCCTGCCTCCTGGAATCGCGTTGAAAACACGACCCTCCGCTGCGGCTATCAGCGAGGGGTGGAGCTTCTGCCGAACGTCTCCTACACGACGCATCGGGCGGTCTTCGGCGTTGGAGATTCACCCGCATTCATCAAGGAGGCCTTTCTGGCTTATATTGACGAAATCCGCGCAACGCCAGCAACCCTGAAAGTGCAGTACAATAGTTGGTTTGATTTCGGCGGCGGCATCACCCAGAAGCGGTTTCTAACCTCCCTGGAAACTTTGAATCAGGAACTTGTGGTGAAACGCGGATGCCGTCCCCTGGATGTCTATGTATTGGATGATGGATGGCAGAACTCCCGTCCGCCGCGCTCGCCATTGGCGGATTGGGGCAAGGGCCTCTACCCAGTCAATGAGAAGAACTTTGATGCGGGATTGCAGACCGTGCGCAAGGCCATCGAAGCAAAGGGGTCTAAGATGGGGTTATGGGCCAGTCCGGCGTGTATCTTTGGTGCTGCTGCCAATCTGGATGTGCTTGAAAAACAGGGCTTCGAAGTCCTGGTGGGCGGGGTCAGCAAGAAGAGCGGAAAGACTCGGAAGGCAATGTCGATTGCCGGCCCGAAATATATGGCGCTCCTTGAGAAACGGTTGCTGGAACTTGTCGAGACGGGGTCTGTCTATTTCAAGTTTGATGGCTTTTTCGGGGATCTGTCCGGACGCCTCTTTGAGACAAAGCCCAACTGCGGAACGCCTGTTGTTTCGCACCTGCTGCCGCGCGATATCCTGGCGGACGACCCGCGTTTGGACGCTCCGGAGTTTGACGAGACAAAGCGGTACTATGTGACGGCGGCAACGGAGCGGATCATCCAGATTTTTGATCTGATGCACCAGAAGAATCCCGAGGTCCGCATCCTCTGTCACAATGGTGCTACGATCAGTCCGTGGTGGCTGATGCATGTCGACGTCCTGAGCCTTGTCAATTCACGCGATGGCGCACCTGGAGGCCGCACGGAGCAGATGTGTTACCGCGATGCCCTATACTATCAGCTCACGCAGACCGACGGCAGCCAGGTTCCGCTGTGCAGTTTTTTCAACCATGAACCTGCCAAGGATGGGGGACGCTTCGGCGATGCAACCCAGAAGGCCTTCCGTGATTATCTGTTCATGGCGCTTTCGCGCGGCACGTTGAATGTGGAGTTCTATTTTCAGGTTTCTGCGCTGAAACAGGAGGATTTCGATGTGATTGCTGAGGCCTTAAAGTGGCTCTATCGTGTTTCGCCGACCTTTAAACAGGCGCGGATGCACGGCGGCAACCCTCTTGGGGCAACAACTTTTCCAGAAGGCATGCTGACGACCAATGGTCTCAACCTGGATCAGGATGGTCACGTCTACGGATACACCGGGTGGACAGAGACGCAAGGCTATGTTTCCATTCATAACCCGACGGTGTCAAAGAAGAGCTACTCCTTCACGCTGGACCGTCCGTTTGGCCTGGTCAGCAATAGCGGCCCCTTTCAGGTCTCCTTTCCCCTGGCCAATCCCGGCAAGAAGCTGAAGTCGGTTTACTCCTTCGGAGAGACCGTGTCTGTCGACTTGGAACCCCGCGAGGTGGTCATCCTTCAATTTTCGAAAGCGAGCGAGTAAAGGTCCTGAATAAAACAGGGAGAAAAATCATTATGGCAAGGCATACTCGAACATCACTGATCGTCGCACTTATAAGCGTAACGTTTGTTGGGACAGGGCAATCCCGTGAAGCCGCTGTGGAGGTTCAGAACGAATCTGTGCACGTTGCGGTCGAGGCTGAACACGGCAGCGTGAGCTGCAGGAAGTCGGGAGAGAGCAAAACGTTTGCCGAGGGGACGCTGGCTTCTGGGCGATGTGGTTCCGTTCAGTCGGTCGTTTGGCGGATTGAAGGTGTTGGCGAGGCGAAGGCAATCGAACTGCAGTCTGAGACGGGGCGCGTTCGCGTGGGGGTCGTGCCTGGACTCCCCTTTATTTTCATGCAGGCGGGCATCACCAATACAGCTTCCGCGAAAAAGCAGATTGACCGACTGGAGTTGATCGACTTCCAGATCTTGCCGGAAACACCCTTGAAAAAGCTGCGCGTGCTGGGCACTGGCGGACTGACCACGGTCGAAACTTCGGCCTTGACCCGTCGCCGTGCGAAAACCCCGACACTGCCGCCTTCGACAAAAGAGGCTCCAAGCGGGAGCTACATGTTCATGGCCGTGGCGGAGCCGGAGACACGGCACGGCGTTGTGTCAGGATGGATCTCCTCAGACCGCGGCAGCGGCATCGTCTTCAGCTATCCTGAAGAGGGTAAGACGCACCTCCGCGCACGGGTTGATTATGGACGCCTGATCCTGCAACCTCAAGCTGAAACGCTCTCCGAGATATTTGTCATCGGTGCCTTTGACGACGCGCGGATCGGCTTGGAGCGTTATGCGGATATGGTCGCGAAATATTATCAGATCCGTCTGCCGCCTCAGATCAGCGGATATTGCACCTGGTACAGCCGCCCGAACGGCGGGGCCTGTGACGAGGAGAATATCATCAAGGTTGCAGAGACGGCGAAGGAAAAGCTGGTCCCTTATGGTTTCAACTTCATTCAGATCGATGACAAGTGGCAGGTGGGTGTCTACAGTAATGGGCCGCGCATGGTCTTCAGTAAGTACCGTGAAGACGGGCCGTATCCGAAGGGGATGAAAGCCACGGCAGAGAAGTTGAAAGCAGCGGGACTCATACCAGGAATATGGTGGATACCCTTTGGCGGAAAGCATTTCGATCCCTTTTTTGCGGACAAGCAGGACCTTTTTGTGAAGAATGAGGATGGCACGCCCCTCGCGGTGAAGTGGGGCGGCACGGTGCTGGATCTGACTAGCCCAGCAGCCATGGACTATGTGGCTTCCAACGCTCGCCTGTTGGCCTCTGAGTGGGGCTATGACTATTTCAAGCTTGATGGTCTCTGGGTGGGCACGGGAACGGACATGAAGTACGGCAACAACGAATATGAGGGGGATGATCGCCTCGGCTACGGTATCGTCCATGATCCGAGCATTACGCCGATTGAGGCCTATCGCAAGGGGTTGGCGACCGTGCGAAAGGCTGCAGGAAAGCCCATGTTCTTTCTGGGGTGCAACATCTCCCAGAACATGCGGAGTTTCGGTGCGTCGTTCGGGTTGCTCGAAGCCATGCGCATCGGTCCCGACAACAAGAAGACATGGGGACCGCTGATGGTGGGGCCCTGGTCTGGGAGCAACCGCTACTTCCTGAACGGACGGGTGTGGTATAACGATCCTGATCCAATCTATGTCAGCAACGAGATGCCCCTGAATCATGCGCAGTTGATCTGCTCCTGGGTGGCCGTGGCAGGCGCATTCACCGTGTGCAGCGACTGGCTGCCGGGGCTTGAGCCGGAACGGATGCATCTGCTGCAGCGCACACTCCCGAGCCACGGACTGCAGGCGCGTCCGGCCGATCTCTTCGAGCAGGAGTTCCCGCGTATCTGGGTATTGCCGGATACCAAATCCGACCGCGTCGTGGTGGGGCTTTTCAATTTGGCCGAAGGCTGGAAGGAACAGAAAGATATTTCTATCCAGTATGCGCTTGAAAAACTGGGGCTGGATGCTTCCAAGTCCTATGACACCTACGAGTATTGGACGGGTGAAGCGGCAACTGTGCAAGGACGGCTGGATATCAACGTGCCGAAAGAGTGTTGCAGAATCCTTTCGGTCCGTCCGAAGAAAAATCACCCCCAAGTCATCTCGACCTCCCGTCATATCACCCAAGGAATTATTGATCTCCGCTCTGAGGTGTGGCACGAAGCAAACCGCACGCTTGAAGGGGAGAGCAGCGTTGTCGCGGGCGACCCCTACGAACTGCGCGTGATCGTGCCAGCAGGTTTTCAAGCTACGGATGCTCTCTGCGGAGGCAGGCCCATGAAGGTCGTGCAACAAGGTCATTTGCTCAGAGTCAGTTTCACACCTTCCTCGTCCGAGACCGTGCGATGGAAGGTCTCCTTTAATAAATAGGAAGTCCATAACGTGTGAATTAAACGCACAGGAGTGCAGATGAAAACGTTTATACTTATTTTGCTAATAGCTACCACGGGTTTGGCGACTGAACCAGAGCGGATCAGTCTCAATGGTGAGTGGTCGTTTGCTGCGGACTATCTCGAGACCGGCGAGCACTACCAATGGTTCTCGCCAAAATACAAGGACGATGTCTGGGACAAAGTCACCACGCCACACGTCTGGTCGATGGATCCGAGGTTCCCGTATTTCATGGGAAACGGTTGGTATCGCCGACAGTTTTTGGCGCCGAGAGGCCTGAAAGACCAGCACGTGCGGCTCGTATTTGAGGCCGTATATGCGCGCTCAAAGATATGGCTTAACGGCAAGCTTGTCGCTGAACACGACGGCGGACACACACCGTTCGAAATCGACGTTTCGCCGCATCTCGATTTTGGTAAGACCAATCTGCTTGTCGTCTGTGCTGACAACCGCTGGCGAGAGGCATGCGGCCCTGATCCGCAACACCAAGGCAAGCCGTGGATGGAGGATGGCGGTCTCACGCGCGACGTATATCTGGTCGCGACGCCCCCGATCTATGTTGCGAAGCAGAAAGTCGAGGCTGTCCCTGATTTAGCAACTGGTCTTGCAACGATTCGCTTAGTGACTTGGGTGCGCAACACGCGCTCCCAGCCAGGCGAAGCACAATTGACGTTTGCATTGCAACGCGAACAGGAATCGCTGTCGGTGGCGATCCCCGACGTGCGCGTTAAGGTGCCGGCAGGTGTCACGACGAATCTGGTGACACAACTCGCACTTCCCCGAGAGCATGTGCGCCTGTGGAGCCTCGACACGCCTGTGCTGTATCGGGTGCAGACAACGTTAGTTGGCGTCACCACAACCGAAACATTCGGCATCCGCAGATTTGAGGTGCGGGGGTCGGAATTGCTGCTGAATGGCTGCCCAGTGCGTCTTGCAGGTGCGAATCGCGTTGCCAACGGCACGGAGTTTGGCCAGAATGATCCTCCGGAATTCGTTGAACGCGATTTACGGTTGATGAAAGAGGCTGGTCTTGAGTTTATGCGGATGCATCACGTGCCGCTTTCGCGCGCCGTACTGGATTGGTCTGACCGTCATGGGTTGTTGCTTATTGAGGAGTGTTCGCATGCCACGCCGGTTGACCTTGACGACAAAGCGGGCCGAGCCAGTTATCAATCGGAAGCCCGCGAGATGATCGAGCGCGACTGGAACCGGCCGTCGATTGTCGCATGGAGCGTTGGCAACGAGTTTGCGTCCGAAACGCCGGCGGGGTTACGTTGGGTGCGCGACATGATGGCTCACGCGCAATCGCTTGACGCGACGCGGCTGATTTGTTTCGCCAGTAACCGCGCCGCGAACACCAAGCTCAAACCGGAGGAAGAAGCTTCGTCCTTGACGGACTTTGTCTGCCTCAACACGTATGGCTCAACACCGGCTGCCAATGCCGCTAACATTGACCGCGCACGCCAACGCTGGCCAGACAAGCCCTTCATCGTCACCGAGTTCGGCCTGCGCGCAGACCGCGTCGCGAACGAAGCCGACCGCGAGCGCTGGTTTGCCGAGATGATCCGCATTTTCCGGGAGCGCCCCTTCATTTCAGGGGTGTCGCTTTGGACGTTCAACGATTATCGCAGCCGGCATGTCGGCACGAATCCTGACGGCTATCGCTGGTGGGGTTTGGTGGATGCGAAACGCACGTTGCGTGGCGCGTATCACCTGTTCCGCCAGGAGTTCACGCCGGTGTCGTTGAAGGAAGCGCGGATGGACAAGCGTAACGTCATAGTGAAGCTTGCGGGGCGCACAGATTTTCCCGTTTATCCGCCAACCGACTATCAAGTCCGGCTCGAATACTTCGACAACCGCGGTCGCGCACTCGGTGTCGGCTTACAAACGGTCACGGCGCTTGCGCCCGGCGGCGAAACGGAACTGACGTTTCAGTCGGCTGAGCGCACGGCCTATTTTAAAGGTGAAATCCGCCGTGGCGACTTCCTGATGATGTCGTTCGGCCCAACCCCATGGTCCAAATGAAAAGAATACTATTTAGTTTTTGGCTTACAGTCGTGGCTCACGCAGAACCGCTCAAGCTTTGGTATGAGCAGCCGGCGGAGAAATGGACAGAGGCGTTGCCGGTGGGCAACGGGAGTCTCGGCGGAATGTTGTTTGGCGGCGCGGGCAAGGAGCGCATCCAATTCAATGAACAGACGCTCTGGCTCGGCAGCGAAACGGAGATGGGCAGCTACCAGCCGTTCGGCGATGTATTCGTCGAGTGGGCGCATACGTCGCCTTTGGTGTACCGGCGCGAGCTGGATCTGTCCGATGCGACACATCGCGTGAGTTACCAAAACAACGGCGTGGCCTTTCAGCGCGAGGCCTTTTCGAGCTATCCCGACCATGTGATGGTGCTACATTACACCGCCGACAAACCTGGCAGCCATTTCGGCTCGATCCGACTGACCGACATGCACAAAGCGACCCTCTCCGCTGCAGGCAACACGATCAGTGCTGTCGGCAAGCTGTCGAACGGCTTGGAGTACGAGGCGCAGCTGGCAGTGTTGAATGTGGGCGGCAGTGTTGCCATCAGTGGTGACGTTGTCACGGTGAGCAACGCCGACAGCGTGACGCTGTTGCTGGCGGCGGGAACGTCGTTTGCCAACGACCCGCTGAAGAGCTGGCGCGGCGAGCATCCGCACCGCCGCGTCACGCAATGCCTCGAAGCAGCAAAGAAGAAGACGTTCCTGCAACTCCAAGAAGCGCACGTCGCCGACTACCAGAAGTTGTTCAATCGATGCCGCCTGGAACTGGTCGGCGGTGATATCAGCGTTCCCACGGACAAAAGATTGGCGGCGCGCAAGCAAGGCGGGGGTGATCCGGCGCTTGATGCATTGCTGTTTCAGTATGGGCGTTACCTGCTCATCAGCAGTTCACGGCCCGGCGGGTTGCCGGCGAACTTGCAGGGCATCTGGAACGCCGATCTCAAGCCGGCCTGGTATTCCGGCTATACCACGGACATCAACATCGAGATGAATTACTGGCTCGCCGAATCGACGGCGCTACCGGAATGTGCGCAACCGCTTTTCGACTGGCTGCGCAATGCAGCCTTGGTCAGCAAGCGGACGAAGGATCCGCAGATCCAAGCGAAGCGTGGCTGGTTCAACTTCAGTACGATGAACCCGATGGGGGGCGGATCGAAGTGGGCCGTTCACAAACCGGGCAGCGCGTGGTTGATGCAGCATTTGTGGGAACATTATGCCTTTTCCGGCGACAAGGATTTTTTGCGCTCTGTCGCATATCCGGCGCTCAAAGAGGTTGTCGAGTTCTGGGAGAGTGAACTTGTTGCGGGTCCGGATGGGAAATTGGTTTCGCCGGGCGGCTGGTCGCCGGAACACGGGCCGGTGAATGTGAACGGCAAGATTGTCATCAAGGAAGGTGACCGCACGCTGCATCCCGGTATTTCTTACGACCAGCAGATTGTCTGGGATTTGTTCACCAACTACATCGAGGCCAGCGAGGCGCTCGGCGTGGATTCGGATTATCGGGCCAAGATCGCGGCGATGCGCGCCACGTTGCTCGGCCCGAAGATCGGCAAGTGGGGCCAGCTTCAGGAATGGGCGGAAGACGTGGACGATCCGAAGGACAAACACCGGCATACGTCCCATCTGTTCGCGCTGCATCCCGGCCGGCAGATCAGCCCGTTGACCACGCCGGAGTTGGCGAAGGCGGCGAAGGTGACGCTCAATGCGCGCGGCGACACCTCGACCGGTTGGAGCAAAGCTTGGAAGATCAACTTCTGGGCGCGTCTTTACGACGGCAACCGCGCCTACAAACTCATCAGCGAACTGTTCAAGGTCAGCATTCTGCCCAACCTATTCGACACACACCCGCCGTTCCAGATGGATGGCAACTGGGGCTTCACCTCTGGCGTCACGGAGATGCTGCTGCAATCGCACACGGGCGAGATTAACCTCTTACCAGCTTTGCCGGAAGCGTGGCCCAATGGCAAGGTGATTGGTTTGCGCGCCCGCGGCGGGTTCAGGGTGGACATTGAATGGAAGCAGGGCAAACTTGTTGCGGCGACGATCCATTCGCAGTCCGGCAACCCGTGTCGCATCCGGTACGGCAATACGGCGCGTGAATGGCGTATCCCCAAAGGAGAATCACAACGTGTTGACTAAGACTCCCTCAGCAAAAGGAAATGACTGTATGAGAATATCAATGATCTGTTGCAGTGTTGCTCTTCTGACCGGCTTTGCCGGTGCCGGCGAGCTTGATCTGGGCGCAATGGTAAAGCCCGTGCCGCTGACGGCGAAGATGCTGGATCCGGACTTCAATATCTGGTGCGGCGCGCCGATCAAAGCGGAGGATGGCAAATACCACCTGTTCTATTCTCGCTGGCCGCGCAAACTTGGCCATCTGGCATGGGTGACGCATTGTGAGATTGCGCATGCGGTGGGGGAGTCGCCGCTGGGGCCGTGGAAACACAGTGATGTCGCGCTGTCGGCTCGTGGAACGAACTACTGGGACGGGTCCTGCACGCACAACCCGAATATCACACGGATAGGCGGCAAGTATTGCTTGTTCTATGTGGGCAATTACGGCGACCGTGCGCCGCAGAAGGGGCTGAATTATCAGCACCGGAACCGTCAGCGCGTTGGTGTGGCGATCGCGGATTCACCCAGTGGGCCTTGGAAACGATTGGATCAGCCCATCGTGACCATCAGCGACGACAAGACAGCGTTTGACTCGCTCTGCGTCACCAATCCATCCGGGTGTGAGCGTCCGGACGGGGGCGTTCTGCTGATCTACAAGGCTGTCGAACATCTCGCGGGAAAGACCGGCGGCGGCAAGGTGCGTTATGGCGCAGCGATGGCCGACAAGCCGGAAGGCCCTTACACCAAGAAGCCGGGAAGGATTTTCGAGTCCGACGATCCGGATGCGGGTAAGCACTGGATGCTGGCGGAGGACCCGTACATCTGGTTCAGCAAGCAGTATGGCAACCAGTATTACGCGGTGGCGCGGGATGTTGTCGGCACCTTTACCGGTGCATCCGGCGGCATCGTCCTCTTCCAGTCTCAGGACGGATTGAGCTGGAAACCGGCGATGCATCCGAAGGTGCTGGGGAACCGTTATCAATGGGCTGATGGCACAAGAAGTTACAGCACGATCGAACGGCCGGCTTTACTGCTGGAGGGTGAGACACCTGTCGCCCTCTTCGGCGCGGCCAGCGACAACAAAAGCCGTGACGGCACGTACAATGTGCAGATTCCGCTGAAGCAGTAACCGGAGACTTGTGAACTGGATATGATAAAGGCTTTATGACCATACGTACGATACACATTTTGGCGATTGCTCTTCTAAACCTCCATGCTGTATTGGGTTTAGCTAAAGCAGAGGGTGCAAGTCAGAAAAAGACATTAATGCCTAAAACAGCGGAAGCAGAGGAAGTTTCCTGGGAACATGCACCTTCTTCCTATATCGTCCCTGAGGGCATGGTTTATGGTGGTGCCTTTATTGATCGTATCCTGCCCATGCCGAGCGATCAAGGACTAACATCCAGCACGTGGGGTGGTGAAAACGTTAAGCCCCGAAACGTCAGGAATGGGCTAGAGGGTCCGGAGTGGTCCTACTGGTGTATGAGCGTCCTTCATACAACGGATGGCAAGGAACACATGTTTGCTGCCCGCTGGCCCGAGAACTCCCCGAAAGGGCACATGACCTGGCCAAATTCTAAAATTGTGCATGCCGTTGCGGAGTCGCCAACGGGTCCTTTTATTGTCAAAGAAGAAATAGGTGCGGGACACAATGTCAAGTGCTACCAAGCGAAAGACGAGACTTATGTGCTCTATGCGATTGGCCGTGCGTATAGCTCGAAATCGTTGGATGGGCCGTGGACGAAATATGATTTGCAGTATGACTTGCGCGGGTTTAGCAAAGTTGCGATGTCCAACCATGCGTTTACTCGTCGTGAGGATGGAAGTTATTTGATGGTCTCGCGTGGCGGGCATATCTGGGTGAGCGAAGACGGGTTGAAACCCTATAAGAGGGTCACGCATCAAAGTGTCTATCCGGCCATTCCGGGGAAATTTGAAGATCCGGAAGTTTGGCGTGATGAAGTTCAATACCACTTGATTGTGAACGATTGGTTTGGGCGCATCGCATATTATCTCCGCTCCCGGGATGGCATCCATTGGGTTTGGGATTCAGGAAAAGCATACGATGTCAATGTGGCACGCCATGCAGATGGCAGCAAGGAATCCTGGTACAAATTTGAACGCCCAGGTATCCGGCAGGATGCTTTGGGGCGCGCAACGCATATTTATTTTGCTGTTATTGATTCCCGGAAAGACTTGGATATGGGCAATGATAACCACAGCTCCAAAATCATTGCCTTGCCGTTGACGGTGCAGCGTCGCTTGCAGGTCCTCGATGAACATCCGATCACCCATGAGACACGCGAGATCCGTCTGCTGATCAGGTCGGAGGACGGGTTTAAGCCATCGCTGGACGTGGATGTCCAGTCCCTGATGTTTGGCGCGCCTACAAAAATTGACTTTGGGAAAGGATGCCGACCTCTGAAGTCTGAAACATCTGGAACGGACTTAATTGTTACGTTTCCAGTCGAAGGAGCAGGTTTTACGGCTGAGGATTATGTTGGAAAATTGCTGGGAAAAAATATGAGGGGGGAAATGCTTTATGGTTACGCGCGCCTGCCGGGCGGAGTTTCTCTTGAGCCGATTCTTCGCGCCCGGTTACCGCTGGTGACTTCAGCAAATGATGGAGTTCACACGGTGTCTGCTGTGGTAGAGAATTTCGGTCAGGTGTCATCCGTCTCCATGCCGATTAAACTCACCTTGAAAACGGGCGGGGCGGTGGTACAAACCCTGACAGCGCTCATCCCGTGTATTGAACCCTATGGAAACGTTACGGTGAAGTTGGGCACTTTAAAGTCGGCAGGTGTTTATGAATTAGATCTGGTGATTAATCCTGATCAGGCGAGTGCTGAACAATTAAATGCAAAGAAAGTGTCGATGCCATGAAACGGAAATTATATAGGGCGAGCAAAATGGCGTGCTGTATGTCCGTACTCGGAATGGCTGTTGTGAGTGCATGTGCGCAGGATTTCTTGCCTCCAATCGTTTGGAATACGCCATCACGTGATGCGCTTGATTCCATGCCATTGTCAGGGGCATCGGGTGCAGGAGCGAATGTGTGGGTTCAGGACGGTTCATTATGGCTCTACTTGGGTCATAATGGTGCGTACGACGAGAATGGCAATCTGCTTAAAATAGGATGCATCCGCTTGACCCTCTCGGATGTGACGTTCGGTAGCGAAGGATTCGTTCAGAAGTTGGATCCAGCCACAGGCACGATTACGGTTTGCCAGGGAAAGGATACTGTTAAATTGTGGTTTACAGGTGAAACACTGGTTGTCGAGTCAACCCATGAGAAACCTCAAGTCATCCAGGTGGCTTTTGGCATTTGGAGAGACAATCTCAAAATAAAGACAGATGAATCAGGCTTTGTATGGTTTCATCGCAACTCAGATTATGCGTTTGATGTGGCCGGTATGGCAGCCAAGCAAGGAATAGAGGGACAGGCCGTTCACGATGTGACTACCCGGCGCGTCTTTGGCGGGGCATTGAGGGTGGCTGGCGGGCTCACACAGGTCACGGAGTCGAAAGTTTCATGGCAGAATTGGCAAGGCAGGGCCTGGAGCGGAAAAACAGTCGCCGCGACACAGCATACCGTTGCGATTGTGATGGAGGCTAAATTGGATGCAACCCCTGACGCATGGTCTGGAAAGGCAAAGGAGATGCTCTTGCCGGCCGCCCTGCAGCAGGCGCGTGATCATGAGAGCGCACGTTGGAAAGCGTTCTGGGAGCGCTCGCATATTGTGGTTAACTCGGAGGCTGGCCCTGATGATCCGGGACGACGGGTTGGAGCCAACTACCAATTGTTTCGTTACATGCTGGCCTGTAACCGTAACGGTGAATTCCCGCTCTTGTTTAATGGTGGCATTTTTTCCACGGATGTAGCCCCTGGACGTATTACGGGGAACACCTATGCCTTGAAACCTCGTTCCGGACAGACGAGTCCTGACTTCCGGCGTTGGGGACAGACTCATTTCATGTCACAGAATCAGCGGTGGATGGGATGGCCGACCCTTGCATCTGGCGATTCAGAACTGTTGTCTCCAACGCTGGCTTTTTACCGTGAACGCTTCAAGACAGCGGCCTCGCGTGCAAAAACAAACGGAGCAGAAGGGGGTGTCTATCCCGAGCCGATGGATGTGTGGGGGCTCTGCACTGTGAAGCCAATGAAAAACGGATTATGTCAATCAAAACACCTGACCTATCATTTTTCAATGATGCTCGAGATTGCATGGATGGCCTTGCAGGCGCATGATTCTCTTGGAATTGATCTTGAAAAGGATTTGCCCTGGATTGAAGGATCTATTCTCTTTTACGACAGCTTCTATCGTGCGCAATGCAAGGCGCGTACGGGTAAAGACGTCGGCGAGGACGGCAAACTCGTCATCTACCCAAGTAACGCACTGGAACTTATCGAGAATGCCACTAACCCGGTTGAAGTCGTCTGCGGTTTGAAGCGGATTACCACAGGGTTAATTTCTTACCCAGGGCTTTCCGATATACGGCGCAAACGTTTGATGGAAATTCATGATCGGCTGCCAGAAATCCCGATAGGCAAGCGTGAGGGCCGCTCTTCTGTGTTGGAGGCCAAAGCATTTGATACCCGATACTTGAATAAGTGGGAACCCATTGAAATGTATTCCTTTTGGCCTTATCGTTTCTTTGGTGTCACTCAGCCAGACACCTTACAGTTGGCACGCGATACGTGGGATACAATACCAAAGGAACGGATGCGGTGTATTGAAAATGACTGGTCTTGGATGGCTAACGTTATCAATGTGTCAGCACTTGCCCGACCTGAGGAATCCCGTAAACGCGTCATTTTCAAATTGGCGAATAATTATCAACCACAGGCCAGATTTTCAGCATTTTTTGGGCCGGGGCACGACTGGATACCTGACCATAACTGGGGGGGGAGCGGTATGACGGGATTGCAGGAGATGCTCCTTGCCCCCGAACCCGGCAAACAAGGGAAACTTCACCTCTTCCCAAGCTGGCCCAAGGATTGGGATGTGGACTTTAAGTTGCATGCCCCCGGTCCGACGGTCGTCGAGTGTGTCTATCGTAAAGGGAAAATCGAGAAGTTGGTCGTGACACCTCAGTCTCGTACAGCAGATGTCGTCAATTGGCTGGAAAGAAATAATGTGACAGTGAATCAAAACCACAACGAAGGAACGAAAAAATGAACTACCGCTTGATTGTCATGATGATGATCCCCTGTGTCGCGTTTTGCGGCAAACTTGAAAAGCCCAACATTCTGGTGGTGATTACGGATGAGCATCATGCAGGGGTGATGGGATGTGCAGGGGACAAGCTGGCGCGGACACCGAACTTGGATGCCCTGGCAGCGCAAGGGGTCATATTCGATGCTCAATACTGCGCTTCGCCGATCTGCATTCCCTCCCGCCAGTCGATCACGACAGGCAAATATGTGTCGCATCACAACGTGTGGGGCAATACGGCTGCCCAGGCGCCTGAAAGCTGGCCGACGCTTCCCAAGATCTTGACGGCGGCAGGATATGATCCTTGCCTGGTCGGCAAGATGCACTATAAAGGTGGACAGACCTACGGGTTCAACATACTGGATAAGCCGAGCAAAACCAAAGGGGCGAAGGAGGAGAATGCGAGCGCTGCGCCGAAGCTCCGTGCCCGTCAACGTCTTCCTGCTGGCGTATTTCAGGAGCAGGGGGATAAACTCGGCGACGAGTTCACGCCCCTCGGAGAGGCCACGGACATGGACAGTTTCATTGACGTGAAGCGCCGTGAAGACGCCGTCAAGTTCTTCCGTGAACGAAAGGCTGATGCGAAACCTTTTTTCCTGGTTGTCGGCTTGATCGCTCCACATTATCCAATGGTTGCACCCCCTGAATACCTTGCCCATTTCAAGGACAAGATTCCTCCGCCGGAGATCCCGCGAGGGTATTTGGAGTCACTCCCGCTGAACTACAAGCATCTGAGAAATGACCGCAAGCTGGAACGTGTGCCGCCGGAGACAGTGAAGCTGGCCCGGGAGGCCTACTATGCCCGCGTGGAGTGGACCGATCACCAGATTGGAGAGGTCCTGAAGGCGTTGAAGGCGTCGCCCTTCGCATCGGATACCATTGTGATCTATACGTCCGACCACGGTGAAAATCTGGGCGAGCATGGTCTCTGGTGGAAGAACTGCATGTTTGATTGCGCAGCCCGCGTGCCGCTGATCGTCAGCTGGCCCAAGAGGTGGCAGGGCGGACAGCGCAGGTCAGGAGCCTGCGGCTCGGTCGACCTGGTCCAGACGATTGCAGCGCTTGCCGGTGCGCAGACCCCGAAAGACTGGGACGGAGAATCCTTCCTGCCCTGGCTGGACAATCCATCATACGCATGGCGCGACTTGGCGGTCAGTGAATTTTATTCAGGCTATATCGCCTCAGGAATGGCGATGATCCGGCAGGGCGACTGGAAGCTGGTCTATCATACCCGCGCAGATGAAAAGCATGGTCCGGAGCAAGAACTGTACAATTTAAAGACCGACCCTCAGGAACTGAGGAATCTGGCGAGCGAGCCCAAAGAAGAGGGGCGCATGAAGCGGATGTTCGAGGCGTTGGTCAAGGAGTTGAAAGAAAATCCGGAGGAGAGTGAAAAACGGTATCGCGCTGGAGCGATTCCTGAATGTCCAATGGGGACATTAGTAAAATGAAAATAAAACTGAGCACGCGCGCTCTTCTTGCATCGCTATGGCTGGTGCCGTTTACGGACATCGCCTTAGCGGTTGAACATGCGCATCCTTTGCCGGAGGGGGTTCGCCGCATGAGCCCCTCTGAGTATCGCATTGAGCGTGATTACATCTGTGCTCCTGGTCTGCGGCACCCCGTGCCACAGGGTGGGGCGGTGGATATCAATCCGCCGTGGTTGCATGTCCAAGTCCCCTTGCCATCGACAAAACAGGCCGCGCGCGACCAGAAATGGAATCGCCGGTTTTACTTCAAGCTGTCTCAAGATCCGCAATTAAAAAAAGACGTTATCGAAAGCGGGCCGAAACGCTGGTCATTTTACAATCCCTTCCGTACATTGGCCAAGGGCACTTGGTTTTGGACATACGGTGTGGCACCAGCCGAGTCGTACGAGCATCCGGTCTGGGTCAAAGAGGTGTTTTCGTTTGAGGTTGACGATTACGCCTTTGCACCTCCAATTCCTCCGACCGCTGAGGATGTGCTTGCGGCAATTAAGAAGCGTAAAAAAGGTCCGGTAGCAATATGTACCAGCGAAGATATTGGCCATATCCTTCCTGAGAAGACGTGGCCTGAGCTTGCTGAGCAGATGAAGAAGGATGCCAACAAAGCGCTGAAAGACGGCGAACGTCCAGTTCGGATCGAGCTCAGCGACAAGGATTATCCAGCCTACATGGGCAAGAATCCAAAGGAGGTGTATTTCATTATCAAGATGCGCGCCTTGTTTACTGCCGAGGAACGACGTGTGGACTCGCTGTTGCGTGGCTACGTGTTGACGGGCGACGAGCAGTATAAAAAACTGGGTGTTCAGCGGGCGATCGAACTTGAACAGGTGCGCTTGAACAAAAGTTTTTCAATCCTGGGCAAACAAATTCCGATGTCGAGACCTGCCTTCTATAACACAGTGCCGTTACTCATGCTTGATGCGTTTTACGAGGATATGCCGGCCTCTCAGCAGCAGACCTTTGTGGATCTGGCCGTGAGCTTGATGGACAAGCATAACGCGGGTCACCCGCATCTGCATGACCAGTTGGAACACGCTCACTTCAATCAGCACGACTGGCAAGGCGACATTAAGAACCTGATGGTCGGTTCGGCCATCCTCTGCCGTTATCGGACGGAACTGGAAGATTGGTTCAAATATGCGTATGAACTGTGGCTTTATCGCAGTCCTGCTTTGAGTCGTAGCGATGGAGGTTCAATGGACGGTAACGGATATCTCGGCGTTCATGACGAACCCCTGACCCACGTCAGTTGGATGCTGTATCGGATGACAAACTACAACTATTTCAATTATAAGCGATGGTTCGCCAATTTCCCCACGTATATGTCGTACATGAATGTTGTGGGCAATCCCGGCGCACCCTACAGCGATGGCGGTGACGGCAACCCCGGTGTTCCTTATCTTACAGAAATGCTGGCTTATATGTGTCCTGAAAATATCGCCAACCTTTGGCGCTTTAAATCTCAGGGACGTCGCGAAGCCAATGAGTTCAGCAAGGACATGGTCAAGGGGTACAAGGCGATGGACCTGCTATTGCTTTGGCAGCATGTCAATGCGCCTGACGTGTCCAAAGCGCGGCCTCCGCTCGAGTCGGCAGCGGCCTTTCAGGATGTCGGCATGTCGGCCATGCACAGTGATATCCTGAATCCCGCCAGCAATCTGATGGTGAACTTCAGCTCTGCTGTCAATGGTTCTTTTCAGCATTTGCATCCGTCTCAAAACGCTTTCTGCATTGCCTATGGCGGCGAACCCCTCTTTTGGCGTACAGGTTATTACAACGGTGGCCAGATTCACGATGCCGTCAGTTACAAGGCATCGCGAGCCCATAACACGATCATGGTCGACGGCTTGATGCAAGGGTTTGATCTGGGTGCGTACGGCTGGATCCCTCGCTTTGCGACGGGGAAGCGTATCAGTTATGTCCTCGGTGACGCCTCTCACGCCTACAACGGCATGTTTCCCAAATATGGTGTGTCGGAGCCTGATAAACCGTTGGAACCTGGCTTTACCAAGCTAGGCGTCCCTATCACGCGCGAGAATGGTTTCGGCAAACCGGGCGTCACCCGTTTTCGCCGACATCTGGTCATGCTGAAACCCAGTCACATTCTGGTCTATGACGAACTGGAGGCTGAAAAACCGGTGACATGGACTTTTATGTTGCACGCACTAAACCCTATCCAGCAACTTGGCAACGACTGGTTCGTCGGAGCCAACGAACACGCTGCGGGGTATGTCCGCCTGTTCTGCAAGGAGGCAGTGTCCGGTACGGTGACAGACAAGTTTTTCGGAATCCCCGTGGACGAGGAGAATAAGCGTGGCGGAAAGAATCCGCCGAATTGGCACGTTTCGATCTCTACGGACAAAAAACTTGTCGCCAACCGTTTTCTCACCGTCATCGAAATTGCTCCAGGCAAGAAGCTTGACGGCAAACCGATTAAATTGATTGCAGAAGGTACAGGCCGTATGCAGTTAAGGCTTGGCGATTACACAGTCATTGCGGAGTTGGATACTGGTAAGCCTTCGTTTTTAGAAGTCCGTGATCAGACGGAAACCTGCGCGTTGGTGACTGGGCAGGCCTCGAAAACCATTGCGTTGGGCAATCAGCTGCGTACAGCGCGGTTTGCCGGGAGTACACTGCTATGGGAAAAGAATTTGGGCCAAACGGAAATCTTCAGGGAGGAAACTGACAAGCTTCCACCCGTACTCTGTTATGCCAACCGTTATTGATTTTCAAAAAAAAAGGAGACAAGAGATGAATAGTAAGCATAGCCTGTGTTGGGGGCTCTTTCTGAATATTGTTCTGTTCGGAACGTGGACAGGCTTAAGCCTGACGACGTGGACAGGCGGTGGTATCGACACGAAGGTGACGACTCCTGAAAACTGGGATAACGGCGTTCCGAACAACAGCAGTAACACGGGGATTGTCGGCACTGATGGAATCGTGTCATGGGTTAACAACTATGATGTGAACTCGAAGGGTATTACCTTCACAAACAATGCTAAGCTGAGCGCGTCTGCTGAACTGCGTCCTGGGAGTGCCGTCTTGACCTTCAACAACACGAGTCAATTTTTGGTGAGCGGCGCTAAAGATCTTAAGCCTTGGGGGAACAGTACGATCAATTTGAACGACACAGCTACGCTCTCTTCCCGCAATATTTATGCCTACAGTGGGGGAAATAATCGCTTTAATCTGAGTGGGGCTAGTCAAGTCAGCACGTCAGGTTATATTGATTTGACGCAAACAGGCGGGAATATCTTTACGCTGGCCGGCGGTCGCGTTTCTGCCAGCGGGAATTTTATAGCATCCGCCAGCAGCTATTTCAATTTCACGCCTTCCAGTACGGGTGTCATGCAGAGGAACGGTATTAACTATATGGATAGTTTTACGACGTTGATCACCAACGGGGCCATACGTATCAACGGCGTTGTCCAGGCGGACACAAGTTATTTCATCATGTCCTACAGCGGGGGGAATACAACATTGAGACTGGGCAGTGCCCATCTTCCTTCCGTGGCAGTCGAGCCTGCGGAGGTCACGGTGGTGTCGGGGGGTACGCTAACCCTCACCGCAACGCCAGCGGGTGCTGCGCCGTACTACTTCCAGTGGTATACAAACGGTGTTGCGATAGCCGATGCCACGAGCAATCCACTTGTCTTCCCGAATGTTAAGGTGGCCGGCAACTGGTCTGTCACAGTGACGAACGTCTATGGAAGCGCGTCTGCTTCAAGTGTGGTGATGGTTGTACCGGGCGGAACGATGATCAGTTTTCAGTAAGGAGTTGTTTAATGAAACACGGCAATGAAAATGGAAGCGGGGTTCTCCCCGCCGAAGGCGTGAGCACATCAAAGCGGTTGCTCTCACTGGATGCCTTGCGCGGCTTTGATATGTTTTGGATCGTAGGTGGAGAGGAGATTGCCCATGCGCTGGCGAAAGCTCTGCCGTTTCTCCCCTTTACGCTCTTTCATCGTCAGATGCTCCATTCGGATTGGGTCGGGGTGACCTTCTATGATCTGATATTTCCGCTGTTTGTATTTATTATCGGCGTTTCCAGTGTCTTTTCGCTGCGCCGTTCATTGGAGACCAAGGGGCGCGCGGCGACAATGAAACATGTTGTGGTGCGCAGCTTGATCCTCTATCTGATCGGCCTCTTTTTCTACGGCGGATTGTCTCACGGCCTCGAAGGTGTTCGCTGGTTGGGGGTGTTGCAGCGCATGGCCATCTGTTCGCTCTTTGCAGGCGTAGCGTTTCTGACATTGCGTCTGCGGGGCTTGATAATCCTCTGCGCCAGCTTGCTCTTGGGTTACTGGCTGCTCTGCTCGTTTGTACCTGTTCGCGATTTTAATGTGGAGAAGGGACATTTGACGGCGTTGGGGCTTCAGCCTAATACGAGCGAAGCAATCGCTCAGTATCATGCAACGCCGCATCGGGTGGCTGGCAAGTTTGAGGATGGGCTGAATCTTCCTCAGCATCTGGACTTCCTTTATTTGCCCGGCTTTAAGTGGGATGGCGGTTATGACCCGGAAGGACTTCTCAGTACGCTTCCAGCGGTTGCCAGTTGCCTGCTGGGGGTCTTTGCGGGAATGTTCCTGATGTTTGGGGGAGTATCGAAGCAGAAGAAGGTGTTGTATCTGGCCGCTGCTGGCGCCATTGGAATAGTGGGTGGGATGGTCTGGGGCATTCAGTTTCCGGTCATCAAGAAGATTTGGTCCTCCTCTTATGTGCTGGTGGCTGGAGGCTATTCATGCCTGATCGTGGCTCTCTTTTATCAGGTTGTGGAGGTCTGGACGTTTCGTCGCTGGTGTACTCCCTTTGTCTGGATAGGGATGAATCCCATCACGATTTATCTGGTGTTTGAGTTTGTCAAGTTCAAGGATTTCGCTGAACGCCTGGTAGGTGCGCCGCTCCAGAAAGCCATGGGCGCCTGGGGCGAGGTCGCGATCGCTGGTTTGGTGGTCGCCCTGGTATTGGCGCTTGTGCGCTTCCTGTATCAACGGAAAATCTTTTTGAAAGTGTAACGGAGAAGATGATTAGATGAAGAACCTGCCAGTATGCTTGCAACCATTCGTCATCCTAGCCACACTACTGCTGGTGCTGTTGTGTTTAACGGTACATGCCGAGCCGCCAACGGGCTACATACTCGCCTGGTCGGACGAATTTGACGGCGCCGAGCTTGATACCAACAAATGGTTTTATCGCCTCGACAGCAGTTGGAGCAGCACACAACTGGCGCGGAATGTTGCCGTGCAAGATGGAAAACTGAGCATCGCATTGAAGCGGGAAGACGCTCGGGGGAAGAAATATACCGGCGGCGGAGTCATCAGTAAAAGGGATTTCGTTTACGGCTACTACGAGGCGCGTTTCAAAGTGCCCGCCACACTTGGCTGGCATACCTCGTTCTGGATGTCCGCCTGCGACGAGCAGAAGCCGGATAAGGTGGGCGGCGTAGGATTGCATGAAATGGACGTGTGCGAGCACGATTCATGGAAACATGACAGCTACACACGGGCTTTGTGGATGCGCAAGCCGAAGATCCGGGGCAAGGCGCGGGCCCTTCCGGGCTGGAAGCGCATTCCCACGCCGGATCTGACGAAAGATTTCCATATATGGGGCTGCGAATTTACTCCTACCAATGTCCGCTATTTCTTTGAAGGTGAAGAAATCCAAAACTGGGATATTTCGGCCTACCAGTCTGGCAAGCAGAGGATTTGGCTCACCTCCATTGCGGCCAATCTTGGCAACAAGACAGGCGACCCTGTGGATGCCGAGTTGCCCGCATGCGCTGAATTCGACTATGTTCGATTCTACGAGAAGAAGGATACCGCCGCCCCGATTTCGGTGAATGATCCGGTCGTACCGTCAGCGCAGGACGCTTCCATGCCGACGGCGCGCAAAGATCCGCAAGCCAGACAGTTGCATGACTCGTTTATTGAGCGCGGCAAACAGGGTCCGATCGGAGTCCTGTTCGTTGGGGATTCAATCACGGCGGGATGGAGAGCCGACTGGGCGCAGCAAATGTGGACTAACAATTTTGGAAAGTATCTGCCGGCCAACTTTGGAATCAGCAGTGACGCCACGCAGCACGTGCTGTGGCGGATTGACCACGGTGAACTCGACGGGATCAATCCAAAGGTAATTGTCTTGCTGCTGGGAACCAACAACATCAAAAATAACTCGCCCGCCGCCATTGCCGAGGCCAATGCGAAAATCATAAAGATCATGCGCGAAAAACTGCCAGTGACGAAACTGTTGCTGTTGGGCATTTTCCCCCGCGCTCACAAAAGTGACCCGCCCGAGTTAAATGTTCCCGAAAGAGTCAATGCGGTGAACGCGCTGTTGGCTAAACTGGATGACGGACTCAACGTGCGCTACCTGGACCTGGGTGACAAACTGGCGCCTGATGGGAAGGTGACGCAAGAAATCTACAACGACGGTCTTCACCTGAACAGCAAGGGCTATCAAATCTGGGCGGAAGCAATGACGCCGTTGCTGAACGAGATGATGAAATAGGAAGAGTATGAAACGGATACATTCGAGTGCTGTTCTGCGATGCCGGTTAACAACACCCGCATCGACTGGGATCAAAGATCTGAAGTGGAGGAACTCTTGCATCGCATTCCTCCTTATCGGTGCGTTTCTTTGTTTTGTCCCTGTCGGTTCAGAGCTGAGCGCGGCTCCAGAAGTCCTGGCGCGACCAGTCCCGGGGTCTGCCTCTGCGGCATCACAATTTCAATCCGGCGACCGCTGGTGCGCGATTGGTGACAGCATCACGCACACCGGCTTCTATACCCGGTACATCTATCTGTACTACGCGACTCGCTTTCCTGGGCGGCCAATAGATTTCTTCAACTGTGGCAGCGCCGGTGATACGGCGAAGGGGGGCGTCTTGCGGTTGCAAAAGGATGTGCTTCGCCACAAGCCAACCGTTGCCACGATCATGTATGGCATGAACGATGTCAGCCGCGGCCTGTATTCCTCGAAATTCAGCGCGACAAATGCGCTGGCACAACGTGACGCGGCCATTGAAATCCATGTCGCCAGGATGAAGAAGCTCGCGGAAAAACTGCGGGCGGCCGGAGTCAGGCTGATTTTTATTACTCCGTCGATCTTCGATGACACTGCTGAAATCGCGGCTGAAAAGTTCTTGGGCGTCAACGCCGCACTTGGACGCTGCGCGGAGAATGCCAGGAAACTTGCTGGCGAGTTGAATGCCTCCTTGGCGGATTTACATGGGCCGATGAGCAAGCTAAACCTGGAACAGCAAAAGTCGGATCCGCAATTCACCTTGGTGGGACCGGACCGCGTTCATCCCAAAGAAGTGGGAAGTTTTGTAATGGCGTATTTGTTTCTAAAGGCGCAGGGGGTGCCGCAGTTCGTCGCTGATATGGTCGAGAATGCGGCTGGCAATAGTGACGTGAGTTTTTCCTACAAAGCGAATGCGTTGCCTTTTCCTGTCCCCACAGAGTGTGCTGAGGCGTTGAAGTTGGTACCCTTCATGAAGGACCTAAACCAGGAGCGTCTCCGCGTCAGCAATCTGCCGCCCGGCAAGTATAAGCTGTTGATTGACGATCAGCCGATTGCGTCATTCACCGCGGCAGAGCTGGAAGAGGGAATCAATCTGGCAACCATGACGAACACTCCACAGTATTGTCAAGCTTTGGAAGTGGCGAAGTTGGATGCGAAGCGTTATGAACTCGTGCAAATCCTGCGCACATTGGACTTCTTTGACGCAGGAATGAATCCGAACTACGGAATCACTGAGGAATTCGATTATGCAGGCGCACTTGCCAAACGGAAGCCGCCTACTGACGGGTGGAGCAGGAAAATACGTGACGTTTACCAGGTGTATAAGCCGAAGCAGGCCGAGGTGCGCAAGCAGAAGGAGGAACTTGTGGTTGAAATCCGGAAGACTAGCCAACCACAGCCGCACCGTTTCAGAATCAGCAAGGAATCATCCGGCTGAAGTCAGGCACTCAAGCGTGGCCCTGCCGGTATGCCGTGGTCTTCGGAATCGCACTGGCGCAATGAAGAGAAACAATCTTTGCCGCGTAGAACTTAACTGTTAACATTCGATAGCAGACGATCTTTTTAAAAGTGTAACGGAGGTGATGAACAGATGAAGAACATGACAGTATGCTTGTACCCTTTTGTCTCGAGAACAACACGCTGTATGCTTATTTGTGTTGGCCTCGTCCAGGGAGCGCTGAAAGGTGCGGAACCCGCTGGGGTTCGATCCATTCCCGCGACTCAGGGACGTCCTAATATCCTCTTTATTCTTGCCGATAACTGGGCTTATCCCCATGCCAGTATTTTGGGGGACAAGACGGTGAAGACACCTGCATTTGATCGGCTGGCCCGGGAGGGTATCCTGTTCCGGAACTGCTTTAATGCCTCGCCGAGTTGTTCGCCGACACGCGCCTCCATCCTGACCGGGCGGCCGCCGCATCAACTGGAGGAGGCGGGTAATCTATGGGGTGGCTTCTCGGGTTCCCACCGCGTGGTGACGCAGCTGTTACGCGAGTCAGGGTATCTGGTCGGTTACTCCGGCAAGCCGTGGGCTCCTGGCAACTATACCTTGCACGGCTGGAAGGAAAATCCTGTGGGAAGGGAGTTTGTAAACTTTCAAGGGTTTCTTGATCATGCTGAGGCAGGCAAGCCATTTTTCTTCTGGCTGGGCAATACGGACACGGCGACACGTCCGCAGTTCAAAGGCTGGCGCTATGATGAAGCACCCAATCCTGAACTTAATCCCGAGACGATCCAGGTGCCTCCTGAGTTGCCGGATACCCCCGAAATACGACGCGACATCCTGGCCTACTACAGCGGGGTGCTCAGACTCGACAGGGTCATTGGTGAAGCACTTTCAGCTTTGGAGAAGAAGGGTATCCTTGATCAGACGGTCATTGTCTGCGCCGGAGACAATGGGTGGCAGATGCCGCGCGGGCTGGCGAACTGTTATGATTCCGGTTCCCATGTGCCCTTGGCGGTCCGTTGGGGAAATCGGCTGGTGGCCGGCCGATCCGTGGACGCCTTTGTCAGCAGCACGGATTTCACGGCGACCTTTTTAGAGCTGGCAGGACTGCATCCCGCACCTGAGATGACCTCACGCAGCTTTCTCGATCTGCTGATGGATAATGCCGGGGCAGAAAAACGCGACGCTGTATTTATTGAACGCGAACGTCATGCCAATGTGCGTTGCGGCAATCTCAGCTATCCCATGCGTGCCATCCGGACAAAGGACTACCTTTATATTCTTAACTCGAGGCCTGACCGCTGGCCGGCCGGTGATCCTGAGGTTCATTTTGATGTCGGGCCATATGGCGATGTGGATGCGTGTCAGGCAAAGGATTATCTGCTGACGCAAGTCGGACAGCCGGAGTTTAAAACCTATTTCAATCGGATCTTTGGAAAGCGGCCTGCTGAAGAGCTGTATGATCTTGCGAAGGATCCTGGGCAAATTAATAATGTCGCCGGACAGGCAGCCTATACCTCGGTGCAGGGAGAGCTCCGTGCCCGCGTGAACCAGTGGATGACAGAGACGAAGGATCCCCGTATCGCCCCGGCGTACGATATGTGGGACCACTATCCCTATTACGCCCCTGGCGTTCTGGGGAAAACGATGGGCGAGCGGATGGGGCATTGATTGTGTGAAATCAGGAGAGAGAACAATGAGGATATTTGAAATGAAGAGCTTATGGATTCTGTTTGGCTTATTATTGGCGTCAGCAGGGGTGACGGCCACTGACTGCCCGCCGTCGTTGTATGAGGAGTGGAGGAAGACACCTTCACCACGTGATGGTGCTGTCGCAGAGGTCAACCCGCCTCCCTTGCAGTGGGCTTCTGTGACGCATTGGGAAAATCGTTCGGTGGGGTATCGCGTCGAAGTTTCAAGTGATCCGCAGTTTTCCGCTGAAAAGACGACGAAAGGCAAGGTGCAACGGGCCTGTTTTTTCAACCTTCACAAGAAATTAGGAGTTGGAACATGGTACTGGCGTTATGAGATACAGGATGCGAAAATCCGTGTGATGAAAGGACCCTATTCATTTGTGATTGCGACGAATACACCTGTTTTTGAGAGTTTGGATTTTGAGTCCTTTGTTGCAGGCTTGTCGGCTGGGCATCCTCGCGTGCTGACACAGGGGAAGACGCTTCAGTCGGTCCGGTCGGCTGCTGAAAAGCATCCGCTTTCAAAAGAGATCATTGCCAAGGGGAAGAAGACACTCAAGATGGCGATCTACGATGGCCCTGTGCAAGGGGGAAACCTGGCGGAAGAACGCGCACTGAGTCGGAAGGCCGGACAGGAGGTCGGTTTTCTTCGCAGCCTCACAGAGGCATACATCTTGACAGGAGACAAGGCGCTCTATGAGTCCATCTGCAGACGTTTGGATGTCGTATTAAAGTGGCCCACGGATGACTTGCTCGGTTCGCAGGTCCTTACGACACTGGCCATGGTGTTCGACGGCTTGCACGATGAACTTCCCCGGGAGACGTTATCACGCATGTTGAAGACGATGGATAAACAAATCAATAAGGGGTTGTCCGCGTGGCCCGGCAACATTGAAGGGCGCCAGGTCGAGAATCATTTCTGGCAGGCTGAGCTGTCTGGGAATTTCACAGCGGCTCTTGCGACATTGGGCGAGTTGGATTCCAGTCGCGAGATGCTGGAATACACGTATGAACTGTTTCTGGCGCGATTCCCGAATTTGGCGATGTCCGACGGAGGCTGGGCTGAAGGCTTAGGATACTTCGGCGTTAACAAATCAGCTGTGATTGACATGGCCGTGTTACTTAAAAAAGTGGGACATGTTGACGTGTTTCAAAAAGAGTGGTATCGCTCACTCGCCGACTACTTCATCTATTTTGCTCCGCTCAATGCACAGATGGACGGCTTTGGCGATATGCATGACCGCATCGGGAAAGGAAATATGGGTCAGAGCATGATGTTTGTCATTGGCCAAGAGAACAACGACGCCAAAGCGCTCTACCGGGCGTATGCTTCGAGCTTCGCGCGTTCGAAGACGGAGGAGAAGGGGGATGAAGGACTCGGGATTGAAGCATGGTATCAGATCATCAATAATATTCCCCCGTCCATGCCCCGTTTTGAAAAACCTTCACAGTTGCCTCAGGCCAGGCTCTTTCAGGGGGTGGGGCTTGCTGCGCTCCACACGGATGTGCTGAATAGTTCAGAGGATACCGCTGTCTATTTTCGCTCCTCTCCCTTTGGGGCCAAGGGGCACATGCATGCCAATCAGAACTGCTTCAACTTATCACGCAGGGGGGAAGCGCTGTTTTACTCAACAGGGTACTACACAACATTTGGAGACACCCATTCCATGTCCTCCTATCGCCACACCCGCGCGCATAACGGTATTCTGGTCAATGGCTGCGGACAGGCGTTCGGGCATGAGGGATATGGCTGGATCAAGCGCTATGCCAGCGGGGAGCATATCGCGTATGTTTGCGGCGATGCAACGATGGCCTATCAACAGACAGTTGATGAGCAGTTTCTCGGCATGCTCAAAGAGTCTCATATTGAGCCGACTCGCGAAAACGGTTATGGGGACAGCGCGTTAAAGCTTTTCGAACGGCATGTGGTGCTGGTCCGTCCCGACACGGTCATCGTGTACGACATTCTGGAGGCTGAAAAGGCATCGGACTGGAGTCTGCTGCTGCATACTTTGAAAAAGCCAGAACTTCAGTCTCAGGGGGAGTTGAGGCTCATGACACCGTTAAACAGTGTGTCCGGCGTTGTCTATGGCTCTCAGCCGCTTGTTGCGTCGCTCACGGATGAATTCTGGTCACCCCCTGTGGATATTAAAAAGAAGTATGGTGCCATGCCCAAGCAATATCATGTGACCTACGCCACGAAGGAGAAGTCCACGCGGATGCGCTTTCTCACCATCCTGCAGATGGCCGATGCCTCCACTGCGCCTCTTGCCGTTCGAGAGGAGAAGAGGGGGATTTTCAGGGTGGGCGGCGTCACGGTGAAAGCCCAGCTGGAGCCGAGTCAGCCAGCCAGTCTCTCTGTTGAAGCGGATGGTGCGAGCCTCTACGTGAATCTCTTTCCTCAAGAGGCTTTTGGACGCACCATCCCCCCTTCAAGGGCGCCAGCGACTGTGCTGGCTGAAAAGGTGAAGGGCAATGTCGCCATCACCGTGTCGGGGAATGAAGCCCCTCGGTATTAAGGAGATAAAGAATGGCAAGCCCTCGCGTCATATTTCAAGTAGGTGTCCACTTGGCAATCCCCAGGCGTATCCCGCAGATCGCCCTGGGTCTGATGAGTTTTTCATTATTAGCGATGGAACCCCTCTCAGGCGCCCAGCCGATCCCTGATAAAATCGAAATCGAGAAAGGGCCTTTTGACTCAACATGGGTGTCCCTTGAAAAATACAAATGCCCGGAATGGTTTCGGGATGCGAAACTGGGGATATGGGGAATAGTGGGCCCGCAGTCTGTTCCCGAGGCCGGCGACTGGTATGCGCGGAATATGTATATCGAAGGTCATCGGCAGTATAAATTCCATCTTGAACACTATGGCCATCCTTCGCGTGTCGGCTATAAAGAGATTATTGCGCAGTGGAAGGCTGAGCAGTTTGATCCAGACAGATTGATCGAACGGTATAAGAATGCAGGGGCAAAGTATTTTGTCGTGCTGGCTAACCATCATGACAACGTGGACTGCTGGAACTCCAAATATCATGCCTGGAACTCTGTCAACATCGGCCCGAAGAAGGACATTGTCGGGCTTTGGGCACAGGCAGTCAAGAAGCAGGGCTTACGTTTTGGGGTCAGCGAGCATCTGGCGAGGAGTTATAGCTGGTTTAATACCAACAAAGGCAGTGACACGAACGGGCCGTATGCAGGCATCCCCTACGATGGCAATGATCCTCGCTTTGCGGATCTCTACTTCCCGCCTCACCCGGACACCGTCTTCACTTACCCGAAAAATCCGCCGGAATGGTGGACGCGGCAATGGTTCTGGCGGATGCGGGATCTGCTTGACACCTACCAGCCGGATCTGATGTACAGCGATGGCGGAATTCCTTTCGGAGAGGTTGGCCGCAGTCTCTTCGCTCACTTCTACAATGCCAATACGCGCTGGCATGGCGGCTCGTTGGAGGCCGTATACAATATCAAAGATATGAGTGATCGCGGTACGCATGGAGACTATCGACGGGGTGTCGGAATCCAGGATGTGGAACGGGGCGGGCTTGATCAGATCAGTCCTGAGCCTTGGCAGACGGACACCTGTATTGGCGATTGGTACTATAAGACGGGATACACCTATAAAACAAGTCAGCAGGTGATCGCGATGCTCGCTGATGTTGTCAGCAAGAATGGCAACCTTCTGCTGAACATACCGTTGCGCCATGACGGGACCATTGATGTGCAGGAGGAAAAGGTTCTTGATGAGATGGGGAAATGGATGGCCGTCAACGGCGAGTCCATTTACGGGACGCGCCCATGGAAAGTGTTCGGTGAAGGCCCGGAGCGAAGAGGGGGGAAGCGCTTCACCGAGAAAATCTTTGCGCAGATGACTGCAGAAGATATTCGGTTCACAACCAAGAACGCGGCGCTCTATGCTATAGTCCTGGGATGGCCAGCTACGGGAGAAATATTTCTTCGGTCATTACCCGATGCAGACGGCAATGTCAATCACGTGACACTCTTGGGATACGATGGCGATCTTGTCTGGGAGCAGGAGGCGAACGGGCTCCATATCGTGCTGCCGAAAGCCTTCAAAAGCAAAGGGATCATTGCCCTGAAGATGCAAGGAAATTTCGTGCAAGCGCCTGTTGGCAAAGAGCAGAAAGCATGCCCATAACCAGATCACAGATTAAGTGATATATATACCCACACCACGGCGGGGGCTGGAATAGAGCAATATTCATTCCAGCCCCCGCTTTTTAACTAAAACATTGGAAAGTTCGCTCTTTACCCTGCATGAGAAATGCGATAACCTTGCACCAGATGGTTCTTAATGGCGTGTTCAGCAGGGGTACAGGAGAACAGCAATGATCAGAAGCGTATGGGTTGTAGGAGGCGTTCTTGGCTTTTTCGTGATGACGCAGGTTGCGCGTGCTGAAGAGGCCGTTCAACCGCCGGTGGTTCGTGCGCAATGGTTCCGAGGTCAGTTGCACACCCACAGCTATTGGTCGGACGGGCAGGCGTTCCCGGAGCAGGCGATTGAAGCCTATAAGCAGCGCGGCTATGACTTCATGTGCTTGAGCGACCATAATCAGTTTGCCAAGAGTACAAACACGTGGCGCGAGATTAAGCCTACCAAAGTGACTCAAGCCAAATTCGACGCCTACGTGAACGATTTTGGAAACGCGTGGGTGGTGACCAAAACCGAAAAGGGGACCAATGGACCCGTCACCTCGGTCCGGCTCAAGACCTATTCAGAGGTCAAGGCCAAGTTGGAGGTGCCTGAAAAGTTTCTTCTTCTGCCGGGCGTCGAGTTGACGCAGAGCCTGAACAATGTAGACGTCCACCTGAACTATATCAACCTTCCGCTGACGCTTCGCAGTGTCACGGGCGCGGGGATTGTCAAGGTCGTCTCCGGGCCGCTGACGATCAGCGCGTTGCTGGCCTCAAATGTCACGGAGGTGGCTCACGCGGCGCTCAAACCGCAGCGTCCGTATCTGTTCATGCTGAACCATCCCTTCTGGCGCTACTACAACATTCTGCCGCAACACCTGATTGACTGTCCGGAGATCCGGTTTTTCGAAGTCGCGAACAATGGCTCGCAATTTGCGCCCCATCCTCAAGCGCCGAACTATACGGTCGAGCAGTTTTGGGACGCTGTCAACGCATTCCGGTCTATTCAGGGTCAGGCTCTTCTCTACGGGATCGGCTCGGAGGATACGCATGTGTATGATGACAAGCATGTGGGAAACGCCTGGATGATGGTGCGCGCTACTGCGCTGACGCCGGACAGGTTGCTGGAGGCCATTCAGCGTGGAGATTGCTATGCATCGAGCGGGGTCGAGTTGGAGGATATAAACTTCTCTTCTGCAGACAGCACCTTGCGCGTGACCGTGAAGGCTGAGGCGGGGGTGAATTATCGCATACATTTTATTACGACGAAACAGGGCTTTGATCGCACGGTGACGCACCTTACGAGCCCTGCTGAGAAGATCGGCGCTGCGACGCGTCCCGCCCGAACCATCCCTGTCTACTCAACGGACATCGGACGGACTGTCAAGACCGTGGCGGGCACGGAGGCTTCGTACCGATTGGAGGCTGATGACCTCTATGTCCGGGCACGCGTGGAATCGGATGTTCCTTCAAAATTCGGGTCGCACTTCCGTCCGAAAGTGAAGGTGGCCTGGACGCAGCCGTACGCGTTATAACGGCTAATCGAAAAAGTGCAGCAACTTCTCGAAGGCGTCGTGGCCCCCAATGATGAGGGCGGTAAAATAGGCGATTGTGGCCGCGTTAACAAGATGGCCGTACAGAATACAAAGACCGTCACGCTGCAAGAGTCCGATGCAAAGAAAAAGCACTGCAAGCGCGGGTAGCGTGTTACTGAAAGGGACCAGAATGATAGGGGCGATGAGCAAGAGGGCGCCCGTGATCAGGCCGCAGTTGTTCACGACGTCTGCGAGTCCGGAAACGGCCAGCTTGTTCAGCCGATGGGGAAGACTCACATATTCCAGACGATGCAACCAGATTGTGCTTTTTGCGAGGACTTCACGAACCTTTTCTGACGCTATTGCACATTGGGCGATACGCTTGGGCAACCAGAGGGTACGGCCGCGCAAGCGGCTTATGGCGATAAAGCCTATCGCGCTTCCTAATACACCCCCTAAACCGGGTATCTGTATAGGAACGACAAAGACGAGCGAGAGAAAAATGGTGAGCAATAAGAGCCCATCTTGCCCCACAAGAATGCGTATCTCATCCATGGTGATGTTTCCAGGGGGCAAATTAGCAAGAACAATCCGAAGTTTCTCTGCGAGGGAGTCGGTCCGCAACTCCGCGAGTTCATCAGGGCTCAGGCAAATATGCTGGGGTTTAGCTGTCCCGCTTGGAAGCTCTTTCATAGGGCCTGATATTACATCTTCTTCGGGCAATTGTCGATTGTAAAAGGGGAAATGGTATTACGGCGAGACTTCGCACTCCTTGAGCTTACGGTCATAGAACGCCTGGGTAATCAGGCCGCGTTCGATGAGCTCTTTCAGCTCGGCAACGCGAGCAGCGACTTGGCTCTTGGTGAACTTCGGCTTGGTGGAGGATATCACCACCTTGACCTCTTCATCGCTGATGGCGTGATCAAAAATCATGACCTCGTCCATGAGCCCGTCAAACCCAGCTTTCTTTTCCAGGGGTGACGGATTGGTGCGGTTCATGCCAATCGACAGGCTGTTGGTATTGACACCGATCTCGCCTTTCCATGAGGTGACTTGGTTTTGGAGTTGCCCGTCAATGTAAAGCTTCAGGGTTTCACCGTTGAAAACGGCTGCTGCGTGATGCCAGGCCCCATCGATCACATTACTGTTCCCCACGCATTCCTTGTTGTTGACGACAAAGCGAAGCTTGTTCTTGTTTGCGGCATCTTTAGGATCGCCGACGATGCACAGCGCAAAGCCATTTTCTTTCTGCTTTTCAAAAATATAGCGGTCGGCGGTCGATGATTTTGCGGTCTTGAACCAGACAGAAAGCGTAGCTGTTTTGGGATTCAAGGTCACACTGTCTTTAACTTGAATATAGCCGTTGGTCGGTGAGAACTCATAGCCGCCTGACTGCTTGCCATTGGCATTCCAGCGTGCATAGATTGCGCGTCCGTTATTGTTGCGCCCTGTGCGGTCGGTTATATTGTTGGCGGCTTCCCACTGGTCAAAGTTGAAATGGAGCATGAGTCCCTGCGGGAAATTCACCTTCTTCTGTTCCGTCTTCGGGGTCTCCTTCTTAGCTTCTTTTGGCGCTGGCGGAGGCGGGGGCGGAGGATTGAAGACCAGTGCCCTCATTTCTTGCGCGGGTACGAGGTGGCGCCAGAGGAACGCTTGCATGCGGTCTTCTGTCGGGATGGCATCACGCACCCACTTCTGCGTCTTGTTGGTGGATATACCTTGCAGCACAATGACGGCAGGCTCCTGTGTTTCGGCTAAGCTTGTCTTGAGTGTCACCTGGGTTACAGGTTGCGTGCCGGTGATCCGGCCCATCGCGCTGAAGCTGTTGGTGTTTCCCTTAACTGCAAAGGTGATGGCATTGGTAAAGCCGTCTTGGCGCAGGACAAAGGCCTTGACGGAGGCGGTGGAATTGCTGCGCATGGCGACCATGGAGGGCACGAGCCTGATTGAGAAATCAGGTTGGGGTTGGCTGATGCGCAGGCGATAGACATAATCGTTTCCGCTCTTGTGCTGGGTGTCTTCCAGATGCACATAATACGTTCCGTCCGCAGGGAGCTTTGTCCAAATGTACGAATCTGCATGGTGTGTGTTGATGCCAGCAGTGGCATCTTCCCGGTCGTCATTGGTGGCCAGAATCTTTCCTGAAGCGTCAGTAATTTTCAGGACAGAGTCGAGCGGGGAATTCAGTCTCCGCGCATAGACTTCCGCAACAACATTGTCCCCCTCTTGTCCTTGAAACTGGAAAACATCCTTTTTACCGGTGTTATCAATAGAACCGTTGATGATGACTGGAAGCGTAATTTTCTGGGCGGTTCGCAGTTGGCTGTTGGGTTCCTTCTCTAGGCACTCGGGCAACGTGTCAAGGGCAAACGGCATGGGGTTGGAGAGGAGGCCGCCTGTTCCCCGGGCAGTGACTTGATAAATGCCGGAGACCGGATCAGTGATGAAAGGCGTCACGCTGGTTTCGCCGAGGTTCCAGCCCTTCACGGCGACCCGGACGGTTTCCCCGGTTCGTGTGCCCATCGGGAATATGCTGGTGATGAAGGGGATTTCGCCGACGGTTATGCGGTAGACAAAATCTTCGCGACCGCGATAAATAGAGTCATAAATGGCCAGGTGGTATTCACCGTCTTCCTCGACCTCATACAGCATGACGGGGTCGGGTTTGAAAAAATAGTCATCGACGTAGGCAACCTCTTTGCCCTTGGAATCACAGAGGGAGAGAACAGGCTGGAACCATCCGGGAACCGCATCAGCCATGTAGGGAACCAGTTCGCGCGCCTGCACGATGACAACAACCTTCTGCCCCTTCTTCGCATCAAAACGATACCTGTCCACGGAGCCTTGGGCGATCTGTCCATTGATGGTGCAGGGGATTTTAACGCAGATTTCATCATCGTCAAACTCACTCTGTGCGCCTGCGCTTCCCATCATCATCCCTTCCATCATCATGTCTCCTGAACCCGCTTTCTGGTCGCGCTTCTTTCTGCGAAGGCTCTGCTCTTCTTTACCCAGCGTCACAAGAGGACAGGTCAGCATCGTAGGTGCCGAGAATTCGGGGAGTTGTCCTATATTGAAGACCAGGGGATTGGATACGCTACGCGGGGTGCAGAGTCTGATTTCCCTGAGCCCTGGGGTGGCGTTTGGCTCAACCGTGACTTCAACCAGGACCAGGTTTGCGATGGATGAACAGGCCGGGTTCTGGACATTCTCGCGCATCAACCGTTCAATGCGGCTGATCAAATTTGAGACCATCAGGGCATCGGCTGGGTTGGGCGGTTCGAGTCTCAGCTCTCTGAGTTGCTCGCCAATGAGTTGCTGCTCCTGGTTGTTCATTTTCTTGTTGTATTCGACAATCCTGGCCGTTGCACCGGTTCCTGAGATGATCACCTTGTCAATACCCGTAAGACTCTGTCCTCCGATTGTAACCTGAAACGTCGTTCCCCGCTGTCCGCCGGCCGGATAAACAAAGCCGATATATTGCGCTGATACTGACGAGACGATCAACGAGCAAGCAAGGAGGGGTATAAACAGGCTTAAATGTGATGGCCTTGTTATGGAGTCGCTGGGAAATATATTCAGGGTCATTCGGTGTTCTCCTTGCGTGCGTTTGATTAAAATGGATATAAACGCTTACATGATCTCGGTTAAACGTCCGGCACTCTTTGCGCCCTTCTCGTTGAGATTTAACACAGGGGCGTCAAATCCTTCGGGGTGGGGCAGTTTGGCGTTGGTGTCGATACCGGCTAATTCGTAAATACTGCCGAGCAGATCGATGGGGTAGACGGGGCGCTCTTTGACCTCTTCTCCTTTGTCATCAGAGCAGCCGACGATGTTGCCGCCCTTGAAGCCGCCGCCCGCCACAAGGACGGAGAAGACGTTTCCATAGTGGTTGCGGCCGCCGTTCCAGGGCGGTTGCCAGTCCACTTTCGGACCTCTGCCGAACTCACCGCAACACCAGACGATTGTGGAGTCCAGCAAGCCGCGTTCCGACAGATCTCTGAACAAGGCCGCGAGTCCCTGGTCAAGCTGCGGACACTGTCTTCTCATCGTCAGGAAGTGGTTGGAGTGCGTATCCCAGCCCCCGGGGTAGTTGATTGTCACATAAGGGACGCCTGATTCGACAAGGCGTCTGGCCACCAAGCAATCCTGTCCGAAGGTGTGCCGGCCATAGCGGTCTCTCAGCTCGGGCTTTTCAAGGGAGAGATCGAAGACCTCTTTGCCTTTGCCCAATATGAGATTGTAGGCTTGTTCCTCGGCATCTTTTGCGATCGCCAGCTGGGGATCATCCGGCATGGCGTCACGCATGGTGTTCATCTTTCCGAGCAGATTGCGTCTGGCCTTCTGCCGGTCGTCCGTGATGCCGCGTGCAATCACGCCTTCAACCTCGAACCGTGCTGCATTCGGATCGCCGCCTGTTGCAAAGGGCTTGCATTTTGCACCCAGGAACCCTGCTTCCGAGAAGCGTCCCTGGGGTTGCGTCAGCACCACATAAGGGGGAATCAGCCCCTTGTAGCCGGCATTGTAGCCTTTGAACAGGGCAAACACCGCGCCGATACAGGGATACGCCAGGCGCTCGCCGGGCATGTGTCCTGTCTGCATCAAGTAGGCGGCGGTCTCGTGTCCGTTGTTACGGTGCGTCATGCTGCGGATGATGGAGAATTTGTCAGCCTGCTTGGCCATTTCAGGGAAGAGTTCACCAAGACGCACGCCCTTCACATTGGTTGGAATCGTTGTGGCAAACTGGCCTGTGTAGTCATAACCTGCCTCAGGTTTCGGATCCCAGGTGTCGGAATGTGACATGCCGCCCCAGAGGAAAACCTGTATCACGGACTTTGCTTTGCCCTTGAGCACCGGCTTTTGCTTGAGCTCTTCAGCCGCCAAGGCATGTAGATTAAACTTATCGGCAAGCATCAGTCCTGCAGTGCCCGCAAGGCTGTAGCGCAAGAGTTCGCGCCTGGAGAATGGTTGACCCCTCATGGTTTCCAACTGACTCATCAATCTGGATTCTGTATTCATTTCACAGTTTCCTTTCTTTTTAATGCCGATTCAGAAATTCTTCGCTGTTAATCAACGCCCACGTGACATCGATCCAAATATCATTGCCCTTTACGACGCCCGTCTTGATATACTCCTGTACATTCTTGAGTTCGTCGGCTGTGGGATAACGCGAGAGAACGGTCAGATAAAGTTCATCAAGAATCGGTTTTGTCATATCCTTGTTCTTGACAGTATTGTCTTTCAGAATCCTCAAGAGCGTGGGGCTTGATACGAGCTTACGCTGAATATGGCCTGAATTCAGGAGATGCATCTTCTGGGTGGCCACTGGCTTGTTGACGCGCTCACTCGCCTGTCCTGTCGCCCGTGCCGGCCTGCCGAACAACTCCAGGAAGGAGCTGGTGATGCTGCCGTCTGGCAGCGCAATGGCAGGCTTGTTTTCCGGGATGAATGTAAAGGGCTCAGGGATGGCGCTGGTGTAGAGGTCTGACGTGCCCGTCACCTTGTTGATCGCGTCGATCAATACCTCAGCATCAAGCCTGCGGAGCGGGTAGAAGCCGAAATTGGCCTCGACTTTTTCTGGCGCGCTTGAACGTGGGATGATAGACGAGGATTGATACGTGCGTGAGGTCAGGATCATCCGCAACATCTGCTTCATGTTATAGTCGCTGTCAACGAACTCCTCCCTCAGATAGTCCAGCAGCTTTGGATTGCTGGGCGGATTGTCAGGACGAATATCGTCGATCTCGTGGATGATGCCACGTCCCATGACCCAGCCCCAGAGCCGGTTGACAAGTATCGTGGTGAACCAGGGATTATCTTCGTCGATGAGCCAGTCAGCAAAAACTTCACGTGGATCTTTGTCCGCCGGTAGCTTTTTCAGCTTCTTTCCGTCAGGGAAGATGGGGATTTGAGGAACAGTGGGGGCCGCGGGCTTCTTGTCGGGTTCCGGGAGAATAGTCGGGGCGCTCTTCGGGGCCTCCGCGCTTGCCGTCTTCTGCGGCACAGCGTTTGTCACAGACTTTGATGGAGCGTTTGTGGAGACTTTTGAGAGGACATTGGTAGCCTGTGCCGCTTCCATGGCGGCCTGCTCCGCAGCCTTCACCGAATCATTGAATTCCTTGTCCGCATCCCAGTAAACGATCTCCTCTTTCCATTCCCGTGTCGGTTTGTAGCTGATTTGGGAGAAGAATACCGACATGCCCGGGAGATACTCCTTTTTCGTCCAGGATTCGACGCGCGTCCCCATGAAGGTCAGCGCGACCGTTGCAGCAATGCCTTCGGGCGTTCTGTTCTGCATGGCACGATAGAAATTGACAGGGCCCACCCGGAAATTGCTGCCATCTGCGGTGAGCATTTCACGGACAAACTGATCGTAGGGTTTGTTGTCGCGTATCGACACCTTGACCCAGTGATGATACGCCTGCGCCGCATTGGGCCATAGATTGACTGGAAATTCTGCTTTGACGCGAAGGATGTCGCACCATTTCATCGCCCAATAATCAGCGTATTCAGGCCGTTCCAGCAAGCGGTCTACCAACGCGATGCGCTTGTTTTTGCTCGGGTCCTGAATGAACTCCCGAGCTTCTTTTGCGGTTGGAAGTGTTCCAATCACATCAAGAAAGGCACGTCGTACAAAGACCTCATCAGAACAAAGCACGGGTGTTATGCCCAGTTTCGAGAGTTGCTTGCCAACAATCTTGTCAATCTTGGTCTCTGGTGTACCTGCGGTGGCAGATTCGAAAATATTAGTCGCAGGTACAGCCGGCACGGGCTGGGATACGGCCAAGGATCCCGCGGCACAAAAGAAAATAAAAAACAAAAAAGAATATGTTCTCATTTGGCATTCCCCAGATCTGCTTGAAAGCTGATAGTTCACGTAGTCGTCCAGTCCCCTCAGCCTTCGTCTTGTTCCCCATACTAATCGAACGTAATTTGTCTAAAGTCTACCATAACGAGCCTCAACTGTCTACAGGTTCATGATAGAAAAATGGAAATCTGTCAAAAACGCGATCCCTTGCCCACGCCAACGTGTATTGAAGCCGGCAACGTCTTGTTCAATAGTGAGGTTGCGATCTTCTGGCGCTGCGGCGTGTGCGAACGATATCCCGAGAATGATGATAGCTAAACCTATTAAGAGAACCCAGAAACTTAAGAGCCCTGAAGGTGTCGTTTGGTTTTTCATGTGAACCTCCTCATGTATCTGATTAAAAAAACGTATAATCTCATCTGTTGGTAATGCTACCAGAAAGGTTCTTGATTGTCTATAGAGATAATTGACTATTGTTTTGAAGCATATCCAATATGATCGGTCAAATAGCTATACACAACCTATATTCAATTTGGTAAAATATTACCAAAATAGGCCGCTCTTGTAAAGCGTGTATGAAAGAAATCGAATAGGCACATTATCGACTCGGCGATCCTGTACGTTTAACAGGGATGAGTTCAATAGCATGACCACCATTCGCGGCCATGTCGGCTGTGATGACGTCTGTTGACGTCACCTCTTTTGTGCTACAGGTGACACCTGTCCTGTTGCTTCCGTCTGGCGCGGCGTCTGCATAAATTTTAGCTGTATAGCGCACGTTCGGTTTCAAGAAAGTAAGCGGGATGTTCAGTGTACGACGTTCCAGCGCGTTGATGCTTCCCACAAACCACCTCTCTTGAGAACATCGCGCGATGGTGGCAAAGGCGCCGATTTGTCCATGAAGCGCTCTGGTGTCGTCCCAGACAGTTGGTAGCTGTCGCCAGAAATCGAGTTCTGGAACATCTTTGACCAGGGGCGCTTGATCATACCAGTAGAGGACCTGAAGTGGGCTAAAGTAGACCACGGCCAAGGCAAGCTGGTGTGCACGCGTATTCTTCACGCGGCTGTCCTGCCAGCAAGGCGTGTAATCACCTGGCCCGCCGAGGTAACGCGTGAAGGCGAGTGCACAGTTGTGTGCTGCATCAGGAAACTCTTCATTGCCGTGCACACCTTCAACAGTCAACACATTCGGATAGGTCCGCTGATTGCCTGTTAGCCGGTACTCATCATGAATGTCGATCATCATGCCAGCCTCACCCGCCTTGCGGATCGCCTCGCTGGCCCAGGCCGTCCACGTTTGAGAGCCGACATTGATGAAGCCGTACTTGATGCCTGCGACGCCCCATGACTGGTAGAGCGGCAGCAACTCATCCAGCCTTCGTTCCAGTTCGCGCCGGTTGACATAGAGGATGACCCCGATGCCATGCTCTTTTCCGTAACGGATGATTTCAGGAAGATCGAACGGCCCTTTCTGACGAGAGGCTTCGACATTCACCACGCGCGCATCCGAGGCGTCGTCCCCTTCATTCCCATACCAGCCTGTATCGAACAAGATGTATTGCAAGCCCATTCGTTTGCAGAAGGCGACAGATGATTTGGCCATCTCGGTTGACAAAACCGTACACCGTAAAGCCTTTCCAGGCTTAATCCACGAGGTGTCAGTCAGTTTACAGGGCTCGTTGAGGTTGAGCAGCATATCATTGCCCTCAAGGAGCCTGCACGGATTGTCAGCGATGCGCACATATCGCCACGGCATCTTGTAGGGGAGTCTGATTTTTGCAGCACCCTCCAGTTTGGTCCGAAAGGTGTTGGGTTTGCTGACTTCAAATTTCATCCGGGCAAAATCGCTCAGTCCGGCCTCGCCGATTGCAACGACGCAGTGCGGCAGTTCGACGACCAAGGGTCGTTCAGCCCCTGAGAGAATCGCGGCTTTTTTAAGTGGCTTGGGTTCACCTGCGGGAGGCGGAAGCGTATCAGGCATCTCGTTCACGACGCTCGGCAGAAAATCAGATATTCTTTTTGGCGCGTAGTAGCCCTGTGCAGTAAAGACAGGCCAGCACGTATAATCGTCCGCAAAGCAAAACTCGGTCCGCTCAACAGGAATTTCCCACTCCACTGGGCCTTGCTCAACCTTGGGGATGACAAAACGGAAGGCGAAGCCTTCATTGTAAACTCTGCATTCCAGGCGCAGCGGCACGCCTTTGCACTTCAGACGAATCGCATCGCCTGCATAGTGGTCAAGCACAGTGGAGCGTTCGCCAAAAGGATTCTTCCACGTCCCTGTATAGGAGCGCCAGGTCGGGGTCTCGGACTCCACGTCAAAGCCCTGCATGTAGGGCTCAAACCCGATACGCGAGGAGAGGATGACGGGCACGCCTTTATAATCAACCTGGTAGCTTAGAATGCCCTTTTCAATTTTTACCTTTGCATGGAGGGCCTTGTTTGGCGATGTCAGCGTGTTCTCTCGCGCCTGCACACATAAGCCAACAACCACTCCCAGGATCGCGCATAACATCACTTTCGCCATGTTCTACTCCTTGCTCCAGACGCGTGTCGATTGAGGTGCGACAGAGACACACCCTGATGTGGTTGAGCCATTCGGAAGCTCTCGATAGTTCCCGGCGGGGAGCTGAAGCGTATAGGTCTTGTCGGGATCGCAATTCATGGCACATACATACGGGCCGTATTGCATGTGATAAAAGGTAGCGCGCCCCGCAAAGAGATTGCCAAGGCCGACCTTGTAGCTGCCAGCGACATCTGCGGGAAACTGCGCGATGGGCAGCTCTTCTCCCTCATGAGCAGAGGGTATCTCTAGATACTGCTTGTAAGGGCCTCTCCCATAACCGGCGTCTGTGTTTTTCGGGCGACGATACGTCTTCCCGCTGTTCGCAAATTCAACGTGTTGCACCACGGTTGCGCGGTGATCCATTCCTGGCGCCATGTAGTGAATCTTGGCCAGACGATTGATTCCAAAAAGCGCACGCCAATAGAGGGAGACATAGAGTATTTCAGTTCCGTGTTTCAAGGCGATAACACCATCTTCCAGATCGCTGAAAAGAAAGTCAGGTTCTCCGGGGCTCATGGGGAGCCGGTAGGGGCTCTTCGGCTGGGCCATCAACCAGGCATAATCCTCAGGAAAGTCAATGAGCCCCAGCGTCACACGCAGGCCGCCACCGTGCAGATGCTCTTTAAGTCCACGGAAGAACTGGTTGTCGGAAAGCATCTGCTGCGCATACCCCACGGACCAGGGATCTTGAGCAACGGCTGCAGGGGCGAGCGCTGTGGCGTCGCGGGCCATTTTAGCTCCGTAGACGACAGGCCCGATCAGTCCCATGTCCCGCCAGCCAATCACGGTTTCCATACGCATGGCAAAGGAGCCCTCATCATCCGTTGACGGATAGCGGAAGACTGCGCGTGTTTTTGCCAGTTTAGTCAATTGATCCTTGACGCGCGGATCTCCCTTGCCTCTCCAGCCCTCCCGTGTCGCATCATAGAGTTGGACAACCCAGTCTAAGACCTCGCCATAGCCTCCCACATAGCCCAGCTCACGGGTCAACCCCTGACGGGTGACCTGATAGAAATGGTCCCCTAAAGGTTTTGTCCGCCGCCCCTGGTCGTCATCGCTTCCCAGCCAGGGCAGGATGCCGATGGCTTCATGCAGATAAGCGATCGCCTCTTGCTCGGGCAACGCCTTGCTGGGGTCAACAATCCGCAGTCCCCGGTTCGAACGATAAAGATTCAGATCGGAAATCATCGCCTGGTTGGTGTATTGTCTTCGATGGGTCCGCAAATAGGTTAAACTGGCCTGAAGCAGTTCGCTCCACGCGACGCGACGTGAGAGCGAGGCTTCCTTCTCGTCGCTGATGGGCGTGTCCAGCACGGGCGCCATCTCTTTTTCGAGAAGCATGATGCACTCCCCCAAAACACCAAAGCCATACCATGACGGGTTCCATGTGGAGGCATCACTGTATAAAAAGGCAGGCACCGTCCTGTACCGTCTGAAATGGGTATCGATGGAGGCGATCACCTGCTCGACGACTTTGGGATTATGATAGGCTTGGCTCCAGTGCGTGTGAAAGGCCTTGACCAAGAGGTGCAGTTCCATCTGATTGCAAGAGCCTGTCTTTTTTCGCAAAATCGATTGGATGTCTTTGTCGACACGTGATTGGACTTGCTTCAACAGATCGGAGGGGTTGAGAGTTGAAGAAGAGCAGGGGGCTTGTTCTGTTTTTTTGTCTGCCATGCTTGGAGCGAAGCATGCCGCATCAACGGCGGTCATCACAACACAGATGCCGCGTGACGGCGTCGTCATGGCCCGTTGATACTGGTCAAAGGTGGTGCCGTACGGCCAGATCCAGCCTGTGGCACCTATCGAGAGGGTGATAGCTGTCTGGCCTTGCGTCATTTTAATGGGCAGTGGTACAGTTTGAGAAAAATAGCCCTCCCGGGCGAGGGGGGCCGTGTTGGGGCCGCACAGCACATCATAATCGCCCAGCGGACGATAGCCGATTTGTTTGTTGTCGATAAATAAAAAGAGGAGGTTGTTATTGACCTCTGCGTTTCTGAATACGACCGTGGAATAATTTTGCTGCTGCGGATGAACGGCCATGCGAAAGGTGATCCGCTCACTCGCCCAACCCCCTGCCTTTGGAGGCAGGATGATTCGCGCGTGATTCGTGATGACGCTAACGCCCTCGGGTGCAAAGAGGGCGTGCGCCTTCTCGGATTGCAGATCACCCAGGATAAGCTTGTCCACAGGCTGCGCACTCACAGAAAATCCGCAGCAAAAAAACAGAGCAATGGTTAAAAGATTTATCATTGTGCAACACACCTTTTGGGAGGCCCGCTTGAGTCTTCTGTTACGGTATTGTGTCCGTGACTGCATGAAGCCTGGAAATGACGGGTGCTGTTCGAGTTTTGACAGGCACAGGGAAGCGATTGGCAATATTCGGGGGTGGATCAGGAATTTGGCGGACCTCCTCGTCGCCCCGATAGACGCAATTGCAATCGACCCAGGCCATGAGGCGTTGCAAATCTTCACCTTCGATCTTCACCTTGTTGTGTTTGCCACTGGTGACCAGTTCGATGAGCGGACTGGTATACGACAACACCGTCATGGGCTTGAGCGCTCCGTAATTATGCTTTGTCTCGACGTTGATGCAACCCGCCAAGCCAAGTCCGGCGCCTGTCGTGGGAGGCTTGTACTGATTCCATGTCGGGCCTACAAGCGTGAGGTAAGGCTCCTTGAAGGGCAGCAATAGTGGATCATCAATTCCGCCTTCTTCTATGCCGCCCCGAAGGGTTAGATCCAGTTTTTCGCGGCCCTTCCCATTGCCTTGATGGCAGGCACCGCAATATTTGTCTAAGATCGGTTGGCAAAACCGTTCATAGCTGACGCTGGTGTTAGCGCCCCAGGGCGGCGGCGTGAGAACGGAGGGCTTTTTCGTAATAGCTTGTGGCATCTGATTCACCTCGGCGCGCGCTGTGTGTAAGGAGTGACAGCCGACGCATCCGCGCGTTTCCCCCGGCATGACACCGGTGAAGGATCGCATCAGTTGCACGCATCTCATGCGCTCATCGAGCAGTTGGAAGTGCAAGGCGCGTCCCGAGGGGACGAGCACGGAAACGGAGCCATCGGGTTGAACCGGAACCGTCCCCAGGATGCGTTTCACGCCGTCTTCCTGAATCACGGAAATGGCGGGGCCCGAGTGGCGCCAGGACTTGAAGCCCATGCTATACGTTTTCGCATCCATTTCAAGGACGCGGAGATATTTTATCGTGCCAGCAGGTACGCCCTCCATGCCTGAATAGACATTCGGACTGAATAATACCCCTTCTTTGGGCTGTTCGCCAGGGGCCGGCCAGATAACCGTATCCGGCAAAGCCGGCGGCGGTGTACGTGGAAGCAGCGGACGCGCATACCAGACACTCTTTTTGCCGGTGTAAATCAATTCACGGTTGCCATGGATGTCCATGAGGTAGAGGGAAAACGGATCGTCCGTGGTCCGCGAAGCAGAGGCAATATAGTCTTCCTGCCCGAGCGGATAGGGGCTGCGGACTGACCACAAGGAGCCGTGGATCCTGTAGGTGGCTGACGCGCCAGGGGTGCCCTCCTTGGGGTCCCCCACCTCCGGCCAGGGCAACTCTTGCGTGACCTTTGTGATGCCATTGGGAAATTGCAAGCCGCGCGTGACATCCAGCAGCCCGATGCAGCCAGTGATGACATTGTGATGCCCGACACCGGCAAACATGACCTGTCCGCTGCCGGGGACGGGGCGGGCCTCCCACAGCATGTCAGGATAGGCGCTGCCATTGCCCCAGTAAAGGGCTTCACCCGTGCCATCAGGATTCATCGTCCAGAGTTTCTGTAAACGCCACAGGGGGCGCTCCGTGTATTCCCAGCGCGTATACAGCACGCGTCCGTCCGGGAGGAGCGCCGGCGTATAATCAGGTTCATTATTGCGCGAAAGCATGACGATGTTCTTGCCATCCGGATCACAGCGTGCCAGCACGGTCGAAGCAGAATTTGGGAGGCAACGCACATACGAATTCCCACGTGAAGTAGAAAACAGGATACGTCCATCCGGCAGATAGATCGGGTCCATATCATCATACAGGCTGTTCGTCAATTGACGCCGCTTCTGACCATCCACGCCTATTTCATAAAGGTGAAAGCTCTTATCCTGCTTCGGCTTCAGACCGAAGACAATTTTTGAAGCGTCGAAGGAGAGGTCCATCCGCATGAGATAGCCTTCTGTTTCGGGAATGAGTTCCTGCTCCTGTGCGTCAGGACGTAAGTCCTCCAAAATTAAAAGACGGCTGCCGGTTGTTGCGTGATAGTGGTATCCATTGCGATGGGCTGACTCATGCGGGCTCGCGTAGTGGGGGGTGTCAGTGAGCAGGAGGCGCTTGAAATTGAGCAAGGGGTTTTGAAACAGGATGGCCCGCTTTATCCGCCGGACTGCAAAATAGAGTTCGCGCAGTGCATCATCCTGAGGCGGCGGTTGCAGGGCCTGCACACGCGCCTCGAGTTCGGCAACACCCTTGAGTTCTGATGTGAACGTGAGGTGCGGGCTCTGCTTTGTCAAGCGTGCGGCGAGTGCTTGCGCCTCCTTAATTTCATTGAGAACGAGGGGGGCTGTCACACAATCATCTGCTTGATAGAGCCAATCTTCCTCAATCATATTTTTTGCTTGCTCTGCAGTTACGGGCTGGTCTCCCGAACGTTTGGAGAGCGTCATCAACGGGATGCGGTTATAGCGCATCGTTGTCCAAGGTGCCATGGTTGCAGGGCCTAACACCAGGGCAGGCTTCCAAGCCGAATCATTAAACTTCATTTGCTGCCAGCCCGCTTCAAGGTTGTCAGCAGTCTTCCAGGATTCATCCGTGAAACTGACAATTGACTTTGTCTTCCCGTTCAGAAGTTCAACCCAGCCGATTAGACCAGCAGCGGAGCCTCCGTTCTTAACCTCGACCGCAATGACGTTTGTCCCGTGGCGTAATTGCTTCGTGACGGTATAAGTCTTAAACTCTACCCAGCCATTGTCTTTGCCATGCAGGGCACTCCCGTTGACAAACCCGGTGCAGGTATCATCGGCATTGACGACAAACTGTGCGCATGTCAGCGTCGCATTTGTCGGAATACTGAAGGTGCCTCGGAAATAGCGGGAACATTCCGGGGCATGTTGTGCCGGCTTGCCTTCCGGATACCAGATCCAGCGGATCTGCTGCGGTAGTTCCGAAGCGGCCATGGCCGAAGAGGCTACGAGCAGACAGGTTAAAAAAATTGTTTTCAATGGAGTGGCTCCCCCGTGTCACGCCACACAACAGCAACCACACAGCTGAAGCTCCCCCCCTCGGAGGCTCCACTGCGCGAGACGAGTGTCACGTGCTTGGTCTAATAAACTTAGTTAAATTACTTAAAGGTTATCAGTGTACCACGACGGTCGCCTACTTACAAGATACGACTTGCATTCGGCCCCCGACGACTTATATACTTACACCATGCCGATCACGATTGCCCCGCCACAAATAGAAAAGTTTATGCACGTCACCTTGGAACGGATGTACCAGGTGATACTGTTCAATGATCACGTGAACAGTTGCGAGTATGTTGTGGAGTGCCTGATGACAATCTTTAAACATCCGATGGGGTTAGCGGTCAAAATTATGCTCGAAGCCCATGAGCTTGGCCGTGCCATTGCAGAGGTCGAGTCGAAGGAGCTTGCTATCCAGCACTCAGCCGCGTTAATCCGTGCAGGGCTGGGTGCAAAAGCGGAAGAGATTTGATAGGGTTTCTTTCAAATATATTATCATGGGTGTCTGAATGACCATAAGTGTAATACGCATATTCAGCGTTGTACATTTTTCTTCTAGGTCAAAGAGAGCAAAGCCATTCGTCGTTATTCCGAATCACTGCTAACTCACTATTAATCAGTTGGTTATGTTGTGTTTATATTGTTTCGCAAAGGCTTGGCATTGTTATTGCTTAAAAGATATAAAAAGCTTTAGCACTGTCATGAATGAATGTAACAGACAACACGAAGTACATCTTGAAGCCTTGCATGAGGTCGCGCAGGTGCTTGCCCAGAAGTCCGGGCAACGCAAGATGCTCCAAGATATTTTGAATACCCTTGAGACGCGGTTAACTGTTTCACATGCCACATTGATGCTGGTGAGCCCGAATGAGAATGAGCTGGTTGTGGAAGCGCTTGGAAGCGGCGACAACCATCATTTATATGAAAAGCAATATCGGCGCGGGGAAGGCATCATCGGTAATGTCCTGAAAACCGGACTCGCTGAAATCATTCCGTCGATATCGGATGAACCTCGTTTTAAGAACCGGATTCACAGACGTGATAAGGATCTGCATAAATATACCAGCTTTATCTGCGTGCCGATTATTCTGGGGAACGAAACAGTCGGAACGCTTTCAGTCGATCTTGCCAGAACCAATCATTTGAAGCTCAAAGAAATTGAGCGTGTGCTGACGATTACGTCCGGAATTATTGCGAATGATATGCATTTGCGGCGTCTCGCCAAACTTGAAGGGGAGGCCCTTTTAAAGGAGAACGAACGACTCAAAAACCAATTGAAGGAAAAGTTCCGCCCTGAGCATATCATCGGGGATTCGGATGCCATGCACGAGGTCTTCACCAAAATCCATCAAGTGTCGGGACGCTCCACAACCGTCCTCATCAGAGGTGAATCTGGAACAGGTAAAGAACTTGTCGCGTCCGCGGTACATTTCAGTGACCCGAATTCCCAAAACAAACCCTTTATTAAAGTGAATTGTTCCGCATTGAGTGAGCATCTACTCGAAAGTGAATTGTTCGGTCATGAAAAAGGGGCCTTTACAGGTGCGTATCAAACGCGGATTGGGCGCCTGGAGGAGGCAGAGGGGGGGACGCTCTTTTTGGATGAGATCGGTGATTTTTCTTTGGCTATTCAAGTCAAATTGCTGAGAATCCTCCAGGAGAAGGAGTTCCAGCGCGTCGGCAGCAATAAATCGCATAAGGCCAATCTTCGCATCATCGCTGCGACGAATAAGGACTTGGAGGAAGCTGTACGCCTGGGGCAGTTCAGACAGGATCTCTATTACCGGATCAATGTTTTTCCGATCCTTATTCCGCCGTTGAGAAAACGGAAGAGCGACATATTGCTGTTGGCGAATGAATTTGTTGCGAGTTTTTCAAACAGGATGGGAAAGCGCATTCACCGGATCAGTACCCCGGCGATCAATATGCTGACCGCCTATCATTGGCCTGGAAATGTCCGGGAGTTGGAAAACTGCATTGAACACGCGGTTCTTGTGAGTGATGATGGTGTCATCCATGGACGTAATCTCCCCCCAACCTTGCAGGTCCCGGATGAATCCATCGAAGCTGTTCCAGGGACGCTGAAATCCTGCACCGCTATCCTGGAGAATGATATGATCGTGGATGCCTTGAAACGTTCGCGAGGTAACATGTCTGCTGCTGCCCGGGAACTGGGCATTACCAGCAGAATGGTCCGGTATAAAATCAAAAACCTCAGAATTGATTATAACAAGATTTTCAGAAGACCGAGGGGGCATGAGTTAACGTGACGTGCATTTTCTATACATGGCGACATAAGTATCCGGTGAGGAGCGGCGCGGCTTCCCGCGCCGGCCGGAACGCGAAGGCGTTCCGCTCCGAAACTGGCGCGGGCTTGTCGCCATGTATAAAAAGGATCGGCGGGGATATCCGGAACAGAAGGAACTCGTGATGAAAGTATGCATACCCATAGATTTACCCAATGGTGAAGAGAGTCTCATCAGCAGCAGTTTTGAGCTGGCTGAGGCTTATCTCCTCTATGATTCCTCTCTTGAAACCATTGAGATCGTCGGTGAAGATCAAAAACCAAAAGAGAGTGACTTTACAGGACATCCCTTGTCACGGCTGCTGCCTGGAGGTGCAGAGGTCATCATCACACATTCACTTCGAATCACATCTTTCGTTGTCCTCAAACGATGCGGAATAAAAATACTTAAAGCTCAATCACAAATGGCTTGTCTGAATATAGCATTGTTTAAAAGTGGAAAATTGCAAGAACTCTCAATCCTTGACCAAATCCAAGGAAAGACCTGTGGTTCCTCATGCTCAGGCTGTCCTAAAGCGTGCGGCTGTCAAGGCGGTATCGATTGAAAGGAGTAGGGGGCAAACAATGAATGTGAGAATCAGAGAAGCAACACTGGCGGATGTCGGCGAATTGATCGAACTTCTTTATGAGTTGTTCTCCATTGAGAATGATTTCACCTTTGATAATGCCAAGCAGTATCAGGGCTTGCAGTTGCTGCTGCAGGATGGAAAGAACAAGCGCGTATGGGTGGCCGAAACGGATAACCGGCGCGTTGTCGGAATGTGTACACTTCAAGTATTGATCTCGACTGCTGAAGGCGGAAAGGTTGGACTGGTGGAAGATGTCGTTGTTAAAAAGCAGTTTCGCTGCATGGGCATCGGTCGGTTGCTTCTCAACCAAATGGACGCGTGGGCTGCTGAAGCAAAGTTGCTTCGTTTGCAACTGCTCACGGACAAAACCAACCTGCCGGCCATTCAGTTCTATAAGAAGATGAACTGGCAACCCACCTTATTGATTTGCATGCGGAAAGGCAAATGACCAGACGTAAAATGAACCCCAGTTCATTATTTAGTCTTCCTAACGTATAGCGTTTTATGCAATTTCCACCTGGGAGCGCCGACGTCCCCGTCGGCGTTCCCAGGCCAGAGGCAAGCCTTCGATCTGAAAGCAACATGCTTCACACGGCAGTCCGATACGTCCTGCCGTACAGTACGGCGGGATCTATGAGACCGCCGAGCGCCTGACAAGGCGTTGAGCTAGAGATTCGTAGTGCAGTTACCTCTGTCGCAGATGCACCCCTTGAAATCGCGTTGACTGGGTGAGCAATCGGTTAAGGGTGACCTTTGCGTGGGGCATCTGCGCGAAGCATGGAGGGACGCGCTTTGTCGCGTCCGCAATAGGTATCGTCCACGACCCGCCTTCGTAATTCTACGGTGTGGCAGGCAGAGCGTGGCTCTCTAACTATATCATTCCAACATTCCCATATTCCAGCATTCCAGTAAAAAAATCCCCGTCCTTGTTAAAGGGCGGGGATTTTTTTAGTACCTGCGAGTTACTTAGACCACGTATGTGGATGCGGCGGTGTTGCCTCCGCTTTCCGTCCAGATGTGGTGATGGAATTCGCCACGGGGCTTGTCCACGCGTTCGAAGGTGTGTGCGCCGAAGTAGTCGCGCTGCGCCTGGAGCAGGTTGGCCGGGAGGCGTTCGCTGCGGTAAGCGTCGAAATAGTTCAGCGCCGTGCTCATGGCCGGAACCGGGATGCCGAGTTCGACCGCGGTCTTGATGACTGCGCGCCAGGCGTCCTGGGCCTTGGTGACAACCTTCTTGAAGTAGGGATCCAAGAGGAGGTTGGCGAGTTCAGGATTGGTGTCAAACGCATCGCGGATGTTTCCGAGGAAACGTGCGCGGATGATGCAGCCCTGACGCCAGACCAGTGCGATCTCGCCGTAGTTCAGCTTCCACTTGTATTCCTTGGCTGCAGCGCGCATGAGTTGATAGCCCTGTGCGTACGAGCAGATCTTGGAGGCGTAGACAGCCTGTTCCAGTTGCTTGACCAGGAGGGCCTTGTCAACTTTCGCCTTGGAGGTGTACTTGAGCAGCTTGGCTGCTGCAACGCGCTCTTCCTTGATCGCGGAGAGGCAGCGTGCGAAGACAGCTTCTGCGATCTGGGGGATGGCGATGCCGAGGTCGAGTCCAGCGGTAGAGGTCCACTTGCCCGTACCCTTCTGCCCGGCGGTATCGAGGATGACATCCACCATGGGTTTGCCTGTCTCCTCATCAACCTGCGAGAGGATGTCCTGCGTGATATCGATCAGATAGCTGTCCAGCACGCCCTTGTTCCACTTGGAGAAGACCTTCTGCATCTCCTTGGCGCTCATGCCGAGGCCGCGTGACATGAGGTCATACGCTTCGCAGGTGAGCTGCATGTCGCCGTATTCAATGCCGTTATGGACCATCTTGACGAAATGACCTGCGCCGTCAGGGCCGATCCATGCGCAGCAGGGTTCGCCCTTGTCGGTCTTTGCGGAGATGTCCTGGAAGATATCCTTCACATACGGCCACGCCTTGACATCGCCGCCGGGCATGATCGCCGGACCTAAGAGAGCGCCCTCTTCGCCGCCGGAAACGCCGGTACCGATGAAGCGCAGACCCTTTTCAGCCAAGTACTGGGTGCGGCGGATCGTGTCCGGGAAGTGGCTGTTGCCACCGTCGATCAGGATGTCGCCCTTTTCAAGGACAGGAATGAGTGATTCGATCGTCTGGTCGACAGCGGAGCCCGCCTTGACCATGATCATCACGCGACGAGGCTTCTTGAGACTGTCGGCCAATTCTTTTACGGAATGGCAGCCGATGATTTTTTTCTTTGCGGCGCGGCCCGTGATAAAGGCGTCAACCTTTTCAACGGTGCGGTTGAAGCAAGCGACGGTATAGCCCTTGCTTTCCATGTTCAAAATGAGGTTCTCGCCCATAACGGCAAGACCGATGAGTCCGATATCTGCTTTTTTAGCCATTTTAGTCTTCCTTGTTTTATCAGTTAACTTCTGTTTTACCCACGAAACACACGGAAATCACGAAAAAAAGTTTTTCAACTAATTAAACGAATTAAGTTAATTCCAATTCGTTCCATTCGTTTAATTCGTTGATAAAAGTTACTCATTCGTTTATTCCAAAGGCAATTCACCCTGGCCGCCCTAGCCTTCCTGTCCGCCGTAGCATTAGCGTAGGTGGAGGCGTAGGTGACTGCCTACTGCTACTGCCAACTGCCACTTCCCCGCCCCGGGCGGGGGCAGTTTTGCTTACACACCGCTATATGCGGAAAAACCACCGTCAACAGGGACGATGACGCCTGTGACGAAACCTGCTGCCTTGTCCGAGACCAGCCAGAGCAATGCGCCGAGCAGATCGTCGGATTCGCCGAACTTGCCCATGGGCGTATGCGCCAGGATCTTTTCTGACCGTGGGGTGAGCGAACCATCCGGATTTTTCAGCAAGGCGCGATTTTGGTCAGTCACGAAGAAGCCGGGCGCGATCGCGTTGACGCGGATGCCCGCCTTGGCCATGTGGACCGCCATCCATTGCGTGAAGTTGCTGACTGCGGCCTTTGCGCCACTGTAAGCGGGAATCTTTGTGAGCGGACAGAACGCGTTCATGGAGGAGACATTGATAATGACGCCTGAACGGTTCAGAGCCATCTTCTTGGTAAAGGCTTGCGAGGGGAGCAACGTGCCCAGGAAGTTAAGGTTGAAGACGAATTCAATGCCCTTCGGGTCGAGATCATAGAAGGTGATGAAGTCGCGGTTCTCTTTGAGCAGGTCATCGGGATTGAGGTACTCCATCGAGGTCGTGCCTTTGGGGTGATTGCCACCCGCGCCGTTGAGCAGGATGGATATGGGGCCAAGCTTGGCTTCGACTTCCGCGTTAGCAGCCTCAAGGCTCTCCTTCTCAAGGACGTTACAGGCAACAGCGATCGCCTTGCCCCCGGCTGAAATAATTTCATCCGCCACGCGCTGCGCGGATTCCTTCTTCAGGTCTGCGACAGCCACGGCTGCGCCACATTCAGCAAGCGCTTTGGCAAAGGCGCTACACAGGACACCACCGCCACCTGTGACAACAGCGACCTTGCCGGTCAAATCAACTTTAAATGGAATCGTCATAGTTTATACTCCTTGTATGTGAATAGAATAGCGGATTCCCTGGCGACTGGATAGATATTAAAATACGAAAAAGACAATTGATTTGCGAAATTAGAATTGCATTCTTTGCCGGTGGATTGCATACTCTATGTGCATGAAAAGGAACAAGCCCGCGATTGCGGTCATCTATCCCATCTCTGTGCCCTGGATGGCGGAATGTTTACGGGGGATTAAAAGTCATGCAGACACCTTGGGCGGCTGGGACATTATCACGACCCCGCCCTCCTTGCAGAGCACGGCTGAAGAGGTGATGACACTCGCCTCTGTCAGACGCTGGAAGTGCGCGGGGGTCATTGCCATGCTAGCGTCTCAGACGGAAGAACGTATCGCGGCCAAATTGCCGATGCCTGTTGTGAATTTGGCTGGCTGGTGCGCTCCCTACAAAGGGAGTGTTCCTCGTGTAAACGCGAATCACCAGGAGATCGGACGCGTGGCAGCAGACCACTTTTTAACCCGCGGCATCCCGCATTTCGCCTACTATGGTTTTGAAGGTGTCTGGTATTCCGAAGAACGTTCGTTAGGGCTCGAGCGACGGGCGCAGGAACTTCAGGCATCCTTTACGCAATTTCTGCATCCGTTGCGCCATGCCCATGCTCCGGCGTGGCATCAGGTCAGCAAGCCGCTCGCGTCCTGGTTGAGGAAGCTGCCCAAACCCGTGGGCATCCTGGCGGTTCATGATTATCGTGCGCGCGTGATTCTCTCCTTGTGCGAGCAGCTGGGGCTTCGCGTTCCTGATGAGGTGGCGGTGCTCGGGATCGACAATGATCCGATCATCTGCGAATACTCATCCCCATCGCTTTCCAGTGTTTCGCGTGACCCCTTTGATTACGGGGTCGCAGCGGCGCAGCAATTGGAATGTCTGTTGCAGAAGAAGACGTTGGAACAGCATACGATCCTGATTTCACCGGCCGGTGTTGTGCAGCGGCAGTCGACCGAGCGACTCTACAGCGGAGATCCGCTCATCCGTCAAGTGGCTGATTACCTCTCGCAGCAACCGCAGTCGCGTCACAATGTTCAGTCCGTGGCAAAATATCTCAAGCTGTCCCGGCGCACTTTGGAGCTTCACTTTAAGGAGCATCTTCACATGACCCCTGGCAAGTACCTTCAATCTCTTCGCATTACGCGCGCAAAAGCCCTCCTGCTACAGCGGGAGGGCTATCAGACCATCAGTGAAATCGCTTTTGCTGCAGGGTTCGGCAGCGTCCCGGCGTTCCGTACAGCATTTCAGTCCCATACAGGAAAAACGCCGTCGGCGTTTCGCCGGATGGAGGGGCATGCGGAGTGAATGCGTGCAGCGCATGTCATCCTCTTGCTGCATAATGCTGCCAATTGTTTACCTGTGAGGTCATATATCACAAAGCTTAATGGCTGGAAAATGTGCTAGGAAATTGCCTTGCCGTTTGGGTAAGTTTAGTCTATATTTTAAAACATTATAACAAGGTCGTTGACACTAAGTAAAACGTAGAGGAGATGCTCGAAAGATGAATACAGAACTTGTACAAACGCTAACATCCACCTTCGAAGCCCACGCCCAGCGGACCGAAGGTGGCGTGGAATATTGGCTCGCTCGTGATCTGCAAGAACTGCTCGGTTATGCGGAATGGAGAAACTTCAACCAATCCGCCATTTTAAAGGCAAAAACAGCCTGTGAGGTGTCAGGTCATTCCGTGCGCGACCATTTTGTTGACGTCAACAAAATGGTTGAACTCGGCTCTGGAAGCCAGAGAGGCATTGATGATGTCATGCTTACGCGGTACGCATGTTACCTGATTGCCCAGAATGGCGATCCACTTGTTTGCAGGATGCCGCTAGAGACGCGACGAGTGGGAGTAATCGAAAGTATTAACTTCTAAAGTTGAGAGTTAAAAGTTAAACGTTGAGAATTGAGAGTTTTGCCTGTCCACCGTAGCCGTATTCGCGGAGGAGGAAACTCTTAACGCTCAACGCCAAACTCTTAACGCTAAAGTTTTTGTATTTACTTCGGCATGACCCAGAGGGTTGCGTTTCCGATGATCTTGCGGATGTTCGTGTCGAAGTAGATCGGATTGGTCTCATGTCCGAGTTGGAAGTAGAAGAAGCGGCTCTTGGAGCCATTGACGCTCTCCCATGCAAAACCTAACTTAGCATTGTCCGTCTTGCCATCCTTGACTGTTGAGAGCCCTTCGAACATGCATGTGTAACCCTCGGGTACAATGTAGGGGTCGCCATAGCGTTCGCCGTTTTCAACTGTGAAAGTTTCAGCCACGCCTTCCGCGATCGGATGCTTCTTGTCGGTGACCGTGACCTTGGTTGTCGTCGTGTCTGCCTTGTAGAGGCTAAAGGAACAGGCTGTTCCCATCAGCAACTTGTTGGGCTTTGCAAAGTGTGCGGAGTGCAAGCCGATGAAGCCCATCTTGCCATCCATCCAGCGCTGTTTGATTTTTGGAGGCAAGGCATCTGAGACTTGCGCATGCTTCTTGTGTCCCCACCAAAGGAGCACATCCGTCTTGGCGAGCAACTCGTCGCTGATACCCTGATCCGGATCGCTGAGCGAGGCGGCGATGATGGTGTCCTTTTCAAAACGCTTGTCTGCCTTGAGCCCCTCGACAATGGCCGTATTAATATCGTTGGGATAGATGTTTTTCGGTGCCGTGCCTTCTGACCAGACGACAATGGTGCGTGGCTTTTTCGGAGTTTGTTCCGGGGTCGCTGCGCATGCGGTGAGCATCATAGATGCACTGACTGTGGCTGCAATGGCGAATAACGTGTTCATGTCTCTTCCTCCTCTGGTTGTTCTACAGGTTCTTCCTGTTGTTCTTGTATCTTCTTTTTACGGGTCTTTTTCGGTTTTTCCTCGGCTTCTACCTCAACGGTCGGAATCGCTTCCGGAGGCGAGCCAAGGGCAAGTTCTTTGGTTCCAATTTCGCGCAACCGCATGGAGACGATCTTCGAGATGCCCTTCTCCTGCTGGGTGACGCCATAGACGATGTCTGAGCCGGCAATGGTATGCTGGTTGTGTGTGATGATCAAAAATTGCGAGTGCACCAAAAATTCCTTCAGGGCCAGCACAAAGCGGCCGATGTTGCTGTCATCGAGCGCGGCGTCCAGTTCGTCGAGCATACAGAAGGGGGAGGGCTTGATCATGAAGATGGCGAAGAGCAGGCTGACGGCCGTCATGGTACGCTCGCCACCGGAGAGCAGGGTGACGGACTGCGGGCGTTTGCCGGGAGGCCGCGCGATAATCTCGATGCCGCATTCCAGGGGGTCCTCGGTATTCTCCAGGAGCACGAGTTTAGCCTGACCGCCATTGAAGAGCTTGGTGAACATGCTTTCAAAATTTGCATTCGCCTGCGCAAAGGTCGCCTGGAAGAGTTCGCTCGACTTGCTGTTGATCATGCCGATGAGCTGAATGATCTGCTCTTTCGATTTCAGGAGATCGTCTTCCTGTGCGCGAAGGAAGGTGTAACGCTCTTCCAGCTCCTTGTACTCCTCGATGGCCACGAGGTTCACAGGGCCGAGCGCCTGAATTTCGGAGGTGAGTTCTGCTGCGCGCGCTTCGATCGCCGGGACAGGGGGCTGTTCGCCCTTCCATGTGGGATCCGGTTGCGCAATCAGTTCGTCAAGAGAAAGACCATACTCATTGTAAATATGATCGAGCTGGTTCTGGCGCTTCATGCGCGATTCCGCGATGTCGACCTCAGCCTTGTTCTTGTTGTCGCGAAGGGTGTCAAGGGCGCGGCGACGCTCAGAGAGGATCGCTTCATTCTTTTCCAGATTGCGCTGGTGTCCGGCACGTTCGCGGCGCGTTGCCTCGATCTTCTGATGGAGGGCCTCAGCTTCCAGCTTCATCGGTTCAAGATTGGTTTCGAGCGTCTCGTTCTCCTTGTCCAGGCGCGCAATGCTTTCGTCGTAGGACATCACACCCCGCGCGCGGCCCTGGATGGTGCGGTCAAGTTCGTCAATACGGGTCTGGCAGGCATCGGCCTGGGCGCCTGTGTGTTCGAGTTGCTGCGTGATGCTCGACATCTGGATGCGGCATTCGGTCAACTGTTGCGAGATGTCTCCGTACGTGATCTCCAACTCATGCAGACGGCCGGACTGGTCCGCTGTCTCTTCGATGAGTTGATTGCGCACGGCAGTGACCTCTTTCAGTTCAGCCGACAGCTGCTCGCTGGTTGCTTCGTCTCCGGAGGTTTGGTTCGTCAGCGAATCACGTTCGGCGGAGACTTGCTGGAGGCGCGTGCGTGCGCGCTCGGCATCGCGGCTGATGGTCTGGAATTCACCTTCCGTCTGAGCGGCTTTACGGCGATTCTCGTCGAGTTCCTGGCGGGTCTGGTTTAAAAGGGTGGTCAGTTCGTTTGCACGCGTGCTTAAGGATTCGAGGCGCGCGCGGTTCTTGGCGAGCACCTCTTCAAGCGCCGTGAGTTGTTCTTGCGTATCAGCCACGAGGATGTGACGGGCAAGGGGGCTGGAGACTTGGCTGTCGGGCATCCAGACTTCAACCGTGCCGTCCGCATGGAAGATGGCGCCATTGCGCGTCACGACGCTGATACCGCAGGGCAGGGGGTTGGGGACATCCGCAAGGCTCTCGGCCAGAAGGACTCTGCCCAGCATGCGCTGCGCTGCGGCTTCAAAATCATCGGCAACGGTGATGTGCTTTAAGAGAGGGGATAAGCCGGCAGACACAGGCATGGCAGGCGCTGCATGAGCCGCATGCGCTTCTTCGTTAGCAATGATCAGCTTCGCAGCCGCGCTGCTCCCTTTTGCAAGCAGGAGTGCGACGACCGCACGTGCAGCATCCGCGTCACGGACGACGACCGCATCCAGCCAGGCGCGGAGCGCGGCTTCGAGTGCGAGGCGCATATCCTGCGTGGCATTGAATTTGTCTGCAAGCGTGCCCAGAATGGTTTGCGTATCGAGGGCTAGCGGGTTGGACGGGTCGAGAATCAGCTTGGAGCCTGCGGCATAATCTTCCGAGGATTCACGGCGGTCGTTCAGCAACTCGACCTGCGCGCGCTTTGCAGCAACTTCGGATTGGATGCGCGAGGTTTGCTCCTGAAGGGTACGCAACTCCGCTGTTGTTTCACTGCGTTCCTCGTCGAGTGTTTCGAAACGGTCTTTCACGCGCTCAACAGCATCGCGATAGGTGGCGAGACGTCCATTGACCTCTGCGCAGACACCTTCCACGCGGGAGAGATTCTCTTCGAGCTGGCGATATTCCGAGGAGAGGCGGTCGCGCTTCATCAGGAGTTCGCGCTGACGCATCTCCATGTCTGAAAGGGTTTGCTGGATCTGGGATGAGCGCCGTTCGCATTCGAGCGTTTTCTGGCGATTCTGTTGCAACTGCCAGCGCGTCTGGTCGATTTGCGTCTTGTGCGCATCAAAGCGCGACTGGGTCTCTTCGAGTTTCAGCTTCCCGACTTCCGCAGCCTGCTGCATGAGTTCGCGCTTCTGGGCGAGTGACTCCAGTTGCAGGTGGATCTGCTCGATTTGCGTCTGGGTGTCGGATATTTCGCGGTTGTCCCGCTCTGACCATGCGCGATACTCTTCCATGCGCTGGAGGTTGACTTTGATCACCTCCTGGGCGCGCACATAGCGGTTGTCGGCCTGGGTCGCCTGCTCGGTCAAAACGGCAATGCGCTCTTCAATTTCATGGATGAGGCTGTGGATGCTGGCGGATTCGAGTTCCGCCTCAGCGACATTTGTCTGGTGCTCCACGAGCAAATCAGAGAGGTCATGAATGGAGGTCTCTAATTCGCGGACGCGCACATCTAATGCGCCTAAGCGCCGGCGGGTCAGGAAAATATCAAGTCCGCGCAACTCGTCGCGCAACTCTTTGTACTTTTGTGCCTTGCCTGCTTGGCGCTGGAGTGTTCCGATCTGGCGCTTCACTTCGCGAATGACATCGGCCAGGCGGAGCAAGTTCGCGTCGGTCTGTTCAATCTTCCGGAGGGCTTCCTTACGGTCGGCCTTAAACTTGGTAATGCCTGCGGCTTCCTCGAACACGGCGCGGCGGTCTTCCGGCTTTGACGAGAGAATCGCGTCGATCTGCCCCTGCGCCATGACCGAGTAGGAGGTCGTGCCGATGCCTGTGCCCATGAACAGGCGGTGGATGTCACGGAGTCGGGCAGGGTTCTTGTTGATGAAATAGTGTCCTTCGCCTGAACGGAAGACGCGGCGGGTGATGGTGACCTCATTGAAATCAGTCTCAAGGATGCCTTCGCAGTCACTAAAGGTAATGGAGACTTCGGCCATGGCAAGCTGTTTGCGGGTATCGGTGCCGTTAAAGATGACATCCGGCATCTTTGCACAACGCAAAGCGGTTGGGCGCTGTTCACCCAGCACCCAGCGTATCGCATCTGACACATTGCTTTTGCCGCAGCCGTTCGGTCCGACAATCGAAATCATGCCGGGCTCGAATTGCAGGCGAGTCCTATCCGCGAAGCTTTTAAATCCGGTTATTTCAATCTGTTTAAGGTACACGTAAAAATCCCTGTCGCGTGCAACCACCTATTGCACCATGAAGGGGCTACTTTTACCATAAATGGGGGTAAAAGAAAAGCCGAATCATTGAGTTGATAATACCCATGGCTAGGGTTGGAGCTTCCAAGGGGAGCGATAGGGGCGGAGCAGGAGGGCATTGGCGGTGTCTGCCTGGGCGAATTGCTCAATCGCAGGATCCCACGTGAGGCGGGTTCCTTGCTTGATCGCGATATGGGCAAGCTGGCCCATGGAGCAGGTCCGATGGCCAATCTCCGCGTCGATCATGACCGGCTCTCCGGTCTTGATGGCGTTGATGAAGTCCTTTTTGTCGGTCCGCGTCGGGAGGCGCAGGTCCGATGACTTGAATTTGGTTTTCAAGATCTGCGGGTCGCTGGCGGTCATGCTTTGCTTGGAGAGCCAGCCGCTTTGGATCCAGCCCTCATCGCCCTCAATCCGAAGCGAGGCCCAAGGCCCCATGACATAATTCAGCGTCACGCCGTTGGCATATTTGAAGTGCGCCTTGAAGGCGGTCAGCACATCCCAGAGTCCGCTGCCCGGGGGCGGATAGGTGCCGGTGCCCTCGATCGAGACCGGGCCTGTGCGCTCGGTGTTGTTGGCGAGTTGGGCCACATCGAGCAGGTGTGTCCCCCAATTGGTGATCATGCCTTCGGAGGTCGGACTGCATCGCATCCAGCCTGGCCGTGTGAAGGCCTTGACAGGATGTACGCGGTCAAGGCAGTAAGGATGCATGGGGGCAGGTCCGGTCCACATCTCATAGTCCAGCCCCTCGGGCACGGGGGTAGGGGTCGCGTCGCCGCCTGGCTTGTCCCCGGAGGGCACGACGACTTCGAAATGCTTTACTTTCCCGATATAGCCATTGCGGGCAAGTTCCGCAAGGCGGATCATGTAGGCGTCACTGCGGCACTCCGTGTCAGTCCGGAAGACAACACCCATCTTCTTGGCGGCATCAGCAAGGACGCGGCCTTCGCGCAGGGAGAGGGTGAGCGGCTTTTCGCAGCAGACGTGAAGCTTTTTGTTGACGGCGGCAAGCGAGATGGGGACATGCCACTGATCGCTGGTCGAATTGACAATGGCGTCGATGCCGGGCATGGCCAGCGCTTCGCGCCAATCGGCGAACATTTTGCAGTCCGTATTCTTGTAGGCTGCGTCGACCCGCTTCTTGCCGTGCTCCAGGCGCCAGCGGTCCACGTCACAGACGGCTACAATGCGAACCTCCGGATTGCCGAGTAAGGCTGGCATATTCGTGAACACGGCCTGACGCCCGATCCCAATCATGGCGATGGTGATTTGCTTGGACGGCGCGTTTTGGCCCAAAAGCCAGGACGGAATGACCAGCGGCGATACGCCGGCAGCCAACATCTTGCCCAGTAAGGAGCGGCGCGATAACGTTGTATTCATAGTGGTGTGAGTTTGACCTCCATGTCAAATTGATAGAAGGGATCGCCGCGGTCGGCCAGGGTGCGTTTTTGTGTTTCAGCGGAGACCGTTGGTTTGACAATCTGTTTTTTCCCGTTGCAGACAAGGGTGATTGGCTGATCAAAGGAGATCATCTTTTTGTTAAGCAGAATCGTGACGGGCTCCGTGACGTTTTCTGTTGTCAGGGTGATGGTACGTGACGTGCGATCCAGAGACGCTTCGATGCGACCAGCCTTGGCGTCTGTCTCGAGCCAGTAAAAGGCCTTTGTCGTTCTGAGCGGTGAACGCGTCCCTAAATCCCAGCGCACCAGAGCAGGGTAGGGGTCGCGTTTGAAGGCAGAGAGCCAGTCGATGGCGTTCGTATTCTTCTTGACCTTCTGTCCGTCCATGACAACGGTTTGCAATTCACTTTTGGGATGATTGTCGAGAAAGTTGTGAGGTTTCCCGGCATGGAGGAAAAGAGCGTGAACATAGTGGCCGGGGAAGGCTTTCGCCAGTTCATCAAAATTCTTGTTATATGCGACGGCACTTTCATTGCGCTTATAGGCGGCGTCCATCTCCCCCATCTGAATCGAAAAGGGGACATTGCACACATTGATCAGCGAAACTCCGTTGTGATGTCCGGCGGACATGTTGACTGCCGCGAAGCGGTCTGCCATACGGGGCGTGATCTGGTAGACGCCATCGCCGCCTGCTGAATAGCCCAACAGATAAACGTGGTTGGGATCAACGTCATGCTCGGCTATCAGGTGCCGGATAAGGGTGTCGTACATGGGGTACGATTCATCATTGAAATGGGTGTTCCAGGTGTCGCGGATGCCGCGTGTGGCCACATAGACGCCGGTCTTCACGCTTTGCAAATAATAGAATCCCATCTGTTGCCATTGGCCGTCATTGACCGCTTTCGGTGCGCCTCCGCCGCCATGCAGGGCTATGAACAGCGGAAAGCCCTCCTTGGGTTTGCTCCCTTTTACAGTGAGCGTGTACTTCATCTCGACATCGCCCATTTTAATCGGCGTGTTGGCGGAGTCGGCTGCTACGATTCCTGAAACGAGCAGTGCGGCAACGACGAGGAGAGATCTCATGATTTCATCTCCTCGACAATGGCAAGAGCCGCGGCACGCGGATCAGCAGCCTCAAGGATTGGACGTCCCACGACCAAGTGGGTGGAGCCGTCACGGACAGCTTGTCCGGGTGTTGCGACGCGCTTTTGGTCGCCGATAGCTGCGCCAGCAGGACGCACGCCCGGGGTCACGAGCAGGGCTAAGGGGCCGAGGATACGGCGCATATTAGCGACTTCCTTCGGGGAGCAGACGATGCCGTCCGCGCCATTGGAGCAGGCGAGTTGTCCCATAGCTTCGACCTGATCTTTCATCTCGCGAAGGACCCCGATATCTGTAAGGTCGCTCTGGTCCAGGCTGGTCAGCGCGGTGACCGCTAAAATCTTAGGCGCGTTGACGCCTGAGGCTAAGGCTGCGTCCTTGGCCGCGCGGATCATGGCGCGTCCACCCACGGAGTGGATGGTCATCAGGTCAACACCCAAGGCGGCGCCACTGGTGACCGCGCGTTCAACCGTGCGCGGGATGTCATGGAGTTTCAGATCGAGGAAGACCTTTTTGTTGTAGGCTTTGACAGCCCGCACGACATCCGGTCCTTCTGCGCTGAAAAGTTCGAGTCCGATCTTATAAAAGGACACTGCATCGCCCAACTGTTCGATAACCTTTTTAACCTCTGACGTAGATGCGACATCCAGCGCAACAATGAGTTCTGCCATAATCTTATTCCTTAGTATGAAAATTGATTTGCATATTTGACCATATTGGCCCACGGACAGCAATCAAAAAGAAGAGTTTACCTTTGACAAACAAGTTAGTGTATGCTAACATTTGACCATGAATTCTTTAACCACCACCAGCACAGAAGATTGTCTTGAGATCATTGCGAAGTTGGCTGAGAAAGAAGGCCACGCGCATGTGAGCGACATTGCGCGCCAACTCGGGGTTAAGAAGCCATCCGTCACGGCAACCCTTAAATCTCTTGCGGAGAAGGGGCTTGTCCAATATGAATCCTATCATCCGGTTGAACTGACGCGTAAAGGCTCGCAGATCGCCACGCAAGTGATCAAGAAGCATCAGACTCTGAAGTGCTTCTTGACGCAGTGCCTTAAGCTGTCCGCGGAACATGCGGATACGCTGGCTTGCAAACTTGAACATGAATTGGATGATGTGGCACTTGAGCGTCTGAGTCAATTTGTGAATATCAAGTCGCTGGATAGTTTGCTGCCCGAAGAAGAGGGTGTTGTGATCAGTGTACCGGTTGGGCTGGGGCGGCGTTTGGCAGCGTATGGGCTTGTTAAAGGGGCATCCGCCCGGCTGTCGAAGATTGCACCGCTAGGCGACCCGCTTAGTTTTTTAGTGAACGAAACCGAGATTTCCCTTCGCGCAGCAGAGGCGAAGCAGATACAGGTTGAATTAAAATGAAAATAGCATTAGTCGGACAACCTAATTGCGGAAAAACCACCTTGTTCAATGCGCTGACAGGTGGCCGGCAGCATGTCGGAAACTATTCGGGGGTAACTGTTGAACGGCATACGGGTATTTGTTCGTGGGGAGGTGTTGATCTCGAAATTACAGATCTGCCTGGAGCCCAGTCATTGACCGCTTCTTCAGTAGACGAGGCTGTTGTGCAGACGACCTTGCTTGGGGAGCGTTTTGATCTTCTTGTGAATATCATTGATTCGACACAGTTGACGCGCAGCCTTTATCTGACGGTGCAGTTGTTTAATCTTGGCTTCCCGGTTATCCTGGTACTGAATATGGCGGATGAGGCGGAAACCAAGGGGATTGTGATTGATATCAAGCAACTGGTGGCGCTCTCGGGATGTCCTGTTGTTCAGACGGTTGGCCGTTCAGGGAAGGGGATTGAGGCATTAAAAACCGCTATTCTGTCGCTCCTCAAACGTCCGTCGGAGCCACGGATCCCGGATTGGAAATATCACGGCGACGAGCACATGCGGAGGGCTGTCGGGAAGCTGGTAGAAACGCTCGTCGGCGAAGAGCCATTTTTTGCGTCCGCGCCAAGCCCTAAATGGATGGCTGTCAAACTGTTGGAGAAAGACCCTGCCGTCATGGAGGCTGTCTTTAGACGGCTGCCTGATTTTGCAGCCGTGGTCAATCAGCAGATTGTTAAGTTGGAGGAGGCCCAGGGCGAGCCGTCTGAGGAAGTGATTGCGGATTTCCGTTATGGCATCATCAATGCCCTTGTCCGCGCTTGCCAGCGTCAGGCCGCACCTTCCCGAGAAGACATCACACGCCAAATTGACCGTGTCGTCACGCATCGGATCTGGGGCTTACCCATCTTCTTCTTGATCATGTATGCGATGTTTTCGCTGACCTTTATTGCGAGTGAGCCCGTGATGAACCTGCTGGAGAGCGCGTTTTCGTTACTTGGGAAGTTTCTGGGTAGCTTTTGGCCGGAGCACTCCCTGCCGGAAATGCGTTCACTGTTCTTGGATGGCGTATTAGGCGGTGTCTGCGGGGTGCTGGTCTTTTTGCCGAATATTCTGATGCTCTTCCTCTGCTTGGCCCTGATCGAGGGAACCGGCTATATGTCGCGCGCCGCCTTTATAATGGATCGCGCCATGCGTGCGGTTGGGTTGCAAGGCAAGAGCTTTATTCCGCTCCTGATCGGTTTCGGATGCAGCGTTCCAGCTATTATGGCGACACGCACGATCGAGTCGCGACGTGACCGCATGGCGACCCTCTTTATTGTGCCACTGATGAGTTGCGGGGCCAAGCTGCCGATCTACTCGCTGATTATCTCCGCCTTCTTCCCTCCGGTCTGGCGGGCGCCGGCATTGCTCTCCGTCTATCTGATCGGTGTTTTGGCAGGACTTGCCGTAGCCGCGCTGATGCGCAAGACGGTCTTTAAAGGCGACTCCTCGTTCTTTATTCTCGAACTGCCGCCGTATCGATTGCCGACCTTGAAAAGCGTGTTGATCCACCTCTGGGAGCGTGCGCAACTCTATATTTATAAAGCAGGGACGATCATTCTGGCTGCCTCGGTGATCTTCTGGATTGCGACGACCTATCCCAAAACCGGGCGGCCTGAAGATACGGTCAGCGGACGCGTCGGTTATGTGCTGGAGCCTGTCATGCGGCATATAGGCTTTGACTGGCATATCAGTTCAGCCTTGGTAGGGGCCTTTGCCGCCAAGGAGATCTTTGTCTCCCAGCTTGCTATTCTTGCAGCCGTGGAGGGTGACAAGCCCTTGCGCCAGGTTCTTCAAGAACGCTACACGCCCTTGCAGGGGTATGTTCTGATGCTCTTCTGTCTGATGGCCACCCCGTGTGTCGCCACCTTTGCGACGGTGCGCAAAGAAACGAATTCCTGGGGGTGGGCCTTTGCCCAGCAAGGGGCGATGACCTTGCTCGCCTATATGGTCTGTCTTGTGGTCTATCAAGTGGGTTGCCTCCTGCTTTGACGTGTTGCAAAAAGTATAATGAGTTTTGCAAAAAGTACAATTGTCAAACGCTTATAGGCGTGCTATCATTTTGCCCATATAAAACTAATCGAAAGGACAGATGCAATGACAATGTTTGCAGCAATCATGGCTCCGTTGGACTGGGTGGTGATTATTGGATATTTCTGTTTGTTGGGCGCTGTGGTTGTTTTCACACGTCGCAAACAGGACACATCACAAGACTTTTTCTTAGGCGGGCGTTCGGTGGGTTGGCTTGCGATTGGCGCCTCCATCTTTGCCGCAAACATTGGCTCTGAGCATGTCGTCGGGCTTGCAGGTTCAGGTGCCCGTGCTGGTTTGAGTCAGGCGCATTGGGAATTCCATGCGTGGGTCCTTGTGCTGATGGCGTGGGTGTTTCTTCCTTTCTATTATAAGTCTGGCGTTCAGACCATGCCGGAATTCCTTGAGCGTCGCTTTGGTTCAAAAGCGCGCTGGATTCTCTCACTGGTCTCGCTTGCTGCATACGTGCTGACGAAGATCTCCGTGACCGTGTTCGCTGGCGCTCTCTTCTTTGAAGTCATGCTTCCTGAGTTGTCGTTTACGATTGCAGGGCATACGATCAGCTCCTTCTGGGTAGGCGCCTTCACGACCGTGACCCTGGCGGGTGTATACGCCTCCTTTGGCGGACTCTTGGCGGTTGTATATACAGACTTGGTTCAAACCGGAATCATTTTAACCGGTTCACTTTCCGTAACCTATTTTGCACTGAGCAAGCTTGCGGAAAAGGCGGGGGGAACCACGCTTGCAAGTGGCTGGACCTTGCTCAAGACGACGATTAAAGCGAAGCCTGAGGTGGTTGATGCATGGTCGCTCTGGCATCCGCTGGCTCATCCGTCTTTCCCCTGGTTGGGAGTTGTTGTGGCTTCCATCACCATCGGCGTCTGGTATTGGTGTACCGACCAGTTTATTGTCCAACGTACGCTCTCCGCGCGAAACCTGACACAGGCACGTCGCGGCGCATTATGGGGCGGTCTCTTGAAGTTGACGCCGGTTTTCATCTTCCTCGTTCCTGGCATGCTCGGGTATGCGTTGCATCAACATGGCATTATCTCCATTCCGCTGGGTAAGGATGGCCTCCTGGAGAGCGATAAAGTTTTCCCGACACTGGTCATCTCGCTCATGCCTGTTGGTTTCCGTGGACTCGTTGTCGCTGGCCTTGTGGCTGCGCTGATGAGTTCGTTGGCGAGTTTGTTCAACTCGGTCGCGACCTTGTTCACCTGTGACGTCTATAAGAAGCTGAACCCGGGTGTCTCTGAACGGATGCTGGTTCACATTGGCCGGGTCACGACTGTTGTGATGACAGGACTTGGCCTCGTCTGGGTGCCGATCATGAAGATGGTAGCAGGCGGTGGACTGTATCAATATATCCAGGCCGTGCAGAGCTTTCTGGCGCCGCCCATCGTGGCCGTTTTCCTAGCGGGGCTCTTCTGGAAGCGTGCCAACTTGCGCGGTGCCGTATGGGGGTTGGGGCTTGGCTTTATCCTCGGCATGCTTAAATTGGTGATCAATGCGTTGTTCCGCTCGGGCGCTCCCGAATCCATCATGTTTAAGATTGCTAACTTCCAGGATTTCTACTTCTCTGGAATTCTCCTGATCATCAGTTTCCTGATTGTGGCCCTTGCCTCGCTCTCGGCTCCTGCTCCCGACGAGAAAGCTATCAATGGCCTCTGTTTCAGTACGCTGGATGCGAACTATCGTAAGGAAAACCGGGAAAGCTGGAACTGGGTTGATATCGTGGCCTCGACTGTTGTTCTCGGTCTTGTTGTGTCGGCCTATATCTATTTCTGGACGTGGCTAAGCTAGTTTGTGGAGAAGTAAAATGGCTAAATATGCGATTGGCTTGGATTATGGAACAAATTCGTGCCGCTCCCTGATTGTAAATCTGGAGAGTGGCGCGGAAGTGGCGACGCATGTCTTCAATTATCCGTCAGGTGAGATGGGCGTCTTGGTGGATCACAAAGATCCCAATGTGGCGCGCCAGCATCCGCAGGATTATTTAAAAGGACTGGAGACGATCCTCGCGGAGGTGGTCAAGAAAGCTGCCGCGACGGATAAGGATTTTTCATCCGAGAAGGTTGTCGGTATCGGCATTGATACGACGGGGTCGACCCCATTGCCGGTGACAAAGGATGGCACGCCGTTGGCCTTCCTGCCAGCGTTCAAGGAGAATCTGGCGGCAATGACCTGGCTGTGGAAGGATCACACCTCCTACGCTGAAGCAGCCGAGATTACGGAAAAAGCAAAAGCGCTTCGTCCGCAGTATCTCGCTAAGTGCGGCGGCACCTATTCGTCTGAGTGGTTCTGGTCAAAGGTGCTTCACTGCAAGCGCAGTGCACCGGATGTCTTTGCTGCGGCGTTTAGCTGGGTCGAGATTTGCGACTGGCTGCCTGCTGTCCTCTCAGGGAATGTGGATCCGCTGAAATTGTTGCGCGGCGTCTGCGCTGCGGGGCATAAGGCGTTTTACTCCGAGGTGTGGGGCGGATTGCCGGACAAGGAGTTCCTGGCGGCTGTTGATCCGGTTCTCGCTGATTTGCGTGACCGTCTTTTTGTCAAGGCCTATACGGCTGAGCAGAAGGCCGGTGAGCTCTCCGCCGAATGGGCTGCTAAGACAGGGCTCAAGCAGGGGACGGCCATTGCGGTCGGCGCCTTTGACTGCCACATGGGCGCTGTGGGCGCTGGCGTCCGCGAGGGGACACTCGCTAAGATTCTCGGCACCAGCACCTGTGATGTGATGGTCGCTCCGACGAAGAATGCTTTGGCGGACATTCCGGGCGTGTGCGGCATTGTGGATGGCTCAGTCATGGCCAACCATTTCGGTATTGAAGCCGGCCAATCCGCAGTCGGCGACATCTTCCTCTGGTTCACTAATAATCTGGTTCCTGAGTCGTATGGGAAAGGTCCGGCGGTCTTCGCGAAACTCGATGAGCTGGCCGGGGCCATGAAGCCGGGTGCCACAGGGTTGCTGGCCTTGGATTGGAACAATGGCAATCGCACGGTCTTGACGGATGTGCGCTTGTCAGGTCTCTTGCTGGGGCAGACGCTCCACACCAAGCCGCATGAAATCTACCGTGCGCTCGTTGAAGCGACGGCCTTTGGTGCGTTGACGATTATCAATCGTGTGCGTCAGTATGGCGTCAGGGTGGATGAGGTGATCAACTGCGGCGGCCTGGCCGTGAAGAGTCCCTTCCTCATGCAGGTCTATGCGGATATCCTGGATATGCCGATGAAAGTGGCTGCTTCGGATCAGACCTGCGCCATGGGCGCGGCGTTCTTCGGGGCTGTCGCTGGGGGCGCTTTTAACAATGCGCTTGAAGCTCAAAAACTTTCAAAGGTGCGCGAGCGCGTCTATTTGCCGAATGCGGAACATGTAGCTCTCTACAAAAAGCTCTTTACCCTCTACACGCAGGTCCATGACGGTTTCGGGACTGCGGCCTGGAGCGGAAGCATGTTTAATGTCATGAAGGAGCTGATCGCGCTGCGTGAAGCGACGCGGTAACAAGGGGTGAATGATGCTCGAAGCATTAAAAAAGAGCGTGTGTGAGGCGAACCTCGAACTTGTTCGACAAGGGTTGGTGACGCTGACCTGGGGCAATGTGAGCGGTATTGACCGCGCCTCTGGCTTGGTCGTCATTAAGCCCAGCGGTGTTTCGTATGACAAGCTGACGCCGGATGTTCTGACAATTGTTGATTTGGACGGGAAGGTCGTGGAGGGCGCGTTTGCGCCGTCCACAGATACAGCCACACATCTCTGCTTCTACCGCGCCTTTCCGAACATCGGGGGGGCGGTTCACACGCACAGTACGTATGCCACGGCATTTGCGCAGGCCTCTCGGGAGATACCCTGTCTGGGGACAACGCATGCCGACCACTTTTTCGGAAGCGTGCCTGTGGCGCGTATGCCGACAGGTGAAGAGATCGCGCAGGATTATGAGACCCATATTGGAAACATCATTGTCGCGCGTTTTAAAACGCTAGATCCTGATGCGATACCCGGTGTTCTGGCTGCAGGTCATGGACCCTTTACGTGGGGCCCGTCTCCGAAAAAGGCTGTTGAAAATGCAGTTGCACTGGAAGCTGTTGCACAGATGTCCTCTATCTCCTTTTCATTGAATCCGGTATTAGCGCCCCTGCCGCAGGCGTTACTGGATAAACATTACTCTCGCAAACATGGTCCCGGGGCCTATTATGGTCAGAAATAAGTGTTTCTGGCTTTGGTCCCAAACTTGAATTGAAAAACGAAAGGAATCACAAAATGAACCTCATCAACATGCCCGAGATTAAGCTCGGCGTCGTTGGCGTATCACGGGATTGTTTCCCGTCTTCGCTGACGCAGAAGCGTCTCACCGCGTTGACCGCGGAACTGAAAAAGCAAAAGATCGATTTTGCTGTCGCCGCAACCATCATTGAAAATGAAACTGATGCGCTTTCAGCGTGCGACGAACTCGTCGCTCAAGGATGCAATGCGGCTGTTGTCTATCTTGGCAACTTTGGTCCGGAAGCCCCGACTACGATCTTCCTGGAACAGTTCCCCGGCCCCGGCATGGCGTGTGCCGCTGCTGAAGAGGGCAAAGCTGTCTTGGCAAGCGAGCGCGGCGATGCGCTCTGCGGGATGCTGAACTGCTCGTACAACATCGGGTTACGTCGTTTGAACGTCTATATCCCTGAGTTCCCGGTTGGACTTCCGAAAGAATTGGCTCCGCTCATCGCTGATTTCGCAAAGATCGCGCGTGTGGTGGTTGGCCTGTACAACCTGAAGCTCTTCGGCTTCGGTCCGCGTCCGCAGGACTTCATGGCGTGTAACGCGCCCATCCAGCCGCTCTATGATCTGGGCGTGAATGTGATGGAAAATTCTGAGCTCGATCTCCTCGTCGCCTATAAGAAGGCTGGAGAAGACAAGGCCGCGATTAAGGCGATTGCCGCTGACATGGCCAAAGAGCTCAAAGGCTCCTGCAAATGGAATGACCTGCTGCCGAAGCTCGCGCAGTATGAATTGGCCCTGACCAAGTTCTATGAAGATAATCTGGGCGCTTCGTCGTTCGGTGTCTTCGCGAATAAGTGCTGGCCTGCTTTCGAAAGCGAATTCGGTTTTGTACCGTGCTATATCAACAGCCGCTTGGCGGGGCGCGGAATTCCGGTCGCCTGCGAAGTCGATCTCTATGGCGCGGTTTCCGAGTACATGCTTCAGTGCGCATCAGGCATGCCCGCCACGTTGCTGGACATCAATAACTCCGTCCCGGCGGACATCCTCAAGGGTGCGAAGCTTAAAGGCGTACCTGCCAAGGATCTCTTCATGGGCTTCCATTGCGGGAACACCTGCAGCAGTTGCATGAAGAACTGCTCGCTCAAGTATCAGCTCATCATGCACCGTCTGATGGAACCGGGCAAGGAGCCCAACATCACACGCGGGACGCTTGAAGGACAGATCAAGCCGGGCGAGACCACGATGTTCCGCTTGCAGAGTACTGCGGATGCGAAGATCGTCAGCTATGTCGCAGAAGGTGAGTTCCTCGATATCAACCCGTGCTCCTTCGGTGGCATTGGTGTTGTCGGTATCAAGGACTTCGCACGCTTCTACCGTCACGTGCTGATTGGCAAGCGCTTCCCGCATCACGGCGGCTTCGGCTTTGCCAAGTCCGGCAAGGTGCTCTTCGAGGCCCTCAAACTTTTGGGTGTCGAGGATATCAATACGCCGTTGCCTGACAGCGTGAAGTATCCAAGCGAAAATCCATTTGCGTAACTTCAATGGATACAACAAAGGCGGCCCGGAAACGGGTCGCCTTTTTTTATGGGTTCTTCATGTCTGCTATATCAATCCAATGGTTTTCGCGCAGAGTCGCGGAGGCGCAGAGGTTTGTTTGGAGTGCGGCGGCAATTCGGCGGTGGCCGGAGCGCCGCCGCTTTCATTTTTGCATCGAATGGCACGATTATTACGAATGATAAGTGAGAAAGCCTTGTCTGTCCCCCTGTCCGTAACTTGGCTGGCCGCTACGGATATCCTGTCTGAAAAGTATCCGCTCAACCAATCCGGAAAACTACCTTCCCACTCGGGGAATCCACTCGACAACCCGCCGCGCAGTGGGGTACACTGATGCTATTGATTTCTTTGTTGGTTCCTGTCGCGGTGTTGGGTGATTCTTTTGGTTATTATATGCCCCAGACTTGAGGTTCAATAGTCAAGAAGCGAGTTTTTTCAAATCTTATAAGATGATGCTGAAGTTGTTTTTATAGTGTATGCCAAATTAGCTGCTCGTCAGCAAAAGGAGGAAGTATGGATAAGATCGTTGAATCGTTCAAAAAGATAGACTCCGAGACAACTTGGAAAGCATTTATTATAAAATTCAATTTGAAAGAGATATCACGCTATGGTAATGACGCGAAATACGAAGGTGTCCTAAATGGTTTGCAAGTCATATTGGAAGAACACAGTTGGGATCCGTCTCAAGTTTTTAGCATGCAAAAAGACGAGTTTTCTGTATCACTAATAATAGACAGCCAGAAGATGGGTGTTGTTCGCTTTATTGGGGAAGTATAATCAACTATTGCGAATTAGACCGACAGGCGCGAGACGAATTCATTAAGTTTATGAATGATAAGCAAAAGAATTTTCCGACAACGGATTGGGGATGGATTCGAAACATCAGAATTGATGATGTTGAACTGATAGCATGGGCTAGCAATTTATTGGCGTTGTTGTATACTGGAAATCCACTGGACAATCTGCCTCGCTCTAGAGTAAACTTTCGACATACGTTTCAAGGGGTTTCGCTTAAGTGAAGAGCAGTTTATTTTAAAAATGAGTACCACATTACAATCTTTTTTCATCGAGATCGGTGCTCGCTTAAGCCCGTTTTTGCGTAGGGAGTTCACAAACCCTGCCTTTGAAAATTTGCGTCATGTTGAAGTATTCACATCTGCTGAGGCGCTGGCAGTCTCCCCCTCCGAAGAAACCCTTCTTTTACACGATCTGGTGCAGAAGGCTCTCTTTCGGGGCCGATCACCCTTTACTTCTTACGAGATAGAAAAATTACTGATCGGCGAATTCGGTGGCGAGGTTGGCTTGTCTGTCCCAGATGAACAACCTGGAAGTTCTCTCGATTATGCCATGCCTCAAACGTTGGTATCCTCCTACAACAACTACTCCGACTTTCTTGCCCTTTGGTGTGGCAATGTTTCCGAAGTACCGCTAGACCCGCAGAATCCCCAGAATGAACGCCATTTGCTGACCCACCTCAAGGATGTTTTCGGTGACCGGTTACTGCACTGCCTCTTTCCTCAATTCGAATTGAGCACTGTTCTCGGCGAGGACAAGGGAAAGAACTTCCTTGGCCAACATGGTGATTTTCTGATCGCACTGCCCAATGGCAAATCCTTGATCCTCGAACCCGGCGATCACGATACCGCCGAAGAACAAGTGCGCGACGCCCAACGCGACTCGGCGATGAGAGCCTCTGGAATAGAGACGTTTCGTTGTAAAAACGCTCAAATCAGTGACGCGCTTGTCCGCACCGAGATTGCTCCGTGTTTGGAGCGTCTGGGCGCGCTCCCTTATTTTCGCCCTGTTACACAGTCCGCAGAGACGGCTGTCGCCTTGGATCGCCTGTTCCTGTTACCATCTCTTATTGCCCGTACAGAATGGATTCTCAATGACGCGCTTTTGCTTCGTGGTCTACTCCAACGCGACTCACTCTCTATCGCCGTTTACGAACAGGATCTACCTGTATTCGAGCTTGCCCTTTTGTCGTACATCCGACGCTTGCAGGCACTTTCAAAACTATATGGCATAAAGTCCGTAACCATGCCGACTTTACACATCGCTTTGCAGCGCCGAACTCAAGACGCACTCTGTATGCGAGTCCGGCAATCGATGCGCGAGCTGTGTAGCTTCGAGGAGAGCCTGCCTGACCCGAATCGTCATGTTGACCTTTCCTTGGATCTGGCCATCAAATGCAACCATCTGACACCGCCCGTATCTCAGAACAGCACCCTTTCCTACGCCATACGCAATGCGTATAAATTCGACCAGCCTTTCTCCCTGCGTTATAGATCACGCCCACGTCCGATTGACCTTACCGACGATTCTTCCGCGGAAGCATCAGCGTCTGTCTTTCTCCGGGACTTCTTCCGTAAAGCAGCGTTCCGCGAAGGACAATGGCCAATCATCAGGCAGGTCATGCAGCAGAAGGACACCATCGGACTTCTGCCAACCAGTGCAGGCAAATCGATCTGTTTCCAACTCGCCGCGCTACTGACACCTGGAACAACACTCGTTGTCGCACCTACTACTGCACTCATCGACGATCAAGTCCAAGGAATGCAAGAAACCTATGGTATTACACGTGCGCTTGGCTGGCATTCAGGCATAAAGATCCCCGATGAACTGATCGGTGCTGTGTTAAGTGGCAATCTACTCCTGTTTGTATCTCCCGAGCGACTTTTGCGTCCCAAATTCCGTACTGCCATGAAGGGTCTGAACGCCTCAGATATTTTCATCAACTATACAGTCGCTGATGAAGCGCATTGTGTCTCGATGTGGGGACAGGATTTTCGTCCGTCCTACCTAAGTCTCAAATACAATTTTACAGAGTATTGTTCTTTTCAAAACTATCGGCCCGTAGTCGTCGCGCTTACGGGCACAGCCTCTCAACTCGTCCTCATCGATCTTAAAACAATCTTGGAAATTCAAAGCATGGACGCCATCGTTCGGCCCAAGAGTTTTGAACGTAAAGAACTATCCTTTAACTTGGCGCTCTGCAATACCGATTCTAAGGGAAAAACTTTGGACGGAGTACTCACTTCAATCGCCCATCGTCTCGGGATTAGTGATGTCAAGAAACAGGCTTGGGGCATCGTTTTTGCATACACCCCGAATGAACTGTGGAGTTACTTCGGACACTATGTCGGCGGTGCCGAAAATCAAATACAGACGGTTCTTTCTCAAATAGATGATAAGCCTTGTCCTATTGGGATATGCACAGGGTCGAAGCCGAAAGACGTTGCGGTGACGACGGAACAATGGGATGACTACAAACGCAAAACCATGCAGGCGATGAAACGTGGCGATGTACGGCTCCTTTTCGGGAACACCACCGTCAGTGTTGGTGTGGATTGCGAACGGATTAACTATATCGTCAACCTTCGTATGCCGCAATCTATGGAGGCATTCTATCAGCAATGTGGTCGAGCGGGTCGTAAAGGCCAACATTCCGAATGCGTACTGATGTTTTCAGATGACTCCCCCGAAGAGACTAGGAAATGGCTGACAACCAGAGAGAAACCAGCACACGCAAGATGGGACGACATCGGCACAGTCACATATTTCTTTAGCAAAAATTTTCCTGGTCGTGACGAAGACTTCGTGGGTGCATGCGCTATTCTCGATCCCATATTTAATCCCAAAACAAAAATGGAGGATGGTCGTGTACTAATATGTCAGGTTAACGACAGCACCGAGCGTTATGTTTCCTATGCACTTGTACTCGGTATCATCGATGATTATGAAGTCACAGGTTTCGGAACAAATACTGTTTACCGTGTCCGCTTGCATCCCACGGTTACTCTAATTATGGCTAATAGTGACGTCGAGGCCGGCAGACTGCACCTTTGCAAATCACTGCACACCTATTTATCGCGCTACCGCCCCTGCACAATTCAGGACATTGAACAGCGCTTTGATACTGCCACAGGTGCTACCCCTCGCCAAAAAGCCCTCCGTCTTCTGATCGACTTCATTTATGAGCGTATTGAACAGCGCCGTGTTGCTTCCATCAGCACCATGGTCAGCTACTGTAACATGAAAGATACGTCTCCGCAACATCTGAAGAAAACACTTACCTCCTATTTTGATCGCTCGGAGAAATTTGCCGCGCTGCTGGACGCCATGTCGTCTCAGAAGCTTGCCGTTGAACTGGCAGCGAATATCCTGAAACGAGTCGAAGGTTTTGACGATGGCGAAAATCTTTTCTGGGAAACCCGCCGTTTCCTCGACGAACAGTTCCGGGCCGATATTGCCTTGCTCAACCTGTTTTCCATTTTGTACCGCGAGCTTGCAATTACCGATTTAGCCACAGGACTTTGGCGAGACTCCATAAATGAGCTGCAATCTTATCACGATGAAGATCGTGAAACAGCCTGCCGTCTTATTGGTCTAGTCCTTCAGAATATCGCCACACTTGACACTGAGTCGGGTCAGAATACAGGAGCCTACCTTGTCATAGATCTGATTGACGCACTGTACGACTACAGCGGCTTAGCGTTCGTGGATGTCGCAGACGCACTGACCGGGGATCCAAATATTCAGACAGCCGTCCGTGCTGTTTTTGTATCAAGACAAACAAAGGAGGTATTGAATGCCAGCCGATTTGAACAAATCGCTTGAAGAGTGCGAAATGAATGCGAAAGCCCTTGTCGCTGAAATGCGCAAGTACAAGGGCGCAAGGGAACTGAATCAGAAAGCGGCAGACGCACTAGACAAGGTGACAGAGTGTTTGTCTCGTGTCATCAGTGAAATCAAACCCCTGACCGCTAATAGACTACGTATGTTTATTATTGTCCAGACGATTGCATGGTTAGCGACGACGCTGATTGCTATCACACTTCTCGTCCTTGTCCTTATGAGGAAAGCCTGACCTCACGCCGTCACTCTTCAAAGACCAGAGCAATCCACTCCTGCGCCACCCACGTGCACTTTATTTGTAAACAGGACAGAATCATGAACGCAAATTTATCTATCTCAAATGATTGCCAATATGCATTTGTTTCCCTGATGGACAAGGCGGGTGTAGAACTCTGTCGTGTACTCGAGACAAACCTTTTCCGTCATGCAGGAATGAACTGGTGGGCGAAAAATGTTCTAGGGGTTCTGAACACTGATGAGCAACAGAAAATCCATGCAACTGGGAATGGTAAACTTCATGATCTCGACATCCACCTACTTTTGAAGGTTCTGGAACGGAACTATAGCTTCCTAAAGGGAAAAGTCCGATTGCCGCCAGAAGGACGGGATCTCATCTATGAGGTCCGACAGATCAGAAATCGCTGTATCGGCCACAGGCCTGTACGGGGGCAGGATCCTGAGCGTTTGTCCCTTGACATCCAGACCATGGAACGCTTCTGCATCACGATACTTGCGTCACCTCTTCTTGCCAAGGAATTCAAGGCGCTTACAGGAGCAGAAACACATCCTGATCTAACACCTAAGCCAACCACCGCGCCTGTTACGCCCGCATGCTCTTCACTTGTCGTATCTGCCAAGCAACCGATCAATGCAGTAGTGGCAAAGCCTGTAACGATTCATCTCGCCAGTATGTTTACCGGCATAGACCTGACGGCTTCTCAGAAGCAAGCCATGGAAGGTCTGGAAGCTTTTCTCCAAGATGACAGACAGGATTGCTTTGTTCTGAAAGGCTACGCAGGAACTGGAAAAACATTTTTGATCGGTGGTATCGTCAAGTATCTCACCGCCTGTCACAAGACGACTGTACTCATGGCCCCTACGGGACGTGCCGCTCATGTCATGAAGGAAAGGCATAAGAATGACGCTGGCACCATCCATCGCCAGATCTATGGGTTGGGGGGTCTCAAGGAGTACAAAGAGATCGGCGAGGATGGAGACATCACCTTCAAGTTCTACTTCGAATTGCGTAACAATGACACTCAGCACGACACCATTTTCATCGTTGATGAGGCCTCCATGCTCTCCGATGTTTACACCGAGGCCGAGTTCATGCGATTTGGCTCAGGCCGTTTGCTCCGCGACTTGCTTGAGTATATCAACTTCGATGGCAATGATTATCGTAAGAAGATCATCTTTGTCGGTGACAGCGCTCAATTGCCCCCCGTTGATATGAACTTCTCCCCAGCACTGGACGAGGCATACTTGGAAAAATATATGCGTTCAAAGGTAGCAAGTGCTGAACTGACTCACGTTGTACGACAAAAAGAGGGTGATGCTATTCTACAAAATGCTACCACCCTACGTGATATGCTTACGGAGAAAAACTTTGCTTCATTTGATTTCAAGAGCGATGGCCAGTCCGTGACGGAAACTCAGCCCGATCAATTTATTCCCCATTATCTGAAGCACATTGACAGTGCAGGGACGGCCACGTCTGTGATCGTAGGCTATTCAAACGCGATCATCAAAGACTATAATACAGAGGTCAGGAAGCATCTCTTCCCAAACGGTCATTTACTGGAACCTGGCGACCGCGTCATGCTAGTCAAGAATAGTTATCGTCACGAAATCGAACTTTTTAACGGGCAAATGGGCACTGTCAGCTCGGTTGCTCATACAGCGGAAACCCGATCTGTCTACTTAAATGTGGGCCTTGACGAAAACGGCAAACGGAAAAACATCCAAGTAGTGCTGACATTCAGAGATGCCACGATCCGCTTCGAAAGTCTCGACGGGACGCAATGCGATATAGTCTGCAAATACATCGAGGACATCCTCTCCTCACCCCATCGAGAATTGAGTTCTGACCAATCGAAGTCACTCTATGTAGATTTCAAGCAACGCCACCCGCATCTTTTTCCAGGTAGTAAATCCTTCTGCGACATGTTGCTCGTTGATCCTTACTTCAATGCGTTACAACTTAAATATGCATACGCCGTTACCTGCCATAAAGCCCAGGGTGGTGAGTGGCCGACTGTTTACGTCGACTTCCAATCCCAGAACAAACTGGATCCCATGGCAATCAGATGGAGTTACACGGCCCTGACACGCGCAGCTCGCAATGTTGTAGCTACCAATGCCCTGCACCACCATTCACTGACACCGCTGAGAAAACGAGCCTCCATTGCCGTTCTGGCCTCCCAGATATCACCTGGCTCCGTTGAGCAAACTTTGCCATCTGTCCCCATGCCCGATTTTGTTTCAGAGGAGTCAGCGATCCACCAACAAATCTACGCACGACTCTCAGTTCTGCTGCCAGCAGGTTTCTCGATCAATAGCCTCACGGTTCGCCCCTACTTATCCCAGTGGTCCGTCTCAAAAGACACCTGTTCTTGTCTTGTGAAAGTACACTATAGCGGCAGAAACAAGATTACCGACGTACGATCCGACAGTGCCAGTCCAGGCGAATGGATCAAACCTTTACAAGCAGCCGTGCAACAACTAAACAACGTGCAACTTGCCGTAACAGCCGTTGATGAACCACAATCAGCCCCAGTACTGGACAAAAAGCATGGATCTTTCTTCATCGACTTGAATGCCCGATGTGTGTCACTGAACATTCGAGTGCTCTCCATTGAACACCTGACAGATTTTCATAGTCGCTGCACACTTGAAACAGGGGGAACCATCTTCTGTGTGAACTACTATTTCGACGAGACACATCGGTTCACGTCCTACAGCCCCGATACTGGCTTGCTGGATCGACTCCGTAAGATTATTGATAGTGTGCATTCTGGACAGCAGAAAGAAAATTGAGTGAATCCAAAGTGGAACAAACAATTATGGATGTGAGATCAACAACACAACAGATCACCGCTTTACGAAACGACGGCAAACTGGAAGAGGCTCTCCAGCTTGCTCGAACGATTTACTCTGCTTACTCAACCGATATATGGGTTGTCAGAGCACTCGGTTGGACACTTTACAAGTATATCAAACAAGAACAAACAGCAGGAAACTTAATTAAAGCTCGAGAGTTAGCGACTGAACTTCAAAACATGGGAGTTACCGCTGAAACAGATGATCTTCTTTTCACAAAATCTGAATCTGTGCTCAAGACTTTGTCCCCTGAATATACAGAACTGGCCAAAGCAAAAGAGCTGAGCAAGAGCGGAAACCATGTAGGGGCAGCTGATATTCTGCGGGGAACAGTCAAGAAGTATCCCGGCTGCGCTGAAGCCAAAACCAGTCTCGCATGGGAACTTTACCGATTATTGAAAGAGGAGCAAGACCTTAAGCTCTCTACCGAACTAATGCGTGATTACTTTCGCCTAAAACTAAATAGCAAGCCAGATCTAATACACTCTCTGTTCCTATTAGAGGCATGCAAACGTGCGGAAAAATGGGCAGACTTTACCAAGTTTGTCGAATGGTGGAATACGGACAACCTGACAGATGAAGACTGGAAGGAAAGCTTCGGTCAGGATGGTAAAGGCCCATTTCCTGCTCTTGCAGCTAAGCTCGCAAAGGCTTTGTACAAAAACGCCAAACTCAACCACAAACGGGGACCGTCATTCCAATGGATGCTTCCCTTTGTCCGAAAAGTCGTTGAAACCATCGACGGAGACTGGATCCCGTATTATTACGCAAAGCTTTCAGTATGGTTTGATGCAGAGATGACGGGAGTCAAAGATCTTATAGTGCCGCTATTAAAAGGCAAACAACGTGAGTTCTGGGCATGGCAGACACTTGCAGAATGTACACTCGACAACAGCGAAATAATGGCTTTTTATGCCCGCGCTGTAGTCTCTTCTGCAGCAGACGAAGATTTCAAGGTGGAACTATACCATCACTTCGCACTCTTTCTGGCTAAGACCGGACAGTTTGCGCTCGCTTCCCTGTCCGCCAAACGCTATATCGCGATCCAAGCCAAGAAAGATCGCAAGGTAGAGAACGACATCATTGAACTACAAAGGTCGTCATGGTTTGACGCCAACGCAAAGGACAACCTTGACGACATGCTTCAATCAGCTGCAGATGAGGCTACACGATTCCTCTTCAAAGATCATCCTTGGACATCCGCCAACTTCCTCGATGTTCTTGAGAGCAAGGACGGAAGGCCTCCTTTGTTACTCTTCCTAGTAGCGGATAAAGGGTGTATCAAAGTTAAGAATAGATGCATACAATCCGAGAAACCTGAGCGAGGGGCGGCGATACGGGTGAAACTGTTCAGTCCACCTGCCAGTACAAAACCTCCCAAACCAGGGGAGCCTCCGCATGGGCCGCCCCTCGATGAGTTCTACGAATGGGCACCAAGGCAGGACGGCGTCCCATTTGACTGTGCAAAAAACTGTTGGGGTGTTGTATCACAAATAAACATCGAGAAGCAGTTCGCCCGAGTCTCGGTAACTGCGAAGTTCTTTGCACTGCTTCATTTTGACACGATGCCTGCGGCTAAAGACCTTGTTCTTGGCGATGTGATTATTATTTATACCCATGATCAAAAATCGAAAGATGTAGATCTTGTTCCCGTACTGAATTTTCGTAAGGATTCCCGTCATCTTGTAAAGGGACTCTATCGTGAGTTTAATGGCAAGATCAGTATCAGAGAGGGGAATCCATTTGGTTTTATCAAAGATACTAGCGATATTTTTGTATCACCTGCCCTTGTTTCGCACTATCATTTAACCGATTCGATGAGCATTTCAGGTTGGGCGCTTTGTGAGTGGAACAAGAGGAAAGAGCAACCGGGATGGAGCGCCCTGATCATCGAGGCCCCAGAAGAAGCAATAATATGAAAAATATACACGACAGTTTGAGCCATGTTTTCTTACACAATCGGCTCGTCTTCTGTCATGACTCCTCTGCAGGGGGCTTTGAAAAATCATTATCTTTTGAAAAGATTGAAAACGTAGTCGCACTTCGAATGCACTCTGAATGGAACATCAATTTTAAGCCGATTACTTTTTAGCAAAACGGAGGAAGGACAGCATGTTACCGTCTCTTAGTCAATACACAACAGTATGTCCCGGTTGGCTCCGCGACATATCACCAAGTAACATGGCATCATTCCTGTCATCGCCGTCTGCGCGAAAAAAGATATTGGAAAACTCCCTCGTATATCCTGGCGGACACAGTGACTGGTCCGCTATTCGTCAAACATTGGGTATGGTTCACTCTTACGTATACTTTAATTTTCCCCCGCCACGGGTAAGTGATAATAATAGTGATTCCTTGCAGAAACATTTAGAAGCATGCAAGCCCCTTTATAAGGTAGCAAGAAATGGAGCTAGATGCGTCGGGCTCCATTTATTTGACTGTTGCAGTCTTCTGGAGGGAGTTCCAATACTCTCTCCGCCTCACGGCGATATGTTCGTCCACCATAATAAACACTTGAGTTACTGGGCACTATACGAAATGGCGAATGGAGAGCGTGTCAGCATCCTCTACCTCATTATGGAAGCGATAAACGGCATTAACGCCCTGTATATCCAGAACCGTGTGTCCCCTCGGATTTTTGTCCTGCATGATCAGATCATGGGGCATGGCTGGGGATCCTTCGCAAAACCTTTCAATCGGCTAATACGGGAGAGCGGGTTGCGCTGGCCGGACTTTCTCATTATAGGGCAGGCCCGAGCGAGGTTAGGGCCCGAGGATGCATATCGAATACTGTGTTATGACAAAGCCAAAGAATCCATGTTCAGAAACATTCATAGTATATGCGTATTCGACGAGGACGAAGAAGTTGGTCCCGCGAAGATTACGCACAAAACCGTCACGTCAGATATTGTCCCCGCCATCATGTCCCCTTTTTATAGTGATATTGTTAGAATGACGGTTCCCTGTACTGACAATGGCACACGGTTTGTGAGGACCGAAAGACTTCATGTGATCGAGAAGGCTTTAGACGGCTCTGATTTTTCTTTAATGGAGAACCTGCCATTGGCCCGTTTCTATCGTCATCGGCTATTGGATAATAAGCTTCCAGTCGTCATCGTATCTGCTCACGTGGATTCCGTTTATGGCTCATATTGGGCAAAACCTGTAGGATCGGAAATCTGCGGAACTTTAGATAACTCCGCCTGTGTTGCTGTGCTGGTGAAAATGATGGCTGAGGGGCGTATACCCCCGCAAACCCTGGTCGTTTTTACTGGGGACGAGGAGGCCGATAGCCGTGGTGCAGACCAAGTCGCCAATTACATCAGGAAAGCCACCTGGGTTCAGCAGTCATGTGAATTCGTTGTTTCGCTCGACTTGACCGAGGAATTCTACGGGATGAGGCATTATTCGATCGAGAATGTTTTTGCCGGAGAGCAAGGAAAGTTGCCCTCACGTCTGAGACTAAACACGGCAGCGGAAATGCAATACTATTTTTCGCTTTTACTTGCTGATGCTGTTTTTATTATCGATGCGGCGGCTGACGATTCCTGGCAATATGACGAACACGGCCTAACTTGTTTTTCCTTATGCCTTCCCTGCCGGAACCTCGGTGCGGATATGCATGACGACGATGGAGTTTCGGTTAGGGCGGAGTCTCTAATCCCTTATGCTGAGGCATTGGATCGCATACTGACAGGCGCACTCGATGAACTAACACGTGTGGCGGTACGCGAAAACATCGAAAAGGAACATAAACTTCGCAGAGTGAAGCAAGTGAACGCCCATGTTTGGAATGCCATTCGTAGAAATGACAAAAAGGCTGTGGCCGCACTTATTGCCCGAAACTTGGATATGGAGACGCTATCCCCAGAAGGCAAGACATTGGTTCAGTTTGCAGAGGTACTTGGGCGATATGATATAGCAAAGATCTTACGAGACAAGACTAATCGTATTTCTTCATTTCAGGTACATGAGAAGGATAAGAATGATGCACTCGAAATCTTTTGAAGAATTAGTGGAGGCGGCGAACGCGAGCGATGCCATCGCTCAGTACAGTCTTGCAAGGTTGTATGAGACTGACTGCGGTGTTTCCAAGGACTATCTCCTTGCGGTGGAATACTATCAGAAGGCGGCTAGCCAAGGGCATGCCGGAGCCCAATTCCGTCTCGGGTATCTGTATGAAAATGGGCTGGGAGTTCCTCTAGATAATGCCATCGCAGCAGAATGGTACCATAAGGCAGCTGACCAAGGAGATGTAAATGGGCAAACCAGCTTAGGATTCATGTACTTTGAAGGAATAGGTGTTGAACTAAATGAGCGTCTTGCTGCTGAGTGGTTCAAAAAAGCAGCGGAAAAGGGGTATCATTTTGCCCAGAACTTTCTTGGCACCCTGTATGAATATGGTGCTGGCGTTGAAAAGGATGACTCACAGGCGGTGGAGTGGTACCGCAAAGCAGCAGAGCAAGGCAATGCTTTGGCTCAGTGTGCTCTGGGGTGCATGTACGAGCAGGGGGCTGGGGTGACTGTAGACAAAAAGCTGGCGTTTGAGTGGTACGCCAAGGCCGCAGAGCAGGGTGATAAGATGGCACTCAATAAAATGAGCGTCAACGACGTTACCGAGGCTGGTAGGCAATGCCTTCAGGCGCTGTTGTTTATTCGTGAACGACGTTATCCAGAGGCGTTTAAGATCCTTGAGTTTTTAGACCCTGAAGAGGAGAGTAAAGAACATGCAAAAAGCGTTGGTGGCTGCGACCCCACCGAGGCGATACATGTCGGTGTGGATGAGGAGTGGACCCAGCATTATGTCAAGGCGATCATGCTGGAACGTGAACACAAGCTTGCTCAGGCCCTCAAAGAGGCGAGAACCTCCGCGCTGATTGCCCTGGAGCGGCTGGGTCCAGAGCATGTGGATTTTGCGGCGAGCCTGAATATGCTGGCCGAACTGTATGGCAGCCTTAATCGGAAGGAGCTGTCGTTTGCCTTCTTACGTCGGTCACTCGTGATCCGTTTCCGCAATCTTGGCCTCTGGCATTCCGAGGTCGCCGAATGCCTTCATAACATCGCTTGGCTCGACAGTAAGTCACGATCAGTTGAAACGACAGTATCACGCCTGTCGTGTAATGCGCTGGCGCTACGAATACGGGTCAGAGTGTTTGGCAAGAGCCATCCGGCAGTAGCCCTGAGCCTTGTCCAACTAGGAAGGGCATACCGGGCGCAATACGATTTTAAACCCGCGTTGAAGTGTGTGAGGAAGGCCATCTCCATCTACGAAGAGACGATTGGACCAGACCACTGCATGACGCAAATCGCCAAAAAAGCGTTGAAATCTTTCCTGGAATTAGAAGAGCGCTTCAACTGCATCAGGAGAGAAGCAAACCTCCCGCCGTTAAGCGCTCAACGTTAAAGTCTCGGCGAGTGACCCCTCTACCTCCGGATATTCGTTACTATTTCCGCACGCGCTGGACGGTTGTGGTGTAGCGTAGGCGCATGGTTTTTCCCGCTTCGATGGTGAGCGGTTTGTGGAAAACAACCGCAGGGCCAATCAGATGGTATCCGCCGGATTGCGCTTTCGGTAGCGCACTGTGACGCGTAAACCAGGTGACGGGATGCTGGGGATTCTCCGGATGGTTGGTGATTCGAATAGTGGCTGCGGCCCCAGAGACGGTGTTGGAGGCGATCGCGTTCATCCACGCGCTTTCATACCCGCAGGCAGCTCGATCTTCACGTCCCTCCGCATCAGTGAAGTGATAAGACATCCCATTCTGTGTCGGTGCGAACCGCCACATCAGCCCGGCATACCCGCCGGAGGCCCACATCCCGCTTTTGTCCTTCCCAGCTTTGGTGCTTGTAAAGGTTGCGGTTTCATTTAAGGCTGTAAAGGTTGCATCCCAGTCAATGGTATAGTCGCCCTCCGGTGTTGTCGTCACGGTTGTGATCCGGTTTTCGGTGAGGATTTGTTTGCCTTTTGCATGATAGGTCAGGTGCGCAGTCGAGCGGAAGACTTTGTCCTTCTCATCGAAGGAAGAGATCCAGGTTTCGACTTTTCGAACCGCATTGGTATCGGGCTCCCAGAAGTTGACGCCATTAATATATTTCCAGGAGAACCAGAATCCGAGATGCCATTTGTGGTCGCCGGGACGATACCAGGTGAGCTCCGTGTCTGTTCCTGGCAGGGTCAAAGGATGGAAGTAGGGCTTCCCTTCTTCACTGGTTGGATTGTAGGTCCAGCAATGCTTTCCATTGACGTGCATGGAAAGGGTGCCGGTTGCTGCATTCGTGGATAAGATACGGGGGTCTTGTGCGGACCATGCACCGTGCGTTACGAATAGTGCAAAAACAAGAGGGGTCAATTGTTTCATGGTAAACTTCCTAGCCTTTGAATTCCCAGCCTTTACGATAGGTGCGGGAGAGTAGTTTTGTCGCTTCTTCGCTGTTGGTTATGCGCATGCCTTTGGGATCCCATTCAAGCTTGGTATCCGGAACCCTGATGGCTACGGTGCCGAGCAGAATGGTTTCAGCCATTGGCCCTGTGCGCTGGAAGTACGATTCATTCTGTGCTTCGCCGCGCGCGGCATCCAGGAAGTGATGGTAATGGTTGCGCGGCTCAAACTTGGGCTTCGGCAGGGCAACGAATTTGTTCTTCGGGAGCATGATCGCCCCGCTGGTGTGGGGGAGGAGCATGGCGCCCTCGGAACCGAAGACCAGGAGTGCCTCCTCCGGAAACTTCGTGAAGCCGGCCATGCGTGCGTATTCCATCGCATCCTCGGGCGGGTAGAATTCACCATCAAACCACTCCATGGTAAAAGGCTTGTTGTCAGATTGGGGGATGCCTCCGAATTCCCAGGTGATATGTTGTCCCTGCGGCCAGAGATCAGCTCTGCGCTCCGGGCTTTTTTTCCAGGACTCCTGGACTTCTGCCTTTACGGACAAGGGGGTTGTTAAATCGAACCCTTTCCAGGCGGCATCAAAGATGTGACAACCGATATCGCCTGACCAACCGGTTCCAAAATCAAGCCAGGTCCGCCAGATGCCGGGATGGTAGACTTTAGGGGCATAGTCACGCATCGGAGCAGTCCCGATCCAGTGGTCCCAGTTGAGGGTATCGGGAGGGGGACAACTTGGTGGCCGCGGGCCAGGGAGTCGGCAGGAGCCGATGACACCGGAACGGTTGGAGCAGAGGACCATTTTTTTGAGGGTGCCGATATGGTTCTGCTTCAAGAAGTGGACACCGAGCCTGTCGCCCATGCCGGAGGCGTGCTGCGTGCCAAGCTGGGTCACGACCCCTGAGCGCGTGGCGGCATCGATCAGCTGGCGGCATTCGGCCACGTCATGGCAGAGCGGTTTCTGGCAGTAGACATGTTTGCCCATGCGCATGACGTTCAAGGCAATAAGCGCATGCATGTGGTCAGGGACCGTAATACTGACCGAGTCAATCTTGTTGCCCTCAGCGGCTAAAAGCTCGCGCCAGTCCGTGTAGCACCGTGCGGAGGGCGCCTCTTTTGCGGCACGCTCAAGGCGGCTCTTATCCACGTCGCAGAGTGCGACAACCTCTGTTTTCGGGTGTGATAAATAGTTTTTGAAGTCATGATAGCCCATCCCTCCGACACCAATACAGGCATGGTTGAGTTTCTCGTTGGGCCCGAGGGTCCGATGCTTTGTTTCGCTTGCCAGCGCGCGCGTGAAACAGGCGCCAGCCCCCAATACGGTTGTTGTCAAAAATGTTCTGCGTTTCATAGTAGTAATTTGCCTTCCCCTTTAATCTTCTTACTGTAGCAATCTGGTGCGGAGATGTCAAAATTAGAATTGCTGTTTTAGTCAATTCTGCTACTATTAAGCGCAAAAGTGGGTTCGACCATGAGTGATAGTTCAAAAGAAAAAGCAAAACGTGTGGCGGTCTTGATCGGTACCTCGACGGGATGGGGTCGTGATGTAATTCGCGGCATCAACCAATATGCGATGCTGCACAATTGGATTCTCTACGTGGATCCGATAGGTCTGGATGAGCTCTCGGAATTGCCGACGAAGTGGAAGGGTGAAGGCATCATTGCGCGGATCGGGAGCCAGCAGACCTTGGCCTCCATTCGCAAGAGCGGGCTTCCGTGCGTCAATGTTTCTGCCTTGCCCATTAAGGGGAGCAACCTTTATCCACGCATCACGACGGATCACCGCATCACGGCTGAGATGGGATTCCGCTATTTCTACGCAAACGGGTTCCGCCACTTTGGTTATTTCGGTCTTCAAGATACCGCGTATGTCGTGGAACATGAGCAGACCTTTGTCCGTCTGGTGGAGGAGTCTGGCTGCAGTTGTTCGGTTTATGAGGTGCCTGAAGGCCACCCGGCACAACCGACGTGGAACCTGCGCTTGTCCGCCCTGGAGCAATGGCTTAAGCGGCTTCCCAAGCCTTGCGGAATTTTGACGTGGAACGTCTCGGGCGCCCAGTGGGTCATTCATGCGGCCAACCATGCCGGCTTGCCGGTGCCGGAGCAGATCTCCGTTCTCAATACGGCCGAGGATGATTTTCTCTGCACAAACTTTCACATCCCCATCTCCTCGGTTGCTTTGCCGACCAATGAAATAGGGGTCTGCGCAGCGGAAATGCTGGATCAGATGATTAAGCATAAACGGGTTAAGCCGCACTCGCTAACCTTTCCACCGAAGAGCATCATTCAGCGGACCTCCACGGACATGATGTCCATCACAGACCCCGTCATGGTGAAGGCACTCATTCATATTCGCCAGCATGCGCATTTTGGGGCTAAAGAGTGCACTGTCGACTCCATTGCAAAAGTTGTCGGGGTGTGCAGACGTAAACTGGAGCTGATGTTTTTGTCTTATCTGAAACGGACGGTGCATGACGAGATCCAGCGCACGCGTATCGAGCGCGCCGCCCGGTTGTTGGGCGAGACGGAGCTGTCGATCACGGACATTGCGGACAACTGCGGGTTCGCCACCATCGAACACTTTGCAACAGTATTCAAAAAAACGTATGGCTGCTCACCTCGACTCCATCGTCTGCATTCCAAGGAAGAAAAGAAATGACGAATTTTCTGAAGTCGCCCGTGATCCTGTTTTACGTGTTGTGCGTGACCCAACTTGCCTGTGCTCAGTCCAAGATTTATCTCACGCCGAAGCCAGAAGAGCTTGCCGCGACCCTGAAGGCGATAACAAATGCAACCAAAACAGTCATCCTTTTGAAGCCGGGCGTCTACGGGCAGACCCATACGCTCGAATTAACAGCTCGCCACTCGGGCCTCTGCATACGCGCGGCTGAAAGGGGTTCGGTCGTGATCAATACGGGGATCCGGGTCCAGAAAGCCGATTGGCAACGAGTGACGGATGAAGCGTTGTTGAAGCGTCTTTTACCTGCTCTCAAAGACAGGCTCTTTTGGCTTGACCTGAAGAAGTCTGGTATCGCGCACGCGGGGCCGTATCCGGAAACCTTCGGTGATTTCGGCGGGCTCTGCCAGTTGATGGTCAATCAGGAGTGGATGCCGCTCTCCCGCTTCCCGAACAGCGGCTATCTTAAAGTGGATGCTGTTCTGGATAAGGGCGATCTGAAAGGGGGCAAGGGAACGCGGGGCGGTGTCATCCAGACAAAGACGTCCCATCTCAAAAATTGGTCTGTCGAAGAGGGGCTCTGGTTCCAAGGCTTTTGGGTTGTCCCATGGACGCGCACCGCAATCAACGTGTCAGCCCTTGATGTTCAGAAGCAGACCGCAACATTCGCACTGGGCGTCAGTCGAGGCATAGGGTCGAAGTATGCGAAGCCCCCAGCGCTTGGCAATGGCATGGAGGAGTTCTGCGTGATTAACGCATTGGAAGAATTGGACACGCCCGGAGAGTGGTGTGTCCGGTTTAAGGAGAAGCGGCTCTACTTTTTGTCCCCGACACCCGACCCCCCGGAGGAGGCGCTGATTGCGAACCAGACCGTGCCGATGCTCTCCATTTCCGGCGCGACAGATGTGACAATCGAGGGGATTGTCTTTACGGGAAATCTCGGCGACGGCATTGTCGTGGAACGCTCCGCGCAGGTCAAGATAAACGGCTGCACCTTTACGCGTATCTGCGGAACTGCGGTCTCCATGAAGGATGCATGGCGGCATCGCATTCAAAGCTGCGATTTCAGTGACATCGGCAAGTCCGGTGTGGTGCTCTCAGGCGGTGATCGCAAACAATTGATCTCGTCGGAATGTGTTGTAGACAATTCACGCTTCTGGCGCATCGGCCGTCATCAGAACACCTACGCGCCACCGATTGATTGCAAGGCCGGTGTCGGCTACACGATCACTCATAACTTCTTCCATGATATTCCGCATGCGGCGGTCTTGTACTTCAACAACAACGACAGTCGCTTCGAGTATAATGAAGTGGCGCGTGCAGCGCTCGACTCCGGCGATGTGGGGGCCTTCTATTCGTGTCTCGACCGGACGAGCCGTGGAAATGTCTTACGCTACAACTTCGTCTACGACTCCCCTCAAATCAACGGCTTTTATGTGGATGACGGTGACAGCGGGGATACGATCATTCACAACGTCTGTTACAACACGGCATACGGCCCCTTTGTCGGCGGCGGACATGACAACATTGTGACGGGAAATCTTTCGATCGCGTGCGTCTCTGCTGGTTTTCAGATCGATACGCGTGGGCTTTCACGCGGTTATAAGGACCATCCGGGGATGTGCAAAAAGCTTGAGGAGTATCAGGTTCAGCAGCCGCCCTGGTCGGTTCGCTATCCTGCATTGGCCCGGATGAATCCGGAACGCTGGGGCCATCCGACGGGCAATCTCTTGACCAACAACAGTGCTGTCGGCTGTAAAATGCCCATCCGTAAATCAGGCAAGCCAGAGGACTTCAAGTACAGCCAGATCAGTGAACCCATCCTGATGAAGTCCATTGAAGAGGCGGGTTTTGAAAATCCATCGGCGCTTGATTTCCGTCCCAAAGCAGGGGCGCGCATCCTCAGCCTTTGGCCGGCGATACGCGAGATACCCTTTGAAAAGATTGGACTCTATCGCGACACCTGGCGTCAGAGCCTTCCGGATCGTTTAGCCCTGCGCAGAGAGGCCGAATTCCTTAAGCAGGAAAAAGGAACATTTGACTCTCACATTGATTTAAAGGCTTCCGGTTACTAATATGAATAAGATGCTGCTCTGTCTACTGGTGTTCGGAAGTGCGGGAGCATTGCTTGCCCAGGAATTGGTTTTACAGGGTGAGGACTATGCTGCTCGCAGCCAGGCCTTGATACGTTATGTGGCGACGCAGGTGCCAAAAGGGCGTGATGAAACCTACCCGAAGCATTCAGCGCCTGCGTATGCGGCACGCTTGCTCTTAAACACGGATACGAAATATGCGCTGGAGAAGCTGGATGCATCCGTGAGTGCTGTCTTAACGCAGGCCAAGAAAGATGCAAATAAGCTTGACCCATTTGACAAGGTCGCATTGGTGAACGCTTATTTCTTGGGCAAAGATAAGATACCGACGGCTACTGCTTTAAAAATTAAAGACTATGTGGCGACGTGGCGCCATCGCGAACTCGAAGGATATGCAAAGGGCGCCTGGAACTATTTTCTCATGATGGACGGGGCAGGGTTTCTGGCTGCTGAAGAGTGGTCTGACGTTGTGGACCGGGACGGACTGGATGCAACGGGAATCAAAGCAGCCACGAAGAACCGACTGATGAAGCGCTTCAAGGAAATAGCCACACAGAATCATGGCGAATATGGAGCCCCCATCTATCTGGCGGTCAATCTCTCAGCCATCCGCATGGTCGTGGAATTTGCCAAGGACCAGGAGCTGCGCAAGGCGGCAACCTTTGCCTTGGATGCCATGCTTGTAGATATCGCCTGTACGTGGAATCAAGGCTATAACGTCGGTTCGGCTTCACGTGCCAAGTATTGGTATTCGACGGATACCAGTCCGGACAGCATGGCTGCGACTGCCACGGCGGCCTGGCTTTATTTTGGGGCAGGGCGTCCTATCGCCGCATCGGGGACAGGGTGGATACACTCCTTTTGGATGGCGGAACCGGGGCGGTATCAGGTACCGGAGATCATCGTTAAAATCGCCCAGGACCGCAAAGCGACCTTCACGCATTTTTCATCCGTCAATCAGGTCAAGCGTATGACCTACCACACGCCCGCCTATAGCCTCTGCAGTCAGTGGGACAAAGAGAAAAACGAGACGAGCGGCCTTTACAAAGAGTCACGCCGGCAGATGCTGAAATGGATCTCACCCAAGCCCTCCTCCACCTTTTCAGTCTGCATGGAAAACCCCAGGAGACCGTATAAGCTCTCGGAAAACGTGGCCAATGCGCTTGGATACGGAGAGAATCCGTTTAGCCAGTATTTGCAGCACGAGGGGACCCTGCTCGGAATCTACCAGGTTCCGGCGAACTACCCCTACTACAAACTCTATGCGCCCTTTCCAGCATCCGGCTCCATTGTTAAACGGGTTGAAAAAAACGGTTGGGTCTTCTGTCACAATGGCGGCATGTTGATGGCCTTTCAGAGCGTCGCACCCTATACGTGGGGCAAGAAGTGGGGGAGTCACGAGATGCTCTGGGTCGATGCGCGAAAGAATGCGTGGGTGCTGGAGACCGCCGAGTTGAAACAATTTGCCGGCGGCGGTGTGGACGCCGAGCTTCAGCGCTTCATGCAGGCTGTCATCAGCAAGGTCAAGGTTGATGTGACGCAACTGAATGCCGCGAAGCCGCTTGTGCGTGTCACGACCCTGAAAGGCGTTACGCTTGAATGTGCCTATCTCCAACACAAGGAACCCTACAAGGGTGAAAACAAAATAGCGGGGAAATCAGTGGAGTATGCCAACTGGCCGATGCTCCATAACCCATGGGTCCACCAAGACGCAGGGCAGGGGGTTCTTTCGCTTACCTACGGAGGCCAGACGCTTACGTATGATTTCAAGCAACTGACGCGCAAATAAACGGGGGTACGCTAGCCGACAGCTTGTGTCAGTTGGCTCGGGGGAGGGCGTATCTGATAGGTTTCTGGAGCGAGCACGCCACCAGAGACGAGCATCTTCACGCCGTCTTCAACAGAGATGTCCGTGAACTGAACCTCGTCCACAGGAAGAAGCAGGAGAAAACCCGTGGTGGGGTTTGGTGTGGTTGCAATAAAAACGCGATAAACGAATTTCCCCTCGGGGGTGGTCATTGAGCCAGTGACAAACCCGATGGCCAACGAGCCTTTTCGCGGGAACTCGACAAGCGCAACAGCTTTAAAGGCTGCTTTGGTCGATGATGAAAACGTCTCCACGACCTGTTTGGACGCGGAGTAGACGGATTTGATGATGGGCATCTTCATGAGCACGCGTTCGCCCAGGCTGATCATGCGACGTCCGATGAGATAATTGGTGACGAGGCCTGTAAAATAGATGACCAGCGTCGTGACGCATAAGGCAATGAGCGTTACCGCGTTCTCGTGAATCTCTCCCACAAAGGGTTTTAAGAGCGGGCGCACGAAGGCCGTGAGCGATGCGAGAATGATATTCAGGATAAAAAGTGTTGTTGCAAGCGGAATCAGGACGAGAATCCCGGAGATGAGACGGGTTCGGAGATGTTTGCTGAAGGCTGAATGTTCGGGGATGTCTGTTTTGGATTTCATAGGTGCTGTTGCTTGGCTCATTACACAGGTTTTTTTTGTCGTTTAAGTCGCTTACTATAGTGTTTTTTTTCTGTTTAGTCAAACGTTGCACCGATTATCATTTCTCTTGTTCTTATTGGGGTATTTATGTATTCTTCAAAATTATGAAACGAATACGGATCATTGGACTCATCCTGCTGGTAACACAGCTCGCCGTTGCGGAGGAGATCATTCTTTTTGATGCAACGCTTACTCCTCTCTCTTTGGTATCCGCGCACTCGGGCGGCACGTTCGTCTTGAAGGAGGGGCTCTTGGCGATCGAAACCCAAGGCAACACTGGATATCCGGGCGTGCTGTTTAAAGGGACGTGGAATCTTTCCGGGTGCAACCGCATGACGTTCGAACTCGTCCACTGCGACAGCAAAGGTGAACTGCCCCTGACAATCCGTCTCGCCAATCCCGGCGCAGATGCCGGCCAGTCAAAAGGCGTATTTGTCGATCGTGTGAAGCTGCCGCGCAAGGGTGAGCACGCCTGTTCCGTGGCGTTGCCACCCAGCTTGCCGTCCGTCCGGGAGATCTCAGGAAGACTGACGGGGATGCGCGCTGGGCCTTTTATGACAGCCGGCGTGGTGGCGGATCTGGACACTTCAAACGTGGTCAGCGTCGCTGTTTATCTCAAAGAGCCCAAATTGGACTGGAAATGGGGCGTGAGACGAATTGTGGCCCACACTGGGGAGTGGAGCGCACTGCCGGAGTGGATGAAGCTTTCGCCAGCGCAGTTCTTTCCCTTCATTGACACGTACGGTCAGTTCAAACACAAGGAGTGGCCCGGAAAAATACACGCCGATGAGGAGTTAGTGCTTCAGCGCGAAAAAGAGAAGGCTGATTTGGCTGCTCACCCCGGCCCCAAGGGCTGGAACCGCTTCGGTGGTTGGGCCACTGGACCGAAGCGCGAAGCGACGGGCCATTTCCGCGTGGAGAAGATCGACGGAACATGGTGGATGGTTGACCCTGAAGGTTGTCTGTATTGGTCACACGGCCCCGTGCGCGTCACCCCTTCAACAGCGATGACGCCGCTCGACAAGCGCGAAGCCTACTTCACGGATCTGCCTGCGGAAGGGACGCCCTTCGCCGCGTTTTATACGACGCGCGATGAATTGCTGCATCCTTACTATGTGAAACGCAATATTCAGCGTACCTACGACTTCTCCTCCGCCAACTGCTATCGGAAATATGGCAAGGGATACTACGACATCTTTGCTGACCTTGCACATGTGCGGTTACGCAGTTGGGGCATGAACACGATCGCCAACAGTTCCGATAAAAAGATCTGCCTGATGGACCGCACCCCGTACACGGACCGCTTTGAGCTGAAGTCGAAACCCATTGTTGGGAGTCACGACGGCTGGTGGCCCTTCCGCGACCCCTTTGATCCCTCTTTCCGTGCCGATGTGCGCCGGCTGATGGCTGAGCACAAAGCCGAGATGGACGATCCGTGGTGCTTCGGCTTCTTCGTGGATAACGAACTGAGCTGGGGCGGACCGACCGACCTGGCATCATGGACGCTGGAGTCCCCGCCTGAGCAGGCGGCTAAGATGGAATTCCAAAGGCGCATGAAACAGCGTTATGGAACAGTAGATAAACTTAACGCTAAATGGGGTTCGGTGTATGCTGACTGGGAGGCCTTCCTCACCGTCTGCAAGCGTCCGGGAACAAACGCTGTCGAAGACCTGACCGCTTTCACACTGACGATTGCGGATGCTTATTTCCGAAATATTCACGAGGAGTTCAAAGCTGCGGCGCCGCACAAGCTTTATATGGGATGCCGCTTCTCGGGGCGGGGACCCGAGTTCGCTGTGCGTGTGGCGGCCCGGCACTGCGATCTGATCAGCTACAATATCTACGCACGCCATCTGGACGATTTCAAACTGCCGGCTGGTCTGGACAAACCTGTGATCATCGGTGAATTTCACTTTGGCGCGCTCGACCGCGGCCTCTTCCATCCGGGACTGATTAAAGTTGAAAATCAGGAAGAGCGCGGCCGCGTCTATGTCCAGTACGTAACCTCTGCCTTGCGGCACCCTCACGTCGTGGGTGTCCACTGGCATCAGTTTGGCGATCAGGCGACAACCGGCCGCTTTGACGGCGAAAATTTCCAGGTGGGCTTTGTGGACTGCTGCGACACACCCTATCCCGAGACGATTGCCGGGGTACGCGAAGTTGGCTACCGTCTCTATGAGACCCGCAGCCAGAGATAGCCCTTCGTCACAAATCTATTCCTATTAGTGGGAAGAGTCAGGCGTCAGACAGACAGGCAGTCGGTTCCCGGCTGCCTGTTTTGGCGCAGGAAGTTCCGCCTTAAAAGGCTCTCTGATCTCTGGTCTCTACAAGAGGGACAGGGGATCGGTTTCTCCATTTGGAAAATGTCCACGTTGAACCCTGTTAAACTTATTTACGAATCACCGCGTGATTCAGTGACAAAGTGACGTGCCGAGTCGCTCGCTCGATCCGTCCAAAAAATATTTAGAAAACGTATTGACTTTAGATCAAGCTTGCGCTACTTTCAAATTACGTCAACGAGTATATTCTTATGGGTTCGTTCGGCAGAAAGGATCTTTTATGAATAAGATTCAGTCGGGTCAGGCATGGCGGATGCTCTTAGGAGCTGCTGTAATAGGGCTTGCGTTTACGAGCGTGGTGTGGGGCGGAGAAGCCGCCGTGATGCGGACACAGACGGTTTCGTTAAGCACTGGCTGGAATGCCATCTGGCTGGAGGTGGCGCCAGAGGCTGACAGCCCGTCAACGCTTTTCAACGGCAAGCCGATAGATATGGTGGCGGCTTACACGCTGCCGGTGTCAGAAGCGCAGTTTGCCAAGAACACGGCCGTGAACATGCAGTCGCTCGCAGGTTGGAATGTCTGGTATGCGCCGCACCGCGCAGATGCCTCGCTCTCGCGGCTCGGGCGGCTCTCGGCAAACTCCGGCTACCTCGTCCATGCGTTGGAAGCCACGACGCTCTCCATTCGAGGTGTGGTTATTTCGGAGCAGGTGCGGTGGACACCCAACCGCTTCAGCTTCGTCGGCTTTTCAGTTGCCGGGTCTGGGGCACCGACCTTTAAGCAGTTCTTCCAAGGCTCGCCGGCTCATAACCACAACAAGATCTATCGGCTTTTGAGCGGGACGTGGCGTCAGGTGCTGCAACCCGACGCCGAGACGCTTCGTTCAGGCGAGGCCTTCTGGATCTACAGTGAGGGTTCATCCACTTATCAGGGACCGCTCTCGGTTAAGGCCAACTCGTCGCTTGGGCTAATTTTGGGCGATTCGGTGAAGGCGAATATTGTCTTCCGCAACGTTTCACCTCATCCGCTCGCCTTCTCCTTGGAGCAGGTGACGGCAGAGGGCGGAGCTGGCGTACCGCTGGCCGCCGTGGTCAGCGTACTCTCTTCAAATGCGCTCGGGATGGTTAATGAGCCGGTCGACTTCCCGGACGGTGCGTGGAGACAAGAGTTTCCGGCCTTTCAGCCGGGAGGAGGCCTGACGCTGCCTGTTGTGTTGCGTATGAAGGATGTGCAGCCCGGTTCGTACAGCGGACTGTTAAAAGTCACGACTGATTTGGGAACAGAGACGTGGTTGCCTGTTCGGGCAACCCGTGAAGAGTAGGCTCAAGAGGAAACGCTTATGAAAAACACAATCTTTTGCATGGTCGCGTTGACCGCACTGGTCTCGCTTGCCGACCCTTATACGGGTTTGTGGGTCGGAACGGTTTCGCTCCGGGCGGTGAACGAGGTCTCGATTCCGCTCAATAAAGACAATGTGCCTGTAGCGCCTGATCCGACCAAGCCGACCGCTACCGGTGACCGCGCCGACTTGACCCTGATCCTTCACGTCAACGAGGCCGGCCAGGTGAGCCTGCTCAAGGATGTTGCAATCATCAACCGTAATCTTTCGGGTGATGCTTCCGCGACCGCCTCTGATATCGCTGCAGCCGGCTCCGACGAAGGGTCGCTCTCGCTCGTCACGGATCCCAAGCTTTACGCCGAGTACCCCATGCAAAAAGCCGTGCGCCTGGCGAGCGTGGTCTTTGATTTTGGCGACGCGAAGGCGACCCGCGTGCTGGATGCTTTGGTGAATAATGTGGTCAACCTTGCGAAAGTGAAAACCGAAGCGGCGTCTGCAAGCGGGATCGACACGGCCGTTGAACGGAACCTCTTGGTGGCGGAGGCCGAGGCGGAGGTGGAAGCCTGGCCGACGAGTGTCTTGGGGGCTGCGAATGTCGCAGCTTCTTATGCGCTCTTTCTCGATGAGGTCAAAGGCAGCATCCCTGACATCGCGGCCTCTTCGGCGCTGACGACCGAGCCCGCGTGGACCTTCTTCCAGACCGCCACGAACCTGTATCTGTCGTCACCCTTCCGGGACACGCGGGCCATGGATCTGGTCCGCGCGGTGCAGGCGGCTGGCACGACCCACGCGCTGAGCAATGCGTGGAACTCGGCAGCGGCGCTGGCGGATGTGGACAACAGGGCGCTGCGGCTGCTTTCAGGGAAGCTTGCTGGCGATGCCGTGGCTGATGCGGCCAGATATGCCTCAACCAATGCGGCAACAGTGACGGTCAATGACTTGATGTTTTTGCCGAGCGTGCAGACATTGATCGTGTCTGCTCTGGCCTCCAAAGTCGCGGGGTATGCGATCGACTCGCGTGCGACAGACGCGGTCGATGGGGCCCTGGCGGGGATCGTGGCCGCTGCGCACGCAGGTCATGCGGCGAGCACGGCTGCGGGGCTTATTGAGCAGGACGCGCTGGCGGCGGGGCGGGCAGCCTTGGCGTCTGGCGCAGCCAAGTGGCCGGCCACGCGCAATGCGCCGACAGCAGATTACACAGCCTTTGTGACATCAAGCGCTTTTGCCGGGGTTCCTGTAACGGCCATACGCGCGGCGCTCGCGGCGGCGCTGACCGAGCGGGTGCAGAATCCGCTTTCGTGGGAGGACTCCATCACGTCTATTGCACGGGCTGCAGCGGTGAACGCGTTGCAGTCGGTCTATTCCGCGGCGGCGAGGGCCATGCAGAATGAACTGCCTTTGGTCGGCTCTTTTGGTCTGGGGAGTGGCGATCCGAGGTTTTTGGCGGACATCCCCTCAACGGAGAGCCTGGGTGCGGCAGGGCTGGCCGGGCAGATCTTGCTGCCTGCCAACCATCCGACGAACCCGTTCCGGCACCGCCGTCATCCTGACCACTCGAGCGGCTTTGACATTACCCGGAACATTCGCATTGACTTTGACGCGGCACAGGAGGAGGGGCGTATCCCCTCGGTGACGCGGGGTGTGAGCACCGTGAGCGGGCTTTACCGCGAAGAGGTGTTCGGACTGCATAAACCGCTCGGTCCCGGCAAAGATGTCGGGCTCCGTACGGAAGGCCGTTTCCAGCTCAACCGTGTGAGCGCGATCGGAACCCTGAATGGGAAGTGATTCCTCACATTTTATTTGGAGAGCTACAATGAAAGCGAAGCGCATGAATAAAGGTTACGGGCTGGCAGTGGCATTTGCCCTACTGGCGTTGGCGCGTGGCGCGTTGGGCGGCGAATTGCCGTTCACTGCGACACTGAAGCCGTTCAGAGATCCAGCGAACGTATTATCCTCACGCGTCAATATCCAGCTCGAAAATGAGTCGACTGAGCCGATCACCGGTGTAGTCATTACGCGTAACAATGGTGACAAATTCACGAAAGTTGTATCCACGGGAGGCGGTGTCAACGGGACGTTCGTCTCTCCGGCATACGAGATCTCGAGCTTGGACAACTCGGGCATCGGGTTCATACGCGAATATTGGTCCCAGCCTTATTACCATGCTTACTATCCGCCCAGCCTACTCTACAATACGCTCAAGCCGCAAGGCCCCAATGAACCGCTCGAGCGTGGGATCATCCGTACAGGTAATTACTCCGCATTGCTGAATGTCGGAACCTCTTTCGCGGAGCGGTTGCACGGGTTTCTTCGGGTGCCGGAGACAGGCACTTATTATTTCGCGTTGCAGGTCGATGACTGCGCGTACGTTGTCCTGCACAAGCTCAATGCGGCCAAAACAGCGACAACACCATACTGCCTTTTCAATGAAACCTGGGCCAATTACCAAGGCCAGTGGCATATTTCGACGGTCACGGTTCCCCTGGAAAAGGGTGAGGTGGTCTACCTCGAGTCGTTTCACATCGAGGGGGGCGGTTCCGACTACCTGAACCTCCTGTGGTTGCCTATAGGAGCTTCTTCTTTTTCATGGATTCCCGCGACATCGTTCACAACCCAAAAGCCTGCGGACGGCACCGCGTGGGCCAGTTCGGCGTGGCCTAATATTATTGACGATATCATCGTGAATACGGGTGCAAACAGCACCATCCGGATCAAAAACATCGCCAATTTAAATAAAGGAGATAAAATCAACTTTGATGCGGTTCTGGAAGAGACTGCCTTAGCTCCCGACGGTGCGCTTTGGAATCTGCCCGTGAGCGAACAGAAGACGACGATCCAGGTGTTTGGCGCGTTTGGAAACAGCAGTACGATTACGCTGGGCGACACGGCGGAGACCGCTGCGAATATGAGCTACGTGTTCAAGTCCGATGCCCGCCCGCTCTCGCTGCGCGTGGAGTCGGTGGACGCCCTTGGCAACATCCTTCCTCGGGCCGGACGCTTCAAGGTTAAAATCACAGACCCGACGCAGCCCAGCGACTCCCCGTACTACGTGGTGGCCCAGATTGATAACATCAGCACCAATCCCAACACGACGGCAATCTTTTTGCAACCCCAGCTCCGCGCAGGCATGCAGGTCATGTTCGAGGCGGTCAACGAGATCTACTTCGACAAGGCCGGACAGTTTGTCTACGATACCTCTACGGAGTCCACAGCCACCAACAAAGAGTCTGCAGTGGAGCGCTTCGTGGCTTCCGGCCTGAGCGTCAACAATACGGTTCAGACCGGCGACCCGACACGCTACGCCTTCGAGATCGATAAGAACACGACGATCTCTCTGCGCTGGCGGCAGGATTTCTCGCTGGAGGTGCAGAGCGATTTCACCAAGACCGCAAGTGCGCTGCTCTCCGAGGGGACAGGGGCGCCGTGGGCCGGGCCTTTGACTGAGCAATCTGTCGGGTCTCCGACCCCGACCGCCGGGTCGAAGCACTGGATCGAGGCGGGAACAGATATTGCCGCGCAGATCGCTTCGTCCATTGTCGATCAATCCCGTGTGGCCGAGCAGCTCCATATCCGCTACGTGCCGTATGGCTACATCGGTTCCGGCGCTGCGCGTGGAGATGTGCCCGCAGGTGTGCAGGCTGCGTATACCAACCTCACTTGGGGGAACCCGGCGCAAGCCGAGGATCGCCGTCAGGTTAATTTTAAAATGGATAGTCCTGGGTCGTTGCGGTACCTCTGGAAAATCCAATTTGGTGTCTTTGCATACGGTCCCGATCTGTCGTTGCGCAAGGTTTATCACAAGGGCTCAGATAACAACTGGGCCGAGGTGGATCCTCTCCTGAACGTGTTCTGGTTTGACCAAGGCGAGCAGGTGCGGGTTTTTGCGGCTGCGAATCAGAGCGGTGTCTCTTCGCAGGCCTTGAGCGGATGGATGCTCGGTGACACGTATTACTTTTCCGGTGATGGCGTGGTCAACACGCAGTCTGGTGCGTTAGATGGCGGGACGACCATCACCAAGGTTGATGGCAGCCCCGTTGCAGAATGGAAAGACCAGGTCGTGATTAATGGGACGACCTACCGCGGTCTGGAGATCGCCTCCCTGAAGCGTCCCGCCTCCGTGACATGGAACTACGGCAAGCAGGTGTTCTATGATCCGAACCTTCAACTTGGAGAATACATGTTCCAGGGGCGGACAGCTCCGCTCGAGCGCTACCCGGGTGTGGTTGAACGCCTCAAGTCTCCGCCCTCTTCATACGAGCCGTCGGATGCGGCCATCTGGGACGAGAATGCACGGGTTCTCTTCCCGCTCAAGCCGGGTGAGATCAAGGCAAACTTCTCGAACGAGACCGGTGGTACCTTCGAGGTGCGCATCACAGCCAGATGGCCGATCGTACCGCACTACCGCCACATTGCCGGCTCGCCGGTTGTCCAACTGACCCCTGACGCCAACGGTGTCTTCCAGTTCGTCGGTCAGGCCTACACCGAGTCGAGTTCAGGCGCACTTATTCAGAACGCCAGCGAGTTCATAGCCACTGGCTCAGGCTGGACCGTTCTGCGCTTCAAAGAGATCAAGAAGATCGGACGCTCGGCGCCAAAGGAGTATATTGTTATACGCACTGTGCAGACCAAGCCGCTGCAGACCTCGCTTGCCGAGAACGCCGACCGGACCGTGATCATCGGGGCGGCGATACGCGATACGCTGGACCTCGCGGGGTTGGGCACAGGTTACTTGGTCCACAACGACCTCGTGCGTTACAACCCCGATATTTACACACGCGAAGCACTGAGCGCACTGACCAGCCCGCAAGTCTATGACATGGCTCTTCTCAAGGCGCTCGCGCCCCAGAAGGTCATCATTCATCCCGAGGCGTTACCGGGACCGATCATCCCCGTCAACCTCTATCCGTCTGGCGCGCCCGACACCCAACGGATCATCGTGACGTGGTACGACGACCCGATCCTGCGCGACAATATCCTCTGGCCGCATGCCACACGTCGTTACGCTGTCCGCTGGCCCGTGTCGGAGGAGGAGGGGCTGGGACGCATCGTCATCGCCAGCGAGTGGGGGAGCGAGAGCCTGAGCGCAAGCGGCGACGACCAAGTCATCGCGCCAGCCATCGGCGACCTCCCGGAAGCGACAACCTTTGATCCCGCCCGTTTTGCCGAGCTTAAAGTCTATGCTCAACCCGAGGGCAGTGCAGCGGGCTATAACCCCAACGAGGAGCATGCGCTGATCGCGCCCTCTTTCCGCTACGCGGATGTCTCGCCACGCCCCAAAGCGGCCTACGCATTGCGTGCCGGCGATCTGAACAACTACGGCGGCACGACATCCGAGCCACGCGTGCTGGTCCAGTTCTTTGATAACGTGCTGAAGACGTATGCGATGCACGTCTTCACAATTGTGAAAGAGGACACTGGCATTGACGGGCACTACTTTGCACGGCAGTCCGATCTGGTCGCGAACACGGCTGCGACGGGTGCTTCGCTGCTGGCTCAGCCCCACAAGACCATGGAAGCAGGCGAACCCGTGATCCCGTTCTATCCGCTGGGCGTGGTGGAGGGGGCGGTGCCTTGCCCCGAGTCGGTCGGCACAGACCTCAAACCGCAAAAGACCTTCTGGAAAGATCATAAGAATACCCGCTGGGCAGTCTCGGGAGGCACCAACGCCTGGTTCACCGTGAAGGCGTACTATCCCTTGCAGCCCGACTTCTGGTGGCCTGCAAGCCTGACCGGGGCGACGCTCCTGAACGGCGAGGGCGTCGAGCCGCAGGTCGGCGCGAGCGTGGCTTTCCTTCCAACCAATCTCGGCGCGAGCAAGCTGGCTCCGACGAAGATCCTCTACAAATCCGACTGGCCGCGCATCACACCGGTTCTCAAGGCGGGCGAAACGCTGACCTACTCGGGCGGCGAATACCGCAGTGACAATTCGACCATCACGGTTCCAACCGCAGACGGTTCCGGCACGGAGACCATCCCGACGCCTGGACTGCCCGCAGTGGTAGCGTTTGCAATCACAGAGGTTGTTTTTGATGACATGAATCCTGAGAGCCGGATCAACCTGTTGACAAACCGGTGGACCGTGCGCGCGGCGCAGGTTCTGGAGACGCGCCGGGTGGCCTTGGCGAACTTGAGCTTCCCGGATGACTTGCGTCCAGCCGCTGGAAAGTCCAGCGACTACAAAGGCAAGTACATTTTCAAGGACCTGCCAGCCTCCCTCCAGAAGCGCGTGAAATACGACCCAGTCGCAGGCGTGCTGGAAATGAAGGGCTTTGTGAACGAGAAAGACAACACGGACACGACGCTGACGGCCTCGCCGGGTGCGGTCTATGTGCTGGAGCCGAATATCATTACGAAGGAGGAGAAACAGGCATTGCTGGATCTCTCCGAAGACGCGGCCTGGCGGGGGGCTGTCAACGCGCTCTATGCGCTGACGCTCAACCCCAATGGACTGAACGCCGGCACGTACGGCAACGGACAGTACTCCGTTGGCTTGCAGCCCAAGGTCGCACGCAACGAGTACGGGATCGCTTCGAACCGTCTTGAGAACGGCATCGCCGTGGCGATCACCGATCCTGCAATCGCGGAGAACGCACGCAGCTTCGGTATTGGCACAGCGCTGATACCGAACGGAGCGTTCCTTGACCCCACTGCGGGAGACTATCCCGATGTCAGTTGGGTGACCGTGGCCGAGAACAACGACCCCAGCATGGGCGGGTCGCCTGTCACCCTGCATATCATCAAGGTTGATAGGCGAGCACGTTACCGCGGCGCGATCAAGGTCGTCCTGTCGGATAACGTCTTTGATGAGAACGTGGTGCTGCGCCACACCGGCGACTTCGGTGCGAATGCCGACGACCTGGTGTACGAGTGGTGGTACCGCCCGGACGACGGTGCGCTGAACGTGCCGCCTCCGTACTCGGTCGATCCCGCTGATGCGGGAGACTGGAAGCTCTTCCCCGATCTATCTGGGAAAAACGGGCTCGGACGCAATGAGGTGCTGTTGAAGGGCGATCCTAATGCGCCCGAGACGCTGATTGCGGATTCGTGGTGGTTTGTGCGCTACCGGCACAAGCGCGATCTGGTTAACGGGGCCGACTGGGCAATCGAGCAGCCTGACAACGCGCCCGAGGTGAACTACGCCTGGGCCGGCGCTGGTAACAGCGATCCCTTCCACGACTACGACATGAACGGGGTGGTAGACTATAAGGCTCAGCTCTCGATGGGCTGGGTCAAACGGGTGCTTGATGCAGTGAATCCCTACGAGGCGCGGATCCGCGACTTCACGGGTGACGCGCCAGCCACCATGTCTTCCATGCTCCAGCAGCTTGGGCCGCGCTATGAAGGGGCTGTCGCGCTCAACCCCAGCAAAAATGTTGTTGAGAACGTCGGGCTGATCGAGTTGTACCAGACGGTCCTCAACCGGGCCTCAGACCTGAGCATCAACCTCTCGTCCCCAGTCTCCACACCGGCGATCGCCAACGCACTGCAACTCGCCTCCACGCGGCTCTCGGACTTCTACATGCTGCTCGGCAATGAGGCCTACGTGGACGCGAAGGATCCGACCATCGGCTTTGGCTCTTCGTCGGTCGAGTACGGCGCAGCCGCACCCTCGGTCTTCGCCTTCCAGAACCAGGTTTCTTCGGTGCTGGAGGAGGAGATGGTGCTGTTGCGCGGACAGGATGACAACATGGCCCGTCCCGTCTTCAATCGCATGTTCTGGAATTTCACCAAGGGCGAGGGCGAAGCTGCCTACGCCATGAACTACAACATCAGCGATATCAATAAAGATGGGTTCATCAACGAGGATGACGCGATGACGCTCTACCCGCAAGGCCATGGCGACGCCTGGGGCCATTATCTCACCGCGCTCTCCCAGCAGTACAACCTCCTGCGCCATCCCTATTTCAACTGGGTCTCCCGTTCCGAGTTTTATAACCTTAACGACATCGTGATGAAGGTGGACTTCCTCGACGAGCGCAAGTTCGCCGCAGTCGCCGCGCAGAAGGCCAAGGCCGGCGCGGAAATCGTGAGTGATACCTATCGCGAGCATTACGTTGAGGACGAGACTGCGCAGTGGCAGGGATACACCGACGTGAACGAGGATCGGGCGTGGGGCGTTCAGGACTGGGCGCGCCGCACGGGACAGGGCGCATACTTTGACTGGATCACCGCCAATGCGCTCCTGCCCTCTGTGCATCCCAACGAGGAGCTTACAGGCATCCAGAAGGTGGACCGCCAGGAGAATGCGGATATCCGTGTGATCTCCGCAAACCTGAACCAGATACAGTCGACGCTCGACAACGCGGACAACGGACTGAATCCGCTGGGTGTCGCCTCGCATTCCGTACCGTTTGACATCAACCCTTATATGTGGGAGGACGGCGTGTTCGGGCGCTCGCACTTTGAGCAGATCTACGACCGCGCGGTTGCGGCGCTGAGCAACGCCAAGTCAGCCTGGGATGTCGCCAACGCCGCGCAGAACCGCCTGCGCGCAGTGGCCAACAGTGAACAGCAGTTCCGTAACGACGTCTACCAGCAGGACATCACCTACAAGAACCAGCTCATTGAAGTCTTCGGACGCCCGTATCCCGGCACGATGGGTTCCGGCAAGTACTATCCCGACGGCTACAATGGGCCTGATCTTGCCTACTATGCTTTCGTGCCCATTAACAAGGTGGATAGCACTACGCTGCCCAGTCCTAGCGCGGCATTGGACGATATTGATGCTACTGCGGGAACCAGTGATTTGCTCAAAAACTACAACCGCTATTCGTATTTGGCATGGAACAAGTCTGGGAATTTGCAGCGGATCGCCACGCTTTTCGGTTACGATTCGAAGATGAACACATCTGTGACTTCCGGCTACTATGACCTGAGTGTGTATGACCTCGACCAAACCAACACGCTGGCAAACTTTGAGTTCACGGTGCCTGTCACGGCGGCGAGCTACACGTTCCTCGCGCCTACCGCATGGGGCGAGCGTCCGGCTGTCGGCGAGATCCAGACCGTCATCGCCGAGATGCTGCAAGTGCAGATCGCTGTCGCCGACACCTTGGCCTCTTATGATGATATGGTGAGAAAGGCGAAGCGCACGATCGAACTCGCGGCTCTGAAATTCGAGACCACAGATCGGATTGTGGGCTTAAATACGGGCAAGAAGGTCCTCGAGGTCGCTAATGAGGTGGCTGCGCGATTGAAAGATATGCTTTTAGACGGCCAAGTAACAGCTATAGAGGCGACGGAAGATGTTGAAGCGATCACTAAAGAATCAATCCCGTCGAACACGCCGACAGCAGGTTTTGCGTTTTCTCTCGGCGATGCTCTTGCCCCCGCGAAAGGCGGCGTCAAGATTGCTGCAAAGGTCACTAAAAACGTTCTTTCAGGTATTGGAAAAGTCATCAAATACGGCCAGATCGCATTCGAAGTGCTCAATCGCGCGTCTCAAGCCTTGATTGACTTATACATCGGGCAAGCCGAACGTCAGGCTGAGGCCGCTGAGTTGCTGGTCAGCATCGATGACATTGTCACCGAAGAAGCGCCTCTGCGTCTCAAGCTGATGGGGCAGGCGGAGCAACTCCGTTCGCTCGACAGTAAGTATCGTACGATCCTGAACAAGGGCGTGCAGATCATCGACGAGCGCGAAGCTTTCAACAAGAGGGTCGCCGCGATGGTCCAACAGAACCGCTATCAGGACATGACCTTCCGCGTTGAACGGAACCATGCGCTTGAGAACTACAACCGCTTGCTGGAGATCGCGGCGCGCTACACCTACCTCGCCGCGAAGGCATACGACTACGATACGAATTTCGATGTCGATGCGCCAGGGTCGCCCTCTGCGCTCTTTGAGGAGATCATCAAGGCTCGGACCCTGGGCGTTCTGGATGGCACGCCTCAAGTCGGCGACGGTCTCGCAGGTATCCTCGCGCACCTGAACGTGAATTACCAGGCGCTCAAAGGACAGCTCGGACTGACCAACCCGCAGATCGAGACGGGCAAGCTCTCCCTCCGCAGCGAGATGTTCCGTGTGTTCCCCAAGGGCTACACACCGACCGGTGACACGACAGGGTGGAGCGACCAGCCGGATGCCAACACCAACTGGCGCCAGATTCTCCAGAATGCCCGCGTGGCGGATCTGTGGAATGTTCCCGAGTTCCGCTATCTCGCACGCCCCTTCGGTGACAGCGTGGATTCCTCTGGCAACCCTGTCGCGGAGCCAGGAATTGTGTTGCGGTTCTCCTCCACCGTCACCTCCGGGAAAAATTTCTTCGGGAAGTCCCTTGCGGGCGGTGACCACGCCTTTGATCCCTCGGTTTATGCCACGCGCATACGCTCCGTGGGGGTCTGGTTCTCCGATTACCTCTCGTCGGACGTCTTGGCCGACCTCTCCGCCGCGCCACGCGTCTATCTCCTCCCCACAGGGGCGGATGTGATGAGCATTCCCAATGCGTCCTCGCCTACGAAGACGCGCGTCTGGAATATCCTCGATCAGGTCATCCCCGTTCCGCTTCCGGGTATCGAATCCAAGTTGCCGTACTCCAACTTTGTGCCGCTTTTGGACTCTCTGGATGGACGCATCGGCCAGCAGCGCCGCTTCTCAAGCTTCCGCGCCTACCACGATTCGGGCGACGCGGTGAACACTGATGAACTGGTGACAGACCTGCGGCTTGTGGGCCGTTCAGTCTGGAACACGGGCTGGACGCTCATCATCCCCGGACGCGCGCTGAACGCGGATCCAGATGAGGGACTCGACCGCTTCATCGAGCAGGTGAGCGACATCAAACTGATCTTCCAGACTTATGGCTTCTCCGGAAACTGAGAAAGGAACCTACTATGAAAAACCTTCTCGAACATTATAATCTGAGTCTTCACGCGCTTCATAGAGGCGTGGCTCTTGTCGTCTGCCTGCTGGCGGGGCTCATGGCCTCTGCCGCGAGCATCAGCGAACCCGCCACCACTTTTTACGGTAAGGTGCTGGGCACAGCGGACGCGCAACCGTTTCTGATCACGGAGGGGCGGCTGATGTGGGTGATCCGGCGCGCGGACGGTGTCGATGTCACGTTGACAGCCACGCTTTTCGCTTACAACGACGGTCTCTTTTCCTACCGACTGGATGTGCCGCATGCGGCGCTCTCGCTCGGCCAGGTTGCTGACGCCGGCAACGTGCCGCTGGCCCTGACGGAGCAGACGCACCAGCATCTGAGCGTGACCCTTGACGGCACGCCCGTGACATTGCTGGGGCCGGCAGGCTCTTCCTTCACCGCGGCGCAGCTCCTGCGCTCGGCAACTTATCGCCTGGACCTCGGCGTTAACCGCCAGGCAGCGGACACCGATGGTGATGGTCTTCCAGACTGGTGGGAAGATCTCTACGGTCTGGATAAACAGGCCGATGATGCGGGTCAGGTCTTCGGGGTAGGGGGTATCACCGCTGCCCAGGCATACGTCCAGGGCCTCGACCCGAACGCCGACCACACCGTTCCGGCGTTCCTGACGCCCGAGACAATCGTCTATGCCGGCGGCAAGACCGCACTCATCCTCGATGTGGCTGATCTGGACAGCATGCCCACTCAGTTGGTCTACACGGTGACCGCGCTGCCTGTCGCTGGAACCCTCGTGCTTCGCGGCAACAACGCGGCGGCTGATCAGCCGCTTGCTGTTGCAGCCACCTTCTCGCAGGCTGATGTCCTTCAAGGACGGCTCATTTACCAGCACGACGCTTCCCCCAATGACCCGGGGTCAATGGCGTTCACTCTGAGCGACGGGCAGCATGCGCCTGTCGCAGCGGCTACCCGGCTGCTGGTCTTTGAGCCTGCCCTGGAAGGGCCTGCTCCAGAGACGGATGAGGAGGCTGTTCGAAGAGACTTGTACGAATACGCCCAAGCTGGTTTTGTGGTCGCCCAGGGAGACGCTGTTGATGCCTCGCAGGCGGCTGTCTCATATGCGCTCGTCGGCACCGCACTTGCAGGTGGGGCGCAGCCCGATATTGTGATCGCGAAGCAGGGCGCTGAGGCCGTGACGCTCAGCGGTGGCGACGCTGCAGACCGTTTCGTCCTGACCTCGTTCACGACGGGAGTCGTGGAACTGCCGGACTTTTCGATTGCCGAAGGCGATATCCTCGATATCACCGCGTTTGCGCCTTCAACGGGCGGCTATCTGACGGACCTCGTCACAGTGTCGCAGAATACGCTCATCTTCGGTACAGGACTCACAATCAGGTTGCCGTCGCTCGCCCCTGCAGAAGTGGACCTCTATGCGCTGGTCTTGTCTGGGGCGCTGGTCACAGAGCTTCCTCTTAGGGCGCGTCTGTCCGTCGTCGCCACGGTCCCCGTAGCTTACCGCAACGGTCCTGTCTCTGGCATCTTCACCGTGACGCGCCAAGGCGACGTATCGCAAGCCGTCATTGTCAACATCCTGCTGACGGGTACCGCTGTCAACGGCACAGACTATGAGTATCTGCCTTCAACAGTGATCCTCCCTGTTGGCGCGCGTGTGGCAGATGTGCTGATCACACCCTATCCTTATCAGACCTATTCAAAGGTGGCGAGACTGGATCTCCTCTCAGGGAGTGGATACGCGCTGGCATCAGGTTCGCAATACGCCTCGGTGACGATTGAGCCACTGAAACCGCAGCTCTATGTTGAGACCCTCTTGCCGCTCGCCGTCAAGGAAGCTGACGAGCCCGGCTATTTCCTGGTCTGGCGCGACGGCGTGACCGCCACTTCGCTCGCTGTGCCAATGTCGCTTTCCGGCACGGCCTTGAAGAGCGTTGACTATGCGATCACACCGAACCCGGCTGTCCTGTCGTTCGCCGCTGGCGATGTTGAGAAGTTGATCTCGGTTTCCGTCCTGGCGGGTGCCAATCTCTCAGCCGGCCCCAAGTCCGTCACACTCACAGCTACGCCCTCTTCACGGTACCTGATCAACGCCTCGTACGGTTCGGCGTCGATCACCCTCATTGAACGTTATGACACCTATTCCGACTGGCTTGCCCGGCAGTCCGGCGGGGTTATGTCGCTGAGTGTGGGTGGCGACGACTCAGATGTTCTGTTCAAGCGCTACGCGTTTGGTTCGGACATCTCGGGGTCGGATATCTCCGGGTTCCCATCCCCGCTCTTCAGAGCAGACGGCTCCTTCATCGTGCGTGTCCGGCAACGCATCGGCTTGCTCGACACATCGTATGGCGTGCGTGGCTTCACTGATCTGGCCGACCCTGTCGGCAGCGCGGTGGGCCTGATTCCTGTCCCGCCTCCGGAAGGGCATCCGGATGGACTCGAGTGGCGCTACTACAAGCTGAACACCATAGGCCCGCGCGGGTTTATCGCTGTTGATCTGTTGGGTAATTGATTTTCGGTGAGCCTGGAGCGGCTGCAAGTGCGGCGTGGCTCCTGGGCCGTAACGGAGGTAGGCTGATGCAACGAGTTTTTTTCACCTTGATTCTTTTGGCTGTCCTGGTTGGCTGTTCGCGCAGTTCGCCGCCCCTTTCGAAGCCACCGAGTTCACCGGTGCTGGCGACAGTCGAGGGACGTCCCATCACCCAGGAAGCATTCGATGAAGAGGTCGCACGCCGTCGTGTCGGCAACTCCACGCTGGAAGCCGATGCCGTGCTTCGGCAGCTCATTGAGCGGGAGGCCATGCTCGTCAAGGCTGAAAAGGCCGGCATTGCCGACTCCCCGGACTTCCGGCATGAGACTGAAAACCGGCTCATCTCGCAGTGGCTCTCTGGAACGTTTCACAAAGAGCGCGATGCCGTGTCAGTGACGGACGAGGAACTTGCGGCCGCTTTCGAGGCACGCAAGGATGGCGTATTCCATCAAGGCGCACAGCACCGTTTCGCCATCCTCTTTCGAAAGGGCAAGAACGTGGAAGAGCTCAAAGCCTCGCTTGCCGAGGCTGTCGCCGACTTTTTGAAAGACCGTGACGCTGCGACTCAGAAGGGGCGGCTCACCGGCTTTGGCACGATTGCAGCGAACCACTCCGAGGACACTGTCAGCCGCTACCGCGGTGGCGATCTGGGGTGGTTCGATGCTGATAAGCCGGAGTCCTCGCGTGCCCCGCAAGAGGTTCTCGCGGCCGGTGTGGCGCAGCCTTCCGGCGAGGTTTCAAAGCCCATTATCGCTGGTGATGGCGTCTATGTGATCATGAAGTCCGGCGTCCGTGAAGCTCAGCAGATTGCTCTCAAGGAAGCCGCGCCAGCCCTGCGGCGTAAGCTGATCAGTGAGAAGCGCAGCGCGCTCGAGACTTCTTTTAAAACCGGACTGCTTGCGGACATGAAGGTCGAGATGAAGGCAAAGCCTGTGTTCACACCGTCAGCGTCCGCTAAACCGCTCCAACCCCCGTCCTTGACCGGCGGCCCGCAATGATGTGCCTCTTAGGGGCACGAGCATCGGAGATTAAAAATATGAAAAATACAAACATTTTCAACTCGCTGAGCACCCGTACGCCCGTGCGTTGGCTGCGCTGCCTTTCTGTTGTCGTTGCTCTTGCTGCTGCGGGGCTCGCGCACGCTCAGAAGATCTCGTCGCTGCCCGCGTCGATCTCGGTGTATAAAGATCAGACCGTCACCACCGCGTTCGACCTGACCGGCTGGAACGGCAGCAACGTGGCCGTCTCGGTTTCGGGGGCGGCGACAGCGCTCTTGACCTCGTACAGCGTAAGTCCTGAAAGCGGCACTACCACAGCGCGCAACCTCGTGATCCAGGGAGGTACGGTCGGCGGCCCGCTTTCACTCACGCTCGAAGCCTCGGAATCCCCGACGGCCGTAAACACCGACACCGATACGGTCGACGTGACAGTCCTTGCGCAACCGGCCGTGGCGTATTCCACCACGAACGGCTTCCACAACGGCCACATTGACCAAGACTCGACCACGGCCACATTGACCGTGACGCATAACAGTGCCGCGACTGTTTTATGGGGCAAACACAGCAACACAGTGCTGTTCCCGTCCTCAAGTATTTTTCCTTCCGGAAACACCTTCAGCCTCGTTCCCAATGCCGGAAAATTCGGCACAGACACCTTCACCATTTATGCTTCCGATGACGACAGAGGCTGGACAAACAGCATTACGGTCGCGCTCACAGTCGCGCCAGTGCCCACCATTAAAATCCCGTCGCCGACTAGTATCTCTTTTGATGAGGACAAGCCCGGCACCAACCGGCTTACCATTGCTTACGGCCCGGAAACAAATCTGCTCACGATCGCCGCGACATTTTCGCCAAGCGGTCTGATTCAAAGCCATGAGTTTCTGACCATCGGCGGCAACAGCACCAACCTCATGTTGGTCATGCACCCCGTTGCAAATGAAAACGGCACCGCCATCGCGAGACTCGTTGCCTCGGACGGGATTCACTTTAAGACAAACACCTTTAACATCACCGTGAATCCGGTTCCGGACCCGCCGGCGATTAGCGGGCTGCCGATTGATATTATCCTGTCCAATAAGGCACCTTGGACTAACGTCTTCTCGTCCGTCTCGTTCTCAGACCCCGATGATGGTCACCCCGATGTGGAACAACTCGATGTTTCTGTGCGAGACTCCCGGCTTCAAATTGTGTTCGCGAACTCCACCGCAAGCTCAGTCACCTCTAACGGAAAAACACTTTCTGCTCAAGACGACTGGATCAACGCCATCACACTCAAGGCGGCTGACTCCCTTTTCGGTGTGGTCGGAACCACCAGCGACGTCCCCGTCGTTGTGACTGCCACCAGCCAGCCTGACCTGCTCGCCGTCACGAATACGATGATCGTGCATCTGTACTTCCAGAATACGCCGCCCGAATTTGTCGTCAGTACTACCCCGGGCCAAGGGGATATGACCGAGTTGGAAACGCGCACCCCCTTTACGCTCAGCAGCATCACCGACACGGATAACACGCAGACGAGCTTCAGGCTCTCTATGTTCCTGGCCCCCGGATATGAGCAATACGGCTCACTCAGCAAGAACGTCGGTGCGCCCATTCCTCTGACAGGCGGGGTGCTGGGTACCGGTAATCGGGCCGAACTGGACCTCTTTCTTCGTAATACGCAGTTCACCGCTGCTGAGGGTGTGCTTCTCGAAAGCTCAGTCCCCATATACTTCGTCTTCGAACTGTATGATGGCTTCGACACCACAACCAAGACAAATGCCATCACGCTCTGGCAGTTGAGGCGCCCGCCCGTCATCAATCTGGGTAACGGTGCGCCCAAGGATATTTTCATCACCAGTGCCGTGCCTACGGCAAAACCCTATTCGCTGGTGTATGTCACGGACCCCGACGAGGCAGGTAATCAACCCGTCAAAGCGGTGCTCAGCGCGTCCCCGAACATCGGCTCCTTTGAGTTGAGCACCTTGAATGAAATGCTGATTTTACAGAATCCCGCTGCCCTCTCCGCTCTTCTGCGTGGCGCTATCTTCACACCTTATCCGGGCGCTCTGGATGGTATTGCTGTGGGGCAGTCGGTTTCCGCCCGCCTGACCCTGACCGTCACCGATGAGACAGGGCTCGCAGATACTGACAATGAAATCGTCATCCATATTGAGCGCGTGAATGCCGCTCCTGCGCTGGGTGTTCCGGAAGAGCAACCCGTTCTGTTCTCCCCTGGCACAGTTTTCCGACCCTTTGCCGATGTCACGCTCTCCAGCGATGACACCAACGCCGTAACCTTCGCCTTCTCGATCGATGACCCCGCGAAAGGCGCGTTCGGAAATGTCGATGTCACCCCCTCAGGGTTTACTGCTCAAGGGGCTGGCTCTTATGCGATCACCACAACCAATATCGCTCACATTCTGAACTTGGTCACGAACATCACCTTCACCCCGTCAGCCACGTACCCGTTCCCGCCTGATGATCCCTCCGGAACTCTCTTCACCCTCAGCGCCAAGGACTATCAGCTACTCACCACGACGAAGACTCTGGCTATTCAGGTGCAAGACCCGCCGAGGAACTGGCTGGTCACTAAGCAGGTCAACGACGGTACACCTGGGACGTTCCAGCATGCGCTCGAGCACTTTGCGAACAACGATGTCATCACCTTTGCCCTTCCGTCCTACCCTGCGACGATCCGTATGTCCGTTTCCCACCCGGTCATCGAAACCGGACAGACCCTGACGATCAAGGGTCCGGGCGCTGATCTTCTGACCATCTCAGGTGACGCGGATGGTAATGGCACGCCCGACCGACAGATCCTCGCCATCGACTCGTCTGTGACGATCGAAGGAATCACCTTCGCCGATGCCACTGCCCCTGTGGGCGGCGCCTTCGCAATCCTCAGCGCCAATGGCAAGCTCGCGTTGCGCAATGTAGTTATCCAGGACTCTGTCGCCACCCAATACGGCGGAGCGATCGATGTCTACGGCGGCTGGCTCGCGGCTGAAGGGTGCGCGTTTCTGCGCAATCGGGTCACGGCTGAAGGCTACGGCGGAGGCGCGATCTCCACCTATACCGATTACGATATCGGCATCACCAATACGCTCTTCGATTCAAACGCACAGCTCTCCCTGAACGGGGCTGGTGGCGTCATTTTTGCCGAGTTGATAGACGGCTCGTTGGATGATTTCGCCGCTCTCGAAATTGTCCATTGCACCTTTGCCGGCAATCTCGATGCCTCTGTCGACAATACGGCCTCCTCGATCTACGCAGGCTCTGGCACGTATGTGTTCCCGCTGAATACAATCTTTGCCGACGATCCCTTCACCCGCACCCTCAACCTGGACAGCGGCGCCGGGATTTGGTCAATGGGCGGCAACATCTGCGATGACTCGACATACGTACCCAATCAGCAGCAGGGGCCGGACGGCTCCTACTCCAATTATCTGCTTGATTTTGATGTTGACCAACTCAGCACGGACGCGAAGCTGGCCCCGCTCGAGTCCTCTGCCTCTATCCTGCCCTACCGCATGCCCCTGACAAACAGCCCCGCCATCGGCTTCGCCGAGCAGTCCACCGCTACCGTGCTGGACCAGCGCGGTCTCCTGCGTATCCCCGGCTTGCAGGGGTCCGGCGCGTCAGGCGCGATCGACCCCGCCGCTGTCAGTTGGCCCACCATCACCGAAATCCAGTTGTCGGGCGAAAGCGGCGACACGGATCAGTTCATTGAGCTCTTCGCCCCCCGCAAAGGCCAGAACGTCAACCTCGCCGATTACAAGCTCTTCGTCAATGGCGTGGCTGTTCACGAGTTCGGAAGGGGCCAACTGGCCCTCACCAACAACGTCTATACACAGCTTGCCTCGTCAGCAACCATTCCCGCGTCCTACATCCTCTCCCCCGGCCGCGGCGTGGTGGTCGTCTTCCCCAAAGGCGTCATCGCGGACTTTACCGGCTTTTCGCCCTTGAATCCCACGCCTGTGGTCAGAGGCTCCATCGTGACAAACGCAACGGAGTTCGCCAAGCACCTCTCTTCGAAGGGCCGTGGCTCCGTGTCAGTCGCCAAGTCTCAGGCTGACGCCCCGATCGTCCGGCAGACCTTCCTCACGGTCTTTAACGATCCTGACTCCGTGTCCGGAACCGGCCGACTTGATACCGCGCACAACTCGATCGCCTCCGCCCCTCAGAGCCGTGGCTTCGCGTTTCTGCCGCACAGCTCTGTGAGTGTTGAGCCGTTCAACGGTTGGCGCGGACGCCCCGTTACCACGTCTGGCGCTGTCCTGTTGCAGTCTCCGGGTGCCACTGTGGAAGGCACGCCGTTCGGCCTGACGAACGCCACGCCGCTGGCCATCGACGACGCTGTGCAGTTGACAGAGGATGAAGTCGGGCTTTTCGATGTCTTGCGCAACGATTATGACGCTGACGGTAACGACCGGCTCGTGATCGTCGATGTGAGCCCGCTGTCCGATCCCAATGTCGGTGACGCCCCTTCGGCGTTATCCGCGCTGGGCGCTACAGTGACCGTCCTGCCGTCGGCGATTCCTCTGCGCGGAACCGCCTTCTCCTACGACCCGCGTCAAGCAGCCGTCTTCCAGGCGCTGCCCGTCGGCGTGGAGATTCTCGACACGTTCCATTACGAAGTGATCGACATCGGTTCTGCCGCTGTGGACGCGATTGCTGACGGCACCTCCAGCAACACATGGGTTACGACACGGAACCATCGCCTCTTGTCCGGCGACTTCGTGGCCCTTTCAGGGAGCTCTGTCGCGGCCTATAACGGGATCTTTGAAGTCACGTTTTTGGATGAGGACACGTTTGCCATTCCAGTTCCGTTTGAGACAATTGCCGCTTTGCCCGGGGTTTGGGAAACCGTGCTGCCGCGCTCGCCCACCGCCCGTAGCGAGGCCTCGGTGACGGTCCGCGTGACAGGCGTGAATGACGCGCCCACCGTAGCCGGGGATGTCGTGACGAATGTGACGGAAGCTTCAACCGTGCGCATCATGGTGCGGCCGGAGTTCGCCAATATGCCACTCAGTCTGCCGAGCGATCCAGTACCGCCGCCCACACCGAACCCGGCAAGTTTGCTGAGCAATGACAGCGATGTCGACACGGACGAGACGTGGCAGACGCTACGGTTAATCGGCATCATGCCAAGCGTCCACGCGATCGACAGTTACTCCGGTACGCCCGGTGAGGCCCCTGTGACGGTGCATGCGCTGAACCACGGCCTCGTCTCGGGCGCAGAGGTGCTGATTGCGAACTATGGCGGGCACCCTTCGTATAACGGCTATCACACCGTGACCGTGATCGATGCCGACACCTTCACGCTCCCCATCTTCTATGTGGACAACGCGGCGGCCAAAGGGGTCTGGGTCGTGCTGGACGAAAGCAATCGCTACCACGTCGTAACAGACAAGGGTGCGACGGTCAATCTGACGCTCCGGGCTGATCCCCGCGATGACCACATCATCTACGACGCCTCCACCTCGGCGTTTCTGAATACGCTGGCAGAAGGCGAACACTACACCAACCGCTTCTATCAGGCTGTTGTGGATAGCCACGGCGCAATCGGCATCGGCCCGATTGACATCGTCGTGGTCGGACTGAATGATACACCTGTGGCGCGTCCTGACCCCGAGGGGCTCAGCATTTTGAATCCGCTTTTGACCCCCTCCAATACACTGGAGCAGGTGCTCTCCAGCGGACTGGATATTCTCTATACCCTGCCGCCTGCCTCGAACACACCTGGCCGGATCGATGTCCAGGCCCTCGACCTCAGCGGCACGCTTTTAGGAACCCTTGTACTGTCGAATTTCTGGTCAACCGATGAGGACACGCTGATCACCCTCGCGGCCCAGGACCTGCTGGCCAACGACTCGGATATCGACACGAAGGACGACCTGACTGTTTCCGCTGTCGACGCGTTCAGCCGGCAAGGGGCAGCCTTATTGCTCGTCGGAGACCAGATCAGCTACAACCCGGCCGTTTCCGCTCCGCTCCAAACGTTGGCTCGTGACGAGCGTGTGCTCGATACCTTCAAGATCAGGGTTTCCGACGGGATGACTGGAGGGACCGTGACCTCGCTTGTGGCTGTCCTCGTAATCGGTCTCAACGATACGCCAGTGGCCCGGCCCGATGCGCTGACCCTCTCTGAAGATGACCGGGTATCATTCAACCCCATCACCCACCCGGAGGACACGCCTGCGCTTCATGACAGCGACCTGGACATGAACGGCACGCTGCCGGACGACCTGCTGACCGTGCTGGTGGCTTCCAACTTGCTCACAGTCGGTGAAGCGCGTGTCGACCTTGAAACGCTGCTCGCCACCTACGACGCAACTGTTTCCGAGCGGCTGAACCAGTTGGCGGATTGGCAAGAGTATATCGACTCGTTCAACTACACAATCTCCGATAACAGTTTCCTGTTCGTAGTAGACGACTCGTTCTATGTGCCGGCGGAGACCGTGGGGCGGAGCCTCGACGTGCTCGCCAACGACCGCGACTTTACACCGTTTGCCTCCACGCTCACCATCGTGGATGTCGGGCCTGCGCTGATGGGTGGCACAGTGTCCATCGCACCAGACGGCAAGAGCCTCGTGTACGATTCGCCGGCAGGGCCTGCGTGCGACGACTACTTCCGGTATGTCGTTGAAAATGAGATTGGCAACCGTCGCAGCGCGCGCGTCCTTGTCCGCTCTGTGACGCCTCCGCTGAATGGTATCCTCGGCGTGGCCAGTGACCATGCTGCTGTGGCGTACGGCGAAACAGCGGTGCTGAACGTGCGCGCCAACGACAACACGCTGCCGCTCAGCGGCGCGGAGTTGTCGCTACTCACGAACATCTGGGACTCCTCTGTGTCGGGCCAGCCTGTACCTAGCGGCAACGTGTTCCTGTTTACCGCCACCAACGGGATGACACCCTTGACCTTTACGTACGGCGTCACTGCCGGCGGGACCTCTGTGGCGCAAGCGGATGTCCGTGTGGACGTGATCGACCGCCGTGGTACGCTTTACGTGAAGAACGATACGTTCAGCGTGCAACCCGGAAGCGTCTCAAACGCACTGGAAGTCTTGTCGAATGACAATCTCGTGACAGGGCCAACCGACGCGCTGCGCATTGCCACGTTGCTCGACCCTGCGCTCTTCGGAACCGCTGTTGTGGATGCGGCCGCGAGGAGACTGGTTTACACGCCGAACGAGGGCTTTATCGGTGTCGAAAATCTGCGCTATCTGGCGACGGATACCATCGGCGGTACCGGCACAGGCGTGGTCTCGATCATTGTCGGAAAGATCGACACGGTGATCGATTTCTTCACCGTGGAAGCCAAGACCAATGACCTGGGCATCACTCTGGACGTGTTGGCCAACGACCGCGTGCTGCCGTTTGGAACGAATGCACTCACGCTGGTCTCTGTCACGCCGGGGAACACAGCCATCGGCACCCTCAGCGTCAGCGGTTCCGGCAAGCATCTGCTCTTCATGCCGTCCAACACAGTGGGCCAGGCAGACTTTGTCTACGTGGTGGCGGACGGCACGGCGCGCATGGCCACAGGGAGTGTCACCATCGCAACCGTTCCCTCCGGCAGTTATGCCAATACGGACCGCTTCGTGGTTCGCGGAGGAGGCAGCGCCTACGCACTGGATGTGCTCGCGAATGACCGCAGCTACCCGGAGGACGGCAAGAGCTATACCCTGGTCAGCATCGGAACCGATGCTGAAGCGCCCAGCGCGGGCGGCACCGTGAGCGTGGTCAGTAACCGGCTGAGCTATACGCCCGTGCCTGGATTTATCGGACAGGAGAGCTTCACGTATACGATGTCCGACTCAATAGCGACTGACAGCGCCTGGGTCACGGTGACCGTCACCCCGGGCGACCTGTTTGCGAATACGGACGCCTTTGACGTCTTTTATGCGCGCGAAAGCGGCGCCCCGAGCGCCAGGGCCTTCACGCTGCCCGTCACGTTCAACGACCGTATTCAGCCTGCGCTTGGTCAGTCCGTGCAGATCTCGGGGCTCGGCGTGGGACCGAATGCGCCGGATCATGCGGGTCACGTGACCATCAGCGAGGACGGACTCTCTCTCGTGTACGAACCGACGGACGTGCCGTCGCCCGCGTATGTCGAGCGCTTCACGTATGAAATTTCAGACGGTGCGGAGCGGAGGGCTTCTGGGCAAGTGGAGGTCCGTGTTCTGAATCGCGCAAATATGCTTGGCGCCCTTGTTCAGGACGACGCCTTCACCGTTTTGAGAAGCAGCGTGAACAATACGCTGCCACTGCTCAGCAATGATTTCGCGCAGCCAGGCACGGCGGACGGCTGGGTCATCACGACCAATTCAGCCACAGCCTATAACGGTACCGTCAGTATCAGCGGCGCGAATGTGCTCTACACGCCGCCTGAGGGCTTTGTCGGCATCGATACCTTTACGTATTCCGTGAACGATGGGTTGGGCGGCACGGGTTCCGCGACAGTCCGCGTGCAGGTGGGTGCGCTACCGACCTTGCCGGACCTCTTCGTCGCCCTGTCGGGCTCTCAGTCGAATGATTTCGATGTAGTCGCCAATGATGTGCTGTTCGCTACATATGCGGGCGAATATACGCTTGCGGAGGTGTTGGGTGCCACGCAGGGCGGCACGGTGATGCTGAGCCCTTCGAATACAGTACTCTACGCACCCGCCGCCACCTACGCGGGCCTCTACCCGTATACCGAGAGCTTCTCCTACACTGTTCTCGACGATGCCGGAGGTGTGGTCACAGGTGTCGTACAGGTTGTTGTTCATGAGCAAGGAAGCGATCAGAGCACGACGTCAGTGACGATGCGGGTGTTGGGCCGGAATGACATCCCTGTGATCCTGAACGAACCGCCTAACCCGACGATTACGGACAAGGAGTCCGTACAACCCTTCACCGGGGTGACGCTCGTCGAGGTGGACCAGCAGACCCAGGAGCCGATCGATGTGACGGTCGAGCTTGACGCTGCGGTGAAGGGTGTGCTGCAGGAACTCGGCAGCTTTGTGGACCTCGGAAACGGGCGCTACGGGCTTGTGGGCGCGACGGCCGCCGCAGCTACGGCGAACCTGCGCAACCTGCTCTTCGTGCCGACCGAGAACCGCATCACGGTGCCCCAAACCGAGCCGACGCGCTTCACCCTTTCGGTGACCGACAACAAGTCCGCTCCAATCACCGACACCCAGACCGTCGTCCGTGTGACGGCCGCCAACGATGCTTCCGTCATTGCCGGGACCCGGGCCGGGCAGACCGTCTACGCAGCCATGCCGCTCCGCCTCTTCGCCTCAGTCACGATCATCGACGTTGACGACTTGACGCTTCAGCCGCTCACGGTCACGGTCCAATTGAGCAATCCCGCAAACGGGGTCCTTCAGAATCTGGGCAGCTTCGTGGCCTTGGGTGGCGGCGCGTATCGGGCCACGGGACTGACAGCAGCGCAGGTTACGCCACAGGTGCGCGCGCTGGAGTTCTTGTACGGCGCGGGCGTCGTCGCGGCGAACCAGCCGCAGGTCACTGTCTTCACGCTGACCGTGGATGATGGTTTCGCGCCGCCGGTCGCGGACAGCCAGACCAGCGTCTGGGCTTACAGTCCGAGTGAGGGCAGCCTGCAGCCCACGAACTCTGTCCTGCGCAGCACCTTCGGCTTCGCGGTGGATACCTGCATGGAGTTCGCGGTTGCGGGCGCGCCGGGAGCCAACGTCAATGGAACCGATTCGGGGTCCGCGCTGGTCTACAAGCTGGTGCCCGGCACGACCAATACCTGGCAGGAGTGGCGGCAGCTCCAGCCGGCGCAAGTGGACGCCAGCGACGAGTTCGGAACTGCGGTGTCGATTAGCGACGATCTGATCGCAATAGGCGCCATCAAGGATGAGGTCGGTGCCTCCTCCGTCGGCGTGGTCTACCTCTTCGGGCGCGATCAGGGCGGGCCCGACAACTGGGGGCTGTTGCGTCGCCTGACTCCAACCAACCTGCCGTCGGGCAGCCATTTCGGCTTCTCGGTGGACGTGAACGGCGACCTGCTGGCGGTTGGCGCGCCGAAGGCGACGCTTTCGGCTACGTCTCCAGCCGAGGGCGCGGTCCTGTTGTTCGGACGTAACGTCAACGGGCCTGACGCCTGGGGCGAGATCATGCGCTGGGAACCGCGCGGGCAGAGCAGCATCGAGTGCGGCTGGTCGGTCTCGCTCGACGGCGACCGGTTGGTCGCAGGTTCGCCGCGCAACAAGGTGGGCACGCCGGCTGCCGATCCGAAGGGGGCGGTCTTCTGCTTCGAGAACGACGCGGGCGCGTGGGGTCTGAGCCAGACCATCCGGCTCGGGGCGGTGACCAACGTCGACGGTTTCGGCTACAGCGTCTCGTTGAAAGGGACGCTCCTGGCAGTGGGTGCGCCGAATACGCGGTTATCTGGCGGGACTATCGAGGCGGGTGTCGTCTACGTGTTTGCGGCCAACGCGGGCTTGGACTGGGTCCAGTCGGCTCGGCTCGACGCGGTGGCGGACGGCGAGTTGAACTTTGGGCAGAGTGTCTCGCTGAGCGCTGATCTCCTGTTCGTGGGCGCCCCCGGTTCCTGGGTGACCTCCAGAAACGGCTCGGCCTATCTATATCGGCGCACCGCGACGAATGGCTCGGCCTGGCTGCTGGCGGAGCGACTGATGAACCCGGAACCCGCATCGTTTGAGCATTTCGGCAATGCCGTGAGCCTCTGTCAGACGGTTGGTATCGTGGGCACCGGCGATAGCTTCTTCGACCGCTTCGACCGGAACGACAGTGCCTATATGTATCGCTTCAAGTTTAACAATGCCCCGGTGGTGGTGACTCCGCTTGCCGATCAGATGGCGGAGTGGGGCGAGTTGTTCGCTTACACAATACCCGACGGGGTCTTTGCAGATCCGGACGTGTATGACGTGTTGACCGTGGTGCCTGTGCTTCCGACAACGGGTCACGGCCTGACCGTTGCTGGCATGACTGTCTCCGGTACACCGACTGTGCTGGGGCGTGTGCCGGTCGAGGTGACAGCGACAGACGCGAGCGGCGATATCGGGGTGGAGCCGTTTGACGTGGTGGTGCTGGTGGACGGCGTATTGCTGTCCAACACGCCGCGTAACCTGTGGAACGTGACGCACTTCGGCAAGGACGCGGCCAATCCCGCGCTGGAGGCGACGCTGTGGGGCGGCGCGGCGAACACGGACGGCGACACGAAGGATAACGATACCGAGTACGCCTTCGGCGGGGTGCCGACTGTGGCTGATGCTAGCGCGCTTCTCACGCTGACCACTGCACCGGGCGGCAATCTCCTGGTCAGCTACGTGCGTCGCAAGGACGATCCGGCCCTGAGCTATACGCTTCAGGGATCGCCGACCCTCGCACCGCCGGCCTGGGATGATGTGGTGACGTTTACCCTCGGCGTGCAACTGACGCCGCTGGGCACGTCCTACGAACGCGTTGAGGTGACAATCAGCACGCCGCTGGCCGGCCCTTCAATGTTCTTCCGCGTCCTTGTTACGCCGTGACGCGGCGATTATACCGCTAAAGGGTGATCTTTTGGGTCGTCTAGTCGTGGGGAATCTGGATCCCAGCGGCATGCTGGCCTGCATTTTATATGAAGCAGGCTGTTGAACAATGGATGAACCGCTTCCAGATCGACAGAGCATAAGGCTAAAGGGCTGGGATTATTCCAGTCCGGGTTGGTATTTTGTGACGATCTGTGTGCAAGATATGCGCTCTGTGTTCGGAACCATTGTGAAGGGCAACATGGTGCTCAACGATGTCGGTCGGATGGTGCAAACCGAATAGTGGCAGCGGCGGACCGGCACTGAGAAAGAGGCGGGACGGCTATTGTCACTAATTTTTCGCAGCCCGTTTCGTCTTTATCTTCCGTGTTAGCTTGTTGCAAGCGAAGGGCTTATCTCCTGGGAACGCCGACGTCCCCGTCGGCCTTGATGGCCCGCGCCACCTTTCTTGCCGCCGCGGACCCGCCTACGCCAAGGCTACGGCGGCCAAGCGTCGGCGCTCCTAGGGCAATAAGGTGGCGGAGCCGTCCCGGCTCCGGCGGGCAAGATGCCCGCGCTCCTTTGAGGGCAGCAATAGAAGGGAGCGTGGGCGCCTGCCTCGCCGTAGCCTCAGCGAAGGCGGGTCCCGCCCGCATGAAAGAGGAGAGCCATTCTTGTCTGTCCCTCTGTAGGCCGTTCCCCTGTTGCCCCATGAAAAGTTAGTGGCATTGGGCGGGACGGCTCTTCCACATTGAACCGTCATCTACGAACCGAAACCGAACGCTTCAAAGGATCTCTGCTAATTCAGTACAGATACCCGAAGAGCCTCCATTCAGTAAACCGTACTGGATCGCGGATAACATACTCATCCTGCTTTTCGATGACGTAGATGATACTGATTCTGAATTTCAGCATCAGGCAGAAGTCCCTTGAAAAAAGAAAAACCCACAAAAAAAATAATATTTTTGCGGGTTTTCAGATGGAGCCAGCTATCGGGGTCGAACCGATGACCTCATGATTACAAATCAAGTGCTCTACCAACTGAGCTAAGCTGGCTAAAAAATGGTTTGCATACGTTAGCAAAGTGGCAGGCGGATGACAAGCACAGATATCAAAATTTTAGGTACGCTGCACGAGGATCGCGACGGTGGTGGAGCGGTTGCTGGTCAGGATGAGAAGCGGACCTTGGTGGCCGGAGAGGAGCGCGAAGCAGAGGTGGAGGGCGGATGAGGCACCTTCAAGATTGCCACAGAGTTTTTCAGCCGATATTACTTTGTCTTGCGGGAATAGTGCAAGCGTAGCATCAAGCGCTTTCCCGTTCACGTAAACTGACTCAATTGCCTCGCGTGTGAGCGCCTTGGCTGCCAGTATGATTGAGAGGGCTTGGCTCAGCGTCGGGGCTATCGAGCAGCCCAGGATGCGTGCGTAGGGCGCTTGCGCCTCCGTTGAGAGGACGAGTGCTGCAGCTCCCTCGCCTAATGTGGCTGCGTCCGGGTTTGCCCTTAAGCGCATGGGTGAGAGCGCCTCGACGCCGCCGGCCACGAGGGTGTGTGAGCGTCCTGAAGCGAGAAGATCAAAGGCTTGTACCAGGGCAACCCCTGAGGCGATGTCTGCGGAGACATTGTTCTCGTGCTCGCCTCGCAGTTCCCACTCCATGGAGGCCAGGCTGACCGGGGTGTTGGTGTAGGCGTGGGGGAAGAGGAGCGGTTTGACGAGGCGGGGTCCCTTGGCAAGGTAGTCGGCAAAAAAGAGTTCGGCCGTCTCCAGGCAGCCATAGGTGGTGCCTGCCAGAATGCCTGTTTTGGCGTTTCCAATCGCTTCAAGCTTGACGCCGGCGTGTCGAAGGGCCTGTCCTGTTGCTGCGAGAAAGAGTGTGCTTGCGGTGTCCAGATAGGTTTTCTTGGAGACGCCGCAGGCGGCTAAGTCAACAGCAGGGACTTCACCGACCATGGGTGTGCCTGGAGCGGCAAAGCGGGAGAGGGGGGCTAAGGCTGGCTCTCCTTCGCGCAAGGCAAGCGCGATCTCCTGCGGGTCGCTGCCGAGTGCGCAGAGCGCTCCGAGGCCGGTGATGTAGACCTGCTGCGGAGCAACAGCGTGTAGAGGGATGCTCGACGTAGGTGCCGGAGCGGACTTTGAAAGAATCACGGCGGCATTGCAGCCTCCGAAGCCGGCGGAGTTCGAGAGCACATGGTGAAGCGCTGCGGTGCGGGGGGAGGTGACAATATCCAAAGCGCAGGCCGGATCAGGCGTCTCGTAGTTGGCTGTCGGAGGAATCAGGTTGTAGTTCAGCGATAGTACGGAAACAACGATCTCAACGGTTCCTGCAGCGCCCAGGAGATGTCCGAGCGCGCCCTTGATCGAAGTGACGGGGATGGAGCGCGCAGCGTCTTGGAAGATATCCTGGATGGCTTGCGTCTCGGTCGAGTCATTGGGTTGCGTGCCGGTGCCGTGGGCGTTGATGTGGTCAATGGCGGCTGGCTCAAGCCCTGCCTGCGTGAGGGCTTCGCGCATGACCGTGGCTGATCCTGCGCCGCGCAAGGCTGGGGCGGTCAGGTGGAAGCCGTTGTTGCCGCAGGCCCAGCCCGTGAGATAGGCGAGAGGGGGGCGCGCAGGGGTGTCACCTGCATCAAGGCGTTCCAGCAGGAGGGCTGCTGCGCCCTCAGAGAAGACCGTGCCGCTTCGGTTCAGGTCAAATGGCCGGACCTTCTCCTTGGTCATGGTCCGCAAGGAGCAGAGTCCGCTCCAGGAGAAGGGGGAGATGACATCATACCCGACCAACAGGACGCGCGTGGCGCGGTTGGCGGCCAGAAGGTTTGCGGCGGTCGCCACGGCAGAGGCGCCGGAGGCGCAGGAGAGGGAGAGTGCCAGGCGGATTCCGTTGAGATGGAAGGCGTCTGCCAGGAGGTCTGTAACGGAGGATTGGGCGCAGGCCGCGGCAGCGCGCGGATCGTGTCCGACTGTAGTGGGGGCGAGGGTCTGCTCTGCGCTTTCCATGTCGCCGAAATTAGAGGCGGTGATGAGGGCAATGGATTGGCAGGCGTCGAGGTCATTGAGCAGTCCTGACGCCTGGAGCGCTTCACGGCAGGCGGCAGCAGCGAAGGAGACGGCACGCGAAGCTTTTTCAAGTCCGGGGATTGACGGCGTGGTGCGGATGAGTCCGGCCTGGGTGCAGGCGAGGCCCCCCAGGTCAAAGCGGTCGCAGACGCTAATGGCTGAAGCGCCTTCCAAGAGGGCCAGCCAGAGCGTGTTGACGCCTTCGCCGTAGGGTGTGACGGCCCCCATTCCGGAGATCGCTATGCGCGGTTTAGTCATCGTCATGCCGTGGAGTCGCGATTGTTTTATAAACCAAGAAGATGCTGAACGTAATAATGAGTGTCCAGCAACTGACCATCATAATCCATCCGGCAATCGTCATGGCTAATTTTTCCACTCCTGGGGAAGTGCATCGATGACGGTCTGGACGACCTCATCCAGCGTCATGAACGTGCTGTCGATCTCAAGGGCGCCATCGGCTTTTCGTAAAGGGGCGTGGACGCGGGAGGAGTCGATCGCATCGCGGGCCAGGAGGGATTTCTTGACCTCTTCGGCTGAATGGTTGGCAATGCCTTTTTCAACTTCTTCCTTGCGGCGGCGCTCGGCACGGGCCTCTGCGCTGGCGACGAGATAGAAGCGGGCAGGGGAATCCGGGAAGACGGCCGTGGTGATGTCGCGTCCCTCGACAATGAGGTTTCCAAAGCGCGTCATGTCGCGCAGCCAATCTGTCACGCGGTCGCGCACGGCCTTGACGGTTGCGACGGGGCTGGCATGCTGATTGATTTGAGGCGTACGGATGGCATTTCCTGGCTCAACGCCATTGACATAAAAGGCGATCTTGCCCTCGCAGGGTGAAAAATCAACATCGACCTTCTCTGCAAAGGCGGCAACGGCATCCGGATTCGCGGTATCAATGCTGTTCTCCAGGCATTGCCACGTCATGATCCGATACAGCGCACCGGAATCCACATGCAGAAAGCCAAGTTGCTCCCCGACACGCTTCGAGACCGAAGACTTACCTGCGCCTGAGGGCCCGTCAATTGCAATTACACGCGTTTTCATCATAGCCATCCCTTTGCTTAAGATGGTTTTACAGTAACAAAGAACCATTACGCATGCGAGGAAAAAGTGGGGGTAAAATGCAATCTCTGTTGACTTCAGGAACAATAAGGTTTTAAATATGCGGATGCTGTTGAGGAACATCATAAATCGTTATGAAAGTAAGTATTTAATTCCGCCGTCATGCGTACCTGAAATGCGAGCGTGGATGGAGCCTTTTGTTGTCCGCGATCCGTTTGGAAAAGGTGAGCCGTCAGAGTATATGATTACGACGCTTCAGTTGGACACGCCTGATTTATCGTTCCATTCGGCCAAGGAGGTTGAGGCGCTGAATCGCTTCAAGTTGCGTGTCCGGACGTATGGCGAGATCGGGTCTGCGCCGATCTTTACTGAAATTAAGGCGAAGTACCGACACACGATTGTTAAGACACGCGCACAGATCCCCTTTCCTGCGTGGAATGAGCGTTTGGTATTTGATGAGGCGCTGCCGGATGTTTTCGTATCGGAGCAGCAGGAGATTGATTTTTTAAATTTCAAGCGGATTGTGTGGGAGTTGGGGGCGGTCCCCAAGTTACTGGTGCGGTATATACGGGAGTCCTATTTGGGCACTGGGTTTGACTATTTGCGGATCACTTTTGACCGTCTTCTGGAGTATCAGCCAACAACCTCCTGGACTGATTTCGGGAGGAGCGGCACCTGGTTCCCCATGGATTCAGGTGAAGCGCAGGGCGAAGAAAATTCGTCTATTGTGATGGAAATAAAGACGCTTGAGCAGGTGCCGACCTGGGTGCTTCACCTCATCGAGACATTTGACTTGCAAAAGACAGGAAATTGTAAGTATTCTACGGGTGTCTGGAAGGAAGGATGCTTTGACCATTCCCTGCCGACGCGAATCGATTTAGCTAATTTTTATAATTGGAGTATTTAGATGCAGACTGACTATTTGAACATGTTGCTCGGCACGACGGCGCCTATGTCGTTGACGAGTATTATCGGCGCCATGCTGTTGAGTTTTTTGCTCGCCTTTATGTATGCATCTGTCTATCAATGGACCTTTAGCGGGTTCTCCTACTCAAAGTCATTTATTCAATCCATGATTTTAGGTTCCATGGTGACCTGTTTGTTGATTATGGCGGTGGGGGAGAGTTTGGCGCGTGGCTTGGGGATCTTAGGCACGCTCGCCATTGTTCGGTTCCGTACCCCGATTCGTGATCCGCGTGATGCGATGTTCTTGTTTGCCTGTATGGGGACGGGGATTGCCTGCGGCTCCGGCTTGCCGCTGGTGGCGATTGGCGGCACGGTGATGATCAATGCTGTTGCCCTCTTCTTGCATTTCGCTCCATTTGCTTCACGCCGGGAATATGAAGGGCTGCTCCGCTTCCTTTCGAGTAGAAATGAGGACAGCAAGCAGATTGTGGATGCGCTCTTGGAAAAGCACTGCGAGTCATTTACCCTGATTGCCGTCCGCGATGTGGCCCAGGGAGGCACAGTGGAGTTCTCGTATCATATTCGGTTGATGGATCCTTCATATCAACGTGAGTTGCTCAATGCGCTTCGGGAGGTGAAGACGATCTCTCAACCTGTCTTGGTGATGCACCGCACAACCATTGAAGTCTAGAATCGCCAAGGCCAGGTAATCGCGCTTTTTTTTTTGGAGAATAACGTAGTGATGACAAAGAAAAATGTAGTAATCCCGTTCCGGATTCGGGTTGTTTTTTGGTTGAGGCGATGGGTGTATCTCTTCTGGTTGCTTCTGTTTCCTGTTGCCTGGCTCTTGCAGCCCGAAAGCCAGGTTGAGAATTCGTTGCTGGGCCTGGTCTCTGCTGAAAGCGAGACGGTGGGGCCTATTGAGACGGTTCGCATCCGAAAGATCAATGTCAGCGTCGGTCAGAAGGTGGAAGTGGGGGATACGCTGGTGGAGGTTGAAGGCTTCGCCGAAGCGCAGGAGCTGAATGATCAGCTGACCTATCGTCTGCGCTCGCTCGAATTCAAGTTGGATATGGATCGTGACGTTCAGGAAAAACAGGTGATCTCCTTCCGGCTGCAAACGGCGTTGGATGATAGCCGTGTGTCACTCGAAGAGACGCGGTTGAATCAACGGCGTGATCAGGCTACGCACGACTCCTTGAAGACAGAGGTGGATCGTTTGCAACCCTTGGTTGAAAAACGGTTGATCTCTGAATTGGAACTGATGCGGATCCGTCCCGAACTGAAGGCGCTTGAGCAAACATTGGCCTCATATCCTGCCTTGCTCAAGGCGCAGCAAGAGCGCTACGAGCTGTCCCTGAAGGCCTGGGAAGGCTGGCAGGCACAAGGGGTGGCGCAGCATTCAAATCTGCAGTGGACTGTGGAACAACGGCAGACACTTCAGGGGTTGGCACAGCATTTAGGCGCTTCCGATAAGGGACAGATTGCGTATTTAAAGGCGAAGTCCAAAGGCGTTGTTTCACGCATCCAGTATAAGGCAGGCGATGTGGTCGGCGCCGGCGTCCCGGTTTTGCGGATTATGCAGCCTGAACTGACGGAAATCACAGGCATGCTGCGGCCGCATCAGGCAGCCTTGGTTCACGAGGGGCTTCGCTTAACCGTGATCGCGCCCTTCAGGGACATCCCCGGCCGCTATCATGCGCGGGTTGTACGATTGGAGCCCGAGCTGCTTGACTTGATGGATCCCTTTTCCACGCCCTCGAGTGTTCGCTTCCCGACGCGTGGCCGGAGATTCTATCTCGCGATTGAGGACCCGAAGCATGATTTGATTCCAGGAGAGAGCGTCTTGCTGAATTTTCCTCCACTCACATTTCCAGAGAGATGCCGTCTCTTTTATCGTCAATTCGAGGCACGCCTCACGCGCTTGAAACAATGAAAAAACGTCTTTTTATTATAGGTGCCGGTTGTTGCGCGGGGTTGTGTTGTTGCCTTTCAGCAGCGGAAACTCATGCCGTAGAGCCTGTTGTCCCCTCTTTGTCGGCGAAGGCATTCACGTGGCAACATGTGATTCGTGTCGCCATGGCTTCCAATGTGAATTACGCGGCTTTGTTGCAGGATGCGCGCGCGGAATATTTCCGCGTCCGAGCCAAGGCGGATTGGCAGAATCCACAATTGCTGTTGAGTTCCAGCATTCCGAACGCGCATCCCGTGAGTCAGGCCGAGGATGACCGGCAGTACGGGCTGCGGATGCGCTTTTATATTCCGAATCCCTTTATTAACAAGCAACTTCACGAAGTCGCTAAGGCAACGCGCCGTACCTTGGAGGAGGAGGCCCGGATTGAACGCGCAGAAGCTGCCTTGGTGATCTACCAGCTCTGCGCAGAACTGCAGATGGCGCAGGCCTTGCTGGATCTACACCAGCGGCTCTCGGAGCATTTCACAGTGCGCGAGCAGTATTTGGGGGATTCCCTGAAAAACCGCTTGATCCCCGAATATGAGTTTCAAGCGCACCAGATCCAAGTGATGCGGCATGAGATGACGGTTGAACAAGTCAGGCAGTCCATTCAAACGGCGCGGCGAACTCTTTCCATCCTGACCCGTATTCCAGCGGATGCGATCCAGTTGCCGCCGCTCTCCCGCGAGTTGGCTGTGGTCGCCTCGGGGCTGGCGCAACAACGCCAGATCATTGCGATGTCTCCGGAATATCGGGCGGCGCGTGAGGCCACCAACAAAATACGGGCGGATCACAAGGCAGCCAAGGCTGCAAATATCCCCTGGTTTGATTATGTGGATACCGGCTATGAGTTCAATGATTCGCGCGATGAAGGCCAGTGGCAATTGCGCGTCGCGTTTATCCTTCCTTTTTTTTCAACATCTCTGGAAAACGCGGCGCATGCCGCACGTGCGGCTGCGAATTTGCGTGAGGCGGATATTGAGCAGCAGTTGAAGGCCCGTTATGAGGCGTTGCAGCTTGAACTTCGTGACGCCTGGGCGGTGGTCGACCGTCTGCCAAAGGTTCCTGTTCCCATGAAGGATGCTGTAGCGGATCCGTCGCGTTATTATAAGATGTGTGAGGATTGTTTCGCCTTGGAAGAACAGCAACTTGAACTGCTCTATCGTCCGCTCGTTGTTTGCGGCGAGCTCTTTCAAGTCCTCAACCTCTGGGAGAGCGTTAAGGATTAAAGTCAAGGTGCAGCTTGAGAAAGCGCTGGGGTGCTGCTGAAGGCGTCGCCTCGCGCAGGATGACCGTTTCCCGTACAGCATCAATGGGTGTTGTGTCGTCTATCACGGCGTTCGCTTCTTCTTGCCAGAGTTCCCACGCGAGGTCGTGCGTGGACCAGAGACTGTACTCGACATCGATGCTATTCAATGCCCGCATGAAGGATATCGCATCGTATTTTGCAGCCTCGATGGGGATGAATCTCAGGCTGATCGAATGCGTATCGTTTGTCCAAGGACTTGTGCCGAGCGCATATTCCGCCCAGTTGACGCGTCCGTCGCTGTCCGGGTCTGCATAAGGCCCGCCCGTCTCCTCGTCTTCACATTGACCTTCTGTAAAGTGGAAGTGGTTCCATCCGTAATAGGCTTGTGCAAGGGTCGCGTCGCCATAGCCTGGCGACCCAGCTGTCATGTAGCAGATCCCCCATGCTTTGGGATCTTCCAGATGCAGTGTGGTTTGCGGCAGTGACACCTCTCGCAGAACAAGGGAACGCCCTGTTCCGTCCGTGTGAGGATACCAGTCATCGTCATACTCAAAATCAAAAATGGTTTCACCTGTCGCGTCCTTGAGTTCAAGTCGCTCCCCCTTGTCGCTGAGTTCGTCGTAGTAGGGGCCTAGCACGGTGACTGTGTTTGTGATGGAGGGGTATCGCACGGTGAGCGCAAGCGGATTCTTTGCGAGGATGAGCCGCGCTCCCGGAGCAAGTGAGACTGAGGGGAAGGTAAACAGGATGCCTTGTGCAAACCATGCGTTGCCCAGCTGCAAGGATGTCGCGCCCACATTCAAAAGTTCAATATATTCGAAGTCGGATTCTTGGACCCCGATGACTGCTGCAGATTCGGCTGGTGTGGGGGGAGCCGGATGGTATTGCAGTTCGGTGATGCGTAAATCGCTTTGCATGGGCGTTGGATCTGCTGGATAGGTATGCGTGGCGATGAGTGCGCCCTCTGGATCACGCAGGTTGATGGTGCCGCCCCTTGCTGAGAGTTCGCCGAGATAATTTCCTTGGACAAGGCGGCGCTGATTGCCGGTCGGTCCGTTGGTTCGTGCTCGGAAGGCATACGCATCTTTGGCCAGATGTAAAAGTCCGATGTAGTTTGTCGCGGCAGTGCCATCGCCTGACGGGATGACTGTGCCGCCTTTAAAGCGGTGCTGGATTTGGCCGTCTACGGTCCAGCCGGAGAGATCGATGGCCTGTGCGGTTGTGTTGTGTAAGATGACATATTCGTGCTGTGAGCCGCTGGCAGGCCGGACATCCAGTGCGTCAAAGGCGATCATGCCTGGGAGGTTCGTCTGCGAAGCAGAGGGAATAGGAAGTCCATTGTATGTCTGACGTCCGGCTCCTTGATTAAACAGGAAGGCGCGCCTGGGGGCAAAGTAATTTGTGACCAGGCGCTCAACCTCTTCGCGCGGCCGGTTCTGGATGAAGCGGGCATCGATCCCCCAGCGCGTGGCGTCAAGGTCGCCGTCTGTCCAGGCTGAAGGGTTTGCCGGGTCTGGATCAACGGTTGCGACAAGGGCGCGCATCTGGGTCTCCAAAATACCGTTGACCGTGCCCGGCGGCTGGAGGAGCGTGTCCATGAGTGTCTTTAAGCGTCGCACATACATCTGCTGGAGTTCGGGGGTGGAATAGATGAGATAATAGAGACGGTTTTGATTCGTTAAGCTGTTGACGCTGATGGTGCAATTCGTGATCAGGTCATCATCGAAATAGCCTTCCGAGCCGTTCCAGACGTGTCCTTGTGAGAGATCGACATCCCAGATGATGGGTTGCCATTCGCGTGTCGTATTCGTGTCACGGTAGAGGTAGTAATTCTTGTGGCCATGGTCGACATCGCTATTCAGATAGCGGGTCACCATATAGTTGATTGCCGCAGGAATATCCAGGTTGTCATAGGCAAATTTAAATTTCAATGGGCTTGCAGGGTCCAGTCCGCTGTAAAAAGCCGCGAGGTCGGCATTGCCCTCCTCTTGGCGAGTCTTCTTTTCTGCGCTCGTGGTAAACACAAGATTGTAAATTTTATAGAAGGCACCCTCCGGATCGAGCCCGTTACGCGCGAGCAGGCGGTCATCGCCATCCTCCATCATGTCCATCACGCCATGAAAGGTGGCGTTGAGGTGGACCCGCACAGGGAAGGCAAAGTGGTGGGGTGTTTCAGTCCTCTGTCCAACCCAATGCGAGAAGGTGTTGCGTGTCTTTGTCTTGTCTGCGAAATTTGAAAGCAAGTTAATGTCCTTGACGCGTTGTTCGTCTGCCCTCCATAAGAAGCGTTTTTCTCCGGTAAAGTCAAAGTCATAGCTCTTCTTCGCAAAGCCCGCTGTAGACTGGCCATGTATTTCATGTCCGGTGTTGTCATAAAAGTTGGTCATGAAGTAACAACAGCCTCGAAACGCCGCTGCAATAGGACCGTTGGCGGGAGAGCCTTCTACGAACCATTCAAGGACAGGGAGTTGACTGGTGGCTGTCGAGGAGACAACGGCCACGGTTCCGAAATAGCAAGGCGAATCGTTTGGATCAAGATAGGCAGGGAGTTTGGTGATTACGCCCTGAACATCTTGCGCTTCAAAGCGCCAGCGCAACATTTGTCCGGGGGCAAGTTCGGTTGTGGGCAGATTAGCGGAATAGATGCTGTCATTGGCTGTTGCGTCAGGGGCTACGCCATTGTCCAGCAGGGTGAGGGAGGCCTCCGCGTTCCACAGGGTTCTGTAAAAGGCCTGGACCTTGGAGATGTGGCTTTTCGTTTTAATGGCGCGGACAGTGAGGGTGAGTGGCGGGCTGGAGCTGTTGCCGAGCGGACGCGGAATGTTGGGATCTGCGGGGGTGGCATCAACGAGTAGCGGCCCTGATGCACCCGTGCCATTCAGGGCCCCGGGCGTGGGCGTGCTGAAGTAGACGAAGGTGTCGCTGAAATACGAGTAGGTTCCTAACAATGTGGGAAGCATCAGGAAATCCGAGCTGGTTTTGTTGACATTCAACCCTTGGACGGCCAGCAGGTTGGTGCCGGAAGACAAGAGAGCCTTTGGAACGGCATAATCAAACCAGCTGTTCACTACAGCTTCGTTGACCGCCGTGTCAGCGGGGGTATTGTACGCCAGCGTTGTCGCTGAGCAGTTTGCCCGACCGATTTCGACCCCGTTGACAAAGGCGATAAAGCCATCCTCATATTTCATGCGGAGGGTCAGAGAGGCAAGATTAGTTGGCGGATCAGTGGCTGTAAAGGTCCGGCGGAAGCAGAGCGAGGAGTTGACGTAGCGGAGGGCATTTGAACAGTTGCTTGCTGGGGAGGTTCCGATCCAGGTGTTAAACGCGCCCGTTGTGTCATAGCCGATGCCGGTTGTGGCAGAGGTCCATGCCGCATCATTGAACGCCGGGGATACATTCCAGCCGCCGGGCTGATTATGGCCTAGGTGTCCTGCTGCGTAGTTGACGTTAGTATAGAAATTATTGCCTTGGGCATCTGTCAGGACAATATAACGTCCGGGTTCTCCGAGGGCGATGAAATTGGTTGTGTATTGCAGGAAAGAGTAGCCGTACGATACGTCTGCAGGCAAGGCAGGAAAGGAGTATCCGGTCACGAGCATCGGCAAGCCGTTGGTGGGATCCGGGCGATAGAGGCCGATATATTCGCCATTGGCGGAAAGATTAAAACTGGTATGCAACGGTGCGTTGGTGAGTGCGCGATTTTTACTAGAGGCCCACACCAGGATGTTGCTCTTTGGCTGAAGGATCACTGCCGGGAAACGCCACTGTGTTGGCTGGGTAACCTTGTCCGTCAGCCACCAGCCGTCAAGATTGACAGGTGCGTCAGCCGCATTATAGATTTCGAGCCAGTCCGGGCGGTCTCCATCTTCATCTTTTAAGCCGTTTTCATTGTTCGACATCACCTCTGTAATATAGAGGTTCGCCTGTACGTGATAAACGCAACAAAAGGATAGAAAGAGTGCTGCGCTGACGAACTTCCGCAAATTAATAAGATGTAAATCCATGTCACACATGATCAGAAAACGGTCATTTTTATACACTTCAGCTTCTACTATATTACATTGGTGATCGTGTGTCGATTGTATTTGGTTGGCTCTTAGAAACGGCGGATTTTACCGCTTGCGGTCTTCGGCAAAGCCTCGACGCAGGTAAATGTTTTTGGAATTTTATGCGCTGTAAGGTGTGTCCGGCAAAAGAGCAATAGTTCGCGTTCATCAAAGCTTTTTGTGCCGGGAGTCAGTACAAGCTTCGCGCAGGGAAGTTGTCCATATTCGGGATGAGGTTCTCCGTAGACGAGCGACTCTGCAACAGAAGGAAAACGGTTGAGGACCTCCTCGACCTCCTGTGGAAAAATTTTCATCCCGGAAAAATTGATGACGGCCTTCCGGCGTCCAACGAGCGTGAGGCATCCGTCGGCGGAGAGTTCGCCGACGTCTCCCGTGTTGAACCAGCCGTCAGTCTGTCGCAACGGGTAGGGGGTCCAGGGTGAAAAGTAGCCGTCAAAAAGTCCTTTCCCTCGGATCAGCACTTCGCCGTCGGCTGTGCATTTGACCGTATAGGCGGGCAGCGGTTTTCCGAGGTGCCCTGAACAAAACGAGTCGGCTTGCTGATGTACAAAGGGAAGCCCGATCTCGATGACGCCATAAGCTTCGGTCAGATGGACATGAAAGCGTTGGAAGAAGTCGTGTGCAATCTGTTCAGGGAGGCGGACGGCTGTTGAAACGGCCATTCGCAAGGATTTAAAGTGGTCAGAGGTGACGGCGTGTGAGGTCGTTAAGAGGCGATAATGAATAGGACTTGCGTAGATCAATGTGATTTCATGGTGCTGTATGGCGCGCGCCATGGCGTCAAGGATCGGACTTCCGCAAATCACAAGGGTTGCTCCTTTGCGAAGGAAGAGCAAAACCGTCACCACAAAGTGAAAACTCATGGAGAGGACCCAGGCGATGGTATCTGCCTCTGTGATGTGGAGCCCGTCATTCGCGGCATCGGTCCGTTCGAGAATGGTTTCGTGTGAGAGCACCACGCCTTTGCTCGCGCCGGTCGTGCCTGAAGAAAAGCGTATAAAGGCTGGCCTTATCGCGGCATAGTGTTCGCGTGACTCCTGTGAGGCCGCGCGCGGCAGGAGGGAGATGGTCCGGTCGAGCCCCAGCGAAGACGGGAGCGTGACTCCTGTTTTATCTGGGGACAAAGAGGCATCAGACAGGATGAAGTGTACATCCATGCGCTCCGGAATCGATGAACGCTCGTCGGACATGAGGTCGGGTGCAATCGGTACAATGGCGGCATCTATTTTGAGAACAGCTAGTGAGAGCACGACATAGTCGATACTGTCATGGCACAAGAGGGCGACACGGTCAAAAGGCTTTACGCCATGTGTTTTCAAGGCATCGCTAACCTGTTCGACGGTTGCTTGGAGGTCTCGGTAACTGATGCGCCGCGTCGCTTCAATAATCGCGATTTTGTTCAGACGTGAGTGATTCTCCGTGAAAATCAAATCACTCATGTTGAGTTCAGGCATGACAGGTACCCCGCTCTGTTATTTTGCAGGTGTAGGCGGTGTCTCTACAGGGACCTGCGCAGGCGCAGGCGCTGCTGGAGCGTAATACTTCTTCAGATTGGCTCCAGTTTTCAGATTTAAAGCATTCACCAGCGCCTGCCAGGGGCGAGAGGTTTGCACAGAGTCCTGCCAGGAGGTCAGCACCGTGGAGCCCTCTTTTAAGGTGACTTGGATGCCCAGGGTGGAGGCGACGCCAATGCGGGTGTAGCTGATGAGTTTAATGACCAAGAGTTTGCTGTTCGGCCCTGGCTTGTGTTCTGCCGGGTTTGTGAGAATCCTCGCGCTCAGACCTTGCCGGGCAAAATTTTGAGAGATTGTGGACATCATATACCCCTCGATTTCGCCATACTGCTTCGAGGCGTTTGTGTCGGTTGGCTTCTCGATAAAGACTTCAAAGGTCTGCGCCATGGCGGGTGAGAAATCAAGATTGGCCCGTGGCGACCGGCACGCAGAACTGATAAAACTGAGCGTCAGGCAGGCAACGAGGTACAGACATGTATATAACCGCATAAAGAATACTCCTTTTTAGTAGGCTTATGATAGACAAAATGATTCAGCTAGTCAAGTATTAGGGCGCAACTACGGGCTATTTTACAGGTGTGATGCCGACCTCTTTTTTGATCGACTCTATGTCCAGTTCGTCCAGCCATGTCGGCAGATTGACCCAGATGGTGTGAAAGCCATAGCCGCCCTCCTTCATTTCCTGGATCGCGTCTTCCCGGTTCCATCCTTGAACGGCGATGCGATAAATCGCGCACATGATCCCTGTCCGGTCTGCACCATGCTGGCAATGAAAGAGGATGGGATAGCGCTTTTCGTCGGTGACGAGTTGCAGGAATTTGACAACTTCCTTACGCTCAGGATGCCAGGCCTTCATAAAAATGTGCTCCGGCACTATGCCTGTGTTGCCAATTTCATCACGGTCCGAATTGAACGAGCGTAAATTGATAACCGTCTTAATCCCCATCTTCTTCAGGTTTTGAAAGCCCTCAGCAGTCGGTTGTGCACTGCGATAGAGGTTGGTCGTGATTTTATGCAGGTTGGGAACGCCCACCTGTACAACCAGCTTTGCCCATGCCGCCGGACGGTTGGTGGGAGAAAGGATATCGCCGTAGGTCGTCAGGTTGAGGATGGATACGGCCAAGAGGATGATGAGTTTCTTCATGTCAGTTTCTCGCTATTCAGGTTAAACGTGCTTGAGATGGTTGACTTCAGCCTCGCTCAGCACCCGGAATTCGCCAGGCTGCATATTGCAAATCTTGATGGGGCCGATCCGCACGCGGATCAGTTCCAAAACGACAAAGTGCGCGAGCGAGCACATCTTTCGAATCTGCTTGTTGCGTCCCTCAGAAAGCGTGAAGGCAATCTTATGGGTGTGATCTTTCCCAACCTTTAAGACTTCGACTTCGACAGGCTCGATCAGATATCCGTCAATCTCCAGACGGGAGCGGAGCGTCTCGATCTTCTGGTCGTCCATGTGGCCGGCGACACGCGCAATGTACGTCTTGGTGTGTCCATAACGCGGATGGGTCATAATGTTCGTCAGTTCGCCGTCGTTGGACATGAGCAGGAGGCCTTCGCTATCCTTGTCCAACCTGCCCACAGGAACAAGCCGTTCCGAGAAATGGCTCTTCATGAAGTCGCAGACTGTTTCGCCGCGCTCATTATCTGCGCTGCAGATGAGGCCGCGCGGCTTATAGAAGAGCACGGTCACGTGCTTTTCCGTCTCCTTTGGAAGTTGCTGGCCACTCACGCAGATGACATCGGTCTCGATGTGCACGCGAAAGCCTGGCTCTGTGATGCGTTCGCCGTTGACCGTCACATCACCCGCTTCAATCAGTTCAGCTGCATGGCGACGTGAGGCGACGCCCCGCTTGGCCAGGATGTTTTGCAGGCGCTCGCCTGACCGCGGATTATTTAAATCCGAACGCACTGTTGAATTCTCACGTATGGGTTTGCTATAATTGGGCATCATGTCACTTTCAGACCGAGATTATATGCGCGCCGATAGCCACTACACGCCTGCAAAAAAAGCAAGCTGGTGGGCGCATGTACGGTTTTTGTTTTGGCGTTTGTTTCATCGTCGCTAGGGGCATTTCTGTAACTTCAAACTGGAATGTTGGAATATCCACCTTCGCCAAGGCTACGGCGGACAGGTGAGAATGTTGGAATGATGGGGTGAAATACAGTCAGCAGTAGCAGTCGTCAGTACCAGTTTCAAGTTTCGAGTTTCAAGTTTCAGCAATCCAAGATTCCAGAATTCCATTATTCCTTTTCAGGCTGCCCCTCATGATACGTCTTAAGAGCCTTCTTGTAGGCGGGTGTCGCTGAATACCCGCAGGGCTTGAACTCCGGGCAGAACCCTCGGTAGATGCACTCCGGGACGCAGACGCTGACGATTTCCGGTTCAGCTTTCTGGACTTCAGCAAGCACGAGCTTCCAGGCGTAGGTCGTCTCGGGGGAGGCCTGTCGGCAGAGTCGCTTCCGGGAAATGGTAATCAGCGCCTGAGCATTCGCGCAACACTCGTGGTTGACCAAGGCGGACTGTGGAATATCGTCGCGGTTTTGGCCGGTCCTGTCTGTCCGTTGGGTGCTGACATAATGCTCAATGCCCACTTTGTGGCGGACAAAGTGAACACTGACCCAATATTTGAGGTTGATCCACTTCCATTTGAAAATCATTTGCCGGATCGGGGAGTGTTCCGAGAGCAACATGCGTCGTTTCCACGCAGAACTCGGCTCTTTTTCGCCCTCTTCCATGTGGATGGTTGTGCGCGCCGCATCCGCGACATCGCGCCAGACTGAGCGCGTCTTCGCGTACTTGATTTTAAGTTGTTCGTCCATGAGATTTAAAACAGCATACTTGATTTTTTCGCAGTTTGCAACTGTGAGAAAGTGTGATATCATTAAATTTCTTTAAAGGAGTATTATGTCGAACGAAAATTCACAGAAAAGCTGGTGGAAGGGCTGCGGCTGTTTTTTTATTTTGTTTGTGGTCCTGGGGGTCGGGATGCTGGTGGCTGCATTTGCGGTCATGATGGCAATCGGGGAAGAGGTCGCCAGCGGCTCGTTCTCGATTGCAAAGCACGCGTCAACAAAGGCTGGCGAGGATGAAGTCCCCTTTATGAAGGAGACGTGGTCGTACGGGGCTGGCGAAGAGAAGGTCATCCGTATACCGCTCCAAGGCATGATCATGCTGAGCGAGGATTCCTGGAAAGGCGGCAATGCGACGACCGTCTTACGTTCGATCCGCCGTGCAACGCATGACCCGGATGTCAAAGGAATCATCCTGGAGGTCAATAGCGGGGGCGGGGGTATTACGGACAGTGATATTATCTATAATGAACTCAAGAAGTTTAAGGCCGTGGACTCGAACCGGGTCGTTGTGACCATTATGGGGGATATTGCGGCGTCCGGTGCCTATTATATCGCAATCGCTTCGGATTATATCATGGCGCATCCGACGACCCTGACCGGCTCGATCGGCGTGATTATGCAGTCGTATAATTTCAAGGAGTTGGCCGAGAAGATTGGCGTGAAGGATGTCACCGTCAAATCGGGAGCCAACAAGGATTTGCTGAATCCGTTCATCGATGTGAAGCCGGAGCACAAGGAGCTGATTCAGAAACTGATCTCGGCCATGCATGAACGCTTCGTCACGCTGGTTGCAGAAAACAGAAAGATGGAGAAGTCATTGATTGCCCCGCTGGCGGATGGGCGTATCTTCCTGGCAGAAGAGGCTGTTAAAAACGGCTTAATCGATGGCATTGGCTATGACGATGACGCACGCGCTAAGATGGCGGAGTTGCTGAAAGTCGAAGCCATCAAGGTTTTCAAATACGAAGAGGAACTTGGCTTTTTTGATCTTCTCTCCCGCCCGGGGTTTGGCGTGAATTTGGATCTGAAGCGCCTCTTGCAAGAAAATGTGCGTGAAAGCCGCTTGCAGTATCACTGGTCTCTTTAATCGAATCCCCCTCGCACATGAACACAGTAGGGGACAATACAGGCCATGTCCATTTCGTCGGCATTTGCGGCGTTGGCATGGCCGGACTCGCATACGTGCTCTGCAAGCGCGGTTGGCGCGTTAGTGGCTGTGATGCGAGTCTCAACCCTTTGGCAGACTGGCTCCGTGGCGTGGGTGTCCACGTTGAGCAGGGGCATTCAGCGACTCATATCGATCCCTCTGTGACCTGTGTGGTTGTCACGCCTGCTGTGAACCCCAATGAACCTGAGTTGCAAGCCGCTCAAGAGCGCCAAATCCCGGTTGTCCGTCGTGGCCACGTTTTAGCTGAAATCATGTCATCCGGACAAACCATTGCAGTCTGTGGCACGCATGGCAAGACCACGACAAGCTGCTTTACGACGCGTCTTTTGCAAGCCTGCGGACAACACCCTTCCTGGTGCATCGGCGGGACCACCCGCGCGTTGGGGGCTGTGGCGGGCGTTGACGCTGGACAGGTGCTCGTCGCTGAGTCTGACGAGAGCGATGGCACGCTCGCCAGCTATCATCCCGCTGTAACCGTCCTGATGAATCTGGATGTCGATCATCTTGAACATTTCACGGGCGAAGCGGATTTAGTGAATTGCTTTCGCCGGGTCATTGCTCAAACGCGCGCGGGTGTTGCGGTATGCGCAGACCATGCGCGTGCTGCCTCTGTTGCAAAAGAGACCGCTCACGTTCCGCTGCTTTCCTTTGGTTTTTCAGAGCAGGCTGACTTGCGGGCTATCCATGCCGAGCTGACACAAGACGGTTCCTCCTTCGACCTCATTTTCAAAGGCGTTGCACTGGGACGCGTCACCTTGCCTGTCTCCGGGCAGCATAACATCATCAATGCGCTTGGCGCGGCCACCGCTGCGCTGCTTCTGGGCATTCGCCCTGAGACCATTTTTGAACAGCTCCCCGCTGCCTGCTCGGAGTTGCCAGGACGTCGCTTTGAGCGCATACGCGACAAGGATGGGGTCCAGTACGTCGCAGACTATGCCCATCATCCCCAGGAGCTTTCAGCAGCCATCCAGATGGCGCACTTGCAGCAGTCCAAGCGCCTCATCGTTCTCTTCCAGCCCCATCGATATACGCGGACGCTCGCCTTAGGTCCTGAGTTCCCGGCTGCCTTTGCCGATGCGGATGAAGTTATCTTGTTGCCGGTCTATGCAGCCTCTGAAGCGCCGCTGCTGGGCGGTTCCAGTGCTGACCTGTATGCGCACTTCAGAAGACAGCTCCCCTCCAAGCCTGTCCGTCTGGCTCGCAGCATTGAGGAGGTCTGGAACTTCTTGAAAGCAACGGTCCAGCCTGGTGATTTTGTTCTGATTGCCGGCGCCGGGGATATTATCCAACTTGCGGATTATGTGCGGGGTTCCAAGGGGGGAGAGCATCCTTCTGCTCTGTTTCCGCCGGAGGGAATTCCCGGCGCTATTGTTGTCGCAAACGGCGATTTAACACGCTGGTCCACTTATGGGGTCGGCGGCACGGCGCAGTGGCGTGTCGAGGTCGAGGATGAAGCGGCCATGGCTTCTGTCCTTCGTGCATGCCAGGCGCTTGACGTGCCGCTTCGGCTCTTTGGCGCAGGCGCAAATATGTGGGTCAGTGACTTAGGAATGGATGGCTGTGCTGTCCGCTTCACCAAGGATGCCTGTCGTGAGTATCGGGTCGAGGACGACGGAGCCGTGGTTGTGGGGTGCGGCTGGCGCGGTCCGGCACTCTTGGACAAGCTGACAACGGATGGCTGGTCTGGACTTGAGTTTTTGGAAGGTGTCCCCGGAAGCGTCGGGGGCTGGCTGGCGATGAATGCCGGGGCGCATGGCGGAGAGATTGCTCAGCATGTCAAGTGGGTCCGCTGTATTGAGCCGGATGGCGCACTGCGCGTCATGACTCCAGCTGAATTGGCGTTCTCCTATCGCCATTGCGCGGGGCTTCACGCGCGTGTCGCGGTTGCGTGCGCATTGACCTTGACGCGCGCAGATCCTGAAGCGATCAAAGAAAAGCGCCGGACCATCCGCGAAAAACGCATGCCGCTTGCCGGCTTGCGCACCGCTGGATCGGTCTTTAAGAATCCGCCGGGAGCATCTGCCGCACGGCTCCTGGATGAGGCGGGGTGCAAAGGACTGCGCATCGGCGGCGCTTATGTCACTGACTTCCACGCCAACATCATCGCTGTTGACGACGGCGCCTGCGCCTCTGACATCCTCGCCCTCTTGCAGATTATGCAAAACCGCGTTCAAGCGGCATTCGGCATCCTGCTCGAACCTGAAGTCCAAGGGGTTTAGGGCTCTGCACAGGGTGTCTAAGATTCTATCGCAAAAGCCGCAAAGAGATTGCGTGGCTATCTCATCCGCCTCACCCGTGAATACACGGACGGCGGAATGGATAGCCACGCAGATAAATCTTTATTTATTTTCATCAGCAAAAAACTTGTTTTTTGCTGATGAAAATTGAGTTGATTCCGCGCAAATGTTCGCTCCGCCGTCCGTGTATTCACGGGTGAGGCGGGCCAACGGAACCCGTGCGGGTTCGCCGGGCCCCTACATTTTCGCTTTTATTTGCGGTTTTTGCGCTAGAATCTCCGGCAAACCATGACGCACCTACTTCAGCTCGGCCTCCAACTTGAAGAAGGCTTTGGCTGGAGTTGTCCCTTGGGGCTCGTGCCATGATTTGTATGACGGTTTGCCTGTCGTATCGATTGCAGGGATCATCGGCAATGTCCAATCCAGCAGGTTCGTACTGCCCCTCACCCGAACATCCACATACGGGAGCGTTGCTGCGTCCTGTTGGGGGACTTCAACGATGGCTTTGCCATTGACAAAGCGGATGTTGAGCAAGAGCGAACTGAGCGGCAAGTTGGTGCCGAAGGCATATTCAAAGCCATTGGCAATGCCGTCAAGATTGCGGTCCTGCAAGAAGAGGTCGTAGATGTTGCCGTGTAGTCCAAGAGTCTCTGACCAGAGCGTAAACCCGACAGGGGAAGGAATGGGTGTCCAGCGCGCAAAAAGGTTGTGGACGTACTCCTCTGCAAGGGTTGACGCATGAATAGGGACGGTCAATTCTCCCATCTGCGTAAACCAGCCATCGAAGCTATAGCCATCCAGGGACGGAACAGGAAGGCTTTCGTAAGGATATCCTACGCAGTAGAGGAGTGTGTTTGTCGTTTCCAAGATGCCCGGTGTCGGGTCAAACGAAACCGTGACTTGAAGCGGCGGTACCCACTCAACCCCATCCAGCCAGCCGCAATCATTGCCAGAATGCAGTGAACTATTTTTGGTATAGCTCCAGCGCACGACATGTTCCCCTGCCCGGATATTGAGGGTCTCCTTTTTCCAGTCGCTCGCTCCTGATATCACACTCAAGGGAACCCCGTCGACCGAGACGCCAAGGCAATCACGGTCCGTCTCAGATGATACGCGCCACCAGAATGACAGGAAGCTGGGGCCCTTGACAACGGTTTCAATCCAGGAGGTCTGATTATCCGAGATGGGGCCGCTTTGGAGTGCAGAGTCGCCGGTTTTAACGACAGTTGTCTGTGAGAACCAAAGATGATCACCGCCTAGCGTCCACCTGAAACCTGCAAAATCAAGGGTGGCGGAGAAATTTGATGGGGCAGGATCTTGATTCACGACCAGCGTCTCGCTGAGCAGGGCGCTTGAATAGGTCAGCGTTGCAGAGCGGCTGGAGACACTTGGATTTGGGGAGACATAGTAGTGCGTATGGGCGGGTGCATCTCCCGATGACGCGAGCGGCGACAACCATGGCATACTTGAGGACACGAGCCAATTTGAACGTGCCCCCACAAAGGCAGAGAAGAGACCGCCTGTATACGGCACATTCTGGAGACGGGGTGTCAACCAGAGAGGGGCGTTCGTTGAACCCACAATATAGTAGGGCGACTTTGCTGGGGCATACGAATCGTTCAAGTTAGTGGGATACCACGCGGGATGTTCAACCGAGCATGACAAATTAGTTATGCAAGCCCGGCCCGAGACAGGGTCTGCGTACTCTGCCCAAACCAAATACTGGACCACGGTGTGAGCCTCTTGCGCCGGAATTCCTGTGACACTGAAGGCTTCAGGCGTCCGATAGAGTTGATTGAGGGGGTCGATCAATTCCAGGCGTTCCGTCCTCCTCATTTCCTCTGGTGCATTAAAGACCCCCCACGTGTTGGTGCCGATCACGTAACTGAGCCAGACCTTTATGTCCTGCGGCTCAAAGGCAAAATTGCAGAGACGTGCTTCAACACCGATGGCTTCGCCTTCGACAGGCTGTTTCGTCTCAAGCGGGGTTGGCGTGCCGGAGAGGAGGAGCTTCACGTCCGTAATATCGAAGCGCGAAAAGATCCCTTCCGTCACAACTAACTCATCAAGGCAGACGCGCTGAGGTGTCCCGCCTGGCGGTGTCACACCTTCTACCACAAGTTTCATAGCCTTGATGTCATTCGGCACATGGGGAGTGTAGGTGTAGGGCCGATAGAAGGCGTTGGTGATGTTCGTAAAGGTGTAGAGCTTAGTCCAGAGAGGGTCGGGCTTAAACTTATCCCATTCATCTGTGCTCGCATAGACAGAGATGGATGTGTTCGTGTTTCCCGCAGCATAAGCTGTGGTGAAGGCGCGCGCCAAGAAGGAGATCGTCCCCAGTCCGCTGGTCAGACGCGGAGCCATAATGTAGGGATTGAACTGGGTCATGGGACGTCCCGGGATGATGTTTGCAGTCTGACTGTTGTTCAAATAGCCGGAACGTGCTTTATCTGGATCCGTGCCTGAAACTGTCTTCTTGTCGAGCCACAACTTATCGGTCTCTGTGTCAGAAATTTTCATGTTGTAGGCAGCCCAATCGTTTGGCGAGTTGGTCGGGTTGTTCCAGATCACAATGTTCCGCACGTCCACAGTCGCCTTGCGGTTGGTCAAGGTATTGTTGACGATGCGCACATAGATATTCGTGGCTGCTGCTAGCGCAAGATAGATGTTCGAAGGAGTCCAGCTTCCAGTTGCAGCAATATTGATATTCGTGGCATCCACCCAGCCGGTGTCGCTGTCATCTTGCGGAATGGCGTTCGCGGTATACTGGATCTTGATCTGGGCCGGCGCAAGCGTCGCGCGGTAATCAAAGGAGATTGACCCGAGACCGAGGATGCGCTCCGAGCGCACGCTTTGGATCAGGCTCGGATTAGCCTGCGACGCATCCAGATGAGCAAACCACGAGTCCGTGACGTTGTAGTTCAGCCAGCCTTCGGTGATCTTCCAATTGTCTGACGGCGCGGATGTAATGTTCTCTCCGCGCCAGCTTCCTACGCGCACACCATCAATAACCACTCCAACTCTATCATTGGCCTGGATTCGTGCACAGAGGTTGTTCCATGCGTTCGTGGTCGCACTAAAATTCTGATACGCATAGCTGTTCACAGTCTGGTTTCTAAAGGGCGTCCAGGGTCCCAACTCGCTGGATCCGGTGAGTACCTGCACGTTGGCAGATTGCATCGCTGGTGCAAACGTGTTGCCTGATAGTGAGTAGAGTTCTGCTGGCCAATACCATTCGGTAGCGTGGTTTGAAGAGCCGCCGCCGATGACAACTGTTGGTGTCCCTCCGCCATCAATAGCGCCAACAAGCGTTTTGTTAAGTGTCATCGTGTTCACAAACAACGTACAGTCCGCTGAATGGAAGCCATAACCTCCGAAGAGAATGGGATTCGTGGAGTCCACAACTTCGAATGTTGTCGAACCAGCAGGAAAAGGAATATCCGTGTTCTGGAACCTGACCCGCAGGGAGACGCTTGGCGTGGGTGTCAACGTGGTATAGAGTCTGAACTCTGTTGGATTCGATTGTGTCGTGGTCACCCGTGCATCATACGCTAATTCTGTCCCGCCCCAAGCTGTTGTCACGGTATTCACACGTTTGGATTCTGCCAGCAGTTGTGGCGTGTTGCTGCCATTCCATTTCCATATCTGGTGGGCAACATAGCCGTCACGTCCTGCATATACTCCATAAGGAGCATTGATATCGCGGGCATCCGGAAGCTGCACAATGCGATACTCGTAAAATTTGCGTGGGGACTGGTAATAGGCGATGATAGAAATGGAGGGCGCTTCCGGTGTTGCAGTTACCGCATTCATGTAACATTTAAGCACATAATTCGTGCGCATCATGTCTCTGAAGCGATAGGCCACATTGTAGTTGTAGTCCGGATCAGTTGCGATCGGGCGGCTCAGGCGGGCTTTGTAGGTGACGGTCCCCACGCCATTGATTCCATTCTGCTGGCCAAGGCTTCCTTGGTAATAGCCCAGTCCCAAACCATCACTGCCGCCCAACAATCGGATGCCTTGATTGCGGCGCTGCCCTGTGGTTTCTGCATCAGCGACCAATCCATTAATTGCCGTCCGCTCGGTGACATACTGGAAGCTTCCTGCCAGCCAGGAAAGGGGTTGCGACAAGATCGCTTCGGGCCCTACACGTACGCTTGCGGTCTTTCCGGCAAAGGTAATGGTGCCGAACCAGTTACTGAGGCCGCTAAAGTAGCTTTGGCGCCAGCCGCTGGAGAAGTTTTGTGAGCAGGAGACTTTCGGCCACTTGTCGTCGGCGTCGGTGAAGGCGTTCTGCGCTACAGCGCCTGTGTTCCAGCCATTGAAGTTCTGGTATTCACCGCGTCCAGCAAGGCAGTTGCTCTTGGAGGTGTCGAGGGTGAAGAGGACGTAACTCGACTCCCCGGGGGTGATCGTTACGCCGAACCACTCTGCGGGACGGTTCGTGAGCGAGGCATCGGTCACCCCGCAGATGTCGCCGTAGGGCAAAGCTCTGTTTTGGATATGGTTGACGTTGTGCCAGTAATGCTTCTCCTGCGTCACTTGGTAGGCGTTGGTAAAGGCACCGGTTGATTCAAAGTACCAGAGCAGGTTGGTGACGTTAAGATAGTTAATCACATCGTACTTGGCCTGCCATCTGTTGGTGCCGACGAGGGTCATGGGCAGAGCCATGGGGGTTTCAGAACCATTGACATAGAGCAGCGTTTTCACGGTGTCGTGTTCCGACGGGAAGAGTCGTAGCGGGAAGACAAAGGGAGCGTTCGTGCCTGAATTGTGTGTGACACCATCGGCGGAATAGGTTCTTGGAGACATGTTCTCCGGCGGGAAAAGCACTGGGTCGAGCACTTTCGGATAGACCGTATAATCATACGACTGGTAATATGCCCCATCAAAGTGGCACAGGAAGAAGTACTCCAGATCGCCCGCATCTGGATAGGATGGCAAAGGGGGCAGCGGTTGCCAAAGTTCATTGTTGCCGGCTCCGTCACCGATGTTGACGCACTGCATCACATTGGTCGTCCAGGGCGTAGTTTTCTGATTAAGGTAGTTCCAGCGCGAGACCAGTAGCACATTCGTACGCAGAGTGGAGACAGTGGTATAAGGGCCTGGGACATTGTCGATCCTGAACTGGATATTCATCTCCTGGTTCACACGTGGATAGACATTGAAGGGCATGGCACTTTTGTCCATCACCACATCCGCAGGCGGCTCCGAGACGCGGATGTTGTCGATGACAGCGTAATAGCCATCCCGAGAGAAGTAATCAGCATACATATTGTTCCTCATAATTTTGATGCAGACTGGTTGCCGGATGTTCAACTCCCGTTTATAAGCAAACTCTGGATCACCGCCTACCAAAGTAATAATGTCCAGCGGGGCTGGCTCCCACACAATCGCCGTTCGATTCGAATTGGCGGACTCATCAATCGGAACAGGGGCGCCTAAATCATTAACCATATTGGTGGCAATATAGATGGCGATGTTAATGTCCAAATAATTTAAAGAAATTGCATCCAAATACAAGGTCCCGATACCTGTCGTAAATACGGGTGAATGGATTAAAACATTCGTTGTGTTTTGCAAATAGAGACAGTAATTTGTTCCAATCGGCACATATTCATTTCCGTTTAAAATGGGTAAGACGCTGTTTTCTATGTATGTGCTTCTTCCAATGCGGCAATGGAGAAAGGACCAGGATGATTGATGAAGGTGATTGGTGCCGGCCTTAAGACCTCTTGCAGATGGTGTCGGAGCCGTTGGTCCAAAATGTTGCCAGGTTGGCGTGGTGCCGGTCGTCAGGCTGTAGTCATCAAACGAGAGATAACGTCCATCCGCAGTGTCCAAGTCGTAGACAGGAGCTGCGAATAGGTGCGCGGAGATGGCGGAAAATAAAACAATGAAGAAAAGCGCTGATAAGGTTTTCATCCTCCCCCTTTCACGTGGCCATTGATAAGCGGCATCCAGCAGCTGCAGGAAACCGAAAACGTTAAGACTGCAAAATAACCCATTCTGGGAAAATTAACTCATAACGTAATCTTTTTTAGGAGATAGTTCAAGAAAAAATAACCGAACGGGGAAATCTGTAAATCATGGAAGGTTTTTGAACTTGAAGAGTCGCAGTTTGGAGGGGGCAGGGGCGCCGCCGGCGTGAGGGCGGTCGCGGTTGGCGGGGAGGCATTCCCAGACCAAACGATAGAGATAGCCATCGCAGGAGAGGCTCTCGTTGGGTTTGCGCAGGCAGTCAGAGGCTGAATTCAACCGCATCTCCGGTTCGGTACGCTCGTTCTTGATAATGCCCCCCGGCCACTTATCGCGCACAGGAGCCTTCCCAATCGGCTTCAAGGTTGCTTCATCGAGGAGCCAGCGTCCACCGCCCAATTTCGCATGCGAGTAATTTTGTGCGAGTTTCCCGTCCTGGTTCTCGACAGCTCCGACGCCGATTTCGCCGATAATGGTGCCGCCTCCAGTCGGTGCCCAGCGATAATCCCAGTTCGAGGCTTGGGTGCTTATCCACGTTTTTCCGTCATGCCGGGCGTTCATCAACTGGGTATTGCCCTTGTCATCGTGCTTCGTGTAAGAGAGAACAGGCTTGCCCTTCGTATCAAAGCCCATGTTGAACGAGCAGTTGATCAAGCCGCTCTTGATGGGGAGGTCAGCGACAACGACATCCGAGGCGAGCCGCAGTGGTAAGCGTATTGGCTTGCCTTGGATATTCTCCCAGGAGACCAGGTCGCGGCTGCGCGCGTATGAGAGCGTGTGGCAGGTCTCGCAGGCCGGTGTGTCGCGCCAGACCCAGGAGAGATGGTAGAAGCCGTCAGGTCCGCGTTCAGGACCGTGCATATAGGCGCTCATGAGGCCTTCGCCATCAAAGAGTGGCGTGTCGATGAGGCGTTTCCAAGTTTTTGATTTTAAATCGTAACGGTTCCAGATCTGATTGCCATTTCCGCTTCCGCCGTCGCGGCAAGTAAAGATCAGCGTGTTGTCATGAAGACTCATGAAACTGGGATAGGTGACGCGCTTTTCCAGTTCGCCTGTCATGCGATGAATCGGCACGATTGAGGCAATGTCGAGTTGGTTCGTGCTGCGGAAATAGACGAGCGGGACGGCATGCATGTTGCCGGAGACATGGAGATAGCCTTCCGCGTCGATGGTGATCGCAATATAGTTATGGCTGTCCCAGCCCAACTTGGAGGGGAGGCGCTTGAACTGCCACTTATTTGAGGAGAGGTCGCGCTGCGCGAGCGTCATCTCGCGGTTGTCATCGTAGTAGGCGATGAACTGGCGATTGGAGTGTGTGGCCAGCGCAAAGCCGACTGGACAGCCTGCCCAGGCAGGTCCGACCTCCAAACGCTCCGCAAGCTGGAATGTCGTTGCAGTTGCGCAGAGACATGTCCAGCTTGCGAGTAGAATTAAAAATCTTGGTTTCAGCATGCTCATCAGGATATACTTAAAAGCGGCGGAGTCTCAAAAATCGTATGCCTACAAAAGCGAGCATAGGCATCACAATAAAAATTTTCCAATTATACTGAAATGCCGTTGCAACTTCCCCATGAAGCAAGTGAAAAAAAGCCCGTGTCATGCCGCATCCCGGACACTCAGATCCTGTGATGGTTTTTATAAGGCAGCAACTCGTGCCGTTGTCGATAGTCGATAACGGCACGAGCCACAATAATGCTATGCCCAGAAAAAAAATGGGTATAGAATACTTCAACATTATTTCTTAACTAAAGGATTCCCATTGCCATCTTTATAGGCGCCGGTAAGGATCATGATAAAGTCGACAAGGGTCCAAATCCCGCAGCCACCAAATGTCAGTAATTGAACAACACCTATTCCGGTGCTTCCAGTATAAAAACGATGAATACCTAAGAAGCCAAGAAAAAAACAGAGTAATAAGGTGGTCAGCCAATCCTTGTTCATTTTTTATTCCTTTCACACGTCTTGATCGAACGATAATCACCATGATTATTGTTTGATTTATGATTTAAAGTTTACACGTTATGTGTTGTGTAAACAATTATAAACATATGAGAACTTTATAATTTCCACGATGAAAAAATATTTTTTTCGCAACTTGTTTCCCCCTTGCATATCGGTCAGGGAAAAGGCATAATATTTGCCTCATTTTTATAACCATAAGGAGTCAATACACATGCGCACCAAAATCGTTGCAGGAAACTGGAAAATGAACAAGACCGCGTCTGAAACAGCGGCGCTTATTGAGGGGATCAAGAAGGAAACCGCCGGCATCACGAATGTCGAAGTGGTTGTCTGCCCTCCGTTTACGGATTTGAAGGATGCCGCGGCAGCTTGCGCAGGCTCGAATGTCAAGCTCGGCGCCCAGAATATTCACTGGGAAGCTTCGGGCGCTTACACAGGCGAAATTTCTGCTGCAATGCTGAAGGATTTGTGTGTCACGCATGTGATCGTCGGCCACAGCGAACGCCGTCAGTATTTTGGTGAGACAGACGAGACCGTCAACAAGCGCACCAAGGCGGCTTTGGATGCCGGACTTGTCCCGCTGGTGTGCGTCGGCGAAACCCTTCAGGAACGTGACAATGGCGAGATGGAGGCCGTGGTGGTCCGTCAGATCAAAGCCGGCCTTGCCGGATTGGACATCTCGAAGGTCGTCATTGCGTATGAGCCGGTATGGGCGATTGGAACCGGACGCACCGCCACGCCGGAACAGGCGCAGGATGTGCACGCGATTATCCGCCGCACGCTGGCTGAAATGGCCGGAGCAGCAGTCGCTGAGACGGTCCGCATCCAGTACGGTGGCAGCATGAAGCCTGACAACGCAAAAGAGCTGATGGGCAAGCCTGACATTGATGGCGGACTCATTGGCGGCGCCGCTTTGAAGGCGGATACCTTTGCTGCAATCGTTAAGGCGGGTGTTTAAGCTTTATGAACATTGTTGAGAAAATCCTTTCGAAGCATCGCATCTCGGGTGAGCTGACTCCTGGAAAGGAGTTGGCCATCCGCATTGACCAGACCCTGACGCAGGATGCGACAGGCACCATGGCCTATCTCCAGTTTGAAAGCATGGGCCTTGATCGCGTCAAGGCGGATCTGGCGGTCAGTTATGTGGATCATAACACGATCCAGGTCGGCTTTGAGAATGCGGATGACCATGCGTACCTGAAGAGCGTGGCGCAGCGTTACGGCATTGTCTACTCGCGTCCGGGTAACGGCATTTGCCATCAGCTTCACCTGGAGCGCTTTGGCAAGCCAGGCGCGACCCTGTTGGGCAGCGACTCGCATACCCCGTCGGGCGGCGGCATCGGGATGATCGCCATCGGCGCGGGCGGGATTGATGTCGCAGTGGCCATGGGGGGCGGTCCGTTCTACGTAATCTCCCCCAGGGTGAGACTTGTCAGGTTGACCGGAAAGCTGAAGCCCGGTGTCTCCGCAAAGGATGTTGCTCTCAAGGTGTTGTCAGTCTATGGGACGCAGGGCAATGTGAACTGCATGATCGAATATGGCGGTCCGGGCGTTGAGACGCTGAGCGTACCTTCCCGCGCCACGATTACGAACATGGGCGCAGAGCTTGGCGTCACCACCTCGGTCTTCCCGAGCGATGCCACGACGCAGGCATTCTTGAAGGCCCAGGGACGTGAGCAGGATTGGATGGAACTCGTCGCGGACTCGGATGCTGCGTATGATCAGGTCCTTGAACTCGACCTCTCGCAGATCGAGCCTATGGCCTCCTGTCCCCATTCTCCTGGTAATATTGCGACCATCGCTTCACTGACGGGCAAGAAGGTCAATCAGGTCTTGATCGGCTCCTGCACGAACTCGTCGTATCGCGATCTGAAGACCGTGGCGCTGATGCTTCGCGGCAAGAAGATCCATCCGGATATCGAAGTCGGTGTGGCGCCAGGGTCACGTCAGGTGGTGGAGATGCTGGCCCAGGAAGGACTGCTGGGTGACCTTGTGAGCGCAGGCGTCCGTATCCTAGAAAATGCCTGCGGCTTCTGCATTGGCAACCACATGTCCCCGGGCACGAATGCCGTCAGCCTTCGCACCAGCAATCGTAATTTTGAAGGCCGTTCAGGCACGCAGTCTGCACAGATCTTCCTGGTCAGTCCTGAAACCGCTGCGGCTGCTGCGCTGACAGGCTGCTTCACAGATGCGCGTACGATGGCGCTTACGGATTCGGTTGTTGAGCCAACGGCCTTTTCAATTGATGACAGCATGTTCCTCTTCCGGGAGACGGCCGGCAAGGGCGTACCAGGAACAGAGATCGTGCGCGGACCGAATATTGGCAAGGTGCCCTCTGGCGTACCCATGGCTGAAACGCTGAAAGGCGTTGCCGTGATCAAGGTCGGCGACAAGATCACCACCGATCATATCATGCCTGCGGGCGCACGGCTTAAATACCGTTCGAATATTCCGCAGTATGCCAAGTATGTCTTTGAGCATGTGGATTCACACTTTCATGCGAATGCCTCGGCAAACCGTGATGCGGGACTGGCCAATGTCATTGTTGCCGGAGAGAGCTACGGACAGGGCTCGAGCCGTGAACATGCGGCGATGTGTCCGATGTATCTCGGCGTCAAGGCGCTGATCGCCAAGAGCATGGAGCGTATCCACCTTGCGAACCTCATCAACTTCGGTATTGTGCCCTTCACCTTTGTGAACCCCTCTGATTATGACACGCTTCAGAAGAACGACAAGCTGACGATTCCAAACATGCGCGACGCAATTGCGGGGAATGGCAAGGCTGTTGTCACGAACGAGACGCAGGGAACATGCTTTGAAGTATCGGTCACCTTGTCGGAACGCCAGAAGACGATTCTGCTGTATGGCGGCCTGCTAGCCGCTGTCGCCGCAGGAGCGGTCAAGTAATCAGTGATCAGTAGTGAAAGCTTTATTAGCATGCGAATGACGCGAACCACACGAATGAAAAGAATGTTTTACGCGAAGATCGCTATGAGAGGTGCTTGCACGGAAAGCCCCCGCGAATGGCGGAATACCGCCGGGGCTTATCTCGTGCAAGCACCTGCGTGTCACACATGGACTCCGGGTGAAGGACGAGCTGTGCCTCCCGTGTATCCACGGGCTTGCGTAGGCACGCCGTCCTTCACCCCAATAGCGATCTTTGCGAAAAAGTATTCTGTCAGACCGGTCAAGTTATAGGGAAGGTATAAGTATGGCAAAAAAGAAGATCGCAGATCCCCGTCCGAGCTGGGATGAATATTTCATGGAGATTGCGCTGGTCACGGCCACGCGTGCAAATTGCAGCCGTCGCAAAGTGGCTGCGGTTGTCGTGATGGACCAGCAAATTATGGCGACAGGCTACAATGGCACCCCGCGTGGTGTGAAGAACTGTTTCGAAGGCGGCTGCCCGCGCTGTGCAGGCAATGCGCCCTCGGGATCAAGCCTTGAAGAGTGTATCTGCGTGCATGCTGAACAGAATGCGATCTGCCAGGCTGCCTACCATGGGACACGCATTGCGGGTGCAACCATCTATGTGACGATCAGTCCCTGTCTGACCTGTGCCAAACTCATTATCAACGCCGGCATCCGCGAAGTGGTGTATGGCGGTGATTATGCCTTTACAGAGCAGACGGAGAAGCTGCTCAAGACCGCTGGTGTGAAGTGCCGAAGGTTTGTGAAGAAGTAGGCAAGTCCGCCGCCCGGGGTGGCGCAGTAGCAGTCTGCAGTGGCAGTTGGCAGTAAGACCCCTGGAATAAACGAAGGGGTAACTTCATAAATTAAGAGTTAAACGTTGAGAGTTAAAAGTTTGACCTGTCCGCCGGAGACGTATTCGCGAAGGTGGAACTCTTAACGCTTAACGTCCAACGCTCAACGTTTAAGTGTTTTCCTGACCCCTGAGGCCTAACCCATGAACCCTGACATTAAGCACGTGACCGTTAAGGCGCCTATACCTGAGCCCATGCCCGTGTCCGACGTGAAGTCAGACAATGTGGTGAGCGCCTTCAGCCGCTATCTGGAGGCGGAGTGCAATGCGTCGCCGCATACCTTGTCCGGCTATGTCCAGGATGTTGGACAGCTCTGCGCATTTGTCTGGCCGGCGTCCAAGCAAGGGGGTTCCTACGACTGGCCGAGCGTGACACGCGAGCAGGCGCGTGCCTTTCTCGTGGCCTCGCATCGGATGGGTGCCTCACCTGCAACGACACGGCGCAAGCTGGCCTCGTTGCGCACCTTCTATCGTTTCTTGGTTCGCGAGAGACGGATCAGCGTCAACCCGTTCCTCGGCATCCGCGGCCCCCGCATGGGCAAGCGCCTGCCCACAGTGCTCAGTGTTCCTGAAATTGAAAATTTGCTGGCGGCTCCTTTGAATGATCTGCGGACCTACCGGGAACGTCATGGCGCTGTGCCCCCTGCGGTGGAGTATGCCGCGAAGCGGGACACCGCTATTTTTGAGGTGCTGTACAGTACAGGATGCCGTGTCAGTGAAATTGCGGCGCTCACCTGGTCGGATATGAATTTCGAACGCGGCACCACCATTGTCGAGGGCAAGGGACGCAAGCAGCGCCTCTGCGTGCTGGGCGGTCCGGCGTGCTATGCATTGAAGGCGATGCGCCTCTCCGCTGATGTGCTGTGGGAAGAACGGGCGAATGGTGATGATCCGCTTTTTTTGAATCTTAAAGGCGGGCCGTTGACCGTGCGCTCCATTGAACGACAGATGAAGACGTGGCTGGCGGCTGCCGGACTTCCGCCGGATCTGACCCCTCATAAGCTTCGTCATAGTTTCGCCACGCATTTGCTGGATGCAGGCGCTGATTTGCGCAGCGTCCAGGAGATGCTCGGCCACAGCAGCCTTTCGACCACCCAGATTTATACGCATGTCTCGATCGAGCGCCTCAAAGAAGAGTACGACAAGGGGCATCCCAGAGCGTAAATGATTGCGCGAACAAACACGCGCCGAGGACGAGTGTATGCACGATGTCTGAACGCTCGTTTGAGGCCAGCGAAGCTGGAGCAAGGAGCGGTCTTCCGCGATGGAGCGGCAATGCGCCGAATGCGGTAATGAGATAAAGAAACCTTCTGTTGACAGGGGTTTGAGCTTGCAAAGCCCCCTGCGTAAAGATTAATCTATTGAACCACTGGACTACAGCTGTCCTTTTTTAAGAAGCTAGAGGATATACGAGGAGCATGATGCATTTACACCCGGCCATTGAGAGCGCTTATAAAGTATTAGAGGGAGAGGAATTGTCACGTGAGGAGGCGCGTGATCTGGTGACCCAGATCCATGGCGCGGATATTCTGGACATGATCTCCCTGGCGAATAAGGTGCGCCAGAAGTTTGCAGCACCGATTGCACCGTGCTCGATTATTAATGCGAAGTCAGGCAAGTGTGAACAGAATTGTCGCTTCTGTGCGCAGAGCGCTCATCATGATACCGGTGTTGCCACGTATGCTTTACTGCCCAAGGAAGAGGTGGTTGCTGCATCGAAGAGGGCGTATGCGACAGGTGTGCGTATGTTTGGTTATGTCACAAGCGGCTTTGGGTATTTGAAGCCCGATGACGAATTTCAAAAAATTCTGGAGACACTCGATGCCTTGCATGCGGCGCTGCCCGATATGAAACTCTGTGTCTCGATTGGTATTTTGAGCCGAGAAACCGCTGAACTGCTGGCCAAGCACCACGCATGGCGCTATAACATGAACCTCCAGACGAATCCGGCGCGCTACAGTGAACTCATTGCCGACACGCACTCGATTGACGATAAGATCGCGACCATCAAGCATCTCCAATCCTTTGGCGTGACCAACTGCACAGGCGGTATCTTCGGGTTAGGCGAAACATGGCAGGACCGTTTGGACATGGCCTTTGCAATTAAGGAGCTTGATGTGGAGGGCATCCCCCTGAATGTGCTGCTGCCGATCAAAGGGACCCCGCTGGAAAAGAATCAGATCATGACCCCGGCGGAGATAGCCAAGGCTTTTGCCCTCTTCCGTCTTGTGAATCCGACAAAGATGATTAAGTTCGCCGCTGGCCGCGAGACCGTTATGAAGGACTTTCAGGGCCTGCTCATGCTGGCCGGAGCCAATAGTCTCATGACCGGCGGTTATCTGACCACCCGCGGACGCAGCATCGAGGAAGACCTTGCCTTCATCGCCCATCTGAATGAATTTTAATATGAATTTTATCTCTGAACTCTTACAGGACACAGAAGCTCTTAAGACCGCCGGACGATTCCGTGTGTTACGTGAGATCGTGCCGCTGGGGGACGGGAGGTGTCGTTGGGAGGGCAAGGAGTATTGGAACCTCTCGAGCAATGACTATTTGGGAATTGCTGCCAATACCGACTTGAGGCGCTCTTTTTACGCGCAATTTGACTTGGGCTCTCCGGAACTCGCCCTGACCAGCGCCTCCAGCCGTTTATTGACCGGCAATACGCTGGCCTATACGCGACTCGAGAATAAACTTTCAGAGTTGTATGACCAGCGCGCGGCCTTGGTATTCAATAGCGGCTATCATGCGAATATCGGCATACTCCCAGCTCTAGCAACGAGCAAGGACTTGGTCCTTTCGGACAAGTTGAATCATGCGAGTATCATCGATGGCATGAAGCTGTGTGAAGCAGAGACGCAGCGCTATCGTCATCTGGACTATGAACATCTCGAAAAAATCTTGTCGGAAAAGCGCGCCCAGTATCGCCAGGTCTTTCTGGTGACGGAATCTGTCTTCAGTATGGATGGCGACAGCGCGGATATTCTGAAGCTGATTGAGCTAAAGGAAAAATACGACTGCCTGCTGGTGGTGGATGAAGCGCATACCGTCGGCGTGCTCGGCCCCTCAGGAGCAGGGATGTGCGCGGCGCTGGGGTTTCAGCAGAAGATCGATATCCTGATTGGCACCTTTGGCAAAGCCTTCGCCTCGGCAGGCGCGTATGCCATCATGGCGCAGGAGGTGAAGGACTATCTGATCAACCATGCGCGCTCCTTTATCTTCACGACAGGCCTGCCGCCTGCTATTTTGAACTGGAGTGCCTTTGTCCTGAAGCGTTGTTCACGCATGGATGCGGAACGTGAAAAACTTAAACGCATGGGAATCTGCCTGCGAACCCTTATACAGTCAAAAGGGCAGGGGACGACGATTGAAGGCGCTTCGCAGATTGTGCCCATGATAATCGGCGAGGACGCCGATGCGGTTGCGAAGGCAAAAGGGTTTCAGGAGAAGGGCTTTCTTGTTTTCGCGATTCGTCCGCCCACGGTTCCTCAGGGAACGTCACGCCTTCGTTTTTCGTTGAGTGCAGCCTTAGAGGAGTCGCTGTTGGATCAGCTGATATGACTTCCATCTTTCTAAACAAAAAACAAAATCCAGATCTGATCCTCTTTTTTAACGGATGGGGTATGGATCATTCGCGTTTTGTTGAGTGGTCATGCGGCTCGTATGATGTACTTGCGGTATCTGATTTTGCTCAGTTGGAGCCTCTCCCGGATTTATCGGGATATCCGCGCATCCATCTGGTCGCCTGGAGCCTGGGCATCTGGGTGGCAGCTAAAATACTAGCAGGGACTCAGGATGCTCAGCGCTTCTCCACCAGCCTTGCGATCAACGGGACATTGAATCCGATTGATGCCCAGGACGGGATACTGCCTGACATTTTCGATGGGACGATTGAGAACTGGGAGGATGTGCGCGCCCGTGAAAAATTCGGTTTGCGCGTCAGTGGCACGTCGGATATCCTGACGCAGCGTTCGCCTGAGAATCAGCATGCGGAACTCATCGCCATGCATCAGTTGATTAAGAGCTCCCCGCGTCCGCCGAACATCTTCAAGACCGCATTGATCAGTACCCGCGACCGCATTTTTCCGCCGGCCTCACAGCGCCATTTCTGGTCGCAATACAAAGGTGTGGTTGTTATCGAACGAGCGATGTTGCATGATCCCTTTGTGAGAAGCGTGTCATGGGAGGAGGTTCTTGCTCTTGCAAAAGCCTGATATATCACGTGTCCACCAGCGTTTCAGCCGCGGCTTGTCAACCTATCAGGATGCGGCGGTTGTTCAGAAGCGCATGGCTGAGATGCTCTGCGAAGCGTTGGAGAAGGCAACAGCGCTCCGCCAATTCGGTACGGTGCTCGACTTGGGGTGCGGGACCGGGCTCCTGACAGAGCGCTTCGCCGCGCACTGCACGTGGCAGTCACTCTATCTTTACGACCTGATCGACGCGTGCCAGCGTTTTCATGACCATCGTCCGAACGCCCAATTCCAAAAGGCGGATCTCAATACGTACGATAACTATCCAGAGGCGGATCTGATTCTCTCCGGCGCGACGTTCCAATGGATCCACGATCTGGATGCGCTCTTGTCCCGCTTGCACAGAGTGCTGAAGCCTGGGGGACTGCTGGCCTTTTCAACCTTTGGCCCGGATAATCTCAAGGAAGTTCACGCCATCCAGGAGGCTGGACTGGCTTATCTTCCGAGCGCGGCGCTCGCGGATAAGCTCTCTGCTGCGGGGTTCGAAATTCTGCATCTGGAGACAACGCAAGAGGTCCTCTATTTCTCCTCCCCGCGTGACGTGCTACAACATCTCAAGGCCACAGGCGTGACTGCCAGCGCTAAGAATAGCGTCTGGACCAAGGCGACGCTGCGATCCTTTGAAGAAGACTATGAGGCCTTCCGCACGCCGGACAAGCGCTATCCGCTGACCTACACGCCGGTCTACTGCATCGCACGGAAATGAAGCTATACGCATTGATCTGGCGGAGCCACGAAGTGTCAAATTCGGTCGCATGAAACTGGGAGAACAGGCATCCTGCCTGTTCTTTGGAGTGCGTGCGGCAAGCGGTATTCCGCGCGACGCCGCTTTTGCGAGTCAAAGAAAAGCGGTGCCGCGCGCGTCTTTCGACGCTGCTTGTCACCGCACTCCAAAAAGTCCTTGCCATCTGAGGATGCGAACATCGAACATTCAACATCGAACGTCGAAATTTGATTTTCAATAAGGCTCGTTGAAGCGAAGCGAAAACCATTCGGCGAATGCCGAAAGCGAAGCGTTAATTCTCATTGAAGTTACAGGGATTCCGCTGCTACTCCAAATAAAAGAGCTCTGTAAGCGGCTTGACCATGGGGGAGTTGTCGGGGTTGGTCTCCATGAGCGGAGACATATAGGCCCACCACTTTTTCACGATCTCTGTCTGTGGAAGCAGAGCGGCCGTGTTGTTGTCGGTGAGCTTTTGGACGGCAAAGAGCGTTAAAGTTGCTTCATCCAAGAAGATGGCATAATCGGAAACGCCTGCTGCGCTGATTTCCTTTGCAAGCTCCGGCCAGATTTCGTCGTGGCGTTTTTTATACTCTTCAACAACGCCGGGTTTCAACTTCATTGTAAAGGCATTTCTTAACATAATTAACTCCTATTTCTGTTGCAGTTTACTGAAGAGGGTGTATGCGGTGACCGCGATGAACCAGCCGGGGAGGCAGGCAAAGTAGAGGACGCTTTCACCCTTAATAAAAATGAGCGACAAGCAGGCAGCTACGCTGAGCGCCCAGGCGATTGCAGCAGCCATATTGACGGGCAGTTTATAGCGGTCCGCGTAGTCGCGTTTCATGCCCAGAAATGGAAGCAGCCAGTAGTCTGCAACGATCACCGCGCCCATGGGCATGAGGATGATCCCCCACAACGCCACAAAGCCCAGCAGGTTCATGGTCACAAAGGGGAATATGGCTGTCAGTGTCGCGACGATACCGGTGGCAAAGGTGACCTTGGCAGGCGAAATCTTTGGCAGGAGCGACTGGAAGGCGAGGCCTGACCGATAGAGTGTGGGGTTGGCTGTGGTCCAGCCTGCAATCACGACACAGAGGAGCCCAGCCACTCCGCAGGCGTTGTAGGCGAGCGGGCCAGGAAGCACGGCGATATTTGTCGGGTCGGCTTTGAGTTGAACCGCGTAGAGGGTCGAGGCTGCAATCCAGGCCATGAAGTGTCCGAGATACATGCCGGCAGCAGAGGCCACGCCATACCAGGATTTTTTTGCAAAGCGGAAGAGGGAGAGGTCCGCCATGCCGATATGCCAGGCCATGTTACAGAACCACGCGAAGAACATGACGTGCCAGAAGGTGAACTTGACTTTGCCCGGGAGCGGATCGCCGCCGGTCCAGATTTTCGTACTGGCTATATCCCAAAAATCGGCTAAGCCAGTGACGCCCATCTTACGGAGACTGATGACACCGAAAAGGATGAACATCACAACAAGAAAAGGCGCTGCATAATTTGCCACGGTTGCAATAAAACGGTATCCCTTGACCGCGACAACCGAGAAGAGCAGGCCTGTCATGAGCACAGCGGAAATCCAGCCGATCCCGGGGGGAAGGATTGCATCCAAGGTTGGCGTTTGGAATTTAAAGTAGATGCAAAACACTGTTGCGGATACCGTCATCATGGCACCTGCAAGAATGGTGAACATGACGCCGTTGACGGTGTTGTAGACAACGACCAGTTTCCTGCCGCAGATTTTTTCAAGGTGATAATAGAGGGTCAGTCGCACGCGTGTGGCAATCGGGGCTGTAAAGAGTGTCCAACTCAATACAGCCAGCAAGTTACCGACGAGCAGTCCGACGATGAAGTCAAACGCGCTGACGCCTGCGGCCAGGAAGAGCGGCCCGATCATCAGCTCTGTGCCAGCGACATGCTCGCCTGCGAACTGGCCGACATAACTTTTAAGCCCCAGCCACGCTTTTTCGGGGACGGGTTCACGGGCATATTCATTCACGCCGCCTTCAGTTATTGGTTCACTCATGGTTCCCTCATTTGCTGTTTTGATCGACCCAAATGCGGTAATGTGACTTGATCCTGAATAACTCAAAAAAGATTTTATACCCGTCGCGGATCCGGAGCTTGGTGCCGGGGACGTCGTGCCAGGCCTTCAAATGGAGTTGCTCAACATTCTTAAGCAGGGCCTCGGGGCCCAGAAAATGTTTAATCCGCAGGAAAATCTCAATGTCGAAGATCCAGCGGGCAATAAAGGGAGTTTTAAAGATGTTTGCCGCAAGGATGGCTGTGAACATCTTTGCGCCACATTGCGTGTCATGGATCGGCAACCCGATATAGTGCTGGATGATCGTGTGCATGATTGCGCTGATGATTTTCCGTGAAAAGGAACGCTGGATTTTTGCCTCCGGCTCTTTTTTACGGAAGCCAACGACTGCCTGCACCGCATCACTCTGTCTAAAGGCTTGAATAAAGCGCTCCAACTCCGAGAGCGGGGTCGCAAGATCCGAGTCCCAGAAGCCGATGATGTGCACGTGCAGTGAAGCGTCCGAAAGGATGGCGAGGACGCCTTCCCGGACGGCCTCTGCTTTGCCCTGATTCTTTTCCAGCGCGACAATACGAAGCAGCTCAGCAGGTTGCTGCAGCGAAAAATGATGCAACTTCTCTAGCGTGTCATCCGTGCTCCCGTCATTTACAAAGCAAAAGATGATGGAGGGATTATTCTTGATGAAAGCGGAATACGCGGAAAAATTGAGTCGCTTGGACTCATTGAAGCACGGAATAACGAGTGCGAGTGTTTTTTGATGTGCCGCATCTGGAGGCGTTGCTGAAACCATAATTGGGCAAGTATACCGTTGACGGTCAGAAAAGGCAAGCGTCCCTTTTATTTGATGTTATTTGCCTGGGTTCTTTCCCCATTCCTGACGACGCAGCGGGTCGAAAGCAGGATTGGGGACAGGGAGTTGGGCATCGACGGATTTTTGCCACTGCTTCAGTTCAGCATAGAGTGCGGAGTGGATCTGCGGATAGGCCTTCGATAGGTCCGTCGTCTCCCCGATGTCTGCTGCGAGGTTGTAGAGCTGCGTCTCCTGGTTTTCCAAATTTTCAATGAGCTTCCAGGAACCCTTGCGCAGGGCCGAGGCAGGCCTGTCATGATGATAGACGGGGTAATGCCAGAATATGGCACGCTCTGCTAAGGGGGCGCGTCCTGTCAATATTGGAAGCAACGAGACCCCGTCAAGCGTGTGACCCGCAGGCGCAGCCGCGTTGGCCAGTTCGAGAAACGTTGGATAGAAGTCCACGCTGGTAACGACTTCGGGAGAGGTTGAATGCGGCTTGATCTTTCCTGGATAGCGAACAATCAGAGGATCGCGAATACCGCCTTCATAGACGCTGCCCTTCTCATTGCGCAACGGAACATTGCTGGTCATGATATATTTGAGCGGGTCGCCATCTTGGTAGACACCCAGGCGTGGAGAGACCATCGGATATTTTCCGTCCTGGATACCCGGATATTTATTTTCGCTGATGCTGCCACCATTGTCGGAAAAAAAGACAACAAGGGTCTTTTCATCCAGCCCCTCCTGTTTCAGCAGAGCGAGGATATCTCCGACACTCTGATCCAGATGCGCAATGCAGGCTGCATAAAAGGCATTGCAGGGGTACTCCGGAACCTTTGGCTTCTTTAAGAACGCATCGACCCGTACCTTCTCAGCGTCTAGGGCGCAGTGAACATCCCAGTGCGAAATGAAGAGAAAGAAGGGCTTCTTCTTATGCTTCCGAATAAAGTCAGAGGCGAAGATCGTTAAGCGTTCTGAAATAATCTTATCCTCGTCCTGGGGTCGAGGCGGGTTAAATTTTGTTTTGAAATAGCCTTCTCCTACATGAGCTTCGTCATAACCTTGATCCAGGGGATGACAGCCCTTTACCTTTTCTCCGAGATGCCATTTGCCGAAGTATCCGGTCGTGTATCCGGCACGCTTCAGAGATTCCGCAACAGTCGGTATTTCCGTTGGCAAATATTGGGTGCGGTTGATGGGGACGCGCACTTTCTCATAAGGCCTCCAGTGTCCAGGAATGAAATCCGTGATGCCGACCCGCGCCGGATACTGTCCGCTCTGAATGCTTGCACGGGTAGGGGAGCAGACAGGGGCTGCGGCATACGCATCTGTGAAGAGCATGCCCTCATTGGCCATACGCTGCAGGTTCGGGGCTTCATTAAAACGGTTACCGTACATGGGCAGATCCGCCCAGCCCAAGTCATCAGCCAAAATAAAAATGATATTGGGCTGCTCGGCGGCAGTTGCCGTTTGAAACAAAAAAAACATTCCGATAAAGCATCTGACAAAAAATCTAGCTGTGTTTTGCATGATTATATGCCTCCAAGAAGTATGCTTAGATAGTAGCACAGTTATCATCACAAGAAAACGGGATATTCATTTTTTCGGAAATATGCTACTGTACTGAAATGAAAAAAAATATTTTACTTTTTACGATGTTGGTTGCTTCAACTTTTGCACTCTACGGAGGAACGCAACCGAATGTCATTGTCATATTGGCTGACGACATGGGCTCTGCAGATGCGAACTGCTATGGGGCAAAGGATCTTGAAACGCCTACGATTGATGCGCTTGCGCAACGCGGTGTACGCTTGACCCAGTTTTATGCAGCCTCGTCGGTCTGTTCGCCCTCCCGTGCGGGGCTCCTGACCGGGCGCTTTCCTTCCCGCGCGGGCGTGTCGGGCAATGTCCCCACCACTGGGCGTGGAGACATGCCCACGCAGGAGGTCACGATGGCGGAAATGTTTAAAGCCGCAGGGTATGCCACGGCCCATATCGGCAAATGGCATCTCGGACACAACCCCGAGTCACAGCCCAATGGACAAGGCTTTGACTACTCCTTTGGACACCACTGCGGCTGCATTGACAACTATTCGCATTTCTTCATGTGGAGCGGCCCCAATAAGCATGATCTCTATCGCAATGGTGTTGAAGTGCACATGCCTGGGCAGTTCTTTCCAGACTTGATGGTGGACGAGGCACGGCAATTTATCGACAAGAACAAGAAGAACCCCTTCTTCATCTATTTTGCGATCAACCTGCCGCATTATCCGTATCAGGGGGATGTCAAATGGCTGAAGCGCTATGAAAAACTGCCCTATCCGAGAAATCTCTACGCCGCCTTTATTTCGACGATGGATGAACGTCTCGGCAGGTTGCTCGCACACCTGGAGGAGCGTGGCCTGCGCGATGATACAATAATTGTCTTTCAGTCAGACAATGGATTTTCTTCGGAAGAGCGTGCGCACGGGGGTGGCGGCTCTTCTGGCATTTACCGCGGGGGAAAGAGTTCGTTCTTTGAAGGCGGTATCCGCCTGCCGGGGATCATCTCCTTTCCTGCAAAGATCCCCTCCAATGTCGTTCGTCAGCAGATGGTTCATAGTTGCGACTGGATGCCGACACTGGCTGAGTTGTGCGGCGTGAAACTGTTGAATACGAATATTGACGGGAAAAGTATGCTTCCGGTCCTCTTGTCTGCAGATGCGCCCAGCGCGCACAAGACTCTACATTGGATGTTGGGGAGGGGGGGGCAGGCGCAGTGGGCGGTGCGCGAAGGCGATTGGAAGCTCATCGGACATGTCCAGGATCACGTCACGGGCGACACATTGTCGGACTCGGACAAGAAGCTGTTCCTTGCCAATATAAAGGATGATCCATCAGAGACCGCGAATCTTGCGCAGCAGCACCCTGAGAAGGTCCAGTCACTCGTGAAGATTCATGAGGCGTGGACGAAAACGTTTTAAGCGTCGCTTTGCCCCATAGCTTCGGCTTAATTACTTGGCTTTTGATTTGACTTTATGCATGCCTCAGCCTACAATTTGACCGAAATATGGATGCGGAACGTTTCGTGGTCACGCTGGATTGCGTGCGGCGCGTTTCGGTTTAAGGTTAAGGAGTTTCAAACATGAGAAATGCATGGATGATGGTGATGGCAAGCTGTATCTCGGTCACAATGGTATCTGCAGACCAGATCGTGTTTAAATCAGGGGACCGTCTTACGGGAACTGTGAAGTCGGTGACCGGAGGCAAGATGGTCTTTGATTCGGCTGTTGCAGGACCGATGACGCTTAAAATGGCTGACATCAAGACCTTCTCGACTGAGGCTCCCATCGAAATTGTCCAGACCAACGGTACGGTCGTCGTTCAGAAGGTTGGGGCAGGGGATGAGGGTCAGGTGATGGTGCTGGCAGATGCGGCTCAACCGCAGAAGGTTGCCTTTGATGAAATCGCCAAGATCAATCCTGAGAAGACGAAGTGGGCTGGTTCCGTCGTGGCAGGCGCAGTGCTGACGCGCGGAAACACCGAGAGCTCGACTGCCAGCGTAGGAGCTGAAGCGACACGCCGCACTGACAATGATCGTATTTCGCTCGGAGCCGGTTACTATTTCGCCAGCCAGCGTGATAACAACACCGGGGACAGCAGTACCATCGCAGACAACTGGTTCATCAGGGGCAAATACGATTACTTCTTCACGAAAAAATTCTTCGGGTATGCTAACATGAAGTATGAGAAGGATCGCATTGCAGACCTGAATATGCGTGTGACTCCCGGTGCCGGTCTCGGTTACCAGTGGATCGAAACTGCGGGGATGAACTTCTTTACTGAAGCCGGTCTCACCTACGTCCATGAGGAGTATACCGATCCTGATGATACCCGTGACTACATGGCTGCTCGGTTGGCTTATCATTTCGACTTTGCCATCAACACGTATGTTAAGGGGTTTCATAATATGGAAGTCATCCCCAACCTCGAAGATAGTGAAGCGGTTCTCGTCTATACTGATCTCGGCCTGCGCGCGGCGTTGACGGAACGGATCTTCATGGAAGGCAAGGCTCAGCTCAACTATAACTCGCAACCAGCTGACAACCGCGAGAAGAAGGATTTGCGTTACACGCTCGGTGTTGGCTGGACATTCTAAGGAGTCTACTATGCATACATGGAAGTTTTACCGGACAGGCGGACTGGATCAGGTCTTGCTTCGAAATGGCGCAGACATTCTCAATCTGAACGATCTGGATCAGAAGCTCTGGACCGCCTTGAGCTGTCCTACCAAGGGCATCCGCTTTGACGGTAAGACTCTCGAGTTGCTGGACACGGACCGGGACGGGCGTATTCGCGTGCCTGAATTGCTGGCAGCGATTCAATGGCTTTCGAAACGCCTCGTCTCCTTGGACACCCTCCTGGCGGGAACCGAAACACTCCGCCTCGCTTCAATCAACAGTGCCACGCCCGAGGGGCAGTCCTTGCTGGCCAGTGCCAAGCGCATTCTTGCCAATCTCGGCAAGGGGGCTTCGGATGCCATCTCGTTGGAAAATGTCGCTGACACCTCCAAGATATTCGCGGAGACGCGCTTCAACGGCGATGGCATCGTGCCTGCTGACGCTGCAGATGACGCAGCCACGCAACAGGTGATCGCTGAGATCATTGCAGCCCTCGGTGCGGAGACTGACCGAAGTGGAAAGCCGGGGGTGAATCAGGCTGAGGTCGATGCCTTTTTTACCGCTGCTGCAGCCTATCTCGCGTGGTCCCAGGGTGCGGATGCCCAGGTATTGCCGCTGGGCGACAAGACTGCCGGGGCCGTTGCTGCAGTAGCTGCTGTGCGAGGCAAACTCGACGACTATTTTATGCGTTGCCGCATGTCAGCCTTTGATGCCCGCGCTGCTGGGGCCCTGAGTCGCACAGACGGTGATTTTGCAGCCTTGGCAAATCAGGATCTCACGGTCAGCCTTCCGGCGATCGCGAGCTTCCCGTTATCCGCCATCGCTGCAGGACGCGATCTTCCCCTGCTGGAAGGCGTGAACCCATATTGGTCACAGGCTTTGGCGTGCTTCAAGCGTGATGTCGTGGTGCCGCTGCTCGGCACGGATTGCGCCACACTTTCTGACGAGGAGTGGCAGGAACTGAAAGCGAAGCTCGCACCTTATGAAGCGTGGGCCGCTGCCAAGGCCGGAGCGGAAGTAGAAGCACTCGGTGTCACACGCCTTGCTGAGTTGCTTGCAGGAACTGCCAAAAAGGATGTCTCCGCACTCATTGCTCAAGATGCCGCGCTCGAGGCTGAGAATGCCCAGATCGCCGAAGTCGAGAAGCTCTTGCGCCTGAACGCTTATCTCTTCACGTTGCTCAACAACTTTGTGAACATGGCGCGCCTCTACGACCCAAAGGCTATCGCGATATTCCAGGTGGGGACGCTTTATATGGATGCCCGCGCCGCCACACTCTGCTTCCATGTGGACGATGTTGCCGCGCATGCAGGGCAGGCCGCAGCGAGTAAGTGCTGCCTGGCCTACTGCACCCTGACGCGCCCGGGCACGAAGGAGACGCGCACGATCTGTGCCACATTCACCTCGGGCTTTGCAAAGACCCTCTGGGTCGGACGTAACGGTATCTTTTACGACCTCGATGGAAAAGACTGGGATGCTACCATTGTCAAGACCGTGGATAACTCCATCAGTTTGAAAGAGGCCTTCTGGGATCCTTGGCACAAGATGGCGGGTATGGTCGGAGCCCAGGTACGGAAGATGTTGGCTGCCAAGCAAGATGCGACGCTGATCAACGCCGCGAAGAAGATCGAGATGACCGGTGCCGCACCTGCGGAACCGCCCAAGAAGGTGGAAGGGGCTGCTCTCGCCTCATCGGCTGCCGCCATAGGTATCGCCGTCGGATTAATCAGCACGGCCATCGCAGGTGTGGTGAGCGCTATCGCTGGCATGCCCGTATGGAAAATAGTGCTGGGACTGATTGTCCTGCTTTTATTGATCTCCGGGCCGTCGATGATCCTGACGTGGTTCAAGTTGCGTGCCCGCGATGTCGCCCCGATTCTCAATGCCTGCGGCTGGGCCGTGAATCGTAACCTGAGGCTTACACTGAAGCTGGGCCGGATCTATACCACGGAAGCAGTGCTGCCTGCCAGTGCCGAACGCCAACTGCACGATCCGTTCGCGGACGACAACACGGCTCGCAACAGAATTATCATGCTGCTGGTCCTTGTGATCATGGCGACTATTCTCTGGTTCATGGGCCTGCTGGACAGCGCGTTGCCCGGGTCGATGAAACGCAACCAGACGCCAGTTCAGCCGACAGTCACCGTCAAAGTGCCTGTCGTGCCTGCGCCGAAATGATGAATCAGAGTCAGAAGCATTTGGCACGCAAGAGCGTATTATGTATGAACGCAAGTCAGAGAAACTAGTACCGTTCCATAAGTTCGTCAAGCGAATGGCGATCTCTATTCTGCTGCTCCTGGCGGTATTGTGCGTCTCGTTAGGTATTGGTGTTTTGGGGTACCATGAATGGGCAGGACTTTCGTGGATCGACTCCATCCTGAATGCTTCGATGATCCTTACCGGAATGGGGCCGGTTGCGCCCATGACCACGACCACTGCTAAACTTTTTGCGTCTGCCTACGCCTTGTTTAGCGGGGTCGTCTTTCTGTCATCGGTAGGCCTTGTGCTTTCCCCGGTCTTTCACCGGATTTTACACAAGTTTCATCTGGATGACGAAAGCCAAAAGTCAGGACGAAACGAGTAGGACACCCTGGTTATTTGACAGGGATGAGTTCGATCGCGTGGCCGCCGTTTGAGGCCATGTCTGCACGAATCACATCTGTGGAGGCTACTTCCCGTGTGCTGCAGGTTACGCCAGTCATGTTGCTTCCGTCTGGCGCGGCATCTGCATAAATTTTAGCTGTGTAGCGCACGTTCGGCTTCAAGAATGACAACGGAATGTCGAGCGTACGTTGTTCAACAGCGTTGATGCTGCCGACGAACCAACGGTCTTGTGACCGCCGTGCAATCGTTGCAAAGACGCCAATCTTTCCGTTGATGGCCTTTGTGTCATCCCAGACGGTCGGCATCGCCTTCCAGAAATCCAGCTCCGGATCATTCTTGAACATGGAGGGTTTGTCATACCAGTGGACAAACTGCAACGGACTGAAGTAGAGAATGGGTAACGCCAGTTGGTGGGCCCGCGTATTTTTTACACGCGTGGTATACCAGCAGAAAGTGTAGTCAGCCTGGCCGCAGAGGAAGCGTGTCCAAGGCAGTGCGGCATTATGCTTGGCATCAGGCATCTCCTCGTTTCCTGCAATTCCTTCAACCGTCAACAGGTGCGGGAAGGTTCGCTGATTTCCTGTGACGCGATATTCATCATGAATGTCGATCATCATCTTATAGTTGGCCGCCTTTGCAATGGCATCGCTGAGCCAGGCTGTCCATTTCTGGGAACCCACATTGACAAAGCCGTATTTGATGCCGGAAATGCCCCATTGCTGATATAAGGGCAAGAGGACATCCAGCCGCTGTTCAAGTTGCCGGCGGTTCACATAGAGCCAGATGCCGATGTTGTTCTCTTTTGCATAGCGTATGACTTCAGGCAAGTCCAGCGGGCCCTTTGAGCGCTTGGGATCAAGATTTACGGCCCGCGCATCCGCCTTGTCATCATACTCATGACCATACCAGCCCGCATCAAACTCAAGATACTGGATGCCGCGCGCTTTGCAGAAATCAATGCTTTCCTTGGAACCGACAGTGGTCAGGGTTGTTTCTCTGAAGATCTTCCCCGGCTTGATCCAGGAGGTGTCTGCTAGCGTTGAGGGCTCATTCAGATTCAACATGAAGTCATTGCCTTCAAGAAGACGGCAGGGATCATCTGCGATGCGCACAAAGCGCCAAGGCATCTTGCAGGGGAGGGTTATTTTTGCAGGGCCGTCCAGTTTTGTCCGGAAGGTGTTGGTCTTGCTGACTTCAAATTTCATCCGAGCAAAATCGATGAGCGCTGCTTCACCTAACGCCACGACACAGTGCGGAAGCTCTACGACCAGCGGACGCTCTACGCCTGGTTTTGTCGTTGAGATGGTTGCAGGCGCATATTTACCCTGCGCCGAATAGACGGGCCAGCATTTGTAATTATCGCCAAAGGCGAACTCGGTGCGCTCTGCCGGAATATCCCATTCCATGTTCCCCTGAGCAGGCTTCGGGATGACGAAGCGGAAAGCAAATCCTTCGTCATAAGCCCGGCATTCCAGAAGCAGGTTAGCTCCTTTGGCTTTTAGCTGAAGGGTGGTTCCTGCGTAGTGATCGACGACGAGGGAACGTTCGCCCAAGGGATTTTTCCAGGTGCTTTTATGGATGTCTGCCTTTGGGGCGGCTGTTTCGAGTTCGAAGCCATCCAGAAAGGGTTCGAAGCCGATGCGCGAGGCTAGGATGACCGGTTTCGCTTTGTAATCAACCTGATACTGGAGCGCACCGTTAGCAACAGTGATTTTCGCGACAAGCGTCTTGCTGGGCGAAACAAGTGATACTTCAGTTGCGTGTAGAGCCAAAGCCGTCAGGCCAGTGAGTACGAGTAATGACATTTTCATGATGATTTCTTCTCCTGTTAGACAGTATGCTGAAAGACGTTTAAAAGGTCAATCCCGATTTTTGTCACAATGCCGTGTGTTAAATGAAGATTCGCTTGAATCCCGGCAGTCAAAGACGTATCATCATAACCTTTTGGAGAATGTGGATATGACCGACTTTTTTGAACAGCAAGATCAGGCGCGCAAAGCAACCTTTCGTCTCGTGGTGCTTTATGTGCTGGGCGTCATTGGAACGTGCGTGACGCTCCATATCGGCATTTGCGCTGCGCTCTCTTTTGTCTCCACGTCAGAGGAGTCCACCTCCTTTAATACAACATCGTTTATTGAACTCGTATTAAATCCAGTTTTTGCTGCATTTACGTTAGGCATCACCTCGCTGATTATTGTCCTCTCCTCCCTTTACAAGATGGCATCCCTGCGTGCAGGCGGCTCTGTTGTCGCACGCGATATGGGGGGACGGGAGATTTTGAACACGACCCAGGACGTCCTGGAGCGGCGTCTTCTGAATGTTGTTGAAGAGATGGCCATCTCCTCCGGGATTGCGATGCCGCGCGTCTTTGTCTTGGATCAGGAGCGTGGAATGAATGCCTTTGCAGCCGGGTTCTCTTCAAAAGATGCTGCTGTGGCAGTGACTCGCGGGCTCTTGGAGATTGTTCAGCGCGATGAATTGCAGGCAGTCATCGGGCATGAGTTCAGCCATGTTTTGAATGGCGACATGCGGCTCAACATCAGGCTAATCGGCATCTTACATGGCATTTTCGCGTTGGCAATCATTGGACGTGTCCTGATAGAAATAGGATTGCGGTCATCTTCACGGGGATCCTCGAACAAAAAAAATAATAGTTTGGCGGGCTTGGCTGCTGTGGGCATTGTCTGCTGGCTTGTCGGCCAGATCGGTTTCTTTTTTGGACGCCTCATCCAGAGCAGCATTTCACGTCAGCGCGAGTTTCTTGCCGATGCCTCGGCTGTTCAGTTCACCCGCAACCCGCTGGGACTCAGCAATGCGTTGAAGCTGATTGGCGCGGCTGGAAGCCGCTTAGCCAGTCCCAAGACGTCAGAAGTCTCACACATGCTCTTTGCCTCGGGGTTGGAGTCGATGTTTGCGACGCATCCCCCCATCTCGAGCCGTATCCGTCGGCTCGACCCGAACTTTGACGGCAACTTTTCCGAGGCGCGCCTGTTGCTCGACAAGCGCCATACCGCGCTGGCGGCAATGGTCTCAAGCGCACAGGAAAAGGAGTCAGACGATACTTCTGAGGCGTTCCGGAACTTGAAGCACGTGGTTCCTGGCGGGATGGCTATTCCGGGATTGGATCACGGGGATGGCGAAATCGTCGGGGCGGCGCTCGCCATGGCGTGGCTCAACGATGCAGACCGCCAGGCGCTCCGCAATATCCCCACAGCGGTTGCGTGTGTTTGCGGTTGCCTGATCTCGGAGGATGAGTCTGTGCGAGAGCGGCAGATGGAGATGTTGCCGTATCTCTCCGGAAACTCGGCGCTCTTACGCCAGATGGTGGAAGAGTGGAGCGTCAAAATGCGTGAATGGACGATTACGCAGCGTCGCAAGATATGTGAGCTGGCGGTCAACGGGTTGCGGAATGAGCCGCGTGAGTTGCGCGAGAAGCTTTCAAAAGCGGTCCAGGCGCTGAGCAGTGCGGATGAGATCATCGAGCCGTTTGAGTTTGCGATCGGATGCATGATCAGCCGTCGGCTTCTGCCGGACGACTCCATTGCCCATGCTCGCCGTCCGCCTGTGCCGCCCCGCCAGGTTGTCACGGAGATCATCGAGGTCCTTTCAGTGATCGCCCTGCACGGCGCAAAAGATCAGACCGAGATGCGTCCGGCCTTGGAGGCTGGGCTGAAGCGTTTGCTGCCCTTTATTGGCGTTGTTGAAGTACGGACGCTTCAGCAGTCGGTTGACGCCCGCAAGCTGGAGCGCGCGCTTCAGGTACTGGAGGGGCTGGCTCCTCTGATTAAGCGTGAGTTCATGCAAGCATGCGAAGTGATCATCTTGCATGACGGTGAGATCTGCGAAGCCGAAGAGACCTTCCTCTATGCCATTGCTGACGCGATTGACGCGATCAGTTGGAACGCAAAGCTCCAGAAGTAAACACAGAAAAAACAAGCGTCAATCACGACGCTTATTTTTTGGATCGCTCTGCAACAGCAGTGATTATTGGACAGGGTCTGCTGCTTGTTCCGTTTCAACTGCTTGCGGCTCAGGCGTAGACTCCACTGTCGGGGTTTCCTCCGCAGGGGGCGTCAGTGCTTCCTCAGTGACAGCTTCGGCTGGAGCAGGGGCTTCGACCGATGCTTGTGCGGCGACCGCAGGAGCCGGTCTTGCAGGGGGTGGCGGGCGATGTCCGCCGCTGCCCTGATACTGTTTTTCACCGGGCAAGTATTTGAAAGCCGGATATTCTGTCGGGGCGCTGAGAACATCGTTATAGAACTCAATCAGGTGGCCCTTTTCGAGCAACCAGGCCAGGTGAATCAGAATCTCCTTCTTCTTCGCCTCTTCGGTTCCTGACAAATTGTTGACGAGTTCGATCTTGGTGCACGCGGGGTGCTCCGTGACATACGTCAGCACATCGTGCAGTGCCTGCACGGTATGAGCCGGATCCAGGACGACAGGAGTCTTCAGCATGACAAAATCAGGCCCCTTCGCATCATTGACGCGGAAGAGATGAAGTTTGCGGTGGCGGAAGGCGCCGCGCAGAGCAAAGAAGAGCGAAGCCGGGAAGCGACGTTCGCGGTTCAGTGTATCGCGCAGCATCGCGCCCAGAACGCGGCTGGTGGTGTTCACGGCGATGGCTGCGGTACAGACCAGATGTTTAACGGTTGCAAGCTGAGCCGGGACGATTTCACGGGAGAAGACCAGTTCAGCCACTTCGCGGGTGAGCGGCGGGGCCTTGGGCAGGGGTTCTGCCTGGACTTCTTCGCCCTCGACGGTTGGGGCGACGGGTGCCGTCTCGGTGACAACGCCTTTACGGCGATAGATCTTCTTTTTCGTGCATTGTTGGCGCCACTGCTCAATGACTTCCGGTTCACGGACGACCTCAATGCGTGCACGATAGGTCTCTTCGGACATGTTCGGATACTTGGTACGAAGAACTTCCTGTAGCTTTGAGGCGAAGCTGTGATGGTTCGGTGGCCCTAAAAGCTCTCCGCTTAAGGAACAGCGCGCCACGCTGTTAAAGACGCCGGTCGGCGGTTCGCAATCCACTTCCTCGACATCAAAGAAGTCTTGCATGTGGTGGTTGGTCAGATGCGTGCGGACCTCATCTTCGGTCAAGGCCGGGAAGCCGCAAACCTTACACTGGAACAACGGCACCTGCTGATCCTTGAGTGGCTCGATGCGAATCAGGCAGGATTGCGGGTTGTCGAGAAAGAGCGAGGCAATGTCACGAAGCGGGAATGCGCGATGGGAGGTCTGCACGCGACGGATGATAGCACCCAAGGCCTTCTGCTCCGGCAGGACGCGTATTTCCAAGGGAAGCGCGGGTTGCTGGAACTCCTGACGGAAGGGACGCTCAAAGTGCGGACGGTCGTCATGACGAGGGGGGCGGGCATCACCACCTGCGGGGCGGGCGGCTGCAAAATCAACGACAGCTCCGCGTGATTCCGGTCGCGACATGTCCGTACGTGGACCTTTACGATCGGGTTCACGGCGGGGCGGACGGCGATCAGGACCGCCTTTGCCGCGGTCTCCACCGTCTCGGCTGGGGGGACGGCTGCGAGAGCCATCACGCCTGTTCGTGTCACGTCGGAATGAGCCATCGCCTTCGGCATCATCGTAATGTCGTCCTTTCAAGCGTTCAACGCTTGCGTCCGGAGCATTACGTGCCCAACTCGGTGTTAAATCAAAGCTCAAATCCAAAACAACGTCTTTTTCATCAGTATTCATCGTGACCACTTTCAATCTAAATGCAGAAGGGTTTATACTATATCGTGTGTTGACCTGTCGGGTCAATGAGAAAGATGCCAAGTTCGGGTTTTTTTATAGGAAAATCAGGTCAACAGCTTCAACAGGTTGACTCCTATCAATAGCATCGTGTATGATTAAACGAACTTATGCGAAAATTAACGAGACAAATCCGAGTCGGGAATGTCACTGTCGGAGGCGGCGCGCCGATCCGTGTACAGACCATGGCCAATGCGCATCCGCAGGATGAGGCGGGGCTCGTCAACCAGATCCGGGAGGCGGCTGAACTGGGTTGTGACATTGTGCGGTTGACGGTCCCTGACAGGCAAGCGGCAGAGGTCTTCCAGCGTGTTCGGAAGCAGTCGCCGCTGCCCCTGGTCGCGGATATCCACTTTGACTACCGGCTGGCCCTCGCCGCCCTGGAGGCGGGTGCGGACGGCTTACGTATTAATCCGGGGAATATCGGCGGCGAAGACCGTGTGCGGGCAGTGGTGGCTGCGGCCCGCGTGCGTCAGGTCCCGATCCGGATTGGAGTCAATGGCGGCTCTCTTGAAAAAGACATTCTTGCGAAGTATGGCTCGGCAACCCCGGAGGCGCTTGTTGAAAGCGCGTTGCGTCATGTGGCCGTATTGGAGGCCGAAGACTACCGGGAGATCAAGATTTCTGTCAAAGCATCTGATGTGCTGCGGACGCTCGCGGCGTATCGGCTCCTGTCGAGCCGGACCGATTATCCGCTCCATCTCGGTGTGACGGAGGCGGGGACGTTTATTCCGGGGACTGTGCGTTCGTGTGTCGCGCTGGGCGCGCTCTTGCTGGAAGGTATCGGGGACACGATTCGCGTGTCGCTGACCGATACGCCGGCCAAGGAGGTGCGCGTCGGGGTTGAGTTGTTACGGAGCATTGGCCTGCGAGCACCTGGCGCAGCAGTCACGTCGTGTCCGACGTGCGGGCGTACCCGGGTCGATGTCGCCGGCATTGCCACGCAGGTGGAAGAGCGTCTGGAAGCCTTCTATCTTGAGCATCCGGATGCTGCACGTCCGCATGTGGCGGTGATGGGCTGTGTTGTGAATGGGCCTGGAGAGGCCAAGGGCGCTGATATTGCTGTCGCAGGCGGAGAGGGTGAATGGGTCCTCTTTGTCCGCGGGGAGCAGAAGGGGAAGATCCCGGAGTCAGAGGCTGTTGACCAGATTGTCGAGCGGGTTAAAAATTGGAAAACGACCTAGAGCGAGACCGCCTAAAGGCGGAACTCCAAACGAGGGAAGTCCTGCTCGCAACCGTTCGGAGTACCGCCTTTAGGCGGAATCATAGCAGGTCTTCGGTCCATCATTTAGAACTGCGCCTGTCAGGTTGTGAAGCTTGAATGCGGGAAGTGAATCTGATACCATTCTCGCATATAGTTAAGAAAGGAAGGATGTCAAACGTGATGCGGATTCATTTGCTTTCAGTTGCGAGTATTTTGCTTTTATCCTTTGCCCAGGCAGAGACGAAGCTGACCCCTTTAAAAACCGGGGGTGGGCGTCCCTTAGAGTCGTTGAAGGCAAAGAAGGAGCCGAAGCCAGCGTCAACGTCTGATGTTCCAAAAAAAGAGGTCGCGCCTCCAGAGCCTGTATTCTCCGGCCCCAAAAGCGGCTGGGGCATTGTGAATGTCGCCTGTGCTTTTTATGGTAATGATGGACAGAACCTGGGGAAGTTGCCTGCTGGCACACTGCTCACCTACTCAGCAGTCAAGCATTCAACGAAAAGTTTTGTTCTGGTCTCCAAAGTTCAGATTTCAGCGAACAAGTGGGACGGACCTTTTCTGGTCGAGGCCCCGGATGTGGTCATGTTTAGCGGCGAGTTGGAGCAGATGTCGCCCAAGATGATCGGCGATTTAAAGGCCTACTACGCACTCAAGGGAAAGATCGCGCAGCGCAAAGAAGACATTGAAGAGAAGTCGCAAGCGCGGAACCCCCACTTTGAAACAGCAAAGCTTTGGCAGCAGCGCTATGCGGATTCCGTTGAAAAGGCAGCCGATATGGAGGCGAAAGCCAACGACTTGAAGGGGCCTGCAAAGAGTAAAATGCTGGATGAATTGCGGTCCTTGAAATATGAGCAGGCGCGTTTGAAGACGCAGGCTGATAAGGAGGCCGTGAGTTATAAGGCTTGGAAGGATCAGAATCCGATCTCGCCAACCCTTTTCAGTACGGATGCCGAGTTGAAGGCTTTACATGTTCAACTCAAGGAAGCCAAGGAAAAGATCAAAGATGTTGTGGTTGATGAATAACCCGTCGGGTATCTCCGCTCATGCTTAAACAAACCTACAAGATCGCCTTAATCATTGAAAAATCACGTGCGTATGGACGTGCGATCTGCGAAGGCATTGCTGCCTTCGCGCATCAGCAAGGCAACTGGGAACTGCGGCTTGTCGATGAGACGAGCAGTGATAAAGCGCTCGGGCAGTTGAAGGACGTTGACGGTGTGATTGCGCGGATTCTCAAGCCCAAGACCTTGGCTGCGTTGCGGACACTGAACGTTCCGATTGTGGATGTGTTCGGGGGGGAGCGCTATTCGGAAATCGGCCTTGTGGACAGCGATCACCAGGCCGTGGGACGAATGGCCGCCGAGTGTTTTCTGGCCAGGCGCTTCCAGCGGTTTGCGTTCTGCGGATATCCCGGTGTTCATTTTTCGGATTTACGCGAGAAGGGATTCGCTGAAGCGGTTGAAGCCAAAGGCTTTTCCTGTCATCACTTTGCCATGGCGTGCGAAGATGTCCGTGTGTTAACGGACCGGATTATCCGGCATGAAAAGATTGAGTTGGATGAACACAGGAAGAAACTGGCGCACTGGTTAAAGATGCTGCCCAAGCCGATCAGTATCTTCTGCTGCCATGATATACGCTCCTACCAACTGGCGACACTCTGTCAGCAGCTTGAGATTCGTGTCCCGCAGGATGTGGCCATTCTGGGCGTGGATGATGATCGCATCCTCTGCGGGTTTTCGTCCCCGATGCTCTCGAGTATCGACCCGGACGCTTATGAGATCGGCCGTCAAGCAGCGGAACTGTTGTCAACGGCGCTTGTTGGCCAGGGCAAGGGCTCACGTTTCCCGCTTGGACGTAAAACAATTTTTGTTCCGCCTCAAAAACTGGTGGAACGGGCCTCAACCGAAGTTTATCCATTGGAGCCGGCCTGGCTCTCAGAAGCCCTCATCTTTATTCAGCGTAATTATATGCGCAACATCAGTGCAGAAGATATTTTCAGTATTGCGAAGCTTTCGCATACGATTGTTGAGCGGACCTTTCAAAAGGTGCTTGAGACGACGGTACGGAAGGAGATTATCCGGGTGCGCTTAGCCGAGGCCGCGCGGTTGCTCCAGTCAACGGAGCTGTCATCCTGCAAGATAGCCGCTCTGGTGGGCTTCACCAATCCGCAATATTTCAATCGCTCCTTTCGTGCGGCCTATCAGATCACGCCCGAATCCTACCGCAAAAAACAAAAGGGTTGATCAAACTGGACAAAAAGGTCAAGTTTTTGGTCAGAAAAGGTATTAACAAACCACGCGTGTTCCGCTATACTGTTCGGCATTAAATAGCAGGGGGGTTCTCCCTGGAAAGGAATCTATGAGTTTGGTTGAAGATTTTGTCGCGATGTCACACGCGGCGGGTGCACCTGAATTAGATGCAGTTATCTTGGGCGAAGGCAATACGTCCGTGCTGGCTACGGAGGATACATTTTATGTCAAGGCATCTGGGTGTAATCTGTTGACGCTCGGTGTCGAGCATGCGGTCCATTTGCGTCGTGCGCCCCTGATGGTGTTGTTGGAGAAGGACGTGGTCAGCGAGCAGGAGTTGCAGGAAACCTACAAGCTTGCGAAAGTGGATGAAACGGTCAAGGCGCGTCCCTCGGTCGAGGCGATTTTCCATGCGCTTTTACTCGGCTATCCGAATGTGAAAGCTGTTGTGCATACGCATGCCACGGCCGTCAATGCATTGACCTGCAGCAAGGGATGGCCGACGGTCCTGGCGGGACGCATGTGCCCGGATGAGGCCGTTGTGCTGGGGCCTGACTCTGTGCTGGTCGAGTATGTGGACCCGGGCGTTGTCTTGGCGAAGTGCATTCAAAAGGGCGTGGATGCGTACATCGCCAAGTGGGGCCAGTTCCCGAAGGTGATTTACATGCAGAACCATGGCGTGATTGCGCTGGGCGCAAGTCCTGCCGAGGCACTGAACGTGACACAGATGGCGATCAAGGCGGCTCGGATGCGCCTCGGCGCGCTTCAGGCTGGCGGGATCAATCCGCTTTCACCGGAGATCGTCTCGCATCTGCTCGGACGTCCGGATGAGAAGTATCGTCAACAAATGTTGGCGGGCAAGTAACATGTTGCAGGGGTAGGTTTCCATGCCTGCCCGTGATAAAAAGAGGAGGACTAGATATCATGAATCAAGATCCGGTTTTAGGTACATTGATCTTCGTGTTGGGCGGTCTTGCCGGCGCGATCTTTACGTTGCCGTTCAAGAAGGAGAAGGGGTGGGCGTGGGAAAGCTACTGGATGGTCTATGCGATCATTGCCTTGGTTGTTGCTCCGATCACGCTGGCGTTCTTGACCGTTCCCAAGCTGTGTAGCGTGTTGCTGAATGCGCCGGCAAAAGAGATGGTCTATTGCTATCTGTGTGGCGCTGCCTGGGGGTTCGGCGGCATCACCTGGGGCTTGATGATTCGTTACTTGGGTGTCGGACTGGGCTTGGCCATTGGTTGCGGCCTCTGTTCCGCGGCAGGCACCATAGTCCCTGAGATCATCAAAGGGACGTTCATGAAGTTGCTGGAGTCGAACGCGGGCATTGTCTCGCTCGTCGGCGTCGGCATCTCCATCATCGGCATCGTGCTGGTCGGTATGGCGGGGATGTCGAAGGAGAGCGAACTTCCGGAAGAGGTGAAGAAGAAGGCGGTTGCGGAGTATAACTTCAATAAGGGTATCTGGGTGGCCATCTTCTCGGGCCTTGCCAGTGCAGGGCTCGGCTTCGGCTTGAAGGGCGGGGCGAGTCTCTCCAAACTGGCGCTGGAGAATGGAGCCTCCTCGGCATGGCAGGGGATGCCGGTGCTGGTGGTCTGTCTGCTGGGCGGTTTCACCGTGAATGTCATCCTCTGTATCTTTTACAATTTGAAGAACAAGACAGCAGGTGATTATTTCAGGAAGGATGTTCCAGGACTCATGAATTTCCTCTGGGCGGCTTTGGCCGGTGTCTTGTGGGTCTGCCAGTTTGTGGCGTTTAAGACTGGCGAGCCTTTGATGGGCAAGCAGGGGTATGTCGGCTGGGCCGTGTTGATGGGCAGCACCATCATGTTCAGCGGCGTCTTGGGCGTCGCCTTGGGCGAATGGAAGGGGACAAGCGGGAAGACGCGCCTGTTGCTCTGGTCAGGTCTGGGCATCTTGCTGGTTTCCGCGGTGATCGCCGGATACAGCGGAAAGCTCGCAGGTTAATTTCACGTGAATCAATCAGTCATTAAAAAGGAGAATGAGAATGAGTACAGCACAACGTTATGAGTCCGCAAAGGAACTCTACAGCAAGATCGGCGTCAACACAGACGCAGCATTGAAGGAACTCAAGAAGATTTCCATCTCGATGCACTGCTGGCAGGGCGATGATGTCTCTGGTTTTGAAAACGCAGGATCCCTCACAGGCGGCATCCAGGCGACAGGCAACTACATGGGCAAGGCTCGCACACCGGATGAACTGATGGCGGATATTGACAAAGCCATGAGCCTGATCCCGGGCAAGCACCGCGTGAACCTCCATGCGAACTACGCTATTTTCGAAGATGGCAAGAAGGTGGATCGCGACAAACTGGAGCCCAAGCACTTCCAGCGCTGGGTTGATTTCGCCAAGAAACGCAAACTGGGACTGGATTTCAACCCCACGATGTTCTCGCATCCGAAGGCGGATGGGCTGACCCTCTCGCACGAAGATCCCGCAATCCGCGCCTTCTGGGTCCGCCACACCAAGGCCTGTATCAAGATCGCCGAATATTTTGCAAAGGAGCTCAATACGCACAGCGCCCTGAACATCTGGATTCCGGATGGCTTCAAGGATGTGCCGTCTGACCGCATGTCTCCTCGCGCACGCCTGAAAGCCTCCTTGGACGAAGTGTTCAAGATGAAGTTTGATCGCAAGAGCGTCATCGTGACAGTTGAGTCAAAGCTCTTCGGTATTGGCGCAGAGAGCTGCACCGTGGGTTCGCATGAGTTCTACATGAATTATGCGGCCAAGAACAATGTGCTCTGCCTGCTTGACAATGGACACTTCCATCCGACAGAGTCTGTCGCGGATAAAATCTCCTCGATGCTCCTCTTTGCCGACAAAGTCGCACTGCATGTCTCTCGCCCGGTACGGTGGGACAGCGACCATGTCGTGCGGTTTGACGATGAAACGCGCTCCATCGCGGAAGAGATCGTGAAGAACGGCACGGATCGCGTGATCCTCGCGCTCGACTACTTCGATGCAAGCATCAACCGCGTGGCAGCTTGGATTCTCGGTATGCGCAACATGCAGAAGTCGCTTCTCGCGGCCCTCCTGTTGCCCAAGGCAACGCTTGCCAAGTTGCAGAATGGACGTCAGTTCACAGAGATGCTGATGCTTCAGGAAGAGATGAAGACCTATCCAATGAGCGATGTCTGGGCGATGTTCTGCGAACAGGCAAAGGTGCCTGCAAACGAAACATGGTTCGACCAGATCAAGGCGTACGAAAAGGACGTCCTTGCGAAGCGTGTCTAAGGAGAGGCGCCATGCAGGTACATAATTGCCAATATCTTCCTGTCTCAAAGCAGCAGAAGAGTTGGGGATTGTACCTGCAGGGGTGCGGACGGTCACGGATACTCGCAGATGCGCAGTATCCGGAGTCCGGTCATCCTGACGGGTATGCGTTCGATTGGAAAAAAGGGCGCATCCTCAAGGATTTCCAGATACTCTATCTCTCTGACGGACATGGCGTCTTCGAAAGTGCAAAGAGCAAATCCCAAATCGTAGAGGCGGGAATGCTCTTTGTTCTTTTTCCAGGGGTCTGGCATCGCTATAAGCCTAGCCCGTGCACAGGATGGGAGGAAAACTGGATTGGCTTTTCCGGCACCTTTATTCCGCGCTTGATGAGCTTCATCTCCCCGGATAATCCCGTGATACGGTTAAGCGACCCATCGATCTATGAGGTCATGGTACAAGATCTGATCTCGCGTGTGCTGGAGGCACCCATGGATCGTCCCTTTTCAGATGCAGGGGTCGTTCTTGAGTTGCTGGGGTTGATCCGAGAAGGACAGGTCAACCGCGGGGATGGCAACAAGCATGGATTAAAAATCCGTCAGGCTCAATCGTATATTCTGACGCATGCGACAGAGCACATTGATTTTGAAATACTGGCTCGGCAGTTTGGCATGAGCTACACAAGCTTTCGGCGTAGCTTCAAGCAACTCACCGGGGTGTCGCTGGCGCAATTCCATATCGATGTTCAGCTCAAGCGGGCTGCGCGCTGGCTGGAGTCCTCCGAGATGACTTGCCGTGAAATGGCTGACAAGCTCGGTCTGGGCACACCTGAATATTTTTCCCGCCTTTTTACAAAGCGCATGGGGTGTTCGCCCCGCGCGTTTCGGACGAAGATGAAGAAGTAAAAAATTAGGGCTTCTTTGAAAAGAGATCGCCCGGTCGATTAACGGGTTTAGGATCTGTCGTCATTTCTGTCCACATCTGGCGCGTGATATGTTCTTGCATCAGATGCTCATAGAAGTGAATCCATGTCGTCACACCCTTCGGCCTCCGATATTCCACCTCGCCAGTTTTTCGCGTATCACCTTCGCCACGTCCATCGTCGGAGGAGCGCATCACGTCCTTTGGATAGCCTAAGTTGTGTTGGACGACATCATGCAACTGATGCAGCCACTCATGGTTTTCCATCTCGCCATCGGTCTCTCCCGGATATGGATAATTGGTGCTCCACGGGACGACCATGTACCCCGCATTTTTGAATTCCGCAATCCGGCCATACATGGCGGCTGTGAAAGGTTTGGGGATGTCGGGGCCTGTGCCTTCATTGCATTTGGCATACGAGATGACCGTGAAATATGTTTTGTCTTTAATGCGTTCCAGGACGAGGGGCTTTATATCGCCGGGTGAGATAAAGAACCCCGAGCGTTTGTCGGCAGCTTTCGCAAAAGGCTTTTCAATGAGTTCGATATCCACCTGCATGGTTGCGACACCGCTACTGAGCTTGAAAACGTGTTCACCAAAGGCGTTCAGGCTTTTGTGAATCTGTTTGATATCTTTGTCTGTCATCACTTTATGAGCAACGTTTGTCACCCCTTTGTCTGTCACCCAGGTAAAGGTGACGTCCTTGAATAGCAAGACCAGGACGCGCCAGGGTTTCGCCTTGCTCTTATCCGAATTGGCCGGTGCCACATGTGGACGAAGGGTACGTATATGTGCACGCGCTTCCATGCGCTCTTCTTCTGTGCAGTCCGTACGGTCGATTACGCGTTCCCAGGCTGTCATGGCCTTTGCGTATTCCAGCTTTGCCTCAGCAGCAGCAGCCTGCTGACGCGTTTCTTTATAATCTTGTAAGGTTAGGGGGACGGGGGCCCGCCAATCACCCGCGTCTGCAAGCGGCTCTTGTGCGTATGCTCCGGTGAAGCAGATGAGAAGAGGCAGATATTTTAGGATACAGTTCATTACTTTTATTTACATAGTCTACATGGTCTGGACACATCGTGGCAAGACAGATTTTATTCTCTTAGATTGTATTCTCGAGCAACGCGTTCACCATCGGGCGCATTTCCGATTCATTGACTCACCGTTCAGTATACGGATTCCGGCTCGCACAGGAATGGGAGCGGCGCAGGCCTCTGCGCCACAGGCACACAGCGTGTGCCCCTCCCAGCGAATAGTATCCCGTATGGCAGCATTCCAGAGTGGGGTACAGGTGCCTGTCGGCCCAGCTTTTATGCCCCGGTCAATGAATCGGAAATGCGCCCTTCACCATCCAGTAATGGAGTTTCGTGTAGACAGCAACGGGAACGGTTGGTATAATGTTTCTACAAATCGCAACACTCTGTCGGGTCGGCAGGTCTTCAACGGTCACAAGACTGTGAAAGAAAACGTGCGATTGATGTATTAATACGTCGCTGCTCTTCATTGAAGACCAAGGTATAGTCTTGCTTTTTTGAAGCATGCAGCTGAAGAAAGGTTGATGGGTATGTATTCCAGGCATGGTTCCCGTGGACACGGTAGGTGTTTCTCAATAAACAAGGTGTCAGGAGTTTCACTTTTTGTCGTCCTTGCTTTAGGGGTGGTGAAAACTACCATTGCGGACGAGGTCCAGTTTCAGCCAGCGCAACTTCTTTCAATGGATCCTGGAACGCATGCTATTCCGTGCGTCACAGATTGGAATGGGGATGGGCGTAAAGATTTATTGGTTGGGTACCAGACGGCAGGCAAGATAGCCCTTTATCTCAATTCGAGCACAGGAACGGACACAAACCCCGTCTTTTCCACTTTTACGAATCTGAAGGCTGGGGGATCGGATATCTATCTTCCTTCACCTGGAAACTGCGGCGCACCAGCTCCGTTTGTCTGCGATTACGATAACGATGGCGACTGGGATCTTCTTGTAGGTGATGGCGCTTACGGGTATGTCTATTTCTACAAAAATACGAATACTGACGCAGCTCCAATTCTGGCTGCTGGCGAGAAACTTAGGGCCAATGGCATCGAGCTGAGGGTCTTAAACGGCCGTGCGACACCCTGTGTGTTTGATTGGAATGGCGATGGTTTAAAGGATTTGCTTTGTGGTTCTTACAACGGTCAAGTCTATTATTTCAAAAATACAGGGACAGCCCAGTCGCCAAGCTACGCGGCAGGCACGTATGTAAAAGCGGGCGGTGTTGACTTGAATCTGGATGTCCGTTCTGTTGTCCGCATGTTCGATTGGGACGGAGATGGTGTTAAGGATTTGGTTGGCAGTTCAAGTACGGGTGTCTATTGGTGCCGGAATGTTGGCACGTCAACATCCCCTTTGTTACAGGCGAGGGTGGCACTCAACGCGCCAGTAGTTGCAGGCGGCCTGGTACCTATCAAAACAGATGCTTCGAGGATGCGCTTAGATTTGGTGGACTGGAATAATGATGGTGTCATGGACATGCTCATTGGGAATTCGGTTGGTACTGTATCCTGTTTAATTGGCTACCGCTTTTCGATGCGGCTTCTTGGACAAGATATGTGCGGAGGACATATTTTGGAATGGAACAGCGCGCCTTACCTCAGCTACAACCTATTGGCAGGAGAGTCAATCAATGGAATCACCAACCGTGTTGCGAGCGGGGTGCGAAGTTCCGGAGTCACCACGTGCTGGACGAATGCATGCGGGGACACCCAGCAATTCTTTCGCTTGCAAATCGCTCCGTAAATCTGTGCTGGGTTGTTGACGTGGAGTATTTAAGCATGATAGACTTCTCCAAAATGATTTTTGGGGAAGGACATCATGAAGATCAATCTACTCATCAGCGCACTTATCCTCTTTTTAAACGCAGTGTCGTATTCAGCGCAGAAGCCGAACATTCTCTTTATTTACACCGATGATCTGGGGTATGCAGATGTTTCTATGTATGGGCAGTCTGATGTGCGGACGCCCCAGATCGACCGAATTGCATCTGGCGGGATGCGTTTTGACCGGATGCGCTCAAACTGTACCGTCTGTTCTCCGTCTCGTGCGGCAGTCCTGACGGGATGTTTTCCGGACCGCGTAGGGGTACCTGGTGTCATTCGCACGCATCCCGATAACTCCTTTGGCTATTTAAAGCCAGAGGCGATCCTCTTGCCCGCACTGTTGAAGAAAGCCGGCTACCACACGGCGATTGTCGGCAAGTGGCACTTGGGGTTGGCGTCCCCGAACTTGCCCAATGATCGCGGCTTTGATCTCTTCCATGGTTTTCTCGGAGACATGATGGAGAGCTACACGACCTATCAGCGTGAGGGGCAGAACTATATGCGCCGGAACCAGGAAGTGATACAGCCCTCTGGTCATGCGACTGATCTCTTCACCCAATGGGCGTGTGACTATATTCAGGAGAGTGCAAAGGAAAAGCAACCGTTCTTCCTCTACCTGGCCTATAATGCACCCCATGCCCCGATACAGCCGCCTGCAGACTATCTGGCGCGTGTCAAGGCGCGCGATCCTTCCATGAAGCCCAAGCGGGCTGGCCTGGTAGCGCTGGTTGAACACTTGGATGACAATATCGGCAAGGTGCTGGCCACGCTGGAGGCGCTTCACCTCTCAAACGATACCCTTGTTATTTTCGGGTCAGACAATGGCGGCGCCCTTGAGCACGGCAGTCATAACACGCCATGGCGGGGCGGCAAACAGGACCATTACGAGGGCGGCTTGTGTGTACCCTTTGCCATACGCTATCCCGCAATGGTCAAGCCGGGCTCCGTGAGTCTTTATCAGGGGCAGAATTTTGACATCTTCCCGACCTGTCTTGAGTTGGCAGGCGTCCAACCCACTGAAGGCATTGATGCACAAAGCCTGCTCCCCGTTTTGAAAGGTGAAAAGATGGAGACCCCTAAACGTGAGCTCTATGTCGTGCGTCGGGAGGGCAATCCGAAGTATTGCGGTAAATCGTATGAGGCCCTTGTCTGTGAGGGATGGAAGTTGATGCAGAATGATCCCTTCAGCCCTCTTGAACTCTACAACCTGAATGAAGACCCGGGCGAGACAACAAATTGTTTAGCGTCAGAAAAGGTCCGTGCGAACGCCATGGCAAAGCGGCTTCAGTGGCATATCCAACAGGGAGGGACAACCCCGTGGCAGAAATAATGAGCAGGGAGAGTACGTATGCGTAAAAGAGAACTCTGGTTTGTTTCAACGTTTTTAACTGCGGCTGCTTTCGCTGCCACATTGGACGTGGGGACTTCTCGTCGCTTTGCCCGGATCGAAGAGGCTCTTGCAAAGGCGACGCCTGGAGACGTGATTGTCGTCTATCCAGGCGAGTACAAGAAAACAGCGCTTTTTGTAAAGACCCCGAAGGTGACGTTGAAGGCTGCTGCGGAAAAGATCACCCTGGACGGGCAGGGGTTCGATTATTCAGGGAGAGGCTCAGTTCCGCGCGCGATCATCCAGTTTGAAGCTTCTGCGAGCGACTGCACGCTGGAGGGTTTTATCTTACTCAATGCCTCCAATGAGAGCTTTAATGGTGCAGGCGTCCGAATCAATCAGGCGAACAACATTACGATCCGGAACTGCGTCATTCAAAAGAATGAAATGGGAATCATGAGCAATGGCAGCGTCCAGGCGAACACCGGGGCAAATCAGCTCATCGAGGGGTGTCTCATCTCGGACAATGGGACTGCTAAACAGCCGGGGTACAATCACAATCTCTATCTGGGTGGGACAAGCGTGACGGTTCGCAAATGTGAAATCACCCGTTCTGTGACGGGCCACAATGTCAAGAGCCGAGCACATGTCACGCGCGTGGAGCATTGTTATGTACATGATTCGGCCAACCGTGAATTTGACTTGGTGGATGGCAAGGGGAATACCGATGTACTGAACAGCGATGCTTATCTTGTGGACAACAAAATTCACAAGTCCGACACGTGTACCGGAAACCGCAATGTCATACACTTTGGCAAAGATGGTGACGCGCATCATAACGGCACGCTCTATCTGGTTCGCAATCAAATACGTTCGCAGTATGTCTCTGCGATTGTGGATATCAGCGACGGGAAGGGTGTTCATTTTCACGAGAACACCATTGAAGGAGCTAATCTTAAGCTTTTCACGTTGCGCGTCCCTGACGCTCAAGCCTTCGGGGGTGGCAATACATTGCCAGCGAATTGCAAGCCGTCCCTGCTTTCCTGTACGGAACAGCATGGTTGTTTAAATGCTAAAAATTGAGGATCAGTATGTATAAATGGATGCTCTGCGGTTTGATGAGCCTGAATCTGTTTTCAGGAGAGTTGTCCCGTGATTCGAAGGCGTGGTTTGGGAATCCACTTGTTTGGCGGATAGCGCAAGACACAATACTGTGTGGTCAACAAAGCGCACATGATTTTATGGCTTATTCTGAGGCACCTGTTGCCTCCAAGGTAACGTTTGAAACTGTTTTTACACCAACAGGCGCGCAGACCAATGATTGGCGTGTTGCGGGGCCTGCAATCTATAAAGACAGCCGTAATTTTTGGCGACTGGCGCTTGTGTTGACCCCGCCCAGCCAGGGGAGCAAACACCATTTCGAGTTCTGTGAGATGTTGAACGGTGAATGGCTGTCACAATCCAAACTCGTCTGTGACACGACATACTCGGCTGGTGCGTGGCAGTTTAACGTGCCCTATTGCATGCGTATCGAGCTTGATGAAAAGGGAATCGTTGGCACAATCATCGCAGAGGATGGGAAGACACTTTTCAAACAGAGCTATCGGTTTGATGCCTCCAAGGCCGCTGTCAAGTCAGGGCGTCCCGCGTTAAGCACGACTGGCTTTTCAGGTTGTTATCGCGCCATGTCAGCAGAGTGGAGTCATGCTCAAGAGAGCAATGAAAAAAAAGAAATGTTCCCTCCCTATACTGCAAAAGCGAATAGTGACATCAAGGATAAGGCTACGGGCTTCTTCCATGTTGTTCAGAAAGCGGATGGACGATGGTGGCCCATTGACCCGTTGGGGAACGCGGTCGTCTTGTTTGGCGTTGATCATGTGACGTTCCACGGACATTGGTGTCAGAAGTTAGGCTATGCGCCTTATGGAAAGAAGAATGCAGTAAAATATCCAGACAAAGGGGTATGGGAGAAGGAGACGCTCGGACGTCTGACCGACTGGGGCTTTAATATGCTGGGCGCGGGCTGTTCTACGGATCTGCAGCGCAGGGGATTGGTGCATACGCTCTTTTTGAGTCTCGGGGATTCATTCGGCTCCTTGGGCGGGGAATATGAAATAGCGCCTCAAGAACATCGGCCCTGTTCCGTGTTCCCGAATGTCTTCCATCCTGATTTCGAGCGCTATTGCCGCTATCAAGCGCAGTTGAAATGCACGCCGAACAGGGATGATCCGTGGCTGTTTGGCTACTTTATTGATAATGAGTTGGCGTGGTGGGGACGAGGCGCACTCGACACGGGGTTGTTTGATTATACGATGAAGAAAGAGCCGTCCCATTCTGCAAAGAAAGAGCTCTGCCGATTCCTCAGCGCTCAAGTCGGCCAGGACCTTAAAGCCTTTAATTCGTTTTGGGGCAGTTCACTGAAGAGCTTTGAGGAGTTGCTTGCGCGGACAACGCTTGAAGCAAAAACAGCCGAGCAGCAGGCCGTGAAACTGGCTTTTCTCACTCACGCTGCTGAACAATACTTTGCAATCACAACGCGTGCCATTCGCGAGGCAGATCCTCATCATCTCATCTTGGGTGCTCGCTTTGCCGGCACAGGGGGCGCGCATCCCACGGTTTGGAAAACATCCGGAAAGTATTGCGATGTGGTCACCTTTAACAGTTATCCCATGGCGAATCTCAAGGATGGCCAGGTCTATACGACACTCAATAAAGACGGGGAGCTTGTTTCAGACCATTTTAAGACCTACTACGACTATGTCAATCGTCCGATGCTGGTGACGGAATGGTCCTTCCCCGCGCTGGACTCAGGCTTGCCGTGTCTGCATGGTGCAGGTCAGCGATTCATGACGCAAGCGGAACGTACAGAGGCCACCAGCCTTTTTGCACGGACGATGCTCTCCTTACCCTTCTTGTTGGGCTATGACTACTTTATGTGGGTTGACGAGCCTGCCTTGGGAATTTCAGACGCCTTTCCTGAAGATTCTAACTATGGATTGATCAGTGAAAAGGGGGTTCCCTATCCATTGATCACGCAGATGTTTCAACAGTTGCACAAGGAGGCGCAGGCCTATCGTCTGAAGCCTCAGCCCGCGCGAAAAGCGGTTGCGGCGAGCAAGCCCAAAACCATCTACGAGCTTGCCAAGCAGAGAAAGTATTCATCGACTGAAGCACCTCTCCTTCAGCGAGAGGGGAACAGCTACAGAGTCACGAATGGACGCTTGGAAATGGTGGGGCAACTGGGGCAAGGGCCGATGCTTCAACGCATTTTACTCGATGGAAAAGAGTATGGGTTTTATAATGCCATGATACAGGTCTCCAACAAATGGCCCATGTCCGAGGTGGTCACTGATATTAAAAGTCACAGCGATGGCAATCTCTTGATCGTCGATATTACTGCGGTGTCGAACGCATTCACTGAGAAGTTCGAGGTCTGCCATCGTCTTGTTATCCCTCCCCACACGCCATACTTCTTTGTTGAGTCCCGTGCCGTGCGCAATAGCGGAACAGAGCCCTTTACGCTGAAGGGTCTCTTTTTCCAGCTGAGAGCCAACACGACGCCGTCTCGCAAAGACACGCAGGTGCCGAACCTCTGGGGGCGTCCACAGCAAGGATATTGGTACTGTGAAAAGGAGAACAGATGCCTCGGAGCGGTTGCCCCCCTGAACAGTGATGCTAAAATAAACTACTGGCTTGATCCCCAGGGGCTCCAACATGCGGATGCCCGTGTTGAAGTCTCCGATGTGACGGTCGCACCTGGTGCGACATTCTCTTCGAATGGCTTCATCCTCTGCCTCTTCAGTTCAGAGGGAAGCACGGCATGGGAAACGCAGGCGCGCGACTTGGTGTCGCCTTAAAAGATTACGTGCTTATTTAACCTTCGTAAATGCGCATTAAAAAGACGCGTTTACGAAGTTTTTTTGCGCCGGAATGTGGTAATATCACACCCAAAAGGATTTTTATGATTTCTGTTTTGTTTCTCGTGAGTCTCTTCTGCGCACTGACCCTGCATGCAGCTCCCCCCTCTGCGGACTACGAACTCATCTTTGAGGATGAGTTTACAGGCCCTGTTAATGAGTCGATGTGGAGCTATCGCGAGGGGCGTCGCACCATGGGGACCTGGATCAACGCGCTCAATCAGAAAACCAATGTTTCTGTCAAAGCGGGCAACCTCGTGATCACTGCACGAACGGAAGAGATCAAGGGCAAGAAAGAGTATACCGGCGGCGGAGTGATTTCAAAGCGAAATTTTGGCTATGGCTATTATGAGACGCGTTCAAAACCGTTTATGGCTGGAAAGGGTGTCCACTCGGCCTTTTGGCAGGCTGGAGGCAATGGGCGCATTTTCGAAATTGATTCATACGAAATCGATTCCGGCTCCTATATGGCGTGCCGTAACTTGTACGTGCATATCTGCCCTTCAAGCTATCCCAATGAAATGCCCTGGCCCCATCGGGCCCATCTCCCGTTCAAGCTGGATGCAGACGGCTGGTGGATCAATGCGTATGAATATACGCCGGAGGGGGTTGTCTTTTACGAGAACGGGAAGGTGAAGGCCACGGCAGACTTTCCAGATCTGGCCGCGCAGCAAGTGGTCTGGCTGACAGCCTTGAATGGCACAGGGAAGGTGGATGAAGATAAGCAGCCCGGGGATACCTTATTTGATTATTTTCGCTTTTACGCAAAGGATTGGCCCGGCCATAATCTCCTTCCGAACGGAAACTTTGAATATAATCAGGATAGAAGCCCCTACAAGCCGATCGCCTGGACCTGCACAGGGGACACCTCGGCGTGTGTTCTTGTCAAAGGGGATGCGCCCCGGGATTCCTACGCGCTGAAGATCGGTGTGGGGCAACCGCACAAGATACTTTTGTCACAGAAAATCGATTTCATCCGCAACGGCAATTATGAGTTTACAGCCAAGGTCAAACGCACCGGGCTTCATGCCAAGGCGCTCTTCGCGGTGAACGGCGAAGAGGTGATGATCCCGGCTTCCTCACAATGGATTGCATTGGAGCGAAAGGAGATTCTTGTGAACAGCAATTCCGCGCTTGTCCAGTTGCGGGTGGAAGGCTCCACGAACGAAGTTCTGCTCGTGGATGATATCCAGTTCAGAAAACCAGGGAATGACCTTCAGCGCCCCTTTGTGTTGGACCGTGAGGAGATCTGGAAGATTGGGGAGAAAACGCCGCTCCTTTTTGAGGGAGACGGGACATTTTATATTTTTGGACGGAATGTCGGCTACGGTGATGTCATGACCCTCTCGCTGACCTTGACGGCTAAGGCAGTCGTCAACACAATGCCGTTTAATCGTCAGCCCGATACTGGAAAAGACGGCTGGGCACTTTTACTGACGGAGAAGGGGGATGTCGTCTTTCGGATCGGGAGCAAGAAAGAATTTTCAGATGTGATTGCGCCGCAGGCATACGCAGCAGGCAAGCCGGTGGAGGTGCGGTGCATTTATGATAAAGGTGTGGCACGTGTTTATATAAATGGCGTCTGCGCTGCAAAAAAAGAGGCGCTCACTTTTGGAGTGAAAGACAGTACCAAAGCTGGTAAACTAGGCACCACGGAAAGCGGATACGAGGCTGTCGGAGAGGTTATGGGCGAATTTAATCAACCGAAGAAGCGTGTCCGCTCTGTGAACTTCAAAGGGCAGTTATCCAATGTGCGAATTTATAACAAGGCAGTCGAGTCGCGATAAAAAGCGAGTTAGGCTTGCTGATATGAAAGTTTCTCTATGCGTCATTTAATACTCTTTGTGTTGTTGGCATTGACACGTGTTGTGTTTGTTCATGCTGGAAATACACTCCTCTCTGAACCTGCCTCCTTCTATGGGACAGAGGAGGCGAAACGGATTGCCGAGACGCTCCTGGCTTATCAGCATAACAATGGCGGGTGGCCTAAGAATTACGATTGGAAAAAAGAACTTTCCGAGGCGGATAAAAAACGGTTGCTGGAGGAGAAGAAGCGTCCAGAGGATACGACCTTCGACAATGCCGCGACGCATTCAGAGATTCGCTTTTTAGACAAGATGTTTCAAGCGACAAAAAAGCCCTGCTACAAGGAAGCTGCATTAAAGGGTGTAGACTTCATCCTGCGCTCCCAATATCCGAATGGCGGCTTTGCTCAGTTCCCCTGTCGTACCAAGGGCTATTACATTCACGTCACTTATAATGATGGCGCGATGATCGGGGTCTTGACGGTGCTGAAGCAAATTAGCGAAAGGCAGATTTTAGGGGACGTCATTGATGATGCCCGGCGCAAAGCGTGTGAGCTGGCTGTTAAAAAAGGAATTGACTGCATCTTGAAATCCCAGATCCGTGTGGAGGAAAAACCTGCGCTCTGGTGTGCGCAGCATGACAGGGAGACTCTGGCCCCCGTCATTGCTCGCTCCTACGAGTTGCCCTCCTTCAGCGGCTCTGAAAGCGTCGGCATCGTGCGCTTTCTAATGTCGCTTGATAAACCTTCGCCTGAAATCATCGCCTCGATTCAAGGCGCTGTTGCATTTTTTGAGCGCTTGAAACTGAAGGGAATCCGTGTGGAGTCCAAGCGGTTAGCGGATGGGACAAGCGACGCGGTTGTCGTGGATGATCCAGACGCGAAACCGATGTGGGCCCGTTTTTACGACCTCAAGACGCTAAAGCCCATCTTTTGCAGTCGCGACGGTGTGCCCCGTGAAAAATTGTCTGATATTTCGTTTGAACGACGCAACGGGTATTCCTGGCTGGGGTATTATGCAACCTCCTTGTTGGAGAAGGACTACCCTGCCTGGAAAAATCAGAGACAGATGGAAGGACAGAAGCAATGAAGAAAAGTAACGTAAGTTTGCAGAGTCGATGCAGAGGAGCAGGGGCTGGGTTGCTGTTGGCCTTCTGTTGCATTAACCTGATGACTGGGGCGCAAGCTGCAACTGCAAAGCAAGTCAAGCTCGTTTCCGCAACTGCGAGTTCCACACTGGATAAATATGCGGCAAGCAAGGCGATTGACAACACCGTGAGCGATGCTTCCCGATGGGTGAGTGAAGCCAATAAGCTTCCGGCCTGGCTTGAACTGAAGCTCAATGAACCCACAACTGTTGGCGGCCTTCATCTCTATTCCGGCTATGGGAACACAGACCCTCTTGAGAATTTTTCAGTCCTCTTTTGGAGCCAGAACGAATGGAAGGAGATCCCTTCTGCCGTTGTTTCGGGAAACAAGTCTGTTGCTCTGCGCTTGCCCTTTGATCAGACGGTTGAGGTCAAGACGGATCGGCTGCGCATCATCATCTCACAATCACCTCGGGGGACTGCGCGCATTAAGGAAGTTATGGTCTGGTCCGCTGACGGTGATATTCCCGCTTTGGCGGCCAAGCAGGAGCAAGCGAAAGAGAGTCACGGGAAGGCGGTTTCGTCCCAGGATAATATCGTTCCTATTCTGTTAAATCAGAGCGGTTTTAATTTAGGTGCTCCAAAGCGGTTCACAGCTCCGACGGTAAAGGACGGCACCTCGTTTTCCATCCGGATGACAACCGACAAGAAACAGGGGACGGGCGATGTTCTCTTCAGTGGCGCTTTGAAAGGTCAGATAGGAGACTTTTCAGCATTCAATCCTCTTGAGGACCGTGACTATGTGGTCGAATGCGGGGGACTCACATCCGTGCCCTTCCGCATTGGGTATTGGTGGTTGGAACGTGTGACCTATCAAAACGCCGTGAATTTCATGGTGGATGCACGTCACCATGTCGGCAACGAACGTGCTGTCTGCAGAGGCTCATTTGGATGGCGCGACGACCATCACTTTGGCTGGGAACTTAACACACTCGTGCCTCAATATCTGAGTAATCCATCTGCTTATGACCGGATGCCTCGCCAGATTAAGTATGAAAAACCGCAGGACCCCAAACTCTGGGGCAAGCTTGAACCTTATCGCGATGATATCCCGGATCAGATCAAGCTGATCCACTGGGGCGCTGATGTGATCGTCACGCAAGGACTGAAGCATGAATTTCTAAAAGGCTCCCTCGCCTATTTTCTCTACGCGTGGGACCTCTGCCTGAAAGATTTTCTCCCGCAGCAGAACTATGAAGCGGTGAAGGAATATGCGTTCAACGTGTGGGCGCTTGAAGCTGCCGACCGTAACTACCCGTATGATACCTGCAAGGAGCACAACCTGCTCGCGCTTAAGATCGGTGTCGGGACAACCAAAGGAGAGCGTCCGGCAGGGTACACCATCGAGCCCAACCTGATGATGTATGAGATCGCAAAGCGCGAGAAACGGCCGGATGCGAATAAGTATTTGGAGGCCGCCACGCGCCAAGTCGAGTGGATCGTCAAAGAGTTGGACTGGAAAGATCCGCAGGTCACGAAGGGGCAACGTATGAGTGAATTCATCACCATGACGGGACTCGTCTTTTATTTACGCAATGCCCCCCAGCCGACACCTGCTGAAATTCAGTCAAAAATCAGCGCCTGGACGGAGGTCATCATCTCTCGCTCGGACAACCTCTGGGATTTCAGGAAGCTCTGCGGCAAGACCGAGTGGACGCCGATGGGGGAGAAGCCTCAGATGTGGAATGAGGTAGGAAATATTACGGGCTTGCCTGCTGCTATCTTCTCCATGCTGTCTCTGGTTCAGGAGCCGACCAAAAAGCAGCGACTGGAGCAAGTGGCCTGGGCCAGCTTCGACAATATGTTTGGCCGCAACCCGACGGGCCGCCACTTTTCCAATACTGCATCCAAGGAGATTGAAGGGGTTGAACACGATTGGTATTCACGCCATCCAGGAGGTATTGGTCGTCTTGAAAAGGCCCGCTTTGTACTCGATGGGTGTCCGAAAGACCCGCTCTATCCCTACAGTCCAGAGAAGGGGAATATCGGGTGGACGGAAGGCTGGATCCAGTTCAATACACCCTTTAATTTAAGTCTTGCCTATTTAGCCGCATACAGCACCTCGATTGAGTTAAAACGTGAAGGCGATCACTGCGTCATCCTCCTGACAGCCCCGCTGAACTTTGATTATCAGAAAGTTGAAACCGGCACTGTTGTGGTCACACGAAGTTACGGTGTCCAGGAACGCGTGACCGTGACTGAGCTGTCGCTGAACGCTCCGGTCTTGAGAGGTTCTGTCCCTTGTAAAGCGGGAGAGAAACTGAAGGTCTCGTACGGCTATGGATATTGGGGACATGAAAGAACGCTTTAAACAAACTGGAAATCAGATATCATGAAAATTGTAACAGCTGCAGATGCGCGGACTATTTTGCATCGAGAGATGCAAGGCGATTTTGTCATTGTGGGCGGCGGGATGGCGGGCATCTGCGCAGCCATCACAGCAGCGCGCGAGGGACTCCAGGTTGTCCTGGTCCAGGACCGTCCCGTATTGGGCGGCAATGCCTCCAGTGAAGTCCAGTTGTGGGCGTTGGGTGCAACATCACACATGGGAAATAATAATCGCTGGGCGCGTGAAGGTGGCGTGCTGAATGAGATTCTTGTTGAAAATACCTATCGCAACCCGGAGGGCAATCCCCATCTGTTTGACGCAGTGCTGCTGGACAAGGTGGTGAGCGAGCCGAATATTACAGTGTTGCTCAACACGGCGGTTTTTAATGTGGCGATGAAGGATAAGACAACCGTCGCCGCAGTAGAAGCCTTCAATCCTCAAAATGAAACAAAATATTCGATAACAGCTCCGCTCTTTTGTGATGCGTCAGGGGACGGCATCCTGGGGCATCTGGCCGGCGCGATTTATCGCGTGGGGGCAGAAGCGACAACGGATTTCGGCGAATGCTTTGCCTCCCCAGTCGAATATGGCGAACTGCTGGGCCACTCCATCTTCATGCATACACGCGACACAGGCAAGCCGGTGAAGTTTGTGCCTCCCAGTTTTGCGCTCTCGAATGTTCCCGAGCGAATCCCCCGCTTTAAGCAGATCGCCTCCAATGATACGGGGTGTCAATTCTGGTGGCTGGAGTTCGGCGGACGGCTGGATACCATCCATGAGACCGAAGAGATCAAATGGCAGATCTGGAAGGTCGTCTACGGTGTCTGGAATTACATCAAGAATTCAGGGGACTTCCCGGAGGCCGCAAATCTGACGCTCGACTGGATTGGAAATATCACCGGCAAGCGTGAAAGCCGCCGCTTTGAAGGCGATACGTGGATAACACAGCAGGACTTAGTCGAGCAGCGCCATCATGACGATGCGGTTTCCTTCGGTGGATGGGCCATGGACTTGCATCCGGCAGATGGTGTCTTCAGTCCATTGCCTGGCTGTACGCAATGGCATAGCAAAGGCGTCTATCAGATTCCTTACCGGGCCATGTATAGCAAGAATATCAGCAACCTCTTCCTCGCAGGACGTATCATCAGCGCAAGCCATGTGGCCTTTGGTTCTACGCGTGTGATGATGACATGCGGACATTCCGCTCAAGCAATTGGTATGGCTGCAGCGATGTGCCGACGTGACAACGCGTTTCCCCGTGACAACGTGAAGAAGATCAAGGAGCTTCAGATGCGCTTGCTGCGCAAGGGGCAGTACATCCCCGGCAGGGCGCTGGAGGACCCCGAGGATCTTGTACGCAGGGCTCGTGTGACCGCCAGCAGTTCGTTGCTGCTGCGCGAACTCCCGGACAATGGGGAAACCGTACCCTTGTCATCAGCATGGGCCATGATCCTCCCGGCGAAGGAAGGACGATTCCCGCGTCTCTCTTTTCTGCTGGATTCCGAAAAAGAGACTGTTGTTGAGTTCCAGTTGCGTACCTCGCAGAAGGAGGGTAATTTCACGCCGGACAAGACCTTGGCAACGAAAACCTTCTCGGTTGCGAAAGGCAAGCGGCAGTGGGTGGAGGTTGATTTCGCGTGTGACGTTGACAAACCGCGTTACCTGTTTGCCTGCGTCATGCCGGCGGAAGGCGTTGCTGCGCACCTGAGCGACCAGCGTCTGACCGGGGTCCTCTCGGTCATGCATGGCGCAAACAAGAAAGTGGCTAAAAGTGCGATACAGATGCCTCCAGAGGGGATCGGTGTGGAGTCCTTTGAATTCTGGATTCCGGAGCGCCGTCCCAAAGGTAAAAACTTAGCCCTTCGCATCGAGGGGGGACTTGATTGTTTTGAGCCATCCTCTGTCTTGAATGGTCTGTTTCGTCCCGTGATGCAACCCAATGCGTGGGTCGCTGAGTTGCATGATCCGAAACCGTGTTTAATGTTGTCGTGGAATGCGCCCCAGACGATTTCACGCATTGAGCTTGGGTTTGATACAGACTGGGATAACGCTATGGAGAGCGTCCAGTGGGGTCACCATGATGCCGCGATGCCCTTCTGCATTGATCGCTATCGGATAGTGGATGAGAACAATGCGCTCATCTTTGAATGCAACGAAAACCATCAGACGCGTAACACGATTCTATTAGAGCAACCTGTAATCACACAACAGCTCACGCTAGAAGTTGTCAAGACACATGGCGCCCCCGCTGCAGTGTTTGAGGTCAGGTGCTACGGCTAACCCGAGGAGGCAGCGTGCCTGTAACTTGAACTTCTTTTTGCCCACGAAACACACGAAAATCAACTATATGGCGTGGACTCTTTGGAGTGCGGTGACAAGCAGCGTCGGAAGTCGCGCGCGGCACCGCTTTTCTTGGCTTCGTGAAAGCGGCGTCGCTCCGGCTGATGCCGGTTTGCTTCGCGCGTCTCCAAAAAAAACTCTGCATCTCTGGGCCTCTACGGGTAAAAGTTAGCAGTCGGTTGGTTCCCGGTGCCTGTGCCGCGTTGCATCTTGTTTTGAATGCACAGGTATGATATTCTTTTTCAACCATGAAAAAAATACTGCTTGTTTGCTTGCTAGGTCTTACGTGTTCCGGCGAGACAAAGCGTCCCGTTGATTTTGTCGAGCCGCGCATTGACACGCGTAATTCGCGCTGGATCTTCTTCTCCTCCGCCTGTCGTCCCTTTGGTATGATGAATCTGAGTCCGGACACCGTGCTGCAAAACGACTGGGGCTCAGGCTATATTTACGACGAGCCCTATATCCGCAGTTTCAGCCACATTCATGGCTGGCAGATCTATGGCATACAGGTGATGCCAATCCGAACGTTGCGAGCGGGGTTGGTATTAGCGGAGGAAAATAAGGCGACCTTCTCCCATGATGACGAAGTAGTGAAGCCAGGCTATCATAAAGTCATTCTCTCGGATCGCAACATCGTCGCGGAGTTGACCTCCACGATGCGTGTGGGTTTTCATCGCTATACGTTTAACAGCGATAGCGGCAAAATACTGTTCGATGTCTCCTCTGCGTTTGGCAACGAAAACAAAATCGGAGCTTCGGCGCTCAAACAGGTGGATGCACGCACGTGTGAAGGCTCGTTTGAGATGTTGCCGACCTCGCGCCGGAAGAAGTCCTTCACCTGTTACTTTGTGGCTCAGCTCAATCAGGACTTTGATTTCAGTGAAGTGAAGCCGGGTGCTGCTGTCTGCTCCTTCAAGACCGGGAGCAAGCCTGTACTGTTAAAAGTAGCCCTCTCCTATACCTCGTTGGAAGGCGCAAAGAAAAATCTGTCGAGTGAGCTGCAGCATTGGGATTTTGACCGTGTGGCCACAGAGGCGAAAGCGGAGTGGAATACGTGGCTTTCCAAGATTGAAGTGGAGGGCGGAACAGAAAACCAGCGCATTAAGTTTTACACGGACGTCTGGCATTCGCTTTTGGGTCGTCGCGTCATTAGCGATAGCGATGGCAGTTACCCGGACAATACGGGCGACGCGTTTAAAGTTCGTCAGGTGAAGTTGGCCAAAGATGGCAAGCCGTTGTATAACCATCATAACTTTGATGCCTTCTGGGGATCCCAATGGTCGATTCAAAATTTATGGGGGCTGGCCTATCCCAAGGTGATGAGTGATTTTTGCAACACCTGCCTTGATGTTTATGATAACGGCGGAATGATTCCGCGCGGCCCTTCTGGCGGCAACTATACCTTTGTGATGATCGGGGACCAGGCTACGCTCTTCATGACCTCCGCCTATATGCAGGGCATCCGGGATTGGGATGTTGAGAAGGCATACACAGGCTTGCGTAAGAATGCATTCGTGGGCGGCATTCGTGACCGCGCAGGCTATGAGACGGGTGACAAGCCTGCAGGCGGCGGCATGCAGTATTATGAGAAGATGGGGTTCATCCCTTTGAATAAAGATGGCGCGGGCGGACATCGTCAACCTGCCGCGCAAACCCTGGAGTATAATTTTCAGGACTGGTGCTTGTCCCAGTTCGCGAGAACACTGGGCAAGAAGGAGGATGCTGCCTTTTTTGAGGCGCGGTCGCATGGCTGGACCAATCTTTTCGATGTGAGCACAGGCTATATTCGTCCGAAAGAAAAGGATGGCTCCTGGATGAAAGACTTTTCGCCGGTTGTCATTGGGAAGTTTAACGCGCCGGGTTTCGTTGAAGGCAACAGCGCAAACTATACCTGGTTCGTCCCTCATGACTATTCGCGGCTCGCGGAGCTGATGGGCGGGAATGCAATGGCTGCAAAAAAATTGGATATCCAGTTCCAGAAGACGCGCTCGAAACGGTTCAATGCGAATGGCAAGAATCATGCGGAGCCCTGGATTGATTATGGCAACCAGCCCGGTACGCATTTAGCCTACGTGTTTAATCATCTGGGGCATCCCTGGCTGGCGCAGTATTGGGCCCGGCAGGTCAAGGAGATCTGCTTCGGCGGTACCACGCCGTGGTGCGGGTATAACGATGATGAAGACCAGGGACAGATGGGGGCTGTCAGCGCCATGCTTGCACTCGGGCTCTTCGACATCCAGGGCGGCTCAGCGCCTGTTCCTCACTATGAACTCTCAGCTCCTGTCTTTGATAAGATAACGATTCACTTGGATCCGCGGTACTACAGCGGAAAGACCTTTGTGATTACCACGAAGAACAATCGCTATGAGCATCCGTACATTCAATCGGTTGTCCTGAACGGCAAGCCGCTGAAGGGCTATCGCTTTCCGCAGGCAGAGCTTAAAAAAGGAGGAACCTTGGAATTGGTGCTTGGCCCTGCGCCGCTAAAAACGCAGGAATAGGCAATTCCGAATTCCATGCATACTCCTGCGATCACTCCTCGATGGTGGCCACCAACTCTTCACAGAGGCGCATGCATTCGAGAAGTTGGCGCGGGTAGTGGAAGCACCCCTTGAAGAGGTTCCCTTTTAAAGGCGTCGTGACGCGGCAGTCACGGCTGAGGTAGCCATAGGATTCGCCGTATTCGTCATCCACGAAAAACGACTCATACCACGTGTGAAGCTTGAGATGCCAGTCCGCATATTTCTGCTCACCGGTCAACTGGTAGGCTAAGAGCGTTGCAATCAGCGCTTCGTTTTGAGGCCACCAGAATTTCATGTCCTGCCAGTACTCGGAGACAGGACGATGATAGACGTCCCGATAATACAGGATTCCCCCGAACTCGTTGTCCCAGCCGCGTTCCCACATCCAGTCAAGGATATCAAGTCCCATGCGGATATAGGCAGCATTCTTGCGCAGCTTGCCTTCCTTCATGATAAACCAGGCCCCTTCGATGGCGTGGCCCGGATTGAGGATACGTCCGTCCAGGTGGTCGAGAATCTCGCCGGAGGGGGATACGTTTTCCATACAGCAGCGGATATCCGGCTTCATAAAATCGCGCCGGATCTCTTCGACCGCGAGGTCAATCCGGTTGTCCGCGTCAGTAAAGCCGATAGAGTCGCGAAGGCATTGGCAGGTGACGATGTCGATCATCGGCTTGCCCATGGCTTTCATAGGCCGCACATCTGTGCATTTAGGCTCAGGAATATGGTTCGCATAGATTGAGTATGTATCCAATGCGCGCTGTGCATAGTAACTGTCACCTGTTGTGCGGGCATACTCACCCAGTGCGATGGCCGCAAAGCTCTCGGAGAAGGCATAGCGGCGCTTCCGTATCGGCTTGCCGTCGCGCGTCACGTGGAAGAACATGCGGCCATCCGTGTCATAGCAATGGTCGAGCAGAAAGCGGATGGTGTGTGCAGCATGCACAGCCCATTCGCCTTTATCTTCAAGCGTATTGTGGAGATGTCCGAGCATCCAAGCAAAGCGTCCCTGAAGCCAGACGCCCTTGTCGGTGTCAATGACGTTTCCTTGGCGATCCAGGCAGCTCATGAGTCCGCCCTGTTCGCGATCAGCACCGTGATTAATCCAAAACGGAATGCAATCGTCCAGAAGGCGGGTGCGATAGGTCTCATGCAGTGTGTGGAGTTGCTCTTTAGAGAGTCCGCTCATACGCGCTCCTTTCTGAATTACTCATAAAATCCGCCAATATCGACGAGTCTGCCAACAATGGTTTTCTTCTGCTCGTCTGTCAAGGGTGTGAGTGGATAGCGAACCGTTCCTAAGTCAAGACCATGCGCTTGCATCATGGCCTTGCCTGCTGCGACGCCTCCGAACTCCACAAGGACGTCGACGATCTTACAGACCCGTGTCATATCGCTTTCAACCTCTTTCAGGTTGGCCGTCAGCATATTCTCCCAGATGCGATAGTAGAGGGGCGCGGCGTAGTTGTAGGTTGATCCAATGGCTGCTTTTGCACCGCAGGCGATGGCGCCTGCGAACCACTCGTCAATGCCCCAGACGATGTCATACTTGCCATGACAGGCGCGCAAGCAGTTCTGATAGAGATAGAGATCGGGGTAATTGAACTTGATGCCGGCCAGGTAGGGGAGGCGTCCCTCTGCCTTCTCAAGGAACTTGACCATGTCCAGCGTGACCCCGGACATCCCAGTGTGGTAATAATAGAAGGGGAGCTTGCAACCCTGGGTGGCCTCTTGGATAAAGGTGATGAGGCCGTCTACGGTTGACGGCTTGAAAAAGTTCGGAGGGACGATCGAGATCGCGTCCACGCCGATTTTCTGTGCGCTCTTCACGAGGCGTTTGATGTCCACGATCGACAAGGCTCCGACATGCGCTATGATAAAGAGTTTCCCCTTTGCAGCGGCAACCCATGCCTTCATCACAGCTTCGCGTTCTTCAACCGAGCAGCTAATGCCTTCTCCTGTGGTGCCACAGATATAAGCCCCTGTGACCTTCTGCTGGATGAGAAGCTTTGCTTGGCGAGCAATGATCTGAGTGTTTATCTTAGGCTGCGATGTAAATGCAGTGTGGGGTGCGGCAATGAGTCCTGATAGTTTACAAGCATTCATGATATTTCCTTAGTATGACAGCATTGGAATGGTGGAATATTGGAATGTTGGAATGATGGGAACTGCCGATCTCTGGAGGGCCACGCTCCGTCGTGGCCGGACGCGACAGAGCGCGTCCCTCCAGATTGCAGTCCATTTTCTTTCCCGCTATTCCAGTATTCCATCATTCCATTATTCCGTTCCATTCTGGTACGCCATGCGTTTCGCCTCCTCGGCAAGACGTGTGGCAAAGGGTGTTTTGTGATGGGGGTGAACATCGCGTTCATCCCCTAAGTCCCGTGTCTGGATCAGTCCGGTATGCGGACAACTTTTCGCGACCTGCTCCTGGGCTTTGCGGAATGGCTCCCAAGGGCGATTCAATTGCGGAAGCATGGTCATGATGAAGGGGACAGGCCCAAAGATGCGTGCAACGTCGTTCCGCAGGGTTTGCGTGACCTCCAGCATATAGTCATCGGGCAGGGGACGCGTATTCGTCTCGTCTGTCGCATTGGATTCGCCTTGGTACCAGATGATGCCCTTCGTCCCAAAGCCAGCCAGAGGCTCTACAGCGCGCGTATGGATGTAGCTGGGCTGGAACGGATGCTTTCCAATCCCGTTTGCCTTTGATAGATTTCGCTTCATCCGCTGTTGGCACCAGACGGGGTAGTGGTCGCGATGCTTCATCACGTTCAGGCTTTCGTCTGAGATGAAAGCCTCTGTCGGAGCGCCTCCGACTGCAATTTGGATGATGCCGATCGGCAGGTCCGCAGACTGTTTCCGCAAGAGCTGCCCAAATTGAACGGCGATGGAGGACATCTTTCCGCAATTTTCCGGGGTCACCACTTCCCAGGTGCCTTGAAAAGCCTTGTCGCCCTGGGCCTGTTCAATCTGTTCCAGTGACCATTGAGCAGAGGAGGTCGGCATTTGAAATTGATACTGCAAAAAGCGGAAGCAGGGATCATTCGCTTGCTTCTGGACCTCCTTGCTTTCTGTGGAAGCTTTGACTGGGAAATCCATATTAGACTGGCCTGCTGCAATCCAGACGTCTCCGACCAGCACATTCTGAAATGTTATCCGTTGGTTATCGGAGGTCAGCACCGTGAAGGGCTTCCCTGTTTTTGAGATGGCGAGGCGCGGCATTTTGACAGCGAACGCACCGCGCTCCGATGCTTTGGCTTCGGCCGTGTAAGCGTCATACGTGACGGTGACGAGGGATGCGGGCGACGCAGTCCCGCGGACAATAAACTCGGCATCCCGCTGGAGCACCATGTTGTCAGCGTAAAAATAGGGCAGGAGCACTGTGAGGAGAAGGGGGTTCATTGCTGTTTAGCCAGCGGCGATGAGGGATAAGTGCCGTTGGTGAGGGTTCCGAGGTCAAGAACAATGAACCTCATTTCCTGATGGTCATGTTCATAGATCAGCCCGATGCGACCATCTGCCATTACGGCTGGCGTCGAGTATGCGAAACTACCAAGGGATAACAAGCTGGTTGAAGCGCCACGTCTTGCCATCGTCATCGCTGATGCGGACCATGCCACGCGTCCGGCCTGTCGCCTTGCCTTCAGGCCCTGTGTAGATGAGTAAGCCCTTGGGCGCTTGTGGATGCGTCATCCGGATTAACCCGGCCTGACATTGAGGGCAGGTGAGTTGCGGTTCAGAAGCCATGGGTGTCCAGGTCTTCCCGCAGTCAGATGAATAGGCGACCATGCGTGTGCCGCCGCGTTTGCGATCGCGTGCGCAGGCCATCCAGCGGCCATCGCTGAGCGCCACCATCTGAGACTCGCACGTGTAGGAGGTGTACGGTTCCGTGCGCTTCCATGTTTTGCCGTTGTCCGCGCTGATGATAGCAAACGCGAAGAGGTCTTTTACTCCATCCTTATTTGCATAGCATGAGAACGTCAAGGTCCCATCTGGCATGGAAGAGCCTGCACCAGGTCCGAAGCCCATCCACTTGAATTCGGGGTCTTTGACTTGTTGGCCGATGTTAATTGGCTTGGACCACGTGATTCCGTCATCCTCGCTACAGAGCAAATGGGAGACGGCTGTGCGTCCTGTGAGCCCCTTTTGCGCTTGAGCAATGCCAGCGTTATACCCGACAGTAAAGGCGATCCAAATATAGCCCGTCTTCCGGTCCACCAGCATGGCTGCATCAGAGGCGCCATTTGGAGCAGGGAGATCGATGATGACCTGGATCGGCGACCAAGTCTTTCCATTGTCCGCACTGCGACGGATCGCAAGATCGATATTGGCCGGCAGATCTTTTCCACCATTGGGACGGCGATCAGCCAGAGCGATCAATGTTCCCTTAACGGTGCACACCAGAGACGGAATACGGAAATTCTTGCTCCCTGTATCACCTGGCTTGAAGAGTGTGACAATCGCCTTCTCGTCAGCGACTGCAGCCAGGGCTGTCTGGTTTGTGCTGCCGGGTGTAGCAGCAGGGAGGCAGCAGGCCCATGTGATCATGAGGCACGAGGCTAAACAAATCTTTTGTTTCATGTTTTATCCTTACGGGGCAGAGGCGAAAGAGGGTGTTATTATTACATAAACAGTATCATTGTGCCACGAGATTTGACGCGCAGCTCATTTCCGACCCATTCCAGCCAGATGGTTGTGATGGGCTGACCCGCTCCGTCAAGAAGCTGAGGCAACGTGGAAGGAACAGATCCTGTAGCCTTCAGGACGGTCACATATTTTCCGACCGTGATTGTGGGATATGAGCCTTTGAGAACGACCTTCGCTCCTGGATCGATGACCACGTTACCAGCCGTGATCATGGGTGCTGTGGCTGTGCTGGAAATCGTTACGTCGAGCGAGCCGTTCAACGTCATATTTCCGACAGTCATGTTTTGCAACGCTTCAATCTTGCTGTTCGCGCTGATCGTGATTGCACCTGTTCCAAAAGGTGTCGCACTCTTGCCGACCAGTTTGCCGGAGGTCAGGGTCGTTGTGCCCGAGTAGGTGTTATTCTGGGTAAAGGCGAGCTGTCCTGCAGCTGTACCATCGAAGACGACACTGGCATTGCCGCGTATGGACATGTTGTTCGTCGCGGGTGTCGCGTAGACGAGCTTCATGATGCCATTTGTAAGCGTTGCGCCCTCGGCGAAGAGGTTGCCAGACGGCGTTGTGGAGGCTGTCACATAGCTGCCGCCGCCGAATTGCCAGGTGTGGGTGCTGACAGCGGCATAGAGTGTGCCTCCGAATCCTGTGCAGTCTCCGGTAAAGATCGCGCCGCCACTTCCGAGCCAGGTGCTGAAGGTGCCGCTCCCCGAGAGGGCGTTGAACCAGTACCAGTTTCCGGATGCGCCATTCAGATACCCTTCGGCTTCTACATTCAGGCGGGCTGTTACGCGGTTCGCTTCATTGTTCACCGCTGCAAGCCAGAAGCCCTGTCCGTTGACGGTCACTATTCCGGAGCCCAAACTCTGGAAGGTGTCAAACTGTGTGTCGTGATAGACGCCCGTTGTCGGCACGAACAAGGCTCTCGTCCAGATGCCGGAGAGGATCAGTTCACCGGTGAAGCCACTGTTGTTGCCATAGATTCTGTTACGCATGCTGCTGCCGGAGACGACCGTTGATCTGATTTCACAGACCCCGTCTCCCGTGGTCAGCACGCCTGCATTTACAGTGGTCGCAGGCAATGCGTTGAGCGAATTTTCAATGACGAGTTTGCTGCCCTGGTTGATTGTGATGGGATTGGCAAAGCTCTTTATCGAGGTCAGAGGGACAGTTGCGGTTCCCAGTCCTTCTGTGCCAAAGCGTGAGAGCGTCAGCGGCACACTGGAGGCTTGTACATAGCTTAACGTGAGAAGCATGTTATTGGCAACCGCGAAACTGTAGCTGCTTCCAGCGAATATCGCATTGGTTGCGTTGTAATCCGCAGTCACGCCCAAGGTGCCGCCCGCAAAGGAGAGTGTGCTTGATCCCAGTGCCCCTTCCGCCCCGTAGACCAACGTCCCGTTTTTGAGGCTGGTGGTTCCTGAGTAGGAATTGGCGCTGTTGAAAGCGGCGGTTCCCTCGCCATCTTTGGTGACAACGATACTGGTGCCGGCGATTGGGCCTCCTGAGAATTCGAAAGCGGTTGTGCTGTTGGTGATGGTAAGGCTTCCAGGGGTGACACCTAGATTATCAATGACAACCGAGTCGACGCTTGTTCCGCTCCTGTTCGTAAATGAGACGAGGTCGCCATTGGCGAATGTGGTAGGGGTTTGTGTCTCGCTGTCAAGCCAGCCAGAGCTGCCATGAGCCCAGAGCCCGCTTGCACCGCCATTCCATGTCACGGTGGCAGCATTACCGGTCACCATAAACTGGAGCTTCGTATTGTCGCTGTCCACGAGGACAACGGATTGCCCGTCCCCAAGCACGATCGAGGAGAAGTCGACAATCCCCCAGCTTTGCGGTGCGGTGGCAGCGCTGAGCACGGTATAGACCACCTTCTCGGTAAAGGGCCCGCTCCATTTGACGGAGAGCGTCCCTGCGTTTGTAAACGTGTTCACCGTGATGGCAGATGAACTCAAGGTCATATCCAGCGCGAGCGTTGAGCCCTCTGAAACTGCAACAGCTCCAAATCCTGCTGCACTGGGAAGGCGGAGCGTACCTGGCCCTGTCACCGTCAGACCTGCGGTTGTAGCAGGGATGCTATTGGAAACCGTAATGGTCACAGGCTCGGTGGTGAAAGCAAAGGTGCTCGTGTCGTATTTCGCTGTGTTGAAGGTCGTGTCGTTGCTCATGCCGATCATGACCTGAGACCCGTCGACACGAATCATTGTTGAATCAGCACTCGAAGCAACCTCACCGCCGAAATCGAGCTTGCGTTGGTTGTTCCCCGTGTAGCCCGTGTCACTCCCGAGAAGGCCTCCCGATCCAAGTACAAGCGTTCCGCCTGTCAGATTGACTTCTGAGCGTTTCGAGCCGTCCGTGGCGTTCCAGGCATCCTTTGAACCAAGAACCAGCTTGGGTGTGATGAAGAAGCCCCCTGAGAGGTTCAGGAGCGCCTTGCCGTCGCGGCCGAGATAGGTTGTGCCCCCGATCATGACACGTCCGCCGCTCTGCGTCCAGAGGCTCTTTTGCTGCGTCTCGGTTGTGGAGGAGTTCTCATTGTGCAGGATCAGGTTCCCGTTGATCAAAACAGTTGAGCCTGAATTAATTTCGTACTGTGTGATGTTTGCAAGCGGAGTGACGGATGTCCCTGTAAAGGATGCGAGGGTGACATCGCCGTTGATGCGAAGCACGTTGTTTCCGTAGGTTGAGTTTGTCAGGGCTCCAAAGGCGGATGAAGATCCAGCGGCAAATTCAATGGCGCCTGCAGCGATGGAGACGCTTCCGGCCTGCGACCCTAGTCCTGTGAACTTAAGCCAGCCCCAGCCACTCTTCGTCAATGCATAGGAGGGCATGGAGAGTGTTTCGATCGAAAGGGTTTCAGCTCCGGTCAGAGGATTAAACGTTCCGGCTCCGCCCAGTTCGAGCGTGCCATTCAGTACAAAGGGAGAATGGAAAATGGCTGGGCCATTGAAGTCAAACTTGCCTTCACCTGAGAGGGATGTGCTTACGGTTTGCGGTGCTGTTGCGTTGACAGTCAGAGTCTTGTTGGTTGCGACGCTGACCGTGCCTGTACCTGACCAGGCAGGAATGGCTGTGTCCACGCCCAGTGTGAGGGTGCCTGCACCCAGGTTTGCATAACTGCCTGCAGTGAGTGCGCCTGCGCCTGTCAGTTCAATGTTTCCGTTTGAGGTGTCGATTGTTAATTTGCCGGGCGCTACGCTACTGGCGACTGTGATCGTCGTAGAATTGGTGATACTCGCCCAGTCAGGGTTTGTAAAGTTGACAATGGTGCCGTGATTGTCCCAGGCCAGGTCGCTCCAGTTGCCGCTGGCTCCGCCATTCCAGATGAGATTATAAGGAGGTGTTGTCGCATCAAAATAGATTTCGAGCGCCAGACTGTCGGAAGAGAGGCGAGCCTTCCATTCAGGGGAATAAAATCCGGAGACCTTTGCCGGGAGACCTGCATCCAGTGCAGCAGTCGTCAGGATGTTCGTGTAGACGACAGCAGGGTCTGGGATGGCAGATGAGGTTAGTGTGACTGTTCCTGTCGTCGAAAATCCAGGGGTCGTGAGTCTCTTCATAATATCGACTGTGAGATTGGAAGGCGTCACTTGCGACCCGGCAGTCGCCGTGATCGTGCTGCTATCTGCTACAGTCAATGTGCCATTAAACGACTTGCCACCAAGGGTCAAAGTTCCGCTATTCAAGGTGACCGACTGGCCAAACGCGGCAGATATTCCTGAGGATGCTAGGTTAAAGCTTGAACCTCCTGAGATATTCCAAGCAGTATTAGCAAATCCGGTCGAGCCATTAGCCACGAATGTCCCGCCCCCTTTTATGTGGACGGTCCTGATTGTTGCGACATCGCTCTGAATGTTTGCAGAGTTGTAAATGGTGAAGGTTTTTGTTGAAGCGAGATTTAGGTCAACGTCTGCATAGAGATAAACCGAGGTGAAACGAATAGTTGCCGTCCCCAGACTAAAGTCTTTTTCAATCTGAATACCCGTCCGTCCTGTTGCGAACGGATAGGGGAATGAGTCTGCCGTATTAGCGCCTCTAAACTGAAACGATCTTGCATTATTGGCGCTGCCCCTCAGTGCTATTGCTGTTGCCGTGGACTCAACGATGAGCGCGCCGACAGACATGGTATTGAAATCAATGGATGCCTCATTGCGCGTTGTTGTGCCTGCAAAGCGGGCACCGTTGCGAACATCATAGGCCGCTCCATTCCAAGTAGCAGACCAGGCAGATCCGAAATCAGGTGTCCAGTTGTTGTTGTCAGAGACATTAGCGTTGGCTGTATCGCCACCCGTCCACGTGTATGTGGCAGGTGTTGGAACACGCTTGCCCTGATAAATCTGGATTTTATGGATCTTCATCCCTTCCTGTGTCTGGGTCGTCAGACTGCTGAAGGCACCGAAGGTAAATTGGGTGATCGCTGTTCCAGTGGCTTTGAGACCTGTATTCGCCCATACCTGAACACCGTTGCAATAGAACACGGTGCCGTCTGTACTGTTGTAGACCATGGTGAGAAGGAGACGGCCGCCGTCATTCGGTATTTTGATGGTCGAGTCAGTGCCATAGTTTCCTGTGAGCCATACTCCCCTGAATGTACCGTTTGTCAAATGGAGGCGCATGCCGACATTGTCATCATTGTTGACGACAATCAGGTTTCCGTTCTTGTTTGTGTCGACGCTGGAAACCCACATGTTGATTGTTGTTCCGTTGTTGGCATTGGGGACCAGATCGGTGACTCCTGTAATTTTCAGACCATTGGTCGGACTGATCGTGACGGCGCTGTCACTGCAGGTGTTGCCATTGAGGTTGATGGTGAAGCTCTTTGTGCCGGCGGTCTTTTCAAACGTGCTTCCATTCGCAGTGGCCTCATAGAAGAGGGTCTGCGCGGAAACCAGAGAGGCGATGGTGCACATGGCGATGAGGGAGGTGATAGCTTTAGTAGTCATGGTCGGATTCCTTTCAAAACTGCTTCTAGTATATCAGTTTTGAGAAGAAAAAATAGATACGTTCCTACAATTGTAAAAACGTGACCATGGGGAATTTGTCTATAGCCCTCTGTAAGGCTTCTTGCCTTGGCGCGCTTCGGACGGTGTGATGCCGTAGAAGCGGCGGAAGTGCGCAGCAAAATGTTGCGAGGAGGAGAATTTAAATCGGGAGGATAATTCAGTAATGGAAATAGCGGTTGTCGTGAGCAACTGAAGCGCTCTGCTCAGCCGACAGGAAATCAGGAAGGCATGCGGAGGAAGGCCGGTCAATTTCTTGAACTGCATATTGATGAGGCTGTCAGAGAGTGCGGCCTCGCGGGCAAGCCACTCTGACGGATAATCGCGTTCCGGCTCATCACGTATCAATTGAATAATTTTTTCAAGGCGGACGCGACTCGGCGTGGGAGCGTCGGTTCTTTGGGCTGCGTCTAAAAGGGTCAGAAGCAAGTCGAGCACAGCGCCTCGTAAGTTTAATGTCCGTCGGACCCCTTTCGGAGAATCATCATAATATTGAAAAAGCCGCTTGAAGGCTGCACGGATGCGGTCTCCTCCCGAAAAGGGATCGCCTGGCAAGGATTTCAATGCCTTCCGTAAGATATCCGACTCGTTCTTGGGAAGATGGAGCAGGGGGGCGTTGGTATCCAGTCGAAAGATCATTCCGTAGGTGACCAGCGCGCGTTGATTCGTCACCAGATGGTGCATCTCACGGGGCTGGATCACAAACACATGGCCTGGGAAGAGATTTACAGGGGTGCCTGAGCTGGTGAAGGTGAGGGAGCCGCGCAGGCAGTAGATGATCTCAATGCAACCTGGATGCTGGTGCTCTGCAACGCACGGTTTGGCCTTTGTGAAGTGATTGAACTCAATCGCCGGTACGCACATAATTCCATCGGGCTCAAGGGTCACATTGCGACGCTCGAGTGTTTCATGGTATTTATAGGGTATCGTGCAGACGGACTTCATGCGTTCATGTTATCAAAGAGGGGTGTCCATTGTAAACAAGGGGTTTTTTCATAAGTTCTCATCCCTGTGCTTGCACCGAAAATCCTTTTTTGCTAACGTATGGCAAAACGTTGCACAAATATCAACGGGGGTTGGTATACAAGACGTTTCAACAGTGAAAGGCGAAAGACAATGGCGCTTAAAAATAAAAACTTATTGGTTGTTTCGACTGGCTTAGGTGTTCAGGCTGCGATTCTGGTCCTGCTCAATGCGTATATACCCAAGATTGCAGGCATGGAGGCGATGTGGATCGCGTTCCAGGCGTGGGCTGTTTACTTTGTCGCTGGCTGTACGCCGATGAATGGTCTCAAGGTCTGGTTGGGTTACTTGTCGGGTATCATTGCCTCTATTGCCATTATTGAATTGATGGGCGTTCCGGGTATCAAGGATCTGCCCTCCGTGGGCGGGATGAACGTGGTGATGGCTGTTGCCGTATTTATTGTGGTGATTCCTGCGATCATGACTGAAAATATGAAGAACTTCGTGCCAGGTCTCTTTATTGGCTCAGGTGCATTCTTTGCGCTCTTTACCATCATGAATGGCAACGCAGAGCTGATGAAGACCTTCGGAGACGGAAAGGTGGCCAAGTATATTTTCGCCATGCGCGTCGAACTGGTCTATTGCCTCATCGGTCAGCTGATGGGTATGATCACCGTTTTCTGGCGTGGCAAGTATGAAGCTTCGCTTGCGAAGTAACCCAGAGGTCGGAGATCAGATGTCAGAGGTCAGTAATCAGTGATTGCTGATCCATAAAAAAAGAAGCGGCATATTTGTCGCTTCTTTTTTTATGATGTCTCCATTTAAGTATCCTAGAAACGCAGTGCCAATACGCGCATGAAGGAGTCGGACGTTGACATTTTGTCCGCGATTGAGAATCCTTACTGCCCAACGTCATTGCTCTGTGGCAACTTTGGAGCGCAGCAGAAAAGTTGTCCGACAGCAGCGCTTTGTTAGAACCATTACCAATCGTCTTTAATTCCATTTTTTCTCTTATCAATTGCATCATGGAAAGCCCTCAATGCTATTTTCGCTTGAGAGTCGATTTTGTCTTCATCAACATCCTTTACTTTTTCTTGGATAGGTGCAATCTCTAGAAAGTTTTCAATGCTCTCGAGCTTTATGTAAGTAGCAATGTTAACTACGTAATTCCCCATTGTCTGAGATGAAGATTTACTTACAAACCTTTTTAATAAAGTTAAACAACTTTCTGTAGTTTGAGTCTGCAATTTTAACCAGTCTATGACTTTATTCTCATCTCCCCAGCACTTCCATCTATACAAAAAAGAAACCAAGTGCTCATGAGCAAGTAGTTCGCTAGGTGTGTTTGCAGACATTTCATCCAGCTTATTTACAAACTCAGCTTTAAGTAGTTCAAACTCTTCATCGCGTAGTATTTGATCGGTATCCGATTTCTCTCGTCGGTTTTCGTCGCCTTGTAATATGTGTTCGACTATAGAGATCCCTTTTGATGCTTTGAAGCACTCTAATAGCAGTTTCCCTCGCTTCTCCAAGTTATCAATGCGCCTTAGAAACCAGACAATAAGCCTTACAGCATGCGTATTCGAACTAAACATCGTAAACCCTGTTGATTCGTGATCAACTTGGTCGCCAATATCTAAAATGCCCTTAATGTAAGCACTACCATTTTCTATAGGAACTTCATCTGTAAACGATTCAAACTGTGCAAGCGCATTTTTTAGAATGCCACGCTCTTTAAGAGACAGGATAAATGACGAAAGCCTCTCTGAATTGGCGGTAAGACTGAGCATTTCCTGTAGATCTGAATTTGAGAGTTCGCCACTTGGAATCGAGAACTGGAAGTATTTGTCAAAGTTTGAGAGGTGACAAACACGCATCTCTCTTAACCATGTATTAGCAAACTCTCCTGAATATTGTGTGCCTCCTAGAGCCCATTCAATCGTTGGAAATAGCTGCTTTACCATTTCCTTTACGGACTCTCGTTTGTCATCGGAAGACTTATCCAATATGCTATTGATTAGGGCGGCAGTAGATTCCTGGCTTCGTCCATATCTATCCGAGCCATTCTTTGTGAATATTTCTTTAGCGCGTGCGATTTCCTTATAAACATCTGGCTCAAAAACCCTCAGACACTCAATTGCTATTAGATCTACAGGGTTGACCTCAAAAGCACTCTTACCTTTAAGCAATGTAAAGTGAAATGATAGAGTCGAGGTATATCTGTAAACGCTTCGCAAATTGTCAAAATATGCGTTAAGAGAGCCATGGAATATATTTCCCCACCGAGCGGAGTCAAACATTTTTGCAGCTGACTTATCTTGCTCAATAATTTTATCTAACCTATTGAACAGTAAGCTATGAAGTCGCGTGATTTCTATCCGAGGTATATCAAAAGGCACCTGAATTATTTTCGCCAAGTAATCTCGACCTTGTTGCGCCCCATCATTCATTTTGTCTTCAACCAAATCTCGCTGGAATAGAAGAAGGAAGACCACATTCGGAAATTCCAAGTTTGCTTTTATAAGCTGGAAAACCATCCTTAATTGAGGTGATGTTAGCCTATCTAAGTCATCCATTACCACGATCAACGGGGATTCTCGTTCTAATAATAATTCTGTCAGCTCCTGCCTTATCTCACTCAAGCTCTGTTCATTATCCTTGGCATTTGCCTCAATACTTCCACTTAACATGTCAAGAAAACTTTTACCCCACTTCAATGCTGCAGCCCACGCACCTAAAACGAGTAGAATACAGGTGCTGATGTTGCTGACCCATGCTTCGTTTGAGAAATTACCGCCAACCCCTATAAGGGTCGCGAGTACAAACAACATAGGGAGAGCCGCTGAAAAACCTGAGGCTACTGTTTCACCTGTATTAAGATAGCGGCCGTATTTTTTAAGAGTTGCCGCTAATTTCTTTCCAGATTCGCTTTTATCTTTGCGGCCTATTGATTTTGATACTTCTTGAAAAAAGGAAGCGTTTATTTTTTCTTGAGCTGCCCATTCCCAAGGGGAAAACTCAATGACATCAGGTTTTTTATCCGCAATTTCCTCTAGTCGAGATAGGGCCATATTTTTAATAGAAGATTTCCCTGAGCCCCAGTCACCATGTAAGGCTACTACCATACTATCGTTTCCATGCCAACTTGCCATCGCATTAGCCAAGTCTGTGGAAAATCCTGACCGCCCCAACAGGTCATCCTCTACTTTTGTGATCGGTCTATCAGAAGCAAATCCGTGTAAGTCTTTTGTTTCCATATGAAATCTCTTTAGGAAATCCAACACCCACGCTAACAGGCGGCTGTACGCCGTACCGTTCAGCGTGATGTTCACATCTGTTTAGTCCGTCCTCGAGTAGTAATAGAGTTCTCGTCCTGAATCGACATAGATCATCGAGTTGTATTCCGCCCCTTGAGTGACGAATCCCGTGGTGATGTTGGCAACATCAAACCAGTCCAGATGCTGCAAGCCGTAGGGTTGCAGCATCGACCCATGGGCTCTGACCGGTCCTATTGTGAGAATAGGCATACCGGCTGGTGCCAAACGACGTTCAACATACGAGAGGATGTTCGACAGAGGTGCATGCAGGCGGACGAGACGACAACGTCCACCCAGGCCAACACCAGACAAGGCCGTCAGAACATTGGTACTGCCAACAGGGAGGTAGGTTGCTGCCAATTTCTTTTGAGTCAGGACACATACAGCGATGCTGGGGCGAGGAGGTGAGAAGATCATGTACGCGAAGATACCGCTCACGACGAGGACAGCCAGCGCGCAGAGGATGCAAACAGTGATTGTGATCTTCTTCATTTTTCCTTTTGCGAACGTTTAAGGTGACATAGCTGTCTTTTCCTGGTAACCTTCCCAGCAGTGGGTAAATTTTTGCGCATTCTGATGGACAAAGCAAGCTGAAATCTTGTACGGTGAAGTAAAATTTGGGTCGGGAGTTGTCTTTTAGTAGGTTTTTCCGTGATTAAGCCAACTGTGTCCTACTATGGGAGGCAAAGGGACTGAAGCGACAGAAGTGACAGCAGGGACTTTCTCAGTTTGGGCGTGTATGTCCATATCGTCCCTATTGTCTCTCATGTCCCTGCTCGCCCAACTGGCGTGAGCCAGTGTGAAAAATCACAAGACGTGGGACTCGGGACATGGGACTCGGGAATAGAGTGTCCAAACACAGGACGGTGAAGCCCCCCATTTACGTCAGCATGCCTTTGGGGGACTTCTCGCTGTCATCCCACCACGACGGCTTCTTCGAGGTGATCCGGGAGATGTCCTTCGAGGTCATCTGAATACCCTTTGCATTGACGCCCTTGGAGAGGACTTCAGAAGGCGTGAATTCCTGCTGATGGATACGTTGACTCTTTGCCGGCTTGTACTTGACGTAGATCGACTCGGGGGTTCCCTCCTCAATCAGCAGTAGTTTGCTCTTTTCAGGCGCCAGATGATACTCCTTGTTCTGGATCAACCCGCCGAAGGCAAAACGCTTGATGTAGGTGAAGCCATAGCTGGGCTCTGTATAAACCGCTGTAAACTCTTTATCCCGGTCATACAGCTGGATATATTCGTAGTCCTTGTCGGTGAAAAACTTATCAGGCGGCGGCATCATCTTGAAGCGGCCATCTTTCCAGACGATAAGGATCTTGTCCAGGGATGAGCATTTGAAGAGTTCTTCTCCGCCGCGAATCTCCGTGCCGATGTATCCGTTCTCGCGGTCAATCTTCAGCGTCAACTCGGTAGACGTCAACTCCCGGACTTCGATCTCTTCAAAGGCGTCGTCATTGACTTTCGTGAGGCGGGGATAGATCTTCTTGTACTTGTCGATCAGCCGGTTGAGATAGGCGATTGCATAATCATTCAGATTCTTAAGGTTGTGTTTGACCTCGCGCTCTTCCTTGAGAATCCCGTCAATCTCTTCGCGGTTCTTGTTGATATCAAAGCGGGATATCTTGCGGATCTTAATTTGCAGGAGCTGCTCAACGTCATCCAGCGTTACATCACGCCTCAGCATTTTGCGATAGGGCTTAAAACCGTCCAGTACAGCTTGCTGCACGGCTTCGTAGGTGATCTGCTCTTCAATGCGCTTATAAATACGGTTCTCAATGAAGATCTGCTCGAGCGTCTTCGAATGGAACAGCTCATCGAGCTCCCCGAGACGGATATCAAGCTCCTGCTTGAAAAGATCCAGCAGTTGCGTCGTGTTGGCCTTTAAAATTTCAGAAACCGTCATTTCCGTCGGACGGTTCTTAAAGAGGACAACCGGGCGGGTTGAAACCGTTGTCTCGCAGGCCGTGAAGGCAAAGAGCGCCTGCTCGGCTTGGTCCTGGGTGGCACCGGTGGTCAGCGTCAGCTCGATCTCCACCTTTTCAGCCGTGAAGTCGCTGATCTCACGAACCGGCACTTTTTTACGTTTGATAGCCTCTTCAATGTCGCTAATCAAAGACTCGGTTGTTTTACCCCACGGCAAGGCGGTAATGACCAGTTTATTATGTTGGCGCTTTTCAATCACAGCCCGGATCTTGATCTTTCCTATTCCGTCCGCATACTCTTTGATATCAATGACACCGCCGGTCACAAAATCAGGATAGAGCTTGCGCGGGTTTTTGCCTTGGATGATCGTGATCTGCGCTTTCAGCAACTCGACAAAGTTGTGCGGGAAGATGGTTGTCGCTAACCCGACGGCGATGCCTTCCGCACCCAGCATGAGGAGGATAGGCAGCTTGGCTGGCAACAGAAGCGGTTCTTTGTTGCGTCCGTCATAACTGGGGATGTAGGAGGTCAGCTTCGGATTGAAGAGCTCAGCACGTGCAAGCTCTGTCAAACGGCATTCGATATAACGTGCTGCAGCTGCAGGATCGCCCGTATAGATGTTTCCGTAGTTTCCTTGGCCTTCAATCAGATAGCGCTTATTGGTCAGGTTGACGATTGCATCGCCGATGGAGGCATCGCCATGCGGATGATACTGCATGGTATGGCCGACGACGTTTGCGACCTTGATGAAGCGTCCGTCATCCTTCTCCCACAGCGAGTGCATGATTCGGCGCTGTACGGGCTTAAGTCCGTCTTCAACAGTCGGGATGGCCCGATTGCAAATCGTATAGGAGGCGAACTGCAGAAAGTTCTCATTCATCAGTTCACGAAGCGGACCGGAGCCACCATGTAACGAATGAGCAGGGGGGGCGAGTTCGGGAGCCTGTTCATCACTGCCGACTGCGCCAGAGGCACTCGCTGTCGGCACTGCATTAAACATCTCGATATTGTCGAACAAGCTCGGCGGCTCACTGCTCGCATCGGCCGACTGTTTTTTATTCTTCGCCATGTTAAAAATCCTTCAATCAAACGGGTATGTGATGCCTGAGCTTACGCCAGTGCGTCCTCAGTAATGACAAGATGGTTCATGATATACTGCCGCCGTTCAGGTGTGTTCCGTCCCATATAAAAGTCAACAGTCTCGGATATCCCATGGTCCAGAGTACAGTCCACGGGTGTCAGGCGCATGGTCTTGCCAATAAACTCTTTGAATTCCTTTGCGTCGATTTCTCCGAGTCCTTTGAAGCGCGTGATCTCCGGGTTCTTGCCGCACGCCGCCATAGCCTTCAGGCGATCATCTTCTGTATAACAGTAGTGCGTCTCTTTTTTGTTACGCACACGGAAGAGGGGCGTTTCCAGAATGTAGAGATGGCCCTCCTTGATGACACGGTCGAAGAAGCGGACAAAAAGGGTGATCATCAAATTGCGGATATGAAGGCCGTCCACATCGGCATCGGTTGCGAGAATCACCTTCTGATAGCGCAAGTTGTCGACCGTCTCTTCAATGTCGAGACTTTGCATCAGGTTGTAGATTTCAACGTTCTTATAGAGCGCGTCACGCTTGAGGTCGCAAACATTCAGCGGCTTACCTTTAAGTGTGAAAATAGCCTGCGAATTGACATCGCGCGAACTGACAATCGAACCTGCCGCGGACTGCCCTTCGGTGATGAAGAGCATGGAGTCAAAACCTGTTCCCTTTTGCTTGTTCAGGTGGTGCTTACAATCCTTCAGTTGCGGGACGCGCACGGAAACAGAACGGGAACGCTCGCGGGCGAGCTTTTTGACATTGTTGAGCTCTGCGCGAAGTTTACTGGTGTCCTCAATTTTGCCGATTAATTTGTTCGCTTCGGCGGGTTCACGGTGGAACATCTCTTCGATGACGCGCTTAATTTCCGCAACGAGGTCGGCACGGATTTCGGTATTGCCAAGCTTGTTCTTTGTTTGCGACTCGAAGATCGGATCTTTCAGGCGAATCGCAATGGCGCCGATAATACCTTCGCGCACATCATCACCATCAAACTTCTTCTTGCTGAATTCGTTGACGGCCTTCAGAAGACCTTCCTTGAATGCTGAAAGGTGCGTGCCGCCATCGTTTGTAAACTGTCCGTTGACGAAGGAGTAATAGTCTTCGCTGAAGCGATTGGTGTGGGTGAAGACGAGTTCGAGTGTTTTTGCGCGATAGTGAAAAGGCTGATAGAGCTTTTCGAATTGAGCTTCATCATGGATGAGATCAAGCAAGCCATTGTTTGACAGGATTGGCTTTTTATTGATATTGAGTGTCAGCCCGGCATTCAAGTAGGCATACATCTTAAGCCGACGCTCAACATGTTCTTCACGGAACTGAAATTTCTTGAAAATGGCAGGGTCTGGGGAGAAACAGACATACGTGCCATTTTTTTCAGGGTCTTTGCATTTGCCGCGCTTTTGCGAGACGAGTTCACCTTTGCAGAAAAAGGCCTCTGAGAACTCGCCGTCGCGGAAGGCACGGACTTCAAAATCTGTTGACAGCGCATTGACTGCCTTTGTGCCAACGCCGTTCATGCCCACAGAAAACTGGAACGATTCATCGTTAAACTTGCCGCCGGTGTTAATGATCGAGACGCAGTCAACGACTTTGCCTAACGGGATCCCGCGTCCATAGTCACGGACGGCCACTTTCCCGGAATTGTAGTCGAGTGAAATATCGACCTTTTTACCGAAGCCCATGATATATTCATCGACCGAGTTGTCGATGACTTCTTTAAGCAAGACGTAAATACCGTCCTCATACTGGGCACCATCACTCGTCCGCCCGATATACATTCCGGTGCGGGCGCGGATGTGCTCAAGGGATGATAATGTCTGGATGTTATGATCGCCGTAAGATTCTGCCATGGTGAAAAGTAAAATTAAAGAGACATTAAAAAAGAAAAACAACTCCGTCAGTACTGACGGATCCGACCTTTAAAATGAAGCACGCCACCTATTCTTTGCGGCGTATGGATTTAATCATGACAGGGTCGACAGGCACATTCTGGTGGCGCCCGGAGAACCCGGTTTCGACCTTTGCAATTTTGTCAACGATATCCAGACCCTCTGTGACCTTGCCAAACACGCAGTAACCCCACCCCATATCCGTCTTGGACTTGAAGTCCAGATTCAGGGCGTTGCGATCCTCAAGGTTAATAAAGAACTGGCAGGTCGCGCTATCCACAATCATGGTGCGAGCCATAGCCAGTGTGCCGCGGGTATTGCTCAGGCCATTGTCCGCTTCATTCTTGACTGGCGGCTTGGTCGTCTTTTGCTGCATGTCCTTTGTAAACCCGCCGCCCTGGATCATGAAGCCGTTGATGACACGATGAAAGATGGTATTGTCGTAGAACTTCTCGTCAACATACGCGAGAATGTTTGAAACCGTGAGTGGAGCCTTCTCTTGATAGAGTTCCGCTGTTATTGTTCCCAAACTTGTTTCGATGGTAATGTTCATAGTCTTTTTCTGTTCCTTTGATTCTGTTTTTTCAGCTTCGGCTGCGTAACTGTGTGTATGAATCAGGGCAGAGATGAAAAGCGTTGTAAAAAAGAGTGTTTTCATTTGAGCCTCGTTGTGGTTATTAATGAGCCCAAATTATACACACTCAGCTTTTGCAAATCCAGAACGAATTATGAATAAAAAAACGCGGGTGCTGAATACGAAGACTCAGCACCCGCGTTGGGTCGTTTTATATTTTGACAGTACATTATCATAAGGTAGGGCTTTGCACAATAACTTTTTATTATTCAATCGATTTTTTTTACAACCAATTTGAAATATTTATATTACAGAATGCACAACATGTTGATCAACAAGAAGATGTATACTATTTGACCGAAAACTCTTTTATCAGTTTAGTATAGTTTTCTAACCCGATGTAGAGGAGAAGGTCATCGTGTCCAGCCTCAGGAACCCAGTGACATTGTTTCTGCCCGGGAGAAAGTTCGTACATTTTCTTTCCATGCCAGAAGGGTATGACTGAATCGTGCGAGCCATGTATGAAGAGTTTCCGGCATGAAACCGCCATAATTCTTTCAATATTCGGGAAAGTGTCGATCGGCAAGAGACGGACCCGTGTGATCACCCGCTGCGCGCTCAGAAAGCCGGATTCGAGGACGAGTCCTCTGACCGGATATTTTTCGGCTATATAGCAGGCAGGCCCGCTCCCAACCGAACGTCCCAGAATAACGATATCCTCAGGCTTGATCTTTTTTTGGGTGGTTAAAAAGGAGTAACCCTTTTCTGCCGCTTCGTAACACGCGTTTTCGGTCGGCTTTCCGCCGCTTAATCCATAGCCTGGGTAGTCATACGCTAAGACAGAGATGCCGGACTGCGCAAGCGCGTGAAACACCTCCGTCAGATCACCTATGTCCTCCGCATTCCCATGGCTATAGAGCAGAGTGGCTATGGCGTTTGTATGTGGCTGCCAGTATGCTGCAACAGGCATGCCTTCATCGCCGATGTTGATGATATAGGGTGTCTGCCATGTGTACTCTGGCTCATGCGGTTGGAACAAAATACTGTTGAGCAGAAATGTAGCGGCCAACAGAACAATCATATATTGAGCGACAACTATAACAAGGCAATTAATGGCAATGCGCTTGGCCCATTTTTGAATTGCTGTCCGTGTCATTGTGCATCGTCCTCGTGTTGCGTCATATTGTTGACGACGGTCTTACGTGTAACCTGAATTATAATTGCCTTATTGCCTCATTGCCTTATTGCCTTATTAAAATCCAAAATTTGACGTTCGACCTGTCCGCCGTAGCCTTGGCGAAGGTGGATGTTGAATGTTCGATGTTCGTATTCAATCCGCGTCAATCCGCGCAATCCGTAGCTAAAAGTTACTCCTTCGTTTATTCCCGCTCGGCGCTCGGCGGGCTTAGTCCTGCTTGCCTTCGATCGCGCAGAGAAGAATCGCAGCGGCAATGCCGAGCCGCCTGTCGAGGAGGTTGTTCATGTCCATTGAGAAGTCGAGAGTGATCTTGGTAACAAAGGGGTTGAAGTTCTGTTTGAAGTGGCAGACCTTCTGTCCTCTGATCGTCCCGTCATAGGATTGCGGAACCAGTGCGGTCAAGAAGCGGCGGACGAGTGCCAGCATCATGCTGTCTTCCTGGATCAATCCGATCTCTTGTTCATTCGCATCCAAGATGATCCACTCATCTTTCAGAATGGATTTCATGCCTTTGCGCTTGAGCGCCCCGACTTTTGTCTGTGTGGCAGGATCAAACACGTCATACGCTGCAGAAAAGTCGATAATGCTTCTGGCCTTTATCGTTAAGACTTCGTTCTTCATGTCTTCTCCGGTATAGACGCGAATATCCTCCTTCAGCTTGAAGGCTTTCTGCTTGGAATAAAAGGCGACGTTGCCATTGGGATCATAGATATGGAACGCGGCCCCAAGCAATTTGAATATTTGGCGGCGGACGAGATACGTTGGGTGATTAAAAATGCTGTCTGGCATCGGAACTCCTTTTTTTGCGTTAATAATGGTTTGAATGATCGATCCCGTTTTCTGTTACATCACGGTAATCATCGTTCCTGCTGAGCGGATATCCAGGTAGACAACTCCACTCTCTACAACAAGTTTTCCGGTGTAGCCCCCTGGCAGGCCATTGACGGTCCAGGCTGAGAGGTTTTCTTCGCCTGTGATTGAACCAAAAGTCAGCACTGCAAAACGGCCGAGGACAACCGGCCCCGATACACGCACCGTCATGGTTCCGCTGCTACCCAGCGTGAGGGCGCCGCTCACTGTGACGCGATCCGACTGCGGGTTGCTATAATCCATTTCATAAACAGCGCCTGCAGAAAGGGTGAGATTGCCGCTCACAGGGATATCCTCAATGTCTCCCGTACTCATGCCCGGGCTGAGCCTCTCGGTCACCACAAGCGTGCCATTGGAAACCGAGCCGGAGCCGGCGAGCGTTGTCACTCGCTGCTCTGTCCCGTTCATCGTCAACAGGGTGTTTTCATGCAGGATAACGCCTGTGTCGGTTGCTGGCAGCGCATATCCCGGATTGACGACCCCGAACCACTTGGCCCGCAGATAGGCATCTGCTGCTGCAATTTCATCAGTCGTCAGCACACGATCGTATGCCATAAACTCCGCCAGGCGCTGACCGCCATGTCTGTCGCCAAAACCACGATCAAAGGCAAAACCGTCTGCGTAATTGCCTGCATTATAGGTGAAAATCAGGATCTGATAATTGCCGGAAAGTGCTGTAGTCCAGGGGTCAATGATTGTGCTATCCACATAAGCATTTGTGGGGCGGACGGCATCCCATGCAAATATATAGCTCCGGTAACTCATCGTCGCAACCGCGATGCCGCCACCCTCAGGAGGAGGACCGCGGTGGAACTTAGCCACATCCGTATTTCCCAGCAGGTAACCGCCGCTGGCCTGGCTGCCCAGCACCCAGATGATGGTTTTCATGCCGTTGAGCCGCTGATTCCAGTACATACTCTTGCCAGCTGCTGTACCATAAGGTCCCATATCCATGACTGGGAGTCCGGCAAAATCGGTACCGCGCAGCGTAGGTGCACGGCCTGCCGCCGTGGGGTAGGCGTAGCGTCCGTTGCCGGTCACGTCGCTCCAGTTGGTTACAGCGCCGGTAGCGTCAAATTTCATTGTTCCCGGCCTGGAAGCATCCACCCAGAACATCGTGTTTGTCGGAGGAGACAGAGGCGCGGCGGGAACCGCCAGGTTAAGAGCACCTTGGGCGACCTCGACAATACCCGTGAAGGAGGTCGTATTCTTGAGTGTGACCATCTGGTCGCCGCTCTTGATGATGTCCGCATTGCCAATAAGGGCGTTGACCGTCATGGGAACCGTATCGGCCTGCACCCCGGTACCATTCTGGACAACAAGGGTGCCCAGTCCTGCGCCAGCGACCGTTTTTCCAAACCATTTCTGATTCAGGTAGTTCTCGGTCTGCACCCGCTCTGTTTCGGAGAGCAAGCGATCGTAGATAATGACCTCGGCCAAGCGCTGCCCCCCCAGACGGGTTGTGTACGTCCGGTCACCAGCAAAAAGATTGGCCGCTGTAGCGCCGGCGGTCTGTATCTCAATCAACTGCCAGCCGCCGCTCAACGACTGGCCCGCAGGAGTGGCAATATAATTGCTGTCCAGATAAACTTTTCCATTCTGAACATTGACCGACCAGTCGTAGCCAAACATCGCATTACCGGCAACAACTCCTCCATCAATATTGCCTCCGCCACGATGGAAGTTTGCTCCTCCCGTATCACCCAGAATGAACCCGCCGCCTCTCTGGCTGCCCAGAACGGTGAAGACGGTACGTATGTTGGTGAGCCGGTTGCTCCACTGCAACGATGCTCCTGCTGTTCCGTAGGCTCCAAAATCAACGACGGGCAGGTTCGCCAGGTCGTTGGTCAGCAGATAGGGGCGGTTATTAAAGCCAACTCTGGCTGCCGCCGTATTATCATCATAGCCAATCGATTTCCACGCCGTAATAAAATTGGTTCCGTTTTCCTCTACGAAGGTGAAGGTGTTTGTCTGTGATGCATCCACATGAAAGATGGGGGATGCCGCTGGTGCTGTTCCGCTTGGATTAATTGAGGATACCGCCCCCTCAGCAACCTGTATGACACCCGCATACCCCGAAGTTCCATTGCCTACGGCCAACGTTCCGCTGCCTGTTTTTGTGATATCCCCGTCACCGGCGAGTTCGCTGATCGCAGCGGCGCCGTCGCCGCTCACGGCAATATTAAGAGAACCGCCGGCGTTAGCTACTTTAGCGACCAGCGGCGCGCTTGCTGCGCCATAACCAGGAGCAGATCGATTCAGCCACTTGTACATCAGATGGGCCTCGGTATCGCGCCGTTCCTGATCGGTCAGCTCTCGATTATAGATGATGACTTCCGCCAAGCGCTGTCCACCTGTCCGGCCGGCAATCGCGCGATCATTTGCAAAAGTTGAAGCCCGTGCACCAGGAGCTATCGCTTGTACAGCAATCACGTTGAAACCAACAGGCATGATGGCATCCTTACCCAAAACAGGGTGTCCATTGATGGTATTCACGCCGCACATGGGGGCACGGCTGGCATATTGAAAATTATAGATCTTTGCACCATCTCTGTGGAAATCATAAATGGGCTCGACAGTATGGCCCAACAGGAAGGCTTCGTTGGACTTGCTTTCAACAACGAGGAAGGCCGCACGGATCGCATTGTTGGTCTCGTTCCACAGCAGTGACTGCCAAGAGCCAATGGCACCGAAATCCACAAAGGGCTTGCCGTTTAACCCGTTGTTGATCAGCGTGGGGTTGCTGTATCCTGCCGTCACTGAGGCTGAACGCCCATTGCCGCGCACATCGTTCCAGGTCATGACGCCTCCGCTGCCATTCAGCACGAAACTGTTGGTCACAGAGGCATCCACATGGAAATAGGCGTTAGAGGCCGGAGCTGATGGTATCTTTGCCACATCAAAATTCAGGTCGCCTCCGTTCACCGCAACCGTCCCAAGGAAGTCTTTCGCATCATCAATTTGCAGAGTGGATTCACCATTTTTCGAAAGGGTTCCATACCCTTGGAGTTTCCGGAGGGTAACGACACCTGTCTCGGGGGTGTTCATGGCGCGTGCCCCTGAAGAGGTCAGGTCATTTAAACGAGCAGCGCCACCACTCAGATCCCATCGCTCGGGGAACCACTTGGCTGTCAGATACTCCTCGGTCTGAATGCGCTCAAGTTCGCTCAGCTCGCGCGTGTAGATAATAACCTCGGCCAGACGCTGTCCGCCGCGACGGTCGTTGAAACTGGGCTTGCGGTCACAGGCAAAGGTGCCTGCTTGGGCGTTCACCGTGGAACGGCAACTGATCAACTGGTACCCGCCCGAAAAACTGTCATGCGGTGACGCCGGCAAACCATCAATAAAGACCTTGAGATTGGTATCATTAAAGAGCGTGCTCCAGGCCTGGTTCACTCCGGTCCAGCCAACGCCAATAATCTTGGTCGCAGCTTGCCCCGGATTGTATCCGTTATCGATGGTAGAGCCACGATGAAGATGAGAAGTTGTTGCGGCGCCTAGCAGGTTTCCGCCGCCCTGTTGACTGCCCATGACAATAAAGACGGTCCGTATAGTGGTCATCTCTGTTTTGACAGCGTTCGTATACCATTCCATGTAGGGACTGATACCCCAGGGGCCGTAATCAATCACCGGGAGGCCGTTTAACCCGTTTGCCAACAAGGTGGGCTGCGTTCCCGCATCCGGAGATTTTGCACTCCAGCCGTTATTGTTGACATCACGCCACTCAGCGACCTTCTCTCCGTTCATAGTCAGTGTTGAGGCTGCTGAGGCATCCACATGAAAAGCCGGATTGGCGGCGGGTTGACGCGTAACCGCCTTCGGAGCCACGGCCAACGTGCCGCTCTCCAACTTGATGGAAGCACGATGATTGCGCTGTCCTGCAACTTTCAGTACGCCGTCGCTGTTCTGCACCAGCAAATCGTCACGTCCATGAAGGTTCTCAATCTCAACCTCAAAAGAACTGCCGCCGTTTTTAAGGACTCTGAATGTATTTTCCGTATCCGTCCGCACTCGCTGCAGGAGTTGCTTTGAGTTAAATGAAGCTGATGCAAAACTGAGGGTTGATGTGACAGACTGCTCTGCAGCAGCGCTGAGCACCAGCGTGGCGTTATCAATGATCGTCTTCACAAACGCATTCGCAGGAATGCCTGTGCCGGTCACGCTCTGGCCAGGTGCCAGAGAAGCGGAGGATACTCCATTCGACGCAATCAGAGTGGCGCTGCCAGCGGTCATAATCCAGTCGGACATGACAGCCGATGCGTTCTTACGTCCATAAAGTTCCAGTCGCGCACCAGCCATGATCACACCGGAGGTCGGGAAAAAGTTTTCAACCAGGGAGTCAGTTGAATCCGCAGATTTGGACATGGTTTCAATAACGGTATTGTTTTTCAGTTCCTGCATACCGACTAACCCGCTGTTAGAGCCTGAGAATTCAAGGTCGCCGGCCGACTGCTGGAGGAAGCCTTTGGTGCCTGTAAGCGGAGTAAAGATCTCGACTTTCTGGTTCACCGTAGACTGTAAAACAGGCACGGCTGTTCCGTTATCAAGATTCAACGGTCCATTCCCCACCAGTTTCCAGTTGTTATTGGCGGGAGAACTGAAGCGGAGCGAGCCCACGGTTACAGGAGCATCCACCTCTACAACCCGCGGAGTGGTCACCCCATTGGTAAAAAGAACAGAACTGCCCACGCCTCCAGGCACCGCAAGCTCGAGCCAGTTAGAGGCAACCGACCATTGGCCGTTGCTGTCGACATTCCATGAGCCGTCAGCTGCGAAGAGCGTAGCGCTGCTTAACAAAAGGCAGAGTGCTGCCGATGAGACATTTCTGTTCATATTCATACTCCTGTTCATTTAATGCCACCACCTAATTTTCCTCAGATTAACACACCTTAATGATAACTTGCAAGGTCAGCCCACAAAAAAAGAGCATTATTTCGCCTTCTTCAGTGTTCCATAGAAGAACCAGCCGCCCAGTGCAAGGAGGATGGCCGCGATGGTGACGACTGTAGTTGTCCCTTGCTTCGCCATCACCCCTAATGTGCCAATCACAAACCCGGTAAAGAGAATGCCAATGGCGATCATGCGGATCCCTTGACGGTTCTCTGCCTCAGCCTCTTCCGTAATCACTTGAACATCTTTAGCTTCCTGCGCCAACTTGGCTGCCCTGATCTTGTCGAAGGCTTCGTAGGGGGTGGTGGGGGCCTGACGTATCCGCAAAAGGATCTCTTGGAAGAGCATGATCACCGCAGGGACAACAACACCCGCAATCATCTCGTTCGCGCGGGAGAGCGCCTGACATCCAGGAATCAACGGAAGCAGGAATTTCAGCGACAACGTGATGGCCAGTGAAATCACCGTTGTAGAGAGCACGGTCATGCCCGTATGCCGCTTGGAGAAGAGAACCCAGATGAGCGGAAGGTAGAGCGGGCAGCCTGTCAAGCCAGCCATGGTTAAGACGACCTGAGTCGCGCCGCCCATCGAAGGGACGAGCATCGCAATCACCATGGTGATCATGCCGAAGAAGAAGGTCGCCGCTTTCGCTACGCGCATGAGCTGCTTCTCTGAAGTGTGCGGAAAGTGGGGTTTAAAGAGGTCATTCGTAATCACGCCCGCAGCGATATTGAGCACCCCTTGCACGGAACTGTTCGTTGCAAAGACCAGACTGATAATCAGGAGCCCGATCATACCCGCCGGAAGCACTTGGCTGCTGATCATCAAGTATGCCTCTTCTGATTGCAGTCCCTGTAAATTCGGATTCACGACACGGCAGATCATCGGCGGAAGCATCCAGATGATCGGGCTGATGAGGTAGAGCCCTCCAAAGAGCCAGCCGACTTTGCGCGCTTCACCTTCGGTTTTCACGGAAGTATAGCGCTGAACAAAGCCCCATTGTCCAGCCAAGTAGAAGAAGTTGTAGAGTCCAAAGGCGACAAGGAATTGCCAGGTGTATTCATGGTTGGTGAGGTTGAAAAAGCCTTCCGTTGGCTGTGAGGCAAAGAACTGTTGGAGTCCGCCGACCTTGGTGATCGCCAGCGGCACCACGATCAGCGCCGCTGCGGTCAGAATGACAAATTGAAGCGTGTCCGTGACCACGACAGCCCACAAACCGCCCACGGTTGTGTAAATAATCACCGTGAGCCCAAGTACCATAATCCAGAAATAGAGGGAGGCCTCTTTTGTACATCCCGGAAGAACAAGGTTCGTGGAGACCATCAACAGTTTGGCCACGGCATAAATGTAGACGCCCGTCATGAAGACCATAATGGCCAGGTATATGGCGGAGTATGTTTTTTGGGTCCGCACGCCGAGTCGGTCTGAGATATACTCCGCGGCTGTCAATGCCCGAGTCCGATGCCAGTAGGGTGCTATGAGGAAGCCGACAAGTAAGCCGGCAATCGCCATCATCCATTGAATGGCGATGGCGACCAGCCCGGATTTGTACGCGATGGAGCCCCACGCAACAAAGGTGTTGGCGGAAACAAACCCCATGAATAAAGAGAGTCCGTTAATCCACCACGGCACAGCACCGCCTGCCGAAAAGAAGGAGCGCATATCTTTACCGGAAGTCTTTGAAAAGGAGAGGCCGATGAAGACAATCAAAGCAGAGAACAACCCAATAACAACGAAGTCAATAGAGGTCATAACGATCCTTATTTATTCAGCTTAGAAGAATATTTTTACAAAGCGCAAGATCCCTTGCTTCCAGGGAACGCGATGCGAAACGCCCGAGGCATTTTTAAAGGCATGCAGGTTGGCGACATACCAGTCAAAATTGCGCACCAGTGCATCCTTGTTCGAAAACGTGGGGGCGTACCCGAGGATGCGCTCCGCTTTTTCAATGCTGACAAAGGAATCTTCGCAGGCTGTCTCATAGACCCACTTATAGAGGGGCGAGAGGTGCAGCAACTCAAGAAAGCGCAGGGTCCAGATCATCGGCTTGGCCGGAAAACCCCTGATCTTTTTGCCGAACCCAGCCTTGTCGAGCACAGCCTGGTAATCCTCGCGCATGGTTGTGAAATGTTTTGCGCCAATGTTAAAGGTGTCATTGACGATGGCTTTGTCTAGGGTCAGTGTCAGCCAGATGGCGCCGCAGAGGTCTTCGACATCCAAAAGCTGATAGCGGTTCTTGCCACTGCCGATCATGGGGAAGCCGTGGCCGGTATGCGCCCAGTCATAGAAGAGCGCAAAGACGCCCAGCCGTTCCGGACCGATAAAGGATTTGGGACGGATGACCGGCACGCACAGCCCTTTTTGGCGGAAGGATAAGCAGACCTCCTCAGCCATGATTTTCGCCTTGCCGTAGGGTCCTACACCCACCATCTTATCAGTTTCGACGAGGGGGTGGTGGTCGGGGATGCCATAGACCGCCGTGGACGAGATCATCACCATGCGTTCGACGCCGAATTCCAAGGCGGCCTCCAGAACATTACGGGTGCCGTCGACGTCTGTGGTCATGATATCCTGTTCCGAATAGAGCGGGAGGGCCGCAGCCGTATGGATGACCCAGTTTGCGCCCTTCATGGCCGCACGAAGCGCAGGCACGTCGCGAATGTCACCCACGATGGTCTTAACTTCGTTCTTCTCCGGATAGTCAAAGGGAACCAGGTCGATAGAGGTAATGTCAGTTATCCCCTTGCTCCGCAAGTATCGAATGAGGTTAATGCCCAAGAAACCACTTCCGCCCGTCACAAACACTTTTTGCATCGCCAAGCTCCTTTTGAGTTTTGATAATATAGCGGTCTTGCGGTCAAAAGGCAAGTAAGGTATACTCTTCCGTCAAAAATGTACCTAAAAGAAAGATCATGATTCGTTTACTTTCATCCACAGTGATTTTAGAGGCAGCAACCCTTTTGACAAAGGGAGGTGTCGTCATTATTCCAACGGATACCGTCTATGGTATTGCGGCTCATCCGGCGCAGCAGGAGGCGGTTGCGCGAATCTGTACCATCAAGGGCAGACCCACCGGCAAACCGATCGCCTTGCTGGCGTCCGAGCCCGAGGCGGTCGAGCGCTTTGGCGCGAGCTTTCCCGAGGTTGCCAAGCGGCTGGCATCGTTGTATTGGCCAGGCGCCCTGACCTTGGTGTTGCCCTTCGGTGAAGGATTTGAGGGGTTCCGTGTGCCCGCGCATGAGGGCACCCGAGCGCTCATCGCGGCCTGTGGAGGCGTTTTGCGCGTGACCAGTGCGAACTTGAGCGGTGAGATGCCTGCGACCAGTGCAGTCTCCGCGCTCAAGGATGTGGGACTGGAGGCTGATTTAGTCATTGACGGCGGTGTTTCACCCGGCGGTGTGGCGAGTACGGTTGTCAAGGTTACAGACGATGGAAAACTCACAGTGATTCGTGAGGGTGCTATTCCGTCAGAGGACATTCTAAAGATTGAGGAGCGGAAATAAATGCAGGATCCAAATGAAAAACGGCTGAAGTTGAAATTGATCGCTTGCAATGTTTTCCAACGCGAGGCGTGCTGGTGCCTGTCAAAAACGCCTCATCTGGTCGACCCCGTCTTTGTTGAACTCGGACTGCATGTCAACCCGGCTTACCTGAGGGAACGCCTTCAATCGCTCATTGATGCTGAAGACGCACAGGATATCCGTCATGACGCCGTCCTTTTGCTGTATGGCTTGTGCGGCAATGCGGCTGTCGGACTGCAGGCGCGCAGGACCCCCATCATTATTCCCAGGGCTCACGATTGCGCGACCGTGCTGCTGGGGAGCGCCGCGCGCTATGAAGCTGTTTTCGGCGATAACCCCAGCCGCCCGTTTTCCTCCATCGGCTACCTGGAGCGCGGAAGTGAAACCTATCGCACCGAAGGTGGCTATACAGGCGGTGTCGGCGATACGTATGAGGCTTATGTGGAGAAGTATGGCGAGGACAATGCGAAATACCTTTGGCAGACCCTCCATCCGGTACGCGAAGATGAACCGGCGCTCTTTATTGATGTCGCTGAAACCTCCAACTCCGAGGCGATGGCGCGCGCCCGTGTTCGCTTGGAGTCGGATGGCAATCAACGCGCCTGGAAGGTGGAGTCAGGAAACATCCGGATGATTCAGCAACTGATTGATGGCGTTTGGCCGGAAGAGGAGTATCTCGTCATTCCGCCGTTCCACAGCACACAAGGTGTTTATGATTTAAAGCAGGTGATCGCTGCCTCGGCGGCGCCTGAAGTGACAGATCGCGTTGTGTAAGATGTTTGAACTCTTGACAAAGTTTGTGAATGCCTTTCCGGATGAGGATGTAGTCCGAATCCTCAAAATGACCTTTCTTGTTTTTTTCGGGATTGCGACGCTCGTCATACTCTTCGCGCCCTCCCCGGCCCCCGGAAAGATGACCTATCGCATGCTCCGTGCGGGAATAGTCGTCCTTATGGTGGCTGTGCTCGGTTACCAGATGACCTGGCAGATCGGCGGTTACTACCGGCGTGACTTTGTACGCTTCATCCGCCGGTATGATAAGCGTCCGAATGCTGCGACCCGACAGATCATGCGCGGACCGATTCTGGATTGCCGCGGACTCGTCATCGCGGCGCCTAAGCCCGGCGACATGTGGGGCCGCCGCTATCCGTTTGGAAATGCCTTCGCCCATCCTGTGGGATACTACCATCCGCGTTGCGGTATCACAGGGGTTGAACTCCTGTATGACTCTGTCTTGAATGGCTTTCAGCAGGAAGAGAATCCGCTTGAAAAGGCGAAGGATTTCTTTAAGGGCCGCGCGGAAGAGGGGCAGGCCGTCACCCTGACGATTGACTCCCGCTTGCAGGAAACAGCCTTTGATTTGCTGAACGGACGGCGCGGGGCAATCATCGTCATGCGTCCGGTATCAGGCTCCATCCTCGCGATGGTCAGCTCGCCTGGGTTTAATCCGCATGATCCTGGACCAGCCTCGATTGAAGAAAATATGCCGACGTTCAATCGCGCGACCCAAGGACGCTATCCGCCAGGGTCGATCTTTAAAATTCTCATGGCTGCAAGCGCCCTGACGGAAAAGCGTTCGCCGATCTTTGCCTGCCCGGGAATGGGTTATGTTGTTGCTGCACACACGCCCCCGATCCGGGACAGCGAATACTTCGCCTTTGAGCGTCGCGGCGCAATATGGACAGGGTGGGGGAGCCTCAATATGAAGGAGGCCATGGTGCACTCCTCCAATGTCTATTTCGCCCAGTTGGGAGTCGCCTGCGGGACAAATGCGTTCAACACCATGATGGCGCGCATGCACATCAATGAGCCCTTGGTCTATATGAAATCGCTGGATGACGCGCTCAAGACGTCGCCGGGCAATGCCCCGGTTGCCACGTATCGTTCAAAGCTTGCGATGCTCTCGATTGGACAAGGCGAAATCGTGATGACGCCGTTGCATGTGGCTTGCATGACCGCCGCCATTGCAAATGATGGCGACCTGATGGTCCCTCGGTTAGATACGGCTGAAAATATGAAGAAGCTGGATACGCTCTGTTCCGCCTCTGTGGCGGCACAGGTCCGCGCCATGCTTCGCGAGGTGGTCATCAGAGGAACCGGCAAGGGTTGCAATATTCCTGGACTCGAGGTCTGCGGAAAGACTGGCACTGCTCAGGTTCCGGGTGCAGAGGATCACGCGTGGTTCACCTGCATGGCCCCCCAGAAGAGCCCCAATATTGTTGTCACGGTGCTGATTGAAAATGGCGGGTTCGGAGCCGCTGCAGCTCTGCCTGTCGCAAAGAATATTTTATTGGCTGCTGACAGGCTGGGCTATGTTAAAAAGCCTGAAGTGTTCAAGGCACTCAAGCAAACACCTCCCGTGCAAGGGAGGACTAAATGAAAAATACAAAAGCCATCATCGGTTCCGTCGCCTCAGCAACAGGTATCTTCTTAATCTCTCTGATGGCCCTGAGTTGCGCCATGCTTTCGCTGCTGGGCATCGAATCGCTCCTGCGTCCCGCCCTCATCAACTGGCAACCCTTGCTTCCGCTTGCTGTTTTTTCAATAGGCGTCCCCCTTGTGCTGATCTGGCTGGCCTTGATCCATTGGCGGGGCGATTCCGGCATTCTCGGAGCAATCATCGTCTTGAGCGCCATGGGGCTGTTGATCCAGTTTAGGATGGGCAGTTATGATCAGCTTGATCTAAAGAATAATATTTTTCCGATGCTGCCCTTTGCCATCGGACTGGGGGCCTTTCTCATCGGGGTGACGTTGACCGCCAAGGGCCGTGGCAGCTGGTTGCAAGCCTTGGGGTGGGGGGCCTATATTGCGGCTGTGGGGGTTCTGGTGGCCATGCTGGTACTCGGACGCAGTTATCGCGGCGGCACGTACCTCTCGGGCAACATCAACCCGACTGAAATCGTGAAGCCCTTGCTGGTCTTTTTTCTGGCGACGCATTTAAGCCAGCGCCAAAAGGAGTTTTCCGAGACCCTGAGCGGAATACCTGTGCCGCCCTTCTCCTCCCTGCTCGGACTTGTCCTCCTGTGGGGCGTTCCCATGGCCTTGACGATTCTGCTGCACGATCTCGGCTTGGTTGTGCTGTTGAACACCATCTTGATCGTCATGCTTTTTGCTGTGGCCAAGCGGACGGGCTACCTCGCCATTGGCCTCGCAGGGGTTGCGGCTGCTGGCTTTGGCTTGCAGTTTATTTCGTCCCATGCGCAAGCGCGGTTTGATGTCTGGCTGAATCCTTTTGTGGATCCCACGGGGAAAGGCTGGCAGATTTTGCAAGGCTTGACAGCGATGTACTCCGGTGGCTGGTGGGGTGCGGGGCTGGGCACGGGCTCCCCGGAAACCGTCCCGATTGTGACCTCCGACTTTATCTATGCCGCCTTAGCAGAGGAGATCGGCTTTGTAGGGTGCGCCCTTCTCTTGTTGATTTATGCCACATTTTTCTCGCGCGGCTTCCGCGCGGCTGGCGCTTCACGGACGCCCTTTGAACGTCTCCTCTGCGTGGGCTTGACCGCCTCCCTCGCCATGCAGACACTCCTGAATCTGGCGGGCGTGACAAAGGCGCTTCCCATGACCGGCATCACCTTGCCCTTTATCAGTCATGGAGGGAGCAGCCTGATCACGTGCCTCTTTATTGCAGGACTCCTCTGCGGACTTTCCGATAACGACTAGCAGTGGCGTCAGACAGGAATAAACCGAGGAGAGTTTTTTATCAACGAATTTAACGAATTAAGCGAATTGAGTGTAGTGAAAACTTCTGCTGGTAAAGCATAATTTAAATTAGTTAAATTGGTTTAATTAGTTGAAAATCTTCAAGTAGACAAGGAGAATGTATGATTGCTTTTTTAAATGGAACATTGGCTGAAAAGAGTCCGAGCGTGGCGCTGTTGGATGTACAGGGTGTCGGCTACGAGGTCTTTATCTCCCTGAGCACCTACGACCGCTTACCCGCAACAGGGGCCTCCTGCAAATTGCTGACCTATCATCATATCCGCGAGGACATTAATATCCTCTTCGGCTTCATGCAGGCTGAAGAGAAACAGATGTTTGAACGGCTGATCAATGTCAATGGCATTGGCCCCAAGACCGCGCTCAGCGTGCTGAGCGGGATGACGATCTCTGAACTGATCGCGGCCATCGCCGAGGGCAACATCAAGCGGATCAGCTCGATCCATGGCATTGGCAAGAAGACTGCGGAACGCCTCATCATCGAACTGCGAGACAAGGTCAATCCGCTGGAGGCCCTTGCCGCCTCGACCGCCGGCGGCGGCGATGCAAAGAACGCGATGCTGCGTGACACCATCCTGGCCCTCACCCAGCTCGGCTTCCCGCAGGATACTGCCTACAAAATGGCGCAAGCCGCCTTTGCCGCCAATCCGGATATCAAAGATGCCGAAACCCTCCTGCGAAAATCGCTCAGCAGTAAGTAAGGGTGCAGTTACATGAAGTTTCATTTGCGGCAAGGGACGGAATAGGGTAATATTTAACTTTTTCAAGGAGTTATTATGGATACGCTGACAGCACTTTCACCGCTTGATGGGCGGTACGCATCAAAATTAACGGAACTCGCCCCGATATTCTCGGAGTTTGGCCTGGTCCAACGGCGTGTAGCTGTTGAAATCGCCTGGCTGGAGGCCCTTTGTGATGCTGAGGAGATTCCAGAGGCTCAGGCGCTGAACGCTGAGGATCGCGCCTTGTTGCGGTCAATTGCGGAGCAATTTTCCGTTGATGATGCGCGGCGCGTCAAGACCATCGAGTCCACCACCAATCATGACGTGAAGGCTGTTGAGTATTTTATCAAGGAGAAACTCGCAGGCACTCCGCTTGAATATCGTGGCGAGTTTGTCCATTTCGCCTGCACCTCGGAAGACATCAACAATATGGCCCACGCGCTCATGTTGCGTGACGGACTGGCTGTGTTGCGCGCCGCACAGAAGAAGGTGACAGATGTTCTATCCGCATTTGCCATTGAGACCCGTGATGCTGCAATGCTCGCACGCACCCATGGCCAGCCTGCTTCACCTACGACGCTGGGCAAAGAACTCGCCGTGTTTGTTGCGCGTCTGAATCGCCAGGCGGCTCAGCTCGACGCTATTGTGATGCCTGCCAAGATGAACGGTGCTGTCGGCTGTTATAATGCCCATCTCGCAGCCTACCCGAATGTCGATTGGGAAGCATTTTCAAAGCGGGTCATCGAAGGGCACTTCGGACTGAAGCAGAATGTGCTGACCACGCAGATTGAAGCGCACGATGGCATTGCCGAGCTCTTTGATGCGCTCGCACGTTGGAACACGATTCTGCTCGATTTAGACCGTGATATCTGGTCCTATATATCACTCGGCTATCTGGGACAGAAGACCATCAAGGGTGAGGTCGGTTCCTCGACCATGCCTCACAAAGTGAACCCGATTGACTTTGAAAACAGTGAAGGCAACCTCGGCTTGGCGAATGCGGTTTTGGAGCACATGGCGCGCAAGTTGCCGATCTCGCGTCTGCAACGCGATCTGACGGATTCGACCGTGCTGCGCAATATGGGGGTGGGCTTTGGCTATTCACTCGCCGCCTACCAGGCGACCCTGAAGGGACTCGGCAAGATCAAACTCAACGCCGCACGGCTTGAAGATGATTTAAAAGAGGCGTGGGAAGTTTTGGCGGAACCCATACAGACCGTGATGCGCAAACTGGGCAAGCCTAATCCTTATGAGCAACTGAAGGACCTTACGCGGGGCAGGAAGATGACGGCCGAGGTGATGCAAGAGTTCATAGAGGGGCTTGATATTCCTGCTGACGACAAAGCGCTTCTCCTGAATATGACACCTGCGCGGTATATCGGGATGGCCAGCAAGCTGGTTAGCCATATTCAGTAAACACGTGACTTTTAAAAAGACAGGGAATAAGAGATGAGCACTCACACCATACGCTCTGCGGTTCTGAAGGATGCCGAACAGATCTTCAATCTGATACGCGAGCATAAAGAGGATTTGATTACGCGGCCCATGGGCGATATCATTCAGAATATCGACCGCTTTTACGTTGCGGAGATGGATGGCAAGGTTGTTGGCTGCGCTGCTTTTCAAGTGCTCCCTGAAATTGGCGTGCCAGAGCGCGCCTCTGTTGAAATTCAATCAGTCGCTGTGGATGCGGATTATCGTCGTCATCACATCGGCACGCAGATCGTCAGGCATATTATGGAGCGTATCAAAGTCTTCGAGCCTGCCCAGGCCATCGTCCTGACCTTCGCTCCTGACTTTTTTGGTTCGCTCGGCTTCAGGCGTATTGAAAAGACCCAGGTCATGCATAAGCTCTACATGGGCTGCATCAACTGCACCAAACATGCAAACCCATTCACCTGCCCTGAAATCGCCATGGCGCTGGATTTGCGCGGATAACGAGAGCGTGTGTTATGGAAGAGACTCCAGAACAGAGGGACGAGCAGCCACCACCCGCCCAGACGAGTGACCCGGCCAAGCTTGCTAAGCGTGTGAATCGGGCCTTTGGGCCGATCATGGCGGGTGTGATTATTGATGTCATCGACTTTGCAACCTTCGGTCCCATCGGTTTTATTTTAGGTCTCCCTGTTGGCGGTTTTGCAGGATACTGGATGGGGCGTTGCTTAGGGCTGAGTAAGCTTGCCAGCTTCTACTGTGCGATTGCTGCAGGTATCTACTGCACGATCCCGTTTACGGAACTGCTCCCGTTAGCCACTCTGGTGGGTGCGTATGCCCGCTTCAAAGAGAGCGGCAGAGATGAGATGTGATCCTTGTACATAAACACCTCCTGGCCTGGTATGACTCACGTACGCGTGAGATGCCCTGGCGTGACCACCCGGATCCTTATGCGGTCTGGGTCAGTGAAATCATGCTGCAGCAGACGCAAGTCGAGACGGTCAAAGGCTATTTCAGCCGTTTCATGAAAGCGTTTCCCACAGTTCAAGCCTTGGCAGCGGCGCCCCAGCAAGCGGTCTTAAAAGCCTGGGAGGGTCTTGGGTATTACACCCGTGCACGTAATCTTCAAAAAGCGGCCCAGCACCTGGTCGGGCAGGGGGGCAAAATCCCGTCAACCTCAACGCACTGGGCGATGCTGCCAGGGATCGGACCTTACACGGCTGCCGCAATCTCCAGTATCAGCTTTGGTGAATATGTTCCTGTTGTGGACGGAAATGTTGCGCGCGTTTTTGCACGCTTTCTCGAATGGCGGGATGACTTTCAGAAATTGCCTGCGCGTGAAAAGTTGGCTGGCTGGTTACAGCCCTTTATTGAGAAGTCGAAACGTCCGGGCGATTTTAACCAGGCCATGATGGATTTAGGCGCGACTGTCTGCACGCCCCGCAATCCGCAATGTACGCAATGTCCGCTTCAAAAGGGGTGCGGCGCGTGTGCGAAACGTTTACAAGACGAACTTCCCGTCAAGCCCTTGCGTAAAGCACTGCCCGTGCGTTGCTGTGTCGCTGTTGATGTCCGGGATCAGACTGGACGCGTCTTGCTCGTCCAGCGACTCCAGGAGCAGCTTCTCCATGGTTTATGGGAACTCCCCTCTGTTGAATGGAACGCAACAACGACAGAGGCGCATGCTCTGAAAAGCCTGCTTAAAAACGTCGGACTATCGAAAGCCCAGGTCAGATTTGTCGGCGATGTCGAGCATACCTTCTCGCACTTCAAATCAATAACAAAGCTCTATCGTCTGAAGGAGCGCACAGCACCTCCGAAAATAGCCGATGAACTCCCTTTCTTTTTCAAAAGCCCCGCTGAGCTTCCGTTGACAACGGTCACACGGCGCGCCTTAGATTTATAGTGCGTCAATCTGACACGTCTGATAAGACAGCTTTTCGCGGTACTCTTGCATCGCGTGAATCTGGCGGAGCCTTTTCGGCTCCTTGCGGGCAAGATGCCCGCGCTCCTTTCAGCAGAAGGGAGCGTGGCCGTCCCGGCCGCCTCTGCTTGCGGGCAGGATGCCCGCGCTCCTTTCAGCAGAAGGGAGCGTGGCCGTCCCGGACGCCTCTGCTTGCGGGCAGGATGCCCGCGCTCCTTTTAGATCTCGTACTCCCGACGTTTAGCGCTTAACTTATGGCACAAAAACTGCTATTATGCAAACGTCATTTGATTTAACGAAAATAGAGGACATTTATGGACTTACAAAAGAGTACCAATCAGATTGCGGCACAGGCAGAAACACTGGCGAAAATTCGCCAGGAGGTGAACAAGGTCATGGTCGGGCAGGAAAAACTGATTGACCGGATGATCATCGCACTGATTACAGGCGGGCATATTCTGTTGGAAGGTGTGCCGGGGCTGGCAAAGACGACCGCAGTGCGTACATTAGCGGATGCGCTGGGATTACTTTTCCACAGAATCTCTTTTACGCCTGACCTGTTGCCTGCGGATGTTGTCGGAACCATGATTTACAATCCCAAGGAGGGCTCCTTCTATCCTAAAAAAGGACCGGTCTTCACGAATCTGCTCCTCGCGGATGAAATCAATCGTGCGCCCGCCAAGGTTCAATCGGCCTTGCTCGAAGCCATGCAGGAACACCAGGTGACGATCGGTGACACGACGTACAAACTTCCTGAACCGTTCCTGGTCATGGCCACGCAAAATCCGATTGAACAGGAAGGGACCTATCCGTTGCCCGAAGCTCAGGTGGACCGGTTTATGTTGAAGTGCGTGATTACACACCCCTCCCGTGACGATGAACGCCGTATCATGAACCGCTTTACGCAGAAGCTGACCGCCAAGGTGAATCCGGTCATTACTGCGGAAGCTGTGGACACCCTGCGCGAAACGCTCGAACATGTCTATTGCGACGAAAAGGTCGGCGACTATATCCTCGACATCGTGTTTGCCACGCGTGATCCGAAAGCGCATAAACTGGATTCCCTGGTGGGGCAGCTTCAAATGGGGGCCTCGCCGCGTGCGACACTCTGCTTAAATCTTGCGGCCCGCGCAAATGCCATGCTGCATGGACGCGCCTATGCGACACCTCAAGACGTGAAGGAAATTGCGCATGACGTGTTGCGTCACCGCATTATGCTCACCTACGAGGCGGAGGCTGAAGAGTTGACTCCGGACGCTGTTATCACCACAATCCTTAACACCATCCCCGTCCCATGAGAAGGGGTGTGCTAATGCGTGAATGTGTTGCTTTGTTAGTGGGGAAGCTGAACCCAGAACCCTGAACCCTTTTCTTCCTATAAATGATTAATACGACAGAGTTAATGAAACAGGTGGGGAAGATTAAGATCCTCACGTCGCACCTGATTGACGACCAGCTCACTGGCGACTATCATTCGATGTTTAAGGGGCAGGGGGTCGAGTTCGACGAGGTGCGCCCTTATGTGCCGGGCGATGACATCCGTTCGATTGACTGGAATGTGACTGCGCGAACCGGCTCGCCTCATGTGAAGCGTTTTTCAGAAGAGCGCGAATTGACCGTGATCTTTCTGGTCGATGTCTCAGGCTCTCAGGTCTTTGGTTCCGGGACGTGCTCGAAGTCTGAGCTTGCCGCTGAAATCACCTGTTTGCTGGCGCTGACCGCCATTCGTAACCAGGATAAGATCGGTCTCATTCTGTTTAGTGACCGCATCTTGAAATCAATTCCCCCGCGCAAAGGCCGCACCTCTGTGATGCGCCTGGTGCGTGAGGTGCTGGCTGCGGATGAAACGCGCGAGGGTACGGATATTTCAGTCGCGCTGCGCTTTTTGAATAATGTGCAAAAGCGTAAAGCGGTTGTCTTCCTGGTTTCCGATTTTCAAGATTCCGGCTACGAAAAAGAGTTGCGCGTCACGGCCCGGCGTCATGATGTGATTGCCTGCCCTATTTCAGATCCCTGTGAATTCGAACTCCCGAATGTCGGGCTTGTCGAAATGCAAGATCCGGAGTCTGGCGAGTTGATGCTGGTGGATACGGGCTCTGCGGCGGTCCGTCAAGCGTTTGCAGCGCGGGCGGCACAGGATACGAGCCAGCTGATGCGCTTCTTTAAACGTAACGCGATGGATACGATTTCGCTTTCTACAGGACGGCCCTATATCGACGATGTCCGTGCCCTGTTTCGCAGGAGGGCCAAGAAGTGAACAGGAATAGTGGAATGATGGAATACAGGAATAGTGGAATGTTGGAAAAACCGAATACCTGTTTTTCTAGGGACGGCGGCCTCACCATCCGGGCATCGAGGCCGATGCCCCTCCCGAATACGGAACTCACATTATTCCAATATTCCAATATTCCAACATTCCAGATAGCCAAGGTGTTCACCCTCGCGTGTCTGCTCCTCATCACATCCCCTGTCAGCGCCGCGACACATGAACTTTTAAGCGGCGATGTGAAGATCACGCTTGAAGCCACACCTGACAAGGTCGTGCCAACGGCTGACCTCATCCTGAACGTGACGATTGATTCACCGTCTTACTTGAATGTTGTACTGCCGGACCTGCGCACCCGTTTTTCCGGGTTCAGCCTTGCAGATGACATTGTCTATCCTGCGGAGGAGGCAGGCGGCCGCAGACGTCAACAGCTTCGCTGGCGCCTGGTTCCTGAACCTGCGGCACCCAAGTACCGTCTGGCCCCCTTTGCAGTCGAAACCCTGGACCAGCGCGTCTCTCCGCCCCGACTCCAGACCTTTGCGACAAAGCCCGTCGTCTTCCCTGACGAAGGACCGCGTGCTTCTGTGACAGGCGATCCGGAGGTCACACTCAAACCAGACTGGATACGGCCACCCGCAAAGACCGTCGCGCTCTGGATTCTCTATGCCCTCCTGGGACTCTTAGCTTTTGCAGCGGCTGTCTATGGCTTGATGCAGATTTCACGTCGGGTGAAGGAGTACAAAATGTCACCCATTGAGCGTGCCATGGTCGAACTTGAACGTCTGCTGAAGCGCAACCTGCCTGGCAAGGGACTGTATAAGGATTTCTACATTGAGCTGACGATGGTTGTCCGGCGCTACATCGAACGCACCCATGGCATACACGCTCCTGAACAGACAACTCAGGAGTTCCTGCTCGCGGCCGCCAAGCATCCGCTCTTCAAGCATGAGGTGCTGGTTCAGTTGCGCACCTTCCTGGAATCCGCAGATTTGGTGAAGTTTGCCGGGCAGGAAGCGACGCTTGCTATGGCCGAGGATGCAACGCAGAAGGCGAAGCGCTACATCGAAGATGATTCGTCTCACAAGGATACACCCTCCAGTTCTCAAGGTCCTCAATCAAATGGCTGATGGTTATGTTTAATTTTGCTACACCGATTGCATTTTTACTCCTGATTCCATGGGCGATTGCCGCATGGCGGCTCTATCGCACCGGTAAAAAGGCCGGGGTCCTGTTTGCTCCGGCGGCACGACTGCCATCCAACACAGCGGGCTGGCGTGTCATGGTAGCCCGTTTGCTGCCGGCGCTCTTCCTGATCGCGGCGTTGCTGCTGATTTTTGCAGTGGCTCGTCCGCGGACGAGTTTAGCCCGTGAACACCGGTCTGTAAACTCCATCGCGATTGAGATGATTGTAGACGTGTCCGGCTCGATGGAGGGGCTTGATCTCTCGCCGGATATGGATAAGACACGTCTGGATGTGGTCAAAGAGATGTTTGCCACGTTTATCGCCAAACGGTCAGATGATCTGATCGGCCTGGTCACCTTTGGCGGGTATGCCTCGACGCGCTCACCCTTGACAGCCGACCATCGGGCGCTCGCGCATGTGCTAAAAGGGGTTGAGATTCCAAAATCACGCCTTGATGCGCAAGGGCGCCCTGTTGACCAGGAAGAGACCATGACCGCCCTCGGCGACGGCCTTTCAACCGGGCTGGCCCGCCTTCAAGATGCCGAACCCAAGACGCGCATCGTGATCCTGCTCTCAGACGGTGAATCCAACACCGGCATCATTCAGCCGGACCAGGCCGCAGATGCTGCAACGAAACTGGGCATCCGTGTCTATACCATCGGGGTGGGTACAAACAATGGACGCACCCCCTTCCGTGCCCGTGATATGTTTGGCCGTCAGAGCATCGGGTACATGAACCTCAATTTCAACGAACCGCAACTCAAGTCGATTTCGCAAAAGACGAATGGCCGTTATTTCAATGTGCGCGACAATGATGGCTTGAAGCAGGCTCTTGAGGAGATCAGCAAATTGGAGACAACCAAAATTGAACGCGAAGTCTACGAGCGCTTCAATGAGCACTTTGTCGACTATTTGCTGGCCGGAGCCCTCTTAATCGCCCTTTCTCTGACGTTAAACATGGCATTGACACGACGACTCATCTAACTACTTATGAGCTTTGCTTATCCATACTTGCTGTTATTGCTCTCCTGTATTCCGGTTGTCGGAATCATTTGGGTCTGGCTCTTCAGGCGCTCGCGCGCAAGCATGAACCGCCTGATCTCGCCGGCGCTCCAAGCTAAACTGGTGCCGGTGCATACCCAAGGACGTTTCTATGCGCAGTTTACGCTGATCCTCCTGGGGTTGACAGCGCTCATCTTTGCAGCAGCGCGTCCGCAATGGGGACGCAAGGACGAGAAGGTCTTTACGCGAGGACGCAATCTCGTGATCGCACTTGACGTCTCCAGGTCCATGCTCGCGCAAGACGTGCATCCCAATCGCTTAGGACGCGCCAAGGCGGATATCATGGATCTGATCGGCGAACTCAAGGGGGATAGGGCCGCCTTGCTGGCCTTCCGGAATAAGGGCGCGCTGCTTTGTCCGCTCACGACTGACTACTCTTTTTTACGGCAGGCGTTAGACGGGACCAGTCCTGAATCCGCCCCGCGCGGCGAGACGGATATCGGCGACGCCATCCGGAAGTCTCTGGAGGCCCTTGACCCCGCCCTTGATGAGCACAATGCGATTCTCTTAATCTCTGATGGCGATGATTTGAAAGGTGGTGCACTCGAGGCCGCACGCGATTCAGCAAGCCGTAATATACCGATTTTCACCGTCGGTATCGGCGATACCGCAGGCGCGACCATTCCTGATGAGACCAAAAAAGGCTCGGTTCAGTTTAAGGGCACAACCGTCACGACCAAGCTGATGGATGCCACGTTGGCGGCCATTGCCAAGGCTTCCAACGGTCGCTACATCCCCTTAGGTACTGCCGGAACAGCTCACACGACACTGGGTTCGATCTACCGCAACCATCTGACCCAGATCGCCTCAAAGCAGCAGCAGGAGATCATTCAGAATCAATTGCAGGATCGCTATCAATGGTTCTTATTTCCGGCACTGATCTCACTATTGGTGGCGGCCTGGTTTAGTCGCGGCAGATTGAGCGGCAGTGTGCGCAGGAAAAATCCAATGCCTGCGACGGCTTTACTGGTCTTGGCGGCTACGCTAACGCATGCGCAACCGACGAACCAGCTTGATCAAGCAGCACAAGCCCCGTCGACAAATGCGCCGCCTCCGATTGTCGTCGCACCTGGACGTGACGGCGCGCGTGTGGCTCAAGCCTGGCTCAAGCAAGGAAAGTTTCGTGAAGCTGCAGAAGGCTTTCTCTCTGCCGCGCGGGGTGCTGACAAAGAAGAAGCTGACAGTTATCGCTATAATGCAGCGTATGCGTACTATCAAGCCAAGGAGGCTGATAAATGCCTAGAGACCCTGCGTCCGTTGCTCAACTCCAAGAAAAATGCGGTCCGTGCGGGTGAACTGCTGGGCAAGCTCCAGATGGAGCAGGCAAAGGCAAAAGGTGCTGAAGATCCTGCTGCAAAGTTTGAAGCGCTCAAAGATGCAGCCACTGGTTTTCAGCTTGCCCTGCGAGAGAATGCAAAAGATGAACGAAGCAATCGAAACTATACCCGTGCAGCATGGCCGTTGCCGGAGGCGCGCGAGGCAGCGCATATTGCTAAGGTTTTAAAGGAGCATGGGAAGACAGGCCCTGACCAATTGCTGGGCACCTTGTTGAAGGAGCAACGCGCCTTGATCGAGGAAACGTACAGTGTCTTTACCAATGATGCGCCGGAATTGATCCGCCTGGCAGAGTCTCTAGCGACGCGTCAAGAGAAGCAAGCTGATCTCTGGATACCTTTAAAGCAGCACGTCATGCAGTCGGTCACCAACCAGCAACAACAAGCACAAGTGGTTCAGCAGGTCGAGCTGACGCGTGATCTCATGAAAGGTTCCACAGAGGCGCTACGCGATCTGCTCCCTGAATCAGTGGGCGAAGTGGCTCAATCCGAACCCTCTGTCTATACCTTCTGGAAAGCTGTTGCAGCGCCTCCGAACCTGATCGAAGAAGACATCATCTGCCAAAGCAATGCCATTAAAAAGCTGGAAGCGCGCTATTTGATGGATCGCGAGACGCAGCCAGAGGCCTTGCAGTTGACCAAGCTCTTCGCGCAACGTTTCCCGGAATGGGCCAAGCAATATGAAGAGCAAGCCAAGGCAAATACCAATATGCCGCCCTTTAAGGCTGAAGATCAGGCCAAGGTCAAGGAGCTTGCAACACATACGGAGAAGTTGCAGGAAGAGATCATCGACACGAAAACTGCTGAGATTGACCGTCCGGGTCTGAAGCAACAAGCCTTGAAGAATCTGCTCGAAATTCGCGAACTCCTGCCCAAGAGCCCAAGCGGTTCACAAGGACAACAGCAACAGCAGGATCAACAGCAACAGCAGCAAGAACAGAAGCAGCAGGAGCAACAGGAACAGCAACAGCAGCAGCAGGAAGAGCAGAAGCAGGAGCAGAAACAGGAGCAGCAAGAGAAAAAGGAAGAGGCGCCCAAGGATGTTCAAGAGTTGTTGCGCCGCGCGCTGGAACGCGAAAAAGAACGTGAGAATGAAAAGAAGGAACGAATGAGCCGCCTGCCCATGTCACCCTCAGAAAGGGATTGGTGATCTAGCGAAAAGGTGAAAGGTGAAACGTTAAAAGTTCAGCTACACTTTATAGGTAATCGATGTCTCCAGTTTATGTTGGGGAAAATCGCGTGCCTGGCGCTCCTTTTATCTTTTCCGCTGAACACGTTGTTCGCTGCTGACATTAACCTGAATGTTTCCGCGTCGCGTCAGAAGATCTTTTTAGGCGAGAGCGTCAATCTCAATATTGCTGTGGAAGGTGCTGACAGAGGCTTACCGACACCGGATCTTTCAGGCGTAGGGAACGCTGATATCCAATTGCTCGGGTCTCACAGCAACACGCGCTCCAGCATCTCCATCATTAATGGCCGCATGACACGCGAGTCCTACGAAGGCCGGACCTTTGCCTATCAGATCACACCAAAAGAAAAAGGCCGTTTTCAGGCAGGACCTGTCCGGCTGATTGTCGGCGGCAAGACGTATACGCATCCTGGCGTTACGATTGACGTCGCAGGGGTTGAGCCTCAGAGTTTTGTCATTGTCAAGGTTCAAGCCTCTTCAACCTCAATCCTGGTCGAGGAACCTTTTACTGTCACGCTTTCCATTGCTGTTGCTGATCTGCCAGAGCCCTTTTCAGCAGAAAATGAGCCTCTTTTTCCTAATGCTCCACCTCATGTTAGCGCTGATTTTCTCGAAATAAACCGCCAACAGGAGGCTGGCCTCAAGGGGCCTGATTTAAATCAGCTTTTGAACGGCCTTATTGATCAGAGCGGACGACAAGCCAGCTTCTCGATTAATAACTACAAGAGCGAAGGCATGATGGGCTTTGGCGCGTTCTTTGGTGAAGATCCGCTTGCGTCCCGCCCCATCCGCTTTAGATTTCCAGTGAAGCGAATAAAAATTAACGGAAAGTCTTATCGCGAATACACCCTTTCTTTATCCTATACGCCAAGAAAAGAGGGCGACTTCACCTTCGGCCCGATTACCTTCAAAGGGAATATCATTTCAGGCGTTTCCGATACGCGCCAAGCCGTACCGCAGGAAGTGTATACCATCGGTCCGGCGGTCACTGTGCGCGTGACGCCACCCCCGGATGATGGACGTCCTGAGTGCTTTATCGGCGCTGTCGGACGAAATGTAGAAGCCAAGGCAGCGCTGGATGCAACAACCTGTAAAGTCGGTGACCCCCTGACCTTGACACTTGAAATCACAGGAGGCGTCAGCATTTCAAACATGCGAACGCCCATTCTGGGGTTGCAGCCTGAGTTGACAAAAGATTTCCGTGTGTATGACGACAATGCAAAAGCAGAGACGCTTCCGAATGGAAAGCGTTTCACCTATCGCGTCCGTCCCTTGCGCGAAGGTACACTCGAGTTTCCGCCCATCAAAATCGGATATTATGATTCCGAACAGAAAGCCTATTCTGTTTTGAAAACCCTGCCGATTCCGATACAGGCCAAGCCCACCACGCAAATTGCAACCGCAACACAGACAGGGTCCGCGAGCGCTTCCGCTTCAAATGAAGAGGCGGAGATCCTGCCGTGCGGAATTACGGTTGTTCCCCTTGCGGAAAATAATGACTCTCTGTTGCCTCCGCTGAAAACAATGCTGATCCTTCTATTCGCTGGGCCTCTGGTCTTTTTGCTTGTTTCACTGGTGCCACCTTGTATACGGTTTGTGCGAAGCCTGCGGGAATTCAACCGCACCTCTGGAGCGCTGCGTCGTGCGCGCTCGGGGTGCCGCGCGGCCAAGGATTCCGCAACGCTGGCGGGTGTGGCACGTCAGTATCTTGCTGAGCGCCTCGGGCTTGCTTCCGGCACAGCCTTAACCGCAGGAGATGCTTATGAAGCACTTCTGACGAGAGGGATTCCATCAGATGTGGCACAAGAGGTCCGCTCGTGTCTGGGACAGCTTGATGAAGCCATGTACCGTCCGGATGCGCGCGTCTCAATCGCAGAGACCGCAAAAGCTTTAGTGGACACACTCGCCAAGGTTGATCAGGAGGTGGTCAAATGCGTATAAGACAATCCATCTCGCTTATTTTTCTCGCAGCCAGTTGCTGTGCACTCAACCTCTGTGCAGAATATTCTACGCGTCAGTTCTTATGGGAACAGGCTAATACCCAGGCCGCTTCAGCGACAAAGCCAGAAGAGTATGCCAAAGCCGCATCCACCTATAACCGTCTGCTGGCGGATGGTGTCGTCACGGCGCCGCTCTTGATGAATCTCGCGAGTGTTCAGGTGATGGCCGGAGAGGGATCTCGCGCGAGTGCCCTCTTTACGCGGGCTGAACGATATGTGGGGACAACGCCTGAAGTCAGGCAGGGGCTCTTGGCGGCCCTCTCGAAGCAGACAGGACAGCAGAAAAACGAGTTGCCCTGGATCAGGACTGCACTCTTCTGGCACTATTCACTTCCCTGTCAGATGCGCACGCGGATCGCGCTTGTGGGCTGGCTATTCTTCTGGGGAGGTCTTTTAGTGCGGCTCATCATGCATCATCGTAAAATACACGCGTTGGCCAGTTTGTCCGAGACCGGCATGTTTGTGGGTGGTGTTACATGTCTGATCTTTACTGCGTCTGTCATCACGACTGTATTACAGGAGATGATAAGATGAACTATTTATCCAAACTCGTATGCGCCATGTTACTCTCCTTGCCGCTATGGACCTCGGCAGCCGAAATCAGGACGGCCCGTTTTCTAACCAAGCCGGAACATATTTTCGTCAACCAGTCCTTTGAGCTTTTTGTTGAAGTGGAACTGACTGTCGGAGGCGAAGTACAGAACCCTCAATTTACAGACTTTACCATGAATGCCGGACTCTTTACTCTCGGCAATTTTGAACCTTTGGCTAAAATTCAACGTAAAGTTGATGGTGGAAAAACAACGGTAGATGTCCTGCGTTTTATATCCATCGGACAAGCGACTGGCGTTGGCGAGCATCCTATACGTACGCGTTTGCAATGCCAACTTGTCGAGCGCACAGGGGGTGGCTTCTTTTCCTCATTTGTCTCACGACATGTGCAGTGTGAAGTTGAGCCCTTTGTCTTGCGGATTCAGGCCTTGCCCGAAGTGGGGAAACCTGCAAACTTTAGCGGGGCTGTTGGAAAGTTTACGGTTCATTCAAAGCTCTCCTCTTCAGTTGCTCAACCAGGCGATATTCTGACACTGACCACCTGGGTGGACGGTGAAGGTGATTTGCGTCCGGCAACTGTGCCTGTCCCGAGGAGAGCAGATGGTTTCAAGATCTATCCGTTAAAAGAATTGACGCGCGAGATGGCGCTTCTTCGTGCGGAGCAGATCTATATTCCTCAATCAACGAATGCAACGGAGATCGGCGAAATTTCATTCTCCTACTTTAATCCGGAGTCGCGCACCTTTGAAGTCTCGAAAGCCGGGCCCTTTAAAATCACCTTTACCGAAAAACAAACGAAGCTTGCGGAAACAGCGGTTCGCGTGATTGACACATCAACGCCCCCGCTTTCTGCTGTCGGTGTAGGGCAGGGGGTTACCCTTGAACAGGTGAACAAGGGAATTCATGACTACCTTCATCTGCTCATTCCCGGGATTGCCCTGTTGCTTGCGTGCTTCATCTTTTTCCAATGCTACGGAGCACATACACGGCTGGGCGTCTTACTGGCGCTTCTTCTTGTTGGTCTTGGAATTGCGCTGGGCTATTATGCACGCAAGATGGAAACGCAACGCGTGCTTGATCTGAATGCGATAACCACCGTGCGGTTCGCACCTTCGCGAGGCGCAAGGACACTCTTTGTTCTTCAGCCAGGAGCAAAAGTGATGCCCCTTGAAACAGCCGGCTCTTGGAAGCGTATCGACGCCAATGGCCACCGGGGCTGGATTGAATATGCACCTCTCAATGTAAAGTGACCCCATGCTAACCTCTGACTTTAATTATAATCTCCCAGGCGAACGGATTGCACAAGAGCCGCTTCCGATGCGTGGCATGTCCCGTATGATGGTGCTCCATCGCCAGAGCGGCTGCATCGAACATCGCATGGTGCGGGATCTGCCCGAGTACCTGAAGGCGCCCGATCTCCTGGTCTTAAACGACACCAAGGTTTTTCCAGCGCGACTGCAAGGGGTCTGGGCAGACACAGGGGGGGCTGTTGAACTGCTGCTGACCGATCCCTTGCCGCTACCGCAAACAGTCGATGCTGTTCTGCAAAACGCTGAAACAACCTGCTGGTCATGCATCAGCGGGTCAGGCCGCGCCGTGCGCGCAGGTCTCGTCGCGCGCTTCGCTGAGGGCGAGATCGAAGCCCATATTCTTGAACGCACGGGGGACGGTGTCTGTACGGCCCTCTTCTATGTCAGGCGCCCCCTGATGGAGTTGCTGCACCACTATGGGCATACGCCTGTCCCGCCCTATATTCATCGCAAAGGAGCGGATGCCGCGCAGGAACGGCTGGATCGCGAACGCTACCAGACGATCTATGCGCGTGAAACAGGGGCTGTTGCCGCACCGACAGCAGGCCTGCACTTCAATGACGCGATCTTTTCCGAGCTTGATGCCAAAGGTGTTAGCCGCGCATGGGTGACGTTGCATGTGGGCCCCGGCACCTTTAAACCTGTGAAATGCGCCACGGTCGAAGACCACAAGATGGACCCTGAGCGTTACGCCGTGTCACAGGAGACAGCAGACGCAATTGACACCTGCAAGCGCCAAGGCGGTCGTGTCGTGGCTGTCGGCAGTACGACCGTCCGGACACTGGAGACCATTGCGACCGCAAATAATGGCCAGGTGGTCGCGGCTCAGGGGGCGAGTTCGATTTTCATCTATCCGCCGTATGACTTCAAAGTAGTCGATGTCATGTTGACCAATTTTCACCTGCCACAATCAACACTCATCATGATGGTCAGTGCGCTGGCCGGGCGCGATCTTATTCTGAAGGCCTATCAAGAAGCTGTTGAACACAACTACCGTTTCTTCAGCTATGGCGACTGTATGCTGATTCTTTAAGGACGATCATTATGATTTACCATGGCCAGCAGATCTATGCGCGTCACGTGATTCTTACAACAACGCTCTTTGCGCGTATGCGCGGCCTGCTGGGCCGCAGATCGCTAGGGGCGGAGACGGCCATGGTGATTGACCCCTGTTCATCGATCCACACCCTCGGCATGAAGTTTCCGATTGATGTCGTGTTTCTCGACTCAAAAAACAAAATCACCGAGATCGCTCGCGATGTTAAGCCCGGACGCTTCTGGGTATCAGGCGGTTGGAGCTGCCGGCGCGTCGTCGAATCTGAAGCAGGGTGTCTTGACCTTTCCAATCTGCACATCGGTGATGCGCTCGAGCTGAAAAAAGTAGAACAACGGACATGAACAGCTTTATGGATAAAGATGGACACCACGCAGCAGTCCAACGTGCGTTGGAGTTAGGACGTAGCACAAACCCTGCTGTCTTAGCAGAGCTATGCCCCATGCTCAAGATGCCATCTGCCGAGGTCCGCCGACTCTCTGCGTCTGCCATTGGGAAGCTCTCCGGCTTCGGGGCAGATGCTGAGATGGCCGTGAACGCGCTTGCACCACTTGCGCTGCACGATGCCCATCCGCAAGTTCAGCAATATGCATTGAAAGCTTTAAAAGCGTATGGCGAGGCTGGGGCTAGTCTGTTACAGGATTTACGCGATCTCGCCCAGCAACCGACCCTCAAGGATTACGTGCGACAGGCTGCGCATGCAGCAGCGGAGGCGATTCAAGCCGCCGCGCAGCAGAAAGAGACGGCACAGGTGCATAACTTACAGAAAAACAAAGGAACAAAAAATGAAACGAAAACTCATGCTGAGCTGTTTATTACTGACCTGCACAGGTTTTGCTGCTGAGACGCCCAACATCATCTTTATTCTCGCCGATGATATTGGCTACGGCGATTTTAGTTGCTATGGTGCCACAAAGGTCAAGACGCCCAATATCGACCGTTTAGCGGCTTCTGGCCTTCGCTTCACAGATGGGCACTCGGCTGCAAATGTCTGCACACCGTCACGCTTTGCCTTCATGACAGGCCAATATGCGTTTCGTCAGCCCAACACGGGTATTGCAAGTGGCATCGAAGGATTACTTATTCCTGAGGGGCGCACAACGATCGCCCAGGTCATGAAACGTTCTGGCTATGCAACCGCTGTTGTCGGTAAATGGCATTTAGGTCTTGGCAAGAAGCCTACAAATTACAATGACGAAATCAAACCAGGGCCAAATGATATCGGTTTTGACTATGCCTGGATTGTTCCGGCTACGGGTGATCGTACCCCCTGCGTCTGGGTTGAAAACCGGAAGGTTGTCAATCTGGATCCAGCAGATCCGATTATACTGGATTACAGTGTCGGACGCGGCGCACCGGATTCGTTTGTGAATGGAGTTCCGCGCATCGGGAAACAGACCGGAGGGAAAGCAGCGCTCTGGAAGGATGACGAGATGTCTCTTGTGATTGCGAAGAAGGGAATCGATTTTATTGAGCGCAGCAAGGAAAAGCCATTTTTCCTCTATCTGGCAACACACAACATACATGTGCCGCGCGTACCGAATGCACAATTCAAAGGAAAGAGCGAGTGCGGCACGCGTGGCGATACAATCATGGAGTTTGACTGGACCGTCGGGCAGATTGTCGATGCGCTTGAACGGCTCGGGCTGCGGGAGAAGACACTGATTGTTCTTTCGAGTGACAATGGTGGTATCCTGGATACAAACGGCCCTGACAAGATCAACAGCGGAACAGTTGAGACCAATAACGGACATGCGTTTAATGGTGTGCTTCGAGGCACAAAGGGGTCGCTCTATGAAGGCGGAACGCGCGTCCCGTTCATTGTGTCGTGGCCCAAGCGTGTTGCACCCGGCGTCTCAGATGCTCTGGTCTGCCAGATCGACTTGATGGCATCGTTTGCCGCGCTGACAGGACAAAAGCTTGCGGAACAAGAGGGGCCTGACAGTGTCAATGTCCTGCCGCACCTCCTCGGAGAGAAGACGGAGAAGCCGCTTCGCGAGTATCTGATCGAGCAAAACAATAACGGCTTGGGGCTTGCCTTGCGCCAGGGCACCTGGAAATATATTCCCGGAAATGTTCTGGCAATGAAGAGATCACCCAAGCGTGAAAAGCAAAACAAATCGGAGCTTCTCAACAAGACTGCTCAGCAGCCTGTCTCAGGGCAACTTTACAACCTGGCAACCGACCTCAGCGAGACCAACAATGTGGCAGCCCAGAATCCTGAGCGCGTGAAGGAGATGCAAGCTGCCCTTGAGCGTATCCGGTCGAAGTAGGCTGTTACAGCAACGGGATCAAGACCTGAAACCAGAGATGCTCGAAGAAATTGCTGGAAAACGCCGCCGGATTCCAGAACGTGACCGCGACATCGGGCCGTTGCACAAAGGGACTCAGCAGCCAGGAACATTGCGTGCCGACCAAGCCTGTGGTCAAGACCCAGGCCACTAATACCCGCCACGCGATTGCCCGATTCGGCGTCAGCGCGCACAGGAGGCGAAAGAGGCGCGCGTAGCCAACCACTCCGGCGCAGCCGACACAGACCACCAGTGACGACAGGAGCACGCGGTAAGCAATCAAACCGTCCGGCATATCCGGACTGGTGATTTGCGTGGCAAAAAAGAGCACTACCGGCGACAACGATGCCAGCAGAACCGCTGTGATGGACAAAGCTCCCAAGACGCAGCGACGCACCTGGCGCGCTGAGAGCCCGCCCCCCAGCAACCAGTTGAGCAGGGTGTTGGCTACCACGCTGAACCAGACCACCGCGTGCAGCATGAGCGGCATCTTGATGGCGCCGTAGAGCGCTTGCCAAGGCGAACGCCAGCAACCAAACGCCGCCCCAAATGCAGCCATGCCGATGATGATCAGAAGGCTCCAGCCGATGGAAAAGGATTCCGTATTTCGGTCTTCGCGAAGCGCATTGATGAGCGCATCATCCATGCGGCAAAGCCGCACAGGATCCAGTGCCCTGCGCAGACTGCCAGATGTTTCTTTTCGCTTATCGCTCATGTTCCTTCCTCCCTCATTCATTGAACCAGGCATGCAGGAAGAAGTCCCTCGGTTCGAGAGTCCAACCCGTAAAGGGCCCCATGAGCGGACGCAACGTGGTGGTCATCTGCATGCAAACGAGAATGAAGATAAAGCACCAGATCGGGAGCGCTTGCATGGCCTTGCCGTTTAACTGTGTGAACCAGGCGCCTAACCTCCGTAAGGCAAACAGACATGAGACCATCCACAGCAGGAGATGCAAACCGCCCATAAAATCAGCGGAATGCGTGGACTGTGTAAAGATCCATGCGACAGGTGCAAAGCCAGCCATCAAGACCACGAGCAGGGCCAGCGAAGCCGCGAGCAAGCCAGTCACATCGCGCGCCGACTGCTTGGCACCGGAGAGACAGAGCAAGATGTAGAGACTCGGCCAGCAGATAACCGCCGCCACCAGCAAACTGCCTGCCAGCTTCGCAGGCACAACCGCAATCTGCAGGCCGCCGGGAAAGAGGCCGACGACCACGCCGTAAGCAGCCATGCCCAGAAGGCCCATCACCGCAAGGTGTCGCGTCAGGTATCCATTGTCGGTGCCGGTCAAATTCGCCGCCAGCCGCTCCGGTTGTTTAAGGAGCGCTTCCAGAATTGCGCCCCACCCTCGGATCGGACGCAGATCAGCGACGCGCTCCTGCAGAAGAGGCGGGAGCCCTTGCGTGGGTTCTTCTGTGCCCGTGATTTTAAGCGTGTTGGGATCCTGTTCAATACTCATGATGACTCTCCTTTTTTTTGTTTAATGTTCGACGTTCGATGTTCGATGTTGAATGTTCGATGTTGGATGTTCAACTTAGCGTTAAGAGTTGGGCGTTAAGCATTCAAACGTTCAACTTTGGGGGCTCCCACAGGCCGAAGATCATGGCCACAGCAGCGCATTCCCAGCCAAAGGGACCATATCCGGCAAAGCCCAGCACTGGCATTTCGAAGAGGCGGAAGCGTCCGACATACGGTACTGCGTAGACCCAGCGCGCCAGGCTGTACATATTCCACATCTCCCAGAAAAAGCCGCAGATCAGGGCAGCCAGGGAGAGCCGCACGAGCGTGCTCCAGTCGCCGTGACCCAAATCGTCAAACAGTGTGGCCTCGCCTGCCGCAGCGAGCAACCCGCACAGCAACGCCAGCGGCGCAAGCCAAAGCAACGGGAAGAGTAGGTTCGGATACACAGGCAGGAAGAACAAGCCGACAGCGCCAGCCAATGCGAAGCCTGCGCCAGCCAGACGCGGTCGCGCAAAGCGAATGCGAACCCAGTCGTCCAGACCGGCGGTCAAACGCGGACGCGTCGTCAGCCAGTCGTACGTGGCCAGCACCGCCGGCAGCACTGTCATGAAGGAGAGCGTCGCCATGACGGCATACTCGAGCGGCGAGAAACTCTCAACATTTTGATAGAACCAGTTCTGCACCCCTCGGTTCAAAAACTCAAAGCCCCACCAGAAAAAGGCACTGACAAAGGCTAGCCCCGCCAGCAAGAGGGGACGACACGTCAGCATACAGCTTCCGGCCCGCTGCTGCGTCAGCGCCAGCATGGTCACGATGTAACCGAGCCAAACCAGCACATACGTATGCTGCTGCATCCACGCCAAACTAGGCAGCCGTGTCCAGGCAACCGCCCATGCGAGAAACATCCAGCCCACTCCCGCCCAGCCCCAGAGAGGGAATGGAATAATGGAATGTTGGAATGTAGAAATATTGGAAGAAGTTACTGTCGGGATGGACGGCGGACCGCCATCCCCAAACGGGAGCGGCGCAGGCCTCTGCGCCACAGGCACGCAGACGCGTGCCCCTCCCGGAGACGCGATTTCTCTTTCCCCATCCTGTCCGCCGGAGACGTATCCGCGTAGGTGGACATTCCAACATTCCCGTATTCCATTATTACAACTCCACGCTATCGGCGTGGAACGCGCCACCCGCCAGACCAGTGTCACCACGACTGCTGCAATGAGTGCGGCTAAAAGGGAGAAGACCCACCCGTGAAATGACGCATGTTGCACCACCTGAGACCGGGGCGGAAACTCCGTCCAGACCGAGACGGGCAGTCCAGCCCAAAGGCCGCCGGCGACCGGCAGCGCAAGGATCAACAGCAGTGCCAGCAGAGCAAGCGCTATGCGGCGGGTGTTGTCTTTTTTAGAAACAAAGTACTTTGTATTGCAAAGTTGCATGTTTCGAGAATACACGATTGAGGGTGGTTTTGTCAAGTGCCTCATCGACAAGAAATGAAACTTTGTGCAACCTTGGTTGAGCACCGTTTGGAGTTCCGCCTTCAGGCGGTTCCGTTTCACTAGTTTTGGAGTGCTGTGACAAAAACACGACAAGGCTTGCTCTGTCCGTTCAGTTTGATGTATATTATTACCCAGAGAAAACAATGAGTTCTGAAACAGCCATAACCTTTGTCATGAAAGGGCGAGTTGAGGGACGGGAGATCACTCCCGCCAACATAGGGTTTTCGCGCTTTAATGAGTTCAATAAGGAGGTTGCTGACTTTCTCGTTGGTAGCCAGCGGCTGGACCTTGATGACGTTCATGTATCTGTCGAAGAGGGGTCATATATGCTGCGGACCCTTCTGCCCGCTCTGGTGCTATCCTCTGTCGAACCGGATCTGAAGTTGATGGCTCGAGAAGATGTGTTGGGCGAAATGGACCCCAAGCGCTCGGAGATCGTCAAGAAGTGGCAGGACCGGTCAAAGAACAATCCTGACCTGAGTTATGAGATGCTTCCCGCCGGTGAGGGTCTCTCGAAGATACGTATCAGCCAGGAGTCTGATTATCGTATCGGTGCAATCGTCCCTTGGGTGACGGTCGAAAAATATCTCTTCGGTGAGATCCTGGATATGGGTGGGTCGCAGAAGGCGAATATTCATATCAAGACTCGGCAGAGCAGTAAGCTTCTTAAAGTTGGCACAAACCAAGACTATCTGCGAGATCAACCTGAAAATCGGCTCTATCATAAAGCCTTACTACAAGTACGGGCTGAACAACATTTCCGTACGGGTGAACTTCGAAACATCCAACTGATTTCCTTTGTTGATTATCGCCCTGTCTATGACGAAGAGGCGATGAAACTTTTTGAAACCGAAGGCGCTCGGGCATGGGCGGATGTGCCTGATGCAGCGGCTTGGGTCAGGGAAGTCAGGGGAGGTTAAGCGCATGGCGGACGGTGTTTTACTCGATACAAGCTTTCTCATCACACTGGCGGACAAGAATCGTGCGCACCACGATGTGGCCATAAGCTATTGGCGCTATTTTCTTGAAAATGACATTACGATCTTTCTCTCAACGATTGTCGTCTCCGAATTCAGCGTTAAACAGGATATACCGCCCGATATGCTGAGATGTTGTGTAGTTCTACCGTTCAACTGGGATGATGCCATCAGGGCTGCAAAGCTCGACTGGAAGCGGGACCGTCCCGTTGGTGTTGAACGAGATGCGCTGAAGGATGACATCAAGATCATCGCGCAGGCGGCTGTCGCTGATGCTGCGTATGTGATTACCGGAGATACGCATTCGTTTTATCGGTTTTGCGAAACATTCAAGAGTGATAGCATCATCTCCTTTAAGCCCATCCAACTCGCAACGGGCTTTGAACGGGCTTTCTTTGATGCAAATGGACAAAGAGATTTTGATGATGCGCTGAATGAGGAAAACGGTTAGGAGCCGTGAGCTACCCGCGCAAAACACCGGTGTCTACTCAGATGTTGTTTAGTTGGTTTCCTGCTCATCCTGTCAAGAAACCCCATTCATGCGGGCAAGATGCCCGCGCTCCTTTCCTGAAGGTGGCAGAGCCGTCTCGGCTCTGATGAGGCGAGACGCCTCATCCACCTTGAGCATCGCATGCCCTTATGATGGAATCCGGCTCCATGCGGCCAAGATGACCGCGCTCCCTTCAGCAGTCCATAACCATCGGAAATGCGGCCTTCCGTTGGATATTGGAAATTCCTTGTTGGATATTGGATATTCGATCATTCTAAAATAGTATGTATTTGGGCGTTGCATCCTGTTATACTTTTGCCTTCTTTTATCACTTAATAGGCTGAGGATTTTAATATGGCACTTGGAGTAGGCATTGTCGGGCTTCCGAACGTCGGTAAATCGACATTATTTAATGCATTGACGCGCGCACAGAATGCGGAGGCGGCAAATTATCCGTTCTGTACGATTGAACCCAATAAGGCGACGGTTCCGCTCTCGGATGTGCGCTTGGATGCGCTCGAAAAAATTGCCAAACCAGAAAAGGTCATCAAGGCCACAGTTGATTTTATTGATATTGCAGGCCTTGTGCGCGGGGCCAGCAAGGGGGAGGGGCTGGGTAATAAGTTCCTCGCCAATATCCGCGAGAGCAGTGCTATTTTACAAGTGGTGCGGTGCTTTTCCGATGATGATGTCGTCCATGTCGAGGGCGGCATCGACCCGATACGCGACATTGAAATTATCGAGACGGAGTTGATCCTGGCGGATATGCAGTCGCTTGAGAAACGCATCGACCGCGTAGGACGCATGGCGCGGGCAGATAAGGACCTTCGAAAAGAGGTCGAAGCCATGGAACTGCTCGCCAAGCACCTGAACGATGAAAAGCCGGCACGCACCTTTCCCCGGGGTGAAGCGGATCCGATCTTGAATGCGCTGAGTGATTTGCAATTGCTGACTGACAAACCCGTGATCTACTGTGCCAATGTCGGGGAGAATGATCTCTCGGGGCAGAATGCGCAAGTCGACCGTGTCAAGGCCTACGCTGCGGAAAAGGGCTGTGACGTTGTGGTGATCTCTGCCAAGATGGAGGCTGAAATGGCGGGCTTGTCCGATGCTGAACGGGACGACTTCCTCGCCTCGTATGGCCTCAAGGAGAGCGGGCTCGAGCAGACCGCGCGCATGGCGTATCACACCTTAGGCCTTGCGAGTTATTTTACTGCAGGACCCAAGGAGGTCCGCGCCTGGACCTTCCATCGCGGCTGGACTGCGCCGAAGTGCGCTGGCGTGATACATACGGACTTTGAGCGCGGTTTTATTCGCGCCGAAGTCATTGCGTATGCGGACTATGTCCGCCTGAATGGCGAAGCAGGCGCAAAAGCTGCTGGCGTGATGCGCGTCGAAGGCAAAGAGTACATTGTCCAGGATGGCGATGTCATGCACTTCCTCTTCAACGTATAAAAATTATTAAAACCCGCTTGTCTCCCTACTCGTGAGATGATAACATGTTTCTATTCAGAGATACGGGAAAACAACACAGCATTCATTTTAAAAATCAAAGGAAGGTACGGAAACGATGAGTACGACCCAGCAATTCGGACAAGGTCCTGATGAAAAAGGTTTTTTTGGTAAATATGGCGGGATGTTTCTGCCGCCGCAGCTTGAGAAGCCCTTTGCAGATATCATTGAAGCCTATAAGCGCATTTCGAATGATTCAGCCTTTATTGCCGAACTCCGCAGCATTCGCAAGACCTTTCAGGGGCGCCCCACGCCTGTCTACCATGCGCGCAATTTGTCACTGAAAAATGGCGGCGCACACATTTACTTGAAGCGTGAAGACCTGAACCACACCGGCGCCCACAAGATCAACCACTGTATGGGCGAAGGGTTGCTCGCGAAGTTTATGGGCAAGAAAAAACTGATCGCGGAAACGGGTGCCGGGCAGCATGGTGTAGCCCTTGCGACAGCTGCGGCTTACTTTGGTCTGGAGTGCGAAATTCACATGGGTGAGGTGGACATTGTGAAGCAGGCACCCAACGTGACACGCATGAAATTGCTGGGCGCCAAGGTGGTGCCTGTGAGCTTCGGTCTGCGGACCCTTAAAGAAGCCGTGGATTCAGCCTTCATGGCGTATCTGGCAGACTTTGATAACTCCATTTATTGCATCGGCTCGGTTGTCGGACCGCACCCCTTCCCGTTGATGGTGCGCGATTTCCAGAAGGTGGTCGGCATCGAGGCGCGTGAACAGTTCCAGGAGATGACCGGGCAACTGCCGGACGCCATCTGCGCGTGTGTGGGCGGCGGCTCAAATGCCATGGGACTCTTTACCGCGTTCTTAAACGACCCTGTGGCGATTTACGGTGTTGAACCCTTAGGCATAGGGACAAAGCTTGGCGAACATGCAGCGACTATGTCCTATGGCCATGAAGGTATTATCCATGGCTTCAAGTGCTATCTGCTGCAAAATGAAGATGGCTCCCCGGCGCCTGTCTACTCCTGCGCAAGCGGCTTAGACTATCCCGGCGTGGGGCCTGAGCACTGTTTCTTGAAGGATGCAGGCCGCGTGAACTACGTGACCTGCTCCGATGAGCAATGCAAGCATGCCTTCTTTGCGCTCTGCCGAGCTGAAGGCATTATTCCGGCGATTGAAAGTGCGCATGCCCTGGCCTTCGCTCTGGATAAAGCACGCGAGATGAAGACCGGCTCTATTCTCGTCAACCTCAGCGGGCGTGGCGACAAGGACATGGACTACGTGATTGAAAACTGGGGAATCGGCGAATAAGCTGAAATTCCAAGTCCTTGAATAAAAAAGACTGTTCGAAGATCGATAGTTTCGCTACTATCGATCTTCATTTTTTATGAATGATGAACAGCAACAGTTTGTCCACGCCTTACGCAACAAGGTGTTGAGCTTACGAGATGACGCCACCGGTGTATGGACCGGTGAACTCTCGTCAAGTGCCTTGAGTACAGCGCTCGCACTGGTCGCCTTAACGGGTGTGCAAACGGCGCAGGAAACACTCACTTCTGTCGGCTGGTTGCAAACGACGCAGAACGTAGACGGGGGGTGGGGGGATACGCCGTCCAGTCAATCGAATTTGAGCACGACACTGATTGCGCGGGCTGCCTTGTGCGCCTTTGCACGACAACACAACGATGTTGCTTTAGGGCCAGCCATTCAGCGCTCAACCGAGTGGGTTGTCGCGCGAACAGGTGGCATGGAGTTTTCCAAGATCATCGTGGCGCTCACGAAAATCTATCGGAATGACCGTACGTTCGCGATCCCGATTCTAACCTTCCTCGCGATCTGCGGGGAGGATGATCAGGTATGGCCCTCCATCCCGTCGCTCCCTTTTATGATGGCATTTCTACCTGCGTCGATCTATCGCTTCCTTCATCTGCAAGTTGTGAGTTATGCCCTGCCGGCATTGATTGCGATCGGATTATGCCGCAGTGTCTGTGTATCCGTTTCACAAAAAGCACATCCGTGGTCTGAGCGTTTTGCAAAACCGCTATTGAATAAGCTGGAGCAGCTTCAGCCTTCTCACGGAGGCTTTCTCGATGCCGCGCCGCTGACGGCTTTTGTCTCGCTTGCCCTGTCAAAAATCGGCTACGGCGCTCATCCCGTCGTTCTCCGGGCAAACGCGTTTTTACGCGCATCCTATCGTCCGGACGGAAGTTATCCGATTGATACCAATCTGCGAATCTGGGTGACCTCTCTGGCAACACGCGCGCTATTCAAAAAGGGTGATGATCTTCAGATGGTTTCGCTGGACGACCGACGGAAACTGGCGCAATGGATTCTCTCGAAGCAGCAAAGAAAAGTTCATCCGTATACAGGTGCAGAACCCGGAGGATGGGCCTGGACCGATTGTGCCGGGGGTGTTCCCGATGCTGATGACACGAGCGGGGCACTTCTTGCGCTCTATCATTTGCAGCAGCAGGGCGTGAATATTTCGATGTCAGATGGTGTTGGCGCAGGTCTTCGCTGGTTGCAACGGTTGCAAAATCAAGATGGCGGGATGCCCACCTTTTGCAAAGGCTGGGGACGTCTCCCCTTTGACCAGAGTTGCCCTGACATCTCTGCGCATGCACTGCTGGCGTTCACGGTGTGGCGTGAGCACTTCCCGCAATATGAACAGACGTTGAATCGGCTGATCCGCTACCTGAAGCAGACACAGCAAGAGGATGGAAGCTGGCTCCCCTTGTGGTTTGGACATCAAGAGTCCCCGGGCGGGCTCAATCCAGTGGTCGGGACCGCACGTGTCGTCGATGCGCTCCAGCAAGCCACGCAGAAGGGCGCTACAGCCCCTGGGTTAGCTCCGATGCTCTCCAAGGGGTTCGAGTGGCTTCGCGGGCAGCAACAGGCTGACGGCTCCTGGGGGGCCGGCACGCGTGGCACAAGCGAAGAGACCGCTTTAGCTGTCATGGCATTGGGGCAAGCGGAGCTTTCCTCTCGCGAAGCTGTTCAGCGCGGATGCGCGTGGCTGGTCAAGCAGGGGCTCAATCCTGAGCCCGCGCCAATTGGTCTCTATTTCTCATTGCTTTGGTATCATGAAAAAATGTATGCTTTGTCATGGACTTTAGAGGCATTAGCCGGAAACGTCAGTCATGAATGAAACGGAAGACAATCTCGTGACGCTTGAAGAGCGGATCGGGTATACCTTTGTTGATAAAGCATTGCTCAAGCGCGCTTTGACAGCGCCCTCCTATCGTGCGACGCATGGCCTTTGCCAGCATTCCGATAATCAACGGCTTGAATTTCTGGGCGATGCAGTCCTGGGCTTACTGGCAGCTGAGCATGTCTATCAAAAGTATGATCAGCATGCAGAGGGGATGCTGACGATTCAGCGCAGCCATCTTGCGAGCGGCCGTGCACTCGCCATGTCAGCGCGCGCCATCGGCCTGGGTTCCTATATGCGTATCGGGCTCAGCGATGAGACGACAGGGGGGGCTGATAAAGAAAAATTGCTGGCAGACGGCATGGAGGCGATCTTTGGCGCAGCCTGGTGTGACGGCGGTCTGCCGGCGGTCTCACAAATCTTCCGCACCATTCTGGAGCGGCATCTTGATGACACGCCGGCGAATCATTGGGAGAATAATCCGAAGGGCTACTTGCAGGCCATCTGCCAACATCGCGCGTGGACGGCTTCGCCGGTCTATGAGACGACGGATACGACAGGGCCTGATCATGAGCCTTTTTATACGGTTCGTGTGAGCGTGGAGGGGGGCTATGAGGCCACAGGCACTGGACGCTCCAAACGAACAGCCGAGGCAGATGCTGCTCGGCATCTGCTCGGCATTCTGTCCATGCACGATATTGGCTGAGGCGCCTAGGAGCCGGGATGCACGAAGGGTGTCTTCGTCGCGCAAAGCGGGCAGTGCGCAGGCTCCCAGACTTCCGGGGCCATCTTCAGCAAGGAGAGTGTAGGATATCCGAAGGAAGCCTGGCCTGCGCTGCGGTCCACCAGGACGAGGACGGCGACCACTTCAGCGCCAGCGGCCTTCACAATATCAATGGTCTCCTGGACGCGTCCACCGCGTGTGATGACGTCCTCTGCAACGACATAGCGCTCGCCGGGCTTCAGAGCGAACCGGCGCATGACAAGCTTGTTGTCTTGCTTTTCAGCAAACACGCATTTCACATCCATGGCACGCGCAACTTCGTGTCCAACTAAAATGCCTCCGAGAGCCGGGGAGATGACACCATCGACCTTTCCGACACTCATTTCAGCGTTCATCCGCTTGACGAGTTCGTCACAAAGCAGGCCCGCAATCCGAGGATAGCGTAAGACATTAGCACATTGAAAAAAGCGATTGCTGTGGAGTCCCGAACGCAACTCGAAATGACCTGTCAGCAGGGCACCGGTGTCTGCAAGCATTTTTAGAATATCTGATTCATTCATCTTTCTGTTCCTTATTCTTATTGTTTATGTCGTAATGATTCCATTTCGAAGTTCAACCTGTCGCGACATGCGCGCTGCGCAATCTTTTGAATGCGTCACCAGGAGCAAGGTTGCGCCTTCATCGCGATTGAGTTCAAGCAGAAGGTCGATCAGCTGTTGCGCCTTATCGTAGTCTAGCGCCCCAGTGGGCTCATCTGCGAGGAGCAGGCAGGGCTTCATGATAAGTGCGCGTGCAAGTGCGATGCGTTGGCGTTCCCCTCCTGAGAGCTGACTGGGGAAGTGCGTGCTGCGGTCCGCTAACCCGATGCGCTCCAGCAACGCTGCTGCGCGCGCCCGATACTCCTGCGCGTGCGACGCATGCGTGGCCCAGGTCGGCACAAGAATATTTTCCAAGGCCGTCAGTTGGGGCAGCAAGTGATGGGATTGAAAGACAAAGCCAATCTCTCGATTCCGGAAGGCTGCGCGAGCCTCCTCATCCAAGGAACAGAGTTCACGTCCATTGACACGCACGTCACCTGAATCAGCCGTATCCAGGGTCCCGATAATCTGCAAGAGTGTTGTTTTTCCTGAACCCGACGCCCCTGTAATCGCGATCGTTTCGCCTGACTTGACATGCAGATCAACGCCACGCAAAACAACGGTCGGCGCCGTATTGGCAGGGGAAAAGGTTCGGAAGACCTGAGAGAGCAATATATCTGCACCGCCTGGAGCGTTCATGGTCAAAATCCTTTCACACACATAAGTTCGCCATCTGAAATGATCACGGCTTTTCCGAAGCAGCCCGGCGAAAGGCCACGGAGGTCATCACCCAGCTTAAACTGCAAGCGTTCGGAGGGGGCTGTTAAACGTACAGCCTGTACGGAACGATTGGCAATGGTCCAGAAGACCGTGTCAAGAACAGCCGTCTCATCAAAGGAGGCGGCGAGCTGAATGTGCTCCTCAGCAACGAGTTGATCGCCCTCGATTCGCCAAAAGGTCATGCGCCCTTCTGAGGCCGGCATAAAGACCCGGTTCGTCGCAAGCAGCGTCGGTGTGGCAAAAGCTTCCGTATCCGAGACTGTTGCACGCGAGGTGCAGAGCATACGTTTGATATCGAGCATTGCCAATTTCCCCGTACGCGTGCCGACCAGCAATTTGTCATTGGGGAGCGGCAAGACAGCCCCTGCGACTTGTTCATCGTCCGCCAAGGGAATGGAGCCCTTCAACTCGCCAGTCGCCAGGGAGAAGAGATGCACAGCCGCATCACAATTCCCGTAGGCAATAAACGAACCGCAACGGGCCGGAGGGCCATCAGAGCGATTGGTAGCAGGGCTGCGCCAACGGATCTGACCGTCGGATGCGTTGACGCACGCGAGTGTCCCGTCCTCCTGTGACAGCAAAATAATGACACGTTCTTGTTCCAGCATCTCAATGAGGGGCGGATGCGGGCTCGAGAGGCCAGTCTCTTTTGACCACTTCACCGCGCCAGCGGCGAGATCCAAGAGGAAGAGTTCTCCCTTTTGTGTGACAGCGCAAACCGTCTCGTCATCAACAGCGGTCGCTGCCTGCCAGACACGATTTGAATAGGAGGCCTGCCAGCGCATCTGCCCTTTTCCTGAAAGCGCAAGGAGCTGTCCGTTGCTGTCGGTTATCAACCAGCCACAGGCCAGGGGGCTCGGGGTGTTTGCGGTAGACGAAATAGGGGTACGCCAGAGGATCGGTGTTTTGGGGGCTTGGGGAGCGGGGAGGGGCTTCGCCTCGCTCACAGGAGCGGGCACCGGAAGGGACGGGGGCCTATTAAAAACCGTATAGAGGGCCAAAGCCGCGACCAGCACGAGCGTCATTCCGAGAAGGGTGATCCAATGAGGCGACTTCATTTTTTGACCATCCATTCAATATCGACCCAGCCAGAGGCCTTCTTTTTTGTTTTGCCTAGCATCAGTGCCCGCTCAAAAATCGAGGCGTCCGGGGTTGCCGGAGACAAGCGCAAAATATGTTCGACAGCACCGGACGCATCACTTTCTAAATAAAAGCGGCACTGCCCCGAGGGAGACGACAGCGCTTTTAAAACGTCCTTGAGAACGTGGGATTGATACTGAGCAGCCAGCAATGTCGAGGAGAGGCGAACATTAAAAATTGTGCGTTGGGGAAGAACCTTCTGAGGGGTGTTCAGGGATGCGCGCTCTGGGACTGGAATTGTTGGCGTATCAACAGGGAGTTGTGCAATATGTTCAGGCATCCATTTGGCAGGTATGACAGTTCCCTTGTCCAGATAGATCGGGGGAGGGGCTTCCAGGCTGGCCTCTAACGTGGTCAGATCAAGCCCCCGCGAGCGTCGCTTCTCCTTCGCGCCAGCCCCGAGCATCCATTCAGATGCCGCACGCTTCACAAGCTGATTGACACTTCCTGCGTCGATGGTGATATACGCGACGTAGGGCAATGACCGTTGCACGGGGGAAGCTGAAGGGACGGACTGAAGTTTGAGATCCAGGGGGAATTGAGCCCAGAGTGCAGTGACAAGTGAAATGATGACCCCGACCGGCCACAAATAAAAGACCGGTTTCTGCTTGTAGATCTTCGTCATCGTCTGTGTCATAGGGCTCGACATACTAATCAGGTTTCTCTGCAACATTCACTTTTGAAACACCCGCATTGCACAAAATGGTGACAAAGCGCATAATATCGCCATGGGAGACACGCTTGTCCGCGAGCAGCAAGAAATCTCTGCTGGTTGCGCTCTTCATGCGTAATCGGATTTGATCTGTGAGCTTCGACATCTGTTCGCTATCCTGAACCACATACCGGGCGTCATCAAAGAAAACCAGCGCTTCCTCCCGCGCCATGGATTCATGCGTGACAGCAAACATCAAGGCTGTTAAACCGGTGTGAGAACCATCGCGTAGGGGCGTCTCGGGCAAATCGAAGACGATGCCTGGCGAAACAGCAATCCGTTCATGATACAGATAGAGGAGTACAATCAGGATGAGCGTGTTGATCCAGGGGACTGAAAAAAGAATAGCCTGGGCCCATGGACCGCCAAAACGGTTCACGCCACGATGGAGGCGGATGCTTTGCACCCAGCTTATGGGATCATTATTCTTCATCGGTAGACCTCAGGATCAGAGATGGGTCACGGCTCGTCAAGTAGGCAACAATCTCAGCGGCAGCAGCCTCCATGTCGATGACGATGCGTTCAATGCGGACCATGAGAATCGCATACATGGCATGGCAGGGGATTGCCACTAAGAGGCCGGCAATTGTTGATACAAGCGCCTGCATGAGCCCTGTGGTCAAGTCGACGCTTTGGATCAGGGGGGCCTGCGCATGCGCAGCCTGGACGATTTTAAGCACGCCGAACAACGTGCCGAGGAGGCCGAGCAGGGGGGCGATCTGGCAGGTGATTGCAATGGCCGCCTGTCGCCGTTCCATACGCGAGATTTCCGCCCGGCCCGCATTGTCGACCGCTTCGCGCAAGGCACCGCCTTCGGCATGGCGATGGCGTATGGCCGTCAGGACCACTGCCGCAACCGGTCCGGGGGTCTCTTCACAAATCATGATCGCTTCATCGACATTCCCGTTCTTCAGAACATTGCAGACCCCCTTGATGAAGTCAGCATAATCGATTTGTGCGCGGCGCAGATGCAACATGCGCGTCAGGAAGGTTACAAACGAATCAACCCCCAGGATCACGATAATCCAAAAGACAAAACCATATTGAAACAACGAGGCCATGTTTCATTCCTTTCAAGGAGGGGTTCCCCTCCTCATCACTTTTTACGAAGCCGCTCAATGCGAGCCCGAACTTCATCTTTTCCCTGGACGTCTGTTTCCAGAATCCGTGCGAGCACCTTGATGGCTGCATTCGCACGGCCTTTTTGCTCATACAAGTCTGCGACATTAAAGGCCGCACGTACAAAAAGTCCAGAGGCCGAATCATCATACCACACCCCTTGTGCATGCGTGGTTTGATAACGGATCACCACATCAGAATAATAGGCGTCGATGGCCTCGTCGATACGTTTAAGTTTTTCCAGGCAACGTGCAGCCTTGTAGTTGAGCTGGAGGATCTGGCTGGCGGAGAGGGTGGGATACTGAAGGGCTTCACGATAGGTGACCAGGGCCTTCAGATAGCGATCAGAATTGTCAGCGCCCATGGCGAACAGGCAATCGCCTTTTCGGAGCTTCGCTTCTTCAGCCCATTCACTTGTGGGATCTGTAGCAATGATTTGGTCCAGCAGCAGGACCGACTCAGAAAAACGCGCCAGCTCCATCAGCGCACTGGCCTGGACAAGGCGCGCCTCGGTCATGCGAACGCTTTTCGGATATTCACGGACAAGGCGGGCAACCCCTTCGACGGCACTTTTGAAGTCAGCATCATCAACAGCAGCACGTGCGGCCCAGAGCAAAGCTGCATCCGCCCATTCAGCGGTGGGCCATCGTGTCACATACTCGATGAACATCTTACGGGCATCCGCAAATTTGCCGCGGTTGAAATCAAACTTCCCAATCCAGAGCATCATGTCCGGCAAGCGAGAAGATTCGGGAAACGCCGCAATAAACGCCTTGGCTGAAGCTTGTGCTTCCTTGTCACGGCCCAAGGCGTAGAGGCAGCGTGTAATCACATGGCGGGCTTCATCCCGGCGTGATTGGTCAGCTTCACCGACCGTTGCAAAATCCTTCATCGCGGTATCAAAGCGATAGAGACGGTAATAGACATTGCCACGGCCCATAAAGGCATCACTGTGATACGCCTTGAGGCTGACGTTGGTCTGGATGTCCGTATAGGTGCGAATCGCGGCATCCATGTCGCCACCCGCACTAAAGAGCGCCCCCAGCCGCAACAGGGCACGTCCGACATACTCATGCTGCGGATAATCCTTGACCAGCTTCTGATAGAGGGTGATGGCCGGCGTGGACTGAGCGGAGCGTTCAAGGCATTCCGCTTGCTGATAGAGTGCGCGTGGAACCAAATCGCTTTGCGGCGTTTCTTCAATCACCCGCGCAAAGACCGTGGCGGCATCCGTGTGGCGTCCGTCCGCAGTCAATGCGTCACCCCATTTAAACAGAGCTTCCGCCTTAACAACAAGATTGCTTGTCTGCTCGGCAACACGCTGAAACACGCCAGACGCTTCGGTGTAACGTTTCAGTTGGAAGAGCGCCCACCCGCGCCCGAGCAGGACATGGTCATCCTTGGAGGAGGAGGTATAGGTCTCCAGAACAAGTCGGTATTCATCGGCAGCGCGGGCGGCCAGGCGGTATCTCAAAAAAGCATCCGCTAATTTCAAGTGCGCTTGCATCGCCAGCGGGTCATCCGGAAATTCACGGACAAGCGTCTTGATCAGCAGGTCGCATTCGTTCAGCGTCGAAAGCTCCGCGCAGAGCAGATTGCTGAGATAGAAGCCTGCGAGTCGACGCATGTCGGGCTGCTGTGCAAGAGAGTAGGCGCTACGCGCGTAGGCGAGCGCCTCGTTCGTCTTTGCCGCACGAAGGACCGCGGCACTCATCTCTGTATAGGCCTGTACACGCACGCGTGAGGCGACAAGCTGGTTCGTGGCCAGCTGGTCGTAGCAGACGAGGGATTCACTCTGTTTGCCCTGACGCATCAGCAGCCGTGAGCGAAGCAATAAGCCATCCGAAACATCCGGGGCTGAAAGCGTAAATTTGAGCAGCCGGGAGAGCACCTCAAGCGCTTGATTCTCCTGCCGGGCGGTTTCAAGTGTGAGCGCCCACTCGACAATGTTCGCCGCGCGTGTAGTCCCATTGGTCGAGGTCGTATCGATGGTCGCAAAAACGTCCAGCGCCCCCTCGATATCCCCGGACGCCTTTTTGGCGCGTGCGGTGAGCCGCAGGATCGCGTCGCTCAAGACCGGATCATTTTTAGGCGCAGCCGCGCGTGACAGAACCAAGACCGCGTTGGAGGACCGCCCGAGGTTGAGCAGTGCGCGCGCCTGCCAAAAGGCAAAGGCTGCAGGCTGTTGCGCGCGGTCAACTGTATTTGAGTAACGCTCAAGGATGCCGAGTGCGTGCTGATCCTGACCTTGCTCACAAATCGCTTCCACCAGGATGGAGAGCGCCTCCGCGCTCTTTCCGTTTGTGGCCTCCAATTGCTTTTGAGCATGCGCTTGTGCGATGTCGTAGAGTTGATCCTTCAGGGCCGCCCTGGCGATGTCCAGGGACTCTGCAGCGATAACGCTGGTAGCGACGAGTGCAAAAATGAATATGAAGCGCAATTTCATTGGTTAAAATAATACCTCATATTTAAGCTGAAATCACGCCAAAAATGAAAACGGGATGGTTGAAAAACAACCCCCCCGTCGTGACTCGAATCCGAAATGAGAATAAGCGTGCCTTAGCTCTTTTTCTCTTCTACTTTTTTCGGTTCTTCTTTCTTGATTTCATCAATGACATCCTTGACCTGATCGGCTGCAAGTTTGTCACCCTCTTCCTTTCCCTTCTTGAACTCGCCTAAACTGCGCCCCAGCGAACGAGCCAAGTTCGGCAATTTATTGCCGCCAAAGAGAACAAGGATGATGATCAAGACCAACAACAACTGGGTTGGCCCTATGTTTTGAATAAATGCGATGGGTAACATAATAACCTCCTTAAAAAAATTAACCTCGATAATGAGTTGCTACAGCACGTTGGGCTTCACGATCGGCATCGCGGCGTCGAATCGTCTCGCGTTTGTCCTCCTGTGCCTTCCCGCGGCATACAGCAATCTCAACCTTAACCATCCCTTTCGGCGTCAAGTAGATCCGTAAAGGTATCAGCGAAAGCCCTTTTTGTTCTGATAGCGCCTGAAGCTTGCGGATTTCCCGTTTGTGCATCAAAAGACGTCGTGTCCTTAGCGCCTCATGGTTAAACCGGTTGCCAAAGGCGTATGGCGGTATACGGACCTGGTTCAGATAAAGCTGTCCGTCCTTGACGCTGGCGTAGGAGCCGCTTAGGCCTGCCTCACCGTTACGTACAACCTTGACCTCTGTTCCGACGAGCTCAATACCAGCTTCGTATTTCTCAAGAACAATATAATCATGCGTAGCCTTCCTGTTGACAGTCAGATTACCGCTCTTTTTCTTGTCCTCTTGCGCCATACATACCAAAAGGCCGAATTATTCCGACCAACGAGTCTGTGCCTGCTCCGCACGTGCAATAGCGGCAAAGTCAACTTCAGAAATCAACAGACCTTCTGCGATTTCTCGCAATGCAATATCACACTTGTCCTCGTCTGCCGAAAGCGGCTTTACTAAAGGGCGCTCACCCATGTTGAGTTGACGCACACGCTTAGAAACCACGTTCACGAGTACCGGTACGCTTGGAAACCGTACTCTTGCCTTTTCAATCAGTTCAACGTTCACTAAATGCCTCCATTTGAAACCATTAATATATCGAATCCTCCTCCGTTGGTCAACGGAGAAAAGCTTAAAAGAATATTATTTCTGATCCTCATGACGTACAAGGGGTTTTGCGAGTCCCTCGATGTATTTCGAGAGCAGCGCTGACATGCGTGTCTCAAGCCAAGGGGTGACCTTCCAGAAGTCGCGAAGTGCGAGATATTCATTGATTGCGCTGATCTGCCCGGGTTTGACACAAAATTCAGCCTTAATCAGAATGTTTCGGGCTGTCACATCGGTCGAGACAAACTCGCTGACATGCACTCGGAACCCCAGAATCCGTAGCAGCTGAGCTCGGAAGGTGTCGGTCAGCAAATCAGCCAGACGCTCTTTGAGGATGCCATGGCGCAGCAATGTTTGAAAGGGGCCGCCCTCCTTAATCACCTTGTGAAGCTCATGCTGGCAGCAGGGGACGCAAAGAATGTGCTTGCTCTTCCACTCGATCGCACGGGCAAGCGCTTCATCCGTCGCCGTGTCACAGGCATGAAGACTCATGACGAGATCGGGCTCGAACGGAGGCTTGACGGTTGCGATATCCCCTTCAATGAAGGTGACCTGTCCTGCCACATCCAGACTCTGGGCTAATTGCCTAGCCGTCTTAATGATCTCCGGATTGCGGTCAATCCCGCACACGCGCACAGTGAAGCCGTGTACGAGGGTCAGATAGTGGTAGGCAGCCAAGGTCAAATAGGCTCGTCCGCACCCGCAGTCCACAATATGGAGTGTCTTGCTCTCCGGATCCTTTGTGTTGGGCTGCCCGTCTTCACCGTCCGAAATCAAGATGCCTTCCAAGACTTTCAGAAGTTCGTTGACCTGATCATATTTCCCCCGCATGGAGGCCTTGATGCGGCCATCCACATCGGCAATGTCAATCGCTGTCAAAAGGGCTGCGGAATCAAAAGAGGTCAACGGTTGCTGCTTGGCCCGGTCATGCGCAGGCGCTTCCTCAACCTGCCGCTCCATGGGCAGACTGCGCGAGACCAGTGTCTTCCCCTTGCGGGTCACGCGGACATGGAGGTCACCCGATGCGGTAATCAGATGCAACTCGCGAGGCCCTGTTTGCTCCAGGATATCTTCCAGCCCCTTGTGCGCACCCTCCAGGTCGAAGTTTTTTACGGTTACGCGCCCGTTGTCTGTCATCTCACCCTGATACTTCTTTTCATTCTTGATGGTGACAGGGCGCAGGCTGATCCTGAAAAGCTGTCCGCCTCGGCGAACAACCTGGGTGATTTTCATCCATCCTTTATCTGTAAATACGCGCGTACGTATTTCAGTAGCCAGCTCAATCGGTAAATCGGTTCGGGACATGCGTTTCTCCATACTCCTTGCGGAGTTCAAATTTAGGGTATAGAATAGTGCATTCGACCTGGACCAGCAAGTGTTTATTCAAAATCAACAGGAATAAAACATTTTTCTTCCTTTTTCCAACGAAAACCGCTTGCCTGTTTCACTAAACTTCGCTATAGTAAACCCATGCTTATGACTGTTCAGGTGGTAGTAGTCATTTGATTTTTTAAAAGAGAGGGAAACATGAAGAAAAGTTTGTTTGGGTTAGTGTTGATCGGTTTAGTTGCTATGAGCACGCAGGCGGCTGAAAAAGTTCGTTGGCCCGTTTGGTTTACGTTTAGCGGGGCTGAGGATGTTGATGTGGTGGGCTTGCGTATGCCGGTTGGCGGGCACTGTGACCAAGTGACAGGCTTTGAATTAGGTCTTGTTGGACGTTGCCGCTATTTTAATGGCATCCAAATCAATGTTTTCCGCAGTTCAGTCGAAGATGAACTGGCAGGGTGGCAGTTCTCATTCCTCTATAACTCGGTGGGTGACGGAAATGGCTGCGGAGTACAGAGCGCGCTCTGGAACGAAGCCCAGACCTTCTCTGGCCTTCAACTCGGCTTGATTAATCTCGCGGATTATTGCAATGGTTTCCAAATTGGGTTGATCAACCGCGCGGAAGACCTGTACGGTTTCCAGTTCGGCATCGTGAATGTGATCCGCAACTCCAGAGTACCGTTCTCCCCGCTGATGAACATTGGGTTCTAAGCATGACGGTCTGTTAGTTAAAAATTTACCCCCGCATCCTTTACGGATGACGGGGGTTGTTCATTAAAAGGAGAAAGAATATGCTCGTTAAATCATTTGCCGCATTACGTCCGGTGCCTGAAAAGGCTGCCGCCTTGGCTTCTGTACCCTACGATGTGGTCGATACCGCGGAAGCTCGTCTGCTTGCAGCCGGGAATCCGGACAGTTTTTTGCATGTGTCACGCCCCGAGATTGATCTTCCCGATACGATTGACATTCATGATGATCGGGTCTATGCTCAAGGTGTGAAAACCTTCAAGGACTTCCAGACGAGATGCCTTCTCGTGCGTGAAAGCGGAAACTATTTTTATGTCTATCGCCAAATCATGGGAACTCATCAGCAGACCGGTGTCGTGGCCTGCTGCAATGTCGAGGACTATGCAAACGATATTATCCGTAAGCACGAAAAAACGCGTAAGGACAAGGAAGATGATCGTACACGCCACTGCATGGAATTGAATGCCAATTCCGGCCCGGTTTTTCTTACGTATCGTGACACAGCCACCTTGGACGCTTTAGTGGCGGACGTGAAGAAGATGCTGCCGCTGTATGACTTTACAGCCCAGGATGGTATCCGCCATACAGTGTGGCGTGTCGATGGCGACTCCGCTCTCTGGGTCGAAGCGTTTAAGCAGGTCCCGCTGGCGTATGTGGCCGATGGACATCACCGCGCAGCCGCTGCCTTCCGTACCGGGAAACAGCGCCGCGAAGCCAATCCCGCCCACACCGGAAACGAAGAGTACAATTGGTTTCTCGCAGTTCTCTTCCCGGAAACCCAGTTGCGCATCCTGCCGTATAATCGCGCGGTGGCTGATTTGAACGGACTGAGTGTTGAGGCTTTCCTGGCGAAGGTCAAGGAGATCTTTAAGACCGAGGAGTCCGACTCCTCCACGCCGGCAGGCCCCCGTGAAGTGCGAATGTTCTTAGCGGGAAAATGGTATCGGCTCTCCTGGGATGAGTTCGAAGCTGATCCGGTCGGCCGTCTCGATGTCAGCGTCCTGCAGGACCGCTTGCTGGCCCCGGTGCTGGGCATTGATGACCCGCGCACCAATACGCGCGTCTCGTTCATCGGCGGAATCCGTGGCACGGGCGAACTGATCAAGCGTGTCGAGAGCGGACGCGATGCCGTGGCCTTCTCCATGTATCCCGTTACAGTTGCCCAGATGATGGATATCGCTGACGCGGGCCAGATCATGCCTCCCAAGAGCACGTGGTTTGAACCGAAGCTGCGCTCCGGACTCCTTGTCCATACGCTGGATTGAGATGAAGGTATCGCACATTATCTGGGATTGGAACGGAACCTTGCTCGATGATACGCAAGCCTGTGTCAATTCGATTAATGTGTTGCTTGCGAAGCGTGGTGTGCCGACCCTTGACCTGCCACGCTATCGCGATCTCTTTGGCTTTCCGGTGATTGACTTCTATCGCCGGATCAATTTTCCGTTGGGATCTGAAAACTGGAACGCCGTCGCGCGCGAATTCCATGATGTCTTTCTTGCCGATACCACCTTTAAGCTGCAATCCGCCACCATCGAAACCTTGCAACGGATCCAGGCAAAAGAGATTCAACAGTCTGTGTTGTCCGCCTCTGAACAGTCGATTCTCGATCTCATGCTGGTGACGTATGGCATCCGTGACTTCTTTACACACGTCTGCGGTGTCAATAATCTCTTTGGCGACTCCAAAATTGAGATCGGCCATAAGCTCCTCACCCAGTTGACAATCCCCAACGACGACGTGGTCATTGTCGGGGATACCCTGCATGACGTCGAGGTTGCGCAGGCGCTTGGGGTATCCTGTGTCTTGATTGCACAAGGGCATCAATCCCGCAAACGGCTTGAGCAGGCAGGGGTGCCGGTCTTTGAGGACCTTGACGCGTTCTATCGCGCGCTATAGGCGGGCGGAGCAATGGAATGGTGGAATACTGGAATATTGGAAGAATCCACTATGGGGAGGGACTGCGGATCGCCGTCCTACTGATTGTGCGGATTGAGAATTTTTACCGCAAAGAACACAGAGAACTCAGAGATAAGAGAAGTATCCCTCACAGCCAAAACAAAGCATTTAGAAATTGATCTTTGCGATCTTTGTGTTCTTTGTGGTTAAAATAAATCAATCTACAGGCAAGTCTTTGCAAGTTCCCTGACTTCCTCAAGGATGCCACTCTCCTGAATCGGGTTCTCCTCTGCGTTGCAGTGGCGCACCCATTGAACATCAGCGACGCCCAGCCAGTTTAGCATCTCTTTATAGCGCTCCGGCAGATCCTTGAAGCTCTCCTCGTCAGCCCCCTGTGAAAACAGGAGCACTGCCTTTTTGCCACCCGGAATGCGAGGGGTGAATGACGCGTCTACAAGCCCGTGCCACCGCTCAACAAAGCGCCGCATGGAGACGGGGATGTCCAGCCACCAGACAGGAGCCGCCATGACCAGGAGATCCGTATCCCGGAACGCGTTCAGGACTTCGCCAACGCCATCCTTGAAGACGCACCAATCCGCAGTCGTGCGACAGGCCATGCAAGCACAACAGCCAATGCCCTGGACCCTGTTCATGTCAAACCGCGTGACCGTCGCACCGGAAGCGCTTACCGTCTGCTCAAAGGCATCCGCCATGGTCTGCGTATTGCCGTTTTTGACAGGACTCGAGGTGAGGATTAATACTTTTTTCAAGGCTGGTTCCCCTTCTGCTCTAAAATGCACTCCCGTATGGGCTTCCCGTCGATTTCAATATCTTCAATGACCACCATGCCTCTCCAGACACGCACACGCGCAGCCGCCTGCTTTTCGGCTTGGGCACTCCTGCGGTTCGCCTCCCGATAAGCACTTTCTGCCTTTGGTGCCAACTTTTCCGGCATGTAGTAACGACTGAAGGGCAACTCCAGATAGAGCTTCCATTTCCCAGTGGGCTCGGTGTGATGTTCATTGCCAGGTTTCGGTTTGTTCACATAGTCTTGATAAGAATAGCGCACCTTGGCTTTGATGAAGGTGCCTGCGGCAGGCTTGGAAGCGGTGACGGAGGAGACGATGGAGTAGCCGTTGGTTTCTGTAGCAAGCGTGAGATAGCACCAGTTGTTCTGCTTGAAGGAGCGGTCCGTACGCAAGTCCCGGAAGGTTTTATAATCCAACTGCACATACTGCCCGCGAAAAGCATCGAAGGGATCGACCGGGGCTGTCTCAAAGCGGCAGACTTCGCCATAGCGCAAGGTCAATTCGCGACGGATGATGATCGCTGAAAAAACCGCGAACTGCGCCAGAATGCCCATGAGAATGAAGACGGAGATGAGTCTGTTTTTCATCATACGTTTTCTTCCTTCCTGAGATAACGTCCCACAACCGAATTCACAAGGAAGAAGAGAGACCCCGAAGCAATAAAGGCTATCCCTTTTACTGTGAAACCTAAATCGCTGGAGAAAAACTTTCCAAGGATGATGGCAATCGCGATGAGGACACCCGCATTGACCAGCATCATGGTGCGACGAATAAGCCCCTCTGCCAGGGTGCACACGCCCAGCCCAGCCAAATAAAGGGTGATCATGATAGACGCCAAGAATTCATTATCAAGCGAGGCCGCGGCAATATACGCACCGGCAACCACCACCGGAGCGATGCCCCAGGCAGCCCAAACCGGTATAATTTTGAGGCCCTTCCACGTCGCATATTCGATCTTGCGATTCACGGCGAGCAGCATGAACCCCGCCAGTACAGGCAGCACACACGCCAAGAAGTAGTCAAAGTAGACGAACAGGGAATTAAACTCAACTTCCGTATGATAATGGTTCCACCCAATCTCATCCCAGGGCCATTTAAAGATCAGCAAATAGAGCAGGATCGCCAGGCCTGCGCCGCCCAGCGTGCGAAGCGGCGTTTGAAGGATGGGGTCGTCCTTTGACTCGTAAGCAATGCCGGCCAGCAACAATGAGGCGAAGGCGCCGGAATAGATAATCATCCATAATCCTGGCAAGGCCTTCTCAAGTGCGACCCCTAACGCCGCGGTTGAGCAGAGTGCCGCGCCCCATGTGATCAAGCCGGCCCGAATCGATAGCGGAGACTCCTTGCGCACCATCAACAGCGCAGGCAATGCCAAAAACGCAAATGGCCAATAGAGGACCGTAATGCCATTGGAGTATTGCGACATGCAGGCCCACGTGAGCAGTCCGATATAATAGCCCACAAAGGGCGCCACAGCGTGGGTTGCATAGATGATCGGCAACAGCAGGAGTGTCCAGGTCAGCGCAAAACTCTCAGGATCGCCGCTGATATTATAGGTCTGCGCAATGAGCGATATTCCCGCGCCGACCGAGAGTCCCCAGAAAATTCCCAGGGGTTCGAAAAATCCTCTCGAGGTCCATCCGCTCCGGGCGGCCATGAGGTAGGTGACAACGCACGCGGTGAGCGGCATAAAGGAGATGATCGTCCGCGCCACGCGAGGAATGTCATCCCAGTTTGCAGCCAGTAGCGCGATCACACCAAGCCCCACCAGCAGTGCCCCGATCGAACCCAGAATGATACGGCTCCAGGCAATCGAATGCATCTCCGCATGTGCATAACGGGCTGCAATCGTCTTCGCCGTTTCAGCATCAAGAAGGCCTTCATTCGTCCAAGCCTTTAATTCTTGTAGCAGGTATTTAACATTATTCATGGTGAAATAGCCTTGCGCATGGCGAGCAGATCCGCCTCCATGCCGGTCCAGATTTTGAACGAGGCTGCTCCCTGGCAGATCAACATCCCGATCCCGTTCGTGCCCTGGGCGCCTGCGGCGAGGGCCGTTGCAAGGGTAGGGGGATTGGGCTTGGTCACGATGTCATAAACCGTCTGTCCGGGTCTGAAGGCCGAAGCGGGTAAAACAGAGCGGTCTTCTGCTTTCAGTCCTGCCGGCGTGCAATGGACGATCAGATCGCAGGTGCGAGCCGTATCCGTCCACGTTGACGGATCGGGTGAAAGTACATGGACCTTTGCGGTCCGCGAAAAACGCTCTTTTTCAGTTTCAAAGTCCCGCGCAATCTCGCCAGGCTTTTCAACCATTTGATCCGCAAGGAATATCTCTTTTGCCGAGGCACACGCGAACGCCACCGCACGGCCAGCTCCGCCGCATCCAAGAACAAGCACGCGCTTGTCTGTCGGCGTCACATGGCAGCTCGCCTTCAGATCCTGAAGAAAACCCGTAATATCCGTGTTGTAGCCGGTCAAGACCCCGTTCTCTCCAAAGTGAATCGTATTCACGGCGCCCACCTGCTGGGCAAGGGGGTCGACATGTGTCAGAAAAGGGATGATCGCGGTCTTGTGCGGGATGGTGATGTTGAGACCGTGAAAACCCTGCTGCTTGCAAAAATCAAGCTTCTGCTCCAGTTGATGCTGCTCAACATCAAAGGCTTCGTAGGTCGCATCCAATCCCAAGGATTTAAAGGACGCCCCATGCATCCGCGGTGAAAGCGAATGATGAATGGGATGCCCGAATATGCCGAAACGATACATCATGTTTAGACGCACTCCCTTCCGACCGCAATCACACCTGACCGCGAAAGATCAATGATGTGATGGGGTTTAAGCAATTTCAGAAACTCAGTAACTGCACCCTGGTTGCTCGCCATCTGCAGCGAGATCGAATCCTTCTGGATATCGACAACCGTTGCGTTGAACGAGGAGGAGAGATCAAGCAACTCGGCACGCTGTGTATTGTCGGAGACGCCGAGACGCACCAGCACAAGCTCACGCTCAAGATGACGACGGTTCGTGAGCTCCACAACCTCGATGACATCCACTTGCTTGGAGAGTTGCTTCGTGACTTGGTCGATGATCTTCGCATCGCCCGGGACAACGATGGTCATCTTGGAGACCGTCGGGTCCGCAGTCGGCCCCACGTTGAGCGTGTCAATGTTGTATCCCCGTCCGGAGATGAGCCCAACAATACGGGCGAGGACGCCCGGCTGATTCTCGACAAGGCAATTAATGATGTGCTTCATAAAAAGGATTCCTTAATTCTTCGTGTGTCCGATCATTGCAGAAACGTGCTGCCCGGGCGGAATCATGGGAAACACATTGGCATCGGGCGAGACGATGCATTCAATCACGGTTGTCTTCTTACGCTTGAAGGCCTCCTTGAGCGCACGCTCAACCTCCGCATCTGTTGTCACACGACAAGCTGTTGCGCCATGCGCTTCAGCCAGCTTCACAAAATCAGGCAAATAGGCCGTCTTTTCTGCGATCTCCTCGTTCGGCCTGCGGCCCGACTGGCTGAGCATCACGCCGGAATAGCGCTTACTGTAGAACAGCTCCTGCCATTGGCGCACCATGCCGAGGAAGCCATTGTTCAGGATGACCACCACGATCGGCAACTGATGTTCAACAGCCACCACAAGCTCCTGGAAGTTCATCTGGATACCACCGTCCCCGGAGACGCAGACCACCAGTTCCTTCATACGGCCCATCTGCGCGCCAATCGCCGCCGGCAGACCAAAGCCCATGGTTCCGAGACCACCCGAGGAGATCCAATTGCGCGGTTGAGTATAGGTGAAGTACTGGGTGGACCACATCTGGTTTTGGCCCACGTCTGTAGCCATGATTGCCTTGCCCTGGCTCAGTCTGTCGATCATCTTGATCACCGACTGCGGCATGAGGACGCCCTCGGGCTGCGGATACCCCAGGGGGAATTTATTTTTCCACGCCTTGACCTGTTTGAGCCAGGCGTCATGCGTGCCGGGCTTGACGCGCGGAAGCACGGCCTTGAGAACAGGCTTGAGATAGCCATGGATGCCGAAGTGCGTCTCGACATTCTTGCCAATCGCGGAGCGGTCAATATCAATATGGACCGTGATCGCCTTCGAGGCGAACTCGTCGATCTTGCCGGTGACGCGATCATCAAAGCGCGCCCCGGCAGAGATCAGCAGATCGCTCTTGTCAATCGCATAGTTGGCCGCGGCGGTTCCATGCATTCCGACCATCCCTAAGGACAGCGGATCATTTTCAGGGAAGGCACCCAGCGCCATCATGGTGGTGCAGACAGGAATGTTGGCCTTGTGGGCAAGCTCCGTGAGCAGTTCGGAGGCGTCGCCGTTGATGGCACCACCGCCGGCATAGATCAAGGGACGTTCTGCTTTGTTGATCAGGTCTGCCAATTTTTCAATGTCCGCCTTGGAAACCTTGACATCAGGCTTATAGGCACGCATCTCCATCTGCTGCGGATCTTTTGTCGGCACACTCGTCATAGCACGCTGGATGTTCTTGGGAATGTCAATCAGCACAGGCCCCGGCTTCCCCGTGGTCGCAATGTAAAACGCCTTCGCAATGATGTCCGGCAATTCATTGACATCGCGCACAAGGAAGTTATGCTTGGTCACCGAGCGCGTAATGCCCATGATGTCGGCTTCCTGAAAGGCATCCGTGCCGATCAGATGGAGCGCCACTTGGCCGGTGATGCAGACGAGGGGAATGCCATCCATATTGGCTGTCGCCAGTCCGGTAATGGTGTTCGTCGCGCCCGGACCGGATGTCACAATGCAACATCCGGGCTTGCCGGTCGCACGCGCATAGCCGTCCGCCATGTGGACAGCACCCTGCTCATGACGCGTCAAAACGAATTTGAAGGGGGCGTCGTAGAGACAGTTGAAAATGTCAAGCACCGTGCCCCCAGGATAGCCGAAAAGCACGTCGCATCCGGCTTTTACAAGGCCGTCAATGACGCATTGGGCGCCAGAGCGCTGAGGGGGTGGAGATTGTTCTGTGTCGGGATTTTTTGGTGCTTTTTTATTCATAAAATAAAGGTGTTGTTCGTCTCAGACAGGTCTGAGACGAACTGCCTGAGAGCGTATGTTATCCGAGTAATGCGTTAACCTTGGACATGACTTCAAATGCGTCGGCGACATAGACCACATCCGCCTTGCCTTGAGCCCAGCCGCAATTCGCATCAAGATTGATCGCCCGGCGTTCGTTGATGAAGCGCCAGCCAACCGCATGAGGCTCTTCTCCATGACAACAGGTCGAGAGACCTTTGGCATGCCGAGGCGTCGAACCGGTCTGTCCGACCTGATTCATGTGGGACATGAAACTGAGCGTCTCCTGTCCTTCACTCTTCAGATCGACGAGTGACTTGCTGCTGCCCAGTGAAGCCTTTGCGTTTGCAAGGAATCCTTGGATCAAGCATCCTGCATCGCCGATGTGATACTGGCCGTCCTTCTGCTTCTTGGTCCAGCCAGCACCCGCGACAAAGAGGATTGTGGCGTCCGGACGAATGGTCTGTGCATCTGCCGCTGGCGCCTGTATGCCGTTCACGGTCGTTGCTTGTTCGCCAATGGCGAGTGCGAGCACTTCCGCCTGGGCTGCTCCGGGTGCGGCTTCGAAAGGAGCATTGACGCCGCCTTCAACCAAGACCATCCACGGACGTGCCGCGCGGCTGAAGGTTGAAAGGATACGCTGACGATAGAACCAGCGCTGCGCCTTGACAACGCCGGCTTCCGCAGTCAGCGCGATCACATGCGTGTCAATCTGCGCGCCGACGCGATGGGCGACCCCCGGCAGTGCGCGAGCAAAGCGTGAGCTGTTAGGCGCCAGAATCAGTTCCGCCCCAGCCGCCTGAATCAGAGCCGTTGCAGCCGCTGCATCCGTTGCATAGCGGGGCTTTTCAACGGCTTGTCCTTCAACAGCCAAAAACTTCACAGCGCCGCAGCCTGCGATGCTGTCCGCTGCTGCAACGGCGTTTGCGCCGAGAATAGCCACAACCAGTTCGCCTCCCAGATTCTTGGCAGCCGTCAACACTTCGAGGGCGGCTTTGGGCAAGGCATTGTTATCCGTGTGTAATAAAGCTAAAATTTTCATCGTGTGTTTCCTTTTCGTTCACTGGTGCAAAGCTCGTTTAAGCCTTCAGCCACTCGGCGATTTCCTTTGCAATTTCTTCCGTGGTTGCATCCTTGACAATCCGCGTGGCACGCTTCTGCGCAGGGATCTCGACCTTTTCATAGACGATTCCGCCCACGCCGATGGCTGCGGGTTTCGCCTTCTGTAACGCCGGCATCACCGCGCGCATGTTCAGCATGCCGACCTGCGGATTGTTCGGGGGTTCGGGCAAGTTGCCGGTCGCCCAGGCCAACACGGCTGGCGCATGAGCACAGGTGGAGTCGAGATACTGGCCGCCTTCTATGCGTTCAAGCACCCGGAAGGAACCGTCCGCTGCCACCTTGATTTCATCAACGCCTGCAAAAAAGTCAGCAATCCCCAGACGCTCGCAGACCAGTTGCATGGTGACGCTCGCATCACGGGAGGCCGAGGCGCAACCGCCAAACACCAAAAGCTTGCTCTTGTCCAGCCCCGGCAACGCCTGAATCGCATCCGCCAGCGCCGCTGCCACAAGATGGGCATCTGTAAAGCCGCTGGCGCTGCCGTCAATGGCCACCAACTCAAAGGGAACTTTCTGCGCAACCGTCATCATGAGCTGCTGCAATTTGGCTTTGGGCCCTAAGCTCATCAGCCAGACCTTGCTGCCTGCTACCTGTTTGGCCAGATTGGCAGCCTCGAAAAGGGCATGGGCTGACCAGGGATCAAGAACGGAAGGCAGCATGGTTTCATTCTTCAATCCAGGACCTTGCGGCGTTGTTACGGGTTCGAGCGTCTGCAGCGGGTCTGGCACAAGGCTGCCGCAAACAACAATTTGGAATCCAGTACTCATTGTTTTCTCCTTTGGGTTCATCTGCTCGCACGGTACATACACAATACATGCACACCCTGCTTTGAAAGGGCATAAATATATCAAAAAATGGCCCGCTTGTGAATGGGAAATGCAGGCGGGGATTCAAATTGCGATGTGCATAATAAAATGCACGCTTTTGGAAAATCATGCCGTTTTCCAGAATGCGGCGAGGAAGCCCCGGGCCCCGGAGAGCCCGCAGGGCTTTCCGGGAGGGCTGACGCAGCTCCCCCTAGGGGGCCGCCCGCCTAAAAAAAAGCGCCCCACGGGCTGTGACATGCTATCATTGAATGGAACTAACAGCCAAGGACAGGAGGCACAGCACATGGGACAGGAAGATGATAACAGAAAAAGGAACGGCGGCAAACACTTCACTTATGAGCAGCGCGTGAGGATGGACACGCTGATCCGGGTGAAGTGGCCGCACGGGAAGAAGATCAACTTCGCCGAACTCGGGCGCCTGATGGGCAAGGCGCGTACGACCGTCCGGCGGGAATGCGTGCGCGGAGAGGTCGCCAACAAGGACACGGAAGAGCGCTGGTTCCGCACGTACTCAGCCGAAGCGGGCCGGCAGCATGCCAATGCCCGCGGGCAGGACAAGGGCCCGCGGATGAAGCTCACGAACAGGGTCGCGGCGCGCTTCGAGGCGCTGGTCACGGGGGAGTTCCTTTCGCCCTATGCGGCCAGGGCGGTCATGGCTTCGGAGGACTTCGAATACCTTCCCTGCGTCAGGAGCCTCTATTACGCCGTCGCGTCGGGGATGCTCCGCATCACGCGCAAGTCCTTGCCTTACAGGCGCGACGGGCGGAGGAGGACTCCGAAGGAAGGACGGCGCATGTCCTATAAGAACAGGGACGGGAAGTCCATCACGGAGAGGCCGCCCGAGGCGGAAGACCGTTGCGAGTACGGGCATTGGGAGATGGACACGGTCGTCGGCTGCGTGGGCGGCTCCTCTTACTGCCTGCTGGTCCTGACCGAGCGCACGACGCGCCGCCAGATCATCATAAGACTCACCAGCCGCACCCAGAAAAGCGTCGTCCGGGCGCTCAACAGCCTTGAGCGCAGGGCCGACAACATTTTCAGGCATATGCGGAGCCTCACCTGTGACAACGGTTGCGAGTTCCTCGACATCACGGCCATCGAGCGCTCCGTCCTCGCCGGGGGCGGGCTGCGCACAGGCCTTTACTTCGCCCACCCCTACAGCGCCTTCGAGCGCGGCGCCAACGAGAACGCCAACCGCATCATCCGTCGCTTCATACCCAAGGGCTCGGACATCGGGGACTACACCCCTCGCCAGATACAGGAGATCGAGGACTGGATGAACCGACTTCACAGGGAATCGCTCAAAGGCAGGACCGCCGCAGAGGCCGAACGGGAGGAACTCAATAAACTCGCAGCTTAAAAACGTTCGTTTGATCTTGCAAGTCACCGGCGGGGATTCAAATATTTGACGCTTGCGAAAACAGCTATTCCGTTACGGAAAAGGCCGCCCGGCAACTGCCGGACGGAACGCCAAACCAGGGAAATTCTGCGGCACCCCGTTCGGACTACCGCCTTTAGGTGGAATCGTAGCAGGATTTCACTTCATAAATGGAATTGCTGTTGCGTATCACGTGCCGTAACGTTAAACTATTAAACATGTCAATTACTGAACTTCATTCACGGGGAAAACTCCTACTTGCGCTGACGTGCACGCTTGTTGTTCTCTTTTGCTGTCTGATGTTTTGTGTTCGCATAGCGCACCTCGAAGAGCGTCCGATGCATGGTGACGAGGCCAATCAGGCTGTGCGCACGGGTATGCTGCTCGAGCAGGGGGTCTATCAGTATGATCCTGCAGACCATCACGGCCCTGTTCTTTATTATGCGGCTTTACCGTTCTGCCTGGCCTCGACGCGCCGTTTCGCAGAAACAACAGAGTTGAATTTCCGCAGGGTTCCTGTTTTTTTCAGCATGCTGACCTTGCTTCTCATGTTCGGCCTTTATCGAAGAGACGGGAAGGGGCTTTTTTACCGGCCGCTGGGGGCGGTGATCGCGGTTGCTCTCGTTGGCGTTTCACCGGCTATGAACTACTACAGCCGCTATTTTATTCAGGAGACGCTCTTAGTTACGTTTCTGACGGGGGTGCTCGTGTGTGCCGTCCGCTATGTCGGCACTGAATCAAAGCGAGCGAAAATGCTCTATGCTGCTGGGTTGGGGGCTTCGCTTGGGCTAGCCTTGGCAACAAAGGAAACCGTGATTCTTTCCATCGTTGCGGGGGGTGTTGCGGTGTTGCTGACGTGCGGCTTCAGACGCATCCGAGAGACTTGGAGTTGGCGCGATGCGCTGATTGTCGTCGCTGGGGCAGGGGGTGTCGCCTTTCTTTTCTATAGCTCGTTCTTGACCTATCCCAGGGGGGCGTATGAGGCTGTCTTCTCGACGATGGGCACCTATTTTAATCGGGCCACCGCAGTGTTCGAACATCAGCACCCTTGGAGTTTCTACTTACAGTTTTTGTTTGGATGGCGCTATGGCCGGGGGCCGCTCTGGAGCGAGGTAGGGGTATTGCTCAGCGTCCCGATTCTCACAGCAGTGCTTTATCCTATTGCTCACATGATCCTGACTAAGGTGAAGCCGACGCAGGTGAAGGCACCCACAAGGCGGATGAAATGGTCGCTTTTCGTCTCGATCTATACGCTCGTCTTGACCTTTCTTTATAGCGTTATCCCCTATAAGACGCCCTGGTGTGTACTGACCTTTTTACAGGGCTTCCTGCTGCTTGCCGCAATGGGGATTGACGAGATCTATAACACGTTGAGAGCGTCTCCCACATGGCGTTGGCGGATAAAGGACCTTGCCGTGATCATTCTGTTCCTCAGTGTGGGTTTATTGTTGCAGGCGCAATTCAAGCAGTCCAGGCTGGCCTGTTTCAAAATGCAGGCTGATATCCGCAATCCGTATGTCTATGCGCACGCAGGCATGGATGCGTTGAAGCTTGTCGAGTCGATCGAGCAGGCGGCCCTGTTGAAAAAGGGGCAGGGGAGGTATGACACGCCTATCGCCATTGTTGCGCCACTTTGTGATTTCTGGCCCTTGCCGTGGTATTTACGGAAGTATCAGTATGTGGGGTATTGGGCGCAGGTGAAAGAGATTCCAGCGGAGTTCAAACCGGAGATACTGGTCGTGTACGCTGACCAGGGCGATCAGGCCGAACTGTGTATTGGCAAAAATGCGCAGAGTAACTTCTTTGGTCTGCGTCCAGGCACGCTGATGATCTTGTTCGTAAGAGAGTGAGAGTATTTTTTTAACGAAAGGAAGACAGAAATATGAATATTCCCGTATTGACCATCCAGGGGCGCTCCTTGGCAGAAACCTTTGAGAAGGCGCTCACAGCGCTCTATGTCGAGGGTGTCCGCGTCCGGACGCAGTATGATAAGGAGGGCGATCCGTTGAGCGTGGACGCGACCATGAATATGACGATCCACGATCCCATGTCAGACCCGATGATTCACAAGGCGTTCCCCGGAGGTATTGCGGACCTCCGTGAATATGTCTATGAATTAGAAGGCCGCAAAGATACATGGGTGAAGGCCATCAATGATCCTGAAGATACGCGCTGGGAATATACCTATCATGGCCGGTTGCAGAACTATGGTCAATGGAAGGAGAAGAAGGACGATGGCACGACTGCGTTCACAGGACAGTTTAAGGTGGACCAGGTTGAATACGTGATCGACAAGCTCTGCAAACAGCCCTTTACACGTCAGGCTCAGATGATTACCTGGATGCCGAGCCTCGACCTGACCTGTTATGATCCGCCGTGCCTCCAGTCCATCTGGTACCGCATCCTTGAAGATACCCACGGTGTGCAGTGGCTCAACTGTAACGTCCGTTTCAGAAGCAATGACGCCTGGGGTGCCAACTTCATGAACATGTTCGGGTTTACCATGTTTAACCGGACCATTATTGCGGATGAGATCCAGCGGCGCACCGGAAAGGTGGTCAAGCTCGCGCGTATGAATTGGCAGGCTGATTCCTTCCACATTTACGGCAAGGATGTTCAGCAGGCTGAACAACGCCTCTTTAATCGCATCGCCACCAGTACCTTCGCGGAGCGCGTCTATTTCTTTGGCGATGAGATGATCCAGGAAATGTACCATGAAGAAGAGGCTAAAATCTTGGCTAAAATCGCCGAGATGAATAAGCGGATGTAGCTATTCTTCTGGGCGTATAGGCGTCCAGGGGAACATATCCTACTTGACATAACGCATATTATGCGACGTAACTACCCTGCCGCCTTTTCATTTGCAAGGTTAACAAATTTCCCCATTCGCGCATTTCCCCAACTAACGCACTAACGAACTTCTTCACTAACGAACTTCCCCCAACTTTAGAACTTTAGCAATTTAGAACTTTAGAACTTTAGAACTTCCCCATTCCCGCATTCCCGCATTCCACTCTCGTTACGCCCCTTCCTGCCTTGGCTGCCAACGCCGTTCAGGACGCGGATCTTTAAAGATCGCGCTCTTGGGAATGATCTTCATGCTCTTCTGTCCAAGTAGCTTGTCAACGAGCTCCGCAAAGTCGCCAGAGGGATCGACGTTGAAATTCTTCCCCAGGCGAAGCACGACACGCTTCTTGCCCGAGTAGATGATACAGATCAGCAACGGAACCGTTCCCGGATGATCCTTGGCAATCTGTTCAATATTTTTAAGCCGGTCAAAGACCGTCGGATCATCAGCCTTGACCGCGAGAATCACGCGTTCGCTAAAATGCCTCGGAGCTTCCATGAGCGGGAAGACCTCGCGCACGATAATCTTCGGCTGCTCGTCGCGCTTGGATAAGGTCCCGCAAATAAGCACAGGCGCATCCGCGATACAGGCCCCTTCATACTTTTTATAGGTGTCCGCAAAGACCAGCGCCTCGATGGTCCGCTCGCCATCGTCAAGCACGGTCACCGCCCAGGGTTCTTTGGTCTTCATGCTGATCCGCCGGGTCACCGACTGCATTAAGCCGGCAATTCGGATCTCTTTGTTATCCGGCAACTCTTCAAGTTTTGACAATGAGCACGTCTGTAGATCTTTGATGATCCGTCTAAAGCGATTCAACGGATGTCCTGTCATATAGACGCCCAGCAACTCGCGTTCATAGCCCAGGCACTCTTTCTCTGTCCATGGCGAGCAGTCCGGCAGGAAGGAGCTGTCCGCAGAACCCGCTGCCGTGGAATCCAGCATCTCAAAGAGATTGCTCTGTCCACTACTCTTCTCGCTCTGCTTTTCCTGCGCTCTCGAGAGCGCCACATCAATATTCTTGAAGAGCCGCGCACGATGCAGGCCGAAACAATCCATGGCTCCGCACTTGATCAGGGCTTCAAGGACACGCTTATTGATTGCCGACGCATCGACCCGCGAACAGAAATCAGCCAGGCTGGTATAAGGCCCATTCGCCTGACGCTCGCGCATGATAGCCTCCCCTGCCCCAGCCCCTACACTCTTGATCGCGGAGAGCCCATAACGGACATTCCCCTCTTCTGAACTGAAGCGATCCAGGCTGTGATTCACATCCGGCGGCAACACCTTCAACCCCATATCTTCAGCTTCAGAGACAAAGCCGGGCAGCTTATCAAAGTTGCCGATTTCAGAGGAGATCTGGGCGCACATGAACTCGACCGGATAGTTGGCCTTCATGTAGGCTGTCTGGTAGGTCACAATCCCGTAGGCTGCCGCATGCGCCTTGTTAAAGCCGTACCCCGCAAATTTCTCAATGTTGTCGAAGATCTGTCCGGACTGCTCAGCCGACATCTGATTCGTCTTCTCGCACCCCTCAATAAAGCCGGCGCGCTCCTTGGCCATCACTTCAATCTTCTTCTTGCCCATGGCGCGGCGAAGCAGGTCTGCACGGCCTAAGGAATAACCCGCCAGTGCCTGCGCTGCACGCTGGACCTGTTCCTGGTACACCATGATGCCGTACGTTTCGGTCAGGAAGGGTTCGAGCAAGGGATGGTCAAAGGTGATCTTCTCAATCCCCTTCTTGCGCTTGACAAATAAGGGGATCTGGTCCATCGGCCCCGGACGGTAAAGCGCAATGACAGCGATGATTTCCTCAATGCGGTTGGGCTGCAGGTCGAGCAGCACTTTTCGCATCCCCCCGGATTCAAGCTGGAAGACCCCTACCGTGTCGGCTGCCTGGAAAAGCTTAAAGGTTTTCTCGTCGTCCAGCGGAATTTTCTCAAGCTCGATATCAACCCCGTGGATCAGCTTGACCAAATCCGTCGCCTCTTTCAACACAGTCAGTGTCTTCAGACCCAAAAAATCCATCTTCAGCAGACCGCACTCCTCGATGGCCTCCTTGGCGTATTGCGTAATGGGCTCGCCCTCTTTGTCACGCGCCAGCGGCACCAAATCAATCAGCGGCTTGTCCCCGATCACCACACCAGCCGCATGCACGCCCACGTTCCGGAAGAGACCTTCCAGCACCTCGGCATAGCGCATGATTTCGCGCAAATTCGGGTCAATCTGGCAGGCCGCAGAAAACTCCGGATTCTCAGTCTGCGCCTTCGCCAGCGTGATCTTGGGATCATCCGGAATCATCTTTGCAAACACGTCTGCCTGGGAGAGCGGAATTTCAAGCACGCGCGCAATATCCCGGATCACGGTCTTGGCACCCAGCTGACCGAACGTCACAATCTGCGCGACGCGGTCTTTGCCATATTTCTGCTTCACATACTCGATGGTCTTGCCGCGGTTCGTCTGGCAAAAGTCGATATCAAAGTCAGGCGGCGAGACACGGTCCGGATTCAGGAAGCGTTCAAAGATCAAGTCAAAGCGTAGCGGATCGATCTGGGTGATGCCCAGGGAGTACGCCAGCAAGGAGCCTGCGCCTGAACCGCGTCCAGGCCCGACCGGCACGCCATGCGTACGCGACCAGTTGATAAAGTCCGCCACCACCAGAAAGTAATTGATGAAGCCTGTCTTTTCAATGACGCCGACCTCATAGTTAAAGCGCTCGATCAATTCATTTTCAAACGGGGTGCCTGGATGGTCATAATCCAGATTGTAATTCTTCTTTAAGCCAAGCTTGCCCAGATACTTCAAATAGTCGAGCCCGTCGGTAAATCCTTCAGGCACTTCAAAGGTCGGGAAGTGGAGACTTTCAGCTTTGCCATTCGAAAACGTCAGCTCCACGTTGCAGCGATCAGCAATCTCCTGTGTGATATCAAAGGCGGCAGCCTCATTCGGAAAACGCTTTTCCAGCTCCTCGCGCGATTTGAAATAGAACTCGTCCGAGCCATACTTCATGCGCTTCGGATCGCTCATCGTCGTCGACGTCTGAATGCAGAGCATCACTTCATGCGCCCGCGCATGACTCTGATGCAGGTAATGCACGTCATTGGTGATGACCGTGCGAAGGCCGAGTTTTGCGGCTAACAGACGAAGCCCTTCATTCATGGGCTTCTGCTCAGCTAACCCATGGTCTTGCAACTCGAGATAGAAGTTATCTTTTCCAAAAATATCCATGTACTCAAGCGCTGCGGCTTCAGCAACGTCAAAATGGCTTTCGCTTAAATTCAAATTGACTTCGCCTTGCAGACAGGCCGACAAGCCGATCAGCCCGCCCGAATAGCGCCGCAAGGTCTCCTTGTCAATGCGCGGCTTGTAGTAAAAACCCTCCATGTGCGCGACCGTGTTGATCTTCGCCAGATTGTAATAGCCTTCAAGGTTTGTCGCCAAGAGGATCAGATGGTGATACGGAACCTTGGGGTCACGCGAGGAGCGTGGCGCTTTTGCATTGATGTAGATTTCGCACCCGATAATCGGTTTAATCCCGGCACTCTTGCACGTCTTATAAAACTCGATTGTCCCGAACATCACGCCATGGTCGGTCATGGCAATCGCAGTCATGCCAAGCTCTTTGGCGCGCGTCACCAGTTGGTGAATGTGACACGCACCATCCAGCATACTGTACTTCGTATGCAGATGAAGATGGACAAAGGGTTTTGACATAAAAATTTACGCCAACATGGATGCGCCGGAGCTTGCATTGCCGACCATCAGCGCATAGCGCTTCAACCAGCCTGTTGTTGCACGCGGTTCCCATTTCGGTGCCGCTGCGCGGCGACGTGCGATCTCCGCATCGTCCAGAACCACTTCCAGCGACCGGTTGGGGATGTCGAGCTTGATGCGGTCGCCATCCTTCAGCAGGCCGATCAGTCCGCCCTCAGCAGCCTCGGGCGAGACGTGTCCGATACAGGCGCCGCGCGTGCCGCCGGAGAAGCGTCCGTCCGTAATCAGCGCAACCGACTCGCCTAAGCCTGCGCCCATGATGTACGAAGTCGGTGCCAGCATCTCCTGCATGCCCGGACCGCCACGCGGCCCTTCATAGCGGATGATCACCACATGCCCGGACTTCACCTTGCCGCCCAGGATTCCATCGCACGCCTCTTCCTGGGAGTCGAAACAGATCGCTGTCCCTTCAAAGGTCAGCATCGATGCTGCGACACCCGCCTTCTTCACAACAGCCCCCTGCTCAGCCAGGTTTCCGCGCAGAACGGTCAGTCCGCCGTCCTGCGAGTAGGCGTTCTGGATCGTGCGGATCACCTGGTCGTTCTTCACCGTGGCTCCTGCGATATTCTCGCCCAGCGTCTTGCCGGTCACGGTCATGGCGTCCAGCTTGAGCAAACCAGGGACATCTGAGACGCGCTTCAAAATAGCTGAAATACCCCCTGCTGCATCCACGTCTTCCATGTGGTAGGAACTGGAGGGCGACACCTTGCAGACATTCGGACACTTCTTGGAGATCGTGTTGATGCGGTCCAAGTTGTAGTCGATGCCAGCCTCCTTCGCGATCGCCAGGGTGTGCAGGACCGTGTTGGTGCTGCCGCCCATGGCCATGTCGAGCGCAAAGGCATTGTCAATTGAATCGAGCGTCACGAGTTCGCGCGGACGCGGACCCTCTGCCTTGGCCATCTCCACGGCGCGTATCGCGGCCTGCTTCCACAGCTCCTTGCGCGCAGGATCTTCCGCCAGAATCGTTCCATTGCCGGGCAACGCCAAGCCGATGGCTTCGCAGAGGCAGTTCATGGAGTTTGCGGTGAACATGCCGGAGCATGACCCGCACCCGGGGCAGGCTGCCTCTTCCACGCGGTTCAACTCGCCTTCCGTCATGGAGCCATTCTTCAGCTTGGCAACGCCTTCAAAAATCGTGATCAAGTCAACAGGCTTGCCGTCCAGCTGTCCGGCCTTCATCGGCCCGCCGCTGGCAAAGATCGTCGGGATGTTCGCGCGGATGGCGCCCAGGATCATGCCCGGCACAATCTTGTCGCAGTTCGGGATGCAGATCATGGAGTCGAAGCAATGCGCCTTGACCATGGACTCGACCGAGTCCGCAATCAGTTCACGGCTGGGCAGGGAGTACTTCATGCCCTCATGGCCCATGGCGATACCGTCGCAGATGCCGATGGTGTTGAACTCAAAGGGGACGCCGCCCGCCTCGGTGATGCACTGCTTCACCCACTCACCGACCTTGTTCAAATGGCAATGACCGGGGATGATCTGTACATACGAGTTGCAGACCGCAATAAACGGCTTTTTAAAATCCGCCCGCTTCACGCCCGTCGCCATAAACAATCCGCGATGCGGAGCCCGTTGAAATCCACTCTTCACTTGGTCGCTATTCATGATCAGTTCCTCTCCTCGTCGTTCAAAAAGTTAAGGCCGTCAAGTTTACCATCCCCCACCCCAAATCTCACGCATAAATTTCAGGTAACTTGATTTTACTCGGTTGCAGGGTGGACTTTGAGGGACTGGGAGAAGTTCTAAAGTGCTAAAGTGCTAAAGTGCTAAAGTGTGGGAGGAGAGCGTCCTAGTCGCTTTCTCCCACTCCCGCACTAACGAACTAAGAAGCATCTGCAAAAAGCAAAATCTGTGCTTGGCAGCGCTTTAGCAACTTTGTAATATTTATCCTAATAAATGGGTCAACTAATAAGGAGAGGGTCGTCATGTCAATCAGCGAAGAGCTGCCCAACCGCAAAGTTCGGCGGTTGAAAGGGTGGCGCTATACCACAGGCAGGTATTTTATTACGTGCAACACACACGCGAACAAGCCTTTGTTCGGGGCAATCATCAATGGTCGCATGATCTTGAGTGAGGCGGGTAAAATCGCGGAGGCATGTTGGCGCGCGATCCCAGAGCATTTCCCGGTCGCGCAGATTGATGCGTTTGTCATCATGCCTAATCATGTGCATGGCATCGTCCAATTATCGCAGGGGTCAGCAATTGCTGACCCGTACACCTTAGGCGATGTCATCGGCGCCTATAAATCGGCGGTGTCGCGAACAATCGGCAAGCAACTTGCCGCCCCAGGCGAAGCCCTTTGGCATCGCAATTATTGGGATGTGATTGTGCATGACGCGCAGGCATTGGAGAATATTCGCAACTACATTCGCTTCAACCCCATGAACTATCATGTGGTCATGAATTGCGGAGAGCCGAAACACCTCGGCAATCGCTCATTATTAGCGTTGCCGGTAGTTGGTTTTTTGGCATCGCGGGGCGAAGCAGCGCTACACGGTGCCTTGCCGCTCAAGCCAGGTGAAGTCATCATGTCAGGTTTTCTTTCGCCGATGGAGCGAGCCGTATTCAAGGCAGGGTTGGCAAATCGAAAGCCCATGATTTGGGTGAAGCCCTGGGCACTAGAAGAGGGCATAGATGCGCCGGCTATACGCACAGCCCTCCAGGAAGAGCGACTGCTGATTATCTCGCCGTTTGAAGAGCAGGTTGATGCGCCAAGCGTCCGGCGTGCCGCATGGTGCAATCAATATGTGCTGGCGCACTGTACCCACATGGTGATTGGGCATCTCAATCTAAGCGGCATGCTCGCCTGTATTCTCAGCGAAGCCCCGCCCGATCTTGCAATAGCCTATTTGGTGTAGCATGGCGGGCTACAACCTATTTATCTAGCTCCGCACAAGTGTCCCTTTCGCGGTCTCTCACTCACGAACTTCCCTGGCGCGGCGAAGCTCTTAGCGAAGCCGGCTCCAACTTTAGAACTTTAGCAATTTAGAACTTTAGAACTTCCCTCACTGGGAGCATAGGCATCCTGCCCAATGCCACTAACTTTTCGCTACACTTTCATGCCATGTTCACTCCGGCGGCCACGACAGAGCGTGGCTCTCCAAGGCCCTGCGGACGGTTCGGCGAACCGTCCCTACCATGCGTTGCACGAGGCAGACGCAAAGCATGGTAGGGCGCGATCGCCGAGCGCGCCGTTGACTCGACCGCCCTCCGCTTTTAACCTCGTGCGTGCGTCCACTGAGTGGTCGCACGAAAATCTATCCTTACTGTTAAACGCAGCTCAGGTGCTTGCGCGAGATAAGCCCCACAAGCATTTGAAACAGAATATGTTAAAAACGTGAAGCACCATGAAAAGTTAGTGGCATAGGCATCCTGCCTGTGCGTTCATTTAAACAGGGCATTTCCCATTAAAGAATTCCACATAAAGCCTTCGAAAATCTTCTATATGTCTCGGCAAGTCGTTCTCGGCATCCCAGTATTCAACGACCTCCTTAACCTTGTTGAGGTCGATACGTTTGCAGTCCAGCATTAACTTCATGAGCTTTAATGTGGGCCAGCATTCGATATCAAACAGTTCTGCCAGTTGTTGCATTCCCTTGTCATCGGTTATCACCGGGAATCCACGGGCGTGACCCACGGCCAAAACCTTCAAATCAATAATAGAGACATCGATAGCACTGATGATTGACTGCTTCACCAGGTACGACAGTGCTGTCTCAACTTGAGTGGCCGTTTTGCCACGTGCAGAGTACTGCGATGCTTCGAGATCAGAAACATATTCCGAATCAGCCACCCAGTGAAACTTCGATGTTAAGCGGGGGTTTCGCGCAAACTCCTTGTATAAATCTTCAAGCACCTTCAATACGTAAGGCGGCGGGTCTCCGAATGATTGAGACAGCAAAGGACGGATTGACCGTGCGAGGCGAAAATACGCGTTGCTGTCTAACAGAATCACTCGGGGAGCGGAACTCATACAATCAACTCCTCCGCAAGGGCTTTTGAATCGGTCAATGCCAGGCCAAAGACACTGCGAATATAATTGGCGGCTCCGTCATTATCACGACAATAGGTCTTCAATGCCGCAAAGATCTGCGTCTTGAATACTTTTTCGCAAACAGATATAAACTTTTTCGGCTCAACGGCTTTCGTTCCAAAGAGGGTTTTGGAAACAAGGTCGTGGTTTCTTGCGAATGTGGTCATGACGGCCATAAAGGGAGGCTCATCTCCCAGATCGGTCGGCTCAAGACCTGCGTCATCCTCAAAAGCCTCAAGCGCCCGGCGTATGGTCAGCGGGGAAATCATGCGGGTCTCGGCAACATGTTTCACGCGAGCAATGCGTTCTTGGACGGTATGGCACTTCAATAACAGAGGCCGCAGTTCAGCTACACTCGCCTGCGGGAAAAGCACCGCCTGGGCAAAGGCATCAGCAAAGTTTTCGCCCTCCTCCCCGTCAAGTTTTGGAGCCAGCGAATGACCCAATTCATGGGCCATCCAAAACTTGAAATCAACGGTATTACTGTCCAGATTAAGGAAAACCCAGGTCACGTTTGAATCCGGGAGGTGGATATTGAGCGCGTTGCCATGGTTCTGCTTCTCACCCCACATCACCGGAACGATCACGGCGTGAAGACGGGCGAATTTTTCGATCAAATCCTGATAACCGATCACGTCTTTATTCAAAAGCCCCATCTCCTTGCGAACTTCCGAAGATGCCTTTTGGACATAAGCATAATCCACACGGGGCTCGCTCAGGACTGAGGCAGAAGCGAGCGGCGGATCTGGCAGAAGAGGGACAAGGCGTTTAAGAAGTTCCCCCGTCTCCCGGGCTTTCTCATAGTGCTCATCTTTTGTCTTGCGTCCGGCCTTCTTTCTGTAACAGACAATGGGCACAGCACTCGGAAGCTCCATAACCACCATCTGGTCGAACGGTAGCCCCAGCAGCATGCCAAAACGGAGCAATTTGTCCGGCGTCGGAATCGCAGTGCCCTTGAACCACTTGGAAACAGCCGTACGGCTGACATCAAGCTTCTTGGACAACGTAGCCTGCGAAAGGCCTGCCCGTGGCAACGCCTCTTCAATCGCATTCAAATTGAGCCCTTTAATCATAACTATTCCCCTATTCTCACCGACGACAACACCTATTTCTCTTTTAAAGCGTCACTAGTATAGCAAAACGGCAATGCTTGTCAACTGTTGTAAACCGGGCTTTGAGGGACTGGAGCGACCTGAGGGACGATAGGGACTGTCGGGACCCTGCCTGTCTGGGCAAGCTCATTCCTGATGTTCCCAACTTTAGAACTTTAGCACTCACGCACTTTAGAACTTCTCCCTGGTCCCTCCCGTCCCTCCGGTCCCTCGGGTCCCTCCGGTCGCTTTCGCCCACTCCCGCACTAACGAACTTCCCTCAACTTCTCCCAACTTTAGAACTTTAGCACTCTCGAACTTTAGAACTTCTCCACTCGCGCATTTCCGAACTTCCCAAAAACTTTAGAACTTTAGCACTTTAGAACTTTAGAACTTCTCTATCCGTCTGCAAGAAAGGTGGCGCAGACATTTCTGTCTGCGATTGCAAGCCCAATAAGTATCTTGTTAACCCACCTAAACTTCATTTGGCGAATTTTTAGCTACGACCCCTATACCTCTCCACTTTAGAACGTCTCTCACGGGGAGCATAGGCATCCTCCTGCGCGCTCACCCAACAGGCAGGATGCCTGTTCCCCCAGTTTTTGCAATGCCCCAGTTTCAAGTTCTTGTCCGCCGGAAGCGTATTCGCGAAGGAGGATCAAGTTTCACTAACGCACTAATGAACTAATGAACTAATGCACTAACGAACTTCCCCCAACTTCTCCCAACTTTAGAACTTTAGAACTTCTCAAAAACTTTAGCAATTTAGAACTTCCCTGGCGCGGCGTAACTCTCAGTGAAGCCGGCTAGAACTTCTCCATTCGCGCATTCACGCATTCGCGCATTTCCGAACTTCCCAAAAACTCTAGAACTTTAGCACTCACGCACTTTAGAACTTCTCTATTCGCGCATTCCCGCATTCCCGAATTCGCACATTTTTCCAACTAATGCACTAACGCACTAATGAACTAACGAACTTCCCTCAACTTCTCCCAACTTTAGAACTTTAGAACTTCTCTCTCCGTCTGCAAGAAAGGTGGCGCAGACATTTCTGTCTGCGATTGCGAGCCCAATAAGTGTCTTGATAACTCACCTAAACTTCATTTGGTGAATTTTTAGCCACGCCCCCTCTGCCTTCCTAGATCAGACAAGCCAACTGACAATCAATTCGGCCAGCCATGCATTATCATTACCAGAATTCGCCAATATAATTCTGGGACCAGGCGTCTTGACAGCCGTGAGCGCTCTCGCCGTTTCTCCAGACGTTACCCTGCTGGGAGTTTGATTATGTATCTTGCTAGTCTTTGGCCACAATGCATGAAGTGTTTGTAGGTCGCACCTTGGATGAGGCAAGAGACTAACACCATTATCCTGAGAAAGATTGGAGGGGAATAGAGTCAGAATAGCTACCAGGAATGTCTGATTGCCAATAAACTGTTCAATGGATAACCGAAATTTATAAGCCAATGACAGAAGTACGCAAAGACCATAACTGGAGTCAGGAGTGTTTGACCCGGGGCCGTCCAAGTCCAGTATAAAAACTGTCTTTTTTGGGGTAAAGGTCATTTGTTGCCGAGTTTCAGCGGCTTTAGCTGCAACTCGCGTCGGCATTAGGAGAGGAGCGCCTGGAGCATCTCGATCTAGGTAATCTTGAAATATGATTTTTGTCTGATCACGCAAACCAGCAGTGGTCAGTCTTGGCTCCAAATGTTTGACTCGATATAGGTTTGCGACATTTGGATGATTTTCAAAATGAAAAATTGCGTTCATGATTTTATTTGCTCCTTTGTATTGAGAGGTAATGGTGTTGTGACGTGAAAAAATGTTTTACAATCTTTAAAGTCTGCTGGAAAATCAGGAAACCGTATTTCCAGTTCCGCACGCATCTGTCGTTGAATTGTGCCGTTGACAATTTCCAAAATCCTTTTGACGAGCTTTAAACCCACTCCACTTTCTGTGGAAGTGCCCTTGCTCTTATAACTATTCTCATTCGGTCCGCCATCCGCGAATACAGCTTCCAATAAATTATCGTTAACAACAGTCCAGACCACATAAGGCGCTGATCCATGCTGACGTGCATTATAGAGGATATTCACCGCAGCCGTGTAGAAGGCACCTTTAACGTATAAGTCTTTGTCAGAGTTATGACCATAAACAATCTTTAAGTCATTGACTTTAGGAACGTCCATATCACGTGCAATAAGCCACGCTTTTTCCCATATTTCAGCTAGCAAAAAATTTTGAAACTGCGAGTTTCCATAAAGGAGTGACCTGACTTCATCGGCCTTGTGGCGAATCATAAAAATAAATGCAAGCGACTTTAATTTACATTCGTTCGAAACATCTTCACATTTTGTTAATTCAATTGCGCCGCTCACTTCGTCAGCCTTCCCTGGAATCATGTGTCGGAAGCTGTCGATGGTCAATTCCAATCCTTTGGCCCGTATTTCCTCTTTTTTCCAAGCGGTCAGATCTTGGACAAAACCAGTGATGCTTGATGGACGGCCATTAGGTGCATTTACTATTACTTTGGCATGAAGATACCTAATGGATCCATCCGACAACCGAATTCGAATGTCAAATGGGAGTACCGGTTTTGCCGAGGTTACTATGGAAAATTTTTCATCCCATATATTTAAGTCATCTGGATAGATCATACGGCGCAAGTCTTCTAATTTCACACCATCTTGTTGTGGTGTAAGATTGAAAATCGGATAGATGCCATTAGTAGCTTTTACTTTAAGAGTATTCTGAGTATTTTGAATGTCATATTCCCAAAAACCGAAATGCGCGATCTTTTCGGCTGTCTCCAATTGTAAGTCCAAACGAGAGTTAGCTTTTTTTAATTCTTCTCGACTCTTGATCAGTTCACCGATATCTCGAGAAATTCCAAATGTACCGACTATATTACCCAATCCGTCCCGTAAACATTGCTTTGTGGTCGATACCCAGCTCTTTGAGCCATCAGGCCAAGTTTCTTCTTCTTCTTTTGCTTGTATGCTACCACCGGTTGCCATAATTTGCTTCTCATCTTGAAGCGCTTGCTGTGCATGTGGATCAGCAAAGAAGTCAGAATCTGTCTTGCCATAGGCGTCTTTGGGGTCTTTCAGGCTAAATCGTTTTGCCATTGCACTACTAATTCGCAGAAAAGCGCTATTAGTATCCTTGAAATATATATTATCAGGAGTAGTCCGCATCAAGGTTTCGAGCTGTGTCTCTCTTTGAATCCTTTCAGTAATGTCTCGGAATATGATTTGAACTTCAATAACATTTCCTGCCCTATCGCATACCGGAATCTTGCTGCCTTCTACATCTAACTCGTCGGTTTGATTAAACGGAATGTGCTTTTCATTAATGGGAAGAATGTGTTTCGTAGAAATTACCTTTTGATCATCTTCTTTATATTTTTTTGCTATTTCCTTTCCATAAAGGAACTCATCTGTTTGACCGATGACCTGGTTTTTTGTAAGGTGATTGAGTTCGCAGAACGCCGTATTCGCATAAGTAATTACACCATTAAGGTCCTTTCTGATAATGTTTTCTGGGATAGATTCCACCAATGATTCATATCGAGAGCGCGCATTGTCTAGCCTAGTATGTCGTTCAATAAGCCAAACAATGGGGACAAAAGAAAGAAACAGAGTTAACGCCCTAGGTAGGAAAATTTCTAGAACGATCCCTTGCTTTGGGGACAGATTCTGCGATAGGCTACTATCACTTACACCTGTTATCCAAAAGAAAAATAAAACTGCAGTTAGCGCCATTATTACGAGTGCAAGGGCTTTCAGTGAGCAAACAATATCCCGAAACAGAGAGGAAATAACCAGCGGAAGCACGAGAAGTACAAAAAAAACGGATTTGATATGACTACTAAGACCATAAAACATCGCATACATAATAGTGTCACAGACAATGATGAACCAAAGTTTAGTATTATCGGCACTTTGAGAATTCAACCAATAAGTACTCGTTGGCACCCCATTGGATACTAGGTTTGTTAAGCGTAAGAAAAGCTTGGTAGTTAATATAACATAGAGCATATATATACTCCATGCACCAATAATCAAAAACTGAGGATTCAGTCTAGGTTCTGTAAATAATGAAGCAAAATAAGTAAACATGTTACTTTGCTGAACGAGAAGGCCGAACAAGACTCCTACGGAAATTAACATACGCAACGTGCTAAGTATGATTCGAAAATTATTATCTTTTTCAAAAAAATCATACCATACGGATGGACTCAGCCACTTATATATTCTTTTGCGTATAAATTGAATGCTGATCGCAATAGTGGTTCCTAGAAATGCGCCAGCCACCATATCCGACGGCCAGTGGAGAAGTGAAAGAACGCGAGAAAAACTAGCAACCAAAGCTATGGTTAGGCAAATAACCCCTATTTTGCGCTGCTTGAGGAGAATACTTACACCGATAGCAAAGCCTACTGCAGCGTGATCCGAAGGGAAAGACGGATCTGGCTCATGACTCACAAGGGGTGATAGGCCCATCGCAGCGAAAGGTCTGTCACAGGAGGAGAAAATTACATGAAGTATCTGACTAATTACTATTGTCACCAGAACCGATAACAATATATTTGATCCAACCGTCATTCTCTCATCGGACTTGTAGATGAAGACAATAGCAATAGCCGGAATGAAAAGACTAAACCATTTTGCCGCGAAGTAAATAACGTCTTTATAGAGCTGAAGTTGTGGTTGCAAGTTTTGGAAGTAGTTAATGAGCGCGTGATCAATTAAAAAAGATACGAGGGTAGCTATCGCGAAGGCAACTATTACAACAAGAGGGAACTTCGTAATAATTTTGGATAACAAATTGTTGTTTTCGCTAGATAACATTGCAACCTCCCTAAGGATGAATTATCACGGATTTCTATTAAAAGCAATTGCTGTAAAACTCGATAGAATTAATAAATTCTTTTACTAAAGCATAGCTTAAACTAGAAAATTAACAATCACAAGTGTGTCCATTATACCTCTATGTCATAAAAATTGTCAACCTTGTTTTACACCCCTGTCTTTAGCGATCAAAATCGGGATCATTCCCGTGTTTTCAAGCTTACACAACATCCGAGTAGACACCGGTATTTTGCTCAGGGTAGCTCTCATAGACATGCTCGAAGATGGCGGTGCATTTCTGGCGGTAGATGTCAGGGGAATACGCTCGGGGGAGCCCTGTATCCAGCACATCTTCAATCGTGAGTTTGACTTGGGACCTGGCACTGGACTTCTGACGCCAGTTGATGACCAGCAACTCTTTGATCCGTGCAAGGAGAATGTGGGCGACCTTCTTGACCTCGGTCTTCTCTTCGGAACCTAGTTCAGGTGCCGGACGCGTGAGAATATCGAAGATGACCAGTTCCTCTTCGGTCAGGCTCTCGCGCACATGACGCTGCTGCTCCTCACTGAGATTGCGGCTAAAGCGTAACAGGTGGTCGAACAGCTCCTCGATATTGCGACTCCCTGAGTTATAGGACTCGATCAACTCCTCAAAGACATCCTGGAAGTCCATGCGCGTCTTGTTGAGCCGGATCATCCGCTCCAGTTGGGCGCGGATCGCGGCCTTTAACACTTCCAGTTCAGTATTCTTCGTCTTGGACAGCTTGAACCGTGTCGCCAAAGCTTCAAAGTCGATCTTCGAAAGATCCATAACAGGAGCCGGCTTGTCCGGCATACTGACACCCGCGATCGATTCATCCAGCACCTCATTGATCTGCATCATGATTGCTGAGATGTCTACCGGCCCCGGACTGAGCTTCGCAAGGATCGCCTCCGCGATCGCCGAGAGGCAGGCTGCGCGAGCCGAGAACTCCAGTGCCGCAGGATCAGGCTTCACAGCTCCGTACAACGTCTTGACGAGCCGCTCATGCCCCAGAAACTCACGCCGCAACGGATCAGGCGAGATCAGCGCGTTGACCGCTTCGTCCATCCGTTGCAACCGCGCCAGGTCCCCGACATCCAACGATTCAACGAACGAAAGGCTGACCTGCTGTTGCGTACAGAAATCCGTTGCCGCGGCCACAGCTTTGCGCAGTTCCTCGACCAGCTTCTGCTTGTCCTGCACAGGACGCTGCCCGTCTTTGCCTGCTCCATAGATCGCCAACGCCTTTTCAAGCGAGGCAAAGACATTCGCATAGTCCACGATCATGCCGCTGTGCTTGCCCGGAAAGACACGATTCGCCCGCGCGATGGTCTGCATGAGCGTGTGGTTGCGCATCGGCTTATCGAGATAGATTGTGGAACAGCTTGGCGCATCGAAGCCGGTCAGCCACATCGCGCAAACAAAGACGATCCGCAGCGGGTCATCGGAGTCTTTGAATTTCTCGTCGAGGGGCGGCTGGGAGTCGTTCATGCGTCTGCGGTGCGGTTCGATATCGAGTCCAAGCTTCTGCATCTGCGCAATCTCATTCTGTCCCGGCGATACGATCAGCGCCATATCAGTCGTTGTAAGTATCTCCAGCCGTGCTTCCAACTCCCGCATGCGTTCGATGACATGGAAATTGTCGTAAGGCTTGATCTTTTTGAGTTCCTTCTCCACGCGCGTCTTCTCTGCAGCCCAGTGCTTGAGCACCTTGTCCTGCATCTTGAGCGCCGTCGCCTTGTCGATGGATACGACCATCGCCTTGCCGATGAAGCCGCGTCCGAGGAAATGGCGTACGATGTCCTTGGCCACTGTCTCCAGCCGGTCGTCACGCGTCAGAATGTGATATTGCTTGCTCAACTCCTTTTCGAGCTTCGCCTCTTGATCCGGATCGAGGTCCGCAGACTCGATGATCTCATAGATATGCTCGTTCAGGTCCGGGTTCACAAGCTCTAATTCAGGCGTGCGGTTCTCGTAATAGAGCGGAACCGTGGCACCGTCCTCCACCGACTGCTGGAAGTCATAGATGGAGACATAATCGCCAAAGACCTCCTTGGTGCGCTCCTCCCCTGCTATCAGAGGTGTGCCTGTGAAGGCAAGAAACAACGCCTTGGGCAAAGCAGCCCGCATATTCAAGGCCAGGGTATCATACTGACTCCTGTGTGCTTCGTCCGTCAGGACGATCACATCCGACCTGTCGCAAAGCATCTCAGGCGTTTGAAACTTGTGAATCAAGGTGAAGACGTAGCGGTGATTACCTCGCAACAGCTCACGCAGGTGCGCACCGCTGGACGCGTGGCAGGCGTCGCCCTCGGACTGACTGACCGCGCTGGTGGCCTTAAAGGTCGTGGCGATCTGCTGATCCAGCTCCACGCGGTCAGTCACCACCACGAATGTCCAGTTACCCGCCAGTTTGCGCAAGACTTTCTGCGCAAAGAAGACCATTGAAAATGATTTGCCGGAACCCTGTGTCTGCCAGAACACGCCACCGCGCCCATGCCCCATCTTGCGGGCCTGAAGCATCGAGGCGATGGCATTGTTCACCCCTAAATATTGATGGTTCTGTCCGATGATTTTGACCAGTCCGGACTTCAATTCCGAGAAGAGCGTAAAATTCTCCACCAGATCAAGCAGACGTATCCTGTCACAGGTTCCCCGCAACATGGTCTCCAGGGAGACCCGGCGCGGTTCATTCTCACTCGCGATGCGCTTCCACTCAAAGAAGCGATCCCAGTCCGCGGTGAGTGACCCCACGCGACTCGCCGTGCCGTTCGAGGCAATGAGCAACGCGTTATACCAGAACAGTTGCGGGATCTCGCGCTTGTAATGCGTCAGGTTATCATCGAACGCCTGGCGCACAGGCACACCGGGCTTCTTAAATTCAATCACCACAAAGGGCAACCCATTGACGAATCCGACCAAATCCGGACGGCAGGTGTAGAGCCCACCGGTCACGCTGAACTGACTCACCAACAAGAAATCATTCGCAGCAGGGTTCTCCCAGTCAATGATGCGCACTCTTTCGGTCTTCTGACCCCCTCTACCTCTGGGAGAGGGGGAAGGGGGTGAGGGTTCGGTGTCAGCAACGCTGACCCGAATGCCCTCTTTGAGCAAGTGATAGACTTCTCGGTTCGCGGCCTCCAGACTCATAGATGCGCGGTCACGCGTCAGTTCATCCACAGCATAACTGATCGCCTCTGGCGGCAAACCCTTGTTCAGCCTCGTCAACGCCTCCCGCAACCGAACACTCAGCACCGCCTCGCCCTTGGTCTCGCGTCCCAACATGCCATCAGCGCCGAATGTTTCCTCCATGGCGCACACCGCTTTCCAACCAAGCTCCGCAAACAGCTTAATGGCAGGTTGCTCGACGAGTTGATCTTCTGTATAGGAATGGAGGTTCATTATGGAATGTAAACTTTACACATTTGGGTCGCGTACTTTCAATGGCTCCCAATTATTCGAGTGAAAATATGCGCCGACATGACGTTTAATATATGGAGAGAGGCCGGAGATGATTTCTAGAGCCTTTATTCTGGCAATTCTAAACCGGTCTTCTGCAGGCCTATCAGCGGAAACCGATTTCCAAGCCCCTGTTATCACTCTCTCTTTCCCCTCCTGAATTTTTTCATCAAGTTGGCTTCCGATTTTCAGCAGGATGGGAGACGCCGCGGGCGAATCCGTTTTGAGGGTTAGTGGTTTAGCGGTTTTTTGAACTTGGAAAACCAATGGTGGTTTGGAATGTACCTCAATCAAAAGCACTTTGGCACAGTCCAGATCACGCTCAATCATCCCTGCAAGTGCTGCCGTTTCAGGAATTGATCGGAGCCCATTCAGAAAACTATACAGATCACTTCCTTTCATTTCCCGCGCGATTCGCATCAGTTGACTCTGGTCGGCGGGCAACTGCGCATCGTCAGTCAGTGCCTTACACACCGCCTCATGAACCGAGCTCAATTGATTTTCGGAATCCCCTGTGAAACGAAGGAACGTGACCAAGAAATGCAGTGACGCATCAAACACCTTGGCATGCAACCGACCCTGACTGGCGGGCAAATGCGCGTCGGCATTTAGAACCTTGCACACCGCCTCATGAATCGGCTTCAATTGATTTTCGGAATTCCCTGCGAAACGAAGGAACGTGACCAAAAAATGCAGTGGTCCAACAAACACCTTGGCATACAACCGACCCTGGCCGGCGGGCAATTGCGCGTCGGTATTTAGAACCTTGCACACCGCCTCATGAACCGCCTTCAATTGATTTTCAGGTTTTCCGGTGAAACGAAGAAACGTGACCAAAATATCCAGCGGTGTGGCGATGGCTTGGGCCTGCAGGCGGCTCTGGCCGGCGGGCAATTGTGCGTCGGTAGTTAGAGCATTGCACACCGCCTCATGAACCAACTTCAATTGATTTTCGGGCTGTCCCGTAAACCGAAGGAATGTGACCAGGATATTCAGCGGTGTGGCGATGGCTTGGGCCAGCAGACAGCTCTGGCCGGCGGGCAATTGTGCGTCGGTAGTTAGAGCATTGCACACCGACTCATGAACCGACTTCAATTGATTTTCGGAATCCCCGGTGAAACGAAGAAACGTGACCAAGATATGCAGCGGCGCAACAAAGACTTGGGCTTGCAATCGGCCCTGGCTGACAGGCAACTGTGCATCGTCGTCCAGTACCTTGCACACCGCCTTATGAACCGCTTTCAACTCTGCACTCTTACCAGTGAAACGCAGGAAGTTGAGCAAATGGTTCAGTGACGTTTTAAAGGTTTTAGCAACCAACTTATCTAGTTCAATGGTTGTGGAGATTTGTTCTATGGCGGCGGCCCACCGAGACGGGACCAACTCTTTAATCTGGAGGAACAACCCGAAGCAAATGGAGAGACTTTCATCTAACCAATCAACAAGGCTTGGAGTCCTATCCAGTGCATGCTCAAGTATATCTATGGCCAGACGTTTTTCCGCGTTATTTTGCAGAGAGTTCGCCAATTGATAACACCAGAATGGATGTGATGAGGCAACTTCGCGGAGTCCTTGGCTACGCTCTGAATTAGGAGCGAGACTTAACAGCAACCGTGCAAAACTACGATGCCAAGGCTGGAAAAGTATGCGATTTCTTAGCCGCCCGTAAAAAATCGGACGGATCAGTCCACAACTTAGAGAATGCTTGAAGCGAGATGGAACAAGTTCCTCTGCCAACGGCATCCCCACCTCCGAGAACCACGCAAGGAGGAAAAGGTCACTGCGCTCCTTATCCGAGCACGGGTCCAGATACTTTTCTCGGACATAGCGATCCGCCGCCGCCCTCTCAATCCGAAAGGAATTCCCAGCGCCTAAACGCAAGCCGGCCGCTAAGGCGTATTGAAAAGTAACCAGGTCAGCGGCAAAAGTATCGTCCCACTCCTTAACCATCTCAGGCGGTGGCGCGGGCGGAACGTGCTTTGATCCACGAATATGGCGGAATGTGGACTGATATACGCCGATCCAATCCTCAGGCTGAACGGCGACAGTGACTACGGCACCACGGTGGCCGCTCAGGTAATCATGCCCCGGATGAACAGCAGCAGGCCAACCCAAGAGAACCATAACAGAATCGCGGCGGTGGGTTCGCCATTGGTCGAGCAAAGCACAGGCAAGTTTCGGTGCTTCATGTACATTATCCAGAATGAATAGACGCCCCAACCTTGCATGAACTGCAATTTCTCTCACTGCTTGTTCGGCATCCGTCTTCTCAGCGAGGTCAAGATAAAGAGGTTCGCACCCTTGGTGGTCCCATTCGGAAACGAGATGCAAGCAGACGGTTGTTTTACCGCCCGCACTTGGCCCTTCCAGCCACACACAACCGTCGCGACTAAGGCGCTGCAGAGCCACGTCCACGACTTGGGCGCGATGCACCGCTCCAGAACGAAATTCATCTGCGGTAAAGCGAAAATCACCTCGGCTCACAGGCGCTGCATTGCCAGCGGCTACTGTAGACGCTCGGTATTGGAAAAAGTTGTCGTTTACGCGAAGGAACTCGATGATGGGGTCAACTGGGGGCAGAACAACGGCCGCAGTCGCAGGTTCTGGGGCGATCGCGGCAGGAAGAAGCGAGCGGAGATACGCTGGCAACTGGTCATGGGAAACACCGAATGGAACGGCGCAGATGTTGACACCTAACTTGTCAAAATGCGCCTGAAACTCCTCTCTCTGGTTGTTGAGTACGAGGCAGAAGTCCCAAAGACCTGCATTACGTGCTCGCTTTCCATGACGCTCAATTAATAATCCAAGGTCGGGGTCATTTAGCCCGCTAACCCCACATCCCACATACAACCATGTCGTCATCTTCCAAACAGCGTCGAGATCTTGGCGATACAGATCATCACGGGCGATTTGCTCATACGAGTTCCAGTCGAGAATCACAGACTCTGGTTGTCGCCAGTAACCATGCAAAAAAATGATTTTTTCTATTTCCTTGTTGCGCGAGGCCCGAAGGAAAGAATCCTGTTCCTTCCAAGTGACTGGCTTTAGTTTACCACCTTGATCCAACAATAAGCCGTCATAGTTGGTCGTGGCCAACAAGTTTCCGTGGCACCGGAGTGCATCCAAGGCATCAAGTGCATGACGGTCGTGCGCTACGATTGAGCCAATCGTCCTTTTTAACCACTCACTAAAATGCTGAGATTCAACGCCTCCCATCAGGCGCGTGACATCCTGCGCCGCAGAAATAAAATGGTGAATACCCAAGCGTTTGCTCTTGAGGAAGGTGATATGCGCAGCGGCCTCATCGGAAGTGATGAGATTGTTTTGCTTTAGCCATTCCAGACCATTTTCGAGCAGCCCAGCCCAAGATGCTTGGGGATGCGGTTTCCCTGTCGAAGCGTCCAAACTTGCAGCCATCGAAACACCTGAGCCAGCAACAATCACCGCCCCACCTCGTCCGATGACTTCCTTCAGATTTTCATGTGGATTTGCTGGTTGCGTTGGCATGGATTAATTCGCTCCAAGATATATTTGCCCCGACAGTAGACGCGGCAACAGCAGGTCGCGTGTTCTGCGGAGATTTTGTATTTGAAAAATAAGAGTCTGTTGCCGCGCAATCATGCTGGAAATCAGTGATGTAAACCTCTCCGTAATTTCATCTGTTGGAATGGTAACATCGCACTTTTCCAACACTCCCCAATTGGCGCGTGGCATCTTCGATCCATTTGATGTTGCAGTTGCATGAGCAACGAACTCACCGCTAGAAACACATGAAACCACAAGACCATAATATTTTGGTTGGCGGGCGCGGATAACGATAGTGTCAGCGGAACACAAGCCATTGAATGGAGCGACACTGACTTTGTGGAAGTAGGGCCGAATCTTTCCGAAGAGGATTTCGCCTTTCTTGAACTCCAGTTTGTTCGAGCCGAGTTCCGTCGTCGTTTCCCAAGCGTCCAGAGCGAGCGAGCGGCGCGGGATATGTTCGAGACCAACGTAGGGCTGCGGTTGGTCAAGTTGACCCTTCGGTATGTTGCGCCGCATGACTTCGGCAATGTCACCGAGCTTTCTGACCTCCCACCCTTTCGGAATGTCACCGAGTGGTGACGGGACAAGTTTGACCTTTTCGTGGCCGGGGAAGCGGAAATTGACGAACCATTCGCGATAGAGGGATCGGGCCATTGACTCCAGAATCTTGATCCGTCGCTGGCTGTTCTCAATCAGTTCGTCGTATGCCGAGAGGATGCCCGCGATCCGACGCTGGATGGGGAACGGTGGGAGCGGCACTGGCATGGTCGCCACAGAACCTGTGTTAATTACACCTTGAGCTGCACCTACGGATGCAGACAGCAGAAGATTTTGACCTAGAGCACTTTGAAAGAAATAGGCATGAAATCCCGTCGGCTGTTTTGGCCTTGCAAAAACAATATTGGCGCAATTCAGTTCGCCCACGCCGTCTGGAACCACGCAACAGTCACCACGGTTTGCACCAACCCGAACAAATAAAATGTCTCCTGCGCGAAGCTGCGATTTCTTGAGCTTCTTGTGAAAGTCCGGTGTAATTGAAAGAGCGTTCACCAATTCAAGTTTGCCTGGCCTAACATTCTGCGAACGTAGAAAACAAATGCCGTCTTGGGCGTCAGTGAAAAACTCAGTAGTTGGTCCAACGTGGCCGACAGAAACACGATCGCACGTTTCTGAAAACTGAACCCATCGCCAGTTTGCCGGCAAGACCGGCAGGTCGGAGCGGCCAATATTAGCGCTGTTGGAAGTCATGTCAGTCATGCTTCACGCCTCTAGAATTTCTGCCACATTCGAGGCGATGGTTTGTTCGAGTTCGTGGGCAGCGGCGTTGAGGGTTTCGAGTTCCTCGTTCAATAATTCGAGTTGTTCTTTGAAATCCTCGTCGCTTACGACTTCACCAGCTGCGACACCGACATAGCGTCCCGGATTGAGCGACCACCCTTGGGCTTCGATCTCCTTGAGCGTGGCGGCTTTGCAAAGTCCGAGAATATCGGCGTATTTTGTTTTCTTGCCAAAGACCTCTTCGATTTTTGCGCGGGCTTCGTCGCCACCCAATGTGAAGTCGAGGGCTTCTCCACGATAGAGGCGAACAAGATTAGCGATAAAGCCGATCTGTGCGGGCGTCCATTCGCGGTGGGCGCGATCAATCTGGCGGTAGATGTGTCTGGCATCGATAAAAAGCATTTTATCGCCGCGTGCGGTCTTGCTCTTGCCTTTGTCGAAGAACCACAAGGTACAAGGAAGCGTGACCGTGTAAAACGTATTCGGGCCCACGGCGACCATCACGTCCACAGCGCGTGCTTGGATAATCTGCTGGCGGATCTCCTGTTCGGAACTGCGGGCATCCGAGGCGGAGTTGGCCATGACAAACCCGGCGCGTCCTTTGTCGTTGAGCGAGGAGTAGAAGAGCTGTATCCAGAGCATGTTGGCGTTATCGGTGCGCGGCAACCCGAAGGGGAAGCGACGGCCTTTGCCAACAACATCCTTGAGCCGTTCCTTGTCCACAGCATTGACGTTGAACGGCGGATTGGCCAGCACGAAATCAAAGCGTCCAGTAGCATCATGCGGATCATCATAGTAGCTGTTGACATTGCCGCCGTGACGGATATCGCCCTCAAGCCCATGCACCGCCAGATTCATGCGACACAACCGCCCCGTCTCGTCTGTTTTCTCGACGCCGTGGATGGCCAGTTCAGCCGCAGGGTTCTTCTTGTGCTCTGCTACAAACCGTGCGGACTGCACGAACATGCCACCAGAGCCGCAGGCTGGATCGAGGATGCGTCCATGATAGGGCTCGATGACTTCGGTGAGGAGTTTGACAATACAGGACGGGGTATAGAACTCCCCTCCTTTCTGTCCTTCCGTGCGGGCGAACTCTCCCAGGAAATATTCATAGATGCGGCCGAAGGCGTCGTAATCTGCGGTGGCAGGAATTTCGGAGACCTTCTTGAGCAGTTCCTTGAGCAGGGTGCTGGTAAAGAGATTGTAGGTCTTGGGAAGGACACCGGCAAGCTGCGGATTCTGCTTTTCGATCTCGCGAATGGCGGTGTTGACCTTTGCGCCGATGTTCTCTGCCTCCGGACGGTTCAGCAGATAGTCAAACCGTGCCTCAGCTGGCAAGTAAAGGATACTTTCAGCATGATAGGCTGCCGGATCATCGACGCGGCTCCCGCGACGGGATGACTCGGCACCTTTTTCAAGCTTCGCGCGTTGCGCGATAAAACGTACCTCAGCAAATCTCAGAAAGATGAGTCCCAAAATAGGGCCAGAGTATTCTTGAGGCTTCAAGCCGGAGTTGGCGCGGAACTGGTCGGCGGCATCCCAGAGGCGTTTTTCGAGTGTTGCGGAGGCTGTGTCTTTTTCGGTTGGCGCGATCCAGTTCATAATATTTTTACTGCACTATCAATGCCCTTGGTTACAATGGTTAAAAATATAAACTAATCCTCCCCAAACGGCAAGATTTAATGATGATAAGTTAATGTGTCAATTTGCTTGTCAATTTTACAGGTCCAATTTACTGAAAGCAAGATAGCGGTCGGTGAAGGCATTGATCCAGGGGGCATCGGAGTGGGAACGGAGGGCGGCTATGAAGTCTTCCAGTGGCCAGGACGCAAAGGAATCTTCGTTCGTGAGGTGGGTGCGGTAAGCGCTCAGCGCCGTGGAGACATGCGTGTTGTCTTTGGGGTAGAGGGTGACGAAGAGGCCGTCGTCATAGTTGTCCACGATGCGAGTAATGCCCGCGAGCAGGTGGTCGCGCCAGATCTGCTGAAGCGGCGACTGTTTGAGGGGTTCATGATCCTTTTCAAAACACTCCATCTGGTTAGCAACATCATCATAGCGCTGCTTATGCTCTCCCGGTGGCCCTTGCAGGTTCTCGTGGTACTTGACCTCAATGCCGATGAAACCGTCTTTGCCTGTTGAGGTCTGGCAGCGCAGGAAAATATCAAAGGCGGAGCGGTCATTCAGGTAGCGCGGATCACGCCGGCCTGGTGAATATTCGAAATCAATCTTCGTGACTTCCTTGAACCGGCCAGCGGTCATATCACTGACGACAGCCGATGCCACTGCCAGGTCTCGGGTGAGTTCACCGAAGAGGTTGAAGCAGAGCGGCTGGCTGGACAGCAGGTCGTTGAAGATGCGCGGCTTGCCAAAGAGTTTACCCTCGCTGGCCTTTATATTGCAGACCTCGTCCTCCACCACCCCTCGGATGGTCTCTGTCAGGTAGTTCTTGAGCGATATTGCGTCCTCTGGCATGAGGCGCGAACCCAGCAGACGCGTTCCCTTTGAGCCCTGATGCTCTCCGCATAGATACCCCTGCTCCTCCCGCCAGAGCGATTGCAGTACCCGCGCGCGTTGCTGAAATTCTGACGCATCCGTTGCCTCATCAGCATGAAGCGTGATTGCTAGGTGTTTTAGATTCATAGGCCCCCTGGTTCGTGTATTTCGTTTTTATGAAGGTACACTATACTGGAATAACTGTCCATCAAAAGTAGCTTGTCTTATAACTTCAACAGTTTTCCCCACGGAACACACCCGCCTTCGCGAATACGACTACGGTGGGCTGGCAGAAAAGCACGGAAATTTTGCAATGGCGTGGACTCTTTGGATTGCGGTGACAAGCAGGGTCCGGTAGCTGCCGGACCGGCGCGGCACCGCTTTTCTTGGCTTCGTGAAAGCGGCGTCGCTCCGGCTGATGCCGGTTTGCCGCACGCACTCCAAAATGTTCTCTGTGCCTCCGCGCCTCTGCGAGAAAAAAGTTACCAGCCGTTTATTCCCGCGTCACAGATAACTGATGACTGATCACTGATGACTGCCCCGCCCCGGGCGGTAGGTTTGCCTGTAACTTGGGTGTCAGGGGTCAGGGTGCAGGGTTGTCGCAGCTTGCCGCACTGTAATCCGGCCTGCGCTTAAAGCGACCTGAGGGACGATAGGGACGTGAGGGACACCTTCGAGGAGCTAAGCGCCAGGCAGACGTGCGGAACTCGCTTGCCCAGGCAGGCAGGGTCCCTACTGTCCCTATCGTCCCTCAGGTCGCTTCAGTCCCTCAACAGACAGATCGAGAATTTCTGGGCTGGACTCGGCGCAAAAGTTTAAGTACAGTGGTCAGCATACAAAATATGGGTCGTTAGTCGGAAGCGGTAGATGAGGCTAGATTAGGGTCGTGAGGGACATGGAAGAAGTTCTAAAGTGCGTTAGTGCTAAAGTGCTAAAGTTGGGACGCAAGAGGTATGCTTGCCCAAGTCGGAAAGGTCCCTGGCGTCCCTCAGGTCGCTACAGTCCCTGCTGTCCCTTCCGGCGGCCTATACTTCGAAAGGCCAGACTATGACAGAAAATGGCTTTATCCCGAAGTTCGGCGGCTATGAAAAACTGCTCTCGTACCAGAAGTCGCGGGTAGTCTACAAGGGCACGGTCTATTTCATCAAGCGCTGGGTGCCGCGTTTCTCGCGCACCATTGACCAGATGGAGCAAGCTGCGCGTTCCGGCAAGCAGAATATCGTCGAGGGCAGTCTCGCCTCCGCTGTCTCCAAGGAGAACGAAATCAAGCTCACAGGCGTGGCACTCGCCAGTCTCGGCGAGTTGCTGGAGGATTACCGTGACTTTCTCTATGTGCGCGACATTGACGAATGGACACCCGAGCACCCTTACGCCAGGCATCTTTCACAGCTCTGCCGAACGCCGGATGCGAATTACGAGACCTTCCGCAAGGGCATCGAGCACGATGATCCTGCGATCTGTGCCAATGTGCTGGGCGGACTCACCCGCGTGACCCTCCGACTGCTCGACGGCCAGCTCGACCGCTTGGAGCGCGACTTCGTCACCGAAGGCGGATTGCGCGAGCGCATGACCCGCGCCCGCCTCGAATTCCGCGAACAGGCAGCTGCTATCGAACGCCGCCGCGCTGAAATCCGGCCTGCGCTTAAAACGAACTGAGGGACCGAAGGGACTATAGGGACGTGAGGGACACCTGCGTGGAGCTTGCGCATTGGGCCTAGAGGTGATCAGGGCAGCACAGGTCCCTCCTGTCCCTTAGGTCCCTATCGTCCCTCCCGTCCCTCCAAAGCAAAAAAAAGGCCGGAACATTTCTGTTCCGACCTGTGAAAATGGTAGCGGGAGCTGGATTTGAACCAACGATCCGGCGGCTGCCGGATTATGAGCCAAAACACAGCTACTACTAAAAGAACTTATACGCATATCCTATCAGGCACAAAAAAACCCCGTAAACATTGGGTTTAATCAACATTTACAGGGTGTAAAATGGTAGCGGGAGCTGGATTTGAACCAACGACCTTCAGGTTATGAGCCTGACGAGCTACCAGGCTGCTCCATCCCGCAATCTGGAATCATGGCGCGCCTCGCAGGAGTTGAACCTGCAACCTTCTGATCCGTAGTCAGATGCTCTATCCAATTGAGCTAGAGGCGCACGAAAGAGTCAGTACATTATCAAAGGTACCCCAACTTAGGCAAGGGTAATTTTTTTAAAACGTGATTTATTTTAAGCCGCCATGGCTTGCAAGGGCTAAATATGCAGCAGTGTCTCTTCACGGGGTGTTGAAGATTCTATCGCAAAAACCGCTAAAAGAAGGGCGGTTATCTCGTCTGCCTCACGCTGAATACAGCACGGCAGAACGGATAACCGCCCAGAATAATACTGATTTCATATCCATCAGCGAAAAACAAGTTTTTCGCTGATGGATATTGAGTTACTTCCGCGCAAAGGGTCGCTCCGCCGTCCATGTATCCATGGGTGAGGCGGGCTGATTGAACCCATGCGGGCACGCTGGGCCCCTCTTTGCGCTCTTCTTCGCGGTTTTTGCGGTGAAATCATTAGTAAGGAATACAGAAATGATGAGGATTTCGGCGCGATTGAAAAGTTTGTTTTGCATCTGAGCGGAAGTTTGTTAAGATACTGTTTCTTAAATGTTCGGATAATATGATGAAACACGCGATTAGACCCTCCCCTGTTATACTCTGCTTTCTTTTATTTTTCTTACTGATCTTTGCGATCTTTGCTCAGGCGCAAGGGGTCACAGTAGATGTGAAGAAATCCTCCAAAAGCAAATGGGAGCCCCTTGTAGCTGAGACCGTCGCAGATCTTAAAGGGTTTGCCTATGCGCCTGAAACCCGCAACCGTTATGGAAGCATAGTTGCGAAGCGCGCGGATGCAACCCATTTCTATCGCGTCCAAAAAAATCCGAATGGCCGGTGGATCATCCTTGATCCTGACGGGTGCAGGAACGTCCAGGTCGCGGTATGCAGCGTCAGCAACGGCAAATCGCCGACCATGTCGCGCTGTTACCAGGAGAAGTTCGGCTCTTCTACGAATTGGATGGCTGCAACAGCCAAGCTCTTTATCGACTGGGGTTTTTACGGGTGCGGCGCCTGGTCGGATGCAGAGGCGATTCGCGCGTATAACCGTACAGCGACAACCCCGCTCAGCTACTCCGTCAACCTCAACTTCATGGCCTCCTATGGCAAGAAGCGGGGCGGAACCTATCAGCGGCCCGGAAACACCGGTTATCCGAACCAGTGTATCTTTGTCTTTGATCCCGCCTTTGAAACGTTCTGCGAGGAGCTTGCCAAAAGCACGGTGCAACACAAGGATGATCCGAATCTGCTGGGCTGGTTTTCCGACAACGAGATGCCGCTGGGCAACAAGAATCTGGAAGGCTACCTGACGCTCACCGATACGAATGACTGTGGCCGTGTGGCTGCAGAGAAGTGGCTGAAAGCGCGCGGTGTCGCTCCTGATAAAATCACGGACGCTGAACGGGAAGCCTTTGCCGGCGTTGTGGCGGAGCGCTACTACCGGATTGTCTCCACAGCCTTGAAGCGCTATGATCCCAACCATCTCTATCTCGGAAGCCGCCTGCATGGGGCCAACAAAAAGCATCTGCCCATCCTGACGGCAGCCGGGCGCTATTGCGATATCATCGCGATCAACTGGTACGGCGAGTGGACCCCTAAAGACGAGACACTGGCGTGCGTTGAAAAAGCTGGCAAGCCGTTTATGGTCACCGAGTTTTATACAAAGGCCATGGACTCAGGCCTCGCGAACACCTCCGGCGCGGGCTGGATCGTGCGTACACAGAAGGACCGTGGACTGGCCTACCAGAACTTCTGTCTTCGCATGCTCAAGAGCAAGGCGTGCGTCGGCTGGCACTTCTTTAAATATCAGGACAATGATCCGGAGGCAAAAGGTGTGGATCCCTCCAACACCGACGCGAATAAAGGGCTGGTGAATAATCAGTATGCCCCCTACCTGCCCCTCGGCGTCGAAATGAAGACGCTGAACCAGTCTGTGTATCAGGTACAGGATTATTATGATCAGCGCTAGACTGAGCGCTGCAACCATGAATTGGAAACGAACTATGAACGCTATAACTTCAAAAGATTGCCTTATTGCCTTATTGCCTTATTGCGTTATTGCCGCTCGACGCGCAGCGTGCGCGTTGCTCTTCTCCTGTCTCGCAATGACTGTTGCTGCCAAGACGCAGCCGAATATCATCTTCATGCTGACGGATGACCAGGGATGGACTGACTTGAGCTCCTTCGGAAGCGGTTACTACGAAACGCCCCACATTGATAAGCTGGCTTCGCAGGGCATGCGCTTTACAGCCGCCTACTCCGCCTGTACGGTCTGTTCGCCCAGTCGCGCCAGCATTATGACAGGCCAGTATCCTGCACGCCTTCATATTACAGACTGGATTGCCGGGCATAAGCGTCCGAATGCAAAACTGAATGTTCCGGATTGGACGCTCTTCCTTTCAACGAACATCTGCAACATGGCCAGCACGTTGAAGGCTGCTGGCTACACGACCGCCTGCATCGGCAAGTGGCATCTGGGCGGGAGCGACTACTGGCCGGAGCGGCAAGGGTTTGACTTAAACGCCGGCGGTTACGACCGCGGACAACCGCCCAGCTATTTTGCGCCATACAACATACCGACACTGAAGGAGGGACCGGCGGGAGAGTTTTTGAGCGACCGGCTCACTACGGAGGCCATTGGCTTCATGGAGAAGAACAGAGACAAGCCCTTCTTCATCTACTTCCCCCACTATGCTGTCCACACCCCGCTGATGGCCAAGAAAGAGGTCATTGAAAAATACAAAAACAAGACCGATCCCAAAGGATTGCACAAGAACGCAACCTATGCTGGACTTGTCGAGAGCGTGGATGACAGCATGGGGCGCCTCATGAAGGCCCTTGAGGAACTGACGCTGAGCGACAACACCATCATCGTCTATACCTCCGACAATGGCGGGTTGACATTAAACAATGTTACGTCCAATACCCCGCTCCGTGCCGGAAAAGGCTCCGCGTATGAGGGCGGCGTGCGGGTGCCGCTGATCGTGAAGTGGCCCGGGATCACAAAGGCCGGGAGCACCTGCAGCGTCCCTGTCATCGGCGCAGACTACTTCCCGACCCTCCTGGAGATGGCGGGCGTCGCAGTTCCTGCCAAGCATGTGGTCGACGGCGAGAGCATCGTGCCCCTTCTGAAGCAGGCAGGACAGCTCAAACGCGAGGCTATTTATTGGCACTATCCGCACTATCATCCAGGCGGGGCAACCCCCTACGGCGCCATACGCGAAGGCGATTTCCGCTTGGTCGAATTCTTTGAGGACAATCATGTTGAACTTTACAACCTGAAAGAGGATGTCAGTGAAACAAAAGACCTCGCGTTGACAAATCCTGAAAAGGCAAAAGAGCTTCGTGCAAAACTAATCGCCTGGCGCCAACAGGTGGGGGCGCAAATGCCCTCGCCGAATCCCAACTGCGATCAGGCAAAAGATGGGGCGAAGCCCCAGAATAAGAATAAGAATAAGAAGAAGTGATTGCTTTTAGGTCTTTTTTGTTTTAAAATATCTGCACTATTTTAATTGAAAGGAATCACTTATGAAGCAACTATCTGTGCAGATTTTCACGCTTTGCACTGCTCTCTGTATTTTTCCTGCCCTGGCTCAGGAGGCTCCGGTTGTACCCGCGCAGACGACTGCTACTGGCGATAACCTCAACGACCTTCTCGCCGCGCGCTCGAAACTCATGATCGAAGCGCACAAGATGGGAACAGAAATTTCCAAATCTGTAAACGATCCCAAGACCACCTCGCCGGAGATCGAAGCCCTTCGTAAAAAGATCGAAGATCTCCAAAACGAAGTGATGCGAGCGTATGACGCAATCCGAGCTGAGATTGAGAAGCTTCCTGAAACCAAGGAAAAGCGAAAGCTGATTGCCGCCAAAGAAAAACAGATCGAAGACTTAAACAAAAAAATAGATGCACGGACAAACAAGTAACGTGCCGAGGAGTGTGGTGTCATGGCAAAAGCAAAAGTCAAAAAAGAAGAACCTTTTAAAAAAGGGGCTCCCATAATCGTCACGGCCCCCGTTAAAAAAGAGCGGCGTCCACGGATTCTGATTGTGACGCCGGAAATCACCTACCTGCCCACAGGCATGGGAAACATGGCGGATAAGCTGACGGCGAAAGCAGGCGGTTTGGCGGATGTTTCCGCCTCGCTCGTGGCAGCCTTGTTTGATCTCGGAGCAGACGTACATGTTGCACTGCCGCACTATCGGCGTATGTTTCATGTCGATGTGGGACAGCTCATCAATGACGAATTGCGCGTGTACAAAAGCCGCCTGCCTGATTCACGTATCCACTTGGCAGAAGACCGCTGTTTCTATTATCGAGACACGGTCTACAGCAACTCCCAGGAGGAGAATCCCAAACTCGCTTTGGCCTTTTCGCGTGAAGTCGTCAACAACATCATCCCCACTGTCCAGCCTGACCTGATTCACTGCAACGACTGGATGACGGGCCTCATCCCTGCTGCTGCGCGTCGTATGGGGATCCCGTGCCTCTTCACCGTACACAATATCCATACGCACAATCTGTCACTCGCGCAGATTGAAGATGCCGGTATTGACGCAGCCGAATTCTGGGGCAACCTCTACTTCAAGCGTCCGCCGTTGAATTACGAAGAATCCCGCAGCACCAACTTTGTCGATATGCAGACCAGCGGGGTCTTCGCCTCTCACTTCATCAACACCGTCAGTCCGACGTTCCTCCAGGAGATCGTCAATGGCTGGCACGACTTTATTCCACGCGAGCTTCGCCAGGAGATACGCAGCAAGTTCAAGGCCGGCTGCGCAGCCGGCATTCTGAATGCGCCAGACGACGCTGACAATCCGGAGACCGATCCGCTCATCAAGATGAAATACACTTCAGATACCCACCGCGAGGCGAAACGCATCAACAAGATGTCGTTCCAGCGCAAGATGGGGCTTGAAGAGAATCCGGATGTGCCCATCTTCTTCTGGCCGTCCCGTCTGGATCCTGCACAGAAGGGACCGCAATTGCTCACCCACATTCTGTACCGCTTTCTTTCTCGCTATTGGAAGGAGAAGGCCCAGATTGCTGTGGTTGCAAGCGGCGCCTATCAACAACCATTCTATGACATCCTCAAACAGCATGAACTGTATGGCCGCCTCGCCATCTGTGATTTCAATCAAGGCCTTTCAAAGCTGGGGTTTGCTGCATCCGATTTCACATTAGTGCCCTCGCTCTTCGAGCCCTGTGGACTTCCGCAGATGGTCGGCCAGCTTTATGGTTCGCTTCCGATTGTTCACGATACCGGAGGGTTGCATGACACGGTTGACCATCTGGACGCAAACCGCAATACGGGTAATGGCTTCTCCTTCAAAATCTATGACAGCCGTGGACTCGACTGGGCGATGGACCAGGCGATGGCCTTCTTTAAGCGTCCGCCGGATGAGCGTGAGCGCCAGATTAAACGGATCATGGATGAAGGGAAGAAGCGCTTCACGCATGACGCCTGCGCTCAACGGTACATCTCAATTTACGAAAAGATGCTGGACCGTCCGCTCGTCAAGGCAGTTGAAGACCATGCCGAGAAGGCAACAACCGTTCTCTAAGCACGGAACAGTGAAGGAACTTAACAATGTCCACGCAAGCTATACGCGCCCAGATGCTCGATGACCCCTATCTTGAGCCTTATCGTGGCATTATTGAGCGCCGTTCTGCCAGTGCCGCGAAGCGGGCCATCGAGCTAGCCCGGGGGCCTGGCGCGTTATCGGAGTTTGCGTGCGCACATGAATATTATGGACTCCATAAAACCCCAGAGGGCTGGATCTTCCGTGAATGGGCGCCCAATGCCATTGGCATCTGGCTGGTGGGCGATTTCACCGGATGGTTTAAGGATGACAAATTTCTCTTAGCGCGTATCGGGAATACCGGTCAATGGGAGATACGCCTCCCGAGTGAAGCCCTTCACCATGGCCAATACTACCGGCTTGAAATCGCCTGGGATGGCGGTTGCGGCGAGCGTATCCCCGCGTATGCCCGGCGTGTCGTGCAGAATCCCGAGACCCATCTTTTTGCAGCGCAAGTGTGGGATCCGCCCAAGCCATACGTGTGGAAGCATCCCTCCTTCACAGTCCCCAAGCATACCCCGATCATTTATGAAGCCCACATCGGTATGGCACAGGAGAAGGAGGGTGTCGGCACCTACGAGGAGTTCCGCGCATTGATCCTCCCCCGGATTATAAAGGCGGGGTACAACACGATTCAACTGATGGCCATCATGGAGCACCCCTATTACGGCTCCTTCGGCTATCATGTTTCCAGTTTTTTTGCAGCCTCCTCCCGCTTTGGAACCCCGGAAGAACTCAAAGCCCTGATTGATGCTGCTCACGGAGCAGGCATTGCCGTCATCATGGATATCGTCCATTCTCACGCGGTCAAGAATGAGCGCGACGGGCTCTCGTCGTTTGACGGCACCCCGCACCAATACTTCCATGGCGGGTTGCGCGGATGGCACGAAGCCTGGGACTCACGCTGCTTTGACTACAGCAAGATTGATGTGCTCCATTTCCTCTTGTCGAACTGCCGCTACTGGCTCGACGAATTTCATTTTGACGGATATCGCTTTGATGGCATCACCAGCATGCTCTATCTGCATCATGGGCTGGGTGTTGACTTTTTCGACTATAATCAATACTTTGACGCGACCGTGGATGATCACGCCTGGATCTATTGCAACCTCGCCAATCGTGTGATCCATGAAATCCGGCCTGATGCCATGACCATTGCCGAGGATGTCAGCGGCATGCCGGGTATCGCGGCGCCCATTGCGGATTTGGGTGCTGGCTTTGACTATCGCATGGCCATGGGGGTTCCGGAGTGCTGGTTCCGGCTCGTGCGCGACATCCGGGATGAAGACTGGAGTGTCGGCTACCTCTGGCATGAGCTGACCAATCGCCGGGCCGACGAGCAGACCGTCAATTACGTGGAGAGTCATGACCAGGCGCTTGTCGGCGGCAAGACCTTCTTCTTCCAGCTTGTGGATGCCGACATCTACACCTCCATGGCGCGCTGCAATCAAAATCTCCGTACCGAGCGCGGCATTGCGCTTCACAAACTGGCGCGCCTTGCAACCTTGGCCACCTCCGGCCATGCCTACTTGAATTTCATGGGGAATGAGTTCGGACATCCGGAGTGGATCGACTTCCCGCGGGAAGGCAACAGCTTCTCGTATCACTATGCCCGGCGCCAGTGGTCGCTGCGCGACAACACGGATTTACTCTATTGGTGCTTAGGCGAGTTCGATGAAAGCATGTTGCGTCTGATCAATCAAACAGGCGCCCTTGAAAACACACGCGCCCGTCGGCTCTACACCTCGGATCATGACAAGATCATGGCGTTTGAGCGCGGGGAGCTGATTTTCATCTTCAACTTCCACAGCACAAAGTCGGTCGCGGATTATCCGATCCTTGTCCCCCCCGGCACCCCCTACATGATCGCCTTAGATACAGACGAAGAGCAGTTCGGCGGACAAAACAGAATTGATCGCAAACAGATTTTCAACCTCTTGCCGGAGATGCGCGGAAACGAGCGCGTCAACATCGTCAAGGTCTACCTCCCCTGCCGCACCGCCATGGTGCTCAAGCGCGCAGACGCATAGTGGGCACGTAGCAGTTTGTTAAATAGCAGCTTCGTGTTTCACCGCAAAAACCGCAAAGAGATTGCACGGCTATCTCATCCGCCTCACCCGTGAATACACGGACGGCGGAATGGATAGCCGCGCAGATGAATACTGGTTTCATTTTCATCAGCAAAAAACAAGTTTTTTGCTGATGAAAATTGAGTTGATCCCGCGCAAATGTTCGCTCCGCCGTCCATGTACCTGTCCGCCGTAGACGTATCCGCGAAGGTGGATTCATGGGTGAGGCGGGCCAACGGAACCCGTGCGGGTCCGCCGGGCCCCTACATTTGCGCTCTTCTTCGCGGCTTTTGCGGTGAAATCTTCCACCAACCGTGAAAAGCGCTTATTTCTGCTCGACTTGTTCGTCTGCGGCGCGACGCAGTTGGGACATCTGGTGCTCGCGGAAAATATCGCGGCAGAGCAGGAAGATCATGAGCGTAATCAGCAGGGTGGCGCAGACTGTCACCAGCGTTGAGACCACTTTCGGGTGCGGCTTGCGGCGTGCCACGATCTCATACACTGCAAACATCACATGGCCGCCGTCGAGTACGGGCAAGGGCAGCAGGTTTAAGATCGCCAGGTTGATGCAGATCATGCGGAGGAAGCCGAGCGCATCCATCATGCCGCCTTGGACGGTCTGGTAGAGCTGGATCACAATCATGGCCGGCCCGCCCAGACTGTTGGCGACCGCAGCGCGCTCCCCCTTCTGCTTGGGCTTCACCAAGGCACGCAGGACACGCACAACAGACATCGTATCCCACTTCAGCTGATCAAGTGGCTTGCTATACATCATCCACGCCTTTGTACTATCATCCGCAAATTGAACACCCAGCAGCATTTGATTTAAGTCCTTGTCATAACGCGGTGTCATGCGGAGCGTCAGGAGCTCTTTCCCGCGACGCACGCCAATATCAACAGGTGCGGCACCATTCTTGCGAATCAGCTCCTTGAAGTGCGAGATCCCCCATGCAGGAACCCCGGCAACGGAGAGCAACAAGTCGCCCGGCAAAAGTTTTGCCGCTTCCGCGGGGTATCCAGCCATGACACGGCCAACCATGCAGGGGGACTCCGGATAGACACCATCCAGCGTCTGGATATTAAAGACCTCGTTTTTGGTGAACGGGATATCCAAGGTGATCACTTTCCCTTCACGATCGACTTTAAACGCAGCCTTTCCTGAATTGCCGGCCAGAACGTTCTCGACCATCATCTCCATCCAGGTGTCCACCTTTTCACCATTGACCTCTAAAATACGATCACCGACCCGCAATCCCGCTTTCCAGGCTTCAGAGGTTTCGAGGACAATCCCGACACGCGTATCGGTAATACCGGTCTTCGCGGCTGGAATCCAATAAATCATGAAAGCCAGCAGAACAGCCAGCACGACATTGCCGAAGGGGCCCGCCACAGCGACAACAATACGCTTCCACGCGGCTATGTCGGGCAGTTCCCGCTCATCCGCGTGAGCGTCAGCATCCTCTTTCGGTTTCTCCTTCTCCCCGTTAGAGCCTTGGATCTTCTCCATGCCCGAGGGATCGAGTTGGGGCAACGCCACATAGCCACCAAACGGAATGATGCCGATCTTATACTCAACACCCTTAATTTTCCGTTTCCAGAGTGAGGGTCCGAAGCCGATCGCGAACGTATCAATTTGGAGTCCAAACCACTTGGCGGCCAAGAAATGGCCGAGCTCATGAATGAAAATCGCCAAGCTAAACAACAAGGCCACAGCAATCCCGGCCAAGACCTTATAGCCGATAACCGAAATACTCGCCCACACATTGGTTTCAATAGCAGCAATCACGAAATCACCTCCAGTGCCAGGCGTCTTGCCCAAGCATCAGTTTCAAGAATTGTATCCAAACCCGAACACGCATGCACATCATGCTTAGACATGACAGCCTCGATAGTCCTCCATATTCCGGCAAACGAAATACGGCCCTCCAAAAACGCTTTGACCGCCACTTCGTCAGCAGCATTGACAACAGCCGGCATCGTACCCCCAATGGCGGCTGCCTCGCGAATCAAGCGCAAGCAGGGGAAACGGTTGACATCTGTCTTTAAAAAGGTCAAGGCCCCTACCTGCGCTAAATCAAGTTTCGGCATGTCGACCGCACAGCGTTCAGGCCATGTGAGCGCATACTGAATCGCGAAGCGCATATCCGGCACAGACAACTGCGCAACAGACGTGCCATCGACAAAGGTGACCATCGAGTGCACAATGCTCTCCGGATGGACGACCACCTCAACATGTGAGCAGGGAACATCGAAGAGCCAGCGGGCTTCAAGAATCTCAAGCCCCTTGTTCATCATCGTCGCAGAGTCGATTGTCACCTTGGGGCCCATGGACCAGCGCGGATGCTTTAACGCCTCAGCAGGCGTCACCTTTTCAAAATCAATATCCGGGCGGCCCGCAAACGGTCCGCCCGAAGCCGTCAGCACTAACTTCGAGATCTGCTCTTCTGAGGGGGCGCGCTGCTCTTCACGGAGTCTGACACAGGCAACACTGCGCGTGACAGACTGCAGGCATTGGAAGAGGGCGCTATGTTCACTGTCGATCGGCAGGATTCGGACATTTTTTTCGCGTCGCTTGCGCATGACGAGTTCACCGGCTGAGACCAGCACCTCCTTGGTCGCCAAGGCCACATCATGGCCGGCGTCCATGGCGGCTAATACAGGCCGCAGCCCAGCCAGTCCGACGACAGCACAGACCACGCAATCCGCCTCCGGCAGTGCGGCAAGCGCCTCAACGCCGCTCGGCCCAGCCAAGACCCGAATGCCATGCGGACGTGCCAGCGCCTCTGCCTCACGCACAAGTGCTTTGTCTTCGACTGCGACAACAGGCACATTGAATTGCAGGGCTTGGTCAATCAGACGTGTGATCTTCGCTCGCGTGGCCAACCCGACAATACGGATCTGCGAGGGTAACGCCTCTGCTATCCGCAGGGCGTTCTCCCCGATCGATCCTGTGCTGCCGAGTATGACAATGGACTTCATGGTATGAATTTCATGAGAAAATAAAAGACAACGGGCGTGAACATCAGACTGTCCAACGTATCGAGCAAGCCGCCGATCCCATGAAAGACGCCGCCTGAATCCTTCATTTCCGCGCTGCGCTTAAACATCGATTCGATCAGATCGCCGAGAACACCGACAAAACCAATGACCACCCCGAGGGCTGCAGCGATGAGGAGATGCGTCGGGGTCTTCTGCGGATAGAAGAACCAACACATCGTGGCACTGGAGACAGCAGAAAGGAACAACCCGCCGATTAACCCCTCCCACGATTTATTGGGGGAGATGCGCGGGAACATCTTATGCTTGCCAAAGGGGATTCCAAAGGCATACCCGCCGACATCCGTCACCTTCGTAATGAAGGCGACAAAGAGAACCGTATAGAATCCTTCCTTGCTCACGTAAAAGGGTTGTCCGCCCCCGCCCTCCTGAGCAATCCGAAGAATAAAGGAGAGCATGAAGGGAATGTACATAAAGCTCAAAACAGCAAACGCAGCACTTTCAAGCGGTTTCTTCACGCTGGCGTCAAAGAGCAGTCGAACAAAGAGAATGAAAATAATCAGCGCAGCCATCAAGAAGGAGGAGTCTGGACAGGCGAAGCAGTAGAGCAAATAGACAACAGCAGCAGCGGCGCCACTCAAACGGCAGGTATCAATGCCGCGCGCCTCAATCATCCGCGCAAACTCAAAGTGGCAGAGCAGAACAGCAGCGACTAAGGCGGCAAAGGCGAACCACGCTTGATGCGAAATAATCACCAAGAACCAGAACGTCGAGAGACATAAACCAGTGATGACGCGTCTTCCTATCGGGTTCATACGGCTGACTCCTTTATTACGCCACCATAACGTCTGTCGCGAGAGGCGAACGATTCAAGCGCGTCCTTGAAATCAGCCTCACCAAAATCAGGCCAGAGAACCGGTGTGATATAAAACTCGCTGTAGGCACATTGCCAGAGGAGAAAATTACTGATGCGGAACTCGCCGCTCGTCCGGACAATCAGATCCGGATCAGGTACATCCGGCGCATCCAGATAGGAGGAGACGACGGCTTCAGTAATTGCACCGGTCTCCAGCTTGCCAGCCTGTACATCCTCGGCAATCTTCCGGATGGCGCGCGTCAGTTCGTTACGTCCACTGTAGCTGAGCGCGATAATCACCTGCTGTTCGAAGACCTTTGTCTTTTCCTCGACACGCAGCAGGGATGCCTGGAGTTCCGGCGACAAGTCACCACGGTTGCCGATGACCCGCAAACGTACCTTGCGCTCCACCAGTTCGGCTTCATAGCGACTGATAAAGAGGTTCAGGAGCTTCATCAAGCCCGCGATCTCGTCCGGCGGGCGTGACCAGTTCTCCGTGCTGAACGCATAAAGCGTCAAGTAGCGGACACCCGCGTCTCTGCAATACTCCATGACACGGCGGACGGTTTCAGAACCCGCCTCATGCCCCGCAAGGCGCGGCTTGCCGAACTTCTTTGCCCAACGCCCATTGCCATCCATGATCATGGCGATATGTTGGGGCACTTTATGCGTGTCAGGAGTCATGCGTTAGGGAGCTAGATGCCTAATCTGAGTGTTGTTTCACGGGCAGGGCCGACAGACAAGATGCCCAAGCGTGCGCCGCTCAACGCGACGAGGCGTTCGACATAAGCCTTGGCCTTCAGCGGTAAATCTTCGTAACGGGTCGTCTTGCTCGTGTCCGTCATCCATCCGGGCAACTCCTCATAAACAGGTGTGCAGCGTTCAACCGCGCTGAGGTCAGCCGGGAAGGTCTCATAGATATGTCCGTCATCACGCCGATAGGCCACGCAAATCTTGATCGTCGGCTGATCATCCAGGACATCCAGCTTGGTCATGGCCCAGAAGTCAACGCCATTGACCATCGCCGAATAACGCGCCACAACCGCATCGAACCAACCGCAGCGGCGGGGCCGTCCAGTCGTCGCGCCGAATTCGCCGCCCTTCTGACGCAGATGTTCGCCCGTGGCATCCAGCAGCTCTGTCGGGAAAGGGCCGCTTCCAACACGGGTGGTGTAGCATTTAATCACGCCGACCACGCGATCGATGCGACGCGGTGAGAGCCCTGAACCCGTGCAAGCCCCGCCTGCTGTCGGATTGGAGGAGGTCACATAAGGATAGGTTCCAAAGTCGATATCCAGCATGGTCCCCTGCGCGCCTTCGAGCAAAATGCTCTTGCCCGCACGGTCAGCATTATTGACGAAAACCACGGTATCCGTGATGAAAGGACGCAAAATGTCAGCCAGCTTGGCATATTCACGCACCAGGGCCTCCACATCCAGAAGCTCAGCCCCCCACTTGCCCAGGCGGACATTCGTGGCCACGCTCGTCTCGCGAACGCGCTCCAGGAAGTCAGGACGCAGAAGATCACCGACCCTGAAACCTTGACGCCCCATCTTGGCGCTGTAGGCCGGACCAATGCCGCGGCCCGTGGTTCCGATCTTCTTGTCCGTCGAACGGCGTGCTTCATCAGCCTTATCGAGCGCGCGATGCCACTGCATGACCATGTGGGTGCGGTCGCTGATGAAGAGGCGCCCATCCGTCGAAATGCCATAACCGCGCAACATTTCGATCTCTGCGAGCAGATCAAAGGGGTCCATCACCACGCCATTACCGATGACGCACTGTTTGCCCTCATGAAGAATGCCAGAAGGAATCAAATGAAGAACATATTTCTTCCCTTCGGCGATGACGGTATGACCGGCATTGCTGCCCCCCTGGTAACGGACAATCACATCCGCTTGTGACGTCAGGACGTCGATAACCTTCCCTTTACCCTCATCACCCCATTGCGCACCCATCAAAATCGTATTTGGCATACTTCAAACTCTCCTTATAAAACAACATAAAGACTCAAATGAATAAGGGGGAAGTATACCTTAAATAGAGGCTCTGAGCAATCAGCAATTCAGCCTCAAAAACGAATTACGCTCCCTTCATTTTACAGCCTCCCATTCGGCCCGGAGACGCTTGACATAGTCGGTGGCATCCGTATTGTCCGAAAGAACCGCACCGAGACCACGCAATACATTTCTCTGATTCGTATGTCAACATCATAGCAAGGGGAGTCAATAATTGGGGCGCAAGCGGCAGTCCGATACGTCCTGCCGTACAGTACGGCGGGATCTATGAGACCGCCGAACGCCTGACAAGGCGTTGCGCTACATGTGCGAAATCCTGTTGCATTCCAACTGCCGGCTGCCAACTGCCGACTGCTACTCTCCCCGTCACCCCACGCGTCGCAGTTCGTCCAGCATGGCGCGATAGTTCTCAGGTTTGACGCCGCGATGGACCGTGTTGCTGGAGGAGATGATGAGGCTGGACGGACCGGCATCGGCAATCGCCTGCCGGACTTCAGCCTTGACCTCTTCCGGTGTTCCAGTGCAAAGCGTGTTGACGCAGTCGATATTGCCCTTGAGCGCAATGCAATGGCCATACTTGGCCTTCATATCGCGCATGGTGAGTCCTGCTCCGGGATCAATCGGATCCAGGCAGTCAATGCCTGCATCAATCCAGAGATCGACCAGCGGACGCACATCGCCATCACAATGCTTCACCGTCAGGCAGCCCAACGCTTTATACCCTTGGATCACCTTGCGGAAGGAGGGCAAAATGACTTCGCGATAGCATTCGTCCGGGAAGAGCGGGCCGGCATTCATGGCTACATCATCGGTCGTGGCAATGATCTTGATGCCGAACCGTTTGACAGCCTCTTCTGCCAGAGCCAGATTAAAATCAACCACCCGATCCAGGAACTCCTTGGTCGCATCCGGCTCCAGCATGGGCGCCATCAGAGCCTCCTCATACCCGAGCAGATCGCGGACATCTGAGAAACCGTCACGCAGATTCCAAATAATAGACCGTGAATCCCCGAAGCGCTCCACAGCCGTGCGAAGCGTTGCATAGCGGTGATCAGCCTTCACATCCGGAAAAGTGAAATCCATATGTTTTGTGATGTCGGTCATGGGTTGCGCGATGACCGCTGCAATGCAATCGCCTGTCAACTGGCGACGGTTCCCCCACTCATCCTCAAAGGTCTTGTCATCCAAAAATTTCCTCTGATAATCCGGACGGATGTTGATGCCGTCGATATCCAGTCGCTCAACAATATCCAGCGCGTCGCTTGATCCTGTCAGCGCCTTGCCAACGCCTGGATCAATAAACCATTCAAACGTCGGAATCCGATCCGGCGTTCCGCGCTTAATTGCAGTACACATTCTCTCTGTTGCAGTCATATTGTCATTTTCTCCTCGTCGATAGTTTCACAGAAATGCTGGAATAATTGAGCAATTCTTTGGAGGGCCACGCTTTGTCGTGGCCGGACGCGACAAAGCGCGTCCCTCCAAATTGCTGGCCATTTTCTCTCCCATTATTCCAATATTCCAAAAGTTACCATTTCGTTTGTTCGCGGCAAGGCCGCGCGGGGCCTTATGCCTATCCGGCGCTCTGTTCCTTCCAATCGGCCAGGGCGCGGTAGGCAGGCTTCAACAAGGTCGCCAGCCCTTGGTACACTTCCGTCAGAGACTGGTAGCGCGCATGATTCTTTTCATCAGGATGAAACACGCGGGTGTCCCCCTTGACACGCTCAACCGCAGCATCTAAATCGCTCCAGAATCCTGTTGCAACCCCCGCCAGCATAGCCGCGCCAAGTGGCGAGGTGTCCTGAATCGTGGAGACCTCAACATCGATGCCGGAAATGTCTGCCTTATTCTGCAACCAGAAGGCGTTACGCGTGGCGCCGCCGGAGGCGATGATCCGTTCAAAGCGCGTATGCATGCCACGTTCCATAGTCTGTAAAATATGAAGAAATTGCTGATTGAGTCCTTCCAGCACCGCGCGGAAGACCTCTGCTTTGCGGGTGGTGTTCAGGAGGCCAATAAAGGCGCCCGTTGCCGCAGGATTATTCACCGGACATGTCGCAGTGGATAAATACGGCAAGAAGATGAGTCCGCCTGCGCCAGGTTGTGTCTCATGCTCACACCGATCAATCACCTCTTCCCATGAGCATTTATCATCGCCGGTCAATTCGCGACACCAGGTCAGCGCAGAGGCCGAGGGCGCACCGCCCCATACTGCTGTCCGGTTCGGTGCCACATGCGCTTGCACACAGACCCCTGAACGTCCCAACGCCACATCGCATGTGGCGTCAGCAACCGTCGCAATCAGATTTTCCCAACTCCCCATGACATTGGAGACCACGCCAGGACGATGGGCGCCCACCGGCAGGGTGCCGCAGAGATGATCCTGCCCGCCCAGAATGACAGCCGTTCCCTGCGCCAACCCCGTCACCTGAGCCGCACTCGCTGTAATCTCCCCCAGGCGTGTGCCTGAGGGTTTGACCTCCGGGAGGAGCCGCCGCGGAATCTCCGAGCGTGTCACCAGTTCGTCAGACCATTGGCGCGTCCGCTGGTCGAGCAACAGCATGCAGGTCGCCATGCTCGGATCAGTCGCCATCACGCCGCACAGTTTGCAGTTCACAAAATCTTCAATCAGGAGCCACTTCTTCGCGCGCTCCAGAATGGCGGGCTCATGTTCCATCATCCAGCGCACCCGCATGACACCGGTCATGGCCCACGGGGGGAAGCCGGCGATGGAAAAGGTCTTGTCCGCGCCGATGTTGGCCTCCCACCACTTCGCCTGAGGCGCGGTGCGTCCGCAATGCCAGCTAATGAACGGGTAAAGCGCATTCCCTGCCTCGTCAACCGGCACACCGTCCATGCCCATGCCTGTCACTGCAACTGCCAAAACCTTTGAGATGTCGAGTCGGGAACCGATCTCCCGGAAGGACTCCCCTACCCGCGCCCAGACCTCATCCGGATTCCAGAAGACCCACTCAGGATGTTGCGCTTCATATGGATTATAACGCGGTGTCGGACGTGAAGCAGAGGCCACGCAGGTTCCGTCCACGTCATACACGCAAACCTTGATCGACGTTGAGCCTAAATCGATTGAAGCGATCATCGTGTTCACCTCTGGATGATTATAACGAATTCGCGTATGCCAGTATGCAAACACCCACAACAAGGATGGCCAGCGCCAGGCGGATGCCATTGACAGCCCGCTGATCAACACCCTTCCACTCGCCTGAAAGGAAGCCGTTCACGGTGCCTGTAAAAATAGCGAGCGACATGAAGATGCCATAGCCAATCGCGTTTCCGACTTTACTCAGCATGGGGGCGCCGATGTTGTAACAGGCAATCGCGCCGTCGTGCAAGAGCGCCATGAGCAGGGCAATCACGTAAACACGTATCTGTTTGGATTGGGCCAACGCACCCCAGGTCTTATTCACTGTCAGTTGCTGGATGCAGTAGCCGCACGCTGAAACAGAGCCGCCCCACAAGATGAGCGCCGTCACCATGAACCCTGACAGGCTTGAGCCGGGGTTGGCATCTTGGGCCAGCTTCATGGCGCTGCTCCCGTAACCAGAGGCAACCGAATAACAGGCACAGAGGACGCCGGACAACACTGCCACAAAAATACCCATGGCCATGTTCTTTTTCTGGGTTTTCTCAGAGATCTGCTGAGAGGCCTCTTTCAAGAGTGCCGCGCGGCCGGAGATCACCACACCAAGAATACAGACTGCCGCACCCAGGAGAATCAATGCGCCTTGTGTTTTTCCAAAAACAGCCGCATTGAAAATGAGGCTCGGCGCCAGCATGCCAAAGGCAATCTGCATGCCATAGTTCAGGGCATACGCCAGTGACAATCCGATAAAGGCGAAACTGCGCCCCAAGGTCATGGAGCCCAGGCCCCACAAGAACCCGAAGAGGACAGGCATCAGCCAGTGCTTCAACTCCATCGTGCTGCAGATGCCAAAGAGATCTTTCACCAGCACAGGCCCGATCGTCACCGGCAACAGGATCGTCGCAAAGAAGAAGAACGGCCCCCAAAGCACCTCCCACGGCGTTCCCTTGGGTGCAAACTTTGCAGGCAACCCAAACGAGCCACCACAGATAGCGCCAATTGCAATCAGAATCAGTCCCAGTGTCATGCGTTGTATCCTTTCGTTTGTGTCCTCTAGCGCAGATGCTTGTCAGCAAAGTTGATGTATTGAACCCAGTCATATTCTGTCAAGAAATGAACGCCGCTGCGGAGATGATAGCCAATCTCTCCATCATGGAGCGGCTGTTCAGGTGCCGGGAAGGTCGCACCCGTAAGGCCCTTCTTACCGTAGGCCTCCCAGATGGGCGACGCCAAGACGCAACTCTGGAATTCACCCTCAGGCCCCGCCCACACATCGAGTGTCGCCGATGACACGTATAACAGGCGAGGCGCAATCAGAGCTGTCAGCCAATGCATATCAAAGGGGGCCTGCGTTTCGTCAGGTCCATACAGCGCATAGTTGGGACAGAACCAATGCGGAAAGGACTTATTCAAGCGGGCCACGGGCTCTGACTTCGGCAGATTCATGCGCATGAGCTTTGCGCCGCCTCCGCCTGAACCGCACGCGACAGTCATGGCAATACGCTTGTCCGTCGCACCGGCCCATAATGCGGTCTTGCCACCCCGGGAGAAACCCACCACCGCAATCTTCTTCGCATCGAGGGCCGACTCGGTTTCCATCCAGTCAATCACGCGACTGATGCACCAGGCCCATGCCGCGATCGAGCCGCCAGCATCCGGGGCGCGCTCGCCGGTCTTTCCCCACACGTCAGCCGTCCATGTCTTAAATCCCTGAGGATTGTCAGGGACAGCATTCGTGTAGTCAAATACGACTGCAGCGTAGCCACGTTTGACAATCAGTTGTGCAGGCCATGCAGCGGAGGCCCGCCCCAAATTTTCATCAACCCGGTCCGGGTAATTAATGCTCATCTCTAAAAAGACGGGCACGGGTGTTTTGGACACAGGGATAACAGCCGTCACAGGGAATGAAGCCTTGCCAGAGGCCCCCTCGTACGAAACCAGGATCTTCTTCAGAATGGCTTGTCCGTCATAAACAGCTTTATCAGGTCCAAGCGCTTTGAAGGTCACAGCACTGGGCTTATCGGTCGGAGCCCGGCCAAACATCTCCCGTGTCATCACCTCCAGCACCTCTGGCCGCCGCTTCTCTTCCCAGTTTTTTGTGGAAGGCTCATGCGGTCCCCATAAGGCAGGAATTTGTGCGTGACTCAACATAGAAAGCGGCAAGAGCAAAAGTAAAACAGATTTCACATTCACAAGACAACTCCCCTATTTCTTGTACAAGTCGTCCATGCGTGAGGGCCAGGTCGGCGTTATCGCCTCAACAAAACTGACCTCCGGGCGGAAGAAGGGTGCGTCTTTGTGCTTCAGATTCTTCTGTCCCCAATAGCTCGGGTAATATTGACAAGTGGTATCAAGCCAGCCATAGATCTGGCGCTTTTCATACGATGTGAGAATGACTTTCTTGTGCTTTTCGCGCAACTCTTCGACTCGCTTCTGCATCACCTCCGCCTGTCCGGGGAAGCCATCAAAGCAAGGCTTGAACGTGTCAAACATAGCTGCGAGGATGCTGGAGTAGGTGCCATAGAAGTAAGGATTCTTATGTTCTGTATCGCCTGTGCGCACACTATTTTCATTGGCTTGTTTTCCTGCCAAAGCGCCCTTGGTTAAATTCTCATAGGAGAGTGAGTAGAGTGCGGTGCGCGTACCCTCTAGACTCATTTTTCCGGCAGGCTTCTCGCCGCCATGACAGGAGACGCACTTGGCATCCCAGATCGGTTGGATCTGGCGTTCATAGTCATAAACGCGCCCAAGCTGCTTGGCCTCCGGCTCTGCCTGGATGATTGAAGGCTTGCGCTTCAGGGCTGTCCCGCTCCCTGTTGTCAGGGGTGAGCCGGCTGTCTTCTGCTTGATGGCGCCTGTGCCACGCTCATGGCATCCGACACAGCCACGAATTTCACCCGGCATGTAGTTCACATAGGTGCGCTCAGTCTGGATCACACGGCCCTCGGCATCAAGTGCCTGGAAATAGATGTTACGCTCTGCCGGAACCAGGAAGTTGGCAGAACCATCCGCTTCTACGGGTACCACTCCGTAGGTGACATGCAAACCGAGGATACGCGGGCCTAAAGCGGTATGCGCCATACCGCATGCATCACCGCCGCCCCACACGTTGCGGGCTGTCCACGGACGGGGTGTCTGCTCCATCACGCGCAGCCATTTCACATCGCCCCGCTTCACGCCATCTAGCCCGGCATAGACATCTGTCAAGAGACACTGAGCCTGCTTGCCCTTTGAAAGTTCCTCATTGCGGGAATAACCGGGCATGGGCGGCGCTTTGCGCTGGAGGACCGGATAAGCACCCCAGCAGGACATGCCTTCATCCTGGAAGAGCAGCGTGTCTTTTCCTGCGCCATCCACAAGCACGAGGTGATAGCCATTCGGAACCCCCCAGCCAATCCCCTTGGGCTTGCATGACGCAATGAACAGCTCTTCTGTAATCGGATACGGGTCTTTAAACAGACGTCCCGGACGTCCCGTGCTCTCGTTGACATACTTCCCGTTCACCAGGAACGTATAGCCGCCATGGGTCATGGCCATGACATCCGGCGTGATAAACCGCATGGCATTTGTGCTGGCCGGATCGACCTTCGTATCCAGCACGATAATGGTCCCTACACCGTTATTCGGCCCCCAGTGCGAACAGCCTAGGAAGGAGATCTTATCGGTTCCCGGGATCGGACGTCCATAGAGCATGGTCTCAGGATCTTGAATCTGATTGCCATACACTTCCGCTGTCCCTGAACCATCCGGACGCATGGACCACAGGCACTTGATTTCACCCGCGCCTTTGCGATTGTATTCCCAGCGCATGTAGAGGACCCGCCCATCAGGCAGCACAGCCGGAGAGAATTCGCTCAGCAAATTAAAGCTGACCTTCCTGATATTTTTTCCATCCGCATCCATACGGTGCATTGTTGTGGAAGGGTAGACATCCCCGCCATTGCACAGTACGCTGACCATGCTGCGTGAGGACGAGAACACGATACTCCCGTCCTGCAAATAACAGGGGTGCATATCATTCGGAGCAATGCGATAGCGGGCCATGAGCGCATCATATTCAGGGACGCGGAAGGTCAGCTGTTTGAGGTTCTTGCCGTCGATGTCCATCTCATACAGACAGTAGGGCTCTTTCGCGTCAGACTTGTAATCGAAAATGATTTTCTTTGCATCCCACGAGAGATCAAAGCGGTTGAAAACGCCATTGCGCATGGATTCCGGGGTAAGCTCCGTCGCCTTCCCGGTGGGCAGATCCAGGAGGCAGAGGCTCCCGCCCGGGGTCCACTTGGAATCAATAAACTCCGTATAGGAGTGGCTGCACGTCAAGGTAAAGCGGCGCACAAAGAGCATTTGCGTAATCCCCTTTGCAATGAGCTTCTTCGCAGCCTCTGCGTTAAAGTTGACTTTCGCTTGGGCAATGGGGACGTTAGCGACGGGCGGCATCTCGACCTGGTCAGGAACAAGTTCAACACCGTTCATGGGCTCTTTGCCGAGGCCTTCAGGTTCTTTTGTCGAGACGATAAAGACCGAACTGCCATTCTTTCCTGAGCCGGCTTCAATCCCAACCCAGACTTCCAGACGCTCCGCTTTCAGTTTTTCAATATCGAACTTAATCACGGATGGCGCATGCGCATACCACGACTGTTTAAAGGCTCGGGTCCCGACCTTGACGTTTCGCGCCGCCAAGGAACCATGTCCCACCTTGCCGCTTGAAGCCGTGACCCCTGTCAAGTCCGTGCTCCGGCCATTCGCTTGAATCAGGCGAGGTTCGCACCAGACAGCCTGATCATAGTTATAGGTGTCCCCGCCATTGGATGCTGAAAGATAGAGTTGCTTCACACCCTTCACATCGACAATCATCTTCACGGGTTCGTCATTGCCGCGAATAACCTCTGTCTTCACGACATCAGCAGCCCGCCCGGCCACCTCTTTCGCACGACCCGGCATACACAGAAATAATGCCAACAGTGTTGCACCTATAACTCTCATAAATCCTCTCCTTTTCCCGATCTTCACTTCAACGTGGGCTCAGCAGGTTCGCCGCGCAATTGTTTCTCGCCGCCCTCTTTTTCATAGACACCATAGAACTGGCAGACGGAATCCAGCCAAATAATGATCCGCTCCATCTCTTCAGCGCTGAGCTTCACGTCTTTATGTCCCTTCTTCAGCAGTGTATACAGCTTGGAGGCGCGCGCGCCAAATTGTCCTGGGAAGGTCCGGTAAAACTTCGGCGAATTAAAATCATGTCCTGCACCATACGAAACATAACCGTAGGGTTCCGCAAGACTAAGATACGAGGTGAAATATGTCCCCTTTACCTCGCTATCCAAGCGTGGCGGCACCTTCTCGCCTTTCTTGGCTTGTTTGATTTTTTCCGCATGACAACTGACGCAGTTCTTATCCAGCACAGGCTGGACAAGCTTGGGATAACTGAACGGAAGCGTCCCCTCTGGCCCGGGTTTGGGAATTGACACAGCGCGCTTCATCGCCAGCGGTGTTGCAACAGGCAGACGCTCGGGTGCTATGCCCTTGGGCTCATGACAGCCCTGACAGGAGAGTTGCTCGCCAGGTACCAGCGCGGTCGTGGAGCGCATGGACTGAACAGCGGCTCCATTTTCATCCAGCGCCTGGAAGAAAATCTCATAGCCTGTCGGCACCTTGAAGTAGGCGCTTCCATCGGCTTCGACGGGAACTGTCCCGATAACTGTACGCACAAGATTGACCGAATCAAATCCTTCTTTGATCTGGATACCCGTGCGATGAGAGAGGTCGGCTGTCCCAAGAGAGGCTGGATAGATTTGCCATATCCGAAGCGCCGTAATCTTTTTGCCATCTTCGGGCCACGGCAAGTAGCTCTTATAGACATCAGCAATGGTAATGGTACCTTCGCCCCGGGCCTCTGACTGCCAGTCGCACGGCTGGCGCTTCGCAGCAGGAACAGCGGCGATACGCTGTTCAGGAATAATGGGCGGACGCTTCTCAGCGCGGAACGGCATGGGGCTCACGCAGGCAATCTGCGGGTCACGGTAAATCAGCTCCTTGTTGCCGAATTTGTCGACCAAATAGAGTCCGAACGTCAGCTTCTTTCCGCCCATGCGCGCTTCTGCAGGTTCGTAAGAAGCAATATAGTAGGTGTCGCTCAACGGCCAGGCCGTTCCATAACTCTGAGAACCGCCTTGTGTTTCCGGGAATCCCACATCAGGGGTTAAACGCTTAGCAGGTGCCATGGCATCATCATCCGCCACGCGCGGATCAATGACCAGCAAAGAGCCAAACGCTTGTCCATGGTGCGGCGCCCCGGTCGTAACAAAGCAGTGCGAATTTGGGATCGCCCGGGTGTCCATCTCCATATCCGCACGCTGATAACGGAACGAATAGTTTCCGTGTATCGGACGCGGATTACGTCCGTCTGGCGTGGTAATCCAGGGATGATGAGCGGTACACCCATGGCGGTCCACATAATCCCAACGCGTCCAGAGCAACATCCCGTCATGCGTGATTGAAGGAGACCACTCATTCGTTTCATGGAAGCTGAGGCAGCGGATGTCCGATCCATCCACCGCCATGTCAAACATTGTGAAATTCGGGCAGCGCCGGCCACAACGCAGATACCCGCCGCGTCGTTCAGAGATAAAAGCGAGGCGACCTGCTGGCGTAAAACAGGGCGCGAAGTCATTGAAGGTCCCGTCTGTAATTTGTTTCAGATTAGAGCCGTCGGAACCGATTGTGAACATGTGATAACAAAAGCCCTTGTCCCAATGCCCATTATTGGCGTGATCAAGATGCATGATATGTGCACGGCTTCCTTTGCCCTCCACATAAGCAAAGGCTATCATCTTGCCGTCATACGACAGTGCCGGCGACAGAATCGAACCGCCATCCTTGCCCATATCCTTCCGGGTTCCAAAATCAAGCTTCGAACCTGCCAGCACATCGCGCATGGCGGGCGCCTCACCAAAGGGATCTGAAAGGACGAACAAGCCGCCTCCGCTCCGTTGCTGCTGTCCGTAGAATTGATCGCAGCAATGCTGCATGACCTGTGACAAATCACGCTTGATGAAGAGGAGCTCTTTAAAATTGAGCAGCGGATTAGAGAAGGCGATTTTACGACGCAAGAGAAGCGCCTCATCAAACAACGCCCGCTGTTCGGCTTCAGGCACGGCTTTTGCTCGCGCTGTGATATCGGCTAATGCTTTTGCTTCAGCCTCCAGTGCAGGAGCATTTCGCATCGACTGAATATCCTTTAGCAAGGCTTGCGTGCGGCGCAGCAGAATGGCCAGCGGGTCTTTATCTTCCGGGGTCACCAGGGCTTCCGCGCAATAGGTCTCAGGTGCAAACAGTTTAAAGCGGTCGACCTTTTTCAAGTCATGCTGCAAAATACCCCATTGGCGGGCTGCCTCACCCTCCGGGTAGTTCTTGCCAGGCGCAGCAGGTTCCAGCCATGTTGCAAGCGGTGAAACGGAAGCCGTATTAGGGATCGCCTTGCCATAATCAGCAAGCCCCCATTTCGTTGCGAGGTACTTCTCGATTTCTATGCGCTGGACATCGGTCGGAACGACATCAAACAGGATCAGCTCCGCCACGCGAATATTACCGGAGCGCGCGGCGCTACGGTCAGCAGCCAAGGTGTTGGCGGCAAGGGGCTCAGAGGCGACAACAGAGATCAGATTGAAGTTGGTGTTCAGCTCATGCACGGTTCCGTCAATCGCGGTTCCATTGAAATAAGTCGCCCCGTTCCGTATCCCCTTCGCAACATACGTGGGATCCCAAAGCTCTCCGTTCCCGCTATCAATTTCCCGATGAAAATCATAATAGCCGGCATGCCCCCCTATCCGGCCCAGCAAAAAGGCATTCGGCGCATCTGCACGGATCACCCAAAAGACAGCGCGAATCTTCGTCTCGTCAGCAAACGAGAAATAGTTGCCCGCGCGCAACCAGACATAGGGCTTGTTCCCCAGCAGATTGTCCTTCATCACCTGAGCCTGGCCCTGAAGGGGCGCGACCTTAGCAAACGACGTTCCATCAAAGCGCGCATCACGCCATTCCGTGATCTTGTCATTTTTCATCACGAAGGAGCTTGCATTTTCGGCATCGAGCCAAAACGAAGCTGTTTTCGTCACACATTCAGGAACAGCAGCAAACCCGCGCTGCGAGATGAAGAGCATTATTGTCCCCACAACAATGCCTAAACGTGCCTTGTGTATCATCGATCCAGTCATAAATGAACTCCCTTATTGAAAAATTTCCTATTTGTATGGTACTAGTAGACCAAAAATAGGCTCATCTATAAATATAAATTTTCATCATGATGAAAAATTACATTCCGCAACCGGAAGCAGGTAAGCCCCCCGCACGGGGGTACCGGGAATAAACTGACTGGTAACTTTTTAGCATCCGAATGACGCGAAAGGCACGAATGAAATATGGTAGGGACGGTTCGCCGAACCGTCCGCGGCTCGTTCGGCGAACGAGCCCTACCATTTTCAACATGGCTTAAGTGTGACAAAATGGCCAAGTTATAGGCAAGGCCGCGGCCACCGATTACCAGCAATAAACTGACAGGCAACATGTTTCTCACAGAGGCACAGAGAGCACAGAGGATGTTTCATTCTTAATCTCACTACTTAATCTCCCTATTTAATCTGTGCGAGACAAAGTAATGAGATTAAGTCATGAGACGAAGAGAAGGCATTTGTTTGTGATATTTTGTGGGTTTTGTGGTTCCATCCAATCAAGTTACAGTCAAGCCCGCCGCTCTATTTTGCCTTCAGCCGCCACGCCTTTGGCGTTTCGCCAAAACGCTTGCTGAACTGCTGCACGAAATGGCTTTCCCCGCCGAAGCCCGTCTGCGTGCAGATGTCCCGCAATGAGCAGTTCGTCTCCTTCAACAGCTCTTGCGCGCGCTTCATGCGAAGCCGGAGGAGATATTTAGCCGGTGTCTCACCGGTTAACATGATCACTTGACTCGAAAAATAGGTGAGTCCGACGCCGCATTGCCGAGCCATCCGCTCAACCGTCCACGGTTCAACGAGCATCGTGGGCAAGCGAGATAAAAACATTTCAACGGAGCGCGCCGCTTCCGTGAGCGACGAGGAGTAGGTGGCTGCAGCCTGCGCAAGCGACTCATGCAACCGGAAAAAGAGCGTATTGGCCAATAGCGCAATCCATGTCTTGTTTTTTGCGGCATCAGGTTCCTTTGCAAAGTGAACCAAGGCGGCGAATGCATCGACGCAGGCCGGGGAGACCAGCCGGATGGCATCCTCGTTTTGCCGAAGTTCCCGTGTTATGACGGAAAGCTCATCCTTTGAAAGCAAGACCCATTCGGGCCACTTCCACTTTTCATGTGGATTGCGAATCCCGACATCCAGTGTCAACCAGCCGAGTTGCCCCTGTGAAAAAGAGGGATACCCGACGGCGTGTTTCTGCCAGGGACGCGTCACCATCAGCGCTTCTGGTTTCAGCGTATAGACTTTATCATCGAGGACTGCGGAGGTCTGACCTTGCAAGGACATCATGAAATGGACACTGTCGTTGTAATGCGGTTCGGAGCGGGAGTCATGGACGCCTTGCGCCTGCCAGAAGCCAAAGGAGACAATCCCGGGGATCACATCCTGCCGTCCAGCCTCATGATTGTGGCTGCCGACAGCATACATGGTCAAATCGCCGGTCTGGACCCCTGTCTCCAGAGGCTTAAAGGATTTTTTGGACGGTTTCATGAGCGCATGTTTTCTGTTCTAACGCGGACACCCCCTCCAGTATGTCCAGTATTTTACACATCAATTGCGATTCACCATACCGCTTTTGACTCCTTGTTGTCAAATCCATTAACAGTCCTGTACCAAAAAAAATCTGTAACGAATACATCGCTTTCCCGCCTCAAAATAGCCAGATAAAAAACTAGCTTTAGGGTTGACAATTTTTTGCTCATCGATGAGAATGTAAGGACATTATTAGGCACCTAAGGTCTGCGGTGTATGAGTGGTAAGGTGTTTATCTCGTGTATGGGTATCAAATAAAACTGAAAGGTTGTCGTCATGAACAAAGCATTGTCATATTTAGTCTCTCTGAGTGCAACAATCTTGTGGCTCGTTTCAACACCTCTCCTTGCACTCGATTCGACTTGGGTTGGAGGCCTCTCTGGCTCATGGACTGTCGCGGGCAACTGGTCGGCCGGTATCCCGCAGACCGCGAGTGATACCGCCACGATCAACACGCCTGCCGCGATCACGGTCCCCTCCAGCATCACGCTGAAGACGCTTACCTTCAACGCCGCGGCAACGGTCACCGTCGCCTCAGGGGCGACGCTCGCCTTCTCGAATGCCGGCGGAGACGTCCTGGTCGCCACTGCGAACGCCGTCATCGACGGCGACGGCAGCCTGACCTTCTCGCGTAGCGGAACCTCGACCACGGACTTCGCCAATCTCAAGCCTGCGTCCGGCAGCACCCTTACCCTTGCCGCGCGTATCACCGGCCTCGCAGATGTCGGCATCGAGTTGAACTCAGCCGGCACCCTGCTCCTTACTAACCCAAACAACAGCTTTACGGGCATGACCATCATATCGGTTGCCAACGGAACGATCGCCTTTCCCCATCCCGGAGCCCTTGGCACCACCGCCATCCGCTTTCACGGCAGCCCGTCCCGGTTCGTCTACACGGGCAGTGGCCCTGCGACGCTGGCCCTCCCTGTCCAGATCGTCGCGGCCAGCGGGACGTTCGAAAATGCCGGTGCCGGGCCGTTGACCCTCAGCGGCACCATTGCACCCGCCTCCTCCGGCACAAAGACGCTGACCTTCACGGGCGCAACCCGCACAAACTTCGTGAGCGGCAGCTTCGCGAACGGAGCCGGAGTCCTGAACGTCGTCGCAGGCTTGGGCACGCTCCTCCTGGATGGCGCCGCTACTAACAGTACGCTCACGGTCAACGCGGACGCAACCCTCGCCATCGGACAAGGGGCCTCCTTCTCGAATGTCACCCTGACTTGTAACGCCAGCTCCGTCCTCACGGTCAACCCTGCTGCAACCGACGGCTTCACCGCCTTGCTGCCCCTCACCAACAACCTCAATGGCGCCGGCGTGCGCTTCGTGCTCCCCGCTGCAGCCACCGCATCCACCGTCACGCTCCCCACGCTCCTCCGCGCAACCGGCGCAACCCTCGACGTCGTCGCCCCTGAAATCGGCACCGCCCGCAACACGCTCTTCATCCAAGACCTTGCACCGACCAATCGGCTCCCCTCCTGGTTCTCGGTCAACGGACTGCCCGCAGCATACGATGTCATGCTGGGTGTCATCCCTGTTGCCACTGGTGCGACATACTTCCTCAAAGCCCTTGGGGAATCAACCGTTCCGAACGACCCTGCAGGCACCGCTGTCATCAACGCTGCCGGCGATGGGGGCGGCATCAACCTGACCAACAATCCCACAACTGTCTTCTCCCTCACGCAGGACCACGCCGATAACCCTGCCACGGTCGATCTTGGCGGCCAGACGCTCATCGCTTCCGCCATTGCTGTCACCGCTACCGGCAATAACCTCATTCTCACCAATGGTACGTTGACAGCCCCGTCCACATTTGCCGCGCCGTCTGGCACCATAACTGTTCCCGAAATTCTGACCAATGCGATCGCCTGGTTCGACTTTGCGGACACCAACACCGTCACCACCGACGGCGATGGCCGCATCTTGGTTGTGACGAATAAGGGTTCCCTTGGCTCTACCCTCGACGCGACAGTTCCCGCCGGCAGCATCGGCCCGCGCTATGTCCCTGGCGCAGTGGCCGGCCGCGGGGTGGCACGTAGCGACGGTTTCGCGCCACCGCAAGGACTCAGAACCCTCGGCAACGCGGGAATCGCCGGCAGCTCAGCACGGACTGTTTTTGTTGTCACCATGCGCTCCCCCATCTCCCAGAACAGTCTCTATGCGCTCTATATGGGTGCCGATGCTAACAACAATCAGACCTTTGCCATTGTTGAGCGCGCCACGGAAACCTCCTTCGTGACGATGGCCAACGATCTTAACGTGTCTCCTCCCTCGCCTGTCGGGCACAACGTCCTGACCTTCATCACCGGACTGGAAAGCACACCGAACAATGGCCAGGGTTTCCGGAACGGGATCTCCCTCGGGACGAAGACCTTTAACCTGGCCACGGTCGACAATCCGATCACCCTCCTTCACCGGGGTGACCCCTCACGAGCATTCTCAGGCCCCGGTGAAGTTGCTGAAGCCCTGGTCTTCAACTACACGCTCACACCGGAGGAGCGCGCTGCTGTCGAAGCCTACCTGATGCAGAAATGGCAGATTGTCGCTACGCGGGAAACCACGCAACTTGATCTGCGAAACGATAGCACGGTAAGCGCGTTGACAGCAGGGGCCACTGTTGCGGATCCCTATGCCGCGACCCTCTCCCTGGCCAAGACAGGTGCCGGAACGGTCACGCTCGCGGGTCCGCTCGCCTACAGCGGCTCGACCCTGATCTATGAAGGGGCTCTGGACGTTGACACCCCGAACGGCCTTACGAATCTCCTCATCGGCCCTGTCGCCGGGCAAGGAGCGCTCGTCAAGAGCGGTCCGGGCGGACTCGCCCTCGCCGCGGCCAATACCTACGCCGGAGGAACGACCGTCGCGTCCGGTACGCTCCTGCCATCCCTCAACGGCGGTCTCGGAAGCGGAGGCGTCAACGTCATGACTGGCGCAGCACTTGATATCGCGAATGCTTCTGCTGCAGCCTTTGCAAATCCAATCACGGTAGAAGGCTCCGGACCGGACAGCCTGGGCGCCCTTCGCAACTCCCGCTCCGGCAATGACCAGCAAAACGCCTTTAAGTATGTGACGCTCGCCGGGGATGCAACCATGCATGCGCAGTCCCGCTTCGACGTGCGCAGCGGCGCGTTCGATTTTGCCGGTCACAGCCTCTCGGTAAAGGGCGGAAGCACATTCTCGATCGTCTCTTCAGCCGTTTCCAACGTGACCTCCGCTACAGCCATCCAAGTCGAGAACGGCATGATGAACTTTGAAGCCAGTGACTTCAAAGGCTCCGCTGCCAATTCCGTCACTGTGACCTCGGGTTCAGGTGTCAATCTGAATAGCATGACAGCTCCTCTGCAGTGGTCGCTCCAGCTTGCGGACAACTCCTATTTCCGAACGGGAAACGGAGGCACGGAAACGAACCTCAATCGCTGGGCAGGCCCCGTCACTCTGGCTTCAGGAACGTCCCGGCTTAACGCGGTCAGCGGAGCCAGCGGAGTCATCACCGGCCAGGTCGGCGGTGACGGCGGTCTGCTGAAAGAGGGGCTAGGCTGGTTCTGGCTTCTTAACCCGGCCAACACCTACGCAGGGGCGACCGTTGTGACGCAGGGAACCCTCTATGCTGTTTCCTCCAGCTCCCTCGGGAGCCAGGGAGGGGCGGCACTCACCGTCTCTGATAACGCCTCGTTCCTTCTCAGAACCGCATCCGGAAGCTCACCCGATGGCTGGTCAGCCGCGCAGATCGCAGAGATCGCCGACGCTTCGACCTTCACGACACCCGGCACGACCACGCTGGGCATCGACACGATCTATGAGGATTTCAGCTATACGGGCAGCCTTCCGTATACTGGGCTGAGTAAATTCGGCCCTCGCAAGCTTACGCTCACGGGAGGGGCTCCTGACTGGGGGCCGCTCACCGTGCATGACGGTGAGCTTGACCTTACCGGAACGGGTGACCATAATCTCCACACCAACTCCTTGCTTGTCGGCGCGCTCTCCACAGCCACGACCAGTTCCGTCCTTCGCATTGCAGGGGCGACCCTCCGCACCGATGACCCCGGCTTTAATCGCGCGGGGCCAATCCTCGCGGTCGGCTCTGTCGCCAGCAGCCGCAGCATCGTGCACGTCGGTGCAGACGCCATCGCCAACGGACGCCTCATTGTCGGCGATGCGGCCAACTCCGCAGGCGCAGTCTACCAGGCCGGCGGCAACGTCACCAACACAGCCGGGACAGCCAACGATGCAGCGCTGGGTCTGAGCGGTTACGCCTACTACCGGCTCGACAGCGGCACGTTTGCCCACAAGGGCAGCACCCAGTTCGGACGTCTTTCGGGCTCAACCGGTATCTTCGAGCAGCGAGGCGGCACCCTCGTGATCAACGCCGGAAATACTCCTGCCAACGGTGTGATCGGCGACTACTACAACGGCACCTTCACGACCCGCAAGGGCGTTGGCGTCTTCATGCTCTCCGGCGGCACCTTCACGCTCAATGCCCACTCCTTCCAACTCGGCGAATGGGCGAATGCCGGTGACTACAGCGACGGCACCGGCACGTTCACGATCGAGAACGACGCACAGGCGGAGATGGCTCAGATCATCCTTGCCAACCGTGACGGCAACCCTCAGGCGAACGTCAACCTGAACGGTGGCAAACTGACGACGACCTACTTCCAGAAGGGCGGCAACAACGCTGCCGGCAACACCTCGACTGCCGCACTCAGCTTCAACGGCGGTATCCTGAGCATTCCTTCAACCGGTAACGCCGTCTCCTCGCTTGTCCGTACCGGCGCCAACAACTCCCCTGCCCTGCTAAACGTCTTTGCCGGGGGTGCGCGTATTGAAACGCTCGACACTGCCAGCATCGTGCTCGACCAGCCGTTGTGCGCGCCCGTCGGCCTCGGTGTCGCCAGTGTGACCGTCACAGCCCCTGGCGCGGGCTACATCGCCCCGCCAGCAGTCCTTCTCGTAGGCGGCAACGGCACCGGTGCCACGGCCTTTGCTGAGATCGATCTCGGCACCGGAGCACTCACAGCCGTCCGCGTAACCTCGCCAGGCGTGGGGTACACCAGTGCGCCCACCGTCACCCTGCGTGGCGGCGGCTTCAAGACAGCCGCCACGGCCACAACGGCGCTCGGAAGCTTTGTTTCAGGCGGCCTGACGAAGCTCGGGGCCGGTACGCTCAACCTCTCAGCCACCAATACCTACACAGGCCCCACCGTCGTCTCCAATGGCACGCTTCGCCTCGCTGCAGGAGGACAGACGCTCACCTCCTACACCCCCATCACCCTCGCAGGCGGAACGCTCGACCTCGGCGGAACTACGCTCACGAACGCCCAGCAGGTCGTCATCGAGAGCGGACGTCTTGTGAACGGCACGGTCGCGGCCGGTTCATTTGTGAAGGCCGGCGAGGGAACCTTCACGCTGACCGCGCAGCCACGCCCTCTCACACCTGCAGCGCGCCAAGAAGCTTTCCTCCGCTCGCTCAGGCCGCTCGTCTGGTACGACCCTACCGACATCACCACCATCACCACCAACACCTCGGGCCGCGTCTCCGTCATGCGTAACAAGGGCTCCACCGGCGCTGCGCTTGATGCTATCCCCTACGCAGGGGCTGGGCCGCTTTACATCTCTGGAGCGTCATCCCCCTCGCCCCGCGGCGCAGGCGTGCTAAAGATCGACAACGACTCTTCAGCCATGACGACGACCTCCAATGTACCTGTCACGGGGACTGCGCCGCGCACCCTCGTCGCCATGCTCTCACGCAACACCGATAATGCGCGCGCCCTTGTCGGCATCGGTTCCGGCGGCGACGGCCAGACCTTTGAGATCGGAAACGACTCCGGAAAGACCTACGTCTCCGGCATCGGTACCGGCCGCGACACGAACATGGGCTCCCCCATACCGCCTGTCAACCAGCTCACCTTCATCGCGGCCGAGAACGGCTATAACGGCAACCTCGTACGCGGCATGCAAATCTGGCGCTCCACGGGTGTGACGCTTGAGACGCTTACCGCCACCTGGACAGCCAACCTGGGGACCACATCCGCGCCTTTCAGCATCGCCCGCCGCGCCACTTCGGTTACCTCAAGGGGTTCAATCGGCGAGGTGCTCCTCTTCGACCGCATTCTTTCATCCACAGAGATCGCGGCGCTCAAGGAAGCGCTGGTCGCCAAATACCTGGCCCTGCCCGATGGCGAATCACCCACTCTTCCGCCACCCGTATCCGTCGCCGGAGGCACGCTTCGCCTCTCGCCAAGCGCCAGCACCATCGCGGCACTTGCCCCGGCCGTCTGGTACGACCCCTCTGACGCCACCACTGTCACCACCAACCCAGCAGGCCGCGTCACCAACATCCTCAACAAGGGGACCCGCAGCGCAATGAATGCAGTCGTCAAGTCAGGTTTCCAGGGACCGATGCTCGTGACCCAACCCGACTCCTACTCCGCAGCCGGGAGGCCGATGCTTAAGATCGATGCCAATGCCACAGGGCTTGCGTCAGAATCAAACACGGGGATCAGCGGCACCGCTCAGCGCACACTGGTCGCTGTGCTCTCGCGTGATCCCACGTCGCCCAATCCAGCCGCGAGCCATGCCGTGATTGGCCTCGGACGCGGCAGCACCCGCCAGCTGATGGAGCTGGGGGACCGTTCTGACGGGATATGCTATGGCCTATTCGGTGACGACCTTACGATCAGCCCTGTCCTTGCGGCTGCGAATGCCAACATTTACATGATGGCTTTAACAACCACAAACGAGGTCACCGGCTGGCGGACCGGCGGGTTGCCCGGCGTTATTTCCAAGACACTCGGAGGAAACTGGGTGACTGCGGGTGATACCCCTCTCCATCTTGGCTACCGTTTCGGAACTACGGCCCGCCTCGACTTCCGCGGCCAGATCGGAGAGGTGCTGCTCTTCGACCGTCTCCTCACGGAGGAGGATCGCGTCGATGTCGAAAACTACCTCGTGAACAAATGGACACGCACGGATGGCGCGAACAGTCTCTTCGCGGGCACGGTGTTTGATCTCGCTGACGGAACGACCCTTGATTTGGGCGGCGCGCGCGAAGGCATCACGATCACCGGTACAGGAACACTCACCAATGGCACGCTCAGTGCAGGCGTTGTACTCAGTCCGGCCGGCGACACGGCGGTTGGCACACTCGCACTTGGCGCGGTCACGTTGTCGTCTGGCTCCGTGTATCGTCTCACGACCTCTGGAAGCAGCAGCGACCGACTGTTGGTCGATGGAGACCTCAGTGCCCTGACAATCGTACCTGCCACCGATGACGAGGTTCCCTCCGGAACCTACATCATTGCGACCGGGACTATCACGCACAAGCCTGTTCTGAGCGGCTATCCGGACAAATTCAAATTGCTCCTCCAAGGCAATAATCTTCTGCTTACCACAGTCGGAGGAAGTATCATCCGCTTCTACTAGCTCGAATTATTGCTTGTTATTTTTGATTGAAAAGCAAGGACTCATCGTCCATACTGATGGGCATGTTTTTACCGTGTACAGCTGAGGAAGTGAAGCGACTGGGTTGGGATGCGCCTGATATCATCCTCGTTTCAGGCGACACCTATCTGGACACCCCTTTTTCAGGGGTTGCGCTGATTGGTCGCATATTAACTCATGCAGGTTTTCGCACCGCGATCATTGCCCAGCCCAGCATTGACAAGCTGGATGATATTAAGCGCCTCGGCGAACCGCATCTCTTTTGGGGCGTCTCGGGAGGGTGCGTCGATTCCATGGTGGCTAATTTCACGGCCATGGGCAAGCGCCGCCGCCACGACGATTTCACCCCGGGCGGCGAAAACAATGCGCGCCCGGACCGCGCAGTCATTGCCTATTGCAATCTGATCCGCTCAGCCTTTAAACCTTGCAAGCCGCTGGTCATCGGCGGCATTGAAGCAAGTCTCCGGCGTATTGCGCACTATGATTGCTGGACAGACGCTGTGCGCCGCCCCCTCCTGTTTGATGCAAAGGCGGATATCCTGGTGTACGGCATGGCTGACCGCACCATCGTTGAACTGGCAAAGCGGATGCGGGATAAGAAGGACTGGCATGATCTTCGGGGCATCTGCTATTCCGCGCCGACGGCGAGTATCAAACTTCCGGAGGCCCTCTCCATTCCCTCCTTTAGCGAGGTGTCCGAAAAAAGTGATGAAGGCCACAGGCAGTTCATGTCCATGTTTCGTCAATTCAGTGCAAACCAGGAGGCCCATACTGCAAAGCCCCTGATCCAGCCGGTGGATACTCGCGCACTGGTTCACAATCCGCCGGCCATGCCGCTTTCGCAAGCCGAACTCGACGCAGCCTATAGCTTACCGTTCGAACTCGACACGCACCCCTTCTACGGGGCAAAGGGTCCTGTCCGCGCCTGGGACACCATACGCTTCTCGATTACCACACACCGGGGCTGCTATGGCGAATGTAATTTCTGCGCCATTGCCGCGCATCAGGGCCGGACCGTCGTCAGCCGCTCCGAGCGTTCGATCATTGCCGAGGCGACACGCTTCCTGAAGCACCCGAAGTTCAAAGGCGTCATCACCGATGTGGGCGGCCCCACCGCGAATATGTATGGCTTTGAATGCGAGAAGAAGTTATGCGCCGGCGCCTGTGCCGATAAGCGTTGCCTCTTCCCCACCTGTTGCAACGCACTCAAACCCAACCATCATCCCCAACTCCATCTCTTGCGTGCGTTGCGGGCCTTGCCCGGCATCCGGCATGTCTTTGTGGCCTCGGGCATCCGTCCGGATCTGGTTGCTGCTGACAAGAATCAGGGGTTGACCTATATTGATGAGCTTGCAGCCTATCATGTGTCGGGCCAGCTCAAACTGGCGCCGGAGCATGTGACGAAGCACATTTTGGAGTTTATGGGAAAGCCCCCCCTCGACAGCATGCTGCTCTTCAAGGAGCGTTTTGATGCAACAAACCGGAAGCTCGGCAAGCGTCAGTTCCTGACCTACTATTTTATTGCCGCGCATCCGGGCTGCATCGATGATGACATGCGTCAGCTCAAGAAGTTTGCGAAGTCGAAGTTGTTTCTCACGCCGGAACAGGTTCAGGTGTTCACCCCTACCCCGTCCACCTGGTCAACGGCCATGTATTACACGGGCATTAATCCCGCAAGCAACAAGACCATTCCCGTGGCCCGCACCTTCCGCGAGCGCCAGACGCAAAAAGATTTACTCACATCGCCCTGATGTTATTGCAGGCTGAACGTGTCCAGAAGCTTAATGGTCTCTCGGATAAAGGGGGACTGAACCATGCAGCCAATGTCGAGATCACGTTTGAACTCAATACTCTCGCCCTTTGACTGGATTTTATCATCGTTCAACATACGCGCCGTGACCAGTCCCACAATGAGGGGCTTTCCATGAACCGCCTTTGCCAATGAAACCGGCGCCCCGCTGTCCCCTCCATGGGCTGGCATGCTGAGACGGTAGACCGGAAACTGCTTAACCGGGAAGAGCGGATATCCCGCGATCACGCACGGGCGATAGAGCGGGAACCCTGCGCCGTTTGCCTCGACAAGACCTGGATAACTGAAAAAGAAGAGGGCGGTTCCCACGGTAATCTCTGAAGACGCGAGATCCTTCTCCGTTGCAATCTGCTTCAGCTCCAGCGCTTCATAAACAACATTGGTGGGCATCGTAAAGCGCAGCGCGCCAATATCCTGCGTGGGGTGACTGACCCACAGCTTCTTTTCATCGTTGCGGATAATCACCTTGTGGTCCACGCGCTCCCATCCTCCCTCCTTGTTTTTCCTGCGGCAGACGACCAGGACGAAATCACCCTTGGCTTTTGCCAACGCATGATCAGCCGTCACGAGGATGACGTTCGTTGTGCCAGAGCCTGGCCGTGTGTCCTGAACAATAAAGCCTGTCGCTGTGGAGGCACTATTAAAGACCTTGAATGTCGCATTCATCAGCGACATCAGCAGATCATTTGCAAACAAGAAATTCGGAACAAAGAACAGCGCAAAAACAAACACACGCATCATAATTTCTCCTTCATTGTAGGCGTAACATGGACGCCTGTTTTAACTCCCACATCTCGCATGACACCATCAAAACCACCCACACGCTCAAGCGGAAACATGATCGTCTGAACCGAACGGATCTCTTTACCTGTTTTAGGGAAGGTGTATTTGCGGTTTCGGAGGGAGTCCTTAAGCACCCCATTCACATACAAATCAGTTCCTTTGTTGTCTCCTGAAATGGCAAGCTTCACCCATTCATTGACTGGCATGACATAGTCGAATGAGTAATGGTATCCATCACGTGAGAAGCCGAGCTTCCCAGTCCCCTCCTGCACCAGTTTAAACTGGGTTTCGGGTGTGCAGAAAAGAGCCGAATTCGCTTTTGGCACGGCGTTTAACTTGATCGAGAAGCTGACTGTATACCCACCATCCTGCGACCAGCCGATCTCCCTCACGCCTGTCTTGGCATATTCACCTGTCTTAAAACAGCGGTCACTTCCGGTGAACAGACTCAGCGCATGACCTTCCGTGTCCGCCTTCACACGTCCAGTGAGATTGACGCCTGGTGCGTCCATGGTCCGTTGCCGCATCAACCCCTTGAACATTTCAAAGGTCTGGCCTTCCACCTTGCCGCTCCACATCTTCTGTCCAAGGGTCTGAATGGCCGGGAACAAGCGGTCATGGGCATCTTGTTGCGAGATGCCGTTCCCAATGTGGTCATTCCATATTGCGAAACGCCCGCCCAGCAAACTCGGATGAGCCGGAGGCAAGGTCACAGATGCGATATTTGCGGGTGTCCAGTTGTTGTAGAGCCCCTGAATGTTAAGATAGTCATAATAGTAGCCAGCAGCAGGAACAATGTAGAGCGTCCCATCCGGAATGCTCACAATTTTATACCCCTCCTCAATCGCCTGGAGCGGCTGATGGTATGGATTATGCCAGATATCGAGCACCACACCCGCACTGTCAACAGGCGTCTTTCCCTGCGCATGTGTTAACGCGCCCCAGGCCCGCACATTTTTGCCCATGCCCTTGACCATCTTAAACAGGGTATCTGTGAAAGCGCGGAATGCCTCAGCTTCAGCTTTGCTGTATTCATCTGTACCCACATGCACATTGGGGCCGGCGAAAACAGGATCACGTCCAGTGAGATATTCGCTCCAGAGGCCTTTCATGAACGGCACAAGTTCAGGTGAGTGCAGATCTAAATGGTCCATCCCATACTTCTGACTACCGAGGGAGGGCTTATAGTGAACGAACGCAAGCGAATGGGCAGGCGCATCAAATTCCGGAATAATGTCAACTCCCCGCAGCGCGGCATCCTTGACAAATTCACGGAACTCTGTCTTGGTGTAGTGCCCGTCTTTCGCCGTCAGTCCTGGATAGGTCTCACACTCCATGCGGAAGGCTGAATACGTCTCCTCCCATGTGCCCCAAAAGCTTTTAAATCCATTGTCATTGAGATGGATCTGAAATTCATTCATCTTGTAATACGACATGATTTTCACATACTGCTTCAAAAAATCCATCGTAAAAAACTTTCGTGCAACATCAATCATAAATCCACGCACGGCAAAACGGGGATAGTCGCGGATATCGCAACTGGGAATGGCTTTGGGATTGTTCTCCATCAACTGTAACAACGTCCGCGTACCCCAATAGAGACCCTGGCGCTCCGAGGCTGTGATTCTGACACCGTGTTCGGAGACCGTCATGAGATAACCTTCCTTGCCTAATTTTTTTGCCTCAGCGGAAATCTCAAGAATAATATCAGAACCTTTCGGGGCGCATACCGCTGCCGCGCCTGTTAAGTCTTTGATGTCTGTTATCAGGTTCGAGCAAACACTTCTGGCAACATCGCCCTGGCAACCAATGGTTATTTTTTGGGGAACCAGAAACCGTCCTTGCGCAAGCTTGCACTCTTGCACGGCGGGGATGACCGGCAGCCGATCACCTTCCTTGCCCGCGTCAACAACAACCGGCACATTAATGAACTGCGGTTTTTCAGCTGCGTCATTTCGAGGTGTCACCTTCATGCAAAGGTTGACCACAACCGTTGACAACGGCGCAGTGATCTCTCCACCCATATCAATCACGGCGGGCGCATCTGACCCCACCAGTTCAACGTTCATGTTGTCAGGCGCCTTCGGGAGGATGAAGCGCTTCGCTTTCGCCTCAACAACAAGGGTTCCTTTTAAGCTTTCCTGCCAGGCCAGTAAGCGCTCCTCCGTTGACAGTTCCGGAAGCCCGCCACTGTACACAGAAAACTCAACCACCGAGACGCAATGCCAAACTTTTCGATTAGGCTCCGTCACCAGTAAGCGTATGAAACGCCCTTTCCCCTGCTTGCTTAACACAATACGCTCACGCCCGCCTTTACAGTCCTTTGTTGAAAACAGTGTCGTCCATGTTTTATCAGCCCCGCCATCAGTTGACACCTGAATTTCATAAGCCACAGCATGGGCGGACTCCCAAGCAATAGTTACTGCATCAATCATTGTCTCCTTCTGAAGATCAACCTGCAACCATTGGGGTGATTTCGCGTTGAACGAACCACTGGACCAGCGGCTCTTCGGTGCGAGGAGACCATCAACAGCACCCTCGGGTTCAAACCCCTTGGCTTCAACACCTGATGCTGAAACTGGTTTTTTGAGTGCCACATTTATAGGTTCGGCATACGTCAAACAAGCAAAACAAGTCATTAATATAAGAGTTATAACAGCTTTGCAGACACGACCTATTGCGAAGACCACCATTGTATTCATTGTTGCTCCTTTCCGAGTGAAGACCATTGTGTTAATAAAATCAATCCGAGTTGAGCATTTTTCCGGGCATACGGATATGATACCTTGTCTGCCGTATCCTTAGCCGTATGGGCAGGCCCATGATCGCTGCAATGAAGCATCAGCGCACAAAATCCCGCATCCCAGAAGGGACGATGATCGCTGAAGCAGGTCTTCGTGTTCTGCGTTATTGTATAGCCAAGCTTAAAGCGCGTATTGAGTCCAGGTACCTGATTGGCGATTTTTTCAGAGTGTCTGTTATACATCAGATCTAATAGCGATTGACCGCTGTCAAACCCGACAGAATCATAATTGAGATAAAACAAAAGCTTCTCCTTCTGCTCCACAGCCTCTTTTACATAAGCCTTGCTGCCATGCCCCCCGGTTTCTTCGGCATTCCAGAAGGCAAACTTGATATCATACGGGAACTGTTTGTCACGAAGGAGGCGCGCCTGTTCAAGGACGATTGCGACCCCGGCGCCATTGTCGGTCGCACCCGGTGATTTTTTTGCGCTGTCGTAATGAGCCCCGACCATCAGTATGTCGCGCGGCGCCGCATTGGTCCCCTTCAAGAGCGCCACGACATTTCGCTGGCTATTGCCTTGAAAGACAACAGCAAGTCCCAATCCAGACAGCCGTTTAGAGAGATAGTCGGCAACAGCCCGATTTCCTTGGCTGCCGACACTCCGATCACCAAACGCTTCAAGCTCTTGAACCGTCTTCCGGAGTTCCTTCTCATCTACCCCATCCAACACGTCCTGCACAGAGGCTGTACAGAGAAGCGGCAGAAAAAATAGATAGCATGCAAGTTTTACGCGGATCTTGTTAATCATTGCGGAGCGCCTTTACTCCCAGATGACGCGATAGAAGCGCTGGGGGGCATTTGTAGCCGTAGCATCCACAAATTGCCAAAGGTTGGAGGGAGCTGACGGAAGCGTAAAGAGTTCATGCCAGTCAGGCAGGTTAAGCTGCTCCGTATATTCAACGCGGTAGGCCTCACCCAAAAATGTCGGCGCGGACATCTGGAAACCATCGTCTGATAATCCCCCGCCTTCAATCTGCACAGCAGGCGCACGAAAATATGAGAAATGCCCTCCCGGCAACAATCCTGAGGTGGAGAGTCTCCACGAGATCGGATCATTGCCATAACTCTTCAACGGCATGCGGATGATACTGTTCCCCGTCAGTGGCGTAGGCCAGAGCGAGCCCGACCGATAAACAACACGGTCCACGCGATAATAGGGCACCTCCCCGTCAAGTTCCGGAATACCTGGACGCCGAAGCACCAGCTCGCCATCGGAGGCCATATAGCCGCCGGTCCACGGCCCATAGACAGGGACGGCCGGTTCGAGCCCATACTGGACTCGGAAGGCGGCTTCGTTTGTTGCACAAACGATCAGTATGCCGTAGGGTGCCAGGGATTGTCCGGCTGGGAAGAGGAAGTCGATCGCGCCTGAGAGCTTCCAGACGTTTGCAGGGCGCTCCGGATCAAAAAGGGGAATGGCTGCCCCCGTCAGATTCACAAGGACAGCGTATGCTGCACGACCAGCTTCTGGGTTCGCCATCAGCTCGCCAAAAATGACGGGGCCGATGCGGGGAAGCGCATTGGCAGCATTCGGCGTGGTTGTGCGAAGCTCTGTGAGGTCCACGGACCCGTCGCTGAGCGCATACCGGCCAACAGGTTCTTCGCGTTCGACAGCCGGGATCGTGACTACGTCTATGAAGCGAATCGCATTCGTGCCTGAAGCCTCGACAAGGATTGCCTTCTCGCCAAGCTCACTAAACGCAAAGCCAAGTTGTGAGGCTGTGAAGCGCACAAAGTTTCCAGGGGCCAATTCCATCTCCTCCGGGGCCAGGAACTTACAGGGCTGCTCATAGTCATCGCTGATATAGAGATTCGCAAAGCTGACCAAGGACGCTCCGGCATTGAATATTTCAATCCAGTCCTCCTCCGCATCCGTGTGAGAAAGGAGTTCATTAATCACCAGCGATTTCTCCGCGGCCCCCAGGCGCCCCGGGGAGCCTTGATAAAGGGCGCTCGCCTGCCAGCTCGAAGCGCTGTTGAGCGCCGCATCACGTTCAGGCTGCTGAAGAGGCAGCGCAAGCGGGGCAATGAGTTCAAGCGAACTCCCCTCTCCATCCGGACGGGAAGGCCACGGCTTGCTTGTGCTGTAGGTTATTGAGGCGATCACGCTACTGTTTGTCGCACGAATAATCAAAGTTTCGCCACTGGTTGATAGCGCACCCGCCCACTCACCGGCCACACGGATGCCAGGGTAGTAATAGGGAGACGTCATGGACTGATAACAGGCAGCAAAGCGCGCCGCATCTTCAACGACGACAATAAACGCACCCGGCTGCAAAATAGTTTCGTCTGGGAAGGTAAAGCTGACCGCATCCGACAAGGTCACCCCCGAGAGGTCCACCTCATTTGAACTTACATTCATCAGTTCTATAAAGGCTTCCTCGTTCTCGTAGCCTGGCGGATTGTAGTGGATCTCAGAGACAACCAGATTGGAAACCGATGCCCCTTGACGCCCCGGCAGATAGAAAGCAGCTTCGTTCAATGCGCTCCACGCACTCCCCGTGAATACGCGTGATTTCAAGACTGTATTGCTGACGGTGATCGGATGGTTGACAGCTTGGTATGAAGACATTGCGAGATTGAACGAGTGATCTGAACTCGAGAGGTTGCATTGATGAATTTCAACTGCCAGCACATTCGTGCCGGAGATCAGCGGCGCCGCTGAGAGGTCGAAGGTGAAGTAGGTGTTCTCATCTGCTCCGCCAACCGCAAGGGTGGAGAAGGTCGAGGAGGTCACCTCCCCCGCTGGCATATTATGGCGCAGAATTTCGGTTCCGTTCAAATAGAGCACTGCACCATCATCTCTTAATAGCGAAATTGCGAGGCGATCAAAGACTTGTGAATCCTGCACAAAAAAGGATTTTCTGAAATAGCTGGTCGTATACTTGTTGTTTCCATCCGGGCCATAGCTGATGGTGGTCGTCGGGGCATCCCCATAGCCGAGTTCCGCCGCCCCGCTGCTCCAGGATGCATCATCAAAGAGACGTTCCCGCCAAGAGGTCGTGGCGATCCCACCCTTGTCCCAATAGCGCCAGACCGTATTGGAGGCAATCAGCGACTGCTCAGAACTTGTGGTAAGAAATACAAGCGCTGTGGGCGAAATGGCTCCACCTGGTAAACGCGGATCAGAGCCATCCAGCGTGTAATAGATATTACCAGCAGAAGAGCTCAAATTAATCGCTGTGCCATTCGTCACCACGCCACCTTGCTGCGTCAGGACAGGAGGATCAAAAGCCGGAAACAAGCCAGCCGCTCGCATGTAGCCGACAACCTGGGTGCCTCGTCCGGGAAACATGCCTGTGCGAATGGTGTTCGCATCAGCAATCCAATCACTCGGTGTTGGTTGATATCCCCAACGTGCACATTCAGCGAACATGCTGTTCTGAACTTCATTCATTCGATCATCCAGACGGGCCAGGTTACGTGTCGGTGTCAGCGCACCGTTGTGATAAAAGTGCTTATAAATTCGATCTGCAAAAAACATTTTGAAGTCGGGATTTGTATCCGTCCTTAGCTTTTGAATGAGGTACCCAGGACCATTTACGCCTGTACGATTTGCAGAAGTGACTTGTAAGAATCCATCCGAATCCGCCATCCAGAACTTGAAGCCACTCCCGGCATTCACCGGCCCGGCACAGCGATACTCAGATTCACAATTCCCATAATTCCAGAGCAGGTAAAAATCGATAAGGCTCTGAACATCAAGGTACGGTTTTACATCATGATAGGATGTTGCAAGGGCACGCATATTTGACCAGGAATAGCGAGAGATGGGATCAGGCGTCCCCGGAATAAAATTATCACTGCTGTTGTCGTTGCCTCGCACGACGAGATACTCATTCTGTTTACCGCCTAGATAGTTAGCAAGAAACGCATCATCCAGCGCCTCTCGTAAATCGTATTGGCCCCAGTAGGTCCCGTTCAGGTAGAGGTTGACATACCGGCCATGCGGATTCAGGTTCCCCATGTGCATCATAGTGTCATCCACAAAACGGGAGGCCATGTAAAAGCCACGCGCAACCATATCCTGTGATCCCGAACGCAACTCAAGCTTATTAAAGGACTCCCGCACGGAAAAGCCATGATCAAAACCATTGAGGAGCGATGCTTCCAGCTTTCCAGTTCCGAAAACTTTTCTGAAGTTTAAACGCCAACTCTTCTTCGTAAAATCTTGCCACGAACCGCCAAACTGCTCAATCCCGCAGTTGGCTTGAACAGGGTTGCGCTCATCATCGCTTGACCAGAGAATCTCCACAGAGCCTTCACGTTCATAGTAATCGTCTTTGACTTCCGGAAGCGCGACGGAGATCGTCGGCAAGTCATTAAGTCCTTGCCGGATCGTCCCGGTATACAAGGGATCTAAGGCCTTGATGGTCTTGACATTCATCAACGACGAGGAGAGAACAGCTTCAATAAAGACATAGGTCTGTGTCTCGGTCCGATGGGCGTGATAGCCCGGACGGATGACACGCGCCCTGACCACGCGCGTGTTGTCTATTTGAATCGGGCCGGTGTAGGCCAGGATGGGCTCTGTGCCGTTCGTTGAAACGAGGAGTGTCGAGTCTGGGTTCGGGTTGTTGATGGCCAGCGCAAATGCATTGGTACAGAAACCACGCTTCTGGCTGAAGGAGACATCCTGAAGCCACCCTTGATAGCGTGTGCTCAGATTCAGTTTCTGAGGGGTCGGATCAGCAAACCCCCATGTCCCTTCGAAGTCACGCGAATACGCCAGATCTTCGCGCTGGGCAGGGAAGGTCACGGTATCGAGTACGGTGGCATTGGGCGCCGTCAACTTGATTGATTCTCCCTCATCCGAAAGCTTCCATTTTGCATGCAGGAATCCAGCAGGATCAACTTTCTGATCCTTATCAGAGGCAAAAACGATCAGGCGACCATACGCAGGGATCGTCACATCCGGGAAGATCCACTTAAACGGTTTCGACATGTTGTCGCTGAGACCATAGCCCAGCAGCGGAACAGCGCTCCCGCTTGGATTACGAATTTCAATCCAATCGGGCACATCGCCATAGCCGTCTTCAAGGGAGACCGCATTGGCCGCAACAACCTCCTCAAGCCTCAACGTCGGAGACTCTCCATCGACGGTTATTGCAACGGATTGCTCAAAAACAGAAGCTTTATTGGTGGCCACCAGTGTATAACAGGTTGGGTAATAAGGGGTCAGTGTAATCGAGGAGAGTCCTGTGACGTTTGTGACCCATCCATTTCCGTCGTAAATGAATGCATAATCCACATCAGCAACCTGCCACGAGAGTGTCGTCTCCTGCCCCTGAGTCAGATTGGTCACAGAGGCCCCGAACTGGATGATCCCAGTTTCGGAAAGAGGTTTGCCCAAGACTTCAACTTCCTTAAATCCGATATACCACTCATAGCCATTCGTATCACTGGTTCGCTCTTTGTTTTCAAGGCCAACCCGAACATATCTAGCAATGTAGGTGCCTCCCAGGTTAACGGAGAAAAGGGGAAGATCCATCAGCGACAGATGTTGGGAATAGACAGATTCATGATTTTCGTCAAAAAGGCGGACTGTCGCATGTTTAAGCCGGGCACTCATCCCATCTTTTTCAAAAATGCGGAGTGCGGTGACTGCATGAAGCGCCCCAAGGTCAACTTCCCAATAGCCGTCGACTGTTTGACTTGTCGTCGCTGTTGAGGTCGCCATGTTTCCATCATTGGCGTATGCTGCTGGGGCGAGACTGTCCAATAACCGCACCATAAAGGAGTCTTTACCTACGGCAATGTTTGTGCCCACTAAATCCACGGGTGTCCACAAGCCATAGACACGGGCTTCAGCAAGGGTCACAAAATAGTTCCCCCCCTGATTGGTGAGGTTGTTTTCAAGCCCAACCCGCACATATTTCCCCGTGACAACCTCTGGCAATACATACGTCCATGTGCCTCCAACACCTGGGTTGGTAACAATCGTCGAAACCATGCTGACCATATTGGAGTCAAAAACGCGAAGCGTCAAGCCGCCCATGCGGGTGTCAGTGCCGGCATCGGCCCGATTGACCAGCTCAATTTTTGTAATGGGATACGACGACAACAAATCCTCCTGCCAGTAACTGTTTGCGATACTGAGCGTATGGGTGAACGTCCCCGCATTATTGTCTAAAGCATTTGACGCTGGATAAGTGGCGCTATAATTACTGGTTTGAGAAGCTGTTCCACGGACAACGACCACTTCCTGGGTTGCAGCCATAAGCGAGGAGCACCCCATGAAGACCATGAGCGTAAAGAGGTTATAAAGATTTATCGTTCGATTTTTCATACGTTTCGTCATCGTTTCTATCAATTTAATAGTTTATCCCTTCCTTGACACCCCCGTCAACTGGATTCTCAGCAATTAATATGGCTCTTCACGGTTTGTCGAAAAACGATGACTGAATAGCCAAGCGTTTGAGATGACAGGCAACTCATAAATGTTTTCGCTAAGGGCGCTATAAGGTGCTTGCACGGAAAGCCCCCGCGAGCGGCTGACTACAGCCGGGGCTTATCTCGTGCAAGCCCCTGAGCCGTCTCTAGAGATGCCGGGTGAAGGACGAGCTGTGCCCCCGTGTATTCACGGATTTGCGAGGGCACGCCGTCCTTCACCCAATTCGCGATCTTAGCGTAAAACACCAAGTAACCAGTAATTTTTCGACAAAGCTCCCGACAAAGCTCGCGACAAAGTTTATAGCACCCCGGGCGGCGGTCTTGCCCATAATTAGAATTGCTACTGGATTTTTCCCCTTTTATCTTTTGACAATCACCGCCTTTAGAACCTATACTAAGCAACTATGCCTACCCAAGTTATCCATCAGCGTTTCACGGTTCCCTTTTCTTATCCTGTTTACTTCACTCGACGTGTGTTTTCAAAGGATAATCAAACCTTTCTAAAAGCAGTGGCTCCCCGACAAAGCGACGCACCCGTGCGTATCCTGCTGGTGATCGACGACGGGGTTGTGGCTGTTGCCCCGTCACTCCTTCGCCAGATTGAGGACTATTTTTCCGCGTTTCACACCCAGATGACCCTTATTGAAAAGCCTGTGATCGTCTCGGGTGGCGAACATGCCAAGAATGGCTGGGGGCATGTCCGTGAAATCATGACTCGCGCAGGGATGGACCGCCTGGATCGTCACAGCTATATCGTTGCGATTGGCGGCGGCTGCGTATTGGACATGGCCGGCTTTGCCGCCTCCTTGATTCATCGCGGCGTTCGCTTCATCCGCATCCCAACAACTGTCTTGGCTCAGAATGACGCGGGTGTCGGCGTGAAGAACGGGATGAATGACGGTGGCGCAAAAAATTTCATCGGCACCTTTGCACCGCCTTATGCAGTGATCAATGATTTCGAGTTTCTCAAAACATTGTCCCCGACTGACTGGACAGGCGGCATATCAGAAGCCTTCAAAGTCGCCATCATTGCGGATAAGCCCTTTTTTAATGCGCTCTGCAAAGATGCCCCCAAACTTAAAAAGCGCAGTCAAGCGGCCATGGAAAAGCTCGTCCAGAAAACTGCGGCCCTGCACTTGAAGCACATTGCGACCCATGGGGACCCCTTTGAGTTCGGGAGTGCGCGGCCCCTTGATTTCGGCCACTGGGCCGCACACCGACTGGAAATCGACTCCAATTTCTCAATCTCCCATGGACACGCCGTTGCGATCGGTATTGCGTTGGACAGCACCTACGCGTTTCTCAAGGGGATGATTACAGGTACCGAGCGCGATGCGATTCTCAAGGGTCTCCACCAATCAGGACTTCCAACCTTCTCCCCGCTCTTGGAACGGGCCACCAATGGACGCTTCGATATCTTAGAAGGGCTCGAACAGTTCCGCGAGCATCTGGGCGGCAAACTCTCGATCACGCTCCCCTGCCCCCTTGGCGCCAAACGTGAAGTCCATACCATGGATTCGAAATTACTGATCAAGGCTATTGAATGGCTCAGTAAAAACCATGCCTGATTCGCTAACCAGCCTTTTTTCAAGCCTCTTCAAAACAGCATTGCCCCGTCATGCAACCCGGCTTGCAACGCCCTCCCTGCCGGGCGCCTCGGCGGCCTTGACTGCTGTTGCCTTAGCCCAACGTTCCCCGGCACATATCGCACTTGTGGTCACGCCTGGCGCAACCGCCCTGGAGCGCGTGTATGCCGACCTCTGCGCGTTTGGACGCGACAGCGGGGTCTCCCCCATGTCCTTCCCGCTTCAAAGCGAAACGGACGTCGAAGCGACGGGCCTACGCTTGCAAGTCTTACGCGCCGTGCGTGAAGACCCTGACGCCCATGAAAAAACGCTCCCCCGTGTCGTGGTCACCTCCATACAGGCGCTTCTCCAGCCTATTCCTGATCCGGAAGCGCTTCAACAGGCCTCCATCACCTTGCGCGTCGGCACGTCAATCCCCTTTGATGATCTCATCACCCGGCTCGTGCTCACAGGTTATGCGCGCGTGCTTGAAGTGGACTCCCCCGGCCAGCTCGCCGTGCGCGGCGGCATCCTGGATATCTGGCCGCCGGCTACTGCGCTGCCGTGGCGTGCGGAATTTTTCGGACCCGAGATTGAGTCGCTGCGCATGTTTGACCCCGCCACGCAATGTTCAGTTGAAGATGGACAATCCCTCTGGATTCCCCCGTGCTCAGCAGACCGCCTTCCGGTTGTCCACCTGATTGATCTGCTGCCCCAGCAGACCGCGATTGCGTGGCTCGAGCTGGATCACATTCAAAGCTACTTGACTGTGCCCGCTGAACCCGGTGACCACATCCCCTCATGGACACATCTGGAAGACCAGGTTAACCTGCGCGAACCCTGCCTGCAGCTCTTCAGCGGTGATCCGCCACCGGCACAGACGCCGTCGCTGCCGCTGGATATTGCCGGAATCCCCGGACTGGCAGAGCTGGGCGCCGAAGACGCACACCATCCCGAGTTGCTCGCAAACGCACGCAAGCGGCTCATGGATGATCTTGAAGCACGCGCCGTGCGGGGCGACAAGGTGATCATCTGCGCCGACACCGCAGGCACCTGCGAACTCCTGGCCCGCGAACTCGGCCCCTCAACGCATATCCACGTCCAGAAGACAGCGCTCTCAGGCGGCTTTGCAATTGCCGGCCTTGTCGTGGTCGGTCAAAGCGACCTCTACACGGTCCATAAGCAGTCCGTGCGACGGACCACCGCAACGACCGTTTCGCGCGGCGGGCGCGTGGAGCATGCCTCAGACCTCGAAGCCGGCGACCTGGTTGTTCATGTGGACCATGGTATCGGACGCTTCCTCGGCTCAACAGAGATTGAACTCAACGGTCACCGTTCCGAAGTCTTTACGCTGGAATATGCAGACGGCACCAAATTGCACGTGCCGGTTTCACATGCACACCTCCTGAGCCGGTATGTGGGCGTGTCAGGCCATAAGGCCAAACTGCATCGCATCGGTGGAAAACGTTGGCGCAATGAAAAGATCGATGCGGAGAGAGCTGTTGCTGACCTGGCCGCCTCCCTTCTTGAAACCCAGGCCCGACGCAGCGTCTCCGAAGGGCTGTCCTTCAATGTCGAGCCGCCCTGGCTGCATGAATTTGAAGCGGCATTCCCGTATCAGGAGACCGTTGATCAGCTCAAAGTCATTGCTGAAATTAAAAAGGATATGGCTGCTTCGCGTCCCATGGACCGTCTGATCTGCGGCGATGCCGGCTACGGCAAGACCGAAGTCGCGATGCGCGCCGCCTTCATCGCGGTCATGAACGGACGTCAGGTTGCCGTGCTTGTGCCCACGACCGTCTTGGCTGAGCAGCACTTTGAGACCTTCAGTGACCGTATGAGCGCCTACCCTGTACGCATTGAAGCCGTGAGCCGGTTCCAGACCTATTCCCGCCGCCAGAAGATCTTGGCAGAGGCGGCCGTCGGAAGTGTGGACATCGTTATTGGAACGCATGCCCTGCTGGCCAACGGAGTAGCCTTTAAAAACCTCGGACTGCTCATCATTGACGAAGAGCAGCGCTTTGGCGTCGCCCACAAGGAACGGCTGAAACAGATACGGCAGATGGTCGACGTGTTGACCCTTTCGGCCACACCGATTCCACGCACGCTCTACATGAGCATGACAGGCGCCCGGGATCTCAGCCTCCTGCAGACACCGCCCCGCGAACGCCTGGCTGTAGAGACCAAGGTCGCACGGGACACGGATCAGGTCATCCAGGCCGCGATCAAGCAGGAAATCCATCGAGACGGGCAAGTCTACTTCCTCTACAACCGCGTCATGAGCATCGGACTTATGATGCGGCGTCTGGCCGCGCTCGTCCCTGAAGCGCGCATTGCGATTGCCCATGGCCAGATGCCGGCAGGTGAACTCTCAGAAGTCATGCACGATTTCGAAGCTGGAGAGGTCGATGTCCTTCTCTGCACCACACTGGTTGAGAGCGGACTCGACATCCCGCGCGCCAATACGATTCTGGTGCATCGCGCGGACCGTTTCGGAATCGCGGATTTGTATCAGCTCCGTGGACGCGTCGGACGCTCCTCACAAAAAGGATTTGCATGGCTGCTGCTCCCGGAATACGGCCATATTGACGAAGACGCGCGCCAGCGAATTGCCGCGCTGCAAAAGCACAGCGGACTCGGTTCGGGATTTAACCTGGCGTTGCGCGACCTTGAAATCCGAGGCGCAGGCAACCTGCTTGGCGCGACGCAGAGCGGACACATTGCCGCGATTGGCTTTGGTCTCTACTGTCAATTGTTGCGGCGTACCATCGCACGCATGAAGGGCGAACTGCCTCCCCTGCTCGTGGACGTCGACCTTGCGCTCGACTTTCTTGATTACTCGCCGGGTACCATTGATGTCGAGCGTTCCGCCTGTATTCCGTATGACTATGTGGAGGACGAAGGCCACCGCATGATCATCCATCGCCGCCTTGCTGAGGCAGTCTCGACACAGGAAGTCAATGCGCTCAAGGTCGAGCTGACAGACCGCTATGGCAAACCCGCCAAGCCCGTGCTTCGCTTGCTGCGCATCACCGAGTTGCGCATCCAAGCGGCTGAACGCCACATTGGACGCATTGAAACCCGTGAAGGCAAAGTCTATCTGTATCCCTCCTCGTCGCGCAATCCAATCACAGTCCACAATCACATCCCGATATTGAAGGGGCTGACGAGCGAAGAAAAACTCTCGAGCATCCTTAAGACCCTCCAGCAAATTCCCTTAAGCGGAAAATAATAAATATCCTGCCTGTAACTTCAGCGTTAAGAGTTGGGCAAGCAGGGACACGAGAGACGATAGGGACATGAGGGACATACATTTAAGACTTGGGACATTGGACGTGGGACTTGGGCTATTGACCCTTGGCCTAATCATGGAAAAACATTATTGACTTCTTTACATCATAAGCGTACCGTATGACGTACGAAAGGATTTTAAGAATGACGACGATGACCGTATCCGAGGCGCGCAAATCCCTCTATGGCCTTATTGACGATGTGGCGGAGACCCACTTCCCCGTTTCGATCACAGGGAAGCGGAATACTGCCGTACTTATTTCTTCCTCCGATTGGAGTGCCATTCAGGAGACACTTTACCTTTCAAGCATTCCCGGCATGAAAGAGTCGATCAGGAAAGGATTAAGCACACCTGTTCGTGAATGTTCAAAGGAACTGAAATGGTGAAGTGGACACTCCTTTATACAAAGCAGGCACAGAAGGATGCCAAGAAAGTCTCCTCCTCTGGTCTACGCGACAATGTTGAGCGCCTACTCGCCATCATCGCCGTCAATCCCTTTCAGAATCCCCCGCCTTACGAAAAACTTCTAGGAGACTTATCGGGGGCTTTTTCACGGCGTATTAACATTCAACACCGTCTTGTCTATCAAGTTCTCTCAGAAACAAAAACGGTGAAAGTCATCCGCATGTGGACACACTATGAATAGGAATCCAACCAGAGTCTTCAAGTCTTTGCGTCCTCAATCCAAGCGACGCATCGACAACTCCCGACAAAGTAACCGAAACACCCTATCGCGGACCTAACATCATCGCATCCATGAAGGCATCTGTGAAGCCAGGCTCGGAAGCCAGTTCCACATGCTCCGAGCAATCACGAATATGTTCCGCGCGGGCTAATTCTGCATGTGAAAGGAGGACGCGCTTCGCCCCTGTCAGCGACGAATTGCCAACCGAACGAATGCGCTTCAGCGGGACATGCGGCAACAAGCCGATTTCCATGGCATGCTCACACCGGATGTAATTGCCGAAACCACCGGCGAGCAGGACAGAATCCAAATCCAGCGCCGTCAGGCCTGCCTTCTTCAGCAGGGTATCAATCCCAGAACGTAGCGCACCGGAAGCAAGCTGAAGTTCGCGAATATCCTGTTGCGTCAACACGACAAGCGGTGAGCCATCTTGCGCAACAGCCAACGCGAAACTGGTCCCACGCTCCGTCTGCACGAGACGGTCTTTGAGTTGATCCGATAGCACAGAGGGCTTCGGATCCACGACGCCCAGCACGCCCATTTCATCCAGCAGACCCACACGAAGCAACAAGGCAACGACATCAATCAGGGCAGAGCCGCAAAGGCCCTTGGGCTGAGTTCCGCCAATGACGTGATAACATAAAATGCCCTGATGAAGCCATACTTGATCAATCGCCCCTGTCACGGCTCGCATGCCTTGAGAAATGCGCGCGCCTTCAAACGCAGGCCCTGCTGCTGTTGACGCAGTCAAGATCTCGCCTTTGCTGAAGAGCGCAATCTCGCCATTCGTCCCGATATCCACAAGGAGCGCGGGCTTAGCAAAGATGTCGGCATGGGCAGACAAGAGTCCCGCAACCGTATCGCCGCCCACAAAGCCGCCAATCTGCGGAAAAACAATGACCTCCGCCTCTGGATGCGCCTTGAGCCCCAGTTTGCCGGCGGCACTTTTCTGCGCATGGAGGAAGGCCGGAGTAAAAGGCTGCTCGCCAAGCGCAGAAGGGTCAATGCCCAGCAGCAACTGCTGCATCGTCGTGTTGCCGGCAACCGTGATACGGCGGATATCCGAAGGCGAGCGACCTGTTGAAGCGCAGAGCGCATCAATGACCTCATTGAGCGTTGCGACAGCCAGACATTGCAACTGGAGCAGCATTGAGGGATCAGAACGCACAGCGGCAATGCGGCTGATGACATCGTCCCCGTGGACGACCTGGCGATTCATCGTTGCGCGTACAGCATACTCCTCCCCGGCATGTAAATCGTACAACGATCCTGCCACGGTCGTGGTTCCAAGGTCGAAGGCGACACCATACGTGCCGATTGGTGCCTCATCCTCATCGACTTCAATGGAATCACCGTCTGTCAGAATGACGTGCGCCGCTTTCTGAGGAGCCACGGATTGAACTTCAACATCCAGGGAGTCGACAACAAGCGTTTTGCAGGCGAGGCGCCACCCCTGCGCAAGCTCTTCACGCGCCAAGCGGTGTTCAGAGTCACGCGGATCAGACCTGCCGGAGAGGACCTTCACGCGGCATTTAGCGCAGCTTCCTGCGCCGTTACACGGCATCTCGAGAAGAAGCCCGACTTGACGTGCCGCATCCCAGACGGTTGATCCTTCTTCGACACGAACAACGATTTGCGATGGCTGAAAGCGGATGGTATGCATGCTCATGCGTTTAGGCGCTCCTATAAAAAAGTTGAGGGCGGACTACGAAGTCCGCCCCCTTTTCAGCACTATTCTGCTTTTTCAGGAGCACCCCGATGTTTGCTCCGGCAGTCCGTACAATAGAAGAACGGCTTATCCCATGTCGTTTCCTCTTCCTTGCCGCAGGTATCGCAGGTGCGAACCTGCTTGCGATGTTCAGTCCTGCAGTTCGAGCAGAAAAATTCAGGTCCGGCCCAGGTCGTGACTTCCGAGCGTCCGCAGTTCTTGCAGGGACGGCTTTGCTCTTCACGGACCAGACGGATCTGCTGGGAGTGCTCGTCCAGGAAGATCGGCGGCATGTCTTGAATGCCAGGGGTTGTCAGCAAAGAGGCGCTGCAGAGACTCTTTCCATCGATGTTATTCATGGAGACAATCTGCACGCGCTTGCCCATGGCACGCACACGCTTCAAGAGCGGGATATAATCCGCTTCACCGGCCACGAGGACCGCCATGTCATACGCGCCGGGCATAGAGGCAAAGTGTACCATTGCAGCAGCCAACGACACATTCACCCACTTATCATCCGGATGCGCTTCAGGCTCACGTCGGAAATCGATCTCAAGGATCTCGGTGTCATACGCACACTGCATCGCAAGAAATTCGTAAAACGCTTTTTGCTTTGTCGGATTATAGCCCTGCTTATTGACAGGAATGGTTCCAAAGTAATTCGTCCGGACCACATCCACTTCGGAATCCAGGACATTGGCGATCTGATGAGCGATGATATCTGGGATGCGTTTATAATCTATTTCGAAACCGCTCTCTTCTCCCAGTGATTCAAAGAGCGCCTGCCGACTGTGATAAAGCCAGCTACCATCGATGAAGATCATTGTTTTAACAGACATGTATTTCTACCTTTCTTATGTTACCCTAGTTCTTTTTTACGGGATCCTTTGTATAAGTCCCATTTGAGCGATTTAGTATGCCAAATTTTAGCAGTGTTGTCTATCGCCTTTTTTTCTTTTTTGCGGAAAACGCGAATTTTTGTGGCGGTTCTCAAGAAACTGGGAGCACAGGCATCCTGCCTGTTTCTTGAATGCACAGGCAGGATGCTCTGTGCTCCCAGTGCTTTAATCCTCTTCTAGCCTTCACAGACAAGAGGAAAGCTGGTAAATTAATAACTCACCTAGGCATAACTGATTTACGAAAAGGAGTCATTCATGAAACATTACATCGAAGGCAAAGTGATTATCATTACGGGCGCATCATCAGGCTTTGGCGAAGCTGCGGCCTACATGCTTAACGAAATGGGCGCACGGCTGGTTCTGACCGGACGCACGCTCAAGACCTTAAATGCCGTTGGCAAAAAACTGAACCCGAAAACCTGGATCGCCGTTGCCGCGGATGCGACTGTGACCAAGGATTGGACCAAGGTCGTCAAGCAGACTGTGAAAGCCTTTGGACGGATCGATGTCCTCGTTTGCAACCACGGCTGCGGCGTCAAGATCGCGAACGTGGATGTCATGACGGATGACGAATTTCAGGCCATCTTAGACACCAATCTGACCTCTATCATGAAGGGCGCCCGCGCCGTCATTCCTGAGATGCGCAAGTCCGGTTCCGGCCACATCATCAACGTCTCCAGCGGCTGCGCACACTTTGCCTGGCCGTCCTGGGCCATTTATACAGCAGCGAAATCGGGCATGGTCGGCTACACCCGTTGCCTGCACAAGGAGATGGAAACATGGGGCGGCAAGGCCACCTGTTTTATCCCGGGCGCCGCGCGCACCAACTTCTGCTCCAATGCGAAGATTGACGACAGTTGGATGGAAGGCTATCCGACCGCAGAAGACTTTGCGCGCACACTCGTGCACTGCATTGACGTCCCCCCGAACTGCGTCATCGACGAAGTCAGCATCTGGGGCACCAAGCAGGTCAAGGATATGCTGAGCGCGTACTAACGCACTGTATAGACAATCTTGATGCTTCCCTTTTGGAGCGGGTCTTTGAAACGCACAGCAATGCGCGTGAACTCGCTTCCGAAGTTGGGAAGTTTTTCAGGCACCAGTTCAACAGGAGCTGAGGCCACAACGCGCGCTTGAATGGCTTGCTTGTCGTTGATCAGCTCAACCGTTGTGGTGTCATTGGTCTTAAAAGTGCCGGTCAACACAATAGCGGTTTCGAATTTCTTGTTTTCCGTAGCTGAAAAACGGTCTTCAACGCTAATGGTGCGCGCCTCACGGTCAAAAAGATAGTCGCGCTCCAGCAGGGTCATATTCTTTACAGTGGGATACGCGGGGCGCATATCAATCAGGAAATTATCCAGCTTGTCGCTCTGCGTCGCTCGCAAGACAATGGGCTTCACCTTTGTGGCCACAGCCTGCTGAAGGCCATCAATGTACGGGACAGGATGACCGTAGGAATTCAGGATCGGGAAGGTATAGCGCTTGCTGCTGAATACATCCGCGGTGTAGCGCTTGGGGCCCCCCGCATCGCCCGTGATGGTCTTGCCGGCGACAGCGATCATATAGGAGCCAATGTCATTGTGACTGTGATTGCCGTTTCCGCCCGCCTTGATGGCTGCGCCGTATGACAGATCAGCCATCTTGGAAATCAGGATGGTCGCACTGTTGAAGTAAAAGCCATAAGGCTTCTCCAGTTTGACAGAGGCGGCGGCGTAGGGAGTGCTGATCGAGCGCGGGACAATGTCGTAAAAATCTGTGCAGAGCAGCGGGTCTGCGGCAAGCGGTTCCACGCCGGGCAATTGCATGTTCATGGCCTGGTTGCAATATTGCAGAATGCTTTTAGAGGGGCGTGTGCCTAATCCGCAATCGCCGAACGCAGGCGAGAGGCCCGGCATCACTTCAATGCGTACGCCATAGCGTGCAACCTGATCCACCTTCTCGTCCTTGCACAAGTCGTGCTTTCCCTTTGATAGCTGCCAAATCATCTCGCGCATATAGAGAAAATTTGAAAAGCCATAATTCCAGTAGCCCGTACCCTCATAGCAGTAGCCATCCGAGGGGAAACCTTCGAGGAAGCGTTGAATCTTGACCAGTGCTGCGGCAGTGACCTTTGCGCGGAACAACTTGTCCGGATGCAGGGTCAGCGTTGCGCCCACGACGCCATTCCAGCAGACCGAGTTCCAGTTGTGGTCGCAATCCGTCCACCACTCCGTTGTCTTTCCGCTCGACTGCGTGATGACCGCCACCTCAATGGGCTTGTAGATACGTTCATCCAATGCGGCGAAGACCATTTTGTGCGTGCGAGCAGGCAGCTTATCGCCCAGCATATAGGTCACATTGGCGAGCTGAAAAGCGAAGGCGGAGGACGCCAGATCAATGCTGTAGCGCGTGCGCTTAAAGTTTGTAAGGCCACGGTCATGCGCGGGCAAGGTCCAGCTTGGTTCGTCGCAATACGCCTGAATGGCCTCTAGAATATAGGGGAGAAATCGTCCCTTGTTCTCCACGCACTCCATGTAGACACACGGCATAAATCCACGGCGGCGGTCCCCGATCATTTTCTGGCCTTTGTCACGGCCGCCGTTGACAGAATACTCGAGATACGCCTCCGTATCCCACTTCGGCAAGGGATTCTTAAGTGCGCTTTCAGCAGCCTTCAAATACTTCGCGGTGTAGAGCTTCTGGACATCCGGACGATCCCAGACCGCGCGATTAGTAATTGGAATGGAAAAACCTTCTGGTTTTTCAGGCATCCACGTCAGCACCTGAGGCACCAGCTTCGCCCCCACCCCCATTTTTTCTCCCTGCTTGGCCTCTTGAGCAAAGCACGACAGAGCCATTAAACTTGCGACCAGCATTCCCCCAGTTTTCAACATCATAGCATCCCCCCAATTAATATGGCGCACAGTATAGCATGCTCAAAGTCTAACCGCATTAAGAAAAATCAGGGAACACGAGCCGCACCTTATGCCAACTACTTTAAACACTTAACATACGCACAGCCTACTAATATCGCTACCGAAAAGCAATTGGACCATAGAAGGGCACCAGACATACGGGAGGGGCACGCACCTAGCCGCCGTTCAGTTCGCCGTAGCCTTGGTGGAAGCCTTGGGGTAGGCTGGGCTGCGTGCCTAGGACGCGCAGACGCTCGTCTCTTCCTGTGTGGAATAGACATTTTAGTATAAACACTTTTCGGCAGTGGTTTCATTTAAGCCAAAAGCAGCAGTTTCTTCTCGCCACGGCTTGACTAATTTTCAAACATTATTACGCTATGAGTTAACAGATCATTAAACAACACCCCGCATACTCAGATTTGAATATGCTCACAAATTGAAATTTAGCTGTCTTTTAAATCGAGATTGACTTTTATAGGGCCCACACGCATAATAAAAACAACTTATGTCTTTCGGAATAGTTCGTGGTTACGCCAAAGTGGGGTGCTGTCTGTTGCGGGCTAAGGTATTTGATGTTGAAATCGAAAACTACAAATCAAGAAATGATCAGGAACGCTGAAGTTTACTTAGCTCCAGCGCACTGGAAGGGTTCATGTGCAAACACAGAATGCACTCTACATCAATTGTCACCTTACATTGGCAAACTTAAGAGTAGCATCGCTGGTGATTTGGTAGAAAAGTTCTCTAAAGCTGGGGACTTAGTTATAGATCCATTCGCAGGTGCTGGCACAATCCTATTGGAGGCTAATATCCGCGGTAGAAAGGTTTTTGGATCAGACATTAGTCCTTACGCCCGAATTCTTTCAAATGCAAAATTGTCGCCCCCCTCATCACTTCTTGCTGCCCTAACTTTGGCCGACGAGGCATTCATAGAGGCAGAGCGGCTCCCATTACCAGACTTGCGAAAGGTGCCTCTCTGGGTCCGAAAGTTTTACCACCCAGCAACTCTGCGTGAGATCCTGAATTTTGCGACGGTTTGCCGTAATCCTAAATATGATTTCCTGATGGCCTGTCTTCTCGGAATTTTGCATCACCAACGTCCAGGTTTTCTCTCCTATCCAAGTAGTCATCTAGTGCCTTATCTCCGTGATCGAAAATATCCACGATCACAGTTTCCAGAGATGTATGCATACCGTGAATTGAAATCGCGTCTCCTAGCAAAGATTAAACGCAGTTATAAACGTTTTGTTTCATCCAGGATGATCGATCCAGTCGGCTTTGAACAAGTTGATGTAAAAAAACTTGCCATTCCAAACCGTTTTGGCGCGCTAATTACAAGTCCGCCCTATATGAACGCGCTGGACTACGGACGAGACAATCGCCTTCGGTTGTGGTTCGTTGACCCAAATTTTGCAAGTAAGGCGATTAACGATATTACACAACGACAGGAAGCTTTTGTTGATGCCATTACTAGTCTCGCCATAAAAGTCGAAAAGGGATTGAGGAAAAATGGCTATTGTGTTTTTGTAGTCGGAGAGGAGTTTAAACGTAGCTTTGTTGCACATCCTTCTGAAACAGTGATCAACATCATACGTAAACAAGCTCCATCATTACGTTTTAAATCACTCATTTCAGATGAAATACCAGATGTTCGTCGAACACGCCGGAATTGCAAAGCCGTTAAGACAGAACATATATTGGTTTTCCAGAGGAACTGAATGCGCTGTAATCTTCCACAATCAAATTGGTTCATAGGAAAACACCTACCGAGTCGAACCGACATCGTTATCAAAGAACTCATTAAGAGCGGAAATGATGGCCATGTATTCAGGGGGCATTCGGATTTATTAGCTCGTGATTGGGCGTGCAAAGTAATCCCTCGAAAAAATCTTCTAGTCGAGGCTGACGGAACGGAAACTTGGAGAGCGGAAGTTCAGAAGGCAAACTCACTAACTAATACCGCCGTCGTCAAATTCGAACAACAAATTGAAGACTGGAAAGATGAAACAGCTGGGGTAAACTGCATTGTCCTCGTCTCGGAATTCGTAGAGGGTTCCGACCTGAGAGACTATATATTCAAGAATAAGGGAAAAGTCACTGTTACATTTATTACCAACCTTCTTTCAACAATCCTGAACTTGTTTCATGAGATGAAAAGACGTGACGTTGTCCATGGCGATATTCATCCCGGAAATATACTGGTACAGGACAGGTCTGCATACGATCTTATTGGCCCTCGCCACGTTTTCAGGGTAACCGACTTTGGAGTTGCTGAAGCGACTAGTGAACGGAGGTTCAAGGATGACTATGATCAACTAGCTGATGTTCTTCGTCAACTTTTGGAACAGGTATCCTATACGTCTAGTTCCCTGAAGGATAAATTTATTTTTAATGCACTTAATGACAAATACCTTAACAGATATTTAACAGAGCGCGACAACACGCGTGAACCAAACGCAAGGCAACCTGATCTTCTCCTTAAGGAATTGCAGGCAATGGAAGCCGAATTCGACAAGTTGGCGGGAGAAGGAAGTCGCTTGCTGACACCATTCGATTTTTTGAACTGTGAGCAAATTGGTGATGACGAGAGCCTTCTCAAATCACTCTACTCGGACCGTTTTTTAGGGCTTGATGACATCAAGAGCAAAAATAATCTAGTTGTTACAGGACCACGAGGCTGCGGTAAAAGCACCGTTTTCAAGAGCCTCAGTTTACACCATAAGATTCTTGTGGAAGAGGATGAACCTACTGAAACTACTTTTTTGGGCGTTTATTACCGTTGCATTGATCTCTACTTTGCGTTCCCTAGATATACAATTCCAAGTCGTATCGAAGCTCTCGACATTCCTATTCACTTTGTCACGGCTACACTTCTTGCAGACTTATGTGACGTCTTCGAGCGTTGGGCATTGCGGCATTTCAGAGATGAATATCTCACTTCTGAAGCCAGAGTCGCCAACAAACTTTGGGATGTTCTTGGTATTAAACCTCCGAGAGAGCCAGGTGTTGAGACGCTGCGCAGCGTTATGGCAGAACTCCAGAAGCAACGCCGTAAAGCTGCGCAGCGCCAGCAATTCGTTAACGATGAGAAACGTACCATCGGACCGTGTTGGGGCGTGGATATTCTTCAGCGGGCATGCGAGGCAATTGTTGAATCTTTTTCGTTTTCGAAGAGTCGTCCAGTTTATTTTTTTATTGATGATTATTCTTCACCTAAAGTAACCAAATCTCTACAATCGAGCCTCAATAGAATATTCATGCAGCGAACTGCAAATTGTTTTTTCAAGCTTTCGACAGAGAGTCCTGTTTCATTTTCTTCGGGAGATATCGATGGAAAAGAATATGTTGAAACGCGAGAATTTATTTTGCTCAACTTAGGTTTAGTTTATTTGCATGACGATTCTGATAGGAAGCTGGCGTTTATTGAAGATGTTTTTCGGCGGCGACTTTTGGCTGTGGAAAACTACCCTGCAAAAGACATAACCGAACTTCTTGGCTGTAGTCCACCACAAAACTGGAACGAAGATGCTCGACAAATACGTAGAGCCGGAAAAATAATGATTTTTGGGAAAGAAAGTCTATCCAGTTTGTGTAGTGGTGATGTTCATTATGTGATTAACCTGGTTGCAAGCATGGTCAACGCTACAGGCGGAGAAAACCAACTTCGGCAAACAATGACTTTGCCAAAAGTAACAGAGAGCATACAAGACAAATGTATCCGTGAGGAAGCAGGCAAGTTCCTTCGCAACCTTAGGGCAAGTTGCGAATATGGAGACAAACTAGTTTCTATAGCCACAGCTTTCGGGATAGTCGCAAACTCATACCTCAAGTTTAGGGAATCCGGGAACGAAGGAGGAAATCCGCCATGGCAAGCAAGCCGAATCGAGCCTCACGAAGCCCTGTCACTTACCGCTCAAGCCCAAAATCTTTATGACGAGCTCTTAAGATACTCAGTGTTCATCGTTGACTATCGAGGCAAAAGTCGTAGAGGCAAAACAGTCCCTCGGTTATGCTTAAGAAGGTTTTTGATCCCTTACTTCAATCTCACATTTAGCAATCGCGATGCCATTGCCTTAGAGCCATCAGACGTGGAATTACTTCTGGCTTGTCCAGAAAAATTCGAAGTTAAATTTCGCAGACGAGCGCCAGACGAACCTAGAGGCGATGAACTTCCATTAGAGATGAAAGGAGAATATTAATTTGCACGTCCTCAGAATTGACAAGAAACTAGAGGCACTACAGAAACCTTCTCTCAAAGTTGTAGAGACGATTTCTATGGCCTCTGAGGATTGTCTTATTGTATGCGCTGGTTTTGAATCAAGAGTATTGGCTGCCCTTGGGAGTGCGATATTATGTTCGTCGTGTTTTAGAGTAATCGTAATTACTTATCTCCCTTTTGTGGATCATAACTGCCTATTACTCATAAAGCAGAAATGCATACAGGCTGGAATTTCTTTTTCCGAGCTTGCCTATGATCGTCTTAATCCCTCTGGGTTTTTTCAGTTGTTCCTTGAACGAATTGACGGTTGCACAGGACGCATCATGGTGGACGTTTCAGGAATGTCTCGTTTGCTTATCGTTCAGGTTCTTGTTGCACTCGGTCAAAGAAAAAACAGTTTCAACGAATGTTCGGTAATATACGCGGAGGCGGAGATTTATCCCCCGACTCAAGAGGAGGCGGAGGCTGCGATTAATAAGCTTGATACTGACACAACGTTTTCGGTACTTTTTCTTTCATCTGGTGTCTTCGATATTACAATTGTTCCAGAACTTTCATCCTCATCAATTCCAATCGGACAAACAAGGTTAATTGCTTTTCCGTCATTAGATGCTTATCAGCTTACGGCTTTGAGAGCGGAACTTCAACCATCTCGTTTCAGTTTAATTCACGGCATCACTCCCGACTCACAAAATTCATGGCGCGCTGATGCAATAAAAAGAATAAATCGTCTAAACACCTTAGAGTATGATTCGTTCGAAGCTAGCACTCTAGACTACCAGGAGACCCTTAATTGCTTGTTGCAGATTTATGGCTCACACTCGGATCATGAGCGTTTATTAATTTCGCCGACAGGAAGCAAAATGCAAACAGTGGCCGTTGGATTATTTCGTGCGTATTTTGATGATGTGCAGATCGTTTATCCAACACCCAAGGCGTTTCTTTCGCCTGCAAATTACACCAAAGGAGTCGGACAACTTTATTTACTTCCACTCGATAACTTTTGCACTGTCTAGATTTGCACTGCCTAGCCTCTTCTCCTACTAGTTAGAAACTCTCTACATCAGAAGCCAACCTAGTCCTCACAACTTCTGGTACAGGGCCTGCTTTTGAAATACTAGTATTTCATTAATTCAGCTTAATTAAGCTCTCATGCATTTTAATGCTACGCTCATTCATCAGCATAATCCGGATTATACTCATTCGGAAATGACTCGGCCAAGCCTCGATTTCATTTGTCACAAAACCAAAGCAATCCTCCATGTCAGCAAAATTTGACACTGTACCTTAAACACTTCTTAAATTGCCAAATGAAACTTTAAAATCCCTCGCATCTTCTTCGTTTCGGAATCATTTTTTTAATAAAAAAGTTTCCTTGTCTACTCGTTCGGCATCAATCATTTTTACGTTTCCCTCCTCATCATAAACAACCCCATTTTTTTGCCTAAGTCTTTTACCATCACGTATTAAAACAAGTATTGCGTTATTTACATCAGATGTGGCACATTTCAGTTGCCGACAGATGTCGAGATGGACACCAGGCTTCCAAGGCTGATCAGGAAGAAGGTTGTTTACTGCCTCAACAAAGTCTCGAGAGAATATGCTCCTAGACTTCTCTTCAACAAAAGTACTTTTGCGTTTCAGGATGCTTATACTATTTGCAATACCAAGATCTTTCTCTGCCTTCGAAACCAACAGATCAAATAGTGCCTTGCTAGTTTTTCGCTTACCCGCATAAGGATCATAATCATATACACAAACTAAATCCCAAACTTTCACATAAAGGTCATCTGTCAATTCAGCGACATTTAGCTCAAGAAGCCATTCCGTCGAATAGTTGAAATCGCCCTTCTTAAGAGCCAAGACCAATAAACTGACAATGTGACGCCAACGTTTAAGGAAATTTTCGGAAGAACTGTGCGAGGAGGACCTAAAAGAGTTCAGCTTTAAGTCCGTTCGTTTCAAAACCGCAACTAACTGTGGCCATATTTTAAGATTGCATTTATCGCTGAAAATCTGCTCGTATTGCTTTTCATTTCTCACAAACTTATTCTTTAACTTCGAAGCCATATGCGGTTGTTTAAGTACTAATCCAAGATAGCCAGAAGCTAGATACAGAGGCAGAACTATCCTGGTGGAATCCTTCTTTTGATTCTTATAGAAATTTGTCCTTCGCTCATAGAAATAATCGTATCGACAAAGTATGTCTTCGATGTTCTTTTGTATTTTGTCTGATGCATGAAGTGAAGCGATTTCCACTGGCGTTTGATTATTTGTTGCCTGAATGATTTGGTCTCGAATTGCCTCATCATTTGTCACAATGATTTTGATCAAAACAGAACGTCCATTAACATCCTGACCGCCTGATTTAAAGAAATTATAGATTGATTCAGACGTTTGAAGTCCATTTACAATTTGAATGTCCTCAACATGGATCATATCACCAACGACTCGCGCCCCTAAAGCTAATATTGTGATGCCATTGTTTAACCACCAGAAGTCAGGCGATTCTCCGTTTTCAAGTGTAACACGAATATCGTCATTTACTCTGTTTAACCCCATATAATCACGAACATTTGCGTCAAACAGATACCTTCGTAATTTGCCGTTTTCGTCAATCATAAATTTATAATAATCCTGTATCTTCGAAAGCAATACATATCTTTCCCCTGAGGAGAAACACTCATTGAATGGCAACTCAAGAACGAATGTTTTCTTCTTTCTATTTAAACTTATTAGCTCGCTACTTCCAAAAAACTTAAAGCTAGAAATGCAGTTTGAAAAACACTGTTTAGTCATTTCTACTATCTGATCTGCGCGTGCTTGGATTGACCCTCCAACCTGACTAGAATCACCACGCGATACATAGTAGTAGTTGACATAAATATTGGTAAGGTTTTGAGCGGTCTTCTTATAAGCAAATTTCAGCCTTTCGCGGAAGTCTTGGATTTTTTTGCTGTAAGAACCTTTAAGTTCTTTTGATGAAAGTCTGAAATTGAAAAGTTCATCCACTGATGCAACCATGTTATCTAGTGGGGCTTGTTTATAAGTATCATGGTGCTTGCTAGTAATTATAAAGACTTCGATTTCTGCATTAGTTCGCGGCCAAAAGAATAGAGCTGTAGAGGTAAGCAGGTGACCGTTGACGAAAATAAAGCAATAGTCAATACCACCATCATCCCGCCCATCCATCGAGCACAACATTACCTCGGCGAGAGATATGTTATAATCTTTGGTTATCTGTTCAGCTGCAAAAAGTTCAAAAGCCTCTCCACGTTTTTTTGATGGAAGATTTTGTTCAATACGCTCATCAATAATTCCATCGATCAATATCGAATCGTTACCACTCATAATTATTTCCTTTTTTTGCGTTTTGAAAACAAGCATTGCTCCTTGTTCCCACGTTAGGCACATGTACGGTAAAATTGCACATTTGGATCAACAGTGTTTTGGTCGGTTCGGATTCATTAGTGTTCACATCAAAGATCTCGTGGCTACTCAACTTTCGCCCTAAAGCAGCATGTGAAAAATCAGTGTCATTAATTGACTGCTATTAAGCAGTTTCCGTCGTTTTCCCGTTCCACAGCGCACCCACCGGGCATGCGTCAATACAGCGCTCCAGCGTGGAGCCCATGGCTGTATCCATATCGGCGCTGAATGGGGCTTTGACTGCGACGTCGAAGCCGCGGCTGCCGAAGGCGAGGCCGGGTTGCACATGCTCGGCTGCGGTGATGCCGATGCAGCGTCCGCAATCAATGCATTTGCCAGGCTCATGCACCAGCCCGCTGGCAAAGCGTTTCCGCACAACATCTTTACGCGCACCGGTCCGATACTGGTCGCGGTTGATTTCGTAGTCGTGTGCATACGTGCGCAACGAGCAAGCGAGTTTCTTTCCGCAGTCGCACTGCAAACACCGCCCTGCTGCGGCGACGAGAGAGGAGGAGAAGGTGTCAGTTTTGCAACCCTCTAGGCTGTGTGCCAAGTCGGTGGAGAGGAGTTGGTTGAGTTCGCATTCGCACAGCTTGCCGAGACGGGAGTCGAAGCGCGAGGACCACGTTGCGCCAGCTTTGCTGTGCGGCAGGAAAAGGTGGACCGACTCAGCGGTGAGCCTCCCCTGCCCTACGGCTCTGACAGCCATCTTGCAGACCGCGATTGCGCCGCCGCAGGCGAAGATGGCGCTGTTGCTCGAAACAAAGGTGTGGACATCCACCGCGATACCCTTGGGTGACGCCTTGATGGCAAACGGCCACGGCTGGTCAGGCGTCTGCGCTCCTGTAGCAAAGATAAGGGCATCGGAGTGCTGGAGCAACTCGTCCAGGCTGCGTTGGTCGCTGACCTTGCACCCCATCCTGAACTCCACACCCAAGGCACGGATCACATCAATCTCCTGATCCAGAATCTTCAGCGGAAGCACGGTGCGGTCAATGCCGTAGCGCAGCATGCCGCCGGGCTCTTCACGCTCGTCAACAATCGTACAGGCATGGCCCAAGCGGGACAAATAATAGGCGCTGGAGAGTCCGGCAGGCCCCGCCCCGATAATCGTGACGCGCTTTCCGGATGTGGGTGCAGCGCGCGATCCGGCTAAGGCGCTTTTCAGCGAGGACGCCTCTGCCACGCCTTTGTGAAGGTCGCGGATTGCGACCGTGCCGTCGGCCTGCGCGCGGACGCACCCCTTCTGACAGGGTGCTGGACAGATGTGCCCCAGGACACCGGGCAGGGCGAGGCGTTCGCGGACCGTGCGCACAGCCGCATCCAGATCGCCTTCAACAATGTGCTTGGCCATGACCGGGATGTCGAGGTCTGCCGGACAGATGCGCCGGCACGGGCCTTCGCAGTCGCCGGCATGTTCGCTCATCAGCAGTTCAAGCGCCCGGCGGCGGTATCCGCGCACCTCCTCGGAACTGCTCTCCAGAATCATGCCCTCTTCTGCCAAGGTTGCGCACGAGGGGGCGAGCGCGTTACGGCCTTTGATCTTAACCACGCAGACGTAGCAGGAGGTAGGAGGCACGATCCCCTCCAAGTGACAGAGCGTCGGGATCGCGATACCCGCCCGGGCAGCCACCTGAAGAATGGTCTCTCCAGGCTCAAACGGAAGGAGATTGTTGTCGATGGTTAGTGTTGGCACAGGCGCTCCTTTTCCGTCCCGGTGACGATCTTAATGGCTTGCACAGGGCAGATGTTGCGACACATATCGCATCGCACACAGGCTGCATCGTTGATCACATGGCGCTCATGCGGTGTAAAGGGGATGGCATCTGTCGGGCAGGTCTGCGCGCAGAGGGTGCAGCCGATGCACTTATCGGTAATGGTATAGGCGATCAGGTCGGAGCATTTGCCTGCAGGGCAGCTTCCCTTCAAATGGGCCTCATACTCGCTCCTGAAGTAGCGGATGGTCGACAGGATGGGATTCGGCGCGGTCCTGCCCAGTCCGCAGAGGCTGGCGTTGGCTACGCAGTGCGCCAGCTCTTCGAGGCGTTCAATATCGCCTGCGAGACCCTTGCCTGTACAGATGCGGTCCAGAATATCCAGCATGCGCCGCGTACCGACGCGGCAGAAGGTGCAGCGGCCGCAGGACTGGCTCTGCGTAAAGGTGAGGAAGTAGCGAGCGATGTCTACCATGCAGTCGTGCTCATCCAACACCACCAGACCGCCGGAACCCATCATGGCCCCTGCGCCTATAAGCGCCCCGAAATCAACGGGCAGATCCGCATGTTCCGCCGGGATACAGCCGCCGGAGGGGCCGCCGATCTGGACAGCCTTGAAGGCCAGGTTGTTCGCAATGCCGCCGCCGACCTCTTCAACGATCTCGCGCAGGGTCATGCCCATGGGCACTTCGATCAGTCCGCCATGACGGATTTTTCCAGTCAGTGAAAAGACCTTGGTCCCGGCGCTCTGGGCTGTGCCAATGGCACGGAAACGTTCAGGGCCATTGCGCACGATCCAAGGGACCGAGGCTAAGGTCTCACAGTTGTTAATCAGCGTGGGCATGTCCCAGAGTCCCTTCTGGGCAGGATAGGGCGGACGCAGACGCGGCATGCCGCGGGCGCCCTCGATCGAGCGGATCAGGGCGGTCTCCTCGCCGCAGACAAAGGCGCCGGCCCCCTCTTTGATTTCAAAGTCGATGGAGAATGCAGAGCCTAAGATGTTCTTGCCCAGCAGACCTTTTGCGCGGCAGCGTGCAAGGGCTTCACGCACGCGGACTAAGGCGAGCGGATATTCGGCGCGAATGTAATAGATCCCTTGTTTCGCACCCACGGCATAGGCGGCGATGAGCATCCCTTCAATGACCCGATACGGGAAGGATTCGAGCAGCATGCGGTCCATGAAGGCGCCTGGATCGCCCTCGTCGCCGTTGCAGATGATATACACGTTGTCACCGTTGCTCTCCCGGACACGCTGCCATTTCAGTCCCGTGGGGAAGCCCGCGCCTCCGCGTCCGCGCAGACCAGCGGCGCTGACGCGGGCAACGACCTCCTGCGGCGACAAGGACGTCAGGCACGTTTTGAGCGCCTCAAAGCCGTCGTGTTTGAGATACTCCTCCAAGTCAACAGGGTCGAGGCTTCCGTAGTGTTCCGTGGCGATGCGGATCTGGCGGTCCAAGAAATTGGCCACGGGCTTATCCCGCAGATCAAGATTGAAGAGCGGACGCGACAAGAGTCCCGTGGGCGGCGCGAAGAGCTCGCTGACATGGTTCTGCAGCCACGCTTTCATCCGGCCCTCAAGCGACGGCGGTTTGAACTGGCTGCGGATGATGGTGGCCACATCACTCGGCGTGACATTGGCGTAGAGGTTGGAGACATCCCCTTTGGCGTTCACGATTTCCATCAGCGGCGTACGGTGGCACATGCCGGCGCATCCGACTGATTTGACACGCGCCGGGATGCCGAGGCTCTTGACCGTGTCCAGCGCAGTCTGATAGACTTCGGCGCTGCCGCCGGCCACGCAGCAGGAGCCGAGGCCGATCCGTATCTCACCGAACTCGTGAGCACCCGACTGTGTCTGGTCCTTGTCCGAAGAGCCGGCGTTCTGCTCCTCGATAAACTTCTTCAGAATGTCAGGGGCCGTGGCAGGGGTGACATGTCCGTAAATCACGGAGTCAATCTGGACCACCGGCGCGAGGGTGCAGCAGCCGAGGCACGCCACCTTCTCCAGCGTGAAGAGGCCTTGGGGATCGGTGTCCTCGCCCGCCTTGCATTCGAGATGGCGGGCCAGGGCATCGTAGACCGCGCCTGCGCCCTTGACGTGACAGGCGGTTCCGACGCAGACTTTCACGGCGTGGAGGCCAGCAGGCCGGTGACGGAACTGGGAGTAAAAGGTTGAAACGCCAGTCAGGTCGGCGGGGGCAATGTCCGTGATCGCGCACACGTGCTGCAGCAGCGGTTCGGGAAGATAGTGGAAGTATTCCTGTATCCCCTGGAGGATTGGAATCACCTTGTCGGGCGTGGTGCCGACGCGCTTGACAAGGTCATCGACCCAGAGGGTCGCAGCAGGGTCTGTCGGGTTGAGCCGAATGTCACTCATATCAGCCCCCTCCCCTGGAAAAATGGTTGTCGTCAGAAATAATAATCGCCCCCCCTAAAATAACGAAACAGAAGCACCCAATACAGGGGTGAAGTATGCCAGAAGCATGGGCCGGATGTCAAGTGCGCCACTTTTGAATATTCACAAAAAAAGCACATTTCATTTGTCTCTACTGGAGTGTTTGTGGTTTAATAATGCCAATTACAAAAAAGGGGAGATTAATGAAGCACGCACATCTGATCACTGGCATTCTTTTAAGCACAACACTTTTTGCGACTGCACAAAACTGGTATCGCGGCAGCCTGCATGGCCACTCATATTGGAGCGACGGCAACACTTTTCCGGAACTCGCCGTCCAGGAGTACAAGTCCAACGGCTATCAGTTCATGTGCCTTTCCGACCACAACACCTTCCAGACAGATACCAACGCATGGAAGGAGATCAAGGACAGCAAGAGCAACATTCCCGCCAATATCGCGTTGATGGAAAAAACGTTTGGCCCTGATTCCGTCATCACCAAGAGCGCAACGAAAAGAACAAAAGTGCCCTTAGGCGAGGGCAAGATGAAACTTGTTGAAAAAGAGGTGATCACACACATCAAGCTGAAGCCCTTTGACCAACTGGCGAAGCAGTTCGAAGAACCTGGCAAATTTCTGATGATGCCCGGCCATGAGATCAACAAGTCGGCCGGCGGACGGACCCTGCACTCCAACGGACTCAACATCCGCACCTCCCAGCCCTTCATCCAGAAGGAGACAGTCCTGGAGGCTATCCAGGCGCAGCTTGACGGACTGGCGAAGATCGCAGAGGAATCCAAGACACCGAACCTGTTGATGCTCAACCATCCGGCCTGGCCTTTCTACGACATTGACCCTGAAATGCTGGCGGAGGTCAAGGATCTCCACCTCTACGAACTCTGCAATACCTCAGCTGCGCCTGCCGCACATGACATCAGCAACCGGCTCTGGACTTGCGAGAGCTTCTTCGACATCCTCACGACCCTCCGCCTCAAGAAGGGATGGGAGCCTGTCTATGGGACAGCTTCTGATGATGTGCACAACTATAACCCTGACCGCAAGCCAACCGACATTAACAAATGTTATCCCCGCCAAGGCTGGGTCGTGGTCCGTGCAAAGGAACTCAACAATAACGCGCTCATTGAGTCCCTCAAGAAGGGTGACTTTTATGCCTCGACAGGTGTGACGCTCGACACGCTTGACTTCAATCCCGCAACAAAGACCTTGTCAATAAAGGTCAAACCCGAGGCGGGCGTGACCTACACCATCCGCTTCAACGGCTCCCCGCGTGACGTCAACGTGACACCGCAGGAAACCGAGGAAACGGTCCAACTGAAGAAAGACACTAAGAAGCGCACCGTGCGGGTCTACGAGAAGCGCTTAGGCCAGGTGCTGCAAACCGTTGAGGGGACAGAGGCCTCCTACACGCTAAAAGAGACAGACCTTTATGTGCGCGCCACCATCATCTCGTCCAAGCAGGCGCTGCCGCCGGAAGATTATGAACCTCTGTTCGAAACCGCCTGGACCCAGCCCTGCTTCGTGAAGTAATTAGGGCTCTTCACGATTTGTTGAGAGTTCTAACGCAAAAGCCGCAAAGAGATTGCGCGGCTATCTCATCCGCCTCACCCGTGAATACACGGACGGCGGAATGGATAGCCGCGCGGAGGAAGAGAGAGGTATCACACAATGGAATATGGGTGTTTAATGTTATCAGGAATATTAAACTCATTTTCAGCGCAAATGTTCGCTCCGCCGTCCGTGTATTCACGGGTGAGGCGGGCGTGACATTTGCGCTCATATAGCGGTTTTTGCGTAAATATCTTTTGTTATAATTAGGAACAGCTAGGCATGAACACATCTTTAAGGAACACCATGAAAAGAAGCACCATACTGTTGACCTGCTTCATCTCGCTCGCGACGATGGCTCAGACAGCCAAACACACCTTTGCCATCGGGGACATCGACTTCCTGTTGGACGGCAAGCGCCTTCAGATTCGCTGCGGCGAGCTTCATGCCGCGCGCGTGCCTCAAGCGTATTGGCGCCACCGTCTCAAAATGTGCAAGGCGCTGGGGCTGAATACGGTTTGCGCGTATCTCTTCTGGAATCAGCACGAACCGCGCGAAGGACAGTTCGACTTTACAGGGCAGGCTGATGCGGCACTCTTCTGCAAGATTGCACAAGAGGAGGGACTCTGGGTCATCTTGCGTCCGGGCCCCTACTCCTGCGCGGAATGGGAGATGGGCGGCACCCCCTGGTGGCTCTTAAAAGATCCATCGATCAACATGCGCACGCGTGACCCCAAATACATGGAGCCTGCAAAGCGCTATCTCAAGAAGGTCGGCGAGCAGCTCGCCCCGCTTCAAATCACGCGAGGCGGCCCCATCCTCATGGTACAGGTGGAGAACGAATATGGCTTTTTCGGGGATGACACGGAATACATGGGCGATCTCATGAAGGCGATCAAGGAGGCTGGCTTTGACGTGCCCCTGTTTGGCTGCAATCCGACCTACCGCTTGAAACACGGATCACGGAGCGACCTCTTCCAAGTGGTGAACTTCGGGAGTAATGTGGAAGCCGGCTTCAAGGCCCTGCGTGAGCTTCAGCCCAAAGGCCCCCTCATGTGCGGCGAGTTCTATCCGGCCTGGTTTGACACCTGGGGCAATCCGCATCATGTGGGCAACATGGAGAACTACATCTCCGACCTCAACAAGATGCTCTCGCTGAACGGCTCCTTCTCCATTTACATGGCACATGGCGGGACGACCTTCGGCTTCTGGCCGGGATGCGACAGGCCCTTCAAACCAGATGTATCGTCCTACGACTACGAGGCACCTATCTCCGAAGCAGGCTGGACAACGGAGAAATTCCGCCGAACACGCGACCTGCTCTCCAAATATCTCCTGCCGGGCGAGTCGATCCCTGAACCGCCGCCTGCAAACCCTGTCATGGACTTCGCAGCGCTCAAGCCTGTCGGTACCGCCGCGCTTTTCGACATCCTTCCGAAGCCGCTCAGCGATGAGACACCCAAAAACTTTGAGGCTTATGACCATGGGTTTGGCTGCATCCTCTATCGCACAACCCTTCCTGCAGGAGCAGCGAGCACCTTGTCCGCAGCCGATGTGCGCGACTTCGGATATGTCTATCTCGACAACACCTTCATCGGCGCCTTTGACCGTCGCCGTCCCAAAGCGACTGTCAAAATTCCGGCCCGCACAAAACCAGCGCGCCTGGACATCCTTCTGGAGCCCATGGGACGCGTGAACTTCGGCAAGGAGATGGCAGATCGCAAAGGGCTGCATGCGCCTGTGCGTCTCGGTGACGCAGAACTCAAAGGGTGGCAGATCTACAAGCTGCCGCTCATGGACTGCAACACCTTCGCGTATGGAAAGCCCCTGCCCGCGCCGCACAAACTTCCGACCTTCTACCGCTTCACACTGACCTGCGATAATCCTGCAGACACCTTCCTCGATCTGCGCAACTGGCGCAAGGGCATGGTCTTTGTCAATGGCATCGCCCTCTGCCGCTATTGGTCCATCGGACCGACGCAGACCGCCTATTTGCCAGGCTGCTGGCTGAAGAAGGGCGATAACGAAATCATCGTCTGGGAGATCATCGGCACTGAGGGTGAGCCAACGCTCACAGGATTAAAGACACCGATTCTCAGCGAGATGCGGCCAGAGACGGACTTTAACAAGGTCAATCGTCCCAAGACAACGTGGCTCAATACGAACACGCCTGCCAAATCAGGCCAGTTCCCCAAGGGGAATGTCCCGCAGGAAATCATCTTGGACAAACCGGTTACAGGCCGCTTTATCGCTGTTGAATCGTTGAATGCCTGGGACAACAAAGCGTATGCCGCGATCGCCGAGTTGGACTTTTATGACGCCAACAAGAAGGTGATCTCACACGATGGCTGGGTTGTGGCGCACGTCACCTCCGAGGAGCGCGGCACGGAAGACGGCAGCGCTGAAAATGCAATCGACGGCCAGACTGCCAACCTCTGGCACACCGAGTGGCAAAAGCAATCACCGGCCCATCCGCACCGTCTTGTGCTTGATCTCGGCAAACAGCAGACCATTACAGGCTTCCGCTATGTGCCGCGCCAATCCGAAGGCGGCGGACGCATCAAAGACTACAACTTCTATGTGGGCGACAAACTGATCGAACAATAACCCTGCTTGGAATGTTGGAATATGGGAATGGTGGAATAGTGGTGGAGAGATTGGAGACAGTCTCTGGGAGGGACGGCGGATCGCCGTCCGGCGGTCGATCCGACCGCCCTCCCGACAGGGTCTTCTTTCAACCTGTCCGCCGGAGCCGTATCCGCGTAGGCGGATATTCCAAGATTCCACCATTCCAGTATTCCTCTCAATAAAGGTTGCCATGAGACACACTATTCTTGCTCTCGCTATCCTCACCGGTGCAACGGCATGTGCGCAGTCCTTTGATTTCAATACAGACCAGCAAGGATGGACTTTGTCCTCCTCAGGCGCTGGCGTCTGGGATCAGCAGAAGGGATGGCTGACCTTGTCCGCCGCAGGTGAGACCTCTTATGCCTGGGAGTCAAAACCCATGGCCTTTAAGCCTCAGGGCGTCTATCGACTGCGCTTTCGTCTGCGCGGCGAACAGGCGACAGGGACGGTGACTAGCGGGGCCCCTTTTGCAAATATCGATGTGACCTCTGTCGGCCATGAATGGCGGGAGGTATCGAATTTCTTTGTCGCGCCTGAAGGGGTGACAGCAGCCCCGCTCCATCTCGGGCAATGGCATCTCTCCGGAAAAGTTTTTTTCGACGATGTCCAGATAACACCTGTGATGCCGCTCTATGCGCGAAAAGGGGATATCGCTCTCGGCGAGGGTGAACAGGTCACTGGCAATACCTACAGCTTTCAAGCGCCCCTCAACACCGCCTGCCGCAACCACAGCCGGCCCTTGAAAGCCTTCACGGCTCATTTCAATTCCGACCGCTGGTGCTTGAGTGAGGGGACCTGGATCGTTTATCAGCATCAACTCCCGAAACGCGCCTGGAGTCAGCCCTTGCTCAACATCACCTGCGGCTATTATGCGGGGGGCCAGGCAGCCATTGAAAGCTCTCTGGATGCGCTGACCTGGAGCCGCATCGGCTCCATCACCAATACCGGCACCGTGACCCTCTCGCTTGACCCGGAAGTCGCATTCATCCGTCTGCGCGGCGAAAAGAAGTGTTCCCTGCAAATTCACAGCTATGCCTTTTCCGCCACAATGACAGGCGAACCCCTCCAACTGCTCGGAACAACACAGTACATGGAGGTCGAGAACAAGAAGCCGGAGATATCCGTTGTTGTCCACGCCATCAGCAGCGTCATTTCCGGCCATTCCCCTGAAGTTGAGTTGGACATCAACACCGCTGTTGCCATGAACACCCAAGCGACATTCACCTTTCAGTCTGCTGACAAGAACAAAAGTTCAACGCCAATGGTCCAGCGTCTCCCGCTCCGATTGAAGCCCGGCCAACAGCGCATCCGATTGCCCTACACTGAGCCGGGATGCGGCACCTGGGAGATAACACTCCAACTTGGCGACTTCTACACCACGAAAACGCTCTTCACTGTGCCCGATTATTACGACTCCACATATGGCGAGCTACTGCCTTCAGATAATCCAGACGTGGCACTCTGGTGCGCCTCCTCCGGCTGGAAGATTCCCAAGCAGCGCGCGCTCCCGACCGCAAAGGCGCGGCAGGTGGAGCTCAAGCTAGCAAAAAATGAATGGGAAGCTACACAAATCATTATCAGGCCAACAAAGACTCTGAACAACGTGCGCGTGAAGGCCGAAGGATTCAAGGAATTAAAGGTCGACATACTGAGGGTCGGGTATGTGCCTGTTACCACGCGCACAGACAAAACAAGCGTGCTGACGGATTGGCCGGATCCCTTGCTCCAGACAGACAAACCCTTTTCCATCGAAGCAGGGGAAAACCAGCCCCTCTGGATTCGCGTCAGAGCACCGAAAGGAATCCGGGCAAACTCATACCGAGGAAACGTGATCATCGAGGCAGATGGCGCTGTGTCAGAGCGTGTCCGACTTGATGTACAGGTCTATGACTTTACCTTGCCCGACACCATGACCTGTGAAACAGCTTTCGGTTTCGGTCACCATCAGGTGAAGAATTATCATCGCCTCACCACGAAAGCGCAAGAGCAGGAGGTCTACGCCAAATATCTGCAATCGCTGGCTGATCACCGTCTCTCACCCTACAATCCGGCTCCGCTGGCCGAGTGGCATGTGCGCTGGGAGGGGTTCCCGCCGTGGAAGGAAACCTTTACGACGGAAAAGGTTGATGGACGCGACACCCTCAAAATTGCGGACGCCAGCGAAACCGTCAACACCTCAGCATCCTATCAAGACACCTTCCGTATTCCAGAAAAGGGGTTCAGAATATCCTTCACCTACAAGACGGATAAAGAACAAGCTGCGGTGTTCACCTTTAATAATCACCGCGCAGATGGCTCGTGGATCTCAGGACACAACATTGATCAGCGCATTCCCGGAACCACGGAGTGGAAACCGTATACACAAGAGATCACACGGTTCCCCAAGGAGGCCACATCCTGCGCCTTGCGCTTTTGGGGCGCAGGCTATCAGGAGCCGGGCAAGCAAACAGGAACGCTCTGGATCACCGACCTGTCAATCACAGATTTGAGCACAGGCAAGAACCTCATTGCACCCGAAGCGTTTAAGCCTGTCGACGCCAGTAACATCAAGCCTGTCTTTGACTGGGCACAATGGGATGCCGCCATGGAGTTCGCCTTCACCAACTATCATTTCAATACGTTCCGGATGCACATCGAAGGCTTAGGCAGCGGCACCTTCCAGTCCAGAAGCGAGCCCACATTCATGGGGTACACGGAAGATAGACCTGAATATCACATCCTCTTAGAAAAATATCTCAAAGGGATTGAATCGCATCTTGTTGAAAAGGGCTGGATTGATAAAGCCTACATCTACTGGTTCGACGAGCCTGACCCGAAAGATTACGCCTTTGTGATGAACGGCTTTAATAAGCTTAAGAAGTATGCACCCAGACTCAGACGCATGCTGACGGAGCAGGTCGAAAGCGGGCTCACCAACGGACCCAGCCTCTGGTGTCCGCTCACCCCTGAACTGCAAACCCCGATCACTGAGACGCGGCGTCTGACAGGCGATCAATTCTGGTGGTATGTCTGCTGCGGTCCCAAAGAGCCGTACATCACCGAGTTCATTGACCATCCCGGGACCGAAATGCGGCTCTGGCTCTGGCAGACGTGGAAAGAGCGCATCACAGGCATCCTGATCTGGGAGACAGTCTACTGGACCAGTTCCGCGGCCTATCCGAACCAACGGCAGAATCCTTATCTTGACCCCATGAGCTGGGTCAGCGACTACGACTTCAAGCCCGGAACCAAGCTGCCCTGGGGCAATGGTGACGGACGCTTCCTCTATCCGCCGCTCGCCACAATGAACACAACAAACAACGCGCCTATTTTTGACAACCCGGTTGACAGCTATCGCATTGAACTTTTGCGAGATGGTATTGAAGACTACGAGTATTTTGTCATGCTGAAGCAACTGCTCGCGCAGAAAGGTCCTTCGCTTCGTGAATCGAAAAGGAAAGCCTATCAAGAACTCTTGATCGTACCTTCTGAAATCACATCCACCATGACGACCTTCACCAAAGACCCGCGCCTCATGGAAGCCCATCGCCACAAACTCGCGCTTGCCATTGAAGCGCTTTCGGAGGATTGAGCAACGGTTTTTGTCCACGAAGCACACCCGCCTTCGCGAATACGACTTCCACCTACGCGGATGAGCGGCTACAGCGGACATGACGGCGGGCAGGCGAAAAGCACGAAAAGCACAATAGATGGCGAGCGCTCTTTGGAGTGCGGTGATCCGGCAGCCGCCGGACGTCGAAAGACGCGCGCGGCACCGCTTTCAGGCTCGTGCAACGCGAAAGCGGTGTCGCGCGGAATACCGCTCCTGCCTCGCCATAGCACCTCAGGTGCGACGGCGGGTGCCCCCGCACTCCAAAAAATACTTCCCTCTGCGGCTCACCGAGACGGTTCGCCCTACCCGCTTCGCACGATTCATCTGCCTGATCCAAAGGCGGTAGGGCGAACCATCCCGGTGAGCTGCAATGCAAAATACCGTTTTTTGGGTGTAGCGCATATCGTGACAAAAAACTTGAATGCATATCACGACCACTCCTTAACAAGTCCATGATCGCGTCCAATTTTCCGCTTGCTCGAAACTCCGAACCGTCCTATACTTGCCAACCATTGGTTTCTAGGCCACAGATTGCCCCTATTCAATCTCATGAAAATAGCACTGATCATATCGCTCCTCATCGCAATCATCAGCATGATCGCCTTTTTCAACACGTATCGAAAGATATCGCGAAGCAAGGTTTGCTGGGGGGGTGTGACGGACTTGCCCGTTTCTTCGGATTCGGATGGGACAACATACGGAATTACTGCGGAATTCCGTACTGACAACAACAAGAAGTACACCTATAACTCATCATGGACGACAAGCAGCCCGGGGTATCGTGTCGGCGATCGCATACGCATCTATTATAATCCAGACAACCCAACGATTAATGGCATCATGTCCTTTATGGGAGCATACGGATTTTTGTTTGTCATTATTTCAATCTCACTGTTGGTGGCAGCAACGATGTACATTTCTCTCAACAGTTATCGGGTGATTGAATGGATACATCCCAACCATTTTCAGCAGTTAGAGGTTGAATCCATGTCTGGCTCCAATGCGATTCAAAGCCCGTAGTCTGTCTGCCAAGCAATAGCAAGGTGAAAGGTGAAATGAGCATAATACAGAAGAGCAATGTCTGCTTGCTTCCAAAAATCTTTCTCGTCGCTGTGATGGCAGTTTTGCAATCACATGGTGAAAATTATTTTTTACATGAAACCACCGCTAGTTTCTGGGAGACAAATCTTGTCGCGACGGTTATTGGCTTCACGAAGGAACGCACATTCATGGGAACATCTGTTCCTGAAATGGCCCCCTCGGGACAATCAGCAAGCCAGGTTTGGTTCTACAGCATAGCCCCCACAAATTTCGCGCGACTAGTGTTCAGCATGCACAAATGCGGTCCTGGGAATTTCGCAAGTTTTTATCCCACAAATCAATTGTTTGTCTTCCCTGCATCGGTTTGTGGAAATAGTACGTACAGGGATCCTATAATACTCAGGGAAAGATGCAATTCGCCAACAGCCTTTCAAACAATCCATGACTACTGCCCCGCTTGCACCCTTGATAAATTGTTCCCAATCACAGACAGTCAGTCGCAATACTGGGAACCGTTTATACGGAGTAACATGGAAGTCTGGGAAAAGAGATTCGCAGACTGGCGCGATAAATTGAAAAACGAAAGCGACGAGAAGAAACGCGCTAGCCTGTCAAACCGGGTCGAGATTGCAGAACGAAAAGTTAAATCCTATCAGCGCGAAATCGAAGATTGTAAACATCAGTCACAGTACTTTAAGGAAAGAATCGAATGGTTAAAGACGCAGGGCGTGAATCCCGAACCTCAAAAGACGTTCGATGAGTGAGAATATGCTATGAGTGCAAACGTTACGCTCCTTGGGATGATTCCCCTCCTGATATTCATAATCCTTGTGGTTGCCATTCTGAGCACCCCGTTCTTTATTGCCCGATTTGGCATCCGCGCGATGAAAAAAAGAGGTACTGAGAAACTCAAGCCTTTGCTACTTATTGCAGCAGGAGTTTTGTTTGTCATGATACTTGTGCAAGTAGTTCCCGTGGTCACATTTCTTGGTTACGGCATCCATCATGGATTGACACAGCGACACAACCTCGATCGCGCGATAGAACATGATTTATCTGAAATTGTCACCGCTTGTTTATCTTTGCGACAGTACTTGGCCAATAACCAAGACTTTGTATCCATTGATCGGGGAGATAGAAGGCTACCTGATATAATTAACCGTACCAACTGCCGCGATGTACAAGTCTCACAGCGGATTATTGAAATCGAGATGCACGGAGGAATGGATCATTTCGGCATCCGTTTAGATCGGGATCAATCGGATACCAATGTGTGGCAAGTTCTGCGATACTGGGAGGGAGGAAACGAACACTTGATGACAATCACGAACACGCAAGAAACATCGATTAATATGTCGGATAATATCGTCACTAACGCGCCGAATCCTCAACGTTGACGTTAAAGTTTAGTGCTGAAACACTCAAATGTCACTGCTCTATCGGAAGCATGGATAGCCTCATCCCTAAAGGAGGTAGGTGATCTTGTTCTTTTCGATGAATGTCTCGATGAACCTGAAATCGCCTGGCTTGCTATTCTAAAGATCCTTGAGCAGGATCTAAGTGACGAGCAGATCGCACTCCTTGCAGCAGGCCCGATGGAGGATCTGCTATCGCATCATGGATCAGACTTCATCGAGCGAGTAGAGACAGAAGCTCGTCGCAACTCGAAGTTTAATGACCTCCTTGGCGGTGTCTGGAAACTTTACATGACAGAGGACGTCTGGCGTAGGGTTCAGAAAGCTCGCTCCTCTGTCTGGTGAAAACCTTTCAGTATACATGTACGATGAGACTCACCTTGGCGAACTAGGATTGGTCGGATTGGGAATTATTACCACAAAGAACGCATAGAACACAGAGAGAACAGATTACAATAGCAATGTTTTCAGAAATTGATCTTTGAGCTCTTTGTGTTCTTTGTGGTTAAAACAAATCAATTTTTCGACACCCCCGCCTCTATCCGTTCCATTACTTCCGCCAAATGGCTGACACCACACTCTTGGGCGGGAGGTTGAGCATAAAGCTCTTTTTGCCATCATTGATGCACATGGTTAAGGGCTTATCATGACCTGCACGGATAAATACGCCGTAGGTCCCATTTGGATTTTCAACCGCGATGGCGGTCGTATTTGCTGGAAGATCACCCGTAAGGTCCACGCGTGTACTGCCAGGATGGATCACCTTGGCAAGATGGCTGATCAGATAAAAATGGGAGCGTCGTTCCAGTTTTGAATAGGACTGCGAATCGATGTCCACGCACCCGAAGCAATTGGTGCAGCCGCCGGGACGGTTCGGAGCATGACGATCATCAAGCATGTAATTCCAGACCATGACGGCTTTGCATCCGCGTTGGATCGTGCCGATGGCCACATGACGGGAGGCCCACATCAGATCGCCTGCAAAATCATAGCTCCACTCCCCAATCGCAATTTCAGTAAAGTAGATTCCTTTGGCAGGATACGCTGCTTGAATCTTGTCCAACTCCTTGTAATCGCCGCCATACGCATGCCAGGCTGAGCCATCAATATACTGGGCAGCCTCAGTGTCATTGTAGATCTTCAGCGGATACTGCTGCTGCTCGCTCATCTTATCATAGTTAAAATTGTGATCATACGCCCAGATGCGGGTCTTGAGTCCGGATGCTTTCAGTTTCGGACCGAGCGCCTGCTTGATAAAATTCTTCTGCTCGTCCCAGCCCATGAAGAGCGATGCTGAATTGCCATGGTTAAGCGGCTCATTCTGGATGGTGATAGCCTCGATCTCAATCCCCTGCGCTTTCATGGACTGGATGAACTTCACAAAATAGGTGGCATAATCGTTGTAGTAAGCAGGATTGAGATGCCCGCTTGTCCATTTGTCATGCGGACGGAGCTCCTTCAGGTTATTCACCTTCATCCACTTCGGGCAGGTCCATGGCGAGGCCAGAATCTTGACGTTCGGGTTAATGGCCAAAACCTCTCTCAACACTGGGATCAGGTCACGCGTCTCATACACGGTCAGAGCGAAGTTTTCGATCCCAGGCTTATCGCAGTATGTATATTCATCCAAGGAGAAATCCGAGCACCCCACAGTGATGCGAATAAAACTCCAGCCCATTCCCTTGCTCAGGGAGAAAGTTTCCTGAAGTAATTTCTGACGCGCCTCAGGCGCCATCCGCAGCAGGTTGTAGCACGAACTGCCAGTCAACGCCGCGCCAACCCCTTCCATTTGTTGAAAGCGCTTCTCGGGATTCAAACGGATGGAAGTAGGGGCTGCCCCATCGGCAAACGAAAGCACCTGAGTTTCAAAGCGCTTGCTTTTGTCACTTGTGGTAGTAAAGGTCATGACCTGGGTAAAACCAGTCAAGGTGGCGAGAATCAGAAAAAGGACTATAAAACGCATGCGTAAGATATTCCCATATCAGCTTCTTTTCGTCAAAACTAATTGCTCGGCACAATAATGTCGGAATTATACACATTTATGTCGGAATTTTACAAGACAGGTCTGACGGTAAAATGATAAAGTAATAAACAGACTACCGAATGATTGTGTAAATAAATTTCAAGAAGGCCATTGAATATTGAGCATAAGCCTTCTCAAAAGCAGGTGGGTGTCCAAAGCTCAAATGAAGGAAAAGGTGAAAACATGACAACAAAAAGAGGAATCGCGACAACCCTGATGCTGCTGGTCAGCCTTGTTGCTCGTGCGGCGACCATCACATGGGTCGGGCCGACAACCATTGCCGTCAATGCAGATGTCAACACAAACGGCGCTTCCGTCTTCGCCTACACGGGCGGGGCTGCTGCGACCGTGAATGGCGTGCCCTTCACTCAAACGATTGCTGCTTCACTGAACAACCACTATTTGCAGCTCAACGGACTCACAGGCTATAGTGCGAACGCCTTCACCACGACATCCAATAATTTTGCATCGCTCTCAGCCGAATACAGAAATGTTTTGGTCGGCGGCGCTTTCGATAGCGGTGGAAACGTGGCAACCATCACCTTGAAAAATCTTGTGGTGGGTCGCAACTATACCGTGCAATTCTGGATCAACGATCCCCGGATTGGCGATGCGGCGACCCGTTATGCGTTCTTAAACGGGACAGCGACTGAAATCCATTACAACGATACCGATCTGGTCGGCGGCGTTGGCGCGTATGTCATTGGAACCTTTACAGCAGATGCGACCACGCAATCCTTCACCCTCGACGGTGCTGCAACTTCAGGTGCCGCATCCACCCAGCTTAACGCGATCCAGCTCCGCGTTGAGAGCGCCGCGCTGACCACGGTCTATTGGGATGCCAACAGCGATACCGAAGGCTTCGGCACCGCAAGCGGCACCTGGGGCAGTGACGCGAACTGGACCACGAATGCGCTCGGCTCTACACTTCCGGACCAGCCTGCCACCACCACCTTCTCCAACGCCATTGCTTTCGGGACGGACTCCAGCGGCCTCCTCGCAGGGACCATCAACGTCACCGGCACACAGTCCTTTGACCGCATCACCTTTGGCCTCGCCTCCGGCCCCATCGCCATCACGAACGCTACGCTGGCCCTCTCAGCGCCGTCATCTGAAATCACATTGAATGGACTGACGAACACCATCGGCTCCTCTCTCGCTCCGGGAGGAAGCCTCTCGATACGATCCGTCAAATCAATTTATAGAAATAATGCTTTTCCACCTATTGCCCCTGCTGAAGTCGTACTCTTCACCAATGCCAGCCTGGTGAATTGCGCCAGCGCAGGGGCAACCATGGGCGGAGCGTACATCAACGCCGGTTCAACGACCCCCACTGCAGCGATGGTCTATTTCTGGACGAACGACGGCACCAATGCATCGTTCCAAGTACAAGTATATGAAGGCGGTCACACAAAAGCCGTTAAAGTTTCACTCCGGCAGTCGGGCTCGAACATCGTCGGCAAAGCAGTATACGCTAAGCACTGCTCTCCAGACGGCAACATACTAGGAACCAATTTCGACGTTGGCCAAGCAGCCGGCACCGTCGCCACAGGTTTTGCGGCAGCGGGCTATGGCGTGGCGGAGATAACGCTTGATATGACGCCCCACAACCGCTTCATCTATTTCTTGACGACCACGCCCCAGACGGTGGCCACAAATGTAACCCTCGCCGCCATTCAAAACGTTGAAGCCTCCATCGCAGGCGGTTCCGTCAACAATGATTACGCGTCGGCCTCCATCTACCACTTTCTCAAGACAGCTACCAATGCCACTTTCCAGGCGCAACTGTATGACGGAGGACATACGAAATGCGTAAAGGTTGAACTCTTGCCACTGGGCAACACGATCCAAGCGCGTACACTGTATGCAAAGAATATTCTCAACGGAGATTATCGCGGGTACAACTTTGACACGGGAGGTAATGTCGACACGTTGACATCTACACTTACGGGAGGAGGCTACGGCATACGGACGCTCGCCATGAATACCTCACAGCCAACGTTGCTCCTGTCCGCCGAAAGTCCCTTTGACAGCCTGACGACGATCACTGGCGCAACACTCAGACTCGAGGGACGCCTCGGAAACGGTACACTTTCCGGCGGCATCGTCAATGACGGCAGACTTGAACTTCGGCCGTCCGGCAGTCAAACCCTATCAGGCCCCCTTTCCGGTTCGGGCGCCCTCGTCGCGGATCTTCTGCCCGGCATATTGATCAACTATGCGCCCGTGCTCACGACAACCTACACCACGATTGCGGTCAACAAGACGCTGTCCAGCTATACAAGTGCTAGCGGGTATCTGAGTGGTTCAAGCATAACCGCGCCGCCGGCTGCGACAACCCCCTACTTCTTCACCAATGACGGGACGACCGCCACAGTCCAGTTCCAAGTGTATAACGGCGGACACACAAAAGCTGTGAAGGCTGAGTTCAAACAGGTCGGTGTATATATCCAGGCCAAGGTGCTCTATTCCAAACACTGTATCGACCCTGGCCATAATGACGTGGGCACAGACTACGACACCACGGGCATACCGAACACCTACGATCTCATTAACATCACGCTTTATCCGGACGCCCCGACAGGCCGTGTCGTGCTTTCAGGCAACAACACCTATATGGGCGGAACAATACTGAACAGCGGTGAAATGGAAATCACCACAGCCGCATCCTTGCCTGCACTTGGCGGCATTGTCGTCAACGGAGGACATCTCGTGCTCAATGCACCGGGCTTGGCCGATCCAGCATCGGGCTCTGCTGGCGGAATGAACAATTCCCTTAAGGTGCATGTTGGCGGAATGGTGACACTCGCAAAACAGTTCAACGCGGGCCACAGCCGCCCCATTATTCTTGACGGAGGTGTCCTGCACTGTTCGAACGGTTCCCTTGGTGACGGAGTCAACTATGTCTGCAATCTCACATTGAAAAACGGGGCGCGCGTCACCGGTAACGCAATCCGTACCGGATACACCATCCATCCTACATTCCGTATCCAGGGAGTCTCCCCCTCTTTCATTGAAGCTGGACTGTACATGGTGAGCGGCAACTGGTCCCTGGAAGTCGACAATGTCACCGGTGACGAGGCCACAGACCTGACCATCTCCGGAAACCTCAACAACATGCCCGGCTTTGGTCCGCAATCGACCTACAAGCGCAACGCAGGCACAGTCAGTTTCTCCGGCAACAACGCAGGATATACAGGACCTGTCCAAATCGAAGCCGGGATACTGCGCCTTGACTCGGTCGCCGCACTCACCTCGGCAAATCTCATCTACCTAACAGGCGGCACGCTGATGAGCACAACCTTCAGCAACAGCGTCGGCAACGTCTCGCTGAACACAGGGGCCATCACCCTGGGCACAAGCAAGCTGATCGCGGGCACGGCCACCCTGGCCAACAACACGACGGTAAACCTCAACACAGGATCACTCGCCTTCGCGGACAGCAGCGCGATCACCTGGACCGCAGGCAAGACGCTCAACCTTGTCGGAACGCTGGGACGCTTCAGCATTCGCTTCGGCACAACATCCGCTGGGCTGACGGCAACACAACTCCAGATGATCACGCTGAATGGAGCCACCACCCGCTTCATCCTGGATCCGAATGGATATCTTGTCGAACTGCGCGGCACCATGATCCAGCTCATGTAATACCTTTCTCAATTCATTTTTGCCCAAAAAATCCAGATTTTCGACAATTTTGTCTATGTACAAGCTTTGATTATTGTGAAACAATTTAGACATTGCTTGACATATTAGTTTCGATCGATTTTGACATATCGATGCGATTCTAAATGAAAAGCGTAATCGGATGCGGAGGTTATACATGAAATTAATCCAAAGAGAACTCGCTGAAATCATCATCTTATTTTTCGCCGCTGCAGCGCATGCGGCGACAATCACGTGGGTCGGGCCGACAACCATTGCCGTCAATACAGATGTCAACACCAACGGGGTTTCCGTCTTCGCCTACACCGGCGGGGCTGCTGCGACCGTCAATGGCGTGCCCTTCACACAGACGATTGCCGCGTCAATGAACAACCACTACTTGCAACTCGCCGGACTCACGGGCTACAGTGCGAACGCCTTCACCACGACATCCAATAATTTTGCCTCGCTCTCAGCCGAATACAAAAACATCTTGATCGGCGGCGCTTTTGATAGCGGCGGAAACGTGGCAACCATCACCCTGAAAAATCTCGTGGTGGGTCGAAACTATACCGTGCAGTTCTGGATCAACGATCCCCGAAGTGGTGATGTCGCGACCCGTTATGTCCTCCTAGATGGAACCACGACTGAGATCCACTACAACAATACCGACCTTGAGGGCGGCGTTGGAGCGTATGTCATTGGCACATTCACCGCAGATGCGACCACGCAATCCTTCACCCTCGACGGTGCTGCAACTGTAGGTGCCGCATCCACGCAGCTCAATGCCATCCAGTTGCGTGTCGAGCCGCTTCCCCTGTTCGCAGATCTCTACTGGGACGCAGACAGCGCCACCGCAGGCTTTGGCACAGCCAGCGGCACCTGGGGCAGTGACGCGAACTGGACCACGAATGCGCTCGGCTCCACGCTACCGGACCAGCCTGCCTCCACCACCTTCTCCAACGCCATCGCCTTCGGGACGGACTCCAGCGGCCTCCTCGCAGGGACCATCAACGTCACCGGCACACAGTCCTTTGACCGCATCACTTTCGGACTCGCCTCCGGACCAATCGCCATCACCAACGGCACACTTGCCTTCTCAGCGCCTGCATCAACAATCCGATTGAATAACATCACCAACACCATCGGTTCATCAATCGGAGCAGGCGGCAGCCTGACCGTGCGTGCAGTAAAGCCTCTCATCTGCGACGGATTTCCGACCACAACCGAGTACATTCTTTTCGCCAATGCCACGCTTTCGGACTACACCGGCGCAGAAGCGAAGATGGGGGGATCGTTCATCGCCGCTGGCTCGACAACGCCGACCCCTGCCTCTGTTTATTCCTGGACGAATGACGGTACAACGGCGACTTTCCAAGTGAAAATCGTAGAGTCGCCCTACACGAAATGTGTCAAAATTCAGTTGCGTCAATCCGGACCGGACATCGTCGGAAAAGCACTCTATGCGAAGTACATATCGTCGGTCAACCTCGCTTATGACTTCGACACTGGCGGTACGGCAAATTCGGTCGCCACGTGGTTCAACCAGGCTGGCTACGGCGTAACCGAACTCAAGCTACTGCCGTATGATAGTCAAGTCGTCCAGTATCGCTTCAGAGACTTCCTTGCAGGCACCCCACAGATCGTCGCATCAAATGTAACACTTAACTCCATTAGTTCGATCGACTGCTTCATGGCGGGGGGAACCATAGGCAACGACGTTTCACCTGCCACAACCTGTCTTTTCGTAAACAGCGGAACCAACGCGACATTCCAAGGCCAGACCTTTGAAGGAAACTATACAAAATGCGTCAAAGTGGAGCTATCCCAGGCGGGAAGTCACATTACAGCTCGCACCCTCTATGCAAAATACTACGACTCCCCAGGAAATAATTATGTTGGATATAATTTTGACGTGGGAGGAACGGCCGCCACAGTTTCAACAGCTTTCGTTAACAGCGGCTATGGCATCCGTTCAATTCGACTGAATGTCTCCCAGCCAACATTAACTCTTTCCGGGACGAGCGCCTTTGACAGTCTGACGACGATCCTCGGGCCGACGCTCAAGCTGTCAGGCCTTTTGGGCAACGGGACCTTCTCCAGCGACATCGTGAACAAAGGCACGCTCGCCCTTGCGCCCTCCAACATCCAGCGCTTCACGGGGCCGATCTCAGGCTCCGGCTCAGTCGTCATGAACGGCACGGGATCAACGATCATCTACAACACCACGACGCTGACAACAACGCCGGTCACCATTGCCACCAACAAGTCCCTCGCCCACTACGTGGCCGCAGGCGGTGTCTTCGGCGCAGGCAGCATGAGCGTCTATCCGGCGACATTAACGCCCTTTTACTTTGTCAACGACGGAACGACCGCCACCGTTCAACTCCAGATTTACGACGGAGGCCACACCAAGGTCGCCAAGGTCGAGTTCAAGCAGGTGGGCGCAGACATCACGGCGAAGATCGTATACAGCAAGCATTGCTTTGATCCAGACTTTGTTAACAACGTCGGTGCTGACTACGACTATACAGGGACACTCTACACCTACAACCTCATCCAGGTGATGCTCTATCCGAACAAGGTCTATCTCTCTGGCAGCAATACTTACTTGGGCGGGACGTTCGTCAACGGCGGTGAATTGGAGGCCACAACGCTGTCCTCTCTTCCCGTGTATGGCGGGGTTGTCGTAAACGGCGGTGAACTCGTCCTGAATGCCTCCGGCATTACCGACGTTAGTGCAGTTCTTGGAGGTCTTACAAGCCCCATCACCGTCTTCTCCAACGGCATGCTGAGACTAGCAAGTAAAAACAATGCGGGCCACAGCCGTCCGATCACTCTCGATGGCGGCGTCTTGGCCTGCACAAGTGAAAACGTCTCCGATGGGCAAAACTACGTCTGTAACCTGACGCTCAAGAACGGCGCGCGCGTTACCGGTAACGCAATCCGTACCGGATACACCAGCCACCCTACATTCCGTATTCAGGGAGTCTCCCCCTCTTTCATTGAAGTTGGACTGTACATGGTCAGCGGACTCTGGTCTCTGGAAGTCGACAATGTCACAGGGGACGATGCAACAGACCTGACGATCTCCGGCAACATGAAAAACATGGCCGGCTTTGGTCCGCAATCGACCTACAAGCGCAACGCAGGCACAGTCAGTTTCTCCGGCAACAACGCCGGATATACCGGCCCTGTCCAAATCGAAGCCGGGATACTGCGCCTTGACTCAATCGCCGCACTCACCTCGGCAAATCTTATTTACCTCATGGGCGGCACGCTGATGAGCACGACCTTCAGCAACAGTGTCGGCAACGTCTCGCTGAACACAGGGGCCATCACCCTGGGCACAAGCAAGCTGATCGCCGGCACGGCCACCCTGGCCAACACCACGACGGTAAACCTCAACACAGGATCACTCGCCTTCGCGGACAGCAGCGCGATCACCTGGACCGCAGGCAAAACGCTCAACCTTGTCGGAACGCTGGGACGCTTCAGCATTCGCTTCGGCACAACATCCGCTGGGCTGACGGCAACACAACTCCAGATGATCACGCTGAATGGAGCCACCACCCGCTTCATCCTGGATGAGAACGGATATCTCGTCGAACTGCGCGGAACGGTGATACAGTTCATGTAAGAGTGCGCTTTTAACTGGGGTACAGGTTCGTGTTTTGCCCACGGAAAACACGGAATAACACGGAAACAAAATGATCTGGCGAGATCTTTTTGGAGTGCGGTGACAAGCACCGTCGGAAGACGAGCGCGGCACCGCTTTTCTTAGTTTCTCAAAAGCGGCGTCGCGCGGAATACCGCTTGCTTTGCGCGTCTCCAAAACAATTCGAACGAGTCAACGGAACAGGGATAAAGCCCATTTCTGCCAGAAGCAGTCTTAGAGCTTTTTTTCAACAGGTGCATTTGTTACCATAACCACACTATGAAAGAAAAATTTTCGTTATCCAGGCGCGCGTTCGTAAAAGGCATGCAGGCGACGGCTCTCGCACCGCTTGTGGGAGCAACAGGGTGCAATATGTTATTCAACGATAGCACCGCTGCCACTCGCAATCACAATCTCTACTCCGACCTGCTGAAGCAGTGGTGCGACGGGATGCTGGCTCACCAACTGAACAAGCCTTCTGATGCCACGATTCATGGCGGACTCGATTGCCCGGTCTGCAAGCGAATCCATGGCCGTTGCGCGGATGCGCTCTATCCCTTCATGCACATGGCCAGAGCCACGGGAGAGTCAAAATACCTGGAGGCCGCCATCCGCGTCCAAGCCTGGTCAGACAACATGACGCAACCCGACGGGAGTTGGCTGAATGATCCGGGTGCGACCTGGAAGGGCATTACTGTCTTTGGTGCAATCGCCTTGTGCGATGCGCTCCACTATCATGGCGACCTTCTCGATAAAAAAACCCGCCAGCGCTGGACGGATCGTCTTGCACTGGCCATGAAGTTTCTCGACGGCTTTATGACGATGAAAACAGGTAACATCAACTACCCCGTGACCTCCGCCCTCGCCTTCACGCTGGGCGGCGAGATTTTGGACAACCCCCACTACACGTCACGCGGACGCGAATTCGCCCATGCCAGCTTGAAAAACTTTACACCCAATCACTTTCTTTTCGGCGAAGGCAAACCCCAGGATGGCCTCACACCCAAAGGCGCACGGCCGGTTGATTTAGGGTATAATGTCGAAGAGTCCCTTCCCGCCTTGGCGCTCTATGCTCTGGAGACAGGGGACAAGGAAGTGATGGAGCAGGTCGTCAAGGCATTGAGGACCCATGCGGAGTTCATGTTGCCAGATGGCGCCTGGGACAACAGCTGGGGCTCACGCAATTACAAATGGACCTGGTGGGGCAGCCGCACCAGCGACGGTTGCCAGCCCGCCTACGCTCTGTTAGCTGACAAATATCCGTGCTTCGGCAACGTGGCCTATCAAAATCTGAGATTGCTCAAAACCTGCACACATGACGGACTGTTATATGGCGGACTCCATTATTATTCGCATGGTGACAAGCCGTGCATCCATCACACCTTCACACATGCAAAGGCGCTTGCCTGCGTACTGGACCACGAAGAAAAAACAAAGGATGCCATTCCAGTCACGACTGCGCCCGTCACCCGCTTTGACATACTCCCGCGCAAAAAAGAGTACGGTCTGAAGTCCTATCCCGAGATCGGTGTCTCGCTTGTGTCGATCGGCCCCTGGCGCGCAACCCTGACAGAGTACGACTGGGAATACACCATCGGTGGACAAGCCTCAGGTGGCACGATCTCTCTGCTTTATCACACAAATATGGGGCCACTCCTCTCCGCAAGCATGACGGAGTATCGAGGCGTTGAAAAGCACAACCAGCAGGATCACGGCAACTACCCCACGATGTGCCTAACTCCGCGCGTAGAGTACAAAGATCCTGAGGGCACCTATACAAGCTTGAGCGACTTAAAGGCGACTTTTAGCGTCACGCAAAAGTCGGGAGACATTCGTGCTGTCGCGAACGGCATCCTCCAGACACCAGATCACAAAAAGCCAGCAGCAGGGGAGATCCCCTATCATCTCACCTATCGCATTTCAAAAGAGGGTGTGGAGATCAGCGCATCGACTTCCACACGCGTTTCACAACGCGTGGAGTGGATCGTTCCGGTTGTCTGCACTGCCCAAGAGACAGTCACGAAGCTCGATTCACAAACGCTTCTGATTCAGAAGGCAACGGGCATTATTGAGGTGAAGACAAATGCCCCGGAGGGCTTCGCACAGATCAAGACCACAGATCGCGTCTTTAATGTCGTACCGGGACTCGAATGTCTTCCGCTCCGTCTGCAACTGCCGACAAACAACAGCAACGTTAATCTTTCATTCACAATCAGGAACCTATCATGACCTCACACCGCCCACAGCTCCAGACCTTCGCAGCACTCTTTGCAACCCTCTTGACCGTCACGGTTCATGCACAGCGCTGTACGATTGAAAATAACGCGCTTAGACGAACGTTCTCCACCGAGGGAGGCGTCCTCCGGACAGTTGAGATCGAAAACAAACTGAACAAGACAATCACCCCTGTGAACCAGGCACCTGAATTCCGCCTCCGTTTTTCACAAGGCACGCATCGTCCGGAAACTGCCTTTACGCTGACCAGCGCGGACTTTGAGCTCGCGATGATTAAACAGGCGCCGCGCAAGGACTCTGATCCGCTCTTTTTCCTCATGCGAAATACCAAGCACGGCATCACTGTGCAAATGGATCTTTCCGTGGACGCCACGCGCGCTTTCATGCACAAGCAATTGACCATCACCAGCGAGAAGCCGATCACACTGGAACGAATTGATGTCGACGCCTTGCCGCTTGCAGATGGCTATCAGCCCTATACGACACGGGAGATCACTGCGCAAGGGCCTGGCAAATGGAGCCCGGGACTTGGACAGCCCCTGTATGGCTCGAAGAGCGGGACCTTCTGGGGCGTTGAATTTCCAGCGTCTGATAATCTCGTCAAAGACAACCTTCTCCTCTCCGGTTATTTGTGGGGCCGCCAGCTGAAAGCCAACGCCCCTTACAAGACCTACCTTGCCGTCATGGGTGTGTCCGATGATGCAGCCTTTGTCAGTGAAGCGTTCCGCGACTATATCACGCAGCGTCGTGTACGCCCTTTACGGTTGCAGACGCAGTTCAACTCGTGGTTCGACCGCGGCGGCGGAGTGACCAAAGAGAATTTCAAGGAGGCAGTCGACAAAATTAACAAAGAGCTGGTGAAGGATCGCGGATGCGCACCGTTGCGTGCCTACGTCATTGATGACGGCTGGCAGGATGTCGGCGCGGACTGGTCCGACAAAGTCTGGAAGGTGAACAAGAAGTTTGAGCCGGACTTCTCCTCCACGCTCGAAACCATTCGCGAGGCGAAGTCAACACTCGGACTCTGGATGAGCCCGGGCTGTCTCTTCGGAGCAAACGCGCAGGTGGGTAAATTACGCGATCAAGGCTTTGAGGCGCTGGACGTCTGGATGTCCATGGCCGGCCCCAAATATATGCAATCCCTAGAAGATCGCATGCTTGAACTCACCAAACAGGGCGTAGGCTTTTTCAAACTCGATGGCATCTTCGGACATCTGAACACCCGGACTTTTGAATTGAAGGGCGACACATATGGACTGCCTGTGATGCCCCAACTCGGGGTCGATGGCTTCCGGTCCGATGACAAGCGCCTGAATGATTCGAAATATGACGAGTTGAAGATCTATTATCTCACAGCCGGCGCTGAACGTCTGATGCAGATATTCAAGAAGCAAGCGCAGATCAACCCGAATGTCTATATCGTGATTTCAAACGGCGCCTGGCTCAGTCCCTGGTGGCTGATGTACATCGACTCGGTCTGGATGATCAATGCAGGCGATGCCGCAGGCGGAAGTTCACGGACAGACGAGCTCGTCTACCGTGACAGCGTCTACTACAAAATCTGGACGGAACAGAAGACGCAGTTCCCCATCAGCGCACTCTTTAACCATGAGCCTAAGAAGACACAAAGCAATGAATCCAAAGAGGTCTTCAGAAAATATCTCTACATGAATCTCGCGCGCGGCACCGGCTTTGTCGAACTCTACATCACACCGCGCAACCTTGCTGTTTATGACTGGGATGTCATCGCAGAGGGGTTGCAGTGGGTCAAGGAAGTCTTCCCCACCTTCGCACGAGCAAAGATGGTCGGCGGAGATCCGTCAAAGAATGAAGTCTATGGGTATACGGGATGGAACACGGACATCGGATATCTGGCCCTCCATAATCCGTCCGGCGAAGCACGGGATTTCGTCTGCACATTGGATCGTGCGTTCGGCTTGCAGCCAGCAGAGAAGCCAGAGCGTTTCCTGGTGAGTTCCCCTCTGGAAGGCTCAACGCGCGGAATGCCAGACAAGGTTCAACTCGGCGACAAGATCACCATTCGCCTGGAGCCACGCGAGATCCGCATCATCAATTTTGATATCGCCCCGCGCAACTGGTCCGCACTCAAGCAGTTACAGACGCGCACAGAGGCTGATTATATCCCTCCCCCGCCCAAGCCTCAACCCAAGCCTATCCCTGTTGGTAATCATCCGCTTCTGGGCACCTGGGAATATAAACATGCCGGGGCAACCTATACACGTGAATTCACTAAAGATGGAATCTGCATTTTAAAGCAAGGTAGCAGCACCACATGGACCAAGACCTTCACTGCAAAGGATAAAAACACACTCCTTGTTGAAGATCACTACACACATCAACTTCAAGCCGATGGAACATTATTGATCGAAAACAATTACAAGGCACAACGCAAGAAGTGAACGCAAAAGTATTCAAACTCGTTCCTGTCTCTGATGAACAGAAGCAATGGGGTTTCTACCTGACAAACTGTGGCTATGAGGAAGTAGACCCTGGGTTCAAAGCCTATCCCCTCGAAAATACGCCACGCCGCTATCAGTTCGACTGGAAAAAAGGACGGCTCATTGACGAGTTCAGTATTGTCTATGTCGAGAAGGGGCGCGGGGTATACGGAAGCGAACGGGAGAATGAACGCTTCGTGGAGACAGGGGATGTCTGGTGGACCTTCCCTGGATTGAGAGACCGCTATCGACCGGAGAAGGAGACCGGGTGGCGTGTCTACTGGGTCGCCTTTCAGGGCGATGCGATCAAACGCATTTTTAAAAGCTTCTTCTCAGAGGAAGATACGGTATTGCATCTTCACCGCCCTCTTGAATTTGAACTTGCGATCAAATCATTTGTGGACGAAATCCTTGAGTCTCCCATGGACTATCCCTTTTCAACGGGCGCCAAGATCCTGACCCTTGTGGGACAACTGCTTGAACTCAAAGAAACGAAAGAGGGCAATCAGCACGATTACTCCATCCGAAAAGTACAATCCTACATTTTGAATCATGCATTCATCGACATCGACTACCAGAAGCTCTGCAAACCATTCGGCTTCAGTGAAAGCACCCTTCGGCGCGCGTTCCTCAGACTCACCCAAATGACGCCGCTGCAATTTCAGATTTCCATCCGCATGCGATATGCCTGTGAAATGCTAACCGGAAGTGATCTGCCCGTTGGCGAAATAGGAGAGAAGGTCGGGTTTTCTGACTGCAATTACTTCACCCGTGTGTTCACAAAGCAGATGGGCTGTTCTCCCAAAGCGTACAGAAATAAGAAATAACGATTGCCCGTAACTTGGGGTCAGGGTTCCACCTTCGCCAAGGCTACGGCGGACTGGTCGGGGTTCAGGGTTCAGGATTGCCCACGGAACACACGGAAACAAGATGAGATGTCGAAATCTTTTTGGAGTGCGGTGACAAGCATAGCCAAAAGGCTGGCGCGGCACCGCTTTTCTTGGTATACCAAAGCGGTGTCGCACGGAATACCGTTTGCCACCGCACTCCAAAAACAGTTGTCTCTGTGTATTCTGTGCGCTCTGCGAGAAACAAGTTGCTCCTGCTTTGCGGGCGGCTGGCTTGCCCAAAAAGTCCAGAATATTGACTGAAACCTCTATTTACAATTTACGTCGGCTCTGAAATAATATGAACAGTGAAATGAACGCAAAAAAAAACATCCTGCGGGCCATACGCTTTGAAAAGCCGGACGCCATTCCGATGGTCTTCCATATTAATGCCGCGTGCTGGAACCATTATGACAAAGGTGCGCTGATGGAATTGGTTCACAGTCACAAATACCTCTTTCCGATCCCCTGCTCCTCCTCGCCGATATTTGCCTTGAATGCACGTGCAAATGCGCCCTATACAGACCCCTGGACGTGTGTATGGACAACAACGGATGACGGCATCACCGGCTCCGTGCATGGGCATCCACTCGCATCGTGGGACGCTTTTGAGCACTATCCCACCCCCAACCCTGACATCACAGACGGAACGTTTCCGATCGACTGGGCGCAGATCCAAGCGGATGTCAACACCGCCCGTGCAAACGATGAAATTGTCTGGGGGTCATTGCCGCATGGACATACATTCTTGCGCGTGCAAGATATCCGCGGCTATGAGAATTTCATCTTTGATATGATGGATGAGGATCCTCGCATTCTCCAGCTCATCGAGCGCGTCGAAGCATTCAACGCGGGCTACATTGACCGCTGGATGCGACTCAATCCTGACGTATTCAGTTTTCCGGAGGATCTGGGCATGCAACTCGGCCCCATGATACCTGCTGACCTGTTTCGAAAGTATATCAAGCCCTCTTACGCGCGACTCATGAAAAAGGCGCAGGAGCAGGGGTGCTTAGTTGAGATGCACTCGGACGGCGACATCCGGACCCTGGCAGATGACTTGGTCGACGCAGGCGTCCAGGCCATCAACATCCAAGACTTGGTCAATGGCATTGACTGGATTGCCGACCGCTTCAGAGGCAAAACCTGCGTCCACCTCGATATTGACCGGCAAAGCATTACGCCTTTTGGCACACCGCAGGCCATTGATGCGCTCATCCGCGAAGAGGTTGAAAAAATCGCTACACCCCAAGGTGGTCTGATGATGATTTACGGAATGTATCCCGGTGTACCGCTTGAAAATGCCGCAGCCTTGATGGATGCCATGGAGCGGTACGCGGGGTTTTATTCTTAAATTAAGAGTTAAACGTTAAATGTTGCTTTTGGACATGGAGACAACGATTATGAGACATTTCTATTTTATCTGCATCCTCGCCTGCGCAAGTTTTTCTTACGCGGACTTCACCCTCCAGGTAGATGAAAAGACGCAACGCTACACCATCATCGACTCGGGGCAACCTGTCCTGACTTACAACTACGGGATAGTGCCTGTGCCTGAGGGCATCACCGGGAAATATGCGGTTCAACGCAGCAACTACATCCACCCCCTCTACGGACCGAATGGGGAAGTCCTCACAGCCGACTACCAGAAAGATCATGCGCACCATCGGGGCATCTACTGGGCCTGGCCGGAGGTGAGCTACAATGGCGAGAAGCGCGACCTGCATGCCTTGCAGGGTGTCTATGCCCGCCCGGTTCGCATGCTTCGACAGGAAGCATCCAAGGATAGCGCCATCATCGAGACAGAGCATGTATGGAAATGGGGCGACACCGAAGAGATCGTGAGGGAACTGGCCACCATCTCCGTCACGCCAGCCAAGGACGGCTTACGCATCATTGATTTCCAGTTCCGTCTGGAAGGGCTGAAGCCGGATGTGACCATTGCCCGTCGGCAACAAAGCGCGTATGGCGGCTTCAATGTGCGGATGTCGGCCCGCAAGGAGCAACAGATCACCCAGCATATCGGCAATGCCGCCTTCTTTCCGCAGGAGGCCTGGGCTGAACTTGTCGGCATTCCTCCAGAGGGCAAGGAGCCGGTCGGGGTTTTCCTGCTTCAGAAGCCGACGAACCCCATCTATCCTTGCGACTGGCAGGACTACCCGAATCTGAACTGGCTGCAACCGACCTTTCCGGCAAAGAATATGGTTTTTGCGCTGACGCCCGGCAAACCGCTTGACTTAGCTTACCGCGTCATCATCCGAAGCGGAAAGGGGCTCAAGCACGAACCCGCGTCGCTCTTCTCCGCATATACTCAAGACTTCACAGACCCGCTTGCCGCGCTTGTGCAATACAAGCTCGGGGATAGCCGTCTTGCCATGACAACGTTTGAAGAGAGCATCAAGAAGATCACACCCAGTCAACATCAGGCCATTGAGCAGCGTCTGTTGAAGTTGCTTGCCGGTGCGCCGTCACCGGATTTCAAACGCTGGGTATGCAGACAACTCCAGCTCGTGGGGGGCGAGGCGTCGATTCCCTTTGTAACCCCCTATCTGAAGGAGGAAGGCTGGATGGAGGCGTGCGATGCCCTTTTGTCACTGCCCGGCACAGCAGGCCTCTCTGCACTGCTCCAAGCACTCCCGGCACTCGACAATGAACGCCGCGCCACACTGATTCATGCAGTAGGCCTGCACCCCTCCGAGATTGCGATTCCAGCGCTAACAAAATGGCTACAGGACCCAGAGATCAAAATCCGCTGTGCCACATTGAATGCGCTTTCGAAAATCCAAACCCCCTCAGTCGCCAAGATTCTCCTGGAGATGAAAACGACTGTCGAGCTCGTTGGGCCGATCATCGAAGCCAGACTCGCCAACGCTTCGATTCAGAAGAAAGAAAACCCCGGTCAAGCCAAAGCACTCTTTGCCTCGGTGTATAACGACTCAACTCTTCCATCTCCCTATCGGGCTTCAGCGCTCATCGGGCTGACTGCTTTAAATCCCGGCGAGATGTCGAAGGACGTCGTGACCGCACTCGCAAACAAGGATACCCATCTGCGACGCGCAGCAGCCACGGCCTTGCGCTTGCTTGACACCTCCGCCTGCGAGAAGCTGCGCACGCCATTCTCCACGTTCCCGAGGGAAGCACAGCTCACGATCCTCCCGCTCTGGGCAGAACGACAGCTCATTTCAGCAGAGCCGGAAGTCCTTGCCTGCCTAAACGCTCAAGAAGATGACCTGAAGCGGGCTGCCATTGTTGCCTTACGGCAGATGGGAACAGCAACAGCCATACCTGCCCTGCTAGCCGTTGCCGCAGGAGGCGGGCCCCTGGTAAAAGAAACCGAGTCCACACTGCAACAAATGAAGGGCGAGGCTGTGGTGAAGGCGCTCAAGCGCGCAAGCTTGGAAAACAGTGCTCCGCAAGCAACCCTCGCCGTGAAAACAGTTGCTGCGCGCATGGATCCAGGGTGCATCGCGTTTTTGCTGGACGTGGTCGCCGGGAGCGACATCAAGAAGGCTGAAATTGCGCTGACCACAATCAAGAACCAAGCCACTGCAGACGACCTCCCGCAACTGAAAAAACTGCTTCAGGAAAAGCCTGAGCTGAAAGAGAACCTTGCACAGGCCATTATCGCGATCTGCAAGCGACAACAAAATCCTAAAGTTCATCTCTCCACATTCTTGACATCCCCCATAAAGGAAGAGGTTGAACAGCAAATCAAAGCTCTGAGTATGATCAATCTGGCAGGCGGCAAAAGCATCACAGCCTCGCATCCCTACCAAGGACCATCAAAGCCCGAACTTGCCATTGATAACAATCCGGAGACTTATTGGAGTTGCGCGTTTTCACCGTCGTGGATACAGGTCGATTTGGAAGCGCTGACAACGGTTTCACGAATCAAGATTGTGAATTACATCGATGGTACACGCTACTATCAATATCGCGTCGAGGTTTCGTCTGATGCAAAGCAGTGGACGTGCGTGGGCGACATGAGCCAGAATACAGCTCCAGCCACGAAAGAGGGCGTGACGTTTGATTTCAAAGAGGTGATTGCGCGATATGTTCGCGTGACCATGCTCAAGAACAGCGCCAATCCGGGCATGCATATTTCTGAACTCAGTATTTACGGTGAAGCGCAATAAGACCTGCCATCGGAGTTGGAATACACGCAAAAGAAACCAGAAGGAATAATGGAATGGTGGAATCTTGGAATACTGAAAGAAGGCCTATCGGGAGGGCGGTCGGATCGACCGCCGGACGGCGATCCGCCGTCCTTCCCAGAGCCGGTATCCCGTCTCCCCCCACCATTCCAGCATTCCCATATTCCACCATTCCAATGAAGTTACATTAGGAGGAAAAACATGAAACGACCCACACTAAACCGCCGTCATTTCTTACAAGGCATCATTGCCTCTGCAACCGCCCCTGTCCTCATTCCAGGGCGAGCCCTGGGACTCGATGGAGCGGTTGCGCCGAGCAACCGTATCACGATGGGACTCATCGGCGTCGGAGGGCGCATGGGCGGCGTCTGGGGCGCATTTAGAAACTGCAAAGAGATTCAGGGCATTGCCGTTTGCGACGTCTGGGAACCCAATCGTGAAAACTATCGCAAGAATCTCAATCTTCAGCCCCAAGACGCCTTCATCGATTTCCGTGAACTCCTTGCGCGTTCTGACATCGACACCGTTGCGATTGCCTCACCCGACCACTGGCACGTCCCGATGTCGATTGCCGCAATGAAGGCTGGCAAGGATGTCTACTGTGAAAAACCCCTCTGCAACACGATTCAAGAAGGACGTGCACTCGTCAATACCGCCACGCGATATGGTGCTGTTTTTCAACATGGAACGCAGTTGCACTCCATGTCCGGAACGCGTCGCGCCTGCGAACTGGTACGGAATGGACGGATCGGAAAGATCAAGGAGATCCGCATCGGATCACCGGCCGGACATGCCACTGGGCATCATGCCGAGCAACCTGTTCCAAAAGGTCTGAACTATGATCTCTGGCTGGGGCCTGCGCCTGTCCGCCCCTTTACGCACTCCCGCGTATTCGTGGATCCGCAAAATAAATTACCGGGCTGGTACTTTGTCTCTGATTACAGCAAAGCAGGCTGGATTGCCGGCTATGCTGTCCATGATCTCGACATCGCGCAGTGGGCGATCGGCATGGACCGGAGCGGCCCCGTCACGATCGAGGGACAGGGCGTCTATCCTAAAGATGGCCTCTTCGACACGGTGACGACCTACAAGCTCGTCTATGAATATTCCAACGGCGTGCGCATCGTGGTGACGAATACGGACATCAATCCGCATGGGGTCACCTTCGAAGGCGAGAAGGGTACAGTCTTCACGCGCGGCGATATTGACGCAACTCCGAAATCGCTCTTGCGCGAGGTCATCGGGCCGAACGAGGTGCACCTCTATCAGACGACCAACCATGCGCAAAATTTCGTCGATTGCGTCAAGACGCGCGCCGAAACGATCACGTCGCCCGAGATTGCCCACCGGGCAACCAGCACGGCGCTCCTCGGCGGCATCGCCTGCCAACTCGGGCGCAAGTTGCAATGGAACCCAACCACCGAACAATTCATCAATGACGACACCGCCAACGGCCTGCTGCGCTGCTCCATGCGCGCACCGTGGTATGTGTAATAAACTGGAATACTGGAATGGTGGAATATTGGAATACTGTGGGGATGTCTGCTTGCGATGGGGAGGGACGAACGCCTGGCCGCCGTAACCTTGGCGTAGGCGGGTCTGTTCGTCCAAGGCACGCAGACGCGTGCCCCTCCCAGCGCCGGTATTAAGTTTGCCCAGTATTCCATCATTTCCATATTCCATTATTCCTTTAAGGAGCAAGCATGAGCAAAAAACTTGGCGTATTGATTGTCGGCGGCGGCTGGGTCTCGTCCCAGCACGTTGCCGCGTTCCAGAAAAACCCGAACACTGAGATCGTCGGCATCTGCGGCATCCCGCTTGTAAACGCGCAGAAATGCGCGGCTACTGCAGGGCTCGACGTTCCGTGCTTCGATGATTATCAGAAGGCATTGCAACTCCCGGGCGTAGACATTGTCTCCATCGGCACTCCTCAGGAGTTCCATGCGCAGCAGACGATTGAGGCCGCACGCGCAGGGAAGCATATCCTGATCGAGAAACCGGTTGCCCAAACGCCAGAAGAACTCAGCGCCATGCAGATAGCCGTGCGGGAGGCAGGTGTCAAGACCGTGGCGGGCTTTGTGTTGCGTTGGAACCCCCTCTTCCAGCACTTCAAGAAACTCTCCGCTGAAGGCGCCTTTGGCGAACTCTATCGCGTTGAGACAGACTACCAGAGCTATCAAGGCGACTGGTGGGGCGGCTACACGACAGGCCGTACCGTGGCAAAAGGAGGCAGTGCGATGCTGGTTGCAGGCTGTCATGCCGTGGATGCCTTGCGCTGGTTTTCCGGTGCCGGAGAATTTGAAGCAGCAACCCCAGTCGAGGTCTTTGCGTACAGCGGAGGCAAGCGGCTGGGCAAGAAGAACCAATACAACCCCTACACCCTCGACTGGCACGACGGCGAAGCGCTGGAGTATCCGGGCGTCGAGATGATCTTTGTGAAATTTTCAAACGGGGTACTCGGACGCGTGTGTGTGGACTTCGAATGTATTCAATCCTACTCCTTCCCGCTCCGTATCTTTGGCGACAAGGGGACGGTCAAAGACAACCGCATCTTCTGTCCTCAAATATCAAAGGAATGGGAGACGCTGACCGACATCGGCCCTGAAAGCTCGGATGTCAAACATCATCCCTTCCAGGCCGAAATCAACCATCTTGTCGAGTGCATCCTGAACAACACGGAATCCCACTGCAACCTCGCGGATGCGGCACTCACACACCGCATCATCTTTGCCGCGCAAACGTGCTACCGGACTGGCCTGCCTGTGCGTTTCGAGCGTTAACATTTTCTCACACCTTGCAAGGTGTGAGAAAATGGGGTCGTATCGAGGAACCAAATAATTGAATGATTCATGGTGGTTTACTTGACTTCTTCCGTCACTTCTGGCATCTTACACCATGATTAGCCACTAACCATCAGCGGCTCACCGAGACGGTTCGCCCTACCCGCTTCGCACAGTTCATTTTTCTGATCCGAAGGAGGTAGGGAACCGTCCCGGTGAGCCGCAAAAGATTAGACGCTGAACCCCGCCCCACGTGATCAGTAAGCCCCGGCAGGCTGAGACAAGGAAAACGCTTTTTAAACAGGAGGAATGGTGATGAAAAAAGGATATGCAGGTTGGGTGATGCTGGCTGTTGTGTCGGCACTCACAGGCTGTGTGGACACAGGTGTCATGCGAGCAACGCATGGCAAGACGGTCCTGAAGGCTTTTGAAAGCACCGTCGCAGATGCGACAAAGGACGTGGAACAGGGCCTCGTTGTTATCAAAATCAGAACCGATCAGGTGAAGCCACAGCAAATGGGCATGTTCACCATGGGCGATCCTTTTGCCGCCTCCTTCGCAGGGACGCTGAACGGCATTATCTTGACGAAAAGTGGACACGTCCTTTTACCCAAGGTGGTCAAGCCTGAGTTAACGAAGCGCATCGATATCTGGATCGGGGAGAAAGAGTATACAGCAAAATTCGTAAAAGCAGATGAGCAACTCGGCATGAGCATCTTGAAGATCGACACGGAAGATACGCTTTCGCCCGTGGATATCTCAAAATGCGCAGACCTGAAAATTGGCCAGTGGTGCGTCGTCATCGAAGCTGGCGATGAGTCAAGCGACTACAAAAAACTCAAACGATTAACCTCCTGCAGCAGTACAATCGATGACTTCTATAGGCAGTTTATTATCGACAACGACGCGCCAACCTCCATGTCAAACGCCTCACGTCCTGACGGCGCGTTGCTCATGGACGGAAAAGGAAACATCGCCGCGATCCGACAAGGCGGCAAGATGCTCTCCATGGCTGACCTCCATGACAGCATCACGGAACTTGTTATCGAAGCCACAACCGAAAAGAAGCAGGATGACGAGGCCAAGAAGAAGGCCTGGCTTGGCATGGTGACAGATTCGATCAACAAGGAATATGCGCTGTCCAAAAACTTACCCAGCAGCAGTCTGTGGGTCACCTACGTATTCGCCGGAAGCCCGGCTGAAGCTGCAGGATTAGCAAAAGGCGATCTGATCACGGAGTTCAATGGCAAACCCCTCCGCCTCAAAGGCGTGCGGGTGGCGCAGTATTTTTCCAAAGCGGTAAGACCGAAGGATGGCAGACCCTTCAGCATCACCGTCCTTCGAAAAGGGGTCCGGAAAGAGCTGGCCGGCACCTTCACGAAGCGGCCCGAAGATGAGACACTCCGGGCCCAGGACCTGGGACTCACGGTGAAGAAAATGACCGATGAAGATTACTTTGCAAGAAGTCTCTCTGTCAAGGACGGCGTACTGGTCAAGGAAGTCGAGAAGGGCAGCCCGGCTGCCACGAGTGGCAGTTTCCGGCAGAGCCTCTTATACCCGAATGATGTGATCGTAGAAATGGCCGGCAAGCCCACCCCGACGCTGGCTGAGTTCAGCAAGGTATTGGAAGCCCTGCGCAGTGATAAACCCAGCACGGTATTGGTCAAGTATTACAGGGGCATCGCCACTGGCTATGCGGCACTCAATCTCAGCAAAAGCAACAAATAAGGAGACTTTCCGTGAAAAATATACTACAACTATTAACGATTGGCCTTGTTTGCCTGCCGATGCAGGCGACACTGGCAGTGGATAAGTCAAAAGCGCAGAACGGATCAGCCCAGGACATTCCTGATGAGATTGTCAAGAAGGTGGATGCTGCGGTCGTCTGCATCATGCATGAGGGCGCCTGCGGCAGCGGCTTTGTGATCTCCAAGGACGGCTACATCATCTCTAACGGACATGTGGTGCAGGGAACCGACTCCGAGGAACCACTCACGCCTGCAAAGCTGATCACGGTGATCACGTCAGATGAGCGAAAATATCGGGCAAAGGTCATCGGGTTCTGCATGAATCCGGATGTCTCCCTCTTGAAGATCGAAGCCGAGAGCGAGATGACGCCCGTGGAGTTTGGCGATTCGACGTCGGTCAAAGTCGGGGAGAAGTGCTTTGCAGTTGGCGCTCCCTTGGGCTTAAAGCGGACCTACACAAGCGGCATTTTGAGCAGCGTTGACCGCACAGACCTCGGAACAGCCACAAAAGTGTTCCAGACCGATGCGGCCATCAATCCGGGCAACAGCGGCGGGCCCCTGTTTGATCAGGCTGGCCGCGTCATCGGGATCAATACCTACGGAATGGGCCAAGCCAATAATCTGGGATTCACAATCCCGGCACATGTCATACAGATCCTCCGGGACCACTTCAAAAAACATGGCCGGTTTATTCGTTCGGATCTGCCTGTGATCATGATCGGGGAAGTCTACGACGAAATGGCAAAGGCACTCAAAATCGACAAGGGGCTCATCGTGCTGTATGTCATGCCTGGCACCGCTGCTGAGAAGGCGGGGTTCAAGACCGGCGACATTATTACAAACATTAACAACACCCCCTGTTCGGCAAGGACCAAGGCCGAGATGCTGGACATCGATTGGGACCTCACGATCAAAGACCCCGGCACCAAGTTGGACTTCGCAATATTGCGCGGTTCACCCACCGCCTACAAGAACCTGTCGATCACGATGACCACCGAAGAATCAGAGCCCATTCCTGAAACCAGTTTCCCTGGCGAACTCGTCACCTACCGGAACAACACGCTCGGCGTCGGATACCGGCAGCTTGTAAAAGTGCAGCGTATCTTATATGGCCTCGAACAAGAGACGGGCGTCTTGCTGGATGTGCGCGAGCCGGAAAAAAACGGGGTCTTCGACAAGGCCGAACTCCGAAACAATGATATCGTAACCCATGTCGAAGGCAAGCCGGTCGTTGATCCGGCGTCCTTCTGGCAGGAACTTAAAACATGCCTCCTCAGAAAAGACAGGTATATTGATATCACAGCCAGCAGACGTAAAACCGAGATTAATACAACACTTGCGCCATTCTACGAACTGAAGGGCATGCAGGTCGCGATTGTCATGCCGTCTCGCAAGTCGGAGTATCTTGACCTTACCCTTCGCGAGTTGCTCGCTGATGGAGCGGACATCACGATCTTCCAGGCCTCCAACGAGAAGCCGGATGTCAGCAAAGAATATACCTTCCCGATTAAGGCCCTGCACGAGATCAAGGGTTCAAACTTCAATGCCGTGGTCTTCATGGACAGTGAAACGGGCAAGGCTCTTTGTAATAACGCGGATGCCCTGCGCGTCGTCAAAGAGGCCTTCGCCGCCAAGAGAGTCCTGGCGGCAATAGGCGCCTCCTCTCTCGTCCTGCCAGCGGGCGAAGCGGAAATACTCAAGAAGAAGATCACGACCAGCGAGGATGTCTCGTCTGAACTGCTCAACAAGAAGGCCACCTACACCGGCAGCAAGGTTGAGAAAGATGAGACGATCATCACGACAACCGGCTTTGACAAGGAAACTGTCAGGAGCTTCCTGAAATCCGTCCGACAGGCCACAAAAGGGACTGATCTCATCGAAGCGCCCGCAAAAAAATAGAGCTGGTTTCCAGTTTCAAGTTTTCCAATTTCCAATTTTGCGCTTGCATTGCGTGATTGTTTTTGATTAAATGTGCTCGTTTTCAACCAATACCAATCACGAATGAGCAACATCAACACACGCGAGTTATCGGAAGTCCGCTTTCAGAAGATCTGTAATCTGCTGAAAGACAAGGATGTTTTGCGTGTCGAGGAGTTGGTTGCAGCACTCGAGGTCTCCCCTGCCACGGTTCGACGTGATCTGGTTGAACTGGAGAAGCGGGGCGACGTGCGCCGGATTCATGGCGGCGTGCTGGCATCAGCCCCGAAAGATGAAGAACCCCTCTTTGATGACAAGGCTTCCTTAGCTGCCGATGAAAAGCAGCGCATCGCGGAAGCCGCCCAGAAACTCATCCGTCCGCGTGACGTGGTCTATCTGGATGGCGGCAGCACGGTCTTAGCCTTGGCGCGCTTGCTGGCAACACATGCAAACATCACGGTAGTCACCAATTCCTTGCGCGTGGCGCAAGTCCTGAGCAATGGCGGCCCGAAGATGATCCTGACCGGCGGCGAATGCCGTCTGCTGAGTCAGACCATGGTCGGCCCCTTGACACGTGCCGTCCTTGACCAAGTCCGCATTGACATCTCCTTCGTCGGAACGCTGGGCGTCTCTGTGGACTGCGGCCTGACCACAACCGATCCGGCTGAAGCTTTCACAAAGGAATATGCCATGGGGCGCGCAGCACGCACGGTCTTGCTCACCGACAGCAGCAAGTTCGGAAAGACGAGCTTTGTCAGGTTCGGAGCTGTTAATCAGTTATCGGCTGTCATCACAGACAACCATCTATCACAGAATGAACGTAAAGCTTTTAAACGCGCAGGCGTTGAAGTGACACTGGTTTAATCACGAGAATAAGGAGAAATGCAATGTCGACCACGAATAACTACCTCAGCACATTGAAGCCGGATTTCAAGGCCAGGACCTATAATCTCGGCAAGATCCCTGCGTATCAGTACAAGGGGACACTGAAGGACGAATTGAAAGCCGGCACGATCACCGCCTCAAAAGCCGTTGATGTGCTGGAAGACATGTTGACGATCCGCGAATTTGAAGAGATGATCGTCAAGTTGCGCACCGGCGCTTACGAGTCCTGCAAGGGCTATGAATATCGCGGTCCCACCCACGTCTCCATCGGCCAGGAGGCAACCGCTGTGGGCTGTTGCGCAGCCATGAACTATGACGACTTTATCACCTCCACGCACCGCGGCCATGGCGACTCCCTCGCAAAGGGTTGCGTCGCGATCCGCGGCATGAACGAGAAGGAACTCAAGTCGCGCATTCCCGATTCCAAGGCAGCCAAGAAAAAAGAGCTGATGGATGAGGCGCTTGAAGATCATGTCTTCCGTGCCATCGCGGAACTCTTCGGCAAAGAAGCCGGCTACTGCAAAGGGCGTGGCGGCGGGATGCACATTGCCGACTTTAAGGCCGGCCATCTCGGTGCAAACGCCATCGTCGGCGGCGGCGTCCCGATCGCAACCGGTTCGGCCATGAGCTCGCGCTATTTCAAGACCGGCAAGGTGACCTGCTGCTTCGCAGGCGACGGCGCCTACGCCAATGGCGTTGTGCTCGAATCACTAAACTGGGCAGCTATGGGGCAGTTCACGGACAAGACCTACACCCAGAATCCCTTCGGTCTTCCGATCGTCTATGCGGTCATCAACAACCACTACGGCTTCACAGGCCGCATCGACGGCGAAGTCGCAGGTGTCTCCTGCGTCGCACGCCGCGCAGCAGGCTTCTCGGATAACAACATGCATGCGGAAGTGGTCAACGGTATGGATATCATGGCCTGCATGAGCGCCATGCGTCGCGCGGTTGAGCTGTGCCGCAAGGGCGAAGGCCCGGTCATGCTCGAATTCGACACCTATCGCAATTACGGCCACTCCCTGGGCGATCCCCGCCAGGAATACCGCACCAAGGACGAAGAGGCCGAGTGGAAGGCTGTTGACCCGATCGCCTCCTTTGAAAAGCAACTGCTGGATGCCGGTTGCATCACCCCGAAAAAGTTGACTGACCTGAAGGCTAAGGTCGCTGACCGCAATGCGCGCATGGCGGCAAAGGCTGCCTGGTCGAAGGATCCTGATCCTGTTGATGTCATCAAGTACATGTACACCGACACGTCAGTCGAAGTCGTTCCTGCTGAATGCGCCGTGCCCCGCGTCTGTGGCGAGATGCCCGTGATCAAGCGCACGGATGACGGACAGATGACCTACAAGGATGCCATCAAGGAAGCGCTCATTGAAGAGATGCAGCGTGACAATCGCGTGGTCCAATGGGGTGAAGACATTGCCGAGTACGGCGGCGCCTTCAAGGTGACCAAGGGGCTCACAGAAGCCTTCGGACGTGACCGTGTCTTCAACTCGCCCATCTCTGAAGCGTGCATCTGCGGTACCGCAGTCGGCGCGTCCATGACAGGCCTGCGTCCTGTGGTGGAGTTGATGTACATGGACTTCGGGCTCATGGCCTCCGACCAGATTTCCAATCAGGCTGCCAAGTGGCATTATATGTCCGGGGCGAACATCGAAGTCCCGCTCGTCTACCGCGCCTCAGTCGGTGGCGGCAAGGGCTATGGCGGACAGCACTCCCAGACCCTGGAGTCGATGTTTGCACACATCCCCGGCTTGTACGTGGTCTATCCCGCAACGCCTGCAGATGCCAAGGGCATGCTCAAGAGCGCGATCCGTGACAACAACCCGATCATGTTCGTGGAGTCGCAGATCATGTACAACATGAAGGGCTTTGTTCCGCAGGGCGAACACTTGGTCCCGCTCGGCAAGGCTGATATCAAGCGCGAAGGTTCGCAAGTCACCATCGTGACCTGGGGTCCGATGCTCTTCGACGCCCTGCGCGCGGCAGACATGCTGGCGAAGGATAATGTCTCGGCTGAAGTCGTGGACATCCGATCGCTCGTTCCGCTGGACATGGAAACTATCTTGGCATCGGTCCGCAAGACCGGACGCTGCGTCGTGGCGAGCCACTGCGTAGGGATTGGCAGCTACACAGGCGAGATCGCCTCGCGCATCATGGCGGAAGCGTTCGATTCACTCGACGCCCCGGTGCTGCGCGTCGGCGCAAAGGACGGCATCGCTCCCCAGGCCTATTCCCTGGAAGACGCCTTCCTGCCCCATGACCGTGACATCGTCGCGGCAGTCAAACAACTTCTCTAGGCAGTAAAAGCACACTAAAATTACGGACTGTTTAGAGTTGCAGCGACGGGAGATTCTCCCGTCGCTTTTTTTGTGCTCTGCAATGTGGAGGAGCCGTCCCGGCTCCGGCGGGCAAGATGCCCGCGCTCCTTTCAGGATGGGAGCGTGGCCGCCTGCCACGCCGTCTTGTCCGCCGTAGCCTAGGCGTAGGCGGAAGCCTTAGCGAAGGCGGGTCCCGGCTCCGGCGGGCAAGATGCCCGCGCTCCTTTCAGGATGGGAGCGTGGCCGTCCCGGCCGCCAGCGGCGAGACGCCGCTGCCACCTTGCCTGACGTTCCGAAGAAATCTCATCCTCATAATCCTGTTCATCCGGTCAAAAACAGTTTCGTTTATTTCGTTGCTGGCGCGATTCAGAGTATTTCAAAATCGTCTAGCTCAATCGTATAAAGTCCTGGAACCGGATGGAACATCTGTTCCTTGAAATCAAATGCTTTATCGGAATTTCGGCACCGACGGCTGGGTAGTCGCCGCTCTCTTCAACTGCTCCAGAAACGCTGAATCGAGGTTGTTGGTTTCCGTAAACCAGACCTCCTCTCTCCATTTGCTTCCGACAAGCGGCATCGTCTTTCGGCGCAAAAATGCTTTCCCCTCCCTCTCGCCCAGATACTCCGACCAGACCATGGTCTGCGTGTTTCGCAACTCGAACTCCCGCTTGAACTCCGCGCCTGAGACACGCTTTGGCTTATTGCATCCTGACAGGAGTGCAAGCGACAGTAATAGAATCCATTGTTTCATCAGTTCAATTTCCGAATTTCAGTGGACAGAAAAGCTAAACGTCACTGGGAGCACAGGCATCCTGCCTATGCATTCCACGAACAGGCAAGATGCCTGTTCTCCCAGTGTCTTACGAGCAGGCTTTTAGGGCGAAGCGGTCTATTCCTCAACTTCTTCAACGGTGAATTCGATTCCTCCCACCCACTTGGCTACGACGTTATAGAGCCAGCAGCAAAGCAGCATCATGAGGAACCCGATGATGCCCATGAGAAGTGGCATAAAAATATAGATTGCGCCCATGGCTTTTATTGGGCCAGAGCCAAAGGCAACCATGAGGACGCCAATGAAAGTATAGATTAGAGATATTAGGACATAGAAGAGAGCAATGACCTTGCTCGTTTGGAGTATCGATATGCTTTTGATTTGTTTCTTCATCGTATTACCTTTCGTTGTTTTGACTCACGCTTAATATGGCTCAGCTATCTTTTGCTGGCTATTAAACCAACCGTTGGTTTAGTTTTGCGCTTTTGGCTCGACAAAGCAAGCAGATTTTGAATCTCGCTGCTCAATTTCTAAGATGAATCTCACGGCGGCGGCAGGTGGAGGCGTTCATCCACACGGTCAAAATACTGTGCTAGGTCGTAACCGACGGATGCGTTTCCGTGTTGCTGTCGGAATTGTGCGGCCCGTTTGTGAAGTCCTTTGGAGCGATACAATTCATACAAGGCTACGGGCTCTTGCGAACCCGTGGTTCCCGCATTTTCCAACGCATGCAGACATCGCTCCATGTGGGCTTCGCCTAGCGATTCGGCCGACAAAGTTTTCAAATATCCAACCATGATGTGCCAGCATTTATGATATGTGCCCGAGAGGACCATACGGGCTTTCAGATAATTGTGTCTGTCTTTAGGCGCAATGCCGCTGGCATCCACTTCCTGCTCCACTCGGATGCGTCGCGACTCCATCACCTCCACCAGATTCGTGAGCCAGGGCGCGCAATCAGTCTCGGCCAGTTTGCAGAGATAGTTTGGCCGGAATGCTTCATCGGTTAGGTTGGCCTTGAGAATATCGCCGACCTTGCTAACATCAAACTTCAACAACGCAAAGCCGGCTGCGGTGTGGACATCGCCATTGTTGCTGCCCCAAACCCGTCCGCCTGACTGCACCTCGGCAATGGTCAGCGGCGGAACTGGATTCGTACGTCCAACCGGATCGGACAACAGCGTCTGCAACGTGGAAAGCATGGAGACCATTTTGCCGTTCCCGATAGCGTCTGCCACGCCTGCCCGAACATTCGGCGAGGCATCCGACGCTCGTTCACGCAAGGCGCGTTCAGCGAATTCTCCTGCGAAATTCGGCAGCAGCATCACGGCCTGAAGGCGTACATCCGCTGAGGGGTCGCTTAGCCATTGGGGGAGCGCCTTGCTAACCCCAGGGAAGTTCGCACCTGCGAAGGCTGCGATAGCGGCCACACGCCGCGGAATCGACGCGCCACTGCCAGCGATTTGGATAAGCCCGTCCGTGAACGGAGCAACTAGAACAGCATCCTCCGCACGGGTCGAAAAACAGTTCAGCGCAGCAAGGGCAACTTCATCATTCGCGTGGGTGGCCAGCGGCCACAGACACGTCAATACTGCCTCACGCTGGAAATCATCCGTGTGATCCCACTCCTGGCCGCTCTTCTTGCTCAGCGCATCCAGTTGTCGAACAGCATAAATCTGGTTCGTCATGACGGTGTCGTTGAGCAGACGATTGAGTTCAAGCCAGTGGGCGTCCTTAACCGACAGGTTGGGCAGCGTCCGATGATCCAGCGTGCGCATCACCCCCTCGTCCGCCTTGCCCGTGTGCGCCTTGCGGATCTGTTGAAACTTACCCTGTTCGGCCTTGGTGGCAAAAATCAGATAACACTGCCCGGCTGCGAGTTCGTAGTGTTGGGGCGAATACATCCACATCCCCTGCGGACTGGCAGCATAATGGAGAAACGAAATGAACGCACTTGGCGCGGCGCCTTTCAACGTCGAGATTAGTTCCAAACAGGTGTCATGTGTCTCAAAACCTGGAAGAGGACGAAAAGCGTCGTTTGTGATCACCGTGAAGGAAATCATCCGCGCCTTGCAAACAAGATCCGCGTTCGTAGTCATCTTGGCCAATCCCTCCGGCGGACCAACCATGTAAGCGCGTGCGTCGAGCGGCGTCACCGTCGCCCAAGCAATCGCAACTATTAAAAAGGTAGCCGTGATTTCAGGTTTCATTGTTGTTTTCGTTAGTTGATCTCAAATTTTTGCGCTTACTGACGCATAAAGCAAGCTGATTTTTTGTGAAGGAGAAAAATCATGGCTCAAGGCTTGTCTTTTACTCAGAGTTCCCGTTAATAGACCAACTGTGTTGCAATACGCGCTTATGGGGAGTACAATTAATGCCCAACAAATGGTAGTGACGAGGGCAAGAACATGAACCAACAGGAAATCAATGAGATGCCTTTTACGCGGCACCCCGTCAAAGCTGATCTTACAGGAGAAAAAATGCGAATTGTAGTACTTGATGGGCACACGATTAATCCCGGAGATCTGTCATGGGCAGAACTCCAGAGTCTGGGAGACTGCACGATCTATGAACGGACGCTTCCCGCTGAAACCATTGAGCGCGCACAGGGCGCAGAAATCCTCCTCACAAACAAGACCGTTCTGAACAAAGAGATCATTGCTCAACTCCCCAGCCTGAAATACATCGGGGTGCTTGCTACAGGCTACAATGTCGTTGACACAACAGCGGCGGCTCACCATGGCGTTTGGGTCACGAATGTGCCAGCCTACAGTACGAACTCCGTCACCCAAATGGTCTTCGCTCATATCCTGAACTTCACCAATCACGTTGCTGAGCACAGCACGAGCGTCCGCAAGGGGAACTGGTGCACCTCAAAGGATTTCTGCTACTGGGAGACTCCATTGATGGAGCTTGCGGGAAAGACCATCGGGATTGTCGGACTGGGTAAAATCGGATCAGCCGTCGCAACCGCGGCACGGGCCTTCGGCATGCGCGTCCTTGCGCATAATCGCTCCGTTCCCTCTATCGTGCCGGAAGGCATTGTCATGACGGATCTCGAGTCTGTTTTCCGACAAAGCGATATTGTAAGCCTGCACTGTCCGCTGAACGAACAGAACCAGGGATTCGTCAATGCAGCATTGCTCGGCCAGATGAAAAGCACTGCCTTTTTCGTGAACACCAGCCGAGGACCTCTGATCGATGAAGCCGCGTTGGCTGACGCGCTGAATCAGGGACGTATCGCAGGAGCCGGGATCGATGTCCTGAGCAAGGAACCTCCCTCCCCGGATTGTCCATTGCTCACAGCAAAGAACTGCTTCATCACCCCCCATATTGCGTGGGCCACACGTGATGCCCGCGAGCGCTTGATGCAAATAGCCGTCGCCAACCTGAAGGCTTTCCTGAGAAACGAAAGAGTCAACGTCATCAATGGAGCATGATTGACTCACTCGGTCAACCTGTCACCCTGCCAGCCATAAGAACAGAAAGAATGTTTTACGCGAAGATCGCGATGAGAGGTGCTTGCACGGAAAGCCCCCGCGAGTGGCTGAATACAGCCGGGGCTTATCTCGTGCAAGCACCTGAGTATCACGCATTGACTCTGGGTGAAGGACGAGCTGTGCCTCCCGTGTATCCACGGGCTTGCGAAGGCACGCCGTCCTTCACCCAAAATAGCGTTCTTTGCGAAAAAGTATTTGAATTGTCTATTTCCTTTTCTACAAAACATGACGTGCCATGAAAAGTTAGTGGCATTGGGCGAGGACGCCTATGCGCCCCAGCCCTGCTTCATCCGGGTTCTTTTGTTTGACTCCGTTCAGATGATCATGCATAATTACACATCTTCAAACACTCACGGCGATTATCGCAAAAGATGATACGATGCTTTTTCGTGGATTTCGTGTGTTTCGTGGGCAAAAACTAAACCCCTACCCACATGGCAAGAATTAGACATGAACCCAAAACCACAAACAGGTTGCAAACCGCCATGGCTCCGAGTCCGTCTCGGAACCCAGACTGGACTCTTCCAAGCGACAGAGGAGCGTTTGCGAGCGCACGGGCTCCACACCGTCTGCGAGGAAGCCCTCTGCCCCAACAAGGGCCGGTGCTGGGCGCATGGACGCGCCACCCTGCTCATTCTCGGCGACCGCTGTACGCGCGGTTGTAGATTCTGTAACGTCGACAAGCGCACCGTGCTGCCGCCTGATCTTCAAGAGCCTGCCCGAGTAGCAGCCGCTGTGCGAGACACGCAGTTGAAGGAGGTGGTCATCACCTCTGTCACGCGCGATGATCTGCCGGACGGCGGCGCGGCGCTTTGGGCTGAGACCATTCGCGCCCTTCATGAGGCTGTGCCTGGCATTCTCGTTGAAGTGCTCGTCCCTGATTTCGGCGGCGATCCTGCAGCCATTGATACAGTCATCCAAGCCAAGCCGGAAGTCTTCGGACATAATCTGGAGACCGTGCCCCGCCTCTACCCTCACGTCCGTGCAGAAGCAGATTATGCCAGATCACTCTCCGTACTCAAGCAAGCCTCCGCTGCCGGTCTGATCACCAAGACAAGCCTCATGCTGGGGCTTGGCGAAACCATGGACGAGATCGAAGCGGTCCTGCGCGATGCGCGAGAGGCTGGATGCCATATCTTTTATGCCGGACAATATCTCCAGCCGAGTCCGCGCCATGAGCCTGTGGCGCGTTATGTCGAACCCTCTGAGTTCGAGCAGATTCGCGACAAGGCTTACGCCCTCGGCTTTAACTTTGTCGCCAGCGAACCGCTTGTCCGCAGTTCCTACCACGAAGAGGGGCAAAGTGCCTTTGTGCGCAGTAGAGGCTAGAGTCCAGATTACGAGGTCTCTCAAATGGGGTCTCACTTTGGAGTGCGGTGACAAACCGGCAGTAGCCGGAGCGGCACCGCTTTCCGGACCAAGCAAAGCAAAAGCGGTGTCGCGCGGAATACCGCTTGCCACCGCACTCCAAAATCAGGCATTTTGATTCGACACACACCCTTGCATGAACTAGAGGCCAGAGACAGCTTCCATCAAGACTTGAACGCGGGTGGTTTGAACACCGCTCAGGTGCAGGGCAAGCTTCTGCCGCTTGCCATTGCTTGCCTGCTTCTCAGGATTCGGTGACGAAGGCAACGGCTTACACTCCATCACCGAGAACGTTCCTTCCTTAGGCTCTTCAAGTCGCACAGTGAAGCTCTTCCCATTCTGATTCAGCGTGGCCGTACGCTTGTCCTCTGTCATCTTGATTTTCGCCTCGGTGTGGAGGAACCACCATAAATCTGAAGGGTTGGTCGCACTGATTTCATCGGTGACCAATAAACGTTTGCGCTCCTGCAATGTAAAAGTCCTGAGTACGCGCGAGGCATGAGGCTGATAGGCCTCGGTGAGATCGACTGTCGTTAGAGCCTGCTTCGGTTCGGATACAAAGCGCGTAATCTTCGCAATCGCCTTTGGATTTTGATCAGGCTCTTTGCTCGGATTCAGCACCGGCACATTGTGCCCCTCTGCTCGTACCCGGTAATACGCATGGCGAGGATTCTTGTGCTGATGCGTCATATAGGTTTCATGCTCCGTGCCAGAGTCCGTGATCCAGCGTTCACCCAGGGCATCCACAATAAAGCTTCCCAAGTCAAGGTGGCGATGGCCACCCAAGTTCATCGAGTCCCCTGCCTGAATCCCGACGATCAACGCATTCGTTTCCCAGGACGTCCGTAACACCGCGCACTCTGAACCACGGAAGTGTTTATCGAGCGGGAGCGACTTGACATCCATATCCTTGCCGCGCGTATCCAGCCAGAGCAAATCCCAAAGCCCGCCTTGCTTCTGCTCGGCCTCCAACGCTGAGAGCCTAAACCAGCTAAATGCAGGCACATCATACTGGCGAGCCATCCAGAAGTGCTGGGGTGTGGAGACGCTCGAACGTCCGCAGTCCGCAAAATCGAAGGAGATGCGTCCTGCGCCGCTCATGTAGATCTGATAGTAGCCGCTCGGACCAAAGGCGCCGACCTTCGACAAGCCGAAATCTGTGCCGAGCGCAGTCTGGAGTGAGGAGAGCAAGGCAATGTTATAACGTGCGGCATAGCTCCAGTACGTGACCCCTTCGGAGCCTGCGCCGTCCGGCTCGTAGTGGCGCATGGCCAGCGGCACGCTCTGTATCGCCTCCCAGACGATGCGTCCTGCCACCTTGGGCTCGACATCCGCGATGGCCAATGCGCCGCTGATGAGGCCTCCGTTGCAGACCTGGTTCCAGTTATTCTCATTTGTATGCCACCCCTTCTTGCTGGCATACACCTTGAGTCCCGCGTTCAACCCCTTCTGCAAAATTGCGTCCTGCAAAATACGCCGCTGATCTTCAGTCCAGTGGTCATAGAGCCAGTCATAGCCCAGCGCAAAGGCATGAGTCATCTCAGCAGTATCGAGGAAATGCGCCGGATTCCAATCCGGGAAGCGCGCGGCAGCCTCCAGTTCCTTCCACGCACGCTCCACATAGCGCGGGTCGCGCTCTACGCGTGCGACCAACGCCAACTCACTGACCCGCTCAAGCACGCGACGGCTCACACTCAGAAGCCGCTTGCCATCCGGCTTCTCGTAGATCGAGACCGGAGCAGTCAGCGTCTTGTCAGCAGACTTCTTGACCGCCCCGTAAAGGCGTGCTGGCAAGCCGCCTTTATCGACTGACGCTTTGACTGCGTCAAACGTCTTTGCATCCACCATGATCCGTGGATGGCCCGCGTGTAATGTTGAAAGAATCTTATCCGGCGGCGATATCGGCAAGGCGTTCTCATGTACTGTCCCTTTACTTGCCGCTTCAACAAACAGTGACGCAGAGAGTGCAAGCGCCACGAGTGATAATTGCTTCGTCAGAATTTTCATAAATCTAGTTCCTGCCTATAACTTCACTGGAATATTGGAATATGGGAATGGTGGAATGTTGGGGGAGAGACGGGATACCAGCTATGGGAGGGGCACGCGTCTGCGTGCCTAGGACGAGCAGACGCTCGTCCCTCCCGACAGCGACTTCTTTCAATATTCCAAGATTCCACCATTCCATTATTCCCCTCAACAGTTACCATTCGCCATCCCCCCCCTACTCGAATGCAAGCTCCGCAACGACTGGAAAGTGGTCCGACGGGTAAAGCGCGTTCTCCGAATCATCGAGCGTGGCATGCGTCAAGACGTTGACGCCTGTCGAGACGAAAATGTAGTCGATGCATGCGGTTGCTTTCTTGTTAAACTTAAACCCGTTGATCGTCGCGACAGGGCCGGTGTGCGGTGTCCGCGATAGCGCGCATGTATCTCGCAGCACCTCCTTAGCAAGCGCGATTGGTTTCGACTCAGGGCCGGCATTCATGTCGCCCGTCAGCAAAATCGGAATCCCTTTGTCGACCGCCTTGATGCGCTTCAGGATCAGCGCCATGCCATGCTCGCGTGCCGCGGGGCTCATGTGGTCCAGATGCGTATTGAAATAGACAAAGGACTTGCCTGTTTTGCGGTCCGTCATGCGGGCCCATGTGCAGATGCGCGGGCAGGCTGTATCCCATGATTTAGAGCCTACGACTTCAGGGGTCTCTGAGAGCCAGAAGGTGCCGCTGTCGAGTACTTCAAAGCGCGCCTTTTTATAAAATATACAAGAGGCCTCGCCGCCGCGCTTGCCGTCATCGCGGCCCACGCCCACATACGCCCACCCTTCCGTCAGGAGGTCATCGATCTGTTTTTCCGTAGCCTCCTGCAAGCCCATCATATCGAAGCCATGTCGCTGAATCAGGGCGCGTACGCGGTCCACGCGGCAGGTCCAGGCGTTCGGCGGCTTGTCGATCGGTGTGCGGATATTAAACGTCGCCAGACGGAACGTCCCCTCCTGAGGCCCAGCAGCCAAGCCTGCGCTCCCATACAGCAACCCCGTGAAGAGAACAAACAATAACGGGCTAACCTTCATTTTAAATCCCCCTGATTAATATGAATTACTTTAGGCTGTTAAGGATGCCAAAACAGGAAGGGGGTGTCAAGCAGAGGTAAAAAAATAGGCGCGGCACCCTACCCCAAACTGGACAAACGGCCCTCAAACGCGTATAATTGCGGCTCTTTTTTTGAAAGGAAACGACCAACTATGAGCAAGAAAACACTCCGTGACGTCTGCCTCAAGGGCAAGCGTGTTGTGATGCGCGTTGACTTCAACGTGCCGATTAAAGATGGTGTCATCACCGACGATACCCGTATCAAGGGAGCTTTGCCCTCCATCAATTATGTCCTGGAACAGGGCGGTTCACTCGTGCTGATGAGCCACCTGGGCCGTCCCAAAGGCAAGGGCTATGAAGCGGACTTCTCGCTGAAGCTCGTCTCTGACTATCTCGCGAAGATGCTCGGCAAGCCTGTCGTCTTTGCTCCTGATTGCGCAAACGCAGACGCTGAAGTCGCAGCACTCCAGCCCGGCGGCATCGTGATGCTCGAAAACACCCGCTTCTACAAAGAAGAAGAGGGCAAGGTCAAGAAGACCGACGAGATGAGCGATGAAGAGTACAAGGAGAAGAAGGCCGCGCTCAAGGAGAAGCAGAAGGTCCTCGCGCAGAAGCTCGCCTCCTACGGCGACATCTATTGCAACGACGCTTTCGGCTCCGCACACCGCGCACACGCGTCAACAGCCGTCATCTGCAAATACATGACGGAGAACGTCTCCGGCTTCCTGATGGAGAAGGAGATCGAATATCTGGGTGGCGCAGTCGAGAACCCTGTCCGCCCCTTCGTCGCCATCCTCGGTGGCGCAAAGGTTTCGGACAAACTCGCAGTCGTGAACAACCTGCTCGACAAGGTCGACACGTTGATCATCGGCGGCGGTATGGCATACACCTTCCTCAAGGCCATGGGACACGATGTCGGCAACTCGCTCTGCGAACTCGACCAGCTCGACTACGCAAACGCCATGATTGCCAAGGCCAAGGCCAATGGCAAGCAGTTCCTCCTGCCGGTCGACAACGTGGCAGCAGACAAGTTTGATCCCGAAGCCAACACGCAGATAGTCGGCAACGACATCCCGGCTGGCTGGATGGCACTTGACATCGGCCCGAAGACCACGGCGAACTATGCAGCGGCGATCAAGGGCGCCAAGACCGTTGTCTGGAATGGCCCGATGGGCTGCTTCGAAATGAAGAAGTTCGCAGCAGGCACCACCGGCGTTTGCCAGGCAGTCGCAGACAGCGGCTCCGTCTCCATCATCGGCGGCGGCGACAGCGTCAGCGCAGTCAACAAGAGCGGCCTCGCTCCTAAGATGACCCACATCTCCACCGGCGGCGGCGCCTCCCTCGAGTACCTCGAAGGCAAGGAACTCCCCGGCGTGGCAGCGCTCAGCAACAAGTAAGCGCACGCAATACAATCATTCAAACAAAGACGGCTCTCCAAACCACCACGGTTTTGAGAGTCGTCTTGTTTTATGCAGCGGAGATGGAAGCCAAGGTCACCTCGCAGGACACCAGCAATTAAAATTATGGCTTGAATTCCTGCTAGGCATCTGTCCGGCAGCCACCGGAAGGGCTGCAACTTCACTGGAATGATGGTGGGGAAGCCTTGCTGGGCGAATAGGCGTCCCCGCCTAATGCCACTAACTTTTCGCAGCCCGTTTCTTTTTTTGTTCAGTGTTAGCTTGTTGCAATCGAAGGGCTTATCTCCTGGGAACGCCGAAGTCCCCGTCGGCCTTGATCGCCCGCGCCATATTTCGTGCCGACGAAGACGTCAGCGCTCCCAGGTCAAAAAGGTGGCGGAGCCGTCTCGGCTCCGGCGGGCAAGATGCCCGCGCTCCTTTGAGGGCAGCAACAGAAGGGAGCGTGGGCGCCTGCCACGCCGTAGCCTTTGGCGTAGGCGGGTCCCGCCCGCATGAAAGCCGAAAGTTACTTCTGCGTTTATTCCCTCTCTGCGGGTGGCGGTCGGGAACCTAGTCCGAAAGAGGCTCAGTACACGGAGATGCGGGTCCCGTTTTTCTCTAGCGGAAGGTTTTCATAGCTCTTGGTCACAATGAACTCGTCAAAGAAAAAGTTCACCGCACCATACACGTACGACGAATACAGCGCCACCCTCTTGAAAGGGTACTGCACGTCAATGTTGTTGTTCGGTTTGCTCGTGTCCTGATATTCGGAGAAGATCGTTGACTGGTCAGCGATATCTGGCGGACCGAGCGCTGCGGACGAACCCTTCAGCGTCGGGTCAAGCCAGATGTCGACAGCCGCATAGAAGCTGTTGGTCTGCTCCGTGAAGTGCATCAAGACCAGATGTGTTTCATTGGTCGAGAGTACACTCCCCAACGTCGCACTCGTAGCGAGGGCACCGCCGCCAACAAACGTGAGATGTCCTGACGGGTTGATTCCGACCAGGCATCTATTCGTACTCAGGGCGCAGCCGTTCAGTTCAACCGTGAAGGACGTGCCGTTGCTGACACTGTACTGTATCAGGAAAGCGACCCACCATGATTCGCTGACCACGCTTGCGGCGGAGTCACGTGAAACCCGCTTCTCCTGACCCGCTGCTTCTCGGAAGAAGCGAAGACTGCCGGGCATTGTCTTAAGACGTGTGTATGAAAGCCCTTCAGACCGAACCTGCCAATAGACGTTAGACGCATATATGTAGGTCGAGCTCCAGGCGGAGGCGGTGGCACCATCGAACCCGTTGAGCAAGGGCGATTGCCCGACAAGGAGATCGGTGGAATAACCGCCTCCGGTCTGATACTGATCTTGATTGGGCGTCGCGCTGCCAGGGAAGCCATCGTAGATCGTCGGCGGCAGATCGAGAAGCACCAACTTCGCAGGCGACCAGACCGCGCCATTAGCATTCGTTGAATAGAAGCGGTAGGTGTAACGTGCCCCGTCAATCAATCCGGAGACCGCATGTGAAACGGCTCCTGTCGTTGCTACGCCGAGATCGACAGCGTTGGGCCAGTCCGCCGGGATCACGGCCGCAGGATGATCGTCCGTGTCCCAGACAGCCCACACCGTCACCGGAGCGTTTCCTGTCGAGGACAGCGTGCCGTTCAGCGAGAAACTGTTCTTCGTGACGTCCGTGGCCAGGTCGACCGCGATGACGGGATCGTCGTTCAACGTCGTGAATGCCTGCACGCCCAACGCCCCGACCACACCTACACTGTTCGAGGCAAAGAACGTATAGCGATACGTTGTCGCCGCATCAAGGCCGGATACCGCAAAGGAAACGGGTGTTGCTGAGTTGGTCATGGGGTTGGGGCTGAGAAGGGCTGAATGCGGCCAGTTCGCCAGCGGCGTCGACGCCCCCAATGAACCAGCCACACCCCATGCGGCCCAGACGGTCGTTGGTGCGGCGCCTGTGCTGGCAAGGAATCCATTGAGCGTCGCACTGTAGTATGACACTTCGCCGACCGGTGCCGTCTCAATAAAGGGTCCCCCTTGTATCAACAACGGCAGGACTTCCGGCCACGTCGTTGCAAACCGGACCTCATCCACAAGAAAGCTGCTGCCCGCCTTCGCGTTCACCTTGATCTTCAGGTAGTCCAACGAGTAGGCCGCATTGTTCCCGACATACCCGACGGCAACCCCGGACAGCGCTTTCGGCATCGCCGCAAGATTCGTGATATCCGACGGGTCAACCCATACGTCCGCCATGTTTTCTTCGTACCATTTCACCACAACTAGATGCGGCGTATTGATGCTGTAGACGGTGTTTGAGCTTACAAACACCGTAGAGTCTACTCCCACATAGATGTAACCGTTTGTCGTGAAACCCACGTAGTGATCGCGTTGGAATGGCTGAGCGTACCCCTGGGTCCAACGCACCATGCCGTCACTTTCCGCCCCGAACTGCATCAGAGCACTGAAGAATATCCCATCATAGGGGAGCGCGCCAGAGATGTTTGTATACCGCCGGACCTCCCGCGTCCCGGTTGCGGTGCCGGAGGAAAGGTCAAATCCTCCTGGTTGCGTGAGGAGTTTCGCCCCTTTGACATCCGTGTATTCAAGTCCCGTATCGTTGATGCGCGGATACACGTCTGTCGAAAAGGGGTCCCCGCTGACCCACAGGTCAACGGCGTCGAAGCCCGTCAGCACCGGGGCCTGGCCGATCACCGAATCATTATTACTGCCCGTGGTCGTGGCCGGGTCACTTTTGTATTGGCCAACGCCAGGCGTACTCCCTCCGGCAGCAAACCCGTCATAGAGCTTCACTCCCGCCTGCGCCCCCAAGGCTACCCCTATCACAATACCCATGATCCTGATTTTCATCATGCATCTCCATAATACACTAATTACTTTTCTATCAAAAACTTAATTATTATCATTTCAAAAATGAGATTACCTGTACAGTGCAAACTGAGCTTAGAGATGATTGTCTTTGCACATTTTAGCCAGTTGGTGTATTTTTACGCTTCAGTGCAACATCTGGGCGTATAGGTGACTCCCCGCAGCAGTTGACGTCAAGGACACCTCAAATATGCCCTGTCGGCGCTACTGCGTTGAGAAACGCCGTGTACTGCGCAATCGTCACTTCATACTTTCCGAACCGGTAATAGTAGTCAACCCGCCCATAGCTGATGGAGTCGGCAGCATTGGTTGGATTTCCAACAGTGACCAACTCATAGCCAATATCCGCACACACCGAAGTCAGTGAAAACAGTGCCGCCACGAGAAACCACCGGATATGATTGAACGCATCATTCTCCTTTTGTGACCAGATTAAGACCGAAATCATGTTTGAACTTCTATACGCCTAGCACTGGCACCCAAAAACGAAGACCCTGATAAAACCTTATAAATACCATATATTGTATTTATGATAAATAAGTGTTGTTAATTACAACAGGATATATTATAGTTGGTGCATGAAACAGGAGAAATATACGTTGCAGATGACGACGCCCAAGATGTTCTGTCAAGCGCTTGGGAAATGGGTGCGCGCCTTGCGTCAACGTGAAAAATGGACCCAAGCGATGCTAGCATCGCGGGCTGGCGTGCCTGTTTCCACCCTGTCACGCTTTGAACAGAAGGGCGCGGGTTCGATTGACTTTCTCGCCAAGGTGCTCTTTGCAACTGGCGCGTTGGATTCCATGAACGAGGTCATCCAGGAACGTCTCCGGCTGGCGATCATCCCGACAAACCTCTCCACCTTACTCCCCTCGGAAAAGGATGCGTTGCCGAAACGCATCCGTGCGAAAAAGGCGGGTAAATGAAAACGGAAGCTTTACATGTACAGTTGCATTTTTCGCGTGATGACATCATGTCAGTCGGAACCCTGTCGCAGCTTGACCGGGCCAGCGCTTTTCAATTCAGTCCTGAATTTTTGTCACGGGGTCTGCCCTTGTCGCCCTTTCATTTGTCACTGAAAGCAGCGGTGCAGCTCTACGACCGGCAAGGCAACATGGAGACCTTTGGCGTTTTTGAAGATGCGCTTCCTGATAGCTGGGGACGACGAATCATCGACCACCATTTCGTACGCGTACGCGGACGGTATCCGACGCTCATGGAGCGTTTCGCCTGTGTGGGGAAGGGAGGCATGGGCGCCTTGACCTTCCATCCTGCCGAAGAGGTTCCATCGCCTGACACGCCCTTTGACTTAAGTGCACTGGCTCAGAACGCGTGGGATTTTGACGACAACAAGATCGAGGATGTCCTGCCTGAACTTCGGCGGCTGGCCGGAAGCTCAGGCGGTGCCCGCCCAAAAGCGTTTGTCGGCTTCAATCCGGGCACAGGGAAGGTTGTTTCCGATGACGAAGTGTTGCCGGATGGATTTGAGCATTGGATCATCAAGTTCAACACGAGGAGCGATGGCCCCCATGCCGGGGCTTTAGAGTTTTTGTACAATGAGTTCGCAAGGGCATCCGGAGCAGAGGTCCCCGCATGCCGGCTGATCGAGACAAAAGCGGGTTGTTTTTTTGCCACCCAGCGGTTTGACCGCGGACGAGACGGCAGCCGTCTACACCTTCATTCCGCAGCAGGCCTGCTCCATGCCGATTTCAGAATCGCAGGCACAGAGTATGCAACGCTGTTTCAGCTTACGGATGCCTTGACGCGCGATTACGCTGCGAAAAAGGAACTTTTCAGAAGGGCCTGCCTGAATGTGCTGGCCCATAACCGTGATGACCACCTGAAGAATTTCGCGTTTCTCATGGGCCCGAATGGAGAATGGCGGCTCTCGCCGCTCTTTGACTTCACCTTTAGTTCAGGTCCAAATGGCTGGCACACGCTTTCGGTTGCAGGAGAGGGAGAGAAGCCAAATGCAAAAGACCTTTTAAAACTCGCCGAATCCGTTGAACTCAGGAATGCCGATGCCCGCGAGATCCTTGAGCACGTGCGCTCCGAAATTGCAAAACTGGAGACGCTCGGGAAAGAGATTGGGATTCCGACTGCACGACTGAAGCCCATCAGGGCGTGCCTGTGATTTAAACCGAGTGATGGAAGGATGGAGAAGCAAAATGAAATTATGCCCCTACTGTGCTGAAGAGATACAAGACGCGGCCATCAAGTGTAAACACTGCGGCGAGTTCCTGAATGGACCGATACGCACACATCCTGAGCAGACAACAGCCGAGAGCAACGTCCCCTGGTACTTCCGAACCTCATCCATCGTGGTTACCCTGCTCTGCGTGCCCCCGTTTGCGTTGCCACTGATCTGGTTCCATCCAACCATGAAGCCCGTCTCAAAGGCGATCTGGACCCTTGTCACGCTCGTGCTCACCTTGCTGACGGTACTCAGCCTTATCCAGCTTAAGCACGTCTATGAGCAATTCAGCGAACTCATGAAATCGTTTTAGAAGGGGACAAATGGGACTCATGGGACGTATGAGACCTATGAGAATCGTGCACGAAGACATACGTCCCATTCGTCGCATGCGTCCCATCCATCCCATCACCTGCCATACCCCCCCGGCGAATCTCATTCCAGCGGCGGACGGACGAGCTTGCCGGCGATCTGGTCGTTTAGTTCAAAATAAGCACCGAAGAAAACACTGTTGCAGTCCAGCCAGGTGGTGATCCGCCGCATGTCTTCGGGCGAAAGCTTCACGTCGTGATGACCTTTGCAGAGCATCTGATAGAGCTTGGAAGCCTTTGCGCCAAACGCACCAGGCGTTGTCTCCGTCGGGATGCGATCCGGCGGACGGGCGCTGAAGGCGAACGCGAAGCCCTTGATTGGGGCGGCGTCGCTATACGTGCCGGTCGTCAAGGCGATGTAGGAGGCGGACCACGTTTTGTTGCCGCCGCCATAGCCTGGCCGCTTCCAATTCGCTGGCGCGCCGCTCAAGTCAGGCGCCTTACCCTTGTTCTTGGTGTGACAGGTCACGCACTGGCGGTCCAGCACCGGCTGAACAAGCCGCGGAAACGAAACAGGACTCGAACCTTCGACCTCGGGCGACAGCGCCACAGCGGCCGTCTGCAGCGCCATCGGCGGCCGGGCGGGCGTGCCTGGCGATCCGTGGGTGTTCTCGTGGCATCCCTGGCACGTGAGCCTCTCGCCGGGATGCACGTAGGTCGCGGATTCCATGGACTGGATCGCGCAGCCATTTTCATCCAAGGCCTGCATATAGAACGGTTTTCCGGCCGGGACCGTCATCTGCACGCTGCCGTCCGGGAAGACCGGCGCCGTACCCAGCACGTTGCGCGCCAGCGATTCGCTGCCGATGCCGATGTCCGGGTTGTTGACCGGAGCGGTGGCTTTGGGGTAAACCTGAATGAGGCGGATTTCCTTGATCTTCGTACCCGCCGGCCACTCTTTGCGGCTGTTGTAGACGTTGACGCATAAAACGATCCCGTTGGTCGGCGCACTCCCACCGGCGCTCTTGGAAGGTCCGCCGGGCACCCCGACAGCGGTCGCATGCGGAATCACGGGCGGACAGGCCCTCGGGGCAACCGGAATCGGACTCATACTGTTGATCGCAGGATCTTCGTGGATCAGCTCCTTGTTGCCGAAGCTGTCGACCAGATAGATGCCGTGACAGCGTCCCCCCTTACCCTTGTTGTTCGCAGGCGTCGTCCCGCTTGGCGGGGCGTACGCGCACAAGAAGTAGTTTTCGTTCAGCGGCCACGCTGTACCGTAACTCGGCTGACCGCCTTCAACCTCGGGGAACTTGTTTTCCGGGGTGAGTCGTTTGAGGGCCGACATCGCTCCATCGTCTTCGATACGCGGGTCGAGGATGACCAGGGAGCCGAACGACTGACCGTGGTGCGGCGCCGCCGTCGCCACGTAAAGCGGCGAGTCCGGGATCGCGCGCACGTCCATCTCGGCGTCCGGACGAGACCTGCGGGTCACCGGATAGTTTCCTTGCAGCGCCCGCGGGTCGCGGCCATCCGTGTAGGTGATCCATGGATGGTGGGCGATGCAGTCGCCGCGGTCGATGTAGTCCCATCGCGTGTAGACGATCATCCCGTCGTGGTTGACGCTGGGGTTCCACTCGTTGGTCTCGTGATAGCTCAGCGGCACAATATCGCTGCCATCCACGTTCATGGAGTGCAGCGTGTACGTCGGCACTGGTCGCCCGTGGCAACGGCCGAAACCGCCTCGGCGCTCGGAGATGAACGCGACACGCCCGTTCGGCAACACACACGGGTCGAAATCATTCCACGAACCGTCGGTCACCTGCGTCAGGGCCGAGCCGTCGAGGCCAATCGTGAAGACGTGGTATGAGGTTTCCGGACTCCACACCCGCCCGCCCTGTCCGCACTGTGTAGCAGCAAAGAAGATCTGCTTTCCGTCATAGGTTAACTCCGGCATGCGGAACGAGCCATTACTGAGCGTCTTGCCCTGAAGTCGCCCGTTGCTCACGGGCGAGCTGGCTAGAATGTCACGCAGCATCGGTTTGGGGCCGAACGGGTCGTCCAGGATGTAAACGCTGCCCCCGGGGCGAGTGGTATTGCCGAAGAATTGGTCGCAGCAGTGATGCGCACCCAGGAAGCTCTTGACAAAGAGCAGTTTCTTAAAGTTCAGCAGCGGGTTGGAAAACGCAATCCTGCGTCGCAGCTCGGCGATTGACATGAACAACGCCTTGCGCGCCGGCAGGTCTTCAGGCTTGCACGCGGCGGCCTTCGCCTTGAGCTGGGCCAGAGCGTCCTTGAGTGCTCTCATATCCGGTGTGCCGGGAAGCTTCTGAATGTCTGATGCCAGCGCTTCGGTGCGCCGGAGAATCACATCCGTCGGATCACGGTCTTCCGTAGCGATCAGCGACTGGCTGCAATAGGTCTGCGCGGCCAAGGCTTCAAACCGATTCCGTTCGGAAAGGTCCGAACGTATTTGGTTGAATTCGCCTTCCCACCGGCCCACGAGGTCCGGTACAGCCAGCCCGAGCGGCATGACCGGCGCAAGCGGAACAAGCGGCTCCGTTACCCCCTTGTTTCTCCTTGCCCAAGCCGGCCCGCAGGCTGCCAACACGATGGCGCAGGCAGTGGCGATCACATATACGCCCTGCCGTGGACGGAAGCGAAACCTTGCGACAAAATAAACCTTCACGTCAGGCGCACTGACAGAAAAATACTTAGTCATACGTGTCCTCTGATATTAATGTGATACAAATTTTTATCTTCTGATATCGGGTCCTACAGGCCTGAGGCTATCTGAACCGAAATGAATCCCCTCATTCAGCGCAAAAGAATGCCAGAAGCATGGGATGATGTCAAGAAAGCCCATTCCCCATCCTACGACTTCACCCCTTATACGGATGGACCCAGGGCTTGCGATACTCGCGCTTCAGCAAGGCAGAGGCAGCGGGGTTGTTAAGAATCTGTTCCGTCTTCGCGTCCCACTGGACAGTTGACGCGCTCTCGTAGGCAATCATGCCCAACTGCACAGTCGTCGTTGTCTGATATCCGCTCTCCATGGTGCAGGAGGGCTGTTTACGGCTGCGGACGCATTCCAGAAACTCCTTCACGTGATCCGTGCCCATGTCGTTATTCACCTTAAACGTTTCGCGCTGGGCATCCTTTCCTGCCGGAATCAGAGTCCATTCGCGGTCAGATGCGAACAGAGTGCCCTTGGTACCGTAGAAGAAGATGCCGTTACTGGTTTCATTCGCATATTCCGTCGCGCCCCAGAGACGATGGCGCCAGATTACAGGGCAGCGGTCGAATTCAAAGTGGACCGTCAGGGTGTCGGGCGTAGTGATGATATTTTTATATTTATAGATGCCACCGTCGGCGGTGACACGGCTCGGCATGCCGAGTCCGAGAACCAGGCGTGTGGCATCGATGTTATGAATGCCCCAGTCCACCAGGTGACCGTGTCCGGTGGTCTTTTCCAGACGCCAGTTCATGTGACCCACCTGGGCGCTGTACGGAATTTTCGGCGCAGGACCGCACCAGAGGTCCCAGTCGAGCGAAGCAGGAGGTTCGACAGGTGTGGGGTCTTTTGTTCCGGCGGTGTAGTGAATCTGAACATCCGCCTGTATCACCTCGCCAATCCGTCCGGCGTCAATCGCCTCCTTGACCTGTTTGAACGTCTGACTTTGACGGCGCTGGAACCCCACTTGGACGATGCGGTCGGTCGCCCTGACCGCCTCCACCATGGCCCGTCCCTCACGGATGTCATACGCCAACGGCTTTTCACAATAGACATCGTATCCCTTGGCGAGACAGTCCATCAGCTGAAGCGCATGCCACTGAGGGGGCGTGCCGATGATCACCGCGTCCATGCCGCCGGCATCCAGCATCTCCCGATGCAGCTTGTATCCACGCGGGCGGCTGCCCTGCAACTTCAAAAGTTCTTCGGCGCTCTTTTCAAGGTGCTCACTGTCAACATCGCAGATGGCGACGATCTCCGCGCCGCCGGCTTTAAGAGCGGCCTTGGCATCCACCATGCCATACCATCCGACACCGATGACACCGATGCGGATCTTCTTATCGCCCTGCGCAAAGGCTGTGACGCCGCTGATGGCGATTGTTCCCGCTGCTGCGGTACCCAGAAAATTCCTGCGTGTACTTTCCATCTGTTGATCTCCTGTTGAGCCTCACGCAGAGCGTGCTGTCACGCAACGCTCCGCAAAATGAAGGTATTTACTGTGGCACATTATCACATGAAAGCCTGACAGCGTCAAATCGGAATTTCAGCTGATGCCCGCGCTCCTTTCAGCAGCACAGCAAGGTGGCGGAACCGTCCCGGTTCCGTGCGGGCAAGATGCCCGCGCTCCTTTCAGCAGCACAGCAAGGGAGCGTGGCCGTCCCGGCCGCATCTGCTTGCGGGCAAGATGCCCGCGCTCCTTTCAGAGAAGGGAGCGTGGCCGTCCCGGCCGCATCTGCTTGCGGGCAGGATGCCCGCGCTCCTTTCATTGCTCAGCACGGTGGCGCAGACATTCCTGTCTGCCAACTGCCTACTGCCAACTGCCCCCCTACGCCTTCCGCTGCGGACCAAAGGCGACGCGCAGCATCAGCCAGAGCCCCAAGAAGAGCGGAATCACAGGCCACCAGGTCAAGCATGCTGCTGTGGAGTAGTCAGACGAAACCTTAAGTGACAGTTCAAGTTTGCCGCCGCATTCGTTCTGTAACGCGCGAGCGAAGCGCAGCATGCGGCCATGCTCGGGCATCGCTATGTTGATGGCTGTCCCCTGCCCTGCTGCAGCAGCTTGCTGTTCAACAATCTTAGTTGCAACACGATCTAGCGAGTCACGGTCTTGAACCGTCAGTTGCTCATCCACACGATTTGCAAATTCGCGACTGAAGTTGCCGTCGTTGTAGCCCACTTGTGTCTGCGGTGCGCGCTCGTCATAGATGTTGTTGTCCATGCGAAGCGCCTCGCGACGATTCACCAGTCCGATCTTGACCTGCTCACGCACCACGTTTTTGAATTGTACGCGGGCATCCTCGTTCAAGGTCTGCTCAGCCTGCGACAGGTTGACAGCTTGCTGCAACGCCTTCTGCGCCTGGATACGGTCGCCCTTATCCAGCAAGGCTCCGATCGACCCTAGCTTGCCCTTGGCCTCTTTCAGGTTTCTTGAGCCCAGCTCCGCATTAATCGCCTGATATTGGGAGAGTCCGAAGCTCTTGACAAAGCCGCCACCCTCAAGACTGTCCTTCCCGTCAAGCTCATCAAAGTCCTGATTGGCCAGACGATACTTTGATCCTGGGGGCACAAAGATCGTCCATTGGATATTCTGCAAGGGCAACTCCGGGAAGCGAATGGCAGGGATCGTCATCGTCCCTTTCATAATTCCCTTCAGACTATCCGCATAAACAAGATCAATCGAGGTGAGCTTTTCAGAGGACAGCAATTCAAGCGGGATATTCAAGTTATTTTCACTGTCCCGCGCAATCGCGACCTCCGTGCCATTGACCTGCGCAGCCCAGAGCTGGCTGGTTGCCGGCATTCCGATCTTCAGGAAGCGCAGACGCCCTGTACGCAACTGCACAGAGACCTGGGTCAGCATCTTGCCGCTCGCAGAGAGCACCGTGGTAAAGCGTGCGCTTTCCACTCCGGCTGGCAGGACTTTTGCCGATTCATGGCGGATGACGGACAAGTCGAGCGAGTAGTCCGACTGCAAGACGCGATAGCAACGGATGGCGCCCGACAAGTCCCCTGCCCCGAAATATTCAGGAAGGCTGCGCGCATCTTCAACGCGCAAACCAACCACCTCGCCACGAGGCTCGACTTGCACACGTCCGCCGCCCGTAATCGCCACCCACGCGGTCTGACGCGCACTGCCAGGCGTCCCGAACGGACTGACCTTCACCCCGCCTGCTGCAGGATCATAAGGCTCCTGGTAGAGCGCTGTGAAGGCGTAGGTATCTTCGACCTTGCCATGCAGCTCGATCACCCACACTTTTCCAGCGGTCCCCAGTTGGGCATCCGCGGTCTCAACCTTGCCAGTTGTGACTTCAGGATAGACACGGGCGATATTACGTCCGGAGACCGTGAGCGTCGCATCCTTGATCGGCACGAAGACGCGGAAGAACTTCACACCTGCATTTTCAATTTTGTAGCGGGCATAAATACGGTGCTGCAACATGCCTTCCGCCAGATCCACGCGATGCAGGAGTTCCGGTTTCAGCACCGGCAAGAGCACCTGCGTCTTGAGTTCCATCTGCCAGCCCGGACGCAGAATGTCAAAGACCACTGCGCCGGTCTGATTCCTCAAGGTATCATCGCGGACCAGTGTCACACCTTGTTGCGCTTCGGGCACAAGCCTGACACCGCGCTCGGCTGTCACAGCCATGCGCCCGGTGTGGCGTAAGGCATTTGTAATCGAGACACGCGGCACGACAATCTTATCTTCAATGCCCTTTTGCTGACGTGCCAGCACCATGTTGATGGAGGACGTGCCCAATAAACGTGTATTGAAGAAGACTTCGACCCCGCCGCCTGTCTTACGGGTATCGTCCCAGTGGCTGACGCCGCTGCCAGTCAGCGTTTCAATTTCATATCCCTTGGGCGGATCAAGCTTCAGCGAGAAGAGCCCGGCCTTGGCAATCGTGACATCCAGGCGTGTACTCAGGACGGAGCGCTCGTCAGCAATGCTGAAGGCGCCGGTTTCCACGACACGGATTTCAGATTGGACCGCTTCCGCGCGGAACGTGACGGCGACCTTTGTCGCATCATCATAGCGATACGCCCTGCGAATCGGCTCTTCCTTGTTTTGCTGCAGGAGCGCGGCGGCCATGGGATAGTCTGCTACGTTAATCGCATTGACGCCCTGATCTTTTTCGATCTTCATGAGCACCGCCTCTGCAGCCGCCAACGCCAGGAAGCCACGCTGACGCTGGACCCCTTCAGCCGAGGGGGCACCCAAGGTCACCGCATAAGGCAAGCCACCGCTCGCGCTTTGCAAGCCAAGCGCAACCGTGAAGGCGCCTGTCTGTGGCTTTTCAAAGATGACCGTGAGCATGCGCGTGGTCGGGTCAAGACTCCACGTGGCAAGACCTGCAGCAGTCACGGAGGTCACGCCCATGCTGGCCGGGATCTTGAGATGCAATTCACGCACTTCACCCTGCGCAACCGTGTAATTCGCATTTGCGGAAATATCGACGACACCGGAGCGCAAAAAGGCAAGGGTTGAGACATCGCAATACACAACGGCTGTCTCCTTACGTGAATCACGCACGCGCGGAGCGAAGCTCACACCGTAGCGGCGTGTACCTGTCGTCAAGACGCCTATCACTGTTGTCTTGCCATTCGCGGGAGTACTAAGGCATTGTGTTATCCCTTTCCCTGTGACCGCAAGCTCCGCAGAGGGAAGAACCACTTCTACACTGCTCTTCACACTTCCATAGCTGCCCCACGAGAAGAAGGTCGCGCCAGTCTCGTTCTCTCGAATCGTTTCACAGGTTTCGATTTCAAGCGTGTAGGTGCCCGGCTTCTTGAGCGTCAGCAACACACCTTGCTGATCAACTGTGATTTTCGCCTGCTCGTGATCCTTGAACGTCAGGAGGGCGAGCTGATTGACATCATTCACCTGTAGGAGGCGATATTCGCCAACAGATTTCGCAGTGAATGCGATGACACGTTTGACGGTGGACACGTATTCACCTGTCAACGTACGCGGCGCAACCGAGACAGAGGCCTTCTCGTGCAACACCGTTATCCCTTCAACGTTGTTTGCAAACAAGAGTTCGACCTTCAGAACCTCAGGCGCGACAACTGCTTGTACCGCTGCTAGTTTCTCCTCGGCTGTCAGAGTCAGTCCTGCAAATCCGATAGCGGCGATGCAGAGCATGAGCCCGATCCGAGCAAATCCCTTGTTTTCATCGTTCTCCATATTCACCCGCTCTTGCACTTCCGGAAGCGGAAGCTCTTCTGCTTTTTCTTCTTCCAAGGGTAACGGCATCTCAAAGGGATCACTGACTGGAGGTTCAGCGTTTTTGCTGGCTTCTTTACGCGCTTTAGCGTTTCGTGCCCAGCGAATGATCAGGCGCACCAATCCCGTAAGCAGCAGCACGGGGAGCAAGACAATGCCCAGCACCGTTGCCACAGGGAGGCCTATTTTCGTCTGTGCAATGGCCATACCCAGGCAGGTGAGCGAAAACGCGAGCCACACCTTTTTGCGCCTAAAACCAAAGATGAGCAATGACAGCAGGCCGAGAATCAGTCCGCCGCCCAGCACCCACAGCGAGCCGCCGCCCAGCCAGGCCGGAACGATGGTGACTGTGAGTTGCAAGGGGGCCTCACGCGCTAGGTTGGCGGTGCGATAGAAACGTTGCGACCGGGCAGCCCAGGGGTTATAGACAGGCCATTTCTTATTTTCTATTGAAACTTCGGGGGTCATGTTTCCTTCAGCATGACTGATGCTGACTTTGGCGTCTGCCTCAACTTCCCACTTTGCAAAGGTCACCGGCGCATCGGTCAGCATAGGGGCGGTCAATGTGGTGGTGCGGGTACCCTTGGTCCCCACATGCGCATAAATCACTTCGATGGTCACGGCACGGTTGGGATCGCGCGGACGTTCGACCGGAACAAGCAGCACGCCCTCCGCTTGCTGCGCTGACAAGTCTTTCCCTTTGGTGGGGTCATCATCAGATATTTGGCGCACAGACCACAGCACGCTCCCCTCTGGAAGCTTGAGCGAGAGATATTGACGCACGGCATTTTTGAGCGAATAAACCGCCTTGGTGACACTTTCGCAGTCACGGGCAATCTTGGTGGTCAAGGTCAAGTAATCCGCCACCTGGCCGATCAGCCCCTCTGTCGCATACGGGGTGACCTTCAACGTGGCTGAGTGCGGACGCCGGACATACTTGTAGGCGCCAATCACAGGCGCGGTCACGGTTGCCGCATACCCCGCCGGAATCTCTTCACGGCCGATGCGAATGAGCGTTTGCGGCATCTCGATGGGATCCAGCTTCAAACTTGCAGCCGTAGCAATCGCGAGATAGCCCATCTCGCTCTCAGTGTCGACCATCTCGATCTCGCCGATCTGAAGGTCGCCGCCCTTATAGTTCAAGGGACGGTCATACGTAATCAGGAGGGTGTAATCCCCAATGACACGGTTCATCAGCTTGACGGTGCAGACATCCTTCTCGCGCGTCCAGGTATCGATATTCGCACCTGTCACATCGAAGAGCGTAATATGTTCAGGGATACGGAACATCAGGCTTTGCACAGGCGCGCCGCTGATATGGCAGGTCACGGCTGTTGAGACATAGACGACCCCTTCGCCCAGGGAGATCAAATGGAAGAGCTCCGCGTGCAACGAGGACTTGGCGCGCTCGACACTTAAGTCAAGCTTCCAGCCTGCCTCACGGAAGCGATAAGCGACCTGCACGCCCTCAGTGCGTATCGGCGTCGATGCGGTGTGCACTTCGGTCATGCCCTGCGTTGTTTTGGCTGTGAGCCGAATCCCGCGTGCTGCTGCTGCAACGACATACCCGCGCTGTGAACGCGCATCCGGAAGGCTCAGAGAGGGCACTGCAAAGCCGACGCTATTGGGCAAAAGTGTCTTTTCAAGCCGGATGGTGATCACCGTCATCCCTTCAACCGGTTTGCGGAAGGGGATAATTATTTCCCGTCCAGTGCCAGATGTTCGGACGTCCACATCGCTTTCCGCGACCTGCTGACCGCTTACAGAGGAGACCGTCCAGGATGCATCGGCATCCGTCAACAGCCTGACCTCGCGCGCCGGAGCATCCCGCACATCCAGTTGCACATTGGCCTCGACAGTGAGTATCCCCTCTTCCATCTTGCAGAGTACCCCGGTCTCAGCCGTCATGGACGTCACAATGTCATCCGCCTTTAACGAAACCGAATAGGGAACCGCCGCATATTGATAGGTGTAGACGCTGCGCGCGGGCGCTGCGCCAAAAGTCTTGAGCGGAAAGGCGGAGGGATCGGTCTGCGTCAAACCATTCATGGTGGCGATCTGAATGCGAACCGCGCTATCCGTCCCGACCAGCAACATACCCGCCGAACGAATCACGCCCTGCGGATTCAGCGAGTCAACCATGAACTCACACGGGAAGGCAGGGATCGAACGCTCACTCTCAATCTCCAGGCGATAGGTCTCGCGCTGTGGACGCCCTAACGTGATCCGCAACTGCGGCTTTGCAGCATTGGTTTTATCGACAGACCAGTCACGTAGATCCTGCCCCTTCACCTGGATCACATTCATGTTGGGGACATCGATGACCATGCTTGACAACTCGCCTTGGGCGACGCGATAGGTCAAAAGTGTTTTCAGGCGCATGGTTCCAGGGACAACCGTCACCGAGGTCAGCGCATCACACGTGGCAATCAATTCAGAATCCAATTTGCGGATAGCCGTCTTCCAAGACAATTTGACATCCGGTGAAAACCCCAGGTGTCCAGAGGCGCGGTCGTTGCCCTCGGTATCCTTATCGCGCACGACATCGTGCGCATTTGCCAGTTCAACGGCGAGGCCGGGACGGTCGCAGGTCACGGAGATTTTTCGGGTCGGCACCACAGGCACACTGAAGCTGACGCTCTGCTTCTCCCCTTCAGAACGCTGATTCAGAGCAAAGCGCAAGCGTACATCTCCGCTGGTCTCCTTCTGCCAAAAACCACCCTTGAAACTCAGCTTGTAACTGTTCCCCTCGACTTCGAGGGTGACACCCTTGGGCAACTGCTCTTCCAATAGCGCTAAGTCGCCGCTGAGAACATCGAGTGGAACATTCGCCTTTAACCCCTTCACCGAAAAGGTCATCTCCATGGTGAGATATTCACCCACAATCTTACCGTCTAATGAGAGCGGTCCGATCTCCTGGGCCATACCACAAACTCCAGCCCACACAGCCAACACCATGATCATGAGTTTTTTCATCTTTTGCCTTCCTTTCGATGCGTTTAGAACTTTCTCATCGCGTTCCAATGCTTATACGAACGCCGGAACCCTTTTCTTTGAAAAAAGTTTATCTTTTTTTCATCCTTATCCAAGGTAAGAATTGCGAGTATCGTAACAGATACTCACAGAGAAGTTGTCATCAAGACGTAAAGAACGTGTAAAAAAGATGTAAAGTCGGTCGTGGTCGAACCTGCGATTCATTGTCAAAAATGGGTGCATAGGCCCCCGCCTGTGCACCAGAGCGCATCCTGGGCGCATAGACGTCCACGCCTGTGCACTACCAGAACAGGCAGGATGCCTGTTCTCCCAGTGCCTGACTCCCTACTGGGAGCACAGGCATCTTGCCTGTGCACTACCAGAACAGGCAGGATGCCTGTTCTCCCAGTGCCTGCTCCCCCTCCGTCAACAAGTCAATGAATCGCAGAAGCACCCGTCGCTATTGCGAGAGCGCTTCCAGGGTGGCCATAAAGTTTCGGACTGCGTCTAGATGCTGCCCGTTATTCTTTTGCCCCTCTGCCCAGGTAAAGGGTTCGAGGGCTTTATTGAGCTTTGCCAGCCCCGCGGTATCCCCTGCCTTCTGGAGCTCGGCCTTCACAATATGATACTTTTCAAAGGCTTCAACACCGTCTCTGAAGGCCTCCAGACGAAGGGAACTGCGATTGTTGGGGTACACAATGTTCGTGTCACCAGACGGCCACGAGACAAAGTCCGTGCTCTGCATCGGGTCCTCCACCCAGGTTGCATAAGCCCAGCGCAGGAACCCATCCAGATCATACCGGGCAGCAGCAATGGGCAACCACGAGGATTCAGCCAAAGGTGAGAAGGGGAATGTGTTGGGACGTGCCGGCCCGCAGCAGACATAGTAGAGCGTCTTCAATCCCTTGGCACGCCGTTTTTGAATGAGCTCGGGGGTGATGCTATTGAGATGCCCGATGACTGGACAGATCGAGTAAAAGTCCTCGGAGACGGCTGACGGGTGGTTAATCGCTGAAACAATGCCGAGCTCAGGGGCATGTTTGGCAATCGTCGCTTTTGCGCCGATGACCAAAGCATCCGGGCGCTCATCCAAGGCAATTTTTGTCTTTTCAAGCCATCCTTTTGATTTCAGATGCGACACGAAATCTTTGAGGAATCTTCCCCAAAACGCATCGTACTCCTCGGTGCCGGGCTTGAGCTGGGCATCCATGAATTTTGAAGAGGATTCATCATAGTAACGGAACTTCAGATGCCAAGGCACCATGGAATAGCAGTCGATCTGTCCGGTGATGCCGACATCCTTCATCATAAAGGTCACCCATTTATCAAAGATGGTGTAATCATAACTCCAGGATCCGTCCGCATGTTTGTTCCACTGAACCATCGACGGGAACCAGTCAAAGGTCTGCGCATTCCAAGCCTCTTCGACGATCGCGCAGGTAATAGCCTTCTGCCCCAGTTGAGCAAGGCGCTGCAAACTGGGCTTCATGACAGCAAGATGCTCGTCAGACCAAGGCGTCAAGTCATGATAGCGCGCATACGTGATCGGATGCTGCCAGAGGTCAAGATGGAACTTCCAATCTTTCCATGACGGGAGGACGCTCTTCTTCACCGTCAACCGGACCGGGAAGGCAAGTCCCCCTATTTCGGATTGCACCTTCAATACACCTGCATAAAACCCAGGTTCCGCATCGCGCGGCACATTGACGGAGACCCAGATCGGACGATACACGCGAGCCGGATGAACAGGCGGATTCTGATTGTCAATAATGTCGGCTGTCGGTTTGTTGTTCACCAGAACATAGCGGACAAACGCTGCTTCGCCGGATATGGGGGTGCTGAGCTTCTTTTCCACGGCCTTTTTGTTTTGCAAGGGGGAGAGTGTTGCCGTGAGTTGCGAAAGCGGAACACCCGCCCAGACCAGCACCTGCGCATTGACGCGCTCGCCGCGCCACGCAGTCAGGTCGATGCCTTTATCCGGGGCCGTGAAGGAATAGTCACCTTTTGCATCATAACGGATATCTGCGGCACCTATGCCCCCTTGGAGGGTGGCAGCCGGTGCCTGTTCAAAAGCCTGCAATTCAACAATGTGACCACCAGACGAGCGGCGCGAACTGTCCGCGACGGTTGCCCGCACAAACTTGACCCGCATCGGCTCGAAGGTAAAGAGCGAGCCTTCAGGCGTTCCAGCTATCGAGTTGGCGGACTGGTCAACCACGCGCTTCCACGTGACATTGTCTGGAGACCCCTCGATGAAATAACTGTAGACCCTGCCGCCGGGCCAATACATGAAGACGCGCACAGCGGAAATCGTCTTCGCCTCCTTCAGTTCAAGGGTCAGTACAGCCGGAAGCGTCTCACAGGCCCAATGCTTCTCAGAGTTAGCAAAATCCCCGTCCACAGCCAGTGAAGGGGTCATGGTCGACCAATGCCCAGATGCAGTCGCCTTCGCATTCAACAGCACATTGCCCGTATCAGCCACATTCTCCCATCCGGCTTCATAAATGGGATGCCGCAACGGAGCAGCGTGGAGACCTGCCTGCAACGATAAAACACCTGCAACAATCAACTTCAGCTTCATATCTTCTCCTTCTCGATAAATTCAATGGAATGTTGGAATATGGGAATGTTGGAATGATGGCCGATCTGAATGCCGGCTTTTGGAGGGCCACGCTTTGTCGTGGCCGGACGCGACAGAGCGCGTCCCTCCAGCGATGGCCTGCTTCCATCATTCCAGAATTCCATTATTCCAATATTCCTCTTCTCATCGGCTCCGCCCCCCGAAAGACAGGGTCTGCCGCCTCCGGTGAACCGTTCGTCACATGCGCTGCTTCGCGGCAGCCGCCATCGCACGTGTGTCCAAGCGCGCTGCATCCTTCACAGCCTTTGGGTGTCCATGTCTTGTGAACAAACATGCGCCAGTAGGTATGTGTACGCAAAGAATCATAATCTCGCCAATGAACTAAGTCAACCGGAGAGTGATTGCAGACTCGCAACATGCCGGACGGACCGACAACAAAGAAGTCCGTTGCTGCTGCACAGCGCGTTCCGACCTTCAGTTTTTCGTAGTCGGATGGATTCACAACACATCTCGGCAACTCTGTTCCAATGTGCCCTGTCCGATCAGCCTTCAGCAAGACCTCCTCAGCGATCCTCGGGATCTCCTGAACTTGTTCAAGCGTAAGTTCCAGCTCCCGATTCGCTAGCCCTCGTCCGCCCGGCATAAATCGATTTAAAAGTATCCGATCCGCCCCGGCAATGAGAGCAAGAGCAATGGTGTCATGAAGCTCATAAAAGTTCTTTGCAGTCACTGTTATGCCCGCTGTGGTCGTAACCCCAATCTCCTTCGCTTTGCGGAAGAGGGAGAGGACATTACTGGCGTCCATTCCGCCGCGTGTATGCTCCTCGAATGTGTCGAGTCCCGGCAGACTGAGACTCAATGCCACATCGTATGTTTTGCACAGCGCCAGAATCTCATCCGTCACAGCCTTGCCGTTGGAGAGCAGGTAGAGTTTCGGGGGCGCATCCCATGCTTTAAGTTCGCCATCCACGGTCTCGATATAACGCGACTGAACCTGTGCTGCAAAAGCGATGAGGTCACTCAGGCCGTCCTTCATAAGCGCTTCACCGCCTGTAAAGCAGAAGTGCATCACACCCGCTTTCGCATATGTCTCAATCAGCTCCTTCCATTCGCTGATGGGCATTTCAGGTTGGCTGATCCCCTGCTCCGCAGTCCAGGGACACGAACAGAATATGCAGGAATGATTGCAGGCGCCCGTCACCTCCAGCACGGCAGTGGCAGGCAGGATCGAAGCTGCTGGCATGGATAAAATACTCATAAGCGTCTTGTCTAAAGATTGTTTTGTTTTAACCACAAAGAACACAAAGAACGCAAAGATCAACTTCCAAATTGTTTATTTTTGTGATCAGGGCAAAACCTCTTTTCTCTGTGTTCTTTGCGTTCCTTGCGGTAAAAACTCCCTACTGCGACAATTTTACGGACAATGTCTTCAGGCCACTCTCTGGATCAATGGTTTCGATTCGGGCAGGTTGTATGGAAATCGCATAACAATCAGCCATGATCGGCAGAGCGTTTGTCTTGGGGGTCTGCTTCAACTCCTTCAACTTATTATCAATACCCTTCTTTTGCTCTTTTTCCGTCTCGCATCCTGCCAGCATTGACATGCCTAGCGCAGCAACTAAGAGTTCATTTTTCATTTTTCGATTCCTAGCAACTGGCGGATTCTCGGAAGCTCCGGCTTAAGCGGGAATTCGCGATCCTGCTCACCTTTCCAAACAAGATTCCCCTGCACAAAAGCGATGAGCTTGCGCAGGTCATTCACGTCGACAAGCGCATTTCGGACCACGCGTTTGTTGATGGTGACTTCGAGGACGAGTGCGGATACTCCTCCCTTCTTGCATTTGCTGCAGAGGAACGATTCATCCAGCTTGGCATCCAACCCAAGCTTTCGGAGTTGCTCAAGGGTAGCCCGATAGTTTTGAACTGAGAGCGCAGGGTTGTCCCATCTCGCAGTTTCTTTTGTGGAATGAATGGTCTTTGTTCCGCAAACCGCGCACACATATTCCGCCCGCTCAGGAGGCATGGCCATATCATAGCACATCGCGCCAAAAGACAGCTTCGTCGGAATGGGCTTTTCAGCCAGCCGCTTCAGCAACTTATCGATGTCTGGCTTACTTGCCGCTTGGACACCTCTCAGTTGGGGGTCAGAAGTTGAAGTGCTTTCGTTGCCTGTTTTGACACAGCCAGGCGTCAAGGATGCAAGGCCCATCGCAGCCAATAACAACTCTTTTTTCATAGCTCACTCCGTTCAACGCGGTTTTAAGTCAGGGTCATTATACGCCAAAGATTGACCCTTTTGAAAGAGGATTATTTGGGGGTTATTTAAGGACTGGGTGCACCACTGGGAGAACAGGCAAAATGCCTGTGTTCCCAGTAGGACAGCCATCACTGGGAGAACAGGCATCCTGCCCAATGCCACTAACTTTTCATTTCGGCAACAGGGGAACGGCCTACAGAGGGACAGACAAGAATGGCTCTCCTCTTTCATGCGGGCGGGACGCCCACGCTCCCTTCTGTTGCTGCCCTCAAAGGAGCGCGGGCATCTTGCCCGCCGGAGCCGGGACGGCTCCGCCACCTTATTGCCCTGGGAGCGCCGACGCCTGGCCGCCGTAGCCTTGGCGTTGGCGTTCCCAGGAGATAAGCCCTTCGCTTGCAACAAGCTAACACCGAAGATAAAGACGAAACAGGCTGCGAAAATTTAGGGAGGGACGGCGGGTCGCCGTCCGGCGGTCGATCCGACCGCCTCCCCTTTTAACCTCGTGCGTGCGTCCACTGAGTGGTCGCACGAAGCTCTGTCCTTACAGTCAAACGCAGCTCAGGTGCTTGCACGAGATAAGCCCCGGCGGTATTCCGCCACTTGCGGGGGCTTTCCGTGCAAGAACCTTATAGCGATCTTTGCGAAAACCAATTTCTTATGTACATGCATTATAAATGCCAATAGCTTATGCAATAGAATGAGTTACAAAACTTAAGTGCCATGAAAAGTTAGTGGCATTGGGCAAGATGCCTGTGCTCCCAGTGTCTTTCTCGTGACAATCACTCATATTCGCCACCCACCCTCTTACTTCGACTCCAGCATCATGCCGGCAGAGTGCGCATTGAACTCAGGTGCGTACATGCATTGGATCTCGGTCATGCCAGCTTTGCACTTGCCATTCTGGAAGACGCGGCACTCATATTCGAAGATGTAGGTCCCGCGATTCAACCGGTCAAAGAAGAAGTGCGTTGCCGTATCCCGCGTGCTTTGGAAATATCCGGTCCCATCCTGCCACCGGTATGTAGAGAGCACATCAACCGGTTCAATGCTGGCCGCGCGGGTATCCTTCATGTGCACGAACTCCATTTCGCGCTCCACACGCAATTCGATGCGCGTCACAATCGTGTCGCCGATCTTGACACTCTTTGCAGGCTTGAGCACAGGGCCTTTCGTTGTGTATTCCTTCACAAACAACTTGCGGTCAATCACGATGGGCATCTTGTCTTCGCTCTGGGTCACCTTGTCGATATCCTCTAAATACTGCCAGTGCAATGCGCCGAAGGTAATCGCGTTGTTCGGATTCCTGACTTCAATCTTGGCCATGGCGGGCTTAATTTCCGCAGGCTGATAACGCTTCGAGAAATAACCGCTTCCAGCTTCAGTCGCATCTGGCTTAATCGGCACGCCGCCAAGCATGACTTCCACTTCCGCTGTCGGTGTGAGCATGGTGTTGTTGCCAAGCATCAACGCGTAAATCGCATCCGCTGTCGAGGTGGTCGTTGTCCAGCGCGAAGTGCGCTTCTGCTGCAGCAGCCACAGGGCGCAGGCATCTACGGCATCCTGCTCCTGGGTGACCTCCTTGAACGCCTCAATCGTGAGCGCCTGTGTCTCCAGCGGTGCTTCATACCACCACCAGGAACGACGCATCCGCCAACTCATCCCCATCTCTTCGTCTTCCACAGCATTCTCACGGACGGACTTCATGATGAGCTTAGCCAACTCAACTTCGCCAAAGCGGTTGAACGCAATCGCGGCCTGTGCACGTGAATAGCGCGATAGCTTTGTCCACTGATTATCTGTCTTGGCCCACGTGATCAGCGTATCGACGATAGCCTTGTCAACCTTTGCATCTTTGATAAAGAAGCTGCGCATGTAGAGATAGCTGGCATCGTAACAGCCAAAACTCAATGCCTTTTCTTTGATTCGATACGCAATACTCTTCTGCATCTCCTCGTCAAGGGCTGGCAAGGGTTTCAGGGCCAATTCCATGTCCACCTGGACGCCGATTGCGCGCAGTCGTCCAATCCCTCTCACGATCAGAGTGGTGATGTAGATATTGCGCGGGCCGCCCGGGAACCAGCTCCAGCAGCCGTCCAAGTTCCGCTTTTCACGGAGCTTGTTCAACGCTGATTTCGTTTCAGTTTCAAGCCGCGCACCATCAAAGAGGATGGCGATATTGTTCCGCTGCTCTTTCTCTTTCAATGCGGTTGCAAACCACGGGGTCTCTTCAATCATGAGCGATTTCAGCTCCTGATTCTTCTGCAACGGACTCTCCAGGGTTTCGGCCTTCCACTGCTTGAAGACCTTTTCAATGACTGGGTTGTCCTTCACGATCTGACGCGCCAGCGCATTCGCATAGTAGCGGTGGAAGACCTGCTCCGCGCATTCATACGGATATTCCATCAGATACGGAAGCGCCAATATCGCGGACCACGTCGCATTGGGCGTCACCTCCAGCGTGAGGCTGAGATGCTCGGCGGTATCCGAGATGTTGGCCAGACGCTTAAAGGTCAGCTTCTTCTCCTGCTGCGGCTTGACGCTGAAGGCGAGGGATTCGATGACCTGCACCCGCTTGGAGAGAATCGGCAGATAGCCCTCCTCGCCATCCCCATAATCATCAGCCTTCGCGAGGACCGTATACTGGGTGATGCCCGCAGCGGTATCCGGAACCTTTACGACCCACTTGACTGAGACAGATTTGCCTGCCTCAAGCGCGAACTTCTCCTCGCCCAGCTCTTTAAGTTTGTCGCTGAACTTCAACGAAACCTTCCCCTTTTGTTTGGCGTCGGAGGTGTTCGTGACCTTGACGGATAACTCGATTTCATCGCCCTCGCGCAGGAAGCGCGGCATGGACGGTTCGACCATCAGTTTCTTTTGTGTCACGACCTTGGCTTCAATATAACCGCTGTTCAACTTCTGGTCATGCGCGAACGCCATCACGCGCCAGCCGGTCAAGGCCTCCGGGGCCGAGAAGGAAACGGAGACTGTCCCTTCCGCGTCTGTTGTGAGCAGGGGCAGGAAGAAGGCCGTCTCATTCAGATTCTTTCTGACCATGGGTGGATCCTCTGCTTTTTTCGCCCCACCCTCTCCGGCACTCAGACCAAGCGCCCTGTTGTCACCAAAGGCATCCGCCTTGTCCATGGATTTTCGTTCAGCTTTTTCTGCGGGCATGGCCATCGGCGTTGCTGCTGCAGCAGGTACGGCATCCATCATCATCGTCACCTCACCCTCCAGCAACACGCCCCCTGTCGGCCTGCTCAGACCTCTTGCCTTGCTGGCAAATCTCCGATAGTGTTGATTCTGCAGAAGCTGATAAGCCCAGTGACGATATTGGGCATGGTATCCTCCTTGATGCTGAAAATGGGTACGGGGTTGCATGGTGGAGGTGATATTCGAAAACAGCAAATTGTAGAAGTAGGTGGATTCGCCGCGTAGACCAAATCCCTTATTCCAGTTGTGCATCAAAAAGGCATCCAAAGAGGCATCGAACATCGAAGCGAGCAGTTCTGCCTTGGCAGGCGTGCCATCCGGATTCTTGACGCTGAGGGTCCACTTCTCCTTGACATTCGGTTCGATTTTGGAGTTGATATGTGTCCAGTTTAGGCTGAACGTCTTGTTGCTCCACGGTACATTGATTTGACGAAACTCCTGATAGAATTTGTTCTCACGGATCATGGAGTACCGCACGGTGAAGCCGCCTCGCAGATTTTCCGTCACCGGATATTCCATCAGCATCTGCGTCTTGCCCGGTTCTGACAGAAAGCGCTTGAGCAACTTGTTGTCGCGCCAGATTTCGATCTCTCCATAAGCCGTCGGGTAGCCGCTGCCCCAGAGGGAACGGAAGGTCTCACCGACTTCCATCTGCTGCTTTTCAACGAAGAGCTTGGCCGGCACCTTAACAGGATAGTTTGCATCCGCAGGATTAAACACCTGGATCACAGCCTTGTCTGTCGCAGGATTGCCAAACTTATCTTTCGTCGTGACTTCAACACGATAGATCCCAGGCTTTAGCGTAAAGGGTATCTTTGCGTTTCCAGTGTCACCTGTTATGAAGGATTCTTCACTTGCTCGCCCGCTCGCTTCCCAGTCAATCGGCTGCTCTGATTTAGGCTTTTTGGATGAAGCACCCGAGCGGCCCCAATAGTGATGATAATGACGCGGCTCTTCAAAGGGAATGGGACGGTCCGGCTGTTTCAGGGGGATCATGCGGATCTCGCCCTTTGTCGTTGCCACAGGCGCGCCATTCAATGTGTTGATCAGTACCGTGACCTCCTGCTTTTCATTCGCCTTAAACCACTCAGGCGCCTGCACGGTGATACTCAGTGCTGTAAATCCGAGGGTCAATGATTGCGACCCCGCACGCGTTTCGCCCGTGGAATCAATCACCTCCGCAGTCACCGTGTAGATAAACTTGGGGGCTTCCTCTGGCTTGGCATCCAGTTCCGGCTTAGCCAGGAAGGTCGTCTTGAAGGTTCCGTCTTCGCCGGTCTCTGCAGTGCCGGTCTCCAGAACCTTGGGCTGCGTCACGCGCCACCAGCACCACCAGGGATACTGAGACATGCGTTCAACGCGCCATTTCACCTTTGATTTGGAAAGCGGCAACCCTGAGTATGTCGTTGCACGGCCATTCAGCGTGACATCCGCGTTCAATTTAAACTCATCTTTGATGGGATCAAAGGTCACTTCAAACTTCGGCCGCTTGTACTCCTCCACCTGGAATGAGACGCTTCCCTGATCCATCTGCAACGACATGTGTCCTGTGCCTTTATCCTTGGGAATCACAAAGGAGCCGGTGAAAGAGCCGAAGGCATTGGCCTTTTCTTTACGGGAGGTGATCTCTTGACCATTCGGATCCATAAACTTGATGGTGTAGTGCGCCTGCGGGCGGATCTCATATTTACCCGTGGCTTGATTGACCACGTAATAGATGCCCTTGTAATGGACGGTCTGTCCGGGGCGATAGATGGAGCGATCCGTGAGAAGCATCACGCGGCTATCATCTTTATCTTCAGGCTGGCGCTCATTCCCCCAGGACCAACCAATCGCATCGATGAACGTATCATCGCCTGCCTTGATGTAGAGCGTTGCTTCGCCATTCGGGAGCTTCACCAGCACTGCACGTCCGAGAGCGTCTGTGGTGTAGTTGCGGATGTCTAAAGCCTTCTTCTGATGGTTCTTGACCTTTGCCGTGATCTGAGCATTGGCAACGGGCAGACCGCTCTCATTGTTGCAGACGCGCAGATCATACTCTCCCCGATTCATCCGCTCGACGCACAAATCGCTCACCTGTAGCGGAGTCACATAATGCACCTTTTCCTGGGCAGTCGCGACAAGCGCATACATGCCATTCTTGTAGGCTTCGACAATATCCTGTTTCTGGATCACCTCCTGATAGTTTTCAGAGGCAATGTCAACGTTCCACTCCTTGACGAACTGACGCTTCAAGAGCTTCTCGATATCCCAAATATTTCGCTCCTCTTCGTTCTCGTGGTTCAAGGGATAGAGGCGGAAACGGATCTGCGTGACGTTGCGGCAGGTGATCTCAAGGGTTCCGTAGGGCCGCACCTCTGGCTTGGTCTTGGCCCAGACATTGGGTGTCTGAATTTGCATAGAGGGCTGGAGCACGCGCGCAATCACCGCGTTGCACTCCTGCGCACCAACGGATTTCGGGAAGAGCTTCATCCCCTCTTCAGCACGCTGCTTGGCCTCGACATACTTTTTCTGTGCAAACAGCCTGTCCGCCTGGGCGGCAATCGCCCGCGTGCACACTTCATTGTCATTCCAACGGGAGATAAAGGCTTCCAGCGCTTTATCATAAGCATCATCCGTGTCCACACCGACGGCGTTAAAAAGGCGCTTGGCCAAGAGGAGCCGATTGAAGTCCGCATCTGCATAAGCGATCTGACGACCGGCAACCTGGTTGGCTCGCATACGCTGCGCAGTGATGAAGAGGGCTTTCTGAATCCCCGAATGCTTAAGAGAAAATTCCTTTTCCGCCCACTTCATAAAGGCTTCCGGCTGAGCAAAGAGCGGCATGTCCGTGGTGACGATGAAGTCAGGATCAAGGTCCAGAAGCCCCTGCTCGGCTGAACTGTAAAAATCAATGGCGCGATGGGCCAGCAGGTCATAGATGGACGGACGGTATTCGTCATCGACGTTACCCGGCGTAAAGCAGCGGCTGAAATCTTTGATGGGATAGGCAAAGAAACGTTGCGGTGTCGTGAGCACACGGTCAAACCGGTCGCCGACCTCTTTGACGATACGCGGGAGGCTCCACTTGCCAATGTCTTTCCCTTCATCGCTGCCTGCAATTTGCGTGCGTTGCGCAAACATCCAGCGGTTGTCCAAGAAATACTTCACGTACCATTCAGCGATCAGGGCATCCAGGAAGGGATGCATTTTGGGGGAGGCCGTCTTACGCGCCTCTTCAAGCCGCAAGAGCGCTCCATACGCCTGCTCACCCTCCTCGATGCGCCCCTGCAAGATCGCCTTGCGGGCTGACGCGAAAAGCGCATCATCCCATTTCTCGCCTTGGACAGCTGCCTGCGAAATCTGTTCCAGGAGTGTGATGGCTGTCTTCGGCTGATCCTTCTTCTCCGCCTCATCAACCAGCTTCCATTGCGCAGAGAGATCCTGCGCGAAAGCGGAAGAGAGTGTGACGCATACAGTGGCCCATGCGATACGCAGCAGGGCGCGTGGCGAAGTTCTCGCGGTTTGTTTGATGTTCATGTGTTTATTCTCCTTGTCTGTAACTTCAAGAGTTTTCAACGAATTAAACTAATTAAACTAATTTTTTATCCTGCTCTGCCAGCAATTGCTTACACTGTTCTCAATTCGTTCAATTCGTTTAATTCGTTGATAAAAAAGTTGCTCATTTTTCCATGCACCCTTGTTACTTCGTCAGCGAAGCGGCAGTCGTTATGAGCTCCAGCAACTCCTTGACACGTGTGTCAAGCGAACGTTCCAGCGCCGCGGGGCGAAGGTAGTCCGCGACTTTATCAAAGCGGCCGTTCTGAGCATTCGGGCTGCCCCGCAGCAACTCGGCAAACTCGGCTGCTGAAGCCGCCACCTTCATATGGGCAGTAGCCAGATGCGCCGGGCGAAGCACGGTCGCGGCAACCAAGGGGGACTCGATCTCTTCGACCTTGCCCGTGTCAGTCCGCTGATAGCGGATGCGCACGGTTCCGAGCAAAGCCTCCGGACCGACATCGGACATCAGTTCGAGTTCATAAAGCGCGGTCACGGACTGGCCGGAGCCGACTTCGCCTGCATCCACGGTATCGTCACGGAACTGCTCTTTCGTGAGCTTGCGATTCTCATAACCGAGCTGGCGATAACGGCGCACGGTCTTCGGATTCCACTCGACCTGGATCTTGGCATCCTTGGCGATCGTATTGAGCGTTGCAGCGAGGTCATCGACAAACGCTGTCTTGACCGCGTCCGCGGAGTCGAGGAAGCGATAGACGCCATCGCCCTTGTTCGCCAGATCTTCCAGCATCTTGTCGTTGTAGGTGCCGGAACCGACACCGAAGACCGAGCAGGTAATGCCTTGCTTGCGGTTCGCCGCCACCTTATCCAGGATCTCCTGGGCGCTGTCCGCGCCGAGATTGGCCACGCCGTCCGAAATCAGGATGACGCGATTCTCAGCTCCTGGAATGAAGGCCTGCACAGCTTGTTCGTACGCGCGGCGTAAGCCCTCTTCAAGGTTGGTCGAACCATTGCACTGCAACCGGTTGAAGGCCTCCATGATGCGGGCCTTCTCAGAAGCCGGCGAAGGGGGCAACACGAATTGCGCCTGGTCGCTGTAGGCAATGATCTGGATGCGGTCGCCTGTCCCCACCTGATCCAACAACAGCGAGAGGGCCTGGCGTGCATAGCCGATACGGTCAGGCTGGGACATGGAGCCCGAGACATCGATGACAAAGGTCAGCATGGCAGGACGCTGCTCTTCGCGTCCGAGGCGGCGCCCCTTGACGCCGATGCGAAGCAAGCTGCTGCCAGAGCCAAAGGGCGACTGCGAACCGTCCTGATAGACGCGGAAGGTCGCGCGGTCCGGTGCCGTGTCATCGTAATCAAATGCATTGACGATCTCTTCGAGCCGCACGCGTTCCGGATCAGGCAGCTTGCCTGAGCGCAGCGCCTGGCGTGTGAGCGTGTAGCTCGCGGTATCCACGTCCATGGCAAACGTTGAGAAGGGTTCCGTTGCCACAGCCACAAACGAATTGAAGGGCAAGGGCTCGCGAGGAGGCGCTGGTTTCCGACTGACATCCGCCGGTTCCTTGAAATTCTCAAGTTTCTTCTGCAGCCTCTGATTTCCCTCATGTTCCTCGTCCCATACCCGCAATTCATCCTTTGCGACGGCTACATCGGAATAGGTAAATTTACCATCGGCTTCCTCTGTCTTCGACTTCTTCAGTTCCTTTTGTATCTCAAGCCCGGATCCTGACGTGGCTGTTGCGACACCCGCATAGACATTTCCGCCGGATAGAGTGAGGACCTCCTGAGAGACCTTCTCCTTTTCCTTTTGCTGGGGAGTTTCCGCTCGTTTTGCATCACGCGTGCCCCTGATCAGCATCCCGGCAGTCACGGCCGTCGTGCCATTGACCAAGCCGCCGACATCTCCTCTCTGGTAAGTGCCGTCCGCCACAATTTTAGACTCCGCACCCCGCTCATAAGAGACAACCGGATAATCCGCTGGCTTATTCTCGCGCTCGCCAGGCTTCTCCAGATTCGCACTCCGAATATCCTTGGGGGTACCAGCAAAGACAGGTTTCGCAGGCTGAATTTTGAGGGACTCCAGTTGACCCACCCCACCTTTGCGACGCTCCTCACCAGCCCCTTGATCTGCGCCTAACTTTGCACCTTCTACACGATAATGTGCGGAGGATGCTGGCTTCTCAGGCGCATCGACCACCGTGTCACGCACAACACGCTCTGCTGTTGGCATCGGGGTCGCAGGGGCAGGAGGACGAACCGCTTTCTCCATCGGCGCAGTCGTTGGAGCCGGTGGCGGAGCCGTCTCTGCAGGCGCAGCCGCTGTTGCTCCCTCGGGTGTCGACACCTTCCCTGGCAAGGATAACACTCCGCTTCCACTTCGGGTTGATGCCTGGATGCTCTTCAGTATGATTGGCGATTTTGTTATGGTGACTGCATCCATTGGCACAGGTTGAGGATCACGGGGTTCAGGTCCAGCGGCAGGATCGGGCAAGGGCTGATTGGACTCCAAACCATCATCATAGCGATCCCGTTGCTTGGCTTTTCTTCTGACGCTCGCATCCTCGTTTTTTTGGAACCACCCCGCGTCAGCCCCAGGCTTTTGACCCGCTTGTGCACGCTCTCCGCTTTCATGACCTGCGGGTGCGTCCATCCGTTTGTCTGAGTCGCGCAACTCTGTAGACAGAGCGTCTGTTGTAGCTTCTGACAGATCACTCTTTATGGAGCGTTCAACAGAATCAACCGCAGCGCCTTTCGCAGCAGCGGAGAATCCTCCTCCGCCTGCCCCGGGAAGTAGGGAATCCTTCGCCTGTAGGCCCAAGGTCGCTCTATCCTGCACGTCCTCATCAACGATTGCCGAAAGGCTCATTTCCCTTTCGCGCGCTGCCTTGGCAGCAACCCGCGCTTTTTTCATGGCACCACTCGTTGCAGGAAATAAGGATGCCGAAAGAATCCCGAGGATGCCGATCACAACAATGATTTCGGCAACTCGTCGAAGCGGTTTGTGTGCCATAGCCATGAAACGGAAGAATAAATGCTCTTTAGGCAGCGGCTTAATCGTCAAGAGCTGCTGACGGCGTTCCGGATCCAGCACAGGGGCGTTCCCGGTCTGCGCCTTCTCTGTCGGGAAGGCCTCTTTCAGGAGTGAAAGGGTAGCCCGCAACGCGGCTGCCTGCTTCTGGCATTCAGGGCAGGACTTCAGATGCGCGTCAAGGGCATCCAATCGCTTTTGATCCATGTCACGCAGCACGTAGGCTGTGAGATAGGCATTAAATTTACAAGGGTTCATTGTGCGCCTCCTTCTAGTTTGCGCACAGCTTCAGAAAGTTTCGTGACTGCTTCATGCAGGAGGAAGCCGACATACCCCGCACTCTGTCCAGTGGTGCGTGCAATCTCCTCATAGCTCATCTCCTGCTGCATCCGGAGCAGAACCACCTGCCGCTGCGCCGGGGTCAATACGCCCATGCAGGTGCGGACCATGGCCAGCCGTTCATCCGGTTTCGGATCTTCATAAAGACCGCCTGAGGTCTCGTCCAGCATCTTCGCCGCATGTCCTTCGTGGTGGCGACGGAGTCGTTCTTCCGAACGGATGAGGTCAACGGCCTCATTGTGGACAACCTGAAAGAGCCAAGCTTTTAGGCGTGAATCAGGTCGCATCCCGCATTGCCATTGACGGAAGAGCTTGATGAGGGCATTTTGAACTGCGTCTTGAGCTAATGTCGCATTATTCAGCAGATGGGCCGCATAGCGCAACAAAGGCGTCTGATACAGGTCAATCACCGCTTCCATACTTTCGCGCCTCCGCGCTTCAGCAGTTTCAGACTCATGTTGGACAGTCTTCATAGTTCCGCAGACACTTCTTTCTTTTGCTGTTACAACCCTTATACGTTTCTCGCGACTACTTTCTTTGTAACTTTTTTTACTCGCTGACCATGAATACGACCGGCCCGAGCAAACCGGATTCTTGAAGGGGTGACTTTTCCGTGTAGTTGTTCACCGTGGTAAAGGTGTAACGTCCTGCCGGATAGGTTGTTCCGCCTAAAAGGCCATTCTCCCATTTCAGGGACCGCGCCCCCTTGTCGCCGGGCTGCTGGTCGCCGATCAACCGGTTCACCCACGTATTCGCCACTTCGATTTCAAGCACATTACCTGCCGGCTTCAACTTGCCCGTCACCTCAATCCGATAGGGCGGCGTCCAGAGCGTGGCGAGTGTTTCGCCATTCAGCGTGACCCGTGCGATCTTGTTGAGGGCACCCAGCGACAGATAGAGACGGGTATAGAACGACTGGGGCGGCAAGGGATCGCCAATGGTCTTCCGGTAGGTCGCAATCCCGCTGTAGTATTTTATGGCCGGCTCCGCGTGCGCGGTCCAATCCATGAGTTGCTGAAAGACCACAGGGTCCTTCGGTCCGCCCCAGGCAGGGTCGAAGGTCACCTCCCAGGGTCCTTGCACATCCTCTAATTGCTTCATCTCCTCGAAATTAAGCGCGGCTTCTTGCGCGGGATCAGGCGTGACAGACGTCTCCCCGCCCGCATCCCGCTTGAAGACCACAAACCAGCTCTCAAAGGGCTCAAACGCAAGGGGCATCGCAACAACGCCCTCATACGTGCGATAGTCCGGCAAGGGCCTGCGGCTGCCGTCCGTGGGATTCCACAACTCCGGCCTCCCCCCCTCTGTCCGGAAGGTCGCTGTCACGCGCTGCGCGACAGCGTCGCGATTCCCGACAAAGAAGATGTCATGCTCTTTTGTCTGCCGGCAAATGTAACGCAGATTCCCTGTTGAATGAAACGCGGGCCTGACCCCCTGCTTGCGCAAAAGCGCGACCGTGGATTCATAAGACGGATAGAGCTTGTCCACGCTCGCTGGCGCTGTCGCGGCTCCGCCCCAGACAATAAGGCCCTTGCCGTAGGTGCGCTCCGTGCACGCGCTTGGAGCTTCATTCGTCCCCCACAGGCGCAGCGCAACTTCTGAAACGTTCCTGTCGCAGCGTGGATAGCCTGCAAGGCTCGGGGATTTCCTGGGCGGCACGCCAATGAGGGTTGCGCCCTTGCGGACCAGTCGCTCAAGGGCCTTGACCAGTTCAGGCGTCATGGTTTCACTGAGGGGTAAGACCAGGACGCGATAGGAGCTGCCGTTTTCAAAGGCAATGCGCCCGTCTTCAACTGTCGCATGCTCCATGAGGATCAGCGGACTGGCCACGTCAAAATGGTAGGCCTTCTTTTCACGCAAAGAATCTTTGCCGGTCACAGCATCCTCCGGCGGCTCAAAGATATGCGGCGCGCCTTCCGGCGTGAGATAGAGAATATCTGTGACGCTGACACCTTGACGCAACATCTGTCCGCAGCGCGCCAAATAGTCATGATAGCCATTCACCATCGGCCAGAAGGTCTGATTGCGATGCCACTGCAAGCCATAAGGCCCCATGGCCATGCCAGGCTTCGGCCCCTCTTCGCCCAAGGGCTGATGCTGGAACGTGTGGAAGATGATTTCATTGATCCCCATGCAAAACGCCCAGTCCGTCTGATTCTTCAATTCTGCGGGACTGTGCTTGTATCCGATTTGAGGGGGCGTGGTAAATCCTTCAGCGCGCACCACCGGACGTCCCATCGTGTGCGCAATGGAAGAGGCCTCGATGCAACTGTAGACCGAGTCGATATGCGAGGTCCAAAATTCGCACATCGGAATATCGGCGACAGCCCCGAGATCCAGATCGCCGGCCGGATTCATATCATACGGTTCACACGAAAAGAGCAGATCTTTTTTATGGGCCAACCCTTTAATCGCGCCAGCATGATGCTCAAGGGTCAGCTCCTGCGCCGTCTTCCTCAAATCCCAGAGGAAGCGCTCGGTCTCCTCCCGCGAACCGACAGCCTGTCCGGCGTAGGCCGGGAAATAGGGCTGCGGATCATAGCCGCGCCGCGACTTAAATTCCTTCCTGAAATCCGGCGTCCAGTTTTGCGAACTGCTCTCCCAGCTATCGAGATGCAAGGTCGTCAGCCCGCGCCCCTCCCGACGCTTCCCGATCTTCTCAAGGAGCTTCTGATGAAACTGATCAAAGTGATAGCGGAACGCCTTTGAGCTGAAGCGGTCAACTTCAAAACCATGTCCCGGGGTTGGCGCCGGACGCGTTGTCGCGCCTGTCGCGCGGGAGACAAAGCGCATGATAGTCCACTCGCCCTCGGGAATCTTCCAGTCCAGCGAACCGTCCGGCTTCATGCGGGAGGTCAAATCAATGACCTCCTTCGGCTTGACAACCTCCTGCTCCGGAAGCGTTGGGTACTCAGCCAGTGATGGCACAAAGCGCGGCACATGCTTCCAGCTTGAATAGGGCTGCACATCCACAAGGGACTTGAAATCCAGCGCTTCGAGCGGCGCATGCTTCGCAGGTGTCGGATAGGCCAGCACAGCAACGTCCTGGTGCCACGCCTGGCGCGCTGCGATCAAGGAGGGCGAAAGGCCGGCAAAGTGAGCAGGCTTGGCTGGCGGCGGCAGCGGAAGCTTCCCTGTGAAACGGCCCGGGCCTTTCACCTGGAGTGCTTCACCGCGCAAATGCTGCATGGCGCGTCCCGGATCAATCCAGGGACCCCCTGCTCCGGCCCACCCCGGTCCTGTGCCCAGAATGATCTCCATGCCGAGTTCATCCGCGACCCGCACGGCATGCGCAAAGTTCTCCTGCCACGCTTCGCTCATGAAGTCAATGGGGCCCCGGGGGACGCCAATATTCACCTCCAGGAACAGGGCTTTGCGCAGACCGGCCTTGTGCATGGCCTTCAGATCGGCCACCATGCCTTCGCGCGTCTGATTGCCATCCATGAAATACCAATAGACACCGGGACGCGCTGAATCCGGCGGCGTTAAAAACGACTTTTCAAAATCATCCGCCTTTATGGCTAACGCGAGACACGCAACAGAAAAAATCAATCGCTTCATAGACGCTCCTATAACTTCAAAAATTCGATGTTCGATGTTGAATGTTCGATGTTGGATGTTCAACTTCTGCCTTTGACGAGAACTCTTTGGAGTGCGGTGACAAGCAGAGCCGAAAGGCGAGCGCGGCACCGCTTTTCTCATTCTCGCAATAGCGGCGTCGCGCGGAATACCGCTTGCTTCGCGCGTCTCCAAAAAATACACTTCATCCGAAGGAGGTAGGGCATGGGTCTCCGACCCTGCCGCGGCGCGTTCGGAGAACGTCGCCCTACCATACTTCATTCCCGCCTTCTTCCAGCATTCCGTCCGCCTACTACTGGAGAATGTGCTCGCGAACAACCGTCACTGGCCCGAGCAGACCCGACGCGTGAAGCGGCGTCTTCTTATTCGCTTCCTTCTGCTTGTTGGTGACCAATGTCTTCCGGTTCGCTTCAGGTCGGGGTTGATTTTTAACCATCCACTCCGGCCAGCCTTTCAACAGTCCATTGGGCATCGCACCCGTGTCATTCGGATACTGCTCATCACCGATCAGCCGGTTGTGCCAGGTATTGGCGACCCGGATCTCAAGGCTATTCTCGCCCTCACGGAGCGCGGACGTGATATCCGTGGAGAAGGGCTCCTTCCAGAGCACGCCACAGTCGACGTTGTTCACCTGGACCCCGGCAATGACGCAAACCTTTCCGAGGTTCAATTTCACGCGCGTATGATTCGTCAGCCCGGTCCATACGAAACGCGTGGTGTAGACAGCCGTGCCGCTGAAATAGTTCACGTCCTTGTTCGCGTGCTTGGACCAGTCTGTCAACGCATTGAAGGTCAGATCAAAGGGAGCGCCCTGATACGTCGGCTTGAAATGAACCTGCCAGGTCGCGTTATCCAGCGAAAGGGGCTGGCCATCCATCTGAGCAGTCCAGACTTGGAGGCTGCCATCCGAGCGCTTGGCCTGATAGGTGCCAGGTGTCGCAGTCGCAAAGGAGAGAGTCCCCGCTTTATCAAAGAACGTCATGGCGGAATCATCCGGACCTTGCAAGGAGACGACATGGGCGCGCGAAACAAGCGGCTTGCGGAAGACCACAAAGAGCGAGCCAGCTGCAGGCAGCTTCAGGGGAACACGTGTACTGCGTTCCAAACATTCAAACTGCGCAACCTCGATCTTTGCGCCGGTGGAGGCATCCCAAAATTCGGGCTGACGTCCTGTCACTCGGAATTCAGGCGAGAAGGAGATCGGGATTTCCTGCTGATTGCTCACAAAATAGAGATCAAAGTCCTCTCCTGCACGATGCGTGTAGAGGACCTTTTCTTGCGCGGACAAGAAGTCAGGTATTTCATTCAACTTTTCAAAGACCTGTTCCAAGGAATGGCCGCGGAAGACGCGTCCTTTGCGAACCGCGCGATCCTGAACCTTCACTGTCAGATCTGCGCCCCAGATCTCTTTCGCAGCCTCGAGCACGTCAGCATCGCAATCCGGAAAGTCTTGCAGACTGGGCGAACGCAGGAAGGGATTGCCCACCAGCACCATGCCCTTCTTCACGAGCCACGCCAGCTGCTCAGCCAAGTCAGGTGTCATCGTCTCGCAGGGCGGCAGCACCAACACGCGGTAACGTGCGCCATGCGGCAGCGTAAGATACCCGTCCTTGCACGTCGAGCGCATCAAGATCTCCTTGTTGATGAAGTCGAAGTCATAGCCGCGCGGCCGTGCAGGATCGAGAAGTCCATTCATCTTGGGGGTGTCTTCGCCAAAGAAATAGGCGACATCCGCCCTGCGGCTTCCCTGCTGCAACAAGGCGCAGGAACGGCGCAGGTAGTCTGTCCACCCCTTCCCGTAATCCTTAAACCAGGTCGAGAAGCGATTGAAGTCCGCGCCAAACCAGGGGACCAGGCCGGGTGCAACGTCGTAGGGCTGATGCGAATAGAGATGGAGGACAAAATGATTCACGCCCTCGGTGAAGCACCAGTCGCCGCGCGTCTTCATATTCGCAGGCGTCTGGGCGAAGTTTTTGCCAGAGGTAAAGGCCTCGGCAGAGACGCGGTCCTTGCCGTAGGTGTTACCGCAGGAGGTCGCCAGGCGGCACTCGATATCGCCCAGCGTGCCCCACAGCCAGTATTCGCCGCCAATGTCATCCGACTGCCCGCCATATTGCAGCGACTCGCCCGGGAAGCCCCAGTGGCCATAGTTCTCAAGCCAGGGGACCAGGCCATGACGATTCGCCACAGCCTTGAGTCCGCCCACATAGTTGACTGCGATCAAATCCGCGACCAGTCTGCGCCAGTCCCACAAGAAGCGGTCGGTCTCATCCCGCGAACCCACGACAAGGCCATTGAGACAGGCCAGCCAGGGCATGGGGTCATAGCCGTACTTCTTGCGGAAAATCTTCGCCATGTCATCGGTCCAGTTCTGAGGCCCGACCTCATAACTGTCGAGGGTGATATGCTGAAAGCCCTTGCGCTCATTTTTAGGGATGCGACGCAGGAACTCGCCCATCATGGCATCGAAATGTTTTTCAACGGCCTTGCGGCTCATCTTGTCGCACTCCAAGCCAGTCGCCTGAGGCGGCGTCGGGGAGCACTTCACCTCTGTTGACGCCATGCCGATGCGGGAGATGACCCAGTCATTCCCCTCGGGCGCCAGCCATTTGAGGCGGCCATCCTTGTCCATGGAGGAGGTGATCGTCACAATGCGCTTCACATCAATAGCGGTCCCTTCCAGGACTTCCGGCATGCGCGGCCAGAGGAATCCATCCGGCGGCGGAACCGGCTCAGGATACATGCGTCCCAATTGCTTCTCCACACCGAAGTCAACTTCTGCAGCAGAGGAGAAAACAAGATCTTCCAGGACCGGCGAGCCGCTAAGCTCTGTCAATGTCAGACGAAGATGCGTGACCTCTGTCGGCTCAAACGAAAAGGTAAAGGGCGCGCTGACCAGCGGCCCCATGGCCTGCATCAGATTGGTGCGATAGAGTTTGAGATCGCGGATCTTCTTCGCCTTTCCATTCGTGACAACCTCCAACTGACCGGCGAGCTTGACCTTCGAGCTTCCCCAGTCCATGACCAGCGTCTGAAGGCATGTCGGCATCGCGAAGTGGAGATCGATGACAAGGGGCTTGGGTGCGAGGGCGCAGCCCTTCTTGCCCTTGCGCGTGCCGCACAGGAGGTCCGAGAGACCCTCGACCTTGACCGTGGACTCCGCGCTCGCGGGACGGATGACGACACCTTCGAGTTTGGGGACCGGGTAAGCGATCACGCCGACATCCTGAATGGCCTTCGCATGCTTATCCAGCACCTCGTCAAAGGCAGCGCCTCCGCGGATCCGCGTATCTGCGCTGACGAGATAGCGCATGCTCTCCTCGGGTTTCATCCAGGGGCCGCCCGACTGGCTCCAGCCCGGCCCATTAAACATGCCGATGCGGACGCCCAGGCGGTCCCCCTCTTTGACGGCGAAGGAAACCAGCTCCCACCATTCAGGGCTCAAAATCGCGACATTCCCCTCCGGGATGCCATCGCTGACGATATGACCGATGAAGACCTCACCGATGCCCGCCTTCTTCATCGCCTCGATATCCGCGGTAATGCCTTTAGCCGAGACATTATTATTCAGCCAATACCAATACATATACGGTTCAGACCTGGCCGGCGGATTCTGAAAGACCTTATCCAAATCATCCGCAAATACCGGCAGCGACCCCAACAGCAGCGCAAACAAAACTCTTCTCATTATAGTAACTCCAACTTTAATCATTTAACGGCCTTTTATTATGTCGAAAAATCCACGCCATTGCGAGTAAAAGTTTTAAGCTGCAAAAGGTTGGGTGCGATTTAACTTTGTTGCATCGCACCCTCTTTTAACTTAACACCTATGGGGTATAACGGCACACGCCAGCTTCCCACGTTGCGTCTTTGCCGACATGTTCTCAAACCGACCACAGTTCGTCAGAGGCGTCACTCGGCATGCGCCAGTCGCCGCGCGGAGAGAGGTTGATTGAGCCGACTTTCGGACCGTCAGGCATACAAGAGCGCTTGAACTGCTGCGAAAAGAAACGTTTGATGAATAGCTTTAACCAGCGATCAATCACGTCATCCTCATAAACACCTTTGAAGGCAATCCCGGCCAGAGCCCTGATCTTTGCCACGGGAAATCCGCACCGTATGAAATTAAAGAGAAAGAAGTCATGCAGCTCATAGGGGCCAATCAGATCTTCAGTTTTCTGGGCAATCTTGCCCTCTGGATCCGCAGGCAGCAGTTCGGGGGAGACCGGCGTCTGCAATATATCCACCAGCGCCTTGGCTGTAACATCCCCCACCCGATGCTCCGCCACCCATTGGATCAGATAGCGCACCAGTGTTTTGGGAACTCCGCTGTTCACACCGTACATGCTCATGTGATCGCCGTTGTACGTGCACCACCCCAAAGCCAGCTCCGAAAGGTCACCGGTGCCGATCACCATCGCTCCCAGCATGTTGGCGCGATTCATTAAAATCTGAGTGCGCTCCCGTGCCTGGGTATTCTCAAAGGCGATATCATGCTCCTGACCGGTATGGCCCAGATCAGAGAGGTGCTGCAGGCAAGCCGGCATAATGTCAATCTCCTCAAGTGGGATGCCAAGGCCTGCGGCAAGATCACGACTGTTGCCAAGGGTGCGTTCCGTGGTTCCAAAACCCGGCATCGTGATGGCATGAATCCTGGATTTATCGATTCCCAGTCGCTCAAAGGCCTCAACCGCAACCAGCAGCGCCAGCGACGAATCAAGTCCGCCGGAGAGCCCGACAACCACATCCATACAACCGGCATGGTTCAGCCGGGTTGCCAGGCCGCTGCTCTGAATGGCAAAGATCTCCTCGCACCTTTCACTGCGCTGAGCGTCATCTGAAGGAACAAAGGGATGGGGATCAACCTCCCGCAGTACAGACGCCTTCGCGGCCGAGCCTTTTTTCAGGGAGCTGGCAGCCCCACAGAGAATTTTCCGTCCGGGGGCAGCACAGCCCAGACTCTGCTGGAAAACCTTGTTCTGTCGCCGTTCGAAAGCCAGCAGTTTATAGTCGATATCCCGTATGATCATCCGCTCTTCACGAGCAAACCGCTCGCCACGCCCGATAACTCTGCCATTCTCACAGATGATCGCATCGCCTCCGAATACGAGATCAGTACTCGACTCCCCCACACCTGCGCCACTGTAGATATACGCCGCAATGCACCGGGCGGACTGCTGTTTGACCAGCTCATGCCGGTAGGCGACTTTCCCGACTAGCTCATTACTCGCTGAAAGATTACAGAGGATCTGTGCACCCTGCAGCGCCAGTCGGGAGCTGGGCGGAATCACACTCCAGAGATCTTCGCACAGCTCCACACCCACCGCACATTCAGAGAGCCCCTCAAAATGAAATGTCAGATCAACGCCGACCGGCACCTCGCACCCCAGCAGCGAAAAGCGCTCTGAAGCCAGATCCGCGCCCGAGGAGAACCAGCGTTGCTCATAAAACTCACGCGTATTGGGAAGGTGCGTCTTCGGGACAACCCCGCAGACTTTTCCGGAGCGGCACACCACCGCACAGTTCAACAGCAATCCGCCAACCCGCAGCGGCATGCCCGCCACAAACAACGTCTCTAAGGAGGCGCTCTGCTTCAGAAAAACAGCCAGCCCCTGAACTGCCGCATCCAGCAGGACATCCTGATAGAAGAGATCGGCACAGGTATATCCCGTGACGCAGAGTTCCGGAAAAACAAGGAGATCAACCCCTGCTGACGCCGCTTCACCGGCGCATCTCAGCATGGACTCGACATTCTCTGTCACCGCCCCCGGCTTGACAACCGGAACAGCGGAACCCACCCGGCAATATCCAAACTCTGAATTCATCGTTTTCCCTCTCTCTGCACATCGTGTAAAGGGCATCTTTTCATGTGACTTGGAAATGTGCATTGTACCACGATACGTCTCAATGTGGCCAGCCTGTTGTACGCAACCTCAGCAATTTGTTACTGACATCTCCTGAGTGCTTGGGCTTGGGGCGAATGTTCGTGCGCCCACTCAGTGGACGCACGGAAGAGGTTAAAAAAAACGTCGACGAGGTACATGCTGAGTGTTCGACCTGTCCGCCGTTTTATCCGCCATCGGAGTCTTCGCGTAGGCGGACGCCTCTGCGCGAAACAAGTAAGCCGTCCGTTTATTCCCTGTGTGGCAGTTGCCCGACGACTATCGGACTGTCAAGCATCTGATTGATTTCGACAAAGCTCCCGACAAAGCTCGCGACAAAGTTTATAGCACCCCGGGCGCAGTAGATCAACGAGGCGGGCAAAATCCCTGCACACCTGTTACTTTGCAAGCGTGCAAAGCAAAGGGATCTCAACCGTCTTCCGGGTGTTACATGCCTCGCAAAACTCTGTAATGGGCATATAGCGCAAGCCGATCTTCTTCGAAGTCTTTACACTGCCCGTCCCGTTGCAGACTGGGCAGGGCCTTTTTTGTGGCAGCACAACACTAAAGGATTTGCCGTTCTCCAGGAGAAACATAAAGTCTTCAAACGCGGGCCGTTTGAAGGAGACCTCAGTCACAGCATGATAATATATTTTAAGTTTAACCCCGCTATCCGATTGAATCGAATGACTTCCAGGTATCATATTGAGATAAACATTTGTTTTCAGTCCATCAGAAAAATCACTCTCTCTTATGGGCTTAACATAAATAGTTTCCCCAGAATCTTTTGTGGCCAGCCAAATGCTATCCCCCACGCTCCGCTTAACAGTAAAGCTTGTGCGCATTGAAAGACCTGACCAATCATTTGTGCGCATACTCCACCCTTTGTCGCTCCGCCATTCATGTTTCTTGTCTTCTCTGAGCGTTCCATCATTACCAATGAAATACATCTCGCTGATCTGCTTCTTCCAAATATCCTTTAGCTGCTGAGGCGACAGCGTAGCGGCATTGACCTTTTCAGGGGTGAATACTGAATGCGATATTAAATCATTAATTTTCGCTTGAATCTCTGACTTCTCCGTCTGAGAGAAGCACGTTAGGCTAAGTCCAACCAAAAGCATTGTGCGGTAAATAATTTTCATAACGCATGATAATACAAAATCATATTGCCCCTGGAAAGCCTAATTTGTGACCAAGCAAGGCAGGATGCCTGTTCCATCAGTGTCTTGCGTAAGCCTAGTATGCCCCCTGTCGTCCTACTTAAACTTATTGACACTTACTGACACTTCCAGACTTACTGACACTTAGACTAAGCCTTGTCCATCCCGCTGTCGCAGTACTAGGGCAGCTCCCCTGGGCGCATAGGCGTCTCGCCCAATGCCACTAACTTTTCGCAGCCCTTTTCTTCTTTATCTTTGGTGTTAGCTTGTTGCAAACGAAAGGCTTATCTCCTGGGAGCGCCGACGTCCCGTCGGCAACAAGGCGGAAGCCTTGGCGAAGGTGGATCCAGTTTCAATTTAGCACTTTAGAACTTTAGAACTTCCCTGGCTCGGCGTAGCTGGAAGCGAAGCCGGCTCGAACTTTAGAACTTTAGAACTTCTTCCCCCACCGCTTGTCTGCCCCCCTGTCCTGGTTTATAGGTAGACTGCAGCGTTGTATTTGTTGTGGTAAAACAGGCGTGGAAACGGGTCATCTTTACCCTTGCTTAATTCAGGCTGAACAGCAATAATGACGCTGTTGTTCCGCCATTGTTACCAGAAGGAGTCTAGGATGATGCCAAGACACTGCTGCCTGCTTGCACTTTTGACCTGCTTTCTTTTCTGCGGGTGCCTCGGCCTTCCCTGCAACATCTCATCGACCCATGCTGTAAGGAGGCTCTATTATCAAAAAAAAGAGAAGTTTTACAAGGACAAGAACTTGGGCAAGTTCAGTCTCAAGATAAAAAGGGTCGATGTTGACTCCTTCGGCAACAATGCGTTCACACTCGTCTCTTTTTCCAAGTACATGTCCCCTGATGTCTGTGACCGAATGATCTTCACGCGGGAACGTGAATTCGTGCGCATGAACTTCGACAACCTCCGCGCCGCTAGCCTCCAGGAGTTCACGGAGCCCATGACCCCAGACGCAAAGAAAGCTTTTATCGCAAGGTTCTCGCACCTGCTGTGGACAGGAAAAGTCATCTCAGGAATTAAAGAGATCCCGAAGTACAAAGCTGGTTCACTCGCAAGTGATGTCGAGCAGGCGATTGCGCCGCCGGATTACAACAGCGATTTCGTGACGGTATACACGTATGCAGCACTTGGCGGCCAGGTCAATCGGTTTAAGTTTGTCTTCGGCCATGACGGGAGGCTCGCGGACATTACACGCGTTGAACTTGCGATAAATATAGGGGACTTCTTCTATTTGGAGTGAATTTCCTGCGCCGGACGACAGAGGGAGAGGGAGAGGGAGAAGGGAAGTTCTAAAGTTCTAAAATGCTAAAGTTCTAAAGTTCCTTCGGGGGCTTGCACGAGATAAGCCCCGGCTGCATGCCCGCCGTTTTATCCGCCGTAGGCGTTGCGAAGGCGGAAGCCTTGGCGAAGGTGGGTATTCAGCCACTTGCGGGGGCTTTCCGTGCAAGCACCTCTCATAGCGATCTTCGCGTAAAACATTTTTTTTATTCGTGTGGTTCGCGCTATTCGATGCTAAAAAGTTACTCCTTCGTTTATTCCAGCTCCGCTGGCGGCGGGCTTGTCTATAACTTGATTTGATTTAACCGCAAAGAACACAAAGATCTCAAAGATCAACTTCTAAATGCTTTGCTTCGCAATCAGATGAACAACTCTTTTCTGTGTGTTCTATGCGTTCTTTGCGGTAAAAATTCTCAATCCGTATCAATCCGCGCAATCCGTAGCTAAAAGTTACCAATCCGTTTGTTCGCGGCGCAGCCCGCGCGGTGGGCTTGTCCCTGACCCGATCACTGCCTGATCCTCATTTTTTCTCCAGCACCACGTCACACATGACACGGGCCAGTTGACGCCCGAATTCGACACGATCACGGGATGTTGGCATGTGGCCCAGCCTGGAACTGTTCGCTATACCCTGCTCCATCAGGAAGGCCGGCTTGCCCATCTGTATATCCAGGAACTCGTACACCGAGTAGCGACTGGACGACGGCTTGCCATGGGACTGTATCGGTCCTTTTGCGCCTGGATTAAACGTGGTATCTTTGACCAGCCGGGCAAAGAACTGGGCGGCAAGTTCCCTGTGATTGACGGAACTGCTCAGCCACTCATCCTGCTCCTGGTTATGAAGGGTGAGAAAGAAGTCCATCCGGCCGGTATCAAGCATCGCCTTCTTCGCGGCACAGATTTCAGGCATCAGGCGCCGGCTTTCGGCGCTGGCAGGATCGGCCGTGTCCCAGTTACGGTTCACATCGTAACCCTTTCGGTTGAAACGGACGCCGCCACCGGCACAGCCATCAGGATCGACCATGGGAAAGATTTTGAAGATGACCCGGTCGCGATAAGACCGGCCTTCATCGGAGAGAAGAAACTTTATCGCACCTTCGCCCACAAACGAAGTGCCGCTTTCCCAGGCATGCTGCCTGCACATGAGCCAAACCACAGGTTTCCCGGCATCCGGCACGGCAGGGTTGCTGATTGTCAGCAGGTGCAGTTCACGGCCTTCAACACTCCGGCCAATGACCTCGTCTTTCAGATCCGGATTGCCAAGGATCTCGCCCAGCAGCTGGTTCAGCCGGCTGGACGTATAGGGTTCAATGTGGGCGATCCTGACGTGATCTGATTCGGGTATGATGGTGAACGAGGCACGATCGTTGGTTTTGTCGAACGTCATCGCCGCCAGGTGCTGCCAGTTTGTGCCGTCCGAACTCACTACCGGCGGTGATTGTTCATTGATACAGATACCGCCGGGTTTGAAGTTATACTCGCCCCGCAGATCGGTCAGCGTGAACGTGACCTTCCGTCCCCTGGCATTACTGAGACAAAAGTAATACCAGGAAACCTGGCGATTGCGGCCTTCATGATCGCCCTGGCCTGGCACGGGACAGAGAAAGTGCGCATCGGAGAGTTTCGTTACCGGCCCCAGCATTCCGCCTTCAAAGTCGCTGCTGATGGAAATCTCGGCAGCCATCGCAGCAGATGTCAACAACACGGCGGCCGTCAGGGCAGCGTGTTTCAACACGTCCGCGAACATCTTGAGACGTTGCGCTAAAAACAGCGTAATCAGGTTGTGTGGTTTCATAAGAACAATTTCTCGGCTACAGAATCCTGGCCTTTTCAATGCATCGGACCACCTCGTCTCGCTTCATCCCTTCGCACTTGAGGTAGCAACGGTTGTTGAGGGGAAGCGTCGCTTTTCCCGTCTGTACCTCAACTTTCTGCGCGACACCGGCCAGATCATTAAACAATTGGAGTTTGCCTGTGCTGACGGGCACCTCCAACCTGCCATCGCCCGATGGATGCCAGTAAACGATCCATGGGCTTCCCTTCCGTTCAAAAATAAAGGCTCTTACTCGTGCATCACCTTCGGCCGCGCCCTTGATCTGTTCATATTCCTGCAATTCAAAGTGCCCTGCTTCGTCAAGGAGGAGGATGTGTTCGCGGTTCCAATTTTTCAGCTTCTCCTTGTCTTCCTGTTTCAGCCACTGCTTGACACGCACATCTTCCCATCTCCGCAGAACTTCAAAATTGTCGGCTGTACGGGGATGCTTTTCGAACTCAGACAGATGGCCGCGGAACGATATCGGCGAGTTCCATGCCGCCGCCCGGCTGGTGACATATTCCAGCATATCCGGTTGCGTGCCGATGGTCTTGGCTGTCGGATTCCAGTAGCCGATCCATCCGAAATTCAGGCCTGTGAAATCCTTTGCTATGCACGGTGCTTCTGCGCCGGCATACGTCCGTGTGGCATCCTTGATGAATTCGGGCAACCAGATATCGAAGGCATTGCCACGGCTGAGAATATGCCAGCTGAAGTGGGACTTGCAGGCGCCCTCGGCGAAGATGGGCTTGGGCTCCATCGCCTTCCAGACCAGCCACTGCGAATGAGACGTGTTAAACCAAAACGGCGGAGGAACGTCCTCAGCTCCGTCGAAGTAGGCAAACTCGAAACCCGCCTCGGCGTACAGTTTACCAAGGCGTTCGGCGACCTCCGCCTGAATGGACGTTCGCTGATCATAGACTCCGATAACACCCATGACTTCACCGAGCAGACCGAACTTGACACCCCGCTTGTGGACGGCTGATTTTGTTTTAAAGATACCCCGCTTGCATCCGGAGAAAACATACGGCCGTGTAATCGTGAACGAATCGTACTGGATCAGCTCATCATCAATGCGCAAGTATTTCTCGCATGATGCCAGGTCTGACCATTCCGGGTTTTCTTCGACTTCAAGACTGGCGCCTTTTTCATCGACATCGCCGGCAAGCGTGAATATCTTTTTCAGGTTCAGGCGGGGATCCGGAACCGGCGTGATGTACGGATCCATGCCAAAAGACTTGTTATAGTGATGATGAAGCCCGGGAGTCATGCCGGCCTGCTTGATTTTTTTCACGATCTCCTGCAGGTCCGCCATTCCGTTCGGATAGTTATCACGGAATTCGTAATGGCCAGGCGCTTTGGCAAACGCCAGGTAATAAATCATAAAGGCTTTGAAACCTCCACGCTTCGCGTACTCAATCTGCTTGTCAATGTTCTTCGGGGTCACGTCGCTGACCCAGTAATACGAATAACAATAGTCCTTTCGACGGCGGCTTTCCACACCTCTGGGAAGACCGTAGTCTTCTTCTACTGTCGCAATGCGGTCCAGAAGTTTGTTCCCGTCCGTGACAATCAGCGCGGCTCCAAGGCCCTCGAGTTTGACCTCCATCGCGGCTGTTGCAGTGAAGAGGCGATGCCCGCGCCTTTCCAGTCCGTCAATCATGGGATATGGATCTGTAGCCAGCAGGTTGACCGCAACATCCTTGTCCCACATGGCGTTGAGCCATTCCCCGAAGTTTTTGCGATCCTTTATGGGAAGCTGAACGAAGCAGGCCTCATCAACCGGAGTTGGTTTCTTTTTCCAGGGCGCCCATTGGACTGGGATCTCCCTGGATCTGACTTTTTCAAGCTGGAAACCGATATAAGAATCCGTTTCCTTGATCCGTATTTCCATTCGATGGTCGATCAGCTCGAAGTCGACCAGGAGACGGTCACCTTCTCGCCGCACCTCTTTGGCCGGAAATGCCTTTTGTTTACAGGGGTAGGCCAATTGCACTTCGTTGTCGTACGGACGATACTGCGTCAATGTGAACATGGGGATTTCCGCATCCGGTTCAAGGCATTCCTGTCCGGTAGTCTTATGGAGCAGACTGCGCGCACATCCTTTGCCACTGACCAGCAGACGGAACTCCCGATTCTCCAGAACAATATCGCCAGGTTGCTGTGGCACGGGCGCCGCTGTTGCCGGCATGAATACGGAGAACAGCAGAATTGAGCATGTCAAAGCAGTCTTCGTTCTGCGACAGAATAGCAGTATGATTTTCATAAACTCCTCTCGAGAAACATGTTTATCTCCAGTGCAAATTGCCCACTGTCCATTATGATTTGCAATCACGAATCGCCCACAGGGCCCGCCAGAAACATTCCAGCGCCTATGATTGGCATATAGTATGTGGGGGAGGCAAAATAGTCAATCCCGGAAATCAGGGTCGCAATTCAGAAGAAGTTCTAAAGAAGTTCTAAAGTTCTAAAATGCTAAAGTTCTAAAGTTTTCGGGAAGTTCGTTAGTTCATTAGTGCGATAGTGGGAAAATGCGTGAATGCGAGAATGCGAGAATGGGGAGAAGAAGTGTGTGAGTGGGGAAATGCGCGAATGCGAGAATGGGGAGAAGAAGTGGGTGAGTGAATTAGTTGGGTGAGCACTAAGGGAGGGAAGGGACAATTTCGGCCGGACGGCGGCGCTCCCAGGTGCTACGCAGAGCCGTCCCGGCTCCGGCGGGCAAGATGCCCGCGCTCCTTTTTGAGGGCAGCAATAGAAGGGAGCGTGGGCGTCCCGCCCGCATGAAAGAGGAGAGTCATTCTTGTCTGTCCCTCTGTAGGCCGTTCCCCTGTTGCACCATGAAAAGTTAGTGGCATTAGGCAGGAAGCCCGCGCTCCTTTTCAGGGCCAATACTCGGGAAACCCAAAAAAGGCACGAAAAAAGCCCGTAAACATTGCTGTTTACGAGCTTTAAAATGGTCGGGGCGGAGAGATTTGAACTCTCGACCTTTTGCACCCCAAGCAAACGCGCTACCAGGCTGCGCTACGCCCCGAGAAAGTGGTGAAAAAGTTCGCATACTTTAACGTATAACAATCACCTCTGTCAATCTGAAATACGGGCAAGCGCACAAAAAAAATGGGAGATGATATATTTTACCGCAAAAACCGCTAAAAGATTGCACGGCTATCTCATCCGCCTCACCCGTGATCCGCCTTCGCCAATAGGCCTACGGCGGATAAAATACACGGACGGCGGAATGGATAGCCGCGCAGATGAATACTGGTTTCCTTTTCATCAGCAAAAAACGAGTTTTTTGCTGATGAAAACTTGATATTATTCCGCGCAAAGGGTCGCTCTGCCGTCTGTGTATTCACAGGTGAGGCAGGCTGACCCTTTGCGCTCTCTTTTGCGGCTTTTGCGGTGAAATCTAAGAAGCAAGAAATCAGTGGGTGTGCTTGGTGAGCACGAGCTTGGCGTGGTTGGCATACATGCCGCGAGGATCACGGGCATACGCGCTCAGGATCTTCTCGCCGAGGCCGTTGCTGTCCCCGAGGCGATAGAGTGCACGGGCCAGGGAGAGCTCTCTCAACACAAGCGTGCGCTCTTTGTTGCCGGCGGCGTCCTGGAAGGTGGCCAGCACGGGGAAGGCTGTCTTGGCGTTGTCCATGGAGATTGAATATCCTGATATCCCAGGGGTTTTCAGAAGCTCTGCAAGCGCAGGCGCTGCTGACGCGTCCCCGATCCCCTCCAAAGCAATCGAGAGCGCGCGGAAGTGCGAAAACTCATTGGTCACGGTTAACGCGCGCGCCTTCTCTAGGATCACGGGCAGCGCGTTCTTCGACTTCGCACGGCCGAGTGCAATCAGGTAGCTGTCCACCCAACTGACGCTCCGTCCGAATTGGCCCATGCCCCGGAAGTTCCAGCCGGCATCCCACTTCATCGCCTTCACCTTCTCAATGAGCAGCGTCTCTCCGTCCGCCTCACCCATCATGGCCAGGACATGCGCATACTTCAACTTCGCCTCTGCTGATTTCGCCTTGGCCAGCGCCTCACGCAAAAGCGGGACGCTGCGTGTATAGTCGGTCAGCACCACAGAGAGTCCGTCGTAGTTGTTCGTGAGCGCTTCAGCCGCCTTGACGAATTGATCCCTGGGAAGCGGGAAGGAGTCTTTCATCTCCAGCACGTCGCGCGTAAGGATGTCTTTCTGGATCAGGTGCTGCTGCAAGGCTCGCATATTCACATCGCGGACAGCTACATGGGCCTTGATTGACATGGCGGCTGCGACGCCTGCTGCATAGCCTTGGTTCTGCACATCAGGCTGCATCCGCAAAATCGGCATCGCATCGCGATGCGCGCTGATCCCGAGCCCGACCACCAGCAGACCCTCCACGCGCTTCGGCAGGAAGCAGCGGTAGGGCAGATTGACCAGCATGGCTTTGTGGCCGGGGTCATCAATAAAGAACTGCTCGCAGACCGTATGCCCGTGTGAGTCAAAGTTGCTGCGCGATTGCACCACCACATCCGGGTAGGTGCGGTTGTTCATCACATCCATGGGGTTCATGTAGAACGCGCCGATCAGGCGGCGGCGCTCACGGCTATTCACGATTTGCGATTGATCCCACGCGTTGAGCGGCATACTCATTCGTGCGCGCAGGGAGAAGAAGCAGAGGTCTGAGGCATCCGTGTCATCGACAAAACTGAAGTCGTTGTTCGCATAGCTGGTTCCCAAGGAGCGGATCGTCTGACCGACCCCCTGCACCGCGATCTCATCGGAGCGCATGAATTCGGTCTCTTCGCCGGCCATGGCTGCGAGATCGGCATTGCCAGTCGCGTCAATGGCGACCTTGCACTGAATGACGCCGCGCGTGCCATCTTGCATGACCACGATCACGCCGGTCACCTTGTTGCCCTCGGTCACGACGCCGCTGACCACGGTGCCATACCAGATCTCAGCCCCGGCCTTGCGGCACTCCTGGCGATACCACTCGGACTTGGCCTGCGCGAGCACAGCGCCCATCTTCGCCACACCTGTATCGATCTCAGTGGTGAAGCCCCTGCGGTTGCCAAAGTAGTAGACGCCGATCATCCCCTCTGTCTGGACGCCGCCCATTTGATAGAGGTACTCGCAGACAATCGTCTTCGCGCCTTGGCGCGCAGCGGAAATACCTGCGGGAGCGCCGCCTGTTCCTGCCCCGGCGACAACCACATCGCAGACAGCCAGGGTCGGCAAGGTGCGCGGCCCGGAGGTGATCTTCTCACTCATGTTGGAGAGGTAGTGCGGCAAGGTCTGTCCGCCTTCGCCAACCATCCCAGCCGAAGGGGCGTTCTGGAGATGTCCGGCAAGTCTGACAGGCCCGATCTCCTTGCGCGCTTTGGCCACTGCCGCAGCCGTCTCGCCCACGCGCGCACCGACCGCCATCAGATTGCCGGGCTTCATCAAGGCTTGCGCCGCATCGCGCGAAACATCCGCCAACGGCCCGAGCACAAAGAGGTTCTCGACATCCGCAGGCTGAAACACGCCGAGGTCCAGAGCCCCCACCCCGCTCCAGGGTGCCTTGGATGACGCCTTGCAATTGAATTGATCCGGTGGCAGGAACGCCATGGTATCTGACGTATCGAGTTGCGTCTTGGTGAACATCTGATCACGCGCCTTCTGCTCGGCCTCTGCAAAGGAGCGCGCAGAGCCGTCCTTCATCGGCAGGGTGATCTCGCAGACATACATGCGTCCGGTGATCACAGAGGGCATATCCTTGGGGGCTTTCACGCCCTTCACGGTTGTATTGTAGATGCCCAGCAGTTCGTTGACGCGCATATTCTCAGCTTTGGGCGGCGGCTCGCCGGCGATCAAGGTGCGCTTGAAAGTGTAATCGCCACTGGGGAAGCGTGTGGCTTTCGCCCCGGCAGCGCGTGCAATCATGCCTCGCTCCGTGGCATCCACGACCACCTTGGCGCGGATCGCCTGACGCCCGCTGCGGCTCGCAATCACCACACCGGCCAGCTTGCCGGACTCATCGGTTAATATATCAGTTGCAAACGCCCCTGTCAGGAAGGGGATACCTGCCTTTAGCAGGGCTTCGTCCAAGGTGCGCTTGATTTTGAAGGGGGTGGTCTCTGAAGCCATGGGCTTCTTCTCTTGCTTCTCGGGCTCTGCGGCGGGATAGACGCAAATCTCACCCAGCAGTTGACGCGCGTATTTGCTCTGCTTCTTGGCCGTGACTTTGAGATACTGGGTTTTCGCGACCAAGGGGAGATTGAAGGATGTGATATCCCCATTACTCCCTTGGCTTTGGGCGGTCCCGGCAGGCGTCCACGCCTTCGCATCGCTGCTCGTCTGCACAGCGATCTCCTCGGTCATAAACCCTCCAGTCCCCTCGCGATTGAAGGCATAGACGAGCACGCCGCCGATCGCTTGCGGAGTCCCCAAATCAAGGGTGTACTCGACATCCTTATCAAACTCCACGCTCTCAGCAGCGGAGTCGCTGTAGGCGCCATCCGTCATCCGGGTATTCTTGGGATCATTATGACGCGGAGAGGCCTTCGCACTGGCCTGATAGGTGAAGGGGAGCGATTTTGAAGATACGGGTGCGACGGCTTTGAATATCTTTGAATAGAGTTCGGAGGAGGCATCATCATTCACATCTGCGCGCAGATTGAGATGTCCGGCCATGTCCTCGCCCAGATAGGGACGCGGCGCGACCAGGAAGACCTTGGCGCCGGAGGCTGCTGCCTTCTGCGCAGCCGCGACAGCGCCGGACGAGCCGCCCACGATCACGACATCGGTGTCCTGCACGAGCGGGAGTTGCTTCTGCGCTTCAACAACAGCGTCACCCATTAAACATCCGGCCACAAACATGCTGGCACTCATTATCTGACTGATCTTCATTCGTTTCATCATGACTCCTTTGCCTTAAACAACTCCATTTTTTTCACCGAATTAAACGAATTAAGCTAATTCCAATTCGGCCAATTCGTTTCATTCGTTGATAAAAGCTTCTCGTTCTTATCTTCCCACTCCTCGCACTCACTCTCAAACAGGCAGGATGCCTGTTCCCCCAGTTTTCACTCCCGCATTCGAGCATTCGCGGATTCGCGCATTTCTCACCTGCTCTTATAAGCATACGCGGCACGGCCGTTGGGGGCGGTGTCGCCATCCATCCACCATCTCATGGGGTCGCCATCCAAAATATTGTCACACCATTTGAAGCGGCATGAAAAATCAGCATCCTTCGCGAGTCCGAGTGTCTTGCGGGGAATGGTCACGACAAACGAGTTGCCACTGACGGTGCAGGAGACAAGGGAGAGGGGAATCCAAGCCTTGTTGTCGAAGGCGAAGAGCTGGGCGGAGGTCCCGGTCCACTGCGGACAGACCTTGAAGTGAAAGCCTTGCCAGGCCGGGGCTTGACGCTTGTCCATGCCGATATAGAGCACCATCCAGTTCTCCGCATCCGGGGAGGTCAAAGGCTGCTCGCAATCCGCACGGAACCAGAGCGTCCCGTCCTTGAAGAGCGTCCCCTTGCTCTGGGCCAGTTGGCAGGAGCGAAGGTCATTGCGTCCTGTGGTATTGGTCAGTTGACCGATGCGGCCATAGCCAAAGTGGTTGCGCGGGAAGGTGTCATTAAGATCGTCACAATAGCGTGGCAGGACAGTCGACCAGCCGGAGTTCGCGCCTGACGAGCCCATGGCCGGCGAAGCCTTGGGTGCCGGGTGGACGCCCTTGAACAAGCGGATATTCTGCCACATCTGATAATAATAGTTATCGCCATATCCGCCCGTCATGGGCTCGATATCGCGGTTAAACTCCTCATTGTACACATCGACAAAAACAGCTTCGGGATCATAACTCTTTTCACCCGCGTAGGAGCCCCGGTTGATCTGCTTGCGCGAAAAGCGCATGGCCACCCATTCGTTCCATTGGGTGATCAGGATGAACTCGGGATCGACCTCCAGGGCGCGTTTCCACTGCTCGGCGAAATAGAGTCCCTGTTCCGTCCGGAAGGGCTTGGGATTCTTGCCATTGCTAAAGCTTTTACCTCTGTTCGAATCTGGATGCTCGGCTGTGCAGACAACGACTTGCTCCGGCTTATCCGGCGCGTCGTGCCAGCCATAATTCTGGGGGGCGTGATCCAGCCACGGCCAGGCGTCTTTTCCATCGCCGAACCACTTCTGGCCTTTGGTCCAGGCCCAGGACCTGCGCAGTGTAAAATATTGCACCAGATGAGGCTCAAGCCCCTCCGGGTTGGCCAGCAGCAGAGGCTTGCCCTTCCAATAAAACCAGAGGTCCTTATAGAGCCCCTTTGAATAGAGCGCATCGTAGAGCCGTCTCACCACGCGTTCATGCCCCGAATTCGTGAGAAAAGAGACCGCGGGGGTCCGTCCGCCCTTTGCACGGATATCGGCATAGATGCGGAAGATATTCATATAGACGGCCCGATAGTCAAAGCCATTAGTCACATCAAAGAAGATGACATCGACACCGGCATCTGAGAGCATCTGGGCATGTTTGCGAATGACCCATTCATCAGTGGCGACATAGTAGTCCAACAAGGGGCGTCCCCAATGGTGCATGGCGTGAAGGGGACCCCATTTGCGCTGCTCCATAGGAGCCCTGAGAATTTCCGAGATCGTGTACGGGCTGTTGGTGTCTGAGGGCTTGGGCATCTTGACAGCGTTCGCATCATCCTTGGGGTTTTCAGCGTGATCATAGCCATGCACCCCCTGCCAGATATAATAAAAAATGCCGACGAACTTGTTGGTGCGCACAGCAGGGGCGACGCCCAGGCCGGGCAGGGTTCGATTGAGCGCGTCTGTTGCCAGCCACGTATCGCTCATGGTATCCTGTGCAAAACAGGCTCCGGCGCAGAGCCAGCCGCATACGATCCCTAGTTCAAGTCTTCTCCCCATCAGCTTCAGTTCCTCTTGCTAATTGCCTTATTGCCTAATTACCGCTTCGCTTTCGGCATTCGCCGAATGGTTTCCGCTGCGCTCCAACGAGCGTGATTGCCTTATTGAGAAATCTAAATTCGACGTTCGATGTTGAATGTTGGATGTTCTCATTCATTCGTGTGGTTTGCGTCATTCGGATGCTTGCTTCTGATTCCCAACTTACTGACACTTACTGACACTTCTAAGACTTATTGACACTTCTCCAAATTCCCCTTCCGTTATTCCCGCACCCCCACGCAACTTGTAGGTTTGTAACTATAGCTGAAAACATCCCTGCTTGTCCATTGCAATTCAGGAACAAATGAAGGGTTGTTCAGTGTTGAATGCGGGTCATGAATATGATATAAATAGGCGCATGCAAAAAAAAATAATTAAAGTTAATGGACAGGTGATTCCTGATGAAGCCATTCAATTTGAATTTGAGCGTCTTGTTCGCTTTTACTCAGAGCATGGCATGTCAAACGACCAAATCAAGCAGAATCTCCCGGAACTGGTTGAACAGGCACAAAACCAAGCTGTTGGTGCAAAGCTTTTACTCGATGAAGCCGCCAAGCTGGACATCCCTGTGAGCGAGGCCGAGGTTGATCAGCAGGTGGAGCAGATTGTCACGCAAATCGGCGGACGTGAGGCGTTCAATAAAGCGCTGGATGCCCAAAAGACAACCGAAGCGAAGTTCCGTGAGCAGATGCGCCAAGGCAAGCGCGTTGATAAGTTAGTCGAGCAGGCCACTTCAGGAACTGAAGAGCCGACCGAGGCTGACATCGAAAAATACTTTGCTGACCACAAAGCGGAATTTTCAAAGGGTGAACAGGTCTTGGCTCAGCATATTCTCATCACCCCTGACGGCGACTCGCAGGCCTCCAAATGCGAAGCGTATGGGAAGATCAGCGCCATCCGTGAGCGCATTGCCACAGGCGCGAAGACGTTTGAGAGCGAAGCAGCGGAACATTCGACCTGTCCCAGCGGCAAAGAGGGCGGAAGCCTCGGCTGGTTCGGACGCGGCATGATGGTCCCGGAATTCGACAGTGAAGTTTTTGCCATGGCGCTCGGCGAGATCAGCGGCATCATCGAGACACAGTTCGGATACCACATCATCAAGAAGACGGAACATGAAAAGGGTGGCGAAACGAGTTTTGTTGATGTCCGGGATCAGATCCGGGACCTGATCCGCCACTCCCGTCGCGGCGCGGCCATGACGGCGTACGTTGAAGAGCTCCGGTCGAAAGCAACGATTGAAATGGAATAGCACGCGCGCTCCGGCTGCTGCAACACAGCGGCCGGATACAACGCATCAGACAAAATTATGAATCACGACGTTTTATTCAACCGGGCCTGTGCGAAGATTCCAGGCGGCGTGAACAGCCCGGTGCGCGCCTTTGGCAGCGTGGGCGGGACGCCTGTCTATGTCGCCTCGGGCAAGGGGAAGACCCTGACCACCTGCGACAACAGAACGTTAACAGACTTCTGCTGCTCGTGGGGGGCGATGATTCTGGGGCATGCGCATCCTGAAGTGGTGGAAGCTATTCAGCGGCAAGCTGAAAAGGGGACGACCTTCGGGATCAACACGGAGATCGAAGTGCTGCTGGCCGAGCGGCTGTGCGAACTGGTCCCCGGCCTTGAGCGCGTCCGTCTGGTGAACTCCGGCACAGAGGCTGTCATGACGGCGCTTCGCGTGGCGCGGGGTGTCACAGGGCGGAACAAGATCGTCAAGTTTGACGGCTGCTATCATGGCCACAGCGACAGCGTCCTTGTTTCAGCAGGGAGCGGACTCCTCACCGGCAGCATCACCTCGACGCCTGGCGTACCGCAGGAAGTTGCCAACGACACTTTCGTGGTTCAATACAACGACCTTCCCGCGCTCACGGAACTCATGCGCGAGAAGGGGTCGCAAATCGCAGCCATCATTGTCGAGCCTGTTGTCGGCAACATGGGGCTGGTGCAACCGGCTGAAGGCTTCCTTCAAGGGCTGCGACGCTTGGCGGACGAGAGCGGCGCGGTGCTCATCTTTGATGAAGTGATCACAGGCTTCCGCTTCGGGCTCGCCACGTATGGACAGCTTTGCGGCGTGACCCCTGACCTGATTACGCTCGGCAAGGTCATTGGCGGCGGACTTCCCCTGGCAGCGGTCGGCGGCAAGGCCTCGTTGATGGATCAACTTGCTCCTTCCGGAAAAATTTACCAGGCCGGGACGCTCTCCGGAAATCCGCTTGCAGTCGCAGCGGGGCTCAAGACGTTGGAGGTCCTCCAACGGGACAACCCCTACCCGCGCATGGCTGCGCTGGGCAAGCGCCTTGCAGAGGCGATCAACCCCACGGCTCAGGGATTCCACTGTGCCCAATTCATGGGCATCTTCACGATGTTCTTCACCGCGGCACCGGTCACGACGCTGGCCCATGCAAAGCGGAGCGACACCCAAGCCTACGCCCGATACTTCCACAAGGCGCTAGACGCTGGCTTCTACATGCCTCCGGCGCAATTTGAGGTGGCCTTCATCTCTGCGGCGCATACCGAGGCTGATATTGATGCATTTTGCGACACAGTGATAAGCCCCTAAAGATCCTTATTGCTGATATTCACAATAATCCGTATAATGACAGACATTTATGAGTACTGTTACTGAGACTCCTGTTGAACGTATTTTCCGGTTGCCCCAATCCAAGTCCAAAAATCCGCTCATGCGTTTATTGGGCTATCTTGGCGAAGGCCTTTTCGGGCTTCGCAAATGTGATCGGATTTATGCCGCCATCCATAAACTCCCGAAGGAAACACCCTTCTGCGAGCGCATTCTGCAAGCGGCAGGCGTCCGCATGGGCTATAAGGAGAGCGATTTGGCAAAGGTTCCGAAAGAGGGGCCGGTTGTCGTGGTTGCCAACCATCCGTTCGGCGGCATTGAGGGCGTGATGCTCCTCGTCCTGCTGCGCAAGATCCGTCCGGACGTCAAGGCCATGGCCAATTACATGCTTGGCACGATTCCCGAGATGCGAGACGACTTTATTTTTGTTGACCCGTTTGGTTCGAAAAATGCCGTCAAAACAAATTTGAAGCCGATTAAGGAGAGCCTTTCGTGGTTAAAAGAGGGCCACTTGTTAATCGTGTTCCCCTCTGGTGAAGTCTCAAGCTTCGACACGAAATCGTTACGCATCCGCGACCCGGCCTGGAGTCCCACGGTTGCAGCCTTCACGCGCAAGTCGAATGCGTGCGTGGTGCCGATGTACATTCCCGGGCGAAACACCATCTTCTTCTATTTGATGGGGCTCATCCATCCGCGTTGCCGGACCATGCTCTTAGGACATCAGTTTGCGAACAAGCGCGGGCGCGTGCTGAAGATCCGCATTGGTTCGCCGCTCTCCCAAAAAACGCTGGAGCCCTTTTCAACGGATGATGCCCAGCTCACCAAGTATTTGCGCTTCAGGAGCTATTTGCTTCACGAACGTAAACTGCGCCGGGCGCGTCACTTCATCACCCTGCATCCGCCCATGATGCCGCCTATGCCGATTGTTCCGTCCGTCCCTGCAGAAGAACTTGAGAAAGAGATCGAACAGTTGCCGGACTCTGCTAAACTCGTAGCTGCTGGCGATTTCATCGTCTTTATTGCCACGGCCCAGCAGATCCCCTCCTGTATCCGCGAGATCGGGCGTCTGCGTGAAATCACCTTCCGCGCTGTGGGTGAGGGAACCGGCAACGCGATTGACCTGGACAAGTTCGACGCCTACTACATGCACCTTGTCATGTGGAATGTGGCGCGCAAGGAGATCGCAGGATCGTATCGGCTTGGGCTCTCCGACAAGATTATCGAAGCGCATGGCGTCAAGGGGCTCTACACCAACACGCTGTTCGAGTTTGATATGCGCTTGATGGATAAACTGCCGCCCCTGATTGAGATGGGACGCTCCTTCATCCGCCTGGAATACCAGAAGGCCTACACCTCGCTCTTCCTGCTGTGGCGGGGCATTGCGATGTTTGTTGCCCGCAACCCCAAGTACCGCGCGATGTTCGGCCCTGTCAGCATCACCAATGAATATCGTGAAGCCTCCCGCTGCATGATTCTTGCCTCGATGCGCCAGACCTGCATGGATGATGAACTCGCGCCCCTGGTGAAGTCGAAGTTTCCTCCCCATCCGCCGCAGCGCTCCGAGTGGTGCTTGCCGGAGTACCGTGAGTTGCTCAACGACTTTGAACAGGTCGCGGAATACGTTTCCGAGATCGAACCTGACGGCAAGGACATCCCTGTGCTCCTGCGTCAATATCTTAAGCTGGGGGGGCGGTTGCTCTCCTTCAACCTCGACCCTGACTTCAGTTCAGTCGTCGACGGACTCATCGTGGTTGACCTTGCGCGTACGCCGCTCAAGACGCTGCGTCGTTATTTCGGCAATGAAGCCGAGGTCTTCCTGAAATTCCATGGTATGCTCGAAGAGACTGCAGCTCCTGCTGCTGATAAGGAAGCCTGATGCTTACACACTTGTCAGTCCGAAATCTTGCCATTGTTGAAGAGGCGTCCGTGGCCTTCGGGCCGGGCCTCAACATCATTACGGGCGAGACGGGCGCAGGAAAGTCCGTGCTCATGGGCGCGCTTGACCTGGTGCTCGGCGGGCGCGCTGACAAATCCGCCATCCGCGAAGGCGCGCAGGAGGCCGGCGTGGAGGCCTCCTTCTCGCTCGCGCAGCCCAAGATCCTGGATGACTTGCTGAGTGAAAGCGGACTGCCGCCCTGCGAAGAGGGCACGCTGCTGATTCGCCGCACCATTGCTGCGACAGGGACGGGCCGCTGTCTCGTCAATGACGCGCCAACGACGTTGCAGACCTTGCGGAAGCTCGGCTCACATCTGGTTGATATTCACGGCCCCTATGATCACCAGTCCCTCCTCGCCTCCGATTTTCAACGCCAGGTGCTCGATGCGTACGGACACTGCACCGCGCTCCTGGAGACCTACACGGAGACCTGGTATGAACGCCAGGCCGCCCGACAGAAGCTGGCTCTTTTACAGGAAGACTCCGAGGACGTGACGGAGGAGATTGAACGCCTCCAGTTCATGGTCGATGAAATTACGGCTGCGCAGTTGTCCGAGGCTGACGAAGAGGAGCTGATTCAGCAGCACGGGGAGGCGGCCAATGCCGAGCAGATCCTTGCGCTCGGCGCTGCCATCTCCAATTCACTGCTGGACGGCGAAGCCTCCGCCTTTGACATCCTTGCCTCCGCGCAGGGGCAGTTAAACGAACTCGCCTCCATGCTTCCGGAGGCACGCGAGTGGAAGGGCGAGGCGCAGAGCATTGCCACGCAACTTCAGGAGCTGGGGCGCGCGCTGGAGGACCGGCTCAGCAAGATCGAATCCGACCCTGAGCGGCTTCAGCAGCTTGAAGAGCGCATGTCGCTTGTTCAGCGTCTGAAGCGCAAATACGGCGGCAGCATTGCTGCGATCATGGCAACCTGCAACAAGCATGATTTGCGCCTGAACGATTTGCTCACGCGGACCGAACAGATTGCCGAGCTCAACAAGCAGATCATTGCGCTCACCCGAACGCTTGTTGAAAAGGGGGCGCGCCTGACAAAAGCCCGCGTGACTGCTGCAACGCGGCTGGCCAAGGCGATCACCTCTGAACTGCACGATCTGGGCTTCCTCAAGGCTGGCTTTTCCGTTGATATTTCACCCATTGAGCCTGACCTGCATGGAGCCGACGATATCTCGTTCGGGTTCGCGCCGAATCCTGGCGAGCCGATGCGTCCGCTCAAGCTGATCGCCTCCAGCGGCGAGATCGCCCGTGTCATGTTGGCGGTCAAAGCTGTCCTGGCTTCACACGACAGCATCCCTGTCCTTGTCTTTGATGAAATTGACTCCAACATCGGCGGCGAAGTGGGACGGGCCGTCGGGCAGAAGCTTCGCCACGTGGCCGAGAGCCACCAGGTCATTTCGATCACCCACTTGCCGCAGTCCGCCGTGTATGGCCACCAGCATTACCGGGTGACCAAGGATGTGGTCAAAAACCGCACGCGGATGCAGGTGCAACTGCTGACCGGCGACGCCCGGGTTGATGAGATCGCCCGCATGCTGGGCGGCAAAGGTCTCACCAGCGTCATCGAAAGTCACGCCCGCGAACTGCTCGCCTCCGCTGATCATCATTAACCGCTGAGAAAGGAATCTTATGCCCCGCACCAAAAAGCAACTTCAGGGCGTCACGAAACTGGGGAGCCAAAAGACCGCATACGCCCAGACCTACGACCCCTCTCTCCTGGAAACCTTTTGTAACAAGCATCCGGGGCGCGACTACTGGGTCACCTTCGACTGCCCGGAGTTCACCTCGCTCTGCCCCATGACCGGGCAACCTGATTTCGCCACGCTCACCATCCGCTACATTCCAGGCGAACAGATGGTGGAGAGCAAATCGCTGAAGCTTTATCTGTTCAGCTTCAGGAACCATGGCGATTTTCATGAAGACTGCGTTAATATGATCTTGAATGATCTCGTTAACCTGATGAACCCCAAGTACATCGAGGTGCTGGGAACCTTCAATCCGCGCGGCGGCATTTCGATTATTCCGTTTGCGAACTACGGCCAGCCCAAGACGCGTTACGCGGAACTCGCCCTGGCGCGGTTTAACAGCTATCCACAGTAGAGAGAAATACCGACCGTTTCCTGAAACGGACTTGACGAACCTTATTCAATCAGTATATAGTATCGCTATCAAAAAAATACTTACTCTAGCAACTGTTGAGTTGCTTTAATTGGAGCTTTTATGACCACAGCTATTATTGTTGCAGCCGGAAAAAGTGAACGCATGGGGACCGGCATGGACAAGGCCTTTCTCAGTCTTGGATCAAAACCTATTCTTGCATGGTCTTTGCTTGCGTTCCAGACCTGCATTGACATTGACAGCATCATTCTTGTTGTTCGAAAAGATCAAGTCTTAGCGGCGAAGAGCGTGATCCACATGTTCGGCATTTCGAAATCCTTTGCCATTGTCGCGGGTGGCGGAAAAAGACAGGACTCTGTGATGGCGGGCATGGCTGCCATGGATCCTGAAACGAAGATGGTCGTCGTGCATGACGGCGCGCGTCCGTGTGTGACGCCTGAGCTGATCTCCGAAACGGTCAAGTATGCGAAGCGTAATGGTTGCGGCATTGCAGCAGCCCGTATCTGGGATACGGTTAAATACGTTGAGCGTGGCAACACCGTTGACCATACGCTTGATCGCACCAAACTCTGGGCCGTGCAAACACCACAGGCATTCACGGCTGATCTCTTGAAGCGCGCTTACAAGGCTGTTGTTGAAAAGAAAGCAACTGTTACGGACGAAGCAGGGGCCGTTGAACTGCTTGGGGAAACAGTTCGACTCGTGGAATGGACACGTCCAAATATCAAGATAACAACTGTTGAAGACATGCCGCTTGCAGCGGTTGCTATGAAACTGGGCTAATAATGGAAAAGAAAATCGCTATTTTCGGGGACGTTCATGCAAACCTCGAAGCGCTAATAGCAGTCATTAACGATGCTTGCAACCGGGACGTGACTGACTATGTATGCGTCGGGGATATTGTCGGCTACAATGCCAGTCCCTCCGAATGCATCCAGGTTGTGCGCGATCTGGGTTGCGTGACCGTTCGTGGCAATCATGACCACTATTGTTCGCATGATGAAAATCTCGATGACTTCCAACCTCTGGCTGCGAGCGTCATTGCATGGACGCGCCGTCAGCTCTCTGACGAAGACGTGGTCTGGCTGAAGAACCTTCCCTTGCGGAAGTCGGTTGCCGGCTTCACCATTGTCCACAGCACCCTTGACATGCCGGACCACTGGGGTTATGTCTTTGATTCCCTTTCAGCCGAAGCCCATTTCAACTATCAGATGACCACCCTCTGTTTCTATGGGCATACACATGTGCCGATGGTCTACGAGAAGAACGCCGGGATCCGACGTTTCGATCCGTATACCATCAAAATGACGACCGGCACAAAGTACTTCATCAATGTCGGGAGCGTCGGGCAACCGCGTGACGGAAACCCTGACAGTTCTTATGCGATTTACAAGCCCACTTCACGTGAAGTCGAGTTTGTCCGTGTGCCGTATGACATTCAGACGTCCATGGAGAAAAACATTCAGGCTGGACTTCCCGAACGTCTTGCTCATCGTCTTGCTCAAGGCAAGTAAAATCGAGTACCTTTCTCATGTCTATACTCATCAAGCACGTGACGCTGAACGGCGCTCTTTCTGATATTTTCATCGAGGGCAACAGCTTCAAAACCATTGCCCCGCACATTGCTTGTTCGGCAGACTGCATCCTGGACGGCACGGGCAAGGCCATTATACCCGCCTTTTACAATGCGCATAATCATGCCGCCATGACCAGCATGCGCGGATATGCCGATGACATTGATCTCTTCCCCTGGCTTAAAAACCACATTTGGCCGTTTGAGTCCTGCATTACGGAAGAGGATGTTTATCACTGCACACGTCTGGCAATCCTTGAAATGATTCGGGGGGGCACGGTCTTTTTCAACGACATGTACTGGTTCTCCGCTGCAACCATCCGCGCGGTCGAGGAGATGGGGATGCGTGCGGCCGTGGGACGCCTGTTTATTGAGTCCACCCCGGGCGTCATCCTGGAGCAGAATCGAGTTGAAAATGAGCGGCTGGCAGCGATGAAGCCCTCGCTATCTTCACGTGTCGTTCTCACCTACGCGCCACATGCCATCTACACGGTTTCAGGAAAGACGCTTTCAACCGTCGCCGAGGAGGCGAAGGCCGGCAATGACTTTATACATATCCATGCGTCCGAGACGGAGCGCGAAGTTGCGAACTGCCACAAAGAGCATGGCATGTCCCCGATTGCCTGGCTGAACGCGTGCGGCATGCTTGGACCGCGCACCATTCTCGCACACTGTGTCCATCTCTCGGCTGATGACATTGCGCTCATCCGTGAAAACGAGTGCATCATCGCGCACAATCCAGCCTCCAACTATAAGTTGGCTTCCGGGCGCTTCCGTTTTCATGATGTCGTCCATGAGGCTGGGTGTTATATCACGATTGGCACAGACGGCGTGGCGTCCAACAACAATCTTTCCATGATGGAAGCCATGAAGTTTGCCGCGCTCTCCGCAAAAGAGCAGAGCAAGCATGCAACCGTCGCTCCTGCGAACATGATCTTTGATTGCGCCACGCGAAAGGGTGCGGAGGCCTTTCGTATCCATGCCGGGGTCATTGAGGAGGGCTTCTTAGCCGACGCCATACTCGTTGACTTGTACCGGCCCTGCATGGTGCCGAATCATCACTTGATTTCAAACATGGTCTATGCGGCTGACACCTCCTGCGTGGATACCGTCATCTGCGACGGACGCATCCTGATGGCCGACAAGATGATCCCGGGCGAACGGGATATCATAGAAGCAGCCAAACAATCCATTGGCGGAATCCTTGGCCGGCTTTCGAAAACCGTTTAACGAGGAGATTGACATGAATGAGAATAATGCCAATTATGCTAAAATAGGATTTTTCGTACTCACGGGCTTTGCTCTGATCCTGCTCTCGATTGGCATTGCAGGCGCACGCGTCATTAAGCGGAACGAAGTTTTCGCAGAAACCTATATCGCGGAATCCGTGACAGGACTTGAAATCGGCTCCCCGGTGAAGTATCGCGGCGTGCCGATCGGAACTGTCAAACGAATCGGCTTCTTGTACAGCGAATATGGAACGGAGATGACCGACCATGATGCGCCCCTGAATGCGCAGCGCATCCTCGTCATCATGGCGCTTGACCCGCAGCAATTCCTCCCCATGAAAGCCGACAACCCGAGCAAGTTCCTTCAAGATTTGATTAGCAGCGGGTTACGCGTGAAAGTGGCCTCACAAGGGCTTACCGGGATCGCGAGCATCGAATTCGACTATTTCCCAGCCACGCAGTACTCAAATGAATTTCAAACCGTGACCTGGAAGCCAAAGAATGTCTACATTCCTTCTGCACCCAGCACCTTTTTTATCTTTAAGAAAAACACAGAAGATCTGATTTTCAAATTCAACCAGCTCGACTTACAGGGTATCGCCACGGAGTTCCATGAGTTGCTGAAGACAACCCATGCAAAGGTCAGCGCAATCGACACCCCCACCCTCTCCTCTGAGGCGCTGCAGCTCGTCCGTGAATGGCGGGCAACCACAGAGTCTTTAAAAAAACTGATCAACTCACCTGAAACGCAGAGCCTCCCCAAGGAGCTGGTTGAGACACTCACGCGTGTCAACAAAACGGTCGAACATTTTAATGGTCAAATCGAACCCTTGATGACCTCGTTTAAGGGTGTCACGGACCGTGCCGACACGCTCCTGGTCTCCCTTTCCAACGTCACAACCAATACAGGCACCCGGATTGATCAGACGTTTGATACGGTTGAGAAGACACTCGCATCCTTTGACAGGACCCTTGATTCCGTTGGGAAGACCGCGCAAACCATGAACCGGTTGACCGCCTCACAGCAGTATGCGCTGACGGAACTCATCCAGAATCTGCGCACCACGTCGACAACGCTCAACCAGCTTATCACGGAGCTGCAAGCGAACCCCGCTTCGCTCATCGTGGGCCAGCCCCCTGCTCCATTGCCTGAGACGAAGTAAGGGGGAGCCTTAATTCTTGTAGATCACTTGGCGGTGGCCTTTTTCGATCTTTCCGACGACGACAGGCCCCATCTTCATAGTCTGAAGCATATCCAGGGTCTTCTTCGCGTCAGCCTGACGCACCACGATCACATAGCCGATGCCCATATTGAAGACGCGATACATCTCATCGCGATCAACCTTGCCTTGGCGTTCGATAAAGGTAAAGACCATCGGAGGCGTCCAGGATGCCCGGTCAATCACTGCATTGCAGTTGTCCGGCAGCACACGCGGGATATTATCAATAAAACCGCCGCCCGTGATATGGGCCATACCGCGAATCGCAATATGTTTTGCAAGCAATGCTGTCACAGGCTTCAGGAAGCTGCGGTGAACCGCCAGCAGCGCCTCAGAAACCGTGGTACGCGTACCGGGAACCAAATCCTGATGCATCAGGCCGCACTGGTCAAAGATGACCTTTCTGGCAAGGGAGAAGCCATTGGTCTGAAGGCCGCCGGAGGGCATGCCGATAATGACATCGCCAGGCTTAATCGCGCTTCCCGTAATGACCTTGCGCTTTTCAACAACGCCCACAATCGTCCCTACCAGGTCGTATTCGCCCAAGGGATAGAGGCCGGGCATCTCGGCGGTTTCGCCGCCCAGCAACGCACAATCGTTTTCCTTGCAGGCTTTGACAAGTCCGCTGATCACCTCGGTGAAAATCGTCGTATCGAAACGCGCGGTTCCGATATAATCCATGAAGAATAAGGGTTTTGCCCCTTGGACAAGGATGTCATTGACGCAATGGTTGACAATGTCCTGTCCGACCGTATCGTGCTTCTTCGCAAGCGCAGCCACTTTGAGCTTTGTTCCAACGCCATCGGTACTCGCCACAAGCAACATCTCTTTTCCGGGCGACTGGAAGAGGCCGCCGAAACTTCCGATGCCACCAACAACGCCCTTTGTCTTTGTCGTCGAAACCATCTTTTTGATGATTTCAATGCCTGACATCTTGGAGTCAATATCCACTCCCGCCTGCGCGTATGCAGATGGTTTTTTAGGTTGTTCAGCTTTTTTTACCATGGTGTGCCCCTTACTTGCTCATTCTTAACGCGATAAGGTTAAAAACGGGCATACCTTAACATGATATATTCGTTATTTCCAGTAAAAAAAGCTAAATGGCAAAAAAAGGCTGAAAAACGGTGTTTCAGCCTCTTTTAAGCGATCCTTGGACGCGCTCACTGCTTCTCGAAGGCGACCTCATAATCGACTTGCTGGGTCGCCTGAAAGTAGTTGCCAACCAGCTGATTCTTGTCCGTATTCAGAATCAAGGTATAGCGCGAACCCGGATAGTTGACATCCTGGAGTTCGACAAAAACCTTAGTAAAGCCTCGCTCTTCGTACATCCGAGCTTTCCCGACATGGATCGGATTCGGATTAAAGTAGGCGACATCAAGCTCGTTATTAGCTTTAAGTTGCTTGAATTCAAGAACATAACCGCCATCTGAACGCATCCACTTCCCCTTGATGCGTTCAAATGCGCTTGTCATCTGAACCTGGGCTTCCGCTTTGGTTGCGAGCGGCGCTTCCTTCGCCTTGTCCGCCTTGCCGCACCCGCCCAGCAGCGCTGTGCAAAGCAAGACGGCCGTGAGAGAGCTGAAACAGTTGAAACGCATCATAGTCTGACTCCTTTTTATTTAAGCATGAATCCCGCATCGCACCAGTCACCGTGGTCGCTTTTGTTGTTGTCTCCAGCCGAATCCGAAATCAGGACGATTTCGCGGGCATCTTTGGGGATTTCAACATCAATGTGCCACTTTTCGATCTGCCCGAACCTCAGAACCGGCGTGCTGTAAATAATCCGACGGGCATCTGAAGCCTCAATGGCCACTGTAAAGATCATGCTCGACTGATTGTCGACACGTTTGCTCTCGTCGATACCGACAACAGCGACAAAGCGCTTCCACTCCGGCTTACGCTTATAGATCACAAAACCATCCGCATGGAGGCATATCCCGTGCTCAAAGGTCTCCTTGCCGAGTGTGAGCTTGCCGGTCTGAGACTTGCCGAATTGGACCGGTCCATGTCCTGAAGCGACCTGCTTCGGCTTAAACTGCTCAACGGGGAGATCAGGCTTCGGCGGTTTGGGGCCCAGTTCCGGCTGCTTCAGCGTCGTCCATTTGGCTGACGCGGCATCGCCACGCTCACCGCTGATTGAAAACGGCGTGACCTCGTACGTGTAGGCGGTCGAGGCGTTGACCTTTTCGTCGCGCCATGTTCCGCCGATGGCCTCCTTGGCAACGACTTCGCCATTGCGCTTGATTTCGCACGCACGGGTATTCGCCTGCCACGTCAGAACCACGGGTGAAAAGACATCCAGCTGTGCGGCTGAGAGCTTTTCAAGGAGCGGCTTCATGCGGATTGCCTCACCCTTCTTAAACGAGACCGACCACTGGACACGCAGACTCTTCTTGGAGCGTAACAGGACCCGGACCAGCCCCTCCTCCGTTTTGCTTTCAATCGTCACGTCCGGCTGGTCAACCTTGACTGTGTCCAGCGCAAAGCCACCCGTTGCAACCAGGGTCGTGATGCGCAGCTCATAAGGGTCATCCGCGACCAGTTCGCTTGTGCCCGTAAGTGTGCTGCCCTTCCACTCTTCCTTGAAGACATCAACCAGGCCCTGCGTGATATGCCGGGACGTGCTGATGAGTTGCGGATGGTCTGCCAAGGGACGGATTGACAAGGCCTCGCAATAACGCGCCGGCAGGGTGCGCACAAGGCGGTCCTTAAACAGCGACAGCAACCCGTTGCTCCAGTAATCAAAGGCGACATAGACCGTGTTGTCCTTGAGTCCCATCCGCTTCAGATCATACTCAATCGTCGCTTCCTTGGACTCCCAGTTGTACACGCCGATCAGGTTGCGCTCAAAACCTAAGGATGTGTCCGTGACCAGCCACAAGCGCGGGATCGTATTTTCAAACAGGTCCACAGGCCGAGCAACAGCCTTATGGCTCGGCATGGTGCGCTTGAGCAGGTCAAGCTGATTGGGCTTCAGGCTGCTATACTCTTCGCTGCTGCTGTTCATAAAGCCAGCCAGCGTCACATACGTGCAGATCACCTTAGAGGCCATCTCAGGTTCGATGCGCACATAAAGCGGATCAGGGTCATTATACCAGACGCGGCTATGGAGGAAGTACTGCCACGCTCCATACTTCGGACCGCTCATGATGCCGCCCCAGCTGCTGCCATTGTCAGGCCCGATGCGCATCGCATCGATCATGCCAAAGCCCTGCCCGGCACTGCGCGCATTCTGCGATACGCAGCACCCCAGAATAAAGGTGTCAGGCCCGGCCTCCTCGCGGACGATCTTCTGGCTGTTGCGCGCCATCTCCATCTGCGTCATCTTGGGATTATGCAAAACCGCCTCGCCATAATTGTCCTCTTTAAAGACATCGTTCACATATTGCGGATTGACAGCCATACCCGTGGAGTAGCCGTCCAGCTTCAGATATTTATAGTTCCACTCCTTGACGTTCTTCCGGATCTGCAGGCGCAAATAGTCCTGGACCTCGGGATTGGTCAAGTCATAGCAGGTTCCGCCCCACGGCGTGTCAAACGGCTTCCCGTCCGGACGCTTGGCGAACCAGTGTTGCTTCTCAGCAAACCAAGGGTCATTATAGGTCCCGGTAAACGGCATGAGCCAGATGCCCGCGACCAGCCCGTGTCCGGTGATGACATCGGCTGTCGCGCGCATGCCGTCTTTGTAGGGGCCAGTCGGGTTGTGTCCGATAAAGACCTTATCCGGTCCGTTCTTACTCGTTCCGAGCTGCCAGCCGTCATCGATCTGCATGACGTTCATGCCAAACTTCTTCAATTCAGCCGCGACAAACTCCGTCCGCGCCTTCATCTTGTCCTGGTTGGAGGCACGATCCACATACCACGTGCAATGGACAGTCGGCATGGGCGGCAACTTGATTTTATAGACCTTCGCAATTGCATCGGCATACGCTTCCAGACCGAGACGCGCATCTTCGAAATAACCGACAGCAAAAGTTTCCAGCGGCTCGGACTGATTCGGCTCCATTTGGAGACGTCCGTAATCCACACGCGGGATCATGGTCTTCTTATCCGTCAGGACAATGCCGCTGCCGCGATCTGTCGTCACCCAGCCGCCGACCACGCCCCTGCGCGACTCTGCGTCCACCATGGCCAGCCACATATAACTGCCCATGTTTTTCTCAATGAGATGCGGACCGCCCGTGGTCAGAACAGAAGTGAGCGGGGCGGTCTGAATATCGAGTGACGGATAGCAGACGCGATTGGTCACTGTCAGTGTAGAACCATTATTGATTCGCATCCGGAAAAAGACAAAAGGCTGTCCTGGATACAGGGCAATTCTCAGAGTGTCACTTTCCAACGCAACCCCCTTGCCCAGTTGATCAGTGAACTCCACTTTCTTAAAAGCGGCTGAAGGGAGAAGGGCCTTCGCAAAGCAGTGGTCGCCCATTAGAAGCGAGAGCTGCCCCTGCTCGGAAAGCGAGACTGTTAGCTTGTCATGGCTGATCTTCTGCTCTGCGGAAAGGACTGAAAGCCCTGAGCCAGCCATGAGAACAACCAGGAGACACTGGAGACGTCCAAAGAAACGATTCATTAATTTTCCTCCCTGCAGCGATAGCGCATTATTTATTCGGCAACGTGAAACCGGAGCGTCCTGGGCAAACGCGCAGGACGCGCCTGATGGAAGCATGCGGATCAATTGGGACGAATCGCATCGACCTTCTGCACGGCCTCCTTCAGAAAACCGGCGAACGCATCCAGACCTTCCGTGAACGGGGTCTTTAAGAACACATCCACAGCCTCCTTGGCCATCCACTCGCCCCAGATCATCTGGCCGAGGCAAAGCACATTCGCGTTATTGACAGCCCGGCTCATTTTCGCGGCAAAAACAGATTCCACGACGGCTGCCGTGACGCCCTTGAAGCGGTTGGCAACGATCGACATGCCCATGCCGGTCCCGCAGAATAGAATAGCGCGCTCTGCACCGCCCGCTTGCATGACCTTGCAGGCCGCCACCGCACCATCATAATAGGGAACAGCTTGATTTGCCATGGCACCCACATCGGAGACTTCAAAGCCCTTCCCCTTTAAGTGAGCAACAACTGCATCTTTCAGTCCTACAGCAAACGGATCCGCCGCAACAACAATCTTCATCATCTTTGACTCCTTTTCGCTTTTAGCGACAACCTCAGGTTTCGCCATTGAACAGGCTACGCCACCGGCAACCATGCCTGCGGCTACAACAAACTCACGCCGTGTACTCTGCATATTTCTCCCTTAACTACATTGGAATGTTGGAATACAGGAATGTTGGAATGATGGGGAAACTGAATACAGGCTCTGGGAGGGGCACGCGTCTGCGTGCCTGTGGCGCAGAGGCCTGCGCCGCTCCTGTTTGGGGAGGGCGGTCGGATCGACCGCCTGGACGGCGATCCGCCGTCCCTCCCGATAGTTCCTTCTTCCAGTATTCCAATATTCCAGCATTCCAATATTCCGTGTGGTGCCCGTCAGTCTATTCCTGCTCAACGGGCTGGCTTACATGCTTGACCCCAACGTTTCCGCGACAACCTCTTTCAGTTTCCCGATCCACTCGTCCACCAGTTTCTGCTCGCGCGCTTCCACGAGCAGACGAATCTTCGGCTCTGTCCCTGAATAGCGCACAATCACGCGTCCGCGGCCCTTCAAATCTTCTTCACAGGCGCGAATGGCCTCTGCCAGGCGCGGGGTTGAGTCAATCGGCTTCTTCTCTTTGACCTTCAGACTCACCAAGGTCTGCGGGTACTCCTCCATGCAGTCTGCGAATTGCGCAAGCGTCTTCCCCTCTTCCTTCAAGACGCGCAAGACCTGCAAGGCGCTCAAGATGCCATCCCCTGTCGTCGCATAGTCGTGGAAGATCAAATGCCCGGACTTCTCGCCCCCCAGGTTGAAGCCTTTCTTGCGCATCGCGTCGATGACATACCGGTCGCCCACATCCGTCACCTCCACCTGGATGCCATGCTTCTTCATGGCCTCGTGCAGACCGAGATTACTCATGCTGGTGACCACGACGGTATCTTTAACGAGCAGGCCACGCTTCTTATAGGCAATGGCACAGGCAGCCAGAATGCGGTCGCCGTCAATGATTGCCCCGTTTTCATCTGCGAAGATGACGCGATCCGCATCGCCGTCCAATGCAATACCGATATCCGCACCTGCCTCCTTCACCATCCTGGAGATCACTTCCGGATACATCGCTCCGCACTTCTCGTTAATGTTCAGACCATCCGGTGAAACACCGGTCTTGATGACTGTTGCACCCAGCTCACGGAAAATCCAAGGGGCCATATTATAGGCGGCGCCATTCGCACAATCGAGAACAACTTTAAGGCCGCTGAGCTTCATGTTGTTGATGGTGCTCTTCGTGAATTCGATGTAGCGTCCGCGAGCATCCTCCAGACGATGCGCCTTGCCCAGCTGATCGCTGCGAATGTCATCGGTGTTTAGATCTGTATTTAAAATCAGATGCGTCAGCGCCTCTTCATCGGCGTCCGCCAGTTTGTATCCCTTCGGACAGAAGAGCTTGATGCCATTGTCATCGAAAGGATTGTGCGAGGCGGTCAACATGATGCCGGCATCCGCAGCGAGCGACTTGGTCAAATGGGCAACTGCGGGTGTCGGCACAGGCCCGACTAAATAGACATCGCATCCGGCAGAGACCAGCCCGCTCGTGATCGCTGCTTCCAGCATATAGCCGGAGAGGCGCGTATCTTTCCCAATCACCGCGCGCGTGCTGTCATTTCCATGCGCCTTCAACTGCTTGCCCAGCGCCTTACCCAGCTTCAACGCCAGTTCAGCATTGACCGGATAGCGGTTTGCCTGTCCACGAATACCATCGGTTCCAAATAATTTTGACATCTTTAAGATCTTTCAATATTCAACAGGCTCACTCGACCGTGACACTCTTCGCCAAATTGCGAGGCTGGTCGATCTCGCAGCCCCGTGCGCGAGCAACATAATAGGCAAACAATTGAAGTGCGACGCTGGTGATCACTGGTGCCGTATATTGACTCGTCCGCGGAATCCGTATCACATCATCGCAAACCTGTTCAGACTCCAGATCCCCCTCCGTGACGATACCGATCACAGGTGCCTTGCGCGCACGGCACTCCTGCACATTGCCCAAGGTCTTTTCCTTGCCTGGAATATCGTTTAAGAGCGCGATCACTGGGAAATGTTCATCCAGCAGCGCAATCGAGCCATGCTTCAATTCAGCAGCTTGATACCCTTCCGCATGGATATAGCTGATCTCCTTCAGTTTGAGCGCACCTTCCAGGGCCGTCGGATACAGGATGCCGCGGCCGATGAAAAAGGCATTTGAAATAGTTGCATATTTCAAGGCGATGGCTTCAATCGCGGGACTCTGCTTCAAGACTTTTTCGATCATGGAGGGAATCGCTGTGATCTCCTCACAGAGCAACAGCCCCTCTTCGCGGGAGAGCCGACGACACCGCCCCAGCTTAAGCGCCAGCATCAGCAGAACCGTCACTTGAGCTGTAAAGGCTTTGGTCGAGGCGACGCCGATTTCAGGACCGGCATGGAGATAGACCCCTCGGCCCGCTTCACGGGCGATGGTTGAGCCCACCACATTGCAGAGGCCTGCCACAAGCGCCCCCTTCTGGATACTCTCTCGGACCGCGGCAAGCGTATCTGCGGTCTCCCCGGACTGGCTGATTGCCACAACAAGCTCATTCGGGCCAACAATCGGATTGCAATAGCGGAATTCAGCAGCCTGCTCAGGATCGGTCGGCAACGAGGCAAGCCCCTCCACCAGATATTTTCCAACCATACCGGCATGAAGGGATGTCCCGCAGGCAACAATGATCAGGCGCTGCACAGCCGCCAACTCGCGGGGTGTCATATTCAGCCCCGAGAGAATCGACGTGCCCAGGGAAGGATCAAGCCGTCCCCGTATTGTATTCTGCAACGCCTGGGGCTGCTCGAAAATCTCTTTCAGCATGAAATGGTCATAACCGCCCTTTTCAGCAGCCCCGATCTCCCATTCAATCGTGGCCACCGGACGATGGACGGATGCGTTATCCAGTGTGAAAATCTGAGGCCCGTCTTTGGTGATCAAGGCGACGTCACCATCTTGCAGATAGACAACCTGACGCGTATGCGAAACTATAGCTGAGACATCACTGGCCACGATTGTCTCATTTTCGCCGACACCAATCACCAGCGGACTTCCCTTGCGCGCAACCACAATCTGCTCGGGGTGCTTGATTGAGATCACCGCGATGCCATACGTGCCTTCAACTTTTTTGAGGGCCTGGGAAACCGCGGCGAGCAAGTCACCGTTATAGTAGGCTCCGATCAGATGAGCCAGAGCTTCAGTATCTGTTTGAGAGGTAAAAACACACCCCCGGGACTCCAGTTGCTTCCGGATGGAGACAAAATTTTCGATGATCCCATTATGCACCAAGGCGATTTCACCGGAGCGGGCCGTATGGGGATGGGCATTTGCTTCGGTCGGCAAGCCATGTGTCGCCCAGCGCGTATGCGCAATACCCAGATGAGCGCCCGCACGCTCTGCATCGCTGGTTGTTTCCATCAGCTTCTTCTCGAGCAAGGCTACTTTGCCGGTCTGGCGGATGACCCGCATGCCCCCGGAAGCATTTAAAAATGCAAGCCCGGCAGAATCATAGCCGCGATACTCCAAGCGGCGCAGCCCGTTAATCAGGAGCTCCGTGACCGGACGCTGTCCAACATATCCAACAATTCCACACATAAAGCACCCCTCTTTTGCACCCAAACTCAACTAAAAATCCACACCATCCGAGCACACGTGGAACGCGATGAACGGTGCGTGTTTAGAGCTGATTATGATATCAAAATAAGGCTACTAACGCAAGCCTACGGAGAGCGAGTTTTGCACACTATTTTCTGTATGACCGTTTTGTGAAAATCGGTTGCTTTGATCCACGGCACTCCTGCGGCCGTCCGCGTGATAGGCCGCTATTTTGGGCTCTTCACGGTTTGACGAAAAATCTTACCGCAAAAACCGGGTATGTGGTTAGTCAATCGTAAAAGTGAAAAAAGTTTCTAAAGTTGCATTTTGATGCCTTTCTAGATGTCCATAGGAGTTATGAACAGTTCCGCCGGGGGGCATCAAACCCCGGAGGCGGACACTGTTTGTAACTCCGTCCCGGTCAGTTGCGCAGGAGGCGGGCCGAAGACCTTCTCCGTCAGGGCGTCTACGAACGCCGAGGCGTTCTTGAAGCCCGCCTGCCTGACATGGTCGCGGCCGAGGACGGTCGCCAGCTTGAGCATCTTCGTCTTGAAAGCCTTCGGCGCCTCTTTCATGGGAGACGGGTGGCCCATCAGGACGTGCCAGGCGTAAGTGGTCATCTTCCGGGCCAGCGCCACGATTGATACGTTCCTGGGTTTTCGCATGGAGAGCCGGTACGCCCATCTGTGCATGGGGTCCTTCCCGTAGCGCATCGCAGCCTGGGGCGAGGCAAAGGGGTCGTATTTTGACATAGGACAATGATCATCCTTCCTCCTCAGAGGCAAAGGGGTCATATTTGGAGATAGGACAATGATCATCCTTCCTCCTCAAGTGCACGCATCACCTTGCGGAGGTTCCGATTTAGTTTTTTGTCATCTGACAGCCGCGCGCACATACGCTGGACAGCTTTGGAGACACCGTCCACGCTCATCCCAGCCAGGACCCCGAGTTCGGCGAGCGTACGGCCTGAACGGGTACGCGCCACGTAAAGGACAAGGTCACGGCCCCAGTCACCACGCCTGTCAGCAAAGTCCTGCCACGGTTCGCCCTTCACCTGCTCGACCGCTTTGACGACCGTGTCAAAGGCCAGCAGCTTGCGCCACGCCCTCGCGTTCGTCTCCGAACCCGCCTTGCTCGGCACCTTCCGCCTCAGACCCTCAATAAACGACGTACTGCCGATGGCTAAGGCCGCCGTCAGTCGCGCGAGGACGCCTTCTTCCACACCCTGACGCAGGTAGTCCTCGATGTAACGGCGGTAGTCCGCTTTCGGATCGGTCCTCTTCTCCTGCCCGGCATGCCACCAGAGCCTGTCGCAAGTCAGCCAGTCCGGTTTGGGCGCATACCCCGCATAAGCGTGATAGGAACTCCAGGGATGCTTGCGCAGCACGGCGAGCCGCTCCTTCACCTGCTCTGCAGTCGGCCCCTCCTGCATGAATCCCGCCTTCTCCCGGGCTCGCTCCTCCTTGCCCTGCCCGAGGCTCCGGATGCGCACGGGGTTCAGGTGGATGTAGACGCTGCACGTCAGAGCCCACGACCCCTCGCCGTCCACGGGGATGCTCTTGAAACGCGCCTGGAACATCGGCCCGGAGCAGCTATGCTTGGCGTTGTACCATGCGGCGTAGCTGAGGTTCAGCCACTGCAGCGCCCGGCTGGCGTTTGCCTCAGGGGTCTCTATCAGTAAGTGGTAATGGTTGTCCATCAGCACGTAGGCATGCAGCACGACGCAGTAGCGCTCGACCATCATGGACAGCAGTTCAATGAAATGCTCCCTGTCGCGGTCGTTTTCGAAAATATCCCTCCGCCACATCCCTCGCGTGGTGATGTGGTACCACCCGCCTTCCACATTGTGTCTGAGTTGTCTTGGCATGGTCAGAATGTATCAAATCCCAAAGACCCCTGCAAGACTTATTGTCCTATGTCCAAATACGACCCCTTTGCCTCTTGGAACTACGACCCCTATTACTCTCTTCCGGTTTCTCATTTCACCCGCCCTTTCGTGACAACATCCTCATACACTTTAAAGTTATAAAAATAGGCCACGTCCTTCCAATCGCCATGTCTCCAGCGTTGCCTGAATGGCAAATCATCTTCTGATCGCGGCCAGTTGTCTTTCTAGTCTGGCTTGAACAGATTGCTCTTCCCATCGAACTCAAGGTTGCGGTCATTAGGAGTCGGGTTGAAGTAATACATGAAAATTACCGTGCAATAATTAGGCTGCTCCCAGCATTCCCCATACTCAAAATCGCGAATAATCCCAAAGCGGGCTAAATTTTCCGCCTCATCGGTCTTGAAAATAAGATATGATTGTTTTGGCAGTGACACATCTTTGATTATTTTGCCAGGCCACCGTACAAGCTCAAAAGTCAGGCTATCGCTGTACCCAGCTACAGGAGCTTCATAGACATTCTCCCGCCTACTGTATTGTTCGAGTTTCAATTGAATAAAACCTCCCCTGCGATATGTCGAGAGCGTGACATCATTTGTGATATAATGTATATTCTCTCGTGAAAATGTTGATGCGTATTTAAATATTATATTTGTATTAACTCCTTTTCCGTAGGGGGTCACAAGATCCCCTCGCTCTGCGTCAAATCCAACCTCAATACGTTTTGGAAATGTCAACTCCACTCTTTTCGTGAACATCGGTATAGGCTTCCGCCTCTCCTTCAGCACCACCTCCAATGTCGGGTCCCACGGTTGCCAGCGGTCGCCCTTTACGCTGTCATTCGTTAAATTTGCCGCAAACGAATGCATCCCCTCGGTATCGTAGTAACCTTCTTTTTCTATGAACCAGTTGCATTCCGACATGGTGTCCCGCTCCGCGCTGAACAGCCCGTTTGTATCCGTCAGGCCTGTCTCAAAATTATTCTTTCTTTCGAAGAACATAAAGTTCAACCTGACCCGGGCATGGGGGACACATTTACCGGTGGAGTCCACCACCCGCAAGGTCACCCGAGCCCGCGCCCCCTTGGTCATCGCATGCTCAACTTCGCGGGAAAGTTTCCACTGAGGAGGGAATATGCTGCGCTCGACTGCAGTCTCGCGTTTACATGCCGCGCAACACAAGGCCGCAAATGCGACTGTAATCAGCAGCACACTCATCAAACTCTGTCGCACGGTATTCACGGTATTAATATTAAGGGAGATTCCGATTCATGGTGTGTCTTTGTCCGTCGGGTGTCAGATTCTTTTGCGGATCATACTCTAAGTTCCGGTCATTCGGAGTTGGGTTAAGATAGTACGTAAATGAAAACTTTTTAGACCACCGATGCGGTACGCCGACCGGGCCATATATTTTGCCATATTGTGAGGAAATTATCTTGCCTTGCTCATCCGTTTTAGTCCGTATACGGAAAACCATATAGTCATCCTCTGCAAAGCGAAGCTCCTTTGTGTATTTCCCCTTTTCTTGTTCAATGACACATACTTTTGACGGTGCGAAATCAGTATCCGATGCCTCATGCTCTGATATGAGCTGGCTAAAGTTGTCTATCTTACGCATGTAGCATCCATTCTTCTCACCCTCAAACGCAAACGACAACTTAATAAAGAAGTTATCCCTGTCGATAAAGTTCTCGTCATACACGTACCACATGTCCGCAATAGTGCCTTTCCCATGCGGAACAACCCAATCCCCGACAAGAAAGTCAAATCCCAGACGGTTAGTCCCTGCTGGCATCATAGTTTCAATGTAATTCTGATACATTGGTATCGGTTTCCGCTTCTCCTTAAGGACAACTTCCAGTGTAGGATTCCACGGCTGCCAGCGGCCGTCTTTCGCGCATGGCTTCCCTTCTCGATAAAACCAGTAGGTACGGTGAGTCCTGTAATATCCTTCTTTTATTGCGTGGAATTGAACATCTGATCCAGACCGATGTGAGGCGGTGAAAAAACCGTTTAAGTCGGTCTTCCCATTGATCGGATATGAGCCGCGATAAAAAAATGCGACCTGTACATCGGCATCCGCAACTGGCTTCCCCTCCGAGTCCACCACGCGGAGTGTGACTTTAGCATCCGCGCCCTCTTTCTTGGCCCGTGCTACATCTGGAGTATTTTCCTTCCGTTCCACTAGCCTGTACTCCTGTTGGGCCTGTGTCAGGTAAACAGATGAATCCTTTGCGCCGAGCAGGCTGGCTTGAGGTGCAAGGCTATCCGTTATACTCCTGTTTTCCGCGAGAGGCGGGGTGCGTTTTCTCTCAAGCATCCCCTGACGGGGGTCATCCGCCGGCTGCGCGAGATGTCGCATACGATTTAAAAAAAGCCACGTCCCCAGTAAAACAAGCAGCATGGCGGAAACCATGATAAAAAATCGCTTTTTCATTTCAGACTTCCTTTCTGGACAAAATCATCAAACAGGCAGAAGTTATAGAAATACGCAACATTCTTTATATCGTTATGAAGCCATCTTGTTCCATAGTCTCCATCCGATCTTGGCCAACCGCTGGGGCGCTCAAACTCTGTATTCATATCAAAGTCCCTCTTCTCCGTAACACTTGGCGGAAAACTAATTGCTCTGCTCCCCGTCGGCCCCGAGAGCACGGGTATCGCCTTTGCCAGGATCATATCCTGATTTGCTTTTGTAATCGTCGGCGAAAACATTACGTCAGGAGACGTTCTGAACGCAGGCAGCGTACTGAACGTTTGAGGGTCTTCTGCGTTCGCCTGGCTGGCTGAATAGTAAGGATAGATATAGTCGCCCACAACCTTCTTTTCAAACCCCCAGCCGGCCATATCCGTACCGAAAAGCCCCTCGAATTCTCCTTCGCCATCCCGGCCTTTATAAACTTCCTGTTTATGCCAGACGTAGCGTTCGTACCCAGTAACCACGGGAACTCCTAAGTGGAAATCCAATCCCTCCGTTGACGCTGGCGTACCTGCAAAAATCTCCAGCGACTCATCGCCTGTCGAATAAAAATTATACGCATTTTGAGTGACGTCCTTAAACCGGTTTGACCACGTGAGCTTAAACCTGCTATCCGGGTTATCGGGGTCACCGAGAGGCAAAGGGGTCGTATTTGGACATAGGACAATGATCATCCTTCCTCCTCAAGTGCACGCATCACCTTGCGGAGGTTCCGATTTAGTTTTTTGTCATCTGACAGCCGCGCGCACATACGCTGGACAGCTTTGGAGACACCGTCCACGCTCATCCCAGCCAGGACCCCGAGTTCGGCGAGCGTACGGCCTGAACGGGTACGCGCCACGTAAAGGACAAGGTCACGGCCCCAGTCACCACGCCTGTCAGCAAAGTCCTGCCACGGTTCGCCCTTCACCTGCTCGACCGCTTTGACGACCGTGTCAAAGGCCAGCAGCTTGCGCCACGCCCTCGCGTTCGTCTCCGAACCCGCCTTGCTCGGCACCTTCCGCCTCAGACCCTCAATAAACGACGTACTGCCGATGGCTAAGGCCGCCGTCAGTCGCGCGAAGACGCCTTCTTCCACACCCTGACGCAGGTAGTCCTCGATGTAACGGCGGTAGTCCGCTTTCGGATCGGTCCTCTTCTCCTGCCCGGCATGCCACCAGAGCCTGTCGCAAGTCAGCCAGTCCGGTTTGGGCGCATACCCCGCATACGCGTGATAGGAACTCCAGGGGTGTTGACGCAGCACGGCGAGCCGCGCCTTCACCTGCTCTGCCGTCGGCCCCTCATGGATGAAACCCGCCTTCTCGCGGGCGCGCTCCTCCTTGCCCTGCCCGAGGCTCCGGATGCGCACCGGGTTCAGGTGGATGTAGACGCTGCACGTCAGAGCCCACGACCCCTCGCCGTCCACGGGGATGCTCTTGAAACGCGCCTGGAACATCGGCCCGGAGCAGCTATGCTTGGCGTTGTACCATGCGGCGTAGCTGAGGTTCAGCCACTGCAGCGCCCGGCTGGCGTTTGACTCAGGGGTCTCTATCAGCAAGTGGTAATGGTTGTCCATCAGCACGTAGGCATGCAGCACGACGCAGTAGCGCTCGACCATCATGGACAGCAGTTCAATGAAATGCTCCCTGTCGCGGTCGTTTTCGAAAATATCCTTCCGCCACATCCCTCGCGTGGTGATGTGGTACCACCCGCCCTCCACATTGTGTCTGAGTTGTCTTGGCATGGTCAGAATGTATCAAATCCCAAAGAACCCTGCAAGACTTATTGTCCTATGTCCAAATACGACCCCTTTGCCCCCAAATACGACCCCTTTGCCTCCCTTCGAGGTCGGAAGTCCGAGGGATCGAGGCACAAAGCGGCAGTGCCGTGATGGTCATCAGCACCATCATTGCACACCGTATAAAATGCTGTTTATCTGCGCGTTGCCCACAAAAACTCAGTTGAAAAAAACCGAAGTTGCCTGATTGAAAACGGCGAATGTCCGATGTCGAAATACGATCCCTATGCCTTGTCTTTCTTTGGAAAGACTTCACCCCAAGCAACCAACTTTACTTGGGTTTCATCGCAACGTCTCAAAGTAAGCACATCCGGAGATACAATCTTCAGAATGTAAACACACTCATTCTCCACGACAGACTTAAAATGATTATAACGCCCACATACCAAAAGTCGGTCAATATCCTCTCCTGTGTCTGGATCTTTAACAGTTGGTTCTATGCGAATTAGAAGATAATCATCGCGAATATTATCTGCAATTAACCCTTCAAAATAGCAGGCCCGAATCTCTTGAAAGTGTGTGCTGTCGGATGATGTTAAATAAAAATCAGGATTCATATTATCACCACGCTTTCGAATTAATATTTATAACGGCATTCTCCACACTCTGCGGAGGGCTGACACGTAATTCTGGCAACCAAGGATTAGGCGCTTGTGGAACAGGGAGTGCAGGTCGAGAAGTAACCCCTTCAAGAGTACGAAACTGTCCTGTTGCAATTTTGTACGGGGGCCTAACCCAGGCACCAATACCCGCGGCTTGTTTAAACTCTTCAATTGTTCTAAATAATCTGGGATCTACCGTGGTCCATGAGCCCCCAGCTTCAATAGTTCCCTCACCCCATAATCGATAAACAGGGGCACCTTGTCTAACTGCAAAACCAGCATCATATTTAACTAGCGCTGTTGTCTTTGTGACAGCGCCCCCAGCACCCGCCGAGGACTGTTTTAAGTTTACTATAGGTTGAGTCGCTGGTGCAACTGGTTTCTGAGCACGAAGGATAGTTAACCTCTGTTTAGCATAGTCAATAGCTTTCCCTGCACCAAAGAACAGCCCCCTCAAAACGAGGCTAGTCCCGGCAACTTGCAGGGCCTCAACAGAGTTCGCCGCATAATCGGGCGTCTTCCCTGACAGTCGGTCAACTCCGTTATCGCTGACAAACCACTGAGCCCCCTCGGAAGCACTACTTAGGAGCATCCTTGAATACCAACGGAGGTTGGCAGAAAAGGCCATTGGCCCTGTCAATGAACCGCAGTACGCCAAGGAATTGACTTTCATTCCTAAAAGAAAGCCATCCCGTTCCGCAGGATCGGAAAGTATTTCACGGCCAAACTCGGTAAAAACTTTGGTCTCAGCAAATGGGTCGTACGTTTCGGCTCGCCGTTCCGCTGCAGCATATTGACCGGCGGCATAGGGACTGCTAAGGTCATAACCTATCAGCCCCAGCGGATCAAACCCATTCACAGGGTCGTTATCGCAGAAGCATGTCAGGTTCCAGCCGCCGGCTTCGCCGAGGGGGTCTTTCGAGATCCACTTCGTGGTGCTGGGGTCGTAATAGCGGTAGCCGTAATAGTAAAGCCAAGACTCGGAGTCATAGTACCGTGTCCGATGCCGGAAGGGGCATATATTAACGGCGATGCCGCGCTCAATCACGGGCCCGCCGTAGGGATCATAATCGTATTCAGCAACGAGGGAGCCGTCCGTCGCATCGATCAGCCCGCAGACGCTGCCCAGCCCGTCCGTGAGCGGGAGGTATTGTTTCATGCCGCGCCCAAGCTTCCATTCGCGGATCAGCAATAGGCCGCCGACGCCCTCGGCTCCGCTCTCCAGCGAGGCGGACTGCTGGCCCGCGATGTCGGGTCCCCAGACAAAGTGGCGGTGGTATAGTTTTTCGCGCAGAGGCGCGGAGGCGCAGAGGTGAGAGGATGCCGCGCCGTCATACGGCTTGACTACAGGCAGGGATCTAACGTCCCTTTCGGTCACTTTGGCGACTTGACGTGAAAGATAATCAGACCGAGGAAAAGAGGCACAAAGCGGCAATGACGTGAGGGTCATCAGTAACATCATGGCGCACCGGATAAAAATACTGGTTATCTTCGCGTTGCTCACAAAGCCTCAGTTGTCAGAAGCTGGAAATGATTGATCGAAAGTGTGAAATATCCGAAAGCAAATTACGAATACTATTCCTCTTGTTCGGATCACCAATCAGGCTGCGCCTTCATCCCTTTGATCGGAACGAATTTATAACCTAACTCAACGGGCACGCCTTTGTGTTTTGCACGAGTGGGAGACCAAAGCGTATCGCCCTCAATAATTCGGCGAGTTTTACTGTAAACACCTCCCCCTCTTCCGGGTTCATACGAGTATACCTCATTCTCAACAACGCCATTTGTCGGAAAGTTATAGTACCCCAGTATTCCTCCTTCAAAACAATCGACCTCGTTAGCGGTCAGTAAATCCATCTTCGAAAGTCTTGCCAGCGTTCGTCCATTGTCCCAGAAACGGATATAAGGACTGCCGACCCGATATCCATTCCTTCTGAGATCATCTTCAAACTCTTGTTGAAATTCTTTCGGTCGAAAAACATAGTGGACATACACACCATCTGTCCGAATGCCTGCCGCCCTGAGTTCGTCTGCCGTAAAAGTCCGCGGCTCGATGGTGAACTTCGGACTAGCCGGCCAAACACGCCTGCCCTCGAGGCGAATTGTTTGAGTAATACAACCTGCCGACATCATTGTGAAGACGGCAAGTGATATCAGTATCTGCAAGTTTCTATTTGTCATTGATGTCCTATCTTTCGATGCTAAACCCCAAGTCAAAGTAGATACGTCTTTCATCGTGAATGAAGCGTTTTGACGTTTCTGATCCAAGCGGGCCGATGAAAGGGAATGTTGCATCATGCACCTTGTGCTGACCGTTCAGCCAGTCAGGGGTAGAAAATGTAAACATCCCTGATACTCCGTCCCGATGTCCGCGCACAAACCATTCGGAGCGGTTGAAGGTTCGATCTTTGGGTGTCTGCAGATAATACCCATCATCACTTCCACCGTCATAGAAAATAACATCTTCAGGATCATCAGATAACTTTCTTCCAGTAAAACACGCATATCCTGTTTCACACCACTCGTCGTCTTCAATTCTGGCACCTAGGATAGCACCCGCTGTCCAAGAGTGGTCAGTTCCTTCTCTACCGAAGAACGGGAATTGCCCGAAAGACGGGAACTTGTTGACGTCGTTATTGTAATGGAAATACCAGTCACTTCCAGCCGCTTGAACGTGTCCGATCTGCGTCAGTCCGAGGGCTGAGTGCCAGTTCAGCGTCTGTCCGAAGGTGAAAGAATACTCGAAGGTATCGTCCAATGCAGACTGGGCAAACAGATTCCCAGTATAGGCTGGTCGTCCGTCCGCTTCTCCGGTTCCCGCAATAACCGAACCGGATAGCCACAGATCGTATTCTCCTCCGCCAGTCAAGGTACCGTATCGTTCCGGATCTTTCGAGTTGCCAAGTCCTCCGAAGTACAGACGGTACCCAGCATCCATTCGCGTCCGCATATAATCGCCCATTTCCTGTTCAACCGACGCCACAATACTTACTGACGAAAATTGTATCCCCTTCCACCCTTTTGATCCGTCCCATCCCATTTGAACACCCAATCGAACCCCAAATTCAGGATCTAGCCCCATCGGATCAAACCCATTGATTGGGTCGTTGTTGCAAAAACAGGTCAAGTTCCAGCCTCCTTTTTCTCCCAAAGGGTCTTTCGAGATCCACTTTGTTGTACTGGGATCATAGTATCTATAGCCGTAATAGTAAAGCCAAGACTCGGAGTCATAGTACCGTGTCCGATGCCGGAACGGACATGCGTCAACAGCGACGCCACGCTCGATCACGGGCCCGCCATAGGGGTCGTAATCGTATTCGGCAACGAGGGAGCCGTCCGTGGCATCAATGAGCCCGCAGACGCTGCCCAGCCCGTCCGTGAGCGGGAGGTATTGTTTCATGCCGCGCCCAAGCTTCCATTCGCGGATCAGCAATAGGCCGCCGACGCCCTCGGCTCCGCTCTCCAGCGAGGCGGACTGCTGGCCCGCGATGTCGGGTCCCCAGACAAAGTGGCGCACGGCCGTGATCGCTCCAACACCGTCACGTTCGCATTCCGCCGCGAGTTTCCAGCCTTGCCACGCATAGTGCAGGCTGCGCGTCACGACCCAGGCGTTGTTGGTGAAGCATGAAACGGTCTTCAGCGCGCGGCGTCCGTCCGGATAGTACTGGAAGGCGAGCCTGACGGCGTTAGACACGCCGCTGTTGGAGATGCCCAGGAGCCGTTCCGCGGCATCCCAGGTGTACTGGCGGCGGCTGTCGGACAGGATCATGCCGCGATTATTATAGACGGGGTATTCCATTTCGGAGGGGAGCGAGAATGCCACGCGGGCGGTCTCGGCGGTGCCGCCAGAGGGTGTCGCAATGACGGTCGCGATTCCAGTCATCGGGGCTGTGTGTGAATAAATTTCTACCCTGGGTGCTGAATAATAGAGCCCGTCAATGACTGTCGCAGGGACAAGATTCGTGGAATAGGACGTATAGGCCGCGACAGCAGCGTTTGATGCTGACACGCGTCCGAGGAGGTGCACATAAGGCGGCAAGATACGCCAGGTCTGGAGATCGTCAGCGGTTTCGTGCGCCGTATTTCGAAGATCCGCATGACCGTACCGAATCGTGTCACCGGCAAGGTTATATTCATAGCCGAACGAGAGGCCAGGGAGAGCCGTTCCGTTGGTGGTCGATGACGTTGCGCCGAGAAGCTGCCTTGCACCATCGTAGGTGTAAGCGGTGCGGTAAGTGTCGCCGCCGGAGCGGGAGACAGAGGCGATGAGCCCGTTCGTGAAAGCGTACTGCCAGCGGCGCAGGAACTGGCCGTTGAGGGTGTAGTCGACGCGTGCGGGCTTGCCGGCCTGGGCGCTCCAGATGACGGAGCGGGAGAGCTGAATCCCGCCCACGCCTGTCAGCATATTTGTGACCAGGCCGCCAATGGTGCCGGAAAAGAGGTTGGTGAATCCAGTACCGGCGAGCGCGGACAGGTAGCCGAGGCTATCGTACCCCGCAGCGGACGAAAGGGTCATGTTCGTGAAGCCAGTGAACCCTGCCGAAACGAGGGAGGGGGTGCCGTGCGTCGCGTCGTAGAAGGTCTGGACAGAAGCTCCGTATGTGCCGCATCCGAAGGTGGACGTGTCGGACGTGATTTGCCCGCCGGCGCGCGTCACGCTGTTTGAGACCTGCGGTCCGCCATTCTGGGCATGCCTGCGGAGGGTGCCGTCGCGCATCCATGAATAGGTGTTGGTCACCGTAGCGGACGGGTTAGCGGGATCTGTCCAGGTTTGACCCGAGGGCCGTCCCGCCCCGTCGTAGGTGGTGGTCACTGTGATGTTGTCCGGAAGGACGACGACCTTGGGACGTCCGTCTGCGCGACGCGAAGTCACAGATATCTTCTGGACTCCATCCCGCGTCTTGCCAGCGAACGCGCCGTCGTTTCCGTAGGCAAAGCCCAGTTCAGAAGGCTGGTTTTCACCGATCTGCCGTTTGACGGTACTGTTACGCCCGAATGCATCCTCCGTCAGGGAGAACGTAGGGCCGAGGTCCTGCTGGACGCTCTTGAGGTTGCCGTTGCCCAGCCAGTCAAACTTCGTCGTCCCGGAAGGCGTCGTAATCTGACCGATGTCATCTGTGGCAGTGCGTGACACCGACACAGAACCGCGGGAACTGGAATTGATGTTTGAGACAAGCCCTTTCGCCTGATCCCGGATCACCGTGACCGTCTCATTGAAGCCCCGCTCGTCGGTCGTGTAGGTCTTGAGACGGCGGAAGTC